>NZ_BMQB01000001.1 GCF_014647895.1 Pilimelia anulata
AAGCCCTCCAGCGCCGATGGTACTGCACCCGGGAGGGTGTGGGAGAGTAGGACGCCGCCGGACATCTTTCGCAAAATGGCGACCCTTCGGGGTCGCCATTTTGCGTTTTCGGGGTGAAATCGACTGCGGAATGCGGTCGCGTCGGCACCGGGTGTGCGCGGGCGGTGCCGGGCGGCCGGGCGGACCGGCGGATCCGTAGACTCTCGTCGTGACCGAAGCGACGCCGCACCGCGAAACCGCCCCCGCCGACCGCGCCGCCGCCGACGTACCGGCTCCCGCGGAGCCGGCCGCGGCCGCGCCGGACGCACCCGAGCGCGCCGAGACGGGCAGCGGGGCCGAGGTGGGCGGCCGGACGGACACCGCGGCGACGAACGCCGCAGCGATGAACTCCACCGACGGAGCGACCGCGGCCACCGGAGACAGGCCAACCCCGCCCGCCGGCGCCGGGCCGACCCCGGCCACCGAAGGCAAGGCGGCGCCGGCCACCGGCGCCGAGCCGGCTCCGGCTGTGAGCGATGGGCCGGCTCCGGCTGTCGGCGATGGGCCGGCTCCGGCCAGCGGCGACGGGTCCGCCCGGGACGCCGCTGCGGAGGCCGCCCGGGCCGGCGTGGCGCCGCCCGCGGGCGGCGGGTCCGCCGAGGGGGCGGGCACCACGCTGCCCAGCCAGTACCCCGCCGGCGAGGTCGAGCAGAAGCGGTACGCCGCCTGGCTGTCCGCCGGGGTCTTCGCCGCGGACGCGGCCAGCGACCGGCCGCCGTACGCGATCGTGATCCCGCCGCCCAACGTCACCGGCTCGCTGCACATCGGCCACGCGCTCGACCACACGATCCAGGACGCCCTGATCCGTCGGAAGCGGATGCAGGGCCACGAGGCGCTGTGGCTGCCGGGCATGGACCACGCCGGCATCGCCACCCAGAACGTCGTCGAGCGGCAGCTCGCCGCGCAGGGGCTGTCCCGGCACGACCTCGGCCGCGAGGCGTTCGTCGAGCGGGTGTGGCAGTGGAAGGCCGAGTCCGGCGGGGCGATCCTCGGGCAGATGAAGCGGCTCGGCGACTCGGTCGACTGGTCCCGCGAGCGGTTCACGATGGACGAGGGACTGTCCCGCGCGGTCCAGACGATCTTCAAGAAGCTGTACGACGACGGGCTGGTGTACCGGGCCGAGCGCATCATCAACTGGTGCCCCCGCTGCCTCACCGCGCTCAGCGACATCGAGGTGGAGCACTCCGACGACGACGGCGAGCTGGTCTCCATCCGGTACGGCGAGGGCGACGCGTCGATCGTCGTCGCCACCACCCGGGCCGAGACGATGCTCGGCGACACCGCGGTGGCGGTGCACCCGGACGACGACCGGTACCGGAGCCTGATCGGCACCGAGGTCGAGCTGCCGCTGACCGGACGGTCCATTCCGATCGTCGCGGACCCGCACGTGGACCCGGCGTTCGGCACCGGCGCGGTGAAGGTGACGCCGGCGCACGACCCGAACGACTTCGAGATCGGGCAGCGGCACGGGCTGCCCAGCCGGACCGTCATGGACGAGCGCGGCGTGATCACCGTCGCCGGGCCGTTCGAGGGGCTGGACCGGTTCGAGGCGCGGCCGGCGATCGTCGCGGCGCTGCGCGAGCAGGGCCGGATCGTGGCCGAGAAGCGGCCGTACGTGCACGCCGTCGGGCACTGCTCCCGGTGCCGCACCACTGTCGAGCCGCGGCTGTCGCTGCAGTGGTTCGTCCGGACCGAGCCGCTGGCCCGGGCCGCCGGCGACGCCGTGCGCGACGGGCGGGTGCGAATCGAGCCGCCGGAGCTGGCCAAGCGGTACTTCGCCTGGGTCGACAACATGCACGACTGGTGCATCTCCCGGCAGCTCTGGTGGGGGCACCGGATCCCGGTCTGGTACGGGCCGGACGGGGAGGTCCGCTGCGTCGGCCCGGACGAGCAGCCGCCCGCCGGCTGGACCCGGGACGAGGACGTGCTGGACACCTGGTTCTCCAGCGCGCTGTGGCCGTTCTCCACCCTCGGCTGGCCGGAGCGCACGCCGGACCTGGCGAAGTTCTATCCGACCAGCGTGCTGGTCACCGGGTACGACATCCTGTTCTTCTGGGTCGCCCGGATGATGATGTTCGGCCTGTACGCGATGGACGGCACGCCGCCGTTCGGGGTCGTCGCGCTGCACGGGATGGTGCGCGACCAGCACGGCAAGAAGATGAGCAAGTCGTTCGGCAACGTCATCGACCCGCTGGACTGGATCGACCGGTTCGGCGCCGACGCCACCCGGTTCACCCTCGCCCGCGGCGCCAACCCCGGCGGGGACGTGCCGGTCAGCGAGGAGTGGTGCCAGGGGTCCCGGGCGTTCTGCAACAAGCTGTGGAACGTGACCCGGTTCGCGCTGCTCAACGGCGCCACGGTCGCCGGGTCGGTGCCGCCGCCGAGCGAGCTGTCCGCGGTCGACCGGTGGATCCTGTCCCGGCTGCAGGACGTGGTGGCGCAGGCGGACGAGCAGTTCGAGGCGTACGAGTTCGCCAAGGCCTGCGACGTGCTGTACCACTTCGCCTGGGACGACGTCTGCGACTGGTACGTCGAGCTGGCCAAGCCGGTGCTCGCGGCCGGCGGCCCGGCCGCCGACGCGAGCCGGCGGGTCCTCGGCCACGTGCTCGACGAGCTGCTGCGGCTGCTGCACCCGGTGATCCCGTTCGTCACCGACGAGCTGTGGACGGCGCTGACCGGGTCGCTGACCGTCGCGACCGCGGCCTGGCCGATCCCGGCCCAGTCGTACCTGGACCCGGCCGCCGAGGTGGAGATCGGGCGGCTGCAGCGGGTGGTGACCGAGGTGCGGCGGTTCCGGTCCGACCAGGGGGTCAAGCCCGCCCAGCGGGTGCCGGCGGAGCTGGTCGGCCTGGCGGACGCCGGCCTCGCCGCGCACGAGCCGCTGATCCGGTCGATCGCCCGGCTGGACCCGCCCGGCGACGGCTTCGCCGCCAGCGCCAGCCTCGCCGTCACCGGCACGATCAGCGTCGGGCTGGACACCAGCGGCACGATCGACCTCGGCGCCGAGCGGGCCCGGCTGGCCAAGGACGCGGCGGTCGCCGAGAAGGAGATCGAGCAGTGCCGGGCCAAGCTCGGCAACGAGGCGTTCGTCGGCAAGGCCCCCGCCGCCGTGGTCGACAAGATCAGAACGCGGCTGGCGGCGGCCGAGGCCGACCGGGACCGGATCGCCGCCGCGCTCGCGGCGCTGCCGGCGGCGGGCGGTGCGTGATGGAGTTCGCCGACGTCGAGGCGGCGCTGCTGGCCCGGGGCAACACCCGGATGGTGTTCGACCTGGGGCGGATCACCCGGCTGCTGGAGCTGCTCGGGGATCCGCAGCGGACGTACCCGAGCATCCACCTGACCGGGACCAACGGCAAGACGTCCACCGCCCGGATGATCGAGGCGCTGGTGCGGGCGCACGGCCTGCACACCGGGCGGTTCACCAGCCCGCACCTGGAGACCGTCCGGGAGCGGATCGCGCTGGACGGGGAGCCGCTGAGCGAGGAGCGGTTCGCCGCCGTGTACGCGGAGGTGGCGCCGCTGGCCGCGCTCGTCGACGCGGACGCGGCGCACACGCTGACGTACTTCGAGATGACGGCGGCGCTGGCGTTCGCCGCGTTCGCCGACGCGCCGGTCGGCGCGGCCGTGGTCGAGGTCGGCCTCGGCGGGGCCGAGGACGCCACCAACGTGCTGCACGCGCCGGTGTGCGTGCTCACCCCGATCGGGCTGGACCACACCGAGTGGCTCGGCGACCGGCTCGCCGACATCGCCGACGCCAAGGCCGGGATCATCCACCCCGGCGCGACCGTGGTGACCGCCGCGCAGGACGAGGAGGCGATGGAGCCCATCCTGCGCCGCTGCGCCGAGGTCGACGCGACGATCGCCCGCGAGGGGACCGAGTTCGGCGTCCTGCGCCGCGAGCTCGCCTTCGGCGGGCAGGTGCTGTCCATCCAGGGCCTCGGCGGGGTGTACGAGGACGTGTTCCTGCCGCTGCACGGCGCGCACCAGGCGCAGAACGCGGCGGTGGCGCTGGCTGCGGTCGAGGCGTTCCTCGGCGCCGGTACGGCCAAGCAGCTCGACCCGGACGTGGTCCGGGAGGGGTTCGCGCTGGTGCGGTCGCCGGGGCGGCTGGAGCGGGTCCGGACGGCGCCGACGATCCTGCTCGACGGCGCGCACAACCCGCACGGGATGACCGCGACGGTCACCGCGGTGCAGGAGGAGTTCGCGTTCCGGCGGCTCGTCGGGCTGGTGTCGGTGCTGGACGACAAGGACGCCGCCGCCGTGCTGGACGTGCTCGAACCGGCCCTCGACGCGATCGTGGTCACCCGCAACAGCTCGCCGCGGGCACTGCCCGCCGCCGAGCTGGCCCGGCTGGCCCGGGAGGTGTTCGGCGAGGAGCGGGTGACCGTACGGGAGGACGTCGCCGACGGGATCGAGGCGGCGGTGGCGCTGGCCGAGGAGAGCGCGGGCGGGGAGCTGAGCGGCGCCGGGGTGCTGGTGACCGGGTCGGTGGTGACGGTGGCGGACGCGCGGAAGCTGCTGGTCCGGTGAGCGCGGCCCCCGACCTCGAACCCGCGGCCCATTCCGGCGGCGGGTCCGGGGGGCGGCCGTCGGGGCTGCGGAATCCGGCGGCGGCCGTGCGCGGGCTCGGGGCCGGGACGCTGGTCATGGAGGCGATCGTGCTGCTGCTGGCGGTCCAGCCGCTGCGGGTGCTCGGCGGCGGGCTCGGGACCGGCGGGATCGTCGCCGTCCTCGTGCTCGCCGGCGCGCACCTGGTGCTGGCCGGGCTGCTGCGGTACGACCGGGCGTGGTGGGCCGTCGTCGCCGCGCAGGCGGCGCTGCTCGGCTGCGGGCTACTGCACTGGGCGCTGGGGGCGCTGGGCGTCCTGTTCGGCCTCGTGTGGTGGTACGTCCTGCGGGTCCGGCGCACCATCCTCGGCTGACGGGGCCACCCGCCACTGGGTGAGCGCCAGGCCGTGCCCGTCCGGGTCGCGGAACGTCGCCGCCCACAACTGCAACCGCCGGCCCGTACTGATCGGGCGGGGCGGGGCGGTGAAGCGCACCCCGGCCGCGCGGAGGGCCTCGTGGCTCGCGTCGATGTCGCCGACCTCGAGGTTGAGGTGGACGTGGTGCCGCGGGACGTCCCCGTCGGCGCCCGCGCGCAGGATCAGCCGGGTGTCGCCGGCAGCGACGATCGCCGTGTCGCCGCCGCGGTCGATCATGGCGAAGTCGAGGACCCGGCAGTAGAAGTCGACGGCGCGGTCCAGGTCGCGGACCACCAGCGTGGCGCCGACGCCGTGCACCGGGCCGGCGGCGGCCGGGCGGGCGGCGCTGTAGCTGGTCGCGACCTCCGCGGTACCGGCCACGGGGCCGGCGGTGCTGACCCGCGGGCGGGGGACGGGGGTGCTCTCGGGGCGGCGGGCGACCGGCACGGCCACCGCGCGGACCGGCGGCACCTCCCGCCGGCCGCCGAAGTCGTCGGGGTCGGCTTGATCCGCCGCGTTGGCGGTGTCGGTGGTACCGGGTCCGCCGGTCGCGGCGTGGTCGGGAGTGTCGGCGGCTGCGCGGTCGTCGACGGTGCCGCGGCCGGCCGGGGGCGTGGCGGCACCGGTCGCGGCCACGGCGGCGCCGCCGGCCGGGGCGTCGTCAGCCGCGGGGGTCGGGGCACCGCCGCTTGCGCTGGCGCTGCCGGCAGTGATGGGGCCGGGGCGGCCGGCCGGTGGCTCCGGGCGGTCGGTGTCGGGGCGGCGCGGGGCGGGGGTGGCGGCGATCGCCGCCGCTGCCGGGACCGCCGCGGCGATCGCCGCCGGGCCGGAGCCGGTCCGCGGCCGCGGTGCGGGCGTCGGCCGCGGACCGGCGGCGGCGCTGGCGGCGCCGTCATCCGCGGCGGTGGCGGCGGTGTTGCCGGCCGGGGCGCCGGGCGCCGCCGGCCCGTCCGGGTCGCCGGGCGGGCGGCCGTCGCCCGGCCCGCGGCGGGCGGCCGGGGCGGGCGGGCGGCCGGCGACGGGTCGGCCGGCGGTCGGGGAGTCGTACCCGCCGGTGCCGGCCGGCTGGTGGTACGCCGTCGCGGCGGTCGGCAGGTCGTAGTCGGTCGCGGCGGGTCGCACCCGCGGCACCGGGCCCGCGGCCGGCTCGCCATTCCCGGCGACCGGGGCCGCCGCGCTCGCGGCGCCGGCAGCCACCCCACCGGCAGCACCACTCGCGCCGGCGGCACCGGACACGCCGCCGGTACCGGGCGCCCGGGCCGCGCCGGCCGCACCCCTCCCGGCGCCGGGGTCGGGCGCAGCACCGGCGTCGTACCCGGCGGCACCCGCCCGGGCGGGGCCCGCCCCGAACGTCGCGCCGGCACCGGCCGCGCCGGCGCGCGGTGCGTCGTCCCACTGGACGCGGACGTTGCGGCGGTCGTCGACCGCCACCAGGACCGGCAGGGCGGTGCCCGGTACCGGCCATCGGTCCACCGGCACCTTCGGCTCGCGGATCTTCACCGCCACCGTCGGCAGGCCCGGCCCGGTGACCACGAGGTCGAGTTCGGCGCGCCCGTACTGCTGGTTCGCCGGCGCCGGCGGGGCCGCGATGACGTGCGCCGACGCGGACATCCACCCGCGCTCGCCGCCGCGTACCGCCTGGATCGTGACCAGCCCGATCGCGACGAGGACGAGCGCCGCGCCGACGGCGACGACCGACCAGCTCGGGACGCCGATGCCGACGGACATGATGAACAGCCCGGCGGCGCCCAGTATCCCGGCGATCACCTTGCGTACCGTGGCGCTGGCGCGGGCGGTGCCGTTCGTCACGTGTCGACCTCCCCGGGCGTGTTCCGGCAAGGCTAAGCCCCCATCGGACGGTCGCCAAGGCCCAGCGGCGAGTCGCCGCGCCCGCCCCGGGTACGCTCACCGACAGTGGGCGACCCGCGGCACCGCGCCGCCGGTCGGGAGCCGCGGCCGCCGGCCGCCGTCGGGAGGGGATTCGTGTCCAGCGAGGACTGCGAGCGCACGCTGGTGCTGATCAAGCCGGACGCCGTCCGGCGCGGGCTGGTCGGCGAGATCGTCGGGCGGCTGGAGCGCAAGGGCCTGACGCTGTCGGCGCTGGTGCTGCGGACGATGTCCGCGGAGCTGGCCGACGCCCACTACGCCGAGCACGTGACGAAGGCGTTCTACCCGCCGCTGAAGGAGTTCATGACGGACGGGCCGCTGGTGGCGCTGATCGTCGCGGGCGACAGCGCGGTCGGCGTCGTCCGGAGCCTGGTCGGCGCGACGGACGGGCGGGCGGCCGCCGCCGGCACGATCCGCGGCGACCTGTCGCTGTCGAACCGGGAGAACCTGGTGCACGCCTCGGACTCGGTCGACAGCGCCGAGCGGGAGATCGCCCTCTGGTTCCCCGCCGGCTGAGCCGCCGGGAACGGGACGCACGGAACGGGCGGGGCGCCGGAGCGCCCCGCCCGTTCCCCGTTACCGCTCGGTCAGCAGTCGACCTGCGCGAGCTGCACCACGAGGCTCTGGTGCCGGCGCGGGCCGATCAGGTTGAACGAGCTGGTCGCGTCCGTGCCGGACGAGCCGCGGTTGGTGAACGTCGACGCTGCGACGGTCAGCGCGCGGTCGCTGCCGCACTCGCCCTCGACCGCCGGCTCCGGCACGCCGGAGTCCGTCCAGTAGTCGCGCAGCGGGCCGTTCTCCTTGTGGCTGAACGTGCCGTCCGCGCCGGCCTTGGCGGCGGCCACCACGGTGGCCGTGCCCGAGGCGCCGCGGGCGAGCCGGGCGCTGCCGTTGAGCGTCACCTTGCGGATGGCGTACGTGCTGCCGCGCGAGGTGTTGACGTCCAGCGAAACGGTGCAGGTCTTGCGGCGCTGGCTCGCCGGGACGTCCGGGCCCACGGCGGAGCCGGCGCCCGTGATGTGGATGGTGAACACGCCGGGCTTGGCGGCGTTGGACACCGTCACGCCCCTGCCGTCGACACAGCCGTCGCCGTTGGCGGCGAGCAGCTTGACGGTCGGCGCGGCGGCGGCGTCGTCGGTCAGGGCGCTGGCGGTCCCGTACCCCGCGACGAGCACGCCGGCCACGGCGGCCGCAACGACGACCGGTCCGCGCGGAATGCGTCGGGTCATGATGTGCTCCCTCACTCGCTGCACTTGATGGTGCGGAGGCCGAGCAGCACGTCGTGGTCGTCCGCGTTGGACGAGCGCAGCGTCATGATGGCCTGGTGCCGCTTGGGGTCACTGCCGGCGTTGGCGTTCACCCGGGTGGTGACGTTCAGCGCCCGGCTCTCGCCGCAGGGCTGCTTGACCTCCTCGCTCGGGGCGTCGAGCTGGACCCAGCGGCCGCTGTACTCGCCCTCCAGGGCGGTGTCGACCGTGCCGGTCGCCGTCAGGCCCGCGAGGTACGCGCTGACGAACGCCTTGCCGGACGTGGTCTCGTCCAGGTACGCGAAGCCCTTCACGCCGACCGCGTCGAGCGCCCAGGTGTAGCCCTCGGGCACCGACACCGCCAGGTTGGTGGTGCAGGTCAGCGTCGAGGTGGCCGGGTTGTTGCGGCCGGCCTTGGCCTGCATCTTCGGCAGGTTGATCTGCACCACGCCGGTCGGGTAGCTCTTGACCGCGACGCCGTGGTCGGGGCCCTTGCAGCCGGTGCCGTTCGCCGTCGTCAGCTTGACCGTGACCGGGACGTCGGCCGGGTCGTCCTGCGCCATCGCCGGCGCGCCGAGCAGGGTGGTGCTCGTAAGCATGGCGGCGACGCCTGTCGCGGCCATGAACGCCTTCATCATCATTTCCATCCCCCTCCGGTTAGGCGGGGAAGTTGCTTTCCTCGCCTGACAGACCGGACGTTAGTGCGCGCATCGGTGCCCGTCACTACCTGAACGGTCGATGTTTTGTTCCACGCGGTCGCGGGCCGGAAACCGGACGGGATTCTCGTCACGTCGCTTGTGGGAGTGATGGCCGGGGCGACCTGGTCGGTTAGCGTGTGACCACCAGATCGTTGCCAGGACGGAGAATCCAGGTTGCCGGCGCTGTACTCCATCGGGAAGCTCACCGTCGCCCCCGTGCTCCGGCTCGGCTGGTGGCCGCTCGTCGAGGGGCTGGAGCACATCCCGGCCAGCGGCGGGGCGATCCTGGCCGGCAACCACCTGTCGGTGGCCGATGAACTCTTCGTGGGCGCGGTGGTGCCGCGACACATCGCCTTCTGGGCGAAGTCGGACTACTTCACCGGTACCGGCCCGCGGGGCTGGCTCAGCCGGACCGTGCTGGAGGGCATCGGCGCGATCCCGGTGAACCGGGGCGACGGGCGGGCCGCGCTGGCCGCGTTCGACGGCGCGCTGCCGGTGCTCGCCGCGGGCGGCCTGGTCGTCGTGTACCCCGAGGGGACCCGGTCGCCGGACGGCCGGCTGTACCGGGGCCGGACCGGGGTGGCCCGGCTGGCGCTGCGCTCCGGCGTGCCGGTCGTGCCGGTGGGCGTGCGGAACACGGAGAAGGTACAGCCCATCGGGGCCCGGGTGCCGCGGCCGTTCACGGCCCGGCCGGAGGTGCGGTTCGGGCGGCCGCTGCACTACGGCGGGCGGGCCGAGACCGCCGGCGAGCGGCGGGCGATCACCGACGAGGTGATGACGGCCATCCGGGAGCTGAGCGGCCAGGAGTACGTGGCCCGGTACGCCCCGAAGCGGCAGCCGGCGGGCTGACCGCCCGGCCCGGCGGTGATCGGCGTACCCTTGGTGCCGCTGCGCCCGCCCGGGGCGGGGTAGGACCGGGAGGGGTGCCATGCCGGTGACCAGCGTGTTCCCGCGGCTGGAGGAGCTGCTGCCGCGGGTCGGCAAGCCGATCCAGTACGTCGGCGGCGAGCTGGGCGCGGTCGTCAAGGACTGGGACGCCGCGGTGGTCCGGTGGGCGCTGATGTACCCCGACGCGTACGAGGTCGGGGTCCCCAACCAGGGCGTGCAGATCCTGTACGAGGTGCTCAACGAGCGCGCGGACGTCCTCGCCGAGCGCACGTACGCGGTGTGGCCGGACCTGGAAGCGCTGATGCGCGAGCACGGGGTGCCGCAGTTCACCGTCGAGGCGCACCGGCCGGTCGGCGCGTTCGACCTGCTCGGGGTGTCCTTCGCCACCGAGCTGGGGTACACGAACCTGCTCACCGCCCTCGACCTGGCCGGCATCCCGCTGGCCGCCGCCGACCGGGACACCACGCACCCGGTGGTGATCGCCGGCGGGCATGCCGCGTTCAACCCGGAGCCGATCGCCGACTTCATCGACGCCGCCGTCCTCGGCGACGGCGAGGAGGCGGTACTGGAGATCACCGACATCGTCCGGGCGTGGAAGGCCGAGGGGTCGCCGGGCGGCCGGGACGAGCTGCTGCTGCGGCTGGCCCGGACCGAGTCGATCTACGTGCCGCGCTTCTACGACGTCGACTACCTGCCGGACGGGCGGATCCAGCGGGTCGTGCCGAACCGGGCCGACGTGCCGTTCCGGGTGCACAAGCGGACGACCATGGACCTGGACCAGTGGCCGTACCCGAAGAAGCCCCTGGTGCCGCTGGCCGAGTCGGTGCACGAGCGGTTCGCCGTCGAGATCTTCCGGGGCTGCACCCGCGGCTGCCGGTTCTGCCAGGCCGGGATGATCACCCGACCGGTGCGCGAGCGGTCGATCACCACCGTGGGGCAGATGGTCGCCGACGGGCTGGGGTTCTCCGGCTTCAACGAGGTCGGGCTGCTGTCGCTGTCCAGCGCCGACCACTCCGAGATCGGCGACATGTGCTCCGGCCTGGCCGAGCAGTACGCCGGCGAGAACGTCTCGCTGTCGCTGCCGTCCACCCGGGTGGACGCGTTCAACATCGAGCTGGCCCGGGAGCTGTCCCGCAACGGCCGGCGGACCGGCCTGACCTTCGCCCCCGAGGGCGGGTCGGAGCGGATCCGCAAGGTGATCAACAAGATGGTGTCGGAGGAGGACCTGATCCGCACCGTCGTCACCGCGTACTCGAACGGCTGGCGGCAGGTGAAGCTGTACTTCATGTGCGGCCTGCCCACCGAGACCGACGAGGACGTGCTGGAGATCGCCAGCATGGCGCACAAGGTCATCCGGGCCGGCCGGGAGGCCGCGGGCAGCAAGGACGTCCGCTGCACGGTGTCCATCGGCGGTTTCGTGCCCAAGCCGCACACCCCGTTCCAGTGGGCGTCGATGAGCTCGCCCGAGGTGATCGACAACCGGCTGAGGCTGCTCAAGCAGGCGATCAACGCCGACCGGTCGCTGGGGCGGGCGATCGGGCTGCGGTACCACGACGGCGAGCCGTCGCTGATCGAGGGCCTGCTCTCCCGCGGGGACCGACGGGTCGGCGCGGTGATCCGCGCGGTGTGGGCCGGCGGCCAGCGGTTCGACGGGTGGAGCGAGCACTTCTCGTACCGGCGGTGGGTCGACGCGGCGGCCGAGGTGCTGCCGGCGCTCGGGGTGGACCTGGACTGGTACACGACCCGGGAGCGCGAGGAGACCGAGGTGCTCCCGTGGGACCACCTGGACTCCGGGCTGGACAAGGACTGGCTCTGGCAGGACTGGCGGGACGCGCTGGGCGAGTACGAGCAGGACGACTGCCGGTGGACGCCGTGCTTCGACTGCGGGGTGTGCCCGTCGATGGACACGGAGATCCAGATCGGGCCGACGGGGCGCAAGCTGCTCCCGCTCAGCCCGGTCGGCGGCCTCCGCGCCCCCTCCTGACCGCGCGCTCCTCCGCGGCGGGAATCCCGCACAGGAACCGCCGGTACAGGTCGCCGACGGTGGCGTGCGGGAGATCCTCGCAGGCCGCGACGAAGCAACCGGTCAGGTAGAGCATCAGCGAGACGCGCGCGCCGGCGTACTCCGCCGCGAGTTGGCGGCGGCGGGTGGGGCAGGGCCAGGGATCGGCGCAGGCGCCGCAGGTCCAGCGCGGCCGCAGGGCGTGGTGCAGCGACATGTGGCTTCCCGGGGTCGGCGGGTTCCGGCGTCGGCACCCGCCGGCCCGGCGGGGTCGCGGCGGGCCGGCGGGGCGTCCGGTGTGGGACGTTACGGTCGGTGGGCGGACACCGAAACCGCCGGAGCGCCGCCGCCCGGACCACTTCCGCGTACCGGGAATGTCCGCGCAATGTCCGCTACCGTGGGGGAGTGAGCCGTCCCCTCCGCGCGGCGATGCGCCGCGCCCGGCTGGACCCGGCCGCGCTGGCGGCGGCCGTCGGGGTGGACGTCAAGACCGTGCGGCGCTGGCTGGTCGGCCGGCTGCCGCGCCAGCGCACCCGGCACGCCGTGGCGGACCTGCTGCGGGAGTCCGAGGCGCAGCTCTGGCCGCAGACCCGGCCCGACCTCGCGCCCGGCGCCGAGGCCACCGCGGAGGTCGTCGCGGCGTACGCGCACCGGGCGGACGTACCGCGGCAGCTCTGGACCTCGCTGCTGGTCGGGGCGGCCGAGCGGATCGACCTGCTCGGGTACGCCTACCCATTCGTCCTGGAGCTGCTGCCGGACACGGTCGCGCGGTTGGCGGAGAAGGCCGCCGGCGGCGCGCGGATCCGGCTCGCCCTCGCCGACCCGGACTGCGCACACGTCCGCGAGCGGGACGAGCTGGAGGGGATCGGCGGGACGCTGGCCGGGCGCATCCGCAACGCACTCAACTTCCTCGAACCGCTGGCCGGGCTGCCGGGCGTGGCGATCGGCCTGCACTCGGTGCACCTGTACAACTCGGTGTTCCGGTTCGACCAGCAGATGATCGTGACGCCGCACCTGTACCGGCTGCGCGGCTACCAGCATCCGGCGCTGCACCTGCGGGAGCTGTCGCCGTACGGCATCTTCGGCGCGTACGCGGCGCAGGTCGAGGCGGTCTGGCGGGGTGTGGCGCCCGGGGGTGGCGATGGCCGGGCGGCGTGACCACTACCGCGACCCGGCGGCGCCCCCGGCCAACAGCCTGGTACCGGGCGGGTCGGCGGTCGTCGCCGACGCGCGCGGGTGGGTGCTGCTGCACCGGCGGGCGGACTCGGGCAACTGGGCGCTGCCGGGCGGGACGATGGACATCGGCGAGACGCTGCAGGAGTGCGTGGTCCGGGAGGTGCGCGAGGAGACCGGGCTGGAGATCGAGATCACCGGGCTGCTCGGCATCTACACCGACCCGGCGCACGTGATCGCGTACGCCGACGGGGAGGTCCGGCAGGAGTTCAACGTCACGTACCGCGGGCGGGTCGTGGGCGGGGCGCTCGCGCCGAGCGCCGAGTCGACCGCGGTGCGCTTCGTCGACCCGGTGGAGCTGCCGGGCCTGCCGATCCACGACACGGTCCGGCTCCGCCTCGCCCACCACTTCGCGGGCTCGGCGGAGCCGCACCTGGGCTGACCACGGCCCGCCACCCCCCCCGCGACCCCGGTGGGTCGCGGACAGCGCCGCCCGCGACCCACCGGGGTGGTCAGGACAGGTATTCGAGGACGTAGTCGCCGCTGGCGGAGCCGTCGTGCGTGCCGCCCGCCGGGCACCGGCTGCTGCCCTGGCCGCCGCCGAAGAACATCCCCTGGCAGCGCCGGCACCAGCGCCAGTCCGACTGGCCCACGCCCGGCGCCACCGCCATCCGGTAGTCGTGGCTGCCGCTGCGGTCGTGCCCGCCGCCGACCGGGCAGTACCCCGACGTGGTCGCGCCGCCGTAGAACATGCCCTGGCAGCGGTGGCACCAGCGCCAGTCCGACTGGGTGCCGCCGGCGGCCACGTGCAGGATCAGGTAGTTGGCGCTGGCCGAGCCGTCGTGCGTGCCGCCGGCCGGGCAGGCGCTGGCGGCCTGGTTGCCGCCGTACGACAGGCTCTGGCACTTGTGGCACCACCGCCACTCGGCCTGCCGGGTGCGGCGGTCCGCGGCGCCCGGCCGGTCGCGGCGGGGTGCCGGCGGGGCGGCGGTGGCGGGGCCGGCGCCGAGCAGCAGGCCGGCGCCGGCGGCGAGGGTGCCGAGCAGGGCGGCGCGGCGGCCCGGGGTCGGGTCGGGTGAGCGCATGGGTAACCCCCATCTCATCCATAGTGGAACCGCAATGTATCCGGCGGTCGGCCGGCGGGGAACGGTCGGTTCTCGCGGGTGGCGCGGCGGGCCGGTGCCCGGCCTGCGGCGGCCCTGCGGGAAGATATCGGCGACGCCACCACCCGCCCGCCCGAGGGGAGTACGACGATCGCCAGGAAGCAGCCGGAGAGCAACCAGGCCCCGGTGGTCCAGCGGGTGCGCCTGCGGTACGCCAAGCGCGGGCCGCTGCGGTTCACCTCGCACCGGGACTTCGCCCGGGCCTTCGAGCGGGCCATCCGCCGGGCCGGGGTGCCGATCGCCTACTCGCACGGTTTCACCCCGCACCCCCGGATCTCGTACGCGTCGGCGGCGCCGACCGGCGTGGCCAGCGAGGCCGAGTACCTGGAGCTGGGCCTCCAGCAGCCGGTCGATCCGGACGAACTTCGCACGGCGCTCGATGCCGCCCTCTCGCCCGGCCTGGACATCGTCGACGCCGTGGTGGCCGCGGCGCCGGGCAGCCTGGCCGACCGGATCGACGCGGGGCAGTGGCGGGTGGTGCTGACGGGCGTGCCGCCCGCGGCGCTGGCCGCCGCCGCGGCGGCCTTCGCGGCCGCCGCCGAGGTGCCCGTGGAGCGGCTCACCAAGCAGGGCAAGCGCATGATCGACGCCCGGGCGGCGGTCGTCTCCATCGCCGCGGGTGACGAAAACGACACCGGGGCGAACCCGGCGAATGATCCACCTTCGGGGGGCGCCGGGGCGCCGTGTGCGATACTCGACCTTGTCGTACGGCTGGCGAGTCCGACCGTGCGACCCGATGACGTTCTGTCCGGCCTCCGCGTGGTGGCCGACCTGGAGCCGCCGGTACCGCCGAGGGCGACCCGGCTGGCACAGGGGTTGCTGACCGCGCAGGGGGGCCTCATCGATCCGTTGGAGGCGGATCGGCGAGCGGCAATCGGCGAGCGCTGACCGCACCGGTCGCGCTCACGGAAGACTTCGGCGGCGATCGTCCGCTGGTGCCCGACGGGCCCCGGGGCGGATCCGACGCCGGGAACATCTGCGGTGAACCTGAGTGGCAGCGTCGCGTACGCGCCCGGGGGAGCCAGAACTGGAGAGCGCCCGCATGCTCGAACACGAGCCCGAGGGCGGCGACCGGACCGGCGCAGAGCCGGCGGCAGCCGTCGAGAAGAGCACGACCCGACCCACCCGTCGGCGCAGCCGCGCCGCGGAGCCCGCGCCGGCCGACGCCGCCGCGGGTCCGGTCGCGGAGACCGCCGGGGAGGCCGAGCCGGCCCCGGTGAAGCGGACCCGGCGCCGCCGGGCCGCCGAGGACCCGGCCGCCGAGCCGGCCGTCGCGCCCGAGGCCGCGCCCGCGGCCGAGGCGGCCGATCCCGCCGGGGACACGGCGGAGCCCGAGGCCGACGAGCGGCCGCGCAAGCGCAGCCGGGGCGGCCGGAGCACGCCGCCGACCGTCCTGTTCATGCCGCCGGAGCCGACCGAGGCCGAGCCGGCCGACGAGCCCGCGGAGGAGGCGGCCGAGCCCCGCCGCCGGCGCCGCCGGGCCGAGCCGGAGGAGGCGGCCGAGGAGCCGACCCCGCGCCGGCGCCGCCGCCGCGAGCCGGCCGAGGAGCCGGCCGAGCCGGTGGCCACCGCGGTCGAGGAGCCGGCGGACGAGGACGAGGACGACGACGAGGACGCCGAGGGCATCCGCCGCCGGCGGCGCGGCCGGCGTGGCCGGGGCCGGGGCAAGGGCGCCGGCGAGGACGGCGACGAGCCCGAGAGCAGCGCCGGCCCGGTCGCCGCGGACGACGACGAGCCGCTGACCCGCCGCCGGCGGCGCCGGCGGCGCAAGGGCGCGGGCGACGACGGGGGCGACGACGACGGCGTGCCGACCGTGGTCCGCATCCGCGAGCCGCGCCGGGTCGCCGACGAGGTCCAGGGCGTCACCGGGTCCACCCGGCTGGAGGCCAAGCGGCAGCGCCGCCGCGACGGCCGGGACCAGCGCCGGACCCGGCCGCCGATCCTGACCGAGTCCGAGTTCCTGGCCCGCCGCGAGGCGGTCGACCGGATGATGGCGATCCGGCAGATCGGCGACCGGACGCAGATCGCCGTACTCGAGGACGAGGTGCTCGTCGAGCACTACGTGACCCGGGCGGCGACGGCGACGATGGTCGGCAACGTGTACCTGGGCAAGGTGCAGAACGTGCTGCCCAGCATGGAGGCGGCGTTCGTCGACGTCGGGCGGGGGCGCAACGCCGTCCTGTACGCCGGCGAGGTCAACTGGGACGCCACCGGGCTGGAGGGCCGCGGCCGGGCGATCGAGCAGGCGCTGCGGCCGGGCGACCCGGTGCTGGTCCAGGTCACCAAGGACCCGATCGGGCACAAGGGCGCGCGGCTGACCAGCCACATCGCGCTGTCCGGCCGGCACCTGGTGTACGTGCCGCACGGCAACGCGTCCGGGATCAGCCGCAAGCTGCCCGACACCGAGCGCAAGCGCCTGCGCGACATCCTCAAGAAGCTCATCCCGGACGGCGCCGGCGTGATCGTCCGGACCGCGGCCGAGGGGGCGAGCGAGGACGAGCTGGCCCGCGACGTCAAGCGGCTGCAGGCGCAGTGGGACGACATCTCGGCGAAGTCGTCGTCGAGCAGCGCGCCGGCCCTGCTGTACGAGGAGCCGGACCTGGTGATCCGGGTCGTCCGGGACCTGTTCAACGAGGACTTCCGCGAGCTGGTCATCCAGGGCAACGCCGCGTACGAGGAGGTGGAGGCGTACCTGTCGCACGTCTCGCCGGACCTCGTCGCCCGGCTGAGCCGGCACACCGGTACGACCGACATCTTCGCCGCGCGGCGCATCGACGAGCAGATCCTCAAGGGCCTGGACCGCAAGGTGTACCTGCCCTCGGGCGGCCACCTGGTGATCGACCGGACCGAGGCGATGACCGTCGTCGACGTCAACACCGGCAAGTACACCGGCGCCGGCGGCAACCTGGAGGAGACGGTCACCCGCAACAACCTGGAGGCGGCCGAGGAGATCGTGCGCCAGCTCCGGCTGCGCGACCTCGGCGGCATCGTGGTGATCGACTTCATCGACATGGTGCTGGAGAGCAACCGGGAGCTGGTCCTGCGCCGGCTCACCGAGTGCCTGGGCCGGGACCGGACCAAGCACCAGGTCACCGAGATCACCTCGCTGGGCCTGGTCCAGATGACCCGCAAGCGGATCGGCGCGGGGCTGCTGGAGGCGTTCAGCGAGAACTGCGAGCACTGCAAGGGCCGCGGGCTGATCATCCACGCCGAGCCGGTACCGGAGAAGCCCAAGGGCGGCGGCGGTGGCGGCGGCGCGGGCGACAAGGTGCGCGCGGTGGCCTCGGCGGGCGCCAAGGAGGCGCCGCCGACGGCCAGCAGCCGGCGGCGCGGGCGCAAGGCGGCTGCGGCCGAGGCGGCCGAGCCCGCTGAGCCGGTCGCGGCCGCCGCGGCGGCCGCACCGCTCGACGCCGACGAGGCCGACGACGTCGTCGAGCCGGTCGGGTCGGTCGAGCCGGCCGCGGTCGTGGACGAGCCGATCGAGGAGGCGCCGGCCGTCGAGCCGGCCGCCCGGCCCGCGGCGGCGCCGCGGGCGGCGGGCGCGGCCTCCGGGATCGTCGGCGGCGGCGTACCCGGCACCGGGGCCGAGGAGGAGGACGTGCCGGACGACCGGTTCGAGGGGTACGACCTGACCCGGTTCGACTACCAGGGCGTGGCGGCGGAGCTGGCCGAGCCCGCGACCGACCTGGGCGAGCCGGCGGCGGACTTCGACGACCTGGACGCCGACCTGGACGCCGACGCGGACGCGGACGCCGACCCGGACGGCGACGCCGAGCCGGTGGGCACCGGCGGGCGGCGGCGCCCGCGCACCCGGCGGCGCACCCGCCCGTAGCGGATCGACAGACAGGGCCGCGACGCCGATGGCGTCGCGGCCCTGCTGCCGTACCGGGGGCTCGTGGGGTCAGCCGCGGGCGCGCGGGACCTCGCTGGCCAGCACCGCGAGAAGGACCTGGCGGACCCAGGTCATCCGGCGGGTGGCGGTGTCGGGGTGGTCGCCGAACTCGGCGGCGCAGCTCGCGGCGCACCCGGCGGTGCCGTACCGGGCGACCATCGCGGTCACGGCGGCCTCCACCTCGGCGGGGGTGGGCTGCTGGGACGGCTGCAGGTCGGAGACGAACAACGCCTCGGCGGCGAGGTCGGTAGCCGTGGTCATCATCGGTGCCTCCGGAAGCCGTGTGGAGCGGCGCGTGGTGCGGTGCTGCGTATGAATCAGGAAACGGCCGGTCGAGTGCCGCCGCGGCATCGAGCGGGTTGCGGACCAGTTGCGTCCGCAAATAACGCGGCCGTCGTGAACGGCACCGGTGTGGCAGGGCCTGCCGTACGCTGGGGTGACTTGCGGCGTTTGATCTCGGAGGTGCTGTTTGTCCCGGCCGAGGAGTGCGGGTTGTACCGGCTGATCGGTGCGGCGGCCGCCGCGGCCGTCCTGCTGGCCGCGGCCGGGTGCGGCGGCGACGCCCGCCCCGCGGCGGCGCCCACGCCGGTGCTGTCCGCCTCCGCGCAGGCCGCCTGCCGCGACGCGCTGGTCACCCAGCGGGTCCGCTGGGAGGCGTTCGAGGGCCGGTGGGCCGAGGTGCTCACCGCGCTGGCCCGCGGCGACGAGAACGGCAGCGCCGCGGCCGGGGAGATCGCCTCGCAGGAGCTGTTCGAGTGGGCCCGCGAGCTGGGGCTGCTCAAGGAGCGGACCGCCGGCGACCCGGCGCTGAGCGGCGCGCTGGACAGTACGATCACCGCCCTCAACGGCCTCGGCGCCCCCGAGGACCGCACCCCCGCCGACCGGATGCGGGCGGCGGTCAGCGAGGCCGCCCGGCCGGTGGCCGCGGCCTGCGGCGCGACGCCGCCGCCGGTGACCTAGCGAGCCGCCGGGCGGTTTTCCGACCCGTTTTTGTCGACCCCGACCGATGGCGTAGGCTGTCCTGCGGCGCATCATCGTGCGCTTGGCCGAGTGTGACCGGCCTCCGTGTGCACCCCGCGCGGTCGCGGGGCCCGGCAGTGCCCTCGCGGCGGCGTGCCGGCGGCAGCGGCGGGCCCGGTCGCCGCGGCCCACGAACATCCGCCCGCAGCCGGGCGGTCGCGCGTCATCCGGCTGCGAACGTCACCACGACAGGGAGTACGCGGCTTATGTACGCGATCGTCAAGACCGGCGGCAAGCAGTACCGGGTCGCCGAGGGCGACGTGATCGAGGTCGAGAAGCTCGCCGGCGCCCCCGGCGACGCCGTCAGCCTCGCCGCGGTTCTGCTCGTCGACGGCGACAACCTGATCACCGAGGCGGCCGCCCTGGCGGGCGTCGCCGTCGCCGGTGAGCTGGTGGCCCACACCAAGGGCCCGAAGATCCGGATCCACAAGTTCAAGAACAAGACCGGCTACCACAAGCGCCAGGGTCACCGCCAGCCGCTGACCCAGGTCAAGGTGACCGGCATCTCGACCGGGAAGTAGGCGTTCAACGATGGCACACAAAAAGGGTGCGTCCAGCTCGCGGAACGGCCGCGACTCCGAGTCCAAGCGCCTCGGCGTGAAGCGCTTCGGTGGCCAGCTCGTCAACGCCGGCGAGATCCTGGTCCGCCAGCGCGGCACCAAGTTCCACCCGGGCGACCTGGTCGGCCGGGGCGGCGACGACACGCTGTTCGCGCTGTCCGCCGGCAACGTCCTGTTCGGCACGCGGCGCGGGCGCAAGACCGTCAGCATCGTGCCGGTCGAGGGCTGATCGAACGTACGGCGAAGCGGCGGGCCGGGGCTGGCGCCCCGACCCGCCGCTTCCGTTTGCCGCCCGCGCGCGGCTGAGGAGGGCGTGGCCGTGGCCATGTTCGTGGACCGGGTCGTCCTGCACCTGCAGGCGGGCAACGGCGGGCACGGCTGTGTCTCGATTCACCGGGAGAAGTTCAAGCCGTTCGGCGGCCCCGACGGCGGCGACGGCGGCCACGGCGGCGACGTCACCCTCGTCGTCGACCCGGCCGTGCACACGCTGCTCGACTTCCATTTCCGGCCGCACATCAAGGCCGAGAACGGCAAGGGCGGCGCCGGCAGCAACCGGGACGGCGCCAACGGCAAGGGGCTCGTGCTGCGGGTACCCGACGGCACGGTCGTGCAGACCCCCGACGGCGAGGTGCTGGCCGACCTGATCGGCGCCGGGACCACGTACGAGGCGGCCCGCGGCGGCCGCGGCGGGCGGGGCAACGCGGCGCTGGCCAACGCCCGGCGCAAGGCCCCCGGCTTCGCCGAGCTGGGCGAGCCCGGCGACGCGTACGACGTCGTGCTGGAGCTGAAGAGCGTCGCCGACGTGGGCCTGGTCGGCTTCCCGTCCGCCGGCAAGTCCTCGCTGATCGCCGTGATCTCGGCGGCCAAGCCCAAGATCGCCGACTATCCGTTCACGACACTGGTGCCGAACCTCGGCGTCGTCCAGGCCGGCGAGGGCACGTTCACCGTCGCCGACGTACCCGGCCTCATCCCCGGCGCCGCCACCGGCAAGGGGCTCGGGCTGGAGTTCCTCCGGCACATCGAGCGGTGCGCCGTCCTGGTGCACGTCGTCGACACCGCCACCGAGGAGCCCGGCCGCGACCCGGTCGCCGACATCGAGGCGATCGAGGCGGAGCTGACCGCGTACGGCGGCCTGGCCGACCGGCCGCGGCTGGTCGTGCTGAACAAGATCGACGTACCGGACGGGCGGGACCTCGCCGAGATCGTCCGCGCCGACGTCGACCGCTTCGGCTGGCCGGTGCACGAGGTCAGCACGGCCAGCCGGGAGGGCCTGCGCCCGCTGGTGTTCGCGATGGCGGCGACGGTCGACGCGCACCGGGCGGCCCAGCCGGTCCTGGAGCCGACCCGGATCGTGCTCCGCCCGCCCGCCGTCGACGAGTCCGGCTTCCGGATCGAAACCGTCGACGAGGACGTGTACGAGGTGCGCGGCGAGAAGCCGCGCCGCTGGGTCCGGCAGACGAACTTCGACAATGACGAGGCGGTCGGGTACCTGGCCGACCGGCTGGCCCGGCTCGGCGTCGAGGACGCGCTGGCCAAGGCCGGGGCGACGCCGGGCTGCACGGTCCGGATCGGGGAGCGCGAGTTCGACTGGCAGCCGACGGTCTACGCGGGCGCGGCGTACACGCCGGGGTCGCGGGGGGCGGACACGCGGCTGGAGGACCCGGAGCGGCGGACGTCGGCGGCGCAGCGGCTGGCGGCCCGCAAGGCACGGCGACGCCGTCCGGAGGACGGGGCAGCGGGCGCGGGGGAGTCCCACCCGCCGGTCGCCGGGTCCGCGGAGTCGGGGGCTGCCGGGCCGGCGGAGTCAGGGGTTGACGGGTCCGCGGCGCCCGGGGCTGTCGGGTCTGTCGAGCCCGGGGTTGCCGGGTCGGCGGCGTCGGGGGTTGACGGTGCCGGGGAGTCGCGGCTCGGGTCGGGCTGATTCGGTGGGTTGGCCCGCGTCGCGTCACGGGTGACCTGCTGACAATCGCTCGGTGTCCGGTGTCCGGTGTCCGGTGTCCGGTGTCCGGTGTCCGGTGTCCGGTGTCCGGTGTCCGGTGTCCGGTGTCGGCTCGGTGGGTGCGGCGTCGGTTCATGGTGCTCCGGGCGGCGGGGCGGGTGCGCCCCACAAGTGGGTGGTGCCGCCGTCGTCGGCCAGGAGGAGCAGGCCGGCGGCGCTGGCCGACAGGTCGGTGCCGCCCGCCGCGGCCGTGGGCAGCGGCGCGGGGAGGGCTTGTTCCCGCCATTGCGCCCCCGCGTCGGTCGACTGCCACAGGTGGGCGGCCGCGCCGTCGTTGACCAGCGCGAGGACGGACGAGCCGTGCGCAGTCAGCGCGGCGACCGACGGCGGTCCCGTGGCGGTGACCGCTCGGGCGGCGGTGTTCGCGAAGCGGGCGAGCGGCGTGATGGCTTCGGCGTCGATCCGCCAGGCGGCGAACGTGCCGTCCGCGACGCCCGCCGCGACAGCCGCACCCCCGACCGCGACCACCCGTTCCGGGCTGCCGCTGCCATGGGAGTCGGCGCGCAGCGGGAGTTCCCGCCACCGGATGCCGTCGGGTGACGTCCAGGCCAGCGGGGTGGCGGGGACGCCCTGGCTGTACCCGACCAGGCGCCAGCCGTCCGCGACGCCCGCGGCGTCTGCCGCCCACGCCCGCCGCCGGTCGTCGTGCGCCAGCGGCGCCGCCGCCCGCAGGGTGAACGACGCCCCGTCGGGGGAGGTCCACGCCGCCGCGCCGGATACCCGGTTGCCGGCGAGCAGCCAGCCGCGCGGCCCGGCGGCCACCCGCCCGACGTTCAGCCCGTCCGCCCCGCCGTACAGCGTGTAGGCACTGACCTCCTCCGTCAGGACCCCGCCGACGGTGGACCAGGTGCTCGTCCGCGGGTACCCGTGTGCGCCGCCGGACTTCGCGCCGAGCGCCACCAGTGTCCCGCCGCGGCAGGCGGCGGCGTACAGCGTGTGCTCCGACCCGTACGTGGACCGCGCCCGCACCGGCACCGCCCGCCACGCCAACCCGTCGCCGCTGGTCCACAGCGCGGGCCGGGTACCGCCGGCGGCGTCGATCGTGGCGCCGGTGAGGTACCAGCGCCCGCAGTACGCCAGCGCCCGCCCCGCGGCCCGCCCACCGGTGACCGGCAGCGGCTCCGCCGCCCGCCAGGCGACGGCGACCGGCGCGGGCGGCGGCGGCGTGGGCGGCGGCCCACCGGCGGTGCAGCCCGCGAGCAGTACGACCCAGATCGGCAGGGCCCAGCGCAGCACGGCGTCCCGCCCGGGTCGGCCGGACGGCACCCGCCCGCCCGCCGAACCCCACCGGCGCGCCACCGGTGCACGCCGCGATCTCCCCGTCATGGCTCCACGTTAGAGCACCTGCCGCCATTCGAACACCTGTGCGATAGTCGTAGGCGTGTGGGTGCTGGAGCAGGGGCGCGCCGCCTACGAACCGGCGGCGGCCGGCGCCGTGTACCGGTTCGGGCTGGTCCTCGGCCTCCCCGTGCCCAGCGGCCTGTTCGCCGGCATCGGCGAGCCCGTCGCGGCCCCGGCCGGCGCCGCCGTGGTGACGGTGCACTGGCCCGCCGCCGGGTTGGCGGCCGCGGTCACCGGCGCCGTCCGGCACGCCGAGGAGCGCGGGGCGCGGGTCTGGCGCGTCCTCGCCGACGACTGGGTGACCGCCGCCGACATCGGCGTCCGCGTCCGGCGGTCGCGGGAGACCGTGCGGCGGTGGGCGAGCGGCCGGCTCGGCCCGCCCGGCTTCCCGCCGCCGCTGAACCCCGGCTGCGGCGTGCACTACTACAGTTGGGCCGAGGTGCGCGGCTGGCTGCGCGGCCCCGCCGGCATCCCGGTCGGCGACGAGCCGCCGGTCCTGGCCGCCGCCAACCTCGCCCTCCGCCTGCGGCGCACCATCGCGGACGTACCGGACGCCGGTCCGATCTGGGAACTGCTCTGGCCGGACTAGGTCACGCGATCCGCCGCCACTGCGTGTCGGTGACCACCACGTGGTCGAGGAAGCGCAGGTCGGTGGCGTTGGCGACGTCCGCGATCCGGGCCGTGGCCGCGCGGTCGGCGGCGCTGGGCGTCACGTCGCCGTCGGGGTGGTTGTGCGCCAGCGCGAACGCCGCCCCGTCCCGGCGCAGCACCGCGACGGCGATCTCCCGGATCGGCAGCAGCGTCCGGCCGGCGCCGCCCTCGCTGATCACCTCGCAGGACGTGACCCGGTTGCGGCTGTCGCACACGACCAGCGCGAGCCGCTCGCGGTTGCGGCCGTACAGCAGCGGCCCCGCGACGCTGACGATGTCCGACGTGCCGCGGATCACCGGGGGCGCGGTCGGGCGCTGGCTGCGCCGGGCCAGTTCGCCGGCCGCGGCGAGCAGGGCGGCCTTCGCCGGCCCGACGCCGTGGACCGTGGTCAGCTCGGCCGGGTGCGCCCGCGCCAGGGCGGCGAGCGAGCCGTACCGGGCCAGGAGCTGGGCGGCGAGCTGGTGCGCGCCCCGGCCGGGCGCGGCGCCGGTACCGAGCAGGATCGCCAGCAGCTCCCGGTCGGCGAGGGCACCGGGGCCGTGGGCGTGCAGGCGTTCACGCGGACGGTCGGTGGCGGGCAGGTCGGCGATCCGCATGCGCCGGACCATAGAAGGCCCGTACGACACACGTCACTGCCGATCCCCGGCACCCGGCCGCGGTGATCGATCTACGATGCGCCCATGGAGGTTGGCGCGGTCCGGCGCATCGGCATCATGGGCGGCACGTTCGATCCGGTGCACCACGGGCACCTGGTCGCGGCGAGCGAGGTCGCCGACCGGTTCGCGCTGGACGAGGTGGTGTTCGTCCCCACCGGCGAGCCGTGGCAGAAGACCAAGCGGTCGGTCAGCCCGGCCGAGGACCGGTACCTGATGACCGTCATCGCCACCGCCTCGAACCCGCGCTTCACCGTCAGCCGCGTCGACATCGACCGCCCCGGCCCGACGTACGCGGTGGACACGCTGCGCGACCTGAGGGCTACGTACGGCGAGAAGGCGGAGCTGTACTTCATCACCGGCGCCGACGCCCTCGGCCGGATCCTGTCCTGGAAGGACTCCGACCAGTTGTTCGCGCTCGCCCACTTCGTCGGGGTCACCCGACCGGGCTTCACGCTCAGTGACGCCCACCTCCCCGCGGACACGGTCAGCCTGGTTCAGGTACCGGCCATGGCGATCTCGTCCAGCGCCTGCCGGGAGCGGGTCGCCGCCGGCAAGCCGGTCTGGTACCTGGTGCCCGACGGCGTCGTCCAGTACATCGCCAAGCGGCGCCTGTACAGCGGCGTGTGAGAGGCTTGACCCCGTCGCCGGCTCGCGCCGGTCGTCGAGCCAGCCCCGGTACCCGTCGAGCCACGGCGTCCGTCGAGCCACGGGGCCCAGCCGAAGGAGAAGCCACCCGGTGCCCGCCGCATCCCCGCGCGCAGTCGAGCTAGCCACCGCCGCCGCTCAGGCCGCCGCGGACAAGAAGGCGCAGGACATCACGATCATCGACGTGGGCGACCAACTCGCCATCACCGACGCCTTCGTGATCGCCTCCGCGCCGAACGAACGCCAGGTCCAGGCCATCGTCGACGCCATCGAGGAGGCGCTGGTCGAACTGCCGGAGAGGGCCAAGCCCGTCCGCCGCGAGGGGGAGCGCGCCGGCCGCTGGGTGCTGCTGGACTACATCGACGTCGTCGTCCACGTGCAGCACAGCGAGGAGCGCGAGTTCTACGCCCTCGACCGGCTGTGGAAGGACTGCCCGCTCATCCCCTTCACCGACCGCGACGCCCCGGCCGCCGACCCGTCCGCAGCGACCGATCCGACCGCTGCCACCGGCCCGGCGGATGCCGCGGGCGCCGACTCGACCGACCCCGCCGGCGGCACCGGCGCCGGGCGCGGAGCCGGGGCGGACGACGCGCAGTGACCGCCGGCACTCTGATCGTCTGGCGGCACGGCAACACCGACTGGAACCGCGACGGCCGCGTGCAGGGCGGCTCGGACGTACCGCTCAACGACCTCGGCATCGCCCAGGCGGCCGCCGCCGCGCCGGCGCTGGCGAAGCTGGCGCCCACCGCGATCGTCAGCAGCGACCTGCGCCGCGCCGCCGACACCGCCGCCGCGCTCGCCGCGGTGACCGGCCTGCCGGTGCGGACCGATCCGCGCCTGCGCGAGCGGTCCTTCGGCGAGTGGCAGGGCCGGCTCATGTCCGACATCCGCCGCGAACACGCCGAGGTACACGCGCGGTGGACCGCGGGCGACCCCGACCCCGGCTGCGGCATCGAACCCCTCGACGCGCTGTCGGCGCGCGCCGACGCGGCGGTGCGGGCGGCCATCGACCCGGCGGGCGTCACCGTGGTCGTCACCCACGGCGGCACCGCCCGGTACGCCATCGCGGGCCTGCTCGGCTGGCCGGCGGAGGTCCGCGCCACCCTCGGCGGCCTCGGCAACTGCGCCTGGGCGGTGCTCGCCGCGCGCGGCGAGCGGTGGCAATTGCGGGCGTACAACACCGAGGTCGCGGCGATTGTCCCGCCCCGGCCCGCCGCCGCGGTCGGGGAACCGGCCGCCGGCCGATAGCGTCGTACCTGAATGTCCCATTCGCTTCGCCTCCTGCCGCCGTTGCTGGCCCTGACCCTGCTCACCGCGTGCGCCGGTACCGACCCGGGAACGCCCGGCGCGTCGCCGAGCCCCTCGCCGTTGACCACCGGCCCGACCGGCAAGCCGACCGCGAGCCCCGGCCTGTACCGGGGCACGGTCGTCCCCGGCGTCGAGGTCGGCTGCCGCATCCTGCAGACGACCGCCGGCTCGTACGTGATCCTCGGCGGCGACCCCGCCCGGCTGCGCGACGGCGCGCGGGTCACCGTGCGCGGCACGCTCGACCCCGGCACGGTGAGCATCTGCAACCAGGGCCCGATCCTGCAGGTGACCGAGGTGCTGCCCGCCCCGTCGGCGTCGTAGCCGCCGGCCGCGGTGCTCCCGTGCTGCGGAGCGCCGCGGCGCGACAAGTGGTACCACGCCGCGCGGCCCGGATCGGCGGTTATCCACAGGACGGTCGTTGTCCACAGGGGCCGGTGCGCGCCGACGCGCCGACCGCCGCGAACGGCCTACGGTGCCGGACGTGTCGCAGACCCCGTACCCGGACGAGCCGGGGACCCGCAGCCCGGACCGGCCCGTGCACCGACCCGGCGGTCGGTTCCCGGCCGATCCGTGGGACGAGGACGACCACGACCCGGACCCCGCGGAGCCGGACCGGCCGATCCACCGCCCCACGCGGGGAGGGATCGCTGCCGGCGTACGCACGGTCCGGCCCGATGCGTCCGAACAGCCGGTAGCCCCGCCTCCGGCGGCGCGGCAGTGGGTGGACGGCAGGTCTGCCGTGGACCACCCCGGCGCCCCCTCCGTCGACGCCGCTCGGTCCGAGCCACCGGGCTGGGCGTCGGGTTTCGGCGATCCGGCGGGTCGGGCGCTGGATGGGCATCGGGATGCGCTGGGTGGGCATTGGGGTGCGTTGGTGGACCGGGGTGACGGCCGACTCGGGGATGCCCGTGGGCGCTCCGGCCGAGTGTCCGAAGAGTTCGATCACTTCCCCGCCGCGGCGGGCGGTTCGGCGGCCGCGGCCATCGGCGCGGGTGCGTTCGATCCGCCACCGGGGCGGTTGCTCGATCCCGGACGGCGGGGCCTGCGTGCGCTCGCCGTACTCGCGGTGATCGTGCTGCTGGGGGCCGCGGCGTTCGCCTGGTTCGGCCGTCCCGAGGTGGAGCAGGCGGCCGAACCTCCCGCTGCCGTACTCCCGGTGGAGGCAACTCCGTCCGCCGCGGCCCCGGCGCCCGTCGGAGCCACCCAGAGCACCGAGGTGGTTGTTTCGGTCACCGGCCGCGTCCACCGGCCGGGGCTGGTGCGGCTGCCGCCCGGCGCGCGGGTGGCCGACGCGATCAGCGCCGCCGGCGGGGTACTGCCCGGTACGCCGATCACCTTCCTCAACCTCGCGCGGCGGGTCACCGACGGTGAGGCGATTCTCGTCGGCGTCACCCCGCCGCCCGGTTCGGTCGACCCGCCCGGCGGCACCGGCGGCCCTGCGTCGGGTGGTACTGCGTCGGGTGGCGCTGCCGCCGGCGGGGCCGGCGTGCCCGGCGGGAAAGTCGATCTCAACCGGGCGACCGTCGCCCAGCTCGATGCCCTACCCGGCGTCGGCCCGGTACTGGCCGCCCGGTTGGTCGAGTTCCGGGATCGGAACGGCGGCTTCCGGAGCGTCGCGGACCTGCGCCGCGTCGAGGGCATCGGCGGCACCCGGTACGAGCGGCTGAAGGACCTGGTGACCGTATGAGCACCGGCGTGCGCGGCGGGCTCGGCCGGCAGGCTGGGGTACCGGCCGGGACTGCCCCGCCGCGGCAGCGGTGGGTGGATCGTGGGCTCGCGCGACTGTTGCGACGACCGGACGAACCTGCCGCCACCCCGCAAGGCGCAGGTCGGCCGCCGCCCGACCTGCGGTTGGTGACCGCGGCGCTCGGCGTGTGGCTGGCGTCGGCCGGTGCCCTGTACGCCGACGTGTGGCAGGCGGGGCTGATCGCACTGGCGGCCGGGGTTCTGGCCGCCGTATTCGGCCTGATGGCCCGGCGGGTGGCGGGCGGCGTCGAGCGGGTGGACGACCACCGGAACCCGCGAACGGGTCGGATGACCCACGACGCACGGGATGCCCGCGGCGCACAGCGGAGTCACGGTTCGCGGGAGCGGTCGGGGTTACCGACCTCGACGCCCGGCCGGAGCGGTGGACCGGGCACGATCGCTCGGGGCTTCGCCGGTGCGCTCCGAGAAATGGGGATGGCCGGTCGCGGGTCCTCCGCCGTCGGCGCCCGCGGGTCTTCCACCACCGCGGGCGCCGGGTTGCGGGTGTTGGTGTGGCGGATCGGCGCCGGCGGCTGGTGCTGGGGTGCGTTGGCCGCGCTCGCCGGTGGCGCGGCCGTCGGCGCCGGCGTGACCGCGTTCCGGGTCGCCGAACGGGACCTGCCCATCGTCGTCGACGCCGCGGCGCACCGCGAGCGCGGCGATGTCGAGCTGACCGTCACCGACGATCCACGCCGCGTCGACGACGGCGTCGGCCCCGCCACGCTCCTCGTACCCGCGGACCTGACGCATGCCCGCCTCACGGGCGGCGCCGTCCGGCTGCGCGTGGCGGTCGTGGTGTTCGCCCAGCATCCGGCCTGGCGCGACCTGCTGCCGGGCCAGCGCATCCGGGCCGGACCGGTACGGTTCGACCGGGCCCGCGGCGGCGACCTCACCGCCGCCACCCTGACCACCGACGCGGCGCCCGAGCGACTCGGCGCGGCACCGTTCGTCCAGCGGGCCGCCGGCCGGCTCCGCGAGGGGCTGCGGGCCGCCTGTGCCCCGCTCCCGGACGATCAGGGTGGCCTGCTGCCCGGCCTGGTCCTCGGTGACACGAGCCGGCTGCCGCCGGCCGTCGCGGCGGACTTCCGGTCGACAGGCATGACGCACTTGGTCGCGGTGAGCGGCAGCAACGTGATGATCATTTTGGGGGCGGTGCTGCTGGCCGCGCGGTGGGGCCGTGCCGGTCCGCGGGTGTGCGCACTGGTGTGCCTGGTGGCGTTGGTCGGGTTCGTGATCCTGGTCCGGCCGTCGCCGAGCGTCCTGCGCGCCGGGTTGATGGGGGCGATCGGGCTGCTCGCTCTCGCCGTCGGTCGGCGACGGGTCGCGGTACCGGCGCTGGCCGCCACGGTCATCGCGTTGGTGGTCGCCGATCCGGCGCTCGCGGTCCGGGCCGGCTTCATCCTGTCCGTGGTCGCCACCGCGGCGTTGATCCTGCTGGCGCCCGGCTGGCGGGACGCGCTGCGGCGCCGCGGTGTGCCCGCCGGGATGGCGGAGGCGCTGGCGATCCCCGCCGCGGCCCAGCTCGCGTGCGGGCCGGTGATCGCGGCGCTGGCCGGTACGGTCAACCCGGTCGCGGTCGTGGCGAACCTGCTCGCCGCGCCCGCGGTCGCCCCCGCCACGGTGATCGGCGTCGTCGCCGCGCTGGTGGGTCCGCTCGCCGCGCCGGTTGCGGGGCTGCTCGTGTGGGTCGCGCAGTGGCCGGCGTGGTGGCTGGTGACCGTCGCGCGGGTCGGTGCCGACCTGCCGGGCGCGGTCCTGCCCTGGCCCGCCGGCGCCCCGGGTGCCGTCCTGCTCGCCCTGCTCACCGGGGCGCTGCTGATCGCCGGGCGGTACGCCGCCGTCCGGCGGGTGGTCGCGGTGGTGACGGCGGCCGGGGTGCTCGGCGCGGTACCGGTCCGGCTGGTGGTCAGCGGCTGGCCGCCGCCGGGCTGGCTGGTCGTGGCCTGCGACGTCGGACAGGGCGACGCGCTGGTCCTGCCGGTCGGCCGGCGGGATGCGATCGTCGTCGACACCGGACCGGAGCCGGCCGCGGTCGACCGCTGCCTGCGCGCCCTCGGCGTCCGCCGGGTCCGGCTCCTGGTGCTCAGCCACTTCCACGTCGACCACGTCGGCGGCGTCGCGGGCGTGACCCGCGGGCGGGTGCTCGAGGAAGTGGTGGCCCCGCCGCCGGCGGAGCCGGCCGCGGGGCGGCGATTCGCCGCCGCCGCGCTGCCGGTCGCCGTCGGGGCCGCGCCGGCCGGCTGGTCGCGGCGCATCGGCGAGGTGGGGATGGTCGCGCTCGGGCCGGCGGCGCCGCTGCGCGGTACGCGGTCCGACGCGAACAACAACTCGCTGATCCTCGCCGCCACCGTGCGCGGGGTGTCGATCCTGCTCACCGGCGACGCGGAGGAGGAGCGGCAGCGCGACCTGCTCGCCGGTACGCCGCCCGCGCTGCTGCGCGCCCGGATCCTGAAGGTCGCCCACCACGGCAGCGCGTACCAGGACCCCGCCTTCCTGGACGCCGTACGGCCGACGGTCGCGCTGATACCGGTCGGCAGCGGCAACCGGTACGGCCATCCTCATCCGTCGATCCCGGCGCGTCTGCGCCGCGCCGGCGCCGCGATCGCCCGGACCGATGTGGACGGTGATGTAGCGGTTACATCACGCAGCGGCGTGGTGGGGATCGCGTTCCGCGGGCGCGCGCCGCCCACCCGGTAGGGGCGATGCCGCACCGTTGGTGCGACGTCACGGCTGCGACGGGCGCGCGGCTGCGCGGGGGCGTGCGACGATGGCGGGGTGAGTACGTCGCCCCCGCCGCCCCTGCTGCTCGTCCTCGGCGACGAGGAGCTGCTCGTCGGCCGCGCGATCGAGGCGGCGCGCGCGAGCAACCCCGACGGGGACGTCGTGGAGTGCGAGGGCGGCGGCCTGGAGGCCGGCGCGGTCGCCGAGATGCTCAGCCCCTCGCTGTTCGGCGGGCGGCGCGTCGTCATCGTCCGGGCCGGGCAGGACGCCCGGAAGGACGCCGCCGCCGCCCTGCTCGCGTACGCGGCGGCGCCCGATCCGGAGTTGAGCCTGGTCGTCGCGCACGCCGGCGGGGCGAAGGGGAAGGCGCTCGCCGACGGGCTGCGCAAGGCCGGGGCGACCGTCGTACCGGCCGCGCGGATCACCCGGCATCGCGACCGGGTCGACTTCGTCCGCGAGGAGCTGCGTCGACTCGGCGGCCAGGTCTCGCCCGACGGCGCCGACGCGCTGGTGGAGGCCGTCGGCAACGACCTGCGCGAGTTGGCCGCCGCCTGCGCCCAGCTCGTGACGGACACCACGGGGCGGATCGGCGCCGACACGGTCGCCCGGTACTACCGGGGGCGGGCGGAGGTCAGCGGCTTCACCGTCGCCGACGCCGCGGTCGTCGGCGACCTGCCGGGGGCGCTGGCCGCGCTGCGCTGGGCCATCATCGTGGGCGTCGACCCGGTACCGATCGCGGACGCGCTCGCCGACGGCGTCCGTACCGTCGGGCGGGTGGCCTCGGCCGGGCGGGGGAGCGCCCACCAGCTCGCCGGTTCGCTCGGCCTGCCGCCGTGGAAGATCGAGCGGGCGCAGCGGCAGGCCCGCGGCTGGACGCCCACCGGCATCGCGGTCGCCATGCGCGCGGCTGCGGACTGCAACGCGGCCGTCAAGGGCGGTGCGGAGGACCGCACGTACGCGCTCGAGCGGGCCGTCGCGGCCGTCGTCGCGGCGCGCGATGCCACCGGTCGGGGGCGCTGATGCCCGATCTGACGCGCTTTCTGCCGCCGCGGCGGGCGGCGTTCACCTGGTACACCAGCCTGCTGCGGATCCGGCACCTGCGGCTGACGGGGTTCCGCGGGATGGTGTTCGGCGAGGGGTCGATCCTGCTCGGTCTGCTGCTGGCGTTCGCCGAGGTGGCGCCGTGGTGGGGGGCCATCGCGATTCCGGTCGCCGTGGGGGCGATGGTCAAGCTCCAGGATCTCCTGCTGGATCTGCTGGCCACGGGGGGTCCCGCGGGCGCCGGTACGACCTCGGGCGGGTTCGACGCGGTGGTCGGTGGGCCGGTCCGCGCGCCCCGGTTGCCGCGTGGGCGGCGGGCGGCGCGGTCGCCGGTGCCGGACGAGGAGCTGCCGCCGGCCGTCGACCCCTATGCGGGGTACGACGTGGCCGGGCCGTATGCGGTCGGTGTCGGTGTCGCGTTCGGTGACGTTGTCGCGGGTGGCGCGCGGGTGGCGGATGGCGTCGGCGTCGGCCCGGCGGCGCGGGTGAGTCGGGGCGGCACGGGGGCACGCGCCGGCGTTGCCAGCCACGCAGCGGCCGAGGTCGACGAAGCGGAAGCGGCGCACCGGAGCCGGGGCATCCCGCGCGAGAGCCCGGGCCGGGACCTCCTGCGGGGGAGCCGGGACGGGGAAGCGTCGCGGGGGAGCCGGGGCCGGGAAGCGCCGCGGGGAAACCCCGGCCGGGAAACGCCGCGGGGGAGCCCGGATCGGGAAACGCCGCGGGGGAGCATGGACCGGGAAACACCGCGAGGGAGCACGGACCGCGAGGTGCCGCGGCGAGGACGAAGTCGCGACGCTTCGCGGGCGAGTCACAGTCGCGGTGCACTGCGGGGGAGTCAAGGCCGGGACGTGTCGCGGGAGAGCCCGGACCGAGCGTCGCGGGAGGGTCCGGAGCGAGCGATCCGGGAGAATTCGGAACGAGTGTCCCGGGAGAGCCCGGGGCGAGTGTCGCGGGAACGCTCGGAGCAGGACGAGCCTCGGTGGAATCGGGACGTGCTGCGGCGGGGCCGGAGCCGGGACGTGTCGCCGGGCCCGGAGCGGGACATGCTATGGGAGAACCGCACCGGTCGGCGGGGCGGGGGCGAAGAGGCCGGGCGGCGGGGTCGAACCGCCGTCGGTACCGGGAGTGAGCCGGGGCACGGTCGGCTCGATGCGTTCTCGGATCCGGCCGCGGTCCCGGACCGCGTCGGTGACGTTCCGGGCGGCGACGGGCGCGGCCGGCGCGGCGCCGCGCCGGCCGGCGCGGGACCGGTGGAGGTCGGGCCGGGCTCGGCGGACGTCGGGCCGGGACCGGTGGAGGTCGGGCCGGGCTCGGCGGACGTCGGGTCGGGATCGGCGGAGGTCGGGTCGGGCGGGCATCGGCGGCGGTCGGAGTCGGGCGAATCGGGGTACCGAGCCCCGGAGGCCGGGGCGATCGCCGACAACACCGGCAGCGGGGATGCGTTCTTCCGCGATGCCGTCGGTGAGGTGGTCACACCCTCCCGCTCGCACACCGACCACGTCGGCGGATCCGTGGTCGCGGGTGATGCGGCCGGGTGGTCGGTGGCTGGATCGGGGCGGCATGCGCGAGTCGACGGGGCGCCGGCGTGGGTGGCGTGGACCTCCGGGTCGTCCGGCGCTGCGGATGGGTCCGGGTGCGGCGAACCGTATGGGGGTTCCCGGGCGGACAGCGTCGGGCGGGCCGCGGTGCCGGGTGCGGGCAGTGACGCGGACGGCGGGCTACCGCGGGGGGCGAAGTGGCGTGCGGTGGACACCGGGAGCCCTGCCGCGAACCCACCCGACGGCGGGGGAGCCGACAACCGGAACGACGTGAGCGACGAACGGGAGCGGTGGCCCGAGGGCAGGGGCCGGGCGACGGAGGGGCGTGACGGCGGGCCGGGTGCTGATTCCGGCGAGGCCCGCGTGATCGGTCCGCGGCCGGTGCCGGCGGTCGAGCAGCCGGCGGACCAGTACTGGCGGACGCGGCAGTCCGCCGCCCGCCACTACGACTGAGGCCCGAAGGGCCGGACCACGTTCCGAGTTGCACCAATTGCCGACCGACCAGCCAGCCGACATGTCGGCGGATCGCTGGCAGGTCTGCGGGCGGCAAGGTCGACAAGAGCCGGCAGACCTTGTCGAGCCCGTCAATGGTGCCGCATCTCATGATCGGCGGTGGGAGTGGAGAGGAATGCCGGAAGGCACGGGTGAGGGTTAGTCACGCCGTGCCTTCGGTGTGTGCTGGTCCGCCCGTACGGGCGGGATGGTCAGGCGCTCAGCTCGTGCAGCTTCTTGGCGATCGCCGACTTGCGGTTCGCGGCCTGGTTCTTGTGGATGACGCCCTTGCTCACGGCCTTGTCGAGCTTGCGGCTCGCCTGGCGCAGGAGGGTACCCGCGGCGGCGTTGTCGCCGCTGGCGGCGGCCTCGTGGAACTGACGGACGACGGTCTTCAGCGAAGACTTGACCGACTTGTTCCGCAGCCGACGCTTCTCGTTCTGCCGGTTGCGCTTGATCTGGGACTTGATGTTCGCCACGCGACAGCCTCGTCCTGTAGCTCGGGATGATCATGAACAGTACGCGCGGGCACGCAGCAACGTCCGCCGTACGCGCGAACAGTGAGGCTACCAGCCGGCCGGACCCCGCACCAAAACGCCCCGGATCCCACCGCCGCCGAACCGCCCGGCCCCGGCCCCCGGCCCCCGAGCCGGCCCGACCCCGACCCCCCGATCCGGGCCTTCCCCACGGGGGCGCGGTCGGGTGCCCTGGGAGGGATCGGGAACTGACCCGACCCGGACCGACCCGGACCGACCCGGCCCGATCCCCGAGCGGCCCGACCCGGCCCGATCCCCGAGCGGCCCGACCCGGCCCGACCCCTGACCGGCCCGATCCCCGAGCGGCCCGACCCCCGACCCGCCACCAACCCGGCCCACCCCGCGCACGGCGGCACCGTCGGTGTCCGGAGTCGGACCGCGGCCGTCCCGTCCCGGGCCGGCGACCGGTCGGCGGCCGAGTGGCGGCGGTGGCAGCGCGGCCGGGTGGGCCGCGCCGGCATGGGAGGATGAGGGTTCAGTGATCGCATCTGGAGATCGGACGACAGTGCCACCGACGCATTCCGGCGTGAGCAATCCCGGCGCGACCGAGCCCGCGCACATCCGGAACTTCTGCATCATCGCCCATATCGACCACGGCAAGTCGACCCTGGCCGACCGGATGCTGCAGCTCACCGAGGTGGTCGACCCGCGGCAGATGCGGGCGCAGTACCTGGACCGGATGGACATCGAGCGCGAGCGCGGCATCACCATCAAGAGCCAGGCCGTGCGGATGCCGTGGACGGTGCGCGAGGGCGAGCGGACCGGCGAGAGCGCGATCCTCAACATGATCGATACCCCGGGGCACGTGGACTTCACGTACGAGGTGTCGCGCAGCCTGGCCGCCTGCGAGGGGGCACTGCTGCTGGTCGACGCGGCGCAGGGGATCGAGGCGCAGACACTGGCCAACCTGTACCTGGCGATGGAGAACGACCTCCACATCATCCCGGTCCTGAACAAGATCGACCTGCCGGCGGCGCAGCCGGAGAAGTACGCCGAGGAGCTGGCGCACCTGATCGGCGGGCAGCCCGAGGACTGCATCCGGGTGTCCGGCAAGACCGGGCTCGGGGTGGCGCACCTGCTGGACGAGATCGTCCGACAGTTCCCGCCGCCGGTCGGGGTCGCCGACGCCCCGGCCCGGGCGATGATCTTCGACTCGGTGTACGACATCTACCGCGGCGTCGTGACCTACGTGCGGGTGGTGGACGGGCGGATCGAGGCCCGGGACCGGATCAAGATGATGTCCACCGGCGCCGTGCACGAGCTGCTGGAGATCGGCGTGATCTCGCCCGAGATGGTCAAGGCCGGCGCGCTGGCGGTGGGCGAGGTCGGGTACCTGATCACCGGGGTGAAGGACGTCCGGCAGTCCCGGGTCGGCGACACGATCACCATCAACGGCAAGCAGGCCGCGGAGCCGCTCGGCGGGTACAAGGACCCGAAGCCGATGGTGTACTCGGGGCTGTACCCGATCGACGGGTCCGACTACCCGGCGCTGCGCGACGCGCTCGACAAGCTCAAGCTCAACGACGCCGCGCTCACCTACGAGCCGGAGACGTCGGCGGCGCTCGGGTTCGGGTTCCGCTGCGGCTTCCTCGGGCTGCTCCACCTGGAGATCATCGGGGAGCGGCTGGAGCGGGAGTTCGGGCTGGACCTGATCTCCACGGCGCCGAACGTGGTGTACCGGGTCGACCTGGAGAGCGACGAGTCGGTCACCGTGACGAACCCCAGCGAGTACCCGACGGGAAAGATCCGGCAGGTGCACGAGCCGACCGTGCGGGCCACCGTGCTGACGCCGAACGAGTACGTCGGCGCCGTGATGGAGCTGTGCCAGGGGCGGCGGGGGGCGCTGCTGGGCATGGACTACCTGTCCGCGGACCGGGTCGAGCTGCGCTACACGCTGCCGCTCGCGGAGATCATTTTCGACTTCTTCGACCAGCTCAAGAGCCGGACGAAGGGGTACGCCAGCCTCGACTACGAGCCCAGCGGCGAGCAGGTCAGCGATCTGGTGAAGGTCGACATCCTGCTGCACGGCGACCCGGTGGACGCGTTCAGCGCCATCGTGCACAAGGACAAGGCGTACCAGTACGGCACGACGATCGCCGCGAAGCTGCAGAAGCTGATCCCGCGGCAGCAGTTCGAGGTGCCGATCCAGGCGGCCATCGGGTCCCGGGTGATCGCCCGGGAGACGATCCGGGCGATCCGCAAGGACGTGCTCGCCAAGTGCTACGGCGGCGACATCAGCCGCAAGCGCAAGCTGCTGGAGAAGCAGAAGGAGGGCAAGCGCCGGATGAAGATGGTCGGCCGGGTGGAGGTGCCGCAGGAGGCGTTCATCGCGGCGCTCTCCACGTCCGACGCCCCGGCGCCGGGCAAGGGCGGCACCAAGCGCTGACCGCGCCGGCCGGCGCCGCTCGCCGGCCCGCCGCCCGCTGATGCCGGTCCGGCCCGCTGCCGCCGGGTTCGCCGCCGCGTCCGCGGCGGGGTGGTCGGGAGGCGTTTGACCTGCCCGTACGCCGGGAATGCCCGATCCGTAGGCTGCCCACCCGCGGAACAGGAGACGGATCGTGACCGTCACGGGCATTTTCACGGCGTTGATCGTGGGTCTGATCGTCGGCGCGCTGGGCCGACTGGTCATCCCCGGCAAGCAGAGCATCCCGGTCTGGCTGACGATGCTGATCGGCGTCGTCGCGGCGCTGCTCGGTACCGCGCTGGCCAGGGTGCTGGGCGTGCGGACCGAGGGGTTCAGCCTGGTCGAGCTGCTGGTCCAGGTGGCGCTGGCCGCGGTCGGGGTGTTCGCCATCGTCGGCCTGATGGGCCGCGGCGACCACACCCACCACAGCCGCGGCTGACCGCCGCGCCCCGACCCGGCGCCGGCCCGGACCCCGGGATCCGGGACCCCGGGCCCGGTGTCAGCCGGTGGTGAAGACCTCGGCGGTGACCTCGCTGCCGGCCGCGCCGCGCAGGCTGGCCCAGTCGCCGCGGTCCGCGGTCCACTGGAGGCCGCCGTACGAGACCTTCCGCACCCCGTGCTCCGCGGCGTGCGAGACGAGCCAGTGGGCGTACCGCCAGCCGTTGCGCGAGTTGCCCGGCAGCACGCTGAGCGCCCGGGTGTCGACCGTGCCGGTGGCCAGGTTGCCCCAGTCCAGCCGCAGGCCGCGCAGCACCGCCGTCGTCGCGGCGCCGTCGGCCGGGCCGTCGCCGCGCGGCACGCTGCACGCCACCGCGCCGGTGGCGCGGCCGAGCAGGGCCCGGGCGAGGACGCTGGCCTCGTCGGACCACTTCTCGTACGCCAGCGGGTACGCCGACCGCTGCACCCGCTGGGCCGCGTCCGTGACGCGCATCTTCTCCCAGCTCCGGACCTTCGCGAGCCCCTGGTAGAACTTGCGGGCCGCGTACCGGGGGTTGCGGATCTGCCGCGGCGTGCCCCAGCCCATGCTCGGGCGCTGCTGGAACAGGCCGACCGAGTCGCGGTCCCCGCCGGTCAGGTTCTTGAGCTTGGACTCCTGGAGCGCGGTGGCCAGGGCGACGACGACGGCCCGGTCCGGCATGCCCTGGCGGACGCCGACGGCGGCGATCGTCGCGGCGTTGGCCATCTGGTTGGCGTCGAGGGCGACCTCGCCGCTGGCCCGGACCAGGCAGTGCCGTTCGAGGGTGGCGAGGTGGATGCCGTCGAGCACCTTGCGGACCACGACGACGGCGCCACCGGTGACCAGCACGGCGACCAGTGCCGTGACGGCGATGGTGATCTTGCGTCCTCGCGTCATCCGGCCCCCTCGGTACGCTGCGTGGCGACCAGCTTACGTCGGCCGCGCACGGACGAACCCCCCGGTCGGGTGGTTCAATCCTGCGGGATCCAGGCCGGGGACCGCTTCTCGCGGAAGGCCGTCACTCCCTCGCGGCCCTCGTCCGAGCCGAAGTAGGCCACGGAGAGTGCGGTCAGGTCGTCCAGTTCCGCCCGTACCGTCGCGCCCGCCGGGCGGCGCAGGAGCTGCTTGGTCGCGGCCAGCGCGATCGGGCCGCCGCAGGTCAGCGCGTCGGTGTACTCGGCGACGGCCTCGTCCAGCTCGTCCACCGGGACCGCCCGGGTGGCCAGGCCGATCTCGGCGGCCCGCAGGCCGTCGAACACCTCGCCGGTGAGCAGCAGCTCCGCCGCCGCGCGCGGCGCCAGCCGGCGCAGCACGGTGGCCGAGATGATCGCCGGTACGACACCGATGCGGACCTCGCTGAACGCGAACGTGGCGTCGTCCGCGACCACCGCCAGGTCGGCCGCGGCGATCAGCCCGAGGCCGCCGGCCCGGGCGGCGCCGCCGACCCGGGCGACGACGGGCTTGGGGAAGTCCCAGACGGCGCCGAGCAGGTCGCCGAGCATCGCCGCCGGCATCTCGGCCGTGCCGGCCCAGGCGGCGGCGGTCTCGTTGAGGTCGGCGCCGGAGCAGAACACCGGACCGGTGTGCGACAGCACGACCGCGCGGACGCCGTCGTCGGCCGCGGCCTTCTCCAGCGCGCCGAGCAGTTCGGTCATCAGCGCGCGGGACAGCGCGTTGCGGTTCGGGGGGCTGTCGAGCGTGAGCGTGGTGACGCCGCGCGCGGTGCCGACCTTGATCAGTTCCGGGGCGAACTCAGCGGTCATGGGGGGCACCTTAGTGGGCGCGCGCACCGGGTGGATGCCGCCGGGGTCACATCACCAGCAGGTGCGACGATGGACGGGTGCCCGGCCCCCTGCCCGACGGCGCGCCCGTACCCGCCGACGGCGCGCTGCCCGACGCCGCCCTCGCCGCGGTCGGCCGGACCGGTTTCGGCGTGTATGTGCACGTGCCGTTCTGCGCCAGCCGGTGCGGCTACTGCGACTTCAACACCTACACCGCGACCGAGCTGGGGGGCGGGGCCGGCCGGGAGGGGTACGCCGACACGGTCCTCGCCGAGCTGGCGCTGGCCCGCCGGGTGCTGGCCGGCGCGCCGCCGCCGCGGGTGGACACGATCTTCGTCGGCGGCGGTACCCCGACCCTGCTGCCGCCGGCCGACCTCGGCCGGATCGTGGCCGGCATCGCCGACACCTGGGGGCTCGCGCCGGACGCCGAGGTGACCACCGAGGCCAACCCCGAGTCGGTCGACCCGGCGTCGCTGGCCGCGCTGCGGGCCGCCGGCTTCACCCGGATCTCGCTGGGCATGCAGTCCGCCGCGCCGGGCGTGCTGCGGCTGCTGGACCGGCAGCACACCGCCGGCCGGGCGCCGGCCGCGGCCCGGGAGGCGCGGGCGGCCGGGTTCGACCACGTCAACCTGGACCTGATCTACGGCTCGCCGGGGGAGACCGCGGACGACTTCGCCGCGTCGCTGGCGGCGGTGCTGGACGCGGGCGTGGACCACGTGAGCGCGTACGCGCTGATCGTCGAGGACGGCACCCGGCTCGCCGGGCGGATGCGCCGGGGCGAGGTGCCGTACCCGTCCGACGACGTGGCCGCCGACCGGTACCTGGCCGCCGAGGCGGCGCTGAGCGGGGCCGGGCTGAGCTGGTACGAGGTCTCCAACTGGGCCGCCGGGCCCGCCGCCCGGTGCCGGCACAACCTGCTGTACTGGGCCGGCGCCGACTGGTGGGGCCTCGGGCCGGGGGCGCACAGCCACGTCGGCGGCGTGCGCTGGTGGAACGTCAAGCACCCGACCGCGTACGCGCAGCGGCTCGCCGCCGGCACCTCGCCCGGCGCCGGGCGGGAGGTGCTGACCGCGGACGAGCGGTACCTGGAGGACGTGATGCTCGGGCTGCGCCTGGCCGACGGGCTGCCGGTGGCCGCGCTGGCGCCGGCGGGGCGGGCGGCGGCGGGCGTGGCGGCCGCGGACGGGCTGCTGGACGCCGGCGCGCTGGCCGCGGGCCGCGCGGTGCTGACCCTGCGCGGCCGGCTGCTCGCCGACGGCGTCGTCCGCCGCCTGGTGGCCTGACCCCGGTTCCCGGCGGCCCGACTCGAAGGGCGCCCGACATGCGTCGGGGGCGCCGCCCGGACCGGCGGCGCCCCCGGGCGCGACGACTACTCGATCACGGAGCCGGCTATTTGATCATCCGGATGGTGGCCGGGTACGCGTACAGCGTGCCCTCGTTGGCCTTCACCCCGGCGATGATCCCGAGGATCACCGCGACCGCCACCGTGATGATCGGCACGAAGAAGAGGATGCCGAAGCTGCACACCGCCAGGACGTACGCCGCCACCGTGGCGATGGCCCAGGTGATCTGGAAGTTGAGCGCGTTCACCGCGTGCTGCCGGACGACCGGCGACTGCGCGCCCCGCCCCAGCATCGCGACCAGCGGGGCGACCCAGCCGAAGCCGCCGCCGGTGAGGAAGGCCGCGCCGGCGCCGCCGAAGTGGGCGACCAGCACCCAGGTCCGGTCCTCGCCGTCGGTGGCGCCGGACGGGCCCGACGGGTAGCCGCCGCCGTAGGTCGTGCCGTCGGGCGGGTACGAACCGGAGCTCTGGTAGCCGCCGGGCGGCGCCGGGTAGGCCGGCGGGCCGGCGGGCGGCGGGGGCGGCGGACCGTCGGCGTACGGGCCGGGCGGTCCCGGCGGCGGGCTCGCCGGCGGCGGGCCGGGCGCGGCGCCGGGCGGCGGGTATGCCGGCGGCGGCGCGGTCGGATCGTACGGGTTGCCCTCCGGCTGGTCGCCGGGCGGGCGAGGCGGTTCGGTCATATCGCCACCGTACGGCGGCTGCGGGGGCAGGGCCAGGTATTACCCACGATCGGCGAATCGTGATCTTCAGGGCCGGTGCGGTGGCGGAGTAGACTGGCACTCATTTCCGTCGAGTGCCAGCCGCGTCCGGGTGCCGTACCCGCAGTGCAGTGCCCGCAGTGCGGGCAGGGGACAGCCGGAACCGAACGGGGCATCGACGCCGGTGGCCCGGGTGGCGAGCGCAGGGAGGTGGCGCGGTGGGGGCGGACGACCGCAGGCTCGCGGTGCTGCGGGCGATCGTGGAGGACTACGTGCTCACCCAGGAGCCGGTCGGCAGCAAGGCGCTGGTCGAGCGGCACCAGCTCGGGGTGTCGCCGGCCACGGTGCGCAACGACATGGCCGCGCTGGAGGACGAGGGGTACATCCGCCAGCCGCACACCAGCGCCGGCCGGGTGCCGACCGACCGCGGGTACCGGCTGTTCGTGGACCGGCTCTCCCGGGTGAAGCCGCTGTCGGCCGCCGAGCGGCGGGCGATCGAGCGGCTGCTGGTGGGCGCGGTCGACCTCGACGACGTGGTGCACCGCGCGGTCCGGCTGCTGGCCCAGCTCACCCGCCAGGTGGCCGTGGTGCAGTACCCGAGCCTCGCCCGGTCGGCCGTGCGCCACCTGGAGCTGGTGGCGGTGTCCACCACCCGGCTGATGCTCGTCATGATCACCGACACCGGGCGGGTGGAGCAGCGGGTGGTCGAGCTGCCCGACCCGATCCCCGCCGAGGACGTGCTGGAGCTGCGCCGGCAGATCAACGAGCGGCTGGTCGGCGTCGGGCTGAGCCAGACCCCGCCGCTGGTCGCCGAGCTGGTCGTGGCGGCCCCGCCGGAGCGGCGGCCGGCGATGGCCGCGCTGTCGACGGTCCTGCTGGAGACGCTGGTCGAGCGGACCGAGGAGCGGCTGGCGCTGGCCGGCACGGCCAACCTCACCCGGGGCAACCTGCTGGACTTCCCCGGCTCGCTGCGGCCGATCCTCGAGGCGCTGGAGGAGGAGGTCATCCTGCTCAAGCTGATCGGCGAGGTCGAGCCCAGCACCACCCGGGTCCGGATCGGCGACGAGAACCAGATCGAGGACCTGCGCGCGGCCTCCGTGGTGAGCAGCGGCTACGGACCGGGCCGCACGATCGTTGGCAGTCTCGGGGTCGTGGGGCCGACCCGGATGGACTACCCCGGCAACATCGCCGCCGTACGTGCCGTGGCACGCTACCTGGGCGATGTGCTGGACCGGAACTGACGTCGGCAACGAGCAGGGACGCGGCACACCGACCGGACGCGAGGGCATGGACACAGTGGCCAAGGATTACTACGGGATTCTCGGGGTCAGCCGGGAAGCGACCGACGACGAGATCAAGAAGGCGTACCGGCGGCTCGCCCGCCAGTACCACCCCGACGTGAACCCCGACCCCGAGGCGCAGGAGAAGTTCAAGGACATCGGCGCCGCGTACGAGGTCCTCTCCGACGACGCCAAGCGGCAGATCGTCGACATGGGCGGCGACCCGCTGGCCCCGGGCGGCGGCGGGCCCGGCCCCGGCGGCCCGGGCGGACCGTTCGTTGGTTTCCAGGACATCATGGACGCCTTCTTCGCCACGGCCGGCGGCGCCGGCGGCCCCGGCCGCGGGCCGCGCCCGCGCACCCGGCCCGGCGCGGACGCGATCCTGCGGCTGGAGCTGGACCTGGCCGAGACCGTGTTCGGGGTCGAGGCGCCGATCACCGTGGACACCGCGGTGCTGTGCACGACCTGCACCGGCGCCGGCACCGCCGCGGGCACCCAGCTCGCCACCTGCGACACCTGCGGCGGGCGGGGCGAGGTGCAGACGGTGCAGCGCACGTTCCTCGGGCAGATGGTCGCCACCCGGCCGTGCGCGGCCTGCCAGGGGCACGGCGCGACGATCCCGCACCCCTGCCAGACCTGCGCCGGGGACGGCCGGGTGCGGACCCGCCGGTCGCTGACCGTGAAGATCCCGGCCGGCGTCGAGGACGGCATGCGGATCCGGCTGGCCCAGCAGGGCGAGGTGGGTCCCGGCGGCGGCCCGGCCGGCGACCTGTACGTGGAGATCCACGAGCGCCCGCACGACGTGTTCAGCCGCAAGGACGACGACCTGCACTGCAAGGTCACGCTGCCGATGACCGCGGCGACGCTGGGCACCCGGCTGACCATCAAGACGCTGGACGCCGAGGAGGCGCTCGACGTCCGCCCCGGCACCCAGCCCGGCGCGACGCTGCGGCTGCGCGGCAAGGGCGTGCCGCACCTGCGCGGGCAGGGCCGCGGCGACCTGTTCGTCCACCTGGACGTCCGGACGCCGACCAAGCTCGACGCCGAGCAGGAGCGGCTGCTCCGCGAGTTCGCCACCGCCCGCGGCGAGGAGGTCGCGGAGCTGGCCAAGCAGGGCGGCTTCTTCTCCCGGGTGCGGGACGCGTTCCAGGGCCACGCCTAGCGTGAGCGCCCCGCTGTTCCTGGTCGACGCCCTGCCGGCGGGCGACCGGTGCGCGCTGACCGGGCCCGAGGGGCACCACGCCGCCGACGTGGCCCGGCTGCGGGTCGGCGAGGCGGTCCTGGTCGGCGACGGCCGCGGTACGGTCGCCGACGCCACCGTCGCCGCGGTGGGCCGCGGCAGCGTGGACCTGGCGCTCGGCGCGCGGCGGGCGCACCCGGCGGCCGCGCCGCGGCTGACCGTCGTGCAGGGGCTGCCCAAGGGCGACCGGGGCGAGCTGGCCGTGGAGCTGATGACCGAGGTCGGCGTGGACGCGATCGTCCCGTGGGCGGCCCGGCGCTGCGTGACGGTGTGGCGGGGCGAGCGCGGCGAGCGGGCCCGGGCCAAGTGGGCGGCCGCGGCCCGGGCGGCGACCAAGCAGGCCCGCCGGCCCTGGCTGCCGGAGGTCGCCGAGCCGGCCACGACCGCCGGCGTGGCCGGCCGGGTCGCCGCCGCGGCGGCCGCGTTCGTGCTGCACGAGGCCGCCGCCGCGCCGCTGAGCGCCGCCGCCCTGCCGGCGGCGGGCGAGCTGCTGCTGGTGGTCGGCCCGGAGGGCGGCATCGACGAGGCCGAGCTGGCGGCGCTGGCCGCGGCGGGTGCCGTACCGGTCCGGCTGGGGCCGACCGTGCTGCGCACGTCCACCGCGGGGCCGGCGGCGCTGGCGCTGCTCCACACGCGGCTGGGACGTTGGTAGTGTGCGGACCAACGCCGCGGGGGCGGTGCCCCGGCGGGCCCGGCGAATCGACGCGATGGGACGCCTGCGATGAGTAGTGACTGCCTGTTCTGCCGCATCGCGGCCGGCGAGATCCCGGCGAAGGTGGTGCGCGAGACGGGGACGACCCTCGCGTTCCGGGACATCGACCCGAAGGCGCCCAGCCACGTCCTCGTGATCCCGCGGGCGCACCACGCCGACGTCGCCGCGCTGGCCCTGGCCGACCCGGCGCTGGCCGGCGAGGTGCTGGCCACCGCGGCCGCGGTCGCCGCGGACGAGGGCCTGCGCGACGGCGGCTTCCGGCTCATCTTCAACACCGGCGCCCACGGCGGCCAGGAGGTCCCGCACGTGCACGCGCACGTCGTCGGCGGCGCCCCGCTCGGCCCCATGCTCGCCCGATGACCGCCGCCGTGCCGGAGGCCGCCCGCCGCGAGCTGCGCCGCCTCGCCGCCCGGGTCCAGCGCACCGCCCGGGTACCCGCGCTGGCCGTGGCCGTGCACCGGGCGGACCGCCCGCTGTGGACGGCCGAGATCGGCGGCACCGACGCGCCGCTGGACGAGGGCACCCAGTTCCGGATCGGCTCGGTGACCAAGGCGTTCACCGCCGTCCTGGTCCTGCAGTGCCGGGACGAGGGCCTGCTCGACCTGGACGACCCGATCTCGGCCCACCTGCCGGTGCCGGCGCACGGGTCGGTGACGGCCCGGCAGCTCCTGGCGCACACCTCCGGCCTGCAGCGCGAGCCGGCCGGCGACATCTGGTACGGCGCGGCCGGCGGCCCCGGCGTGCCCGAGCTGCTGGAGCGGCTCGCCGCGGCCGAGCGGGTGCTGCCGCCGCAGCGCCGGTACCACTACTCCAACCTGGGCCTGGCCGTGCTCGGCCAGGTTGTCGGCCGGCTGCGCGGGGCGACCTGGGCGGACGTCCTGGTCGAGCGGCTGCTCACCCCGCTCGGCCTGGGCTCGACCACGGTGCTGCCCCGGCCGGGGGCGGCGACCGGGTACCTGGTGGACGCGTACTCCGACCACGCCCGCCCCGAGCCGGCCGCGGACTTCCGCGCGGTCGGCCCGGCCTGTCAGCTCTGGTCGACGGCCGGGGACCTGGCCCGCTGGGCGGCATTCCTCGCCGACCCGGCGACGGTGGACCCCGAGGGCAAGGTGCTGGCCGCCACGACGCTGGCCGAGATGCGCACCCCGCGCGCGGTGGTGGACGAGGGCGACTGGCGGCTGGCCATGGGCCTGGGCCTGATGGTCGCCCCGCGGCCCGGCCGGGTCGCCGACATCGGCCACTACGGGGCGATGCCGGGGTTCATGGCCGGCTCGTTCGGCCGGTACGGCGGCGACACCCCGCCCGGCCTGGGCGCCGCGGTGCTGGCCTCGTCCGGGACCGCGCTGCCGGCGCTGGACCTGGTGCACGACCTGCTGACCGCGTCGGTCGAGCTGGACCCGGCCGACGCCGCCCCCTGGCGGCCCGGCCAGCCGGTGCCGCCGGCGTACCGGTCGGCGCTCGGCCGCTGGTGGGGCGAGGGGCACGGGTTCGACTTCCACTGGCGCGCCGGCCACCTGGAGGCGCGCGCGGCGACGGCCGCCGCGGACACCCCGCCGGCGGTGTTCGGCCCGGTGGACGGGGCCGCCGACACGCTGCGCGTGGTCGCCGGGCGGGAGCTGGGCGAGCTGCTCACGCTGGCCCGCGCCGGCGACGGCACGGTGACCGGCCTGACCTGGGCGGGGTACCGGTTCAGCCGGTCCCAGCAGACCTTCGACGGCCAGCCCCCGTCGCACGCGTGACGGGCCCGGGCGGCGGGATCGACGGCGGCCGGCGGCCCCGGACGGGGCCGGATACGATGACCGCACTATGAGTGGCGACACATCGGCCCGCGGCGAGGGCGCCCGCCGGCCCGCCCCGGGCGCACCGCGGGTGACCACGACGATCACCGTCCCCGACCCGCACGTCATGGTCGGGCTGCTGGGTACCGGGGACGCGCACCTGCGGCTGATCGAGGACGCGGTGACCAGCGACGTCCACGTCCGCGGCAACAAGATCACCATCACCGGCTCGCCGGCCGACAACGCGCTGGCCGAGCAGGTGTTCAGCGAGCTGCTGGAGCTGCTCACCCGGGGCGAGACGCTCACCCCGGACGCGGTCCGGCGGACGGTGGACATGCTCGCCGCCGGCACCCCCGAGCGCCCGGCCGAGGTGCTCACCCTCAACATCCTCTCCCGGCGCGGGCGCACCATCCGCCCCAAGACGTTCGGGCAGAAGCAGTACGTCGACGCGATCGACAAGCACACCGTGATCTTCGGGATCGGCCCGGCCGGCACCGGCAAGACGTACCTGGCGATGGCCAAGGCGGTCCAGGCGCTGCAGGCCAAGCAGGTGAACCGGATCATCCTCACCCGCCCGGCCGTCGAGGCGGGGGAGCGGCTGGGCTTCCTGCCCGGCACGCTGTACGAGAAGATCGACCCGTACCTGCGCCCGCTGTACGACGCCCTGCACGACATGATCGACCCGGAGTCGATCCCGCGGCTGATGGCCGCCGGCACCATCGAGGTGGCGCCGCTGGCGTACATGCGGGGGCGTACGCTCAACGACGCGTTCATCATCCTGGACGAGGCGCAGAACACCACGCCGGAGCAGATGCGGATGTTCCTGACCCGGCTGGGCTTCGGCTCCCGGATCGTCGTCACCGGCGACATCACCCAGGTGGACCTGCCCGGTGGCACCCGCAGCGGCCTGCGGGTCGTCCAGGAGATCCTGGACGACGTCGAGGACGTGCACTTTTCCAGGCTGACGAGCGGGGACGTGGTCCGCCACCGGCTCGTCAGCGACATCGTCGACGCGTACGCCCGCTGGGACGCCGCGCAGGACGAGGAGCCGCCCGCCCGGCCCGGTCCGCGCGCGGTGGCCCGCGGCCAGCGGCGGCGGTAGGGCAGGAGGAACACCCGTACCGTGTCCATCGAGATCGCCAACGAGTCCGGCGTCGCCGTCGACACCGAATCCATCCTCGCCGTCGCCCGGCACGCGCTGGAGCAGATGGGCGTCAACCCGCTCGCCGAGCTGTCCATCCTGCTGGTCGACGCCACGTACATGGCGGAGCTGAACCACCGCTGGATGGGCGGCGAGGGCCCCACCGACGTGCTCGCGTTCCCGATGGACGAGGGCAACGTCGACCACGGCCCCGGCGAGCCCACCGGCGGCGAGCCGGCGCTGCTCGGCGACATCGTGCTGAGCCCGGAGGTGGCCGCGAAGCAGGCGACCACCGCCGGCCACGCGACCGCCGACGAGCTGCACCTGCTCACCGTCCACGGCTGCCTCCACCTGCTCGGCTACGACCACGCCGAGCCGGAGGAGGAGAAGGAGATGTTCGGCCTCCAGGCCCGCCTGCTGGAGAGCTGGCGGAGCGCCGCCCGGTGAACGCCCTGGCGCCCACCCCCGGCGCGGTCGAACTCCCGGACGCGTAGCTCCTGCTCTCGGCCGCCGGCCTGGTCGTGCTGGCCGGGCTGTTCGCGATGTCCGAGGCCGCGCTGGCCGCGGTGTCCGAGGCCCGGGCGGCCGAGCTGGGCCGCGGCGGCGTCCGCGGCGCGCGGGCCCTGCAGGCGGTGGCCGCGGACCGCGCCCGGCACCTGAACCTGCTGCTGCTGCTCCGGCTGCTCTGCGAGCTGACCGCGACCACGCTGGTCGCGCTCGTCGCGGTGGACAGCTTCGGCGCCGGCTGGCAGGCCGCGCTGATCACCGCCGGCGCGATGACCGTGGTCAGCTTCGTCGTGGTCGGCGTCGGGCCGCGCACGCTGGGCCGGCAGCACGCGTACGCGGTCGGGCAGGCCGTCGCCCCGGTGGTCCGCTGGCTCGGCCGGGTGCTGAACCCGCTGGCCTCGCTGCTCATCGTCATCGGCAACGCGGTCACCCCGGGCCGGGGCTTCCGCGAGGGCCCGTTCGCCAGCCAGGTCGAGCTGCGCGAGCTGGTCGACCTCGCGGAGGAGCGGGGCGTGGTCGAGCACGGCGAGCGGCAGATGATCCACTCGGTGTTCGCGCTCGGCGAGACGATCGCCCGCGAGGTGATGGTCCCGCGGACCGAGATGGTGTGGATCGAGTCGCACAAGTCGCTGGAGCAGGCGCTGACGCTGTTCCTGCGCTCGGGCTTCTCCCGCATCCCGGTGGTCGGCGACGGCGTCGACGACGTGCTCGGGCTGCTGTACCTCAAGGACGTGGTCCGGCGGGCCAACGGCGGCACCGCCGGCGCGACGCCGGCCCGCGAGCTGATGCGCGAGGCGTCGTTCACGCCGGAGTCCAAGCCGGTGGACGACCTGCTGTCCGAGATGCAGGCCGCCCGCACCCACCTGGTGATCGTCATCGACGAGTACGGCGGCACCGCCGGCCTGGTCACGATCGAGGACATCCTGGAGGAGATCGTCGGCGAGATCACCGACGAGTACGACGTCGAGCGCCCGCCGGTGGAGAAGCTGCCGGACGGCGCCGTCCGGGTCACCGCCCGGCTGCCGATCGAGGACCTCGGCGAGCTGTTCGACGTCGAGCTGCCCGCCGACGAGGTGGAGACGGTCGGCGGGCTGCTCGCCCAGCAGCTCGGCCGGGTGCCGATCCCCGGCGCGACCGTCGATATCGACGGCCTGCGGCTGATCGCCGAGGGGACCGCGGGCCGGCGCAACCGGATCGACACCGTCCTGGCCCGCCGCATCCCCGAGACCGCCGCCGCCCCGGCGGCGCCGGCCCACCCGTAGCGGGCGCCGGCGCCGCCGGGGGCGGCGCTCAGCGCCCGGTCGCGGGCGGGCCCCCGGTGCCGGGCCCGTGGTTGACGATCGGGCAGCACTTGTTGCGGTAGATCTTCTGGCCCTCCCGCTCGGCGTACCCCTCGTAGGCGGCGTTGCCGGCGTTCCAGGTCCAGCCGCCGATGGTCTTGCCGACCACGCTGACGGCCTTGTCGCCCTGCCACAGCGTCCAGTGCACGTGGTCGCCGTTGGCCCGGCCGCCGCAGGGGAGCTGCTCGGCGATCATGCCGATGTACTCGCCCTCGGCCACGGCCGCGCCGTCGGTCTTCTCGGTGGTGTTCTCCAGGTGGTAGTAGCCGGTGGTGTAGCCGTTCTCGTGCACCACCTTGATGAACGGCCACGTCCCGCCGCTGGTGCAGAACCGGTACATGACCCCGGCCTTCGAGGCGAGCACCCGGCCGTCGCCGCCGTAGAAGTCGATCGAGTTGAACGGCTGCGAGTTGCCGGAGTTGCCGTGCACGCCCCAGTGGCCCCAGCCCGCGCCCTGCTTCCACGGCAGGCCGAGGCCGGTCGGGTCGGGCGCGGCGGTACCGGGGCCGGTCGCCGGGGTGGCGGCGGCCCGGCCGAGCAGGGCGCGCTCGGCGTCGGCGAGCACCGGCGCGGTCCGGGCGGCCGCGCGGAACGTGTCGGTGCCCTCCAGCGCCACGGTCCAGTCGGCGCCCTGCCGCCGGGCGAGGAACAGCGACGTCAGCGGGGAGCCCTCGACGCCGTCCGGGACGCGCAGGACCGCGCCGCCGAAGACCCAGTCGCCGGCGCCGCGCTTGGGCTCGACGAGCGTCGCCAGGTCGGTGGTGCCGTACGCCGCGCGGGCGGCGGCGCCGTGCCGGTCGATCAGGGCGGCGGCGACCTCGCGGTCGAGGTCGGCCGCGCCCGCGCTGGCCGGCGCGCCGGCCAGCACCGCGCCGAGGCACGCGGCCAGGCAGAGGAGGGCGGTGGTCGGTCGAGCATGGGGGTGGGTTGCCATACCCGGTCCCTTCATGAAATTGATAGAAGTCAATGCTCGGGGCAGAGTGTTCGCCTGCCCGAATGGCCTGTCAAGGCTCGTTATGAAGTCCGTGTTATGGATCGGCCGCGGCGGCCGGCGGCCCCGCGCGCAGCGGGCGCCGCCGGCGCGCTCGCCGGGGCGCCGTAAGCTGGTCGGGCAGGAACGGCCGACGGCGCGAGGGGCACGGTTGAGCAAGCGGCAGCACGAAGCGACGGACGTGGCTCACCGGGCGGGGTTCGCATGCTTCGTCGGCAGGCCGAACGCGGGCAAGTCGACCCTGACCAACGCGATCGTCGGCCAGAAGATCGCGATCACCTCGACCAAGCCGCAGACCACCCGGCACGTCATCCGCGGTGTCCTGCACCAACCGGACGCCCAGCTCGTCCTCGTCGACACCCCCGGCCTGCACCGGCCCCGGACGCTGCTCGGCGAGCGGCTCAACGACCTGGTCCGGGCCACCTGGAGCGAGGTCGACGTGATCGGCCTGTGCATCCCCGCCGACGAGCCGGTCGGGCGCGGCGACCGGTTCATCACCGGCGAGCTGGCCGCGCTCAAGGCCACCGTGCTCGCCGTCGTCACCAAGACCGACCTCGTCGGCAGGGAGGCGCTGGCCAAGCAGCTCCTCGCCGTCGGCGAGCTGGCCGACTTCGCCGCGATCGTCCCGGTCAGCGCCGTCGCCGGGCACCAGGTCAGCACGCTGGTCGAGGTCATGACCGGGTACCTGCCGGAGTCGCCGCGGCTGTACCCCGACGACATGCTCACCGAGGAGCCCGAGCACGTCCTCATCGCCGAGCTGATCCGCGAGGCGGCGCTGGAGGGTGTCCGGGACGAGCTGCCGCACTCGATCGCCGTCGTCGTCGAGGAGATCCTCCCCGGCGACCGGATCACCAAGATCTACGCCGACCTGTACGTCGAGCGGACCAGCCAGAAGGGCATCGTCATCGGCCACCGCGGCGCCCGGCTCAAGGAGGTCGGCACCGCCGCCCGCGGCCGGATCGAGGAGCTGCTCGGCGGCCGGGTCCACCTGGACCTGCACGTCCGGGTGGCGAAGGACTGGCAGCGCGACCCGAAGCAGCTTCGCAAGCTCGGGTTCTGACCGTGCCCGGGTTCCGCCGCAGGCTGTACCGCGACGACGCGGTCGTCCTGCGCGGCCAGAAGCTCGGCGAGTCCGACCGGATCGTCACCCTGCTGTCCCGGCAGCACGGCCGGATCCGGGCCGTCGCCCGCGGGGTGCGCCGGACCACGTCCCGGTTCGGCGGCCGGCTGGAGCCGTTCGGCCACGTCGACGTGCAGCTCGCCGGCGACCCCGGCACCCCCGGCCTGCACACGGTCAGCCAGGTCGAGGGCATCGACCTGTACGGCCGCGCCCTGGCCGACGACTACCCGCACTACACCGCCGCGTCCGCCATCGCCGAGACCGCCGAGCGGCTCACCCCGATCGAGCAGGAGCCCGCCGCGCCGCTGTTCGCGCTGACCCTCGGCGCGCTGCGCGCCCTGGCCGGGCGGGCGCACGACAGCTCGCTGGTGCTCGACGCGTACCTGCTGCGCGCCATGGCCCACGCCGGCTGGGCCCCGGCGCTCGCCGAGTGCGCGCTGTGCGGGGAGGCCGGGCCGCACCGGGCGTTCGCCGTACCGTCCGGGGGCAGCGTCTGCACGGCCTGCCGCCAGCCCGGCGCCACCCACCCGCACCCGGCGACGATCGCGCTGATGACCGCGCTGGCCGGCGGCGACTGGCGGCACGCCGACGTGGCCGCCGCGGCGCCGCGGCGCGAGTGCAGCGGCCTCGTTGCGGCCCTGCTGCAGTGGCACCTCGAACGGGCCATGCGCTCGCTGCCGCTGGTCGACCGCGGCACGCCCTCGACCCCCGGACCCGGAGGACCCCCATGATCCGCCGCCCCGCCCCGCTCCGGCCGTCGCCGCACCGCACCGGCGCCCGCCCGCCGGAGCTGCCGCCGGCCAGCCTGCCGAAGCACGTGGCGATCGTCATGGACGGCAACGGCCGGTGGGCGCGCGAGCGCGGGCTGCCGCGCACCGAGGGGCACCGGCGCGGCGAGTCCTCGCTGTTCGACACCATCGAGGGCGCGATCGAGCTGGGGGTGCCGTACCTGTCGGCGTACGCGTTCTCCACCGAGAACTGGAAGCGGTCGCCCGAGGAGGTGCGCTTCCTGATGGGCTTCAACCGGGAGGTGATCCGGCGCCGCCGGGACCAGCTCGTCGACCTGGGCGTCCGGGTGGTCTGGTCGGGGCGGCGCGGGCGGCTGTGGAAGAGCGTGATCAGCGAACTGGACCGGGCCGAGGAGATGTCCGCGCGGAACGCCACGCTGACGCTGCAGTTCTGCGTGAACTACGGCGGGCAGGCCGAGGTCGCCGACGCCGCGGCGGCGATCGCCCGGGACGTGGCCGCCGGCCGGCTGGACCCGGGGCGGGTGAACGAGAAGCTGTTCGCCCGGTACCTGTACCACCCCGAGGTCCCGGCCGTGGACATGCTGCTGCGGCCCTCCGGCGAGCAGCGCACGTCGAACTTCCTGATGTGGCAGTCGGCGTACGCGGAGCTGGTCTACCTGGACACGCTGTGGCCGGACTTCGACCGCCGGCACCTGTGGTACGCCTGCCAGCTCTACGCCCAGCGGGACCGGCGGTTCGGCGGCGCGATCCCCAACCCGGTGGCGCCGACCGACTGAGCCCGGCCGCGTTCCGGGTCAGCCCGGCGCGCGCTCGGCGCGGGTGGGCACGCCGTCGGGACCGGGCCGCGCCGCGGGTGCGGGCGGTTCGGGGTCGGGGGTCGGCCACCAGCGCGGGTGGTTGGCGGCCGCGTGCAGGACCGCGACCGTCAGCACCGCCACCCCGATCGCCCCGGCGGCGCCCGGCAGGTGCGGCTCCAGCAGCAGCGCCAGGATCACCGCGGTGATGCCGTTCTGCTGGCCCAGCGCCAGGTGCCACCGGTCGGCGGCGGGCAGGCCGCGGGCGAGCAGCAGCGCCACCGGTACCTGCGCCGCGAACGCCGCCACCCCGAGCAGCACCCCGAGCACCGGGTCGAAGCCGCCGGCCAGCAGCGTCCCCAGCGCGAACGTCGCCAGCGCGAACGCCACCGGCGTCGCCCGGGCCAGCACCGCGTCGCCGTACCGGAACCGGGGCCGGACCAGGAAGCCCAGCGCCGCCACCCCGAGCATCAGCCCGTACGCCACGCCGACCGCGACCAGCCCGACGAGCAGCAGCAGCGCGAGCACCCGCCCGGCCCGCAGCAGCCCCCGCCGCAGCCCGCCCGGCGCCAGCCCCGCCCGGACCCGACCGCGCAGCCACCACCCGGCCCGCCACAGCACCCAGCCGGCCGCGGCGAGCGCCGCGTCGCCGAGCAGCCCGCCGGCCAGCCCGGCCGGGCTCGGCGCGGGGCCGTCCGGCAGCAGCAGGACGACGCCGTACGCGGTCAGCACGGTCGTCACCGGGTCGTCGAACGACGCCCACGCGGCGAGGATCGACCGGGCCCGCGGCGACATCCGGCCCGGCCGGGCCAGCGCGGCCACCGACAGCGGGTCGATCTGGGCGACGGCCATGGCGAGCAGCGCGTACGCCGGCTGCCCGGACGCGGCCACCACGACCCCGGCGATCAGCGCGGCCTTGAGGCCCACGCCCACGGTGACGGCGGCCAGGACCAGCCGCCAGTGCCCGCGCACGTCGGCCCGGTCGATGCCGTACGTGCTGCCGAACAGGCCGACGGCGAGCAGCGCGACGGCGGCCACCCGGTACCGCGGGTCGGCGGCCGGGTCGACGCCGGTCAGCGCGGCCAGCAGCCAGCCGCCCCCGGCGAGCGCGGCCAGCCCGGCGAGGCGCCCGACACCCGTCACGCCCGCACCCTCCGTCCCCCGCCCTCGCTCACCTGTACTCGACCACGTGCACCCGCCTCGCCCGCGCCGGTGGACATGGGCTGAGGTGCCTTTCCGGGCCCGACAAGGTGTCGGACCTCATGTTCGGCGCCGTGGCGCGCGGCGGGGCGGTGGCCGTGCAGCGGCTCCACTGTGGTCCTGAGGATAGGTGGCCGGTGGTGGGCCGCGGTAGGGCCGGGGCGTCGGGTGTGACCAGGCCGAGATCCGGCCCGGTTGCGGGGCGGGGCGACCGTGCGGGTACCCGCGTCCGCGCCGCCCGCATTGTCGGACGGCAGGCGGCGATCACCGGCGCCGACCCGCCGACACCGACGCGGGACCCGCCCGCTCCCGCCGACCCGGGGGCCCGGCGGCGGGCAGCCCCCGACCCGGATCCGGGACCGGGGCGGGCGGCGGGCGGCGCGGTACCGACCGGGCCGGGCGGGCGGCGGGGTGGGTCAGAGGGTCGGGCGGAGGTGCCCCGTGGCGGCGGTCAGGGCCAGGATCGCCGCCGCCAGCACCCCGGCCGCCGCCAGCAGCGCCGCGTCCGCCGCCCCGAACCGCTGCGGCCGCGCCACGCTGCGCCGTACCCCGCTGGACAGTCCCCGGGCGTCCATCGCCGCGGCCAGCCGGACGCCGTACCGGATGGCGCCCACCAGCAGCGCGAACCCCGCGCCGGCGAACGCGCCGGCCCGCTCGCCCACCGTCCGGTCGCCCAGGCCGCGGGCGCGGCGGGCGCGCAGCAGCGTCCGCCACTCCGCGCCCAGCAGCGGGACCAGCCGCAGCGCCGCCAGCGCGCCGAGGGCGAACCGGGCCGGCAGCCGGACGTTCTGGATCAGCGCGTCGGCCAGGTCGGTCGGGTCGGTGGTGGCGAGGACGAGGATGCCGGGCAGGGCGACGGCGATGATCCGCAGCCCGAGCCCGGCGGCGGTGGCGAGCACGCCGGTGGTCAGCGCCCAGGGGCCGAGCTGGACCAGGTGCGCACCGGTCCGCTCGGCGGCGAACGGCACCAGCGTGACCACGACGCCGAGCGCGCTGAGCAGCAGCGGCCACGCCCGCCGGGCGACGTCTCGGTAGCGCAGCCCGAACAGCGGTACGGCGGCCGCCTGCACCGCCAGCGCCACCGCGGGGGTGAGCGGGTCGAGCGTGGCCAGCAGCGGCAGCGAGAACAGCAGCGCCGCGCCGACCTTGGCCACCGGGTTGCGCCGCCCGAGCCGCACCGGCGGCACCACGGCCCCGATCACCCCACACCCCCCGAACCGCCGCCGGCGGGGCGGCCCGGTCCGGGCTGCTCCGGTGCGGCAGGGACCGCGGCGGGGAGCGGGACGGTGCGGTCGGCCAGGGCGGCGACCAGCGGCGGGTCGTGGGTGATCGCGACCACCGCCCGCCCCTCGTCGCGCAGCTCGGCGAGCAGGTCGACCAGCTCGGCCCAGGTGGTCCGGTCCTGCCCGTACGTCGGCTCGTCCAGCAGCAGCACCCGCGGCGCCGCCGCGAGCACCGTGCCGACCGCCAGCCGGCGGGCCTGGCCGCCGGAGAGCGTGTACGGGTTCGCGGCCGCCAGCTCGCCCAGCCGCAGCCGGTCCAGCAGCGCGCCGACCCGGCGGTCCACCTCGGCGGCCGGCAGGTCGAGCCCGCGCGGGCCGAGGGCCAGCTCGTCGCGGACGGTCCGGGTGAGGAACTGGTGCTCGGGGCGCTGGAACACCGAGCCGATCCGGGCGGCCAGCGCGGGCGCCCGCCACCGGTACGGCGCATCCCCGGCCCCGGCGGCCAGCCCGGGGGTCGCGCGGACCGCGCCGCCGGTCGGGCGCAGCAGCCCGCCGAGCAGCAGCGCGAGGGTGGACTTGCCGCTGCCGTTCGGCCCGGTCACCGCGAGCGCCTCGCCGGCCCGGACGGCCAGCGCCGTCGCCGGGAGGGCGTCCCGGTCGGCGCCCGGGTGCCGGTACCGCAGCCCCTCGGCCCGCAGCAGCGGCGGCCCGGCGGCGGACCGGGCGCGGCGGGTCGGCAGCGGGTGGCCGGGCACCCACACGCCCGCGGCGGCCAGCGCGGCGCCGTGCGCGGCGAACACCGCGCCGGGCGGGCCGTCGGCGGCGACGCCCCCGCCGGCGCCGAGCACGACGACCCGGTCGACGAGCGGCAGCGCGGTCGCCACCCGGTGCTCGACCAGCACCATCGCGGTGGCCGGCGGCAGCGCGCCGGCCAGCACGTCGCGGACCAGCGCGGCGCCGGCCGGGTCGAGGTTCGCGGTGGGCTCGTCGAGCAGCAGCAGGTCCGGGCGCAGGGCGAGGGTGCCGGCCAGCGCGAGGCGCTGGAGTTCGCCGCCGGACAGCGCGGCGGTGGGCCGGTCCGGGCCGTACGGGAAGCCGACGTCGGCCAGCGCCCGGTGCGCCCGCGGCCAGATGTCGACCGCGCCGATGTTCTCGAGTCCGAACGCGACGTCGTCGCCGCTGCGGGCGAGCACGATCTGGGTCTGCGGGTCCTGGAACACGATCCCCGCCCGCCCGGTGACCCGGACGGTGCCCGCGCGGTCGCCGGACTCGTCGGTCAGCAGCCCGGCCAGCGCCCGCAGCAGGGTGCTCTTGCCGGACCCGGACGGGCCGAGCAGCAGCACCCGCTCGCCGGCGGCGATCCGCAGGTCGACGCCGTGCACGGCGCGGGCCCGCCGGCCGCCGTACCGCCAGCCGAACCCGGCCAGCTCGGCGATCGTGTCGGCCACCGGGCGGGTCAGACCGCCGGCCGGGCGCGGCCCGAGGGGAAGGCGTCGAGCACGCCGGTGCCGGCCAGCGCCCGGGTGAGGTACCAGCCGCCGACGCCGGCCACCGCCGCGGCGCTGGCGACCACCATGGCCGCGTACGCGACCTGCCACGCGCCGCCCCACGCGGCGTAGAACTGCACCAGGTCGACCAGCGCCGCGGCCGCCCCGGCCAGCGCCCCGGCGACGATCGCCACCGGCAGCCGCCACGCGCGGTACGCGGTGGCCGCGAACGCGAACTCCCCGGCGAGGCCCTGGAACAGCCCGTACACGACGGTGACCAGGCCCCACGGCGAGCCGAGCAGCGCGGAGACGATCGCGGCGAGCAGCTCGCAGTACACGGCCGCGCCGGGCTTGCGCAGCACCAGCGGCCCGACGACCGCGGGGACCAGCCACACCCCGTAGATCAGCCCGGCGGCCGGCTTGAACCCGGCGAACACCGCGGCGGCCGGCCCGTTCCACAGCAGGTTCCAGGCCCAGAAGATGACGCCGAACGCCACGCCCAGCACCGAGGCGACCAGGACGTCGACCGTCCGCCAGCGCCGATTGCTCCGCTCCACCCCGGTACTCCGTCCTCGCCCGCCCGATATTTCCGCTGCGTACCCGCCCGGGAGCGGGCGGACGGCCGGCGCGCGTCCGCAGCGACGCTAACACCGCGGGGGCCGCCGGCCGCGGGAGCCGGCCGGACGATCAGTGGACCGGCCGGAACGGAGAGTGGGCAGGGCCGGCCGCACGGGTTAGCCTGGGCTGCCCCGATCCGCACTATTCCATTGCCGGTCGTCAATCCCTAGGATCTCGCTGTGACCTCCCAGCCCCGGACCGCCCCACCCCCGGACCACCCCGCCGAACCCGGCCACGCGCACCCCCCGCCGCCGCGGTCCCGGTTCGCGATCGGCTCGGTGGAGATCCTGGCCGCCGTCCTGATCGTGCTGGTCATCTTCAAGAACCCGCTGTCCGAGCTGCTCTCCGCCCCCGCGCTGGGCACCTGGACCACGGTGTTCGTGTCGGTCATGGTGCAGGCCATGCCGTTCCTGGTGTTCGGCGTGGCGCTGTCCGCCGTCATCGCCGTGTACGTGCCCCGCTCCTTCTGGGCGAGAGCCCTGCCCAAGCACCCCGCGCTGGCCGTACCGGTGGCCAGCGCCGCCGGGGTCATCCTGCCCGGCTGCGAGTGCGGCTCGGTCCCGATCGGCGCCTCGCTGATCCGCCGCGGCGTGACCCCGGCCGCCGCGCTGGCGTTCCTGCTCGCCGCCCCGGCGATCAACCCGATCGTGCTGACCGCGACCGTGGTGGCGTTCCCGAAGAACCCGGAGATGGCCGTCGGCCGCGGCATCGCCGGCCTGGTCGTCGCCATGATCATGGGCTGGCTGTGGACCCGGCTGGGCAAGCAGGAGTGGATCAGGCTGCCGTACCGGCCGGACCTGGAGGGGGCCAGCAGGGCCCGCGCCTTCTGGACCGCCGTCCGGCACGACGTCGTGCACGCCGGCGGCTTCCTCGTCATCGGCGCGATGGCCGCGGCCACGATCAACGTGATCGTCCCCGAGCAGTGGCTGCTCACCCTCGCCGACAACCCGGTGCTGTCGGTGATCGCGCTGGCGCTGCTCGCGGTCCTGCTGTCGATGTGCTCCGAGGCCGACGCGTTCGTCGCCGCCTCGCTGTCGCAGTTCTCGCTGACCTCGCGGCTCGTCTTCCTCACCGTCGGCCCGATGGTGGACCTCAAGCTCATCTCGATGCAGTCGGGCGTGTTCGGGCGGCGCTTCGCCGCCCGGTTCGCGCCCACCACGTTCGTCGTGGCCACCCTGGTGGCGGTCGCCGTCGCGGCGATCGTCCTCTAGGTACCGCGGAAAGGACCGGCCATGGACAAGCGCGCACAAGGCGTACTGATGCTGCTGCTCGGCGGCGCCCTGCTCCGGGCGACGTTCGGCGACCTGCACCTGCGGTACGTCAAGGAGTCGCTCGGCCCGTTCCTCATCGCCTCCGGCGCCGTCCTGGTGGTCGCCGGCGCGATGACGCTCTACTACGACCTCTTCCGCAAGGCGGACCCGGTCGCCGACAACCCGGAGTGCGCCGACGACGGCCACGGGGACGACGACGGCCACGGCCACCGGGTGCACCGCGAGCCGCGGGTGGCCTGGATGCTGCTGCTGCCCGTCCTCGGCCTGCTGCTGGTCGCCCCGCCGGCGCTCGGCGCGTACGCCGCCGGCCAGTCCGGCAGCGCGCTGGCCACCCAGCAGCAGTCGGACTTCCCGGCGCTGCCGCCGGGCGACCCGATCGAGATCGGCGTCGCCGACTACGCCGCCCGGGCGATCTTCGACAAGGGCGTCTCGCTCCAGGGCCGGACGGTCAAGCTGACCGGGTTCCTCGCCAAGAACCCCGACGGCGGCCAGTACCTGACCCGGATGGTGCTGTCCTGCTGCGCCGCCGACGGCCGCCCGATCAAGGTCGGGCTGGGCGGCGACGCCCCGGTCGGCCAGGCCGACGACGCCTGGGTCAAGGCCACCGGCGTGTACAGCGACAAGATCGGCACCGACCCGGTGAACAAGTCGCAGATCCCGTACCTGCAGGTCGCGTCCTGGGAGCCCACGCCCCAGCCGAAGAACCCGTACGAGTGAGGGTGACGGCCGCGCCTACCCGGCGGTAGCCTGGGGGGAGCACCGACCGGCCCGGAGCGGGCCGGATACGCCCGCGGCGCGGTCCCGGGCGCGGGCGGGCCGACCCCTCACGGCGCCCGGCGGGTGCACGGGGCCGCGCGGCGGAGCCGCCGAAAGGGGCTCGGCCGTGACCACGATGCGCGAGAGACCGGAAGCCGCCACCACCGCCGGGGCCAGCGCCGCCGAGGCGCGCCGGGTCGCCGAGGCCGCCCGGCAGGCCGACTGGGACCGGCAGAGCTTCGGCCGGGACCTGTTCCTCGGCCGGCTGCGCCTCCCCCTGATCGACCCGCTGCCCGCGCCCGCCGACAACCCGCGGGCCGCGGCGTTCCTGGCCGACCTGGCCGCGTTCGCCCGGGACCGGGTCGACGGCGCCCGGATCGAGGCCGACGCCCGCATCCCCGACGACGTACTCGCCGGCCTGGCCGAGCTGGGCGCGTTCGGCATGAAGATCGACCCGGCGTACGGCGGGCTGGGGCTCAGCCACGGCGACTACTGCCGGGCGCTCATGCTCGTCGGCTCGGCCAGCCCGGCGATCGGCGCGCTGCTGTCCGCGCACCAGTCGATCGGCGTGCCGCAGCCGCTCAAGCTGTTCGGCACCGAGGCGCAGAAGAAGGCGTACCTGCCCCGGCTCGCCGCCGGCGCGATCTCCGCGTTCCTGCTCACCGAGCCCGACGTCGGCTCGGACCCGGCCCGGCTCGCCACCACCGCCACTCCCACGCCCGACGGGGCGGGGTACCGGCTGTCCGGGGTGAAGCTGTGGGCCACCAACGGCACCCTCGCCGACCTGCTCGTCGTGATGGCCCGGGTGCCCGCCGGCCCCGGCCACCGGGGCGGGATCACCGCGTTCGTCGTCGAGGCCGACGCCCCCGGCATCACCGTGGCCCGGCGCAACGCGTTCCTCGGCCTGCGCGGGCTGGAGAACAGCCTGACCCGGTTCGACGACGTGTACGTACCGCGGGCCAACGTCATCGGCGCCGAGGGCCTGGGCCTGCGGATCGCCCTGACCACGCTGAACACCGGCCGGCTGTCGCTGCCCGCGATGTGCGTCGGCGCCGGCAAGTGGGCGCTGTCGGTGGCCCGGCAGTGGTCGGCCCAGCGGGTCCAGTGGGGACAGCCGGTCGGCGCGCACGACGCCGTCGCCGGCAAGCTCGCGTTCATCGCGGCGTCGACGTTCGGCATGGAGGCCATGCTGGACGTCTGCTGCCGGCTCGCCGACGAGGACCGGGCCGACATCCGGATCGAGGCCGCGCTGATCAAGCTGTCCGCCAGCGAGCTGGCCTGGCGCGTCGCCGACGAGCTGATCCAGATCCGCGGCGGCCGCGGGTACGAGACCGCCGACTCGCTGGCCGCCCGCGGCGAGCGCCCGATCGCCGCCGAGCAGCTCCTGCGCGACCTGCGGATCAACCGGATCTTCGAGGGCTCCACCGAGATCATGCACCTGCTCATCGCCCGCGAGGCGGTCGACGCCCACCTGGCCGTGGCCGGCGACCTGATCGACCCGGCCGCCGACCCGGCCCGCAAGGCCCGGGCCGGCGCCAGGGCGGGCGCGTTCTACGCCCGCTGGCTGCCCACCCTGGTCGCGGGGCCGGGCAGCACCCCGCTGGCGTACGGCCGGTACGGCCCGCTCGCCGGGCACCTGCGCTGGGCCGAGCGGGCGGCCCGCCGGCTGGCCCGGGCGACGTTCGCGGCGATGAGCCGGTGGCGCGGCGGGCTGGAGCGGCGACAGCGGTTCCTCGGCCGGCTGGTGGACATCGGGGCCGAGCTGTTCGGCGTCGCCGCGGCGTGCGTGCGGGCCCGCGAGCTGCACGCCACCGACCCGACGGCGGTGGAGCTGGCGGACCTGTTCTGCCGCCAGGCCAGGGCGCGGGCGGAGGTGCTGTTCGCGCAGCTCTGGCACAACACCGACGCGGCGGACGCGCGGGCGGCGACGGCCATCCTCGCCGGCCGGTACCTCGGCCTGGAGGACGGCGTGCTGCCGCCCCCGGCCGACGGCGAGTGGGTGAGCACCGGCCCGTCCGACGCCCCCGACATCCGCCGCCGACGCCCCGCCCGGCCGCCGGGGGCTTGACCGAACGGTCCAGAATGGAGCGAGCGCGGTCGATCCGCCGGGCACCGCACCGGGAGCCCGGCCGGGCCGGCGCGCGGCATCGGCGACGGGGGAGCAAGGGATGAATCGAACGGCACGTGCCGGCCTTGCCGGACTCCTGGCGGCGGCGCTCGCCGCGCTGACCGCCTGCACCGGCGCCCGGCCGGTCGGCGCGGACACCCTCCCGGCGGATACGCCCGAGCGGGCCGCCGCCCGGGCGGCGCACGTGTTCGCCGGCACGATCCTGCAACGGCTGGCCGACGCCGACCGCGGCGGCCGGCGCTGGCTGCTGTACCGGGTCCGGGTCGACCGGCTGCTCAAGGGCTCGCTGAACCCGCTGGTGGACGTGGCCCGCCCGGTCGGCAGCCCCGGCGAGCTGGCGGTCGGCCGCAAGTATGTGCTGATCAGCAGCGGGGCGCGGGAGACGTGGCAGGAGGTACCGGCGACCTTCACCCCGCCGTCGGCCGACGCGGCCACCGTGAAGCGCTTCACCGAGGCCGTCGCCGAACACGGCTGACCCGCCCGGCACCGGCCCCGATGCCCGCGGGCCGGTGATCACCCCCGGGTGTCCGCGGGCAGGGGCCGGGCGGCGGGGGTCAGCAGTTCGGGCAGGTGCCGAAGATCTCCAGGGTGTGGCTGACGTCGCGGAAGCCGTGCTCGCCCGCGACCCGCTCCGCCCACCGCTCCACCGTCGGCCCCGCCACCTCCACCGTCCGGCCGCACGTGCGGCAGACGAGGTGGTGGTGGTGGCCGTCGCTGCACCGCCGGTAGAGCTGCTCCGCGCCGGGGAGCTGCATCACGTCGATCTCGCTGGCGTCGGCGAGCGCCTGGAGCGTCCGGTACACCGTGGTCAGGCCCACCCGCTCGCCGCGGGCGCGCAGCATGGCGTGCAGCTCCTGGGCGCTGTGGAAGCCCTCCACCTCGGCCAGCAGCGCGCTGACCGCACTGCGCTGGCGCGTGTTGCGCACCCCGGTCCCGCTCATGCCCGATCCTCCCGTACGTGGCTCACCGCGTCCGCCACGATGTGCGCGATGTGCTCGTCGACCAGCGAGTACGCGATCTCCCGGCCGCTGCGCGTCCCCCGGACCACGCCCGCCCGGCGCAGCACGCGCAGGTGCTGCGAGACCAGCGGCTGGGTCACGCCGACCGCGTCGACCAGCTCGTGCACGCAGCGCGAGCCGGACGCCGCCAGCTCCGTCACGATCGCCACCCGGGTGGGCGAGGCGAGCGCGCGCAGCAGCTCGCTGGCGGCCCGGTAACCGGTGTCGCCGTCGACGGGCGCTGCTCCGGCCACGGTCATGATTCCACCGTAGCCAACGGTGCGGCCAGCGTACCGAGCCAGGGCCGCGGGTCCCGGATCACCGCGGCCCGGCGCGCCGCGCCGCGCCGCCGCGGCCGATCCGGCGGGTGACGGCGGCGGCGACCGCGACCGCGACGAAAGCCGCGATGGCGACCATCACGATCGTCGCGCCGGGGGCGGTGTCGGCGTGCCAGGAGACCGTGACGCCGGCGGCGGCCGCGAGCAGGCCGACCGCCATCGCGCCGTACAGGGTGGCCCGGAAGCCGCGGGCGACCTGCTGCGCGGTGGCGACCGGGACGACCATCAGCGCGCTGACCAGCAGCAGCCCGACGGCCCGCATGGCGATGGTGACCGTGACGGCGGTGGTGACGGCGAGCAGCAGGTTCAGCGTCCGGACCGGCAGGCCGGCGACCCGGGCGAACTCCTCGTCGTGGCAGACGGCGAACAGCGCCGGCCGCAGCAGCAGCATCGCCGCCAGGACGGCCGCGCCGAGGCCGGCGATCAGCGCCAGGTCGCGGTCGGAGACGGTGCCCAGCGAGCCGAACAGGTACGACAGCAGGTTCCCCCCGCCGGACCGCCCGGCGGCGCCGACCAGCAGCACGCCGCCGGCGATGCCGCCGTAGAAGAGGACGGCCAGGGCCAGGTCGCCGGGGGTGCGGCCGCGCTCGCGGACCAGCTCGACGCCGACCGCGCAGGCGGCGGAGACGAGCACCGCGGCGAGGACGGGGGACTGGTTCAGCAGCAGGCCGACGCCGACGCCGGTGAGGGCGACGTGGCCGATGCCGTCGCCGATCATCGACATCCGCCGCTGCACCAGGTACGTGCCCAGGGTCGGCGCGGACAGGCCGATGATCGCGGCGCCGAGCAGCGCCCGCAGCATCAGGTCGGAGGCGAAGAGGGTCACCGGTGCGGCTCCGTCCCGTTGGCCGGCCCGTGCGGGTGGACGTGCTCGCCGGGGTCGTCGGGCACCGCCCCGTCGTGGGCGATGCCGCCGTCACGGACGACCAGCGCCCGGGTCAGCAGCGGGCGCAGCGGCCCGGCCTCGTGCAGCACGACCACGACGGTCCCGCCGCCGGCGGCGAAGCCGCGCAGGGCGCCGGCGAACGCCTCCTGGCTGGCCGCGTCCACCCCGGCGGTGGGCTCGTCGAGGACGAGCAGCTCGGGGCGGCCGACGAGCGCCCGGGCGATCAGCGTGCGCTGCTGCTGCCCGCCGGAGAGCGTGCCGACCGGGTCGCGGGCCCGGTCGGCGAGGCCCACCTCGGCCAGCGCGGCGGCGACGGCGGCCCCGTCCCCGCGCCCGTACGGGCGCAGCACCCCGCGCCGGGCGAGCAGCCCGGCGGCGACCACCTCGGCCACGGTCGCCGGGACGCCGCTGCCGGCGCCGAGCCGCTGCGGCACGTACCCGAGCCGGTGCCACTGCCGGAACCGGCGCAGCGGCGCCCCGAACAGCCGGACCGTCCCCGCGGCGGCGGGGATCAGTCCCAGCGCCGCGCGGACGAGGGTGGACTTGCCGGAGCCGTTGGCCCCCATCACCGCGACGACCTCGCCGGCGGCGACGCCGGCGGTGACCCCGCGCAGGACCGCCCGGTCGTCGTACGCGACGGTCAGGCCGTCGACCGCGAGGACGTCGGCGCTCACGAGCAGCCCAGCCCCTGCCGCAGCGCCCCGAGGTTGCGGCGCATCACGGCCGGGTAGTCGTCGGTACCGGTGCCGCCCTCGATCGGGTCGAGGACGGCGGTGCGGGCGCCGGCCTGCCGGGCGACGGTCTCGGCGATCCGCGGGCTGACCAGCGTCTCGAAGAAGATCGTGGTGGCCTTGTGCTGGCGGGCCAGGGCGGCGATCTCGGCCATCCGGCGCGGCGCGGGCTCCTGCTCGGGGCTGATCCCGTTGATCGGGATCTGGGTGAGCCCGTACCGGGTGGCGAGGTAGCCGAACGCGGCGTGGCTGGTGATCACCTGGCGGCGGGCGCAGCGGGCGAGGCCGGCGCGGTACTCGGCGTCCAGCTTCGTCAGGTCCGCGGCGAGGGCGGCGGCGTTCTTCCGGTACCCCTCCGCGCCGGCCGGGTCGAGCGTGCCGAGGCGGGCGGCGAGCTTGTCGCCGGCGGCGGCGTACCGCTGGGTGTCCAGCCAGAAGTGCGGGTCGGGGCCCTCCTCGCCGTGGCCGTCGTCGGCCGCGGCGGGCGCCAGCTCCACCTGCCCGGCGACGTCGAACAGGCGGTCGCCGGGTTCGCCGACGGCCTCGTCCACGGCCGGCTGGACGCCGCGCAGGTACACGACCAGCTCGGCGGCGCGGACCTGCTCGAGCCGGGCCGGGCTCAGCTCCATGTCGTGCGGCTCGACGCCGGGCTCGGCGAGGTTGGTCACCCGCACCCGGTCGCCGCCGACGCGCTGGGCGAGGTACTGGAGCGGGTAGAGGCCGACGACCGTCGTGACGGAGTCGGGGTTGCCGTCGTCGGCCGGGCCGCCGCCGCAGCCGGCGAGCGCGAGCAGGGCGGCCAGGCAGGCGGCGGGGACGGTCGCGCGGGTGGGAAGGGTCGCCCGGGTGGGGGGGAACGTCATGGTCTCCACTGTCCGTGACAATGACAATGATTGTCAACTAGCTGTTGCGGCGACCGGCAAGTCACAGCAGCTTCACCGCCGCCACCGCGGCGAGCAGGGACAGCGCCAGCACCCGGACCAGCCGGGCGCCGGGCGACTGGACCCGCCAGGTGTGCGCGCCGACGGCGAGCAGGGCCGCCACGAGCAGCAGCAGGAGCGCCGCGCCGATGATCCCCGGAGCGTAGAGCGCGATCAATAGGTACGCGATTGTCCCGAGAAAAATCGGTGCGGGCCCCCGCCGCGCCAGCCGCGCCAGCACGCGGATCGCCAGCGGTTGCTCACTCAGCGTCATGAATGGTCCCTCCCGGGCCGGTCCGGCGGCCGCCGCGCGGCGGCCCTACGCTGTCCGGACACTGCCACAGTCCGCGCAGCCACAGGGAGCACCCGTGCTGGTGATCAACCGTTTCGTGGTCGACCCGGCAACGGCCGACGACTTCGCCGCCCGCGCGGGGGACGCCCTCGCCGCGCTCGCCGCCCGCCCCGGCTACCGGTCCGGCCGGCTCACCCGGGCCCTCGACGAGCCGACCGCCTGGTGCCTGGTCACCGAGTGGGAGTCGGTGGGCAGCTACCGGCGGGCGCTCGGCGGCTTCGATGTCAAGATGCACGCCACCCCGCTGCTGGCGCAGTCGGTGGACGAGCCGTCGGCGTTCGAGGCGCTGGCCGCCGCCGCGCCCAACGGGCCGGTCACCAGGTACGGCAGCGACCGCGCCATCGACCCCGGGCGCTGACCCCGCGGCACTACGATGGGCGACCATGAGCGTCGCACCCGGCCAGCCGGACCCGCCAGCGCCGCCGCCGGGGCCCGGCGTGACGCCGCCCTTCCCGGCGCCGCCCACCGAGGGCCGCAGCACCCGGCTCTGGGTCGGCCTGCTCTCCGGCGGGCTCGTCGCGCTGCTGTGCTGCGGCGGCGGGCTCAGCGCCTGCGTGGGCCTCGCGGTGGTCGGCACGAAGGCGGTCAACGAGCACGCCGCGGCCGCCGTCCGGGACTACCTCGACGACGTGCGCGCGGGCCGGTACCGCGAGGCGTACGACGAGCTGTGCCCCGAGGCCCGCGAGCGCGAGTCGCTGGCCGACTACACGGCGCGGGTGCGCGGCGAGCCGGGCCTGCGGGCGTACGTGCTCCGCGACGCCGAGCTGGGCCCGGCGTCGGTGCGGGTGCCGGTCGACGTGACCTACGCCGACGGCACCGGCGGCACCTGGCGGGTCGGGATGGAGCAGGACCGGCGCACCGGCAAGCTGGAGGTCTGCGCGATCGACCGCTGACCGCCCGCGGCGGGCCGGCCGTCCCGCGGGCGGGCCGGGGGCGCGTCGCCGGCCCGGTCACCCGGCCGCCGGAGCCACCCGGCGGGCGCGGCGCGGGCGCAAACGCCGCCCGGCCGGGGCCCGGCCTTGCTACGGTGACCCGGCGGTGGCCGGCGCCGCGCGCCGGCCGGCCGCGGCCAGGTACGCCCCGCGATGTCCCCGCCGACCGCCAGCCGGCGCAGGAGGAAGCCATGTCCGCCGACCGGATCGACACGATCGTCAGCCTCGCCAAGCGGCGCGGGTTCGTCTACCCGTCGAGCGAGATCTACGGCGGCACGCGCTCGGCCTGGGACTACGGACCGCTCGGCGTGGAGCTGAAGGAGAACGTCCGGCGCCAGTGGTGGCGGACGATGGTCCAGCAGCGCGACGACGTGGTCGGCCTGGACTCGGCGGTGATCCTGGCCCGCGACGTGTGGGCGGCGTCCGGGCACCTGGAGGCGTTCGTCGACCCGCTGACCGAGTGCCAGTCCTGCCACAAGCGGTTCCGCGCCGACCACCTCGCCGAGGAGTACGCGGCCGAGCACGACGGCCCGCCGCCGTCGCTGGCGGTGGTCAACTGCCCGAACTGCGGCAACAAGGGGACGTTCACCGAGCCGCGGATGTTCAACGGCCTGATGAAGACCCACCTCGGCCCGGTGGAGAGCGACGAGGGCCTGCACTACCTGCGCCCGGAGACCGCGCAGGGCATCTTCGTGAACTTCGCCAACGTGATGACCTCGGCCCGGCGCAAGCCGCCGTTCGGCATCGCGCAGGTCGGCAAGTCGTTCCGCAACGAGATCACGCCGGGCAACTTCATCTTCCGGACCCGCGAGTTCGAGCAGATGGAGATGGAGTTCTTCGTCGAGCCGGGCACCGACGAGGAGTGGCACGAGTACTGGCTGACCGAGCGGTGGAACTGGTACCGCGACCTGGGGCTGCGCGAGGAGCACCTGCGGCTGTACGAGCACCCGGCGGAGAAGCTGTCGCACTACTCGAAGCGGACCGTCGACATCGAGTACAAGTTCCGCTTCGGCGGCACCGAGTTCGCCGAGCTGGAGGGCGTGGCCAACCGCACCGACTTCGACCTGACCACGCACGCCAAGCACGCGGGCGTGGACCTGTCGTACTTCGACCAGGGCCGCAACGAGCGGTGGACGCCGTACGTGATCGAGCCGGCCGCCGGCCTGACCCGGGCGGTGCTGGCGTTCCTGCTGGAGGCGTACGACGTCGACGAGGCGCCGAACACCAAGGGCGGCGTGGACAAGCGGACGGTGCTGCGGTTCGACCCGCGGCTGGCGCCGGTGAAGGCGGCGGTGCTGCCGCTGTCCCGCAACGCCGACCTGACCCCGCGCGCCCGCGACCTGGCGGCCGCGCTGCGCAAGCGGTGGCACATCGAGTTCGACGACTCGCAGGCGATCGGCCGCCGGTACCGGCGGCAGGACGAGATCGGCACGCCGTACTGCATCACCGTCGACTTCGACACCCTCGGCGACAACGCCGTGACGGTCCGGTCGCGGGACACGATGGCGCAGGAGCGGGTGGGCCTGGACCAGGTCGAGCGGTACCTCGTCGACCGCCTGCCCGGCTGCTGAGCGTCGGCGGGAATATCACCATAGGGTAGGGCGAAACGCCGTTCCCGGGCGACGCCCGGGGGAGTTCTTCCATTCAAGTTCGTGACTTTCCGAGTCGGCCCTGGTGTGATGGACGTCATCGGATGGCACACGAAATCCACCCAGCCTGACGAGTGAGGACTCCCTGACCATGACGACTCCGCCCACGGCGCAGCGCAAGCGTGCGCGCACGTTGATCGCGGCGGGGGCCGCGGCCATCGCGGTCGCGCTCCCCATCGCCGGTACCCAGACGATCGCCCACGCCGACACGGTGGCCGCGGCGAACCCCGACGGCGAGGGCTACTTCCTCGTGCAGTCGCCCGCCGGCGTGCAGACCGGCGTCCTCGCCGAGATGTTGGAGACCGCCGGCTTCGACCTGGTCGGCCACGGCGACAGCGCCGCCGGCGTCGGCGTCATCGGCGACCGGAGCACGCCCGCGAAGCTCGCCGCCCGCGGCCTGACCGCGACGTACACCGGGCCGCTGTACCAGCCGGTGCCGCGCTCGTTCCGGGCCAACGCCGACACCTACTACGGCGGGTACCACACCAGCGAGGGCCACGAGAAGCACAACGCCGCCGTGGCCAGCGCGCACCCGGAGCTGGTCAAGAAGTACGTGATCGGCCAGTCCTGGAAGAAGTCGGCCGGCAAGGGCGGCCACGACATCGAGGCGCTGTGCATCACGAAGATCGGCTCGGGCGACTGTGAGCTGACCAACACCAACAAGAAGCCCAAGTTCACGCTGATGTCGCAGATGCACTCGCGGGAGCTGGCCTCGGGCGAGCTGTCGTACATGTTCATCGACCAGCTCGTGAACAACTACGGCAAGGACAGCGAGGTCACCGCGCTGCTCGACTCCACCGAGGTGTGGGTGATCCCGATCGCCAACCCGGACGGTGTCGACATCGTCTCGTCCAATTCGAGCAAGCCGGTCATGCAGCGCAAGAACGCGCACGAGAACGGCTGCTCCGGCACGGGCCTCGGCACCGACCTGAACCGCAACTCCGACTACCACTGGGACGTCAACCAGGGCACCAAGTGCTCCGAGACGTACCCCGGCACCGGGCCGGACAGCGAGCCGGAGACCAAGGGCATCGAGGGCCTGCTGAAGAAGATCTACCGGGACACCAAGCCGGACTCGGACAACAGCCCGGCCACCAAGGACACCACCGGCGTCTTCCTCACGGTGCACAGCTACTCGCAGCTCAACATCTTCCCGTACGGCTGGACCAACAACAACGCGCCGAACCACGCCGACCTCAAGGCGATCGCGGACGCGATGGCGCAGCACAACCGGTACCAGGTCGTGCACGGCGACGGCGGCCTGAACTACTTCGCGCCGGGCGCCACCGACGACTGGGTCTACGGCAAGCTGGGCGTCCCCGGCTACACCATCGAGATCGGGCCGGGCAGCGGGTCGTGCGGCGGGTTCGCGCCGGCGTACTCCTGCATGCAGAACTTCTGGAAGCTGAACTACCCGGCGTACGTGGCCGCGGCGAAGGCCGCCGCCAAGCCGTACAAGGGCTGAGCGGAACGCAGTACGTGGGCGGCACCCCGACCGGGTGCCGCCCACGTACTCATTCAACGGCTATGCGTCGTCGTCGGTCGGGGTGCTCGTCTCCGCGGAGATCCACGCGAGGTATGCCGGGCTGCCGCCGGTCACCGGGGTACGGATGATCTCCGGGACGTCGTAGGGGTGGCGTTCGCGCAGCAGCGCCTCCAACGCGGGGTACCGCTCGTCGGTCGTCTTGGCCACGACCACCCACTCCCGGGCCGTCTCGACCCGGCCCTCCCACCAGTAGGTGCTCTCGACCGGCCCCGCCACCCGGGCACACGCCACCAGGCGCGCCTCGACCGCGGCCCGGGCCAGCCCCGCCGCCGCCTCCGCCGAATCGATGGTCGTCGTCACCTGGCAGTACGCCGGTTCGGCCATCCCGTCTCCCGTCCGCGCGGCTCGGTGCGCGCCGGAGAGGCGCGCCGAGCCGATTATCGCGACCGGTGCCCGACTCGTCCACATAGCCGTACTCCGGTCGCGGTGACCGGCGTACGGCGTGCAGCGGTGGGTCAGCTCGACTGGAACGCCGGCCTGGTCGGGCGCTGGCCCGGTACCGCCGCGGTCGGGCGCTCGGCCAGGACCGAGTCGAGCATCTCGCCCACCCGGACGGCCGTGTTGGACAGCAGCGACGACGTGATGCCGTGCGTGTGCTCGGTCCCGCCCTGCAGGAAGATCCCGCAGCGCAGCTCGGGGACGGTGCGCAGCCGGTAGTCGCGGTCCACGGCCGCGCGGCCGGCGGCGTCGCGCTGGCACAGGTCGGCCAGCGGCTCGCCGAGCAGGCCCAGCGGGTCCGGCTCGGCGTAGCCGGTGGCGTACACGATGGCGTCCGCCTCCAGCGGGGTGCGCTCGCCGGTGACGAGCGACTCGACGACCGCGTGCACGCCGCCGGGGGACTCGGTCAGCTCGGCGAGGTGGGAGACGTTGAGCAGGCGCAGCCGGCGGGTGCCGAGGACCTTCTCGCGGTATTCGCGCCGGTACAGCTCGTCGATGAGGTCGATGTCCACGACCGCGTAGTTGGTGTTGCCGTGGTACTCCATCAGCCGGCGCTTGACCGGGTCGGGCGCGGCGAAGTAGTCGTCCACCGCGGCCGGGTCGAAGATCCGGTTGGCGAAGGCGCTGTCGTCGGCGGGGGAGTAGCCGTACCGGGCGAAGACCGCGCACACCTCGGCGTCGGGGAACTCGCGGTGCAGGTACGCCACCGTCTCGGCCGCGCTCTGGCCGGCGCCGACGACGACGAACCGGCGCGGGGCGGTGCCCCGGATCGACTCGACCCGGCGCAGCAGGTCGCAGTTGTGCCAGATGCGGGCGCCGCGCTGCACGCCGGCCGGGAGCTTGGGCCGCAGGCCGGTGCCGAGGACGAGGTTGCGGGCCCGGTACGTGGTCAGGTCGTCGGGCGCGTGCCCGGCCCGGGCGACCACGTCGAGGTGCTCGACGGCGCCGCCCGGCCCGGTCACCGGGTGCACGGCGACGACCTCGTGGTCGTAGGAGACCTGGTCGTCGACCTTCGCGGCGGCCCATTCGAAGTAGTCGTGGAACTCGATCCGCAGCGGGAACAGGTTCTTGTGGTTGATGAAGTCGATGAGCCGGCCGCGGCTCTGCAGGTAGCAGAGAAAACTGTACTCACTGGTCGGGTTGCGCAGCGTGACCAGATCCTTGAGGAACGACACCTGCATGGTGGCGTCGTCGATCAGCATGCCCCGGTGCCAACCGAAGGTCGGCTGCCGCTCCAGGAAGTGCGCCGTCACCGCTTCGGCCCTGGGTACCGCGTTGTTGTGCTCGCGCGTGGCGATGGCCATGGCCAGGTTGGAAGGCCCGAATCCGACGCCGATCAGGTCGAAGACCGGGGTCGTCGCTCCCGGATGTGGCTGAGACATGTCCGTCCCCTCGCGCGGCCGGGCCGCTGACTGGTTCGTCAAATGGGTTCGGTTAGCCTAACCTAAGTGTTGCTCATGGCCCAGCGGGGGCGGATACCCAGCTTAGGGAAGCCTTGGTTTACTGGGAACCTCCTGTGTGCGTCTTCACGCGCCGGGCCGGAAACGAGGGAGGGGCTCGGATGCGGGTCGTCATGTTCGGGTACCAGACGTGGGGACACCGCACGCTGCAGGCGCTGCTGGACTCCGCGCACGAGGTCGTGCTGGTGGTGACCCACCCGCCGGGCGACGGCGCGTACGAGCGGATCTGGAGCGACTCGGTCGCGGACCTGGCCGCCGCGCACGGCGTGCCCGTCATCGAGCGGGAGCGGCCCGACGACGACGAGCTGTACGAGGCGCTCAAGGCCGCCGCCCCCGACGCGATCGTCGCCTGCAACTGGCGCACCTGGATCCCGCCGCGGATCTTCGAGCTGCCGCCGCACGGCACCCTCAACGTGCACGACTCGCTGCTGCCCGCCTACGCCGGCTTCGCGCCGCTGATCTGGGCGCTGGTCAACGGCGAGAAGGAGGTCGGCGTCACCGCGCACATGATGGACGCCACCCTGGACGCCGGCCCGATCGTGCTCCAGCGGGCCGTGCCGGTCGGCGACACCGACACCACCGCCGACCTGTTCCAGCGCACACTGGCCCTGTTCGGGCCGATCACCGTGGACGGGCTCGACCTCATCGCCAGCGGGAAGACCGACTGGACGCCGCAGGACCCGAGCAGGTATAGCTTCTTCCACAAGCGGTCCGAGGAGGACATCCGGATCGACTTCACCTGGCCCGCCGAGGAGTTGGAGCGGCTGGTCCGGGCGCAGTGCGCGCCGTATCCGGCCGCGTACTGCTTCCACCGGGGCGAGCGGCTGGAGATCATCGGCGCGGCCGTCTCCCGCGGCCGGTACGGCGGCACGGCCGGCCGGATCTTCTACCGCGAGGGCGACGGCGTCGCGATCGTCGCCGGCCCCGAGGCCCGGCGCGGGCGCAGCCACGGCCTGCTCGTCACCCGGGTGCGCACCGCCGACGGCCGCGAGCTGTCCGCGGGCGACTACTTCCGGACCATGGGCGGCTACCTGACGAGCTACCCGGACCGGCTGCGCTGACGGCATCGACGTAGGGTGATCCCGCGCGGCGGTGCCGCCGCGCGGCAGCCGACGGGGGAGGTCGTCATGGCCGCGGGCGCCGCCGAGACCAGGGCCGGGGTCGTACTCTGCCGGGGGTGCTGCTGCGGCAGCCCGGCCAAGCATCCCGACGTCGACCACGACGCCGAACTGGCCGACCTGCGGGCGCTGGCCGCCGGCCACCCCGAGCTGGTCGCGCTGCGGCTCAGCGAGTGCCTCGGGCCGTGCGCCGAGGCCAACGTCCTCGTCGTCAAGCCGTCCCGGCTGGGGCGGCGGCGCGGCGGCCGGGCGACCTGGTTCAGCGCCCTCGACGTCGACGCCAGGGACGCGCTCGGCGGCTGGCTGCGCGCCGGCGGGCCCGGCCGGGCGGCGCTGCCGCCGCTGCTGGCCGCGCGCCGGATCGAGCGGCCGCGCAACCGCTCGCTCACCGCCGCGGGCGCCGAGCTGGCCTGACCCGGCACGCCGCGGGCCCGAGCCGGTACGCCGCTGGCCCGACCGGTGCCGGGGCGACCGGTACGCCCCGCGGGCGGGCCGGTCGACGGCGATGTCGGAGTTCGCTGGTTGGGTGGGCGCTGCGCGGTCGGCCGGATTTTGTCGGTGTCCCGGGCGAGGATGCCGGGCATGACGAATACGTATGCACCGGGCACCCCGAGCTGGATCGAACTGGGCACGACCGACATTGCCGGCGCCAAGGAGTTCTACCACGGCACCCTCGGCTGGACGTTCGAGGAGATCGGGCCGGAGGCCCACGGGTACCTGCTCGTGCGCAGCCACGGCCAGCTCGTCGGCGGGCTCGGCCAGGCCACCGACGCCGCCCGCGGCACCTCCTGGGTGGTGTACTTCGCCGTGGACGACGCCGAGGAGGCGGCCGGCCGCGCCGACGGCGCCGGCGGCAAGGTCGTGGTCGGCGCGATGGACGTCCTGGACAAGGGTCGGATGGCGGTCCTGCAGGACCCGGCCGGGGCGTACTTCTCGGTCTGGCAGCCGACCGGCCTGGCCGGCGCCGAGCGGGTCAACGCCGACGGCGGCCTGTGCTGGGCCGAGCTGATGACCAGCGACATCGCCGCCGCCAAGCGGTTCTACGGCGAGACCCTCGGCCTGTCCCCGCGGGACATCTCCGCCGAGGGCGTCGACTACACGCTGTTCGAGGTCGGCGGTACCGCTGTCGCGGGCGGCTCCGGCATCCGCGCCGACCAGGGCGACATCCCGCCGCACTGGTCGGTCTACATCGCCGTGGACGACTGCGACGCCACCGCCGACCGGGCCATCGCGCTCGGCGCCACCGAGGCGCTGCGCGAGACCGCCCCGCCCGGCCGGATGGCGATCATGCACGACCCGCAGGGCGGCAAGTTCTGCATCATCACGCCCGACCCGACCTTCACCCCGTAGCCGGCGCCGCCGCGGGAGTCCGGTTGCCGACAGGGCTCCCGCGGGCGCCGCCCGGACGGCTAGCCTGGCTCGTCGACCCCCGGCGGCGAGGAGCACGGACGATGGGCAGCAGCTTCCAGGTCGACCTGCGTGGCGTGGTCGACCTGCTCAGCCACCACCTGTACGGCAGCCCCCGCGTCTACCTGCGGGAACTGCTGCAGAACGCCGTCGACGCGATCACCGCGCGGCGGCACGCCGAACCGACCGCCCCGGCCGTCGTCTGGCTGGAGCCGGCCGACGCCACCGCCGACGGCCTGCTCCGGGTGCACGACACGGGAGTGGGATTGTCCGAAGAGGAGGTGCACCGCTTCCTCGCCACGATCGGCCGCAGCACCAAGCGCGACGAACTCGGCTTCGCCCGGCACGACTTCCTCGGCCAGTTCGGCATCGGGCTGCTGTCCTGCTTCATGGTCGCCGACGAGATCCGGGTCGAGACCCGCGGCGCCGACGGCGTCACGACGGCCTGGACCGGGTACGCCGACGGCCGGTACGAGCTGGGCCCCGCCCCGCGCCCGCGGGCCGAGCGCGGCACCACCGTCACCCTGGTGCCGCGGCGCGACGCCGAGCAGTGGCTGTGCGCCGACCGGGTCGCCGAGCTGGCCGCCACGTACGGGTCGATGCTGCCGTACGAGGTGCGGGTCGGCGAGCGGGTCACCACCGTCGGCAGCCCGCCGTGGGCCGCCGGGCCGCAGCGGCGGGAGCGGCTGCACGCGTACGGGCGGGAGCTGCTCGGCGTGCCGCCGTTCGACGTCGTCCCGGTCGAGGTGCCGGCCGCCGGGCTGGTCGGCGCGGCGTTCATCCTGCCCACCGCGGTCAGCCCGGCCGCCCGGGCGGGCCACCGGGTGTACCTGAAGCGGATGCTGCTCGCCGACGGCGCCGAGGGGCTGCTGCCGGAGTGGGCGTTCTTCGCCCGGCTCGTCGTCGACGCCACCGAGCTGCGGCCGACGGCCAGCCGGGAGGCGCTGTACGACGACGAGCTGCTCGAGGCCGTCCGCGGCGCACTCGGCGACCAGCTCAAGCAGTGGCTCGTCCGGCTGGCGGCGGGGAACCCGGCGAAGCTGACCGCGTTCCTGGAGGTCCACCACCTCGGCGTGAAGGCGCTCGCGCTGCACGACGACGAGCTGCTCGAACTCGTCGCCCGCTGGTGGCCGATGCCGACCAACACCGGCCCGGTCACGCTGGTCGACTTCCGCCGCCGGCACGGCCTCGTCCGGTACACCACCACCGTGGACGAGTTCCGCCAGCTCGCCGCCGTCGCCGCCGCGCAGGGGCTGCCGGTGGTCAACGGCGGGCACACGTACGACACGGAGATCATCGAACGGCTCGCCGCCATCGACCCCGGCCTGCGGCTGGAGCGGATGGAGCCCGGCGACCTGGCCACCCGGTTCGACGGCCTGGCCCCCGGCCTGGAGCTGACGCTGACCGACTTCCTCGCCGCGGCCGGGCGCGGGCTGGAGCCGGTCGGCTGCGAGGTGGTGCTGCGGGCGTTCGACCCGGTGTCGCTGCCCGCGCTGTACCTGGCCAGCCGGTCCGCCCTGTTCCACGGCGAGCTGACCGCCACCCGGGAGCGGGTCGACGACGCCTGGGCGGGCGTCCTCGACGCGATCGCCGCGGCCACCCCCGCGGACCGGCCGCAGCTCGTGCTGAACTACCGCAACCCCCTGGTCCGGCGCGTCACCGGCCTGGCCGACCCCGAGCTGGCCGCCACCGCGGTGCAGGGCCTGTACGGCCAGGCGCTGCTGCTCGGGCACCACCCCATCCGCCCGGCGGAGGCGGCCCTCATGAACGGATCGTTCCTCGGCCTGATCGACCGGGCCGTGGCCACACAGGACGGTGAGAAGTGAACAGCGAGCAGGTCATCGCGCTGCTGCGCCGCGCGGAGCAGGTGCCGGAGGGCCCGGCCCAGATCGCCGCGGCGGAGGAGGCCATCCGGCACGCCGACGCGCTCGGCGAGGAGCCGCTGCGGTTCGCCGCGCGGATGCTGGCCACCGAGGCGTACGAGCGGGGCGGCGAGCCGGCCGGGGCGTTCGTCACGTTCTCCTGGGCGCTGGCCGACTTCGACCGCGCCCCCGGCTACCACGACCGGGCCGACGACTGGCGGCTGCGCTGGCACTTCAAGTACGTGTGCGGGTCGCTCAGCGCGTTCCCCGAGGTGCCGCTGGACCGGACCGCGGCGGTGCTGGACGACATGGAGCGCCGGTACCGGGCCGGCGGGCACAGCCTGCACGCGGTGTACACGCAGCGGTTCGCGCTCGCCCGGCACCTCGGCGACGACGACGCGGCGGCGCACTGGTATGCGCAGTGGCAGGCCGCGCCGCGGGACGAGAACTCCGACTGCGCCGGCTGCGATCCGACCAGCCGGGCCCACTACCTGTACGACCTGGGCCGCTCGGCCGAGGCGGTCGCGCTGGCCGAGCCGGTGCTGGCGGGGCGGCTGACCTGTACGGTCCAGCCGCACGCGATCCTCACCGCGCTGATGCTGCCGCTGCTGCGCACCGGCGCCCCGGCCCGGGCGCGGGACGCGCACCTGCGGGCGTACCGGCGGCAGCGGACCAACGTGGCCCGGCTCTGGTCGGTCGCCGCGCACGCCCGGTTCTGCCTGTTCACCGGCAACGACGCGCGGGCGCTGGAGATCGTCCGGCGGCACCTGGAGTGGCTGGACCGGGCGCCGTCGCCGTACGACGCGATGGAGTTCGCGGCCACCGCCAGCGCGGTGCTGCGGCGGACGCCGGGGGCGAGCGTGCGGCGCGCGGCGGCGGGCGAGCGGGCGGCGGCCGACCGGGACGCGGCCGAGCTGGCGGAGCTGCTGGCCGGGGAGGCGCGGGCGGTCGGGGCGCGGTTCGACGCGCGCAACGGGAACGGGTACCAGAGCGAGCGGGTGGAGATGCTGCTGCACGCGGGGCCGCTGGGCGAGTACGTCCCGCTGTCCCCGACGGTCGCCGCCCGCAGCGCCGCGAGCGGGGCCTCCGCGGGCGCGGGGTCGGGCGACCCCGCGGGCTTCGGCGGCGGGTCGGGGGAGGGCGCGGCGGCGTCGGGTGACGGCACCGGGCCCGCCGGTGGCCGGAGCGGCGGCCCGGCCGGGCCCGGAGTGGACGTCGCCGCGGAGTCCGGCATGGACGGTGCGGCGGGGTTCGGGGTGGACGGTGTGCCGGGGGTCGGTGCGCCCGGGTCGGCGGCCGGGCGGGAGCCGGCGGCGGACGCCGCGCCGGCCGACGTGCTGGACGAGGTGGAGCTGCGGCAGCGCTCCGGGGCCGTCAGCGCCGCGCGGGCGCTGCTCGCCGAGCGCGGCGGCGAGCTGGACGCCGCGCCGCTGACCACCGCCCAGCGGGCGCGGCTCGCCGAGGCGCGCGGCTGGGTGCTGCTGGCCGACGACGACCACGCCGGGGCGCGGGCGCACTGGGCGGTGGCCGAGGCCGGGTACCGGGAGGCCGGCGACGAGGTCGGCGCCCGGATGTGCGCGGGCGCCCGCGGGCTGGCGGCGTGCTTCGCGGCCCGCACCGCGGAGGACGCCGACGCCGCGACCACCGCACCGATCCTCCCCGCGCCGACCGCGGCCGCACCGGGGCCGGCGGCCGACGAGCCCGCGCCACCCGCGGACGGGCCCGGGACCACGCCGGCCGGGACGGTGGACGTGCCCGGGACCACGGCGGACGCGCCCAGCGCGGGAGAGGCGTCCGGGACGGCGGCGGAGCCGGCCGCCCCCGTCGCGGCCGGTGGCGCGGTCGGCGGGGAGGAGTACGCCGAGGGGCTGGCCGCGGTGCGGGAGAGCGCCGCGTACGTCGAGGCCCACGGCGGCCCCGCCGAGGCGTGCCGGGCGCGGATCCGGCTGGCCGTCGCGCTCGCCACCGGCGGCGACCCGGCCGGCGCGCTGGCCGCGCTGGACGCCGCCGAACCGCTCGCCGCCCGGGCCGGCGACCGCCGGCTCGACGCCGCGCTGGCGCTGCGCCGGATGCAGGTGCTGGCCGAGCTGGGCCGCGAGGACGCCCTGCCGGACGCGCTGGCCCGGGCGTACACGGCCGGGCGCGGGCTCGGCGGCGACGACCGGGGCCCGCTGTGCCTGGCGTACGCCGAGAGCCTGCCGGACGACGCGGTACCGGAGAAGCTCGCCGTGCTCGCCGAGGCCCTGGCCGCCGACGGCTCGCCGGATGTGGTGATCAACGCCCACCTGTACCGCGGGCGGCTGCTGCGCGGCGCCGACCGGCCGGCCGAGGCCGTGGACGACTACGTGGCGGCGCTCGGCGCCTGCCTCGCCGCCGGGGCGGCCGAGCCGGCCGCGTTCCTGCGCGCCGAGCTGGCCGAGACCTGCCTGACCGCCGACCGGGTGGCCGAGGCGGCCGAGCTGGCCGAGGAGGCGCTGCCGGGGCTCGTCGCCGCGGGCGCGGACGAGGGCGCCGACCAGTGCCGGTACCTGCTCGCCCGGTGCTACCGCGAGCTGGGCGAGGTCCCGGCCGCGGTCGCGGTCCTGGACGAGCTGGCCGACCGGATCGCCGGCGCCGACCGCGGGCGGATGCGGGAGGAGGCGGCGACGCTGCTGTACGGCGTGGACCGCGACGCCGAGGCGGCCACCCGGTACGCCGACGCCGCCGCCGCGTACGCCGCGGCGGACCGGCCGATGGACCGGCTGCGCGCGCTCCGGCAGCGGGTCAGCGCCCTGCACTGGGCCCGCGACGCGGACGCGGCCCTGGCCGCGCTGACGGAGGCGGACGCCGCCCTCGAAGCGCTGCCGGCCGACGCCGCCGCGCACCCGGAGGGGGTCTGGGAACGGGCGCTGCTGGACCGCGAGGGCGCCCGCGCGCTGGCCGCCGCCGACCGGCCGGACGCCGCGCTGGACCGGCTGGACGACGCGGCGGCGCGGCTGCGCGGGATCGAGGCGTTCGGCGAGGCGCTGACCGTGGACATCCTGCACGGCGAACTGCTGCTGCGCCTCGGGCGCCCGGACGCGGCCGAGCCGGTCCTGCGGGCGGCCCTCGGCGGCATCCCGCGCGACGCCGGCGCGCTCGCCGGCCGGACGGCCGCGCTGCTGGCCGGCTGCCTGGTCGAGCTGGGCCGCCGGGCGGACGCCGAGGCGCTGGCCGCGGAGTACGGCCTGGACTGAGTACCACTACTCATCCGCCCGCCCCGCCGCCCGGCCAGCCTGGAAACGTGCGCAGTGCGGCGGGGTGGGCGGCGGCGACGCCGCCGGAGCGGGACCGGTACGTCGACCTCCTCCGGGTGGTCTCCCTCGGCGTGGTCGTGGTCGGCCACTGGCTGATGGCGGTGGTGACCGTCGAACCGGGCGGGGTGGTCCGCGCCACGAACCTGCTCGCGCTGCTGCTGCTGACGGTGGCCGGGCCGTACCCGGTGTCGATGGTCGGCCTGTCCGGCGCGCCGGTGTCGAACATGTCCCCGCCCACGCTGGCGCTGCTCGCCCACGGCGCGTGGCTGACCGGGCTGGCGCTGCTGGTCCGCGCCCCGGTCACCCGGCGTCTGCGCCGGCCGCGGCCGTGGACGGCGGTGGTGGCGGCGAACGGGGTGGCGATGACCGTGTTCCTCTGGCACCTGACCGCGCTGTTCCTGGCCACGGGCGCGCTGCTGGCGGCGGGCCTCGCGGGGCCGGCCCCCGGTACCGGGGCGTGGTGGGCGCTGCGGCCGGCCTGGCTGCTGCTGCTCGCGGCGGTCACGACGGCCCTGGTCGCCGCCTTCCGCCGCGCCGACGCCCCCGCGGACCGCCGCGCGGCGGCGGGTTCGACCGGGCCGGTCGGCTCGGCTGGTGCGGCGGGGTCGGCGCGGTCGGCGCGGTGGGTGGCCGCGGCGGGGCTGGCGGCCGCCGCGGTGGGCGTGTTCGGCATCTCCCGGACGGGGTTCGCCGGGCCGCTGGCGGGCCGCCCGGCGGCGCTGCTCGGTCTGCCGCTGACCCCGCTCGGCGCCGCCGCCCTGATCGCCGCCGGCGCGCTGCTGCCGGCCGCCGTCCGGCGCCTGCCGAAAATCAATTACAGAAAGTAGCGACGAACGTGAACCATCCACGGGATCGACGCGTCTCAATCGGCGTGGGTCTGCTCGTGGAGGGGATGCAACATGGGGCGACGAATGGTGATCATCGGTGCGCTGACCTCGGTGTCGGCGTTGCTGATCGGGACCGCGATGGTGGCCGGCGCGGAGGAGCAGCCGGTCAACATCATCGGAGGCAAGCCCTCGGTGGAGGGTGACTTTCCGTGGATGGCGCGGCTGAGCATGGGGTGCGGGGGCAGCCTGATCTCGCCGGACATCATCCTCAGTGCCGCCCACTGCTTCGGCGGTTCCGGTACCGTCACCGCCTCGATCGGCAAGATCAAGCACGTCGACGGGGAGAAGATCACCGGTGCCGGGTCGCGCAAGGGCGCCGGACCGGAGAAGTCCGACTGGGCGGTGCTGAAGCTCAGCCGCAAGTCCGCCGCGACGGCGTTCGCGAAGCTGCCGACCGACGCCGGCAAGGACACCGCGCCGATGTTCCGGACGATCGGCTGGGGCGCGACGTCCGAGGGCGGGCGCGGGTCGGACGTGCTCATGCAGGTCGACGTCCCGCTGGTCCCGGACGCGCAGTGCGGCCCGGCCGCCAGGGTGGAGATCTGCGCCGGCGACATGGAGAAGGGCGGCATCGACTCCTGCCAGGGTGACTCCGGCGGCCCGCTGCTCGTCGGCGACGTCGTCGTCGGCCTGGTGAGCTGGGGCGAGGGCTGCGCCCGGCCGAACAAGCCCGGCCACTACGCCCGGGTGAGCGCGTTCCTGAACGAGATCAAGAAGGCGATCACGGACCTGGGCGGCGAGCAGCCGCCGGGCGGCGGCCCCGAGCCGACCCCGACCCCGACCGACGACCCGACGCCGACCGACGGCCCGGACTCCCCCGACGGCCCGGACAGCACGACCGGCCCGGACAGCACCGCCGGCCCGGACGACACCGCGGGCCCCACCCCGACCGCCGACCCCGACGACACCACCGACCAGGACGGCACCGGCAACGACAGCAACAGCGGCAACAACAACGACAGCAGCGACAGCGACAGCGACGGCACCGGCAGCGGCTCCGGCGACAACAGCCGGTCGCTGCCCAGCCGCCCGATGAGCGCCGACCGGACGTTCATCGGCGTCTAGACCCCAACGGGAATTTCCCACTTCCCCCCGGTAAAACGCTCCGCCCGGCGCCGCCGCGCCGGGCGGAGCCATGTGTGCCCGACCGCCGATCGCAGGAGCAAATCCGTCTTTATCGGGATTTGCTCGTTGGAAGACGGTGGAATGGTCGCAGGCTCGTACGGCAGGGGGTCCCATCGTGCGGCGACACCGGCGGCGCACCGCGCTCCTCGCCACCGTTGCGCTCCTCGGCACCGCCGCGGCGTGGGCGGCCGCGCCGAGCGGCGGGGTCGCCGGCCTGCGCGCGGTACCCCCGGCCGACTGCGCCGCGCTCGGCCGCCCCGCCGGCACCGGCTTCTACGAGCCGAACGCCCCGTACGCCGACCCCCGCGACGACCGCGCCGACTGGCGCCTGGCCACCCCGGAGGCGCGCGGCCTGAGCAGCGCCCGGCTGCGCGCGGCCGGCGCCGCCCTGGCCGGCCGCCCCGGCGTGCGCAGCCTGCTGGTGCTGCGCGGCGGCGCCCTGGTCTACGAGCGGTACCTGCACGGCGGCCGGCGCGACCGCAGCACCAACGTCCACTCGGCGAGCAAGAGCATGCTCCAGGCGCTCACCGGCATCGCCATCGCCCGCGGCGACCTGGCCGGCCCGGACGTCCCGCTGGCCGACGCGCTGCCCGGCTACCTGCCGGCCGGCTCGCCGAAGGGCGCGATCACCGTCCGCCGGCTGCTCACGATGACCTCCGGGCTGGCCTGGACCGAGGACCGCACCGAGCACCGGATCGCCGCCCGGCCGGACTGGGTGCGGGCCATCCTGGACCAGCCGTACCGGGCGGGGGAGCCGTTCACGTACAGCACCGGCAACACGCACGTGCTGTCCGCGGTGCTCCAGCGGGCCACCGGGATGAGCACGTGCGCGTTCGCCGGGCGGTACCTGTTCGGGCCGCTGGGGATCACCCCCGAGCACTGGCCGCGCGACCCGCGGGGCGTGTACGCGGGCGGGTTCAACCTGTACCTCACCCCGCGCGAGCTGGCCAAGTTCGGCCAGTTGTACCTCGACGGCGGGCGCTGGCGGGGGCGCCGGGTGGTACCGGCGGCGACCGTCCGGCAGGCGAGCGCGGTGACCACGCCGCGCGCCGGGGGCCCGTACGGCTACGCCGCCGGCTGGTGGGCGACGACGGTGCGCGGGCAGCGGGTGGCGCTGGCCTGGGGCTGGGGCGGCCAGTACGTCGCGGTCCTGCCGGGCGCCGGCCTGGTGGTCAGCGTGACCCAGGACACCCGCGGCGACCCCCACGCGGTCGAGGCCCGCGAGCTGGACATCCGCGCCTTCCTGGCCCGGTACGTCCTGCCGGCGCTGCGGCCGGGGATGGATACCCCCAGGGGGTAAGTGTAGGGTGGGGGGATGAGTGGCCCCCACCGCGTCGAACTCGCCATCGGCGGCATGACCTGCGCCGCCTGCGCCAACCGCGTCGAGCGCAAGCTCAATCGGCTCGACGGCGTCACGGCCACCGTCAACTTCGCCACCGAGCGGGCCTCCGTAGCCCACCCCGGCGGCGTCACGCCGGCCGACCTGATCGCCGTCGTCGAGGCCACCGGCTACACCGCGGCCCTGCCCGCCGCCGCGCCGGCCGACCCGGCGGGGGAGCTGGCCGCGCTGGAGGTCCGGCTGTGGGTGTCGGTCGCCCTGGCCGCGCCCGCGGTGGCGCTGGCGATGGTCCCGGCCTGGCAGTTCCCGTACTGGCAGTGGCTGTCCCTCGGCCTCGCGCTGCCGGTCGTGCTGTTCGGCGGCTGGCCGTTCCACCGCGCGGCGGCGGTCAACCTGCGGCACGGCGCGGCCACGATGGACACCCTCGTCTCGCTCGGCACGCTCGCCGCGCTCGGCTGGTCGGTGTGGGCGCTGCTCGCCGGCGACGCCGGGGAGCCGGGGATGACGCACGCGTTCCGGTTCGCGGTCGCCCGCACCGACGGTACGGACAGCATCTACCTGGAGGCCGCGGCCGGGGTGACCGCGCTGATCCTGCTCGGCCGGTACCTGGAGGCGGGGGCGAAGCGCCGGGCCGGCGCGGCCCTGCGCGCGCTGCTGCACCTCGGCGCCCGCGACGCGGCGGTGCTGCGCGACGGGCGGGAGGAGCGGGTGCCGATCGCGGCGCTGGCCGTCGGCGACCGGTTCGTGGTCCGGCCGGGGGAGCGGATCGCCACCGACGGCGCGGTGGTCGAGGGCCGCTCGGCGGTGGACAGGTCCATGGTCACCGGCGAGTCCGTACCGGTCGAGGTCGGGCCCGGCGACGAGGTCGTCGGCGCGACCGTCAACGCCGGCGGCCGGCTCGTGGTCGAGGCCCGCCGGGTCGGCGCGGACACCCAGCTCGCGCAGATGGCGCGGCTCGTCGCGGCGGCGCAGGACGGCAAGGCCGCCGCCCAGCGGCTCGCCGACCGGATCTCGGCGGTGTTCGTCCCCGTCGTGATCGCACTCGCCCTCGGCACCCTCGGGGCCTGGCTCGCGCTCGGCGCCGGGACCGGGGCGGCGGTGAGCGCGGCGATCGCCGTACTGATCATCGCCTGCCCCTGCGCCCTCGGCCTGGCCACCCCGACCGCGCTGCTGGTCGGGACGGGCCGGGGCGCCCAGCTCGGCATCCTGATCAAGGGCCCGGAGGTGCTGGAGTCGACCCGGCGGGTGGACACGATCCTGCTGGACAAGACCGGCACCGTCACCACCGGCGCGATGGCGCTGGTCGACGTCGCGGTCGACGCCGGCGAGAACCGGGCCTACGCGCTGCGCGTCGCCGGCGCCGCCGAGGCCGGCTCGGAGCACCCCATCGGCCGGGCCATCGCCGCGGCCGCGGCGGCCGCCGGGCCGCTGCCGCCGGTCGCCGACTTCCGGGCGCACGAGGGCCGCGGCGTCACCGGCACGGTCGACGGCCGGGCCGTGCTGGTCGGCCGGCCGGAGCTGCTCGCCGACCGCGGGCTGCCGCTGCCGGCGGCGCTGGCCGCGGCGGCCGAGGCCGGCCGGGCGGCCGGGCGCACGGTCGTCGCCGCCGGCTGGGACGGCCGGGCCCGGGCGGTGTTCGCGGTGGCCGACGCGGTCCGCCCGAGCAGCGCGGGGGCGGTCCGCGCGCTGCGCGCGCTCGGCCTGCGGCCGGTCCTGCTGACCGGCGACCACGAGGCCGTCGCCCGCAGCGTGGCCGCCGAGGTCGGCATCGACGAGGTCGTCGCGGGCGTGCTGCCGGCCGGCAAGGTCGACGTCGTACGGCGGCTCCGGGGCGAGGGCCGGGTGGTGGCGATGCTCGGCGACGGCGTGAACGACGCGCCCGCGCTCGCCGCGGCGGACCTCGGCCTGGCCATGGGCACCGGTGCGGACGTGGCGATCGAGGCGTCCGACCTGACCCTGGTCGGCGGCGACCCGGCGGCGGCGCCGGACGCGATCCGGCTGGCCCGGCGGACGCTGGCCACGATCAAGGGCAACCTGTTCTGGGCGTTCGCGTACAACGTGGCGGCGCTGCCGCTGGCCGCGGCCGGGCTGCTGAACCCGATGATCGCGGGCGCGGCGATGGCGTTCTCCTCGGTGTTCGTGGTCAGCAACAGCCTGCGCCTGCGCCGCTTCCGCCCCGCGCCGGCGGGCTGACCCGGCATTTCCGCGCCTATACCCCTCGGGGGTTTGGGTACCATGGCGGCCATGACGGCACCGCAGCGCGGGTACAGCGCCACCAAGGAGCAGTTGCTGGCCCGGCTGCGCCGGATCGAGGGCCAGGTGCGCGGGATCGAGAAGATGGTCGACGAGGACCGGTACTGCATCGACGTCCTCACCCAGATCAGCGCCATCCAGGCCGCGCTGGACAAGGTGGGCCTCGGCCTGCTCGACGGCCACGCCCGGCACTGCATGCGCGAGGGCGCCGCCGCGGGCCGCGCCGACGAGCTGACCGCCGAGATGATGGCCGCCGTCGGCCGCCTGATGAAGCGCGGCTAGCGTCAACTCGTCCTTGACGATGGCGCGGCGTCAACCTAACCTTGACGCATGAAGAAGCCACGCCTGGACGACCTCATCGACGGCATCCGGACCGGGTACCCGGACCAGCCCCTCGAACAGCTCACCGCGGCGGTCATCGCCGCCGACCACCTCAACGAGATCGCCGACCACCTCATCGGCCACTTCGTCGACCAGGCCCGGCGCAGCGGCGCCTCCTGGACCGAGATCGGCAACTGCATCGGCGTCACCAAGCAGGCGGCGCAGCAGCGGTTCACGCCGAAGAACGACGTGAACACGTTCGCCCGCTTCACCGAGAAGGCCCGCAAGGCGGTCGTGCAGTCCCAGGAGGAGGCGCGCGCCGGCAACCAGCGGGAGATCACCGTCGGCCACCTGCTCCTCGGCCTGCTCTCCTCGCCGGACAGCCTCGCCATCCGGATCCTCGCCGACCAGAACGTCACCCCCGCCGACCTGCGGGCCGCGGTCACGGCGACGCTGCCCGAGCCCGGTACCGGGGACTCGCCGGCGCTGATCCCGTTCAACGGCGGCGCGAAGAAGGCCCTCGAACTGACCGCCCGGGAGGCGCTGCGCCTCGGCCACAACTACGTCGGCACGGAGCACATGCTGCTGGCCCTGCTGGCCGTGGACGGCGACGCGGACGGGCTGCTGCGCGGTCTCGGCGTGGACGCGGAGAAGGCGGAGACATTCCTGCTGGCACTGCTCGGCACGGCCACCTGACCTCTCGACCCCGCCTTTCGTGCGCGGGCGCGGCCCGGCGTCGTTCGCGGCGTCGCTACGCTGGGTGGGTCGTCGTCACGCTCGCCCCCGGGGGTCGCCGCCCGTGTCCGTACCGCCAGCCGTCCGCGAGCGGCTGCGCGCCGACTGCGGCCGGTGCTCCGGCCTGTGCTGCGTCGCCCCCGCGTTCGCCGCGTCGGCCGACTTCGCCCTCGACAAGCCGGCGGGCCGCCCGTGCCCGCACCTGGACGACGCGTACCGCTGCGGCATCCACGACCACCTGCGCGACCGCGGCTTCGCCGGCTGTACGGTCTTCGACTGCTTCGGCGCCGGCCAGCGCCTCACCCTGGAGACGTTCGGCGGCCGCGACCGCCGCCGCCACCCCGAACTGGCCGCGCCGATGTTCGCGGCGCTGCCGGTGCTGCGGGCGCTGCACGAACTGCTCTGGTACCTGCACGCCGCCCTCGCCCTGCCCGCCGCCCGCCCGCTGCGCGCCGACCTGCGTACGGCCATCGCCGCCACCGACCGCCTCGCCGCGCTGCCGCCGGCCGGGCTGCTCGGGGTGGACGTGGCGGCGGCCCGGGACCGGGCGAACCCGCTGCTGCGCCGGGCGAGTGCGCTGGCCCGGGCCGGCGTCGGGCGGAGGAGTGACCACAGTGGGGCGCAGTGGAGCGGGCGGCGGCTGCGCGGGGCGGACCTGCGCGGGGCGAGCCTGCGCGGGGCGCGGCTGCTCGGGGCGGACCTGACGGGGGCGCGGCTGCGGCTGGCGGACCTGACCGGGGCGGATCTGCGGGGGGCGGTGTTGGTGGGGGCGGATCTGCGGGGGGCGCTGTTCGTGACGGACGCGCAGCTCGCGGCGGCGCGGGGCGACCACACCACCCGGCTCCCCACCGACGTCACCCGCCCCGCCCACTGGCCCGCCCCGCCGGCCGGCGGCAGCTCGGGCGGCGCCCGCGACGCCGACGGCGGGCGGGGTGCGGAGCCCGCGAGAGGCTCGGGCCACGGAGTGCGGCCGACCACAACCCGCCGCACCCGCAACTAATCCTGCCCATTTCGGATAGGCATCGGGCGGTGCCCAAGATCTTGGGGGTCAGATGCCGAATTCGCCCTATTTGGTACCTGACCCCATGATCGTGGCTGGTTGGCGGCGGGTGGCGGGGTGCTTTCGGATTTGAGGTGTTGTCAGCAGGTGGCAAGGGCACGGGCTACCAAGCTGCGGGCGTTGCGGCCATAGTGTGCTGCCGACTGGAGATGGGTGAAGAGGCGGCGGTACTGGTCGAGTTCGTGGGGCCGGCGGATGTTGATGCCGGCCGTCGGGGTCTCCAGCGTCACGAGGGAGTCGTCCCAAAACCAGAAGCCGAGGTTCGAGTAGCAGGCAGTACGGTCGGTTGTCGGAATGATGCCCACGCTGACGTATGGCAGCGCCATGACCTGCAACAGATGGATGAGTTGCTGTGCGTGCTCCGCCGGTTCCAGGAAGCGGGTGGCCACCGCCGCCTCCGTGATGACCGCGACCACTTTCTTGGTCGGCGTCATCAGTTTGGCCATGCACTTCCGCTTGAAGGCGATGGCCTCGTCGTCATCGTCGGGCGCCTCGTAGAAAGTCCGCCACCAGGTGAGCACCGCACGCATGTACGCCTCGGTCTGGAATGGGCCGGGCAGGATGTTGACCTCGTGGATGCGCAGCAGTCGAACCCGCTCGAACGAAGCGAGGCGTCCGGGGCCGTTGATGTGGCGCATGCCGCGCTTGACGAGCGTCTTCCAGTCCTCGTACGCGTCCCGCGTGGCGTGCAGGGTCGCCAGCAGGTCGGGCACCTCGTCGTCGGCGCTGCAAGCGCGGCACCAGTCGCGGACCTGCCGGTCGGTGGGCGGGGCCGATCCGTTCTCCACTCGGCTGATCCAGGTGTAGTGGATGCCGGTGGTGGCCGAGAGTGCGCGTCCGGTCAGGTCGGCGGGCGGACTTCCGGATGCGGCGGAGGCGGGCGCCGAGTGTGCGGCGCTGTTCCTCAACGAACGAGAGCGGCGTGGAATTCATCGTGCGGGACCGAGAGCTGCCAGGCGCGCGCGAACGAGGTGCGGCACAGGTCCACGATCGCCGGGTCGGTGGTGGCGGCGTACCGGGTGGCCGCACCCTCGGCGTCGAAGAACAGGAACGCCACCTCCCGGTCGTCGAGCAGGTAGAAGTCCGTCACCGGGAACGGCACGCTCGCCATCCGCTCGCGGGGTGCCCAGCGGTGCTGTTCGCCGGCGTCGATAATCGGCGCGAGCGTGCCGGCGATCCAGCGGTGGTAGTCGTTGAGGGGCGTGCGTACGACCTTGATGCGCCGGAGTCGGCAGCCCCTGTCCGCCAGGGCCCTGACCTCGGCGCACCAGCCGTCGAGGTAGCCGAGGTCGTCGGGTTCGCCGCGCTGCCACCGCCGGAACGGTTCGGAGGCGGTGTCGACCGCATAGCGGTCCTGCAACTCCATGTGCGCCCACGATTCGGCGATGTTGTCCGGCATGACCCAGAACTCATCGAAGCTGATCTCGCGCACTACTACGACCGACCCTGGAACAATTCCATCATGCGGGCAGGAATCTCGACAACCGTCTCATGCGCTGGAATGTCCATCGCCGCCAGGGCTTCGGCGTCGGTCACCCGCCAGCCCTGTACGACATAGCTGCCGCGGTCGGTGCGGTAGAGGCTCGGGCAATTCTTCTGCCCGGACGCCGAGTCCTTGCCGAGAAATTCGATCTTCATTTGAGGCCGTCCGATTCGGTCGGTTGAACGGGATCGGTGCGGCCATCGTCCCGTGGGTGCCACCGGCGGTCAATACTAAAATTTACTCAACAAGGCCGTATCGACCGCATCCGGCAGCCGTAGAGCTGATCAGGCGGGTTCGCCGAGGGGGAGGGTGCAGAAGGCGCCGCCGACGCGGTACAGGACAGGGTCCGCTGTGGTGTCCGGCTCCGCGCCCGGCGGCAGGAGCCGCGCCGCCCACTCCTCGGCGTCGTCGCGCGGCGCGTAGCCCAAGTCGCGGTCGGGGTCGACCGACCACCAGCGGCGGGTGTTCGCGCTCACCCCCCACACCTCCCGGTACCCGAATCCCGCCGGCGCCGTCAGCGCCGCCTCGACCAGCCGGCCGCAGTCGTCCGGGGACAGCCAGGTGGCCAGCGACCGGACGTCGAACGGCTCCGGGAAGCAGGAGCCGATGCGCAGCGCGACGACGTCCATGCCGAAGCGGTCCACGTACAGGCTGCCCAGGGCCTCCATCGCCGCCTTCGCCACGCCGTAGTACGTGTCGGGGCGCGGGTGCAGGTCCGGCGGCAGCGGGTCGGCGGCGCGGGTGTGGAAGCCGACGGCGTGGTTCGAGGAGGCCAGGATGACCCGGCGGACGCCGGCGGTGCGGGCGGCCTCCAGGACGTTGCGGGTGCCGTCGATGTTGATCCGCAGGATGTCGTCCCAGCGGCCCTCGGTGGCGATGCCGGCGAGGTGGACGACCGCGTCGGCGCCCGCGCACGCGGCCGCGACCGCGGCCGGGTCGGTCACGTCCGCCGCGACGGACTCCTCGCCCGCGCCGGTCGGCGCTACGGCCGCCAGGTCGGCCAGGCGCAGGGTGCGGCCGGGCCGGGCGAGGCGCGGGCGGAGCATGCCGCCGACGGAGCCGGCGGCGCCGGTGATGAGGATCGTGGCCACTGCGGTACTCCCTGGTCTGCCGGCACCCGCCCCGCGCGGGCGCCGCCGCCGGGCGCCGGGGTGCCGGCCGCGCGGCGACGGGCCGAGCGTACGACCCGGCCCGGCCCCGCCATGATCGACCCCCCGGCCCCACCGCCGTGGGTGCGCCGCCGCGGGAGCCCCTCTCGGCCGGGGGCCGCCGTCGCTTGCCTCACACCGGCGATGTCACTGCCCGGCCGCGGCCCGGCGGGCCCGACGGGTCGGGGTCCACCGCACTCGCCATGATCAACTCTGCCGTGCGGCGGGCGGGACGCTGCGCCGGCCATCCGCGCCGCAGCGGCGGCGGGAGCGGCGGGCGGTTTCCGGGGGTGGTGGTCGGGTACCGGTGCGGTATGGCCAAGAATCCACGCAAGGGCGACACCGTGCACTGGCGCAGCCACGGCCGCGACGTCCGCGGGACCGTCGAGGAGCGGATCACCCGCCGGCGGCGGGTGGCCGGGCGGCTGGTCGACGCCTCGCCCGACGAGCCGCAGTACCGGGTCCGCAGCGCCGCCACCGGCCGCGACGCCGTGCACCGGCCGGCGGCGCTGCACCGGGAGCCGACCCGCGTGCCCGGCCGGCGGCCGGCGTGAGCGGCGGCGCGGACGACGCCGGGGTGCGGCGGGAGTTCACCACCGCCGTGAACATGCCGCCGGCCGAGCTGGCCGACTGGCTGGACACGGACGAGTCGCGGGCCGTCGGGCAGAAGGACGGCGGCGGGGAGTCGACCGGGCACGCGTCCGGGCGGCGGATCGTCACGCTGCTGCGGCGGCGGGTCGCCGACCTGACGCCCGGCGACCTCGACCACATGCGCAAGGTGACCGGGTACGTGCACCGGCACCTCGCTCAGCGCCCCGGCGGCGACGTCCGGGACACGGCCTGGCGGTACTCCCTGATGAACTGGGGCCACGACCCGCTGCGCGACTGACCGGCCCCGCGGCGCGACCGACCCGCCGCACCCCCGCGCACCTTCGCCGAGGGCGCGCGGCCGGTCGCCGCCGAGGGCGCGCGGGCGGGGTCAGCGGTGTTCGGCCACGTACCGGCCGGGGTCCTTGTCGTGCATGGACAGGCCGGCGCCCTGCGGGTGCTCGCCGTAGAACGTCAGCCACTGCCGGCCGAGGTCGGCGCGCAGGTCGTCGCTCGCGTGCTTGCGGAAGTCCGGCAGCGCCTCGTCCTCCTCCTCGGCGAGGTGCTCGCTGTTCTCCCGGCGGACCGCCCACACCGCGTCCCACCAGTCCGGCGATCCCACGTCGTGCCGGCGGGCGGCGGCCACGCTGTCGCGGATCTTGTTGTGGTCGCGGATGGCGTCGTCGGTCTCGTCGACCGCGTCGGCCCCGCCGCGCTTGAGCAGGTGCGGGTACAGGATCCGCTCCTCGGCCTCGGCGTGGATCTCCAGGTGCAGGGCCAGCGGCTCCCACACCGCGCGCAGGTCGGCCGGCTCGGTCACGTCGTCGAGGCGGGCGAAGCCCAGCCGGAACGCGTGGTGGTCCGACAGGATCAGGCGGGTGATGTCCTCCATGGTCCGCTCCCTTCCCCGCCGCGCGCCGCCGCAATCCTGCCCGCCGCGCCGGCCGCTCGCCGGGACGCCGGGCCGGGGTGGGCCTGTTCGGGCCGCGCCGGGTGCGGGGACGTTGAGTGCCGACCCGGCCGGGCTCACCGGGGCGGGCGGTGCCACATCGTCAGGCGCAGCAGCGGCAGGTAGCCCAGCGCGCGGTAGATCGGCTGCCCGTCGTCGCTGGCGATCAGCATCGCCGGCACCGCCGGGTCGGCCGCCGTCGCCGCCCACGTCAGCGCCGCGCCGATCCCGCGCCCCCGGTACGCCGGCAGCACCGCCACCCACTCCACGTCGGTGACACCCGCGCCGAGCCGCGCGCCCGCCGTCCCGACCGGCGTGCCGTCGACGTACCCGACGTACAGCCGGATGTCCGCGGCCAGCACCGCCGCGTCGGCCAGGACGGTGTCGGCGGCCGCGGGCATCGGGTACGCGGCGACCAGCGTCGCCACGAACGCGGCCAGGCCGGCGGCGTCCGTGACCGGGCGGATCGCCAGCCCGGCCGGCGCCGGCGGCGGGGTGCCGCCCGGCGGGCGCAGCATCAGCGGCGGGTGGCCCATCAGCTCCCAGCCGGGGCCCGGCGGCGGCGTCGGCCACGCCGACAGCAGGGTGGCGTGCCGGGCCGGCGGGTAGAACCGGTCCAGCCGCTCGCCGACGTCGCCGGCCGCGGCGTACTGCGGGGGTTGCAGCCGGACGGCCAGGTTGTCGAACAGCACCGGCGACGCGGGGTCGGCGGCGGCCAGGTCCGGCCAGCGCTGCGCCCGGCCCCCCGGCGTCAGCGCGGCCAGCGCGGCGCTGTGCGCGGCGGCGGTGAGCAGGTACGCCCGCAGCAGCGAGTCCCCGGCCGGCAGGTCCGGCTCCCAGCCGTGGGTGAGGTGGCCGTCGTCGCTCATGCTCGCTCCCTCGCCGGCGCGGACCCGCCCACCGTACCGCCGGTGCCACGATCGGGTGACACTCTCGCGCCCGCGTGCCCGCGCCGCTACGCTCGCCTGCGCACCGGGGCCGACAGCCGGGGACGCGGAGCGGGGGGCGGAACAGTGCGGGATCGACGCTTCGTCGCCGCCGTCGCGGCGGCGCTGGTCGGATTCTTCCTGGTCGTCGTCTCGGTGCGCGGCTGGAACCGGTACGGCGAGACCCGGGACCGCGCCGCCGGGCACCTGGCCACCGCCGAGCGGGCGCTGGCCGCCGGCGACCTGCCCCGGGCCGAGCAGTACGCCGGGTTCGCCGAGGGCGACGCCGACGAGGCCGACCTGCTGCACCGGCAGTCGCAGGGCGCCACCGGCGGCGCCGTGCTGGTGCTGGCGCTCGCCGGCTGGCTGGCCTGGCGGGGTACCCGCCGGCCCGCGCCGGCCGGGCTCACAGCGCCGGCCACACCGTGACGTACAGCACGTAGAGCAGGAGGCCGCCGGCCGCGGTCGCGCCGAGCATCCGGGGCAGCGAGGGGCGCCGGGCCAGCAGCCCGGCCAGCCCGAAGATCAGCGGCAGCAGCCAGGTCGGCGCGAGCACGACCAGGGCGGACTCGCTCAGCTCGTCGAACAGCGCCCCGTAGACGAGCGCGAACTGCACCAGCGCCAGCAGGATCGCCACCACGTAGTAGCCGCGCACGTGCCGCCGCTGCCCGCGCAGCGCGCCGGCCTGGCTCTCCGCGACGTACGCCGACTGCAGGTTCGTCAGCCGCGGCTCGCGTGGCGCGTCGGCCAGCTCGCCGCGCAGCGCGGCCAGCTCCGCCTCGGTGAGCAGGCCGGCGTCGCCGCGGCCGGCGGCGTCCCAGTCCCGGGCGCGGCGCAGCAGCCGGGTGTGCGCGTACGCCCAGTCGGTGTCCACGGCCAGCGCGGTGAGCAGCGCGTCCACGCCCTCGCCGAAGTCGTCGCCGTCCCGCAGGAACACCCACTGCCGGTCGGCCAGCGCCGGCGGTACCGCGGCCGGGTCGACCGCCCGGTGCAGGACCGGGATGATCCGCTTGCCGGCCCGCTCGGCGAGGTCCAGCTCCTCCCGGCAGGCCGGCGACGCCGCCGAGTCGGGCGTCAGCAGGAAGACGAACAGCGGCGCGTTCTCGATCTCGGCCGCGATCTCCCGCCGCCACTGCGCCCCGGCCGGCAGCTCGCGCAGGTCCAGCCAGGTGTGCCGGCCGCGCAGGTCGAGGCGCTTGGCCAGGCGCAGCGCCGCGTCGAGGTCGGTGCGGGAGTAGGAGAGGAACACTTCGGCGTCCTGCATGGCACCCCCCCGGCCCGGCGCCGGCGGCGCCGGCGCTCATTCTCCCAACGAGCGGCCGGGCCCGTCCGCCCCGGCCCGGTCAGGCCAGCCGGCGGGCCACGCGGCCGCCCTCCCGGTACGCCGCCAGCGCCGCCCGGGCGGCCTCCCGCCGGGCGTCCCGGATGCCGCGCAGCAGCCGCTGCCCGTCGGCGAGCACCCGCAGCGCCACCACCCGCCGGTTCTCCGGCCGGGGCGCCCGGTGGATCAGCCCGGCCGCCTCCAGCCGGTCGCACAGCCGGCTGGTGGAGGAGATGCCCGTACCGAGCAGCTCGGCCAGCCGGGCGACCGGCAGGCCGGGCCGGTTCTCGATCAGGGTCAGCGCCTCGGCCTGGAGCAGGGTCAGCCGGGGGCTGGCCCGCTCCCGGGCGCGGTTGGTCAGCGAGACGAGATGGTCCACGAGGGCGTCGAGGGCGGCATCCCGGTTGGGTGACGGCGCTCGGCCCGACTCGGCGCTCATGGCTACTCCTTACCCGGATGGTGGCCGGGTGATCCGGTGGGTGCGGTCCGGCGTCACGCCCCGTGTCGGCGGAGCGCGACGATCGCGATGTCGTCGTCCACGTCGGCGGTGTGCATGTCGCGCAGCAGGCGGGCGCAGAACGCGTCCAGGTCGCCGTCGACGGCCGCGGCGACCTCGGCGAGCGAGTCCAGGCCCTCGTCGATGACGGCGCCGCGCCGCTCCACCAGGCCGTCGGTGTACAGCAGCAGCGTCGCCCCCGGCGGGAGCGTGAGGCGCAGGTCCGGCGGGCGCCGGGTGCGCAGGCCGAGCAGCGTGCCGGGGTGCACGACGTACCGGCCCGGCTCGCCGGCCGGCAGCAGCAGCGGCGGCATGTGCCCGGCGTTGGCCAGCCGGACCGCGCCGGTGGCCGGGTCGAGGGTGAGCAGGCAGAGGGTGGCGGACTCGTCCGGCAGCAGCGTGCAGAGCAGGTCGTTGAGCCGGTCCAGGACCTCCTCCGGCGGATGCCCCTCGACGGCGTACGCGCGCAGGGCGTGCCGCAGCTCGCCCATGATCGTGGCGGCGTGCAGCGAGTGCCCGGTGACGTCGCCGATCGCGACGACGAGCTGCCCGTCGATCATGGCCAGCTCGTAGAAGTCGCCGCCGACCTCGGCGTCGGAGCTGGCCGGCAGGTACCGGACGGCCAGGTCCAGCCCCGCCGGGCGGGGCAGCCGCTGGGGGAGCAGGCTGCGCTGGAAGGTGATGGCGATCCGGTGCTCCTGGTCGTATGACCGCTGCGCCTCGGCCGCGCCGGCCAGCGCCTGCGCGAGCTGGTTGAGCACCGACTCCGCCGCGGCGACCGACGCCGGCACGGCGATCCGGGCGGCGCACCGGTCGCTGCGCAGCCGGGCGGTGGCCACCAGCAGCGGCTCGTCCGGCCCGGCCGCGCCGGGCCAGGCCCCGGCCGGCAGCGGGCCGACCGTGACGCCGACCGCGACGCTCGCCGCCGTGACCGGCGGCGCGGGCGCGGGCACCGGCTCGGCCCGCGGGCCGGCGATGGTGCTGGCGGTCCAGCTCCCGTCCGCGCCCTCCAGCGCCACCGCGGCGGTGCTGTCGAAGATCGCCGCGGCGCCGCGGACGGCGCCGGCGAGCAGCGCGGGCAGGCCGGTGGCGGAGTTGAGGTCCAGGGTGACCCGGGCGAGCTGGCCGAGCCGGTCGGCGAGCAGCTCGGCCCGCTGCCGGGCGCGGTAGTAGCGCAGGACCGAGCGGACCGAGGCGAGGAACTCGCCGGGGTCGATGGGCTCGACCAGGTACCCGTCGGCGCCGTGGTTGAGCCCGTGGGTGCGGTCGACGACGTCCACGGCGTGCGCGGACACGTGGATGACCGGGATGGACGCCAGCGCCGGGTCCGACTTGATCGCCCGGCACACCTCGAAGCCGCTCATGTCCGGCAGCCGGACGTCCAGTACGACCGCGTCCACCGCCCGGCGGCCCAGCGCGGCCAGCGCCCCGCCGCCGGTCGCCGCCTCGTCGACCGCGAAGCCGGCCCGGAGCAGCCAGTTGACCAGGACGTACCGCTTGGCCGGGCTGTCGTCCACCACCAGCACCCGGCCGCCGGCCGGCTCGTCCGCCGCCGGGTCGGGTCCGCCGCCGGGAATCATGTCGGGTCCGCCGCCGGGAATCATGTCGGATCCGCCGCGGGGGAGCGGGGCAGCCGGACGGTGAACGTGCTGCCCGCGCCGGACGTGCTGGCCACCGTGATCCCGCCGCCGAGGATGCCGGCGAGCCGCCGCGCGTACGGCAGGCCCAGCCCGGTCCCGGTGACCGTGGCCTGCAACTCGCCCCGGATCTGGTAGAAGTCCTCGAAGATCCGGTCCTGCTGGTCGGCCGGGATGCCGATGCCGGTGTCCGCGACCGTGAACGTCACCCCGTCCGGCCCGTCGGCCGCGCAGATCAGCCGGACCTCGCCGCGCTCGGTGAACTTGACCCCGTTGGTCAGCAGGTTGCGCAGCACCTGGCCGAGCAGCGCCTCGTCCGAGCGCACCGCTAACCCGGCCGGCGGGTCCTCGATCACCAGCTCGACGCCGGGCCGGGTGCCGATCGCCCGCAGCGTCCCGCGGAGCTGGCCGAGCAGCAGGACCAGGTCGATGTCGGACCAGGTCGGCTCCAGGTGCCCCGCCTCGGCCTTGGCCAGGTCCAGCAGGTCGTTGACCAGGACCAGCAGGCTGCGGGCGGAGTCGTGGATGAGGGTCACCTGGGTGACCTGGTCCGCGCTGAGCGGGTCCGAGGCGTGGTCGGTGAGCATCCGGGACAGGCCGATCACCGCGGTCAGCGGGGCGCGCAGCTCGTGGCTGATGTTGGCCAGGAACCGGCTCTTGGCGGCGCTGGCGGCCCGCAACTGGGCGGTCTTGTCGTCCAGCTCGGCGTACAGGGCGACGACGCCCCGGTTGGTCTCCTCCAGTTCGGCCGAGAGCTGCCCGTACAGGACCAGCACGCCCTGGTTGGTCTCCTGAAGCTCGGCGTTGAGCCGGGTCAGGTCGTTGCGCTGCCGGCGGACCTCGTCCAGCGCGGCGATCAGCGATTCGTTCTGGGCGGCCAGCTCGTCCAGCGGCGTCGCCGGTACGGTCGTCGCCACCGTGGCCCGCAGCGCGGCGAGCGCGGCCGGGTCGGGCAGCGCGGGCAGCCGGCGGGCCAGCCGGACCACGGCGGCGCCGTCGGCGTGCGCGACGGCGAGGGTGTCGACCAGCCGGGCCGCGGCCGCCCGGGCGGGCGTGGCCGCGTCGGGCAGCGGGCCGATGCTGCGCAGCTCGATGGCCAGCGCCGGCGGGCCGTCCAGCACCGACATCAGCACGTCGGCGCCGCCGGCGGCCAGCAGCTCGCGGCCCAGCTCGCTCAGGGCGGTGGCGATCCGGACCTGGTCCTGGCCGTCCAGGCCGACGGCCGCGGCGACCTCGCGGCCGCGCTGGCGCAGTGCGAACACGTCCGGCTCGACCCGGAGCGCGCTGCGCAGCACCTCGGTCATGGCACCCTGGCCACGAGCACGCAGGCGTCGTCGCGGCGCACCCCGGCGTCGCGCAGCACGGTCGCCGCGACGACCGCCGGCGACCGGTCGAACAGGCGCGGGTAGTCGGCGCCGGTCCACCGGTCGCTGACCCCGTCGGAGTGCAGCAGGACGGTCGCGCCGGCCGGCAGCGGGTAGCCGAACTCGCGGACCACCCGCCGCTGGTGCCCGGCGATGCCGGGCAGCGAGACCATCCCCTTGCGCGCGCCGCCGGCCAGCACCGCGCCGCCGATGTTGCCGAGCCCGCTGTACCGCACGGCGGCGCCGGCCGGGTCCAGCTCGGCGACGGCGATCGCCGCGCCGCGCGTGCCGGACAGCGCCCGGTGCAGCCGCTCGACCAGCGCGGCCGGCGGCTCGGGCGGCGCGGCGCGGAACGCCGCGGTCGCCGCCCGGGCCGCCACCGCGGCCAGCGGCCCGTGCCCGAGCCCGTCGACCACGAGCAACTGGACGCGGCCGTCCAGCGTCCGGACCGCGTGCCCGTCGCCGCAGGCCGGGCCCCAGTCCAGCGCGCGGACCACCCCGCACGCGCCGCTCGCGGCGGGTGGTTCCCTCGGCCACAACTGCACGGCGGCCACCGTTCCCCGACCGGGCAGCGAGTACACGTCGTACACCGACGACATCCGGGCGATCGCGCCCAGGCCCACGCCGAGCGTCCCGGCGGTGGAGTGGCCGTCGCGGGCGGCCAACGCGGGGTCGCGCATGCCCGGCCCGGCGTCCACGGCGAACAGCTCCACCCCCGCCGCCATACCGTGCCGGACCGGCCGGACGAGCAGCGTGCCCTGCTCGCCGTGCTTGACCAGGTTGCTGGTCAGCTCGGCGGCCACGACGGCGACGTCGCCGGCCCGCTCGGCGGTGAAGCCGAGCCGGGCGGCGAGCCGCTCGGCGGCGCGGCGCGGCGGCCCGGCCGCGCCCGGCCCCTCGACCCGGAACCACGCGCCGTCGTCGGCGACGTCCACGACCGGCGGGGTCGCGGTCACCGGGCCCACTTCACGATGCTGACCCGGGTGCCCCGGCCGGGGCCGGTGTCGATGTCGAACTCGTCCACGAGGCGGCGCGCGCCGGACAGGCCGAGGCCCAGCCCGCCGCCGGTGGTGTAGCCGTCGGTGAGCGCCAGGTCCAGGTCGGCGATGCCCGGGCCGTCGTCGGCGAGCACGATCCGCACGCCGGTGCGCCGCTGCCGGACGATCGACACCTCCACGCTGCCCCCGCCCCCGTACACCAGGGTGTTGCGGGCCAGCTCGCTCGCCGCGGTGACCACCTTGGTCTGGTCCACCAGCGACAGCTTCGCCTCGACGGCGGCGGTCCGGACGAGCTGCCGGACCCGGACGACGTCCTGGTCCGAGGCGACCGGCCGGGTGGTCGCGCCCTGCCCGGCGTCCGCGCTCACGGGCCGGGGACCGATGCGGCGAGGTCGTCCTCGTCCTCGTCCCCGAGGTCCGGTAGCCAGCCGTCGGCCGCCTCGGCGGCGGCCCGGCCGAGAATGGCCAGGGCCCGCTCGACGTTCAGCGCGGTCCGGATGCCGTTCAGCGACAGCCCCAGCTCGACCAGCGTGATCGCCACCGCCGGGCGCATCCCGACGACGACGGTCTCCGCGTCGAGCACCCGGGAGATCGAGGCGATCGTGGCGAGCATCCGGCCGACGAACGAGTCGACGATGTCCAGCGCGCTGATGTCGATGATCACGCCGCTGGCGCCGGTGGCGACGATGCGCTCGGCGAGATCCTCCTCGAGCTGCAGCGTGATCCGGTCGGCCAGGTCCACCTGGATCGAGACGAGCAGGACCCGGCCGAGCCCGAGGATGGGGACCCGGTCCATCAGGCCACCGACTCCCGGCGGACCGCCGCTGCCCGCCGCAGCACGTGCCGCAGCGCGTCGGCGAGCGTGGCCTTGGTCACGATGTCGCCGAACTCGATCCCGAGCGCCACGATCGTCTGGGCGATCTGCGGCCGGATGCCGGAGATGATGCAGTCCGCGCCCATCAGCCGCGCCGCCACCACGGTCTTGAGGACGTGCTGGGCGACCTGTGTGTCCACCGCCGGGACGCCGGTGATGTCGATGATCGCGTACGGCGACCCGGTGTCCACCAGCGTCTGGAGCAGCCGCTCCATCACGACCTGCGCCCGGGCGGAGTCGAGCGTGCCCACCAGCGGGACGGCGACGACGCCCTCCCAGAGCTTCACCACGGGGGTGGACAGCTCCAGCAACTGCTCGGCCTGGTCGGCGATCAGCTCCTCCCGGGCGGCGGTGAAGCTGCTGAAGGTGAACAGCCCCAGCTCGTCGACGAACTTGGTGAACGCGAGGTAGTCCCGCACCTGTGCCGGGTCGGTCAGCTCGGTCCGCTCCAGGAGCACGTCCTTGAGCGCGAATACGCTCACCGCCGTCTCGGTCGAGCTGAAGCCCTGCCGGGCCCGGTCGCGGCTCAGGTCCGCCAGGACGGCCCGCAGCTCGGCGCCCGCGTCGGCGTCGATGTCGCCCGGGCCCGCGGCCAGGGCGGCCGCCAGCGCATCGTGCAGTTCCGCCAACTGCCGCCGCAGCTCGGCCTCGCTGAGCCGGCCGGCCAGCGGCGCGCCGGCCAGCGCGCTCCAGCGCGCGACCAGGTCGTCGCCGTCCGTGCGCAGCAGGTCGGCGAGACGACCAGCCTGATCCTTGTCGAGCGCCATGTGCCGCCTCCCTGCGGGGCTTGCGTCATCGCCGCGCCCGCCTCCGGGGCACGCCGCTGTCACCATACTTGCCACAGGGGAAACGTGGCCCGGGCACCGACCGCCGCCGCGGCGCGGTAGCGGTCGGTTTCTGCCCTCGTACGGTGAGTGATGGCGCCCCGGGGCGGTCAGCCGACGAGCACCCGGGCGAGCCCGACGGTGTCCGCGCCGTCGTACCAGTACCCGGCCCCGACGGCCTCGATCGCCCGGGTCGGGCGGAAGTCGCCCCCGGCGGCTTCGGCCGCGGAGTCCCACATCTGCTCGCCCATGAAGGTCGCCACCTCCGCCGACGCGGGCACGCCCGCCAGCGCCCGCCGGTACGTCGGGTCGTCACCGAGCCGGGACCCCGCCGCGCGGCGGCCGGCGCCGGTCACGCTGACCCGATCGCCCGCGACCCGGACCACGGCGCCGCGGCCGAACGCCCGCGTGGCCGCGGCCCCCAACCGGCGGGCCGCGGCGGCGTCCACCATGCGGACATCCACGGTAGCCCCCGAACCGGGCCCGACGGAGTTGACCGAGTCGATCCCCGCCCGTCCGGCCCGCATGTCGCGCTCGTGCCGCTCGAACACGCCCGCGGCCACCTCCTCGTAGTCCCCGCCGCCGGCCGCGTCGCCCGACGGCGCGGGCAGCAGCATGAACGCCGCCGAGTCGAGCATCAGGGTGTCGACCCCGAAGCCGCCCGGCAGCTCCGCGGCGGTCGCCTGCGCCGGGCGGCCCGGCGTGTCGTCCAGCCACCCGCGGGCGGCCGGGGCGTCGCTGCGCGGCAGGGTGCCGCCGATCAGCCGGCTGCGGACCTCCAGCGCGCCGTCGGCCGCCGTCGCCGCGGCGACCACGACGCCGTGCAGGTACTTCTCGACCTCGCCCGGCGACAGGCCCGGCGTCAGCTCCGCGAGCAGGGCCGGCGGCGCCGTGCGGACGCGGTCCAGGTCCGCCCAGCCGACCGCGAGCCGGTCGGCGGGCAGCCGGCGGACCGCCCCGCGGTACCCGGCGTCGTCGGCCAGCGACGCGGCCCGGGCCTCGGCCACCGCCGCCTCGGCGGCCGCCTGGCTGTCCGTCCGGTCCGCCACGGCGATCACCGCGTACCCGTCGGCGAGCACGAATCCGAGCTTGCTGCCCTTGCCCTTCGCCCGCGCATCCCGGACCGCGGACAGCGCCGCCCTGGTCCGCGCATCGTCGGCGCTGGCGACGGCGGCCAGCGTGACGAGCTGCCCGCCGTGGGTCCACTTCGCCGTCCCCGCGCGCCCCTCCCACCACGTGTGCAGCTTGGTGTCCTTGAGGTCGAGCATCTCGGCCAGCGGCGAGCGAAGCTCCCGCAACAGGTCCACCGGCGACCCGGCGGCGCCGGCCCGGCGCACCAGCGCGTCGCCGGCCACCCGCTGCCCGAGGCCCGGGCGCAGGTCGAGCTGCGCGAAGGCGAACACCGACGCGGGCAGGGCGTCGGCGGGCTGGCGGCCGAGGGCGCGGTTCCAGGCGGCGACGGCGAACGTACCGCCGCCGGCGAGCAGCGCCACGGCAACCGCGGCGGCGCCGACGGCGACGAACCGGCCGCGGCGGCGCCGCTCGGGGGCGAGTGGGGTGGGATCGGTCGGGGTGTCCGGTTCGATCTCGATGACGGGCTCGACCGGCGCGGGCTGCTCGGGAGAAGTCACGAGCGGCACCATCGACCGCCCGCTCGCCCGGCCTGAGGAAACCGGCCCGGCCGCCTCGCCGGCGGCGGGGCGGCCTACGGTGCGCGCAGGGCGGCGGCGATCAGGCGCGCGGCGTCCCGGCCGTACGCGGCCCGGCTCTGCAGCTCGGCGAACCACCGCTCGTACAGGTCGATCTCCTGCGGCCGGGTCACCTTGATCTCCGCCGACGGGATGGCGAGCTGAACGGTGTGCGCGTCGAAGATCCAGAACCCGCAGGCCGAGACGCCGCGGTGCGCGGAGTCGGTCGGTACGACGCCGAGCGAGAGGAACGGCAGCTCGGCCAGCGACAGCAGGTGGACGAGCTGCGCTGCGTGGACGTCCGGGGGCGAGTAGCGGAAGCGCAGCGCCTCCTCGAACAGCACCACGAGCACCCGCTTGTCGCCATTCAGCGCGAGCGCGGCCCGCTCCTGCCGGAACCGGATCGTCTCGTCGAGGTCGTGGGGGATGCGGTGCAGCTCGTACAGGTACGCCAGCAGGCTGCGCATGTAGTCCGTGGTCTGGAGGATGCCGGGGATGATCAGCGGCTCGTGGATGCGGAACACGGCCGTCCGCGCGTACAGCGTCCGGGTGGTGGGCCCGCCCGAGCCCTTCAGGCCGCCGCGGAAGCGGGCCTTCCACTCGACGTACGCCGTGTCGAGCGCGTGCAGGGTGGCGAGCAGCTCCGGGGCCAGCTCGGGGACGCCGCAGTGGTGGCACCAGTCGCGGATGTTCCGCTCGGTGGGGACCTGGTTGCCGTGCTCCAATCGGGACAGTCGGGTGGAGTGCATGCCGCACAGCGCGGCGAGCGCCCGCCCCGTCAGGCCGGCGCCCTGACGCACCTGCCGAAGACGGGCGCCCAACTCCTTGCGGGCGTCAGCGATTGAGCTGTAGGGCGAACTCACCATGTGGTGTCGCGGTCTCCCACACCGTCTCGAAGGCCGAGCGGCAAAGCTCGACGGTCTCGGACACCCTCGTGAACGTATAGCCGTTCGGCCGTCCCTCGGCATCGAAGTGCAAGAAGATCACGGCTGAGTCGTCCAGGAGGTAGAAGTCGGCGCCGGGTTGCGGTATGCCGGCTGTGGCCGGTCGATAGCACCAGCGGTGGCTTTCGCCGGCGGCGTCGATGCGGTGGACGATCGATGCGATCCAGCGGTGATAGCTGCTGACCGGATCGGATACCACCTTCAATCGGCGGAGACGCCTTCCGGCCGACGCGATCGATGAGACCTTCGTGCACCAATTGTCGAGCCAGGCGCCATCATCGATGCCGGTCTCCTGCCACGTCGCGAAGCGGGGTAGCTCGCGGGCGGTGCCGTACCCGTCCCGGAACTCCATGTGATCCCATCCCGAGGAGATCGCCTCGTAGCGGTCCACGAACTCGTCGTAAGTGATCTCCTGCACGTCAGCCCTCGAGGGTGATGAAGGGCAGCATGCGATACGGCACCTCGACCGCGTCCTCATGGTCGGGGATGTCCAGCATGGCGCGAGTGTCGGCGTCGATCTTGAATCCCTGCATCACCCAGCTCTGCCGCTCGGCGCAGCGGTACACGGTGGGCGAGTTGTTCTCGGCCGATCCCGGGTCCTTGCCGACGAACTGAAGGTCCACTTCAGCTCCCCTTAGGAGGTGTGCAGCGGCTTGCATCTCGGCGATTCTCGCCGTGGCCGGGCGCAGGGTAAAGCTGCAAGCTGCTGCATACCCGTGGTGTCGCTGGTCGGCGCGCAGCGAGAGTCGTTGCGGCAGTGCGATCCGGGCAAACCCCTGACGCCGCGCGGTCCGGTGACTTGTTGATCCTGCGGGAGTCGGAGTACCGGCGCGGTCGCGGTGCGATCCTCGTGACGGTGTCGGCAGTGGGTGACGTCCGTGAGGATGGGGCGATCTGTGGATCAGCGTCAAGGCGGAGCAGCGCATGCTGGACCGGGAGCCCGTGGTCAGGTTCATTCAGGTCCGGGCAGCGAGCGTCCCCGAGGCCAGGCGCCGTACGCGCGGCCGCGCCACTGTCGTCGCGCGGCCCTTCACCTCACCTCAGCTCGGGGGACGGTAGGCGTCGTGGTCGGTGGCGACGCGCCAGACGTCCTCGAAGACCCGGCCGCAGAACTCCACCACCGCGCGGTCCTCGGACACCAGCCGCTTGCTGACCACGCCCTGCCCGTCGTAGTGCAGGAACATCGCGGTCCGGCCGTCCAGCATGTAGAAGTCCGTACCGGGGAACGCCTGCGTCGTCACCCGCTCCCGCGGGCACCAGCGGGTCGGCTCGCCGGCGTCCACGATCGGCTTGATCGTGTCGTGCACGAACCGGTGGTAGTCGCCGAGCGGCTCGCACACCACCTCGATCCGCCGCAGTGACCGGCCCGCGCCGGACAGCCGCCGGACGAGTGCGTGCCAGTCGTCGAGGTAGGAGGTGTCCACCGGCTCGCCGCGCTGCCACTGGGCGAACGGCTCGACGTCGCCGGGGACGCCGTAGGAGTCGCGCAGCTCCATGTGCACCCAGTCGCGGTCGATGGCACTGTACCGGCGTACGAACTCGTCGCGATCAACCTCGAACACGCGCACCCCCGGGTGATGGCTAGCGGTTGGTGGCGCGGCGCCGGAGGAGCAGCCCCGCGGCGGCGGCAACAGCAAGTAGCACGATGGCGCCGCCGACCAGCCACCCGACCGACAGCCCCCCGTCGGCGGGGTCGGCGGACGCCGCGCGGCTCGGGCTCGGCGCCGCGGTAGGTCCGGCCGGCGTCGTCGGCGGGGTCGTGGCCGCCGGGTTGTCGACCGTGAACGTGTACGAGCCCTGGACGGGGTGGCCGTCGGTGGAGACGACCCGGTACGCGACCCGGTAGGTCCCGTTCGCCAGCGCCCGACTGATCGTGACCGTCCCCTTGGTACCGGCGACGGCGGGCGCGCCGGTGGGTACGGCCTGCTGGTTCCCGTCGGTGACCGTGATCGTGGTGAAGTCGGGGTTGAGCGGCTGCATGAACGTCAGCGCCACCGCCTTCGGCGCCACCGCGAGCGTGGCGTTCTTCGCGGGGCTGGCCGACGTGAGCTGGTTGTGGGCGGCGGCCGGGGCCGCCGACGCGAGCGCGAGCACGAGGCCGGCGAGGACCGCGGCCGCGGTGCGGGGAGCGGGGATGCGCATCGGGATCTCTTTCCGGGACGGGGTCAGCCGAGGAGTTGTTGGCCGACCCAGCCGCCCGGCGGGCAGCCGGGCGGGATGGCGAACACGGCCGAGCCGATCGGGGTCGTCCACTGGTTGAGCAGGTCCCGTTCGGCGAGGCGCCGCTGGATGGGGAGGAACTGGCGGGTGATGTCGGCCTGGTAAGAGGCGAAGATCAGGCCGCTGTCGGCGTTGCCGGCGGCGTCGGGTACGCCGTCGTAGTTGTACGGGCGGCGCAGCAGCCGCAGCCGGTCGTCGCCGCCGACCCGGGCACGGGTGAGGTGGGAGAAGTCCGGGATCACGGTCAGGCCGTCGGAGCCGGTGGCCGCGAAGTCGGGCTCGTCGTGCTCGGCGGTGCCGGTCAGCGGGGCGCCGGTGTCCAGGGTGCGGCCGACGGCGAGTTCGCGGTCGCTGCGGCCGAGCAGGTCCCAGGTCTCCAGGTTCATGGAGATCCGGCGCAGGACCAGCGTGCTGCCGTCGCGGGCCCAGTCCGGGCCGTCGGGGGTCCAGACCGCGGCGTCGAGGGCGGGGCCGGTGGGGTTGGCGGTGCCGTCGAGCTGGCCGAACAGGTTGCGCTGGGTGCGCCCGGACGGCTCCGCGGCGGCGGCGCGGCGGAAGCCCTGCTGGACCCAGCCGACGGTGGCGAAGGGGCGGCTGTCCTTGACCAGTACCCGCTGGGCGTGCGCGACGGTGATCGGGTCGTCGGCGCAGATCTGGAGCAGCAGGTCGCCGCCGGACCAGCGCGGCTGCAACCGGTCGATCCTGAACGGCGGCAGCTCCACCAGCGAGGCCGGGCGGCGGGCGTCCAGGCCGGCGGCGCGGTAGAGGGCGGGCCCGAAGCCGAACGTGACGGTGAGCCGGGCCGGGATCTGCCCGAGTTCGGGTTCGGTGTCGGCCAGGGCCGGGACGCCGGCGGTGAGGCGGGCGGCGTCGTCGGAGAGCAGGCGCAGCATCCGGCCGAGCGCCGCCCGGTCGACGCCGGGGCGCAGCCGGAGCGCGACGAACGCCGCGTGGGCCTGCGGATCGGTGGCGACGCCGGCCTGCCGGGCGCCGTGGAACGGCTCCACCGCCGACCCGACCGCGGCCGGCGCCGGCGCGGGCGCTCCGGCGCCGGCCGCCGCCGTCACCGCGGCGCCCGCCGCCGCCCCGGCCGCGGCGGTGCCGGCCAGGGCGGCGCTGGCGAGCAGGCCGCGCCTGCTCGCCAGCGGTCGGTTCGGGGTGCTATCGGTCATGGGTGACTCGCGGTGGGCGACGGCGCGCCCGAGGTCGGGCCGGAGCCGGGGCGGTAGCTCTCGCCGGCGCCGGTGAACGGCTTGGCCACGGCGGTGAACGGCAGCGTCTTGCCGCCGGCGAGGTTCAGCGTGATCGTCACCTGCTCGCCGGCGGGGATCGGCCGCTTGAGCTTCATCAGCATCAGGTGGTCGCTGCCGGGCTGGAGCTTGTGGCTGGTCTTGGCCTTGAGGACGAATCCGTCCTTCTTCTCCTGCATGACCATTTTGCCATCCTTCATGGCCATCTCGTGCAGCTCCATCGGCGACAGCTCGGTGGTCGCGCCGGTGATGGTCACGTCGGCGTCGGAGTCGTTGACCAGGATGCCGAACGCCCCGGTCATGCCCTTGTCCGTGGCCTTCACCCAGGCGTCCTGGACGCGTACCGGCTCGACGGGGGACGGGCTCGGCGCGGCCTGCGGCTCGGTCTTGGCCGACGACGAGCCGCAGCCCGCCAGGGTGACCGCGAGGGCGGCGGCGGCCAGCAGCGCGGCGGGCCGGGCGATGCGGGAGAGGACTGCGTGGGTGCGCATGGGTGGGCCTCCGGGGATTCGGACGATACCAAGGTTGGTCGGTCCCACCCCGCCGCGAGTTCCCGGCGTCCCGCGAATAGTCGCACCGGCCGCGAACCGGACATCCCGGGCCGCCGCCCGGCCGGGGGCGGGCGGCCGTCCGGTCAGGGGCCGGTGCCCCGGGCGGTGTACGGGGGGAGGAGGCCGTCGAGGAGGCGCTGGAGGTTCTCCGTGAAGTGGTCGCTGGCGCCGCCCTCGCGGAACACCTCGACCGCCCGGGCGAACGCCGGGAAGCGCGCCGCATCCGCCATCATCGCCATGTCCCGGGCGAACGACCGGTCGCTGCCGATCGGGTGGGTGTCCATCAGCTCGCCGATCGCGTACTGCCAGAGCAGCTTGAACGCCACCATGCAGGCCCGGGCGTGCAGGCCGGTCCGCTCCAGCGCGGCGAACAGCCGCTCCAGCACCGGCAGGATCGACGGCCCGGCCAGGCCCTCGGTGACGATCAGCGGGATCGCCCAGGCGTCCCGGCGCAGCGCGTCGTGGATGGCGCCCAGCACCGAGGTGATCTCGGACCGGGCGTCGCCCGCGACGGGCGGCAGCACGATGCCGAGGGCGACGGCGTCCAGCATGCCGATGAGCAGGGCCTCGCGGTCCTGGACGTGCCGGTACAGCGACATCGGCGCGGTGTCCATCCGCTCGGCGACCCGGCGCATGGTCACGGCGGCCAGGCCCTCGGCCCGGACCAGGCGCAGCGCCTCGCCGATGATCGTGTCGGGGTGCAGGGCGCGGGCCCGGCGGCGGGTCGGTGGTGCGATCGCGGTCGCCTCCCTCGTCGGCGGGGACCCCGGACCCGGGGTCCGCGGCGTTTTGTACCACACGGGCGGCCGGCGGCCCGGAGCCCGGTCGCCGGCCGGCGGGCTCACCCCGGCACCCCGGTGGGCGCCGGGACCCGCCAGTGCCGGGCCCGGTGCTGGGCCGCCCACATCGCCGCGTACCGGCCGCCGGCGGCCAGTAGCTCCTCGTGCCGGCCCTGCTCGACCAGGGCGCCGTCGTGCAGGACCAGGATGCGGTCGGCCGAGACCAGCGTCGACAGGCGGTGGGCGATGACCAGCACGGTGCGGTCGGCGACCAGCGCGTCGATGGCCCGCTGGACGGCCACCTCGCTCTCGGTGTCCAGCGCGGCGGTCGGCTCGTCGAGCAGCACGATCGGGGCGTCCTTCAGGATCGCCCGGGCCAGCGAGATGCGCTGGCGCTCGCCGCCGGAGAGCCGACCGCCGATCTCGCCGACCGGGGTGTCGTACCCGGCGGGGAGGGCGGTGATGAAGTCGTGCGCGTTCGCCGCCCGGGCGGCCGCCTCGACCTGCTCGGGCGTGGCGTCGGGGCGGCCCATGGCGATGTTGGCGCGTACGGTGTCGTCGAACAGGTACACGTCCTGGAAGACCACCGAGATGTGCCGGTGGATCTCGGCCGGGTCGAGGCCGCGCAGGTCCACGCCGCCGATCCGGACGGCGCCGGAGGCGGGGTCGGCGTACCGGGTGAGCAGGCGGGTGACCGTGGTCTTGCCGCAGCCGGAGTGGCCGACCAGCGCGGTCAGCCGGCGCTCGGGCGCGGCCAGGGTCAGGCCGCGCAGGACCGGCACGCCGGCCGGGTCGTAGCCGTACGTGACGTCCTCGAGGGACAGGTCGAACCGGGTGATCCGGCGGTCCCGGCCGTCGACCGGCAGCGGCGGTACGGCGAGCACGTCCCCGACCCGCTCCAGCGCGGCGTCGGTCAGCTCGAACACCCCGGTCATCGCGGCGGCGGTGGCCAGCGGCTCGGCCATCCGTACGGCGGCGGCGGTGAGGCCGAGCAGCAGCGGCAGCGACAGCGACCCGGCGAGCACCAGCCCGGCGCCGACGGCGACCATCGCGACCAGGCAGACCTGCACGGTGCTGGTGGCGAGGATGCCGGGCATGGTGAGCCGGCGCTGCATCCGGCCCATCTCCTCGCCCTGCCGCTCCAGCGCGCCGACCAGCCGGCGGGCGGACGGGCCGAGCTGGCCGGTGGCCTTCCACACCGGCAGGCCCTGGACGTACTCGATGACGTGGTCGGCGGCCCGGGCGTCGGCGGCGTCGAGCCGGCGGAAGCCGGCGCCGGAGACGCGCTGCATCCGGCGGACGAACGCGACCGCGACCGGGGTGGCGGCGGCCAGCACCAGGCCGAGCCGCCAGTCCACCGCGATGATCACGGCGCCGAGGATCGCCGGGACGGTGACCAGTTGCAGGAACAGCAGGCTCAGCGTGGACACGCCCATCGAGGCGTTGGCGGCGTTGCCGCCGACGACGGTGCTGAGGTCGCCGGCCGCGCGCCGCTCCAACTCGCGCAGCGGCATCCGGCGGAGCTGGTCGCCGAGGCGCAGCCGCAGCTCGGCCAGCACGCTGGCCCAGTGGGTGTACTGGAAGCGCAGCTCGTGCAGGCGCAGCGCGGACTCGACGGCGTACGCGGCGGCGAAGACCGCGCACCAGCGCCACGCGGCGGCGGCGTCGACCGGGTCCCGGGTGAGGGCGGCGAGCAGCGGGATCAGCGCCAGGTACGCGACGGTCTGGGCGAGCGCCGCGAGGGCGGTGGCCCACAGGCAGGAGCGGAGCTGCGCGCGGAACGAGCCGGCGGACAGCAGCGCCAGCCGCAGGATGCGGATCATCGGGAGACCTCCGGGGTGCGGGTGGTGCCCAGGCCCCAGGCGCTGGCCCGTTCGTGGTGGGCCCAGAGCCGGGCGTACCGGCCGTCGCGGGCGAGCAGTTCGGCGTGGGTGCCGCGCTCGGCGACCCGGCCGCGGTCGAGGACCACGATCGCGTCGGCGTCGGTGATGGTGGACAGCCGGTGGGCGATGACGATCACCGTCCGGCCGCGGGTCAGGCCGGCGATCGCCGCCTGGATGGCGGCCTCGCTCTCCGGGTCGGCGAACGCGGTGGCCTCGTCCAGCACGATGATCGGGGCGTCGGCGAGGACGGCCCGGGCGATGGTGAGCCGCTGCCGCTGGCCGCCGGACAGGGCGGTGCCGCGCTCGCCGACGATGGTGTCGTACCCGGCGGGCAGCTCGCGGTCGATGAAGTCGTGCGCGCCGGCGACCCGGGCGGCGGCGCGCAGCTCCGCGTCGGTCGCGGCGGGGCGGCCGAGCCGCAGGTTGGCGGCGACGGTGTCGTTGACCAGGAACGGCTCCTGGAAGACCAGGGCGACGTGCCGGAGCAGGACATCGCTCGGGATGTCCCGGACGTCCACCCCGCCGACCTCGATCCGGCCCTCGGCGACGTCCCAGAACCGGGGGATCAGCCGGGCGATCGTGGACTTGCCGGAGCCGGACGCGCCGACGATCGCGCAGACCGTGCCGGCGGGCACGTCGAGGTCGACGCCGTCCAGCGCCCACCGGCCGGCCGGGCCGGTGTCGTAGCCGAACCGGACGCCGCGCAGCGCGACCGACGCGTCGGCCGGGTGCCGCGGTACGGCCGGCTCGGGCAGCGGCGGCAGGTCGAGCAGCTCGCGGATGCGCAGCGCCCCGGCCCGGGACTCGTGGAGCTGGTGGGACAGGTACATCAGCGGCATGATCGAGTCGACCGGGAGCGTGCCCAGCAGCAGGCCGGCGAGCAGCCCGACCGGCGACATCGCGCCGTCGGCGACGAGCCACGTGCCGGCGGCGAGGACGATCGCCAGCGTCGGCAGCGGGCCGAGCGCCAGCCGGGTGAGGATCGCGGCGCCCCGGCCGGTGCGCTGCCAGGCGGCGGTGGCCTCGGTGAACGCGGCGACCCGGTCGGCGAACCGGCGGAACGACGTGCTGCCGTCGTCGAACGTGCGGACCACCGGCATGCCCTGGGTGAACTCGACGACGGCGGCGTTGATGTCCTCGTTGGCCGCGTCGTACCGCCGGCGGACGGCCGCGTGGTCCCGGGTGGCCAGCCGCATGCCGACCGCGACCACCGGCCCGAGGACTAGCACCCCGAGCGCCATCCGCCAGTCCAGGACCGCGAGCGCGACCAGCGCGGCGACCGGCTGGACGACGCCGAACGCGCCCAGCGGCACGCAGTCGGCGACGGCGATGTGCAGCGAGCGGACGTCGTCCTGCACGACCTTCTTGATCGCGCCGGCGCCGAGCCGGTGCACCGCGCCGAGCGGCAGCGTGCCGATCCGGTCGGCGAGCCGGGTGCGCAGGTCGACCTCGAGGTCGAACGACGCGAAGTGGGACACCCGCAGGGCGAGGGCGCGCAGCACGAACCGGATCAGCAGGCCGGCGAGCGCGGCGGCCAGCGCGAGGCCGATCCGGGCCGGGTCGGGGTCGGGCGCGAGCAGGGCGGCGAGGGCGACGGCGACCGCGGCGAAGCCCGCCACCCCGACGGCGGCGCCGACGGCCGCGAGGGCCGCCGCCCGGTACAGCCGGCCGCGGACGGGGGCCAGCAGCGACCCGAGGGCCGGGGCGGGCGGCGCGGCGGGGGCCCCCGGTGCGGCGGCCGCGGGGGCCGCGGCACGTTCACTAGTGACAACCATTTCCATCTCCGGCCTTCTTGGAGTACGGTGTACGCGTCCTGATCGGCCGTCCTCAGAAGAGCGAGGAATGGTCATATTCCACCATTTCATGTGCCCTGTCCAGGTGAAACTTTCCTCTTCACAGGGTCGCGAGGCGCATGCCATGATGGCTCTCGAACGCCCACTGAGGGTACCCAAAGTTTTTGCGTACGCCAGTAACACAGCTCAGGAGGAACGGGTGACCCTGTCCCGGCGGGAACTACTACGGCTGACCGGACTCCCCCTCGGCACCGCCGCCGCCCTCGCGGCCCTCGGCGCCTGCGGCCGGACCGCGGCGGGGCCGGTCACCGGCAGCACCGGCGCGCCGCAGCGCGGCGGCACCGTCCGCTTCACGTTCGTCGGCGCCGGCGCCACCGAGACGATGGACCCGGCCAGCGTGTTCAGCCCGGCCGAGCTGGCCCGCTGCCTGGTCGTCTTCGACCCGCTGTTCACCGTCGTCGACGGGCGGACCACGCCGGCGCTGGCGCTGCGGGCCGAGCCGGGCGCCGGCGCGCGTACGGTGACCATCACGCTGCGGCCCGGCGTGACCTGGCACGACGGCAGCGAGCTGACCGCCCGCGACGTGGTGTTCAGCCTGGCCCGGCTCGCCGCGCCGGACCGGCCGTACCCGAGCGAGCTGACCACCTACCTGGACGTGACCCGGGCCGTGGCCACCGGCGCGCTGACGGTGCGGGTGCCCACGCACAAGCCGGTCGGCGACCCCGCCGGCCTGCTCGCCGGCGCCCAGCTCATGATCGTCAAGAACGGGACGACCGCGTTCACGGCCGGCAAGCTCGTCGGCACGGGGGCGTACAGGCTGACCGGGTTCGCGCCCGGCCAGGACGCCACGCTGGGCCGGTACGACGGACACTGGAACGGCCCGCCCAACGCCGACACCCTCGTCATCGCCAGCGTGAACGACGCGCAGGCCAGGGTGAACGCCGTCCGCGCCGGCCAGGCCGACCACGCCGCCGACATCCCCTTCGCCATCGCCCGCACCGGCGCCGGCGCCGCCGACCTGGAGGTGCGGACCGCCGGCGAGGCGCAGCGGGTCGGCTACGGGTTCGTGATGAACACCACCCGCAAGCCGCTCGCCGACCCGCGGGTGCGGCTGGCGCTGCGGCTCGCCGTCGACCGGCAGGCGCTCGTCGACACCGTCCTGCTCGGGTACGGCGCGGTGGCCAACGACCTGTACGGCCGCGGCGCCCAGTACTTCGCCGACGACACCCCCGTGCTGGGCCGCGACGTCGACCGGGCCCGGTCCCTGCTCGCCGGGGCCGGCGCGGCCGGCGCGCCGCTGGTCATCCGCAGCTCCGACTACGAGACCGGCCTGAATGCCGCCACCCAGCTCTACGTGGAGCAGCTCAAGCAGCTCGGCCTCAAGGCGAGCGCGCAGCTCGTCGGCCCGGCCGAGGCGTTCACCCCGGCGGGGCTGGCCGGCGCCGACCTGATGGCGTTCCCGCTCGGCGCGTTCCCCCTCGGCGTGATCTACGCCCGGTCGGCGGCGTACCCGTCGCTGGCCTTCCCCGACCCCGAGCTGACCAGGGCGCTCGGCACCGCGCTGGCCACCACCGACGAGGCCGCCCGGGCCGCCGCCTGGCGGACCGCGCAGCGGGTGATGGCCGACCGGGGCAACTGGATCGTCTGGGGGCGGGCCGACGTGCTCAGCCTCGCCCGCCGGACCGTCGGCGGCATCCAGGTGCGGGAGTCGGCCAAGTACCCGTACCTCGGCCGCGCCGGGCTGACGGGGTAGCGATGTCCGCCGACCCCTGGCTGCCCGCCCTCGGCGGCCCCGCCGGGCCCGCCCCGGACGTGGTCTGCTTCCCGCACGCCGGCGGCGCCGCGAGCTTCTTCCGCCCGTGGGCCGCCGACGCCCGCGCCGCCGGGCTGCGGCTGTGGTGCGCGCAGTACCCCGGCCGCGAGGACCGGCTCGACGAGCCGCCCCGGACCGACATCGCCGCGCTCGCCGACCCGCTCGCCGCCGCCGCGGCGGGCCTGGGGGAGCACGGGCTGGTCCTGTTCGGGCACTCCATGGGCGCGCTGGTCGCGTACGAGGTGGCCCGGCGGCTGGACGCCGGTACCCCGCTCGCCCTGGTGGTGTCCGGCCGGCGCCCGCCGGCCGTGCCGCCCGAGCGGATCCGGCACGAGCTGGCCGACGACGCCCTGGTCGCCGAGCTGGCCGCCCTCGGCGGGCCGACCCTGCTGCTGAGCCGGCCGGACACCCGGGCGATCTTCCTGCCCGGCATCCGTGCCGACCTGCGGGCCGCCGAGACGTACCGGCACGCGCCCGGGCCGCTGCTGCGCGCCCCGATCACCGCGGTGGTCGGCGACGCCGACGGCGAGGTCGGGCCGGACCTCGCCCGCGGCTGGGCCGCGCACACCCGCGGGGCGTTCGCGCTGTCGGTCCAGCCCGGCGACCACTTCTACCTGCTGCCGCGCCGCCGCGCGGTGCTCGACCTGCTGCTCGCCGGCGCGCGGACCGCCGCGCCGGCGCTCTGCCACCCCGTCGTCGTCGAAAGGGACTAGCGGTGCCCACCCCGTACCCCCACACCCTGCGCTGGCGCACGGCCGCCGAGCCGACCGCGCTGGCCGCCGCCCTGGCCCGTACTGCCGACGGGCCCTACCTGACCTACGAGGACGACGGCCGGGTCGCGGTCGCCGAGGGCGAGCGCGCCGCCGTCACCCTCACCGCCGCCGGCCTGCTGGTCGACGGCGGGCCGCCCCGGCCGCTGTACGGGGCGCCGCTGGCCGCCGCCGGGCGGGCGGTCGCCGCGCACTGCGCCGGCCGGCGGGCGTACGGCTGGATCAGCTTCGAGGCCGCCCACCTGCTGCTCGGCGGGCGCCCCGACCCGGACGCCGCGCTGCTGCACGTCGCCGTCCCGCGCCGGGAGGTGATCTGCACGCCGGGCGCGGTCACCCTGCACGCCGAGGACCCGGCGGCGCTGGAGCACCTGCGCGGGCGCGTCCTCGCCGCCGTCGCCGCCGCCGACGCGCCCGCCGCGCCGCCGGCCCTGCCGGACGCGTGGAGCCGGGCCGACGACCCGGCCTACCGGGCGGCGGTCGCCGCGGCGGTCTCCCGGATCCGGGCCGGCGGGTACGACAAGGTCATCCTGTCCCGGCTGGTCGAGGTCGGGGTGCCGGTGGACCTGCCGGCGACGTACCTCGCCGGCCGCCGGGCCAACACCCCCGCCCGCTCGTACCTGCTGCGCTGGGGCGGCTGGGAGGCCGCCGGGTTCAGCCCCGAGGTGGTGGTGCAGGTCGGCGCCGACGGCGCCGTGCGCACCCAGCCGCTCGCCGGCACCCGGGCGCTGTCCGGGGCGGGCGACGCCGGCCGCCGGGCCGAGCTGTACCGGGACGCCAAGGAGGTCTTCGAGCACGCCATCTCCGTCCGGCTCGCCGTGGCCGAGATGGAGCGGGTGTGCGCGCCGGGCAGCGTCGCCGTCCGGCAGTTCATGGGCGTCGCCGAGCGGGGCAGCGTGCAGCACCTCGCCTCCGAGGTGACCGGGCAGCGGGCCGCCGGCCGGACGTCCTGGGACGTGCTCGCCGCGCTGTTCCCCGCCGTCACCGCCTCGGGCATCCCGAAGCCGGCGGCGTGCGCGGCGATCCGGGCCGGCGAGGCCGAGCACCGGGGCCTGTACTCCGGCGCGGTGCTGACCGTCGACCCCGACGGCGCGCTCGACGCCGCCCTGGTGCTGCGCAGCGTGTTCCGCCGGGCGGGCCGGACCTGGCTGCGCGCCGGCGCCGGCGTGGTCGCCGACTCGACCGCCGACCGGGAGCTGGAGGAGACCAGGGAGAAGCTGCGCAGCGTGTCCCGGTACCTGGTCGCGCAGCGGTCGCCGGGCGACGCCCACCCCGCCGCCGCGGTCGCCGGGGTGGCGCCGTGAGACCGCTGCGCGTCGTCGTCGCCGGCACCGGCTTCGGCCGGGTGTACCTCGACGCGGTCGCCGGGGATCCGGCGTTCGCGCTGGCCGGGGTGCTCGCCCGGGGCAGCGAGCGGTCCCGGGCGCTCGCCGCCGCGCACGGCGTGCCCTTCCACGCCACCGCGGACGAGGTACCCGACGACGTGGACATCGCCTGCGTCGTGCTGCGCTCCGGCGCCACCGGCGGGCCCGGCGCCGAGGTGGCCCGGGCGCTGCTGGCCCGCGGCATCCACGTCCTGCACGAGCACCCCGTGCACGCCGCCGAGCTGACCGACTGCCTGCGCGCGGCCCGGGCCGGCGGCGCGGCGTACGCGGTGCACACGCTGTACCCGTGGCTGCGGCCGGTGCGCAAGCTGCTCGCGGTCGCCGCCGCGCTGCGCGCGCACGGGCCGGTGCGGTACCTCGCCGCCGCGACCAACAGCCAGGTGGCGTACCCGCTGGTCGACATCCTCGGCCGGCTCGCCGGCGGGCTGCGGCCGTGGGCGTTCGCCGACCCCGCCGCCGACCCCGGCGGTATCGACGGGCAGCCGCACCCGTTCCGGCTGCTGCACGCCGCCGTCGGCGGGGTGCCGGTGACGCTGCGCGTCCAGAACGAGGTGCACCCCGACGACCCGGACAACCACGCCCACCTCATGCACCGGATCGAGGTCGGCTTCGACGGCGGCCTGCTCACCCTCGCCGACACCCACGGCCCCGTCACCTGGCAGCCACGGCTGCACGCCCCGCGCGACCACACCGGCCGGCTGGTCACCGCCGGCGCCGGCACCGAGCGGCTGGCCGCGCCCAGCCACGCCGCCGTCCCCGGCACGGCCGCCGGCAGCTTCCACGACGTGTTCGCCGACCTGTGGCCGGACGCCGTCCGGGCCGCCCTGCACGACCTCGCCGCCGACATCGGCGACCCGGCCCGCCGGGCCGCCGCCGGGGTGTGGGCACTGGGCGTCAGCCAGGCGTGGGCCGACCTCACCGGGCGGCTGGGGATGCCCCGGCTGATCCGGCCGGCCGAGCCGCCCGTGGTCGCCCCGGCGCTGGTCGGGGGCGCGTGGTGAGCCGCCGGTGCAGCCACGTCCTGGTCCGGGTCGCCGACCTGGCCCGGGCGGTCGCCGACTACCGGGCGCTGGGCTTCGACGTGCGGTACGCCACCGACCCGGCCACCGCCCAGCACGCGCACGTCTGGTTCGCCGACGGGCCGATCATCGAGCTGCTCACCACCCCGGCGTCGGCCCGGCACATGCGGCTGCCGATCGACCTGGTCGGCGGGCGCGGCTCCGGGCGGCGGATGGTCCGCTGGGCGGTCCAGGACGAGGGCCTGTGCGACGTCGCCGTCGTCGACGAGGCCGCGCCGCTGGGCGAGGTGATCGCCGGGCTGCGCGCCGCCGGGGTGCCGGTCGGGCGGCAGTGGCGGTGGCGGCGGCGCCGCCCGGACGGGGACGTCGTCCGGTTCGCGTTCGCCTACCCGCGGGCCGACCGGGTGCCGTTCCTGGTCTCGCCGTACCGGCCGCCGCAGCGTCCCGCCGACGTCGCGCACGCCAACGGCGCCACCGGGATCGCCGCCGTGCACGTGGACGTGCACTCCGCCGACGCCGCCGCGTTCGACCGGATCACCGGCGGCGACCCGGTGTTCGACGTCCGGCCGGCGCAGCGCACCGCGGTCACGGCGGTCACCATCGCCGGCTGGCCCGGCGCCACCGACGCCGCCCTCCTGCACGGGGCGGCACTGAGGGCAGGGGCAGCGGCGTGAGCGCCGTGCTGCGGCGGTTCGGCCCGCGGCTGCTCGGCAGCGCCGGGCTGCTGCTCCTGCTCTCGGCCGCGGTGTACGTCGGGGTGGACCTGCTGCCCGGCGACCCGGTCACCGCCCGGCTCGGCGTCACCGCCTCGGCCGAGCAGGTCGCGCAGGCGCGGACCCGGCTGGGCCTGGACGACCCGGTGCTGGCCCGGTACGGCCGCTGGCTCGCCGACCTCGCCACCGGCGACCTCGGCACCTCGGTCTCCGGCCGGCCCGTCGGCGACCTGCTCGCCGGCCGGCTGGCCAACTCGGGCCTGCTCGCCGCGGTCTGCCTGGCGCTGCTCGTCCCGCTGTCGCTCGGCGTCGGCGTGTGGGCCGGGCTGCGGCACGGCAGCGGCGCGGACCGGGGCGTGTCGGCGGCGGCGCTGCTGCTGGTGTCGGTGCCGGAGTTCGTCGTCGCCGCCGCGCTCATCCTCGCCTTCGCCGTCGCCTGGCCGGTGCTGCCGGCGGTCGCGCTGCTGCCGTCCGGGACCGGGCCGCTGGACCGCCCCGAGGTGCTCGTCCTACCCGTGCTCAGCCTGCTGCTGGTCAGCTCCGCGCACGCGCTGCGGGTGATCCGCGGCGCCGCCGCGGCCAGCGCCGCCGCCCCGCACGTGGAGTGCGCCCGGCTCAACGGCGCCCGCGGCTGGCCGCTCGTGCGCCGGGCCGTCGTCCCGGCCGTGCTGCCGGTCGCCGTCCAGGTGTGGCTGGTCACCGGGGTCAGCCTGATCGGCGGGGCGGTGCTGGTCGAGCGGGTGTTCGGCTACCCCGGGCTGGGCGAGGCGCTGGTCACCGCCGTGCAGACCGGCGACCTGCCGGTGGTGCAGGCGATCGTGCTGCTGCTCGGCGGGGCGATGCTCGGCGCCCTGCTGCTCGCCGACGTGGCCCTGGTCCTGCTCACCCCGCGGCTGCGCACCGGCGGTACCGCATGAACCGCCGCTGGGCCGGCGCCGCCGTCGCCGCGGGGGTGCTCGCGCTGTGCGTCGTCGCCGGGCCCGCGCTGGCCCCGCACGACGCCGCCGTACCGGTCGGCCCGCCGTACCGGGGGCCGTCCGGCGCCCACTGGCTCGGCACCGACCACCTCGGCCGGGACGTCGCCTCCCGGCTGCTGCAAGGCGCCCGGCCGCTCGTGCTGACCAGCCTTGCCGGCGCGCTGCTCGGCACGCTCGCCGGCGCCGGCCTCGGGCTCGCCGCCGCCGTGTCCCGCCGGCGCTGGCTGGCCGCCGCGCTGACCCGGCCGCTGGACGCGCTCGCCGCCGTCCCGGCCGTCGTGCTCATGCTGCTCGTCCTCGCCGCCTGGCCGCACCGGGCCGGGCTGATCCTCGCCGTCGCGCTCGCCGCGCTGCCGCTGACCGCCCGGCTCGCCGCCGCGGCCGGCGCGCAGGTCGCCGGCCGCGGCCACGTCGAGGTCGCCGTCGCCCGCGGCGAGAAATGGCCCTGGCTGATCGGCCGGGAGCTGCTGCCGCTGGTCGGCGGGGTGCTGCTGGCCGACGCCGGGATCCGGTTCGTCGGCGCCGTGTACCTGGTCGCCGCCGCCGGCTTCCTCGGCGTCGGCACCGCCGGCCCGGACTGGGGCTCGCTGATCGTCGAGGCGCTGCCCGGCGCGCCGCTGCAACCGTGGGCGCTGCTCGCGCCCGTGCTCGCCATCGCCGTGCTCGCCGTCGGCGTGAACCTGCTCGCCGACCGGGCGCAGCGGCCGCGGGGTGCCCGGTGAGCGCCGTCCGGCTGGACCGGCTCACCCTCGCCACCGGCGGTACGACGATCGTCGCCGACCTGACCGTGTCCTGCCCGGACGGCGGCGCGCTGGCCCTGGTCGGCCCGTCCGGCTCCGGCAAGACCACGACCGCGCTGGCCGTCCTCGGGCACCTGCGGCCGGGCATCCGGCACGTCGGCGGGACCGTCACCGTCGGCGGCCGGCGGGTGCTGCCCGCGGCCGGCGGCGACCGCCCGCCCGTCGGGTACGTCGGCCAGGACCCCGGCCTGTCGCTGAACCCGTACGCCCGCCTCGGCGCCACCCTGCTCGCCGCCACCGGCCGCCGGGTGCCCCGGCGCGACCGCGCCGGCACGGTCGCCGCGCTGCTGCACCGGGTCGGCCTGCCCGGCGACGCCGCGTTCGCCCGCCGGTACCCGCACCAGCTCTCCGGCGGCCAGCAGCAGCGTGTCGCGCTCGCCGCCGCGCTCGCCCGCGGCCCCCGGCTGCTCGTGCTGGACGAGCCGACCACCGCGCTGGACCTGCTCGCCCGCGACGAGGTCCGGACCGAGCTGGCCCGGCTGCGCGCCGACGGCGTCGCGCTGCTGTGGATCAGCCACGACCTCGCCTCCGTCGGCGGCCTGGTGGACGAGGTGCTGCGGCTGCCCGAGGGCACGCTGGGCACCCCGGCGCCGCCGCCGTGCCGGCGCCCGTCGGTCACCCGCAGCCCGCACCCGCCCACGCTGACCGCCCGCCCGGCCGCGGGCCGCCCCCGCCCGGCGCTGCTGCGCGCCGTCGGCCTGACCGCCGGGTACGGCGGCGCGACCGTCCTGGACGGCGTCGACCTCGCCGTCGCCGCGGGGGAGAGCCTCGGCGTGCTCGGGATCTCCGGCGTCGGCAAGAGCACCCTGGCCCGCTGCCTGGTCGGCCTGCACCGGCCGGCGGCCGGCGAGGTCCGGCTCGGCGACGCCGTCCTCCCCGCCGACGTGCGCGACCGGGACGCCGCCCAGCGCGGCGCGATCGGGCTGGTCGGCCAGCACCCGGCCGAGGCGCTGCACCCGGGGCAGGACGTGTTCACCGCGCTGGCCCGGCCGATGCGCACGCTGCTCGGCGTCCGCGACCGGGCCGCCCAGCGGGGCCGGGTCGCCGCGCTGCTCGCCGCCGTGCACCTGCCGCCGGACTGCGCCGGGCGCCGCCCGGCCGAGCTGTCCGGCGGGCAGCGGCAGCGGGTCGCGCTGGCCCGCGCCCTGGTCACCGACCCGCGGGTACTGATCTGCGACGAGGCCACCGCCGCCCTGGACGACGGCACCGCCGCCGGGGTGCTCGCGCTGCTGGCCGAGCTGCGGGCCGGCCGCGGCCTGGCCGTCGCGCTGATCACCCACGACCCGCGGGTCGCCGCGGGCACCGACCGGCTGCTGGTGCTCGCCGGCGGCCGGGTCCTCACCACCGGACCGACCGCCGCGCTGCTGCCGCCCGGCGCCGACGTGCACGCCCTCGCCGCCCGCCTGCTCCGCCCGGCGGCCCGGACCTGAACCACTGCCCCTCTGCCCGCTGCCCCCGCACGCCCGTAGGAGTGAGCCCGACATGACCCCCGAACACCTGCTGAGCGAGCTGACCGCGCTCGGCGTCCGGCTGTGGGCCGACGGCGACGCGCTGCGGTTCCGCGCCCCGGCCGGCGCCCTCGGCGCCGAGCACCGGGCGGCGCTGCGCGCGCACAAGCCGGCGCTGCTCGCGCTGCTCGCCGCCGCCGACACCCCGGCCGCCGCCGCCGACCCGGCCGCCCGGCACGAGCCGTTCCCGCTGACCGACGTGCAGACGGCGTACCTGCTGGGCCGGCGCGACTCGTTCGACCTCGGCGGCGTCGCCTGCCACGGGTACCTCGAACTCACCTTCCCCGAGCTGCCGCCGGCCGCCGCCGAGGACGCCTGGAACCTGCTCGTCGCCCGGCACGACATGCTGCGCGCCACCGTCCACCCCGACGGCCACCAGCAGGTGCTGGCCGAGGTGCCGCGGTACCGGATCGCCGCCGCCGACCTGCGCGGCGCCGACCCGGCGGCGCTGGCCGCGCACCTCGACCGGACCCGGGCCGAGCTGGACCACGCGGTGTACGACCCGGCGACCTGGCCGCTGTTCACCCTGCGGGTCACCCGCACCGACGCCGGCGACGTCCTGCACACCTCGCTGGACACCCTCGTCGCCGACTGGGCCAGCGCCGGCATCCTCTTCGCCGAGCTGGACGCCGTCCTCGCCGGCCGGGCCGACGCCCTGCCGCCGCTGGACCTGACCTTCCGCGACTACCTGGTCGCCGAGCGGCGGCTGCGCGACACCCCCCGGTACGCCCGGGACCGCGCGTACTGGACCGGGCGGGCCGCCGACCTGCCGCCCGCCCCGGAGCTACCCGCCGCCCCCGCCGCCGGCCCGCCGGCCGGGCCGCCGCGGTTCGCCCGGCACGGGTACCGGCTGCCCGCCGACCGCTGGGCGGCGCTGACCGAGCGGGCCGGCGCGCACGACCTCACCCCGGCGACGGCGGTGCTGGCCGCGTACGCCGCGGTGCTGCGCCGGTGGAGCCGGCACCCGCGGTTCGCCCTCAGCGTCACCCTGCTCAACCGGCTGCCCCTGCACCCGGGCGTGGACCGGATCGTCGGCGACTTCACCTCCGTCAACGTGCTCGACGTCGCCGACCCGGCCGGGCAGCCGTTCGCCGCGGCCGCGGCGGCGCTCGGCACCCGCCTGTACACCGACCTGGACCACCGGCTGTTCTCCGGCGTCGAGGTGCTGCGCGAGGTCACCCGCCGGCGCGGCCGGGAGGCGGCCCGGCTGCCGGTGGTGTTCACCAGCGCGCTCGGCGCCGCCGCCGGGATCGACTCGCGCGGCGCCGGCCGGCCGGGGTACGGCGTCACCCAGACCCCGCAGGTCGTCCTCGACTGCCAGGTCGGCGAGGACGCCGGCGAGCTGGTCGTGCACTGGGACGTCCGGCAGGGCGTGCTGCCCGACGGCGTCGCCGCCGACATGTTCGCCGCGTTCACCGACCTGCTCGACGCGCTCGCCGCCGGCCCCGGCGCGTGGGCCGACCCGCGCCCGGTGCCGCTGCCGGCGTGGCAGGCCGCCGAGCGGGCCGCCGCCAACGACACCGCCGGGCCGCTGCCGGACCGGCTGCTCACCGACGGCTTCCTGGCCCGCGCCGCCGCCGACCCCGACCGGGTCGCGGTGGTCGACGCCGCCGGCCCCACCACGTACGGCACGCTGGCCGGCTCCGCCGCCGCGGTCGCGGCGGCGCTGCGCGCGCACGGCGTCGCCGCCGGGCAGGTCGTCGCCGTGCTCGCGCCGAAGGGCGTGGCGCAGGTCGCCGCGGTCCTCGGCTGCGGCCTGGCCGGCGCGGTGTACCTGCCGGTGGACGTGCACCAGCCGCCGCTGCGCCGGGCCCGGCTGCTCGCCGACGCCGACGCCCGCCTGGTGCTGACCGCCGCCGGCACCGACACCACCGGGGTGGGGGAGTGCCCGGTCGTCGCCGTCGACACGCTGCCGCCGGCCGACGCGCCGGCGCCGGGCGGCGGCGACCCGGACGCCCCCGCGTACGTCATCTACACCTCCGGCTCCACCGGCGCGCCCAAGGGCGTGCTGGTCAGCCACCGGGCCGCCGCCAACACCATCGACGACATCGACCGGCGGTACGGCGTCGGCGCCGACGACCGGGTGCTCGGGCTGGCCCAGCTCGGCTTCGACCTGTCGGTGTACGACATCTTCGGGCCGCTGACCCGCGGCGGCACGCTGGTGCTGCCCGACCCGGCCCGGCCGGGCGACCCGTCGCACTGGGCCGACCTGGTCCGCACCCACGGCGTCACGGTGTGGAACTCGGTGCCCGCCCAGCTCGGCATGCTGCTCGACTACCTGGGCAGCGCGCAGCTCCCGTCGCTGCGGCTGGCGCTGGCCTCCGGCGACTGGCTGCCGACCGCGCTGCCGGCCCGCTGCGCCGCCGCCCTGCCGGCCGCCCGGCTGGTCAGCCTCGGCGGCGCCACCGAGGCGGCGATCTGGTCGATCGCCCACCCGGTCGCGGCGGTCGACCCGGCGTGGCCGAGCATCCCGTACGGCCGGCCGCTGGCCAACCAGGGCTGGCGCGTCCGCGCCGCCGACGGCCGGGACGCGCCGGTGTGGACGGCCGGCGAGCTGTGCATCACCGGCGCCGGCCTGGCCCTGGGCTACCTCGGCGACGCCGCGCTGACCGCCGCCCGCTTCCCGGCCGTGGACGGGCAGCGGCTGTACCGCACCGGCGACCTCGGCCGGTACCGGCCCGGCGGCGACATCGAGTTCCTCGGCCGCGAGGACGGGCAGGTGAAGCTGCGCGGCCACCGGATCGAGCTGGGCGAGGTCGAGGCGGCGCTGGCCGCGCACCCCGACGTCGCGGACGCCGCGGCCGTCGTCGCCGGCTCCGGCGCGGACCGGGCGTTGCTCGGCTTCGTCACCCCGCGCCGGGTGCCGGCGCCCGCGGACCCGGCCGCCGACGCCGCCCGGGCCGCCGCGGCCCGCCGGTACGCCGCCGCCCGGGTCGACGCCGACGCCGCGGCCGCGCTGCCCGACGCGCTGCGCGCGGCGGCCCTCATCTCCCTCGCCGCCGGCCTGCACGCCGCCGACCCCCGCGCCGCCGCCGCGGTCGCCGGGGGCACCGCGGACGCCGGGGGCACCGCGGACACCGGCGCACCCGGGGGCGCCGGTGTCCTGGCGGTGCCGCGGACCGCGGACGAGGTCATCGCCGCGCACGCCGTCGCCGAGCGGCACCACTGGCTCGTCCGGCACTGGCTGCGCCTGCTCGCCGCGGCCGGCACGCTGGCCGTCGACGGCGACCGGTACCGGCTGCCCGCGCCGCCGGCCGCCGGGGCGGTCGCCGCCGCCTGGGACCGGGTCGCCGCCCTCGGGGCGGGGGCGGACTTCGTCGCGTACCACCGGGAGCACGTCGACCGGCTGCCCGCGCTGCTGCGCGGCGAGCAGGACCCGTACGCCCTGCTCTTCCCCGACGGCGCCGCCGACCGCGCCGCGGCCATCTACCGCGACGACCCGGCCAGCCGGTACCTCAACGGCGCCGCCGCCGCGCTCACCCACCGGATCGCCGCGGCCGCCCCGGCGGGCCGGCCACTGCGGGTCGTCGAGCTGGGCGCCGGTACCGGCGCGCTGACCGCCGCGGTGCTGCCGCTGCTCGCCGGGTTCGCGGTCGAGTACCTGTTCACCGACGTCAACCCGTCCTTCCTGCCCGAGGCGCGGGACCGGTTCGGCGGCACGCCCGGCGTCAGCTTCGGCGTCGTCGACCTGGACCGGGACACCGGCCCGCAGGGCCTCGCCCCGCACGCCGCCGACCTGGTCCTGTGCGCCGGCATGCTGAACAGCGTCGCCGACCCCGCCGCCGCGCTGCGCCGGGTCGCCGGCCTGCTCGCCGCCGGCGGCTGGCTGATCGCCACCGAGCCGACCGGGGCGCTGCCGCACATCCTGCTCACCCAGGGCTTCCTCATGCGCCCGGACCCGGACGGCGAGCCGCCGCTGTACGCCGCTGACCGGTGGGCACAGTGGATCGCCGCGGCCGGCGGCGCGCTCGTGCACGCCCTGCCCGGCCCCGGCGACCCGCCGGCCGCCCGCGGGATGCACGTGCTCGCCGCCCGGTTCCGCTCCGACCGCGCCGACGTCCGGGAGGACGACGTCCGGGCGACGCTCGCCGACCGGCTGCCGCCGGCCATGCGCCCCGGCCGGATCCAGGTCCTCGACGCGCTGCCGCTGACCGCCAACGGCAAGGTGGACCGCCGGGCGCTGGCCGACCGCCGGCTCGGCGTCCTCGGCGGCAGCGTCGTCGCCGAACCGGAGGTCGGCGACGACCTCGAGCGGCGGCTGTGCAAGCTGTGGGCCGGCGCGCTCGGCGTCCCCCGGGTCGCGCCGGGCGACAACGTGTACGACCACGGCGCCGAGTCGCTCATCCTCGCCCGGGTCGCCGGGCGGCTGCGCGAGGAGATCCCCGAGGCCGCCCCGCACGCGTACGACACCCTGCTCCGCCAGCTCCTGAACGAGCCGACGGTCGCCGCGCTCGCGGCGATGCTCCGCGGCGGCCCGCCCTCCCCGGCCGCCGCGGGGCCCGTCGGCGCGGACGCGCCGGCCACCGTCCGGGCCGGGCGGCACGCGCTGCTCGTCCCGTTCGGCGGCGGCGCGGACGGGCCCGCCCGGGTGCTGTTCCACGCCGCGCTCGGCACGCTCGACTACTTCCAGGGGATCGGCCGGGCGCTGGCCGACCAGGGGCAGGGCCCGGTGCTCGGGGTGGCGGTCGCCGACCCGGACGCGTACCTCGCCGTCGACCACCGCGACCTCGTCGCCGCCCTCGCCGACGACTACGCGACCGCGCTCGCCGGGCAGGGGCACCGCCGGTTCCAGCTCATCGGGTACTGCCTCGGCGGGCTGCTCGCCATCGAGGTGGCCCGCCGGCTCCAGGCCGCCGGCCACGAGGTCGTCGACCTGTCCCTGGTGGACAGCCTGCCGATGCTGGTCGAGACCGACGAGGAGCTGGTGTTCGAGTCGATCTTCGTACCGAACCTCGACCTCGACCCGGTCGCCACCGTCCTCGGCCCCGACCTCGACCCGGCCGACCTGGCCCGGGCCATCGACGAGCTGATGCTCCGGCACGACGGCCGCGTCCCCGCCGGGGCGCTCGGCGCGCTCGACGGCGACGCCGGCCTGCGCGCGGTCGCCGCGGCCGCCCGCCGCGCCGCCGCGGTGCCGCAGGCCGACCGGCTCGCCCGGTACGCCGCCGCCTCCGCCGACCGGGCCGGCGTCCCGGTCGGGCCGGAGCTGGTCCCGGCGCTGTTCCGGATGTGCCGGCACAGCATGCGCGCGGCCCGGTTCGACCCCGAGCCGTACGTCGGGGACGTGCGCTTCCTGCGCGCCGCCCGGGCCCGCTCGTTCGGCGTGACCGCCGGGGTCGGGCACCTGGCCGTGCCGTACTGGGAGAAGGTCTGCCTCGGCACGTTCGACATCCTGGACGTGCCCGGCGACCACTTCAGCGTGATCGAGCCGCCGGCGCTGGCCGAGGTCGTGGCCGCGCTGTCCCTGGCCCCCGCCGGTGGTCCGGCGTGACCCGCCGGCACCGCGGCCGGCCGCGACCCGGTGCCGCCGCCGGGGGTGCGGCGTGAGCCGGCGGCCGATCGGGGTCGTCGGCGGGCGCGGCGACGTCGGCAGCGCGGCCGTCGGCTGGCTCGCCGCCGCCGGGCTCGGCCCGGTGCTGGTCGGCGGGCGGCACCCGCGCGGCACCGGCTGCCCCGCGTCGGCGTACCAGCAGGTCGACGTCGCCGACGCGCGCGGCCTGGCCGCGTTCGCCGGCCGCTGCCGGCTCGTCGTCAACTGCGCCGGACCCGCGCACACCGTCGGCGACCGGGTGGCGCTGGCCGCGCTGGCCGCCGGCGCGGACTACGTGGACGCCGGCGGCGACGACCCGCTGCACGCCGCCCTCGACCCGGACCGGTACGCCGCCGCCGGCCGGGTCGCCGTCCTCTCCGCCGGCCTGCGGCCCGGCCTGACCGGCCTGCTGCCACGGTGGGCCGCCCGCGACCTCGGGCCGGGCGCGACGCTGCGCTCGCACCTCGCCGTCCGGGACGCGTTCACCGAGGTCGCCGCCGCCGACTACCTCGCCGCCGCCGGGGGCGCCGCGCGCGCGGCGTGGCGCGGGGGGCGGGTGGTCGCCGGGGCGCTGCGCCGCGGCGCGCTGCCCGCCCTCCCGCACCTCGACGGCCCGGTCACCACCCTGCCCTACCTCGACCCGGAGGCCGGCCGGGTCGCCGCCGCGCTGCGCCTGGCCGACGGCGAGTGGTACACCGCCCTGACCGGCCCGCACATGACCGCCGCGTTCGACCGGGCGCCCGCGCTGCCCCGGCCGGCGGCCGTCGCCGACCTGTGCCGGTCCAGCCGGCTCGACCTGTGCGGGCGGCCCGCCCGGGTGGTGCTGGTCGTCAGCGTCGCCGGGGAGCGGGAGCGGACGGTCGTCGTGCACGCCGCCGGCAACGCCGCGGTCACCGGCGCGGTGGTGGGGCTGACGGTCGAGGCGGTGCTGGCGGGCGCGGTACCGCCGGGCCGGCACTTCGCCGCGGACGTCCTCGACCCGGCGGCGGCGATCGCCCGGCTGACCGGTACGGGGGCGGCGGCGCTGACGGTCCGCGACGGGGTCGCGGCCGACGACGTGGAGGAGGGCACATGCTGACCCCCGACCGAACACCCCAGCTCGCGGTGAACCCGGGCGGCCGCGCCGCGGCCGGTGCGACCGCCGCCGCGGCCGGGATCGGGGATATCGCGGACGACCCGGGCGTGGCCGCGGATCCGCGGCCGGCGTTCGCGCGGCTCGCCGGGGCGAGCCTCGGCGCGGTCGCCGCGCTGCTGGACCGGCACGGCGCGCTGCCCGCCGGCGTGTTCCGCACGGCCCGCGAGGTGGCCGACGTGCTCGGCGCCGCGCCCCGGCACCGCTGGCTCGTCGCGGCCTGGCTGCGCGCCCTGGCCGCCGCCGGCCGCGCCCACCACCTCCCGGCCGCCGCGGACCCGGCCGCCGCGCCCGACCCCGCACGCACCCACCGCGGACCCGGCACCACGGCCGCGCTCCCCGCCGACCCCGCGACCCGGTCCGCCGCGCCGGACCCCGCCGACCGGTACGCCGCCACGCCCGCCGCGCCCGCGGCGCCGGACCTCGCCGGCCTCGCCGCCGCGTACGCCGACCTCGGGTTCCCGCCGGAGATGGCCGGGCTGCACCGGCGGGTCATCGCGCGGCTCGGGCCGCTGCTGCGCGACGAGTGCCAGCTCGCCGGCATCCTGTTCGCCGACCGGGAGCCCGTGGCGGCGCTGGCCACGTACCAGCGCAACGTCTTCGTCGACCACCTCGATCGGGAGCTGGCCCGGCTCGCCCGGTCCACGCCGGACACACCGGGTCCGCTGCGGGTCCTGGAGGTCGGCGGCGGGCCCGGCGGCACCACGGCGGCCGTCCGCGCGGCGCTGGCCGACCGCCCGCACACGTACCTGTTCACCGACGTGTCCCGCCTGTTCACCGCGGCCGCCGCCGACCGGTTCCCCGGCCTGCGCACCGGGCTGCTCGACCTGGACCGGCCGTTCGCCGAGCAGGGCGTACCGGCCGGCAGCGTCGACGTCCTGATCGCCGGCAACAGCCTGCACAACGCGGTCGACCTCGCGGCCACGCTCGCCGAGGTACGGCGGGCGCTGGCGCCGGGCGGGCGGCTGCTGTTCACCGAGTCCACCGGCGCCAACCCGGTGGTGCTGACGTCGATGAGCTTCCTGCTGTCCCCGCCGCCGGGCCGGGACCGCCGGCCGCGCGACCCGGTCCGCGCCGCCACCGGCGACCTGTTCTGCGACGCCGCCGGCTGGCGCCGCCTGCTCGCCGCCGCGGGCCTCGCCGCCGTCGCCGACCTGCCGCCGCCGGACAGCCCGCTGGCCGTCGCCGGCCAACGGCTCTACCACGCCGAACCCGCCGACCACCGCGCCGAACCCGCCGACCACCGCACCGCGCCCGGTCACGGCCGGGTCGAGCGGTCGGACCGAATACCAGGGGGAGTGATGACCGATCTGTCCGCGGCCCTGTCCGGTGCCCGCCGAGTGCTGCTCGCCGGCCTGCCCGACACCGCCGCCGCCCGGGCCGCCGAGCTGGCCGCGGACGCGGCCGTCGACCGGGCACCCGTCGCCGACCCGGCCCGGCTGCTCGCGGCGGTGGAGCGCAGCGGCGCCGACCGGGTGGTGCTGCCCGCCGCGCTCCTGCCGGCCCTCGCCGCGGCGCCGACCCTGCCGCTGACCGACCTGGGCACCCTGACCGCCGTCATCGCCCTCGCCCCCGCCGCGACCGCCGTGCCCGCCGCGCTCGGCGGCGTGCCGATCGTGCTGGTCGCCGCCCCCGAACCCGCCACCCCGGCCGCGTCGTACGCCGCGCTCGCCGGCGCTGCCGGGACCGCCGGCGACGCCGCGCTCGCCGCCGTGGACGTGCCGGCAGCGATCGCCGCCGTCCGGGAGTTGCAGGCCGCCGGCCGGGCGTCCATGCTGCACACGCTCCGCCGCTGCGGCGTCCTCGCCGGCCCCGCGCACGCCGCGGGGATCGCCGCCGCCGCGGGCGTCGCCCCGCCGTACCGGGCCCTCGTCGGCCGCTGGCTCGACGTGCTCGGCGCCGCCGGCCTCGTCCGCCGCGACGGCGACCTGATCGCCCCCGCCGACCCGGCCGCGCCCGTCCCGGACTGGGAGGCGCTCGCCGCCCGCTGGCGGGCCGCCGTCGGCGGCGACCGGACCGTGGCGTACGCCCGCCGCAACGCCGCCGCCCTGCCCGACCTGCTGCGCGGCCGCGGCTCGCCGGTCGAGGTGCTGTTCCCGGCGGGCAGCCTCGGCACCGCCCGCGCGCTGTACCGGGAGAGCGTCACCGCCCGGTACCAGCACGCCGCCGTCGCCGCCGCGGTCGCCGCGCTGTGCGCCGACCGACCGCCCGGCGCGGTGCCGCGGCTGCTGGAGATCGGCGCGGGGACCGGCGCGACCACCGACGCGGTACTGCCCGCGCTGGCCGGCCGGCCGGTCGACTACCTGCTCACCGACGTGTCCCGGGCGTTCCTCGCGCCGCTGCTCGCCGCCCGCGGCGGCCGGGTGCGCGGCGCCCGGTACGACATCGACGCCCCGCCCGGGCTGCAGGGCCTGGCGCCCGGCGGGTTCGACGTGATCATCGGCGGCGGCGTGCTGAACGCCGCCCGGGACACCGACGTCAGCCTGCGCCACCTGGCCGACCTGCTCGCCCCCGGCGGGCACCTGGTGGTCAGCGAGCCCACCGCCGAGGAGCACTGGATCATGACCTCGCAGGCGCTGCTGCTGGCCCCGCCGGCCGACGCGCGGGCCGTCGACCGGACGACGTTCCTGACCGCCGCCCGCTGGCGCGAGTCGTACGGCCGGGCCGGCCTCGCGCTCGTCGCCGCGCTGCCGCCGCCCGGCCACCCGCTCGCCGAGCTGGGGCACCACGTCCACGTCCTGCGCGCCGCCGACGCCGCGGCGACGCCCGCCGGGTCCGCCGGCGGCGGTGCGGCCGCCGGCACCGACCCGCTCGGCCCCGCGAGCGCGTGGTCCGGCCACGACCTCGCGGTGCCGTGACCGCGCGCGTGCCGCGCCGCTGCCCGGCCGCCCGACCCCGGCGCCCCGGCGCCGCCGACAACGTCCCGCGCGGGGCCGGCCCCTCGGCCCCGCGCACCGAGTCCGAGGAGGATGCGATGGCCGCACTCGCCGGCTTCACCGGCTGGCCGCCGGAGTTCGCCGACCGGTACCGCGCCGCCGGCTACTGGCGCGACGAGCTGCTCGGCGACCTCGCCGCCGCCGGGGCCGCGCGCTGGCCCGACCGCACGGCGCTGGTCGACGGCGACCGCCGCTGGACGTACGCCGAGCTGGCCGCCGGCGCCGCCGCGGTCGCCGCCGGCCTGCGCCGACTCGGGCTGGGCGACGGCGACCGGCTGCTCGTGCACCTGCCGAACGTGGCCGAGTTCGTCCTGCTGCTGCTCGGCGCCGCGCGGGTCGGCGCCGTCCCGGTCTGCGCGCTGCCGGCGCACCGGGAGACCGAGCTGACCCACCTGGCCCGGCTGGCCGGGGCGCGCGCGTACGTCGCCGCCGACGTCGCCGGCGGGTACGACCACCGCCCGCTGGCCCGCCGCCTGCGCGCGAGCGTGCCCGGCCTGGACACCGTCATCGTCGTCGGCGACCCGGCGGAGTTCACCCCGTTCACCGCCCTGTCCACCCCGGACCCCGCGCCGCCCGCCGAACCCGCCGCGCCCCCGGACGCGACGCCGGCGGCCCCGCCCGGTCCCCGCCCCGGCGACGTGGCGGTGCTGTTGCTGTCCGGCGGCACCACCGGGCTGCCCAAGCTCATCGGCCGCACCCACCACGACTACGCGTACAACTGGCGGGCCAGCGCCGACGTCTGCGCCCTCACCGCCGACGACCGGTACCTCGTCGCCCTGCCCGCCGCGCACAACTTCGCCCTCGCCTGCCCCGGCCTGCTCGGCACGCTGGCGGTCGGCGGCCGGGTCGTGCTCTGCCCGGACGCCGACCCGGCCACGGTGTTCCCGCTGGTCGAGCGGGAGCGGGTCACGGTGACCGCCCTGGTCCCGCCGCTCGCGCTGGTCTGGCTGGAGGCCGCCGCCGACGGCGGCGCCGACCTGTCCAGCCTGCGGCTGCTCCAGGTCGGCGGCGCGCGGCTGAGCGCCGGCGTCGCCGCCCGGGTCGCGCCGGAGCTGGGCTGCGCGCTCCAGCAGGTGTACGGCATGGCCGAGGGCCTACTGAACTTCACCCGGCCCGACGACCCGCCCGCGCTGGTGCACGACACCCAGGGCCGGCCGCTGTCGCCCGCGGACGAGATCCGGATCGTGGACCGGGCCGGCGCCGAGGTCCCCGACGGCGAGCTGGGCGAGCTGCACACCCGCGGCCCGTACACGCTGCGCGCCTACTACCCGGACGGGCCGGCCACCGCCGGGGCGTTCACGGAGGACGGGTTCTACCGCTCCGGCGACCTGGTCCGGCGGCTGCCGTCCGGGCACCTGCGGGTCGAGGGCCGGCGCACCAACGTGGTGAACCGCGGCGGCGACAAGGTGCCCGTCGAGGAGGTCGAGGACCTGCTGCTGCGCCACCCCGACATCGCCGACGTCGCCGTCGTCGGCGTGCCCGACCCGGTGCTGGGGGAGCGGACCTTCGCGTTCGTCGTACCCCGGCAGCGCGGCGCCGCCGGCCCGGACCGGCGCGACCTCGCCGCCCACCTCACCGCGCTCGGCCTCGCCGCGTTCAAGATCCCGGACCGGCTGCGCGTCGTGCCGGACCTGCCGCGCACCGGCGTGGGCAAGGTCGACCGCCGGGCGCTCGCCGCCCGGGCCCGGGACCGCCGGTGAGCGCGCCGGCCGGGGTGGAGGAGTGCCCGTACCCGTTCAACGACTTCACCGGCCTGGACCTCGGCGTCGGCTACCGGGCGGCGCTCGCGGCGCCCGGCCTGACCCGGGTCCGGCTGCCGCTCGGCGAGCCGGCCTGGCTGGTCACCCGGTGGGACGAGGCCCGGCAGGTCCTCGCCGACCGGCGGTTCTCCCGGGCCGCCGCCGCGGACCGGGACGCCCCGCGCGCGCTGCCGCGCGCGATCGGCGGGATCGTCACGATGGACCCGCCCGCGCTGAGCCGGATCCGCCGGCTGGCCGGGCAGGCGTTCACCGCCCGCCGGGTGGGGGCGCTGCGCCCGCACGTCCGGCAGCTCGCCCGCGAGCTGATCGACGCGATGCTGGCCAAGGGGCCGCCGGCCGACCTGGTCGCCGACTTCGCGGTGCCGATGCCGACGGCGCTGATCTGCACCCTGCTCGGGGTGCCGCACGCCGACCGGGACCGGTTCCGGGGGTGGAACGACGCGCTGCTGGCCACCGGGCCGGACGCCGGCCCGGCGACGGCGGCGGCGTTCGGCGCGCTGCGCGGGTACATCGGCGACCTGATCGACCGCCGCCGCGCCGAGCCGGCCGACGACCTGATCACGGCGCTGATCGCCGCCCGGGACGAGGCCGGGGCACTGTCCGAGCCGGAGCTGGTCCTGCTCTGCATCGCGATCCTCGTCGCCGGGTACGAGGCCAGCTCCGCGCAGATCCCGAACTTCTGGTACCTGCTGCACCGCCACCCCGAGCACCGGGCCGCCCTGCGCGCCGCCCCGGCCCGGCTGCCCGCGGCGATCGAGGAGCTGCTCCGGTACACGCCGCTGGCCACCGGCGCGATGTTCGCCCACTACGCCGCCGAGGACGTCCGGATCGGCGGCACCGTCGTCCGGGCCGGCGAGCCGGTGCTCGTCTCGATCGGCGCCGCCAACCGCGACCCCGGCCGCTTCCCCCACCCGGACCGGATCGACCCCGACCGGGACGCCACCGGGCACCTCGGCTTCGGGTACGGGCTGCACCACTGCCTCGGCGCCGCCCTCGGCCGGCTCGAGCTGCACGAGGCGCTCGCCGCGCTGCTCGAACGGATGCCCGGCCTGCGCCCGGCCGGGCCCGTGCAGTGGCGGACCGAGACGTTCTTCCGCGGCCCCCGCGCCATGCCGGTGACGTGGTGAGCCGATGACCCCGCGGCGCCCTCCCGCCGCCACCCCCGCTGCCGACCCCTGCCGGACCGCCCGGCCGTACCGAACGGAGCGACCCGTGTCGCCTCAACCGCCGCCCCCCACCCCCCTGCGCGACCGCGTCGCCGACCTGCTGGACCTGCCGGCGCAGCGGATCGGCGCCCACGACGACCTGATCGCCCTCGGCCTGGACTCGATCGGGATGATGCGGCTGGCCACCGCGCTGCGCCGGGCCGGCGTGCCGGTCGGCTTCGCGGACCTGGCCCGCACCCCCACCCTGGCCGCGTGGGCCGACCTGTGCGGCGCCGCCCCCGCCCCGCCCGTGCCGGCCCAGCGCCGGCCGCCGGTCGACCCGGCGGCGCCGTTCCCGCTGGCGCTGATGCAGCACGCGTACTGGGTCGGCCGCGCCCCGGACCAGCAGCTCGGCGGTGTCGCCGCGCACTTCTACCACGAGTTCGACGGCACCGACGTGGACCCGGACCGGCTGGACCGGGCCGTCCGCGCCCTGCTCGACCGGCACCCGATGCTGCGGGTCCGGGTCGGCGACGACGGCACCCAGCGCGTCCCCGCCGCCGCGGCGTGGACCGGGCTGCGCGTGCACGACCTGCGCGGCGCCACCGCCGACACCGCCCGGGCGGCCTGCGCCGAGCTGCGCCGGGCGCTGTCGCACCGCAGCCTCGACATCGCCGCCGGCGAGGTGTTCGACGTGCAGCTCACCCGGCTGCCCGCGGCGCTGCGCCCCGGCGGCACCCGGCTGCACGTCAACCTGGACATGATCGCCGCGGACGCGCTCAGCCTGCGGGTGCTGCTGCGCGACCTCGCCGCCCTGTACCGGGGCGGGGAGCTGCCGGCGCTGCCGTACCACTTCGCGCAGTACCTCGCCGACCGGGACACCGCCGGCGCGCCGGCCGCGCGCGAGCACTGGCTGGGCCGGCTGCCCGACCTGCCCGGGCCGCCGGAGCTGCCCGCGGCCGCCGGCCCGGTCGGCGCCAGCCGGGTGGTCCGCCGGCACCGGCTGTTCGACGCCGCCGCCCGGGCCGAGCTGGACCGGCACGCCCGGGCGCACGGCCTGACCCTGGCGATGGCCCTGGCCGCGGCGTTCGCCGAGACGCTCACCGGGTGGAGCGCGCAGCCGCGGTTCCTGCTCAACCTGCCGCTGTTCGACCGGCAGCCCACCCACCCCGCGGTGGACGACCTGGTCGGCGACTTCACCTCCTCGGTCCTGCTCGCCTGGGACGGCGCCGCCCCAGGCGACCTCGCCGCCCGCGCCCGGGCGCTCCAGTCGCGGTTCCACGCCGACGCCGCGCACCACGCGTTCTCCGGCGTCGAGGTGCTGCGTGAGCTGTCCCGCCGGGACGGCAACCGGGTCGTCGCGCCGGTGGTGTACACCAGCGCGGTCGGCCTCGGCGACCTGTTCGGCGCCGACGTGCGGGACACGTTCGGCGAGCCGTCCTGGGTGATCTCGCAGGGCCCGCAGGTGTGGCTGGACGCCCAGGTCACCGAGTACGCCGGCGGCCTGCTGGTCAACTGGGACGCCCGCGAGGACGCGTTCCCGCCCGGCGTCCTGGACGCCATGTTCGCCGCGTACGCCGACCTGGTCGACGGCCTGCGCGCCGGCCCGGCCGCGTGGACCGCGCCGCCGCCGGCCGTGCTGCCCGCGGCGCAGCGGGCGGCCCGCGCCGCCGCCAACGCCACCGCCGGCCCGCTGCCGGGCGGGCGGCTGCACGACGCGTTCTTCCGGCACGCCGCCGCCGACCCCGACCGGACCGCGCTGCGCTGGGGCGCCGACGGCCGCCTCCGGTACGGCGAGCTGGCCGCCCGCGCGCTCGCCGTCGCCGGCCGGCTCGCCGCGTACGGCGTGGTCCCCGGCGACCTCGTCGCCGTCGCGCTGCCCAAGGGCCCGCGGCAGGTCGAGGCGGTCCTCGGCGTGCTGGCCGCGGGCGCCGCGTACCTGCCGATCGGCGCCGACCAGCCGGCCGCCCGGCGGGACCGGATCCTCGCCGACGCCGGCGCCCGGCTGCTGCTCACCGAGGAGCACCTGGACCGCCCCGGCCAGCCGCTGCCGCGGCCGCGCACCGGCGACCCGGACGCGCTGGCGTACGTCATCTACACCTCCGGCTCCACCGGCGCGCCCAAGGGCGTCGAGGTCAGCCACGCCGCCGCCGGCAACACGGTCGCCGACCTGAACGCCCGCTTCGGCGTCGGGCCGGGCGACCGGTTCCTCGGGCTGTCCGCGCTGGAGTTCGACCTGTCGGTGTACGACATCCTGGGCCCGCTGTCGGCCGGCGCGAGCCTGATCTGCGACGCCGCCGGCGGCCGCCGCGACGCCGGCGGCTGGCTGCGGCTGGCCGCGGCGCACGGCGCGACAGTGCTGAACTGCGTGCCCGCGCTGCTGGACATGCTGCTCACCGAGGCCGCCTCGACCGGTACGCCGCTGCCGCTGCGGCTGGTCCTGCTCGGCGGCGACCGGGTCGGCACCGACCTGCCCGGCCGGCTGCGCGCCGCGGCGCCCGGCTGCCGGTTCGCGGCGCTGGGCGGCACCACCGAGACGGCCATCCACTCCACCGTCCAGGAGGTCGGCGAGCCGGCCGCCGACTGGTCCTGCGTCCCGTACGGCACGCCGCTGCGCAACGTCGCCTGCCGCGTCGTCGACGCCCTCGGCCGGGACCGGCCCGACTGGGTGCCCGGCGAGCTGTGGATCGGCGGCGCCGGCGTGGCCCGCGGCTACCGCGGCGACCCCGACCGCACCGCCGACCGGTTCGTTCCCGCCGACGGGGTGCGCTGGTACCGCACCGGCGACCTGGCCCGGTACCGCCCCGACGGCACCGTCGAGTTCCTCGGCCGCACCGACCACCAGCTCAAGATCCGCGGCCACCGGATCGAGCCGGGCGAGGTCGAGGCGGCGCTGCGCCGGCACCCGGCCGTCACCGGCGCGGTCGCGCTCGCGTACGGCGGGCGCCTCGGCGCCGTGGTGACCCCGGCCGGCGCCGACCCGGCCGCGCTGGCCGCCCACCTGGCCGGCGAGCTGCCCCCGGCGCTGCGACCGGACCGGATCGCCGCGGTCGACGCGCTGCCGCTGACCGGCAACGGCAAGGTGGACCGGCCCGCGCTGGCCGCGCTGCTGGCCGCCGACGCGGCGCCCGCCCCCGCCGGGGAGCCGCCGCGCGGCCCGGTGGAGGAGCGGGTCGCCGCCGCCTGGCGGGACGTCCTCGACCTGCCCGCGGTCGGCCGCGACGACGACTTCTTCCGGCTCGGCGGCGACTCGCTGCTGGCCACCCGGCTGGTCGCCCGGCTGCGCGACGAGGGGCTGGCCGGGGCGGCGCTGAGCAGCCTGTTCGCCCACCCGGGGCTGGCCGCGTTCGCCACCACCCTGGCCACCGCGCCGGCCGCCGGCGCGCCGCCCCGGGCCGTGCCCGACCCGGCCGCGGCGGGGGCGCCGTTCGCGCCCACCGAGGTGCAGCGGGCGTACCTGCTCGGCCGCTCCCCGGACTTCCCGCTCGGCGGCGTCGGCTGCCACTTCTACCGCGAGTACGACGTGCCCGACGTGGACGTCGACCGGCTCGCCCGGGCCATCGACACCGTCGTCGCCCGGCACCCGATGCTGCGCGCGGTGTTCGACGCCGACGGCAACCAGCGGGTGCTGCCGGCGGTCCCGCCGTTCCGGCTGACCGTGGACGACGCCGGCCCCGACCCGGCGGCGGCGTTCGCCCGGCTGCGCGACGGGATGGCCGCGGCGGTGTTCGACCCGGCGCGCTGGCCGCTGTTCGACGTCCGGGTGGTCCGCTCGCCGGCCGGCTGCCGGATCGGCGTCGGCCTGGACAACCTGATCCTGGACGCGCTGAGCATCCTCACCTTCTACGCCGAACTCGACGCCGCGTACGCCGACCCGGCCGCCCTCCCACCGGCCCCGGACCTGTCCTTCCGCGACTACCTGGCCGCCGCCGCGCCGGACGACGCCGAGCGGGCCGCCGCCCGGGCGTACTGGGCCGACCGGGTCCCCGCGCTGCCGCCGGCCCCGCAGCTCCCGCTGGCCGCCGACCCGGCGGCGCTGGGCGTGCCGCGGTTCAGCCGCCGCTGCGCCCGGCTCGACCCGGCCACCTGGCGGGCGCTGACCGACCGCGCCCGGGCCCACGGGCTGACCCCGTCGGCGGTCCTGCTCGCCGCGTACGCCGAGGTCCTCGGCCGGTGGAGCGCCCGCCCGGACCTCACCCTCAACCTGACCCTGTTCGACCGCCGGGACGTCCACCCGGACGTCGACCGGGTCCTCGGCGACTTCACCTCGCTGCTGCTCATCGCCTGCGTACCCGAGCCCGGCGACACCTGGCTGGACCGGGTCCGCCGGATCCAGGCCGAGCTGTGGGGCGCCCTGGACCACCGCGCCGGCTCGACCGTGTGGGTGCTGCGCGAGCTGGCCCGGCACACCGGTCAGGGCGACGCGACGATGCCGGTGGTGTTCACCAGCGCCCTCGGCGTCGCCGCCGCCGACCGGGCCGCCCGCGGCCCCTTCGCCGACCACACCTGGGGCGTCTCGCAGACCCCGCAGGTGTGGCTGGACCACCAGGTCGTCGAGCGCCCGGACGACCCCGCCGGCCCGACCGTCGACCTGAACTGGGACGCCGTCGACGCCCTGTTCCCGCCGGGCCTGCTGGACGACCTGGTCGCCGCCCACCGCGCCCTGCTCGGCCGGCTCGCCGCCGCCGACTGGGCGGCCCCGCTCGACGCCCCGCTCCCGCTCGCCCAGCGCCGCGCCCGGGACGCGGCCAACGACACCGCCGCCCCCGTCGGCCGGACCCTGCTGCACAGCGACTTCTTCGCCCTGGCCGCCCGCCACCCCGACGCCCCGGCCCTGCTCACCGCACCGGCGCCGCCGGCCGCGCTGTCGTACGGCGAGCTGGCCGACCGGGCGCTGCGGATCGCCGGCCGGCTGGCCGCCGCGGGCGCCCGGCCGGGGGACCGGGTGGCGGTGTCGCTGCCGAAGGGCGCCGACCAGGTCGCCGCGGTGCTCGGGGTGCTCGCGGCCGGCGCGGCGTACCTGCCGATCGGCGTGGACCAGCCGGCCCCGCGCCGGGACGCGATCCTCGCCGCGGCCGGCGCCACCCTGGCCCTGACCGACGCCCCGCCGCCCGCCGCCGGCCCGCCGGCCGCCGCCGGCAGGGGTGCGGGCGCGGCCGGCTGGCCGGTCGGGGTGGCCGCGCTGTCGGTCGCCGACGCGCTCACCCACCCGCCGGCCCCCGCCCCGGCGCCGGTCGACCCGGACGACCTCGCGTACACGATCTTCACCTCCGGCTCGACCGGCACCCCCAAGGGCGTCGACGTCACCCACCGGGCGGCGGCGAACACCGTCGACGACATCGCCACCCGGTACGACCTCGGCCCTGCCGACCGCGTCCTGGCCCTCTCGGCGCTGGACTTCGACCTGTCCGTCTTCGACATCGCGGGCCCGCTGAGCACCGGCGGCGCGCTGGTCCTGCCCGCCGAGGGGGAGCGCCGGGACGCCCCGCGCTGGCTCGACCTGGCCGCCGCGCACGGCGTGACCGTGTGGAACTCCGTCCCCACCCTGCTCGACATGCTGCTCGTCGTCGCCGCGTCCCGCGGCCGGACCCTGCCCGCGCTGCGGCTCGCGCTGGTCTCCGGCGACTGGGTCCCCACCGACCTGGGCACCCGGCTGCGCGCCGCCGCGCCGGCCGCCCGGCTGGTCGCGCTCGGCGGCGCCACCGAGGCGGCGATCTGGTCGAACGCGTACGAGGGCGACCCGCCGCCCGGCTGGCCCACCGTCCCGTACGGCCGCCCGCTGCGGCACCAGCGCTTCCGCGTGGTCGACCCGCTCGGCCGGGACTGTCCGGACTGGACCCCCGGCGAGCTGTGGATCGGCGGCGCCGGCGTCGCCCGCGGCTACGTCGGCGCGCCGGAGCTGACCGCGGCCCGGTTCCCGACCGCCGGCGGCACCCGCTGGTACCGCACCGGCGACCGCGGCCGGTACCGCCCCGGCGGCCTGCTGGAGATCCTCGGCCGCCTGGACGACCAGGTGAAGGTCGGCGGCCACCGGATCGAGCCCGGCGAGGTCGAGGCCGCGCTCGCCGCCCACCCCGCGGTGGACCGGGCGGCGGTCGTCGCCGTCGGCCGGGACACCGCCCGCCGGCTCGTCGGCGTCGCCGTCCCCGCCGCCGGCACCGGCCCGGCCGACCCGGCCGCGCTGCGCGCCTGGCTCGCCGACCGGCTGCCGGCCCACCTGGTACCGGACCGGCTCGTCCCGGCCGAGCGCCTGCCGCTGACCCGCAACGGCAAGGTCGACCGCGCGGCCGTCGCCGCGGCGGTCGCGGCGGCCGCGGGCGGCGCGGCGGCCCCGCTCGCCGACCCGCTGGAGCGCGAGCTGGCCGCCATGTGGACGGAGCTGCTGGACGTCGCCGACATCGGCGCCGACGACAGCTTCTTCCGGCTCGGCGGCGACAGCGTCCGCGCGGTCCGCTTCGTCGAACTCGCCCGCGGCCGGTACGGCGTGGACCTGCCGCTGGCCCCATTCTTCGCCCAGCCCACCCTGGGTCGGGTCGCCGCGGCGGTACGGGCCGCCCGGCCGACCGGCCCGGTGGAGGACGGCGAGGTGTAATCCATCCGATGTCGACATGATCAGGTGATCCCGTGACCCTGCGCGAAACCGAGCCGACCGCCCCCGCCGACGCCCGCCGTCGGCCGGGGATCGGCCCGCTGCTGGTGGCCGTCCTCGTGCTGTACTCCGCCCAGCAACTGCTCACCCCGATGATGGCGCCGCTGGCCCGCCGGCTGGCGCTGACCGAGTCCCAGCTCGGCCTGGTGGTGACGGTCGCCGCGGCGGCGCTCACGCTGAGCAGCCCGCTGTGGGGCCGGGCCCTGGACGCCAAGGGGGTCCGCACGGTCCTGCTCTCCGGGATCGGCCTGGCCACCGTCGGCCTGGCCGGCTTCGCCGCCGCCAGCGTGCTCGCCCTGCGCGGGCACGCCGGCGTCGGCGCCACGATGACCGCGTTCCTGGTCTTCCGCAGCCTGCTGTTCGGCGCCGGTATCGCGGCCGTCCCGGTGGCGGCGCTGGCGGTCGCCGCGGCCACGGCCGACGACGAGGCCACCCGCACCAAGTGGGTCAGCCTGGTCGGCGCCGCGCAGGGCCTGTCGCTGGTCCTCGGCCCGGCGGCCGGCGGCGCGCTCGCCGCGGTCGCCCTGGTCCTGCCCCTGTACGTCGCCCCGGCCGTCGCCGCGATCCTGCTCGCGGTCGTCGTCGCCACCGTCCCCCGGCACACCCCGGTCGCCCGCCCGGCCGAGCGCCGCCGGGCGCCGTGGCGGCCGATGCTGCCGGCGCTGTCGGTGGGCTTCCTGCTGTACCTGTCGCTCAGCGTCATCCAGGTCGTCGTCGGCTTCCTGGTCGCCGACCGGCTGGGCCTGAGCCCCGAGGGCACGGCCGGCGCGGTCGGCGTCGCGCTGCTGGCGACCGGTCTGGTGCTGGTCGCGGTGCAGGCGGCGGTCGTACCGAAGCTCGCCTGGCCCCCGCACCGCATGGTCCGGGTCGGCGCCGCGATCGCCGCCCTGGCGTACCTCGGCCTGGCCGCCGCCGGCACGCTGCCGACGATCACCGCCGCCTGCGTCGCCCTGGCCGTCGGCCTGGGCCTCGGCTTCCCCGGCTTCACGATCGCGGCGACGGCGGCGGCCCCGGCGGCGGACCAGGGCGCCGCGGCCGGGCTGGTCAGCGCGACGATGGGCGCGACGTTCATCGTCGGCCCGCTGCTGGGCACGGCGCTGTACGAGGTCCGGCCCGGCCTGCCCGTCCTGGTGGCGGCGGGCTGCGCCGCGGCGGGCCTGCTGGTGGCCCTGCGCCGCACGGCCCTGCGCGGCCCGGCGGCGCCGGTCCCCGACGCCCCGGTCGGCGCCTGACCGACCCGGCTATCCGCGGCGGCCGCCCGCCGCCGCGGATGCCGGCCGGCGGCCCGGCGCCCGCCACCGCGGGTGCCGGTCGTCGATGTGCAGCACGTGCGCGTGCCGCCACCCGCCCCCGTGCGCCGCCGCCCCGCGCAGGTGCGGATCGTGCGCCGGCAGCCCGCGGTGCACGTGCGCGACGACCGCCGGGTCCCGCGCCGGCCACAGCCCCGCCGCGCCCGCCGCCCCCGCCGCGGCCAGCACCCCGCACCCCGCGAGCGCCGCCCCCACCGGCGCCCCCGCGGCCAGCCACCCCGCCACCGGGTACGCCACCAGCCAGCACGCGTGCGACAGCGCGAAGTGCGCGGCGAACACCGCCGTCCGGTCCCCGTCCGCCGCGGACCGCCGCAGCAGCCGCCCGCTCGCCGCGCCGATCGGGCACGCCGCCGCCCCCAGCACCGCCCACACCCCCAGCAGCACCGGCCACCCCCACCCGCCCCCGGCGGCCACGGCGGCGGCCCCCAGCAGCGCGCCCGCCAGCAGCCCCCCGCCGCCGACCAGCACGGCCCGGTCCCCGTACCGCCGCAGCAGCCGCGGCAGCCCCGCCGCCGCCACCGCCGACCCGCCGCCGAACGCCCCCAGCGCCACCGCGACGTCGACCGCCCCGCGCCCGAGCCCGCCGCGCACGAACCCGACCGTCCCGACGATCACCAGCGCCCCCGCCGCCGCCGCGGCGAGGTGCAGCGCGAGCAGCCCCCGCAGCCGCGGCGTCCGCAGGTGGGTGCGCACCCCGCGCACGGTGTCGTCGTACACCCCCCGCCGCCCCGCCGCGCCGGCCGCCGGCACCGCCACGGACAGCACGAGCAGCGCCGACCCGGCGAACCCCGCCGCCGTACCGGCGAACAGCCACCCCGCCGGCAGCACCGCCAGCAGCGCGGCGGCGAGCAGCGGCGCCGCGAGCGCCTCCACGTCGTACGCGAGCCGGGACAGCGCCAGCGCCGCCGTGTAGTCCCGCTCGTCCGGCAGCACGTCCGGGATCGCCGCCTGGAACACCGGCGTGAACACCGCCGACGCCGCCTGGAGCAGCACCACCAGCACGACCACCTGCCACACCCGGCCGACGGCCGGCAGCGCGAGCGCGGCGAGCCCCCGGACGACGTCCGCGCCGACGAGCAGCCGCCGCCGCGGCAGCCGGGCGGCGAGCGCCCCCGCAAGCGGCGCCACGGCGACGTTGACGACCATCCGGGCGGCGAGGACGCCGCCGAGCACGGCCCCGGCGCCGGCCCCGGTCAGCCGGTACGCGAGCAGGCCCAGGGCCACGGTCGCCAGCCCGGTCCCGGTGAGCGCGACGACCTGCGCGACGAACAGCCTCCGGTACGTCCGCTCCGCCAGCACCCGCCACACGGCCGCCCCCTCCGTCGTGCCTGCGCCCCTCGCATCATAAGTGCATGCGTGCGCACACACGAACGTGATCGGCAGGGTCGCCCACGACGCCCGTGCATCGGCAGCCCGTGGGGCCGGCGAGCCGGCGAGCCGGTGGGCCGGTGGGCCGGTGGGCCGGCGGTTGCGATTGGCGGTCGGGTTGGCGGGCGGTGGTGGTCCGGTTCGGCCGGGACGAGCTGCGGTTGGCGGTTGGCCGTTGGCGGTCGGGTCGGCGGGTCGGCGGTCGGGCCGGCGGCGGTGATGGTCGAGGATGGGGGCATGCACCGGCACGATGACCGCCACCCGCCCGACGACCCGACCGCGCTCCCGGACCCCGCACAGGTGAACGCCGCCGTGACCGCCCTCCGGATGCTCGCCGACCCCACCCGCCTCCGCCTGCTCTGGCTGCTGACGGCGGGCGAGCACGACGTCAACACCCTGGCGACCCGGCTGAACGTCGCCCGCCCGGCGATCTCCCAGCACCTGGCCAAGCTGAAGCTCGCCGGCCTGGTCACCGTCCGCCGGTCCGGCCGGCACAGCATCCACCGCGCGGCGGGCGCCCACGTCCGCCGACTCGTCGCCGAGGCCCTGAGCGCCGCCGACCACCACGTCCGCGGCATCCCCGACCACGACTAGCCGCCCGACGTCGCGGCCCGCCCGACCCGGTTTGCCGGTCCCGGCGACTCCTCGCGCCCCCGACCCGGGGCGTGGCATCCTCGCCCGATGGAGCACCCGCCCGCCCGCAGCACCCCGTACGCCGTCGTCGACACCGACACCCTCGACCGGAACCTGGCCGCGATGGCCACCCTCGCCACCACCCGCGGCTTCGCCCTGCGCCCGCACGCCAAGACCCACAAGTCCCCGGAGATCGCCCGCCGCCAGCTCGCCCGCGGCGCGTCCGGCCTGACGGTCGCGACGATCAGCGAGGCCGAGGTCTTCGCCGACGCCGGCTGCACGGACCTGTTCATCGCGTACCCGATCCTGGCCACCGGCCCCCGCGCCACCCGCCTGCGCGCGCTGGCCGAGCGCACCCGCCTGCGCGTCGGCGTCGACTCCGCCGAGGGCGCCCGCGCCCTGGCCGCCGCGCTCGCCGGCACCGCGGCCGAGGTACTGGTCGAAGTGGACAGCGGCCACCGCCGCAGCGGCGTCACCCCGGACCGCGCGGGCGCGGTCGCCGCCGCGGCGGCCGAAGCGGGCCTGCCGGTCCGCGGCGTCTTCACCTTCCCCGGCCACGGCTACGCCCCCGGCGGCGGCGCCGGCGCGGCGGCGGACGAGGCGGCGGCGCTGGACCGCGCGGCCGCCGCCCTCCGCGCCGCCGGCCTGGACTGCGCGATCCGCAGCGGCGGCTCCACGCCGACCGCGGCGGCGACGGCCGCGGGCGCGGTCACCGAGCTGCGCCCCGGCGTGTACGCCCTCAACGACGCCCAGCAGCTCGAACTCGGCACCTGCGGGCCGGACGAACTGGCGTTCTGGCTCGCGGCGAGCGTGGTCAGCCGCGGCGCCGACCGGGTCATCCTGGACGCGGGCAGCAAGGTCCTGGGCGCCGACCGGCCGCCGTGGACGACCGGCTGGGGCCGGCTGCCCGACCATCCCGGGGCGCGGGTGACGGCGCTGTCGGAGCACCACGCGACGGTGGTGTGGGAGGACGGCGCGGCGATGCCGGGGCTGGGTGATGCCGTGCGGGTGGTGCCGAACCACGTGTGCTCGGCGGTCAACCTCGCCGACGAGCTGGTGGTGCTCAGCGACGGCACGGCGGCCGACGTGTGGCCGGTCACCGCCCGCGGCGCCAACACCTGACCCGTAGGCGCCCATGAGTATAGCGAATACGCTATACTCATGGGCGTGTTGAATGATGAGCGGACGCCGGTCGACGTGCTCAGGCGGGTGCGCCGGGAGCGTGGGTTGTCCCAGGCCGCCGTCGGCGAGCGGATCGGCACGACCCAGTCGGCCGTCGCCCGGATGGAGACCGGCGAATCCGACCCCCGGCTCAGCACGCTGGTCCGCTTCGCCGACGCCGTGGGCGCCGAGGTGATCGTGCGGCCGGCGGAGCCGGCGGCTCCGTCGCTGGCGCGCACCGCCGACCTGATGCGCCCCCTCCTCGCTGAGGGGGCCGCGGACGAGGCGTTCCGGTACGTCGTGCAGTTCCTGGACAACCTCCGCGACGCCGACACGATCGTCCGCAGCGCCGCGGTACGGGCCGAACCGGAGGCGCTGGGCGACGCCCGCTGGGACGCCCTGCTGGCGGGGGTGGCCGAGTACGTCAGCGGACGGCAGGGCTCGCCGGTGCCCGGTTGGGCCTGCGCACCGGGGCGGTTCCTGCGCCGATTCTGGTTCGTCGTGGAGGACATCCTCGGCAGGCGTTCCCGCGGCTTGGCGGCGCTGGCCTTCGTCGCGTCCCCGCCGGAGATGGCCAGCCGCGGCGTGTTCCTCGACCGCGAGTCGCTGGTGAGCGTATGACGCTGCTGTCCCGCGCCGAACTGGTGAGCCTACTGGAGGAGGTCGGCGCGGAGCTGGCCGGGCGCGGCCTGCGCGGCGATGTGTTCGTCGTGGGCGGCGCCGCCCTGGCGCTGGCCTACAACGTGCGCCGATCGACCCGCGACCTCGACGCCGTCTTCGAGCCGAAACAGGTGGTGTACGAGGCGGCGCGGGTCGTCGGCGCGCGGCGCGGCCTGCCCGCCGACTGGCTCAACGACGCGGTCAAGGGCTTCCTGCCCGGCGCCGATCCGAACGCCACCACCCTGTTCGAGCGTGCCGGCCTGACGGTGCGGGTGGCGTCCGCGCCGTACCTGTTCGCCATGAAGGCGGCGGCGGCGCGAGTGGAGCGGGATTCGCAGGACATCCTGTACCTGTACCGCATGTGTGGCTTCTCGTCGGTCGACGAGGCCCTGGCCTGCGTGGAGCAGTACTACCCCGCGCACGTGCTGCCCGCGAAGGCGGGCTTCTTGCTGCGCGAACTCCTCGATCCGGCCGCGGACCTGTGAACGCCCGGCTCGACCGGGTGGGTCGGGACGCATAGTTGCATCGCGTGGTCAATGAACCAAGGATGTGCGTCGGGGCCATTTTTTGTAGCTCTGACAAGAACTACGCTCGATTCCATGAACGACAATGAATCGGACGGGACCGATTGGGTGCCGCCAGCCCTGGTTCTCGCCGTGGACCTGGTGATCCTCACCATCATCGACGGATCCCTCCAGGTGTTGCTGATCGATCGCGGTGAGCCGCCGTACCGGGCGCAGTTGGCCCTGCCGGGCGGCTTCCTCGCTGACGACACCGAGACGCTCCGGGCCGCAGCCAGCCGGGAGCTGGCGGAGGAGACCGGCGTCCCGCTCGGACAGCAGCACTTGATCCCGCTCGGCGTCTACGACGCGCCGGACCGCGATCCGCGTGGTCGGATCGTCTCGGCTGCCTTCGTCGCCATCCAGCCGAGGATGCCCTGCCCGACGGCCGGCAGCGATGCGGCTGGAGCGCGCTGGGTCCCGGCTGACACCGCCGCACAGCTACCGCTGGCCTTCGACCACGCCACGATTCTGCGCGACGGGGTGGAGTGGGCACGGCGAAACCTCGAGCACACCACGGTTTCCACCGCGTTCTGCGCCTCCACGTTCACGCTGACCGAATTGCAGCAGGTCTACGAGGCAGTGTGGGGCAGCCCGCTGGACGCCCGAAACTTCTACCGCAAGGTACGCAGCGTGGACGGGTTCGTCGCTCCCGCGACCGGGCCGCGGCGCGGTGCTCCGGGGCGTCCGCCGCTCTACTACAGGGCCGGACCGGCGACTCAACTCCATCCGGCGATTCTCCGGCCGACCCAGCCCGGTAGTGGCGCATGACCGGCGAACAGATCGTGGTGCTCACCGCCCTCGACGTCGAGTACCTGGCGATGAGGCGGCTCCTGCGGGACGTACGGGCCGACTGGCACCCCGCCGGTACCCGGTTCGAGGTCGGCCGGACGGCCGGGGGAGCGCCGATCGCCATCGGTTTGGTCGGAAAGGGCAACCATCCGGCCGCGGTCCTCGCGGAGCGGGCCATCGCTCACTACCGGCCGCCGATGATCATGTTCGTGGGGGTTGCCGGGGCGCTCTGGCCCGACATTCGCCTGGGCGACGTCATCGTCGCCACCCATGTCTACGCCTACCACGGCGGCACCAGCGAGGACGACGGCCTCAAAGCCCGCCCACGGGTGTGGCAGGCACCGCACGCCCCGGAGCAGGTCGCCCGGCACGTCGCGCGAATGGGTCGCTGGCGGCCCGACGGCACGGACGGCCATCCGCAGGTCCGATTCGGTCCGATCGCCGCCGGCGAGGTCGTCCAGGACTCGGCGGTTTCGGCACATGCCCGGTGGGTGCGGCAGACCTACCATGACGCGCTCGCCATCGAGATGGAGGCCGCGGGAGTGGCCCAGGCGGCCCACCTCAATCGAGCACTGTCGGCATTGATTATCCGCGGTGTCAGCGACCGAGCCGACGGCAGCAAGAGCACCAGCGACACTGCTGGCTGGCAGCCCCGGGCAGCGGCCAACGCGGCGGAATTCGCCGTCGGCGTGATCGGCGAGTACCGCATTGACGGACCGGCGCGGCCGGCCATCAACGGGCAGGGGGACGTCATGGGTGATGTACGCAATATCGCCACCGGGGGTGCGCACGTCGGATTCCAAGCCGGTCACATCACCGGACCGGTCCACGTAGCCATGGCGGCGCCGGTGCCACGGCACCGCACCGGCGTTCCCCAGAAATTGGACGACCTGGATCGGGCACTGAAGCAGGCCCATACGGACGGCCGGCTGGACGCGGACAGTTTCCGCGCCGCCCGCGACGAGTTGCAGGCAATACGCCGGGAGTGGCGGGAGGACGACCCCGCGAGCGCCCGCCGGGTCGCGGTTCCGATCAAACGGCTGCGGGGGCTGACTCTCGAAGTGGTGGATCTCGCCGCGAAGATCGCCGCTATCGCCGCAGCGATTCAGGCCTTCTCATGAACATCGCCACCGATGGCGCACAAGTCGGCGCCCAGGCCGCCGTGGTCCACGAGCTCAATGTCTACGGTGCCCGTGACGACTCGCCGCAGGAGCAACTCAATCAGGGCCTGCGCTACCTCGATTACGGAATTCCCGGCCGTGCCCGGGAGCGGATCGAGTCGGCGGCCGGGCGGCTCCCCGTCGACAGCAGAATCGACTACTACCTGGTACTGGCTCTGCTCAGCGGCCGAACCATGTCCCAACTCGACCGCGGTGACCGGGCTCAGGTCCGGCAGATTCTCGCCCGGCATCCGGACCCCGGGGCCGATCAGTGGGCGTCCGCGCTGGCGCTGATCGACGATCTGCTTCATCGGCGGGGCTTGAACACCCGACAGCCGATCAGTGCGCAGTTGGAGAGTCTTCCCGAACAGCAGCGTGCGGAGCTGGAACGGCACCTGACGCTGATGATGGACGGTGCGGTCCAGGACCGCGCCTGGAAGAACATGATCACGATCGCGAGGAAGCGGCAGTTCGCCCGATCCCGGACCGACCGGGCCTGGATGTTTTTCCAGCCGGTGCCGCTGCGACCGCGGGTGCGCTGGCCCGAGCGGCCCCGATTGACGCTGCGGGCCTGGTTCGCTCTGATCCCCGCGATCCTGACAACTGTTGCCGGTAGCGTCGCGATCATCAGTTTCACGGTGGGCCGACTCGGTTGGCTCCTGGCCGCCGTGCCGTTCGTGGGCGGCATCGGGGGGTGGCTTCTGCTGACCGGCGTGCTGCGCTGGTGGACGCACCACAGCCGACACTCCGGTGGGTGGGTGCCGATCACAGCGCGCCGGCCGCGGTCGGATTTTCGATCGGCGAACTTTGTGGCCCGGGTCAGCGCATTGTTCGGCTCCGCTCATCGCCGTCTCAGACCCGGCGGGGCCGAGGGGATCGCATGGGATGAGGTGACCGAGGGGCTGCGGGCAGCGCTGTGTGACGAGGTGGTCGACCTCTACTGGGCGGACCGGATCGAGGCGCGGCAGGTGGCCTGGTTGATTCGCTATCTCGTCCGGGACCTACGGCGTCGATGGGATGCCGGCATCCTGGCGAGGCGTGGTCGGCCACGAGTCGCTCCCGCCGTGCGGGGACGGGCGATCGGCGGCGGGGTCCTGTGTGCCGCGGCCCTGGCTGTGGTGATCGTGGCAGCCTGGGGTGCGCGGCCGGCGTTGACGTCGATTGCGCTGGTCCTCACCCTCCCCGCCGCCTGGTACACGGCACTGGTGCTGGTGCGCCGCATCCACCAGCAGTACCGGTACCGGGATGAGTTCGTCGAGGCGCGAGAACTACTGCGTGCGCGAACCCGGGAGTTTCTGCGGTGGCAGGCGAGGCTGGAGAATCGGCCTGACGACGCCGAGGTGGCGCGTTGGCTGGACTGCGACCGGACCCTGCTCATGCATGAGGCGATGCGTTTCTACCAGCTCCGCCCCAGCGATACCGTCACCTATGCGGTATTGGAGGCGCCAGCGAAGCGCGGTACCAGAACCGCTCGCGAGGAGGGCGGGCCGTGGCGCTACGCCACCTACAAGCTGGTGGTATTCCTCCTCACCGAGGACGGCGTACGCCAGTTGGAGGCACGGATGGACTTCAACACCGGGCAGGTGGGTGACCGGGAGCGGGTCACGTACCGATTCGATGCCGTCGCGTCGGTGCGGGTCAAGGCTACCGAGCACAGTGATCGGGAGTTCATCCTGAAACTGGTCAACGGCGACGCCATCGACATCAAGGAGCTGATCGCCAAGCTGCGGCCGATGTCCGGTCGCCTGGGGCGCCGCGGGGGGAGCCGGGTGGTCGCCGACCTGGACTTGGACGAAGCCGAGTTGGTCCACGGCTCGACAGAAGCACTGGAGCTGACATTGGACGCAGCCGGCGTGCCTCGTACGCTCTACATTCTCGAGGGGATCGCTGCTGACGGGAAGACGTGGGTGCAGCGCGAGCGGGAGCGCGAGCAACTGCACACCAGGGCGGTCCTGGACGAGTCTGTCGAATTCAAGACAATCGACGACCGTGCACCCGCCCCGCTGAGCTGATTCGCCGAGGCGCCGGCGCTGCTGGGTCTACCGGGTGGCGGGGCGCAGCCAGAGGTCGCGGTTGCCGGCGATGAGGACGCGGCCGTCGGCCAGCGTCGCGGTCGCGCGCGGCGGCGCGTCGCCGCAGCCGAGTTCGCCCCGCTGCCAGGGCCCGACCCCGTCCCCGGTCCAGACGACCCCGCAGTAGGTGGTGCGCTCGCCGGGGGCCGTCGGCTCGGCGTCGTCGACCACCCCGGTGATGACCAGCCCCCCGGCACGGTCGACGGTCACCGAGTCGGCCGCCCCGACGCCCGGCACCGCGGCGGCCGCGGGCGTCCAGCTGAGACCGTCCGTACTGGTCAGGACGTGGGTGGTGTCCTGCCGATCGGCGTGGGTGTTGTCGGCCGCCCCGACGGCGACCCACCGGGTGCCGGTGTGCGCCAGGCCATTGATCATCAGGTGCGCCGGCAGGTCCCGGACGAGCGACGCCGACCAGGTCCGGCCGGCGTCGCCGGACCGCCAGACCGGGATGCGGCGCTGTGCGGGGGTCTCGCCGGTACCCCAGCCGAATGCGACGACCTCGTTGCCGTGTGCGGCCAGCCGGAAGATCAGCCCCCGCTCGGCGAACCCGGACGGCACGGGAAGGACCCGCCGGGTGAGCGTCCGACCGCCGTCGTCCGAACTCAGGACCACCGGACCGCGCTGGCCTGCCACCACTGTGCTGGTGCCGATCAGCACGCGGTTCCCCCGGTCGAACGTCACGAGGCCGCGAACCGTGCTGCGCCCGTCCGGGGACAGGTCGGCTCGGGCCAGCTCCTCGCTCGTGCCGTCGGGGCGGTGCCGCCGCAGTCCCGAGCCGGTGGCCGCCAGGATCGCCCCGTCGGGCCCCACGACCGCCGCGTCGGCCGCGATGCCGCCGCCGCGCCAGCCGCCGGACGAACCCGGCGGGCCGTCCGGGATGCCGCCCGGCCCGCCGGTCGGCGCGGGGTCGAGGCGCAGGCGGGTGCAGGAGCCGTCGCCGACCCAGTTCGCGTTGACCTCCCGGTAGCCGTTCTGGTAGCCGCCGATTCCGCGGGCGCAGCCGCCGACCGGCAGCAGCAGGGTCAGCCCCCGCCCCTGCGGGACCCAGTCGCCGACCGCCGGCCAGCCCACGGCGTTCGGGTACCGCACGAAGCCGAGCGGGTCGGCCGGGGCCGCCCCCACACCGCCGGGTCCGGCAGCGGTCGCCGCGCCGGCCCCGCCCCCGGCCGCGCAGCCGGCCAGCGCGAGACCGGCGACGAGAACAGCGGCGTACGCCCTGAATCGATGCATGCCGACATGGTGGCAGGACCCCGCCCGCGCGGGTGCTCCCGACCGCTGTCGGGTTCCGGACAGCCCCCGTCGCCAGTGGATACGCCCGAGCCCGCGCGTACCGCGGCGTTGCGTCCGGCTAGCCGAGTGACCTGCGCATCTGCTGGGCCACCACGTGGTAGCCGGCCGTCTCGTACAGCCGGATCGCCCGGGCGTTCGTACCGAAGACGTTGAGTTCCACACTGGCCATGCCGCGGCCGTGGGCGGCGTCCTCGACGGCGGCCAGGAGCGCGCGCCCGTACCCGGCTCCGCGGTACTCCTCGTCGATCTCGATGTTGTAGAGGTAGGCGCAGTCGGCCACACCCCGCGGATGCGTCAAGCTCAGCCACGCCGCACCGACGGACGTGCCGTCGGGCAGCACGGCCTGCAGGAACAGCATTCCGGCGGTCGTGAAACCGTCCGGCAGCACCGCGTTGTTCGCCTCGACGGCCAACTCCGGTGCCCGGTCCGCCGGCCAGCTCCCGGCCGCCACCTGCGAATCGGCGAACAGCCGTACGGCCCGGCCGCGCCACCGCTCGAACTCGTCCCCGGTCATGTCCCGCACGGTCACCTCAGGCATCGCGCGATGCTCCCACATCCGCCGGCCGCGGGGGATCGGGACGGCCGGGCCACGACCGCCACGTCGTCCAGGGCGAACATCGTCGGCAGGGCCTTGTCCAGCCGCATCGTCCACGTCAGCGTGACGCTCCGGCCGCGGAACCCGGACAGGTCCGCGCCGACCAACTGCCAGTCGGGCCCGGCCTGGACGTTGGACACCCCGGCGAGCCGGGTGCCGTTGCCGTCCAGCACCAGGGTGTCGCGGTCGAAGGAGGACATCTCGGTGGTCGCCACGTGTACCCAGAAGTAGACCTTCGGGTCGGCGGCGGTCGCCGGTACCGCGACCGTCGTCGCGAGCCGCTGGGTGGCGTTCTTGTCCTCGGCGAAGCGGGCGTACCGGTCGCCGCTGCGGGGCAGCGGGTCGGTGCCGGCCACGATGACGCCCGGGTCGCCGGTCCAGCCGCTGCGCCCCTGCTCGAACCCGGCGTTGGCGACCGGATTGCCGGTCGTGTCGGGCTCGACGTCCCAGCGGAACACCATCGCGGCCTCGCCCCCGCGGCCGTCGCTGGCGGCGATCCGCACCGCGAAGCGGCCGGGCCCGGTGGGCGTACCGGAGATCAGGCCGTTGGCGGCCCCGAGGCCGAGCCCGTCCGGCAGGCCCGTCGCCGTCACGGTGACCGGGTCGCCGTCGGGGTCGGTGGCCCTGATCTGGAGGTTCACCGGTACGGCCAGGGTGGAGCGCTGGTCGGCCCGGGCGGCGATCCGGGGGTTGCGGTTGACGCCGCCCGCGCCGGCGGTGACGCCGTCCATGACCAGGGCATACGTCTGCGGGCCGAGCGGCACGTTGGCGCCGCGGACCCGCACCGTGTACGTGCCGGCGGCCGGCGCCCGCACGTACACGTTCTCCAGGTTGTTGCGCCGGTCGGCGCTGCCGCCGGTCGTCGACCAGCCGCTCGCGAACACGTTGCCCAGCCGGGTGCCGTCCGGGCCGGTGACCTCCAGGTCGAGGTCGTCGACCAGGGTGGTGGCCGCGTTGACCTTGGCGGCCGGGTCCGTCCAGGCCAGCGTGATCCGCATGGGCACGTCCGGCCGGGCGATGACCCGGTACTCCCGGACGGCGCCGGTGTCCAGCGCCGCGCCCTCGTCCAGCCAGACGGCGGTGCCGGCGGTCGCCCGGTCCAGGTTCGCCAGGCCCCAGCCCTCGTGGATGTTCGGTACCGGGTGGCGGTTGTCGTCGCGGCCGTCGCCGTCCTCGTCGAGCAGGTCGGTGGCGCTGTTGACCAGCGTCGCCTTCACCAGGGCGGCGGAGGCGTGCTGCTCGTACCGCTTGAGGTAGTAGTCGCGCACGACGGTCGCGCCGCCGGCCACCAGCTGATTGGCCATCGAGGTGCCGGTGTTGTACTTGTACGCGCCGTCGTACGGGAAGCCCATCGCGTCCGACTGGTACGCCTTGTTCCTCGGGTTCGGCGCCGGGTCGTACCCCTGCCGGAACAGCGGGGAGTAGCCGGACAGGACCCAGGTGCCCGGCGCCACCAGGTCGGGCTTGATCCGGCCGTCGTCGGTCGGCCCGCGGCCGGAGAACGGCGCCATCTGCTCGGGGTTGCCGGCCTGCGGGTCGTCCTTCAGCGGCGGCACCGGGGCCATCGACGGGAACCAGGCGCCCCAGGTCGGCAGCGGCATGGTGCCGCCGAGCTTCCGGCACGATCCGTCCGCGCCCCACGAGCGCTTCTCGCTGGCCGTCTGGCCGGGGTAGGTCAGGTCCCGGTCGCAGGGGTACGTCGCGCGGCCGCTCTCGGAGGCGCCGACGGCGATGGCGTTCTTCGCCGTCGCGGGCGCGCCGACGGAGTCGGGGTCGACGACGCCGTTGCGGTCGGCGTCCTGCCCGCCGTTGCCGGCCGCGAACGTGATGGTCATGTCCCGGTGCCGGGCGACGAAGTCGTCGACCCCGGCGGCGTTGTCCTCGTACACGCCGTTGCGGGGGCCGCCCCAGGAGTTCGAGTGGACCCGGGCGCCGTCGGCGTGGGCCTGGGCGAACAGCGCGCGGATGTCGGTCGGCAGCCCGCCCAGGTGGTACCCCTCCGCGAAGGCGTTGGCGCAGGCGCCCAGCGGCTTGACCCAGTCCTGGACGGCCTGGAACACGAGCTGCGCCCGGTGGGCGGCGGCCCGGCCGATGCCGCGGGCGTCCCCGCCGCCGACGACGGAGGTGGCCGTGTGGGTACCGTGGCCGGAGTCCACGTCGCGGGGTCCGTCGGGGTCGGCGACGCGGCAGTTCGCGATGTCCGCGGTGGGCCAGTCGCGGATGACCCTGATCCGGTCGGCGGGCACGCCGGGGTGGGCGGTGGCCGCGACGCCCGTGCCGAACCCGGTATCGGCGACCGCGGCGATCTGGGTCGACCCGTCGTAGCCCCGGTCCGCCGCCGGCTGGCCCCGCATCGTGGTGAAGACGGCCGACTCGTTGCGGGTGCGCATCATCGCGTACGCGTCGATGCCGGTCACGTCCTCGCGGCGCCCCAACGCCCCGATCTGCGCGCCGGTGGCCGCCACGAGCAGCGTGCGCCCCGATCCGGCGGCGACCGCGCCGGCCGCCGCGGCCGCGGCCCGGACGGCGGCCGGGTCGGCGTCGCCGGCGAGCGCCACGGTGTAGAGGCGGGCGCCGTCCGTGGCCGCGGCACTGCGCTTCCACTCCGGCGCGAACCGCACGACCGCGCGGACGCGGGCGCCGGCGGCGACCCGGTCCGCCTGCCCGGCGGTCATCCGGACCAGATAGGCGTGGTCCGGCAGGTAGCCGTCGACGGTGATGCCGCGGCGGACCAGCGCGGCGCGCGCGGCGGCGCCGACCGGGCCGTCGTACTGCACCACGAACAGGCCGCGGTCGCCGTCGGCGAGTCGGGGGGCGCGGTCGAGCCGCGGGGTGTCGGAGGCGGGGAGGGCCACGTCGCCGGTGCGCAACCGGAGCAGCGGGGCGACGGCGGCGCCGGCGCCGGCGGGCGCGGGGACGGACAGCGCGAGCGCGGCGGCCGAGCCCGCCGCGACGAGGGTACGAAGGGCTCGCCCGGGGATCGCCATGGTGATCGACTCCTCGCGAGAGGCGCAGTGGGGTGGGCTCTGCGGGGGAAACCAATCACGGCTGTCGATATCAAGTCAATGACTTGCCAACGGGGCGCACCCGGACGTCACTCGGGCGCGGGTGCCATGCTCCGGCGCAGCAAACCGGCCGGCGCCCGAAGTCGAGAAACGGCTACCACTGCTTCAGCGGCCCTTCCGGACGGAGGCCAGGGTCTTGCCGGTGCTGTCGACGAACCAGAAGTCGTAGCCGCTGCGGTTCGGTGTGACTCCCGGCTTCAGGGCGGCGACCACCGCCTTCGCCGCACCGCTGGGGGACCGGAACCAGCTACCGGCCAGCGGCGGGGACGTCACGGTCAACCCACCGGTCGTGGCGTTGAAGACCCCGTCCACCCGCTGCCCTTGGTAGACCGCGTGTACCGGTATGCCGGACTCCGTGCGCTGCCGCTCAGCGTCCGGCTTGGACGTGCGGTGAAACTCCTCAATCAGCAGGGCGATCGCCTCGGCGTGACTGATCCCGGCCGCGCGTGCGATGAGGGTGAGTTCGCGCATGACCTTGTCGTTGACCTCGATCTGATCCACCGGTTGATCCTATGCCAGAGGAGTTCGTAAACAAAAGTCGAAACACAAGTGAGTATGCTGTACTATAACGGGAGTCACTACCGGCGACTACGCTGTAGTCATGACAACTCCGCGATCCGTGCGCTTCGACGAGGAGGTGCTGTCGCGGCTCGACCGATATGTCAAGGAACACCCGGGCTCCTCCTCCTCGTCGGTCGCCAACATGCTTGTCGACGAGGCTCTGCGGATGCACGAGCATCCCGGCATCGTCTTCCGGGCCGGGCCGACCGGGCGTCGGGCGGCGCTCTCCGGCGGGCCTGACGTATGGGAGGTCATCGAAGCGCTCAACGCCATCAAGGTGGAGGACCCCGACGCGGACGGGGGTTCACTCCTGGACGAACTCGCGGAAGTCACCGGCCTCAGTCACCCACAGGTGAGTGCAGCGCTGCGTTACTACGCGGCCCACCCGGGTGACGTCGACGAACGAATCGCTAGCAACAGGGATGTAGCGGACCGGGAGGAACAACTATGGGCAGCCCAGCAGATCCTGCTGCGGCGCCGGCGGTCCTGACCGGCATCCTGCTCGACGAGATGTATCCGCCCGCTCTGGCCGAGCGGCTACGCGGCAAGGGGCACGATGTGCTCGCGGTGCTGGACCTCGGGGTCGGCCTCGCCTCCAGGTCGGATGAGGACGTGCTCGCGTGGGCGAATCGCCACCGCCGGTGCGTGGTGACGGAGAACGTCAGCGATTTCGGCCGGCTGGCGTCGCAGGGTGCCGCGCACCGGGGCCTCATTCTCGTACGCGCGAAAAGGTTCCCGCGGACACGTCACGGACTTCAGCGACTCGGTGACGGGCTGCATGCGGTGTTGATCTCGGGCGGGGTCCCGGGCACCGGCGGCGTCATATGGTTGCCGGAGTAGTACTGCCGACATCGGCGGACCGTCGTCCGGACAGCGCATGGCATCCTTGCGCGGTGACCGCTGTCCTACCCCCGCTCCAGCTCGGCCCGCACACCCTGGCCACGCCGGTGGTGCTGGCGCCGATGGCCGGGATCACCAACTCGGCGTTCCGGCTGCTCTGCGCCGAGCAGGGCGGCGGCCTGTACGTCTGCGAGATGGTCACCACCGTCGCCCTGGTCGAGCGCAACCCCAAGACCCTGAAAATGATCCGGTTCGACGCCAGCGAGAAGCCGCGGTCACTCCAGCTCTACGGCGTCGACCCCGACATCACCGCCAGAGCGGTTCGTAGGATCGTCGACGAGGACCTCGCCGACCACATCGACCTCAACTTCGGCTGCCCGAAGTTGGCAAATTGCAAACAGTTGAAATCGGGGCAAATCTGTAAAGAAGTGCCTTGATTCTAGGGGATCTTACCTTTCAGCAAGAAGATGAAAGAAGTCCTGTGCATCGACCATATGCCGGTTGCGATGCAAGTGGGCGTGGGTCGCGGCCCGACAGCCGGCGCGGGCGCTGGCGGTGTCAACCTGGTCGCGACGCGGACAGGTTGACCCGGCCGACCGGGGCGGCAGGGTCGCTGCGCCCACGCCCCGCGAAAATTTCGGAGCCAAGTCGAGCGCGACCTCCAATGAGCGAATGCTCGGCGGGGGTTGACTCACTCGATCATCGAGGTGGGTAGGTAGCCGTCCACATTATTGTTGCGTTCTCGGGCAATTGCACCGTGCCTCGGGGATTGTGCCACGCGCTGATCAGCGGTAGCTTCCGCCAAGCCTGATCCCTTGCGCTCGCATAAACGCCACTGGATCTACCGCGCCCGAGCCGCTGCTGTCGCCGTCGAGGTGGGTTTCGAAGTGTAGGTGTGGGCCGGAGGAGTTCCCGCTGGTGCCGACGATCCCGAGTAGCTGTCCTGCGGTGACGGTTTGGCCGGCTCGGACGGTGGGTGGGGTGAGCATGTGGCAGTAGCGGGTGATGATGCCGCCTTGGTGGGCGATGTCGACGTACCAGCCGCACCCGCCGATGCTGGGGCTTCCGTCGCGGTTGCATCCCCAACTGGTGGGGGTGGTTTGGCAGGTGGCGACTTTGACGATGCCGGCTGCGGCGGCGCGGATGGGTGTGCCTCGGGCGGCGCCTAGGTCGGTGCCGTTGTGGTCGGGGCGGCCGGGTCCGCGGAAGGCGGAGACGACGGGGGCGTTGACGGGGGCGGTCCAGCCGTTGATGACGGGGCAGCCGCCGGTGGCGGGGTCTCTGCCGATGGATTTTGCGGCGTCGGATGTAGGTTCCGACTGATCTTGAGCAGTGGTGCTCAAATGGTCAGACGTTGGTGAATCCGAGGTGGCGGGCGAGGAAGCGGCGGCGTTTGCCGTGCATGCGGTCGAGTAGGGGTACGTGGCGGTCGTGGTAGTCGTGGACCTCGACGTGGCTTTTGCCTGCGGCGGTCTTGCGCATGATTCGCCCGACCCGTTGGATGATCAGTCCTTTGAAGGAGATGGGGCTGACCAGGAACAGCGTGTCCAGGCGTGGCACGTCGAATCCTTCGCCGGCGACTTTGTCGATGGCGACGAGGAGCAGCGGCTCGTCGCTGTCGGCGGCGAGAGCGGCCCGGACGGTTGTCCGTTCGGTTTTGCTGATTTTCCCGTGGAGTTCCAGTGGTGCCAGGCCTTGGGCGCGTAGGCGTCGGGTGAGGGCTTCGATGTGGTCGACGCGGTTGGTGAGCACGATGCTGTTGCGTCCGCGGTGGTGGGCGTCGGTGATGTGCGCGGTGATGAGGTCGTTTCGGGCGCTGTCGGCGGCGAGTTCGCCGTAGATGGCTTGGATGGATGCGCCGTCGGTGCCGGGTTCGTCGGTGGTGAAGTCGGTGGTGTGGACGTCGAGTAGGTGCGGGAAGTGCTGCTCGGCGTCGATTTCGTGGCGTACCGGTCCGCATTGCATGGTGATGATGTCGTCCATCCCGTCGGCGCGGAACGGGGTCGCGGTGAGCCCGATCCATCGCTGGACCCCGACTTTGCGAATGGCGGCTTCAGCGGCGGGGGCGCCGACTGCGTGGCATTCGTCAACGATGACCAGGCCGTAGCGGTCGAGGAGGCCGTTGGGGGCGTCGCGGTGGGCGAGGCTCTGCAGCATGATCAGGTCGACGGTGCCACCGCGTTTGTCTTTGCCGCCGCCGAGGTGCCCGATCGTGGCGTCGCCGAGGTCCAGGAATGTGGTGAGGCGTTCACGCCATTGGGTGAGCAGTTCGGCTTTGTTGACCAGGATGGCGGTGGGCTGTTTGTGATGGGCGATCAACGCGCAGGCCATGACGGTCTTCCCGGTACCGGGCGGGGCGACGAGAACACCGGTTGTGTGGGCGGCCATCGCGTCGACGGCTTCGTCTTGCGTGGGGTTGAGCGCGCCGACGAAGGTGGCGGTGATGGGCGGGTGTTCGGGCAGGGTGGTGGTGATGGTGATGCGGGTTCCGGCGGTCGCGAATAGGCGGATGGCTTTGTCGGCGAGGCCGCGGGGCAGGTGCAGGTGTTTGTTGTCGTCGGTGTAGCAGTGGACGAACCGCGGGGTTCCGTAGGTGGAGAATCGCTGGTTCTGCCGCCGGTAGAACTCAGGGTTGTGCAGCGAGGCGGCGTGTTTGAGGGCTGCGATCATGTCGGGGGCGAGTCGCCCGGTCGGGATGTTGATCGTGGCGTCGGCGCGGGCTCGTAGCTTCTTGGGTCGTTTAACGCCCTTGGCTAGAGGCGGTGGGGCGACGGCGCCGGTGGTGGTGTGGCCGATGTCGATGTCGCCGTACTCGTCGGCGAGTTTGACCACGTCGGCCGGGGTCATTCGCTCGATGCTGGACAGGTAGGCGAACTGGTCTGGGTGGGGCTGCCATGTGACGGGGTCGCAGAACACGGTCTGGTTGTCCCGCCGCCGGGTTCCTTGAAGCGGCAGGGCGATGAGGTTGCCGAACCGGGCTGGGCCTTTAGACCGGGTGGGCAGGAAATCTTGGGCGGGGAAGAACCTGTCGTAGCTGGCCAAGCCCATCTGCGCGCGGCCGGCGATGGTCTGGCGTAGTAGCGCGAATCCGAGTGCCCGGGCGGTGGCCGCCGCGACGGGGGCGGTGAAGAATGTCCACACGTGGGCGCCGTCGCCGGACCGGGAGATTTCCACCGCTGTGGGGATGCCAACGTCAGCGCAGGTCGCGGCGTAGGCGGCGGCGTCTTCGGCCCACGTCCTGCTATCGAAGTCGACGGCCAGCAGTTGGCAGGTGTCGTCGGGCAGCATCGGATACAGGCCGATGTGCAGGTCTTGGCGGGGGTCGTCGCTGCCGCGCAGGTGCCGGTCGATGACCGCGTCGGTGAGCGGCAGGAAGACCCGGTCGGCGTCGTCGCGTTTGGCCCAGGGGTCAGCTTCCGCAGGGCTCCAGCCCTTCTTCCCGGTGCGGGTCGACACCCAGCGTGTCGCGTACACGTCGTTACGGCCGGCGAACAACGCTCGGAATAGGGCGATCTTCATCTCCGGTGGCGAGCCGCGATCAGCGCACGGCAGAGCACCCACGGCCAGGTGTGGGGCGGCCGAGGCGCCGGCGTTCGAGCAGACCGGGACATCTGGCGCGGTGGGCTGGCCGAGCGTGCGTCGGAGTCGATCCACCTCGGCGCGTAGATCACGGTTCTCGGCGCGCAGCTGGTCGATCTCGGCCAGTGCCTGGCTGAGCTGCTGGTGAGTGTCATGGGTGCCGCCCATGTGATTCATCCTGCACTGTCGATAGGTGCAGCGGACGATTGGCCTGTCGTGTCAGCGTGCCGGCGTTGGTCGTCGCCATCTTGATCGAGGTGTCGAAGGGCTTGGCGGGCGGGGTTGAGGAACTGCGTTCCGGCCGCCGTTACGTTCAGACGATCGCCTGTGAGGACAATGATCAAGCCGGCGCACCCCTGTCGGACGCCGATTCGCCCAGTGCGATCCCGTAGGACTTGGCATAGGTACGCAGGGTGGTGGCACTGCAGCCGGCTGCTCGCGCCGCTTGTCGCACAGTTTTGCCGCTGCCGATGAAGTGTTGGTCGAACCATTCGCGGCTGATATTCGCCTTGCGCGGCCGGCTGGGGCTTTGGTGGATTCCGGCGGCGGTCATCGCCGCTCGGACTGTCGTTTGGTCGGCCAGGCAGCGTAGTGCGATGTCCCGTAACGGCAGTTCTTGGTCGTAGTAGAGGCAGCGCAGCCGGTTGGGGTCGAGCAGGGTGTCGTGGTCTGGGTCGTCGGCGAGCCGGTTCCACCATCGCGCTGGCGCGGTTACCTCGGTGCTCTCGGCGAGGAGTTTTATGTGCCCGGGTGGTATGCCGGTGGCGTCGGTGATCCGGGCGAGCGGGCGACCGGCGTCCAGGTGCGCCGTGATCTGGTCGGCGAGGTGGGCGATGTCGACGAGGCGGTAGTCGATCCCGAGCGGAGGTCGATGCGTTGGCAGGTTGGGTGCCCACGTGCAGGGTTCGGAGATGTGGTGAGTGTCGAGGCAGTGGCGTGATTGCTGGTCCAAGAACCGTTGGAGTGCGGTGGGTAGCGCGACGGTGAGTGGGTTGAACCCGTCATAGATATTGATGCCGCAAGGGGGCGCTCCGGTGAGCAGCACGGTCAGGTGCTGGTCGAGGATTCGCAGCTGCAGCCGGCTGGGCGTGGGCCAACCGAGTTGGGAAGCCAGTTCGGCGTATGCGCCGCGGTCGACTGTGGCACCGGTGCTGAACAGGGCGCGTCGACGCCGGTAGTCGATGGCGGATCCGTCGGTGTCGAGTAGGTCCGCGAGTTCGGCGAGCCAGTCGATGGTGATCCGATGCTGGGTTTCGGTGAGCCGGGCCAGGTAGCTACTTATCGCGTTGGGGGCTGCCGGGGCGCCGAGCATGCGCATGGCTTGGGTAGTGCTGACACGGCTGCCGGGCACCAGTGTCAGCGCTGCCAGTGCTGCGCGGGCGCCGCGTGTAGCACCGGATCGGTCTTGTCCAACCGGTAGAAGCGCAGCGGTCCAGGTCGGCCACATCAGCGCGGGCAATGCCGCGGCTCGGTGGACCAGCTCATCCGTGCCGGTGTCGCGTGGGCTGGGATTCGCCGTGCTGGACCGGTAGGCGAGGCGATGATAGGCACGCAGGGTCGGGTCGCATACGGCCAGCACCCGCCGGACCAACGGCGGTTGGCAGCGCAGCCACGGCCTCAGGACACTGTGCGGCTGCTGCCGGCCACTGGCGTTCAGCAGCCATGCCAGCACCTCATCTCCGACTGGTCCAGCAGTGTGCGCGGCGACCGCGACCGCGGTGGAGACCGCGACGGTGTGGGCGGCGACTGGGCCGAGTGAGGCGTACGGTGCGGGCACGACGCCCCCGCAGTCGGCGAGGATGCCTTCGACGATCGCGGGCCTGCTGAGGCCGGAGTGGTTAACCGCGGATAGTGCGCGTGTGGCCAGCTTGAATATGTCGGCCAAGGCGTCTCGGCCCGTCTCTTCGCCTGCGGCCGAGGTGTCGATGAGTTCCGTCACACGACCGGCCGCGGCGATAGTGGAACCGTCGGGTCTGAGTACAACGGTGTCGACCTCGTCGAGCCGCTGACCGCAGACCGGGGTGTGGTGACCGCCCGCTCCGGTACCGGCCGGCGCGGCAGTGCAGGTGCCGGGCACACTGGGCCGGCCGCGGTGTCCTGGACGGTCGGGCCGCACTCGGCGCAGGCAGGCCGGACATTGTTCGGCCAGGATGCGGTGGTGGTGCGGGCAGCACGCGGTCCACGGAAGCCGCCAAGCTAACTGCCAGCGCCCACCATCGCGCAGGCATCGCGGGCAGTAGCGGCTTCCGGCGTGCCGCCGCCACGCCGGTGGATGCTCGAGGACCCGCCGCTGGGCGTTGATCGTCACCGCGACGCCGTCGAAGCGGCGCAGTGTCATCGCCGCCAGGACACTGTCAGGTGTTCCTGTAGCCGCGGTCAACGCGGTGGTCTCCTCGCCGGTGAGGCCGGTGAGCATCCGGCCTGGTTGGCTTCGCGCCAGCCCGAGGTGGTCAAGTAGTCCACGAGAGCAGGTACGCAGCCGGTGGGCATACGCCTCGATCCAGCTGTCGATAGCCTCGCCCTCGATGGGCGCCACCGTGATCGGCAACCGCGATGGTCTCATCGGCCCGGCCGCGCGGTTACCGTCCCGGACTCGATCGCCGCGGCCAACCCGACCCTCGCCTCCTCCGCGGCGGCGTCGTTGGCGACTTGGTCGAGCAGATCGCAGGTGAGGCGTTCGGCGCCGGTGGTGATGGCGCGTCGGCAGCCACGGGTGATCAGCGTCATCAGTGACGCGAAATGGCCCGTGCTGCGCGCGTACAGGTAGTCGCACAGGTCGTCGGCGACCATTCCCGGGTACTTGTCGGCCAGCACCAGCTTCTGCTCGATCGTCAGCAGCAGCCGCCGCCACTGTCGGCGATCAGCGTCAGTGGCGGCCAGGAACGGCGTGAGCGGCAGCGTCGTGGTACGCCGGCTGATCTGCGCGTACAACGCCTCAGCCGGTGACAGTCCCTCTCGCAGAATCCCGCGCGCGGCCACACCAACACCGATGTAGACGAAGGTGACGGGGAACGCGTTGGCCAGGAATTTCAGGTGGTTGGCCATCGATCGGGCGTCGCGCCGACCGACATCCAGGAAGTGGATATCATCAATGATGATCATGGTGGTGTCGAGGGTGAGGACCGCGTCGACGGCGCGGGCGGCCAGGTCGTCGGCGGTGCCGTTGGCCGGTAGGCCGTAAAACCGGCAGATCGCGGCGTTGAGGCCCTTGACCTGCGTGTTCCCGGTCAGTGCCAGGTAGGCCGCGGGCACGCGGGTGTCGCCGTCGTTGGTGACCTCGCCGCCGACGGCGACGTTGCGGCGGTGATAGTCGCGGGCGTAGTCGAGGACCGCCGTGGTCTTACCTAACCCGGGATAGGCGTCAACCAGGGCGGCGGGTTTGTTGCGGTCACCGTCTTGCCGATTCGCTTCCACCACTTCGGCCAGGCCCTCGTGTAACCGAAGCAACTGCGGAGTGCGGATCGGGCCGAGATTGGCGTGCCACACTGCCCGCGCGTCGTCGTACTCGACCCGCGCCGGCGCCGAAAGTTGAGCCAAGGCGGTACGGGTTAGGGTCTGCGGCGCGGTACGTGGCGGCGTGTTGACCATCCGCGACCATCCGGCTAGCCGCGTCAGCGTGTATCGGCGGTCCTGACTGGCTGTCGGCGTGGTCACAGGCTGTCCATCACATCGGCGTAGAACTGGGTAGGCTCGACGGCCGTCGGATTGTCGGCGCTGTCGTCGCGGTGCTCATCGGCGGGTCGCCGAGGCGCCGGCACCACCACCGCTTTGGGTGTTGACCCTTCGACGGTTAGCGCGTCGGTTAAGTCGCCGCTGATCGGCGCCGAGTCGACGGGGTCGATCAGGTGCAGGTCCGGCTGGGCATGCCGCAACGCCATCCGTCGTTCGACCTTGTCCGCCGGTCCGTCAGCGGCCCAGCGCGCCAGCAACTGGCGTACGGCCCGGGAGACGTCCACGAAGCCGTCGCGTCGTACGGCCAGGCTCTTGGCGTAGGCGGCGGCCTCAGCGCTGAACGGCATCCGCAGCCCCGCAGCGTGCTCCCACCACAGCGTGTGCCACACCCCGTCGGCCGGGTCTTGGAAGAACACTCTGCGCACGTCATGCGGATCCACGGCGAACGGCCATCGGCCGGCGTGCGCGCCGGTGAACGGACTGGTCGTGTTGCGGTACTTCACCAACACCGGCCCGTCGTAGCGCATCCGGTCGATGTCCACCCCGTAATGCTGTAGGCGGGTCCACCGCACCTGCAGGAAGTCGTAGACAAGATCCAGGCGGCACGGGACGCTGATGTGCCCGGCGCGGGCCACCCCGTGGCTGTACATGTCCAACGGGCTCAGTCGAAGGCCCGGAATCTGCGGCACCCGCAGGCCAGAATGCGCACGCAGGTGATACACATCGGTGATCCACTCCCGGACGATGGCCTCCAACTCGTCGATGAAGTAGAACGCCTGCGCCTCCACATCCCGACCACGACTGTGGATGTCCGGACCCTTGTAGCCAGGCAGCGCCACCAGCAGACCTTCACCAAGGCTGCGGAACCACCGCTCCAGCGGAGACTTATCCGTCGGCGTCGCCGGACGGGCCGGCTGCAACGACACGCCGAGCTTCGCGCAGGCGCTGCGTACCTGGTTCGACAGGTATACGGCGCCGTGGTCGTAGACGATGGCCTCCGCCGCCACTGATGGCAGTATTCGGCGTCCATGCGCGTCGGTCACCTTCGCCGCGTCGACCAGGACCGTTTCGGGTACCCCGTGGTAGGGCAGCCTCACCCCGCCGGCTTGGCCGCCATGATCTGGCCGCAGCGACTCATACAGAACACCAGCCACATCGGCGGCCTTCGTGGACACCGGCGTCAGCCGCAATCCAGTGATGCACCGGGTGTAAAGGTCCATCGCGGCGGTCAACTCCACCTGCACCCACCGGCACGTCAACGACTCCATCGCGAACACATCCAGTCGGGTGGTGTCCAGCAGCAGATATTCGCCTGGCCTCGTCGCGCGTAGCCTGCCGTACACACCCTTCGGGCGCGCGGCGATGGACCTCTTGCCCTTCGTCGACCCGGTGAACGCGTTGCTGCCACGAGTCAGCTCAGCCAGGTGCGCGTACGCGCTACTACGCGCCGGGACCGGTACCGCACCAACGCCATGCTCTTGTTCCAGTCGCTGCTCGACCAGGTTCATAATCCATGCCCGCGTCGGACGACTGGCCTCCACATGCTCACCCAGCACGTCCCGGCACGCCTGCACCCACCTCGGATCCGCCACGCCCAACGGGCGGCCACCCGTGCCCGTACCCGCCGCGACAAGCCCCACCGGCCCAGCCACCCGGAACTCCGCCAACCAGCGGCGCAGCGTACTGACGCCCACCCCCAGCTCAGCAGCCTTGGCCTCATATCGGGCCAACAGCGGTAGCTTCGGCAGGTACGCCGGCCGCGGCTCGCCCTCGCACGCCAACTCCACACACCCGTGCCGGAACCCGGTCAACACTTCCCGCATATGCGCGGCGAGGTCGTTCAACCCGACCGTCTGCTCCTCGCCCAGCGAACCAAGCACAATCCCAGACGCCGTCATCACCCGCGCGCCCGCCGCGCCGTCAGCATCGACCGAGCCCTCGAAGCGGGTCGCCGGCTGGGACATCAGCCACCCAAGGTCGACCTGCCGGCCGGTGCCATCCTCGGCCAGGAGCACAACCCGACCGGCCGCGATCTCCACCACCGTGAACCGGACACCGTCATGCCACAGCCGAACACCGACCGCCACCTCGGCCCGGGCGGCATCGCCACTCAAACCGACCGCCTCAATACCGACGCGCCGGACAACGGCCTACCCAGATCCGTCAGCACCTGATGCCGCCACAAAGCGGCCAACACCAACGGGCGGACCGACCACCCCTGACCGCCCGCCGCCAGTGCCCGCTCAACCGCGTCCAGCGACGCACCCTCGCCGACCGCCCTACGCACGCGCCGCAGAGCGTCGTCGTCGGCGATCCACGGCCTGCGGTAGCCGGCCAGAAACCGCACATTCTCCAACCGGACCAGATCACAGCCCGACCAGATCTCGTAGCCGAACCCCGCCGCCGTGAACACCTGACGCGGCCACTCCAACGCTTGCGCCACCAACGACTTCGCCAGCCGCTCCGCAGGCTTCACATTCACCACCGTCGCCAGCCCAGCGGCAGTAACCAGCAGGAAATCTGGCACATGCCGCCGCCGACGACCATCCACCACCGCCGTCACCTCACACGGCTGCGCCACGACGTCAACAACATCGCGGTCAAAGTCAGCCATCAGCAGCCGGTCCAGCTCCAACTGGCTCTCATACGGCACATGCCCACCGGTGGTCGCCGACCAATACTCGCCCGGCAAATGCCGCTGGCCCCGCCTCGACCTGGCACGCCGCCACGGCACACACCCGGCGAAGAACGCCGCCCGTACCTCCCCAGCAGGCAGCTCCCGCACAACGGCACGAGCATCACGCACCCGCACCACAGCCTCGAGCACCCCAGACCGCAGACCGCCGGCAGCGCCAGAGGCCCCACGCTCGCCAACAACGGCCATGACCACGACCACATTCGACCAGTAGCCCATCGACCGCACCGGGTGCGACACGCCGTTGGCGTCGGAATCCGATTCCAGTTTAGATAGACCACCACGGCCGCATGTCACCCAGGACCAGGGGCTGTGAGTCCGCTTCAACAGGGATTTCGGCTCCCGGCTAGTTCAACGGCGCCCCGTGCTGGCGCATGAAGACAATCGGATCGACGGCGGAATCGCTGCCACGCCCACCCCGCAGATGCACTTCATAGTGCAAGTGCGGGCCAGAAGCGTTACCCGACGAACCGACCACACCCAGCACCTGACCCGCGGCCACCCGCTGGCCCTCACCGACCGCCGGACGGGTCAACATGTGGCAGTACCGGGTCACCACTTCACCGGCACTCACCAGATCGATATACCAGCCGCACCCACCAATGGACATTCCGCCGTCGCGGTTGCAACCCCACGACGCCGGCACAACCTCGCAAGTCGCCACCGACACGGTGCCAGCCGCAGCCGCACGAATCGGTGTACCACGCGCGGCCCCGAGGTCAACACCATTGTGGTCCGGCCTATCCGCCGTACGGAAACCCGATACGATCGGCGCCGAAACCGGCTGCAGCCAACCAGAATTGCTCGGACTGCTCAGACAGTGCTCGGAATCCGACCCTGGTGCTCGACCTAGCTTGGAACCTACATCGGAGGCGAGTTGGGCGGCTAGGGGTTCCCATTTGGCGTAGGCGTCGGGGAAGGCAGAGCGTTGCACTGCTTGGGCGGCCTGGGTGATGGTGAGGTGCTCCCAGGCGGGCACCTGGATGAGTCGTTGGTAGAACGCGGTGGAGGCGTAGACCGGGTCTACGAGTTGGGCTGGTGTTCCCCATCCTTGGCTCGGGCGTTGCTGGAACAGTCCGAGGCTGTCGTGGTCGACGGCGACGGTGAGGTTGCGCAGGGTTGATTCCTGTAGGGCGGTGGCGATTGCTACCACGCCGCCGCGGTGGGGCAGGCCGAGTCGGGTGCCGACGATGTAGATGATGCGTGCGTTGCCGCGTTGGATGGCGGTCAGGTTGACGGGGCTTGGTCCTGCGCCGCCGGGTTGGGTGGCGCCGCCGGCGGGTAGGCAGGCGGTGCTACCGGGGTCGAGGTCGAGGGCGCCGCTGGCCGCGGCGGTCATGGCGGCTCCGAGGATGAGGAAAATCGGCGATGCTGCGGCCACAAGCGCGGCAAGTCGCACATTCATCGCAGCAGCCTGTCGGACTTCCAAATCCCGGCCATCGCTTTACCCCCCATGCATTGTTGACTAAGCAACTTAATTGCGTTCGTCGCCTCCGAGTCGCCGGCCGGAACACCCTAAGCTGCATGGCCTCATGGATGTCAATAGATGTGCCCTCTTTCAGTTTGGTTCCCTTGGGTGGGGCATCAATTGGTTTTTGGATGGGTGGATGGGGTGCTGTCGGCTGAACGGCTAGGCCGGCTTAGTGGTCGAGATAGGACATCTGGATCGATGGTCTTTATTGGTCATTACCTAGTTGACCCACCCCCGGCACTAGTCCTTACCGTGAATCCCTACATCGTCACTGACCGATGTCTTTGCAGGTCAGGGGGCGAACGCTTGTGTGACGTAAGTCGTCTGCTGCGAAGGATGTCTGGGATGTCGTTGCTGGCCGAAGCGGGGCGGTTGTTGGCGGATGTGCCTAATCCGGGTCCTGTTGATCCGACTGCCGGTTCTAAGGGGGTTGGTCTTCTCATTTCTTACGTGAAGTGGGGGGTGCTGATCGCTTGTGGTGTGGCGGCTTTGGCGTCGGGTGGGTTGATGGCTGTGGGGAGTTTGTCTAATCGGCCGGACAGTGTCGATAAAGGAAAGCGGGCGCTGATGTGGTCTTTGGGTGGGGTGATCGTTGCGGCGATTGCTATCCCGATGATCAATTCGGCGTTTAGTGCGGCGGCTTGACGCCGCGATGAGTGAAAGCTTTCTTAACAGGTCCGAATTCCATCGCCGTAAAGCACTATGGCTGACCCTCGCGGCGTTAGTCGTCGTAGCCATGCTCGCGGTCGGTGCGCAGATGGTGTTCTCCGGTGACCCGGGCCGCGACCCGGCGGCGCAGCCAACGGCGCCGGCCGCAGGAAGCCCGGCGCCGTCAGGCACCGGGCAGCCTGGCGGGTCGCCCGGTGGCGAGCCGTTGAAGTTGGCCCGGGGCGCTCGCACGGAGCGGGATATGCAGCTGGAGTTTCCTCACGACAGGACCGGGGCGGTGTCCGCGGGGATCGAGTTCTGGTCGCAGCTGGGATCGACGCTGGATCCGGAGCGGGCCCGGTGGATCGGGGAGAAGATCGCGGATCCGAGCTGGGAAAACGCCGGTGACGACTTCGCTGAGGGGCCGCGTAACACCCGCCGTGATCTCGGTTTGCCGCTGTCGGGGGCGCTGCCGCAGGGGGCGTCGATGACGTTGGGTCCGGTCGGGTGGCAGGTGCGTGAGGAGAGCGGGGACGAGGTGACGGTGCTGGTGTTGGCGTATGTGACGACCTCGACTTCGCAGGCTGGTGTGCAGCAGCGGCTGGGCGTGTATCCGGCGAAGCTGCACTGGTCGGGTGGTGACTGGCGGATGCGTGATGGCGGCAACGGCGACTACACCAGTTTGGCGGTGGCGCCGGGCACGCCGCAGGCTGCCGCGGCTGGCTGGCAGGACTTCGTCGTATGAGCGCGGTGTTAGCCGCGGCACCGGACCCGTCGTGTGTGCTGCGCCCGCTGGGATGCGCCGGCGACGTGGTCGGCGGGGCGGTGGGTAGCGCGGCCTCCGCCGGTTGGGACGCGGTGGCTCAGTCGTCGGCCAACGGCGCGGTGAAGATGTTGGAGTTCTTCGCCAAGTCGTTCTCGGGGTTCCCGACCGTGGATTTCGGCAACGAGGGCGTGCGTTCGGTGTACGCGATGTGCCTAGGTATTGCTGCGGTGATCGCGGTGTTGACGATGCTGGTGCAGACCGCCCGGACGGCGTTCACCGGCGACGGCAACCCGGTATCGCAGGCGTTCGTCGGGCTGGGTAAGGCGCTGATCGCGTTCATGACCACGTTGGCGGTGGCCAGCGCCGCAGTGGTGGCCTCGGACGAGGTCACCGACGCCATCGTCCGGATCGGGTTCGGTGACTCCGCGGGCCTGCGGGACAAGCTGACGAAGGTGTTCGCGTTCCGCCCGGACATCACGGGCACGCTGCTGCTGGTCTTGGGTGTGCTGGGCATCTTGTTGGTGTTGGCGTTGTGGGTGGAGCTGCTTCTTCGTAACGCCGCGCTGACGTTACTGATCGCGGTGTCACCGATCGCGGCGGTCGGGCAGATGAGCGACACCACCAAGGGGTGGTGGGCAAAGACGGTGTCGGCGGCGATCCAGCTGACGATCCTCAAGCCGGTCATCGCGGTGGCGTTCGTCATCGGGTTGAAACTGTTCGGGCAGGCCGACGCGCTGGGGTCGCTACTGACCGGCATGACCACGCTGACATTGGCCGTCGCGGCGTGGTGGTTGATCGCCCGGTTCATGCCCTTCACCAGTGTCACTGCCGGTTCTGGCGGCGGCCTGGCCGCCATGGTCGGGTTCGGGTCCAACGCGACGAACCGCGGCGGCGGCCCGGCCCAGGGGGTCGACCCGGACCAGTTCTCCCAGGCGGCGGAGGCCCGCACCATGGCCGCACACAGCAGCCGCGCCGGAGCCAGCGCCGGTAAGGCCGGCGCTGCTGCCGGTGCCAGCGGCGCTTCAGGCAGCGGTGCAGCGGCCGGGGCGGGAGCGGCCGGTGCTGCCACCGGTGGGGCGGCGGTGGCCGCGTTCGCGGTCAAGGCCGGCTTGGACGGGGCGCAGAAAACGGTCAATTCCATGGCCAACCGCTCCGAGCAGATGGCCGGCCACGCCGGCCTGGACGGCCAACCCCACGCCAACCCGGCTGGCTACCCCCGTCACGCCTCACCGCAGTGGCCCGGCCACCACAACACACCACCAGTACACGCAGACGAGTTCAGCCCCGACGACGACGGCGGTGATCTGCGGGCTGACCCGGCACCGCCGCCGGTGCGGCGCAACGAGCCGGGGCCGGTGCGCCACCAGCGTGCGGCGCCGAGTTCACCGGTGGAAGAACAGCGGAGTTGGGACCAATGAGCCGCAGACAACGACACCGCGAACCCGAGGCCGGGGCGCGCACCTATTTCGGGTGGCAGCCGGAAAAGGTGGCGTTCCTGTTCGGCATGTCCGGGCAACGCGCGGTCATGCTCGGCGCCGCTGTCTTGACCGCGGTGTGGCCGCTGACCGTGTCGAACCTGAGCGCCGGTCTGGTCGCCTGGCCGATCGCCGCGCTACTGGCCGCCTTGGTGTTCGTTCGGATGGGCGGACGGACCGTCGATGAATGGGCGACCGCCGTGGCCTCCTACGGCAGTGGGCGGTGGCGGGACAAGCACAAGTTCATCTCCGGGCCGTTCAACCCGCTGGGCCGCCACGACCGGCCGAAACCGATCGACCTTCCCGGGGTTCTGGCCCCGATCCAGATCCTCGACGCGCGCATGCCCGACGGCCTGCCGGTAGCGATCTCCTATCACGCCCTGGACCGCACCTACACTGCCGTGGCCCGCGTCCGTTTCCCCAGCCTTGGGCTGGCGGACTCGTCCCGCCGGGAGCATCGGGTGTCTGGGTGGGGTGGACTGCTGGCCGGCCTGTGTACCGAGGGCAACCCGATCAGCCGGGTACAGGCCCTGCAACGTCTGGTCCCGGAGTCCGCGGCGGCGCTGCGCCGCTGGCACGCCGACCACCTGCACCCCGACGCGCCCGCGCACGCTGTCGAGGTCACCTCCGGGCTGCTGGGCACCTCCACCTTGGCGACCTCACAGCGGGAGGCGTATCTGGCGTTCACGATGGACGGCCGCCGCGCCGCCCGTCAGATCAAGAACGCCGGCGGTGGCACTGCTGGCGCCGCCGCGGTCCTCACCCGCCACCTGCGGGCGTTGGGGTCGGCGGTGGCCGGCGCGGATTTGCGGGTGCAGGAGTGGCTTGGCCCGCGAGACCTGGCCGAAGTCATCCGCACCGCGTTCGACCCGGACTCCGTCCAACACTTGTCCGAACGCCGCGCCGCGGCCCGCCGCGATCACAGCAGCGCTGTGGCCGCCGGGGTGGATCCGGGCCTGGCCGGTCCGACAGCCGCGGAATCCTCTGCCGGCTCCTACACCCACGACGGCGGCAAGTCGGTCACCTACTGGGTTCACTCCTGGCCCAAGTCCCACGTCTACTCCACCGTCCTGGGTCCGCTGCTCGGTGAGGGCCACCACCGCAGGTCCATCTCCCTGCACATCGAACCGTTGGGTCCGCGCGAGGCTGAGCGGGAAGTGATGCGCGAGCGCACGGCCCGTTCGGCGGCGGTGCGGCTGCGGCAACGCACCGGGCAGATCATTCCCGAGCACGAACGTGAAGCTCTTGAACGCGCCCAAACCCAGGACGCCGAGCGGGCCTCCGGACACGGGCTGGTCCGGTTCACCGGCTACGTCACCGCCACCGTCACCCGACCCGACGAGTTGGAAGACGCTTGCGCGGCGCTGGAGGCCGATGCGGCGGCAGCCGGGATCGCGCTACGGCGGATGTGGTTCGCCCAGGACATCGGCTTCGCGATGTCCGCCCTGCCGCTGGGGTTCGGTCTGCCCCAACGGCGCTGGTGACCGGACATGGGACTGCTGCGGCGTCGTGAACGCGCCGGTGACCTGCCCGTGGCTGACGTCGCCGACATTCTCGCCCCCACCGGGCCGGCACCCAAACCGGGTCGGCCACCCAAACCGCCGAAGGAATCGCGTGGGTCTGCCCACCGGGTTGCGCCGCGGCGGGGCTGGGATCGGCCGTTCGCCGGCCGAGCCCCCGCGCTACCGCCCACCCCGACGTATCGGGGGTCGACCGGCCAGGTGCAGGGCCTGTATCCGTGGCTGTTCGGCGCCTCCCTACCCCCGGTCGGGGCGTATATCGGCGTGGACACCCTCTCCGGTGGGGCGTTCAGCTGCCACCCCATCGAGTGGCTACGCCGCGGGCTGATCACGAACCCGAACATGCTCATCACCGGCATCCCCGGCGCCGGGAAGTCCGCCACGATCAAGGCGATCGGGCACCGACTGATGGCCTACGGCGTGCGGATGTTCATCCCCGGCGACCTGAAAAACGAGTACGCCCAGTTGGCCCGCGCCCTCGGGGTGGAGCCGGTCGAGCTGGGTCCCGGCCTGCCGGCACGCCTCAACCCGCTGGATGCCGGGCCGCTGGGCCGTAACCTGCCCCGCGACGAGCACCAGCTGCGGGAGCGCTTGGACGAGGTCCATCGTCGCCGGATCACGTTGCTGGCGTCGCTGCTGGTGGTGCGGCTGGGCCGCAACCTGACCCCCACCGAGGAAGCGGCGGTGTCGCTGGCCATCCACCACAGCACCGGCAACCACCACGACCGGCTGTACGACCCGACCATCCCGCAGGTGTGGGCGCTGCTACGCGACCCCACCCCGGAGATGGCCCACGACCTGCGGATACGCAACGACGACATCTTCGAACTGCGGGAGATGATCCGCCCCGCCGCCGACGCGCTGGGCAACATGGTCCAAGGCTCACTGTCCGGACTGTTCGACCGGCCGACCACCGTGCGCCTGGACTTCGACGCACCTATCCAAACCGTCGACCTGTCCCGCCTGGACGGCCGCGGAGACGACACCGTCGCCATGACCCTGGCCTGCGTCAGCAGCTGGGGGCAAGCGGCCATCGACGAACCCAACGGCCCCGTCCGGATGGTGGTCCGCGACGAACTGTGGCGGGCCATGCGTATCCCGGCGATGATCCGCAAAATCGACTCCGACCTTCGCCTGTCGCGCGCCCACGGCACCATCCAGATCCTGGCCACCCACCGGCTGGCCGACTTCGAAGCCGTCGGACCCGAAGGCTCCGCCGAAGTCGCCATCGCCCGAAATCTGATCGCCTCCTGCGACGTGCGGATCTGCCTGCACCAAGACACCGCCCCGCTAGCGATGACCCGCGATGCGATCGGATTGACCGACACCGAGTGCGCGCACATCGCCTCCTGGTCTGGTGAACAGGTCGGCCGCGCGATCTGGAAGATCGGCCGGCACGCCTCCCACGTCGTGCAGACCGTGCTGCACCCGGCCGAGCGGGCCCTGTTCTACACCAACGAGCGGATGGCGCTGTGATGGCCGATCACACCATCGCCCGCCGGCCGTTGTTCGACAGCGTGTCCGACTACCTGTTCGCCGCGGCGCTAGCCGCTGTCGCGGCCGTGGTGGTGGGGGTGTGGGCGGTCGGACAGGTCGCCGGCTTGCTGTTCGCGTTCAGTTGGCCGGCCGCGTCCGTGGGTGACAGCCTGCATATCCTCACCCATCTGCACGGCAACTGGGCCGATCCTCGCCAAGCCTGGCCCGCACCCGCCCGCGCGCAGCTGCCCGGCCCCGCCGGCATGTATACCGCGGCGGTGCTCACGGTCGCCGGATTCACGGCCGCCGCCGGGATGGCACTTCGGCGGGTGGGTGACCGGCGCCGCTACCGCGGCTTCGCCTCACCCGCCCAGACCCGCGCCGCGTTCGCGCAGAAGGCGGTGCTGACACGCGGCCGGCGTCTACGCGACGACCGGGACCGGCTGGAACCCGCTGATGTGGCAGTCCCGCTCGGCCGCACCCGAATCCCGCTGTGGCTGGGCATCCAACACTCGGTGCTCTTGCTAGCCGCACCACGGCAGGGCAAAACCAGCCAGGTCATCATCCCCTGGCTGGCCGACTGGCGCGGCCCCGCCCTCGTCACGTCGGTACGCAACGACGTAGCCCTCAACACCATGGCTCTGCGCACGTCTCGCGGCCCGGTGGCCGTGATGGACCTGTCCGGTACCCGCTGGCCGCACCCCCTGCGCTGGTCACCCACCAGCGACTGCGAGCGGTTCGACAAGGCCCGCGAACGCGCCGAGGTGATGGTCACCGTCGGCAAGCCGGAGACCGGCGGGTCGGACTCCACCAACGCCGGGTTCTTCGGCCTGACCGCCACGAACCTGCTCGCCGCATGGTTACACGCCGCCGCCCTCACCGACCGCTCGATGGCGGACGTGCTGCGCTGGTCCTTGGATCAGACCGACGACGAACCCATCCGGCTGCTCGCCGCCCACGCCGGCGCCGCACCCGGGGTCGCCGAGCTGATCAACAACATCTACCAGTCACCAGCCGAAACCCGCTCCAACATGTGGACCACCGTGCAGACCGCCGTCGCCCCCCTGCTGTCGACCGCGGCCCGCGATGTGTTCTGCCCACCCGCCGGCGGCGGATTCGATATCGCCGACTTCCTCACCCGCAGCGGCACCATCTACCTGCAGGTCTCGGAGAAGCAGGCCGGATCCTTGGCCCCGCTGATTTCGGCGTTCGTCGACGAGATCACCACCACCGCCCAGCAGCTGGCTGAACGCCGACCGCATGGCCGGCTCACCCCACCACTGGCGTTGATCCTCGACGAGGTGGCCAACGTTGTCCCGCTGCCGCATCTGCCCGCGCTGATGTCCTACGCCGGCGGGTCCGGCATCTTCGTCGTCGCCGTCCTGCAGGACCTGGCCCAGGCACGGCAGCGGTGGGGCCGCGACGGCGCCGACATGATCTGGGGCGCCGCCACCTGCAAAATCGCCCTCGGCGGCCTGTCCGGCGACGAGCTGGCCGAATTCTCACGACTGGCCGGCGAATACCGGGAAACGCTGAGCAGTACCAGCCGCAGCCTGCACCACGGCACCACCATGCAAACCAACCTCAGCGACCGGAAAACACTGAACCCCGACCAGGTCCGCACCCTCGACGAGGACAAGCGAGAAGCGCTGATCGTTGCCGGGACCACCCCCGCGCTGATCTCCCGAATGGTGCGCCACTACGAATCCGACCGCGCCCACGCCTACGCAACCTCCGTGGCTGCCGTACGTAAAGAACTCGCCGAACTGGAGGAACACCAGCGTGGCTGACCCCGAAAACCCCATCGCCCGCCTACGGCCCGGCGGACGCGGCAACCCCACCCCCCGTCCACGGCGGCCCGCGCCCGGCGCCAAGCGCGACAGCGACACCCCGCAGGCCGACCCGCGCACGTTGGTGCGCGAGTGGCACGCCATGACCCCCACCGAACGGCGCACCGCGTGGGTGGAGCTGGTCGATTGGGTGACCTGGCTACATGACCGCTACGAACTGGCCACCGAACACCGGCTACCGCACTGCTGGCCGCAGCACCCGGGCCTCATCGAAGAACTCTGGGCATTGAAGGCTTGGCGGCACGAGATCTACACCAGTACCGCCCCGTCCGGCCAGGCCGCCCGCTACTGGCACTCAGAACTACGGATCGTGCTCCAAAACGCAGCCACCGCCTACGCCCAACCCTGCCGCGCCGGACACCGCGCACCCGGCAAAGCCGACCAGGCAGCCCCAAACGCCGAACTCCGCGGCAGATGGCTGTCCGCCGACCCACTCGCGGCCGTGCCCGCCAACCTGATCTCAGCTAGCGCGGAGCAGACCCGCGGCGGCCAGAGCGTGCCCGATGCCGTCATCCACGATGCCCTACACCGCGGCGACGCCCGGCCACTCGGGCAACAGGTCGCCGACTTCATCCACTACGACGGCTTCTGGTGGACCCCTGAGGACGGGGCAGGCATGTGGTTGCAGATCAGCGACCCTGTCTTCGCCGCCGACCTCGACCGATCCGCCGAACGCCTCGCCGAAGCCGACCACGCCGTCGAGCAGGCACAGCAATCTCGAACACGCAGTAGCCGACAGGACTGGAGGTAAACAGCAATGACCTCGCTGAACACCCGAGCCGAACAAGCCCTCCTCGGCGCACTGCTCGCCGAACCCGTCCCCGCCGGCCCCGAGTTCGGGCACCTACGGCCCGGCGACTTCGGCAACAGCCTCCACGCCGCCGTGTACACCGCAATCACCGACACCCGCACCGCCTACCCCCACGCCTCCGGCAGCACGCTCACCGAACTGGTCGCCGAACGGGTCAACGCCAACGGTGTGGCGCCCGATTGGCTCGACGGACTACGCGATACCTGCCCCGAACCACAGCATGCCGCCGCCTACGCCCGCATGGTCATCGACGCGGGCCTACGCCGCGATATTCAACAACACGCCCAACGCATCACCACCAACGCCGCCCACAGCCGCGACGAAGCCGGCGCCGCGCACCTCAACCGCCTCGCCGCAGCCCTCGCCCGCCAAGCCCAAATCAACGCAGCCCTCATCGAAGCCGACCTCGACGAGCCCACACCTCGCCAGGCCGCCCTCCCCGAACCGACCCTCGCGGTCGAGCAAGCCGACCCCGCCCGCATCATGGCCGAGGAAGAACTACTAGCCGACCTGCTCCAACACCCAGACCAAGCACGCCAACTCGGCCGATTCCTACACTCAGACACCTTCACCAGCCCACAACGCCAACAGGTCTACGAAACGATCATCAGTATCGGCTTCGACGGCGACCCCATCGACGAACTCACCGTCGCCTGGCACCTCGAACAAACCCGCACCCACGAACGATCACAACACCTCACCGACCTACCCACCGCCATCTGGGCATACGGAGCAGCCCCCGAAACCGACCAAGCACTCCTCGCAAGGCTCCGCCGCACCCAACCCGCACGAACCGCCATCGAACTCGGACGCGACCTACTCACCGAAGACATGCGACAACGCCTCGCCGGACGCCTCGCCACCCTCGAACCACAACGCACAGCAACCACCGGCATCGACCCCCAACTCAAACCACCCCAACCAGCCCCCGGAACCCAACCATCGCCCCGCCACGACCAGTAGAAGGGACGGCAGACCATGAACCACGACACACCACAACCGACCGTCCCCGACCACAACCCCCACAGCGACACCGGCCAGCCGCTGCGTCTAGAAGTCAGCCACCACGAAATGGGCGACGCCTTCGACAACGGCACCGCCACCACCCTGTCCGACACCATCACCGACTTCGTCCTCTACCAAAACGCCTGGTGGATCGCCGACCTCGCCGGATGGCTACGCATCACCGACGACCTGACCATCCACCGGCTCGAACGCCACGCCCGCTGGGCAAGACAGAAGTAGCCAGGCGCACCTAACCGATCCGAGTTCATCGCGTTGCAGCCTTGATACGCGCCATCGACGCTGAGATGCTGGCTCGGCATCCTAAGTGACGATCTTGACGGTGGAGGCGCGGGTGGTGAGGTCTGGTGATCGACTGCCCAACGAGCGTCTGCGCGCTGCCAGGCTGCGTAAAGCATCACCGTCAGACGTGGGCGCCCCCATGTCACCACAGGAGCTGGCTGAGGCAGTCAACGCCTACCTCTGGGAGTGTTACGGCACGGGGGCCCCGACTCTCGACGCTCGCAAGGTCGGCGAGCACGAGAACGGTCGGTACCGCTGGCCGGCAGCCCTGGTACGCGAAGGCTACCGATCCGTCCTCGGCGTGGAACGCGACGCCGATCTCGGCTTCCACGGCGGGCGCAACCGAATCACGCCCAATGGGTACACACAGGGCGAACTGTGCGCCGGAACGGACCCCAACATTGCCGTTGCCGCAGCGAACAGCGACTCAGATGAGGAGGTGACGGTGCGACGCCGAGAGTTCCTCGACTACGCAGGAGCGATTGCCGCGACAGGCGCTTACCAGGCCGGAGGTGGGTTATGTGTCCTCGCCGCCGCCCTGTTTACACCCCACCGCGCCTCATCGGACAGTCCTGGTTCGTCCGAGGCTGCAGCTTTACTCCAGAGTGCTAAAGCGCGTTACCAGCGGTGTCAGCATTCAGCGGCGGCGGTTTTATTAGCAAAGGTGCTGGCACACCTACAAGACTCAGTCCGCCCCACGGCGCTAAACGTCCACGCGAACCAGTTGGCCGCGAGCCTGCTACTGAAAGCAGGTGACACGCCCCTAGCTTTGATAGCCGCCGACCGCAGCGTGTCGGCAGCTCGCCAATGCGATGACCCCCTAACCATCGCAGCAAGTAGCCGAGCGCTCGTACACGCGCTTAGCCGCGGTGGCAATCACCGATTGGCGGCGCAAATAGCCAAGCAAACCGCCGCATCAGTCTCATTGACGGCGTCAGGGCGCACGAGCGCCGGCTTAGCGCTGACGGGTGCGTTGCTCCTTCGCGGTGCCGTCGCCGCGGCCCGGTGTGACGACCGAGACACCGCCCTCACCCTGCTGGATCAAGCCACTGGCGCCGCGCATCGGCTTGGCGGAGATGGCAATGAGCAGTGGACCGCCTTCGGCCCCACGAACGTGATACTTCATCGGATCAGCGTGTCCACCATCCTTGGAGACGCGGGAGTGGCAGTGCATCTCGGCCAGTCGGCAGCCGCCAGTGCTCACATCCCATCTGTCGAACGCCGCGCGAACCTCTACCTCGACCTCGCACGTGCCCACACCCAACGCGAGCACTGGGAAAACGCGACCCGTGCACTATGTAATGCTGAACGCGTCGCACCGGAGGAAGTGCGACTACGTCCCGCAGTTCATCAGCTAGTCACCGATCTGCACCGAAGGGTGCCAGCTAACCGCCGGCCGCCGGTAAGAGACCTGGCGCAGCGTATCGGCGCCGCTCTGTGAATAGCACCATCAGAACTCTGTATATTGTGGTCTGCGGCGCTGGACCGGCAAGCGAGGTCGGCAGTCTTGTGGCGCTTGCACAAGCCAGCGGTTGGGAGGTTCAACTGATAGCCACTCCTGCCGCGATAGGCTTTCTTGACGTCAAGGCTTTGGAAGCCCAGACGGGACGTCCGGTCAAGTCCAGCTACCGCAAGCCCACCACCCCTCGTGGACCACGCCTCACACCGGCCGCAATTATCGTGGCCCCTGCGACGTTCAACACGATCAACAAACTCGCAGCCGGGATCAGCGACACCTATGCACTCGGATTCCTAGCCGAACAAATCGGCACCGACATTCCAATCGTCGTCCTGCCCTTCATCAACGCCGCCCTCGCCGCCCGTATACCGCTGCGTAACGCGATCGAGACTCTGCGCGCGGAGGGCATCGACGTGCTACTCGGAACATCAGGTTACGAACCGCACCCCCCGGGATCTGGCAACAGCAACATCAGCCCCTTTCCCTGGCTGGCTGCATTAGAGCGGGTGGACAGCGAGACGTCACGGCACACTACTAGGTCCCGCCATTTTAAATGACCATAGTAGACCTCATCACAGCCAATGCCCGCGGTCCGGGTAAGGACTCTGCCGTGGCACGACACCTTTTGGAGATCGAAGGTCATACCGATCCGGTGTTCAGCGTCAGGCAACCCGCTCGACGGTTCATCGTAGAGCTGCAACGCCGGAATTGGCCGACCGACGCCACCGCGTTGTGGGCGCTCGCCGAGCAAATTGCCGTGGCTGCGTAGATGACTTCCCATCCTCCCGTCCGTGCCCTGTGCCTTGTCGTGTGCGCAGCCCGCCGGCCCGCCGCATCGGCGACTTCGTCGCCGCTGTCCAGCGCGAGGGATGGGCCGTCCACCTTATCGCCACCCCCACCGCCGTTGCTTGGCTGCCGCTCGATGAACTCGCGGAGCAGACCGGCAGGGCGGGGTGCGGGATCGGCAGCGCCGCCCCGACGAGCCGAGCGCCCAATCAGTGCCCGACGCGGTCGCTGTCGTTCCCGCCACCTTCAACATGATTGACATGTGGGCCGCCGGGATCAACGACAGGCTGGCCCTCTGTGTCCTCAACGGCGCGCTCGGAACTCGCCTTGCAGTCGTCGCTTCGCCCTACGCCAAAGCTGACCTCGCTGCCCATCCCCGCATTCGCCGGCCACCTCCGGCTGCTCGCCGAACGCGGTGTCCGGCTGACAGCAACGAGGCACTACGCCCGGCCGATCCCGACGGGCCATTCCAGTGGTCGCCGGTCCTGGATCTGCTGCGTGCACTTCCCCGTCCCGCCGACTGATCCGCGAGGCCACCTCGACAAATCGGGGACATCGGGAACGGCTGTCCTCGGCGCCTCGGCCTCCGGGCGGGATTTACCGTCGGCTCCAGATGTCCGGACCCGCCGGCGCAGGTCTTTTGATCTTGATCGGGTTGATGCAACCGTCCGTGCCGGCGTCGACCGCCGTGGCAGCCTTGATCCGACAGGATGCCACTGGAATGCTGACCCTTCGGCACTATTCGGGTCGCGACCAGTGATGGGGGGACGGTGAAGGCCTCGGCTGACAAGGCGCCGAACAATCGCCTACGCGCCGCCCGGCTGCGCCGCCCGACGCCGTCTGGGTTCGGGGGCCCGATGTCGCCTCAGGAGTTGGCTGAGGCGGTCAACGGCTACCTGTGGGAGCGGTACGGGTCCGGTGCGCCGACGATCGATGCGCGGAAGGTTCGAGAACACGAGAGTGGCCGGTACCGGTGGCCGACAGCGTTGGTGCGGGAGGGGTACCGAGCGGTCCTGGGCGCGGCGTGCGACGCCGACCTCGGCTTCTACGGCGGCCGGACACCGCCCTGCGACCATGATCCCGGCGCGGGAAGCACACTCATCCGCCCCTACACGGTGCCGGCTTACTGCACCCCCGGGCTCGACACCGCATCCGCCAATGACCATCAGGAGATGTTGAGCGCACTCCGACGCTGTCTGCTGGCGCCAGGACGCTCCCCCCGGTCGGCCGGCGAGCCAGACCACCACGCGCAACGTGCGGATATCGGGGCGGCACACCTCGCCTACCAACGCGCCGACTACTCCACTACGGCATCCCTGCTACCGGACATCATCGGCCGCGCTGAAGCAGGCCTAGGCGGCGGCCGGCAGCGGCAGGCGGCGGAGTACCTCCTGCCTGCCGCCCACCTAGCAGCGGCGAAACTTGCGCTCAGGGCAGGTGACCACAGCTTGGCTCTCGTCGCCGCTGACCGTGCACGACGAGGCGCCGACTCCACCGGAAACAATGACTTGGCCGGCGCGGCTGCGCACAGCATCGCCTGCGCCGTCCTGGCGACACCGCAGCGGCAGGACCAAGCCGCGGACCTCGTGGCGGAGGCACTCGATGTCCTCGACCGAGACGGCCTGCGCACCCGCGCCCGACTTTCGGTTCGTGGAGCGCTGACGCTGCTTTCCGGCGTCATCGCGGCGCGTCGCGGACGACACCAAGACGCCGCCTGTTACCTGGACCGCGCGGCCAGCATGGCTGATCAGATCGGTGGCGACCACAACGACGTCTGGACAGGCTTCGGCCCCACCAACGTGGCCATTCACCGCATCGGCATCGCAGCCGATTACGACCCCGCCGCCGCGCTCCGGCTCGGGGCAAGCGTGGACCTCTCCCGGCTACCCGAAGCACTCATTGGCCGGCGAACGCGGGTGCATCTGGATCTCGCCGCAGCCCACGCCCGCGGTGCGGGCCACGACGCCTCCGCAGTACTGCACCTGCTAGAAGCCGAACGTCTCTCCGCCCAGATCTTCAGCGTCAACCAACCAGCACGACACCTAATCGCCGAACTTCTCCAGCGAGAACGGCATGCGGACATGCCAGGCCTGCGGGCGCTCGCCGAACGCACCGCCGTGGCGGCGTAAGTGCCCCCTCGTACCGGCCGCACGCTGTGCCTGGTGGTATGTGCAGCCCCGCCGGCCCGCCGCATCGGTGAGTTCGTCGCCGCTGTCCAACGCGAAGGATGGACCGTACACATCATCGCCACCCCCACTGCCACTTCCTGGCTGCCGGTCGACGACCTCGCCGAACAGACCGGCAGTCCGGTACGGCATCGGCAGCGTCACCCCGACGAACAGAGCACCCAACCGATGCCCGACGCGCTCGCCGTCGTCCCCGCCACCTTCAACACGATCAACAAGTGGGCCACCGGGATCAACGACAGCCTGGCCCTTGGCGTCCTCAACGGCGCGCTCGGAACCCGCCTGCCAATCGTGGCCTCGCCCTACGCCAAAGCCGACCTCGCCGCCCATCCCGCATTCGACGGCCACCTGCGACGGCTCGCCGACAGCGGAGTCCGGCTGACAACGACAGAGGCACTACGCCCGGCCGATCCCGACGGGCCCTACCACTGGTCGCCGGTCCTGGACCTCCTACGTGCGCTACCCAGCCCAATGGACTGTTCCGCTCGGTCCCCACGAACATGATCATGGAGCCAGTGGGTCACAGTCTTACGGGGCGGGCGCGGCACCTCCGCGCCGCTTCACCGTCGGCGGTCGGGATAATGCGTTAGCAGGGGCGGCCAAAAGCCGCCGGCCTCCGCCGGGATGGTTCTTCCTCGCAGGACTACTCTGCCGCAGCCGCACCCGGGGGCGTCGACCCCGTCACGAACAGGCTCTCGTTGATGTCGTGCCGCGTCTTGATCTGGCGCTAGGCCGTTGAAATGCTGCATCGGACACCATTTGTTTGATCTTGGCAAGTTGGAGGTGTGGTGGCGACGGCAGATGACAAACCGCCGAATGATCGTCTGCGGGCGGCGCGGCTGCGTCGTCCGTCACCGTCCGGTGCCTGCGGTCCTATGTCACCTCAGGAGTTGGCGGAGGCGGTCAACCGCTACCTGTGGCAACAGCACGGTCCTGGTTCGCCGACACTTGATGATCGAAAGGTTGTCGAGCATGAAGGTGGCCGGCACCGCTGGCCGACGGCGCTGGTGCGGGAGGGATACCGGGCAGTCCTGGGTGCGGCGTGCGACGCTGACCTTGGCTTTTACGGCGGCCGGCGGCCACGGCGTGCTGTCGTGGATGAAGGACAGAGTCTCTGTGGGTTGGGTGGGGAGGATGAGCAGATGCGGCGTCGCGCGCTACTGATGTCTCTTGCAGCGGGCGGAGGCGCGGCTGCCGCGCCGGGTCTCCTGCGGCTTGCTGCCGGTGACTCCCTCCGGCTGGCCGAGGCCGCCCACCAAGATCAGCCCGTGTCGACGGACCTGCAGGCGCTTCGCACCGACCTACGGCGGGCCGCCGACGATTACGTGGCCACCTCCGATGTCGGGCGCGGAATCGTCGACGCCGTCGTGCTGCGTGATCGGGTTGCCGCTCAGATCGAAAGCGGCCGGCAGCATCCACGGACGGCAGCCGACTTGTACGTGACCATGAGCGCCACCTGCCTCCTCCTGGCCTCGCTGTCCCATGATGTGGGTGAGCCGGAGGCGGGCATGGCGCAGGCGCGCAGCGCCGAGTCGTTCGCGGCAATGGCCGGGCACACCGGGCTGCGGAGCTGGGCGCTGTGCACGAAAGCGATGATCGACCTGTGGCGCGGACACACCGAAGCTGTCCTCGCCCACGCTGCCGAAGGCAACGACGTGGCGGTGGGCGGCGACGGGCACCGGCGGCTGCGTGGTCTACAGGTGCGGGCGCTCGCCCAGCTGGGCCGCCGGGATGAAGCGCGAGCACTGTTGCGTACTGAACCGCCGCCGCGGTCACCGGTGGGGGCTCTGGCTGAGTTCGGGGGATTGTTTTCGTTTCCGCATCATCGGCAGCTGTATTACCGGGCGGTGAGCTACGCCCATCTGGGTGATCAGGGTGCGGTGGAGGAAACGATGGCGGCGCTGGGCTACGGCCAGTCGGCACCGGCTGGTGGCAGTTGGCCGGTGAGCTGGGCGCTTGGGCGCGGATATCTGGCCATCGCCCGATTGGATTCCACTGGCGGTGGGCCGGAGGGGGCAGTTGAGGCGGTGCGTCCGGTGCTGGAGATGCCGAAGCAGCAGCGGATCAAGCAAGTCCACCAGGTGCTCGGTGAGGTGACAGCCCGGTTGCGGGCCGGACGGCACGCGACATCCCGATCAGGCCGTGAGCTGACCGAGGCGATCCGATCGTTCCGTCAAGAGGCGACAGCATGACCGGCCCGTTGATCCGCGGCGACCTGGGGCGGGCGCATCGCCTGCTCAGTCCGAGGGTCGCCTACCTGATCGGTAGTCGCAGCCCCAGTGGCGAAGCGAACCTGATTCCGGTGTCGAACGTGACTTCGGTGTCTACCGACCCGCAGATGATCATCGTGGCGGTTCATCGGGATTTTCGGACCTGTGGGAACTTGGCGTCTGCTGACGGGTTCACGCTGTCGGTGCCGCGGGCGGATCAGTTGGAAGGCGTGTGGCGGCTCGGCGCCCGCTACTCCCGATACGAATTCCCCGACCGGGCGACCAAGCTGGCAGCGTGCGGGCTACCGATAGCCGAGGATGTGTCTGCCTACGGTCCGGTGCTGCGTAACGGGCTCGGCTGGATGACATGCCGGCGCACACAGCGCCTGGATACCGGCGGCGACCACGGCGTGTACCTCGCTGCCGTCGAGGAAGTCGCATTCAATTCCGCCGACTTCGACCCCGACGGTGTACCCCGCGAGACCGCTCAGCCGATCATGCAGGTCAGCGGGAACGTGTTCGCCACAGCGGGCGACCGCCGCACGATCCCGTACGGTGACCAGGCAAAATGACGACAGCGAACGATGGGCCACACCATCGAGGCAGGCTCAGGCTGCCGGGGCTACGAGCCGCTCGTCTAGGGCGGCGTCATGGTGCTCGAACCAGGCCCTGCCGATGAGGCGTGTGCACTGATCGCTTACCTGAGCGTTTGAGGCGAGAGGCAACGATGACGCAAACGACCACACCGCCGATGGCAGCGCCGGGCTGGGCGCAGTATCGGGCGGTGGCCCGGCCGGCTGGTCTGTTCACCGTGTGGGTGGACTACCCGGTGTCGGCGCGATTGTGCGTCGCGGCGCACAGGTGGGGACTGCGCCCGTCGGCGCTGACGTTGGCGAACCTGGTGCTTGGGGTGGGTGCGTCGCTGACCACGGTCGCTTTGGCTGAGGCAGTGGCCGGCGGTACGGCCCGGTGGTGGGGGGTTGTCGCCTGGCTGTTGTGGCAGGTGGCGTATGTGTGTGACTGCTGTGATGGGCAGCTGGCGCGGGTGACTGGTCAGTCGAGTGCGGCCGGTGGTCGGCTGGACGTGTTGTGTGACATCGCGGTGCAGATTGCGTTGGTGGGTGCGGTCGCTGCGGTGGTGTCGGCGGCGAGTTCGTGGGTGCCGTCGTGGTTGCTGGCGGTGTTCGGTGCTTCGTGGATGGTCAACATGGTGACCTCGGTGATGGCCAAGGAAGGCACCAACGTGAGTTTGGTGACCTCCGGGTCTCCGCTGGTGCGGCTGGTGAAGTTGGTCCGTGACTACGGCTTCATGGTGACCCTGGTCGCCGTATCGCTGGTGCTGTGGCCGGCGGGCATGGTTTGGGTGATGGCGCTGTTCACGGTCGTGAACTGCGGCTTCCTGGCAGCGAGTGTCGCGGCGTCGGGCCGGTCGGCGTGGGGGGCCGGAGGCCAGGGCCGATAGCCGCTACTGCCAGGCGATCCATTCGGCTTCGGCCATCACGTCCAACAGTGCGTGGGCGTGGGCGGGGTGGACGGTGAGTGCCGTGATCCGGGCGGCGCGTGCGGCGATCTGCGCGACGTTGTGCTGGTCATCGATGCTGTGGGCCACGGCGACGAGTCTCGCGTAGTCCGCGGCGCCACCGACGAGCAGCCGGGCCAGGCGGGTGCGTCCGTCCCGGCTGAGGGCGTGGTCGAGGTTGTGAAGGTTCCACGGCCCTTGCCACCGGCGTAACGGGACGGCGGCCGTGGCCGAGTCGGTGCTCGGCGCGGTCTCGCCGCTCGGGATGAGGCGATCGGCGATGTCGGCCAGGTGGGCGCGCGTGTGGTTGATGTCGGTCAGCATCGTGGGGTGCCAGAGCTGGAGCGTGCGCAGCGCACCGTCTGCCACCTCTGCGGTGTGCCGCAGGTCCTCCGCAGTCGTATTGGCCCCGTCGGCGGAGATGATCAGTGCGGTGAGACGGCGGCAGCCGAGGTCTGCGACGGCGTCGATCACCTGGGCCAACGCCGGCCCACCGGTGGACAGGGCTGTGACGGCGACCGCTGTGGTGACTGCGGCGCGGTGTAGTTCGGGGTAGGAGATTGTGGCGGTGGTGTCGTGGGAGGTGTGGTGGAACCGGTTAGGCAGGCGGGTGATGTGGGCGGCGGGGATGCCGATGCTGCGGTCGGCGAACAGCAGGTGGTCGCTGGCGCCAACGAACGGGACGACCGCGCGCGGCCAGGTCGGTAGCTGAACGGCCGTCGAGTAGGAAACCGCGGCAGGGCTCACAGCACGCGCGGCGGCTTCTAACGCGCCGGCGAGCGGGGCCGGTAGGTGGTCTGGGCTTTGCTCGATGGTGAGGACGCCGCCGCAGATGTTGGGGTCACCGCCGAGCATGTCGAGGCTGAGCGCGAACGCGGGCTTGTGGTCGGGGTGGTCGGCGATGTCGTGGAGGTACGCGGCGGTGCCGACCATTTCCGGTGCCCACAGGAACGCCAAGTTCGGACCCCGGTCCGGGCCGTAGATGTGGTGGGCGGCGCGAGCGATGCTCAGCAGCGCGGCGACGCCGGAGGCGTTGTCGTCTGCTCCGGGCGCGGGGTGGCAGAGGTGGGCGATCAGCACGCCGAGTTGTCCGCCGGTGCGGTGGCGGCGTCGGGCGTAGACCAGCGGCATGGGGGCGGCGGGGTCGTGCTCGGCATGAACGTGGACGTGGCCGTTGTTCGCTGCGGCGGCCTGCAGCCGGTTGCTCTGGCTCGCGGAGACGCTGAAGCCGACGAGGGGGCATCCGTCGGGTAGTTCCATGCGGTCGATGACTGTGTCGTCGCAGCCCTCGCGGCGGGTCGATCGCAAGGCCAGGCCGATGGCACCCCAGTCGTGGAGTTGCTCGACCAGGGTCCGCAGCGCGAAGCGTCCCAGCGGCGGGCTGATCACGAACGCGCCGGGGACCCGGGGCTGGGGTGTGCGGGCGAGGTCGATCAGCGGTGCCCGGATGCCCGAGGGTGGGGTGGATGCCGATCCCCGAGCCAGGGTGCAAGGGTCGAGCGGGTAGCTGGTGACCGGCCCGGTTTCGCCGAGGATGGTCAGGGACGCCGCTCGCGGGGAGCCGGCTTGCGGGGCGGTGTAGTTCCACCAGCGGGCATCAGGGGCGCCAGGTTGGTAGCGGCGCACCTGCACGTCGAGGCCGCAGGCGGCGGCGCGGTCGGCGATGTCGTCGGCGAGGTTGTTCAGGCCGTGGCTGCCCTGGAGGCGGTCGATGCCGGCGACGGTGGTGAGGTCGTGCCGCAACTGGTCGTGGGTGATGGCCTGGCGGTAGCACAGGGCCAGCTCCGGCATCTGCACGCGGCACCGCTCCATTCTCAATGGTGGGGACGTGAATGAGGACCGCGCCGGCCCGGGCGCTAGGGGGCTTCACCGAGCCGGCGCGGTGGCTTGGGGGCTCAGCTGTCGTAGAAGGACACGTCGGAGCCGGGCTGGTAGAAGTGCGCGATGAGGCTCTGCCGGGTGCGGCCGGCGTCGGCGTCGACCCGTTGCACGGCGTGCCATGAGTTGTCGCTGCGTACGACGACCACGCTGGTTCCCGCGTTGGGGGTGACGCGGGTGTGGGTGTCGAGCATCCTGTTTGACCGGTTGATCAGCAGGTCGCCGCCGATGTCTTCGGGCCAGTCGGTGTTGAAGTAGAAGATGTGCGATAGCAGCTTGCGTTCGTCGTCGCGGTGCGGGCTGAACCAGGCGTCCGGCCCGTACCGGTAGAACGCAATCTTCAAGACCGCGTCAGTGAGGTCCGCGCCGGTTAGGGCCTGTAGGGCGTTGCGGTAGGGCGTATCGGTGAGCTGTCGGAGGAGCTGCTGCCACGGGCAGGGGTCGTTCGGGCCGCGGAGGGTGATGTCGTTGCGCGCCTCCAGCGTGAAGTTCTTGTCAGTACCGGTCTGGCTCAGCCGCTTGAACCCGTGCGTCGGGTAGGAGATGGTCAGGGCCTCGGTGATCGCGGGGCTGGCGAAGGTGTCGCCGATGATCGCGTACGTCCACGGCTGGGTGTGCACGGTGGCGCCGCGGATGGCCGCTAGATTCAGCGGCGCGGTGACGGCGGCCGTCACGAGCTGGTGCCTTCGGGGCCGGTCTGGTCCCCGGCGGCGACCAGCCACGACGGGATCTCCTCGGACGCGCGGGCCAGGATGGTCGGGTCGGCGAAGCCGGCCGCCAGCGCGGGGAACCGTTCGGCGATCAGGTAGGCGGTGAAGTACAGCGAGGAACGCAGGTAGCTCACCGACGGGGTGCGACGCTGGTAGTTACGCATCGTGTTCTCGACGTCCAGAGCGTCGATCATCCGCTTCGGGATCTGGTACAGCGGGGCGATCAGGTCCACGTCGCGGATCTGCCGGACCGGGTACGGCGGCAGGATCCGGCCGGTGAGGGCCTGGTACAGCCGCTCGGCGATCACGTCTTCCTGGTTGAACCCGAAGATGACGGCGCGGCGGCCGGCGGCCTTGGCGACTTCCATGTTGAGTTCCTGCACCCAGTAGGTGGCCAGGATCTCGGCCTCGTCGTGGGGGAACTCGTTGCTGTACCGGTCCAGGGCGCTGGCAAAGCCGTCGGTGAAGCCGAGCATCTTCGCCGACGCGGCCTCGTCGTACACCGCGTACGGGATGCCGAAGTTCACGGCGATGGTGGTGGCAGCCTCGATGTGTGCGGTCTCGTCCTCGAACCCGTTGGCGGTGATGATCGCCTGGAACTGTGCGCCCGGGTGGTGGTCGCGGTATCGGCCGACGCACTCGCCCACGATCCGCCCGTCCCCGCCACCGGATAAAGCAACCTGGATCACCGCGTCGGGGCCGTTGGCGCGGCGGTAGTTGTCCAGGACGGCGCTGAATGAGGCGTAGATGTAGTCGATGGCTTCCCGGCGGTCGAACTGCAGCAGGGTCAGCTTCTGGTCGATGTCGGCGGCGAAAATCTCCGCCACAGGGTCCGCCGACACGCTCAGTTGAATCGTCGGATCGAGAATGCCGAAGTCGGGGTTACGCATCGAGTACGCCGAAATCGTGTCCACGGCCCCTAGAACCCGTGTCAGCGACACGAACTGCATGTCGTCGTTGAACAGCAGCAGACCCTGTGCCGGTAAATTGTGGCGGCGCAGAGCTTCGAGAACGGTCTCGCCCTCACCTGTGTGGACGTCGAGATCGAATGCCGTCGTGCGTGTGCGGATGCGGCCCACGTCGTGATCCTCCAAGTCGTTCGAAGATGGTGGGGCCGACTGGCGCGTCGGCCCCACCACTGCTGGGTGTTACAGGCTGCCGATCTGACTGGTCACGATGTGCCGCTGCTCGAAGCCGGTACGCGTGATTAGCGGAAGCTGTGCCGCACTGTTGTTCGGCGACTCCTTCAGCTCGTGCGCCGCGGTTTCCGCGACGCTCACGACGGTCGCCCAACGACGAGTCGTCATCACACTGCTGGTCATGTGTTTCCCCTCCTTCCATGGATAGTCGAAATATGGTCACGGATGGCACGAAAACCACCCGAGCTTTGCTGGCAGAAAGTTGAGTGCAAATCAGCCACCAAAATCTGATGGGCGGCATTGGGTAGGAATGGGTACGGTGTTCTGGTCGACGATTGCCACGCCGCGCGCGGGGGTGATATTGCGTAGTGTTCGCATGAGTCCGGCCCGTCTGGACCGGACGGTTTCGGCCACCGAGCAAGGCGTGGGCCGGCCGCATACACATAGGCGCCCCAACTGCCGGTGCTGCGCCAGGATCGCGTCTGCCGTGGCGATTCCTCGACGTGTTTGATTCGTCCCGAGGTGTGCCCAGATCGACGCCTCCACTTTCAGTTCCTTCCCGCCGGCTGGTGATGCGTCATCGCGGGGGCATTCAGTGGGGGATGGCACGACCCACACGTCAGCCTGTGTCCGCAGTCTGGGCACCAGCGGGCAATCCCGCGCAGCGCGAAAACGCCTAGCGCGAATCCCAGCACCACGGCGGTGACGGCCAGTATCGCCAGGTCCACCTGTCTGCCTCCCGTCGTGCGATCGGACCGCCCCTGAACCTTGAGCGGCCGTTGCGCTCCCGCTCGTGCCCGGTCGGTGTACGTCCACACTCGCCCAACGTCAGCGACCTTGTAAGACGGGACTGAGGGGTGATTTAGGTAGTGAGTTAGGTAGTGACTGTGCTCTGACCTGCACAAACAGGCGAGGACCATGATCGCGTTCGGTGGGGTTAGGCACAGAACGCCCTTAAGCTCCTCCTACCGCACCGCCGCAGGCGACAGACCCGCCAGAGCAGCGAGAGAGGAGGGGGTGTGATCAGTCCGTACGTCCGACGTAGACGACTTGGCATTGAGTTGGCGCGGCTACGCGACGCATCCAAGATGCCGGCGGAAACGCTGGCGCAGCGCATCGGCATTGGCCGGCAGCGGCTTTCTAGATTGGAAAACGGTCACATCATCCCGGACCTCGAAGAAATCATGCGGCTCCTGGAAACCCTCGGCGCAGACCAGCGTTGCTGGACCCAGGTAATGGACATCGCCCGAGATGCCCGGGAGCGGGGATGGTGGGAGAGGTGGACGCGAGAGATGGGTCCACGCCAAGCCCTCTACGCCAACCTAGAAGCCGGCGCCGCAGCCATCTTCGAATACCACCTGACATTCCTACCCGGGCTAATGCAATTACCGGAATTCACGCGCTTCCGCGCCGAGTGCGACCGCGACGGGCTCGCCGATGACTTCCAAACCGAGCGCGCGGTCACCTGCCGCCGAACTCGCCAGCAGATGATCCAACGCCCCGGCGGCCCCAGCTACGAGGTCATCATCGACGAATTGGCTATACGCAGGCACACAGCCTCCCCGGACCTCGTTGCCGCACAGTTGGAACACATCGTCGCCCAAGCCCGCCCGCAGAACAGTTTGTGCGTGCGGGTGCTGCCGCTGGCCGCCCGCATCGGGTCCCACTCGGTGCCCCGCTCCGCGTTCTCCCGATACGAATACCCAGACCCCGACGACCCCACGATCGTCACCGTAGACACCGTCACCTCCGACCTAGTGCTCACCGAACCGGCCGAGGTCACCCGGTACCGCACCCTGTTCGACCGGCTCCGCGATGCCGCCTTACCGCCGGCAGGAAGCCTCACTTTCATCGAAAACGCAGCAGAATCGCTGCACCGACAGGTAGGAGCCCCTCAATGAAACCCATCAGCCGCCGAACCGGTTGGCACAAGTCCACTCTCTCCAGCGGAGGCGACAACTGCGTAGAAGTCGACCACCGCCACGACGGGTCCGTGGCCGTGCGCCACTCGAAGAACCCGACCGGCCCGCAGCTCGTTTTCACCCCGCAGGAATGGGACGCGTTCATCGGTGGAGCAAAGCTCAACGAATTCGACAGGTAACCAACTTCCGCCACATCTTATTGGAGTCGAGAGAGTGTCAGAAAGACTACGGCGCCCGCACCTGACCCTCATCAACGGCGGTGGCCTGCTACCACTGCGCGAGTCAGCCGATGTGTTCCCGATGGCCCACACCCCCGGCGTAAGGCTCCCGTTCGCCGCCCGGCTGGCCAGGCCCATGCCGGCGACGGTCAGGCACGCCACCACCCCAACGCCACCGGGGACCTCGACAGGCACCAGCCGTTCCAATGACGGGAAGGCGTACCCCGGCACCACGCGCGTCACCGACTCTGACAGCTAAGGCAACGGCTCGACGGCCGTGAAACCTTCTGACGCGATAGCAGTGACTTCCCGATGGAGCTGCGCCTGTCGGCGACGACGGCAGCGGATGGCACCTGGACCGGCCACACACCACACGCACTCCAGCGTTGAGCTGGAGCAGATGCGTTCGGTGTACCGGTGGCCAACGAAGTTCAGGACGCCTGCCGGGACGTCACCCGCAGATGAAGTGTTCGCGGCCGTCGAAGCCCGCCACAGCATCGGTGGCCTGCACGCCGCCCTCGACGTGTGCTGGATGAGCAACACGGCTGGCCAAGTCGTAGCGGCCATCGCTGACCTACTTCAGAAAGGCCATCACCAGTGACCAGCGACGACTGGCGTCCCCTGGCCGCCGACCTCGCCGCCACCCTCACCGCCGCCGGGGTCCTCACCGAGCAGTGGCGCAACGCCTTCACCCACACCCCCCGGCACCAATTCGTCCCGTACTTCCGCCTCCACGGCCGCGAGTACCAGGACAGCCCCGACCTCGAACAGCGACGCGCCTGGCTCCACGCCGCCTACCGCGACGAACCCCTGATCACCCAACAGCGCGCCGACGCCGCCGGTGAGGCACCCACCAGCTCCTCCACCTGCCCGAGCCTCATGGCCACCATGCTCGACCTGCTGAAAACCAGCGGCGGAGACCGGGTTTTGGAAATCGGCACCGGAACCGGCTACAACACCGCCATCCTCTGCCACCACCTCGGCTGTGAGTACGTCACCAGCATCGACCTGGACCCCACCCTGATCAGCCAAGCCCGCCACCGGCTCACCGACCTACACCGGTTCCCCAGCCTCATCGTCGGTGACGGCGCCGCCGGGGTCCCCACCCGCGTCCCCTACGACCGGATCCTGTCCACCGCCGCCGTCGCCGCGATCCCACCGGCCTGGATCGACCAGCTCAACCACCGCGGACGGCTCGTCACCGACTACCGCGGGAACCTCACCAGCAGCCTGCTGGTCGCCCACAAAAGTGACGCCAACACGGTCACCGGCCGGTTCGTCGGCACCCCCGGTCATTTCATGTGGCTACGCCCTCGCCTGGAACACCCCGGCCGCCTCGGCACCGACCCCGGCTTCGTCATCGACTTCAACAACCCCAGCACCACCACCACGACCATCCCACCGCAGCTGTTCACCAACCCGCACTTCCTGTTCTGGCTCCAACTCGCCGTCCCCCACCTCCTGCCCATCTCCGACACCATCCGCGACAACCGGCCCGGCCTGTTCCTCCTCACCGAAACCGACAGGTCATGGGTAGAAATCACGCCGCCGGTAAACGGCAGAGCCACCGTCAATAGCGGCGGCCCACAAGCGCTCTGGCAAGCCGTCCTGCAGGCGTGGCACAGCTGGAATGACCACGACCAGCCCGCGATCGACCGACTCGGCATCACCACGACCATCGACGGCTGCAGCACACTGTGGATCGACACACCCGACGACACCGTGCGGATCATCTCCCAAGGCGCCCGGCAATAACATGACCGCCCTACCCAGCCCGAGACGTCCAATCCGACCGCCTTCCTTGTTGCAGCCCACCGAGCAACCATCACCGCAAGGGCACCTCGCATGACTGCCACTGAGCTGAGACGGGCCAGTGCGGGCTCACATCAGCCGGACGGGGATGTGCGGCATGTCCCTGGCAACTGACTACTTTCGGCTCGCGCACCACGACGTCAACGGACGGCCCGTGATACACCGGGGTCCACTCGATCTGGGGCTCGCTGCGACGCTGGTCGCGGAGCTGATGTGGGCCAGACTGGTGGACCTGCAAGACGGTCTGCTGCGGGTAGGACCGGCTCCGTTTCCGCTACCGGATGCGGTGAGCCGACGCCTGCACGAACGGTTGCTCGTTGATCGCGGACAACACGATGTCAGCTATTGGCTGACGACGATCAGCACCACCGCCTATGAGCAGGTCGCCGCGCGTCTGGTCTGTACGGGCCACGTACGGCCGACCACGGTCCGCCGGCTGCTGCGCACGGAGATGCGGTACGTGCCGACGGATATGAGTGCTGCGGCAATGCCGATGGCCGGTCTGTCGTCTCGGCTGCGGCGACGCAGTCCGATGGATCAGCGTGATGCGTTCCTGGCCGCGTTGGCTCGGGCCACGGGCTTGATCGGCCGGGTCCTCGACGGCGCCGACCGCGAGACCACCACCTATCTCGATCACGTCCTGACGTTCCTGCCGGCGCCGTTGTCGGAGTTGGTGACCCGTACTGAGGTGCTGGTCGGTACGGCGGTGCTGGCCTACCAGCGGCGGTAATCCGGCTTTCCATCTCTCGATTTGTTGGAGGCTTTGTCATGGCACCACCTGCTCAATCTCCCGCGCTGGCTGCCGGCCGGCTGGGACCGGCTGACATCGTGTTCTTCAACCTCGCGGCGGCAGCGCCGTTGACGGTGGCGGCCGGGGTGATCCCGACCGCCTACGCGGTCACCGGCCTGACCGGTCTACCTGTGGCGTTCCTGGCCGTGGCCGCCGGCCTCGCGCTGTTCGCGGTCGGGTTCGTGGCGATGGCCCGCAGGGTGAGCAACGCGGGCGCGTTCTACGCCTACATCGCCCGTGGCCTGGGCAGGCCGTTTGGTGTCGGGGCAGCGTGGGTCGCGGTGGTGGCCTACAACGCGATGCAGGTCGGCCTGTACGGGCTGGTGGGTGCGGCGACGGCCCCGGTCGTGGAGCAGTGGTTCGGGGTGCCGCTGCCGTGGTGGCTGATCGCCCTGGCCTGCTGGGCGCTGGTGGCCGTCCTCGGCGTGCTGCGCGTAGACGTCAACGGACGGATCCTGGCTGCGCTGCTGTGCGCGGAGGTGATCGTCCTGGCGGTCTACCACGCCGCGAACTTGACGCACCCGGCCGACGGAACCTTAGCCCTGGGCGCGCTGTCCCCGACCAACCTCGCCGGCGGTGGCGTGGGCGCGCTGTTGGTGTTGGCCATTCTGGGGTTCGTGGGTTTCGAGGGTGCGGTGGTGTTCAGCGAGGAGTCCCGGGATCGGCAACGCACCGTGGCCGTCGCCACGTACGTCTCGATCGGGGTGATCGCGGTGCTGTATGCGGTGTCGTCGTGGGCGATGACGGTGGCTGCCGGCCCGGACCAGATCATTACCCGCGCCCAGGCCGACGGCCCGGAGCTGTTGTTCAACCTCGCCAACGCCAACCTGGGGGCGTTCGCCGCCGATACCGGACACGCCCTGTTCGCGACCTCCGTGGTCGCCGCGGCGATCTCCTTCCACAACACCAGCGCACGGTATGTGTTCGCGCTGGGCCGCGAAGGCGTACTACCGCACGCGTTCGGCCGCACCAACGCCGCCGGGGCGCCGAGGGCCGGGTCGCTGTGTCAGAGCCTGCTCGGCCTCACGGTGATCGTGGTCTACGCCGTCGGGGGCTGGGACCCGGTCGCGAACCTGTTCTTCTGGGCCGGCACCGCAGGTGGGCTCGGCGTTCTGCTCCTCATCGCCGCAGCGTCGGTAGCGATCGCCGTGTTCCTGGGCCGGCAGCCCGACGGAGAGGGCTGGTGGACCGGCCGGACAGCGCCAATCCTTGCGGCGGTGCTGATGGTTGCGGCAGCGGGGTTGGGAGTGGTCCAGTTCGACGTCGTGCTCGGCTCGGCGCCGGCGTGGCTGCCCATCGCTGTTCCGTTGTTCTACCTGTTCGTCACCCTGCTGGGTGTGGGGTACGGGCTGGCGCTACGCGCCTCGCATTCCGCGGTGTACCCGCGTATCGGGCTCGGCGCCCACGCCAGCCTGGCCGTGCCACCGGTGCCACGCCAGCAGCAGCGCCACATACCCACCCACTGCGCCACCGACAAGGCGGCGCACCGGTGAGCCGCGCACCGCAGATCGCAGTCGCCGACCCCACCGAACTCGCCACGGTCGTGGACGTCATCACCGACGCCTTCCTCACGCTTGACGTGGCAGCCTGGTTGGTGCCGGACCCGGCGCAGCGGCGCGCAGCGATGCGGGGGCACTTGTGCTTGATCACAGAGCAGGCATTCGCCCACGGCACCGTCTACCTCGCCGATCGGGGCGCGGGTGCAGCGGTCTGGTGCGACCGCACCACCGACGCCCCGGAAGTTGGCGATTACGACAGCCGCCTCGCCGCGCTGTGTGGGGAGCACGTCGACCGGTTCCGTACCTTCGATGCGCTACTGGCCTCCCACACCCCACCCGAGCCGCACCACCACCTGGCCCTGCTCGGCGTCACCCCAACCCGGCAAGGCACCGGAGTCGGCACCGCCTTACTGCGAGCCCACCACCAGCGTCTACCCGCCGGGGTACCGGCCTATCTGGAGGCCAGTTCCATGCGCGCACGTGACTTGTATGCCCGTCACGGCTACCAGACCCAGCCACCCTTCCACGTCGCCGATCATTGCCCGCCGCTGTGGCCCATGTGGCGGCACTGAACCCACGATCATCACCACCGGGCGTCGGCACCGTCGGTAGCCGACCGCACAAGCATCCGCCTTGGTCCCACAGGCGCAACCGTCCATGTACTCAACCGATTCACCGAAATGAGGAAACAAGGGTGACCGCTTTGCGCGAAAAAGCCGAAGACCCGGACAAGCTGCGGGCCGCGATGGTAGATGCGCTACGCGACGAGCAGATGATCCTGTCGGATGCGGTAGCTGCGGCCTTCGACGCCGTACCCCGACACATGTTCGCTCCAGGCGAGCCGCTGGAGAAGGTGTACGCGACGAACGTGACACTCCTTCCGAAGTTGGCAGCCGACGGCTCAGAGATGAGCGTCGTTTCAGCGTCGCACATTCAGGCGGCGATGCTGAAGCAGGCCGAGATCACCGCAGGCATGCGGGTAATGGAGATCGGCTCGGGTGGCTACAACGCCGCGTTAATCGCCGAGCTGGTTGGCCCTACCGGCGCCGTCACCACGGTCGACATCGACGCGGACATCACCGCCCGCGCGCGGCAGTTTCTCACCGAGGCCGGATACCACCACGTCCAGGTGGTACACGCTGACGCCGAGCACGCGCTCGCCGACGCTGGCCTGTTCGACGTCATCATCGTGACCGTTGGGGCTTGGGACATCCCACCAACCTGGCTGGAGCAGCTGACCCCGTCCGGCCGGATCGTCGTACCCCTGCGATTCGCCGGTATCAGCCGGTCCATCGCCTTCGACCGGGTCGGTGACGGCCTGGTCGCCGCTAACTACCGGCTCGGGATGTTCGTGCCGATGCAAGGCGACGGAGCGTTCGAGGAACAGACCATCGCGGTCGACGGCGAGGTTGCACTGCGGGTCGATCAGCCACAACCGGCCGCTTTCGACATTCCAGCATTGCGCAAGGCAGTCAACGGGCCGCGAATCGAACGCTGGTCCGGTGCCATCTTCGACATGCCCGACGAGCTGGAAATGTTCCTGCTGACCAGCGAACCACGGATGGCGATGCTGCACGTCAGCGACAACATGGCAAACCAGGATGTGTTCAACGCATCCGCGCGCAGAGGCGTACCGGTCCTGGTCGAGGGGGGCAGCTTCGCATACCGAATCAAACGGCCCAACCCAAAGACCGGTGGCTACGAAAGCGGAGTCATCGCACACGGGCCGAACGCCGAAACGCTCGCCGACCGCTATCTCAGCTTGCTGCGCCGATGGGCGGACGAATACCACCGACGTGGGGCAGCCCGCATCGCCTACCACCCCGGAACCGTCGGCGTCATCGGCGATGGATGGGAAGCCGTCAAGCGTCACGGCACCCTCACGGTCACCTGGCCGTGACCGACGCCCCGCAGCCAGCCCGGCCGCGGGAGATCAACAACCCCTAGTAAGGAGAAAGCTGTGTCAGTGCAGTTAGAGACCGCCCCGATCACGATCGACAATCCCAACCCGGTGGACACCGGCGAATGGGATCTGGATGTGTCCTTCATCGAGGCCGGCGACTCGGTCAAGCACCTAATCTACATGACCAACGACAACTGCGGCCAAACCTGCGCCTCGGCGTGCGTTAGCTGCCCGTAGCCCTCCTCTGAAAAGTCGGCAAGCCAGTGGGAGGGCGTCGCTGGACGCCCTCCCACCCCGGGAAGGAGCGGCGTGTTTCAGGTCATTGACGCGGTGTTGGTGCGCGCCGCTTCTGCGCCGCTGAGTGCAGGCCCGGCCTGGTGGCCGGCGCTAGAAGACGGCAACGAGCAACTATGGCGACAGTGGACGAGTGACGTGACGACCGATGCTGCGTTCGCCGGCGCGCTCGCACACGCCAGTCCTTTCCTCGCTCAGCGCGCCCACGGCTTCGCCGCTGGCGCCACGCTGGGAGTACGGGATGCTCGGCGGCTTACGCTGTCGATGATGCGGTACGTGCTTCGCGCAACCGCACGAGCCACCCCGTACGGACTATTCGCCGGCGTCGCCCCCGTACAACTCGGCGGCTCAGCCACCGCAGTGATCGGCGAGCGCCATCGGCCAAAGGCGCGCGTTCGGGCCCGATGGTTCGCGCAGCTGGTTGAACAGCTGGAAGCGGACCCGAAGCTTCGAAATCTACTGCTGGTGCAGGCGAACAATCTGGTGACACAGCGGGTCGGGTATTTGGTATTGCCGAACCGGCCGAGCCGTGACCCGGACGGCGCACCGGCCCACGTCAACGTCCGGGCCACCGCTCCTACCCGGGCGGCGTTGGCTTACGCCGACGCATCTATCCGATGGCCGCAGCTCTCCACAAGGCTCGCTACGTCGTTCGGTGTTGATGGGGCTGTCGCCGATGGGCTCATCTGTGGATTGGTGCAGCAGGGGCTTCTGCTGACGCACCTCAGTCCTTCGATGGTCGACACCCGCCCCGCGTCCCGGCTCGCGCAGCAGCTGGCCAGCGCCAAGGTCGTGGATGTTCACGTCGACGGCACGGCTCTGGCTGCGGTTCGTGACCTCACCACGTCCGTTGTTCAGTTGGCGGCAGAGCACGATGGCGCCCCCAACTTGGCGCAGGCCGCCATTCGTCGCCAGCGCCTCAACAAGGTGGTCGAAGGCGACAGGGCCGGTGAAGGCGTGGCCGTTGATCTTCGGCTGGACGCCACTGTTACCTTGCCGCGTCGGGCGGTCGATGAGGTCGCGCGTGCGTGCGCCACGCTGGTTCGGCTTGCGAATCCGAACCCGGGCGGATGGCGAGCGTGGCATGTGGCGTTCCTGGATCGCTATGGGCTGCGCGCGGCGGTAAGGGTGCTTGATGTCGTGGATGAGGCGATGGGTTTGGGCTACCCTGCCGGCTTCCATGGTGGGCCGCTGCGACCCCGTCAGGTTTTCACCGACCGAGATCGGGCCCTGCTGGCGTTGGCTCAGACCGCGGCATTGACTGGTCAGCACGAAATCAGCGTCGATGACGCTCTCATAGATCGGGTTGCCGGTGGCGTTCAGGACGCTACCGGGCAGGTGCAACCGAGTTGTGCGTTGACGGTTCGCGTTCACGCCGACAGTACCGATGCCATCGTGCAGGGCCGGTTCGATATGACGGTCGTTGGTGTGTCCCGCCATGCCGGCACCACGATCGGACGGTTCCTTGACCTGCTACCCGATGACGCTCAGCAGACGATGGTGGGCGCATTGGCTGCGGTACCGACCGTTACCGTAGGGGCGTTGGCGGTCCAGGTCACGGCGACCGGCCCGTACATTGACACCTTGGATGTGGCCCGGTCGCAGCAGGTGCTACCGCATCTGCTGCCAGTCGGTGAGTACCACGATTTGCCCGCTGAGCAGGTGGTTCGGCTCGACGACCTGGCCGTGACCGCCGATCGGGACCGCCTTTACTTAGTCAGCCTGTCGCGCCGCCGGGTGGTTGAGCCGATCCTGTTCAACGCGGTAGAGCCCGTGCGCCACACCCTGCCGGTCGTTCGGTTCCTGACCGAACTCCCGGCAGCCTTCTGCACCCCCTGCACCAGATTCGACTGGGGCGCCGCCGCCGACCTGCCTTTTCTGCCGGCACTGCGATCAGGGAGAACAATCCTGGCGCCCGCACGCTGGCTGCTGACAACCGAAGCGCTACCCGGCAACAGTGCCTCCTGGCCGACATGGCGGGCCGCCCTGACTGGCTGGCTGACGAACACCGGCTGTCCGAACCGGGTGCTGGTCGGTGACGGCGATCAACGGCTGGCGCTGGATCTGACCGAATCAGCCCACCAGGCGCTGCTTCGCGACTACCTCAACCGCAGCAAGCGGGCCGCGCTGCGACCAGCGCCTGACAACGATCACGCCGGCTGGCTGGCCGGACGCGCACACGAGATCGTCGTTCCCGTGGCATCCGGCAGTAGTCCGCTGCCAGCACCGGACCTGGCAATGCTGTCAGCGGCGGTCGAGTACGGTGATCACGGCAACCTACCCGGTGCCAGCGAATACCTGTACGTCAAGCTGTACGCCCCGCCGCAGCGGCAGACCGAAATCCTGGCCGAACGCCTCGACACGCTGCTAGATCACGTGCCCCCGGCAGAACAGCGTTGGTGGTACCTGCGCTATCACGATCCGAAGCCCCATCTACGGCTGCGGCTTCCGACGGCCGTAGGCCCGGCGTTGGGCCCGTGGGCGGCGCAACTGCGCCGCGACGGGCTGCTGTGGCGGATGCAGATCGACACCGACTACCCCGAATTCGCCCGCTACGGCGGACCCGCCGCCTACCGCGCCGCGCAGAACGTGTTCATGGCCGACTCCGCCGCTGCGCAGGCGCAGCTCCGGACAGTCGGCCAGGCGCGTTTCGACGTCCGGGCGGTAACTGCGGCCAGTATCCTGAACATCGCCACCTCGCTCCTCGGCGATAGCACTGACGGCATGCGGGCCTTGATCAGCCGAACCAGGCCAGTGCGTGACGCCCCGCCGCGCGACCTCCATGCGCAAGTCCTGATGCTTACCGGCAGCCAAAATCCGAGCCTGGCACCACAGGGGTATGAGCCGGTCCTGGCCAGCTGGCAGCGCCGCCACCAGGCACTGGCCACATACCGACAGGCCCTCAACGACGCCGGTCTGCACCCCGTCGGGCTGCTACCCGACCTGATGCACCTGCACCACACCCGGATTGCGGGCGTCGACCTTGACGCTGAACGGACCTGCCTGCACCTGGCGCGCTCAGCCGCACTGAGCTTGATCAGCCGCCCTAGGAGCCAACCATGACTAGCGCCGCCACCCGCCTGCTGGACGCCGCATCCGCCATCGCCGACGCACTCAGCGACCCGGACCGCGTGCGTTGGCCGGACACGAACCGGGCCAGCCCCGCATCGTTGGCAGGAGGAGCCGTTGGTGTCGCGTTGCTGCATGTGCACCGTGCACGCACCGGACACGGCGATGAAAACACTGCCCATCGCTGGCTCGCCGCCGCAACCCGCGATCCGATAAGCGCCGGCCCCAACGCGAACCTGTTTAACGGAGCCCCCGCCATCTGTTTCGTACTGCGCGCAGCCGCCGACGGCACCAGCGCCTACAGTCGGCCCCTCCAGGCGGTCGAGGACCACACCCTCTCCATTGCTGCAAGTCGCCTCGACGCAGCCTGGGCACGCATCGAGTCCGGCGCTGCTCTGACGATGCGCGAGTTTGACCTAGTCCACGGCATCACCGGCCTGACCGCCCACCTCCTCGGCACCCAGCCCGAGCATCCCGTCACCAAACGAGCCTTGTCCTACCTGGTGAACCTCACCGAGCGGCCACAGCGCTCCCGTCCGCCGTGGTGGCTTGCCAGCGGACTCAACGGAGAGCCGCACCCCGACTACCCCGACGGCCACGGCAACCTCGGCGTCGCCCATGGCATCAGCGCAGTCATCGCCGTACTCGCGCTGGCCGTCCGCGACGGCTACGCCATGGCCGAGACAACCGAGGCCCTGCAGCGGCTATGCGCCTGGACCGACCAGTGGCGCCAACACGATGACGCCGGCACCTGGTGGCCCGGCTACCTCACCCCACAACAACACGACTGCGGCACTCGCAGGCACGCGCTGCGCAAGCCCCGACCGTCTTGGTGTTACGGCGTCGCGGGAACAGCCCGCGCCCAACAGCTCGCCGGTATCGCACTGCGCGACGACACCCGCCAAGCACACGCCAAGAGGTCCATCCTGGACGCCATCAACGATCCCTACCTGCACGGCAAGCTCCCCGAAGTTGGCCTATGCCACGGCAAAGCCGGACTCCTAACGGCCGCACACCGGATGGCCCAGGACAGCGGCTGCCCAGACGTCCGCGCGGCGGCGAAAAAGCTGGCCGCCCACCTGGCCGCGCAACTAGTAGAAGAACCGATCACCGATCCCGACCTCATGGACGGCGCCGCCGGGGCGGCACTGGCCCTGCACAGCGCTGCGACACCTGACACCACCACCGGCCCCCGATGGGACCGATTCCTGCTACTGGCATAAACCGGGAGGCCAACGATGACTGAACCCCACTGGCAACAAATCAGCGTTGAGTTTCCGACCTGGGCACACGCCGAACGCACAGCAGTCACCGACCTGGCGCCGGCGCTCACCGCCCTAGAGGCCCAAAGGGTGTTAGATGCCTGGTTCTTCATCCGCAAAGCCCCCTGCTGGCGGCTGCGGTACACCGGATCGGACCCCGACCGCGCCCGGGAGAAGATGCGCGGGGCGCTCACTCCGCTGCTTGCCCAGCGGCAAATACTGTCCGCCACCGCGGTCGTCTACGAGCCCGAGGTACACGCGTTCGGGGGGCACGAGTCGATGGACGCAGCCCACCGCTTCTGGCATCTCGACAGCCGGCATATCTTGGCCGCGTTGGCGCAACCAGCCATCGGCCGGAAGCGACGAGAACTCGCCGTACTCCTTGTCACCGCCATGCTGCACGCCGCGCGCCTCGACTGGTACGAACAAGGCGACGTGTGGGCTCGCGTCGCCGCCCACCGACCGCCGCCCACCGATCCCGAAGGGCTGGCCCTACTGATCGGCCAAACTCGCCGGCTCTTGGCCGCAGACACCGCCACTCTTACTCAATCCAACAAGCCGCTAGCGGACCTCGCTGAATGGGCGACGGTTTACATCGACTTCGGACACCAAATCAGCGCACTCAACAACGCCGGAAACCTGCACCGCGGTCAGCGAGACATCCTCGCCCACCACATCGTGTTCGCTTTCAACCGCCTCGGCCTGCCCGCCAACGCCCAATCCGCGCTCAGCAACGCCGCGAAACATGCCATATTCAACAACTTCAACACCCCAACTGAACGGCTGGAACCCGGCGGCCACCCCCAGCCCCACACCGTAAACGGGAACCTGGCATGACCGTCACCGCCCACACCCTCCAAGCCCGATTCCCCTTGGTAGCCCGGCCCCGACCCGCCTGCATGCCCCTGACACAACGGGCCTCCAACATCCACTACATGGCCAAGACTGTCGCGCAAACCGGCAGCCCCGCCCAAGCCACCGCCGTGTTCAACCTCGCCGCGCTGATCGCCTCCGACTGCGGCCTACCAGACCTCGCCCGTCACTGGGCACACCGCCTCGCCCACACGGCCCTACGTCAGTCCCCGACCCAGGGTGCCGATGCCACCGCCGCCCTGGAACCCATCATCAACCTGGCTCGACTCCACATCCGCGCCGGTGACGGACTCGCCGCCTGGAACCTCCTGGAGTATCTCTACCGATCAGTGATAGAACGATCCGACGCGACCATCGACGGCATCGACATCCCGATCCAGCGCCTCACCCATCAACCAGACACCCACCACCAAGTTCGCACTTGGCTATGGGCAAACCTGCTGTCCACCGGCGCCAGAGCCCTCGTCAGTATCGGCCGGTGGGAAGAGGCACGCCGACGAGTCGCCCAACACAACGGCATCGGCAAGCGGATGCTCGACGGCCGGCAAATCGCCGTCATCGCCCACCACCTCGGCGAACAGCCCCAACACGCGCAGGTCCTTGTGCGAAACACCCAAGATGGCGAGCCATGGGAGAAGTCGGTCAGCGACTGCCTACACATCATCTGTACCCACGGCAAGCAGACAGCTGCAGCAGACGGGACGCGCTGGCAGCAGACCTACCCGCCCGACTCAGGGCTCGCCGTATTCCACACCCGACTCAACCTCACCGTTATCGACGCTCTCGAAGGACACGACGAACCGGCCGCAGAGCGCATCACGGCATCGATCCTGCAATCCGCGCCGGAAGACGGATACGTGGTACGCGATCTTCTCAACCATCCTCGGAGTAGGTCGACGGCGACAGCCTCCCAAACCCGCTCGCTGACCGATGTCATGGAAGCCTGCGGAATCGACCGCGGTCACATCCCAACACAAGTGCAGGACCTCCTCAACGGGGCACTTAACACCGCCGAACAGGCCCTCACCTCGCGTCGCCCCGTCGCACCGATCTTCGGTCAGCGGCCTCAGCCTGACGCGTCGACAACACCACCGACCCGATGATCAGAATGCGCGGCTGTCACACCAGTGCCGTAGCGTGCGCCCCCGCGCACGAGCAGCGTCACCGACCAACCGTAGGTAACGGAATCGACGGGAGCGGGGATGTCGATCGGATGGCTCAACCCGAAACTGCCAACGGCGAGCGACAGCCAGAGCGTCCTGCCGGAGCTGGGTGAGGCGTCCTGGCTGGGACACACCGACGTGCTCGTCGGTACCAGCTTTCTGTCCGTCGCCAGACGCCTGCCGGCGATCGTGCGCAGGGCGCTGCGCGTGGCATGGGCAGCCAACCGGCGGGACACCCTAGCGGCGCTGGTCCTTAACCTGGTCGGTGGCATGGCCACCGCAGTCGGCCTCCTGGCCACACAGAGCGTCCTGACGCAGCTGTTCGCGCAAGGGCCTACCCTGCACCGAGTACGCGCCGCCGTGCCCGCCCTGGCACTCGTCGCTGTCACCGTCGCCATCCGCTCAGGGCTGTCGATCGCCGCCGGGTGGGCCCAGTCGCGGTTGGAACCGCAGGTAGTCAACGCGATCGAACGGCGCATGTTCGCCACGACCACCGCCGTGGACCTGGCCGCCTTCGACGACGCGGGCTTCGTCGAGGAAATGCAGCGCGTTCGACAACGCGGCGGGCTATCCGCACAGTGGCTCGTGCGCGCAACAATCGACCTCGCCTCCGGCGCTGCCGGCCTGATCGGTACCGCGACCGCCCTGTGCTTCGTCCACCCGCTGCTCCTGCTCGCGCTGGTCATCGCCACCATCCCCGGCGCCTGGACAGCTGTACGCAGCGGCCGATGCGGCTACCTCGTCGAACGGCTGTTCTCCGACCGCCGCAGGCGGATGTGGATGCTCGCAGAGGTGATGGCCGACCGCGACGCCGCCGCCGAAGTCCGCGCCTACACTGCCCGCGACTTCCTGCTGCGCCAGTACGACGCCGTCGCCGATGCCCAGACCGCCTCCGACATCGACGTCGCCAACGTCCGCTCCCGTATCCGACTCGTCGGCGGCGTAGCCGGCGGCGCCGCAACCGCCGGTGTCTACGGCCTACTCGGGCTCCTGCTCGCCGACGCCATCATTCCACTGGCTGCTGCCGGAACGGCCGTGCTCGCTCTGCAAGCAGCCCGCCAATCACTGGCCCTCGCGCTGGTAAACGTCAACCGGATCTACGAAGAATCTTTGTACTTCAGTGACTTCCTAGACTTCTCGGCGCGAGCCAACTCCCTAACCACCGCTCGGGATGGAACCGCCGCCATCGCGGCGCCACAGGAAATCGACGTCCGAAACGTCTCGCTGCAGTACCCCGGCAGCGACCGCTTGGCACTCGAAAAGGTCTCCATCACCGTCAGCAGAGGGCAGACCATCGCCCTTGTCGGTGAGAACGGCTCCGGCAAGACCACCCTGGCGAAAGTCCTCGCTGGCCTGTACCAGCCCACCGCCGGAGTAGTGCACTGGAACCAGCAACCGATCCCCGCTGGCGGCCAACACCTGTGGCAGCATGTCGCTCTGGTGCCGCAGGACCACATGCGATGGCCGTTTTCTGTCCACACCAATATCACGATCGGCACAGATCACACTGACGCCCGCGGCAGTGACGCAGCGATCCAAGCCGCAGCGCGGACCGGGGGCGCCCACGCCATGATCGAAAACCTGCCGCGTGGTTACGACACCCTGCTGTCGCGGGCCTTCGCTGCCGGGGTGGACCTGTCCGGCGGGCAGTGGCAGCGCATCGCCTGCACCCGGGCGTTCTATCGCGATGCGCCGTTACTGATCTGCGACGAACCATCAGCGGCGCTGGACGCCCGCGCCGAACACAAACTTTTCACTGCGCTACGCGAGCACGCCGCCAACCGGATCACAGTGCTCGTCACGCACCGGCTGGCCAACGTCCGTCACGCTGATCACATCTACGTCCTTCACGAGGGCCAGCTCGTTGAGCAAGGAAACCACCACCACCTAATGGCCGCCACCGGGCTCTACAAGGACCTCTTCACGTTGCAGGCGGCCGGTTACGCAGACGCCAAGACCGCGACCCCGACCCCGACCGTTCCCGCCCAGGGCGGTACTCGTCTACCGGCTGAGGCGTCCTGATCCCAAGGTGACCACGATGCGAACCGAATACGAAGCCCGAATCCTCGACATCACCCCCGCCGCAGTCGAACAGGCGATCCTCAGATCTGGCGGACACCGTTGCGGGGACACAGCTCTGTTGCGCCGCCACATCTACCCGCTGACCGCCGGTGAGCCCGACGGGCAGCGATGGTTGCAGCTGCGCTCGAAAGGCTCCGGCGCAACCCTGACCGTCCAGGACGTGAACCACGGCGGCATCGAAGGCGTCGGCGAGTTGGAGATCGGCGTAGACGACTACGAATCGACGTGCCAACTTCTGGCAGCGATCGGTCACGAGATCACCTTCTACCAGGAGCGCAGGCGAACGATGTTCGTGCTGGCTGGCGCGAAAATTTCCATCGACCAGTGGCCGATGATCCCACCATTCCTGGAGATCGAGGCCGACAACGCCGACGAGGTTTACCGCACCGCCGCCACGCTCGGCTTCACCGCCGAACGGGTCAGCACCGGTGGTGACGTTTACCAGCAACACGGTATCGACCACACGGCGTACCCGCGTCTGGCTTTTGATGAGACGCTCACGTTGTAGACGTTCGGGCTCTGCTTGGTGCCTCGTCCTCGACGTGCGGGCCAGCGGCGGTGGAGTGGATTCTGCCGGTCTACGACGGCGACCTGTGCTCTAGACCGATGGCGGGCGTGCCGAGCCTTTCAACAACTTCAGCACCAGGTAGGGCTGCGAGTAGGCGTCCGGTGACGAGTAGTTTGCTGTGTCGGACGCCGGAGCCGATGATCACATGCTGGTAGGCGTCTATGCGTGTGTCGATCAGTACCGTCCAGCGCTCTGGCAGGCCGACTGGGGTGATGCCGCCGTGCTCCATGCCGGTCAGGGAGACGGTCTGGTCCATCGGCGCGAAGCTGGCTTTGCGTGCGTCCAGCCGGCGCCGGACCAGGCCGTTGACGTCCGCGCGTGTTGTGGCCAGGACTACGCAGGCTGCGTATCGGGTGATGTCACCGCGCCGGCCGGCGACGATGACGCAGTTCGCCGACTCGTCGAGGGCCACCCTGTACGCCTGGCAGAACGCGGCGGTGTCGGCCAACGCGGGGTCGATCGGCGCAACCAATGCCTCCCTCGCCAGTTCGGGCGGCAAAGCTTGCAGGCCCGCGATCACTGGGTCAGCGAGCAGGTCGGGGCGGGCAAGGGCGGGCCCAAGTTGCAGCATGCCGTCATCCTGCCAGGACGAATCAGTCACAGGCGTTGGCGCCGGCGCCCGTGGACGCACCCGCAGGAGATCCGAACGTCTGTACTAATGTGCTGCTCATGGCGAGGACACGGCGGCACTGGTGGAACGGAAAGTGGGGACGCCTCGCCCGGCGTGACATCTTCATCCGGCAGACGCCCAGCGGAGTGGAGCTGGAGCTTCGAGAGGGCGGGTACGACGGGCGCAGCGTCCGAGCGACTTTCCCTACCGAAGGCTCCGCCGTCGTGGAGGCGGAGCGTCGCATGCAACCGCATCCCACCGATGACTGGCGCGAAGTCAGCAGCTAGCCCGTCGGCATCATGCCCGACCAAGGTCATGGCGGACGGCTCAGAAAGCGACGGGCGCGGCGCTTATGAGCTGCGGCCCAGTGCCCACCAGAGTGCTTCGTCGGCGCCGCCGAAGTAGTCCCGTCCCTGGGCTCCGCCGAGGTAGACGCGGCCGGTGACCATGTGATGCTCAGCGTCGGCTTGTTCGGGAGTTGGCTTGCCTCTGCTGGGTGCGCCACCGCCGGGGGTGGTGGCGGCGTGGCCGAGGGTCCAGGCGAGCGCGTGGGAGTGACCGCTGACGTACGGACTGTCGCCGGTTGGACCCATCTCTTTGAGACGGTCGGCGAGTTTACGGTCGGCAAGCAGGCGGGGTTGGGGATGGGCGATGCCCATTGCTCGGACGACGGTGAGTGGGTCAACGCGGGCCTTGGTGGCGATTTCCAGGGCGATGCAGCCGGGCCATGGGTAGGTGTTGGTGGCACCGGAGAGCCAGATTTCGGGTGCGTCGCTGTTGGTGTTGTTGCGCCAGAGCTGGGCGTAGAAGCTGCCCACGCCGTCGTCCCAGCCCCAGATGCTCTGGTGGTCCCAACCGGGTAGATCGACCACGTCATTGAGGTGGTGGCCGGGCCGGGCGGTGTGGTTGCGGGAGTGGTCAGGGGTGTGCACGTCGGCAAGTGTGCCGATCGCAGCGGCTGCCGTCTAGCCCGTGCTTCGACCGTCTGCTTCTGGTATTGCATCACCGATGCGGCTCTCCGTCGTGTCCGCGGCGATCTCCGAACGACGCCGACGGGCAGGTTCGGGCGCTGCGGCGCCACGATGGTCGCCGACAAGACGCAGGTAAGCTACGGGTTTAACCTCACGGGCCGCGTACTACCTGTCACGGGACTATCGGCCCGCCCACATCGCTGACCTTCTTTAGGTGGTGAGCTGATGGGCGGCGTCCAGTCCCCGTCTGCTGATGTCCCGTTCCTGCTCGTCGACGGCCACAACCTGCTGTGGCGCGCCGCGCTGGGCTTCCCGGCCGAAATCCGCTCCCGCGACAGGGCCCGCGTCCTGACCGGCCTGTTCGGGTTCTTCGCCCTGCTGCGCGTGGCGATCCGAGACGAGATCGACGGCGACCCCGAAGTCCTGGTCGTCTTCGACGGACAGCACGGCAACAGCGGCCGGCTGTCCGTCGACGCCGGCTACAAGGCCCAACGCCCGACCGGCGCCGCCGCCCTGACCCCGATCACCTACCTACCCAGCGTCAAAGACGGACTCAACCGGCACCACATTCCCTGGATCGAGCTGGACCAGGTCGAAGCCGACGACGTCATCGCGACCCTCACCGCCGGCAACCCCGACCGCGAAACGCTGATCATGTCCGCTGACCGCGACTACTACCAACTCATCAACGACCGGATCCGTGTCCTCAACACCGCGATGCGGTCCGGTGGCCGGCACATCGACGCCACCGCCGTGCATACCCGCTACCGCGTCTGGCCCAGGCAGTGGCCGGACTTCCGCGCGCTGGTCGGGGACCCGGCCGACAACATCCGCGGCATCCGCGGCATCGGTGCCGGTACCGCCGCCATGCTCCTGGTCGACGGCCTCACCCTCGACGCCCTGCCCGCTTCCGGGCGGCTGGAGCACGGCCGCGGCCGGCTCGTAGCGGCCGACTACGAGCTGGCCTGCAAGTACCGCGACATGATCCGCCTCAACACAGCCGTGGACCTCACTTACCAGCCCACCGGGCGATCTGCCCTGCCGTTGCCCGCGCCTCGCGACATCGTCGAGACCCTGGGGCTCTGGTGACCCTAAATCACCCCTCCGTCATGACCTTGCTCGCCCACCCCGACGACACCGAGATGTGGGGCGGCGGCATCCTGGCCACGCCGTTCCGCGCGCGCCCGTCACTGCGCTGTCCAGCCGCCACGGTGCACCACGTCGATCGCGGGCTTGCGCCGGTCGCCGAGCTTGCGGGGCGGTTCGTCGGAGTATCCGAAGGAGACCGCGCCGATCGGGTGGTACTGCTCGGGCACTCCGAACTCCTCCCGGAAGGCGGGGATCCGGTCGACCGGCATACCGAAGAAGCAGGCGCCGAGGCCGGCGTCGACAGCGGTCTGGAGCATTAGTAGTACGGCCATGCCGGTGTCGATGTCCCAGTACGGCGCCGGCCACCAGGCGTCTGAGCGCTCGGTGAAGCCCTTGTCGGGCTCGGCGTAGCGATCGAGGTACGCCGACTTGTTGGACAGCGCGACCACCAGCAGCGGCGCGCGGACCTGCGCGGCGAACCAGTTTTGCGGTCCCTCGGCCGGGGTAACCGCCGTACGGAACCGAGAGATGTCGGCGGCTACGTCGAGCACCAGGAAGCCCCAGCCCTGGGAGAACCCGGCCGACGGTGCGCGCTGCGCGTTGTGCAGGATCCGGTCCACGACCTCGGGCGGTACCGGGCGCTGCTCGTCGTAGCTACGGACCATACGGCGGCGGCGGACCACATCCTGGAAATCCATGCCTGCCACCTTCGCACGCCGGCGATGCCGGCAGGTACCGCGCGGTCTGGCGACCAACGTGTAGAGCCGATGACCGGGGTAGCCGCATACTCTCCCGGCCGAGCCGGCGCCGGCGGTACGCCGTCGATGCACCGCCGCGATGTTCAAATCCGTCGATCATTGAATCTGGCAGGGGTCGCGCCTACGAGGGGCCCCGCTCGGCCTTAGACAGGGTGCGCTGCGGTCGGCGGTCGGGCATCTATAGGTACCGCCGTGTACGACGTCGCGTCTGCCGGTTTCGCGGGCCTGGGCACGACGATGGTGACCAAGGTGGACTGCGTCTGGTTGTCGGGTCTGTCCAGATGTTGCCGTGTGTCTTATCCTCCTCACCATACGTGGGGGAGGATGTAATGGGTGCGGGTGATTCAGCCGCCGCGCACGCTCGGGAGTGCGCGCGGCGGGCCGAGCGGGTGCATCGGGCTTACCGGTTTTGGTTGGAGCGTTCGCAGCGGTTCGCCGCTGGCGCGGAGGGTGAGCGGAAGGTCGCGGCGGCGCTGCTGTCGTTGACCGAGGACGAGCTGTGGCGGGCGTTGGTGGATCGCCGCTGGCCGGGTCACGAGGCAGCCAACGTCGATGTGATCATGGTTGGTCCGTCCGGTGTGTTCGTGATCGACGCCAAGATGTGGGCGCACCAGCCGCTGGTAGTCGCAGGTCGGCTTCAGGCCGGCGGTCAGGACCGACACGATCAGGTCGACAAGCTGCTGGCAGCCACCGTGATGGTCGAGGACGCGCTCAAGGAGTTGGGGACCGCGCCGTTGGCGGTCACCCCGATGATGGTGTTCGCCGGTCGGAAGATGAATGCTGTCGCGGGTCGGGTGCTGCTGCGTGACACCAGCAACGTGTTGGAGGTGTTGGCCGCGCCTCGGCAGCGGCTGAAGCCGAAGCTGGTCGCCATCATCGCCGCGGAGTTGGAGGCGGTGTTCGTCGAGCATGAAGCACCGGACCTGCCGGCCGGTGCTCTGGACTCGGCGCCCGAGGGGAGCACCGGAGCGACCGCAGGCGCCGGAGAGGCAATGGCGGGCAATGCAGAGGCCCTGGAACTGTTCGACCCGCATGAGGTCGTTCGCGCGCAGATGGCGGCGGCGCTGGCCGGGCCGATCGAAAACTGGATGACGTTCCTGCACCAGGACCAGCGGGCTCTGGTCGCGCGGAACTTCTCCGGCCCGGCACGCATCGGCGGGGCGGCCGGCACCGGCAAGACCGTCGTCGGACTGCACCGCGCTGTGCACCTGGCGCAGCAGACAACCGGCAAGATTCTGTTCATCACCTACGTGAAGAACCTGCCGCTGGTGCAGGCGAACCTGCTGGCGCAGATGGCACCGCGGATGGTCGATCGGATCGAGTTCACCAGCTTGCACCGGTGGGCGCTGAAGTTACTCAACCAGCGCACCCGGCGGCGGGTGACCCTCGACGACGACAAGGCCCGACACTGCTTCGAGCAGGCGTGGATGCGCGTAGGCCGAGACAGCGGCTTGAAGGATCTGGAACCGAACCTGTGGTACTGGTACGACGAGATCCGCTGCGTGATCAAGGGCCGCGGTATCGCCAGCCTGCCGCAGTACCTGGCGTTGAACCGGCGCGGCCGGGGCCAGATGCTACGGCTGTATCAGGCACACCGCGAGGCGGTGTGGACACTATGCGAGCAGTACAACGCGCTGCTGGCCGAGCAGGACCTGGTCGACTTCGACGACGTGCTCATCAATGCCCTGGAGCTGGTACAGGACGACCCGCCGGAGTACGCGGCGGTGATCGCCGACGAGGTCCAGGACTTCACCCTGGTCGCCGTCAAACTCCTGCACGCCCTGACCGGCGACGCACCGAACGGGCTGCTGCTGATCGGTGATGGGCAGCAGTCGGTGTATCCGGGCGGATTCCGGCTCGCTGACGCCGGCATCACCGTGCGCGGTGCCCAGTCCAGTCTGCTGCGGGTCAACTACCGCAACGCCGCGCAGATCTTCACCGCCGCCATGCAGGTCCTGGAAGGCACCCCGCTGGAAGACATCGACGGGGTGGAGATCAACCAACCCGATGTCGAGAGCACCTACCACGACGGGCAGGTCATCCACATGCCCTGCGCCAGCGCCGTCGAGCACGACCAGCAGCTGCTGGAGCGCATCGCCGACCTTCGCAGCGAGTTGGGCGACGAGGCGTTGGCGCAGGCGGCGGTGCTGTGCCGCACCCACGCCGAAGTCAACCGTTACCTCACCCAGCTGACCGACGCCGGCCATCCGTGCATGGACCTGGAGAAGTACGACGGGACACCGGCCGAAGGCGTCAAGATCGGCACCGTGCTGCGCGCGAAAGGTTTGGAGTTCAAGTACGTGTACCTGCCCCACCACGACGAGGAGCAACGGCAAGCGGAGAAGACCGCCGCGGTCAACCCCGACCGCCTAATCACTGCCAAGACTCGCCTGTTCGTCGGCATGACCCGCGCCCGCGACCGGCTGTGGCTCGGCAGCGTTCGCACCACAGCGCCCTCGGTGCCGACCCAGCGAATACCACTGAAGCAAATGATGAACGGCATGAGCCAGAATGAGGTCTCCCAGTCGAACCGGTGAAGGGCCGCCGCCGATTCGAGCGCGGGCCACCAGGCCCACACGCTCACCGGTCTGCCGCGCCCGTGCACCAGGCGCTGGTTGTCAGCGGCCACCGGCTTCTTCCCCGTGGACGGCCAGATGGATTCCCCACCCACCGACCACGATCGGTAAGGTCGAGCGGCATCGGTGAGCGGCAGGAGAGCAGACGTGGCCCGGACCTGGCTGTCGATCAAGGTGGAGCTGGTGTCGGGTCGCGGGAACGACTACTGGCCCCGTCCGGGGCGGATCATGGCCGCCGCGCGAAGCCACACGTTCGACCAGCTCGCCGAGGCGATCGATGACGCCTTCGCCCGGTGGGACCGCGCCCATCTGCACCTGTTCACGCTGGCGGACGGCACGCCGGTCAGCCCGTTGCACCTGTGGGACGGCGAGGCACCGGACGCCACGCTCGACGGTCGTACCAGCAAGCTGAGCCGACTGCGGCCGGGCGAACAGTTCGCGTACGTCTTCGACCTCGGCGACGACTGGGCGCACCTGTGCACCGTTGCTGAACAGCGCATCGATCCCCTCGACGAGCTTGGTGTCGTCCCGCAGGCGCCAATGCCGTTCTGGGGCTGGGGCGACATCCCCGATCAGTACGGCCGGGCCTGGGACGCAGACGACGGCGAAACACCGGCGCCGAAGCGGCCCGGTCGACCGCTGGCGGATCTTCCACCGATCCTGCCGTGGTGGGGCCCACAACGACAGGATCGATAGACGCGCCGGTCGTCACGCTCCGTCCTCAAGTGGCCGCCAGTAGGGAATCCGCGTGGTCACGGTGGGGACCGTAGGTGGCCGCCAGTGGGGAAATCTCACTGGCCACCGACAGCTGGTGCGGTCGGGCCCACACCGGCAGTTCGCCACGCCGCGGTCGTCGGCGGAGGGCGTGGTCATCGCCATGCCTGGATGCCCTTCACGAACAGCGACGGCGGCATCGCTGATCCGGCGCCCGAGTCGTCGCGTGTTTGCCGCCAACCGTGATCTTGACGGCTCCACCTATCGAACGTATGTTCGAGTCGATCAAGGTCATAGGGCAACTGCGGTAGGTGCCTTGGGGCTTCGAGGGGTCGGCTGGGGTGGGTGCGGGGTGGGTGCGGGGTGGGCTTCAACAACCCGGATATTCCCTGGTCGGAGCTGGAACGGCGGCTCTCCGGCCGCAGCACCCGGGAACCGGGTGAGGTCCTAGCCGACGCTGACGGTGGCGACGGTCCCGCCTTCAGTCGAAAACGATCCCCTTACACCCCGCCGCCACTCCCGCCAGCGTCTGCCGCGAGTGGCGTGGCGTACGCGGAGTTGCACGCGCACTCCAACTTCAGCTTCCTCGACGGCGCCAGCACCCCCGAAGAGCTAGCCGAGGAAGCCGTGAACCTCGGACTGACAGCGCTGGCGGTCACCGACCATGACGGCTTCTACGGCATCGTCCGGTTCAGCGAGGCAGCGCGGGCGTTGAAGCTGCCGACGGTGTTCGGTGCGGAGTTGTCGATGGACCTCACCGAGCAGCGGGCCGGGCAGCCGGATCCGCCCGGCCCGCACCTGCTGGCGCTGGCCCGCGGCCCGGACGGCTACGCCGCCCTAGCCCGGGTGATCTCCCGAGCCCAGCTCGCCGGCGGAACCAAGGGGATGCCGCGGTACCCGTCGCTGGAGGACCTCGCCGACCAACTGCGCGATGAAGTGCTGGTGTTGACCGGTTGCCGCAAGGGCCACGTACCCCTGGCCTTCAGCACCGGTGGGTACGCGGCGGCCGAGGTGGAGTTGGATCGGCTGGTCGCGTTGTTCGGCCCCGACGGTGTGGGCGTGGAGTTGATCGAGCACGGTAACCCCGACGATGTCGACCGCAACGACGCTCTCGCCGCCCTGGCCGCTGAGCGGGGTTTGCCGGTGGTGGCCAGTAACAACGTCCACTACGCCCGGCCTGGCCGCCATCACCTGGGCAACGTGGTCGCTGCGGTGCGGGCCCGCCGGAGTTTGGATGAGATCGACGGTTGGCTGCCGGCCGGCACCGCGCATCTGCGCTCCGGCGCCGAGATGGCCGCCCGGTTCGCCCACTACCCGGGCGCGGTCGCCAACGCCGCCCGGCTGGGTGCGGAGTTGGCGTTTGACCTGACCCTGGTGGCGCCGCGGCTGCCGCGCTTCGACCGGCCGGGTCACACCGAGATCAGCTGGCTCCGTCACCTGACCCTGCAGGGTGCGGCGGACCGGTACGGGCTGCCGCAGGCCAATCCGAAGGCGTACGTCCAGTTGGAGCGCGAGTTGAACATGATCGAGGAGTTGGGGTTTGCCGGCTACTTCCTGGTCGTGCACAGCATCGTGGACTTCTGCCGCAACCAGAACATCTACTGCCAAGGCCGCGGCTCAGCCGCCAACAGCGCGGTCTGCTACGCCTTGCGGATCACCAACGTCGACGCGGTGGCCTGGAACCTGCTCTTCGAACGGTTCCTGGCCCCCGAACGCGACGGCCCACCCGACATCGACGTGGACATCGAATCCGGCCGCCGCGAGGAAGTCATCCAGTGGATGTACACCACCTACGGCCGTGAGCACACCGCGCAGGTCGCCAACGTCATCTCCTACCGCCCCCGCTCCGCCATCCGGGATGTCGCCCGCGCGTTCGGCTTTTCGGCCGGCCAGCAGGACGCCTGGAGTAAGCAGGTCGACCGCTGGTCGGCCATCACCTCCGACGAAGTCACCGAAGTGCCGGCGCAGGTCGTCGAGTACGCGACCGCGCTGCTGGACTTCCCCCGACACCTGGGCATCCACTCCGGCGGCATGGTCATCTGCGACCGGCCCGTCATCGAGGTCTGCCCGGTGGAGTGGGCGCGGATGCCCGGCCGCACCGTCCTGCAGTGGGACAAAGACGACTGCGCCACCGCCGGCCTGGTCAAGTTCGACCTCCTCGGCCTGGGCATGCTCGGTGCCCTGCATGACGCCTACGACCTGATCGGCCAGCAGTTGGACCTTGGGGATCTGACACCTGATGATCCGCAGGTGTACGACATGCTGTGCCGCGCTGATGCCGTCGGCGTGTTCCAGGTGGAAAGCCGCGCCCAACTGGCCACGCTGCCTCGTCTCCGGCCGCGCAAGTTTTATGACCTGGTGGTCGAGGTCGCGCTGATCCGGCCTGGGCCGATCCAGGGCGGGTCGGTGCACCCCTACATCCGCCGCCGCAACGGTGAAGAGGTGGCAGACATCCCACACCCGGCGATGGTCAACAGCCTGGCTAAGACGTACGGGGTGCCGCTGTTCCAGGAGCAGATGATGCAGCTGGCCATCGACGTGGCCGGGTTCACCCCGGCCGAGGCCGACCAGCTGCGCCGGGCCATGGGCTCCAAACGTTCCGCCGAGAAGATGAACCGCCTCAAGGACCGCCTCTACGCCGGCATGGCCCAACGAGGCATCACTGGTGACCTGGCCGATGACATCTTCTTGAAGTTGGCCGCGTTCGCCTCCTACGGCTTCCCCGAGTCCCATGCCATGTCCTTCGCGTTCATCGTGTACGCCAGCGCCTGGCTCAAGCGCTACCACCCCGCCGCCTTCTGCGCCGCCCTCCTCAACAACCAACCCATGGGCTTCTACAACCCCCAATCGTTGTGCGACGACGCCCGACGCCACGGCGTGCAGATCCTGCGCCCAGACATCAACACCAGCGGCGCCAAAGCCACCCTCACCACCATCACCGACACCAAGACCGCCGCCGGCGTAGACGAGCCACCCGAGCAGTGGGGACGCGGCGGGCCGACCATCCGACTCGGACTGTCTGCGGTACGCAACGTCAGCCCCGAGGCCGCCGAACAGATCGAAGCCGAACGCGATCGACACGGCCCCTACGCCGGCATCGACGACCTGGCCCGACGCACCGGTGTCACCGCTCCGGTGCTGGAGGCACTTGCCACCGCAGGGGCGTTCGACGGGTTCGGGATGCAGCGGCGGCAGGCGCTGTGGCAGGCCGGCGCCGCCGCAGCCGAACGCCCCGACCGGCTCGCCGTCGGCATCCCACCTCCACCGACCTTGCCGGGGATGTCGCAGCTGGACCTGCTCGCGGCCGACGTGTGGGCCACCGGCATGTCACCGGATACCCACCCCATCGCCTTCCTACGACAAGCCCTCACCGCCGCGGAGGCTGTGCCACTGGCCCGGCTCGTGGATCACGAGCACGGTGATCGGGTACGGGTGGGAGGGATCGTCACCCACCGGCAACGGCCTATGACCGCCAACGGGATCACGTTCCTGAACCTTGAAGACGAGACCGGCATGCTCAACATCGTCTGCTCGCCAGGGTTCTGGCAACGCCACCGCCGGCTCCTGCGCGAGTGCAACGCGCTGCTCGTCCGCGGCCGGTTGGAGAAGTACAGCGGCGTGGTCAACCTCGTCGCCGACCACGCGTTACCACTGAACGCACCAGCTCAGACAGGCTCCCGCGACTTCCAATAGCCGCCGCGGTGGTGGGGTGAACGCCATAGCAGAGGAGGGGAAGGGCGAGGTGGTTATCCACAGGCGCGACGTTGTCCACAGCGGCGGGAGCCGCCGGTAGCGCTCCATCGATCACTCGCGAGATGGTCGTTGGGGTACCACGGCGAGGTCACCTCTTGCCGACCGGCCACGCCTATTCGGAGGTGGGGCCGGCAAGACGAAGGCCACCGAACGGAGCGGCCGGACCCTAGGCCGGCCGCTCTACCACAAACCAGAATCGAGCACCTCAATGCACTTAGCGCATGCGAGGGCCCACAGCTTCGATCACCGGAGGGCTTTGGTTCGTCCGTCGGCAAACGTGCCGTGCCGATCGCATCAGCCAGCGTCTCGTGGGACTGTCCGATTGCCGGTGTAACCGGCTCGGCGGGTTAGTTGGTGGTGGAGGGGACGATACGGCCCTCGAACGCGATGGCGAAGGCGTTGAGGGCGGGTTTCCAGCGGACGGCCCACTTGGCGCGGCCGCGGCCGGTGGGGTCTAGGGATCGGGTGACTAGGTAGAGGCACTTGAGTGCCGCTTGCTCGGTGGGGAAATGGCCGCGGGCTCTGACGGCGCGTCGGTAGCGGGCGTTCAACGATTCGATGGCGTTGGTGGAGCAGATGATCTTCCGGATCTCGGCGTCGTAGTCCAGGAACGGCACGAACTCATTCCAGGCCGTGGCCCACAGCTTGATGATCGCCGGATACTGTGGCCCCCACCGGGTGGTGAACTCGGCGAACCGGCTGGCTGCGGCGGTTTCGGTCGCTGCGGTGTAGACCGGTCGCAGGTCCTTGGCCATGGCCTCCCAGTGGTGCCGGGAGGCATACCGGAACGTGTTGCGGATCAGGTGCAGGACACACGTTTGGACGGTGACCAGCGGCCACACTGTGGCCGCCGAGTCGGGCAGTCCTTTGAGCCCGTCGCAGACCAGGATGCACACATCGGCCACACCGCGGTTCTTGATCTCGGTGAGGACACCGAGCCAGAACTTGGCGCCTTCACCGCCGTCGCCGGCCCACAGGCCCAGGATGTCGCGGTCACCGTTGACGCTCACGCCGATCACCACGTAGATCGGCCGGTTGGTGACCTGACCGTCTCGCACCTTCACGACCAGGGCGTCTATGAACACAACCGGGTAGACGCGGTCCAACGGACGCTGGCACCACTCGAGCATCTCCGCGATCACCTTGTCGGTGATCCGTGAGATCGTGTCCTTGGACACCGACGCCCCATACACCTCAGCGAAGTGCGCCGCGATCTCCCCAGTCGTCAACCCTCGGGCGGTCAGCGACAACACGATCTGGTCGATCCCGTTCAGGCGCCGTTGCCGCTTCCGCACGATCGCCGGCTCGAACGAGCCATCCCGATCCCGCGGCACCTCGATCTGAACCGGCCCGACCTCGGTGAACACCGTCTTGGTCCGAGTCCCGTTACGAGAGTTGCCGCTGCCACGGCCAGCCGGGTCGTGCTTGTCATAGCCCAGATGCTCGGTCAACTCCGCGTCTCGTCCGTGCCCTCGACGTCTGCGTTCCGGAGATGCCGTCGGATTCGTGGTGTCGTCGAAGGGTGCCGGCGGTGCAGATTCCTGGGCTGCTGCGTGCGCGATCGGCAACCGGGTTAGGGGCGTGGTTGGGGTCCACCTGGCCGCGGTTGTGGCCGGGGTGGCGGTAGCAGCTTCGGTGGCTGAGCCGGCTCCGTTGTCGGCCTTGGTGTCTTGGTCGACCGGCTATCGCGTGCCCTGATGGGGGTGGGATCACGTCGCGGTCGGGGTGGCGGCGGCCCTGCTGGTGCTGTGTCGGCGGCCGGCTGCGTCGGCTGTCCTTGTGGGTCGGTGAGGTGGCGGTGGTCGCGTAGTGCGCGGTGGAGGTGTGGGGCGTAGGTGGGGTGGGTGATGGCTTCGTCGGGGTGGGTGGTGTCGCCGTACCAGATGGCGCCGAGTCGTCCGATGACGGTGGCGGCGACGATCCGCCGTTCGCCTTCGGGTAGGGCCAGGTAGGTGTCCGTGGCGATTTGTTGGTCGTCAGCGCCCAGTACGGTTCCGGCGGCGGCCCGCCTCGTGGGTTGGGCGTCGATGATGGCTCGGGCGGCGTGCCAGTAGGCCCGGTGCCCGGCCTTGCCCGCCTCTACGTAGGGGCCGAGGGGGTGGCCTGGGTCGTCGTCGGTGATGTTCTGCTGGTCGCGGTAGGCGGCCACGATGCCGAGCTGCCGCAGCCACCGGTTGCGTTCGTGTCGGGTGGTCGGCTCTTCGCCGAGTGCGCCGGCCCAGGTGGGCCGTTCTCGGGCAGTCTGTTCGGCGAGTTGGGTGGTGCGGGCGGCGATCTGCTGTTCGGAGTCGGCGAGGTACCTCAGGTGCGGGTCGACGTTCGTCGCGGCGTCGGGGAGGACGTTCGGGGTCCATGGTGGGACGGCTCGGTCGTCGCGGCGGGCTGCGGCTGCGGCTTGGGCCTGTTCGGTGATGTGGGCGGCTAGGTCGTGCAGCTTGGCGCCGGTTGGGGCGGTGTGGAGGAGTTCTTCGGCGGTGCCGCCGGCATGTTCGTGCGCGGCCAGTGTCCACGCGATCGTGGCCCAGGCGCCTGCGGAGCCGGGGGTGTGGGTGGGGGCGGGTTGGCTGGTCAGGTAGCGGTTGAGTCGCCAGGCCAGGACCTGCGCGGCTGAGCCGGCGTCGTCGAGTGTCCGCGCGCTGGCGATGGTGGCGAGCAGAGTTTTGGGGTCGTGGCCTTGCCGGTGGGCGCGGGCGAGGGCGGCGTGCAGTGCGGTCCACCCGGGCTGTACGCGTACCTGGTCGGCGAGTTCGGGGCCGAGGACATCGGTGACGGTCTGGTGGTGCCGCAGCAGCGCCGGGGTCAACTGGTCGGCGGCTGGGACGCCGTGCTGCTGGGCGTAGTGGGCGGCGGCATTGGCGAAGGTGTCCAGGTCGTTGTCAGCGGTGGACAGGATCTGGTTGGGGTGCCGGCCGGCGCGGTGCCAGGCGCCGATGGCGGCGGCCAGGCGGGGCCAGGCGTGGTGGGCCGCGACCGTGCGGGGGTCGGTTGCGGTGGCGTGGGCGGCTAGTGCGGCGTACCGGTCGAGGTGTTCGATGTCCACGCCGATGTGGCCGTCGTCGTTGCCGGTGGTGGTGTCGGTGCGCAGCGCACCAGGGGTCGCGGTCAGGAGGTTGGTGCGGGGTCGGGTGCCGGTGTGGCGTTCCAGCAGGGTGGCGTATCGGTCGGCTTGGTCGGCGTCGGGGCGCGCCAGTGGTGGGGGTGCGGGCCGGGTGTTGGTGATGTGGTCCAGCCGCCAGGCCAGTAGTTTCGCCGGCGATCGTGCCTCGGTGAGGGGGCCGCGTTGGGCGGCTGCGGCCAGCAGTTGGGCGGCGGGCCAGCCGTTGTTCTCGGCGTTCAGCAGTGCGGAGCGGATGCCGCCCCATGCCTCGTCTTCGACCAGGTCGGCGCCCTCGGGGCCGAGGGTGTCGAGGACGAGTTGCCGGTAGCGGGGTTCGGCGGCGAGTTCGGCGACGTGGATCATCTGCGGCATCAGGGTGGCCAGGGATTCGGCGCGGTGTTGGTTGTCGCGGATCGCCTCGGTCGCGGTGAGTTCGGAGGTGTCCAGGGCGATGATGTTCTCCAGGACTTCCCGGGCGGCGCGGGCGTCGGGGTCGTACCGGACTTTGTCGATGCGTAGGTCTTCGTCGAGGTCCAGGAGTTGGTGGGTGACGGTGTAGAGGGTGGTCTTGGCGCGGGCTCGGGTGGCCGCGACGTACAGGTTTTCGCGGGCGACGTCGTCGGTGATCAGGGCGTGGGTGGTGTCGACGGTGTCGCCTTGGGCGCGGTGGACGGTGGTGGCGTACATGAGTTCGACGTGCGCGGCGACGTAGTCGGCGGGTAGTCGTACGGTGCCGTTGTGCTCGATGCTGCGTACCGTGAGCGTCCCGTTGTCGTGGCGTTGGACGACGGTCCAGCAGGAGCCGTTGCGGACCCAGTCCCGGCCGCGGTTGAGGGTGAAGCGGCGCTTGTTGCGTCGGGTGACGATCCAGTCTCCGCGGCCGGCGAGGTTCCCGTCGCGCAGTTCGACGCCGGCGGCTTCGACCTGCCGGCGGGCGATGCGGTCGAGGCGGGCGCGGGCGGCCAGGGCGGTGACGTCGTGGTTGGTGGCCGCGCACATGATCGATACCTTGCCGGCGGCGGTATCTTGCTGCCAGCCGTTGTAGACGGCGTCGAGCATGGCGTGCGCTGACCCGCCCTTGATGCGCTGATTCTGCTCGTAGAAGTCCAGTGCGCTGTTGTCCCCGACCCGCATTTTAAGTGTGGCGGCGGCTTCGGCGGGGTTGTGGAAGCGGTGCACGACCGACAGTTCGACGGCGCCGACGTCGTGGGCGATCAGTCGGAGGGCGCCGCCGGATTCGACGGCGCCGAGCTGCCGGTAGTCGCCCAACAGTCGGATGACGGCGCCGTGGCGTTGCGCGATGGCGCGCAGCCGGTCAAGGTTGGCGGTGCCGGCCATTCCGGCCTCGTCAACGAGGATCACGTCTCCGGCGCCCAGCGCGAACTGCCGCGCCTGCCGGGGCAGGAGGGCATCGGGTTGGTCGGCCAGTTCCCACAGCGCCTCGGCGTGTTCTCCGACGAGGTGTTCGTGAAGGAGCTTGTGCAGGTTCTCGGCCGGTACGCCGAGATCGGAGGCGAGGACAGCTGCCGAGGATGCGGAGGTGGCTAACGGGATGATGCGCCGGCCGTGGGCTTTCACGGTGTGCAGGTAGGCGCGCATCGCGGTGGTCTTACCGGTGCCGGCGGCGCCGATCCCGACCGCGATGAGGGCGTCGCTGCACGCGAACGCGGTCACCAGTTCCCGTTGTCCGGCATCCAGCGGGTACTTGGCGTCCCGGTCGAACCCCGCCAGGGCGGCCTGCACGGTGACCTTCGGCAGCCCATTGTTGGTGGCGGTGCGGGCGGCGTCCAGCAGGCGGTCCTCGGCGGCGAGTACGGCGGTGCTGGTGAACCGGGCGGCGCCGTGCTGCCGGAATACCGAGTCCCCGTTCGCGCGCTGCAACTCGGCCGGTTCGGGGACCATGGCGGGTGCTTCGATGCTGATCGACAGTTGCTTGACCGCGACGTCCAGGACCTGTTCGACCAGGATGTTGGCCGCCTGCGGGTCGGTGGCGTGACCTTGCGCGCGGATGAGGCGTTCGGCTTCGGCGTGCAGGTTCGCCGCACACCAGGTGGACTTCTGCTCGGACACATTGCCCACCACCACCGACGCCAACTCCGGCACGTCCGGCTCCCCAACTGGCTGGCCGGGAGCGCGCCGCCCGGGGCCGGGTACGGCGTCCATGACGGACTGGATGGCCCCACGCCCGAACCGCTTCGTGAGATCTGCGGTCCATTCCGCGCGCATCCCGGCCAGCGATCGGGGCGGCTTCTTCCCGTCGCGGGTGTCCAGGGTCGCGCGGCGGGCGAGCTTGTGGCACACCGCCGGGGTCGGGTCTTTGCCGTGCTGCACCCGGTAGGCGTCAATCAGCTCCTGGTACGTGGCGTAGAGGCGGTTGCGGCGGCGGGAGAAGTGGTCGATGACCTGCGCGGGGATGCCGTCAATCTCATAGATGGGCTGCTTCTTACCGTGCGGAGTCCGCGCCACCCAACCGACGCCGAGGCGGGCGGTGACCCCGGCTTGGAACTGGGTGTTGTAGTGCTCGGATGCCGCCACAGTGACCCGGTAAAGGGCGCGCCCGTCGAGGGAGCGCCACTTGCCGTCGGTGCCGCAGATCTTGGCGCTGATGGCGACGTGGGTGTGCAGGTTGGGGTCACCGTCACGGGAGTCGTAGTGGTCGAACGCCACCGCGATCAAACCTTTGGTATCGACCTGGGCGATCCCACCGGCGCCGGTACGGGTGAACGCGGCATCGCGTTCGAGCATGGCCAGGGCGCTGTTCTTGGCGTCCTGGTGGGCGTCGAAGATCGCCTGCCGGACCTCCTCGCGCGGGTCCAGCGCCCACAGGAGGGCGGCGGATTTCACCGGTGCGAAGACGGCGTCGTAGCCGGCGACACCGCCTCGACCGCGGCTGGCTTCCTCGCGCTGGATCTTCTTCATCTCGGCTTCGGTGGGACGTCGCCCGGTCTCCTTCACCACCCGGGCGGCGCGCTCTGCAACCCTCTGCTTTAACGGCTCCAGGGCCTCATAGTCGGGGAACGCCCGCCCCAACGACGCGGCCTTGCGGGCCTGAGCGGTCAGGGCCGCGATCTGCTTCTCACCCATCTCCGGGTTGGCGTGCTGGGCCAGGTACTCGGCGATGATCCGGTCCACGTCGGGGTGTTGGCCATGCCCGTAAAGGGCGCGCATCTGGTCCTCGGTCACCTGCTGCCCGGCGAGCCCGAGCAAGGGTGCGCCCCGGCCGATCCAGGTGCCGGGCGGGTTGCCCTCGGCGGTGTAGTAGTCGGCCGCGTCCTGGGTGCGTTTCTTGTCCACGTCGCCGCCGGCGATGTTGCGCGTCAGGTACAGGTACCCGTCGCCGACGGACAGTTTGTGGATCGTCATCACCACGACTGCTCACCGCCACCCATTTCGGAAAATGGCGAACCACACACCAAAACCGCTATTCCACAATTGGGGTAAAACGGGTGCCGTCATTGGTGGTGTTCACCTCCGATCGGCGCTGGGCGGAGGACCACCATGACCCACTTTCACTGGTAGTGCAAGAGGTGTCTCGTCTCTTGTTCGTGATCTTTGATCTCGGCTGTTCGTGCTGCTCAGGGTGGTTATGTGGGTGGGTTGGGTGTGGTTTGTGGATGCGTGTTGGCTGGGGTTGTGTGGGGTTGGCGGGGGTTGGTTTGGTTATTCACGAGAACTGATGGCCGGCTCGTACGGTTTCGCTCATGAGAAATAAGGGAGTGCGCTACGCGGCGATGCGTAAGGCGCAGGAAGCGAAACAGCGGCGCGACGCCGAACGACTCGTTCGGGAAAGGAAGGTGGAGCAGGCGCTGGCGGAGTTCTTCGAGCACACCGCGACCGTCGAGCAGATCGAGGCGGACACGGCGGCGAAGCTGGCGAAGGTCACAGCGGTCGGTGAGATGAAGACGCAGGAGGCCAGCGAGCTGGTAGCGGTGGCGCTGCGGGCGATGCTGGAGCTGGGTGAGACCCGCACGGCAGTGGCGGAGTTGACCGGGTGGTCGTTGGCGGCGATCCGCGACGCGGTCGCCACCAACGACTACGCCAGCGACGGCCACAACCAGTCGGCGGGGCGGCACGGATTGGTGCAGCCGCAGGACGACGACGTCGGCGAGGACAACGACCCCGACGGCGGTGAGGCGCCGTACTGGCGGGAGGGCGGTGACTGGTCGACATAGCGGAATGAGTGGGTGCGCCCCGGGCTCGGGTTCGAGTCCGGGGCGCACTGCTGTGCGGGGTCAGGCGCGCCGCCGGCGGGGGTGGCGGCCTCCGGCGCTCAAACCCGAGGTGATGGTGCGGCGGGTCTCGGCCACCGGCAGACCGGTGGATAGTGCCGCCTCGGTGAGGTGCGCCCGGACGGTGTGCTCGCCCAGGGCGCCGGAGGCGACGAGCTGGCCGAGGTTGAACGCGGCCCGGTTGAGGGTGTCGTTGCGATTCCCCGGCCGCCCACCGGTAGGTGGGATGGCGCAGCGCACCCGCTGCGCCTCAGCGGCCAGCGCGGCGGCGGCGTACCGGCCGGCGTCGCCGACCGCCGCGGTAGACAACGCCGGGACCGGGACTGGGACTGGTCGGGGACGCACCGCTGCCAGGAGCCGCGGCGGGCACGTCGGGATCCGGTGAAGGTGATCGCGGACCCACCGGTACCGAACCCCGGCCGCGTGCAGCGACGGTGGGACCGCGGCCAGCGCGTTACGGCCGCGCCAATCGGCGCCGGGTAGGAACCCGGCGGTGCTGCCCAGCCCGGTCGGGCGCACCCACAGATGCCAGCCGCGGGCGGTGGCAACCAGCGGCCCGGCCGCGCAGTGCTCGTCGAGCAGCGCAGCGATATCGTGCCGGGCGTCTGCGACATCAATGTCGCAGACATCCATGAGCAGCCCCGTGCGCAGGGCGACGTTGGCGCTCGGCCAGCGCCGCCACCAGCCGGCCAGCACCACCGGGTCGGTGCTCGCCGCATTCAGGCCCCGGCGCACGCGTGGGTGCTTGCCAGGACTCGGGCAGTCGAGGTCCCAGCACGAGCAACCGTCGCCGGTCGGGGTGTGCAGGGGAACAACGTGGTGGCCGGCGCGGGCGTAGGACAGCGCGGCGGCCAGAAGGTGGTTCGTCACAGCGCCTCCAGAAGAAACGCGAGGTGGCCGCGCACGAATCCTCGGGCGCGGCCACCTCTGGGTGGTGTCGGTCAGCGGGCGATTACGGCGATGCCGCCACCGCCGGGGATGGTGATGGCCAGGAACTCCTGGCGGAACAGGTCGTAGGTCAACCGGGACTGGTCGAGGTACTCCGACCCCATGCCCACCTCGGTCATCGCCTTGGTCCACCCACGCACCGCACACAGGTGCACGGCGAACTCCTCCCGGTTGGCGAACCGACCCGCGTACGCCGGCGGGAACTGCTGCCCGATCGCCGCCGGATCCTGGCACCCGACGGTGACCACCCACTCACCGACGACGGCCGGTGGCGCCCCGGTGAGGTCGGCGGTGCGCTGGATGGCGCACACCACATCCAGGCCGGGATGCCGCAGCACGGTCGCGCCGATGCCGTACCCGGCCGACCGGATCACCCGGACCCGGTCCGAACCGACGAGCCCGCGCACCTGTCCCAGCGCGGTGTCGTAGTCGGCGGACACGCAGGTCCACCACGTCCGGGTCGGGTCCTCGGCGGCAGCGACCCGCACCCACGCCGGCCCGCCGTGCTCAGTCGGCGACTGTGTCACCTGCCGGTGCTCGTAGGCGTCGCGGCGTTCGGCCAGACCGACGATCACGTGATCGGTGACGCGGGCGAGCGCGGTCAGGGCCTTGTCCTGGTGGCGGTGCTGCAACGCCGTGAGTGTGGCGGCCGGGGCGACGGCCTGCCCGCGCAGGGTCAGCCACGCCACCGGCGTGCCATCGCAGGACACCACGTAGGCCGGTAGGTCGCCGCTGCCGGGTTCGCCGTACTGGCGTTCCAACGCCGCGGCCAACTGGGCCGCCGGGGCGGGGTGAAGCTGCCCGGCGGGCACGGTCGTGCCGCCGTAGCGGCCAAGGACATCGACGGCCGACAGCCGAGCCGACCGACAATCGTGGCCGCACTCGACCAGCTTGAACAGCTCGGTGTTGGTCACGGCCCTCACGACACCACCCCCGCACCGGCTCCCGCGTCGGAGCCGGTGTCAGCGGCCGGCGGCACGGCAGTGGCGGCGTTGGTGATGATGTAGTCGGCGAGCGCCTGCCACTGGTCGGGGGTGAGTACGCCGTAGGCGTACGCCTCGTCGACCAGCTCCAGCGACCGCCCCGGACGGCCGGCCTTCCACGCGGTGTCAGAGGCGGTGAACGCGGCCTCGCCCCGGTCGCGCCGCTCGGCGTCCCACTGCGCGTCCGTGCGGTACGGCGTCTGCCACACCTGCCGCTCGGCGGCGACGCGCGAGCGCAGCCACGCCCGCTCATCAGCGGTGGCGTTAACGATCTCGGCGACGTACCGCACACCGTTACCGGTGACGCGCTGGTAGCCGGGCCCGTAACGGTGCAGCGCAAACAGCAACTGCAGTTCGCGGATACGCCGCTGGCGAACGGCGATACCGCCGCCCAGCTCACCGGCTGCGGTGGTTGGTTCGGACATGAGGTGCCTCCTTCATCGGGTGGAAACCAAAACGGGCGCCACCCCGGTCAGGGGTGACGCCCGCGAGCAAGTGACCGCACCGCCGTGGCGGCGCGGCGGCTCAGGTGCAGTCGGTGCCGCAGCCCATGCAGATCAGCAGCCGACCGCCGGCCAGCCACCGCCCCTGGCCGGAGTCGTCGCGGCACGACGCCGGCTGGTAGGGGAAGTCACCGGCCACCGCATACCGGCCGGGCGCGGCCTGCTGGCGACCGTGAACCACGACCGGCTCGCCGGCCAGGGCCACGGCGGCGACCGGCGCCCACACAGCCGTGTCCTCGGCCCGCACCTGCGGTGCGGCCAGTGGGAGGGTGAGGGCGACGGTGAACCACCGCCGCCCAGCTGGCAGCGTGGGCCGCTCGGCCGGCACGGTCGGGCCCGCGCCGTGGCGGGCGTCGCCGGGCGGGAACGCCAGCCGCCACGCGGTGACCACGCCAGAGTCGAACAATGGGCTGAGCAGATCGGCGACCGCCCGGTCGTACGGCTCACCGAACCGGTTCGCCTCCACAGGCAGCAGGACGTGGATCTCCGGTGGACACACCTCGTGGTCGTCGTCGCCGAGGCCGAGGTCGAGTAGGTAGATGCAGGCGTAGTGGTGCGGTTCACCGGCCGGCGCGTGGCAGTCGTCGCACTCCAGCAGATCAGGGTCGACGGTGGGGGTGGCAGACATGGCAGATCTCCTCTGGGCTGAAAAACGGCGCTGGCCCCACCGGAATCCGGTGGGGCCAGCGAAGCGATCGGGTTAGTGGGCGAGTTCGAGGTCGGCGACCCGCTCCGGGTACGCCTGCGAGGCGATGCGCTCACCGTCCGCGGTGACCACGACGTCCCCGCGCCGCTGCGCCGTACGGGTGCCGGAGTGGGCGGGCTGGAACCGCATCGACACCGACACGTTGCGCGCCGACGCCTTCATCGCGGGCAGATCCGAGTCGTTGTCGTAGGCCATCAGGTGCCCGACCTCCACCACCACCTGGTCCCCGCGCACCAGTTCGCCGACCCGGTCGGTGAGCGTCCCCCAGCAGACGATGTCCAGGAACATCGCCTTGCCGTCGACCCACCGGCCCGACTGGTCGCGGTAGCGCTCGCGGTGGACGATCGGGAACTGCACCCACACCGCCCCGGAACGGGTGTGGCCTCGGGTGGGGGACGCGGTGAGCTTGCCTTCGACGATGCAGGTGAACAACGACACGGTCATCAACTCCAAAGACTTCGGTGACTGGTGGAAGGCGGGTGGGGCCGGCCGGGCGGCCGACCCCACCGAAGGGGATGTCGGTTAGGCGGTGGCGAGTTCGGTTAGCTCGGCCGGGCTGTCGGGGACCTGCGCCTCGGTGCCGGCCCACATGTCCTCGTTGTCCGGCGCCACGGTGGTGCGGGGCTTGCGGAGGCTGGCGGCTTCGGCGAACCGCATCGACACCGACACGTTGTTGGCGGTGACCTGCAACTTCGCCGCCGGCTTGCCGCTGGCCTGGACCGTGTAGGCCCAGGCGGACAGGTCGTTGCGGCCATCGACGATCACCGTGTCGCCGCGCTTGAGGCCGGCGACCCGGTCGGCCAGCTCCCGCCAGCAGGTGACCTCGATCCACACCGTCGGCCCGTTCTCCCACTCGCCGGACTTGGCGTCGCGGCGGCGGGTGGAGTGACCGACCGACATCCTGGCTACCGACACCCCGGACGGGGTGACGCGCAGCTCGGGGTCGGCGCCGAGGTTGCCTTCGAAGGTGAGGTTGAACTGCATGAGCGTGCTCCTACCGTGAGTTCTGTGGTGCGGTCCGCTGGTCGGTCACCGGCAGGACGTCGAGGTCTCCTGCGGTGCCAGCGCCGCGCTGATAGGACCGGTCAAGCCCGCCATCGGGCGGGGGCGGCAAGGATCAGCCGAACCAACGATCTTGACGCCGCCGCAGGCGGCACGGGTGTCAAGATGGTTGGCGGCCCTTGCCAAACCCGAACGGGGTGGGCTGACCTTCGGGTCCATCAGCGCGAGTGCTGCGCCCCCGCAGGAACCACACCCCGCCCCTGACCCAACCGAGACGCACACCACCGACGGCCCGCCAGGAGCACCACAGCAGGTCACCGGTCAGCGGCGGGCAACCGGCGCAACCATCAGCACGGGCCACCACCGCAGGCAACCGGCGGCCCAGTCGACCGCACCCCCCGTCGGCCGACAGCCGTGCCGAAAGCTGAGGGCCGGGACGGCCAGGATCGGGCGCCAGTGCGGGATGTGCCGCCGGTGGGCGGTGCGCTGACAGTTATCGACCACCCGCCGACCGGACCTCGCCGACACGAACCACGGCGGCTTGCCCGCGTGTCAGCTCACCGCGACCGCGTCGCACGAAGCGACGCCGAAGTCCGAGCCTGATCCGACCCGCCCCCGGCTCCGGTCAAGGCCCCGGGCCCGGCAACCGGGAATCCGTCGACAACCACCACCGCAACCGCTGGCCGCGCACCCGTACCGGTATCGGCGGGGGCCGGCGCCTGCTACTGGGCCACGCCCTCGTTTCCTGGCGGGCAGCAGCTTGACCTCGGATCGGTAGCCACGGCGGGCCACCGTGCACGCAGCGCAGCGCAGCGCGACGCGGCCGGGCCGGACGGTCGCTGCCGTCACCACGCGACCCAAAGCAACGACGGACATCGCCGTCCACCCGCGCGTAGGCGTGTCCGGCACCGGCCTGGGCAGTCACCCGGGCCTCGATCCGCGCCAACACAATCAACCTGTTGCGGCACGCCGACGGTCTCGGCCCACTCGCTCAAGCCGCGCCGCGTACGGCCTCGGCTCCGAAAGGCAACGCACTCAACAAGACCGGGGTGGCACCGCCGACTACAGCGGTACCACCCCGGCACAACGCCGCGCCGCGACGTAGACCCGGCCCCGCGGTGCAAGGCAGCGCATCCCAGAGGCGGGCGCGCCGCCGCGCTCCGTGGTGCGACACCTCGCAAGGCGGCGGACGTGACGCCGTGGCGGGCCAGATGAACAGCCGTCCAGGTCACGGCTGCCGCCGCCGCGATGCAGGATCGTGACCGATGGACGGCGCACCCGGCGACCGGTTAGCGGCACGAGCGCGCCGCCGCCGGGGTCAAGCCCGAAACAGGCATCCGCTCCGGCCCGGCCCGCCTCCTGGCTAAGCCGGCCGCACAGCTCGCGCGGCTGCACCGAACCCGGGCCGAAACGGCCCGCCCGTGCGAGCGCCCTGCGGCGGTGACGGCAGCAACCGCAACCGCGATGGCACCCGTCCCCATCACCGACGACCCGTCACGCGTCGAACCCGCCGTGCGCGTCGGACCCGCTGTCAGCGGTGCAAGACTCCGCAGCCCGCTCGGCCAACCAGGCGGCCAAACGCGCAGCTGCCATAAAGCCCATCGCCGGGGCGGTACTCCGCAGCCCCCACCTACGGCCCGTGGGGGCTGCGAGCTTCGCTCGGCCCACGCCAATCACCCCGCGCGCGGGGGCCCACGCCGCCACCGACCGCCGCGCGGCCCGCGGGCTACGGCCCACCACCGGGGCCGCTGTGGTCCTCGGCGTCGCGGAATTGTTCGCAGCAGCCCTGGTGAGCGGCCTCGATATCGGCGTGGCACGCCCACCGCTCCCACGCGCTTTGCAGGTTGGAGCGCCACCAGATTTGCGCGGTGGCGAACCGGTGCGCGTGTGTCCGGTACGCCTCAGCGAACTCGCCAGCTCTCAGCGTGTCCCGTTCGCCCTCACCGGCGTCTTGGCGACCCCACACGTAGGAGGCAGCCTCGCGCTCCAACACCTGTAGTGAATCGGTTTCCATCGTCAGCTCCTCACAGCGGGTTTAGGGCGCGGGGTGCAGGTGTGCGTGTCGGCGTCGGCCCGCGCCGCTTCCGGCGTGCGCCATTCGGGGAAGGTGCCGATCCGGCAGCGGGTGCAGGTCCAGCCGTAGCGGGCCGGCTCCTCCCACACCTCCACCACCGGCGTCGATGCCGGCGTGGCGGGCATAGCCTGTTTGCGGAGGGTCATGGGCGGACCTCGTACACCGCGATCAGCAGCTCGGTGACGGTGCGAATCTGCCCGCCGGTGTGGATGACGTCGCCGACCCCCACGCCCGGCATCCGGCGGGCCATCTGCCGCGCCTCGGTCAGACCGGATGCGGTGACGAACTCGACGGTCGGGCAATCGGCCAACGTGGCGCCGGTCCAGCCGTCGGCGGTGCGGTAGGCGTACCCGAACACCCCGACGAACCGCGCCGACCCTGGCGGCCGGACCAGCCCGCGCTGGCACTGGTGGCCGCGGCACGCCGCCCACGCGGCGGTCGCGGTGGCGGTTGCGGCCAGCCATTGCCCGCACCAGCGGGCCACCCACGCCTGCCCCAGCGGCAACCCTGGTGCTGGATGGGTCCAGCCGCACCACTCCGGCGTCACGGTGTACCGGCCGTCGGGGGTGCCATCGCAGTGACGCGGCCGGAGCCCATCGGACCCCGACTGCCCTGAGCCCACGGACTCAGGCTCGTGGCCGTAGCCGCGGCACACCGCGGCGATCTTGCCGCACTGCCTCGCGTGGGCTTCGCGGGCGGACTCGATGGCCTCGGTGATCAGCTGGTGCTCGTGCACCAACCACAACACCTCGTTGAACCCGTCGAGCAAGACCCCGCCGATGCTGGCGACACCTGACGGCCCGTCGTCGCGCTCGACCTCGATGCGGATCATGTAATGCGGTTCCAGCGCCAGCCGCGCATTCTCGACGGCGATCTCGTGCAGCTGCCGTCCGATATCGCGGCGGGCGACGCCGGCATTCCACAGGGCATCACGCGTCGGCGGCGTAGCTGGCCGGAAGTACCGGTACCGACCGTGCTGGTACTCCGGGTTCGGCACCGCGCCGGCGGGGTCGTCGGTGAACTCCCCGAGCCAGGAGATGTCCGGGCAGTCCTCGATCACGGTGGTGATGCTCACCTGCCAGCCGTCGACCTCACCACGCCACCACTCCTGCTCAGCGCACAGGCTGGTAGCCCACGCTGGCACGGTGCTGGCCTCGGTAGCGCGCCGCCACGCCAGCACGGCCCGTACGCCGTCGGCGCGTTCGCGCCGGTACAGCTGCAGGCGGTTCACCGCTGGCTCCCGACGGTGGTGCCGGTGTACTCCCAGCCGTCGGCGGCGCTGTAGCCGGGAAGCTGGCGGATCATCTTGCGGCGCAGCGCGTCGCAGAACCGCCACGCCTGGCTGGTCTCCCGGCCGGGGTGTTCACACGCCTGGTAGTCGAAGCAGTCGATCGCCTTGAGCACCACCAGCGGCCCCGGCACCGGCACCCGCGTCCACCGGTACCCGGTCGGCCGTTCCGGCTCGTCGTTCGGGTACCGGTAGTTGATGCTCGCGGCGTTCTCCGCCAGCAGCATCGCGCCGACCGCGTCAGCCGTATCGGGGCGGGCCCACTGCAGGTCGGACATGCTGCGCGGCTGACTGCTGTCGGTGGCGGTAGCGAACCAGCGCAGCTGGTCGTCGGTGCGGGTACCGATTGCGGCAGACACCAGCAGATCAATGTGCCTTGTCCCCACCATGAACGCCGACATAGAGCATCTCTCCAATCCCAGAAACGAAAAGGGCCCGCAACCCTCGGGTGGGGTTGCGGGCATGACAAAGGCCGCCCACCTCGGGCGGCCCACAAGCGTTGAAACGGTTCTCTGTGCGGCGTCGGTCTACGGCTGCATCAGCGGCTCGGGGTAGACGGCCAGGCCGGGGACCGGCTCGGCGTCGGAGTCCAGCAGCACGTAGTCACAACCCAGCTCGCGCGCGTACCGCTGCAGGGCCAGCACGTCGGCGCGAACGCCGGGATAGTCGGTGGCGTAGGCGTCGGGGTCGGCCGGCACCCACAGCAGGAACCCGTACTCGCGGGCGTCAGCGACTACTCCGGTCACCGCCGTCAGTCCGGTGGTGGGGTGCCGCAGCGGCGGCGGGAGGTGCTCGGTGCTGGCGTCGAGCATGCGGATGATCCGCGGGCCGTCCTCGCTAGCGGCAGGGTCGGGTGTGGACATGCGGTGGTCCCTCGCTTTCATGTGATGGTGGTGAACGTGGCCGGCTGGCCGCAGACCGGACAGGCCAGCCAAACGCTGTCGGGATCGAGGTCGCCGTAGGCGTCGACCTCCACCCGCAGTAGCTCGTTGAAACCGACCGCGACCAGATGGTCGAGGTCGGCGGTGATCCGGTGCCGGTCGCCGTCGTAGTCGAGCTGGTGGCCGCTCGGGCAGGTGCCGACAGCGCGGGTGAAGTCGTTAACCGCCGATTCGCTCACCCCGACCCGCACTCGCCACACCTCGGGCGAGCAGAGGCGACCGAACCGGTCCGCGTAGACGATCACCAGCTCCCCGGCGGTGGTGTGCGCCCACACGAACCCGGCGGCTTCCTCGGCCAGCAGGCTCGCCGAGGTCTGGGTGGACAGGGCCCACGGCTCACCCTCGCCGTACGCGCCGGACACTTGGTCCTCACCGAAGCGTGCGGTCAGCCAGGCGTTCAGTTCCTCGGAGCCGGCCCAGCCGAGCCCACCGAGGCCGGCGTTCTCGACAATCCACCCCTGGGCGTGATCAGTCAGGTCGTCGTCGCTGTCGGCGATCGTGGCCAGCCACCGGGCCAGCGGCACCTGTACGAAGTACCCCCGATGCCGGCCGTCACCGCTGGGATGGACGGTGATGTCCAGTTGCCGGCCGGCGTCGGCCGGCTGCGTGCCTGCATCCTTGTCACTCACTGGTGACCACCTCGATGATCAGGGCCAGGGTCCGGGCGCTTCGGATACAGCTGGGCGGGCAGTGGGTCGCGAGCCGGTGGTGGTGCTGCTGGCACCAGCCGGAGGCGAGCAGGTCAGCGCCGCTCATTGCTCGTGGAACACGTCGACCGCCCCGCCGACAACGCGGTGGGACCAGTACCGGGTGGAGAACAGATCCGTGGTGGCTGCGGGCCAGTCGATGTGCCCGAACGGCCACGGCATCGCCGCCAGCGCCTTGCCGTGTTCCTCGTCAGCCTGGTCCCTGGCGAATGCTTCCTCGCTGTCGAACAGTCCTATGTACCCCTGCCGCCACTGCTGTATATGGGTGTCGGTCAGGGTCGTGGCGGTGGTGTCGGTGTGGGTAATCCAGGCTGCCAGCGCGTGCCGCTGCTCGGTGGCCAGGTCGGCGATGAGGGCCGCGACGCGGGCGCCGGTGGCCGGTGCGAACTCGCCGGTCAGGACACCGTCGAAGTGTTCGTGGTCCAGGCACCAGATCTCCTCATGCTCATCGACCTGGTGGTAGCGGCCGACGTCGCGGACCTGCTGGTTGAAGGTGGTCATGTCGGTCGGTGCGGTGGTGGCGGTGAACCAGGCGCCGGGTAGGAAACCGTCGTTGTAGCAGCCCAGACACCCCACCCACACCCGCGGCACAGCGCCGACAGCGCACTGCTCACTCATAGAAAACTCCCTAGACGGGTCGTGCCTGGCACGGCGTGTTGGGGTCGTGCCAGGCACGAAAAGACGAACACCAGCCCGTGACCGGGCCGAATGGTGATTCAGGCCGTGATCACGGCGGGGGTGTCGATGTCGTCCAAGCTCGACAGGTCATCGGGCACCCCCACCGCATCCGCGTCCGCGGCGGTGTCGGCTTCCTCGGTCAGCTCCTCGCCGTCCTCGCCCAGTTCAGCGCCGTCCTCATCACCAGGAACGACCTCCACGGCCTCGGCCGCCTCGCCGTCGTCGTCCTGGTCGTCGGGGTGCTGCGACAACTCGGCGTGCAACTGCGCTTCGGCGTCGCTGAGCTGGTAACCGACGCCGGTGAGCACGTTCAGGTACGCCAACCCCTGCGCCTCGTTCGCCGAGTACGTGTACTGGTCCTCGTACCGCCGCAGGTTGGTCTCGCACGCCCCGACCCAGCGGGCCACCAGCATCCGATTCAACCGGTCCGCCCCGGCCGTCTCGGCGGCCGGGTGCAGCGCCGCACCGGCCAACGCGGCGACCAGGTCATTCTCGTTGCCGCCGACGGTCAGCAGCCGCGGCGCCAGCACCGCCAACCGCACCGCCTCCACCAGCACCTTCTTCGCCCCACGCGCCGAGCCGAACGCCTCACGGACGAACTGCTCCCGCACCCCGGCAGCCACAGTCAGCGCCTCCCGCTGCGCCGCCTGCGCGGCCTCACGCTCGGCCTTCTCCGGATCGGCCTGCGCGGCCTCCACATCACGGGCCCTGCGGTAACCCCAATCGGCCGGATCGGTGCAAACGATCTCGACTTTCGGCGCGGTGCTGCTGTTGACGATGATCGCCGCGAACCCCGGCTTGGTCTTGACCTGCTCGGGGTCCAGCCGCACACCGTCGGCGTCGACCAGATCCCGGGCCGCGGTCATCGTGTGGGTGCCATAGCCCCAGCCCTGCGGAGTCGGGACTACCTTGACTCGGTCGAGCACCAGCTGGGCCTTCATTTGGGCGACCGTGTCCCTGCGCTCACGCTTGGCCTTCTCATCAGCGATGGCGTGCTTGAGGCCCCAGCCGTGCCCCCCACGCCGGAGTAGCCGCTCGATCGTCTTGTCGTCGTCAGCGAACTCCTCCAACTGGGCGGCGTCCTCCAACGTCAGCACACCCCGGTCGGCGGCCTGACGGGCTCGCGCCGGCAGCTTCGTCAGACTCACGGCCGCCTTCACCTGCTCCACCGGACGGCCCGTCACGGCGGTGATCTGCTCCGGGGTCCAGTCCAACAGCAGCAGCTGGGCGTAGGCATCGGCGTGCTCGGACTCGGTCAGGTCCACCCGGGCGCTGTTCTCACCCAGCATCCGCACGATCCGCACCGCAGCGTCACTGTCCGGGGCGATCAGGCACGGCACCGTCGCCAAGTCCTCCGCCAGGGCCGCTTTGCGGCGCCGGTGGCCGATCTCGATGGTGTAGGTCTGCGACTGCCCGTCAGCGCACTGGTCGGCGATCACGACCAGCGGCTGCAAAATGCCGACGGCGCGGACGGATGCCCGCAGATCCTCAACATCGCCCTCGTCGTGGCGCAGGTTCGTCTCGTTAGGCACCAGCAGCCGCGGATCGACGTGGTGAATGGTCCAACTCATGAGGTTCCCTCCCGATAGGTGAAGCCCACCTGCGCTACCGGTGCCGGCGCGTTGGCCGGGGTGTCGCGTGGCGGGCTGGCGAGAAGGGCACGACGGCCGACACGGACGCCGGCCGGCAAGGGAAACAGCCGGAACATCTTGGCGTAGCCAAGATGTTCCGGCCCCTTGCCGGACCAGGACGAGTCGGCCACAGTGACCCGCCAGCCCACCCCGACACCCGGCACACCGGCACCCCGCGGGCCAGCAAACGTTTCCAACCTCGGCCCGACGGCACCCCGCTACCGGTACGGTCACTAAGATCAATTCGTACAGGTGTTCTACTCCACTTCCCCGGAGTTGAGCGCGTGGCGGTTCCCGCTGCGCCGGTAAAGGGGAGGTCAACGGATGGGTGATGCGCTGTCGTCGGGACCGACGGCGGTCAACACCGCCGACCCAGCCGCGATCTCCCGTGCACTGCAAGCGGTCACCGAGGCGGCCAGCAGCCACCGGCAACTGGCCTCGGTGACACGGCCGGTCACCACAGCGTCAGCGGCGACGTCGGCGGGTACCGACGCGGTGCTGCCGCTGCATCCAATCCTGCGAGAGCTGTGCCCATGGCCCGGCGGGCTACGACGTGGCGCAACATTGGCCGTCACCGGCTCCCGGACACTGCTCTGGGCGGTCCTGGCGTCGATCGTCGCCACCGGCCAGTGGGCCGCGGTCGTCGGTGACCCCAGCCTAGGAATGGTCGCCGCCGCAGAGCACGGCCTGCCGCTGGACCGCCTGGCCATCGTGGCCGACCCCGGCCCAGACTGGCCCAGCGTGGTCGCGCAACTGCTCGATGGACTACCAGTGGTGGCCGTCAACACCACCGGCCCGGTCTCCGCCTCCACCGCCCGCGCGCTCAGCGCGCGAGCCCGCCGAGCCGGCAGCCTCCTCATCCCCATGAACGCGCAGTGGCCCGGCTGGGACCTCACCCTGACCGCGACCGGCAAAACCTGGCACGGGCTAAAAGCCGGACGCGGACGACTGCGTCAGCTGAAAGACCGTAGCGGCCACCGGACGCGGCGCCCCAGCCGCAGCAGACACCATCACCATCACCATGCCGCTGCCGCTGCCGCTGCCGACGGGAGACCGAAAGGTCGGACAGCCGGTTACGGCGGCCGATCAAACCAGCCCTGAGCGTCGTACCGCGTGAGGGGCCGCAGGGGCGGGACCCATCGCGGCAAGAGAGTGCACAGCCGGCGCAGCGCGACGGAAGGCTGGGGTCGCCTCAGCTCATCCAAACACGGCAGACATCAACAAGCCGGAGTCCGCGGTTGATGTAGTGGGGTCGGAGGCGCCAGGGCGTTTTACGGAGTGTGTCGGACGACCGTCGCCCGATCGGTCTGCCGGGATTGAGTCTGCCTGTCGGCCAAGTGGGCAGACTTAGCGCCGAAAGTCGAAAGCGGCATCGATCGTGGCTCAGATCTAGTATGGATGTATGTAGGCAGCGCCGAAAATTTTACCCATTGGTCCCGCCCGGCTGCTATCCGTCAAGCCTCACGCGCCGAGGTGCCTATGAGACCCGCGTACCGTGACCTCTATTTCGGCAAGAGTGACGCGCGGAACGAGGTGAGCGAAGACCAATCGTCTTTCCTAAAAAGCTACGTTGATCTCAGCGAAGCATCATCTGAACTTGTTTGCGGTAGAAAGTTCCTGGTTCTAGGCCCAAAGGGAACTGGGAAATCCGCACTTGCGTGGTATCTGCAGGCAACCGAGAATGAGGGCAGTCACCTCGTGCTGGTCAAGGATGCCACAACGCTGCCTTTGTCAGAAGTCCCTCGCGTGCAAACGGGACAAGTTGCTGGGCCCGAGCGCACAGTTGTGGCTTGGAAGTTCATTATTCTCTGCAACTATTTAGAGCTTCTGTTGAGAGATACAGATTGCGATCTTCAATTCAGTAAGGAAGTCCAAAGAGTATCCAAGCTGTTGCGAGACTTCGGCTTCATGGGGGACGCGGCTGGGCGTGCTCTATTAAAGGCATCCAGCACCACGGTAGAGATACCCATTCCAAAGCTTGGCACTATATATAGGCGAGAGAGCAAGCCGTACCTCAATATCTACAACCTGGTTCCTTACCTGGAGGATTGGTTGTCCTCGGCACAGTCGTCCTCACGCCACCTACTAGTCGTGGATGGTCTAGACTCTATCTTTCTCAACGATGAAAAGTATGACGAGAGTCTGTCTTCTCTAGTGCAGGCGGCATACTCCGTGAATCAGCGATTGATGTCCTCCAAAGCCTCAGGCAGCGTCGTTCTCTTGGTGCGTAACGATGCATTCTCCCGGATTTCGCTGTCACTTCCCGATTCTCAAAAGATGCGCGATGACCTATCGTTTGACCTCGACTGGAGGGTGTTGTCGGGAGCCGCTGGGGTGAATGCGCCACTGATTAGATTGGCCAACCAGAAGGCCGCGAAGGCGCTCGAAATCGATTCCGTACATGTCTTGGACTACTTCCCGAAACGAATCGAGGTAGGCCAGCGCCGAAATGGCCGCAGCCGATCATTTTCTACCCTCCAGTACCTTTTGAATATGACGCGACATACTCCGAGAGACCTGCTCCGCCTATTTGAAGAAATCCGAAAGGTTGAGTCTTCGGAGATCTACGGCAACGGCAACCCGCGAGGAGAGTTGCGCCAAGACGTCATCCGAGAAGGGGTGCTGCAATACTCAACAAAGTACTTCGTGGGCGCCATATCGAACGAGTTCGTGGGATTTGAAGGTGGTCCGGAAAGCGCATCTGTTGCGCTTTCAGCCCTCAAGAAAGTTGACAAGCAGGAGTTTGACGCCGACGAGTTTGAAGTAGCCCTCAAGGAGTTGGACGGGGCGACCGTGCCGGCGACCAGACTACTAAGTCTGCTGTTCTATGCCGGAGCTATAGGGAACCGGGTCGCAGGTAAGACGGAGAGCTACATGCACTTCTACCATCGCCGTGATGATTCGGAGGTGTACTTGAAAGGAGCCTTTGTTCTGCACAATGCCCTAGTTCACGCGTGGAATATTCATCGATAAGGTCTCGGCATACAATTGGCGTGGCTTCAAGCAATGTTAGTGCAACGCCGCCGCGCTGGGTCGCCATCTGCACGGCCGGGGGTACTCATCTCGGCACGAGCGGACGTGTAGATCCAGCAAGACCATGTAGCCGTCTCGTGTCGCACCGGTCGCTGTGGCGCAACATTGGTAGGCCATGAGCATTCGGAGGCCGAGTTCTGGCACGACATCTCACAGTACCTGCCGTTGGGGTGGCGGTGTCGCACCTGGCGGGGAGGATCACCGGGTGTTGATCGCGGTGAGGTCCGACGGGTCCGGTGGTGGTGAGTTGTGTCCGCTGGGGTCTGGCGGCGCCGGTGCCGGGCCGCCGGCTGCTGTGGCCGATCTTGCGGCGGCGGTAGCCGGGTGGGAGGCGCGTGCTACGCCGCGCTGGCTATGGGCGTCGGCCACCGAGGTGGTGCCGGGTCTGCTGCGGGCCGGGGTCCGGGTCGGTCGGTGTCACGATATGCAGTTGGTCGAGGGGCTGCTGCTGGCGTATGAGGGTCGGTGGGGTGAGCCGTGTTCGGCGGCTGCGGTGGTCGCCCGCCGCGATAGGCGTCCCGTACCGGCCGATCCGCCGGTGCGGCTCGCTGAACCGCCGGGTGGTGGGCAGTCGGCGCTGTTCACGCCTGTATTGGCCGAGTCGTCGTTGCGGGATGTCGTCGATGGGTACGCCGAACAAGTCGCCCGGCTAGCCGCCATGCCGGAGTCGGGCCGGCTGCGGCTGCTGATGGCCGCGGAGTCGGCCGGCGCACTCGTGGCAGCGGAGATGGGTCATGAGGGGCTGCCATGGCGGGTTGACGTTCACCGGGATCTATTGGCGGATCTGCTCGGCGCGCCGTCGCCGGTTGGTGGGCCACCGGCTCGGCTGGTCGAGCTGAGTGCCCAGATCGCGGCGGCGTTCGGGGTGCGCGCTCTGCGCCCTGAGCGGCCGGCCGAAGTGCTGCGCGCATTTGCGCGTGTCGGTGTCACTTTGCCTAACACCCGGTCATGGGTGCTGCGAGGCGTTGATCATCCTGCTGTGCCGCTGTTGCTGGATTTCAAGGAGCGGTACCGGATCTGGACCGCGCATGGCTGGTCCTGGATCGACGCGTGGGTACACGAGGGCCGGTTCCGGCCGGAGTACGTACCGGCCGGGGTGGTCTCGGGGCGGTGGGCCACCCGCGGCGGAGGAGCGCTGCAAATCCCGCGCGTGATCCGCCGGGCGGTGGTCGCCGACCCGGGCTGGAAGCTGGTCGTCGCCGACGCAGGGCAGTTGGAGCCGCGGATCCTGGCCGCGATCTCCGGCGACCAACGACTGGCCTCGGCCGGCGCTGCCGGGGACCTGTACGCGGCACTGGCCGCCGAGGCGTTCGGCGGGGACCGGGCGAAGGCGAAGGTGGCGCTGCTGGGTGCAATGTACGGGCAGACCGGTGGCGCAGCCCTACCCGCTCTGGCCGCGCTGCGCCGCAGCTACCCGGTGGCATGGGAGTTCGTGGAGGCAGCGGCGCGCACTGGGGAGAGCGGTGGCCTGGTCCGCTCCTGGCTCGGCCGAACCTGCCCACCAGTGTCGGCCGACGCGGCGGATCTGCTCGGCGAGGGCTTGGGGGAGCCGGCAGGTTCGGCCGGGCCGGAGTCCAACAGTGCGACCGCACGGGCTCGGGCCCGGGGCAGGTTCACCCGTAACTTCGTCGTCCAGGCCACCGCCGCGGAATGGGCGCTCACCCTGTTGGCGACGCTGCGCACGTCCTTGTGGGGAATGCGGGCCCGGCTGGTGTTCTTCCAACACGACGAGGTCGTCGTCCACTGCCCAGCCGACGAAGCGCCTACGGTCGCAGCGGCGATCACGGCTGCGGGGCAGCAGGCGTCGGCGCTGTTGTTCGGCGCGACGCCGGTACGGTTCCCCACCGACATCCAGGTCGTCGACTGCTACGCCGACGCCGCGCACTGACCGACACGACAGGCCGGCATGACGGCCCGGAACGACCGCGCCGAGCCAGCTATAGACTTGACCTGGTTCCCAGGACTCTGGGCTCAGCGTCATTTGTACGTCTGACGCCAATCAACTCGTTGACCTCAGTATCCGCTCCCAGCCCAACGAGGCGTGCTGCGAGGGTGAAACAACGGGGCAGTCCATTCAAGCCGCCTGCGCCAGCCCCCGGTCCTGACCGCTAACGTGGCTGCGATGATTCCTGATCCCGTAGCGCACAACCGGGCCGCCTGGGACCAGCAGGTCGCCGAAGGCAACGAGTGGTCCCGGCCGGTCTCCTCCGAGACGATCACCAAAGCGCGCGCGGGTGACTGGTCGGTGGTGCTCATCGGCTACCAGCCCGTCGACCGATCCTGGTTCCCCAACCTCGCGGGCGCAGACGTGCTGTGCCTGGCCTCCGGCGGCGGCCAACAGGGCCCGACGCTCGCCGCGGCCGGCGCGCGGGTCACCGTCTTCGACAACTCCCCGCGCCAGCTCGAACAAGACACGATGGTCGCCGACCGCGACGGCCTGGATTTGCGGACGGTTCTCGGTGACATGCGTGACCTGTCGGTCTTCGCCGACGCCTCCTTCGACCTGGTCTTCCACCCGGTCTCGAACCTGTTCGTCCCCGAACTGCCTCCGGTGTGGCGAGAATGCAGCCGGGTGCTGCGCCCCGGCGGGACGCTGCTGTCCGGTTTCCTCAACCCCGACGTCTACCTGTTCGACCACGAGGCCATGGACAAGCGCGGCGAACTGGTGGTCCACCACCGGCTGCCCTACAGCGACCTCACCCACGTCCCCGCCGAGGAACGCGCACGCCTGTGGGGTACGGACGCGCCGCTGGAGTACAGCCACACCCTCGCCGGACAGATCGGCGGCCAGCTCGCCGCCGGTTTGGTGATCACCGGGTTCGAGGAGGCGCCACACCATGCTGACGCCACCGCCGGCTGGCTGCCCGGCTACTTCGCCACCCGGGCCGTCAAACCCCATCAACACTGAGCTGCCTCCACCGCACCGCTCACAGCGCCGCAGCCCCACCCGCGGCAGCGGCTCGACACGGTGACCGCGTATGCCCGCACGTCGAGGGGTCCGTTCCTACCATGTAGAGGTGACCGATGACGGGAGTCGGCCCGCTCGGGTCGGGGACGTGCACGAGCTGGCGCTGGACATGCCACACGTCACCGTCGAGTGCGCCAGCGGCGACAACCCGGTCTACCAGGTGGGCGGCAAGTCGTTCGTCTTCTTCCGCAACCCGCGACCGGACGCGATCGACCCCGCAACCGGCGAACGGTATACGGATGTGATCGTCTTCTGGGTGCCGTCCGAGGCGGACAAGCAGGCACTGGTCCAAGATGAGGCGTCGCCGTTCTTCACCACCGCGCACTTCAACGGCCACCCCTCGGTTCTGCTGCGGGCCGCCCGAGTCGGGGAGCTGACTCAGGCGGAGCTGGCAGAGGTGGTCCAAGACGCGTGGCTGTCGCGCGCGTCAGGACGCCGAGCGGCAGCATGGCTCAGCGAGCACCCGCCGACCCGATCATGAGCGGCTGCGGCCAGGGGCATCGACCGCGCTGATGTACATGAGCCAGTAGAGATCGTGCGGCACCGGTGGGCTGGGTTGCCGTACGGGCTGCCCGGGGCGGATCGGCGCTTGAGGTCACAGTTGTGACCCACCCACCCGCTTGAGTGCAAGGGCCGCACCAACGACTGCGCGCCGCCGCTCCCAACAGCGGGGAGACGCAACGCGCGTTACCGGCTCCGCGAACTCGTTCGTGCTTGCCCCCTTGCACCCATCCAGGCGAGCGGGTCCTGGCCTACGACCGTCACCGCGATCCACACCCCGGCAGCCAACCTCGGCAAACCCGGGCAGGTCGCACCCACCGACGGGAGGCCCGCTCATGATCACCATCAGCATCGACGCCACCATCACCGGCACCCCCACCACCGCAACCGACGGCACCGTGGTCCTGCGCGCCCTACATTTCCGCACCCCCGGCCCGGCATTGGCCCTGACGATCACCTGCACCGGCCGGCTCGCCGACACCGCCGCCGGCCTACGCACCGGCGATCGGATCATCGTCAGCGCGGTCACCGCCAACGCCACCACCATCAACGGACGACCCGCACTGGACATCACCGCCGGCGACCTGACAGTGACCCACCGCGCCTACGCCGGTCGCCACCGCCAGACCGCCACATCGGCAGCCGCGACTGCCGATGTGGAAGCTCACGGCCGATACCTGGCCTGGCACGGTGTCGTCTGCAGCCCGCAGCCCAGGCGATAGCCGACAGGGGTGGGGCGCCTTTGCGGCGTCTCACCCCTCTCGGGCCTACCGTGGAACAGCACCGGGACCAGTCACTTTGCGTCGCGGACCCCCACGAAGGTGGGTGGCCCCGGTTCGGGCCACCCACTTTGCCAATGGAGCGTCTAGTCAGGCTCGCGGGTATCCGTTGTGCAGGTAGACCGTCGTCGTGGCGGCTGCTGCTTGCAGCGCCGCCGCCACGCGGCGGGCCAGCAGCGGCGACAACCGCTGCGTAGCCTCACCCTGGTCGCACCAGGCCCACGAGCGAAGCTCATCGGCGGCCAACCGGATACTGTTCTCCTGTTCAGGGGTGAGCTGGCCGCCGTCGAAGAGGAACATCATTCCCTCGGTACGGCCATCACGCGGCGGTACCCAGTCCACCGTCAAGAGCCGGCCGGGCTGAACCAGCAGACCCAGTTCCTCCTTGATCTCCCGGACGGCGGCATCTAACGGCGCCTCATCGGCGTCCACCGCACCCCCGGGAATCTCCCAGTCCTCCTTGTAGGTGGGCTCCACAATCAACACCCGCCCAGCGGCGTCGTGGAAAACGACGCCTGCGCCCATCCGTTTGCGAGCCAGGGTGGCCGTGTAGTCGGCTGGAGTCTGAGTCACTTCTGCAGCGTATGCCGGCCGGACAAACCGGCACGTGCGCGTCCTCTAGGCGGTCGACGCCGTGGGCAGCGGCAGGGTGCCGGTCGTTTGCGATCCCGGTAGCGCATGACGGTGTTTGCCGGGAACCGCCGTCCGACGACGGTGAATCCTGCCTGCTGGTAGCGGGCGACGAGTTTGGCGTGCGCCGTGGTGATCTCCACCGTGTGGCCGCCTTGTCGTGCCCAAGTGACGAAGTGGTTCAGCAGGTGCGCGCCGAAGCCGTTTCCGGTGGAGACGAAGTCGTGCCCGAACCAGAACGGGCCGTCGGGGCCGTGTCTGCGGCGAGCCATCAGCAGCGCCATCTGCCCTTGTGGGCCGGTGGCCAGCAGGAGCCGCCGGTCCGTGCGGTGCCCGGCGGTCCACAGCACCGGGAACTGGACGAGCGTCGCCACGACGACGGCGAACGCTTCGGCCGTCACACCCGCGAAGACCACAGCTACGGCGAGGGCGGTGCCCACCGGGAGTACGTTGGTGGCGGCCCACCAGAATGCCAGGACCAGACCGACGAACAGGAAGTATACGCTGGCCCACCTCGGCCGGTGCAGCACCCACAAGGTGCGGCGGGCGAGCAGCCGCCACATCGCCACCTGCAGGGTTCTGTCGGACGGCCACCCGGACCGGATAACCACCGCCGGCCCGTCACCCTCGGGCGTGGTGACCCCAGTGGCATCCGGCCATGACTTCGACATTCGTTGATCTTCCAGGAGCGTGTCGGGCAGGTCAGCGTCCGAGTCGTCGGTTCAGGCAGCCGTGCGGACAGCAGGGGTGACCCGGGTGGGCGGCGCCGGTTCTACCGACCCGCCCACCCACCGACTGTTAGGGATTGACCTTGCAGCGCAGGAGTTGCCCGTACCCGGGCGCAGGTTGGCGCCCGTAGAACTGATCTACCAGTTCGCCGGCATCGGAAGGCGGCTGGGCGGGGAGTCCGTGTTTGGCGGCGTGCTCGGGCCAGCGGGTGCGAGCCATCAGCTCCTTGGCGGCCATAGCGGCGTCGTGGGTGGCGTAAACGTCCCAGGTGATGGCGCCGTCGCCGACGCTGTTGCCGAGCAGGAACACCTCGGCTGCGGCGGTCCGCGTTGCTGGGTCGACGATGGTGCAGTACCCGATTGGGATCTTGGGCCAGTACCGTCCGCTATTGCCGCCGAGGCGGGCGAGGGCGACGTGGTCGCCCTTGTCGCGTAGGACGACAAAGAGCTGTTCGGGGGGCTGGTTCCAGCCGGGTCCGGCGACGGTGACCAGCACGCCGGCTTCGACCGGGGGGCGGGGCTGCTCGGCTGCCGACTTCAGCGCGGCGTCGACTTTCTCGCGTGGTGCGGGCTGGAATGCCGCTTTGTCACTGCGCAGGGTGGCGCCGGTGGCGATGTTCTCGACGGTGAGGGTGACCTTGTTGACCCGTAGGACCCGGTAGACGGCTTCGCGTTGGGCGGCGGTGGCGCAGCGGGGGTCGAGGATGACGTAGTCATCGCGGTAGAAGCTGTGTTCGGTCATGCGCTTGTTCTCCTTCTGGTGGTGATGGTGTTGTGGTGGCGTCCCGTAGCGGCGCGACGGCCGTCCGGGCCGCCACCGGCGTATCGGGGTTATGGCTGGGTGGTGGTGCGGCGGTCGCGTTGCCGGACGCTCGGCCGCTCCGGCACCGTGTCGGCGATGTCGTCGGTGTCGGGTTGGTGCCATGCCATGCCGCTTTGCTGGGTCTTGGCCTGGTACATGGCGGCGTCGGCGCGGTGGAGCAGCAGTTGGGGGGTGGCTTGCGGGTCAGCTGCGGTGATACCGACGCTCAGTCCCGGGACGCTGGTCCAGCCTTGGCGGCCGAGGAACACCGGTTTGCTCAGCACCCGCCGGGCCGCGTCAGCGACGACGTCTTGCACTTGCTGGGTGCTGGTCTGGTCGATGAGCAGGGCGAACTCGTCACCGCCCAGCCGCGCTGCCACTCGGATGCCGGGGGTAGCGGTGAGGCGTCGGGCGACTTCGGCGATGACGTCGTCGCCGGCGCCGTGTCCGAAACGGTCGTTGATGCCTTTGAACCCGTCGAGGTCCAGCACCGCGACCGCGATGGGCTCGCCGGCGGCCACCGCCTGGCGCATGCGGGTCCGCAGGTGCCGGCGGTTGGGCAGCCCGGTCAGCGCGTCGTGGTGGGCCTGGTGCAGCGCCTCCCGCAGCTGCCGGCGCAGGCTGGTGATCGGGATGACCGCCAACGCGAGTCCGGTCAGGAAACCAACGGTGGCAATGAGAATGAATTGGGCAGTTAACATTTATGGGCTCCTCTCAGTCAGGAGCGCCAGGGCGGTCGTAGCTGCCAGGCTTGACGGCCGCCCTGGGCCAACAACAAACCCCGCGACCGAGCCGGTCACGGGACACAGACGGGGCGCCGGTACTCAGCGCCGCGGCGGCGGTGGTGGGGTTGGTGTGTGGAGGACCCGCACGGTGGTGGTCGCCGCGATCGGCGCGTCGCCCGGCCCCCGCAGGTAGGGGTGGATGTAGACGGGGCGGCGTAGGGCGCGGCGGGGGCCGTAGGGCTGCTGGCGCCAGAACCCCGACACCCACCGTCGCACCGACACCGCCGCTCCCACGCCACGCTGCGAGGGCACCGGCGGCCCGTCGGGGCGGCGGGTGCCGGCGACCCGCACAATCCGCACCTCGGGCGCCGGCCGGCCAGCACGGGCGTGGGCGCGGCGCACCTTCTTGTCCAGCGGTGCCGGGGCCTGCTCAGCGGCGCGCTGCGCGATCAGCAGCAGGGTGACGGTCAGTACGGCCATCGGCCCGTCGGCCGCCCCGACAGGGGTGTTGGTGTCGGCATGGTGGTGGCTGGTGGGTACGAGCCACCCGATCTGTTCCCGCACCTGTTGCAGCGGCTTGGGGTCCAGGCCGGTGCCGACCGACCGGTAGAACACCACCTTCCACCCGTCACGTTCCGTGCTGGTCCAGGACGCGGCGACGGTCGACCGGCTGTCGATCGCTGCGGCCCACACCAGCAGGCCGTGCGCCGCCGGCAGCAACTCGGACGTGAGGGCGGTGTCCGGCAGGGCGATAGCGGCGTGGGAAGCCAGGCTGGTGAATTCGCCGTCGACCCACCACAGTCCGCACTGCCCGACACCTGCGGTCACTACCGGCCGGGCCGCCTGCGGCAGCGGTGGAATGCCAGCGTCGGAGGCCAGTAGTCGGGTGAGTGCGTCGCGGGCCTTGGGCAGCCCGACCGCCGCCGGCGGGCCTGGTGGCCATGGGACGTCGGTGACCAGCGTCCGTTCATGGGTGAGGCCGGCGACCACCGCGGTCTGGATCGCCGCCAACGCTCGCACCGACACCGGATCGTCAAATGGCATCGTTGCGGCGACGTGGTCGAGTAGGCCGGAGGTGTCGCGGGTGTTCAGGAACTGGTCGCAGGTGATGCACGCCAACCACTTGTCCCCGAACTGCTGGACGAGTTCCTGACCGTCACCGGTGAGGATTGCGGCGACCTGGTCGAGTGTCGCCCTCTCCCACATTGGCCGTGGATCACTGCACAGGTCGCAGCGCCAGTCGACGTCGGTGACTTCGGCCGCCGGGGCGGGGTCGGGTTCGTGGCTGTAGCCGCCGAGCCGTGCGGGGTGAAGGTAGTCGGTGCTGCCGGCCGGATCGGTCAACACGTTGAGGACAACGCCGCAGGTCCTACACGCCATGATCGGCGGACTCACGACCCCACCTGCCCTTCCTCGGGCAGCAGGGCCTTCAAGGCGGCGAGTCGCCGGCCGTTGGTGTTCAGGCTGGCCTGTGCTTGGTCGCGGCGCTGCACCGCTGCGGGGATCAGGTTGGTTTCCAGGTCGGCGATCTGCTGCGGGGCCAGGTGCGCCAGCGCCGCCCGCCACAGCGCTGGCAAGTCGTCGCGCGATGCCCAATGCCGGCGCAACTGAATGATGATCGCCGCGGTGAGCTGCGCCGTGGCCGGAGGCGCATCGCTGGGTGCGCCCAGGGCGCCGATCCGCTGCGGGGCGAGCAGGGCACCGTCCAGCCGCGCCTGCGGGTCGGCGATAACCTGTCCACCGCCGAATAGCAGGATCCGCCTGACAAGTGGCGCGTCCTGCAACCGCCGGTACCGGTGGTAGGCGGGGTGCTGGTCGGGGTCGTGCCCGTACTGCACGAAAACCCACCCCGACGCGGCGGCGCCGTCGGCGTCGGGGATCGGCACGAACGTGAACGACCCCGCCACGCCGCGACCTCGCACCTGGTAGCGGACCCGGCCTGTGGCAGTACAGACGTGGGTGAGGACTTCGCCCGGACTCCCGCCCGGGAGCGTGATGGTGAAGATGTCACCCATGGTTGATCCCCCCGAACGGGGTCTCGGCGTCTACCCGGATCTGCTGGTCGGGGTCGGTGGCCACACTCAGGTGCAGGCCCCGCTGGGTGACCGCGAGGGTGACGATCTGTTCGCCGTCGAGGTGGATGCGGGCGGTGGGGATGCCGTACCGGTCGTGGGTCACGTCGGCTTCCAGGCAGGGCATGTCGTTGATGTACGGGCGGCCGGTATCGCGCACGATCCGCATGACGGCCTCGCCGATGTCGCTGCTGCTGTCGGCGTTGTTGATGACCGCGCAGATCTGATCCACCACCCGGCAGTCAGCATCGGTCGGCGGCACGGATGGGGTGGAGTTGGTGTTCGACAAGGGGAACCCCCAGAAATGGGAAAGGCCCGGCGGCACCGACACCGCGAAAGGGATCGCGGGGCGGTACCGCCGGGCCAGGCGGACGAACAGGGTTAGGCGGCGGCTGCGGCCAGGCGCAGAGCGGCGATGGCGGTGGACTCCATCTCGTGTGCCGCGTCGGCGTCGGTCAACGTCTGGGCGACGGAGGTGACCGCGTGCATGATCCCGCCCGCGGACAGGTCACCGCCGCGGATGAAATGATTCAAAATGTCGGTCTGCTGCTCGTCGCTGTACCGCAGCTTCTGCCCGACGAGCTTGATCGTGGTGTCGGGGTCGGCGACTTCCGCGCCCGCCTCGACCTCCAGCTCCCGGACGATGCGGGTCACATAGTCGACGTCCAGGAACGACCGGACGGCGTCGGTGGTCTTAGCGGTGATCAAATCCAGGTTCCGGCGCTGCGTCTCCGCCGATGCGATGATCACCCCGTCCTCATCGGTCAACTGCGCCCCGAGGTGCGCTCGACGTAGGGCGTTCTGCTTGACGACCAGACCGTTGCGGCACACCTCGAACCGCAGCCACGGCGCCACAGAGAACGCACCGCAGCCGGTCTCACTGTTGGCAATGATGAACCCGCCGGAGATCACCGGCAGGTCCGCGCCGCGCCGGCCGTCGAACGGCGACCGATAGTTTCCCAGCAACTGGGGGGACAGCACCTGCACCTGCGGGGAAGTGACCCGCACATACATGCGCCGCTCCGACAGGTCACACCCGGCAATGTCCACCGGCGTGCCGGAGTCACGGATGCCCTGCAAAGCGGCCAGGAGGACGTCGAGGTTCTCGATCCGGTTGTACCGGTCAGACAGGAACGCCCGCGCCACCCCCGTCCCGGCCTCCCCGCGCAGACAGCGGATCAGGAAACGGCGGGGGTCGCGGGCCAGCCAGGTGTTGACGTTCTCGTCATACAACTCCGGACACTCCCCGGCCATCCGCCGCAGGTAAGCGGTCGGGATGCCGAGCTTGTCGGCAATACCGCTCTGGGCGATGTCGTTCACGCCGTAGGTGCCGGCAGTCATGGTGACACCCGCGTCGGTCAGCTGCGGCTCAGTGCCGTCCAACACGAGGTTGCCGCCCACAGCGCGGATCGCTCCGGCGCCAGCGATCACGTCCACAGCGCGGGCCTTCTGCTCCCGCAGCAGGGCGACCATGGACTGCAGTTCCAAGTGTCGGGTGCCGGCAAGGTCAACGGGTGAAGCAGTCATGACAACGAACTCCCATCAAATTTGGGCTTGAGGTCGGCGAAGGTCGAGGTCGTGGCGCCACGCGGGCAGCAGGAACGGCCCGGTCAACGCCGGTTGAGGTGAAACAGGTGAGGCGAAGGCCGATTGGCGGGGCGTGACGGGTTAGTCCTCGTCGACGTCCTCGACCTCGTCGATGCTGATGTTGTCGACGTCGAGGCTGCCGTCGATGTAGCCGTCAGCGGCGGAGGCGTCCACGGTCAGACTCTGCCGGCCGTCGTACTCGGGGTTGCGGGCGTCGCCGGCGTCTACCTCGTAGCTGCCGGTGATCGTGAAGGTCACCCGCTTGCGCGGCTGGTAGGACTCCATGTCGAACTCGGCCAGGAACGCATCCAGCCCGTTGCGGCAGACCTCGCCGTCACGGTGCTTACCGATCGCGTACCGGCGGATCGCCTCCAGCTTGTCCACATGCTCACCGGCGGCCCGCTGACTGGCCTGCCGGTATTGCTCGGCCTGGCTGGACAGCACGCTGGCCGCGCCGCGCAGCAGTTCGATCTGCCGGCCGGCGTCCTCGATCGCCGTAGCGCTCGTGGTGGCCTGGACGGTGCGGGTCACGCCGGTGTCCAGCAGTACGTCGATCGACTGGCCGCGGCGGGTCAACACCACGGCGTCGTGCGGCGGTGTCGACAGCCGCACGGTGGCGAACGGGGTCGCGAGGTGGTGAAGATCAAGCGCCACCGGCCGCGGATTGGCCGACTGCGGGTCGGAGTTAGGGGTGGGCTGGTTGTCGTCTGTCATTACGGGCTGCCTTCCAGGCAGTGCACCACCCCACCCCACCAGAGTGGAAGGGACGGGGTGTTGGCGGGACGGTCACGCGCCCGGAACTGTTCGGCGTGGGTTGGCCGTGGCCGCAGCGCGTGCTGGCTCCGACAGACGCGCCGGCAGCCGCCAGGAGGGCGGCAAGGCAAAAGAGCCGAGAAGATCTCTGACCGCAAGGTCAAGATCTTCTCGGCTCGCCTTGCGCCCGACCAGGCAGCCGGCCAGCGTCAAGGGCCAGCACCGCCGGCCCGGCACCGCACGCACGAGTGCCGCCTGCGCTTCGCCCGCGCCACCTTCTGACTGACGACGTTTCACGATGACCGCCCACCTGATGTGGGTGTCGAATCAGGCGTCAGCCTCGCCCAGTTCTTCCTTGACCACCTCGATGATTTTCCGGGCGTGCTCTGGGGTAGCGCCGCCGATGACCGCCATCTGTTGCAGGTTGTCGAAAAACGCCGACGCTTGGGTCCGCATGGTCGCCGCGAGCCGATCCGTGTCGGCGTCGATCTCGGCGGTACGTCGGCGGGCGCGTCGCATCGCGGCGGCGTGGACGGCGGCCTTGGACTCTGGGGCCGCCTCCGAGGAACTGTCGCCGCCGGAGCGTTCGAGCGCGTAGCCCAAATAGCGGCCGGCGTGTGACTGCGGCAACGGCTGGCGGCCAACCATCCACTGCTCGGCCGTCCGGGCGTCGGGGACCGTGACGTCATCGGTGATCGCCAGATGCCTCGCGTCATCCGGCGGAGCGAGTAGGTGGGCCGGGGCCACATCCAAGACCAACGCGAAAACCAGCAACTCGTCCACCGACACGCCACGCCGCCCGGTCTCGATGTTCGCGAGCACGTTGAGAGTCATCGCCGGGGCACCCAACTCAGCGCACCGGCTGGTGAACACCGTCGCCGACATGCCGCGCCGCTTCCGCAACGACTTTACCTGCGCCGCGACCACCGCACTCGCCCGAATCCGGGCCGGGTGACCGTTCTGCCCAATACCCTCACTTGTCATATAAACAAGTTACCAAGCTTCGATTGACAAGTCGAGGTTTCATGATCCAAACTTTTCAGCATGTCGATACAACAAGCTCACTTGTCGAATTGGGAGGTTGGTGATGGACGCGAACCAACGGCTGTGGACTCACGACGAGACCGCGACATGGCTGCACATCTCGCCCTGGACCCTGCACCACCTGTGCATCAACGGCCGCGGACCCAACCGCTACAAGGTCGGCAAGCACCACCGCTACGACCCGACCGAGGTGCGCAGCTGGCTTCGCACCCACCTCAGCACCACCACCTCACGCGCAGGTACCCGATGACGCCCCAGACCGACATCCCGCCCGTCCGACGGTTTGTCGTGGCACCTGACCTGTTCAGCACCAACCCCCAAGACTCCGCCGCCCGCGCGTTCAGCAAGTACGTTGCCTCAAGCTGCCCGGACGCCGTCGTTGTCGTCGTCTCAACCGGCACTGAGCCAGTCGCCGCCGCCACCGCCATCGAGCAACTGCGCGCCGACTATGGCGGCCCGGTCACCCTGCTGTACGGCGGGATGATGCAGTCCCGGTTACACCGCCACGGCGGCTGGCCTTCACTGCGGGATGTCGCAACGACCGGCGGCCCGTACCCGATCACCGACGGGTGGCGAGTCGTTGCCCTCAATCCGAAGGGCAACTGTCGATACGCCGGCGCCCAGGCAATCCGCCTCGCGCGGGTACTGCGCAGCAACGTCATCTGCGCCGGAGGTAGCAGCACGTCCGTGCTGAGTGTGACCGTTAAGTGGGACGGCTGCGAGACGCCGATCTGGGCGGTGGAACTCGGCCGAGTGCCTGCGGGCAGGACGGTGAGCGCAATGGAACTGCCTTCATTCGTGATCTTGGAGGTGGGACGTCAGCCGGCCCAACCGCAGCTGGTTTCCTTCAGAGCCGACGGCAGTTTCACTGTGGACGGTGTCGAATACGCGGACGGGTCTACAACCGCACCCTCATCCATGCGCACTGCTGCTTGACGCCCGATGATGAGTGTCAGCCGCCGGAGTCCTCCATCTCGGCGGCGGCTGGCACAGTGGTGCTGTCGCGGTCGTCAAGCCAGCCGTACGGCAGGCTGACCTTACCGGGGCTGTTGGTTCGTCCGCGGGGCTTGCCGAGAATCGCCTCGGGGAACGGCGCGCTGAAGTCGAGCTGCTCGGCCAGGCGTACGAGTTCGTCCAGAGTCGAGGTCATCGCCATGCTCCGGCGCAGCTCGGACCCTACGGGGAAACCTTTGAGGTACCACGCCACGTGTTTGCGAAAGTCCGTCACGCCTTCCCGCTCACGGCCCCACCACTGAACCAGAAGCTCAGCGTGACGCAGCATCATCTTGACGACCTCGCCGAGCGCGGGGCGGGTCCGGCGGGGGTCGCCGGCAAACGCGGCGGCGAGGTCCGCGAATAGCCAAGGCCGCCCGAGACAGCCTCGGCCGATGACGACGCCATCGCAACCTGTCCGGCGCACCATCTCCAGCGCGTCTTCGGCCTCCCAGATATCACCATTGCCCAGAACCGGCACGCTCAGCTCCTGCTTGAGCTTGGCGATGGCCTCCCAGTCCGCCTGACCGGAGTAACGCTGCGCGGCGGTGCGTCCGTGTAGAGCCACCCAAGCGGCGCCCGCCTCCTCGGCGATCCGCCCGGCTTCCAGGTACGTCTGGTGCTCGTCGTCGATGCCGATCCGCATCTTCACGGTCACCGGCACGCCCGCAGGCGCGGCAGCTTTGACCGCTTCACTGACGATCTGGCCGAACAACCGGCGCTTCCACGGCAGCGCCGCGCCACCGCCCTTGCGGGTCACGCGGGGCACAGGACAACCGAAGTTCATGTCGATGTGGTCCGCCAGGTCCTCATCCACAATCCGGCGCACCGCCGCGGCCGTCACGTCCGGGTCCACGCCGTACAACTGGAGACTGCGAGGACGCTCGTCGTCCGCGAACGCGATCATGCGCATGGTCTTCGGGTTGCGCTCGACCAACGCCCGGGTCATCACCATCTCGCAGACGTACACACCGGCCCCCTGCTCCCGACACAGCTGCCGGAACGCCACATTGGTGATACCCGCCATGGGGGCCAGGACTACCGGCGTGTCGATGGCGAAGCGCCCGAACCGCAGGGGAGATGTCATCTGGGGAGGATGACACACCACCGGCAGCCGACCCGCAGTCGGTGCGTGGCTGGCCGTAAGGCGCCCCCTCATCGGCCGGCCTCCGCAGGCAGGGTGAGGCGGGCGAGGATGTTCTCAGGGATTTTCAGCGCCACCGACAGGTGGGTAACGTTCTGGACCACCGCTTGGATTCCGGCGTCCAGTAAAAGGGCCCTCCGCTTCTGCTCGTCGGACGACGACCATGCCTCCTCCCATGTCTGGCCGGTCGACTCGAACCGAACGCCCGCCACGGCGGGTTCCAACCCTTCCAGCTCCTCACGCCTGGCCTCCAAGCCCGCATAAGTACGTCGGAATTCGGCACTACCGCGTTCACCCTTGAACAGACCGGCAGCACGGTCCGCCCGCAGATCCGCCATCGCCTGCTCCACCTCCGCCAGTTCCCGTTGGTGGTCGGCCCCCTTGACATAGACCTGACGAGTCACCTGGGCCGAACCGATCTCGTCGAGCAGCGCCTCTTCGACAATCTGCTCCAGATCCTCAGCACGACAGTTCCGAGTCTCACAGTCCCGATGCATGTTGCGAGTCGGGCACTTGTAGTACGTGTAGACCTTCTCGCCTCTTCGCTGCCGCTGCTTGTAGAGCGGACGACCGCACAAACCGCAGAGGGCCACGTTAAGCAACGGGCTGGGCTCGGTCACACCTCGCTTGAAAGATCGACGATCAATCGCTGCCTGCACAGCATCAAACCTGTTCTGCGACAGAAGCTCGGGCCCCCTCTTGATGGGCATGCCGTCCTCGCCTCGAACGACCTTGCCCTTATGCATGGCGATGCCACGAAGCGCCGGCGAGCGCAACAGCGTCCCCATCGTGGTCACCGTCCACAGGGTGCCCCGCTTCTCCTTACCGCTGGCGACCCGTCCGAAATCTCTCGGCGCGGGCACCTTACGCTGGTTCAGGTCGTAGGCAACCGAGTTCATCGACTCACCGCCGACGACCCGCTCGACGATCTCCATTAGCAGCGCTTGGGCCTTCGGATCCACGTCGAGCACCCATCCGTTCCCATCCGGGTTCGGCACCGGTTTCGTACCAAAAATCGGCGTCCCACCGCCCCAGCGGCCGGAGCTACGCAAGGCCTTATGCGCCCCAGTCACGCGCTCCCGGATGGCGCTCGCCTCCATCTCAGCGAACACCGCCACCAGGTACACCAACGCCTTGCCCAGCGGAGTCGACAGGTCGAACGGCTCCGTAGCGCTGACGATGTTCTTGCCGTTCTCCTCACACCACTTGATCAGCTCAGCCAGATCACCCACCTTGCGGACCAGGCGGTCGAGGCGCCAGACGATGAGGGTGTCCCACTCGTCCTTTCGCTCCGCGAACCATGGGCCCAGCCCCGGGCGCTCCATCGGGGGCACCTTGCTGGCCGAGACGTCGAGATCCTTCGCCACGCCAACCAGGCGCCCGTCACGCTGGGCGGCGGCGCGCTCGATGTACTCCTGCTGGCGCTCAGGGCTGGTCGACGCGTCGGTCAGGACCGATAAGCGGATGGCTCCGAGACAGCGTTCCTGCATGATCATCAATGTAGCTCCAGGTCAGAGGCGTTTGCAATCCTCTAACTTCGGGTGCCCCGTACCCAAGGTCACCCGCAAGGGCGGCGGCGCGGCCCTGCCCTGGCGCCGCCGCCTCTTCGCCCGGATCGTCGCCGGGGCCGTCCGCGCCGCCGGCGACCTCCCCGTCACCGTGAAGATGCGCAAGGGCATCGACGACGACCACCTCACGTACCTCGAGGCGGGCCGGATCGCGCAGGACGCCGGCGTCGCCTGGGTGGCGCTGCACGGCCGGACCGCGGCCCAGCGGTACTCCGGCACCGCCGACTGGTCGGCCATCGCCGCGCTGGTCGACGCGCTGGACGTCCCGGTGCTCGGCAACGGGGACATCTGGGAGGCCGACGACGCGCTGCGGATGGTCCGGGAGACCGGGTGCGCGGGCGTCGTCGTGGGGCGCGGGTGCCTCGGGCGGCCGTGGCTGTTCGCCGACCTCGAGGCCGCGTTCGCGGGGGACGGGCGGCGGGTGCTGCCGCACCTCGGCGAGGTGGTGGCGGTGATGCGGCGGCACGCGGAGTTGCTGGTCGGGCACTTCCGGACCGAGCGGGACGGGTGTACCGATTTCCGCAAGCACATCGCCTGGTACCTGAAGGGGTTCCCGATCGGCGGGGAGACCCGGCGGGCGCTGGCGATGATCTCCAGCCTCGCCGAGCTGGACGACCTGATCGCCGTCCTCGACCCGGCCGAGCCGTTCCCGGTGGCGACGCTCGGGCAGCCGCGGGGGCGGACGAACGCGCCGGGCAAGGTGTTCCTGCCGGCCGGCTGGCTGGCGGCCCGCGACGACGACGCCGTCCCGGAGGGCGCCGAACTCGCCGACTCCGGCGGCTGACCACCACCACCGACAGGTCCACGCCGCCGCCCTCAGGGCAGGGCCACCGCCAGCAGGGCCGACGCCGTGAAGTCGATCGCCGGCTCCGCCGTCGGCCACGCCGCCGTCGCGTCCCGGAACGCCCCACCCCCGCCGTCGTACCCGCCCACGTCCACCCCGGCGCACCGCCGCGCCCCCGACGGCGTCGCCAGCCCCTTGAGCAGCGACGCCTTGTTCGGCCCGTTCACCACCGCGCCGTCGAGCCGCTCGCCGGTCAGGTTGGCGATCTGGTGGTGCGGGCAGCGCGGGTAGGTCGTCCCCGCCCCGATCATGAACGACACCCCCCACGCGTTCCCGCCCAGCGCCCACGCCCGCTGCCCCGCGCCCAGCGCGGTGAACTCGTCGCCGCCGCCGGCCCGCCGGTACAGCGCGGCCGTGGCCGCCAGGCCGAACGCCTGCGGTACGGCGTCGAACCGGGTCACCGGCGCCGCGGCCCCGAACGGGTCCTTCGCCGCGCGGTCGCCGGCCGCGGCCAGCGGCGCGCGCAGGCCGGCGAGCAGGGTGTCCCGGTCGGGGCCGGCCGGGACGACCGGGAGCAGTTCGGCGATGGCCAGCGCGCTGACGTCGGCCGCGCCGAGGACGGCGACGTCGCCGTCGCGGGCGTGGGCGGTGGCCCAGCGGGTCGCGTCGGCGCGCCACCGCGCGGCCCGGGGGTCGCCCAGCCGGGTGGCGGCCAGGGACAGTTCGGCGGCGCCGAGGGCCAGGTCGTCCTCGGCGCCGCCGTCGGTGTAGTAGGTGCCGGGGTACGTCGTGACGGTCGCGCCGGGGTCGGCCCGGTCCAGGATCGCGGCGGCGCGGGTCAGCAGGCGGCGGGCGGCGGCGCGGTCGGCGGTCAGCCGGGCGCCGAGGGCCAGGGCCGCGGCGACCCGGCCGGCGAGGTTGCCGGGGATGCCGTCGGTGCCGGCGTGGGCCGGGAAGACCGGGCGGAAGGAGAGGTAGTAGTCGTTGTCGCCGCGGGCGGGGCGGGTCGCGTCGTCGCGCTGGGGGAGGCGCCAGCGGTCGTGGTCGCCGAGGACGCCGTCGCCGCCGTCGCCGAGGCCGACCTGGGCGTGCAGGGTGCCGGTGCGGGCGTCGTACATCCGGTCCAGCCAGGCCAGCCCGAACGCGGCCTCGCGGGCCAGCGGGGTGCCGGCGGCGGCGCGGCGCTCGCGCTGGGCGAGCAGCAGGGCGATCGTCGCGTACGCGGCGGTGTGGGTGAACTTGAGGTAGTCGCCGGCGTCGTACCAGCCGCCGCCGGCGTCCAGCGTGCCGCCCGCGGGCGCGAGCGGGCCGGTCAGGGTGTCGCCGTCGTACTCGGGCGCGTCGTACCGGGTGGCGGTGCGGTCGGCCAGGTGCGCCGGGCGGCGGTCGAGGACGCCCGGTACGACGTCGGCGCCGTCGCGCTGGGCCTGGAAGAAGCGGACCGCGCGGTCGGCCAGGGCCGCGTGCGGGTCGGCGGCGACGGCGAACCACGGCGAGGTGGCCGCCGGGCGGGCGACGACGATCCGGTACCGGCCGGGGTCGCGCAGCGCGGTCAGGTCGAGCGGGCGGACGGCCGGGTACCGGTCGCTCCACTCGCCCCGGCTGCCGCCGGCGGTGCCGCGCAGCACCACCGCGTCGTTCTCGTCGCGGACCTCGAACGGGGCGTCGTCGTCACCGTCCGTCATCAGATAGGCGATCTTCGGGCCGGCGGCGGCGTACCCGACCTGGTCCACCCGGACCGCGGCGGCGCCGCCGGCGGCGTCCGGCCCGCAGGCCGCGGCGGCGAGCAGCAGCGCGCCGGCCAGCAGCGCGGCGCCGGCGCGGCGCACCCGGCCGGTCGGCGCGGCCGGGCGCGGCGGGCGGGTCGGCGGCACCGGGCCTCCTCGGCGGTCGCGGCGGTCGGGGCCCGCCGGGGTCACCCACCGTACCCGCGCGCGCTGGGCGCCTCCCCCGGCCGTGGGCGCGGCGCGGGCGTTGCGGGTGGGCTCGACCGGGTTGTCCGAGTACGCGTCCGGCGTGGCGGCGCCGTCGTACACTCGGTCCGCGGTGAGCGGATCCTGGTACCGACCGGCGGACGCCGGACCCCGGGCGGCAGCCAGGCAAGCGGCCGTCCTGCTCGTCGTGGCCGGGCTGATCAACCTGATCCTCGCGCTGTTCAGCAGCCACCCCCTGCTCGACCTCGGCTACGCCGGCACCAGCCTGGCGATGGCCGCGCTGGCCGGCTTCCTGCCCTGGCGCCGGTGGCCGCCGCTGTGGCAGCTCGTACTGGTCCCCCTGCAACTGGTGAACGTCGCGTTCTCCACCGTCACCTTCGGCGGCTTCGAGGCCGGCAACGGGCCGTACCTGGTGCTCATGCACGCGTGGATCGGCCTGAACTTTCCCCGCTGGGTGACCTGGGCGGTCGCCCCGGCCACCGCGCTGTCCTACCTCGCCGCCCTGGCCGTCGTCGAGCCGGCGGCGCTGTCCGCGGCCCAGTGCCTGATCCTGCTGCTGGTCTGCGTCCTGGTCGGGCTCGCCATCACCGCGCAGATCCAGGCCCGGGAGCGGGACCGGGACCGGGTGGCCCGGGTCGAGCGGTGGCGGGCGGCGCTGACCGCGACGCTGGCGCACGACCTGCGCTCGCCGCTGGCCACCATGCAGACGGCGGTGGAGATGGTCCGCGACGAGGTGGACGAGATGCCGGCGGGGGAGCGGGAGCGGCTGCTGGGCAACGTGCAGCGGCAGATCACCCGGATCAGCCGGCTGTCGACCAGCCTGCTGGACATGGAGCGGGTGGACTCCGACGGCCGGCTCCGGCTGGACCTGGCGTCGGTGCCGGTGGCCGAGGCGGTCACCGAGGCGGTGGAGAACGTCGCCGCCGCCGGGGTGGCCAACGCCGTCCCGGCGGGGCTGACCGTGACCGCCGACCCCGAGCGGCTCCAGCAGATGCTGATCAACCTGATCGGCAACGCGCTGCGGCACGGGCGGCCGCCGGTGGTGGTCCGGGCCGAGGAGGTGCCGGGGTGGGTCTCGATCGAGGTGCGCGACCACGGGCCGGGCATCTCGCCGGAGGTCGGCCGGACCCTGTTCGCCCGCTTCGGCACCGACAGCGAGGAGGCCGACGCGGTCGGCCTGGGGCTGTGGATCGTCGACCAGCTCGCCCGGGCGCACGGCGGCCGGGTCCGGTACGAGCCCGCCCAGCCGGGCGCCCGCCTGATCATCATGCTGCCCCGGGCCGCCGATGCTGCTTGATCAACGTGACGTCTTGTGCGCGAAACCCCTGCACCGCGCGCACGAAACTGCGGCAATCCCGACCTCGGTGTGCCGAGCGTCACGCCGGGCTCCCGACAGGCCCCGACGTCGCATAACGTCCGGCCCAACGGGTGACTACGGATGGGTGGCCAACCCCTTACGCCGTCGGGGCGCCGCCACCCATCGCGCCGTCAACAGACACCCATGGGCTTTCAGGAGGCTTACGTGACCGGTCAGCAGACGACTGGGGAACCAGCGGCCAGCAAACTGGTGTACGACTTCGCCGAGGGCAACAAGGACCTCAAGGATCTGCTCGGCGGCAAAGGGGCCAACCTGGCCGAGATGACCAATCTCGGCCTGCCGGTCCCGCCGGGCTTCACGATCACCACCGAGGCGTGTCGGGCGTACCTGGCCACCGGGGACCAGCCGGCCGGGCTGGCCGCGCAGATCACCGCCCACCTGGCGGCGTTGGAGCGGGCGATGGGCCGCCGGCTGGGCGACGCCGGCGACCCGCTGCTGATCTCCGTCCGGTCCGGGGCGAAGTTCTCCATGCCCGGCATGATGGAGACCGTCCTGAACGTGGGCCTGCACGACGGCAGCGTGGCCGGGCTGGCCGCGCAGACCGCCGGCGAGAACGGCGAGCGGTTCGCCTGGGACTCGTACCGGCGGCTGATCCAGATGTTCGGCAAGACGGTGTGCGACGTGCCGGGCGAGGAGTTCGAGCACGCCCTGGACTCCGCCAAGTCCGCCCGCGGGGTCGCCAACGACCTCGACCTGACCGCGGGCGACCTCAAGGCGCTGGTCGACGCGTACAAGAAGATCTTCGTCGAGCACGCCGGCCGGGACTTCCCGCAGGACCCGCGCGAGCAGCTCGACATGGCGATCGGCGCGGTCTTCCGGTCGTGGAACTCCGACCGGGCGGTGCTGTACCGGCGGCAGGAGCGCATCCCCACCGACCTCGGCACGGCCGTCAACGTGCAGTCGATGGTCTTCGGTAACCTGGGCGCCGACTCCGGTACCGGCGTGGCCTTCACCCGCGACCCCGGCACCGGCGCCCGCGGCGTGTACGGCGACTACCTGGCCAACGCCCAGGGCGAGGACGTCGTCGCCGGCATCCGCAACACCCTGCACCTGGACGAGCTGGAGCAGCTCGACAAGCCCTCGTACGACCGGCTCATGGAGATCATGGCCACCCTGGAAGCCCACTACCGGGACCTCTGCGACATCGAGTTCACCATCGAGCGCGGCAAGCTGTGGATGCTCCAGACCCGGGTCGGCAAGCGGACCGCGGCGGCGGCGTTCATCATCGCCAACCAGCTCGTCGACGAGGGCGTCATCGACCTCGACGAGGCGATCTCCCGGGTGACCGGGGCGCAGCTCGCGCACCTGATGTTCCCCGCGTTCGACCTGTCCGGGGAGCCGACCCCGCTGGCGAAGGGGGTCGCCGCGTCGCCGGGCGCCGCGGTCGGGCGGGCCGTGTTCGACGCGCACCGGGCCGCCGAGGTGGCCGCCGGCGGCGACCGGGTGATCCTGGTCCGCCGGGAGACCAACCCCGACGACCTGCCCGGCATGATCGCCGCGCAGGGCATCCTCACCTCGCGCGGCGGCAAGACCAGCCACGCCGCCGTCGTCGCCCGGGGCATGGGCAAGACCTGCGTCTGCGGCGCCGACTCCCTCGACGTGGACGTCGCCGGGAAGACCTTCACCGTCGGCGGCACCACGATCGCCGAGGGCGACGTGATCTCGATCGACGGCACCACCGGCAAGGTGTACGCCGGCGAGGTCCCGGTCCGGCCGTCGCAGGTCGTCGAGTACTTCGAGGGCAGCACCGCCGCCGACGCCTCGCCGCTGGTCGCCGCCGTGGACCGGCTGCTGAAGCATGCCGACGGCGCCCGCCGGCTCGGCGTCCGGACCAACGCCGACACCGGCGCCGACGCCGCCCGGGCCCGCCGGTTCGGCGCCGCCGGCATCGGCCTGTGCCGGACCGAGCACATGTTCCTCGGCGACCGGCGCGAGCTGGTCGAGCGGCTGATCCTCGCCGAGAGCCCCGCCGAGCGGGAGGCCGCCCTCGGCGCGCTGCTGCCGCTGCAGCGGGCGGACTTCACCGAGATCCTGACCGCGATGGACGGGCTGCCGGTGACCGTCCGGCTGATCGACCCGCCGCTGCACGAGTTCCTGCCCGAGCTGACCGACCTGACGGTGAAGGTCGCGCTGGCCCGGGAGCGGGGCGTCGACCCCGGCCGGGACGCCGAGCTGCTCGCCGCCGTCCAGCGGATGCACGAGCAGAACCCGATGCTCGGCCTGCGCGGGGTCCGGCTCGGCCTGATGATCCCCGGCCTGTTCGCGATGCAGGTACGGGCCATCGCCGAGGCCGCCGTGGCCTGCGGCGAGCGCGGCGGCGACCCGCGGCCGGAGATCATGGTGCCGCTGGTCGGCGCCGTGCAGGAGCTGGAGTCGGTCCGGGCCGAGGCGGAGCGGATCATCGCCGAGGTCACCGCGGAGCGGCCGGTGCACGTGCTGATCGGCACGATGATCGAGGTACCGCGGGCGGCGCTGACCGCCGGGCAGATCGCCGAGGCGGCGCAGTTCTTCTCCTTCGGCACCAACGACCTGACCCAGATGGCCTGGGGCTTCTCCCGCGACGACGTCGAGGGCGCGTTCTTCTCCCGGTACCTGGAGCTGGGCATCTTCGGCGTTTCGCCGTTCGAGTCGATCGACGCCGACGGCGTCGGCCGGCTGGTCCGGATCGCCGTCGAGGAGGGCCGGGCCGCCCGCCCGGACCTCAAGCTCGGCGTCTGCGGCGAGCACGGCGGCGACCCCGACTCCGTCCACTTCTTCCACGCCGTCGGGCTGGACTACGTGTCCTGCTCGCCGTTCCGGGTGCCGATCGCCCGGCTGGAGGCCGGCCGCGCCGCCGTCGCCACGGCCGGTTCGGACTCGCGCTGACCGCCGCGGGTGGGGCGGCCGCGGCCGGCCCACCCGCCCGGCCTCCACACCGGAGCGTTGCGGGTGCGGCGGAGCGTTGCGGGTGTGGCCGCGCGGCCGGCGGACAAAGCGCGGCGCACTCGATAGGCTCGGCGCGTGAGTGACGCACCGGGAGCGGGCGCGCCCGACGGGCAGCGGTGGGCGCCGGAGCCGCGCAAGCCGACCGGCAACGACCGCTCGCCGTACGAACGGGACCGGGCCCGGGTGCTGCACTGCGCCGCGTTCCGCCGGCTCGCCACCAAGACCCAGGTGCACACCGCCGGCACCGGGCCCGCGCACCCGGGGCCGGGCGGCGCCGGCGACTTCCTGCGCACCCGGCTCACCCACTCCCTGGAAGTGGCGCAGATCGCCCGCCACCTCGGCGAGAGCCTCGGCTGCGACCCGGACGTGGTGGACGTCGCCGGGCTCGCCCACGACCTCGGCCACCCGCCGTTCGGGCACAACGGCGAGGACGCGCTCGCGGTCGTCGCCGAGGGCTGCGGCGGGTTCGAGGGCAACGCGCAGACCCTGCGGGTGCTGGCCCGGCTCGAAGCGAAGATCCACTTCTCGGACGGCCGGTCCGCCGGGCTGAACCTGACCCGGGCCGCGCTGGACGCCGCCTGCAAGTACCCGTGGCCGCGCCGCCCCGGCCGGAACAAGTTCGGCGTGTACGCCGACGACGCCGACGTGTTCGCCTGGCTGCGCGCGTCCGCCCCGCCCGGCGAGCCGGAGCGGCAGTGCCTGGAGGCGCAGGTCATGGACTGGGCCGACGACGTGGCGTACTCGGTGCACGACGTCGAGGACGGCGTGTTCGGCGGGCACGTCCGGCTGCCGCACCTGATGGACGACGCCGACGAGCGGGCGGCGCTGTGCGCGGACGTGGCCGGCAAGTACTCGGCCGAGTCGACCGCCGCGCTCGGCGCCGTCCTGGTCGACCTGCTGGCCGAGCCGGTGCTGGCGCCGCTGGTGTCCTACGACGGCGGGCACCGGGCGCAGGCCGCCCTGAAGGGGGCGACGAGCGCGCTGACCGGCGGCTTCGTGGCCGCGGCGGTGGCGGCCACCCGCAAGGAGTTCGGCGACGGGTCGCTGCGCCGGTACGCCGCCGACCTGGTCGTACCCGAGGAGACCCGGGCCCGGGTGGCGCTGCTCAAGGGCATGGCGCTGCGGTACGTCCTGCGCCGGCGCGGCGCCGAGCCCGGCTACCAGCGGCAGCGGGAGATCATCACCGAGCTGGTGCACGCGCTGACCCTGCGCGCCCCGACCGTGCTGGACCCGGTCTTCGCCCCGCTGTGGCGGGCCGCGCCGAACGACGCGGGCCGGCTGCGCGTGGTGATCGACCAGGTGGCCTCGCTGACCGACCCGGCCGCCGTCGCCTGGCACCAGCACCTCGCCGGCTGACGCCCATGCGCCCCGCCGCCCCGCGCCCCGCCGCCGCGGCTCCCGCCGGTCGGCCGTGTCAGATTTGTCCGATTCATGACGTATGGGAGAGGATGGAAACAGTCGACGCACGGGAGTGAGCGCATGTACGTGGTCCTCGCCTGGTTCGCGCGGCGCCCCGCCGGCCGCCGGGACCACGCGGCCCGGGCCGCCGCCGCGGTCGACGCGGTCGCCCCGCCGTCGTACCGGTCCGACGCCCGCGGCGACGCCACCTGGGGCCTGTACGTGCGCAGCGCCCCGCGCCCCGGCCCCTGGCCGGCGTTCGCCAGCGCCGACGGCGTCACCGCCGTCTCGCTCGGCCTGCCGATCGGCCTGGACACCACCGGCGGCCCGGTCGGCCTGGCCCGCCGGGTGCTCGCCGGCGCCGACCCCGCCGCCGGCGTGCTGCCGCCGTTCGGCCTGATCGCCGCCGGGCCCGACGGCGCCGTCACCGTCGCCCAGGACTGGCTGGGCATGTCCCGGCTGTTCACCGCCGAGCACGACGGCGTGGTCGCCTTCGCCAGCCGGCCCAGCCTGCTCGCCGGCTTCCTGTACGGCCGGACCGAGCCCGACCCCGACGCCTGGGAGTCGTACGCCGCCAGCGGCCACTTCGGCGCCGACAGCGCCCCGGTCCGCGGGGTCCGGCTGCTCGCGCCCGGCGCCCGGTACTGCCTGCTCCCCGGCACCGCCGGCTGGCGGCTGACCCGGCGCACCGGCCGTACGGTCGACGACCTGGTCGCCGCCGGCCTGGACCGGCGCGGCGACCCCGACCGCGCGGTCGCCGCCGCCGCCGACGGCATCGCCGCGGCGGCCGCCGCCACCCACGACCTGTGCGGCGGCGACCTGCTGCTCGGCCTGTCCGGCGGCAAGGACTCCCGGGTGCTGGCCGCGGCCTTCGTCGGCGGCGGCCGGCTGCCCCGGCTGCGCACCAACGCCGACACCCCCGCCGAGGGCGCCACCGCCGAACGGCTCGTCGCGCTGCTGCGCGGGCGCGGCCTCGACCCCGCGCACGAGCTGGTCACCGCGGCCGCGCCGGCCGCCGTGCTGCGGGTCGGGCTGCGCGAGCGCGGCGTCCGCCTGCTGCGCCACTACGACCACCAGTTCCCGTCGACGTACCTGGTCCGGCCCGCCGTCGCCGGCGTCCCCGGCGACGGCCCGCCCCGGCTCTCGCTCACCGGCGCGGGCGGGGAGCTGGCCACCGGGTACTGGTACCCGACGGAGCCCGACCTGCTCGGCGACCGGCTCGCGGTCGAGCGGGCGATCGCCGCCCGGCACCTCGGCGCGGCCGGCGCCGGCCTGGCCCGGCCGGCCCGGGAGCGGCAGCGGGACCGGCTCGCCGGCCTGCTCCGGCACGCCGCCGACCTGGGCGTGGCCGGCGCGGACCTGGCCGACTACGTGTACCTGACCGAGCGGATGCGCCGCTGGTCCACCTCGGCGTACGCGCCCGGCATGGTCACCCCGTTCCTCGCCCCGGCGGTGGTGACCGCCTGCTTCGCGCTGCCGCCGGCGCTGAAGCTGGCCCGCCGGCTGCACACCGCGGTGGTCGCGCGGTTCGTGCCCGAGTGGGCCGACGTGCCGTACGTCTCGGTCGGCACCGGCCGGTCCACCGCCGCCCGGATCTGGCAGGGCGACGGCGCGGCGACGATCCGCGGCCTGCTCGCCGCGGCGGCCGACGCGCCGCTGGCGGCGCCGGTGCGGCCGGACGCGGTCCGCACCGAGCTGGCCCGGTACCAGTGGCGGCGGCGCACCCGGGACGACGCGACCCGGCAGTTCGTCTACCTGGCGCTGGCCGACCGGGCGCTGCGCGGCGGGCCGCCGGTGGTGCGGCAGCGGGACTGGGCGGCGCTGGACCGGCTGCGCGGCGGCTGGGTCCTGGCCACCGGCCGCCGCTGACGGCCCGGCCCGGGGCTCAGTCGGTGACGTGGTGCGGGCGCAGCGCGCGGTAGTGGTCGGCCGGGTGGTTGGCCAGCATCGGCTGGGTGAACGTCGCGTGTGGGCAGTGCTCCAGCCCGCCGCCGCCGAAGTGGTAGAACGCGAAGCCGATCGGGTGCGCCCGCCACGCGGCGAACAGCAGCACGTGGTGCTCCGCGAACGGCCCCTCGACGTTGTCCAGCAGGTCGCCGGGGCGCAGCGCGGACCGGGGGATCGGCGTGGTCCACCGGTCGGTGGCCAGCTCGTCGGTGTCCGGGCCGGTGCCGTGCCGCAGGTCCAGGGCCATGCTGACGAAGCCGGAGCAGTCGAGCCGGTACCGGTGCGTACCGTCCGGGCCGGCGATGGCGTCGGCCTCCTCCTGCGAGTAGGTCAGCGCGTCCCGGCGCAGCCACCAGGCCCGGGCCCGGGCGAGCACCGCCCGCCGGGAGATCGCCGTGGGGTGCCCGCCGGTGCCGTCCGTCATCGGGCCAGCGTACGGGCGCCGCCCCCGGGCCCGGCCCCGCCGTCGCCGCGGCCGGGGCATCGCGGCAGGATGGGGGCGGTACGACCGGGAGGGGGTCTGGGTGGCCGGGCGGATTCGGGACGAGGACATCGCGCTGGTCCGCGAGCGGACCTCGATCGTCGACGTCATCTCCGAGCAGGTGACGCTGAAGAACGCCGGGGGCGGCAACCTCAAGGGGCTGTGCCCGTTCCACGACGAGAAGACGCCGTCGTTCACCGTCGCACCCGCCCGGAACGTGTACTTCTGTCACGGCTGCGGCCAGGGCGGCGACGCGATCAAGTTCGTGATGGACGTCGAGCACCTCCCCTTCGCCGAGGCGGTCGAGCGGCTCGCCGGCCGGGCCGGCATCCAGCTCCGGGTGGTCGAGGGCGGCGCCGCGCCGATCCGGCAGGGGCAGGGCCAGCGGCAGCGGCTGGTCGCCGCGCACGCCGCCGCCGCCGAGTTCTACGCCGAGCGGCTGGCCGCGCCGGGCGCGCGGATCGCGCGCGAGTTCCTGGCCCAGCGCGGGTTCGGCCGCGACGACGCCGTCACGTACGGCTGCGGGTTCGCCCCGGACGCCTGGGACGCGCTGACCGGCCACCTGCGCGGGCGCGGCTTCACCGCCCGCGAGCTGGTCGCCGCCGGGCTGGCCAAGGAGGCCCGGTCCGGGTCGCTGATCGACCGGTTCCGGCGCCGGCTGCTGTGGCCGATCCGCGAGCTGAACGGCGACATCGTCGGCTTCGGCGCGCGCAAGCTGTTCGAGGACGACAACGGGCCGAAGTACCTGAACACCCCCGAGTCGCCGATCTACAAGAAGTCGACGGTCCTGTACGGCGTCGAGCACGCCAAGCGGGAGATCGCCAAGCGCGGCCAGGTCGTTGTCGTCGAGGGGTACACCGACGTGATGGCCTGCCACCTGGCCGGCGTGCCGACGGCGGTGGCCACCTGCGGCACCGCGTTCGGCTCCGAGCACATCAGCGTCCTGCGCCGGCTGCTGATGGACACCGACGGCGTGGCCGGCGAGATCATCTACACCTTCGACGGGGACGCGGCCGGGCAGAAGGCGGCGCTGCGGGCGTTCGACTCCGACCAGCGGTTCGTCGGGCGGACGTTCATCGCCGTCGGCCCGGACGCGATGGACCCGTGCGAGCTGCGGCTGGCCCGCGGCGACCTGGCCGTCCGGGACCTGGTGGCCAGCCGGGAGCCGCTGGTCGACTTCGCGCTGCGCCGGGTGCTGCACCGGTTCGACCTGGACACCGTCGACGGCCGGGTCGAGGCGATGCGCCGGGCGGCGCCGCTGGTCGCCGCACTCAAGGACCGGGAGAAGCGCCCCGAGTACGTCCGCAAGCTCGCCGGCGACCTGGGCATGGAGCTGGAGCCGGTCCAGCGGGCGGTGGCCGCGGCGGCGGCGCGGGCGGGCGCGGCCCCGGTACCGGCGCAGTCCGCCGCCCCCGCGGCCGAGGTCGACGGCCCGGACGCCCTGGTCGAGCGCGAGGCGCTGAAACTCGCCCTCCAGGTCCCGGTACTGGCCGGGCCGATGTTCGACGCGGTCGGCCCGGACAACTACCGGCACCCGCTGCTGCGCCCGGTCCGCGAGGCCATCGCCGCCGCCGGCGGCGCGGTCGGCCCGGCGGCGGCGACCGGCGGCGCGGTCTGGTGCGACGCGGTCCGCGAGCACTGCGCCGACCTCGGCGGCCACGCGCTGATCGCGGAGCTGACCGTCGAGCCGCTGCGGGTCGACGGCGAGGTGGAGCCGGGATACGTGGCGATCACGCTCGCCCGGGTGCAGTGGGGCGCGGTGTCCCGCCGGATCGCCGACCTGAAGTCCCGGGTGCAGCGGATCAACCCGGTGAGCAGCAAGGACGAGTACCTGACGCTGGCCGGCGAGCTGTTCTCGCTGGAGCAGCAGGCGCGGGCGCTGCGCGAGCAGGCCGTCGGGGGGTGGTGATGGGGCTGTTCCGCAAGCGGCTGCCGGCCGACCGCCGCCCGGCGCTGGACCGCGACGAGCGGGTGCTGGCCTGGTCGCCGGTCGACCCCGCCGGCACGCTGGTCGTCACCAACCGCGGCCTGCACCTGCCCGGCCGGGCCGACCGGCTCGCCTGGGACGCGATCCTCAGGGCGACGTGGGACGAGGCCGTGCTGACCGTCGTCCCGGCGGAGCCGGTGGCCGAGCGCGAGGGGTACACGGTGGTCGCCGACGGCGCGCCGCTGGCGTACCGGCTCGGGGCGCCGGGGGAGGTGCCGCACCGGGTCCGCACCCGGGTGACCGGGTCGGTGGGGTACACGACCCACGAGGCGCTGACGGTCGGCGGCGGGGTGCGGGTGGCGGGGCGCCGGCGCAGCGGCGCGGACGGGCTGACCTGGACGGTCCGGTACGACCCGGGTACGGCGGGCGATGCCCCGGAGGTGGTCGAGGCGACGGACGTCCTGGTCGCGGCCGCCCGCGCCGCCACCGCCCCGCCCGACTAGCGGCCCGCCCCCGGCGGCGCGGCCGCCCGCCGCGCGCGGTCCGGCGTGCGCCGGCCGGGTCGCCCGGCTCTGTCCGGGCCGGCCCCGGCCCGCGCGGAAATCGGTCGCTGTCGGGGCGGCGGCCGGCTAGCGTCGCCCGCGTGGTGGACGCGCTGATTCATGCCCGCGGGCTGGTCAAGCGGTTCGGCGACCGGACCGCCGTCGCCGGCATCGACGTCGACGTCGCCCCCGGCGAGGCGTTCGGCTTCCTCGGCCCCAACGGCGCCGGCAAGAGCTCCACCATGCGGATGATCGGCGCCACCTCCCCGCCGACCGCCGGCACCCTGCGCGTCCTCGGCCGCGACCCGGTCGCCGACGGCCCGGCGATCCGCGCCCGGCTCGGCGTCTGCCCGCAGCAGGACAACCTGGACCAGGAGCTGACCCCGCGGGAGAACCTCACCACGTACGCCCGGTACTTCGGCATCCGCCGGGCCGAGGCCCGCCGGCGGGCCGACCGGCTGCTGGACTTCGTGCAGCTCGCCGACCGGGCCGACGAGCGGGTGGAGCCGCTGTCCGGCGGGATGAAGCGCCGCCTGGTGATCGCCCGGGCGCTGGTCAACGACCCGGCGCTGGTCCTGCTCGACGAGCCCACCACCGGCCTCGACCCGCAGGCCCGGCACCTGGTCTGGGAGCGGCTGGTCCGGCTCAAGCAGCGCGGCGTGACGCTCGTGCTGACCACGCACTACATGGACGAGGCCGAGCAGCTCTGCGACCGGCTGGTGGTGCTGGACGCCGGCCGGATCGTCGCCGCCGGCTCGCCGCGCGCGCTGGTCGCCGCGCACGCCACCCGCGAGGTGGTCGAGCTGCACTTCGGCGCCGCCGGCCGGGGCGAGCTGGCGGCGCTGGCCGCGCGCCTGGCCGGGGTGGGGGAGCGGCGCGAGGTGCTGCCGGACCGGATCCTGCTGTACGCCGCGGACGGCGACGCCGCGGTCGCCGCGGTGGCCGGCCGGGGGCTCGCGCCGACCGCGACGCTGGTCCGGCGGGCGTCGCTGGAGGACGTGTTCCTGCACCTCACCGGCCGGACGCTGGTCGACTGATGGGCGGCACGGCGGCGGTCGTCGCGTACCACGCGGTGTGCTTCCGCCGGCTGTGGCGGTCCACGGTGACGATGTCGTTCGTCGTGCCGGTGCTGTTCGTCGTGGGCTTCGGATTCGGGGTCGGCGCGCTGGTCCCGGCGGTCGACGGGGTGCCGTACCGCGCGTACGTCGTGCCCGGCCTGCTCGCCGCGGCGGCCATGCAGGCGGCGGTGGGCGAGTCGTCCTGGCCGGTGCTGGACGCCTTCCGGTGGAACCGGTCCCACCACGCGCAGGCCGCGACGGCGCTCGCGCCGGGGCAGCTCGTCGCCGGCCGGCTGGTCTGGATCGCGCTGCGGATGCTGCTGGGCGCCGGGTTCTTCCTGCTGGTGGCGTACGCCGCCGGGGTGCCCCGGGCCGGTACCGCGCCGCTGGCGCTGCCCGTCGCCGTCCTGCTCGGGCTGGCCGTCGGCGCGCCGGTGATGGCCGCCGCCGCGGCGGCGACCGGGGACGCGCACCTGCACGCGCTGTACCGGCTCGGGGTGCTGCCGATGACGCTGTTCGCCGGCGTGTACTTCCCGGTCGACCGGTTGCCGGCGGCGGTGCAGTGGCTGGCGTACGCCTCGCCGCTGTGGCACGCCGTGGACCTGTGCCGGGCGGCGCTGCTCGGCGTACCCGCGTCCCGGTCGGCGGCCGGGCAGGTCGGGTACCTCGCGCTGTGGGCGGCGGCCGGCACGGCGGTGGCCGTCCGGGCGTACCGGCGGCGGCTGGTCGAGTGAGGACGGTGCGCCCGTGCTGACGCTGCGCCCGACCGCCGGCCGGGTGGCCGCGGTGCTGTCCCGGAACCTGGTGCTGGTCCGGCGGAACCGGGCGCTGATGCTGCTGTCCGGTGTGCTGGAGCCGGTGTTCTACCTGCTGTCGATCGGCGTCGGGGTGGGCTCCCTGGTGGGCGACCTGCCGCTGGCCGACGGCCGCCGCGTGCCGTACGCGGCGTACGTCGCGCCGGCCATGCTCGCCGCCGCGGCGATGAACGGGGCGATCACCGAGACGCTGTACGTCTTCTTCGGCCGGCTGCGCTACGCCCGGCTGTACGAGGCGATTCTCGCCACCCCGGTCCGGCCGGTGGAGATCGCGCTCGGCGAGCTGGGCTGGGCGCTGGTGCGCGGGACGGTGTACAGCGCCCTGTTCCTCGCCCTGATGGTCGGCCTGGACCTGGCGAGCTGGCCGCGGGCGCTGGCGGCGCTGCCGGTGACGCTGCTGGTCGGCGTGGTGTTCGGGGCGGCCGGGATGCTGGTGGCGACGCTGCTGCGGAGCTGGCAGGACTTCGACCTGACGATCACCGCGCAGTACGTCCTGCTGCTGTTCTCGGCCACCTTCATCCCGCCGGAGCGGCTGCCGGGCGCGGCCCGCTGGCTGGTCGAGCTGAGCCCGCTGGCCCACGCGGTCGCGCTGCTGCGCGGCCTGCTCGTCGGCGGGGCCGGCGCGGGCCGGCTGGCGCTGTCGGCCGCCCTGCTGGCGGCCCTGGCCGCCGCCTGCTTCGCCGTGGCCGCCCGGCGGCTGGCCCGCCGCCTCCACCGCTGACCCGGCGGCGCGGAACCTCCCGCGGGCGTATCAGCGGGCGGGCCGGGGTCTCCTCCCAGTACCGGCACGTAATGCCTGAAACGGGCATACGCTGACAATGAGCCGGCGCGCAAGGGAGGAACCATGGCCCCGACCACCTCGCCGCGGCCCGCCGCGCCACCCGGCCCCACCGGCGCCGACCCCGCCGCTCCCGGCCCCGGCCCCGCCGCTCCCGGTTCCGCGGCCGCGGCCGGCCGCCCGCCGGGTCCCGCCACCGGTACGGCGCCCGCCTGGGAGCTGGCCGCCCGAGACTTCGCCGACTGGCGGGCCGGGGACGCCGCCGCGCTGCGCCGGCTCGTCGAGGCCATGACCCCCGTCCTGTGGCACACCGCCCGCTCGTACGGCCTCGGCCGCGATGCCGCCGAGGACGTCGTCCAGGCCACCTGGCTGGCGCTGGTCCGCGGCGCCGACAGCTTGCGCGACCCGCGCGCGGTCTGGCGCTGGGTGACCGTCACCGCCCGCCGCGAGGCGTGGCGGACCGCCCGGCAGGACCGGCGCGAGCGGGCCACCGACGACAGCGCCGCCCTGGACGCCGCCGCGCCCGCGGCCGGCGGCCCGGAGCAGGTCGTCCTCGCCGACGCCGGGGCGTCGGCGCTGTGGCGGCAGGTCGCCCGGCTCACCGACCGGTGCCGGCGGCTGCTGCGGGTGATCGCGTTCGACGACCGCCCCGACTACGCCAGCATCTCCGCCGAGCTGGGCATGCCCGTCGGCAGCATCGGACCCACCCGCGGCCGCTGCCTGGACCGGCTGCGCGCCCTGCTGGCCGACGATCCGGAGTGGAGCCCGTCATGAGCGACGACGCCGCCCTGCTGGGCGACCTGCGCCGGATGTGGACCGACGCCGACCCGGCGCCGGCCGACCTGGCCGAGCGGGTCCTGTTCACCCTCGCGCTGGAGGACGTGGAGGCCGAGCTGGCGCAGCTCCGCCAGCAGTCGGCGCTGGCCGGCACCCGGGCCGCCGCGACCGAGACCGCCGCGTCGATCACCTTCCACGCCTCGCAGGTGACCGTCCTGCTCGGCGTCCGCGACGCGGGCGCGGCCGCCGACGGCACGCCGCTGCGCCGGCTCGACGGCTGGCTCGCCCCGGCCGCGCCGCTGGCGGTCGAGGTGCGGGCCGGCAGCGCCGTACTGCACACCACGGCCGACGCGGACGGGCGGTTCGCGTTCGACGCCGTACCGGCCGGCCTCGTCCAGCTCCGGCTCGCGCCGGGCGGCCCGCTGACGCGCGCCGTCGTCACACCCGCGGTACAGCTCTAGGGGGCAGCCATGACCGACCCGATCGACCCGCACCCGGCCGCCCGGACCCGTGCCCCCGGCGACGTCGACCCGCCGCTGCCGCCGCCGGCCGTGCTGGCCCAGTACGGCGCCCGCGCCCTCGACGGCGCCACCGCCGCGCTGCTCGACGGGCAGCGGGTCCGGCCGACCGCGTACCGGGCGGACTGGCTGCTCGCCCGCGCCGACCGGCTCCAACGGGTCCTGCCGTCGCTGACCGCCGCCGCCAAGGACCTCGGCCTGGTCATCCGGGAGGAGCCGCGGACCGCCGGCGGGACCTCGCTCGGCGTCCGGCTGAAGATCCACCCGGCGCCCGGCCGGGCCGCGGTGGTCGACGCCTGGGAGGTGCTCCAGCGCGCCCGGGCCGCCAGCGGCACGCCGCTGCCCGGCGTCGGGCTGGACCACCTCATGTTCTCCACCAGCTCGTTCTTCGGCGCGCCGTACTACTCGGCGGCCCCCTACTACTCGGCCGCGCCGTACTACTCCGCCGCGCCGTTCGACGGCGGGGCCATCGCCCAGTACGCCCAGCCCGGCTACGGCGGCACCCAGCCCGTCGCGGTGGTGCTGCCGCCGCCGGCCCGGACGAAGGTGCCGATCCGGCCGGTCGTCGCCACCCTGGACACCGGCTGCGGCGCGCACACCTGGCTGCGCGACGGCGTGCTCACCGACCTCGACCTGACCGACCCGGAGACGGACGGGGCGGCCCGGATCGGGTACGCCGAGCCCGACCCCGAGCGCACCGGCGACCTGATCGGCCCGCTGGACGGCAACCGGGACCCGCTCGCCGGGCACGGCACGTTCATCGCCGGGCTGATCCGCCAGGTCTGCGCCGACGCGGACATCCTCGCCGTCCGGGTGATCCACTCCGACGGCGTGATCCCGGAGTCGTCGCTGATCACCGCGCTGGAGCAGCTCGCCGAGCTGGCCCGGCGGCACGCCGCCGGCGAGCCCGGCGGCCACCGGATCGACGTGGTGTCGCTGTCGCTCGGGTACTACCACGAGTCCGCCGACGACACCGCCACCGACAGCGCCCTGCTGGCGATCATCGACCGGTTCGGCCGGCTCGGCATCCCGGTGGTCTGCGCGGCCGGCAACGACGCCACCGTCCGGCCGCTGTACCCGGCGGCGTTCGGCAAGGGGGCCCTCGGCCCGGACCGGCCCGCGGCCGTACCGGTGGTCAGCGTCGGCGCGCTCAACCCGGACGACAGCGTCGCCCTGTTCAGCAACAGCGGCGACTGGGTGCTCCGCTGGGAGCCCGGCGCCGCGCTGGTCAGCACCATGCCCGGCTTCACCAACGGCCGGAACCCCACGGCGACCACGAAGGACCCCACCGGCCGCGAGCGCCGCTCGCTGGACCTGGACAACTTCACCGGCGCCGCCGACGCCGTCGGCGGGTTCGCGGTCGGCAGCGGCACCTCGTACGCGACCCCGGTCTTCGCCGCCCGGATCGCCCGCGAGCTGCTCGCCCAGTCCCGCCGCCCCACCGGCATCCCGCTGGACGCCACCGGCGAGCAGGCCGTCGAACGGGGCTGGCGGGCGCTGGCCGCGCTGCTCAAGGTCTGAGCCGTGTCCGGGGAGGCGGCGGAGCTGCACGCGCAGGCGGTACGGGCCACCGAGCGCGGCCGGCACGACCGCGCCTGGCGGCTGCTCAAGGCCGCCCTGCGCACCCGCCCGGCGCCGGCCTGCCGGGCCCGGATCCTGGTCAGCCTCGCCTTCCACGAGGCCGAGCGGAGCAGCCTCGCCGCCGGCCTGGCCCTGCTGGACGAGGCCGAGACCAGCGGCGGCCTGCCGGACCGGGTCCGCGGCGTCATCGCCATGCAGCGCGGCCTGCTGCACCTGCGCGCCGGCGCCACCGGGGCCGCGCTGGCCGGCTTCGACGCGGCGGTCGAGCTGCTGGACGAGAGCGACCCGGAGGACTACTGCCGGACCCTGCTCAACCGCGGCATGCTCCGCCTCGCGCCGGGCACCCTCGCCGCCGCCCGGACCGACTTCGACCGCTGCGTCGCCATCGCCGACCCGCACGGCCTCACCCTGCTCGCCGCCAAGGCCCGGCACAACCTCGGGTACCTCGCCCTGCTCGCCGGCGACCTCCCGCGCGCCCTGCGCGAGATGGACGCCGTCGCCCCGGTACTCGCGGACCGGTCGCCGATGGTGTCGGCCGTGTACCACCTCGACCGGGCCCGGGTCCTGCTCACCGCCGGCCTGCTCCGCGAGGCCGACGAGGACCTGCACCGCGCCGCCGACCTGTTCGCCGCCGCGCACAGCCCCCGCGACGTCGCCGAGGCCGAGCTGGAACGCGGCCGCCTCGCCGGGCGCCGCGGCCGCTGGGCCGAGGCCCGGGCGCACGCCGCCACCGCGCGCCGGCTGTTCGCCGAGCGCGGCGCCGAGCCGTACGCCCTGGTCGCGGACGCGGTCCTGCTCGCCACCGACGTCGGCGCCGGGCGCGGGCTGGCCGCCGTACGGGTGGCGGGGGCCGCCCTGGCCGCCCGGCTGCGGGCGCACGGCCTCCCCGACGAGGCCCGGCGCACCGCGCTCACCGCCGCGGCCGCCGCCCTGGCCCGCCGCGACGGCCGCGCCGGCCCGGCCGCCGAGCGGGCCGTGCTCGCCCGCCGGCTCGCCGGCGACGGCCTGCGGCTGCGCCGCGACGACCCGATCGGCACCCGGATGCAGGCCCGCGCCCTGCGCGCCGACCTCGCCGACGCCGAGCGCGAGCCCCGCCGGGCGCTCGCCGAGCTGCGCGCCGCCGTCGCCGACCTGCAGGAGTACCAGGCGTCGTTCGGCAGCCTCGACCTGCAGACCGCCGCCGCCGTGCACGTCGAGCACCTCGCCGCCCGCGGCCTGCGCCGCGCGCTCGACCAGGGCGCCCCCGCCGCGATCCTGGCCTGGACCGAGCGGGCCCGGGCGCTGTCCGCCCGGCTGGCGCCCGTCCGGGCCCCCGCCGACCCGGCCGCCGCCGAGATGCTCGCCGAACTGCGCCACGCCACCACCGCGCTGCGCGCCGGCGCGCTCGCCGGCAAGCCGGACCCGGTCCTGCGCACCCGCTGCCTCGCCCTGCAACGCCAGATCCGGCAGCGCGCCTGGTACCGCCCCGGCCCCCGGCAGGTCACCGCCCCCGCCCCGCTGCGCGAGATCGCCACCGCCCTCGGCCCCGGCGCCCTGCTCGCGCACCTGCTGGTGGACGACCACCTGTACGCCCTGGTCATCACCGCCCGTCGCCGCGTGCTGCGCCCGCTCGGCCCCGCCGCGGCCGTCCACGAGCTGCACCGGCGCTGGCGCGCCGACCTCGACGCCCTGGCCACCGACGCCCTGCCCGCCGCGCTGCGGGCCAGCGTCGCCGCGGCCGCGGCGGCCGCGGCGACCCGCCTGGACGACGTGCTCACCCGCCCGCTCGCCCCGCTGCTCGGCGACGGCCCGGTTCTGCTCGCCCCGCCGGCCCGGCTCGCCGCCCTGCCGTGGACCCTGCTGCCCACCCTGCGCGGCCGCCCGCTCACCGTCGTGGGCTCGCCGACGGCCTGGCTGTCCGCCCGCACCGCCGCCGCCCTCCCCGCCGACCCGGCCGTCGCGCTCGCCGCGGGGCCGGGCGTGGCCCGGGCGGACGCGGAGATCAAGCTGGTCGGCGAGGTCTGGCCGCACGCCCGCACGCTCACCGGCCCCGCCGCCACCGCGACGGCCGTCCGGGACGCCGCGGGCGCCGCCGACCTGGTCCACGTGGCGGCGCACGGTACGCACGAGCCGGACAACCCGCTCTTCTCCCACCTGCACCTGGCCGACGGCCCGCTGCCCGGCCACGAGTGCGACGGCTGGGCCCGCCCGCCGCGGCACGTGGTCCTGTCGGCGTGCGAGCTGGGCCTGTCGGACAGCCGGCCGGGCGACGAGACGCTCGGCCTGACGGCCGCGCTGCTGCACGCGGGCGCGGGCAGCGTGGTGGCGGGGGTGGCCCGGCTCAACGACGAGACGGCGTACGAGGTGGGGCCGGCGCACCACGCGGCGCTGCGCCGCGGGCTGAGCCCGGCGGCGGCGCTGGCGGAGGCGCTGTCGCGCACACCCGGCCCGGCGCCGCTGGTCTGCTTCGGCGCCGGCTGGTGATCCCCGCTTCGGGGCGGTGCGGGCGCCGTCGGCGGTGCGGCGCCGTCGGTGGTGGCGCGGGTGTCGTCCTTCGCGGTCGGTGCTGGCGCCGCGCTTCGCGGGTGCCGGCTTTCTCGGGCGGTACGGCCGCCGCCCTGCGGGGGTGTCGTGGGCGCCGTCGTTCGTGGGTGGCGCCGGTGCTGTCCTGCTCGGGTGTCGCGGGCGCCAGCGGGTGGACAGCGCGAAGCGGGCGCGCGTGTCCGCAGCGCCCGCCTCGGGCAGTCCCGGTGAATCCCGGGCCGACCCGACGGGCCGGCCCGGGATGTCGGTCGACTAGGGGAGCCGGTCGGCGCCCGACCGCGAGCCCGCGCCCGCCGGGGTCAGCGGCTCGGCGCTGCCGTGCCGCAGCTTCTCGCCCAGCTTCGTGTTGCTCAGCGTGTGGCTGACCGCGTCCTTGCCCTCGTCGTACAGCTTGCCGACCTGCGCCTGGACGACGCCGGCCGCCTCCTGCACGGTGGGGTGATCCCACAGCTTGCGGGCGGTCAGCGCGATCTGCTCGTACCGCTCCCGGCCCGCGCGCGCCCCGATGACGTACCCGGCGGCGGCCCCGAGGGCGAACCACAATTTCCCGCGCATCCCGCGCTCCTCTCAGTACGTGGCCGGTCGCAACACCCGTACGGCGGGGGGTCCGCCGGAGGCGACTCGGTGTCGTTCGTGGTCGTGGCATACCCATCCTCCCCCTTGGGTATGCCCGGGCCCAGAGGGAAACTCGGCGAACCACCCCGTCGCCCGCGGCGGCTCGGTCTGCTGTAAGGTGATCCCCGGAACGCCTGCCTTGTGGTGCGCGCGTCCCGACACATTCCCCCATAGCTCAATTGGCAGAGCAGCCGGCTGTTAACCGGCAGGTTTTTGGTTCGAGTCCAAATGGGGGAGCAGCCGAGCCGGCCACCGCGATATCGCGGTGGCCGGCCTTCGTTTGTGCCCGGCGGGGGCGCGGTATGGCGGGGATGGTCGGTGCTCGTGTGGCGGTCGCCGGTCGGGCGCGGATGCACGGTCCGGCCGCGGGATGGGCGTTGCCCGGTGGGCATGATCGGTTGGTCCCGGTCGGCCGCGGCGCGGCGGCCGACCGTTCCGATGAGCGGCGGCCGGTATCCGGGTCGGGCCGGTGGGGCGAATGGGTCATCGGGTGTGAATGTCCCGCCCATCCCGCGTGGTGGAGCCGCACGCCGGATATCCGGTAATCTCGGCACGCCGGGGCGGTAGCTCAGCCGGTCAGAGCAGGGGACTCATAATCCTTGGGTCGCGGGTTCGAGCCCCGCCCGCCCCACCATCGGGCGCCAGAGCAGGAAAGCGTAGCGGCACTTCCGCTACCACCCCGGCTCAGGAGAACCGAGCAATGCCTATTCGAGCGAAGTACCACCACCGAGCCGACCGGCGTGATCCCGGGGGCGTCCCTGCTCGCCCGCGGTCGCTCCGCCGACACCGTCGAGTCCTACCTCGACGCCGGCGAGATGGTCGCCGGCTGGCTCCGGCGCCACCATCCTCACTTTCACGACACGACGAAGCACCCCCGCCCGGGCGAACCGGAGCGGGGGCGCTGTCGTTGCACGTGAACACGTGCAGAGTTCCGCTGAGGATCCTCGCCGGCGTGCTGGCGCCGACTCCCGCGGTACGTGGTCAGCTCGACGCCAGCACGGTGGCGAGCGCCGGTGGCCGGGCCCCGGTCGAACCCCGGCCGGCCGATCACAGCGCGGCGATGGCCTTCTTCAGGTCCGGCATCGGGCCGATGTTGCCGTCGGTCGGGTCGACCTGCGGCTGACCCGTCCGAACCAGCAGCTCCCGAACCTGCTGCGGGGACAGTTGTCGGCCGCGCTCCTCGGCGACGCTCGACACCAGGGCCACCGCACCGGCCACGATCGGCTTCGCCGCCGACGTGCCGCCGAAGTAGCCGTCGCTCTACTTCGTGTCCGGCGTGTTCCCGATCGTGCCTTCGGAGTCGGGGGTGACGATGCATTCCGACCAGCCCTGCAGGTTCACCCGAGCGCCATGGGACGAGAACTCCCTGCGCTTGCGCGTCGCGCGCGTGCACTGGTCGCTCACCGAGCTGCCACCCACGACCACGTGCACGCCGCGCGCGGTCGCCGCCTTGATCGCATCGTTGGGCCGCCTTGTCCCACTCGATCGGGAGGCTGACCGAGCCGTCGTTGCCGCAGGGCTTGTCGGCGAACACCACCGGGAAACGCCGATGACGTGACCCGCCTGAGGCGACTGGGCAGCCACTTGGACGGCGTTGGCGATGCTGTCCCCGTTCTCCTTCGATGCCCGGTGGGTCACCCTCAGCTTCGCGTCGCTGGCCAGGCCGGTGGTGCCGAAGCTATTGGCGTCCGAGGCCAGGATGCCGGCAATGGCGGTTCCGTGATCTCCCGCCGCCGGCCAGACAGGCGTGCCGTTGGGCACCAGCACACCGGGTACGCGAAGCTTGGACAGATCCTCGTGACTCCAACGGAACGGGCCGTCGACGACGTGAACCGCGACGTTGCGGCCGGTCCCGCCGGGGACCGTGCGGGCGTGGTCCGCGTCCACCCCGCCGCCGGCCCGGCGGAAGCCCTGCCCGGGCTCCAGATCCGGCGTCGCGCTGACCCGGCGGATCGGCGGCACCGCGCCCGCGCCGTCGGCCGGCCCGACCGCGCCGGGCTGGTAGGCGGCCTCGACTCCGGGCAGGCTGCCGAGTTCCCGCAGGAGGACGGCCGGGTCGGTCCCGGCGGCCGGACGGACGGTGTACCAGCTATTGAGGTTCGGCTGCATCCGACCAGCGCGCGGGATTCGGCGTACCGGGCCCGGCGGTTGGTCCCCCGATGGTCAGTACTGAGCCGAGACCGGCCGGACCGACCAGACGGTGGACGGATCCCGCATTCGCCGCCGCCGATGTGTCGGATAGCCGACGACCGGGGACCGGCTCGGCAGCGTCACCAGCGTCACCAGCGTCACCAGCGGCGTCAGCCCGGACAGCCGTTCCCGGTACCCATCGGCCGGTGCCACCAACGGCGCATCACCACACCGGTGTCACGACACCACCGGGCCGTGCGACCGTACCGCCCGACGCCGGTGGATCAGCCGATCGAGGTCGCCGCCGGCCGGCGGCGTCCAGGGCGACGGAGAAGCTCAGCCAGGGCAGCTTGGTACCCGCCATCGGGTGCGCCTCCACGTCGTCGATCCGGATCCCCGTCGAGGCGACGAGGTGCTGGACCCCCTCGCCGCCGGCGGTGTGGTCGTCCGGCACCCCCGAGAGGCAGCTCTCGATGCTCTCGTCGCCGGTCGCGCGCGTTGGCACGAAGCGGGGCCGGCGCTCCGGCGCCGGCCCCGCGAAATCGTCGGTCGTCAGCCGTTGTTGTCGATCATGGACTGGATCTCCGGGAAGATCTTGTCCATCCGGTTCGAGCCGTTGTTGTTCGGGCACGAACCCGTGTTGTGCAGCGAGAGCACCTTGTGGCTCGACGTGGCCAGCACCGGCGAGCCCGAGTTGCCGCCGGAGGTGTCGCAGTTGTACCGCATCCGGTTGCCGCTCGTCCCGAACACCGTGCAGTTCTTCGTCTCGCCCGGCTCCTCGACGATGCTCAGCCGCTTCACCTTGGCGTCACCGTGGCCGGGAATGTAGATCTGCTCGCCGTCGCGCGGCGCCCGCGGGTCCAGGAACAGCGTGCCGAACGACGAGATCGCGTCGAACTTGTCCACCGAGAACAGCGTGTAGTCCAGCGACCCGTTCGTCTTGAACATCTCCGTGCCGGCGACCTTCGTCACCGCGCCCGGGTCGTTGCCGCCGCAGGTCTTGCACTCGTACGCGAACTGCACCTCCGTCGACTTCGCCGTGCTCGCGTTGCCGATGCAGTGGTTGTTCGTCAGCATCCGGTTGGTCTTGCCGACCCGCCAGCCGGTACAGGCGCCGGAGCCGTTCATGATGAGCTTGGCGACGGCCTTGCTGCGGGCGTACTCGGTGGGGTGGCTCTGCGCGTAGCAGACGACGTCGCGGCGGGCGTCCTTGCCGCAGACCGCGCGCTGCTGCCGGTCGGCCAGCCGCTCGGCGTCGCTGAGGCCGCGCCACACCCGGTCGACCCGGACGCCGTACCCGGCGCGGTCCAGGGTGGCCGCGGCGGTCCGCGAACTCTTCTCGATGGTCAGGACCGCCGTGTCGCCCTCCACCGACATCGCGGCGAAGCCGCGGGTCCGGTGGAGGGTCGCGCTGGCGTCGCTCGCGGGCGCGGTCGCCCGGCTCGGGTCGACGGAGTACGCGTACCGCTCGGTACCCGCCGGGTCGCTGACGACCAGCCGGTCGCCCGGGGCGAGCCGCAGCGTGTTGATGTGCACCTTGACCGAGCTGGCGCCCGGGTGGCTGAGCACGGTCCGCCCGGCGGTGTACCGCAGGGTGGTGTCGGTCGCCTCCTCGACCGCGGTCCGCTCGCCGCCGGTCTCGGTGACGGTGGCGGTGCCGGGGTCGAGCGGGGTGGCGGCGAGGTCGGCGCCCCGGGACTCGGCGTGGGCGGCGGTGGCGACCAGGGGGATGGCCAGGGCGGTGGCCAGAACGGCCTTCCGGACGACATGGCGCATGGGGATGAGCCTCTCCTGTGGGGTGGGGGAAAGTGGCGATAACCCTGCCATGCATATCCACAATTGTCGATAGTTTGTTGAACGTTTACTCGACCTGTACATCTTCACTCGCGCACCGACGCACACACCTCGCCGCCGGCCGCGACCCCGGCTCCGCCCGAGTACCCGCCGATGCGGCCCTGAGCTGCGCAAACGCCAAGTCGACCCGAGTGTTCGGATCGGCCCGCCGGAGCCCGTCGCCGTCGCACAGCGGATCGACGGACGCCATCCCGGCAAACCATTCCGGCAGTCCGGATCGACGCCGGCGGCGCCTGAATTGAATCCCCCGGAATGGCTTTCGGTACCCGGCGAATGGGTGCCGTGCCCGGCACGGCGGCGCCGACACCGCCGCCGTGCCGCCCGGTCGGCGCGGGTGGCTAGGCTGGGGCGATGACCGCGCGCGCCGCCGACCCCGACCCCGTCCGCATCCGCCCGGCCGGGCCGGCCGACGCCGCGGCGCTGCACCGGCTCGCCGCGCTGACCTTCCCGCTCGCCTGCCCGCCCCGCTGCGCCCCCGCCGCGATCGCCGCGTTCGTGGTCGCGCACCTCGGGGTCGACAGCTTCGCCCGGTACCTCGCCGACCCGGCCCGCGACCTCCTGCTCGCCGAGGCCGGCGGCGCCCCGGCCGGGTACACGATGCTCGTCCACGGCGAGCCGGCCGACCCGGACGTGGTCGCCGCGCTGACCGCCCGCCCGACCACCGAGCTGAGCAAGTGCTACGTACACCCCGACCACATCGGCGGCGGGGTGGCCGCGGCGCTGGTCGGGGAGAGCCTCGCGGCGGCGCGGCGGCGCGGGTCCGCGGCGGTCTGGCTGGGGGTGAACCGGGAGAACGCGCGGGCGAACCGGTTCTACGACAAGTGCGGCTTCGCCGTCGTGGGGCACAAGCGGTTCCGCGTCGGCGACGAGATCGAGGACGATTTCGTCCGCGAGTTGGTACTCCCGCCCGGCACTCCATAACGGACCCGAAACACTGCGCTGAGCCGCCGCGGCATTCGCGCCCGGACGTCCGGATCGGGGCGGCGATCCGGCCGGGACCTGTGTGAAACATTAGCTGCCGCGAACCCGCCGTGACCGCCACGTCACGAAGATTCCGCGCCGGCCGCGGCGATTCCCCGGCCGGCGACCCGGAATGGGCCGGTCCCGCCGGAAGAATTGCGACCGGACCGCATCGGCGCGGCGCATTTCCACCATGGCGGTAGTGCGGATTGTTGCCCTACGGAATCGTCGGTCGATATCGTCGGCACGTCCCCGGGGCCGCCGCCGGCCCACCCCGGCGCCACGCGCCGCGCGGTGGCGGCGCCGTCCGCGGCGCGCGTCTCATCAGCCCTCCCCGGCGCGCCGCCCGCCGGCGGTGTGGGGTCGGCGTGCACCGGCCCCACACCGCTCCCGGCGGGGTCGGCGCCGCGGCGGGAAGCGGCGCCGACGGTCGAACGGCCCGATTTTCGGAGTGGGGCCCGGATGATGTCCCCTTTACTCCTGATTGATTGCTGTGTGTCACTGCGCAGTGAGCAACGACATCGAGAGCAATCACTCCCGGACGCGCGCGCGTGCCGCTAGCCTGCCCCTGTTCGTAATCTTGTCCGCGAGAGAGGACCCCTCATGCGCATGCATCCCGTTGGGCACGCGCTGGTCGCGCTGGGCCTGGTCGGAGCCGTCGCTGCTCCGGTCTCGGCGGCGCCGGCACCCGCCGGCGCGGCAGCGTCGATCTACCTCTACGACGTCACGGTCGCCCAGGGCGGTTCCGCGAAGTACGAAGAGCTGTACGTGAACACCCAGGGCGAGCCGGTGGAGCTGGCCCAGGCGACCGTGACCTACGACTACAGCAAGGCCGCCGGCGTCCTCAGCGTGACCGGCACCGCCGACCCGGACGACGAGGACTCGTGGGAGTCCTGCACGACCGGTACCGGCAAGCTGACCTGCCGCCTGCCGGCCGGCTGGGAGCTGGACGGGGAGGACGACGACGCGCTGCCCGAGGTCGCCATCAAGGCCGCCGCGAACGCCAAGGTCGGGGCCACCGGGGACATCAACGTCACCCTGACCGACAAGTCCGTGGGTACCGCGAACGTCACCTCGCGGGTCCGGGTCGGCGAGAACGTCGACCTGGCCGCCGGCGCGGCCACGACCGTCAGCGCGGCGCTGAACAGCGGCTTCGACCGGACGATCAGCGTCAAGAACAACGGCCGCAAGGCCGTCAACGGCGTCATCGCCGTCTTCGACGCCAGCAACAACCTGGTCGACGACGAGACCGACTACTCCAACTGCAACTACGACGAGGACGGGTACCTGCTGTTCTGCCGGTTCGACACCGTGCTCGCCGTCGGCAAGTCGTACAGCGCCAAGGTCCCGATGTGGGTCGCCGAGGGTGCGACCGCGCCGGGCCAGCAGGCCAGCGAGGTCACCTGGATGACCACCGCCGAGGCCGAGGACGCCATCGACGAGGACGACCAGGGCGAGCCCGGCGAGAGCGACGCCCTGGCGCTGGCGCAGGCCCGCGCGCCGCTGGCCCGCGAGGGGGAGCAGGCCGACGGCAACGGGGACAACAACTCGTCCACGGTCACCGTCAACGTCACCGGCAAGAACGGCTCCGACGTCGCGGTCACCGGCAGCACCACGACCGCGAAGGTCGGCGCCGAGGTCGAGCTGAAGATCGGGTACGTCAACAACGGCCCGGCCGACCTGGAGACGCTCAACGAGGAGCTGGCGCTGACCGCGGTCGACGTCGTGCTGCCGCAGGGCGTCACGCTGATCTCGGAGCCGGTCGGCTGCGAGGAGGGCGAGGCCGACAACACCTGGCGCTGCTACGCGGACTCGACGCTGCTGGCCAACGGCGAGGGCGAGGAGTGCTCGTTCCACGTCAAGGTCAACCGGATCGTCGCCAACGGCGCCGGCCGGGTCACCCTGGTCACCAACGACGAGTTCGTGACCCACAAGTCCGACCTGAACGCGCAGAACAACACCGCGCAGCTCATCGTCAAGGGCTGACGTACCGCCGCACCACCGGGGCCGGCGCGGGTTGTCCGCGCCGGCCCCGCCGCGTCAGCGCGTGAGGCGCTGCAGGTGGGCGGCCAGGGCCTCGATGCGGCTGATGCCGTCCTCGAGCGCCGGCGCGGCGGCCTGCGCCGGGACCGCGCCCGCCCGCCCCGCGCCGGCCGCCGCCCCGCGGCCACCGGCCCCGCCGCCGCCTCCGGCGGTCGCGGCGGGATCGCCCACCTCGTCGCGGCCGTCCCCGGTGCCCCCCGTGACCCCGTCGGCCACGTCGTCGTCCGCCCCGCCGGCCGCGGCGCCCGGCGCCGCGAGGGCGGGCGCCATGATCGCGTACGCCCGGCGGGCGTAGTCGGCCTGCGCCGCGTTGACCGCCGCGACGATCTCCGCCGTCAGCTCCGCCGGCGGCAGCCGGAGCGCGGCCGGTTCGACGGTCAGCTCGCGCAGCGCGCCGCCGGAGACCGTCCGGGCGGTGATGTGCCCGCCGGGGGACCGGCCGACGCCGGCGGTGTCGGCCAGCGAGCGGCGCCAGGTGTCGATCGCGGTGGCGGGCGCGACCGTGCCGCCCGTACCGGGGTCCGCATCCACCACGTCAACCTCCTCGGGGGTCCACCCTCGCCCGACCGCCAGCGTAGTGAACAGTGACCTTGACCACAAAGGACAACGAGGTCGATCCCCGCAGGTCGCGCGGCGGCGCTCGGCGCACCCGTGCGGATGAATCAGGCGGACGGTGGAGGCCCACCCGGGTCGTTCCGGCGAGCACGTCCGGGCGTATCGCCGAATAACGGCCCGGCGGCCGGACGCGGTTGCGGCGCTGGACTACGGTCGCGGAGCGGTCGCGTCACGCTGCGTGCGGCCGGTCGAGCGAAAGGACGGCCGCATGCCGGACCCACGACCCACCGGCGACCCCGCCGACCCCGGACCCACCCCGCCCGACGCCCCCGCCGCACCGCCATCCACACCCACCCCACCGGCCGCCGCCCCCGCATCGCCGGCCGCCCCCGCGCCGCCGGGCGCGGCCGTTCCGGCGCATCCGACCGCCCCCGCGGTGCAGCCGTATCCGGCGCCCGTACCGGTCCCGCCGAGCTTCTTCGCCCGCCGCTGGCCCGCCCCCGCCGCCCCGGCCGGGCCCGCCGCCCTGCTCGCCATCGCCGGCGCCGCCGTCGGCGCCGCGATCTTCACCCCGCTGGGCGGGGTCGGCATCGGCTGGCCGCTGGCCGGCGCCTGCGTCCTCGGCGCGGTCGTCGCCGTCGCCCGGACCGGCCCCCTCGACCCGGCCGACCGGCGGGCCCGGCTCGGCTGGTCCGCGGCCGCGCTGGCGCTGCTGTCGGTGCTCGCGTTCCGCAACGCCTGGTGGCTGGTGGCGTTCTGCGTGCTCGGCGCGCTGGGCTGCACCGCGCTGGCCATCGTGGGCGGCCGGTCGATCCGCGGGATCGCGTTCGGCCTGCTCGGCGCCCCGCTGGCCGCCGTCCGCGGCCTGCCCTGGCTCGGCCGCACCCTGCTCGCCCCGGCGGGCCGCGGCGGCACCGGCGGGGAGGGCGTCGACCGGCGGGCCGCCACCGTCCGCCGGGTCGTCGTCGCCACCCTCGGCACGCTCGGCGTGCTGATCGTCTTCGGCGGCCTGCTCGCCTCCGCCGACGCCGCCTTCGACGAGCTGCTCAGCCGCGTCCTGCCGGACATCACCGCCGCCACCGTCTTCTCCGGCGGCTTCCTGCTCGCCGCCGGCGGCCTCATCGCGCTGGCCGGCGCGTTCACCGCCGCCGCCCCGCTGGACCGCGGCGGGCTGGAGAGCCCCGGCGCGCCCCGGCTCGGCCGGTGGGAGTGGGCCGCGCCGACCGGCGCGCTGGTGCTGCTGTTCGCCGGGTTCGTCGCCGTCCAGGCCACCGCCCTGTTCGGCGGGCGCAAGCACCTGGCCGCGACCGCGGGGCTCAGCGTCGCCGAGTACGCCCGCGGCGGCTTCTGGCAGCTCGCCGTCGTCACCGTGCTGACGCTGCTCGTCCTGCTCGCCATCACCCGCTGGGCCCGCCGCGAAGACGCCGGCGACCGCGCCCTGCTGCGCTGGCTGCTCGGCCCGCTGTGCCTGCTCAGCCTGGTGATCGTGGCGTCGGCGCTGGGCCGGATGTACGTGTACCAGCAGGTCTACAGCTTCACCGGCGAGCGCATCTTCGTGATGGCCGTCGAGGGTGTGCTCGGCCTGGTGTTCGTGCTGGTGCTGGTGGCGGGGCTGCGCGGGGACGGCCGGTGGATCCCGCGGGCGATCGTCGCGCTCCAGGTGGCGATGCTGCTCGCCCTGGCCGCGCTGAACCCCGAGGGGTACGCGGCCCGGCGCAACCTGGACCGGTACGAGCGGGACGGCGTGATCGACCTGTGGTACGTCCGCGCGCTCTCCGCCGACGCCGCGCCCGCGCTCGCCGAGCTGCCCGCCGACCTGCGCCGCTGCGCCCTCGGCAAGCTGCCCAGCCGGCTCGGCGGGCCGGAGCGCTGGTACGAGTGGAACCTGGGCCGGCACCGCGCCCGGGCGGTCCTGCGGGAGATCCGGCCGACGCTGCGCGGCGAGAGCAACCCGTGCCGGATGGCCCCGGCGTACGACCACCCGGTGCGCCGCCCGATCGGCGCCGCCGCGGTCACGGGACCAGCCGCGCCACCTGCGGATCGTGGTCGCTGACCCGGTCGGCGTACTCGGCGTTGAGGTGCACCACGTCGTATGCGGCGCCGCGCCAGCCGCGGCTGACGAGGATGTGGTCCAGGGCCTGTGAGTTGCCCTGGTACACGTAGCCGTACCGCTCGCCGGGCGACAGCTCGTCGATCAGCGGCCGCAGCGCCCCGCCGGCGGTGAGCGCGCCGACGGTCGGCGAGAAGGCGAAGTCGTTCAGGTCGCCCAGCACGACCAGTCGGGCGTCGGCCTGGACGGCCAGCACCCGGTCCACGAACGCCCGCAGCGCCGCCGCCTGCGCGGTCCGCTGCCGCTCCGACGACCGCTCCGGCGGCTGGACCCGGGCGGTCAGCGGCTGGTCCCCGCCCTTGGACGCGAAGTGGCAGGCCACCACGATCACCCGCTGCCCGTTCGCGGTGAACCCCGCGGCGAGCGGCTTGCGGCTGTGCGACCAGGCCGGGTCGGCCGGCGCCACCCGGCCGGGGGAGTGGGTGAGCCGGGCGCCGCCGTCGGCGACCACCCCGACCGCGGCGGTCGGGCCGCCGCCGGGCCGGTCGTCCGGCTTCACCCTGGCCGGGTCGTACAGGAAGCCCACCCGGATGTTGCCGCCCGGCTCGCCGCCGTCGGCGTCGTCGACGGGGTCGATCTGCCGGACCGCGTACGCCGGGCCGCCGGCGGCGGTGATCGCGGCGAGCAGCTTGCGGTACGTGGCCGCCGCGCCGACCACCGCGTCGTTGGTCGGCCCGTTGTCGTCCTGGACCTCCTCCAGCGCCACGATCGCCGGGGCGCGCAGGTGGGTGACGATGCCGGCGGCCAGCTTGGCGAACTTCGCCGGCGGGTCGCCGGGGTCGAGGTTCTCCACGTTGTACGTCGCCACGGTCAGCTCGCCCGGCCCGGCCGGCGCGGTGACCTCGCGGGGCAGGCCGCGGGGGCGGTGCGCGCCGATGGCGGTGGCGGCGACGAGGTAGCCGCCGTACTGGTCGTAGTCGAGCGGGCCGACGGTCTCCCCGGCGAGCGTGTCGCCGACGTCGGCGGCCGGCGCGGGCCCGGCGAGCGGCTTGACCTTGAGCCGGCCCGCGTTCTGCGCGGCGTACCCGGCGTAGAGGGTGCCGCCGCGCGGGGTCGGCCGGTCGGCCGGCCGGACCGTCACCCACAGCTCGCCGTGCGCGGTCGGGCCGACGACGGGCGCGTCCCGGACCCGGACCCGCATGCCCTCCCACGACTCGTACCGGTCCAGCGCGTACGCCGCCGGGTCCAGCGGCCGGGCCTCCAGGTCGCCGTCGGCGGCGTACGCGGCCGGGACCGCGGCGGCGGTGACGTCGACGGGTTCGGGCAGCTTGTCCGGGCCGCCGAGGCGGCGCCACTGCGGCTTGCTCAGCTCGGTCCGGGACAGGCCGCCGGCCGGGGCGCCGCCGGGCCGGTACTCGGTGACGGTGCCGGTGGCCTCGACGGACGCGCCGGGCGCGACGTCGGGGGCGGTACCGGTGAAGACGAACAGCGCCTCGCTGGTGCGCGGGTCGGCGTCCGGCGCGGTGTCCTGGAGCCAGAACCCGCCGCCGCCCTTCACCGCCCGGACGGCGGTGACCACGCCGGCGACGGTCACCGGCCGGCCGGCGAGCGGGGACAGCGCGCCGGTGCCCTGGACGGCGGCGATGGGCGTGCGGCCCGGCGGGTCGCCGCCGGACAGGGCGAATGCGCCGAGCAGCGCGGCGGCGGCGAGGCTGGCGGCGGCGACGCGCGGACCCATGGCGGCCCCTTCGGTGAGCACGGAGTCCACCGTGGCACCCCCGGGGGAACGGGGGCCGGCGGCTGTCACTCCATTCTCACCGACCACAGTGGCCGCGGCACGCCGCGCCGCGCGGCGGAACCGGCGGGTCGCGGTGTCGGTCCGGCTACCGGGTCGCGGTGTACGCCTGCATGTTCAGCGTCATCGACGTCTCGCTGCCCTCGATGCTCGTCGACACGCCGCCGATGAGCACCGCCCGGCCGCGGTCCTGCACCCGGCCGAGGAACGCCTCGGTCGCGGCGGCGGGGCCGCGGACGGTCAGGCTGATCGGCAGGGCGATCGTCCCCGGCTGCTTGGCGGCCACCGGCGGGCTCACGGTCAGGTTGGTGACGGTCACGCCGGACATCGAGCTGAGCGACTGAAGCGAGCGCAGGAACGCCGGCAGCCCGGCGTCCGTCGGCAGCGCCTGCTCGGCGGCGGCCAGCTCGGCCTGGTACTTGGTCAGCTCGGTGTTCTCCCGGCGGAGCTGGGACAGCCGGGACTGCTGCTGGGCCAGCTCCATCTCGGCGGCCTCGGTCCGGTCGTGCTGCTTGCCCAGGTCGGTCAGGGCCGGCCCGAGCAGCAGCACCCAGCCGAGCCCGAGCAGGCCCAGCGCGCCGGCCACCCCGATGAGCAGCCAGGTGCGGTCCGCGGAGGCGCGGTTCTCCATCACTTGCCCCCCTTGGCGAACCGGCCCCCGAGGGCGGCCGCGGTCAGGTCGAAGTGGGCGCTGTAGCTGTACGACGAGCCGCTCTCGGTCGTCTCGCTCAGCGAGTCGATCAGCGGCCGGTCCAGGCCCTCGGCCTTCTCCAGGTCGGTCAGGAACCGGCTCATCGCGTCCCGGCGCGGGGTCGTGCCGCTGATCGTGATCGTGCCGAGCACCCGCTCGGCCCCGCCGCCGGGCACCTTCACGCCGCCCTGGCCGCCGCCGGCGGTGCCGGCCGCGCCGCCGCCCGCGACGACGCCGAAGCCGGACAGGTTGGCGCTGATCGAGCTGACCCGCACGCCGGACGGCGCGGCCTGCTGGATCGAGCGGACGACCTTCTGCCAGCGGACGTCGTCGGCCATCAGCGAGGCGAGCTGCTGGTCGATCGCCGCGGTCCGGGTCTGCGCGTCCACCAGATCGCGGAACTGGTTCTGCTGCTGCTGCACCGTGGCGACCTCGGCCTCGACCGACTCCTGCTGCATCTCGGCGGCCGCGGACAGGGCGAACAGGCCGGCGTACCCGGCGCCGACGAGCAGCGCGGTCGCGACCAGGCCGACGACGACGCGGCGGCGGGAGCGCTTGTTGCTGCGCGCGTCGCGGATCTCGACGGGCAGCAGGTCGGCCGCGATGGCCGGCACGCGCAGCGGGTCGGCGACGACGTGCGCGGGCGGGGTACCGGTGCCCCGGGTGACGTTCGTGGAGGACATCAGGCAGCAGCTCCCAGGCTCAGGCCGATCGACACGGCGGCGGACGAACGGGCACGGTCAAGCTGGTCGTGCCGGCCCCGACCGGGGCGGTGCAGGCGCATCACCGGGTCGGCGAGCACCACGTCCATCTCGAGCTGGACGCGGAGCATCTCGACCATCCCGGCGAGGTTCGACCCGCCGCCGGTGAGCGAGACCCGCCGGACGTCGGTGGCCTGCTCGCCGGAGGACAGGTACGTGAAGGAGCTGCGGATCTCGTTGACCAGCGGGCGCAGGCTGTCCCGGATCAGCTCCGCGACCTCCGGCCCCTCGTGCAGTTGCAGCCCGACCCGGCACTTGAGCGTCTCGGCGTCGGCCAGCGACACCCCGAACCGGTTCGAGATGGCCTCGGTGACCTCGGCCCCGCCGCGCGGGACGGTCCGGACGATCCGCGGCTCGCCGTTGACGTGCACGACCACCGTGGTGGCCTGGGCGCCGATGTCGACGAGCGCCTCGGCGTACGAGTCGAGCCGGGACGCGGCCCGCAGCAGCGCGAACGACGCCAGATCGACCCGGGCCACCAGCAGGCCCGCCTTCTCGGCGGCCTTGACCGCGGTCATCACCGCGTCCTTGGGCGCGGCGATGAGCAGGCCGCGGACGGTCTTGCGCTCGCCGGCGTCCTCCAGCGGGTAGAAGTCCAGCAGCGACCGCTCCACCGGCAGCGGCAGCGAGTCGCGCACCTGGAACGGCAGCGACTGCTTCAGCTCGCGCGCCGGCAGGTTCGTCACGGACATCTCGCGGACGACGACCTGCGGGTTGCTCACCCCGAGGACGACGTCGCGGGAGCGGAACTTGGCCTGCGCCCAGAGCTTCTTCAGCGCCGCGGTGACCATCGGCTGGTCCTGCACGACGCCGGACCGGACCGCGCCGTACGGCAGCGGCACCTGGCCGAAGTGGGAGACCACCAGGCCCTCCCGCGCGCGCCCGACCTCGACGGCGCGGATGGACATCGCGCCGATGTCCAGGCCGACCGGCATGTCGCTGGCCATGTGGTGCTCCCTCCGCAGGGGGTCAGGCGCCCGCCGTCAGCAGCGAGGCGTACCAGTGGGTGATGGGGGCGGCGGCGAAGACCGCCAGGAACGCGCCGGCGAGCATCGCCGGCCCGAACGGCAGGGCGGTCTTGCGGTTGGCCCGGCCGAGCGCCATCAGGCCGAGGCCCACGACGCTGCCGAGGATGAACCCGGCCAGGGTGCCGAACCAGACGGACGACCAGCCCAGCCAGCCGAGGTACAGGCCGAGCAGGCCGGCGAGCTTCACGTCGCCGAAGCCCATCCCGTTGGGGTGGACCAGGGTGAGGACGAAGTAGAGCGTGAACAGCGCGGTCATCGCCAGCAGGCCGCGCCCCAGCGCGGCCCAGTCGCCGCCGAGCAGGACCGCGGGCAGCAGCAGGACGAGGCCGACGCCGTACGAGGGGAGGACGATCGCGTTCGGCAGCCGCTTGACGTCCACGTCGATCATCGCCAGGGCGACGGCGATCGCGGCCAGGTACAGGTACGCCGGCAGCGCCGGGTCCGCGCCGAAGCGCAGCGACACGGCGACGAACAGCGCCCCGGTGCCCGCCTCGACGAGCGGGTACCGGGCGCTGATCGGCTCCGCGCAGTGGGCGCACCGCCCGCGCAGCAGCAGCCAGGACAGCACCGGCACGTTGTGCCGGGCGGCGATCGGCTGCTGGCAGCGCGGGCAGTGCGAACCGGGCCGGACGATCGACTCGCCCCGGGGAACGCGGTGGATCACGACGTTCAGGAACGAGCCCACCAACAGGCCGGCGATGCCGGTCGCCAGGTGGAGCGTCCACATCATGATCTGGTTCCTTCCGGGGCGGGTCGAGCCGGGGTCACGGGCAGGTCTTGCTCACGGTCGACTTCGCCGTGGGGGCGCCGCCGTTGGCGCTGGTGTACGTGAAGGCGTTGCTCCCGCTGGCGGCGAACGCGCAGAAGGAGTAGCCCGAGCCGACCTGGGTGTAGAGCAGGGTGACCCCGGCCGACACCTTCACGCCCGCGCCGGCCGGCGTGGCCGCCTTGGCCGCCGCGTCGTTGGTCGGGTACGTGTTGGTGCCCGAGTTCGTGTAGAACGCCTCGACCGCGCTGATGCCGCTGCGGATGTCGGACTGGGCGGCCTTGTCGGCAGCGCCCTCGCGGTAGTTGAGGTAGGTCGGGACAGCGATCGCGACGAGCACGCCGATGATCACGACGACGACGAGAAGTTCGATCAGGGTGAAGCCGGCGTCCCCGCGGTCGCGCCGCGCTCGCAGGCTGCGGAGCAGGTGCTGCATCGTGATTCCTTTCGGGTAGGGACCCACTGGCGCGGTCACTGCTGGATGTTCTGGTAGATCGTGAACATGGGCAGGTACAGACAGATGATCATGCCGCCGACCAGGACACCCATGACCAGGACCATCAGGGGCTCGATGGCCGCGGTCAGCGACTCGGTGGCGCTGTTCACCTCTCGGTCGTAAAAATCGGCGACCTTATCGAGCATCTGACTGATTTCACCGGTCTCCTCGCCGACTTCGATCATCTGCGTCACCATCGGCGGGAACAGCCAGTGATCGTGCATCGGGGAGGACATCGGCCGGCCCTCGCGGACGGCCGCCTGCAGGTCGTCCATCGCGTCGGTGATGACCTGGTTGCCCGTGGTGCCGCCGACGACGCTGAGCGCGTTGAGCACCGGGACGCCGGCGTTGAGCAGGGTGGCCAGGTTCCGGGTGAAGCGAGCCATCGCGAGCTTCTGCAGCAGCCTGCCGAAGACCGGCATCTTGAGCTTGAACCGGTCGAACGCCAGCCGCATGCTGTCGCTGGTCTCCAGCCGCTTGCGGAAGCCCAGGAAGCCGCCGACCACCAGCGCGACGAACAGCGGGCCGGCCCAGACCATGCTGTGGCTGGCCGTCACGATCACCTGGGTGACGAACGGCAGCTCGCCGCCGAGCTGGGTGAACATGTCCTCGAAGATCGGCACGATGAACAGCAGCACCGCGCCGATCAGGACGAAGCTGAACGCGAGCACGATCGCCGGGTAGGTGAGCGCCGCCTTGATCTTTCCGCGCAGCTCGGTGTCCTTCTCGAAGTTCGCAGCCACGTCGGCCAGCGCCCGGTCGAGGAAACCGCCCGCCTCGCCGGCGGCGATCAGCGAGACCATGAGCTTGGGGAAGACCTTGCGGTGCCGGCCGAGCGCCTCGGACAGCGCGAGGCCGCCCTCGACGTCGGTGCGCACGTCGATGACGGTCTGCTCCAGCACCGGGTTGGCGGCCTGGTCGGCGAGCACGTTCAGCGCGCGCAGCAGCGCCATGCCGGAGGAGACCAGCGTGGCGAACTGGCGGGAGAAGATCGCCAGCTCCTTGAGTCCGACCCGCTTGCTGGCACCGGGCAGCTTGAGGTCGCGGCGCAGGCCCTTGCCGGCCTGGGCCTCGATGACCAGTGGCATGTCCCCGCGCTGGCGCAGGATCTGCGCGGCAGCGGCCTCGCTCAGCGCGTCGACCTGGCCCTTGCTGCGGTTGCCCTTGGTGTCGACCGCCTCGTACTCGAAGGTACGGCTGCGGGTTTTCGTCCCTGCCATGTCAGGACCGTCCAGTCAGTCGTCGGAAGTCGTCGGGTGAGTGGGCCAGGGTGATGGCCTCCTGGTACGTGATGAGCTGGTTGGCCAGCCGCTCGGCGAGGTGCTGGTCGAACGAGAGCATCCCCTCGCCCGTACCGGACTGCATGAACGACGGGATCTGCACCGTCTTGCCCTCGCGGATCAGCGCCCGGACCGCCGGGGTCGTCGACATCACCTCGGTGACCACGACCCGGCCCTGGCCGTCGGCGGTCTTGCACAGCGCCTGGCTGACCACGCCCTGCAGGGTCATCGAGAGCTGCGAGCGCACCTGGCTCTGCTGGTGCGGCGGGTACATGTCGATGATCCGGTCGATCGTCTGCACGGCGCTCTGCGTGTGCAGGGTGCCGAGCACGAGGTGGCCGGTCTCGGCCGCGGTGAGCGCGGTCGCGGTCGTCTCCAGGTCGCGCAGCTCGCCGACGAGGATGATGTCGGGGTCCTGCCGCAGCGCGTGCCGCAGGGCGATGCCGAACGACTCGGTGTCGGTGCCGACCTCGCGCTGGTTGACCAGGCAGCGCTTGTGCGGGTGCAGGTACTCGATCGGGTCCTCGATCGTGATGATGTGCCCGGACCGGGTGCGGTTGGCGAGGTCCAGCAGGGCGGCCAGCGTCGTGGTCTTGCCGGAGCCGGTCGGGCCGGTCACCAGGACCAGGCCGCGGGGGAGCAGGGCGAACCGGTTGACGGTGTCCGGTACGCCGAGGGCCTCCAGTGGCCGGATCTCGTGCGGGATGGCCCGGAAGGCGGCGCCGTGCGCGCCGCGCTGGAAGTAGGTGTTGACCCGGAACCGGGACAGGTCCCGGACGCTGATCGAGAAGTCCAGCTCGTGGTCGCGCTCGAACCGGGCGAACTGCTCGGCGTCGCAGGCGGCCCGGACCAGCATCGCGGTGTCGGCGTGGCTCAGCCGGTCGTAGCCGGGCATGGCCGTGAGCGCGCCGTGCAGCCGCATGGTGGGCGGCGCGCCCGCGGACAGGTGGAGGTCGGACCCACGGTGGTGGATCAGTTCCTCCAACAGCCGGTACAGGTAGTCCCGGTCGCCGCCCATCGGCGGGTACGTGACCGCCTCGTCCAGCGTGTGCGCTTCCATCAAGCCGTGCTCCTCGCAGGTTTCTCCGTGTGCCCCCTACCGGATGCCCGCGAACGGGCGTACCGATCATTCGCTTGGATCGACCGCCCGGGCGGGCACTTTAGCCGGATTGCCCGATCGGACCCCGCGCTCCGGAGCGCGGGGGATCATCCGGGCAATCCGCCCGTACGACTCAGATGGCGACACGCAGCACTTCCTGGACGGAGGTGAGCCCCATCGCCGACTTGGCGAACCCGTCCACCCGCAGCGACCGCATGCCCTGGTCCAGCGCGATCTCCCGGATCTCGCTGGACGAGGCCCGGCGGACGGCCAGCGTCTCGATCTCCTGGCTCACCCCCATGACCTCGTGCAGCGCCAGCCGGCCGCGGTACCCGGTGGCGGAGCAGGACCGGCAGGTCCCCGGCCGGTACAGCACCGGCGGCCGGGGCAGCAGCCGGATCGGCCAGTCGACCGCCTCCAGGTCGGCGTCGGTGGGCTCGTACTCCTGCTTGCACCAGTCGCACAGCTTGCGGGCGAGCCGCTGGGCCAGTACGCAGTCCACCGACGAGCCCACCAGGAACGGCTCGATGCCCATCTCGATCAGCCGGGTGATCGCGCCGGGCGCGTCGTTGGTGTGCAGGGTGGAGAGCACGAGGTGGCCGGTGAGCGCGGCCTCCACGGCGAGCTGGGCGGTGTCCTTGTCCCGGATCTCGCCGATCAGCACCACGTCCGGGTCCGACCGCAGGATCGCCGGCAGCACCCGGGCGAACGTCATGCCCGCCTTGTGGTTGACCTGGACCTGGTTGATGCCGGGCAGCCGGTACTCGACCGGGTCCTCGACGGTGATGATGTTGACGGTGGGCTCGCTGATGGCCATGAGGGTGGCGTACAGCGTGGTCGACTTGCCGGAGCCGGTCGGGCCGGTGACCAGGGTCATCCCGTGCGGCTTGGAGAAGGCCCGGCCGTACCGGTCGAAGTTGTGGTCGGTGAAGCCCAGCTTGGCGATGTCCAGTTCGACGCCGCCGGTGTCCAGCACCCGCAGCACGATCTTCTCGCCGAACACCGTGGGCAGCGTCGCCGCGCGCAGGTCCACCGAGCGGCGGCCGATCCGGACGGTGACCCGGCCGTTCTGCGGGATCCGGCGCTCGGTGATGTCCATGTTCGACATGATCTTGATGCGGGAGATCAGCGACGCCTGGACGTTCTTGGGCACGGTGTCCAGTTCCTTGAGCACGCCGTCGATCCGGTACCGCACCCGCATCTCGTGCTCGGTCGGCTCCAGGTGCAGGTCGGAGGCCCGGTTCTGGATGGCCTGCTCGATCAGCGAGTTGACGTACCGGACGACCGGGGCGTCCTCCTCGGCCTGCGCGATGTCCGAGCCGGTCTCGTCCTCGAAGTCGTCGAACGCCTCGGAGCCGATGTCCGCGCCCTCGCGCTGGAGCCGCTCGATGACCTTGCGGACCTCGCTGCGCGGGACCACGATCGGCCGGATCACCATGCCGGTCGCGGCCCGGGCGTCGTCGATGGCCATCACGTCGGCCGGGTCGGTGATGCCGAGGGTCAGCTCGCCGTTGTGGATGGCCAGGCCGATGACCCGGTGCCGGAGGACGAGCGAGAGCGGCACCTTGGCCAGCACCTCGTCGTCGATGTCGAAGTCGATGAGGTCCGCGTGGGCGAAGCCGAACGCGTCCGCGGCCGCCTTGGTCAGCTCGGTCTCGGTGACGACGTGGTCGTTGATCAGCACGTCACGGATCGTGCGCCCGCTGCGCTCGACCTCCCGGACCGCCTTGTCGATGGCGCCCGGATCCACACCCGCGCGACGCAGCGCGTCGAGCAGTGGGTAGAACGTCGGATTCATGGCGCCCCCGTGCGACCCGGTCCCGTACGGCTCGACTCGCCGTCGGTGTCGGGATCGACCCGAAGCAGCGGGACATGAGCGACTTCAGGCTACAGAAGGTGAGGGGCTCGCGAGGGGGGAAGCGGCGGGCCCAACTTACGGTATCGTAGGTTACGACACCGTAGGTTTGTGTCGCCCGGGCGTGCCGGTGCCCCCGGGGCGGGTGTGCCGCCCCGGTGCCGCTCCGCCCGCCCACCCCGTGAACCCTCTCGCCCCCGGGAGCGCCGATGTCCGAGCCGGAACCGAACCCGACCGCCCTGCTGCACGAGCTGGAGAGCGTCGTCGAGACGAACCTGAACCGGCACCTGGCCGTGGCGAAGGAGTGGTTCCCGCACGAGTTCGTCCCGTGGAGCGAGGGCGCGGACTTCGACGGCCCGCTCAACGGGACCGCCTGGGACCCGGAGCAGTCCAAGCTCTCCGACGTCGCCCGGACCTCGCTGATCGTGAACCTGCTCACCGAGGACAACCTGCCCAGCTACCACCACGAGATCGCCGCCCTGTTCGGCCGCGACGGCGCCTGGGGGACCTGGGTGCACCGCTGGACCGCCGAGGAGGGCCGGCACGGCATCGCCATCCGGGACTACCTGCTGACCACCCGGGCGGTCGACCCGGTGGCGCTGGAGCGGGCCCGGATGACGCACATGGCCGCCGGCTTCACCAGCGACCACACGATGGACATGCTCGGGTCGGTCGCGTACGTCTCGTTCCAGGAGCTGGCCACCCGGGTGGCCCACCGCAACACCGGGAAGGTCAGCGACGACCCGATCTGCGATCTGCTGCTCGGCAAGATCGCCAACGACGAGAACCTGCACATGGTCTTCTACCGCAACCTGCTCCAGGCGTCGTTCGAGCTGGCCCCGAACCAGACGATGCGGGCGGTCGCGGACGTGATCAAGGGCTTCCAGATGCCCGGCCACGGGATCGAGAACTTCGGCCGTAAATCGGTACAGATCGCCATGGCCGGCATCTACGATCTGCGCATCCACCACGACGAGGTGATCGGCCCGATCCTGCGCAAGCTCCGGATCATGGAGCGCACCGGGCTGTCCGCCGACGGCGAGCGGGCCCGCGAGGAGCTGGCCGCCTTCCTGGCCGAGCTGGACAGCAGCGCGAGCCGGTTCACCGAGCGCCGCGAGGCCGTGCTGGCCAGGGCCGCCGCCCGGCGCTGATCATCGCGCCGGGGTGGGAACCGGAGCCCTGTGAGCGGCGTCATACCGCGGATGGGGGACCGGGGCGGTTTGCCGCCGGCGGGGGTCGGGTAACGGAGCACCTCGGTAACGAAGGTGCGGCGCCCGGCTCCGACCGCGCGCCGATCGCCCTTCGCTCCGGGATGCTGTGGGAGGAACGACGTGAGCTTGACGGTACGGGTGCGACAGCTACCCGACGACGAGGTCGAGATCGTCCCGTCCGGGGAGATCGACATCGACACGGCGCACGAGATCCGGGACACGATCACGCGCCTGCTGACCGATCGGCCCCGCCGGATCGCGCTCAACCTGCGCGCGGTCAGTTTCATGGACTCCGTCGGCATCAGCTCGCTGGTGGCCGGCTTCCAGGCGGCGTCGGTGACCGGCGCGAAGCTCGTGGTCACCGACCTGTCCCCGGCCGTGCACCGGACGCTGTGGGTCACCGGCCTGCACGGCCTGTTCGGCGCCCCGACCCCGTCCCTGGCCACCGGCTGACCCCGGCCCCCGACAGTGGCCGGCCCCCGGGCCGTGCCCGGCGGTCGGCTGGTTCGGGCCGCCGCTGATCCCGGCCGTCTGCCCCATCGGGCGAGCCGGCCGGGTTCGCCCCGCCGGGCGGCCGCGGCTACCAGGCCGCGCCGTGGCAGACCGGGTCCGGGCGCGCCGGCTCCAGTTGCAGCGTCGGGTGCTCGATGTGGAAGCGGTCGTGCAGCATCCGCTGGGCGGCGTGCAGCACGGTCACCACGTCCGCGTCGCCGGCCAGCCGCAGGTGCACCGAGGCGACGTCCATGCCCGAGGCGAGCGTCCAGACGTGCAGGTCGTGCACGTCGTCCACGCCCGCGACCCCGCGCAGCGCCCCCTCGACGGCGACCACGTCGATGTGGTGCGGCGCCGTCTGGATGAGGATCCGGACCGCGGCCCGGGCCAGCTTCATCGTCCGGGGGAGGATGAACACGCCCACGCCGAGCGCGGCGATCGGGTCCGCGTACCACCAGTCCGTGAAGTGGATGATCAGCCCGGCGGCGAGCACGCCGGCGGCGCCGATCAGGTCGCTCAGCACCTCCAGCGAGGCGCCGCGCAGGTTCAGGTTCTCCTTGGCGCCCGCCCGCAGCAGCAGGAAGGCGACGACGTTGACCCCCACCGCCACCGCCGCGACGATCATGACCGGCCCGGACTCGATCTCCGGCGGCTCGGTCAGCCGGCGCAGCGCGGTGATCATGACGTACACCGCGACGCCGGTGAGCAGCACGGCGTTGGCGAGCGCGGTGAGCACCTCGAGGCGGTAGAGGCCGAAGGTGCGCTGCGGGTTGTGGCTGCGTTCGTGCCGGCCCCCGCGGCGGACCGCGACCAGCGCGGCCAGCGCCATGCACATGCCCAGTACGTCGGTGAACAGGTGCCCGGCCTCGGACAGCAGCGCCAAGGACCCGGACGTGTACGCGACGATCACCTCGGCGACCGTCAGGACGGCGAGCAGGCAGATGGCGGCGATCAGCCGACCCATGTGCTGCTGGCCGGCGCGGAGCGCATCCGCGCCGTGGTCGTGTCCCGCTCCCATGACCCCTCCATCGGCGACCGGCGACGACCGGGGAATTATATAGTCAGTTTGATATATGTCGTAAGGTGGCCGCGCCGTCCGGTAGCCAGTCCGTGTCGAGGCTCACTGTCGTGAGCCGCTGGGTGGCCCGCGACAGCGCCACGTACAGCGTGCGCGCCCCCGACTCGGCCTCGCCGAGAATCTCGGCCGGCTCGACCAGAACCACCCCGTCGTACTCCATACCCTTGGCCTCCAGGCTCGTCACGACCTGCAGGCGCTCGCCGGCGCCGGCGTCGGCCAGCCAGCCGGCCGCCTCGTCCCGGCGGCGCAGGGCGGTGATCACCCCCACCGTCCCCTCCACCCCCGCCAGCACCGCGGCCACCGCGGCCCGGGTCGCCGGGCCCAGCTCGGCCGGGGCGCCGACGGTGACGTGGGTCGGGTCGACGCCGGTGGACCGGACGGCCACCGGCAGCGGCAGGTCCGGCTGCACCCGGCGGATCACCCCGGCGGCGACGGCGAAGATCTCCGCGGAGTTGCGGTAGTTGGTGGACAGCGTGAAGGTCTCCCGCCGGCGCCGCCCCAGCGCGGCGTCGCGGGCCCGGGCCAGCTCGGCCGGGTCGCCGGTCCACGCGCTCTGCGCCGGGTCGCCGACGATCGTCCAGGAGGCGTACCGGCCGCGCCGCCCCAGCATCCGCCACTGCATCGGCGAGACGTCCTGCGCCTCGTCCACGACGATGTGGGCGTAGTCGCGGTAGTCGTCCGGGCGGACGGCGGCCCGCTCCCGGGCGGCCCGCTGCCGGTCGGTGAACGTGCTCACCTCGTGCACGCCGGGCGCGATCTCGAAGCTCGTCCGGACCCGGCGCGGGCGGCGGCGCGGCCTGCCCAGCAGGGCGTCCAGCTCGTCCAGCAGGGCCAGGTCGGCGACCGTCGGCCCGTCCGCCAGCAGGCCGGCGAAGGACGCGGCCAGCGCGGTCACCTCGCGGCCGCCGAGCACGTCCCGGCCCCAGCGGCGCAGCCGCCGCTCGTCGCCCAGCCAGCTCAGCACCCGCAGCGGGGTGAGCTGCGGCCACCAGGCGCGCAGGAAGTCGCGGAAGGCCGGGTGCTCGCTCAGCTCCTCCTCGAACCGCGCCCGATCGGGCAGCCGGCCGCCGAGCTGGTCGGGCGCCTGCCGCCAGAGCGCGGTGAACAGGTTGTCGAAGCCGGCCCGGCGGACCTCGTTGCGCCGGGCGCCGCGCGTCAGCGCCGCCACCCGGGCCCGGTCGAGGGCGTCGCGGTCCAGCTTCAGCAGCCCGCCCCGGTACGCCAGCCGGAACTCCTCCGGCCCGCCCGGCGCCGCCGCCCGGGCCGCCCGGCCCAGCACGGTCTGCATCCGCAGCGAGCCCTTGATCGACGCCAGCGCCGGCGGGTCGACCCGGTTCGTGGGGGAGATGCTCGGCATCAGCGAGCCGAGCGAGCGCAGGGTCGCCGCGTCCTCGCCCAGCGAGGGCAGGACGGCGCTGATGTAGTCGACGAAGACCGGCGACGGGCCGACCACCAGGATGCCGCTGCCGGCGAACCGGTTCCGGTCCGAGTACAGCAGGTACGCCGCCCGGTGCAGCGCGACCGCCGTCTTGCCGGTGCCGGGGCCGCCGGAGACGATCGTGACGCCCGAGGCGGGCGAGCGGATCGCCTCGTCCTGCTCCCGCTGGATCGTGGCGACGATGTCGCGCATCCCGCGGGTGGTGGTGCGCGACAGCGCGCCCAGCAGCGCCCCGTCGCCGACCAGCGGCAGGTCCGGCGGGGCGGCGGCCGGGTCGAGCAGGTCGTCGGTCAGGCCGGTCACGGTCTCGCCGCTGGACTGGATCATCCGCCGGCGGACCACCCCCTGCGGGTCGGCGGCGGTGGCCCGGTAGAAGGCGGCGGCGGCCGGCGCCCGCCAGTCGATCACCAGCGGCTCGCTGGCCTCGCCGCGCACGCCCAGCCGGCCCACGTAGTGCACGGCGCCGTCGCGGCGGTCCAGCCGGCCGAAGACCAGGCCCTCGTGCTCGGCGTCGAGGACGTACCGGCGCTGCGCCGCGTGGAACACCATCGCGTCCCGCTCGACCAGCGCGCCGAAGTTGCCGACCCCGGCCAGCTCGTAGCCCTCCCGCTCGGCCCGGGCCGCGGAGCGGCGCAGCTCGCCGAGCCGGGCGTACACCCGGTCCAGGTGCCGCTGCTCGACCGCCAGCTCCCGCGCCAGGACCCGGTCGGCGGGCCGGTGCTCGGCGTCGGTCATCGTTCTCCTCGACTCTCCGGACATCGGGGTGAGACTACTGGCCCGCGCGCCCCGCCCGCCCGGCCCGCCGGCTCAGCCGCGGCCCGCGGGGGTCCGCTCGGGCGGCGGTGCGTCCGTGTCGGCGTCGGCGGCGGCCCGGCGGGCGCGCCGTTTCAGCCACACCGTCGTACCCAGCCCGGCCAGCACCGCCAGCACCAGCGCCACCCAGGAGAAGCCCTTGAGCCAGCGCTCGGCGACCTGGCCCAGCGAGTACAGCGCGAACACCGTGCCGAACGCCCACAGCAGCCCGCCGCCGGCGTTGGCCAGCAGGAACCGCCGGTACGGCACGTGCAGCGCCCCGGCCAGCGGCCCGGCGAGGATCCGCAGCAGCGCGACGAACCGGCCGAAGAACACCGCCCACACGCCCCATCGGGCGAACATCCGCTCGGCGGCGGCGAGCTGGGCCGGGCCGAGGTGCTTCGGGAAGCGGCGGCCCAGCCGCAGCAGCAGGGTGCGGCCGCCGCGCCGGCCGATCGCGTACCCGATGGAGTCCCCGATGATCGCGCCGGTCGCGGCGGCGATGGCCACGCCCCACGGGTCGACGGCGCCGGTGGCGGCGAGCAGCGCCGAGCTGACCAGGGCGATCTCGCCGGGCACCGGGACGCCCATGCTCTCGACGCCGATGATCAGGCCGACGAGGGCGTACAGCGCCTCGGGCGGCAGCGCGGCCAGCCAGCCCTGGATCGAATGCACAGCAGCGCCCCCGGGAACCCAGCGAAAGGAGTGCGTACCAACCTACCGGACCCCATCGACCCCCACCCGACCGAAACCGGACCGCCGGCGGTCAGGCCGCCCGGGGCAGTCGGACGCCGCCGGCCGCGGCCAGCACCGAGGCGATGGCGGCGTCGACCTCGTCCGGGCGCTCCAGCATCAGCATGTGCCCGGCGTCGGGGCAGACGTGCAGGCCCGCCCCGCCGAGCGCGTCGGCGATGCCCTCGGCGCACGGCAGCGGGGTGATCCGGTCCCGGTCGCCGACCAGGACCGCCGACGGCACGCCGGGCAGCCCGCGCAGCACCTCCAGCCGCTGCTGGGTGCCGGCCGACTCGCGGAACCCGCCGATCGAGCGCAGGCTGGACCCGGCCACCGCGGCGCAGGTGAGCTGGAGGTCGTCGGGGTCGCACGGGTCGCCGAACATCAGCCAGCGGATCGCCGGCCGGATCGCCGACATCAGCGGCCGGTGCGGGCGGACGTCGCCGCAGCGGGCCATGACGTACGAGCCGGAGAGTTCGAGCACCCGGACGATCCGGGCCAGCGGGTGCGGCAGCCCGTACTCGGTGTGCGCGTGCCCCTCGGCGGTCGTGGAGACCATCACCAGGCCGCGCACCCGGGCGGCGAAGTCGGCGGGCGCGGCGGCGGCGTACTCCATGATCGTCATGCCGCCGAGCGAGTGGCCGACCAGGACCACCGGCCCGTCGATGTGCGCCAGGACGGCGGCCAGGTCGGCGCCGAGCTGGGGGAGGGTGGCGCCGACCCGGTTGGTGGCCGAGGAGCGGCCGTGCCCGCGGGCGTCGTACACCACCACGCCGGGGCCGCCGGGGGCGGCGGTCAGCCGGCGGATCTGCCGGTACCAGATCCGGCGGTCCAGGGTCCAGCCGTGCAGCAGGACCACGGTGAGCGGGGCGCGGCGGGGCCCGTGCGCCTCGACGTGCAGCCGGACCCCGTCGGTGAGTCGCACGCTGAGCTGGCCCGAGGGCTCCGGCTGCGTCATCTCCCCACCTCCACGGAAGCTGGGATCCCGCCGGGCGTACCGGCGGGTAACCATTATCGCCCACCGTACGCCGAACTGAACGATTCCTTAATCGGTCGATCCGTCGCCGGTGTGGCGCGGACCACATCCGGCCGGCGGCCGAATGGTCGACGGAAAAGCCGGACATCCGGGTACAGCGCAGCGCCCCCGCCGGATCGTTCCCGGCGGGGGCGCTGCGGCGCGGTGCGGGGCGGTCAGCCCTCGAACACGCCCGCGGACACGAGGCGCGCCTCGGCGTCGGCCCACGGGTGCTCGGGGTTCGCCTCGGCCAGCGCGGCCAGCTCGGCGCGGATCTTGGTGCCGTGCCCGGCCGCCGCCAGCACGCGGATCTCCTCGACGAACGCGTCCGAGGAGGTGCTGAGGTGGGTGGTCTTGCCGTTGGTCAGATTGCGGACGTAAGCGTGCTTCCCGCCGTTGAGCGGGATCAGGTACTTGAACTCACCGAGCACGCTCAGTGCGCCACCCTGCCCGGCCTGGCCGGCCCGGACGGATGCGCGGGCGGTCTTCGACGTGTTGCTCGCCACGGGAGGCTCCTCGGGATGATCGAATGCGTGCCGGTCCGCGGACCGGAGAGCAGCGTACCCGACGGGGAAGCGCCGGTGGGAAGCGGTCAGTTTGGTCGATCACTGGCGCGCCGCCCGCCCGACCCGGCATCATGGGGGTGATTGACACGATCGGCGCGGAGGGGGAGATCTCACGCTCAAGCCCGTTCGCCCGCGGGCCGCGCTCCCGCGCGGGATCCGCGCGTCGCGGACACCCGCGCCGACCGGCGGATAACCGCACCGACGTCGCGGGGACCCCGTAACGTCGCGGGAACCCCGCAATGGCGCGGCACGTCGCATCGAGAAGCAAGTGGCAGATCCAAGCCGATCGATGCACAGAGCGCGCAGCAGTTGCACAGAGCGCGCAACAAGGCGGGGAACGCACCATAGCACCGCACCGGCCCGCCACACGGCGCGGCACGCCGGGCACGGCGGCACCACCAGGTCCGAGGTCGTAGGGGAAGACGCACCTCGGTCCCCAGGAGGTCAGCCGTGTCCACTCGTGGCGTCGTGTACGTGCACTCCACCCCGGTCGCCGTTCGGCCGCACGTGGAGTGGGCGATCGCGCGCGTGCTCGAAACCCCGGTCCGCCTGGAGTGGACCGGGCAGCCCGTCGACCCCGGCGCGCACCGCGCCGAGTGCGGCTGGACGGGGCGACCCGGCACGGGCGCCCAGCTCGCGGGCGCCCTGCGCCAGTGGCCGATGCTGCGGTACGAGGTCACCGAGGAGCCCAGCCCCGGCTGCGACGGCGAGCGCTTCATGCACGTGCCGAACCGCGGCCTCTTCCACGCCCCCACCAACGCCGCCGGGGACATCCACCTCGGCGAGCACCGGCTCCGCTCGCTGCTCGCCGGCGCCCGCGGCCCGGAGGCGCTCGCGCACGCGCTGGAACGGGCGCTCGGCACCGCGTGGGACCACGAACTGGAGCCGTACCGGTACGCCGGCGATGGCGCTCCGGTCACCGTCCTCACCCAGGTCGGCTGACGCCGGGTCGGCCGGCCGCCGGGAATTCCGGCGTGATGGCCGTTCGTCCGATTCGGCCCACTCTGCTGTCATGGCAGCGTGGACACCCCTCGCCGCCGCGCGGCCCGGGCGGCGCTGGCCGCCCTGACCGCGGGCGCCCTCCTCGCCGGATGCGGTTCCGCGCCGCCGCGGCCGACGTTCGTCGCCGCCACCCCGGCCGCCGCGACCACCGGTCCCGCCGCCCCCGCGCCGCCCGCCGCCGGCACCGGGCCGGCCGCCGACCGGGCCGCCGCGCTGTCCGATGCCGACCTGGTCGGGCAGGTGCTCATGCCGTTCGCGTACGGCGCCGACGCCACCGACGTCACCCCCGCCTCCGCCGCCGCCAACCGCGCGCTGGCCGGCGTCGCCACCCCGGCGGAGCTGGTGGCCCGGTACCGGCTCGGCGGCGTCATCCTCGTCGGCGCCACCGGCGACGACCCGACCGCGGCGAGCCAGCCGACGTCCAACGTCGACTCGCCGGCCGCCGTCCGCCGGCTCACCGCCGGCCTCCAGCGGGCCGGCCGGGCGCTGCCCGCCGCGGCGCCGCTGCTCGTCGGCACCGACCAGGAGTACGGCACCGTCGTCCGGATCCGGGACGGCGTCACCGCGCTGCCGTCGGCGATGGCCTTCGGCGCCGCCGACCGGCCCGCCGCGACCACCGCCGCCTGGCGGGCCGCCGGCACCGAGCTGTCCGCCCTCGGGGTGAACGTGGCCTTCGCGCCGGTCGCCGACGTCGTCGGCGGCGCCGACGGGGTGATCGGCTCCCGCTCGTACGGCAGCCGCCCGGCCGCGGTGTCCGAGCAGGTCGGCGCGGCCGTCCGCGGCCTGCGCGCCGGCGGTGTCGCGGCCACCCTCAAGCACTTCCCCGGCCACGGCCACACCGCGGTGGACAGCCACGCCGCGCTGCCCCGGCTCGCCCGCCCGCTGGCCACCCTCGAACGCGAGGACCTGCCGCCGTTCCGGGCCGGCATCGCCGCCGGCGCCGAACTGGTCATGGCCGGCCACCTCGACGTCGCCGCGGTCGACCCCGGCACCCCGGCGACGTTCTCGAAGCCGGTGCTCACCGGCCTGCTGCGCGGCAAGCTCGGCTACGACGGGGTGGTCGTCACCGACGCGCTGAACATGGCCCCGGCCAAGCGCTGGCCGCCGGCCGAGGCCGCGCTGCGGGCGCTGCTGGCCGGCAACGACCTGCTGCTGATGCCGCTGGACCTGCCCGCGGTCCAGCGCGGGCTGCTCGCCGCGCTGCGCGACGGCCGGCTGCCCCGCGCGCAGCTCGTCGCGTCCGTCGCGCGGATCCTCCGCCTCAAGCAGCGGTACGCCGACCGGCCCGCGCCCGGCACCGGCGTGCTGCGCGCCCCCGCGCACGCCGCCGCCGCCGACGCGGTCAGCCGGGCCGCGCTCACCCAGCTCCGCGGCCCCTGCGGCGGGCCGCTGGTCGACGGCCCGGTCGCCGTCACCGCCGCCCGCGGCCGGGAACGCCGGGCCGCCGCGCTGCGCGCCGCCCTGGCCGACCTGGGCGTGCCGGTCGCCGCCGACGGCACCCCGGTGCACCTCGTCGGGTACGGCGACGGCCCGGCCGACCTGAACCCCGACGCCGCGGTGACCATCGCCCTGGACAGCCCGCGGGTGCTCGCCGCGGCGCGGTCGCCGGTGCTGCTCGCCGCGTACGCCGGCACGCCCGGGGCGCTGCGCGCGGCGGCCGCGGTGCTCGCCGGCCGGGCGCCCGCGCCGGGCCGCTCGCCGGTCGCCGTGGAGGGGCTGCCGCGCACGAGTTGTCCGGGTTGACCCCTGGTACCGTGCCGCCAATGTTCTCCCGGATCGGCGTGCGGTCCGCGCCCGCCCTCGTCGGGCTCGCCGGCGTCGTCGCGCTGCTGCTCGCCGCCGACACCCCCGCCGGGGCGATCGCCGCCTTCCTCGGCTACGCCGCGCTCGCCGTGCTCGCCCCCGGCACCCTGGTGTACCGGGCGCTGCGGGCCCGCCCGCACACGCTCGTCGAGGACCTGACGTACGGCGCCGTCGTCGGCCTGGTGCTGGAACTGGTCGCCTGGGCGGCGTACACCGCCACCGGGGTGCCGGGCTGGCTGTGGACCTGGCCGCTGGCGGTGTTCGCGCTGTTCGCCGCGGTGCCGCGGCTGCGCCGGCACTGGTGGGTCCGCGGCTACACCCCGGCGCCGCCGGCCTGGTCGTGGGCGGTCGCGGCGATCGTCGTGGGCTTCACCTGGTACCTGGCCGAGGTGTTCCTCTGGCGCAACCCGGTCGTGCCGACCGGGGAGGACCAGCAGCAGTACATCGACCTGGCCTTCCAGCTCTCGCTGGCCGGCGAGGCCACCCACCGGTTCCCGCTGCACGTACCGCAGGTCGCCGGGGAGGTGCTGCACTACCACTGGTTCGGCTTCGCCCACATGGCCGCGGCCAGCCTGGTCAGCGGCGTCGACCTGGCGGTGGTGTTCTTCCGGCTCGCCGTACCCGCGCTGTGCGCGCTGGCCGTGCTGGCCGTCGCGGTCACCGGCTGGCGGCTGACCCGCCGCCCGGCCGTCGGCGCGGTCGCCGCGGCGCTGATGTTCACCGTCGGCGAGTTCGGCTTCGAGAACGGCATCCGGCAGCTCTTCGGCACGCAGACCGCGTTCATCGTCTGGGGCAGCCCGTCGATGACCTACAGCTGGGTGCTGCTGCTGCCGATGATCGCCGCCGCGGCCGACCGGCTCGGCCGGCGCCCCGGCGTCCCGCCGCTGGGCCGCGGCGCGTGGGTGCTGCTCGGCGCGCTGCTGCTCGCCTCCACCGGGGCCAAGGCCAGCTCGATCCCCGTGTTCGGCGGCGCGGCCGGGTTCGCGCTGCTCGTCGGCGTGCTGCGCGGCCGGCGCTGGTGGCGGCCGGCCGCCGGGGTGCTCGCCCTGGCGCTGGCCGCGCAGGGCTTCGCCACGGTGGTGCTGTTCGCGTTCGAGACGCACGGCGTCGCGGTGCAGCCGCTGTCCGGGCTGTCCCCGTACGTGGGGTCCGCCGGGGACTGGGCCCTGGTCGGCGCCGCCTTCCTGCTGAACATGCAGCTCCGGCTCGCCGGCATCGTCCCGCTGCTGTGGCGGCGGCGCGGCCGGCTGGACGGTCCGGTGGCGCTGCTGGTCGGCGGGGCGCTGGCCGGGCCGGCGCTGTACCTGCTGCTCGGCCACCCCGGCAGCAGCAACCAGTACTTCGTCCGGACCGCGTTCGCCTTCGGCGTGCTCGCCTCGGCGCTCGGCGCGGTCGAGGTGTGGGAGCGGGCGCGGCTCGGCCGCGCCGGCGGGTACGCCCTGGCCGCGGCCGCCCTGGCGGCGGGCGGGGCGCTGGTCGCCGTCCAGTGGTGGCGCGGCCCCGCCGGGTGGGACCCGGACGTGCCCCGCGACGCCGTCCTGCCGCTGCTGCGCTGGGCGGCCCTGCTCGGCGTCCTCCTGCTCGTCGCCGGCGTCGCCTGGCGGCTGGCCGGCGGGCGGCTGCGCGGCCGCGGCGGCGCGGTCCTGCTCGCGCTGCTGCTCGCCGCCGGCGCGCCCGGCCTGGTCAACGACGCCCGGGCCAACCGGGCGGCGCCCAACGGCGGCACCAACGTCAACGTCCCGATGCCCGCCTCCCGGGTGGCCGCGGCCCGCTGGCTGCGCGACCACAGCGCCCCCACCGACGTGCTCGCCACCAACGCCCACTGCCGGGCGGTCGTCGACGGCTGGTGCGACTCGCGGACGTTCTGGCTCGGCGCCTACGCGCAACGCTCCGTGCTGATCGAGGGCTGGGCCTTCGCCCCGCGGGCGGTCACGCTCGGTATCAGTCCGTTCGGCCCGTTCTGGGATCAAGCCCTGTTCGCCGCCAACGACGCCGCGATCACCGCGCCCACCGCGGCGGGCCTGGCCGACCTGCGCGACCGGTACGGCGTGCGCTGGCTGGTCGTGGACCGGTCCGCCGGCCCGGAGTCCCCGGAGTTGGCCGGACTCGCGCCGCGCCGCTTCGACAATGGCATCGTGGCGGTGTATCACGTCGAGTGACGGGTGGTGTTCCGCCCGGCCGGGTGCCCCGCTACGGTATGCGCATCGGGGTGGGTCGATGACTGGGGGCGGTGTGCGCGGAATCGTGGCAATGATCATGGGTGGCGTGTGCGCGCTGGCCACCGCCGGCGGCCCGGCCGCCGCGGCGGCCCCGCGGCACCCGGCGCCGCCCGCCGCCGTCCGGGCCCCGGCGGCGCCCGCCCCGGCCGCGCCCGGCCGGCCCCGCGGCGAGGACCCGTCCAGCGCCGAGCTGCACGCCGCCGACCCGGCCGCCGCCGTCGACGGCCTGCCGCGCGGCGACCGGACGCCGCACCGGATCGCCAGCGGCCGCGGCACCGTCGTCGCCGCGGCCGCCGACGAGGCGACCGGCCGGGCCGTCAAGGGCATCTGCGCGCGCATCCTGCTGCCCGACCCCAACGACGTCCGGCAGCGGTGCACGAAGGGCCGCAAGGTCACCATCGAGGACATCCCCACCGGCCTGGTCACGGTCGCGATCTGGGCCAAGCCGTACCGGTACTACGTCGGCATGGCCGTCCGGGCGCAGGTCCGCGACGACCGGCGCACCCACGTCACCACCGACCTGCGGGTCGGCGGCCTGATCACCGGCGCCGTCGTGGACCGCGCCGGCCGCGGGGTGCGCGACGCGACGCTGGAGGCGTTCAACACCAGCGGCCCGCGCACGTACGACACCTGGGCCGACGCCGGCGCCGACGGCACCGCGAGCACCCCGCCGCTGCCCGCCGGCGAGTACCGGCTGTTCGTCACCCCGCCCGACGGCAGCACCCTCGGCCGGCAGTGGGTCGGCGCCGACGGCGGTACGGGCCGGGAGAGCCTCGCCGCCACGATCACCGTGACGGCCGGCAGCACCACCACCGCCCCCACCGCCCGGCTCGACCCGGGCGGCGCGATCAGCGGGACGATCAGTACCCCGGCCGGCGCGGACGTCCCCGCCTGGGTGCACCTGCGCACCGAGCGCGCCTGGGACGCCGCCGACGGCGTGGCCGCGGACGACCAGGGCCGGTTCACCATGACCGGCCTCGGCCCGTACGACTGGGCGCTGCGCTTCTCCGGCATGGGCTTCGCCCACCAGTGGGCCGGCGGCGTCGCCGACTCGGCTGCCGCCACCGGCGTGCCGGTGCAGTCCGGCCAGACCGCGACGGTCGCGCTGCGGGCGGCGCAGGGCATCCGGATCAGCGGCGCGGTCTCGCCGACCGGGCCGGGGGAGAACCTGCGCTTCGTCGAGGTCCTCGACGCCACCGGCGGCGCCCGCCTCGGGATCAGCAACGACGACGCCGACGTGGACGCGTACGAGGTGTTCGCCCTCGGCGACCGCAAGGCCAAGCTGCACTGGGTGATGGTGGTGGGCAACGGCCCGCGGACCACCGACGGCTGGTACGACCGGGCGGCGGAGTACGCGGACGCCACGGCGGTACCGCTGCCCCGCACCGGCCGCACCACGGTCGACCTGCACACGTTCCCCGACGAGCCCCCGCCCGGCGCCTGACCCGCCCGGCGGCCGGCCCCCCGGACCGCCCGGCCGCCGGCCGGTGCGGTGGTCAGTGCGGGCGGTGGGCGCGGAGCATCAGCGAGACGCCCGGCATCCGCTGCACCGGCAGGTACCGCTCGGCCACGATCACCCCGGTCAGGCACCCGTTCACCACCGCCGGCAGCGCGCCCAGGTCGCTGCCGGCGGACGTCCGCCGCCGCCACGCGGCCACCGGCCGCAGCAGCACGTTCCAGCTCCACAGGTCGTCCACGACCAGCCCGGCCCGCTCGATCACCGCCCGCAGCCCGTCCCGGTCGTACCGGCGCACGTGGCCCACCGCCTCGTCGTGCGCCGACCACAGCCGCATGTCGCACGGCACCGCGACCAGCGCCGTCCCGCCCGGCCGCAGCACCCGCCGGAACTCGGCCGCCGCCAGGTCGTCCTCGGCGAAGTGCTCCAGGATGTCGAACGCGGTGACCAGATCCAGGCTCCCGGTCCGCACCGGCAGGTGCCGGGCGTCCGCCCGGAGCACGGGCAGGCCGCGCTCGCGGGCCACCTCGGCGCCCTCGCGGCTGTACTCCAGCGCGGCCGGCCGCCAGCCGTGCGCCCGCAGCACCCGGGTGTTGCCGCCGCCGGCGGCGCCGACGTCCAGCGCCCGGCCGGGGGCGATGCCGGCGGCGGTGAGGCGGCGCAGGGCGCGGGCGAGGAGGGCGCGGCGTTCGCGGTACCACCAGTGGGTGTCCTCGAGGGCGGCGAGCTTGCGGATCTCGGTCGCTTCCACCCGCGCCACCCTAGTACCGGCGTCGCCGCCCGACCGACCCGCGGGTACCTCCGCGACGGGGTCACGGGCCGGCGGAACGCCAACTATAGTTGGCGTTCCGCCACTATAGTGGCAAGCCTGGAGGTATGACGTGGACCTGGCGCGGCCGTTGGCCACCGTGACGCCGACGCTCGACGGCGATGTGCTGACCGTCCTGGCCCGCCATCCCGACGCGCTGACGATCGGGCAGGTGCGGCAGGCCCTGGCCGGCCCGTCCGCCGAGGGCGTGCGAAAGGTACTGCACCGCCTCACACACCAGGGTGTCGTGCGCTCCGCCAGGGTCGGGAACGTGGCGACCTTCCGCCTGAACCGGGAGCACCTCGCAGCGCCGCACATCACGGCGCTGGCCGAGCTGGCGGACGCGTTCCTCGGGCGACTGGCGCGGCGACTGCGCCGGTGGGAGCCGGTGCCGCTGTACGCCGCTGTCTTCGGTTCGGCGGCCCGTGGCGACATGCACGCCGGCAGCGACATCGACATTCTCCTCGTCGCCCCCGGAACCGGGATCGACCCGCGATGGGAAACGGCAGTGGCGGAGCTGGTCGTCGACGGGGCGGAGTGGCTGGGCAATGACGTGCGCCCCCTGATCCTGCCGGCCGGGGAGATCATCGCCCGCGGCCATGCGGAACCGGTACTCCGGGACGTGCTCGCCGACGGCATCACCGTGCTCGGCTCCCGATCGTGGCTGGCCGACGCGGTCCGGACCCCGGGGGAGCGGTGATGGCCCAGCGCACGCGGCGCTGCGACGCCACGGCGAGGCGGTCGCATTGCTGCGCAAGGTGGACGGTGACGCCGCGCGTCAGTCGAGCACGCTGCTGGGTCTGAAGACGAAGGCCGGGTACAGCCACACACCGACCACGCCGGACGAGGTGAAGCGCGCCGCCCGGGCGGCCGCCGCGCTGGTCGACGCCGCCCGCCGGGCGCACGCGGCGACGGCCGGCTGATCGTTGCGGTGGGCGTGGTGGGCGTGCGTCGATTCGGGTGGGGTGACCACGACGCCGTCGCGGCGCTGTGGGCCGGCGCGGGCCTGGACGTCGTCCCCCGGGCGGAGCTGCGCGCGAAGCTCGCCCGCGACCCCGAGCTGTTCCTGGTCGCCGAGGCCGACGGCCGGGTGGTCGGCGTGCTGCTGGGCACCTACGACGGCCGGCGGGGGTGGATCCTGCGGCTCGCCGTCGACCCGGACCGCCGGCGGCAGGGCATCGCCCGCGACCTGGTGGCGGAGCTGGAGCGGCGCTTCGCCCGGCTGGGCTGCCCGCGGGTGAACCTGCTGGTGCTGCCGGACAACGAGGCCGGCCTGCGGTTCTGGCGCGCGCTCGGCTACCTGCCGTACCCGGACGTCCTGTGCTCGAAGCCGCTCCCCGCCGACCCGCGGTAGCCGGACCCGAGCGCCCCGCGCAACGGCAGCGGCGGCGACCCCCGGACCACGCCGGGAACCGCCGCCGCACCGATCGACCTACAGCGGGATGTTGCCGTGGGCGCCGCGGGCCGCCGGCGCCTCAGCCAGCGCCTCCGCGATCCGCCGCCGCGTGTCCGCCGGCTTGATCACCTCGTCCACCACGCCGATCTCCAGCGCCCGGTTCACCCCGCCCGCCGTCTGCGTCTGCTCCTCGATGAGCCGCGCCCGCAGCTCGTCCCGCTCCTCCGCCGGCGTCGCCGCCAGCTTCTTGCGGTGCAGGATGTTCACCGCCGCCGAGGCGCCCATGACCGCGACCTCGGCCTGCGGCCAGGCGAAGACGGCGGTGGCGCCGAGCGAGCGGGAGTTCATCGCGATGTACGCCCCGCCGTACGCCTTCCGGGTCACCAGGGTGACCCGCGGCACGACGGCCTCGCTGAACGCGTGCAGCAGCTTGGCGCCGCGCCGGACGACGCCGTCCCACTCCTGGCCGAGGCCGGGCAGGTAGCCGGGGACGTCCACGAGCACGATCAGCGGGACGCCGAGCGCGTCGCACATCCGAACGAACCGGGCCGCCTTCTCGGCGCTGGACGCGTCCAGGCAGCCGCCGAGGCGCAGCGGGTTGTTGGCGATCACGCCGACCGTGCGGCCGGCGAAGCGGCCCAGCGTGGTGACGACGTTCGGCGCCCACTTGGCGTGCAGTTCCACGCCGGGGGCGTCGAGCAGGGCCTTGACCACCGGCTTGACGTCGTACGCCCGGGCGGCCTCGGCCGGCATCAGCGCGGCCAGGTCGTGCCCCTCGCCGGCGTCGGCGTCGGCGGGGTTGATCCGGCCCTGGTTGCCGAGCAGGGCGGCGACCGCGCGGGCCTTGTCCAGCGCGGCGGCGTCGTCCTTGGTGGTGATGTGGACGACGCCGGAGCGGCGGCCGTGCGGCTCGGGGCCGCCGAGGCGGGCCATGTCGACCTGCTCGCCGGTGACGCTGCGGACGACCTCCGGGCCGGTGACGAAGATCCGGCCGCCGTCGCTCATGATCACGACGTCGGTGAGCGCGGGCCCGTAGGCCGCGCCGCCGGCCGCGGGGCCGAGGACGACGGAGATCTGCGGTACCCGGCCGGAGGCGCGGACCATCGCGGCGAAGACCTGGCCGACGCCGTCGAGGGCGACGACGCCCTCGGCCAGCCGGGCGCCGCCGGAGTGCCAGAGGCCGATGACCGGGACCCGCTCGCGGACCGCGGCGTCGATCGCGTCGACGACGTGCTTGCAGCCGGCCAGGCCCATCGCGCCGCCCATCCGGGTGGCGTCGGTCGCGAACGCGATCGCCGGGGCGCCGTCGATCTCGCCGTGCGCCCAGAGGACGCCGGAGCCGTCGGCGGAGTTGGCGAGCCGGAGGGAGCCCTCGTCGTACAGGCGCCGGAGCCGGACCTCGGGGTCGCGGTGGTCGGCCGCCGGCTGATCGGAGACGACGGACGGAGTGGTCATTGCTTTGCCTCCTGGTGGCTCGGGGTACCCCGGGCGGAGTCGGGAAGGTCAGGCCCGGGCGAACACCAGCGCCACGTTGTGCCCGCCGAACCCGAACGAGTTGTTCAGCGCGGCGGGGATGTCCAGCTTGCGGGCCTGGTGCGCGGCGACGTCCAGGTCGAGGTCGTCGTCGGGGTCGTCCAGGTTGATCGTCGGCGGGATGACGCTGTCGCGGATCGCCAGGATCGTGGCGATCGACTCCAGCGCGCCGGCCGCGCCGAGCAGGTGCCCGGTCATCGACTTGGTGGCGGTCAGGACGGGGTGGGCGCCCAGGGTGCGCCGCAGCGCCTTGATCTCGATCATGTCGCCGATCGGGGTCGAGGTCGCGTGGGCGTTGACGTGCGCGATGTCGGCCGGCGCGACGCCCGCGTCGGCGAGCGCGCGGCTGATGGCCTTGGCGGCGCCGATGCCGTCCGGGTGGGGCTGGACGATGTCGAACGCGTCCGAGGTCATGCCGGCCCCGACGAGCCGGGCGTGGACCCGGGCGCCGCGGGCGGCGGCGTGCTCGGCCCGCTCCAGGATCATCACGCCGGAGCCCTCGCCGAGCACGAAGCCGTCCCGGTTCTTGTCCCAGGGGCGGGACGCCTTGGTCGGCTCGTCGTTGCGGGTGCTCATCGCGCGCATGGTGGCGAAGCCGGCGAGCGGGAGCGGGTGGATGACCGCCTCCGTGCCGCCGGCGACGACGATGTCGGCCCGGCCGGACCGGATGATGTCCAGCCCCCACGCGACGGCCTCGGCGCCGGTGGCGCAGGCGCTGGCCATCGCGTGCACGCCGGCCTGCGCCTTCAGCTCGATGCCGACGTGCGCGGCGGGGCCGTTGGGCATGAGCATCGGCACCGTGTGCGGGGAGACCCGCCGGGGGCCGCTGGCCTCCAGGACGTCGTCCTGGTGCAGCAGCGTCAGCAGGCCGCCGATGCCGGAGCCGAGGCTGACGGCCACCCGCTCCGGGTCGGCGCCGCCGTCGGCCAGGCCGGCGTCGGCCCACGCCTCGGTCGCGGCGATCAGGGCGATGGCCTCGGAGCGGTCGAGGCGGCGCAGCCGGACCCGGTCGAGCACCTCGCTGGGGTCGACGGCGAGTTCGGCGGCGATCCGCGACGGGAGCTGCTCCGCCCAGTCCGGGGTGAGCACGCCCACCCCGGAGCGGCCGGCCAGCATCGCTTCCCAGGTCGACGCGACGTTCCCGCCGAGCGGGGTGGTGGCGCCGAGACCGGTGACGACTACGTCAGGCGTGGACACGTTGCTCAGAGAGCCTTCTCGATGAACGAAACGGCGTCGCCGACGGTCTTGAGGTTCTGCACCTCGTCGTCCGGGATCTTGACGCCGAACTTCTCCTCGGCCGCCACGACGACCTCGACCATCGACAGGGAGTCGACGTCCAGGTCCTCGGTGAAGGACTTGTCCTCGGCGACATCGGCGGTGTTCACGCCGGCGACCTCGTCCAGGATGGCGGCGAGCCCTGCGGTGATCTCCTCGCGGGTCATGCTGGTGTTCCTCTCGCAGTAGTGGTGCTTCTCCGGCGCCGGATCGGCCGGCGCCGGGCGTTCTCGCGGGGCTACGGGCAGCGGATGACCTGCCCGGCCCAGGTGAGGCCGCCGCCGAAGGCGAACAGCAGGACGGGGGCCCCGCTGGGGATCTCCCGCCGCTCGACCATCTTCGACAGGGCCAGCGGGACACTGGCCGCCGAGGTGTTGCCGGACTCGACGATGTCCTTGGCGACGACGGTGCTCTCCGGCAGCCCGAGCTTGCGCACGATGCCGTCGATGATCCGGGTGTTGGCCTGGTGCGGGATGAACGCGGCCAGCTCGCCCGGCTCGACCCCGGCGGCGGCGCACGCCCGGGCGGCCAGCGGGCCGAGCGCGGTGGTGGCCCAGCGGAACACCGTCTGGCCCTCCTGCTCGATCCGCGGCTGCCAGCCCTCGATCCGGATGGCGTCGCCCTTGTCCGGGGCCGAACCCCAGACGACCGGCCCGACGCCCGGCTCGGCGTCGCCCTCGACCGCCGAGACCACCGCGGCGCCGGCCCCGTCGCCGAAGATGACGCAGGTGGCCCGGTCGGTCCAGTCGATCAGCTCGGACAGCTTCTCCGCGCCGACCACGATCGCGTGCCGGGCGGCGCCGGCGCGGATGGCGTGGTCGACCAGCGCGACGCCGTGCGAGAAGCCGGAGCAGGCGGTGTTGATGTCGAACGCCACCGGCGCCGCGATGCCCAGGCTGCCGGCGACCCGGGTGGCCACGTTCGGGCAGCGGTCGGCGGACGAGCAGGTCGCGACCACGACCATGTCGATGTCGGCGGCGGTCAGCCCGGAGCCGGCGAGCGCCTTCTCCGCCGCGGCGGTGGCCATGTCGGCCACGGTCTCGTCGTCGGCGATCCGGCGGCTGGAGATGCCGACCCGGGACACGATCCACTCGTCGGTCGTCTCGACCAGCTTCGCGATGTCGTCGTTGGTGACGACCCGGGCCGGCTGGTAGTGGCCGAGGGAGACGATACGGCTGCCGGTCATCGGCGCCCCTTCCCGGAGTGCTCGGACTTCACGACTGGGCACCGCCGATGCGGGCCAGCGGCTGACCCGGCGCGACCGGGTCCTCGTCGTGCGCGAGCCACTCGGTCAGCGAGCCGGCGGCGTGGGCCGTGACGTCCACCGGGCCCTGCCGGGTCTGCACGTGGCCGAGGAGCTGCCCCGACCGGACGACGTCGCCCTCGCCGATCGCGGCGTCGGGGCTGAACGTGCCCGCGGCGCCGGCGACGACGACGCGGAACTGCGGGGTGGGCTCGTGCCCGGCCGCGGATCCGTGCCGGGCGATCAGGTCCCGCGCGGCGGGCAGGTCGTCCGGGGTGTTCAGGTTGACGATCTCCGGTACGCCGCGCTCCTTCAGCTCCCGCTTGAGCAGGCCGGTCAGCGTGCCGGCGGGGGCCAGCTCGATCACGCCGGTGACGCCGAGGTCGGCGAGCGTGCGCATGCACAGGTCCCAGCGGACCGGCGCGGTGACCTGGCGGACGAGCCGCTGGAGCAGCTCCCGGCCGTGGTTGACGGCGGCGCCGTCGGCGTTGGAGAGCAGGATGCGCTGCGGGTCGGCGGTGACGATGCCGGCCGCGACCCCGGCCAGCGCCTCCTCGGCGGGGGCCATGTACGGGGTGTGGAAGGCGCCGGCGACCGGCAGCGCGCGGACCCGGGCGCCGGCCGGCGGCTCGGCGGCGAGCTTCTCCAGCGCGGCCAGCGCGCCGGCGGCGACGATCTGGCCGGCGCCGTTGCGGTTGGCCGGGTGCAGGCCGAGGCCGGCGAGCGCGGCCAGGACCGCCGCCTCGTCGCCGCCGAGCAGCGCGGCCATGCCGGTCGGCTCGGCGGCGCACGCGGCGGCCATCTCCCGCCCCCGTACGCCGGCGAGGGTGACGGCGGCGTCCGGGGTGAGCACCCCGGCGAGCGCCGCGGCGGCCAGCTCGCCGACGCTGTGGCCGGCGACGAGCGACACGTCGTACAGCGGGAGCTGCTCGGCCGTGGCGAGCGCCGCCGCGACCAGCAGCGGCTGGGTCCGGGCGGTGTCCTTGATCTCGTCGGCGTCGGCGGCGGTACCGAGGTGGACCAGGTCCACGCCGGCCAGCGCCGACCACCAACGAAGGCGGGCGGCGACGCCGGGCAGGTCGAGCCACGGGGCGAGGAAGCCGGGCTTCTGCGCGCCCTGGCCGGGAGAGAGAACTGCGAGCACGTGTCGACTTTCCTGTACGGATGGCGCCCGGTGCGCTATCGGGCACCACCAAGTCACACTACGAACGTTGTAGGGATCCTACAAAGTGAGGCCGATCACCGCCCCGGCCGGGTGATCTCGCTCTCAGGTCAGGCCGACCACCTCGTGCAGCAGCTCCCGCTGGGGGTGGCGCAGCGGCCGCTCGCCGGCGGTCCGCCGGGTCCACGAGCCGTCGCCGGCCAGCTCGAAGCAGTCGGCGTCCTCGGCCAGCGCGAGCACCAGGACGTGCTCGATCGCCCGGACGGCCGCCGGGTCGGTGACCCGGACCAGCGCCTCCACCCGGCGGTCCAGGTTGCGGTGCATCAGGTCGGCCGAGCCGATCCACACCTCCGGCTCGCCGCCGTTGCCGAACCGGAACACCCGGGAGTGCTCCAGGAACCGCCCCAGCACCGACCGGACCCGGATGTTCTCCGACAGCCCCGGCACCCCCGGCCGCAGCGTGCACATGCCGCGGATCACCAGGTCGACCCGGGTGCCGGCGGCCGACGCCCGGTACAGCGCGTCGACCACCTCCTCGTCGACCAGCGAGTTGACCTTCATCTGGACCAGTCCGGCCGCGCCCTGCGCCGCCTCCCGGTCGATCCGCTCGATCAGGCCCTGCCGGATGCCGTGCGGGGCCACCAGCAGCCGCCGGTACGTGGTCTGCCGGGCGTACCCGGTCAGCGTGTTGAACAGCTCGGTCAGGTCCGCGCCGACGTCGGCGTCGGCGGTCAGCATGCCGAAGTCCTCGTACAGCCGGGCCGTCTTCGGGTGGTAGTTGCCGGTGCCGATGTGGCAGTACCGGCGCAGCGTCCCGCCCTCGTTGCGGACCACCAGCGCGGTCTTGCAGTGGGTCTTGAGCCCGACCAGCCCGTACACGACGTGGCAGCCGGCCCGCTCCAGCTTGCGCGCCCAGCCGATGTTGGCCACCTCGTCGAACCGGGCCTTCACCTCGACCAGCACGACCACCTGCTTGCCGGCCTCGGCGGCGTCGATCAGCGCGTCGACGATGGGGGAGTCCCCGCTGGTCCGGTACAGCGTCTGCTTGATCGCCAGCACGTTCGGGTCGGCGGCGGCCTGCTCGATGAACCGCTGCACGCTGGTGGAGAACGCGTGGTACGGGTGGTGCACCAGCAGGTCCCCGTCGCGCAGCGTGGCGAACACCGACCGCGGCGCCTCCCCGTCGACCAGCCGCGGGTGGGTGGCCGGGACGAACGGCGGGTCCTTCAGGTCCGGCCGGTCCACCCCGCCGTGGAGCTGCCAGAGGAAGGACAGGTCGATCAGGCCGGGCACCCGGAGCACGTCGTGCGCGTCCATGTCCAGCTCCCGGACCAGCAGGTCCAGGACGTGGTCGGACATGTCCGCGCCCACCTCCAGCCGGACCGGCGGGCCGAACCGGCGCCGGGCCAGCTCCCGCTCGAGGGCCTGGAGCAGGTCCTCGTCCCGGTCCTCGTCGACCTCGAAGTCGGCGTTGCGGGTCACCCGGAACAGGTGGCTCTCCACCACCTGCATGCCGGCGAAGAGCTGGTCCAGGTGGGTGGCGATCAGCTCCTCCACCGGCAGGAACCAGTCCCCGTCCACGCGCCGCACCGGCACCAGCCGGGGCACGTTGTTGGGCACCTTCACCCGGGCGAACAGCTCCGGCCCGCCGTCGGGGTCCCGGACGGCGACCGCGAGGCTCAGCGACCGGCTGGAGATGTACGGGAACGGGTGCGCCGGGTCCACCGCCAGCGGGGTCAGCACCGGCAGCACGTTGTCGTGGAAGTACGTGTGCATCACCCGCCGCTCCTCGGCGGCCAGGTCGGCCCAGCGCAGCAGGTGCACGTCCTGCTCGGCGAGCAGCGGGCGCACCTCGTCGGTGAAGCAGCGGGCGTGCCGCTCGACCAGCGTGGCCGTCTTCTCGGTGATCTTCTGCAACTGGGTGCGCAGCGGCAGGCCGTCCCCGCCGCGCACCGGCAGGCCGGCCTGCATGCGCCGCTTGAGGCCGGCGATCCGGACCATGACGAACTCGTCCAGGTTGCTGGCGAAGATCGCCAGGAACTTGGCCCGCTCCAGCAGCGGCGTGCGCGGGTCCTCCGCCAGCGTCAGCACCCGGGCGTTGAAGTCGAGCCAGGACAGCTCCCGGTTGAGGAACCGGTCCGGCGGCAGCGCCGGCGCGGGGCCGGGCGGGGGCGGGGCGTCGACGGTACGGAGGCGGCTCGTCGTCCGGGTGGCGGAGCGGCGGCGGGCCGGTCGGGGCGGGCCGGCGGGGGTCGCATTCACCGCCACATCATCACCCGACCGAGGTGAACACTGGCTGAACTCAGGGAGTCCCGCCGGTGTCCAGCGTCGGCAGGGTCACCCGCCAGATGGCCCCCGCCGCGTCGCGGTCGAGGCGGATCCGCTGGCCGGGGCGCAGCAGCCGGAGTCCGGAGGCGGCGAACGCGGCATCGGTGATCGCCACTGCCCGTCCGTCGTCCCGCAGGGCGACACCCGTCCGGGTGGCCGGATCGAAGGACGCCACGGTCGCCTGCATGCCCCCGACGCTACGCCGCGCCAGGGCAAGGTCGGCTACCGCCCCCGCCCCCGCGGCGGGCATGATGACCTGTCGGGGCGGGGCGTACCCCGGGGTCGAGGAGGGGGGCGGCGTGGCACGGCGCGAACTGGGCTTCTGGCGGCGGTTCTCCGTGTGCCTGGCCCAGCCGGCGCTCGCGGTGTTCACCGCCGGTGAGTGGCGCGGCATCGAGCACATCCCGCCCGTCGGCGGCGCCATCGTCGTCGCCAACCACATCTCCCACGCCGACCCGCTGGTCTCCGGCTGGTTCATCCACGTGGCCGGGCGGTGGCCGCAGTTCCTCGGCAAGGCCAGCCTGTTCCGGCTGCCGCTGATCGGCCCGCTGCTGCACCTGGTCGACCAGATCCCGGTCGAGCGCGGCACCGTCGACGCCGCCCGCTCGCTGGACCGCCTCGTCGCCGCCGTCGGCGCCGGCGGCATCGTGGTCATCTACCCCGAGGGCACCACCACCCGCGAGCCGAACCTGTGGCCGATGGCCGGCAAGACCGGCGCCGCCCGGCTGGCGCTCGCCACCGGCGCCCCGGTCATCCCGGTGGCCATGTGGGGGCCGCAGCAGATCTTCGACCCGCGCACCGGCGCGCTGCGCCTGCGCCCGCGCACCCCGGTCACCGTGGCCGCGGGTCCGCCGATCGACCTGAGCCAGTTCCGGGACACCGACCCGACCAGGGAGACGTTGGCCGAGATGACAGACGTGATCATGTTGACGCTGCGGGACATGCTCGCCGACATCCGCGGCGGCACCCCGCCGCCGCTGTACCGGGGGCGGGCCGGCGAGCGCGGGGCGCTCGGGGACGCCGCGTGACCGCCCGGCCGCGCGCGGCCGTCCTCGGGGCGGGCTCCTGGGGCACGACGGTGGCGAAGATCCTCGCCGACGCGGGCACGCCGGTGACGGTGTGGGCCCGCCGGCCGGACGTCGCCCGGGCCATCCGGGAGCAGCGGCGCAACCCCGACTACCACTCCGGCACCCGGCTGCCCGACCTGGTCGACGCCACCGCCGACCCGGCCGCGGCGCTGGCCGGCGCCGGGCTGGTGTTCCTCGCCGTACCGTCGCAGACGCTGCGGGCGAACCTGGCCGGCTGGGTCGGCCACCTCGACCCCGACGCCACGCTGGTGTCGCTGATGAAGGGCATCGAGCTGGGTACCGGCAAGCGGATGACCGAGGTCGTCGGCGAGATCGCCGGGGTGTCCGCGGACCGGGTCGCCGTCCTGTCCGGCCCGAACCTGGCCCCGGAGATCATGGCCGAGGAGCCCACCGCGACGGTCGTCGCGTGCGCCGACGACGCCCGCTGCACGGCCGTGCAGGAGGCGGTGACGACGCCGTACTTCCGGGCGTACACCAACGACGACGTCGTCGGGGTCGAGCTGGGCGGGGCGGTGAAGAACGTGATCGCCCTGGCGTACGGCGTGGCCTGCGCCATGCGGCTCGGCGACAACCTGCGGGCCACGCTGATCACCCGCGGCCTGGCCGAGACCGCCCGGCTCGGGGTGGCGCTCGGCGCCGACCCGCTCACCTTCGCCGGGCTGGCCGGGCTCGGCGACCTCGTCGGCACCTGCTCCTCGCCGCTGTCCCGGAACCGGACCTTCGGCGAGCACCTCGGCCGCGGCGGCTCGCTGGAGGAGGCCCAGCGGGCCACCAAGCAGACCGCCGAGGGCGTCAAGAGCTGCCTGGCCATCCGGGACCTGGCCCGGGCGCACGGCGTGGAGATGCCCATCACCGAACAGGTCGAGCTGGTCTGCCACGAGGGCGTGGACCCGCGCGAGGCGCTGACCGTCCTGATGAGCCGCAAGCCGAGGCCCGAGTGACCGCCGGGGACGGCACCCGCTGCGTGCGGGCCGGCCTGCCGCCGGCCGCGCCGGGCGCGCCGCTGCTGCCGGGGCCGGTGTTCGCCGCGCCGTACCACCTGGACCCGGACGGGCCCGGCGACCACCCGGACACCTACGCCCGGACCGACAACCCCACCCGGCGCGGCTTCGAGGCCGCCGTGGGGGAGTTGGAGGGCGGGACCGCCGTCGCGTACGCCAGCGGCCTGGCCGCGATCACCGGCGCGCTGCTCGCGGTCCTGCGCTCCGGCGACACGGTGGTGCTGCCGGCGGACGGGTACTTCAGCGTGCCGCAGTTCGGCGCCGAGACGCTGGCCCCGTTCGGCGTCACCGTCCGCACCGCGCCGACCGCCGGACCGGTCCCCGACCTCGCCGGGGTGAAGCTGGTGCTCGTCGAGGCGCCGGCCAACCCGCGACTCGACGTCCCCGACCTGCCGGCGATCGTCGCCGCCGCCCGGGCCAGCGGGACGCTGGTCGCCGTCGACAACACCGCCGCCACCCCGCTCGGGCTGCGCCCGCTGGACCACGGCGCCGACCTGGTGCTCGCGTCCGGGACCAAGGCGCTGTCCGGGCACTCCGACCTGCTCATCGGGTACGCCGCCACCCGCGACCCGGCGCTGGCCGCGCTGCTGCGGGCCCGGCGGGAGCACTCGGGCGCGGTACCGGGGCCGTTCGACTGCTGGCTGGCCCACCGCTCGCTGGCCACGCTGGACCTGCGGCTGGCCCGGCAGACGGCGAACGCCGCCGCGGTCGCCGCGCTGCTCGCCGCCCGCCCCGAGGTGACCGGCGTGCGCTGGCCGGGGCGCCCCGGCGACCCGGCGCACGAGCGGGCGGCGGCGCTGCTGCGCCGGATGCCCGGCATCGTCGCCGCCGAGCTGCCGGACGCCGCGCACGTGACCCGGCTGCTGCGGCACAGCGCGCTGGCGGTGTCGGCGACGTCGTTCGGCGGGCTGCACACCAGCGTGGACCGGCGGCGGGTGTGGGGCGAGGCGGTGCCGGAGGGCTTCGTCCGGATCTCCTGCGGGGTCGAGGACACCGCGGACCTGGTCGCCGACCTCGCGGCCGCCCTGGACGCCGCCCGCGGCTGAACCCCGCCGCGCGCTCGGCGGCCACCCGGCCGGCCGCGGCGGCGCCGGGCGCGGACCGGCGAACCGGGATGGAGCGGGCGCAGTACGGTAGCGGGGTGACCGAGCCCAGAATCCGCGTCGCCGTCGTCTTCGGCGGCCGCAGCACCGAGCACGCGATCTCCTGCGTCAGCGCCGGCAACATCCTGGGCGCGCTCGACCCCGGCGAGTTCGAGGTGCTGCCGGTCGGCATCGCCCGGGACGGCCGCTGGGTGCTGGCCGGCGACGCGGCGGCGCTCGGCATCGTGGGCCGCGAGCTGCCGGAGATCACCGCGGGCTCCGGCCCGGCGGTGGTGCTGCCGGCCGACCCGAGCCGGGCGGGGGTGCTCGCCGTACCGGAGTCCGGCGACGTCGCCGTCGTCCCCGCCGCGCGCGGGGTGGCCACCCTCGGCGCGGTGGACGTGGTGTTCCCGGTGCTGCACGGCGCGTACGGCGAGGACGGCACCATCCAGGGCCTGCTCGAACTGGCCGGCCTGCCGTACGTCGGGTCCGGGGTGTTCGCCTCGGCCGCGGCGATGGACAAGGAGTTCACCAAGAAGCTCGCCGAGCGCGCCGGCATCCCGGTCGGCCCGTACGCGATCCTGCGCCCCGGCGCCGGCACCCTCGAACCCGCCGAGCGGGAGCGGCTGGGCCTGCCGGTGTTCGTCAAGCCCTGCCGGGCCGGCTCCTCGCACGGGATCAGCCGGGTCGCCGACTGGGCCGACCTGGACGCCGCCCTGGCCACCGCCCGCGCCGTCGACCCCAAGGTGATCGTCGAGGCGGCGGTCGTCGGCCGGGAGATCGAGTGCGGCGTACTGGAGGGCGAGGCGGGCGGGCCGCCGGAGGCGTCCCCGCTGGCCGAGGTGCGGGTGGTGACCGGGCACGAGTTCTACGACTTCGAGGCCAAGTACCTGGACGACTCCTGCGAGTACGACGTCCCGGCCCGGCTCGACGCGGCCACCACCGCCCGCGTGCAGGAGCTGGCCCGGGCGACGTTCACCGCGCTGGACTGCGCCGGCCTGGCCCGGGTGGACTTCTTCGTCACCGACGCCGGGGACGTGCTGCTCAACGAGATCAACACGATGCCGGGGTTCACCACGACGTCGATGTTCCCGCGGATGTGGGCGGCGGCCGGGCTGGAATACCCGAAGCTGATCGCCCGCCTGCTGCACACGGCCCTGTCCCGCGGCACCGGCCTGCGCTGACCCGCGCCGCCGGCCCTGCGCCCGCGGGGCGGTCAGGTGGGGGACGGGGCAGGGAGCGGGTCGCAGCCCGGCGGCGGGGCCGGGTGGCGGGGGATCGCGCCGACCACCGGCGCCGAGAAGTCGATCACGCGCTGGGCCGCGCCGTCCACCGGCGGCGGCACCGCCAGCGTGACCGGCACCGCGCGGTCCACCGTGGTCCACACGCTGCCCGTACCGCCGGCCCGGCCGTACCAGCACACGCCGTCCAGCCGCAGGAGCTGCGCGGTCGGCGGGACGGTGGCCGCCGGGCCGCCGCAGGCCAGCGTCAACGGCGGCTCGCCGTACGCGGCGTTCTGCTCCCGGCCGGCGGCGACCGCGCGGCGCGGCAGGTCCCGGGCCACGGCGGGCAGCGCGGCCAGCAGCTCCCGGCAGCGCGCGGCGGCGGCCCCGGCCAGTCGCGGCGCCGGCATCGGCACGGCCGTCGACGGGACCGGTCGCGGGGCGGCGCCCGCCGCCGGCGGGTCCGGCTCGGCCGGGGCGGGGCGCAGGAGGAGGTAGCCGCCCACGCCGGCGAGCAGGGCGAACGGCAGCGCGACGGCGGTCGCCAGGCGGGCGGCGCCGCGGCGGAGCGGATCGGACACCTAGAGGTTCACCACCGGGCAGGTCGTGGTTCGGGTGATGCCGGCGATGGCCCGGACCCGGCCGACGACCTGCCGGCCCAGCGTGTCCAGGTCCTCGGCCGCGCCGAGCACCACGATGTCATACGGTCCGGTGACCGTATCCACCCGGACCACGCCGGGAACGTCGGAGATCGCCGCCGCCACGTCACGTGTCGTGCCGACCTCGATCTGGACGAGGATGTATGCCTGGACCACGACGGGACTCCCCACGCGCGAGCCGCCGGAAGCGGATGTGCTGGTGAGCGTACCCGCCGCCGGGTGCGGCGGGGCCCGGTGCGTACCGTGATCCGGGATGAGTGACGAGGGAGAGCCGATGAGCGTGGCGCACGCCGGCGAGTTCGGCCTGATCGCCCGGGTGACCGCCCGGTTGGGGACCGGGCCGGCCTGCCTGGTCGGCCCCGGCGACGACGCGGCTGTGGTCGCCGCGCCGGACGGGCGGGTGGTCGCCACCACCGACATGCTGGTCGAGGGGCGGCACTTCCGCCGGGACTGGTGCTCCGCGGAGGACGTCGGCCACCGGGCGGCCGGCGCGAACCTCGCCGACGTCGCCGCGATGGGCGCCCGCCCGACCGCCCTGCTGGTCGCCCTGTGCGCCCCGCCCGGGCTGGACGTGCGCTGGGCCGAGGAGCTGGCCGACGGCCTGGCCGCCGAGGCGGCCCTGGTCGGGGCGGCCGTGGTCGGCGGGGACACCACCGCCGGCCCGGTGCTGACGATCGCCGTCACCGCGCTCGGCGACCCGGCCGGGCGGGCGCCGGTGCTGCGCTCCGGCGCCCGGGTCGGCGACACCGTCGCCCTCGCCGGCCGGATCGGCTACGCCGCCGCCGGGTACACCGTGCTGTCCCGCGGGTTCCGGACGCCGAAGCTGCTGGTGGACGCGTACCGCCGCCCGGTGATCGAGTACGCCGCCGCGACCGCGGCCGCCGAGCAGGGCGCCACCTCGATGATCGACATCTCGGACGGGCTGATCGCCGACCTCGGCCACGTCGCCGCCGCCAGCGGCGTGGGCATGGACGTGCGCCGGGACGCGTTCGCCGTCTCGGTGCAGATGCGCGACGCCGCCGCGGCCCTCGGCGTCGACCCGCACACCTGGATGCTGGGCGGCGGCGACGACCACGCCTTCGCGGCCACGTTCCCGCCGGACCGGCGGCTGCCGGAGGGCTGGCGGGCCATCGGCACGGTCAACGACACCGGCGCGGTGACCGTGGACGGGCGCACGTACGTCGATGGCCCGGCCGGTTGGGATCACTTCCGGGCGGGCTCTACGCTGGGGCCGTGAGCGACCTGATCATCGCGGTGCGGCCGTACCTGCACGCGGACTCCCGGTTCCTGATCGAGGCGACCATGGCCGACCTGCGCGTCCGGTACGACGGCGACGGCGACTCCACCCCGGTCGACCCGGCCGAGTTCGAGGCGCCGCGCGGGGCGTTCCTGGTCGGCTACCTCGACGACACCCCGGTGGCCTCGGCCGGCTGGCGCAGCCACGGCGACGACGCGGAGCTGAAGCGCATGTACACCGCCGAGGCGGTCCGCGGGCGCGGCTTCGCCCGGCGCATCCTGGCCGCGGTCGAGGACTCGGCCCGGGCCGCCGGCCGGCGGCGGCTGATCCTGGAGACCGGGCTGCGCCAGCCGGAGGCGATCGCGCTGTACGAGTCGGCCGGGTACGCGCCCATCGACGGCTTCGGCTTCTACCGGGACTCGGACCTGTCCCGCAGCTTCGGCCGGGTGCTGTAACCCCGCCCGGCCCGGCCCCGCCCCGGGTACGGAAAAGCCGCCGTCCCCCATCGGGGCGGCGGCTTTCTCGACGGGTGCGCCGGTCAGGCGCGGACGACCTTGCCCGCCTTGATGCAGGAGGTGCAGACCCTCAGCTTCTTGGTCGTGCCGCCACCGGCGGGGGTACGGACCGGCTGGATGTTCGGGTTCCAGCGGCGGTTGGTCTTCTTCTTCGACCACGGCACATTGTGGCCGAAGCCCGGCCCCTTGCCGCAGACGTCGCACACGCTAGCCACGGGAATCTCCTGAAGTCTTCGGTCTTTGCTCAGTCTTCGCTGGTGCGGGAGGGCGCGCCGCGACGCGGCGGTTCCCGGGTCGCCAGCCGGTGCGCGGACACACTGCTGCGGCAACCGGATCAGGCTACCTGACGCGCCACCCACCGGGCGAACCGGCCCGCCCCGCCGCGGGACCGGCCCCCGTCGGACCACCGCCGCCGACCGCCGCGACCTCCCGAACCGCCCGGACGGCGCGGTACCGCCCGGGACTATCGTCGGGGGTCGATTCCCGACGATAGGACATGTCGATGACGCGTACCCCGCACCGCGCGGCCGGCGCCGCCGCGGCCCTCTGCGCCCTGGCGCTCGCCGGCGCCTGCACCGGGCCGGCCGAGCCGCCGACGTTCACCCCGCCGGCCGGCGGCGGGCCGGCCGCGCAGCCCGGCGGTCGCGGGGGCGCACTCGACCCGCAGGAGATCCTGGACGACGCCCTGGGCGGGGCGAAGCCGCTCGCCTCGGGCTCCGGCGGGCTCGGCTCGTCCTTCGGGCAGGAGCTGGCCGACCCGGTCGACCGGGGCTCGGTCAGCTTCCTGTTCGCCTGCACCGGCGACGCCCGGGTGACGCTGTGGGTCAGCGTGGACGCGGGCGGGGCGGCGCGGACCGACGACCGGCCGTACACGTGCGCGGACACCGCGCTGCTGATCAGCGTGCCGGTGGAGCGGGCGGGCAGCAAGCTCGCGTTCACCGGCAGCACCCCGGCCGCCGGCCGCTACGCGTACGCCTTCGTGGGCCGCGCCTCCTAGCCGGTCGCCCGCGGGCGACCGGCGGCGCGGCTAGGCTTCCCCTGCGTGGCCGCGCGGGTCGTCGGTCGCGTGCCGCCGGGCCCCGGCCCGCCCGCCGACCAGCCGGTGATGGGAGCCGCGTGACCGAACCGACCACGCTCGACACCCCGCTCGACGGGGTCGTCGGCAAGACCGCGAAGGCCCTCGCCGAGCACCTCGACCTGCACACCGTCGGCGACCTGCTGCGGCACTACCCGCGCCGGTACGACGAGCGCGGCGCCCCCACCGACATGGCCGCGCTGACCGTCGGCGAGCAGGTCACCGTCCTGGCCCGGGTGCGCGGCGCGTCGGTCCGGCCGATGCGCGCCCGCCGCGGCAACCTGCTGGAGGTCACCCTCACCGACGACGCCGGGGGCGTGCTGACCTGTACGTTCTTCCAGCAGGCGTGGCGGCAGAAGGACCTGCGGCCGGGCGTGCAGGGCCTGTTCGCCGGCAAGGTCACCGAGTACCGCGGCAAGCGCCAGCTCAACGGCCCCGACTACGTCCTGCTGGACGCCGACGCCGAGGGGGCCGACGAGCTGGCCGACTTCGCCGGGGCGCTGATCCCGGTGTACCCGGCCGCGGCGTCCGTACCGACCTGGACGATCGCCCGCTGCGTGCGCGAGGCGCTCACCCGGCTCGACGACGTGCCCGACCCGGTGCCCACCGACCTGCGGGCCGACCGCGGGCTGGTCGGCCTGCTGTCCGCGCTGCGCGGCATCCACCAGCCGGACTCGTGGGAGGAGCTGGGCCGGGCCAAGCGGCGGCTGAAGTGGGACGAGGCGTTCGCCGTCCAGGTGACGCTCGTCCAGCGCAAGCTGCGCGCCGCCGACTGGCCGGCGAAGCCCCGGCCGGCGGCGGACGCCGGGCTGCTGGCAGCGTTCGACGCCGGGCTGCCGTACGCGCTCACCGACGGGCAGCGGCGGATCGGCGAGCAGGTCGCCGCCGAGCTGGCCGGCGCCCACCCGATGCACCGGCTGCTCCAGGGCGAGGTCGGCTCCGGCAAGACGCTCGTCGCGCTGCGGGCGATGCTCCAGGTCGTCGACGCCGGCGGCCAGGCCGCCCTGCTCGCCCCGACCGAGGTGCTCGCCGCGCAGCACCTGCGCAGCATCGCCGAGCTGCTCGGCCCGCTCGGCCGGGCCGGCGAGCTGGACGGCGACCCGCGCGGCACCCGGATCGCCCTGGTCACCGGCTCGCTGTCCGCCGCCGCCCGGCGCGCGGCGCTCGCCGGGGTCGCCGCGGGCGAGGCGGGCCTGGTGGTGGGGACGCACGCGCTGCTGTACGAGGGGGTCGACTTCGCCGACCTCGGCCTGGTGGTGGTCGACGAGCAGCACCGGTTCGGGGTGGAGCAGCGGGACGCGCTGCGGGCCAAGGCCGACCAGCCGCCGCACGTGCTGGTGATGACCGCGACGCCGATCCCGCGGACGGTCGCCATGACCGTGTACGGCGACCTGGAGGTCTCCGCGCTCACCGAGCTGCCGGGCGGGCGCTCGCCGATCGCCTCGCACGTGGTCCCGGCGGCGGAGAAGCCGGCGTACCTGGACCGGGCCTGGCGCCGGCTCGCCGAGGAGGTGGCCGCGGGCCACCAGGCGTACGTGGTCTGCCCGCGGATCGGCGCCGACGGCGGCGCCGACGACCCGGACGTCGACGTGGCGCCGGAGGACGGGCGGCGGCCCCCGCTGGCGGTCACCGAGGTGGCGCCGCTGCTCGCCGAGGGGCCGCTGCACGGCCTGCGCATCGGCGTCCTGCACGGCAAGCTCGCCGCGGACGCCAAGGACGGCGTCATGCGCGACTTCGCCGCCGGCGCGCTGGACGTGCTGGTGGCGACGACCGTCGTCGAGGTCGGCGTGAACGTCCCCAACGCCACCGTCATGGTGGTGCTCGACGCCGACCGGTTCGGCGTCTCCCAGCTCCACCAGCTCCGCGGCCGGGTCGGCCGGGGCAGCGCGCCGGGCCTGTGCCTGCTGGTCACCGAGGCCGAGCCCGGCACCCCCGCGCGGGACCGGCTGGACGCCGTCGCCGGCACCCTGGACGGCTTCCGCCTGGCCGAGCTGGACCTGGAGCAGCGGCGCGAGGGCGACATCCTGGGCGCGGCGCAGTCCGGCCGCCGCTCGCAGTTGCGGCTGCTGTCGCTGCTGCGCGACGAGAAGCTGATCGGCGAGGCCCGGCTGGCGGCGATCGACCTGCTGACGGGGGACCCGGAGCTGACCGCGTACCCCGAGCTGGCGGCGGCGGTCGCGGCCCTGGTGTCGGAGGACCGCGCGGAGTACCTGGAGAAGGGCTGACCGGACGACCCGGCCGGCCGCCGGTCCGCGCGGCGCGGGCCCGCATCGACCGGGCCGGGCGGTGACGCGGCGCACGTCGGGGCGGGCGGCGGGCGGGCCGCGCGCGGGCGTAGCGTCGCCGGTGTGACGAGGATTGTGGCGGGCCGGTACGGCGGCCGGCGGCTGCGCACCCCCGCCGGCGACCGCACCCGGCCGACCAGCGACCGGGTGCGCGAGGCGCTGTTCAGCACGCTGGAGTCGCTCGCCGGCCTCGCCGACGCCCGGGTGCTCGACCTGTACGCCGGCTCGGGCGCCGTCGGCCTGGAGGCGCTGTCGCGGGGCGCGGCGCACGTCCGGCTCGTCGAGGCCGACGCCGGGGTGCTGCGGGTGCTGCGGGCCAACGTGGCCACCCTGGACGCCGCCGCCGACGTCCTGGTGACGGCCGGGAGGGTGGCGACCGTGCTCGCCGGCCCGGCGCCGGAGCCGTACGACGTCGTGTTCGCCGACCCCCCGTACGCCGTGCCCGGGCCCGAGGTGGACGCCGCGCTAGCGGCGCTGGCGGCCGGCGGCTGGCTCGCCCCGGACGCGGTGCTGGCGGTCGAGCGGTCCACCCGCGCCGCCGGGCCGGCGTGGCCGCCCGGCGTCACCCCGCACGCCGCGCGGCGGTACGGCGAGACGACCATTTGGTACGGTCGCGGATCATGAGACGTGCGGTCTGTCCCGGCTCGTTCGACCCGGTCACCAACGGCCATCTCGACATCGTCGCGCGGGCGTCCCGCCTCTTCGACGAGGTCGTCGTCGCGGTGATGATCAATCCGGCGAAGTCCGGGCTGTTCGGCATCGAGGAGCGGATCGAGCTGCTCCGGCTGGTCATCGCCGACCTGCCCAACGTCCGGGTGGAGACGTTCCGGGGGCTGCTGGTCGATTTCTGCAAGGCGCACGACGCACCGGTCGTCGTGAAGGGCTTGCGCGCGGTCAGCGACTTCGACTACGAGTTGCAGATGGCCCAGATGAACATCGGGCTGGCCGGGGTCGAGACGCTGTTCATGCCGACCAACCCGCTCTACTCGTTCCTGTCCTCCAGCCTCGTCAAGGACGTGGCGAAGTGGGGCGGGGACGTGTCGGCCCACGTACCGGAGATCGTCGCCCGCCGGCTGCGGGAGCGATTCGTGCCGCCGGTGCCGCCGGCCGACCCGGCGGGCTGACCGCGCGACGCGCCGCCGCACGCTGGGCGGACGCGCCGGGCCGCCGCTGCCGCGCCGGCTCGGCGGGGAAGTTGCGCGACGCGCGGCGATGATCGGCGGCAGTTGTCCCGATCGGCAGCATTATGGGTATGTGCGGGATGCGCTGGACACCGACCGCGACGGTCGACACACGGATGACGGGAGTGATGCGCCGATGGATCCACTCGACCGCATCGACGAGATCATTGCCATGATCGAACAGGCCAGATCGGCGCCCATGTCGCGCAGCAACTGCGTGGTCGAGCGGGCCGAGGCGATCGGCATGCTGGAGGAGCTGCGCGCCGAGCTGCCGGCCGACCTGCGCCGGGCGGCGGCGCTGCTGGAGGAGCGGGACAAGATCGTCGAGGCCGGCAAGCGGGAGGCCGACCGGATCATCGCCGAGGGCGAGGGCGAGCACGCCCGGCTGGTCTCGACCAACGAGATCACGGTGTCCGCCGAGCACGAGGCCGCCCGGCTGGTCAGCGAGGCCCGGGCCGAGGCCCAGCGGCTGCGCGACGAGGTGGACGACTACGTGGACACCGCCCTGGCCAACTTCGAGCAGTTCCTCACCCGCTCGCTGGCCTCGATCGAGCGCGGCCGGGACAAGATGCACGCCCTGCGCGAGATCGGCACGTTCGCGCAGGAGGAGGAGCAGCGGCCGCTCACGATCTGATCGGGCTCGATTCGACTGGACTCGGCGGGCTCGGGTAACCTAACGAGTCGGCCTTTCGGTCACCCGAGCACCAACGCAACAACACCGACCGCCTCAACCACCACCCCGACCAGCCGCCGCGCCGGTGGGTGGTCGCCCGCGACGAACGTGAGTCATGCCCAGACAATCGCCCAAACACCCCGATGCCAGGTCGCCGCTGGTCCTCGACACGCAGGACCTGCCCCGGCGGCCCGGCGCGCTGCGTACGCTGAGCCGGGTCGCGCCGTCGCCGGCCGACCTCGGCGTGGAGCTGATCGGCGTCCCCGAGGGGGCCGAACTGAGCCTGGACCTGCGGCTCGAATCGGTCTCCGAGGGCGTGCTGGTCAGCGGCCGGGCCACCGGCCCGCTGGTGGGGGAGTGCGGGCGCTGCCTGCGCGAGATTCGCGACGAGCTGGCGGTGACGGTCCAGGAGCTGTTCGCGTACGAGGACAGCGTCACGGATGAGACGACCGACGAGGACGAGATCGGCCGGGTCCGCAACGACCTGATCGATCTGGAGCCGGTGCTGCGGGACGCGGTGGTGCTCACACTGCCGACGAACCCGCTGTGCCGCCCGGACTGCCGGGGCCTGTGCCCCGAGTGCGGGGCGCTCTGGGATGATCTCCCGGCTGACCACAGCCACCAGCAGGCCGACCCGCGGTGGGCCGCCCTGCGCACCATGACCAGGACTGAGGAGTAAGAGCCGTGGCCGTCCCGAAGCGGAAGATGTCGCGCAGCAACACCCGGTCGCGCCGGGCGAACTGGAAGGCCGCGCCGATCACGACGGTGGCCTGCCAGCAGTGCAAGTCGGCGAAGCTGCCGCACGCCGCCTGCGGCGTCTGCGGCACCTACAACAACCGTCAGGTCCTCGACGTCTGACCCGATTCGCGGCCGGCGCGGCGGGGCGGACCGCCCCGCCGCCCGGCTGAGGACCCCAAGGAGCCCAGTGGCCCGTCCGACCACCGGTCGGTCGGCGCACCGGCAGAGCCCGGACGCCCCGGCGCAGCCCACTGCCCCGGACGCCGTGCGGATCGCCGTCGACCTCCTCGGCGGGGACAGCGCCCCCGACGTGGTGGTGGACGGCGCTCTGCGCGCCTGCGCCGCCGACCCGACCCTCCAGTTGCTGCTCGTCGGCCCGGTCGAGGTCGCCGAGCGGGTCCGCGCGGCCGCGCCGCCGGGCGACCGGCCCCGGCTCACCGCCCGGCCCGCCCGCCGGGCCGTCGGCATGGCCGAGCCCGCCGCCCGCGGCGGCCGGGCCGACACCACCATCCGCGCGGCCGTCGCCGCCGTCGCCGCGGGCGCGGCCGACGCCGTCGTCTCCGCCGGCGCCAGCGGCGCCAGCGTCACCGCCGCGGCGCTCGGCCTCGGCCGGCTGCCCGGCATCCGCCGGCCCGCGCTGGCCGCCATCCTGCCCGCGGTCGCCGGCCCCGTCGTCCTGCTCGACGTGGGGGGCTCGCTGGACGCCAGCCCGGCCACCCTGCTGCGCCACGCCGACCTCGGCGCCGCGTACGCCGGGCTCGTGCACGGCCTGGCCGCGCCCCGGGTCGGCCTGCTCTCGATCGGCGTCGAGCCGGGCAAGGGCGACCGCTCCCGCCGGCTCGCCGACCCCGCGCTGGCCGCCGCCGACCTGCCCGCCGGCGCCCGGTACGTCGGGCTGGTCGAGGGCGGCGAGGTCTGCGCCGGCAGCCGGGCCGACGTGGTCGTCACCGACGGCTTCACCGGCAACGTGCTGCTCAAGGGCATCGAGGGCGCGTACGCCATGGCCGGCGCGGCCAGCACCGCGCCGCGCGCCGGCGCGCTGCTCGGCATCGGCGGTACGGCCGTCGTCTGCCACGGCGCCGCCACCGGCGCCGACCTCGCCTCGGGTATCGCCCTCGCCGCGACCCTGCACCGCCGGCGGGTGGCCCCGGCCCTCGCCACCCTCGTCACCGACCGGCTGGAGGCCACTCGATGACCGACCGCACGGACCGCCGCCGCCCGTCCGCGGCCCACCTGGAGGCCGCGCTCGGCGTCACCCTGGACCCGGACCTGCTCCGGCGGGCGCTCACCCACCGCTCGTTCGCGTACGAGAACGGCGGCCTGCCGACCAACGAGCGGCTGGAGTTCCTCGGCGACTCGGTGCTCGGCGTCGTGGTGACCACCGCGCTGTTCCACAACCACCCGGAGCTGCCCGAGGGGCAGCTCGCCAAGCTGCGGGCCAGCGTGGTCAACATGCGCGCGCTCGCCGACGTGGCCCGCGGGATGGGCCCGGAGGGCCTCGGCCCGTACCTGCTGCTCGGCAAGGGCGAGGAGGCCACCGGCGGCCGGGACAAGGCCAGCATCCTGGCCGACACGCTGGAGGCGCTGCTCGGCGCGGTGTACCTCCAATACGGCATGGAGACCGCCGCCCGGGTCGTGCACGGCCTGTTCGACGACCTGATGGCCGAGTCCGCCGGCCGCGGCGCCGCGCTGGACTGGAAGACCTCGCTCCAGGAGCTGACCGCGTCGCTGAGCATCGGCGTGCCCGAGTACCGGATCGACGAGGAGGGCCCGGACCACGCCAAGACGTTCACCGCCGCCGCGGTCGTCGCCGGCCGCCGGTACGCCGGGGCCAGCGGCCGCAGCAAGAAGGAGGCCGAGCAGCGGGCCGCCGAGGCGGCCTGGCGGGAGCTGTCCGGCCCGGACGAGGAGGGCGTGCTCACCGCCGACGCCCCCGGCGCCCCGCTCGTCGCCCCCGCGGAGTAGCCGGTGCCCGAGCTGCCCGAGGTCGAGACCGTCCGGCGCGGCCTGCGCGAGTGGGCGCTCGGCCGGCGCATCGCGGCCGTCGAGGTGCTGCACCCGCGCGCGGTCCGCCGGCACGCCGCCGGCCCCGGCGACTTCGCCGCCGCGCTGGCCGGGCGCGAGTTCACCGACGTACGCCGCCGCGGCAAGTACCTGTGGCTGCCGCTGGACTCCGGCGACGCGATGGTGGGCCACCTGGGCATGTCCGGCCAGTTCCGGGTGCACGACGACGGCGAGCCGGACGGGCCGCACCTGCGCGTCCGGTTCCGCTTCGCGACCGGACCGGAGCTGCGCTTCGTGGACCAGCGCACGTTCGGCGGACTGGCCGTCTCCCGCGGCGGCGCCGAGCTGCCGGCGGAGATCGCGCACATCGCGGCCGACCCGTTCGAGCCCGGCTTCGACCCCGACCGGTGCGTCGCGGCGCTGCGGGGCAAGCGGACCGGGGTCAAGCGCGCCCTGCTGGACCAGACGGTGATCTCCGGCGTCGGCAACATCTACGCCGACGAGGCGCTGTGGCGGGCCGGCCTGCACGGCACCCGCCCGGCCGACGGCCTGACCGGCCCGGCCGCCCGCCGCCTGCTCGACCACGTGGTCGACGTGCTGGGCGAGGCGATCGGGGTGGGCGGCACGAGCTTCGACGCGCTGTACGTCAACGTGAACGGGGAGAGCGGGTACTTCGACCGGTCGCTGCACGTGTACGGCCGGGAGGGGCTGCCGTGCGACCGGTGCGGGGCGGCGATCCGGCGGGAGGCGTTCATGAACCGCTCGTCGTTCTCCTGCCCCCGCTGCCAGCCCCGCCCGCGTTCGTCGGCCTGACCCACCGGCATCCGCCCACTCCGATATCGACTGTCCGCAATCCGACAGTGGGCCGACTGTCCTCCATCGACGGTTGCCCCTAGGTTCGAGGCGAACTGCCGCGCGACCGCGACCGGTCGGCGCGGGTCGTCCCGGAGTCGGTGTCGCGCCGTGCCTCCGCGTCGCGAACGGGGGCCTCATCGTGCCGGGACACCTACGCCGGGCGGCCGTCGCCGTGCTCGCGGCCGCCCTCCTCGGGCCCGCGGTGTCGGTGGTCGCCGAAGCGGCGCCGCCGCCCCCGCCGGCACCGGCCGCGCCCGCCGCGCCGCCGGACCGGCTCCCGCAGTTCCGGGTCCGTGCGGCGCCGAGCGCGGACCTGGATCCCGCGGTCTACCAGATCCTGGTGATGCACATCGAGGCCGACCCGGATCCCGAGGTGCGCGAGGCGGCGCAGGCAGCGCTGGACGCCGCGCGCGACGGGCACCCCGAGGCGGTCGACGAGTTCCTCCGCCCCGGTACCGGCGGGTACGCCCGCGCCCGGAAGGCCGCCGACGCCCGCCGCGCCCGCGAGGACCGGGGCAACGTCGAGGCCATCGAGAAGCTGCGCGGGACCGGCGGCGAGATCTTCAACGCCGAGGTCGTCCGGGTGCTCGAACCGGCGGCCACCCCGGCCGACCGCCGGGCCTTCCGGGCGTACGGCGCCGACATCGCCCGCGGCCGGGACGACCGGGTGCTCGCCGACCGCCGGGCCCGGCAGGCCGTGCTCCGGTCGCGGGCCCGGGTGCTGGCCGGCCTGGACCGGACCGAGAACCCGCACGTCGTGGCCGCCGCGCAGGCCGCGCTCGACGGCGACGACGCGGCCCTGGAGCGCTTCTTCGCCGCCGGATTCGCCGACGCGGCCGAGCGGGACGACCTGGCCCGGGCCGAGCTGCTCGCCGCCCGCGAGGCCGAGCTGCGGGCCATCGAGCAGGCGAGCCAGGCCGCGCAGCGCGCGGCCCGGGCGAACCGCGCCCGGGCGGACCTGGTCCGGGCGCACGGCGAGGGGGTCCACGCGCTGCGGCAGGGCGCGAACGCGATGACCGTGGCCGCGGCCACGGCCCGGCGGGCGGCCCGGATCCTGGCGGCGAAGGGCACCCTCGCGGAGCTGGAGGCCGCCCGGGCGTCGGTCGGGGACCGGGTCACGGCCGCACGGGGCTTCGCCACCGACGCCGAGCGCGCGGCGGTCGGCGCCGAGGCGGCCGCCGCCGTGCTCGTCGAGGTGGAGCTGCCGTACGGCAGGGACTGGGCCGAGATGGCGAAGGGCCTGCACCGCGCCGCGGTCGCCGCCGCCAACGCGACGCTGACGGCGCAGCACGCCATCGACGCCACGATCGCCACCCACCGGGCGCTCGGCCACGCCGGCGAGGCCGAGGCGCGCGAGCGGGAGGCCGAGCGCTGGCGCAAGCAGGCCATCGAGCACGCCGACGCCGCGGACAAGCTGGCAGCCACGGCGCGGCGGGAGGCCGACGCGGCGGCCGCCGCGGCCGAGCGGGCCACCGAGCAGCGGGCCGCGGCCGAGCGGGAGCGGGACGCGGCGTGGCGGCACGCGGAGAACACGCGGGCCAGGCGGGACGAGGCCCGCGACCGCGCCGAGGAGGCCGCCGAGTGGCGCAGCCGGGCCGACGCGGCCCGGCGGGACGCGGACCGGTCGCACGCCGAGGCGAAGCGGCACGCCGACAGCGCCGCCCGGCTGCGGGCCGGGGCGCAGCACGACGCCGACCTGGCGCGCGGCGCGCGGGAGCGGGCCGAGGCGCAGGAGGCGGCCGCCCGGGCCGGCCGGGCGAGGGCGCACACCGCCATGGGGCACGCCGAACGGCTGCGGGACGACGCCCGTACGGCGGCGCAGGAGCGGGACCTCAAGCGGACGCAGGCGGCGGCGATGGAGAGCCGGGCCCGCGCGCTCTCGGCGGACCAGGGCCGCGACGAGGCGCTGGCGGCGGCCGCCGCGGCCCGCCGGGAGGCGGACGCCGCCGACTCCGCGGCCGCGGACGCGACGCGCAAGGCGAGCGGCGCGTCCGACGAGGCCGCGGCCGCGCGGTCGGCCGCGATCGAGACCGACCGGGCGGCGGCCCGGGCCCGCCACGCGGCGGACCGGGCCATGGCGGCCGCCGCGGCCGCGAACGAGGCGGCGAACGCCGCCGAGGCGGAGGCGGCGAAGGCGGAGGCGGCGGCCCGCCGGGCGGACGCCCACGCGCAGGAGGCGACCCGGCAGCAGGTGGTGGCGGCCGAGCACGCCCGCAGCGCCGAGGTCGCCGCCCAGCGCGCGGCGGTCGAGGCGGTCAAGGCCCTGTGGGCGGCCGACCGGGTGCAGGCCGAGGCCGCCGCCGCCGGGAACGAGGCCGCGTCGGCCGCCGCGCAGGCCGATTCCGCGCTGCGGTCCGCCCTGGCCGCCCGCCAGTCCGCCATGGCGGCGATCGTTCCCGCGGACAGCGCGGTGGAGCTGCTCGCGCCGTTCGTCGGCCAGGATCTCGACGTCGACTTCGCGGTGGAGGTGGCCAAGCTCGCGCAGCAGATCTCGCTGGACCAGGCCGACGCGGCCGACCAGCGGGCCAAGGAGGCCGCGGACGCCGCTCGGGCGGCGCAGCAGGCGGCCGACAGCGCCGCCGGCAAGATTAAGGAAGCCTATGCGGCCGCCGCCCGGGCGGCCCGCTCCTCGGCGGCGGCCGCCGCCGAGAGCGCCCGGGCCAAGCGAGCGGCGGCGATCGCCGCCGAGCAGGGCCGCCGGGCGCGGGCGGCGGCGGCCAGCGCCGCCGACGCGGACCGGGCCGCGCGGGCGGCCGCGGCGGAGGCGCGCCGGTACGCGAACCAGGCCGCGGACGACGCCCGGATCGCGGGCCTGAGCGCGGCCCGCGCGAAGCAGTTGGCCGAGGACGCGGACCGGCTGGCGACCCGCGCGCAGGCCGACGCCGAGGCCGCCGGTGCCGCCGCGGAGCGCGCCCGGCGCGACGCCGAGCGGGCCGGGACGGCGGCCCGGAACGCGGAGCAGGCGGCGCGGGACGCGGTCGAGTTCGCCAAGCAGGCGAACCAGCAGGCGGCGGACGCCGAGCAGGAGGCCAAGGACCTGGAGGACGCGATCCGGGCGGCCGACGACCGCGACCTCACGGGCGCCTTCGCGTTCACGCCGGCGCAGCTCGCCGACGCGCGCGACTACCTGTCCGACGCGCAGCTCGCGACGTTCGAGCCGCTGATCGAGGCGGCCGGCGGCGATCCGGTGGCGTTCGTCCGGCAGTACGGCCCGGAGCTGCTGGAGGACCTGCTCAACGTCGACACCATCCGGAACTGCTTCTCGGGGCAGTTGCTGAGCTGCCTGCTCGCCGCCGCCGACTTCCTCGGGCCGGTCAAGGCGTTCCGGGTGGCGCGGATCCTGTACAAGCTGACCAAGTCGATCAAGGGCTTCTGGGACGGGATCAAGCGCGCGCGGAAGATCATCAACAAGACGTGGGGAAAGATCGACAAGTGCAAGCGCGGTCTCATCAAGGACCTCGCCGGCGAAGTGATCGACATCCGCGCCGCCGGGGCCGCCAAGAAGAAGTGCCGGACACCGGACGCCGATAGCTGCGCGGACGACGACCGCCGCGCGCCCGGCCCGGGCAAGTGCGTCGACCTCTACCACGGCACCAACCGCGCCGCGGCGGACAGCATCCTGGTCAACGGCATCGACCTCACCAGGGGGCGGGCGACCGTCGACTTCTGCCGGGGCTTCTACGTCACCCGGTTCCGGGACCAGGCGGCGAAGTGGCAGGCCGGCGTCATCGTCCACTTCCGGGTCCCCGCGGCCCGGCTGAACGCGCTGTCCAGCACGCGGTACGCCGCGGGCCAGGAGTTGACCGACCTGGTCCGGCACTGCCGCCGGGGCAACCCGGACAGGACCGGCAAGGACTACCTGGAGGGTCCGATGCTGCTGAGCCGGGTCAGCGACTTCCTGGCCGACCGCGGTACGCCGGCGTGGGGCGGGAACCAACTGGCCTTCCTCACCGAGCGGGGCCGCGACGTGCTGGAGGACGGCCTGGTGGGCTGACCCGGGCCGGCTACGCGGCGCCGCCGAACCGCCGGGCCGGGTCGTCGTCCGGCGGCGCCGGTGCCGTCCGGGCGAACCGGGTGCCCCACTCGATGTCGGTATCCAGGTCGAGCTGGTACACCCGCTCCGGCCAGCCGGGCGGGACGGTGAAACCGGTCCGGTAGCCGGTGGCGAGGTCCGTCGCCGTGCGGTCGTGCGTGTGGACGGACGTCATCTCGTCCGGCGAGTCCGCCCATGCGCCGCCGATCACCTCGCTGACGCGCAGGCGCAGGTGACCGGGGGCGGGCACGGTCCAGCCGAACCGGGTGACGGCGATGCCGCCGCCGGCGTTGGCCCACGCCGCGTAGCCCGTCCCGGCCGGCCGGAAGCACAGGGTGCCGGACTCCATCACCCCGTAGTCGTACGGCTCGGTGCTCCACCTGCCCACAAGGTCGTCGTCCATCCGGGCATCGTCGCAGATCCGCCGCCGCTGTCGGGGAGCCGACACAGCGGCTGCCCCGGACGGCGGGCCCCGCTACCGTGCTGCACGGGTGTATCCATCGATCGCGACGACGTCGTACGCCGGGAGGGCACATGGGAGCCACGTTCGGCCGAGCCGGGGCGCGCTGGACGGCCGCCGCCCTCGCACTGGCCCTGGTGACCGGGTTCGCCGGCTCGCCCGCGCCCGCGGCGGCGGCCCCGGCGGTCGCCGACGATCCGGACGATGTGGAGAACCCCAGCGACCCCGCCGAGCCCCCGCCGCCGCGGGAGGCCAGCCTGGAGGAGAAGGAGCGGGCCGGGACGGTCGTGGGCATCCCGGCCGGCTCGTACGACCTGTACGGGCTGAACGACTACCTGTACACGTACGAACTCTGGCGGCGGGCCGCGCCCGCGACCGAGGTGCAGGCGGCGGCCGAGCTGTCGATCAACCAGTACGACGCCGCCGCGCAGCGGTGCGACGCCTGCACGGTGTACGTCCGGACGCGCGTCCACGAGGCCAAGCAGCGCGACGTGGCGAACGACCTCCGCGACGCCGCCGAGGCCCGCGAGGCCCGGAACCGGCGGCAGCAGGTCGCCGGCCTGGTGCAGTACACCTTCCCCCGCCCCGAGGCGGTGGGCGACGGCGACCGGACCTTCATCTTCAACGTGTGGGAGCACCTGCGGGCGAAGCAGCCGTGGGCGGCCCGGACGATCGCCGCGGCGGCGGCCGCGGTGCCCGCCACCCCGGCGGAGCGCGTCGACTTCCTGACCGGCGTCGGCCGGCTGTACACCGCCGACACCGACGACCGGCTCGCCGACCAGGCCGCGGGCGACGCCGCGAAGCTCGCCGAGCTGCGCCGCCGCGAGGCCAGGTTCCGGGCGGCGAACCACATCGGCGGCTTCCCGCGCGACGACGAGTCGTGGTACCTGGTGAGCGACGTCGACTTCCTCACGAAGCTGCGGGACCGCATCGCCGGCAACGCCATGTACACCCTGACCTACCACGCGCTGGCCATCGCGATCTACGACGGCGCCGAGGCGGAGTGGCGGGAGTTCATCGAGACCGGCCTGGCGGCCGCGGCGCTGCGGGACCGGCAGCGGCGGGAGGCGGAGAACCTGGCCGCGTACCGGAAGGCCGTCACCGACATCCGCGACCCGGCGGTGCGCGACGGCTGGAAGAACCGGGCCGTGGCCGCCGACCGGGCGCTGGCCGCGTCGGCCGCCACCGGCCGGGTCGGCCCGCTGATCGAGTTCCTGCTCGGGTACGAGAAGCTCCCGCCGGACGGCAGCGACCTGGCGGCGTTCTACGGCCACGTGCTGCGCCCGGGCACGATGTGGGTGTTCGGCCACCTCGGGCGCAAGCAGGGCACCGTGCGGAAGGTCTGGACCGCCGCCGGCCCGCAGTGGCCGGTCGACCGGGCCGCGGCGGTCACGGGCGAGCTGGGCGGCGACGCGGCGGTGCGCGACCTGGCCGTCCTGTTGCGCGTCGGCGACTTCCACTACCGGGTCGAGCGCTTTCTCGACGTCGACTCCGGCAGGTCCCGGGCCGAGGTGGTGTGGGAGGTGAAACCCACCGCGGCGAAGGCGGGCCACACGCTCCGGCAGCCGGTCGCCGCCGACGTGACCGGGGACGGCCGCACGGACCTGGTGCTGCACGGCACCGACCCGGCCGGCCGGCCCCAGCGCATCACGCTGGCCGCGCGCGCCGACGGCGGCTACACCCCGACCAGCGCGCCGGTGGCCGCCGCGCTGGTCGACGGTCGGACCGCGGCCGGCGACGTGGACCGGGACGGGCGGGCCGACCTGCTCACCGTCGTCCCGGACAAGAAGGGCGCCCGGGTCTGGCTCAGCCGCGGCGGGCCGACCGGTCCGGGCGAACCGGTCCTGCGCTGGACCGGCGCCGGCCTGAACGCCGCCGACTGGAGCGAGCCGATGGTCGGCGACCTGGACGCCGACGGCCGCCCGGAGCTGGCGATGCTGCACCGGGAGGCCAAGGGCGCCACCCTGTGGGCGCACACCGACCTGGCGACCGGCACGGTCGGCCACGCCAAGCGCTGGACCTCGCCCGCCGACTGGACGTACGCCGGTCTCGTCCCCGCGGCCACCGACGTCAACGGCGACGGCCGGACGGACGTCGTGCTGCTCCAGCAGAACGGCGACACGGCCGCGCGGCTGTGGACGGTCCGGTCGACGGGCGCCGCCTTCGAGGCCGCGCGCCCGGTCTGGGCCTCGGCCAAGGACGCGGCCTGGCGGGTGGCCAACACGCGGGTGGCCCGCTGACGGACCGGGGCCGCCGGCTGCGCCCCGCACCCGGCGGCCCCGGCGGTCACCGGTCGGCCGGCGGCCGCATGTCCTGCTCCCTGTCCAGCGCCTCCTGCACCAGCTCGCGCCAGGCAGTGGCCCGCTCGGTCGCGTTGGTGATGTCGGCCCGCCACGCGTTGCGGGTGTCGCGGGCCGTGCCGGTCAGCGGCTGCCAGTTGATCGACTCCTGCCGGAGCGCCTCCTCGTACACGCGCTGCCACGCGGCGGCCTGCTCGTCGGCGACCTGCTTGGCCCGCTGCCACGTGTCGACCTCGGGCGTACCGGCCGTGGCCACCGAACCCCACGCCTCCGCCGCCCGGCGCCGCAGTGCCGCCGCCGCCTCGCCGCTCGCGGCCTCCGCGGCCGCCTGCGCCGCCCGGGCGTCGACCTGCAGCCGCTGGATCGCGGTGAGCCGGCGCATCTCCTGCTGGTACCGGTCCAGGCGGTGCCGCTCGTTGTCGAGCCTTGCCGCGCTGATCCAGGAGTACGCGTAGAACTCGACGACGTCGCCGTCCCCGGCGCCGGCCCGGGTCGCCCAGGCCGCCGCCACACGGACCTGCTGGCCGGCCGCGACCCGGTCGCGGAGGTCGGCGACGTAGCGGCGGTCGAACTCGCGCAGCGCGGCCGCGGCCCGCCCGTCGGCGTCCCGGTCGGCCCGGTCCGCCGCCCGGGCCCGCTCCAGGCCGTCGCGGACGAACGCCTCCTGCTCCGGCACCGTGCCCGCGCGGGCGGCACGGGCCGCGCGGACGACCCGCGGCGAGGTCGCCTCGCTGTGCGCGCCGAGGACCCGCTCGATGATGTGGGCGTACCGGTTGGCGTCCTCCTCGGCCCGCCGGGTGGCCGCGCACCAGCCGTCGGGGATGAACTCGCGGATCGCCTCGTCCCCGCGCGGCGATTGCAGCGCGATCAGCGCCGCCGCCCGGACCACGCGGTACGGCGCCGCGATCGCGAGGTGCTGGGTCAGCTCGCGCGGGGTCGGGCCCGGTCGGGCCACCGCCGGGTGCCGCGCGGTCCGGACGATGTCGCAGGGGCTCGGCGCCGGCGACGCGTACGCGGGCGCGGCGCCCGTGGCCGCCACGAGTACGGCCAGCCCGGCCGCCCGGGTTCTCCGCATGTCAGCCTCCGATGTGGTTGCGTCGGTCGATCCGCCGTCATGGTCCCGGGCGGGCGGCGCCGGGGGTGGCCGCCTGTCGGCAACCCGACAATGTGTACCCGTTGTCGGGCCCGACGCGAATGGTTAGCGTCGATGGGCCGGTCGGCGGGCGCCGGCTGCGCGGGCCCATTGCGGACGGACCCATCGCGGACGGGTCCATTGCGCACGGGCCCGCTGCGGACGGGTCCATGCGCGCTGGCACCGACGCGGGCGAGTACGGATGCCGGGCGAGGAACGGATGCGGAGGTCCGGATGAGTGGCACGGACAGGGTGATCCGGGCGGGCGTGGCCGCGCTGCTGGCACTCGCCGGCGGCGTGGCGGCGGGCCCGCCCGCGCACGCGCGGCCGGGCTCGGCGGAGGCGGCCGCGGTACGGGTTCCCGGGCCGCGCCGGGGCGCGGCGGAGGTGCCGCCGGCGTCCGTGGAGGAGAAGATCACCGCGGCGAAGTCCGTCGGCCTCGAACCGGGGCTGATCGTGGGACTCGGCGACCGGGACGCGACCTTCAAGCTCTGGCAGGCCGTGGGCCGCGAGTCGGAGGCGGCGGCCGCCGCCGTCCTCGCGCTCAACGACGACGTCGACGCCGACGCGGGGCAGACCGTCGCCTGCTCGCTCTACATCCGGGCCGGGCTCGCCGAGGCCCTCGCCCGCGACATCAACCAGGAGCTGCGGGACAAGGCAGCGGCGGCGGAGGCCGTCCGCCGGCGGACCCGGGCGGCGGAGCTGGTCCACCTGCCGGACGCCGCCGCGCAGGTCGGGCTCGGCGACCGCGAGTTCATCATCGCGCTGTGGAACCACGTGAAGACGACCCTGCCCCAGTACACCGAGACGATCGCCGCCGCGGAGAGGGCGTTCGCCACGCCGTCGGCCGCCCGGGAGCGCTTCCTGGAACTCGGCTTCGCCGAGGCGTACGCCGCGGACCAGCGCCGCCTCATCGACAAGGCCAACGCCGACGACGCCGCCGCGGCGAAGGAGGCCAAGCGGCGGCTGCTGCGCCAGTTGGCCGCCGCGGCCGTCGGCGTCGCCGCCCCGGTCACCGATCCGGCCTGGATGGACATCCGCGACGACGACTTCCTCCGCCGGCTCGACGGGCTGCTGTACGGCAACGCCCACTACACGCTGACCGCGGTGGCCGTCTTCGAGGCGATCCGCGCGGGCGTCGAGGCGTCCCGCGCGTTCATCGACGGGGGCGTCCACGAGGTCGTGGCGAAGGACGTCGCCCGGCGCCGCGCGGAGATCATCGACGGGTACCGGGCCGCGGTGACCGACGTCCGCCGGCAGGCCGAGCGCGACGGCCTCAAGAACATCGCCGTCGCCGCCCGCCGGACGCTCGCGACGGCCGGGCTCGAACCCCTGATCGTCTTCCTCCAGCGCTACCGGGCGCTGGGCGAGGACCCGCCGGACGTCTTCGCCTTCCGGACGCCCCACAAGGACCCCAGCGCCAAGGGCGTCGAGCTGTACGCGTTCGGGCACCTGGGGCGCACGACCGCCACCGCCCGCAAGGTGTGGTCGAGCACGAGCTGGGTCTTCGCCCGGTTCGATGCCGCCTCCGGCGACTTCGACGCCGACGGCAAGCGGGACGTCGCGGTGCTGTACGAGGTCAGCGACACCCACCACCGCATCTTCGTCTTCCCCGACGTCGAGGGCCCGCGGACGGCCCCGGTCCTGTGGTGGGAGCACCAGGGCAAGGGCGCGTCCTACACCTTCGTCGACAACCTGGTCGCCGGCGACGTCAACGGCGACGGGGCGACCGACCTGGCGGTCACCGCCGACGACGACAAGTACAAGCCGCAGTTGGTCGCGTTCCTGTCCGACCGCAAGGGCGCATTCGCGCAGCGGCAGCGCGCCGCCGGCGCGGGGTACGCGCCGTACTACCTCGCCCTCGGCGACGTGACCGGCGACCGGAACGCCGACCTGATCGGCTACGTGTCGACCCGCGAGGGCACCAAGATCTGGGTGACCCCCGGCGGGGCGGCGGGCTGGGGCACCCCGGTCCTGCGCTTCACGAGCAAGACGGGGGAGGCCAACAGCATGCTCGGGAACCGGCTGGTGCCGTACGACATCGACCGGGACGGCCGCCCCGAGCTGACCGCCCTCCGGGAGCTGGACAGCCACCGCGTGGCGCTGCTGGTCTTCGACAACCTGGCCCCCGGCGGGCCGGCCGTCCGCGAGCAGCAGCACTGGGTGGCGAGCGGGGTGCTGGAGTCGTCGGTGGGGGCGGCGATCCGGACCGAGGTGAACGGCGACGGGCAGCCCGACATCACCATCCTCGGCGTCGGCGACAAGCAGAAGCTCGCCATCAGGGTGCTGCGCGGCAGTCGCAGTGGCGGCATCAACACCGTCCGGCGGGTGATCTCGCCCGCCGGTACGGACTGGGAGACGTACTTCATGAAGGCCGCCGAGTAGCGGCGGCCCGACCGGGGAGGGGCGGGATGACGAGGGTGGGATCGCGCATCGGGCGCGGGGTCGTGGCGGCCGGGATGGTCGCGGGGCTGCTGGCGACCGTGGCCGCGCCGGCGGCGGCCGGCGCGCGGCGTGGCGGCAAGCCGTGCCCGGCGGAGGCGCTGTGCCTGTACGAGCACGCCGACTACCAGGGCGAGATCGTGACGCTGAGCACCTGCGGCATCTTCAACCTGGCGACGTTCAAGCTGTCCACCGGCAAGCCGTGGAACGACCAGGCGAGCAGCTACCTCAACCGCCGCCCGGCCGGCATGTGGTCACACTTCTACCACTACGACGGGTCCGGCGACGCGGGGAAGCCGGAGAACTGGCAACACCTGTTCTCCTCCCGCGCCGACGGCGACGACCCGACCGAGGGGTGGAACCTGATCAACCCGAACGACGCCCTGGACGTCGTGCACGTGTGCTGAGCGGCCGCGGCGCTCAGCCGAACATCTGGGTCCAGTACGCGGTACCGCCCCGGGCCGCCCGGGCGACCGCGGTCACGCGCGAGGCGCAACGCAGGATGTTCTCGCGGTGCCCATCCTTGCTGGACATCCACATGTCGACGACGCGCTCGGCGTCCACGGAGCCGCCCATGGCGATGTTCTCGCTGACGTAGCTCCCGCTGTAACCGGCGTCCCTGGCCCGGTCCCAGGGCTTGCGACCGTCCTTGCCCGTGTGGCTGAAGTAGTCGTTGTCGGCCATGTCGCGGCTGTGCCCGGCGGCCGCCGCGTACAGCTTGTCGTTCACCGACACCGCCCCGCAGCCGGCCTTCTCCCGCTCGATGTTGATCAGCCGGGTGACCTCCTGCTCCTGTGCGCTGCCCTTCCCCCGGTACACCGGCCGCTGCGGCCGCTTGCGCGGCTCGCGCTGCCGCACCGGCTGCGCCCGCTTCCCGGCGCGGCCGGCGGCCCGCACGGCCTTGCGGTCGGCGGTCGGCGACGGCGTCGGGGTGGGCGCGGCCGTCGTCGGCCCGGGGGTGGCCACCGGGGCGCCGGCGAGCACGCTCTCGGGCAGCGGCGCGGGGAGCTCGGTGCCGTCGTTGCGCACGGCGCAGCCGGTCAGGGCGACGGCCGTACCGGCGGCGACCAGGCAGAGCAGGGCGGGGCGGAGCGGGCGGGATTCTCCGGGGCGGGAGAATGGGCGCGTCACGTTGATCTGTCCTTCCGCGGGGGCGCGGCGCCGGCCGGCGCCGCCGCGGGCGAGCCCGACGGTGGGTGGCTGTCGGGTGGGGTGGCTCGACCCGGCAGCGGACGCTATCGATTCGGGTGGTAACGGGGCAACGCCGGTAAGCGAGACTTAAGGTTCCGCTGCGTCGCTGCCCGCCCGTCCCGGCTGTCCGTTTTCCGGTTGTCCGGGTGGCCGCGGCCGAGGTCAGCGACGTGATGGCCGACGCCCCGGCTTGACGTCGCGGCCGGGCCGACGGACTATAGAAATATCGCCGGACGCGCGACGCCGGTCCAGCAAGGGATATCCGTCCAGCAACACGATGATCGAGCGTGATGGTCAAGCGTGATGGCCGAGTACCTGCTGCTGGCGCTCTTGAAGATCGAATTGCCGACATGGGGATCCGGCGAGAGATCGAAAAACGCGAACAGGGAGCGGCGACAGCCGCTCACTGTTCGCGGAAACGACCCGGGTGTTCCGATCCGGGGGTCCGTGTTCGGGCGGTAGCCTGATTGATGGGCGCGCGTTGAATCGCCGGGGAATCCGGCTGCGCAGGGACAAGGAGACGATATGGCGAAGGCCCTCTATGGCCACGTCGGCGTCGCGCGGGATCGCCGCATCACCGACGAGGTCACCCGTCTGCGTGCCACGGTGCGGGCACTGGAGTTCGAAGTCGCCCGCCTGCGGGCGGAGAACGATCGGCTGGCCGCCGCGGTGGCCGAGTCCGACGATCTGCTGCGCTTCGAACCGGCGCTGACCTGACCGAACCGCACCGCACGCGACGGACCATCCGGCCCGCCGGCCCCCGGGTGACCACGCCCCGGCCGGTCGGCGGTGCCGGCACACCACCCGCGCCGCCGTACCGCGGTGCGCTGCCCGGTCGCACCCCGCGCCGGGAATCCTCCCCACCCGGACCGCCGCCGTACCCGCCCACCCGACCGGGTGAACGGGCCGGACAGGCGCGTACCGGGTGTTTTCGCCGCCGACCGGTGCCCGCCGGCCCGTGTCGCGACCGGCGGCCGAACCCGGCACGGGTACCCTCGGCACTCTGACCGCGCGGCCGCGCCCTGGCCCGCGCGCCGAACCCGCTGCGGAGATTCGTGCACCTCAAGAGCCTGACGGTGAAGGGCTTCAAGTCCTTCGCCTCCGCCACCACGCTGAAGCTGGAGCCCGGCATCACCTGTGTCGTCGGGCCGAACGGCTCCGGCAAGTCCAACGTCGTCGACGCCATCGCCTGGGTCCTCGGCGAGCAGGGCGCCAAGGCGCTGCGCGGCGGCAAGATGGAGGACGTCATCTTCGCCGGCGCCGGCGGGCGGGCGGCGCTGGGTCGGGCCGAGGTCACGCTCACCATCGACAACACCGACGGCGCGCTGCCGATCGAGTACACCGAGGTGTCGATCACCCGCCGGATGTTCCGCTCCGGCGAGAGCGAGTACGAGATCAACGGCGACTCCTGCCGCCTGCTCGACATCCAGGAGCTGCTCAGCGACTCCGGCATCGGCCGGGAGATGCACGTCATCGTCGGCCAGAACCGGCTGGACGGCATCCTGCACGCCAAGCCCGAGGACCGGCGCGCGTTCATCGAGGAGGCCGCCGGCGTCCTCAAGCACCGCAAGCGCAAGGAAAAGGCGCTGCGCAAGCTCGACGCGATGGAGACCAACCTCAACCGGCTGACCGACCTCACGGCCGAGCTGCGCCGCCAGCTCAAGCCGTTGGGCCGGCAGGCCGAGGTGGCCCGCCGGGCCGCCGGCATCCAGATGGACCTGCGCGACGCCCGGCTCCGGCTGCTCGCCGACGACCTGGCCACCCTGCGCACGACGCTGGACCGGGAGATCGCCGACGAGACCGCGCTGCGCGAGCGCCGCGGCCACCTGGAGGCCGAGTACGCCGGGGTGCAGCGCCGGCTGGGCGAGCTGGAGGCCGGGCTGGCCGCGGACGCGCCGCTGCTGGCCGCCGCGCAGGACACCTGGTACCAGCTCTCCACGCTCCAGGAGCGGTTCCGGGCCACCGACCAGCTCGCCGAGCAGCGGCTGCGCCACCTGGAGGCGCCCGAGGAGGCCGAGCGCCCCGGCCGCGACCCCGACCAGCTCGCCGCCGAGGCGCAGCGGGTCCGGGAGCAGGAGACCGAGCTGCGCGAGGCGCTGCGCGAGGACCAGGAGCGGCTGGCCGAGGCGGTACTGCGCCGGGAGGACCTGGAGGAGTCGCTGGCCGACGCCGAGCGCGCGCTCGTCGCCGAGGTCAAGGCCATCGCGGACCGGCGGGAGGGCCTGGCCCGGCTGACCGGGCAGGTGCAGTCCGCCCGGACCCGGACCGCCACCGCCGCCGAGGAGATCGAGCGGCTGGTCGCCGCGCACACCGACGCCGCCGGCCGGGCCGCCGCCGCGCAGGGCGAGCTGGAGGAGGTCGCCGCCCACTCCACCGAGGCGGACCGGGACAACGCCGAGATCGACGCCCGGCACGCCGACGCCGTCGCCGCGCACGACGCCGCCACCGCCGCCGTCCGGGAGCTGACCCGGGGCGAGCGGGACGCCGAGCGGGAGGCGGCGAGCTGGCAGGCCCGGGAGGAGGCGCTGGCGCTCGGCCTCAAGCGCAAGGACGGCGCCGGGGCGCTGCTCGCCCGCGCCGCCGAGGTGCCCGGCCTGCTCGGCAGCGTCGCATCCCTGCTGACCGTGGACGCCGGCTGCGAGGCCGCGCTGGCCGCCGCGCTCGGCGGGCTCGCCGACGCCGTCGCCGTGGCCGGCGTGGACGAGGCGGCCGAGGCGATGCGCTCGCTGCGGATCGCCGACGCCGGCCGCGCGTCCCTGCTCGTCGCCGGCCCCGCCGGCCCCGGCCTGGACGGCGCGCTGGACCGGCTGCGCCCCGCCCTGCCCGCCGGCGCCCGCTGGGCGCCGGACGTGCTGCGCTGCCCCGACGACCTGCGCCCGGCCGTGCTGCGGGCGCTGCGCGACGTGGTCCTGGTACCGGACCTCGGCGCCGCCGCCGAGCTGGTGGCCGGCAATCCGGAGCTGCGCGCGGTCACGCCGGACGGCGACGTCGTCGGCGCGTACGCGGCGGCCGGCGGCTCGGCCAAGGCGACCAGCTTCATCGAGGTCCAGGCCGCCGTGGACGAGGCCCGGACCAACCGGGTGGCCGCCGAGCGTACGGTCGTCGAACTCGCGGGCCGGCTCGACGCGGCCCGGGCGGAGGTCACCGACCGCAAGGCGGACGTGGACGCCGCGGCCGCGGCCCGCCGCGCCGCCGAGGGCGAGCGCAACGCCGCCGCCCGCCGGCTGGCCGAGCTGGGCGCCGCGGCCCGGTCGGCGTCGGCGGAGACCGAGCGGCTGGCCGCCTCGCTGGCCCGGGCGCAGCAGTCCCGGGACGCGGACCTGGCCAGCCTCGTCGAGCTGGAGGAGCGGCTGGAGCTGGCCGAGGCCACCCCGGTCGACGCGGACCCGTCGGCGGAGGAGCGGGACCGGCTGGCCGCGCTCGTGCCGCACGCGCGGCAGAACGAGCTGGAGGTCCGGCTCGCGGTCCGGACCGCGGAGGAGCGGGTGTCGGCGCTGTCCGGCCGGGCCGACTCGCTGGCCCGGCAGGCCGACGCCGAGCGGGCCGCCCGGGAGCGCGCCGCCGCCCGCCGGGCCGCCCGGGCCCGCGGCGCCGGGATCGCCCGGGCCGTCCGGTCCGGGGCGCAGCAGGCGCTCGACCGCGTCGCGGTCTCGCTGACCGCCGCCGCGACCGCCCGCGACGGCATCGCGGCCGCCCGGTCCGCGCGCGAGGCCGAGCTGTCCGAGGTACGGTCGGCGGCCCGCGACCACGCGGCCGAGTTGGAGCGGCTGACCAGCGAGGTGCACCGGGACGAGGTGGCCCGGGCCGAGCAGCGGCTGCGCATCGACCAGTTGGAGGCCAGGGCCGCCGAGGACTTCGGCCTGGACGTCGAGACGCTGATCGCCGAGTACGGCCCCGACCAGCCCGTCCCGCCGACCGAGGTGGAGATCGCCGCCGCCGCGGCCATCGGCGACATCCCGCCGGAGGCCGAGCCTTACGACCGGCCGGTGCAGGAGAAGCGGGCGGCGAAGGCCGAGCGGGAGCTGAACCTGCTGGGCAAGGTCAACCCGCTGGCGCTGGAGGAGTTCGCGGCGCTGGAGGAGCGGTACAAGTTCCTCTCCGAGCAGCTCGAGGACCTGAAGAACACCCGCCGGGACCTGCTGACGGTCGTCAAGGACGTGGACGACCGCATCCTCGAGGTGTTCACCGAGGCGTACCACGACACGGCGCGCGAGTTCGAGCAGGTGTTCTCGGTGCTGTTCCCGGGCGGCGAGGGCCGGCTGGTGCTCACCGACCCGGGCGACATGCTGGCCACCGGCGTCGAGGTGGAGGCCCGCCCGCCGGGCAAGAAGATCAAGCGGCTGTCGCTGCTGTCCGGCGGCGAGCGGTCGCTGACCGCGGTGGCGATGCTGTGCGCGATCTTCCGCGCCCGGCCCAGCCCGTTCTACATCATGGACGAGGTCGAGGCGGCGCTGGACGACGTCAACCTCGGCCGCCTACTCACGCTGCTGGAGCAGCTCCGGGAGAAGAGTCAGCTCATCGTCATCACGCACCAGAAGCGGACGATGGAGGTCGCCGACGCCCTGTACGGGGTGACGATGCGCGCCGGCGTCACCGAGGTGATCTCCCAGCGCCTGCGCGTCGAGGACGAGTAGCCCGCCGCTTCGTCAGCGCGGGGAGAGCAGCGGGGCGACCGCGGCGTACCAGCGGTCGGCGAGCACGGCGTAGCCGGGGTCGTTGGGGTGCAGGTTGTCGGCGAAGTGCGCCGTCCGGTCGAGCACGTCCAGGTCGACGAGCTGCGCCCGGTCGGCCAGCGGCGCCACCAGGCCGGGCAGGGCGGCGTTGAACGCGGCCATCCGCTCCCGGATCGGCGCGGCCGGCGAGCCGATCATCGAGCCGACCACCAGGTACGCGTCCGGCGCCCCGGCGGCGATCGCGTCGAGCAGCCGGGCCAGCCGGTCGGTCGCCCCGACCTCCCGGCCGGCGATCTTGAGATCGTTGGTACCGAGCTGGAGCAGCACCAGCTCGGGCTCGGCGGCGCGCAGCCACCCCGGTACGGCGTCCGCCGCCTGCCCGACCCGCAGCCCGGCATGCCCCTCGTGCTCGGGGTCGAAGCTCCCGCCGGAGCTGACCGAGCCGACGAAGTCCACACTGGTCAGCTCGGTCAATCGGGAGTACAGGTGGCCGCGCCAGCCGGCGCCGTCGGTCGAGCCCGTGCCGGCGGTGAGCGAGTCGCCGAGCGGCATGATCCGGACGGGCGCGTCCCCGTCGGCCCGGTCCACCGCCCGCGCCGGCTCGGCCAGCAGCAGCGCCGCCAGCCCCCCGGCCGCCGCCAGTACGCTCCGCCGCGTCAGTCCTGCTCCCCTTGCCGGCACCGGTGATCCGCCCCTCTCGATCGCACGTTCGCCGGAATTCTACCGGTGTGCCCGGAGTGCGAGCGCGGTGCGGTTCAGTACAGCGACCAGTACCGGACGCCGCCGCGCCCGACCCGGGCGGTCATCCACGCCCGCCGCGGCCCGCCGCCGGCCGCCGCCACCGTGCGCAGGTGCCACCAGCGGCACCGGGTGCCGTGGACCATCCGGTGCTCGTCCACCGTGGAGCCCGCGCACCGGTACCGGGCGGTCTGCGGGTCGTCGCCCGCGGGCCAGGCCGGGCCGTCCCCGCGCAGGACCGGTTCCAGGGCCCGGTACCAGCGCTGGGCCAGGATCGCGTACCCGCGCCGGTTCGGGTGCAGGCTGTCGGCGAAGTCGCTGAACACGTTCAGCGTCGCCATGTTCACCACCCGCACCCGCGGCCCGCGACGGGCGGCCACCGCCGGCAGCGCCCGGTTGTACCGGGCCAGCCGCGCCCGCACGTCCACCCGCGGCGAGTTGGCCACCCGGGCGACCAGGATCGTGGCCCGCGGCGCCAGCCGGAGCAGGTCGTCCAGCAGGTACCCGAGCCGGGCCGGCGCCGCGGCCACGTACGGCCCCGGCAGCTTCACGTCGTTGGTGCCCAGGTGCAGCAGGATCACGTCCGGCCGGGCGGACCGGACCAGCCGCGGCGCGTCCCGGCGGGCGTTGTCGATCCGCCAGCCGGGCCGGCCCTCGTGCTGGTTGTCGGCGAACGCGCCGCTGGCCCGCGAGCCGACGAAGTCGACCGGCACGCCGACCAGGCCGAGCTTGCCGCGCAGTCCCCGGCGCCAGCCGTCGAGCTGCGGCGAGGAGGTGCCCCACGTGATCGAGTCGCCGAGTGGCATGATGCGGACCGGGTCGCGCGCCGGCACCCCGGTATCGGCGATGGTGCCGTCGCCGCGGGTCGCCGCGGCCCGGCGGACGACCTCGCGGGGGACCAGCGCCAGCGCGCCGGCCGCCAGTGCGCCGGCCGCGGCCAGCGCGACCAGGCGGTGCGTCCGGGTCAGCACCGTGCCGGCCCGTTCGGCGCCACAACGCCGGTCGGGGGCGAACGCCGGTCGTCGCACCGGGCGGTCGGCCGCGGGGCGCGCGGAGCCGGCCGGCGGGCCCGCCGGCCGGCCGTGCCAGCGCACCGCGTCCGCATGCCCTCCCGCCTACCCGCGGGGTCGGGGAAAAGTCGGTCCGTTCGCGCAGCCGGACCGCCCCACCCCGCCGCCCACTCGTCCCGCCCGCCCGCACCACCCGCCCGACCCGCACCACCCGCCCGACCCGCACCACCCGCTCAGTCCGCCCGACCCGGCCCGGCCGGCGCCACCCCCGCCCAGCCCGCGTCGCCCGCTCAGCCCCGCACCGCCCCCGACCGATTGGAGCCGCCCGTGCGGCGTTCGCCCGCCACCGCCCTGCTGATCGACCTCGACGGGGTCGTCCGCCGGTACGACCCGGCGGTCGCCGCCGACCTCGCCGCTCGGTACGGCCTCGACCCCCACGCCCTGCGCGCCGAGGCGCTGCGCCCGGCGTACCGGGTCCCGGCGATCCTCGGGCGGCACGACCCGGCGCGGTGGCGGGCCGACGTGGCCGCGGCCCTGGCCGAGCGGGTCGGCGGCGCCGACGCCGCCGCGGCGCTGGTGGCCGAGTGGGCCGCCGACCGCGGCGCGGTCGACCCGGCCGCCCGGGAGCTGGTCGCGGGGGTCCGGGCCGCGGGCCGCCCGGTCGCGCTGGTCGCCGCCGCGACCGCCGAGCTGCCGGCCGAGCTGGCCGCGCTGGGGCTGGCCGGCGCGTTCGACGCCGTCCTCAACTCGGCCGACCTGGGCGCGGCCCCGCCCGCGCCGGACTTCCTGGCCGCCGCCTGCGCGGCCGTCGGCGCCGCCCCGGCCGACTGCCTGCTGGTCGCCGCGGACGAGCGCGCCGTCCGCGGGGCGCGAGCGCAGGGGCTGGCGGCGTACCGCTGGGCCGGCGGCCCGGCCGACGCCCGCTACGTGCGGGCCGCGCTCGGCGTCGGGCCGGGCGACGGGGGGCGCCTTAGGTCCCGATGAAACCCTGGCACAGGGGGCTGCGTCGGGGCGTGAGCTGTGGTTGGCTGGCCGGGACATCGACGAAGCCGACTGCGTACGGCGAGGAGACAGGATGCAGGGGTACGGGCGAGTGATGGCGGCGACGCTGGGCGTCGCACTGGGTCTGGCCGCGATGGCACCGGCGACGGCCGCGGGCCCGCGCACGCTGCACGGGTCCGGTAAGGCGACGGACGACGGGGCCGGCGGCGCGTTCCGGCACGACCCGAAGCTGGTGCCGGACGGCACCTCGATCCACCTGACCGCGGCGTCGCTGAGCACCGGGGTCACCAGGACCACCCTGACCGTGCGCGGGCTGCTGCCGAACCGGACGTACGGCGCACACCTGCACGCCAAGGCGTGCACCACCGACCCGGCGGCGTCCGGGCCGCACTACCAGCACGAGCCGAGCACCGACCCGCACGCGGCCAACCCGCGCAACGAGGTCTGGCTGGACGTCACCACCGATGCCAACGGCACCGCCGTCACCGCGGCGGAGAACCCGTGGGAGCTGCGCGCCGCCCCCGGCGCGCTGGTGATCCACGCGGACCCGACCAACCACGACCACAACCCCGGCCAGGCCGGCGCGCGGGTGGCCTGCCTGCCGCTGACCGCCGAGTGACCGCCCGGTGAGCCCCGCCCGGTGGCCGACACCCACGGCCACCGGGACCCGCGGCCGGTCAGTCGTCGGTGGCGCCGTCGATCCGCTCGCGGATGAGGTCGGCGTGGCCGTTGTGCCGGGCGTACTCCTCGATCATGTGCACCAGCACCCAGCGGACCGACATCGGGCCGCGGGTGCCGATCCGCGGGGGCGGGGGGACGGTGTCGAGGTCGTACCGGGCGGCGATCGCCCGGGCCGCGTCGACCTCGGCGGCGTACACCGCGAAGTCCACCTCCGCCCGGGCCGGGTCGAGGTCGTTGAAGTCGGCGTCCGGGTCGGCGTCGTCGTGCCAGAGCAGCGCGATGTCCTGCCCGTCGACGAACTGCCGGAACCAGTACCGCTCGACGCCGGCCATGTGCCGGACCAGCCCGAGCAGCGTCAACGGCGACGGCGGCGCCGAGGCGAGGACGAGCTGTTCACCAATCAGTCCGCCGCATTTGGCCAGGAGTGTCCGTCGATGGAACTCCAGCCAGGCGTCCAGCATCGCCCGCTCGGTCGGCGCGTCGGGTACTCGGGTGGTTTCGGTGGTGGGCGCAGTCCAGGTCATGCCCGCCATCCTGCCCATTCCATGGTGTACTGCAAGCGTTTTACACTCCTCGACATGGGGTACGACTGGCTGCCGCAGGCACTGGAAGCGCTGCGGGGGATTCAGCCGTACGAAGTGACACAGGTGCTGGGCGCGGAGCGGCGGATGCCGGTCGCGGCGATCAGCGCAGGAGTCCGGATCATCACGATTGCCGGGCGTACGCTGACAGGGCGGGCGCTTGTCGTGGCGGTCCGCCGGGTCGATGATTTCGACCAGCTCATCCTGGGTGCCCGGGAGCTGACACCGGGTGAGCTTGCCCGGTTCGAGCAGTGGGAGGCGACGGCATGACCGGAGCGCAATCGGAGCGTCAGCTCACGGCGGCCGCGCGCGCGTTCCAGCGCGGCGACGTCGATTACGCCGAGCAGATCGACGCGGCACCGCCGCCACCGGCCGAGGTCGAGCCGATGGTGATGCGCGGCGTCCGCCTACCGGTGGACCTCGACCGGCGGGTCCGCGCCGCCGCCGAGCGCGCCGGCATCCCGTTCTCGACCCTGATCCGCGAGTGGATCGAGCTGGGCCTGACGGAGATGGAGGACGACCGCACCATCCCCCTGGCCGCCCTCCGCCGCGCCATCGCCCACGCCACCCAGAGCATCCGCGCCGCCTGACCGGTCGCCGCTGTCCGGCCGGCCGCCCGCCGGCCGCGGTCAGGTGCGCTCCGGGTCGTGCAGGGGCAGCGACGCCACCGGCCGCAGCCCGCCGTCGGCCGTCGTCCCCTCCACCGTCACCCGGGCCGTCCGCCCCGCCAGCTCCAGCGTCGCCACCGCGTTGTCGAAGTACGGCCCCGCCATCCGCCGCCACCGCACCGACGGCCGCGGCAGCCCCAGCCACCGCGCCCAGGCCCGCGCCGCCACCGCCACCGTGCGCCACCACCCCACCCGCAGGAACGGCCGCATGAACCCCGGTACGTCGTTGTGCAGCGGCGAGCAGGTGAGCTGGTACACCGGCGTGCGCACCCCCGGCACCACGCGCGCGACGTACGAGTGGTGCACGTCCCCCGACAGCACCGTGATCGTCGCCGGCCCGTCGTCCCGCGCGCCGATCTCCGCGCACAGCGCCCCGAGCCGGTCGAACGACGCCCGGAACGCCCCCCAGTGCTCCAGGTCCACCGCGAGCCGCAGCCGCTCGCCGAAGGCCCGCGCCCACGGCCGCCGCGACTCGGCCAGCCGCTCGCTGATCGTCTCCAGGTGGTGCACCGCGGGCGGCAGCAGCCAGGGCAGCGACGAGCCGAGGACGAGGTGCGCCGGCGGGCGGTCGGCCCGCTCGGCCAGCCAGTGCCAGTCCGCCTCCGCGAGCATCGACCGGCGGCCCGGTTCCAGCACCCGCCCGGCCCGGTTGTCCAGCATGATCAGCCGGGCGTCGGGCAGGTCGACGGGGTAGCTCCACCGGTAGTCCTCCGGCGCCGCCGCCCACCGCCCCAGCGCGTCGGTCACGTCGCCGCCGCCGCGGACCAGCGCGTACACCGGGTCGTCGGCCAGCCGGTCCGGCGCGAGGTTGCCGAGGTGCTGGTAGATCCAGTACGAGGCCAGCCCGCTCGCCAGCCGCTCCGGCCACCAGGGCTCGGCGGTGATCCGGTCCCGCCAGAACGCCGACGAGTTCCAGTCGTCCACGATCTCGTGGTCGTCGAAGATCATCACGCTCGGCACGGTGGACAGCAGCCAGGCGATCTCCGGGTCCCGCCACGACTCGCGGTACAGCGCCGTGTACTCCTCGAACGTCATCACCTGGTCCGCCGGGGCGTGGCCCGGCCGGTCCCGGGCGCGCAGCCAGCCACGGACGACGTCCGAGGTCTCGTCCGCGTACACCTGGTCGCCCAGCAGCACCAGCAGGTCCGGCCACGGCCCGTCGCGGTCGGCGGCGAGCCGGCGGGCGTACGCGTCCAGCGCGTCCGGCGGCAGCCCCCGGCTGCTGTGCCGGTGGGTGGACTCCCGGCACGACCCGAACACCAGCCGGGTACCGGCGCCCGGCCGCTCGGTGCGGATCACGCTGGGCGGCTGCGGCCGGTCCGCCGGCGGCCACACCCGTACGTCGTCCACCAGCACCTCGTACGCCGTAGCGGCGGCCGGCGGCAGGCCCGCGACGACCACCAGGGCGTAGTGGTGCCCGTACGCCGTGAAGGTCCGCGCGGTGCCGGCGGCCGCGCCGGCGCGCACGGTCACGGTGGCCGGGGCGCTCACCTCGACCCACACGGTCGCCCGGTCGCCGACGACGCGGCGGAGCAGGGGGCCGATGACCAGGGACGACTCGGGCACGGGGCAACCTCCGGGGCCGGGGGACCTTCATTCTGCCGATCTGCCAGGATTTCAGCATGGAACCCGTCGTCGCTGTCCTCGTCCTCCTGGGGGTACTGCTCGTCGCCGGCGTGGCGCTGCTGGCCCCGCGCCTGCGCCGCCGCCCGGACCGGCCGGCGCCGCCGGTCGAGCGGGGCACGACCGAACCGGGTACGGCCGCACCCGAGCGGGGGACCACCGCGGCGCCCGCCCGCGACACCGCGGCGGGGGAGGCGCCCGCCCCGCCGACCGCGGCGCCGGCCGGCGTGCCGCCGGTCGCCGAGCCGGGGGCGCCGCCCGCCGACGGGTCGGTCGCGCCGCCGCGGGCCGGGGCGCCGACGCCCGCCGCGCCCGCGCAGCCCAGCACGCCCGCGCAGCCCGCCGCGCCCGACCGGCCCGCCGCGCCCGCGGCGTCCGCGGAGCCGGCGGCGCCCGTCGCGGAGCCGGAGCCGGCGGCGGGGGTCGAGACGCCCGCGCCGACCGCCGGCCGGCTGGTCCGGCTGCGGGCCCGGCTGGCCCGCTCGCAGAGCACGCTCGGCCGCGGCCTGCTGAACCTCCTCTCCCGCGAGCACCTCGACGAGGACGCCTGGGAGGAGGTCGAGGAGAGCCTGATCGGCGCCGACGTCGGCCTGGAGCCGACCACCGAGATCGTCGGGCGGCTGCGCGAGCGGGTCCGCGTCCTCGGCACCCGGACCAGCACCGAGCTGCGCGCCCTGCTCGCCGAGGAGCTGGTCGCCGCGCTCGACCCGACGCTGGACCGCACGCTCGCCGCGACCCCCCGCAACGGCCTGCCGGCCGTGCTGCTCGTCGTCGGCGTCAACGGCGCCGGCAAGACCACCACCTGCGGCAAGATCGCCCGGGTGCTGATCGCGGACGGCCACAGCGTCGTCCTCGGCGCCGCCGACACGTTCCGCGCCGCCGCCGCCGACCAGCTCACCACGTGGGCCAGCCGGGTCGGCGCCGAGGTGGTCCGCGGGCCGGAGGGCGGGGACCCGGCGAGCGTGGCGTTCGACGCCGTGAAGCGGGGCATCGACGCCGGTACCGACACCGTGCTCATCGACACCGCCGGCCGGCTGCAGAACAAGGTCGGCCTGATGGACGAGCTGGGCAAGGTCAAGCGGGTCGTGGAGAAGCACGGCCCGGTCGCCGAGACGCTGCTCGTCCTGGACGCCACCACGGGGCAGAACGGGCTGGCGCAGGCCCGGGTGTTCACCGAGGCGGTGGACGTAACGGGCGTGGTGCTGACCAAGCTGGACGGTACGGCCAAGGGCGGGATCGTCATCGCCGTCCAGCGCAAGCTCGGGATCCCGGTCAAGCTGGTGGGGCTGGGGGAGGGGCCGGACGACCTGGCCCCGTTCCACCCGGTGGAGTTCGTGGACGCGCTCCTCGCCGACTGACCCGGCCGCCGGCCCGGCTTCTGTCGGATGACCGACAGAGGCGGGCGCAGCGACGGATCTCAATGGTGGGATGGCCGCAGGCCAGCCACCCCGGGAGGACCGTTGCCACCCCACTTCGGACAGATGCCCTCGGCCGCGTTCGGCGCGGCACTGCTGACCCTCACCCTCGCAACGCCCGCAACCGCTACCCCCGCCGCCCCGCGCCCCGCCGCCACCGGCGCGCCGGTGGCGGGCACCGCCCCGACCCGACCGGTCACGCTGATCACCGGCGACCGGGTCGCCGTCCGCCCCGGCGGGGGGATCAGCGTCCACCCCGGACCGGGCCGGTCCCGCATGACGTTCCACACGCAGCGCTCGCGCGACGCGATCGTCGTCATCCCGCGCGACGCCGTGCGCCCGCTGGCCGAGGGGCGGCTGGACGAGCGGCTGTTCCACGTCCGCACGCTGCTGGCCGGCAACGAGGCCCGGCGCAGCGACGCCGTCCGGGTCATCGTCACCCCGCCGGCCGGGCGCCGCCTCGACCGCGCCGCCCTGGCCGCCCGGCCGGGCCGGGCCGTCCGGCCGCTCGCCGCGATCGGCGGGCTGGGCGTGACCGCCGCCGGCGGCCGGGCCGCGGGCGAGCTGTGGCGCGACCTCACCGCCGGTACCGCGCGCGGCTCCGTCGGCCGGGTCTGGCTGGACGGCCTGCGCCGGGTGTCGCTGGACCACAGCGTCCCGCAGACCGGGGCACCGGCCGCCTGGCGGGCCGGCTTCGACGGCGCGGGTGTGAGGGTCGCCGTGCTCGACACCGGCGTGGACGCCACCCACCCCGACCTGGCCGGCCGGGTCGTGGCGGCCCGCAGCTTCGGTACCGACACCGGCGACCCGGCCGTCGACACCGAGGGCCACGGCACCCACGTGGCGGCCACCGTGGCCGGCAGCGGCGCCGCCGGCGGGTCGCGCAGGGGCATGGCGCCCGGCGCCCGGATCGTGAACGGCCGGGTGTGCGACGGCAGCTACTGCGAGGACAGCGCGATCCTGGAGGGCATGCACTGGGCGGTCGCCGAGCAGGGTGCCCGGGTGGTCAACCTGAGCCTCGGCGCCGACGACCTGCCGGGCACCGACCCGCTGGAGCAGGCCGTGAACGAGCTGACCGCCCGGCACGGCGCCCTGTTCGTGGTCGCCGCGGGCAACTCGGGCGGGCTCGGCATGGTCGGCTCGCCGTCGACCGCCGACAGCGCCCTGTCGGTCGCCGCGGTCGACCGCGCGGGCGACGTGGCCCGCTTCTCCGCCAAGGGGCTGCGGGAGGACGGCGCCGTCAAGCCCGAGATCGCCGCCCCGGGCGTGGAGATCAACGCCGCGCGCAGCGGGCACAGCCCGGGCAGCGGGCCGTACGTGTCGATGTCCGGTACGTCGATGGCCACGCCGCACGTCAGCGGCGCCGCCGCCCTGCTGGCCCAGCAGCACCCGGACTGGACCGGGGCGCAGCTCAAGACCGCCCTGGTCAGCCACGCCCGCCCGACGGACGGCGTGCCGGTGCACGCGCAGGGCGCGGGGCAGGTCGACGTGGCCCGGGCGATCGGCGCCGGCGTGCAGCCGCTGGCGCCGTCGGTCAACTTCCCGCGGCAGGAGTGGCCGCACGACGACGACCGGCCGGTCGGGGCCCCGCTGGCGTACCGCAACCCCGGCCCGGCACCGGTCACGCTGGCGCTGCGGCTGGACATGGCCACCGCCGACGGCAGGGCGGCCAGCCCGGGCATGTTCACGCTGAGTACCGACCGGCTGACCATCGCACCCGGCGCGACCGCCGAGGTCGCGGTCCGGGCCGACACCCGGATCGACGGCGCGCTGGGCGACTTCGCCGGGGCGGTCACCGCGACGGCGGGTGACAGCACCCTGCGGACGCCGGTGGGGTTGCAACGGGACAGCGAGCGCTACGACATCCGCGTCACCGCCGTCGACCGGACGGGCCGCCCCGGAAACGGCGTCGCGTTCGTCACCGACGCGCAGGGCGGCACCCGGCTGGTCGTGGCGCGGGCGGCGGACCAGGGCCCCACGACCCGGCTGGCCAAGGGCACGTACACCGTGCTGGGCGCCAGCGTGTCGGCAGCGGGCGACGACGACTCCGGCGCCTGGCTCGCGATCCCGGCGTTCACGGTGGCCCGGGCGGGGGTGCTCGCGCTGGACGCACGGCCGGCCCGCCCCATCGACGTGCGCGTGCCGCACGCGGACAGCGAGCCGGCCACCCTCTACCTGGACACGCTGCTGACCGACCGGCCCAATCCCGTCTCGATCAGCACGCTCTACGTGTCGGCCGACGACACGCCCATGTACACCGCGCAGCTCGGACCGGACCGGGACGCCAGGGCGCTGCGGTCCATGCTCCACGTCGAGCGGGCCAGCGGGGAGGCCCACGACCGGCGTGCCCGGCCCTACCGGTACCACCTGGCGTGGCAGTTCGACCGCCGGTTCCCGACCGGCTTCGACCGGGACGTCGCGGGCGCCGAGCTGGCCGTCCTCACCACGGACGTCGCCGACCTCGGCGCCGGCTCGGGGTACCGGGGCGTGGCCGCCGAGTGGAGCGCCGACCAGGGTGGCCTGATGTTCATCGGCTCGCGTGCGCCGCGCCCGGTGATGCTGACCGAGTACTTCTACTCCGGCACGCCCCGGCTCCGGTGGCACGGGGCCACCTGGGAGGGCGACGATCCGGGCGACTTCCTCGCCGAGTACCAGGGCGCGCCGCTGCGGTACCGCGCCGGGCGCAGCTACTTCGAGCAGTGGAACCGCGGCGTGCTGGCGCCGGCCCTCGGCCCGGACCAGCCGGCCGTGGGCCAGTTGGGCAACGTCATGGGGGTGAACGCCGGCGCCCTGCACTTCGACGGCGCCCGCCGGGTCGGCACGACCCGGGGCACCGGCACGATCACGCTGCGCCGCGACGGCCGGCTGATCGGCGAGTCGACCGACTCGATGGTCGAGTTCCCGGTGCCGCCCGGCGCCGGCCGGTACCAGCTCGACGTGACCGCCCGCCGCCCCGACCTGACCATCGGCACGGAGACCCGGCTGCGGTGGACGTACGCGCTCGCACCCGGCGGCGACGACGAGCCGGTGTTCGCACCGGTCACCGCCGTCCGCTACGCGCCCGCGCTGGACAGCGCCAACAGCACCGCCGCCGGCCGGACGATCACCGTCCCGGTCCGGGTCGAGAAGCAGCTCGCCGCCACGCGGCTCGGGGCGGTCACCGTCCAGCTCTCGTACGACGACGGCCGGACCTGGACCGACGTGGAGCTGACCGGGCGCAACGGCCGGTACAGCTACACGACGACCAACCCGGCCGCCGCCGGCTTCGCCTCGCTGCGGGCCACCGTGGCCGACCGTGCCGGCAACACGACCGAGCAGACGATCCTGCGCGCGTACCGGATCCGCTGAGCCTTCCGGGGTGGGCGCCGCGGCGCCCACCCCGGAAGCGGCGGACAGCCGCCGCGGGCACGCGGGATCGATCCGCGGAGATCGTGCGTCGGACGGGCCGGTGGATCCGATGACCGCTCGTCGCCGTCGGGTCAGCGGTACTCAGGGTTGGCGAAGTCGAAGCGGGCGCCGGCGTCCCAGGCGGCGCGCTGGTTGCCGTACGCCGGGATCCCGCCCGCCTCCTTGATCATTTTGGCCAGGTGCATGAGGTTCCAGGTCATGAAGGTCAGGTTCCGGTTCACGAAGTCGTTCTCCGGGCCGCCCGAGCCGGGGTCCAGGTACGACGGACCGGGCCCCGCCTCGCCGATCCAGCCCGCGTCGGCCTGCGGCGGGATGACGTACCCGAGGTGCTGGAGGCTGTACAGCACGTTCATCGCGCAGTGCTTCACGCCGTCCTCGTTGCCGGTGATGAGGCAGCCGCCGACCCGGCCGTAGTACGCGTACTGGCCCGCCTCGTTGAGCAGGCCCGAGTTGCCGTACAGCCGCTCGATGACCCGCTTCATCACCGAGCTGTTGTCGCCGAGCCAGATCGGCCCGGCGAGCACGAGGATGTCGGCCGCCTCGACCCGCCGGTACAGCTCCGGCCAGGCGTCGCTGGCCGCGCCGTGCTCGCGCATGTCCGGGTACACGCCGCTGGCGATGTCGTGGTCCACCGCCCGGACGGTGTCGACCCGGACGCCGTGCCGCTCCATGATCCGCCGGCTGCGGTCGATCAGGCCGCCGGTGTTGCTGACCTCTGGTGCGGGCTTCAGGGTGCAGTTGATGAACAGGGCCGCCAGGCCGTCGAACCGCCGGTCGTCAGTCATGCCGCCCACCCTGCCCGGTGGCGGGGGCGGCCGCGGGCCGGTGGGGCGATTTGTCCCCTGTCCGAGCGGCCGGTGCGGGGTCATCCCCGGCGCCGCCGAAAAATCCAGCCATCGCGGAACCCATAGTAATCGATTGAGGTCTATTACCGATGGGTGGAGGTCCCGTAGGCTACCCGGCACCAACGGTTCATCCGTCGGGCCCGGATTCCCCATTTCCCCATCCCGTTCCGGGCCATCGGAAACTCAAGGAGTCCCCCAATGCGAGCTGTGAAGACAGCGATCACGACCGCGCTGGGCCTGGGATTGGTCGGCTTCGTGGCCACCAGCCTCCCGGCGCAGGCCGCTGTTCCCACCCCCACCGCCACGTACACGGAAGCCGAGCGCGCCGCCAACAACGAGGCGTCGTTCCAGCTTGTCCTCAAGGAGGCGCTGGAGCACTACCGGGCCACCGGCCGGGCGAGGACGCTGACCTACGACGCCTCCCGGGCGCGGAGCTTCGCGCAGCAGATCTCGCGGTCCACCGAGATCTGGAACGCCGCCGTCCGCAACGTCCAGCTCGCGCCCTCCAACGGCCAGCGGGCCGACTTCACCTACACCGAGGGCAACTTCCAGCAGGGCTCCTACGTGCAGGGCAACAAGGTCCACCTGGACTTCAAGCAGAACCAGCAGTACGACTCGGTGCGGGTGACCACCCACGAGACCGGGCACATCCTCGGCCTCCCGGACAACTACAGGGGCCCGTGCAGCGAGCTGATGTCCGGCGGCGGCCCCGGTCCGTCGTGCACCAACTCCCAGCCGAATGCGCAGGAGCGGCAGCGGGTCGAGCAGCGCTGGGGTCGCGGCTGAGCGCTGACGGCGGCAATGTGAACGATAGTTCCACGCCAATGTGAAAGCTCAATTGTGAATTGACACCGCCGGTACGTCGGCGGTGTCAATTCTGTTTATTGACTACAGTCGGTGCTGCCATACCCCGCGCATGCCGTTCGACTGCGTCGGTTCGTACACCGGTCGCCATTGCCCACTCCCCGCCGTCGGCGGGAAGCACAGCGTGCCGGCGCGGGAACTGTCGGCCGCCACGGCGGTACTCGTTGTCGGCGGTTGCAGGATCAGGTCGGCGGTCCGGGTCGGTCCCATCGGCGGGGCGAGCGTCCAGCCCGTCCGGGCGTCGAGCGGGCCGCCGGACTCGTTGACGATCGTGACCGCGGTGCACACCCGCCCCGCGCCGTCGCGCGCCAGCGGCGTACTGAACACCCGTAGGCCCGTCAGGAACACGCCCCCGCCCGCGTCGGCGCAGACGTCGTCGGGGCGTTGGTCGGGGTACGTCCGCCCGACGCAGCTCTCGGAGGCGTCCAGCGCCTCGCCGACCACGTCCTCGAGCATCGGGGCGAGCGCCATCGGCAGCAGGGCGGCCCCGCCGCAGCAGGCGACGACGGCCGTCAGCGCCGTGCCGGCGATGGCCACCGCCACGGCGACGCCGAAGCCGGGGCGCCCGGTCGGGACCGGGTACGGCACGTACACCGGCTGCCCCACGGGCGCCGGCGGCGGCGGGTCAGTGGGTGGCGGCGAGCCGGCGTCGCCGGGTGCGGTCATGGCTCCCTCCGGACAGACGGATCACCCGACCATAGGCACAACCGGCCGGCGCGGGGGCGGGTTCACTCGCAGCCGAGGCCGTCGCCGTCGTGGTCGAGGCCGTACGGGTCGCTGCCCCGCACCCGCACCGGCCCGCGCACGTACGCCGGGCCGTTGCCCGAGCCGCCCGCGCAGTCGACGTCGCTGGCGATGGGGACGCAGCCGCTGTACCCGGAGTGGCAGGACGCCCGCACGGCCGTGCGCGTGCCGACGGCGGTGACTCGGCGACGGGTGCGCGCAGCAGGACCCGGCGGACGAGCGCCCGGCCGGTGGCGGCGCCGCCGGCGTAGGTCACGCGGTGGGTGAGCCGCTCCCGGCCGGCGACGCCGCGCGTGCGCAGCCGGGTGGTGCCGCTGGCCAGTGTGGCGTCGCGGACGGTGCGCCGGGCGTATGGGACCGCCCGCACCCGGCTGACCAGCCGGGTCGAGGTGCGGGCGGCGAGCGCGCCGGGTGTCGCGGTGGTACCGGCCGGCGGGCTTCCCGCGGCGGACGCCGCGGACGAGTCGGTCGCGGCGAGGTCGGCGGGCAGGGTCGGCGACCCGGTCACGGGGGAGCCGGTTGCGGCGGAGTCGGCGGGCGACGCCGTGGAGCGGGCCGTGTCGGCGGCCGGGCGGACCCCGTCGGGCGGGGCGTGGGTGCCGACGACGGCGGCGCCGCAGCACAGCAGGGCCGAGCCCAGCGCGGCCGCCCCGGCGGCCAGGCCGACCCGGTGGGCCGTGGGCAGCGTTGCCCAGCGGTTCGCGGGGCCGCCCGCGGCGGGCGGCGGGGAGGGGAGCACGGCTTCAGGGTGCGCCCGGCGGCGCGCGGAATCGGACGTCATCACGTTCCCGGCCGCGGCGGCCGGGAGGCAACGGCGGGAGGCGGCGAGCGGGCCTCGGCGGGCGGGGTGCGGCGGCGGTGGCGGGCGGGCCGATATCCTGGCCCGTACGACCGCCGCCGACGCAGGGGATCACCGCCCCGGGGGGACTACCACCGTGTTCGACACCCTGAGTGACCGCCTCGCCGGCATCTTCACCAAGTTGCGCGGCAAGGGCCGGCTGACCGACGCCGACATCGACGCCACCGCGCGCGAGATCCGGCTGGCGCTGCTGGAGGCCGACGTCGCGCTGCCGGTCGTCAAGAGCTTCATCCACGCGCTCAAGACCCGGGCCCGCGGGGCCGAGGTGTCCGGGGCGCTGAACCCGGCCCAGCAGATCATCAAGATCGTCCACGAGGAGCTGGTGGCGGTCCTGGGCGGGGAGGCGCGGCGGCTGCGGTTCGCCAAGAACCCGCCGACCGTGATCATGCTCGCCGGCCTGCAGGGCGCCGGCAAGACCACGCTCGCCGGGAAGCTGGCGAGCTGGCTCAAGGGGCAGGGGCACCAGCCGCTGCTCGTGGCCTGCGACCTCCAGCGGCCGAACGCCGTCAACCAGCTCCAGGTCCTCGGCGAGCGGGCCGGCGTCGAGGTGTTCGCGCCCGAGCCGGGCAGCGGCGTCGGCGACCCGGTGCGGGTCGCCCGCGACTCCGTCGCGCACGCCGCCCGGGCCGCCCGGGACATCGTGATCGTCGACACCGCCGGCCGGCTGGGCATCGACCTGGAGATGATGGCGCAGGCCGCCGCCATCCGGGACGCCGTCGACCCGGACGAGACGCTGTTCGTCATCGACGCCATGATCGGCCAGGACGCGGTCGCCACCGCCGAGGCGTTCCGGGACGGCGTGGGCATCACCGGCGTGGTGCTGTCCAAGCTGGACGGCGACGCCCGCGGCGGCGCCGCGCTGTCGGTCCGGCAGGTGACCGGGCAGCCGATCATGTTCGCCTCCACCGGCGAGAAGCTCGGCGACTTCGACGTCTTCCACCCGGAGCGGATGGCCAGCCGCATCCTCGGCATGGGCGACATGCTCACGCTCATCGAGCAGGCCGAGCAGGCGTTCGACGCCGAGCAGAAGGAGAAGATGGCGGCGAAGCTGCTCGGGGGCGAGCAGTTCACGCTGGAGGACTTCCTCGACCAGCTCACGGCCGTCCGGCGGATGGGGCCGATCGCCAACGTGCTCGGCATGCTGCCCGGCATGAACCAGATGAAGGACCAGCTCGCCGAGCTGGACGACGCCCACTTCGACCGGATCACCGCGATCATCCGGTCGATGACGCCGGGCGAGCGCAGCAACCCCAAGGTGATCAACGGGTCCCGCCGGGTCCGGATCGCCAACGGCTCCGGGGTGACCGTGATGGAGGTGAACCAACTGCTCAACCGGTTCACTCAGGCGCAGAAGATGATGAAGCAGATGGGCGGCATGATGGGCCTGCCCGGCGGCCGGCGGAAGGCGACGAAGTCGCCGAAGAACAAGCGCAAGGGCAAGAGCGGCGGCAGCCGCCCGCGCGGCGGCGGCCTGCCCGGCGGGCTGCCGGGTGGCCTGCCCGGCGGCTTCCCCGGGGGCATGCCGCAGCTCCCGCCGGGCCTCGACCCCGGCGCCGCGGGCGGCGCGCCCGGCGGCTTCAAGCTGCCCAACCTGGACTTCGACAAGCTCGCCAAGCCGGACCGCGACGAGGACTGACAACCCACGGACCGCGCACGGGCCGCGTACGAGGCCGCCCGCGGACGACCCGCGGCGCGGTGCGGCGCGGGCGCGTTCGGGCCGTTATGCCCGACCGGTCTGGTGTGGACGGGTACCGCTCACTACGGTGAGCGGGTGACCAGAAGGAACAAGGCGCTCCGCCGGCCCGGCAGCCGGCCGGAGATGCTCGACGCGCCGGCCGGCGGGCCGGGACCCACCGCGCCGCTGCCGCCCGCGTTCGTCGACGACGTCCGGCTCGCGCTGCACGCCCGCTGCCCGTCCGGGTACCGGGCCAGCGCCGGCCCCACCCTGCAGCTCGCCGGCGGCGCGCACGCCCGCCCCGACCTGGCCGTCGTCCCGGCCGCCGCCGGCTCGCCGGTGCCGGTGGACGGGGCCCTGCTGATCGTGGACATCGTCGGCCCCGAGGCCACCGTCCGGGAGGTGTTCGACCGGGCCCGCCGGTACGCGGCCGCCGACGTGCTCGCGTACTGGCTGCTCGACCCGCTGGGCGACCGGGTGCGGCTGACCGAGTTCCTGCGCGGGGCGCGGGGGGCGTACGAGTTCGGGGCGGCCACCGAGGAGCGGTACGAGACGATCATCCCGTACCCGATCACCCTCGACCTGCCGGCGCTCGGCGCCCGGCGGGGTCAGACGATCCCGAACCGGTAGCCGCGGGACTTCAGCGTGCGGATCGTGCGGTCCAGCGCGGCCACCGTGTTGGCCCGGTTCCCGCCGCCGTCGTGCATGAGCACGACGTTCAGCCGGTCCTTCCGGACGTGGCTCACGATGTGGTTGCTGATCCGGTTGGCGCCGGGGCGGGTCCAGTCCCGGGTGTCGATGTTCCAGTCGACGTACCGGACGCCGCAGCGCTGCACCACGGCCCGGGTGCGGGCGTCGGAGGCGCCGTACGGGAAGCGGAACGACGTCGGCGTGCGGCCGGTGGCCGACCGGATGATCGACTGGGTGCGCAGGACCTGGCTGCGGACGTTGGCGCTGCTCAGCGTGCGCATGTCCGGGTGGGAGAGGCTGTGGTTGGCGATCGCGTGGCCCTCGCGGACGATCCGCCGGGACAGGGCCGGGTACTTGCGCACCTCGTACCCCAGCACGAAGAACGTCGCCCGGATCCGGTGCCGGCGCAGCACCCCGAGCACCTGCGGGGTGTACGCCGAGGGGCCGTCGTCGAACGTCAGCGCGACCACGCCGCGCCGGCTGGCGGACACGCCGCGGACGGCCTGCGCCTGCACCGCGCCGGCCAGGCCGAGGGCGACGGGCGTGCGCGGGGTGCCCGGGTCGGCGGCGCGGGCCGGCCGGGTGGCGAGGTGCAGGCCCTCGGCGAGCAGGATGGCGCCGAGGGCGACCGCCGTCAGTCGGCGGAGCGCGGTGCGGGTTGCGGGCGGCATGCGGGGTCCCTCCGGGCACGTTGCGGTGGTGCGGGATGGGTGACTGCCGGGAGTACGGGCGCGGCGCCGGCCCCGGCCGGGGCGGTCCGGGCGGATCATGCTGGCCGTACGGTGTGATCCGGACGCAGCGACAGGAATGGGGAGCGGATCGTGGTCTTGCACGTACGCGGCGTGGTCCTGCCGGATGACGAGGTCCGGGACCTCTGGCTGACCGAGGACGCCGTCAGCTTCGAACCGCTGCCCGGCGCGGAGACCGTCTGCACCGAGGGGTGGATCCTGCCGGGGCTGGTCGACGCGCACTGCCACATCGGGATCGCGTACGGGGCGAAGCCGGTCACCGACGTCCGGCACGCCCGGCAGCTCGCCCTGGTCGACCGGGACGCCGGCGTGCTGGCGATCCGGGACGCCGGTTCGCCGCTGCCGTACCCCGAGCTGGACGACGACCCCGAGCTGCCCCGGCTGGCCCGGGCCGGCCGGCACGTGGCGCCGGTGCGCCGGTACCTGCGCGGGATCGGCCTGGAGGTCACCGCGGACGACGTGGTGGACGCGGTCATCGCCCAGGCCCGGGCCGGCAACGGCTGGGTGAAGCTGGTCGGCGACTGGATCGACCGCGGGGTCGGCGACCTCGCGCCGGCGTGGAGCGCGGACGCGATGCGGGCGGCGGTCGCCGCCGCGCACGCCGCGGGCGCCCGGGCGGCGGCGCACACGTTCTCCGAGGAGGCGGTGGAGATCCTGGTCCGGGCCGGCGTCGACTCGGTCGAGCACGGCACCGGGCTGTCGCTGGACCTGATCGACACCATGGCCCGCAACGGGACCGCGTTGGTCCCGACGATGATCAACATCGAGAACTTCGAGGAGATCGCCGCGCAGGCGCAGCCGAGGTTCCCCGGCTACGCCGTCCACATGCGCGAGCTGCACCGCCGGTTCCCCGAGGTGGTGGCCGCCGCGTACGACGCCGGGGTGCCCATCTACGTCGGCACCGACGCCGGCGGCGGCATCCACCACGGGCTCGCCGCCACCGAGATGCTGCTGCTGCGGGAGAAGGCCGGGATGAAGCCGGTCGACATCCTCGCCGCCGCCTCCTGGCGGGCCCGCGAGTGGCTGGGCTTCGCCGGCCTCGTCCCCGGCGGCCTGCCCGACCTGGTCGTGTACCCCGAGGACCCGCGCGCCGACCTGCGCGTGGTGCAGGCGCCGCGGCACATCATCCTGCGCGGGCGCGTCGTGCGCCCCTGAGCAACCCGGTCGACGCCGCCGATAGGATTGGCCGCATGGGTCGTGTTCTCACTCCGCGTGCCGAGGATTTTCCCCGGTGGTACCAGGACGTCATCGCCAAGGCGCAGCTCGCCGACAACGGGCCGGTGCGCGGCACGATGGTCATCCGACCGACCGGGTACGCCCTGTGGGAGCGGATGCAGGCCGAGCTGGACGCCCGGATCAAGGCGACCGGCGCGCAGAACGCGTACTTCCCGCTGTTCATCCCGGAGAGCTACCTGACCCGGGAGGCCGAGCACGTCGAGGGCTTCTCGCCGGAGCTTGCCGTCGTCACCCACGGCGGCGGCAAGCAGCTCGCCGAGCCGATCGTCGTCCGGCCGACCAGCGAGACCATCATCGGCGAGTCGATGGCGAAGTGGATCGGCTCGTACCGCGACCTGCCCATGCTGCTCAACCAGTGGGCCAACGTCGTCCGCTGGGAGCTGCGCCCGCGGATCTTCCTGCGCACCTCCGAGTTCCTCTGGCAGGAGGGGCACACCGCGCACGCCGACGAGGCCGACGCCCGGGCGTACGCGCGGCGGATCCTGCACGACGTGTACGAGGACTTCATGGTCAACGTGCTCGCGGTGCCGGTCGTGGTCGGCCGCAAGACCACCCGGGAGCGGTTCGCCGGGGCGACCCACACGTACCCGCTGGAAGCCATGATGGGCGACGGCAAGGCGCTGCAAATGGGCACCAGCCACGAGCTGGGGCAGAACTTCGCCCGGGCGTTCGACATCACGTACTCCGACGCCAACAAGGGCCTCAGCCACGCCTGGACGACGTCCTGGGGCGTCACCACCCGGATGATCGGCGGCGTGATCATGGTGCACGGCGACGACGACGGGCTGCGCGTCCCGCCGGCGCTCGCGCCCGTGCAGGCGTACGTCATGGTGGTCAAGGACGGCGACGGCGTGCTGCCGGCCGCGCACAAGCTGCGCGACGCGCTGCGCGACGCCGGCGTCCGGGTGGCCCTGGACGACCGGGTCGACACCGCCTTCGGCCGCCGCGCGGTCGACGCCGAGCTGAAGGGGTACCCGGTCCGGGTCGAGGTCGGCCCGCGCGACCTCGCCGAGGGCCGGGCCACGCTGGTCCGCCGGGTCGACGGCAGCAAGACCCCGCTGCCGGTCGACGCCGTGGTCGACGCCGTGGTCCGGGCGCTGGCCGAGGACCAGCGGGCGCTGTACGACGCGGCGCTGGCCGCCCGCGAGGCCCGGACCGTGGAGGTCGGCACGCTCGGCGAGGCGCTGGAGGCCGCCGGCTCCGGCTGGGCCCGGGTGCCGTGGTCGGCCGTGGGCGCGGCCGGCGAGGCGGAGGCGAACAACCAGGGCGTCACCGTCCGCTGCCTGGTCCGGGCCGACGGCTCGGTGCCGGACAGCGAGGACGAGGACGGCCTCGTGGCCGTCCTGTCCCGCGCGTACTGATGCGGCGGTTCGCGCCGGGCGAGGTGATCGTCCACCGCAACGTCCGGCCGCGGGTGATCGGCTGGGTCCGCACGGCCGTGGTCGTCGCCGACGACGACCGCGGCCTGCTGGTCTGGATCCCGCGCGGCGCGCCGGTCGGCAGCAGCGTGGCGGCGGACGGGCGGCAGTTGCGCGCGATGCCGTTCGCGGAGTGGGTGACGCTGGAGCACCGGGTGCACCCGCACCGCTGGTCCGGGCCGGGCGTGCTCAAGCTGATGCCGCCGGGCGCCGCGCACTCGGTGTGGTGGTTCTTCGACGGCGACGACCGGTTCAAGAACTGGTACGTCAACCTGGAGGAGCCCGCCGTCCGCTGGGCCGACGCCGGCCTGGCCGGCGTCGACATGCGGGACCAGGACCTCGACATCGTCGCCCTGCCGGACCGGACCTGGGTGTGGAAGGACGAGGACGAGTTCGCCGAGCGGCTCGCCCTGCCCGACCGGTACTGGGTGCCGGACCCGGACGCCGTGTGGGCCGAGGGCCGGCGGGTGGCGGGGCTGATCGAGGCCGGGGCGTTCCCGTTCGACGGGACGTGGTGCGACTTCCGGCCGGACCCGGCGTGGGCCGTGCCGGACGCGCTGCCGGCCGGCTGGGACCGGCCCTCGGCCCGCTGAACCGACCCCGCGCCCCGCGGTGACCCCTGTCGGGTCCCGTCGGGCGGTCGAAATGTCGGGCAATGGTCGATGGCGGGGGTGGGGCACGGGCGGGCGCGGCGTCTGGCAGAATGACGAGTTGGTATGCGGCAGCGCGCGCGAGCCCTCTGAACCGGGCGGGCTGCCCAGTCCACCAGAGCTGTTCGACCGGGCCAACCCCACGGTGTCGGTCGCACGCTCGGCTTCCACAGACATCAGGAGCGAGCACACGTGGCCGTCAAGATCCGGCTCATGCGGATGGGCAAGATCCGCAACCCGCAGTACCGCATCGTCATCGCCGACTCGCGTACCAAGCGCGACGGTCGCGCGATCGAGTACGTCGGCATCTACCAGCCGAAGCACGACCCGTCGCTGATCGAGGTCAAGTCCGAGCGGGTCCAGCACTGGCTCTCGGTCGGTGCCCAGCCCAGCGAGGCCGTCCAGCGGCTGCTGGAGTTGACCGGCGACTGGCAGAAGTTCAAGGGCCTGCCGGCCCCGACCAAGCCGCTGCTCGTCCCGGCCGTGAAGGCCCGTGCGGAGGCCGCTGCCGCCGCCGCCGAGACGGCCGCGGCCGACACCGCCGCGGAGCAGCCGGCCGCCAAGAAGGCCGCGCCGAAGAAGGCCAAGGCCGACGACGGTGCGGAGGCCGCGCCGGCGGCCGCCGCCGGTGAGCAGGCCTGACATGGCGCTGCGGCCGGCCCTGGAGCACCTGGTCAAGGGCATCGTCGACAACCCGGACGACGTGCGCGTGCGGCTGGTCGACTCGCGGCGCGGCAAGCGCCTGGAGGTCCGCGTCCACCCCGAGGACCTCGGTACGGTGATCGGCCGCGGCGGCCGCACGGCGAAGGCCCTGCGTACCGTCGTCGGCTCGATCGGCGGGCGCGGCGTGCGCGTCGACATCGTCGACGCCTACTGAACCGCCCGCGACCGATGCATGTGATCGTCGGCCGGATCGTCCGTCCGCACGGCATCCGCGGTGAGGTCATCGTGGACGTGCGGACGGACGAGCCGGAGCAGCGGTTCACGCCCGGCACCGCCCTGCTGACCGGCACCGCCCGCGGCCCGGCCCCGGCACCGCCGGCCACCGACGGGCGCTGGGTCGTACCCGAGCGGCTGCGGCTGCGTACCGTCCGGCCGCACCAGGGGCGCCTGCTGGTGACGTTCGACGAGGTCACCGACCGCGACGTCGCCGAGGAGGTCCGCGGCGTCGTGCTCTGGGTGCCCGTCGCCGACATCGGCGCGCCCGCCGACCCGGACGAGTACCACGACCACCAGCTCGTCGGCCTGCGCGCCGTCGACCCGGCCGGCGACCCGGTCGGCGAGGTGCTCCGGATCGACCACGCGCCGGCCGCCGACCTGCTCGTGCTGCGCCGGCCGGACGGCGCGATCGCGCTGGTGCCGTTCGTCGCGGCGATCGTGCCCGAGGTCGACGTACCCGGCGGCCGGGTCGTGGTCGACGCCCCGCCCGGGCTGTTCGAGCTGTGACGGCCCCGCCGCCCCGGCTGCGGGCCGACATCCTGACGATCTTCCCCGGCTACTTCGCGCCGCTGAGCCTGTCGCTGGTCGGGCGGGCGCGGGCCACCGGGACGCTGGACGTGCGCGTGCACGACCTGCGCGACTGGACCCACGACGTGCACCGGACGGTGGACGACACGCCGTACGGCGGCGGGCCGGGCATGGTGATGCGGCCCGAGCCGTGGGGCGAGGCCCTGGACACCCTGCTGGTCGGCGGCGCACCCGCCGACGGCGGGGTCGGCGGCGGTAGTGCCGAGAACGGCGGCGGGAAGCACGGTGTCGGTGTCGGTGCCGGCGGCTCGGGCGTGATCGGGGGTGCGGCCGTCGGTGGCGGGGTGCCGCGGCTGATCGTGCCGAGTCCGGCCGGGGCGCGGTTCGACCACGGGCTCGCGGTCGAGCTGGCCGCCGAGCCGTGGCTGGCGTTCGCCTGCGGCCGGTACGAGGGCATCGACGAGCGGGTCCTCGACGACGCGGCGGCCCGGATGCCGGTGACCGAGGTGTCGCTGGGCGACTACGTGCTGTTCGGCGGCGAGGTGGCCGTGCTGGTGATGCTGGAGGCGGTCACCCGGCTGCTGCCCGGCGTGCTCGGCAACGCCGACTCGCTGCTGGAGGAGTCGCACGCCGCCGGGCTGCTGGAGGCCCCGGTCTACACGAAGCCGGCGCAGTGGCGCGGGCGGGACGTACCGGAGGTCCTGCGCTCCGGGGACCACGGTAGGATCGCGCGGTGGCGCCGGGACGAGGCGCTGCGGCGCACGGCCCGGCGGCGGCCCGACCTGTTGGCCGGACCGGCCCGGCCGAACCTGGACGAACGTGACATCGCCGTATTGGTCGAGGGGGGATTTCCGCCCCCGGCCGGCGGTATGGCAAAGTAGGGAGGTTGCCGCGGCCGTTTCGCGCCGCGCGCCACCCGCCCCGCCCTTTCCGGCGGGACAGTGCTGGGAATTGCTCAGCGACCAGATACGTACGCATGTCGGCCCCGCGTGGTCCGGTGTGCCTTGAGCCGACGAGGACAGCAGCGATGAACACGCTGGACGCTCTTGACGCCCAGTCCCTGCGGACCGACACCCCGGACTTCCGTGCCGGCGACACGCTCAAGGTGCACGCCCGGGTGGTCGAGGGCAACCGCTCCCGGGTGCAGGTGTTCCAGGGCGTCGTGATCCGCCGCCAGGGCGCCGGACTGCGCGAGACCTTCACGATCCGCAAGGTCAGCTTCGGCGTCGGGGTGGAGCGGACGTACCCGCTCAACAGCCCCGCGATCGACCGGGTCGAGGTCCTGACCCGCGGCGACGTACGCCGGGCGAAGCTCTACTACCTGCGCAATCTGCGCGGCAAGGCCGCCAAGATCAAGGAGCTGCGCGAGAAGGTCGGCTGATCCGTTCGGCCGAGCAGTGCATCGGCAATGACCGATCGGGGCTGGGCATGATCACGCTCGCGCTCTACGCTTGACCCCGATGTCCGCCACACGCTCCGACCGCGACGACGATCGCGGCGAACCGTACGACTACCGCTCGGTGGATGCACCCCCGAGCGGTAGTCGTGTTTCGCGCCCGGAGGGCCGGGAGCGCTCCGGCGGCGTGGCCGGCCGCGAACTGGACATCCGCGGCGGCACCGGCCGGGAGGGTCGGCACGCCGACCGCGGCCCCGCCGACGACGGCCGCCGCCCGCGCCGGGAGCCGGGGGCGTACCGGGAGCAGCGCGGGTACCGCGAGCGCCGGCTGGAGTGGGACGCGCAGGCCGCGGGCACCCACCGCCGGGACGAGTACACCGACGGCGCCGGTCCGGGCCGGCGGTCCGGGTACGGCGAGCCGCTGCTGGTCGACGAGCCGGGCGGCGACGCGGCGTACCGGCGCGGCGGGCGCCGCCGCGCGGCCGCGGACGACGACGACCCGGGACCGGTGGACGGGCGCGGCCGCCACGAAGCGGACGACGACGCCCCCGGCGGCGGCCGGCGCGGGGTCGACGACGCGCCGGCCGGTGGCCGGCGGGCGGCCGGCGACGGGGAGCCCCGGTACCGGGCCAGCCGGGACCGCGAGGGCGCGACGCGCCCCGGCGCGACGGCCGCGACCGGGCCGGCAGTGGACAAGTGGATCGACGACGGCCCGGACGACGGTCCGGCGGTGGGCGACCGGGCCGGTAGCAGGCCGGCTGTGGGCGACCGGGCCGGCAGCGGGCCGGCGACCGAGCGGCCACGGTCGTACCGCGACGTCGCGCCGCGCGGCCCGCGGGCGCTCGACAGCGGCCCTGGCGGGCGCCCGGACCCGCTCGCGCCGCCGCGCGACTACCGCAACGGCCGGGGAGTCGGCCGCGAGCCGCTGCGGGCCGACAGCGACACGTCCGGGCGGTTCCGGGTTCCCGCGCGCGCCCGGGTGGACCTGGCCGGCGGGAACGGCGGCCGGCCCCGCCCGGTCGGCCGCGCCGGCCCGGCGCCCGCGCCGGCGCGGCGCAAGGAGATGCCGCTCTGGCAGGAGATGCCGGTCCTGCTGACCGTGGCGTTCTGCCTGGCGGTGCTGATCCGGACGTTCCTCGTCCAGGCGTTCTTCATCCCGTCCGGGTCGATGGAGAACACCCTGCTGGTCGGCGACCGCGTGCTGGTCAACAAGATGGTGTACGACATGCAGGGGCCGCAGCGCGGCGAGATCGTCGTGTTCTCCGGCACCGACTCGTGGCTGCCGGAGATCCCGCCGGAGCCCGGCCTGGGCTTCGCCGCCAAGTTCGGCCGGACGCTCGGCGACCTCGTCGGCGTGACCCGCCCCGGCGACAAGGACTTCATCAAGCGGGTCATCGGCCTGCCCGGCGACCGGGTGTCCTGCTGCGACCCCGACGGCCGGGTGCTGGTCAATGGGGTGCCGCTCGACGAGTCGTATGTCTTCGAGAACTCCCCGCTGGACGCCCCCGCCGGCGGCCAGTGCCGGGGGCGCCGGTTCGACGAGGTCGTGGTGTCCAAGGGGCAGATGTTCGTCATGGGCGACCACCGTCTCGTATCACTGGACGGTCGATGTCAGGGGCTCGTCCCGATCGACAACATCATCGGCAAGGCGTTCGTCATCGTCTGGCCCACCAAGAGCTGGCGCGTGCTCGGTACGCCGTCCACGTTCGACGCCGTGCCGAACGCGGCCAACGCGCCGCTGCGCGGCACCGCCGGCGGCGGGAACGACGTCGGCGCGGGGGTGGTACTCCCGCTCGTGGCCAGTTGGGCGCTGTCCGCGCGTACCCGCAGGAAGTTCCCGGGGCCACGTCGTAGGCTTCTCGGGTGATTGACGAGCAGACCGAGAAGCGCCGGTCATCCTTCTGGCGTGAAATGCCCATTTTGCTGGCGGTGGCCGTCCTGGTCGCCTTCGTCGTACGGGCATTCGTCCTCCAGACGTTCTACATCCCGTCGCAGTCGATGGAGCACACGCTCGACCTCAACGACCGGGTACTGGTCAACAAGCTCGTCTACGACTTCCGGGAGCCGCACCGCGGCGAGATCATCGTCTTCAAGGCGCCGTCCGAGTGGCGGACGGGCGCCGAGAGCGAGGACTTCATCAAGCGGGTCATCGGCCTGCCCGGCGACCAGCTCAAGTACGTCCAGGCCGAGGGCCGCATCACCGTCAACGGCAACCCGATCGACGAGCCGTACCTGTTCCAGGAGAACGGCGAGCGGGACGCGCCCGCCGACCGCGACTTCGAGGTGACCGTCCCCGAGGGGCGGCTGTGGGTGATGGGCGACCACCGGTCCCAGTCCGGGGACTCGCTGGAGCACTGGGGCCGCAGCGCGGACATCCAGGTGGCGACCATCCCGCTGGACTCGGTGGTGGGGCGCGCGTTCGTCCTGTTCTGGCCGTTCTCCCGGGCGACCTGGCTGAGCCCGCCGTCGACGTTCGACGGGGTCCCGGCTCCGAAGGGCTCCTGACGCCCGGGTACGCGGCCGCGCCGGCCCCGGTGCCGTCGGTCCCGGTGGCGCCGGCCGCGCTGCCTTCGGTGGTACCGACCCTCGCGCGTGCGCTACCGGGGTCGGTGGCGCGTCGCGCTCCGGGGTGTGGGCCGGCGCGGGCGGGCGGGCGGTCCCGGCCGCGGGTCGTGGTCGGGCGGCGCATTAGGCTGGGCGGTGCGATGGAGGACGAATTTCGCCGCGCCGCGCGGGTGCTGCTGGTGGACGACCGGGAGCGGGTGCTGTTGTTCCACGGCTTCGATTCGAGCGCCCCGAGCCCGTACTGGTTCACGCCCGGCGGCGGCCTCGACCCCGACGAGTCGCCGGCCGACGGTGCCGCGCGGGAGCTGGCCGAGGAGACCGGGCTGCGGGTGCCGCCCGCCGCGCTGGGCGCGCCGGTGCACCGGGAGACCGTACGGTTCCGGTTCGACGGCCGGGCCTTCTGCCAGGAGCAGGACTTCTTCCTGCTCCGGACGCCCCCGCTGGCCGTGGTGACCGCCGGCTTCGACGAGGTGGAGCGGCGCAGCATCGACGCGCATCGCTGGTGGCCGCTCGACGAGCTGGCGGCGACGACCGACGTGGTGTACCCGGAGGGCCTCGCCGGCCTGGTGTCCCGCGTGCTCGGGGAGGCGCGATGCTGACCCCGCCCCGGACCCTGCTGCGCCGCGACGGCGACCTGTACACCCTCGAACGCGCCCTGCACCGCCGCGGCTTCGCCGTCGTGGCCGGCGCCGACGAGGCCGGGCGCGGGGCGTGCGCCGGCCCGCTGGTCGCCGCCGCCGCCGTGCTGGCCCCCGGCCGCCGCGGCGAGGTGCCCGGCCTGGCCGACTCCAAGCTGCTGACCGCGGCCGCCCGGGAACGGGTGTACGACGAGGTCATGGCCCGCTGCCTGGCCCACCGGGTCGTGATCATCGAGGCCGCCGAGATCGACGCCCGCGGGCTGCACGTGTGCAACGTGGCGGCGCTGCGGCGGGCGCTGGCCGGGCTGGCGGTCCGCCCGGAGTACGTCCTCACCGACGGTTTCCGGGTGGACGGGGCGGGCATCCCGGGGCTGGCGGTGTGGAAGGGCGATCGGGTGGCGGCCTGCGTCGCCGCGGCCAGCGTGCTGGCCAAGGTGACCCGGGACCGGATCATGGTCGAGCTGGACGCCCTGTACCCCGGCTACGGCTTCGCCGTGCACAAGGGCTACGTGACGGCCGAGCACAGCGCCGCCCTGACCCGGCTCGGGCCCTGCTCCGAGCACCGGTTCTCGTACGTCAACGTCGCGGGCGCGGCCCGCGCAGCCGGGGGGACCGGCGCGGTGCCGCCGACACGGGTCGGTGCGCTGGGGGGTACGGTCGGCGTGGCGCGCCCGGCGCGCCGCCGGTCGACCCCGCCCGTGGGGGAAGATGGGGCCATGGAAGGCGGAGGGCGATGAGCGCCGAAGATCTCGAAAAGTACGAGACCGAGATGGAGCTGCAGCTCTATCGGGAGTATCGCGACATCGTCCGGCAGTTCTCGTACGTCGTGGAGACCGAGCGCCGCTTCTACCTGGCGAACCAGGTCGACGTCCACGTGCGCAACGCCGACGGCGAGGTGTACTTCGAGGTCGAGATGCAGGACGCATGGGTGTGGGATATGTACCGGCCCGCGCGGTTTGTGAAGAATGTTCGTGTGATCACCTTCAAGGACGTGAACGTCGAGGAGCTGGAGAAGCCCGACATCTCGCTGCCGTCGGACTCCGGATTCGGGAGCTGAGCCGACCGTAGCGCCTCCCGGCGGGCAGCCGGGAGTTATCCACAGGCCGGTGGTTGTCCACAGGCGAGGGTGGTGACGGGTGGTGCTGTCCGCCCGGGCCGCCGAGGGTGGGCGCATGCCCACACCTGCGACACCATGCCCGGCAGCTCCGCGTATCGCGCCGGCTCCACCGTCCGGTTATCACCGCGTGGAGGGGGATTCGCGCCCGTCGCGGCTGTCACCTTTCCGACGACCCCGCCCCTGCTTTGATCATGGTTCTGGTGTTGATCGTCGGGCTCGCCCCGGCCCGGGTGATACCGCTGGCGGCTGGGCCCGGGCTGCGGCGCGTGCGGCCCGGGCGCTGGTTGTGGGCATGTGCTGGATCAGCGCGGTCGGCTCGGCTGCGATCGAGTCGACCCCCGGCGCCGCTACCGCCGCTACCGCTACCGCCGCTACCGCGGCTGTCGCGGCGGAGCGGTCGGTCGGGACCGCGCCGGCGGGCGCCATCCCCGCTCCGACGCACTCTTACCGACACTCTCGCGGCGACGCGGTCGGCGGAGACATCCGCGGTGGCGTGGACGGCGCGCACGTTCGTGTTGGCGTGGAGGGGCGATGGCCGCTCGACGGGGTGGTCGATGTGGCGCGGCCGTTCGATCCGCCGCCCGAGCCGTGGCGGCCGGGGCACCGGGGCGTGGATCTCGGTGGCCGCGGCGGTGCCGTGGTCCGGGCGGCGCTCGCCGGCCGAGTGCTCTTCGCCGGGACCGTGGCCGGTCGCGGCGTGGTCAGTGTTGCGCACGCCGACGGACTGCGGACCACCTACGAGCCGGTGACCGGGCCACCACCGGCCGGTACCGAGGTTGTCGCCGGTGGGCCGCTCGGACGGTTGGCGGCGGGGCATCGCGGCTGCGCCCGTCCGGCCTGCCTCCACTGGGGACTGCGCCGTGAACGCGACTACTTGGATCCCCTTGCCGTCCTCGGCCTGGGCCGCAGCCGCCTGCTACCGCTACTCGGGTAGCCGCGCGAACCGGTTGCACCTGCGGGGAGGTACCGACCCGCACCAGCAGCCCGGCCCCTGCTGCCGCCACACAGGCCGACGCCAAGGCACGAAGTCGACGTCAAGGCCGGCGTCGAGCAGGGCGGTGACGGCGGCGATGCCCAGTCACGAGGCTGATATCAGGGGGCACGGATATCAGGGCACGGACGTTGGCGTCAGGGCACGAGGTCAGCGTCGGACCGCGAGGTCGACGCCGGGGTGGGCAGGGTTGGGGTTCAGCGGCGCGGGCCGAGTACGTAGCCGCCGTCCAGCGCGCGGGCCAGGCCGAGGTCGACCAGCAGGGGCAGGACGCGCAGGACCGTCCGCAGGGGTACGCCCGCTGCGGCGCTGAGCGCGTCCGCGCCGGCCGGACGCCCGGCCGGGACCACCTCCAGTACCGCGGCGGCGTCCGCCGGCAGCCGGTCGCGCACGCCCTCCGGGCCGCGCGGCAGGGGCGCCAGATCGACGCCGATCCGGCCGACCTCCTCGATGACGTCCGAGGCGCTCGTCACCGGCCGGGTGGCCGGCTCCTCGCGCAGCGCCAGGTGGCAGCCGGTCGAGGTGGCCGCGGTCACCGGTCCCGGTACGGCCATGGCCACCCGTTCGATCGCGAGTGCCCGGCGCAGCGTGGCCAGGGCGCCGCTGCGCGGGGACGCCTCGACGACCACGGTTCCGGCGGCGAGCGCCGCGATCACCCGGTTCCGGACGAGGAATCGGTGTCGATGTGGCGCCGCTCCGGGTGGCCATTCGCTGATCAGCAGCCCGCTGGCGAGGATGCGATCGAACAGGGCCGCGTTGCCCGCCGGGTACGGTCGGTCGACCCCACAGGCGAGCACGGCGACCGTCGGCGCGCCGGCCGACAGCGCGCCGCGGTGGGCGGCGGCGTCGATGCCGAATGCCCCGCCCGAGACGACCGGCCAGCCGCGCTGACCGAGCCCGTAGCCGAGCGACCCGGCGACATGGACGCCGTACGGCGAGCAGGCGCGTGCGCCCACGACCGCCACGCTCGGGCGGCCGAGTAGATCGCGGTCGCCGTCGCCGCGGACCCAGAGCAGCAGCGGCGGCCGGCTGTGCCCGTCGCCGGTGCCGTCGAGCCGGATCAGGTCCGCGAGTTGCCCGGGCCACGCCGGGTCGGCCGGGGTGAGCAGGTCGGCGCCCAGGCGGTCGGCGCGGGCGAGAGCCGCGTCGGCCACGCGGTCGGGTGCGGCGGCGCGGAGGCGGGCGGCGATCGCGTCGCGCAGGCGGTCGCCCGGCAGCTCGCCGGCCAGCGCCCGCGCGACCACCGCGGGTGCGCCCTCGGCCGCGACAAGGTCGTGGACCACGCGGTGCCCGGGTTCGGTCAGCCAGGTGAGGATGATCCGCGCCCGCACGTCCTCGATCGTTGAGCCGTTGCCGTTGCCGTTGCCGTTGCCGTTGCCGTTGCCGTTGCCGTTGCCGTTGCCGTTGCCGTTGCCGTCGTTGACGCCGGCGCGGAGGTTGCTTGTGCTGGCGGCGCTCACGTCCGCACGGGCGTCGCTGCCGTCGCCCCGATCTCCGGTGGACGCGTTACGTCCGGCGGCACCGCTGCTGTCTCCGCGAGCGTCGTCCCTGCTCCCGCTGTTGCTGTGGGAGTCCGAGTTGCCGCTGTCGGCCGGCTGCCGAAGCGGTGGGGCCGAGATCGTGCTGGTTGCGGGGAGGCCCACGAGATCGTCGTGCGGTCGGCTGGGGGCGGGCGGGGGGACGGCGGTCATGTGAGGGCTCCCGTGCGCAGGGTCAGGGCTTCGGCGACGTCGTCGGCGTCCGGGCGGCAGCGGCCGTCCAGGTCGGCGATCGTCCAGGCGAGGCGGATGGTGCGGTGGTAGCCGCGGGCGGTGAGGTCGCCGCGGTCCAGGCGTTCGTGCAGCCGGCGGGTGTCGGCCGCGGGCAGTGCGTACCGGGCGCTGCCCAGGTCAGCCCCGCTGACATCGGCGTTCGTCCGGCGGTGCAGCGGCGCCCAGCGTTCGGCGGCGGCCGCGCGGGCCGCCGCGACCCTCCCCGCCACCGCGGCCGAGGACTCCCCGGCGGTCGAGCCGGTCAGTTCGGCGGCGCGGACGGGGAGGAGTTCGAGTTGGATGTCGATGCGGTCGCGCAGGGCGCCGGACAGGCGGCCGGTGTACCGGCGCTTCGCGATCGACGTGCACGGGCAGAGGCCGTCGGGGGAGACGCTCGCGCACGGGCACGGGTTGGCCGCCAGGACGAGCTGGACCCGCGCCGGGAAGTCCGTGCCGCCGCCGGCGCGGCCCACGACGATCCGGCCGGTCTCCAGCGGTTGCCGCAGCGCCTCCAGTGCCCGGCCGGCGAACTCGGGCGCCTCGTCCAGGAACAGCACGCCCCGGTGGGCCAGCGACAGTGCGCCGGGGCGGGCCAGGCCGCTGCCGCCGCCGACCAGCGCCGGGAGCGTGGACGTGTGGTGGGGGGCCTGGAACGGCGGGCGGCGGACCAGGGCGCCGTCGGCGAGGACGCCCGCCAGCGAGTGCAGCGCGGTGACCTCCAGCGCTGCGGCGTCGTCCAGCGCCGGCAGGATGCCGGGCAGGCGTTCGGCGAGCATGGTCTTGCCGGCGCCCGGCGGGCCCAGCAGGGCGAGGTGGTGGCCGCCGGCCGCGGCGACCTCCAGCGCGCGGCGGCCGAGTTCCTGGCCGGCGACGTCGGCCAGGTCGGGGCCGTGGGCGGGCGCGCCGTCGACCGGCGGGTCGACCGGCGCCAGTTCGGTCTCGCGGCGGAGGTGGGAAACGACCTCATCGAGTCGGCGGACCGGGCGGACGGTCACGCCGGGGACCAGTGCCGCCTCGTCGGCGTTGCCGACCGGTACGAGTACCTCGGGGGCGCCGGCCGCTGCCAGTGCGATGACCATCGCCAGGACGCCGCGGACCGGGCGGACGCCGCCGTCGAGGGCGAGCTCGCCGATGAGTGCGGCGCCGCGCAGCGCCGGTACCGGGAGCGCCCCGACCGCGCCCAGAATCGCGCATGCCACGGCGAGGTCGAAGCCCGAACCGTGCTTGGGCAGCGCGGCCGGCAGCAGGTTGACGGTGAGTCGCCGGTCCGGCCAGGGGAGTCGGGAGTTGGCGATCGCCGCCCGGACGCGGTCGCCGGCCTCGTGCAGCGCCGCGTCGGGCAGGCCGGACAGGCGCATGGTGGGCAGCCCGTTGGCGACGTCGGCCTCCACCTCGACCGCGCGGCCGGCGACGCCGACCACGCCGGCGCCGAGGGCACGCGCGTAGCCCATCAGAACGCCCCCGCCCGGTGCTCGATCCGCGGCGGCCCGGCGTCGTCGGCGAGGATCGCCACCACGTCGAAGCGGACCACCGGCGGATGGATGCCGCTCGTCGCCAGCCAGCGGGCCGCGAGCCGGCGCAGCCGGGCCGCCTTGCGCGGGTCGACGGCGGCGGCCGGGGTGCCGTAGCCGACGCCGCGGCGGGTCTTCACCTCGATGAACGCCAGCGCGGGGCCGTCCCGGGCGATCAGGTCGATCTCGCCGTCGGGGCAGCGCCAGTTGCGTTCGATGATCACCAGGCCGGCGCGGGCCAGGTACTCGGCCGCCAGCACCTCGCCACGGGCGCCGAGGGATCGGGGGGTCGCCTTGTCCATGCCGGTACGGTCGCCGCCGCCCGACCCGCCCGCCACCACGCCGCCGCGCGACCTGTGGACGGTCCCCGACCTGTGCGCTCGCCCGAATTGCCCGCAGTATTCCGACTCGGCTCCTCCGGGATCGGCTTGGGTCAACCAGATCGATCTCGGACGTAACAGAACTGACCCGGTCACCCCGGGGCCGTCGGCGACGCCGCGGTCAACCTCACACTGCCGGCTGGGCGGGGAGCAGGACGCCGTGAGGGCGCTCGGCCCGCGGGCTCGCCGCCGCCCCGAGGTCACCGCCCCGGGCCCGCCACCCCGGGCCCGCCACCCCGGGCCCGCCACCCCGGGCCCGCCACCCCGCGCCCCGCCACCCTGAGGCCGCGCCCCGAGCCCACCACTTGGGCCCGCTACCCCTGAAGCCGCCGTGCGGCCACGGCTACCCGGGCCCGCCACCCCGGGCCGCCGCTCCGAGCCACACCCCCAGCACGCCATCCCCGGCCTGCCGCTCCGGGCTCGGCGGCCCGAGCCCGCCGGTCGGCTGGCGGCTCCGGTGGCGGCGGCGAGCCGAGGGGCGCCCGCGGCGAGGACCGCATCGACCGGTGAGCCGGCCGCGGCGTCGCAGCGCGGCGCCGCGGCGGGACCGGCGACCGCGGCAGGCTGCGCCGATACCCCGCCGACCCGTCGCCGACGCCGCCACCACCGGCCCGCCGCCCGCCCGGCCCGGCCACCGCCGGCGCCCCGGTGGCGCGTACACTTGCCAACTGGCGACCGTCCATGGATGGCCGCCCGGCACAGCGATCACCGAGCCGGCACCCCGTCCGGGGACCGGTCCGGCCGATCGATGCGCCGCATCTCGCGCGCCCTCCCCGTCGGTTACCGACGGTGGCGGCGGCCTCCCTGGTCCGCGCCCGCAGCGCGGCCCGCGCGGCCGGCGACCGGGCGCCAGGGCGGGGCCGACCGGCACCCGCACAACCAGGGAACCGAGGAGTTTTCCATGGCCGTCGTGACGATGCGTCAGTTGCTCGAGAGCGGGGTGCACTTCGGGCACCAGACGCGGCGCTGGAACCCGAAGATGAAGCGCTTCATCTTCACCGAGCGTAACGGCATCTACATCATCGACCTGCGCCAGACGCTGGAGTACATCGAGAAGGCGTACGAGTACATCCGCACCACCGTCGCCGAGGGCGGCACCATCCTGTTCGTCGGCACGAAGAAGCAGGCCCAGGAGGCCATCGCCGAGCAGGCGGCGCGCGTCGGCATGCCGTACGTCAACCACCGCTGGCTGGGCGGCATGCTCACCAACTTCCAGACCGTCTACAAGCGGCTCCAGCGGATGAAGGAGCTGGAGGCGCTGGGCGACCTGTCCGGCACCGCCGCCGGGTACACCAAGAAGGAGACGCTGCAGCTCTCCCGCGAGAAGATCAAGCTGAGCCGCACGCTCGGCGGTCTGCGCGACATGCAGCGCACCCCGTCCGCGGTCTGGGTGGTGGACACCAAGAAGGAGCACATCGCGGTCGACGAGGCCCGCAAGCTCAACATCCCGGTCATCGCCGTCCTGGACACCAACTGCGACCCGGACGAGGTCGACTTCCCGATCCCGGGCAACGACGACGCGATCCGGTCGGCCGAGCTGCTGACCAAGGTCGTGGCGGCCGCCGTCGCCGACGGGCTGATCGCCCGCTCGGGCAAGCGCGGTGGCGGTGGCGACCGGGAGAAGCCCGAGACCGGGGCCGAGGAGCCGCTGCCGGAGTGGGAGCGGGACCTCCTGGAGAAGACCGCGGAGGCCGCGCCCGCCGCTGCCGCCCCGGCCGCCGAAGCCGCTGCTGCCGCTCCCGAGGCCGCCCCCGCCGAGGCCGCTGCGCCCGTCGAGGCTGCTGCGCCCGCCGAGACCGCTGCGCCCGTCGAGGCCGCTGCTCCCGCCGACGAGGCTGCCGCGCCGGCCGCCCAGCCGGCGACCGCCAGCGCCGAATGATGTCCCGGTGGGCGGCGCGCCGCGCCGCCCACCGGTCACCCACTACCGAACCAGCCCGACACACCCGAGAAGAGAGTCATGGCTAACTTCACCGCCGCGGACGTCAAGAAACTCCGCGAGCTGACCGGCGCCGGGATGATGGACTGCAAGAAGGCGCTGGACGAGGCTGCGGGCGACGTCGACAAGGCCGTCGAGATCCTGCGGATCAAGGGCGCCAAGGACGTCGGCAAGCGCGCCGGCCGGACGGCCGCCAACGGCCTGATCGCCCACTCCGGCGGCGCGCTGCTGGAGCTGAACTGCGAGACCGACTTCGTCGCGAAGAACGCCGAGTTCATCGAGCTGGCCGACAAGCTCGTCGCGCACGGCGTGCAGGCCAAGGCCACCGACGCCGAGAGCCTGCTGGCCGCGGCGTTCGAGGGCGGCACCGTCGCCGACGCCGTACAGGCGCTGTCGGCGAAGATCGGCGAGAAGCTGGTCGTCAACCGGTTCGGCGTGCTGGACGGCACCGTCGGCGTCTACCTGCACCGCAAGAGCCAGGATCTGCCGCCGACCGTGGGCGTGCTGGTGGAGTACACCGGCAAGTCCGACGAGGCCGCCGACGCCGACGCCCGGGCCACCGCGATGCAGATCGCGGCGATGCGCCCGCGGTACCTGCGCCGCGAGGACGTGCCGGCCGAGGTCGTCGAGTCGGAGCGCCGGATCGCCGAGCAGACCGCCCGCGAGGAGGGCAAGCCGGAGGCCGCGCTGTCGAAGATCGTCGAGGGTCGGACGAACTCCTTCTTCAAGGACTTCGTGCTGCTGGAGCAGGCGTCGGTCGCCGACCAGAAGAAGTCGGTGAAGCAGGTGCTCGGCGAGGCCGGGATCGAGGTCACGGCCTTCCTGCGGTTCGAGGTCGGCCAGGCCTGAGCGCGATCACACGTTCGAGGTGACGAGGGGGTCACGGGTGGACCAATCGGTCGCTGTGGCCTCCTTGTCGCATATGGTCCACCGGGGCGGCCGTACGGCCCGGCCCCGGCCGCGAGGGGCGGACCGGCGCCCGCGCGGGTGGCGATGTCGCCGGTGACAACACGCGGGGTGGACAGGGAAGGCAGGGCGGATGGCGGTGACGGCGGAGGAGAGCGCGCCCGCGGTACGGCGGGTGGCGCAGCGGCGCAGCCCCGCCCGGCGCGTGGTTCTCAAACTGTCCGGCGAGGTGTTCGGCGGCGGCCGGGTCGGCGTGGACCCCGACGTGGCGCAGGCGATCGCCCGGCAGATCGCGCTGGTGGTCCGGACCGGCGTGCAGGTCTCGGCGGTCATCGGCGGCGGTAACTTCTTCCGCGGCGCGGAGCTGCAGAAGCGCGGCATGGACCGGGCCCGGGCCGACTACATGGGCATGCTCGGCACGGTCATGAACTGCCTCGCCCTCCAGGACTTCCTGGAGAAGGAGGGCATCGAGACCCGGGTGCAGAGCGCGATCAACATGGCGCAGGTCGCCGAGCCGTACATCCCACGGCGCGCGATCCGGCACCTGGAGAAGGGCCGCGTGGTCATCTTCGGGGCGGGGGCGGGGCTGCCGTACTTCTCCACCGACACCGTCGCCGCGCAGCGTGCGCTGGAGATCCACGCGGACATCGTCCTGATGAGCAAGAACGGCGTGGACGGCGTGTACACCGCCGACCCGCGCACCGACCCCACGGCGAGCAAGCTCGACGCGGTCACCTTCGGCGAGGCGCTGCGCCGCGACCTGCGCGTCGCCGACGCCGCGGCGTTCAGCCTGTGCATGGACAACGGGCTGCCGATGCTGGTCTTCGGCGCCGAGGGCGAGGACACTATCGTGCGCGCCCTGCGCGGCGAGCAGATCGGTACGTTGATCACCGCGGCGTGAGCCGCACCGGCGTTGACGCGGCCTGACCGCCGCCCCGTGCACCCCCACCAGGTTGAAGAGGAGGCGAGACGAGCCGTGATCGATGACGCGCTGCTCGAAGCCGAGGAGAAGATGGACCGCGCCGTGGAGTTCGCCAAGGAGGACTTCTCGGCGATCCGCACCGGCCGGGCGACCGCGGCCATGTTCTCCAAGATCATGATCGACTACTACGGACAGCCGACGCCGCTGCCGCAGATGGCCTCCGTCGGCATCCCCGAGCCGCGGATGGTCCTGATCAAGCCGTACGACGCCAGCCAGCTCGGCGCGATGGAGAAGGCGATCCGCGACTCGGACCTCGGCGTCAACCCCAACAACGAGGGCACCCAGCTCCGGATCAACCTGCCGCCCATGACCGAGGAGCGGCGCCGGGACATGATCAAGGTGGTGCGGCAGAAGGGCGAGGAGGCCAAGGTCTCCGTCCGCAACATCCGCCGCAAGGCCAAGGAGGAGCTGGACCGCATCGTCAAGGACGGCGAGGCCGGCGAGGACGAGGGCCGGCGGGCCGAGAAGGAGCTGGACGACCTCACCCAGCGCTACGTTGGCACCATCGACGACTTGATCAAGCACAAGGAAGCCGAACTCCTAGAGGTGTGACCTGATGTTCGCCGACCCGACTGACCACGCCGACGGCCCGTCCGCCGTCGGGGGTCGGCGTTCGCGGCGCGCCCGGCACGCCGCCACCGACACCGACAAGCCCGCCGACGACTGGCCCGGCAACCCGGCCGAGCCGCGCTGGCCGCCGGGGGAGTGGGCCGGCGACGAACCGCGCCGGCCCCGGCACCGCCGGTCCGCCGAGGCGGACGGCGCCCGCACCTGGCCGACCCCGGACGCCGACGGCCCGCCGCCGGGCTACGGCGAGCCGAACCGACCGGGGTACGGCGAACCGCCCCGGCCCGGCTACGGCGAGCCGCCCGGCCGGCCGGGCGACCGCTCCACGGGCGACCGCCCGGCGGGCCGGTCCGGTGATCGGCGGGCGGGCGGACCGCCCGCCGGGTGGTCGGACGACCGACCCGCGGGCGGAGGACCCGCGGCGTGGGCGGGCGAGCCGGGTGCGACAGGCGGGTGGCCGCCCTCCCGTGACGAACCCGCCGGCTGGTCCGATGCCGGCGGCTCACGCGACGAGCCCGGCTGGTCCGACGCCGGTCACTCCCGTGAGGAGTCCACCGGCTGGTCCGATGCCGGCCGCTTGCGCGATGAGCCCGGCTGGTCCGGCACCGGCCGCTCGCGCGATGAGCCCGCCGGCTGGTCCGATGCCGGGCAGCCGCGCTGGTCCGATACCGGGCACCCGCGCGACGAGCCGCCGGGCTGGTCGGACGCCGAGCATCCGCGTGACGAGCCGGCCGGCTGGTCCGACGCCCAGGGTCCGCCCGAGCCCTACGACCCGTACGCCCCGCCGCCGGCCCGCCCCGGCGCCCGGGACCCCCGCGACGAGCCGCCCGGCCGCACACCAGCCACGGACCACCCGGCAAGCCGCCGCCGCCGAAACCCCGACCACCCCCCGCCCGCCGCCGGGACCGCCCACGGCGAACATGAGGACAGCTACCCCGAGGACGCCGGCAGGGGTACCTCAGCCCGTGATCGCGGGGCGGCGGGCCATGCGGGGGGTGAGCAGGCGGGGGCCACCACGGAGTTGCCGGCCGTACCGGCCGCGGGGAGCAAGGCGCCGCGGGGCGGGCGGAATCTGCCCGCCGCGATCGGGGTCGGGCTCGGGCTCGGGGTGCTGGTGCTCGGGTCGCTCGCGCATCCGCTCGCCTTCGCCGCCGTCGTGGCGCTGGCCGCCGGGGCCGGCGTGTGGGAGATGGTCCGGGCCGTCCGCAGTGCCGGGATGCGCGCGCCGCTGCCGCCGCTGCTGCTCGGCGCGGCCATCATTCCGTTCCTCGGGTTCGTCGCCGGGCCCGACGGGCTGGCGATCGGGCTGCTGGTCACGGTCCTGGCCACCAGCGTGTGGCGGCTGGGGGACGGGCCGGCGGGGTACGAGCGGGATATCGCCGCCGGTGCGCTGATCGCGCTGTACGTCCCGTTCCTGCTCGGCTTCGCCGCGCCGCTGGCGCTCGCGCCGGACGGCATGCTCCGGGTGCTGCTGACGCTGGCCGTGGTGGTGCTGTCGGACACCGGCGGGTACGCGGTCGGGGTCCGCTTCGGCAAGCACCCGCTGGCGCCGCAGGTCAGCCCGAACAAGTCCCGCGAGGGGCTGCTCGGCTCGCTGGCCGCCGCCGGCCTCGGCGGGCTCGGGCTGGGCTGGGCGCTGCTGGACCTGGCGCCGTGGGCGGGCCTGGTCTTCGGCGTCGCCGTGGCGGCGATGGCGGTGGTGGGCGACCTGACCGAGTCGATGATCAAGCGGGACCTGCGGGTCAAGGACATGAGCAACCTGCTGCCGGGCCACGGCGGCCTGATGGACCGGCTGGATTCGATCATCTTCGCGGTGCCGACGGCGTACCTGCTGCTGTCCGTGCTCATCCCCGGCTGACCGCCGCCACCCACCCGCCGCCGCCACCCGCGGCGGCAGCCCACCGGCCCCACCGTGACCACCGGCCCCGCCGCGACCGACCGCGCCGCCGCGCGCAGGTACGCGATGCCTTGCTCCCGCGCCGGCGCTGATGGGGCGGCGTCGCCGCCCGCGGCCGCCGGGCGGCCGTCGGGGGAGGTCCGCGCACCCGGGCCGCTGCCGGCGCGGTACGGGGTGGACGTGCGAGACTGGTTGGACCATGACTGCGCAGTCCCCGTCCCGGGCCACCGTGCCCGGCCAGCACGCCCCCGCGTCCGGCGTCGAGCCGGATCCGGCCACCCCGCGTGAGCTGCCGATTCTCGACTTCGGCGCCGGGCGCCGCGGTCGGGCCGCGCTCCCCCCGACCCACCTGGCCGACCTCGATCTCGCCGGGCGCCGGGCGGCGCTGGCCGCGCACGGCCTGCCCCCGTTCCGGGCTAATCAGCTCTCGAATCACTATTTCGGACGATTCGTACGCGATGTCAGTGAGATGTCCGACCTTCCGGCCGCGCTCCGCGCCGACGCCGGGGCGGCCCTGCTGCCGCCGCTGCTCGACCGCGTCCGGGAGCAGGTCTGCGACGGCGGCGCCACCCGCAAGAGCCTGTGGCGGCTGCACGACGGGGCACTGGTCGAGAGCGTGCTGATGGGGTACCCCGACCGCGTCACCGCCTGCGTCTCCAGCCAGGCCGGCTGCGGGATGGCGTGCCCGTTCTGCGCGACCGGGCAGGCGGGGCTCACCCGCAACCTGTCCGTCGCGGAGATCGTTGACCAGGTCGTCCACCTGGCCGGGGTGGCGGCCAGCGGCGCCGTGGTCGGCTCGCCGGCCCGCCTGTCCCGGGTGGTGTTCATGGGGATGGGCGAGCCGCTCGCCAACTACCCCCGCCTCGCCGCCGCGCTGCGGCGGCTGACGAGCCCGGCGCCCGAGGGGCTCGGCCTGTCCCAGCGGCACCTCACGGTCTCCACCGTCGGCCTGGTCCCGGCGATGCGCAAGCTCGCCGACGAGGGCCTGGCGGTGACGCTCGCGCTGTCCCTGCACGCCCCGGACGACGAGCTGCGGGACGAACTGGTGCCGGTCAACCAGCGGTGGAAGGTGGCGGAGGTGCTCGGCGCGGCCCGGGACTTTGCCGCACGAACCGGCCGCCGGGTCTCCATCGAGTACGCAATGATCAGGGATGTGAACGATCAGCCGTGGCGGGCGGACCTGCTGGGCCGCCTGCTGGCGGGCTGGTCCACCCACGTGAACCTGATCCCGCTCAACCCGACGCCGGGTAGTCGGTGGGACGCCAGCGAGCCGCACGTCGAGCGGGAGTTCGTCCGCCGGCTGCGGGCCGCCGGGGTGTCCACCACCGTCCGTGACACGCGCGGCCGGGAGATCGACGGCGCGTGCGGCCAGTTGGCCGCCGCCGGGCAGCCGGCGACCACCGGTCGTGAACGAAAGGCGGCACAGTGACCAGTCAGGGTCAGCGGTTCCGCCGGCGGGCCCTCCGCCGGGGGTACAAGGTCGACGAGGTCGACGGCTTCCTGGACCGGGTCGAGGCGACCCTCGCCGGGGACGAGGCCGGCGCCCCGGTCTCCGCGCAGGAGGTGCACGACGTGGTCTTCCGCGTGCGCTTCGGCGGGTACGACGAGTGGCAGGTCGACCTGCACCTGGACCGCGTCGAGCGGCAGCTCGCCGAGCGCGAGGAGTCCGGCGGCCGGGCGCCGCTGCGCGACTCCGCCGACGCCGGCCGGGGCGAGCGGGCCGGCGTGCCCGAGCGGGCCGCAGCGGCCGCCCGGCCGGGCGAGGGCGGCCGGTACGCCGAGCCGGCGTACGCCACGGGCGAGCCGAGCGGGTACGGCCGCGGCGGCGGCGAGGCGGCCGGGTACGAGCGGTTCGCCGGCGCCACCCGCGACGACCAGCCGGGCTACGGCGAGCCGGGGTTCGGCGGCCGCGGGCCGGGCCGGCACGGCAAGGCCGAGATGACGACCGAGATGCGGCTGGCCGACCGGGACCGCCCCGAACCGGGCTACGGCGGCCCCGGACCCGACGGCCCGCCCGGCGGCTTCGGCGGCCGCGGCGAGCCGGGGTACGGCGAGCGCGCCCCCGAGCCCGCCGGCTTCGGCCGCGGCGAGCAGAACGGCGGCGGGTACGGCCGCCCCGACGCCCCGTACGGCGGCCGCGGCGAGCCCGCCCCCGCGTACGGCGGCCGGGAGCCCGCGCCCGGCGAGTACGGCGGCCGCCCCGAGCCGGCCGGCTACGGCCGCGGCGAGCCCGACCCCGGCGGCCCGGGCGGACCCGGGTTCGGCCGCGGCGAGCCGCCCCGCGAGCCGGCCGGGTACAGCCGGCCCGAGCCCCGCGCCCCCGAGCCCCCGCGCCCCGAGTCCGGCTACGGCGCCCCGCGCGCCGAGCCGGGCTACGGCGAGCCCGAGCGCGACGACCCGCGCGGCTACGGCCGGCGCGGCGAGCCCGGCTACGGCGAGCCGTCGACCGGCGGCTTCGGCGCCGCCCGGCCCGAGCCGCCGGAGCCCGGCTACGGCGGACCGCCGCCGCGCGATCCCGGCTACGGCCCGCCGCCCGGCGGCGGCTTCGGCCCGCCCGCGGGCGGCGGCTTCGGCGGCCCGCCCGGACCGGGCGGCGGCCCCGCCGGCGGGCCGGGTCCGGAGTTCCAGCGGGTCGAGGAGCTGCGGCGCGGGTTCCAGCCGCGCCGGTTCGGCAGCGGGTACGACCCGGCCGAGGTGGACCGGCTGTTCGACGGGATCCTGTCGGCGCTGTCCGGCCGCGGCCCGATGCCGGTGAGCCCGGCGGAGCTGGAGCGGGCCCGGTTCGGCCTGGTGCCCGGCGGCTACTTCGAGGCCGAGGTGGAGGCCGCGCTGCGCGAGGTCAGCGAGCTGCTGCGCCGGTACTGACGCGCGGGATCGGCCGGGCCGCGGAGCGCGGTCCGGCCGGGGTGGCGCGGCGGGTCAGGAGCGCAGGCCGCTGCGGCGCAGGCCCTCCTCGACGACGATGCCGAGCAGCATGAGGCCGGCGATCACGTACGAGACGTAGTTCTCCACCCGGCCCTGGTGGTTGCCGAACACGGCCATCAGCACGATCACCAGGGCCGAGAGCACGCCGGCGATCTGCCACGGCCTGCGGCGGGTCGGCCTGAGCTGGTCCGGTGCGGTCACGGGAGCGTTGCCAGCCACGTCGTCCGGCCCTTCCTACTCGCGCGCCCGGGGCTCTACTCGCGCGCCCGGAGCGCGGCCGGTCGGCCGATCGGGCCGGGGCGGCGGGCGCGGGCGCGAGGCGCGTCGTCCGCGCCCAGTCTCGCACGCCGGCCGTGCCGCCGGTGGCCGGGTCGGGCCCTGGTGGGATGGTTGTGGCGGAGACTGGGATAGTCGTGGGGAGACATCGCCACGGCCAAGGGAGAATCCACGGTGCGGATCACCGGTACCGGTCACGCCAGCATGCGCATCGACACCCCGGCGGGCAGCATCCTGACCGACCCGTGGGTGAACCCCGCGTACTTCGCGTCCTGGTTCCCGTTCCCGGACAACGCGCAGCTCGACTGGGAGTCGCTCGGCGACGTCGACTACCTGTACGTCTCGCACCTGCACCGGGACCACTTCGACGCCGCCCACCTGCGCCGGTACGTCAGCAAGAAGGCCACGGTCCTGCTGCCGGAGTACCCGACCAGCCAGTTGGAGGACGAGCTGCGCGAGCTGGGTTTCACCCGGTTCCTGCGCACGGTCTCCGACGAGGTGCACGAGCTGGACGGCGGTCTCAGGGTCATGATCCAGGCGCTGATCAGCCCCACCGACGGGCCGATCGGCGACTCGTCGCTGTGGGTGGAGTACGACGGCGTCCGGCTGCTCAACCAGAACGACGCCCGCCCGACCGACCTGACCCGGTTCACCGAGCTGGGCCACGTGCACGCGCACCTGCTCCAGTTCTCCGGGGCGATCTGGTACCCGATGGTCTACGAGCTGCCGCAGGCGGCGAAGACCGCCTTCGGCAAGCAGAAGCGGGAGCGGCAGTACGACCGCACCTGGCGGTACATCGACGACCTCAGGGCGTCGTGGGTGTTCCCGATCGCCGGACCACCGTGCTTCCTGGACGACGAGCTGTGGCACCTCAACGACATCCACGGCGACGAGGGCAACATCTTCCCGGACCAGGCCGACTTCGTCCGCGAGTACGCCAAGGTGGGCGGGAGCAACGCCGTCGTGCTGCTGCCCGGCACGGTCACCGAGCTGACCGCGGACACCTGCGACACGGTGCAGCCGGTGCCGTCCGTCGAGGGCTACTTCGCCGACAAGAAGGCCGTGCTGGAGGAGATGCGCGACCGCAAGCGGCCGGTCATCGAGGCGGAGAAGGCGTCCTGGCGGCACCCGGAGATCGACGTGCTGGCGGCGCTGAGGAAGCGGATCGAGCCGCTGCTGGAGGAGTCCATCTACATGGCCAAGGGGGTCGGCGGGCCGGTCCGGTTCGACCTGACCGACGAGGCCGGCGAGGTGGTCGAGTCGATCAGCGTGGACTTCCCGGGCAAGGTCGTCCGGCCGTACGCGGGGGAGAAGGTCCGGTACCGGTTCCGCACCGGCCGGGCGCTGATCGAGCACCTGATCCACATCGACGAGGGCGACTGGGTGAACTCGCTGTTCCTGTCCTGCCGGTTCTCGGCGGCGCGGATCGGCCAGTACAACGAGTTCGTCTACTCGTTCTTCAAGTGCCTGTCCGAGGAGCGGTTGCAGTACGCCGAGGGCTGGTACGACGAGCACGAGCGCACCACCGACGCCGAGGACATCGAGCTGGACGGCTGGCGGGTGCAGCGCCGCTGCCCGCACCTCAAGGCGGACCTGACCCGGTTCGGCGTGGTCGACGGCGACGTACTGACTTGCCAATTGCACGGCTGGCGCTTCGACCTGAACTCCGGCAAGTGCCTGACGAGCGTCGGCCACAAGCTGCGCGCCGAGCGCGTCGACTGAGCGCGGCTCAGCCGGGCGGCGGCGACAGCTCGGCGTTGAACGCCGCCACCTCCGCCTCGAACAGCGGCGTCAGGTCGTCGGCCGCCCAGAACCGCAGGTGGCCGAACACCTCCATCGCCACCACGCCGTAGAGCCGGGTCCAGGCGCGCAGGTAGTACGCGACCGCCGCGGTCGGCAGCGCGTCGCCGTGCACCTGGCGGAAGTGGGTGATCGCCGTCTCGTCCAGCGCCGCCGGCTGCCGGGCCGCCGCGGTGTTGTTCCACAGTGGCGCGAACGCGGCGATGAACACCTCGCCCAGCCGCCGCCCGGCGTGGTCCGGCGGCCGCTCCAGGCCGCTGGCCTCGAGCGCCTGGATCGCCGGTACCGGGTTGCCGAACAGCAGCCCGAACTCCGCCGGGTGGCGCAGCGCCCACGCCCGCAGCGCGCGGGCCATCGCGATCGGCGGCGCGGGCGGCGGGCCGGCGCAGGCGTCCCGGGCGGCCTCCACCTCGCCGCGCAGCTCGTCGTACAGGTCGGTGGCGAGCGCCGCGACCAGCGCGTCCAGGCCGGGGTAGTACCGGTACAGCGCGGCCGCCGTCAGCCCCATCTCGCGGGCGATGGCCCGGACCGACACCTCGGCCACGCCGCCGCGCACGAGCAGCCCGCGGGCCACGGACTTGATCTCCGTACGGGTGGCGGCGCGCTGCCGCTCCCGGCGGGACGGGCCGACGTCGCGCGTCGGTGTGGTGGACGTCATCGCTCTCCCGAGTGTGGTAAACACCATCACCGCTGGCCCACACTGTTCGCAACAGCGAACAGTGTTCACCACCGGTCGCCCGCGGCAGCCGTTCGGTTCGCGGCGGCGGCCGGTGTCCAACCCTCGCTGGCCGTGGCGTAAGCCTACGCCGCGGAACCGGCGTCGGGCCCGTCCGATCTGGGAGGTCGCCGTGTTCGCTTGGTGGGGGCGCGCGGTCGTCCGGCTGCGCTGGTGGGTGCTGGCCCTCGGGCTCGCGGTCGCGGTACTGGGTGCGACCTGGGGCGGCGGCGTCTTCGACCGGGTCGTCAGCGGCGGCTTTTTTGTCAAGGACAGCGAGGCGGCCCGGGCCGGCGACGCGATCACCGCGGCGTTCGGCGAGCAGGGCAGCCACGTGGTCGTGCTGTACCGGGACCCGCTCGCCACCGTGCAGCAGCCGACCTTCCGGCAGCCGGTCACCGAGGCCGTCGCCCGGGTGCGCGCGCTGCCCGGCGTGCGCGAGGTGCGCAGCGCCTTCGACGCCCCGCCCGGCACGCCGGCCGCGGCGGCGCTGGCCGCCCGGTACATCGCCCGGGACCAGCACGCGACATTGGTGACGATCCAGCTCACCGCCGGCGACGACGACGGCCGGCTGGCCGCGTACGAGCGGGTCGCCGCGGCCGCCCGGGCGCCCGGCCTGCGCACCGACGTCGGCGGCGGCGTCGGGTTCCAGGCGCAGGTCAAGGAGCGGTCCAGTGCGGACCTGACCCGGGCCGAGCTGTTCTCCGCGCCGGTCCTGCTGCTGATGCTGCTGCTGATCTTCCGCGGGTTGATCGCCGCGACCACGCCGCTGATCATCGGGGCGCTGGCGGTGCTCGGCTCGTTCATCATGGTCCGGGTCGTGACCATGTTCGCCGACGTGTCCGTGTTCGCCATCAACGTGATCACGCTGCTCGGGCTCGGCATGGCGGTGGACTACGCGCTGTTCGTGGTGAGCCGGTTCCGCGAGGAGCTGGCCGACGGGTACGACGTGCCGGCCGCCATCGCCCGCACCGTCGGCACCGCCGGCCGGACCGTGCTGGTCTCCGGCCTGACCATCGCGCTCGCCCTGGCCAGCCTGCTGATCTTCCCGCAGTTCTTCCTCCGGTCGATGGGCCTGGGCGCCATGTCCGCGGTGCTGGTGGCGATGCTCGGCGCGCTGACCGTGCTGCCCGCGCTGCTCGCCGTCCTGGGCCACCGGGTCAACGCGCTGCGCCTGCCGCTGCCGCGACGGCGCCGCCCGGTCGGGCCGACCGGCGCGGCGGCCGGGGCGTGGGCACGGATCGCGCACAGCGTCATGCGCCGGCCGGTGCTGTACGCGGTGGGGGTGGCGGCGGTGCTGCTCGCGCTCGCGGTGCCGGCGTACCGGATGACCTGGGGCGGCTTCGACGAGCGCATCCTGCCGGCGGGGACCGAGGCGCGCACGGTCAGCGAGGTGGCCCGGCGGGAGTTCCCCGACGGCGGCGCCGACCGGATCCAGGTGTTCGTCCGCGGGGTGCCCGCGGCCGCGGTGCCGGGCCTCGCCGCCACCCTCGGCGCGGTGCCGCCGGCGGCCGGCGCGGAGGTCGTCACCCAGCGCGGCGACGCGGCGCTGGTGGCGGTCCGGTACCCCGGCGAGGCGACCGACGCGCGCACCCAGGACCTCGTCCGGGACCTGCGCGCGGTGCCCGCCCCGGCGGGCGCGGAGGTGTTGGTCGGCGGCCGGACGGCGAACGACGTGGACGTCCTCGACGGCCTGCGCGACCGGCTGCCGTGGATGGCGGTGCTGATGGCGGCGAGCACGTACGTGCTGCTGTTCTTCGCCTTCGGGTCGCTGCTGCTGCCGCTCAAGGCCGTGCTGATGAACCTGATCTCGATCGGCGCCTCGTACGGCGTGATGGTCTGGGGCTTCCAGGACGGCCACCTGGCCGGCCTGCTGCACTTCACCTCGACCGGCTTCCTCGACCCGACGAACCTGATCATCATGCTGGCGGTGCTGTTCGGGCTGGCCACCGACTACGAGGTGTTCCTGCTCTCCCGGGTCCGCGAGGAGTGGGAGGCCACCGGCGACAACACCCGGGCGGTCGCCCTCGGCCTCCAGCACACCGGGCGGATCATCACGGCGGCGGCGCTGCTGCTGATCCTCGTGGTGGCCGGGTTCGCCGCCGGCAGCATCACCATGATCAAGATGGTCGGGGTGGGCGTGATCGTGGCGATCGTGCTCGACGCCACGCTGGTCCGGCTGCTGCTGGTCCCGGCGACGATGCGGCTGCTCGGGCGGTGGAACTGGTGGGCGCCGCGGCCGCTGGCCCGGCTGTACCGCCGGTTCGGGCTGCGCGAGTCGGCGGCGGCCCAGCGCTACGACGCGTGGACCCCGGCGGACCGCGGCTGACCCGGCGGGCGGGGGCGGGGCGGGGCTCCGGGAGAATGGGCGGGTGACTGGTGACGTGAGGCGGATCGCCCTGCTCGGCTCCACCGGATCGATCGGCCGGAGCGCGGTCGACATCGCCCGGCGGCACCCCGACCGGTTCCGGATCGTGGCCCTCGGCGCCGGCGGCGGCAACGTCGACCTGCTCGCCGCCCAGGCCCTCGACCTCGGCGTGGAGGTCGTCGGGGTGGCCAGGGCCAGCGCCGCCCAGGACCTGCAACTCGCCTTCTACGCCGCGGCGAGCAAGCGCGGCTACGCCACCGGCAGCTTCGCCGTCCCGCGGATCGTGGCCGGCCCCGAGGCGATGACCGAGCTGGCCGGCTGGCCGTGCGACGTGGTGCTCAACGGGGTGGTCGGCTCGCTCGGCCTGGCCCCGACGCTGGCCGCCCTGCGCGCCGGCCGGACGCTGGCCCTGGCCAACAAGGAGTCGCTGGTCGCCGGCGGGCCGCTGGTCCGGGCCGCGCTGGCCCGGCCGGACCAGATCGTGCCGGTGGACTCCGAGCACAGCGCGCTGGCCCAGTGCCTGCGCGGCGGCCGGGCCGCCGAGGTGCGCCGGCTGGTGCTGACCGCGAGCGGCGGCCCGTTCCGCGGGCGCGGCCGGGACGAGCTGGCCGACGTCACGGTGGCGCAGGCGCTGGCGCACCCGACCTGGGACATGGGCCCGGTGGTCACGCTGAACAGCGCCACCCTGGTCAACAAGGCGCTGGAGGTGATCGAGGCGCACGAGCTGTTCGGCACGGCGTACGACGACATCACCGTGATGGTGCACCCGCAGTCGGTGGTGCACTCGATGGTCGAGTTCACCGACGGTTCGACGCTGGCCCAGGCCAGCCCGCCGGACATGCGGCTGCCGATCGCGCTGGCCCTGGGCTGGCCGGACCGGGTCCCCGGCGCCGCCGGCGCGGTCGACTGGACGGCCGCGCACACCTGGGAGTTCGCCCCGCTGGACGGGTCGGCTTTCCCGGCCGTCCGGCTGGCGATGGACGCCGGTCGGGCCGGCCGGTGCCGCCCGGCGATCTACAACGCGGCGAACGAGGAGTGCATCGCGGCCTTCACCGCCGGCCGGCTGCCGTTCCTCGGGATCGTGGACACCGTCGAGCGAACCCTCAGCCTGGCGCCCGACCTTGCCGAACCGAGTACCGTGGGCGATGTCCTCGCCGCCGAAACGTGGGCCCGGCGCCGGGCCAACGAGCTGATCGACCGCGCCAGCAAGACCGGTAAGGGAGCTTGATGAAGGAAATCCTGGGCATCGTCGCCTTCGCGCTCCTGATCCTGATCTCCGTGAGTCTGCACGAAGCCGGACATATGGCCACGGCCAAGATGTTCGGGATGAAGGTGACGCGGTTCTTCGTCGGCTTCGGCCCGACCCTCTGGTCGTTCCGCCGGGGCGAGACCGAGTACGGCCTCAAGGGCATCCCGCTGGGCGGTTTCGTCAAGATCGTCGGGATGACGGCCGCGGACGACGACGTCGAGCCGCAGGACGAGCACCGGGCCATGTGGCGGTACCCGGTGTGGAAGCGGACGATCGTGATGTCCGCCGGCTCGGCCGTGCACTTCCTGCTGGCGCTGGTCGCCACCTGGGTGATGGCGATGACGCTCGGCCTGCCCAACCGCAGCCTGCCCGACGAGGCGTCGGCGCTGCCCGCGTACGTCAAGGTCACCGAGTGCGTCGTGGTGGCCAACGACCCCACCCGGGCCTGCTCGGCGGCCGACCCGCGCAGCCCCGCCGCCCTCGCCGGCCTGCGCGACAACGACCGGATCACCGCGATCAACGGCACCCCGGTCAGCACGTTCGCCGACCTGCTCGCCACCACCCGGACCGTCCCGCCCGGCCCGGCCACGATCAGCTTCGAGCGGGACGGGCAGCCGCGGACGCTCACCGTCGACCTGGCCGCCGTCCAGCGGGCGCCGGTCGACGACCCGGCCGGCGCGCCGCGCACGGTCTCGGCGATGGGCGTGGGCCTCACCCTGCCGCCGGGCACCAGGACCATGCTCACGTACGGGCCCGGCGAGGCCGTCGGCGCCACCCTGTCGTTCACCGGCTTCCTGGCGGACAAGACCGTCGAGGCGATGCAGCGGTTCCCGGAGAAGATCCCGGCCCTGTGGGCGTCGCTGACCGGCGCCGAGCGGGACGCGGACACCCCGATCAGCGTGGTCGGCGCGAGCCGGCTGGGCGGGGAGGCGTTCGCCCACGACGCGTGGGAGATGTTCCTGTTCCTGTTCATCTCGCTGAACTTCTTCGTCGGCCTGTTCAACCTGCTGCCGCTGCTGCCGCTGGACGGCGGCCACATCGCGATCAGCTGGTACGAGAAGGCCCGCTCCTGGCTGTACGGCCGGATCGGCCGGCGCGACCCCGGCCGGGTCGACTACGCCAAGCTCATGCCGTTGACATACGGGGTCATCCTGGTGTTCGGGGCGTTCACGCTGCTGACCGTGGCGGCTGACATCATCAACCCGATCACCCTGTTCCGCTGACGCCGAAAGTGGGTTAGCCCGTTGAGTGCCGTCGACCTCGGTATGCCGCCCGTCCCACCCCCGCCCCTGGCCCCCCGGCGCCCGAGCCGCCGGATCATGGTCGGCAGCGTGCCGGTCGGCGGCGGCGCGCCGGTGAGCGTGCAGTCGATGACCACCACGCTCACCGCCGACGTCAACGCCACGCTCCAGCAGATCGCCGCGCTGACCGCGGCGGGCTGCCAGATCGTCCGGGTGGCGGTCCCGTCGGCGGACGACGTGGAGGCGCTGCCGGCCATCGCGCGCAAGTCGCCGATCCCGGTGATCGCCGACATCCACTTCCAGCCCAAGTACGTGTTCGCCGCGATCGACGCCGGCTGCGCCGCCGTCCGGGTGAATCCGGGCAACATCAAGAAGTTCGACGACAAGGTCGGCGAGATCGCCCGGGCCGCCGCCGCGGCCGGCACGCCGATCCGGATCGGCGTCAACGCCGGCTCGCTGGACAAGCGGCTGCTCGACAAGTACGGCAAGCCGACCGCGGAGGCGCTGGTCGAGTCGGCGCTGTGGGAGTGCTCGCTGTTCGAGGAGCACGGCTTCACCGACATCAAGATCTCGGTCAAGCACAACGACCCGGTCGTGATGATCCGCGCGTACCGGCAGCTCGCCGAGCAGTGCGACTACCCGCTGCACCTCGGCGTCACCGAGGCCGGGCCGGCGTTCCAGGGCACGATCAAGTCGGCGGTCGCCTTCGGCGCGCTGCTGGCCGAGGGGATCGGCGACACGATCCGGGTGTCGCTGTCCGCGCCGCCGGTCGAGGAGGTCAAGGTCGGCCAGGCGATCCTGGAGTCGCTCGCGCTGCGCGAGCGCGGCCTGGAGATCGTCTCCTGCCCGTCCTGCGGCCGGGCCCAGGTCGACGTGTACACGCTGGCCGAGCAGGTCACCGCGGCGCTGGAGGGCTTCCCGGTGCCGCTGCGGGTGGCCGTGATGGGCTGCGTGGTCAACGGGCCGGGTGAGGCGCGCGAGGCGGACCTCGGCGTGGCCTCCGGCAACGGCAAGGGGCAGATCTTCGTCAAGGGCGAGGTGATCAAGACCGTGCCCGAGTCGCAGATCGTCGAGACGCTGGTCGAGGAGGCGCTGCGGCTCGCCGACCGGATGGGCGCCGAGCTGCCCGAGGAGCTGCGGGACCTGATCCCCGGCCCGCGGGTGACGGTGCACTGACCGGTGCCGTGGGCCGTTCGGCCCGATCCCGGCCGACCCCTGCGCATCCGGCGGTGGGCTCTGGCACGCTTGTGGGGTGTTGACGGTACCGGTACGGCCGCTCGGCGCGGGTGATCGCGCCGCGGCGTCCGCCGTGCTGGACGCCGATCCGCTGGGCGGGGCCCAGGTCGCCGAGCGGCTGACCACCCGCGGCTGGTCCCGGTGGCGGGCCGACGGGCGGCTGCTCGCGTACGGCGGGCCGATCCCCGAGGCGCTGTGCTGGGTCGGGGCGCACCTGATCCCGGTCCGGGCCGACGCCGCCGCGGTGACCGCGTTCGCCGAGCTGCTGGCCGTCCAGCCGCGCACCTGCGCCTCCGTCGTCGGCCGGGCCGACGCCGTGCTGCCGCTGTGGGACAGGCTGGCGCCCTCCTGGGGGCCGGCCCGCGAGGTCCGGGCCGACCAGCCGCTGCTGGCCCTCGACCGGTTCCCCGACATCGCCCCGGACCCGGGCGTCCGGCTGGCCCGGCGGGACGAGGCCGAGCTGCTCTTCCCCGCCGCGGTGGCGATGTACGAGGAGGAGATCGGCATGTCGCCGCTGACCGACGACGGCGGCATCGGCTACCGGGCCCGGCTGCTGGACATGATCCGGTCGCACCGGTCGTACGTCCGGATCATCGACGACGAGGTGGTCTTCAAGGCCGAGCTGGCGGTCGTGACCGCGCGCACCGCGCAGGTGCAGGGCGTGTGGGTCGCGCCGCGCTGGCGCGGCAAGGGCCTGGCCGCCCCCGCGATGGCCGCGGTCGCGCTGGACGCGCTGCGCCGGGTCGCGCCGACGGTCAGCCTGTACGTCAACGCCTACAACACCGTGGCCCGCCGCGCGTACGCCCGCTGCGGCTTCCGCCCGGCCGGCACCTTCGCCACCGTCCTCTTCTGAGGGACGACCGTCAGGGGGGCTGCGCGGCCCCCGGCTCGTTCGTTACTACCCGCGGGCGATTGTGCTCGGTGGCGCGAAATCCGACCGGACGGGCGGGTGCCGGCCAGGCCGACCGTGCCATTGTCTCCATAGGCGGCCGAACCGGGGGTGACCGCGTCCCGACGCGCTGCGCCCGGCGTCTCCGGACCGGCCACGCGGGTGCCCACGTCCGGGTACCGACCACGAGGGTGCCAACATGTCGCTTCGCACTCGGACCGGGCGACCGTGTCCACGGTGATCAGCGCGTCGGTCCCGGCGGCGGCCCCCACCGCCGCCGGCGTGCTGCGGGCCGCGCTCAACCCCGACGCCACGGTCCGCTTCGAGCCGTTCGGCGCGGTGGCGTACGTCGGCCACCGCGACGACTTCTTCGCCGTCGACGCCGCCCACGCCGACCTGCTGCGCAGGCTGCACGTCGGCCCGGCGGCGCTGACCGGCGCCGACCGGGCCAGGGCGGCGGCGCTGGCGGCGCTCGGCGTGTGCGTCACCGACCCGCCGACCGCGCCGCGGCCGAACCAGGCCCGGTCGCTGGTCGGCCGGCTGGTCGACCTGCCGGCGCTGGACCGGCCGCTGCTGGTGAACTGCTTCAGCACCGCGCACTGCCCGCTGCGCTGCGTGTACTGCCACGCCGACGACCTGATGATCCCGTACCGCGAGGGCGAGCAGTGGTCCGATGTGGCCGCGGTGACCCGCACGGCGGCGCTGGTCCCCGCGCTGGTGGCCGTGGTGACCGGCGGCGACCCGATCGTGGCGCCGGCCCGGGCGGCGTTCCTGATCCGGCGGCTCGCGGTGCACAAGCGGGTGGTGCTGGACACCTCCGGCGCCGGCGATATCCGGCCGCTGCTGCCCGAGCTGCGCCGCGCGTCGGCGCACGTCCGGGTGTCGGTGGACAGCGACCGGCGGGAGGTGCACGACCGGGTCCGGCCGGTCAGCCCGCGGTACCTGCCGCGCGGCAGCAGCTCGTTCGACGCCGCCCACGGCACGCTGCGCACCCTGCTGGACGCGGGCGTGCCGTGCAGCGTGCAGACGGTCGTCGGCCGGCACAACGAGGAGCCCGACGCGCTGCGCCGGCTGCGCGACGACCTGCTCGCCCGCGGGGTGCGGTACTGGGTGCTGCACGCCGCTGTACCGGCGGGCAAGGCCGAGCGGCACCGCGGCGTGCTGCCCGGCCCGGACGTGCTGGACCACCTGCGCGCGTTCGTCGCCGAGTGCGCCGCCGCGGGGCTGCCGCTGGACATCCGGGTGACCGGCACGGCCGCCGCGCCGAACTCGGTGCTGCTGATCGACTCCCGCGGCCGGCTGTGCGTCCAGCGGGCGGACGGGCCGGGCAAGCGGGTGGTCTGGCCCGCGGACGCCCGCCCGGACGTCGCGGCGCTGCGCCGGCTGCTGGACGCGCACATCGACTGGGCGGGCCACGCCGGCCGGTACCTCAACGGGCCGCTGGCCCCGGCCCGCGCCCGCCCGCCGGCCCTCCCGGCGCCGGCCCCCGGCGTCGGCGCCGCCCGCCGCTGACGCCCGCGGCCGACCGGGGGGCCGCGCCCGCGGGCACGGCCACCCGGGTGCGGCGCCGGGCGGTCAGCCGATCGAGAACATGCTGCTGCTGCCGGTACCGCCGCCGAACAGCAGCCCGGTGTGGCCGCCGGGGACCAGCTTCGGCGTGGTCTCGTCGGACAGGTCGCCCTGGGCGAGCTGGCCGTAGTCGTTGTTGCCCCAGCAGTAGATGGACCGGTCGGTGCGCTGGCCGCAGCCGAACTCGTTGCCCGGCTGCACCTTGGCCCAGTCCGTCGCCGAGCCCACCTGGACCGGCGAGCTGCGCGTCGTGGTGTCGCCGAGGCCCAGCTCGTAGTTGTCGTTCAGGCCCCAGCACCACAGGGTGTTGGTCTTGAGCCCGCAGGTGTGGTCGCGGCCGGCCTCGATCGCCGTCCAGGTGGTCAGCGCGCCGATCTGCGTCGGCGTCTGCGCGGTGGTGTAGTTGCCGCGGCCGAGCTGCCCGGAGTCGTTGAGCCCCCAGCACCACAGCGTGCCCGCGCTGCGCAGCGCGCAGGCGTGCATCCGGCCGACGGTGATCTTGGTGTGGGTGGTGTTGCTGCTGGTGGTGATGGGGGTCGTCTGCTCGGCGGTGGAGCCGTTGCCGAGCTTGTAGTTGAGCCCCTCGCCCCAGCAGTAGACGGCCCCGCCGCGGATGCCGCAGGTCTGCACGTTGCCGTTGGCGACCGCGGTCCAGTTGCTCGCGGAGCCGACCTGCTGCGGCGAGCTGTACGTGGTGTTGTTGCCGACGCCGAGCTGGCCGAACGAGTTCTGGCCCCAGCACCACATCGTGCCGGTGGTCCGGATGCCGCAGGTGTGGATGCCGGCGGCCGCCACCGTGCTCCACGAGCCGGAGATCTGCACCGGGCTGGACGTGTCGGTGTAGTTGCCCCGGCCGAGCTGGCCGTAGTCGTTCTTCCCCCAGCACCAGAGCGTGTTGCCGGTGCGGATGCCGCAGGTGTGCCCGGTCTCGGAGTCGATCGCCGGCTGGTTCGAGGTGCTCAGGTACTCCCAGGTCGTCGCCGAGCCGACCTGCAGCGGGCTCGTCCGGGGGCTGGTGGTGTTGCCGAGGCCCAACTGGCCGGTGGTGTTGTCCCCCCAGCCGTACAGCGGCCCGGAGTTGAAGTTCGTCGACAGGGTCAGGTCGTTGCCCGGATTGCTGGTACTGCGGCTGAACGCGCTCCCGGCGGCCTGGGTGCAGGCCATCGCGACCACCATCGCTACTGCGAGGCAGCCACCCAGGACCCGCTCGATGCTCGCCATGACCCCCCACTCCCGTCGTCCGACATATCGGCCGGCGGTTAACGGGCTGAACGCTTCCCGGTGGGTAACCGGCCGACCGGCCGACAGCGCGGGCGGTCCGGCGCGGCGGGGCCGTCAGTCCCGCGGGTGGGTGTCCTCGGCGTGCCGGGCGGCGGCGTCCCGGATGCGGTGCAGCAGCCGCTCGTGCCGGGCATGCCGCAGGAGCTGGGCCGGGCTGCGGCCGAGCGTCGTCGGCGAGACCTCGCGCAGCCAGGCGCGGGCCACGGTCGGCTCGCCGACCGCGGCGAAGATGTCCACCACCTCGACGGCGGTCTGGAGCCGGGCCAGGGCCTCCTTGCTCGCCGCGACCTCCGGGCCGGACTCGATCCAGCCGCGCAGCTCCCGCTGGGTGGCCGCGCCGCTGACGTACGTGGCCAGCGGCTCGCCCAGCCACTCGCTCGTCTCCTCCAGCGCCGTGCCCAGCTCGTCGAGCACCGCGACGGCGTGGTCCAGGGCGGCGGCGGAGGCGTGGCCGTCGGTGACGTCGGCCGGCCCGCCGCACGCGGCCGGCCCCGCCGCGAGGTCCGGCGGTACCGGCATGCCGGGGGTGATCGTCATGCCTTCGAGGTTAACGCCGGCGGCACCCCGGACGGAACCCCGCCCGCACCCGGAAATCACCCCGGACCTGCCCGAACGCTACTGGTCGGGCCCCTGGTCCGCGAGGTACAGGGCGGACACCCGGGCCGCCACCGTGCCCAGCGCCGCCGCCGGGTCGGCCTGCACCGCCGCCCGTACCGCGGCCCACGAGTCCAGCCGCTCGCCGCCGATCGGCGGCGCCTCCTCGCCGGTGAGGTAGATCGGCAGCAGCACCGCGTGCTGGACGAGCCAGTGCAGGTACCCGCGGTCGGCGTCCCAGTCCGGCAGCGCGTGCGCCCGGGTCAGGTGGTCGGCCAACTCCCGCGGGTCCCGCCAGCGCAGCATCAGCGAGTCGTTGGACAGGCTCTCCGCCCGCGGATTGCACAACTGGTGCAGGTCGTAGTCGAACACCTCCCGCCAGAGCTGCCAGAACGCCCGCTCGTCCTGCCCGCTGAGCGTGATCACCGAGTCGGTGGGGCGGTCGAGCAGCAGGTGGTTCAGGTGGGCCCAGATGGTCAGCGGGGTCAGCAGCCGCCGGGCGTTGCTGGACAGCAGCGTCTGGAGCACCGCGGCGCCCGCGTCGATCAGCCGCTCCACCGGCACGTCCGGCAGCACCTTGGTGGCCACCAGCACGCTGTACAGGGACGGGTTGCGCTCGCCGTACGCCTCCCGGGCCACCGCCCACGGCCGGACCGGCCGCAGCAGCGCGCTCGGGTCGGCCAGCACGTCGGTCCGCTCGACGAAGTCCTGCAGCGACACGATCTCCGGCGCGACCGCGTCGGGCACCAGGGCGAACCAGCGGCGCAGGTCGGCGGTGAACCGGTGGCTGTACCGGTACCGCTGGGCCACCCCGAAGTCGTCCAGGCACACGGTCACCGACACCCCGCGGGCCGACAGCGCGGCGGCGGCCAGCGCCTGCACGGCGTGGATCAGCGACGACGTCTCGCGCAGCCGGACCGGCCAGTACAGCAGGTCCGGCGTCTTGCCGGACGGCTCCTCCGGCCGGTGGAACTCCCAGCCGAACCGCCGGTCGAGCTGGTCCAGCAGCGCCCGCGCCCCGGCCGGCGGGGTGTTGGTCGGCTCGGAGATCAGCTCCCGCTCCCACACCCGCTGCCGGAACCGCCGCCGGGTGCGCGGGATGCGCGGCTGCTCGGGCACGCCGAGCCGGTCGGCGAGCGCGGGGAACAGCGAGTTGGCGTCCACCCCGGTGAAGACCAGCGGCGGCCGGTGCCCGGCCAGCGTCGCGGCGAGCCGCTCCCGGTGCGCGTCGGCCGCGGCCGGGTCCGGGTCGTACAACGCCCAGACCACCGTGACCCGGTGGCCGACCTGGCGCAGCGCGCGCAGGAACGCCTCGTCCCAGCCGCCGTACCCGATCACGCAGACGGTGTCGCCGCGCAGCAGCCGGGCCAGCGCCGCCGACTGGCCGGGGCCGGCGCCGCGCAGCCGGTGCGGGTCGTGCAGCATCCCGCGCCGCTCGGCCGGGCGGGCGGGCCGCCAGTACCCGTGCAGGTGGAAGATCCGGACGGCGTCCGCGGCCAGCAGCGGCGTCGGCGCGGTGCCCTCGTCGGTGAGCGTCAGGGGGCTGGCCCGGCCGCCGGCCCGGCGGATCGCGATCTCGATCAGCGGGTCGAAGTTGGTGGTCAGCAGCCGGTTGCCGAACTGGGCCGGGCGGCGGGCCAGCAGCCGGCCGAGCGCGGCCACGCCCTCGGGGACCCGCCAGGCGTCCAGGTCGGCCTCGAGCCGCTCGCCGACCCGGGTGTCCAGCCGCTGCCACACGCCGTGCGTGGCGAGCGCCGAGTGGGCCCGGACGGCCGGCTGGTACGCGTGCAGCACGGCCGCCTGGGCGACCACGTCGAACTCGTTGCCGGAGATCCAGTTCGCGAACGCCGCGTGGTACGCCCGGTACACCTCGCCCGGCGCGGACCCGGCGGCGGCCGCGGCGGCCAGCGCCCGGCCCAGCTCGCCGTCGTCGCGGCCGGCGGCGTAGTCGTCGGCGAGCGCGATCATGTCGGGTACGCCCGGCACGGCCGGGACGCTCAGCCCGGAGCCGACGAGCAGCGTCAGGTGCTCCCCGCGGCGGACCGCGTGGGTGAGGTGGTCGACCAGCTCGGCGGCGCCGGCGGCGATCGGTGGGATGTCCATCTATGTCTGCAATTCGTGCCAGAGTTCGTTCGGGCGGGGGGAGAAGGCGGCATCGGGGGCGTCCTCGGCGAGCCGCAGCAGCCCGGCCTCCAGGTCGGACTCCAGCTCGCCGGGGGCCCAGCCGACGTACCCGGTGCACAGTCGCAGGTCGCCGAGGTAGCTGTCCATGTCGGTCGGGTCGGCGGACAGCGCGATCGTGCCCAGTCGGCCGGCGATCGGCGCGAACCGGGTCGGCGCGGCGGCGTCGGGGCGGAGCTGGGCCAGCGCCAGGTACCCCGGCGTCGGCACCGGCCCGCCGTGGAAGATCACCGGCGGGTCGGACAGCAGGTGCTCCCACTGCCGGGCGATCCCGGCCGCGGCCCGGTCGGTGGGCTGGTTCAGCCGGACGGCGACCGCCCCGCGCTCGGGGTCGTACCGGACGATCAGCAGCACCGCTTCGCGCAGGTCCGGGCCGGTGACGTGCGGCGCCGAGACCAGCACCCGGCCGGCGAGTTCGTGGCTGTGCAGGGCGGCGTTGCGGACCAGCGGGATGTCGTCGCCGGAGTTGCGGGCGCGCACCTCCGGCTGCGGGTACCCCAGGTGCAGGAGCCGGTCGCGCAGCGTCTGCCAGATCGTCTTCATGTCCAGCAGCCGCGGCCCGCCGGGCAGGCCGGCGCGCAGCAGCCCGATCAGCTCGCCGGTGAACGCGGTGAACGGCTCGCCCGGCGGCGCCTGCGCCGCCTCGGTCGCGGCGGCGGCCACCAGCAGGCAGCTCTTCTCGATCCGGGCCTTGTCGGCGAGCAGGACGGTCCGGCTGTGCGGGGCGGCCATCTCGGCCCGGCCGGCGTAGCAGCAGTCCAGGATGATCACCCGCCGCTCGGCCGCGCTGCGCCGCACGTTGCGCCGCACCCAGTCGTACGGGACCGCGGTGGCGTGGATCGCGGTCGGCACGGTGTCGCGCAGGGCGAGGAACAGGTCCCGGCTGTCCACGTCGACCAGGCCGTGCCCGGCGGAGTAGACGAGCAGCAGCCCGCCGGGCCGGACCGCGCCGCCGGCCTCGGACAGCGCGATGTCCACCTCGCGCGGGGTGACCGGGTCGAGCAGCACCCGGCAGTTCTCGGCCGGCAGGCCCCAGAGCACGGGGTCGCGCAGGGCGGCGGCGAGGCCCTCCAGGTTGCCGGCGACGGCCGGCAGGGCGGGGAGGTGGTCGTACCGGGCGGTGCCGATGAGCACCGCCCGCGACGCGCTCGGATCGGCGAGCCGGGCCATCGGGTCAGGCGCCGCCCAGTTCGCGGACGGCCGCGGCCAGCGCGTCCGGGTCGTCGGACTCGATCGTCACGGTGGCGCCGTCGGGCGTGTCGACGCTCACCCGGACGGTGGGCCGCTCGGGGCGGGACGTCCGCCAGCGGGCGACGGAGACGAGCAGCGCGCCGAGCGCGATGGCGTTGCCGACGGCGAACTGCAGCAGCTCGACGCTGCCGGCCATGCTGCCGGGGGCGCCGGCGCCGGGCAGCCGCGCGGCCGCCGGGCCGACCCCCGGGTCGGCCTCGATCCAGTGGGCCAGGTCGAGTGCGGCGTCGATGCCGCCGTCGGTACGTACGTGGATGTCCATCCGGCGGTTCCTCCCGCGCTGGCCGGGTGCGGCTTTGCGACTCTTAGCCGAGACGGTGTGGGACTTTAGCCGAGACGCAGCCCCGATGTCACGAGTGTCGGGGTCTGCCGGTAACTATGCAATGACTAACAGTGAGCAAAGTCGCGTGCCGGTGCCGCGCGGGGCGCTCCCGGGCGGAGCTAGGCTGGCGGGATGACCGTGCGCGCCCCCATCGTCCCCGGCACCCGCTCGCCCCGCAGGACCGTGCCCGCGTCCATCGCCCGGCCCGAGTACGTGGGCAAGCCCGGACCCCGCAGATGGACCGGCTCGCACGTGCAGAGCCCGTCGGTCATCGAGCGGATGCGGATCGCCGGCAAGCTGGCCGCCCGGGCGGTGCAGCTCGCCGGCGAGCACTGCAAGCCCGGCGTCACCACCGACGAGCTGGACGAGATCGTGCACGACTTCCTGGTCGAGCACGGGGCGTACCCGTCCACGCTCGGCTACAAGGGCTTCCCGGCCTCCTGCTGCACCTCGCTCAACGAGGTGATCTGCCACGGCATCCCCGACTCCACCGTGCTGACCGACGGCGACATCGTCAACATCGACGTCACCGCGTACATCGGCGGCGTGCACGGCGACACCGACGCCACGTTCTGCGTCGGAGACGTCGACGAGGACGCGCGGCTGCTCGTCGAGCGCACCCGGGAGGCGATGATGCGCGGCATCCGCGCCGTCGCGCCGGGCCGCCCGCTGAACGCGATCGGCCGGGTCATCTCCGCGTACGCCCGCCGGTTCGGCTACGGCGTCGTCCGCGACTTCACCGGCCACGGCATCGGCGAGACGTTCCACAGCGGCCTGTACGTGCCGCACTACGACAACCCCGGCCTGGACGTCGTCATGGAGCCGGGCATGACGTTCACCATCGAGCCGATGATCACCCTCGGCACGCACGAGTACGAGATGTGGGACGACGGCTGGACCGTCGTCACCGCCGACGGCCGGTGGACGGCCCAGTTCGAGCACACGATCCTGGTCACCGACGACGGCCACGAGATCCTCACCCTCCCGTGACCGGGCGTCCGGCATGACCGTGCCCACCCCCGCCGCCGCGCACCGCGACCACCACGCCGACGTCAGCGGCGGCTGGCTGCGCGCCGCCACGTTCGGGGCGATGGACGGCCTGGTCACCAACATCGCGCTGATCGCCGGCGTCGGCGGCGGCGGGGTACCGGCGCACACGATCGTCCTCACCGGCGCCGCCGGCCTGGTCGCCGGCGCGATCTCGATGGGCCTGGGGGAGTTCACCAGCGTGCGGGCGCAGAACGAGCAGATCGCCGCCGAGGTGGCGAAGGAGCGGCGCGAGCTGGAGCGCTTCCCGGACGCCGAGGCCGCCGAGATCGCCGACGTCTGGACCGCCCGCGGGCTGCCGGCCGAGCTGGCCCGGGCGGTGGCGGACGTGCTCAAGCGCAACCCGGACGAGGCGCTGCGGGTGCACGTCCGGGAGGAGCTGGGGGTGGACGCCGATGACCACCCGAGCCCGTGGACGGCCGCGGTGTCGTCGTTCCTGTGCTTCTCGGTCGGGGCGCTGATCCCGCTGCTGCCGTACCTGCTGGGCTGGGCGAGCCTGGTGGCGGCGCTGGCCGTGGGCGGGGTCGGGCTGTTCGCGGCGGGGGTGGTGGTGGCGCGGTTCACCGGGCGGTCGTGGTGGCGCGGGGGGCTGCGGCAGTTGGCGCTGGGCGGGGTGGCGGCGCTGGCGACGTACGGCATCGGCACAGCGATCGGCGTCGGCGTCACCTGATCGCGAGAAACTCCGCGCGCCGTACCGGGACGGATACGGCCGCGACCGCAACCCGGCGTCCGATGTGGCGCCCCGGTCCATCCGCGCGCGTTGATGCTGTCGCGCCGGCCGGGCGCGGTCAGGTTGCGGACGGCTCGGGGGTCGGCCCCGGGCGGCCGGGGTACGGCGTCGTGAGCGGGAGCTGCGCGGACAGGCGGCGCCAGCGGGTCGCCCGGGTGGCCGCGTCCGTGAGTCCCGTCAGGACCAGCCGGCGGGCCGGCCCGTCGGTGGCCGCCAGGGCCGCCCGCCACACCGTCGCCGTCCGCTCCTCGACCACCACCGCGAGCCGGCGGGCCGCCGCGGCGTCCGGTACCGGGAACGGCAGCGCGTAGCCCGGCTCGGCGCCGCCCGGCGTGGCCCCGGCCGAGCGCAGGTGCAGCAGCAGCGCGTCGCGCAGGTCGCGGTGCGCGGCCTCGGCCGTCCGGGCGACCGGGGCCTGGGCGGGCGGCAGGCGGACGCCGAGCACGCCGTACGCGTACACGGCCGCGTACTCCGCGGCCAGCGCGTCGCCCAGCCGGGCGATGCCGGGGTCGGCGGTGGGCTCGGTCACGCCAGCACCTCCAGGTGGGTGGCCCGGGCCGCCGCGATCTCGCCGAGCAGCGTCGCCCTGGCCGCCGGGGCGGCGAGGCAGGCCGCGGCGGCGGCGCGCTGGCCGGTTCGTTCGGCCCGGCGCAGGGTGGCCACTGTGGGCGCCGCGCCGGGCGGCGGCGCGGGCGGGGTGGTCGGCGGCGCGATCACCGCCGTGAGCGCGGCCGCGTGCGCCTCGTGCGCCGCGCGCACCGGCGCCAGCCGCGCAGCCAGCGCGGGCGTGGTCTCGATCACCCTGGCGTACAGGGCGGCCAGCGCCACCGTGCCGGCGAGCAGGCCGGTGAGCGGATCGGGCGCGGCGGGTCGGCCGGGGCGGCAGCCGGCGGCGACGGCCGCGGCCGGCACGAGGGCGGCGGCGCGCAGCAGCGCGCGGCGGGTGCCGGCGACCGGCGCGGTCCGGGGGGCGGGGTGCGGGTGTGCCATCCCCCCCAGTGAACACCATCCGTACCGGCGCGCCCGCGCTGCGCCACCCGCGCGCGGGATCGAGAGTGACTCCGGTCGGCTTGGCGTCCGCCGTCCCCGCCCGCGCGTTACGCTCTGCGCAGCCGCCGGGCATCGGTCCGGCGGCGCGCCGCCGTGCCGGCGCGGGCCAGCACGCGGCGCACGGGCGCGCGGAGCGGATGGGAGCGCAGTGGTGATGTCACGCGGCCGGGCCGGCGGGCACCCCGTCGGGTCACGATCGGGGCGCTCGGGCGCCGCGCCGGGGCGGACCGCCGGCGCGCGCGGCGAGACCGCGGCGCGGGTCCGCAGCCAGCGCGTCGGCACCGAGGCGGCGCGGCGGGACCGGCTGCGCGCGATCATCGAGCCCGTCATCGCCGGGGCCGGCTGCGACCTGGAGGACCTGGCGCTGTCCCGGGCCGGCCGGCGGCACCTGCTGCGGGTGACGATCGACGCCGACGGCGGCGTCTCGCTGGACGACGTGGCCACGGTGTCCCGTGCGGTCTCGGCCGCGCTGGACGCCGCCGAGGAGGCCGGCGAGCCGCTGTTCGACGGGGAGTACAGCCTGGAGGTGGGCTCGCCCGGCGTCGACCGGCCGCTGCGCCTGCCCCGGCACTGGCAGCGCAGCGTGGGCCGGCTCGTCCGGGTCGCCCACCGCACGGCGGACGGCGAGCGGCAGCTCACCGGCCGGGTGGTCGAGGCGACCGCCCACGCGGTCGTGCTCGACATCGCCGGCGAGCGGGTCGCCTGCGGGTACGAGGCGCTCGGCCCCGGCCGGGTGCAGGTGGAGTTCCAGCGGCTCGACGAGGTGGCCGACGGCGACCTCGAAGAGATCGCCGACGACGAGGAAGGGGACCAGAGGTGAACATCGACCTCGCCGCGCTGCGCGCGCTGGAGCGGGAGCGGGAGATCCCGTTCGAGACCATCCTCGGCGCGATCGAGACCGCGCTGCTGACCGCGTACCGGCACACCGAGGGCGCGCAGCCGCACGCCCGGATCGAGATCGACCGCAAGACCGGCGCCGCCAGCGTGCTGGCCCGCGAGGTCGACGACGAGGGCCGGGTGGTCCGGGAGTACGACGACACCCCGCACGACTTCGGCCGGATCGCGGCGATGACCGCCAAGCAGGTGATCCTGCAGCGGCTGCGCGAGGCCACCGACGACGCCCACTTCGGCGAGTACGCCGGCCGCGACGGCGACCTGGTCACCGGCGTGGTCCAGGCGCACGAGGCGCGGCAGGAGAAGGGCATCGTCTCGATCGACCTGGGCAAGCTGGAGGCGGTGCTGCCGCAGGCCGAGCAGGTGCCGGGGGAGCGGTACCCGCACGGCCAGCGGATCCGGGCCGTCGTGGTGCACGTCACCCGCAGCTTCCGCGGCCCGCAGGTGACCGTGTCCCGGTCGCACCCGAGCCTGGTGAAGAAGCTGTTCGCGCTGGAGGTACCGGAGATCGCCGACGGGACGGTGGAGATCGCCGCCATCGCCCGCGAGGCGGGCCACCGCACCAAGATCGCGGTACGCTCGATGGTGCAGGGCGTGAACGCCAAGGGCGCCTGCATCGGCCCGATGGGGCAGCGCGTCCGCGCCGTGATGAGCGAGCTGCACGGCGAGAAGATCGACATCATCGACTGGTCGGACGATCCGGCCCAGTTCGTCGGTAACTCCCTGTCACCGGCGAAGGCGCTCCGGGTCGACGTGGTCGACTCCGGCGCCCGGACCGCCCGGGTGACCGTGCCCGACTACCAGCTCTCCCTGGCGATCGGCCGGGAGGGGCAGAACGCCCGGCTGGCCGCGCGGCTGACGGGGTGGCGCATCGACATCCGGTCGGACGCCGAGCCCGGCCGTACGGACGCCGGACCGGCCGGCGGGGACGCGCCGGCGGGGGCCGGGGCGCCGGCCGGGGGCGGTGGCGACGCGCCCGCACTCGCCGACGCAGAGTGACGGCGGCCGGCGAGCCCGACCGGCCGGCACGATCTTCCGGCAAGCGGGGTAGACTCCCCGTGACGCGTGGCGCGCCGGCTGCCGGCCCGCCATCCCCCGGTCCGTCCGTCGTACCCGCTGCCGGCACCATCGGCGGCGCCCCGGCGCCCGGACCGATCCGGATGTGTGTGGGCTGCCGAGGGCGCGCTCCCGCGACGCAACTCGTACGTGTCGTTGCCCGGGCCGCCGGTGCGGGCTGGTCGGTCCAGCCGGATCCGGGGCGACGACTGTCGGGGCGGGGTGCGCACCTGCACCCCGATCCGGCCTGCCTCGTGCTGGCGGAGCGGCGCCGCGCCCTAGGGCGCGCGCTCCGGCTCCCCGGTGTCCCCGACACCGGGCCGCTCGCCGAGCACCTCCGGACGGTCAGCGTGCCGCCCGGAACCACGGACGGTGGCAGCTCATTGCGACCCACCCGAGACCAGCAAGGTAGGACGACCGACATGAGCACACGATGAAGTCGCTCACATGACCAGGCTTCAAGTGCACGATTGAGGTCGCTGCGGGCTGTCCGCACGACCTCGGAGTGAGGAGTGCAGTGGCAGGCAAGGCCCGCGTACACGAGCTCGCGAAAGAGCTCGGGGTCGAGAGCAAGACCGTTCTCGCCAAGCTCAAGGAGATGGGCGAGTTCGTCAAATCCGCATCCAGCACCGTCGAGGCCCCGGTGGCCCGGCGGCTGCGTGGCGCGTTCGTGGCCGAGGGCGGGGCGTCCGCGCCGGCCGCCCCCGCGCCGCCCCGGGTGACCGCCACGCCGGCGCCGCCCGCGGCCCCGACGGTGAGCCCGGCGACCCCGGCCACCCCGGCGCCGTCCGGTCCCGCCGAGCTGAAGCCGGCGGCCCCGAAGCCCGGCCCGAAGGGCCCCGGCCCCCGGCCCGGCCCGCGCGGCCCGGTCCCCGGCCCACCGGTGAGCAAGGCCGCCCCGGCGGCCAAGAGCGCGCACGACATCGAGGTCGAGGCCGCCGAGCAGCGCGCCGCGGCACTCAAGAAGGAGCAGGAGGCGGCCGTTCGCGCCGCCAAGCAGCGCCAGGCCGAGGGGCGCCCCGCGCCCGGCGGTGAGGCCCCCGGCGGCGGTGCCGCCGGCCCCGGCCCGCGGCCCGGCCCCGGCACCATGCCCCCGCGTCCCGGCTCCCCGGCGGCCATGCCGCGGCCGGGTCGCCCCGACGCGCCCGGCCAGTCCGGCGCGCCCGGCGGCGGTCCGCGGCCCGGCCCCGGCGGTCGCCCGCCGGCCCGCAGCGGCGGCAACAACCCGTTCGGCATCACGCCCGGCGCCGGCCGCCCCGCGGCGGGCGGCGCCCCGCGGCCCGGCGGCGGGCCCAGCCCGGCCGGCATGCCGCCGCGGCCCAGCCCGGCGTCCATGCCCCCGCGGCCGAGCCCCGCATCCATGCCCTCGCGCCAGCCGGGTCGCCCCGGTGGCGGTCCGGGCGGCGGCGGGCGCGGTGGCCCCGGTGGCGGTCGGGGTGGTCCCGGTGGCGGCGGCGGTGGCGGCGGTTTCCGCGGTGGTCCCGGTGGCGGCGGCGGTGGCGGCGGTTTCCGCGGTGGTCCCGGTGGCGGCGGCGGTGGCGGTGGCTTCCGCGGTGGTCCCGGTGGCGGCGGCGGTGGCGCGCCGGGTGCCGGTGGCGGCTTCCGCGGCGGCCCGGGCGGCGGTGGCCGGCCGGGTGGCGGCGGGCGCGGTCGCGGCGGCGGTGCCGCGGGTGCCTTCGGGCGTCCGGGCGGCAAGCCGGCCCGCGGGCGCAAGTCGAAGAAGCAGCGCAGGCAAGAGTTCGACAATCTGTCGGCCCCGACGATGAGTTCGGGCGCCCCGCGCGGCCAGGGTCAAGCGATCCGGCTGTCCCGCGGCGCCTCGCTCTCGGACTTCGCCGACAAGATCAACGCGAACCCGGGCTCGCTCGTCCAGGAGATGTTCAACCTGGGCGAGATGGTCACGGCGACGCAGTCGTGCTCGGACGAGACGCTGCTGCTGCTGGGCGAGCACCTGGGCTTCGACGTCCAGATCGTCAGCCCCGAGGACGAGGATCGCGAGCTGCTCGCGCAGTTCAACATCGACCTCGACGCCGAGGTGGACTCCGAGCGGCTGGTCAGCCGGCCGCCGGTGGTGACCGTCATGGGTCACGTCGACCACGGTAAGACGAAGCTGCTGGACGCGATCCGCAACGCCAACGTCGTGGCGGGCGAGGCCGGCGGCATCACCCAGCACATCGGTGCGTACCAGGTGCACGTCGACCACGACAGCGTGGACCGGGCGATCACCTTCATCGACACCCCGGGTCACGAGGCGTTCACCGCCATGCGTGCCCGTGGTGCCCAGGTCACGGACATCGTGATCCTGGTCGTCGCGGCCGACGACGGCGTCATGCCGCAGACGATCGAGGCGCTGAACCACGCGAAGGCCGCCGAGGTCCCGATCGTGGTCGCGGTGAACAAGGTGGACAAGCCGGAGGCGAACCCCGACAAGGTGCGCCAGCAGCTCGCCGAGTACGGCCTGATCTGCGAGGAGTACGGCGGCGACACGATGTTCGTCAACGTCGCGGCCAAGCCCGGCATCGGCATCGAGGACCTGCTCAACGCCGTGCTGCTCACCGCGGACGCGGCCCTGGAGCTGACCGCCCCCGAGGACGGTCCGGCGCAGGGCGTGGCGATCGAGGCGCACCTGGACAAGGGTCGCGGTGCCGTGGCCACCGTCCTGGTGCAGAAGGGCACGCTGAAGGCGGGCGACTCGATCGTCGCCGGCGGCGCGCACGGCCGGGTCCGGGCGATGCTCGACGAGAACGGCAACGCGCTCAGCGAGGCGGGCCCGTCCCGTCCGGTGCTGGTGCTCGGCCTCACGTCGGTGCCGAGCGCGGGGGACACGTTCCTCGCGGCCTCGGACGACCGCACGGTCCGGCAGATCGCCGAGCAGCGGCAGGCGCGGCGGCGGGCGGCGAGCTTCGCCAACTCCCGCGGCCGGGCGACGCTCGAGAACTTCATGGACCAGATCAAGGAGGGCGAGAAGAGCGCGCTCACGCTCATCCTCAAGGGCGACGTCTCCGGTTCCGTGGAGGCCCTCGAGGACGCGCTGTTCAAGCTCGACATCCCCGAAGAGGTCCAGCTCAAGATCCTCGACCGCGGCGTCGGCGCGATCACCGAGTCCAACGTCATGCTGGCGTCGGCCTCGGATGCGATCATCGTCGGCTACAACGTCCGCGCCCAGGGCAAGGCCATCGAGGCCCTGGCCGAGCGCGAGGGCGTGGAGATCCGGTACTACACCGTGATCTACCAGGCCCTGGAGGAGATCGAGGCGGCGCTCAAGGGGCTGCTCAAGCCGGAGTTCGAAGAGGTCGAGCTGGGCTCGGCGGAGATCCGCGAGGTCTTCCGCTCGTCCAAGATCGGCAACATCGCCGGCTGCCTGGTCCGCTCGGGCGTGCTGCGCCGCAACGCCAAGGCCCGGCTCGTCCGGGACGGCGTCGTGGTCGCGGACAACCTGTCCCTGTCCAGCCTCAAGCGGTTCAAGGACGACGCAACCGAGGTCCGCGAGGGCTTCGAGTGCGGTCTGACCCTGAGCAACTACAACAACGTTCAGGTCGGCGACGTCATCGAGACGTTCGAGATGCGGGAGAAGCCGCGCGCCTGATCGGGTGACGAACCGCGGTGGGGGCGGGTGCCGGCAACGGCGCCCGCCCCCACCGCCGTGCCGGGGCGGTGCCGTACCGTGGGCGCTCGTGTACACCGGAACGGCCGAATTCGACCTGCTGCTGCCCGCCGACGCGCGCTCGCTGAAGGCCAAGCGCGCCTACGTCCGCCCGATCGTCGCCGCGCTGCGCCGGTTCGAGGTGGCGGTCGCCGAGGTCGCCGACCAGGACCTGCACGGCCGGGCCCGGCTCGGCGTCGCCGCCGTGGCCGGGGAGGCCGGGCAGGTCGCGGCCGTCCTCGACCGGTGCGAGCAGGCCGTCGCCGGCCGGCCGGAGGTGGAGCTGCTGTCGGTCCGCCGGCGGCTGTACGGCGCCGACGACTGACCCCCGGCGGCGCGTCGATCCCCCGCCCGCGTGGCGGCGGCCGGGTCGGGGCGCCGGGTAGGGTCGACGTAGCGGGAACCCCCGGCGGCCCGGGCCGCTCCCGCGGGGTGCGGTGTCAGCGAGAGTGGAGGTGGCCGCGATGAGCGACCAGGCCAGGGTACGGCGGCACGCGGAGCGTGTGAAGGAGCTAGTGGCCTCGGTGGTCCGGACGCAGGTCAAGGACCCCCGCCTCGGCATGCTGACGATCACCGACGCCCGGCTGACCGCCGACCTGCGCGAGGCGACCGTCTTCTACACCGTGCTCGGCGACGCGGCCGCGCAGGCCGGCACCGCCGCGGCGCTGGACAGCGCCAAGGGCATGGTCCGCAGTACCGTCGGGCGGGCTCTGGGGCTGCGCCACTCGCCGACGATCGACTTCGTCGCCGACCACGTCCACGACCACGCGCAGCACATCGACGAGCTGCTCGCCGTGGCCCGCGACGCCGACGCCGAGGTGCAGCGGCGCGCCGCCGGCGCGCGGTTCGCGGGCGAGCCACAGCCGTACCGCGTAGAGTCCGATGTGGAGGACGACGTCGACGGCGCGCCGCTCGGCGCCGCCGGCGGAGCGGAGACCGCGGAGACCATGGAGGGTCGACGGTGACCGACGACGACGCACCGGCGCCGGGGATCAGCGAGGAGCAGTGGGCGGCGGCGGTGACCGCGGTGCGCACGCTCCCGCGCGACGCGTCGATCCTGCTCGTCTGCCACGTCAATCCCGACGGCGACGCCCTGGGCAGCATGCTCGGCGTCGGCCTGGCCCTGCGCGCCGCCGGCTACACCCGGCTGCAGGCCACCTTCCCCGGGCCGCCGGCCGTACCGGAGCCGTTCCGCGGCCTGCCGGGGCTGGAGCTGCTCGTCCCCGAGGACGCGGCGATCGCCGAGCCGGAGCTGCTGCTCTGCTTCGACGCCGCCGGCCCGGCGCGGATCGGCAAGCTCGTCGACCGGCTGGACACCGCCGGCACGTCCATCGTGCTCGACCACCACGCGTCCAACCCCGGCTTCGGCGGCCACCCGCTGATCTCGCCGACCGCCGCGGCCACCTCGGTCGTCGCCGCCGAGCTGCTGCGCCGGCTCGACCTGCCGCTGGACGCGGCGGTCGCCGAGTGCCTGTACGTGGCGCTGGTCACCGACACCGGCTCGTTCAAGTTCAACCTGACCACGCCGGCCGTGCACCGGCTCGCCGCGACGCTGCTGGCCACCGGCCTGCGCCCCGGCGAGATCTCCCAGCGGGTGCTCGACTCGCGGCCGTTCGGGGCGGTGAAGCTGTTCGGGGACGCGCTGAGCCGGGCCGAGCTGGAGCCGGCCTCGGCCGGCGGGGTCGGGCTGGTCTGGGCGTACGTCTCGCTCGCCGACCTGGCCCGGCACGACCAGGAGCCGTACGTGATGGAGGCGCTCATCGACTCCGTCCGCGGCGCCGCCGAGGCGGACGTGGCCTGCGTGCTCAAGCAGGTCGCCGAGCGGGAGTGGTCGGTCTCCCTGCGCAGCAAGGGCGCCCGCGACGTCAGCGCCGTCGCCGTGTCGCTCGGCGGCGGCGGGCACCGGCTGGCCGCGGGCTTCACCGGGCACGGCACGCTGGACGAGGTCCTCGGCCGGCTCCGGGACGCCCTGGCCACCGCCACCGCGTAACGGGCATCGGGGCTGGCGGAGCCTTACCGCCGGTGCGATGATGGGCGGGTGGACCACCCGCCGCCGACCGCCGCCCCGGTACGGGCGCTCGTCCGGCTGGCCCTGCCCACCCTCGTCGTGCTCGCGGCCGAGCCGCTGTACGTACTCGTCGACACCGCCGTCGTCGGCCGGCTCGGCCGGGTCCCGCTGGCCGGGCTCGCGCTCGGCGGGGCGGTGATGACCGTGGCCGCCTGGCTGGGCACCCTGATCGCGTACGCCACCACCGGCCGGGCCGCCCGCCGGTACGGCGCCGGCGACCGCCGCGGCGCGGTCACCGAGGGCGTCCAGGCGTCCTGGCTGGCCCTGGCGCTCGGCGCCGCGCTCGCCGTCGGCGCGGTGTGGGGCGCCGCGCCGCTGGCCCGGCTGCTCGGCGGCGGCGACCCGGCCGTGGTCGACGGCGCCGCCGCCTGGCTCCGGGTGGCCGCCTGGGGCGCGCCGGGCATCCTGCTGACGCTGGCCGGCAACGGCTGGCTGCGCGGCGTCCGGGACACCGCCCGCCCGCTGCGGTACGTCATCGGCACCAACGCCCTCTCGGCCGCCGCCTGCCCGCTGCTCGTGCACACCGCCGGGCTGGGGCTGGTCGGCTCGGCCTGGGCCAACGTCGGCGCGCAGACCCTCGGCGGGGCGCTGTTCGTCCGGGCGCTGCTCGCCGAGCGGGTGCCGCTGCGCCCGCGGCCGGACCTGCTCGCCGGCCAGGTGCGGCTCGGCCGGGACCTGCTGATCCGCGGCGCGGCCATGCACGGGGCGTTCCTCTGCGCGGCGGCGGTGGTGGCCCGGTTCGGCGCGGCGGCGCTGGCGGCGCACCAGATCGCGCTGCACCTGTGGATGCTCTGCTCGTTCGTGCTGGACGCGGTAGCGGTGGCGGCGCAGGCGCTGGTCGGCGCGGCGCTGGGGGCGGGGGACGAGCGCGGCGCCGCCGGCCTGGCCCGGCGCAGCGGGCTGCTCGGGCTGGCCGGCGGGGCGGTGCTCGCGGTGCTGCTCGGGGCGGGGGCGGTGGTACTGCCGCGGCTGTTCACGGGCGATCCGCTGGTCTGGGCGGAGGCGGGGCGGGCCTGGCCGTGGTTCGTCGCGGTGCTGCCGCTGGCGGGGGTGGTGTACGCCCTGGACGGGGTGCTGATCGGGGCCGGGGACGCGCGGTACCTGCGGACGGTCGCGGTGGTCAGCGCGGTGGGGGTGTTCGCGCCGGCGAGCCTGGTCGCGGCGCGGACGGGGTCGGGGCTGCGGGGGGTGTGGATCGGGCTGGCGCTGTTCGTCCTGGCGCGGCTGGTGCTGCTGCTGGCCCGCTTCCGGACCCCGGCCTGGCTGCGCCAGCGCGCCTGACCCTCCCTACCCCCGTGGTGCCGTGCGTCGCGGTGCGTACCCGCGGGCGGGCCCGGGGACGGGCGTGCGGGGTGGGGCGTGGGAGGCTGGGGGGATGAGTGCGGACGGGCTGGTGGTGGTCGACAAGAGCGCCGGGTGGACGTCGCACGACGTCGTCGGGCGGATGCGGCGGCTGGCCCGGACCCGCAAGGTCGGGCACGGCGGCACGCTCGACCCGATGGCCACCGGGGTGCTCGTCGTCGCCGTCGGGCGGGCCACCCGCCTGCTGACGTACGTGATCGGGGCCGACAAGGCGTACACCGGCACCATCCGGCTCGGGCAGTCCACGGTGACCGACGACGCCGAGGGCGAGGTCACCGCCGCGCGCGGCGCCGGCGGCGTGACCGACGCCGCGATCGTCGCCGGGCTGGCCGCGCTGACCGGCGAGCTGGACCAGGTGCCCACCGCGGTCAGCGCGATCAAGGTGGACGGGGTGCGGGCGTACCGGCGGGTGCGCGACGGCGAGCAGGTCGAGCTGGCGCCGCGGCGGGTCACCGTCCACGAGCTGACCGTCGGGGCGATCAGCCGGCCGACGGCCGACCTGGTGGACGTCGAGGTGGCGCTGCGCTGCACCTCCGGTACGTACGTCCGGGCCATCGCCCGCGACCTCGGCGCGGCGCTCGGGGTCGGCGGCCACCTCACGGCGCTGCGGCGCACCGCGGTCGGCGGCTTCACGCTGGCCGAGGCGGCGACGCTGGACGAGCTGGCCGAGCGGGCCGGGGACGAGCCGGTGACCGGCCTGCCGATGGCGGAGGCGGCCCGCCGGTTCCTGCCCGCCCGGGACGTGGACGAGGCGGCGGCGCGCACGCTGTCCCACGGCGGCCCGCTGGCGCCGGGCGGGATCGCCGGGCCGTACGCGGCGATCGGGCCCGCGGGCGACCTGCTCGCGGTGCTCCGCGACCGCGACGGCCGGGCTCGCCCGGACGTCGTCTTCGCCGCCGCCTGACCCGCGGCCGGCGCGTCAGGGGCGGCCGTTGGGGCGCTCGGCGCGGCGCTTCAGGTGGGTGGAGAGGATCGAGACCAGGTCGGCCGCCACGTACGGCTTGTCCAGGAAGCCGTCGCAGCCCGCCGCCATCGCCGCCGCCCGCTCGGCCGGCAGCACGCTCGCGGTCAGCGCCACCACCTCCGGCCGGAGGGTCTCGTCCTGCCCGGCCAGCTCGGTGGCCAGGGTCAGGCCGTTGCCGTCGGGCAGGTTGAGGTCGAGCAGGACGACGTCCGGCGGGGCGCTGGCCAGCGCGGCCCGGGCGGTGGCCAGCGTGGCCACCTCGGTGAGCTGCACGTCGCGCACCTCGGGGTCGGCTGCCCTGGCCAGGCTCGCCCGCACGAGCACGCGGTTGAGCTCCTCGTCCTCGACCAGCAGGACCTGATGCGCGGTCATGATGATGCTCCTCCGGTGCTGTCGTGCGGGACGGCCAGGGTCCGGTCGGCGGCGGTGTCGTCGGTCGGCGCGGCGCCCGACGAGCGCTCCTGCCGGTCGTGGTCGCGCCGGCGCGGGCGCAGCGCCGAGGCGTCGTTGCCCGGCCAGCCGGCCGGGTCGCGGCCCGGCACGTGCCGGGCCAGCGCGGCCAGCAGTTCGCCGTGCTCCACCGGTTTGACAAAGTACTCCGCCGCGCCCATCGCGACGCCGGTACGCCGCTCGTCGAGCACGGTGACCACCAGAACGGGTACGGTGGCCAGCCCCGCGTCGTTCTTGAACTGGCGCAGCACCTCCCAGCCGTCCATGCCGGGGAGCTGGACGTCGAGCAGCACCGCGTCCGGCGGGTTCGCCCGGGCCATCTGCAGGCCGGCCTCGCCGGTGCTGGCGAGCTGGACGTCGTACCCGGCGGCGGTCAGGTAGGTGCGGACCAGCTCGGCGGCCCGCAGGTCGTCCTCGATCAGCAGCACCCGACCGAGCGCCGCGCCCTCGCGCCGGCTCTCGCTGCGCTCGCTGGGCGTCGGCATCGCCGCCGGCAGGTACAGGGTGAACTGGCTGCCCTGCCCCGGCTCCGAGCGCATCCGGATGTCGCCGCCGTGCGCCTGCGCCAGCCGCCGGGTGAGCGCCAGCCCCAGCCCGGTCCCGGCCTGCCGCTGGGTCGGGTCGCCGACCTGCTGGAACTCCTCGAACACCCGGTGGTGGTCGCCGGCCTCGATGCCGATGCCGGTGTCGGTCACGCTGACGGTGACCTGCGGGCCGGCGGCGGCGCCGGTGAGCGTGATGTGCCCGCCCGCGGGCGTGAACTTGATCGCGTTGGAGAGCAGGTTCTCCAGCATCTGCCGGTACCGGACCGGGTCGACGTGCGCGGTCAGCGCCGGCAGCTCGTTGTGCGCGTGCAGCTCCTTGCGGTCGACCAGCGGGCGCAGCGCGGTGAGCAGGTCGGCCGCGGCGGTGTCCAGGCGCAGCGGGACCGGCTGGAGGTCCAGCCGGCCCGCCTCGACCTTGGTCAGGTCCAGGACGTCGTTGATCAGCCCGAGCAGGTGCCGGCCGCTGGAGTGGATGTGGTCCACCCAGTCGGCCGGGACGAGCCGCTGGTCCCCGCGGGCCTCCTCGCCCCGCATCAGGTCGGAGAAGCCGATGATCGCGTTGAGCGGCGTACGCAGCTCGTGGCTCATGCTGGCCAGGAAGTTGGACTTGGCCCGGCTGGCCACGGTCAGCGCCTCGACCGAGTCGGCCAGCTTGTCGGCCAGCCGGCCGCGCTCGGCGATCACCTCGCCCCGCTCGGCCAGGATGCCGGCCTGCCCGCCCAGGTCGGCGAGCATCCGCAGGTCGTCCTCGGCGAACAGGCCGCGGTGGGCGTCCAGCACGAGCAGCGCGCCCTCGGTGTCCGGCGGGACCGTCAGCGGTACCGCGGTGAGGAACCGGCCGGGCAGCACGGTGGCGTAGTGCCCGACGATCGGGTTCGGCGCCTCCCCGGCCAGCGCGAACGGCCGCCGCCCGGCGAGCAGGAAGTCCAGGTCGTGCACCCGGCAGCTCTCCGGCGGGGCGATGGTGAAGCCGGCCGTGGCCGGCTGGACGAGCGCGTCCTGCTCCCGGTCCTTGAGCAGCACGGCCACGGCGTCGGAGCCGGCCACCTCGCGGACGGTCCGGGCGTACCGGTGCCAGATCCGGGCGCTGGTGTCGGTGGCCGGGGCGTTGAGGATGCGCTCGCCGACGGTGTACGCGGCGGCGGCCGACCACTGCCGGCGCAGCCACAGCGGCGGGAAGAAGGCGAGCAGGTACCCGACCGAGGCCAGCAGGGCGAGCAGCCGTCCGGCGGTCGCCAGGGCCTCGCCGGCCACCACGCTGCCGCCCAGCGCCGCGCCGGCGGCGGCGAACAGCCCGGTCGCCCAGGCGGTGATCATCAACCGGACGGCGCTGGCGCCGGTCCGCCGGCGGGCCTCCACGGCCAGGTACCCGGCGGCGATGCCCTCGGTGACCATGAAGACGACGATGAACCCCAGGGTCAGGCCCCAGGCCAGCGGCCGCGGCGCGACGACGGCCGGGATGGCCGCCACCAGGTACGCCCCGATGGTGGCCCGGCCGAGCCAGTGCGGCACGTGGTGCAGCCGCTGGGCCAGCCGCAGGGTGAGGTACGGCTGGAGCAGCAGCAGCGCCAGCGCCGTCGCCCAGACCACCCGGTGCACGGACTGGCCGAGCACCGTGACGAGGTCCAGCACGAACAGCGCCGCGGCCGCGGCGAACATGGCCGTGACGTCGCGCTGCACCGGGTCGCGGCTCAGCAGGTAGCCCCAGAGCGCGCGCAGGAAGACGATCGCGAGGCACGACTCGGCGACCAGCGTGATCAGTTGATTACTGTCCATCACCCTCTCCACGCAAACTGTAACCAGATCGCGTGACATGCGGAGGTGCACTACCGGATGATGGGGCCGTGCCGGGCGCCGGGCGCCACCGCCCGCCGCGCGGGCCGGCCGGGGAGGGGTGTCGGTGGACGACGAGGCGGCCCGGGAGCTGGACCGGCTGCGCCGGGAGATCGGGCATACGGCGCACGAGCTGGCGAACGTCCTCGGCATCGTGCAGAACTACGTCGCCTTCCTCGCCGAGGACCTGCCCGCCGACCCGGACAGCCCGGCCCGCAAGGACCTGCCGCCGCTGGAGTCGGCCACCGAGCGGGCGATCGCGCTCGTCCAGCAGCTCCAGCACACGGTCGCCGGCGTCCCCTGACGCGGCCCGGTCGGGGTGGGCGGCCTAGGCTCGGGCCATGCAGCGGTGGCGGGGACTCGGGGCGGTACCGGCGGGCTGGGGCCGGTCGGTGGTCGGGATCGGCGTCTTCGACGGCGTGCACCGGGGCCACCGGGCCACGATCGGCCACGCCGTCGCCGAGGCCCGCGCCCGGCGGTTACGCAGCGTGATCGTCACCTTCGACCCGCACCCGGCCGAGGTGGTCCGACCCGGCGCCCACCCGGCCGTGCTCACCTCGGCCACCCGCAAGGCGGAGCTGATCGCCGAGTTGGGCGTGGACGCGCTCTGGGTGCTGCCGTTCACCCGCGAGTTCTCCCGGCTGCCGCCGGAGGAGTTCGTGTACGACGTCCTGGTCGAGCGGCTGCACACCGCGCTGGTCGTGGTGGGGGAGAACTTCCGGTTCGGCCACCGGGCGGCCGGCGACGTGGCGCTGCTGGACACCCTGGGCCGCCGCTTCGGCTTCGCCGTCGAGGGCGCCCCGCTGGTCGGCGCCGCCACCGCCCCGCCGCCCGCCGCCGTCCCCCCGCCCGCCGCCTTCCCGCCGCCCGCCGCCGCGGGCGGGGCCGAGGTCTTCTCCTCCACGTACATCCGGGCCTGCGTCGCCGCCGGGGACGTCGCCGCCGCGGCGGCCGCGCTCGGCCGGGCGCACCGGATCGAGGGCGTGGTGGTCCGCGGCGACCGGCGCGGCCGGGAGCTGGGGTTCCCGACCGCCAACCTGCTCTGCGAGCCGCACGCCGCGCTGCCGGCCGACGGCGTGTACGCCGCGTGGCTGGTCCGCCCCGACGGCACGCCGGTGGCCGCCGACGGCCCGCCGGCCCTGCGGGCGGCGGTCTCGATCGGCACCAACCCCACCTTCCGGGGGGACGAGCGGCGGGTCGAGGCGTACGCCCTGGACTTCGCCGGCGACCTGTACGGCGAGCGGCTCGCCCTCGACTTCGTCGCCCGGCTGCGCGGCCAGGAGACGTTCGCCCGGGTCGAGGATCTGGTCACCACGATCGGGGACGACGTCGCCCGCACCCGCACCCTGCTGGGGTGATCACCGGCGGTGGTCCGCCGCGGGTCGTACGGCGTCGCCTGGTAGGGTGAGGACCGCGTGGCGGGACCCCCGCCACCTCTCCGGCCCCGCCGTCGGGACCGCGCCGCAGCACGGGACGTGCAGCGCGCCGCGCGACGGCACCGCTCCGCCGCGACCCGCGCGGAGCCGGGGTCCGGGGCACGGCTCCGCCACCTGCACGACGCCGTGGGAGCGGAGCGATCATCACCCTCAGAGAACTAGGGAGACCATGGCGCTCGACCAGGCAGCGAAGGCGGACATCCGCGCGGAGTACGCGACGGCCGAGGGGGACACCGGCTCGCCGGAGGTCCAGGTGGCCGTCCTCACGAAGCGGATCGCGGAGCTCACCGAACACCTGAAGCGGCACAAGCACGACCACCACAGCCGGCGCGGCCTGCTCCTGCTGGTGGGTCGCCGCCGCCGCCTCCTCAACTACATCCAGAAGAAGGACATCGGCCGCTACCGGTCGCTCATCGAGCGCCTCGGCCTGCGCCGCTGACCGCGTCGGGCCCGGCGAACCCGCCGGGCCCGCCCACTTCCCGGGGTATGGGCCCGGGGCGACCGGTCCGCTTGGTACCGGTCCTCGGTAGTGGCCCCCGGGCCGGCCGCCTCGGCCGCCACCGGGAGCTTCGATCGAAGACCGGCCGCGCGTGCGGTTTCCCCTCGGTTCGTGGCCCCACGACCGAAACGGAGTACACCGGTACATGACCGAGCCAACGACTCTCGGCACCCAGCACAGCAAGGCGACCATCGACAACGGGAGCTTCGGCACCCGGGAGGTCGTCTTCTCCACCGGCCGGCTCGCCCGGCAGGCCGCCGGGTCGGTGACCGCCCGGCTCGCCGACACCGTGGTGCTGTCGGCCACCTCCGCGGGCAAGACGCCCAAGGAGCAGTTCGACTTCTTCCCGCTCACCGTCGACGTCGAGGAGCGGATGTACGCCGCGGGCCGGATCCCCGGCTCGTTCTTCCGCCGCGAGGGCCGGCCCAGTGAGGACGCCGTCCTCACCTGCCGGCTGATCGACCGCCCGCTGCGGCCCAGCTTCGTCAAGGGCCTGCGCAACGAGGTCCAGGTCGTCTGCACGATCCTCGCGCTCGACCCGGAGCACCCGTACGACGTCGTGGCGATCAACGCCGCGTCGCTGTCCACGAAGATCTCCGGCCTGCCGTTCTCCGGCCCGATCGGGGCCACCCGGATGGCGCACGTCGAGGGCCAGTGGGTCGCGTTCCCGACGCACGAGGAGCTGGCCCGGGCCACCTTCGACATGGTGGTCGCCGGCCGTACCCTGCCCGACGGCGACGTCGCGATCATGATGGTCGAGGCGGAGTCCACCGAGAACACCGTCAAGCTGGTCGCCGACGGCGCCCAGGCGCCGACGGAGGAGATCGTCGCCGGCGGGCTGGAGGCGGCCAAGGCCGCCATCCGCGAGCTGTGCCGGGCGCAGGACGAGCTGGCCGCGGTCGCCGCGAAGCCGATCACCGAGTTCCCGGTCTTCCTGGAGTACCAGGACGACGTGTACGCGGCCGTGGCGGACCTGGTCCGCGGCGAGACCAGCGAGGCCCTGCGGATCGCCGGCAAGGCGGACCGCGAGGAGGCCCTGGACCGGATCAAGGCCAGGGTGCTGGAGCAGCTCGGCGAGCGGTTCGAGGGTCGGGAGAAGGAGCTGTCGGCGGCGTTCCGCTCGCTGACCAAGTCCGAGGTCCGGGCGCGCGTGCTGCGCGAGCAGGTCCGGATCGACGGCCGCGGGGTGCGCGACATCCGGCCGCTGACCGCCGAGGTCGGCATCCTGCCGCGGGTGCACGGCTCGGCGCTGTTCGAGCGGGGCGAGACGCAGATCATGGGCGTCTCCACGCTGAACATGCTCCGGATGGAGCAGCAGCTCGACACGCTGTCGCCGGAGAAGCACAAGCGGTACATGCACAACTACAACTTCCCGCCGTACTCGGTCGGCGAGACCGGCCGGGTCGGCGCGCCGAAGCGCCGGGAGATCGGCCACGGCGCGCTGGCGGAGCGGGCGCTGATCCCGGTGCTGCCGTCGCGGGAGGAGTTCCCGTACGCGATCCGGCAGGTGTCCGAGGCGCTGGGCTCGAACGGCTCGACCTCGATGGGCTCGGTCTGCGCGTCCACGATGTCGCTGCTGAGCGCGGGCGTGCCGCTGAAGGCGCCGGTCGCCGGCATCGCCATGGGCCTCATCTCCGACGAGGTCGACGGCAAGACCCGGTACGTGACGCTGACCGACATCCTCGGTGCCGAGGACGCGTTCGGCGACATGGACTTCAAGGTCGCCGGTACGCCGGACTTCATCACCGCGCTCCAGCTCGACACCAAGCTGGACGGCATCCCGTCGGACGTGCTGGCGGGCGCGCTGGCCCAGGCGCACGAGGCCCGGACCACGATCCTCGGCGTCATGCAGGAGGCCATCGAGTCCCCGGCGCGGATGAGCGAGTACGCCCCGCGGGTCACCACCGTCAAGATCCCGGTCGACAAGATCGGCATGGTGATCGGCCCCAAGGGCCAGACGATCAACGCGATCCAGGACGAGACCGGCGCCGAGATCTCCATCGAGGACGACGGCACGATCTACGTCGGCGCGACCAACGGCCCGAGCGCCGAGGCCGCGGTCGAGCGGATCAACGCGATCGCCAACCCGACGCTGCCGAAGCTCGGCGACAAGTTCCTGGGCACCGTGGTGAAGACGGCCGCGTTCGGCGCGTTCGTCTCGCTGCTGCCCGGCCGCGACGGCCTGCTGCACATCTCCAAGGTGGGCGACGGCAAGCGGGTCGACCGGGTCGAGGACTTCCTCAACGTCGGCGACAAGGTCGAGGTCCAGATCGCGGACATCGACGCGCGCGGCAAGGTGTACCTGGACAAGGTCCGCCCCGAGGGCGCCGAGGCGCCGGCGGAGGCGGGCGGCGGCGAGCGGCGCGGCGGCGGCGACCGCCCGCGCGGCGACCGGGACCGCGACCGCGGCCCGCGGCGCGACGGCGGGGACCGCCCGCCGCGCGGCGAGGGCGGCCCGCGCGAGGCCGGCGACGCCCCCCGCGAGGGTGGCGACGCTCCCCGCGAGGGCGGCGACGGCGGCTCCCGGGACGGCGGCGAGCCCCGCCGCCGTCGGCAGCGCCGGGACTGACCAGCGTCGATGACATTCACTCACCACGAGTACCGCACTCGGGCCGGTCGCCGCAGGGCGCCGGCCCGGGCCGGTTCCGGGACCGCGGCCGGCGGCGACGCGGCGGTTCTGCACGGAACGGTCCGCCGCACGGTGCTGCCGCAGGGCCTGCGGATCGTCACCGAGGCGATCCCGGCGATGCGCAGCGCCTGCTTCGGCGTCTGGGTCGCGGTCGGCTCGCGGGACGAGGCGCCCGCCGACTCCGGCGTCTCGCACTTTTTGGAGCACCTGCTGTTCAAGGGGACCCGGCGGCGCACCGCGCTGGAGATCTCCTCCCGGATCGAGGCGGTCGGCGGCGAGACCAACGCGTTCACCGCCAAGGAGTACACCTGCTACTACGCCCGGGTGCTGGACGCCGACCTGCCGATGGCGATCGACGTCATGTGCGACCTGGTGGCCGACTCGCTGCTGACCGCCGAGGACGTGGAGACCGAGCGGGGCGTGATCCTGGAGGAGATCGCCATGCACGACGACGAGCCCGGCGACGAGGTGCACGACCTGCTCGTCGGGACGCTCTACGACGGCCACGCGCTCGGCCGGCTGATCTCCGGCACCGAGGCGTCGATCACGGCGATCGAGCGGCCGCAGATCGTCGACTTCTACCGCACCCGGTACACCGCGCCGCGGATCGTCATCGCCGCCGCCGGCAGCCTCGACCACGACGAGGTCGTGGAGCGGGTGGTGGCGGCGCTGGCCGGCACGCCGCTGGCCGCGGACGCCGGCCCGGCCGAGCCGGCCGGGCACCGCCCGTCCACCCCGGCCGTCGTGCCGGCGCCGGCCGGCGTGCGGGTGCAGAAGAAGGACACCGAGCAGGCGCACCTGGTCCTCGGCACGCCGGCGATCGGCCGGCTCGACGACCGCCGGTTCTCCCTCGGCGTGCTGAACAACGTGCTCGGCGGCGGCATGTCCAGCCGGCTGTTCCAGGAGATCCGGGAGCGGCGCGGGCTGGCCTACTCGGTGTACTCGTACGCCAGCCAGTTCGCCGACACCGGGTACTTCGCCGTGTACGCCGGCTGCGCCCCCGCCCGGGCCGCCGAGGTGCTGGACCTGATCCGCGCCGATCTGGACCGGGCCGCCGCGGCCGGGGTCACCGACGACGAGCTGGTCCGCGGCAAGGGCATGCTCAAGGGCGCGCTCGTGCTGGGGCTGGAGGACACCGGGTCGCGGATGACGCGGCTGGCCAAGGGTGAACTACTGTACGACGAACAATTGTCGGTGGATGATCTGCTGGCCCGGGTGGACGCCGTGACCGCCGCGGGCGTCGCCGAGGTGGCCGGCAGCCTGCTGCGCCAGCCGATGTCGCTGGCCGTGGTGGGACCGTTCACGGAGAAGGACTTCCCGGCCGGCGCGTGACCGCCGGCCGCTGTCGATGGCCCGGTGGGCCGGCGTACGGAGAAGAGGTGGGGCATGTCGGAGCGGACGGACCCGATCACGGTCGGCGTGATCGGCGCGCGGGGCCGGATGGGCGCACAGGCCTGCAAGGCGGTCGACGGCGCGCCGGACATGGAGCTGGTCGCGATGATCGACATCGGCGACGGGCTGTTCAGCGCCGCTGACGCCGGCGCCGACGTCGTCGTCGACTTCACCAACCCGGACGTGGTGATGGACAACGTCCACTGGTGCGTCGAGCAGGGCATCAACGTCGTCGTCGGGACCAGCGGCTTCACCCCGCAGCGGATCGACCGGGTCCGCGGCTGGCTCACCCACAAGCCGAACACCGGCGTGGTCATCGCCCCGAACTTCGCCGTCGGCGCCGTGCTCATGATGGAGTTCGCCGCCCGGGCGGCCCGGTACTTCGAGTCCGTCGAGGTCATCGAGCAGCACCACCCGGACAAGCTGGACGCCCCCAGCGGCACCGCGCTGGCCACCGCCGCGGCGATCGCCGCCGCCCGGGCCGAGGCCGGCCTCGGCGACGTGCCGGACCGGACCAAGGAGGCGCTGGACGGCGCCCGCGGCGCCCGGGTCGAGGGCGTACCGGTGCACTCGGTGCGCGCCCGCGGCCTGGTGGCGCACCAGGAGGTGCTGTTCGGCGCGCAGGGCGAGACGCTGACGCTGCGGCACGACTCGTACGACCGGGCGTCGTTCATGCCGGGCGTGCTGCTGGCGATCCGCCAGGTGCTCAAGCGGCCGGGCCTGACGATGGGCCTGGGCGCGCTGCTGCCCTGATCCACCCGCGGTCCTGATCCACCGGATCCTGACGCACCGCGCGGCGCCGCCGCCCCCGCTGGGGTGGCGGCACTGTCGTTTGTGGGGCCGCGTGCTCGCTGGAGCGGCCCGCGGTCGGGGCCGGACCGGCGGCCGGGCGGGCTACGGGTCGGGGGTCGGCGGGGCGGTCAGGTCGACGTGCAGGCGGAGCTGGTTGACCAGCAGGTCGTCGACGTCCAGCGCGCGGGCCGCGCCGTCCGGCTCCCAGCCCGCGCCGGCCAGGAAGCCGCGGGTGGCCGGGTCCCGCTCGTACGCCCACGCCACCGCGTGCCCGAACCCGTCCGCCCGCCACAGGTCCACCGTCGCCGCCAGCAGCCGGCTGCCGTGCCCGCGCCGCCCCCAGCGGGGTTCCACCAGCAGGTCGGTGACCGCGGCGACGTCGGCCGGCAGTGGTACCTCCTCCGGCGCCAGCGCCTCGGCGTCGGCCGGGCCGGTGGCGGCGAACCCCACCACGTGCGTGGCGTCGCCGGACTCGGCCTGCTCGACGGCCACCAGCACCCGGTGCCGCTCGGTGGGCGGGGCGTCGATCGCGGCGGCCCAGGCGGCGGCGAGCCGGTCGGCGTCCAGGCCGTCGAGGACGTGCCGGGGGAGCAGCCGCGCGTACGCCGTCCGCCAGGTGGTGAGCTGGATCCGGGCGATCCCGGCGGCCTCGGCGGGGCGCGCCGGGCGGACGTAACCGAGAGCCATGGCCGCAGCCTACGGGAGCCGGCACCCCCACCCGCCCCGCGGGTGCGCCGGTGCACGCCGCCGCGCCACCGGCGGGCCGGCGCGGCGCGAGGGCCCGACCGCCCGGCGGGTGACGTGCCGGCGCGGGGGCGGGTGGCGCGGGCGGGGTACGATGCCGGCCGTGTCGCGTCCTGCCCGATTCGGATGGTTGCTGGCCGGGGCGTTCGCGGTGCTGTACGCGGCCGTCGGCCTGTGGCGCCATGCCCAGCTCCGCAGCACCGGCTTCGACCTGGGCATCTTCACCCAGGCCGTCCGGGCGTACGCCGAGCTGCGCGCCCCCGTCGCCGAGCTGAAGGGTCCCGGGTACCACCTGCTCGGCGACCACTTCCACCCGATCCTCGCCGCCCTCGCGCCCGCGTACCGGCTGTTCCCCGACCCGCGGACGCTGATCGTCGCCCAGGCCCTGCTGCTGGCGCTGTCGGTCGTCCCGGTGACGAAGCTGGCGATCGACCGGCTCGGGCAGCGCCCCGGCCTGGCCGTCGCCGCCGCGTACGGGCTGTCGTTCGGGCTCCAGCAGGCCGCGGTGTTCGACTTCCACGAGATCGCCTTCGCGGTACCGCTGCTCGCGTGCAGCGTCGCCGCGCTGGCCCGCGAGCGCTGGCGGGCGGCGGCGCTGTGGGCGCTGCCGCTGTTCCTGGTGAAGGAGGACCAGGGGATCATCGTGTTCGGCATCGGCGCGTACCTGTGCTGGCGCGGGCCCCGCAAGCTCGGGGCGGCGCTGATGGCGACCGCGGTCGCGGTGACCGCGCTGCTGGTCACGGTGGTGATCCCGGCGTTCAACGCCACCGGCGGGTACGACTACCTCGGCTCCGCCGTCGCCGCCCCGGCCAACCCGCTGCTGCGGCTGCTCGCGCCGGGCACCAAGTGGTTCCTCGTCGCGATGCTGCTGGCGGTCACCGCGTTCACCGCGCTGCGCTCGCCGCTGGTGCTGCTCGCCGGGCCGCCGCTGGCGGCGCGGTTCTGGGCCGACCGGTGGACGTACTGGGAGGTGGGCTTCCACTACAACGCGGTCCTCATGCCGATCCTGTTCGCCGCGGCGATCGACGGCTGCGCCCGGCTGCGCGGCGACCGGCTGCCGGGCCCGCGCCCGGCGCTGCGGGTGCCGGTCGCGGCGGGGCTGATGCTGGCCGTCGCGCTGCTGGCGACGGCGGTGTGGCAGCCGATCGGCAAGCTCGGCCGGCTGCGCCCCGGCGTCACCCTCGACGGCGTCGCCGCCGCCCGGGCGCTGCTGGCCACCGTCCCCGACGGCGCGACGGTGGCCGCGGACAACTACCTGTCGCCGCAGCTCGTCGACCGGTGCACGGTGTACGCGTGGCCGCAGGCCAGGGTGGACCTCGGCCGGCGCACCCCCTGGGTCGTGGCCAGCGACGCGCCCGGCCAGTGGAACGGCACCCCGCAGCGGTACCGGGAGCTGGTCGCCGCCCTGCCCGGCGAGGGGTACGAGGAGGTCGGGCACGCCGGCGGTGTCCGGTTGTTCCGGGAACGCGCCACCCCCGTGCCGCCCGCCGCGCCGCCCGGCAGTAGCCTCGATTCCCGATGAGCAGCACCCACGCCGCACCCGCCGCGGCCGGCGACCGCCGCCCGGCCGCGCCCGCCCCCGCCGGCCGGTGGGCCCGCTTCGCGCGCCGCCCCGGCGCGGTCGTCGCCGCCCTGGCCGCGCTGGTCGCGGTCTTCCTGGCGCTCACCCTGTGGTGGCACCGCTGGTTCGACCTGACCGTGTACCGCGGCGCGATGGTCTACTGGCTGCGCGACGGCGGCCAGCTCTACGACTTCCTGACGCCGGGTACCAAGTACGGCTTCACCTACCCGCCGTTCGCCGCGTACGTGATGGCGCCGATGGCGTTCCTGCCCTGGCCGCTGGTCATCGTGGTCTCGGTGGCCGCGTCCGCCGCCGCCGCGTACGCGCTGCTGCGCTGGCTGCTGCTCCCGCTGGCCGACCGGCGCGGCTGGCCCCGCTGGTACGTGCTGGCGCTGGCCGGACTGCTGACGGTGTCGCTGGAGCCGGTCCGGGAGACGTTCACCTTCGGCCAGGTCAACCTGCTGCTGCTGGTGGTCGTCGCGGCGGACGTCCTGCTGCTCGTCGGCCGGGACAGCCGCTGGGCCGGCGTCGGCATCGGCCTGGCCACGGCGGTGAAGCTGACGCCGGGGGTGTTCCTCATCTACCTGCTGGTCACCCGCCGCTGGCGGGCCGCCGGGGTGGCCACGGCCGCCGCCGGCCTGGCCACGCTGCTGCCGGGCGTGCTCACCCCCGACACCGCCCGCGGCTTCTGGACCGACGCCATCTGGGACACCGACCGGATCGGCACGCTGACGTACGCCTCGAACCAGAACCTGCAGGGCCTGGTCGCCCGGCTGCACCCGGAGCACCCGAGCGGGGTGCTGTGGGGGGTGCTGGTGCTGGCGGCGCTCGGGTACTGGCTGTGGCGGGTCACCCGGCCGGAGTGCGACGCGGCCGCCGGACTGGCGCTGACCGCGGTGCTCGGCTGCCTGATCAGCCCGGTCACCTGGGTGCACCACCTGGTCTGGCTGCTGCCGGCGCTCGTCCTCTGCGCCGGGTACGCCCTCGACCTGCCGCCCGGCCGGCGGCGCACCCGGTGGCTGGTCGGGGTGGGGCTGATCGCGGCGCTGCTGTCCAGCCGGATCGTCTGGGCCTGGGAGCGGGACTTCTCGGGCGTGGACGGGTTCGTCGGCGGCAACATGTACGTCTGGCTGAGCATCGCCTTGCTGGTCATGGTTCCGTCCCGGACGGTGTGGCGCCCGCTCGGCGCCGCTGCGGACCCGGCCGCGCCGGCGCCCGCGGACCGTGCCGGGCCGGCGTCGCCCGGGAGCCCGGCGGCGCCCGGTGCGGCGGCGGGGGCCGCCGGGCCGGTACCGTCCGGCGGGGTGTCGTAGGCGGGGGTTAGCCTGCCGGGCATGGCCGCCAGCCCCGCACCGCCCCCCGACGAGCCGCCCCCCGACGAGCCGCCCCCCGACGAGCCGCCCCCCGACGAGCCGCTGCCCGCCCGGGCCGCGCCGCCGCGGGACACCCTGTCGCTCGCGCAGGCGCGCCGGATCGCGCTCGCCGCCCAGGGCTTCACCGACCGACCGCCGGTGCGCGACCCGGACGTCCGGCACCTGCGCCGGGTGTTCGGCCGGGTCGGACTGGTCCAGATCGACTCGGTCAGCGTGCTCCAGCGGGCGCACTACCTGCCGCTGTACAGCCGGCTCGGCCCGTACCCGACCGCCCTGCTCGACCGCGCCGCCTACCGGCGCCCGCCGGAGCTGTTCGAGTACTGGGGCCACGAGGCGTCGTACCTGCCCGTCGCGCTGCACCCCGCGCTGCGCTGGCGGATGGCCGCCGTGCACGAGCACGCCTGGGCCGGCATGCGCCGGATCGCCGTCGAGCAGCCCGACCTGGTCGACTGGGTGCGCCAGGAGGTGTACGACCGCGGGCCGCTGACCGCGGCCGAGATCGAGCACGACGTACCCCTGGCCCGCGACCACTGGGGCTGGAACTGGTCGGCGGTCAAGCGGGCGCTGGAGTGGCTGTTCTGGTCCGGCGAGGTCTGCGCCGCCGACCGGACCCCGAGCTTCGCCCGCCGGTACGCCGCCCCGCACCGCGTGCTGCCGGCCGCCGTCCTCGCCGCGCCCACGCCCGCGCCCGCCGACGCGCACCGGCAGCTTGTCGGCATCGCCGCCCGGGCCCTCGGCGTCGCCGCCGAGGTCGAGCTGCGCGACTACTTCCGCCAGCCGGTCGCCGCCGCCCGCGCGGCGATCGGCGAGCTGGTCGAGGAGGGCGTGCTCACGCCCGTCGCGGTCGAGGGCTGGCGGCAGCCGGCGTACCTGCACCGCGACGCCCGGCTGCCCCGGTCGGTGCGGGCGAGCACGCTGCTCAGCCCGTTCGACCCGCTGATCTGGGAGCGCGGGCGGACGCAGCGGCTGTTCGACTTCCGGTACCGCATCGAGATCTACGTGCCGGCCGCCAAGCGGGTGCACGGGTACTACGTGCTGCCGTTCCTGCACCGCGAGCGCCTCGCCGCCCGGGTCGACCTCAAGGCCGACCGGCGGGCGGCGGTGCTGCGGGTACCGGCGGCCTGGGCCGAGCCCGGCGTGCCGCCGGGGCCGACGGCGGCGGCGCTGGCGGCGGAGCTGCACCGGATGGCCGGCTGGCTGGGGCTGGGGACGGTCCTGGCGCCCGAGGCGGGCGACCTCGCGGGGGAGCTGGGCGCGGCGCTGCGGGTGTACCGTGGCGGGGATGTCTGAGCCCGCCGCGCCCGCGCCGGCCCGCGCTCCCGCGGCCGGCGGCGCCCCGGCGCCCGCGCCCCCGGCACACCCCGGCTACCTGCCGCTCCCCGACGCCGCCCCCGACCCGGGCGGCCCGCCCCACCCGGCCGGCGTGGTGCAGCCGGATGGCGTGGTGCAGCCGGGCAGCGTGGTGCAGCCGGGCGGCGGGCCTCATCCGGGCGGCGCGGTGCCTGCGGACGGCGGGCCTCAACCGGGCGGCGTGCCTCATTCTGGTGGCGCGGTGCATCCGGGTGGCGGGGTGCATCCCGGCTGGCCGGAGCCCAATCGGATCGACCGGTTCGTCGCGCGCTGGGGCGAGCGGCTGCCCGGCTGGCTGGCCCCGGCCGCCGTCCTCGGCTGCGTCGGCGCCGCCGCCGGCTACGTGCTCGCCACCGACCCGACCGACGGCCCCGCCGACGCGCTGCCGAGCTGCCTGCTGAAGTACACGACCGGGCTGGACTGCCCCGGCTGCGGCGGTACCCGGGCGTTCTTCTACCTGCTGCGCGGCGACCTCGGCGCCGCCGCCCGGCACCACCTCGTCTTCGTGCTGGCCGTCCCGCTGCTGCTCTGGGCGTACGCCGCCTGGGCCCTGCGGCTGACCACCGGCCGCCGCCTGCCGACGCCCCGGTTCACCCCGCTGGCCGCGGGGCTGGCGCTGGCCGGCTGGCTGGTGTTCAGCGTCGCCCGCAATCTGCCGTGGGCGCCCTTCACCTGGCTGTACGTCTGATTCGTCCGACCGACGCGCCGGTCAACCCGGAGCCAGTGCGGGCATCCCGACGCGCTAGTGTCGCGGCGACGGAAGGAGCGCCCGTGCCCGAGATCGTCCCGCCGCAGGTGCGGCTCATCGCCTGGACCCAGTTCGAGCCGCCCGCCGACGTACCGTGGTCGACCGACGCCGAGGGCGGCCAGGCGCTCGCCGAGTTCGCCGGCCGGGCCTGCTACCAGTCGTGGAGCAAGCCGAACCCCGCGACGGCGACGAACGCCGGGTACCTCAAGCACATCCTCGACGTCGGGCACCTGTCCGTGCTGGAGCACGGGACGGTCAGCTTCTACTTCACCGGCGTGTCCCGCTCGTTCACCCACGAGCTGATCCGGCACCGGCACTTCTCGTACTCGCAGCTCTCCCAGCGGTACGTCCCCGAGCGGGACGCCGCGATGGTCGAGCCGGACGTGATCGCCGCCGACCCGGAGCTGCACGAGAAGTTCGTGGCGGCGACGGAGGCGAGCGTTGCCGCGTACACCGAGCTGCTGGAGGGCCTGGAGCGCAAGTTCGCCGACGTCGGCAACGCGACGCTGCGGCGCAAGCAGGCCCGCCAGGCGGCGCGCGCGATCCTGCCGAACGCCACCGAGACGCGCATCGTGGTGACGGGCAACTACCGGGCGTGGCGGCACTTCATCGCGATGCGGGCGACGGAGCACGCGGACGTGGAGATCCGCGAGCTGGCCATCGAGTGCCTGCGCCAGCTCCAGAAGGTCGCCCCGTCGGTCTTCGCCGACTTCGCCATCTCGTCCCTGCAGGACGGCACGGAGATCGCCGCCAGCCCGTACGCCTGGGAGTCCTGACCCGCCGCGGATCATGGGCTGAAGCACCGAATTCATCATGAATCAGGTACCTCAGCCCATGATCACCGTGCCGTCGTCGGGCGGGTGTGGATGGTGATCATCGCGATGTAGTGGGCGCGGCGGGCGTGGAAGGCGTCGGCGTGGCTGTACGGGGTCGGGCGGCCGTAGGAGCAGCAGGCGTGCGCCGCCGGGCGGCACCGGGCTGCGCAGCGAGCGGGTCGCGATTGGACTCATCTGTGTCCGTGGCCGGGCCCGATCGCGACGGCAGGCAGCGCCCGGGCTCGGGTAGCAGCTCCAGCACGGCTCCCCATCGGCACGGATCGCCGGGCGTGGCGGGCTCCAGATCGCCGGTCGGGGTGAGCCGGACGCCGGCGCTCGCCAGCAGCCGGAGGTGTCCCACGAACGCCGGGTGCGCGGCGAGGATCGGCTTGGCGTGGGGCGCCGCGACGATCGGCAGGCCGGCCCCGAGCGCTTCGTTCAGGACGCCCAGCGCGACGCTGTCGTTGATCCCCGTCGCCCACTTGTTGAGCACGGTGAACGTGGCCGGCGCGACGGCCACGGCCGCCGCCGGCGGCAGCGCGCGGGGCTCGTCCGGGCGGCGCGGGCGGTGGCGGACCGGGTGGCCGGTCCGGGCCGCCAGCTCCGCGAGCGGCAGCCAGGTGGCGGCCGTCGGCGTGGCGACGATCCGGGGAGCCCAGCCCGCCACTCGTACCGCGTCGACGAACTCGTGAATCCGCCGGGCCGGCGGAGCGGCGCAGACCACGATGTCCAGCACCCGTCCGGCCACACCCGCCCCCACCCTGAAAGGCAGCACCCGAACATCCAGCGTAGGAGGTGGCCGCCGGTGTCAGCCGGTGGCGGTCAGCGGGTTGGCGGAGGGGGTCACCGGGGACGGCAGGGGAGTGGCGCCGCCCAGGTACGTGTGGATCGCCGCTGCGGCCGCCCGCCCCTCCGCGATCGCCCACACGATCAGCGAGGCCCCCCGGTGCATGTCGCCGGCCACGAACACCCCGTCGGCGTCCGTCTGCCAGTCCGGGCGCGCGTCCACCGCGCCGCGCGCGTTGCGCCGCACCCCGAACTGCGCCAGCAGCGGCTGCTCCTCCGTGCCCTCGAAGCCGATCGCCAGCAGCACCAGGTCCGCCGGCAGCTCCCGCTCGGTCCCCGGTACGACGGTCGCGACCCGGTTCCGGACGACCACGTCCGCCACCCGGACGGCCCGGACCGCGCCGGTGCCGTCGTCGACGTACTCCCGCACGGCGACGCCGAACACCCGGTCGCCGCCCTCCTCGTGCGCCGGGTAGTCGCGCAGGATCAGCGGCCACGTCGGCCACGGGTCGCGGTCGCCGTCGCGGTCGGCCGGCGGGGTCGGGTACCGGTCGAGCTGGGTGACGCTCGCCGCGCCCTGCCGGTGGGCGACGCCCAGGCAGTCGGCGCCGGTGTCGCCGCCGCCGATGATGACCACGTGCTTGCCGGCGGCGTCGACCGCCGGGGTGGCCGCGCGGCCGGCGACGACCCGGTTGGCCGGGACCAGGTGCTCCATCGCCAGGTGCACCCCGCGCAGCCCGCGGCCGGGCACGCCGCCGTCGTCCCGGCCGGCGAGCGCGCCGCAGGCCAGCAGGACCGCGTCGTACCCCGCGCGCAGCTCGGCCGCGGTGACGTCCACGCCGACGGCGACGCCCGGCCGGAACGCGACGCCCTCGGCGGCGAGCTGGGCCAGCCGGGCGTCGAGCCGGTCCTTCTCCAGCTTGAAGTCGGGGATGCCGTACCGCAGCAGGCCGCCGATCGCGTCGTCCCGCTCGTACACCGTCACCGCGTGCCCGGCGCGGGCGAGCTGCTGCGCGGCGGCCAGCCCGGCGGGGCCGGAGCCGACGACGGCGACCCGGCGGCCGGTGGGGCCGGGCGCCGGCCGGGGCGTGATCAGGCCGAGGTCGAACGCCCGGTTGGCGATCTCCACCTCCACCTGCTTGATCGTCACCGGGTCGTCGCCGATGCCGAGGACGCAGGCCGCCTCGCACGGGGCGGGGCACAGCCGGCCGGTCAGCTCCGGGAAGTTGTTGGTGGCGTGCAGCGCGTCGGCGGCGGCCGCCCACGCGCCGGTGCGGACGAGGTCGTTCCAGTCCGGGATGCGGTTGCCCAGCGGGCAGCCGTCGTGGCAGAACGGGATGCCGCAGTCCATGCACCGGGTGGCCTGCTCGCGGACCAGGCCGTCGCCGGCCGGCGGGTACACCTCCCGCCAGTCGCGGATGCGCACCGGGACGGGCCGGCGGGCCGGCAGCGCGCGGCCGTGCCGCAGGTAGCCGAACGGGTCAGGCATGCAGCACCCCCATGACGGCCTCGTCGACGTCCCGGCCGGCGGCCTCGGCGGCGCGGATGGCCGCCATGACCCGCTTGTAGTCGCGGGGTACGACGGCGGTGAACTCGGCGACCGCGGTCGGCCAGTCGCGCAGCAGCCGGCCGGCGATGGCCGAGCCGGTCTCCGCCGCGTGCCGGCGGACCAGGGTGTGCAGCAGGGCGCGCTCCTCGTCGGTCAGCGGCGCCAGGTCGACCAGCTCGGGGTTGACCAGGGCCGGGTCCAGGTGCCGGACGAACGCCGCGCCGCCGCTCATCCCGGCGGCGAAGTTGCGCCCGGTCGGGCCGAGCACGACGACGGTGCCGCCGGTCATGTACTCGCAGCCGTGGTCGCCGACGCCCTCGACGACGGCGACGGCGCCGGAGTTGCGGACGGCGAACCGCTCGCCGGCCCGGCCGCGCAGGAGCACCTCGCCGGCGGTGGCGCCGTACAGGATGGTGTTGCCGGCGATGATGTTCTCCTCGGCCGGGTACGGGGCCGCCGGGTCGGGCCGGACGATGATCCGGCCGCCGGAGAGCCCCTTGCCGACGTAGTCGTTGACGTCGCCGACCATCCGCAGGGTGACCCCGCGGGGCAGGAACGCGCCGAACGACTGCCCGGCGGTGCCGCGCAGGGTGAACTCGATGGTCCCGTCGGGCAGGCCGGCGCCGCCGTACCGGCGGATGATCTCGCCGCCCAGCATCGCGCCCACGCTGCGGTGGTCGTTGCGGACGGCCACCTCGGCCCGCACCTGCTTGCCGTCGGTCAGGGCCGGCTCGGCGAGCACGATCAGCTCGTTGTCCAGCGCCTGCTCCAAGGGGTACGCCGGCGCCGCGGCGAACCGGCGGGCCGCCCCCGCGGGCAGGTCCGGCACGTGCAGCACCGGGGTGAGGTCCAGCCCGGCGGCCTTCCAGTGGTGGATGGCCGGGACGACGTCCAGCACCTCGGCGCGCCCGATCGCCTCGTCCAGCGTGCGGAAGCCCAGGTCGGCCAGGTACCCGCGGACCTCCTCGGCGAGGAAGGTGAAGAAGTTCTCCACGAACTCGGGCGTGCCGGTGTACCGCTCGCGCAGCACCGGGTTCTGGGTGGCGATGCCGACCGGGCAGGTGTCCAGGTGGCAGACGCGCATCATCACGCAGCCGGCGACGATGAGCGGCGCGGTGGCGAAGCCGAACTCCTCCGCCCCGAGCAGCGCGGCGACCACCACGTCCCGGCCGGTCTTGAGCTGGCCGTCGACCTGGACGGTGACCCGGTCGCGCAGCCCGTTGAGCAGCAGCGTCTGCTGCGCCTCGGCGAGCCCCAGCTCCCACGGCGTGCCGGCGTGCTTGAGCGAGTTCAGCGGCGACGCCCCGGTCCCGCCGTCGTGGCCGGAGATGAGGATGACGTCGGCCTTGAGCTTCGCCACGCCCGCGGCGACGGTGCCGACGCCGACGGCGCTGACGAGCTTCACGTGCACCCGGGCGGCCGGGTTGACGTTCTTCAGGTCGTGGACGAGCTGGGCCAGGTCCTCGATCGAGTAGATGTCGTGGTGCGGCGGCGGGGAGATCAGGCCCACGCCGGGGGTGGCGTGCCGGGTGCGGGCGATCCACGGCCACACCTTGTTGCCGGGCAACTGCCCGCCCTCGCCGGGCTTGGCGCCCTGGGCCATCTTGATCTGCAGGTCGTCGGCGTGGACCAGGTACTCGGTGGTCACCCCGAACCGGCCGGAGGCGATCTGCTTGACGGCCGAGCGGCGGGCCGGGTCGTACAGTCGGTCGACGTCCTCGCCGCCCTCGCCGGTGTTCGACTTGCCGCCGAGCCGGTTCATGGCCACGGCCAGCGTTTCGTGCGCCTCGGCGGAGATCGAGCCGTACGACATCGCGCCGGTGGCGAACCGGGTGACGATGGCGCTGGCCGGCTCCACCTCGTCGAGCGGGACCGGCGGGCGGTCCGGGGTGAACCGGAACAGCCCGCGCAGCGACCCCGCCCGGGCGGCCAGCGCGTCCACCCGGCCGGTGTACCGCTGGAAGATGTCGTACTGCTTGCTCCGGGTGGCGTGCTGGAGCAGGAACACCGTCTCGGGGTTGAACAGGTGCACCTCGCCGTCGCGCCGCCACTGGTACTCGCCGCCGGGGTCGAGCTGCCGGTGCGCCCGGCGGGCGGCGTCGCGCGGGTACGCGGCGGTGTGCCGGGCGGCGACCTCGGCGTGGATGCCGTCCAGGCCGGCGCCGCCGATCCGGCCGGGGGTGCCGGTGAAGTACCGGGCCAGCAGCCCGTGGTCGAGGCCGACGGCCTCGAAGACCTGCGCGCCGCAGTACGAGGAGACCGTCGAGATGCCCATCTTCGACATGATCTTCAGGACGCCCTTGCCGAGCGCCCGCACGTAGTTGCGCACCGCCTCGGCCGGATCGAGCCCGGCGAGCGGGCCGGTGGCGATGAGGTCGTCCACGGTCTCGAAGGCCAGGTACGGGTTGACCGCCGCGGCGCCGTACCCGATCAGCACCGCCGCGTGGTGCACCTCCCGGCAGTCGCCGCTCTCCACCACCAGCGTCACCCGGGACCGGGACCGCTCCCGCACGAGGTGCTGGTGCACGGCCGCGGTGAGCAGCAGCGACGGGATCGGCGCCAGCTCGGCGGTCGAGTCGCGGTCGGAGAGCACGAGGATGCGCACGCCGTCCTCGATCGCCTCGGAGACGTGCCGGCAGATCTGGTCCAGCCGGGTGGCCAGGCCCGCGGGCCCGTCGCGCAGCGGGTACAGCCCGGAGACCCGGACCGCCTTGTACCGCGGCTGCCCGCCGTCCTCGTTGATCGACAGCAGCTTGGCCAGCTCGTCGTTGTCGATCACCGGGAACGGCAGCACGATCTGCCGGCAGCTCTCCGGCCCCGGCGCCAGCAGGTTGCCCTCCGGGCCGATGGTCAGCGCCAGGCTGGTCACCAGCTCCTCCCGGATCGCGTCCAGCGGCGGGTTGGTGACCTGGGCGAAGAGCTGGTGGAAGTAGTCGAACAGCAGCCGCGGCCGGGTCGACAGCGGCGAGATCGGGGTGTCGGTGCCCATCGAGCCGAGCGGCTCGGCGCCGCTGCGGGCCATGGGCGCGATGAGCAGCTTCAGCTCCTCCTCGGTGTACCCGAACACCTGCTGCCGGCGCAGCACCGAGTCGTGGGTGTGGATGACGTGCGCCCGCGGCGGCAGGTCGGCCAGCTCGACCAGGCCCTCGCGCAGCCACTCGTCGTACGGGTGGGCCGCGGCCAGCCCGGCCTTGACCTGCTCGTCGTGCACGATCGTCCCGGCCGCGGTGTCGACCAGGAACATCCGGCCCGGCTGGAGCCGGCCGCGGGCCACCACGGTCGCCGGGTCGAGGTCGACCACGCCGGCCTCGCTGCCCAGCACGACCAGGCCGTCGCGGGTGTAGCACCAGCGGCCGGGGCGCAGGCCGTTGCGGTCCAGCACCGCGCCGATGACCGTACCGTCGGTGAACGCCACGCTCGCCGGGCCGTCCCAGGGCTCCATCAGGCTCGCGTGGAACCGGTAGAACGCCCGTTTCGCCGGATCCATCCGCGGGTCGTTCTCCCACGCCTCGGGGATCATCATCAGTACCGCGTGCGGCAGGCTCCGCCCGGCCAGGTGCAGCAGTTCGAGCACCTCGTCGAAATTGGCCGAGTCGGACGCGTCCGGGGTGCAGATCGGGAACAGTCGCTTGATATTGCCCGGCAGATTCTTCGACGCCAGCAGCGCCTCGCGGGCGTTCATCCAGTTCTTGTTCCCGCGGATCGTATTTATTTCACCGTTGTGCGCGATGAACCGGAATGGATGGGCGAGTGGCCAGGAGGGGAAGGTATTCGTGGAGAAACGTGAATGGACGAGCGCGATGGCGCTCGCGACCCGCGGATCGGTCAGGTCCGGGAAGAAGGCCGGCAACTGGTCCGGGGTGAGCATCCCCTTGTAGGTGATCGTCCGGGCGGACAGCGACGGCAGGTACGCCGGCACCCCGCGCTGGGCGGTCTCCCGCTCGACCTGCTTGCGCACGCAGTACGCCACCCGGTCCAGCTCCAGCCCGGCGAGCTGCTCGCCGGCCGGGCCGGCCGCGCCGCCGGTGAGCCGGCGGGCGGCCAGGAACACCTGCCGGACGTGCGGGCGGCCCGCCTCGGCGGTGGCGCCGAGGTCGCTCGGGTCCACCGGTACGGTGCGCCAGCCGAGGATGTCGGCGCCCTCGACCAGCGCGTACTTCTCGAAGACCCGCAGCGCCAGCGCGGCGGCGGCCGGCTCGCGCGGGAGGAAGACCAGCCCGGTGGCGTACCGGCCGGCGGGCGGGAGCGGGAAGTCGACGACCGCGCGCAGGAACGCGTCCGGGACCTGGAGCATGATGCCGGCGCCGTCGCCGGTGTTGGGCTCGGCGCCGCGGGCGGCGCGGTGGTCGAGGCGGACGAGCGCGGCAAGGCCGCCGGCGACCACCGCGGGGGACCGCCGGCCGTGCAGGTCGGCGACGAAAGCGACGCCGCAGGCGTCGTGCTCCATGGCCGGGTCGTACAGACCCTCGGCACCGGGCGCGCCCGCGCTCCGCCGGGATTGTGCTGCCACTGAGCCTCCTGTCGTCACCTGGGGGAGTTTCTTTCGGGACGACATCGGCCCGTGCAGAGCCTCTGAGTCTACATTAAGACAGGTCGATTTCAGCCAGATGCCGTGAATCACAATTCCGGGCCTTGAAGAACTATTGCGTGAGTGCCCGGGCCGCATTAGTTCGACGGGAAATGCCGTTTCGCCGTTGATCTTCCCGGCGGGGCAGGGGATCGAAGAAGATCAACGGCTGGAGGTACGCGGGCCGCCCGAGTGGACCCCGCCGGTCCCGGCCGGCCCCGGCCGGGTGGGGCCCGGGCCGGCCCGAAGTCGTGTTTCCGTGCCGGGCGGCGGCGCGATAAGTTGCCCCCATGACGCATGCGCAGCAGGGCCCGGACGGCGGCCGCTTCACCCCGTCGGCCCGACCGACGCCCTTCGGCCGCCTGATCACGGCGATGGTCACCCCGCTGACCGACGACCTGGCGGTGGACCGCGAGGGCGTGGCCCGGCTGGCGGCCCACCTGGTCGACGAGCAGCGCAACGACGCGCTGGTGATCAACGGGACCACGGGCGAGTCCCCGACCACCACCGACGCGGAGAAAGCGGAGATCATCCGGATCGCCGTCGAGGCCGTCGGCGACCGGGCCCGGATCATCGCCGGCGTCGGCACCCCCGGCACCGCGCACACCATCGAGCTGGCCCGGCAGGCGGCCGCCGCCGGCGCGCACGGCCTGCTGGTGGTGACGCCGTACTACAACAAGCCGCCGCAGGCGGGCATCGTCGCCCACTTCACCGCCGTCGCCGACGCCGTGGACCTGCCGGTCATGGCGTACGACATCCCGCACCGGGCCGGCGTGCCGCTGGAGACCGAGACGCTGGTCCGGATCGCCGAGCACGAGCGGATCGTGGCCGTCAAGGACGCCAAGGGCGACCCGGTGGCCAGCTCGTGGGTGATGTCCCGGTCCGACCTGGCCTACTACTCCGGCGAGGACGCGCTGACCCTGCCGCTGCTCAGCGTCGGCGCCGTCGGCCTCGTCGGCACCTCGACCCACCTGTGCGGGGCGCCGACCAGGGAGTTGATCGAGGCTTACGCCGCCGGCGACGCCGACACCGCGACCCGGCTGCACCACCAACTCCTACCGCTGCATACCGGCATATTCCGGACCCAGGGCACGATCCTCGTCAAGGCCGGCCTGCGCGCGCTCGGCCTGCCTGCCGGCCCGGTGCGCTCGCCGCTGGTCGAGGCCACCGCCGCGCAGTACGCGACGCTCGTCGCCGACTGCGCCGCCGCGGGGATCAAGCTGCCCGAGGAGGTCGCATGACGCAGGCGCACCGCGCCATGGCGCCCCCGCCGCCGCTGCCCGACGGGGGACTGCGGATCGTCCCGCTCGGCGGCCTCGGCGCCATCGGCCGGAACATGACGGTCTTCGAGTACGACGGCAGGCTGCTGGTCGTCGACTGCGGGGTGCTGTTCCCCGACGTCGACCAGCCGGGCGTCGACCTGATCCTGCCGGACTTCGCGCCGATCCTGGACCGGCTGAACGACGTCGAGGCGATCGTGCTCACGCACGGCCACGAGGACCACATCGGGGCGGTGCCGTACCTGCTCGCCCACAAGCCGGACATCCCGCTCGTCGGCTCGCAGTTCACCCTGGCGCTGGTCGAGGCGAAGCTGGCCGAGCGGCGGATGCAGCCGTACACGCTGACCGTCACCGAGGGGCAGGTCGAGCAGCTCGGCCCGTTCGGCTGCGAGTTCTTCGCCGTCAACCACTCCATCCCGGACGCGATGGCCGTCGCCATCCGTACCCCGGCCGGGCTGGTCCTGCACACCGGCGACTTCAAGATGGACCAGGTGCCGCTGGACGGCCGGCTGACCGACCTGGCCGGCTTCGCCCGGCTCGGCGCCGAGGGCGTGGACCTGCTCCTGTCGGACTCCACCAACGCCGAGGTGCCCGGTTTCGTCACGCCGGAGCGGGAGATCGGCCCGGTCCTGGACTCGATCTTCGCCAAGGCCCGCGGCCGGATCATCGTGGCGTCGTTCGCCTCGCACGTGCACCGGGTGCAGCAGGTGTTCGACGCGGCCGAGGCGCACGGGCGCAAGGTGGCGCTGATCGGCCGGTCGATGGTCCGCAACATGGGCATCGCCCGGGACCTGGGCCGGCTGCGCATCCCCGGCGGCCTGGTGGTCGGCATCGACGAGATCCGCAACCTGCCGCCGGAGCAGGTGGTGCTGATGTCCACCGGCTCGCAGGGCGAGCCGATGAGCGCGCTGGGCCGGATGGCCACCGGCGACCACCGGCACGTCACGCTGGAGCCGGACGACACGGTCGTGCTGGCCAGCTCGCTGGTGCCGGGCAACGAGACCGCGGTGTACCGGGTGATCAACCTGCTCTCCCGCGGCGGCGCCACGGTGATCCACAAGGACGTGGCCAAGGTGCACGTCTCCGGCCACGCGCCGGCCGGCGAGCTGCTGTACCTGCTCAACATCGTCCGCCCGAGCAACCTCATGCCCGTGCACGGCGAGTGGCGGCACCTGCGCGCCCACGCCCGGCTCGGCATCGAGACCGGCATCGCCCCGGAGTGCGTGGTGCTGTGCGAGGACGGCGACGTCGTCGACCTGGTCGACGGCCACGCCCGGCTGGTCGGGCACGTGCGCAGCCGGTACGTCTATGTGGACGGCCTCGCCGTCGGCGACGTGAGCGAGTCGCTGCTCACCGAGCGCAAGATCCTGGGCGACGGCGGGTTCATCGCCACGACCGTCGTGATCGACTCGGTGAACGGCAAGGTGGTCGGCGGGCCGACGATCTCGGCCAAGGGCTTCTCCGAGGACATGAGCGCCTTCGAGGCCGTCCTGCCGCTGATCACCGAGGCGCTGGACCGGTCCGCGGCCGAGGGGGTCACCGACCCGCACCAGCTCCAGCAGGTCGTGCGCCGCACGGTCGGGCGCTGGGTGAACGAGAAGTACCGTCGCCGGCCGATGATCGTGCCGAACGTGGTCGAGGTGTGACGCGCCGGTGGGGCGGGGCCGCGGCCCCGCCCCACCGGGTCACCTCGGTCAGACCTGGACCGCCGTCCGGCTGCCCCAGAGCCGGTCGAGTGCCGCCGCGCCCGGCCCGAGTGCCGCCAGCAGCAGGAACGACCAGCAGAACAGCGCGGCCGGCTCGCCGCCGTTGGTGAGCGGCAGCACGTCCCTGGGCTGGTGCACGACGAAGTACGCGTAGGCCATCGCGCCGGACGAGAGCAGTGCCACGGGCCGGGTGAGCAGCCCGAGCACGATCAGTACGCCGCCGGCGAGTTCGATCACGCCGGCCCACCAGCTCGGCCAGGCGCCGACGGCCGCGGTGGCGCCGGTACCGCCCATGCCGCCGAACACGCCGAACAGCGTGCGGGCGCCGTGGCAGGCGAACAGGAAGCCGACGACGACGCGGAACAGCGCCAGTGCGACGGCGGGGAAGCGGGCCTTGTCCATGGGACCTCCTCGATGTCGGGAAGGGATGGCAGCCCCGCGGCGCATCATATCCTTGATCATCGATACGACTCGACTGTGCGCCCGGTCACGGCCGGCTACCGGGCCGATGTGGCACATCGGCCCGCACCGTGGCCGCGCCGACACGGCGTGTCGCGGCGCGCCGCCCCGGCGCGCCGCCGGCCCCCGGGGTACCGGCGACGGGTTACGGTGTGGGCATGGCGAGCGGCACCACGTCGGCTGGCCGCGGCCGGCGGACCCCGGCGCGCGGCGCGAAGCCGCGCGCCGCGAGCACCCGCGCCGCCACCCCGGTCCGCCAGCGCGCCCGGGCGAGCACGCCCCGCGCGCGCACCGCGGCCGCCCGGCGCTCGCCCGGCGTCGGCCGGGCCGTCGGTGGCTTGTGGATGGGCACCGCGCACGGCCTGGGCTGGCTGATCCGCGGCGGCGCCCGCGACGGCGGCCTCGCACCGGAGCACCGCCGCGACGGCGCCGGCCTGTTCCTGCTGGGCCTCGCGATCCTCACCGGACTCGCCGTCTGGTTCGACGCCGCCGGCCCGGTCGGCCGGACGATCAACGACGCGGTCCGGCTGTTCCTCGGCGTGATCGCGGCGGCGCTGCCGCTGCTGTTCGCGTACGGCGCGATCCGGGTGCTGCGCGAGCCCGGCGAGCCCGAGCACCGCGGCCGGGGCGCGGTCGGCTGGCTGTCCCTGATCATCGCCACCGCCGCGCTGCTGCACCTCGGCCGGGACGCCCGCACGCCGCCCGAACTGGACGCCGCCGGCGGCCTGCTCGGCTGGGGCATCGGCGCGGCCCTGGAGACCTCGGTCACCACCTGGGCGGCGGTGCCGCTGCTGGTCCTGCTGTTCCTGTTCGGCCTGCTCGTCGTCACCGCCACGCCGGTCAACCGGATCCCGCAGCGGGTCGCCGGCCTGCGCGACTGGGCGCTCGGCCGCCCGCTGACCGACGAGGACGAGGACGAGGACGGGGAGATCGAGGACGAGCCGGCGGCGGAGCCCGCCGCCCGCCGCCGCCCGGCGCGCCGGCGGCAGGCCACCCGGGCCGGGGCGGACGAGCCCGAGCCGGACCCGGTCGAGGAGCAGATCGTCCACGACACCGTGGCCGTGCAGCGCCCGGCCGCCCGCCGGACGCCGACCGTCCGCCCGGCCGCGCCGGCCCACTCGCCGGCCCCCACCGAGGCCGAGCAGCTCACCATCAGCACCCCGGCCGGCGACTACCGGCTGCCGCCGCCGAACCTGCTGGGCCGGGGCGCCCCGGCCCGGGTCCGGAGCAAGGCCAACGACGACGTGATCGCCGCGCTGCGCGGCGTGTTCGAGCAGTTCGACGTGGACGCCGACGTCACCGGCTTCACCCGCGGCCCGACGGTCACCCGGTACGAGATCGAGCTGGGCCCGGGCGTCAAGGTCGAGCGGATCACCCAGCTCACCCGCAACATCGCGTACGCCGTGAAGTCCCCGGACGTGCGCATCCTCTCGCCGATCCCCGGCAAGAGCGCCGTCGGCGTGGAGATCCCCAACGTCGACCGGGAGGACGTCGCCCTCGGCGACGTGCTGCGCGCCCGCACGGCCACCGCCGACCCGCACCCGATGGTCGTCGGGCTGGGCAAGGACATCGAGGGCGGGTACGTCGCCGCGAACCTGGCCAAGATGCCGCATATCCTCATCGCCGGCGCCACCGGCGCGGGCAAGTCCTCCTGCCTGAACTCGCTGCTCGTGTCGATCCTCGCCCGGGCCACGCCGGACCAGGTGCGGCTGCTGCTGATCGACCCCAAGCGGGTGGAGATGAGCGGGTACGAGGGCATCCCGCACCTGGTCACGCCCATCGTGACCAACCCGAAGAAGGCCGCCGACGCGCTCGACTGGGTCGTCCGCGAGATGGACATGCGGTACGACGACCTGGCCGCGGCCGGCGTCCGGCACGTCGACGACTACAACCGCAAGGTCAGCGCGGGGGAGATCACCGCGCCGCCGGGCAGCGAGCGGGAGATCCGGCCGTACCCGTACCTGCTGGTGATCGTCGACGAGCTGGCCGACCTGATGATGGTCGCGCCGCGCGACGTCGAGGACGCCGTCGTCCGGATCACCCAGCTCGCCCGGGCGGCGGGCATCCACCTGGTGCTGGCCACCCAGCGCCCGTCGGTGGACGTGGTCACCGGCCTGATCAAGGCGAACGTGCCGTCCCGGCTGGCCTTCGCGACCTCCTCGCTGGCCGACTCCCGGGTCATCCTGGACCAGCCCGGCGCGGAGAAGCTGATCGGCCGCGGCGACGGGCTGTTCCTGCCGATGGGCGCCTCCAAGCCGCAGCGGATCCAGGGCGCGTGGGTGTCCGAGAAAGAGATCAGCGCGATCGTCAAGCACTGCAAGCAGCAGCGCGAGGCGCAGTTCAGCAAGGAGGTGTTCGCCCCGGCGGACGCCGGCAAGAAGAAGGTCGACGAGGAGATCGGCGACGACCTGGAACTGCTGATCCAGGCCGCCGAGCTGGTCGTGACCTCGCAGTTCGGCTCGACCTCGATGCTCCAGCGCAAGCTGCGGGTCGGCTTCGCCAAGGCCGGCCGGCTGATGGACCTGATGGAGTCGCGCGGCATCGTCGGCCCGTCCGAGGGGTCCAAGGCGCGCGAGGTCCTGATCAAGCCGGACGAGCTGGACTCGGCGCTGGCCGAGCTGCGCGCCGCCGACGCCTGAGCGGCCCCCACCGCCCGCCAGTTCCCGCACTCTGGATGCCGCCACCGGCGGCGCCGCTCGCATAACCTCCAGTCACTCGGACGTGCCGGCCGTGGCACGGGGCCGGGGATGAACCCCTGCATCCCTCGATCCGGAGTCCGGCCGGCCCGTCCGCTGCGCGATCCCGGCGCCCGGCCGCTCCAGACTGGAGTACAACGTGCCCCGCCCCCTCGCCGGCCTGCTGCCGGCACTGCTCACCGCGGCCGCCCTGACCTGGTCCCCGACGACCCCGGCGTCGGCCGCGCCGCCGGCCGACCCGATGCCGCCCGGCCTCGCCGACGCGGTCGCCCGCGACCTGCACCGCACCCCCGCCGCGGCGCGCGCCCGCTGGGCCGCGGACGCGCGCGCGGGCGACCTCGACCGGGCGCTGGCCGCGCGCCTCGGCCCCCGGTACGGCGGCGGCTGGATCACCCCCGACGGCGCCCTCGCGGTCGGCGTGACCGACCCGGCCGCGGCGGCCGTGGTCGCCGCGGCGGGCGGCGACCCGCGCCCGGTCGCCCGCAGCCTGTCGGCCCTGCGCGCCGCGACCGCCCGGCTCGACGCCACCGCCACCCCGGCGGCGGTCGCCGACTGGTACGTGGACGTGGCCGGCAACGCCGTCGTCCTGTCGGCCACCGACCCGGCCACGGCCCGCCGGTTCGTCCGCGCGGCGGCGGTGGACCCCGCGGCCGTCCGGATCGTGGCGACCGCGCACCGGCCGCAGCTCCTGGTGGGCGCGGCCCCGACGCACCCGGCGGCGGCCGAGGTGATCGGCGGCAACGCGTACCGGATCGGCAGCGCCCGCTGCTCGGTCGGCTTCCCGGTGCAGGGCGGCTTCGCCACCGCCGGGCACTGCGGCAAGCAGGGCCGGTCCACGACCTCGCCGGCCGGGACGATCCGCGGCTCGACGTTCCCCGGCGCCGACCACGCGTGGGTCGGGATCACCGGGTCCGACCAGCCGGTGCCCGCCGTGAACGACCACAAGGGCGGCCGGGTGCCGGTCCGCGGCTCCACGCCGGCGGCCGTCGGCGCGGACATCTGCCGGTCCGGGTCCACCTCCGGCTGGCGCTGCGGCACGGTCACCTCGCTCGACGCGACCGCGAACTACCCGCAGGGCAAGGTGCCCGGCCTGATCCTGACCTCGGCGTGCGCGGAGCGGGGCGACTCCGGCGGCTCGTTCCTCGCGGGGGAGCAGGCGCAGGGGGTCGCCTCCGGGGCGTCGCCGCCGGACTGCAAGGCGGCCACGACGAAGGCGTTCGCGCAGCCGATCAATCCGCTGCTGGAGGTGTACAAGCTCACGCTCCTGACCGCGCCGGCCCCGCCGCGGCGATAGCCCCCCGCGAAGGGGAGCCCGGACCCCGGCCGGTGCGGGCCGGGGTCCGGCGCGCGTGCAGATGACGGACGTCGGTCGGCAGCGCCTCCCGGCCGCTACCTCACCAGCAGGTGCCGCAGTTCGGCGCCGGTCGATCCTGGTCGGGGTCGATCGCCGGGCGCCAGGATGTCGGGCCGAGGATGAGGGCGTACCGGTCGCCGACGGGGTGCGGCACCGGCAGCGGCAGGACCGACCAGCAGCCGAGCGCGGTGAGGTCGAGGTGCAGGCAGACGGCCCGGGTTCCGGCGGGGATCGACGGTCGGATGTCCCGGAAGGCGTGCACGAACGTCGTCGTCGCGGGATACATCGGACTCTCCCGCGGCCAGCCGTGGTAGACGTCCCCGTCGCGACTGCCGTGGATGCCGATGGCGACGAGGCGTGGGTACGGAGTGTCCTCGCCGAGCGGCCGACAGTAGCGAACCCAGCCCACAAGCCGGATTCCGCCGTCCGCCGTGTACCGGACGTCGGTCAGTCGCCCGCTGTTGCCCTCACCGACTGCGCACGGTCGCTGCGTCGATAGCGCGCTGTCACGCGCCGGTGCGGCCGCCCGGACCGCCGAGCCGGGACCGATCGACGTCATGAGCAGGGTGACGAGAACCAGAACAGTCGCCGTTCGTAGCGGAGTTCTCACGCCGGCACCGTAGCAGCAGTCGTCCGGCAACCACTGGCATATATCGATGAACTTGATTACGATCCAGGCTGATCGTGGCGTATGCCCCGGGTCCGCGCGACCGCCGCCCTTTCCTGCGGTGCACCCACGCGCACGGGGCTTCCCCCACCCACCCCACCGGAGCACTGCGCGCCGCGTGCCACGATCGCACCATGCCCGGACGCGTCGGTATGCTCCAGAACGGAGTGTCGACATGTCACGTCGACTTGCCATTTTGGCAACATTCGCGGTCGCGGCAGCGGCTGTGGGTACGCCGGCGGCAGCGCAAACCGGCACCGGTACCGGCCTGTCCACCCTGAGTGACGCGATCCAGCGCGACCTGGGCCTCACCCCGGCCGCCGCGGAGGCGCGATGGGCCGCCGACGAGCGCGCCGGCGCCGTGGAGCGAGCGCTCGCCGCCCGGCTCGGCGAGCGGTTCGCCGGTGCGTGGATCACCGACACCGGCCTGTCCGTGGCGATCACCGACCCGGCCGCGGCCGAGGAGGTGCGCGCTGCCGGGGCGACGCCGGTGGCGGTGCCGCGCACCGCGGCCGCCCTCGCGGCGGTGCAGGCCCGGCTGGACGCCACCAAGGCGCCCGCCGCGGTCCGGAGCTGGTACACCGACGTCACCACCAACCGGGTCGTCGTGACCGCCACCAGCGACGCCGCTGCCCGCGACTTCGTCGCGGCTGCCGGCGTCGACCCGGCCGCCATCGGGGTCGAGGTCGACGGCCGGCCGGTGCGGACGCTGGCCGACGTCGTCGGCGGCAACGCCTACCGGATGGGGGGCGGCCGCTGCTCCGTGGGCTTCCCCGTGCAGGGCGGCTTCGCCACGGCGGGCCACTGCGGCAAGCAGGGCACGTCCACGTCGGGCCCGACCGGGACGTTCCGCGGGTCCAGCTTCCCGGGCAACGACTACGCCTGGGTCGCGGTGACCGGGGCGGACCGTCCGGTCGGCGCGGTCAACGACTACAAGAACGGCCGGGTGCCGGTCCAGGGTTCGCAGCAGGCGACGACCGGGGCGCAGGTGTGCCGGTCCGGCTCCACCACCGGTTGGCACTGCGGCTCGATTCAGGGCTTCAACGCCTCAGTGACCTACAAGGAGGGCACTGTCAGCGGCCTGATCCGGACGAACGTGTGTGCCGAGCCGGGTGACTCGGGCGGCTCGCTGCTGGCGGGCTCCCAGGCGCAGGGCGTCACCTCCGGCGGGTCCGGCAACTGCCGGTCCGGCGGAACGACGTACTTCCAGCCGGTCAACGAGATCCTGCAGGCATACAACCTCCGCATCCTGACCGGCGGCATGGTCGGCTGATCGCTCGATGTCGGCGCCGGGTGGCACGCGTTCGGCCGTTCGGCCGGCACGTGCCACCCGGCGCCATACCCGGCCGCCATCCGCCTGCCGGTGCGCGACCACGGACTGCGTCGGGTCCGCGACGGCCGAAGGGTCGGTGCGGGCCGCCCGGTACCCTCGGGGGGTGCCGGACGCCATCACCCGTACCCCCGCCCCGACCGACAGCGCCGCCGACGGCCGGCGGGTGGCGCTGCTGACCCTCGGGTGCGCCCGGAATGAGGTTGATTCGGAGGAGTTGGCCGCCCGGCTGCACGCCGACGGCTGGCAGCTCACCGAGGGCGCCGACCACGCCGACGTCGTGGTGGTGAACACCTGCGGGTTCGTGGCCAAGGCCAAGCAGGACTCGATCGAGACGCTGCTCGCCGCCGCCGACAGCGGCGCCAAGGTGGTCGCCGCCGGGTGCATGGCCGAGCGGTACGGCCGGGAGCTGGCCGAGAGCCTGCCCGAGGCGGCTGCCGTCCTGAGCTTCGACGACTACCCCGAGATCGCCGACCGGCTGCGCGGCGTGCTCGCCGGCGACGCGCACACCGCGCACGTCCCGCGGGACCGGCGGGAGCTGCTCCCGCTCACCCCCGTCGACCGCCGGGCCAGCGCCGTCGCGCTGCCCGGCCACGGCGACCGGCCGACCGTGGACGGGGCGACGCCCGCGCACCTGCGGCCCGTCCTGCGGCACCGGCTCGGCGGCGGGCCGGTCGCCTCGCTGAAGCTCGCCTCCGGGTGCGACCGGCGGTGCGCGTTCTGCGCCATTCCGGCGTTCCGCGGGGCGTTCGTCTCCCGGACGCCGGACGAGCTGCTCGCCGAGGCGCAGTGGCTCGCCGGGACCGGGGTGCGGGAGCTGGTCCTGGTCAGCGAGAACTCCACCTCGTACGGCAAGGACCTCGGCGACCCGCGGGCGCTGGACAAGCTGCTGCCCCAGCTCGCCGCGATCGACGGCATCGTCCGGGTCCGGGTGTCCTACCTCCAGCCGGCCGAGACGCGGCCGGGGCTGGTCGAGGCGATCGCCACGACGCCGGGCGTGGCGCCGTACTTCGACCTGTCCTTCCAGCACTCGGCCGAGCCGGTGCTGCGGCGGATGCGCCGGTTCGGGTCGACCGACCGGTTCCTGGAGCTGCTGGCGGGCGTCCGCGCGCTCGCCCCGGACGCCGGGGCGCGCAGCAACTTCATCGTCGGCTTCCCCGGCGAGAGCCGGGCGGACGTGGCCGAGCTGGTCCGGTTCCTGGAGGGCGCCCGGCTCGACGCGATCGGCGTCTTCGACTACAGCGACGAGGACGGCACCGAGGCCGCCGGGCTGCCCGGCAAGGTGGCGGCGGCCACGATCCGGCGCCGGTACGACAAGCTGCTCTCGCTCGCCGAGGAGTTGTGCGCGCAGCGGGCCGAGGAGCGGGTCGGCGGGACCGTCGAGGTGCTGGTCGACAGCATCGACGACGGCGTCGAGGGGCGGGCGGCGCACCAGGCGCCGGAGGTCGACGGGTCGACCACGCTGGTGGCCGGGCCCGACGGGGTCGACCTGGCCGCGCTGCGGCCCGGCGACCTGGTCCGGGCGAGCGTCACCGCGAGCGCGGGGGTCGACCTGGTGGCCGTACCGGTGGCGATGCTCTCCGCGGCGGTGCGATCGTGAGCGCCGGCACCTCGGTCGACTCCGGCCGGGTGCCGCTGCTCAACCCCGCGAACCTGCTCACGGTGCTGCGCCTGGCGCTGGTGCCGGTGTTCACGACGTTCGTCGTGCTGTCCGACCTCACCGCGCCGGGCTGGCGGATCGCCGCCTGCGTGACGTTCGCCGCCGCGTCGGCCACCGACGCCGCCGACGGCTGGATCGCCCGCCGGTACGGCCTGGTCACCCCCTTCGGGAAGGTGGCCGACCCGATCGCCGACAAGGCGCTGACCGGGGCGGCGCTGGTGCTGCTGTCGGTGTACGCGGCGGTGCCGTGGTGGGTGACGATCGTGATCCTGGTCCGCGAGTGGGGGGTGACCCTGCTGCGGTTCTGGGTGATCCGGATCGGGGTGATCCCGGCCAGCCGCGGCGGCAAGGTCAAGACGGCCCTGCAGATCCTCGCGATCGCCTGGTACCTCTGGCCGGTCCCCGCCGCGGTGGTGTGGGTCGGGCCGTGGCTGCTGGGGGCGGCGGTGCTGGCCACGGTGGCGACGGGCGTCGACTACGTGCTGCGGGCGCTGCGGCTGCGCGCCCACGCGCGCGAATGACCGTCCCACCGGGTACGTCCGGGGGCGGTGCGGCGGACCTCGTCGCGGCGCTCGCGCGCGGCGGCCGGACGGTCGCCGTTGCCGAGTCGCTGACCGGCGGGCTGCTCGCCGCGGCGTTCGTCGCGGTGCCGGGGGCCAGCGCGGTCCTGCGCGGCGGGATCCTCGCGTACGCCACCGACCTCAAGGCCGACCTGCTCGGCGTACCGGCCGACCTGCTCGCCGCCCGCGGCCCGGTCGACGCCGACGTCGCCGCCGCGATGGCCGCCGGGGCCCGCCGGCGGTGCGGCGCCGACTGGGGCGTGGCCACCACCGGCGTCGCCGGCCCGGGGCCGCAGGACGGCGTACCGGCCGGGCGGGCGTTCGTCGCTGTCGCCGGGTCCACCGGGACCCGGACCCGCCGATTCGACCTGCCGGGTGATCGCGCCGAAGTGCGAAATGCGACGGTACGGGAGGCATTGGTCCTTTTACGGGAGTCGCTGGCCGCGCCGCCCCCGTGACATCGCCCCGCGCAACGCCGCGGGGGAGGGTGTCGACGCGCAGCGCAGACGGTACGGTGGGGATCTGCCGGGTCGGCGGACCGAGCCGGCGGTTCACCCGGGAGGTGCGCATGGTGCTGCTGCGTCGCGTGATCGGGGACGCGCTGCGTTCCCGCCGCCAGGAGCAGCACCGCACCCTGCGCGAGGTCTCCACCGCCGCCAACGTCAGCCTGGGCTACCTGTCCGAGATCGAGCGCGGGCAGAAGGAGGCGTCCAGCGAGCTGCTGGCCGCCATCTGCGACGCCCTCGGCGCCCACCTGTCCGAGGTGCTGCGCGAGGTGTCCGACACGGTGGCGCTCGCCGAGCGGATGCAGGGCGTGCTGGTCCCGGTCGGCGGCGACGCGCCGGCGGCCCCGCCCGCCCGCCGCACCCGGGTCACCGACGGCGAGGTGTCGGTGGCGGTCCGGCAGGACACGCCGCTGAAGACGACGCTGCGCACGACGCGCAACGTCCGCACCCGCGGCGCCGGCCGCGACGTCGTCTGCGCCGCCTGACCGCTCCGCGCGCCGGAACCGCGGCCGGGTCGGCTATGGACCGGCCGCCGCCACCGTAGCCATGGGCCGCCGCCGCACCGGCCGCCGCGAGACCTTCCTCCGCATCGCCGCGCCGCCCGACCTCCCGCCGCGCCGCCCGGCCGCCGCGCGCCGCGTGGTCGGTCAGCCCGCCTGGCAGCGCGGGCACCAGTAGCTCACCCGGCCGCCCTGCTCGCCCATCCGGATCGGCGTGCCGCAGCGCAGGCAGGGACGCCCCCGGCGGCCGTACACGAACAGGTCCTCGCCCCGCCGCGCCCGCCCCCCGGCGCGCCCGTTCGCACCCGCGGCGGCGGCTCCGGCGGCTCCGGCGGCTCCGGCGGCTCCGGCGGCTCCGGCGGCTCCGGCGGCTCCGGCGGCTCCGGCGGGGGCGTCGGTGGTGCGGCGGGGGCGGTCGCGGTTGAGCAGGAGCAGGCGGCGGGCGTCGGCGACCAGGGCCGGCAGGTCCGGGACCGCGCGGACCGGCGCCGTCGGCGGCACCCCGTGCCGGAACAGCAGCTCCGCGGCGTACACGTTGCCGATCCCGGCCAGCAGCCGCTGGTCGCGCAGCGCGTCGGCGGCCGGGGCGTCCGGGTGCGCGGCCAGCCGCCGGACCGCCTCGGCGGCGTCGAAGTCGGCGGCGAGCAGGTCCGGGCCGAGGTGGCCGACGAGGTCGGCCTCCCGGGCGGTCGGGACCAGCGCCAGGTCGTGCAGGTGGTACCCGACGGCGACGACGTCCGCGGTGTGCAGGGCGACGCGGATGTGGTGGCCGGGCCCGCCGGTCCACCGCCGGCCGGTCGGGTAGGTGCGCCACGAGCCGTCCATCCGCAGGTGCGAGTGCAGCGTGTACGCCCGCCCCGGCCGCACCCCGCCCGGCTCCGACCCGACACCGCCGACGGCCGCCTGCGGTTGCGCACCGCTGCCGCTGCCGCTGCCGCTGCCGCTGCCGCTGCCGCTGCCGCTGCCGCTGCCGCTGCCGCTGCCGCTGCCGCTGCCGCTGCCGGCCGCGGCTCCGGGATCGAGGCCGAGCACGGGGACCGAGTCGAGGCCGGGATCGGGGTCGAGGTCGGGGTCCGGGTCGAGGAGGCGGAGCAGGAGGTGCTTGCCGCGGCTCACGGCGCCGAGCACGCGCCAGCCGACCAGTCGGGTCGTGGCCAGCCGCGGTACCCGGAAGTCCGCCCGGTCCAGCGCCCGCCCCGCCAGCGCGCCGTCGAGCAGCCGCGCCGCCCGCCACACGCTGTCCCCCTCCGGCACGCCCGCCCCCTCAGCCGCGCAGCCGCAGCCCGCGCGGGGTGACCCGGAACCCGGCCGCGGTCAGCGCCGTCGCCAGCGGCGTGGTGTGGATGGTGGCGCCGTCGGCCCGCTCCACCGACAGCGCCCCGAGGGCGCCCGAGCGGACCGCCCCGGCCAGCGCGGTACCGGCGGCGGCGAGCGCCGCGGGGTCGTCGGTGTACGACAGGAGGGTCCGGCCGCCGCGCTCGACGTACAGGGCCAGCTCGCCGTCGACGGTGACGACCAGGGCGCCGGCCTTGCGCCCGGCCCGGTGCCCGGCGCGCCCGCCGGCCGGGTCGTCGGCGGACTCGACCGCCCGGTCGGGCCAGGGCAGCGCGGCCCCGTACGGGTTGGCCGGGTCCGTCGCCGCCAGCACCCGGGCGGCGCCGCGGGGCGGGCGGGCGCTGCGCAGCCGGTCCACGGCGCCGGGCAGGGCGAACTGGGCGGCGCCGAGCCCGTCCACGAAGTACCCGCGGCGGGCCGCCCCGCGCTCCTCCAGCGCGGCCAGCACCGGGTACACGGCGGCGAACCCGCCGGGGTTGCCCTCGGCGGCGACGGCGCCGCGGGTCACCACGCCGTACCGCTCCAGCAGCGCGTCGGCGTACGCGGCGGCGCGGCGGGTCGGGTCGGTGTCCCGCTCGGGGGTGCGGTACCAGCGCCCGGCCATCGTCGGCGGGCCGGCGCGGGCGGGCAGCGCGATCCGGCCGGGCCGGCGGTACCGGGTGCGGCCGGGGGCCGGGCGGGCCCGGTGGGCGCCCCCGCCGCCGAGCGCCGCGCGCAGCGGCGCGAGGGTGTCGTTGGTCAGCGCGCCGGCCCAGACCAGGTCCCAGACGGCGGCGGCGAGCGCCGGGTCCTCCGCGGCCTGCCCGGCGCGGGCGACCCGGTCGGCGAGGTCGCGGAAGAACAGCGCGCCGTCGAGCGCGTCGAGGATCGCCGCGTGCAGCGGGGTGGGGTCCAGGGTGTCGTCGGGCGGGGGCAGCAGCAGCGGGGCGGCGTCGGCGTACGCGAGCACCACCCGCCCGTCGCCCCCGGCCAGGCCGCCGGCGCCGGCCCAGACGACCTCGCCGCTGGCGCACAGCGCGTCCAGGTGCGCGGGCGTGTAGTCGGTGACCCGGCCGGGCAGGACCAGCCGCTCCAGCGCGGACGCCGGCAGCGGCAGCCCCTGGAGCTGCTCCACCGCGGCGGCGACGCCCTCGACCCCGCGCCCGCGGTCGAGCTGCTGCCAGCCGGGCAGGAACGTGGCCAGCGCGCCGGGCGGGACCGGTTCGATCTCCCGGCGCAGCGCGGCCAGGCTGCGCCGGCGCAGCAGCCGCAGCACCTCCGCGTCGCACCACTGCGCCCCGGCGAGGTCGCTGAACTCGCCGGGGACCACCCGGCCGCGGGCGGCGAGCTGGCGCAGCCCCTGCTCGACCACGGACACGCCCAGCCCGAACCTGGCCGCGGCCGCCGCGGCGGTGAACGGCCCGTGCGTGCGGGCGTACCGGGCCAGCAGGTCGCCGAGCGGGTCGGCCACCGGCTCCAGGTACGCGGCCGGCACGCCGACCGGCAGCGCGGCGCCGAGCGCGTCCCGGACCCGGGCGGCGTCCTCCACGGCGAGCCAGCGCGGCTCCCCGGCGATCCGGACGTCGATCGCCCGCCGGGCCGCGGCCAGCCCGGCCACCCAGTCGGGGTCGGCGCCGCGGGCGGCCAGCTCGGCCTCGGACAGGTCGCCGAGGACGCGCAGCAGCTCGGCCACGTCCTCCGGCCCGCGGGGGCGCCGGCTGTCGGTGTGCCAGCCGGCCTCGGCGGTGGTGGCGGCGACGACGGCCGGGTCGAGCAGCTCGCGCAGCTCCACCCGGCCGAGCAGCTCGCCGAGCAGGGTGGAGTCCAGCGCGAGCGCGGCGGCGCGGCGCTCGGCCAGCGGCGCGTCGCCCTCGTAGACGAACGCCCCGAGGTACCCGAACAGCAGCGACCGGGCGAACGGCGACGGCCGCGGCGTCTCCACCTCGACCAGCCGGGTGCGCCGGCCGCCGAGCCGGCGCATGAGCGCGACCAGCTCCGGTACGTCGAACGAGTCCTGCAAGCACTCCCGCGCGGCCTCCAGGGTCACCGGGAACTCGGGGAAGTCGCGGGCCACCTCCAGGAGCTGCGCGGACCGCTGCCGGAGCTGCCACAGCGGCTGCCGGCGGCGCGGGTCGCGGCGGGGCAGCAGCAGGGAGCGGGCGGCGCACTCGCGGAACCGGGCGGCGAACATCGCCGACCCGCCGACCGTCTCGTGCACGACCGCCTCGATCTCGTCCGGGTCGAACGTGACCAGGTCGGCGCCCGGCGGCTCGTCGGTGGTGTCCGGCAGCCGGACGACGATGCCGTCGTCGGCCGGGAGCACCTGCGCGTCGACGCCGTACCGCTCGCGCAGCCGGGCGCCGATCGCCAGCGCCCACGGGCCGTTGACCCGGGCGCCGAGGACGCAGTGCACGGCCAGCCGCCAGTCGCCCAGCTCGTCGCGGAACCGCTCGACGACGACGGTCCGGTCGTCGGGCAGGTGCCGGGTGGCGTCGCGCTGGTCGCGCAGGTACGCCAGCAGGTTGTCGGCGGCCCGGTCGTCCAGGCCGCCGGCGCGCAGGTCGGCGCCCGCCGCCTCGTCGCCGGCCGCGGCCAGGGCGCGGATGCGGGCGCCGATGGCCGTGCCCAGCTCGGCCGGGCGGCCCTGGCTGTCGCCCTTCCAGAACGGCATCCGGGCCGCCTGGCCGGGCGCGGGGGACACCAGCACCCGGTCGGGGGTGATGTCCTCGATCCGCCAGGACGACGAGCCGAGCAGGAACACGTCGCCGACCCGCGACTCGTACACCATCTCCTCGTCCAGCTCGCCGACCCGGGCGGCCCGCTCGGCGCCGGCCAGGAACACGCCGAACAGCCCGCGGTCCGGGATCGTCCCGCCCGAGGTGACGGCGAGGCGCTGCGCGCCCGGCCGCCCGGTGAGCCGGTCGGTGGCGCGGTCCCAGACCAGCCGCGGGCGCAGCTCGGCGAAGGCGGTGGAGGGGTACCGGCCGGCGAGCATGTCCAGCACGGCGTGCAGCGCCGAGTCGGGCAGCTCGGCGTACGGGGCGGCGCGGCGGACCACCGCGGCCAGGTCGTCCACGGACCACTCGTCCAGCGCGACCATGGCGACGATCTGCTGGGCGAGGACGTCGAGGGCGTTGCGCGGGTACCGCAGCGCCTCGATCGCCCCGTCCACCATCCGGCCGGTGACGACCGCGCAGGAGATCAGGTCGCCGCGGTGCTTCGGGAACACCACCCCGCGGGAGATCGCCCCGACCCGGTGCCCGGCCCGGCCGACCCGCTGCAGGCCGGCGGCGACGCTCGGCGGCGCCTCGATCTGTACCACCAGGTCGACCGCGCCCATGTCGATGCCGAGTTCGAGGCTGGACGTGGCGACGACGGCGGGCAGCTCGCCGGCCTTGAGCGCCTCCTCGATGTGCTTGCGCTCTTCCCGGGAGACGCTGCCGTGGTGGGCGCGCGCGACGACGCCGGGGGCGCCGGCGGCGACGCCGGACTGCGCGACGATCTCCACGGGCATCCCGGTCCCGCGCCCGCCCGCCCCGCTCCGGCCCGCCGCGCCGGGTCGTCCGGCCGCGCTGCCGCCGGTCGCCGCGCCGCCACCCGCTGCCGCCGCGCCGCCGCCGTTCACCGCTGCGCTGCCATCCACCGCCGCGCTGCCGCCCGGCGCCGCGCCGCCGTCCGCCGGGGCGCCGGCCGGATCCCCCGTACCGTCGCCCGCCGCCGCCTCCGCCCGCTCAGCGGCGATCTCGTTCAGCCGGGCGCACAACCGCTCGGCCGACCGGCGGGAGTTGGCGAAGACGATCGTGGACCGGTGCGCCAGGACCAGGTCCAGCACCCGCTCCTCGATCGCCGGCCAGATCGACGGCCGGCGGGTACCGGAATCCTCGTCGTGCGGGCCGTCGGCCAGCGCGGTCAGGTCCTCGACCGGTACCTCGACCGTCAGCTCGAACGTCTTCTCCGCCGGCGGCTGCACCACCGTCACCGGCGCCGACCCGCCGAGGAACCGGGCCACCTCCTCGATCGGCCGTACCGTCGCCGACAGCCCGATCCGCTGCGCCGGCCGGGGCAGCAGCGCGTCCAGCCGCTCCAGCGACACCGCCAGGTGCGCCCCGCGCTTGGTGGCGGCGACGGCGTGCACCTCGTCCACGATCACCGTCTCGACCCCGGCCAGCGCCTCCCGCGCGCCGGAGGTGAGCAGCAGGAACAGCGACTCGGGCGTGGTGATGAGGATGTCCGGCGGGTTCCGGGTGAAGCCGCGCCGCTCCTCGGCCGGGGTGTCCCCGGTCCGCATCCCGACGGTGATCCCCGGCAGCGGCTCGCCCAGCCGGGCCGCCGCCTGCCGGATGCCGGCCAGCGGGCCGCGCAGGTTGCGCTCGATGTCGACGGCCAGCGCCTTGAGCGGGCTGACGTACAGCACCCGGCAGCGCCGCGCCCGGTCGGCCGGGGCGGGGGTGGCGGCCAGCCGGTCCAGCGACCAGAGGAACGCGGCCAGGGTCTTGCCGGAGCCGGTGGGCGCCACGACCAGGGCGTGCTCGCCGGCGGCGATCGCCGCCCAGGCGCCGGCCTGGGCGGGCGTGGGCCCGGCGAACGCGCTGTCGAACCACGCCCGGGTGGCCGCGCCGAACCGCGGCGCCGGGGCGCCTCCCGCGCCGGCGTCTCCTGTCACGCCGACCATCCTGCCCCCTACCCCCGACAATCACGCGCCGACCGCGCTGCCCGCCGACCCCCCGTGCGGCGGCGGACCTGCGTGCGTCGGGCACGCTGCCCGCCCGACCCCCGTGCGCCGGGCGGGCAGCGCCGAGCCACCCGGCGGACCACACCCCCCACAAGCCCGGCCGCCGGGCGGGCAAGCGTCGGTGGCGCCGCCGGTGCGGTACCGATCGGGCCTCCGTGCGTCGGGTGGGCGGGGCGGGGTCAGGCGGTGGGCAGGTAGGCCGGGAGCGGGGCGGTCGTGGCCGGGTCCGGGATCGGGGTGCCCGGCGTCAGCCGCAGTGGCACCACCCCGGCCCAGTGCGGCAGCGCGGCGTCGGCCGGCTCGTCGCTCACCCCGCCGGACCGCGCCTTGTACGACACGTCGCGCAGGTCCAGCCGCAGCAGCCCGGTCTGCGCGTCCTCCCGCCCGTCCGCCGCCCGGCTGTCCGCGGCCCGGCCGGGGCCGAGCTTGTCGACCAGCGCGGCGAACGCCGCCCGCCGCTGCGCCGGGTCGGCCACCCGGTGCGCCGTACCGTGCGCGACCACCGACCGGTAGTTGGCGCTGTGGTGGAACTGCGACCGCGCGTACACCAGGCCGTCGAGCAGCGTGACCGCCAGGCAGACGGGCAGCCCGGCGGGGCTCCGGGCGGCGAGCAGCGGGCCGCTGCCGGTCGACCCGTGCAGGTACACCACGTCGTCGATCCGCACGTGCATCGTCGGCAGCACCGCCGGCGCCCCGTCGACGGTGAACGCCAGGTGGCAGAACCACGCCTCGTCGAGCACCGCGTGCACGGCCGCCCGGTCGTACGACACCCGGTCGCGGAGGCGGCGCGGCGTCGTCCGGGAGCTGATCGGGTACGTCATCGCGGCCTCCGCCAAAGTGTGCTGACGCTCAGAATGTACTGGTACAATCTTGAAACTGTGACAGCACAATACCAGTTCACCGGCGACAACGCCGCCACCATCGCCGCCGGGATCGAGGCCGGCATCCGCGCCGGCGCGCTGCCGCCCGGTACCGCCCTGCCGCCCGTCCGGGGGCTCGCCGGGCAGCTCGGCGTCGCCGCCGGCACCGTCGCCCGCGCCTACACCGACCTGCGCCGCCGCGGCGTCCTGGAGACCGCCGGCCGGCACGGCACCCGGGTCCGCCCGCGCCCGCCGATCGCCGCCGCCACCCCCGCCGCGCCCGCCCCGGCCGGCCCGGGCGACCACGCCGCCGGCGAGCCCGACCCGGCCCTCCTGCCCGACCTGCGCCCCGCCCTCGCGGCCCTCGCCGCCGACCCCCGGCCCGCCACGTACGGCACCGCCGGGCCGCTGCCCGGGCTGCTCGCCGCCGCCCGCGAGCGGCTCGCCGCCGACGGGGTACCCGCCGACCACCTCACCGTCACCGCCGGCGCCCTCGACGCCATCGACCGGCTGCTCTCCGCCCACCTGCGCCCCGGCGACCGGGTCGCCGTCGAGGACCCCGGCTGGGGCAACGTGCACGACCTCATCGCCGCCCTCGGCCTCACCGCCGTACCGCTGCCCGTCGACGACGACGGCCCCACCGTCGCCGGGCTCCGGCAGGCCCTCGGCGCCCGCCCCGGCGCCGTCGTCGTCACCAGCCGCGCGCACAACCCCACCGGCGCCGCCCTCACCGCCGCCCGGTCCGCCGCCCTGCGCGAGCTGCTGGGCGCCCACCCCGACGTCCTGGCCATCGAGGACGACCACTCCGCCGAACTCTCCGGCGTACCCCTGCACCCGCTCGCCGGCAGCACCCGGAGCTGGGCGTACGTCCGCTCCACCGCCAAGCCGTACGGCCCCGACCTGCGACTGGCCGTCGTCGCCGGCGACGCCGCCACCGTCGGCCGGGTCGCCGGCCGGATGCGGCTCGGCGCCGGCTGGGTCTCCACCCTGCTCCAGCGCCTCGTCCTGCACCTGTGGACCGACCCCGCCGCGACCGCCCGGGTCGCCGCCGCCCGGGCCGCGTACGCCGACCGCCGCGACCTGCTGCGCGCCGCCCTCGCCGACCGCGGCCTGACCGCGCACGGCCGCACCGGCCTCAACCTGTGGCTGCCCGTCGCCGACGAGGCACACGCCGTCACCGTGCTGCGCGAGCGCGGCTACCACGTCGCGGCCGGCTCCCGGTACCGGCTCGGCGCGCCGCCCGGCGTCCGCGTCACGATCAGCACCCTCACCGCCGCCGCGACCCCCGCGCTCGCCGACGCGCTCGCCGACGCGGCCGCCCGGCCCGGCCCGTCCGGCGTGTGACCCGCGGGCCGATCGGGTACGCCCGCCCATGGCCCCGACCACCGGCGCACCCGGCGCCGCCCGCTACGTCCCCGACCACGCCGACCTCGACGCCCTGCGCGCCGCGGTCGACGGCTGCCGCGGCTGCACCCTGTACCGCGACACCACGCAGGGCGTCGGCGGCGCCGGCCCCGCCGACGCCACCGTCGTCCTCGTCGGCGAGCAGCCCGGCGACGCCGAGGACCGGCAGGGCGCCCCCTTCGTCGGCCCCGCCGGGCGGGTCCTGCGCCGCGCCGTCGACGAGGCCGGCCTGCCCGCCGACCGCACGTACCGGACCAACGCCGTCAAGCACTTCGGCCACACCCTGCGCGGCGAGCGGCGCATCCACCGGACCCCCACCCGCACCGAGGTGGCGGCCTGCCGACCCTGGCTCGTCGCGGAGTTCGGCCGCCTGCGCCCGACCCTCGTCGTGGCGCTCGGCGCGACCGCCGGCAGGGCGCTGTTCGGACCGGACTTCCGGGTCACCCGCGACCGCGGCACGCTGCTGCCCTGGCCCCGCTCGGCCGAGCACCCCGCCGACTTCCCGGACACCGGCGCCCGCGCCCTGGCCACCATCCACCCGTCGGCGGTGCTGCGCGCCGACGACCGGGAGACCGCGTACGCCGGCCTGGTCGCCGACCTCCGCACCGCCGCCGCGGCCCTGTAGCGCCGCGGGCGGCGGGCCCTCCGGCGGGGTCGAGCGGCACGTCGGGGCGCGGCCGGCATGGCGGGTCGCCGGGCCGACAGCGGGCCACGGCGGGGCGGATCGGCCGGGGTCGGCAGCGGGCCCGGCGGAGCGGATTGCCGGGCCGGCGGTGGGCTCCGGCGGGCGGGTTGCCAGGTGTGATCCGAGCCCTGCCCCGGCGGGCGATCCGGCGGATACGATCGCGGACCCACCCCACCCGCCGTAAGGAGCCCGCGTGCGCCCCGAGGCCGTCCACCGACGCACCCTCCGGCTGCTGTTCGCCACCCAGACCCTCGGCGCCGTCGGCGTGGCCATCGGCATGTCGGTCGGCGCCCTGCTCACCGCCCGGATCGCCGGCACCCGCCTGTCCGGCCTGGCGCAGAGCGGCGCCGTCGTCGGCGGTGCCCTGCTCACCATCCCGGTCACCCGGCTCACCGCCGCCCACGGCCGCCGCGTCGGCCTGGCCCTCGCCTACGCCGTCGGCACGCTCGGCGCCGTGCTCACCGTCACCGGCGCGACCGTACCGAGCCTGCCCCTGCTCTTCGGCGGCCTGATCCTGTTCGGCGGCGGCACCACCGCCAACCTCCAGGCCCGGTACGCCGCCGTCGACCTCGCCCCCGCCGACCGCCGCGGCCGCCACCTCTCCCTGATCGTCTGGGCCACCACCCTCGGCGCGGTCGCCGCCCCGCTGCTCGCCCCGCTGGCCGACCGCCTCGTCGCCGACTGGGAGCTGGCGCCGCTCAGCGGCCCGTTCGTGATCAGCGCGGCGGCGTTCGCCCTCGGCGGGGTCGTGCTGTGGCTCCTGCTGCGCCCCGACCCCCTGCTCGTCGCCCGCGCCCTCGCCGCCCCCTCGGCCGCCGCGCCGGTCGATGCCGTACCGCTGGTCGCGCCGGTCGATCCCGTACCGCTGGTCGCGCCGGTCGATTCCGCGCCGCCGGCCGCGGTCCGGCCGGCGCCGTCGGCTGCCCCCGGCACCGACCGCGGCGCCCCGACCGGCATCGGCGCCCCGGTCGGTCCGCCCGCCGCTGTGGCGGCCGCGGTCGGCGCGGAGCCCGCGGGCCCACCCACCCCCGCCGCCCCCGCCGGCGCGGGGGAGCGGCTCACCATCCGGTCCGCGCTGCCCCTGGTCGCCGCGAACCCGTACGCCCGCCTCGGCGTCGCCGCCGTCGCCCTCGGCCACATGATCATGGTCGGCGTCATGTCGATGACCCCCGTCCACCTCGGCAACCACCACCCCGCCCACCGCGTCCTCACGCTCGTCGGCATCGTCCTCTCCCTGCACATCGCCGGCATGTACGCCCTCTCCCCGCTGCTCGGCCTGCTCACCGACCGGCTGGGCAGCCGCCCCGTGATCGGCATCGGCGCCGTCCTGCTCGCCGCCGCCTGCCTGGTCGCCGGCACCGCCGGCGCCGACACCACCCGGCTGGCGATCGGCCTGACGCTGCTGGGCCTCGGCTGGTCGGGCACGATGGTGGCCGGCTCGACGCTGCTCACCGCGCACGTCCCGCTCGCCGCCCGACCCGCCGCCCAGGGCCTGTCCGACCTGGTCACAGGGCTGGCCGGCGCGGCGGCCGGCGCGGTCAGCGGCTTCGTCGTCGCGGGCCTCGACTTCCGCGCCCTCGCCCTGGGTGCCGGCCTGGTGACGGTGCCGCTCGCGCTGTGGACGCTCCGCCCCGGCGCCCGACCGACCTGAGGGGACGCACCGTGCGGCTCACCGACTTCTGGCAGCGGCTCGACGAGGTCTTCGGCCCCGGCTACGCGGCCAGCGTCGCCACCGACCTGGTCCTGCCGAACCTCGACGGCCGCACCATCACCCGGGCACTCGACCAGGGCGTACCCACCGTCGTCGTGTGGCGGGCCGTGTGCGCCGCGTACCCCGAGCGGGTACCGCCGCGACTACGCTGAGCAGCCGGCACCCCGATGTACTGACGATCGAACACCTGTTCGGTTATTGTCCACAGCAGGGGACGTGTCCACAGGCTCCGGCCCGCCGACTGTCATTTCGTCGGACCCACCGCCTAGCGTGTCCCGCGTGACGAAACGACCGACGAAATCGGCGACCACAGGGGTGGCAGCAATGACGGCAGGCCCGGACCGGGCACGGGCGCTCGACCTCGCGCTCGCCCAGATCGACAAGCAGTTCGGCAAGGGTTCGGTGATGCGGCTGGGGGAGCGGCCCGTCGTCCAGACCTCGGTGATCCCCACCGGCTCCATCGCCCTCGACGTCGCGCTCGGCGTCGGCGGCCTCCCGCGCGGCCGCGTGGTCGAGGTGTACGGGCCGGAGAGCAGCGGCAAGACCACCGTCGCCCTGCACGCGGTGGCCAACGCACAGCGCGCCGGCGGCATCGCCGCCTTCATCGACGCCGAGCACGCCCTCGACCCCGAGTACGCCAAGGCGCTCGGCGTCGACACCGACGCGATGCTCGTCTCCCAGCCGGACACCGGCGAGCAGGCGCTGGAGATCGCGGACATGCTGATCCGCTCCGGCGCCATCGACATCATCGTCATCGACTCGGTGGCCGCGCTCGTGCCGCGCGCCGAGATCGAGGGCGAGATGGGCGACAGCCACGTCGGCCTCCAGGCCCGGCTGATGAGCCAGGCGCTGCGGAAGATCACCGGCGTGCTGAGCAACACCGGGACCACGGCGATCTTCATCAACCAGCTCCGCGAGAAGATCGGCGTGATGTTCGGCTGCATGTCGTACGGCACCCGGGTCACGCTCGCCGACGGTACGCAGGAGAAGATTGGCAAGATCGTCAACCGGAAGCTCGACATCGAGGTCCTCTCGTACGACCCCGAGACCGACCGGGTCGAGCCGAAGCGCATCGTCAACTGGTTCAACAACGGCCCGGCCGAGCGGTTCCTCCAGTTCACCGTCGCCAAGTCGGCGGGCAACGGCCGTGCGCAGTTCGCCGCTACCGCCAACCACCTGGTCCGCACGCCGGGCGGCTGGCGCGAGGCGGGCGAGCTGATCGCCGGCGACCGGGTCATGCTCGCCGAGCAGCGCCGCCTCAGCGACCAGCAGTGGGAGGTCATCCTGGGTTCGCTGCTGGGCGACGGCAGTCTGTCGCCGAACCGCGACGGCGGCGCCGGCGTGCGATTCCGGCTGGGCCACGGGGCCGCGCAGGCCGACTACCTCGACTGGAAGGTCGGGCTGCTCGGCAACATCCCGGTGTCCCGCCGGACCGACCGCCGCGGCGCGGTGTTCGCCGACTTCACCCCCCTGCCCGAGCTGGCCGAGCTGCGCCGCGCGGTCTACCTGGGCGACGGCCGGAAGTTCATCGGCGAGGAGTACCTGAAGGCGCTCACCCCGCTGGCCCTGGCGATCTGGTACCTGGACGACGGCTCCCTCACTCTCCGCTCCAAGGGCCTTCAGCAGCGGACGGCCGGTGGCAGCGAGCGCATCGAGATCTGCGTCGAGGCGTTGACCGAGGGCAGCCGGGAGCGGCTCGCGGAGTACCTGCGCGACGTGCACGGCTGCGACGTGCGGCTGACGATCCGGGGCGCGGCGCAGCAGGCGGTCCTCCGGTTCAGCACGGCCGGCTCGGCCCGCTTCCAGGAGATCGTCGCGCCGTACGTGCCGGACGCGATGGCGTACAAGCTCCTCCCGCGCCTGCAGGGCCGATGCGCGGTGACACCGCTGTTCGTGGACCCCGAGCTGCGCCCGGTACCCGCGCGCATCCTCGACGTCCGGGTGAAGCCGCGGACGCGCTCGATGAACCGCTTCGACATCGAGGTCGAGGGAAACCACAACTACTTCGTCGACGGCGTCATGGTGCACAACTCGCCCGAGACGACGACCGGTGGCCGGGCGCTGAAGTTCTACTCCTCGGTCCGGCTCGACGTGCGCCGGATCGAGGCGCTCAAGGACGGCACCGACGTCGTCGGCAACCGCACCCGGGTCAAGGTCGTCAAGAACAAGGTGGCAGCCCCGTTCAAGCAGGCAGAATTCGACATTCTGTATGGAAAGGGCATTTCGCGCGAGGGCTCGCTGATCGACGTCGGCGTCGAGCAGAGCATCATCCGCAAGTCGGGCGCCTGGTACACGTACGAGGGCGACCAGCTCGGCCAGGGCAAGGAGAACTCCCGCAACTTCCTCAAGGAGAACCCCGACATCGCCGCCGAGATCGAGAAGAAGATCTTCGAGAAGCTCGGCGTCGGTATCGGCAGCGACGAGGCCGGCGGCCCGGAAGCGACGCCGCCCGTCGACTTCTGAGCCGCGACATGACGCCACACCACGCGATCCCGAACCGCACGGCCCCGGCCCGTACGGGCCGGGACCGCACGGGCCGGGACCATGCGCCCGGGGACCATGCGGGACCTACCGGCCATGGCCGGTAGGCGGTACGGCGCCCGGCGGGGGCGGGGCTGGGACGCGGCCCCGCCCCCGCCGGCCCCGTCGTCATCCGCGGACCAGCCGCCCCGCCCCGGCGGCCCCACCGCCGCGCCCGGTGATCCAGGGGACCGGCAGAGCGATCCCGGGGACCGGCAGAGCAACCCCGCAGACGGGCAGGGCGATCCCGCGGCCGGGGAGGGCATCCGGCACCGTGGCCGGTCGGGCGGGCGGCGGCGGGACGAGCGCCCGTCGGTGGAGCGGGACCCGTTCGAATTCGCCCGCGACGTCTGCCTCCGCCAGCTCGCCACCCGCCCCCGCACCCGCACCGAGCTGGCCGCCGCCCTGCGCCGCCGCGGCGTCCCCGACGAGGTCGCCGGCGCGGTGCTGGAGCGGTACGCCGAGGTCGGGATGATCGACGACGCCGCCTTCGCCCGGGCCTGGGTCACCAGCCGGCACCACGGGCGCGGGCTGGCCCGCCGGGCGCTCGTCCAGGAGCTGCGGCACAAGGGCGTGACCGGCAGCGACGCCGAGGAGGCGCTCGCCGAGCTGGATCCGGCGACCGAGGCGGCGACCGCCCGCGAGCTGGTCCGGCGCAAGCTGCGCGGCATGGCCCGCGTCGAGTACGCGGTGGCGCTGCGCCGGCTGGGTGGGATGCTCGCCCGCAAGGGCTACCCGGCGGGGCTGGCGCTGTCCGTCGTCCGGGAGGAGCTGGCCGCCCGCGGCGCGGCCGACGACGACCCGGACGGGGGATTCGACGCGGCCGACGCGGAGTGGTCCACACCGGAATGGACCTGAGACCTCCGACCCTTGTGGGCGATTGTATGCTCCAATGAGTACTGCGCGTGGTTGATGCCTTCGCTCTCCCGGTGCGGGATGTCCTGATCCGACGGGATCGTCGGTATCTTGACCGGGCTGCGATTCGCGTCCTACCCTCGCGTTATCCAAGCCAGTACCTCGACCGTCAGCTCATCACCAGTGCGAGCCAGATAGCCGTCGCCGGTGCTGCGGGCGACCCGGTCGGACACCGCCCCGGCGCGGCCGAAGCGGTCCGGCGCCGGGTGCCGAGCCATTGTCGACAATCATCGCGATCCGGCGAGTGGTGCCCCGTGCGGCGCCGCCCGCCCGGTGGCGTCTGTGCGGCACCACCGCTGCGCTCGGCCGTGGGTCTCGATGGCACACCCCGTCCTGCGGTGTGCCCGCCGGAGGGGGTGGCCGATGCCGGACCGCGAATGGGCCCTGCTGGGCGCGCTCGTCCTGGTGGTGGCGCTGGGGCTGGTCGGCCTCGTGGTGGCGCTGCGGGTCGTCCGGAACCTGACCACCCGCGCGGCGTCCGCCGCCGAGTCGGAGCTGTCCGCGGCCAGGGCCGACGCCCACCGCATCCTGGACGCCGCCCGCGGCGAGGGCGCCGCCGTCCGGGAGCGGGCGGCGGAGCTGGGCCGGCGGGCCGAGCGGCTCGACCGGCGGGAGGCGCTGCACGGCGAGGCCGCCCAGCGGCTCGCCGAGCGGGAGGAGCGGGTGGCGGAACTGGAGGAGGCGCTGCGCGGCCAGCGGGCCGGGCTGGCCGACCGGGACGCCCGGCTCGGCGAGGCCGAGCAGCGGCAGCACCGGGAGCTGGCCCGGGTCGCGGGGCTGACCGCGGCCGACGCCCGGACGGAGCTGCTGGAGACCGTCGGCCGGCAGGCCCGGCGGGACGCCGCGCTGCTGGCCCGCCGGATCGAGACCGACGCGCGCGAGTCGGCGGAGGGCCGGGCCCGCGCGGTCGTGGTGGAGGCGATCCAGCGGGTCGCCAGCGAGCAGACCGCGGAGAGCGTGGTCAGCGTCCTGCACCTGCCCGGCGACGAGATGAAGGGCCGGATCATCGGCCGCGAGGGCCGCAATATCCGGGCGTTCGAGTCGGTCACCGGGGTGAACCTGATCATCGACGACACGCCCGAGGCGGTGCTGCTGTCCTGCTTCGACCCGGTCCGCCGCGAGGTCGGCCGGGTGACGCTGGAGCGGCTGATCGCCGACGGGCGGATCCACCCGCACCGGATCGAGGAGATCCACGCCCGGGCGACCGAGGAGGTCGCCCGGCGCTGCCGGCAGGCGGCCCGGGACGCGCTGGTCGAGGTCGGGATCAGCGACCTGCACCCGGAGCTGGTCACCCTGCTGGGGCGGCTGCGGTACCGGACGAGCTACGGGCAGAACGTGCTCAAGCACCTGGTCGAGTCCGCGCACCTGGCCGGGGTGATGGCCGCCGAGCTGGGGCTGGCGCCGGCGCTGGCGAAGCGGTGCGCGTTCCTGCACGACATCGGCAAGGCGCTCACCCACGAGGCCGAGGGCAGCCACGCCCGGGTCGGCGCGGACGTCGCCCGCCGGTACGGCGAGGCCGACGAGGTCGTGCACGCGATCGAGGCACACCACAACGAGGTGCCGCCGCGCACGGTCGAGGCGGTGCTCACCCAGGCCGCGGACGCGTGCTCCGGCGGCCGGCCGGGCGCCCGCAGGGAGAGCCTGGAGGCGTACGTGCAGCGGCTGGAGCGGATCGAGGAGATCGCCGCCGGCAAGCCGGGCGTGGAGAAGGTGTTCGCCATGCAGGCCGGGCGGGAGGTGCGGGTGATGGTCCGCCCGGACGACGTGGACGACGTCGCCGCGCACCTGCTCGCCCGGGACGTGGCGAAGCAGATCGAGGAGGAGCTGACGTACCCCGGGCAGATCCGGGTGACGGTCGTCCGCGAGTCCCGCGCCACGGAGATCGCCCGGTAGCGCGCCGCTACCGGCGCACGGCAACCCCGAACGGCGTCCGGATCGCCGGTGTCGGCGGGGGTGTCAGCGGACGAGGTTCAGGCCCGGGCCGTGCTCGTCGCCGTCCTCGACGGCCGTGATCCGGACCGTCGTGCGGCCCTGCCGCATCATCCGCCGGTCCAGCCAGCCGGCGAACCAGGTGAGCACGCTGTTGATCGCGATGTAGATGATCGCGATGACGATCGCCGCCTGGAGCACGTTGCCGTAGTTGGCGGAGAGCACGTTGACGCCCTGCTGGATCAGCTCGGGGTACGCGATGATGTACCCGAGCGCGGTGTCCTTGAGCAGCACGACGAGCTGGCTGACGATCACCGGCAGCATCGACCGGGCCGCCTGCGGGATGAGGATGTGCCCCATCACCTGCGACTTGCGCAGCCCGAGCGCGTACCCGGCCTCGGCCTGGCCGCTGGGTACCGCGCGGACGCCGGCGCGGAACGCCTCGGCGAGCACCGACCCGTTGTACAGCGTGAGGCCGACGACGACCGCCCAGAACGCGGGGAACGGCGCCTCGATGAGAAACGGCACGCCGTACGACAGGAAGAAGATCATCAGCAGCAGCGGCACCGCCCGGCAGAACTCGACGACGGCGCCGGCGGGCAGGCTCAGCCACTTGTGGTCGGACAGCCGGCCGACCGAGAAGATCACCCCGAACGCCAGCGCGAGCACCATCCCGACGCCGGCGGCCGTCAGCGTGCCCCACAGGCCGGGCAGGATGAAGTCGGTCCAGGTGGCGGGCTGGACGAACGGCTTCCAGAGGTCGGCCGCCCACTGGTCCTTGGCGTCGAACTGCACGTAGATGTACCAGAGCAGGGCTGCCGCGCCGACCGCGAAGACCACGGTGAGCACGCGGTTGCGGACGCGGGCGCGCGGCCCCGGGTGGTCGTAGAGGACGGCACTGGTGGCGCTCATCGGGTCGCCTCCGGGGATCGGCGGCCGGCGGTGCCGGCGGCGGGGGTCATCGGCGGACCGCCAGGCGGTTGCCGAGCCAGTTGAACAGGTACCCGGTCGGGACCAGCAGGGCGACGAAGACGCCGGCGAAGACCAGGAAGATCGGCACGACCACGTTGCCGTTCTCGTTGATCAGTTCCTTCATCGCGTTGGCCGACTCGGCGAGGCCGATCGTGCCGACGATGGTGGCGTTCTTGGTCAGTGCGATGAGGATGCTGCCGAGCGGGGCGACGACCGCGCGCCCCGCCTGCGGCAGGATGATCAGCCGCAGCGTCTGGCCGAAGGTCAGCCCGATGGCCCGGGCGGCCTCGGCCTGGCCCGCGGGGACGGTGTTGATGCCGGACCGGATCGCCTCGCAGACGAATGCCGCGGTGTAGGTCGCGAGCCCGACGACGCCGAGCCAGAACACGTTGAGCTGGATGTCGTCGGAGAACTGGAGGCTGAGCGTCGTGTACAGGCCGAAGTAGCAGAAGTACACGACGAGGGTCAGCGGGGTGTTGCGGAAGATGTTCACCCAGGCGGTGCCGACGCCGCGCAGGATCGGCACGGGCGAGACCCGCATCGCGGCGAGGAGCACCCCGAGGACGAGCGCCAGCACGCCGGCCGCGCCGGTCAGCTTGAGGATCCAGCCGAAGCCGGTGAGGATGACCCGCTGCACGGCGGGGTCACTGAAGATCTCCATCGACGCTCCCGGGTGGATCGCGCCGGGTCGGGGCCGGCCGCGCGGGCCGGCCCCGACTGCCGGTCAGCCGCAGTTGGTGAGCTTGCTCGTGTCGAGGGTCGGGGCGCCCTTGCCGCTCTTGCCGAGCGAGGTGTCCCAGGCCTTCTGGTACGAGCCGTCGGTGGCGGAGGTGCGCAGGATCTCGTTGATCTTGTTGCAGCCCTCCTTGTCGTCCTTCTTCAGCCCGATGCCGTACGGCTCGGTGCTGAACGTCTTGCCGACGACCCTGAACTTGCCCGCGTACTGCGACTGGGCGGCGTACCCGGCGAGGATGATGTCGTCGGTGGTGACCGCCTCGGTCTTCTTGCCGGCCAGGTCGGCAATGCACTTCGAGTACGAGTCGAACTGCTGGAGCTGCGCCTTCGGGTACTCGGACTGGATCCGCTTCGCCGGCGTCGAGCCGGTGACGGAGCAGACCTTCTTGCCGGTCAGCGACTCCGGGCCGGTGATGGCCGTGTTGGCGGCCTCGACGAGCAGGTCTTGCCCGGCGATGTAGTACGGCCCGCCGAACCCGACCTTCTGCTTGCGCTCGTCGTTGATCGTGTACGTCGCCACGACCAGGTCGACCTGCCCCTGCTGGATGAACGGCTCACGGTTGGCCGACACCGTGGTCTTCCACTCGATGCCGCTCTCCTCCACCCCGAGGCCCTTGGCGATGATCTTGGCGATCTCGATGTCGAAGCCCTCGTACGTCGAGCCGGTCTGCAGGCCGAGGCCCGGCTGGTCGGCCTTCACGCCGATGACCAGCTTCTTGTCCTTGCTGGCCTTCTGGACGATGCCGCCGGCCGCGTCGCCGCTGTCGTCGCCGCAGGCGGCCAGGCCGGTGAGGGCGAGGGTGGCCGCCGCCGCGACGGCGACGATCCGGGTGATGCGCATGGTGGTTTCTCCTTCGTGGTGGTCGCCCGCGATTCGGCGCGGGTCACCGCTCCCCAGGGTGATGGCGTTCAGTGGGTCAGGATCCGGGACAGGAAGTCCTTCGCCCGGTCGCTGCGCGGGTTGCCGAAGAACTCGTTCGGCGGCGCCTCCTCGACGAGCTGCCCGTCGGCCATGAACACGACGCGGTGCGCGGCGTGCCGGGCGAAGCCCATCTCGTGCGTGACGACGACCATCGTCATGCCGTCGCGGGCCAGCGCGGTCATGACCTCCAGCACCTCGCCGACCATCTCCGGGTCGAGCGCGCTGGTGGGCTCGTCGAACAGCATCGCCTTCGGGTGCATGGCCAGCGCCCGGGCGATCGCCGCGCGCTGCTGCTGGCCGCCGGAGAGCTGCGCCGGGTACTTGCCGGCCTGGTTGGCGATGCCGACCCGGTCCAGCAGCTCCAGCGCGTGCGTGCGGGCCTGCTCGGCGGGCTCCCGGCGGACCCGGATCGGGCCGAGTGTGACGTTGTCCAGGATGGTCTTGTGCGCGAACAGGTTGAACGACTGGAAGACCATGCCGACCTCGCTGCGCAGCCGGGCCAGCGCCTTGCCCTCGGCCGGCAGCGGCACGCCGTCGAACCGGATCTCGCCGGTGTTGATGGTCTCCAGCCGGTTGATCGCCCGGCACAGCGTCGACTTGCCGGACCCGGACGGCCCGATGACCACGATGACCTCGCCGCGGGCGATCGAGAGGTCGACGTCGCGCAGGACGTGCAGCTCGCCGAACCACTTGTTCACGCCGTTGAGCACGATCAACGGTTCGGTCTCCGCCGCCATGGGCCGCCTCCCTGTCGCCCGCCCGCCGGCGGGCGGGCGGCGCTCGGTTGTCGCTTGGAGGTCACTTTAAGGGGGCGCGGCCAGCGCCGCGGCGCTCGGCGGGTCACGGGCCGGTAACGCCCTTCCACAACATGGTCATCACTGAATGTTGCCCAAAAGTTACTTCGCGCCGCCCCGGACCACCAGCGAGCCCAGAAGCTGCTGCGTCGCGGCGGTCACGGCCGCCACGGCCTCGTCGAAGGCGGCCCGGTTGTGCGGCGCGGGGGCCCGGAAACCGGAAATTTTCCGTACGTACTGGAGGGCCGCCGCGTGCATGTCGGCCTCGGTGACCGCCTCGGCGTACGGTTCGCGGAGGGTCTTGATGGAGCGGCACATGGTGCGCCTCCCGGTTCGTGATGCGGTACGGATATCGTGGTCTGCTGTCATGACTACCCTGCCCGTGATCCCGCCCGCCGCGCCAGTGGGCGCTCCGGCGGCCCCCGCCCCGGCCGCCGACCCCGCCGCGCCCGGCCCCACCGCGCCCGGCGACGCCGCTCGCACGTACCAGGTGCGCACGTTCGGCTGCCAGATGAACATGCACGACACCGAGCGGATCGCCGGGCTGTTGGAGGGCGCCGGCTACGTCCGCGCTCCCGGCGACGACGCCGACGTGGTCGTGTTCAACACCTGCGCGGTCCGGGAGAACGCCGACAACCGCCTGTACGGCAACCTGGGCCACCTGCGCCCGGTCAAGCTCAAGCGCCCCGACCTGCAGATCGCCGTCGGCGGCTGCCTGGCCCAGAAGGACCGCGGCGAGATCGTCCGCCGGGCGCCCTGGGTGGACGTGGTCTTCGGCACGCACAATATCGGCTCGCTGCCGGCGCTGCTGGCGCGGTCCCGGCACAACGCCGCGGCCGAGGTCGAGATCCTGGAGGCACTGGAGACGTTCCCGTCGACGCTGCCGACCCGGCGGGAGTCGACGTACGCCGGCTGGGTGTCGGTGTCGGTCGGCTGCAACAACACCTGCACCTTCTGCATCGTGCCGAGCCTGCGCGGCAAGGAGCGGGACCGCCGGCCCGGCGACGTGCTGGCCGAGGTGCGGGCGCTGGTCGCCGAGGGCGTGCTGGAGGTGACGCTGCTCGGGCAGAACGTCAACTCGTACGGGGCGGAGTTCGGCGACCGGTACGCCTTCGGCAAGCTGCTGCGCGCCTGCGGCGGGATCGACGGGCTGGAGCGGGTCCGGTTCACCAGCCCGCACCCGAAGGACTTCACCGACGACGTGATCGAGGCGATGGCCGGTACGCCGAACGTGTGCCACCAGCTCCACATGCCCCTGCAGTCCGGCTCGGACGCGGTGCTGCGGGCGATGCGGCGCAGCTACCGGTCCGCCCGGTACCTCGGCATCATCGAGAAGGTCCGGGCGGCGATGCCGGACGCGGCGATCACCACCGACATCATCGTCGGCTTCCCCGGCGAGACCGACGCGGACTTCGAGGCGACCCTGGACGTGGTCCGGGCGGCCCGGTTCGCCACCGCGTTCACCTTCCAGTACTCCAAGCGCCCCGGCACCCCGGCCGCGACCATGGCCGAGCAGGTGCCGCGCGAGGTCGTGGGGGAGCGGTACCAGCGCCTGCTCGCGACGCTGGAGGAGATCACCTGGGCCGAGAACAAGCGGCTGCTCGGCGAGACCGTCGAGGTGCTCGTGGCCGTCGGCGAGGGCCGCAAGGACGAGGCGACCGGGCGGCTGTCCGGGCGGGCCCGGGACGGCCGGCTGGTCCACTTCACCGCCGGCTCGCTCGCGGGCGCGATCCGGCCGGGAGACGTCGTGCACGCCACGGTCACGTACGCCGCGCCGCACCACCTGAACTGCGACGGCGAGCCGGTGGCCCACCGGCGCACCCGGGCCGGCGACGCGTACGCGGCCGGCCGCGCCCCGAAGCTGCCCGGCGTGGCCCTCGGCATGCCGACGATCGGCCGCCCGGCCACCCCGCCACCGCCTGCCGGCGGCTGCGGCACCGGCCCGCACTGACGCCGCCCCGACGAAGGCGGTCGCGCGGGACACCCTCCCGGCGTACGTCACCAGCGGGGTGGGATGACGGCCGGGAGGTGGGGTCAGCCGGCCTTCTCGGCCAGGGCGAGGAACTGGCGCTTGCCCTCCAGGGCCTTCTCCGCCTCCTTGACCCGGCGGTTGTCGCCGGCCGCGCGGGCCCGCTCCAGCCGCTGCTCGGCCTCGGCGACCTGCTCGCGCATCTGCCGCAGCAGCGGGTTGTCCGACGGGTCGACCCGTCGCCAGGCCGAGTCCATCGCCTGCCGGATCCGGTCGTCGACCGCGCGCAGCCGCCGGTCCAGCCCACTCATGGCCTCGCGCGGCACCCGGCCCACCTCGTGCCACTGGCCCTGGATCTCGCGGAGCAGCTTCTGCGCCGCGGCCGGGTCGGCGTCCACGTCGATCGCCTCGGCCCGGGTCAGCAGCTCCTGCTTGGCGGTCAGGTTCCCCTTCTGCTCGGCGTCGCGGGCGGAGAACACCTCGCTGCGCCGGCTGAAGAACGCGTCCTGCGCCGCGCGGAACCGCTCCCACAGCTTCTGCTCGGCGTCCTTGCTGGCCCGCGGCGCGGCCTTCCACTCCGCCATCAGGTCCTTGAGCCGGGTGGCGGTCGGGCCCCAGTCGTCGCTGGCGGACAGCGCCTCGGCCTCGGCGACCAGGGTGTCCTTGGCGCCCTGGGCCTCCTTGCGCTGGGCGTCCAGGCTGGCGAAGTGGGCGCCGCGGCGGCGGGTGAAGCCGTCCCGGGCGGCGGCGAACCGCTTCCACAGCTCGCCGTCGGTCTTCTTGTCGATCCCGCGGATCGTCTTCCACTCGTCCAGGATGGCCTTGAGCCGGTCGCCGGCGGCCTTCCAGCCGGTCGACTCGTTGGCCAGCTTCTCGGCCTCCTCGACCAGCGTGGTCTTGCGGGCGACGGCCTCCACCCGGGCGGCGTCGCGGGCGGCCCGGGCCTCGCCGGCCCGCGCCTCGGCGTCGGCGGCCAGCTTGTCCAGCCGGGCGGCCAGGCCGTCGAGGTCGCCGACGACCGCGGCGTCGGCGAGCGACGCGCGCAGCCGCTTCACCGTGGACAGCGACTGCTGGGCGTCGGCGGCGCCGGCGCCCAGCCGGGCGGCGACGAGGTCCACCTCGGTCACGAGGTCGGCGTAGCGGCGCGCGTAGTGGGCGAGCCCCTCCTCCGGCGTACCGGCCTGCCACGAGCCGACCGCCCGCTCGCCCTCGCCGGTCTTGACCCAGACGGTGCCGTCAGCGTCGATGCGGCCGAAGCTCGTCCAGTCGTTCATCTGCCTGTCCTCGTCTCTCCGGCGGATCGCGCGCGGGGTCACCGTGGGAGTGCCCACCGCCGCACGGCGAGGTCCGCCGCCATGGCACGGCTGTCGTACGCATTGTCACAGGTCCCCCCGGGGGTCCCGGAAGCCCCCTTCGCCTACCGTGACCAATAAGTGTCTTGCCCCGAAACGGCCCGTTCCCACCTGGGCGCGCTGCGTGAGGGCCGTCTCGCTACGGTGGGCGGCGTGCCAGTCGTCTCGGTCGCGGTGTGCCCGCACCCGCCCATGCTCATCCCGGAGGTGGCCGCCGGCGCCGCGCACGAGCTGGCGGCGCTGCGCGCGGCGTGCGCCGCCGCGGTCGCGCCGCTGCGCGCCGCCGACGCGGTCGTCGCGGTCGGCGGCGGCGACCGGACCGGCTGGTGGCCCGCGGGCTCCCGGCCCACCCTCGCGCCGTACGGGCTGGAACCGGCGCTGCCGTACGCGCCAGTGGCCGCGCCCCCGCCCGGCGCCGGACCGGTCCTGCCGGCGGGCCCGCTGCCGCTCAGCCTGACGGTCGGCGCCTGGCTCCTCGGCCCGGACACCCCGCTGCACGCCGCCACCGCGGCCCCCCTGCACCACCCACCCGCCCCCGCCGATGAGGCCCCGGCCGCCGCCGCGGCCGACGCGCTCGGTCGGGGGATCGCCGCGCTGCCCGGCCGGGTCGGGCTGCTCGTGCTCGGCGACGGCAGCGCCTGCCGCGGCGAGAAGGCCCCCGGCTACGCCGACCCGCGCGCCGCGGGGTACGACGCCCGGCTCGCCGCCCTGCTCGGCGGCGCCGACCGCGCCGGCCTCGCCGCGCTCGACCCGGCCGGGGCCGCGGCGCTGCTGGTCGCCGGCCACGCCGCGTGGCGGGTGCTCGCCGCCGCCACGGCGGGCGCCGACTGGGATGGCGAGCTGCGGCACGAGGAGGCGCCGTACGGCGTGGCCTACCTCGTCGCGGCCTGGCGGCCGCGGTGACCGGCCCGCTCGTCGTCGCGGTCGTCGGGCCCACCGCCACCGGCAAGTCCGACCTGGCGCTCGACCTCGCGGCGGCGCTCGGCGGCGAGGTGGTCAACGCCGACGCCATGCAGCTCTACCGCGGGATGGACATCGGCACCGCGAAGCTCCCGCCCGCCGAGCGCCGCGGCGTCCCGCACCACGCCCTCGACCTGTGGGACGTCACCGAGCCGGCGAGCGTCGTCGCGTACCGGGACGCCGCCCGGGCCGCCGTCGCCGGCGTGCACGCCCGCGGCCGGCTGCCGCTGCTGGTCGGCGGCTCCGGCCTGTACGTGCGCGCGGTGCTGGAGGAGCTGGCCTTCCCCGGCACCGACCCGGACCGCCGGGCGGCGCTGGAGGCCGAGCTGGCCGACGTCGGCCCGGCCGCGCTGCACGCCCGGCTCGCCGCGCTGGACCCGGCCGCCGCGGCGGCGATCCTGCCGGGCAACGGGCGGCGGATCGTCCGGGCGCTGGAGGTCATCGGGCTGACCGGGGGGCCGTTCGCCGCGGTGCTGCCGGCCCCGGTGCCGCACTACCGGTACGTGTCCGTGGGCGTCGACCGCGACCCCGCGGCCCTGGACGCCCGGATCGACGCCCGGGTGGACCGGATGTGGGCCGCTGGCCTGCTCGACGAGGTGGCCGCGCTGGCCGCCCGCGGGCTGCGCGAGGGCCGCACGGCCGGGCGGGCGCTGGGGTACCGGCAGGCGCTCGCCCAGCTCGACGGCGCGTGCGACGGGGACACCGCGCGGGCCGACACCGCGCGGGCGACGCGGCGGTTCGTCCGCCGGCAGCGGTCCTGGTTCCGCCGCGACCCGGCGGTCCGCTGGCTGGACGGCGACCGCCCGGACCTGGTCGAAGCGGCCATCTCGGTCGTCGGGGCGGCATCCCGGGCGGGCGCCGGCGACGGTGCGTCATGATGGTCCGGTGACATCGCTGAGGATCCCGTTCGCCAAGGGGCACGGCACCGGCAACGACTTCGTCATCCTGCCGGACGCCGACGGCGCGCTGCCGCTGACCGCCGCCGACGTGGCGGCCCTCTGCGACCGCCGGTTCGGCCTCGGCGGCGACGGCCTGCTCCGGGTGGTGCGCACGGCCAAGCACCCCGACTCGGCCGGGTACGCCGACCGGGCGGACTGGTTCATGGACTACTGGAACGCCGACGGCTCGTACGGCGAGACCTGCGGCAACGGCGTGCGCACGTTCGTCCGGTACCTGATCGACGCCGGCCTGGCGCCGTGGCCCGCGGCCGGCCCGCTGCCGATCGCCACCCGGGCCGGGGTGGTCTCGGTGCGCCCGGACGGCCCGGACGTCGCCGTGGACATGGGCCGCCCCCGGCACCTGGGGCCGGCGGCGGCGACGATCCCCGGCCACACCCTGTCGGGCACCGCGGTGGACGTCGGCAACCCGCACCTGGTCTGCCCGCTGCCGGCCGGCGTCGACCTGGACGAACTGGACCTGGCCGGGCTGCCCGGCTACGACCCCGGCCTGTTCCCGCGCGGCGCGAACGTCGAGTTCCTGGTGCCGGCCCCGGCGGTGCCGGGCGCGGACGTCGCGGTCCGGATGCGGGTGTACGAGCGGGGGGTCGGCGAGACGCTGTCCTGCGGCTCGGGCGCGTGCGCGGTCGCCTCGGTGGCGCTGCGCGCCGCCGGGCCGGCCGACGGCACGGTGGCCGTGGACCTGCCCGGCGGGCGGCTGACGATCACCTTCGCCGGGGACACCTGCTGGATGTCCGGGCCGGCGGTCATCGTCGCCGACGGCCACCTCACCCTCCCGGCCTGACCCCGCCGGGGCGCGCTAGCCGCGGGTGCCGGCGGCGCGGACGGCCTTGGCCACCGCCGGTGCGACCCGCGAGTCGAACACGCTCGGCACGATCACCGACGGGTTCAGCTTGGCCGGGTCGACCACGTCGGCGATCGCGTTGGCCGCCGCCAGCGCCATCTCGGCGGTGAACTCCTCGGCGCTGGCGTCCAGCATGCCGCGGAACACGCCGGGGAAGGCGAGCACGTTGTTGATCTGGTTCGGCTGGTCGGACCGGCCGGTGGCGACGACCGCCGCGTGCTGCCGGGCCGCCCGCGGGTCGACCTCCGGGTCGGGGTTGGCCAGTGCGAACACGATCGCGTCCTTGGCCATCTTCGCGATGTGCTCGCCGGTGAGCAGGTTCGGGGCGCTGACGCCGATGAACACGTCCGCGCCGACCAGCGCGCCCGGCAGGTCGCCGGCGTAGCCGTCGCGGTTGGTGTTGTCGGCCAGCCACTGCCAGGACGGCGACAGCCCCTCCATCTTGCGGTGCAGGGCCCCCGGCCGGTCGTACGCGATGACGTCGCCGACGCCCTGGCGCAGCAGCAGCTTCATGATCGCCGTACCGGCGGCGCCCGCGCCCGAGACCACGACCCGGACGTCCGGCAGCTCCTTGCCGACGACCCGCAGCGCGTTGCGCAGCGCGGCCAGCACGCAGATCGCCGTGCCGTGCTGGTCGTCGTGGAACACCGGGATGTCCAGCAGGTCGCGCAGCCGCTCCTCGATCTCGAAGCAGCGCGGCGCGGCGATGTCCTCCAGGTTGATCCCGCCGTACGCCGGGGCGATGGCCCGGACGATCTCGACGATCTGGTCGGTGTCCTGGGTGTCCAGCACGACCGGCCAGGCGTCCACCCCGCCGAACCGCTTGAACAGCGCCGCCTTGCCCTCCATCACCGGCATGGCCGCGTACGGGCCGATGTTGCCCAGGCCGAGCACGGCCGAGCCGTCGGTGACCACGGCGACGGTGTTCCGCTTGATCGTCAGGCGGCGGGCGTCGGCCGGGTTCTCGGCGATGGCCAGGCAGACCCGGGCCACGCCGGGGGTGTACGCGCGGGACAGCTCGTCCCGGTTCCGCAGCGGGATCTTCGACTGCACCTCGATCTTGCCGCCGAGGTGCAGCAGGAACGTCCGGTCGGAGACCTTGCGCAGCTCGACGTCGTCGAGCGCCTCGATCGCCGCGACCACCTGGTCGGCGTGGGTGGCGTCGGCGGTGTCGCAGGTGATGTCGACGACCACCCGGACGTGGTCGGAGTCGACCACGTCGAGCGCGGTCACGACCGCACCGGCCTCCCCGACGCAGGTGGTCAGGCGGCCGATCGCGGAGCTGTCGGACGGCACGCTGACCCGGATGGTGATCGAGAACCCGGCACTGGGCAGGCGGCTGGTCATAGCCCTCATTTGTACCCGGCGCCCCCCGGGCCCCCGCGCGCCGCCCCACCGGGGTGAACGCAAGATCGACCGATCCCGATGGCCGCGGGCTAAACCGGGTGCCGGGGTGGCGCGGGGCGTGCCACCATGGAGCGGTGGCGGGGGATCGCCGCCCCGGCCGGGACCCCCGGCCGGATCCGGACCACCGGGGAGAGTGCCCATTTTGCGTAGCCAACACGACGTCGCACCGGAGTTCGACCAGCACCCCGAGCTGACCGGCGGCGACCTCGAACTGGCCGAGCGGCACGCCCTGCGCCGAGTGGCCGGTTTGTCCACCGAGCTGACCGACGTCACCGAGGTCGAGTACCGCCAGCTCCGGCTGGAGCGGGTCGTCCTGGTCGGCGTCTGGACCGAGGGCAGCGCCGCCGACGCCGACAACTCCCTCGCCGAGCTGGCGCAGCTCGCCGAGACCGCCGGCTCGGTCGTCCTGGACGGGGTCATCCAGCGGCGCGGCCGCCCCGACCCGGCCACCTTCGTCGGCCGCGGCAAGGTCGACGAGCTGCGCGGCATCGTCGTCGCGGTCGGCGCCGACACGGTCATCTGCGACGGCGAGCTGTCGCCGTCCCAGCTCCGCAACCTGGAGCAGCAGACCAAGGTCAAGGTCATCGACCGGACCGCGCTGATCCTCGACATCTTCGCCCAGCACGCCAAGAGCCGCGAGGGCAAGGCGCAGGTCGAGCTGGCCCAGCTCGAGTACCTGCTGCCGCGGCTGCGCGGCTGGGGCGAGGCGCTGTCCCGGCAGGGCGGCGGCGCCGGCGGCGGGGCGGGCGGCGGCGTCGGCCTGCGCGGCCCCGGCGAGACCAAGCTGGAGACGGACCGGCGCCGGATCAACTCCCGGATCGCCCGGCTGCGCCGCGAGATCAAGCACATGAAGACCGCCCGGGCCACCAAGCGGGCCGGCCGGGCCCGCACCGGCATCCCGCACGTCGCCATCGCCGGGTACACCAACGCCGGCAAGTCCAGCCTGCTCAACCGGCTCACCGGCGCCGGCGTCCTGGTGGAGAACGCCCTGTTCGCCACCCTGGACCCGACCACCCGGCGGGCCGAGACCGCGGACGGGCGGCAGTACGTCGTGTCCGACACCGTCGGCTTCGTCCGGCACCTGCCGCACCAGATCGTCGAGGCGTTCCGCTCGACGCTGGAGGAGGTGGCCGAGTCCGACCTCGTCGTGCACGTCGTCGACGGCGCCCACCCCGACCCCGAGGAGCAGGTCCGGGCCGTCCGCGAGGTGCTGGCCGAGGTCGGCGCCGACCGGCTGCCCGAACTGCTGGTGATCAACAAGACCGACGCCGCGGACGACGACGCGCTGCTGCGGCTCAAGCGGCTCTGGCCCGACGCCGTCCTCGTCTCCGCCCGCCGCAACACCGGCGTCGGGGCGCTGCGCGCGGCCCTGGAGGACCGGCTGCCGCTGCCGCCGGTGGAACTCACCGTGACCGTCCCGTACCGCGACGGCCGGCTCGTCAGCCGCGTCCGCCGCGAGGGGCAGGTGCTCGACAGCCGGGAGACCGAGGAGGGCGTCTGGCTGCACGTACGCGTCGACGAGGCGCTCGCCGCGGCCCTGCGTACGCACGCCTGACGCCCGCCGGACCGCCCGCCGCCACCGCCCGGACACCGCCGCCCCGGCCCGCGGCGGCGGCCGGGCGCGGTGGTCCGGGTCACCGACAGTGGCGTGCGACACTGTTTGCCATGTGGTTGAGGAGCCATCGACCGGCCGCCGGCCGGACGGGCCGCGCAATTTCGGACACCCCGCCGGCGCGCGCGCTCGCCGCCGCGGCCGTCGCCGTCGCGGTCCTCGCGCCGGGCGCGCCCGCCGCGGCCGCCGCCGGCACCAAGGTCTGCGCCGCCACGGACGACCGGCTGTCCGAGATCTCCGGCCTCGTCGCCACGGCCAAGGGCTACATCGTCATCAACGACAGCACCGAGCTGGAGGAGCGCAAGCGCGTCTTCTACCTCGACGCCAAGTGCAGGGTGAAGGACACCGTCGCCTTCCCGACCAGCCCCCGCGACCCCGAGGACCTGGCCCTGAGCCCGGACGGCAAGACCCTGTGGATCGCCGACACCGGGGACAACGACGGCAAGCGCGAGACCGTCGCCGTCTGGCGCATGCCGGTCGACGGCAAGAAGCCCCCCGAGCTGTACCGGCTGACCTACCCCGACGGGGCCAAGGACGCCGAGGCGCTGCTGGTCGGCCGCGACGGCCTGCCGGTGCTGGTCACCAAGGGCAGCAAGGCGCTGGTGTACCTGCCGGCCGGGCCGCTGAGGAAGGGCGCCGCCGGTACCGCACTCAAGCGGGTCGGCGAGGTCGCCGTACCGCGGACCACCACCGCGACCGCGCTCGGCGTCCTCGGCCGGCTGGTGATCACCGGCGGGGCCGCGGCGCCCGGCGGCGGGCGGGTGGCGCTGCGCACGTACGCCGACGCGTTCGAGTGGGACGTCCCCGACGGCGACATCGTCAAGGCGATCATCGGCGGCAAGCCGCGGGTCACCCCGCTGCCGGACGAGCCGTGGGGCGAGTCGCTCGCGTACACCCCGGACGGGCAGCGGTACCTGACGATCTCCGAGACGGCGCAGGACGTCGACCTCAAGCCCACCATCCAGTCGTACGCCCCCGCCGCCGTCACCGCGACGGCCCCGCCCGCGGCCACGGCCGACCGGGCGAAGCCCGGCCTCCTCAGCTCGCTCAGCCTCGCTGACATCACCAAGATCGTCGCCGGCGTCGGCGTCCTCGGGCTGATCCTCGTCGGCGTCGGCGTCCTCGGCATCACCCGGGCCCGCCGGAAGCGCCGGGCCGAGAGCGGCCCGGCCGCCGACCAGCCGGCCGAGCGCGACCAGCAGGACCGGCGACCGGTCCCGGCGGGTGCGGCGGCGGTCCCGGCGGGCGCCGCGGCCGCGGTCGGCGGCCCCGGTGCTCCCGGTGCCGGCCCGCGCGGTGGCCCCGGTGCCGGTCCGCGCGGCGGTCCCGGCGGCGGGCGGCCGCGGGTGGGCACGGGCGACGGCGGCGGGCGCGGCGGTCCGGCCACCCCCGGCGACGGCCCCGGCGCCGCGCCGCGCGGCGGACCGGGCGGCGCCGCGCGCGGTGGCGGCGCGTCCCGGGGCGCTCCCGGCGGCGCGGGACGCGGGGGAGCGGGCGGCCCCGGCGTGGGGGTCGGCTCCGCGGCGGTCGGGTCGGCGAAGCCGCGCGGCGGCGCCCCGGTGCCCGGCAAGCCGACCGGCAGCGCGACGGTCCCGGCGCCCGGCGCCCGGCCGCACCGCCCCGGCACGCCGGCGCAGGCGCCGCCGGGCACGACGACGGGAAACATCTACCGCGGCAGCCGCGACCCCCGCCCGAACGACGACCCGAACCCCCGCTGACCGACCGCGGCTGCTAGACGCGGCGGAGGACCGCCACCACCCGGCCGAGGATCGACGCGTCGTCGGCCGGGATCGGGTCGTAGGCCGGGTTCGCCGGCAGCAGCCACGGCCGCCCGTCCCGCGGCCGGTACGTCTTCACGGTCGCCTCGTTGTCGATCAGCGCCGCGACGATCTGCCCCGGATCGGCGGTCTGCTGCCGCCGCACGACCACCCAGTCGCCGTCGCAGATCGCCGCCTCGACCATCGAGTCGCCGCGTACCTGGAGCACGAAGTGCTCGCCCTCGCCGACGAACTCCCGCGGCAGCGGGAACACGCCCTCGACCGACTGCTCGGCCAGGATCGGCGCGCCGGCGGCGATGCTGCCCAGCATCGGTACGTACGCGGGGGTGGGCTGGCCCGCCCGGACCGCCGCCTCGTCCTCCTCCGCCGGGCGCACGTCCACCGCACGCGGCCGGTTCGGGTCGCGGCGCAGCAGGCCCTTGCGCTCCAGCTCCTTGAGTTGGTACGCCACGCTCGACGGCGACACCAGCCCGACCGCCTCGCCGATCTCCCGGACGCTCGGCGGGTAGCCCCGCTCGGCCACCCACTCGCGCATCACCGTCAGGATGCGCCGCTGCCGCTCGGTCAGCGCCGCCGCGACGTGGTCGCCGGACAGCTCGGGGGCCGGGACGGCCCGCAGGGCCGGGCCGGTGCGGGGGCGGCTGCGCTCGCGGGCCGCGGTCGGCGCCGCCCGCCCCGTCCTGCCGGTGCCGCCCGTCGGCCGCCCCGCGCGTTCACCGCTAGCCACTGGCCCCGTCCCATCCCGTGCGCGCCGCAACCGTCGGCGGCCGCCGACGCGGGCCGCAGGGCGGGTCGTGCCGGTCCACCGCCGTCCGCGGGGCGGCCGGGCGTCCACCATCGAGGGTGCGCACCGGCGCCGGCCTGCGGAATCGGTCCCCGACCGACAAACCTGCCGCCTCGACCGTAGTGGGTCGCGGCCGGTTTTTCAAACACCTGTACGACAAAGTCCCGGATTCCGCGCCCCGCGGGAGCGGGTGTCGGCTTGCGCGGCGGTCGGGCGGCGGAATAACGTCACACCCAACATGTAGTAGTTACATGTGTGTAGCTTGCCAATAACTTGGGGTTGCCGGCGCGAGTGGCCGGTACCGGCGGTGCCCACCCGGGGGCGGTGGGTCAGCGCCGCCCGGGCGGTCGCGGGCCGGGGCGGGACGCCCGCGGCGCCCGTCGTCCGGCGGTACGTTGGCGGCGTGGCCCGCGGGGTCCGCCGGCCGACCCCGAGCGTGTACAGAGAGGGTTCGCGGGTGCGCTGTCCGTACTGCCGTTTCCCCGACTCGCGGGTGGTCGACTCCCGCGAGGCGGACGACGGCCAGTTGATCCGTCGTCGCCGCTCCTGCCCGGACTGCGGCAAGCGGTTCACCACCGTCGAGGAGGCGGTGCTGGCGGTGGTCAAGCGCAGCGGCGTGACCGAGCCGTTCAGCCGTCCCAAGATCATCGGCGGGGTGCGCAAGGCGTGCCAGGGGCGGCCGGTCGACGACGACGCTCTGGCGCTGCTGGCGCAGCGGGTCGAGGAGACGGTCCGGTCCCGCGGCGCCGCCGAGATCCCCAGCCACGAGGTCGGCCTGGCCATCCTCGGGCCGCTGCGCGAACTGGACGAGGTCGCGTACCTCCGGTTCGCGAGCGTGTACCGGTCCTTCGAGTCGTTGACGGACTTCGAGAACGAGATCGCCGCCCTGCGCGACGACGCCGCGGCCCGGGTCGAGCCCGGCCCGGCGGGCGCGGGCGCCACACCCTGAGCACATCCCGGCGCGCGGCGCGCGCCGGTCGAGGAGGTACCACCGTGACCACCACCCGGGACGAGACGACCAAGGGACCGGCCACCCCGAAGCGGGGCCTGCGCCTGGACCGGGTCTGGACGACCGAGGGCGTCCACCCGTACGACGAGGTGACCTGGGAACGCCGGGATGTCGTCATGACCAACTGGCGCGACGGCTCGGTGAACTTCGCCCAGCCCGGCGTGGAGTTCCCGGCGTTCTGGTCGGTGAACGCGGGCAACATCGTGACCACCAAGTACTTCCGCGGCGCCGTCGGCACCCCGCAGCGCGAGTCGTCGCTGCGCCAGCTCATCGACCGGGTCGTCGGCGCGTACCGGGCCGCCGGCGAGCGCGAGGGCTACTTCGCCACCCCGGCGGACGCGGCCGTGTTCGCCGACGAGCTGACCTGGATGCTGCTGCACCAGGTGTTCAGCTTCAACTCGCCGGTCTGGTTCAACGTCGGCACGGCGTCGCCGCAGTACGTCTCGGCCTGCTTCATCCTGTCCGTGGACGACTCGATGGACTCGATCCTCGACTGGTACCGCGAGGAGGGCCTGATCTTCAAGGGCGGCTCCGGCGCGGGCGTGAACCTGTCCCGGATCCGCTCGTCGCGGGAGCTGCTGTCCTCCGGCGGCACCGCGTCCGGCCCGGTCAGCTTCATGCGCGGCGCGGACGCCTCGGCCGGCACGATCAAGTCCGGCGGCGCCACCCGGCGGGCGGCGAAGATGGTCGTCCTCGACGTCGACCACCCGGACATCGAGGAGTTCGTCGCGCTCAAGGCGCGCGAGGAGCACAAGATCCGGGCGCTGCGCGACGCGGGCTTCGACATGGACCTGGGCGGCCGGGACATCGCCAGCGTGCAGTACCAGAACGCCAACAACTCGGTCCGCGTCTCGGACGAGTACATGCGCGCGGTCGAGGACGGCGGCTCGTTCGCGCTGCGCGGGCGGCTCAACGGCGAGGTGCTGGAGACGGTCGACGCGCGGAAGCTGTTCGACGCGATCGCCGGCGCGGCCTGGGAGTGCGCGGACCCGGGCATGCAGTACGACGACACCATCAACGCCTGGCACACCAACCCGGAGTCGGGCCGGATCACCGCGTCCAACCCGTGCTCGGAGTACCTGAGCCTGGACAACTCGTCCTGCAACCTGGCGTCGCTGAACCTGCTCAAGTTCCTCGCCGACGACGGCTCGTTCGACGTCGAGCGGTTCGTGAGGGCGGTCGAGTTCGTCGTCACCGCGATGGACGTCTCGATCTGCTTCGCCGACTTCCCGACCGAGAAGATCCGCGACATCACCCGGGCGTACCGGCAGCTCGGGGTGGGATACACCAACCTCGGCGCGCTGCTCATGGCGAGCGGGCTGCCGTACGACTCCGACGGCGGGCGGTCGCTGGCCGCGGCGATCACCTCGCTGATGACGGCGGTCGCGTACCGCCGCTCGGCCGAGCTGGCGGGGGCGGTCGGCCCGTACGACGGGTACGCCCGCAACGCCACTGCCCACCAGCGGGTCATGGGCATGCACGCCGCGGCGAACGCGGCCGTCGCGGCGGCGACGCCGACGGCGGCGGCGATCCTGCGCGAGGCGACGACCCAGTGGAAGCGCGGCAACGACCGCGGCACCAAGGTCGGCTGGCGCAACGCCCAGGCCAGCCTGCTCGCGCCGACCGGCACGATCAGCTTCATGCTCGACTGCGACACCACCGGCATCGAGCCGGACCTGGCCCTGGTCAAGTACAAGAAGCTGGTCGGCGGCGGCTCGATGCAGATCGTCAACCAGACGGTCCCGCGGGCGCTGCGCACCCTCGGCTACCCGGACGAGCAGGTGGAGGCGGTCGTCGCGCACATCGCCGAGGTCGGGCACGTGGTGGACGCGCCGGGGCTCAAGCCGGAGCACTACGCGGTGTTCGACTGCGCGATGGGCGAGCGGTCGATCGCCCCGATGGGGCACGTGCGGATGATGGCGGCCGTCCAGCCGCTGCTCAGCGGCGCGGTCAGCAAGACCGTGAACATGCCGGAGTCGGCGACGGTCGCCGACGTCCGGGAGATCTACTTCCAGGGCTGGAAGCTCGGCCTCAAGGCGCTGGCCATCTACCGGGACAACTGCAAGGTCGGCCAGCCGCTGTCGGCCAGCGCCCCCGCCGCGGCGCCCGCGGCCGCGCCGGCGCCGGCCGAGGCCCGGCCGACCCGCCGCCGGCTGCCCAAGCGCCGGCCGTCGCAGACGGTGTCGTTCGCCGTGGGCGGGGCCGAGGGGTACCTGACCGCGTCGTCGTACCCGGACGACGGCATCGGCGAGCTGTTCCTCAAGATGTCCAAGCAGGGCTCGACGCTGGCCGGCGTGATGGACGCCTTCTCGGTGGCCATCTCGATCGGCCTCCAGTACGGGGTGCCGCTGGAGACGTACGTCGCCAAGTTCACCAACATGCGGTTCGAGCCGGCGGGCCTGACCGACGACCCGGACATCCGGATGGCCGCGTCGGTGGTCGACTACATCTTCCGCCGGCTGGCGCTCGACTACCTGCCGCACGACACCCGCGTGGAGCTGGGCATCCTCACGGCGGCCGAGCGGGCGGCGCAGGCCCGGGCGGAGGCCGGCGAGGACGTCGACCTGCCGGGCATGGCGGCGTCGGCGCCGATCGTGTCCCCGGCGACGGCCGCGGCCGACCCGGCGGGGGCGCCGGTAGCGGCGCCCGCGGGGGTGCGGTCGGCGCGGGTGACGGCGGCGGCGGACGCGCCGCTGTGCTTCACCTGCGGCACGCCGATGCGCCCGGCCGGGTCCTGCTACGTCTGCGAGGGCTGCGGCGCCACCTCGGGTTGCAGCTAGCCCGGTCGCCGACGGTGGTCGGGGTGGGGGCGGCCGCCCCCACCCCGCCGGGTCAGTTGACCGCGAGCAGGTCGACCACGAAGATCAGCGTCTCGTTCGGCGCGATCGCGCCCGGCGCCCCGCGCTCCCCGTACCCCAGGTGCGGCGGGATCTCCAGCCGGCGGCGGCCGCCGACCCGCATCCCGGCCACCCCGGTGTCCCAGCCGGCGATGACCCGGCCGGCGCCGACCGGGAAGCTGAACGGCTCGTTGCGGTCCCAGCTCGCGTCGAACTGGGTACCGGTGCTGTGCGACACGCCGACGTAGTGCACGGTCGCCGTCTGCCCCGGCGCGACCTCCGCGCCGTCGCCGACGGTCAGGTCCGTGGTGACGAGGTCGGTGGGGGCGGCGCCGACGATCGGGTCGACGGTGGGCTTGCTCATCTGTCCTCCAGCCGGAGTGGGCGGCGGCGACCCGCCGGGGGGCGGGCGCGACACGCCGGGGCCGCTGTCGGGCGGTCCGCCGCGCACCCTACCGTCGCGGCCGTCCTCCGCGATGGGGTACCGGACTGTTTGCCCCGATCCGGCCGCGCGGCGGCCCCGGACGCGCGAGGATCACCCCATGTCCAGTGTCCTGCGGGGTGGCGAGCATCGGACCAGTCTCGTGGCGGCCGACGTGCTGGCCGTGCACGTCGGCGGGCCGGCGCTGTCCGCCTGGCGCGAGGACGCCCTGTGCCGCATCGCCGAGACCGAGGGGCTGCGCCGGCGGTGCGTGGCCGAGCTGGCCGCCCGCGACGGCGGCGTCAGTGCCCCGGATTCGACGGAGTTGGCCGTCGCCGAGGCCGTCGACGAGGCGGTCACCGGGCACCTGCGGGCGGCCCGCGAGACGGCCAGTGGCGAGGGCGGCCGGACCTGGTGGCGGATGTGGACCGCGCTGACCGGTACCGACGCCGTCCGGACCTGGGGGAACGTCAACGCCGCCGAGGTCCAGGTGCTGCGGATCGCCTCGCCGGACGTGCTCCGCGGCGCCCTGCCGGGCCTGCTGGTGCACCTGCGCCGGTACCTGGCCGACGACGACCTGCGCCGGGTCCAGGTCGAGGGGATGGCCGACAGCGACGCCCGGCTCGACCGGCAGCTCCGCGAGGCGCTGGCCTCGGCGGTGTCCGCCGGGTACGCCGCGCAGCGCGCCGCCCGGGCCCGGGTGATCCGGCTGCGCAACCTCGTGCACGTCACCGGGGCGATCCTGACCGCGGTCCTCGGCGCGCTGATCGCGCTCGCCGCGTGGCGGCCGGCGGCGCTGTCGCTGTGCTTCCCGTACGGGCCGGGGCAGGTGGCCTGCCCGACCGGCATCCGGTCGGCGGCGGACCTGCCGTCCGGCGTCGCGGTGGCCGAGCTGGCGGCGAGCGGGGACGTGCCGGTGGTCGTCCTGCTCGGCGTGGTGGCGGCGGCGCTGTGCGCGGCGGCGTCGGCGCGGCTGGGTCGGGCGGAGGTGCCGGGTACCGGGCTGTCGTCGGCGCTGCTGCTGGTCAAGCTGCCGTGGGGCGGGCTGACCGCGCTGCTCGGCGTGCTGCTGCTGCGGGCCGACGTGCTGCCGGTGGCGCCGCAGACGTCCGGGCAGATCCTCGGGGTGGCGCTGCTGTGCGGGGTGTTGCAGCAACTGTTCAGCCGGCTGCTGGACCGGCGGGCGGCGCGGGCGCTGGCGGACGCCGCCGGGCGCCGGCCGATCCGCGGGGTGCGGATGAGCAGCCGCGCGCGGCACGCCGTACCGGAGCCGACCGACATCGCGGCCCTCTCGGCCCGCTGAACCCGCCCGGCCCGCCGACTCCCGACCCGGCCCACTGGCCCCCGACCCGGCCCGCTGACTCCGCGCTGCCGCGCCGGCCGGCGCACCGCCGCCCTGTGCCGACGGCGCGCGGCCACCGCCGCCGGGGCGGCACGGCGGCCGCGGGTAGGGTCGGCGGATGGCCGAGCGCGATCCGGCGCCGCGGGCGCTCCCGCTGGCGCCGCGCCCGTTGACCGAGCCGCACCCCGACCGGCTGCCGCCGGACCACCCGCGCCGCGCCCGCGTCCTCGCCGCCCACGCCGCCGCGCTGGCCGCGGGCGCCGCCGGCTACCCCGACCCGGACACCGGCCTGTTCGTGCTCACCGCCGGCTTCCTCGCCGCCCGCGGCACCTGCTGCGGCCGCGGCTGCCGCCACTGCCCCTACGCCACCTGACCGGCCCGAACGTCGAGCAGCGCCCGCCGGCCGCGCGCCGCGACGGGCCCGCGAACGCCCACCCGCGCCGGGCCGCCCCACCGGCCGTCCCGCCGCGAGCCGCCCGGCCGCGCCGCGGGCCGGCCTCAGCTCGTCGTGACGAACACCCGCGAGGCCACCTCGCGCGGCAGCCGCACCCGCGAGCCCGACCGGTCCACCAGGACCGCGTCCCGCTCCTGCGCCACCGTGACCACCGCGCCCGGGTCGACCCCGGCCGAGTGGAGCTGGTGCAGCACGTCCGCGTCGGTCTGCACGCTCTCGCAGATCCGCGCCACCACGACCTGCCCGCTCAGGCCGGGGAAGGCCAGGTTGCGCTCGCTGTCCGGGATGGCGGGGGTGAGGGTGTCGCCGAACTCCTCCAGGCCGGGGATGGGATTCCCGTACGGCGACCGGGTCGGCCGGTGCAGCAGGTCGTACACCCGCCGCTCCACCTCGTCGCTCATGACGTGCTCCCAGCGGCACGCCTCCTCGTGCGCGTCCTCGTACGGCAGGCCGATGACGTTGACCAGCAGCAGCTCGGCCAGCCGGTGCTTGCGCATGACGGCGATGGCCTGGGCCCGGCCGGCCTCGGTGAGCGCCAGGTGCCGGTCGCCCTCGACGGTGAGCAGGCCGTCCCGCTCCATCCGGGCGACGGTCTGGCTGACCGTGGGGCCGCTCTGGTGCAGCCGCTCGGCGATCCGGGCGCGCAGCGGGGGGACGCCCTCCTCCTCCAGTTCGAGGACGGTGCGCAGGTACATCTCGGTGGTGTCCACGAGGTGCTTCACGGCACCCTCCCGACGTGTCGTTGCTGGTGACGGGTCGTTGCGCGGGGGTCCGGCGGGACGGGTGACGTACGGGTGTCGCCCCGGTGACCCCGGCGGTGAATGCTACCCGCCGTTACCGCCCCGGCGCGGCCCCGCCGCAGCCCGGCGGGGCGCGCACGACGCTCGATCGGCGGTGCGGGCGGGGCCGGCGGGGATGGTGTTCACTGGAGTGATGAGCCCCCGTCACACCGTATCCGGCGCTGCCGAGACGCTCCTCGTCGATGCCGAGACCCTCGCCGGCGCGCTGGCCGCGCCGGTGCCGCCGACCGTGCTGGACGTCCGCTGGCGGCTCGCCGGCCCGCCCGGCGAGAAGGACTACCGGGCCGGCCACGTCCCCGGTGCCGTATTCGTTGATCTCGATACCGCCTGGTGCGGCCGGCCGGGCGCCGGCGGCCGGCACCCGCTGCCCGACCCGGCCGCGCTGGAGCGCGAGCTGCGCGCCGCCGGGGTGCGCGCCGGGCACCCCGTGGTCGTGTACGACGCGGGGGACGGGCTGGCGTCCGCCCGCGCCTGGTGGACCCTGCGCTGGGCGGGCCACGCCGACGTGCGGGTCCTCGACGGCGGGTTCGCCGCCTGGTCGGTGGCCGGCGGGGAGATCACCGACGCCGTACCGACCCCACCTCCCGGCGATGTCACTGTCACACCCGGTAACCTCCCGGTGCTCGACGCCGACGCGGCGGCCGCGCTCGCGGCGGCGCCGGCGGGCGTGCTGCTCGACGTGCGGGCCGCCGAGCGGTACCGCGGCGTGTCCGAGCCGGTCGACCCGGTCGCCGGGCACATCCCCGGCGCGGCCAACCTGCCGATCACCGGCGTGCACGCGCCCTCGGGCGGGTACGCCGCGGTCGACGACCTGCGGGCGGCGTTCGCCGCCGCCGGGGTGCGGCCGGACGAGCCGGTGGCCGCGTACTGCGGCTCCGGCGTCACCGCCGCCCAGGCGATCCTCGCGCTGCACCTGGCCGGGCGGCCGGACGCGGCGCTGTACGTCGGCTCGTGGAGTGAGTGGGTCGCCGACCCGGCCCGCCCGGTGGCCACCGGCGCCGGGCGGTGAGCACGGCGGTCGTCCGCGACGACGGGCTGTTCGCGTACGACTTCGGCGACCACCCCCTCGACCCGGTCCGGGTCGAGCTGGCGCTGGCGCTGGCGGGCGAGCTGGGCGTGCTGGACCGGCCGGGCGTGACCCTGCTGCCCGGCCGGGCCGCCACCGACGCGGAGCTGACGACCGTGCACGACCCGGCGTACCTGGCGGCGGTCCGGGCGGCGCCCGACGACCCGTACTGGTCCGGCCGCGGCCTGAACACCCCGGACAACCCGACCTTCCCCGGCATGCACGACGCCGCGGCGTACGTGGCGGGCGCGAGCCTGGTCGCGGCCGCGGCCCTGGTCGACGGTACGGCGACCCGCGCGGTCCAGCTCGCCGGCGGCCTGCACCACGCCATGCCCGACCGGGCCGCCGGCTTCTGCGTGTACAACGACGTCGCGGTCGCCATCCACGCGCTGCGCGCCGGCGGCCTGCGCCGGGTCGCCTACCTGGACGTGGACGTGCACCACGGCGACGGCGTGCAGGCGGCGTTCGCCGACGAGCCGGACGTGCTCACGATCAGCCTGCACCAGTCCCCGCGCACGCTGTTCCCGGGCACCGGCGAGCCGACCGAGACGGGCGGGCCGCACGCGCGCGGCAGCGCGGTCAACGTGGCCCTGCCGCCGGGTACCGGCGACGACGGCTGGCTGCGGGCGCTGTTCGCGGTGGTCCCGCCGCTGCTGCGGGCGTTCGCCCCGGACGTCCTGGTCACCCAGTGCGGCGCGGACGCCCACCGCCTCGACCCGCTGGCCGACCTCCGGCTGACCGTGGACGGCCAGCGGGCCGCGTACCTGGCCATGCGGAGCTGGGCCGACGAGCTGGCCGCCGGCCGCTGGCTCGCGGTCGGCGGCGGCGGGTACGCGCACGTGGCGGTCGTCCCGCGGGCGTGGACGCACCTGCTGGCGGTGGCCACCGGCGCGCCGATCGAGCCCGCCCGGCTGACCCCGCCGGCCTGGCGGGCGCTGGCGGCGCGGCGGCGGCCGGGCGTGCCGCCGCCGCTGCGGATGACCGACGACGCCCCGGCGGCGTACCGGCCGTGGCCCGCCGACCCGGCCGACCCGGTGGACCGGGCGATCGCCGCGACCCGGGCCGCGGTGTTCCCGGCGCACGGCCTCGATCCGGGGCCCGCCGGGCCCGGGTCGGCGGCGGCCGCCGGCTAGGCGACGAGCTGCGGCGCGCGCAGCTTGGTCAGCGTGCCGCGCTCGATCTGCCGGACCCGCTCCCGGGACAGCCCGAACTCGCGGCCCACCTCGTCCAGCGTGCGGTGCCGGCCGTCGTCCAGCCCGTACCGCAGCCGGATCACCGCCCGCTCCCGGCTGGACAGCGGCGCCAGCATGTCCTCGACGGCCGAGCGCAGCCCCGGGTCCTGCTGCGGGCCGTGCACGACCGGGGTGACGAAGTCGGCGAGCACGCTCTCGCCGTCCTCGCCGACGCTCTGGTCCAGGCTGATCGGCTCCCGGTCGTACGACATCAGCTCCAGCACCTGCACCTCGGGCACGCCGAGCGCCGCGGCGACCTCGGCCACCCCCGGCTCGCGGCCGAGGGTGAGGGTGAGGTCCCGGCGGACCCGGGCCAGCCGGCTCACCTGCTCGGCCATGTGCACGGGCAGCCGGATCGTCCGGGCCTGGTCGGCCATCGCCCGGGAGATCGCCTGCCGGATCCACCAGGTCGCGTACGTGGAGAACTTGTAGCCCTTGGTGTAGTCGAACTTCTCCACCGCCCGGATCAGGCCGAGGTTGCCCTCCTGGATCAGGTCCAGGAACGCCATCCCGCGGCCGGAGTACCGCTTGGCGATGCTGACCACGAGCCGCAGGTTCGCCTCCAGCAGCCGGTTCTTCGCCGCCCGGCCCTCCCGGGCCACGACCCGCAGGTCGGCGGCGAGCGCCGGGCCCGCGCCGGCGTCGAGCTTGCGTTCGGCGTACAGCCCGGCCTCGACCCGGCGGGACAGGTCGACCTCCTGCGCCGCGGTCAGCAGCGGGGTGCGGCCGATGCCGTTGAGGTAGACCCGGACGAGGTCGGCGGACACCCCCCGGTCGTCGACCGCGTCGAGGTCCGGCTCGGGCCGCGTCGCCGTCCGGCGGTTCGTCGTGATCAGGTGCAGGCCCATGGTCCTCTCCTTCGCCCCCGTGGGTGTGGCCGCCGCGGGTGAGGGGCCACCGCGCGGTGTGGGGCTCAGCTTTACGGACCTTCCGTGAAACGTCCGTGAGTCGGGCGTGTGCTGGGCGTGAAGTGTGGTGGGCGCGGGTTAGTTTCGGGCCGAGAGCGGTGGGCGGGCGCCCGCCGGCCGGCGTACGGACAGGGAGATGGCGTGGTCTTCAAGCGGTTGATGCAGGCGTTCGGCGTGGGTGGGCCCTCGGTCGACACCGTGCTCGCGGACCCGAACTGCCGGCCGGGCGGCTACCTCGAGGGGCGGGTGCACGTCCGCGGCGGGGACCACCGGGTCGACATCGAGCACGTCGCGCTGGGCCTGGTGACCGAGGTCGAGGTCGAGTCCGGGGACAGCGAGTTCTCCTCGACCCAGGAGTTCCAGCGGCTCCGGGTGGCCGGCCCGTTCGCGCTGGAGCCCGGCGTCGAGCGGGACCTGCCGTTCCGGCTGGAGGTGCCCTGGGAGACGCCGATCACCGACCTGTACGGGCAGCGCCTGCACGGCATGACCATGGGCGTGCGCACCGAGCTGTCGGTGGCCCGGGCGGTCGACAAGGGCGACCTGGACCAGGTCGCGGTGCACCCGCTGCCGGCCCAGGAGCGGCTGCTGGAGGCGCTGGTCAAGCTCGGCTTCGCGTTCCAGCGGGCGGACAACGAGAAGGGCCACCTGTACGGCGTGCAGCAGACCCTGCCGTTCTACCAGGAGATCGAGTTCCGGCCGGCGCCGCAGTACGCCGCCGCGATCAACCAGCTCGAGGTCACCTTCGTGGCCACGCCGCAGCAGCTCCAGGTCGTCCTGGAGATCGACAAGCGGGGCGGGCTGTTCACCGAGGGCAGCGACGCGTTCGGCCGGTTCACGGTGGACTACGCCAGCGTCGACCGGATCGACTGGGTGGCCCACCTGGACGGCTGGCTGCGCCAGTCCTGCCAGCGCCGCGGCCTGTTCGGCTGACCGGGCCCGGCCCCGCCCGGCCCGGCCCGGGCCGGGCGGGTCACACGTCCAGCAGGATCGTGCGCGGGCCGGCGTTGGTGCTGTGCACCGCCATCTCGGCGCCGAACCGGCCGGTCGCCACCGGCGCGCCGCGCTCGCGCAGCGCCGCCACGCAGGCGTCGACCAGCGGCTCGGCCACCCCGGCCGGGGCCGCGGCGGCCCAGCTCGGCCGCCGGCCCCGGCGCGCGTCGCCGTACAGGGTGAATTGGCTGACCACGAGTACCGGCAATCCCAGCTCCGCGGCCGACCGGTCGTCGAACAGCCGCAGTTCGTGGATCTTCCGGGCCATCGCGGCGGCGGTCGCCGGCGTGTCGGAGTGGGTCACGCCGAGCAGAACGAGTAGACCGTCGTCGATCTCTCCGACCGTTTCGTCGCCGACCGTCACCCGCGCCCCGGTCACGGTCTGGATGACCGCTCGCATGCCGCCTCCCCATCCCGGGGGAACGCCCCGCCGGCCCCGCCCGTCTCATCTTCCCCAACAGTCAACCTCGCGTCGCTCGATCCGGCGCCCGCTCCCGTCCGTACGGGGGAGTGGGGCGCCCCGCGTGGCCGACATTTTTCGGCGGACGCTGATCCGTTCGCGGTCCGTCGCCGTACCTTCCTGCGTCCAGCACCGTCAGCAGCGGAGGTTTGCCGATGATGTCGTCCGCCCACGCGGTACGCCACGGCGCCATCATGGCCGGTCGTTGGCAGGTGCTCGACGCCGAGTCACCGAAGGGTAATGATGTTGCGGTGACGCCGAGACCAGGTACCCGTCGGGGCGAGCCCCGCTCGGGCGCCCAGCGCCATGAGGACGAGCTGCTGCACCTGCTGTACGAGCAGCACGCCGGGCCGCTGCTGATGTTCGTGTCCCGCCTGACCGGCGGGGACATGCAGCGTGCCGAGGACATCGTGCAGGAGACCCTGCTGCGCGCCTGGCGCAACGCGCACAAGCTCGGCGTCAACGGGGAGACGTCGCTGCGCCCCTGGCTCGTCACGGTCGCGCGGCGGATCGCGATCGACGAGTTCCGCAGCGAGAGCGCGCGGGTGACCGAGACCTACGATCGGGACCTGGAGGCGTTCCCGACAACGGACGAGACCGACCGGGTACTGGGGATGATGACCGTCGTGGACGCACTGCGTGCGCTGTCGGACGCACACCGCGAGATCCTCGTCGAGACGTACTTCCGCGGGCGGAGCGTGCCGGAGGCAGCGCAGGCTTTGGGCCTACCGCTGGGCACCGCCAAATCCCGCGTCTACTACGCGCTGCGCGCCCTGCGCACGGCGCTCGAAGAGCGGGGGGTGACCCGATGACCCGGTCGGACGCTGAGCACCACGATGTCGCCTCGTACGCCCTCGGGGTGCTGGACGCACCCGACGCGGCGCGGTTCGAGGACCACCTGATCCAGTGCGACCGGTGCGCCGCGGAGCTGGAGAGCTTCCTGCCGGTGACCTCGCTGCTGGCCGACGTCGACGGCGAGGAGTTCCTCGCCGCCGAGGCGTCGCTGGCGGGGAACCGGATGCTGGACGAGATGGTCGCCGAGGTGTCGCACGAGCGGGCCAGGGTGCGCAGTCGACGGGTGTTCTCGCTGGCCGCCGGCGTCGTCGCGCTGGCGGCGGCCGCCGGCATCGGCCTGTACGCGGGCACGCTGACCGGCGGCGCCGGGGCGCCGCAGGCGCAGCCGTCGCCGAACCAGACGCTCGGCGAGGGCCAGAGCGGCTTCCTGGACGGCGTACCGGCCGTTCGGGCGGTCGACCCGACCACCAAGGTCAACGCCGCCGTCCGGCTGGCCGAGCGGCCGTGGGGCACCGCCATCGCCATGGACCTGCGCAACCTCAAGGGCCCGCTGAAGTGCCAGCTCGTGGCCGTCGGCAACGACGGGCTGGGCGAGGTGGTCAGCACCTGGACGGTGGACCGGGAGGGCTACGGCACCGCCGCCAACCAGAAGGCGCTGCAGCTCGCCGGCTCGACCGCGATCAAGCGCGCGGACATCGACCGCATGGAGGTCCAGTCGGTCGCCGACGGCGGCCGCCCCGGACTGATCGTCTCCGTCGATGTCTGAGTTCACTCCATTGTGGACCCGAAAACTTCGGCGAATCCGCGGATTCATTAATCCGTAGCCACGCAAGCCACGTACTCCTTGGTGAACGGGCACCGCGAAGGCCGACGGCGGCTCTCCCCCGCCGGGAACACCAGGAGGATCTGTGAAGGTCAAGACCCGAAACGCGATCGCCGGAAGCGCGCTCGCCGTGATCGCCGGCATGGCGATGTCGGCGTGTGCCCCGGTGGGCGGCGACGGCGTCAACCAACAGCCGGTGGCGAATCAGGCGGCGGCACCCGACGCATCCGACGCCGCGAACACCGGAACGCCCGAGGACGCGACCGACGAGGGCGGTGGTACCGGCGACGCCTCCGACACGGGCGGACAGGCCGGCGGCACCGCGGGCAACGACAATTCCGGCAATAACCAGGGCAAGGATCTCACCGAAGAGCTCAACGCGAAGAACGTGAAGCGGATGGGCGACGTCGTCACGGACGAGAAGGGGTGGGTGATGTACCGGTTCGACAAGGACAACAACACCGACCCCGCCAAGAGCAACTGCAATGACGACTGCGAGAAGGTGTGGCCCCCGGCGTACACCGACGGCAACCCCAAGCTGTCGGGCATCGACTCGTCCAAGGTCGGGACCGTGACGCGGAACGACGGCAGCAAGCAGATCACCCTCAACGGGTGGCCGCTGTACCGGTACATCGGCGACAAGGAGCCGGGCCAGTGGACCGGTCAGGGCGTCGGCGGGGTCTGGTACGTCGTCTCGCCGGACGGCAAGAAGAACCTGACCTGCATGCCCAACGGCACGCCGTCGGCGGTCCCCCCGCCGGGCAACAACAACCGGAACAACGACTACAACAACGGCAACAACAACTACGACAACGGCAAGAACGGCAACAACGACTACGGCAAGAACGGCAACAACGAGTACGGCAAGAACGGCAACAACGAGTACGACAACAACAACAATTACGACAACGGCAAGAGCGGAGCCAACCAGTACGACAACAACGGCTCCGGCAAGAACTACTGATCTGCCGTTACGGCAACAAGGCGGTGGCCGGCGTCGTCCAGCCGGGCGGAACCGGCCACCGTTTCGGTCACACCGAAGAAGTCAAATCATCGAATTCCATGGATCGCTCCTGTCGGCCAACGCGCGGCAAAAACCGCCATTCGGCTGCGGAGAGTTCGAGTACGGATTGGCCCGGTGGCTCCTGTCGGATCCACCACAGGGATGAGCGGAGCGGATGTGTTCGCGGTGTGCCATGAGCATCAGGTGCAATTTCTAGTCGATTGCTTGACGCTCAATCTGTTCTCGCTCTACGGTCCTTGCCACAGCAGTACTGGAATCGCGTCGCGACGAATTGCGGGAGGTGCACATGCGATCGCGTAGGAAGTGGTCGGCCCTCCTGTCGGTGCTGACCCTCGCGGTTCTCGCCTCCGGCGTCGGCGTCGCCCGGGCTGCCTCGGCGGCCGCCCGCCCGGCCGTGCCGGGCTCGATGCCCGGCGGCTGGGTCGCGACCCAGTGGGGCCCGCTCGGCCCGTCCGACCGGGACCTGCTGATCAAGGTCCGCCAGGCCGGCCTCTGGGAAATGGCCGCGGGCGAGCTGGCCCAGGACCGCGCCGAGAGCGCCCGGGTCAAGGAGGTCGGTCGGATCATCGCCGACCAGCACGCCGACCTCGACCGGCAGACGCTGCAGACCGCCGCCAAGCTCGGCGTCGCGCTGCCGAGCACCCCCAACGACGACCAGGACGGGTTCCTGGACACGCTGCGGTCCCGCCGCGGCGACGCCTTCGACCGGGCGTACGCGCAGCTCCTGCGGGACGCGCACGGCAAGGTCTTCGCGGTCATCGCCGGCGTCCGCGCCGGTACCCGCAACGAGGTGATGCGGCAGTTCGCCGAGGTCGGCAACGGGTTCGTCATGACCCACATGCGACTGCTGGAGAGCACCACGTACGTCAACTACGACGCGCTGCCGGAAGCGCCGCCGCCCCCACCGGGCGCCGCCGCCCTGGCCGCTGCCGCCCAAGCCTCCGGGCTGCCCGGGCTACCCGCCAACCCCGCCTTCGACCCCGCAGTCATCTGGGTGGTGCTGGCCGTAGCGGTGATCGCTGCGCTGGCCACCGCCGCCCGGGTGTACCGCCGACGCTAGACCCCCATTTGGACGGCTCCGGCCGCCCGCTGCGAAAGGTGACCAACGTGAACAGCTCAGCGAAGCGACGCAGGTACGCGGCGGCCACGTCGGGTCGGGGCCGACGGCTGTTCGCCGCGGCCGCGGTGCTCGCGGTGCTCGGCGCTACGGTGGCGGTGACCCAGGTCTCGTCCGCCAACGAGCGCCGGGCCGCCGGCCAGCGGGCACAGCAGGAAGGCCAGCAAGAAGGCCAGCAGGACGGCCAGCAGGGCCGGAACCAGCAGGGCCGCCGCGCCTGGCGGGACGGCACCCGCGCCGGCGGCAACCAGAGCGGCGGCAACCCGCGCACGAAGGTCGTGATCAACGGCCTGAACGTGCTGACCCGGAGCTGCAACGGCAGCCGGCTCCAGCCGCACGACGGCTTCCAGGCCGGGCTGCGCTGCGTGAACACGCAGTTCGGCGAGGTCAGCGCCGCGGCGCAGAACCCGTCGCTGCTCATCACCGGCACGCCCCGGCAGGTGCGCGTGGGCCAGGACTTCAACCTGCAGGTCAGCAGCCGCAACCTCGTCCGCGACCGGTTCCTCGGCGCGGCGGACGGCGGCTACTACCTGGAGGCGTCCCTGCTCAACGGGCAGGGCCTGCAGCGCGGCCACATCCACACCGCCTGCCGGATGCTGCAGAACCAGCAGGTCGCGCAGAACCCCGACCCGGACCCCGCGTTCTTCGAGGCCACCGAGGACAACCGGGGCAGCGCCCGACCCGACAACGTCGTCATCCGGGTCGACGGGATGCCGCAGCGCGGCGTCGCCCAGTGCTCGGTCTGGGCCGGTGACGGCTCGCACCGGCTGCCGATGATGGAGCGGGCGAACCAGACGCCGGCGTTCGACACGGTGCGGATCGCAGTGGTTTGACGGAGGTCGCTTCCCCTTGCGATCTCCTCCCGTCGGCCGCCGGGCCCGGTGTCTCCCCACACCGCCCCCGGCGGCCGACGCGTGCCCACCGGTACCGGGCCACGACGATCGACCGCGCCGCGAGCGGTGATCGTCGGTGGCGCCGGGATGATCTCGGGCAAGATGGCGGCATGAGCCTTGCCCTGCCGATCGGCGACGACGCGTCCGACCTGCTCCGGCGCAGCCCGCTGGCCCTGCTCATCGGGATGGTGCTGGACCAGCAGGTGCCGATGGAGCGTGCGTTCGCCGCCCCGTACGAGCTGGTCCAGCGGCTCGGCCACGAGCCGGACGCCGCCGAGCTGGCCGGCTTCGACACCGACGCGCTGATCGCCGTGTTCAGCGCCCGGCCGGCGCTGCACCGGTTCCCGCGGGCGATGGCCGTCCGGGTGCAGGAGGTGTGCCGGGCGCTGGTCGACGGGTACGGCGGCGACCCGACCGCCCTGTACGCCGCGGCGGCCGACGGCCCCGACCTGCTGCGCCGGCTGCTGGCCCTGCCCGGCTTCGGGAAGGCCAAGGCGCAGATCTTCCTGGCGCTGCTCGGCAAGCGGTACGGCGTGCAGCCCGACGGCTGGCGGGAGGCGGCCGGCGACTACGGCGCCGCGGGGGCGTACCGTTCAGTGGCGGACATCGTCGACGACGACAGCCTGTCGCGGGTGCGCGCGTACAAGCAGGAGACGAAGGCCGCGGCCAGAGCGGCCAGGGCCAGCTAGCCGGCGCCCCCCGGCCGGCCGGGGCGGGAGGCAGCGTGAATCGGCACCGGACGACGCTGATCACCGACGCGCAGCCCAGCCCCGACGCGCAGCTCCGGTCCCGGCAGCGCCGGTACCTGACCATGATGGGGATCCGCGCCGGCTGCCTCATCCTCGGCGCGTTCCTCGCGGGTACCGACGTGCCGCTGCTGTGGCTGTGGCTGTCGATGTGCGCGGTGGCGATGGTGCTGCTGCCGTGGCTGGCCGTGCTGATCGCCAACGACCGCCCGGCCAAGCGGACGCCCCGGCCGCGCCCCGCCGCGGGCGCCGGTGCCGACCCCCGCGTGCTCGACGCGAAGCGGTCCGGACCGGTCATCGAACCCGACCGCTGAGCCGGCCGCCGGTGACCGGCGGTGGTCGCGACGGCACCGTCGGTCTGTTGGGCCGGGGTGGCCCCGCCTGGCAGAATGGGCGGGTGACCACACCACTGACGAGCCCCAGCACCGGCGGCACCACGCTGGACGAGCGGATCGAGGCGCCGCTCGAGCAGGGCGACCACGAGCGGTTCTCGCACTACGCCGAGGCCGAGAAGATCACCGAGGCGATGGTGCTGGGCACTCCGGTCAAGGCGCTCTGCGGCAAGGTCTGGGTGCCCTCGCGCGACCCCAAGAAGTTCCCCATCTGCCCGGAGTGCAAGGAGATCTACGAGGACGAGGAGCGCCTCGCCAACTGGAAGTGAGCGCCCTGCCGCGCGCCCTTCCCTCCTCGCCGTAGCGGCGCGCCCCGCCGCCGCGTCTCACCACCGTTCCCGGCCCGGCCGTACGCCGCTGCCCTCGTGCGGAAGGAATCTGCCGCTGTGCCCGTCGCGCTCCCGGACCGCGAGGCATTCCCCCCGCTGCGGGCCTGGCAGCGGCGCGCGCTGGTCGAGTACCTGCGCCGCCGCGCCACCGACTTCCTCGCCGTCGCCACCCCCGGCGCCGGCAAGACGACGTTCGCGCTGCGGATCGCCGCCGAGTGCCTGCTGGACGGCACCGTCGAGCAGGTGACCGTCGTCGCGCCGACCGAGCACCTCAAGGTGCAGTGGGCCGAGGCGGCCGCCCGGGTGGGGATCCAGCTCGACGCGGCGTTCCGCAACGCCGACGTGCACTCCGCTGCCGACTTCCACGGCGCGGTGATCACGTACGCGCAGGTCGGCATGGCGCCGGCCGTGCACCGGCGGCGCACGATGACCCGGCGGACGATGGTGATCCTGGACGAGATCCACCACGCCGGCGACTCGCGCACCTGGGGCGACGGCGTGGTCGGCGCGTTCGAGCCGGCGGTCCGGCGGCTGATGCTCACCGGTACGCCGTTCCGCTCCGACGACAACCAGATCCCGTTCGTCACGTACGAGGCGGGCGGCGACGGGCTGGCCCGGTCCAGAGCGGACTCGACGTACGGGTACGCCGACGCGCTCGCCGACGGCGTCGTCCGGCCGGTGATCTTCCTGGCGTACTCCGGCGAGACCCGGTGGCGGACCAGCGCCGGCGACGAGCTGGCCTGCCGGCTGGGCGAGCCGATGACGCAGGACCTCATCGCGCAGGCGTGGCGCACCGCGCTGGACCCGGCCGGCCAGTGGATGCCGCAGGTGCTGCGCGCCGCCGACGCCCGGCTCCAGGTGCTGCGCGCGGCCGGCATGACCGACGCGGGCGGCCTGGTGATCGCCAGCGACCAGCAGACCGCCCGGGCGTACGCGAAGCTGCTGCGCGACATCACCGGCCGCGCCGCCGTGGTGGTGCTCTCCGACGACGCGGGCGCGTCGGCGCGGATCGCGGCGTTCGCGGCGTCGGACGAGCGGTGGCTGGTGGCCGTCCGGATGGTGTCCGAGGGGGTGGACATCCCGCGGCTGGCCGTCGGCGTGTACGCCACCAGCGCCTCCACGCCGCTGTTCTTCGCGCAGGCGATCGGGCGGTTCGTCCGGGCCCGGCGGACCGGCGAGACGGCCTCGGTGTTCCTGCCCTCGGTACCGCACCTGCTGGGCCTGGCGAGCGAGCTGGAGGCCCAGCGCGACCACGTGCTGGGCGGCCCGAAGCGGGAGGGCTGGGAGGACGAGCTGCTCGAGCGCGCCCAGCAGGCCGAGACGGCCTCGGGCGAGCTGGAGAAGCGGTTCGAGGCGCTGTCGGCGACGGCCGAGCTGGACCAGGTGATCTTCGACGGCGCGAGCTTCGGCGCGCCGGTCGGCGCCGGTACGCCCGAGGAGGAGGAGTACCTGGGGCTGCCGGGGCTGCTGACGCCGGACCAGGTGTCGGTGCTGCTGAGCAAGCGCCAGGCCGACCAGATCGCCGCCCAGCGCCGGCAGCGGCCGGCCGAGCCGGTGCCGGCGGGGGAGCGGGCCGCGGCGCCGATGTCGGCCGCGCAGCGGCGGGTGGCGCTGCGCCGCCAGCTCAACACCCTGGTCGCCGCGCACCACCACCGGACCGACACCCCGCACGGCAAGATCCACGCGGAGCTGCGCCGGCGCTGCGGCGGCCCGCCGAGCGCCCAGGCGACGATCGAGCAGCTTGAGGAGCGGATCGCGACGATCGCCGACCTCTGACGGCTTTCGCCCCTGTACGTGATCTTTGGCACATGCACGTGGGCCGTCACCCGTTGGGGTGACGGCCCACGTGCATGTCGCTTATGTCGGGGGTGCTAGCGGTTCATCTTGTCGGCGCCGCGCCAGGTGAATTCCGGGTCCGCGGCGTACTGGACCGCCGTCTTCACGAGACGGTCGGCGTACTTGTTGGCGTGGTGTCCGCAGAACACCAGTTCGCCCCCACCGGCCAGGCCCACGCGGAGCTTGGCGGCGGCGTTGCAGCGGTCGCACCGTTCATCGGCGGCTGGTGGGGCCACCGCCTCGGGCGGCGTGAGGGTTGGTGTCATCGCCATCCTCCTCGGGTCGTCACCGATGTTGCGATCGTCGGGCCGGCTGGGGGCCGGTCGTAGCCGTCATCGTCATCGTTAACGTCGACGTCGCCGCCGGCGTTCCCGGTATGGCTCCGGGGGGACCTTCGTCACACCGAGGTCGACAGTCTGCCGTGCGACAAGGGTGCCACGTCAAGGATCGCGCGGCCGAGGCCCCCCGGCCGCATGGCCAGTTGACCTCTGCGTAACGTCTGGATTACCCAGCGGTGGCGCGGACCTACCCCGATGTTCAGTCGAGATAGTCGCGCAGTACCTGAGAGCGGGACGGATGCCGCAACTTGGACATCGTCTTGGACTCGATCTGTCGGATGCGCTCGCGGGTGACCCCGTACACCTGGCCGATCTCGTCCAGCGTCCGCGGCTGGCCGTCGGTGAGCCCGAAGCGCAGCCGGACCACGCCGGCCTCCCGCTCGGACAGCGTCTGCAACACCTGCTGGAGCTGGTCCTGGAGCAGCGAGAACGACACCGCGTCCACGGCCACCACGGCCTCGGAGTCCTCGATGAAGTCGCCGAGCTGGCTGTCGCCCTCGTCCCCGATGGTCTGATCGAGCGAGATCGGCTCCCGCGCGTACTGCTGGATCTCCAGCACCTTCTCGGGGGTGATGTCCATCTCCTTGGCCAGCTCCTCCGGGGTGGGCTCGCGCCCGAGGTCCTGGAGCAGCTCGCGCTGGATGCGGCCGAGCTTGTTGATCACTTCGACCATGTGCACCGGGATCCGGATGGTGCGGGCCTGATCGGCCATCGCCCGGGTGATCGCCTGCCGGATCCACCAGGTCGCGTACGTGGAGAACTTGTAGCCCTTGGTGTAGTCGAACTTCTCCACCGCCCGGATCAGGCCGAGGTTGCCCTCCTGGATCAGGTCCAGGAACGCCATCCCGCGCCCGGTGTACCGCTTGGCCAGCGAGACCACCAACCGCAGGTTGGCCTCCAGCAGGTGGTTCTTGGCCCGCTCGCCGTCCCGGCCGATCCAGCGCAGGTCCCGGGCGAGCTGGGTGGCGATCGTCTCGCCCGCCTCGTCGGCGGCGCGGAGCTGCTCGGCGGCGAACAGGCCCGCCTCGATCCGCTTGGCCAGCTCCACCTCCTGCTCGGCGTTCAGCAGGGGGACCTTGCCGATCTGCTTGAGGTACGCCCGGACCGAGTCCGCCGACGCCGTCAGCTCGGCGTCCCGCCGAGCCTGCTTGAGCGCCTCGGACTCGTCGTCGTCCCACTCGAAGTCCTTGCTGTCCGTGGCGGCGTCCGTGGCGGCCGCCTTGACCAGCTCCACGGGCTCCTCGACCACGACGTCCTCGATCGCGGCGGCCAGCTCCTCCGGATCGATCTCCGGCTCCTCGCCGTCCTTCTTCGGCGCGGCCTTGCCGGGCGCCGCCTTCTTCGCCGCCTTGGCGGGGGCGGCCTTCGCCGCCTTCTTCGCCGGGGCCGCGGCGGCGTCGCCGGCCGCCGCGGGGGCGGCCTTCTTCGCCGGCGCCTTGGCCGCCCCGGCGGTCGCCTTCGCCGTCGTCGCCTTGGACGCCGGCGTCGAGGACCGGGCCGCCGCGACCCGGCGGCGCATGCTCGTCGAGCCGTCCACCACGACCGTGATGCCGGCCTCGGCCAGCGTGCGCAGGATCTTCTTGGCCTGCGCGGGCGTGACGTCGGCGGACTCGACGGTCCGCGCCACCTGCGCCGAGGTCAACTGGCCCCCGGCGGCCTCGGCGTGGGCGATCAACACATCGGTGATCGAGCGAACGTCGGCGCCGGTGTGGCGGGCTTCAGTCACGAAAGACCTTCCGGAGACGATTGAGCTGCGACGGCCGTCGGCCGCGCCGGTGAGGCGCCCCGGGTTGCGCGATCGGGGGTCCCCGACCGTGTCGAGCGGGCCGGTCGAACCGGCCCGACCCCCGAGGGGGTGAGTGTGCCGCGACCCGGCCCGCTTCATGGGACAGGCGTGAATTGTAGCGCCGCATGCGACGGACGGCCCGCCGCGCACGCCGAACGCGCCCCACCGGGTGCCCCCGGCCCGCAATCACCCGGTGGGGTGACGGGAGCGGCGCTGTCCACCGACCGGGGGTGCCGGGCCGCCCGTCCGGGTCCGCGGGGCGACCCCACCGGGCCCGGGACCGGTTCGCGAGGGGTCGCGGCGCGCCCCGGGACCGCCCCGCGGCAGGATGGCGGCGGACGAAGGAGGAGCCCATGACCACCGCGGACCCCGACCCGTACCGGCTGCTCGACCTCGCGCTGGAGGTGGTCGCCGCCGCCGGCGCGACGGCCCGGGCGATGCAGCCCGGCGTCGGCGGGGTGTCCACGAAGTCCACTCCGACCGACGTCGTCACCGCCGCCGACCGGGCGGTGGAGCGGCAGGTGGTCGCCGCGCTGCGGGCCGCCCGCCCCGACGACCGGGTGCTGGGCGAGGAGTACGGCGCCAGCGGCGCCGCCGGCGCCGGCGTGGAGTGGGTGCTGGACCCGATCGACGGCACGGTGAACTACCTGTACGGCCTGCCCAACTACGCGGTCTCGCTGGCGGCCCGCTGCGGCGGGGAGGCGGTGCTGGGCGTGGTGCACGACCCGGTCGGCGGGCGCTGGTGGACGGCCGTGCGCGGCGGCGGGGCGTACGCCGGCGACCGCCGGCTCACCGGTTCGCCGGCGACCGAGCCGGACCGGGCGCTGATCGGGACCGGCTTCGCGTACGCGGCGGGGACCCGCGCCCGGCAGGCCGCCGTGCTGCGCGCGGTGCTGCCCCGGGTGCGCGACATCCGCCGGCTCGGCTCGGCGGCCACCGACCTGTGCCTGGCCGCCGAGGGGGCGCTGGACGGGTACTACGAGGCGGGGCTGGCGCCGTGGGACCTGGCCGCGGGCGGCCTGGTCGCCGCCGAGGCCGGGCTCCTGGTGACCGGGCTGCACGGCGACCCGCCCGGCCGGGCGATGGTCCTGGCGGCCCCGCCGGCCCTGCACGGCCCGCTGCACGACCTGGTGGCGTCCGCGACGGCGGCCGCGGACGCCGAGGCGGCCCGGGACGCCGAACCGGCCCGGCGGGGCGCCGAGCCGGCCGAGCCGGGCGCCGGGGCGGCCCAGCGGGGCGCCGGGCCGGCTAGCGGTCGGCGCTGATCGGGCAGGCGCGCGGCGGCAGCTCCGGCTCGCCGAGCGCGCTGATCGCCTGGTTGACCTCGGTGGTGGTGCTCAGCTTCTGGTACCCCGCCCCGACGGTGATATCCACGACAGCGCCCTTGCGGCCCGGCTCGTACCGCGGCTGGGCGCCGAGGAAGTACGCGCGCAGCAGGTGCGCGGAGCCGACGCCCATGGGCCCGAACTGGAGCAGCGCGACGCCGTTGAACCGGCGGCTGGCCGTGGTCACCCGCTGGTCCACCTGGAACCGCCGATTGCGGAACTCCCCGGCGAGCTGCTGCCCGAGGCCGGGTACGTCGGTACCGTTGAAGATGCGTACCTTGACGTCCTGCTGCTTGGGCAGGTCGACCGCCGCGCGGACGAAGCCCGCGGGGCAGCCCGGCTGGGCCTTGGCATTGCTCTGCGAGTCGCGGACCATCGCCACGACGACGAACACCACCGCCGCCACGGCCAGCGCGGCGACGACGGCCAGTGCGCGTACGCGCGCAAAGCTCATATTCCGGTCCTTCGGTACAAGTCGCTCCATACGGCGCAACTCGCCGTAACCAACCCTTTCGAGGCTAGCGCCTCCCGGCCCCGTATGGAGGCTAGCGCGTCCACACCCCACCCTTGAAAGGCCGAACGGCTCCGGCGTGCCGACGATGATCCTCGCTTCGCTGCCCCTACTTTTGGTGTCGCCTGAGTCACATCGGGAACAAGTTCGGTCGCGTGGACGTACAACTACCGCACGCAAGGGGTAAGGTACCGCGCTCGCCGGGGTTTGCCCGTTACCGGATTGTCCGGCGCGCGACCACCTGTCCACTCCGGTCGCCATGTGCCGGGTGGGCACAGGAGAGTACCGTCGTCCGGAACCGCGGCCGGCGGAGAGAATGTCGATACGGGAGAGTGACACCGATGGCCACCGACTACGACGCCCCGCGTCGCGACGAAGTCGACCTCGGCGAGGACAGCCTGGAGGAGCTGAAGGCCCGCCGCACCGACGCGCAGTCGGGTGCGGTGGACGTCGACGAGACCGACTCCGGTGAGAATTTCGAGCTGCCGGACGGCGACCTGGCCGACGAGGAGCTGACGGTCAAGGTTCTGCCGATGCAGAACGACGAGTTCCGCTGTGCCCGCTGTTTCCTGGTCCACCACCGCAGCCAGCTCGCCACCGAACGCAACGGCGACCTGATCTGCCGCGAGTGCGTCTGAGCGGCCGGCAGTGACCGCGCCGGAGCCGGGTACCGGGGACGACCGGACGGGGGCCGGGCGGATCGCCGCGGCCCTCACCGATGAGACCGCCGGCCCGGCGCGCCGCGCGCACCTGCTGGGCCGGCTCGCCGGCCAGCTCGCGCGCGGGCTCCGCCGCGGCCCGCGGGCCCTGCTCTCCGGGCTCGCGGACGCGGTCACCGACGTCGTCCCGCACCTGCCGATCCGGGACGCGGCCACGCTGCGCCGGCACCACCCGGAGCTGTCGGGCGACGCGCTGGCCGCCCGGCTGGTCCGCAACGCCGCCAACGTCACCGCCGGCATCGGCGTCGCCGGCGGCGGCATCGCGGCGGTGGAGTGGGCGGTCCCGCCCACCCTGCTCGCCACGCCGGTCCTGCTCGGGGCCGAGACGGTGGCCGTCGTCGCCGTCGAGGTCAAGCTGATCGGCGAGCTGCACGCGGTGTACGGGGTCCCGCTGCCCCGGGCGCTCGCGCCGCGGACCGTCGCGCTCGTGCAGGCGTGGGCCGGGCGGCGCGGGTTCAACCCGCTGGCGCCGGGGCTGGGCACCGGGGCGGTGCTCGGCGCGGCGGCCCGCGACCAGCTCCGGGCGCAGTTGCTGCGCCGGTTCGGGCGCAGCCTGAGCACGCTGGCGCCGCTGCTGGCCGGGGCGGCGGTCGGCGGGTACCTCAACCACAAGGCCACCCTGGCCCTCGGCCGGCAGGTCCGCGACGACCTGCGCCGGCGGGCGGTCAGCCCGGCGCCGGGGCCGGCCGACCGGCCATGACGGCCGCCGCCAGCGCCACCGGGTCGCGGCTGCTCACCACCCAGTACGGCGTGGGGTCCGCGGGGTCGGCCAGCACCACCTGGACCGCCCCGGCCACCCAGGGCCGCTGGATCACGAACGCCAGCGGGTCGGCCGCCTGGCCGAGCAGCAGCCGCCGCCCGGCGGCGTCGATCGGCACCGCGTCGGCCACGAACCGCAGCGGCAGCCGGGCGTCGTCGACCCGCAGCTCGTCACCCGTGACGGTGATCCGCAGCCGCCCCAGCCACCACAACCCCGCCACCGCCACCGGCAGCAGCACCGCGAACGGCAGCCACGCGCGCACGCCCGGCGCGCCCAGCCACAGCTCGGCGGCGAGCCCGGCCGCGCCGGCCAGCGCGAGCAGCCACCACCAATGGGGTACCCGCAGCCGCTCGGCGTACCGTGGGCCGGCCGGGGTGCGCACGTCCGTCACGAGGGGCGAGCCTACGCCGGCAGTCCGGCCCACCGCCTCCGAGGAGCGTCCGTGACCGAGTCCGTCACCGTCCTGCTGCGGCAGCTCGACCCCGACCTGCCGCCGCCCTGCTACGCCCACCCCGGCGACGCCGGCGCCGACCTGGTGGCCACCGAGCCGGTGGAGCTGGCGCCGGGGGAGCGGGCGCTGGTCGGCACCGGGGTGGCGATCGCGCTGCCGGCCGGGTACGTCGGCCTGGTCCACCCGCGCTCGGGCCTGGCCGCGAAGCTGGGCGTGACCGTGCTGAACGCCCCCGGCACGGTCGACGCGGGCTACCGTGGCGAGATCAGGGTGAACCTGATCAACCTCGACCCGCGGGCCACCGCCCGGATCGCCCGCGGCGATCGCATCGCGCAGCTTGTGGTGCAGCGCGTCGAACGGGCAAACTTCCGGGTCGTCGACGAACTCCCCGGATCGGACCGGGGCGATGGCGGACACGGGTCGACCGGCGGGCTGTCCGGCCTGGCGGACGCCGCGCGAGAAGGGTTCAGATTGTGATCTTCAATCGACGTCGGGCGGAGTCCGGCGAGCGGGCCGCCGGCGGGTCCACCGCCACGCAGTCGCGCGCGGTGCCGGAGCACGGCCCGTACGACGTGAGCGTCGCGCCCGAGGGCGTGGAGCGGCTCGACCTGGGCGCCATGCGGCTGCCGGCGGTCGAGGGCGTCGAGGTGCGGGTGCAGGCCGACCCGGACGGGACGATCCAGCAGGTCCTGCTCGTGCAGGGGCAGAGCGCGCTGCAACTCGGCGTGTTCGCCGCCCCGCGCACCGAGGGGATCTGGGACGAGGTGCGCGAGGAGATCCTCGAGTCGTTGCAGGCCGACGGCCTGACCGGCGCGGAGGTCCAGGGCGCGTACGGCACCGAGCTGCACGCCACCGTGCCCAGCCCGGACGGCCCGGCCGCGATCCGGTTCGTCGGCGTGGACGGCCCGCGGTGGATGGTCCGCGGCGTGTACCAGGGCGCGGCGGCCACCGACCCGGGCGCCGCCGGCGCCCTGGACGTCTGCCTGCGCGAGCTGGTGGTGGACCGGGGCGAGGAGCCGCGCCCGGCCAAGGAGCCGCTGGCGCTGCGGCTGCCCCCGGAGGTCGTCGAGTCGGCCCGCGAGCAGGGCATCGACCCGACGACCGGCGCGCCGCTCGACCCGGGCACATGAGCGGCGGGTCGCCGGTGCACCGGCTGCTGCGCCGGCTGGCCCCCTCGCCGGACGAGCTGGAGGCGGCGGAGCTGCGCGAGGGCAGCGCCGCCTCCGGCTGCACCCCGGCCGGCGCGTGCCGGCGCGGGCAACTCGTCAGCGTCTCCGGGCGGCTGCGCACGGTGGTGTACCCGCCGCGCACGACGGCGCCCAACCTGGAGGCCGACCTGTACGACGGCAGCGACACCGTCACCCTGGTCTGGCTGGGCCGCCGGCACATCGCCGGCATCGAGCCGGGCCGGGCGCTGACGGTCAGCGGCCGGGTGGCGCTGCGCGACGACCGCAAGGTGATCTACAACCCGTACTACGAGCTGGAGCCGCCGCGGTGAGCACCGGGAACCGGTCGGCGGCGCCGCTGCCGACCATCAGCGAGCAGGTGGCCGCCCAGTTGGGCGGCTGGCGCGGCGCGGTCGAGACCACGGTCCCGATCGTGGCGTTCATCGCGGTCAACGCCGGCCTGGAGCCGCTGGCGAAGGCGTTCGGGTGGGACGCGGGGCTGACCGGCGCGCTCGGCGCGAAGTACGACCTGAAGGTCGCCGTCAGCATCGCCGTCCTGGTCGCGGTCGGCATCGCGGCCCGCCGGCTGGCCCAGAAGCGGACCGTCCGGCACTCGGTCAACGGCCTGGTCGGCGTGGGCCTGGGCGCCTGGCTGGCCTGGCGCAGCGGCGAGGCGCGCGACTTCTACCTGCCCGGCATCTGGTACGGCCTGGCGTACGGGGTGGTGCTGCTGGCCACGGCCGCCTCCCGGTGGCCGCTGGTGGGCTGGATCTGGTCGGTGATGGCCGACGGCGGCAAGCACGACTGGCGGGACAGCCCGCGGCTGATGCGCACGTTCCGCTGGCTGACCCTGGTCTGGGGCACGGTCTGGCTGATCAAGGTCGGCATCCAGTTGGTCTTCTACCAGCTCGGCAGCGAGGCCGGCCTGGCGATCACCCGGCTGGTGTTCGGCTACCCGCCGTACCTCGTGCTGCTGCTGCTCACCATGTGGGCCGTCCGCCGGGTGAAGGCCGCCGAGGCGGCGGCGGAGCCCATTCCCGCCCCGCGGGTGTGATCGACTTTCGCGTTCCGCATCGATTTCGACGTACCACGAAAGGGTGGAAGGCGAAGCCTTCCACCCTTTCGTCATTTCTTTCTCATGACCAGCGGAATTGTGGGAACCGCTTGGGTCGTTTCAGTTCACCAACGGCGCCAACGCTCGCACGCGATCCCATCGCGGTCGCGGTCGAGGTGGCGGTTCAGCAGGTACACCCGGCCGTTGCGCTCGAAGTGACGCACCGGGCGCTCGCCCCAGCGGACGCGGTCCCGCGCCCCCGGGAGCCCGACCCCGTACGGGTAATCGTCGTTCAGATCGAAACAGTTCCAGTAGCGCTGCGGGAAGTTGCCGTGCCCGGGCGGCCAGCCCGGTCCACCCGGTCCACCGGGACCACCGGGACCACCCGGTCCGCCCGGCTGACCCTGGCCGGGGCGCTGCCCCGGGCCGGGAGTCTGCGGTGCGGCGGAGGCGGGCGAGGCAGCGATCAGCAGCGCGGTACTCGCGGACACCGTCGCCATGGCGGCGGCCATTAGACGAAATCTCATACCGCCCACCGTAATGTGCCACGTTCCATTTCCGGTGCCGCATTGCCGTAATCCACCGGCTTATTTCGGCAGTGGTACCCCGAATGGAGAGAGGCCAAGTCAATGGTCTGAGAATTGGCGGGCGTAATTGGTCAGACGTTTCCGGTAGTCCGTTCGGGTAATACGTCACCCGCGACCGCGTCATCGATCGTGTCGCTGGGCGCCGGCAGCGTGTCGGCGGCCCCGGCCAGCCGCAGCACGTCGCGGACGCCGCCGAGCGGGTGGACCACCCGGAGGGTGACCCCCGACCGGCGCAGCGCCGCGGCGAGCCCGGCCAGCATCGCCGCCGCGGTCGCGTCCACGCCCGGCACCGCCTCGGCGTCCAGCACCAGCGTCCGGACGCCGGGCGCCCGGCCGGCGCCCAGCAGCGCGTCGCGGACCCGGTCGGCGTTGGCGAAGAACAGCGCCCCCTGCGGCCGGAGCACGACCACGCCCGGCAGCTCGCGGGCGGCGGGGTGCCGGGCCGGGTCCAGCCACTGCCCGGCCGGGGTCCGGCCGAGCCGGACCACCGCCGGCCGGGACGCCCGGTAGAGCAGCAGCAGGATCGACACCACCATGCCGATCACCAGCCCCGGCAGCGTGTCGAACAGCAGCACCCCCAGCAGCGCGGCCGCGGCGGCGACGAAGTCCGGCCGGGCGGCCGGGCCGCCGCCGGGCCCGAGCGCCACCCGCCACAGCCGGCGCAGCGCCGCCGGGTCGACCAGCTCGGCCAGCGCGGCGATCACCACCGCGGCCAGCGTCGCCTCGGGCAGCTCCGCGAACAGGCCGGTGAGGAAGAGCAGCGTCAGCACGGTCAGCCCGGCGGTGACCAGCCCGGCGAGCGGCAGCCGGCCGGAGAGGCGCTGGCGCAGTTCCACCATCATGAGCGCGAACATGCCGACGTGACCCGCGATCGCCAGGACCGGTAACCAGCCCATGAACACGGTGCCGCCACCCTTGCCGGTGAGGATGGCGACCGTACCGACGACGACCTGCATGACCGCCAGCAGCGCCTTGGCGTGAACCGGCAGCAGCGGGTGGATGTCCGCCGCGCCGAACCAGCTCCGGAGCTGGTCCCGGGTGCAATTCCCGGTCAGTACCACCAGCGCCGCCACGTTCTGCATGGCCGACAAACCCGGGATCGGTGCATGGAGGACTACCACGGGGAGCAGCACGAACCAGTTCAAGCGCCGCAACCGGGTGCCGATCCACACCGCGGCCAGGATCGCGGCGAGCAGCCCGACCGCCAGCAGCGCCACCGACCCCACGTCGGCGAGCAGTACCCGCAGCATCGACAGCAGCGGCGCGAACGTGCTCGCATCCAGCCCCTTGGGCGCGACGATCAGCACGATGGCCACGGGCGGTCGCCACGAACCCGACGGCCACGTTGAGCAGCGGCGACAGCACGAACGCGTCGACCAGGTCGGACCAGCCGGCACTGGTCCGACCGAGCAGAGCGCTCCAGATGAAGAGGCCGCCGGGTCAGCCTGCCCTACTGTCGCTCGCTGACGAAGCGCCCGGTCGGCGGCAGGAGAGTGCCTGCATGCGGCAACTGGAATGGATCTACGGCTTCGACTCTGGCCGATGGACCCCGACCTATTCGTTCTAGCTGAGCGAGGACTCGAGCGCGCCCACATCCCTGCAACCCGGGGCGCACTCGCCGCGGCACGGGCGTGTCAGTGCCCGCCCGCGCGCGGAGCGACCGGTTCCGATGTCGGCGAGGGGTCCGCTGGATGGCTGGAGGTGTTGTAGGCGTTCTTGGCGGCGACGACGGCCGCCTGGACGTGTTCGGGGTCGACGCCGCTTACGTTCAGTGGCGGGTGCAGGCGCTGGACAAGCTCTGCCTCAGTGGTGGCCGGCTCCGCGTCCTCAGCCCAGGTCAGCCGCAGGTGTGCGTGCATCCACGCGGTCAGTCGCGCCTCGTCTTCAGGGATCAGGACCACACGATCGGTCCAGGTCGTGCGGTAGTTCTCGGACACGAGAAGTCCGGCGAGTGTGCGGCGCAGGGTCGAGCTGCCCGAGCGCCGTAGATGGTTGCGTAGGATCCGGCCTCGGAGGCTGGTGGCCCGGCCGAGATACAGCAGTCGTAGCGCGGGGATGTGTTCGTTCGGCGGTCCGAGCAGGTCAGGGAAGATTGACGCAGCAGCCCACCACGCGTAGACACCACTGCCACGGCTGAGGCGCTTGACGGCGACGTCAAGGTCGACTGGGGCGCCGGAGAGCAGCCGCAGAGCGTTCTCCACCCGGCCCCGGGCGGTTTGGACCTCGTGGGATCGCTTCGCGGGAGTGGTCACCGAATCATGGTAAGCGTCCGGATGACATGCCTGCCGCTTCGCCAGACGTACTCATCTCGGCAACGGAGTGCGTTCTCTGGTGAGCGATGCCGCGTTTGTGCTGTCGATGTGGGCGGTGGGCGGTGGGCGGTGTGCGATCCGGTATGAACCCGGACAAGATGATTACTGCCAAGGGCGTTCCGCTCGGTTACGTGGAAGCCCGGCGGGCATTGGCGAGGCTGCGCTGGTCACGCCAGGGCGTCAGGTTGGGCTCCGACCAACAGGTAAACGCCGTGCCATCGCTGGTTCCCTACGACGAGCTGGCCGGTGAACATCCGGCCACCCTCGGAGGGATGACCCGACGCACCAGTCTCATCGCGCTGCTCGACGCCCTGGCGGGCACCGCACCGGTTGGTCCGGAGACTCGTTGTTGTTTCGCCTTCTACGGTTCGGTGCCCGCAGGAGAGTGCGACCGGCCTACAGACCTGCACGTGCCGCTGGCTCGGCGTTCGGCGGTGCGCAGGCGAGTGTCGGAAAACTGACAGCCGTGAGTTCTTCGTGTCATCGACAACTATCGTTGTCATGGTCGCGTCTGCTGTGACCGACCGCCGCCCCGGGTGCGCTGACGGGCGCCCTCGTTCGGACCGGCCATGCCGGCGGCCCGGGGTCCGACACGAGGGGACTCCATGATGCTTTCTCGTACCGCGCTGGCCACCACCGCGCTGGCAGCCACCCTGCTCGCCCCTACGGCCGCCGCCCATGCCGACACCGACGCCCGCCCGCGGGGCTACATGCTCGGCGTCGGTTCGGGTCTCGTCCACGGCACCGACAGCAGCGCCGGCTGCACGGCCGGTTTCCTGCTGCGGGTGAACGGCAAGCGCCAGGTCCTCGCCGCCGGGCAGTGCGTCGCCCCGGTCGGCGGCGCGGTGCTGAGCCCGGTGTCCGCGCCGGCTCTCCGGATCGGGACGGTCACCGCGAACGCAATCCCCGCCGACAGCGGCAGCAAGCCCCTCGACGCTGCGCTTTTCGCCCCGCGCAACGGGATCCACAGTGCGAACGATTTCCTCACACTCGAGGGCCGGGTGTACGGCAGGGTCACCAGCGTGGCGCCCGAGGGCAACCTCATCGGGTCGCGGTACCTGCGCAGCGGCAAGGGCACCGAGTTGACCGAAGGCGTGGTCACCGACAGCCGCGTCATCAACGGCCAGCGCCACTTCTGTGGCGACGGGCCGGCCATGGCGCCGGGTGACCTCGGCGGGCCGGTCGTCCTGCGTACGTCGCGACCCGGCAACTTCGCGGCCGCCGGCATCGCCACCGCGGTCGGTGACGACGGGCGGATGTGCTTCCTTCCCATGGGTACGCTGCTGACCCACTTCAAGGGGGAGCTGGGCCGGCCGGGCAGCGACTGACGAGGTAGCGGAAACAACGGCCGCGCATGTGCGCCGCGAGAGGTAATCGCGGCGCACATGCGCTCGCGGTCCGGGCCCGCGGCGGCATTCCCGTCGGCCGCGGCCGCTGAACTGAACGGTCACATCCCCCAGAACGGGCCGGTGAGGCCGACGCGGCGCAGGTACTCCGCCGCCGCGGCCGGCTCCCGGCGGCCGTAGCCCCGGTCCAGGCGCCCGGCGTACCAGCGGAGGCGAACCGCCGCAGCGTCGGCAGGTCCAAGAGGGATCCGTGGGCGACCCCGGCGTCCCGGCGCCACGTATCGATGCACTGCCCGGAGCAGAACAGGCGCTGGTGCCGGCAGGTGTGCACGACGTCGTCCCACATGCGGGCGGCGGGGAAGTGGGCGAGCTGGTCGCCGTCCGGCGGTCGTGCGGTGCCGACGTTCCGGGTGTGCGGCCGGGAGCAATACGGGCAGGTGGTGGCCACGAGCACCGGGCCTCGGCGGGGAGCAGGTGCGGCAGGGCGAACGAGTCCCACGCGCAGCCGCCCCACCACAGGGTCCGGCGGCCCATGTCCGCGAAGCCCAGCGGTACGGCCGAGAACGGGTGCGCCATGCCGATGTCGCCGGCCCCGGCCGGGGCGAGGTGGCGGGCCCGGGCGAGGTCGGCCAACCCCGCTCGTACCACGGCGATGCCGACGGCGAACCGCCGGGCGAGTTGGGCCGTATCGGGAGCGCGCCCGGTGTCGGCGAACGAGCGGTAGCCGGCGAGTCGCAGATCCTCCGGGTCCATCCCGCCATTCTTCCGGAGGCGAGTGGCAGGTGCCGGCATCGACGATCCCCTTCTCGGCCCGGGCGTTGACTCTTTACAGCTTGACCGTGAAACCGCAGGCCAGAAGCCTGCCGTCGAGGTTCGCCGTGGGTCGGACTCTTGATTCCGTACCGCGCGGCCGCCTACATTTCATCCGTTCGTCGGATGCCCCACCGCCCCTGCCGGCACCCGCGGCGAGAACCGAATTCGGAAAGTCAGCCACCCCCTGCTTCATTTCTGACTACGGAGTGAATTGTGCGCGCGAACACATTCCCGGCCATCCTGTGCGGCGTCGTCGCCGCCGGACTGGCCTGGGCGAGCGCGGCCTCGGCCGCGGAACCCACCCCGGACAGCCACCACATCATCGGCGGCTCGCTCGCCAAGGAGGGCCCCTGGGCCGTCGCGATCATGGTCAACGGGTCGCAGAACTGCTCCGGCACGATCATCGCCTCGCGCTGGGTCCTCACCGCGAAGCACTGCGCCAACGCGAACAACAAGTTCCTGATCGGCAACATCGACCGCGAGGCCGGGCAGCCGCGGACCGCCACCCGGTCGGTGTCCCACCCGAGCGCCGACATCATCCTGTACGAGATCAACGAGGCGGTGTCGACCACCTACGCGAAGCTGACCAGCGCCGCGCCGAGCGTCGGCAGCACCGAGCAGGCGTACGGCTACGGCCGCACCGAGGCCGGCCGGGACTCCCGTTACCTGAAGGTGGCGAACATGAGGATCACCAAGGTCGGCAGCGTGTTCATCGACGCCGCGAAGGCCGACGGCTACACCGGTCCCGGCGACTCCGGCGGCCCCATCCTCCAGAACCAGGAGTTGATCGGCGTCCACTCCTACGGCGACACCAACGCGGGCACCTCCGGGCACGTCAACGTCGCTACCTACCGCCAGTGGATTCTCTCCAACAGCGGCCAGCTCTGACCAGCCGACCGGAGCTGCGCGCCACCGCCGTTGTCGGACGGGAACGGGGCGGGAAGCAGTGCTTCCCGCCCCGGCCGCGCTTCCGTCAGGCCCAGTCCCACAGCAGCGCGTACCTCCCCGGGGCGGCGTCCGACACGGCGAGCCGGGCGCACCGCGCGCTGTCCACCGGCAGCGCCCCGCCGCGCAGGAAGCCGTCCGCCCCGGTGGCCCGCGAGGCGCAGCGCGCGGGTACCGCCCGCCGGTCGAACCGGACCTCCGCGAAGTACTCGCTCACGGGGAACCGCAGCTTGCGTTCGGCGAAGGTGGACCGGACGGCGTCGGACCCCGAGCGGGTCGGGTACGTGACCTCGTACTCGATCATCACGGCCTCGCCCCGGGTGAGCTTGCTGTCGAAGGCCAGCGACGACACCAGGTAGCCGGTCTCCGGCAAGTACTCGGAGGCCGCCACCGAGCAGTGGTTCAGGGCGCGGACGCGCGGGCCGCGCGGGTGGGGCCGGTCCAGCGCGCAGACCATCGGGAGCCGGGACAGGCCCGACCGGGCGGCCCGGAGGACGAGGCGCACCCGCAGCGACCGTTCGAGGCCGTCGGGCCCGACGCGGATCTGGTCGTGGTGGCTGAGCCGGACGAAGAACTCGTCCTCGTCGTCGACCTCGCGCAGCAGCGGCGGCAGGTCGGGGTCGTGCGGCCACGCCGTCTCGCGCGGCAGCCGGCGCTGCCCGGCCTTGCCGGGTCCCCGCTGCCGCGGCGGTCCCAGCGCGCAGCGCAGCGCGCCCGCCGGCAGCGCCAGGATCTCCTCCAGCGACGACAGCGTGCGCAGCGAGTCCCGCCGCTCGGGCCGCCGCAGCCCCGACTGCCACAGGCTGAGCGTGGCCGGGCTCAGTGGATGCCCCCGCTGCGCCAGCCGGAACCGGATCCGGTCCAGGCTCAGCCCGCTGCGCTGGATCGCCCCCCGCAGCGCGTCCGCGAAGGACTCCCCGCCGGCGACCGCGCCGCCGACCCGCCGAGCAGGCTCGACCACAGCGCCTCCCTCCACGCCGACAGCAGTGGGACGCAGTACGCGCCGCCCCGCGTTCCCCGTCCACGTGCATCGACCATGATGAATGAGGCACCCCACCCCGCCAAGCCCCGGCAGCCACCTCCACCCCACCGCCGAATCAACCGGACCATGCCGAGGCCCCGCGAAACCCGCCCGGCCGTCCGAGAACCTCACCCGGGCACGGCACCGACCGAATCCCCCCGCGGCAGCCGCGCCAGCACCTCGACCGACACGACCAACGTGAGCGCAGCACCACCGCACCACCAGGCCGCCGCCACGCCGGGCGCCAGGAGCAGCACCCCGAACGCCCCCACGCAGATCAACACCTCGACCAGCCCCCGGTACCGCCGCGCCAGCCCCGCCGCCGCGCCCCACGGCAGCTCCGCCCGCCCGAGCGCCCCCGCGACCCCGTCCAGCCCGACCGCCGTACCCCGCCGCAGCGCCACCGCGACCCGCCCCGGCCAGGGCCAGCAGGGCGAGCCAGGGCAGCCACGTCGCCGTCCGGTCGAGCCAGCGGACGTACGTGCGCAGCGCCGGGAGCTGCGGCGAGGAGAAGACGGTGAACGGGATCGACACCTGCGGGATCCGCGCGGCCAGCCCCAGCCCCGCCTCCACGAGCTTCTCCCGCACCACGCCGAGGAACACGCCGAGGTCCACGGTCACGGTGGTGCCGCTGCTCGACAGCGCCCCGCTGCGCCCGCCGGTGAGGACCGCCACGAGGTCGTCGTGGGCCATCCGGTTGGCGGTGTCCCGGGCGGCGCCGAACCGGTCCGAGCCGACGAGCTTGCGGGTCGTGCTGCGGATGAGCGAGCGGACCCCGCCGACCGCCGGCTGGACGAGCGCGTCCACCTGCGGCGGGGCGCCCTGCTCGCGCAGCCAGGCCGCCGCCCGGGCGGCGACCGCGTCGAGGTCCACGTGGGTGACGACGACGTCGGTGAGCCGGTCGGCGAGCGCGTCCTGGATCACCGGGTCGCGGGCCAGCGGCGCGACGGTGGCGACGTAGCGGTCGGTGTCGAGGAGCTGGTTGCGGGCGAACACCGCGGCGACCGCGACCGTACCGAGCAGGAACGCCGCGAGCAGCAGGGCCGCCGCGGCGACCCAGCGGCCGAAGCGGCCGGTGCGCCCGGCGCGCAGCCGGTCCAGTTCGGCGCGCAGGCGCGCGACCTCGGCGTCCGCCGCGGTCACGACAGCGGTTCGGGCGGGGGTAGGGCCGGCGGGCGCACCGCCGCGGCGGCGCTGATCGAGACGAGGACGCCGATCGTCAGGCCGATCGCCAGGTTGATCGCCGAGGCCGGCAGTGCGGCGCTCCACGCGCGGTCCACGGTCATCGGCACGATCATGCTGATCAGCGTGGCGAGGCCGACGATCCAGCCGAAGAACGTGCGCGGGCGGGGCGTGGCGAGCAGCAGCAGGTGCATGACCACGGTGGCGGCGAGCGCGGCGCCGGCGGCCGCCCCGGCGTACCAGGCCAGGGAGGGCTGGAAGGCGGCTCCCGCGGCGGTCATCCCGAGCACCGGGAGGCCGAGCAGGCTGTGCGCGTCGAGGAAGCCGACGACCGCCACCCCGGCCGCGACGACCGCCGCGGCGATGCCGCCGGAGTACAGGGTGCCGGCCCGGACCCGGGACCGGCCGGTGGCGGCGGCGTACTCGGAGGGGCCCTGGTAGAGCGTCATGGCGCACCTCGCTTTCTCCGCCCCGGAACGTAACCCCGCCCCGGGCCGCCCCGGCGGAGGATGCGAGAAGTTGTCACTTTCGGTCGGGGGAGGGGGGCGGGTCCGGGGCGAGGGCGGCGGCGACGGCCGTGCAGGCCACCAGGACGCCGCAGACCACCACCAGCCAGGACTCGATGGCGAACACCACGCCGATCGGGCCGTACTCGGCCTCGCTGGTCCGGATCGCCCGCGGCATGACCACCGCCGTCAGCCGGGCCACCACGACCTGCGCGGTCGCGGTCAGCAGCGCCAGCGGGGCCAGCGCGCGCCAGGTGACGCGGCCGCCCAGCAGCAGGTGCGGCGTCCACCACCACAGCGCCGGGCCCGCCGCCCCGGCCACCAGCCCGGCCGGTACGGGGCCGTCGCCGAGCCACGCCGCGGCGGCCACCGCCGCCAGGTAGCCGAACGCCCCGCCCAGCCAGGCGACGCTGCGCCACCAGCCGCGCAGGCCCAGCGGCGGCAGCCGCCACATCCGCTGGTACATCCGCTGCAGCGCGCGGGCGAACGCGGTGGCCGAGGCGAGCACCAGCAGCGCCCCGCCGGCGGTCAGGCCGCCGCGCACCTCCTCGGTACCGGCCAGCAGGTCGGCCACCGCGGCGGCGGTGTCGCCGGCGCCGCCGAACCGGGCCCGGGCCGCGTCCAGCAGGGCGGTCCGCAGCACCGGCGGGGCGACCGAGTACACGACGATGAGCAGCGGGAACAGCGCCAGGAACGCCTGCGCGGCCAGGACCAGCGCGCTCTCCACCAGGCTGCTGCGCAGGCGACCGAACACCGCCACCGCGAACCGGCCGGCCGGGCCGGCCGCCCAGCGGGCGAGCCGGTCGCGCCCGGGCCGGCGGTCGGGCCGGGCGGCCGGGCGCAGCGGCGCGGGCCGGCCCATGCCGCGAGACGTTACCGCCGCCGCGGCGCCCGCCGGCCGCTTTCCGCCGCCGCGGCCCGGGCCGCGCGCGGTGGCCCGGGCCGCGGCAGTGCGGTGCGGCCCGCGGGCGTCAGGCGGCCGGCTTGTCCTCGCCCAGCACCACGGCGCGGAGCTGCTCCTCCACCTCGGCGGTGCAGATGAAGTACAGCTCGTCGTCCCCCTCGACCGAGTCGTCCCCGGTCGGCACGAGCACCCGGCGGCCGCGCAGGATCGCCACCAGGGCGGCGTCCGGCGGCAGCGGCACCTCGCGCAGCGCCCGGCCCTGCAGCGGCGAGTCCGGCGGCATGGTGATCTCGACCAGGTTGGCCTGGCCCTGGCGGAACGTCATCAGCCGGACGAGCTGGCCGACCGTCACCGCCTCCTCGACCAGCGCGGCCATCAGCCGCGGCTTGCTGACCGCGACGTCGACGCCCCACTGCTCGGTGAACAGCCACTCGTTCTCGGCCCGGTTGACCCGGGCGACCACCCGCGGTACGGCGAACTCGGTCTTGGCCAGCAGCGACACGACCAGGTTGACCTTGTCGTCGCCGGTGGCCGCGACGACCACGTCGCAGGCCGCGACGTCGGCCTCCTGGAGGCTGGTCAGCTCGCAGGCGTCGGCGAGGATCCACTCGGCGTCCGGCACCCGCTCCTGGCGCAGCATGCCCGGCTGGCGCTCGATCAGCATGACCCGGTGGCCGTTGCCGATCAGCTCGCTGGCGATGGACCGGCCGACGTTGCCGGCTCCGGCGATGGCGACCCGCACGGCTACCGCACCTCCCCGGGCTCGCGCGCGGCCACGTCCGTGACCACCTCGGCGATGTCGTCGGTGACCAGCAGGTACACCTGGTCGCCGTCCTGCAGCACGGTGTGCGGCTGGGGGAGCGCGCCGACGCCGAACCGGGTCAGGTACGCCACCCGCGCCCCGGCCGCCGCCTCGAACTCGCTCAGCGGCCGGCCGATCCACGCCGTGTGCAGCGGCACCTCGATCAGCGAGACGGTGCTGGTGGGGTCGCGGTACAGCTCGATCGCGCCGGCCGGGACCAGGTGCCGGACGATCCGGTCGGCCGTCCACCGGACGGTGGCGACGCTGGGGATGCCCAGCCGCTCGTACACCTCGGCCCGCTTCTGGTCGTAGATCCGGGCGACGACCCGCTCCACGCCGAACGTCTCCCGGGCCACCCGGGCGGAGATGATGTTGGAGTTGTCGCCGGAGGACACCGCGGCGAAGGCGTCCGCCCGCTCGATCCCGGCCTCCTTGAGCGTCGCCGCCTCGAAGCCGATGCCGGTGACGGTGATCCCGGCGAAGTCCGCGCCGAGCCGGCGGAAGGCGTTGGCCTCCTGGTCGACGATCGCCACCGAGTGCCCGCGCGCCTCCAGGCTGTGCGCCAGCGTCGACCCCACCCGGCCGCAGCCCATGATCACTACATGCACTTGGTCACCACATGCACTGCCGAGCCTCCCGGGGCGAAACGGTCGTGAGGCGACCGTACCCTGCCCGCCCGGCCGCCGCGGCCCGGCCGCCGGGTGTCGGGCCCGGCGGTGGGCCGACGCCCGGGGATGTGCCTTCGGTCGTACGCTTACGGCTTGTGGCTACCTCCAGCTCGCTGCTGAAGCGACTGCTCCTGGGCCGGCCGGTCCGCTCGGACCGGCTCGAACACACCCTGCTGCCCAAGCGGCTGGCCCTGCCGGTCTTCGCCTCCGACGCCCTGTCCAGCGTCGCCTACGCGCCGGACGAGATCCTGCTCACGCTGTCCATCGCCGGCGCGGCCGCGTACGCGTTCTCGCCGTGGGTGGCGCTCGCCGTCGTGGTCGTGATGATCACGGTGGTGGCCAGCTACCGGCAGAACGTGCACGCGTACCCGTCCGGCGGCGGCGACTACGAGGTCGTCACGGTCAACCTCGGCCCCCGGTACGGGCTGGTGGTGGCCAGCGCGCTGCTGGTCGACTACGTGCTGACCGTGGCCGTGTCGGTCTCCGCCGGGGTGGCCAACCTGGGCGCCGTGCTGCCCTGGGTGGCCACGCACAAGGTCGGCATCGCCCTGGTCGCCGTGGTCGTGCTGACCGCGATGAACCTGCGCGGGGTGCGCGAGTCCGGCGGGGCGTTCGCGGTGCCGACGTACGGGTTCCTGCTGCTCATGGGCGGGCTGCTGGTCACCGGCTTCGTCCGGATCTTCCTGCTCGGCGAGGACCTGCGGGCGCCGAGCGCCGCGCTGACCATCGCCGCGGAGGAGAGCGACCTCACCATGCTGGCGATGGCGTTCCTGCTGCTGCGCACGTTCTCCTCCGGCTGCGCCGCGCTGACCGGCGTGGAGGCGATCTCCAACGGCGTACCGGCGTTCAAGCCGCCCAAGAGCCGCAACGCCGCGACGACGCTGATGCTGCTCGGCGGCATCGCCGTCGGGATCATGGTCGGGATGGTCATGCTCGCCCGGGCCACCGGGCTGCAACACGTGGAGGACCCGGTCCGGCAGATCGTCGCCGGGCCGGCGGGGTACGTGCAGAAGACCGTCACCACCGAGCTGGCCCAGACGATCTTCGGCAGCGGCGCGCTGCTGTACACGGTGGCCGGGGCGACCGCGCTGATCCTGTTCCTCGCGGCGAACACCGCGTTCAACGGCTTCCCGGTGCTCGGCTCGATCCTCGCCCAGGACCGGTACCTGCCCCGGCAGCTCCACACCCGCGGCGACCGGCTGGCGTTCTCCAACGGGATCGTCTTCCTGGCGGTGTGCGCCGGGGTGCTGATCATCGCGTTCCACGCCGAGGTGACCCGGCTGATCCAGCTCTACATCGTCGGGGTGTTCGTGTCGTTCACGCTGTCCCAGGCGGGGATGCTGCGGCACTGGAAGCGGCACCTGCGGACGGTCCGCGACCCGCGGGTGCGGCAGCGGATGAACCGGTCCCGGGCGATCAACGGCTTCGGCATGGTGCTGACCGGGGCGGTGCTGATCGTCGTCCTGCTGACCAAGTTCACCCACGGCGCCTGGATCGCGATCGCCGCCATGGCCGTGATCTACCTGGTCATGATCGCGATCAAGCGGCACTACGACCGGGTCGCCGCCGAGCTGGCCCCGCCGGACGACAACCCGATCCTGCCGGCCCGCAACCACGCGATCGTCCTGGTCTCCAAGGTGCACCAGCCGACGCTACGGGCCATCGCGTACGCCCGGGCCACCCGGCCGGACACGCTGACCGCCGTCACCGTGCAGGTGGACGCCGGCGACACCCGGGCGCTGCAGGAGGAGTGGGAGCGGCGCGAGCTGGCGATCCCGCTGACCGTGATCGACTCGCCGTACCGGGAGATCACCCGGCCGACGATCGAGTTCGTCAAGTCGCTGCGCCGGGACGCCCCGCGGGACGTCGTCACGGTCTTCGTGCCGGAGTACGTCGTCGGGCGGTGGTGGGAGAACCTGCTGCACAACCAGAGCGCGCTGCGGCTCAAGACCCGGCTGCTGTTCGAGCCGGGGGTGATGGTGACCAGCGTGCCGTGGCAGCTCAGCTCGACCGAGGCGGTGAACATGGCCCGGCGGGACCGCGGCCTGTCGGTCACCTCACCGGCCCGCGGGCCGCGCCAGCAGGCGGGCACCGACGGCGCGACGGTGATCGAGCTGGACGAGTCGACCGAGCCGCGCCGGTGACCGCCCCGTCGAACCCCGCCGCCGCTCCCAACGGCGTCGACTCCGGCGCCGCGTCCGCCGCCATCGACGATCCCGTCGAGGGGGACGTGCTGGAGTTGACCGTCGGGGCGCCGGCGCACGGCGGGCACTGCGTGGCCCGGTACGGGCCGCCGCCCGGCCGGGTCGTGTTCGTCCGGCACGCGCTGCCCGGCGAGCGGGTGCGGGCCGAGGTCACCGAGGTGCACCGCGGGTACCTGCGGGCCGACGCCGTCCGGGTCGACGACCCCTCCGCCGACCGGGTGCGGCCGCCGTGCCGGTTCGCCCACCCCGGCGGGTGCGGCGGCTGCGACCTGCAGCACGCGTCCCGGCCGGCGCAGCTCGCCTGGAAGACGGCCGTCCTGCGCGAGCAGCTCACCCGGCTCGGCGGGGTCGACCCGGCCGCGCTGGACGCGCTCGGCGCGACCGTGGTCGCGCTGCCCGGCGACGCCGACGGGCTGGGCTGGCGGACCCGGGTCCGGTACGCCGTCGCCGCCTCCGGCCGGGCCGGGCTGCTGGCCCACCGCTCGCACGAGGTGGTGCCGGTGGACGACTGCCCGATCGCGCACCCGGCGGTCCGGGCGGCGGCCGTACCGGGGCGGGACTGGCCGACCGCCGACGCCGTGACGGTGGTCGCCGGCGCGGACGGGCGGCGGACCGTCCTGGCCGACGGCGCCGTGGTCGACGGCCCGGCGACGGTGGTCGAGCGGCTCGGGCCGCGCCGCTGGGAGCTGCCGGCGACGGCGTTCTGGCAGGTGCACCCCGCCGCGGCGGGCACGCTGGCCGCGGTGGTGGTCGAGCTGCTCGACCCGCGGCCGGGGGACCGGGTCTGGGACCTGTACGGCGGGGCCGGGCTGTTCGCCGCCGCGCTCGCCGACGCCGTCGCCGCCCGCCGGCCGGGCGGGCCGGGCGTCGCCGCGACCGTCGTGGAGGCGGCGGCCGGCAGCGCCGGCGCCGGCCGCGCGGCGCTGGCCGACCTGCCCGGCGTCCGGGTGCGGGTCGAGCGGGTGGAGGCCGCGCTGCGCCGGCGGACCCTGCCGGCGCCGGTGGACCTGGTGGTCCTGGACCCGCCGCGCAGCGGCGCGGGCGCGGCCGTGGTCCGGGCGGTGGCCCGCAGCGGCGCCCGGGCGGTGGCGTACGTGGCCTGCGACCCGGCCGGGCTCGCCCGGGACGTGCGGACGTTCGCCGCGGCGGGCTGGCGGCTGGCGGCGGTGCGCGGGTACGACTGCTTCCCGATGACGCACCACCTGGAGGCGGTCGCGCTGCTGCACCCCTGACCGCGGCCCGACCCGGGACCGCGGCGCGGCCGGCGGCGGGTGGCCGCGCCGCGGTCAGCGGGGGAGGGTGGCGAGGGCGCGCAGGGTCGCGGCCGCCTCGGCGCGCAGCGCCGCGAGCGGGTCGCCCGGCGGCGGGGTGTCGCCGGCCCGGGCCCGGTCCTCCAGGTCCGCGCACAGGGCGGCGAGCCGGGCGGCGCCGAGGTTGGCCGCCGAGCCCTTGAGCGCGTGGGCGCGGTCGCGGACCGCGGCCGCGTCGCCGGCCCGGACGGCCGCGGCCAGCTCCTCGACGGCGGCCGGGGCGCGGGCGGCGAACGAGGCGACCAGCCGGTCGAGCAGCGCCCGCTCCTCGGGCGGCGGCTCGGGCCCGGTGATGTCGGCGAGCCGCGCCGTGATGTCCGCCCACCGCCCGGCCAGCTCCGCGTCGCCGGCGTCGGCCGGGGGTGGCGCGGCGGGCGGGTCGATCGCCGCGGCCGGGGTGATCGGGCGGGTGCCGGCGGCCGGCGCCGACCGGGTGCGCGGGGTCAGCGGGGCCAGGGCCGCCGCCAGCTCCGCCGCCCGGACCGGCTTGCTCAGGAAGTCGTCCATGCCGGCCGCCAGGCAGGCCGCGCGGTCCTCGGCGAGCGCGTTGGCGGTCAGCGCGATGATCCGCGGCTGCCGGTCCGGCGGCAGGTCGGCGCGGATCCGCCGGGTCGCGGCCAGTCCGTCGAGGACGGGCATCTGGACATCCATCAGCACCACGTCGTACGGCATCCCGTGCGCCGCCTCGACCGCCTCCGCGCCGTTGCCGACCGCGTCGACCCGGTGCCCCAGCCGGCCGAGCATGAGCCGGGCGACCCGCTGGTTGGTCGGGTTGTCCTCGGCGACGAGGACGCGCAGCGGCGCCGCCGCGGGCGCCGGGGCGGCGGCCGGCGGCTCGGGCCCGGCGCCGCCGGTCAGGATGCGGGTGAGCTTGGTCCGCAGCCGGGTCGCCCGCGGCGGCTTGGGCAGGACGGCGGCGAACAGCGCCTGCTGCGCCGGGTCGAGCTGCCAGTGCACGCTGGACAGCAGGATCAGCGGCAGGCCGGCCCGGCCGGGCAGCGCGCGCACGGCGGCGGCGAGCTGCGCCCCGTCCAGGCCGGGCAGCCGCAGGTCGAGCAGGCCGACGTCGACCGACGCCCCGCCGCGCAGGATCGCCAGCGCCGCGGCCGGGTCGGCGGCGTCGACGCAGTCCATCCCCCAGCCGGTGAGCTGCGCGCACAGCGCCGCGCGGCCGCTGGCGCTGTCGTCGACCACCAGCGCCCGCCGGCCGACCAGCGCCGGCACCGGCGGCTCCGGCGCGGCGCCGGGCTCGGGGTGCAGCAGCGCGGTGGCCCGGAAGGTCGAGCCGGCGCCGACCGCGCTGCGCACGGTCAGGTCGCCGCCCATCGCCCGGGCCAGCCGCCGGCTGATCACCAGACCGAGCCCGGTGCCGCCGTACACCCGGGTGGTCGAGGAGTCGACCTGGCTGAACGAGCGGAACAGCCGGTCCATCCGGTCGGCGGGGATGCCGATGCCGGTGTCGGCGACGCTGATCGCCAGCTCGACCCCGCCGCCGGCGCCCGGCCCGGCGGCGAGGGCGAGCACGACCTCGCCGCGCTCGGTGAACTTCACCGCGTTGGACAGCAGGTTGCCGGTGACCTGGCGGAGCCGGGTGACGTCGCCGCGCAGCCGGCCGGGGCAGCCGGGCTCGACCCGGCCGACCAGTTCGAGGCCCTTGGCGTCGGCGGTGAGGCTGACCAGGGCCAGCGCGCTGTCCAGCAGGTCCCGGACGTCGAACGGCGCGTCCTCCAGCACGAACTCGCCCGACTCGATCTTGGAGAAGTCGAGGATGTCGTTGATGATCACCAGCAGCGCCTCGCCGCTGTCCCGGACGACCTCGGCGAACTCCCGCTGCTGCGGGGTCAGCGGGGTGTCCACGAGCAGGCCGGTCATGCCGATGATCGCGTTCATCGGGGTACGGATCTCGTGGCTCATCGTCGCCAGGAACGCCGACTTGGCCGCGGTGGCCGCGAGCGCCTCGTCCCGGGCCCTGGTGATCACCTGCATCGAGGCGTTGACGGCGACGGCCATCTGCCGCAGCTCGCGCGGCCCGGTGACCGCGGCCCGGCGGGTGAGGTCGCCGGCGGCGACCCGCTCGGCGGCCCGGGTGACCCGCCGGACGGGCCGGTTGAGCGCCCGGACCACCCAGTGCGCGCCGAGCCCGACGGCCAGCGCCCCGACGATCGACCCGTACAGGATCAGCCGGCGGATCGCCGTGGCCGACGCCGCGCTGGCCCGCTGCCGGACCGCGAGCAGCCGCTCCTCCTCGGCCCGCAGGACGCCCAGCCGCTCCTCGATCCCGCCGGCCTCGGCGGCGTCCCGCTCGTCCCGGACGGCCCGCTGGGCGGCGGCGAACCCGGCCGTGCGGCGGAGCCGGACGTTCGCGTCGAGGTGGTCCAGCCGGACGCTGAGCGCGCCCCCGAGCCGGCCCAGGTTCTGCTGCTGGCGGGGGTTGTCGTCGACGAGCCGGCGCAGGCCGCGCAGCTCCTCCTCCAGCTCGGCCCGGGAGCGGCGCAGCGCGTCGAGGTAGCCGGGGTCGCCGGTGATCACGTACCCGCGCTGGCCGGCCTCGACGTCCTGCACCGCGGCCCGGACGCCGGCGATCCGGTCCAGCACCCGGTACGTGTGCTCGACCGGCTGGCGGGCCGTCAGCAGCGAGCCGATCTGGGCGTACGCGCTGATCGCCACCACGCCCAGCACGATGCCCGCGGCGAGGTAGCCGGCGATGATCACCCGCCGGACGGTCCACCGGGACCGGGCGTCGGGCAGCGCCGGGCTCACCGCCGGCGGCGCGCCGTCGGTGGGGTTCACAGGGCCGACGGTAGGTCGATCCGTACGCGGACACCGCAAATTCCGGCCAATCCAGCGATATCGTGAATATCCAGCCAGTGGGTTGGCGGGTTGAGGAGGGCACGTGACGGCCGTACTGATCGCGGACGACGACGCCGACATCCGGGACCTGGTCGCCTTCAAGCTGGAGCAGTCGGACATGGCGGTCACCGCGGTCGAGGACGGCGCCGCCGCGCTCGCCGCCGCGCAGCGGAACCCGCCGGACGTCGCCGTCCTGGACGTCTCGATGCCCGGTATGTCCGGTCTCGACGTGTGCCGGATGCTGCGTGCCGACCCCGCCACCAGGGACATCCGGATCATCCTGCTCACCGCGCGCACCCAGGAGGACGACATCGAGGGCGGGTTCAGCGCCGGCGCCGACGACTACGTGACCAAGCCGTTCAGCCCGCGCGAGCTGGTCACCCGGGTCGAGGCCCTGCTGAACCGGTCCGGCGCCTGAGGCCGCGACGGTGACAGGCGCGCTGACCGCCGCGTACCTCGGGCTGCTCGGGGTGGCGCTGCTACTGGTTGCCGTCCTGGTGACCGTCCGGGCCGTCCGGCTGCGGCTGGAGCGCGGGCGGGAGCAGCGGGCGGCCGGGCCGCGGCGCCGGCTGCTCGCCTTCGTCGGCGAGCCCGAGCCCCCGGACGCCGACGCGCTGGTGGCGATGCCCGAGGCCGAGTGGGCCGCGGTCGAGCCGACCGCCACGGCGCTGCTGGGCAAGCTGCGCGGCGAGGGGTACGCGGCGCTGGCCGAGGTGTTCATCCGGCGCGGCGCCGCCGAGCGGGCCAGGGCCGGGCTGCGGAACCGGTCGGCGGCCGTCCGGGCCGAGGCCGCGCAGGTGCTCGGCGACCTCGGCCACGTGCCGGCCGTACCGGTGCTGATCCGGCTGCTCGACGACCCCAGCGACGAGGTGGCCGTCGTCGCCGTCCGGGCGCTCGGGCGGCTCGGCGACGCGCGCGCCGCCGGCCCGCTGCTGCGCGCCCTCGGCGACCGCGAGCTGCCGGCCCAGCTCGTCGCCCGGGCACTCGGCCGGCTCGGCGAGGGCGCGCTGCGCCCGCTCGTCGCCGCGCTCCAGCCCGGCCACGGCGACGCCGTCCGGGTCAGCGCGCTCCAGGCGCTCGGCACGCTGGTCGCCCCCGCCACCCTGCCGCCGGTCGCCGAGGTGCTGGCCGAGACCGGCGCGGCCCCCGCGGTCCGGGTCGCCGCCGCCCGGACGCTCGGCCGGTTCGGCACCCGGTCCACCCTCGCCCCGCTGCTCGCGGTCGTGCAGGCCCCCGGCCCGGCGGCGCTGCGCGCGGCGGCGGCCGAGGCGCTCGGCGTGGTCGGTGCGGCCGCCGCGGTGCCGCCGCTCGGCGCGCTCGTGCACGACGGCAGCTACCCGGCCGCGCACGCCGCCGCCGATGCCCTGCGCCACCTCGGCAACGCCGGCTCCGCCGAGCTGCGCCGGCTCGCCGACGGCCCGCCCGGCATCCCCGCGGCGCACGCCCGGGAGGCCGTCGCCCGGGCCGCGCTCGGCGGGCGGGGGTGACGATGGATCTCATCCGGGAGCTGCTGCGCTGGGCCGACAGCGCGTTCCTCGTCTACTTCGGGCTGATCAACACCAGCTACCTCGTGCTGCTCGTGCTCGCCGCGCTCGAGTTCGGCCGGCACCGCCGGCGGGTCTCGTTCGCCGGTACCGACGAGATGCTGCGCAGCCCGTTCACGCCGCCGATCAGCGTGATCGTGCCCGCGTACAACGAGGGGCCGGGGATCGTCGCCGCGGTCCAGGCGATCACCGCGCTGGAGTACCCCCGGTTCGAGGTCGTGGTGGTCGACGACGGCTCCACCGACGAGACGTTCGCCCTGCTGCGCGACCAGTTCGAGCTGGTCGAGGTGCCCCGGGTGATCCCGCGCGACGTGCCGCACCTGGGCGCGGTCCGCGCGGTGTACGTCTCGGCCAAGAACCCGGACGGCCTGGTCGTGGTCCGCAAGGACAACGGCGGCAAGGCCGACGCGCTCAACGTCGGCATCAACGTGGCCGGCCACCCGATGCTGTGCATGGTGGACGCCGACTCGATCCTGGACCCCGGCGCGCTGCTGATCGTCGCCAAGCCGTTCGCCGACGACCCGCTGCGGGTCGCCGCCACCGGCGGCGTGGTCCGGATCGCCAACGGCTGCGAGGTGATCGGCGGCCGGGTCGTCAAGGTGGCGATGCCGCGCCGCTGGCTGCCGCGGATCCAGGTGGTCGAGTACCTGCGCGCCTTCCTCATGGGCCGGGCCGGCTGGTCCCGGCTCGGCGGCCTGGTGGTGATCTCCGGGGCGTTCGGGCTGTTCCGCCGGGACCTGGTGGTCGAGGTCGGCGGGATGGCCCTGGACTGCATCGGCGAGGACGCCGAGCTGGTCGTCCGGCTGCACAAGCACCTGCGCCGGCGCAAGGAGGCGTACCGGATCGTCTTCGTCTCCGAGCCGGTCTCCTGGAGCGAGGCGCCGACCGACCTGCGCGGCCTCGGCCGGCAGCGGCGCCGCTGGCACCGCGGCCTGTCCGAGATCCTGATGCGGCACCGGACGATGGTGGGCAACCCCCGGTACGGGCGGGTCGGCCTGGTCGCGCTGCCCTGGTACGTGCTGTTCGAGCTGCTCGCCCCGCTGGTCGAGCTGCTCGCCCTGGTCGTGCTGCCGCTGAGCCTGGTGCTGGGCGTGGTGGACGTCGGGTTCGCCTGGCGGTTCATCCTGGTCGCGTACGGCTACGCGTTCTTCATCACGCTGGCGGCGCTGCTGCTAGAGGAGATCGCGTACCACCGGTACCCGCACTGGCGCGACGTCGGCCTGGCGGTGATCGCCGCGTTCGCGGAGAATGTCGGGTACCGCCAGTACCTGTCCTTCTGGCAGCTCCGCGGCCTGCTCGCGGCCCTCGCCCGCACCCGGGCCGTCTGGGGCGGCCAGTCCCGGCAGGGCTTCGACCCGGGGCCGCCGGTCACCGTACCGCCGGTCACCGTACCGGCGGGTGACGCCGCCCCGCGGGACCATTCGCCGGTGGCGGGTGCCGGATAGACTCGTCCGCTATGAAGGCCGAGCACGCGTCCACCCCCGCGCCGGGTCCCGCTCCCGCGCCGGGTCCCGGCCCCGCGCCGGGGACCGCCCCCGCGTCCGCCGACCACGAGCTGCTCGCCGGCATCCGCCAGCCGGCCGACCTGCGCCGGCTGGACGCCGCGCAGCTCCGCACCCTGGCGGCCGAGATCCGCGACTTCCTCGTCGCGAAGGTCGCCCGCACCGGCGGGCACATCGGGCCCAACCTGGGCGTCGTCGAGCTGACCCTGGCCCTGCACCGGGTCTTCGAGTCGCCCCGGGACCGGCTGCTGTTCGACACCGGGCACCAGGCGTACGTCCACAAGATCGTCACCGGTCGGCAGGCCGGCTTCGACCTGCTGCGCCAGCGCGACGGGCTCTCCGGCTACCCGAACCGGGCCGAGAGCGAGCACGACATCATCGAGAACTCGCACGCCTCCACCGCCCTGTCCTACGCCGACGGGCTGGCCAAGGCGTACGCGCTGCGCGGCGAGCGGGACCGGCACGTCGTCGCCGTCGTCGGCGACGGCGCGCTCACCGGCGGCATGTGCTGGGAGGCGCTGAACAACATCGCCGGCGCCGGCAACCCCGTGGTCATCGTCGTCAACGACAACGGCCGGTCGTACTCGCCGACCATCGGCGGCCTCGCCGACCGGCTGGCCACGCTGCGGCTGACCCCCGGCTACGAGCACACCCTCGGCCGGGTCAAGGGCGCGCTGGACCGCACCCCGCTCGTCGGCCGCGCCACCTACGAGGTGCTGCACGCGGTCAAGAAGGGCGTCAAGGACGTGCTCGCCCCGCAGGGCATGTTCGAGGACCTGGGCCTCAAGTACGTCGGCCCGGTCGACGGCCACGACGTCGAGGCGGTCGAGTCGGCGCTGCGCCGGGCCCGGGCGTTCGGCGGCCCGGTGATCGTGCACGCGGTGACCCGCAAGGGGTACGGCTACCGCCCCGCCGAGGAGGACGACGCCGACTGCTTCCACGGCCCCGGCGCCTTCGACGTCGCCACCGGCGTCGCCCTGGCCAAGCCGGGCACGGCCTGGACGGGCGTGTTCGCCGAGGAGCTGGTCGCCATCGCCGACGAGCGGCCCGACGTCGTCGGGATCACCGCCGCGATGGCCGGGCCGACCGGGATCGCCGCGCTGATGCGCAAGCACCCCGAGCGGGCGTACGACGTGGGCATCGCCGAGCAGCACGCGGTCACCTCGGCCGCCGGCCTGGCGCTCGGCGGGCTGCACCCGGTCGTCGCGGTGTACGCGACGTTCCTCAACCGGGCCTTCGACCAGGTCCTGCTCGACGTGGCGATGCACCGGCTGCCGGTGACGTTCGCCCTGGACCGGGCGGGCATCACCGGCCCGGACGGCCCCAGCCACTACGGCATGTGGGACATGTCGATCTTCGGCGTGGTCCCCGGCCTGGCCATCGCCGCCCCGCGCGACGCGGCCACGCTGCGCGAGGAGCTGCGCGAGGCCGTCGCCACCGCGGACGGGCCGACGATCGTGCGGTACCCGACCGGCAGCATCCCCGGCGAGGTACCGGCGCTGCGCCGGGTCAACGGCGTGGACGTGCTCGCCGAGGGCGCCGGCCGGGACGTCCTGCTCGTCGCCGTCGGCGCGTTCGGTCAGCTCGGCGTCGAGGCCGCCGCCCGGATCACCGAGCACGGGTACGGCGTCACCGTCGTCGACCCGCGCTGGGTCCGCCCGGTGCCCGAGGAGCTGGTTCCGCTCGCCGCGGCACACCGGCTCGTGGTGTCCGTCGAGGACGGCGTCCGCGACGGCGGCGTGGGCCAGGCCATCGCGCAGCGGCTGCGCGACGCCGGGGTGGACACCCCGGTGCGCAACCTGGGCATCCCGGCGCGCTGGCACGCGCACGGGTCGCGGGCGCAGATCCTGGCGGCGCTCGGGCTGACGGCGCAGGACGTCGCCCGCGACATCACCGGCTGGGTGTCCACGCTGGACGACAGCCCGGTCGAACTCACCGTACCGCTGGACTGACCGGCGACTTGCGCGCCGCGGGTCAGACCGCGACCACGGGGATCAGGTCGTCCAGTCCGGCGAAGTCGACCGCGTTGCGTGTGTACAGAGTGGCACCGTGCGCGTGCGCCGTCGCAGCGATCAACAGGTCCAGCGCCCGGGCCCGGGGCTTGCGGCCGACCTCCACGACCCGCGCTGCGAGCCGGCCGTAGCTGTCGGCGACAGCCTCGTCGACCGGCAGCGGGTCGAACCGGCGCTGCAGCGCGACCAAGCGGCTCAGCCGGCTGGCCCGGGTCGCCGCATCGCGCGCCACGAGGACGCCGAAGTGGAGTTCGGCGAGGCTCACCGTGCTGATCGCCAGCGCACCGGGGAGCGGCGTGACGTCGGTGGCGATGAGCACGCTGGTGTCGAGGACGCCCCGGCTCACCGCTGCCACGGGTCACCGATCGTCGGGTCGATGCGGTCCCGATCGGCGGCCCAGTCGGGGTCGGCCGGCCCGTTCAGGATGGGGGCGAGGTCGTCCCAGCTCCGCCAGGCACGCGGCCCGACCGGGCCGAGGACCGCGGCGGGGCGCCCCGAGACGGTGATCGTGACGCGCTCGCCCGCCTCGGCGCGGCGGACCAGGTCGCTCGCGTCCTGGCGCAGCTCGCGCAGACCCACTTCAGCAGCCATGGATCGTACGGTAGCACCTGTGCTACCGCATTGCCATCCCGCCGGTACCGTCGGATCCGAACCTGTGTACTCGATCCCGGAGTCGTGCGGTGCGGTCGTCTCCCCGAGAGCGGCGGGAAAGTGGTGGCGGGGGAGCGGGGCGGGCGGCAGGCTGGCGGGATGACCAGGGAAACCGACCGGCCGGTGCGCCGGGCGACGGCCGCCGACGCCGGTACCGTCGCCGAGCTGCTCGACGCGTTCAACCGCGAGTTCGACACCCCCACCCCCGGCGCGGGCGTACTGGCCGGGCGGCTGCGCGAGCTGCTGGCCACCGGCGACCTGGCGGCCCTGCTCAGCGGCGAGCCCGCGGTCGGCGTCGCGCTGCTGTCGTTCCGCCGCAGCGTCTGGTACGACGGGCCGGTGGTCACGCTCGACGAGCTGTACGTGGCGCCGGAGCTGCGCGGTCGCCGGCACGGGCACGCGCTGCTGACCGCGGCCGAGGGGCTGGCGGTCGAGCGGGGGGCGGGGACCCTGGAGATCAACGTCGACGGCGAGGACGTCGACGCCCGCCGGTTCTACGAGGCGCACGGGTACCGCAACACCGAGCCGGGCCAGCCCGAGCCGATGTACTTCTACTACCGCGACCTGCCCTGACCCGGACGCCGCGCCGCAGCAGCCCGCCGCGCCCGCCCGGCCCGGCGGGCAGGGGGCCGTCGCGGCGGGCGGCGGGCCCGCTCCCGGTCGGCGGTCGGCCGGCCGGGAGACGGACCCGCGCCGCTGGCTACTTCGGCTGCTCCCAGCTCGCCAGCCACACGTCGTTGGCCGCGCCCGCGCCGCCCGCACAGGTGTACTGGATCAGGGTGTTGCCCTTCACCACCCCGCCCCGGACGTTCAGGCACTTGCCGCTGGACTTGGCGACGACCTGGTAGCCCCAGCCCACCTGGTTGAACTTCCACAGCTCGTTGGCCGCGGTCCCGCAGGTGTACTGGATGACGCCGGCGCCGTCGGCGTTGCCGCCGCCGGCGACGTTCAGGCACTTGCCGCTGCTCTGCGCCCGCAGCCGGACGTAGCCGTCGAGCTGGCTCTCCGGCTCCCAGCGCTCGTTCTCGGCGTTGGTCAGGTCCCACAGGATGACCCGGGCGCCGTTGTTCTGCGAGTCGCCCTCGACGTTGGCGACCTGGTTCGGGTGCATGGCCAGCCGCAGGCTGATCAGGTTCACCTGGGTGGCCCGCTCGACGGCCGGCGCGGCGCTGGCCGCGGTACCGGTGCCGAGCAGGGCGACGGCCGCGCCGGCGGCCGCGATGCTACGGATTCGCATGATTATGTGATGCCTCTCTGAAACGGATTATCCGGACGGCGACGGAAAAATCTCCGGCCGCCGTCCGTCGTAGTATGGCAATCCTTGTCTGGAATATGCCGTTTCAGAATATTTATCCCCGCAAAGACGTCGATACGTCGGATCATCGTGCCCCCGCGATCGGCGGGGACAAGTCCGATCAATGCGGTTTCCGGTGCTTGGGCGGTTGCGCCGTTGATATCCGGACCTGTCAGGCCGCGCGGGGGAGCCACGGGGGGTCCCGACGACAAAACCGCTCCGGCGTCGAACCGTCGGCGGCCCCGCGCCCGTACCCCGCGGCAGACCGACCATCCGCAACGTCGAAGGGCTACCGCAGTGACCAGCAGTGCCATCCGGGCCATGCCGAGGCCGGGTCCGGCCGTCGGCCGGCCGGGCGGTGGCCGAGCCGCCCACCGCCCCACCGCCGGCCGCCGGCCGGCCCCGCCGGAGACCGGCGCCCTCCCCGCCGCCCGCCCCGGCCCCGACGGCACCCTCGTCGCCGGCAACCGCCGGATCCGCCGGCACCGGCTGCGCTCCGACGAGGCCGCCGGCAACACCCTGCTCGTGGCGATCCTGTTCTGGGCCATGCTCGCCACCAGCGTGGCGGTCTGGGTGTTCGACACCCCGCCCGGCAGCCTCGCCACCAACGCGGACGTGATCACCGCGGTCGGCCGGGTCACCGGCATGATCGGCGGCTTCCTGCTCATCGCCCAGGTGATCCTGGCCAGCCGGATGGCCTGGCTGGAGCAGGCCGTCGGCGGCCGCTCGCTCATGAGCTGGCACCGCTGGATCGGCACCTCACTGCTGGTCATGCTGCTCGCGCACGGCCTGTTCATCACGTACGGGTTCGCGCTCAAGTCGAACCTGCCGCTGCTCGACCAGGTCAAGGGCTTCATCGCCGTACCGGACCTGCTCACCGCCATCGTCGCCACCGGCATCCTCGCGCTGGTCGGGCTGATGGCCATCCGCGGCATCCGCAAGCGGATGCGGTACGAGATCTGGCACGCCCTGCACCTGTCGGTGTACGGGGCGCTGATCCTCGCGTACGGACACCAGTTCACGATGGGCAGCAACCTCACCGACGGCTTCGGCTACTGGTACTGGACCGCCCTGTACGCGCTGGCCATCGCCGCGCTCGCCTGGGGCCGGGTGATCGACCCGCTCTGGTTCAACCTGCGGCACAAGCTCACCGTCGCCGAGGTCGTCGTCGAGTCGCCGGCCAGCTTCTCCATCTACCTGACCGGCCGGAACCTGGACCGGCTCGGCGCCCGGGCGGGCCAGTACTTCCGCTGGCGGTTCCTCGCCGGCGACGGCTGGTGGCAGTCGCACCCGTTCTCGCTGTCCGCCCCGCCGAACGGCCGCTGGCTGCGGCTGACCGTCACCGCGGTCGGCGACCACACCCGGGCCCTGCGCGAGTTGCAGCCGGGCACCCGGGTGCTGGCCGAGGGCCCGAGCGGGGTGTTCACCGCCGAGCGGCGGACCCGCAGTCGGGCGCTGATGATCGCCGTCGGCTCCGGCATCTCGCCGGTCCGGGCGCTGCTGGAGGAGATGCCCTCCAACACCGTGCTGATCTACCGGGCGCGGACCGAGTCCGACCTGGCGCTGCGCCAGGAGATCGAGGCCGTCGCGGCCCGCCGCGGGATGCGGGTCGAGTACGTGCTCGGCCGCCGCACCGAGCGCGGCCCGCGCGAGCTGTCCACCGCCGGGGGACTGGAGTACCTGGTGCCCGACATCGCCGAGCGGGACGTGTACCTGTGCGGCCCGCGCGCCTTCGTCACCGGGACGATGGACAACCTGCGCCAGCTCGGCGTGCCGCCCCGGCAGATCCACCTTGACCCGTTCGAGCTGTAACCCCTGGAGGAGATCGTGCGACGTTCCACCGCCGCCGTGATCGGTACGCTGGCCGGCGCCGCCATGCTGGTCGGCGTCCGGCTGACCGCCACCCCGGTCGTCCTCGGGGGGCAGCCCGTGGCGACCGAGCCCATCGCCGACCAGCAGCCCGCCGGCAACGGCGGCGGGCAGGGCGGCGACGGCACGTTCCGCGGGCAGGCGATCCAGTACCCGTACGGGACCATCCAGGTCAGCGTGCGGGTCGCCGGCGGCCGGATCACCGCCGCGGACGCCACCTACCCGACCGACGGCAACTCGGCCACGGTCAACGGCAACGCGATCCCGAAGCTGCGCGAGGCCACGCTCCAGGCCCAGAACGCGCAGCTCGACACCGTCTCGGGCGCGACGTACACCAGCGACGGGTACCGCCGGTCGCTACAGTCCGCGCTCGACCAGGCCGGCCTGCGGGGGAACTGATATGCGGCACGTCGAGCACGTCATGGGCACCGCGGTCAGCATCGAGCTGACCGACCCGCTGCCGCGGCCCACCCTGGTCGGGCTGATCGACCAGACGGTCGCCTGGCTGCACGAGGTGGACCGCCGGTTCAGCACGTACAAGGCGGACAGCGAGATCAGCCGGCTCGACCGCGGCGAGCTGACCGTCGCCGACTGCTCGCCGGACGTGCGCGAGGTGCTGGCGATGTGCGCCGAGCTGTGGCGCGAGTCCGACGGGTACTTCGACGCGTACGCCACCGGCAAGCTGGACCCGTCCGGCTTCGTCAAGGGCTGGTCGGTCGAGGTGGCCTCGCGCTGGCTGGCCGCGAACGGCTCCACCAACCACTGCCTCAACGCCGGCGGCGACATCCGCGCCCGCGGCTGCCCGGCACCCGGCCGCGACTGGCGGATCGGCGTGCGCCACCCGTGGCAGCCGGACAAGATCTCCTGGGTGGTCACCGGCACGGACGTCGCCGTGGCCACCTCCGGGGTGTACGAGCGCGGCGAGCACGTGGTCGACCCCGTCCGCGGGCGCCCGGCCACCGAGCTGCGCTCCGTCACCGTCGTCGGGGCCGACCTGGGCCGGGCCGACGCGTACGCGACGATCGCGATGGCGATGGGGCGGCCGGGGCTGGAGTGGCTGGCCCGGCTCGACGCGCACGGGTACGCCAGCGCCGCGGTCACCGAGGACGGCCGCGCGTACACCTCCCGCCGGCTGCCCACGGCCGTCGCGGCCTGACCCGCCGGTACCCCGGCGGGGGCCTCACGCCGGGCTCACCGGGCGGCGGGCAGGATGGGGGAGTGCGGGTACTGGTGGTGGAGGACGAGCGGAACCTGGCCGACGCGATCGCCCGCGGGCTGCGCCGGCACGGGATGGCCGTCGACGTCGCGTACGACGGCGACGCCGGGCACGAGATGGCGTTCGTGACCCGGTACGACGTCCTGGTCCTCGACCGCGACCTGCCCGGCCGGCACGGCGACGAGATCTGCGCCGACCTGGCCGGCTCCGGCGCGCTGACCCGGGTGCTCATGCTGACCGCCAGCGGCACGGTCGCCGACCGGGTCGAGGGCCTCGGCCTGGGCGCCGACGACTACCTGGCCAAGCCGTTCGCGTTCGACGAGCTGGTGGCCCGGGTCCGGGCGCTCGGCCGGCGGGCCACCCCGGCCGCACCGCCGGCGTTCGCCGTCGCCGACCTGCACGTGGACCCGGCCCGCCGGGTGGCCACCCGCGGCGGCGTGCCGGTCGAGCTGACGAACAAGGAGTTCGGCGTCCTGGAGTGCCTGCTGCGGGCCCGCGGCGCGGTCGTCTCCAGCGAGGAGCTGCTGGACCGGGTGTGGGACGCCAACACCGACCCGTTCACCACGATCGTCCGGGTCACCATGCGCACGCTGCGCCGCAAGCTCGGCGACCCGCCGCTGATCGACACGGTGGTCGGCGCCGGGTACCGGATCGTCGCCCCGGACACGGCGTGACCGCCGCCCGGCCGATGGGCCCGCGGGCGAGCCTGCGACTGCGGCTGACCGCGCTGATCGGCTTCCTCGTCTTCGACGCCGGGCTGCTGCTGCTGTTCGTCGCCTGGGTCTTCGCCGACCTGCGCCGGCTGCACCTGGTCGAGGGCATCGTGGCCTGCCTGCTGATCACCATCGCCGGCGTCGTCGGCGGGTACCTGCTGCTCGGCCGCGCGCTGCGCCCCATCCACCAGGTCACCGCGACCGCCCGCCGGCTGTCCGAGCAGACCCTGGACCAGCGGATCGGCTACCGCGGCCCGAACGACGAGGTCGCCGAGCTGGCCGCCACCTTCGACGCGATGCTGGACCGGCTCGACCGGGCCTTCGACGGCCAGCGCCGGTTCGTCGCCAACGCCTCGCACGAGCTGCGCACCCCGCTCGCCGTGATGCGCACCGAGATCGACGTGACCCTGTCCGACCCGGACGCCGACGCCGCCGACCTGCGCCGGATGGCCGGCGTGGTGCGCGAGGCGTCCGAGCGGGCCAACGGGCTGATCGAGTCGCTGCTCGTCCTCGCCCGCAGCGAGGGGCAGCGCGGCCAGCTCGCCCGCACCGGCGACGTTGACCTGGCCACCGACGTCGCCGACGCGCTGTCGGCGATGCGGTACGAGATCGACCGGGTCCGGGTCGAGGTCACCGCCGACCTCCAGCCGGCGCCGGTGCACGGCGACCCCGACCTGCTGGCCCGGCTGGCGGGGAACCTGATCGAGAACGCGATCCGGTACAACCACCTGCACGGGCGGCTGTGGGCGCGCACCGGGGTGGAGGGCGGGCAGGCGTGGCTGGAGGTCGGGAACACCGGCTTCGAGGTACCGCAGCGGGACGTGCCGAGCCTGTTCGAGCCGTTCCGGCGGGGCGGGCGGGAGCGGACCGGGGCGCGCGGGTCGGGGCTGGGGCTGTCGATCGTCCGGGCGGTGTGCGACGCGCACGGGGGGACGGTGGCGGCCACCGCGCACGCGGCGCCGGACGGCGGCCTCACGGTGACGGTCCGCCTCCCGTCGCGCTGACCCGCCCGGCGGCGGCGCGCCGGGCTACTCGGCGGCGTCGAGCCAGTTGAGGGTGCGGCGCCAGACCTCCGTGGCGGCCGGCGGGTTGAACCGGGCGCCCGTGTCGTTGAAGAACGCGTGGTCGGCCTCGGTGAAGGTCAGCAGCTCGTGCCGCAGCCCCGCCCTCTCCAGCGCCGCCCGCGCCGCCGGACGGGTGGCGTTGACCCGGCCGTCCAGGCCGCCGTACACCCCGAGCACCGCCGCCCGGGAGCCGGCGAGGTCGCCGCCGTCGGGGAACGGGCCGTAGAACGGGGCCGCCGCGGCCAGCCGCGGCTCATTCGAGGTGAGCAGGCGCCAGACCATCGCGCCGCCGAAGCAGAAGCCGACCGCGGCGAGCCTGCCGCCGTCGACCCGCCGGCCCAGCTCGGGCAGGCTGCCCTTCATGTCGGCGACGAACCGCTCCGGCGGGATCCTCGCCAGCGCCGCCGCGACCGCGGCCTCGTCGGGGAACGCCCCGGTGCCGCCCTCCTCGGAGAGCAGGTCCAGGGCCAGCGCGGAGTAGCCGCTGGCGGCGAGCCGGGCGGCGACGGCGCGGATGTGGGCGGTCAGGCCGCGGTTCTCGTGGATGACGAGCACGCCGCCGCGCGGCCGGGCGGCGGGCGCCCAGGCGGCGAGCAGCGGCCCGCGCGGGCCGGCGTACGTGATCGACTCGACCGGGACCGGCGCCCAGGCCGTCTCGGTGCCGTCCCGGCCGGCGGCCGGCGGCGGCGGCGCGGTGGCCGCCCCGGCGGCGAAGCCGGACAGCAGGCCGGTCGCGGCCGCGCCGGTCACGCCCATCAGGCCCAGCCGGCGCAGCGCCTCGCGGCGGTTGATGATGCCGTCGGCCAGGTCCTCGGCCACCTCTTCGGCGAGGTAGCGCTGGATCTCCGTCATGACGCCTCCCGACAACCGCGCGCAGCACCGACGGCATCGATCCTCGTCCCCGCCCGCCGGCCGCGCAAGGCGCCGGGTGCCGCGGGATCAGTCGGCGCGGGCGCCCTGGACCAGCTCGTGCAGCGGTACCGCCGCCGGCTCCGGCGCCCGGGCCACCCGCTGCCACCAGTGGTCCAGGGCGACGGGCGCGGTGATGTCGACGGCCTCGCCCGGCCGGGGTACCGCGACGGCCACCTGCTCGTGCTCCGCCGCGGCCAGCAGCCGGTCGATCGGCTCGCTCCACGCGTGGAAGGCCAGCGTGAACGTGCCCCAGTGCACCGGGATCAGCAGCTCGCCCCGGACGTCCCGGTGGGCGGCGACCGCCTCCTCGGGGGTCATGTGGATGTCCGGCCAGGAGTCGCCGTACGCGCCGATCTGCATCAGCGTCGCGTCGAACGGCCCGTACGCCGCGCCGATGTCGGCGAAGCCGGGGAAGTAGCCGGTGTCGCCGGTGTAGAAGACGCGGCGGCGCTCGCCGATGACCGCCCAGCCGGACCACAGGGTCCGGTTGCGGGTCAGGGTGCGGCCGGAGAAGTGCTGCGCGGGGGTGGCGACCAGGCGCAGGCCGCCGGCGGCGTGCTCCTCGTCCCAGTCCAGCTCGACGATCCGGTCCGCCGGTACGCCCCACCGCTCCAGGTGCGCGCCGACGCCGAGCGGGACGACGAACGGCGCGGACTGCGCGGCGGTCAGCCGGCGGATCGTCCGCATGTCCAGGTGGTCGTAGTGGTCGTGCGAGATCAGGATGGCGGCCAGTTCGGGCAGCGCGGCGATCTCCATCGGGACCGCGTGCAGCCGGCGCGGGCCGACCCCGGCGACCGGCGAGCAGCGGTCGCTCCAGATCGGGTCGAGCAGGACCGCGGCGCCGTCCAGCTCGACCAGCGTGCTGGCGTGGCCGAGCCAGGTCAGCCGCAGGTCGCCGGGCTCGGTGGCGGGGCGCTCGCGGACCAGCGGGACCGGCTTGGCCGGGCGCTGCGCGCCGCGCTCGCGCCACTCGCGCAGCGCCTCGGCGCTGCTCGGGCGGCCCGCCCCCGGTACGGCGGCGGGGCTGTCGGCCGCGGCCCGGTTGCGGAACTGGCCGTCCCGGTAGTTGGGCGACGTGCGCACCCGCTCGGCCCTGGCCCCGGTGGGCACGGCACCCAGCGATCGCAGTGGATTGAACATGGACCCCACCCGCTTTCCTTCGGTCGTGTCAGTGTCGAGCGGTCATCGCCGGGACCGGCGCGGCCCCGGGCTCCGGCAGGCCGGCGCGGACGAGGCCGAGTGCCTCGATCAGCAGATCGGTGGCGCTCGCGGCGCCGCTGGACCCGCTGGCCCAGAGCTGCATGGCGGTCTGCGCCGCGCTCGACACGGTGGCGATGAGCAGGCGCGGGTACAGGTCGGTGTCGACATCGGTGCCGGTCCGGGCGGCGACGACCTCGGCCAGGATCCGCTCGGTGGCCTCGCTGACCCGGTAGTGGTGGGCGCGCAGGGCGGGGGTGGAGTGCATGAGCCGCTTGGCGGCGACGGTGTCGGCGAGCCGCTGCTCGCTGTCGGCGAACCGGCGCAGGGCGACCTCGGTGAGCGCGTCCCACAGCGGCTCGCCCTCGGGGCGGTCGCGCAGGTCGTCGGCGAGTGCCCGGGTCTGCTCGTCGACCGCGGCGGCGACCGCCTCCTCCTTGCTGCTGAAGTAGTTGTGGAACGTCCGGGGGGAGACGTCGGCCTCGGCGGCGATCGCGTCGGCGGTCACCCGCTCGATGCCGTCGGCGAGCGCCAGCCGCAGGGCGGCCTCGCTGAGCGCGCGCCGGGTGGCGGCCTTCTTGCGTTCCCGCAGGCCGGGGGGCTCCTCGTCCATGATTACCAGGGTACGCAATCTTGCGGTGGTCAGCAAAGTTTCCGTACCTGGCAATGTCCCGGGAGTACGGTCTCAGTCCAGCGCCGCCAGGGCGACGGCCAGGTCGGCGGCGACCAGCTTGACCTGCCACTCGCGGGCGCCGAGGCCGCGCAGCTCGGCGGCGACGGTGTCCCGGGTGATCTCGCCCGGCGGGGTCCAGGCCAGCCGGCGGATGCTGTCCGGGCTGGTCAGGTTCTCCGGCGGCAGGTTCAGCGCGGTGGCCGTGGTGGTGATCGCCTGCCGGCAGCGGGCGAGCCGGGCGGCGGCGGCCGGGTCCCGCTCGGCCCAGCGGTGCGGCGGGGGCGGGCCGTCGTTGGTCGGCGGGCCGGGCAGGGCGCTGTCCGGCAGCGCCCGCGCCTCGGCCAGCGCGTCCAGCCACACCTTCGCCAGCCGGCGGGTGGCCCGGCCGTTGAAGCCGGGGATGGCGAGCAGGGCCCGCTCGTCGGCCGGGTCCGCCTCGGCGGCGGCGACCAGCGCGGCGTCGGGCAGCACCCGGCCGGGCGCGGTATCCCGGCGCCGGGCGAGGTCGTCCCGGGCGGTCCACATGGCCCGGACCCGGGCCTGCGCCCGCGGCCCGCGCAGCCGGTGCACGCCGGACGTCCGGCGCCACTGCTCGACCCGCGGCTTGGGCGGCTGGCCGCCCCAGCGGACGACCGCGGCGAACTCCTCCGCGGCCCACTCCTGCTTGCCCTGCTCGCGCAGGTTCTCGGCGAGCGCGTCGCGCAGGTCGACCAGCAGCTCGACGTCCAGCGCGGCGTAGACGAGCCAGGACTCGGGCAGCGGGCGGGTGGACCAGTCCGCGGCCGAGTGGTGCTTCTCCAGCGAGTAGCCGAGCAGGTTCTCGGTCAGGCTGGCCAGGCCGACCCGCTCCAGGCCGGCGATCCGGGCGGCCAGCTCGGTGTCGAACAGCCGGCGCGGCCGCAGCCCGAGGTCCGCCAGGCAGGGCAGGTCCTGGCTGGCGGCGTGCAGCACCCACTCGGCGTCGGCGATGGCCGCGTCCAGCCCGGCCAGGTCCGGCACGCCCATCGGGTCGATCAGCGCGGTGCCGGCGCCCTCCCGGCGGAGCTGGACCAGGTAGGCGCGCTGGCTGTACCGGTAGCCCGACGCCCGCTCCGCGTCCAGCGCGACCGGCCCGATGCCCGCGGCGAACCGCGCCACGAGGTCGGCGACGCCGTCGGCGGTGGCGACCGTCGGCGGGGTGCCCTCGCGCGGCGCGGTCAGCGGGGTCGTCCGCTCCGCCGGCGCGCCCCCGGCCGCCGGGGCGGCACTGGCTGGCTCGTCGGTCATCCGTTAACCGTACGTGTCGGCGGTTGTCGCCCGGCGGAGGGTGGGTCGGCGCGTCCCCACCGGCGTGGCGCGCACCTATCCGGTGGGCGTGCCGCGCCGCTCGGGCAGCGCGGTCACGCCGGGCGGCGGCAGTCCGGCGGTGGAGGCCAGCAGCGCGCACCACGCCCGCAGGTGGGCGGCCAGGTCGTCGTCGGCCGGGGTCCACGAGGCGCGCAGCTCCACGTCGCCGGCGGCGGGCGGCCCGGCCAGCTCGCCGAACCGGGTCGAGATCGTCTGGGTCACCGTCCCGCCGGCGGCCCGGTGCGCGGCGCCGTGGTGGGTCAGCGCGTCGACCAGCCAGCTCCAGCCCACGCCGGGCAGCATCGGGTCCGCGGCCAGCTCCGGCTCCAGGTCCGCGCTCAGGTACGTGACCAGCCGCAGCGTCCCCTCCCACGCCTCGTGGCCGACCGGGTCGTGCAGCAGGATCAGCCGGCCCGTCGCCACCTCGACGTCGTCGCGGTGCACCTCGGCGCCGAGGGCGAACGCGTACGGGGCCAGCCGCTGCGGCGCCGGCACCTCGGCGAGGGTGATCTCCGCCCGCGGCCGGTGGGCGCGCAGGCCGGCGACGGCCCGCGTGAAGACCTCCGGGGGACCGTCCTGCGGCTGCATGAGCGCCAAGCCTAGGGCGCCGACCGCCGGCACCGGCCCCGCCGCGCCGGAGCGCGGCGCGGGCGTGCGAGCATGGCGGCGATGAGTACCAGCCGGACCGCCGCCGCGCCGTTCCTCGCCGCCTGCCGCCGGGGCACCCCGGCGCACACGCCGGTCTGGTTCATGCGCCAGGCCGGGCGGTCGCTGCCGGAGTACCGGGCGCTGCGCTCGGGCATCGCGATGCTCGACTCCTGCCGCCGCCCGGACCTGGTCACCGAGATCACCCTCCAGCCGGTCCGCCGGCACGGGGTGGACGCGGCGATCCTGTTCAGCGACATCGTGGTGCCGGTCGCCGCGGCCGGCGTGGACCTGGACATCGTGCCCGGTACCGGGCCGGTCATCGCCGAGCCGATCCGCGCCGCGGCTGACCTGGACCGGCTGCGCCCGCTGGCCGCGGGGCAGGTCGACTTCGTCGCCGAGGCCGTCCGGCTGCTGCTCGCCGAGCTGGGGGGGACCCCGCTGATCGGCTTCGCCGGGGCGCCGTTCACGCTGGCCAGCTACCTGGTCGAGGGCGGGCCGTCGCGGCACCACGCCCGGACCAAGGCGCTGATGCACGGCGATCCCGCGCTGTGGCACGCGCTGTGCGAGCGGTTGGCGCAGATCACCGCCGAGTTCCTGCGGGTGCAGGCCGGCGCGGGCGTGGCCGCGGTGCAGTTGTTCGACTCGTGGGTCGGGGCGCTGTCGGTGGCCGAGTACCGCCGGTTCGTCCTGCCGCACTCGCGCCGGGTGCTGGGCGAGCTGGCCGCGGCCGGCATCCCGCGGATCCACTTCGGCGTCGGTACCGGGCACCTGCTGCCGGCGCTGGCCGAGGCGGGCGCGGACGTCGTCGGCGTCGACTGGCGGACCCCGCTGGACGAGGCCGCGGCGCGACTCGGCGGGGCGCTGCCCGTCCAGGGCAACCTGGACCCGGCGGTGCTGCTCGCGCCGTGGCCGGTGGTCGAGGCGGAGGTGCGGCGGGTGCTCGCCGAGGGCGCGGCCGCGCCGGGGCACGTGTTCAACCTCGGCCACGGGGTGCTGCCGGAGACCGACCCGGACGTGCTGACCCGGGTCGTGGCGCTGGTGCACGAGGTGTCGGCGCGCGGGTGAATGCCCGCCGACGTCCGTTCGGCCGTCGGCCGCCCGGGTGGAGTAACTGCGTGGCGTGATGAGCCGCACGCTTTTCGTGACCAAAATCTCATGGCCCGGCCGGGCGGCCCGATAACTGTCGGCGTCCCCGGCCCGACGGCCGGGCCGGGGACACAGAAGCAAGGGACGCCGGGCCGCACCGCGGCCGCTGTCGAGGATGGATCGTTCGCCGGCGTCCCCGGGCCCCGCTCCCACCCGGGCGCCGTCGCGGCGGCGCCACCCGATGTCGGCCGGCCCCGGACCCGTCCTGCCCACCCGGCCGGGTCCGGGGCCGTCCGGCGTGCGCGCGCCGGCCGGCCCCGCGCCCGAGCCCGCGGACGCGGGAGCCCGCCCGCCGGGCGCGGGAGCTGCCCTGCCCCGCCGGTCGGTGGGGCGGGCGGGCCTGAAAGGGTGGGGGAATGGCACGGGTGCGGGTGGCGGTTGTCGGCGGCGGGATCGCCGGCCTGGCCGCCGCGCACCGGCTGCGCGAGCTGGCCGGCGCGGCCGTCGCCGTCGACGTGTACGAGGCCGGCCCCGCCCCCGGCGGCAAGCTGCGCTCCGGCCGGCTCGCCGGCCACCCGGTCGAGTACGGCGCCGAGGCGTTCCTGGCCCGCGACCCGGTCACCGGCGACGACTCCGCGGCGGTCGCCCTCGCCCGCGCCGTCGACCCCGGTACCGCCCTGCGCCACCCCGCCACCGCCCGGGCGGCGATCGCCGCCGACGGTGCGCTGCACCCGGTCCCGGCCGGCACCCTCGTCGGCGTCCCCGGCGACCCGGCCGCCCTGCCGCCGCTGACCGCCGCGTCGGCCGAGCCGCCCGGCGACCGCCCGCTGCTCGGCCCGGCGCAGGACGTCAGCGTCGGCGCGCTCGTCCGCGCCCGGCTCGGCGCCGGCGTGCTGGACCGGCTCGTCGACCCGATGCTCGGCGGCGTCTACGCCGGCCGCGCCGACGACCTCTCGCTCGCCGTGACCATGCCCGCGCTGGCCCGCGCCTGCCGGACCGAGAGCACGCTGGCCGGCGCCGTCCGCGCGGCCGTCGCCGCCCTGCCGCGCCGGCCCGGCGCGCCGGTGTTCGCCGCGCCGGCCGGCGGCATGACCCGCCTCGTCGGGGCGCTCGCCGCCGCCGGCGGCGCCGCGCTGCACTGCGGGCGGACCGTCCGCGCGCTCGACCGCACCGCCGCCGGCTGGCGGCTCACCATCGGCCCGACCGCCGACCCGGCGTACGCCGAGGCCGACGCGGTCGTGCTCGCCGTACCGGCCCGGCCGGCGGCCCGGTTGCTCACCGCGGCCGCCCCGCTCGCCGCCGACCTGATCGGCGCCCTCGACTACGCCAGCATCGCCCTGGTCACCCTCGCGCTGCCGGCCGGTACCCCGCTGCCGGACCTGTCCGGCCTGCTCGTCGCCGGCCCCGGCGCGGTCAAGGCGGCCACCTTCTTCGGCCGCAAGTGGGGCCACCCCGCCGACGTGCCGGTGCTGCTGCGCGCCTCCCTCGGCCGGTACGGCGAGGAGGCCGTCCTGCAGGCCGACGACCACGCCCTCGTCGCGACCGCCCGGGCCGACCTGGCCGCGCTGCTCGGCGCGCGCCTGCCCGAACCGCTCGCGGCGCACGTCCAGCGCTGGGGCGGCGCCCTGCCCCAGTACCGCCCCGGCCACCTCGACCGGGTCGCCGCCGCCCGGGCGGCGCTGCCGCCCGGCCTCGCGCTCGCCGGCGCGGCCTGCGACGGCATCGGCATCCCGGCCTGCGTCGCCTCCGGGCGGCGCGCCGCCGACGACCTCCGGCCCATCCTCGCCTCGGGAGAACTCCGTGACTGACGCCCCCACCAACGCCGCCCGGCTCAAGGAGCTCAACGCCACCCTCCGGTACACGATGTGGTCGGTGTTCCGGGCCGGGACCCGGCTGCCGGAGCAGCGCGACAAGCTCGCCGACGAGGCGGCGGCGCTGTTCGCCGACCTGGCCGACCGGGACGTGGTGGTCCGCGGCCTGTACGACGTCGCGGGCCTGCGCGCCGACGCGGACCTCCTGGTGTGGTGGCACGCGCCGACCGCGGACGCCCTGCAGGACGCGTACGCCGCGCTGCGCCGGACCGCCCTCGGCCGGCACCTCGCGCCGGTGTGGTCGCAGGCGGCCCTGCACCGGCCGGCGGAGTTCAACCGCAGCCACGTGCCGGCGTTCCTGGCCGGCGAGGAGGCGCGCCGGTACGTGTGCGTGTACCCGTTCGTCCGCTCCTACGAGTGGTACCTGCTGCCCGACGCCGAGCGCCGCGAGCTGCTCGCCGAGCACGGGAGGATGGCCCGCGGCTACCCGGACGTCCGGGCGAACACGGTCGCGTCGTTCGCCCTCGGCGACTACGAGTGGCTGCTGGCCTTCGAGGCCGACGAGCTGCACCGGATCGTGGACCTGATGCGGGAGCTGCGGGCGTCGGGGGCGCGCCGGCACGTCCGCGAGGAGATCCCGTTCTACACCGGCCGCAGGATGACGCTGCCGGACCTGGTCAACGGCCTGCCGTAGCGCCCGGCCCGCCGCCGGTACCCGGCTCGGTGGCGGTCGGCTCGGCGGCCCCCCGTTCGGTGGCCTGTCGTTCGGCGGCGGCCGGGCGGTCGGTGGCGGGGGCGTCGCGGCGCATGGGGAGGTGCGGGATGCCGTCCTCGTCGTAGCCGGGGCCGCAGGTGCGGTAGCCGAAGCCGGCGTAGAAGCGTTCGAGGTGCGCCTGGGCGGCCAGGACGCTGGGGCGGTCGCCGACGTGCTCCAGCGCGGCCCGCATCAGGCGCTGCACCACGCCGGTGCCGCGGGCGTCCGGCGCGACGACGACGCGGCCGATCCGCGGGGTGCCGTCGGGGTCGGCGAGGATGCGCAGGTAGCCGAGGATCCCGCCGCCGTCGCCCTCGGCCCACAGGTGGCGGGCGGCGGGTTCGAGGTCCCGGCCGTCGAGGTCCTGGTACGCGCAGTCCTGCTCGACGACGAAGACGGCGGCGCGCAGCCGCAGGATGCCGTACAGCGTTCGCGCGTCGAGCCGGTCGAAGGTCGCACTCCTGGTCTCCACCATGCGCCCGATGCTATGACCCCGCCCGGCCGGCCCGCCGCGGACCGCCCCGCCGCCGCTCCCCGCCGGAATCCGGGCATTCCCGCCGGGCGCCCCGGCCGGTGGGCTCGGACCCACGCCACCCCCGGCGCGCCCGACCCCGGGATTCCCGACCCCCGCGTATTCCCGGCCCCGGGTATTCATGATCGCAGGGCATCAATCACCGCCGACGGCGCATCAACCACTGCGGTCGGTCGTCGGTACGTCGCTCCACGTAGCAACGCCCTTCGTCCGCCGCCCCCGCGGCCGTTCGGGCTATCCGGCGTGCGCCCCGATCGCCGGGCTTCCGACCGGATGTCCGCACTGTCCCCCGCGGATCGTTGCGCCGGCGATATTTGCGCATCGATCGCCGCCGGGCGCTTCCCCGCACCCCGCCGCGCTCCTAGGCTGGCGGCTATTCATCGGCATCAATGGGAGGAGTCCCGTGTCGCCATCCACCCCGTTGCGCGTCGCCGGCATCATCGTGCTGTCGGCCGCCGCCCTCATCGTGCACGCCCCCACCGCCGGCGCCACCCCGCCGCCCCGCATGATCGAACGCGAGGTCTTCGCCGAGGACGGCACGATCTCGCGCGAGGTCGTCCCCGCGCAGGTCGACGCCCCGGTCACCGAGGCCACCCGCCGGGCCGCCGCGAACGCCGCCGTCCACGAGATCTGGAAGAGCGGGCCGTCGGACCAGCGGCTCGACATCGTGTTCGTCGGCGACGGGTACACGTCGAGCGAGCAGACCGCGTTCGTGGACCACGTCAAGTCCAAGTGGGACGAGATGCTCAAGGTCGAGCCGTACCCCACGTACAAGAACTCGATCAACGTGTGGGCCGTCGAGGTCGTCTCGCAGGAGTCCGGCGTGGACGAGGACCCCAAGGGCACCAAGCGCAACACCGCCCTGGACATGGGGTACTGGTGCGGCGGCACCGAGCGGGCCCTGTGCGTGAACGTGCAGAAGGCCAAGCAGTACGCCCGCCAGGCGCCCGGCTCGGACCAGGCCATCGCCATCGCCAACTCGGAGAAGTACGGCGGCGTCGGCTACGTCACCGACGACATGGCCACCTCGGCCGGCAAGAACGCCCAGTCCGGGCAGATCGTGGTGCACGAGTTCGGCCACACGATCGCCGACATGCTGGACGAGTACTTCTACGCCGACGAGACGTACCGCGGCTCGGAGCCGAGCACCAGCAACATCTCCACCTACAACGAGTCGACGATGAAGGCCAACGGCAAGAAGTGGGCCAAGTTCCTCGGCAAGGACACCCCGGACGGCGGCAAGATCGGCGCGTTCGAGGGCGGCATGGCGAACTACTCCAAGGGCGTGTACCGCCCGTCGGACAACTCGCTGATGCGCGCGCTCGGCCGCCCGTTCAGCGTGGTCGGCCTGGACGAGATGTCCAGGGCGATCAAGAAGTACGCCCCGAACACGCCCCCCGCCAAGCACGAGTTCTGGCTCGACTGAGCCCCGCCCCCGGCGGCCGCGGCACCCGCCCGGCCGCCGGGCGGCTCACTCCTCGACGACGACGTCGAGGTCGCGCGCGGCCACCGCGGCGAGGTCCGGGAGCTGCCCGCGGTCCAGCCGGACGCCGCGCAGGCCGTCCAGGCCGGTGATCCCGGCCAGCTCGTTGCCGCGCAGGTCGGCGCCGCGCAGGTCCGTGCCGGACAGCGCCAGCCCATCGAGCGTGCAGCCGTCCAGGACGACGCCGGGCAGCCGGCACGCCGTCAGCGCCGCCTCGGTGAGCACGCAGTCCACCAGCGCCACGCCGCCGGCCGCGGTCACCTCCAGCCAGCTCGCGTAGTCCAGCCGGCAGCCGTCGAAGACGACGTTGCGCAGCGTCGAGCGGGCCAGCCGCAGGCCGCTGAGCCGGCAGCCGCGCAGCTCGACCCGGTCCAGCGCCACGTCGGTCCAGCGGGCCGCGGACAGGTCGCACCGCTCGAACACCGTCCGGGCGACCCGGATCCTGGTCCATTCGGCCTCCCGCGCGGTGACGCCGGTGAGCCGGCTGCCGTCGATCCGGCCGCCGCCCAGCCGGTGCCCGACCCACTCGCCGCCGGTGACGGCGACCTCGTCCAGGTCTTCGTCGGGCTCGTCGTCGAACGGGTCCAGGTACTCGTCGTCGAGATCCGGCAGCACGACGGTCACGTCACGAACGATGCGGCGGTCCATGGGGCCCACGGTAGGGGAGGGCGGCCCGGGGCCGCACGGTCGGGGGTGGTGGAACATAAGGAACATTTCGGTCCAGCCCGAATGGTGTGGCGGCGCGGCGGGCGCCCGGCCGATGCTGGAGCGGCAAGGTCAATCCACATCGATGACAACGGGGGACATCGTGATGAGGACGATCGGAATCGCGCTGGGCGCCGCGGCGCTCGCCGTGGCCGCGCCGGCCGTACCGGCGGGTGCCGCACCCGCCGGCGGCGACTGCGAACTGCTGGCGGTACCGGCGGCGGGCGACGCCCGGGACCTGACGGTCACCGAGGTCTGCGGCGCCGACGCCGCGGCCGCCCGGCGTTCGACCGCGCTGGTCTACTGGTACGAGAACGCCGACTGGGACACCTCCGGCGGCACCATCTGGGGCCGCGGCGGGACGTGCGACGCCGAGGGCTACCACGTGACGCTGGACTCGCACGCGTCGAACAACATCAGCTCGTGGCAGGTGGCGGGCTGGTGCCACAGGGTCGTCGCGTACAACGACGGCGGCGTCGCCGCGACCTTCCACGGCAACGTCAACTACCCGGGTCCGGCGCACAACGACAACATCGACCAGATGCGGATCACCAGCTAGCCGATCCGCACGCCGCGACGGCGGCGGCCGGACACCGACGCGATCGGGCCGACCCGGGACATCCGGGCCGGCCCGATCGCCGTCTGTCGGTTCGGCTTAGGTAAGGACTCAAGTGTGATCTGGGACCTTTCGGGGCTGTCCGAACGATGTGGAACCGCGCCGGCCGGTCCGGCGATGCTGGTACGGCAAGAACGATCCACACCGATGAGAAACGGGGAACATCGTGAAGAGGATGATCGGAATCGCGTTGGGCGTCGCGGCACTGGCCGTGGCGGTGCCGGCCGTACCGGCGAGCGCCGCACCTGCCGGCGGCGCCGCTGATTGTGAGCTGCTGGCGGTACCGGCCGCGGGCAACGCCCGCGACTTGACCGTCACCGAGGTCTGCGGCGCGGCGGCGGTGGCCGCTCGGCGGGAGACCGTGCTCGTCCAGTGGTACCGCAACGCCGACTTCGACACCGTCGGCGGCCCGATCCGGGGCGCGGGCGGAACCTGTGACGCCGAGGGTTACCACGTGACGCTGAACTGGGACGCCGCGCACAACATCAGCTCGTGGACGCCGGTCGGCAACTGCCGCAAGGTTGTCGCGTACAACCCCGACAACGTTGCCAAGACCTTCTACGGGAACGTCAACTACCCGGGCGACGCGCACAACGACAACATCAAGCGGATGCGGATCACCAGCTAGCCGCGATCTGCACGCCGTGATGACGGGGCCGAACACCGGGGTACCGGCGTCCGGCCCCGTTCACTCCGCGGGAACGAGCACGACCCATACCGATGAGAAACGGGGAACATCGTGATGAGGATGATCGGAATCGCGCTGGGCGTCGCGGCACTCGCCGTGGCCGCGCCGGCCGTACCGGCGAGCGCCGCACCTGCCGGCGGCGACTGTGAGCTGCTGGCGGTGCCGGCCGCGGGCAACGCCCGTCACCTGGCCGTCACCGAGGTCTGCGGCACCGACGCCGCGGCCGCCCGGCGCGCCGCCGCGCTGATCGAGTTGTACTACAACCCCTACTGGGCGGGCCCGCGCACCACCATCTGGGGCGATACGTGCACCGTCGAGGGCTTCAACGTGGCGCCTGGCGACGAGCTGTCGCGCAACATCAGCTCGTGGCGGCCGCTCGGTGAGTGCCGCAAGGTGGTCGCGTACAACCGCGAGGGTGTCGCCAAGACCTTCTACGGTCCGGTCGGTGACCCGGGCGAGTCGCACAACGACAACATCGCCCGGATGCGGATCAGCGCCTGACCGCGACCCGCGCGCCATGATGGCGGGGCCGAACGCCGGGGAACCGGGGTTCGGCCCCGCTTCACTCCGCCGGGGAAAACGTCAGGCAAATGCTGTTGATGCAGTACCGCGCATTCTCCGGCGTGAACCCCTCGCCGTAGAAGACGTGCCCGAGGTGGGAGTCGCAGCGGGCGCAGCGGACCTCGGTGCGCACCATTCCGTGCGACCGGTCCTCCAGCAGCCGGACCCGGTCCGGCTCGGCCGCGGCGAAGCTCGGCCAGCCGCAGCCGGAGTCGAACTTCGTCCCGCTGGTGAACAGCTCCTGTCCGCAGCCCCGGCAGTGGTACGCCCCGATCACCTTGTGCTCGACGAACTCGCCGGTGAACGGCCGCTCGGTGCCGCCCCCGCGCAGGACCCGGAACTCCTCCGGGTCGAGCCGGACCCGCCACTGCTCCTCGTCGGCCGGCAGCGCCCCGCCGCCGTCGATCCCGAATTCCGCTGGTGTGCTCATCACCCCACGGTAGGCGCCCCGATCGTGAATCACCCGCGAGGGTCAATGTCCGAATGATGAGGAATGTCGTTGCGCACCAATGAAGCCGTCGTGGAGCGATGTCCGTTCCGCCGGTTTATCGTCGGTGTCCGGCATCGGCGCCCACGCATCCGCCTGTTCCAGAATGAAATGACGGGAATGCTCATGTCCAGTCGCGTGCGTATCGCCGCGCTCACGGTCGCGGGCGCGGCCGCGGTACTTCTGTCCCCGCTGGCCGGGCTCGGCTCGGCATCCGCCCAGCCGAACCTCGTGCCCGCACCGGTCGCCAACGACCCGGCCGCGACGCCCGCCCCGACCGCCACCGACGCGCCACCCGCCCACAGCGGCGGCCGCCCGGGCCGCGGCAACTACCCCGGCTACCCGACCACCCCGCCGCCGAGCACCCCGCCGGCCACCACGCCGCCGCCCGCGGCGACCACCGCGCCGCCGAGTGCGTCGTGCTGCGGCGTCAGCGCCGGCGAGACGCCCAGCGGCGTCAGTGCGGGCGAGCTGCCCGTCACCGGTACGCCGATCGCCATCGCCGCCGCCGCCGGCGGTGTCCTGGCGGCCGGCGGCGTCCTGCTGCGGGTCGCGGCCCGGCGCCGGCGCTGAGCCGTTCCCACCCCCGCCCCCGTGGCGGGTGACGTAGTGTCACCGCCATGGGGGCGACACCCGCGGAGGTCATCGAGGTCGCCGGCCGGGACGTCCGGCTGAGCAGCCCGGACAAGCTCGTCTTCCCGGACCGCGGCTTCACCAAGCGGGACGTGTTCGCGTACTACCTCGCGGTGGGTGACGGCATCCTGCGCGCGCTGCGGCACCGGCCCACCATGCTCCAGCGCTTCCCGGACGGCGTCGGCGGCGAGATGTTCTTCCAGAAGCGTGTGCCGGCCAAGGGCGTCCCGCCGTGGATCGAGACCTGCCGGATCGCGTTCCCGAGCGGCCGGACCGCCGACGAGCTGTGCCCCGCCGACCTCGCGCACGTCGCCTGGGCGGCGCAGATGGGCACGATCGTGTTCCACCCGTGGCCGGTCCGCTCGGCGGACGTGGACCGGCCCGACGAGCTGCGCATCGACCTCGACCCGCAGCCCGGCACCGACTACGCCGACGCCGTCGCGGTCGCCGGCGAGCTGCGGGCGATCCTGGACGAGCTGGGCTGGGTCGGGTACCCGAAGACCTCGGGCGGCCGCGGCGTCCACGTGTACGTGCGGCTCGCGCCCCGGTGGACCTTCGTCGAGGTCCGCCGCGCCGCCATCGCCATGGCCCGGGCCATCGAGCGGCGCCGCCCCGACCTCGTCACCACGAAGTGGTGGAAGGAGGAGCGCGGCGCGAAGGTCTTCGTCGACTACAACCAGATGGCCCGGGACCGGACGATCGCCTGCGCGTACTCCCTGCGCGCCAACGCCCGCGCCACCGTCTCCACCCCGGTCACCTGGGACGAGCTGACCGCGGCCACGCCGGACGACTTCGACCTGCGCACGGTCCCGCCGCGGGTGGCCGCCGGCGACCCGCACGCCGGGATCGACGACGTCGCGCACGACCTGACGCCGGTGCTGGAGTGGTCGGAGCGGGACGCGGGGTCGGGCAGCGGGGACCTGCCGTACCCGCCGGACTACCCGAAGATGCCCGGCGAGCCCAAACGGGTCCAGCCGAGCCGTGCTCGGCCTGCCTGACGGGTCCAGCCGAGCCGTGCTCGGCCTGCCTGACGGGTCCAGCCGAGCCGTGCTCGGCCTGCCTGACGGGTCCAGCCGAGCCGCACCCGACCACGCCGCCGGGTGCTCCGCTAGGGTGGCGGGCCGTGGCAGGGGACGCGGGGGTCGTCGGCGGGGTGCGGTGGGCGCTGGGGCGCGCGGTCGACAGCCGGCCCCGGCGCTGGCTGCTGGCGATCACCCTCGGGCTCGGCGCCCTGGCGGCCGCCGCGGTGCCGGCGGACCCCGGCCTGCGCAGCTTCGCCGGCATCGCCGGCCCGGTCCAGCAACTCATGTCGGTACCGCTGCCGTTCCTCGGCGTCCTGCTCGCCCGCGACGGCGCCCGGCTCGCCCGCGAGCGCGACCCGGGCCCGCTGCGCGCCGTCCTCGCCGCCGCCGTGCTGTACGCGGCCGCGGTCGCGCTCGCCGGCGCGCTGTTCACCGCCGCGGCGCTCGCGCTGGCCCCGCCCGGCCCGGTCGCCGACCCGTGGCGCGCGGCCGTCGCGATCGGATTGGCCGGCGTACCCGGGCAGGTCGTCGCGCAGCTCGTCGGCACCGGCTGCGGGCTGCTGCTGCGCTCGCCGGTCGCCGCCTGCGCCGCGACGCTGCTGCCGATCGGGGTGTGGGCGCTGCTCGGGCTCGCCGCGCCGCTGCACGGCGTCCGGGACCTGCTCACGCCGTACGGGCAGCTCCTGCCCCTGCTCGACGGTACCGCGACGGCGCGCGCATGGGCGATGTGGCCGGTCATGGCGCTGCTCTGGGCGGTCGGGCCGAACCTGGTCGGCGCGGCCCGCGGCGGGTGGCCCCGGCGCGGCTAGCATGGCCGGCATGGACGAGGCCCGGACCGGCGGCACCGCGGACGTACCGCTCCTGCTCGCGGACCCGCCGCCCGGCGCGCCGCCGGTCCTGACGTACCTCGACGACGCCCGCGGCGAGCGCACCGCGCTGACCGCCGACGCGCTCGCCGACGCCGCCGCCCGGACGGCCGTGCTGCTGCGCGACGACTGCGGCGTCGGGCCGGGCAGCCGGTGCGCGGTCCTGCTCCCGCCGCACTGGCGCAGCGCCGCCGTCCTGCTCGGCTGCTGGGCGACCGGCGCGGCCGTCGAGTACCGACAGTGGGCCACCGCCGGACTGGCCGCGGCCGCGCACGCCGACGCGGTGTTCGTCTCGCCGGCCCGGCTGCGGAGCTGGCTGGAGGAGGTACCGCCCGGCCGGCACCGCTTCGTCGTCGGCCCGGACGGCCCGGTCGCCGACGTGCCGCCGGGGTACTGGGACTTCGCGGCCGCGATCCGCGACCGGGACGCCGCCGCGGCCCCGCGGCCGACGCTGCCGGCGGGCGCGGCGGCCAGCCCGGACGGCACCACCCACCGGCAGTGGGGCGAGCTGGCCCGGGAGCTGGCGACGGCGGGCGGCCTGCGGGCCGGCGACCGGGTGCTGATCGACGCGGACGACGCGGCCAACGAGCACCCGGTCCGGTGGCTGCTGGCGCCGCTGTCGGTGGGGGCGACGATCGTGCTGTGCGCGGGCGGCGACGCGGCCGCGCTGGCCCGGCACGCGGCCGCCGAACAGGCCACCCACGTCTGGCCGGCGGCGGACGCGGGGGAGGGCGCGCGCCCGTAGGACCGGGGGAGGGGGAACGCATGCTGCGGCGATCGGCGATCCGCGGGCCGGTACGGGAGGTCGTCGCCGTCCACCCGTACCGCTCGGAGCCGCCCCGCGCCGTCCGGCGCGAGCTGATCGAGGGCGCCCGCCGGCGGATCCGGTGCGCCGGCTGCACGTCCTACTTCCTGTGGACCGAGGTGCCGCGCCTGCGCGGGACCCTGGCCGCCCGTTCGACCGGTACCTCGCCCACGTCGAGTACCTCTGGGCGCACGCCGCGCCCACCCCGCGCTGACCAGCGGCCACCCCGTTGACCAGCGGCCACCCCGCGCTGACCAGCGGTATCGCGCGCGACCACCTGTCGGGATCGCCGCCGCGCGCCGGCCGGCCGTACTAGCGTCCGACGTATGATCATCTCGTTCCTCACCTGGCCCGCGCGCACCCTGTACGGGCTGCTCGTCCGAGTGGCGAACTCGCCCGGCAAGCTGCTCGGCTTCTACCTCGTCCTGCTCGTCGTCAGCGGCGGGCTGTTCAGCGTGCTGGAGGGCAAGAGCTTCGGCGACTCGCTGTGGTGGGCCGTGGTCACGGCGTCGACCGTCGGCTATGGAGACTCGTACCCGGTGACCGTCGGCGGCCGCATCCTCGCCGGCGTGCTCATCTCCGGCATGGTGCTGCTGGTGATCCCGCTGATCACCGCGCACTTCGCCAGCAAGCTGATCGTCGACACCGACGCGTTCCGGCACGAGGAGCAGGAGGAGATCAAGCACCGGCTGCGCGAGATCCAGCGGATCGTCGAGGGAATCGCCGCCGAACCGGGCCCGCCCGGTGGCGCCCGCGGCGCACAATGATCACGTGACCCTGCCCGTACGCCCGCCGGTCCGGCCCATGCTGGCGAAGACCGCCGCCGACATCCCGCCGGACCACTGCTACGAGCCCAAGTGGGACGGCTTCCGCTCGATCATTTTCCGGGACGGCGACGAGGTCGAGATCGGCAGCCGCAACGAGAAGCCGATGACCCGGTACTTCCCGGAGCTGGTCGCCGCCGTCCGGGAGCACTTCCCGCCCCGCGCGGTCATCGACGGCGAGATCGTCATCGCCGACACCGCGCGCAACCGGCTCGACTTCGAGGCGCTCCAGCAGCGCATCCACCCCGCGGCCAGCCGGGTGAACCTGCTGGCCGAGCAGACCCCGGTGGCGTTCGTGGCGTTCGACCTGCTCGCGCTCGGCGACGAGGACCTCACCGGCGCGCCGTTCGCGCAGCGCCGCGAGCGGCTCGCGGCGGCGCTCGCGCCCGCCGGCCCGCCGATCCACCTCACCCCGCTGACCCGCGATCTGGCCGAGGCCCGGCAGTGGTTCGAACAGTACGAGGGGGCCGGCCTCGACGGGCTCATCGCCAAGCGGCCGGACCTGCGGTACGAGCCGGACAAGCGGGTCATGACCAAGATCAAGCACACCCGGACCGCGGACTGCGTGCTCGCCGGGTACCGGGTGCACAAGTCCGCCGACGACGCGATCGGCTCGCTGCTGCTCGGCCTGTACGACGGGGACACGCTGAACAGCGTCGGCGTCGTCGGCGCCTTCCCGATGGCCACCCGCCGCGCGCTGTACGCCGAACTGCAACCGCTCGTCACCGACTTCGCCGGGCACCCGTGGGACCGGTCCGCCCACGAGCGCGGCGAGCGCACCCCGCGCAAGAACGAGACGAGCCGGTGGAACGCCGGCAAGGACCTGTCGTTCACGCCGCTGCGGCCGGAGCGGGTGGTGGAGGTCAAGTACGACTACCTGGAGGGTCCCCGGTTCCGGCACACGACCCAGTTCGTCCGCTGGCGCCCGGACCGGACGCCGGAGTCGTGCACGTACGACCAGCTCGACCGCCCGGTCGACTTCTCCATCGCCGAGGTGCTGAACCTCTGACCGCGGCCGCGCCGCCGCCCCGTTGCCTGCGGCGGGCGGAGCGGTCGCGGGCGGAGCGGCTGCGGGCGGAGTCGGCGGCCCGTCAGAAGCGGGCGAAGGAGCGGATCGGGGCGCGCGGCCCGTACCGCGGCGCGCCGCCGGACCGCAGCAGCAGCCCGCACACTCGCCCCCGGTGCCCGGCGAACGGCGCCAGCAGCTCCAGCATCCGCTCGTCGGTGCCGCGCGGCTCGCCGGCCAGCGACCAGGCCACGATGTTCTTCAGGTGGTAGTCGCCGACGCTGACGGCGTCCGCGTCCCCGTACACCGTGTGCAGCACCTCGGCCACCGTCCACGCCCCCACGCCGGGGATCGCCCGCAGCCGCGCCCCGGCCGCGGCGGCGTCGGCGCTGCGCTGCACCGCCGCCGCGGCCACCGCCGCGCGCAGCAGGGTGGTCGCCCGCCGCTGCTCGACGCCGAACCGGTGGAATGTCCAGTACGGCGCCGCCGCCACCGCGGCCGGGTCCGGCGGCAGCAGCAGCGGCACCGGTCCCGGCGCGGGCTCGCCGAAGTGCCGGACCGTCGCCGCGTACGCCCGGTACGCCTCCTTGCCCGTCACCCTCTGCTCCAGCACGGCCCGCAGCAGCCGCGGGAAGACCAGCCCGGTGGCGGGCAGCCGCACGGCCCGGTGCCGGTGCGCCAGCTCCCGGACCAGCGGATGCCCCGCCGCCACCGCCCCGAACCCGGCCACGTCGTCGCGTAGCCCGGCGATCGCGTCGGCCCGGTCGGCGAGCCAGCCCCCGCCGGCGCCGTACCCGGTGGCGGTGAGGCGGTCGCCGGTACGGCTCAGGGCGAGGGTGCCGGGCCCGGCCGGCGTACGGGCGGCCCACCAGAGCACCCCGTTGACAAAACGGGCACACGGGTCGTGCCGGCTGAAGGTGAGCCCGCCGAGCGACGCCGACAACCGATACCCCTCGGGTACGGCAAGAATCCGCGCGCTCACACCCCCACTCTCCCACCCGCCCCCGACACCGCCGAAGCCGCGCCGGTGGGGTCAGGGGGAGAGCAGGCGGAGCGTGTCGGCGGGGGACTCGACGTGGGCGTTGTGGCCGAGGCCCGGCAGGGTCACCGCGGCGGGGTCCAGCGCCGCCAACTGCGCGTCGCTCACCATCGCGTCCCCGGCCCCGCGCGCCAGCACCACCGGGGCCGTGCTCGACGCCAGCAGCCCGCGCATGTCCGGCGCCCCGACGCCGAACGCCGCCGGGTCCATCGCCAGCCGCCACCGCCCCGCCGACTCGCGCAGCCCCGCCGCCACCGCCGGATGCTCCGCGCCCACGAGCCCGGCCAGCCCGGCGACCCGCAGGAACCGCTGCGCGGCCCCGCCCCGGTCGTCGTACCAGCGCACCGGCCGCGCGGCCAGCCCCGCCGCCCCGGCCAGCTCCTGCTCCGTCCACTCGGCCTTGATCCCGAGCCCGACCACCCGGCGCACGGTGACGCCGTGGTCGCCGCCGGCGAGCGCCAGCCCGACCACGCCGCCGAGGGAGTGGCCGAGGACGGCGTACTCCGCGGCCGGGTCCAGGTCGGCGGCCACGGCCGCGGCCATCCCGGCGAAGGTGTACCGGTCCAGCGGCGGGGCGGCGCCGTGGCCCGGCAGGTCGACCGCGCGCCACGCGCCCGGCCACTCGCGGTCCAGCAGCGGCGCCCAGTCGGCCCAGACGGCGGCGTTCCCGCCCATCCCGTGCAGCAGCAGAAGCATCACCCCGCCAGTCTGCCAACGCCCGCCCGCCGAACGTCACGCCGGCCGAACGCCACCGCGCCGACCCGAACCGCGACCGTCAGCGGGCCGCGGACATCGCCCGGTGCAGCAGCCGCCCGTCCCCGAGCAGCCCGCGCAGCCGCCGCTCCAACCCCGCGATCGGCGTCAGGTTCTGCGGCGCCCGCGGATCCTTGTACGCCGTCGACGCGAACAGCGGCAGCGTCACCTGCGACAGGTCCGCCAGCCCGACCGCCACCGGTACCGGCAGCGAGGCCGCGCACTCCACCCGGACGATCCCCGCCCACGGCCCGCCGCGCGGCCCCGGCAGCCGCAGGTACCAGCTGAGGCTCGGCCACGGGTCGCCGATCCGGAAGATGGGCGTTCGCTCACCCGGTGCCAGCCCAGCGACTACCGCTGTGCCTGCGGCATTCAGGTAGTTGGCCTGTTGGGTCTTGACGTATCCAAGCGTTTTCGCTGAATCTCGCCCGCCCAGCTTGCCGTCCACGACGAGGAGATCCGCGTCCTGTTCGACCTCCGCCGACACCTTGATCTCCAGCGCGCTCAGTGACGCCTGAACAGCGGCTGGGAGTTGATCAAGCTCGCGCTTTTTCGTTCGATGCAGCTCGTACGACCCGTGCGCGGTCACCAGCGGTCCCGCCGTTGGGCTGCCGGTGAATACGCCGCGCCGCACCGCGCTGCCGACCACGGCGGCCGCGCCTGCGCGAAGGTCACAGCGCACCACCCCGGCGGCATATGACGCCGCCAGGCCGGGATACGAATCACCGTCGGGTTCGGCTGTCCACAGCGTCGCGTCGATGCGGCGGACGCCGTCCACCAGTAGCACAACGTCCGGTTCGCGGACGCCGATTGGTCTCGGTCGAGCTGTCCACGCTCCGACCGGCAGTTCAACGTCAGAGTCGACGCCGGCATCGGATCTGGTGGACGGCGCGCCGTCGGCCTGGAAGCTTGCCCCGTGACTCGGGCTCCACGGGTCCACGAACCAGGTCACGTCAGAACCCCACCCGCTCGACCCGGGCCGACCGGGCGTCCTTGCGCACCTCGTACCGCACCGGCACCCGGGCCGCGAGCCCCGCGACGTGGGTGACCACGCCGACCATCCGGTCGCCGCGCGCGGCGAGCGACTCGAGCGTCGCCGCGACGGTGTCCAGGGTGGCCGCGTCGAGCGTGCCGAACCCCTCGTCCAGGATGATCGACTCCAGGCTGGCCCCGGTCGAGGACAGGCCGGCGAGCTGCTCGGACAGCGCCAGCGCCAGCGCCAGCGACGCCTGGAACGTCTCCCCGCCGGACAGCGTCCGGACGGCCCGGCGCAGCCCGGCGTCGTACTGGTCCACGACGAAGAAGTCGCCCTTGTCGTGCACGAGCGTGTACTGCCCGTCGGTGAGCTGCCGCAGGATCCCGGACGCCCCGTCGACCAGCAGGTCCAGCGCCTCGGCCAGCAGCCACCGCTCGAAGTTGTTGGCCCGCAGGTGGTTGGCCAGCGCCTTGGCCACGTGCCCGGCCCGCTCGTGCCCGGCCCGCTGGGCGTACAGCGCGGCGGTCTGCTCGCGCAGCTCGACCAGGCGGCGCAGCTCCGCCTCCGCCCGCTCGACGGCGACGGTCGCGGCGGTGGCCGGGTCCTCGCCGACCTCGACGTCGGCGGCGACGAACAGCGCGGCCAGCTCCTCGACGACCACGCCGGCCGCGGCCCGGGCCCGGTCCACGTCGGCCCCCGCGGCCGGGCGGGCGTCCCGGCGCGCGCCGGCCGCGCCCGCGGCCCAGTCGGCGAGGGCGGCCCAGGCGGCGGCGGGGTCGTCCCGGTCGGCCGGCGGCGGCCCGTACGCGGCGACGGCGTCGCGGGCGGCGTCGAACTCCCGCCACGCCGCGCCCAGCCGCCCGGTTGCGCGCCCGGCGGCGGCGTCGGCGTCCCGCCGGGCCGCCCGGGCCGCGCGCACCGCGGCGCCGGCCGCGGCCTGCCGCCGCCGGTGCGCGCCCAGCGCGTCGAGCGCGGCGGTCAGCTCGGCCGGCGGCGGGGCGCCGGCGAGCCGGGCCGCGAGCCGGTCCAGGTCGCCGCGGCGCTGCTCGTGCGCGGCCCGCAGCCGGGCCACCCGCTGCTCCGCCTCGCGCGCGGCCCGGTCCCGGCCGGCCGCGGCCGCGTCGGCCTCGTCCGCCGCGGCCCGGGCCCGCTTGCCGGCCGCCTCGGCCGCGGCCACGGCGGACCCGTCCGGCAGTACCGGCACGGTCGCCACCGGCTGCGCGCAGACCGGGCAGTCGTCGCCGGCGGCCAGGCCCCGGCGCAGCGCGGTCGCCCGGTCGGCGGTCTGCGCCCGCTGGTACGCCTCGCGCGCGTCCTCCAACGCCACCGCCGCGCCGGCCGCGGCGGCCCGGGCGGCGGCCAGCGCGGCCTCGGCGGCGCCCGCGGCGGCCTCGCCCGCGGTCAGCTCGCCGTCGGCCGCGGTGAGCTGCGCGGTCAGCGCGGCGTGCTCGCCGTGGGCGTCGAGCAGCCGGCGCAGCGCCGCCTCGTCGCCGGCGGCGTCCAGGGCCGCGCGGGCGGCGTCCTCGTCCCGCTCGGCCGCGGCCACCCGCTCGTCCGCGGCGGCCAGGTCGGCCCGGGCGGCGGCGACCGCCGCGGCCACCTCGACGGCGCCGGCCGGCGTCCGGACCGCGGCCAGCGCGGCCAGCTCCCGGTCCAGCGCGGCGAGCGCGTCGGCGGCCGCGGTCACCTCCCGCTGCGCCGCGGTCAGCCGCGGCAGCGCCGCGCCGACCGCCGCCGCGAGGCCGGTCGCCGCGCCCACCCGCTCGCGGGCCGCGGCCAGGGCGTCGTCGTCGACCGTACGGCCGCCGGCGAGCACCTGGTCGACCGCGCCGAGCTTCGCCTCCGCCTCCGCGGCCAGGCCCGCGGCGCGCACCCGGATCCGCTCGTACACCTCGAGTCCGAGCAGGTTGACCAGCATCTTCTGCCGGGTGGCCGGCTTGGCGTGCAGGAACTCGGCGAACTCGCCCTGCGGCAGCACCACGCACCGGGTGAACTGGTCGTACGGCAGCCCGACCGCCGCCTGCACCGCGTCGTCCATCTCGCCGGGCGTACCGGCCAGCACCTCGCCGAGGTCGGCCGGTGTGAGCCCGTCGTCGAGGGCGGCCGGGTCGAACCCGACCGGCAGCAGTTCCAGCCCGGCGTGCGCGGTGGTGACCCGCCCCTTGCCGTCGCGGCGCACCACCCGGCTGGCCACGTACCGGCTGCCGGCCGCCTCGAAGCACAGCCGCACCCGGGCCTCGGTGGCCGACGGGGCGAGCGCGTTGCCGACCGCGCGCCGGTCGCCCCAGCGCGGCACGGTCCCGTACAGGGCGAAGCAGATCGCGTCGAGCACCGTGGACTTGCCCGACCCGGTCGGCCCGACCAGGGCGAAGAAGTCGGCGTCGGTGAAGTCGACAGTGGTCTCGTCCCGGAACACCGTGAATCCGGCCAGGTCCAGCCGCAGCGGCCTCACGCGCACACCTCGTCGTGGACCCGGTCGAACAGCTCCCGCACCCCGTCGTCGTCGGCGTGCCCGCGGGCGGTCAGGTAGTCGGCGAACAGCTCGGCCGGCGACCGCCCGACCCGGGACGGCCGGGCCGCCCCGCCCGGCGTCGGCAGCAGGTCCGGGTCGATCCGGATCTCCAGCGCCCGGGGCAGCAGCTCCTGCACCTCCTCGCGCAGCCCGGCCCGCGGCGCCTCGCGCACCACGACCCGCAGCCACGCCCCGGCGGCGTCGACGTCGGCCAGCTCGGCGAGGGTGCCGCGGACGGTCCGCAGCGGTACGGCGGACGGGATCGGCACGTCCGTCACCTTCGCCGGCGTCGTCGCGGTGACCTCGACCAGCGCCACCGACGGCGTGTTCTCCTCCTCGCCGAAGTCGACGGCGAGCGGGCTGCCGCAGTACCGCACCGGGCACGGCCCCGGCACCGACTGCGCCCGGTGCAGGTGCCCGAGCGCGACGTAGTGGGTGCTCGCCGGGAAGATCGTGGCCGGCACGGCGTACCCGAGCACGCAGTGCGCCTCCCGCTCGCCGCCGCCCATCGTCGCCCCGGCCACCGTCAGGTGCGCGGTCATCAGGTGCACGGTGTCGGGGGCGTCGTCGGCGAGCGCGGCGACGAGCCGGCCCACGTGGTCGGCGTACGTCTGCTGCGCCTCGGCGGCGGTCAGCTCGTACATCTCGGCGGCCCGCACGGCGTACCGCTGGGACAGGAACGGCAGCGCCACCAGCCGCCACGCCTCGCCGCCGGCCGTGCGGCCGGCGACGATGTGCTCGGCGGGGCTGTCCCGGACCGTGCCGCGCAGCGCGATCCCGGCGGCGTCGGCCCACGGCCGCAGCGCGTCGAGCGCGGCGCCGTTGTCGTGGTTGCCGCCGATCGCGACCACGGCCGCGCCGGTGGCCCGCAGCGCGGTCAGCGCGCGGGTCACCACCCGGGTGGCGTCCGGCGTCGGGGCCGCCGTGTCGTACAGGTCGCCGGCCACGATGATCAGGTCGGGCCGCTCGCGGCGGGCGATGGCCACGACGTCGGCGAGCACGGCGATGTGCTCGGCCAGCCGCTGCTGCCCCTTGAGGACCTTGCCGACGTGCCAGTCGGAGGTGTGCAGGATGCGCATCAGAACGGGATCTCGTCGTCGCTGATCGCGGTGGCGCCGTTGCCGACGACGGCGAACGGGTCGGCCCGCTGGGTGACCGAGCGCAGCGACGCCGCGGGCGGCGTGCCGGCCTCGGCGTGCCGGGTGGCCCAGGCCGGGAACGGGAACTCCAGGCACAGCGGCACCGGGATGTCGGGCTGGTTGACGAACATCGTGCCGGGCCGGGCCAGCAGCACCCGCTGCCGGGCGGTCGGCGGCAGGAACCCGTACTCCGGCCGGGACGCCTCCGCCGGGTCGAGCCGGCCGACGACCCGGACGGCCGAGTTGGTGACGATCCGCCGCTCCACCTCGCTGGCCGTCTGCTGGGCGCCGACCAGGACCACGCCCATGGACCGGCCGCGCTCGGCGATGTCCAGCAGCACCTCCTTGATCGGGGAGGAGCCGTCGCGGGGGGCGTACTTGTTCAGCTCGTCCAGGACGACGAACAGCAGCGGCTTGGCCGTGCCCGCCCGCTCCTTGCGCTCGAACTCCGTTTTCAGCGTCACGCCGACGACGAACCGCTGCGCCCGGTCCGGCAGGTTGTGCAGGTCGACCACTGTCACCTGCGCGCCCTCGGTCGTGTTGATCTCGTGCGGGCGGCGGGCGGCCAGGTCGCCGCGGATCAGCCGGGCCAGGTCCCGCTTGCTGGCGATGAGCCGGCGGGCGAAGGCGTTGACCGTACCCAGCGACACCGCCGAGCCCGTCCACGACGACCGGGTCTCCTCGTCGGACAACCGGTCGACCAGGTGGTCCACCAGCGCCTCGTACCCGCCCAGCCGCACCCCGTCCAGGCTGATCCCGCCGTCGGCCGGGGTGGCCAGCCGGGCGAGCTGCGCGGTCACCGCGTGCACGACCATCGTGTACTGCTGGCGCTCGTCGTCGGCGTCGGCGAACACGTACGGCAGCAGCCGCCCGGCACAGAACTCCGCCAGCGTCCAGTAGAAGCTGTCCACCCCGCTCGTCCGGCTGGACACGTCCGGCGTGCCGGTGGCGTCGCCGGCCCGCGGCGGCGCGTACACCCGCACGTCCGGGAACGGCCCCGCCGGCAGCCCGAGCGCCGTGTACGCCCGGACGGTCTCCGGCGTCAGCCTGGTGTTGGGGTGGTCGAGGAACAGCAGGTCCTCGCCCTTGACGTTGAAGATCAGCGCCTTGGCGTTCACCCCGTCGGCGCCGAGCACCCCCGACCGGAACACCGAGTACAGCAGGAACGTCGCGAAGCTCGTCTTCGTCGCCACGCCCGAGATGCCCGAGATGGACACGTGTGCGCCGCGCTGGCCGTCCAGGAAGTCGGCGTTCAGGTACGCCGGCTGCCCGTCCCGGCCCGAGCCGATCGGGATCGCCCGGCTCATCCGGTCGAAGTGCAGCGCCGCGTCCCGGGCCGAGCCCGTCGCCCGGGCCACCGGGGCGCCCGGCGCCGGCGGGACGTACACCTCCGGGTCGATCCGGGTGGTGGTGATCTCGGCCGCCTCCTGCACCTGAGCCGGCAGCGTGCCGGCGGCGATGGCGAACACGTCCGAGTCGAACTGCGCCCCCTCGTGCCGCGCCCGCACCGCCGTGACCACCCCGGCGATCGTCACCGGATCCCGGCCGGGCAGCTCGCGCACGGTCGTCACCACGTCGTCGAGCTGCAAATATGCGCCCGGCGCCACCGCGGTCCAGAAGGTCAGCGGGGTCGCGTCGGCGGTGCCGAGCACCCGCCCGACCGCCGCCCCGCCGGCCCCGCCGGCCCCGCTCGCCTCATCCACCACGTGAGCCATGGTGCCGTACGCCCCCGACATCCCGCCGCCGCCCGCCCCCGGCGAGCCGGCCGATTCCGTACGGCAACCGACCGGTCGCCGTACGGTCGCGGGGGAGCGGGCCGGCCCCCGGCGTCGCGGGAACACTCCGCGGGCGCCGCGGCGGGTGGCGGCGGCACCGGCGACGGCACCCGCGAACGGGCGGCCGGTCGCGTGGGCCGGGTCAGGCGGGCGGGGTGGTGCGGGCGTGGCGGAGGAACAGGGTGTCGCCCGCGGCCAGGATCCCGCGCAGCGGCAGCCGGACCGGCGCCGGCGGCGCGGCCGGGCCGGCCGTGATCCGCCCCGCGCCCGCCCCCGCCAGCAGCGGCGCTACCGTCAGGCACAGCTCGTCGACCAGGTCCGCGGCGGTCAGCGCGCCGAGCAGGTGCGGCCCGCCCTCGCTGAGCAGCCGGACCAGGCCGCGCGCCCGCAGCGCCGCCAGGCCCGCCGCCGGGTCGACGTCGGCGTCGCCGCAGTCCAGCACGTCGGCGACCGGCGCGAGCGCCGCCCGCCGCGCGGCCGGCGCGGCCGCCGCCGTCAGCACGACCGGCCGGACCGGCGCGTCGGCGAACGCCGCGAGGTCCGGGTCCAGGTCCAGCGAGCGGGAGACGACGACCAGCGTCGGGTACGGCGGCCGCCCGTCCGCCTCCCGCCGGGCCCGGCGGCGCTCGTCCAGCCGCAGCGCCCGGTACCCCTCGTGCCGCAGCGTCCCGGCGCCCACCAGGACCGCGTCGGCGCGCATCCGGAGCAGCCCGAAGATCCGCTTGTCGGCGGGGCCGGACAGCGGCGCCGAGTACCCGTCGACCTCCACCGCGCCGTCCAGGCTGCTGACGAAGTTGACCCGCAGCCAGGGGCCGGGTGGCTCGGCGTACGCGGCGGCCAGGGCGTCGTCGTCGAGCGGATCGGGGTCGGGCGCCGGCCAGAGGCGGCGGATCGGCTCGGTCACCGTGCGCCGGCGTTCGACTCGGTCCCTGCGCCCCGGCGGACGGGCTCCGGCACTGTGCCTCCCGGCGGTTCGGCTCGGTCACCGGGACCCCGGCGGATCGGGTCAGTCACCGGGTGCCCCGGTGGCCGGCGGCGTCGGCTCGGGCGGCCGGTGCTGGCAGTCGCACCAGCTCCCGCCGCGACACTCGCCGTGCCGGTCCTCCCGGCACGCGGGGCAGATCACGCGCCGCGCCGCACGGTGGCCGCGCGGGTCATGCGCCGCACCGGCCCGCGGGCAGGTCGCGGGCCGCGCCGGGCGGGCGGCACCGCTCGCCGCGCCGGGCCCCGGCCGGACGACACGCCAGACAGATCATGTGCAAAGCCTAGGCAGGAGGCGGGGCGATGGGTCAAGGTTGGGCACCATGCCGCGACGAATCCTCCAACTCAAGGTTTCCCTGACCGATACGACGCCGCTCGTCTGGCGCCGGGTGCTGGTGCCGGGCGGCTACACCCTCGACCGGGTCCACCGCGTCCTGCAGTACGCGATGGGCTGGCAGGACTGCCACCTGCACTCGTTCGAGGCCGACGGCCGCCAGTACGGCCCGCCGGACCCCGACGAGCTGCTCCAGCAGGCCGACGAGCTGGACACCCGGCTCGACGCCGTCGTCGGCAAGGGCGACCGGCTGAGCTACACGTACGACTTCGGCGACTGGTGGCAGCACGACATCCGGGTGGAGGACGTGCTCGAGGCGGCGCCGGGGGAGCGGTACCCGCTCTGCGTCGCCGGCGAGCACGCCTGCCCGCCGGAGGACGTGGGCGGCCCGTCGGGGTACGCGGAGTTCCGGGTGGCGCTGGCCGACCCGGCGCACCCGCGGCACGCGGAGCTGCGCGAGTGGGTGGGCGCGGCGCACGCGTCGATCCGGTTCGACCCGGGCCGGGTCAGCACGCTGCTGCGCCGCCTGACCTGACCCGGCCGCCTCCGATGGAGCAGCACGTCACCAGTGGTCAGCGCTGCTCCGCTCCGGCCGCAACGCCAATGTGGAACCGCCGAATGCCGGACACCACCGACCCTCTGATTTCGGAAGCCGGGCAGGAAACCGGTGCCCGATCCGATCATGAATAGCCACCACCACATATTCACAACGGGCATAGCGGGGAAAATGACAAACGAAGCAGGTTGACAAATATTGACCTTGACGGCCTATGTTCCGAATCGGATGATGGACGCACCGGAAGAATGCACCAGTGTCGCGACGGGAGTACCGAGACGCTGGCATCCCTGAACATCTTGGCTTGCTCGCTTCACCCACTCAGGCGCTAGCCGCCTGAATTAGTCCACGCTGGACGATCCACACTACGTGGAGTGACCTACTGTCGGGTAGCTGACGGTTTGTTTCGTCGACCACCGATGCCTAGCATCCCGCAAGTACATCAGTACAGCTCATGGAGGTGGGAGACAAGGTGAGAAACACACGCGGGTCCGGCTCGGTTGCGTATCCGTGTTGGCTGTAGGACTGGTGGCGTCGGCCGTACCGGTATCCGCGACGGGCAGAACCCCTGGTGGCGGTCGGGTGCTGGTGCAGCAGTCGATGCCCTCGAAGCTGACGACCAGCGACGACCCAGCTCGTACGTCCGCAGCGTTCACTCTCAATGGCGTCCTGGTCGATGAGAGCGGTACCCCCGTGCCCGACGTACCACTGGCCTTCGCGTTGGACCCGAGCCCGGAGATGCAGATCGCGGCGGAGCAGGACAACGACGCGATCGGCTCGAACTGGCCTCTGCCACCACCGACCGTGACGGCCGCTTCGCTGCACCCATCCCCGCGCTCAAGGACACCGGTCAGTACGCCGACGAGAACGGCGCCAACCGCCTCTGGGTCACGTACTGCCAAAGCTGACGCGTCACGGAGTAGTGAAGCGGGAATCCGCCAATCTTCTGAAAGCGGTGCGATGGGCAGTACCTTCGGGGCCTGATTCATCATGTTGCTTCTGCGGTTTCTGCTTGGTGAATAAATCACCCATTGAAGTGACGCGGGACGACTTTGCTGGCAACCCGATCGTCCTCGGATTGCTGAGCCCGCCGGTTGCGTATCGATCCCAGCCAAGGGACAGGCGATGCCGCCGAGCACATCAGTCGTCGGCACGAATTGCGTGTGATGCCTTTCCGGCTTCCGACAGGCGGTACGTTGACTGTCGAAATGCTTGTCGACAAGAGTCGACCGAGCATCGAGGTGATCGCACAGATCACTGGTTTTGACCTGGTCGAAGTGATGCATCCAACTCATAAGGTCTTGCTGGGTGTCCCGCGCGTGAGCTCCTGAAAGCAACTCCCGCAGCACGGTGCGAACCGCTCTTCCTGCCCTGGTCGGTTGGGGCTCTTTTACTCTGCCCGTCCGCGTTTCTACGCTTGGGAGGTCGGGATCGCTCGACTGGTCGGCTGGCAGCCTCGCTGGGACCCTCGCCGCTGATCCCGCACGGAACGCGGCCAGGGGAGGGTTGTCGGTGCGGGCACCCGGGGTACCCCAGCGGTAGGACCTTTCGCCCCTCGCGCCCGCACCAGACCACGTCACTCTAGGTAGCGAGGAGTGACTTGCGCAACTCGTCCGCCGGGGAACTGTCCGGGCCGCCCGGTATGCGGGACCGCGACCGAGACGGTTCAACGACGGACGCATCACGTTGGTACGCCACTAAACGGACAGCCGAACCGACCGACGGACCCGTACGCAGCGAAACCAGACATAACGCCGGCAACAATCACCCAGAGTTACTAGTTTCCCCATGCGCAACGCAGGTTGCCGACCACCCCGCGGGGAGTACCTGCACCCTCATCCGCCGCCGGCAGTACCCGCAGTACCGCGGCGGCTCCAACCCCCGCGCCGCCGCGCAGGCCGCGTGGTCGGCGCCGGCCACGCCGTCGCCGCACCGGTCGCACCACTGGATCCCCGTCGTCATCGCGCCGCCTAGAGGGTCGCCGAGAGGGCTTTCACCGGCATGCTGAGGTCCACGAGCAGGTCCAGGTCCGCGGTCGCCGGCCGGCCCAGCGTGGTCAGGTAGTTGCCGACGATGACGGCGTTGATGCCGCCCAGCAGCCCCTCGCGCGTGCCGAGGTCCCCGAGCGTGATCTCCCGCCCGCCCGCGTACCGCAGGATCGTGTGCGGCAGCGCCAGCCGGAACGCCGCGATCGCCCGCAGCGCGTCCTTGGGGTCGACCACCTCGCGGTCGCCCAGCGGCGTGCCCGGCCGCGGGTTGAGGAAGTTCAGCGGCACCTCGTGCGGCTGCAACTCGGCGAGCTGCGCGGCGAACTCCGCCCGCTGCTCCAGCGTCTCGCCGAGGCCCAGGATGCCGCCGCAGCAGACCTCCATGCCGGACTCGCGGACCATCCGCAGCGTGCCCCACCGCTCCTCCCAGGAGTGGGTGGTGACGACGTTCGGGAAGTACGACCGGGACGTCTCGAGGTTGTGGTTGTACCGGTGGATGCCCATGTCGACCATGTCGTCGACCTGCTCCTGCGTGAGCATCCCCAGGCTGGCCGCCACCTGGATGTCGACCTCGGCGCGGATCGCCTCGACACCGGCGCGGAGCTGCTTCATCAGCCGGGCGTCCGGCCCGCGGACCGCGGCCACGATGCAGAACTCCGTCGCCCCGGTCGCCGCCGTCTGCTTGGCCGCCTTGACCAGCGACGGGATGTCCAGCCACACCGCCCGTACCGGGGAGGAGAAAAGCCCCGACTGCGAGCAGAAGTGGCAGTCCTCCGGGCAGCCGCCGGTCTTCAGCGAGACGATGCCCTCGACCTCGACCTCCGGGCCGCACCAGCGCATCCGTACCTCGTGGGCGAGCTGCAGGGCGGCGGGGAGCCGGTCGTCCGGCAGGCGCAGGATCTCCAGCACGCCGGCCTCGTCGAGACCGGCGCCGGACTCCAGCACCCGCGCGCGGGCGCGGTCGAGGATGTCGGGCATGGGTCGTACCCTACAAGCGGCCCGCGGCGCCGCCGCCACCGCCGCCGGGCCACCCGCGCGCCCGCCCGGCGCGCGCCCGCCCAGCGGGGCGGACCCCGCGGGACGGCAGGCTTCGGAGGACACGGTGCCGCAGCACAGGGACGCTCGCCCGCCCGACCCGGCCGCCTGGCTGGCCACCCTCGACCGGCGCGCCGACCTGCGCGCCCGGGCCGGCCTGGCCCGCGGCCTCGCCGCCCGCCCGCCCGGCGACCCGGCCGTCGACCTGGCCGGCAACGACTACCTCGGCCTGGCCGCCCACCCCGCGGTCACCGCCGCCGCGGCCGCGGCCCTCGCCGCGTACGGGCTCGGCGCCACCGGCTCCCGCCTCGTCCGCGGCAGCACCGCCGCCCACGCCGACCTCGACGACCGGCTCGCCGCCTGGCTGCGCGCCGACGTCGCGCTCACGTACTCGTCGGGGTACCTGGCCAACCTCGGCGCCGTCCGCGCCCTGACCCGCCCGCGCACCCTGCTGGTCAACGACGCGCACAACCACGCCTCCCTGCACGACGGCTGCAAGCTGGCCGGCGCGGAGACGATCACCGTCCCGCACGCCGACCCCGCCGCCGTCGCCGCGGCGCTCGCCGCCCACCCCGGCCGCCCGGCCGTCGTCCTCACCGAGTCGCTCTTCTCGGTGGACGGCGACCTCGCCCCGCTGCCCGCCCTGCACGCGGTCACCCGGGCCGCCGGCGCGCTGCTGCTCGTCGACGAGGCGCACGCCCTCGGCGTGCTCGGCCCCGCCGGCGCCGGCGCGGTCGCCGCCGCCGGGCTGGCCGCCGAGCCGGACGTGGTCCGCACCGGCACGCTGTCCAAGGCCCTCGGCGGCGCCGGCGGCGTGATCGCCGGCCCGGCCGCGCTGCGCCGGCACCTGGTCGACACCGGCCGCACGTTCATCTACGACACCGCCCCACCCCCCGCCGTCGCCGCCGGCGTCGCCGCCGCCCTCGACCTGGCCATCGCCGCCGACGACCGCCGCGCCGAACTGCGCCGCCGCGCCGCCCGCGCCGCCGCCGTCCTGCGCGCCGCCGGCGCCACCGTCCGCGAACCGGCCGGCGGCGTCGTCTCGGTCGCCGCGCCGAGCCCCGACGCGGCCGTCGCGTGGGCCGCGACCTGCCGGGAGAAGGGCGTCGCCGTCGGCGTCTTCCGCCCCCCGTCGACCCCCGACCACGTCTCCCGGCTGCGGCTGACCGTCAACGTCGGCATCCCCGCCGCCGACTTCGACGCGGCCCTCGACACGATCGCGGCGGTGCTCGCGTGACCGGCGAGGAGTGGCGCGGCCCGGTCCTGGTCACCGGCACCGACACCGGCGTCGGCAAGACCGTCGCCACCGCCGCCATCGCCGCCGCGGCCGGGGCGGCCGGCCTGCGGGTCGCGGTCGTCAAACCAGCCCAGAGCGGTACGGCGGACGGCTCCCCCGGCGACGCCGACACCATCGCGCGGCTGAGCGCCCCGGCGACCGTCCGCACCCTCGCCGACTACCCCGACCCGCTCGCCCCGCTGACCGCGGCGCGGGTGAGCGAGCGCCCGCCGCTGGAGCTGTACGCGGTCGTGGACGAGCTGCGCGACATCGCCGGCCGACACGACCTCACGCTGGTCGAGGGGGCGGGCGGGCTGCTGGTACCGATGGGCCTGCGCCCGTCCGGCCAGCCCTGGACCCTGGCCGACCTCGCCGTGACGCTGGACGCCCGCGCGGTCGTGGTGGCCCGCGCCGGCCTCGGCACGCTCAACCACACCGCGCTGACGCTGGAGGCCCTGGACCGCCGCGGGGTGACCGCCGGGGTGGTGGTCGGCGCGTGGCCGGCGGCGCCGGAGCTGGTTCACTGGACGAACGTCGGCGAGCTGATCCCGCAGAACCTGCTGGGCGTCCTGCCCGACGGCGCGGGCGCGATCGAGCCCGGCGTGTTCGCCCGCTCGGCCCCCGAGTGGCTGACGCCGGCCCTGTACGGTCTGCTGGACGACTGGCGCACCTGGGCCGAGTCCGACGCCTGACCCGCGCTGCTCGCGGGCGCTCGCGGGGAGTCAGCGGGCGACGACGAGGGCGTCCGGCATCCGGAAGGACAGGTTGTCCGGGCACCAGGGCGCCCGCCGCACGGCCGCGTCCCGCAGCAGCCCCGCCGCCCGCCCGACGACCACCCCGGCCTCCATCCGGGCGAGCTGCGCCCCCACGCACCGGTGCGCCCCCGCCCCGAACGCCAGGTGCCGCCGCGACCCCCGCTGCCCCGGCCGGAACGCCCCCGGCTCGGCCACCACCTCCGGGTCCGACCCGGCCGCGGCCAGCCACAGCACCACGGACGTACCCCGCGGCACCGCCACCCCGCCCAGCTCGGTGTCGACACCGGTCACCCGCCGCCAGGTGGTGATCGGCGGCACGAGCCGCAGCCCCTCCTCGACGACGGCGTCCACGGCCACCCGCCCGTCCTCGACGGCGGCCAGCACGTCGGGCTCGCCGGCCAGCCGGTGCAGCAGCAGGGTGAGAAACTGCGACGTCGTCTCCTGCCCGGCGACCAGCAGGAAGAAAAGGGCCCCCACGGCCACGTCGACGCTGCCGGCGAACTCCCGGATCCGCCCGACCATCCCGCCGCCCTCGGCGGCGAACCCGCGCAGCACCCCGTGGTACCGCCCGACGACCGCGGCCAGCTCCTCCTGCCGCCCCCGGTCCAGCGGCGCCCAGAACAGCTCCAGCGCCGCCCGGGAGAACTCCTTCACCACGGCGACGTCGGAGGCGGGCAGCTCGATCAGCCGGCTCAGCACGAGCAGCGGCAGGTCGGCGGCCAGCTCGGCGTACAGGTCGACGGCGTCCCCGGCCCGCAGCCGCGCCCGCAGCCCCGCCACCCGCCGGGCAACAACGTCGTCCAGCCACGGCCGCGCCGCCGCGACCCGGTCCGGGTGCAGCGCCGCCGCGGTGATCTCCCGAATCCCCGGATGGCTGGCCCCGCCGTTGTTGGCAAGCGTCGGCGGCAGCCGGAACCCGTGCCGGGCGAGAATCCGCAGCGCCGACACGGGGATCGGGGTGAGGGCGTCGAGCGCGTTGTCCGGCCGGAACCGCACCGGATCGGCGAGCACCTCCCGCACCAGCGCATGCCGTGCCACCAGCACGTGCGTCCCGCCGACGGGATCGGTCACCACGGCGACCGGGGGCGTGGCCGCGGTGATCGTCTCGTCCCAGGTACGCGTCAACACGCCGCCGACGCTACAAGCCGCCCACCCGCCCCCGCCGCCGGCCCGGCGCCGCTCCGGCGGGCCGCGGGCTGCTGGGTGATTCATCCTGGTTGATCCGGCTGTGCCGGTCGGGATCGGCATCGACGCGCCGGTGCGGGGGTCGGGTTGGCACCCGCTCCGGGCCGCCTGCTACAGTTCTCAACCGTCACCGGGGAACAGCGGGGACAAACGGGAAAGCGCTCCGGCGGGCTCCCGGTAAGCACATGCGGACGTAGCGCAGTTGGTAGCGCATCACCTTGCCAAGGTGAGGGTCGCGGGTTCGAGTCCCGTCGTCCGCTCTGCGAGGCCATGTATCGTGGCGAAGGCCTCAGACTCGGTGGGGTGGCCGAGAGGCGAGGCAACGGCCTGCAAAGCCGTCCACGCGGGTTCAAATCCCGTCCCCACCTCAACTGAAGACGCGGGCGATTGGCGCAGTGGGAGCGCGCTTCCTTGACACGGAAGAGGTCACTGGTTCAAACCCAGTATCGCCCACCAGCTCGGAGACCACATTCATTGGCGGATGTGGTCTCTTTGTTGTCTGAGTGATCAACTGTGTGACCGGGCATCCCCGGTCCGGGACATCCCGCAGGCACCCCGCGGGGCAGCCGGCGAAGTTGACGGCGGTGGATGGCCGGTGATGTTGATGCTGGCCCGGCCGCGCAGGTCGGCGGCGATGTCCGGGCTGACTCACCGAGGTCGGAGAGAGGTGAGCCGCCGGTGACGCTGGCCTGGACACGGTCGGCGCCGATACTGGCGGAGTGGCGGACAGCAGGATCGGTCGAACGCAGTGGACCATTCACGGGGAGCGTGTGGTGGACGCCACCCGGCGGGCACACCTGAGCATCGCCGATGTGGAGCTGCCGGACGGGGTGCGGTTCGAGCAGTACGTGATCCGCGCGCCCCGGTCGGCGATGGTGGCGGTTCTCGACGGCCAAGGGCGCTTGCTGTTGATGCGGCGGCACCGGCTCGTGTTCGACCGCTGGGTGTGGGAGTTGCCCGGCGGTTATGTCGACCCGGGGGAGTCCGCCGCGGCGTGCGCGGCCCGAGAGGTCGAGGAGGAGACCGGTTGGCGGCCCGGCCCGGTTGAGCCACTGGTGTCGTTCCAGACGTGGGCGGCGACGGCGGATGCGGAGAATCTGCTGTTCCTGGCCCGGTCGGCCGAGTACGTCGGCCCGCCGGTCGACATCAACGAGGCCGAGGAAGTGGCGTGGGTTCCGTTGGACCGGGCCCGCAGCTCCGTGTCGGAGGGGGAGATCGTGGGTGCCGGCACGGTGATCGCTGTGCTGGAGTTGGTGACCCGCCGCGCGCTCGGCGACCTGTAGTCGGCGGCGGCCGGCACAAGCCCGGGCTTGCTTTTCTTGCAGTACATGACGTGCCCGGCGCTTGCTCGCCCGCGGATCGCTACAGCCCCGGCGAATATGCCGTCCCATACACCCAGAGCCCCGACTGGTGAAACAGGTCGAAGTACATCCGCTGCAACAGGGGGTGCGCCGAGATGTGGTGCAGTATTGGCATAGCGGCGTGGTGCACCTCAGCCCGGCGCATACGCTCGATCATCTCCAACAGCACGTCGTAAGAGCTGTTGCGGTACTCGTGGTAGATGGTGTCGAGCGTGAAGCCCTCGGAGTGAGCGAAGTCGTGGAGCTGCTGCTCCAACTCCCGTATGGCGGCGTCCGACACGTCGGCGGGAACCCGCAGGAATCCGTAGAGGGTCGGCTTCACGTTGTCGCTCCTGAGTGCTGCGGGCAATGCCGGGACTGTCCACGCTGGGCAGATGGGCGGCACCGGGACGGGCGGCGTCGGGTTCCACAGCCACGTCCGTGTGGCAGCGGCAGCAGCACCCATCCCGGTGCCATGTGCCTGAGTCAAGTCGGGCACTACGGTGGTGGCGACAGTCTCGGCGCAGCACTGACAATCTGTTGACATCCGGGGAGGACAGGTATGGCCGACACAGCGCCCGGTAGCGCCCGGCAACGGCTCGGTCGCCAGCTCGCGGGGTACCGCCGGGCGGCAGGGCACAGTCAACAGACCTTCGCGGCGCTCGTGCGCTACACCCGCAGCAGCATCGCCAACGTCGAAACCGGCCGTCAGTGCCCACCTCGGGCGTTCTGGGTGCAGTGCGACGAGCTGCTGGGTACCGGTGGCATGCTGGCTGCCGGCCATGATGCCCACATCGCCGAGGTGCAGCTTCAGCAGCGGGTGACCGCGCAGCGACTTTCTCCGCTCGGTGAGGTCAGTGCGGCGACCATGAGTCCATATGCCAGCGCCGCGCCGGGGCTCGCTGAGCCACCCGCTGTGCCGCGCAGTCTCATCCGGGACATGGCGGTGAGTAATGAGTTCCCGGTACCCGAGCCGGCCGATCCGGCAACACATGCAATCCCCGCGCGTGCTGAGTTGCTGCTTCGCCTGGTCTACAAGTTGGATGCCGAGCAAGGCGGTAATGCTCTCCTGGCGCCGGTGGCGCAGTACGTTGCTCGGCTCGCACCGCACGCCGAAACCGACCCGGACCGGCACCTGCACACCTTCGGGCAACTGAGTCAACTCGCCGGGTGGCTGGCCCTGGAGAGCAACCAGCACGGTGCCGCCCGTCGATATTGGAGTACCGCCGTGTACGCCGCCCATGAGGCCGACGACCCGGCCCTGGCAGCCGGTGTGTTGGCGTACATGAACTTGCAGGACACGTACCGGCTGCGCGCCAAGTCGGCACTGTCGCTGGCCCGTACCGCTTTCGAGACGGCGGATGGCAGTACGACCCCGCTGGTGCGCACGATGCTGGCCACCCGGCTGGCCCGGGCCAATGCTGCGCTGGGGAACAAGGCCGCCAGTCTGCGGGCGCTGGACAGGGCGCGGACCGCCTTCGCCGCGGCTGCACCCACACCCGAACCACTGTGGGCCGGATACGTGGACGAAGTCGAACTGGCTGCTCAGGAGGGTGCCTGCTACCTCGAACCTCGGATGTCGCGCGAAGCCCGTCAGGCCATCGGTCGCGCTCTGCGGCTGCTGGACCAGAACGCCCCGCACCGGGTACGCGATGCTGTGCACTACCTCGCGCGGCTGGCCAAGTGCCACCTCATCGAGTACGACGTTGACGGCGCCTGTGCCGTGGCCGGCGATGCCCTCGCCCGAGCCACCGCCTTGGGCTCAGCGCGCGTTGCCACCCGGCTCGACGACTTCCGCAGCGCACTCGAGCCCTTCGGGAGCAGCCGGGCAGTCCGCACCTTCCGGGACCAGCACGCCGCCGCAACGGCCCGCTAGGCAGTGAGTTCCAGTACCACCCTCAGCAGCCGGTCGCTGTCGCTCAGGTCGGGCAGGACGGCTGACGACTGGACGGCTTCCAACGCCTCCACCGAGCTGCTTCCCGTAGCAACGCCGATGGAATGCACGCCTGCGGCACGCGCCGCCTCGATGTCCAAGGGCGTGTCACCGATGACCACTACCTGCTGGGCGGCGAACGAAGTGCCGAGCTGTTCGTTGGCCCGCGCACAGGCCAGCCGAACGAGGGGCTCGCGGTACTGTCCGTCGGAGCCGTAGCCGCCGATGGCGAAGTTGATGTGCTCTGCCAGGTCGAGGGCGCCCAACTTGATCTCGGCAATGGGCCGGATGTTGCCGGTTACCACGGTCTGCTGCGCTACCGCCGCCAAACCCGCGAGGGCACCCGGGGCACCCGGCAGCACCCGTCCCGAGCCGCGGATCTCGTCGCGCAGGTCCTCAGCCGCCACCGCCAGGGCACGGTAGCAGGCGTCGAGCAGCTCGCTGGTCGCGTGGATGCCGTGCATGTCCAGGGTGTCCGTGAGGATGGCGCACTCTGTACGGCCCGTCATGTCCGCCAGCTCGCCGAGCGGCTGGCCGGTGACTTCCCGGAAGGCGCGCTCGTAGATGCGGCGGCTCAGGCCGCCGATGCTCACGAGGGTGTGGTCGATGTCCCAGAGGATGAGGGCGGTTCGCTGGCCGGTCACGCGCCCGATGCTGTCACAGGTGGCCGGTCGATGTCCTCTCCCGAGGAGTACCCCTGTGCCGCCGTCCCGGCCTGCGGTGCAGTGCTCTCGGCCGCCGTATTTCTTCTCTTGCGCGACAGAATTGCCCAGATCGCAGCCATGTCCGGTTCGGGGCGGCGGATATGCAACCCGGTTGTCGGCAAGCCGACAGGGCGGCAGCGAATCCACTCCGGACGACGAGAATCGGGACGTGCGGCCGCGGTCGGGCCGGGGCCCGAGGTGGACGCCGCGTCGCCGGCTCGCAGCGGGCGCGACCCAGCGGCCGGCGGCGTTCGGCGGCGGCGCTCGGGGCGGCGGTGGCGGCGGGTACCGGTCGCGGGAGGAGGAGAGCATGGACGCAGCGCGCGACCGGACCAGGTCCGGGCGGAGCGCCCTTCGGGCGGTGGGCGCCTGCGCCGCGCTGGTCGCGCTGCTGGCCACCGGCAGCGACGTGCGCCCCACCCCCCGGTCCAGTGCCGCGGCCCGGGTCGAAGCCCGGCCCGGGCAGTCCGCCGCGCCGTCGCCCGTACCGCTGGATGCCCTGTTCGCCTGGCGGAGCGTCGTCCGGGCCGGGATGCCGAACACCGGCTTCGCCGGCGGGAACGGCCACGGCATGTATGTCGCCCCCGCGAACCCGCGGTCGAGGACCGCGGTCTTCGTCGAAGCCGCGACCGGCCGGGTCGTCGCCCGGGTCGATCCGCCCGCGGGCCGGGAGATCCACAACGTTCGGTTCGCCGGCAACTACGCGATCGTCGCCGAGGACTCGGCCCTCACCGCGGGTGCGCCGCCCCGATCGCGGGTCCGGCTCCTCCGCGTCGACCTGCGCACCGGCCGACAACAGGCCGTCCCCGCCCACCCGGCGCATACCGGCCCCTGGAGCGTCGTCGGCGACACCCTGTACCACGAGTCGGCCGACCCGCGCACCGACACGTGGTGCGTCTCGACCCTGATCGTGCCCACCCTGGCCACGGCGACCCTGCACTGTCCGGCGGCGGGCGCGAGCGTCAGCGGGGTCGAGGTCACCGGCGCCGGCATCGGCTTCACGGAGACCGACCCCCACGGCTGCCCCCGCAACGTCCTGCTCGACCCTCGCGGCGGGACCCGCACCGTCCTGCCGAGCATGAGTCGCGCGTGCACCGCCGCCGGTGCGCTCGACCTCGCCGGTACGCCGGTGTGGGTGGAGCAGCCGGACCTCGAGAACGCCGACGAGGGCAGGATCTGGGCGGGCCTCGCCGGGCGGGTGGTCCCGCTCGGCGACGCCCACCCCGGCTCGCTGCGGTACTGCGCCGGCCACGCCTACTGGACCGTCGCGGTGTTCGCCGGGTCGGGCCCGTACGAGGAGATGCGCCGCTGGCGCCCCGGTGGCCGGGTGGAGGTCGTCCACCGGGACGCGCGCACCGGCGCGTACTTCGGCCGGATCGACTGTCACGGCGACGCGATCACCGTCACGGGGTCCGATGCGGACTCCGGCCTCGACACGCTGTGGGAGGCCGGGGTTCCGGCGGCGGGCGGCGGACGGCCCCCAGTGGCATCCGCCGCCCGCCGCGGACTCAGCGGCGCACCCGGCACTCGCCGCTGGCCGTCTTCGTCGGGTCGCTGACCGAGGTCGCCGTCAGCGTCACCACGCCGGTCTCCGCGGCCTGCGCCGTCGCCCCGACCGCGACCCGCACCGGCACGCTGCGGCCGAAGGCCGCCGTCGCGAGCGCGTTGGGCAGCACCGCCCGCCAGCCATCCCCGGCGACCGAGGCGGTCAGTTTGTACACGTCGGACTGCAACTGGGCCGCCACGTCCTCCGGGTGCTTCCCGCCGGCGACGTACCGCCCGGTGTTGGCCAGGTCGAACGTGCACGCCACCCCGGCGCCGGTCGGCGAGCCGTCGCCCGGTACACCCGCCGACAGCGTGACGCCCCGCGTGCTCGGCCCGCTGCCGTCCAGCGAGCGCACCGCCACCGCGTACCGGACGGTGCCGTCGGCCGCCCGCTGCACGTCCAGCACGTAGAAATGGAGCTTGTTGCTCTTGTCCACGTACTCGTACTCGCTGTTCGAGCGGGTGCCGGCGTGCAGCAGGGCGTCGGAGAGCTGGCGGTAGTCGCCCATGGTGATCTTCTGCGGGGTGCCGTCCGGCCGGTAGAAGTCGATCATGTTGATGTCCTCCGGGTGGGCATCGACGACCCACTGGAAGGGGGCGCTGTCGGCGTTCTTGGTCTTGCTGAGCAGGACGCCGGAGTCGGGGGTGAACGAGTCGGGACCGACCCGGCCGATCACCTCGACGGTGTAGTTGTTGAACCCGCCGCCGTCGCAGCGCGGGTCGGCGGCGATGCTGCACGACGGCGCGTTGTCCCGGTTCAGGGCGATGTTCAGGCCGGTCAGGCCCGTCGGGCCGGCGGGGATCGCCCGGGCGGTGACCTCGGCGACGACGATGCCGGAGTCGGCCAGGGCCTCGCGGGACAGGCGCAGTACGTTCTGCTCGCCGACCAGCTTGATCTTCATCTTGTCCCGCAGGGTGTGCAGGGAGCCCAGGGCGCCGCCGGCGGTCGGCGGGATCCGCCAGCGGGTGTGCGGGCCGCCGGGGCCGTTGAAGGTGCCGCGGGACATCATGCTCCAGATGCCGGTGTACGCGCGGCGCAGCGGCGTGCCGTACGGGTTGTTGTAGTTGTCGCCGATGCTCAGCAGGTGGCTCAGCTCGTGGGCGAACGTCGCCATCCCGGAGCTCTCCGCCTGGGTCGACGAGGTGCCGCCGGCGTTGGGCCAGATCGCCGCGGCCGCCTTCCACGAGGTCCAGTCGACGTAGCGGGTCGCGGACCAGGTGCGGCCGCCGCCGGGCGGGCCCCATGCCCGCGGTACGTCCTCCCTGCTCTTGAACATCATCTGGCCGAACTCCTGCCAGGTGGACGACTCGTCCTGGCCGGCGGAGAGGATGAACGACATCTCGTACTTGCGCGCCTCGGCCTCGCCGACCGCGCGGCGCCAGGCGCCGAGGCCGTCGGCGCGGATGTCCCGGCCGCAGCGGTCGCCGGCGGGGCAGGCGCCGGGGTTGAAGCCGTCGATGCCGTACTCGTGCGCCTTGCCCGGCATTTTGTACGGCCCGAAGGCGGTCAGCTCGACGCCGTACCGGCCCTCGGAGTCCTGCATCCAGTATTCGTGCAGGGTGCGGCCGCGGTTCAGCTCGTTCGGCCGGTTGAGGAAGTCGCGGTAGAAAGCGGCGACCCGGTCCCGCGGGATGTTCGCGGCGGTCGCCTGCGGGTTGCCGAAGACGTCCGACCGCGGCGGCAGGGTCGCGGTGAACGGCTGGTCCGGGAAGTCCAGGGTGACCAGCGCGATCCTGAAGTTGCGGATCGTGCCGCGGCGGGCCGGGTCGACCCGGGGCGTGTTCGGGATGGGCTTGTAGTCGTCCCGGGTCATTGTGTCGGGGTTCTGCCAGTGCTGCGGGTCGAGTACCGCGAACGGGTCGGCGGCGGGCGCCGCGGCCGCGGCCGGTACCCCGAGGGTGCCGATCAGGGTGGCCGTGATCGCGACGATCGGCCCGGCGCGGCGGGCTGCTGGTGGGTGCATCGGAAACGTCCTCCGGGGTGGGGGAGCGGCCCCGGGGCGCTCCCTGTGTGCGGTTGAGGAGGCGGGAGCGCCCCGGGGCCCGGCCCGGCCGGCTCCGCCTTCGGGGACGGAGCCGGCCGGGCGGGTCAGCCGGCGACCGCGTTGCCGTAGGTGGCCCTGACGGTGTAGTTCTCGCCGTCCTTGCTGCGGACCTCGAATTTGACCTGGTTGGCGCTGTCGGTGAAGGTGCTCACCTCGCCGGCGCCGACGTCGTACGTGCCGTCGTTGAGGTTGTTGCCGCCGCAACTGCTGCTGGGGTGGGAGTCCATGACCCGGACCGGTCCGGAGCCGCTGGCGGTCTTCGAGTCGACCCGGTACACGAGGACCCCGGTGTCGCAGCTCGCCGTGTTGACGCCCTGCTTGGTGCGGACCTCGGCGATGTAGGCCGTCGAGTTGCCGTACCGGACGACCACCGCCTTGGTGCCGCCGGTCGTCTCGTTGGGCGTCAGGACGTGCTCGCTGCTGGTGTTGCGGGTGGCGACGCAGCGGAGCTGGTCGTCGTCCAGCCAGCCGAGCTTCCACTTGTGCCACGCGAAGTGGTCGGGGGAGGGGCCGTTGATGCTGCTCTGGATGTCCCAGCCGCCGGTGTAGGCGTAGCCGCCGGAGCCGCCGTACAGGTCGGGGAGGCTGATCGTGTGGCCGCCCTCGTGGATCAGCAGCTTGGCCTTGTGGCTGCCCCAGTCCGTGCCGAGGATGGCGCCGGTCTTGATGCTCTTGCCGTCGAGGGTGACCCCGTCGAACTGGGCGTACGAGCGGCTGGTGCCGCTGTGCATGTAGAAGACGATGTCGATCTGGGAGAAGTCGAAGTCCCGGTCGGCGCGGCGGGCGGCGTCGCCCCACACGGACGGGATGCCGCGGTCGGCGACGACGTCGCCGAGCCGGTCGGGGTCGGCCGCCCGGTCGTGCCGCCGCAGCTCCCGCTCGCCCGCGGGGGAGAGGGAGACGGGCTTCTTGTGCGGTACGAGGGTGAGCTGGTAGCGGCCGAACGAGGCGGTGCGGTACCACTCCTCGGCCGCCTTGAGCCGGTCGTACTCGGCGTCCATGTTCCAGCCGCCGCTGAACAGCAGCGCCGCCCTGCGCGGGCCGACCGGCTTGGGGAAGGAGTTCCAGTCGGTCGGGCCCTCGTGCAGGAAGCCGCCCGGGGCGATCCGGCAGGCCGTCACCGGGTCCGCGGCGTGGCCGCCGGACGTCGGGTCCGCGGCGGCGCCGGCGCCGGGCACCGCGGCCAGGGCGACGCCGGTCGCCGCGGCCAGGGCCAGGTGCAGTACCGCGCGGACCGCTGCCGCGGGCTGTCGTCTGGTGATTCGCATGCCAACCTCCGGGGGCGCACGCGCCGGCGCTCGGGGAAGGGGTGGGCGACCGGGTGCGTGACGTGGGGATATCTATGACGATCGTTGTCCTCGGGGGCCGGTCGATCCACCCACAGGTGTCGGAAGGTCGCCCGGTGCGGCCGCTACAGCCGTGGGAAGTGGACGCTGCCGGGGCGGTAGGCGCCGGAGAGCCGGCCGACCTTCAGGGCCAGGTGCAGGCAGAGCCGCTCGGCGCCGTTCTTGAGGTCGGCGCCGAGGAGCTGCTCGGCCCGCTGGAGCCGGTAGTACAGGGACGTCCGGTGCAGGTGCAGCCGCTTGGCCGCGGCGTCCGCGTTGCCGGCCAGGTCCAGGTACGTCTCCAGGGTCTCCAGCATCGGCCCGTGCGCCGGGTCGGGGAACATCCGCTCCACCTGCGGGTGCACGCTGATCTCGCCGTGCCGGGCCGCCATGATCGCCGGCAGGGCGCGGTAGACGCCGAGGTCGGCCCAGCGGGCGATCGGGCCGAGGTCCGGCTGGACCGCGGCGACGCGCAGCGCGAGCCGGGCGCGGCCGTACGAGGACAGGGCGTCGTCCAGCGCGTCGGCCGGGCCGCCGACGCCGATCAGCACGTCGTCCACCGCGCCGTCCTCGCCGGTGGTCCGGGCGATCTCGGCGCGCAGCCGGGCCGCGGTCTCCTCGACCGTCGGGTACCCGGCGCACTGCGCGGTCACCAGGATGGCCCGGTCGTGCTGGGCCAGGTGCAGCGAGCCGCGCGGGCCGCCGAACCGGGCGGTCGCCACCAGCGCCTCCTCCAGCAGCACCTGCAACTCCGCCGGCCGCGCCCGGGCCCCGACCGGCTGGCCGATCAGCACCGCGACCGGGGTGCCGTCGACGAAGTACCCGTCGTCCAGGAACGCCGCCGCGGCGGCCACCTGCGCGGTCCGGTCGGTGGAGAGCAGGTCGCGGACCCAGGCGGCGACCCGGTGGCCGGCGGTGTCGTTGGTCCGCAGCTCGCGGAACATCTCCAGGGTCAGCTCGCCGCACGCCTCCTCGGCGACCGTCACGTCGGCGCCGGTCAGGGTGCCGTCGCGGTCCAGGAACCAGACGTACCCGAGCAGCATCCCGCGGTGCCGGACCGGCACGCACAGCCGCGGCCACATCCGCAGGTCGGGGTAGGCGGGGGTGCGGACCGCGCCGGTGGCGCGGCCGATGCCGAAGTGCTGGAGCCGGCTCATCACCTCCGGGTCGGTCCGGCGGTTCAGGATGGACATCCGGCGCACGTCGTCGAGGTTCCCGTCGTGCGCGCTGTGCACCATCACCCGGTGCTGGTGGTCCTCGATCATCGCCGGGCGGGCGAGCCGGGCGGCGAGCGCATCCACGGCCTCCTGGAGGCTGAGCGGCCGACAGCGGTGCCGTACGTCCGCGCCGGGTTCGGCGGGACCGTCGGCGGGTGGGTTGCCGCGGTGGGGCTTGTTCATGCGTGTGGTCACCTGACTTCTCGTACGGTTCTCCCCCTCGGCCAAGGCGCGTGGCTCGTCGGACGTGGTACACCGGTCACTGCGGACCGGAGATCTGGATGGTGCGGCTGCGGGTGTAGAAGGCGGCGGCGGCCTTGCCCTGCTCCTTGCCGCCGTACCCGGAGTGGCGCTCGCCGCCGAACGGCAGGTGGAAGTCCACCCCGGTGGTCGGCATGTTGACCTTGACCTGGCCGGACTCGCAGCGGTCCACGTACCGCAGCGCGGCGTCGAGGTCGCCGGTGTACAGCGAGGTGACCAGGCCGTAGTCGGTGGCGTTGGCCAGGGCGATGGCCGCGTCGGCGTCGGCGGCGGCGGTGAGGGTGCAGATCGGGCCGAAGACCTCCTCGCGGTGCAGCCGGCTGGCCGGGTCGGTGACGACGGTCGGGCGGACGTACCAGCCGGCGCCGTCGAGCGCCCGGCCGCCGGCCGCGACCACCCGCCGGCGCGCGTTCTCGTCGATCACCGGGCCGACCGCGGTGGCCGGGTCGGCCGGGTCGCCGACGGCCAGGTCGGCGACCGCGGCGCGCAGCGCGTCGGCGAGGTCGGCGCCGACGGCGATGACCCGCTTGGTCGCGGTGCACTTCTGGCCGGCGAAGGCCATCGCGGCGGCGGCGATGTCGGCGGCGGCGGCGCCGAGGTTCGCGTCCGGCAGGACGATCGTCGCGGACAGGCCGCCCATCTCGCACTGCGCCGGTACGCCGCGGGCCGCCGCCGCCCCGGCCACCCAGCGGCCGACCGGGCCGGAGCCGGTGAACGACACCGCGTCGGCCGTGCCGACCAGCACCCGGCCGACGTCCGCGCCGCCCGGCACGACCGCGCACAGGCCGGCGGGCAGGTGGTCGGCCGCCAGCTCGGCCAGGCGCAGCGCGCAGGCGGTGGCGGCCGGGGCGGGCTTGAGGACGACGGCGTTGCCGAACGCCAGCGCCGGCGCCGCCTTCCACACCGGGATCGCCAGCGGGAAGTTCCACGGGGTGATCAGCCCGGCCACCCCGCGCGGGCGGCGCACGGTGAAGGAGAGCCGGCCGGCGTACGTCTCGCCGATCGGGTCGTACGCCTGCTGCGCGTAGTACCGCAGGATCGCTGCGGCGCGCTGCACCTCGGCCCGCGCCTCGGTGACCGGCTTGCCGACCTCGCGGACGATGAGCGCGGCCAGGTCGGAGGCGGCCACCGCGTCGGCGAGCCCGGCCAGCGCGGCGGCCCGGGCGGCGGGCTCGGCGGCCGCCCAGTCGCGCTGGGCCGGGCGGGCCCGGCGCACGGCCGCGGCCGCGTCGCCCTCGCCGACGGTGACGACCACGTCGTCGGGCCGCTGCGGCGAGGTGGAGGAGACGGGGTTCACAGGACGAATCCGTTCGGGAAGGGGTCGGTGGGGTCGAGCAGGTACTGGGCCGTGCCGGTGAGCCAGGCCCGCCCGGTGATCGTCGGGATCACCGCCGGCAGCCCGCCGACCGCGGCGGTGCGCAGCAGCGTGCCGGTGAACCGGGTACCGAGCAGCGACTCGTTGACGTGCCGCTCGCCGACGGCGAGCCGCCCGCGGGCGTGCAACTGCGCCATCCGGGCCGACGTGCCGGTGCCGCACGGCGACCGGTCGAACCAGCCGGGGTGGATGACCATGGCGTTGCGGGAGTCGCTGCCGTCCGCGCCGGGCGCGACGAGCTGGACGTGCTTGCAGCCGGTGATCGCCGGGTCGGTCGGGTGGGTCGGCGGGCGCTGGGCGTTGATGGCGTCCAGGATGGCCAGGCCGGCGGACAGCATCCGGTCCTTGTTCGCCCGGTCGAACGGCACGCCCAGGTCGGCGACGGGGAGGATGGCGTAGAAGTTGCCGCCGTACGCCATGTCGTAGCGGACGGTGCCGCGGTCGGGGACGGTCACGGCGGCGTCCAGTTCGAGGACGAACGCCGGTACGTTCTCGATCGTGACCGCCGCCGCGCGGCCGTCGGCGACCGCCACCCGGGCCTCGACGAGCCCCGCGGGGGTGTCGAGCCGGACCACGGTCTCCGGCTCCCGGACCGCGACCATGCCGGTCTCCACCAGGACGGTGGCGACGCCGATCGCGCCGTGCCCGCACATCGGCAGGCAGCCGGACACCTCGATGAACAGCACCCCGACGTCGGCGTCCGGCCGGGTCGGCGGCTGGAGGATCGCCCCGCTCATCGCGGGGTGGCCGCGCGGCTCGTGCACCAGGAACCGGCGCAGGTGGTCCAGGTGCGCCGTGAAGTGCGCGCGCCGGTCGGCCATGGTGGCGCCGGGGATCACCCCGACCCCGCCGGTGATCACCCGGGTCGGCATGCCCTCGGTGTGCGAGTCGACGGCGTGCAGGCAGCGGATCGAGCGCACGGCGTCAGCCCGGGATCAGCGCGTCGAGCGCGCGGCGCAGGTCGGCGTCCAGCGCCGTGAGCTGCTCCGGCGACATCGGGCCGCGCGGCGGGCGGCACGGGCCGCCGTACCGGCCGACCAGGTCCATGCCGCGCTTGATGGCCTGGACGAACTCCGTCCGCGAGTCCCAGCGGAAGGCGGCCACCAGCGGCTCGTACAGCGCCCGCGCCTCCACCGCCCGGCCGGCCCGGGCCAGCTCGAACAGGCGCACCGACTCGGCCGGGAACGCGTTCGGGAAGCCGGCGAACCAGCCGGTCGCCCCCATCAGCAGGGATTCGAGGGCGACGTCGTCGGCGCCGGCGACGACGGCCAGGTCGGGGGCCAGCTCGCGGATCTCCAGGACCCGGCGCACGTCGGCGGAGAAGTCCTTGACCGCGACGACGTTGTCGATGGCGGCCAGCTCGGCCAGGACCGCCGGGGTGAGGTCCACCTTGGTGTCGACCGGGTTGTTGTACAGCATCACCGGCAGGCCGACGCCGGCCACGGCGGCGAAGTGCGCGACCAGCTCCCGCCGGTTCGCCCGGTACATGGTCGGCGGCAGGCACAGCACGCCGTCGGCGCCGTCCTCGGCGGCGATCTCCGTCCAGTGCCGGGCCTGGTGGGCGCCGACGCCGTGCACGCCGACCACCACCACCCCGGTACCGGCGACCGCCTCGACGGCCGTGCGGGCCACCAGGCGGCGCTCGGCGTCGGTCAGCGACGAGTACTCGCCGAGGGAGCCGTTGGGGCCGACGCCCCGGCAGCCGTTGTCGATCAGCCAGCGGCAGTGCTCGGCGTACCGGTCGAGGTCCGGCCGCAGCCCGGCGGGGGCGGTGCGGTCGGCCGTGAACGGCAGCGCCGTCGCCACGATGACGCCGTCGAGTCGTTCGGTCACGTGATCTCCTCCGGGGGGTGCGGTCCGGCCAGCTCGCCGAGCCGGACGGGGGTGGCGACGGGCCGCCGGTGCCAGGCGGCCGGGTCGGCGGGCGGCCCGCCGGGGTCGGCGGCCACCAGGTCGGCGACGTGCGGGCCGCAGACCCGGCCCTGGCACATGCCGAGCCCGGCCCGGCTGGCCAGCTTCACGGTGCGGACGCTGCCGGCGCCGTGCGCGACGGCCGCCCGGAGCGCGCCCAGGGTGACCTCCTCGCAGCGGCAGACGAGGGTGTCGGGGTCGAGCCAGGACCGCCAGCCGTCCCGGATCGGGTGCGCGTCGGCGAGCGCCGCGGCGAACCGCCGCCCGCGCCGGGCCCGGGCCAGCGCCGCGGCGGGCGGGGTCGCGCCGGCCGCGGCCGCCCCGGCGACCGCGCCCTCGGCGGCGGCCGCGTCGGCGCCGCCGATGCCGGTGACCTCGCCGGCGGCCCAGTAGCCGGGGGCGGACGTCGCGCCGCGCTCGTCCACCCGGACGAACCCGCCGGCGAGCGCGCAGCCGGCGGCGACCGCCAGCTCCAGCCGCGGGGTGAAGCCGTGGCCGACGCAGACGGCGTCGGCCGGGACCCGCCGGGTGGCCCGGACGGTCCAGTCCGGGTTGAGCCGGGCGAGCGTGACGGCGGTGACCCGGCCGTCGCCGTGCGCGGCGACGACCGCGGTCCGCCGCCGCCAGGGCACCCGGTGCCGGCGCAGGACGGCCGCGTAGCGGGCCAGCTCGGCCAGCCGGCCGGCGTCGATCGCGGCCGGGTGGCGCAGCCAGCGGCCGCCGCCGGCGGCCTCGCAGACCGCGGTCACGCCGGCCCCGGCGGCGAGCAGCGCCCCGGCCACCGGCAGCAGGAACGGCCCGGTACCCGCGACGACGACCCGGCGGCCGACCGCGACCCGCTGGCCCTTGGCCAGCGCCTGCGCGGCGCCGGCGGTGTAGACGCCGGGCAGGTCCCAGCCGGGGAAGGGCAGGACCCGGTCGTGCGCGCCGGTGGCGAGCACCACGGCGTCGGCGTCGAGTGCGGCGGCGGTCCGCCGGGGCGCGTCGGCGGGGCCGGTGAGCAGGTGCAGCCGCCGGCCCTCGACCGCCCAGACGGTGCTGTCGGCGAGGTGCCGCACGCGCGGGTCGAGCCGGGGCGGGTGCCCGCGGTGGTACTGGCCGCCGGGCGCCGGCTCGCCGTCGACCAGGACCGCGTCCGCCCCGGCGTCCGCCGCCGCGGCCGCGGCCGCCATTCCCGCCGGGCCCGCGCCGACGACCGCGACGATCACGTCGGCACCGTCCGGACCCGGTCGCCGTCGGCGAGGACGCGCTGGCACGCCCGTACGTCGGGGGTGTCGTTGACGTCGACCAGGCAGTCGAAGCAGACGCCGATGCCGCAGAACACCCCGCGCGGGCGGCCGCGGCGGGTGGCCCGCCAGGAGACCCGGCCCAGCTCCAGCAGGACCGCGGCGACGGTCCGGCCGGGCTCGACGTCGTACCCGCGCCCGTCGATGCTCACCCGCACAGCAGCACCCCCGGCCGGTCCACCCGGAACGGGGCCGGGTCCAGCAGCGGCGTACCGCCGGTGAGGAGCTGGGCGACCAGCGCGCCGGTGGCGGCGGCCAGGCCGATGCCGGCGCCCTCGTGCCCGGTGGCGTGCCAGAGGCCGGGCCGGCGCGGGTCGGGCCCGATGACCGGCAGGTGGTCGGGGGCGTACGGGCGGAAGCCGCCGTACGCGCGCAGGACCGGCACGTCGGCCAGCGCCGGGAACAGCGCGACCGCCTTGCGGGCCAGCTCCCGCCACACCCGCACCCGCGGCGATTCGTCGAACCCGACCCGCTCCCGGCTGGACCCGATGAGGATCGTCCCCGCCGGGGTCGCCTCGACCACCGTGGACGTGCGCAGGTCGGCGGCGTCGGCGGCGACCGCGCCGACGTAGTCCGCGTCGTACACCTTGTGCCGGACCAGCGGCGGCCGCGGCGCCGTCACCAGCACCACCCCGCGCCGCGGCCGGATGTCGATCGGCCCGCCGAGCGCGCGGGACACCGCGCCCGCCCACGGCCCGCCGGCGTTGACCACGGCGCCGCAGGGGATGTCCCCGGCGCTGGTCCGCAGCCCGCGCGGGCCGAGGCCGAGCGCGGCGACGCCCGGCCGCAGCACCCCGCCGCGGCGCCGGACGGCGGCCAGCAGCGCCATCGTCGCCAGGACCGGGTGGAGCTGGGCGTCCTGCGGGTAGTGCACGGCGCCGGTGACCAGCGGCGTCAGTCGCGGCTCGCGCTGCCGGGCGGCGTCCGGCGGCAGCGGGCGGGCGTCGACGCCGGCCGCCCGCTGGGCCGCGGCGAGCGCCCGCAGTGGGGCGGGGTCGCCGGTGCCGACCACGAGGCCGCCCTTGGCCTCCCACTCGACGTCGCGGCCGAGCCGGTCGAGCACCGCGGGCCACAGCCGCAGCGAGGCGAGCGCGAGGTCGAGTTCGGGGCCGGGCCGCTTGTCCGAGACGAGCAGGTTGCCCTCGCCGGCGGCGCTGGTGGCGGAGGCGAGCGGGCCGCGGTCGAGCACGGTGACCCGGCGACCGGCGGCGGTCAGCGCCTCGGCGCAGGCCGCGCCGATGATGCCGGCCCCGACGACCACCACGTCCGCGTGCTCCATCGACACCTCCCGTTCGATAGAGCGAACAGTAGGCCGGCGAGTCATCGCCGTCAATGGGTCGGCCAGGATCGGTCCCCGCGATCGTGTCCCGGTCGTCACGGACCGATGTCTTCGCAGGGGAGCGGAGTCGCGGACGGGTCGGGAGCCGAGCGGGAGCCGGTGCGGGGCGCGGTGGTCGTGCGCACGGGGCAGCGTTTCTCCAACGTTCGGTAAAGTGAACGGTACGCCGGCGGGGCGGGAGCCGCCGCGGCGCCGCGGCCCGGCGCCGGCCGGCGCTCGGTAGGTTGGTCCGCGCGACGGACCCGGACCCGCGGAGGTGGGATGGTCAAGGAGGAGGCCGGCCGCGTACTGGCCGAGAACCTGCGCGCCCTGCGGCAGCGGCGGGGGATGTCGCTGTCGGCGCTCGCGCGGCACTCCGGCATCGCCAAGGGCACGCTGTCCCAGCTCGAGTCCGGCTCGGGCAACCCGACGATCGAGACCGTGTTCAGCCTGTCCAACGCCCTCGGCGTACCGGTGTCGGACCTGTTGACCGCGCCGGTCGGCGCGGAGGTCATCCTGGTCCGCGGCGCCGACCTCGACGTGCTGTCCAGCAACGCCGTCGACCTGCGCCTGGCCCGCCGGCTGGACCTGCGCGGGACCACCATCGAGGTGTACGACCAGCGGGTCCGCCCGCCGGCCGTCCAGCACTCGGCCGGGCACCCCGGCCGGGAGCACGTGCTCGTCACCGCCGGGGTGCTGCGCGCCGGCCCGGCGGACGCCCCGCACGAGCTGCGCGCCGGCGACTACCTGAGCTTCCCGGCCGGCGGCCCGCACGTCTACCAGGCGGTCGGCGGGCCGGTGGCGTCCGTGCTGCTGCTGGAGTACGACACCGACGACGACCTGCCGCCCGCCCCGCACGCCGCCCGGCCCGCCCCGCGCGCCGACTGACCCGCCCGGCCCGCCACCCGATCCGGTCCCCACGTCGGCCGCTCCGAGCGGCGCGGCGACGGATCCCGGCGGCAACCGGCCGGGGCGGGGTGTGATGCCCCGCCCCGGCACGGTGCGCGGGTCCCGACTGCTGCCCGCGTCGGGACCCGCTCTCCACCCCGGTGTGTGGTCGGTGGGCGTGGTCGGCTCCGCTCGGTCGCCCGCGCGGCGCATCGCTCGCCCGCGAGGGGAATCGGTCGTTCGCGGCGGGGTCAGTCGCTCGCGAGGCGCACGGTGAGGGAGCTGCCGGCCGGCTCCACCCGCAGCCGGGTACCGGCCGGCGGGCGCAGCGTGTAGTCGACGTCGGTCGAGGTGACGACGAGCCCGAGCCGCCGGCCGGCGGCGATCCGCCGGTCCTGCGGTTCGAGGTTGAACGTGATCGTGACGGGCCTGCCGGGCGTGAGCGGGGTCCCCTTCTCGACGCTGGCGGCGTTCTGCGGGTCGGCCCAGCCGCGGGTGAGGTGGGTGGCGTTGCCGCCGCTGTCGTACGACGCCAGCGCCACCGTCAGGTTGGCCGCGGTCCGGTTCTCCACCGCCAGGGTGAGGGTCACCCGGGGGACGCCGCTGATCCGCTTGGCGCCGGCCATCGGCTCGGTCAGGTAGATCAGCCGGCCGTCCCTGGCCGCGTTGCCGCCGCCGATCAGCGTCCCGACCCGGGAGTTGCGGCCGAGGTCGGTGAAGGACTGGGCCGCGGTGCCGGCCGGCGTACCGGTGGTCAGCGTGCCGGGCGCCGTCGCGTCGGCGGCGCCGAGCCGGTACGCGGTCTCCTTCGCCGCCGGGTCCGGCCAGTCGGCGAACTTCCTCCACGTGCCGTCGACGTCCACGTCGGCCCGCGGCTCCCGGTCGACCCCGTTGTCGACGCCCTTGAGGTACCTGTCCCACCAGCGCGTGATGAGCTGGTGGTAGCCGGGGAAGCTGCTGCCCGGGCCGTGGCCGCCGCGGTGCAGCAGGATCCGGCGCGGCTTGTCCGCCCGCGCGAGCGCCTCGTACCACTTGGCGTAGTGGGTGCCCTTGACGTTCCAGTCGGCGAGGCCGTGCACGACCAGGACGGCGGCCTTCACGTTGCCGGCCTTGTCGCTGTACTGCCGGTCCTTCCAGAACTGCGTCAGGTCGCCGTGCTCGCGGCCCTGCGCCCGGCCCAGCGCGGCGATCTGCGCCGCGCAGCCGCCGCTCTTGCGCAGCACGGCCCGGGCCAGCACGTCGGTGTCCTCGCCCTGGTAGCCGCCGGGGGCGACGACCAGGCCGTTGGCCCGGTAGTACTCGTACCAGTCGGACTGCCCGGCGACCGGGACGATCGCGGCGAGCCCCTCCACCCCGGTGGCCGCGATCATGTTGGGCAGGGTGCCGTTGTACGAGACGCCGGTCATGCCCACCCTGCCCGTGGCCCAGTCGGCCCGCACCTCCCGGCCGCCGGCGTCGAAGCCCCTCGCCCGGCCGTTGAGCCAGTCGATGATCGCGACGCCGCCCAGCGCCTCCTGCATGTCGCCGCTGGTCGGGCAGCCGTCGCTGCTCGCGGTGCCGATGCTCTGCCCGGAGATCGTGGCGTACCCGGCGGCGAGCAGCTCGTCGAACATGTGCCCGTTCAGGTTGCCCCGGCTGATCGGCGTCGGCCGGTCCGGGACGCGCCCGTCGCGGAACGCCGTCCGGCCGGCCTCCTGCGGCAGCCTGCCGACGTCCACGGGGTGGTGGTGCAGCGTGCCGAGCCCCTCCTTGTACGGCGTGTGCTCCAGCACCACCGGCGACCGGCCGCTCGCCGGCCGGTTGATGTCGATGGCGACGCGGTCCCTGCGGCCGTTGTTGTCGCTGTCGACCCCGGTCTCGACGTACACCCGCTCGGCGATGAACGCGGCGGGGGCGGCGGACGCCGCGGGGGCGGGGACGGGGAGGAGAGCCGCCGCCAGTACGCCGACCACGGTCGACGCGACGGGCGGACGCCCGAATCGGGCCATGGGGTGCTCCGTTCGTGGCGCCCCGGGCACGGGGCGGGGGTGGGTGCCGCCGACCGCGCCGGCGGGCGGCGGGTCGGCCGGGATCCGGGACGTGGGGTACCGGATATCCACGACGATCGTTGCCGCCGGGCATCGGTGGAGCCACCCACAGGTGTCGGAAGGTCGGCCGCCGCGGCCACTACAGCCGTGGGACGGGGGGTCCTTCGAGGAGGGCCGGCTGCCGGACCCGGGCCGGCCCCGATGCCGCCGTGCGGCTCAACAGATTTGAGTCGCATTCATCTGTGTCGATTGAAAGGGGCTGGGCCGGGCACCGGGGCGTGGCTACGGTCTTGCTATCACCGCGGGAGGGCGAACCTGTTCGTATCCGGATGTTCCGGGCATCGAACGCTTGCCCGCGCCTGCCCTCGGATCGGCGCCGCACCCGTTGCCTGCCCGCACGTCCCTCACGCGGGTGCCGGCGTCCCACCCCAGATGGAGGAGCAATGCACTCAGCGATCACGTACCGCCGGTTGGCGGTCGGTTTGGCCGTGGTGGCCACGACGGTGGCGACCGGCGCCGCGGTCCCGGCCGCTGCGGTGGGTTCGATCGTCGCCGCGGGTGAGCCCGGCGCGGTTTCGGGTCGGTACATCGTGGTGCTGGAGGACAACGCCTTCGCCGCCGCGGGTGTGACCGCGACCGCGCAGCGCCTCGCGCAGCGCCACGACGGGACGGTCCGGTTCACCTACGAGAACGCCCTGCGCGGCTTCTCCGTCGCGATGGACGAGGCCGACGCCCGCCGCCTCGCCGCCGAGCCCGGCGTCAAGTACGTCCACGCCAGCGGCAACGTCCGGATCGCCGGCGAGCAGCAGAGCCCGCCCGGCGAGCAGCAGAACCCGCCGTCGTGGGGCCTGGACCGGATCGACCAGCGCAAGCTCCCCCTGGACAAGAAGTACACGTACGACACCACCGGCGCCGGCGTCACCATCTACGGCATCGACTCCGGCATCCGCAAGACGCACAAGGACTTCGGCGGCCGGGTCACCGACGGCCGGGACTTCATCGACAACGACGACATCTCCCAGGACTGCCACGGCCACGGCACCCACACCGCCGGCACCTTCGCCGGCAAGGACTACGGCGTCGCCAAGGAGGCCAAGATCGTCGCTGTCCGGGTGCTGGACTGCGGCGGCAACGGCCCCGACGACGGCGTGATCAAGGGCATCGACTGGGTCACCGAGAAGGCCAAGGGCACCAAGGCCGTCACGAACATGAGCTTCCGCGCCGACCTCTACCCGCACAAGGCCATGAACGAGGCCGTGGACAAGGGCTCGGCCGCCGGGATCGTCCAGGTCGGCGCCGCCGGTAACGAGGGCAAGGACTCCTGCACCTACTCCCCGGCCAGCGCCGCCACCGTCATCTCGATGGGCGGGACCAACAGCAGCGACGGGTTCCAGTGGAACTGGGGCTCCTGCATCACCGCCCTCGGCCCGAGCGTGAGCATCACGTCGGCGTCGCACAGCAGCGACACCGCCACCACCGGCATGTCCGGCACCTCGATGGCCTCGCCGCACGGCGCGGGTGTCGCGGCGATGCTGCTGGAGAAGTTCCCGGCCTACAAGCCGGCCGACGTCAAGAAGTGGATCATCGACAACGCGACGCCGGACGTGGTCAAGAACCCGGGCAAGGGCGTGCCGAACCGGCTGCTCCACGCGCGGCTCTGACCTCACCCCTCACCGCGTCGGCGGGCGGGCGGGCCAATCGGCCGCCCGCCCGCCGACGTACCCCACCCACCACCCCCGGAGTGATCCCGTGTACCGATCCCGCCTCGCCGCGGCCGCCCTCGCCGCGCCCCTGCTGCTCGCCGCCGCCCCCGCCGCGGCCGCGCCCCCCTCGACCACCACCCCCGCCGCGACCCGCGCGGCGCTGAACCGCGCGGTCTGCGACGGCGCGAACCAGCGGTACAGCAACCACTTCTGCGGCCAGGGCGTCAAGGTCACCCGGACCGAGGGCAGCGGCCCGTCCGGGGTCAAGGACGTGGACGCCGCGTACGACTTCCTCGGCGACCTGGACCGGTTCTACGCCTCGGTCGGCGGGGACTTCCAGCAGATGCTCGCCTCCGACATCGGCGGCAAGCCGACCGTCGGGGTGTCGGTGCGGGTCTGCGACAGCAGCGGGGAGTGCCCGGGCGGGGCGTGGCCGACGTACTACACGGGCAAGCACGTGGTGCTGAACTCCGGGCTGTTCTCGGACGACACGTTCGCCCACGAGTTCACCCACGGCGTGCAGGACCACCACGGCAAGCTGGGCGACAAGACCGAGGCGCTGGCGGTCAGCGAGGGGATCGCGGACATCCTCGGCGAGCTGGTGGACCTGACCAACGGCAGCGCCGACGACACGGCGGCGGTGCGGTGGAAGATGGGGGACGGCTCGCCGTACGGGATCTACCGCGACATGGACAAGCCGGGCCTGCGCAAGATGCCGGACCGCAAGGGCGGCCAGTACTGGGCCAGCGACGGCAATGCGGTGATCAACGCCGCGGTGGTGGAGAAGGCCGGCTTCCTGATCGCCGAGGGGGAGACGTTCAACGGCCAGACCGTCACCGGCATCGGCACCGCGAAGTCGGCTGCCCTCTGGTACGGGGTGATCAAGGCGATGCCGGCGAGGGCGCAGTTCAAGCAGCTCGCCTCCACTGTGCGCAGCGTGTGCGCGGCGCACGCCCGCGACGGCGTGGCCGGTACGACGACGGCGGACTGCGGGCAGGTCGACAAGGCGGTCAAGGCCACCCAACTGGAGAGCTGAGTGGTCCGCCGCGGCCCGGGCCCGGCGCCCGGGCCGCGGCGGTGTCTCAGACGCCGGCCGTGGACTTGATCCACTCCCGGGTCGCGGCGGCGGTCACGTTGGAGTACTGCGAGGTGGTCGAGGTGGCGGTGGAGGCCACGCCGACGATCAGGTCGTTGTACCGGGCCGGGCCGCCGGAGTCGCCCTTGGACGCGTTGCCGGTGACCGAGGTGAGCTGGAACGCCGGCCCGCCCTTGACGTCCTTGGTGCTGCCGCTGACCCTGACGGTGGCCTGCTTGAGCACCGGCGAGGGGTCGCACTGCTGGTCGACCGGGCAGGTCCGGCCCCAGCCGTAGATCTCGACCTGCGCGCCGGTGGCCGGGGCGGCGTCGGCTACCCGGGCGACGGGCGCGTTCGGGACGGCGGAGGCGAGCTTCATCAGCGTCACGTCGTACTTGCTCTTGAACGTCTCGACCTGGTACAGCGTGCCCTCGCCCCGCCGCAGGCTGCCGATCCTGACGGAGAAGACGCGGCCCGTGTGCTGGTACGTGAGGCAGTGGTCGGCGACGAGGACCCAGTCGGCGGCGACCAGCGACGCCGAGCAGACCGGGCTGCCGGTGCTGCCGTTGCCGCGGTAGAACTGCACCGCCCACGGCGCGCTCTCGGTCGCCTTCCCGTTCACGATGCCGTGCTGGCCGGGTGCCGGATCGTCGGCGGCGTGGCCGGGCCCGGCCACGCCGAGCGCGCCGGCAACGGCGATCGCCAGCCCGGCCGATCGGATGCTCCTGCGATTCACTGGTGGGCTCCTCAGTGGATTACGGGGTGGGGGGAACTGCTACCGTGACTATTGCGCGGCACGCGTCGGCACTGACAATCCCAACCTCGCATAACACAGTTCTATGAGAACTTTTCCGGGGTGCCGTTTCGAGCAATTCCATGAGATCGGAAACTTCCCCTATTGGTAGGGGAGGAGTAGCCTGCGGCGATGGAGCTCGACTTCCGCCACCTGCGGCTCATCAAGGCGATCGTCGATACCGGGTCGCTCACCGCCGCCGCCGCGGTGGTCGGAATGGCGCAGCCGTCGGCGACCGCGGCGCTGGTCCGGGCGGAGCGGATCCTCGGCGGGAAATTGTTCCACCGGGCCACCAGTGGCGCCGTACCCACACAGCTCGGCGAACTGGTCGCCGCGCACGCGCTGACCGTTCTCGGCGCCCTGGAGCAGCTCGCCGAGTTCGCGGGCGCCCGGGACGGCGAGGACGCGGTGCCGGGCACGCTGCGGGTCGGCGCGACGCCGGGGCTGCTCGCGTCGGCGCTGCCGCGGATCATCGACCAGGTGCTCGACGCGACCCCGGACGTGCGGATCGGGCTGAACGGCCGGCGCTGGGTGAACCTGCTGGCCAGCCGGCAGCTCGACGCCGCGCTGGTCACCGACTACCCCGGCGACGAGGTGGTCGGCGAGCACGCCGAGCGGCGGGTGGTGGCCGTTGAGCCGATCTTCGTTGGGCTGCCCGCGGGCCACCCGCTCGCCGGCCGGGCGGAGGTCGAACTGGCGGACCTGGCGGGCGACACATTCGGCGCCGTGCGCGATACCGGGCCGAGTATTCGCGAGCACCTGATCGGCGCCTGCCGGACCGCGGGTTTCGCGCCGGAAAGGGCGAGCCTCGGATTCGCCGACGTACGCGCCATCGCGCAGCGGCCGCACACCGTTCTGTTGATGAAGCCGAGCAGTCAGCCGCCGCCGGGGATGTTCGTGGTACCGCTGGCGGGTACGCCGCTGCGGATGACGACGAGCCTGCACATTCCCGCGGAGCAGCCGGCCGGCGGGGACGGGACCGCGCGGAAATTGTGGGCCGAGCTGGTCGAGGCGCAGCACGGGATCGTCGAGGCGAACGACACCTATCGGGCGTGGCTGAAGCGCCATCCGGAATGGTCGGGAGCGCTGCCGGCGAGTGGTCGGAGCGACGCCATACGCTCGATATAGCCAACTATTCTGAATTGCCCATGTTCATGCCTCGATGTGTGGTTGGGTGGCTGCGAACCGAAGCGGTTACCTGGATCTGACGGGGTGGGTGAAGGTGCGGCGGCATTCGATCGGGCTGTACAGGGCTGCGGCGATCACGGGAACGGTGGCGCTGGGCGTCGGCTCCACCGGGCTCCTGCCGACACCGGCGTCCGCCGCGGTCCCGAACCCCATCACGTACACCGACGCCAGTCAGCCGCACGGCGGCTCGATCGCGAGCGGCGTGTGCTTCATCGTGGTCGAGGCCATCGGCGGGCAGGGCGGCACGGCCAGCTCCGGCACCGGCGGCAAGGGCGGCCGGGTCGAGGCGCGGATCGCGGTCACCAGCAGCGACACGTACGTCGCCCGGGTCGGCGACGCCGGCGCGGCCGGCACCGGCAGCGGCAACGGCGCCGGCGGGCTCAGCGGCGGCGGCAGCTCCGGCGGCTCCGGCGGCAGCGGCAGCTTCGTCGGCGGCGGCGGGGGCGGCTCGTCGCGGTTCCTGCTCAACGGCAGCGACGTCATCGTGGCCGCGGGCGGCGGCGGCGGTTCGGACTACTTCATGAGCGCCGGCGCGGGCGGCGACGGCGGCCAGACCGGGCAGGCCGGCACGGCCGGCGCGATCAGCGCCTCGCCCGGCGGTGCCGGCGGCTCCGGCGGCCCGGCCGGCGGCGGTGGCGGCTCCACCAGCGGCGCGCCGCTGATCGGCGGCAACGGCGGGTACGAGGGCAACGGCTCGGCCGCGGCCGGCGGCGGCGGTGGCGGCGGCTACTTCGGCGGCGGTGGCGGCGGGACCGCGATCGACGGCCTGGGCGACGCGGACGCCGGCGGCGGCGGTGGCGGCAGCAACCTGGCCCCGGCCAGCCCGCTGTTCAACGGGACCGCCTCCGGCACGGGCGCCGGCTCGATCACGGTGACGTTCGAGGCATGCACGACGCCGGCCGCCCCGACCGGCCTCCAGCTCACCCGCGGCAACCAGCGGATCGACCTGTCCTTCCTGCCGCCGGCCGGCGGCGGCAACCCGATCACCTCGTACGATGTGTCCACCGACGACGGCGCGAACTGGACCACCCTGACCACCTCCGCCGGGTCCGGCGGCCGGCTGGAGGGCGCGGTGACCGGGCTGGTCAACGGGACGCCGTACACCGTGCGGGTGCGGGCGGTCAACGTGGACGGCAACGGCACCCCGTCGGCCAGCGAGACGGCCACGCCCGCGACGACGCCGGCCGCGCCGACGAGCCTGGTGCTGACGCCGGGCAACCAGAGCCTCGTCGTGACCTTCACGACCGCGGGCGACGGCGGCAGCGCGATCACCGGGTACGAGGTCTCCACCGACAACGGCAGCACCTGGGCCGCCGCGACGACGACGGCCGTCCCGGCCACCAGCAACCGCCGGACCACGGTGACCGGCCTGGTCAACGGCACCCCGTACACCGTGCGGGTGCGCGCGCTGAACGCCGTCGGCAACGGCACGCCGTCGGCGAGCGAGGTCGGCACGCCGGCCGCGCAGGTCCCCGACGCGCCCACGATGATCGACGCGGCCGTCCGCAACGGCGGTACCCGGGTGACGTTCACGCCGCCGGCCGACAACGGCGGCAGCGCGATCACCTCCTACGAGGTGTCCACCGACAACGGCTCGACCTGGCAGGCGTTCACCACCGCGCCGGACGGCGCCAGCGACCGGGCCGGCACGGTGACCGGGCTGACCAACGGCGTGAGCTACGACGTCCGGGTGCGGGCGGTCAACTCCGTCGGCGCCGGCGCGGCCTCCGCCGCCGACAGCGTCACCCCGGCCCCCTCGGCGCCGGAGGCGCCGACCGGGCTGAGCGCGGTCCGCGGCGACCAGAGTGCCGACCTGACCTTCACGCCGCCCGGCGACGACGGCGGCAGCGCGATCACCTCCTACGAGGTGTCCACCGACAACGGTTCGACCTGGGCGACGCTGACCACCGGCGCGGGCGCGGGCGGGACCCGGGTCGGCACGGTGTCGGGGCTGACCAACGGCACGCCGTACACCGTGCGGGTGCGCGCCGTGAACGTCGTCGGGCCGAGCACCGCCAGCGGCAGCGCGTCGGTCACGCCGGCCACCACGCCCGGCGCGCCGACCGGGCTCAGCGGCGTACCGCAGAACAGCGCGGTCGAGCTGACCTTCACCCCGCCGGGGAACACCGGCGGCAGCGCGATCACCTCGTACGAGGTGTCCACCGACAACGGGACCACCTGGGCGGCGCTGACCACCAGCGCCGGGGCCGGCGGCACCCGGGTCGGCACGGTGTCGGGGCTGTCCAACGGGACGCCGTACACGATCCGGGTGCGCGCGCTGAACGCCGTCGGCAACGGCGCGGCCAGCGGCAGCGTCACCGAGACGCCGGTGGCGGCGCCGGCCGCGCCGACCGGGCTGAGCGCGGTCCGCGGCGACCAGAGCGCCGCGCTGACCTTCAGCCCGCCGAGCGACACCGGCGGCACGCCGATCACCGACTACGAGGTGTCGACCGACAACGGCTCGACCTGGGCGACGCTGTCGACCAGCGCGGGCGCGGGCGGGACCCGGGTGGGCACGGTGTCCGGGCTGACCAACGGCACGCCGTACACCGTGCGGGTGCGCGCCGTGAACGCGGTCGGGCCGGGCGCGGCCAGCGGCAGCACGTCGGTGACGCCCGCGACGACGCCGAGCGCGCCGTCGGGGCTCAGCGGCAACCCGGAGGACGGGGGCGTCGCGCTGACCTTCACCCCCGGCGGCGACGGCGGGAGCGCGATCACCGGGTACGAGGTGTCCACGGACAACGGCACCACCTGGATCGCGCTGGCCACCGCGGCCGGCGCGGGCGGCACCCGGGTGGGCACGGTGTCCGGGCTGACCAACGGGACGCCGTACACGATCCGGGTGCGCGCCCTGAACACCGCCGGCAACGGCACGGCCAGCGGCAGCGTCACCGAGACGCCGGTGGCGGCGCCGGGCGCGCCGACCAGCCTCACCGCCGACCGCGGCAACCAGAGCGCCGACCTGGTGTTCACGCCGCCGGCGAACACCGGCGGCACGGCGATCACCGGGTACGAGGTGTCCACCGACGACGGCTCCACCTGGGCCACCCTGCCCACCGCCGCCGGCGGGGGCGGTACCCGGACCGCGACGGTGTCGGGGCTGACCAACGGCACGCCGTACCTGATCCGGGTGCGCGCGGTGAACGCGGTCGGGCCGGGCACAGCCAGCGGCAGCGCCTCGGTGACGCCGTCGACCACGCCGGGCGCCCCCACGGGCCTGAGCGGCACGCCGCAGGACGGCGGGGTGGCGCTGACCCTCACGCCGCCCGGCAACACCGGCGGGAGTGCGATCACCTCGTACGAGGTGTCCACCGACAACGGCTCGACCTGGGCGACGCTGACCACCGGCGCGGGCGCGGGCGGGACCCGGGTCGGCACGGTGTTCGGGCTGGCCAACGGCACGCCGTACACCATCCGGGTGCGCGCGGTGAACGCCGTCGGGGCCGGCACGGCCAGCGGGAGCACGACCGTCACGCCGGCCACCGTGCCGACGGCGCCGGTCTCGCTCACCGGCACCCCGCAGAACGCGGGCGTCGCGCTGACCTTCGCGCCGCCGGCCAGCGACGGGGGCAGCGCGGTCACCGGGTACGAGGTGTCCACGGACAACGGGACCACCTGGGCGAGCCTGCCGACCACCGCGGGCGCCGGCGGCAGCCGGGTCGGCGCGGTGACCGGGCTGGCCAACGGCACGGCGTACGCGATCCGGGTGCGGGCGGTCACCGGGCAGGGCGCGGGCGCGGCGAGCGCCGCCGTGACCCTCACCCCCGGCACGCCGCTGGCGCCGCGGACGGTCACGGCCGCTGCCGGCACGTCGTCGATCGAGGTCTCCTGGCTGGCGCCGACGGACAACGGCGTGGCCGTGACCGGCTACACGGCGACCGCGTCGCCGGGCCCGGCGACGTGCACCACGGACGGCGCGACGAGCTGCGTGCTCGGCGGGACGGCCGGTACCGCGTACACCGTGACGGTCGTGGCGCACGCCGCGGGCGGGCTGGACTCGGCGCCGTCGGAGGCGTCCGGGTCGGCCACGCCGACCGCCCCGGTGGTGCCGACGACGCCGCCGGCCACCGAGTTGACGATGAGCACCGACAAGGGCGACATCACCACGGCCGAGCCGGGCGAGGAGATCGTCGTCTTCGGCAGCGGCTTCGCCGAGTACTCGACGGTGACGATCACGCTGTACTCGGCGCCGATCGTGCTGGCCACGGTGGTCACCGACGGCAACGGGCGGTTCCGCAGGGCCGTGCGGGTACCGGCGAACCTGGCCGCCGGTACGCACACGTTCATCGCCGCCGGCGTGGACCCGGACGGGAACCCGCACTTCCTCAAGCTGGAGATCACGGTCGCCGCGGCCGCGGGTGACGAGGTCGACGGGGAGCTGCCGGTCACCGGCGGCGGGGCGGTCGCCCCGCTGGTCCTGGTGGCGCTGACCTTCCTGGCCACGGGCGCGGTGCTGTGCTCGCTGCGCTGGGTCCGCCGCCGGGAGCCGGCCGGCAGCTAGGGCGCGACGCGGCGCGGCGGTCCGGCGGGTGTGCCGGGCCGCCGCGCCGTCGCGTGGCTACGCCCAGACCTTGACCTGGTTGACGTTGTCGTTGAAGTCCGGACCCATGTACATCACCGAGTTGGCCCACTGCGCCGTCTTCCCGGCGCGGTTGCGGACCCGGAAGTTGCGGCAGTTCTGCCCGTAGAACACGCTGATCGACGACATGTTCGACTGCCACCACGACGGCGGCGTGAACGTGTAGCCGGCCGAGTCGCACGGCGCGCCGCCGTAGACCGGCAGGTCCGCGCCGGGCGGCTGGCCCTGGTTGAGGTTGATGTGTTCGAAGTACGTGACGATGATCACCGCCTCGGCCCTGGTCCGCCGGGCGGCCGCGCCGCACCGTTGCTCGACGGCGTGCCCGCCGTCGGCGGCCGGGACGAGCAGGCCCACGCAGTCGGCGCGGTCCGCCGGCGGCCGGGCGGCGGCCGGCGCGGCAGCGCCGAGCGCGGCGGCGAGTGCGGCACCGAGCAGGCCGGCACCGACGAGCCCCATCTTGCGCATGCGTTCCCCCTTGGCGCGGCGGGGTCCGCTGGCTGCGGAAGCCGACCCGCCGTCCACCCCAGACTGCCGCCGCGGGGCGGGCGCCGGCGGACCCTTCGGCGACCGCCGAAGTGGGCGCGATCACGGCCCGATCCGGGAATGCGCCGGCTACTCCGTGCGGTAGCCGGCGAGGACGGCGTTCAGCGCGTCCGCCTCGTCGGCGAGCTGGGTCGCCGAGCGCTGGGTGACCGCCGCGGACTCGGTCGTCCGGTCGGCGCTGCGGGCCACCGCGTCCAGCCCTCCGCTGATCCCGCCGGCCCCGTCGGAGACCTCGCGGACGCCGCGGCTCATCTCGGCCGTCGTCGCCGTCTGCTCCTCGACCGCGGACGCGATGGACGTCTGGATCTCGCTGATCCGGGCGATGATCCCGCTGATCTGCTCGATCGAGCCGACCGCGGCGCCGGTGTCCTGCTGGATCGCGCGGACCCGGGTGGTGATGTCCTCGGTCGCCCGGGCGGCCTGGGTGGAGAGCTGCTTGACCTCGTCGGCGACGACGGCGAAGCCGCGGCCGGCCTCGCCGGCCCGGACCGCCTCGATGGTGGCGTTCAGCGCGAGCAGGTTGATCTGGCCGGCGATGGCGGTGATGGCGTTGACGACGTCCTCGATCTCGGCCGAGCTGCGGTCGAGCCGGCGGACCGCCGCGTGCGAGGTGTCCACGGCGGCGACGGCGTCGGTGGCCACCCCGGCGGCGGTGGCGGCGCCGGTGGAGATCTCGTTGATCGCCGCGGTCATCTGGGCGGTGCCGTCGGTGACGGTGGTGACGTTGCGGTTGACCAGCTCCGCCGCGGCGTGCACCTCGGCGGCCCGGCTGGACGTCTCGTCGACCGCGTTCCGCAGGTCCCCGGCCACGGTGGACAGCTCCACCGACGTGTCGGTCAGGCCGCCGGCGCTGCGGTGCAGCGTGCGCAGCAGATCGCGGATGCGGTTGATCGCGGACCCGACGGCGTCGGCCATGTCGCCGACCTCGTCCTTGGTGGTCCGGGCCACCCGGACGGTCAGGTCGCCGTCGGCCAGGCCGCGCAGCGCCGCGACCATCCGGCGCAGCGGGCCGGTCGAGGACCGGTAGAAGCCGACCAGCAGGTACAGCACGGCCAGCAGGCCGAGCACGCCGGCGCCGATCACGACGGTGGCGTTGGTGGTGAACCCGTCGATCCGGGCGGCGATCAGCTCGTCCTCCAGCGGGGCGAGGGCGTCGGCCAGCCCGGCCACCGCGCCGCGCACCCGGTCGGCGGTCTCGGCCCGGGCGGCGCGCAGGTTGCCGGTCCGGGCGGCGGTGGTGATCTCGTCCAGCGCGGCGGTGACGGCCGCCATCGTCTCGGCCACCCGCGGCGCCATCCCGCGGAACGCGTCGCTGCCCGTGTTCGCCATGCCGGTGGCCATCCCGGTGGCGACGGCGTCCCGGGTGCTGCGGATCGCCCCGCTGGCCACCGCCAGGTCGAACCGGGTCGCGGCCACCGCGGCGGGCGGGCCGGCGGCGTTCACCAGGGCGGCGTCGATAGCCCGGCCGCTGGTGTCCAGCAGCAGCGGCAGCCGGAACATCAGCGCGTCCATGATGTAGTACGTGTCCAGGTCCGGGTCGAGCGTGAGGTTCGACTTGTCGGCGACCCGGACGACCAGCGTCACGAGCGCGTCGAGGGCGGTGCCGTAGGCGGTCAGCGCCGGGGCGCCGGGCGCGGCGCCGGCCGCCGCGCTCAGCGCCCGCCGGGCGTCGTTCCAGGCGGCGTGGGTGTCCAGGGCGTCGCCGTACCGGGCGTCGACGGCATCCACCGCGGTCGCCGCGCTGGCCACGTCGGCGGCCGCCGGGTCGCCGCCGGTCACGGCCCGGTGCCGGGCGTCGGCCGCGCGGGCGGCCAGGTCCTGGAGCGGGCGCAGGTACGCGATGCCGTCCCGCTCGGCCGCGCTGAACGCCACCTGGCCGCGCTGGATCGCCACGTACCCCCAGCTCACGAACGCGAGCGGGAGCAGCAGCACGGCGGCCACCACCATCGTCTTCTGCGCGTACCGCAGCCGTCCGAGCAGCGCCGCGGCGGGCGCGAACAGGAACCCCATCCGGCCGTCCCCTTCCCCCGACCGCCATTCTGGGGTCGCGGGGGGCCGCGCCGGACCGTTCTGCCGGAACCCGTGCCCCGGTACGCCGAATCGGCCGCCCTCGTTGCCCAGCGCGCACGTCCGCGCACGCGGCCCCCGGTCACTCCCGGGGCGCGTGTCCGATTCGGGACCGGCGGGGCGCGGCGCGACCGAGCGACCCCACCACCGCCGGGCGGGGTCGGCGGCGCAAGGTCGGCGGTGCGGGGTCAGGGCGGCGCGGGGTCGGACGGCGCGGATTCGGCGACATGGGGTCAGGCGGCGCGGGGGCGGGCGGCCGCGGGCAGCCGGTCCGGGTCGGCCAGCCAGGTGAGGAACGCCGCGCCGGGCATCGGCCGGGCGATCCAGTAGCCCTGGATCGCGTCGCACCCGTGCGCCCGCAGGTACGCGTACTCCTGCTCCCGCTCCACGCCCTCGGCCACCACGGTGAGCCCGAGCGCCCGGCCCAGCTCCAGCGACGCGTCGGTGACCGCCCGGGTGCCGGTGTTGGCCGGCAGGTCCCGGATGAACGTCTTGTCGATCTTCATTTCGTGGATCGGCAGCTCGGCGATGCGGCCCAGCGAGGAGTGGCCGGTGCCGAAGTCGTCGATGGACAGGCGGATGCCGTGGTCGGCGAGCGCCGCCAGCGTCGCCCGGCCGCGGGCGGGGTCGTCCATCATGCCGTTCTCGGTGATCTCCAGGGTGAGCGCGCCAGCGGGCAGGCCGTGCGTGCGCAGGGCGGCCAGCACGTCCTCGGCCAGTAGCGGGTCGGCCAGCACCCGGGGGGAGAGGTTGACCGCCACCGAGATCGGGTGCCCGGCCCGGTGCCAGCCCGCGCACGCGGCCAGCGCGGTGTCCAGGATCAGGTTGGTCAGCGGCCGGATGAGGCCGGCGCGCTCGGCCAGCGGGATGAACTCGTCCGGCGGGACCGTGCCCTCCGCGTGCTGCCAGCGGGCCAGCGCCTCGGCGCCGAGGACGGCGCCGGTGGCCGGGTCGACCTTGGGCTGGTACGCCACGGTGAGGGTCCGGTCGGCGATGGCCTCCCGCAGGTCGCCCATGAGGGCGAGCCGGCGGCGGGTGCCGTGGTCGTCCTCGGGGCGGTGCACCCGGGTGCCGGCGCGGGTCTGCTTCGCCGCGTACAGGGCGATGTCGGCGCGCTGGAGCAGCCGGTCGGCGTCGACCCCGTGCTCCGGGGCGAAGCAGACGCCGACGCTGGCCCGGGTGGTCAGGGTGAGGTCGCCGACGGACACCGGTTCCTCGATCGAGCGGCGCAGGTCGTCGGCGAGGGCGAGGATCTCGTCGGTGGACCAGGCCCGCGGGATCACCACGGCGAACTCGTCGCCGCCGAGCCGGGCGACCGTGCCGCGGGCGCCGACCCGGGCGGTCAGCCGGCGGGCGACCTCGCGCAGCAGGCCGTCGCCGACGTCGTGGCCGAGGGCGTTGTTGACCTCCTTGAACCGTTCCAGGTCCAGCAGCAGCACCCCGACCGTGCACGGGGTCGCGGTGATCGCGTCGGTCGCGTCCTGCAGGTGGGCGAGGAACTGGCGGCGGTTCGGCAGGTCGGTCAGGGCGTCGTGCAGGCCGATGTGCCGGAGCCGGTCGACCAGCCGGACGTTGGTCAGCGCCACCCCGGCGTGGGCGGCCAGCGCCTGCATGAGCCGCAGGTGCTCGGCGGTGAACGTGGGCAGGTCGGGCAGGCTGTCGGTGACGATGAGCACGCCGGTGGCGTCGTTGAGCGCCACCGGTACGGCCATCGCGTCGGCCGGCGCGGGGCCGGCGGCGGCGCGCTGGGGCGAGGCGGGCAGCAGCATGGTCGCGCCGGTGCGCGCGGGACCCCACCACGGGTCCGGCCCCGCGTCGGCGGCGGCAGTGCTGAACTCGCCGCGGCCGGACAGCCGGATCCGGACGGCGGGGGCGGCGGGCCCCGCGCCGGCCACCACGAGGGTGGCGGACTCGGCCCGGAGCAGGTCGCGGGCGCGGCTGAGGACGATCCGGGCGACGTCGTCGGGGTCGTGCGAGCCGCCGAGCGCGCGGGTGAAGGCGTACAGCTCCTCGACCTGGGCGTGGCCGCGGGTCTGCTGGGCGTACCGGCGGAAGGCCAGGTAGATGGCCACGGACAGCACGCCGAGCAGGAGCGCCGCCCGCACCTCCTCGCGGACCACCAGCGCGGTGACCAGGCCGAGGGTGGTGGTGACGGCGACCAGCGGGAGCTGGAACAGGTTCTTGATGTCGGCGGTGAGCAGCCGGTGCCACTCCGAGTTGTCGTCGTGCAGCGCGATGACGGCCGTGATCAGCACGATCGACACCAGGTCGGCGGCGAACGTCGCGGCGAAGGCGGCCGCCCACATCAGCGGGCTGTGCGGGTCCGCCGAGCCGGTGACCAGGTGGAAGACGGCGGCGGCCACCGTGATCTGGGTGGCGTACAGGGCGAGGTTGAAGCCCAGCTTGCTGCCCCGCTGCCGGCGGAACACCGTCAGCCCGAGCACCGCCCCGGCGACCCGGACCGCCAGCAGCGGCGCGGGGTCGAGCAGGACCAGCCCCAGCACCAGCGGGATCTCGCTCAGGCTCAGGGTGTGCGATCCCCGCCGGACCGGGAACGTCACGACGAACTTCTCGGCCAGCGCGAACAGCAGGCCGACGGCCACGAGCGCGGCCGGCGAGCGGACCGGGTCCGGCGGTCCGCCGGCGGCCAGCCAGGCCGCCTGGCCGGCCACGACGAGCGCGGCCAGGCCGACGGCCAACTGGATCACCCGGGCGCCGGGGGTGCGCCAGGCGGCGCCCCGGCGGCGGTCGGGGTTCGGGGCGGCAGCGGACACGCGACCCCTCCTCCCCGCTCGACGCCGTGCTACCCCTGCCCGGTCGGCAGCCGACCGCCGCGGTTGAGGAGCCCGGCGCCGCGATCGCCCGGCCGGGCGATCACCAGATGCGGCCTGTCCAGGAACGTCCCGACCAGGTCACGTTCGTCCAGGATCGTCCCGACCACAGCGCGCCCGTCCAGGAACGCCCGGTCCAGGTCACGGCGGCCCAGATCCCGCTCAGGAACGAGGTGCCCGCCCAGACGGAGCCGTTCCAGCTCCCGCCGGTCCAGGCGGTGCCGTTGCGGGACGCGACGGTCCACTTGGCCGGCACCCAGGGGTTGCCGAAGATGTCCCGCTCGCCGACCAGCTCCTGGGCGGTCTCGGGGTTGACCACGTGGGCCGTACCGCGGGACAGCTCCAGCGAGCCCATGCCGGTCGCGGCCGTGTGCCGCTGGGTGGCGGTGAGGGAGCCCACCGAGGTGTTGTTCAGGGTGGACAGCAGCGTGGCACCGCCGATGTCGAGCTGGCCGGCGCCGGCCGCGGTCGAGTCGCCGGAGACCCGGTCGGCGCTGTCCACCAGGACCTTCTTGATCTGGTCCGGGGTGAGGGTCGGCCGCTTCTCCAGCAGCAGCGCCACCGAGCCGGAGACCACCGCCGCCGCCTGCGACGTGCCGCTGCCGCGGAACAGCCGCTGGGTGCCGTTCTTGTCGGCGACCCGGGCGGCCGGGTTCTCGTTGTCGACCTTCGAGCCGGGGGCGCGCAGCGAGACCACCGAGCGGCCGGACGCCAGCAGGTCGGCGTGCCGGTTGGCGCTGCCCTTGGTGCTGAAGTCGGCCACGCTGTCGTCCAGCCGGCTCGTCGTGCCCTTGGAGTCGGCGGCGCCGACGGCGATGACGTACGGGTTGGCCGCCGGCATCCGGACCCGGGTCGCGGCGGCGCCGTCGTTGCCCACGGCGACCACGACCACGATGCCCTTGCGCCAGGCCGCCTCGACGGCGAACGACAGCGGGTCGAGCGAGGCGGCCTGGATGGAGTCGGTGCCGAAGGACAGGTTCAGCACGCGGATGTTCAGGCCGGTGTCGTTGCGGTGCTGGACGACCCAGTCGATCGCCGCGAGCACCTGGGACACGTCGGTCGCGCCGTCCTCGGCGGCGACCTTCAGGCTGACCAGGTGCGCGCCGGGGGCGATGCCGTCGAACCGCGGCGTGCTGCCGCTCGTGGCCGGGTCGTTGCCGGCGATGATGCCGGCCATGTGCGTGCCGTGGCCGTAGGTGTCGACGTTGCGCAGGCTCGGCGTCTGCGACTCGAAGGACAGGTCCGGGCCCTTGATCACCTTGCCGGCGCGGTCCAGGCCGCGGACCGGCGCGACGCCGGAGTCGATCAGCGCGACGCCGATGCCCTTGCCGGTGGGGGTGCTGGAGCCGGTCTCGTTGCGCCAGGAGCCCCAGCTCGAGTCGCCCCAACTGTCGTAGCCCCAGCCGTTGTCGTCGTCATCGTCGCCGAACAGCGACGAGCCGAGGCCGCTGCTGTAGCCGCCGCCCCCGCCACCACCGCTGTAGCCCCCGCCGCCGCCACCGCCGCTCCCGCCACCGCCGCCGCCGAACGCCTTCATCCGGACAGTGCCGTCGGCCGTCACGCCGGCGATGCCGGGCGCGCGGCGCAGCGCCGGCACGGCCGCCGCGGGGACCCGCGCGGTGAAGCCGGAGATCACGTCGAGGGAGCTGCCGACCGTACCGCCGGCGCGCGCGACCAGCGCCCGGGCCGCGGCGGCGTCGCCGGGCCCCGCGGTGCGGACGATGACGTCCAGGTCGGGAGTCGCGGCGGCCGCGGCGGGGGTCGCGCCGGCGAGTGCGCCGACGGTCAGGGTCAGCGCGGCCGCGCCGGCCGTGATCCGTGCGAACCGGCTCGAGGAACGTCCGTGTGTACGCATCGCTTCTCCTCCACGCGCGCCGGCAAGGGGGCTTCCTGCCCCGACGCGGAAGCAGAGATCGGTCCGGCCCGGGACCTCCTTAGGAACCGCCCGGGAAATCCATACCGGCCCGGCGGGTCCGGCCGGACGGCGTACGGCCCATCGGCATATCGGCGCAAATCACCACGAACGGGCATCGATTCAGGTTACGGTCCGGACAGGGACCCCCGGCCGGCGGGCGGCCTGCCCCCACCCCGAGGAGGAACCGTGCGACGTGCGATCGCGCTCGGCGCCACCGCGCTGCTGCTCACCGGCACCGCGGCGTGCGGCGACAAGGACCGGGCCGGCGACGGCCGCAAGGCGCGGGTGGGCGTGATCCTGCCCGACAGCGCCACCTCCGCCCGCTGGGAGACCGCCGACCGGGTCTTCCTCAAGCAGGCGTTCGACGCCGCGGGGGTGGAGTCGGACATCCAGAACGCGCAGGGCAACAAGACCCAGTTCCAGACGATCGCCGACCAGATGGTCACCAACGGCGCGAACGTCCTGATGATCGTCAACCTGGACTCCGGCACCGGCAAGGCCGTGCTGAGCAAGGCCAAGAACCAGGGCGTCGCCACGATCGACTACGACCGGCTCACCCTCGGCGGCGGCGCGTCGTACTACGTCAGCTTCGACAACGTGGCCGTCGGCAAGCTCCAGGGGCAGGGGCTGGTCGACTGCCTCACCGCCAAGAACGTGGCCAAGCCGGTCGTCGCGTACCTCAACGGCGCCCCGACGGACAACAACGCCAAGCTGTTCAAGGAGGGGTACGACTCGGTCCTCAAGCCGAGGTTCGACGCCGGCCAGTACGCCAAGGGCCCGGACCAGGACGTACCCGACTGGAACAACACCACCGGCGGGACGATCTTCGAACAGATGCTCACCTCCACCCGCAACCGGATCGACGGGGTGCTGGCCGCCAACGACGGCCTGGGCAACGCGGCCATCGCCGTGCTGAAGAAGAACAAGCTCAACGGGCGGGTCCCGGTCACCGGCCAGGACGCCACCGTGCAGGGCCTGCAGAACGTCCTCGCCGGCGACCAGTGCATGACCGTCTACAAGGCGATCAAGAAGGAGGCACAGGCCGCCGCCGACCTGGCCGTCAAGCTGGCCAAGGGGGAGAAGGGCGACACCACCGCCACGGTCAAGGACACCGAGAGCGGCCAGGACGTCCCCGCCGTGCTGCTCGAACCGCAGTCGATCACCAAGGCCAACGTGAAGGCCGTGGTCGACGACGGGTTCGTCACCAAGGCCCAGCTCTGCACCGCCGCGTACGCGGCCCTGTGCACGCAGGCCGGGATCAGCTAGCCCGATGAGCGGCGAGCCGCTGCTGCGCCTGCGCGGGATCGACAAGGCGTTCGGTCCCGTACAGGTGCTGCGCGGCGTCGACCTGGACGCCCCGGCCGGCGAGGTCACCGCGCTGGTCGGGGACAACGGCGCCGGCAAGTCCACGCTCGTCAAGTGCGTCGCCGGGATCCACCCGATCGACGCCGGCGAGATCGTCTTCGACGGCCGGGCGGTGTCGGTCGCCAGCCCGCGGGACGCCGCCGCGCTCGGCATCGAGGTCGTGTACCAGGACCTCGCCCTCTGCGACAACCTGGACATCGTCCAGAACATGTTCCTCGGCCGGGAGCGCCGCCGCGGCCTCGTGCTCGACGAGGCGGCGATGGAGCGGCTCGCGGGGGAGACCCTGGCCGGGCTGTCCGTGCGGACCGTGACCTCGCTGCGGCAGCTCGTCGCCAGCCTGTCCGGCGGCCAGCGGCAGACCGTCGCGATCGCCAAGGCCGTGCTGTGGAACAGCCGGGTGGTCATCCTCGACGAGCCGACCGCCGCCCTCGGCGTCGCCCAGACCGAGCAGGTGCTGGACCTGGTCCGCCGGCTCGCCGACGGCGGCCTCGCCGTCATCCTCATCACGCACAACATGAACGACGTCTTCCGCGTCTGCGACCGGATCGCCGCCCTCTACCTCGGCCGGATGGCGGCGCAGGTCCGGACCGCCGACGTCAGCCACGGCCGGGTGGTCGAGCTGATCACCGCCGGGCGCAGCGGCGACCTCGGCCTGCCCGCGGAGATCACCACGGCGGCCGTCGACCTGACCGCACCGGAGGCCCCCGGATGACCGCCCCCACCCCGGCCCCCGCGCCGACCGTCGCGGGCCACCTGCGCGGGTACCTCGGCCGGGTCCGCGGCGGCGACATCGGCGCGCTACCGGCGCTGTTCGGCCTGGTCGTGCTGTGCGCGGTCTTCGCCGTCGTCCGGCCCGCCTTCCTCACCGCCGGCAACTTCGCCAACCTGTTCGCCCAGGGCGCCGCCGTCACGCTGATCGCGATGGGGCTGGTCTTCGTCCTGCTGCTCGGCGAGATCGACCTGTCCGCCGGCTTCGCCAGCGGGGTGTGCGCGGCGGTGCTCGCGGTGGGCCTGGTCGAGCACGACCTGCCCTGGTCGGTGGCGCTGCTGGCCGCGCTCGGCACCGGCATGCTCATCGGCCTGCTGCTCGGCTTCCTCGTCGCCCGGGTGGGCATCCCGTCGTTCGTGGTGACGCTCGCGGCGTTCCTCGCCTTCCAGGGCGTCGTGCTGCTGCTGATCGAGGGCGGCCGCAACATCTCCATCACCGACCCGGTGGTGCTGGCCATCGCGAACAAGAACCTGCCGCCCGGCTGGAGCGTCACCCTGGCGGTCGCCGCGGTCGCGGTGTTCGCGCTGGTCCAGGTACTGCGGCTGCGCACCCGGACCCGGCTCGGCCTGACCCGCGACCCGTGGGGGATCGTCGCGCTGCGCGTCGGCGGTCTGGCCGTCCTGCTCGGCGTCGCCGTCGCGATGCTGAACCTGGAGCGCAGCCGCAGCCCCGCGGTCTCGCTGCGCGGCGTACCGCTGGTCGTGCCGCTGATCGCCGCGCTGCTCGTGGTCGGCACGTTCGTCCTGCACCGGACCGCGTACGGCCGGCACGTCTACGCCGTCGGCGGCAACCGCGAGGCGGCCCGCCGGGCCGGCATCCGGGTCGACCGGATCCGCATCTCGGTGTTCGTGATCAGCTCGGCCATGGCCGCCGTCGGCGGCATCGTGGCGGCCAGCCGCGGCAACTCGGTCGACGCGAACACCGGCGGCAGCAACGTGCTGCTGTACGCGGTCGGGGCGGCGGTCATCGGGGGGACCAGCCTGTTCGGCGGCAAGGGGCGGATGCTCGACGCCGTGCTGGGCGGGGCAGTGATCGCGGTGATCGACAACGGGATGGGCCTGCTCGGGTACAGCGCCGGCACCAAGTTCGTCTTCACCGGCCTGGTCCTGCTGCTGGCGGCAGGCGTGGACGCGCTGTCCCGCCGCCGCGCCGCCGCCACCGGCCTGCGCTGACGCCGGGCCGCCGGCCGCACCGACCGCGGGCCGCCCCGCCGGTGGCGGCCGCGCCGGGCCGCCGGCGGGCGGGCGGTTTGGGGCGGGCGTCCGGTGGTGAAGGACGGCGCATGATCCCGCCCGGAGCCCGCCCATGAACGCCGCCGCCCGCGCCGGCCACGCCGTCCGCCGGGTCGCCCGGCACCCCGCGATCACCCGGACCGCCCGCGCCGGCCTGGTCGGCTTCGGCCTCGTCCACCTGCTCATCGCCTGGCTGGCCGTGCTCATCGCCCTCGGCCGCCCGGCGCCCGAGGGCGACCAGAGCGGCGCCCTGCACCAGCTCGCCGCGCAGCCCGCCGGGGTGTGGCTGGTCGGCGCCGTCGCGCTCGGCCTGGCCGCGCTCGTCGTCTGGCAGGCGACCACGGCACTCGCCGGCCCGTACCGCGCCCGGGCCGGCGAGTGGGGCCGCCGGGCGATCGCCGCCGGCCGGGCGGTCGTGTACGGCGCCGCCGCCGGCACCGCGCTGGGCGTCCTGCGGCACGCCCGGCCGTCCAGCGCCGCCCAGCAGCAGACCGCCACCGCCCGGCTGATGGAGGCCCCCGGCGGGCGGGTGTTCGTGGGCGCGGCCGGCGTGGTCGTCGCGGCGATCGGGCTGGGGATGCTCGGGTACGGCGTGCTGCGCCGGTACGAACGCAAGCTCGACACCGGCCGGATGCCCCGGCCGGTGCGCCGGCTGACGGCGGTGGCGGGCGTCGCGGGGTACGGCGCGAAGGGAGTGGCGTACGGCGTCGCCGGGGTGCTCGTCCTGCTCGCGGCCGTCCACTTCGACCCGGGGCGCTCGCGCGGGCTGGACGCCGCGCTGCGCACGCTCGCCGCCCAGCCCGCGGGGGCGTGGCTGCTGGGCGCGGTAGCCCTGGGCTTCGCCTGCTACGCCACCGTCTGCGTCATCCAGTCCCGCTACCGCACCGACCTCTGACGCCACCCCCTCTGACGCCATCCCGTCGCCGCGCGACCGGTGGGTGATCATGGGGTGGGCACCCTATCCGGCGCCGATCCGGTGCGTGGGGCCGTGTCGGGCGCGGCAGCCGGGCGGGTGAGGCGGTGACCCCGGACGGCGCGGGGCAGTGTCCGGAAGGGGCACTGCGGCGTTGGGGTGGGAGGGGTTACGGGGTGGTGACGGCGTCGGCGGCCTCGTCGACGGTGTACTCCCCGTCCGGGAGCGCGTCCAGGCGCAGCAGGGCCTCCGCCGGCATGTCGTCGGCGGCGGCGTGCTGGAAGATCGCGACGCCGCTCAACCGCTCGCGGCCGGCGTAGATGCGGTCGAGCAGCTCGGTGATCTGCTCCCTGGTCGTGTCGAGCATGCTGTTCCGGTACCCGCGCCGGCGGCGCCGAAACCGCGCGACCCGCGGCGCGGGCGACCGGCGGCGGGGTTTCGGGCGAGTGGAATCCCGGCAATGTCGAGTGGAATCCCGGCAATGAGGTGTGCGCCGCCGGCGGTCGGGGGTAAGTCTGACACTCGACCGAGAACACGCACCCCCCTCGTGGCGTCGGTCGCCGCAGGGTCACCGGAGTGGAGGTCCGATGTCGTTCGCCGTTACTGTCCTCCCCCCGTTCGGGGGGCACCGCTGGCTGTGCGTGGAGGGCGCGGTCGACGCGGCCACGGTCGGGGACGTGCACGACCTCGCCCGCCTGGCCGTCGCGTCGCCCGGCACCCGCAAGCTCACGCTCGACCTGACCGCCGCGCACGTCTCGGCGGAGCTGGCCGGCACCCTGGTCGGCGACATCGCCGGCCCGGCCCGGGCCAGGGGCGTCGAGGTGGCCACCTTCGGCCACGCGACCGCCCCGATGCCGGCCCCGGCGGTGGTCCCGGTGGCGGTCCCGCCGGTCGCCTTGGCCCTGGCCACGGGCTGACCCGCCGCGGGCCCGCGGCGGCGTCCGCGCGCCGGCACCGTCCGGTTCGGAGTACCCCGAACGGTCACCGACGGTTAGCCGCGGCCGCCGGCGGGGTAACGGCAGGCGCATGCCGTCGACATCGAAGGAGCCCACGATGGTGCAGCCGCAGTACCGGACCGACCCCGCCGCGACCCGGCCCGAGTCGGCCACCGCCGGCCAGGTCGTCGTGGCCTCGTACCCGTCGTACGCCGACGCCGAGCGCGCCGTCGACCACCTCTCGGACAGCGGCTTCCCGGTCCAGCAGGTCGCGATCGTCGGCCGCGGCCTCAGCACCGTCGAACAGGTCACCGGCCGCCTGACGACGTGGGGCGCGGCGGGCGGCGGCGCCCTGTCGGGCGCGGTCATCGGCGCGCTGTTCGGCTGGCTGTTCGGCGTCTTCGCCTGGATCGAGCCGATCATCTCCGGCCTGCTGCTGGCCCTGTACGGCGCCCTGTTCGGGGCCGTGGTGGGCGGCCTGTTCGGCCTGGCCGGCCACGCGCTCACCGGCGGCCGCCGCGACTTCAGCTCGATCTCGGGCATGCGTGCCGACAGCTACGACCTGCTGGTGGACGCCCCCGCGGCCCTGGAGGCCAGCCGCCTCCTGGACGCCGCCACCCACCCCTGACCCGACCCGACCACACCGAACCCCCGAACCGGGCCACCCGCCCGACCCCGGACCCCGACCACCCGCACCCCCGACCGCTCACGGCGGGGAGCGGAATCGCCCACGGCGGGGGAGCGGGAGTCGCCCACGGCAGGGGTCGCGAATCGGCCCACGGCGGGGGAGCGGGACCGCCCACGGCGAGAAGCGGGAGGGGGCGGGTGCCCCGGCAGGGGATCAAGCCTGACCGCCCCTGCCGGGGCACCCGCCCCCTCCCGCGCCCACCCACGACAGGAACGCCCCGCGGGCGGGCCAACGACCTGCGGCGAACCGATGACCCACGCCGAACCGATGACCCACGCCGGGCTCGGGGCCTCCACCAACGGGTCGGCGCCGGTCCCTCGCGCGGGTGCCCCGCCGGCGCCGGCCCGCGCCCGCACCCCCGCCGCCGTACGGTGATCGAGTCGGCCGACGCCGATGGCGCCGCCGCCCACCGGGGCCGCGCCCGACGGGCGGAGGCCGCGTGGACCACATCAACCGGTACCTCACCGAAGAGGTCGTCGAGAACTACGCCGACGGCCTGATCCCGCGCCGCGAGGCCCTGCGCCAGCTCGGCCTGCTCGGCATGACCGCCGCCATCGCCGCCCCGCTGCTCGCCGCCTGCGACACCGACCGCGCCGACACCCCGGCCCCGACCCCGTCCGGCGGTACCCCGGCGGGCCCGGCGCCGCTGCCGACGGAGTCGATCCGGTACCCCGGCGCCGCCGGCCGTACCGTGCTCGGGGCCTACGCGGCCGCGCCCTCGCCGCGCGGCGCGGTGCTCGTGGTGCACGAGAACCGCGGCCTGACCGACCATGTCCGCTCGGTGGCCGGGCGGCTGGCCGCCGCCGGGTACGCGGCGCTCGCGGTCGACCTGCTGTCGCCGGAGGGCGGGCGCGGGGCGTTCGCCGACGACGCCGCGGCCACGGCCGCGCTGAACGCCGCGCCGCCGGCCCGGTTCGTCGCCGACATGAGGTCCAGCCTGGACGAGCTGGCCCGGCGGCACGCCGCGACGCGGCTCGGCGCGGTCGGCTTCTGCTTCGGCGGCGGGATGGTGTGGTCGCTGCTGGCGGCGGGGGAGCCGCGGCTGCGCGCGGCGGCGCCGTTCTACGGGCCGCTGCCCGACGGCGCGGCGTTCGCCGGGTCGCGCAACGCCGCCGTCCTGGCGGTGTACGCCGAGCGGGACGCCCGGGTCAACGCGAGCCGGGCGGCCGCCGCGGCGGCGTTGCAGCGGGCGGGGCTGGTGCACGAGGTGCTGACGTTCCCCGGCGCGGACCACGCGTTCTTCAACGACACCGGCGCCCGGTACGACGCCGCGGCCGCCGCGACCGCGTGGACCCGGCTGACCGGCTGGTTCGACACCCACCTGGCCGCGGGCCCGTCCACCCCCGGCACCGCGGGCACCCCCGGCACGCCGGGAACCACGCCGACCGGCTGAGCGCGCGACCGGAGCCGACGGCCCGGCTGCCGGGGCCGGCCGGCCGCGCGCCCGCCGGCGGAAACGGTGGTGGGGCCGGAACGCGTCCACGTCGACGCGCTCCGACCCCACCGTCGGCGGCTCGGGGCGGCCGCCGTCACACTCCCGCGTTCTGCCGGATCCAGTTGCGGACCGTCGAGCTGACCACGGTGTTGTACCCGCCGAAGCCGGTGCCGTTCGTCGGCTTGTTCCCCATCGCGCAGACGCCGATCTGCTCCCCGGAGGAGTTGATCATCGGGCCGCCGGAGTCACCCCCGGACGTGTCGCCGGAGTTGCGGATGCAGGCGATGTCGCCGAACTGGGTGGAGCAGTTCAGCTCGGTGACGCTGCCGGTCGAGGTCTTCAGGTTCTCCGGCAGGCCGGTCCAGTCGGACCGCTCGTACCCCCAGCCGTACACCCGCTCCCGGGTGCCGACGCTGAGGCTGCCCTGCGCGGCGACCTTGATGTAGGTGGCCTCGACCGCGCGGGACAGGCGGAGCAGGGCGACGTCGTTGTTGCCGGGCGACTTGAGTACCCGGGCGACGTCCGCGGTCGTGCCCCCCGACGAGCGGGTCAGCGAGCCGATCCGGACGTTCAGCGACGCCGCGTCCACGCAGTGCTTCGCGGTGAGCACCCACTCCGCGGCGATCAGCGACGCGGTGCAGTTGAACTTGCTGCCGGCCCACAGGGCGGTGATCCACGGCAGCGAGCCGGTGGCCCGCTCGCCGCCGACGATGCGCGGACCCGCGGCGGGGCGCTCGCCGTCGGCGATCGGGTGGGTCGGGGTGGGGGCGGCGCTCGCGGGGACGGCGACGAGGCCGAGGGCCGCGACGACGGCGGCCGCCGCGGCGAGGGACGGGGAGGTACGCATGCCGATCACTCCTTGGGTGGAGGGGTGGGGACGCGGGCGGCGCCGGTACGGACGGCGCCACCCGCGAGCGTGGGGGGGGAAAGCGAGCATGGGGAAAGGACAGGTGGGGATGGCCCGACCGCGGCCGGCTCCGCCCCACCCGGAATGCGCTGATGACGTGCTGTGGAGAACGGGCCGGGAGGGCTCACCGCCTTCGCGTGCGTCGGTCGCGGGTCACCCCGGCTCCCCCGGGTGCGGAAGTTCGGGGAGCCGGGGCGCTGGCGCCGGGAGTGCCGCCCGGCGCGATCGGACGCTAGGCGCGCCCCGGGCCGCCCGCCAGGAGCCTTCAAGAAGGTCATCGATGTTCGCCGCAACTCGTGAACCGATTTCGACCGCGGTCGCCGGACGAATGTGAAACGTGACGGGAATGCGGACATCGATGCGGTGAACACCCGGGTTCCGGGTGTGATCGGGGTGGCGACCACCGCCAATAAACCGAAGGTTCGGACCCCGGCGGAATCCGCGGTTGTAGCGAGGTCCCGCTGCGGCCCGGACCTGGTTACGGTCGAGCCCGCCGCCGATGACGTGGGTGTTCCGGCGGTTGGGTGTGCTCCCGGCCGGCGTGTGCGGTAGGGAAGGTCCCGGATACTGGGTGGTCTCCGGGGTAACGCGTTGGCGCGGCCGTTTGCCGCCGGGGGCACACCACCCCGCTGTACGTACCGCGGGGTCAGCGGGTGGCCACCCCGTCGTACAGCTCCTCCAGCAGCCGGGTCTGCCGGTGCAGGTCGAAGTGCGCGCACGCGCGCTCGCGCGCCGCCGCGCCGTACCGCGCCCGCCGCTCGTCGTCGGCCAGCAGCACCCGGATGTGCCGGGCCAGCGTCGCCGGATCGCCCTCGGGGCCGAGCAGGCCGGTCCGGCCGTGCAGGACCGCCTCCGGGATGCCGGAGTGCCGGGTGGCGACCGTCGGCAGGCCGAGGCTCGCCGCCTCCAGGATCGTCGTCGGCAGGCCCTCGGAGTCGCCGTCGGCCGCGGTCCGGGACGGCGAGACGAACAGCCGCGACTCGCTCATCGCCCGGCGCACCTCGGCCGGCTCGCGGACGCCGCCGAACGTCGCGTCCACGCCGAGCGCGGCCGCCCGGGCGCGCAGCGCGCCCTCCAGCGGGCCGGCGCCGATCAGCAGCACCCGCGGCCGGCGCACCCCGCCGGCGCCGAGCGCGCCGACGGCGTCGACGAGGTCGGCCAGGCCCTTCTTCTCCACGAACCGGCCGACGAACAGCACGTCCCAGCGCGGCGGGGCCGGCGGCGGCAGCGGCGGGATCGGGACGCCGGTGTGGTGCACCCGCAGCCGGGCCGGGTCGGCGCCGAGGGCCAGCACCCGGTCCCGGATGTGCCCGGAGACGGCCAGCACGAGCGCCGCCCGCTCGAACACCGCGCGCAGGTGCCGCCGGTGCCGGAGCCCGCGCGCGCCGGGCAGGGCGGGCAGCCGGGTGACGTCGTACCCGTGCACCGTCACCACCAGCGGCACCCCGGCCCGGGCGGCGGCGTCGCTGATCAGCCAGCCGTCGCCGCCGAAGTGGGCGTGCACCAGCGCGTGCCCGGCCAGCAGCTTGCGCAGCCGGGGCGCCCGGCCGGTGGCCCGCAGCAGCGCGAACGCGGCCCGGTCGCGGCGGCCGCCGCCGTACGCGATCACGTCGGACGCTCGGGCGTTGAACGACGGCACCCGGCGGGCCCCGACGAACGTCGGGCGCCAGGCGGTGAGCGCGTCGCCCTGCTGGCGGACGAACGTCTCGGACGGCGGGAGCAGCGCGCAGCGCCAGATCACCACGGAGCGGTCGGGGCGGTGATCCGGCGGCGCGGTCGGGTCAGCGGCGGGCATCGTCCCGGGTCAGGGTACCGGCGCCGGCGCCGCGGGGCACCGGCCCGACGGCGAGCGGCCGCAGCGGGCGGGCGGGCGCGGCGGCGGGCCGCGACTGCGTCGGCGGCCGGTCAGGCGTCGGCGGCCGGTCAGGCGTCGGCGGCCGGGCGGGGGCCGGCGGGCGGTCGGCACGGCGGCGCAGGATCCGGTCCCGCAGGCTGCGCCGCAGCCCCTCGGGGATGAGCCAGATCTGGGCGAACGTCAGGTAGTCGATCGCGCCGGGGCGGCCGTGCCGGCGGGCCTCGCGCAGCAGCGTGCGCAGCACCCGCGGGTCGCGGGTCGGCGCGGCCATCGAGCTGACCACGCTCATCGTGATCGCCGCGTAAGCGCGCGGCGTGAACAGGTGCCGGCTGCGCCGCAGCCAGGCGAGCTGGTCGGCCCACGGCGCGGCGAGGCTCACCCGCGGCCGGTCCTCGTCGGTGTGCCAGACGACCAGCGCGTCGTCGGCGACGACCAGGGCGGCGCCCGGCTCGGCGGCGGCGCGCAGGGTCCAGTCCAGCTCCTGCTGCCGGCGCAGCCCGACGGTGAACGGGACCCGGCGCAGCAGCGCCGTCGGCGCGAGGATCGTCGAGGTCTGGATGAACCCCTCGCCGTGGAACAGGCCGCGCCGGACGGTCAGGTACTCGCTCAGCGCCTCGCCCGGCTCGGGCAGCCGCCGCGGCATGACCAGGTCGGCCCGCGGGGTCCGGTTGATGAGCCGGCTGGCCACGATCGGCAGCGGTACGCCGGCCGCCTCCGCGTGGTCGAGCTGGACGGCGAGCTTGCGCGGCAGCCACTCGTCGTCGTCGTCCAGCAGCGCCGTCCACGGCGCGCGGGCGGCGCGGACGCCGACGTTGCGGGCGTTCGGGGCGCCGCCCTGCCGGTCCAGCGGGACGAACCGCAGCCGCGGGTCGCCGAGCGCGGCGAGCGCCGCGGCGGTGGCCGGGTCGGGGCCGCCGTCGACGACGACGATCACCTCGATGTCGGCGACGGTCTGGGCCAGCGCACTGCGCGCGGCGCGGGTGACGAGGTCGGGGCGGCGGTGGGTGGGGATGACCACGCTGACGCGGGGCGGAACCGACATGGGTTGGAGACCCGTTCCGGGAAGTGGGGCACGGACAGGGGAGCGGTGTGGGCCGCTCGCGCCGGGGGGAGCCGCCGCCGAGCACTACGGGCGGGACGCTAGCCACGCGGCGCGGCGCCCCGGTGAATCCCGGGTGGTATTCGTTCGTACGGCGGGCGAGCAGCAGGCGCCCGGCGGCCCGCCGCCGGGCCCGCGCGGCACCGGCCCGGATCGCGTCGTCGCAGGTGGACATCGATGTGCGCCCCGGCCGGCGGCCCGCCGGGCGGGGTCCGCGGGCCGATTCTCCGCGCCGGCCGGCGGGGCCGCGGCTGCCGTACACTCGCCGCGGCTCGGCGGACGACAGCGGGAGGGACGCCCATGCCATCCCACGGACCCGACCGGCCGGGCCGGCTCGTCATGCTGGTGGACAACGCCGTCGACGGCGACTCCCGGGTGCAGAAGGCGGCCCGGGCGGCGGCCGACGCCGGCTGGCACGTGACCGTCCTCGGCTGCGCGCCCGGCCCGACCGCGCGGACCCGCCGGCTCGGCGCCGCCCGGCTGCTGCTGCTCCCGCTGTCCGGCGGCGACGACCGCGGCGCGCCCGGCGGCGCCGGCTGGCGGGCGCGGCTGCTCGCCCGCGGCGGGCTGCCGCTGCGGCTGGCCCGGCTGGCCAAGCGCCCGGTCGACCGGGCCCGGGTGTGGTACTGGCGGGCCGCGGCCGGCGACCGCGCGTGGCGCCGGCTCGAACCCGGCCTGTGGCACTACGAGCGGGCGTTCGGGCCGGTGGTCGACGACCTCGCCCCGGACCTCATCCACGCCCACGACGTCCGGATGCTCGGCGTCGGCGCCCGGGCCGCCGCCCGGGCGCGCGCGGTCGGCCGGCCGGTGCGGCTGCTCTGGGACGCGCACGAGTACCTGCCGGGCGTCAAGCCCGGCCGCAACAACGCCTGCTGGCTGCCGGCCCACCGCGGCTACGCCCGCGAGTACGCCGGCCGGGCCGACGCCGTCGTCACCGTCTCCGCCCCGATCGCCGACCTGATGCGCCGCGAGTACCGGCTCGCCACCCGCCCGACGGTCGTCCTCAACGCCCCCGACCTCGCCGCCGGGCCCGCCGCCGCGCCGCCGGACCTGCGCCGGCAGTGCGGCATCGGCCCCGCCACCCCGCTGCTGGTGTACAGCGGCGCGGCGCTGCCCCAGCGCGGCCTCGACACGGCGGTGGCCGCGCTGCCCCGGCTGCCCGGCGTGCACCTCGCGCTGGTCGTCGGCGACCCGGCCGCACCGTACGTGCGCGCGGTGCTCGGCCGGGCCGCCCGGCGCGGGGTGGCCGACCGGGTGCACGCGCTGCCGTACGTGCCGCACGACGCGGTCGTGCCGTACCTCGCCGCCGCCGACGTCGGCCTGATCCCGCTGCACCACTGGCCGAACCACGAACTCGCCCTGATCACCAAGTTCTTCGAGTACGCCCACGCCCGGCTGCCGATCGTCGTCAGCGACGTCCGGACGATGGCCGCCACGGTCCGGCGTACCGGCCAGGGGGAGGTGTTCCGCGCCCGTTCGGCGGCCGGCCTGGCCCGCGCGGTCCGCGCGGTGCTCGCCGACCCGGCCCGGTACCGGGCCGCCTACGACCGCCCCGACTGCCTGCTGCCCGAGTGGACCTGGGCCGCCCAGGCGGCGACCCTGACGACCCTGTACCGCACCCTCGCCCCGCCCTCGTCGGCCCCGCCGCCGCCCGCGGCGATCGTCCCGCCCGGGTCCGCGGCCCCGCCGTCGTCCGCGGCCACGCCGTCGGCCGGCGGGCGGGCGGCGGGTGCCGGGGCGGTGGGGTCGGCGTGAGCGGGCCGGACGTCGACGTCGTGGTCCCGGTGTACAACACCATGCCGTACCTGACCCGGTGCCTGCGCTCGCTCGTCGACCAGACCATCGGCCGGGACCGGATGCGGGTCATCGCCGTCGACGACGGCTCCACCGACGGCAGCGGGCGGGAGCTGGACCGGTTCGCCCGCCGGTACCCCGGCCTGGTCACCGTCCTGCACCAGCCGAACTCCGGCGGCCCGGCCGGGCCGTGCAACCGGGCGCTGGACGTGGCCACCGGCCGGTACGTCTTCTTCGTCGGCGCCGACGACCACCTCGGCCCGGAGGCGCTCGCCCGGCTGGTCGCCGCCGCCGACGCGCACGGCTCCGACGTGGTCCTCGGCCGGGTCGTCGGCACCAACAGCCGCACCATCTACCAGGACATCTTCGCCCGCGACGCGGTCGACGTGGACCTGTTCGACTCGCCCCTGCCGCGCTCGCTGGCCAACACCAAGCTGTTCCGGCGGGAGCTGCTGGAGCGGTACGCCATCCGCTACCCCGAGGGCCTGCCGCTGGCCAGCGACCTGCCGTTCACCCTGGCGGCCTGCTACCGGGCGCGGCGGATCTCGGTGCTGACCGGGTACGACTTCTACCACGCGGTGCGCCGGCTCGGCGCCGGGAACATCACGTACCGGTCCCGGCCCGCGGCCCGGCTGCGCGCGGTCGAGGCGACGCTGGCCTTCGTCGCCGACCTGATCGAGCCGGGCCCGCGGCGGGACGCCGTGCTCGCGTACCGGTTCGACCACGAGGTCGCCCGCCTCGTCGACGACGACTTCCTCCGCCTCGACCCGGCCACCCGGGCGGCGGTGCACGCGGGCGTGCGCCGGGTCGCCGCGGCGCACCTCGGCCCGCGGGTCGCCGCCCGGCTGAACGCGCCGACCCGGATCCGGCTCGCGGTCGCCGCCGCCGGTACGGCCGCCGACCTGGCCGCCGTGATCGACCGCGACGCCCGGCTGGGCGTGCCGGCGACGGTCGCCGCGGACGGCCGCCGGTACGCCGCGTACCCCGGCTTCGGGACCCTCCCCGACGCCTGCTTCGACGTGACCGCGAGCCCCGACTGGCCGGCGGTGCTCGACGCCGTCGCCGCCGAGTGGGGGACCGGCCCGCGCGGCCGGGAGCTGACGATCACCGCGCACACCCCCGCCCGCACCGGCACCGCCGCGATCACCGCCGGCGCCGAGGACGTACCCGCCGACGTTCGCGTGGTCGCCACCGACGCCGCCGGCACCACGCTGCGCCTGTGCTTCCCGGCCGCCGACCTGCTCGCCGGCGGCGGCGACCGGGGCCGCCGCCGCATCGTCTCGGCCCAGGTGGGCCCCTTCGCCCCCACCCGCGCGCTCGGGGTGGCGAGCGCGCCGGGCGCGGCCGGGGCGGCGGCACTGCGCGCGCCCCGGCTGCGCCCGCCCCGCCCGCTGCTGCACCGCAGCGGCCCCCGCCTGTACGCCATCGCCCTGGTCCGCGACCCCTCGGGCCGCGTGATGCTCTCGGTCGTCCCCGCCACCCCCCGCCGCCTCCTGACCCGCGCCACCAACCACCTGCGCCGCTGAAACACAGAACCCACCCATCTCCGCCCTCACCCGACTCACTTATCCGTCGACCGCCTCGCCCCGACCACCGATAGCGAGCAGCCGACTCCACGCTGGACCGACCACGAACCCGAATCCGAAGTCCGAGCCTTCCGGCAGGGGAGCCGCCGCAAAGGCATCCGCCGAGCCGGCCTATTCCGGGCGCAGCAGGCCGCAGCACCGAAACCGGTGGCCCGAAACCGCGTAGCCCACGCGAAAAGCGGGCCCCCGCCCCGCGCAGCGCAACCGCGTACGGCCCGAGCGGGAGGGGCGGGTGCCCCGGCAGGGGATCAAGCCTGACCGCCCCTGCCGGGGCACCCGCCCCTCCCGCGCCACGACCGCACCACCACAACCACGACCGGCACCCACCAGCACGACCGGCGCCGCTCCCGCCATGGCGCAGCTCGCTATCACGGCCGCTGACCACCACGACCGTCCGACGGGTGGGTCGCGGCCGGGACAACAACGCCACCACCGACGAACAACCCGCAACCGCCGTAGCGAACACCCGCAACTGCCGCACGGAAACACCGCAAACAGCCCACCGCTCGGCCCCCACCCCGTTTTCCCGCACGCGCGACGTATCACTGACGGGTCCCGCGCATGCACCCAGCGCCAAGAAAAGTGGAACCGGGAGCCCCCCGATTGCGTCGGAGGTCGCGGGCGGATTCCGCCGACCACCTATAGGCCGCGCTTATGCGTTGTTGGGATTGGTCAACGATTTCCCCCGCCGCGCATAGTCGCTGGGCCCCTTCCGCCGGACGTGGCGCAGCCCGCATGCCGCGCCCCGCCCGGCCTCTTCCTCCGTCCCAGAGGAGTGACACCCATGACCACGATCACCCGGTGCCTGGCGCTCGCCGCCGGCCTGCTCGCCGCCGGCGTTCTGGCCGCCCCGGCCGTCGCCGCGCCCGCCGCCGAGCCGGCCCCCGCCGCGGTCGTTGCCGCGCTCGGCCAGTACACCGGCACCGGTACCGCCGCCGACCCGTACGAGGCCCTGGACCTCGCGGTCGAGGACGCCGCCACGCAGGCCGAGGAGGCCGGCGAGGACCTGGAGACGTGCGAGGTCGTCGACTACGACGTGCAGCCCGACGAGGAGGGCCAGTTCACCGGCACAGTCGTGGTCGAGTGCGGCGGCGACGATGGCGACGGTGACGGCGAGGGCCGCCCGCTGCGCGAGACGTTCGCGCGCCGCTGACCCGGTCCGCGCTCGCGCGGACGATTGAGCGCCGGTGGGGCGGGTGCCCCGGCACGGGTGGGTGCCCCGCCACCCGCCCCACCGGATCCCACCGATGGCCGGCCCGATATCGGGCCGGCCATCGGTGTCACCGCCGCCGGTACTCGCTGTTGTCGCCCCAGCAGTACAGCGTCCCGGCGCTGCCGGTGCCGCGGACCCCGCAGGTGTGGGCGGTCCCGGCGGTCAGCGCGATCCAGTTGGTCGCGGTGCCGACCTGGTTGGGGGTGTCGTAGTCGGCGGTGTCGCCCTGGCCGGCCTGGCCGTCGTCGTTCTGGCCTCAGCGGTACAGCGCGCCGGCGCGCAGTCCGCACGCGCTCTGCTCGGCGACGACCGGGCTCTACCGGTCGGGGTACGAGCCGGCGACCTCCAGCGGCGTGCTGGTCGTGGCGGGGCTGGCGCTGCCGACGCCGGTGGCGCCGGTGGTATTGGAGCCGAACCCGTACAGGTGGCCGACGGCGAAGTCGGCCGCGCGGCCGCCCGGAATGGGATTCACGGGCGGGACTCCGGATGAACGGACAGCACATTGACGTTGACGGATTCGTGCCGCTCGCGCCCCGAGGGCGTCGCGTGTCCGGTCGCCGGAATGCGCCCGGGGATGTGAAACATTGACCGGCTTAATTTTTCCTTGCGTCTCCTGGCCCGGCCGGGCACCCGGTCGTACGCTCGGGCAACGGTGAAGTGGCGGCTTCACCGCGTCGCACCCACTCCTGCACCGCCGCCGTACTCCGGAGGAGCAAGACCCCATGCGACGACGCATTCTGCTGCCACTGCTGACCACCGCCGCGGTGGTCGTGTCCCTGTTCGTGGCGGTACCGCCCGCCCTCGCCCACGGCTACGTCCTCACCCCGCCCAGCCGCCAGGCCAACTGCGCCAGCAAGGCCATGGCCGGCTGCGGCGACATCGTCTGGGAACCGCAGAGCGTCGAGGCCCCCAAGGGCGCGATGTCCTGCAACGGGAACGGGGCCCGGTTCGCCGAGCTGAACGACGACAGCCGCCCGTGGCCGGCGGCGAAGGTCGGCCAGCAGGCAACCTTCACCTGGAAGATCACCGCCCGGCACGCCACGACGACGTGGGAGTACTTCATCGGCGGCAAGCGCATCGCCGTCTTCGACGACAAGGGCAAGCCCGCCCAGGCCACGATGACCCACCACGTCAGCCTCGCCGGGTACACCGGCCGGCAGAAGGTGCTGGCGCGGTGGAACATCGCCGACACCGTCAATGCCTTCTACAACTGCGTCGACCTGGACGTCAGCGCCGAGGCGGGTATCGCCGCCGCGCCCGTCCCGGTCGACGCGGGCGCCCCGGCCGCCGGCTGCGCCGCCCACCCCGCCCCGGCGGCGCCGGTCGCCGCGGCGGAGCACGCACACCACCACTGAGCACGCACAGCACCACTGAGCACGCACACCACCATTCAGCACGGCCCCGCCGACGGCGGGGCGCACCGGCCACGCGGCCGGCGGCGTACCGGGCACGCTCCGCCGGGCGCCGCCCGGCCGGGTCCGGTCGCGGGACGTGAGGTGGCCGGCGGGCAGCGGGTGCCCGCCGCGACCGCCGCGGCCGGTGGGTGGGTGACCGGCTTTCCCCCTGCCGGCCACCCACCCGGCCCGGCCCACCGCACCTGGCCCGCACCGCCTCGCACCGGCCCGCACCGCCCGCCCCTGCCTCGCCCTGCACCGCCTCGCCTCGCCTCGCCCGGCCCGGCCCGGCCCGCACCGCCTCGCACCGGCCCGCACCGCCCGCCCCTGCCTCGCCCTGCACCGCCTCGCCTCGCCCGGCCCGGCCCGCACCGCACTGCCTCGCCCCGCCCTGCACCGCACTGCCTCGCCCCGGCCTGGCCCGCACTGCCTCGCCCCGGCCCGCCCTGCACCGCACCGCCCGGATCACCGGACCGTTCCGCTCGCCTGCGCCCGTCCCGCCCGGGCGGCACCCCCGCCCTGCCCACTCGCCCCGCCCACTCGCCCCGCCCCGCGCGGCGGGAGGAGTGGGTGGGCGTGACATCCTGGTCCGGTGCTGCCGGATGCCCCACCACCCGCGCGCGTCGCCGTCCTCGGCGCCGGTCTGATCGGCGGCTCGCTCGCACTGCGGCTGCGCGACCGCGGTCTCGACGTCCGCGTCTGGGACCCCGCGCCGGACAGCCGGGCCGCCGCCCGCGCCGCCGGCCTCGCCTGCGCCGACGACGCCGCCGCGGCCCTGCGCGGCGCCGGCCTGGCCGTCCTGGCCGGGCCGCTGCGCGCCGGCCCCGAGCTGCTCGACACCGCGCTCGCCCACACCGGGCCCGACTGCCTGATCACCGACGTCGGCAGCGTCAAGGCGGCCGTCGTGGCGCACGCCGCCGGGCGCGACGCCGCCGCCCGGTTCGTCGGCGGGCACCCGATGGCCGGCAGCCGCGGGGCCGGGTTCGCCGACGCCGCGCCGGACATGCTCGTCGGCGCGTCCTGGGTGCTGTGCGCGCCGGAGGCCGGGCTGGCCGCGTTCCGGGCGCTCGCCGGCCTGCTCACCCGGCACCTCGACGCCCGGGTCGTCCCGGTGGGGGCGGCCGCGCACGACGAGGCCGCGGCGCTGGTGTCGCACCTGCCGCACCTGCTCGCCGCCGCGCTGGCCGGTACCGCGGCGACCGATCCGCACGCGGCGCTGGCCGCCCGGCTGGCGGCGGGCAGCTTCGCCCGCGGCACCCGGTCGGCGGCGGCGGCGCCGTACCGCAGCGCGGCGATGGTGTGGGAGAACCGGGCGGCCGTCCGACGCGCCCTGGATCGGCTGCGGGGCGTGCTCGCCGCGGCCGACGAGCGGCTGGCGGCCGACGACGACGCGGGCGTGCGGGAGCTGTTCGACACCGCACACGCCATGCTCACCGGCACCGGCACCGGCACCGGCACCGGCACCGGCACCGGCACCGGCACCGGCACCGGCACCGGCACCGGCACCGGCACCGGCACGGCGTCGGTGGCGACCGCGCGCTTCCCGCGGGCCGGCGACGAGGGCCCGGAGCGGGCGCTGCTGGACCGCGTCGGCGCGGCCGGCGGCTACCTCACCGCCTGCGCGACGGACGCCGACGCGGTCACGTACACCTACGTCACGACGGCCTGACGCCGGCGCGCGTCACCAGCGGCGGCCGCCGCCGCCACCGCGGCGGCCCGCACGCCAGCCGGCGCCGACGCCGGCCAGGTGCAGCGCCACGCAGAGCAGGCCGAGCGTCGTCAGCGGGCCGGCGCCCAGCGGACCGCCGAGGCGCAGGCCGAACAACTGCACGATGGCCGCGATGCCGAACAGGACGGCGGCGAGAATCGCGAACATAATTCACCACCAGGGGTCGTCGGTACAGGGTGCGGCACCGGTACCCCGACCCCGCCCCGGCCAACCCCGCCGCGTGGTCCCGGTCACGCCGCGACCCGTCCGGGGCATCAAAACCCATGAGTATGGGCAAGGCCGACCCCGAGACCGCGCCGCCCGGGCCACCCCCGCCCGGGCCGGTCCCCGCGGTCGGCAGGGGAGGCACCCGGCGATGTCCGCATCGGTGCTCGCGTGGCGGCAGACGTGCCTGGACCGGCAGTTGCCGCACCCGTCCTTCCCCGCCGGCATCGCCGTGCCCGCCGCCGTGGGCGCCGGCGCGCTGGCGCTGCTCGCCGTCGTGGGCGCGGGCCTGCTGCACCGCGCCGGTACCAGCGACCCCAACGCCGCCGTCGCCGCCTCGCAGGAGGCGCTGCTCGCCGACGTCGCCCGCGGCCTGGACGCCGCCGTCCGGCGGGAGGTCGACGCGCTCGCCGCGGCCACCGCCGACGCCGCCGCCCCCGCCGCCGTGGCCGCCGCCCGGGGGAGCGGCTGGGCCGGTGCCGCCGTCTGGCGCCCCGCGACCCGGCGCACCGAGGCGGCCGCCGGCCGCGCGGTGCCGCAGGACCCCGGCGCCGCCGACCGCCGGGTGGCCGCCGGCCGCGACGGCGTCGTCGCCCACCTGCCGCTGCCCGGCGGGCGGGTGCTCACCGCCGTCCGCCCGCTGCCGACCCGGCCGCTGGACCTCGCGCCCGAGACCGGGCAGACGGTCGTCGTCACCGACGCCACCGGCACGCCGGTGCAGACCCGCGGCCCGGTCGTCCCCGAGCGGGAGCCGTGGGCCGGGCTGCTGCGCGCCGCCGTCGCCGACCAGCGCGCGGCCGCCGCCCCCGCCACCCGGGCCGGGACCGGCGCGCACACCCCGTTCGGCACCCGCACCCCGCTGGTGACCGTCGCCCCGATCGGCGAGACCGGCGACCACGTCGCCTCGCTGCTCCAGGTCCCCGCCGCCCGGCGGGTCGCGCTGCCCGCCGCGTGGTGGGTCGCCGCCGGCGGGCTCGGGGTGGCCGCGCTGGTCTGGCTGCTGCTGTACGGGGGGCTGATCCGGCCCCTGCGCGACCTGCTCGCGGTACTCCGCGCCCGGGCCTGCGGCGCCGCCGCCCCGTCCCGGTCGGCCGCCCGGCTGGCCGAGGGCGCGCGCATCCTGCGGGTGGTCGGCTCGCTGCACGCCCGCGGCCGCGGGCTGCCCGCCGCCGTCGTGGTCGCGCTGGCCGCCGGCTGCGCGCTGGCCGGCGCCGCCGTGCTGCTGCGGGCGTACGCCCGGCAGCCCGACACCGTCTCCCAGCAGTTGCTCGCCGATGTCCGCAACCGGGCCACCGGGGCGCAGTTCGCGCTCCGGGAGAACCTGGTCCGCGGCCGGGAGGCGCTCGCCCGGACCGCCGCCGCCTGGCCCGCCGACAACCGGGGCGGCCCGCTGCTGGACCGGCTGCGCGCCGCCGAACCGGGCCTGCGCAGCGCGTACCTCACCGAGCCGGACGGCCGCCGCTCCCTCACCTCCGGCGCCGAGCCGTACCGGCCCGCCGGGCTGGACAACCCGCGCGACGGCGTGCGCCTCGACCCGCGGGTGGGCAACCGCCCCGCCCTGTACGCCCAGGTCCAGCTCCCGTCGGGCCGGTTCCTCGCCGCCGAGTACGACGTCCGCCGGCTGATCGACCACCTGGGCCGCGCCGACGGCCGGATCCGGGTGGTCGACGACCGGCAGCGGACCATCCTGGACACCGACGGGTACATCGCCTTCACCGCCCTCGACGGCGCCGCGCCGCGCGCCGCCGCGGCCGCCGCCGACCGCGGCGCCGAGCAGCCCACCCGGATCACCCGGGACGGCCGGGTGCTCACCGCGACGGCCTGGCGCGACCCGCGCCTGCCCGACCTGCGCTGGGCGGCCGTCGCCGTCGCGCCGGTGTCGGCGCTGCGGCTGCCCGCCACCGAGGCCCGGCGCGCGGCCCGGATGGTCGCCGCGGCCGTCGCCGCCGTGGCCACCGGCCTGCTGCTCTGGCAACTCTTCGTGATCGTGCTGCCGCTGCGCCGGCTGCGCGCGGCCGCCGTCCGGCTCGCCGACGGCGACACCCGCACGCCGATCACGCCGCCGCGGTTCGACGAGATCGGCGCGCTGGCCGTCTGCCTGGAGGTGTGGCGGCAGGCCACCGTGGACGGCGACCCGCGGCTCGGCGGCTCGCCGCGGCTGCGCCCGGACGGACCGGACATCACCGTCGTCCTGCCGACCGTGGCCCCGCGGCACGCCGCGCTGACCGGGCGGGGGCACCGCTGATGGTCATCCGCGTCCTGTTCGTCATCCTCGCCACCGCGAGCCTCGGCCTGCTGATCGCCGGCGTCCGGGAGCAGCGCCGGCACTTCCGCAACCTGCGGCTGATCCCGCACCGGGTCCTGGTCAACGGCATCCGCGGCAAGAGTTCGATCACCCGGCTGTGCGCCGGGGCGCTGCGCGGCGGCGGCCAGGTCGTCGTCGCCAAGACGACCGGTACGGCGGCCCGGCTGATCTTCCCGGACGGCTCCGAGGAGCCGGTGCACCGCAAGTTCGGCATCGCCAACGTGGTCGAGCAGATCGGCATCATCCGCCGGGCGGCCGCCTACTTCCCGGACACCGTCGTCATCGAGTGCATGGCCGTGATGCCCGCGCTCCAGGAGCTGAACCAGGAGAAGCTCATCCAGTCGAACATCGGCGTGCTGTGCAACGTCCGCGAGGACCACGTCGAGGAGATGGGCCCGACGCTGGACGACATCGCCCGCTCGCTCAGCCGGTCGATGCCGGTCGGCGGGGTGTGCGTGACCGCCGAGCGGGAGCGGCTGGCGCTGCTCGAACGCGAGGCCGCCCGCCGCGACTGCACGCTCGTCGCCGTCGACCCGGAGACGGTCAGCGACGAGGAGCTGGCCCGGTTCCACTGGATCACGTTCAAGGACAACGTCGCCATCGCGCTCAAGGTCGCCGAGCTGCTCGGCGTGCCGCGGCGGGCGGCGCTGGCCGGCATGTGGGCCGCGCCGCCGGACCCCGGCGCGCTGACCGTCTCCCGGTACGCCCTCGACAGCGGCGTGCTCGCCTTCGCCAACGTCTTCGCCGCCAACGACCCGCAGTCCACCCTGGACAACATCCGGCTCATGCAGGACCGCGACCTGATCGCCGGCCCGCTGCACGTCGTGATCAACTGCCGGCCGGACCGGATGGAGCGCAACGCCCAGATGGGCACGCTGATCGAGGAGCTGGACCCGGACCGGGTCGTCCTCATCGGCGACCCCACCCGCAGCGCCCGGTCCACCATCGGCGCCGCCTGGCACGACCGGGTGCTCGACCTCGGCGGCCGGCGCACCGGGCCCGACCTGCGCGACGCGGTGCTGCGCGACCTGCGCGGCGACGCGGCGATGGTCGCCGTCGGCAACATCCACGGACAGGGCGAGGTGCTGCTCGCCCAACTGGCCGGGCTGCCGCCGGCCGACGCCGCGCCGCCGGCGTCCGAGGGCGCGGCGCCCGCCGCGGCGCCCCGGCAGCGGTCCGCGCAGTCGCTCGCGATGAGGAGTCGGTAACCCATGTTCGGTACGGCCGTCAGCCCCCAGCTCGCCGCCATCGGCCTCGGCCTGGGCCTGATCTTCGCCCTGGTCTGCTACCTGGCCACCAACCTGTCGCCCGGCGGCATGATCACGCCCGGCTGGGTGGCGGTGTCGGTGCTCACCGAGTACCGGCAGACGCTGGTGATCGCCGGGATGACCGTGCTCACGTACCTCGCCACGAAGGCCGTGCAGCGGGTCACCATCCTGTACGGCAAGCGGCTGTTCGCCGCCGTGGTGCTGCTCGGCGTGGTGCTGCAACTCTCGCTGTACCTGCTGATCCAGCGGGACCTGCCGCTGCTGTTCGAGCACCAGACGCTCGGCTTCATCGCCCCCGGCCTGATCAGCTACCAGCTCCTGCGGCAGCCGCCGGTGCCCACGCTGGCCGCGGTGGTGATCGTCTCCGGGATCACGTTCGCCGGGCTGGCCGGCGGCATCCTCTTCGGCCTGGCGCCGGGCCGATGAGCCACCCCACCCCGGTCGACCGCCACGGCCCGGCCCACCCCGCCGCCGCAATGCCCGACGCCGCGCCTACCAGCAACCCCGGCCGCGGCCGGCACGCCGGCCGGGCGGCCGCGCCGACCGTCGAGCCGCGCCCGCACCCCGCGGTGGCCGTCCCGCCCGCGCGACCCGCCGTCGACGAGCGGTTCGGCACCGTCGTGGTCGTCGTCGCGGCGCTGCTGCTCGGTACCGCGAGCGTCGTCGGCTTCGTCCGCCGGCCGGTCGGCCACCGCGCCGCCGGGCCCGTGCCGACCGCGCCGGGCGGCGACGGGTACACCTACGACCGGCTGACCGACCCGGCCCGCACCGTGGTCCGGGCGGCCGGCGGCGCGGTGGTCGCCGTGCTTACCGACGGCTCCCGCACCGTCCGGCTGACCGGGCCGCCGCGGCGGTTCACCGAGCCGCGGCTCACCCCGCGCACGGTGCACACCGACGCCCGGGTGCGGCTGCTGCCGCGGCCGTGGCGGGCGACCGCGTACCGGACCGGCTGGTTCGCCGACTGGTTCGCCCGGGCCCGCGACGACCGCTCGCCGGACGTGCTCGACGTCGTCGCCCAGTACCTCGACGGCGCCCCGGAGCAGCGCGACCGCGCCGGGGTCCGGTTCGCCGGGGACGCCGCGTACCGGGCGCCGGCCGACGACGACGGCGACGGCCGGGCCGAGAGCCCCGACTTCCACGACTACCTCGGCGTCCCGTGGTCGTTCCCCGACGGCGCGACCCGGCAGCCGACCGACGGCCGGTACGGCAACGTCGACGGCCCCGGCTTCGTCCGGCTGGTCTACGGGTACCGGCTCGGCCTGCGGCTGCGCAGCCGCGCCGACACCGGCACCGGCGGCCTGCCGCGCACCGCGGCCGGGATCGCCGCCCGCGGCAGCGGCACGCTGGTCGCCCGGGACCGCTCGGGCCCGCCGTCGCTGGGCGCGCTGCAGGAGGGCGACCTGGTGCTGTTCGCCGACGGCCCGGCCGGTACGGCGATCACCCGGGTGGGCATCTACCTGGGCCCGGACGACAACGGGCGGCCGCGCTTCGCGGCCAGCCGGTCGCGCGCCGACGGCCCGACGTTCGGCGACACGGGCGGCCGCGCCGAGCTGGACGGCGGCGGCCACTACGCCCGCTCCCTGCGCGCGATCCGCCGCCTCTGACGACGGGCTCCGGCGGGCCGGCCGCTGCCGAGGGGGCTCGGCGCGCCCCGGCGGGCGGATGGCCGGCCCCGCCGACCGCGCACCGGGCCGGGCTTGCCGGGCCGTTGCCGCCGGTCGCCGCCGACGCGCTTGTCAGGCCGGTGGGCGCAGGTCGGCGAGGATCGGCGCCAGGGCGGTGATCACCCGGTCCAGCCGGGCCGGGTTCTCGCGGACGGAGCGGCTCAGTTCGAGGTGGACGAACGCCGCGCCCGCGGCCCGGGCCGCCCGGCCCTGCTCGTTCGTCCGGCCCTCCAGGTCGCCGCACCGGCGCTGCCACGCCGCGCAGACCCGCAGGCCGGTACCGGCCAGCGCCGCCACCACCCGGGGCGCCGGGTCGGTCACCGCGACCACCGTCGCGCCGGTGGAGACCACCGCGTCCACGCCGGGCAGGCTGGCGTCGGCGTACCCGTGCACCTGCACCTGCGGCAGCCGGGCCGCGGCGGCCCGGGCGGCGAGGGTGTGGAACAGGGATCCCCGCTCGTGCGCGACGTCGGCCCGGCCGCCGGCGGCGTCCCGGTGCGCGCCGGCGACCAGCAGCATCGCCCGCGGCGCGGCGGCGGCCAGCCGGGCGGCGATCACCTCGCTGCCCAGGTCGGCGCGCGGGTGCGGGGCCTCGACCAGCACGGTCGGCGGGGCGTCGGCGTACGCGAGCACGCTCGGCCAGCCGCGCCGGTCGCCGGCCGGCGGGCGCAGCAGCGCGTACCGGCGGCCGGTCGCCGGGTCGGTGTGCGCGCCGGCGACGTACCCGAGGTCGGCGAGCCCGCCCGGCGCCCGCGCGCCGGCGAGCAGGCCGCCGAACGCGGCGGCCGCGCGGCGCGACTCGGCGGCGGTCGGCGCCCGGTACGGGCCGTCCGCGGACAGGTCGGCGGTGAGCGAGGCGACGACCCGCTCGGGCGCCTCGCCCGCGTCGGGGCGGGCGGTCGGCGGGCTGAACCGGGTGTCCGGCCGGGCCCCGCCGCAGCCGGCGAGCAGGGCCGCGACCAGCACCAGCGCGGCGCCGCGGCGCACCGGCCGCGCCGCCGGGCCGGGACCGGCCCGGACCGGCCCGGACCGGAGAGGACCGGCCGGGACAGGACCGGCCGGGGTGGGGCCGGCCGGGGCGGACAGGTGCGATACCGAGGCAGACATCGACAACCATGGTAGTCCGCGGCGGCCCGGTCGGCAGCGTGCCGCGGGTGATTGCCGCCAGCGAATGGGGTGAAGCTGCTTGTCCGCCGGTAGGGGCGGTGCTACGGTGCGTTTGTGCTGCTCCAGCTTCGACTTCTGATCCTCCCCCCTCGGGGGGAGTAATGCGTGGCGGCCGCATGCCGCATATCCGGAGCGAATAGTCGAAGCAAACCCACTCCACAGGGAGACGTGGCAGCGCTATGTCCAACAATCCTTCCGCGCCCGACGCCGGGCGCGTCCTGATCTTCGACACGACCCTGCGCGACGGCGAGCAGTCGCCCGGCATCTCGCTGAACGCCGCCGAGAAGCTGGAGATCGCCCACCAGCTCGCCCGGCTGAACGTCGACATCATCGAGGCCGGCTTCCCGATCGCCTCGCCGGGCGACTTCGAGGCCGTCCGGGGCATCGCCCGCGAGGTGCACGGGCCCACGATCGCCGCCCTGGCCAGGGCGAACCCGCAGGACATCGACCGCGCCTGGGAGGCGCTGCGGGACGCCGAGCGCCCGCGCATCCACACGTTCGTCTCCACCTCGGACATCCACATCGAGCACCAGCTCCGGTCCAGCCGGGACGACGTCAAGAAGCTGACCCGCGAGTCCGTGGCCAGGGCCAAGGCGCACTGCCCGGACGTCGAGTTCTCGCCGATGGACGCCACCCGGGCCGACCTGGAGTTCACCGCCGAGGTGCTGCAGATCGCGCTGGACGAGGGCGCCACCACGATCAACGTCCCGGACACGGTCGGCTACGCCGTGCCCGGCGAGTACGCCGCGTACCTGACCGCGCTGTACGAGCTGCTCCCCGACCTGCGCCGCGCGGTGCTCTCCACCCACTGCCACGACGACCTGGGCCTGGCGGTGGCGAACTCGCTGGCCGGCGCCCTGGCCGGCGCCCGGCAGGTGGAGACGGCGATCAACGGCATCGGCGAGCGCGCCGGCAACGCCGCGCTGGAGGAGTTCGTGATGCTGCTGCACACCCGCGGCAGCACCCTCGGCCTGCACTGCGACGTGGTCACCACCGAGATCGCCAAGACCAGCCGGCTGGTCAGCCGCCTCACCGGGTACGCGCTCCAGCCGAACAAGGCGGTCGTCGGCCGCAACGCGTTCGCCCACGAGTCCGGCATCCACCAGGACGGCGTGCTCAAGGAGCGGTCGACGTACGAGATCATGGACGCCCGGTCGATCGGCCTGGTCGCCAACTCGGTCGTCCTGGGCAAGCACTCCGGCCGGCACGCCCTGCGCAACGCGCTGGCCGAGCTGGGGCACGAGCTGGACGGCCCGGAGCTGAACACCGCGTTCAAGCGGTTCAAGGAGCTGGCCGACAAGAAGAAGCAGGTCACCGCCTCGGACCTGGAGGCGCTGCTGACCGACGAGCTGCGCAGCGACGCCTCCGGGTACACGCTGGAGCGGTTCGAGGTCGTCGCCTCGTCCAGCCGGCCGCCGGTCGCCACCGTCGGCGTCGCCACCCCGGACGGGGTCGGCGTCGAGGGCACCTCCACCGGCGACGGCCCGATCGACGCCGTGTTCCGGGCGATCAACGCCGCCACCGGCGTGGACGCCCGGCTGCGCGACTTCCGGATCGAGTCGGTGTCGGAGGGCCAGGACGCGCTCGGCGAGGTCAGCGTCGTCCTGGAGATCGGCGACCCCGGCTCCGCGGTGGCCGGCGAGATGCCCGGCGTGGCCAGCGGCGAGCGGGTCACCGGCGCCGGGCAGGGCGTGGCCACCGACATCATCGAGGCCGCCGGCCTCGCCTACACCCGGGCGCTCTCGGCGGCCACCCGCCGCACCCGGTAACCGCACCTCCCCACTCGCACACCCAGCCACACCCGGGGTGCGGGCGCGCGCGCCCGCACCCCGGGTACCCGAGAGAGACGGCACATGTCCAGGACGCTGTTCGACAAGATCTGGGACCGGCACGAGGTCGTGCCCGACCTGCTCTACATCGACCTGCACCTCGTCCACGAGGTGACCAGCCCGCAGGCGTTCGCCGGCCTGCGGCTCGCCGGGCGGCCGGTCCGCCGGCCGGACCGCACGCTCGCCACGGCCGACCACAACACGCCCACCGACGGCACCCCGGTCGCCCGGCTCATCGCCGACGAGCTGAGCCGGGAGCAGGTCGAGACGCTGGAGCGCAACTGCGCCGAGTTCGGCGTCCCGCTGTTCTCGCTCGGTTCGGCCAAGCAGGGCATCGTGCACGTCATCGGCCCGGAGCTGGGCGTCACCCAGCCCGGCATGACGATCGTCTGCGGCGACTCGCACACCGCCACGCACGGCGCGTTCGGGGCGCTCGCCTTCGGCATCGGCACGTCCGAGGTCGAGCACGTCCTGGCCACCCAGACGCTGCCGCAGCGCAAGCCGCGGTCGATGCGGATCCGGTACACCGGGCAGCTCGGCCCGCACGTCACCGCCAAGGACCTGATCCTCGGCACGATCGGCCGGATCGGCGTGGACGGGGCCACCGGGCACGTCGTCGAGTTCGCCGGACCGGCGATCGAGGGCCTGTCGATGGAGGGCCGGATGACCGTCTGCAACATGACGATCGAGGCCGGCGGCCGGGCGGGCATGATCGCCCCGGACGGCACCACGTACGCGTGGCTGCGCGCCCGCGGCGTCGACACCGACCCGGACTGGGCCGACCTGCGCACCGACGACGGCGCGGTGTTCGACACCGAGGTCGTCATCGACGCCGCCGGCATCGGCCCGCAGGTCACCTGGGGCACCGCGCCGGACATGGTCGCCGAGGTGACCGCCGCCGTACCCGAGCCGCGCGACGCCACCTGGGAGCGGGCGCTGGAGTACATGGCCCTGCGCCCCGGCACCCCGCTGACCGACATCACCCTGGACCGGGTGTTCATCGGCTCGTGCACCAACAGCCGGATCGGCGACCTGCGGGCCGCCGCGTCGATGATCCGCGGCCGGCGGGTCGCCGACGGGGTGACCGCGCTGGTCGTACCGGGCTCGCAGCAGGTCAAGGCGCAGGCCGAGGCCGAGGGCCTGGACCGGGTGTTCACCGAGGCCGGCTTCGACTGGCGGGTGGCCGGCTGCTCGATGTGCCTGGGCATGAACCCGGACGTCGCCGGGCCGGGGGAGCGGGTCGCGTCCACGTCGAACCGCAACTTCGAGGGCCGGCAGGGCCGGGGCGCCCGCAGCCACCTGGTCTCGCCCGAGATGGCCGCCGCCGCGGCGATCGCGGGCCGCTTCGTCGACATCCGCCACTGGGCCCCCGAGGGGAGCGCCGCATGAACCCCGTCCGCGTCGTCGAGGGCGCCGTCACGCACATCGCGCGGGACAACGTCGACACCGACCAGATCATCCCGGCCCGGTTCATGAAGCGGGTCGAGCGGACCGGCTTCGGCGAGTACTGCTTCCACGAGTGGCGGGCCGCCGGGTACGACCTGCCGGCGAACCCGATCCTGGTGGCCGGGGACAACTTCGGCTGCGGGTCCAGCCGCGAGCACGCCCCGTGGGCGCTGCTGGACTACGGCTTCCGGGCGCTGGTCGCGCCCCGGTTCGCCGACATCTTCAAGAACAACTGCACGAAGAACGGGCTGCTGCCGATCGAGCTGCCGGCCGACGCCTGCGCGGAGCTGGTCCGCCGCGGCCGGGCCCGGGTGGACCTCGGGACGCAGACCGTGGACGAGTACCCGTTCGCGATCGACGCCGAGGTCAAGCGGCGGCTGCTGGACGGCCTCGACGACATCTCGATCACCCTGTCGGCGCACGCCGACGCCATCGACGCCTACGAGCGGGACCGCGCCCGGCGCGGCCCGGTGACGACGGAGGTCTGAGCATGCCCACTGTGGTGGTACTCCCCGGCGACGGCATCGGCCCGGAGATCAGCGCCCCCGCCGTCGACCTGCTGCGCCGGCTCGCGCCGGGCGTGCGCGTCGCCGAGCACGCGTTCGGCGGCGCCGCGATCGACGCCACCGGCGGCCCGCTGCCCGCCGCGACGCTCGCCGCCTGCACCGCCGCCGACGCGGTGCTGCTCGGCGCGGTCGGCGGCCCGAAGTGGGACACGACCGACCCGGACGCGCCCCGCCCGGAGCAGGGCCTGCTGGCGCTGCGCCGCGGCATGAACGTGTACGCGAACCTGCGCCCGGTCCGCCCGTTCCCGGCCCTGTACGACGCCAGCCCGGTCAAGCGGGACCGGATCGAGGGCACCGACCTGCTGATCGTCCGGGAGCTGACCGGCGGCATCTACTTCGGCGCCCGGACCCGGACCGCGGACGCGGCCTCCGACCTGTGCGCGTACACCGTCGCCGAGGTCGAGCGGGTGGCCAGGGTGGCGTTCACCGCCGCCCGCGGCCGGCGCAACCGGGTGGTCAGCGTCGACAAGGCCAACGTGCTGGAGACGTCCCGGCAGTGGCGGGCGGTCGTGCACCGGGTGCACGAGCAGGAGTTCCCGGACGTCGAGCTGGCCGACCTGCTGGTGGACAACGCGGCCATGCAGCTCGTCGCCCGCCCGGCCGACTTCGACGTGCTCGTCACCGAGAACCTGTTCGGCGACATCCTCAGCGACGAGGCGGCGATGATCTCCGGCTCGCTCGGCATGCTGCCGTCGGCGTCGCTGTCCGACCCCGGCCGGCCGGGCCTGTTCGAGCCGGCGCACGGCTCGGCCCCGGACATCGCCGGGCTGGGCATCGCCAACCCGCTGGCGATGTTCCTGTCCACCGCGCTGCTGCTGCGGCACGGCCTCGGCCGGGCGGCCGCGGCGGACGCGGTGGAGGCGGCCGTGGCCGCGGCGCTCGACGGCGGGCTGCGCACGCCGGACCTGGGCGGTACCGCCGGTACCGCCGACGCCACCGCCGCGGTGCTGGCGCACCTGCGGCCACCGGACGACGAGGGGTAGGCCCACATGGACCGGATGGACACGTACTGGCGCAACGGCGCGGTCGACGACCGCGCCGGGGACGCCGACCGCGGCGAGCGCGTCGCCGGGGTCGTCGAGGCGATGCGCTGCTACCACACGCTCATCGGCCCGGCCGTCTTCCGGCACGCCGACCACCTGGCCCACTGGCGGGAGCGGGCGGCGGCGTACGGGATCGACCTGCCGTACGGCGACGGGGAGCTGCGCCGGGCCACCCTCGACCTGATCGCCCGGGCCAAGGCCCGCTCGTGCTGGGTCCGGGCGCGCGCCGCCCGGCACCCGGGCGGGGTGGACGTGACCATCTCGCTGTGGCGCTGGGGCGGCGCCGAGCTGGGCGACGACGGCCCGGGGCCGGGCGTGCGGGCGCGGGTGATCCCGCTGGAGCGCACCGGCTACCCGGCGCCGATCGACGCCGGCGCGCACCGCCGCGCGCCGGCCGACGCGACGCTGCTGGACAACCACGCCAGCGTCCGCGGCAGCGCGGGGGAGAGCCTGTTCGCCGTCCGCGGCGGGGTGCTGGCCACGGCCCCGGCCGACCGGCCGGCGCCCGGCGGGGTGGACCGCGCGACGGTGCTGGACATCGCCCGCGACCTCGGCCACCCGGTCGTCGAGCGGCCGCTGACCAGGGCCGACCTGGCCGCGGCCGACGAGGTGTTCATGACCGGGGCGGCCGCGCCGGTCACCCCGCTGCGGGAGATCGACGGGCGGGCGGTGGGCGCCGGCGCGGCCGGGCCGGTCACCCGGGCGGTGCACGGCGGGCTGGTCGCGGCGTACTACGGGTACACCCGGCGGTACCACCACTGGCTCGACCCGGTGCCGGTCACGGTCCTGTCGGCGATGTAGCGGGCGACGGCCGGGTCCGGCGCGGGCGGGCGTCGGACCCGCCGCCGTCAGCGGGCGCGGGGCGCCGGCGGCAGCAGCGGCACGCAGCCGGCCCCGCCGGGCCCCGGCGGCGCCGGGCCCGGCCGGCAGGTGCCGACCGGCACGGCCGTCGCGCTGGCCGGGCCGTCCCGGAACGCCTCGCTCAGCTCGGGGATGCGGTACAGCGTGACCTGCCGCCGGGCCACCCGGTCCGCTCCGAACCGGATCAGGCCGTACGCGCCCGGGTAGCCGTACCCGTCGGCCGGGTCGGTCACCGCGAGCTGCCGGCGGATCGCGTCCCGCAGCTCGCGCGCCGCCGCGGCGGTCAGCCGCTGCCCGGCCGCGGGCCGGTTGCGCAGCATCGCGTCGTTGAGCATCCGGACCGTGTCGTACCCCGACGCGGCCCAGCCGCCGGCCAGCCACACGTCGGTGTCCGCGTCGTTCGCCCCGCCGCGGCAGCGCCCCAGGTACTCCTGCAGGTCCTGCCGGAAGTCCGCCTGCCGGCCGGCGGCGAGCCGCTTCGCGCCGTCGGTCGAGCCGGCGTCGGTGGCCCGCAGCCGGGCGCAGGTCAGCAGCTCCCCGCGGTGGGCGATCAGCACCTCGGTACCGTGCGGCACCTCCGCGGCCAGCGCCGGGTCGGCCAGGAACCGGGACGCCGAGTCCGCCGCCACCAGCAGCGGCAGGTCGGCGCCGCAGGTCAGGTGCAGGTCGCGGACGAAGTCGGCGAACGCGGTGTACCGGCCGGTGAAGAACACCACCGGCCGCTTGCCGCCCTGCGCGCACGCGCCCGACAGCGGGTTCCGGGCGCCGTCCCGGCCGGCGGACCACTGCCAGGTCACGTGCCGGTCCGGGTACTTCCCGCGCCGGTCGAGCAGCCGGCGCAGGCTCGCCACGTACAGGTCGCCGGCCCCGGTCGCCGGGTGCACGGCGACGATCGACTGTCCCGGGGCGTGCCGGGCGGCGTACGCGCGGACCAACCGCACCTGGTCGGCGTTGGTGGAGGTGACCTGGAAGAAGTACGGCAGTTTCGCACCGAACCCGTCGACGGGCATCGTCGGCGACGCCATCACCAGGCCGGACCGGTCGAGGACGCGCAGCGCCCCCAGCGTCCCGGCCCGGCTCTCGATCGTGACCATCGCCCCGATCACCGCCGCGTCGTCGCGGTGCAGCAGCCCGTCGACCCGGCCGGCGAAGTCGCGCAGCAGCGCCGTCCGGGCCGCCTCCCGCGCGGCGGCGGTGCGCCGCCCGGCCGCCGCGGCCCGCTCGGCCGGCTCCCGCCCGGCGCCCTCGGCGACCCGCTGCTCGACCGCCTCGGCCGTCGGCTGGGTGGCGTCGCCGGCGTTGGCGATGGCCAGCCGCAGGTACGGCTGGTTGCGGCTGAGCACCGCGTTGAGCCGCCGCTGGGCCGCGTACGCGCCGGCCAGGGCCTCCCGCTCGGCGACGAGCGACCGGTTGCTGCCGGGCAGCCGGGTCAGCGAGGTGATCAGCAGGATCGTCACGGCGGCCCGGTCCGCGTGCCGGGTGAGCAGGTCGTCGACCCGCTTGTTCTCGGCGTGGATGAGGTCCACGTCGAACAGCCCGGGATGCTCGGGCGGGCCGGCGTCGATGCCGGGCACCCCGGCCGCGGCGGCGGCCCGGGCCAGCCGGCGGGCCGCGCGGCCGGGCAGCGTGCCGGTGTCCCGGCAGTACCGGTACCCGATCCACTCCTCCCCGTACGCGGCGACGCTGCCGCCGGCCGCGCCGAGCCGGCAGTACGACCAGTCGTCGCTGTACGCCACGTAGACGGCGCCGAGCCCGGCCAGCCCGGCGCCGGCCGGCAGCGCGAGCGCCAGCGCGGCGGCGACCCAGCGGGTGCGGTACCGGCGGCCGATCGCCCGCCCGCACCGGCGGCCGGCGGCGGCGAGCACCCGCCGGGCGGCGGCGCAGCGGCCGGCCGCTGCCGGGGGCAGCCACCGCTCCGGCGCCGGCGGGCGGGGCGCGGCCGGGGCGGGCCCGGCCAGCCAGGCCGGCTCCCGGCGGCCCGACGGGCCGGGCGGCGTGCCGGGCGGGGCCGGGCCGTCGGTCAGCAGCACCCCGCACGCCCGCCGGCGCAGCGGCCCGCGCCGGCGGGTCAGGTCGGCGTACTGCCGCAGCAGCAGGTCGGTGACCTCGGCGCCGGCCGGCAGCAGCAGCACCGGCAGCGCGCCGGGCCAGAACCGGGTCATCGCCCGGCGCAGCGGCCCGGGGCTCCACACCTCCCGGACGTCGAGCAGCAGCGCCCGGGCGAGCACCGCGTCGAGCGCGCCGGCCTCCGGCGCCCGCCACCGCCAGGCCACCGGGAACGGCCGCCACACCTGCCGCAGCGGCACCCGCCGGCAACTGTGCAGGACCGCGCCGACCAGCAGCAGCCCGGCCGCGGCGCTCACCAGCAGCCAGCCGGTGCTCCACACGGTGTCGCGGCCGTTCGCGCCCTGCATCAGCACGCCGGCGACGGTCAGCAGCAGCGGCACGACGTACCTGGCCGTGGCGGTCTCCATCAGCCGGTCCAGCCGGCGCCGGCGCTGGTCCGGCAGCGACTCGCCGGCGGCGTGCGCGCGGATCGCGGCGAACCGGCGCAGCGGCCGCCCGGCCGGGCCGGCGAGCCGGTCCGCGGCGGCGGCCAGCGCCGCGCCGGCCGGCCGGTCCGGGTCCAGCGCGACGACCGCGCCGGGTGCCGCGGCGCGCAGCGCGGCCGGGTCCGGCGGCGCCGCGACGTACAGCACCGGCCGCACCCACCGCGGCCGCCCGCGGCGGCAGGCCGCCCGCAGCGCCGGCCCGGCGCCCGGCGGCGCGCCGGGCACGGCCCCGCGCGGGCGCGGCGGGCCGGCCGGCCGGGAGCCGGTGGCGGCGGTGCAGGTGGCTTCGGCGCCGGTGGCGGTGGGGCGGTCGCCGCTCACCGGGGGTCGCCCGGCGGCGCGATCAGCGGCAGCGGGCCGGTGGGGGAGGTCGGGGCCGGCAGCGGCGGCGCCGGGTCGTCGTCGGCCTCCTCGTACGGCGGGCAGATCAGCGGCGCGGCGAAGCCGAACCCCGGTACGCCCATGTCGGCGCGGGCCGCCAGGTAGAAGTCGCGCCGGGCGACGCCGATCGCGTGCCGCAGCCGCTGGAACGCCGCCGGGTCGTCGCGCAGGCCGCGGGCGAACCCGACGAGCTGGTACACCTGCCGCTGCCAGGCGTGCGCGGCGGCCATCGTCGCCTCGTCGCCGAGCAGCAGGACCGCCTCCCAGCGGGCCAGGCAGGCGCCCTGCGCGGCGGCGAGCTGCGGGTACCCCTCGGCCGGGTCGAGCGGCTGCGCCGGGTGGTCCAGCCCGTGCCCGGCGGCGAGGCGCTGGCCCAGCGTGGTCCACTCGCGCAGCGCCCGGGCGTACTCGGCGTACACCTCCACCCGGCGCTCGTCCCAGCGGACGGCGTGCTGCCGGCGCCAGCGCGACCGCTCGGTGAGGAACCCGGCCAGGAAGGTCAGCGCCGAGCCGACCGCCACCGCCGCCAGCGTCCACACCTGCTGCGCCATCCAGCCACCTCGCTCGCCGTCCGGGACCCGATCGTCCCATGTGGCGGCCAGCGCGGCGGGCGCGTCGTCAGCCGTCCGCGGTCGGCCGCTCCGGCGGTTCCGCCGGTCCGCGCGGGTCGCGCGGCCGGCGTTCGGGCCAGCCCCCGCCGTCCCGGTCGAGGGCGGGGTCCCGGCCGGACCGGTACCGGTCGTTGCACGGCGCCGCCCACGCGACCAGCGGCCCGGTGACGATCGGTGCCGCCCGCCGGACGGCGCCGGGCGGACCCCCGCCGTCCGGTGCCGCGGGCCGCCGGGCGACCGGCGCGCGCCGGCGGGCGGGCGCGAGCCGCCACCCGGTGCCGGCCGTCCTCACCGGAGGTCCCGCTGGGTGTAGTGGGCGGCGTCGTCGCCCTCGATGAGGTGGCTGCGCCGGCCGTCCACGCCGACCGGGACGTCCCCGGCGACGGTGACCCGGTGCAGCCGGCGCGCTAGGGTGCCGTAGTCGTCGACGGCGTAGTGCTGGGTGCTGCGGTTGTCGAACAGCACCACGTCGCCCTCGGCCCAGCGCCAGCGGACCGTGTTCTCCGGCCGGGTCACGTACCCCTGGAACAGCCGCAGCAGGTCCCGCGACTCGGCCCGGGACAGCCCGACGAGCCGATCGGCGAACCCGCCGATGAACAGGCTCGGCGCCCCCGACTCCGGGTGCACCCGGACGACCGGGTGGGCGGTGGCGTACCGGCGGGAGACGAACACCCGCCGCCGCTCCTCCGCCTCCTCGGTGCGGAACTGCGGGTGCGCGTAGTCGTGGTCGTTGCGGTGCACCGCCCACAGCCCGTCGGCGAGCTGGCGCAGCTCGGCCGGCAGGTCGGCGTACGCGGCGGCGGCGCTGGCGATCAGCGTGTCCCCGCCGTACGGCGGAACGACCAGCGCCCGCAGCGTGCTGAGCCGCGGCGGGGTGAGCACGAACGTCACGTCCGTGTGCCAGTGGTTCGCCCGGGCGCCCTCGCCGGCGTCGACCGGCAGGATGTGCTCCTGCCCGGCCACGCCGGGCACGGTCGGGTGGGCGGTGGTCAGCGGCCCGAACGCGCGGGCGAACCGGAGCTGCCCGGCCTCGTCGAGCCGCTGGTTGCGGAAGAACAGGGCGTGGTGGCGCAGCAGCGCCGTGGTCAGCACGGCGACGGTGTCGTCGTCGAGCGGGCCGGCCAGGTCCAGGCCGCGGACCTCGGCGCCGATCCGGCCGCCGATCTGCGCGATGTCCAGGCGGGTGTGCACGAGGGGCATGGCGGGTGTCCAATCAACTAGAGGTCGTACAGGACGTCGTCGGCGGACAGCCGGGGCGGGCGCGGGTGCGCGGGCTCGCCCGCCGCGGGGTACCCGAGGTTGAGCAGCAGCAGCGCGCGCAGCCGCCCGTCGCGGAAGAACTCGGCGTCGACCCCGGCCGGGTCGAAGCCGGCCATCGGGCCGGTGGCCAGGCCGGCCGCGCGGGCGCCCACGATGAGGTAGCCGATCTGCAGGGTGGCGTTGAACCGGGCGGTGCGCTCCCGGGCGGCGGCGTTGTCGTCGCCGGCGAACCAGTCCCGGACGCCGGGCCGGTGCGGGAAGAGCCGGGGCAGGTGCTCGTCGAAGCCGGTGTCCGCCGCGAGGATCACGGTCAGCGGCGCCGCCGCGGTCTTGTCCCGGTTGCCCGGGGACAGGTGCGGCAGCAGCCGCTGCCGGGCCGCCGGCGAGCGCAGCGCCACCACCCGCAGCGGCTGCGCGTTGAACGCGGTCGGCCCGTACCGGGCCAGCTCCTGCACGGCCCGCAGGTGCGCGTCGGTGACCGGCCGGTCGGCGAACGCGTTCGCCGTGCGGGCCGCCCGGAACAGCAGGTCCCGGCTTGCCGGGTCCAGCAGGATCGGGTCGGTCGCGTCCGGCGGGATCGGGTCCGGCGGGATCGGGTCGGCCGGGTCCGGCGCGATCGGGTCGGCGGCGGGCGGGGCGCTCACGCGGCGCTCCGGTCGAGCGCGGCGTACCGGCCGTCGTGGTACAGCAGCGGCGGCCGGTCGGTGTGCTGCCCGCGCAGCGGCTCGGCGAGCACGACCGCGTGGTCGCCGGCGCGCACCCGGTCGGTGACCAGGCAGAGCAGCCAGGCGGACGCGCCGTCGAGGAGCGGCACCCCGTGCGGGCCGGGCCGCCAGGCGGTCCGGTCGGCGAACCGGTCGATGCCGCTGGTGGCGAACCGCTGGGCGACGGCCTGCTGCCCGGCGGCGAGCAGGTGCACGGCGACGTACTCGGCCCGCCGCACGGTCGGCCAGCTCGACGAGTACCGGCTCAGGCAGAACGAGACGATCGGCGGCCGCAGCGACACCGAGGTGAACGACGTCGCGGTGAAGCCGACGGGCACCGGGTCGGCCGGCGTGGTCACCACGGCGACCGTGCTGGCCTGGCGGCGCAGCAGGGACCGGAACAGGTCGGCGTCCAGGGCGGTGCCGCCCGCCGGTGCGGGGACGGTGGTCGGGGTCATGGCATCCTCCCGGGGGTGGTCAGACGGCGGCGGGTGTCCGCGCGTACCGGTTGGCCGGTGCGGGCAGGCCGTAGTGGCCGCGCAGGGTGCTGGCGGCGTACTCGGTCCGGAACAGGCCGCGGCGCTGCAACACGGGCACGACGTGGTCGACGAAGTCGGCGAGCCCGCCGGGCAGGTGCGGCGGCATGATGTTGAACCCGTCCGCCGCGCCGCCGGTGAACCACCGCTGGAGGTCGTCGGCGAGCTGCTCCGGCGTACCGGCGAGGACCCGGTGCCCGCGCCCGCCGCCGAGCCGGACGAGGAGCTGCCGGATGGTCAGCCCCTCCCGCCGGGCCAGGTCGACGATGAGCTGGTACCGGCTCTGGTTGCCCTGCGTGCTGAGCGCGTCGGGCAGCTCCGGCAGCGGCCCGTCCAGCGGGTGCGCCGACAGGTCGGTGCGCAGCAGCAGGGAGAGCTGGGCCAGCGCGTACTCGGGGACGATCAGCTCGGCGAACTCGCGCTCCAGCCGGGCCGCCTCGGCCTCCGTGGAGCCGATGATCGGCACGATGCCGGGCAGCACCTTGACGTGGTCGGGGTCCCGCCCGGCGGCGGCCGTGGCCACCTTCAGCGTCCGGTAGAACTCCTGCCCCTCGGCCAGCGTCTGCTGGGCGGTGAAGACGGCCTCGGCGTACCGGGCGGCGAACGCCCGCCCGTCCGGCGACGAACCGGCCTGGACCAGCAGCGGCCGGCCCTGCGGGGTGCGCGGGCTGTTCAGCGGCCCGCGGACGGCGAAGTGCTCTCCGGCGTGGTCGACCGGGTGCACCCGGTCGGTGTCGGCGAACACGCCGCCGGCCCGGTCCAGGACGAGCGCGCCGTCCTCCCACGAGTCCCACAGCTTGACCGCCACGTCGACGAACTCGGCGGCCCGCCGGTACCGGTCGGCGTGCGCCGCGGCGCCGTCCCGGCCGAAGTTGCGCGCCTCGGCGTCGCTGGCCGAGGTGACGATGTTCCAGCCGGCCCGGCCGCGGCTGAGGTGGTCCAGCGAGGCGAACACCCGGGCCAGCGCGAACGGCTCGTGGTAGCTGGTCGAGGCGGTGGCGATCAGGCCGACCCGCTCGGTCGCGGTGGCGATGGCGGCGAGCAGCGTCAGCGGCTCGAACACCGTCTGGATGTTGTGCCGCGGGTGCGGGCCGACGGACAGGCCGTCGGCGAGGAACACCGAGTCGAGCCTGCCCCGCTCGGCGATCCGGCCCAGCTCGCGGAAGTGCGCGACGTCGGTGAGCCGGCGCGGGTCGGTGCGCGGGTGCCGCCACGCGGCCTCGTGGTGGCCCACGCCCATGAGGAAGGCGTTGAGGTGAAGCTGACGGGTCATCGTGGCTCCCTGCTACTGCGCGCGCCAGGTGGAGAAGCGGCGTTCGACGAGGATGAGGACGTGGTTGATGGCCAGGCCGATCGCGGAGACGGTGATGATCCCGGCGTACATGTCCGGCACGGCGAAGTTGAACTGCGCGTAGTTGATGAGGTACCCGAGCCCGGCCTTCGCGCCGACCATCTCGGCGGCGATGAGGATGAGGATCGAGTACGCCCCCGCCAGCCGGATCCCGGTGAAGATCGTCGGTACGGTCGCCGGCAGCACCACCTTCCGGAACAGCGCGACCGGCCCGAGCCCGAGCGACCGGGCGGACTTGAGCAGCAGCGGGTCGACGGTCCGGACGCCGCTGACGGTGTTGAGCAGGATCGGCCAGGCGCAGGCGTACAGGATGATGGCCACCTTGGACGTCTCGCCCAGGCCGAGGATCAGCACGAACACCGGCAGCATCGCCAGCGCGGCGGTGTTCCGGAACAGCTCCAGCAGCGGGTTGAGCAGGGTGGCCACCGGCCGGTACCAGCCGATCACCAGCCCGAGCGGGACGGCGAGCAGCACGGCGAGGACGAACCCGGCCAGCGATCGGGCCAGGCTGGCGCCGATGTGGTCGGCCAGCTCGCCGGAGCGCAGCAGCTCCCACCAGGCGACCAGCACCTCCGACAGCGGCGGCAGGAAGGTCGCGTCGAGCAGGCCCAGCCGGGGGAAGGTCTCCCACACCGCGGCCAGCAGGCCGACGGCGAGCAGCCGCCCGGCGGCGGTGCCGAGCCGGCGGGCGGCCCGGCGCCAGGGCCAGCGGGCCGCGGGCGCCGCGGTCGGCGGCGCCGCGGCGGGGGCGGCCGGCGCGGCCGGCTCGCGGACGGCGGTCGGGGACGCGGCGGCGCTAGCCAACGGGTGCCTCCCGGCGGTCGCGGAGCGCCTCGCGGCGGGCCGTGTCGACCTCGTCGCGGAGCAGCGTCCAGATCTCGTGCCGGTGCCGGGCGAACAGCGGGTCCGAGCGGGGGTCGTCGGCGGCGTCGGGGGTGGCGCCGGAGGTGTCCACCACCTCCTTGACCCGGCCGGGGCGCGAGGTCAGGACGACGACGCGCTGGCCCAGGTACACGGCCTCGTCGATGCCGTGGGTGATGAACACGATGGTCTTGCCGGTGCGCCGCCACAGCCCGACCAGCTCGTCCTGGAGCCCCTCGCGGGTCTGCGCGTCCAGCGCGGCGAACGGCTCGTCCATCAGCAGCACCTCGGGGTCGAAGGCGAGGCTGCGGGCGATGGCGACCCGCTGCTTCATCCCGCCGGAGAGCTGGTGCGGGTACCGGTCGGCGAAGCCGGCCAGGCCGACCAGGTCGAGGTACCCGCGGGCCCGGTCGGCCCGCTGCCGCCGCGGTACGCTCTTGGCCTCCAGGCCGAACTCGACGTTGCCCCGGGCGGTGCGCCAGGGCAGCAGCGCGTACTGCTGGAACACCACGCCCCGGTCCAGGCCGGGCCCGGTGACCGGGGCGCCGTCGATGAGGATCCGGCCGCTGCTCGGCGCGGCCAGGCCGCCCAGCAGGTCGAGCAGCGTGGACTTGCCGCAGCCGCTCGGCCCGACGACGGCGAGGAACTCGCCGGCCCGGACGTCGAAGGACACGTCGTCCAGCGCGGTCACCCGGCCGCCGCGGCCGGCGAACACCTTCCCGACCCGGTCGAAGACGATCTTCGCGGCGGTCACCGGGGCTCACCGCCGTCGCGGTACGGGTTGTACTCGTTGGTGTAGATGTCGGCGGCCGCGACCTGCTTGCCCTTCAGCTCGCCCTCGCGGCCCAGCCAGTCCACCCAGAGGGCGAACTCGCGCTCCTCGATGACCCCGCCGCGGCCGGCGACGCCGTAGCTGCGCCAGTACTTGAGTTGGGTGTCGTCCTCGTTGCGGCCGCGCTTGCGCAGGATGTCGGTCAGCCGGGCGACGACCGCGTCCCGCGGCTGCGCCTTCGTCCACTCGATCGCCCGGGCCACGCCGCCGACGAACGCCCGCACGGTGTTCGGGTTCTTCTTCAGGAAGTCGGTGCGGATGACGTAGCTGCCGGCGGTGAACGTGCCGAGGAGCTGGGAGTCGGTGAACAGCGGCCGGATGCCGCCCCGGTCCACGGCCTTGTCCCGCAGCGTCTGGCTGAGCGAGGCGACGTCGATCCGGCCCTGGCGCAGCGACTGCTCGGTGTTCACCGGCGGGACGACGACGAACTCCACCCGCTCGATCTCGGCCGGGGTCAGCCCGTTGCGGGCCAGGTACGTCTTGGTGACCGCCTCGGCGTGCGCCCCGAGCGTGTTCACGCCGATCTTCTTGCCGACCAGGTCGCGGGCGGTCCGGATCGGGCTGCGGTCGAGGACGTAGAAGCCGTTGAACGTCTTCTCGTTGGCGCCGTAGTAGCCGACGACCGCCTTGATCGGCGCCCGCGCCGCGGCCAGCTTCACGATCGCCCCGTTGAACGCGCCGCCGAAGTCGGTGTCGCCGGTGGTGGCCGCCTGGATGTCCTGCGGGCCGCTGATCGTGTTGCCGATCCACTTGAGCTGCACCCCGCCGAGGTAGCCGAGGTCGGCCGCCAGCTCGGGCAGGGTGACCTGGCCGACCGAGCCCTGGTACCGCAGCTCGGTCACCTCGGCGCCGCCGGCGCCGGCCCCGCGGTCGCCGCAGCCGGCGAGCGCGGCGACCACGGCGACGGCCAGGGCGGCGGCGGGGAATCTGATCGTTCTCACGGGATCTCCTCGGACGGATGCGGTGCGCTCGCCGCCGGCGGGGTGCCGGCGGCGGGAGCCGGGGGAGGGGTGTGCGGCGACCGCCGGGCGGCGGCCCGCGGGGTGCGGGTGCCGGCCGGACGGCGGCGGGAGCGGTTGCGCTGCGTGACCGGCGGGGGTGGGTCCGCGCGGCGGGCGGCCCGCGGGGCGGCCGACGGGTTCCGGCGGGGGCAACGGCGGTCGTACGCGGGGGCTGCGCTTCGCCGCCCGACTCAACAGGTGCTGCTGCACACCCGGAGGAAGTCGACGAAGCGGCGCCGGGTCAGTGGCGTGCTCCGATTCATGCCCAGCAACGTAGCGCCGCGACCATGCCGGCGTCAGCCATTCTGTGACCCAGCTCACATATAATTCCTATAGGCAAAGCAGGAATTGGATCAACCATAATGGATATCGCCGCAGGGCTCCCCGACGCCCCGCCCGCCCGGTGTGACACCCCCCAGTTACCCGATAGGAATTGTGCGTGACCTGGGTCACATTCGGCTTGGCCGCTGGGTGCCGGGACGGTACGCTGCGTGCATGAATCGCAGCACGTGGCTCACCCGGCGCCGCGTCGTCGACTTCCTCCGGGTGTGCAGCAGCGCCTGTCGCGCCTGACCGGAACCCGGTCGACGACCCACTTCCCGCACCCACCGTGCGCACGCAGTAGCGGTCGTATTCGACATTCCGGATCCTTCTCCGATCGCCCACGCTCCCGGTCCGGACGCCCGCGTCCGCCCCGCCGTCGGGTCGACGGCACCCTCCCCCGATAGATCCCCGCCCCGCCCGGGCCACCGGAGAGCGCGCCCGGGCGGCGGCACACCCATCCGCGCACACCGTCGCGCCCACGGGGGCGCCGGATGCCGCGCATCCACCGTCTGCCACCCACCGGTCGGCGTGTCCCCACGCCGGCCGTCGGTTCATCGACGCCGCCCGCTGTCCCGGGCGGCGCCCAGCAGTGCCAAGGAGTAACCATGCGTAGCCGTACCTTCCGAACCCTCGCGGTGACCGCCACCGCGGTCCTCGCCACCGCCGGCCTCGCGGCCTGCGGCGACGACGCGCCGGCCGGCGGCAGCGAGGCCGGCGCGCTGCGCCTCGGGTACTTCCCCAACATCACCCACGCGCCGGCCCTGGTCGGCGTCAACCGCGGCCTGTTCCAGCAGGCGCTGGGCGGCACCAAGCTGGAGCCGAAGACCTTCAACGCCGGCCCGGCCGCGATCGAGGCGCTGTTCTCCGGCGCGCTCGACGCCACGTACATCGGGCCGAACCCGACCATCAACGGCTGGGCCCAGTCCAAGGGCAGCGCGCTGAGAATCATCGCCGGCAGCACCTCCGGCGGCGCCGGGCTCGTCGTCAAGCCGACGATCACCAACGCGGCGGCGCTGCGCGGCAAGAAGATCGCCACCCCGCAGCTCGGCAACACCCAGGACGTCGCCCTGCGCAACTGGCTCAAGCAGCACAGCCTGAACGCCGACCAGCAGGGCGGCGGCGACGTCTCCGTGCTGCCGCAGGACAACGCGACGGCCGTCCAGGCGTTCGCCCAGGGCGCGATCGACGGCGGCTGGGTGCCGGAGCCGAACCTCACCAAGCTGGTCGAGGCCGGCGGCCGGATCCTCGTCGACGAGCGGACCCTGTGGCCCGGCGGCCAGTTCGTCACCACCCACCTGATCGTCCGCAAGGAGTTCCTGGACAAGCACCCGGAGACCGTGAAGAAGCTGCTCAAGGGGCACGTCGAGGCGATCAACCTGCTGTCCACCGACTCCGCCGGCGGGCAGAGGGCCACCAACGAGCAGCTCGGCGCGCTCACCGGCAAGCCGCTGAAGGAGGCCACGCTGGCGGCGGCGTTCAAGAACCTGTCCTTCACCACCGACCCGATCGCCTCGTCGCTGCTCACCGGCGCCCAGCACGCGCAGGACGTCGGCCTGCTCAAGCCGGTCGACCTCAAGGGCATCTACGAGCTGGCGCCGCTGAACGAGGTGCTCGAGGCCGCGGGCAAGCCCGAGGTCACCGGCGCCCCGGCAGCGGCCTGACCCGGACGGGGGACCGATCATGACCACGCACGCGCCGGAGCGGACCCGGCCGCCGGAGCAGGACGGGGCGGAGGTGGTCGTCCGGCTGACGGACATCTCCAAGCAGTACGGCCGTCGCTCGGCCGCCCTGCTCGCGCTGGACGGCGTCTCGCTCACCGTCCGGCGGGGGGAGTTCGTCTGCCTGCTCGGCGCCTCCGGCTGCGGCAAGAGCACGCTGCTCTCGCTCGTCGCCGGGCTGGACGAGGTCAGCTCCGGCACGCTGGACATCAACGGCCGGCACGTGGCCCTGATGTTCCAGGAGGCGGCGCTGTTCCCGTGGCTGTCGGTCGCCGGCAACGTCGAGCTGCCGCTGCGGCTGCGCGGCGTACCCCGGGCGCAGCGCCGCGCGCGGACCGCGGAGCTGCTGGACACCGTGCGGCTGGGCGGCTTCGGCCGCAAGCGCCCGCACGAGCTGTCCGGCGGCATGCGGCAGCGGGTGGCGCTGGCCCGGGCGCTCGCCCAGGACGCGGACATCCTGCTGATGGACGAGCCGTTCGGCGCCCTCGACGCGATGACCAGGGACATCCTGCACGACGAACTGGAGCGGATCTGGCGCGAGCAGGCGCTGACCGTCCTGTTCGTCACGCACAACGTCCGCGAGGCCGCGCGCCTCGGCGACCGGGTCGTGCTGCTCAGCAGCCGGCCCGGCCGGGTCATCGAGGACTACGCCATCGACTACCCGCGCCCGCGGCGGATCGACTCGCCGGACGTCTCCGGCATCGCCGCCGAGATCACCGATCGGCTCCGCACGGAGGTGGCCCGCCATGCCCAGTGAGTCGCCGCCCGTCCCGGCCACCCGGCCGGCGCCCGCCCCGGCCGCGGACAGCGCGGCCGCCGACCGGGTCACCGGCCTGGACGCGCTGGAGCTGGCGCCGCGGGCCACCGAGGAGCGCACGTTCGGGTACGTCGCCGGGCGGGTCTGGGCGGTGCTCTGGCCCAAGCTGCTGGCCGTCGCGCTGGTGCTGGCCGCCTGGCAGGCGCTGGTGCTGGCCGAGGTCCGGCCGCGGTACGTGCTGCCGTCGCCGGGCGACGTGTTCGGCGTCCTCGGCGACCTGATCGCCACCGGCCCGTTCTGGGAGGCGATCCGGCTGACGCTCGGCCGGGCGCTGCTCGGCTTCGGGCTCGCGGTGCTGATCGGTACGGTCATCGGCGCCGCCGTGGCCCGGTTCGCCCCGCTGCGGGCGGCGATCGGCTCGCTGATCACCGGCCTGCAGACGATGCCGTCGATCATGTGGTTCCCGCTGGCGATCCTGCTGTTCCAGCTCAGCGAGAGCGCGATCCTGTTCGTGGTCGTCATCGGCGCGGCGCCGTCGGTGGCCAACGGGCTGATCAGCGGCATCGACTACGTGCCGCGCACCTGGCTGCGGGTCGGGCAGGTGCTGGGCATGACCGGCCCGGCGAAGTACCGGCACCTGATCCTGCCGGCGTCGCTGCCGTCGTTCCTGTCCGGGCTCAAGCAGGGCTGGGCGTTCTCCTGGCGCAGCCTGATGGCCGGGGAGCTGCTGGTCATCGTGCCGGGGGCGCTGTCGATCGGCGTCCGGATGCAGGGGGCGCGGGATCTGTCCGAGGCGCCGCTGGTGCTCTCGTACATCATCGTCGTGCTCGTGCTGGGCATCCTGATCGACATCCTGTTCAACGCCGCCGACAACGCGCTGCGCCGGCGGTGGGGGCTCACCGGCCGCTGACGGTCGGTGCGCGGCCCGGACCGGTCGCCCCGCGCGGGCGACCGGCCGGGACTGCGCCGTCCCCGACCGGTCGCCCGCGGCGGCCCGGTGCGCGGGGCGGCGCGGCCGCGCGGGGGAGAATCCGTGCCGTGATGATCCTGCTGCACTCGTCCAAGACCATGCGCGCGCCGGCGCCCGCGGGCGGGCCGCCGACCGTGCCGGCGCTGCTGGACGACGCCCGGACGCTCATCGGCGAGCTGCGGGCGCTGCCCGCCGACCGGATCGCCGCGGTGATGGGCGTGTCCGCGGAGCTGGCCGCGGCCACCCGCGAGCTGCACGAGCGGTGGGACCCGGCCGGCGTCGCCGCGGCGGCGGACAGCTTCGTCGGCGACATCTACAGCGGGCTGCGCGCCCGCGAGCTGGACCCCGCCGACCGGGCGTACGCGCAGGAGCACCTGCGCATCCTCTCCGGCCTGTACGGCATCCTGCGCCCCGAGGACCGGATCCACCCGTACCGGCTCGAACTGGGGTACAAGCTGCCCGGCCCGCGGGTGACCGGCCTGTACGCGTTCTGGGGCGACCGGATCGCCGCGCAGCTCCCGCCGGCCGGGCCGATCGTCAACCTCACCGCCGCCGAGTACGGGCGCACCGTCACCCGGTACGTCGCCGCCGACCGGCTGATCGCGCCCCGCTTCCTCACCGTCAGCCCGCGCACCGGCGAGCCGGCGTTCGTCACCGTGCACGCCAAGATCGCCCGTGGGGTGCTGGCCCGCTGGCTGATCACCGAGCGGGTCGCCGACCCGGCCGCGGTGGCCGGGTTCGACGGGATCGGGTACCGGTACGACGCGGCCCGCAGCACCCCGGCCGAGCCGGTGTTCGTCTGCGCCGAATTCGGCGGAAAGGGCCTCAGCGTACGGTTGGCGCCCTGACAAACGTCCGACCATTTCCGGGCGGTGCTACACATTTGCCGTCGCCAATGCCGAGTCCGTGGCGAGCGCGAAAGCGGCCGTTCGGCACCTCGGTCCGGCAGGCGGAGTTAATCTGCAAATGTCAGTCGAAAACAGACTGAATCGTGCAGACCGTTATCGCACTGAATCCGTATGGCGGGTGCTGGATGTCCGGATGCGTCGCGGGGAGCGGGCCGTGAATCGGCGCGCGCTGCTGTTCCGCGCCGGGCCGCTGCTGTGCGGGCTGCCGCTGGAGGACGTCGTGGAGACGATGCGACCGCTGCCGGTCCGGCCGCTGGCCGACCTGCCGCCGTACGCCGCCGGCATCACCGTCGTGCGCGGCGCGCCCGTGCCCGTGCTGGACGCGGCCACCCTGCTCGGCGGCGCCGCCGGCCCGGTCAGCCGGTTCATCGCGGTGCGCGCCGACCCCGGCCCGGTCGTGCTCGCCACCGGCGAGGTCCTGGGCGTCGACGAGGGCGGCGGCGAGGCCGCGGATCGGGCCGGCGCGGACCGGGCCGGCATGGACCGGGCCGCCGCGGGGCCGGGGGTCGGCGGCATCCGCACGCACGACGCGGAGCCGCTGCTGCTCCTGCGCGGCGCCACGCTCGTCCCCGACGCGGTCTGGGACGCCCTCGACCGGCACGCGGGCGTCCCGTGACCGACCGGCCGGACCCCGCGCACGTCGACCGCTTCCGCGAACTCGTGGCCGCGCACCTCGGGCTGAGCTTCGACCCGCACGGCACCGACCCGCGCGGCACCGACCCGTACGGCGAGGTGCTGCGCCGCCGCGCCACCCGGCACGGCCTGTCCGCCCGCGGCTACCTCGCCAGGCTGGCCACCGCCCCCGACCGGGACGAGCTGGCCGCGCTCGCCGAGGCGCTCACGATCACCGAGACGTACTTCTTCCGCCACCCCGAGCAGCTCCGGGCGCTCGCCGCGGTGGTGCTGCCCGCCCGGCTGCGGGCGCGGGACGGGCAGCGGCTGCTGCGGCTGCTGTCGGTCGGCTGCTCGTCCGGCGAGGAGGCGTACACGCTGGCGATCCTCGGCCTGACGGCGGTCCCCGAGCCGGGCTGGGACGTGCACGTGCGCGGGCTCGACGCCAACCCGGCCGTACTGCGCCGGGCGGTCGCCGGGCGGTACTCGGCCTGGGCGCTGCGGGAGACCCCGGTCGCGGTCCGGCGGCGCTGGTTCACCGCCCGCGGGCAGCGGTACGAGGTGGTGCCGGAGCTGCGGCGCCGGGTCGGCTTCGTCCAGCACAACGTCGCGGCCGACCCGCTGCCCGGCGGGGAGTACGACGTGATCTGCTGCCGCAACCTGCTGATGTACCTGCACCCGGTCGTCGCCCAGCAGCTCGTCTCCCGGATGACCCGGGCGCTGGCGCCCGGCGGCGCCCTGCTGCTCGGTCACACCGACACCCTCGGCGCCCGGCCGGCGGGCCTGCGCGTCCGGGACAGCCACGACGCCTTCTACTACGAGCGCGTGCCCGACCCGCCGGCGCCGGGTACCGGGGCGGCACCGGCGGCCGCCGCGCCCGGGCCCGACGCGGAGGCCGGCGGCGCGGCCGTCCCCGCCGCCCGCCCAGCCGCCGGCGGGGACCGGCGGCTGGCCACCCGGCTGCTGCGCGAGGAGCGGTACGCCGAGGCCCTCGCCGCCCTCCCGCCCGCCGGCGCCGACCGCCCGGCCGCGCTGCTGCGCGCGGTCCTGCTGGCGCACGCCGGCCGCGCCGTCGAGGCCGTCGCCGCCTGCCGCGAGCTGCTCGCCGCGGACGGGCGCAGTGCCGACGCCCACCACCTGCTCGGCACCTGCGTCGAGGAGGCCGACCCGGCCGCGGCCGACCAGCGGTACCGGCTGGCCGCCCGGCTGGACCCCGACTTCGCCCAGCCCTGGCTGCGGCTCGGCGTGCTCGCCGGCCGGCGCGGCGACCGGGCGGCCGAGCGGGAGGCGCTGGCCCGGGCGATCGCCCTGCTGCCCGGCGAGAGCGACGAGCGGATCCTGTACTTCGGTGGCGGGTTCGGCCGGCACGCGCTGCTCGGCGTGTGCCGCGGCCGGATCGGCGCCGCGGGGAGCGCCCGGTGAGCCCCGCCGCCGGCGACCTGGCCGACCGGCTCGGGCCGCTGCGGTCGGCGTTCGACCGGTCGTTCATGGACCCGCCGCGCCCGTCCGGCGAGGCCGGCGACCACCTGCTCGCCGTCGGCGTCGGCGCCCGCCGGTGCGCGATCCGGCTGGCCGAGACCGCCGGGCTGTTCGCCGACCGGCCGGTCACCGCGCTGCCGGGCCCCCTGCCGGGGCTGCTCGGCGTGGCCACCTTCCGCGGCGTCGTCGTCCCGGTGTACGGGCTGGCGAGCGTCCTCGGCGACCCGCCCGACCCGGACCCGCGCTGGCTGGTGCTGGCCGCCGGCACGCCCGCGCTGGCGCTGGCCTTCGGCCGGTTGGACGGGCACCTGCGGCTGCCGGCCGACGCGCTGGTCCGGTACCCGCCGGACGCCGACCGGCCGCGCTGCCTCAACGGCATGGCGCGGCTGCCCGACCGGACGCTCGGCGTCCTCGACCTGCGCGCGATCCGCGCGGAAATCCACGCCTTAGCCGGCCACCCGGAGGGGAGCTGACCGTGATGACGGTGGCACGACAATGGACGTTCGGCCGGCGGATCGGCGTCGGCTTCGCGGCGATGGTGGGGCTCACGGTGATCGTGGGCGCGATGGCGATCCTCGCCGTCAACGTGGTCCGGTCCGACAAGGACGGCGTGATCGACGGCGCCGTCAGCCGGGTGGTGAACGTCGAGCGGCTGCGCGCCATCTCGGGCAACCAGGCGGCGCAGACCCGCGGGTACCTGCTCACCGGCGACGAGCAGAGCATCGTCCGCGCGCAGCAGGCGAGCACCGAGTTCGCCGACCAGCTCGCCCGGCTGCGCAGCAGCGCCGGGATCTCCGCCACCGAGCGCGGCATGCTGGACGGCATCGAGCAGGCCATGACCGACTACCGCGTGGGCCTGGACCGGGTCGTGGCCCAGCGCCGCGCCGGGGTGCCGCTGGACCGGATCGGCCGGGCGTTCGAGGCCGAGATGCTGCCCCGCCGCGTCGAGTTGGAGAACCGCATCGCGCTGCTGCGCACCCAGCTCGACCGGCAACTGGTCACCGACCGCCGGGCCGCCGACCGGGCGGCCGAACGGGCGCTGCTGTGGCTGCTGGTCGTCGTGCTGGTCACCTCGGCCGTCGGCGCGGTGCTCGCGTTGTACCTGTCCCGGATGCTGTCCCGGCAGATCGGCGGCGTGGTCGGGCACATCCAGAGTTCCTCGGCCGAGCTGGAGGCCGTGGCCGTGCAGCAGGCCAACGGCGCCCGCGAGCAGGCCACCGCGATGAACGAGATCACCACGACCACGAACGAGCTGACGATCACGTCCCGGCAGATCGTGGACACGGCGCAGCGGGTCTCCCGCACCGCCGAGCAGACCGCCGAGGCGGCCCGGACCGGCGACGCCACCATCGACCAGACCCGGGAGTCGATGATCGCGATCCGCCGGCAGGTGGACCTCATCGTCGGGCACATGCTGGAGCTGGGCGAGAAGTCGCAGCAGATCGGCGTGATCGTCGAACTGGTCTCGGAGCTGGCCGAGCAGACGAACATCCTGGCCATCAACGCCACCATCGAGGCCAGCGGGGCGGGGGAGTGGGGGCGCCGGTTCGCCGTCGTCGCCGACGAGATCCGCAAGCTCGCCGACCGGACGGCCGGCTCGGCCAAGGAGATCCGGGCGCTGGTCGACGACGTGCGGGGCGCGGTCAACACCACGGTCATGGCGACCGAGACCGGCGCGAAGGCCGTCGACTCGGGCGCCCAGCGGTTCGACGAGGTGACCGCGGCGTTCAACCGGATCTCCGGCATGGTCGCCACCACCACCGACGCCGCCCGGGAGATCGAGCTGTCCACCCGGCAGCAGAGCACCGCGGTCGAGCAGACCAACGTCGCCGTCGGCGACACCGCCCGGGTCACCCAGGAGACCGAGGTCAGCTCGACCCAGACCCGGCAGACCGCGTCCCAGCTCGCCGGGCTGGCCGGCGAGCTGATGCGGCTGGTCAGTACGAAGGGCGGGGGCTAGCGGTGGCCGACGACCCGCTGCGCTACTTCCGGATCGAGGCCCGCGAGCTGGCCGACGAGCTGAGCCGGGGCGTCCTCGACCTGGAGGCGTCCCCGGCCGACCCGGAGCCGGTGGGTCGGCTGCTGCGCGCCGCGCACACGCTCAAGGGCGCGGCCCGGGTGGTCCGGCAGGGGGAGCTGGCCGACCGCACGCATGCGGTCGAGGACCTGCTGGTGCCGTACCGCGGCGGCGGCGAGCCGGTGCCCCGCGACGTGCTCACCCGGCTGCTCGCCCTGGTCGACGGGCTGGACGCCGCCGTCGGCGGGCTCGCCGCCCCGCCGGGGGAGGAGCCCGCCCCCGCGGCCGTACCCGCCGCCGACCCGGCCGACCCGGGCGCGCCGGCCGGGCCGCCCGAGCCGGCGCCGGCCGCCGCGGCGGCCGGCGTGCTGCCGACCGTCCGGGCCGACACCCGGGACGTGGACGAGCTGCTGGACGTCGTCGGCGAGGCGTACGCCCAGTTCGCGCCCCTGCGCCGCCAGGTCGACGCGGTCGACCGGGCCCGGCGCACCGCCGAGCTGCTCGCCGACCGGCTGCGGGTCCGGGCGCACGACGACGGCGCCCCCGACCGGTCCCGCGAGTCCGGGCACGCCACCGCCGTCCGGCTGGCCGGCGAGCTGACCGCCCTCGGCCGGCACCTCACCGACTCCGCCGCGTACGTGCAGCGCGAGCTGGACGAGGTGCGGCAGCGGGCCGAGCGGCTGCGCCTGGTGCCCGCCGCGAGCATCTTCACCCCGCTGCGCCGGGCCGTCCGGGACGCCGCCGACGCCGAGGGCAAGGCCGCCACCTTCGACGCCGCGGGCGGGGACCTGCGGCTGGACCCGCACGTGCTGACGCTCGTCGGGAACGCGCTGCTGCACGTCGTCCGCAACGCCGTCGCCCACGGCATCGAGCCGGCCGCCGGGCGGGCCGCCGCCGGCAAGCCCGCCGAGGGCCGGATCGCCGTCGACGTCGCCCGCCGCGGCGGGCACGCCGCGTTCCGCTGCCGCGACGACGGCGCCGGCTTCGACCTGGCGGCGCTGCGCCGGGCCGCCGGGGCGACCGGCTGGCGCGGCACCGGCGACCCCGACCGGGACCTGCGCGAGCTGGTGGACCTGCTGCTGCGCGGTGGGATCAGCACCGCCGAGACGGTCACCGCCGTCGCCGGCCGGGGCATCGGCCTGGACGTGCTGCGCGACGTCGCCGAGCAGCTCGGCGGCGAGGTCGCGGTCGAGACCGAGCCCGGCGCCGGCACCACGATCGAGCTGGCCGTCCCGCTCACCGTGGTGTCGCTGCGCGGGCTCACCGTCCGCGCCGCCGGCTGCGAGGCCACGCTGCCGCTGGACGCCGTCCGCGGCTGCCTGCGGCTGGACCCCGACGCCGCCGCGCAGGCCGCCGCCGCCGGGGCCGTCCCGCACGGCGGGAACCTGCTGCCGTACGTGGCGCTCGCCGGCCTGCTCCCCGGACCGCCCGCCGTCGGCGGCGACACCGTCGCGGTGATCGTCGCGGCCGGCGACGACACCGCCGCCGTCGGCGCCGAGGCGCTGCTCGGCGCGTCCACCCTGGTCGGCCGCCCGCTGCCCGACCTCGCGCCGGCCGACCCGATCGTCGGCGGCGTGACCATCGACGTCGAGGGCATCCCGCGGATCGTGCTGGACCCGCACGCCCTGGTCGGCGCCGCCGCCGGCGGCCGGGGCGCCGGGCCGGCGCCGGCCGACCGGGAGGAGGCGGTCGACCGGTCGGTCCTCGTCGTGGACGACTCGCTGACCACCCGGATGCTGGAGCGCAGCATCCTGGAGTCGGCCGGGTACCACGTCGACCTCGCCGCCTCCGGCGAGGAGGGGCTGAGCAAGGCCGCCGGCGGCCGGTACGCGCTGTTCCTCGTCGACATCGACATGCCCGGCATCGACGGCTTCACCTTCGTCGAGCGGGCCCGCGCGGACACCGCCATCGGCGACACCCCGGTGATCCTGGTCAGCTCCCGGACCAGCGCCGAGGACCGGCAGCGCGGCGCGGCCGCCGGCGCGAACGCGTACCTGGCCAAGAGCGAGTTCAACCAGGACGAGCTGCTGCGCCGGATCCGGGAACTGGTCGGCGCATGAGCCGGGGCAGCGTGCGGGTGCTGGTCGTGGAGGACTCCCCGACCGCGCGGCACTGCCTGCTGGAGGCGCTGTCCGCGGACCCCGGCATCGCCATCGTCGCCGAGGCCGCCAACGGCGTCGACGCGGTCGAGCTGTGCCGCCGGCTGCGCCCCGACGTCGTCACCATGGACGTCGTCCTGCCCGGCATGAGCGGCCTGGCCGCCACCGAGCAGATCATGGCCAGCTTCCCCACGCCGATCCTGGTCGTCTCCGCCGGCGAGCGCAGCGAGGTGTTCACCACGTACGACGCGCTCGCCGCGGGCGCGGTCGACGTGCTGGAGAAGCCGCGCGGGGACAGCACCGACGACACCTGGGGCGCCCGGCTGCGCGCCGCGGTCAAGCTGCTCGCCCGGGTGCCGGTGGTCACCCGGCACCGGCGCGAGCCCGTCCCGCCGGCGGCGCCGGTGCCCGGCGCGCCGCGGCTGACCGTACCGGGGCCGGCGATCGGCCTGCTCGCCCTCGGCGCCTCCACCGGCGGGCCCGGCGCGGTGGTCGAGCTGCTGCGGGCGCTGCCCGGCGACTTCGCCGCGCCGATCCTGCTGGTCCAGCACATCTCGACGAACGAGCCGTTCGCGGTGGCGTTCACCGACTGGCTGGGCGGGCGGGCGCACCGCCGGGTCCGGTACGCCCGCGGCGGCGAGCCGATCGCCACCCTCGGCGGCCAGGTGGTGATGGCCCCGCCGGACCGGCACCTGCTCGTCCACCACGGGCACCTGCGGATCAGCGACGCCCCCGAGCGGCACTCCTGCCGGCCGTCGGTGGACACGCTGTTCGAGAGCGTCGCCGCGCAGTACGGCAGCGCGTCCGCTGCCTGCCTGCTCAGCGGCATGGGCCGCGACGGTGCCGCCGGGCTGCTCGCCGTCCGGACCGCGGGCGGGCACACCTTCGCCCAGGACGAGGCGTCCTGCGTCGTGTACGGCATGCCGCGGGCGGCGGTCGAGCTGCGGGCGGCCGGCCGGGTGCTGCCCCCGGCGGAGATGGCCACCTACCTGGCGCCGCTGGCGGGGCCGGGCGGATCGACGGGGAACCGATGGCGCACACAGTCCTGATCGTGGACGACAGCCTGACCGTCCGGATGGACCTCGACGAGGCCTTCCGCGGCGCCGGGCTGGCCACGACGCTCTGCGCGACCGGCGAGCAGGCCCGGGCGGCGCTGGCCGCCGACCGGTACGACGTCGCCGTCCTGGACGTCCTGCTGCCCGACGCCGACGGCGTGGACCTGCTGCGCGGGATGCGCGCCGACACCGCCCACGCCGACACGATCATCCTGCTGCTCTCCACCGAGGCCGAGGTCACCGACCGGCTGCACGGCCTGCGCACCGGCGCCGACGAGTACCTGGGCAAGCCGTACGACGCCGGTTACGTCATCGCCCGCACCCGGCAGTTGCTCAGCGACCGGTCGGCGCCCGACCCCGAGCGGGCGACCGTGCTGGTGATCGACGACAGCCGCACGTACCGGGAGCTGCTGCGCAAGGTGCTCGCCGAGGCCGGGTACGCGGTGCTGGCCGCCGCCAGCGGCGAGGAGGGCCTGCGGATCGCCGCCGACCGGCGCCCCAGCGCGATCGTGGTGGACAACATCCTGCCCGGCATCGACGGCGCCACCGTCATCCGCCGGGTCCGGCTCGACGCCGCCCTGCGCGACGTGCCGTGCGTGCTGTTCACCGCCGCCGACGACGGCGCCACCGAGCTGCGCACGCTGGAGGCCGGCGCCGACGCCGTCGTCCGCAAGCAGGACGACCTGTCGGTGGTGCTGGCCACCCTCGGCACGATCCTGCGCGACCCGGCCGACTACCTGCCCATCCCGTCCGCGGGCAGCATGCACGGCCCGACCAAGCTGCTGCTCATCGACACCGACCGGGACCGGTTGCAGGGGACCGCCGAGGCGCTGCGCGGCGGCGGCCACGAGGTCGTCCTCGCCGACCGGACCGACGACGCGCTCGCCCTGCTCGCCGCCCAGCCGGTCGACTGCGTGGTGCTGGACGGGCAGGTCCCCGGCGTGGACAGCGGCGCGGTCGTGGCCAACATCCGGGCGCTGCCGGAGCTGCACGACGTACCGATCGTGGTCCTCGGCGACCGGGCCGACCCGGACGCCCTCGTCCGCTGCCTCGCCGCCGGCGCCGACCACTACGTCGGCCGGGACGAGGGCCCGGAGCTGCTGCGGGCCAACATCCGCAGCCAGATCCGCCGCCGCCGGTCCCAGGACAAGGCCAGGCGGATCCGCGAGGAGCTGCTGCGCGGCGAGATCGAGGCGGCCGAGGCGCGGGCCGCCCGGGAGCTGGCCGCCGCCCGGGCCGAGCTGGTGGAGAAGCTCGAGTGGCGCAACGAGGAGCTGGACGCGTTCACCGGCTCGGTCACCCACGACCTGCGCTCGCCGCTGCAGGTGATCGGCGGCCTGGCCGAGATGCTGATCGAGGACGAGCTGGAATCGCTCAGCCCGGCCGGCCAGCACCGGATCCAGCGGATCCACGCGGCGTCGCTGCGGATGTCCGACATGGTCGACTCGCTGCTGCTGCTGTCCCGGGCCAGCCGGGCCGAGCTGCGCCGCGAGCCGGTCGACCTGACGGCGCTGGCCCGGGAGATCGTCGAGGAGCTGCGCGGCCGGGACCCGGACCGCGCGGTCGACGTCCGGATCGCCGACGGGATGGTCGCCCCCGGCGACCCCGGCCTGCTGCGGGTGGTGCTGGCCAACCTCATCGGCAACGCGTGGAAGTTCACCGGCCGCGCGGCCGCGCCGCTGATCGAGGTGGGCAGCACCGAGCGCGGCGCGGAGACGGCGTACTGGGTGCGGGACAACGGCGCCGGCTTCCCCGGCGCGGACGCCGAGCGGATCTTCCGGCCGTTCCAGCGGATGCACGCCGCGGAGGACTTCCCCGGTACCGGCATCGGCCTGACCACCGTGCACCGCATCCTGGACCGGCACGCGGGCCGGATTCGCGCCGACAGCGAGGTCGGCCGGGGCGCGACCTTCACCTTCACCCTGCCCCACGACGCGCCCGCCGCCCCGCCCCCGGACCAAGCCGGCACCCAGCCCCACGATCAGGCCGAGGCCCTGCCGCGCGATCCGGCTGGGGCCCGGTCGCGCGATTCGGTCAGCGCGCCGCCGCGCGATCCGGCCGGGTAAATCGGTCGGCGCGGTCGGGGGGCGCGCCTATTCTGGGCGGTGGCCCGCGGCGCGGGCCCTGCCGCCCGGCGTGCGCGCGCCGGGTCGATCCGTCCGGAGGCGACATGGCCCGCACCCCCCACCCCGCGGCGGCCCGCCGTGGCTGACCTCGTCACCGAGCGCCGCGGCGTCCCCGTCCTGCTGTGCGCCGCCGACGGCCCGCCGGTGGCCGGCGCCGCCGACGCGGTCGACCTGATCGGCGCGTCGTTCGACCGGGCGGACGTCATCGCCGTACCGGTCGAGCGGCTGCACCCGGACTTCTTCGCGCTGCGCACCGGCGTGGCCGGCGACATCGTGCAGAAGTTCGTCAACTACCGCAAGCAGCTCGCGGTCGTCGGCGACATCTCCGCGGCGGTCGCCGGGAGCACCGCGCTGCGCGACCTGGTCACGGAGTCGGGGCGCGGCGGCAGCGGCGGCGTGTGGTTCGTCGCGGACCTCACCGAGCTGGACGAACGCCTGGCCTGACCGCCGCGACCGGCCGCGCCGACCGGCCGGCCCGGCGAGCGGCGCCGGGCGGCTGCGGCGGTCGGGCGCCGGCTACTGGCGGCTCATCGCGAAGCGGTGCTGGTGCTGCGGGTCGAGCAGGTGGTCGTGGCTGTCCTTCTCGACCTCCAGCCTGACCCGGCCGATCGCCCCGGTGAACCGGTACCCGTCGTCGGGGTAGTCCCGGCACACCGGCGAGCCGCTGTCCACGCCCACGCCGCCGGTCTCGGTCAGCGAGTAGTTGTACGCGTGCGTCCGCTCGACCCGCCCGCTGCCGGCCGGCTCCCCGTCGAGGTACAGCGCGGCCGTCTCGCCCCGGCCGATCCCGCCGCCGTCGTACGCGAACTCCATCCGCGCCTCGTGCGCGCCGGCCGGCACCGGCCGGTCGGCGGTGACGGTCACCCGCTGCTGGCCGAGGAAGTTGTAGTGGTACGCCGGCCGCCCCGCGTCGGTCAGGTACAGCACCCAGCCGCCGGTCAGCCCGCCCTCGTTGATGATCACGCCGCGGGCGCCGCCGTCCGGCACGACGACGTCGGCGGTGACCGAGTGGGACTTGTTCTTGAGGTTGAGCATGCAGTTCTCCTGCAGCCCGATCATCCCGTCGTACAGCGTCTGGGTGCTGCCCTGGACGAGCGTCGGCCGCCCGGCCATGTCGGGGTTGAGCCGCTCGATCATCCGGTCGTCCAGCGGCAGTACGTGGTACTTCGCCGCCTCGATCAGGAAGAGCTGCCGGAGTTCGGCCAGCTTCTCCGGGTGCTTCCCGGCCAGGTCGTGCGCCTGGGTGAAGTCGGCGGCGCCGTCGTACAGCTCCCACACGTCCTCGGCGAACGGCCCGCCGTGGTCGTGCACCAGCCACGGCGTGCGGTGCTTGGTGATCGCCGACCAGCCCTTGTGGTAGATGCCGCGGTTGCAGAACAGCTCGAAGTACTGGGTGGCGTGCCGCTCGGGCGCGTGCGGCGCGTCGAACGTGTACGCCATGCTGGTCCCGTGCAGCGGCTCCTGGGTGACGCCGTGCACGGTGGACGGCGCCGGCAGCCCCGCGGCCTCCAGCACGGTCGGCGCGACGTCGGTGACGTGGCAGAACTGCGAGCGGACCCCGCCGCCGGCCCGGACCCGGGCCGGCCAGTGCACGATCGTGCCGTTGCGGGTGCCGCCCCAGTGCGAGGCGATCTGCTTGGTCCACTGGAACGGCGTGCACATGGCGTGCGCCCAGCCGACCGCGTAGTGGTTGTACACCCGCGGCCCGCCGAGCTGGTCGATGTGCCGGGCCAGGAACTCCGGCGTCTCCAGCTCGGGCGCCTCGGCGATGGCGATCTCGTTCAGCGTGCCCTGCAGCGAGCCCTCGGCGGACGCGCCGTTGTCGCCGATGATGTAGTACACCAGCGTGTCGTCGAGGATGCCCAGGGCGTCCAGCGCGTCGACGACCCGGCCGACGTGGTGGTCGGCGTACTCCAGGAAGCCCGCGTACACCTCCATCTGCCGGGCGAGCACCGGCTTGAGCACCGGGTCGACCTCGTCCAGGCGGGGATCTCGTCGTGCCGCGGGGTCAGCGTCGCGTCCGGCGGGACGACGCCCAGCCGCTTCTGCCGGGCGAACGTCTCCTCCCGCAGCCGGTCCCAGCCGCCGTCGAACTTCCCCTTGTACCGGTCCGCCCATTCCCGCGGCACGTGGTGCGGCGCGTGCGTGGCGCCCGGCGCGAAGTACGCGAAGAACGGCCGGTCCGGGGTGAGCGACCGCCCCTGCCGGATCCAGTCGATCATCCGGTCGGCGAGGTCGGGCATGAGGTGGTAGCCGTCGGCCGGGCCGCGGTCGGGCTCGATCGGCGCGGTCCCCTCGACCAGGTCCGGGTAGTACTGGTTGGTCTCCCCGCCGAGGAAGCCGTAGAAGTACTCGAACCCGTTCCCGGTCGGCCACCGGTCGAACGGCCCCGCCGGGCTCGTCTCCCACACCGGCACCTCGTGGCACTTGCCGACGTGGGCGGTCGCGTACCCGTTCAGCCGCAGCGTCTCGGCCAGCGGCGCGCACGTGTTCGGCCGCAGCCCGGTGTAGCCGGGCGCGGACGTGGCCGTCTCGGTGATCGACCCCATCCCGACCGCGTGGTGGTTGCGCCCGGACAGCAGCGCCGCCCGGGTGGGCGAGCACAGCGCCGTGGTGTGGAACCGGTTGTACCGCAGCCCGCCGTCGGCCAGCCGCTGCGCCGTCGGCGTCCGCACCGGCCCGCCGAACGGCGTCGAGGCCCCGAACCCGACGTCGTCGAGCAGGATCACCAGGACGTTCGGCGCCCCCGCCGGTGGCGCCGGATCGCCGGGTACGCCGTGTCCGGGTCCTTCGCGTCGAACGTGGTGACGCCCACCGGCCGGATGTCCGGGATCGGCAGGACGGATCGCTGGATCGGATCGGGGTTCGCGCTCATGGGTACCGCCCGCTGGGGTGAGATGGCCGCCGTCGGCGGTCGAAATACCCGGCGGCGCGGGGCGCCACCCCGTCCGCCGGGGCCGGCGGCCCTGCCCCAACGCGCAGCCGGCCGGCCGCCGCGGCCCGATGTCCGACCGCGGCCCGATGTCCGGCCGCAGCCCGGCGCCCGGCCGCCGTGGCCCGGCGCCCGGCGCATGGTGGCCGGCACTCGGCGCCGGCGCCCGGTGCGGGCTGCGGCACGCGGCGGGCGGGTGAGTCCCGGTGATCCGTGCCGGCCGCGGGGTGGGTCGCGGTTGACGCGGGGGCGCGCGGCTGCCAATCTCCACCGCCCGGGAGTCGTGCGTGTCGGGGCCCGCGCCCCGCGCCGCCCGGCCCGGCCGGCGCGGCGGTGGCCGCGCGGGATGGTGGAGGTACCGGTGCACAAGATCATCGTGCTGGCCCTGGTGGGCCTTGCGGCCCAGCTCGTCGACGGCGCCCTCGGCATGGGCTACGGCCTGACGTCGACCACGCTGCTGCTCGCCGCCGGCGTCGCCCCCGCCGCCGCGTCCGCCTCGGTACACCTGGCCGAGGTCGGCACGTCGCTGGCCTCCGGGGTGGCGCACTGGCGGTTCGGCAACGTCGACTGGCCGGTCGTCCGGCGGATCGCCCTGCCCGGCGCGGTCGGCGCCTTCCTCGGCGCGACGGTGCTCGCCTCGCTGTCCACGGCGGCCGCGGCGCCCTGGGTGTCCGGCATCCTGGTCGCCCTGGGCATCGCGCTGCTGCTGCGCTTCGCCCGCCCGCTGCCGGCGGCCCGCGGCGGCCGCACCCGCACCCGGTTCCTCGCCCCGCTCGGCCTCGTCGCCGGCTTCATCGACGCCACCGGCGGGGGCGGCTGGGGGCCGGTGGCCACCCCGTCGCTGCTCGCCCACGGCCGCCTCGAACCGCGCCGGGTGATCGGCTCGGTGGACACCGCCGAGTTCATCGTCGCGCTGGCGGCCAGCGCGGGCTTCCTGCTGGGCCTGGGCAGCGGCGGCTTCGTCGGCCCGACCGTCGTCGCCCTGCTGGCCGGCGGCCTGATCGCGGCCCCGCTGGCGGCGTGGCTGATCCGGATCGTGCCGACGCAGGTACTGGGCGCGGCCGTCGGCGGCATGGTCCTGCTGACCAACGCCCGCGTCCTGGCCGACGCGGCGGACCTGCCGCCGGCCGCCCGCGTCGCGGCCTACACGGTGCTGGCGACCCTCTGGGCGGCGTCGCTGTACCTGGCTCTCCGCGCCCTGCGCCGCCCCACCGCCCCCGCGGCACCGACCCCGTCCCTCGCGGACGCCACCCTCCGCAGCGCCCCCTCGACATCGCCATGAGCCGCCGCACTCCCGGCTCCCACCTGTCGCGCAGTGGGTGCATTCACGGTCGCCGGAGCAGCCACGAATGCACCCACCCCCGCGGCGCCCGGCACGCCGGGACCCGGGTCAGGTGGCGAACTGGGCGTCGGAGGTGAGGACCAGGCCGAGGGTGACCTCGCCCTTGGTCAGCGCCGTCTTCACCCGCGGGCCGCCCGCGTCCAGCGAGCTGAACCGGCCCACCGTCAGGCCGTACGTGCCCGCCAGCCCCTGCTGGCAGAACGGCCGCTGCGGGCACTCCGGCGGCCCGCCCAGCACGGTCGCCGTACCCGAGCACTTCGCGGCGAACTCGGACAGCGTCCGGACCGCGTGCTGGTCGGCGAACGCGCGGGTCACCGCGAACGCGTTCTGGTCCGCCGCCGCCGACGGCTTGCCGAAGCGCAGGTTGCTGCGGTCGCCCAGGCCGGTGAGCGCGGCCACGCTCTTGTCCAGGTCGCTGCTGGCCACCGGGGCGGCGGCCGCGCCGTTGACCTTCTTGTTCAGGAACTCGGCGAGCGTGCCCACGTACTCGGGTACGACGTGGATCTCGCCCCGCTCCAGCGCCGGCTCGTACAGCTCGCGGTTGCCGATCGTCCGCACGGCGGCCCGGAAGCCGGCCGTCCCGAGTGCCTGCGCGTAGAGCTGGCCGAGGACCTGGCTCTCCGGGAAGTTGGCGGCGCCGACGATGATCGCGCCGCTGCCCGAGTTGCGCGGGATGCTGCCGGCCAGCGCGGACGCGGCGATGAAGTCCTTCGCCGCCCGCTCGGCCGGCAGCCGGTCGACGCCGACGGCCTTGTTCAGCCCGATCAGCTTCGGCGTGTCCAGGGCGAGCGACACCGCGTCCAGCGCGGTGACCAGCTCGGGCGTGGCCTTCGCCTTGCTGATCGCCGGGACCACGTTGTCGACGGTCTGCAGCTTCTTGTCGTCCTCGAGGATCACCAGCGCCGCGCCGGCGACCGGTGCGCAGCCCGCGCCGCCGGCGGCGCTGGGCGCGGCCTTCGTCCCGGACGAGCCGGCCGCGCCGCACCCGGCGAGCGCCAGCGCGCCGACCAGCCCGAGCGCGAGCACCGCACCCACCGACCGGACGCGCCGCGAAACAGCGCCTCCCGGCGCAGTGCCGTCAAGCGCAGCGCCGCTGAGAGCAGAGCTGTGAAGAGCAGCGTGGCGAACCCTCGATGTGCCCATGCAGGGCACGCTACCCCGCCACCCCGACATCAGCGGCCCGTCCGCGGGCCGAGCGCGGCGTCACCGCCCGCTGGACCAGCGCCAGCACCCCCTCCACCAGCAGCGCCAGCACGGCCACCAGCAGGCCGCCGGCGAGGATCTGCCCGCCACCGGCGGCGATCGTCAGACCGAAGCCGGCGCTGATGATCTGCCCCAGCCCGCCGCCGCTGACCAGCGCCGCCAGCGCGGTGGTCGCCACGATCTGCAGCGCGGCCGTCCGCAGCCCCGCCACCAGGTACGGGACCGCCAGCGGCAGCTCCACCCGGCGGAACACCTGCGCGCCGGACAGGCCCATCCCCACCGCGGCGTCGCGGACGTCCGGGTCGACCGCCCGCACCCCGGTGTACGCGTTGGCCAGCAGCGGCGGCACCCCGAACACCGTCAGCGCCAGGATCACCGCCGGCTTGCCGAAGCCCAGCGGGGTCAGCGGCAGGATCGTCAGCAGCGCCAGCGTGGGCACGGCCAGCGTGATGTTCGACACCGAGACGACCAGCCCGCCGCCGCGCCCCCGGTGCCCCAGCCACAGGCCCAGCGGCAGCCCGCCCAGGCAGGCCAGCGCCACCGCCGCGCCCGAGATCGCCAGGTGCTCGCCGAGCCGGACCAGGATCCCGTCCGGGTTGGTCCAGTTCAGCGGGTCGTTCAGCCAGACCACGGCCTGCTCGATCGCGTCCACGCCGCTACCCCGCCCGCCGCCGCAGCCACGGCGTCGCCAGCCGGCCCAGGCCGGCGAGCGCCAGGTCCAGCGCCAGCGCCAGGGCCACGCACAGCACCGTACCGGTCAGGATCTCCGCCCGGTGGAAGTTGTTGTCGAAACCGCCCAGGATCAACTGCCCCAGCCCCCCGTACCCCACCAGCACCCCGACCGTGGTCAGCGCCACCGTCGATACCGTGGCCAGTCGCAGCCCGGTGAGGATGCCCGGCAGCGCCAGCGGCAGCTCCACCCGCAGCAGCCGGGCCAGCCGGGAGTACCCCATGCCCGCCGCCGCGTCGCGCACCTCCGCCGGCACGGCGCGCAGCCCGGTGAGCGTGTTACGGACGAGCACCAGCAGCGCGTAGATCACCAGCCCGACCAGCACGGTCGCCGCGCGGATCCCCAGGTAGGGGCCGAGGAAGGCGAACAACGCCAGCGAGGGAATCGTGTACAGGACGCCCGAGAGTGCGAGAATCGGGCCGGTCCAGCCGCGGAACCAGTACGCGGCCACGGCCAGCGGGACCGCGATCACCGCGGCGATCAACACCGCGCCCGCGGTGAGCGCCAGGTGCTCGCGCAGCGCCGCCAGGATGGTGTCGGCGTTGTCCTGCACGTACCGCCAGGAGATCCACGGGTTTGGGTCCGCCGGCCCGCCGGCACCCGGAAGGGACATGCAGTGGACCGTACCGCGGATGCCACAGCCGCGGGTCCCGGCGCGGCCGGTGCCGCCGCCGCGGCGATCACCCTGGAGGGGCTGACCAAGGTCTACCCGGACGCCACCATCGCCGTGGACAACCTCAGCCTGGAGATCCCGGCCGGCGAGCTGGTCGTGCTGATCGGCCCGTCCGGCTGCGGCAAGTCGACCGTCCTGCGCATGATCAACCGGCTGGTCGCCCCGAGCGCCGGGCGGGTACTCCTCGACGGCGAGGACGCCGCCGACGCCGACCCGGTCACGCTGCGCCGCCGGATCGGGTACGTGATCCAGCACGTCGGCCTGTTCCCGCACCAGAGCGTCCGCACCAACGTCGGGACGGTCCCGCGCCTGCTCGGCTGGCCGCGGGCCAGGGTGAAGTCCCGCGCCGACGAGCTGCTCGCCCTGGTGGGGCTGGACCCGGCGACCCACGGCGACCGGTACCCGCACGAGCTGTCCGGCGGCCAGCGCCAGCGCGTCGGCGTCGCCCGGGCGCTCGCCGCCGACCCCGCGGTGCTGCTGATGGACGAGCCGTTCTCCGCCGTCGACCCGATCCAGCGGGCCCGGCTGCGCGACGAGTTCCGCAAGCTCCAGGAGACCGTCCGCAAGACGATCGTGCTGGTCACCCACGACCTCGACGAGGCGGTCGGGCTGGGCGACCGGATCGCCGTGCTGTCGCCCGGCGGCCGGGTCGAGCAGTACGCCACCCCCGCCGCCCTGCTCGCCGCCCCCGCGACGCCGTTCGTGTCCGACTTCGTGGGCGCCGACCGCAGTGTCCGCCGGCTCATGGTCACGCCGGTGACCGCGGCGCTGCGGCCGATCACCGGGTCGGTGTCCGACGCGCTGCCGGTGCTGCCGGCGACGGCGACGCTGTACGACGCGCTCAACGCGATGCTGGCCGCGGACGCGCTGCACGTGCTGGTCCGGGAGGGCCGGCGCAAGCTCGGTACGGTCGCCCGGTCGGCCCTGTTCGCGGCCGTCCCGGACCCGGTCGCGGCCCCGGAGCCCGCGGCCGACGCCGGGCCGGCGGGCCGCCGCGCCCGCGCTGCCGAGCCGACCCCGGACGCCGCGCCGGACGGCGCGGGCGCCGTGCCGCGCATCGCGGGTACCGAGCCGCGAGCCGGCGCCGCCGAGCCGGCCTCCCCTGCGACCGCCCCGGCGTTCGACGCCGCCGGGTCGGCGGCCGGCGCGGCCGAGCCCGGACAGCGCGGTGCGGCCGATTCCGGGCAGCGCGGCACGGCCGATTCCGGACAGCGCGGGGCGGCCGAGCCCGAGCCCCGCGGCTCGATCGCGTCGGATCCCCACGGCGGGTCGTACCCCGGCGGCGCGACCGACTCCCGCGGTGCGGTGGAACTCGAGTTCCGCGGCGCGGGCGCGCCCACCGGCGCCGCGCCGCCGGCCCCGGCGGCCGGGTCGGCACCGGAGCCCGCCATTGCGCTCCCCGCGGCCGACCTCGATCGCGCCGCCGACGATCCGGCCGCCGGCCCGGGGAGCGAGCCCGGGGGAGGGGCCGCGTCGACCGGCCGGCACGCGGCCGAGCCCGCGGCGCCGGAGCCGGCGGCCGAGCCCGCGGCGCCGGCACAACCCCGGCCCGCGGCCGGGGCCGAGGCCCCGGCCGCACCGGTGCGGCGGGGCCGGCACGCCGCGCCCGACCCGGACGACGAACTCGACGAGCCGGACCAGCTCACCGGCGAGGGCAGCCCGGACCAGCTCACCGGCGAGAGCAGCCCGGACCGGCCCGCCGGCGAGGGCCGCGAACCCCGGACCGACCGGCCGGGGCCCGCCGCACCGACCGACCGCGAGTCCGCCGCCGACGGCCCGGCCGACGCCGCTACGGCGACCGGCGGCCCTGCCGCCGAGTCGTCGCCCCATGGGTCGCTCGCGGACGATCCCCTCGCGCTCGATCCGCTCACGGCGGATTCGTTCCTGGCCGACCCGCTCACGGCCGGCTCCCTGCCGGCCGGGGTGCTCACGGTCGGCGCACCCCTGGCCGCCGCGCCCCCGGTCGACCCGTCGGAGGTCGACTGGCCCTCGGCCGACCTGCTGGCGATGGTGGATCGCGACGAGGTCGACCCGACGGCGAGCACGCCGGCCGAGCCCGCGGACACCGACCCCACCGGGGTCGAGCCCCGGGCCGCCGACGAGCCCCGGGCCCCGGCGACCGACGGACCGACCGCAGCGCGGGCATCAGCGGAACCGGCGGCCGACCGGCCCACGCCCGCGCAGCCGGCGGCGCCCCGAGCGACCGACGATCAGGCAGCGGACGAATCCCCGACCCACCGGCCGTCCGACCCGGGCCCGACCCGGCCGAACGCGGCATCGCCGCAGCCGACCCTGACGGAATCGACCGTCCCCGCGCCGACCGTCCCCGAGCCGGGCATCCTCGAGCCGACCGTCTCCGACTCCGAGCCGGGCATGCTCGAATCGAGCGTCGCGGCGTCGGGGGATCCCGAACCGAGCGTTCCCGAGGCGGGCGCTCTCGAGCCGAGCGTCGTGGAGCCGGGCGTCGTGGAGCCGGGCGTCACGGGGTCGAGCGTCGCGGGGTCGAGTGTCACGGAGCCGGACGTCACGGGGTCGAGCAGCTCGGAGTCGGGCGTCGCGGAACCGAGCGGCTCGGGGTCAACCGACGCGGCGCCGACCGGCCACGGGTCGGCGGGATCGGCCGCGTCCACCCCCGCACCGTCCACCCCCGCACCGTCCACCGCCGCACCGTCCACCGCCGCACCGGCGGTCCGGGCGCCAGCCGGCTCGGAACCCGCTGCCGTGGCGAAGCCCGCGCCGCCGAAGCGGGCCGCGCGGAGGCGAGCCAAGCCGGCCCCGACCGAAGCGTCGCCGGCGGACCGGCCCACCCCGGACCGGGCGGCCCCGGACCGGGCGGCCACGGATCGGGCGGAAACGCATCAGCCGGCCCCGGCTCGGCCGCCCACAGGCCGACCCGCCGCGGAGCAGCCGGCCACGGCCCTGCCGCCCGCAGACCAGCCGCCTGCAGACCGGTCGACGGCAGGCCAGCCGGCAGCAGACCCGCCGGCCACGGCCCGGACGCCGGCAGACCAACCGGCCGCAGACCAACCGGCCGCCGACCAGCCGGCCAGCGACCAGTCGCCCAGCGACAAGCCGGCAGCGGGCCAGCCGTCGGCGGAGGTGGCCGCCGAGCCGCCCGCCGCCCCGCGGCGCCGTCCACGCCGGACCGCGGCGCGCAAAGAGCCGCGCAAGGAGACATGAGCCACCCCCACCCACCGCCGGAAACACCCCGATAAGCGAAGCAAGCCCGCTTCACCCGCCGCCGACCCCGCGGTCGCGGACTGGCGTCCGTACCCGGGGTCTGGCACGATGGGCGCATGTTCACCGCCGCCGGGACATCGACTGCCGCCGCTCCGCGGTCGATGAACGCCGCCCCGCGGCCCGCGGACACCGCCGCCGGTGTATGGCTGGTGTGCCGCCGCTACGTGGATTACGGGCGCGTCCGCAGCGCCATCTGTCCGGCCTCCTGACCCCGGTAGCAGTCCCGCTCCGGGCACGTGGCCCGCCTCTTCCCGGCTCGTCGAGCCGCCCGAGCGCCCCGCCGTGGGCGTGCGCCGCCACGCGCCCCCATCCGTCAGGAGGACGCCGCATGGCGGCGACAACCAGTACCCGCCCCCGCCCCGCGCGCGGCGAGGGCCAGTGGGCGCTCGGCCACCGGGAGCCCCTCAACGCCAACGAGCAGTTCAAGAAGGACGGCGACCCGCTGGCCGTCCGGGCGCGGATCGAGACGATCTACGCCAAGCGCGGGTTCGCCAGCATCGACCCGTCCGACCTGCGCGGCCGGTTCCGCTGGTTCGGCCTGTACACCCAGCGCCGTCCCGGCTTCGACGGCGCCAGCACGGCGGCGCTGGAGCCGCACGAGCTGGAGGACGAGCGCTTCATGCTGCGCGTCCGGATCGACGGCGGCCGGCTCGACCTGGCCCAGCTCCGGGCGATCGCCGAGGTGTCGCAGCGGTTCGGCCGCAACACCGCCGACCTGACCGACCGGCAGAACGTCCAGCTCCACTGGATCCGGATCGAGGACATGCCGGAGATCTGGCGGATCCTCGAGGACGTCGGCCTGTCCACCACCGAGGCGTGCGGCGACTGCCCGCGGGTCATCGTGGGCAGCCCGGCCGCCGGGATCTCCGCCGCCGAGGTGCTCGACGCGACGCCGGCGATCGACGAGATCACCAGCCGGTTCGTCGGCGACTCGTCGCTGGCCAACCTGCCGCGCAAGTGGAAGTCCTCGATCTCCTGGCTGGCCGACACGCCGTACGAGACCAACGACATCTCGTTCGTCGGCGCGGTCCACCCGGAGCACGGCCCGGGCTACGACCTGTGGGTCGGCGGCGGCCTGTCCACCAACCCGATGCTCGCCCAGCGGCTCGGCGTGTGGGTGCCGCTGGCCGAGGTCGCGGACGTGTGGGTGGCCGCGGTCCGGCTGTACCGGGACTACGGCTTCCGCCGGCTGCGCCACCGCGCCCGGGTGAAGTTCCTGGTCGCCGACTGGGGCGTGGAGCGGTTCCGCAAGGTGCTGGAGGACGAGTACCTGCACCGCCCGCTGGTCGACGGCCCGCCGCCGGAGCTGCCGGCGCACCCGATCGACCACGTGGGCGTGCACGAGCAGGCCGACGGCCTGCGGTACGTCGGGGTCTCGCCGATCGCCGGCCGGGTCTCCGGCGACACCCTCGCCGCGATCGCCGACCTGGCCGCCGCGTACGGCTCGGGCCGGACCCGGACCACCGCCGGGCAGAAGATCATCATTCTGGACGTGCCCGCCGAGCGGGTCGAGGACCTGGTCGCGGCGCTGGACGTTCTCGGCCTGGAGAGCCGCCCGTCGACCTGGCGGCGGCGGACGCTGGCCTGCACCGGCATCGAGTTCTGCAAGCTGGCGATCGTCGAGACCAAGGCCCGCGCGGTCACGCTGGTCGAGGAGTTGGAGCGCCACCTCGCCGAGCAGGACCTGGACATCTCGATCAGCCTGAGCGGCTGCCCGAACGCCTGCGCCCGGACCCAGGTCGCCGACATCGGCCTCAAGGGCCAGCTCGTCCCCGGCGGCGACGGCACGATGGTCGAGGGCTTCCAGATCCACCTCGGCGGCGGGCTGGCGCTGGCCACCGGGCAGCAGGCCGGGTTCGGCCGCAAGCTGCGCGGCCTGAAGACCACGGCCGCGGAGCTGCCGGCGTACGTGCGCCGGGTCGTCGGCCGGTACCTGGAGCAGCGTGCCGCCGGCGAGTCGTTCGCCCGCTGGGTGGCCCGGGCGGCCGAGGAGGACCTGCGGTGAGCGGCCGGGTACCGACCCAGTACTGCCCGTACTGCGGCGAGGAGAACCTGTACCCGCACCTGCCGGACGAGCCGGGCGAGCGCGGCCACCCGTGGGAGTGCCGCTCGTGCGCCCGGGTGTTCACGGTGTCCTTCCGCGGGCTGCTGACCAGCGCCGAGGGGTGGGGGTCGTGAGCGAGCGGCTGCGCGCGGTGGCCCGGACGGCGGCCGTAGCGTTGGAGGAGGCCACCGCCGAGCGGATCGTGGAGTGGGCGGCGGGCGAGTTCGGCGAGCGGTTCTGCGTGACCAGCTCGTTCGCCGACGCGGTCCTGGCGCACCTGGTGTCCCGGGTGGTGCCCGGCGTGGACGTGGTGTTCCTGGACACCGGCCTGCACTTCCCGGAGACGCTGCGGGTGCGCGACGAGGCGGCCCGGCAGTTGCCGATCAAGGTGCGCTCGATCCGGGCGCCGATGACCGTCGGCCAGCAGGACGGCCGGTACGGGCCGCGGCTGTTCCACCGCGACCCCGACTCGTGCTGCGCGATCCGCAAGATCATGCCGCTGCGGGACGCGCTGTCCGGGTACGACGCGTGGGCCGCCGGCCTGCGCCGCGACGAGTCCCCGGCCCGGGCCCGCACGCCCGTGGTCGACTACGACGCCAACCGGCAGATGGTCAAGGTGGCGCCGCTGGCCCGCTGGACCGCCGCCGACGTCGACGCGTACATCGACCGGTACGACGTACCGGTCAGCTCGCTGCTGTCCGACGGCTACGCCTCGGTCGGCTGCTGGCCCTGCACCCGGCGCACCGCGCCGGGGGAGGACCCGCGGGCCGGCCGGTGGCCGCTGTTCGACAAGACCGAGTGCGGGCTGCACCCGTGACCGCGCCGCAGCCGCTCGTGCTCGTCGCGCACGGCAGCCGGGACCCGCGGGCCGCGCCGGTGATCGAGGCGCTGGTCCGCGACGTCGCCCGGCTGCGCCCGCACGCGCCGGTCGCGGCGGCGTTCCTGGACCACGCCGGCCCGCGGGTCGACCGCGTGCTGACCGGCCTGGCCAGCCGCGGCGCCACCGGCGCCGTGGTCGTGCCGCTGCTGCTGACCAGCGCGTACCACCACCGGGTCGACCTGCCGGCCGTCCTCGCCGACGCCCGCCGGCACGGCCCGCCGATGGCGGTCACGCTCGCCGACACGCTCGGCCCGCTCAGCCGCGGGGTGGTCGCGGCGCCGCTGGTGGCGGCGCTGCGGCACCAGCTCGCGGTCCTCGGCCAGCGCTTCGACGCCGTCGTCCTGGTGGCGGCCGGGACGGCCCACGCTCCCTCGCGCACCGGCATCCGCCGGGTCGCGTCGGCGCTCGGCGAGGCGCTGCGGGTGCCGGCGGTGGCGGCGTTCGCCTCCGCCGCCGGCCCCCGGCCGGGCGTGGCCGTGTCCCGGCTGCGCGCGGCCGGCGCCCGTCGGGTGGCGGTGGCGTCGTACTTCCTGGCCCCCGGCCTGCTGTACGACGCGGCGGTCGACGACGCCCGGTCCGCCGGCGCGGTCGCGGTGGCGGCGCCGCTGGGCCGGACCCCGCACGTACCGCGGCTCGTGCTGCGCCGGGCCGCCGAGTCGGCCCAGTCCCGCTGGGCCGAACTCCCGCGCGCCCGGGCGGGCGCCCGGTAGGAAGGAGCATGATGAGCGAGTACCCGAGTCCGGCGCAGCTCGCCCTGGTGTACGCGCACGCCGCGGACGCCTACCCCGTGGAGTGCTGCGGCTTCATCCGGGCGTCGGACGTACGCCGCTGCGTGAACGTCCTGGACGAGCTGCACCGCGCCCGGCCGGCGGAGTACCGCACCGCCGCCACCGGGTACGCCTTCGGCGTCGCCGACCTGCGGGAGCTGTCCGACTCGTTCGACTCCGACGACCCGGTCCGCGTCGTCTACCACTCGCACCCCGACGTGGGCGCGTACTTCAGCGCCGAGGACGCGAGGTACGCCGTCTTCGAGGGCCAGCCCGTCCACCCCGTCGACCACCTGGTGGTCGACGCGACGGCGGAGGGCGTGCGGGGCGCGCGCCTGTTCCGCTTCGACCCCGCCATCGGCGCGTACGCCGCGGCGGCCACCTACGACGCACCCCACCCGGCGGTGCTGCCATGACCACGCACCGGAAGGAACCAGCCATGTCCGTCACCGTCACGATCCCGACCATCCTGCGCAGCCACACCGGCGGCGAGAAGAACGTCGCCGCCCGGGGCAGCACGCTGCGCGAGGTGCTCAGCGACCTGGACAGCCGGCACAGCGGCTTCGCGGGCCGGGTGATCGGCGCGGACGGGTCGCTCCAGCGCTTCGTCAACGTGTACGTCAACGACGAGGACGTGCGGTTCACCGGCGCGCTGGACACCGCGGTCCGGGCCGGCGACACGGTGACGATCCTGCCGGCGGTGGCCGGCGGCTGACCGGGGTCGCGGCGGGACACGGGCCGCGCGATCACGGGCCGGTCGGTGTCCTCCCCGGCGGCGTGACCGCCGTCGCGGCGCCCGGGACGGCCGGGCCGTTGCTGTGGGGTCGGGTCCGTGCTGCGGGGTCGGACCGTTGCCGCGGGCTGGTCAGGAGGTGCGGGCGTCGAGCCGGGCCACCCGGCGCGGCCCCGCGGTCAGCCGATAGCTGGCGTCGAGCAGCTCGTTGACCTCGTCCCAGTCGGTGTCGCCGTCCAGGTCGAGGCCGATCCAGCCGTACGCGCCCAGGTAGGCGGGGACGTAGCAGCGGCCGTCGTCGAGCAGGGCCGGGCGCTCGGCGGCGTCGACCAGGACGATCACCGAGTGCTCGTGCTGCCGGTACTCGCCGTCGACCTTGATCGATCCGCCGTAGTAGGCGAACACCTTGGTCGTGTAGAACGCCGGGTGGCCGTGGGAGATCTTCTCGGCGGCGTCGGGGAAGGCGTGCGCGAGCGCCCGCACCCCGGCCAGCAGCGGGTCGGCGTCGTCGAACATGATCGGATGTCCCATGCCCGGAGGATAGGCGCCCGGACCGACAGTTCCCGCGGACGTCGAGCCGGCAATCGGACAGACAGCGCCGACAGCAGCGAATAGCCCCGAGTCCGCGAAACGAGCCATCGTCGGGGTCGGGTGATCCGATAATCGCTGCATGAGGGTTCGGGCGCGTGGCGGACTGTCCATGGAGTCGCCGGTATGTCGACCTGCCGCCCCCTTCTGCCCTCACTGCGAACGCTATCGACGTCACCAGCTTTCACCCTCCCGAGCCGCGGCCCGGAGACCGGCCTTACTGTCGAGGAGCGGCGATGACCGAGAATAGTTGGCTGTCTGCTCGCCTCATCCCCACCTCGGGGATCAACGGTGCCGAGGAGCAAGAGCGCCGGGCGACCTCGGCGTTACTGGCGGTGATGGGTGCCGTCAGAGAGTTCGGCAGGGCGTTGACCCGACCATTCGGCGCGCCAGCCGGGCCGGTGAGCACCTTCATCGAGGTGCCCTTCGCGTTGGGTGGCGCAAAGTACTTCCCGGACGGGCTGATCCGAGTGACCCGGGGCAAGAAACAATGGACCGCCTTGGTGGAGGTCAAGACGGGCAGCAACGAACTACAGTCCGAACAGCTCGAACGCTACCTTGATATTGCCAGGGAGCAAGGGTTCGATGCTCTGATAACGATCTCGAACGAAATCCCTCCCGTGCCCGGTCAGCACCCTGTCGCTCTCGACAAACGGAAGCTCAAGAAAGTCGCGCTGCACCACCTGCCCTGGTCCGAGGTCCTGACGATTGCCGTTATGCAAAAGGAGTACCGCGGAGTAGCGGACCCCGAACAGGCGTGGATCCTGGGCGAGTTGATCCGCTACTTGGAGCATCCCCGGTCCGGTGCCCTGGAGTTCGTCGACATGGGACCCAGTTGGGTGCAGTTGCGGGAGGCGGCGGCCGCAGGAACGTTGCGTCCTGACGCCAGCGCAGCCGAGGTGGCCGGCCGGTTCGACGCACTGGTGCGGTTTGCCGGCCTGAGGCTCGGGCGGCGCCTCGGTACCGAGGTTGTTCCGTCACTCACCAAGCGGGAGTTGACCGAACCGACCACACGCACCCAGACACTCGTCGCACAGCTCGCCGGCACCGGGACGATGACGTCCGCTCTACGCATTCCCGGCTCTGTCGGCCCGCTCTCGGTGACCGCGGATCTCCGCGCACTTCGGCTCACCTGTCACGTGGACATCGATGCCCCACGTCAGGGGAAGCCCGCCACTCGGATCAACTGGCTCGTCCGCCAATTGGTCGAAGCGCCGGAGACTGTCCGCTTGGAGTCCTTCGCCGCGCATGCGCGTGGACCGGGCAGGACGGAGCTACTCAAGGCGGTGCGCGAACAGCCGACGCTGCTGGTTGCGGACGCCGGCAAAGAGCTTCGGGCATTCCGGGTCGCAGCGAACTCGACGGCTGGGACCAAGCGCGCCACCGGCCGTGGTTCGTTCGTCGACTCGGTACTCGATGCCATCGACAGCTTCTACGAACAGGTGATCCAGAACCTCAAACCCTGGATGCCGGCACCACTGAAACTTCGTTCGGCAGAAACAGACGTCGAGGTGGAGCCCGTGCCCCCACCTCTCGCATCGACGGCAATATCGTCACAGGACGACCCGCTCATCGAAGCGCCGTTCCCATTGCCGGGCCACGACCACCCCGATAGCACTCCGATTCCGAACGCCGGAGCTGTCCGCGATACCTGAGCGGGCGAGCGATCGGGTGGCTGGGGCGGTGCCCCCGGTCGGCGTACGGCATGGGTCAGCCGGCACTTCCTCGGCGAGCCGGCCCACCGATGGTTCGGCGACGGCGACACGGTGCTGCTCGGCTGCGGCTGCGGCGACTGGGGATGCTGGCCGTTCACCGCGATGGTCGACGTGACCGACGACGCCGTCACCTGGTCCGGCTTCCGCACAGGCCACCGCGACTGGGACTACGCCGGGCTACCGGCCCTGTCCTTCGCCCGCCATCGGTACGTGGCCGAGCTGCGGGCGACCGCCCGCTGACCGGCCCCGCCCGCCCCGGTTCGAACGCGGCGGCCGCGCACCGCGGGCTGGGTGCCGACGAGCTGGTGCTGTACTGCTGCGCCGACGATCCCGCCAGGTCGGGCGGCTCGCCGCGATCGTCCGCCGGGCCGGGGCGGCGGCGGGTCGGGGTTTGAGCGGGCGGCGTACCGGAAACTGCCCGGTCATGGCCACTTTCGTGACGATCGGGTACGGCGACCGGGACGGCTACGACCGCACCGACCCGGCGGTCCGCGCCGCCGCCCACGCCCACGACGACGAACTGCGCGAGCGCGGCGGCGCGATGGGCATCGCCGGCGCGCCGGTGCTGGTCCGCAACCACGGCGCGGCCGGCGTCGGGACCGAGCCGGGCGCGTTCCTGCGCGCCCCGCTCCCGGTCGCCGGTTTCGCGGTGATCGAGGCCGACTCCATGGCGGAGGCGGTCGCGCTGGTCGCCGGGACGCCGTGCGCGGTCGCCGGCGGCGTGGTCGAGGTCTGGCCGCTGGCCCAGCAGCCCGGCGCCGCCGCACGGTGAGCCGGCCGCCGGTGGGGCCCGCGAACGGCCCCCACCGGCGACGCGGTCAGTACGTCGGCAGGCTCGGGTCGATCTGGTTGATCCAGGCGAGGATGCCGCCCTGCAGGTGCACCGCGTCCTTGAACCCGGCCGCGTGCAGCGCCGCCAGCGCCTCCGCCGACCGGACCCCCGACTTGCAGTGCAGCACGATCCGCTTGTCCGTCGGCAGCGTCGCCAGCGCGGCGCCGGAGACGATCTCGCCCTTGGGTACCAGGACGGTGTCCGGGATCCGGACGATCTCGTACTCCGCCGGCTCGCGCACGTCCACGACCACGATGTTCTCACCGGCCTTGCGCCACGCCGCCAGCTCGTTCGGCGTGATCGTCGCGCCGGCGGTCGCGTCCGCGGCCTCCGGGGAGACCGCGCCGCAGAAGTCCTCGTAGTCGTCCAGCAGGTCGGTCTGGGTGGCGTTCGGGCCGCACAGGACGCAGTCCGGGTCCTTGCGCACGGTGATCCGGCGGTGGGTCAGCTCCAGCGCGTCGTACACCACCAGCGTGCCCAGCAGCGACTCGCCGATGCCGGCGATCAGCTTGATCGCCTCGGTGACCTGGATGGAGCCGATCGACGCGCAGAGCACGCCGAGCACACCGCCCTCGGCGCAGGACGGGACCAGGCCGGGCGGCGGCGGCTCGGGGTACAGGCAGCGGTAGCACGGGCCGTGCTCGGCCCAGAACACCGACGCCTGGCCGTCGAACCGGTAGATCGAGCCCCACACGTACGGCTTGCCGAGCAGCACCGCGGCGTCGTTGACCAGGTACCGGGTGGCGAAGTTGTCGGTGCCGTCGACGATCAGGTCGTACCGGGCGAAGATCTCCTTGACGTTCTCCCGGTCCAGCGCGGTGTCGTGCCGGACCACGGTGACGTTCGGGTTGATCTCGGCGATCCGCCGGGCGGCCGACTCGGCCTTGGGGGTACCGATGTCGGACTGGCCGTGGATGATCTGGCGCTGCAGGTTGGACTCGTCCACGGTGTCGAAGTCGACGATGCCGAGGGTGCCCACCCCGGCCGCGGCCAGGTACATCAGGGCGGGGGAGCCGAGCCCGCCGGCGCCGACGCACAGCACCCTGGCGTTGGCCAGGCGGCGCTGCCCGGTCACCCCGACGTCCGGGATGATCAGGTGCCGGGAGTAGCGGCGGACCTCGGCGGCGGACAGCTCGGGTCCGGGCGCGACGAGGGGCGGGACGGACATACACACCTCACTGGTCGAGTACTGCGGCGGCACCGGGCGGTACCGCGGGGCGCCGATGCGGCGGCGGCGCCGGCCGGGAGGAGCGATCCGGCGGCGGGCGGTGCGACGAGGGGGAGTGCGCACCGCCCGCCGCCGAACGGTTTCGGCGGCCCGACGGATCAGGCCAGGTGCAGGTCGAACGCGTTGGTGCCGGTCACCGCGGACACGGTCAGCACGGCATCGCCGCCGGCCGCCAGCGCCCGCAGCGACCAGGTGCCCGGCGCGGCGAAGAACCGGAACTGCCCGGCCGGGGAGGTCACCACCTCGGCGGTGAACTCCTCGTTCGCGTCGAGCAGCCGGACGTAGGCGCCGGCGACGGGCTCGCCGTCGGCGCCGCGGACCACGCCGGCGATGACGGTCGCCGTGGCGAGGTCCACCGAGGCCGGTACGCCGGCGCCCTGGTCGGGGGCCGCGCAGCCGGCGGTGCTGGATACCTGGGTCATGGGGGTCACGCCTTCCCGGGCTCGTCGCCGACCGCCACGGGCACGCCGACCAGCGAGCCGTACTCGGTCCACGATCCGTCGTAGTTCTTCACGTTCCGGTGCCCCAGCAGGTGGTGCAGGACGAACCAGGTGTGCGAGGAGCGCTCGCCGATCCGGCAGTACGCGATGGTCGGCCGGTCGGGGTCGAGGTCCGCGTACAACGCGCGCAGCTCGTCCTCGCCGCGGAACGTGCCGTCCTCCTTGGCCGCCTTCGACCACGGTACGCTGCGCGCCGTCGGGATGTGCCCGGGCCGCTGCGACTGCTCCTGGGGCAGGTGGGCGGGGGCGAGCAGGCGGCCGCTGTACTCGTCGGGCGAGCGCACGTCGACCAGGTTGGCGCCCCCGATGCTGGCGATCACCTCGTCCCGGTGGGCCCGGATCGAGGCGTCGGCCGGCTGCGCCCGGTACGCCGTGCGGGGCCGCTCGGGCACCTCGGCGACCAGCGGGCGGGCCTCCAGCTCCCACTTCTTCCGGCCGCCGTCGAGCAGCCGCACGTCGGCGTGGCCGTAGAGGGCGAAGTACCAGAACGCGTACGCCGCGAACCAGTTGTTGTTGCCGCCGTACAGCACGACGGTGTCCTCGTTGCCGATGCCCTTGGCCGACAGCAGCTCCTCGAACTGCTCCCTGCTGAGCAGGTCCCGGCGGACCGGGTCCTGCAACTCGGCCCGCCAGTCCAGGCCGACCGCGTTGCGCAGGTGGCCGCGCTCGTAGGCCGCGGCGTCCTCGTCGACCTCGACGAAGACGACGCCGGGCGCGTCCAGGTTCTCGGCCGCCCAGGCCGTGCTGACCAGTACTCGGTCACGACTCATGGTCGTTCGTTCCTTCCGATTTTCGCTGCGCCGGTGACGGCGCGGGCCGCAGCCGGCGGACCGGGCGGCGGATGAGCCATTGGGGACGGGGTCGCGTGGACCCCGGGTTGCGCATTCCCTGCCATACCGCGCATACTGCTGCCTCGTCGGAGTCGTCGAAGCGCGGACGGGCGCTGGATTCCGAATGGGTCGGTACCCGGGAAACAGATGCGGGTGGCGCCGGGATCAGGGCGCCGAACAGCGGCGACGCCGCAGGGGGTGCGGGTCGCTCAGCGACACAGGCAGGCGGCCACGCGGCACAGGTCGACCGCGCGCCGGCGAGTGAGCAACAGGCTCATGCCGCCACTCTAGCCCATTTCGATCCGCGGCTGAACACCGTCGTTTCCGGTGGTCCCGCGGCCCCTCCAGGAGTCACCATGCACGTAGCTGATCACCCGACGACGGCAGGCGGATAACCCATGGCGAGGTATGACAATCTGCTCGGCGCCCTCGGCGACACCCCGCTCGTCGGCCTGCCCGCGCTCACCCCCGCCGTGCCCGACGGCGCCCCGCCCGTGCGCCTCTGGGCGAAATTGGAGGATCGCAACCCCACCGGCAGCGTCAAGGACCGCGCCGCGCTCGCGATGATCGACGAGGCGGAGCGTGACGGACGTCTCACCCCCGGCGCCACGCTGCTGGAGCCCACGAGCGGCAATACGGGCATCGCGCTGGCCATGGTCGCGGCGGTGCGCGGGTACGGGCTGATCTGCGTGATGCCGGAGAACGTCTCGTCCGAGCGGGTGTCGCTGCTCCGGGCGTACGGCGCGGAGATCATTTTCTCGCCGGCCGCCGGCGGCTCCAACGCGGCCGTGGCCCGGGCCCGCGAGCTGGCCGCCGAGCACCCGGAGTGGGTGCTGCTGTTCCAGTACGGCAACCCGGCCAACGCCGGCGCCCACTACGCCGGCACCGGCCCGGAGCTGCTGCGCGACCTGCCCACACTGACCCACTTCGTCGCCGGCCTCGGCACCACCGGCACGCTGATGGGCGTCGGCCGGTACCTGCGCGAGCACCGCCCGCAGGCGCGGGTGGTGGCGGCCGAGCCGCGGTACGGCGAGCTGGTCTACGGCCTGCGCAACCTCGACGAGGGGTACGTGCCGGAGCTGTACGACGAGTCGCTGCTGGACCGCCGGTTCGCCGTCGGCGCCACCGACGCGCTGCGCAGCACCCGCGACCTGCTGCTGCGCGAGGGCATCTTCACCGGGCTGTCCGGCGGCGCGGCCGTGCACGTCGCCCGGCGGCTCGCCGAGCGGGCGGCGGCGGACGGGGAGGGGGCGGACATCGTGGCGCTGATCGCCGACAGCGGGTGGAAGTACCTGTCCACCGGCGCGTACGGCACCGACCCCGACGCCGCCGCCGAAAAGCTGGACGGCCAGCTCTGGGCATAGCGAGCGCCCCTGGATCACGGCGGCCGGGGCGGATCGCCGGAAGGTGAGCGCGGCTCGGCAGCGCGCGGCGGGTTCGCCGGTGCGCTGCCGAGCCGCGCCACTGCATGAGGCGGTGGAGACGGCGTTCGCCGAGGGCGCGTCGCCGGTGGGCGATCTGTCGAAGGCTGGACGTCGACGACAACAGCGGCTCCAGCCGTGCCCACTCCAGGTCGGTTCAGAGGCGCTCTAGGCCGGGTTGGCTTGACGGAGGCGCAGGTTGATCGTGACCGGACCCGGTCCGGCCGGGACCTGGAAGGGTGTGGCGTTGGCGAGGCTGTTGGCGTTGTCGTGCCAGCCCTCCAGTCGAGCGCCCGTGCCCTCCTTCGTGGATGTCATGAACGCTTTGTAGGTATGACCGGGGAGCACGCGGGCGGAGTAGTTGTAGGGTGCCGGGAGGTCGTCAACCACTTCCCCGGTAGTGGGGTCGCACAACCGCAGGCGTCGATCAACGGCGTTGTCCTCGTCAGAGGCGGCGGTGCCCTTGATCTCGATCCCGGCCGCGAGCCGTGGCGACCAGTCCGTGGGCTCACCGGACTTGATCTCGACGAGTTGCGCGTCCGCGGCGTTCACCGCGCCGCCGGCCCACTGGTTCGGGAATTCGCCTCGTCCGACGGCGCCGAAGTTCAGGCGGAACGCCCATTTGTACGGGCCGAAGTCAAAGTCGTAGGAGCCGTCGTCGTAGGTGTTCCAGCCGCCCATGCCCCCGGTGATGATCGGCTGGTGGTAGGGCTGGACGTACGTGGTGAGGTAGAGCCGCTTGCCGTAGGGGCGCCCATCGGGGCGGAGTACCTTGCCGACGAGCTTTCCGGGCTCGTCCATCAGTACCGCCGGTGCGGATGTCGTCTGTCCCGGGGTGACGGTGACAGGGGCTGCCGTGCGCTGCTCGCCGGTTCCACCACTCTGGCCGACCCACTAGGCCCCCAGATCCTCCGCGTACGCGAAAAGGTTGTACCGGCCGGCCGGTACCGGTTCGCTGACCGCCAACCCGGCATCGTCGGCAGCCAGCGAGACCACGACATGCTTCGCATGCGGATCGAACAGCGGGCGCAGCTCCACGCCGGGCTTGGCGACGGCCGTGCCGGTTGCCCTGCGCTTGACGGACGTGCTGATGATGCCGCCCAGCTCGAACACCGACGTGTACTCCCTGGGCATCCCCGGCCGGACCGAATTTTGGGCAGGGATGTAGTACCGCTGCGGGTACTCCTTCAGGTTCTGGGTGGTGACCACGGTCAGCGGCTCGTCCGTGGGCACGTCCGTGAGCGTCACGCTCGTGGCGGTGCCTTTGGTGCAATCCGCCCGGCTCTCATCCAGGGCGCGCACCTCGGTGCAGAAGCCCTCGACCGGCTTGCCCGTCCTGGCGTCCCTGGCCCGTACCACGAAGGTGCCGGCGTCGGACTGCGTCGGCCGCGCTGCCACGCCGGGAGCCGGAACGATCATCAGCGCTGCCGAGACGGCAGCCGTCAGCAAGAAGAGTCGTCGCACTTCTACACCCCCGTGTCATGTGGACGCTTCCGGCGGCAGTATCACCGGTCATCGATGATGATCACAACCGTCCCACGGCGCGAACCTGACGGACGCCGCCGGCAGGGCCACGGAGGTCCGCCCTCGTCGGAGTCGCCGGCGGCGCTGCCCCGCGAGGGGAAGCCAAGGACTCAGCGATGAGCCGCTCGTACCCCGAGTCGCGCGTAGGACAACGGCACCGGGTGGAGCTGGAGTGCGCGGCCGCGATCGCGGCGACGCTGGACGCTGCCCACTACGTCGTGAACCTGACCCCGCTGGGCACCTTGACCCACGGGGCGGTCCGGGTGCCGGACCCGGATGCGTCGATGGCGGCCACGGTGGTGCCGGGCCGCAACGCGCTGCTGCTCGACCTGGCGGTGTCGGCCGCGGTCGGCTGCGGCGCCGACGCGGTGGTGTACGGCGCGCATGCCGGTGATCACCCGATCCACCCGGACTGCCCGCCGGAGTGGTTCGCGCCGTATCGGGAGATGGTCCGGCTGGGCATTCAGGGTGTGGCCTGCGCGGACTTCGAGGTCCTGGCGCCGTTCCTCGCCTGGTCCGAGGCCGACATCGTCCGCCTGGGTGCGGTGCTGGGCGTGCCGTTCCGGCGGACCTGGTCGTGCCGGCGCGGCGGTTCGGTGCACTGCGGCACCTGCGGCACCTGCGTGGAGCGGCAGGAGGCATTCGCCGGAGCCGGCATCGTCGACCCGACCACGTACGCCGCGCCGGCGGGGCGGGTCGGCTGAGGTACCGCGTCGGCTCGTTTCGATGCCGCACCTCGGCTGCCGCATCCCGCGGCCCGACCCGCCGGCTGCCCGTGCGGGGGCGGCCGGCGGGTCGGGGGTCATCGCCCGGCCGGGGTCACCAGCCGGCGGGGAGGGTGCCGCCCAGCTCGCGGATGGCGCTCGTGAGCTGCGGAATGAACGCGCTGACCTGCGCGTAGTGGCCGGGGTTCTCGGCCCGGGCGCAGCCGATGCCCCAGCTCGTCGCGCCGACCACGACCCACCGGTCCCCGTCGCGGGCCGCGAGCGGGCCGCCCGAGTCGCCCTGGCAGGTGTCGATGCCGCCCTTGGCGAGGTCGCCGGCGCAGATCTCGGCCGGGCCGACGACCTCCGGGCAGGAGGCGTCCGGGATGTACGGCAGGTCGACCTCGCGCAGCAGGTTGGTGCCCTGGCCGCCCTCGCTGGTGGCCCCCCAGCCCATCGTGCGGAAGGACGGGGTGGCGTCGTACTTGCCGTCGGCCGGCACGGCGACCGGGGCGATGTCGGTGATCGGCTGGTCGAGCTTCACCACCGCCCAGTCGGCGACGTCGTCCGGCAGCGGGCCGCTGGGCGGCGGGGGCTTGCCGTACTTCACGCCGACCACGTTGCGCTTCGTCCCCTGGCGGTGGTCGACCCGGCCGACGCTGGCGGTGCTGCGGTCGTGGCCGCCCTCGAAGCAGTGCGCGGCGGACAGGACGATGTCGCGCGAGATGAGCGAGCCGCCGCACTGGTAGAAGTTCTGGATGCTGAGGTACGTCACCCAGGGGTAGGCGCCCTCGGCCGCGGCCTTGCCGCCGACGATGCGCGGCGCCGGGTCGGCGGCGGCGGGGGCGGCGGGGAGCCCGGCGGCCAGCACGGCGGCTGTGGCGGCGCCGAGGACGGCCGGTAGCGAACGGGATCTCATGCGAACTCCGGGGTGGTGAGGGAGCGGGCGCGCCGCCGGGTCGGCGGGCGCGATTCCGGACCGGCCGGGGTGACCCGGCCGGCTGTGGCGAAACGGGGCGAACCCGCGGACGAGCGCCGGAATGGACCGGCCGCGGGCGTTCCGGGCGCGCTTTCCCGGAATCGAGGGTCCACTGTGGTGCGGCTGCCGGCGGCCGCACCGCGATGATCGCGGTCGAGCGTCAGCATAGGAAGATCGCGGAACCGTCGGCAATGCCGAATGGCGAATAGTTCTTCACAGAATCGCGCCGCGGCGGCAAATCTGTTCGCCAATTCGATCGGCGGCCGGCGTACGCAAGCAAAATTGTTCAGCCGCGCCGGATCGATTGAATCCGGGCATGGAAAAGGCTATGCATCGGGCCGTCCGGTCGCGCCCCGCGCGGCGGGCCGCGCCCCGCGCGGTCGACCCCGGCCCGACGGTACGGGCGGAATGTTCGTTTTCGTGGCCGTCGCGCAGGCTGTTCGGTGGACATTGACAATCATCCGTATGTCGGATCTCCTTCACGGCACACACGAGCCGGGAGGGGACCCGCATGACCTCGGGACCAGCATCACTGGGCGGCGGGCGCGGGGTACTGCGCCGGAAACCGGTGGACGACATTGATGACCGGAGTGGCCCATTATCCCGCTCGCTGGGGCTGTGGCAGCTCACCGCGATCGGCGTCGGCGGCATCATCGGCGCCGGCATCTTCTCCCTCGCCGGGGCGGTGGCCAACGAGACCGCCGGGCCGGCGGTGCTGCTGTCCTTCCTCATCGCCGGCGTCGCCAGCGCCGCGGCGGCCCTGGCGTACGCCGAGTTCGCCGGGCTGATCCCGAAGGCCGGGTCCGCGTACACCTACGGCTACGCCGTGCTGGGCGAGCTGGTCGCCTGGATGATCGGCTGGGACCTGCTGCTGGAGTACACCGCGATCGTCGCCGTGGTGGCGATCGGCATCTCCGGCTACTTCGGCTTCCTCGTCGGCGAGCTGGGACTGGACCTGCCGGCCTGGATGCTGGGCGCGCCGGGCACCGGGGACGGCCGGGTGGTCGACCTGTTCGCCGTGGTCCTGTGCCTGCTCATCGCGCTGCTGCTGAACCTGGGCATCCGCGCCGCGGCGCGGTTCGAGACGTTCGTGGTCGGGCTCAAGATCGCCGTCGTACTGCTGGTCGTGGTCGTCGGGTTCTTCCACATCAGGACGGGCAACTACTCGCCGTACTTCCCGTTCGGCTTCTCCGGGGCGGTCACCGGCGCCGCGACGGTGTTCTTCGCGGTGTTCGGCTACGACGCGATGAGCACGGCCGCCGAGGAGTCCAAGGACGCCCAGCGGCACATGCCGAAGGCCATCATCTACTCGCTGGCCGTCTCGATGGTGCTGTACGTGCTGGCCACGCTCGTGCTGACCGGCATGCAGAAGTACACCGACATCGACCCCAAGAGCGGCTTCTCCTCCGCGTTCGCCGCGGTCGGGCTGGACGGCCTGGCCAGCGTGATCGCCGTCGGGGCGATCATCGGCATCCTGACCGTGATGTTCACGTTCCTGCTCGGGGTGACCCGGGTCTGGTACGCGATGAGCCGGGACGGGCTGCTGCCGCGGTACTTCGCCAAGGTCCACCCGGTCCGCCGGGTGCCGACCCGGGTGACCTGGATCGCCGGCATCGCCTCCGCGGTCATCGCCGGCTTCCTGCCGATCCGGGAGGCGGCCGAGCTGACCAACATCGGCATCCTGGCGGCGTTCATCGTGGTCTGCGTGGCGGTGACGGTGCTGCGGTACCGGCGGCCGGACCTGCCCCGGACGTTCCGCACGCCGCTGATGCCGCTGGTCCCGGCGGTCGGCGTGGTCTTCTCGGTCTGGCTGATCACGTTCCTGACCGCGACGACGTGGCTGCGCTTCGCGGCCTGGCTGGCGATCGGTCTGGTCGTCTACTTCGCCTATGGGTACCGCAACTCGCTGTTGCGCCGGAACTCCGGAGCGGAGTCCCCGCCGCCTCAATAAACGACATTCCGCGCATCTCCCTGGGTGTCACCGCGATCCGTCCCATTTGGCTTCTTTGCGGAGAGTCGGCTCTCGGGTGTGGCCGGTAATATCCGCGCCGTTCGATTGCCGGCCCCTCGCCGGATCGATATGACACCTGGGGAGATCATGCGGAAATTCGTTTCGAGCGCGTGCGCCGCGGTCGTGGCGCTGGCGGGAACGGCGCTGGTCGCGCCGGCCACCGCCACCGCCGCGCCGGCGCCGGCCGCGGCCATCGACTGGCAGCCCTGCACCGACGCCACGCTGTCGCGGGCGGGCGCCGAGTGCGGCTACGTGGACGTGCCGCTGGACCACGCTAAGCCGGCCGGCGAGAAGATCCAGATCGCCGTGTCGCGGGTCAAGCACAAGGTCGCCGACGCCGACTACCAGGGCCCGATCCTGGTCAACCCCGGCGGCCCCGGCGGCTCCGGGCTGCGCTGGGCCACGCTCGGCGCGCGGGTGCCGAACAAGATCGGCGAGGCGTACGACTGGATCGGCTTCGACCCGCGCGGCGTCGGCGCCAGCAAGCCGGCGCTGAGCTGCGACCCGGAGTACTTCACCTACAACCGGCCGGAGTACGCCCCCGGTACGCCGGAGATCGAGAAGGCCAACCTGGCCAAGGCGGCCGGCTACACCAAGAAGTGCGCCGCCTCGCCCGCCGCGAAGCTGCTCGACCACGTCAAGACGACCGACACCGTCCGGGACATGGAGCTGATCCGGGCGGCGCTGGGCGCCGAGAAGATCAATTACTACGGCTTCTCGTACGGCACCTACATCGCCCAGGTCTACGCCACGCTGTTCCCGGAGCGGCTGCGCCGGGTCGTCATCGACGGCGTCGTCGACCACCGCGACGTCTGGTACAAGGCCAACCTGAACCAGGACGTGAACTTCGAGCGCAACATCCAGATCTTCTTCTCCTGGATCGGCCGCAACGACAAGGTCTTCCACCTCGGCACGAGCGGCGGCGCCGTCAGCAAGCTCTACTACAAGACGAAGGCCGAGCTGGCCAAGAAGCCGGCCGGCGGCCTGATCGGGTCGAGCGAGTTCAACGACCTGTTCCTGCCCGCCGGGTACAGCCAGGGCGCCTGGAACTCGATCGCCAAGGCGTTCAGCCTGTGGGTGACCAAGCAGGACGCGAAGGCGATCAAGGACGCGTACGACGCGGCCAACGGCCCCGGCGACGACAACCTGTTCGCCATCTACCTGGCCACCCAGTGCACCGACATCCAGTGGCCGACCGAGTGGCAGACCTGGCGCAAGGACAACTGGGCGACCAACAAGAAGGCGCCGTTCTACACCTGGGCGAACGCCTGGTTCAACGCCCCCTGCTACACCTGGCCCGGCAAGGCCGGCACGCCGGTCGTGGTGGACCCGGCCAAGGCGCCGCCGGTGCTCATCGTGACCGAGGAGCTGGACGCCGCCACGCCGATCAACGGGGCGCTGGAGGCCCGCCGGATCCTGCCCGGCTCGGCCCTGATCAACAGCACGGGCGGCACCACGCACTCGTCGTCGCTGCGCGGCAACGCCTGCGTGGACAGCCCGATCGCCGAGTACCTCAGGTCCGGCACGCTGCCGAAGCGCCAGCCCGGCGCCGGGGCGGACCTGGTGTGCAAGGCGCCGAAGAAGCCGACCGCGTCGACCACGGCGCTGGCGCCGGCGGACCCGTACGCGGTGCCGTTCCGGTACTAGCGCCGGCCCGGTAGGGAAGTCCGGAGGGGAGGCCGCGCCGCGGCCTCCCCTCCGGCCGTTCCGGCGCGGCGGCCCGCGCGCCGCGGCCCCCGGGACGTACACTCTGCGACACGAGGAACAAATCGGCTTGCGTCAATACCCTTGCGGGTTGTACGTATTTCCGGATCGGCGAATCCCGCTCGCGGGGTCGTCCACAATGGAGCCGGGAGTGACGGTGCGGCGCAGACGGATGTCCGGGTGGTTCGCCGTCGTCCTCCTCGGCGGCGGCGCGGCGGCGCTGCTCGCCGCCGCGCTCCCCGGCCTCGGCGGGCCCGCCGGCGGGAAGCCGGCCAGCGTCGTCGGCGCCGTCGTCGGCGCGGTCGGCCTCGGCCTCGCCGTCTTCGCCCTCGTCGCCCGGCTCCGCCCCGAGCCGGCCCGCCGGCTCGTCCGGGTCGAGCCGCCCGGCATCGCCTGGCCGCACGGCGCCGGCATCGTCCCGCGGGCCGCTTCCTGCTTCCGCCACCGCGCGGTCACCGACCAGCTCGTCCGGCGGATCCGGCAGCCGCTGCCGCGCCGGGCGTACGTCCTGCACGGCGCCGCCGGCGTCGGCAAGACGCAGGTCGCCGCCGCCGTCGCCCGGCGGGCCCGGGACGCCGGCGACGTCGACCTGCTCGTCTGGATCAACGCGACCACCCGCGAGGGCATCGTCGCCGGGTACGCCGCCGCGGCCGACGACCTCACCGGCGCCCCCGGCCACGACGCCGACCGGTCCGCCGCCCGGCTGCTCGCCTGGCTCGACGCCACCGACCGGCGCTGGCTCGTCATCCTCGACGACCTCACCGACCCCGCCGACCTGCGCGGCCTGTGGCCGCCCGGCCACCGGCACGGCGACGTGCTCGTCACCACCCGGGTCCGCCGGCCCGAGCTGCTGCGCGGCCGGGTGGACGTCCCGCTCGGGGTGTTCGAGGCCGAGGAGGCCACCGGGTACGTCCTCGACCGCCTCGGCCTCGGCTTCGCCGAGCGGGGCGAGGCCGCGGCGCTCGCCGCCGAGCTGGACCGGCTGCCGCTGGCCCTGTCCCACGCCACCGCGTACATCAGCGACAACGAGCTGACCTGCGCCGAGTACCGGCGGCTGCGCGCCGAGCGCCCGCCCGGCGACGACCCGGGCGCCACCGTCGCCACCACCGCCCGGCTCGGCCTCGCCGGGGCCGACCGGTCGCTCGCCTCCGGGCTCGCCGGGCCGGTCGTCGCGCTGCTGTCCATGTACGACCCGTCCGGCGTACCGACCTGCGTGCTGACCGGCGAGCCGGCGCTGGCGTACCTCGCCGCGGCCCGCCCCGCGCCCGCCCGCGCCGCCGACCCGGCCGTCGCCCCGGCCGCCGTGGCCCGGGCGATCGCCTGCCTGCGCCGGTACCAGCTCGCCGGCCACTACGCCGCCGGCCTGTACGGCGGCCGCCCCGTCCACCTGGTCAAGACGCACGGGCTCGTGCAGCGGCTCGTCCGGCAGGACCTCACCCCCGGCGAGCGGGTCGCCGCCGCCCGGGCGGCCGCCGCGGCGCTGCTCGCCGCCTGGCCCGACGGCGAGGACGGCGCCGCCGGCCGGGTCCTGCGCACGCACGCGCTCGCGCTGCTCACCCGGGCCGGCGACGCCCTGTGGGCCGGGCACCGGGTCCCGCCGGTGCTGCTGCGCTGCGGCCGCAGCCTCGGCGCCGCCGGGCTGACCGTCGCCGCCGCCGCGTACTGGGAGGGGCTGGCCGCCACCGCCGCCCGGCTGCTCGGCGCCGACCACCGCGGCACGCTCGCCGTGCGCGGGCACCTGGCCTGGTCCCGGCTGGGCGGCGCCGGCCCGGACCGGATCGGCCGCGCCACCGCCGAGCTGGCCCGGCTGCTCGCCGACCGGACCCGGCTGCTCGGCGCCGGCCACCGGGACACCCTGCTGACCCGGCACCACCTGGCGTACTGCCGGGGGCTGGGCGGCGACGCGGCGGGGGCGGCCGAGGAGTTCCGGGCGGTGCTCGCCGACCGGCAGCGGGCGCTCGGCGACACCCACCCCGACACCCTCACCACCCGGCACCAGCTCGGCCGCTGGCTCGGCCGGGCCGACCGGCCGGACGAGGCGGTGGCGCACCTGGCGACCGTCCTCGGCCAGCGGCACCGGATCCTCGGCCGGGACCACCCGGAGACGCTGCTGTCCGCGGCCAACCTCGCCTGGTGGCGCGGCGCGCGCGGCGACCTGGTCGCGGCCAGCCAGGCGTACGGCGGGGTGGTCGCCGACTTCGAGCGGGTGCTCGGGCCGACCCACCCGCGGACGCTGCGCGGGCGCGGGAACCTCGCGTACCTGCGGCACGGCACCGGGTACCCGGGCGCCGCCGACGACCTGCGGGCGCTGGTGGCGGACCTGGTCCGGGTGCTCGGCGCGGACCACCCGGACACGGCGGCGACGCGGCGGGCGCTGGCGTGCGTGACGGGGCGGCGGGGGAGCTGCCCGGCGTACCCGACGCCGCTGTACGACCCGGCGGCCGGACTGTCCCCACCGGACGACGAGCCGCCCCCCACCCCGTCCTCCTGACCGCGCCCGCTCCGGTATCCCGCGCTCGTGGCCTGCCGTCGTTTCGTGGTGCGGAGCGGCGGTCGGCGCTCCGCACCCGCGCGTGCTCGGGCCCGCCGGCCGCGGCGTGTGGGCCTGCGCCGCCGTGGTCGCCGTCGGCGACACGCGCGGGGGAGTGGTGCGGGAAGTGCCGGCCGTACGGCCGGGGGCGTGGTTACGCTGCGCCGCGGGGGACACGGCGAGCGCTGCGCGGGGGTGCGGGATGGCGGTGACCGCGGTCGGGCTCGCCCCGACGGCCGTCGAGGTGGCGCGCGAGCGCGCCCGGCAGCGGCTGCTCGCCGCCCAGGCACCGGGCGGCTGGTGGCAGGGCGGCGTCGCCGCCAACGCCGCGGTCGACGCCGAGGACCTGCTGCTGCGCGAGTTCCTCGGCGTCCGGACCCCGGAGCAGACCGCCGCCACCGCCCGCTGGATCCGCTCCCGGCAGCAGCCCAACGGCACCTGGCCCACCCACCACGGCGGGCCGGGCGACCTGTCCACGTCGGTCGAGGCGTACGCCGCCCTCCGGCTGGCCGGCGACCCGATCGACGCCCCGCACCTGACCGCCGCCGCCGCGTACGTGCGCGCCGCCGGCGGCCCGGCCCGGGCCCGGGCGTACACCCGGATCCGGCTCGCGCTGTTCGGGCTGTGGCCGTACGACGCGCTGCCGGCGCTGCCGCCCGAGCTGCTGCACGTCCCCGCCGGGGTGCCGCTGGGCCTGGCCGACCGGGCCGACTGGGCCCGCCGGACGATCGTCCCGCTGACCGTGGTGTCCGCGCTGCGGCCGGTCCGCGCGGTCCCGTTCGACCTGGCCGAACTGGACTCGCCGCACCCGCCGCCGCCCCGCGCGAGCGGCCCGGCCGGGCTGCTGGACGCGGCGCTGCGCCGGTACGGCCGCCGCCCCCTGGCCGGGCCGCGTGCGACCGCGCTGCGCCGCGCCGCCGACTGGCTGCTCGCCCGGCAGGAGCCCGACGGCTCGTGGGGCGGCTGCCAGCCGCCGTGGGCGAGCGCGCTGATCGCGCTGCGCACCCTCGGCTACGGCCCCGACCACCCGGCCGTCCGCCGCGGCCTCGCCGGCCTGGACCGGTACGCCCGCACCGAACCCGGCCCGGACGGCGACCTGCGCCGGGTGGAGCCCGCGCAGTTCCCGGTCGCGGACACCGCGCTCGCGGTCGCCGCGCTGCACGCCGCCGGTACGCCGGCCGGCGACGCGGCGCTGGTCCGCGCGGCGGCCTGGCTGCGCGACGAGGAGGTCCGCCGTCCCGGCGACTGGCAGGAGCGCCGGCCGCGGCTCGCGCCGGGCGGCTGGTCCCAGCAGGTCGACAACGCCGGCGCCCCGGACAGCGCCGGCACCGCGGCCGTCGCGCTCGCGCTCGCGCCGATGGTCGGCGCCCGCGACCCGCAGGCGCTGCGCCCGGCGCTGGACCGCGCCGCCGCGTGGCTGTCCGGCCTGCAGGGCCGGGACGGGGGCTGGGCGGCGTACGCCGCCGACAACACCGCCCGCCTGCCCGCCCTGCTGCCGATGTGCGACGTCGGCGCGCCCACCGACCGCGCCGCCCCGGACCTCACCGCCGCGGCCGTCGAGGCGCTGTGCGCGCTCGGCCACGGCGACCGGCCCGCCGCCGCCCGCGGCGTCGCGTGGCTGCTCGGCCACCAGCAGCCGGACGGCTCCTGGTCGGCCCGCTGGGACACCAACCACGTCGTCGGTACGGCGGCGGCGCTGGCCGCGCTGGCGGCGGCCGGGATCGACCCGGCCAGCCGGGCGGTCCGGCGGGCGGTGCGCTGGCTGGTCGACCACCAGAACGACGACGGCGGCTGGGGCGAGGACCCGCGCTCGTACCGCGACCCCGGCTGGATCGGCCGCGGCAGCTCCACGCCGTCGCAGACGGCGCGGGCGGTGCTCGGCCTGCTCGCGGTGGGGGAGCGGGCGGGGGCGGCGGCCGGCGGGATCGGCTGGCTGGTCCGGCGGCAGCGGCCGGACGGGTCGTGGGACGAGCCCGAGTACACGGCCATCGCCGTGCCGGGCGACCTGCACGTCAACCGGGAGCTGTACCGGCTGGTGTACCCGCTGCGGGCCCTGGGCCGGTACACGGCGGACTGACCGGACCGCGCCCGCTGGTCGGCTCGGCCCGCCTGTTCGCTGGGTGGCCTCAGTGGAGGGTGGCGAGGGCCTTCGCGAGCAGGTCGGTGATCTCCGCCAGGTCGGCCTCCGTCGCGCACAGCGGCGGCCCGAGCACGATCAGGTCCCCGTCGGTGCCGTCCGCGCACCCCGTCGCCGGGTACACCAGCAGCCCGGCCGCGTGCGCCGCCGCCGCCACCCGCTCGGCCACCCGGTCGCCCCGCGGGAACGGCGCCGCCGTCTCCCGGTCGGCGACCAGCTCGACCGCGCGCAGCAGCCCGCGCCCGCGCACGTCCCCGACGTAGGGGTGCCCGGTCAGCGCGTCCCGCAGCATCGCGTCCAGCACCGGCCCCTGCCGGGCCGCCGCGGCGACCAGGTCCCGCTCCCGCAGTTCGCGCAGCACGGCCAGCCCGGCCGCGGCGCCGACGGGGTGGTGCGAGTAGGTGAACCCGTGGGTGAACCCGCCGTCGGCCACCGCCTCGTGCACCGCCCCGGAGCACACGGTCAGCCCGAGCGGCCAGTACCCCGACCCGGCGCCCTTGCCCGCGGTCAGGATGTCCGGCCGCACCCCCCAGTGGTCCACGCCGAACCACGCCCCGGTCCGCCCGAAACCGGTCATGACCTCGTCGGCGATGAGCAGCACGCCGTACGCCCGGCACACCTCGGCGACGAGCGGCCAGTACGCGTCCGGCGGTACGCACGCCCCGAGCGCGGCGCCGGCGATCGGCTCGGCGATGAACGCCGCTACCGGCTCGGCGGCGAACACGCCGGCCAGCGCGGCGGCGTGCGCGGCGGCGCAGCCGCCCGGGTGGGCGCCGGGGAAGGGGCAGCGGTACTCGTACGGCGTCGGCACCCGCCGGGCCTGCCCCAGCCACGGCAGGTACGGCGCGCGCAGCCCCGGCCGCCCGGACACGTCGAGCGCCCCGCGGGTGTTGCCGTGGTACGCACCGGCCCGGGCGACGATGACGTGCCGGTCCTCGCCGCGGGCCAGGTGGTACGCCCGGGCGAGCTTGAGCGCGGTCTCCACCGCCTCGCTGCCGCCGGAGACCGGGTAGACCCGCGGGTCGTCGACCGGCAGCACGGCGGCGAGCGCGTCGGCGTACTCCTCCAGGACCGGCGCGCGGAACATCGAGCCGTGCGCGTACGCCACCCGGCGGGACTGGGCGGCGATCGCGTCGGTGACGGCGTCGACGCCGTGGCCCACGCCGACGACGATGGCGCCGCCGCAGGCGTCGAGGTACCGCCGCCCGTCGGCGTCCCACACCTCCAGCCCGCGGGCGCGGGCGATGCGCGGGGCGTCGGCGCGGCAGCGGCCGAAGACGTGGCTCACTTCAGGTACGCCCGATCCGGGTCCAGTTCCTCGCGCAGCAGCCGCAGCTCGGCGGGCGTCGGCGGCGGCGACTCGGCGAGGTCGGCGGCGACGGACAGCGGCCAGCCGGTCGCCTCCTGCACCCGGGCCACGGTCCCGCCCGGGTGGACGGCGGTCAGGGTCAGCTCGCCGCCCCGGTTGTCGAACACCCCCAGGTCGGTGATCACCCGGCTGAGCCGCCGCCCGGAGCTGGTGACGAAGTCGACCTTCTCGACGAACGACCGGGCGGACTGGCGCATGAGGACGAACACCTCGCGCGCGTTCTGCGCGATCTCGCACGCGCCGCCGGAGCCGGGCAGCCGGGTCCGCGGCGCGGCGTAGTCGCCGATGACCGTGGTGTTGACGTTGCCGTACCGGTCGAGCTGCGCGGCGCCGAGGAAGCCCAGGTCGACGTGCCCGCGCTGGAGGTAGTACTGGAACAGCTCCGGCATGCTCATCGCCGCGATGGCGCCGGTGACCAGGCACGGGTCGCCGATGGACAGCGGTAGCCGGGCCGGCCGGGCGCCGTACACGCCGGACTCGTAGATCAGCTCGATCGCCGGCGCGACCGTGCGCTGGGCGAGCGCCACGGCGATGTTGGGCAGGCCGATGCCGACGAAGCAGACCCGGGCGCCGGCCATGGCCCGCGCCCCGGCGACGACCATCATCTCGGTGGGCGTGTACGCCGCCCCGGCGGGCGCGGTCACCGGTAGTCCCCGTAGTCGACGGCGCCGGACAGGGCGGGCGCCGGGGTCAGCGCCGGCCACCGGTCGGCGCCCAGCCTGGCCAGGTACCCGGTGTGGTCGGCGGTGCCGTACACCCACTCGTCCAGCCAGGCCGCCAGCGCCGCCGGGTCCCGGCTGATGGCGTCCCAGGCGAGGTAGAAGGCGTTGTCGCGGTCGTAGTGGCCCTGGGCGAAGGACGGGTGCGCGCCGCGCGGGCAGGGCACCACGGCGTCGACGATCAGGCCGGGCAGCAGCGTCCGGTTGGGGTCGGCGCGGACCACCGCCTCGTCCACGATCTCCTCGGCGACGACGATCACCTTCTCCGCCGCGAACGCCGCCTCCCTCTGGCAGCCCAGCAGCCCCCACACCTGGGTGTTGCCGGCGGCGTCGGCGCGCTGGGCGTGCACGATCGTCACGTCGGGGCGCAGCGGCGGGACCACGTACACCTCCTGCCCGTCGTACGGCGAGGCCAGCGCCCGCAGCGCCGGGTTGACCGCCGGCAGGTCGCTGTCGGCGTAGGAGCGCAGCGGGTAGAACGGCAGGTTCGCCGCCCCGGCGGTGTACCGGCCGACCATGCCGAAGTGCGAGTACTCCTCGATCTCCAGCGTGCCGCCCTCGATCGCCCGGCGGATCGCGTGCAGCGACCCGACGCCCGGGTTGCCCAGCCAGGAGAACACCAGCTTGCGGGCCACGCCGGCGCCGATCATCTGGTCGTACACCACGTCCGGGGTGAGCCGGCACAGCGTCAGGTCGCGCCGCCGCTGCCGGATCACCTCGTGCCCGGCGGCGAACGAGATCAGGTGGGTGAAACCCTCGATGGCCAGGGTGGTGCCGTCGCGGACGTACGCCGCGACGGCCTCCGCCATCGTCGTGACCTTGCTCAAGCCAGCCCCTCGGCGTCCGCGACGTCGGCCACTGCCGCGCCGAACAGCCGCAGCCCGGTGTCGGTCTGGGCGGCGGTGACGGTCAGCGGCGGGGACATCCGGATCGCGTTCTCGCCGGCCTCCAGCACCAGCAGCCCGCGGTGGAACGCCGCCTCCTGGACGAGGTTGGCGATCCTCCCCTCGGGGAACTCGACGCCGAGCATCAGCCCGATGCCGCGCACGTCGCGGACCATCCGCGGGTACCGCTCGGCCAGCTCGCGCAGCCCGAGCAGCAGCGCGTCGCCGCGGGCCGTGGCGTTGGCCAGCAGGTCCTCCTCGGCGATCACCCGCAGCGTGGCCAGGCCCGCCGCGCACGGCACCGGGCTGCCGCCGTACGTCGAGCCGTGCGCCCCCGCCGGCCAGGACTCCATCAGGTCCCGCCGGGCGATGATCGCGCCCAGCGGGAGGCCGGAGGCGATGCCCTTGGCCGAGGTGAGGATGTCGGGCTCGACGCCGAAGTGCTCGATCGCCCACATCCGGCCGGTCCGGCCCATCCCGGACTGGACCTCGTCGGCGACCAGCAGGATGCCGTACCGGTCGCAGACCTCGCGCAGCTCGCGCAGCCAGTCCGCCGGCGGGACGATGAAGCCGCCCTCGCCCTGGATCGGTTCGACGAAGACGGCGGCCACCTCGGTGGGGTCGACCTCGTACCGGAACAGCACGTCCGTCAGGTACGACACCGGCGCCGGCGCGTACGGCGCGTGCAGGACGCCGGGCAGCAGCGGCCCGAACCCCTTGTGGTACTTCGCCTTCGACGCGGTCAGGCTGAGCGCGCCGTAGCTGCGGCCGTGGAACGCGCCGTAGAAGCTGATCGCGTACTGCCGCCCGGTGGCGTACCGGGCCAGCTTCAGCGCCCCCTCGACGGCCTCGGCGCCGGAGTTGGACAGGAACACCCGCACGGGCCCGGACATCGGCGCCGTCGCCGCCAGCGCCTCGGCCATCTGCCCGTAGATCGGCAGGTAGAAGTCCGACGCCGAGTAGTGCAGCAGCTCGGCCGCCTGCTCCTGCACGGCCGCGACGACCGTGGGGTGGGCGTGGCCGGTCGAGTTGACGGCGATGCCGGCGTTGAAGTCGAGGAACAGGTTGCCGTCGACGTCCTCCAGCGCGCAGCCGAAGCCGCGCCGCGGCGTCATCGGGTACGCCCGGGGCAGCGACGGGCTGGTGATCGCGGCGTCCCGCTCGAGGACCAGCTTCGCCTGCGGCCCGGGTACGGGCGTGAGGAGGTCCGGCAGGGGCCGGGCCGGGTCGAACCACGTGGGGGTAGGGGACATCAGGACACCACCGTTCGGGATTGCTCGCGCATGAACTGCTGTACGTAGTAGGGGCCGCCGCCGGCCTTGCCGGTGCTGCCGGAGCCCTTCCAGCCGCCGAACGGCTGGACCCCCGGCCACGCGCCCGTGGTGGCGCCGGCCGGGCGGTTGACGTAGACGACGCCGGCCTCGATCCGGTCGAGGAACCGCTGCACCTCGGTCGGGTCGGCGGAGAAGAAGCCGGCGGTGAGGCCCAGCGGCAGGGCGTTGGCCAGGTCGAATCCCTGCTCGATGTCGTCCACCGGGGCGACGGCGACGAGCGGCACGAACAGCTCCTCGGCCAGCAGCCGGTCGTCGGCGGGCAGGTCGGCGACCACGGTGGGCGCGACGTAGTGGCCCTCGGGGCGGCCGTCCTCGCCGCTCAGTACCCGGCCGCCGGTGACCACCCGGCCGGCCTTGGCGGCGTGCGCGACGGCGTCGGTGTACCGGTCCACGGCCGCGGCGTCGATCACGGGCCCGAGGTGGTTCTCGCGCAGGGTGGGGTCGCCGACGCCGAACGCCCCGGCGTGCGCGACCAGCCTGTCCAGGAACGCGTCGTGGACCGCCCGCTGCACGTACACCCGGGAGCAGGCCGAGCACTTCTGCCCGCTCAGCCCGAACGCCGACCGGGCCACGCCGAGCGCCGCGGCGTCCAGGTCGGCGGCGGCGGAGACGATCGTGGCGTTCTTGCCGCCCATCTCGCAGATCGCCGGCTTGGGGTAGGCGCGCTGGAACGCCCGCAGCACCGCCATGCCGGTCTCGTACGAGCCGGTGAACGTCAGCCCGTCCACGCCGTCGTGGGCGACGATCGCCCGCCCCGGCGCGTCGTCGCCGGGCAGCAGGTGCAGTGCGCCGGCCGGCAGCCCGGCGTAGCGCAGGCACTCGACCAGCTTCGCCGCGCAGAACGAGCCCTGCAGGCTCGGCTTGAGCACCGCGGTGTTGCCGGCGACCAGCGCCGCGCCGACCGGGCCGGCCGCGAGCGCCATCGGGAAGTTGAACGGGCTGATCACCGCCCACACGCCGTGCGGGCGCAGCACGCTGCGGGTGGTCTCGCGCGCCGCGATCGTCGCCATCGGCTGGTCGAAGCCGTCGCCGTCCTCGAACTGCGCGCAGTAGTACCGGATGAGGTCGGCGGACTCCTCGACGTCACCGAGGGCCTCCAGTCGGTTCTTGCCGACCTCCAGGCTCATCAGGCCGGCCAGCTCGTTCGACCGGTCGCTGATCAGGTCGGCGGCGCGGCGCAGCAGCGCGACCCGGTCGCGCCAGGGCGTCGCCGCCCAGGCGGGGGCGGCCGCCCGGGCGGCGGCGACGGCGTCGGCGACGTCGCGGTCCGTCGCGCCGACGACGTCGCCGAGGACGAGCCGTACGTCGTTGGGGCTGGTCACGCGGTGCACGGGGCCGCCGGTGCGCGCGGCGCCGTCGACGATCGGCGTCACGGTGCCGCCGAGCCAGCCGCGGGCGCGGGTGACGCCCTCCTCGTACGCCTCGTGCAGTACCTCATGGTCCGCCGACAAGGTGGCATAAGTAACGCGGAAACGGGCAGTCACCGGCAACCTCCTCGATGCGGGATGTGCGTCCAGTCTCCCGGAGAAGAACCTTCAACTCAACGTTAGTACGGAAAATTCTCCGGTGCAGTTGACGTTTGTCAGGAGAACCTTCGTCCCTGTTTCGCATGTGTACCGAAGCGGGGTGCGACGGTCGGCCACTCCGCGACGGCTCGCGGCGGTGACCGCCGCCCGCCGCGCCGCCGTACCCGTTCGCTGCGTCGTGCGCGGTCCGCCGCCGCGGCTCGGTCGGCTGGCGGCCGGTCCGCGGTGGCGATGCCAGTGGAGCAGCCGGCGGCGGCCCGCGCAGCCCCGATTGCGGTGATCATGTCGAACGGACCCGGATTCGGCGCCGAACGGCGTCCGCTCGACTTGATCACCGGGTTCGGGATGGATCGCGGCCGGCGCAGTCGGCAGACTGGGCGCACCCGGCGGGTGGTCCGCCGGCGGGCAACGGGCGCCGGCCGCGGGTCGACCGGCGCGAGGCAGGGGAGGGTGTCGTGGGCAAGCCGTTCGCGTCGTCGGCCGATCTGGACGCGAAGACCGAGACGCTGGAGGTGCTCGCCGACGGGGTGTACGCCCTGACCGCAGAGGGCGACCCCAACGTCGGCGCGGTCGAGGGCGAGGACTTCGTCGTCGCGTTCGAGGCCAGGGCCACCCCGGCCGCCGCCCGGGACTGGCTCGCGGTACTGCGGGAGCACACCGACAAGCCGGTCCGGTACCTGGTCCTCTCCCACTACCACGCCGTCCGGGTGCTCGGCGCCAGCGCTTTCGACGCCGACGTGATCATCGCCCACGAGCGCACCCGGGAGCTGATCGAGGAGCGCGGAGCGCAGGACTGGGCCAGCGAGTACGCCCGCATGCCCCGGCTGTTCCGCGACCCGGCCGGCATCCCCGGCCTCACCCGCCCGGACGTGACGTTCACCGACCTGCTCCGGATCGACCTGGGCGGCGACCGCGGCCCGCTGGAACTGCGCCACTGCGGCCGCGGCCACACCGCCGGCGACATCGTCGCCTGGCTGCCCCGGCAGCGGGTGCTGTTCGCCGGCGACCTGGTCGAGGCGCGGGCCGCCCTGTACACCGGCGACGCCTTCCACGCCGACTGGTCCGCCGGCACGCTGGACGCCGTCGCCGCCCTCGGCGCCGAGACGCTGGTGGGCGGGCGCGGCGCGGTCAGCCGGGGCGCCGACGAGGTGGCCGCCGCGATCGGCCAGACCCGCGACTTCCTGCTGGTCATGCGCGACCGCGTGGGCGCGGTGCACGCCCGCGGCGGCACGCTCGCCGAGGCGTTCGCCGCGACCCACGCCGCGCTCGCGCCGACCTACGGCGCGTGGCCGATCTTCGAGCACTGCCTGCCGTTCAACGTCCAGCGGCTGTGGGACGAGCTGGACGGCGTCGACTGGCCGCGGATCTGGACGCCGGAGCGCGACCGCGAGGTGTGGGATCGGCTGCAGGGATGACCGCCCCGCCGCCCGCCCCGGTCGTCGTGGTGGGCAACGGCCCGGTCGGGCAGACGACCGCGCTGCTGCTGGCCCGCTGGGGCGTACCCAGCATCGTCGTCGACGCGCGGCCGGCCAGGGCCGCGATCGGCTCGCGGGCGATCTGCCAGGCGCGCGACGTCCTCGACATCTGGGCGGCCGTCGGGGCCGGGCGGCGGATCGCGGCCGAGGGCGTCACCTGGACGACCGCCCGCACGTACCACCGGGGCCGGGAGCTGGCCGCCTGGTCGTTCGTGGACCACGGCCGCTCGCCGCTGCCGCCGATGGTGAACATCTCCCAGTCCCGCACCGAACAGGTCCTCGCCGAGCGGGTCGCCGCCGGCCCGCTGATCGACGAGCGGTGGTCGCACGAGGTCACCGACATCGCGCAGGACGCCGCCGGCGTCACGCTCACCTGCGCCACGCCGGCCGGCCCGGTCCTCCTGCGCGCCGGGTACGCGGTGCTCGCCGCCGGGGCGCACAGCCGGCCGCTGCGCGAGCGGCTCGACGTGGACTTCGCCGGCGAGTCGTACGACGACCGGTTCCTCATCTGCGACATCCGCGCGGACCTGCCGGACCGGCGCACCGAGCGGCGGTTCCACTTCGACCCGCCGGGCCACGCCGACCGGCAGGTGCTCGTGCACCCGTGCCCCGACCGCACGTACCGGATCGACTGGCAGGTGCCGCCCGACTTCGACGCCGACGCCGATGCCGCCTCGGGCGGGCTGGACCGGCGGGTCCGCTCGATCGTCGGCGACGTCCCGGCCGAGGTGGTGTGGCGGACGGTGTACCGGTTCCACGCCCGCTGCGCCGACCGGCTCCGGGTCGGCCGGGTGCTGCTGGCGGGGGACTGCGCCCACCTGGTCGCGCCGTTCGGCGCGCGGGGCCTCAACTCCGGCGTACCGGACGCCGAGAACGCCGCCTGGAAGCTCGCGTTCGTGCTGCGCGGCTGGGCGCCGCCGGAGCTGCTGGCCAGCTTCGACGCCGAGCGCCGCGCCGCCGCCCTGGAGAACCTGGCGGTCACCGGGGCCACGATGCGCTTCCTCGCCCCGCAGAACCCGGCGGACGAGCGCCGCCGTCGGGACATCCTCGACCGGGCCCGGACCGACCCGGACGCGCGCCGGCTCATCGACTCGGGGCGGTTCGCCGAGCCGTTCTGGTACGTCGACTCACCGCTGACCACCCCGGACCCGGACCGCCCGTTCCCGGGGCGGCCGCCGCGCGGCCACCCGCCGGCCGTGGCGCCGGGGGTCCTCGTCCCGGACGCGCCGATCCGCCGCCCGGCCGCCGCGGGCGTACCGGGCGCCGCGTACCTCGGCGCCGCCGCCGGCTTCCCCGGTGGATCGGGTGACCCGCCCGGTCCCGGGGGCTCCGGCGGGTGGGGAGATCCCGTCGACCGGGCGGGCCCCGCCGGGCCCACCGGTGACAGCGGTTGGCTGCGGGGGATCGTGCGGGACGGCATCCTGCTGCTCACGACCGACGGCATCACCGCGGACGCCGTCGCGGGCGAGCTGGCCGGCCTCGCCGCGCCGATCCGGGTGCTGCCGCTGGCGGCGATCGACCCCGGCGGCGACGTCGCCGCCGCGCTGGGCGCGCGGCCCGGCGAGGTGTGGCTGATCCGCCCGGACGGCCACCTGGGCGCGGTCCTCACCCGGCCGCGGGAGGGCGCGGCCCGGGCCGCGGTCCGCCGCGTCCTCGGCTATCCGAGCGGACCGACATGAGGGCCACGAGGCCCGCGGTTGCGGCAGCCGCGGGCGACGGTTGCCGCGCCGCGCGCGGCGGGACGGCGGGGGCGCCGTGACCGGACACATCGGTGGGTCGGCAGAATCGGGTCATGGTGAGATGGGAGTACGCGCGGCTCGAGTATCGCGCCGCCGGCACACTGGGCACCGACAAGCACATGGACTGGACGGCGACGTTCCACCACCCGGGCGGCGTCGGCCGCTGGGGTACCGACGAGCGGTTCAACGACCTGGCGCACCTCAACCGGGCGGGCGCGGACGGCTGGCAGGCGTACGACCGGACGGTGCTCTACCTGCCGCACGAGCCGCACCGGCTGCTGAGCGTCACCTATTCGCTGCGCCGCCAGCTCGGCTGACCACGCCGTGGTCGGGGTGGGGCGCGCCGCGCCCCACCCCGCACCGGTCACATCGTGGTGTTGTGGTCGTGCAGGCCGCCGGCGTCGGCCGACGGCTTCGTCGTACCCGAGGCCGGGCCGGTGAGCGGGCGGCCGATGCTGCTGGTGTCGAACGCGTACGTGTGCACCGCGTGCGCGACCGCGCCGGCCATTTCCTTCAGGCCGCGGCGGTTGATGTTGGACAGGTCGTCGCACGCCTGGTGGTAGCACTTGTCGTACGCCTCGCCGGCCCGGCCGCCGTAGACCTTCGCCTCCTCCGCGGTCTTGATGCCCTCCGCGCCGGTGGCCAGGCCGCCGGACGGGATGTCCACACCCGCGGCGATGAACGGACCGTAGTCGCTGCGCCCGGAGAACGGCGTCTCCGCGCTCGCCAGCTTCTGCGACTTGAAGTAGTCGTGGAACAGCTTCTCGATCGCGCCGGAGCCCTTCGGGCCGGGCGCCGAGCCGGTGCCCGGCGGGAACGCGGAGTTGTCGCCGTCGTAGACGAACCGGACGTAGTTCGGCGAGCCGATCATGTCGAAGTTCAGGTACAGCGCCAGCTTCTTGCGGTCGGCGGCGGGGAGCTGGGCGACGTAGTGCGTCGACCCGACCAGGCCGGCCTCCTCGGCCGCCCACAGCGCGAACCGGACCTTGTTCTTCACCTTCGTCCCCTGCAGCCGCTGCGCGACCTCCAGGATCGTCGCGGCGCCCGAGCCGTTGTCGTTGATCCCCGGCCCGGCCTCGACGGAGTCCAGGTGCGCGCCGGCCATGACGACGTTGTTCGGGTCGCCGTCGGGCGACTCGGCGATGAGGTTCGCGGTGCTGGAGTCCCACCGCTTGGTGTCCGCGCGCAGGTGCAGCGCGAGCCCGTTCGGCACGGCCGCGACCAGGGCGGCGCCGACCTCCTTGGTGACCCCGGCCACCGGGAACTCGGGGCGGAAGTCGTTGCCCAGCGTGCCGGCCAGCTCACCGGGCACGTTGTTGATCACGACGACGCCGACCGCGCCGGCCGCGAGCGCGTGGGTCGCCTTGAGGGCGAAGGTGCACTCGCCGCGCTGGACGATCGCGATCGTGCCCTTGGTGGGCGCCGCGAAGTCGGTCGCCGCGCAGCCGAGCGGCGAGCCCGCCGGCAGCGTGGCCGGGGCGTGCACGTCGCCGCTGCCGGAGTAGCTGAGCAGGTGGTGCGGGATCGCCGCCGCCGGCTCCGGGCTCTCCCGGCGCAGCACCGAGGGGCTGTTCTCCTGGTATTTGCGGAACGCCAGCGTCTGCCGGACCACCCGGTAGCCGGCCTGCCGGAACGCCAGCTCGGCGTAGTTGACGGACACGTCGTAGCCGCGGGTGCCGGCCGCCCGGGTGTTGCCGTTGGCCTTCGCGATGCCGTCCAGCACCTTGAGCCGGTTGATGATGTTCTGGACCGTCACTGCCTTGCGCAGGGCGGCGGAGTCCGGCGGCCCGGCGGCCGCGGGAGCGGCGAGGAACGGTACGCCCAGCAGGGCTGCGGCGATGCCGGCGACTGCGGTCCGTCGCCTGCCGGTTGCGATCGGCAATCTGTTCGCGTGCACAAGTGCGCCTTTCTTCACGATGCGTCGCTCCGACCACTCCGATGCGTTGCGGGCACGGGCGCGGTGGGAGCCTCCCCAGGGACGCGCCGACGGTCCGGATCGGCCGTCGGCGATGTTCTGTGGAGTCTGGCACGGAAGAGGCCGGTCCAGAGTGGTCCGGCGGCGGGGAAATTTTCCGCCCCCGCCCGGGTGCCACCCGGGCGCGAGCGCGGCGGCTCAGCCGGTGATCTCGGTGACGACCTCGCCCGTGCTGCGGGAGAAGCGCACGTCGGGCGTGCCGAACCGGGCGGCGCCGTCGGCCCGCAGCGCGACCGCCGGACCGGCCTCGTACGCGGCGAACGCCGACGCCGACGGGAACAGGTAGCGCACCTCCACGGTCCGCTCGTCCAGCGTGATCACCCGCGCCTCGGCGGCGCCGGCGGCGACCACGTCCGCCGCGTGGCCGTCGGCGAGCCAGCTCAGGTAGTCGCGGCGGCGCTCCGGCAGCTCGAACTCCGCGCGCACGGTGTAGGCGAACGTCATGGCGATCTCCCCTGGTCGGGCCGCGTCCGGGCGGCCGGCGCGGCCCGCCCCGGCGGTGGGCGGAACCGGCGCGAATGTCGGTCGGCTGTGGGATCCTACGGCCATGGCGCCGCACGCGAGAGGGACGCTGCCCGGTCCGACCCCGCCCGGCGCCCGGGCGGCGGGCCCGGACCCGGCCCGCGGCGCCCGGCGGGCGTCACTGAACGTGACGGGGATCACGCCGACCGATGCGCCGCCCGCGCCGAACCCGACGCGCTCCGTACCGGGGCCGGCGTCCACGACCCGAGCGGCCGGCGCCGGCGGTCGGGCGGATCGACGGCGGGGGGAGTAGCCGGTGCGGGTGATCCTGTACGGCGGCACGGGGATGGTCGGCCAGGGCGTGCTGCGCGAGTGCCTCGCCGACCCGCGGGTCACCGAGGTGCTGGCGGTCGGGCGGACGGCGGTGGCGCTGGCCCACCCGCGGCTGCGCCAGCTCGTGCCGGCCGACGTGGCCGACGCCCCGGCGTACGCCGACGAGCTGGACGGCTTCGACGCCTGCTTCTTCTGCCTGGGCGTCTCCTCGGTCGGGCTGCCGGCCGAGGAGTACCAGCGGATCACCCACGACCTGACCCTCGCGGTCGGCCGGGTCCTGGCCGAGCGGTCGCCGGGGCTGACCTTCTGCTACGTCTCGGGCGCCGGCACCGACCGGACCGAGCGCGGCCCGCGCCGGTGGGCGCGGGTCAAGGGGGCGACAGAGAACGCGCTGGTGGCGCTGCCGCTGCGGGTGTACGCGTTCCGGCCGGGCTACATCCAGGCCGGTCCGGGCATCACCTCGCGCACCCGCTGGTACGCCCTGGCCTACTCGGTCCTGGCGCCGCTGTACCCGGTGCTGCGCCGGGTCGCGCCCGGCTGGACCACCCGCACCGACACGATCGGCCGGGCGATGGTCACGGTCGCCGAGCGGGGCTGGCCGCGCGACGTCATGACCAGCCCGGACATCAACGCCGCCGGCGCCTGAATCGACCCGTCGTCACGGACGCTGTACCCGGCCGGCCGGTGTCACATCATCGCCTCGATGCCGGCCTCGACCCGGTCGAGGTTGTCCCACCAGGGTTCGCCGTCCGCCCGGGTCGAGGACAGCAGGCTGGCCGCCGTCACGTAGCACACCAGCGCCACCCGGTGTGCCGGCAGCAGCGTGTTGATGCCGTCCCGCCCCGCGTGCCCGGTGACGACCGTGAGCAGCGCCCGCACCTCGACGGCCGTCACGCCGGACCACCGCTCCAGGTCGCTGATCGCCGTGGCCAGGTCGTCGATCTCGGCCGGCGTGGGCGTGCGGCCGTGGAAGTCGTGGGCGATGAACGAGACGATCGCGCAGGCCAGCCGGCAGCCCTCGGTCCGGCTGGCGTCGTCGCCGAACACGTGGATCGCCTGCTCCAGCAGCGGCGTGCTGCGCTTGATGACGGCGTTGAGCGCCTGTCTGACCAGATCCTCGATCCGATCGTCGATCCTCACGGGCGTCCCCATTCCCCGATGCGCGGCGGTGCATCCGCGACGTCGGGCGGTACCGGTCGCGCGACCCGCGGGCACGGCGGGTGGCGGCGCGCGATCGGCCGGTGGGGCGACCGTCGGTCGGGGAGGCGGGACCGACCATATCCAATATGGCCGCGGGGCGGCAGCCCCCGCGGTGCTGACCCGCGGCGCTCCGCCACCACACACCACATCGGACCGGGTGCGGGAGCCGGTCACGACGAGCGCCGGGGGGAGGGGAAGCCACCGGTGCGGATGCGGCCGACGTGCTCCCCCCGAACCGCCGAGGGCGATGAACGGGGCGGCGACGCGGATCGGCGGGTACGGCGCCGGGCGCCGGCCGGCGGGGGCACACTACCCGCTGACCGGCGCCCGGCCGGGACCCCGCTCGGCTGTCGGGAGCCGCGGGGGAAGGGGATCGAGGTTCAGGGAGTCGGGGTCGGCGGGGTCGGCGTGATCGTGCCGCCCGTGGGCGCCGGCACCGGCGTCGGCGTGCTCGGCGGGTTGATCCACGGCGGTCGGATCTGCGGCTGCCGCTCCCGCATGCGGTCGTCGTCCCGCCACCGCTGGCCCGGGCCGCCGCCGTCGCGCCACCGGTCGACCCGCTCGTGCCGGCCCATCCGGTCGCCGTCGTGGTGGCTGACCGCCGCGCCGACCAGCGCGCCGGCGCCGCACAGCAGCGCGGTCAGCAGTACGCCGACGAAGAACGCGACCACCGTCGGTACCGTCAGCCAGCGCCGCGGCGGGCGGCCGGGACCGCCGCGCCAGCCGCGCCGGGGCGGCCCGCCCGGCGGCCACGGCGGGCCACCGGCCGGCGGCCCCCCGTACGGTCCCGCGGCCGGCGGCGCGCCGGGCGGGCCCGGGTGGGGCGGGGCGCCGGTCGGTCCGGCCGGGCCGCTCGCGGTCGGCGGCGGCGGTGGTCCGGCCGGACCGGGCTGGGGGTGCGGCGCCGCGGCCGGGGCCGGGGCGGCGGTGGGTTCACCGGTCGCCGGGGCGTCCGGCGACGAGGGTTGATCGGCGCTGGTACCGGACATTGTTCCTCCGAGGGGTCCGCGACCGTGCTGGGTTATTTCCCCAGGATGGCCCGCTGGCCTGCGGTAATGCTGCGGCCTCGCTGATATTTCCCTGAGAGTTGCGCACGGCGGGCGGGCGCCGTTTCGGCCGGGCGCGGCCGGGTACCGTTCCGGCAGGAGTCCCGCCCGCGGAGGTACGCCCGTGCACCGCAGCCCGCCCCCGCCGTTCGCCGACCGCGCCGCCGCCGGCCGGGCGCTCGCGGCCGCGCTCGCCGGTACGGCCGTCGACCTCGTCCTGGGGCTGCCCCGCGGCGGCGTGGTGATCGCCGCGGCGGTCGCGGAGGCGCTCGGGGCGGACCTCGACGCGCTGCTCGTCCGCAAGATCGGCGCGCCCGGCCACGCCGAGTGGGGGATCGGCGCGCTCGCCGAGGACGACCCGCCGGTCTTCGACGCGGACGCCCTGGACCGGCTGCGGCTGACGCCGGCGGCGCTCGCGCCGACGGTCGCCGCCGAGACCGCCGAGCTGCACCGCCGCCGGCTCGCCTACCGGGGCGGCCGGCCGGCGCCGCGGCTGCTCGACCGGCGGGTGCTGGTGGTGGACGACGGCCTGGCCACCGGGGTGACCGCCCGGGCCGCGCTGGCGCTGGCCCGGCGCCGGGGGGCGGCGTGGCTGGGCTTCGCCGTACCGGTGAGCCTGGCCGCCGGCGGCGGGCCGGCGGGCGACCTGGTCGACGGGTACCGGGCGCTGCGGGAGGCGCCCGAATTGTCCGCTGTCAGCGCCGCCTACCGGGACTTCCGGGCGGTGACCGACGCCGAGGTCACGGCGCTGCTGCGGGACCGGGTGCCGGCCGATGGACGCTGACGGCGTACGGGCCGCCCGCGTACGGGTCGCCGTCCCACGTCGCGTACCGCTCGGCCAGCGCCAGCCCGGCCGCCGCGCACCAGCCGTCGTACGCCGGTAGGTCCACCGGCGCCTCGGTCAGCGGCAGCTCCTCGGGGCGCAGGCCGAAACCGGACACGAGCGCGCCGCCGGGCGCCAGGTGCGCGGCCAGCCGGGCCACCGCGGTTGCCTCGGTGCCGGCGGCGAGCAGCGGGATCACGTTCCCGGCGGTCAGCACGAGGTCGAACCGGTCATTGAGGTCGAAGTCGGCCAGGTCCGCCTCGACCCAGCGCAGGTCCGGCGACCGCCGGCCGGCCGTGGCGAGCATCGAGGCGTCGGCGTCCACGCCCACGACGGCGTACCCCAGCTCGGCCAGCCGGATCGCGACCCGGCCGGTGCCGCAGCCGGCGTCCAGCACCCGCCCGCCGGGCGCGAGCCGGGCCGCGCAGAACGCCGCCTCGCCGTGCATGTCCCTTCCGGTCGCGGCCAGCGCGTCGACCCTGGCCGCGTACCGGTCGCCGCCGTCGTTACCGGAGATCTCCCGCCAACGCGTCACGCGCTCTCCCCTCGCCGGCCGCGGCCGGGCTTGTCAATCGAATACCATCAATGGACGTGGTGCCGTCGACTTCCTATGATCGCCGGTAGCCGCCGTCCCCATCCCCCCGGCGGCCCGCCCCCGGGAGTCGCGATGCGCCGCACCTCCGTCCGTCCGGCCCTGCCGCTGATCGTGGCGCTGGCCGCGCTGCCCGTGACCGTACCGGCGGCGGCCGCCGGGCGGGCACCCGCCGTGGTGATCCGCGCCGACACCGACCGCGACGGTGCCGTCGACCTGACCGGGACCACCGACGAGGCCGGCAAGACCACGGCCGACGCCACCCGCGGCGCGCTGTTCCTGCCCAACCTCGACGACGACGCCCGCCGCTGCGCCAGCCGCGACCAGGTGTGCGCCGACGCCGCCGACGCGGTCGTCAACGGCGACGAGGACGCCCGCGACCTGGCCCCGATCCGGACCGTCCCGGCCCCGTCGATCGCCGCCGGCAGCACGGCCCGGGTGACGGTCGAGGGCGCCGCCGCGAGCCGGGCCCGGCTGTTCGCCCGCCGCGGTACGGCCTGGGCTGAGGTCACGGCCTCGACCGCCTTCGCGGCCGACGAGCTGCGCGCCGGCCTGGTCCTCGGCCTGGAGGGCCGGGACATCGTGCGCGACCCGGCAACCTGGGACGGCACCGCCCGGGTGACCGTCGCGACCAGCGACGGCGGCACCGACACCGTCGCCCTGCGGGTCGCGCCGATGCTCGCCCACACCCACGTCCAGCCGACCCGGCAGCTCGTCGCGGCGCCGTCGAGCGGCGGCGACTTCCCCGCCTTCCGCCGCGACCTGGAGCGGGCCTCCGGCAGCGCCGGGGTGCCCGACCCGGTCCGGATCCTCGGCGGCGGGGACATCTGGGCGCAGGACTGGTTCGAGCCGATGTACGCCAGCGTCCCGGCGCCCGACGGGCCGCAGTCGCTGCGCCTGCTGATGCGCTCCGACCAGGACCGGGACGCGCAGCTCCAGCTCTACCCGCTGCGCGGGCCCGGCGTCGGCGTGGTGAAGCTCCCCGGCGGGACGGCCCGGCGGCCGGACACGTTCAACTCGTTCGGCAACCTGGAGACCATGCCGCCGTACCGGGCCGACGACCGCGGGTACCCGGCCGGGCGGCTCGTGCTCGGCGAGGACCCCGGCGGGTCCGGCCCGTCGGCGGTCACCCGCCGGGTGCTCGCCGCGCAGGGCGCGCAGGCGCCGCTGATCCTGGACACCGGCTGGCTGACCGTCGGCCACGTGGACGAGTTCATGCAGTTCCTGCCGGCGAGCACGCCCCGCGGCTGGCGGTACGCCGTCGCCGACCCGCGCGGCGCCGTCGCCCTGCTGCGCCGCGCGGCCGACGCCGGCAACGGCAGCGCGCCGCTGTCCTCGCACCGCGACTTCCGCCGTATGACCATCGCCGGCTTCCTCGCCGACAAGCGGCTGCTCGCCGACCAGGAGACGGCCGCGAAGAAGATCGACGCCAACCTGGCGACGGTCACCGCCGCGGCCGGGCTCACCGAGGCGGAGATCGTCCGCATCCCGACGCTGTACCGGACGGAGAGCGGCCGCGCCGCCGGCGGGCCCGGCGCCGCGGCGGCCCGGGACCGGCTGCTCGCCGCCACGCCCGGGCTGCGCGAGCGGCTGGCCGGGATGACGCCGGCCGAGCGGGACCGGGCGCTGCGCCGCGGCTCGATGGGGGCGCTGCTGCCGGCGGCGATCAACTCGATCGTGCTGCCGCCGAACCGGGTCATCGTCGCGAAGCAGTGGGGCCCGGTCGTCGGCGGCAGGGACCTGCTCGCGGACGCCGTCACGGCCGCCTACGCCGCGGTGGGCCTGACGGCCGAGTACGTCGACGACTACACCACGTACCACGTCGGCAAGGGCGAGGTGCACTGCGCCACCAACTCGCTGCGCGACATCCCGGCCCGGTGGTGGTAGCCGGCCCGGGGGCGCCCGGCGTGCCTGCACGACACCCCGGACGCCCCCGGCGTTCACCGACCCGCGGCCGCGTGCCCCGGCCCCGGCCCTAGCACGAGTCGCTGCCCCGGACCGAGACGGCGTCCCAGGCCGCCCGGGTCGTCCGACACTCCACGCCGCCGGGGAACAGCTCCCGGGCCGCGGCCACCGAGGCGGCGCGGGCCCGGGCGTGACTCCAGCCGGACGTCTTGCGGGACAGCGTCGCGACGAAGATCTTGGCTGCCTTCTGCACCCCGATCCCCGTCACCGTGCTGCTGTTGCAGGTCGGCGACGTCGGCTGGCCGTTGGTCGGGTTCGAGCCCTCGGCCAGCAGGTAGAACCAGTGGTTCTGTACGCCGGCGCCCTTGTGCACCTCCGGCGGCCCGCCGGTCCACATGCAGTTCGGGTCGCCGCGCTTCGCCGGGTCGTACATGTACCGGATCGGGCCGCTGCCGAAGAAGTTCGTCAGCTCGCCGACCTCGTAGTCCGGCTTGTCCCCCGGGTGGTTGGCGTAGAACTCGGTGACGTTGCCGAGGATGTCGCCGGCCGACTCGCTCATCGCGCCGACCTCACCGCCGCCACCGCCGCTGCCGGGCGTGTTCGCGAAGATCGCGTGCCCGTACTCGTGGCCGACGATGTCCATGTTGGTCATCTGCCGCTTGCCGTCCGAGGAGCGGCCGTAGCTGGTGTAGCTGCCGTTCCAGAACGCGTTGGCCTGGTTCAGCCCGACCCGGGCCGGGAAGCCGCGGCCGGTACCGGTGAAGCCGTTGCGGCCGGTCCACTCCCGGAGCATGTTCCACTCCTGCTGCGCGGAGTACATCGCGTCGGCGCAGCCGGACGGCAGGTCGGCCCCGCCGCCGCTGCCGTAGCTGTCGGTGGAGCTGGTGAACGGCGAGCCGTTCTGCCCGCCGCACTGCAGGCCCGGCCGGGTCGGGTCGACCAGCCGCCCGGCCGACAGGGCGCCGAGGTCCTGCTTGCCGTAGTAGCCGCCGTGGCCGGTGGCGTGCACGACCTCGTTCCAGGTCCGGTCCTCGATGACCCGGCCGGTCCGCGCGTCGACCACGACGTGCAGCCGGGCGGGGTCGCCGGCCCGGTCGACGCCCTCGATCTCCAGCTCGTACGCCAGCCGGCCGGCGCCGTCGGCGACCACGACCAGCGCCGGGGCGGCGACGCGGCGCACGGTACCGAGCCGGGCCCGGGCCACCCGGACGGCCCGCGCGGCGGGCACGGCCGCCCGGGTCGTGGCCAGCGCCAGCTCGGCCCGCTGGGCGACCCACGTGCTGAGCACCGTGCCCGCACGGTCGGTCACGACGACGAAGTCGCCGCCGAGGACCCGCAGGCCGCGGTGCGTCCGCTCGTACGCGACGTTCTCCAGCCCGCCGGCAGCGACGACGGACCGCTGCTCGACGCTGTCGTACGGGGACAGGTGCAGCGCATCGGGATCGCCGGCGATCAGCCGGTCGGCGGCGGCCGCGGCGAGCAGCGCCGGCGCGGCCCGCGGCGCCGCGGCGGCGGCCGGGCCGGCGGGGGCGGCGAGGGCGACGGCGCCGGCGACGACGACCGCCGCGCCCGCGGCGACAGTGCGTTTCATGGGGGACTCCTTTGGGGGGTGGGTCCCGCCGGGGCCGCGGCTCCGGCGAGCGACAGCCCCCGATCGGTACCGGCGCGGTGGACGCCGGCGCGACCGGGGCGGGATCGATCCCGGGCGGGGGTATCCGGGGGTCCGCCGCGCGGCCGGTGGGGACGGGAAATGTCTACCGGGATCGTTGTCCCCGGCCGCCCGCCGATCCACCTCCGGGTGTCGGAAGGGCAGCCGGTGGTGCCCTACATCCGTCGGCCGGCGGGCGCGGAGCCGGACCCCGACGGCGCTGGCGCCGGCGGGCAGCGGCGGACGCCTGGGCCGCCGAGATCAGGGAGTACGGCGGCCTGCCGCCCCGCCGACCGGCGATCCGCGGCCCGGCGGCGCCTAGGCTGGGGGGGTGGGTGAGGCGAAGACGGTACCGACCGGGGCGTCGGTCGAGGAGTTCCTGGCAGCCGTGGCCGATCCGCGGCGGCGGGCCGAGGCGGTCGCCGTGTGCGCGCTGATGGCCGAGGTGACCGGCGCCGAACCGCGGATGTGGGGGCCGGGCATCGTCGGCTTCGGCGCGTACCGCTACCGGTACGCGTCCGGCCGGGAGGGCGACTGGCCGGCGGTCGGCTTCGCCCCGCGCAAGCAGGCCCTGACCCTGTACCTCGCCGACGGCCTCGACGCCCACCGCGAGCTGCTGGCCCGCCTCGGCCCGCACACGACCGGCCGGTCGTGCCTGTACCTGAAGCGGCTCGCGGCCGTCGACGACGCGGTCCTGCGCGAACTGGTCGCGACGAGCTTCCGCCACCTCGACGGCACGACGATCACGACGTAACGCACGCACGCGGGCGCTGCCGGACCGAGGCTCCGCCGGCCCGGGCGGCCGGAAACGGGCTGCGGGGCGGGGCATCGGCCCGGGACGATCGGATCCGTGCTGCTCACCATCTCCACCACGTCCGCCCCGGCCACCGACCTCGGCTACCTGCTCGTCAAGCACCCGGACCGCGCGCACCGGTTCGACCTCGCGTACGGCACCGCGCACGTCCTCTTCCCCGAGGCCGGCGCGGACCGCTGCACCGCCGCCCTGCTGCTGGAGGTCGACGAGGACCGGCTCGCCGCCGGCGGCCGGCGCGAGGGCGGGCGCGGGCCGGCGATGCCCGACGGGTTCGCCCTCGGCCGGTACGTCAACGACCGGTCGTACGCGGCGTCCAGCCTGCTCGCCGGTGCCCTGAACCGGGTGTTCCGGTCGGCCCTGCGCGGCGAGTCGCGGGACCGCCCCGAGCGGGCCGCCGCGCCGCTGGACCTGGAGATCACCGTGCCGGTGCTGCGCTGCCGGGGCGGCGCCGCGGCAGCCGCACAGCTCTTCGGCCCGCTGGGCTGGGCGGTCGAGGCGACCGCGCTGCCGCTGGACGAGCGGGTGCCCGGCTGGGGCGACAGCCGGTACGTGGCGCTGCGGCTGACCGGCGCGCTGCGGCTCGCCGACGCGCTGAACCACCTGTACGTCCTGCTGCCCGTCCTCGACGACGCCAAGCACTACTGGGTGTCGCCGGCCGAGGTGGACAAGCTGCTGCGGGCCGGCACCGGCTGGCTCGCCGCGCACCCGGAGCGGGAGCTGATCGCCGGCCGGTACCTGGCGCACTCGCGCGGCCTGACCACGGCGGCGCTGGCGCAGCTCGACGAGGCCGGCCGGCAGGCGGCGCTGGCCGTGCTCGCCGGCGAGCGGCTCGCCGAGCCGGCCGGCGACCCCGACGCGGTCGCCGACCCCGCCGACGAGGCCGCGGCCGACGAGGACCTCGCCGTACCGGTGCCGGTCCCGCTCGCGCCCCAGCGGCGGGCCGCGGTCGTCGCCGCCCTGCGCGCGGCCGGCGGCGGGTCGGTGCTGGACCTGGGCTGCGGGTCGGGCGCGCTCATCGCGGACCTCGTGGCGCATCCGGAGTTCACCCGGATCACCGGCACCGACGTGTCGGTGCGCGAGCTGGAGCGGGCGCACCGGCGGCTGCACCCGGACCGGGTGCCGGAGCGGCAGCGCGGGCGGGTGACGCTGCTCCAGTCGGCGCTGACCTACCGCGACGAGCGGCTGCGCGGGTACGACGCGGCGGTGCTGATGGAGGTGGTCGAGCACGTGGACCCGCCGCGGCTGCCGGCGCTGGCGGCGGCGGTGTTCGGCGACGCCCGGCCGGCGACGGTGGTGGTGACGACGCCGAACGCGGAGTACAACGTGCGCTACCCCGGCCTGGCCGCGGGCGCGTTCCGGCACCCGGACCACCGGTTCGAGTGGACCCGGCCGCAGTTCGCCGAGTGGGCCGATGCGGTGGCGCGCCGGTACGGCTACCGCTGCCGGATCGAACCGGTCGGCCCGGCGGACCCCGACCTCGGCCCGCCGACCCAACTCGCCCTCTTCACCGCCGCCGACGCGCCGACCCCGGGAGCCGCCGCGTGACCGCCCTGGAGATCCCCGAACTCGCCCTCGTCGTGCTCGTCGGCGCGTCCGGCTCGGGCAAGTCGACCTTCGCCCGCCGGCACTTCGCGCCGAGCGAGGTGCTGTCGTCCGACGCGTTCCGGCTGATGGTCGGCGACGACGAGAACGACCAGTCGGTGTCGGCCGCGGCGTTCGACGCGCTGCACCACGTCGCCGGGCACCGGCTGCGGCTGGGCCGGCTCACCGTGGTCGACGCGACGAACGTGCAGGCGCACGCGCGGGCCGCGCTGGTCCGGGTGGCGCGCGAGCACGACGTGCTGCCGGTGGCGATCGTGCTGGACGTACCGGAGGGGGTCTGCTGGGAGCGCACCCGGGCCCGCCCGGACCGGGACATCGGCCGGGCCGTCATCGCCCGGATGGACCGCGACCTGCGCCGGTCCGTGCGCGGGCTGGGCCGGGAGGGCTTCCGGACCGTGCACCTGCTGCGCGGCGTCGAGGGGGTCGACGCCGCGCGGATCGAGCGGCAGCGGCTGTACAACGACCGGCGCGACCTGACCGGCCCGTTCGACGTCGTCGGCGACGTGCACGGCTGCCGCGCCGAGCTGGTGGCGCTGCTGGAGCGGCTGGGCTGGCGGGTCGCGTTCGACGAGGCGGGGCGGCCGGTCGACGCCGCGCACCCGCAGGGGCGCACGGCGGTGTTCGTCGGCGACCTGGTCGACCGCGGGCCCGACTCGCCCGGCGTGCTGCGGCTGGTCATGGGGATGGTGGCCGCGGGGCACGCGCTGTGCGTGCCGGGCAACCACGAGCAGAAGCTGCTGCGCAAGCTGCGCGGCCGCGGCGTGACGGTCAGCCACGGGCTCGCCGAGACGCTGGCGCAGCTCGACGCCGAGCCGCCGGGGTTCACCGCCGGCGTGGCCGCCTTCATCGACGGGCTGATCAGCCACTACGTCCTCGACGGCGGCCGGCTGGTGGTCGCGCACGCCGGGCTGAAGGAGGCGTACCACGGGCGGGCGTCGGCCCGGGTCCGCGCGTTCGCCCTGTACGGCGAGACCACCGGCGAGACCGACGAGTACGGGCTGCCCGTCCGCTACCCGTGGGCGGACGAGTACCGGGGCGCCGCCGCCGTCGTCTACGGCCACGTCCCCACGCCCGAACCGGAGTGGGTCAACAACACCCTGTGCCTGGACACCGGCTGCGTCTTCGGCGGCGCGCTGACCGCGCTGCGCTGGCCGGAGCGGGAGCTGGTCGCGGTACCGGCGGCGCGCGAGTACTACGCCCCGGTCAAGCCGCTGCGCCCGGCCGAGCCGGCGCGCGACGCCACCACCCTCGACCTCACCGACGTCGCCGGGCGGCGGCACCTCGACACCGGGTACGGGCCGGTCACGGTCGCCGCCGAGAACGCCGCCGCGGCGCTGGAGGTGATGAGCCGGTTCGCGATCGACCCGCGCTGGCTGGTCTGGCTGCCGCCGACGATGGCGCCGTCGTCGAGCGCCACGGTCGACGGGTACCTGGAGCACCCCCAGCAGGCCCTCGACGACTACCGCCGGGCCGGCGTCGCGCGGGTGGTCTGCGAGGAGAAGCACATGGGCTCGCGCGCGGTACTGCTGGTCCACCGCGACGCCGACGCCCCGCCCGGCCGGTTCGGCGAGGGCGGGGGAGCGGTCTGGACCCGGACCGGCCGGCCGTTCTTCGCCGACCCCGCGGCCAACGCCGCGCTGCTGGCCGACGCCCGGACCGCCGCCGAGAAGGCCGGGCTGTTCGCCGAGCACGGCGACTGGCTGCTGCTCGACGGCGAGCTGCTGCCCTGGTCGGCGAAGGCCGGCGAGCTGATCCGGACCCGGTTCGCCAACGTCGCCGCCGCCGGCCGGGCCGCCCTGCCCGCGGCCCTGGACCTGCTCGACGCCGCCGCGGCCCGCGGGCTCGACGTCGCCGACCTGCGCGGCCGGCTGGCCGCCCGGCGCGAGCACGTGGACCGGTACACCGCCGCGTACCGGGCGTACGTCCGGCCGACCGCCGGGCTGGACGGGGTGACACTGGCGCCGTTCGCGCTGCTGGCCAGCGCCGCCGGCGCGCACACCGACCGGGACCACGGCTGGCACCTGGCGGTCGCCGACCGGCTCGTCGCGGCCGACCCGGGCCGGTTCACCCCGACCCGCCGCCTGGTCGCGGACACCGGCGACCCCGCCTCCGTCGCCGCCGCGACCGACTGGTGGACCGACCTCACCGCCGCCGGGGGCGAGGGCATGGTGGTCAAGCCGTACGCCGGCCCGGCCGCCGCCGACGCGCGCGGCCGGCTGCACCAGCCGGGGATCAAGTGCCGCGGCCGGGAGTACCTGCGGCTGATCTACGGCCCCGACTACACCGAGCCGGACCGCCTCGCCGCCCGCCGCGACCGCAACCTCGGCCGCAAGCGCGGCCTGGCGCTGCGCGAGCACAAGTTGGGCCTGGCGGCGCTGGACCGGCTGGCCGCCGGCGAGCCGCTCTGGCGGGTGCACGAGCCGGTCTTCGCCGTACTGGCCGCCGAGTCCGAGCCGGTCGACCCGCGCCTGTGACCCCGTTCCCGGGATATCCGCAGCCGGGACACAGCCGGCCCCGGGCGGCGTGGCCTAGCCTGGGCGGCAGCCGCGGACCGGGAGGTACGGAGTGGGTGGGTTCATCAAGCGATTGCTGCTGTCGGCGCTCGCCGGCAGGTTGCAGCGGGCCGCGTACCGGCGCGGCGGGCACCCGGCGGTGGGCGGCCTGCTGCGCGCGGCCGAGCGCCACCTGTCCGCCCGCGCCCGCGGCCACGGGCACTACCGCCGCCGGCGCTGGTGACCCTCAGCGGGTGAGGACCGCCGCCGGGTCGCCGGCGTGGCGGACGTTCTCGATCCGTGTCGCCCGCACGGCCCAGCCGGCGCCGGCGCGGACCAGCCCGACGCCGTACCGGTTGGTCGGCAGCGCGTCCACCACCTCGACCCGGTCGCGCGGCTCGGCGGCCGCGTCGGCGGGGTCCGCGGCGACCAGGGCAATCCCATCGGTGACGTCCATGCGCTGTTCGAGGAGCCGGATTTCCGCGCGCCGCCCCGCGCGGCCGGGCGCGGTACGAGACTGGGAGCCATGAGCGACACCCACGTCTGGCCCGCGCTGCGCGCCGCCGACGCCCGCGCCCTGATCGCCTTCCTCACCGCCGCGTTCGGCTTCACCGAGGCCGTCGTGTACGGCGAGGGCGACCGCGTCGACCACGCCGAGCTGGCCTGGCCGCCCGGCGGCGGGGTCATGCTCGGCAGCGCCCGCGGCGGCCCGGACGACCCGTGGCCGCTGCCGCCGGGCTCGGCCGGCACGTACCTGGTCACCGCCGACCCGGACGCCCTGTACGCCAGGGCGGTCGCCGCCGGCGCCACGATCGTGCGGGCCGTGCACGACACCGACCACGGCTCCCGCGACTTCATCGCCCGCGACCCGGAGGGCAACCTGTGGGGCTTCGGCACGTACGGCGGCGCCCCGCGCACCTGACCCGCCCGCCCGGCGCGGGTGACCTTGACGGGTTGCCGACCGAACTGTCGACATCGCCGCGACGCGTGATCGAATGTGAACGGTCGCCATCGTCAAGGTGTGGAGGCAGGATCGTGGACCCGTCGACCCCGGCGCCCCCGTGCGGGCGGGCGTAGTGCGCGAACTGTCCCGCGACGCGTTCGTCGACCTGCTCACCGGCATCCGGTCGTCCTGGGCCCACTTCGAGCAGCGCGACTCGTACGGCGCCCCCGACGACCTCGCCGAGATCCGCCGCTGGCGCCGCGGCGCGCCCACCGACCCGTCGTACTACGCCGACTACGCCGCGATGCTCGCCCGGCTCGCCGGCCGCGGCCGCAGCCTGCGCCGCCTCAAGGTCGTCTCGGAGCCGCTGAGCGAGTACCACCGCTGGATCCGCTCGATGATCGCGCCGATCATCGAGGCCGGCGAGGCGACCCGCTGGCTGCCCCGGCGCGCGGTGCTGGGCCACCGGCTGCCGGCGACCGACTACTACCTGCTGGACGGCAGCAGCGTCGTCCTGCTCGACTTCGACGGCGACGGGCGGCTGCTGTCCCGGCTGCTCACCACGGAGCCGGGGGTGGTCCGCGCGTGCGCGGCGGCGTTCGAGGAGTGCTGGGTGTTGGGCGCCGGCCTGACCGGCGCCGCCGTCGCCGGCTAGCCCGGCCGGGTCCCGGCGCGGCCGGATCGTCGCCCGGTACGGTGGCCGGGACAGGGGGGTGCCGGATGGTCGAGATGTGGGACAACCCGGCCTGCTCGAAGTGCGCCGCCGCGCGCACCGAGCTGGCCGCCGCCGGGGTGCCGGTGGCGCTGCGGCCGTACCTCGACGCGCCGCCCACCCCGGCCGAGCTGGCCGCGGTACTGGATCGGCTCGGCGTGCGACCGTGGGACGTCTGCCGGCTCGGCGAGCCGGTCGCCGCCGAGCTGGGCCTGGCCGCCCGGGGCCGGACGCCGGCCGACGTACCGGGGTGGATCGAGGCGATGGCGGCGCACCCGGAGCTGATCCAGCGGCCGATCCTGCTCACCGACGACGGCGGCGCGGTCGTGGCCCGCACGCCGGGGGCGATCGCCGAGGCGATCCGCCGCACCCGCTGACACGCGGGTGCGACGCCCGCCGGGCGACCCCCGGGGCGCAGCGGGAGCCGGCACCGCCCGCCGCACGAGTGGTCGGCGGCGCGCTCGCGGCCCGCGGGGACTCCCGCGCGGGAACGCATCCACCTATTCCGGGCGGGAACGCGTCCGCCGCCCGGCGTCGGGTGACGCGGGCGGCGGAGGGGGTGGGGTCAGCGGACGAACAGGTGGTCGCCGCCGGCGTTGCCGACGCAGCTGAAGCTCAGCCAGACCCGGTTGTCCAGGCCGGCCCGGCCGGTGTCGGCGCACTCGGTGCCGCGCGGCGCGGTGTACAGGTGGGTCCAGGACTGGCGCAGGCCGCTGGCCGGGGCGTGGTTGACCAGCAGGATGTGGCCGGCGATGCCGGCGTGGATGTCGTACGTCACCCACAGGCCGGCGGCGCGGCCGGCGTCGCCGAGCGCCTCGGTGCGGGTGTGCGAGCTGCGGGTGCCGAGCGGCGACTCCTGCACGACCGTGGCGGCGGCGGGAGCCGGCACCGCGACGGCGGCGGTGGCGGCGACGGCCCCGGCGACGAGCGACTGGACCATCGTGGCGACCTTCATGGTTCGTCCTCCCCAAGACGATTGCGATGACCGCCGCGAGCGCGGCGGGCACGGAAATTCCCCGTTACCGGAGTCCCATTTCTCCGGTGGCCGTTGTGTTATTCACCCGTCCGGGTGAACCAGCCATGGGGAACCATAGTGCAATCCACGATGGAGGGGGGCGGCGTCGATTATCGGTATCCAGCGGTGGCGATCGATTTACCCTGGTGGCGCGATTCCGGGCCCGATCCCGAGCGGCGCAGCTCACACGAGCGACAGTTGTCGATCCGCCGGTCCGGTTCCGCGTTTCCGCAGGTCAGAGCCGCTATGTTGGGCCGATTGAGAGCGCTGCCACAGGGCGGCCGGAATCGGTGTGACCCCGCTCGCACGACCGTCCGGATGGGACGCCGACGGAAAGCCAATGCGAACCGCGGGTGTCCTCAGGAATTCCGCCAGGTGCGGCCCGCCCGGGCGATGAGCCGATCGGCGTCGGTCGGACCCCAGGAGGCGGCCTCGTACGTCGGAATGGGTCGGTCGTCATCCGCCCAACGGCTGATGATCGGGTCCACGATGCGCCAGCACTGGGCGACCTCGTCCGAGCGGATGAACAGCGTCGGGTCGCCGACCAGCGCGTCGAGCAGCAGCCGCTCGTACGCCTCCGGGGACTCCTCGCGGAACGTGTCGCCGTACGAGAAGTCCATCGACGCCGAGCGGACCCGGAACGCGTGGCCGGGCACCTTCGCGCCGAACCGCAGGGTGATCCCCTCGTCGGGCTGGATCCGCAGGATCAGCGCGTCCGGCTCCATCTCCTGCACCTGCGCCGCGGCGATCGGCAGGTGCGGCGGGCGCTGGAACTGGAGCACGACCTCGGTCACCCGGCTGGGCATCCGCTTGCCGGTGCGGACGTAGAACGGGACGCCGGCCCAGCGCCAGTTCTCCACGTCGAGGCGCAGCGCGGAGTACGTCTCGGTCCGCGACAGCGGGTCGACGCCCTCCTCCTCGCGGTAGCCGGGCATCAGCTCGAACCGGGTGCCGCCGCGGGTGTACTGGCCGCGCACGGCGATCTCGTCGATGTCGGCGGCCGTGGGCAGCCGGATCGACTGGAGCAGCTTGACCTTCTCGTTGCGGATCGACTCGGCCGAGAACGACGCCGGCGGCTCCATCAGCGCGAGCGCGAGCACCTGCAGGACGTGGTTCTGCACGATGTCGCGCATCGCGCCGGCGTGCTCGTAGAAGCTGCCCCGGGTCCCGACGCCGAGCGTCTCGGCCACGGTGATCTGCACGTGGTCGACCCAGGAGCGGTTCCAGATCGGCTGGAAGATCGAGTTGGCGAAGCGCAGGGCGAGGACGTTCTGCACGGTGTTCTTGCCCAGGTAGTGGTCGATCCGGAACACCCGGGACTCGTCGAACGCGGCGTGCACGGTCGCGTCGAGCTGCCGGGCGCTGGCCTCGTGGTGCCCGTACGGCTTCTCGATCACGACTCGGGCGAACGCCCCCGGCGCCTCGGCGTTCAGGCCCGCCCCGGCCAGCCCGTTGATGATCTTCGGGAACGCCTGCGGCGGCGTGGCCAGGTAGAACAGCCGGCTGCCGGCGGTCCCGCGCTGCTCGTCGAGGTCGGCCAGCACGCCGGCCAGCCTCCGGTACGTCGCCGGGTCGTCGTAGCCGCCGCTGACGTACCGGATGCCCTGGTGCAGCGGCGGCAGCGCCGACAGGTCGGCGCCGTCGAAGGCGCGGGCGGCGAACCCGGGGTCGTCCAGGGCCGACCGGGCCACCCCGACCACGGCGAACCGCTTGTCCAGCCGCTTGTGCCGGGCGAGGTTGAGCACGGCGGGGACCAGCTTGCGCCGGGTCAGGTCGCCGGACGCGCCGAAGATCACGAGGGTGGCCGGCGGGGCGCTGCGGTCGTCGGCGAACGCGGGGAGGGAGGCGTCAGCGGCGGTCATGGCCCGAGACTATCCGGGCTCCGGTCCGGCCGGGCGCGGTCGCGCGCTACGGACCAGCCTCCCCGCCCGCCCCCACGCACCCCGCGCCGCCGGCCCTCCCGAACCTGCCCTTTCAGCCCGGCGCCCGCGAACCCCCTGCCCTTCGCGGGTGCCGCCGCCACCGTCCGCGCCGCCGGCCCCCGCACCCCCGGGCCCCGCGCTGCCGGCGCGCCCGCGGCGCCGTTGGTGATCATGGTGGGAGAGACCTCGTGAGGGCGCTGAGAGGTGTCTCAGCTCTTGATGGGGGCTCGGCCGGGGTCAGCGGCGGCGGGTGCAGACGGGGGCGGCGGGGGAGATGGCGTCGGTCGCGTAGACGACGGCGATCGTGAAGCAGTAGCCGGTGCCGGGGCGCAGGCCGTGCACCGTGTAGCGGGTGGCGCCCGGCGGCAGGGAGCCGAACGGCGCGCTGGGCCCGCCGCGCCGCCCGCCGGCGACCAGCACCGGTCCCTGCGCGCCGGTCGGGTACGACCAGGTCAGGAGCACGCTGTCGGCCCGGTCCACGAGCCGCACCCCGCCGGGCGGCGGCAGCGCCGCACCGGGCACCGCGGTACCGGCGTTCGGCGACCCGGCTCCCGGCCCGCCGGTACCCGGCCCGCCGGCACCCGGAGTTCCGCTGCCGGGCCGCCCGGAGGGAGCCCCGGTGCCCGCCGGCGCGTTCCCGGTCGGGGCGCCGCTGACCGGGGAGGCGCCAGCGCCCGGCGTACCCGCCGTCGGGACGGCCGAGCCGGGCGGGGGCGAGCGGTCGAGGTAGTGCACGGCGCCCGCGCCGAGCGCGGCGGCGACCAGGGCGACACCGCCGTACAGCAGCGGCGTCCGCAGCCGCGCGCTCCCGCCGCTGCGCCACCCGCTGTACGGGTCCGGGGCGTCGTCGACGGTCATGCGCCGCACCGGGGCAACGGGGGAGCGGGGGCCGGGCGGCAGCGCGCCGACACCGGACGGTCCGGCCAACGGCACCGCGGGGGTATGAGCCGCCGGGGGAGGAGCGGCGTCGCCGGGCCGGCGGGGAAGCGGGTAGCCGGGCGGGACGTACAGGCGCGCGTCGCCCCCGCTGTCCGGTTCGGCCACATCGACCTCGACCCGGCCGGCGAGTGCGGGCGGACCGGGCTCCCGCAGCGGTCCGCCGTGCGCCCCGACGCCCGCCGGATCCGGGCCGTTCCACCCGCCACCGGCCGGCGCCGACCGCGGGCTCACCCCGGTGCCGGACGCATCGGTACCCCGATCGGCCACCCGCGACGGCGAGGGTTTCGGCGGTGGCTTCGAGCCGGTCGACGACCCGGCGGCCCGCGAATCGGCGCCCGTGGCCGCCGCACCCCCGGCCACCGGACCCACCCATGGCCCGTCCGGGGCGGGGCCGGTCCTGTCCGGGCGGGGCTCGCCGACGACCGAAGCGGGCGGAACCACCGCGGGAACCGGCCCACCCGCCGCCGGACCCGACCCGGGCACATCGGAATCGGGTTCGCGGGCGTCGCCGCTCGGTGGGTTCGCGCGCACCGCCGCCAGGCGCTCGACCGCCGCCGCCGTCTCCGCCGCGCCCGCCCCGTGCCGGGCCGTCAGCGCCGCCACGACCGCCTCGTACTGGCGGATCGCCGCCGCCCGCCGCCCGTCCGCGTGCAGCGCCTCGGCCAGCGTCGTCGCGCACCGGACCCGCCGCGGGTCCGCCGGCCCGCCCTCCTGCGCCGCTACGTCGCCGGCGTACCGGGCCCAGGCGCAGGCGAAGCCGGGCTGGCCCGCGGCGGTGAGCAGGGCGGCGTACCGGTCGGCGGCGTCGATGAGGGCGTCCGGCCCGGTGGCCGGGTCGGACAGCACGCGCTCCAGCTCGTCGCGCGCGGCGACAGCCGCCGGTTCATCTCGCGCGCCAGCGGCCGCCGGCGGGTCGCCGGCGGCGTCGGGTGCGGCGGCGGGCCCGGCCGGGCATCCGTCCGCGTCCACGTTCCCCGTCACGCACCCATAGTGGTCGCTCGCCGAGGGCCGCGACAAGGCCGACCGGTGCCGGGGGAGCGGCCCCGGCGTCCGGTCAGCGCGGCTGCCAGGCGTCCGGCTGGGTGGTGAGCTTGCGCACCCTGGCCGGCATCCGGCCGGAGATGAGCTGGGCGAGGCTGACGTGGTCGACCACGTCGCGGACGGCCGCCCGGACGGCGACCCACAGCGTCGGCAGGTGCTCGGCGCTGCCGTCGTAGCTGGTCTCCTCCGGACGGACGCCGCGGACCTCGGCGAGCGGCCCGTCCACGGCCCGCAGGAGCTGGCCGACGGTCACGTCCTCCGGAGCGGAGGCGAGCGCGTAGCCGCCGTCGGCGCCGCGCTGGGAGCGGACGAGGCCGGCGCGCCGCAGGTCCGCGAGCACCGCCTCCAGGAATTTGTACGGCAGCGCCTGTTGTTGCGCGATGGCGTGGGCGGGGAGCAGATGGGGGTGGGCGGCGGCGAGACTCAGGGCCGCCCGCACCGCATAGTCACCGCGCGCTGATATTTGCACGTCCCCCATCATGCCGAATGGTTACGTTCGGGCGGGGGCGGGTGCCGGGATCGCCCGGCGGGCAGCGTCCATAGTGCGCCGGGCCCGCTCCCGTGGAGCGGACCCGGTTCGGGTCGGGTGAGCTGTCCCGGTGCCGTCAGCGCCCGGCGAGCAGGCGGTTCACCGCGGCGTCGACGTCCAGGTGGTCGGTCTCCCGGCCGCGGGCGACGACGACGTAGGTACGGCGCAGGAATCGGACGAGCACGCTGCGCGGTACCTCGAACAGGGCGTTGCCGTCGGGTGACGACAGCGCGAGCGCGACGAAGTCGCCGCGCGGCGTGGCCCAGGGCCACACCCGGACGTCGCCGATGCCGGCGGGCTCGTCGAGCCCGGTCATCAGCAACTCGCGGGCGAAGGACCAGCTCACGGCCTCCCCGCCGGCGGACTCGGCGTGGAACAGGACATGAACGGCGTACGGATCGGCTGGGTCGTAGCGGAGACTGGCGCGCACCGGCAGCGCGGTGGCATCAGGCGCGACGAGCCGAAGCGACGTTTCAACCTCAACGGTTGTGGGTCGAATGGCACTCATGGACGAACTCCCCCCGGCACCGCGGCGGGGCAGCTCAACCCCGCGATTCCCATACTCAGGTGATAGCTGTCGTTACGCTCAGCCATGCCCCGATCTCACCCGGTAGGGGGAAGGCGGACATTGTGTTGCCGCGGAACACCCTATTTACGGATATACTGCGCTGTTCTGCCATCGCAGGCAGAGGTGGCCCGGCGTCGGGCCTGACCCGTACGTCGACTCACTCCGGTAACGTGCGGCCGTCATGGTTAGTGACGGGCCAAATGCGACTGCGAGGCGAATTAGTGACCGCATCGAAGCGTAACCGTATTGGGTGACTTTGTCCGATAAAGACCAATTACGTGGAGTTAGTGCCCCCGCGGGCCCGTGGGCCCGGCTCCGCCTCCGGGTCGCCGCCACCCTCGCCGTGATCCGGGCCCACCCGACCGGCCGGGTGGCGTTCCGGGTCGCGATCGCCCTGCTCGGCGCCCTGGTCGTGGCCGTGGGGCTGGTGCTCATCCCGCTGCCCGGGCCCGGCTGGGCGCTGGTGCTGCTGGGGCTCGCCATCTGGGCGGTGGAGTTCGTCTGGGCCAAGCACCTGCTCCGGTACACCCGGCACCGGGTCCAGCTCTGGACCCGGTGGGCGACCGGCCGGTCGCTGCCGGTCCGGCTGCTGCTCGGGGCCGCCGGGCTCGCCTTCGTCGCCGCCGTCACGGTGCTGTCGCTGCGGTACGGGCTCGGCATCGACGTCGTCGCCGACGTCTGGCGGTACGTCACCACCCACTGACCCCGGGGCGCGGGACCCCCGGCGGCATCCGGTACAGTCATGTCCCGTTGCGGGCGATTAGCTCAGCGGGAGAGCACTCCGTTCACACCGGAGAGGTCACTGGTTCGATCCCAGTATCGCCCACCGCACGAAACAGCAGGTCAAGGCCCCGCTCACGCGGGGCCTTCGCCATTGTGGGGGGTCGTCCGGCGGACCGGATCGGCCGCTGGGGCGGGGGCCGCCCGGCTCAGCCGAGCGGGTGCGCCGCGCGGAACGCCTCGATGTACGCCGGCAGCTCCCGGGTCGGCGCCCAGCCCAGCGCGCGCGCCCGGGTGGTGTCGGCCCGGCCGCGGGTCCGCTCGCCCGGCAGCGCCGGCAGCAGGGCCGTCGGGGCGCCGAACATCCGCGCCACCTCGATGATCGGCCACTCCCGGCCGGTGCCGAGCATGTACCCGTCGCCGCTGCCGTCGCGGGCGCAGCGGATCACCCCGGCGACGATGTCATCGATATGGGTGAAATCGCGCGTCTGGGTGCCGGGGGAGACGACCGTCAGCGGCTCGCCGGCCAGGTACTGCCGCTCGAAGATCCCGATCACCGTCGCGTACTTGCCCTCGGTGATCTGGCCGGGGCCGTACACGTTGTAGAAGTACGTGATCGCGTGCTCCAGGCCGTACCAGTCCGCGTAGTTGCGGATGTACTCCACGTTCTTGGCCTTGGTCCACGCGTACGGGTTGAGGTTCTCGTCCGCGCCGTCGTTGCCGAACTTCGAGCTGGACCCGGCGTAGACGAGCTTGGACCCGTGCCGGTGCGCGAAGTGCACGACCTCCTTGGTGCCGCGCATGTTGTACTCCCACGTCAGGTCGCCCTCGGCGAACGACTGCACGATCCGGGAGTACTCGCCCAGGTGGTAGACCACCGCCGGGGACGGCAGGCCGCGGTCCTGCCAGACCTTGTCCAGGTCGATCGTGCTCGCGTTGAGGTACGTCACCCGCGCGTCGTCGACGTGGTTGTCCGCGGTCCCGGTGAAGTAGTTGTCCACCGAGATGATCGCCGCGGCCGGGTCGTCGGCCACCAGGTGCCGGATGAGGTTGCTGCCGACGAAGCCGGCGCCGCCGGTCACCAGAATGGTCGTACGCACCGCGCTGGGCCCTTTCGCTGACGGTCCGAGAGCCCGCCGACTCTACCGCACCGGCGACGGAGGGTGACGCGCGCGCCGCGCCCCGCCGCCGGTGCGGTGGTCGGGTGGGTCAGCCCTCGACGGTCACCGTGGTCAGCTCCGCCGGGATCGCCGGTGCGCCGTCGGTGCCGCCGCCCTCCACCCCGCCCGCGGCCACGCCGTCGAGCAGCTTGAGCGCGTCGTCCTCGACCCGTCCGAAGATCGTGTAGTTGGGCTGGAGGTACGAGTCCTTGTAGACGAGGAAGAACTGGCTGCCGTTGGTGTCCGGGCCGGCGTTGGCCATGGCGAGCACGCCGCGGGCGTACAGCCGGCGCTTGCCCGTGGTGTCGCCCGGCTGGCCCGGCAGGTCGGTGGGCAGCTCGTCCTTGAACGAGTAGCCCGGCGAGCCCTCGCCCGTGCCGGACGGGTCGCCGCACTGGAGCACGCTCAGCGTCGGGTACGCCGTGAGCCGGTGACAGCGCGTGTCGTCGTAGAACTTCGCCTTCGCCAGGTGCGCGAAGTTGAACGCCGCGCACGGCGCCTTCGCCCGGTCCAGGGTCAGCGTCGCCGGACCGTGCGGGGTGGTGATCCGCACGGTCGCGGTACCGGTGGACGGCAGCCGGGTGTCGTCCGGGATCGCCACCGGCCGGGACGGGGTCTCGTCGGTCTTGGTGAAGCCGCAGATGCCGGCGCCGGCCGGGCCGGTCCGGTCCGCGGGGGCGGCGCTCGCCGGTGCGCCGAGGGTGGTCAGGGCCGCCGTCGCCAGCAGCGCTCCCGCGGCGGTCGCCGCCAGTGCTCGTGCTGTCCGCTGCTCAACCCGCATGGAATCCTCCGGGGGATCGATGTGCCTCGCCGTACGGTCGAAGAGGGGTCTACTACACCGATCCGTCGGGGTCAATGCGCGGGCGGCAGGTACAGCGCCCACCGCGTACCGCGACGGCGCAGCACCGTGATCGACAGCGGCGCCACGTCCAGCCGGGCGAAGGCGGCGTCGGGCAGCCCGAGCGCCGCGAGCAGCGCCGCCCGGACGACGGCGGGGTGGGTGACGGCGGCGGCCCGGCCCGGCTCCTCGGCCCGGCCGGCCAGCCAGGCGTCGACCCGGGCGCGCAGCGCTGCCAGCGGCTCGCCGCCGGGCGGGGCCTGCGCCGGGTCGGCGACCCAGGCGGCCAGCTCGGCCACCGGCAGGTCGGCGGGCGCGGTCCCGTGCCAGCGCCCCCAGCCGCGGTCGGCGAGGGCCGCCTCCGGTACGGCGCCGGGGTGGCCCAGCGCCGCGGCGGTCTGCCGCGCCGCTGGCGCCGGGGACGTCCAGACCCGGTCCGGGCGGCGCAGCGCCGCGGCCGGCAGGGCCACGGCGGCGGCGCGCCCGGCCGGGTCCAGGTCGTCCTCGCCGGCGCCGCAGCGGGCGGCGCGGAGCGCGGCCGTGGCGGCGTGCGCCACGAGCCGCAGTTCGGTCACCGGCCGCTCACACCGCGGCGGGCGCGGGCGCCGGCGCGGCGGCCGGGGACCGGCGGGCGGCCCGCTCGGCCAGCGCCGCGAAGGCCAGCCCCAGGCCCGTCCACAGGACGAGCTGGGTGCCGACGGCGGTGAGCCGGAAGGACCAGATCAGCGTGGCCGGGAAGTCGGCCGGCACCTCGTCGACCCGGGGCAGCACGGCGTACGCCGCGGCGACGGTGGCGACGAACGCGCCGACCGCCGCGGCCGCGCGCAGCGCCTCGGTGCCGCGCACCGCCCGGTACGCGGCCACGCCCGCCCAGACGGCGAGCAGGCCGAGGACGACGAGCAGCAGCCAGGCGATCGTCCGCTGGGTGATCGTCTCGGGGTCGCCGACCGCCGGCGGGTTGGCCGGGTACTTGACCGCCGGGACGAGGACCAGCCCGAGGAACGCCGCCCCGGCCAGGGCGAGCGCCGCCCGCCCGTCGGCGGCGAGCCGCAGCCGGCGGCGCAGCAGCGTGTACGCGGTGGCGAGCAGGCCGCCCATCGCCACCCCGAACAGCGCGGTGGCCAGGAACAGGCCGCCCTTCTGCCCGGCGCGGCTGACCAGCGCCTCCTCGTCGTGGGTGTGCCCGTCGGCCGGCGCCGGCTCGGCGGCGGCCTTGGCCTCCTCGATGGCGATCGCGCGGTCCACGGCCGGCTCGCCGACGGCGTACGCGAACGTGCCGGCCAGCAGGCCGCCGATGAGCCCGGCCAGGAGGCCGCGCAGCAGGATGCGGAGGAATCCGTTCATGTGCTCTCCGTCCCCGGTACTAGTGGCAGGGGACGCCGAGCAGGTGCCGGCCGTCGTGCATCAGCTCGTGCAGGAACAGGCCGCTGCGCGAGACGGCGCCGTTGTCGAACGCGACGAGGTACGCGAGCAGGAGCGCGCCGGCGACGACCGCGAGCGCGGCGACGAGCACGCGCGCGGGGATGCCGGCGGCGGCGCCGGTGGTCTGGACGGACATATGTGGCCTACCTCCGAAGTGGGATGACGCGTCCCGGATTCAGCGCGGCGGGCGGTAGTCCTGACTTCCCGGCCGGGGGGCCGGGTCACAGTGGCGCGACCGTACCGGAGTTGCACCGGTTTCCTCCGCGTCGCCGCAGCGGGGTGAGCTGACCGTAGCCGCCGCGCCGAACGGCGGTCAACCGGACCGGGCGCGCCGCGGACCGGCCCCGGCCGCGGGCGTCGCGGCGGCGTCGGGCCGGTGGCGATCCGGCGACCGGTACGCGGCCGACCGGTTTCCCACCCCGGGTGTGAAGGCTCACAGGCCGGCCCGCCCATTCACCCGTTGGCGTGCACACACTCCGCCGAACAGCGGATGGCGAAAAGCCGATCAGCCACCCCCGGCTGTCTTTTAGGCCCATCAAGCAATCGGGCGGACGTGTGCGAAGGTCCCTCATGATGACGGACCGCAATCGAGTGATTGCGTAGAGTCATTTGCATGTGTCGATATCCACTGTGATCGATCAAGCGCTGATCGATCGTCACGAAAGGAATCCGACGTGCGTAGGACAGCAGGGATCGGGGTGGCCGCCGTGGTCGCGATCATCGGTGCGGGGGCGTTGACGCCCGCGCCCGCGAGCGCCGCCGCCGATCCGGCACCGTTGCGCGGGCCAGCCGGGCGGATCGTCGCGGACCGGTACCACGTCGTCCTCAAGGACGACACCCGCGCCGCCGGCGCCACCGCGCGGGTCGCCCGCGCGGCCGAGCGAGCCGGCGGCGACGTGCACCAGCGCTACGAGCGGCTGCTCCACGGCTTCACCGCGACGCTGGCGCCGGCGGCGCTGGCCGCGGTCCGCCACGACGCCGCGGTGGCGTGGGTCGAGCCCGTCGCCGCGACGGCCGCGGCGGCCCGACCCGGCCCCGCGACCGGCGGGACCGCCGCGCCCCGCACCGGGCGCGGCACCCAGAGCGACCCGCCGTCGTGGGGGCTGGACCGGCTCGACCAGCGGCGGCTGCCGCTGGACCGCCGGTACCGGTACGGCGCGGCCGGCGAGAACACGGACGTCTACGTCGTCGACTCCGGTATCCGCGCCGACCACGCGGACTTCGAGGGCCGGGTCGACGGCCGGTACGACGCCACCCGCGACGGCCGCGGGGTCAACGACTGCCACGGGCACGGCACCGCGGTGGCCAGCGTGATCGGCGGCCAGCGGTTCGGCGTGGCGAAGAAGGCGCGCCTGCACTCCGTCCGGGTCCTCGGCTGCGCGGGCACCGGCACCGACGCGCAGCTCCTGGAGGCGCTGGACTGGCTCGCCGGCGTGCCGCGCGAGCGGGCCGTGGTGAGCATCGGCCTGCAGGGCTACGGGTACACCGCCCGGGCGGCCGCCGCTCGGCTGATCGCCGACGGCCTGCCGATCGTATTCAGCGCCAACGCGGTCGCGCAGGACGCCTGCAACGACTCGCCGGGCTCGGCGACCGGCATCGTCGTCGGCGCCAGCGACCGGACCGACACCCGGGCCGCCTTCTCCGGGTACGGCCGCTGCGTCGACCTGTTCGCCCCCGGCGCCGACATCAACACCGCCAGCCACGCCAGCCCGACGGCGATCGCGCTGGGCTGGTCCGGCACCTCGCTGGCCGCGGCGCACGTGACCGGCTGGGTGGCCCGCGAGCTGAGCAGCGCCACGCTCAGCCCGCCGAGCCTCAAGAGCGAGCTGCTGAACAGCGCCACCCGGGACGCCATCCACGGTGCCCTCGGCACCCCCAACCGCCTCGTCTACGCCGAGCCCGTCACCGGCGTCAACCCCGTCTGGACCGAGGACTTCGAGATCGAGTCGGGCTGGCAGCGCGACCCGTACGGCACCGACACGGCCACCGGCGGCCAGTGGCTGCGCGGCACCGCGGCGCAGACCACCGTCAACGGCGCCGTCATGCAGCCCGGCATCGCCGCCAACGGCAGCCGGGCCCTGGTCACCGACCCGCGCGGCGGCCGGGCCGAGGACTCCGACGTGGACGGCGGCGGCACCAGCGCGCTGTCCCCGCTGATCGCCGTGCCCGGCGGCGGGCGGCCGGCGCTGTCGCTGTCCTGGTACCTCGCCCACGCCGGGGCGGCCGACGCGGGCGACCGGCTGCGGGTGAGCGTGGTCTCCGCCACCGGCGTCGTCACCCCGCTGCTCGAGCGCGCCGGCACCACCCGGCAGATCGAGGCGGCCTGGACCGACAGCACGCTGAGCCTGCATCCGTACGGCGGGCAGCGGATCCGGCTGCTGGTCGAGGCCGCGGACGGCGGCGCGGACAACGTCGTCGAGGCGGGCGTCGACCACCTCCGGATCGTCCACTGACCCACCCTTCCCCGGGGCGGTGCCGCGCAGGGCGGCGCCGCCCCACCGCCGTCGCCCCGGCGCCGCCGGGGTCAGGTGGCGAGGGTGTGCACGGCGGTGAAGCCGGCGACGGCCAGGACCAGCGCGGCGAACGCACGCGACAGCATCGGCCCCGAGGCCCGGCGGGCCAGCTTCACCCCGACCAGCGACCCGGCGATCGCCGCGATCGTGAACGGCAGCAGCACCGGCCAGTCCGGCTGCGCGTCGGTCAGCCGGGGGATCAGCGCGGCGATGCAGTTCACGGCCGTGACCAGCAGCGACGTGCCGGTGGCCCGGCGGATCGGCATCCGCAGGACCAGGACCAGCGCCGGGACGATCAGGAAGCCCCCGCCGACGCCCAGCAGCCCGGTGAGGAAGCCGACGCCCGCGCCGACGGCGATCGTGCGGGCCAGCGGCCAGCCGCCGGTGGGCAGCGCGCCGGCGGGCTCGGCCGGGACGCGCCGGCGGGTCAGCAGCCCGACCCCGCAGGCGATCATGACGACGGCCAGCGCGAGCAGCTCGACCCGCGGCGGGATCAGCGGGCTGACCAGCGAGCCGAGGGCGGCGGTCCCGGCGCCGGACGCGGCCAGCACCCCGCCCGAGCGCCAGCACACCTGCCGGGACCGGGCCTGCGGCAGCAGCACGATCGTCGCGGTCAGGCCGACCACGATGAGGCTGCCGGTGACCGCCTCGCGGGCGTTCTGGCCGACCAGGTACAGCAGCGCCGGCACGGTCAGCACGGCCCCGCCGCCGCCGAGGCCGCCGAGTACCGCGCCGATCAGCGCGCCGACGGCGAGGACCAGGACGGCGCTCACGCCGGCACCGCCGCCGGGAAGCGGTACCCGGCCCGGGCGGTGAACTCGGCGCTGACCGTGAACCGGTCGCCCCGGACGACGGTGTGCCGCCACTCGACCGCCTGCTCCCCGCTGCGGGCGAGCCGGTCGATCGTGAAGACGGCGACCGTCTCGTCCAGCCCGAGCAGACATCGCTCGGCGGCGGTGGGCACGGCGGCCCGGTACTGCTCCCGGCCGCCGGTGATCTCGTGGCCGCAGGTGCCGGCCAGCTCGTCGTACAGGGCGGTGTGGGTGAAGTCGGCGTCCAGCAGCCCGACGGCGATGGTCGCCGGCAGCCACGCCCGGTCGAAGGCCAGCGGCTCGCCGTCGGCGAGCCGGACCCGTTCGAGGTAGACCAGGGCCGCCCGGGGCGCCAGCCCGAGGTGGGCGGCGGCGATCTCGTCGGTGCGCAGGTCCAGCGCCCGGACGATGCTGTGCTGCCGCTGCCCGACCGCCTCGACGGCGGCGAACAGGCTGTACAGCCGGTCCAGCGGCTGGTCGATCTCCCGCGGCGCCGGGCGGGACGGGCGGCCCCGGCCGGCGACGACGCGGCCGTCGCTGCGCAGCCGGCGCAGCGCCTCGCGGATGGTGTGCCGGCTGACGCCGTACTGCTGGACCAGGGCGAACTCGCCCGGGAAGGCGCCGTCGAACTCGCCGGCGGTGAGCCGGCGGGCCAGGTCGTCGTGAACCTGGGCCCAGAGGGGGAGTGCGCTGTCGCGGTCGACCGGGCGCGCGCCCGGCGGGGGGCTGGTCACCCCTCAAATGTACGGACATCCGCACACCCTGCCAAGTCCGGTCGGCCGGAACGGGCGGGCCGACCGGTACCCCCCGGACCGCGCACCCGGCCACGAACGGCGCAGCGGGGCCCCGAACGGGCGGCGAATCCTGAGTGGACCGGCCCGGATCGGGGTGCGCGGCGCGTGCCGCAAACCCCTGATCGGCAGGTAGGCTCGCCCAATGCGCGCCACGCCCCCGCCAGATTTCGGTGCCGACGGCGCCGCCGGTGGGCTGACCGAGTCCGACCCCGGCGCCGCGCTGCCCCCGCCGGCCCGGATGCGGCAGGGCGAGGTCTGGACGGTGGGCAACCGCAGCGACCTGCGGTACCGGGTGCTGGTGCTCACCGGCGACGCGTACAACGACCGGGAGAACGCCGCCCCGCTGTGCGCGCCGATCGTCCGGCTGCGCGGCATGGCCGACCTGCCCCCGTACGCGGTCCCGCTGGCCGAGCAGGACCCGATCACCGGCGTCGTCGTGCTGAACCGGCTCCGCCGGCTGCCCGCCTACGCCGGGGCCGAGCGGATCGGCATGATCACCGGGTCGAGCATGGCCCGGCTGCACGACGCGCTGCGCTTCCTCTTCGAACTCTGACGCCCCGCCGGTCCCACCGGCCCCGGGCCCGCGGCCCGGTCATCCGGCGGCGGCTGAACTCTCCGGCCGCGCCGCCCGTACCCCTGCGTGACCTCGTACTCCGTGTGTCCGGAGGTGGCTGTGCCCCGTCGAGTCCGTATCGCCCTCGCCGGCCTGTTCCTGGTCGGCGCCGCCGGCTGCGCGCCGGTCGCCCCGGCCGACGAGCCGCCCCCGCCCGCCGCCCGCGCGGCGGCCACGGCCGGGGCTGCCGCGAGCCCCGCCGCCGCGGACCCCGCCCCGCCCGCCGTCGTACCGGCGGCGCTGCGGTTCACCGGGAAGACCATCGACGGCGCGGCGTTCGACGGCGGCGGCCTCGCCGGCAAGCCCGCGGTGCTCTGGTTCTGGGCGCCGTTCTGCGCCACCTGCGCCGGCCAGGCCCCGACCATGACCGACCTGACGAAGCAGTACGGCGACCGCGTCGGCATCGTCGGCGTCGCCGGCCTGGGCAGCCGCCCGGCCATGCGCGAGTTCATCACCGACACCAAGGTCGAGGGCGTCCGGCACCTCGACGACGGCGCCGGCGCGGTGTGGCGGCGGTTCGGGATCGTCGAGCAGAGCGTGTTCGTCATCCTCGACGCCGACGGCAACGTGCTGCACAAGGGCTGGCTGGACTCGCTGGACCTGACCCGCCGGGTCGAGAAGCTGGCCGCGTGACCGGCGCCGACTGGGCGCTGGCCGTCACCGCCGGCGCCGTCGCCGCCGTGAACCCGTGCGGCTTCGCCGTCCTCCCGGCGTACCTGTCCCTGCTCGCCGCGCCGGGCGACCCGCCGGCCCGGGCCGCCCGCCGGGCGCTGCGCGGCGCCGCCGCGATGACCGCCGGCTTCGCCGCGGTGTTCGCCGCCGCCGGCGCCCTGCTGGACGCCCTCGGCCCGGTGCTGCAACCGCGGCTGCCGTGGGTGACGATCGTGCTCGGCGCGGTCCTGGTCGGCACCGGCGCGCTGGTCGCCGCCGGCCGGGCGCTGCCGCTGCCCCGCGGCATCACCCGCGCGCCGCGGCTGACCGGCTCGGCGTGGTCGCTGGTGGCGTTCGGCGCGGCGTACGCGGCGGCGTCGCTGAGCTGCGCGATCGGGCCGTTCCTCGCCGTCGTGCTGGCCGGCGCCCGCGGCGGCGGGGTGCTGCCCTTCCTCGGGTACGCCGCCGGCATGGGCGCCGTCGTCGCGGTCACTGGCCTGGCCGTCGTCCTCGCCCGGAGCTGGCTGCTCGGCCGGCTGCGCCGGCTGTCGGCGTGGCTGCCCCGGCTCGCCGGCGGGCTGCTCGCGGTCGCCGGCGCGTACCTGGCGTACTACGGCTGGTACGAGCTGCGGGTGCTGCGCGACCCGGCGGCGGCCGCGGGCGACCCGGTCGTCGCGGCGGGCGCGGCCGCCCAGCGCGCCGCGGCCGGCACGCTGGCCGCGCTGGACCCGCGGGTGCTGGCCGCCGCGCTCGCCGCCCTGGCCGTGCTGGTGCTCGCGCTCGCGGTCGGCCCGCGGCTGCGCGCCCGCCGCGCGGCCGCGGGTCCGGGCCGGCGCGGCCGCCCGCTGCGCGCCGCCCGCCGGGTCGTCTCCCGCCGGCTGGCCGGGCGCCGGCTCGCGGCGGGCCGGTGGCCGCGCTTCACGGCGCCGGCGCCAGCCTCCCGCCGCCCCCGCCCGCGGGTCGCCGCCCCGCCGCGCTGACCGGCCGGGCGCACCCTCGGGCGCCGCGCTCATCGAGCCGTTGCCGAGCCTCTGCCCTCCGAGCGCCCCCCCGCGCCGCGCATCCCGCGCCGGGCCCGGACGCCGCGGCGTCGCCGGGCGTTGCGTCCGGGGCATGTTGATCTTTGTGGATGGTCGGCGGGGGGTGTCGCCGCGCGCGCGGAGGGTGACGCCGGGCCCGCCGCCGGGGCGCCCCCGCGACAGCCGGCGGCGGGAGCGGCAGAATGGCGCACGTGACCTCCATGATCGATCAGCGCCTGGCCGCGGAACTCGGCGTCGAGACCGGCCGGGTGACCGCCGCGGTGGGCCTGCTCGACGGCGGCGCCACCGTGCCGTTCATCGCCCGGTACCGCAAGGAAGCCACCGACTCCCTCGACGACGCCCAGCTCCGCACGCTGGAGGAGCGGCTGCGGTACCTGCGCGAACTGGAGGACCGGCGGGCCACCGTCCTCGAATCGATCCGCTCCCGCGGCCAGCTCACCGACGAGCTGGCCGAGCGGATCGCCGCCGCCGACTCCAAGGCGCGGCTGGAGGACATCTACCTGCCGTACAAGCCGCGCCGCCGGACCAAGGCCCAGATCGCCCGCGAGGCCGGCCTCGGCCCGCTCGCCGAGCTGCTGCTCACCGACCCGACCGGCGACCCGCTGACCGTCGCCGGTGCGTACGTCAACCCGGAGGTCGCGGTCGCCGACGCCGCCGCCGCGCTGGAGGGCGCGCGGGCGATCCTGGTCGAGCGCTGCGCCGAGGACGCCGACCTCATCGGCGAGCTGCGCGAGCAGATGTGGCAGCGCGGCCGGGTCGCCGCCCGGGTCCGCGCCGGCAAGGAGACCGAGGGCGCGAAGTTCGCCGACTACTTCGACTTCGCCGAGGCGTTCACCAGCCTGCCCGCGCACCGGGTGCTGGCGCTGTTCCGGGGCGAGAAGGAGGGCGTCCTCGACGTCGCCCTGGAGCCGGACGCCGAGCCGCCCGCGCCGGGCGTGCGCACCACGTACGAGGCCCGGATCGCCGCGCACGTCGGCGTCGAGGACCGCGGCCGGACCGGGGACAAGTGGCTGCTGGACACCGTTCGCTGGTCCTGGCGCACCCGCATCCTCGTGCACCTCGGCATCGACCTGCGCGCCCGGCTCTGGCAGGCGGCCGAGGACGAGGCCGTCCGGGTGTTCGCCGGCAACCTGCGCGACCTGCTGCTGGCCGCGCCCGCCGGCCCGCGGTCCACCCTCGGCCTGGACCCCGGCCTGCGCACCGGCGTGAAGGTCGCCGTCGTCGACGCCACCGGCCGGGTCGCCGAGACGGCCACGATCTTCCCGCACGAGCCGCGCCGCCAGTGGGACGCGTCCCTGGCCACGCTCGCGAAACTCTGCGAACAGCACGCCATCGAACTGGTGGCCATCGGCAACGGCACGGCGTCCCGGGAGACCGACCGGCTCGCCGCCGACCTGGTCAAGCTGCGGCCCGGGTTGATCAAGGTGGTCGTCTCGGAGGCCGGCGCGTCGGTCTACTCGGCGTCGGCGTACGCGTCCGAGGAGCTGCCCGAGCTGGACGTCTCGCTGCGCGGCGCCGTCTCCATCGCCCGCCGCCTGCAGGACCCGCTGGCCGAGCTGGTCAAGATCGAACCGCGCTCGATCGGCGTCGGCCAGTACCAGCACGACGTCGCCGAGTCCCGCCTGGCCCGCTCGCTGGACGCGGTCGTCGAGGACTGCGTCAACGGCGTCGGCGTCGACCTCAACACCGCGTCGGTGCCGCTGCTCGCCCGGGTCTCCGGGATCAGCCCGACGCTGGCGGAGAACATCGTCCGGCACCGCGAGGCGCGCGGCCGGTTCGGCTCCCGGGCGGACCTGCACGGCGTACCGCGGCTCGGCCCCAAGGCGTTCGAGCAGTGCGCGGGCTTCCTGCGGATCACCGGCGGCGCCGACCCGCTGGACGCCTCCGGCGTGCACCCCGAGGCGTACCCGCTGGCCCGCCGCATCGCGACCGCCGCCGGTACGGACGTCGCCGCCCTGGCCGGCAACGCCGCGGCCCTGCGCCCGCTGCGCCCGGCGGAGTTCGCCGACGACAACTTCGGCCTGCCGACCGTCACCGACATCCTCGCCGAGCTGGAGAAGCCCGGCCGCGACCCGCGCCCCGGCTTCCGGACCGCCGCGTTCGCCGAGGGCGTGGAGACGCTCGCCGACCTGCGCCCCGGCCAGTTGCTGGAGGGCGTGGTGACGAACGTCGCGGCCTTCGGCGCCTTCGTGGACGTCGGCGTCCACCAGGACGGGCTGGTGCACATCTCGGCGCTGGCCGACCGGTACGTCGAGGACCCGCGGGATGTGGTCAAGTCGGGCGACATCGTCAAGGTCCGGGTGCTGGAGGTGGACGCGGTCCGCAAGCGCATCTCCCTGACGATGCGCACGGCCGACGACGCCCGCCCGCCGCGCCCGCGGGGCGAGGGCGCGCGCGGCGGCGCCGGCCGGGACAGCGGCGCTGGTCGGGAGGGCGGTGCTGGTCGGGACGGCGGCGCTGGTCGGGACGGCGGCGGTGCCGGCCGGGACGGCAGTGGCCGGTCGGACCGGGCCGGGCAGCGGGCCGGCGACGCGCGCGGTGACCGGGCGGGGCAGCGCGGCGGGGCGGCGCGCGGTGATCGATCCGGGCAGCGGGGCGAGGGTCGCGCGGGGCAGCCGGCCGCCGAGCGGTCCGGGCAGCGGGGCGGCGACGGGCGCGGCGAGCGGTCCGGGCAGCGGGACGCGGGTGGCCGTACCGGGCAGCGGAGCGACCGCGAGCGCAAGGGCGCGGACCGGGGCCGCGGGTCGGGCGGGCAGGGCGGGCGCCCGGCGCCGGACAGCGCGATGGCCGACGCCCTGCGCCGCGCCGGCCTGGCCTGACCTTCTCCGCGCCGGCTGACCTGACCTCTCCGCGCCGGCGTGGCCTGACCTCGCCGCCCGGCCGGTCGGCCAACGCCATCCGGCCGGGCCACGCGAATGGTCTGGTGGGAGGTGGTCCGGGTGGGTCAGCCCGGGCAGCCGGCGGTCGCCGGGCGGAGGCGCAGTTCGTCGTCGTCGACGCTGACGATCTCGAACCGGCCGGCCCCGCGCGCCGAGGTGATCTCCAGCGTGTCCGGGGTGGCCACCCGCCACGCCCCGTCCCGCCCGACCGGCGCGTCGGCCGGGCCGGGAGAGTACTGGCAGAGGCTGCCGTCCGGGTGGAACTCGATGCCGTCCCGCCCGCGGGCCGGCGGCAGCGGCGCGTCCGCCGGCCGGTACACCCGGACGCCGGCCTCGTCCTCCTCGTGCACGTGTACCCAGCGGCGGAACAGCGCGGGCGGCGGGCTCGGGCTCACGACTCACCTCCGTGTCCGGACAGTGTGTCGACACGGTAACACGCTGTCAAACACAATCAATATGTGCGAATCGGCGTAGCGCCGGCCCCGGCCCGCCGGCGGGCGACCGGTACGGTCACCGGCTCCGCCGCACGGCCCGCACGCACCACACCACCGCGCCCACGACGAGCACGACGCCGATGAGCTGGAGTCCGGGCGAGTCGTCCTTCCCGCCGTACCAGACCGCGGCGGCGCCGAGCGCGACGACCAGCGCGGCCGCCGGGACGTACACCATGGCCTTCCCCTTCTCATTCATCGACCCACTCCAGCAGGTCGCCGGGCTGGCAGTCGAGCACCCGGCACATGGCCTCCAGCGTGCTGAACCGCACGGCCTTGGCCCGGCCGTTCTTCAGCACCGCCACGTTCGCGGGCGTGAGCCCGACCCGTTCGGCGAACTCGCCGACGCTCATCTTGCGCTTGGCCAACTGGACATCGATGCGGACGACGATGGCCATCAGATGACCGCTTCCAGGTCGGTGCGCAGCGCGGTCGCCTTCTGCAGCAGCGCGCGCATGACGACCATCAGCAGCCCCACCACGGTGACCCCGGTGAGCAGCAGGAGCAGCAGCATCGGCATGCCGGGGTCGTCGGCGTGCAGGACGACCCACGTGAAAACGCCGACCAGGACGAGCCACGCCGTGCCGATCGACCAGACGATCGCATCGACCCAGATCATCGCGGCCTGGCTGAAGATGCGGTCCCGCTTGACGAGGGTCAGCAGTTTCCAGGTGGCGACGAGCACCACCTGCACGCAGAGGATGAGGACGACGGCGATGGCGGTCAGGGGCCAGCGCAGGTGGGCGTCCTGTGGTGATTCGCGTGCCATGTGCGCGAACTGCCCCGGCATGGACAGGGTCTGGAAGACCAGCAGGATCCCGAACAGGACGACAAGGAAGACACGGAGCAGCGCAACCGCTCGATTCTCGGTAACCATACATCGAGTATCAGCACGAACCTATCGAAAGTCAATAGCTCACGAGATCATCATTCTGTCGGTCTCGCGGGAGGGCCGCGGGGCCGCCCAGCTCGTGATCGTGGGCTGGGCGACGCAATCCAGCCCTGATCCGGTACCTCACCCATGTTCGCCGGGACGGAGCGGCGAGCGATCCACTATGGAAGTTATTGCTTCGTGACCCATGATGGGAGCCGGACACTCGGGCCACGGCCAGCGGCGCGAGCGCCGCATCCGGGGACTGGAGGGGTGTTGGACAAGAAGGAGCTATCCGGCGCGGATTTCGCGGCGAGGTTGCGGAGTATCAACCGGTCGCGGTGGCGTATGGAGTTTCAGCGCGAGTACGTCAGCGACACGACGATGCCGAGTGCAGGAAGTGGCTCGATGCCGGCGTAAATGGACTGGGAGTATCACCGTGATTGGATGGAGTACATGTCCAGCCTGCGTGCCGCCGGCAAGGACGTGAAGCGCATCAAGGTGGTGGATGAACCGCTCAATGACTACTGGCGCTTCACCCACGAGCAGACGGGGAGGTCGAACGAGGCGGGGGACACCACTCGATGGACCAACCGCAGAAACCTGGCCGATTGCCTGCTGCCGCCGACGGACTTCAACATCCTCGATGAAGCCGAGCTGATGCTCCTGCACTTCGACGGTGCGCTGAACCCGGCCGGATACTCCTTGGTCTCGGAACCTCGAGTGGTCGAGGCCGTCACGAAAGCCTTTCGTCGAGCCCGGGACGTTGCTGTGCCGCACGATGTCTATCGGCCTGCATCCTGAGGTGGCCGTACGACACCGGCCCTCCGAGCTGGAGGTCTGCGAGGGCGGTGGCGATCAGGTGGCGAGCTTCGGTGCCGTAGACGGACCGGTTCTGGAGGGCAGCGAAGATGCCGGCGTAGAGCGGGATCTCACTCGGGCGGGTCAGTCGGAGGCCGGCGGTCGGGGTTTCGAGCGTGACCATGGCGTCGTCCCGGATCCAGAAGCCCACATTGGAATAGCGCGACGTCTCGCCTCGCAGCGGGATCACGCCGACGCTGATGTGCGGCAGCCGCATGGCCACGGTGGCGTCGTCGTCGTTCGGCGCCTGATGGAAGGTGCGCCACCATTTCAGCACGGCGCGCATGTACCCCTCGACCTGGAACATGCCCGGAATGACGTTGATCTCGTGAACGCGGAAGACACTGGTCCGCTCGTACCGGGCGGCGGTACCGGCGTGGTAGACGCCCTTCATACCGCGCCGTACCAAGCCCTTGTACTCCCGGTACATCTTGTCCACTGCGTGCAGAGTGGCCACCAGGTCGTCCGGGTGCGCTGCCGCTCCGCAGGCGGCACACCACCCTCGAAGCTGGCGCTCCGAGGGTGCGACCCCTGCCGTTCTCGATCCGGCTGATCGAGGTGAAGTGGATGCCCGTCGCAGCCGAGAGCGCCCGGCCCGTCAGCCCCGCCGACTTGCGTAGACGGCGGAGTCGGGCGCCCAACTGCTTGCGTTGGTCATCGAGGAACGATAGCGGTTCGGTACTCATTGTGGGGGGTGCTCAGTGGCCACGCGGCCCCGAACGATCCGCGGCACATTTCCACCAGGGAGGACTCGTCGCTGTGGACGTAGCGTTCCACCGCGCCGCGCGGGTCGAAGAACAGGAGGATGACCGCTCGGCCGTCCAGGACGTAGAAGTCGGTGATCGGGACCGGCACCGCCACCAGCGCCGATCGCTCCGCCCACCGGTGATCCTCGCCAGCGACGATGATCGGTTCTCGTGCGGGAGGCGCATGAAATCGTCGTGGCTGATCGTGCGCAACGGCTACCGCCTTCCCTGCTGCGCTACGTCGTGACGAAAGACGAGCGCGGCCCGGCGAGGCACGCGTCCATTCGCTCCACCTGCCCCTTGGTGAACATGAACATGCCGGCGTCGTCGGTGTAGTCCATGTAGTTCATGAACATGTCCCCCTCCGGCGCGTTGTTGCAGGAGAGCTGCGGCCACGCCGGCCGCCCGGTGTTCGGCCCGCCCTGGTTCGGCGTGTCCGCCACGAAGTCGCTGCCGCTGCAACCCTCGCCGTCGTCGCCCCAGATGTGCCGCAGGTTCAGCCAGTGCCCGACCTCGTGCGTCGCCGTCCGCCCCAGGTCGAACGGCGCCCGGGCCGTTCCGCCGGTTCCGGTGGCCGAGTGCAGGAGGACCACGCCGTCGGTCTCCGGCGGCCCGCCGGGGAACTGCGCGTAGCCGAGCAGTCCGCCGCCGAGCTGGCAGACCCACACGTTGAGGTACCGGTCCGCCGGCCAGCCGGGCGCGCCGCCCGTCCGGGTGGACTTCACGGTGTCGTTGGCGCCGAACGCGCGGACGCTGGTCCGGGTGCGGGTGATGCCGCTGGTCGGCGACCCGCTGGGGTCGGCGGTGGCGAGCGCGAACTCGATCCGGCCGTCGCCGACCCGGTCCCGCCACACGTCGGGGACGCCGCCGAGGTCGGCGTTGCGGGAGCGGAAGTCGGCGTTGAGGACGTCGAGCTGCCGGTGTACCTGGGCGTCGTCGATGTTCTGCGCCTCGGCGTTCCAGACCACGTGGACGACCACCGGGATCGTCACGACCTCGCGCGGGCGGCCGCGGGCCCAGCCCTTGCGGCTGAAGGTGAAGCTCTCGATGTCCGCGCGGGTCTGCGCGTACACCGGGTCCGCGTCGAGCAGCCGCCGGTGGACGGCCATCGTCGCGCACCAGCCACCCGGTGGGGGCTCCTCGTCGGTGGGGGTCATGGGTCTCCCTTCGGCGTTCCGCGCGCGGTCGGCCGCCGGGGGAGTGGTGTGGGCCGACCGAGGGGGTCGGCCCACGGACCACCGGTCGCGAGGATTCGCGAAACTCCCACCCAGCACCCGTCTCCCCGCCGGCAGGGCGAGCCCCACCGTTGACGCCCATAGTGAGGGAACGGCCCCGTTGAGTCACGGGCAGTGTCGGGTGCCCGACGGATCGGTTCCCTTTTCGTACCGTGACTGGAATGATGCGAAGATTTGCCGGTCTACTCATCCGCGATCAAGGAGAGCCGCATGGCCATCGGTCACGTCCGCGTCGGTACCGGTCCGCGCCGCGTCATCGCCCTCAACGGCTGGTTCGGCGCCGCGCACAACTGGGGCGGGCTGACCGACCTCATCGACCCCGACCGGTTCAGCTACGCCTTCCTCGACTACCGCGGGTACGGCAGCCGGCGCGCCGAGACCGGCGAGTACACCCTCGCCGAGATCGCCGGCGACACTCTCGCGCTCGCCGACGAGCTGGGCTGGGAACGGTTCGCGCTGGTCGGGCACTCGATGGGCGGCGCGGCGATCCAGCGGGTGTACGCCGACGCCCCGGACCGGGTCGAGCGCCTCGCCGGCATCAGCCCGGTGTCGGCGGCCGGGTTCCCGTTCGACGCCGACGGGTGGGCACTGTTCGACGGCGCCGCCGCGGACCCGGCCAAGCGCCGGCAGATCATCGACTTCACCACCGGCAGCCGGCTGACCGGCCGGTGGCTGGACGCGATGGCGGCGTTCTCGACCTCGACCAGCGACCCGAAGGCGTTCGGCGCGTACCTGGCCGCCTGGGCGCACGCCGACTTCGCCGCGGAGGTCCGCGGGGCCGCCGTACCGGCGCTGGCGATCGCCGGCGAGCACGACCCGGCGCTGGGCCCGGCGTGGGTGGCGTCGACCTGGTGCGCGGACTACCCGAACGCCGAGTCCGCCGTGCTCACCGACGCCGGCCACTACGGCATGTTCGAGGCGCCCGTACGGCTGGCCACGCTGCTCGAGCGCTTCCTCGACTGACGGCGGCCCCGGCGCGTGCGCCGGCCGGCGGTGCGAGGAGGTCGTGGCACGGGCGCCGCATGTCGGCCAGCAAGCCGGCGACCCCCGGCAGCGGTCCGGGAGCCGCCGTCCCGCCTCATTCGCTACCGCCGGCGAGTGCAGCATGTCGCCCGGCACCACTATGGTCGGTGGCGCGGAACGGGGGACACATGACGGGGCACGTGCTCATCCAGGGTGGCGGGATCGCGGGGCCGGCGCTGGCGCACTGGCTGGTCCGCGCCGGCTTCACCGCCACCGTCGTCGAGGTCGCCCCGGCCCCGCGCCGCGGCGGCCACGCCGTCGACCTGCGCGGCGTGTGCCGCGAGGTGGTCCGGCGGATGGGCCTGCTGGACGCCGTCCTGGCCGCCCGCGCGCCCGAGCGCGGGTTCGCCTTCGTCGACGCCGGCGGCCGGCACCTGGTCGAGATGACCGTGGACGACTTCGGCGGCAAGGGCATCGTGTCGGACATCGAGATCCTGCGCGGGGACCTCGCCGACCTGCTGTACGCCGACACCCGCGACCGGGTGGCGTACCGGTTCGGCGACACCATCGCCGCGCTGCGCGACGACGGCGACGGGGTGCGGGCGACGCTGGCCGGCGGCGACGAGCTGCGGGCGGACCTCGTGGTCGGCGCCGACGGCGTCGGCTCGCCGCTGCGCGAGCTGGCGTTCGGCGCCGGCGGTGGGCATCTGCGGCCGCTCGGCGCGCACCTGGCGTACTTCACCGCGCCCTTCCCGGTCGAGGCGGCCGGCTGGATGCTCCAGTACTCCACCGGCGACGGCCGCGGCGTCGGCATCCGCGCGGGGCGGCCGGGGACGACCAACGCGATGTTCGCGTACCGGACGCCGGACGGCCACCGCGCCCCGGCCGACCCGGCGGCGCAGCGGCGGGAGCTGGCGGAGCGGTTCGCCGGGGTCGGCTGGCTGGCGCCCCGGCTGCTGGCGGCCGCGGGGTCCGCCGACGACCTGGTGGTCGCGCCGGTCGGACAGGTGCGGCTGCCGCGGTGGAGCAGCGGGCGGGCGGTGCTGCTGGGCGACGCCGGGTACTGCCCGTCGCCGATCACCGGCCTGGGGACCGCGCTGGCCCTCGTCGGCGCGTACGTGCTGGCCGGCGAGCTGCTGCTCGCCCGCGGGGACCACGCGGCGGCGGTGGCGGCGTACGAGCGGCGGCTGCGCCCGTACGTGGCGCAGTGCCAGGAGCTGCCACCCGGCGCGCTGCGCACCTTCCTGCCGGCGACGAGGCTGGCGCTGGCGGCGCGGGACACGTCCATGCGGCTCATGCTGCACTGGCCGCTGCGGCTGCTGATGGAGCGGTTCCTGTCCCGCAGCGACGCGATCGCGCTGCCGGACTACCCGTTCGCGCCCGCTCCGCCGGCGTGAATCCGGGGCGTCAAACGTGGAAAGTTCTCGATGTCGCCGGGCCCCGCGGGCGGCGCCGGTTCCTTATCATCGCCTGACCGGCCGCCGGGCGGGACCGGGCCGCCCGCGGGGCGCCGGGCGCCGCCGGGCGCACCCACCCCCGCCGGTCCCGACCGATTCGGAGTACCGCATGGCGAACCCCGGGAACCGGCTGCGCCGCCTCGCCGCAGCCTGCGCCGCCGTCGTCGTGGCGCTCGCCGCGCCCACCCCGGCCGCCGCCGCCCCGCAACCCGTCTCGCCGCAACCCGCCGAGCGCGGCCGGTCGGCGATCTACGGCGGCGGGCCGTTCTACAGCGACGGCCAGGCCGTGATGGACACGCTGCGGTCCTCCGGCTTCACCACGGTGATCCTGTGGGCGATCCACGTCCACGACAACGGCGACCTCTACTACAACGACCACCGCATCGTCGCCGACGGCAGGTACATCGGCGACGCCGGCTGGCCGAACCGGCTCCGGACGCTCAAGCAGGCCCCGACCTCGGTCGACCGGATCGAGGTGTCGGTCGGCTCCGCCGGCCCGAACGACTGGGCGGTGATCCGCAAGCTCATCGCCGCCGGGGGCACGGGCGAGAAGAGCATCCTGTACCGCAACTTCGCCGCGCTGAAGTCGGCCACCGGCGCGGACGCGCTCAACAACGACGACGAGGCCGAGTACCACCTCGACTCGACCGTCGCGTTCGCCCGGATGGGCGAGAAGCTGGGGTACCGGTTCACCTTCGTGCCGTACACGAACCGGGGCTTCTGGCGCAGCCTCAAGTCGAACCTGGGCGGCCTGGTCGACCGGGTGTACCTGCAGAACTACGCCGGCGGGCAGGGCAACGACCCCGCCGCGTGGGGCCGCGACCTGGGCCTGCCCGTCGACCCGGGCCTGTGGAGTCGGCACGGCAGCGGGTGCCGCGAGGGCGACAGCCCGGACCGCGTGCGCAGCAGGATGAAGTCCTGGCAGCAGTCGGCCGGCATCGTCGGCGGGTTCATGTGGCTGTACGACGACATGAAGGCGTGCGCCCGGGAGGGCTCGCCGGCCGCCTACGCCGAGGCCATCAACGGGATCTGATCCGCGCCGACGCCATCCGCCCGGCCGCCGCGTTATCCCCAGTGGAGCGGCGAACCGGCGGAGGGGGAGCGGCATGGCGGAGCGGCGCACCGGCGGACCGGCCGGATCGGACAGTCCGACCACGGACGTCGGCGGGCCGTGGTACCCGGTCCGGCCGCCGCGCGGCGGCGAACCGCTCGCCCGCGCCACCGACGTCGCCCCGATCGTCGCCGCGCTCACCGGCCCCGGCCCGGACCGGCACGTGGCGCTGTGCGGGCCGGGCGGCGTCGGCAAGACCGTCCTCGCCCGGGCCGCCGCCGACCGGGCCGTCCGCGCCGGCCACTTCCCCGGCGGCGCGATCATGGCGGACCTGCGCGGGGACAGCCCCACCGACCCGGTCACCCCGGCCGCGCTGCTGCGCGGCCTGCTGGCGGCCGCCGGCGCGCCGGACCGGCCGATCCCCGGCCACCCCGCCGGGGAGTACGACCGGCTGCACCGGCTGCTCGCCGACCGGCCGGCGACGCTGCTGCTGTTCGACAACGCGCTGGACTGGACGCAGATCAGCGCGCTGGCGCCCGGGCCGGACACGCCGCACCGCGTCCTGGTGACCGCGCGGGACAAGCTGACCCCGCCCGGCTTCGCCACCCGCCGGCTCGGCCCGCTGCCGCCGGCCGCCGCCGCGGACCTGCTGCGCGGCCTGCTCGCCGCCGGCGACCCCCGCCCGGCCGCCGAGCCCGCCGCGCTGCGGGCGCTCGCCGCGCGCTGCGCCGGCCTGCCGCTGGCGATCGCGCTGGTCGCCCGGACGCTGCGGCAGCACCCCGAACCGCGGATCGCCGACCTGCCCCGGCCCGCCGCCGACCCCGTCGCCGCCGACCCGGTCGCCGCCGCCGTGCGGCTGGCGCTGGCCTGCCTGGACGAGCGCCGGCCGGGGTACGCCGGCCTGTTCCCGCTGCTCGCGCTGCACCCCGGCCGCACCTTCGGCGCGGCCGCGACCGCCGACCTGCTCGGCCCGACCGCCCCCGCCGACCTCGCCGCGGAGCTGTGCCGGGCCGGCCTGATCGAGCCGGACGGCGTGCGCTGGCACCTGCTCGACCCGGTCGCCCGGTACGCCCGCGAACTGCTCGACGGCGTCGACCCCGCCGTCCGGCGGGCGGCCCGGGACCGGCTGCACACCCGGTACGCCGACCGGGCCCGCGCCGAGGCCGCGCGCGCCGGCCACCTCCTGCTGCGGCACACCCGCCCGCCCGGCTGGGCCGAGGCCGCGACGCCGGCCGGGCACGCGGCGGCGCTGCGCTGGTTCCGCCGCGCCCGCACCGCGCTGCTCGGCTGCGCCCGCCGGCTGCCCGCCGGCCCGGCCGCCCCCGACCCGGTCGAGTGGCCGCCGGCCAGCGCGGCCGTCCTGGTGGACCTCATCGAGTCGCTGGCCGGGTTCCTGCGGCACGACGGGCCGTGGGCGACGGCGGTGGAGCTGTACCGGCGGGCGGCCGACGCCGCGGCCGACCCGCTGGCCCGCGGTACCGCGCTGCACCACCGCGGCACCGTCCTGCGCCTCCAGGGCCAGCTCCCGGCCGCGTTCATCGCGCTGACCGCGGCCGAGCGGGCGTTCCGGTCGATGCCGCGCGGCCCGGTCCGCACCCGCGGCCTGGCCAATGTGCTGTACGAGCGCGGCCTGGCGTACCTGGACGCGGGCGACCACGCCCGGGCCGCGGCGGCGCTCGGGCGGGCGCTGCGGCGGTACCTGGCGGTCGGCGACGGCCCCGGTACCGCCCACGCGCACGCGGGCCTCGGCGCCGTCCGCAGCCGGGCCGAGCCGCCGGACGTCTCGGCCGCGCGTGAACACCTGGCCGCTGCGCTGGCCGGATACACCGCCCTCGGCGACGCCTCGGGTGCGGCCGCGGCGCACAGCCAGCTCAGCGAGCTCCGGCGGGCCGGCCCCCGAAGCGCGACCCCAGCAGCCCTGGCGTAAGCATCCACGACCGCACGGACGCCGTGCCGAACCAGCCCGACAGCGAGGACATGTTCGACTGTCGGGAGTCCGACAGTGGCCATCTGTCCGAAACAGCCGTGTTCGGTCCGATAGGCAATAAATAGACCGCCTTGAGCGCACCTGGTCATTCCCCCTAGGGTCTCGCGTGACACCGATCAATGCGACACGGATCCGACGCGGGGGATGGGCATGGCAACGATAATCGGGATTCGATGGCGACGTGCTGCCGCGCTGATCGGTACCCTCTGCTTGGATCGACTGCGTTGGCCGTGGCAACGTCCACCGCGCCCGTCGCCGCATCCGCCGTCGCGTCGCCGCCCGACCCTGTCGTCACCGAACTGCAGGCCCGCGCTGACGCCGCCGCCTCCGGTCGCCCTGTGGAGATCACGGCCGGCAGGAGCGAGACTCGAGCAGCGGTGGCCAACCCCGACGGCTCGATCACCGAGACCGTCCACACGGAGCCGGTGCGCACGTACCGCGCCGGGCGGTGGCACGACCTGGACCCGACGCTGCGTCGGGCATCGGACCGATCCTGGCGGCCGGTAGCGGCCGCGTTGGATGTCCGCGTCTCCGGCGGCGGCGCTGACCCCCTGCTCACCCTGCGCCGGGTCGGCCGGGAGTTGCGGCTGTCCTGGCCCGAACGCCTGCCGGAGCCCGCGGTGACCGGGGCGCGGGCCACGTACGCCGAGGTGCGCCCGGGCGTCGACCTGGTGGTCACCGTCAGCGGGAGCGCGGTGTCGCACGTACTCGTCGTCAAGGACGCCCGCGCGGCGCGCGCTCTCGCCGGCGGCGTGGAGTACGCGCTGGACACCAGCGGGTTGTCGGTCCAGCACGACGCGTCCGGCCGGCTGTCGGCCACCGACCTCGGTAGCGGCGTCGAGGTGTTCGGGAGCGCTCGGCCGCGCATGTGGGATTCGCGCGGGCTGGCTGCCACCCGGGCCGCGGACCCGGCGGCCGACCCGATGACCGATCCGCCTGCCGGTGCCCGGGTCGCCGTCCTGGACGCCGCCATCGACGACGGGCGGCTGCGCCTGAAGCCCCCGATCGCCTTTCTCGCCGAACCGGCGATCGAGTGGCCGCTCTACGTGGATCCGGTGCTGACCGGACCGAGGCGTTCGGCCTGGGCGATGGTCGCGGGCGGCGAGTACGCGAACGAGGAGTACTGGCGGTTCGACGGGGCGAAGGACGAGGGCGTCGGCCGCTGCCCGGACGGGACCTGCAACGGCGTCACGACCAAGCGGCTGTACTACACCCTCCCCACCAGTTTCCGGAACAAGACGATTCTCTCGGCCGAGTTCGCCGTGACGCAGAAGCACAGTTGGGAGGCCAAGCCCCGCAAACGGCCGATCCAGCTCTATCGAGCACTGAGCGGCATCAGCAAGAACACCAACTGGAACAACGCACCGAAGCTCGACAAACGGCCGATCAACAGCGCCTCCCCGGTGGGACGGCTCAGCTGCGCGGCGACCGCGAACCGCAACGCGCGATTCAACGCGATCAGCGCGGTTCGGCTCGCCGCCGCCTCCAACGGGCCGCTCGTCACCACATTCGGACTGCGCGCCAAGAGCGAGTCGGATGTCCGCTCCTGGCGTCGCTTCTGTGACAACGCGATGCTGACCGTGCGGTACAACACGCCGCCGAGCCAACCGGCGGCCGCCGACCTCACCGCTTCGCCGGGCGGCCTGTGTACCTGGGGGAGCGCTCGCCCGACCGTCCGGGAGAAGCCCGACCTGTACCTCATGATGCGCGATCCGGACCGTAGCAAGAACAATGCGGAGAAGCTCTCGGCCGAGGTTCGGCTGAAGTGGACGGTCGACGGGAAAACCACCGAGAAGACCGTCCCGGCGGGGAAGGCAGCCGCCGGGAGTCGGTTCACCGTCGATCTGGCCAAGGAGGCGGTCCCGGAGAACACGACGGTGCAGTGGAGCGCCCGGGCCAAGGACGAGGCAAACGTCTACAGTCCGTACAACGCCACGCCATGCGAGTTCGTCGTCGACTCCCGGGCACCGGCCGCCCCGGACATCGATTCGGAGGAGTTCCTGCCGCTCGACCACGCGGACGACACAGCGCCGAGCGGCCGGGAGAAGTGCGTACCCGACACCGAGTGGCGCGGCTACCCGGGGCGCTACGGCACCTTCCGTGCCCGGTCGACGTCCGCCGACCTCAAGCACTACCTGTTCGCGGTCGACCGCGAACCGACCCCCGACGACAGGCGGGTGCCGTCGCAGCCCGGCGGCGAGGTCAGCGAGCGGTGGATGGCGAATCGCAGCGGCACCCACACCGTGTTCGTGAAGTCGGTCGACGCCGCCGGCAACGCGAGCGCCGCTGCGGTATGCCAGTTCGCGGTGCCGCACCGGCCGGCGCTCGGCGAGTGGCGGTTCGGTGAGGAGCCGGGCGCTGCCGAGCTGGCCGACGAGCAGGACCAGCACCCGCTGGTCCCCGGTGCGGAGGTGCAGCTGCGACGCAGCGGGCCCGGCTGCGCGGGCCGTCCGGATTGCGTTACCGACGGCGCGGTGGGCTTCGCTGGCACCCCGGCCAGTCACCTCGCCACGCGTGCGGGAGTGGTCGACACCACCGGTTCGTTCGCGGTCTCCACGTGGGTGCGCCTCGCGGACGAGACCGCGTCGCGAGCTGCCGTCAGCCAGGACGGCACGGCGGGGCCGGCGTTCGGCCCGGGCTTCGACGCCGGCACCAAGCGGTGGGTATTCCGCCTGCCCCACGCGGACGGCACCGCCGCCGCGGTGGCCGGCAGCGACGCTCCGGCCCGGACCGGCGTATGGACGCACCTGCTCGGCGCCTGGGACAAGGATGCCGGTCGTGCGTACCTGGTGGTGGGCGCGCAGCAGCAACGGTCGGCGGTCGACCGGCGGGCCGGATGGGCCGGGTCGGGGCCGCTGCAGGTGGGCCGCCAACTCGTCGGTGCGGGTACTCACGGGGACCGGTGGATCGGGGAGATCGCGGCGACGGCGGTGTACGACCGGGTGGTGGTGCCGGCCGAGATCACCGAGCTGTCCCGGCGTCCCCCGGGCCGGGTCGGCTACTGGCAGCTGAACGCCGCGCCCGGCGGGGTCAGCCCCGAGTTGGGCGGGGTGGCCGGAACCGGGTTGACGGTCGGCGGGGGTGCGGTCGTGTACCAGCAGCCGGCCGGCCAGCCGGACGCCCCCGAGCCGCTGGTCGGCAGCGGACACCTGGTCCTGGACGGCCGGAACGCCCACGCCGGGTCGAGCAAGCCGATGCTGGGACTCAACGGCAGCTTCACCCTCGGTGTGCGCACGCGCCTGCCGGGGATGACCTGTGGCAAGGACATGGCCGCGGTAGCTCAGGTCGGCGCGCGGGCGAGCCTACTGGCGCTCCGCTGCTCCGCCGCGGGCCACTGGGAGCTGGTGCTGTCGGGTACGGACGCCGACAAGCCGACGTACACCACGCTCACCGATCCCGATCCCGTGGCCGCAGGGGAGGAGCTGGGGCAGCACTTGGCGGCCACGTACGACGCCGTGACCGACGAGCTGGTCCTTTGGGTGGACGGCCGCCGGGCCGCGTCAGCGAACGTCGCCGATGCGCGGCCGTGGAAGCCCGGCGGCGCCCTCCAACTCGGCCGCATGCTCGCGGGCGGTACCCAGCGCGACCCATTCGCCGGCGTGCTGGACGAACTACGCGTGTACGACGGCGTCGCCGATGCGTACGCGATCCAGGCGATGGCTTCCCCGGTGGAAGACCCGGACCTGTGAAACAGCTGCTGAATCGCCCCACGAACCGATCGCCTCGGACGGAGACATGATGAAGAACCGCATCCGGCTGCGTCGGATCGCGGCCGGCGTGACGACCCTGGCCGTCGTACTCGGCACTGCGCACGCACCTGCCAACGCCGGCCCGCGGACAGGGCTCAACCACCCGGGCGTGGCAGCCGAGAAGCCGCGTCCGGTCCGGCTGGCCCCGCCCGCCGCGCCGCTCGGCCGGGACACCTTCCAGCAGCGCCGTTCATCGAGCCTGCGTCCGGTGGCGTGGCCCGCACCCGCGGCCGCTGACATCCCGGTCGGCTCGCAGGGCGGAGCCCGCGCCGAGGTTCGGGTGGGTGGACTCCCCGTCACGCTGACGTCCGCGGGGCGCAGCGCCGCCGCCGGCACGATCCGGGTGGAGACGCTCGGGCAGGAGGTCGCCGCGCAGGCGAACGTGCACGGCGTCGTGGTTCGCGCGACGGGGCCGGCCGATCGCACGGCACACCTGACATTCGGCTACGAGGCGTTCCGGTACGCGGCCGGCGGCGACTTCGGCGGCCGGCTGCGGTTGTACCGCATGCCGGAGTGCGGCCTGCGCGGCCCGGCGGCCGGGTGCGCCGTCGCGCCGCTGCCGACCCGCAATGACACCGAGGCGCGGTCGGTGACCGCCGAGGTGCAGTTCGGTGCGGCCCCCGTGCTGCTGGTTCTGGCGGCGGCGGGTGCGTCCGGTCAGGGCGCGTATGGTGCCACGGCGTTGTCCCCCTCCTCCCAGTGGAACGTCTCGCCGGGCACGGGGGGATTCACTTGGAGCTACCCGATGCGCGCGCCGGCCACGCCGGGCGGTCTCGGCCCGGACCTGTCCTTCTCGTACAGCTCGCAGGTCACCGACGGGCGCACGGCGATGACCAACAACCAGGGCTCCTGGGTGGGCGAGGGTTTCACCTATGAGCCCGGCTACGTCGAGCGCCGTTATCGGGCCTGCGCCGACGACGGCCACAAAGAGAAGGGCGACATGTGCTGGGCGCGGGACAACGCCGTGGTCAGCCTCAATGGTCGGTCCAGCGAAATCATCAAGGTGGATGACACCGACCGCAAGGACCCGAGCGGCTTCACGGTCGACTCGACCTGGCGGTACGGCAACGACGACGGGTCCCGGATCGAGCGGTTGGTGAGCCTGACCAACGGCGACGACAACGGCGAGGGTTGGAAGGTCACGACCACCGACGGCCGGCAGTACTTCTACGGCATCGGCCAGCTCCCCGGCTGGAGCAAGGGTAAGGAGACGACCGACTCGACCTGGACCGTTCCCGTCTTCGGCGACGATGCCGGCGAGCCGTGCCACGACGCCGACTATGCCAAGGCGCACTGCCAGCAGGGCTGGCGATGGAACCTGGACATGGTCAAGGACCGCCACGGCAACGTCATGACCCTCTACTACGGCCGCGAGTCGAACACGTACGCGTTGAATGCCAAGTACGACAAGGAAGGCGTCCGGTACGACCGGGGCGGTCACCTGAAGCGCATCGACTACGGTCAGCGAGACGGCAAGATCTTCACGGCGAACGCGCCGGCGCGAGTGCAGTTCGAGGTCGCCGAGCGGTGTGTTCCCGACGCGAAGTTCGCGTGCAAGGAAGAGGACCTCACGAAGGCCAACCAGGCACGCTGGCCGGATGTTCCGTTCGACCTGATCTGCCCCACGGGGAAGAAGTGCACGGTCGGCCAGACCAGTCCCACGTTCTTCTCCCGCAAGCGATTGACGGCAGTGACCACCGAGGTACGCACCGGCAACGCTTGGAAGCCCGTGGAGTCCTGGCGTCTGGAGCAGGGTTTCCTGGACAATGCCGACGGCAGCCTGAGCCTCTGGCCGTACAAGATTCAGCATGTCGGCCAGTTCGGCGCCGACAAGCCGCTGGCCATGCCGCCGGTGACGCTGGTGCCGTCGCTGCTCGACAACCGCATCGACCTACCCGATGACGGCGTTGCGGGGATGGCCAGGGCACGCCTGGCAACGGTATTGACCGATACAGGCGCCCAGATCGATGTCAACTACGCCAAGCCCGACTGTGCCCCCGGCAACCTGCCCACCCCGGGCACGAGCACCAAGCGTTGCTTCCCGGTGATCTGGGACCCGAAGGGCACCGGCACCGAGTCGCCCGACTGGTTCCATAAGTACGTCGTCGAGGAGGTCGTCGAGCGCGATCGCACCCGCGTGGCGCCGGACGTCAAGCTCTCACCGCCGATGGTCACGCGGTACGAGTACCACGGCGCCGCCGCGTGGCGGCATAGTCACAAGGACGGCATCACCGAGCCCAAGTTCCAGACGTGGAGCGAGTGGCGGGGCTACGAGGAGGTCAGCGTTCGCACGGGCGGAGTGAACGACCTGCGGACCCACACCCGGTACACCTTCCTGCGCGGCATGCACGACGATATGAAGCCGGGCGGCGGCACCCGCCCGGCCGAGGTCGAGAACTCCGAGGGCGGTAAGCAGGTCGACCACGACGAGTTGGCCGGGTTCGAGTTCGAGACCCGAGTATTCGCCGGCGACCGTATGGTCAGCAAGACGCTCGCCATCCCGTTCCGGTATCGCACGGCGGTCGACAAGAACTGGAAGGAAAGCGGCTCCCACTTCGTCAAGCCGCAGTCCGTCCGGTCACTGACCCCGCTCACCGGCGGGAAGGTGCGCGAGACGGCGTCCACCACGACGTACGACACCGGCGGCGCGTGGCCGACCGGTCGAACGCTGCGCGTCGACAACGCCGGTGACAAGGCTGTCAAGGGCGACGAAGTCTGCATCCGTACCGAGTACGCGGACAACGGCGCGCTGCACCTGCTGGACCTCGTCCGCCGCGTCGAGACCGTCAGCGTTCCGTGCGCGACCGAGCCGCGTCGACCGGACGATGTCCTGACGGACAAGGTCGTGTTCTACGACGGCGCCTCGCGTCGGGTCGACGCTCCGGCACCCACCCGTGGTCTGGAGACGCGCACCCAGCAGCTCCGCGACTACGTCAACGCCGCGCCGCAGTACACCGACACCGCCACCGGCACGTTCGACCCCTACGGCCGTCCGTTGACGGTCACCGACGCCGGGGGATCGACAACGCGGCTGGAGTACACGGAGACCGAGGGCCTGACGACCGGCAAGGTCGAGATTTCGCCCAAGGTGGATGTCGCCGGCAAGCCGACGGAGTTCCGCAACGTCACCGAGTACTCGATTGCGTGGGGCACGCCCACCGTCGAGACCGACTGGAACGGTCGGCCATCGCGCATGACCTACGACGCGCTCGGGCGACTGACCGCCGTGGCGCTGCAGGGCCGCCCGATCACCGACCCCGACGTGAAGTACAGCTACCTCGTCCGCGACAACGCGCCGGTCGTCGTCCGTGCCGACAAGTGGGTCGACCGGCGCTGGCAGTCCGAGTTCCAGTTCTACGACGGCTTCATGCGCCCCCGGCAGCTCCAGGCGCCCGGCCCGGACGGCAACCGTCTGGTCTCCGAAATCTGGTATACCGCCACCGGCAAGCCGGCGACGCAGCACGATCCGTTCCTTGCCAAGGGAGCGGCGGCGGACGAGATGATCGCGACACCCGGCGAGCAGCTCGGCAAGCGAACCGCGTACGAGTACGACGAGCAAGACCGTGTCACGGCGACGATCCAGCTCGTCGGCAACGTGGCCAAGTGGCGCACGACGACCTCCTATGAGGGGGACCGCACACACGTCACCCCGCCGACCGGCGGGACCGCGGCCACCAGCATCACCGACGCCGCGGGGCGCGTGGTCGAGCTGAGGCAGTACCGGGGTGGTCGTCCCGAGGGCGTGTTCGACGCCACGACCTACGGGTACGACAACGCGGGACGGTTGACGACGATCAAGGACTCGGCCGGCAACACATGGCGCAACCGCTACGATCGCCAGGGCCGCCGCATCGGCGCCGTCGATCCGGACGCCGGCGAGTCGACATTCACCTATGACGCCGCCGACCGGCTGCTGACCGCGACCGACGCCCGCGGGGTCACGCTCCGGTCGGAGTACGACGCGCTCGGCCGAAAGGTGGCCTCCTACCGCAAGAATGGCGACAAGGAGACCAAGCTCGCCGCCTGGACCTACGACGTCGCCGACCGCGGGCAACTGGATTCCGCGATCCGCTATGTCGATGGGCAGGAGTACCGTACGACCACCCTCAGCCGCGACGCGCACTACCGGCCGACGAAGACCCGCCAGGTCGTGCCCGAGCATGCCGGCAAGGAACTGGCCGGACAGTACGACTTCATCACCCAGTACGACGCGGACGGCGCCGTTCGCACCAGCAACCTGCCGGCGGCCGGCGGCCTGCCCGCCGAGGTGCTGTCGTTCGAGTACGACGACTTGCGCCGTCTCAAGAAGATCCAGGGCAAGCGCGCGGCGCTGCTGACCGATGCCACCTACCTGTCCACCGGCGAGCTGCTCCAAGCGCAGGTCAAGTCCGGCAGCCGTCGGATCTGGACGACGTACACCTACGACGACACCAAGCGGGTCGACACCTTCCGCCTGACCCGGGAGGCGTACACCACCGGCGACAACCCGACACCGGACCGCCCGACCAGCGACATCCTGCAGAAGTTCGGCTACGACGACATGGGCAACGTCCTGTCGATCGCCGACACTCCGGGCACCAAGGTCAACGATATTCAATGCTTCCGGTACGACCACCTGCGCCGGATGACCGACACGTGGACCACGGACAAGCCCGCCGACGACCCGTGTGCGGGAGGTCCCGAGCGGACCGGCGTCGCCGGCCCGGCTCCGTACCACCACTCCTATGCCTATGACGAAACCGGCAACCGCACTCGAGAGGTGATTCACGGGGTCGGCGGTGAGAAGACCGTCGAGCGTACGTACGCGTACCCGGATCCGGGCAAGCCCCGCCCCCATGCGCTCACCTGGGTGACGGAGAGCGGCGAGCGCGGCGACCGGCGCTACTCCTACGAGTACAACGACGCCGGCGCCGTGACCAAGCGCGTCAGGGTCGGCGAGGAACAGAAGATCGACTGGGACGTGGAGGGCCGCGTGGCGGCCGTGACGGAGAAGGGAAAGACCACCGAGTTCCTCTACGACGCCGACGGCGCTCGCATCCTGCGGCGGGAGGCGGACAGCACAACGCTGTACGTCGGTCCGATGGAGCTGCAGCTCAACCGCAAGACCGGCGCCGTGGCGGGCACCCGCTACACCCCGCTCGCCGGTGGTGCGACGCTTGTTGAGACAGTCGCTGGCAAGCAGATACAGGTCTCCGACCACCACGGCACGGGCCAGGCGGCAATCTCGACCACCCGCAATGACATCGCCATCCGGCGCTCGACCCCGTTCGGCACACCGCGGGGAAGCCAGCCGGACGCCATGGGTTGGTTCGGGGACAAGGGCTTCGTCGGCGGCACCAAGGATCCGTCGACCGGTCTCACCGAGCTCGGTGCCCGCCAGTACGAGCCGACCACCGGCCGCTTCATGTCGGTGGACCCGATCATCGACGTGTTCGACCCGCAGCAGATGAACGGATACGCCTATGCCAACAACAGCCCGGCGAGCTTCTCGGACCCGGATGGCCTGAAGGCATGCTCGGACGACCGGTGCGGGCCGGGTGCGGACTATGTCGACAAGGACGGCAAGTACCACCACGTCGCCGGGCACAACGATGGCTGTGGCGGCTGCTCCAACGCCAAGGATCCGACGAGCAACTGGTCGGGCAGTGGGAGCAACGTGCACTACGTGCCGCCGGTATCGGCTGATGTTCTCCGAGCACGCCAGCGAGCGGCCGAGAACAAGCGGCAACTTATCGCTGTCGGCAAGCACCTCGGCAAGATTCTCGCCAAAGAGCTGGGCATCACCGACGCGCTCGACTGCGTCACCAAGGGTGATATCGGCGCCTGCGTGGCGACCGGTATCAACATCATCACTTCCGCGATCGGCGGAGCCATCGGGAAGCTCGTGGTCAAGTACGGGCTGCGGTGGAAGGCGTTGGCGCAGGTCGTCAAGACCGTGAAGAACCTCGGTGCCCAGCTGATCGACTTGGTGGGCGAGTTCTTCCAGACGCGCAAGGCACTACGCGCGGCCGAGGCGAGTTTCGAGCGGTATACCAAGCTGACCGACGGCGGCTCATGCGTCAGCAACAGCTTCGTGCCCGGAACATTGGTGCTGATGGCGGACGGCAGCAAGAAGCCCATCGAGAAGGTCAAGACCGGTGATCGGGTTCGAGCGAGTGATCCGGAGCGGGGGAGAGCCGGGTCCCGCGAGGTGGTCGCGACAATCGTGGGTCACGGGGCGAAGCGGTTGGTGACGCTCACTATCGACGTCGATGGGTCGCGCGGTGATCGGACGGAGAAGATCGTCGCCACGGCGGGTCATCCGTTCTGGGTGGCCAGCCGCCAGCAGTGGATGGCTGCCTCTGAACTGAAGGCCGACATGACACTGCAGTCGCTCCGGGGCGGAGACGTACGCATCCTGGCTGCTCGTGTCGCGACGGTGGCTGCGACGGTACATAACCTCACGGTAGCCGACATTCACACTTACCATGTACTAGCCGGCAACACCCCAGTCCTGGTCCACAACTGCGGCGGAGGCTTCAAGAAGGAAGTTTCTGCTGATGAGATCGATGACATTAACCGCAGTGTCGGCGGCGTAACCGAGCTAAATGGGTCGGCTTCTAACGCGCTGGCTAACGCCGCCCGATACAACAGCTTCTGGGAGAAGTCGGCGGTGATGATCCGGGACATCGCTGGCTCGCACATGTACAACGACGGAAATAAGCGAACGGCACATACAGTTGTGTCCGAACTAATGAAGAGAAATAACGTCATCAGCGGGCCGAACTCAAATGAGCTCTGGTCGGTAATTGGTAAGGTGGCCAACGCAAACGCCAAGGGCCATACGAACGATATCGGCCAAATCGCCCGCATGTTGAGGGGGTACTAGTGCTAGATACGGGCTTGGGCCTGCCGGAACTCATGCAGGAGCTCGGCCAGCGTGGCGTCACGATGGTCCTGAAGGTTGATGGAGAACGTTCTGGATTCGGCCAGCGTCCTTGGACGGTTGTGGTGTCCGGTGCCGGCCTCGGTGAAGGGAACTCCTTCCATGCCGATTTCAGGACTTTCCGAGAGGCTCTGGATTTCACCATAGACAATTTGAGGGGCCTTCAAGGCGATTGGACTTGGTTGGATAAATATCCAGTCAGTTAAGTCCTCAGCCTCGCTCGCGCGGGTAATGAATGCCGGTTGATGCACAAAAGATCGGCATCTTGAATGTGAGACCCGAACCTATTCGGGCCACGGAATACGAGATGGCCCGGTTGCCACACGCAGCCGGGCCATCTCGCTGCGTAATCAATCGTCCCGGCGCGTACGGGGTCTGTCAAACGAACGGTGTAACGCCGGTTGTTGAGGACGACTTGCGGCCTGGGGACCGGCGTCCTTCGAAGGCGATGTCGAAGGCGTTGAGGGCGGGTTTCCAGCGCATGGTCTAGCGGCGGCGGCCTTGGCCGGTGGGGTCGAGACTCATCACGGCGAGGTAGACGCATTTGAGTGCGGCGGCCTCGTTGGGGAAGTGCCGCGGGCGCGGACGGCGCGGCGGATTCGGGCGTTGACGGACTCGATCGCGTTGGTGGAGCAGACCACGGTGCGGATCTCGGTGTCGAAGGCCGGGAAAGGCGTGAACTCCGCCCACGCGTTGGTCCAGAGCCGGACGATGGCCGGGTATTTGCTGCCCCAGGCGTCGGTGAACTCGGCGAAGCGGGTCTTCGTGGCGGCCTCGGTGGGTGCGGTGTAGACCGGACGAAGCGCCTTGGCGATGGCGTCCCAGTGCTGACGACCCGCGTAGCGGAATGAGGCCCGTAGCAGATGGATCACGCAGGTCTGCACCACCGCGCCGGCCAGACCTCGGCGATCGCGTCGGGTAGGCCCTTGAGGCCGTCACAGACGACCATGCACGCATCCGCGACGCCCCGATTCTTCAGCTCCGTCAGGACCTGCAGCCAGAACTTGGCGCCTTCACCCCCGTCGCCGGCCCACAACCCGAGGATGTCGCGGGTGCCCTCGACGGTCACCGCCAAGGCCACGTAGATCGGCCGGTTGGCGACCTTCCCCTCGCGGATCTTCACATACACGGCGTCCAGGAAGATGACCGGATACACGGCGTCCAGAGGCCGGTTCTGCCACTCGGCCATGCCCTCGACGACCTTGTCGGTGATCGCCGAGATCGTCTGCCGGGATACCTGCGCGCCATACACCTCGGCCAGGTGCGCCGCGATCTCCCCGGTCGTCAAGCCCTTGGCCGACAGCGAGATCACCATGTCCTCGACCCCCGGACAGCCGCCGCTGGCGCTTCTTGACGATGGTCGGCTCGAACGAGCCGTTGCGGTCACGCGGGACGGTGACCTCGACCGGACCGATCTCGGTCAAGACGGTCTTGGCCCGGGCGCCGTTGCGGCTGTTGCCGCCGTTATTGCCCACCGGATCGCCCTTGTCATAACCGAGGCGGTCGCTCAGCTCGCCTTCCAGCCCGGACTCCAAGACCCGCTTGGTCAGCTGCTGCAGCAGCCCGCCCTCCCCGGTCAGCTGCACCCCCGCGGTCCGGGCCTGCTCCACCAGCCGGCCGACCAGCTCGCCGTCAACCCCGTCCACCGGCGGCTGCGCCGCATCGATCTTCTTCGCCACCGCGGCAGTATCCACGCCGGCCGTTGCTGCTTCGCTCATCAGGTGCTGCTCCCTTGATCAGGAGTTACACCGTTCGTCTTACAGTCCCCGCGGTGAGCCGACAGCCCGCGGGGGACCGCCGGCTCACCGCGGGTCGGCGCGGCTCGTCAGGTCACCGCGCGCCGTGCGGGACCCGGTCCGCTCGGCCCCTGCTCACCAGGCCCAGCGCTGGTAGTTGCCGCCGTTGCAGCCGAGCGTGTAGGCCTCGCCCTTGCCGTTGCTGTCGAGGCAGCGGCCGGTGGCGACGTTCTTCGCCTCCCAGCCGTACCGGGTCGAGGTGAGCTGCCACTCCTGGTAGGAGCCGTCGTTGCAGGGCAGCGTGTAGGCCTCGCCCTTGCCGTTGCTGTCCAGGCAGCGCCAGGTCTGGACGTTGACGAACTTGACGCCGTACCGCCCGTTCTCCCGCCGCCAGTTCTGGTAGTTGCCGCCGTTGCAGGCGAGCGTGTAGGCGTCGCCGGCGCCGTTGCTGTCCAGGCAGAGCAGCGCGGCGACGTTCTTGACGGTGCCGCCGTCGACCGCCGCGCCGGCCGGCGCGGCGGTCAGTGGACCGGACACCAGCGCGGTCGCCGTGGCCGCGGTGGCGAGCAGAGTGATGAGCTTCATGGGTTCCTCCGTGTGGTCGGTCCGGCCGTTGCCGGCTCCGGTGATGGGCCGTGCGGGCGGCGTTGGCTGCCGGGGTGCGGTTCCTGTGGCTCGGCCGCCTGCCGCACCAACGCTCCGGCAGCCGCTCGGTACGGAACAAGCGGCCGGGACGCCGCGGGACGCCCGGGACGCCGCCGCCGCGGTGACCCGGCCCGGCCGGTCCGAGGCGGGACGCGTCCCGGGGCGTGCCGGCCCACTATGGACAAGCGCGCGCCGGGTGGGGTCGAATGTCGGTACCACTACGCGTCCCACGGGGGTGACGGCGTTGCCTGCGGATCTTGCTTCCCTGCTGACCGACCTGAAGCGGCGCAGCGGTCTGAGCTACGACGTGATCGGCCGGCGTACCCACATCAGCAAGTCGACGATTCACCGCTACTGCCGCGGCGAGTCGGTACCACCCGACTTCGCGACCGTCGAACGGATCGCCGCGCTCTGCGGCGCGACCGCCGCGGAACAGGGTCAGCTTCACCTGAGTTGGAACGCCGCGGCGGCGGCGATGGCGGACGCCGCGCCGGATCCCACGCAGCCCGATCCCGTGCCGTCGGGCCCCGCCGACGGCGCAGCGGGCCCGACCGGGGCCGCGAGGTCGCCGGCACGGCGGCGCGGGCGCGGGCCGGGGTGGCGCCTCGGCCGGGCGGTTGCCGTCGGCCTCGCGACGGTACTGGCGCTGAGCGGGGTCAGCCTGTGGTGGCCCCGCACCGACTCGGATGCCGACCCCAGCCACTGGCTGCTGGACGGCCCGTGCGCCGCGCCGGTGGGGCTGGGCCGGAGCGACGGCTGCGTCCAGGAGCTGCAACGGCTGCTCGCCAACGCCGGGGCCGACATCGAGGTCGACGGCACCTTCGGCCCGGTGACGCTCGGCAAGGTCACGGCGTACCAGATGCTGGCGAAGCTGCCGGTGACGGGCGTGGCGGATCTCGCCACCAAGCGGGCCCTCTACTCGCACGCGGTCACGCTGCAGTCCTGGCCGGCGGAGCGGGTCGAGGCCCGCATCCGGGAGGTCTTCCGCGAGGCGCCGGACCTGGCCGTCCGGGTTGCCCACTGCCGGTCCCGGCTGGACCCGCTGTACGCGACGCCCAACCCCGACCGCAGTCGCAACTGGGGCGTCTTCCAGCTCTCCGACGCGCTGGTGAGCGAACTCGGCGGAACGCCGCTGCTGGCACTGGACCCGGAGTGGAACATCCGCGCGACCCACCGCCGCTACCTCGCCAGCGGCGACTTCGGCGACCGGGCCTGCTACCGGGCGAATCACCCACCCGGCCCGGCGTCGGCCGAGGTGGCCTCCGGCCGGCGCGCCCCGCCGCGCTGAGATCCGCCGGCCGGGTCCGCCGCCGGGGGCGGACGAGAGACAGGTACCGGCTTCGAAATACCGTGGCCCGACCGCTCCACCCCGCCGCCCCGACCGGCGCCGGGCGGCCGCGCCGTGCGTGTCGGGTGGCCGGCGCGCCGGCCGCGCGGGTGATCCGCGGCGGCGGGACGCGCCGCTCCGGCGCGACGTGCGCGGGCGGGCTACGGTGTGGGCACTGCGCCGACCGCGGGGAGGTCCGATGACGGGCAAGGCACGGGCCGACCGCCGCGCGCGCCCCGCCGGGGAGCGGCGCCGGCCGTCCGGGCTCCGCCGGCGGATCGTCGGCGCGGTCGCCGGGGTGCTGGCGCTGGCGGCGCTCGGCGGGTGCGGCCTGGTCCCGCTGTTCGACCGGCACGAGACCCGCGAGCAGACGTACGCCGGCCCTATCACCCGGCTCCTGATCGACACCGACGGCGGCGACCTCGCCGTGCGGGCCGGTACCGGCCCGCACGTGACCGTCCGCCGCCGGCTCACCTGGTCCGGCCGCCGGCCGGTGCTGACCGAGCGGCAGGCCGACGGGGCGCTGGAGATCCGGGCCCGGTGCGCGTCCCGCCGGTCGTGCTCGGTCGACCACGTCGTCGAGGTGCCCGCGGGGATAGCCGTCCACGCCGGTACCGACGCCGGGGACGTGCGCACCACCGGGCTGACCGGCGAGCAGTGGATCACCACGGACAGCGGCGACGTCCGGATCGGCGGCGCGGCCGGGCCGGTCGCCGTCCGGGTGGACAGCGGCTCGATCGTGGCCGACGCGCTGACCGCGCCGACGGTCGACGCGGCCACCGACGCCGGCGACATCCGGCTGCTGTTCGCCGCGGCGCCGCGGGCGGTGTCCGGCCGGACGGACAGCGGCGACATCGACGTCGGCGTACCGCCGGTGCCGGGCGGGTACCGGGTGGACGCCGCGACGGACGCGGGGGACCGGTCGATCGCGGTGGAGAACAGCCCGGCGAGCGGGCGGACGATCGCGGTGCGCACCGACAGCGGCGACATCGGCCTGCACGCCACCGCCTGACGCCGACCCCGGCCGCGGGCGCGGGCCGGCGCGCGATCGGCCCGCCAGCGCGGCGCAGCCGCTCCGGGCGCGGGTTGGCACGAATTGGCCGTCCGATGTGCCAATTCATCGATGGTTGTCGAGGTCGAGGGGTTTCCCGGTTTCCGGGCGGCGCGCGCTTTCCTAGCATCGGTCCACCCCGGCCGACGGCCGGAATCCCGCGCACCCTCCCGATCCCTGGAGCACCCATGAACAGCGCACCGCGGCGCCGCGCCCACCCGCGCGCCCTGTCCCTGGCGGCCGCCCTGGCCGCCGCGCTCACCCCCGTCGCCCTCGTCCCCGCCGCGGCCCACGCCGCCCCGGCCGCACCCGCCGGTACGGTCGTCGCCGCCCGCGAGCCCATCCCCGGCCGCTACCTCGTGGCCCTGCGCGACACCCGGTCCGCCGCGGCCACCGCCGCCGGCCTCGTCCGGGCGCACGGCGGCCGGGTCGCCGCCACCTACGGCGCCGGCCGCGGCTTCCTCGCCGCCGGCCTGAGCCCCGCCGCCGCCCGCGCGCTGGCCGGCGACGGCGCCGTCCGCGCCGTGTACGAGGAGGGGACCGCCCACCTCGCCGACGCCGCGGCCGGGCCGGCGCCGGCCGACCCCGCCTGGGGCCTGGACCGGCTGGACCAGCGGAAGCTGCCGCTGGACAGGAAGTACAACCCGCCGAACACCGGGTCCGCCGTCACCGCGTACGTGATCGACAGCGGTATCCGGCGCACGCACGCCGAGTTCGGCGGGCGGGCCAGCGTGGGCGGCGACTTCAGCGACAGCAAGCCGGCCGACGGCAGTGACTGCAACGGCCACGGTACGCACGTCGCCGGGACGATCGGCGGCCGGACGTACGGCGTGGCCCGGGAGGTGAAGCTGGTCGCGTTGCGCACGTTCGGCTGCGGTTCGTCCGCGCCCGACTCGTGGGCCCTGAACGCGCTGGAGTGGCTGGGCAAGAACGGTGTCAAGCCGGCCGTGGTGAACATGAGCCTGTCGTTCGACACCGCCGACTTCGCCGCGGAGATGATCCGCGACCTGTCCCGGCAGGGCTTCGTGTTCGCGGTGGCGGCCGGCAACGACGGCGCCGACGCATGTCGCACCGGGCCCGCGCGCATCCCCGAGGTGGTGACCGTCGGCAACACCCAGCGCGACGACCGCCGCAACTCCAGCTCCAACTACGGCACCTGCGTCGACCTCTTCGCCCCCGGTACGAACATCGAATCGGCGTCGCACAGCAGCGACACCGGCAGCACCCAGAAGACCGGTACGTCGATGGCCAGCCCGCACGCCGCCGGCGCGCTGGCGCTCTGGCTGCACGCGAACCCGGATGCCACCCCGGCCGCCGCGCACGACGGCATCGTGGCGGCGGCGACCACGGGCGAGGTCAAGAACCCCGGCGCCGGCTCGCCGAACAAGTTGCTGAACGTCCAGTTCGGCGCGGTCAGGAGTGGGCGAGGCTGAGCCGGACCGGCTCCGCGGCCGGGGACAGCTCGGCGTCGATCCGGGCGTCCTCGGCCGGGCTCAGCCGTACCGACAGCGGCTGCGGCGGGCGGGCGTCGAGCATCGCCGCCCGCAGGCCCGGCTGCGGGTGGCTGGCGAACAGCCGGGCGTCGGTGCGGACCGACTCGCGGCGCAGCGCGGCGAGCCGGCCGCGGCGGCCGGCGAGCACGGCGTCGGCCTCGGCCCGCCATTGCGCCGGGCCGCCGCCGGCGCGGGCGCTGCGGCACAGGACGGTCTCCAGCGACTCGGCCGCGATCAGCTTGTCCAGCAGGCGGCGGGTGGCGGCGGTGCCGGCGGCGGCCGCGGCCAGCTCGTCGGCCCGGTACTCGGCGCGCTGCGAGTCGCGCAGCGTCAGCCAGCACAGGACGGCGTGCGCCAGCCCGACCAGCCGGCCGGCGAGCCGCAGGAGCAGCCGGCTGACCCGGTCGGCGACCAGGACGAGCAGGCCCACGGTGGTGCCGTCGCCGCCGACGTGCGGGGCGGGCGCGAGCAGGTCGGCCACCTCCGCCAGCGTCGCGCAGGCGGACCCGGTCAGCCGGGTGCGGCGGACGTCGCCGTTGACGAAGTGGGCGAGTTCGTGGCCCAGCAGGGCCACCCGCTCCTGCGGGTCCAGGGCGCTCCACAAGGGCAGGCCCAGGGTGAGGACGCGGCGCCCCCGCAGCCCGACGGTGCCGGCGGACGCGTTGAGCGCGTCGTCGAGAATGATCACGTCCGGGCGCGGGGCGCCGACCGCGGCGGCGACGCGGTCCACCAGGGCGTGCAGCCGCGGGGCGGCCGCCCGGTCCAGCGGCGTCGCCAGCGGGTCCAGCCGGCCGAGCCGGGGGCGCAGCGTCCACGCGGCGGCAAGGGCCAGCAGGCCGGGCACGAGCAGCGGGGTCGGGAAGTCGCGGGCGACCAGCAGCGCGCCGACCACGGCGAGCGCCGCCACGCCGGCGTGCAGGGCGAGGGCCGCGGCCAGCGCGGCCACCCGGGCCGGGCCGGGGGTGCGCCGGCCGAGCGGGGCGGCGGCCAGCGCGGCGAACAGGCGGTTCCCGGACCGGTACGCGAACCGGAACGCCAGCCGGTCCGGCCAGCGGGCGGTGAAGTCGCGGTCGGGCCGGTCCGGGTCGTACGCGTCGAGGTTCCACTCGCACGCCGGGCACCACGGCGGCCGCCCGGCCGGGCGGTGCAGCCGGTGGGCGCAGCGCGGGCAGCCGGCCGGTGCGTCGACCGGCCCGGGCCGCACCGGCGGCGTGGCCACCGCGGGCGGCGTGGGCCGAGCGGGCGTCACGGGTCGGACGGGCGGAGCGGGGCGCACCCCGCGGGCGTGGATCGTCATGATGCCGGACATCGTGGCACCGATCCCCGGTACGAACCGGGCGTCTGTCGGCAATCCGACCGTCTTGATTAACCCTACTTGACAGATAGGAATACTGGGTTGCATGCTCTTCGCATGACGAGCCACGGACCGCACCGCGACGCACCGGTCGTCGCGGCCCCCCGCGGCCGCGCCCGGCCCCGGGCGTCCGCCCGCTGCTGTCGCTGACCGCACCGCGCCCGACCCGGCCGCCCACCGCCCGGCCACCCCGCCGGCCCACGGCCGCTGCCCCGCTACCGCCACCACAGAGCCGCCCCGGGCCGGGGTCACCGGTGAAGGGAGTCGCCCGATGTCGTCCACGGTGCTCGATCCACCCCTGGTGCCGGCCGCGGCCCCGCCGGCCGCCGCCCGCCCGCCGGGCGCGGCCCGCCGGCTCGGCCGGCGGCTGATCGGGCTGCGCAAGCTGACCGGGCTGGTCGCGGTCCTGCTCGCCTGGCAGTGGGGGACCGCGCACGGCGACGCGTGGGGCGCGATGACCCCGTCCCCGGCCGAGGTCGGCGCGGCCGCCGCCGAGCTGCTGCGCTCCGGCGAGCTGGCCGACCACCTGGCCGTCTCGCTCGGCCGGGTCGGCGCCGGCCTGGCCATCGGGCTGGGCGCCGGCCTGCTCCTCGGCCTGGGCGCCGGGCTGCTGCGGCTGGTCGAGGACGTCGTGGACGCGCCGCTGCAGGCCCTGCGGATGCTGCCGCACCTGGCGCTGCTGCCGCTGTTCATCATCTGGTTCGGCATCGGCGAGCAGTCGAAGGTGACGCTGATCGCCGTCGGGGCGGTGTTCCCGCTGTACCTGAACGTGCTGCACGGCATCCGCGGGGTGGACGAGCGGCTGGTCGAGTCCGCCCGGTCCTGCGGCGTGCGCGGGCCCGCGCTGGTCCGCCGGGTGATCCTGCCCGGCGCGCTGCCGCAGATCCTGATCGGACTCCGCCAGGCCCTCGGCGTCGGCTGGCTGGGCCTGGTCGTCGCCGAGCTGGTCAACGCGGAGGCGGGGATCGGGTTCCTGCTCAACGACGCCAAGGAGTTCCTGCGTACGGACAAGATCTTCGTGGTGCTGGTGCTGTACGCGCTGTTCGGGGTGGCCACCGACCAGCTCGTCCGATTCGTGGAGCGGCGCGCGCTGGCGTGGCGCCGCGGGTTCGCAGGGGAGTGAGATGACGGCGACGACCACCGCCGCGGCGGTGTGGGTGCGGGACGCCCGGCGCGCGTACGACGGGCGCCCGGTGCTGCGCGGCGTGGACCTGGACATCGGCCCCGGCGAGTTCGTGGCCCTGCTCGGGGCCAGCGGCTGCGGCAAGAGCACCTTCCTGCGCGCGCTCGGCGGGCTGGACCGGGAGGCGACCGGCGCGATGGACATCCCGGCCCGCCGGGCGATCGTGTTCCAGGAGCACCGGCTGCTGCCGTGGACGCGGGTGTGGCGCAACGTCGTCCTCGGCCTGACCGGCCGGGACCTGCGCGGGCGGGCCCTCGCCGCGCTCGCCGAGGTCGGCCTGGCCGGGCACGCCGACGCGTGGCCGCGGACGCTGTCCGGCGGCGAGTCGCAGCGGGTGGCGCTGGCCCGGGCGCTGGTCCGGACGCCGGAGCTGCTGCTGCTGGACGAGCCGTTCGGCGCGCTGGACGCGCTGACCCGGCTGCGCGCCCGGGCGCTCGTCGGCGAGCTGTGGGCCGAGCACCGGCCGGCCGTCCTGCTCGTCACCCACGACGTCGACGAGGCGCTCCAGCTCGCCGACCGCGCCCTGATCATGCGCGGCGGGGTGATCGCCGCGGAGTTCCCCGTCGACGTACCCCGGCCGCGCGCCCTCGACCACCCGCGGCTGCTCGCCCTGCGCCGGGAGCTGCTCGCCGGCCTGGGCGTGCCCGCCGCCGAACCCCGAGGAGATGACCGATGAGCACAGTGGAGGTTCTCGACCTGGCCGCGGACGTCGTGGTCGTCGGCGGCGGCCCGGCCGGCGCCTGGGCGGCGCTGACCGCCGCCGAGGCCGGCGCCGACGTGCTGCTGCTGGACAAGGGCTACTGCGGCACGTCCGGGCCGACCGCGTCCGGCGGCACCGGCGTCTGGTACGTCGCGCCGAACCAGGCCGACCGGGAGCGGGCCCGGGCCAGCCGGGAGGCGCTCGGCGGGCACCTGGCCGACCGGCGCTGGATGGACCGGGTGCTGGACCGGACGTACGCGAACATGAACCGGCTCGCCGAGGACATGCGGTACCCGTTCCCGGTGGTCGACGGCAAGCCGTACAAGCGGGGGGTGCAGGGGCCGGAGTACATGCGCCGGATGCGCGCCCGGATCAAGCGCGCCGGCGTCCGGATCCTCGACCACAGCCCGGTCCTGGAGCTGCTCACCGACCCGGCCGGGTCGGTCGCCGGGGTGCGCGGGTACCGGCGCCAGCACGACCACGGGTACCGGGTCCGGGCCGGCGCGGTGGTGCTGGCCACCGGCGGCTGCGCGTTCCTGTCCGGGGCGCTGGGCTGCAACGTCAACACCGGCGACGGCGCGCTGTACGCCGCGGAGGTCGGCGCGGACCTGTCCGGGATGGAGTTCTCCACCGCGTACGCCATCGCGCCCGCGTTCACCTCGGTGACCAAGACGGCGTACTACAACTTCGCCACCTTCTTCCGCGCCGACGGCTCCCCGCTGGTCGGCGCCGGCAGCCAGGGCGGCCGCTCGGTCATCGCCCGCGAGCTGCTCACCGGGCCGGTGCTGTGCACGATCGACCGGGCCACGCCGGCGCAGCAGGAGCAGATGCGGCTGGGGCAGCCGAACTTCTTCCTGCCGTTCGACCGGCTGGGCATCGACCCGTTCACCGACCGGTTCCCGGTCACGCTGCTGCTGGAGGGCACGGTCCGCGGCACCGGCGGGATCCGGATCCACGACGACGACTGCGCCACCGCCGTCCCCGGCCTGTACGCCGCGGGCGACGCGGCCACCCGGGAGCTGATCTGCGGCGGCTTCACCGGCGGCGGCAGCCACAACTCGGCGTGGGCGATGTCCTCGGGCACCTGGGCCGGGCGCGGCGCCGCCCGGTTCGCCGCGGCGCTCGGCCCGGCCGCCGCCCGGCGGCGGCTCACCCCGGCCGGTGGCGCCGGCCTGCGCCCGACCGGCGGCGCGCCCGCCCCGGACTGGCGGGCCGCCGTGGCGGTGGTCCGGGAGCAGGTGCACCCGTACGACCGCAACTACCTGCGGCACGGCGACCGGCTGCGCCCCGCCCTGGCCGCGCTCGACGGCACCTGGCGCGCCCTGCGCGGCGGCGCCCGGGCCGCCGGCGCCGACGCGGTGCGCACCCGGCAGGCGGCGGCGATGGTCGCGCACGCCCGCTGGATGTACACCGGCGCGCTCGCCCGCACCGAGAGCCGGGGGATGGCCCGGCGGCAGGAGTACCCGCAGCTCGACCCCGGCCAGCGGCACCGGCTCACCGTCGGCGGCCTGGACGAGCTGTGGACCGCCCCCGAGCCGGTCGCCGGCCGCGCCCTCGCGGCGGTGGCGTCGTGATCGAGCTGGTCTCGGCCGACCGCTGCGTCACCTGCGACGTGTGCGTGGCGGTCTGCCCGACGAACGTCTTCGACAGCGGCCCCGCCGGGCTCCCGGTGATCGCCCGGCAGGGCGACTGCCAGACCTGCTTCATGTGCGAGGCGCACTGCCCGGCCGACGCCCTGTTCGTCGCCCCGCAGACCGCGCCCGTACCGGCCGACTCGCCGCTGCGCGACGAGGCCCACCTGGCCGCGACCGGTCTGCTCGGCAGCTACCGCCGGGAGATCGGCTGGGGCCGCGGCCGCCGGCCGGGCGCCCGGCTCGCCGTCGGCCCGGCCCTGCCGCCCGGCCGGATCACCCCGGCCGGCGCCCGATGACCACCCCGAAGGGAACGACCATGCGACCTCCCCGACGCACCGCCGTGCTGGCGCTGGCCGCCGCCGCGCTGCTCGCGGCGGCCGGCTGCGGCGGGCCGGCGGACGCCGAGGGCGACGGCCCGCGCGGCGGCACCCTGCGGATCGGCGCGATCGGCACCGGCAACAAGCTCACGGGCCCGGTCGGCTACCTGCTGGCCGGGGGCGGGCTGGTCCCGCTGCTGGGCGGGCTGGGGGTGACCGCGGTGCAGGTGGTGACGTTCCCGAACGGGCCGGACCTCAACCAGGCGCTCGCGGCCGGCGAGCTGGACCTCGCCACGTACGGCGACACCCCGGCGCTGGTCGCCCGCGGCGCCGGCCAGCCGACCCGGCTGGTCGCCCAGTCGCAGGTCAACCTGGACGCCGGCATCCTCGCCCGCAAGGGCGGCGGCCCGACCTCGCTCGCCGGCCTGGTCGGGAAGAAGGTGGCGGTGCAGACCGGCTCGTACATCCACCGGTACCTGCTCGGCGCCCTCGCCGACGCGCGGGTCACCCCCGCCCGGATCGTGCACGTCTACTCCACCGACGTCGAGGCGGCGCTGGAGCGCGGGGACGTGGACGCCGCGGCCGTACCGGCGGCGAACGTCGAGCTGCTGCGCGCCGGGGGCTACCCGCTGCTGGACACCGCCGCCCGGGACCACCCGCGGTACCGCGGCACGAGCGCGACCGTCGTCACCGAGAAGTACCTGGCCGCCCGCCCCGCGGTCGTGGCCGCCTGGCAGGCCGTGCACCGGGCCGCGCACGAGCGGGCCCGCGGCGACTGGCCCGGCTTCCTCGCGTACACCACGTCGATCAACGGCTTCCCGCCGGCGGTCGTCGCGGCGAGCACGAGGCCGGAGCAGTGGGCGGCGGAGCCGTTCACCCCGGCGGGGCTGGCGCTGCTGGGCGGGACGAAGGAGTTCCTGGCGGGGCAGAAGTTCCTGAAGAAGGACTTCACCATCGACGCGTGGCTGGCGCCGGGGGCGCGCTGACCCGGTCAACCGGGGCGGTCGGCGGTTCGCCGGCCGCCCCGTTCGCGTCCCCGTCCGGGACCGCGGCCGGCTCCCAGCCGATGCCCACGAAGCCCGGCGGGACCGGCGCGCGCACGACGTGCACGTCGCCGTACGGGCCCACCGGCACCTCGGTCCGGGTCCGGTCGGGCCAGCCCTGCCGCTCCCGGGTGAACCGCCAGCAGCGGGCCGGGCGGGCGTCCGGGGCGAAGGTCAGCGCGAGCGCGGTGTGCTGGGCGGGGGCGCGGAAGAACCGGCCGAACTCGGTGTCCGGGCTGCCGCTGGTGTCGGTCACCCGGAACCGGACGAGCGCGGTGTCGCCGGCCCGCAGCCGTCGGTCCAGCAGCAGCTCGGCCACGATCAGCGGGTGCTGGGGGTGCTGCCGGACCCGGCCGAGCCGGCAGTGGGCCAGCGCCTCGAACCGGACGGTCCGGCCGAGGTCGATGCCGGGGGCACCGTGGTGCACGGTCACGTACCGGTCGACGTCCGCCGCCGCCTCCAGCGTGACCAGCGACTCCATCGAGGTCAGGCAGCTCCCGGCGGAGACCCGGACCTGGTCCCAGGCGCTGATCACCCGCAGCCGGTCGTCCCGCCAGCCCAGCTCCTCGGTCAGCGCGGTGACCGGCTCGCCGAGCTGGATGATCTCCGCGAACCGGCGCGGCGGGGTGCGCCGGCGCGGGCCGGGGCCGCGCGGGCGCGGCGCGCCGAGCAGCCGGAACAGCGACCGCGGCGGCAGTTCCAGCACCCGCTCCAGGACGGTCACCGCGCTCATCGACTCGGGGCGCTCGGGGCGGCGGCGGCCGGACTGCCAGGCGCTGAGCGTGGCCAGGCCGACCGGGGTACCGGCGGCGAGCAGGCGCTGCCGCAGCCGGTCCAGGGACAGGCCGCGGGCCTTGATGGCGGCGCGCAGGGCCGTGTGGAACGGACCCTGGCGCAGGGTGGACCTGAGGTGCTGTTGCATGGTGCTCTTCCCGCCGGGACAACGGTCTGTACGCCGCGAGGCTAGCCCGCTCCACGGCCCCGGCCATGTGAACGTTCACCAATATTCACATGGCGAGTAACCGGGCGCCTGCGGCTTCGGCCCGGACCGCCGGCGGTGCCGGGCATCTGTGAAAACCGGGAGGTGCCAATCGCACCGTGATGTCTTGTCCCGGCCACCGGGCGTTCGCATACTGCCCGAGCGAGCGCCCGCCCCGACCGCGTGCCGGGGCGGCCCGGCGGCGGGATCGGGACCCCGCCGCCAGTTCGCTCGCCCCGGCCGAGGGCCGAGGGGCGCCCGCCCCGCCGGGGCCGGGCGGCCCGGATCAGGACACCGGGCCGCCGACGGACGCCGGGTCGTGACCCTACGTGGTCATGGCCCGGCGTCCGGGTTACTTCACGCTGGGTTAACGCCCACCTTTTCGACCCGGCGCCGCCCGGTTCCCGCCACCGCCGGGCCGCCCGCCGGCGGCTGAATCGGCCGGCGGGCCAACGCCGCCCCCGCCGGGATGACAATCCGTGAAAAGCGCGCCCTGTTTCGGCGTATTTATCCGGACTTATCGCAGTGATACCTACGCAGCGTCGCGTCGGCGGGGCCCGGAGCCCGCGGCGGGCTGTGCCCGGTGTCCGGTTCCGCGTAGCCCACGGGGACCGTCCGCGACGGCGGTCGGGTAGCGGCCATCGGCAGACATTGTGTGACGCTCGGTGACTCTTTATCGTCGGATTTGCGCCACTCGCACAGGGCAATTCCGGCGCCCCGCATCACGAACAGTCACAGAGCAGGGGAGGACACGATGACCGCGACCCACGGCTGGCTCCTCGTCGTCGTGAGCCACGCCATCCTGCTCGCCTGGCCCGCCCTGACCGTGGTGCTCGCCGGTGCCGCCGGCCGGTACTCGGCCGTGCGTACCCGCGACGCCATCGCCGAGCTGCCCGACGGCGGCGCCTCCCCGCGCCAGTTCTGGATCGTCGTCCCCGCGCTGAACGAGGAGGTCGTCGTCGCCAACACCGTCAACGCCGCCCTCCGCCTCCGCGGCCCGGTGGACACGCTGGTCCGGGTCCTCGTCATCGACGACGGCTCCGACGACCGCACCCCGGAGATCCTCGGCGCCATCGACCACCCGCGGCTCACCGTCCTGCGCCGCGACCTGCCGGAGGCCCGGCAGGGCAAGGGCGAGGCGCTCAACGCCGCGTACCGGCTCATCGCCGCCAAGGCCATCGAGGAGGGCGTGGACCCGCAGAAGGTCGTCCTCGGCATCATCGACGGCGACGGCCAGGGCAGCCCCAACCTGCTCATCGAGGTCAGCCGCCGGATGCGCGACCCGAAGGTCGGCGCCGTCCAGTGCCAGGTGCGCATCCGCAACCGCGGCAAGCTGCTCGGCGCGGTGCAGGACCTCGAGTTCGGCGCGGTCGTCAACGCCTTCCAGCGGGTCCGGGACAGCCTGGACACCGTCGGCCTCGGCGGCAACGGCCAGTTCACCCGGCTCGGCGCCCTGCTCGCCCTCGGCGACGCGCCCTGGTCGGCCTGCCTGGTCGAGGACCTGGAACTGGGCCTGCGGATGCACCTGTCCGGCCTGAGCATCCGGTACACCCCGCGCGCCTCGGTCACCCAGCAGGCGGTCGTGGACGTCCGCCGGCTCACCCGGCAGCGGACCCGCTGGGCGCAGGGCAACATCCAGTGCGCCCGGTACCTGCTCAAGCTGGTCACCTCGACGACGATCCGCCCGCGCTCGCTGGCCGAGATGCTGCACTACCTGCTCTCGCCCTGGGCCAACGCGATCCTCACCGCGATCCTCGCCGGCATGACCGTCGCCGGGGTGGCGGCGCTCGCCGCGGGCCACCCGATCCCGTACCTGCCGACCTGGTGGGACCTCGGCGAGATGTCCGGCGTGTGGCTGGCCGCCACGCTGTTCCCCGGCTTCGTGTGGACGATCGTCCACCGCCGCCGGCTCGGCGACGAGTCGATCGGCCGGCTGTTCACCGCCGCGCTCGCGTACCCCGCATTCCTGATCCTGGGCCTCGTCGCCACCTACCGCGCGGTGTTCCGGCACCTCGCGGGGCGGCAGACCTGGGCGAAGACCGAACGGCTCACGGAGGAGCTGACACCGCAGGTCATCGGCACGGCCGGCCCACTGGCCGTCGCCGCCTGACCCGCACCCATCCCCGAACCGCCAACCGTGTCCCGGCACGGCCGACGGAGAGAGAGAAGCAGAAACCGATGTCGCTCCCCGAGATCCACCTCATCGCCGGCACCCGGCCCGAGGCCGTCAAGCTAGCCCCGGTCGCCACGGCGATGGCCGCCGACGGGCTGCTGGCCCCGGTCCTGGTCGCCAGCGGCCAGCACCCGACGATGGTCACCCAGGCGCTCGCCGCCTTCGACCTCGCCCCCGACGTCACGCTCGCCGTCAGCCGGACCACCGGCAGCCAGGCCGAGCTGCTGACCGCGATGGTCGCCGAGCTGGACGCGCTGTTCGCCGAGCGCGCCCCGGCCGCGGTGATCGTCCAGGGCGACACCACGACCAGCCTCGCCGGCGCGCTCGCCGCGTTCTGGCGGCGCATCCCGGTCGTGCACCTGGAGGCCGGGCTGCGCTCCGGCGACCTGGACTCGCCGTTCCCGGAGGAGGCCAACCGCCGGCTCGTCGCGCAGGTCGCGGCCCTGCACCTGGCCCCGACGCCGCTGGCCGCCGACAACCTGTTCGCCGAGGGCGTCCCGGCCGACGACGTACTGGTCACCGGCAACACCGTCGTCGACGCCACGCTGACCGTGGCCGGGCGCCGGCTGCCGTTCGCCGACCCGGCGCTCGCCGCCCGGGCGACCGCGCCCGGCCGCCGGCTGGTCCTGGTCACCGCGCACCGGCGCGAGTCGTGGGGCGCGCCGCTGGACCGCATCCTGTCGGCCGTCCGGACGCTGGTCCGCCGGTACCCCGACATCGACGTCGTGCTGCCCAGCCACCCCAACCCGGCCGTCCGGGCCCAGGTGGATGCGGCGCTCGGCGACGTCGACCGGGTCACGATCACCGACCCGGTCGCCTACCCGGACCTGTCCCGGCTGCTCTCCGAGGCGTACCTGGTGCTCACCGACTCCGGCGGCATCCAGGAGGAGGCGCCCTCGTTCGGCGTCCCCGCGCTGGTGCTGCGCGACGTCACCGAGCGGGTCGAGTCGCTGCACGCCGGCTGCGCCCGGCTGGTCGGCGCCGACGAGGACCTCATCGTCAAGGAGGCCGCGGCCCTGCTCGACGACCCCGTCCGCCGGGACGCAATGACCGCCAACGGCAACCCGTACGGCGACGGCCACGCCGCCGCCCGCACCGCCAGGGCCACCGCGGCCCTGCTCGGCCTGGCCACCCGCCCGGCCGCCCTGCCCACCCCCGCCCACAACACCGGAGACGATGCCCGATGAACCGCACCAAGCTCACCCGCGGCGCAGTCGTCGTCGCCACCGCGCTCAGCTTCGCCCTCACGATCGCCGCCGGCCTGGCGATCGTCACGACCGGCACCGGCATGCTGGAGCCGACGACCACGACGGCGCAGGGCGGCGGCAAGCTGCCCGCCCCGCCGACGCCGCTGAAGCTGCGCCCCGTGCAGCAGATCCTCGGCTCGACCGACACCCCGGCCGTCCCGGCCGCGGCCGCCAAGACCACGGCCGCCGGCACGGCCAAGGGCGTCACCGCGGCGGCCGCCGCGGCGGCGACCCCGACCGCGAAGCCCCGCTCCGGCGCGGCCGCCCCCGGCGGCGGCACGGCCAAGACCCTGGTGCTGTACGACAGCACCGGCCCGTTCGCCTGGCTGGGCGAGGTCTACGCGATCCAGGCCGCCAATCTGGCCTCGCACTTCGGCGCCTGGACCGCGGCCCCGGTGACCGGGTACAAGGCCGGCGACATCAACGCGTACTCCGCTGTCGTCTACGTCGGCTCGACCTACGACGAGCCGCTGCCGGTGGCGTTCCTGGACGACGTGAACGCGACCAGCAAGTCGGTCACCTGGATGTACGACAACATCTGGCAGCTCGCCGCCCGCGACCCGCAGTTCGCGGCCAAGCGCGGCTTCACCTACAGCCAGTTCGACCTGGCCAAGGTCGCCCGGGTGGACTACAAGGGCAAGGAGCTGACCCGCGACGCGCGCAACGCGGCCGGCATCATGGACGTCAACATCAGCGACGCCGCCAAGACCAAGGTGCTCGCGGAGGCCGTCCGCGAGGACGGCAGCCGGTTCCCGTGGGCGGTCCGCTCCGGCAACCTGACCTACCTGGGTGAGATCCCGTTCTCGTACGTCACCCACGACGACCGCTACCTGGCCTACGCCGACCTGCTGTTCGACACGCTCGGCGCGCCGAGCGCCGCGGAGCGCAAGCGGGCCCTGGTCCGGATCGAGGACGCCGGCCCGGACTCCGACCCGGCCGAGCTGCGGGCGATCGCCGACACCCTGTACGCCAAGAAGATCCCGTTCAGCGTCGCCCTGTACACCCGGTACCGGGACCCGCTGGGCAAGCAGAACAACGGCAAGGCGCAGGACTACTCGCTGCTCCAGCGGCCCGAGGTGATCAAGGCGCTGAAGTACATGGAGGCCCGCGGCGGCACGATGATCATGCACGGCTACACGCACCAGAACGGCAGCCTGATCAACCCCTACGACGGCACCAGCGGCAACGACTTCGAGTTCTACCGGGCGCACGTCGACGCCAACGACTCCGTCATCTACGACGGTCCGGTCCCCGGCGACTCGGCGGCCATGGTCACCGGTCGGGTCGTGTCGGCACAGCTCCAGTTCGCGCTCTCCGGGCTGAAGCCGGCCACGATCTTCGAGTTCCCGCACTACGCCGGCAGCGCCGTGGACTACCAGACGATCCACAGCCTGTTCGGCAAGCGGTACGACCGCACGCTGTACTTCCCCGGCCTGCTCAGCGGCGGCACCGTGGACCACTCGCGGGCCACCGGTCAGTACTTCCCGTACACCGTGCGGGACGTGTACGGCACCGTGATCGTCCCGGAGAACATCGGCAACGTGGAGCCCGAGGCGTTCAACAACCACGCGGCGCGGCTGCCGTCCGACCTCATCGCGTCGGCCGACCGCAACCTGGTGATCCGCGACGGCGTGGCGAGCTTCTTCTACCACCCGTACCTGGGCACCAAGTACCTCGACGAGGTCGTGGCCGGGGTGCAGGGCAAGGGGTACTCGTTCGTCACCGCGCAGACGATGCTCAACGGCTGACGAAGCAGGGGAGCACGGAAGCGGCGGCGGGGCGCGCACAGCGCCCCGCCGCCGCCGTGTGCGTTCAGCGCAGGGTGACGATCGACTCCAGGTACGTCGACGGCAGCGCCACCGCCCCCTCGCCGCCGTGCCGGTCCCACTGCCGGGCCAGCGCGGTCAGCTCCCGGTGCAGCGCCGCCGCGCCGGCCTCGTCGAGCGCGCCGAAGGCCCGCACGGTCGGCCCGTACCAGCGGCGGAACTCGTCCACGAACGCCGCGGCCGTCGGGAAGCGCAGCGTGCAGGTCCGGGTCTCGGACCGGATGTCGGCCGCCGCGTCGCCGAGCAGCTCGGCCACGTGGTCCGCGGTACCCCAGAGCAGCGGCGACGCCACGCCGGGCGGCGGCGGCACGTGCCCGGCGACGGTCCGGAACATCGCGCCGATGAACCCGTCCGGGCACCAGGAGGCCAGGCCGATCGTGCCGCCCGGCCGGACAGCCCGGACCAGCTCGGCGGCGGCCCGCCCGTGGTCGGGGGCGAACATGACGCCGAACACGCTGAGCGCGGCGTCGAAGGAGTCGTCGGCCACCGGCAGCGCCTCGGCGTCGCCGAGCCGGAACTCGACGGCCAGCCCCTCGGCCTCGGCCCGGCGCCGGCCGTCGGCCAGCAGCTCCTCGACGTAGTCGACGCCGAGGACGGCGGCGTCGGAGCGGGCGGCGGCGAGGGTGGCGTTGCCGTTGCCGCAGGCGACGTCCAGGACGCGCGAGCCGGCGCGCAGGTCGGCGGCATCGGCCAGCAACTCGCTGACCAGGACGATCCGGGCCGCGATGCGGCGGAAGTCGCCGCTGGCCCAGGTCGCCTGCTGGGTGGTCTTGAGCGGGGTGAGGGCCAGCGCGGACGGGCCGGCCGCGGTCGTGGTGGTCATCATCGGACCTTTCGGTGCGGCGTTCGTTCTTGACGAGCCGAGCATCCGCCCGCGCCGCGGGCCGAACCAGTGCAATCGCTGTACCGGACCGGTACGGAATCCGTACTACCCCCGGGCGTGCGCGGGGGCCAGGATGGGGGGCGTGGCGAAGCATGCGGACTACTGCCCGATCTCGGTCGGCGTCGACGTGCTCGGCGACCGGTGGACGCCGCTGGTCATCCGGGAGCTGATGGTGGGGTCCACCGGCTTCAACGAGATCCACCGGGGGCTGCCCCGGATGAGCCGGACCCTGCTCACCCAGCGGCTGCGCCAGTTGGAGCGCCGCGGCCTGGTCGAGCGCACCCCCGCCGGGCCGGGCCGCCCGGTCCGGTACGCGCTGACCGAGGCCGGCGAGGCGCTGACCCCGATCGTCTGGGCGATCGGCCACTGGGCGGCGGAGTGGCGGTTCGGCGACCCGGCCGAGGAGGAGTGCGACGGGCTGTCCCTGCTCTGGCGGATGCACCAGCACGCGATCCCGGCCAATCTGCCGGACCGGCGCACGGTCGTGCACCTCGTGCTCACCGGGGCCGGCGCGGCCGAGGGGTGGCTGGACATCGAGCGCGGCGGGGTGAGCGTGTGCTCGTACGACCCCGGCCTCGGCATCGACTTGACTATTCGGTCGGACACCGCGCAGCTCCAGCGGTGGCTGATCGGGCTGGTCCCGTTCGGCCGGCTGACCACCGCCGGGCACACCCACCTGCTGGGCCCGGGGCACCTGGTCCGGGCGTTCCCCACCTGGTTCTCCACCGAGTTCTTCGCCGCGGCGCTGCGCCGGGCCGAGCAGCGCCGGGCGGGTGCCCCGACGCCGGCGTGACCGGCCGCTGCGGGGCGTATGGGTACGGCGTTTCGGTGATCGCGGCATAGTGACCAGCGCCGATGTGAACTGCTAGGTTCGCTTTCACAGCCCCACGTCCCCGCCACCCCACCCGGTTCGGGACCCCTCGACCCTCGACCGAAGGGCGATCCGATGCACCCCTCACCGCCCCGGCGCGGCCGCCGCCTGTTGTCCGCACTCGCTGCGCTCAGCCTGCTCGTGCCGGCCACCCCCGCCGCCGCGGCCGCGCCGAGCACCGACCCGTTCGCGGTGCTCGACCCGCAGAACTGGCAGAACCCGGACAAGATGACCTGGGACGACTACAAGCCCGTCCCGAACGCCAACTGGGCCGACCCCGGCCGCAGCGGCTCGATCCGCAACTTCAAGATCGCCATGGTGGCGCTGGACTACCCGGACCAGGCGTTCGCCGCCACCCAGAAGCCGAAGTCGGACGTGTTCGGCAACCCGGGCGCCGCCGCCTCGAACATCCCGCGCGACCAGGTCGCCGGCTTCTACCGCGACTTCCTCAACAAGCCCAACGAGCTGAACCGCGGGCACACCCTGCACGAGTACTGGATGCAGGACTCCGAGGGCCGGTACGGCGTCGACCTCACCGGCTTCGGCCCGTACAAGATGCCCGGCAAGGCGTTCGAGTACGGCATCGAGAGCGGGATGAACCCCGGCGCCTGCCCGTCCGGCGCGACCTGCGGCAAGGACCTGCGCACCGACGGCCTGGGCGCCTGGAAGAAGGCGGTCGGCGAGGCCGAGGCGAAGAAGTACGAGCTGATCTTCATCCTCTCCGCCGGCCAGGACGAGTCCTCGGTCTGGCAGGAGTTCGGCCAGATGATGTTCAAGAGCAAGGAGGACGTCCCGGCCGCCTGGGGCCCGCCCGGCGGGAAGGGCCAGAACTGGGCCAAGACCCGGTACGTCGACTGGACGTCCTGGAAGGCGGCCTCGGCCATCTGGCCGAACGCCAGCGGCAACTCCTCCACCCAGGCGGAGAGCTCCGGCATGGCGACGTTCGCCCACGAGCTGACGCACCTGCTCAACATCGGCGACAACTACAACAACCCGTACGGCAACCCGCCCCGGCGCGCGTACACCGGCATCTGGAGCATGATGTCGCGCGGCGCGTTCAACGGGCCGGGCGGCCCGCACACCCGCTGGCAGATCCCGCCGGTCGCGGGCGCGTCCATGGGCTCGCTGCACACGCTGCGGGACAAGATGAAGATCAAGCTCGTGGACGAGCAGAACGTGCTGCGGCTCTCCCGCGAGGCGCTGGCCAAGTCCGGCCCGGTCGTCGCCGAGGTCACCGCCCGCGCGGTCCCGGCCGGGGCGTCCGGGCTCACCGGCATCAACATCGCGATGGACAAGGACAAGGCCCCGGCCTGCAACGTCAACACCGACCCGCTGTGCGACGGCGGCGGGTACAACAACTACACCGTCGAGGTGGTCGGCCGGCTCGGCCCGGACTCGTTCACCCCGGACAACGGCGTCATGCTGAGCAAGACCAAGAACGCCGACACCATGCCGTTCCAGTGGGTCATCGACTCGCACCCGGAAGACATCAACATGATCGACTTCTACCGGCCGGACGGCGCGCCGCAGAAGATCACGATCGGCGACTACCGCCAGCTCTCCGACGCGCTGCTGCACGCCGGCACCCGCTCGGGCAGCGAGTACGAGTACGTCGACGAGGCCAACCGGATGCACTTCTACGTGCTCGACCTGCGCCGCGAGGCCAACGGCACGCTCCGGTACACGGTAGCGGTCCGCTCGCTGGACGGCGCCGGCCAGAGCAAGCGCGGCGTGACCCTCGGCGCCGGCAAGCCCGACGGCGGACCGGCCACCGGCCCCGGCGTGGCCTGCACCTTCGACCTGGCCAACACCGGCAGCTACACCGCCGGCAACCCCGGCCACCCGGAGGACGCCAGCGCCTACCTCCAGTCCGACGTGTACAAGCTGTCGGCCAAGGTGGCCGGCGCCGGCTGGCGGGCCGAACTGCCCAACGCGCTCGCGCAGGCGAAGTTCGGCGCCACCGCGCCGGTCCGCGTCGCCGTCGGCGCGACCGCGCAGGCCGACGAGACCGGCGTCGTCACGCTGACCGCGACCTCGGTCAGCGACGCCAGCAAGACGGCGACCGCCGAATGCCGGGTCCCGCGCTGACCCGCGCACCGGCCCGCGCGCGCCGGCCCGGCACCACCCCCGCCGCGGGGTGGTGCCGGGCCGGCGCCGCGCTGCTCCTGCTCGCCGGCCTCGCCGGCTGCGGCGCCGACGACACGGACGCGCGGCTGCGGCTGCTCGTCCGCGACATCAACATCCGCCCCGTCGGCAGTGAGTGCGCCGGCACCGGCGGCTACGCCCACCTGCACCGGCGCGCCGACTTCCGGGTCACCGACGGCACCGGCGCGACGCTGGCCACCGGCGAACTCCCGGCCGGCGTCGCGGTGCCGTTCGACGAGGCGCTCGACATCCCGCGCGAGCCCACGTACTGCGAGTTCTCCGCACCCGTCCGGGTCCCGCGCCGGGAGGTGTACCGGCTCGTCGTCCCCGGCGGCCCGCCGATCCCGCTGACCAGCACCGCCGGTGCGGCGCTGGTCGCGGTGGTGCCGTCGTGAGGGTCCGGGGCGCCCGCCGCCCGCACCGCCCCCGCCCGCTCCGTGCGCTCGCCGCCGCCGGCCTGGTGCTGGCGGTGCTCGCGCTGGCCGGCGCCCGCTGCGGCGGCCCCGACGCCCCCGCCGGCCCGCCGCCCGGCGGCGCCGCGCACCTGCCCGGCCCGGCCCCCGCCGACCCGCGCCTGCGCCCGACCCCGACCGGCGCCCCCGGCGCCCCCGACTTCGCCGGCACCCTGGTCGACGGCACCGCCGTCCGGGGCGCCGACCTGTGGGCGCGGCGGCCGGTGGTGCTGCTGTTCGTCAGCTCGTGGTGCACGCCGTGCGCGGAGCGCGCGGACGCGCTGTCGGCGCTGGCCGAGCGGTACCGGGACCGGGTCGTGTTCGTCGCCGTCGCCGCCCGGGACGAGCCGGCGGACCTGGCGGCGTACCTGCGGGCGCACCGGGTGGCGTACCCGGTGGTGGTCGACGCGGACGAGACGATCTGGCGGTCGTACGCGGTCCGCGAGCCGCCGGCGGTGGCGGTCGTCGCGGCGGGGGGAGGGCTGCTGCGCGGCTGGCCGGGTGGGTTGGACGCCGCGACGCTGGACGCCCGCCTCCACGAACTCGTCCTCGCCGACTGATCCCGCCCTCTCACCGCCTCGTGCGTGCGGCCGTTCCGCGGCGCCGATCCTCGCCCGGTGGCGGGAGTTGACCGGAGTTGACTTGAATCCTTTTTGGAGGCGGCGGCATCATTGCGGGCGGAAATGCTCGTTGGGTCGCCGGACGGAGGAGCTCCATGAAGGTCGAATTCCTCGGCGAGGACCCCGGTAGCGGCGGAACCGAATGCCCGTCGCTGTATCGGACGGACCGCGATTCGTACGTCGTGCAGGGCTGGGTGGTCAGTGATCCCGAAGCGCTCTCCGCGATGGACATCGCGGACGGGGAGACGGTCGTGGAAATCCCGGCGCGAATGATGCCGCTGTTCCGGGTGCAGCCTTGATGGTGGAGTTGGGCCGCCGGGAATTCCTCGGCCGCCTCGAATCGATCGAGTCGTCCTGGGCGCACGCCGAACTCCGCGATTCATACGGCGTACCGGCCGACCTGGAACAGGTCGAGCGATGGCGGCGGGGGCAGCCCACTGATCCGGCCTACTACGCCGGCTTCTGTCCGATGTTCCGCGCGCTGGCCGACCGCGGTCGGAAACTCAGGCGGGTCAAGGTCGTCTGCGAGCCGCTGAACGAGTACCACCGCTGGGCCCGGGCGATGGTCGGCCCCATCGTCGAGGCCGGCGAAGCGACCCGCTGGCTGCCCCGGCGGCGGCTGCTGGGTCGGCTGATCCCGGCCACCGACTTCTACGTGCTCGATGTGACAGCAGCGTCATCTACCTGTTCTTCGACGGTACGGGTCGGGTGGTGCGGCGTTCCCTGGTCGAGTCGCCGGCCGAGGTGGCGGAGTGCGCGCGTGTCTTCGAGGAGTTCTGGGGCCTGTCCACAGATCACGATGAGTACCGACTCGATTGATGCCGCGACCGCGGGCCGCCGGGCTCTGGGGATTCGCCTCAAACGGATCCGGCAGGACGCGGCAATCAGCGCGCGCGAGCTCGCCGCCCGCTCCGGCCTGCACTTCACCCCCATCTCGAAAATCGAGAACGGCCACTGTTCGCCGAGTGAGTCCAACGCCCGTGCGTGGTGCCGGGCGTGTGATGCGGACGGCCAGTTGCCCGACATCATCGCCACGCTGCGGACGGTCGAGGAGGCGTACGTCGACCTGCGGACGCGGTATCGCGCGCTGGGCATGCGCAGTGTCTACCGGCCGCTCACCACGTACGCGAACACTCTGCTGTTCCGGATCTTCGAGCCGACCATCATCCCCGGCATGTTCCAGATCGAGCCGTATGTGCGCAGCGTCGTCCGATACCGGCGCGACGTCCACGACGCGGTCCGGGAGGTCGATGAAGCCGTCGCGTACCGGCTCAAGCGCGCCGAGGTCGCCCTGCGCCCACCGTCCGGCATCGTCGCCGTTCTCGGGGAGGCGGCGCTGCGCTTCCGGTACACGAGCGACGAGCACCACGAGGCCCAGTTGGTCCACCTGATCTCCTTCATGGGCCGCCCGGCGGATCATCGCGGGGATCCTGAACGAGCTCTGACCGGTCCGGCGCCGTCCGCCGGCGAATGGTGCTTCCGTCCCTCAAGGAGCTGTGATGCACCTGATCGGCCTCGACGACTTCCGCAGTCGGTACCGGAGCGTCCGGCGCCGGTTCGTCCACATCGAGTTGCGCGACTCCTACGGCATCGAAGCCGAGGACGAGCCGTTCCAGCGCTGGAAGGCCGGCGACCCCGACGCCCACCGGCTCGACGGCTGGTGCGACGTCGTCCGGGGGATGGCGAGCCGCGGGGTCCGGATGCGCCGCATCAAGATCGTCTACGAACCGCTCAGCGACTACCAGCGGTTCATCCGCGACGCCAGCCACGTCATCCCCGGAGCGGGCGAGGACATCCGATGGGTCAACCGCCGGGAGGCCGCGACCGTCATGATGCCGCCGACGGACTTCTGGGTGCTCGACGACAACGCCGTCATGTTCACGTTCCACTCGGGCTCCGGCGGCGGCCACGAGTACGGGCTGAGCGAGGATCCGACCGTGGTGCGCAGGTGCGCGTCGGCGTTCGACGCCGCGTGGGACGTGGCCACCCCGCACGGCGAGTACCGGCCCGGGTCATGAGGCGGCGCGCCGGGACCCTCATCACCGACACCGCGTCGGGTTACGGCACCAACGGGTCGGATCGGCGGTTGTCGGTGGAGTCCGCGTGGTCCGGTCGGCCGGGCGGCGCCCTCCGTACCATGCCGGGAGGTGAACGCCGGACCCGGAGGTGAGATGCTCGCGGAGCGGTGGACCTCGGTCACGTCCACGGAGTACCCGCACGAGCGGGAGGCGTTCGACCAGCTCCGCGCCGCGCTGCCCGACGCCGAGCCGTACCGCGCCTGGTCCAACTTCACCTTCACCTCCGACACCGGGCGGCCGTACGAAGTGGACGTGCTCGTCCTCGGGCCCGCCGGCTTCCTGCTGATCGAGGTCAAGAGCTGGGTCGGCGACCTGGCCATGCACGACGGGCGCTGGGTCAAGACCGCGCGCGGGCGGCAGAAGGACTTCGACAACCCGTTCCACCTCGCCGACGCCAAGGCCAAGAAGCTGGGCGGGCTGCTGCGCGCCGAGCCGGGCGACGCCGGGGTGCGGGTGCCGTTCGTCAGCGCGGCGGTGTACTTCAGCAAGGCCCAGCTCACCGTCGACCTGCCGGCGCACCAGCGGCACGGCCTGTACGGCCGGCCGCCCGGGCTGCCCGACATCGGCGCCCTGCTCACCGCCCCGCCGCGGGACCGGCGGGCCGCGGTCACCGCCGGCGCGGCCCGCAAGCTGACGGCGCTGCTGGGCCGGATCGGGGTCAACGAGAGCCGCCGGTACTACCGGGTCGGCGCCTGGTCGCTGGACCGGCAGCCGTTCGAGGAGGGCCCGACCTGGCAGGACCACCTGGCCACGCACGCCGAGCTACCGGCCGAGCGGCGGCGGGTGCGGCTGTACCTGGTGGAGCGGCGGGCGCTGGCCGCGCAGCGGGAGAGCGTCGAGCGGGCCGCCCGGCGGGAGATCGCCGCGCTGCACGGCATCGACCACCCGCACATCGTCCGGGTGGACGCGCTGGAGGGGCACGAGGCCGGGCCGGCGCTGGTGTACCGGTACGACCCGCGCAGCGTCCGGCTCGACCGGTTCCTGGCCGAGCGCGGCGACCGGCTCGCCGCGGGCACCCGGCTGGCGCTGGTCCGGCAGCTCGCCGAGGCCGTCGCGTACGCGCACCGGCACCGCCTGTACCACCGCGCCCTCTCCGCCCGCAGCGTGCTCGTCGTGCCGGGGCCCGGCGCCGGCGACGAGCAGGCGTGGGAGCGGCCCCGGCTGGAGATCATCGACTGGAACGTGGCCAGCCGCGCCCGGGCGGCCGACGACGACCCGGCGGTCTCCGGGACCGTCCACGCCAGCATGCACCTGGCCGACGCCGGCGATGCCTACCTGGCGCCGGAGTGGCGGCAGGGCGACGCGGACCCGATCGCGCTGGACGTGTTCGGCGTCGGCGCGGTCGCGTACGCCCTGCTCACCGGCGCGCCGCCCGCCCCCGGGTACGGCGAGCTGCTGCACCGGCTGGCCGTCGACAACGGGCTGCTGCCGTCCGCCGCCGCCCCGCACCTGCCGCCCAGCGCCGACGACCTGGTCCAGCCGGCCACCGCGCCCGTGCCCGCCCGGCGGACGGCCACGATGGACGAGCTGCTGGAACGCCTCGACGACCTCGAACGCGACCTCACCGCCCCGCGCCGCGCCGCCGACCCCGCGGTGGACCCGCTGGAGGCCGAGCCCGGCGACCGGATCGGCGACTGGGTGGTCGACCACGCGCTGGGCACCGGCTCGACGTCGCGGGCGTTCGTCGTCCGGGACGCCGCGGGGGAGCGGCACGTGCTGAAGGTCGCGCTGTCCCCGGCCAAGACGCCGCGGCTGGTGCACGAGGCCGCGGTGCTGCGCCGGCTGCGCGACGACAGCCGGACGATCCGGCTCCAGCACCCCGACGTGCTGACGATCGCGGGCCGGGCGGCGCTGCTGTTCGAGTACGTCAGCCGCGAGACGCTGGCCCGCCGGCTGCGCACGGCCGGGCCGCTGCCGCCGGCGGAGCTGGAGTCGTACGGCGACGAGCTGATCGGCGCGGTGGCGTTCCTGGAGGGCGAGAACCTGCACCACCGGGACCTCAAGCCGGACAACATCGTCATCCGCACCCGGGCCAAGGGCCCGGCGGCGCCGGTGCTGTTCGACTTCTCGCTGGCCGACCTGCCCGCCGCCGACGCGGGCGCGGGCACGCCCCGGTACCTCGACCCCTTCCTCGGCACCGCCGACCGGACGTCGTACGACGACGCGGCCGAGCGGTACGCCCTCGCCGTCACCCTGCACGAGCTGGCCTCGGCGACCCTGCCGACGTGGGGCGACGGGCGGACCGAGCCCCGGTTCACCACCGGCCCGCCGGTGCTCGCGGCGGCGGCGTTCCCGGCCGGGCTGCGGGCGGGGCTGGTGGCGTTCTTCGGACGGGCGCTGCACCGGGACGCGGCGCAGCGGTTCGCGTCGCTGCGCGACATGCGCCTGGCCTGGGCCGACGTCTTCCGCGCCGCCGGCCCGACCGCGCCCGCTCCCGAACCCGCACCACCGGTCGTCCCACCGGGCGACTCCGCGGCCTCTGCACCCGCCGTAGCCGCCGCTCTCTCCCCGTCCGCCGGGTTCTCCGCGTCCGTCGTACACGCTGCGCCCGTCGTGCTCGCCGCGGCATACGGCTCCGTCGGCGGCGCGGCGGGTGGGTCCGATCCGGCTCGGCCGGCGGTCGCCGACGCCGCCGTCCCGGCGCCGGGTGGCGGCTCCGCGCTGCCGCCGGGCGGCGTGCCGGCGGCCGCCCCGGGTCCGTCCCGCGCGGCGGGCAGCGCGGTGCGCTCGGCCGATCCGGCCGGCACCGCGGGGGGCGTCGCGCTGCCCGAGCCGGTGACCGCCGCCGACCTCGACCGCGCGCGGCGCGCGGTGGCCACGGCGCTGGCCCGGCGGGGCGGGCCGCTGCCGATGTCCCGGGTGGGCACCCTGATCATGGACGCGGCGCCGGCGGTGCACGCGACGAGGTGGGCGGGGTACGGGCGCCTGCTGGCCTTCGTGCGGGCCCACCTGCCCGAGTACCGGCACGTACCGGGCAACGGTGGCGACGGCGCCCTGCACCCGCCGCCCCGCGGCCCGGCGGCACCCGATGCGGCGTCATCGGTGACGAACCCGCGCGGGGTGGCCGCCGGCTCGACGACAGCGGGCTCCGCGCCGGGCGGCCCGGCGCCCGGCGCCCCGACGGGTGGCGGCCCGCCGCGCGGGGGCTCGACGGGCAGCGGCCCGGTGGGCGGGGGCCACGCGGCCGGTGAGCCCGCGGTTGGTGGATTCGTGGGCGGCGGGCCCGTGGCGGGAGGGTCCGCTGCGGGTGCGTCGCTGCGGGCGGACCCCCCGGAGCCGCCGGCGACTCCGCCGGCGGCGGCACCGGCGGTGCCGGCCCGGCCCGCACCGCCTCGACCGGGGCCGCCTCGCCCCGCGGCGGCTCGACCAGCGGGAACCCCGCCGTCAGCTCCGGCGGTGCCGACCCGACCCGCACCGCCTCGCCCCGCGCCGGTTCGGCCCGCGGGAACATCGGCCCCGCCTGCTTCACCTGCACCGGTTCGGCCCGCGGGAACGTCCCCCACGCCGACTTCGCCTGCGCCGGCTCGGCCGACTCCCGCTGCGGCGGTTCCACCCCCGTCGGCTCGGCCGATTCCCGCTGCGCCGGCCGGGAGTCGGCCGTCGGGCGGCCCCTCACCGGGCGGATCGGGTGAGTCGGTCGAGCCGTCGGCGGTCGAGTTGACCCGGGCCCGGCGGTCCATCCGGGCGGCGCTGCTGGCGCACGGCCCGCTGTCGGTGAGCATGATCGGGGACGTGCTGGTCCGCGAGACGCCGACGCTGTACGCGTCGAAGTGGGCCGGCCGGATCAAGCTGACGACCTTCCTGGCGGACCACCTGCCGGAGTTCACCCGCATCGATACCCTGTCCGGCCCGCTCCTGGCCCTGCCCGGCACCCCGGTCCCCGCGGGCGCCCGCCCCGACGCCGCGCCGGGCACCGCCACACCGAACACCGCCACACCGAACACCACGACCCGGCCGACCACAAGGGATTCGATCACCCAGGATGCGGCCACGCACAGCCCGGCCACCAAGAACCCGGCCACCAAGAACCCGGCCACGAAGCAGTCGACCGCGAAGAACCCGACCGACGAGCAGTCGGCCGCCAAGCAACCGGCCGGCAAGCAGCCGCCCGCACCCGCCGCACCGCCGACGCGGCCGGCCGGGAATCCCGCACCGCCGAAGCAGCAGCAGCCGAAGCAGCCGTCGCCGAAGCAGTCAGCGGCGAAGCAACCAGCGGCGAAGCAACCAGCGGCGAAGCAGTCAGCAGCGAAGCAGCCGGCTCCCGGGCAGCCGCCGGCGAAGCAGCCGTCGGCGAAGCCGGCGCCGGGCAAGCCGGCCGCCGCCGGCACTCCCGCGGCGAAGCCCGCCAGCCCCGGCCCCACCGCCCCCGAGCCCGGCCCCACCGCCCCCGAGCCCGCCGGCCCGGCCGCCGCCGCGAAGAAGCCGAGCACGAAGTCCGCGAAGGCGTCCCCGCCGGCAGCAACACCCGCCACGCCGCCGAAGCAGGGCGGCAAGCAGCCCGGGTCCACGCCCGCGCGGCCGGCGGCCGCGAAGGCCCCGCCGCCGTCCGTCGCCGAGCCCACCCGCCCGGCCGCATCTGCCACGCACCCCGTGCCGAACGCGCCCGCCACGAACCCCGTACCGCATCAGCCCGCCCCGCACCGCCGCACCGGCCTGCACGGCCTCCCGGCTGACCGCCGCGCCGCCCTGGTCGAGCGCGCCCGCGCCGTCCTCCGCGCCGCCCTGGCGGCCCGCAGCCCGCACGCCCTGCCCCTGGCCGCGGCCGCCCGGCTCGTCCGCGACGCCGTCCCCGGCCTGGCCCCCGACTGGCTCGGTACCGCCGACTTCACGGTCTTCCTCGCGGTCCACCTGCCGGAGTTCGCCCACCGCCCCGACCCGGACGGCTGGGTCCACCTCCCGTTGGAGCAGCGGATGCGCGCGCGCCTCGCCGACCTCTGGCGCACCGTGCGCGGCACCGGCCCCGAGAGCCGGTAGGACATCAGACCTTTCGTTCGGGTGCCGCGGCCGGCACCCGAATTCCACCCGCCGATGACCCATCCGGCCCCCGATTCGCGGACCAGCGTCCCCACCATCCGCATTCCGTGATCACTCCCTCGGCAAATCCGCACAATTCAGGGGTCGGCGCCGATATCGCGGGTACGACTGATGTCGAACGCGGGCGCCCCGGCCGTGGAGGTACAGCATGACCAGCATCGATCCGGCCCCGGCCGGCCCCGAGCGCGGCCGCGGCTGGCTGCGCCGGTTCGTCGATGACCGGGGGATCGTCACCAAGATCACCGCCGCGGTCCTGCTGATGGCCGCCGTGGCGGTCGCGGTCGGCGCGCTGGCGATCGCCCGGATGAGCGAGCTGAGCGAGAAGGCCGACGAGTTGTACACCAAGGGCGTGGTCCCGGTCCAGCAGATCGACCGGATCAAGCTCGACATGGACGAGGCCCGGCGCAGCATCCTCAACCACGCCGTGTCCCAGTCGGCGCAGTCGATGGCCAAATATGAGCAGGCCGTCGCCGACGACGACGCCGCGTTCGTCGAGGACGTCAAGGCGTACGCCGCCGGCGCCGCCGACCCGCAGCGGATCGAGTCGCTGGTCGCCGCCTGGGGCGAGTACCAGCGGGCGCGCGACGCCCAGTTCCTGCCGGCGAGCCGGAACAAGGACCTGGCCGCCGTCGAGCGGATCCGGGACACCGCGCTGCTGCCGCCCGCCAACCGGGCCAACGACGTCGCCCGCGAGCTGACCGAGCTGGAGACCGCGCACGCGAAGGCCAGCGAGGCGGCGGCCGCCGAGGCGTACCGGTCGGCCCGGACCGCGATCCTCGCCATGCTCGTCGGCGGCATCGCCGTGGCCCTGGCATTCGCCGTGTTCGTGGCCCGGGCGATCCTGGCCGGGCTGCGCCGGGTCTCGCACGCCATCGCCGGCCTGGCCCGGTGCGACCTGACCCGGTCGGTCGACCTGGCCTCCCGGGACGAGTTCGGGGCGATGGGCCGCGACCTGGACGTGGCGATCGCCGCCGTCCGCACCACGGTCACCGACCTCGCCGGTACGGCGACGGCCCTGTCCTCGGCGGCCGCCGAGCTGTCCCGGGTCAGCGGCGACCTCAACAGCGGCGCCACCGAGGCGTCCGAGAAGGCGTCGCTCGCGTCCAGCTCCGCCGAGCAGATCAACAGCAGCGTGCAGTCGGTGGCGTCCGGCGCGGAGCAGATGACCTCGTCGATCCGCGAGATCGCCGGTACGTCCAGCCGCGCCGCCAAGGTCGCCCACGACTCGCTCGACGTGGCCCGGACGACCAACACCCAGCTCGACGACCTCAGCCAGGCCAGCACCGAGGTCGGCGACGTGGTCCGGCTGATCACCTCGATCGCCGAGCAGACCAACCTGCTCGCGCTCAACGCCACGATCGAGGCCGCCCGCGCCGGCGACGCCGGCAAGGGCTTCGCGGTCGTCGCCGGCGAGGTCAAGGAGCTGGCCCAGGAGACCGCGCGGGCCACCGGCGACATCACCCGCCGGATCGAGGCGATCCAGCACAGCAGCCGCGGCGCCGGCGAGGCCGTGCACCGGATCGGCGAGGTGATCCAGCAGATCACCGAGTTCAGCACCACGATCGCCTCGGCGGTCGACGAGCAGTCCGTGACCACGAACGAGATGACCCGGTCGGTCGGCGAGGCCGCCCGCGGCAGCTCGGACGTGCTCGCCAACTTCGCGGCCGTGGCCGAGGTGACGACGGCCACCTCGGACGCCGCCCGGGCGAGCCGCGCGGCCGCCGACGACCTGTCCACGCTGGCGACCACCCTCAACACGACGGTCGACCGGTTCAACTACTGACCCCGCGGTACCCCGCCCAGCCCCCGAGGAGAACGATGACCGAGCACGCCTTCGACGCGGCCGACCCGTACGGCTTCCCCCGGCCCGACCTGGCCGAGGCCCACGCCGCCCTGACCCGCCTGTACGGCGGGGCGGCCGCCGGACTGTGGGCCGACCTGCTGCGCGACGCGGGCCTGACCGGCCACGAGACCGACCCGGCGTCGTTCGACCGCCTGGTCGCGACGATGCTGGCCGCCGACCCGGTCACCGGCCTGTGCGGCCGCGCGCTGGCGATCCGCGCGGCGACGTACGCGCACCTCGCGGCCGCCAGCGGCATCCTGCGCGCGGCGGCGTGACGTGACCGCCCCGTCCCCGATCACCGACCCGGCCCGGATCCGGGCGATGTCCGCGTACGACCTGTTCCACCCGGAGCTGACCGCCGCCCTCGGCGAGATCTGCCGGCGGACCGGCGAGCGGCTCGACGTGCCGCTGGCCGCCGCCCACGCGGTGCTGGACACGGCGACCGCCGTGCTGGCGACCAACGGCGGCCACACCGAGTTCCCGGCGGCCATCGGCGGCGTCCCGAACGAGCTGGCCCTGTGCCCGCGGGTGGTCGCCGCGCACGCCCCGTACGTGGTCGCGGACCTCGCCGCCCACGCCGACCACGCCGCCAACCCGGCGGTGCGGATGGGCCTGGTCCGGGCGTACGCCGGGGTACCGGTGACGCTGCCGAACGGCCACGTCCTCGGCACCCACTGCGTGCTGAGCCGGCAGCCGCGCGGCTTCACCGCCGACGACCTGGCGATCATGGTGGAGGCGGCGGACGAGATCGTCGAGCGGATCACCCGGTACCAGCGCGCCACCGCCTCCTGAGGCGCCCCGGGTCGATCGGGCGCGGCCTGTCGGCCAACCGGCCGAACTCCCCGGCGGCGCCGGGAAAGGCTCGGCCTGCCCGGGCGTCGGCCGATGTGCACCCGGCACCGACGTCGGGGGAGGTCCGGGAGCATGGCCCGTCGCGCACGCGCCGTAGTCACGATCGCATTCACCGCGCTGGCGGCCGCCGCGGTCGCGGCCCCGCCCGCCGCGGCCGATCCGGCGGGGGCCGACTTCAGCCTCCCGGCCCGGTCGCCCGGCGCCGAGGACCTGTACGGACCGCGATCCAACCGGTCGGCCGCACTGGCCCGACCCGCGCAGGACGCCGGGGTGGTCACGGCCAACGACGCCTTCTGGCCGGACGCCTGGTACGAGCGAACCGGCGTCGACCGGGCCTGGCAGTTGACGACCGGGGACCCGAGCGTGACGGTCGCTGTTCTCGACACCGGCGTGTCCGCGACGCCCGACCTCCCCGCCGAGCGCCTGGTCGCCGGGCGGGACGTGGTCGACGACGACAACGACCCGGCCGACGCCGACGGCCACGGCACCGCGATGGCCGGGATCATCGCCGCCGCCGGCAATGACGGCGTGGTCGGCGGGTACGGCGGCGGCGCGGCCGGCTACTGCTGGCAGTGCACGATCATGCCTGTCCGCGTGCTGGATCGCACCGTCACCGGCGGCCGGTACGCCGACGTGATCGAGGGGATCGAGTGGGCGGTGGCGCACGGCGCCGACGTCATCAGCATCCCGCTCGGCGGGCGGCAACCCAGCGCCGCGCTGGACGCCGCCGTCGCCGCGGCGGTCGCGGCCGGCGTGCCGGTGATCGCCGGGGCGGGATACCGGTACGCCGCCGCCGACGGCGCCAGCTACCCGGCGGCGAGCCCCGGCGCGATCGGCGTCGGCCGGCTGATCCGCGTGGGCGAGTACAGCAACGGCCGCGCCGAGTGCTCGGCGGGCAGCGACGCGTGGGTGGATATCGTCGCGCTGGACAGCGGCTACGTGGTCGATCCGACGGGCGCCGGCGGCGAGTGGCGCGGTGCCGACGTCAGCGCGGCGGCGGCCGCGGGCACGGCCGCACTGGTACGGGCCGCCGCACCGACCGTCTCGCCGGCGGCGGTCGGCCGCGCCCTGGCGGCAAGCACGCGGGAGACCCGGGGCATCGTGGGCGGCAAGTGGTGGCGGTGCGCCGCCGCGATGCTGGAGCCCGACCGCGCCGTCATGTCGGTGCTGCCGCAGCGGGAGACCGTGCTGCACGCCGGCACCCCGTCGGGCCGCGGCTGGATCACGGGGTATGTCGAGGTGGAGGGACCGGCGTCCGCGGAGTCGCTCACCGTCCTGTCCGGCGGCGACGTGCTCGCGACGGCCGCCGGCTCCGGTCGACACTTCAGCTACCGGTACTTCGCCACGATGCCCGGCACGATGCCGCTCACCGTGGTGGTCCGGCTCGCCGGCGGTGGGGTCGCGGTCGCCGTGTCGTCGGCCCGGGTGGAGCGCGCGGCCGCGCTGCTGCTGGGAAACACCCTGCCCACCCATGCCCGCGGCGCCATGACCGTCGACCTGATCGCCGAGCATGTGCGGGACATGGCCCTCGCGGTGTACACCCCCGCGACCGGCGGCGGGTGGGATCTCCGCTTCGAGGTGCCGGTCGGACCGAGTCGCTCGGTGTACGGGGAGACGATGGCGTCCGCCGTGCTGGACACGACCGCGCTCCCGAACGGCCGCGTGTTGCTGAGGTCGGCCGGCACGGACGTCGCCACCGGCCAGCGCGGCGAGCACGACAGCGCGTTGATCGAGGTCGACAACACCGCCCCCACCGTGAGCGTTGCGGCGTCGCCGAGGGCGAACGCCCTGGTCCGGGGCACGGTGGCGGTGACCGCGACCGCGCGGGACGCCGGCGGCATCCGCCGGGTCGACCTGGTCGTCAACGGCCGGGTCGTCGCCACGGACACCCGCGCGCCGTACCGGTTCGCGGTCGACGCCGCCCGCCAGCCCCGCACGATGCGCGCCCGGGTGCGCGCGACGGACCGGGCCGGCAATGTCCGGCACAGCAGCGAATGGCGCTGGCGTCGCCGCTGACCCGGCCCGCGCAGTCACGTACCGGTCCGGCGGCGCTGCCGCGGCGGCGCGGTCGCGGGTCAGGCGTTGGTGAGGATCGGGGTCGGCGCCGTCGGAGTCACCTCGGCCACGCCGCCGTGCCGGCAGTGCGGGCACCACGGCTGCAACCGCTGGTGGGTGAGCTGGACGAACAGCAGGTACACCAGCGACAGCACCGCCACCGCCCAGGCGACCCGCCCGACCGGCGACGCGTACAGCAGCGAGCACACCAGCACCGCCGCGAGGTACCCGACCGCGACCAGCCGCCGCTCGAACAGGTGCGCCACCCGGAACCGCCGCCCGTACCGCGCGGCGACGGCCGACGCGTCCAGCGGCATGGCCCGCACGCACCGCTCGCACAGCCGCCGCTGGTGCCGCAGGATCGCCCAGCCCAGTCCGGCGGCGACCGGCAGCAGGACGGCGAGCGCCGGCGCGGCGGTCGGGCGCGGTTCGACGGGCAGCAGCGCCCACACCGGCAGGGCCGCGATCAGCGCGGCGAGGACGCGGGTCGCGTGGTGCCCGACGACGTTGCTCATGGCGGCTGCCTCCTCCGAGCGCCGGGCCGGTGGGGGAGGGGCCGCGGCGCCGCGACCCGCCGGGGACGGGCGGGCGCGGTGTGCAGCCACGTTAACCGCCCGGGCCGTTTCCGGTGCTCCCACGCGGGGGCGCCGTCCGGGCGCGGGCCGGACCGCCCATCCGGACCGGGCGGCCGACATGCCCACCGGACGCCGGGGGTGAATCGGGCATTCCTGGTCGTTCCGTCCCGCGCGGGTTGCCGTGCCATCGACCTCACACCGGCGGGGCGTACCGCTTCCGTACCTCGCCGATCAGCTCCCTGCGACGCTCATGGAACGTCGCGCACGCGTGGCCGAACGTGTCGACCAGCGCCCGCAGCGGATCCGGATGGGCGGCGCTGGCCAGCGCCGGGTACGCGCACGAGGGCCGGTGGACCGGCCCGATGGGCAGCGGTGGCGGACCGTCTATCGGCACGTCGACCACCGTCAGCCGCAGGCTGCGTTCACCCGGCGGGTCGGGGTGGTCGGGGTGGTCGGGCAGCCAGTATGCGGCTGTCTCGCTGCCCTGTCGCACAACCGCGTCGGGCGCGGGCGGCGCGAGCCACAGGGCCGGCTAGGCGCGTTTGGTCGAGTGGCGCGCGGGTAGGCGGCCGATATCGGGCAGGAGTGCGTCGAGGGGGAGACCATGTCCAGCAGTACGGGGGCCGAGCCGCGGGCCACGCTCACCAATCGCCAGGGCCATCCGATCCACGACAACCAGAATTCCCGCACCGTCGGCGCCCGCGGCCCGGCGACCCTGGAGAACTACCAGTTCCTGGAGAAGATCAGCCACTTCGACCGCGAGCGCATCCCCGAGCGCGTCGTGCACGCCCGCGGCGTGACCGCGTACGGCTTCTTCGAGGCGTACGGCAAGTGGGGCGAGGAGCCGATCGAGCGGTACACCCGGGCGAAGCTGTTCGCCCGCGCCGGCCAGCGCACCGACGTGGCCGTCCGGTTCTCCACCGTCATCGGCGGCCGGGACTCCTCCGAGGCCGCCCGCGACCCCCGCGGCTTCGCCGTCAAGTTCTACACCGAGGACGGCAACTGGGACCTGGTCGGCAACAACCTGGGCGTCTTCTTCATCCGGGACGCGATCAAGTTCCCGGACGTGATCCACGCGCTCAAGCCCGACCCGGTCACCTTCCGGCAGGAGCCGAACCGGATCTTCGACTTCATGTCGCAGACGCCGGAGTCGATGCATATGCTGGTCAACCTGTTCGGCCCGCGCGGCATCCCGGCCGACTACCGGCACATGCAGGGCTTCGGCGTGAACACGTACAAGTGGGTGAACGCCGACGGCGCGACGGTGCTGGTCAAGTACCACTGGCTGCCGAAGCGCGGGGTGGCGAGCATGACCGGGGCGGACGCGGCGAACGTGCAGGCCGGCGACGTCGGCCACGCGACCCGGGACCTGTACGACGCGATCGGGCGCGGCGACTTCCCCGAGTGGGAGTTGCGGGTGCAGGTGATGACCGACGACGCGCACCCGGAGCTGGACTTCGACCCGCTGGACGACACGAAGACGTGGCCGGAGCAGGAGTTCCCGCCGCGGACGGTGGGCCGGCTGGTGCTGAACCGGATGCCGGACAACTTCTTCGCCGAGAGCGAGCAGATCGCCTTCGGTACCGGCGTGCTGGTCGACGGGCTGGACTTCTCCGACGACAAGATGCTGGTCGGCCGGACGTTCTCCTACTCGGACACCCAGCGCCACCGGGTCGGCCCCAACTACCTGCAACTACCGGTCAACCAGGGCAAACACGCCGCCGTGCGGACCAACCAGCGCGACGGGCAGATGACGTACCACGTGGACGGCACCGGCGAGAACCCGCACGTGAACTACGAGCCGTCGATCACCGGCGGGCTGGCCGAGGCCGACCGGGACGGGTACGCGCACGGCGGCCCGGAGGTCGCCGGGCGGCTGGTCCGCGAGCGCCTCCCGCGCACCAACGACTACCAGCAGGCCGGCCAGCGGTACCTGCTGATGCAGCCGTGGGAGCGCGACGACCTGGTCCGCAACCTGGTGGACCTGCTCGGGCAGTGCGACCGGCCGATCCGGGAGCGGATGGTCTGGCACTTCCTGCTGGTCGAGAACGACCTCGGCACCAGGGTCGGGGACGGCCTGGGGGTCAGCGCGTACGACGTGTCGGCGCTCCGGCCGCTCGCGGGGCAGGAGTTGACGCCGGAGGACCGGGACCGGCTGGCCAACCTGGGCAAGAACCCGCCGCGGGACACCACCGGGCTGATCATGACGCACTGCGTGCCGAACGAGCGCCGCGAGACCGCCCGCTGACCGCCGCGCCGACGGGCCCGGCCGGTGCCGGCGTCAGGGCGTGAGGCGCCAGACGCCCAGCCCGAACGTGCCGGCGGTCAGCACGGTCCGCCCGCCGACCACGTTGGTCACCAGGTCCGCCACGGGCACCCGGGGCAGGCTGCTGCCGGACTCCGCCCAGGTCCCGCCCGCGGCGCCCGCGGAGTACACGCCGACGTCGGTGGCGATGTGCAGGCCCTTGGTCACCGGGTCGAGGACGACGTCGTTGACGGGGGTGTCCGGCAGGTTGCCGGAGATGTTCGCCCAGGTCCGGCCGCCGTCGGTGGTCCGGAAGACGTGCGCGCCGGCCTCGCCGCTGCGGTACCCGGAGACCGTGACGTACGCGGTGTCGGCGCTGGCCGGGTCGACGGCCACGGCGGTGATCCACCGGTTCGGCAGGCCGGCGTTGACGGCCGTCCAGGTGGCGCCGGTGTCCCGGGTGACCCAGAGGTTGCCGTCGTTGGTGCCGACGTAGATCACCCGGCCGTCGCTGCGGGCCGGCGCGATCGCCGAGATCGTGCCCCACCGGCTGTCGCCGCCCTGGCCGCCCTTGCTCAGGTCCTTGCTGATCGCGGTGAACGAGGCGCCCGAGTTGGTCGACCGGTTCAGCACGTTGCCGCCGTAGTAGACGATCGCGGGGTTCGTCGGGTCCAGCTCCATCGGGGTCAGCCAGGCCCGCCGGGCCGAGCTGGTCGAGCCGAGCGCCTGCATCGTGTTGCCGCCGTCGGTGGACCGGCTGCAACTGCCGTCCTGCGAGCAGGCGTAGACCTTCTGGTGGTTGGTCGGGTCGATGAGGTTCTTCAGGCCGTCCCCGCCCAGGTGCTGCGCCCAGCCGGCCCAGGACCGGACCGACCCGTTGTCCTGCAGCCCGCCGCTGATCCGGGACGGGTCCTGCTGGGACACGGCGATCGAGTAGAACTGCATGTTGGCCAGGCTGGTGGTCTTGGTCCAGCGGCCCTGCATGGAGCCGTTCTCGGTGGACGCGTACACGCCACCGTCGTTGCCGATGAACACCCGCCGCGCCACCCGCGGGTCGAACGCCACGACGTGCTGGTCGGCGTGGAACGACGAGCCGTTGCTGCGCCAGCTCGCGCCGGCGTCGACCGACTCGACCATCGAGATCCCGGTGACGAAGACGTGCCGGGGGTCGGCCGGGTCGACGTAGAGCTTGCCGAACCACCAGCCGTAGTTCGACTGGGCCCCGCCGACCGCCGACGTGTTGGTCAGCTTCTGCCAGGTGCTGCCCTTGTCGGTGCTGGTCCAGAGCCCGAGCAGGCTGCCCTCGGTGTTCATCGCGATGGCGTACAGCCGGTCGGCGTCGCTGCGCGCCACGACCACGCCCATCCGGCCGGGATTCTCGCTGGCCGCGGGCAGCCCGCCGCCGAGCCGGGCCCAGGTCGCGCCGCCGTCGGTGGACCGGTAGAGGCCCGAGCCGGGGCCGCCGTACACCCGCTTCTCGGGCGTCCGGTAGTGGTCCCACATCGCCGCGTACAGGGTGTTCGGGTCGGTCGGGCTCATGTCCAGCTCGACCGCGCCGGTGGTGGGGGTGGCCCCGGCCAGGAGCTGCTTCCAGGTGGCGCCGCCGTCGGTGGTGCCGTACACGCCCCGTTCGCCGCCGCGGCTGAACAGGCCCCCGGTGGCCGCCACGACGATCCGCCTGCTGTCCCGCGGGTCGACGACCAGGGCGCCGATCCGGGCGCTGCCGGCCAGGCCGAGCGAGGTCCAGGTGGCGCCGCCGTCCGCCGACCGGTACACCCCGCTGCCGGTCACGGTCGTGCTGCCGCCGCCGGGGTTGGCCTCGCCCGTGCCGACGTACAGCGTGCCGTCCGCGGTGACCGCCATCGCGCCGACGGCCTGGGTGATCGTGCGGTCCCACGCGTACGCGAAGGTCCGGCCGGCGTCGGTGCTGCGCCACACCCCGCCCGAGGCGGCGCCCGCGTACACGGTGTCCGGGCGGCTCGGGTCGACCACCAGGTCGGTGACCCGGCCGCCGAGCTTGTCCGGCCCGAGGTTCTGCCAGGCGGCCGCGCCGGCGCGCGCGGCGAGGGCGCGGGCCCGGTCGTGGGCGCGCCGGCCGAGGGCGTCCAGGTCGAGGTGCGCGTGGGGGTACTGGCGCTGCCGCTCGTTCCAGTCGGCGCCGCCCACGGGGCCCTGCTCGTGGGCCGGCTCGACCACGGGCGAGCCGACCACCCGGTCGGCGGGGCGGGCGGCGGCGCCGCCGGCCAGGGCGAGCAGGGCAGTGGCGACGACGGCCGCTCCGGCCGTTCGCAGGGTCAGCTCCACGGTGGTCCTCTCCGGTGCGCCGGGCGCCGCGGATCGAGCGATCGACGTCGATATTCTGCCCGTTCGGCGGGTGTTCGCGGAAGGGCCGGCGCGGGTCGCCGGCGTGCGGATGACGAATTGGCATAGATGATGGTCACCGTCGGGCCGGTGTGGCACGCTCTGGCCACGCACGCCGCCGAAGGGGGGTCATGGGCCGCTCCGCCCGCGCACCCGGCCGCCCGGCCCGCGCCGCCCGCCGGCGGCCCGCCCCGGACGTCCGCCGGCACGCGATCACCCTCGTCCTGCTGGCGTTCGCGCCCCCGCTGCTGCTCCTGCTGTCCGCCTCGCTGCGCCCGCCCGGCCTGCCGCCGCCGGCCGCCGGCGGGCTGTGGCCCGAGCACCTCTCGGCCGAGTCGTACCGGCGCGCCGTCGAGCTGGGCGGCCTCGGCCGGGCGGCGCTGAACTCGCTGCTCGTCTGCGCCGTCGCCGTACCGGTCAGCGTGCTCGTCGCCGCGGCCGCCGGCTTCGCCATGACCCGGCTGCCGCGCCGCGGCGCCCGGCTGCTGGTCCTGCTCTCGCTGGTCGCCCTGATGGTGCCCGGCACCGCGCTGCTGGTGCCCCGGTTCGCCCTGTACCGGGCGCTGCACCTCACCGACACCCTCGTCCCGCTGATGCTGCCGGCGCTGATCGCCACCTCGCCGCTGTACCCGCTCGTCTACTGGGTCGCGCTGCGCGGCGTGCCCGCCGACCTGTACGACGCCGCCCGGCTCGCCGGCCTCGGGCCGGTGCGCACCTGGTGGTCGGTCGCGCTGCCCGCCGTCCGCCCGGTGACGATCGCGCTGGCGACCTTCACGTTCGTGCTCACCTGGTCCAACGTGCTGGACCCGCTGCTGTACGTGTACGACCGCGACCGGGCCACCCTGCCGCTGGCGCTGCGCTCGCTCGCCACCCTCGACCCCACCGACCACCCCGTGTTCCTGGCCGGCGCCGTGCTGGCCACCGCCCCGGCCGTCGCCGCGTTCGCCCTGGCCCAGTGGCTCATGCGCACCCGGTACGGCTCCCCCGAGAGGACCCCGCGATGAGACTCCGCGCCCTCGCCGCCGCCGTGCTGCTGGCCGGCGCGCTCGCCGGCTGTGCCGGCGGGCCCGCCGCCGACCGCGAGCCGGTCCGGCTGATGGTCTTCGGCACGCCCGAGGAGTTGCAGGCGTACCGCACGCTGATCGACGCGTACCGCACCGCCGCCCCCGACCGCCCCGTGCAGCTCGTCGAGGCGGCCGACCGCAAGGACCTGATCGCCCGGCTGTCCACCGCCATCGCCGGGGGCGCGCCCCCGGAGCTGTTCCTGATGAACTACCGGTACTACGGCCAGTTCGCCGCCCGCGACGCGCTGGCCCCGGTGGACGAGCGGCTCGCCCGCTCCACCGCCCTGTCGGCCGCCGACCTGTACCCGCAGGCGCTGGAGGCGTTCCGCTGGCGCGGCCGGCAGCTCTGCCTGCCGCAGAACGTGTCCAGCCTGGTCGTCTACTACAACAAGGCGCTGTTCGCGAAGTACGGCGTGGCCCCGCCGAAGCCCGGCTGGCACTGGAACGACCTCGTCGCCGCCGCCATCGCCCTCACCCGCGACATCCACGGCAACGTCGCCAACGCCGTCGAGGCCGACCGCGCGCCCGCCCCGATCGGCACGTACGGGCTCGGGACCGAGGCCAGCCTGATCCGGCTGGCGCCGCTGGTCTGGTCCCGCGGCGGCACGCTCACCGACGACGACGCCGCCCCGACCCGGTTCACCCTCGGCACCCCCGCGGCCCGGGCCGCCCTCCAGGACCTGGTGAACCTGCGCCAGCGGTTCGGCGTGCTCCCGACCGAGGAGGAGGTCGAGAGCATGGACGACGAGTCCCGCTTCGTCAACGGCAAGCTGGCCATGCTGCTCTCCTCGCGCCGCTCCACCACCACCCTGCGCGCCGCCGGCGGGCTGGACTGGGACGTCGCCGCCCTGCCCCGGCAGACCACCCCGGTCAACATCCTGCACTCGGACGCGTACTGCCTGACCCGCGGCGGCCGCAACCCCGACGACGCCTGGCGGTTCCTGGAGTTCGCCCTCGGCCGGACCGGCGCCGAGATCATGGCCCGCACCGGCCGGACCGTGCCGTCGAACATGGCCGTGGCCGACTCGCCCGCCTTCCTCGACCCGGCCCGCCCGCCGGCGAGCGCCCGGGTGTTCCTCGAGGCCATCGCGCACCTGCGGCGGACCCCGACGATCTCCACCTGGCCGCAGATCGAGGACATCGGCGGCGACCTGCTGGAGAACGCCGTGTACCGCGGCGACCCGCTGGACCGGGTCCTCGCCGACCTGGACAAGCAGACCCGGCCGCTGTTCGCCCGCGCGGTCCGACCGTGACCGCGCCCGGCCACCCGCCCGGCGCCGGGCTGCGGTTGGCCGGGGTGCGGGTGCGCCACGGCCCGATCGAGGCGCTGCGCGGCGTCGACCTGTCTGTGCGCCGCGGCGAGCTGCTGGTCGTGCTCGGCCCGTCCGCGGCCGGCAAGTCGACCCTGCTGCGCGCCGTCGCCGGCCTGGACCGGCTCGCCGCCGGCACGCTCACCCACGCCGGCCGCGACCTCGCCGCGGTCCCCCCGCACCGCCGGGACGTGGCGATGGTGTTCCAGTCCTACGCCCTGTTCCCGCACCTGGACGTCGCCCGCAACATCGCCTTCGGCCTCGCCGTCCGCGGCGTCGACCGGCGGGCCGCCCGGGCCCGCGCCGCCACGGCGGCGGCCACCGCGGGCTGCGCGCACCTGCTCGACCGGCGGCCCGGCCACCTATCCGGCGGCGAGCGGCAGCGGGTGGCGCTGGCCCGGGCGCTGGTCCGCGAGCCGGCGGTGCTGCTGCTGGACGAGCCGCTGTCCCAACTGGACGCCGAGCTGCGCGCCGGCACCAGGGCCGAGCTGCGCGCGCTGCACGACCGGATCGGCGCGACCACCCTGCACGTCACCCACGACCAGGCGGAGGCGATGGCCATCGGCGACCGGATCGCGGTGCTGCGGGAGGGGCGGATCGAGCAGGTCGCGACGCCGGAGGAGCTGTGGCGGGCGCCCGCGACGCGGTTCGTGGCCCGGTTCGTCGGCTCGCCGTGGATCACCTTCCTGCCGGCCGGGCTCGCGCCGGACCCGCCCCCCGGCGCCGTCGACCTGGCCGTCCGCCCGGAGGACCTGCGCCTGGCGCCGGCCGACCGCACCGGCGGCGACGCGGGAGCCGGGCTGGACCTGGCCGGCAGCGTCGGGCGGGTCGAGCCGGCCGGCGCCGACGCGTACGCGCACGTCGCGGCGGGGCAGCGGCGGCTGGTCGTCCGGCTGCCGGCCCGCGACCGGCCGGCGGCCGGCACCGCGGTCCGGGTCACCGCCGCCCGCGCGGACCTGCACTTCTTCGACGCCGCGGGCGACCGCGTCCCGGCCGGCGGGGCCGGGTGAGCGAGCGGCGGCAGGTCGCCGCCCTGCTCACCCCGTACGCCGCCGGCCTCGCCCTGCTCGTCCTGCTGCCCGCCGGGGTGACCCTGGCGCTCGCGTTCACCTCGTGGGACGCGATCACGCCGCCCCGGTGGGTCGGCGCCGCCAACCTGCGCCTCCTGGCCGGCGACCGGGCGTTCCGGATGGCGCTGACCAACTCGGCCGTGTTCGCCGCGATCGCCGTGCCGGCACGGCTGGCGCTCGCCCTCGGCCTGGCCATGCTCCTGCACCGGCCGGGCCGCCGGGTCGGTGCCGCGCGGACGGTGGCACTGCTGCCCACGGCGATCCCCGAGGTCGCGTACGGGCTGCTCTGGCTGTGGCTGTTCAACCCGCTGGCGGGGCCGATCAACGCGCTGCTCACCGTCGGCGGCACCGGCGGGCTCACCGCGTGGGGCGACCTGCCGCCGCGCTGGCTGACGATGCCCACCCCGGCCCGGGCGGCGATCGTCATCATGAGCGTGTTCACGATCGGCGAGCTGCTGGTCCTGCTGATCGCGGCCCGGCGGGTGCTGCCGGCCGAGCTGTACGACCTGGCGGCCGCCGAGGGCGCCGGGGCGTGGCAGGTGTTCCGCCGGGTGACGCTGCCGCTGATCGCGCCGGTGCTGGCGCTGCTCGCGCTGCGGGACACGGTGGCGAGCTTCCACCTGTCGTTCGTCCCGGCGCTGGTGGTCACCGACGGCGGGCCGCCGCAGTACGCGACGACGTACCTGTCGCTGTTCGTCTACCGGACCGGCTTCGAGTACCTCCAGCACGGCGTGGCCGCCGCGGCCACCCTCGTCGTGTTCGGCCTCACCGCCGTCGCCGTCGCGGTCCAGTGGCGGATCCTGCGCGGCGCGCTGGCCGGGCCGACCCACGGCGGCCGCTGAGCGGGGTCGCCGCCCCCGGGCCGTCGACGGGACCGGCCGATCGACCCGGGGCCGTACACGACCCGCGCCGTCACCGGTTGCCGCCGGGACGGACCCGGGGCGGGCGAGGCGACCCGAACCACCTCGCCCACCCCGGACTCGCGGAGGCGCCGGGGCTGTACTGACCGTCGGGCCACCCTCCCGACCGGTCAGCCACCGCCGCCCGGCGGGCGCGTCCGGTACCTCGCTACGCCGCGCGCCCGCTCTGCCCACTCCGACGGGCCCGAACCGCGACCGGTTCCCCCGATTCCGGGGAATCACGCACGATTTTTTCCGGGATCACGCGCGGTTCTTTCCGGGATCAGGAGCGATTCTCCGGTGTGCCGCCGGCGTCACCGGGCGCGGCCTGGCCGGCGCGGCAGGCCGGGTCGACCTCGCGGCTCGGCCGGCGGGCGCGGCCGAGGCCCTGGAGCACGGAGTCCTCCAGGTGGATGCCGTACGCCCACAGCCGGTACCGCGGCGTCTGGCTCGCGTCCGGGCAGAGCACCCGGCGCAGGATCGCGCCGTTCGGGATGAACTCGACCCCGCCGTGCTCGTGCAGCAGCGCCGTCGTCGCGTCGTTGACCTCGACCACGTGCCCGCGGACGATCCGCGGCACCACCGCCGGCCCGCCCGGCGGCGGGGTCGTGCCGGGGGCGGGGTCCACGGCCAGCACCGACAGCGGCAGCACCGAGCCGGCGGTGATCACCGGTACGGCCGCCAGCCCCACCAGCACCGCGGTCGCGGCCTGGGCGAGCCGGGAGAACAGCGGGGCGAGCGGGGCCGGCACCGGCCGGGCCGCACCGGCGGCGATCAGCACCGCCGGCGCCACCAGCAGCAGCGCCGGCAGCGGCTCGCCCGCGGCGACCGCGTCGACCAGCGGCACCGCGGCGACGAGGGCGTAGCCGACGCCGAGGGCCGCCCACTGCCGCCACCGCCAGTGCGCCGGCCCGAACACCACCGCGGCCGCGAACAGCAGCACCGGCAGGTACAGCAACTGCCAGGTCAGCGCGGCGAACGCGAACACCACGACCTTCAGCGGCGTGGGCGTGCCCGCGGCGACCCGGGCGAACCGCATCCGCCACGGGCGGCGCGGCCCGTCGTCCAGGCCGGGCAGGGTGAGCTGGCCGACGGCGAACATCGCGATCAGGACGGCGGCGGCCAGCCACGCGGCGGTGACCACCAGCGCGGCGACCAGGTTGATCGAGCCGACGTTGGCGACCAGCAGCAGCGTCGTCTGCAGGTCGCCGCCGGCCTCCACCCACAGCCGCAGCACCGACACCAGCGCCGGGAAGCCGACCGCGACGCTCCAGAGTGCCTGCTGGTCGACGCGCGCGCGGGCGGCCGCCGCGGCGGCGAGGTCGCGCTCGGTGGTCACCGGCCGCCGGCCGACCGCTCGTCCTCGTACCGGTCGTTGTAGTCGCTGAGCTGGACGGCCACGTCCCGCGGGCGGGGCTGGCGGGCCCGCTCCTTGACCACGGCGGCGAAGCTGGCCCGCCACGCCTGCGCCCACGCGCCCTGCTCGCCGCGCTGGTAGCTGTCGTACAGGAAGTTGCCGACCAGTACCCGCAGCGGCTCGTTGCCGTCGGCGACCGCGATGGCGTACGACTCGGACTGGCCGAACACCAGGTCCACGATCCGCAGCTCGGGGTACTTCTGCTGGAAGCCGTACAGCACGGTCTTGTCCAGCATGAACGCGTCGTACCGGCCGCTGCGCAGCCCGTTGACGCAGTCGGTGGCCCGGGCCACCCCGTCGAAGCCGGCGATGCCGTTGGCCCGCAGCGCGTTCTCCGACGTGGAGCTGCCGGTGGTGCACACCTTGGCGCTCATCGCGCCCAGCTCGCGCAGGGTGAGCCGGGCGGGCGCCCGGTCGGCGCGCATGAGCACCTCGGGCTTGGTCATCAGGTACGGGCCGGCGAAGTCGACCTCGCTCTCCCGCTCCTTGGTCATCGAGTAGCTGGCGATGATCACGTCGACCCGGCCCTCGCTGAGGTCCTGGGCCCGGTTCTGCACCTCGGTCGGCACCATGATCAGGTTGGCCTCGTCGAAGCCCAGGTACCGGCCGAGCTGCCGGGCCAGCTCGATGTCGAAGCCGGTGTAGTCGCTGATCAGCGAGCTGCTCGGCTTCGCCGGGTCGCGCAGCGCCATCAGCGGCTCGTCGGTGAACACACCGATCCGCAGCTCCCGCTTGCCGGTCAGCCCGGCCTTGGCCAGGTACGCGTCCACGGTGTCGTCGGCCGCCTCCCGGACCAGCGCGAAGCCGCCCACGCCGGCGATCAGCAGCAGCGACGCGAACGCCGCGCCGACCGCCATGAGCTGCCGCCGGCCGAGCGCCCCGAGCCGCCCCGTCCACTCGCGCAGCATCGTCCACCTCCACCCCGTACGTCGTCCCCGACTGTGCCATGCGCGCGCCGATCCGGCGGACCCGACCCGCCGCCGGATCGCGGCGGCACGGTGGCGTGTCGTCCGACGTTTGACGCGCGAGGGCCGCGCGGCTTCCTACATCCGGCGGTGGTCGCCGGGCCGGGGCTTCGGGCAGGCTGCAGGACAGCGTTCGGGTCCGCGGATGTATCGCACCCCGCCCCTCCGGGCCGGACCCGAACGCGGTGCCGGCCGCCCCTGTACGCAGGGGGCACCCACGGACGCGCAGCCCACCCCACCCCCACGGCGTCCGTCCGGCGCGGGCGGATGCCGCCCACCCCGCGAGGAGATCCTGCATGTCCACACTCACGCGCACCCTCATCGGTGCGCTCACCGGGCTCACCCTGCTCCTGTCCGCCGCACCGGCCGGCGCCGCGGAGGCCGACGACGCCCGCCCGACCGCCGCCATCGTCGCCGTCGGGACGCCGGACGGGGCACTGACCGGCGTCAACGGCGATCCGCTCGGCGAGGTCGAGAAGCCGGCACCGGGCACGACGGCCGTGGCCCCGCCCCCGTGGTCGTACTACCTCACCCCCTCCTGCAACAACTTCGCCGACGCGATTCGCCGCGGCGCCAACTGGTGGGGCAGCGCCAGCGAGGGGCGCGGGACACCGGTGACGTGCGTCGGTGGATACATCCAGGGCTGCGGCGGTGACCGTGTCGTCGGCTGCAACTGGGGCGCGGGCCAGCGCATCTCGATCTCCACCCGGGTGCGTGATCTCGCGCTGCTCGCCGCGCACGAGTTCGGCCACAACTGGCATGGCCACACCGGCCAGGGCTGCAATTCGTGGCAGAACATCAACACGATGATGCGCACGCTCACCTGCTGATTCCCGCGCGCGGCGCGCGGGCCGGCCGCCGGCCCGCGCGCCGCGCGCTACCGGCCGGCGTCGGCGAGGTCGTCGATGGCCCGCTGAATCCGGACCAGCGAGATCGGATACGCGGTGCCCAGCGCGGGCGTGAACAGGCTCACCCGCAGCTCCTCCAGCATCCACCGGATGCCGGCCAGCGCGCCCGCCCGGGCCCCGCCGCCGCGCAGGTCGTCGTAGAGCTGCTTGTACTCGCGCTGCGCCTCGTGCACCTGCGCCATCAGCTCCCGGTCCCGGTGCGGGTTCGCCGGCACCCGGTCGAGCCGCAGCTCGATGGCGTGCAGGTACCGGTCCAGGTCGCCGAGCCGGGCGGCACCGGTGATCACCACGAACCCGCGGTACACCAGCCCGTGCACCTGCGCCCGGATGTCGGTGAACGCCGGGATCAGCAGCGGGTTGGCGGTACCGGCCAGCCGCTTCTCGATGCCGTACGCCCGGCCGAGAATCCCGCCGACCGCCCGGACCACGTCGTACAGCCGGTCGGGCAGCTCGGCCCGCACCCGCTCGCGCAGCGCGGCGAACCCGGCCGCGTCCCAGGCCGGGCCGCCGTGCGCGGCGAGCAGGCCGTCCACGGCCGCCCGGGCGCAGTCGTCGAGCAGCGCCGGCACCCCGCCGTGCGGGTTGCGGGACAGGCCCAGCTTCTCGGCGTTGCTCAGCCGCCCCTGCACCGACCTGTAGGGGGGCGGCGCGGTGAGCAGGAGCAGCCGGCGGGTGCCGGCCCACATCCGCTGCTGCTGCGCCGCCGGGCTCTCCACCACGGTCACCCCGACCGAGGTGCCCTCGTCGACCAGCGTCGGGTACCCGGTCAGGCTGATCCCGCCGGCCCGGCGCGGCACGGTCCGCGGCAGCTCGCCGAAGTCCCACGCGGTCGCGCCGGTGCGGGTCAGCTCGTCGGTGGCGGCCAGCGTCTCCCGCACGGTCGGCCGCAGCTTCTCCACCAGCGCCGGCAGGTCCTTGCCCTCGGCCAGCGCCGCCCCGTCGCCGTCGACCACCCGGAACGTCATCCGCAGGTGCTCCGGCACCTTCGCCGGGTCCCACTCGTGCCGGGCCACGACCACGCCGGTGTACCCGCGCAGGGCCCGCTCCAGCGCCGGCAGCAGCGCGTCCGCGCCGGGCGCCAGCTCGGCGGCCAGGGCCGCGGCGTAGTCCGGCACCGGGACGAAGTGCCGGCGGGTCGGCTTGGGCAGCGAGCGCAGCAGCGCGGCGATCAGGTCCCGGCGCAGCCCCGGCACCTGCCAGGTGAACGGCTTCGGGTCCAGCTCCGGCAGCAGCGCCAGCGGCACCGCCACCGTCACGCCGTCGGCGGCGGCGCCGGGCTCGAACTGGTACGCCAGCGGCAGCGCGTGCTCGCCGTACGCCCAGGTCGGCGGGTAGTCCCGCTCGCTCACCCCGCCGCGGTCCGGGTTGGTGAGGATCTCCCGGGTCAGGTTCAGCAGCTCGGGGCGGTCGTGCCGCTCCTTCTTCCACCAGGCGTCGAAGTGCCGGCCGGACGTCACATCGGCCGGCACCCGGGCGTCGTAGAAGGCGTACAGCGCGTCGTCGTCCACGACGATGTCCCGCCGCCGGGCCCGGTGCTCCAGCTCCTCCACCTCGGCGCGCAGGGCGGCGTTGTGCGCCACGAACGCGTGCCGGGACGGCCAGTCGCCCTCGACCAACGCGTGCCGCAGGAACAGTTCCCGAGCCAGCGGCGCGTCGATCCGGGAGAGCTGCACCCGGCGCTTGGCCACGATCGGCAGCCCGTACAGCGTGACCTTCTCGTACGCCAGCGCCGCGGCCTGCGTGCTGGACCAGTGCGGCTCGCTGTACTGCCGCTTCACCAGGTGCCCGGCCAGCGGCTCGACCCACTCCGGCTCGATCCGGGCGGCCATCCGCCCCCACAGCCGGGACGTCTCGACCAGCTCGGCGGCCATCACCCAGCGCGGGTTCTTCTTGAACAGCGCCGAGCCGGGGAACAGCGCGAACCGCGCCCCGCGCGCGCCCACGTACTCCCGCTTCTCCTGGTCGTACAGGCCCAGGTGGGACAGCAGCCCGGCCAGCAGCGCGGTGTGCACCGCCCGCTCGTCGGCCGGCGTCGTGTTGCGGTGCACGCCGATCTCCCGGCCGACCTGGCGGAGCTGCTGGTACAGGTCCTGCCACTCGCGCACGCGCAGGTAGTTGAGGAAGTCGGTGCGGCACATCCGGCGGAACGCGCTGGACGACAGCTCCCGCTGCTGCTCCTGCACGTACCGCCAGAGGTTGAGCAGGCCGGCGAAGTCCGACTCCTTGTCCCGGAACCGGGCGTGCTTCGTGTCGGCCGCCTGCTGGTGGTCGGTGGGGCGCTCGCGCGGGTCCTGGATGGACAGCGCCGCGGTGATCACCATGACCTCGTCGACGCAGCCGAGCCGCTCGGCCTCCAGCACCATCCGGCCCAGCCGCGGGTCCACCGGCAGCGCGGCCAGCTTGCGGCCCAGCGGGGTGAGCCGCGTGGCCGGGTCGGCCGCCGCCGGGTCCAGCGCGCCCAGCTCCTCCAGCAGCCGGACGCCGTCGGTGATCTGCCGCCGGTCCGGCGGCTCCACGAACGGGAAGTCGGCCACCTCGCCCAGTCCCAGCGCGGCCATCCGCAGGATGACCGAGGCCAGGTTGGTGCGCAGGATCTCCGGGTCGGTGAAGGCCGGGCGGGCGGCGAAGTCCTCCTCCGCGTACAGCCGGATCGCCACCCCGGCCGCGACCCGGCCGCAGCGGCCCTTGCGCTGGTCGGCCGAGGCCCGGGAGACCGGCTCGATGGGCAGCCGCTGCACCTTGAGCCGGTGGCTGTACCGGGAGATCCGGGCCGTGCCGGGGTCGACCACGTACCGGATGCCCGGCACGGTCAGCGACGTCTCGGCGACGTTGGTGGCCAGCACGATCCGCCGGCCGCCGTGCGGGGCGAACACCCGGTGCTGCTCGGCGATCGACAGCCGGGCGAACAGCGGCAGCACCTCGGTGGCCGGCAGGTTCATCCGGTGCAGCGCGTCGGCGGCGTCCCGGATCTCCCGCTCGCCCGAGCAGAAGACCAGGATGTCGCCGGAGCCCTCGGTCCACAGCTCGGTCACCGCGTCCCGGATGCCGGTGACCTGGTCGCGCGGCTCGGCGTCGCCGTCGGGGGTGTCGTCGACCAGGGGCCGGTACCGCACCTCCACCGGGTACGTCCGCCCGGACACCTCGATCACCGGGACCGGCTCGCCGATCGCCGCCGCGAAGTGGTCGGCGAACCGCTGCGGGTCGATCGTCGCCGAGGTGATCACGAGCTTGAGGTCGGGGCGGCGGGGGAGCAGCCGGGTCAGGTACCCCAGCAGGAAGTCGATGTTCAGGCTGCGCTCGTGCGCCTCGTCGATGATCAGCGTGTCGTACCGGCGCAGCGACCGGTCCCGCTGGATCTCGGCCAGCAGGATGCCGTCGGTCATCAGCTTGACCATCGTGTCGCCGCCGACGGTCTCGCTGAACCGCACCTGGTAGCCGACGATCCCGCCGAGCCGCGTGCCCAACTCCTCGGCGATCCGGTCGGCGACGCTGCGGGCGGCGATCCGGCGCGGCTGGGTGTGCCCGATCAGTCCGCGCACCCCGCGGCCCAGCCCCAGGCAGATCTTCGGCAACTGGGTGGTCTTGCCCGAGCCGGTCTCGCCGGCCACGACCACCACCCGGTGCGCGGCGATGGCCTTGCCTATCTCGTCCGCCCGTTGACTGACCGGCAGCGCCTCGGGCAACGTGATCGGGGGTACGGCGGCGCGCCGCGCGGCGACCCGGGCGGCGTCGGCGTCGATCCGGGCGGCGAGATCGGCGAGCGCGGCGGCCCGGCGCTGCGGGTCGCGCTCGCGGTCGGCCCGGCGCAGCTTGTCGCGGAGGCGGTGCGCTTCGCGCAGGCTCAGCTCGTCGAGCCGGGCGGCGAGCGTGGCAGAGGTGATCGGCATGGCGGGATTAGCCTAGCGAGGACCGGAAGCGGATTTTCCGGCGCCGGGCACCATCCGGTCGGCCGACCAGCAAAGCTGATCTATCCCCGATATGGGCATTAGCCCGACGTGATCTCGTCTTATTGACCGATGTCGCTTCACTGAGTGACCCCCCTAGCCTGAACGCGTGCGCGCTCGACAGCAATGGGGAGGCAATGACATGAGCGGTCGCCGAGTGGTCATCGGAGCTACGGTGGGTCTTCTGGCGTCACTGTGCGCTGCGAACACGGCATCCGCGGCACCCATGGACGAGCCGCAAACCCGCCCGGCCGGGGTCCCGGCAGCAGAGAAGGTCCTGGCGACCTTCGAGGGCAAGCGTATCGACCTCAGCCAGGGCTGGGGAGAGGCCCGCGTGTGCGACGTCCACTCGCCGCGGGACATCCGCTGCTACCGGACGCCGGGCGAGGCCGCCGACGGCCGCGGCACCACCGGGTTCGTCGCGACCGGCCGGGCCGAGCCCACCGCCTTCGAGGACTGCCCGAAGGACTGGCTGTGCATCTGGGACACGCCGAACTTCAACGGCCGGATGGCCAAGGTCCAGGACGACACCCCGGTCGAGCTGGACAGCCTGGGCCTGCGCAACAACGTCGGCTCGTGGGCGAACCGGCAGCGCGACCCGGGCGGACTGATCCTGACCGGCAACGCCATCCACGACATCAACCCGAACGACAAGGTGGCCAACGGCCGCCAGGTCGGCAACAAGGCCGAGAAGGTCTTCGGCTGACCGACCCCACGACGGGGGTGGACGAACGTCGGGATGCACGACAGAGACCGCCGGTCGGGGCGTTTGGGGACCCGCTACCGACCGGCGGTCTCTGTACGCGAGCTGGGGGGTGGGACCGCCAGCTTCGGTCGCCGCGCTACGGCGCGACGGGAGTGAACGTCGTGTACTTGATGACCGCGGGCGCCTTCACGTTCAGGCCGGGGGCGTCGCCGGTCAGCAGCTCCTCCATGCTGAGCACGGCGCCGGTGGCGCTGTCCAGCACCAGCGTGTACCGGATCGGCAGGCCGAACGCCGCCGAGTCCAGGGTGAACGCCTCGCCCGCCCGCTCCGCGCGGTCGGTGACCCGGCCGGCGTAGCGGAGGTTCTTCAGGTCGGTCAGCACGGTCAGCAGCGCGGCCCGCTCGTCGCGGCGCAGCGTCCGCTCGTGCGAGAGGTCGTTGACCGCGCGCAGCACCTCGGCCTCGTCGGCGGGCTTGCTGCCGTACAGCAGCCAGTTGCGCAGCGTGGCCGGGTTCGTCGGCGGGCGCTCGTTGACCGGCCAGGCGCTCGGGTAGCCGCCGGCGCCGAACGACTCGGTCCGCGGCTGCTCGTCGCGCAGCTTCCACCAGGTCTCCACCCGGTCGCGGATGCCGCCCCGCTCGGCCACCGGCTCGCCGAGCCGGATGGTGATCGTGGCGGAGCCGTCGCCGCGGCGCTCGATCTCCGTCTCCTCCGGCACCACGGCCGAGGTGACGCTCTTGCTGATCTCGGAGTTGAGGGACCAGCTCTGCAGCCGCATCCAGTCGATGTCCCGGCGGCGCTCCGGCGCCATCGCGGTGGTCCGGGCGAGGATCGCCCGCAGCTCCGCCGCGGCCGGGGTCGAGGAGTTCTGCAGGCCGGTCAGCGGCGCGGGCGTCGCGGCGAACGCCGGGCCCTGCGCCGGGTTGGCGACGACGAGGACGCCGCCGGCCGCCACCGCTCCCGCGGCGGCGAAGACCGTCCGCCGCAGCCGCCCGACCCGGGGCGGCGGATCCACTGGAAGCGCACCGTCCAGTGGCGCGCCGAGAATCCGGCGCAACTCCGCCTCCCGCACCCCGGGGTCGGGCAGACTGCAGTCGAGCGCCGGGTCCAACGGCCGCCACATCTCGCGTAGCTCACGGATGATTCGGCTCACGGTTTCCTCCCGGCGTACTCAGTCGGTGTGTCAGCGGAGGGGACGCCGCTCGACACACGCAAGTGGTGGAACCGGCGGCGCAGTCGTCGTACCCGCATCGCCACTGCAGTGCGGCCGCAACCCAGGACCACCGCGGCTTCCGCCGCGGTGAGCCCCTCCCACGCGATCAGGCGAAGGATCTCCTGATCCCGCTCCGACAGCTCGTCGAAGGCGGCCCGCAACGCCACCTCGTTGACGACCTGACCGGAATGGTCGGGTTGCTGGTCCGGCGGCGCGACGGCGACGACCCGCTGGGTCAATCTCCGTGCCCGCTGCCGGCCGCGCAGCTCGTTGGCCAGAACGCGGCTTGCGACCGCGTACAGCCAGGGCAGTGGTGCCTCCTCCGGGACGTCGTCGAAGCGGCGCCACGCGGTGAGGAACACCTGCGACACCACCTCGGCGACATCGACATCAGTCGCCCGTCGGCGGACAAAGCGGCTTACGTCGGCGTAGCACTCTCGGTACATCGACGTGAACCGCTGCTCCATTTGCCCTCCACGTAATAGGTGTCCGGCACCCCGCGGATGTGTCACACGTACGGATGAAAAAGTTCGGGGAGCCGAAACCCATGCCAGGAATTGATACTCATCGTAGTCGACCGGCGGCGGAACGTCGGAGGTGGCGTTGGTATGGCAGGCTTTGCCGGTGACGACCCGTAGCGTGGCCGGGCGGCCGGGAGGCGGCGCCGGTCGGCCGGGCGACGGTGACCGAGAGGAGACGCCGGTGGACGAGCCCACGGACCCGTACGCGGAGGCGACCCGGGCGTACCCGACCGCGGAGGCCCCGACCCGGCCGATCCCGCACACCCGCGAACCGGCCACCGAGGTCCTGCCGCCGGCACCGACCCCGGCCGCCACCGAGGCCCTGCCCCGGACGCCGGGGGCAGCCGGGGCGCAGCCGCCGCCCACCCCGGCCCCCACCGAGGTGCTGCCGCCCGCCCCGGCCCCCACGCCCCAGCACTCCGCGCGGCAGCGGACCGCGCCGGGACAGCACCCGCCGCCCCCCGCGCCGGACCCGCAGTGGGCCACGCCGCCGCCCCCGGCCGCGGCCGCCCCGCCCCCTCCCGCCGCGGCCGCCCCGCCGCCGTCCGCCGGAGCACCCGCCGCTCCACCCTCGCCCGCGGGGGCGCCCGCCGCGCCCGAGGGGGACGCCGGGGACGGGCCGCCGGCCGGGCTGTGGCAGCAGATGCGGGACGACCCGCAGTACGCGCCCGAGCACCTCGCCCTCGCCGCCGTCCGCCGCCTCGGCCCGCAGGCCGCCCGCTGGGCCGCCGAGTCCCGCCGGCAGTACCCCGCCGCGACCCCGGACGCCCTGGCGCAGTGGGCGATCCAGCGGTTCACCAACCACGCCCGGCTCTCCGGCGCCGTCTCCGGCGCGACCGGGCTGCCCGGCGCGGTCCTCGACGTCGGCGTGCTGGCCTGGACGCAGGCCCGGCTGGTCCTGCACCTGGCCGCCGCGCACGGCCACGACCCGACCCACCCGGACCGGGCCACCGACCTGCTCGTCCTGCAGAAGGTGCACGCGATCGCCCAGCACGCCCGGTCCGCGCTCGCCGTGGCCGCCGGGCGGGAGCGGGCCGGCGCGGCGCTCGCCCGGGCCGGCGGCGGGTCGGCGGCCGGCGCCGCGGTGCGGGTCGGCGTGGCGCTGGCGAGGATGGCCGGGCTGCGCGCGGCGAAGCGGATGTTCGCCAAGGTGGTCCCGTTCGCGGGCGTGATCCTCGGTACCTGGGCGAATTCGGCGGCGACGACCGATCTGGCCCGGCGGGCCACGCTGCACTTCCGGCGCCCCGGCCCGGCCGCCCTGCCCGGCCCGGGCGGGGCCGGCTGACGGGCTTAGACTCCACGGTGTGCTGAACCGCATCGAGCTGCGCCGGATCGACCTGCGCGGCAGTGCCACCGACCCGCGCGCGGTGCTCCCGCGCGCCCGGCTCGACGTCTCCGAGGCCGTCGAGCGGATCCGGCCCCTGGTCGACGGGGTACGGCAGCATGGTTTCACCGCGATCCGCGAGGCCACCCAGCGGTTCGACGGGGTGACCCTGCGCCGGCTGCGGGTGCCCGCCGACGCGCTCGCCGCCGCGGCCGCGGCGCTGGACCCGGCCGTCCGGGCGGCGCTGGACGAGTCGATCAAGCGCACCCGTACCGTGCACCGCGCGCAGCGCCGCACCGACCACACCACCCGGGTCGTGCCGGGCGGCACGGTCACCGAGCGCTGGTTGCCGGTGGACCGGGTCGGCCTGTACGTGCCGGGCGGGCTCGCGGTCTACCCGTCCACCGTGGTCATGAACGTCGTACCCGCCCAGGAGGCCGGCGTCCGGTCGCTGGTCGTGGCGAGCCCGCCGCAGGCGGAGAACGGCGGCCTGCCGGACGCCCGGGTGCTCGCCGCGTGCGCGCTGCTCGGCGTCGACGAGGTGTACGCGGTCGGCGGCGCCCAGGCCGTCGCCATGCTCGGCCACGGCAGCGACGGCGCCCCGGCCGCCGACGGCACCCCGGACCCGGCCGACCGGTGCGAACCGGTGGACGTGATCACCGGGCCGGGCAACATCTGGGTGACCGCCGCGAAGCGGCTGCTGCGCGGCGTCGTCGGCATCGACGCCGAGGCCGGGCCGACGGAGATCGCGGTCCTCGCCGACGACACCGCCGACCCCGAGCACGTCGCGGCGGACCTGATCAGCCAGGCCGAGCACGACCCGCTGGCCGCGAGCGTGCTGGTCACCGCGTCCGCCGCGCTGGCCGACGCCGTGGACGACGCGCTGACCCGGCGGGTGGCGGCGACCAAGCACGTCGAGCGGGTGACGACGGCGCTGTCCGGTCCGCAGTCCGGCACGGTACTGGTCGACGACCTGGACGCCGGGCTGGCGGTGGTGGACGCGTACGCCGCCGAGCACCTGGAGATCCAGACCGCCGACGCGCGCGCGGTCGCCCTGCGGGTGCGCAGCGCCGGGGCGATCTTCGTGGGGCCGTACGCGCCGGTGTCGCTGGGCGACTACTGCGCCGGCAGCAACCACGTGCTGCCCACCGGCGGCTGCGCCCGGCACTCGTCCGGGCTGTCGGTGCAGTCGTTCCTGCGCGGCGTGCACGTGATCGAGTACGACGAGGCCGCGCTGGCCGACGTCGCCGACCACGTGGTCGCGCTCGCCGAGGCCGAGGACCTGCCGGCGCACGGGCAGGCCGTCCGGGCCCGGTTCGGCGCATGAGCGCGCTGGCCGGCCTGCCGCTGCGCGAGGACCTGCGCGGCCGCAGCCCGTACGGGGCGCCGCAGCTCGACACCGCGGTGCGGCTGAACACCAACGAGAACTCGTACCCCGTCCCGGCGCCGGTGGTCGAGGCCATCGCGGCGGCGCTGCGGGCCGAGCTGAGCGGCCTGAACCGGTACCCCGACCGGGACGCGGCGGCGCTGCGCGCCGACCTGGCCGGGTACCTCGGCCACGGCCTGACCGCCGCCGGCGTGTGGGCGGCGAACGGCTCCAACGAGGTACAGCAGCAGCTCCTCCAGGCGTTCGGCGGGCCGGGGCGGACGGTGCTGGGCTTCGGGCCGGCGTACTCGATGCACCCGCTGCTCGCGCTCGGCACCGGCACCGGCTGGGTCGGCGCGGACCGCGGCGCGGACTTCGAGCTGCCCGCCGGGTACGCCGCCGACCTGGTCCGCCGGCACCGGCCCGACCTGGTGTTCGTCTGCGCGCCGAACAACCCGACCGGCACCGCGCTGCCGCCGGCCACGCTCGGCGCGATCCTCGAGGTCGCGCCGGGGATGGTGGTGGTGGACGAGGCGTACGCCGAGTTCGCCCGCCCCGGCTACCGCAGCGCGCTGGAGCTGCTGCCCGGGAACCCGCGGCTGGTGGTGACCCGGACGATGAGCAAGGCGTTCGGCTTCGCCGGCGGCCGGCTGGGCTACCTGGCCGCCGACCCGGCGGTCGTGGACGCCGTCCAGTTGGTCCGGCTGCCGTACCACCTGTCCGCGCTCACCCAGGCCGCCGCGCGGGCCGCGCTGGCGCACCGCGGGGCCCTGCTGGGTACGGTCGAGGCGATCAAGGAGCAGCGGGACCGGATCGTCGACACGCTGCGCCGCCGCGGCCACCGGGTCGCCGACAGCGACGCGAACTTCGTCCTGTTCGGCGTCCCCGGCGACCAGGCGGCGGTGTGGCGGGCGCTGGTCGACCGCGGGGTCCTGGTCCGGGACGTCGGCCTCGCCGGCTGGCTGCGGGTGACCGCGGGCACGCCGGCCGAGACGGACGCCTTCCTCGGGGCGATGGAGGAGATCGGATGAGCCGTACCGGCCGCGTGGAGCGGGTCACCAACGAGACGAAGGTGCTGGTCGAGCTGGACCTCGACGGCACCGGCCGGGCCGACATCGGCACCGGCGTCGGCTTCTACGACCACATGCTGCACCAGCTCGCCCGGCACGGGCTGATCGACCTGACCGTGCGCACCGTCGGCGACCTGGAGATCGACGCCCACCACACGATGGAGGACACGGCGCTCGCGCTGGGCGAGGCGTTCGCCGCGGCGCTGGGGGACAAGGCGGGCATCCGCCGGTACGGGCACGTGCTGCTGCCGATGGACGAGGTCCTGGTGCAGTGCGCGGTCGACCTGTCCGGCCGCCCGTACGTGGTGCACGAGGAGCCGGTGCTGGCCCCGTACATCGGCGCCGCGTACCCGACGTCGATGACCCGGCACATCGTCGAGTCGTTCGGCCACGCCGCCCGGATCACCCTGCACCTGTCCGTCCTGCGGGCCGGGCGGCCGGGCGTGCAGCCGGAGCCGCACCACGTGGTCGAGGCGCAGTTCAAGGCGCTGGCCCGGGCCCTGCGCGCGGCGGTCGAGCCGGACCCGCGCAGCCCCGGCGTGCCGTCCACCAAGGGCGCCCTGTGAGCTCGGCGCTGCCCGTGGCGCTGATGGCGCTGGCCGGGGTGCTGGTGGGCGGGGCGTGGTCGCTGCGCCGGCAGGGCGCGCCCGGCCTCAGCGTCGCCCTGTGCGGCGTGCTCGCCCTGGCCGCGCTGGCCGGCGGCGTTCTGTGGCTGATCCCGGAGGCGTGAGGTGAGCGCACCCACGGTCGCCGTCCTCGACTACGGCTCCGGCAACCTGCGCTCGGCCGAGCGCGCGCTGAGCGCGGCCGGCGCGGCGGTCGCCGTCACCGCCGACCTCGCGGTCGCGGCGGCGGCGGACGGGCTCGTCGTACCGGGGGTCGGCGCGTTCGCGGCCTGCATGGCCGGGCTGGACGCGCTCGGCGCCGGGCCGGTGATCGCCGAGCGGGTCGCCGCGGGGCGGCCGGTGCTCGGCATCTGCGTCGGCGCCCAGGTGATGTTCGCCGGCGGCGCCGAGCACGGCGTGCACACCCGCGGGCTGGGCCTGCTGCCCGGTACGGTCACCCGGCTGGCCGCCGAGCGGGTGCCGCACATGGGCTGGAACACGCTGCGCGTCCCGGCCGGCAGCCGGCTCGGGCTGGCCGACGGCGACCGGGTCTACTTCGTCCACTCGTACGCCGCCCGCGACGTCGCCTCGCTGCTGGCGGCGGGCGCGGCGGTGACCACCAGCGCGCACGGCGGGCGATTCGTCGCGGCGGCGGAGCTGGGCGCGCTGACCGTCACCCAGTTCCACCCGGAGAAGTCGGCGGCGACCGGCGCGACCCTGCTGCGCTCCTGGACGGCCGGCCTGACCGCGGTCGCCGGCGCGCGGCGCGCGGGGTGAACGGTGAGCAAGGAGCGGGCGCGGCGGCGGGCCGCGCGGGAGGCGGCCGCCGGCGTCGCCCGGGCGCAGAGGGCGCGCCGGGTGGCCCGGCGGGAGCGCCGGCGGGCGCTGCTGCGCCGGCTGGTGCCCACCCCGCGCCGGCGCCGGGTGGGCCGGCTGCGCCGCTGGTCGCGGGCGCAGCGGGCGGTGTTCGTGCTGGTGGCGCTGGCCGTCCTCGCGGTGATCTGGCTGCTGGTCGCGGACCTCGCGCTGCGGCTGGCGCTGACCGTGCTGGTGGCGCTCGGCGCGCCGGTGGCCGTCGCGGCGCGCGGGCGCCGCGGCTGATCGGACCCGGCGCGGGGCGCGCCGGGGGAGCGGCGCCGCGGCGCCGGGAGGAGGGGCACGGATGACGCTGGAGCTGCTGCCGGCCGTGGACGTGGCGGACGGGCGGGCCGTCCGGCTGGTGCAGGGCGCCGCCGGGACCGAGACGGCGTACGGGCACCCGCGGGACGCCGCGCTGGCCTGGCAGGCCGGCGGGGCCGAGTGGATCCACCTGGTCGACCTGGACGCCGCGTTCGGGCGGGGCAGCAACGCCGCCCTGCTGGCCGACGTGATCGGCGAGCTGGACGTCAGGGTGGAGCTGTCCGGCGGCATCCGCGACGACGCGTCGCTGACCGCCGCGCTGGCCACCGGCGCCACCCGGGTCAACATCGGCACCGCCGCGCTGGAGGACCCGCAGTGGTGCGACCGGGTCGTCGCCGAGTACGGCGACCGGGTGGCCGTCGGCCTGGACGTGCGCGGGCACACCCTCGCCGCCCGCGGCTGGACCGAGGACGGCGGCGAGCTGTTCGACGTGCTGGCCCGGCTGGACAAGGCCGGCTGCGCCCGGTATGTGGTGACCGACGTGCGCCGCGACGGCACGCTCACCGGCCCGAACCTGGAGCTGCTGCGCGAGGTGTGCGCCCGGACGGACCGGCCGGTGGTGGCCAGCGGCGGCGTGGCCACGCTGGACGACCTGCGCGCGCTGGCCGCGCTGGAGCCGGTGGGCGTCGAGGGCGTGATCGCCGGCAAGGCGCTGTACGCGGGGGCGTTCACCGTCGCCGAGGCGCTGGCGGTGCTGGCGGCGTGAGCCTCGCGGTACGGGTGATCCCCTGCCTGGACGTCGACGCCGGGCGGGTGGTCAAGGGCGTGAACTTCGTCGACCTGCGGGACGCGGGCGACCCGGTGGAGCTGGCCGCGGCGTACGACGCGGCCGGCGCCGACGAGCTGACCTTCCTGGACGTGACCGCGTCCTCGGACGACCGGGGCACGATGCTGGACGTGGTCCGGCGGACGGCCGAGTCGGTGTTCATCCCGCTGACCGTCGGCGGCGGCGTCCGGTCGGCGGCGAACGTGGACACCCTGCTGCGGGCCGGCGCGGACAAGGTCGGGGTGAACACCGCCGCGATCGCCCGGCCGGAGCTGATCGGCGAGATCGCCCAGCGGTACGGCCGGCAGGTGCTGGTGCTGTCGCTGGACGTGCGCCGGGCCGAGGGGATGCCGAGCGGCTTCGAGGTGACCACGCACGGCGGCCGGCGCGGCGCCGGGCTGGACGCGGTGGCCTGGGCCCGCGAGGCGGCCGACCGGGGGGCGGGGGAGATCCTGCTCAACTCGATGGACGCCGACGGCACCAAGCGCGGCTTCGACCTGGCGCTGATCCGGGCCGTCCGCGCGGTGGTGGACATCCCGGTGATCGCCAGCGGCGGCGCCGGCCGGGCGGCGGACTTCCCGCCGGCGGTGGCGGCCGGCGCGGACGCGGTGCTGGCGGCCAGCATCTTCCACTTCGGCGAGGTGGCGATCGGCGAGGTGAAGGCGGCCCTGGCCGCCGCCGGCCACCCGACCCGCTGACCGCGGCGCGGGCCCGCCGGGCCCGCGCCGCTACACGGTCACCAGTACCTGCACCACGCCGAGGATCACCGTGGCGACGGTCAGGGCGATGGTCAGCCAGGTCAGCCGGGTGACGTACCCGCTCATGTCCTTGGAGTACAGGTACTGGGTCTCCTGGTCCATCGCCTCGGCGAGCCGGTCCAGCCGGGCCACCAGCCGGTCGGCGCCGGACCGGTGGGCCAGCAGCCGTTCGAGGTTGTCGATCTCCGGCATGAGCGCGGTGCTGATCAGTTGCAACGCCTCGTCCAGCGAGCTGCGCAGCAGCCGCCGGTCCCGCAGGTCGCGCCGCCGGGACCGGCCGCGGCCGATCGCCGCCTGCGCCCGTTCGAGCCACTGGTAGGTCAGCGCCACCCGGACCATCACCCGCTCCAGCGCCAGCAGCCCGCCGTGGTCCAGCCCGGCGACCGGGGTGTCCAGGCTGAAGTACGGCTCGACCGCGCCGAAGTAGCGGGTGGTGAAGCGGTCCTGCCCGGCGGCGTAGTCGGGGTGCTTGCCGTTCAGGCAGACGATGCTGCTGGGCAGCGCGTAGATGTGGAAGAAGTCGCGGCTGCCCCAGCCGCTGTCCAGCGCCTGCCGGGCCGCGTCCGGGGCGACGAACCGCCAGCCCTCGTCCGCGTAGCCCAGCCCGTACAGCGGGCGCGGGTCCTGCGCGGCGACCCCGACGGCGCGCCGGCCGCGGTGGTCGCGCAGCTCCGCGCACCACGCCCGCCGGTTCAGCGGCAGCCCGTCGGGGAACCGGTCGCCGGCCAGGTCGGCGACGAGCCGGGTCACGGCGAGGTGGACGCAGGCGTGCTCGGCGCCGCGGTACCGGGCGGTCACCGCCCCGCCGCCGGCCCGGGCCGCGCGGCCCTGGAAGCTCTGCAGGACGGCGATGGCCGGGTCGACCAGGTCGGGCCACGCCCGGTCGGGGTCGCCGACGTCGGGGACGGACGCGAGCAGCGTGATCACCCCGTGCGCCGCGAACGAGGTGAGCAGGAACGCGCACTCGTGCCGCCGGCCGCCGACGGCGATGGTCAGGGTGTCGCGCAGCCGGTACCGCTGCGGCGGCTCGGCGACGAAGCGCAGGAAGCCGTCGACGACCGCCCAGTCCGAGTCGGCCGCCGCGCCGAGCGGGTCCAGCGCCCCGGCCGCGACGCCGTCGGCGACGAGCGCGGCCAGCTCGTCCGGCGGCGCGGCGATCGCCCAGAGGAAGGTCAGCAGGACCCGCGGGCGGTCGGTGTCGGTGCTCATCCCGGCCACCGCTCAGGCGGCCCGCAGGAGCAGCATCAGGTCCCGGCCGTACCGGGCGCGCAGCTCCGCCGACCCGTTGACCACGCGGTCCCGGTCGAGGGTGGCCGGCAGCCCGGCCGGGCCGTCCAGGACGTGGTACGTCCACTCCCACTCGGTCCGCCAGCCGGCCGCGGCGGCGTCGGCGCGCAGGCCGGCCGGGTCGAGGAAGCGGATCGGCAGCGTGCCGGGCTCGGCGGCGGCCGCCGCGGCGTCGAAGCCGGCCCGGTCCACGGCGGTGCTGACGACGTCGTCGCCGCGCGTGGTCGACAGCTCGTGGTGCTCGCCGCCCACCGGCGCCCGGCTGACGGCGAGGACCAGCGCGGCCCCCGGCCGGGCGGCCCGGCGCAGGCCGGCGAGGATCGCCGCGGCCCGCGCGGTGGGCACGTGCTGCAGGACGTGGCTGCACACGACCAGGTCGTACGGCCCGCCGCCCGGCTCGGCGGCGTCCCGGGCGGCGAACGCCGCGGCGGTGCCGGGGGCGAGCGGCTGCCGGCGGGCCTCGTCGAGCCGGTCCGGGTCGGGGTCGGCGCCGGTGAGGGTGGCGGCGAGGTCGCTCAGCCACGGCAGCAGCCGGCCGGCGCCGCAGCCGGCGTCGAGCGCGCGCACCGCGCGCCGGTCGGGGAGCCGCTCGCGCAGCCGCGCCGCCACGCCGTCCAGGGCCAGGGCCTCGCTCGCCGCCCAGTAGCCGGGGTACGGCTCGTGCGCCGCGATGAACCGCAGGGTCAGCAGGTCACCGCCGTCGGGGTACCGGTACCCACTGGTCATCCGCATCCGCAGCCCTTCGCCGGTGAGCCACCACTCTACGACGGTGCGGGCGCCGGGCTAGGCCGACGCGGCGCCGGGGCGGGGCTCGGCTGTGGACGTCCGGGCGAGCGCGGGCTCGACCGGACGCGCCGCGTCCGCCGGCACGCGCGGCGGGATGGTGAACAGCGGGATCAACCGGTGCGCCAGCGGGCCGATGGCCAGGGCGTAGACGACGGTACCGACGCCGACCGTGCCGCCGAGCAGCCAGCCGACCGCCAGCACGGAGACCTCGATGGCGGTCCGGACCAGCCGGATCGACCGGCCGGGGTGCAGCGCGACGTACCCGGTCATCAGGCCGTCGCGCGGGCCGGGGCCGAGCCGGGCGCCGATGTACATGCCGGTGGCCAACCCGTTGAGCAGCACGCCGCCGACCAGGAACGCCGCGCGCACGGCGAGGTGGTCCGGCGTGGGCAGCAGCGCCACGGCGGCGTCGACCGCGAGCCCGATCACGACGACGTTGCTGACCGTGCCGAGGCCGGGCCGCTGGCGCAGCGGGATCCAGGCCAGCAGGACCGCCACCCCGGTGAGGATCACCACGACGCCGAAGCGCAGGCCGGTGACCTCGGCGACGCCCTGGTGGAACACGTCCCAGGGGTCGAGGCCGAGCCGCGATTCGATCATCAGGGCCATGCTGACCCCGTACGCCACCAACCCCACCTGGAGTTGGGCGAATCGCCGGCCGAACCGGTCCGCCAGCAGCTTGCTCCGCGCGTTCATGCATGCCACTCTGAAGGCCAATCCAGTGGCAGCCAAGTGCCAATTTCGCGGAGGTGGCCATGACCAGTGCGCTCCGGGGGGGCCAATTGGCCCGATTGCTCGGTCATTGGCACGCCCTGCCCGGTCGCCGGCGCAGCCCCGATTACGCCGCCCTGGCCGGCGCGGTCCGCGGCCTGCTCGCCGACGGGCGGCTCCCGCTGGGCGTCCGGCTGCCGGCCGAGCGGGAGCTGGCCGAGTCGCTGCGGGTCAGCCGGACCACCGTGTCCGCCGCGTACGGGCAGCTCCGCGACACCGGCCACCTGACCAGCCGGCGCGGCGCCGGGAGCTGGACCACGCTGCCCGAGGGGCACCGGGTGGCCAGCTCCGGCCTGTGGACCCCGGTCGACGACCTGGACCTGCTCGACCTCGGCTGCGCCGCGCTGCCCGCCCCGGCCGAGCTGGCCGACGCGGCCCGGACGGCCGTCGAGCGGCTGCCCCGGTACCTCGGCGACGCCGGCTACCACCCCGTCGGCCTGGCCGAGCTGCGCGACGCCGTCGCCGCCGGGTACGCCGCCCGCGGCCTGCCCACCACCGCCGAGCAGATCATGATCACCAACGGTACGCAGCACGCCCTGGACCTGGTCCTGCGGCTGCTCGTGCCGGCCGGCGCGGGGGTGCTGGTGGAGTCCCCGACGTACCCCAACGCGCTCGCCGCGCTCGCCGCCCGGCGCGCCCGGATCGCCACCCACGGCCTCGGCGCCGCCGGCTGGGACGCCGAGCTGCTCGTCGGCACGATCCGGCAGTCCCGGCCGGCGCTGGCGTACCTGATCCCGGAGTTCCAGAACCCCACCGGCCACCTCATGTCCGCCGACCTGCGCGAGCGGGTCGTGCACGCCGCCCGCGACGCCGGCACCGACCTGGTGGTCGACGAGTCGTTCGTCGACCTGCCGCTGGACGGCGTCGAGCCCCCGCCGCCGGTGGCCGCGTACGACCGGCGGTCCCGGGTGGTGTCGATCGGCGGGGTGAGCAAGCCGTACTGGGGCGGCCTGCGGATCGGCTGGGTCCGCGCGTCGGCGCCGCTGGTGCAGCGGCTCGCCGCCGCCCGGGTGGGCGTGGACATGGCCAGCCCCGTCCTGGACCAGCTCGTCGCCGTCGAGCTGCTCGACCGGTCCGCCGGCATCGTCGCCCGCCGCCGCCGGGAGCTGCGCGAGCAGCGCGACGCGCTGCTCGCCGCGGTCCGCGACCGGCTGCCGGAGTGGCACTGCACGGTACCGGCCGGCGGGGTCACACTGTGGCTGGAACTGGACGGGCCGATCTCCAGCGCGCTCGCCCGGGCCGCCGAGCGGCTCGGGGTGCGGCTGGCGCCGGGGCCGCGGTTCGGGCTGGACGGGACGCTGGAGCGGTTCGTCCGGCTGCCGTACACGCTGCCGGCCGACGACCTGGTGGACGCGGTGGGGCGGATCGCGGCGGCCCGGTACGACCTGGAGTACGCCCCGACCGACGCCTGGACCGCGACCCGGGTCTTCGCCTAGGCCGTGTTTCGTCACGCCGGTGGTTGGTGGTTGGCGGGTGTCCGCCGGTCATGGCACGTACAGGACAGTTACGCGGCGCGGTGGCGTCAGTACGATGTGGCCAGTGCATCACCTGTACGTCTGCCACGCGTCCCACGAGGAGTTCATGTGAACCGATCCCGACGCCGTACTGTGCTGGCCGCCTGCCTGTCGCTGGTCGTCGCTGCGCCGTTGGCGGCGCCGTCGGCCGTTGCAGCGGCGCCGCCGACGGTGAGTCCGCCGACGATCACCTCCGGGTCATTCGGGCCCGGGGCGAAGCCCAAGAAGGTCGGCGACGAGGCGGAATTCACCATCACCAGGGGTGGGAGGGGACGGCCTGACGCCTACATCTGGTCGCTCAACGGTGGACCTGAGCACACCGAACCGCACCCCGGGGGTCTGACGCCAAGGGTCGAATTCACGATCACACTCACCAAGGCCGGCAAAAACACGATGGTGGCGTGGACTGTGCACGGCAGCGCGCGGAGTCCTCGCAGCGAGCCGTTCACGTTCAAGGTCCACCGGCGCTGAGCGCAGGCGACCCGCACTGAAACTCCGCGGTATCGGCCGGTCACGTGCGGCGTGACCGGCCACTCTCCCGGACGTGGAACCTCGGCGGGCGGACAGACCCGAATCCGGTCGGTCCGCGCCGACGGCCCGGCTGGTGGTGAGCTACGGCAAACTCGCCGTCCGCTACCGGGCCACCCTCACCATCGCCGCCATCAGCCAATGGCCCCGAGCATGACGAAACCCGGCCTAGCCGCCCCGCGGCGCGTACCGCAGCGCCACCGCCCCGGAGGCGAACTCGCGCCGGCCCACCGGCCGCAGGTCGACGTGCGCCGACAGCCCGGCGAACAGGGCCGGCCCGTGGCCGGCGATCCGGGGGTGCACCACGAACTCGTACTCGTCGATCAGCCCCAGCTCGGCCAGCGCCATCGGCAGCCGCACGCCGCCGACGAACAGGCCGTTGCCCGGCTCCCGCTTGAGCCGCCGGACGGCCTCGCCGAGGTCGCCGCGGAGCAGCTCCGCGTTCCAGTCGACCCGGTCGAGGGTGGTCGACACGACGTACTTGCGGGCCGCGCTGATCGTCCGGGCGAAGGGCTCCGTCCAGTCGGGCCGCGTGCCGGCCGGCGGCCGGAACGCCTCCTCCATCATCTCGTACGTGACCCGGCCGAAGAGGAGGGCGTCGGCCCGGCCGAGGTTCTCGACCGCGTGCCGGTGCAGCTCCTCGTCCGCGGGCATCGCCCGGTGGTCGCAGCACCCGTCCAGCGTGACGTTGATGGAGTACCGAAGCGGTCGCATGCCGCCAGACTATCGCCGGGGCACCCCCGCCGGGCCCGCCCGCGGACGGGCCGCCGCGCCGGCCGGGCGCCGCCGGTCAGACGCGGTCGGGGTCCCGCTCGGCCAGGCCGTGCTCGGCCGCCACCCGGTTCCAGACCGCACAGAACGCGAGCTTGGCGCTGCGGGCGCGCGCGGACGCGGCCATGCCGTCCCGGCGGTCCGCGTCCCCGTCGGCGCACCGCCCGGCCGCCGCCCGCTCCGCCCAGCGGGTGAAGGCGCGGTCGGCGGCGGCGGACTCCCGCAGCGCCGCCGCCAGGGTGGTGCGGACCGCGGTGCCGTCGGGCAGCCGGTCGGTCGCCGTACCGGCCAGCTCCCGCACCTGCCGGTCGCGCTGGGCGGTGACGTCGCGCAGCGCGGCAGCGGCGGCGGGCAGCCGCCGGCAGGCCCCGACGTCGGCGAGGGCGGTCGCGAGCCGGGTGCGGCTGGCGGTACTGCTGTCGAGCAGCGCGTCGACCGCGGCGGCCTGCTCGGCCGCGCCGGCGGGCGGGCTCGGGGTGACGGGGGCGGCGGCATCCGACGTCGGAACGGGGGCCGGCTGGAACTCGGCGTCCGCCGCGCCGCCGGTGAGCCGGACCACCAGGACGATCAGCACCACCGTCGCGAGCAGCGCGCCGACCAGCCACCGGTACTCGCCGCGGGCGGCGGCCGGCGCCGGTGCGCTCGCCGGCGGCGCGGCCGCCGGCTCCGGCTCTGGCGCCAGCGCCGATCCGCACTGCACGCAGCGCCCGGCCGCCGGGTCCACCAGCGCCGCGCACCGCGGGCACTCGGCGGGGGTCCCGCGCATCCGCGGCTAGCTTCCGGCGAGCAGACCGAGCAGCGCCGTACCCGCCTGCACCAGCGCCGGCACGGCGGCCACGGCGCCGACGAACCGGGCGGCCGCGACCCGCCGCGCCGGGACGGGCCGGTGGACGTCGGCGACGGTGTCGAGGCTCCGGGTGGCGGCGGCGTGCGCGGCCGCGTCGATGCCGCCGCGGTGCGCCTCGAGCAGCGCGCGGAGCCGCTCGACGCCGTGCGCCACCTCGTCGTCGGCGGCGTACTGCACGGCGTGCGCGCGGTAGCCTCCCGCGACCGGACCGCTGAAGGTACCGCCGCTGATGGTCACGCTGCTGTCGATGCGCCCCGACGGCGCGATGGGCGGCGGCTCGATGCGCCCCGACGGCTCGGTGGACGGCGGCTCGGCGGGCGGTGTCGGCTCGGTGGGCGGTGTCGGCGTGGTGTCGTCCGCGGTCGGTTCGGGCGGCATGGGCTCCTCCGGGTCACTCGGCGCACGTCAGGCGGCGTTCGGGGGCGTGGCGCGGTGCTGGGTGGCCGTCGGGTTGGCGCCGGCGGCGACGGGGCCGTGGAACGTGCCGCCGTTGATCGTGACCCCCGCGTTGAGGATCACGGCGGCGCGGTCGCGGTACTCGGCGGTGTCCACGCCCTGCTCGGTGAGGAAGGTCAGGACGGCGGCGGTGACCGTCCGTTCGATGATCTTCGAGTACTTGCGGGCGTCGAGCCCCTGGATCGAGTCGCCGAAGCCGTCCGCCGCCGCCAGCTCGCGGACGCTGACCCCGGCGCCGTGGTCGTTGATCGGCTGCTCCCGGCAGGCGTCCGCCGTCCGGCGGATCTGCGCGTCTCGCCGGTACGCGGTGTACGCGTTGCCGAGCAGCCCGACCGGCGCGGCGAGCATCGCCAGCGGGGCCGCGAGCAGCGACCCGCCGAGGCTGCGGAGCCAGACGTTGTCGGTCGACAGGTGGTCCACCGCGTGCAGGTGCCGGACCAGCGGCGGGAGCACGTGGGTCATGAGTTCGAGGTGCAGGAGCCCGCCCTCGACCGCCGCGTACAGGAAGGCCGAGACGACCACCTCCCGGTCCTCGGCGCCGATGATCGGGCCGCCGTCGGTCATGATCTCCGTCCCCCGCACGTGGGCGGAGATCCGGCGGTAGTAGCGCAGGCTGCCCTGCGGGTGCCGGATCACGTGCGGGATGGCTGCCCTGGTCACCTCGCTGTACGGCACGCAGGTGCGCTCGTCGATCAGCGGGTCGGACCACGGCCGCTCGCCGACACCGATGATCATGTCGTGCAGCGCCAGCCCCGATATCCGTTCCCGCGGCGGCAGCTTCGCCGCGTGGGTCTCCGCCAGCCGCTCCCGCACCCGGTCGTGCAGGGCGACCGGGTCGACCGTGACCGGATGACCGGACCGCCCGCGCAGCTCCAACGACATCGACCAGGCGTTGACCTGCGGGCCGGCGCCCAGGAACGGGCGGCTGTGCGCCTGCAGGGCCAGGTTGCCGAACTGCGCCGCCGCGACGTCGGCGACGCGCCGTCCGGTGCGGTTGTCCGGCAGCGGGACGGGCCGCGGCCGCCGGGTGGGCCCGAGGTCCTGGATCAGCAGCCGGCGGACGACGACCTGCCAGCCGTACTGGATGGCCATGGCCAGCACGGCCAGCAGCGCCAGCCGGACGAGCAGGTCGGTTCCCTCGGCGCTCCCGCCGGTCGCCCCCGCGTCCGGGGACGCCGGGAACCCCGACCCCGTGGGCGCCGCCAGCCCGGCGGTCAGGGCGGTGAGCAGGGTGGCGCCGACCGTCATCGCGACCGGCACCAGCACCACCAGGGCGAGGACGAGGGCCGTGCGGCGCCGGAAGCGACGCCGGCCCAGCCGGTAGACGCCGACGACGAGGGCGGCCAGCAGCCACAGCTCGTAGTGCGGCAGGACGAACAGGCCGACCAGCAGCACGGCCGCCAGCAGGCCGTCGCGCAGCAGCTCCAGGCGGCGGGCGTTCAGGCAGTGGGCCAGGACCGGGCCGAGGTCGAAGCCGATGGACGGCGCGACCGCCCGGTGCGGCCGGTCGACCAGCTCGGTGACGACGGTCCGGGCGAACGCCGGCAGGAGGTACGCGGCGGCGCACATGTAGCGGGTGACGGCGGACATCTGCGTGGGGAGTGCCGCCGGCAGCGGGGGCCGGTGCACGAACGGGGCGCGGTCGGTCGGGGTACCGGACACCTTGCTCCCATCGGGGACGACAGGTTGCCTTCCCGGCTCACCGTAGGAAGGTTGCCGGGCCGCGGCGTCCCTCGTCCGGGCGACAGTCGTTCGCTCGCCCGGGATGCCCCGCCGATTGGTCGGACTTTTTCACGGCCGCCGGTACGGCCGGCCGGTCAGACGCCGAGGCGGGCGTCGCGGAGGCGGCGGGCCAGCTCCGGCGGGCCGCTGACCGTCGTCCGGGTCGCCCGCTGCCGCCCCGACAGGAACAGCAGCAGCTCCGCCGGCGCCCCGACCACCCGGATCCGGTCGCCGCCCGTCCCGGCCCGGCACTGGCCGTAGCCGGGCGCGTCCAGCAGCACCGACGCGCGCCAGCGGCGCAGGTGCCAGCGGGACAGGGTCCGCACCCGCCCCCACAGCGCCGCCTCGTACGCCGCCGGCAGGTCCCGCGGCGCCCAGCCCGGTGCGCCCCGGCGGACGTCCTCGTGGTGGATGAACAGCTCGGTGGCGTTGAGCACGCCGTCCAGCAGCGGGTTGCTCACCGGCGACCACCACGGCGGCTGCCGGATCTCGTCGACCAGGGCCGGGTAGGGCTGCGCCGCGCGGCCGGCGCGGACCCGCTCGCCGCGCCCGCGCAGCCACGGCAGGACCAGGCCGAGGGCGGCGTCCGGGCGGCGCTCCCGCACGACGACGTGGGCGGCCAGGTCCCGGGTGGTCCAGCCGGCGCACAGCGTCGGGGCGTCGGGGCCGGCCGCCTCCAGGGCGTCGGCGAGGCTGCGGCGTTCGACGTCCGCGTACCGCTTCATGGCGAAAATCGTAAATGACCGACCCCGTCGCCGCCCGGTGGTGCGGATGTCGTACGCCCGGGACAGGATGGGGATCCACGGCGATCAACGGGGCGGGCGCTCCGGCGGTCCGGCGCGGGCCACCACCGTGGGGGCGCCGGAAATCCGGGCGCGCCGCGCGCCGCGGTGTGGGCACAATGCGCCGCGGGCGCCGACGGGAGGGCGCGCGCGCCGCGGGCGCGAACGGGGAGGGACACCATGCGCCGCAGGCGCGAACGGGGGACGGGCGTGTGACGGCCGACAGACGGATCGTGTGGCGCGGCCTGCGGGTGCTCGGGCACGCGATCGCCGAGCAGCCGCGGCTGTTCGCCATCGGCGTGTCCGGCAGCATCCTGTACAGCCTGCTGGTGATCGCCGGGGCGTACCTGTCCGGCTGGGTGATCGGGCACGTGGTCGTCCCCGCGGTCCGGTCCGGCGACATGGCCGTCGGCGTGCTCGCGCTGGCGGGGGCGGCGTTCGTCGCCGTCACGCTGCTGCGGATCGTCGGGATCTTCGGTCGCCGGCTGGGCGCGGGGTACATGCAGTTCCGGATGCAGGCCGCCGACCGGCGCCGGGTCACCCGGCGGTACCTGTCGCTGCCGCTGTCCTGGCACCACCGGCACCCCACCGGGGCGCTGCTGTCCAACGCCAACTCCGACGTCGAGGCCGCCTGGTTCCCGATCGCGCCGCTGCCGTTCGCCGTCGGCACCGTGGTGATGCTCGTCGCGGCCCTCGGCTCGCTGTTCTACACCGACTGGGCGCTCGCGGTGGTCGGCTGCGCGGTGTTCCCGGTGCTGTTCGGCATCAACGTCGTGTACTCCCGCCGGATGGCCCCCCGCCAGGCCCGCGCCCAGCAGCTCCGGGCCGAGGTCAGCGAGATCGCGCACGAGAGCTTCGACGGCGCGCTGGTGGTCAAGACGATGGGCCGGGAGGCGGCCGAGACCGCCCGGTTCACCGCCCGGACCAACGAGCTGCGCGACGCGCTCATCGCGGTGGGCCGGCTGCGCGGGGCGTTCGACCCGCTGGTCGAGGTGCTGCCGACGCTCGGCACGCTCACCGCCCTGCTGGTGGCCGCGCTGCGGCTGCGCCAGGGCGTGATCGACGTGGCCGACCTGGTCAGCGTCACGCTGCTGTTCACGGTGCTGGCGTTCCCGGTCCGGGCGATCGGCTGGGTGCTGGGCGAGCTGCCGCGCAGCGTCGCCGGCTGGGACCGGGTGCAGGGCGTGCTGCGGGCCGCCGGCGAGATGCCGTACGGCGACGCGGCCGGGCCGGCCGGCGGGGCGGCCGAGCTGCGGTTCGAGCACGTCACCTTCGCGTACGCGCCCGGCCGGCCCGTGCTCCGGGACGTGACCTTCACCGTCCCCGCCGGCCGGACCGTCGCGCTGGTCGGCCCGACCGGCGCGGGCAAGTCCACCCTCGCCGCGCTCGCCGCCCGGCTCGTCGACCCGACCGCGGGCGTGGTCCGGCTGGACGGCGTGGACCTGCGCGGGTACCGGGCCGACGCGCTGGCCGCCGCGACCGCGCTGGTGCCGCAGACCCCGTTCGTCTTCGACGACACCGTCGCCGCCAACGTGGCCCTGGACCGGCCGCGGGCCGACGCCGCCGCGGTCGCCCGGGCGCTCGGGCTGGCCCGGGCGGACGGGTTCGTCGACCGGCTGCCCGACGGCGACCGGACCGAGCTGGGCGAGCGCGGCACCACCCTGTCCGGCGGGCAGCGGCAGCGGCTCACCCTCGCCCGGGCGCTGGCCGGCGACCCGCGGCTGCTGGTCCTGGACGACGCCACCAGCGCCGTCGACCCGCGGGTGGAGGCGGCGATCCTGGCCGGGCTGCGCGGGCGGGCGCCGGCGGCGACGATCCTGCTGGTCGCGTACCGGCGGGCGACGATCGCGCTGGCCGACGAGGTGGTGTACGTGGAGCAGGGGCGGGTCGCGGGCCGCGGCACGCACGCCGAGCTGCTGCGCACGGTGCCCGGCTACGCCGACCTGGTGACCGCGTACGAGCAGGCCGACGCCGCCCGGGAGCAGGCGCACGCGTACGACGACGGGGAGTCCGCCGCATGACCGACCCGACCACCCCCGCGGCCGCCCCGACCGGTCCCGACGCCGACCCGGCCCCCGCGGCCCGCCCGCCCGCCCCGGCGGACCCCGCGGCGGGTTCCGGCGAGCCGGGTACGTGGGCGACGCTGCGGCGCGGGCTCGCCCTCTCGCCGGAGCTGCGCACCGGCCTGGCCGGCACGCTGGCGCTCGCCCTCGTCGCCCTGGCCGGGCGGGCCGCCGCGCCGGTGGCCGTCCAGCGGGCGATCGACGACGGGATCAGCGCGCCCGGCGGGCCGGACGTCGCCGTGGTCGCCGGCATCGTCGCCGCCACCGCCGCCGTCCTGGCGGTCACCGGGCTGGCCAGCTACCTGATGGTGCGGCGGCTGTTCACCGTCAGCGAGACCGCGCTGGCCAACCTGCGGGCGCGGGCGTTCCGGCACGTGCACGACCTGTCGATGCTGCACCAGCAGGGGGAGCGCCGCGGCACGCTGGTCGCCCGGGTCACCACCGACGTGGACCAGATCACCCAGTTCCTCCAGTGGGGCGGGGTGATCCTGCTGGTCAGCGCCGGGCAGGTGGTGGTCACCACCGTGGTGATGCTGGCCTACTCGTGGCAGCTCACGCTGCTGCTGTACCTGGTGTTCGTGCCGGCGCTGCTGGTGATCCGGCGGCAGCAGGCCAAGCTGGGCGGCGCGTACGCCGAGGTGCGCCGGCGGGTCGGCGCGATGCTCGCCGCGGTGTCCGAGAGCGTGGTCGGGGCGGCGGTGATCCGCGCGTACGGCGTGGCCGGGCGCACCGCCGGCCGGCTGGACACGGCGATCGACGCGCACCGCCGCGCCCAGTACCGGGCCCTGCGCACCTCGGCCAACGGCACCGCGATCGGCGAGTTCGCCGCCGGCGTCGGCCTCGCCGCGGTGGTCGTCGGCGGGACGGCGATGGGCGCGGCCGGGTCACTCAGCGTCGGCACGATCACCGCGTTCCTGTTCCTGGTGACGCTGTTCGTGCAGCCGGTGCAGATCGCCACCGAGGTGCTGAACGAGGCGCAGAACGCGATCGCCGGCTGGCGCCGGGTGATCGACGTGCTGGACACCGACCCCGACGTCGCCGACCCCGGCGCCGACGGGGTGCGGCTGCCGGCCGGGCCGATCGACATCCGGTTCGCCGACGTGCGGTTCCGGTACCGGGCGGACGGGCCGCTGGTGCTCGACGACATCGACCTGGAGATCGGCGCGAAGTCGCGGGTGGCCGTCGTCGGCGAGACCGGCAGCGGCAAGACCACGTTCGCCAAGCTGCTCACCCGGCTGATGGACCCGAGCGGCGGCGAGGTGCGGCTGGCCGGGGTGCCGTTGCCGCGGGTGCGGTTCGACTCGCTGCGCGCCCGGGTGGTGATGGTGCCGCAGGACGGGTTCCTGTTCGACACGACCGTCGCCGGCAACATCCGGTTCGCGGCGCCGGCGCTGTCCGACGCCGCGCTGGTCGCGGTCTTCGCCGAGCTGGGCCTGGCCGACTGGCTGGACGGGCTGCCGGCCGGCGCGCAGACCCCGGTGGGCGAGCGGGGCGAGGCGCTGAGCGTGGGGGAGCGGCAGTTGGTGGCGCTGGTCCGGGCGTACGTCGCGGACCCGGACCTGCTGGTGCTGGACGAGGCGACGAGCGCGGTGGACCCGGCTACGGAGGTGCGGCTCCAGCGCGCGCTGGACGCGGTGACCCGCGGCCGGACGACGGTGCTGATCGCGCACCGGCTGTCGACGGCGCGGGCGGCCGACGAGGTGCTGGTCTTCGACGCGGGCCGGGTGGTGCAGCGGGGGCCGCACGACGCGCTGGTCGCGGACCCGGAGTCGACGTATGGCCGGCTGTACGCCTCCTGGCTGGAGCAGACCCGCTAGCGCCCGCCCGCCCGCCGCCACGTGCTCGCAGAACGTGTCGCAGACGGCCGGAGGGGCCGCGGACGACAGTCCGCGGCCCCTCCGCACAACCCCGGGTCAGCGGGAGTAGAACTCGACGACGAGCTGCTCGTCGCAGTGCACCGGCACCTCGGAGCGCTCCGGCGCCCGCAGCACCGTCACGGTCAGCTCGGACAGCGCCACCGACAGGTACGGCGCGGTGGGGCCGTCGGCGTGCGCGCCGGCCGCGGCGACCTGGAACGGCGTCGTCGCGCGGCTGCGCTCCTTGACCGTGATGACCTGGCCGGACTTGAGCCGGTACGACGGGCGGTCCACCTTGGCGCCGTCGACCTGGATGTGGCCGTGCACGACGAGCTGCCGGGCCTGGTAGATGGTCCGGGCGAGGCCGGAGCGCAGCACGACGGCGTCGAGGCGCCGCTCCAGCAGGCTGACCAGCACCTCACCGGTCTTGCCGGCCGAGCGGACGGCCTCGGCGAACGCCTTGCGGAGCTGGCTCTCGCTGACGTTGTACTGGTGCCGCAGCCGCTGCTTCTCCAGCAGCCGGACCTGGTAGTCGGACGGCTTGCGCCGGCCGCGTCCGTGGACGCCCGGCGGGTAGGGGCGCCGCTCGAAGTACTTGACGCACTTGCGGGTCAGCGGGATGCCGAGGGCCCGGGAGAGCCGGGCCTTGGGCCGCGGGGTGTTCAAACCGTGGTCTCCAAGCGTGGTCGCGGCGTTGGCCTGCAACGCCGGTCGGTCGGCGCCCGCGGGCGCCGCACATGGCCGTAGCGCCGGAGCCCGAAACGGGACCGGCGCGGTGGTCGGGCCGGCGCGGTCGCGTCGCCCGAGCACTCCGGGCGCGGCGGTGCCGGCCCGGTGGACCCGCGGTGCGGCTGCCGGTGCGGAACCGGTGGCCGGCGCGGGGCCGTGCGCGTCCGGCACGCTGTGCGATGCGCGGAGCGCGCCGGCGGACCGGTGCACTCGGCGCACGGCACACCGTCGCCGCGCGCGCCGGGCGGCGGACCGCCCGGCCACCCCGGCGGCACGCCGCCACGGGTGATCCCGTACAGCCTACCCGGACCGCCCGGCGGCACTCCCGGCGCCCCGGACCGGGGAGTGATACCGCAAGTCGGGTCGACTCCGCCCCATGAACCAGTTAGGGTTCCCTAACCTTACTGGCCGCGGCGCGGCCGGTGGACGCCCCGACCAGCACCCATGGAGGACGGTATGTGGCCCAGCCCCGCCGCGGTGGCCCGCGCGCTGGCCGCCGGACGGTTACCCGGCAACCTGTACGTCGCCTGCCGGCCCAGCCCGCAGCCGGTCTGCTACGCCTGTGACCCGTCCGGCCGGCTGCTCCTGCTGACCCGGACCGGCACCCCGGTCGGCCGCTCGCTGCGGCCGCGCCCCGGCGACCGGCCGCCCGCGACGGTGCTGGAGGTGGCCGACCGCCCGTGCCCGGGCGCGGCGTCGCTGGGCCGGGTGTGGCTGAGCGGCTGGGCCCGACCGCTGGACGGCGAGGCGGCCCGGGCGGCGGCGCTGGAGTTCGCCGCCGTGCACCCGACCGGCGTGCTGCTCGACGTCGGCCGCGGCGCGGTGCTGCACCACGTGGAGCTGGACGGCGTCCGGCTGGAACGGGCCGGCGTGACGATCGACGTGGAGCCGGCGGACTTCGCCGCCGCCGCGGCGGCCGGGCCGGAGCAGTTGCTGCGGCTGCGCGAGGCGATCGGCCAGCGCGCTCAGGGCGCGGGGCGCCCGCCCGGCTCGCCGGTGAGGTAGTGCTGGACGACCGGGCCGACGGCGGCGACGACCCGGTCCCGCGGCAGGGACGCGATCGGCTCCAGCTTCAGCAGGTACCGCATCACGATCACCCCGCCCATCTGCGCGGCGACCAGGCCGAGCCGCAGGTCGGCCTCGGGGCCGGTCAGCCCGAGCGCCCGGCCGACCCGGCGCATCACCTGGGTGAGCAGGAAGTCGCGCAGCAGCCGGGCGGACCACTCGCTGCTCATCGCCGAGCGCAGCAGCGCCGCGGCGGCCGTGCCGGCGGGGGAGTCCCACACCGACAGCGCCGCCGCGACCAGCCGCTCGCCGATGCCGTCCCGGTCGCCGTCGAGCACCGCCGTCAGTACCTCGCCCGGGTCGATCGGCATCTCCAGCGTGGCCCGGAAGAGCTGCTCCTTGCTGCCGAAGTAGTGGTGCACCAGCGCCGGGTCCACGCCCGCGTCGGCCGCGATGCCGCGGATCGACGCGCGGTCGAACCCGCGCTCGCCGAACGCCGCCCGCGCCGCGGCGAGGATCGCCCCCCGGGTGTCCGGGCTGCCCGCCCGCCGTCCGCTCCGCCGTGCCACCGGCCCTCCCCACGCTCCCCGTTGATCCTGCCCGAACCCGCCGCCCGCCGCGCGGCGGGGGCGGCGGGCGGCGGTGCGGAGTACCGGGTCAGCCGGTGCGCCGGCGCAGGGTCGCGGCCGCCAGCACCAGGGTGAGCAGGACGGCGCCGGCGACGATCGCGAGGTCGCGCCAGACGGTGCCGGTCGGCTCGGCGTGCCGGCCGACGAGGTCGAGGGCCTCGACGGCGTAGGACAGCGGGAGCACGTCGCTGACCGCCCGCAACCAGCCGGCCATGGCGTCGCGCGGCACGAACAGCCCGCACAGCAGGATCTGCGGCAGCGCCACCACCGGCATGAACTGCACCGCCTGGAACTCGGTCCGGGCGAACGCGCTGCACAGCAGCCCCAGCCCGACCCCGAGGACGGCGTTGACCACCGCGATGAGCAGCACCAGCCAGGCCGGGCCGGCGGTGTCCAGGCCGAACAGCCAGTAGGCCACCCCGGCGCCGACCGCGGCCTGGACCGCGGCGGCCAGGCCGAAGGCGATGCCGTACCCGAACAGCAGGTCCAGCTTGCCCAGCGGCGTGGTGAGCAGCCGCTCCAGCGTGCCGGTGGTCCGCTCGCGCAGCATCGCGATGCTGGTCACCAGGAACATGACGATGAACGGGAAGATCCCGAGCAGGACCAGCGCCACCCGGTCGAAGACGCCGGGCGCGCCGTCGTACATGAAGTGGATCAGGGTCAGCAGCAGCGTCGGGACGGCGACGAGCAGGCCGACGGTCCGCTTGTCGTTGCGGAGCTGGCGCAGGATGCGGCCGGTCGTGGCGGCCAGGATGCGGGCGGACATCAGTTCTCCTCGCCGGCGCCGCGGCGGATCAGCCGCAGGAACGCCTCGTCCAGGTCGTCGGTGCCGGCGCTGGCGCGCACGGCGGCGGGGGTGTCGTCGGCGATCAGCCGGCCGGCGCGGATGAGCAGCAGCCGGGCGCACCGGCCCGCCTCGTCCATCACGTGGCTCGACACGAGCACGGTCGTGCCGGCGGCGGCGAGCGCGTGGAACCGCTGCCACAGCTCCTCGCGCAGCACCGGGTCCTGCCCGACGGTCGGCTCGTCGAGCACGAGCAGCCGCGGCGACCCGACCAGAGCGCAGGCCAGCGACGCCCGGCTGCGCTGGCCGCCGGACAGCGAGCCGACGAGCTGCCGGGCGGCGCCGGCCAGGCCCACGTCGGCCACGGCGGCGTCGGCCGCCGCCGCGTCGGCGCCGGCGAGGGTGGCGAAGTACCGGGCGTTGTCCCGGACGCTGAGGTCGGCGTACACGCTGGGGGCCTGGGTGACGTAGCCGACCGCGCGGCGCAGCGGCGCCGAGCCGGCCGGGGCGCCCAGGACGGTGACCCCGCCGGACTCGACCACCTGTACGCCGACGATCGCCCGCAGCAGCGTGGTCTTGCCGCTGCCGCTGGGCCCGAGCAGGCCGGTCACGCTGCCGGCCTCGATGCGGGCGCTGATGCCGTGCAGGACGGTCCGGCCGCCCCGCTCGACCACCAGGTCCGCCACGTCCACTGCCGCCGTCATCGCGCCCTCCCGGGTTATTTCATCAGGTAGTGAATTCAACGCTAGCTGAATTCCGTCCGGCGGGCAATCCCCGGGCCCGCGCCGGGCCACCCCGGCGCGGGCGGATATGCGGTACGGCCGGCGGGCCGCCCCGGGGCAGGATGGTGCGGTGGACGCGAAGCAGGAGCCGCTGGACGGCGTGCGCTGGGACCGCGACGGCCTCGTACCGGCCGTCGTACGGCAGTACGACACCGGGGAGGTGCTGATGCTGGCCTGGATGGACCGCGCGGCGCTGGACCGCACCCGCAGCACCGGCCGGGCGACCTACTGGTCGCGCAGCCGGCGCTCGTACTGGGTGAAGGGCGAGACCTCCGGCCACCACCAGTACGTCAAGTCCGTCGCGCTCGACTGCGACGGCGACGCCCTGCTGGTCAGCGTCGACCAGGTCGGGCCCGCCTGCCACACCGGCACCCGGACCTGCTTCGCCACCGACCTGCCGGCCGTCGTCGGCCACCGCACCGAACAGGAGGCCACCGCGTGACCACCGGAGCCGTCACCCCCGACCCCGCCGGCTTCGCCGCCGCGGCCGCCCACCGCCGGGTCATCCCGGTGGTCCGCCGGCTGCTCGCCGACGGCGAGACCCCCGTGGGCGTGTACCGCAAGCTCGCCGGCGGGCCCGGCACGTTCCTGCTCGAGTCCGCCGAGCACGGGGCCGGGTCGGCCTGGTCCCGGTACTCGTTCATCGGCGTGCGCAGCAGCGCCACCCTCACCGCCCGCGACGGCGCCGCGCACTGGCTCGGCACCCCGCCCGACGCCGTACCGGTCGACGGCGACCCGCTGTCGGCGCTGGCGCTCACCGTCGCCGCGCTCGCCGACCCGCCCGGCACCGACGACCCGGGCCTGCCGCCGCTGACCGGCGGCATGGTCGGCTACCTGTCCTACGACGCGGTCCGCCGGTTCGAGCGGCTGCCCGACCTGACCGCCGACGAGCTGGGCATCCCCGAGCTGGGCCTGATGCTCGCCACCGACCTGGTCGTGCTCGACCACTACGCGGGCGCGGCGATCCTCATCGCCAACGCGGTGCTGCCGGCGGACCGGGACGACGCGGCGGTGGCGGCGGCGTACCACCACGCGGTCGGCCGGCTGGACGCGATGACCACGGCGATGTCCCGGCCCACCCCGCCGCTGATCTCCACCGTGGCCACCGGGGTGGACCCGATGGCGGGCGTGGTCAGCCGTACCCCGGCCGGCGACTTCCCGAAGGCGGTCGAGGCGGCGAAGGAGGCGATCCGGGCCGGCGAGTGCTTCCAGATCGTCGTGTCCCAGCGGTTCGAGCGGGCCACCGACGCCGACCCGCTGGACGTGTACCGGGTGCTGCGCACGACCAACCCGAGCCCGTACATGTACCTGCTGCGGTTCGACGACTTCGACATCGTCGGCTCCTCGCCGGAGGCGCACGTCAAGGTCACCGCCGAGGGCGGGGTACGGCGGGCCATGCTGCACCCGATCGCCGGCACCCGGCCGCGCGGGGCGGACGCCGACGCCGACGCCCGGCTGGCCGCCGAGCTGCTGGCCGACCCGAAGGAGCGGGCCGAGCACGTGATGCTCGTCGACCTCGGCCGCAACGACCTGGGCCGGGTGTGCGCGCCGGGGACGGTCGAGGTGCCGCAGTTCGCCGAGATCGAGCGGTACAGCCACGTCCTGCACATCGTCTCCACCGTGGTCGGCGAGCTGCGCGACGACCGGACGGCGTTCGACACGCTGGCGGCGACCTTCCCGGCCGGCACGCTGTCCGGCGCGCCGAAGGTCCGGGCGATGGAGGTCATCGAGGAGCTGGAGCCGGCCCGCCGCGGCCTGTACGGCGGGACGGTCGGGTACCTCGGCTTCAGCGGCGACCTGGACATGGCGATCGCGATCCGGACGGCGCTGCTGCGCGACGGCCGCGCGTACGTCCAGGCGGGCGCCGGGATCGTCGCCGACTCGGACCCGGCGGCCGAGGAGGAGGAGAGCCGGACCAAGGCCCGCGCGGTCCTCACCGCGATCGCCGCCGCCGAGACCCTCCGGGCCGCCCGGTGACCGACCCGCCCGCACCCGCCGGAGCCGATCCGCCCGCCGGGGCCGATCCGCCCGGGGCCGATCCGCCCGTCGCCGCCGGGTCCGCCGGCCCGGCCGCGGGGGCCGGCGGGTCGGCGGCGCGGTCCGGGGGGCGGGAGCTGGTCGGGGCCGTGCTGGTCGCCGCCGCCGGCGCCGGCGCGGCGCTGCTGGCCGGGCGCGGCGGGTCCGCGCCCGCCGCCGCCCCGGTCGAGCCCGGGCCCGGCACCGGCCTGCCCGGCTGGCTGCCGGCCGTCGCCTGGGCGGCGCTCGCCGCCGCCGGCGCGCTCGTCGCCACCCGCGGCGCCGCCCGCCGCGCGGTCGGCGTGCTGCTCGCCGCCGCCGGGCTGGCCCTGCTGGCCGGCCCGGTCGCCGCCGGCACCGCCGGCCCGGGCCGCACGGCCGCCGCGGCCGCGGGCGGCGCGCTGGCCGCGCTGGCCGGGCTCGCCGCGCTGCTGCGCGGGGGGCGCTGGCCGGCACTCGGCGCGCGGTACGAGCGCACCCCGGCACCCCGGCCGGGCGCGGCGGACCGGCCGGCCGAGCGCAATCGGCTGAGTTGGGCGGCCCTGGACCGCGGCGAGGACCCCACTATTCACTGACCGTAGTCAATTGACCCTGGCATCCGCCCCGGAATGCGCGAAGTGCGGATTATGCAGCACTACGTACCGTGAGCTACGCCATACCCCCGCGCCGAGGCCGGAACAGCGAGCACATAGCATCGGCGCATGACACCCGGAGGGGGGAGTCCGTTGGTGACAACGAGACAGAGCGGCAGCGGTTCCGGCAATGTGCTCGACGAGATCCTGGCCGGGGTCCGCGAGGATGTCGCCGCGCGCCAACTCGCCATCCCCATGGAGGAGATGAAGCGGCGCGCCGCGGCCGCCGCGCCGCCGATCGACGCCTACGCGGCGCTGCGCCGCCCCGGCGTCGGCGTGATCGCGGAGGTGAAGCGGGCGTCGCCGTCCAAGGGCGCGCTCGCCGACATCCCCGACCCGGCGGACCTGGCCACCCAGTACGCCGACGGCGGCGCCCGGGTGATCAGCGTGCTCACCGAGGGTCGCTGGTTCGGCGGCTCGCTGGAGGACCTCGCGGCCGTCCGGGCGGCCGTGACCATCCCGGTGCTGCGCAAGGACTTCGTCGTCTCCAGCTACCAGGTGCACGAGGCCTGGGCGCACGGCGCCGACCTCGTCCTGCTGATCGTCGCCGCGCTGGAGCAGAACGTCCTCGTCGGCCTGCTGGAGCGGATCGAGTCGCTCGGCATGACCGCGCTGGTCGAGGTGCACGACATCGAGGAGACCGACCGGGCGCTCGCCGCCGGCGCGAGGGTCATCGGCGTGAACGCCCGCGACCTGCGCACGCTCGAGGTCGACCGCTCGGTGTTCGAGCGGATCGCCCCCGGCCTGCCGGCGAGCGTCGTGAAGATCGCCGAGTCGGGGGTGCGCGGGCCGCACGACCTGATCCGGTACGCGTCCTCCGGCGCCGACGCGGTGCTGGTCGGGGAGGGCCTGGTCACCACCGAGAGCCCGCGCGACGCCGTCGCGGCGCTGGTCACCGCCGGCAGCCACCCGGCGACGCCGAGGCCGAACTGATGTCCGCCGTACCCGACGCTACCGGCCACTTCGGCCGGTTCGGCGGCCGGTTCGTCCCCGAGGCCCTGATCGCCGCCCTCGACCAGCTCGACAAGGCGTGGCGGGACGCGCGCGACGACCCGGCGTTCACGGCGGAGTTCGACCGGCTGCTGCGCGAGTACGCGGGCGCGCCGTCGCTGCTGTACCCGGCGACCCGGCTCTCCGCCGAGGTCGGCGCGCGGATCCTGCTCAAGCGGGAGGACCTGAACCACACCGGCGCGCACAAGGTCCGCAACGTGCTCGGCCAGGCCCTGCTCACCCAGCGGATGGGCAAGCGGCGGATCATCGCCGAGACCGGCGCCGGCCAGCACGGCGTCGCCAGCGCCACCGCGGCGGCGCTGTTCGACCTGGAGTGCGTCGTGTACCAGGGCGAGGTCGACACCCGCCGGCAGGCGCTCAACGTCGCCCGGATGCGGATGCTCGGCGCCACGGTCGTCCCGGTCACCACCGGCTCGCGGACGCTCAAGGACGCGATGAACGAGGCCCTGCGCGACTGGGTCAGCACGGTCGACACCACGCACTACCTGATCGGCACGGCCGCCGGCCCGCACCCGTTCCCGAGCATGGTCCGCGACCTGGTCCGCGGCATCGGCGTCGAGGCCCGGGCGCAGTGCCTGGCCCAGCTCGGCACGCTGCCCGACGCGGTCGCCGCGTGCGTGGGCGGCGGGTCGAACGCGATCGGCATCATGCACGGCTTCCTGGACGACGCCGACGTCCGGCTGTACGGCTTCGAGGCCGGCGGCGACGGCGTCGGCACCGGCCGGCACGCGGCCAGCATCAGCGGCGGCGGCGTGGGCGTGCTGCACGGCACCCGCTCGTACGTCCTGCAGGACGACGACGGCCAGACCATCGAGTCGCACTCGATCTCCGCCGGCCTGGACTACCCCGGCGTCGGCCCCGAGCACGCCTGGCTGCACGACACCGGCCGGGCCGACTACCGGTCGGTGGACGACGCCGCCGCGATGGCCGCGTTCCAGCAGCTCTGCCGCACCGAGGGGATCATCCCGGCGATCGAGAGCGCGCACGCGCTGGCCGGCGCGATCACCCTCGTGCCGGAGCTGACCGCGGCGCTCGGCCGGGAGCCGACGATCGTGGTCAACCTGTCCGGGCGCGGCGACAAGGACATGCACACCGCCGGGGCGTACTTCGGCCTGCTCGACCCGGAGGACGGCCGATGAGCCTGGCGCCCGCGTTCGCGAAGGCCCGCGCCGAGGGGCGCGCGCTGGTCGTCGGCTGCATGCCGGCCGGCTTCCCCAGCGTCGAGGGCAGCATCGCGGCGATGACCGCGATGGTCGAGGCCGGGGTGGACGTCATCGAGGTGGAGCTGCCGTACTCCGACCCGGTGATGGACGGCCCGGTGATCCAGCGGGCCAGCGACCTGGCGCTGGCCGGCGGGGTGCGCACGGCCGACGTGCTGCGGATCGTCGAGGCGGTCGCCGCGGCCGGGGCGCCGGTGGCGATGATGACGTACTGGGCGCCGGTCGAGCGGTACGGCCCGGACCGGTTCGCCCGCGACCTCGCCGCGGCCGGCGGGGTCGGCCTGATCACCCCCGACCTGATCCCGGACGAGGCCGGCGAGTGGCTGGCCGCGGCCGACGCGCACGGGCTGGACCGGGTCTTCCTGGTCGCCCCGTCGTCGACCGACGAGCGGCTGGCGATGACCGTCGGCCACTGCCGCGGCTTCGTGTACGCCACCAGCGTGATGGGCGTGACCGGCGCGCGCGAGCGGACCTCGGACGCCGCGCCGGGGCTGGTCGCCCGGGTCCGGGCGGTGGATCCGGACATTCCGGTCGCCGTGGGCCTGGGCGTGCGCGACGGCGCGCAGGCCGCCGCCGTCGGCGGCTACGCCGACGGCGTGATCGTCGGCAGTGCCCTGATCCGCTGCCTGCTGGACGCGCCGGACGGGGACGCCGGGCTGGCCGCGCTCCGCGCGCTGTCGGCCGACCTGGCCGCCGGCGTGCGCCGATCCGCGCGCCCCGCCGCCCCGGCCGGCTGACCCGGCACCCCGGCCGGGCGGCCCGACCCGCCCGGCCGCCGGCGGCGCGGTCCCACCCGGGTATTCCCCGGGGATACCACCCATCGATAGGGTGCTGACCGTGAATCTCGCCGCCATCCCCAGCCCGACCACCGCTGTCTGGCACCTCGGGCCGTTCCCGGTCCGGGCGTACGCGCTGTGCATCGTCGCGGGGATCGTCATCGCCTGCGTCGTCACCGAGGCCCGGCTGCGCCGCCGCGGCGTCGCCCCCTGGGCCGTGCTGGACGTGGCCGTCTGGGCGGTGCCGTTCGGCGTCGTCGGCGCCCGGGTGTACCACGTGCTGACCTCCTGGACCGACTACTTCGGCTACAACGGCGACCCGGTCAAGGCCCTGTACATCTGGGAGGGCGGCCTGGGCATCTGGGGCGCGGTGGCCGGCGGCGCCGTCGGGGCGTGGCTGGGCTGCCGGCAGATCGGGCTGCCGCTGCGGGTGTTCGCCGACGCGCTGGCGCCGGGGCTGCCGCTGGCGCAGGCGGCCGGGCGGTTCGGCAACTGGTTCAACAACGAGCTGCACGGCGGGCCGACCACGCTGCCGTGGGGCCTGGAAGTGCACGTGATGGACCGGGTGAACCCCGGCCGGGCGCTGCTCGGCCCGGACGGCGGCGCGCTCACCCTGCCGGGGCTGTACCACCCGACGTTCCTGTACGAGGCGCTGTGGAACGTCGGGGTCGCCGTGCTGGTGATCGCCGCCGAGCGGCGGTTCCGGCTGGGCCGGGGGCGGGCGTTCGCCCTGTACGTCGCCGGGTACACCGTCGGCCGGTTCTGGATCGAGCTGATGCGCACCGACCCGGCGCCGGAGCTGCTGGGGCTGCGGTTCAACGTGTGGACGTCGCTGGTGGTGTTCCTCGGCGCCGTGGCGTACCTGGTGCTGGTCTGCGGCCCGGCCGAGTACGTGCTCCCGGCGGCGAACGGCGGGTACCGGGTGGTCGACGCGGCGGCGTACCGGGCCGCGGCCGACGCCGCCCCGGCGGCGGACGCCGGCGCCCCGGCGGCCGCGGTGCCGGCCGGGTCAGCCCGGCCCGACGAGGTCGTCGACGAAGCTGATGATCGTCCCGACGAACCGCGGTAGGTGCTCGGCGAAGTCCGACCGGACCGGCTCCGGGCAGCCCGGCAGCTCGCGGGCGTGCGGCAGGCGGGCCAGCAGGGCGTCGACCGTCCGGCGCTGGTGCTGCCGGTTCTCCGGCAGCGCGGGCAGCACGCCCACCGGCATCCGCAGCGCGGTCAGCTCGGCGTGGGTGACCCCGCGCAGCGTCTGCCCGTCCAGGAGCTGGGACACCTCGGCGGTACGGGCGCCGAGGCTGTCCAGCCGGGCGTGGGTGGAGGCGTCCACGTCCGGGTCGCCGGCCGTGGCCGGCCAGGCCAGCAGCAGGCCGCGGACCCGGCCGGGGTCGATCAGCGCCGCCCGGACCGCCGCCGAGCAGCCGTGCGAGGCGGCGATCAGCGTGACCGGCTCCGCCGGCAGCGCGGCCAGCAGGTGCACCCCCTCGGTCACCCAGGACGGCGCCCGGTCCGGCCGCTCCGGCGCGCTGACCCGCAGCCCGTGCCCGGCCAGCGCGGCGGACACGCCGGTGTCGTGCCAGTACCGGCCTGCGGTCTGCGAGTCCCACAGGCCGCCGTGGACGAGGACGAGCGGTGCCATCAAGCTGCTCCCGGCATGTCGGCGCGACGGACCCGGCCCGCCGCGGCGGGCGAACGATCGGGGTGTCCCGAGTGGACCGCGGGGGCGGATGCCGCGGTGCGGGAGGTCAACCTAGCAGTCCGCCCGGCCCGCCGCAGCGCGACCGCGGACCTGATGCACCGGTCGGGGAAAGTACGGCCGGACCGGCCGATGTTCACCCCGGGCCCACCGGCGGGGGCCGCCGGGCGGGGCTAGCCTGGGGGCGTGACGCGACGCGCGAAGATTGTCTGCACGATCGGCCCCGCGACCGCCAGCGCCGACGGGGTACGGGCCCTGGTCGACGCCGGGATGGACGTGGCCCGGCTCAACTTCAGCCACGGCACCCGCGAGGACCACGAACAGGTGTACGGGCTCGTCCGGCAGGCCGCCGCCGACACCGGCCGGGCGGTCGGCATCCTGGCCGACCTCCAGGGTCCCAAGATCCGGCTGGGCCGGTTCGCCGACGGCGGCGCCCAGTGGGACACCGGGGACTCGGTGGTGATCACCGGCGAGGAGGTCGAGGGGGTGCGGGACCGGGTGTCCTGCACGTACCGGGAGCTGCCGCACGAGGTGAAGGTCGGCGACCGGCTGCTCATCGACGACGGCCGGGTGGCCGTCGAGGTGCGCGAGGTGACCGGCCCGGACATCCGCTGCCTGGTCACCGAGGGCGGCCCGGTCTCCAACCACAAGGGCGTCTCGCTGCCCAACGTCGCGGTCAGCGTGCCGGCCCTGTCGACCAAGGACACCGACGACCTGCGCTTCGCCCTGAACCTGGGGGTCGACCTGGTGGCGCTGTCGTTCGTCCGGGCGGCGGCCGACATCACCCTGGTGCACCGGGTGATGGACCAGGTCGGCGTGCACCGGCCGGTGCTGGCGAAGGTGGAGAAGCCGGAGGCGGTGGACGAGCTGGAGGCGATCGTCCACGCCTTCGACGGGATCATGGTCGCCCGCGGCGACCTCGGCGTCGAGCTGGCGCTGGACCAGGTCCCGCTGGTGCAGAAGCGGGCCGTCCAGCTCTGCCGCGAGCTGGCCAAGCCGGTGATCGTAGCGACCCAGATGCTCGACTCGATGATCGAGAACACCCGGCCGACCCGGGCCGAGGCGTCGGACGTGGCCAACGCCGTCCTGGACGGCGCAGACGCGGTCATGCTCTCCGGCGAGACCAGCGTCGGCAAGCACCCGCGGCTGACCGTGGAGACCATGGCCCGGATCGTCCGGACCACCGAGGCCGGCGAGATCCGGGTACCGAGCCTCCAGCACGACCCGCGCACCCACGGCGGGGCGATCACCGTCGCGGCGTCCCGGATCGCCCGCAGCATCGACGCCCGGGCGCTGGTGGCGTTCACCCAGACCGGGGACACCGTACGGCGGCTGTCCCGGCTGCACTGCGACCTGCCGCTGCTCGCGTTCACCCCGGTGGAGGACGTCCGGCAGCAGCTCGCCCTGTCCTGGGGGGTGGAGAGCTTCCTGGTGCCGTTCGTCGAGCACACCGACGACATGTTCGCCCAGGTCGACCAGGCCATGCTCGGGCTGGGCCGGGCCCGGCCGGGCGACTACGTCGTGGTGGTCGCCGGCAGCCCGCCGGGCACCCCCGGCTCGACCAACACGCTGCGGGTGCACCGGGTGGGCACCCTGGTGCCGCCCGCGTGACCGCCGCCGACCCGGGGCCCGCCGCTGCGGGCTCCACCGGCCCGGGATCCGCCGACCCGGCGTCCGCGGGTCCGGGGTCGGCCGGTTCGGGGTCGGCCGGTTCTGGGTCGGCCGGGCCGGCGTCGGGCGGTTCGGGGTCGGGTGGGCCGGCGGACGCGCCGCCCGGCGGTGGGCAGGCGGCCGTGGACCAGCTCCTCGCGCTGCTGGACCTGGAGCGGGTGGACGACTGCACGTTCACCGGCCGGTCGCCCCGGGTCGGCCCGCAGCGGATCTACGGCGGCCAGGTCGCCGGGCAGGCGCTGGTCGCCGCCGGCCGGACCGTCGACCCGAGCCGCTCGGTGCACTCGCTGCACGGGTACTTCGTCCGCGGCGGCGACCCGACCGAGCCGGTCGAGTACCGGGTGGAGAACGTCCGCGACGGGCGCTCGTTCTCCGTCCGCCGCTCGGTCGCGGTCCAGGGCGGGCGGCCGATCTTCTTCATGTCGGCGTCGTTCCAGCGGGCCGAGCACGGGCTGGACCACCAGGCGCCGGGCCCGCCGGACGTGCCCCGGCCCGAGGACCTGCCGACGTTCCTGGAACGCCTGGCCCCGTACCCGGAGCGGGCCGCGTACTGGCTGTCGGTGCCCCGGCCGCTGGACGTGCGGTACGTCGGCGAGCCCGGCTGGGTGCCGCCGGGGGAGCGGGCGGCCGAGGCGCACCAGCGGGTCTGGATGAAGCTGGACGGGCGGCTGCCCGACGACCCGCTGCTGCACGCCTGCGCGCTGACGTACGCCTCGGACCTCTCGCTGCTGGACTCGGTGCTGGCCGTACACGGCGAGTCCTGGGGGCCGGGCGGGGTGGTGGGGGCGAGCCTGGACCACGCGCTGTGGTTCCACCGGCCGTTCCGAGCCGACGAGTGGGTGCTGTACGACTGCTGGAGCCCGTCGGCGCACGGCGCCCGCGGCCTGGCCACGGGGCGGGTCTTCACCGCGGACGGGCGGCACGTGGCCACGGCCGTCCAGGAGGGCCTGCTGCGCCGCGTCGGCGGCTGAACACCGCGCAACAGCGACGGCCGTCCGCGTTCCCGGGCCGTCCGCGCAGCTCCCCGCTTCAGCGGCGCGGTGCTTGTCCGGGTGCGGCCGCGGTACGGAACACGGGTTGCCTCCTGTCGTCGGCCGGGAGGGCAGGGCATCGGGTCGGGTGCCGATGCCCTGCCCGGTGGGGACCACGCCTCACCCGGTCCGGCAGCAATGGCCGTAGCGGTACCGGGCCGGGGGGATTGCTCGGCGTGGTGTGCCCGGACAACGCCCGTGCACGAGATCAAGACTCACCGCTACGCTGGCGCAACAGAAGGTGATGCGCCGCCGGCCGGCTCGACGACCGACTCCGCGCGGCGGGGGAGCTCCGGGCACTGTGGCAGCAGGAGGAGGCCGAGCGCCGGGCGCGCCGGGCGGCCCGTCGGGACATCTGTACCGGGCGGGCGACGCGGACGCCGCCCGCGATGTCCACGACCGGACGGCGCGGCTCGCCGACAACGTGCGCTCCGTGCGGCTGGACCGGGACCTGGCGACGATGAACCGCGTCGCCGCGAGCTGCCGCCAATGAAGGAGATCCCTGTCGATCGAGGACGACCACCGGACCGTCGCCGCGTCGGGCGCCGGCGACCTGCCGCCCGTCGCGTACCTGACCACCGGCCGGGTCCGGCCCGCCGGGGACAACTGGGTCGCCGAGATCGGCGTCCCGCCGCACACCGTCGCCCTCGACCACCTGTGCGCCGGCCGGGCGGAGGCGCACGGCCGGGTGACGGCGGAGATCCGGGCCCGCCGGTCGGCGTTCGCCGCCGCGCACGGCCTGGCGGTGGACGGCTGGGCGCCGCCCACCATCCTTACCCGGGACACCGCGGACCAGGTCGAGCCGCGGAGGGCGCTGGGCACCGCCCACGGCTGACCCCGAGCCGGGGTCAGTTGTCGACGACGACCCGGTCGATGTCGGGGGCGCGGCCGCCGGGGTTGGCGAAGCCGATGACGTTGGTGCCGGCGACCAGCCGGAACGGCAGGCTCAGCGAGCCCACCCGCCCGTCGGTGTCGGGGAACGACGTGCTGCCGATGAACCTCCCGTTCACCGTCAGGGCGGCCGCCCGGGTGCTGCCGGCGACGTAGTGGATCGTCACCGTCCGGGTGCCGGCGGCCGACAGCGGTACCCGCAGCGCCAGCGTGTTGCCGCCGCCCAGGTTGCTGACCACCACGCCGCCGGACGCGCCGTCGACCCCGCGCAGCCGGGCCGACCCGGTACGGGTGTTGCCCGACGACTCGGCCTCGAAGCTCAGCCCGGCCGGCGCGGACGTGCGCTGCTCGCTGGCCTTCTTCGCTGGCGCCCGGGTGGGCTTCGGCGTCGCGCTGCGCGACGGCGACGGCGACGGGGACGGGGTGCGGATCGGCGCGCCGGGGCGCAGCGCCTCGTCCACCGCGTCCGGGATCGGCGCCTCGGGCTCGCTGGAGCCGGGCAGCGCGGCGGGGCTGGTTCCGCCGACGATGTGGGCCGCCGGGCGGTCGGCGGTGAACTTGGCCGCGATCGGGGCGCCGACGGCGACCGCCGCGGCCGCCGCGGCGGCGAGCATGGCGCCGCGGGAGCGCAGCCGGCGGGGCGTGCGGTGGCTGCCGGCGTGGTCGTCGGCGCGCTCGGACGACCGGCCCGGCGCGGCCCGGCGCCCGGCGCGGTGGCCCTCGGGCCGCCCGGCGCGCGGGTTGCCCGGGTCACCGGCGCGGTGGCTCTCGGGCCGGCCGGCGCGGGCGGTGCCGGCGGCCGAACCCGTCCGGTGGCCGGCCCCGCCGGTCGCGGCCCGGTGGTCGGCTCCGCCGGGTGCGGCCCGGTGGCCGGGCGGCGGGGCGGCGGCGCCCCGGCGGTTGTCGGCCGGCGGCTCGCGGTCGGGGCGGTCGGCGCGCGGCGGGCGCCCGTCCCGGTCGGTGTCGGGTCGCCGGACGGGCTGGCCCGACGAGGTGTGCCGGCCGCGGCTGTCGCCGGGGCGGCGCCGGCGGCCCGGGGGCTGTGCCATGGCTCGCTCCGTCCCCTGTGCGGTGTCGCCCCGGCCGGCGGCGGGGCGCCCCGATACCCGGTCCGCGGCGCGGTTGCGGCGCGCCGTGAGGGGCGGCGGAGGATCCGACCGTACCGACGGCCGGGGGTCGCTCCAAAGGGGGAAAGCGGACCTGAAAAGTCACCGTTTGGTCAGTCGGATTCCTTGCTGAAACAACGCGGATGTCCGTTTCCGGTGCGTGCGGGGGAGTCAGTCGGGTCGGCCCGGGGTGCCGTTGGGTTACCCGGGTTCCCCGGCTGGCCGACAGCGCCTAGCGTCTCTGGACATGACCAGCGAATACCTCCGCACCGCCGAGAGCCCCGCCCCGTGCGTGCGCAGTCTCGGCCGGGCCCGGGACGCCCTCGACGACCTGATGGCCCGCGTGGGGGTCGACGGCCTCACGCACGCGCTGGCCGACCCCGCCGGCCTGGCCCGGCTGGACCAGCACGCCGCGGACGTCCGCGAGGCGGTGCACGACGCCGGCCGCCGGCTCGGCCCGGAGGCGCTGGCCAGCTACGCCGCCTCGGTGACCGCGGCCGCGCAGCGGATGGGCCTGTTCCTGCCCGAGCCGGGCGAGGCCGCGCCGGCGCACCTCGACTGGGCCCGGGCGCCGTGGCACCTGCTGCGCCTGACCGCCGTCTGCGCCATCGCCGAGGAAGCCGGCTGGCTGTAAACGCAAAGACGTGAAACGAACGGAAATTCTGCGCCCCGTCAGTGAATGACCAGCTCAGCAGCCGTTGTGACCAGTGGTGAAACTTGCCAAACGGCAGTACGGCGTTCCCCCGCCCCGCACCGTGTGATCACCTCTTCAGCGGACCGCCCCCGCGTCGCTGGGTCGCGTGGGCGGTCCCGGCGGTGCCACGCCCCCGGGGAGGCATGACGTGGCCGGGTCCGGCCGACCAATGCGGTGGTCGGCGGGCTCGCTCCCCGCGGTACCGCCCTGACCGATGGTTCCCATCGGGCTGCGGCTGCGGGATGGCGCGGTGGTCCTGACGCTGTCCCGCAGTCGCGTGGCCCGCGACCGCCCGCGGATCGACGGGCGGGGTGGCAGGATCGACGGGATCCAGCGGCCGCGGGAGAACCGGCGGCCGCCGGAGGATCACCGAAGCCGCGCGAGGGTCAGCGGGCGCGTGAGGATCAGCGGGCGCGTGAGGATCAGCGGGCCGCGCGAGAATCGCCGCGCCGCGCGGGGTCAGCGGCTGTGTGAGGGTCAGCGGCCGTGTGAGGGTCAGCGGGCGGCGCGGGACGTGCCGGTCAGCGTGACGAACTCGCGGCAGGCGTCGCCGCTCTCCCCGCCCAGCGTCGGCCCCGGCCGCTGGCAGACCACCCGGAGCTGGATCGTCTGCCCCGCGGCCACGTCGATCGGCGACACCCAGTGGTAGTCCAGGTCGCGGAAGTTCGCCAGGGACAGGGTCAGCAGCGGCTGCCCGGCGGCGAGCACGTCCAGCCGGCCCAGGTCGCCCTGCGGGTTCTGCAACACCAGGTCCGTGACCGTGACCGTCCGGCGCGCCGGCACCGTGTACGTCTGCGTGGTCGTGGCGCCGAGCGCCGTGACGCCCGCCAGCCGCTCGCGCAGCGGGCGGGGTGCCGCCCGGGTCGCCGTACCGGGGGTGGTGCCGGGGCTGTCCGCGGCGGCCAGGGCCTCGTCGGCCCGCTGCTCGGCGGCGGTCGCCCGGGCGACGGCGTCGGCGGCGGTCCGCTCGGCGTCGGCCACCGCGCCGGCCGCGGCGTCGCGGGCCGTGGCGTCCAGCGCGGGCCGGACGGCGAACGCCCACAGCGCCGCCAGTGCCAGCACCGCGGCCAGCAGCAGCGCCAGCGGCCGCAGCAGCGCCCGGGAGAGCACCGGCTCCTGGACCGCGGTGGCCGGCAGTATCGTCGGCGGGGTGCCGTCCTCGCCGGTGACGATCACCTGGAACGGGCGGCTGACCGGCTGCCCGTGCCAGAGCAGCCCGCGGTGCCGGGCGTGCAGCGTCGCCAGCACCGAGCGGCCCGGCGGCAGCACCACGCCGGTGGGGCGCAGGCGGAAGCGCAGCGCGTTGTCCGGGTCCACGGCGGACAGGCCGACCGTGAGCGGGACGTTGCCGCGGTTGTCGATGACGATCCGGTGCACCCCGGTGCGCCGGGACCGGGACAGCCGCGGGACCACCTCGCCGGTGGTGTCGGCGAACGGCAGCAGCGTCGCCGTACCCTCGGGCACGCTCGTCGTCTCGGGGTGCTCGCGCGGCGCGACCCGGATGCCGTACGGGACGGGCCCGGCCGGGGCGGTGGCGCTGCGCGGCGGCCGGAAGGTCACCATCGCGTGCCCCTCGGTACCGGGGAAGACGGTGAGGTCGGGCGGCTCCACAGTGGCCCAGGTGGCGGCGGGGCCGACGACGTCCAGGTGGTACGACTCGACCGCGTCCCCGGTGTTGCGGACCGTCAGGGCACACTGCGTCTCCCCGCCCGGCCGCAGCGTCGGGTCGGCGGGCTCCAACGACGCCCGGGTCGGCGCGGTCATCGTCATTCCGTCAAGGTAGGTCGTTTCCGGGGTCCCCGCGGGCAGTCCCGCGGATTGCGGTCGGGGCAGCGAATGTGATCGGGATTCACGCCCTTTGGGCAAAGAGCCGGACCCGTCCGGGTGCCCCCGGGTACGCTCAGGCCGGGCATTCGGGACGCGGGTGAAAGGGGACAAACGGCAATGGACCGGATTGCAGTGACAGTCTTCGCCGAGGATCCGATCTCCCGGGTCGGGCTGGCCGGGCAACTGCGCCCGCGCCCGGAGGTGCGCGTGCTCGAACCCGGCGAGAGCACCGACGCGCGGGTCGCGCTGGTGGTCAGCGAGGCGGTGGACGACGCCGCGCTGCGCCAGCTCCGCACCCTCGGCCGCTCGCACACCGCCCGGCTCGTCCTCGTCGCCACGCACATCGCCGACGCCGACCTCGTCTCGGCCGTCGAGGCCGGCATCTCCGGCCTGGTCCGCCGCGCGGAGGCCAGCGCGGACCGGCTCGTGTCGGTCATCCAGTCGGCCGCCGTCGGCGAGGGCACCGTGCCGCCGGACCTGCTCGGCCGCCTGCTCGACCAGGTCGGCCGCCTCCAGCGGCAGGTGCTCAGCCCGCGCGGGCTGCACTTCTCCGGCCTCGCCGAGCGCGAGGTCCAGGTGCTCCGGCTGGTCGCCGACGGGCTGGACACCGCCGAGATCGCCGCGAAGCTCTGCTACTCCCAGCGGACGGTGAAGAACGTCCTGCACGACATCACCAGCCGGCTGCAACTGCGCAACCGCTCGCACGCGGTGGCGTACGCGGTCCGGCAGGGCCTGATCTGAGCCGCGGCCCCCGGGTGGGGCCGCGGACGCCGGCGGGGGACCGGGGAGGTGCGGTGCGCGGTCGGGGGCCGATCGGCGCGGGCAGCGCCGCCGTACTGCTGGCGGGGCTGCTGGTGCCGAGCAGCGCCCCGGCCCGCGCCCCCGCCGACCCCGCGCCCGCGCCGGGGCGGCTGGCGTTCGCCAGCACCCGCCAGCCGGTGATCGAGGGCCCGGCCGGGGTGACGCGGCCGGGCGCGGCCCCGTCCGCCGCCGTCGGGTCGGCGTTCGTACTGGTCGACAGCCTTGCCGACCCGGCCGGGGACGTCGTCCTGCGCCGCACCGGCGCGCCCGACCTGCCGGTCGCCCCGCACCCGGCCGCCGACCGCGAGCCCGACCTGTCGCCGGACGGCCGGTGGGTCGCCTTCGCCTCCGACCGGGCGGCCGGCCACTTCGACCTCTGGGTGGCGGCCGCCGCGGGCGGCACCCCGGTGCGGGTCACCGCGGGGCCCGGCGACGAGCGGTGGCCGAGCTGGGCGCCGGACAGCACCCGCCTGGTCTACCGCGGCGGCGCCGCGGGCGGCGCCGGCGACCTGTTCACGGTCGCGCGCACCGGCGGGGTGCCGGCGCGGCTGACCGACACGCCGTACGACGAGCGGGAGCCCGCGTGGGGGCGGCGGTCGGGGCTGGTCGCGTTCACCACCACCCGGTACGGCGAACCGGCCGTCGCGACGGTCCCGGCGGCCGGCGGGGCGGAGGTGCGGCGGACCGCGCCCGGCGCCGACGCGAGCGAGCCGGCGTGGGCGCCGGACGACACCGCGCTCGCGGTCACCGTGCGCGGTGGGGCGTCGGACCGGTACGGCGACATCCACCGCCAGCCGCTCGTCGCGGCCGGGCCGCCGCCGGCGAGCACGCCGGTGCCCGGCGCGGCGGTACCCGGGCGGCCGGCGGCGCACCCGGCCCGGACGGCGGACGGGGTGCGCTGGCAGAGCGCGGGAGTCGGCGCGGGCAGCGGTGTCTGGGACGTCGGCGCGGACGGGCGGGCAGCGGGGGAGCTGGCCGCGCCGCCGGCGGGGGCGCCGGGGGCACGAGCGCCGGCGTACCGGCCCGACGGGCGGCGGATCGCATACTCGGTCGGCACCGGCGGTGGGCGGCGGATCGTGGTGGCGGGGGTCGACGGGCGGGGCCCGCGGCCGTTGCTGCCGGCGGCGGCGAGCGCCGGGTCCGACGAGGACGATCCGGCGTGGTCGCCGGACGGGCGGTTCCTGGCCTTCACCCGGCAAGCCGACGGTCGCGCCCGGGTGTGGATGGCCCGGCTCACCGACACGCCGGGCGGGCCGGCGGCCGACGCGCCCGTGGAGGTCGACGCCGGGGCGTGCCCGGACCGGGCCGACGGCGAGCCGGCCTGGTCCCCGGACGGCAGCCGGCTGGCCCTCACCCGCCGCTACCCCGCGCCGCCCGCGGGATCGCCGACGCCCGCGCTCTCGGCTCCCGGGACGCCGGCGCCCGGCGCGTGCCCGCCCGGCGACGGCGCCCGGCACGTCCTGGTGGCGGCGGTCCACACCGACGGCGGCGGCGTGCGCGCGGACCCGCCCGCCGACCTGACCGCGGCGGCCGGGTACGGCTGCGACTGCGCCGGCCCCGCCTGGTCGCCGGACGGGCGCCGGCTCGCGTACACCGGCGGCGGGCGGCTGCTGCTGATGAACGCCGACGGCAGCGCGCCGACGCTGCGGTACCCGCGCGCCGACGACCCGCCGCTGCGCGCGGCCGACCCGGCCTGGTCCCCGGACGGCGGCACCCTCGCCTTCACCGCCCTCCCCCCGAACCCGGCCGACCCGCCGGCGGGCACCACTCCGCCGGCCGGCGACGACCCGGTCCCGGCCGGGGCGCGGATTCACACGCTGCCGGTCGCGGACGGGCCCGCGACGCCGCTGTTCGACCCCGCCGGACCGGCCGGCGACGGGCAGCCCGCGTACCAGCCGACCGCCGACCTGCGGGTCGAGCTGCGCGCCGAGCCGCCCGCCGTGCCGGTCGGCGGTACCGCCGCCCTGGTCCTGCGGGTGACCAACCTCGGCCCGCTGCCCGCCCGCGGCGTCGTGGCCACCCCGGCCGTGCCGGCCGGGCTCGCGGTCACCGGCGCCCCCGACTGCGCCGCCGGGCCGACCCCGCGCTGCCCGCTCGGCGACCTCCCGCCGGGCGCCGCCGTCGAGCGCCGGGTCGAGGTCCGGGGCGAGGCCGCCGGCGCGTACCGGGCGGGCGCAGCCGTCGCCGGTACGGTCGCCGACCCGCGCCCGGACAACGACGCCGCCACCGCCGCCCTCGACGTCGGCGCCGGCTCGCTCGGCCGGCCCGGCCTGTCCGTGACCGGCGTCGCCGAGCCCGCGGTCGGGTACCTCGGCGGCGGCGACCTGACCGTCCGGTTCACCGTCCACAACGGCTTCGCCGGACCCGCCGCGGCGACGCTCGCGGTGGCCCTGCCGCTGCCCGTCGCCGCCGCCCCGGCGGGCTGCGCCGGGCGCACCTGCGCGCTGGGCGAGCTGCCGCCCGGCGCGGACCGCACGCTGACCTACGTCCTGCGCCCCGCCCGCGCCGGCGACCACCGCGCCGCCGCCGCGGTCACCGGCACCCGGCCCGACCCGGACCGCGCCGACGACCGGGCGGCGGTGGCCCTGCGCGTACTCCGGCCGCAGCTCACGATCACGCCGGCGGTCGGGTCGCCCGGTTTCGTCGCCGACGTGTCCGGCGTGGACTTCCCGCCGGACACCCCGGTCCGGCTCATCTGGCAGCGCGGCGTGACGGCGACCCCGGACCCGGTACTGACCGGCCCGACCGGCACCCTGCACGCCCCGATGCTCGTCCTGCACCGCGACGTCCGCGGCCCCCGCCGACTCGTGGCCACCCCGGCCGACGCCGCCGCCTTCACCCCCACCGCGGCAGCCTTCCTGGTCCAACCCCGCCCCCGCACCCTCCCACCCCGCGCCCCCTGACCGTCGCCGCGCCCCGCCCGACCTCGAATGCACGTCGCATGACGTCGCTCAGCCCATGTTGACGGGAGTGCGGGGTCAGAAGAGGAGGCCGGCGATGTGGAGGGGGGTGAGGATGGTCAGGGCCAGCGGGAAGGCCGGGTGCAGCAGGGGTGCGCCCACTGCCGGGAGGAGGTCGCCGGCCGTTCCGCGGCGGGGTGCGGGGGCGGTGGGGAGCCAGGCCACCACCCGGTTGCCGTACGTCGCCAGCCACGCCAGGCCGGCCAGTGTGGCCAGCGCGTAGCCGGCCAGCAGGCGGGTCGGCGGTTCGCGGCTCGCCATTCCGAGCATGATCCACACGATCAGCCCGAGCCCGCCGGCCAGGGCCAGCCCGCCCAGCCCGCCGGCCGTGAGGCGGCGGCGGCCGAGCAGCCACGCCGTACCGAGGCAGAGCAGGCTCAGCGCGCCGGCCAGCCCGGCGCGCACCCGCAGCAGCACGTCGGCGTGCGGCCCGACCTCCCGCCGCACCGGGCCGCCGGGGCGGAACACGCTGTGGTCCACCGTACGGTCGGCGACCCGCCCGGCGACCACCGTCGTGGACAGCGCCGCCGACGCCCCCAGCACCGCGGCCAGGACGAGCAGCGCGGCCAGCACCCGCCGGACCGCCCGCGGCGCGGTGAACCGGTCGATCGCCCACGGGTCGGCCGCCCCGGCGGCCAGCCGGCCGGGCAGCGCGGCGAGGTCGCCGTCGCGGGCGTCGACCCACTGGAACCGCTGCAACTCCGCCGCCGCGGCCGGCGGCCGGACGCTCGCCACCAGCACCGCGACCGCCGGCCCGGCGCGCAGCGCGGCCGCCGCGCGCGGCCAGGACGTGTGCGCGGAGATCACCACCAGCCGCCGGTCGGCGGGCCCGTCGGTGACCGCGAGGCCGGCGGCGGCGCAGGCCCGTCCGATCGCCGCCGCCACACCCGCGTCGGCGTCGGCGTGGTCGACCCGCACCGTCCCGCCGCCCGCCCGGCCCCGCTCCCCGGCCGCTGCGTCCCGCCGCCCCGCCGCCCGGTCCTGCCGCCCGGCCGCTGCGTCCCGCCGCCCGGTCCCGCCGCTCGGCCGCTGCGGCGCCGCGTCCGGCCGCTCTGTCCCGCCCGGCCGCGTCGTCCCGTCCGGCCGGGGCGCGGCGGGTCCGAGTACCCGGCGGCGCAGCCGGCGCGGCGGGTCGCCGACCGGCAGCCAGTACAGCACCGACCGGGACAGCAGCAGGCAGCCCAGCGCCGCCAGGTGCGCCGGTACCAGCACCAGGGTGGCGATCACGAAGAAGGCGACCGTCAGCTCGCTCGGCGTCCGCTCCAGCTCCACGTTCGACTCCACGCCGTGCTGCGCGGCGAACATGACGGCGTTGAGCAGGTCCGCCGCCGCCTGGTAGCCGGGCACGCCGAGCAGCACCGCCGCGAGCAGCGCGCCGCGGGTCGCCGCCCGCGCCCGGAACCGGCGCAGCACCCCCCGCTGGTACGCCAGGAACGCCCCCGCGACCACCGGCGCGACCAGCAGCCGGCCGGCGGTGAGCGGGTCCGGCACGCCGCCCCGCTCGGGCAGCCGGGCCAGCTCCACGGCGTACAGCAGCAGGCTCCCCGCGGTGGCCGCCATGCCCAGCGCGAGCGTCGCGGTGAGCCAGGCGACCGGCAGCGGCACGCCGAGCCGGCCGGGCGGCGCGGCGGCCGCGGCGTCGCCGCCGACCAGCCGGGCGACGGCGGCGGCGCCGGCGGCGAACCGGCGGCGCAGGTCCAGCACCGGCGCGCCGCGCAGCGCCGCCGGCAGCGCGGTGGTCGCCGCGAGCGCCACCACGACCGGGGTGCCGCGGCGCAGCGCCCGGCGCCACTCCGCGCCGACGTACGGCGAGGCCAGCGCGGCCGGCGAGGCCAGCAGCACGACGGCGTCGGCGGCGTCCACCCCCGCCTCGATCGCGGCGGCCCAGTCGTCGCCGGGGCCGAGCCGCTGCACGTCGAGCCACACGTCGTGGCCGGCGGCGGCGAGCACGGCGGCGAGGTGTTCGGCGGCGTGGAACTGGTGGCGCGAGTACGACACGAAGACCCGTCGGCGGCCGGACATGGCCGTCAGCATAGGGCCGGCGGATAGCATGTGGACTCCGGCGGTGGGGGTGGGATGAGCGACGTACGGCGGATCCCGGCGACGGCCGACGGCGGGCCCGGGCCGCGTTTCCCGGCCCCACCCGGCACCCGCTTCCCGGCGGTGCTGGCCGACGCGGAGAACGCCGCCGTCGCCGGCCAGACCGCGTACCTGCGGCTGTCCGCGATCGGGCTGGTGCTGGCCTGCCTGGCCGCGGCCGGCGGCGCGATCCCGTACGGGGTGCGGCTCGACGGCCACCCCGTCGACCTCGGCGGGCTGCTCGCCGCGCTGGCCTTCGCCGCCGGTATCGGGGTGGCGTCCTACCTGCTCAGTACCACCCCGATGCGGAGTTGGTACGAGGGCCGGGCCGCCGCCGAGTCGGTCAAGACGATCGCCTGGCAGTACAGCGTCGGCGGCGGCCTGTTCCGCGTCGACACCGCCGCCGACCCCGACGCCCTGCTGGTCGACCGGCTCGCCGGGATCATGGGGGAGATGCGCGCGGTCCGGGTGCTGGCCGCCGTCGGCGGCGAGCAGATCACCCCCGGCATGCGGGCGCTGCGGGCCGAGCCGCTGCCGGTCCGGCGGGCGCACTACCTGGCCGAGCGGGTGGACGACCAGGTCCGCTGGTACGGCGCCAAGGCCCGGTTCAACCAGCGCCGGGTGCGGCTGTGGTTCGCGGTGGCGATCGGCGCGCAGACGGCCGGGCTGGTGGCCGCGGGGGTGAAGGCGTTCGCCGGGGTCGACGTCGACGTGCTGGGGATCGCGGCGGCGCTGGCCGCCAGCGGTACGGCCTGGCTCCAGACCCGGGACCACCAGAACCTCGCCGAGTCGTACGCGGTCACCGGCCGCGAGCTGTCGATCATCCGGGCCCGGGCGGACGCCGGGGCGGGGGCGGGCGGCGAGGAGGCGTGGGCGGCGTTCGTCGCGGGGGCCGAGCGGGCGGTCTCCCGCGAGCACACCCTCTGGCTGGCCCGCCGCGGCTCCGCCTGACCCGCCCGGCCGCTTGGGTCGCGGCGGGCACTCCGCTCGCTCGACGCCGTTCACGCCGCCCGCCCGGCCGCACCCGAAGGGGCACCGCCCCGCCCGGCGTGCCGGTCCCCGCCCCGCCGCCCGCGGCCCGGCCGGACCGCCGCCCGCCGCGGGATTGCCCCGCGGGCTGCCCGAACGGACCGGGCCGTCGGGGCAGCGAACCGGGCGGACCGGGCCGCCCGCACCCGCCCGCCCGCGCAGCCCGCCCGCCGCGCCCATGCTGGAACCGCGCACCACGGCCCACCGGCGCCGTCGCGGGCGAACCAGTCCGAAGCAGGAGGTTTCATGACCACGTACCTGTCGCCGCCCGGACCCGCCGAGCCCGCCGCCCCGTCGATCGGGGAGCGGCCCACCGCGGTCGCCGCGTTCGTCGGCCGCGCCGCCGACGGCCCGCTGCACCGGCCCGTGCCGGTCGACGGGTGGAGCGGGTTCGGCCGGACGTTCGGCGAGTTCGCCGCCGGCTCGTACCTCGCGCACGCCGTCTTCGGCTACTTCCTCAACGGCGGCACCCGCGCGTACGTGGTCCGGACCGACGACGACACCGCCGCCGCCGGCCTCGCCGCCCTCGCCGACGTCGACGAGGTGACGATGGTGGTCGCGCCCGACGTGCTGGCCGCGTACGAGCACGGCCTGCTCGACGCCGCCACCGTCGAGGCGGCCCGGGCCGGCCTGATCGCCCACTGCGCGGCCCGCGGCGACCGGATGGCGCTGCTCGACGCGATGCCCGGCCGGTCCCCGCAGCAGGTGCGCGACTGGCGGCGGGACGCCGGGGCGTACGACTCGGCGTACGCGGCGCTGTACTACCCGTGGATCAAGGTATTCGACCCGGTCGCCGGCACCAACCGGTACGTGCCGCCCAGCGGCCACCTGGCCGGCGTGTGGGCCCGCAGCGACGCCACCCGCGGCGTGCACCGGGCGCCGACCAACGAGGTCATCCGGGGCGCGGTCGCGCCGGAGACGCCGCTGACCCGGCAGCAGCAGGAGCTGCTCGCGCCGGTCGGGGTGAACTGCCTGCGCGCGTTCCCCGGCCGCGGCATCCGGGTGTGGGGCGCGCGCACGCTCGCCGACGACCCGGCCTGGCGGTACGTGAACGTCCGCCGGCTGTTCACCCACCTCGAACGGTCCATCGTGGCCGGCCTCGCCCCGCTGGCCGGCCACCCGGCCGACCCGGCGCTGTGCGCCCGGGCCCGGCTGCTGATCGAGGAGTTCCTCACCGCGCAGTGGCGGCGCGGCGCGCTGGTCGGGCTCACCCTGGCCGAGGCGTTCACGGTCGCCTGCGCACCGGACCCGGCCGTACCGGGCCGGCTCGCCTGCCGGGTCGCCGTGGCGCCGGTGCGGCCGGCCGAGTTCGTGCCGCTGCGGCTGGCCCCCGGCGCGGACGGCCCGCCGGCGTACGGGCCGCCGGGCGCCGCCCGGTACCCGCTGGGCGTCCTGCCGCGCGCCGCGGAGGCGGCCGCCGTCGGGGTCGCGGACCCCGGTCCGGTCGGATGAGCCCGCGGGCGCCGGCCGCCGGCCGGCGGCGGGCCCGGCACCGCGCCGGCACCGCCGGCACCCGCCCGTGGGCGGCGCGGTCGGGCGCGGCCCCGCGCCACGGCGCCGACCCCGCCCGCCGCGCCGCCGCACCCGCGCCACCCCCCGCCGGTGCCGCCCCGCCACCGGCCGACCGCGCCGCTCACGCCACCCGGGCCGACCGCGCGGCGCCGCCCGACCGGGCAGCCCCGCTGGGCCGGCGGTCGCCGGCCGCCCACCCGGCGGCTGCCGATCACCCCGCGCGGGCCGGCCGCCGCCGGTGGATCGCCGCGCTGGCCGCGGCCGGCGTGCTCGTCGTGGCCGCCGCGGCGGCCGCCGCGTACGCCGGCCGCCGTGGCTGGCGCCCCGCCGCACTGGCCCGGTCCGTGGTCGCCGCCGAGCCGGCCGCGATCGCGCCGGCGGGCGCCCGGGCGTCCAGCTCGGCGCCGGGGGTGACGCCGGGCCTGCTGTACGACGGTACGGCCGACCGGTTCTGGGCCCCCGCCTCCGCGGCGCCGGGGCAGTGGGCCGAGCTGCGGCTCGCCCGGCCGACGGCGCTGCGCGGCGTGCGTGTGCGCCCGGGTGCCTCCAGCGACCCGCTGGCGTTCCTCACCGCGGGGCGGCCGCGGGACATCACGATCACCGCCGCCGGCCCGGCCGGCGCGGTCGCGACGGTGCAGTACACGCTGCGCGACGCGCCGGAGCCGCAGTCGGTGCCGGTGCGCGCGGACGGGGTGACGACGCTGCGGGTGACGATCCGGTCGGGGTACGGCCGCGGCGCCCGCCCGGCCCTCGGCGAACTCGAACTCCTGCCCCGCTGATCGACGCCGCCCACCCGGCCGCACGGTCGGCTCGTCCGGCCGGACGGTTCGCCCGCGGCGTCGGTCGACCCGGCGTGGCCGGCCGGTGAAGCGCAGGTTGACCGACCCCGAATGCTCTACCGCGGCCCCGCTCCGCGGGTCGGTCGTGCGGCCAGCATCGCCTCGTCCCCCGTAACCGGGGACCCGCCCGGGCGGGTGTGGACAGCAGCGGCGGCGCAACGGGGCGCCGCCCGAGCGGCCCGGAGGCCAGCATGCGCTACGCCAGCACCCTCGGACTCGTCGCCCTCGCCGCGACCGCCCTCGCCTGCGGCGCCGGCGGCGACGGCGGCGCCGACACCGCCGGGTCCACCGGGGACGCGCCGAAGGCGGCGGCGAAGGCCGCGAGGGTCGGCCAGGCGGTGCGGGACGGCAAGTTCGAGTTCGTCGTCGCGAAGCCGACCTGCGGCCGGACGTCGGTCGGCCCGGCGCAGTTCGGGGCCCGGGCGCAGGGCGTCTACTGCCTGGTCGCCGTGACGGTGAAGAACATCGGCAAGGAGGCGCAGTTGTTCAGCGGCTCGTCGCAGAAGGCATTCGACGCCAAGGGGATCGAGTTCTCCAACGACGGCAAGGCCGAGATGTTCGCCAACGAGGGCTCGCCGACCTTCCTGGAGGAGATCAACCCGGGCAACCGGGTCAAGGGGAACCTCATCTTCGACGTACCCAAGGGCACGAAGCTGGCGCGAATCGAGCTGCACGACTCGCCCTTCTCCGGCGGCGTCGACGTCGCCCTGGGCTGACGCTCGCCGGGAACGCGGGTGGGGTGGGGCCGGTACCGGCCCCACCCCACCCGGCGCGCGAGACGTCAGACGACGTCGGCCCGCGACGCCCCGATGAGCGCCGTGAAGTCCTGCACGATCTTGGTCGACAGCACGTGGCTGAACCGGGACTCGCCCGGCCACAGCCCGATCTGGTTGGCCTTGACCGCCGGCAGCGTCTTCCACGTCGGCACCTTGGCGAGCTGGTCGTGGCTGAGCGCGTGCGACCGGGAGTCGGTGATGATCAGGTCAGCCGGGTACTTGCCCGCCTGCTCCCAGCTCAGCATCTCCCAGTGGTCCTCGGCGCCGCCGCCGGCGACCAGGTCCAGGCCGAGGGACTTGTAGTACGCCAGGTCGCCGAAGAAGTCGGGCTTGGCGACGTAGAAGTTGTCCTTGTCCGCGTACGCGACCTCGACCTTGAGCCCCGGCTTCGCCGCGATCGCCGCCTTGAGCGCGTCGCCGGCCTTGTTGAACGCGTCGACCGCGCCCTTCTGCTCCGGCGAGTCCAGGTCGGCGCCGAGGGACCGGGCCAGCTCGCGGTAGCCCTCGATGACCGTGAGCAGCGGCGCCCGGTACTCGTTCACGCCGACCACCGGCGCGGTGGCCCGGATCTTGGCCAGCGACTCGGCGGGCAGCGCCCACAGGTCGTCCGGTCCCTTGCCGAACTTGCCGGTGACCACCAGGTCGGGCTTGAGGGCCAGGAACTTCTCCATGTTGAAGTCGTCCCACGAGTTGCCGACCGAGGTGACCGCGTCGACGTCGACGTTGCCCGCCTGCGGGTCCTTGGTGCCGTCGGGGCGCTTCTGCGGCCCGAACACGCCCACCGGCTTGATCCCGAGGTCCCACAGGGCGGCCGCGGAGCCGACGTACGCGACGATCCGCTCCGGCCGCTTGGGCAGGGTGACCGGCTTGCCGCCGGCGTCCGTGTACGTCCACGGACCGGCGCTCGCGGCGACCTTCTTCGCCGGCTCCGGTGCCTTCTCGCCGCATGCGGCGAGGCCGGCGACGCCGAGCGCGGCGCCGACGAGGCAGATCATGGTGCGCCGGAGGGTACCGGTGCGGTCCTTGTTGGACATATATCTCATTTCCTTTCCACCAGGGGGTGGGCTCCACCGGAACGGCGGGGAGGGGCTTCAGGGGGCGTGGTGCCGCCCGATCGGGACGATCAGCGGGGTCCGGCTGACCGGGTCGGGAACGATCCGGCAGTCCAGGTCGAAGACCTCCTCGATCAGCGCGGTGGTGACGATGTCGGCGGGGGCGCCGGTGGCGACGATCACGCCGTTCTTCATGGCGACGAGGTGGTCGGCGTACCGGCAGGCCTGGTTGATGTCGTGCAGCACCATCGCCACCGTCCGGCCGCGCCGCCGGTTCAGGTCCAGGACCAGGTCGAGGACGTCGATCTGGTGGGCGATGTCGAGGAAGGTGGTCGGCTCGTCCAGCAGCAGGATCGGGGTGTCCTGGGCGATCGCCATGGCGATCCAGGCCCGCTGCCGCTGCCCGCCGGACAGCTCGTCGACCATCCGGTCGGCCAGGTCGGTCATCCCGGTGGCGGCGAGCGCCTCGGTGACGGCCTCCTCGTCCCCGCGCCCCCACTGCCGCCACCACGCCTGGTGCGGCGCGCGGCCGCGGGTGACCAGGTCGACGACGGTCAGCCCGTCCGGCGCGACGGGGGACTGGGGGAGGATGCCGAGCTGCCGGGCGACCTCGGCGCCGCGCAGCCGGTGGATGGCCCGGCCGTCGAGCAGGACGCCGCCGGCCCGCGGCGGCAGCAGCCGGGCGAGCGCCTTGAGCAGCGTGGACTTGCCGCACGCGTTGGCCCCGACGATCGTGGTCACCCGGCCGGGCGGCAGGTCGAGGTCGAGGCCGTCGACGATGGTCCGGTCGCCGTACCCGAGGGTGAGGCCCTCGGCGCGCAGCCGCGGCGGCAGCGTCGCGGCCGGCTCGGTCGCGGCGGGGGCGGGGTTGTTCAACGCGGTCATGCTCAGCCTCCCGAGCCCGTGCGGTTGGCGCGCACCAGCAGCCAGATCAGGCACGGTGCGCCGAGGACGCCGGTGATGACCCCGACCGGCAGGTTCACGCCGTCGAGCAGGCGCTGGGCGATGACGTCGGCGAGCAGGACGGTCGCGGCGCCGGTCAGCGCGGACGCGACCAGCGGCGGGGTGGCCCGGCGGACGAGCCGCTGGGCGATCTGCGGCGACACCAGCGCGACGAACAGGATCGGCCCGGCGGCCGCGGTACCGACGGCGGCGAGGCCGACCCCGACGAGCAGCAGGGTGAACCGGGCCCGGTTGGCCGGCACCCCGAGCCCGGTGGCGACGTCGTCGCCGAGCTGGAGCAGGGCCATCCAGCGGTGCGCGACCAGCGCGGCCGGCCCGAGCACCGCGAGCGCGATCAGGACGGGCCGGGCGTGCTCCCAGCCGCGCAGGTTGAGGTTGCCGACGAGCCAGCCCATCAGCGCCTGCGCCTCCCAGATCTCGCTGCGCGAGAGCAGGTAGTCGGTGACGGCGAGGCAGACGGCGGAGACGCCGATGCCGATGAGGATGATCCGGTACCCGGTGCTGCCGCGCTGCCGGGCCAGCAGGTAGATGACGGCGGCGGTGCCGAGCGCGCCGACCAGCGCCAGGCCCTGCATGCCGAGGCCGGCGCCGACGCCGAACACGACGCCGCCGACCACGAACACCGTGGCGCCCTCGGTGATGCCGATGATGTCCGGCGCGGCGAGCGGGTTGCGGGTGATGGTCTGGAAGATCGCGCCGGACAGCCCGAACGTCGCCCCGACGCCGACGGCGGTGAGCGCCCGGGGCAGCCGGATCTCGTTGATCACGATCCAGGTGTCGTAGTCGGTGACGCCGAACAGCTCCCGCAGTACCAGGCTCAGCGTCACCGGGTAGTCGCCGGTGGCGATGGCCAGGCAGAACGCGGCGAAGGTCAGCAGGCCCAGGGCCAGGCACACGACGACCGCGCGCGGCCGCAGGACCCCGGAGGCCCGGCCGAGGCGCAGCGTGACCCGGCGGCCGGCGGCGTCGCGCGGGGCGAGGTGGACGGTCATCGGCTCACAGCTCCGCGATCCGGCGCCGGCGGACCAGCGCGACGAAGAACGGCCCGCCCAGGACCGCGGTCAGCACGCCGACCTGCACCTCGCTCGGCCGGGCGACGACCCGCCCGAGGACGTCGGCGGCGAGCAGCAGGCCGGGGGCGAGGATCGCCGACAGCGGCAGCAGCCAGCGGTGGTCGGGGCCGGTGAAGTACCGGGCGATGTGCGGGATGACCAGGCCGAGGAAGACGATCGGCCCGGCCACGGCGACCGCGGCGCCGGTGAGCAGGGTCACGGCGAGGATGCCGACCGCCCGGATCCGGCCGGTGTGCCGGCCGAGGCTGACGGCCACGTCGTCGCCGAGGGCCAGGCTGTTGAGCTGCGGCGCGAGCGCCAGCGCCAGCACGGCGCCGACGGCGACGAACGGGGTCACCTGGACCAGTGTGTCGGCGGTCTGGCCGGTGAGCGTGCCGGCGGCCCAGAACCGGTACCGGTTCAGCGCGGCCGGGTCGGTCAGCACGATCGCGGCGGTGAGCGAGCCGAGCAGCGTGCTGACGGCGACGCCGGCCAGGGCCAGCTTGACCGGGGTCGCGCCGCCCCGGCCGAGGCTGCCGATGAGCTGGGCGAGCAGGCCGGCGGCGAGGGCGCCGAGCAGGGCGAACCAGATGAACCCGTACAGCGAGGTCAGCCCGAGCCCCGCGATCGACGCGGCGATGCCGAACGCGGCGCCGGCGGTGACGCCGAAGATGCCGGGGTCGGCGAGCGGGTTGCGGGTGAGCGCCTGCATGAGCGTGCCGGCCAGGCCCAGGGCGACGCCGGCGAGCAGGCCGAGGACGGTCCGCGGGATCCGCAGCCCGCGGACGATGGCCGTGATTTCGTCATCACCGGGAGTGACGATCGCGCACGCGATGTCGGCGACGCTGAGTCCGCGGTTGCCCACCGCGACGGAGAGAACGCACAGGGCAATGAGTACGACCGAGCCGACCACGAGAGCGGGGATGGCGCGCCGGCGCGCCGCTCGCGGGGGTGCCGGTGGATCCGGCCGGTCGCTCGTCATGGGCCGCGCTCCTCGGGGTTAGGTTAGCGGTACCTTAGTCGCCGGACCCGGTGATGGTCATCGACGCGGACCCGGACGTGGGATGTCTCACCACGATCGGGTTCGCCTGGTCAGCGGGGGGAACGGGCCCGTACGGCCCGGTTGAGAATGAGCTGAGGCTAGCCTTACTATGCGCCTCATGACGACCAATCCCTTCGACGACGCCGACGGCACCTTCCTCGTGCTGGTCAACGACGAGAACCAGCACAGCCTGTGGCCGGAGTTCATCGACGTCCCGGCCGGGTGGCGGACGGCGTTCGGCCCCGGGGTGCGGCAGGCGTGCCTGGACTGGGTCGACGCCCACTGGACGGACATGCGGCCCCGGTCGCTGATCGACGCCATGGCCGGCCGCGAGGGCTGAACCCGCGCGGTCAGACGTTTTACGGCGGTTTGCCGGGGTTCGGTGGGGGTACCAGGTACCTCCCGGCCACCGGAGGACCATGTCGCACGTCGATCGACGCCTGCTGGCGGAGCCCACCCGGCTCGCCGCGGTCGACCGCACCCGCCGGGTCCTCTGCGGCATGGCGCTGCCCACCGACGCGGTGGCCGGGCTGGCCGCGAAGCTGCTCGCCGCCCCGATGGGCGTCGTCTGCCTCGTCCGCGACGACGAGGACCTGGTGGTCGGCGCGCACGGGCTGCCCGACCGGTTCGCCGACCGGCACCTCGACCTGCGGTACGCCGTCGGCCAGTACGTGCTGGGCGACGGCCCGGTCACCGTCGTCGAGGACGTCGACGAGGACCCGGACCTGCGCCGGCACGGGCTGGTCCGGGAGTGCGGCGTCCGGGCCTTCCTCGGCGTACCGCTGGCCGACCCCGACGGGCGCCCGGTCGGCGCGCTCGTCGTCCTCGACCGGGTCGTCCGCCGCTGGTCCAACGCGGACATCTCCGCGCTGCTGGAGATCGGCACCATGCTCGTCCCGGCCGACCGGCCGCCCGCCGCGGTGCGCGGCAGCAGCCTGCCCGACGTCGAACTCGGCCCGCTGCTCGAGTCCACCGCGGAGGCGTTCGTCGCCGCCGACGTCGACGGCACCGTGGTCGGCTGGAACCTCGCCGCCGCCGACCTGTTCGGCCTGCCCGTCGCCGAGGCGCTCGGCCGCCGCCTGGCCGACCTGTTCGTCGCCGACGGCGCCGCCCGGCTCGGCGACCCCGCGGTCCACCGGCAGCGGGTCCAGGGCGTCGGCCGGCACCGGGACGGCCGCGAGTTCCCGGTCGAGGCGTTCCTCAACCGGGTACCGTCGCCCGCCGGCCCGCTGCTCTGCGGCTTCCTGCTCGACATCACCGAGCGGGTCACGCTGCGCCGCGCCGCGCTCCGGCACGCCCGGTTCGTCGAGGCGCTGCTGGACAGCCTGCTCACCGGCGTCGCCGCCTGCGACCCCGACGGCCGGGTGATCGTCGCCAACCGGTCGCTGCGCGACTGGTACGCCATCCCCGAGGACTGGCAGCCCTTCTCCCTGCTGGACAACCCGGCCGTCGCCACCGCGCTGGACGGCACCGAACTGGCCGTCGCGGACCTGCCGCTGATCCGCGCCTGGCGCGGCGAGGTGGTCCGGGACGAGCTGCTGCGCATCCCGCCGCCCGGCGGCGGCGCCAGCCGCGCGGTCCTGGTCAACGCCAACCCGGTCACCGACCCCGAGGGCCGCCCGCTCGGCGCCGTCGCCGCCCTGCACGACATGACCGCCCAGCTCCGGCACGAGACCTTCCGGGACCGGCAGCTCGAGGTCGTGGAGGCGCTCGCGTACACCGACGACGCGACCACCGCGCTGCGCGCCGTGCTGCGCGCCATCGCCGGGGCGCTCGGCTGGCGCCGCGGCGAGGCGTGGCTGTGCGACCCGGTGACCGACTCGGTCCGCCCGGCCGCCGCCTGGACCCCCGCCGCCGGCACCGGCGCGGCCGACGACGGCGCGGCCGGCACCGCCTGGCTCGGCCGGGCGCTGGCCGCCGAGTGCTGCGCCGCCCGCGCGCCGGTGCGCCGCAACAGCGCGGCCGAGCGCGCCCTCGCCGTCCCGATCCGCGAGGAGAACGCCGTCCTCGGCGTCCTCACCCTGCTCACGCCGTCCGGCGACCCGCCCGACGACGTGGCCGTCGCGTTCGCCGAGGCGATGTGCAGCCACGTCGCCGGCTTCCTCGCCCGCCGCCGCGCCGCCGCGCTGCGCACCGAGCTGGGCCGCAGCAAGGACGACTTCATCGCGCTCGTCGGCCACGCCGTGCGCACCCCGTTGACCTCCATCGGCTCGTACGCCGAGCTGCTGCTCGCCGACGCGCAGCGGTGGACCGGCGACGAGCGGGAGATGCTGACGGCGATCGCCCGCAACGCCGAGAACCTGCGCGCGATCATCGGCGGCCTGCTCGACCTGGCCGCGCTGGAGTCGGGGCACGCCGAGCTGGCCGCCGTACCGGTGGACCTGGCCATCATCGTCCGCGACGAGGTGGGCGCGCTCGCCGAGGTGGCCGCGCACAGCGACGTGCTCCTGCGCGACCGGCTGCCCGACGCGCTGCCCGTCGTCGGCGACCCCGGCCGGCTGCGGCTGCTCGTGCACAACCTGCTGTCCAATGCCGTCAAGTACAGCCCCGACGGCGGCACCGTCGAGATCCTCGCCCGGGCCGAGCCCCCCGGCGTCGTCGAACTGACCATCCTGGACGGCGGCGTCGGCATCCCGCCGGACGAGCGGGACCGGCTGTTCCGCCGCTTCTTCCGCGCCTCCACGGCCGTCGAGCGGGGCATCCCCGGCGCCGGCCTCGGCCTGTCGATGAGCCGGGCGATCATCGAGGCGCACGGCGGCACGCTCGCGCTGACCAGCCGCGAACCGGCCGCCCGGGGTACCGCGGCCACCGTCCGGCTGCCGCACCGCCGCCCGTAGCCGCGCCGCCGCCCGTGGGCGCACCGCTGTCCGTAGGATCGCCGGGACCGGCGGAGGGGGACGGCGTGGATCCGACGCTACCGGCGCGGGCGGCGGCGATGTTCGCGGTGACCAACCTCGACGACCTGCTGCTGCTGGCGCTGTACCTCGCCCGGGCCACCGGCCGCGCCGGGGTCGCCCGGGTGGTCGCCGGGCAGTACCTCGGGTTCCTGGCGATCCTCGCGGCGTCGGTGCTGGGCGCCCTCGGCGCGGGCCTGCTCCCGCCGTCCGCCGTGCCGTACTCGGGCCTGCTGCCGATCCTGCTGGGCCTGCGCGCGGCGGTGGCGGCGTGGCGCGAGCGCCGCGCCCCGGCCGGGCCGGCCGACCCCGACCCGGGCGCGGGCGCCGGGGCGGCCGCCGGGCCCGGGGTGCTCGCGGTGGCCGGGGTGACGCTGGCCAACGGCGGGGACAACGTCGGCGTGTACGTCCCGGTGTTCGCCGCCGCCGGTCCGGCCGCCGTCGCCGGCTACGCCGCGGTGTTCCTGGTCGGGGTGGGGGTGTGGTGCGCGGCCGGGCACTGGCTGGCCACCCGCCGGGCGGTCGCCCGGACGATGGCCCGCTGGGGCCACGCGGTCCTGCCGGTGGCCCTGATCGCCATCGGCCTGACGATCCTCCTCACCGCCTGACCCGCGACCGACGCGCGATCGGCGGAGCGGGTGCATCCCGGTCGTTCCCGCCACCACGGATGCACCCACCCCCAGCCGACCGACGGCGCCCGCCGCGCAGTGGGGTCAGTGGTCGGGGTCCCAGCGGTCGTATCCGGGGCTGAACGGCCGTCCGTCGCCGGTCGGGGGCGGGGTGCGCTGGCCCGACCACGTACCCCACAGGCGGGCGTACGCGCCGTCCGCCGACAGCAGGGCGTCGTGCGTACCCGACTCGACCACCGCGCCCGCGTCCAGCACCACGATCCGGTCGGCCGCCGCCGCCTGGCTCAGCCGGTGCGCGACGACGACCGCCGTCCGTCCGGCCAGGACGGTGTCCGCCGCCGCCTCCAGCTCCCGCGCGCCCGCGCTGCCCGCCTCCGCGGTCGCCTCGTCCAGGACCGCCACCGGCGGGTCGGCCAGCGCCAGCCGGGCCAGCGCCACCTGCTGCGCCTGCGTCGCGGTCAGCTCGTGCCCGCCGTCGCCGACGACCGTGCCGAGGCCGTCGGGCAGGGCGCTCGCCCAGCCCAGCGCGCCGACCGCGGCCAGCGCCCCGAGGAGCGCGTCGTCGTCCGCGGCCGGGTCGGCGAGCCGCAGGTCGTCGGCCAGCGTCCCGGCGAAGACGTGCACCTCCTGGGTCACCAGCACCACCGCGCGGCCGGGGTCCGCCGCGGGGTCCACCCCGCCGACGGCGACCGTACCGGCGGTCGGCCCGTGCACCCCGGCGATCAGCTTGGCCAGCGTGGACTTGCCGGCGCCGCTGGCGCCGACCAGCGCCACGGTCTCGCCGGGCGCCACGTCGAGGTCGACGCCGGCCAGCACCGGATGCCCGGCCACGTACGCGTACCCGACCCCGGCCACCCGCACCGCCCCGGCACCCGCCGCGCTGCCGCCCGAGCCCGCCGCGCCCGGCCCATCCGCACCGGCCGCCGCGCCCGGTGCCGCGGCGCGCGGTCCGGCCGCGGCGCCGGCGGGCGCCCGGCCGGCGGGTGGCGGGAGGTCGGCGACGCCGACCAGGCGGGCCAGGCTCGCCGCCGCCGACTGTGCCTCGTCCGCCAGCCCCAGCGCCGTGGTGATCGGATTGAACAGCCCGTGGAAGTACAGCGCCGCCGCCGTCGCCGCGCCCAGCGTCACCTCGCCGGCCCCGACCAGCCAGAACCCCGCCAGCAGCACGGCCGTCAGCCCGACGAACTCGGCCGTGTTGAGCCGGAACCAGAACCGGGTCTGGAGCCGTACCGCGCGCAGTGCCAGGTCCAGCGCCGCCCGGGACCGCTCGTCCACCCGGGCCAGGTGCCGGTCGTGCAGCCGGAACGCCCGGACCGTCGCCGCCCCGCCCACGGTGTCCAGGAGCTGGTGCTGCCGGGCCCCGGCCGCCACCCGCTGCGCCGCGTACAGCGGCACCGCCCGCCCGGTGTACCAGCGCACGGTCAGCACCTGCACCGGCGCCGCCAGCAGCGCCGCCGCCAGGAACCGCCAGTCCAGCACGCCCAGGCTGACCATCGTCAGCGCGATCGTCAGCACCGCCCGGGTCAGCTCGGGGAACGCCTCCCGGACCGCGGTCGCCACCACCCGCACGTCCTCGGTCACCCGGGCGGTGAGGTCGCCGGAGCCGGCCCGCTCCAGCCGGTCCATCGGCAGGTACAGCGCCCGGGCCACGAACCGCTCGCGCAGCCCGGCCAGCATCGACTCGCCCAGCCGGGCGACCAGGCTCAGCCCCCACGCGCCGAGCAGGCCCTGGCCGGCGGCCACGCCGAGCAGCGCGACCACGTACCCGGTCAGCCGGCCCGGGTCGCCGCCGCCGGCGACGAGGTCGACGATGCGGCCGAGCAGCGGCGCGGCGAGTAGGTACACCCCGGTACCGGCGACGAGGGCCAGCAGCGCGCCCGCGGCCAGGCGGCGGTGGGCCCGCAGCAGCCGGCCGACGGCCCGCCCGGCGGCCCGCCCGTCGGCGGTGGGCAGCAGGTCGGCGGTGGGCGGCGGGTCGGTGGTGGGCAGCGGGTCGGTGGGGGACGGGTCGGCCGGGGGCGGGGAGGCGGTCACGCGAACACCAGCGTCCGGTAGTCGGGGCGGCGGGCGACGAGCGCCGCGTGGGTCCCGGCGTCGGCCGCCACGCCGTCCACCACCAGGACCACCCGGTCGGCGGCGGCGAGCAGCGCCGGGCTGGTCGCCACCAGCAGCGTGGTGCGGCCGGCGCGGACGCCGCGCAGCGCGTCGGCGATCCGGCTCTCCGTGACCGTGTCGACCGCGGTGGTCGGGTCGTGCAGGACCAGCACCGGCGGGTCCGCGGCGAGCGCCCGGGCGAGCGCGATCCGCTGCCGCTGCCCGCCGGACAGCGACCGCCCCCGCTCGGCCAGCACCGTCGCCGCGCCGTCCGGCAGCGCCGCGACCACCGCGTCCACCCCGGCCGCGCCGGTCGCCGCGGCCACCGCCGGCGCGCCCGCGCCGGCCGCGGCGATGTTGGCGGTGACGGTCTCCTCGAACAGCGCCGCCGCGTGCGCGGCCACCAGCAGGTGCCCGCGGGCCGCGAGCGGGTCGAGGTCGGCCAGCGGCCGCCCGTCCAGCAGGATGGTGCCGGCGTCCGGGTCCCGCTCCCGGGCCAGGCAGGCCAGCAGCGCGGTCGCCGCGGCCGGGTCGGGGGTGGCCAGCGCGACGCACTCGCCCGGCGCGAGCGCCAGGTCGAGGCCGCGCAGCGGGCCCGCGGCCAGGCCGGTCACCGTCAGCTCCCCGGCCGGCTCCGCCGGTGCGGCCGTACCGGCGGCGGCCGGCGGGCTGCCCAGCAGCGCGGCGACCCGCCCGGCGGACGCCCGGGCCTGCGCGAACGCCGCGGCGAACCAACTGAACAGGCCCAGCGGCCCGAGCAGGTACTGGGCCAGCCCGACCGCCGCGACGAGCTGGCCGACGGTGATCTCGCCGCGCAGCGCCAGCCGCCCGCCGAGCAGGGCGACGGCGGCCAGCAGCAGTCCGGTCACCGTCAGCATCGCGCCCTCCTGCCCGGCCCGGGCCCGGGCGGCGTGCAGGGTGGCGGCGAGCGAGTCGCGGCTGGTCCGCCGGTACCGGTCGACGGCCGTACCCTCGGCCCGCAGCCCCTTCAGCACGCGCAGCCCGCCGACCAGATCGGCGGCGACGCCGGAGGCGTGCGCGGCGCGGTCCTGCTGGGCCTCGCTGCGCCGCTCCAGCGGGCGGCTGAGCAGGTACGCCAGGTACAGCATCGGCGGCGCGGCGAGCAGCACGAGCAGCCCCAGCGGTACGGACACCCGCAGCAGCGCCACCCCGCCCACGCCGAGCCCGGCGACGGCGGCCAGGGCGAACGGCAGCACCCGGTGGATCTCGCCGACCCGCTCGGCGTCGTCGGTGGCGATGTTGACGGTCTCCCCGGCCAGCCGCCCCCGCTCGGCGCCGCCCGCGGGCGCGACCACCCGCGCGGCCAGGTCCAGCCGGATGTCGTGCGCGGTCAGCTCGGCGGCCCGCTCGGCGAACCGCGCGCCGAACCGGAAGCAGAACGCGAACCCGAGGAACACCGCCGCGAGCACCCCGACCCAGCCGAGCAGCGCGGGCAGGTCGTTGCGCTGCACGGCCCGGTCGATGATCCGCCCGATCACCAGCGGCACGGCCGCCTCGCCGGCCTGGTGCGCGGTGATGAGCAGCGCGCCGAGGGCGAGGGGGCGCCGGTGCCGGCGGACGGCGCCGCGCAGCACGGACCGGCCCGTGGGGGGTGGCGGCATGAACGCTCCTCGAACGAGTCCGGGACGGTCCGACCGGACCCCCGTCCGGGGAAGGGTACCCTAACCACACCCTCGGGTCGGCGTCCGTCGCGCGGGTGGTTCGGGGGGTGGCGGTGTGGGGTAAGGGAGCGGCGCCTAGCCACTGGAGGACGCCATGACCAACGTGGAGCTGCTGGTACAGGAAGCCAGGGACCTGCTCAACCACCCGCAACTGCCGACCTGGGAGGAGGAGCACCTGCGCCTGTCCCGGGCCAGCGCGCTGATCGGGCTCGCCCAGCTCGCCGAGCTGTCCCGGATCACCACCGCCCTGGAGTCCCGCCTCCCGGCCGCCGCCGGTCACCCCGGCCCGCCGGCCGGCCCGGCCCACCACGGCCCCGCGGCCGACCCCGCCCACCACGCCACCGACCACCCGGCGCCCCCGCACCACGCCCCGCCGCCCCCGCCCGGACACTGACGGCCCGGCCCGGCCCGATCCACCCCCGACGCGGCCGGGGTCCGGCTCAGGCGTCCGGGCGCTCGCCGGCCAGCCGGGCCGCCACCGCCGCCCGGCTGGCCACCCCGAGCTTGTCGAACACCCGGCTCAGGTGCGCCTCCACCGTCTTCGGGCTGACGAACAGCCGCCCCGCGATCTCCTTGTTCGTCAACCCCGACCCGACCAGCGCGGCCACCTCCCGCTCCCGCGCCGTCAACCCGGCCGGCGCCGTCGCCCCGCCGCGCGCCCGCCGCGGCCGCCGCGACTCCATCTGCCGCTGCGCCCGTACGGTCTGCTCCAGGAACAGCTCCGCCCCGGTCGCGGCGAACAGCGCCCGGGCCCGGGCGAACCGCGCCCGCGCCCCGGCGGCGTCGCCGCCCGCGCCGAGCGCCATCCCCGCGATCAGGTGCGCCCGGCCGGTGAACACGTCGGCGCCGGCCCGCTCGAACAGCTCCGCCGCGGCCAGCGCCGTCGCCGCCGCGGCGGCCGGGTCGGTGACCCCCTCGGCGTACGCCCGGGCGAGCAGCGCCATGCCGCTGCGCAGCGGCAGGTTCCAGCCGGCGGTCGCCGCGGCCGCCCGGTCGGCCCAGGCGTGCGCCCGCGCGGCGTTGCCCAGCAGCGCCTCCGCCCCGGCCAGCACCTCGAAGAACGCCGGCCGGGTCAGCGCGTCGATGTTGGCCAGCTCCGGGCCCTCGGTGAGCAGCAGGTCGATCGCGCCGCGCGGGTCCCCGGCGTGCACCCGGGTCAGCGCGGCCATGGCCCGGGCGATGGCGCCGTACCAGTCGCTGTCGCTGCCGGCCAGCGCCACCGCCTCCGCCGCGTACGCCGCGGCCGCCGGCAGGTCGCCGAGCCACGTGGTGATCCACGTCTGCTGGGACAGCGCCATCGTGCGCAGCTCGTCGCTGCCGGTGAGCGTGGCGACCTCCAGCGCGTCGTCGAACGCCGCCGCCGCCTCGCCGAGCCGCCCGCGCAGGCTGAGCAGCGCCCCCTCGGTCATCCGCAGGTACGTGATCAGGTGGTTCTGCCCGGTGGACCGGGCCAGCCGCAGCCCGCGGGCGAGGTGGTCCCGGCCGGCGGTCCAGCGCTCCAGGTGCAGCTCGGCCATCGCCACCCAGATCGTCGCGTCCAGGTGCCGGGCCAGGTCGGCGTCGAGCAGCGCGTCCAGCGTGCGGGCACCCTCGTCGGCGGCCGCCCGCACGTCCGGGGTGATCAGCCCCGCGCAGGTGTGCGCCGCCGCGTACACCCCCAGCGCCGCCGCCAGCAGCGCCCGGTCGTCCAGCCGCCGGGCCAGCGCGAGCGCCTCGACGGCCAGCGGCAGGTCCCGGCCGAACCGCCCCTGGGTCAGCCACGCGGCGATCAGCTCGATCCGCAGCGTCACCGCGACCGCGCCGTGCGGGTCGGCGTCGGCCAGCTCCCGCAGCAGCAGCGCCCGGGCCCGGGCGTGCCGGCCGAGCAGCCGCTCCAGCATCGCGCAGAACGCCACCAGCGCCGGCCGGTGCTCGACCGCGCTCGGCGGCAGCAGCCGCAGCGCCTCGTGCGCGGCGTCCCGGCTCTCGGCGAGCCGGCCGCTGACCCCGAGCGCCCGCGCCCGCAGCACCAGCAGCTCGATCCGCTGGCCCAGCGTGAACAGGTTGTGCGGCAGTAGCCGCAGCGCCGCCGCCAGCCACCGCTCGGCCGACGCGGGCGCGCTGGGCAGCGCCGCCCGGGCCGCGTTGACCAGCGTGGACACCGCACCCATCTCGCCCGGCCGGGCCGACCGGGCGACGTGCCCGGCCAGTACGGCGCCGGGCGCGCCGCGGGACCGCTCGGCGTTCGCCGCCCGCCGGTGCGCGCCGATCAGCCACACCGGGTCGGCGCTGGAGTAGGCCGCGCGGCGGACCAGCGGGTGCCGGTACTGCAACCCGCCGCCCGCCGGCCGGATCAGGTCCCGCGCGGCCAGCGCCCGCAGCCCCGCCTCGACGGTCGCCGCCGGCAGCTCGCTCACCGCCTCCACCAGCGCCGGGTCGACGACCGTACCGGCCACCGCCGCCGCCGCGGCCACCGTCGCGTACGGCGGGGGCAGCGCGCCCAGCTCCGCCACCAGCGCACCGTCCACCGTGGCGGCGTCGCCGCTCGGCTCGTCGTCGGGGTCCGCCCCGGACCGGTGCAGCAGCTCCAGGTACAGCGGGTTGCCCGCGCTCGCGGCGAACAGCCCCGCCCGCCGCCGGTGCGGCACCCGCCACCGGTCCATCAGCTCCCGCGCCGCCGGGTACGCCAGCGGCCCCAGCGTGAGCAGCTCCGCGTCGCCGCGCCGGACCGCCCCGTCCCACGCTGTCATCAGCCGCGGCGCGGCCTGCCGCGCCCGCATCCCCACCGCCAGCCGCACCGGCGCGTCGGGGAGCTGCCGCAGCAGGTACTCCAGCAGCTCGATCGTCCCGGCGTCCGACCAGTGCAGGTCGTCCAGGACCACCAGCAGCCCGGCCGGCGCGGTCTCGGCGAGCGCGGCCAGCAGCCGCCGGGTGGCCCGGAACAGCCGGAACCGCTCGATCCCGGCGAACTGCTCGGTCGGCCCGCCGGGCAGGTCGGGGAAGGCCGCCCGCAGCACGGCCAGGTTGCCGGGGCCGAGCCGGCCGACGACGGCGGGGGAGAGCAGCCCGAGCTGCTCGTGCCAGGCGTCGCAGAGCACGCCGAACGGCAGGTCCTGTTCGTACTCGGCGGCCACCCCGCGCAGCACCCACGTGCCGGCGGCGGCCGCCTCGGCGGCGAGCGCCTCCAGCAGCCGGCTCTTGCCGATGCCGGGGTCGCCGCAGACGGCCAGCGCCCAGTGCCGGACGTCCGGGGCGAGCAGCGTGCGCAGCCGGGCCAGCTCCGCGTCGCGGCCCACCGGTGCGGCGTCCGGCCGGCCGGCGGCGGACAAGCGCATGGTCCCACCCCCGTCCCCCGACGCCCGCCCGGGCGCGCCGGCGGACATCGACGGCGCGCGATGAGACTAGCCGGCCGGCGGGGTCCCCGTCCGCCCGTTCGCCCGCCGGGTCGCCGGCCGCGGGCGGCCGGTGAACCACGCCATGCTGACGTTCACGAACGCCTCGGCGCGCAGCGCGGCCAGGCCGATCCGGGGCAGGTCGCGGCCGGCGGCGAAGCACAGGTACCGCGGGCGCCACTGTGGCCGGTACTTGGCGTTGGCCCGGTACAGCGACTCGATCTGCCAGAACCGCGACGCGAACAGCAGCGCCCGCCGCCACAGCCGCAGCACCGGCCCCGCGCCGAGCCGCTCGCCGCGGGCGAACACCGACCGGAACATCGCGAAGTTCAGCGACACCCGGCGGACCCCCGCGCCGCCCGCGTACGCCATCAGCTCGCTGACCATCAGCTCGACCAGCCCGTTCGGGGCGGTCCGGTCGCCGCGCATGAGGTCCAGCGACAGGCCCGCGCCGCCCCACGGCACCAGGTGCAGCAGGCCGCGCACCCGGCCGTCGCCGTCGCGGGCGAGCACGAGGACGCAGCCGTCGTCGTCCGGGCGGCCGAGCCGGCCCAGCGCCATCGAGAAGCCCCGCTCGGTACCGCCGACCCGGAACGCGTTCGCCGCCGTGAGCGCCTCGGCCAGCTCCGCCGGGCCCATCGCCGCGATCGGCCGGACGTCGACCCGGTACCCGGCCCGGCGCATCCGCCCGACCGCCTGCCGCACGCCCCGCATGGGCCGCCCGTCCAGGGTGAACTCCGCGGTGTCCAGGATGGCCTCGTCGCCGAGTTCGATCGCGTCGAGCCCGGCCCGCCGGTACGCCTCGCCGGCCTCCTCGCTGCACCCGATCACCGCGGGCGCCCAGGCGTGCAGCCGCGCCTCGGTCAGCCAGGCGTCGATCACCTCGGGCCAGCAGGACCGCTCGCCGATCGGGTCGCCCGCGGCGAGGCTCACGCCGTTGAGCACCCGGTACGCGATCGCCGCCCGGCCGCCCGCGGCGAGCAGCACGTCCTTGTCCGGGCGGATGGCGAAGTAGCCGAGCGAGTCGGCGTCGCCGTGCGCCCGCAGCAGGTTCCGGACGGCGGCCAGGTCCTCCGGGCGGGCGCCCGGCGCGCGGCCGATCGGGCGCAGCGCGAGCAGGACGGCGACGGCCAGCGCCGCGATGCCGAACGTACCGGTCAGCGTCGCGAACGCGTGTGCGGTCCGGCCGGAGGTGAAGTGCAGCCCCGGCGCCTGCCCGATCAGCCCGGCGAGACTGGCCCGGACGAAGTGGTACAGCCCCGGCGTACCGCGCAGCCGCTCGGGCCGGGTGGCCAGGAACAGCACCCCGCAGGCCACGCCGCTGCCGGCGATGCCGAGCCCGAACAGCGGCGCCCGCCACCGGCTGCGCGGGTCGTTCAGCGCGGTGAAGTGCCGCCGGACGGCGAGCAGCAGCGCCACGAGCAGCGCGGTGACCACCGCCTCCTCCCAGTCCAGCCCCTTGAGCAGGTGCAGGACGGTGGCGGCGACGCTGAGCACCAGCACCGCCCACCAGGCGCTGCGCTTGCGCCGGCGCAGCCCGCCGGCGAGCAGCACGAGGAGCACGCCGACCGCGGCGGCGGTGATGTGCGCGGCCAGGATGCCCGAGCGCGGTACGGCGCCGGAGAGCAGCCGCAGCCGCGGGATGTCGGCGGGCCACACCGCGCTGGCGGCGGTGAGCACGCCGACGAGCGCGACGAGCCGCGCGGTCCAGCGTGCCACCCTGGCGTGTTCCAGCCAGCGTCGCGCAGCAGCAGCGGCCGCCCCGGCCGATGGCGCCCCGGTCCCGCGGCGGCCGGGGGCGTTGGCCTGCTGCGGGATCGCGCTCGCGGGGACCGGTTCGCCGGGGGGTGGACCCGGCCGGTGTGCGCTGGCGCGTACGGGCGGAGGGGAAGTAGTAGACATGGGAGTTCGGTTCTACCACGCGCCGGTCCGCCCGGGGTGTCCCTGTCGGCTTCCCGACGCGGCGCGCGCGGCGAATGGCGGCGGTCGTATGGTGGGCCGACGATGACCGTCGAGGAGACCCCCGCCGCCGCACCGCCCGCCGCCGCGGGCGGCGCTCCCCGTCCGCGCCCGCCCGCGGACCGCGTCGCCCGGAATGTCACCGACCGCGGCTTCGCCGGCCCGCCCCTGGACGACCGCATCCCGGCCAGCGACGGCCCCCACCGGGACGGCCCCCACCGGGACAGCACCGACCGCGACGGCGTCGATCGGGTCGCTGCTGGCGCCCCCCACGCCGACCGGCGGGCCACCCTGCGGCGGCGGATCGTCCTTTGTGCGGTATTCGCCCTGGGGGCCGCGCTCGGCGGGGCCGCCGTCGCCGGCTACTCCGGGCTGGCCGACCGGCTGTCGCTGCTGGTCCCGGCGCTGTGCTGGATCGTCGAGGGCCTCGCGCTCGCCGCCCTGGCGACCTCCTGGCTGCGCGCCGGCCGCCGCTGGCGGCGGTGGATCCTGCCGGGCCTGTTCGCCGGCGCCGCCCTGCTGGTGTACGTCACGAAGTTCCTGCTGTGGCACACCGGCGCGGTCACCGACCCGTACCCGGAGCTGTTCCTGCTGCTCGCCGCCGCGCTGCTGCTCGCCCTGGCCGGGCTGCCGTTCACCCTGCGCGGCCACCGCCGGGCCGCCCGGATCGCCGCGATCCTCGCCGTACCACTGACCGCGCTCGGCGCGGGACTCTGCGTGAACCGCGAGTACGGCCTGTACGTCTCCGTCGGCGACCTGCTCGGCCACGGCACCCCGCTGACCGGGGTGGACCGCCTGCCGACCGGGCCCACCGCCGAGCTGCCCGAGCGGCCGCGCCGGCACCGGGGGACGATGGTCGCGTTCACCGCGCCGGGGGAGCGCTCCGGCTTCGTCGCCCGACCCGGCGCCGCGTACCTGCCGCCGGCCTACTTCACCCGCGAGCGGGACCGGCTGCCCGTCCTGCTGATGCTCCCCGGCACGCCGGGCGCCCCGCTGCACTTCGTCCGCTCGGGCCGGGCCGCCGAGCTGGCCGACCGGTACGCCGCCGCGCACGGCGGCCGGGGCGCGGTGCTGATCTTCGTCGACCCGAACGGCCGGTCCACCCACGACACCGAGTGCGTGGACGGGCCGCAGGGCACCTCCGAGACGTACCTGACCCGGGACGTCCCGGCGGCGGTCGCCCGCACCCTGCACGTACCGCACGACCCGCGCCGGTGGGGCGTGGTCGGCTTCTCCGCCGGCGGGACGTGCGCCGTGCACCTCGCGCTGCGCCACCCGGACCGGTTCGGCCACTTCGTCAGCATCGGCGGTGACCCCGAACCGGCCCTGCGCACGCCCGAGCAGACGCTGCGCGAGCTGTTCGGCGGCTCGGTGCAGAAGCAGCGGGCGTACCGGCCCGCCCGGATCCTCGCCACGCACCGCTTCGTCGGCATGACCGGCTGGTACGCCGCCGGCAACGCCGACCCGCACCGCCGTACCACCGCCCGCGCGCTGGCCGCGGCGAGCACGGCCGCCGGCATCCGCGCCCGGACCGTCATCGCCGACGGCGGCCACACCTGGCGGTTCGTGAAGACGGCGCTGGAGCACCTCCTCCCGACCCTGTACGCCGACCTGGGCGTCGGCGCGCCGCCGGGCGCGCCCGTGCCGCCGCTGCCCCGGGCGATCCCGCTGGGCCCGAACGCCGGCCGGCCCCGGCCCGCGCCCACCGCCCCGCCGGCCCCCGGCGGCAGCCCCCGACCCACCGCCCGCCCCGACCCGACGGCCGTCCGCGCCGCCCCGCCCGGCCTCCCGGCGGAAGCCGACCGCCGCACCCGCACCCGCTGACGCGATACCGGTGGCCGTGCCTCGCCACGACCGCCGGCCAGTGGCAGCGCGCCGCGAACGCAGCAGCCGGTGGCACCGTGTGGTCACCGACCACCGGGCGGCACCGCGTGATCCACCCACCGCCGGGCAGCCGCGACCGCCGGCGGCAGCGCGGGCAGGGTCGCGGGCCCTACCGGAACAGGCCCGCGGGCAGCGTCGCGTCGGTCGCCGCGAGCGCCTCGTGGTCCACCGTCGGGAACAGCGCCGCCAGCTCGCCCGCCCGCAGCTCGCCCAGGTGCCCGGCCGCGTGCAGGAAGGCCCGCTGCGCGTCCCGCGGTACGACCCCCTCGGCGAGCGTCCGGAACTTGCGCTCGTACGCCGCCCGGTCGAACGGCCGCGCCCCGCCCGGCTGCGCGTCGGGCACGGCGAGCGTCTCGGTCACGCGCCCGCCGTCGGCGAACGTCACCTCCAGCCGGCCGCCGCCGGTCCGCTCGGCCGGGTCGGGGCTGCGCTGCCGGCGGGTCCATTCAGGGTCCTCGGCCGTGCGGGTGCGCCGCCGCAGGGCGGCCGTGTCGGCCCGCGCGGCCCGCTCGGCGGCGGTCGAGTCCGTGTGGTGCCAGCCACCGTCCTGGAGCGCCACGGCCAGCACGTACGGCAGCGACCGGGCCGGCGCCGCCGGGTCGGCCGCCATGCCGGAGCCCAGCGCGTCGTGGGTGGCCCGGTCGGTGTGCAGGACCACGGACGCGATCCGGCCCACCCCGGCCGGGGTGTCGATGTCGGGCAGCCGCGGCCGCAGCCGCCGCGCCAGGTCGATCGCGGCCTGCGCGCGGTGGTCGACGGCGTGCGCCCGGACCCGGCTGGCGAGGATCCCGCGCAGCGGCTCGCCGGGCGCGGGCAGCGGCACCGCGGCCCCGCCCGCCGGGTCGCCGGTGAGCCGGGCGGCGAGTGCGTCCCCGCTCGGGTCCGGCGCCGCGATCCCGCCGCGCATCGTCCGGTCCACCAGCTCGACGGCGACCTTGCCGGCGCAGGCCGGCGCGCCCGCGAGCGCGCCGCAGGGGTGCGCGGCCCGGGCGAGCTGCTGCACCGCCCCGTACGTCACCTCGGTCGGCAGCCCGAGCAGCGCGCCCAGCCCGCAGGCGGCCGCGGTGCCGAGCAGCGCGGCGTGGTCGACCGGGTGCGGGCCGGTGGCCAGGGCCGCCTGCACCTCGTACGCGACCAGCAGCCCGCGCAGCAGGTCCGCACCCCCGGCGCCGGTGTGCTGGGCTACGGCGAGCAGCGCGGGCAGCGCCCCGGCCGGGTGGCCGGGCTCGGCGCCGGGGTACCCGTCGTGCAGGTCGAGTTCGGCGACCGCGACGCCGTTGGCCAGCGCCGCCCACTCCGGCGACACCCGCAGCCCGGCGGCCCCGCCGAACACCGACGCGCCGGGCGAGCCGGGGTGCGCCCTGGCCTGGGCCCGGGCGACGGCGACCGGCCGCAGCCGCAGCGCCGCGACCGCGGCGCCGACCGCGTCGATCACCCGGCTGGCCGCCAGCTCGGCGGCGGCCGGGTCGACGGGCCGCGGCGCGGCGGCCAGCGCGGCGAGCCGCCAGGCGAGCCGGTCCGGGCGGGGGGCGGACTCCGGACGTTCGATCACAGGGGCTCCCGGGGCCGGGTACGGGGGGTCGCGTTCACCCTGACCCCGCCCCGGTGCGCCGGTCGACACCCCCGCACTGCGAAATCCGGCCACGCATGGGTGACGAAACTGTAAAAGTTGCGGAACCCGGGTGCTACGTTCACGCGGGGGCAGTGAGGAGAGTCGATGGCACGGACCGCGGACAAGAAGATCTACGCCCGGGCCAAGCTGCGCCGCCTCCGCGACGAGCACGGGCTGAGCCAGACCGAGCTGGCCCGCCGGCTGGACATCTCCACCAGCTACCTGAACCAGATCGAGCACAGCCAGCGCCCGCTGACCGCCGCCGTCCTGCTGCGCATCGCCGAGGTGCTGGGGGTGGACCCCGAGTTCTTCTCCGACGTCGAGGAGGAGCGGCTGGGCACCGACCTGCGGGCGGCGCTCGCCGACGAGGCCACCGGCGAGCGGATCTCCCCGATCGAGGTGGGCGAGCTGGTCCGCGACCACCCCGGCGTGGCCCGGGCGCTGGTCGCGCTGCACCGCCGGTACCGGGAGGCCGCCGAGCGGGTGGCCACCCTGGCCGGCCCGGCCGGCAGCACCCCGGAGGCGCTGACCGAGCCGCACGACGACGTCCGGGACTTCTTCTACGCCCACCACAACTACTTCGACGCCCTGGACGTCGCCGCCGAGCGGCTGGCCCGCGACCTGGACGCGGTCCCCGGCCGGGCGGCGGTCGCGCTGACCCGCCACCTGGCCCGCGAGTACGGCGTCCGGGTGGTGGCGACCGCGCCGGGGCGGCCGGGCGCGGACCTGCGCCGGTACGACCCGGACAGCGGCGTGCTGTACCTGGCCGGCGGCCAGACCGACGGCCAGCGGGCGTTCCAGCTCGCCACCCAGCTCGCGTTCCTGCGGCACGGCGAGCTGATCGCGGCGCTGGCCGCCGGCCCGGCGCTCGGCGACACGGCCGCCGCCCTGGCCCGGCTGGGCCTGGCCGGCTACTACGCGGCGGCGGTGCTGATGCCGTACACCGCCTTCCACGCCGCCGCGGCCGACCTGCGGTACGACGTCGAGCTGCTCGGCGCCCGGTTCGGCGTCGGCTTCGAGGCGGTCTGCCACCGGCTCAGCACGCTGCAACGGCCGGGCCGGCGGGGCATCCCGTTCTCCTTCCTGCGGGTCGACCGCGCCGGCAACATCTCCAAGCGCCACTCGGCCACCGATTTTCACTTCTCCCGGCTGGGCGGGACCTGCCCGCTGTGGACGGTGTACGAGGCGTTCGCGGCGCCGGGCCGGGTGCTGACCCAGGTGGCGGAGATGCCGGACGGCAAGCGGTACTTCTGGCTGGCCCGCACGATCACCCGCGGCGGCTACGGCCACCGCGCCCCGCGCAGCACCTTCGCCGTCGCGCTCGGCTGCGAGCTGCGGCACGCGCCCCGGCTGGTCTACTCGGAGGGCATCGCCCTGGACGACCCGCGGGCCGCCACCCCGATCGGGCTCGGCTGCCGGATCTGCGAGCGCCGCGACTGCGCCCAGCGGGCCCGCCCGCCGGCCGGCGGGCGGCTCACGGTCGACCCGCACCGGCGGCCCGCGCTGCCGTACCCGGTGTCCTTCCCGATCCTCCCGGCGGCCCGGTCGGCGCCGGCCGGGGGCGTCCCGGCGGCCCGCTGGCAGGGGTGAGCAAGCCGATTCGGGTCACGATTGGCGCACGAATCGGTATCGAATGACGAACGGTGTGCCCCCGGTGGGATTCGAACCCACACTGTATGGATTTTGAGTCCACCGACTCTGCCGGTTGGTCTACAGGGGCGCCGCCGGCGGGCCGGTACGGCCGTGGAGCGCGGCGCGCCCAGCCTACATGTGCCGTACTGCCCGGTTCACCCACCACAGCCGGCCCCGCGGTCCCGAATCCGCCCGGCAGGGCCCCTTCCCGGCTGGTTGACCCCGACTGGCGACTGTTGTAACGGTTCGGTCAACGCCTGCCCGGGAGTCGTACTGATCTTGATCAGGGTGGGATAACGTCCCCGCGCAGGCCACGAAACGGTCGGTAGTCCGATCGTGCCTCAGCAGCCAGCGACGTGGGTGCGAACAGTACCGACAGGTGCGTGCATCGCCCGACTCTCGACTGCAATCAATGAATGAAGGGGATTCGAGCGTGAAGCAGAAGCTCGTACGGGCGCTCGGCGGTGCGGCGGTGGCCGCGCTGGTGCTCGGTGGCGGCGCGGCCTGCAAGGCCGGCGACAACAACGACTCGGGCAGCGGCAACGCTGCCTGCGACCTGAAGATCGGCTTCTTCGGCGCTCTCACCGGCGACGCGGCGGGTCTCGGCATCCACATGCGCAACGGCACCAAGCTCGCGATCGACCAGTACAACAAGGACAACGCGGACTGCAAGGCCGCCATCGAGGAGTACGACTCCCAGGGCGACCCGACCAAGGCGTCCGCGCTCGCCGCCCAGGCGGTCGGCGACACCAAGGTCGTCGCCCTGGTCGGGCCGGCGTTCTCCGGCGAGTCCGAGGTCGCCAACCCGATCCTGGAGAAGGCGGGCCTGCCGGCCATCACGCCGTCGGCCACCCGGCCGAGCCTGGCCGACAAGGGCTGGAAGATCTTCCACCGCGGGGTCGGCAACGACACCTCGCAGGGCCCGGCCGCCGGCCGCTACATCAAGAACGTCCTGAAGGCCGAGAAGGTCTACGTCGTCGACGACCAGTCGGCGTACGGCGCCGGCCTGGTGGACGAGGTCAAGAAGGTCCTCGGCTCGGCGGTCGTCGGCACCAACAAGGTCGCCGTGAAGCAGACCAACTTCTCCGCGGTCGTCACCGCCGTCAAGAGCAGCGGCGCGACCGTCCTGTTCTTCGGCGGCTACTACACCGAGGCCGGCCTGCTGCTCAAGCAGCTCAAGAGCGGCGGCTGGAACGGCACCCTGGTCGCCGGCGACGGCGTGAATGACCCGAAGTTCGTCGACGTGGCCGGTTCGGCGGCGGCCGAGGGCACGATCCTCACCTGCCCGTGCGCCCCGGCCACCAAGGCCAAGGGGTCGTTCGTGCCGGACTACAAGGGCGCGTTCAACGCCGACCCGGGTACCTACGCGGACGTGTCGTACGACATCACGAAGATCATTCTTGCTGGTATCAAGGATGGCAAGAGCGACCGCAAGGCGATGCTGGACTTCATCAACGCCTCCGACAAGGTCGGCGACGCCACGGGTGTGACCTACAAGTTCGAGTCCAACGGCAACCTGGACCCGGCGCAGGTCGTGGTGTGGGCCTACAAGGTGGCCGGCGGCAAGGTCGTCGAGGACCAGGAGATCCCCAAGGCCTGATCCGAACGCCGATTCACGTCGGCGAGCGACATGACCGCGGATGCGGCCGGGAGCGTGAGTTCCCGGCCGCACCCCGCTTCGTACACACCCCTGGAGCAACAACTTGGACTTCGCTGGACTACTGCGGGACTTCCCGCAGTTGACGATTACCGGGCTGGAACAGGGCGCTATCTACGCCCTGGTGGCCCTCGGCTACACGCTGGTCTACGGCGTGTTGCGCCTGATCAACTTCGCCCACTCCGAGGTCTTCATGATCGGCACCTTCGCCGCGATGTGGACCTGGGGGGCGATGGGCTATGACCAGAACAGCCCAACCCCGTCGGTCGGCATGGTGTTGGTGATCGTGGGCGCCGGCCTGCTCGCGGCCGTCGCGGCCTCCGCGCTGACCGCCGTGACGGTCGAACTGGCCGCGTACCGGCCGCTGCGGCGGCGCAACGCCCCTCCCCTCGCGTTCCTGATCAGCGCCATCGGCGCCTCCTTCGCCATCGCCGAGGCGGTGGGCATCTTCACCCACCGTGCCCCGGTGAGTTCGATCATGCCGATCCAGCAGAAAGAGGCGTTCGAGGTATTCGGCGCCTCGATCACCAACCTCCAGGTGATCCTGATCATCTCCGCCCTGGTCATGCTGGTGGCGCTGGACCTCTTCGTGAACCGCAGCCGGCTCGGCCGCGGCATCCGGGCCGTGGCCCAGGACCCCAACACCGCCGCGCTGATGGGCGTGAACAAGGACCGGGTCATCCTGCTGGTCTTCGTGATCGGCGGCCTGATGGCCGGCGTCGCCGCGCTGCTGTACAACCTCCGGTTCGGCACGTCGAAGTTCAACGTCGGCTTCCTGCTCGGGCTCAAGGCGTTCGCCGCCGCGGTGCTGGGCGGTATCGGCAACCTGCGGGGCGCCCTGCTGGGCGGCCTCCTGCTCGGGGTCGCGGAGAACTACGCCTCCGGCCTGTTCGGCGACCAGTGGCGGGACTTCGTCGGCTTCATCCTGCTGATCATCCTGCTCATGTTCCGCCCGACCGGCCTGCTGGGCGAGTCGCTGGGGAGGGCCCGGGCATGATCGAGAAAATGCGAAACCAGAGCAGCGCGATGAAGCGCCGCTGGGACGACATGCCGGCGCAGTTCCGCTGGGTGGCGCTCGGCGCACTGATCGTCTTCCTCTACCTGCTGCCGAACCGCTGGTTCTACGAGTACCTGTGGTACTTCCCGACCCAGAACACGGACATGGCGACGGTGCTCTTCGACACCGCGTTCTTCGTCCTGCTGGCGGTCGGCCTGAACGTCGTGGTCGGCTTCGCCGGACTGCTCGACCTGGGCTACTTCGGCTTCTTCGCCGTGGGCGCCTACACGGTCGCGCTGCTGACCTCGCCGGAGAGCAAGGCGCTCCTCGAGTACAACTGGCTCGAGAGCCCGCTGCCGTGGCTGTACGCGGTACCGATCGGCGTCGGGGTCGCGCTGGTCTCCGGCCTGCTGCTCGGCACGCCGACCCTGCGGCTGCGCGGCGACTATCTGGCGATCGTCACGCTCGGCTTCGCCGAGATGATCCGCATCTACGCCTCGCAGAACGAGGGCCTGCTCAGCGGCCAGCGGGGCATCTCCAACATCCCCAACCCGGTGCCGGACATCAAGGGCAGCGACGACCTCCCGCTGTTCGGGGTGGGCGACGCCAAGCCGTACTACTGGCTGGTCCTGACCGTGATCATCGTGGTGGTCATCGGGATGCGGAACCTCGAGCGCAGCCGCGTCGGCCGGGCTTGGATCGCGATCCGGGAGGACGAGGACGCGGCCGAGATCATGGGCGTCCAGACGTTCAAGTACAAGCTCTGGGCGTTCGCGATCGGCGCGGCCGTCGGCGGCCTGTCCGGAACCATGTGGGCCGGGAAGCTGACCTTCATCAACTCCGACAGCTTCATGCTGGAGTACTCGATCCTGGTCCTGGCCGCGGTCATCCTGGGCGGCGCCGGCAACATCGGCGGCGCGATCCTGGGGGCGGCGATCACCTGGTACCTGCCGGAGTGGATCCGTGGCATCGGCAAGGTGCTCGGCTGGGAGAAGGTCAACGTGGCGGAGTACCGCCTGCTGGTCTTCGGCCTGGTGCTCATCGTCATGATGATCTTCCGGCCGCAGGGCATCTGGCCGAGCAAGCGCCGGGCGGCGGAGTTCGCCGACCGTCGCAAGGAGGTGACCCCGGCATGAGCGAGCCGAGAATGGAAAGCGAGCGCGACGTCACCAGCGAGCGCGACATCGCCGGCGACGGCCGGGTACCCGGCCCGGGCACCCCGCCCGACGCGCCGGCCGGCAAGCAGCACGCCGCGGGCGGTCCGCCGTCGGCCGCGGGCCGCGAGCCGCTGCTGGAGGTGGACGACGTCACGCTGCGGTTCGGCGGCGTCGTGGCGCTCAACAAGGTCAGCTTCACGCTGTACAAGGGCGAGATCCTCGGCCTCATCGGTCCGAACGGCGCGGGCAAGACGACCTGCTTCAACGCCATGACCGGCGTCTACCGGCCGACCGAGGGCGAGATCCGGTTCGACGGGCAGCGGGTCAGCGGCCGCAAGCGGTTCCAGATCACCAAGATGGGGATCGCCCGGACGTTCCAGAACATCCGGCTGTTCCCCGAGATGTCCGCGCTGGAGAACGTGATGGTGGGCGGCGACGCCCACGGCAAGACCAGCGTGGTGTCGGCGATGCTGCGGCTGCCCCGGCACTGGCGGGAGGAGCGAGCGAACCGGGACCGGGCGCACGACCTGCTGCGCTTCGTCGGCATCAGCCGGCCGGGCGAGCAGGCGCGCAACCTGTCGTACGGCGAGCAGCGGCGGTTGGAGATCGCCCGGGCGTTGGCCACCAACCCCAAGCTGCTCTGCCTCGACGAACCCGCCGCTGGCTTCAACCCGTCGGAGAAGGACGCGCTGAACCAGTTGATCCGCAAGATCCGTGACTCCGGTGTCACGGTGCTGCTCATCGAGCACGACATGCGGCTGGTGATGGGGGTCACGGACCGGATCGTGGTCCTGGAGTTCGGCAAGAAGATCGCCGAGGGCCTGCCCGCGGAAGTGCAGAACGACCCCAAGGTGATCGCGGCCTACCTGGGGGTGCCGTCCGATGCTGCTTGAGATCGATAACCTGACCGTCGCGTACGGGCGGATCGAGGCCCTGCACGCGATCAGCCTGCAGGTCGGTGAGGGTGAGATCGTCTCGCTGATCGGCGCCAACGGCGCGGGCAAGACGACCACCATGCGGGCGATCTCCGGCATCCGGCCGGTCGCCAGCGGCAGCGTCCGCTTCAACGGCGAGGACATCACCAAGGTTCGGGCCGACAAGCGGGTGGTCATGGGTATCGCCCAGTCGCCCGAGGGCCGGGGCTGCTTCGTCGGCATGACGGTGCTGGAGAACCTGGAAATGGGCGCCTACACCCGGCGCGACCGGGCGGCCATCGCGAAGGACATGGAGCGGGTGTTCGGCCTGTTCCCGCGGTTGGCCGAGCGGCGCAAGCAGGTGTCGGGCACGATGTCCGGCGGCGAGCAGCAGATGCTCGCGGTCGGGCGGGCGCTGATGGCCCGGCCGAAGCTGCTGCTGCTCGACGAGCCGTCGATGGGCCTGGCGCCGATGCTGATCCAGCAGATCTTCGACATCGTGGTCGAGATCAACCAGCAGGGCACCACGGTCCTGCTGGTGGAGCAGAACGCGCAGCAGGCGCTGTCCCGGTCGCACCGGGCCTACGTCCTGGAGACCGGCCGGATCGTCAAGTCCGGCACGGGACAGCACCTCCTCCACGACCCCTCGGTCAAGGAGGCCTACCTGGGCGTCGCCTAGGCGGAGCGGGTCCGGGGGGCGGCGGTCGCGGTGGCGACCGCCGCCCCCCGGCGCGTTCAGCTGATCTTGCAGACGCCCTCGTCGTTGTTCTCGTTGAAGCCCAGCACCGCCACCTGGACGTCGGCGCCGACCGTGAGGGTCTTCGACCGCGTGCTGCCGGTGGAGGTGACCTCGCCGAAGTTGCTGCCGTGCCCGCTCGCCTGACAGGTGATCGTGCCCGTGCCCCGGATCCGGTCCGCGGTGATCGTCACCTTGCCGTCACGCCCGGAGCTGATGTAGCCCGAGGCGCACGTCGGGTGATTGCCGTCGAGCACGCAGCTCGCCGGCAGCGGTGCCCGCTCGGTGGCCGCTGCGGGCGGCGTTGCGGCGGCCAGGACCGCGGCGGCGGTCAGGGCGAGCGTCGTCAGCCGGCGGGCGTGGTGACTCTTCCTCATCGTTCCCCCGTGAGTTCGTGATGTCCGAGCACTGTCGCCCGTTATACGCCCGCCCGCCGCCCGGTGGGCACGGCAGAGTCGGATACCCGACTCCGTGGCCCGAGCTGACCGGGCACCGGGGGTGGGAGCGGCGCGCGCCGAACGTCGGAGGGGCCGGTTAGAGTCCCCACCTGTGACGGAAACTCCCCGCCTGCTGCTGCTCGACGGACACTCACTGGCCTACCGCGCCTTCTTCGCCCTCCCCGTGGAGAACTTCTCCACGACCACCGGCCAGCACACGAACGCCGTCTACGGCTTCACCTCGATGCTGATCAACGTCCTCCGGGACGAGCGCCCCACGCACATCGTGGTCGCCTTCGACGTCTCCCGGCAGTCGTTCCGCACCGAGCGCTACGCGGAGTACAAGGCCAACCGCAGCGAGTCCCCGAACGAGTTCGGCGGGCAGGTCAGCCTCGTCAAGGAGGTGCTGGCCGCGCTGCGCGTCCCCGTCGTGGAGAAGGCCGGGTACGAGGCCGACGACGTCATCGCCACCCTGGCCCGGGAGGCCCGCGCCGCCGGCATGGACGTGCTGATCTGCACCGGCGACCGGGACGCCTTCCAGCTCATCACCGACAGCACCACCGTGCTGTACCCGCGCAAGGGCGTCTCCGACCTGGCCCGGATGGACCCGGCGGCGGTGACCGAGCGGTACGGCGTCGGCCCCGACCGGTACCGCGACCTGGCCGCCCTCGTCGGCGAGTCCAGCGACAACCTGCCCGGCGTCCCCGGCGTCGGCCCGAAGACCGCGGCGAAGTGGATCACGCAGTACGACGGGCTGGACGGGATCGTCGCCCGGGTGGACGAGATCAGGGGCAAGGCCGGCGACAGCCTGCGCGAGCGGCTCGCCGACGTGCTGCGCAACCACGACCTGAACAAGCTCGTCGACGACCTCGAACTGCCGCTGCACGCCCCCGACACCCGGTGGGTCGGCTGGGACCGGGAGGCCGTGCACGCGGTGTTCGACGCGCTGGAGTTCCGGATCCTGCGCGACCGGCTGTACCAGTACCTCGACGCCGTCGAGCCCGAGGCCGAGGCCGGGTTCGAACTGGCCGGCGAGGTGCTCGCCGCCGGCGCGGCCACCGGCTGGCTCGCCGCGCACGCCGACCACGAGCCGGTCGGCGTCGCCGCCGCCGGTACGTTCGGCCGCGGCACCGGTGCGCTCACCGGCCTCGCCCTGGCCGCCGCCGACGGCGCCGCCGCCTGGCTGGACCCGGCGGCGCTGGACCAGGCCGACGACGCCGCGCTCGCCGCCTGGCTGGCCGACCCGGAGCGGCCGAAGATCCTGCACGACGCCAAGCCGGTGCTGCTGGCCCTCGGCGCGCGCGGCTGGCCGCTGGCGGGGCTGGCCCGGGACACGGCGCTCGCGGCGTACCTGGCCCGGCCGGACCAGCGCTCCTACGACCTCACCGACCTGGCCCTGCGGTACCTGCACCGGGAGCTGCGGGTGGAGGGCCCGGACGACGGGCAGCTCACCCTCGACGGCCTCGGCGGCGACGACGAGGGGCGGGCGGAGCAGGCGCTGATGCTGCGGGCGCGGGCGACGCTGGACCTGGCGGCGGCGCTGGACGAGGAGCTGAGCCGCGACGGCGACGCCTCGGCCCGGCTGCTCGCCGAGGTGGAGCAGCCGCTGCTGGCGGTGCTCGGCGGGCTGGAGCGGGTGGGCATCGCCGCCGACACCGAGTACCTGTCGGGGCTGGAGGCGCACTTCGCCGCCGAGGTGAAGGCCGCCGCGCAGGCCGCGTACGGGGTGGTCGGGCGGGAGTTCAACCTCGGCTCGCCCAAGCAGCTCCAGGAGATCCTGTTCACCGAGCTGGGGCTGCCCAAGACCAAGCGGATCAAGACCGGGTACACCACGGACGCCGAGGCGCTGCAGAACCTGTTCGTCCAGACCGAGCACCCGGTGCTGGCGCACCTGCTGCGGCACCGGGACGTGGCCAAGCTGAAGTCCACCGTCGACGGGCTGCTGAAGTCCGTCGCCGACGACGGCCGCATCCACACGACCTTCTACCAGACCGTCGCGGCGACCGGCCGGCTGTCGTCGACCGACCCGAACCTGCAGAACGTCCCGATCCGGACCGAGGAGGGCCGGCGGATCCGCCGCGCCTTCATCGTGGGGGGCGGGTACGAGTCGCTGATGACCGCCGACTACAGCCAGATCGAGATGCGGATCATGGCGCACCTGTCGGCGGACGCGGCGCTGATCGAGGCGTTCCGGTCGGGCGAGGACTTCCACACCACCACCGCGTCGTTCGTCTTCGGGGTGCCGACGGCCGAGGTGACCGCGGAGCAGCGGCGCAAGATCAAGGCGATGAACTACGGGCTGGCGTACGGGCTGTCCGCGTTCGGGCTGTCCAACCAGCTCCGCATCGCCACCGACGAGGCCCGGGCGCTGATGGACCAGTACTTCGCCCGGTTCGGCGGCGTCCGCGACTACCTGCACAGCGTCGTCGCCCGGGCCCGCCAGGACGGCTACACCGCCACCATGCTCGGCCGCCGCCGGTACCTGCCCGACCTGGTCAGCGACAACCGGCAGCGCCGGGAGATGGCCGAGCGGATGGCCCTCAACGCCCCGATCCAGGGGTCGGCCGCCGACATCATCAAGGTGGCGATGCTGCGGGTCGACACCGCGCTGCGCGCGGCTGGGCTGGCCTCGCGGATGCTGCTCCAGGTGCACGACGAACTCGTCCTGGAGGTCGGGCCGGGCGAGCGGGAGCCGCTGGAGGAGCTGGTCCGGCGGGAGATGGCCGGGGCGATCGCGCTGGAGGTGCCGCTGGAGGTGTCCGTCGGCGTCGGGCGCGACTGGGACACGGCGGCGCACTGACCGTGTCCTCGCCGAGCCTGCTGCACGCCCTGCGCCCGGCCGTCCAGCCGCGGGTGTACGAGCTGTACGACGCGCTGCGCGCCGACGCCCCCTGCCGGTGGGACCGGGCGCTGCGGAGCTGGGTGGTCACCGGGTACGCCGCCGTCGCCGGGGCGGCCCGCGACCCGCGGCTGTCCTCGGTCCGCTACCCGGACCCCGACGCCGTGCCGGCGGAGCTGCGCGGCGTCGCGGCCGTGCTGTCCCGGCAGATGCTGTACCGGGACCCGCCCGACCACGCCCGGCTGCGCGGCCCGGTCAGCCGGGCGTTCGCCGCCCGCGCGATCGCGGCCCTGCGCCCGCGGATCGGCGCGATCGCCGACGGGCTGGTCGACGACGTCGCGCCGGCCGGCGCGTGCGACGTGGTCGCCGACATCGCCGAGGCGCTGCCCGCCCGGGTGATCGGCGAGCTGCTCGACCTGCCCGCGGCCGACCTGCCGGACGTCGTCGAGTGGTCGCGGACGCTCGCGCCGGTGATCGGCGGCGCCCGGATGTCGGCGGAGCAGCGGCGGGCGTGCGCCGAGGCGACCGACCGGGTGCTGGCGTACCTCGACGCCTTCTACACCGGCCGGGCCGACGACGCGGACGGGCCGGTCGCGGACCTGCTCGCCGCCGCCCGGGCGGAGCGGATGACCCGGCCGGAGCTGCTGGCCAACACTCTGTTGATCTTCCTGGGCGGGCACGAGACGACCACCCACTTCCTCGGCAACGCCGTCGTCGCGCTGCTCGCCGACCCGGCCGCCCGGGCGCGGTTCGTCGGCGAGCCGGAGGTGGTCGACGCGGCGGTGGAGGAGCTGCTGCGGTACGACCCGCCGGTGCAGTTGATCCTGCGCCGGGCGGCGGCCGACCTCGACCTGGCCGGCGCGCGGGTCGCCGCGGGGGACCCGGTGCTGCTGGTGACCGCGGCGGCGAACCGGGACCCGGCGGCGTACCCCGAGCCCGGCCGGCTGGACTTCGACCGGGCCGGGCCGCGGCACCTGACGTTCGGCCACGGGGCGCACTTCTGTCTGGGCGCGGGGCTGGCCCGGCTGGAGAGCGGGATCGCGCTGCGGGCCCTGTTCACCCGACTGCCGGACCTGGCCCGGGCGGACGACGGGCCGCTGGAGTGGCTGCCCAACCTGGACTTCCGCGGCCTGACCCGGCTGCCGGTCCGGTTCACGCCGGTCGCCGGGCGGGTGCCGGGCGCCGACCGGGCCGGCACCGCCACCGCCGGGGCCGCCGTCGGTCAGGCGTCGAGTATCCGATAGGCGACCGCGGGGCCGGGCCGGCGGCGCGGACGTTCGGCAGCGCGGTGTCGCGGTAGGCGTAGGACAGCGCGTGGGTGTACGCCGGCCGGCCGTCCGCGGCCGGCACCTCGACCGTCAGGGCGGCGAGCCGGCCGTCGCCGCCGAGCCGCGAGGTGAAGGGCACGGCCGACGCCCGTTCGCCGAGCGCGGCCGGTCCGTCGGCGCCGACGCCGGCCGAGAAGGGGACGGCGGCCAGGTCGATCGTGCCCGCTGTACCCCGCCGGGCCGTGCGCGGTGACCGTGGCCGCGCTCAGCAGCCCGACGGCGTCGCCCGGCTCCAGACCCGCCGCCGCCACGGCTGCCAGCGCCGAGCCGGACGCCCGGGCCGGGTCGAGCCGGAACCATCGCGGGATCGCCGGCAGGCCGGGGATGGGGTCGGCGGATGCGATCCGCAGGTACCGCCCGTCGTCGCGGGCGAGTTGGCTGATCGTGACGCCCGACGCGCTCGTCTCCATCAGCACGGCCCGGTTCGCGGGGGTCGGCGACGCCGGACAGCAGGGACGGCCCGCTGCGGATCGTGTAGCGGAACGGGCCGGTGTCCGCCGCGGGCGCGCCCCGCTGCAGCGCGCGCACGGCCGGCTCGTGGCCGAGGGCGGTGGCGATGCGGGCGCACCCGGCGGCCGGTACGGCGAGGGCGCAGACGGCGAGCGCGGCCAGGGCGGTGCGGGGCGTGGGCAAGGCGGACTCCGGGGCGGCCGGGGCCGGCGGTGCGCCGGCGGGACGCAGCGGATCGTGCCGCGCCCGGCCCGCGGGCGCACGCCTTCCGTCGGATGGCCGACAGCCGCACCGGCCGCCGGGAGCACCCGGGCGGCCGGCGGCCGGTCAGGGGGTGATGCGGGCGATCGGCAGGCGGATCGCGAACGGGTCGCTCAGCTTGAGCACGTCCGCGCTGTCGGCCATCAGCTCGTACTCGCGGAAGCCGCTGCGCCCCGGCTGGTCGCTCAGCCGGTACGCGTACACGTGCACCGGGTCCTGCTCGACCCGCCAGTAGTGCCGGATGCCCGCGGCCGCGTACTCGCCCGGCTTGGCGAACCGGTCGGTCCGCCGGGTGCCCGGCGAGACGATCTCGACGGCGATGACGACCTGGTCGGCGGTGAGGAAGTGCCGGCTGCCGTCGCCGCCGGCCTGGCGCAGCAGCACGTCCGGGATCCGGACGTCCCGCTCGCTCAGCGCGACGCCGACGGCCAGGCTGGCCTTGTACCCGGCCGGCGCGTTGCCGCGCAGCCAGGACCAGAGCAGTGCGGAGATGTCCTGGTGGTCTTCGCTGGGGGAGGGGGCCACACGCAGCACTCCGTCCACGAGCTCGACGCGCGGCGCGTCGGAGGGCAGATCGAGCCAGTCCTCGAGGGTGTGGTCGGCGCGGCTCTGACGGAGGGGATCCGGCTGCCAGAGCGCACCCGCGAGCAGCGCGGTGGCGGGAATCGGATCGGCAGTCACCGAAAAAGTGTACGTCGGACGCACCGCACCCGGCCTCACATGGATGGTGGCTTTTCGCTCAGGAAGATGGCGGTACCGGGGAAGAGGCGCCCCCGCAACGGGCTCCACTGCCCCCACTCGGCCGTGTGGCCGGCCGGCCACTCGGGCTCGATCAGATCGGTCAGGGTGAATCCGGCGCCGATCAGCTCCCGGATCCGGTCACCGACGGTGCGGTGCTGCTCGACGTAGGCGACCCGCCCGGCCGGGTCCCGTTCGACGTAGGGCCGACGGTTGAAGTACGAATATACCGCCGTGAGTCCGTTTTCACCGGGGTCATCCCGGAAAACCCAGCGGAACGGATGAGTCACCGCGAACACCCACCGGCCACCCGGCCGCAGCACCCGGTACACCTCGCGCATCACGGCGGCCGAGTCCGCGACGAACGGGATCGCGCCGAACGCCGTGCAGACGATGTCGAAGCTGGCGTCGCGCAGCGGCAGGGCCAGCGCGTCGGCCTGCACCAGCGGCACCCGGACGCCGGTGCGGGCGGCGCCGGCGGCGGCGTGCCGCAGCATCCCGGCGGACAGGTCCAGGGCGGTGACGTCGGCGCCCTCGGCGGCGAGCCAGCGGGCCGCGGCGGCGGCGCCGCAGCCCAGCTCCAGCACCCGCCGCCCGGCGACGGGGCCGAGCAGCCGGGCGTCGGCCTCGCGCAGCCGCTCGGGGCACCAGACGAAGTCGGCGTCGCCGAGGAAATCGCCGTGTTCGGCCTGGTAGTCATCGGCGTCGCCGTCCCACCAGCCGCGGCTGGCCCGCCGACTGTCGGCATCGCTGACCGTCCCGCCGGCCCCGGCGACCACATCCGTCACGGGGGCGGCCGGGCCGCCGGTGATGCTGGTCATCCGGTCACCGTACGGGCGGCCGGTCGGACCGCGCGTTGCGGTGGGCCTTGCGTGCTGTGGTAAGGGGCACGGTAAGCTGTCCGGTGCGCTTGCGGAACGCGTACCTCGGCAGGGAGTAGGTGCGCCGCGCGAGCCGGAACGCGGTGCCGCCCGGCGGTGCCGGAGACGCGTACCCCGCGGTGCCGCGTCGGTCCGGTCACCCGCCCGCCCGCGTTGTCAAGCCACCGCACACCATTCCGTTCGGAGCAATTGCCCACATGACGAGCAGCATCGAGGCCACCTCGAGCGCCAACAAGGTCACCATCGACGATATCGGTTCCGAGGAGGCTTTCCTCGCCGCGATCGACGAGACCATCAAGTACTTCAACGACGGCGACATTGTCGAAGGCACCGTCGTCAAGGTCGACCGGGACGAGGTCCTGCTCGACATCGGCTACAAGACCGAGGGCGTCATCCCCTCGCGCGAGTTGTCGATCAAGCACGACGTCGACCCGGCCGAGGTGGTGTCGGTCGGTGACCACATCGAGGCCCTGGTCCTCCAGAAGGAGGACAAGGAAGGCCGGCTGATCCTCTCGAAGAAGCGGGCGCAGTACGAGCGCGCCTGGGGCACGATCGAGAAGATCAAGGAAGAGGACGGCGTCGTGCGCGGCTCCGTCATCGAGGTGGTCAAGGGTGGTCTCATCCTCGACATCGGGCTGCGGGGCTTCCTGCCGGCCTCGCTGGTCGAGATGCGCCGGGTCCGCGACCTGCAGCCGTACGTCGGCCGGGAGCTCGAAGCCAAGATCATCGAGCTGGACAAGAACCGCAACAACGTGGTCCTGTCCCGCCGGGCGTGGCTGGAGCAGACGCAGTCCGAGGTGCGCACCGAGTTCCTCAACAAGCTGCAGAAGGGCCAGGTCCGCAAGGGCGTCGTCTCGTCGATCGTCAACTTCGGCGCGTTCGTCGACCTCGGCGGCGTGGACGGCCTGGTGCACGTGTCCGAGCTGTCCTGGAAGCACATCGACCACCCGTCCGAGGTCGTCGAGGTGGGCCAGGAGGTCGAGGTCGAGGTCCTGGACGTCGACCTGGACCGCGAGCGGGTCTCGCTGTCGCTGAAGGCGACGCAGGAGGACCCGTGGCGCCAGTTCGCCCGGACCCACGCGATCCAGCAGATCGTGCCGGGCAAGGTCACCAAGCTGGTGCCGTTCGGCGCGTTCGTCCGCGTGGACGACGGCATCGAGGGCCTGGTGCACATCTCCGAGCTGGCCGAGCGCCACGTGGAGATCCCGGAGCAGGTCGTCCAGGTCGGCTCGGACGTCATGGTCAAGGTCATCGACATCGACCTGGAGCGCCGGCGGATCTCGCTGTCGCTCAAGCAGGCGAACGAGGGCTTCCAGGAGGGCGAGGAGCACTTCGACCCCACCCTCTACGGCATGGCCGCGACGTACGACAACGAGGGCAACTACATCTACCCGGACGGCTTCGACCCGGAGACGGGCGAGTGGCTCGAGGGCTTCGAGAAGCAGCGGGAGGAGTGGGAGCGGCAGTACGCCGAGGCCCGCAACCGCTGGGAGGCGCACACCAAGCAGGTCGTCGCGTCCCGCGCTGCCGAGGCCGAGGCGGAGGCCGCTCCGCCGGCCGCCGCGTCGTCCTCGTCCTCCGGTGGGGCGTCGGCGACGACCTCCTCGTCGTCGTCCGGGCCCGCCCGGGCGTCCCAGGAGCCGAGTGGCACCCTGGCGACCGACGAGGCGCTCGCCGCCCTGCGCGAGAAGCTCGCCGGCAACAAGTAGGCGCCAGCGCGTAACGAGAGGGGCGGGCCCGCCGGGCCCGCCCCTCTCGCCGTCCGTACCCCCAGCTCGGCCCGTACCCCAGCTCGGGCCCGTACCCCAGCTCGGTCCGTACCTCAGCTCAGCGCGGTGAGCAGCACCAGCGCGCCGCTGATCGCCTGCCAGGCCGCCCACAGGGTGATCGCGCCGAGGGTGGCCACCGCCAGCCGCAGCACCGGGAAGCCGTCGGCCGGGGCGCGGTGCGAGCGGATCCGGCCCGGCTCGGGCTCCGGCGCCGGCCGCCCGGCCGCGGCGTGGTGCCGGCCGGGGGGCGCGTCGGCCCGCCACCGGGCGCGCAGCTCGTCGCGGATCGCGACCAGCCGGGCCAGCGCCAGCGCGAGCGCCTCGGCGCCGGCCCGCGGCTCCCGGTCGGGGTCGTCGCGGTCGATCGGGTCGTCGCTCTCGATCGGGTACGAGCGGCTCATCGGCGCCTCCTCCGACGTGCGGCGGCGGTGGCCGGCCGACGGTGCGGCCGACCGCCCTTCCGGGAAGTTAATCCCGGACCGTCCCATCGACGCCGGGGATGTCCGGGTCGCTCACCCGATCGGGTACTTGCGGCGGGTCGTGCGCTTTACTGGACGTGTGCTGCAGATCGCTCTCACCGGCGGGATCGGCGCGGGCAAGAGCGCCGTGGCCGCGCGCCTGGTCGCCCGCGGCGCCGCGCTCGTCGACGCCGACGCGCTCGCCCGCGCGGCCGTCGCCCCCGGTACGCCGGGCCTGTCCGCCGTCGTCGCCGAGTTCGGCCCGGCCGTCCTCGACCCGGCCGGCGCGCTGGACCGCCCGGCGCTGGGCCGGCTCGTCTTCGCCGACGCCGCGGCCCGCGGCCGGCTGGAGGCGATCGTCCACCCGCGGGTGCGCGACCGCGCGGCTGCGCTGGTCGCGGCCGCCCGCCCGGACGCGATCGTCGTGCACGACATCCCGCTGCTGGTGGAGACCGGGCGGGCGGCCGCGTACCCGCTGGTGCTCGTCGTCGAGGCCGGCGAGGCGGTCCGGCTGGCCCGGCTCGCCGAGCGCGGGCTGACCCCGGCCGAGGCGGCGGCCCGGATGGCGGCCCAGGCGCCGGCGGCGCAGCGGCGGGCGGCCGCGGACGTGCTGCTGCCCAACGAGGGCACGCTGGCCGCGCTGTACGAGCGGGTGGACGCCGTGTGGGCGGACCGGCTGGTGCCGTTCGAGGCGAACCTGCGCGCCGACCGCCCGGCCCGCCGCGCCCCGCTGCCGCGGCCGGGCGGGCCGGGCGGCGGCGGGTCCGGCCGGGACCGGGGAACCGCCGGGGCGGGTGGCGTGAGCCGGGACGGCGGCACCGCGGAGGAGCACGCCGCGGCGGGCCGGGCGGCGGCCGCGGCCCGGGCGGCGCGGGCCGGGCGGCTGGTCGGCCGGCTGCGGTACGCGCTCGGGCCGCTGCTGGCCGACGTCGCCGTGGTCGGCGGCGGTACGGGGGAGTGGCTGGAACTGGTGGCGACGACCGACCGGCCGGACGAGGCCGCGGCGGCGGCGCGGGCGGCGGGGCTGGTCCCGACGGCGGCCGGCAGCGAGTCGGCGGACCCGGGCCAGCCGGCGCTGCTCCGCTACGTCCGCCCCGTGCGCCCCTGACCGACCCGGGCGCGGCGGCGGGGCGGTGGTGCCGGCGTCGGCCGCCCACCGACATCGGACCTCATCGCCGCGGTCCGCGCCGGCGCCCGGGGGTTGTGCCGGAACGTGCGCGCTCGCGGCGGCCGGGGGTGCGCGCGCCGGTGTGGATACCGGGGCAGCAACCGCGCCACGGGACGGGCCGCGGCACCCACCGCACGCCGCAAAAGTGTCATAACAGCGTGGTGGTGCCGGGCGTCCCGATGGCCGCCGCGAGCGGCCACGCACACGGTAGCGACGCCGACCCGCCGGCACAATCGATATCGGGCCGCCGTGCGCCATCCGTACGCGGCCGGGTTGTCGGACCCCCGGCGTAGGTTGGTCGGCATGGGCCTCGAGATTCCCCGCGTCGCCGGCGACTTCCGCGTCGTCAGCGAGTTCCAGCCGGCCGGCGACCAGCCGGCGGCCATCGACGAGCTGGCCCGCCGGGTCCGCCGCGGCGACCGGCACACGGTCCTGCTCGGCGCCACCGGCACCGGCAAGAGCGCCACGACGGCCTGGCTGATCGAGCGGCTCCAGCGCCCCACGCTGGTGCTGGCGCCCAACAAGACGCTCTGCGCCCAGCTCGCCAAGGAGTTCCGCGAGCTGCTGCCGCACAACGCCGTCGAGTACTTCGTGTCGTACTACGACTACTACCAGCCCGAGGCGTACATCCCGCAGACGGACACGTACATCGAGAAGGACTCCTCGATCAACGAGGAGGTCGAGCGGCTGCGCCACTCGGCGACGATGTCGCTGCTCACCCGCCGCGACGTGATCGTGGTGGCGACGGTCTCCGCGATCTACGGCCTGGGCACCCCGCAGGAGTACCTGGAGCAGGCCGCCCGGGTGTCCGTCGGCGCCGAGGTCGACCGGGACGCGCTGCTGCGCCGCCTGGTGGAGATCCAGTACACCCGCAACGACATGGCGTTCCAGCGCGGCACGTTCCGCGTCCGGGGCGACACGTTGGAGATCATCCCGGCGTACGAGGAGCTGGCGATCCGGATCGAGTTCTTCGGCGACGAGATCGAGAAGCTGTCGTACCTGCACCCGCTCACCGGCGACGTCATCCGCGCGGTCGACCAGTTGCTGATCTTCCCGGCCAGCCACTACGCCGCCGGCCCGGAGCGGATGGAGCGGGCGATCGGCGACATCGAGGTCGAGCTGGCGGCCCGGCTGGCCGAGCTGGACACCCAGCAGAAGCTGCTGGAGTCGCAGCGGCTGCGGATGCGCACCACGTACGACATCGAGATGATGCGGCAGATCGGCTTCTGCTCCGGCATCGAGAACTACTCGCTGCACATCGACGGCAGGCAGCCCGGCGAGGCGCCGCACTGCCTGCTCGACTACTTCCCGGACGACTTCCTCACCGTCATCGACGAGTCGCACGTGACCGTCCCGCAGATCGGCGGCATGTACGAGGGCGACGCCTCGCGCAAGCGGATCCTCGTCGACCACGGCTTCCGGCTGCCCAGCGCCGCCGACAACCGGCCGCTGCGGTTCGACGAGTTTCTCGAGCGGGTCGGCCAGATGGTGATGCTGTCGGCGACGCCGGGCTCCTGGGAGATGGAGCACGCGCAGGGCGAGTACGTCGAGCAGGTCATCCGGCCGACCGGCCTGGTCGACCCCGAGGTCGTGGTCAAGCCGACCAAGGGCCAGATCGACGACCTGATGCACGAGATCCGCGGCCGGGTCGAGCGGGACGAGCGGGTGCTGGTCACCACGCTGACCAAGAAGATGGCCGAGGACCTCACCGACTACCTGCTGGAGCACGGCATCCGGGTGCGGTACCTGCACTCCGAGGTCGACACCCTGCGCCGGGTCGAGCTGCTGCGCGAGCTGCGCAAGGGCGACTACGACGTCCTGGTCGGCATCAACCTGCTGCGCGAGGGCCTGGACCTGCCCGAGGTGTCGCTGGTGGCGATCCTCGACGCCGACAAGGAGGGCTTCCTGCGCAGCGGCCGGTCGCTGATCCAGACGATCGGCCGCGCGGCCCGCAACGTCTCCGGCCAGGTGCACATGTACGCCGACAAGATCACGCCGTCGATGCGCGACGCGATCGACGAGACCGACCGGCGCCGGGCCAAGCAGGTCGCGCACAACGAGGCCAACGGCATCACGCCGGCGCCGCTGCGCAAGAAGATCCACGACATCCTCGACGACATCTGGCGCGACGCGGCGGACACCGAGTCGGCGCTGGGCGGCCACGGCCCCGGCGGCGCGATCGTCGGCGGCGCCGGCCGGCAGATGAGCCGCGGCAAGGCGCCGGTGCCCGAGACCCGGTCGCGGGCGCGCGCCGGCGTGACCACGCCGTCCGCGGCCGGGATGGCCCGGGCGGACCTCGCGGCGCTGATCCAGGAGCTGAACGAGCAGATGCTCGGCGCGGCCCGCGAGCTGCAGTTCGAGCTGGCCGCCCGGATCCGGGACGAGATCGGCGAGCTGAAGAAGGAGCTGCGCGCGATGGACACCGCCGGCGTCACGTGACCGCCCGCCGCCCGACGGGACGCTCGCGGCGGGCGGCGCCCACGGGCCGACGCCGCTCCGGCGGCCGGCGTCAGCGGGCGTGGACCCGCAGGGTGGTGCCGTCGGTGGTGTAGAGGCGGCCGTCGGCCACGACCGCGTACCCGGTGGCGGCGGCGACGGGGGAGACCGTCGCGCCGCCGTTCGCCGCCCGCAGCACCGCCAGCGGCCGGCCGGCCACCGTCGCGTACACCAGGTCGGCGGCCCGGGTCGGGCGGCCGACGGCGCCGGGCAGCTCGCGGCGCCAGTCCGGGCGGCCGGAGTGCAGCCACAGCGCGGTCAGCGTGCGGCCCCGGGCCAGGTACGCCCGGCGGTCGTCGACGGCCGCGTCGCCGGCGCCGGCGACGCGCCGCCAGCGCACCGCGCCGGTCCGGGCGTCGAGCAGGGCGACGGCGTCGTCGGGCGCCGCGGCCAGCAGGTGCCGGCCGTCCGGCGTGGCGGCCAGCGCGCGCCACCGGGTGCGGCTGCGCCAGCGGACGCCGCCGTCGGCGATCCCCACCGCCGTACTGCCGGTCGCGGTGGTCAGCAGCAGGCGGCCGCCGGCGCTCACCCCGCGGTACAGGTCGGCGCCGGCCGTCGCCCAGCGCTGCCGGCCGTCCCGGACGTCGAACGCCCGCACCCGGCCGCCGCCGGCGAGCACGACCACGCCCCGGTCGGCGACCATCGCGGTCGACGGCGGACCGGTGAACCCGGCCCACCGCTGCTCCCCGCTGGCCCGGTCCAGGCCGAGGACCTGCCCGTACGGCTCGAACTGCGCGCAGTCGTTGAGGCCCACCAGCAGCAGGTCCCCGGCGACGGCCAGGAACTGCGCGTACTCGTCGTACGGCTGGTCGTAGCCGAACGCCCACCGCCCGGTACCGGCGCCGGCCACCCGGATCGCCCGGACCCCGCCGCCGTCCCCGACGTACGCGTGGCCGTCGGCGACGACCGGCTCGCCGACCCGGCGGCAGTCCGCGTCGTCGAGGCTGGGCCCGCGCTGCCAGGCGAGCCGGAGGCCGCCGACGGTGCGGGCGGTGATCCGCCGCTCGTCCGGCTGATACCCGGTGTTGCCGGGCCCGTAGCCGCCCGTGCCCCAGCCGGCCGCACCCCGGCCGGCCGCGGCGCGGGCAGCCGTGGCCCCGGCGGCCGTGCCGCGGGTGGGCGGGTCGCTCGCGGGGGAGGCCGAGCCGGTTGCGCGGGCGGCCGGCGCGGGCGCGGCCGGGCCGGCAGCGACCGAGGTCGAACCGACCAGGATCGCGGCGGCGGCCGCCAGCAGGCGCCAAGGCCGCATCGTGCACCCCCGTGTGTGCTCGGCATCCCTTCCCCCAACGTACGCGCGCACCGCCGCCGGCACGCGGTAACCCACCCCTCCGGGTGCTCACGCCACCGCACCCGGGGCCGGCCGCGCCGCGGGCCGGGAACCGGTCACCTAGCTTCCTAGGCCGCGGTGCGAATAGTGACCTTCCGCACCGTTAGGTGGAGCCGGGGCCCGCCCCCCTGTGCGGATCTTGGGTTGCTGGGTAAGAATTGGCCGCGACAGGGAGGGGAGTATTCCCTCGCGGCGGAGTCGTCAGCACGGTGGCGGCCGGGTTTCCCGGCGGACCACCCGGCCCCGCCGGTCGCCCGGCGCTTCCGGCCGGGCGGCGGGAGAGACCTCCGCAGTCAGGTTTGTGAGGTGCGTGGGCGGCCCCGCCGGGGTACGGCCATGTCGAGCCGTGTCTGCCGGAGGTCTGCTTTGAACGTGCCCGTGTGGGTGTGGGTCGCCACCCTCGTCGCCACCATGGCCCTGTTGGCCGTCGACCTGCTCATCGTCGGGCGCCGCCCGCACGAGCCGAGCATGCGCGAGTCGACGAGCTGGGTTCTCTTCTACGTCGCGCTGGCGCTGCTGTTCGGCGGCGGCATCTGGCTGGCCTCCGGCGGCGTCGCCGCGCAGGAGTTCTACGCCGGCTGGCTGACCGAGTACAGCCTGTCGATCGACAACCTGTTCGTCTTCGTGATCATCATGAGCCGGTTCGCGGTGCCGCGGGCGTACCAGCAGACCGTGCTCATGATCGGCATCATCCTCGCGCTGCTGCTGCGCGGCGTGTTCATCGCCGCCGGCGCCGCGCTGATCGACCAGTTCGTCTGGGTGTTCTACCTGTTCGGCGCGTTCCTGATCTACACCGCGATCGGGCTGGCCCGGCACGGCGAGGACGAGGCCGGCGACTACAAGGAGAACATCGTCATCCGCTGGGCCCGCCGGGCGCTGCGGGTCGGCCCGGAGTACCACGGCGCGCGGCTGACCACGGTCACCGAGGCCGGGCGGCGGATCTTCACCCCGATGCTGCTCGTGATGATCGCCATCGGCACCACAGACCTGATCTTCGCCCTGGACTCGATCCCGGCGATTTTCGGGCTGACCAAGGAGCCGTACCTGGTGTTCACCGCGAACGTGTTCGCGCTGATGGGCCTGCGCCAGTTGTACTTCCTGCTCGGCGGGCTGCTCGACCGGCTGGTGTACCTGTCGCTGGGCCTGGCGGTCGTCCTCGGCTTCATCGGCGTGAAGCTGATCTTCGAGGCGCTGCACGGCAACAACGTGCCGTTCCTCAACGGCGGCGAGCCGATCGGCTGGGCGCCGCACATCGACATCAAGGTGTCGCTGTCGGTCATCATCGGCACGCTCGCCATCGCGGCGGCCGCGAGCCTGTGGAAGACCCGCCGCGACGCCCGCCGCGCGGTATCGGCCGGCGCCGCCGGTACGTCCGGGGACCCCACCGGCACGCCGCCCGCCGACCCCGACCGCTGACCGGGCCGCGCCCCATCCGGGCCGCGCCCGGCCCGGACCGTGCCCCCACCCGGGCCGCGCCCCCACCCGGACCGTGCCCGGCCAGCGCCCCGCGATCACCCCCCGACGCGGCGCGCCGCCCGACCCCGCAGAGGTCGGGCGGCGCGATGGATCCGGGGATCAGCCCTGGTGCTTGCGGCGGGCCGTGAGCCGGGCCCGCTGGGTGGCGTCCAGGACCACCTTGCGCAGCCGGACCGCCACCGGCGTGACCTCCACGCACTCGTCGTCGCGGCAGAACTCCAGCGCCTGCTCCAGCGACAGCCGCCGCGGCGGGATGACCTTCTCGGTCTCCTCGGCGGTGGACGAGCGCATGTTCGTCAGCTTCTTCTCCTTGGTGATGTTGACGTCCATGTCGTCGGCCCGGGAGTTCTCCCCGACGATCATGCCCTCGTACACCTCGGTGGTCGGCTCGACGAAGAGCTGCCCGCGCTCCTGCAGGTTGAGCATCGCGAACGGCGTCACCACGCCGGTCCGGTCCGCGACCAGCGAGCCGCTGTTGCGGGTGCGCAGGTCGCCGTGCCACGGCTCGTACGCCTCGAACACGTGGTGGGCGATCCCGGTGCCGCGGGTCTCGGTCAGGAACTCGGTGCGGAAGCCGATCAGCCCGCGCGCCGGGATCAGCCACTCCATCCGGATCCAGCCGGTGTTGTGGTTGGTGAACTGCTCCATCCGCCCCTTGCGGGTGGACAGGAGCTGGGTGATCGCGCCCATGTACTCCTCGGGCGCGTCGATGGTCAGCCGCTCCATCGGCTCGCACGTCCGGCCGTCGATCTCCTGCGTGACGACCTGCGGCTTGCCGATGGTCAGCTCGTACGACTCGCGGCGCATCTGCTCGACCAGGATGGCCAGGGCCAGCTCGCCGCGGCCCTGCACCTCCCAGGCGTCCGGGCGCTCGGTCGGCAGGACCCGCAGCGAGACGTTGCCGACCAGCTCCTTGTCCAGCCGGTCCTTGACCATCCGGGCGGTCACCTTGCCGCCCTTGACCTTGCCGACCAGCGGCGAGGTGTTGGTGCCGATGACCATCGAGATGGCCGGCTCGTCCACGGTGATCAGCGGCAGCGGCACCGGGTTCTCCGCGTCGGCCAGGGTCTCGCCGATCATGATGTCGGGGATGCCGGCGATGGCGATGATGTCGCCGGGGCCGGCCGAGTCGGCGGTCCTGCGCTCCAGGCCGTACGTCATCAGCAGCTCGGAGATCCGCACGTTGGCGGTGCTGCCGTCGGTCCGGCACCAGGCGACCGTCTGGCCCTTGCGGATGGTGCCCTGGCGCACCCGGCACAGCGCCAGCCGGCCGAGGAACGGCGAGGCGTCGAGGTTGGTGACGTGCGCCTGCAGCGGGGCGGCCTCGTCGTACGCGGGGGCGGGGATCGTGTCGAGCAGCGTGCGGAACAGCGGCTCCAGCGAGTCGCTGTCGGCCGGCACGGAGCCGTCGTCGGGCTTGGTCAGCGAGGCGACGCCGTCGCGGGCGCAGGCATAGATGATCGGGAACTCGATCTGGTCGGCGTCGGCGTCGAGGTCGAGGAACAGCTCGTACGTCTCGTCGATGACCTCGCTGATCCGGGCGTCCGGCCGGTCCACCTTGTTGATCACCAGGATGATCGGCAGCCGGGCCTTGAGCGCCTTGCGCAGCACGAACCGGGTCTGCGGCAGCGGCCCCTCGCTCGCGTCGACGAGCAGGACGACGCCGTCGACCATGGTCAGGCCGCGCTCGACCTCGCCGCCGAAGTCGGCGTGGCCGGGGGTGTCGATGATGTTGATGGTGACGGGCGCGGACCCGTCGGCGGGGTTGTACGCGATGGCCGTGTTCTTGGCCAGGATCGTGATGCCCTTCTCCCGCTCCAGGTCCATCGAGTCCATGACCCGGTCGGCGACCTCGGCCCGCGCGGAGAAGGCGCCGCCCTGGCGCAGCATGGCGTCCACGAGGGTGGTCTTGCCGTGGTCGACGTGGGCGACGATGGCGACGTTGCGGAGATCCGATCGGGTCTGCATGGTCATCATCTTCCCGCCTCCCCGCGGCCGGGCGGCCCCCGGGTCCCCGCGGCCGCCGCCGGTGGCCGACGGATGGGGTACCCACCCCCGTCCGGTGGTAATCGACGGAAACCTCACGTTGCCCCGGAACCGCCCATAGCATCGATGCGGCCGGGCCCAGCGGGGGCGGACCCGGCGGCGGAGGGGGACCGCGTGCGACGGCTCGGTGCGAGTATTTCGATCATGGTGACCGCGGCGGCGGCTGCGCTGGTGGCGGCGCCGCCGGCGGCGGCCGTGGCGCGGTCGGCGACGGTGTCCAGCGGCGGCAGCGTGGTCGCGCTGCGCAGCGGGCCGACGACGGCCTTCAACCGGGTGGTCGGGTCGGTGCCGCACGGCGCGCGGCTGAGCGTGCTGTGCCAGATGTTCGGCCAGAACGTGGCCGGGCGGGTGCGCACCACCGGGTACTGGAACAAGCTCACCACCGGCGCGTTCATCTCGGACGGCTTCGTGGCCTGGCGGCCGAACCGGGCCGTGCCGTGGTGCAGCGCGACCGGCGTGCGGGCCACCGCCACCGCGTACACCCGGGGCACCGGGGTGATCATCCGGCGCGGCCCCGACACCCGGCACCCGGCCGTGGGCCGGCTGAGCAACCGGCAGCGGTTCGGCGTCGCCTGCCAGCAGTGGGGGCAGCGGGTCCGCGGGCCGGCGACCACCAGCCCGATCTGGAACGTGCTGGCCACCGGCCGGCAGGTGCCCGACGCGCTCACCCTGTGGCGCCCCGGCCGGCCGTCGCTGCCGTGGTGCGGCCAGGCCGGCTGGACCGTACCGCCGACGCCGTCGAACTTCATCCGCCGGGTGGCGCCGGGCGCGCGGATGAGCCAGGCCCGGTACCGGGTGCCCGCGTCCGTGACGATCGCCCAGGCGATCCTGGAGTCCGGCTGGGGCAAGAGCCTGCTGACCCGGCGGGACCACAACTACTTCGGGATCAAGTGCTTCGGCGCGCCGGGGACGATCGCGATCGGCTGCCGCGGATACGCCACGCACGAGTGCGGCGGCGGCAAGTGCTGGCGGACGCGGGCGACGTTCCGGGTGTACCGGAACCTGGCCGGGTCGATGCTGGACCACGCGAAGTGGCTGGCCGAGCGGCCCCGGTACCGGGGCGCGTTCCGCTACTACCTGTCGCCGGGCCGGTTCGCCGCCGCCATCCACAGGGCCGGATACGCGACCTCGCCGGTGTACGCGCGGAACCTGATCCGGATCATGAGCCGGTACAACCTGTACCGCTTCAACTGAGCCCGGCGTCAGCCGCGGTTGAGGTTCAGGTTCCAGGTGTCCGTCGGGGTCATCCGCCGGCGCCGGCCCGGCACCGGCGGCCGGGCGTCCAGCGCCGCGGCCGGCGCGGTCGGCACCGCGGTCCGCGCCCGGACGGCGTCCCGCCGCTCGACCAGGTGCGCCCGGTGGGCGCCGGAGACCTGCCCGTCGATCGCCGCCCGGATCAGCTCGGCGCGCAGCGCCACCCGGCCCTCGACGTCCTCGGTGAGCAGGTGCGCGTGGACGAGCTGGTCCACGCCCGAGAGCACCTCGGGCAGCGCCAGCGCGGTCAGCTCGCGCAGCTCGCCGACGGCCAGCGGCCCGACGGTCGCGCACAGCCGCAGGATCTCCCACGCCGACGGCGGCAGCGCCCGCACCCGGACCCGGGCCACGTGCATCGCCACCGAACCGGCCACCGAGTCCGGCGCGGCGACGACGCCGACCAGCGCGGGGATGCCGCCGGTGGCGACCCACCCGCCCGGTACGGGCTCCAGGTCGGCCTCGGTCAGCGGCTCCAGCCGCAGCACCAGGTCGGCGCCGAGGTTGGCCAGCGGCCGCCCGGCCAGCGCCGACGGGTACGGGTAGGCCAGCGCCAGCCGCAGCCCGGGGCAGTGGTCGCGCAGCCAGCCCAGCTCGTTGACGCTGTCCGCGTCCAGCTCGGTGGCGTCGTCCACGGTCAGCACCGGGCGGTCCAGCTCGCGCAGCGCGTCGGCGATCGCGGTCAGCTCGGCCACCGACAGCGCGCGCCGCTCGGCCATCGCCGTCTCCACGGCGGCCCGCGCGGCCGCGCCGGCGCCGAGGGCGTCCAGCGCGGAGCGCAGCCAGCTCAGCCGCAGCGTGTCGGTCGCGCCGGCGCCCGGCCCGCGGCCGGGGCCGACCCGGGCGGGGGCGCGGCGGGCGACCTCGGCGAGCAGCGCCGACTTGCCCGAGCCGATCGGCCCGACCAGGTGCACCACGCGCGGGGCGGCGTCGCCGAGCAGCAGGTCCAGCTCGGCCCGCCGGCCGAGGAACAGCCGGTCCGGCTCGGCCGCGGGCGCCGCCGGGGTCGGCCGGGGCGCGGACGCCTGCCCCCGCCGGGCCACGATCGCGGCGCGCAGGTTGGCGGTCTCCACCGACGGCGGCACGCCCAGCTCCTCGTCGAGCGCCTGCTGGCAGCGGTCGTACCAGCGCAGTGCGTCGTCGGTGCGGCCCAGGTCGGCGGCGGCGCGCATGGCCAGCCGGTACGGCGCCTCGGCGTACCGGTCGAGGGCGACGGCGTCGCCGGCCAGCCGCAGCGACCGGGCCGGGTCGGTGGGGGCGGCGTCCTCGGCCAGCTCGCAGAGGGCGAGCAGCATCGCGTCCCGGACCTCGGCCCGCGGGCCGCCGGCCCACTCGGCGTACTGGTCGTCGGCGAACGGCAGGTCCTCGGCCAGGTCCAGCACCCGCTGGCGCAGGGCGAGCCGGGCGGGGGCGCCGGCCGGGTGCTCGTCGGCGGCCCGGACGGCGCCGCGCAGGTCGGCCAGGTCCAGCTCGGCGCGCTGCGTGGTGAACAGGTACCCGCCGGCCCGGGTCACGATGAACGACTCGGCGGTCGGCCGGCCCGGCTGCAGGGTGCGCCGGATCAGCGAGACGTAGTGCTCCAGCGCGGCGACGTGGTTGCCGGGCAGGTCCTCGCCCCACACGGCGTCGGCCAGCGCGTCCTTGGACTGGGGCCGGTCGTGCCGGGCCGCGAGCACGCAGAGCACCTGGCGGGCGCGGCGGGGGAGGCCCTCGATGGGCAGGGCGCGGCCGTCGGCGTCGGCGACGCTGAGCCGGCCGAGTACGGTCACGCGCACTGGTTGTCCCCTTTTATCCGCAGCGGGCATCCGCGCCGCCGTTGTTCTCCCATCGGCGCCCCCGCCCGGGGCTGAAGGAAACCCGCGGCGCCGGGCCGGCCCGCCCGCGGCCTCAGCCGGGCCCCGGGCGGGCCACACGCGGCGCTCAGGGCCGGGTGGCACGCTCGCCGGGCGAGCCGCCGGACCGTGGATTCCCCGGCGGCTTGCACCATCGACGGGGAGGGGGCGGCGTGCGGGGGCAGCGGCGCAGCAACGGTCGCGGCGGTCCGGCGGTCCGCCGCGAGCCGCCGCCCGACCGGCCCGGCCCGGCCCCCCGGCCCGGCCCGGCCCCGCCGCCCGGCGCGGTCCTGCTCGCCGCGATGGGCGGCCGGAGCCGGTTCGCCCGCCGCGCGCCCGCCGGCCCGATCCGCCGGCTGGACAAGCGGGTGATCGTCGGCCTGGTCCTGGTCGCCGCGGGGGTGTGGCTGCTGGCGGTGACCCTCAGCGGTACCGGGACGGCCGTGCGCGGCGCGCTGCCGACCACGTCGAGCATCCGGGTGGACCGGGTGGCCGACAGTCCGGGCGCGCCCGCGGGCAGCCGCCGGGTCACCCTCGACCTCACGCTGGCCGCCGGCCCGGACGCCGCCCTGCGGTACGCCGGGGACCGGTTCGCGCTCACTGCGAACGGCGCGCAGTTCACCCCGTTCCGCGTGGACCTCCCGGGCGATACGCTGCGTCCGCTGTCCCAGCTCTCCGGGCAGCTCGTCTTCGACGTGCCCCGGGCCACCCGCACCGCCGTGCTGACCCTGCGCGGCCGCCGCGTCGCCGACGTGACGTTCCCGGCCGCCGCGGGCGCCGGCTGACCGGTTGACCTGCCCGAAGGCCGCGATGGCCGGGCTCCGGCGGCCCGGGCGGTTTAGTACGGTGGGTGCCGGCGCGGGGCCGATACCGGGTTCCGAACGACGACTGAGGCGGAAACGTGAGCGAGAACGAGCAGAGGGTGCGCCCCTCCATGTCCGGCGCGGCCCGGCGGATCGCGGAGGAGATGGCCGCGAAGAAGGCGGCGGAGGCCAAGCGCAAGCGGACGGCCTGGATCGGCTCCGGCATCGCCGTCCTCGTGGTGATCGGCGCGGTCGTCGGCATCGTGGCGCTGACCGGCGACGACGACAAGCCCGGCTCGCCGACCGTGGACGCCTCCGCCAGCGCGTCCGCCGCGCCGCCGGTCGCGCCGGGCGACAAGCCGAAGGTGACCGCCGGTACCGGCGCGGTCGACAAGCTCAAGGTCACCGTCCTCAAGCCGGGCACCGGCGCGGAGGTCAAGTCCGGCCAGACGATCACCGTGCACTACGTGGGCGTGACGTACAAGGACGGCAAGCAGTTCGACGCGTCCTGGGACAGCGGCCAGCCGGCCGAGTTCGCCATCGGCGTCGGCCAGGTCATCAAGGGCTGGGACGCCGGCCTCGTCGGGCAGAAGGTCGGCAGCCGGGTGCAGCTCGACATCCCGGCCGACCAGGCGTACGGCGAGACCCCGGCCGGCGGCCGCCCCGGCGGCGCGCTGCGCTTCGTGGTGGACATCCTCGCGGCCAAGTAGTCCGGCGTGCGGGCCCCGGCGGGCGCGGTGTGTACTCCCCGTGCCCGCCGGGTCACCTGCGGCTGATGTGGCCAACCGGACGATAGCGGCATCGACCACCCGGGACAGTAACCTGATCGGCGTCTTTCGATGCCGTGAGGGGAAACGGGGGTGGCGGCGATGCGACGCACATCCACGCGGGGCGCATGGTCCCGACGGGCATCCCGGCAGCGGGCCCGGTGGTGGCGCGGCGTGGGGGCCGCGGTCGTCCTGACCGTCGCCGTCACCGGCACGCCGGCCGGCGCTGCGCCGGCCGACGACTTCGCGTTCCGGAACCAGCCGGGCACGGCCCGCTGGGCCGCGTTCACCTCGTACCGGCAGATGGTCGACGCCACCCAGATGCCCGCCGCGACGGCCCGCCGGCTGTCCACCGCGGCGCTGGTCCGGGCGACGCTGGCGTACCCGCTGTTCGGCAACATCCTCGCCTACAACAACCCGCAGCAGGGCTTCGAGAAGCTGGCCCAGCGGTTCACCGGCGCCCGCGAGCTGCTGCGCCGCGGCGACGCCGGAACGGAGCTGCTGCGCCGGTACGGCACGGCCACCGACGCCGCCGCCGCGCGCGGCCTCGCCGCGGCGACGCAGGACGAGCAGGACCGCACCCGGGTCGAGCTGTGGCAGCTCGAGACCCTGCTGGGCCAGCCCCCGGTGCTGGCGACGCTGCAACCCGCGCAGCTCGACGCGGCGCTGGCCGTGGGCGAGCGGGCGTTCGCCCGCAAGGCGGCCGAGCGCACCCTGTACGGCACCGGCGGCCTGGAGGCCACGACCGTGACGCTCGGCCGGGCGCTGGCCGTGCGCGAGGGCTGGGACTGGCGCGGCGTCGCGCTGCTGCGCGGCGAGCCGAGCGCCTCGGACGCGGCGCTGGCGGCGGTCCGGTCCGCGGCGGCGGCGCACCGCGCGGCGCCGGGCGCCCGGCACGCGCTGGCCGACCCGCCGGGCGACGGCGACCGCCCCACCGAGCCGGGCACCGGCGGCGACCGCCCCACCGAGCCCGGCGACGGCGACCGCCCGACGGAGCCCGGCGACACCGGCGGCGACCGGCCCACGGAGCCCGGCGACGACGACGGCGACCGGCCCACGGAGCCGGGCACCGGCGGTGATCGCCCGACGGAGCCGGGGGACGGCGGCGACCGGCCGACCGACCCGGACACCGGCGGTGACCGGCCCACCGAGCCCGGCGACAACGACGGCGACGGCGACCGCCCGGACACCGACGACCCGGACGACACCCCGAGCCGCGGCGACGAGCCGATCACCATCCGCACCCCCCGCGGCACCGGCGTCACCGCGCAGCGGCAGGGCTCGGAGATGACCGAGTCGGAGATGCGGTACGTGCAGCGCCAGATCGACGGCCAGTTCCCGCGGGCGGTGCAGGAGTCCAGCCCGACCCGACGGTACAACTGCCACTCCTTCGCCTGGTACAGCCAGTCGCCGACCAACGACGTGTGGCTCGACTCGCCCGGCGACGACGCGTACTGGAACGACGGCAGCTACCGCCGCTGGCAGACCAACCAGCCGGCCGGCGACGGCATGCGGGTCTCCTGGGTCTACGACGACCACAGCGGCATCGAGGTCGGCCGCACCGGCGAGGTCCGCTCCAAGTGGGGCCAGATGCCGGTGATGCGCGCCCCGGTCGAGTACGACCCGTACGACGACCTGGTGCTCAACCACTACGTGCGCCGCTGACCGCTGGCGGCGCCCGCCGCCGTACGGCACAGTGTTCCCGTGGATCACACCGACCTCGTCGTCACCATCGTCGCCGGACTGATCATCGCCGTCGGCGCGCTGGGCGTCGTCGTGCCCGTGCTGCCGGGCCTGGCCCTGTGCTGGGGCGGCGTGCTGCTCTGGGCGCTGGTCGCCGGCGAGGGCTGGCAGCGGTGGGCGGTCCTCGGCCTGGCCACGGTCCTCGCCCTGGCCGCCACGGTGATCAAGTTCCTCTGGCCCGGCAAGCGCCTGCAGGACGTGGGCGTGCCGAACCGGACCCTGCTGTGCGGCGCGGCGCTCGGCGTCGTGGGCTTCTTCGTCATACCGGTGATCGGCCTCGCCCTCGGCTTCGTCCTCGGCGTGTGGCTGGCCGAGTGGGCCCGGCTGGGCGACCACGCGCGGGCCTGGCCGTCGACCAAGGAGGCGCTGCTCGCCGCGGGCATCTCGATGCTGGTGGAGTTCGCCGCCGCGGTGGCGATCGGGCTGGCCTGGCTGCTCGGCGTCATCTCCACGCTGTGACGCCCGCCGCCGGCAACGCGGCTGCATTTTCACTTGAGCAAGTCGGTCAAGCGTGAAATCGGTGCCGTACGCGGCTCATTTCTTGGCCCCGGGCAGGCATTTCCGGAGTCGGTAACGGAAAGTTGCGTCCGCGGTACACCGTGAAACGTTCCGTGGTCGGCGGCGCTGGCGGGCATCGGTACGTTGGTCGACGGATGCACGAGCAAGACCACATCCCGGCCGGTCCTGCCGCGACCGCGCCCCCGGAGCCACCTCGCCCCGGTGGCGGGGGCGGACCACCCGCGGCGCCGGACCGGGAGTGGCACTGCGGTCAACCATCCACGGGGGCGCCTCACCGCCCCCGACCGCACCGCGGGCCGGCTCCCCGCCAGGAGCCGGCCCGCGCCATCCGTTCCGCCGCGCCATCCGTTCCGCCGCGCCGACTGTTCCCGCCGCGCCATCGTCCGGCGCCCACGTCGTCCGCGGCGCGGCCGGCTGCCGCGTGCGGCGGCGTCCGCTCAGCGGTTGCGGTACAGCGTCCGCTGCTCCTTGTGGATCCGCTTCCACTTGGCCCGCTCCTCGGCCGCCAGCCGGACGTCCCGGCGCCGCGCCTCGTAGGCGACCTCGCGCTCCAGCTTCCGCCAGCTCTCGTACCGGCGCCGCGACAGGTCCCCCGACTCCAGCGCCGCGCGCACCGCGCACCCCGGCTCGGACTCGTGCCCGCAGTCGGCGAACCGGCACCGCGCCACCAGCTCCAGTACCTCGGCGAACGTCCGGTCGACGCCCTCGGCCCCGTCGTACATGCCGACCGCCCGGATGCCCGGCGTGTCGATGATCGCCCCGCCGCCGGCCACGGTGACCAGCGCCCGGTAGGTCGTCGTGTGCCGCCCCTTGCCGTCGACCCGGCGGACCTCCTGCACCGCCATCGCCGCCACCCCGGCCAGGGCGTTGACCAGCGTCGACTTGCCCGCCCCGGAGGGGCCGAGCAGGCCGAGCGTCCGGCCGGGGGCGACCAGCGGGGCCAGCGCGTCCAGGCCGGCGCCGGTCCGGCCGCTCACCGGCGCGACCGGCACCCCCGGCGCGAGGTCGGCGACCTGCTCCGCGATCGCGGCCGGGTCGGCCGCGGCGTCGGCCTTGGTCAGTACGACCATCGGCTGCGCGCCGGACTCCCAGGCCAGGGCGAGCAGCCGCTCGATCCGGCCGAGGTCGGGCCCGGGGTCGACGGGCTCGACCACGGCGGCGACGTCCAGGTTCGCCGCGAGCACCTGGCCCGTGGAGTCCTTGTCCGACGTCCGCCGCACCACGGCGCTGCGCCGGGGCAGGACCAGCTCGGCGGTGAGCCGGCCGTCCGGCCAGTGCCGCACGGCCACCCAGTCGCCGGCGCACGGCAGCGCCACCGGGTCGCGCGCCGCGGCGGCGAGCAGGTCGCCGCCGAGCGAGGCGCGGACCGGCCCGTCGGCGGTCAGTACGGTGCCGATGCCGCGGTCGACCCGGGTGATCCGGCCCGGTCGCAGCTCGGGTTCGTCGGCCGGTAGGGCCGACGCGAAACCGGCGTCCCAGCCCAGGGACGCGAGGTCGATGCTCATTTCGGTGTCCTTCGCGGGAGTGCGGGAGTGATCAGGTGCGGCGGTACTGCCCCGCCGTGCGCCGGGGGCCCGGCGCGGTCGCGTGACCCATGACCCTCACCCCCTCCTCGACCCGGACGCCGCGTCGGCGTCGCGCTGTGGACCACTTCACGGTAGGGGCGCCGCGGGGTACCGCCAATCGAATTTCGGCGGATAGGGTCGCGGGGGCACGGGAAAGGGTCACGGGGACGGGAGGGGACCCATGTCGTACACCGGGGAGGTCCGGCCGGGCGGCCCGCCGGCCGTTCGCGAGCTGGCGGAGCTGGTCATCACGAAGGTGTCGGTCAGCGACTTCGACAACAACGCGTACCTGCTGCGCTGCCGCCGGACCGGGGAGCAGCTCCTCGTCGACGCCGCCGCCGAGCCGGAGCGCCTGCTCGACCTGGCCGGCCCCGCCGGCCTGCGCACGGTGGTGACGACGCACCGGCACTGGGACCACGTCCGGGCGCTCGCCGAGGTGGTCGCCGCGACCGGCGCGCGCAGCCTGGCCCACGCCGCGGACGCGCCGGCGATCCCCGGCCCGCCGGAGCCGGTGGCCGAGGGCGACGCGATCGCGGTGGGGGAGTGCGCGCTGGAGGTGATCCACCTGGCCGGGCACACGCCGGGCGCGCTGGCGCTGCTGTACCGCGACCCGGCCGGCGTCCCGCACCTGTTCACCGGCGACTCGCTCTTCCCGGGCGGTCCCGGGCGGACAACAAGCGAAGAGGAGTTCGCCAGCCTCATGACCGATCTTGAAACCAAGATTTTCGGTCGACTGCCCGACGAAACGTGGTTCTACCCCGGTCACGGCAAGGATTCGACGCTCGGGGTCGAGCGGCCCAGCATCCCCGACTGGCGAGCGCGCGGCTGGTAGGCACGCAGTCCGCGACCTCATGCGCTGGTTCGCGTACGAGGACGAGCACAACCGCCGAGGCGTCCCAACATCGAAGGAGCCGCGGAGTAACCGGCATTCAATGCCGACGGTGCGGCGCCGCCGGGCCGGCTACCTCCGGACGGCTGTCACCAGCGTCCGGCGGCTGGACAGCTCGACCTCGCTCGATGATCGGCTGATTCACGTGTGCTTGCGCCACCGGCGGAGGATAGTCAGCCTCACCGGGCAGTACGCACCAATCTTGATCAATGAGACGAACAGGAGTGACCATCGTGAAACTCCTAACCACCACCCTCCTCACCGGCATGGTGGCTGCCGCCGCACTGCTGGGAGTCACATCCGCACCCGCCGGGGCCGCCGACCGCGGCCGCACGGCCTGCGTGTCGGTGCAGCCGGAGTACGGCTTCTACGAAGCCGGCCGGGTCGGTAGCAAGGTGTTGACCACACCCCGGTCCAGGTGCAAGACGATCAGCGTGTCCCACATCAAGGATCCGGCCGAGCCCTCCGACCGATGCCAGACATTCCTGCTGGGCTTCTACCCGGCGGTCAATGGGTCGTTGACCTACACCGACCCGGTTACCGCGTGCGGAGACCGGGAGACGGTACTGGCCCGCAACGTGCCGGATCGCAAGAAGTACATCGTGATCTATGCCATCGACTACTGGCAGCAGCGCATCCGGTTCTCGGTTCACCACTGATCCGCGCCGAGCGGCCCGTTCCCGTCGCGGAGCGGGCCGCTCGGCGCGATCACCCGCAGGTGGGTGGCTCGCCCCGCACCTCGCGGAGTGGCACGCCCGCGGCCGGTGACCGGCGAGGGATCAGCCGGCGGCGCGGGCGGCGGCGAGGGCGGCCGCGAACGCCTTCGTCCGGCGCAGCTTGGCCAGGCACCGGGCCCGGGTCGGCCCCAGGCTCCCCGGCGGCACCCCCAGCTCCGCCGCGATGTCCCCGTAGCTGAGCGCCGGCTCCCGCAGCAGCAGCCCGATCAGCCGCCGGCAGCGCGCCGGCAGCTCGGCCGTCGCCGCCCGCAGCACCTCGCCCCACTGGGCCGCCGTGAGGGCGCCGAGCGCCGCGTCGATCGGCTCGTGCCCGCGGTCGGACAGCGCCGCCACCGTGTCCGGCGCGACCGGCTGGACCCGCCGGTGCTGGCGCAGCAATTGCAGGCAGACATTGCGCGTCGTCCGGCCGAGCCAGGAGGCGAGCGCCGCCGGTTCGCGGATGGTGTGCGCATTCTCCATCAGCGACAGCCACACGGTTTGCGCGACGTCGTGGGTATCGGCGTCATTGAGTCGATAGCGCCGGGTGAGGCCGTGTACGAGCGGGCCGTACGCGCGGATCAGCCGCGCCCAGGAATGCTCGTCGCCGGCCGCGGCCGCGGCGAGGATTCCCGGTTCGATCGGGTGCCGCCCGGCGCTACCGCCCGCCCCCGCGGCCGGCCCGGCGCCGGGCCGGCGGGGCGTGGGCGGCGGTCGGGAGGCGGCCGGCGCGGCCGGGCGCGCGGCGCCCGCCGGCGGGGCCGGTACGCAGGTCGGAGTGGGACGGACCAGGGCATCGAGCGATGGCATGGCGACTCCCGCTGTGGTGCATACGCCGTAGCAGCGGCGCCCCCGTGACAGCCCGCGGAAGTGGGCTCTCCCACCCCGGAGCCTACCCTGCGCGACGACATGATTCCACTGTGGAGTGATCGCCCGAACGCACCCGGTCCCCGCACCGATTGGCCGATGTCAATCCCCGACCCGGTCCGATCGGGGCCGGTGTGCGCGTGGCCGGCTCATGAAAAGACGTGAGTGAATACAGGAATCCGCCGGTCACCCCGCCTTTTCGGGGGCCGGCGGCATTTCGTCGTATTCGCAATTCGTGCACCGTTGGCCGGGTGCAGGTATTCGACCCGGCCGATGCGTTCTCTTCATCTACACAGGTCGGACGGGGACGGCCTGGCGGGTGGCACGTCCCCGCGGTGGGCCCGCGCCCGCCGGTGCGCCGGTCGGCGCGCGCCGCACGGAGGCACCCGCGATGGAGGGAAGCATGACCAGCTCGCGCACTATCCCGGCCGGCGCGCTCGTCGGGGCGCTTTTCGCCGCCGGCCTCGGCGTCCCCGCCGCGGCCGGGCCCCGCCCGACCCCGCCGCAGATCGAGGTCGTCTCGTACGGCGGCTCCGGCTGCCCCGCGGACACCGCGACGATCGTGCCCAACCTCGACGGCACCGGCTTCACCGCGCTGTACGACGCGTTCGAGGCGCGTACCCCGCAGACGCCGACCCTGCGCAACTGCACCCTCGTACTCAACATCAAGGTCCCGGCGGGCCTGAAGGTCGGCATCCGCAAGGTCACCTACCGCGGCGAGTCGGTGCTGCGCACGGGTGCCCGGGCGGAGTTCAAGGCCAAGTACTTCTACCAGGGCAACTCCCGCACGCTGGAGCACCCGGGCTGGGCGGACCGCGGCCCGTACGACGGCTCGTGGGACGCCGAGCACCGGATCAAGGAGAAGTACTTCACCCTCTGCGGCGTCGAGACCCGGCTCAACGTGACGCAGAACCTCAAGGTCAGCGGCAGCGGCTCGAACGTCGTCAACCTGGAGACGGCCGACTCCAGCTACTCGTCCAAGTGGGACTTCGACATCGAGGAGTGCTGACCGCCACCGGCGGCGCCGCGCCCTCCTCGCGGGCGCGGTGCCGCCGGTTGCGCCAGCGACCCGTGCCGCACCGCAACAGACAGGGGAAACGCTCATGAAAACGTACGTGTCCAGACTCCTCGCCGGCGCGCTGGTCGCCGCCTGCGTCGGCGCCGGCGTGGCGGTGCCCGCGGCCGCGGCCCGGTCCGCCGGGCCGCCCCAGTTGGAGCTGGCCGGCCTCTCGGGCGCCGGCTGCCCGAACGACGGCACCACCCACGTGGAGATCAACCCGGCCGGCAGTGGCTTCACCATCCTGTACGGGGCGTTCGAGGTGCGCACCCCGACGACGCCGGCGGTGAAGGCGTGCACCGTCACCTTCAAGGTCAAGCTCGACCCGGGCTACCGGCTCGGCGTCCGCAAGGTGGACTACCGCGGCGAGGCCGTGCTGGTCGCCCGGGGCAGCGCCGAGTTCAAGGCCAAGTACTTCTGGCAGGGCGTCTCCCGGACCGAGGAGCTGCCGGGCTGGAAGCGCACCGGGCCGTACGACTCGTCCTGGCAGGCGACGCACACGCTGACCGAGTTCTGGGGCTCCCGCTGTGGCGGCACCGACCAGCTCGTGATCACCCAGAACCTCAAGGCCACCGGTACCGGCACCAACGTCGTGAACATGGAGACCGCCGACTCCAGGTACTCGACGATCTGGGAGCTGGACACCAAGCCCTGCACCACCCGCGCCTGAATCCCTCCGGGGCCGCTGGCGGTCGCGCACTCGGCGCGCGGCCGCCAGCGGCCCACCAACCATGCCCTCGGCCGAGGAGGCAACCACCCATGAGACTCGCCACCCGAATAGCCGCCGCCGCCCTCGCCGGGCTGGCCGCGGTGCCGGGCGGTCCGGCTGCGGCCGGCCCGCCCGACGATCCCGCCACCGACCCCGTACGGGTCCGGCTGGTCACCGTCGCCGGCTCCGGCTGCCCGCGCGGCAGCGCGTACGTCGCGCCGCAGCCGGACGACGCCGGCATCACCGTCAGCTTCGGCGGGTTCCGCGCGGCCACCCCGCCGGACCCCGACCTCAAGGCGTGCACGCTGGTCCTGGAGGTGACGCCGCCGGCCGGGTACCGCGCCCGCATCGGCGAGGTCACCTACCGCGGCGACGCCAGGCTGACCGGCGGCCACGTGACGTTCAAGGCCAAGTACCAGTGGGCCGGCGGCGACACCGTCGTCCACCCCGGCTGGTCCCGGCGCGGCTGGTTCAACGACCGCTGGCAGGTCACCCAGCACCCCGACCGCGGCCAGTGGTCGGACTGCGGGACGGACCGGCTCAACCTCACCCAGTCCCTGCGCGCGGACGGCGCGGGCGTCAACCGGATCGGGATGACCCGGCCGGACGAGGACTGGGCCCTGCGCATCGACTGGCGGCTGGATAGCTGCAACCGACCGGATGGGGGAGACCGATGAGCACGCGCAACCGGGTCGCCGCGGCGACCCTGATCGCCGCCTGCACCGTACCGCTGGCGGCGCCGCCGGCCACCGCGGCGCCGGAGCCGCGCCGCGGCCCGGTCGGCGTCGAACTGGTCGCCGTCTCCGGCTCGGGCTGCGACAAGGACAGCACGTCGGTGATCGTCGACCCGACCGGCGGCGGGCTGACCGCGCTGTACCGGGACTTCACCGCCCGGACGCCGCACAGCCCGGCGATCGTGGCCTGCACGCTGGTGCTGCGGCTCACCGCCGCCGAGGGCCACCGGGTCGGGCTGCGCCGGGTCGCGTACAGCGGCGAGGCCACCCTGCGGCCGGGCGCGACGGCCCAGTTCAAGAGCAAGTACTTCTGGCAGGGCGACAGCCGCACCCTGGAGTTGCCGGGCTGGCGCGGCGAGGGCCCGTACGACGGCTCGTGGCAGGCGGCGCACACCCTGGACGACTTCTGGGGCTCCCGCTGCGGCGGCCTCGACCAGTTGATCATCACGCAGAACATCCGGGCCAGCGGCCCCGGCGGCAACCGCATCGACGTCGGGTACGGCGCCCTCTGGGACCTGGTCACCCAGCCCTGCTGAACCGGGCCCGCGCCCGCCGCGCCGCACGTCGGCCGGCGGGCGCGGTGCCGCCGCGCGCCGCGCGGGCTCGGTGGATGAGAAGTGTCGGGGGTCGGGGCTACAGTTGCCGGCGGTGGCCCCGCTGGGTGCGCATTCCCCCGCAAACCCGGCAGACGATTCCCGGCCACCACAGACCCGACCCGGTGAGGACGGCAAGTGGGCGACCGACTGATCATCCGTGGCGCGCGCGAGCACAACCTGCGCGACGTGCACCTCGACCTGCCGCGCGACGCGTTCGTGGTGTTCACCGGGCTGTCCGGCTCGGGCAAGTCCAGCCTCGCGTTCGACACGATCTTCGCCGAGGGCCAGCGCCGCTACGTCGAGTCGCTGTCGGCGTACGCCCGGCAGTTCCTCGGCCAGATGGACAAGCCCGACGTCGACTTCATCGAGGGCCTGTCCCCGGCGGTCTCGATCGACCAGAAGTCGACCTCCCGCAACCCGCGCTCGACCGTCGGCACGATCACCGAGGTGTACGACTACCTGCGGCTGCTGTTCGCCCGCGCCGGCGAGCCGCACTGCCCGGCCTGCGGCGAGCGGATCTCCCGGCAGAGCCCGCAGCAGATCGTCGACCGGGTGCTGGCCGCGCCCGAGGGCACCAAGTTCATGGTGCTCGCGCCGGTCGTCCGCGGCCGCAAGGGCGAGTACGTCGACCTGTTCGCCGACCTCCAGACCAAGGGCTACGCCCGGGTCCGGGTCGACGGCGTGGTGCACCCGCTGACCGAGCCGCCGAAGCTGAAGAAGCAGGAGAAGCACACCATCGAGGTGGTGGTCGACCGGCTCGCCGTCAAGGCCGGGTCCAAGCAGCGGCTCACCGACTCGGTCGAGTCGGCGCTGGCGCTCGCGGCCGGCATCATCACTGTCGAGTTCGTCGACGTCCCGGCCGGCGTCGAGATCCCCGGCGCCACCGCCACCGCCGAGGGCACCCGGGAGCGGCGCTTCTCCGAGCACCTGGCCTGCCCGAACGACCACCCGCTCGCCATCGAGGACCTGGAGCCGCGGGTCTTCTCCTTCAACTCCCCGTACGGCGCCTGCGTCGACTGCACCGGCCTCGGCACCCGCAAGGAGGTCGACGCCGAGCTGATCATCCCCGACCCCGAGCGGTCGCTGCGCGAGGGCGCGATCGCCCCGTGGTCGGGCGGGCACACGCTGGAGTACTTCCTGCACCTGCTGGAGGCGCTGGGCGAGGCCGCCGGCTTCGACCTGGACACGCCGTGGCGCAAGCTGCCGAGCAAGGCGCAGAAGACGATCCTGTACGGCGCGGCCGACCAGGTGCACGTGCGCTACCGCAACAAGTACGGCCGCAGCCGCTCCTACTACACCGGCTTCGAGGGCGTGGTGCAGTGGATCGAGCGCCGGCACGGCGACACCGAGTCGGAGTGGTCGCGGGAGAAGTACGAGGGGTACATGCGCGAGGTGCCCTGCCCGGCCTGCGGCGGCGCCCGGCTCAAGCCCGAGGTGCTGGCGGTCACCCTGCACGGGCGCAACATCGCCGAGGTCTGCGGGCTGAGCATCGGCGAGTGCGCCGAGCTGCTGGCCGGGATGCAGCTCGACGACCGGCAGCGGATGATCGCCGAGCGGGTGCTCAAGGAGATCAACGCCCGGCTGCGCTTCCTCGTCGATGTCGGCCTGGACTACCTGTCGCTGGACCGGGCCGCGGGCACGCTGTCCGGCGGCGAGGCGCAGCGGATCCGGCTGGCCACCCAGATCGGCTCGGGCCTGGTCGGCGTGCTGTACGTGCTGGACGAGCCGTCGATCGGCCTGCACCAGCGGGACAACCACCGGCTGATCGAGACGCTGGTCCGGCTGAAGAACCTCGGCAACACGCTGATCGTCGTCGAGCACGACGAGGACACGATCCGCACCGCCGACTGGATCGTCGACATCGGGCCGGGGGCCGGCGAGCACGGCGGCCGGATCGTGCACAGCGGCACGTACCGGGACCTGCTGCGCAGCAAGGAGTCGGTGACCGGCGCGTACCTGTCCGGGCGCTCCCGCATCCCCACGCCGGCGCAGCGGCGGCCGCGGGAGAAGGGCAGGGAGCTGGTGGTCGAGGGGGCGCGCGAGCACAACCTGCGCAACCTCAGCGTCGCCTTCCCGCTGGGCCAGTTCGTCGCGGTCACCGGGGTGAGCGGCTCGGGCAAGTCCACGCTGGTCAACGACATCCTGTACACCGTGCTGGCCAACCAGCTCAACGGCGCCCGGATGGTCCCCGGCCGGCACACCCGGGTGCGCGGGCTGGACCATGTGGACAAGGTCGTCGGCGTCGACCAGTCGCCGATCGGCCGCACGCCGCGGTCCAACCCGGCGACGTACACGGGCGTGTTCGACCACGTCCGGCGGCTGTTCGCCGAGACGACCGAGGCGAAGGTCCGCGGGTACGGGCCGGGCCGGTTCTCGTTCAACGTCAAGGGCGGCCGCTGCGACAACTGCTCCGGCGACGGCACCATCAAGATCGAGATGAACTTCCTGCCGGACGTGTACGTCCCGTGCGAGGTGTGCAAGGGCGCCCGGTACAACCGGGAGACGCTGGAGGTGCACTACAAGGGCCGGACGATCTCGGACGTGCTGGAGATGCCGATCGAGGAGGCGGCCGACTTCTTCGCCGCGATCCCCGGCATCCACCGGCACCTGCGCACGCTCAACGACGTCGGCCTCGGGTACGTGCGGCTCGGCCAGCCGGCGCCGACGCTGTCCGGCGGCGAGGCGCAGCGGGTGAAGCTGGCCAGCGAGCTGCAGAAGCGGTCCAGCGGCCGGACGGTGTACGTGCTCGACGAGCCGACCACCGGCCTGCACTTCGAGGACATCCGCAAGCTCCTGCTGGTGCTGGGCGGCCTGGTCGACAAGGGCAACACGGTCATCGTCATCGAGCACAACCTGGACGTCGTGAAGTCCGCGGACTGGGTCATCGACATGGGCCCGGAGGGCGGCCACAAGGGCGGTACGGTCGTCGCCGCCGGCACCCCGGAGCAGGTGGCGGCGAACCCGGCCAGCCACACCGGCCGGTTCCTCGGCCCGGTACTGGCCGGGGTGGCCCCGGCGGCGGCCGGCGCGGACGGCGCCCGGCGCCCGGCGCGGGCGACCCGGACGAAGGCCCGGAAGCCTGAATAGGCTGCCCTTACCTCCTCGATCGGGAGGTATGTCTGTGCCGTACCGCATACCGTGTGGCGGTGGCGCTGCCCGGCGCCGCGCCCGGCGTACCGGAGAGAGGGGCCGATGATGACCGAGGACACCACGGCGACCAGCCCGCGGACGGGCCGGCGGGCCGTCCTGTTCAGCGCGGGGGCGGTCGGCGCGACGACGGTGCTCGCCGGCTGCGGCGACGGCGACAAGGACACGGCGGCCGAGCCGACCGCGACGCAGGGCGGGCCGGCGACCGGCGCGCCGACGACCGCGGCGCCGACGGCGCTGGTGAAGGCGGCCGAGGTGCCGGTCGGCGGCGGCGTGGTGCTCAAGGACCGCGAGGTCGTGGTGACCCAGCCGACGGCGGGCGTGTACAAGGGCTTCAGCGCCAAGTGCACGCACCAGGGCTGCACGGTCCAGGCGGTCACCGCCGGCAAGATCCACTGTGCCTGCCACAACAGCGACTTCTCCATCACCGACGGCTCGGTGCTGGGCGGCCCGGCCCGGGCGGCGCTGCCGGAGCGCACGGTGAAGAAGGACGGCGACGAGATCGTCCCGGCGCCGTAGCCGCCCGCGCCCGGCGTCCGGGTCGAGCCGCGCACCCGCCGCGGCCGCCCGCGACCCGCGACGCGCCCCATGGCGGGCGGCGCGGGGTCAGGCGGCCGGGCGGTCGGCCAGCAGCTCCCGCGCCCGGGCGACCAGGGCCGCCGGGTCGTCGGCGTAGAACCGGACGGCCGTGAGCGGGCGCCCGGCGGCGCGGCGCAGCGGCAGCACCCGCGGCCCGCGCAGCACGACGTCCACGTTGGTCTGGCCGACCACCGCCAGGTGCGCGGCCCGGCCGCCGTCGGGCTCGTCCTCGACCAGCACGGTGCCGGGCGGCAGCGTCCGGGTGCGCGCGGTGATCGACGCGATGTCCGCCGCGGGGATCGCCAGCCGCCCGGTCATGCCGTACCGGACGCGGATGCCGGCCGGGCCGACCAGGTGCGGCTCCTGCCGGGTGGTGGCGAGCAGCCCGACCATCCAGACCAGCCCGTACACCCCGAGCACGTCGAGCGCGAGCCGGGCGCCGGACCACGGTACGACGAAGTGGACGATCGGCAGCTCCACCGCCGAGATGATCACGAAGGCGCGCAGGGTCGGGGCGACGCCCGCCGCGTACCCGAAGCCGTGCGCGCCCGCGGGCAGCAGCGGCGGCCGGCGCCGCGCCCAGCGCCACAGGTTGCGCCAGAGCGCCAGCTCGTACCGGACGACGGCGACGGCCACCCGCCACACCGCCCGCACGACCGCCCCGCCCCGGCCGCGCTGCCCCCTCGCGACCGCACCGGCCCGGCCGCGCCGCCCGCTCACGACCGCACCGGCAGGTGGGGGCGGAGCCGGTCCAGCAGCTCCCCCAGGCCGGCGAGCAGGCCGGCGAACCGGTCCGGGGCCATGCCGTCGAACAGCAGCGCCGCGAACCCGCCCCGCTCCCGTTCCAGCGCCGCGACCGCGTCCGCGCCGCGCGCGGTGAACGTGACCAGCGCGGCCCGCCGGTCGGTGGGGTGCGGCTCGCGGGTGACGAACCCGGTGCCGGCGAGCCCGTCGACCAGGCCGGTGACCGTGCGGGCGCTGACGCCGAGGGCGTCGGCGAGCGCCCGCTGGGTGCTCGGGCCGGCGGCCCGCAGGACCCAGAGCAGCCGGGCGCGGGACTCGGTCAGGCCGTCGGCGGCGAGCCGGCCGGTCATGTCCTCGTTGAGCAGGACCACCAGCTCCAGCAGCCGGTCCAGCGCGCGGTACCGCGCCTCCTCCTGCCCTGCGCGTGCGCTCTTGTCCATCGCCGCTCCTCCCGTCGGGATAGTGAGCATACTACATAGTGAGTCATGCTCAGTAGTGACGCGGGCGACAGCCCGCGCGGGGGAGCGGCGCCTAGGCTGCGGGGATGTCGTCCGCGCCCGTCACGATCATCACCGGCGCCAGCCGCGGCATCGGCGCCGCGACCGCGCTGCGCCTCGCCGCGCCCGACCGGGTCCTGCTGCTGGGGTACCGCCGGGACGCCGCCGCGGCCGCCGCGGTGGCCGACGCCGTCCGGGACGCCGGCGGCCGGGCCGAGACGTGCGCCGTCGACACCGCCGACCCGGACCGGGTGGCCGCGCTGTTCGCCGCCGCCGACGCCCTCGGCCCGCTGGCCGGGCTGGTCAACAACGCGGGCGTCACCTCGCCGATGGGCCGGCTGGCCGACGCCGACCTGGCCGACCTGCGCCGGGTGGTGGAGGTCAACCTGCTCGGGTACCTGTACTGCGCCCGCGAGGCGGCCCGGCGGCTGACCGCCGGCGGCGCGATCGTCAACGTCTCCTCGGTCGCGGCCACGCTGGGCAGCCCGGGGGAGTACGTGCACTACGCGGCCACCAAGGCCGCCATCGACGCGCTCACCCTCGGCCTGGCCAGGGAGCTGGCCGTCGAGGGGGTCCGGGTGAACGCGGTGGCGCCGGGCATCATCCGCACCGACATCCACGCCGCCTCCGGCGACCCGGGGCGGCCGGACCGGCTCGCCGGGCGCATCCCGATGGGCCGCGCCGGGCTGGTCGAGGAGGTCGCGGACGCCATCGCCCACCTGCTCCACCCCGGCGCGTCGTACACCACCGGGGCGGTCCTGCGGGTGGCCGGCGGCCTCTAGCGACCCGACCCGGCCGCGGTGCGGCCGGCAGCTCGCGGGCCGCACCGCGGGGTGGCCCGATGGTCGGCCGGATTCGGCCCGGCCGGGTGCGGCAGCCGCGGGCGGGTCAGTCGGTGCTGGCGGCGTACGCGTCGAGGACCGCCGGCCAGTCCCGGGCGTACCGCTCGCGGGCCGCGTCGCCGTCCGGGCGGTTCACCCAGCCGGTGTGCCGCAGCGTCACCTCGGTGCGGTCGTCCACGCCGATGAACGTGACCTCGATCCGGGTCGCCTCCGGCTCGGGGCGGCCGGGGTGCCAGGTGAACGCCACCCGGTACGGCGGGTCCCAGACCGTGAGCGTGCCCCAGGTGACCGGCTCGGCGTCGGCGAGCTGCTCGATGATCTGCTCGCCGGCGGCGCCGCCGAAGTGCACGCCGCCGCTGCGCTCGCCGCCGACGGAGTGGGTGCGCAGCGGCCACCAGCCGCCGTACTCGGCCGTGAACAGCCGGAACGCCCGGGCCGGCGGCACCGGCAGCAGGACCGTGTGCAGCAGCGGCGCGAGCGCCGTCGGGGTGTGCCGAGGGGTCATGTCGATGTCCCTTCCCGCGCGGACGGGGTGCACCGGAAACCGTCCAGCCACGAGTGCAGCGGGCCGAGGCCGGTGGGGTCGAGGCGGTACACGTTGCGGGTCCCGGCCGGCTCGTACCGGACCAGGCCGCTGTCGCGCAGCACCCGCAGGTGCTGGGAGACCGCCGGCCGGCTGACCGGCAGCCGCCGGGCCAGCTCGCCCACCGACGCCGGCCCGGCGCGCAGCGCGGCCAGGACGTCGCGGCGGGTGGGGTCGGCGAGGGCCTCCAGCACGGTGTGGTGCGTGCCGGCGGGGGAGCGCGGGCCGACCCGGCGCGCGCCGGGTCCTCGGTAAGTGGCCACGAACCGTAAGGTACCACTTACCGCCGCGCCCGGCCGGGAATCGGGCATCCGCCCGGATCGGGGCGGACCGTCGATGTCGTACCCGTGCGTACGCTTGTCGGTATGGCGGACCCCGCGACCTACCGACCCGCGTCGGGCACCATCCCGGACGCGCCCGGGGTGTACCGGTTCCACGACGCCGCGGGCCGGGTCATCTACGTGGGCAAGGCCAAGAGCCTGCGCAGCCGCCTGAACTCGTACTTCGCCGACCTCGCCGGCCTGCACCAGCGCACCCGGCAGATGGTCACCACCGCCGTCCGGGTCGACTGGGTGACCGTGGCCAGCGAGGTCGAGGCGCTCCAGTTGGAGTACACCTGGATCAAGGAGCACGACCCGCGGTTCAACGTCCGCTACCGGGACGACAAGTCCTACCCGTACCTCGCGGTCACGCTGTTCGAGGAGTACCCGCGGCTACAGGTCATGCGGGGGGAGAAGAAGCCCGGCGTCCGCTACTTCGGGCCGTACTCGCACGCCTGGGCCATCCGCGAGACGCTGGACCTGCTGCTGCGCGTCTTCCCCGCCCGCACCTGCTCGACCGGGGTGTTCCGGCGGATGCGGCAGATCGGCCGCCCCTGCCTGCTCGGCGACATCGGCAAGTGCGCCGCGCCCTGCGTCGACCGGGTGTCCGCCGCCGAGCACCGGGGGATCGTCGAGGACTTCGTCGACTTCATGGCGGGCCGCACGCACGGCCTGGAGAAGCGGCTCGAACGCGAGATGCAGGCCGCCTCCGCCGAGCTGGAGTTCGAGCGGGCCGCCCGGCTGCGCGACGACCTCGCCGCGCTGCGCCGGGCGCTGGCCAAGCAGGCGGTCGTGCTCACCGACGGCACCGAGGCCGACGTGGTCGCGTTCGCCGAGGACGAGTTGCAGGCCGCCGTCCAGGTCTTCCACGTCCGGGACGGGCGGGTCCGCGGCCAGCGCGGCTGGGTGGTGGAGAAGACCGAGGAGCTGACCACCGGCGACCTGGTGCACCACTTTTGCTCCCAGGTGTACGGCGGGCGGTCCGGCGAGGGCGACGTACCCCGGGAGCTGCTCGTCCCGGCGCTGCCCGGCGACGCCGACGCGCTCGCCGACTGGCTGAGCGAGCACCGCGGCTCCCGGGTCGGCCTGCGGGTGCCGCAGCGCGGCGCCAAGCGGGCGCTGCTGGACACCGTCGCCCGCAACGCCGGCCAGACCCTCGCCCAGCACAAGCTGCGCCGGGTCGGCGACCTGACCGCCCGCAGCCGGGCGCTGGAGGAGCTGGCCGAGGCGCTGGGCATGGCCAGCGGGCCGCTGCGGATCGAGTGCGTGGACGTGTCCCAGCTCCACGGCACCGACGTGGTCGCCAGCCTGGTCGTGTTCGAGGACGGCGCCCCCCGCAGGAGTGACTACCGCACGTTCGCCGTCCGCGGCGACGCCGGCGTGGACGACCTCGCCGCGCTCGCCGAGGTGGTCCGGCGGCGGTTCGCCCGGGGCGACGCCGAGGAGGCCGCCGCGGCCGCCGAGCCGGCCGCCGGTGCCGCGCCGGTGGGGCGGCCGCGGCGGTTCGCGTACCCGCCGCAGCTCTTCGTCGTCGACGGCGGGCAGCCGCAGGTCAACGCCGTCGCCGCCGCGCTGGCCGAGCGGGGCGTGACCGACCTGACCGTGGTCGGGCTGGCCAAGCGGATGGAGGAGCTGTGGCTGCCGGGCGAGGCGTTCCCGGTGATCCTGCCGCGGACCTCCGGCGCGCTGTACCTGCTCCAGCACCTGCGCGACGAGGCGCACGACTTCGCGATCCGGTTCCACCGCAAGCGGCGTTCGCGCCGGATGACCGAGTCGGCGCTGGACGGCATCGCCGGGCTGGGCGACGCGCGGCGCAAGGCGCTGCTGCGGCACTTCGGCTCGCTGAAGCGGCTGGCCGCGGCCGGCGCCGAGGAGATCATGGAGGTGCCCGGCGTCGGCCGCCGCACCGCCGAGGCGATCCTCGCTGTCCTCGCCGAACCGGACCCCGCCCCGCCCGCCGGCCCGGACGGCCACGCCGGGTCCGCCCCGCCCGCCGAATCGGACATCGCGCCCACCGAGCCCGTCGCCGCCGGCCCCGGTTAGCCGGGCCCGTCACCGCCCGGCGCCCGCCGGGGCCAGCGCATAGGATCGCCAACAGTGGCCGCTCGCCGGCCGAGGGAGGAGCCAGCACGTGTCCAGTGACGTACCCCCGGCCGGGGTCCCGCCCCGGTCGGCGATGGCGCTGCTCGTGGTCACCGGGCTCTCCGGCGGCGGGCGCAGCACCGTGGCGCGGGCGCTGGAGAACGTCGGCTACTACGTCGTCGACAACCTCCCGCAGGCGCTGATGGTGGAGATGGCCGAGCTGGCGTACGCCGCCGGCGGCAACGCCCGGCACACCGCCATGGTCCTGGACGTGCGCAGCAGCGCCTTCTCCACCGACATGACCGGCGCGATCCGGCAGCTCCGGGCCCGCGGCTTCCAGCCCAAGGTCGTCTTCGTGGACGCCGCCGACGACACGCTCATCCGCCGGTTCGAGAGCGTCCGCCGGGCGCACCCGCTGCAGGGCTCCGGCCGGCTCTCCGACGGCATCGCCACCGAGCGCACGATGCTCGCCGAGGCGCGCGAGCTGGCCGACGTCCTCATCGACACCACCCACCTGAACCCCAACCAGCTCCGCGCCCGGGTGGAGGAGATGTTCGGCGCCGAGGAGGCGCGGGCGCTGCAGGTGACCGTCCTGTCGTTCGGCTTCAAGTACGGCATCCCGCAGGACGCCGACTTCGTCGTCGACGCGCGCTTCCTGCCGAACCCGTACTGGGTGCCCGAGCTGCGCGACTTCACCGGCCAGCGGGCCGAGGTGAGCCGGTACGTGCTGACCCAGCGCGGCGCCGGCTCGTTCATCGAGACGTACGCCCGGATGGTCAACGCGACCGCGCCGGGCTTCGCCCGCGAGGGCAAGCGGTACGTGACCGTCGCGGTCGGCTGCACCGGCGGCAAGCACCGCAGCGTGGCGCTGGCCGAGGAGCTGGCCACCCGGCTCCAGCAGGTCGGCCTGGTCGCCCACACCCAGCACCGGGACCTGGGGCGCGAGTGAGCGGCGCACCCTGCCGGGTGGTCGCCTTCGGCGGCGGCCGCGGCCTGTCCGCGTCGCTGCGCGCACTGCGCACCAGCGCCGCCAAGCTCGAACTCGACCTCACCGCGGTGGTCACCGTCGGCGACGACGGCGGGTCCAGCGGCCGGCTGCGCGACGAGCGCGGCGGCCTGCCCCCCGGCGACCTGCGCAAGGCGCTGGCCGCGCTGGCCGCCGACGACCCGGACAGCGCCCGCACGATCGACCTGTTCGAGTACCGGTACGGCGGCGACCCCGGCCCGCTCACCGGCCACGCCGTCGGCAACCTGGTGCTGTGCGGGCTGATGGAGATGCTCGGCGACCCGGTCGCCGCGCTGGAGCACGTCGGCGCCATGGTCGGGGCGCAGGGTCGGGTGCTGCCGATGTCCTGCGAGCCGGTCGGGATCGAGGCCGACGTGGTCGGCCGGGACCCGGCCGAGCCGGAGCGGATCGCCACCGTCCGCGGCCAGCACGCCGTCGCCGTCACCCCCGGCCGGGTGGTCGCGCTGCGGCTGGCCCCGCCCGGCCCGGCCGCCTGCCCGGAGGCGGTCGCCGCGGTCCGCGCCGCCGACGTGCTGATCTTCGGCCCCGGGAGCTGGTACACCAGCGTGCTGCCGCACCTGCTCGTGCCGGACCTGGCCGCGGCGATCGTGGCCAGCCCGGCCGCCCGGATCGTCACGCTGAACCTCGCCCCGGACCGGGAGACCGACGGCCTGTCGCTGGCCGGGCACCTGGCCGCGCTGCGCCACTACCTGCCCGCGCTGCGGGTCGACACCGTCCTCGCCGACACCCGCGCGGTCGGCGACCCCGACCCGGTGGCCCGGGCCGCGGCGTCGCTCGGCGCCCGGCTCGTGACCGCGTCCGTGGCGGTCGCCGACGGTGACCCGCGGCACGATCCCGCCGCTCTGGGGGCCGCGCTGGTTCCCCTGCTCGCTTCCGCTCGTTAAGACTGTGAACCGCATCCCCACCGGCCCCGCGAGGTGAACTACCAGATGGCGATGACCGCTGCGGTCAAGGACGAGTTGAGCAGGGTCGACGTACCCAAACCCTGCTGTCGCAAGTCCGAGATGACCGCCCTGCTGCGCTTCGCCGGCGGCCTGCACATCGTCTCCGGCCGCGTGGTCGTCGAGGCCGAGCTGGACACCGGCGCGGTCGCCCGACGGCTGCGCCGGGAGATCGCCGAGGTGTACGGCTACTCCAGCGAGATCCACGTGCTCGCCTCCGGCGGGCTGCGCAAGGGCAGCCACTACATCGTCCGGGTGGTCAAGGACGGCGAAGCGCTGGCCCGGCAGACCGGCCTGCTCGACGTCCGCGGGCGCCCCGTGCGCGGACTGCCGCCGCACGTCGTGGCCGCGAACGTGTGCTGCGCCGTCGCCGCCTGGCGCGGCGCGTTCACCGCGCACGGCTCGCTCACCGAGCCCGGCCGCTCCTGCGCGCTGGAGATCACCTGCCCCGGCCCGGAGGCGGCGCTCGCGCTCGTCGGCTCCGCCCGGCGGATCGGCATCACCGCCAAGGCCCGCGAGGTCCGCGGCGTCGACCGGGTGGTGGTCAAGGACGGCGACGCGATCAGCGCCCTGCTCACCCGCATCGGCGCCCACTCCTCGGTGCTGTCCTGGGAGGAGCGGCGGGTCCGCCGCGAGGTGCGGGCGACGGCGAACCGGCTGGCCAACTTCGACGACGCGAACCTGCGCCGGTCCGCCCGGGCCGCCGTGGCCGCCGCCGCCCGGGTCACCCGGGCGCTGGAGATCCTCGCCGACGAGGCCCCCGGCCACCTCACCACCGCGGGCGCGCTGCGGCTGGAGCACCGGCAGGCGTCGCTGGAGGAGCTGGGCGCGCTGGCCGACCCGCCGCTGACCAAGGACGCCATCGCCGGCCGGATCCGGCGGCTGCTCGCGCTCGCCGACAAGCGCGCCCGCGAGCTGGGCATCCCGGACACGGAGGCCGCCGTCACCCCGGAGATGCTCACCTGCTGAACCGGGCGGGCGCCCGCGGGTGACCGGCCGCACGCCGGTCCTCCTCCGGCGCGCTGCGGCGGGGCGGCTCCGATAGGGTCGCGGTGAGGCCGGCCACGGGCCGGGCGGACCACGAGCGAGGAGACGGATCTGTGACCATCCGGGTTGGCATCAACGGCTTCGGCCGTATCGGGCGGAACTTCTTCCGGGCCGTACTGGCGTCGGGCGCGGACATCCGGATCGTCGGGGTGAACGACCTCACCGACAACGCGACCCTCGCCCACCTGCTCAAGTACGACAGCATCCTCGGCCGGCTCGGCCAGGACGTGAAGGCCAGCGCCGACGAGATCAGCGTCGGCGGCCAGACGTTCAAGGCACTCGCGGAGCGGAACCCGGCCGCCCTGCCGTGGGGCGACCTGGGCGCCGACATCGTGATCGAGTCCACCGGCATCTTCACCGACGCGAACAAGGCCCGGGCGCACGTCGACGGCGGCGCCAAGAAGGTCATCATCTCCGCCCCGGCCAAGAACGAGGACGTCACGATCGTCCTCGGCGTCAACGACGACGCGTACGACCCGGCGCGGCACACGATCATCTCGAACGCGTCCTGCACCACCAACTGCCTCGCCCCGATGGCCAAGGCCCTGCACGACGCGATCGGCATCGAGCGCGGCCTGATGACCACGATCCACGCGTACACCCAGGACCAGAACCTGCAGGACGGCCCGCACAGCGACCTGCGCCGGGCCCGCGCCGCCGCGCTGAACATCGTCCCGACCTCGACCGGCGCCGCCAAGGCGATCGGCCTGGTCCTGCCGGAGCTGAAGGGCAAGCTGGACGGCTTCGCCCTGCGCGTGCCGATCCCGACCGGCTCCGCCACCGACCTGACGTTCACCGCGTCCCGCGAGACGTCGATCGAGGAGGTCAACGCCGCGGTCCGGGCCGCCGCCGACGGCCCGCTGCGCGGCATCCTCCAGTACAGCGAGGACCCGATCGTCTCCACCGACATCGTCACCGACCCGGCGTCCTGCATCTTCGACGCGCCGCTGACCAAGGTCATCGGCGACCAGGTCAAGGTCGTCGGCTGGTACGACAACGAGTGGGGCTACAGCAACCGCCTCGTCGACCTGGTCAAGCTGGTCGGCGCCTGATGCGCTCGGTCGACGACCTGCTCGCCGAGGGCGTGAAGGGCCAGCGCGTACTCGTGCGCGCCGACCTGAACGTCCCGCTGCGCGAGGGCGCCGACGGCAGCCGGGCCATCGCCGACGACGGCCGGATCCGCGCCGCCGTGCCGACCATCGACGCGCTGCGCGCCGCGGGCGCCGCCGTCCTCGTCTGCTCCCACCTGGGGCGGCCGAAGGGCGCGCCGGACCCGGCGTACACGCTCGCGCCGGTGGCCGCGCGGCTCGGCGAGCTGCTCGACGCCGAGGTGGCGTTCGCGGCCGACACCGTCGGCCCGGCCGCCCGGGCGGCGGCCGCCGGGCTGGCCCCCGGCGGCGTCGCGCTGCTGGAGAACCTGCGCTTCAACCCCGGCGAGACCAGCAAGGACGCCGCCGAGCGGGGCGCGTTCGCCGACGCCCTGGCCGCGCTCGCCGACCGGTACGTCGACGACGCGTTCGGCGCCGTGCACCGCGAGCACGCCAGCGTGGTGGACGTCGCCCGGCGCCGCCCGGCCGCCGCGGGCCGGCTGGTGCTGACCGAGCTGGCCGTGCTGCGCCGGCTCACCGCCGACGTGGCCCAGCCGTACGCGGTCGTGCTCGGCGGGTCGAAGGTCTCCGACAAGCTGGCCGTGATCCGGGCGCTGCTGCCCCGGGTCGACAAGCTGCTGGTCGGCGGCGGGATGTGCTTCACGTTCCTGCGCGCGCAGGGTCACGGCATCGGGAGGTCGCTGGTCGAGGACGAGATGGTGGACACCTGCCGCGAGCTGCTGGCCAGCGCCGGCGACAAGCTCGTGCTGCCCACCGACATCGTCGCCGCCACCGCGTTCGTCGCCGACGCCGCGCACGCCGTCGTACCGGCCGACGCGATCCCGGACGACCGGCTCGGCCTGGACATCGGCCCCGCCAGCGTGGCCGCCTTCGCGGCGGCGCTGGCCGGCAGCCGGACGGTGTTCTGGAACGGCCCGATGGGCGTGTTCGAGCTGGCCCCGTTCGCGGCCGGCACCCGCGGGGTGGCCGAGGCCATCGCCGGGCTGGACGCGTTCACCGTGGTCGGCGGCGGCGACTCCGCCGCCGCGGTCCGGGCGCTGGGCATCGGCGAGGACCGGTTCGGGCACATCTCCACCGGCGGCGGTGCGTCGCTGGAGTACCTGGAGGGCCGGGTACTGCCCGGCGTGGCCGTGCTCGACGAGGAGGGGCAGCGGTGACCGCGCCGACCCGCCGGCCGCTGATGGCCGGCAACTGGAAGATGAACCTCAACCACCTCGAGGCGATCGCGCTGGTGCAGAAGCTGGCCTTCAGCCTCAGCGAGAAGCAGCTCACCGACGTCGAGGTCGTGGTGCTGCCGCCGTACGTGGACCTGCGCAGCGTGCAGACCCTGGTCGACGGCGACAAGCTGCTGCTCGGCTACGGCGCGCAGGACCTGTCGGCGCACGCCGGCGGCGCGTACACCGGCGAGGTCAGCGGCGCGCTGCTGGCCAAGCTCGGCTGCGCGTACGTGGTGGTCGGGCACTCGGAGCGGCGGCAGTACCACGCCGAGGACGACGCCCTGGTCAACGCCAAGATCAAGGCGGCGCTGACGCACGAGCTGACGCCGATCGTCTGCGTCGGCGAGGGCCTGTCCGTCCGCGAGGCCGGCGAACACGTCGCGCACACGGTCGCCCAGCTCGACGGGGCGCTCGCCGGGCTGTCGGCGGCGCAGGTGGCGAAGCTGGTCGTCGCGTACGAGCCGGTCTGGGCCATCGGCACCGGCCGCACCGCCACCCCGGCGGACGCCCAGGAGGTCATCGGGGCGCTGCGCGCCCGGCTGGCCGAGGTGCACGGCGCGGACGTCGCCGGCGGGGTGCGGCTGCTGTACGGCGGCTCGGTCAAGGCCGGCAACATCGCGGCCATCATGGCCGAGCCGGACATCGACGGCGCGCTGGTCGGCGGGGCCAGCCTCGACGCCGAGGAGTTCGCCACGATCGCCCGGTTCCCGGAGCACATCACCCGCTGACCGCCGTCGGGCCGGCCCGGGCACATCGGGTCGGCCCGGCGCGGCGCCGGGCGGCGCGCCGGGGCGCCGGGGGATTCCGCCCGGATCGGTGCCCGGTGCCCGCCTCGGCGCGATCCGGGGATCATCGGCCGGTAAGGTGGCGCCCGGGCAACCGCGGCACGCCGGTGGCCGGTATTCTTGCGGTGCTTTTCGCTGAGAGGACGTCGTACGCCATGCCGATCTGGTTCGCATACATCCTGGTGGGCCTGCTGCTGCTCAGCAGCATCCTGCTCACCCTGCTGGTCCTGCTGCACCGCGGCAAGGGCGGCGGCATGTCCAGCATGTTCGGCGGCGGCGTGAGCACCAGCCTGGCCGGGTCCTCGGTGGCGGAGCGCAACCTCGACCGGTACACGATCCTCGTCGGCGTGGTCTGGTTCGCCTGCGTGGTGGGCCTGGGCTTCTGGCTGAAGCTCGCCGACATCTCCTGACCGCCGCACCCGCGCACCCGGCCCGCCGCCCGCGGCGCCGGGTGCTCGCGCGTCCGTCGCCGGCGTGAGCCAGCGCCGCGGATTCGCTGGTCGGGCCGCGGCCGCGCCGCTGGTTCGCCATCCGTACCCGCGGGAGAACCGCGGCGCGGTGGTCAGCGCAGGCTGCGCAGGCGCGGCGGCACGTCGGCCGCCGCGTGCCGGTCCAGCAGCCACAGCGTGCGGCTGAGCCCGTGCACGCCGGCCGCCGGTACCTGCACCGGCCCGGCCCCCGACAGCCCCAGCCGCACCGCCGCGGCCTTCTCCCGCCCGGCGGCGATCAGCCAGATCTCCTCGGCGGTGTTCAGCGCCGGCAGGGTCAGCGTGATCCGGTTCGGCGGCGGCTTCGGGCTGCCCCGCACCGCGCTGACCGGCCGCGTCTCGTAGGTGACCGGGTGCTCGGGGAACACCGAGGCGACGTGCGCGTCCGGGCCGATGCCGAGCAGCAGCACGTCGAAGTGGGGGAGGGTGGCGTGCCCCGGCCCGGCCGCGGCGGCCAGCTCGGCGGCGTACCGGGCGGCGGCCGCCTCGGGGTCGTTGCCGTCGGGGCCGTCGCTGGCCGGCATGGGGTGCACCCGGTCCGGGTCCAGCGGCAGGCTGTCCAGCAGCGCCGCCCGGGCCTGCGTCTCGTTGCGGTCCGGGTCGCCGGCGGGCAGGAACCGCTCGTCGCCCCACCACACGTCGACCCGGGCCCAGTCCACGGCCTCGCGGGCCGGGCTGCGGCCCAGCGCCCGGTACACCCGGTCGGCCACGCCGCCGCCGGTCAGCACCACGCAGGCGGCGCCGCGGGCGGCCTGGGCGTCGACCAGCCGGACGGCCAGCCGCGCCGCGGCCGCCTCGGCGAGCACGTCGGCGTCGGCGTGCACGACGACGGCGGCCTCGGTGCCGTTGGCGTTGATCGGGGCGACGCTCACGCCCCCACCGCCGAGGCCGACAGCGCGACCGGGTCGCGCCAGACGTGCACCCGGTGGCCGGCCCGGTCGTCCAGGCCGGTGATCCCGGACAGCGCGCCGAGCGCGTCGGCGTACACCTGGTCGGCGTCGAGCCGGCGCAGTTCCTCGGCCAGCTCCTCGCCGAGCGGGCGGCGGGTCAGCGGCAGGTGCTGGTCGGCCTGGCCGGTGCGGCTGAACACCGCCCGGTCGCCGTCCCGGGTGAGCACCAGCTCGTCGCCGTTGGCGCAGGTCAGCGCGACCGTACGCATCCGCGGCGCGTCCGCCGCCGGCTCCAGCGTCGGGGTCACGCCCAGCCGGGCGCCCAGCCAGCCGCTCATCACCGCGGCGGTCGGGTCGGCCATCGGCGCGACGATCCGGGCGCCGATCACGGTGGCCGGGCGGGCGTCCAGCGCCCCGGCGACCAGCGTGCGCCACGGGGTGATCCGGGTCCAGATCAGGTCGGTGTCGCCGGGGGCGTAGTCGGCCGCCCGCTGGCGCAGCGCCGCGGTCGGGTCGCTGGCCTGGGCAGCGTCGGTGATCCGCCGGTCGGCGACGACGCCGAGGAAGTCCGTGGCGATCTGCTCCGGCGCCTCCCGGTGCCACCAGGTGACCACCGGCACGTCCGGGACGAGCAGCGGCATCACCACCGACTCGGCGTGCAGGGCCAGCCGGCCGTACATCCGCATGACGATCGCCTCGCACGGCCCCAGCCGGCCGCCGACGACGATCTCGGCGTCCAGCCGGCTGGTCGGCCGCTCGATGTCCGAGCGCACGACCATGAGCAGCCGGCACGGGTGCGCCGCCGCCGCGATGGTCGCCGCCGCCTCGGCCTCGTGTACCTGGGCCTCGTCCACGACGACGATGAGCGACAGGGCCATGCCGCTGGCCACGCCGCCGGCGCTGCGCCGCTCGGCGGCGAGCGCCGTGACGACCCGGGCGCCGCTGGTGTCCCAGAGGGAGATCATCCGCACCTCCTGATGGTCGGCCCGGCCGGGTCGGGCCCGGCAGCGGGGTGGGGCGATTGCGGCGTACGCCACTTCACGCGCGGCGCCAGGACCGCCCGGTGCGGCGCAGCATCTCGTCGGCGGCGTGCGGGCCCCACTCGCCGGCCCGGTACGGCTCCGGCTTGGTCCCCGCCCACGCCTCCTCCAGCGGGTCGACGACCCGCCAGCTCTCCTCGACCTCGGCGGCGTCCGGGAACAGCGTCCGGTCGCCGAGCAGCACGTCCAGGACGAGCCGCTCGTACGCCTCGGGGCTGGTCTCGGTGAACGTCTCGCCGTACCCGAAGTCCATGGCGATGTCCCGCAGCTCCATCGTCGAGCCCGGCACCTTGGAGCCGAACTTGAGCACCACGCCCTCGTCGGGCTGGACCCGGATGACGAGCTGGTTGTGGCCGAGCATCTCCACGTCGGTGGGGTGGAACGGCAGGTGCGGCGCCTTTTTGAACAGGATCGCCACCTCGGTGACCCGGCGCGGCAGCCGCTTGCCGCAGCGCACGTGGAACGGCACGCCGGCCCAGCGCCGGTTCTGGATGGCGAGGTCCACGGCCACGTACGTCTCGGTGGTGGAGTCGCCGGGCACCTTGGGCTCCTCCAGGTACCCGCCGACCCGCTCGCCGGCCACCCAGCCGGCCAGGTACTGCCCGCGGACGGTCCCGGCGGTGATGTCGGCGGGCATCTTGATCGCCTTGAGTACCTTGAGCTTCTCGGCCCGGATCTCCTCGGCGTCGAACGACGTCGGCTCCTCCATCGCCACCAGCGCGAGGAGTTGCAGCAGGTGGTTCTGGAGCACGTCGCGGGCGGCGCCGGCGGCGTCGTAGAAGCCGGCCCGGCTGCCGATGCCCAGGTCCTCGGCCATGGTGATCTGCACCGAGTCGACGTACCGGGCGCTCCACACCGGCTCGAACAGCGTGTTCGCGAAGCGCAGCGCCAGGATGTTCTGGACGGTCTCCTTGCCGAGGTAGTGGTCGATCCGGAACACGCCCTCCGGCGTGAACACCGAGTCGACCAGCTCGTTCAGCGCCCGGGCCGACGGCAGGTCGTTGCCGAACGGCTTCTCCACCACGACCCGGCGCCAGCCGCCCTCCCGGGCGCCGTCGGCGAGCCCGGTGCGCTCCAACTGCTTGAGCACGACGGGGAACGCCGCCGGCGGGATGGAGAAGTAGAACGCGGCGTTGCCGCCGATGCCGCGCTCGGCGCGCAGCTTGCGCATCTCGGCGGCCAGCTCGTCGAACGCGCCGTCGTCCTCGAACGACCCGCCGACGAAGCGGAACCCGTCGGCCAGCCGCTGCCACACCTCCTCCCGCCACGCCGTCCGGGCGCCGTTGCGGGCGGCGTCGCGGGCGATCGGCAGGAACTCGCCGTCGCCCCAGTCCCGCCGGGCGAACCCGAGCAGGGCGAAGTGCGGCGGCAGCAGGCCGCGGTTGGCCAGGTCGTACACGGCCGGGATGAGTTTGCGCCGGGCCAGGTCGCCGGTCACGCCGAAGATCACCACGGCGCACGGCTCGGGAATGCGCGGCAGTCGCCGGTCCCGCGGGTCGCGCAACGGGTTGCCGGTCCGCGCGGCGCCGGTGGTGGCCGGCGCCGCGGTCGCGCTCACGGGATCGGGCATGGCCCTCCTCAGCTCGCCGGGCCCCCGGCCGCGGCCAGCAGCGCGGGTACGCCGGCGGCGCGGTCGGTGAGGTGGATGTGCACGAGCGGTCGGCCGCGGTCGGCGATGGCCTTGCGGTCGCCGGCGGCCTGGGCGGCGATGAGCTGCCCGAACGTGTAGTCCCGGCCCGGGATCGCCAGGTCGGCGGTCACGGCGCCGGTGACCTGCAGGAACGCGCCGACCTGCGGCCCGCCCTTGTGGTACTGGCCGGTCGAGTGCAGGAACCGCGGCCCCCAGCCGAACGTGACCGGCCGCCCGGAGTCGAGGGCGAGCCGGGCGCGCAGGCCGGCGACGTCGGCGTCGCCGAACCGGTCCAGGTACGCCATGACGGCCAGGTACCCGCGGTCGCCGATCCGGCCGAGCAGCCAGCGCAGCACCTCGGCGGCACTGCCGCCCGCGTCCGCCGGGGCGTACACGTCCAGCGGCCCCTCGGTGAACGCGGGCCGCTCGTCGGGCAGCCCGGCCGCGAGGATCCGGTTGGTGTTGTCCTTGGACTCGGCGACGTTGGGCTGGTCGAACGGCTCCACGCCGATGACCCGGCTGGCCACCGGGGTGGCGAACTCCCAGGCCAGGAAGTGCGCGCCGAGCGGCCCGTTGACGGCCAGGTCGACCGGCCGGCCGCCGCCGGGCACCGCGCCGGCGGTCAGCGACCCGCCGGTGCTCGCGGCGAGCACGTCGGGGCCGGTGCCGCCGGGGGCGTCCGGGCGCTCCAGCACGACCGGCAGGATGCCGGCGCCGGCCTTGCCGGTGGACTCGGCGATGAGCTGCTCGGCCCAGTCGCCCAGCCCGACCACGCCGGTGCCGTCGTCGATCAGGGCCAGCTTGTCCCGCCCGGCGGCCGCGGCGGCGCCGAGCGCGGCGCCCAGCGCGAGCGCCGGGTTGTCCTTGTCCCCGCCCAGGCTGTGCGCGAGCGCCTCGGCCTGGTCGATCAGCTCGGCGACGTCCACGCCGGCCAGCGCCGACGGCACCAGCCCGAACGCGGTCAGCGCCGAGTACCGGCCGCCCACCTCCGGGTCGGCCGGGATGACGACGATGCCGTCGGCCCGGGCGGACGCCTCCAGCGGCGAGCCGGGGTCGGTGACGACCACGAAGTGCCGGGCCGCCTCGGCGTCGGTCAGGCCGGCGCCGCGCAGCGCCGCGCCGAACGCCCGCCGGTGGCTGTCGGTCTCCACCGTCGACCCGGACTTGCTGGCCACCACCACGACCGTGCGGCGCAGCAGCGCCGTGGCCTCGGGCGAGCCCTCGGGGTGGCCGCCGTACACGGTGGCCCGGACCTGCTGCGGGTCGGTGGTGTCGAGCACCGCCAGCGGCACGCCCAGCGTCCGGCAGATGACCTCGGGCGCGAGCGACGAGCCGCCCATGCCGCACAGCACCACCCGGTCCAGGTCGGCGATCTCGCTGCGCAGCTCGGCGAGCTGGGGGAGGAGTTCGCGGCTGCGCCGGAACGTGTCCACCCAGCCCAGCCGGATCTTCGCCACGTCCTCGGCGTCCGTCCCCCACAGGGTCGGGTCCTTGGCGGCGAGCAGGCCGGCGACGTTGTCGGCGACCAGTTCGTCGCGGGCGGCGGTCGCGCCGGCGCCGTACACGGTGAGGCCGCCCGCGGCCTCGACGTCGTCCAGCAGGTCGCTCATCGGCCGACCCCCAGTTGCTCCGCGACGCCGCTGAGCAGCTCGGCGTAGCTGGCCTCGAACTTCTCGACGCCCTCCTCCTCCAGCACGCGGACGACGTCGGCGTACCCGATGCCGAGCTTGCCCAGGTCGTCGAGGACCTTCCGGGCCTCGGTGTACGTGCCGGTGATGGTGTCGCCGGGGACCTCGCCGTGGTCGGCGAACGCGTGGATGACCGGCTCCGGCATCGTGTTGACGATGCCGGGGGCGATCAGCTCCTCGACGTAGATCACGTCCCGGTAGTCGGGGTTCTTGGTCGACGTGGACGCCCACAGCGGGCGCTGCGGGAACGCGCCGGCGTCGGCGAGCCGCTGCCACCGGTCGCTGCTGAACACCTCGCCGTAGAGCTGGTACGCCAGCCGGGCGTTGGCGACCGCCGCCTTCCCGCGCAGCGCCACGGCCTCCGGCGAGCCGATCTTGTCCAGCCGGGCGTCCACCTCGGTGTCCACCCGGGAGACGAAGAACGACGCCACCGAGCCGATCTTGGTCAGGTCGTGCCCGTTCGCCCGCGCCTGCTCCAGCCCGGCCAGGAACGCCTCCATCACGGCGGCGTACCGGTCCAGCGAGAAGATCAGCGTGACGTTGACGCTGATCCCCTCGCCGAGCGTCCGGGTGATCGCCGGCAGGCCGGGCTCGGTCGCCGGGATCTTGATGTACAGGTTCGGCCGGTCCACCAGCCACCACAGCGCCTTCGCCTCGGCGACGGTCTGCTCGGTGTCGTGGGCCAGGCGGGGGTCGACCTCGATCGACACCCGCCCGTCCACGCCCTGCGACGCGTCGTACGCCGGGCGCATGACGTCACACGCCCAGCGCACGTCGTACGTCGTCAGCATCCGCGCCGCCTCGTCCACGCTGACGCCGCGGGTCGCGAGGTCGCGGACCTGCTGGTCGTAGCTCGCGGCGTCGGACAGGGCCTTGGCGAAGATCGTCGGGTTGCTGGTGACGCCGACGACGTGCTGCTCCCGGCGCAGCCGGTCGAGACCGCCCGACGTGAGGCGCTCGCGGGATAGGTCGTCGAGCCACACCGCCACTCCGGCGGACTGCAGCGCAGCGAGTCTGTCGGTCATACCGGCTCCCTAGGATTCAGTTGCCCGTGGTCGTGCCCTTGATGTCGCCGGTCCGCGAGAGCGACGCGCGCGCCGCGGCGATCACGTGGTCCGGCGTGAACCCGAACTGCTCGAACAGCACCTGGTACGGCGCGCTCGCCCCGAAGTGCTCCAGGCTCACGCACTCGCCGTACTCGCCGACGATCCGGTGCCAGGACATACCCACCCCGGCCTCCACGCTCACCCGGGCGGCGATGCCGCGCGGGATGACCTCCTCGCGGTACGCCTCGTCCTGGGCGAGGAACCACTCCAGGCACGGCATCGACACTACCCGGGTGGGCACCCCGTCGGCCTCCAAACGCGCCCGGGCGGTGAGGCAGGTCGCCACCTCCGAGCCCGTCCCGATGAGAATGACCTTGGGCTGGCCGTTCTCCGCGTCGGCGAGCACGTACCCGCCGCGCCGGGTGCCCGCGGCCGCGCCGTGGCTGTCCCGGTCCACGGTCGGCAGCGCCTGCCGGGTGAGGCACAGCGCGGTCGGCCGGTCGGTGTGCTCCAGCGCGGCCCGCCACGCCCACGCCGTCTCGTTGGCGTCCGCCGGCCGGACGACGTCCAGGCCGGGGATCGCCCGCAGCGCGGTCAGGTGCTCGACCGGCTGGTGGGTCGGGCCGTCCTCGCCGAGCCCGATCGAGTCGTGCGTCCAGACGTAGACCACCGGCAGCTTCATCAGCGCGGCCAGCCGGACGGCCGGGCGCATGTAGTCGGAGAAGACCAGGAAGGTGCCGCCGTACGGGCGGGTGCCGCCGTGCAGCGCGATGCCGTTGCAGATCGCGCCCATCGCGTGCTCGCGGATGCCGAAGTGCAGGGTCCGCCCGTACGGGTTGCCGGGGAACTCCTTCGTGGCGAACTCGCTCGGGATGAACGACGGCTCGCCCTTCATCGTCGTGTTGTTGCTCTCGGCCAGGTCGGCCGAGCCGCCCCACAGCTCCGGCAGCACCGGGGCGAGCGCGTTGAGTACCTGCCCGGACGCCGCCCGGGTGGCCAGGCCCTTGGCGTCGGGCGGGAACGTCGGCAGCGCGTCCGCCCAGTCCGCCGGCAGGGTGCGGCTGGCCAGCCGGTCGAACAGCGCCCTGCGCTGCGGGTTCGCCGCCGCCCAGCCGTCGAACGCCGCCTGCCACTTGGCCCGCGCCTCGCGGCCCCGGTCGACGACCTGGCGGGCGTGTTTGAGCACGGTGTCCTCGACGGCGAACGACGCCGCCGCGTCGAAGCCGAGGATCTTCTTGGTCGCCGCGACCTCCTCGGCGCCCAGCGCCGAGCCGTGGATCTTGCCGGTGTTCTGCTTCTTCGGCGCCGGCCAGCCGATCACCGTGCGCAGCGCGACGAACGTCGGCCGGTCCGTGCTGGCCCGGGCCCGCTCGAACGCGGCGTGCAGCGCCTCGATGTCCTCGGCGTACTGCTTGTCGTCGCGGTAGTTGCCGCGCCAGTCGACGACCTCGGTGTGCCAGCCGTACGCGGCGTACCGGGCCACCACGTCCTCGCTCTTGGCGATCCGGGTGTCGTCCTCGATCGAGATCTCGTTGTCGTCCCAGATCAGCGTGAGGTTGCCCAGCCGCTGGTGGCCGGCGAGCGCGCTCGCCTCGTGGCTGATCCCCTCCTCGATGTCGCCGTCGGAGGCCAGGCACCAGATGTGGTGGTCGAAGATCGACTCGCCGGCGGCGGCGTCCGGGTCGAACAGGCCGCGCTCGCGGCGGGCGGCCATCGCCATCCCGACCGCGTTGCCGATGCCCTGCCCGAGCGGGCCGGTGGTGGTCTCGACGCCGGGGGTGTGGCCGTGCTCGGGGTGGCCGGGGGTCTGCGAGTCCCACTGCCGCAGGTGCTGCAGGTCGGACAGGCTCAGGCCGTACCCCGACAGGTAGAGCTGGAGGTACAGGGTGAGGCTGGAGTGGCCGCAGGAGAGCACGAACCGGTCCCGCCCGGCCCAGTGCGGGTCGGTGGGGTCGTGCCGCATGGCCCGCTGGAACAGCAGGTACGCGGCGGGGGCGAGGCTCATCGCGGTCCCGGGGTGGCCGTTGCCGGCGTGCTCGACGGCGTCCATGGCCAGGACCCGGACGGTGTCCACGGCCCGGCGGTCGAGGTCAGACCAATTGAGGGCGTTGGCGGTGTCGGACACGGTGGTGTGCTCCCCACAGTCGGTAATCCCGGAGCGACGCGGGGCGCCCGGCGGGCGCAAAAGGCGTCAGCAGGCATGACATTACCGAGCCGGCATGAACGGCGTGCGGTGGATCACCAGGTGCGGACGTGGTCCCGGCGCGTCGCGCGCGGGGCCCGGCGGGGCGGCCGCCGCGGCCCGCCCGTTCGGGCCGGTCGCGGGGCCCGCGCACGCGATGGTCGGGCCGTGCGGGGCTGCGGCCGGGCTGCCGCGTACCCTGTGGGAGCGCGCCCGGCCGACCGGCCGCGCGCCGCGGAGTGAACCGCCCGCCGGAGCGTCTGCCCCCGGCGACCCGGACGGGTGATGGCGGTGCCGTCCGTGCCGCTCCCGGGGGGAGCGGCACCGGCCCGCGGCGCGGCGCCCGCTCGCGGAGCCCCGCGTGACGCCGGAAGGTGACCCATCGCCGTGACGCCGACTGCCAGTACGGTCAGCGACCGCCCGGCGGCGCCCGCGCCGCGCCTGACGCCGCGCCCGCCGCGGTCGTACGCGCAGCCCCGCCGCCGGACCGGCGCGGGCGCCGTGCTCCGGGCGTACGTGGCCCTCACCAAGCCCCGGATCATCGAACTGCTGCTGGTGACCACCGTGCCGGCGATGGTGCTGGCCGCCGGGCGGCTGCCGTCGCTGTGGCTGGTCGCCGTCGTCCTGGTCGGCGGCACCCTGGCGGCCGGCGCGGCGAACGCGCTGAACTGCTACATCGACCGCGACATCGACCAGGTCATGAAGCGCACGTCCCGCCGCCCGCTGCCCGCGCACACCGTCTCGCCGGTGGCCGCGCTGCGCTTCGGGCTGGTGCTGGCCGTGACGTCGGTGGCGCTGATGGCGGCGTTCACCAACCTGCTGGCGGCCGGGCTGACCGCGGCGGCGATCGTCTATTACGACGTCGTGTACACGCTGTGGCTCAAGCGGACCACCTGGCAGAACACCGTCTGGGGCGGGGTCTGCGGCGCGATGCCCGTGCTGATCGGCTGGGCCGCCGTCACCGGCGGGCTGGCGCCCGCGGCGTGGGTGCTGTTCGCGGTGGTCTTCCTCTGGCAGCCGCCGCACTTCTACGCGCTGGCGATCAAGTTCCGGGACGACTACGCCCGGGCCGGCATCCCCATGCTGCCGGTGGTCGCCTCCGCCCGCCGGGTGGGCGCGGAGAGCGTCGTGTACGCGTGGCTGACGCTGGCCGCCTCGCTGGCGCTCGGCGCCGTCGGCGCCGGCCCGGTGTACCTGGTGACGGCCGCGGTGACGGGCGGCCTGTTCGTCTGGGAGGCGCACGGCCTGTACCGGCGGGCCCGCCGGGGTGAGGCGCTGCGGCCGATGCGGCTATTCCACTGGTCGACCACGTACCTGACGCTGGTCTTCATCGCGGTCGCGGTCGACGCGCTCCTCTGATCGAAGCACGCTTATTTCCGGACCGGTCCGATAGAGTAGTCATATCCGACAATTCGTAATCGACCGAGTCGCTTCCTGTCCTGTTGGGCGAAAAAGCTTCTAGATATGTACTGATAAATCGGTCTGAAATAGGGCAGTATCGGTTTGGTGACGTTGCGGAATCATGAAGTAATTGGGATCACATTCACCCCGTGATACGCCCCTGGCCGCCCGGCGTTCCCCTTACTCTTCGGTCATGACTGAAGGTTCCAGTAGCACGCTGACGGTCGATGCGCCGGCCATCGAGGCGCCGGATCGGATCGTCAGCGCACTCAAGGCGTTCGCCGCCGGGCACGGCGGCGCGACCGCGGTCGTGGAGTACGTCGGCCGCCGGGGCGCCCGGATCGTGCTGGTGGGCAAGGACGGCGTGTGGGGCGACCAGTTCGCCGACGACACCGACGTCGCCCGCCGGGCCTGCGAGTTGGCCGAGGTACCGATCGAGAACAGTTGGGAGCGGGAGCTGGTCGAGTCGATGACCCCGACCAACGACCTGTGGCGCTCGATGTCCCGGCGGCTGCTGGCCCACTGAACCCCGCCCACCCGTGTCGAACGGCGGCGGCCCCCGGAGTGCCGGGCGGCCGCCGCCGTCGCCGTGGGCGGCTACTTCTCGGTCAGCACCCGGAAGCCGTAGTCCTCGCCCAGCTCCGCCGCGGTCTGCCGCTTGACGTGCTCCAGCACGGTGCTCAGCGGGCTGTAGATCGTCCACTCGGTGCCGTCGGTCGGGCAGGGGTGCGGCCTGCCGTCGTGGGGCGTCACGGTGCCGTTGTTCAGCAGGCCGAGCGCCGCGCCGTCGGCCTCGGTGAACAGCGGGCCGCCGCTGTCGCCCGGCCGGCTACAGATGTTGCTCTTGATGCCCGTGTCCAGGGCGATGATCTCGCCGCACCGGGTGCCGGGCACCACCCCGGTGTTGACCACGTACCCCGAGGACGGGCTGTCGTCGCCGGTGCCGGTACCGCACACCACCGTGCCGACGGCCATCGCGGAGAACGGCCGGACGCTGCGGATCGGCACGTCCCGCGGGGCGCACGGGCCCGACGACGGCACGCAGCGGGAGAGCACCAGGTTGCGCGGGCCCTTCACCCAGTAGTCGCGGGCGGACTTGTCGGCGAACGGGAGGAAGGCGTAGTCGGCCGGGTACGACGTCTGCCCGACCGGGCCGTTCTCGAAGCTGCCCTTCTCCGTGCCGATCGGCTTGTCCCGCAGGTCCCGGCGGAAGGTCAGCGTCGGGTTGCCGCCGTCGTTGAGGTACGGGCCGACGGTGCAGTGGCCCGCCGTCAGCACGTACTCGGTCGCCGTCCTCGCCGCGTACCCCAGGAAGCCCACCGTGCACTGCCCCCAGTCGGGGTTGGCCCGCGGCGAGGTCGGGTCCTGCGGGTACGCCGGCGCCGGGCGGTTGCGCTTGACGTCCAGCCGCATCCCCCCGCGCAGCGGCGCCGGGCAGGCCCGCACCTCGCACAGCGGCGGCCCGGCCGCCGCCGAGCGCGGCGCGCCGGCGTCGAAACGTCCGACCGCGACGAGCGCCGGGTCGACCGCGGGGGCGGCCAGCCGCTGCCCGGCGGGGGTGTCCGGGCGGGTCAGCAGCAGGACCCGGTTGGCGGCGACGTCGACGCCGACCTCGGCCGCCCGGCCGCGCGCGTTGACCGCCCGGTCCAGCCGGTCCCGCTCGCGGTCGAGCGCCGCGTGCGACCAGCGGGCCGGGTCCACCCGCACGCCGGGGCGCCCGGCGAGCGCGGCCCGGGCGCCGGCCGGGTCGGTCGAGTGGACCACCAGCACCCCGCCGCCGGCCTGGTCGAGCCGGTGCCCGGCGTACGAGTCGGGGAAGCGGCGGCGCAGCTCGGCGTCGAGCGCCGGCGCGGTGCCCTGCAACGCCAGCCGGCGCAGGGCCTCCCGCTCGCTGACGCCGTACCGCGCGCGCAGGTACGCGGTCGACCCGGGCGCCCCGGCGGCGGACACGGCCGGGGCGGCCGGCGGGGCGGGGGCCGCGGCGGCGACGCCGGGTACGGCGAGGGCGGTCCCGGCCAGGACGGCGGCGGCGCGGACTCGTGCGGGTCCCATGTGGTCTCCTCCCACTGCGTAGTGGGAAGGCTTCCACCGTCGCGGGCGGCCGGCAGCGAACTGTCGGCAACCGGACAGTGAACCCGGCGGGCGCCGGTCAGGCGGTGCGGGTGTGCGCGCGCGCGTGCAGGGCGGCCAGCCAGACCAGGCAGGCGCCGAGCAGGTGGGCCCCGACCAGCAGCTCCGGCAGGCCGGTGTAGTACTGCACGAAGCCCAGCACGCCCTGCGCCAGCTCGACGGCGAGCAGCGCCCACGCGGCCCGGACGGCGCCCGCCGGCGCGCCGCGCCGGCGCAGCAGCGCGAGCAGCGCCACGGTCAGCGCGACCAGCAGGTACACCGACGCCGCGTGCACCTTGGAGATCAGCTCGGGGTCGAGCCCGTTGCGGGCGGCGTCGGCGTCGCCGGAGTGCGGGCCGCTGCCGGTCACCAGCGTGCCGACCGCGAGCGCGAGCAGGGTCGCGGCGGCGAGCGCACCACCCAGCCGGCGGGCGCCGGTGCCCACCCCGGCCGGCGCCGCCCCCGGCGGCCGGCTGCGCCACCAGAACGCGTACGTCAGCGCCAGCAGCCCCATCGACAGCAGGAAGTGCCCGCCGACGACCAGCGGGTGCAGCTCCAGGTGCACGGTGATCCCGCCGACCACGCCCTGCACGCCGATCCCGACCAGGACGGCCAGCGCCAGCCCGAGCAGCCCGCGCGGGCGCGGGCGCAGCCGCCAGGCGGCGATCAGCCCGCCGAGCGCGACCAGGCCGACGACGAAGGTCAGGGTCCGGTTGCCGAACTCGATCGCCCCGTGGATGCCCATCTCGGGAGTGGTGACGTACGAGGCGTCGGTGCAGCGCGGCCAGGTCGGGCAGCCGAGGCCGGAGTTGGTGAGCCGGACGGCACCGCCCGTGACGACGATGCCGGCGTTCACGGCGATCGACGCCCATGCCCACCGGCGCACGCGGCGCAGCCGGTCCGGCGGGGGCGGCGGCGCGGGGGGCGCGGCGGGGGCCGCCACGGTCGTACCGGTCGTCATCGGGCGCACCTCGCTTCGCTCGGTCGCGGGCCATGGTACGCGGCGAGTCGATCTTGACGGCCGGCGGACCGTGACGTGCGCGACCCCGGTTTGCCGATGGGTCAAGAAATACGTCACACTGGTGTAGTGAAAAACGCGGTGGCGCTGGTGGTCGGCCTTCGGGCCGGCGATCCGGCGCGCCCCGACGAGCTCCCGGCCGGTGCCACCCGGCGCTCCGGCGGCCCGGCGGCCGGCCCGCCCGCGCGCCCGGTCGGCCCGATCCCGGGCACCGGCGGGCTGCCCGGCGAGCCCGACGGGCCGACCCGGGAGCGGGTCGCCCGGCTGCTGCGCGACCGCGGCCCGGCCACCGCCGCCGAACTGGCCGCGGCGCTCGGGATCGGCCCGGCCGGCGTCCGCCGGCACCTCGACGCCCTGCTCGCCGACGGCTTGATCACGCAGCGTGACGACGTCCGCACGGTCCAGCGGGGCCGGGGGCGGCCGGCGCGGCGGTTCGCGCTCACCGACGTGGGCCACGAGGCGATGAGCCCGCACATGTACGACGACCTCGCCGCCGCGGCCCTGCGCTGGATCGCCGCCCGGGGCGGGCCGGCCGCCGTCACGGCGTTCGCCGCGGCCCAGGTGGTCGGCCTGGAGCAGCGGTGCCGGACCGCGCTGGACGACGCCGGCGACGACCTCATCGCCCGGGCGGAGGCTCTTGCCGGGGCGCTGACGGCCGAGGGTTACGCTGCGAGCGCGTCCGCCATCACCTCCGGCGGGCAGCTCTGCCAGCACCACTGCCCGGTCGCGCAGGTGGCCGCGGAGTTCCCCCAACTCTGCGAGGCCGAGACCGCGGTCATCGCCCGACTGATCGGCACCCACGTGCAGCGGTTGGCGACCATCGCACACGGGGATGGGGTGTGTACGACACACATCCCGGCGCCCGGGCCGACCGGCCCGCGCGCACGGATCGACACCGTCACCACTGTGAGGACCGAGAGATGACCGAGCAGATCGTGCCGCCCACGCAGGAGGAGCAGCTCGCCGCCCTGGGCAAGTACGAGTACGGCTGGGCCGACGCCGACATCGCCGGCGCCGCGGCCCAGCGCGGCCTGTCCGAGGCCGTCGTCCGGGACATCTCCGCCAAGAAGAGCGAGCCCGAGTGGATGCTCGACCTGCGGCTCAAGGGCCTGCGGCTGTTCGGCCGCAAGCCGATGCCGACCTGGGGCTCCGACCTGTCCGGGATCGACTTCGACAACATCAAGTACTTCGTCCGGTCCACCGAGAAGCAGGCGGCCTCGTGGGAGGACCTGCCCGAGGACATCAAGAACACCTACGACCGGCTGGGCATCCCCGAGGCGGAGAAGCAGCGGCTGGTCGCGGGCGTGGCGGCCCAGTACGAGTCCGAGGTCGTCTACCACAAGATCCGCGAGGACCTGGAGGAGCAGGGCGTCGTCTTCCTCGACACCGACACCGCCCTCAAGGAGCACCCGGAGATCTTCCGGGAGTACTTCGGCACCGTGATCCCGGTCGGCGACAACAAGTTCGCCGCGCTGAACACCGCGGTCTGGTCCGGCGGCTCGTTCATCTACGTGCCCAAGGGCGTCAACGTGGAGATCCCGCTCCAGGCGTACTTCCGGATCAACACCGAGAACATGGGCCAGTTCGAGCGGACCCTGATCATCGTCGACGAGGGCGCGTACGTGCACTACGTCGAGGGCTGCACCGCCCCGATCTACTCGTCCGACTCGCTGCACAGCGCGGTCGTCGAGATCATCGTGCGGAAGAACGCGCGCTGCCGGTACACGACCATCCAGAACTGGTCGAACAACGTCTACAACCTCGTCACCAAGCGCGCGGTCTGCCACGAGGGCGCGACGATGGAGTGGATCGACGGCAACATCGGCTCCAAGGTCACGATGAAGTACCCGGCCGTGTTCATGACCGGCGAGCACGCCAAGGGCGAGGTGCTCAGCGTCGCCATGGCCGGCGAGGGCCAGCACCAGGACGCCGGCGCCAAGATGGTGCACGCCGCCCCGCACACCTCCTCGACCATCGTCAGCAAGTCGATCGCCCGCGGCGGCGGCCGGACCTCGTACCGGGGGCTGGTGCAGGTGCTGGAGGGCTCGCACCACAGCGCCAGCACGGTGAAGTGCGACGCGCTGCTGGTCGATACCATCTCCCGGTCCGACACCTACCCGTACGTCGACATCCGCGAGGACGACGTCAACATGGGCCACGAGGCCACGGTCTCCAAGGTGAGCGACGACCAGCTCTTCTACCTGATGAGCCGCGGTCTGAGCGAGGACGAGGCGATGGCCATGATCGTCCGGGGCTTCATCGAGCCGATCGCCAAGGAGCTGCCGATGGAGTACGCCCTCGAACTCAACCGGCTCATCGAACTGCAGATGGAAGGCGCGGTCGGCTGACCCATGACCACCGATACCCTGACCACTCCGACGGTCCCCGCCAGCACGAAGGCCGAGGCGCTGCGCTCGTACGACGTGGCCGACTTCCCGGCGCTGACCGGCCGCGAGGAGGACTGGCGGTTCACCCCGCTCAAGCGCCTGCGCGGCCTGGCCGCCGGGGACGGCGGCCCGCTGGGCGCCGCCCCCGAGCTGACCCATGACGCGCTGCCCGCCGGGGTCGCCGTCGGCACGATCGACCGGGCCGACCCGCGGATCGGCAGCGTGCTCACCCCGACCGACCGGGTCAGCGCGCTGGCGTACGGGCGGTTCGACAAGGCCGCGCTGATCAGCGTCGCGCCGGACGCCGACGTGGCCGGGCCGGCGCTGCTGCGGCTGGCCGGGGCCGGCGCCGACGGCGCCGCGTTCGGGCACACGTTCGTCGAGGTGGGCCGGTTCGCCCGGGCCACCCTGGTGCTCGAGTCGGTCGGCTCGACCACGCTCGCCGACAACGTCGAGGTCCGGGTGGCCGACGGCGCGCAGCTCACCCTGGTCACCGTCGCCGAGTGGGCGCCCGACGCGGTCCAGGCCCAGCGCGTCGCGATCGAGGTCGGCCGCGACGCCCGGGTCATCCACGTCCAGGTCACCCTGGGCGGGGACCTGGTCCGCCAGTACACCACCGTGACGTACGCGGGCCGCGGCGGCGAGGCCGACCTGTTCGGCCTGTACTTCGCCGACGCCGGGCAGCACCTGGAGCACCGGCAGCTCGTCGACCACACGGTGCCGGACTGCCGCAGCAACGTCGGCTACCGCGGGGCGCTGCAGGGCGCCGGCGCGCACACCGTCTGGGTCGGCGACGTGCTGATCCGGGCGGCGGCCACCGGCACCGACACGTACGAGATCAACCGCAACCTGCTGCTCACCGACGGCGCCCGGGCCGACTCGGTGCCGAACCTGGAGATCGAGACCGGCGAGGTGGCCGGCGCCGGCCACGCCAGCGCGACCGGCCGGTTCGACGACGAGCACCTGTTCTACCTGATGTCCCGGGGCATCCCCGAGGACCAGGCGCGCAAGCTGGTCGTCCGCGGGTTCTTCGCCGAGCTGCTCGGCAAGATCCCGGTCGAGGAGCTGCGCGACCGGCTCGGCGCGGTCATCGAGGCCCGGCTGGCCCGGGCCGAGGGGCTGGCCGGGGCGCAATGATCAAGGTCTGCGCCGCGGCCGACGTGGCGAAGGGCACCGCGGTGGCCGCCGACATCGACGGCACCGCGGTCGCCATCGTGCACGCCGACGACGACGGCTTCTACGCCATCCACGACGAGTGCTCGCACGCCGCGATCGCGCTGTCCGAGGGCGAGGTGGACGGCTGCACCATCGAGTGCTGGCTGCACGGCTCCCGCTTCGACCTGCGCACCGGGGCACCGAGCGGCCCGCCGGCCCTCACGCCGGTACCGACCTACCCCGTCGAGATCCGCGACGGCGACCTGTACATCGACCTGACACCGAGCAACGGAGTGACCGCATGAGCACCTTGGAGATCCGCGACCTACAGGTGTCGGTGAGGCTGCCCGAGGGTGAGTCGAAGCCGATCCTGGCCGGGGTCACGCTCACCGTGCGGTCCGGCGAGACCCACGCGATCATGGGGCCGAACGGCTCCGGCAAGTCCACCCTCGCCTACTCGATCGCCGGGCACCCGCGGTACGAGATCACCGGCGGCCAGGTCCTGCTCGACGGCCAGGACCTGCTCGAACTGGCCGTGGACGAGCGGGCCCGGGCCGGGCTGTTCCTGGCGATGCAGTACCCGGTCGAGGTGCCGGGCGTGTCGGTGGCGAACTTCCTGCGGACCGCGAAGACCGCGATCGACGGCGAGGCGCCGAAGCTGCGCACCTGGGCCGGCGAGCTGCGCGGCGCCATGGAGCGGCTGCACATGGACCCGGCGTTCGCCCAGCGCAACGTCAACGAGGGCTTCTCCGGCGGCGAGAAGAAGCGGCACGAGATCGTCCAGATGGAGCTGCTCAAGCCGAAGGTGGCGATCCTCGACGAGACCGACTCCGGCCTCGACGTGGACGCGCTGCGGGTGGTCAGCGAGGGCGTGAACCGGGTCCGCGACACCGGCGAGACCGGCCTGCTGCTGATCACCCACTACACCCGGATCCTGCGCTACATCAAGCCGGACTTCGTGCACGTCTTCGTCGGCGGCCGGATCGTCGAGGAGGGCGGGCCGGAGCTGGCGGACAAGCTGGAGGCCGACGGGTACGAGCGCTACACCACGGCCGCCGCCACCCGCGACTGAGGCCGGAGGGCAGTGACGATGACCGCCATCGAGATCCCCCGGGGCATGCCGCAGTACGCCGACCGGCCCCGACTCGACCCGTACGCCCTGCGCGCCGACTTCCCGATCCTGGACCGCGAGGTCAACGGGCAGCCGATGGTCTACCTGGACAGCGCGAACACCGCGCAGAAGCCCCGGCAGGTCATCGACGCGATCCGCGAGCACCTGGAGCAGCACAACGCCAACGTGGCCCGCTCCGTGCACACCCTCGGCACCGAGGCGACCGAGGCGTACGAGGGGGCGCGGGCGAAGGTGGCCGCGTTCATCGGCGCCGCGACCCCCGACGAGATCGTGTTCACCAAGAACGCCACCGAGGCGATCAACCTGGTGGCGTACGCCTTCGGCCACCCCGGGCCGGACGGCGACCCGCGGTTCCGGCTCGGCCCCGGCGACGAGGTGGTGATCTCCGAAATGGAGCACCACTCCAACATCGTGCCGTGGCAGTTGCTCTGCGAGCGCACGGGCGCGACCCTGCGCTGGTTCGGCGTCACCGACGCCGGCCGGCTGCACCTGGACGACCTCGACGATCTGATCAACGAGCGGACGAAGATCATCGCCTATACGGCGGTGTCCAACGTGCTCGGCACGATCAACCCGACCTCGGCGATCACCGCGCGGGCGCGCGAGGTCGGCGCGCTGGTCCTGCTGGACGCCTCCCAGGCCGTTCCGCACCGGCCCACCGACCTGGCCGACCTGGGCGCCGACTTCCTGGCGTTCACCGGCCACAAGATGTGCGGCCCGACCGGCATCGGCGTGCTCTGGGGCCGCGGCGAGCTGCTGGCGGCGATGCCGCCGTTCCTCGCCGGCGGCTCGATGATCGAGACGGTGACGCTGGAGCGGACCACGTTCGCCGCCCCGCCGGCCCGGTTCGAGGCCGGCACCCCGCCGATCGCCGAGGCCGTCGGCCTCGGCGCCGCCGTGGACTACCTGTCCGCGGTCGGCATGGACGCCGTGGCCTGGCACGAGAAGGAGCTGACGGCGTACGCCCTGGACGCCCTGGGCACCGTGCCCGGCCTGCGGCTGTTCGGCCCGGCCACCCCGGTCGGCCGCGGCGGCACGCTGTCGTTCGCCCTGGACGGCATCCACCCGCACGACGTCGGCCAGGTGCTCGACTCGCTCGGCGTCCAGGTCCGGGTCGGGCACCACTGCGCCCGGCCGCTGATGGTCCGCTACGGCGTGCCGGCGATGACCCGCGCCTCGCTCCACCTCTACTCGACCGCCGAGGAGGTCGACGCGCTGGTGCGCGGCCTGGAGCACGTCCGGAAGGTGTTCGCCTGATGCAGCTCGACACGCTGTACCAGGAGATCATCCTGGACCACTACAAGCACCCACAGGGCCGCGGGCTGCGCGAGCCGTACGCGGCCGAGGTGCACCACGTCAACCCGACGTGCGGCGACGAGATCACGCTGCGGGTCGCGCTGGACGGCGACCGGCTGGCGGACGTCTCGTACGACGGTCAGGGCTGCTCGATCAGCCAGGCGGCGGCGAGCGTGCTGCACGAGCTGTGCAGCGGGCGCCCGCTGGACGGCGCGCTGGCGGTGCACGCGGCGTTCGTCGAGCTGATGGCCGGCCGGGGGGCGGTCGAGCCGGACGAGGACGTCCTCGGCGACGCGGTGGCGTTCGCGGGGGTGGCGCGGTACCCGGCCCGGGTGAAGTGCGCGCTGCTGTCCTGGATGGCGTTCAAGGACGCCGCGCTGCGCGCGGCGGGGGAGTCGGGGCTGGCGCTGGCGACGAACGAGCGGGAGGCGATGTGATGAGCGAGTCGACGGAGACGGCGCCGGCGCGGACGGGGTCGGCGGCGTACCTGCGCCCCGACGAGCCGGGTGCGGCGGCTGCCGCCGACGCGGACGCTGCGGTGAACTCGGCGGCTGCGGTGGCGGCTGCGGGCGCTGCGGCGGCTTCGGATGCTGTGGTGGATCCGGTGGCTGCGGGCACTGTGGTGGCTTCGGACGCGGCGGCTTCGGACGCGGTGGTGGCTTCGGACGTGGACGCCGACGCCGAGGTGCGTGCGGCGGCCGGCGACGGGTCGGCGTCGGCCGGCGGCGCGGCGGCCGGCCCGGTCGGCGACCGGCCGAAGGCCAGCGTCGGCGATGTCGAGGAGGCGATGAAGGACGTCGTCGACCCCGAGCTGGGGATCAACGTCGTGGACCTCGGCCTGCTGTATGGGGTGCACATCGACGACGACCACGTGGCGACGCTGGACATGACGCTGACGTCGGCGGCCTGCCCGCTGACGGACGTCATCGAGGACCAGACGCGGCAGGCGCTGACGACGGGGCCGGGCGGCGGCCTGGTGTCGGACATCCGGATCAACTGGGTGTGGCTGCCGCCGTGGGGCCCGGACAAGATCTCGGACGAGGGGCGGGACCAACTCCGCGCCCTCGGCTTCAACGTCTGATCATCCGGCCGGGCCAGCAGGCCCGGCCGGATGGCCGTAGCGACCTCGGGTGACCGGCTGGTCGCATCTTGTGGAACTTCGCGTCACCGACCGGCAAATTTGCCGGGAGACCTTGCGGATGTGTCTGCTGTCACATCTACTGGTCTCGATTCGTCGATACCCAGGTCGACGATATCTGCGCGATCGGCCGCCCGGGGATCCCCCGATCATCCTGTGGCCGGTGTGCGCCGACGCACCCGAGGAGATCCACATGACCAGGCGATCCACCCTTCTCGCCGCCGCTGCCGCAGTCACCGTTGCCCTCACCTCCGTCCCGTTCGTCGCGAACGCCGCCGAGGTCGACCCCACCCCCGGTCAGAACCGCATCGTCGGCGGCAAGCCCGCCACCCAGGGCCAGTTCCCGTGGATGGTCCGGCTGAGCATGGGCTGCGGTGGAACGCTCGTATCCCCGGACATCGTCATCAGTGCTGCCCACTGTTTCTCGCCCTCGACCAAGTCGGTGACGACATACAATGGCGACATCGAGTGGTCCAAGGGCCAGAAGAACCAGTCGACCAAGTTCCGTATCGGAACGCCGCCGAACAAGCCGACTCCCAAGGACTGGGCAGTGTTGAAGCTGGATCAGCCGTACAGCGGGGTGACTCAGTTCCCGGTCTTCCCGGCGACCGATAAGTACAACGCGGTACCCACGTTCCGCGCGGCCGGCTGGGGAGCCACCAAGGAGGGCGGCTCCGGCTCGAAGACGCTGCTCTACGTCGATGTCCCGCTCGTTCCGGACACCGACAGGTCCTGCAGCAAGTCGCCGAGCACGGAAATCTGCGCAGGCGATCTTAAGAAGGGCGGCATCGACACCTGCCAAGGCGACTCCGGTGGCCCGCTGCTGTCGCCGAAGAACGGCTCGATGGACGTTAAGCCGGACGAGTGGGTGCTCGTGGGAATGACGAGTTGGGGTGAGGGTTGCGCGCGGCCCAACTATCCCGGTCACTATGCTGAGCTTACCGCTGTGCGCACCGAGGTTCTGAATGCGATCAAGGAGCTCGGCGGTCAGGCGCCGGCCAACATGGAGACCGTCTGATCTGATGGTTTACACGCGGGCGACCGCATCGACCCGACTCGGGGCCGGTGCGGTCGTTCCATGTCGAGCCCGCCCATCCTGTAGCTCGTATCACAGATCGTCGGTGGCGCGCGCCCCTGGCGGGTCGGGTTGCCCGCAAGTCCAATCCGGTCAGCCGGCTTCGCCTCGTCGCTGTCGGATTACGGACACAAGCGGCGTCCTCGGTGGACATCAGACCGATATGCTTCCAGCATGCGACCTCGCCGCTGCTTTGCCTTGGCCATGATCCTGTTTGCTGTGTTGAGCTTCACGCTGCCGGTTCCCGCCTCGGCTGCGGCGACGGGTTTGGCCGCGTGCCGTCCGGGGGAGGGCAACTCGGGCAAGCTCGCGCTGGTACGTGGTGAGCGGGCGTACACCGTGACGGTGGCGGGCTGGGTGCGTCGCTGCCGGCCCCTGCCCGGCCCGGCTGATCGACTGCTCTCGGCTCTCGTGGTGCACTCCATGGACGGCAGCGGGGAAAGCTGGGTGACGAGCTCCAGTCCGGCCTACCCGCCGGGCAAGAAGTTCGCCCGAAAGTTCGCCGGGGTCAACGTCGGCGTCTACGGATTCTGGTCCAAGGGTCTGGTGTGTCTGCATGCCGGAAATGTCACCCTGGATTGCTGGTACATCGTCATGCGCTCGGCTCAGGGCAAGCCAGAAGTGATGTCTGTTGGGCGCATGTGGCTGCGTCCGCCCTATGACAAAGACACGCATCATCCACGCCCCAACTGCGGCACGTGTTGGTGACCGTGCTGGCCACGGGAGTACCGAAAACCTGTATCGCTCCAGGGCGGTCGGACCCAGACTGGCGGGATGTGGAGTGCGTTGTGGGAGGGTGTCGTCGCCGGTTACGGCGTCGCGGTGCCGGTGGGCGCGATCGGTGTCCTGATCATCGGTCTGAGCGCCCGACAGTCCCCCCGCGTGGGCGCCGGCGCCGCACTGGGAGCTGCCACCGCTGATGCTCTGTACGCTGTCCTCGCCGTCCTCGGCGGCGCAGCTCTGGCCGCGCTCATCGCCCCTGTTGCCGGCGCGACCCGCTGGGTGGCCGCCGCCGTCCTCGCTGCTATCGGCCTTCGTACGGGATGGGTGGCCTGGCGCGACCGCGTCGTAGCCGCTCGCGTTGCCGTGACGCGGGGCGGTCTCACGACATTCGGGCGGGCCTACCTCGGGGTGCTGGCGCTGACGCTACTCAACCCGGCAACGGTGGTGTACTTCGCCGCGTTGGTCCTCGGGCGCCGGGCTGAGCAGGACATCTCGGGCGCCGCTGCGGCGACATTCGTGGGAGGGGCGGCGGCGGCATCGGCGAGCTGGCAGTTGCTGCTCGCCGGTGGGGGAGTCCTCGTCGGTCGGGCGCTGTCCGGACCGCGCGGGCGGCTCGCGACCGGGCTGATCTCCGCCATAGTTATCGTGGTGCTTGCCGTCCGGCTGGTCCGATAGTTCGGTCCGCTTGCATCGGGCGGGAGCGTTGGCGGGACGGAGTGTCGGCTATCCGACCTGCGTCGACACGGTGGACCGCAGGCCGCTATTGGCGTCGACCGATATCATATGTTTATGGGACAACGCTGCATCCTCATGCCCTTGACCGTGATCGTGGTCATGTTCCTGTCGGCGGTGGCACCGATGCCCGCCAGTGCTGCCGAGTTGCCCCCCTGTCGACTCGGCGAGGGCAACTCGGGCCAGCTCAACGTGCGGGTCCGGAACGATGACCTGGAGTTTTCGGGCTGGGTGCGCCGCTGCCGTTCAGTGCCGGGACCGGAGGGTGCGCGACCTTGGGCATTCGGCTGGCACAACATGCGCGAGTTTCCGGGCGTCTCCGGAGTCGAACCGATGAGCCCTGCATACCCGCCGGGTCAGCGCTTCGTACGGCGGTTCACCCTGGTCTTCGATACCTCGAGAACGCCCGGACATGAACTATTGTGCCTGCACGCCGAGATGGTGGCCCTCGACTGTTGGTACGTAGTCACGCGCTCGGTAGCGGGCGGTGGGACCCGCGCCGTCCCGATCGGCCAGGTGGGCCTGCGGCCGCCTTTTGACGACGACACGGCCGTTCCGCGACCCAACTGCGGAACCTGTTGGTGAGAACCCCTCATGAACCGCACGATGAGCAGGTGCGGTGGCGCCAGCCGGGCGATGGGATTGTCGGTGGTGGTCATCGTGGTATTGGCCGTCCGGCTGGTCCGCTGACGCCCATCGGGCAGCACCGTCCGCGGAACGGACCGACCGTTGCCGGTTTGCCGATGTGGTTATTGCGCGAGTGATCGGCATCACTTTTACTCTTCGATGAGCGTCGATGGAGCCGTCATTGAACCGGATGGGGCGGCCGTACGGGGCGACGGGCTCGGCGATCGGGGGATGGTCGCCGGGCCCGTCTTCGTAACGGCCGGGACCGGCCGGATCGGATCGTCCGCCGGGCGGCGCAACCCAACCGGACCTCGCCGGCCGCGCTCCGCTTGGGCTCCCGGCCGCTCATCGCGCCGCCCCCGGGCGCTGGTCGACCGGCTCGCCCGCCCACCCGGAACCCGGCCCGAACGCCCAACACGCCGGTCCATCTGTTCGCCGCCGCGCGAGCGCCCGACAGTCATTCGGAACGGGCCCGGCCGGTAGCGTGGCGGGCATGTCCGCAAAGTCAGGCGCCGACGGCAGTCGCTGGGTCGAGGTTCCGCCCGCACGCCTCGACCGCTGGCTGGCCGGCTTCGCTGCCCGACACGGCACCCCGATCACGCCCGCCGACCCCGCCATGCCTGTCGACGTCGCTGCGACCGGCGGCGCCGCGACGCCCGCCGACCCCGCCGCGGCTGCCGACCCCGACGCCCTGCTGCTGCGCGCCCCCGACGGCGCCGCCGCCGCCCTGTACCCGCCGCCCGGCATCGCCGTACCGACCGACGTCGACGCCCTCTCCGCCGCGCTGCGCGCGCCGGGTCCGCTCGGCCTGGTCCTGGCCCGGCGGGGCGCGGTCGCCGTCGCGGTAGCCGACGGGGACGCACTCACTCGAACCAAGGTCGACACCCGGTACGTGCAGGGGCGCACCGCCGCCGGCGGTTGGTCGCAGCAGCGGTTCGCCCGCCGTCGCGCCAACCAGACGACCGCCGTCGTGGAGGCGGCGGTGGAGGTGGTGGCGCGGCTGCTCGTACCGGAGGCGCCGCGACTGGCTGCGGTGGTCTGCGGCGGCGACCGGGAGCTGCTCGACCGGATCATGCGGGACCGGCGGCTGACTGCCCTGGCGGCCCTGCGGCACCCGCGGCGGCTGGATGTCCCGGAGCCGCGGCACGCGGTGCTGGTCGCGGCGCTGGCGGCGGCGCGCGCGGTGCGCATCCGCGTCACCGACCCGCCGCCGGCACCGATCGGCCCGGAACCGTCGGATGACGCGCCCCGGCCGGCGTCGGCCGACCCCGCGGCACCCGCCGGAGCCTGAGCCGAACTCGCATCCGCACCCTATGCGGCGGGCCGAACCTCGGCCGGCGCCGACGAAAACTCGTCGCTGGCGGAGGCAACGCCGGCCGCGCGGGCCGCGGGCCGCAGGCTTTGGTCAGAGGGCGCCGGCGAACGTGTCGCAGCGGGTCGGGTCGCCCGCGTCGTAGCCGGTCCGGAACCATCGCTGCCGGTCCGCCGACGAGCCGTGGGTGAACGCCGATTCGTTGACCCGGCCGCCCATCCGCTGCTGGATCGCGTCGTCGCCGATCCGGGCCGCGGTGTCCAGGCCCTCCTGGATGTCGGTGGCGGTGATGCTGGTGAACAGCGGCTGGCCGGCCCGGTCGTCGGTACCGGTGGCGTTGCGCGCCCACGCCCCGGCGTAGCAGTCGGCCTGGAGTTCCAGCATGACCGAGTATCGGTTGGCGTTGCCCGGGTCGCGCTGCTGCGCCCGGCGCATCTGGCCCTCGGTACCGAGCAGGGTCTGGACGTGGTGGCCGTACTCGTGGGCGAGCACGTACGGTTGGGCGAACTCCCCGCGCGCCCCGAGCTGGTCGGCGAGCGTCCGGTAGAAGGTCAGGTCGATGTAGATGCGCTGGTCGGCGGGGCAGTAGAACGGGCCGACGCCGGAGTCGGCGGCGCCGCAGCCGGTGCGGACGCCGCTGCTGAAGAACGTGGTCTGCGCCGCCTTGTACGGGCGGCCGAAGCGCTGCGGCAGGGCGTCGCGCCAGTAGTCCTGGACCGAGTTCACGTAGAGGGCGTTGCGGCAGTCGAGGTTCTTCAGCCGGTCCGGCTGGCTGCACCGCTCCCGCAGCGCGGGCGCGTCGGCCGCGGTGCCGCCGGGGTCGTCGGCGAGCTGGGAGTATCCGAAGGTCCCGCCGCCGACCAGCGTCACCAGTACGGCGATCAGCAGGCCGACCCAGCCGCCCCGCCCGCTCGGCAGCGGGATGCCGGCCAGCGACCCGCCGCCGCCGGACCCGCGCTGGTCCGTCACCTGGCTGGTGTCGATCTCCGCCTTGTCGTTCAGCTCCATGGCCATCCCTGTCGATCCGTCGGTTCGCCGTCGTCGTACCCGGGCGGCCCGGGCGCCAACCCCGGGGTCGGCGCGGGGCGCGGGTAAGCTGGGGGCGATTCCGCGCCCGCCGTACGGGTGCGCCCCGCGCGGCCTGTCGTGCCGGGGGCAGCGTACGGGCGGGCACCGCGACCCCGACCGGCGCCCGCGGCGGCGCGGCCCGCCCCGGCGGGTCGGCCAGCCGAGAGTGAGCACCTCCTCCATGATCACCGCCACGGGGCTCGAACTGCGCGCCGGCGCCCGGATCCTGCTGTCCGAGACCACCCTGCGGGTGCAGCCGGGCGACCGGATCGGCCTGGTCGGCCGCAACGGCGCCGGCAAGACCACCACGATGCGGGCGCTGGCCGGCGAGAGCCTGCCGTACGCCGGGCGGATCGAGCGGCGCGGGGCCGTCGGCTACCTGCCGCAGGACCCGCGCACCGGCGACCTCAGCGTCACCGCGCGTGACCGGGTGCTGTCCGCGCGCGGGCTGGCCGACCTGCTGAGCGAGATGAAGGCCGTCGAGGGCGAGCTGGCCGTGTCACCGGAGGACCGGCTGATCCGCCGGTACGGGGCGCTGGAGGACCGGTTCGCGGCCCTCGGCGGGTACGGCGCCGAGGCCGAGGCGGCCCGCATCTGCGCCAACCTCGGCCTGCCGGACCGGGTGCTCGCCCAGTCGATCGGCACGCTGTCCGGCGGGCAGCGGCGGCGGGTCGAGCTGGCCCGGCTGCTGTTCCGGGAGACCGCCGACGACGGCGGCGGGACGCTGCTGCTGGACGAGCCGACCAACCACCTCGACGCCGACTCGATCGCCTGGCTGCGCGGCTTCCTGGCCGGGCACAAGGGCGGCCTGATCGTGATCAGCCACGACGCCGGGCTGCTGGAGGCGGTGGTGAACCGGGTCTGGTACCTGGACGCCAACCGGGCCGTCGCCGACATGTACAGCCTCGGCTGGACCGCGTACCTCGCCCAGCGGGAGACCGACGAGCGGCGGCGCAAGCGGGAGCGGGCGAACGCCGAGAAGAAGGCCGGCGCGCTGATGGCCCAGGCGGACAAGATGCGGGCGAAGGCCACCAAGACGGTCGCCGCGCAGAACATGGCCCGGCGGGCCGAGCGGCTGCTGTCCGGGCTGGAGGCCGAGCACGCCGGCGACCGGACGGCGAAGGTCCGCTTCCCGCAGCCCGCGCCGTGCGGGAAGACGCCGCTGACCGCGCACGCACTGTCCAAATCGTACGGCTCGCTCGAGGTCTTCACCGATGTGGACCTCGCGGTGGACCGCGGCTCCCGGGTGGCCATCCTCGGCCTGAACGGCGCCGGCAAGACGACGCTGCTGCGCATCCTCTGCGGGCTGCTCCCGGCGGACACCGGCGAGGTGCGGCCGGGGCACGGCCTGCGGCTGGGGTACTTCGCCCAGGAGCACGAGCAGCTCGACCTGGACCGCACGGTACTGGAGAACATGCGCACCGCCGCCACCGAGCAGAGTGACACCGAACTGCGCACGGTCCTCGGCGCGTTCCTCTTCTCGGGTGACGACGTGAACAAGCCCGCGGGCGTCCTATCGGGCGGGGAGAAGACCCGGCTGGCCCTGGCGACCCTGGTCTGCTCCGGCGCGAACCTCATTCTGCTCGATGAGCCGACGAACAATCTGGACCCGGTCAGCCGGGAGCAGGTATTGGCGGCGATCTCTCGGTATCCCGGGGCGATCGTGCTGGTCAGCCACGATCCGGGGGCGGTCGCGGCGCTGCGTCCGGACCGCGCGATCCTGCTGCCGGACGGGGACGAGGACGCCTGGAGCGACGACCTGCTCGAGTTGGTCGAGTTGGCCTAGCGGCGCCGCTGTATAACTGCGATTTCCTGAATTGGCCAGACAAACGTCGGGTAATTGACAGACGCGTGCGTGTCGGTTGGCGAACATTCAATCCCTGGCGCATGATCGTTCGAGACGGTCTAATGGGTGGGGTCGTCGCGCGGCACCGCGCCACGACGGCACACCGCGCCACCGGGCCACGGCGGTGCAGTGTGCCACCGGTGTCGCGTCGGGGATCGCCGTCCACATGACAGTCCGCTCCACGCACGACCACGGCACCGCGCCTGGCACGGACCCCCTGGCTGGGACCGCCCCGGTTCATCGCCCGCCGATGCCGGTCAGCCTTCGGGGATCCCGCGTCACGGCAGTCCAGGGCACAGCATTTCGGTAACCGCAGTCTCGGACGTGAGGATTCCACATGGCAGCCACCGCCTCAGCCAGCACCACGGAGAAGGGTCGTCGCATCGTCGGAGCAGAGCGCCAGTCGCTCTCCAAGGATCTCGTCAAGAGGTACACCTCCGGGGAGAGCATCCGCGCCCTCGCGGCCGCCACCGGGCGGTCGTACGGCTTCGTGCACCGCGTGCTCAGCGAATCGGGCGTCCAGCTCCGCCAGCGCGGCGGGGCGCGGCGCCGCAAGAAGGTCTGAGATCCCCCGCTAGGCTCGGCATATGACGCAGGACGGCGTGGGGCTGCGGGTGGACGGGGCGGTTGCCACGGTCACCCTGGACCGCCCCGATGTCCTCAACGCACAGACCACCCGGACGTGGTCCCGGCTCCGGCACATCGGGCGGGACCTTCCCGGCGCCGTCCGGGTGGTGGTGCTGCGGGGCGCCGGCCGGGCGTTCAGCTCCGGCCTCGACCTGCGCCTGCTCGACGGTACGTCCGGGCTGCTCGCGGAGCTGACCGCAGGCGGCCCGGACGACTGTGCTGATCGGATCGCCGGCTTCCAGGAGGCGTTCTCCTGGCTGCGCCGGCCCGACCTGGTCAGCGTCGCGGCCGTCCACGGACCCGCGTTCGGCGCGGGCTTCCAGCTCGCCCTCCAGTGTGACCTCCGGGTGCTCGCCACCGACGCCGTGCTGGCGATGGCCGAGGTCACCCACGGCATCGTCCCGGACCTCGGCGGCACCCGCCGGCTCGTCGAGCTGGTCGGGTACGGCCGGGCGCTGGAGCTGTGCCTCACCGGCCGGCGGGTGGACGCCGCCGAGGCCGACCGGCTGGGCCTGGCCACCCTCGTCGTCCCGCCGGACGCACTCGACGCCGCCGCCGCCGACCTCGTCGCCGCCGTGCTGGCGGCCGACCGGGGCGTGACCGGCGAGCTGAAGGCGCTGCTCGCGGGCGCGCTGGACCGGTCCCCGGACGCGCAGTTGCGCGCCGAGCGCGAGGCCCAGGCCCGCCTCCTCTTCCACCGCTTCGCCGGCGCCGACTGACCCACCCGCCGCACCCCCGCCCACCGCACCCCCGCCTGTCGTACCCCCGGGGCAGGGTGGTCGACGCCGCCCGGCCCCGATCCGGCCGCGCGGCCGCATACGCTGCGTGAGCGCGGCGGGGAACAGATCGGCCGGCGGCGGCGTTGACCGCGGCAGCGGCCGGCGGGTGACCCCGGCCGGGTGCGACCGGCGGACGAGTGGGGGAGGCGCCGATGACGAGCCCGATGGGCATGGGCGGAAGCTGGAGCATGCTGCGCGCGATGGGCCGCGAGGCCGAGCTGGGCGAGCACCGGCTCAGCCGGGGCACGGCCAGGCGCATCGTCGCGTTCGCCCGGCCGTACCGGCGCGAGATGAGCGTGTTCCTCGCCGCGGTCGTCGTCGCCGCGGTGATCGGCGTCGCCACCCCGGTCCTCGCCGGCGACGTCGTCAACACGATCACCCGCGGCGGCCCGGGCGCCACCGGCACGATCGTCCGGATTGCCCTGATCATCGCTGGGCTGGCGGTCGTCGACGCCGGGCTGTCGCTGGTCCAGCGGTGGTACTCGTCCCGGATCGGCGAGGGCATCATCCTCACGCTGCGTACCCGGGTGTACGACCACGTGCAGCGGATGCCGCTCCAGTTCTTCACCCGGACCCGCACCGGCGCCCTGGTCAGCCGGCTCAACGGCGACGTGCTCGGCGCGCAGCGGGCGTTCACCACCACGCTGTCCGGCGTGGTCAGCAACGTGATCCAGCTCGTCCTCACCGCGGTGGTGATGTTCACGCTGTCCTGGCAGATCACCGCGCTGTCGCTGGTCCTGCTGCCGGTGTTCATCCTGCCGGCGCGGCGGGTGGGGCGGCGGCTGGCCGCGATGACGCAGGAGTCGTTCCGGCTGGACGCCGAGCTGAACGCGACGATGACCGAGCGGTTCGGCGTCAGCGGGGCGCTGCTGGTCAAGCTGTTCGGGCAGCCCGCGGCCGAGGCACGCAGGTTCGGCGACCGGGCCGAGCGGATCCGGGACATCGGCATCCGGCAGGCGATGTACTCGCGGGTGTTCTTCGTCGCCATGGTGCTGGTCGCGGCGCTGGCCCAGGCCCTGACGTACGGGGTGGGCGGCTGGCTCGCGGTCACCGGCTCGGTCAGCGCCGGCACCGTCGTCACGCTGGCGCTGCTGCTCACCCGCCTGTACGGGCCGCTGACCGCGCTGTCCAACGTCCGGGTCGACGTGATGAGCGCCCTGGTGTCGTTCGACCGGGTCTTCGAGGTGCTCGACCTCGTGCCGGCGATCACCGAGAAGCCGGGCGCGACGCCGATCCCGGCCGGCGCGGGGCGGATCGAGTTCGAGGACGTGCACTTCCGGTACCCGGCCGCCAGCGAGACCTCGCTCGCCTCGCTGGAGGGGGTGGCCGCCCTCGACCGGGCGGCGTCCGCGCCGGTGCTGCGCGGGCTGTCCTTCACCGTCGAGCCGGGGCGGGTGGTGGCGCTGGTCGGCGCGTCCGGCGCCGGCAAGTCGACGGCGTCGCTGCTGCTCAACCGCATCTACGACGTGACCGCCGGCGCCGTCCGGGTCGGCGGGGTGGACGTGCGCGACGCCACGGCCGCGTCGCTGCGGGACACGATCGGCGTGGTCGCCCAGGACCCGCACCTGTTCCACGAGTCGCTGGCCGAGAACCTGCGGTACGCCAAGCCCGACGCCACCGACGCCCAGCTCTGGGCGGCGCTGGACGCCGCCCGGGTCGGCGAGGTCGTCCGGGCGCTGCCCGACGGCCTGGCGACCGTGGTGGGGGAGCGCGGGTACCGGTTCTCCGGCGGCGAGAAGCAGCGCATCGCGCTGGCCCGGCTGCTGCTCAAGGCGCCGTCGATCGTGGTGCTCGACGAGGCGACCGCGCACCTGGACTCGGAGTCCGAGGCGGCCGTGCAGCGGGCGCTGGCCGGGGCGCTGGTCGGCCGGACGGCGCTCGTGATCGCGCACCGGCTGGCCACGGTCCGCGACGCCGACCTGATCCTCGTGCTGGACCGCGGCCGGATCGTCCAGCGCGGTACGCACGCCGAGCTGCTGGCCGCCGGCGGCCCGTACGCGGAGCTGTACCGCACCCAGTTCGCCGACACCGACTCCCCGCCGCCCGGCGGCGGTGCTCACCAGGAGCGCAGCGCGCCCCCGTCCACGGGTACGGCCAGCCCGGTCAGGTAGCTCGCCGCCGGCGACAGCAGGAACGCCGCCACCCGGCCGAACTCGGCCGGCTCGCCCAGCCGGCCCAGCGGGATCGCCGCCTCCGCCTCGGCCCGGGCCCGCTCGGGGTCGCCGGTCGCGGCGAACAGGTCCCGGTTCCGGTCGGTCATGATCCGGTGCGGCAGCAGGCTGAACACCCGCACGCCGCGGGGGGCGTACGCGTCGGCCAGCTCCTTGGCCACGCCGGCGAGGCCCGGCCGCAGGCCGTTGGAGATGCCCAGGCCCGGGATCGGGGTGCGGGCCGAGCTGGACAGCACCAGCCCGACCGCGCCGCCGTCGGGCAGCGCCGCGGCGACCGTCCGGACGCAGCGCAGCATGCCGAGGAACACCGTCTCGAACGCCGCCCGCCACGCGTCGTCGTCCGCGGCGCCGGCCGGGCCGGGCGGCGGGCCGCCGACGGAGACGAGCGCGCCGTCCAGCCGGCCGAATGCCGCCAGCGCACGGTCGACCAGGCGCTGCGGCGCGGCCGGGTCGGCGAGGTCGGCGGCTTCGCCGACGGCGCGGTCCGGGCCGCCGAGCGCGGCCGCGGCGGCCGCCGCCCGGTCGGGGTCGCGGCCGGCGACGAGCAGCTTGGCGCCGTCGTCGGCGAGGCAGCGGGCGGTGGCGGCACCGAGGCCGCGGGTGGCGCCGGTGAGCAGGTACACGCGGTCGCGCAGTCCGAGATCCATCCGCCCATCATCGCCGGTGCCCGGTGCCCGGTGCCCGGTGCCCGGTGCCCGGTGCCCGGTGCGGCTCGGGGCGTTCAGGGGCGGAGGAGGCGGGAGTGGGGGCCGAGGCGGAGGGCGAGTGCCCGGCCCGCGCGGCCGACGCCGATCGGGCCGCGGCGGGCGTGGGCCAGGGCGAGCGCCAGCTCGGCCGCCGCGGCCGGGCCCAGCGCGCCGGCCGCGAGCCGGTGCCGGGCCAGGGCGAGGCCGTCGGCGTACCCGCCCGCGGGCGCCCGGCCGGCGGCCCACGCGGCGAACGTCGCCCGCCAGTCGGCGCCGCACTCGCGGGCCAGCGCCGGCCAGGCGTGCGCGACCTCGCCGGCCCGCTTGGCGAGCAGCGCGGCCCGGGCGGCGGCCAGCCGGGCGGGATCGAAGCCGGCCGGATCGGGCCCGGTACCGGTCAGCGCGGCCACCAGCGCGGCCTGCCGCGCCGCCAACCCCGAGCCCACCAACCCGACATCCGCCCCGGCATCCGCCCACCCCGTATCCGCCGGCCCGGTGCCCGCCGGCCCCATGTTCGCCGACCCCGCGTCGACCGACCCCGCGTCGGGCAGCCCCGGCGGCTCGGCGTCCATCGGGTCCGCGTCCAACAGGTCCGCGACCGGCTCCGGTGGGGTCGGGGGAGTCATGTGATCGCCGGATGGCCGGCCGCGGCGGCGATCGCGTCCAGCTCGGTGCGCAGCGCGGCCGCCGGCGGGTAGTGGCCGTCGCGCTCCAGCAGGACCGTCGGCGGCTGCCGCCGGGCGCGCAGCTCGGCCAGCAGCGCCAGCACCTCCGCCGGGACCGGGTCGGTGTGCGTGTCGTGGTACACGCCGTCGTGGGCCGACCCGCCCGCCACGTGCACGTACGCCACCCGGTCCAGCGGCAGTGCGTCCAGCAGGGCCAGCGGGTCGGTGCCGCGGTTGCGGCAGTTGGCGTACACGTTGGCGATGTCGAGCAGCAGCAGCGCGTCGGTCGCCGCCAGGATCGCGGTGAGGAACTCTGCCTCGGACAGCTCGTCGTCCGGCCAGTCCAGCAGCGCGGCGATGGGTTCGAGTGCCACCGGTACCGCCACCGCGGCGCGCAGCCGGGCCACGTTCGCCGCGACCGCCGCGACGGCGGCCCGGCTGCGCGGCAGCGGCAGCAGGTGCCCGGCCTCGACGCCGCCGGCCCGGACGAACGCGATGTGCTCGCTGACGTACGGCGCGTCCAGCGCGGCGGCGACCGCGGCGAACCGGCGCAGCCGGTTCGGGTCGATCGGCTCGGCGCCGCCCAGCGACAGCCGGACGCCGTGCGGTACGACGGCCACCCCGCGCCCGCGCAGGGCCAGCAGCGGCTCGGGCGGCGCGGCCGGGTCGACGGACTCGGCGATCACCTCGACCATCCGCAGGCCGGGCAGCGCGTCGACGAAGCCGGCGATGGGGGGCCGCCAGCCGATGCCGACCCCGTACCCCGGCACGCCCGGGCCGGTCACGACCCGCCGCCCCCGCACCCGCCGCCGCCCCCGCAGCTCCCGCCGCCGCAGCTACTGCCGCCCCCGCAGCCGCCGGAGTGACCGCCGGAGTGGCCGCCGCCGGACGAGCTGCCGCAGCTACTCACGCCGCAGCCCGAACCGGTACCGCCGTAGGTGTAGCCGGGGTTGGCGGCGCCCTGCCGGGGCACCAATCCCACCAGTGTCGGGTCGATGGCGACCAGGGCGGCCGGGCCGTACAGGCCGACCGCGACGGCGGCCGCCGCGCCGCCGTAGGTGTCGAACGCCGGCGTGAGCGCCGGCCGCAGGTGCGTGTTGCTCGTCCGGGCCCGGGCGAGCAGCTCCCGGCCGGCCCGGGTGACCCGGGGCGTACCGGCGACCAGGACGACGCCGACGATCGCCGTCAGGGCGCCGGCCAGCACCAGGCCGACGGTGGCCAGGCCGCCACCGGCGGTGGCGACGGCCACCGCGACCGCGGCGACCCCGGCGGCGATCGGCAGGGCGGCGGCGAGCCGCAGCCGGCGCCGGGTGGGCGGGTCGAGGAGCAGGCCCTGCTCGTACACCCGCTGCCGGCTCTGCTCCAGCGCGGCGGCGACGGCCGGGTCGCGCCACAGCTCGCCGATCCGCGTGCCGCGTCCGGCGGCGGCGTGCACCGCCCGCTCGACCGCGCTCAGCCCGACCGGGGTCGCGCCGAACGTGCCCAGCCGGCCGTCGTCATCGGAGGCGCCGATCGCGCCGTCCACCCGCAGCCGGGCCAGCGCGGCGGCGAGCGCGCGGCGCGGGCCGCCGCCGACCATGGCCAGCGTGCCGGGGTCCGGCAGCGTCGCCGGGGTGTCGATCCGGCGCAGTACCGCCCGCCGGTGGGCCAGGACGCCCACCACGAGCAGCACCAGCAGGCCGAGAATCACCGGGCCCGCGGCGCCGCCGCCGCGCTCACTCGCCAGTACCGCTGCCCCGACCATGGCAACCCCCTTGTTCGCCCCGTGTCGGGCCAGTGTGCCGGACCGGGGCAAGGGGTGTCAGCCGGCCGGTCGGCGGACCGCCTCCTCGATGACGTCGAGTACCCGACCGAGGTCGTCGACCGGGCGGCCGACGGCGAGCTGGCGGACCAGCCCGTCGTACGCCAGCTCCAGGAACTGCGCCAGCACCGGCAGCGGGATGTCCTCCCGCAGTACGCCCGCCTCCCGCTGCCGGGACAGCCGGTCCCGGGTGGCCGCGCCGACCGCGCCGGCGCGCTGCGCCCACCGCTTCGCGAAGTCGGGGTCGGTGCGCAGCCGGCGGGACACCTCGAGCTGGGTGCCCAGCCAGCCGGCGGTCTCCGAGGCCGGGTCGGCGGCCCGGTCGAGCAGGTCGCGCATCACCTGGACGAGTCCGTTGGCGGCGACGGTGGTGACCATCGTCGCGGCGTCGTCCTCGGCGACGGCGAGGAACAGCGAGTCCTTGTCCCGGAAGTGGTGGAAGATCGCCCCGCGGGAGAGGCCGGTGGCCTCCTCCAACCGCCGCACCGTGGCCCCTTCGTAGCCGTACCGGGCGAAACAGACACGCGCCGCACGCAGGATGTCGCGGCGGCGGGCGTCGAGCTGGTCGGGGCTGATTTTCGGCACGGGAGGATCGTCTCAGTTGTCCGTGGTCGCGTGCAATCGGCTCGGCCCCTCGGCGGAGCGTCCCTCGACCGGCGGGATCGACGTGGTCGTGACCGCTTCCGCCCGTTCCATCCCCGGGCATATCGTGCGTCGGTGCCCCTACTGCTCCTCGCGCTGGACAACACCGTCCTGGACCGGACGGCGGCCTTCCGTGCCTGGGCGGAGCAGTTCCTCGGCGAGGTCCTCGTCGACCCGGACGAGCTGTACTGGGTCTGCGGCCTGGACGCCGACGGGCTCACCCCGCGGGAGTACGTCGCGGAGCAGCTCGTGGCCCGGTACGGCCTGGCCGCGCAGCCGGATGTGCTCGCCGCCGACATGCGCGCGAACACCCAGCTGCGGCTGCAACTCGACCCGGCGGTGGCGGACGCGCTGCGGCTGGCCCGCGACGCCGGCTGCACGCCGGTGGTGGTGGAGAACGGCGTCGGTCGGGAGATCGACGAGGTGATCCGCCGGACCGGCCTGGACTACCTGCTGACCGACTGGGTGATCGCCGACGAGGTGGGCGTCAGCAAGCCCAACCCGCGGATCTTCATCACCGCCGCCACCCGGCTGGGGCTGTCGCTGGACGACGCCTGGGTGATCGGCGCCAGCCCGGAGCTGGACATCGCCGCGGCGGTCACGCTCGGGGTGCGCAGCGTGTGGGTGTCCCGCGGCGGCTGGTGGTCGGAGTGGCGGTACACGCCGACCCGGGTGGCCGTCGACCTGCCCGGCGCGATCAACAGCGTCCTGGGCATCGAACCGCCCCGGGAGGCGGGCCCGGCGGGCCCGGCGACGGACGCGGACGGCTGAGACAAGAGTCACCCGTAACCCGCTGAAAGTCCTGGTCGGACGCTTTCCCCGGCATGAGCTGTTCCGCTGCCGGCCGCGATCTGCTCACTTTGATCTATCTACTTGATCAATTCATCGCCTAGCTTCCTCTCCCAGTGCGGCGACGCGCGTCGATCCCGGCGCGTCGTCCCGCGTTGCCCGCCGCCGCGCGGCCGTCCGGATCGGACGACCGCCCGGCGCGCGGGTCCGGTCGGACGACTGCGAGGAGAGACAGCGATGACGAGGCGACTGCTGTGGACGGTGCTGGCCGCGACACTGGCCTGTGTGGGCGCGGTGACCCCGGTGCGGGCGGCGGCGGGGGCTGTGCGGCACGGGTCGGCGCTGCTGGCGCTGCGGTACAAGGGCAGACCCTACGTGTGGGGCGCCGCGGGGCCCTACGCCTTCGACTGCTCGGGCCTGGTCCGGACGGTGTACCGGCGGCACGGGCTGGCGCTGCCGCGGACCGCGGACGCGATGTACCACAGCGCCGGGCTGCGCCGGGTCAGCCGGGCGCAGGTGCGCCGCGACGACCTGGTGTTCTGGTCGGCCGGCGGGTACGTGTACCACGTCGGCATCTACCTCGGCGGCGGCCGGGTGGTGCACACCGGCGACTACCGCGGCGTGCGGATCGCGCCGCTGTGGGGGCGCCCGCTGTTCAAGCGCCCGCGCGCGCTGAGCCCCGGCGGCACCCGGTGACGGCGGCCCCGACACCCGTCCCGACCGCCCCACCGGCGGCCGGCGCGGGCGGTGCGACCGGTCCGGGTGCGCCGGCCCCGCGCGGCGGCCGGCGGCGGGCCGGGTGGGTGCTGGCGGCGGCCGGGCTGGCCGCGGCGGCCGGGTGCGGGCAGGTGGGCGGCGAGCCGGATCCCGGCCGCGGCGACCTGCCGGTGCCGGCGGGCGCCTCGCTGCCGGCGGACGCCCCGACCGACGACACCGCCCGGCTCCTGCCGGGCGACGCCCCGGCACCCCCGGCGGCCGGCGACCCGGCGGCGAGCGACCCGGCGGGCGCCGGGGAGCCCGCGGGGGACGGCAGCGGCGGCGTCCCGGACCGGCTCGCCGCCGCCGGCGCGGGCTGCCCTGGCGCCGACGCGCTGCTCGCGGCGCTGCGCGGCAACCCCGGCCTGGCGGCGGCGTTCGGCAACCCGGACCGGGTCGGCGCGGTGCACTGCGTCGACCGGTACGCCTTCGCCGACCTCGACGGCGGCGCGTTCGCGGTGTTCCGGGCCGACGGCGCCGCCTGGCGCGCGGTCAACGCCGGCACCGCCCGGGTCTGCGACGACGGGGTACCGCCGGCGGTCGCCGCCCGCGAACCGCGCTGCGCCCGCTGACCGGTGCCGCGCCCCGGCGCGGTGGAACGGAACGGGGCGGGCCCGGTCCGGGTCCGCCCCGCACGAGCGATGCGGAACGGGGCGGGCCCGGTCCGGGTCCGCCCCGCATGAGCGGTGCAGAACAGAACGGGGCGGGCCCGGCATGGGCCCGCCCCGCACGAACGACGCGGGTCAGGAGTCGAGCATGCGCCGCAGCACGTACTGGAGGATCCCGCCGTGCCGGTAGTAGTCCGCCTCGCCGGGCGTGTCGATGCGGACGACCGCGTCGAACGCCACCCCGCTGTCGGTGCTGACCCGGACCGTGCGCGGCGTGCGCCCCTCGTTCAGCTCGGTCACGCCGGCGAACGCGAACGTCTCCGTGCCGGTCAGGCCCAGCGTCTCCGCGTTCTGCCCGGCCGGGTACTGCAACGGCAGCACGCCCATGCCGATGAGGTTGGACCGGTGGATCCGCTCGTACGACTCGGCGATCACCGCGCGCACCCCGAGCAGCTTCGTGCCCTTGGCCGCCCAGTCCCGGGACGAGCCGGACCCGTACTCCTTGCCGGCGAGGATGACCAGCGGCACCCCGTCGGCCTGGTACGCCATCGAGGCGTCGTAGATCGTCGTCTGCTCGCCGGTGCGGTGGTCGACGGTGAACCCGCCCTCGACGCCCGGCACGAGCTGGTTGCGCAGCCGGATGTTGGCGAACGTGCCGCGGATCATGATCTCGTGGTTGCCGCGCCGCGACCCGTACGAGTTGAAGTCCCGGCGCTCCACCCCGTGCTCCGCCAGGTACCGGCCGGCGGGGGAGTCGGCCTTGATCGCGCCGGCCGGCGAGATGTGGTCGGTGGTCACCGAGTCGCCCAGCTTCGCCAGCACCCGGGCGTCGGCGATGTCGGTCACCGGCTCGGGCGTGCGGGCCATGCCCTCGAAGTACGGGGGCTTGCGCACGTACGTCGACCCGGCGTCCCAGTCGAAGGTGTTCCCGGTCGGCGTCGGCAGCGTCCGCCAGTTCTCGTCGCCGGCGAAGACGTCGGCGTAGTCGGCCGCGAACATGTCCCGGGCGATCGACTTGCCGATGACCCGGTCGATCTCCTCGCTGTCCGGCCAGATGTCGCGCAGGTACACCGGCTGCCCGTCGCTGCCGATCCCGATCGGCTCGGTGGCCAGGTCGATGTCCATCGTGCCGGCGATCGCGTACGCCACGACCAGCGGCGGCGAGGCCAGGTAGTTCATCTTCACGTCGGGGTTGATCCGGCCCTCGAAGTTCCGGTTGCCGGACAGCACCGACACGGCCGTCAGGTCGTGCTCGTTGACCGCCGCCGAGATCTCGTCCTGGAGCGGCCCGGAGTTGCCGATGCAGGTGGTGCAGCCGTAGCCGACGGTGTGGAAGCCCAGCTTCTCCAGGTACGGCGTCAGCCCCGACCGCTCGTAGTAGCCGGTGACGACCTTCGAGCCCGGCGCCAGCGTGGTCTTGACCCACGGCTTGCGGGTCAGGCCCCGCTCGACCGCGTTGCGGGCCAGCAGCGCGGCGCCGATCATGACCTGCGGGTTCGAGGTGTTCGTGCACGAGGTGATCGCGGCGATCACCACGGCGCCGTGGTCCAGCTCGAACTCCGCCCCGTCGCAGGTGACGTGGACCGGCTTGGACGGGCGGCCGCGCGCGCCCGCGGCGGCGGAGATCAGCACGTGCGGCTTGTCGGCCGGGTCGCCGGCGCCGTTGGTGCCGTCGGCGTTGGCCGCGGGCGGGTCGCTGGCCGGGAACGACTCGGCGCTGGCCTCGTCGGCGTGCCCGACGACGCCGCCGCCGACGTAGCTGCCGAGCGCGGCCCGGAACATGGGCTTCGCCGCGCTCAGCGGGACCCGGTCCTGCGGGCGCTTCGGGCCGGCGAGTGACGGCTCCACCGTGGACAGGTCCAGCTCGAGCCGCTCCGAGTACTGCGGGTCGCCGGCCGGGTCGTGCCACAGGCCCTGGGCCCTGGCGTACGCCTCGACGAGCGCGACCTGCCGGTCGCTGCGCCCGGTGAGCCGCAGGTACGTGATCGTCTCGGCGTCGATCGGGAACATCGCCGCGGTCGAGCCGTACTCCGGCGACATGTTGCCGATGGTGGCCCGGTTGGCCAGCGGCACCGCGCCGACGCCGGGGCCGTAGAACTCGACGATCTTGCCGACCACGCCGTGCTGGCGCAGCATCTCGGTGATCACCAGCACCAGGTCGGTGGCGGTCGCGCCGGTCGGCAGCGTGCCGTTCAGCTTGAAGCCGACCACCCGGGGGATCAGCATCGACACCGGCTGGCCGAGCATCGCGGCCTCGGCCTCGATGCCGCCGACGCCCCAGCCGAGCACGCCGAGGCCGTTGACCATCGTGGTGTGCGAGTCGGTGCCGACGACGGTGTCGGGGTACGCCTGCCCGTTGCGCTCCATGATCGTCCGGGCCAGGTACTCGATGTTGACCTGGTGCACGATGCCGGTGCCCGGCGGGACCACCTTGAACTCGTCGAACGCCGACTGCCCCCAGCGCAGGAACTGGTACCGCTCCCGGTTGCGCTGGTACTCCAGCTCGACGTTGCGGGCCAGCGCGTCGCCGCGGCCGAAGATGTCGGCGATGACCGAGTGGTCGATGACCAGCTCGGCGGGGGCGAGCGGGTTGACCCGGTCGGCGTCGCCGCCCAGGTCGCGCACGGCCTCGCGCATGGTGGCCAGGTCGACGACGCAGGGGACGCCGGTGAAGTCCTGCATGAGTACCCGGGCCGGGGTGAACTGGATCTCCACGCTCGGCTCGGCGGTCGGGTCCCAGGAGCCCAGGGCGCGGATGTGGTCGGCCGTGATGTTGGCGCCGTCCTCGGTCCGCAGCAGGTTCTCCAGGAGGATCTTCAGGCTGTACGGCAGCCGCTCGTGCCCGGGCACGGCGTCGATCCGGAAGATCTCGTAGCCGGCATCGCCGACGCGAAGCTGACTCTTGGCACCGAAGGTGTCGAGGCTCGCCACAACCCACTCCCTCACGTCTGGCCCGTGCCGCCGCGTCGGCGCGGGGTGGCCCGCCGCGGGGCCTCGTGGTGCAGTCTCGCGCAGCGGGTGGGCCCCGGTTTCGGTTAGGCCAGCCTTACCCGTCGCGTACTGCCTTCCTTACAAACCGTACGTCCGTCTTGCTGAGATCGCAAGTCGGCCGGGTGGCCGGGGGAGGATCGGGGCATTCCGTCCCATTCCAGTTGATCATCTGCCTAACATCGACTGGCGTCGCGCGCGGTGGCGCCGGGGCGAGCGGGGGCGGGCATGGAGCTGGGGCGCAAGCTGGCGGCGGAGGTCATCGGTACGTTCTGGCTGGTCCTCGGCGGCTGCGGCGCCGCCGTGCTGGCCGCCTCCTTCGGCGGCACCGGCATCGGCCCGCTCGGCGTCGCGCTCGCCTTCGGCCTCAGCGTCGTCACCATGGCGTACGCCGTCGGGCACATCTCCGGCGGCCACTTCAACCCGGCGGTGACCCTCGGCGCGTACCTCGCCGGCCGCGTCCCGGCGACCGAGATCCTGCCGTTCGTCCTCGCCCAGCTCGTCGGCGGCGTCGCGGGCGCCGGCGTGCTGCGGCTCATCGCCGGCGGGCGCCCCGGCTTCAGCACCGACGCCGGCTTCGCCACCAACGGCTGGGGCGAGCACTCGCCGGCCGGGTACGGGCTGGCCGCCGCGCTCGTCACCGAGGTCGTGCTGACCGCCCTGTTCCTGCTGGTCATCCTCGGCAGCACCGACCTGCGCGCCCCGGCCGGGCTGGCGCCGCTGGCCATCGGCCTCGCGCTGACGCTGATCCACCTGGTCAGCATCCCGGTCACCAACACCTCGGTGAACCCGGCCCGGTCCACCGGGCCGGCACTGTTCGCCGGCGGGGCGGCGCTGTCCCAGCTCTGGCTGTTCTGGGTGGCGCCGCTGGTCGGCGCGGCCGTCGCCGGGCTCGGCTACCGCGCGCTCGCCGACCGCCCGGCCAGCGCCTGAGCCGCTGCTGCGCGGGGGGCTACTGCATCGACAGGTGGACGTGGTTGGTGTGGGTGGCCGACGGGCCGCCCCCGCCGCTGTACGAGCGCCAGCCCGTGCTGGGCATCCAGATCTGCCGGTACCAGATCACGTACATCACGCCGAGCCGGTCGGCGTTCTTGATGAAGTAGCCGGCCAGCCGGTCGCCGTACCCCTTGTCCGCGCCGCTGGCGTCCACGTTCTCGAAGCCGTTCTTCGCCGCGGCGAAGTCGCAGGCCCGGCCCTTCGGGTGCTCGCCGCCCCCGCCGCTGCGGTGGCACGAGACGTGGTGGTTGAACCCGGCGGACTGCGCCTGGCGCATCGCGTGCAGCGTGCGCGGGCTGACGCAGCCGCCGGTGGTCGGGTCGTCGACCGAGCAGGACTCGTTCGGCCACGAGCCGTCGGAGTTGCGCGGGGCGGGCTTGGCCAGCGGCGAGTTGGCCGAGACGAACCCGCCGGTGGCCGTACCGCCGCCGGCCTCGATCAGCGCCCGCTCGGCGTCGGTGGCCCGCTGCTTCATCTGGGCCACGTGCTTGGTCTGGGCGACCACCTCGGCGTCGAGCTGGGCCCGGGTGTTGACGATCCGCCGGCGGGAGTCGGTGAGGTCGTCGAGCCGGCCGGCGTCGAGCTGGTACAGCCGGTCCATCGCCGCCGCCCGGACCCAGAACGAGTCCGCGGTGTCGCTCTCCAGCATCATCGACACGCTGGTCAGCGGCCCGGACCGGTACGACCGGGCGGCCACCTGCTTGACCGTGCCGGCCAGCCGCTCCTGCTGCCGGGCCAGGGTACGCAGGTCCTGCTGGAGCGCGAGCTGGCGCTTCTTGGAGTTGTCGAGCTGGTTCTTCGCGGTGACGTAGCCCTTGTTCGCGGCATCGAGCACCTTGCGCAGCTTGGCGGTGCCGCCCTCGGGGTCCGGGGCGGCTGCCGACGCCGGGCTCGGCAGGCCGGTGACGGCCAGGAGCAGGCCGCCGGCGAGCGCGGCGCGCCAGCGCGCGGGGGGCAGAGCAGACACGACTCGTCCTTCCGGCCGACCACCGCAGGCACCGGGGGGTGCCGCCGGGCGACGGCCGACCGGGGAAGCGTACCCGAACCCGCCATCGACCGGCGTCCCACGCGCGGCCGCTGAGCTGCCCGTTCCGGTGATCACCGGTGGCCGGGCGGCCGACAGCGGCTCAGTCCAGTTCGGGCAGTCGCGGACCCGCCTCACGCTGGGCGGCCAGCCAGGTCTCCACCTCGTCGGCGGTCCGCGGCAGCCCGGCCGAGAGGTTGCGGGCGCCGTCGGCGGTGACCAGGATGTCGTCCTCGATCCGGATGCCGATGCCGCGCAGCTCGGCCGGGACCAGCTCGTCCTCGGGCTGGAAGTACAGGCCCGGCTCGACGGTCAGCACGTACCCCTCGCCCAGCTCGCCCTCGCGGTACTTGTCCTTGCGGGCGTGCGCGCAGTCGTGCACGTCGATGCCGAGCATGTGGCCGAAGCCGTGCAGGCTCCAGCGCCGGTAGATCTGCGACTCGGCGTCCATCGCCTCGTCGACGCTCACCGGCAGCACGCCGAGGTCGTGCAGGCCCTCGGCGAGCACCCGCATGCAGGTCCGGTGCACGTCGTCGAAGGCCACGCCGGGGCGGATCGCGTCGATGCCCGCCTGCTGCGACCGGTACACGATGTCGTACACCTGGCGCTGCAACGGCGTGAACGTGCCGCTGACCGGGACGACCCGGGTGACGTCGGCGGTGTAGAGGTGGTCGCCCTCGACGCCCATGTCCATCAGCAGCAGCTCGCCGGGCGCGGTCCGGCCGTGGTTGTGCACCCAGTGCAGGATCGTCGCGTGCGCGCCGGCGCCCACGATGGACGAGTAGCCGACGTCGTTGCCGTCGTGCCGCGCGCGCAGCCCGAACACGCCCTCCAGCAGCCGCTCGGAGACCGGCCGGTCGGCCGGCAGCACCCGGGCCACGTCCTCGAAGCCGCGGACGGTCGCGTCGACGGCGTCCTGGAGCTGGGCGATCTCCCACTCGTCCTTGACCAGCTTCAGCTCGGCCAGGAACCGGGCCAGCTCGGCGTCCCGCTCGGCGCTGACCGCGCGGATGTCGCGGTCGACGGCGGCGTCGAAGCCGCGCAGCACCCGGGTCCGGCCGGGGGCGCAGTCGGCGAGCGCGGCCGGCAGGTCGGCCAGGTCGGCGGTCTCGGCGCCGAGCAGGTCGGCGCGCTCGCGCAGCGACATCCGCGGGCCGACCCACAGCTCGCCGTTGCGGCTGCGGAAGAAGGCGTCGGAGTCGCGCGGGGTGGGCGGTAGCACGTACAGGACGGCGTCGTGGCCGTTGGCGGACGGCCGCAGGATCAGCACGGCCTCGGGGCTGTGCTCGCCGGTCAGGTACGCGAAGTCGCTGCCCGGCCGGAACCGGTGGTCGGTGTCGTTGGACCGGACCTTCTCCCCGCCGGTGGGGATGACCAGCGTCTCGCCGGCGAAGGCGGCGGACAGGGCGGCCCGGCGCTTGGCGTAGTGCGGGGTCTGGGGGAGCGGGTTGCGGGCGGTCCCGGCGTCCGCCCAGCCGGTCCGCATGAACTCCAGGTACGCCTTCGGGAACGCCGGATCGTGCGACTCCGTACCGTCGCCCCCGGCCCGCCCCGCGTCCTGCTGCTCCGCCATTGCGCCCCTCCCCAGTTCGCCCGGTCGTCGTACTCGACGACCGTACCGCCTGCGGGCCGCGGGCACACCCGCCGGTGTCGCGGGGCTCGGCCGACGGGACCCAACCGGGGACATTCACACACCGACAGTTCAAATCACATATGGATTAGCATCGATGCAAAAGGTCCCGAAGGAGGGCCCTCGTCCTGCCACTCTCCCACCACCTCGCCGCCGCCGCGCTCATCCACCCGCGGTGGATCGTCACCGCCGAGCACTGCACCGGGCCCGGATGAAGGAGCGGGTCGGCCCGGAGGTCCGACCCGGCCGGCCGCACGGCCGGCGGCGGGGTTTCGGCGCCGTGGAAGAATTTGTGACCATGTGCGGACTCCTTGCGTACTTCAGCAGCCGGGGCGCGGCCGACGAGCAGCTCGGCGCCATCACCGACGCCCTCGAATGCCTGCACCACCGCGGCCCGGACGACACCGGCGCCGAGCTGGTGCACGGCGAGGGCGGCACCGCCGACGGGGTGTTCGCGCACAAGCGGCTGGCGATCATCGACGTGCCGAGCAGCCACGAGCCGCTGCCGTACGCCGACGGCCGGTACCTGCTGACCTTCAACGGCGAGATCTACAACTACAAGGAGCTGCGCGAGGAGCTGGCCGCGCTCGGCGCCGCCTTCGCCACCGACGGCGACGGCGAGGCGATCGTCGCCGGGTACCACCACTGGGGCGAGGCGGTCCTGGACCGGCTGCGCGGCATGTTCGCGTTCGTCATCTGGGATCGCGAGACCCGGACGGCGTTCGGCGCCCGGGACCACTTCGGGATCAAGCCGCTGCACTGGCTGGCCACCGCCGACGGGGTGTACCTGGCGTCGGAGAAGAAGGCGCTGCTGCCGTTCGCCGAGTCGGCCACCGCGGGCGACGCGGGCGTGGCCACCGACAACCTCTCGCACTACCTGACCATGCAGTACGTGCCCGAGCCGACCACCCTGCACCGGGGCATCTCCCGGATCGGCTCGGGCGAGTGCTTCACCTGGACGCCGGCCGGCGGGATGGCGATCCGCCGCTGGTTCCGGCCGGAGTTCCGGCCGGCGCCGGTGGCCGACCCGGAGAAGCTGTTCGTGGAGATCCGGGAGACGCTGCGGGAGAGCGTCCGGATGCACATGCGCGCCGACGTGCCGGTGGGCTGCTTCCTGTCCTCCGGCATCGACTCCACCGCGGTGGTGGCGCTGGCCCGTAGGTTCAACCCGGACATCCTGACCTTCACCGTCGGCTTCGACGTGCCCGGTTACTCCGAGATCGACGTGGCCCGCGACTCCGCCCGGCACCTCGGCGTCACCACGATCCCGACCAAGATCGGGCCGGCGGACATGATGGCGGCGCTGCCCCGGATCGTCTGGCACCTGGACGACCCGGTGGCCGACCCGTCGCTGGTGCCGCTGTACTTCGTCGCGAAGAAGGCCGCCGAGCACGTCACCGTGGTGCTCTCCGGCGAGGGCGCGGACGAGTTCTTCGGCGGGTACACGATCTACCGCGAGCCGCTGTCGCTGGCCGCCGTCAACGGGCTGCCCGGCTCGCTCCAGCGCGGCCTGCGCGCGGTCTCCAGGGTCATCCCCGAGGGGGTCAAGGGCAAGAGCTTCCTGGAGCGGGGTACCACGCCGCTGGAGGAGCGGTACTTCGGCAATGCGCGGATCTTCACCGAGGCGGACAAGCGGGCGCTGCTGCGCCGGTACGACGAGTCCGTCCGGTACACCGACGTCACCGCCTCGATCTTCGCCGAGTGCGACGACCTCGACCCGGTGACCCGGATGCAGTACATCGACCTGTTCACCTGGCTGCGCGGCGACATCCTGGTCAAGGCCGACCGGATGTCGATGGCGCACTCGCTGGAGCTGCGGGTGCCGTTCCTGGACCGGGAGGTGTTCGCGGTCGCCTCCCGGATCCCGGTCGAGCTGCGCCTGCCGCCGCGCTCCGACGCCACCAAGTACGCGCTGCGCCAGGCGCTGCGCGAGGTCGTCCCGCCGCCCATCGTGAACCGGCCCAAGCTTGGCTTCCCCACCCCGACCCGGGTATGGCTGGCCGGGCCGATGCACCAGTGGGCGCGGTCGATCATCGGCGACTCCGGCGCCGGCGACCTGCTCGACCTGGACTACGCGCTGCGGCTGCTGGACGCCCACCAGCGCGGCGAGGCCGACCACTCGCGCAAGGTCTGGACCGTGCTGGTGTTCTGCGTCTGGCACGCCATCTTCGTGGCCCGGACGCTGGACCCCGGCATCGGCCGCAACGCCAGCGCCCTGCTCACCAAGCCGGTGGTCGGCTCGATGGTCGCTTGAGCCCGCCCGGGCGATCCGCGGCGCCCGGTGTCGGCGCCGCGGACCCGCCCGGCCGGCCGAACGGCGGCGGGAACTGCACGATCAGCCCACATCCCTTGGTGAACTGCTCCCGGCCCACCCCGCGTGCCTCCGGGTGCCGGCGACGGTGTCGTGGTCGTCGCGGACAGCCAGGGAGCACAGTTTGCAGAAGAACATCAGCGTCGCGCTCGGCGCGGCGGTCATCGTCGTACTGGCGACCGCCGTCGTCGTGCCGGTGAGCATCGCCGCCAGCGACTCGGTCGCCGAGCGGGCCGCCAACCGGGCCAACGCCCGGGTCGCGACCGCCCGGTTCGCCGCCGACTCGCTGGTCGCGGCGGAGCCCACCCGGTTCCACCTCGGCCCGGCCGACGCCGTCGGCGAGCCGAGCGTCGTTCTCCAGGACGACCTGCAGTACGTCGCGTACACCCGCACGCACAAGGGGATGCCGGTGTGGGGCGGCGACTTCGTCGTCGTCACCGACAGCTCCGGCGCCGTGCGCAGCACCAGCGTCGCCCAGCGGCTCAGCCTCGACGCGCCGACCGCGCCGCGGATCAGCGCGGTCGACGCCACCGCCGTCGCCCGGCGGCGGTTCAGCCGGGTGGACGCGGTCGAGTCCGCCAATCTGCTGGTGGTGGCCGCCGGGCGCGGGCGGCTCGCGTACGAGGTGGTGCTCAGCGGCGTCGCCGACGGCGAGGGCGGGCCGCGGCCGAGCCGGCAGCACGTGTTCGTCGACGCGACCTCCGGCCGGCCGGTCAGGGGCATGTCGTACGACGACGTGCGCGAGGCCACCGGCAAGGGCTTCTACTACGGCGACGTCGACCTGCCGGTCAAGGAGACGCTGGTCGACACCACCCGGCAGGGCATCCAGTGCGGCGGGCAGGACGGCAGCCCGATGCGGGTCTCCGGCGGCTCGATCGGCACCGGCTCGGGCACCGACCTGCCGACCGCCTGCGTCGACGCGATGTACGCCGCCGGCAAGGAGTGGGACATGCTCAAGGCGTGGCTCGGCCGCGACGGCATCGACGGCAAGGGCCGCGGCTTCCCGATCCGGGTCGGGCTGAACCAGGTGAACGCGTTCTGGAACGGCCAGTTCACCAACTTCGGCCACTCCTCGGACAACAAGCGCCAGCTCACCGTCATCGACATCGTCGGGCACGAGTTCGGCCACGGCATCTTCCAGAACACGCCGGGCGGCTCCGGCGGCGGCAACGAGGCCGGCGGCCTGAACGAGTCCACCGGCGACATCTTCGGCGCGCTGACCGAGTTCTTCGCCAACGACAGCCGGGACAAGCCGGACTACGACGTCGGCGAGCTGGGCAACCTGTCCGGGCGCGGCCCGATCCGGGTGATGAGCGACCCGTCGAGGGTCGGCGACCCGAACTGCTTCTCCAGCAAGATCCCGAACACCGAGGTGCACGCCGCGGCCGGTCCGCAGAACCACTGGTTCTACCTGCTGGCCGAGGGCTCGAACCCGACCAGCGGCCAGCCGAAGTCCCCGACCTGCGACAACAGCACGGTCACCGGGATCGGGATCCAGAAGGCCGGCAAGATCTTCATGGGCGCGCTGAACCGCAAGACGTCCGGCTGGAACCACGCCAAGGCCCGCGCCGCGTCGGTCGCGGCGGCCGCGGAGCTGTTCCCCGGCGGGCCGGAGTGCGACACCGTGAAGAAGGCGTGGACGGCGGTCAGCGTGCCGGCGGCCGGCGGCGAGCCGGCCTGCGGCGGCGGTGGCGGCCCGACCCCGACCGCCGGGCCGACGCCCACCGGCGACCCGTCGCCGACCGGCAGCGCGCCGCCGACCGCGCCCGCCCCGACGGACGACCCGAGCCCGACCGACTCCACCCCGCCGCCGGACGCCACCCCGACCGGGTCGACCCCGCCCGGTGACGAGCCGACCGACCCGCCCTCCGACGGCGGCGGGACCGCCCCGGACGGCGACGGCACCGCGGACGGCACGGCGACAGCCACGGCCGGCGCCGACGCGGCGGCCGCGGCCGCCGGGGGCTGAGCCCGAGGCCGCCGGGCGACCGCGTGCTCAGTCGGGGTCGAAGGCGCTGGCCACGAAGCTCTGCCGGTCCAGCAGGACCCGCTCGATCCGGCCGCGGGCCACCACCGTGGCCTCCGCCGTCACCGACACGTCGAAGTCCAGCCGCCGCCCCCGGACGGCGGTGAGGCTGGCGTGCGCGGAGATCGTCCGGCCGACGGGCACGGGCGCGAGGTGCTCGATGCTCACCCGGGCGCCGACCGTGGTCATCCCCGACGGGAGCTGCCGGGCGGTGGCGGCCACCGTCGCGGTCTCGGCGAGCGCCAGCAACTGCGGGGTACCGAGCACCGGCACGTCGCCGGAGCCGATCGCCTGCGCGGTGTCCCGGTCGCTCACCGTGAGCCCCACCCGGGCCTGGAGGCCGACCTCGAACGGGGCGACGGAGCCGCCGGCCCGGTAGACCCGGCCGCGGGCGGCGCGGTTGCCGCGGGGCGGGGCGGGGGGCCGGTCGGCGGGGGCCGCGGGCGGCGGCCCGGACGGCGGAGCGGAGTGTCCGGAAACTGGCTGCTCGTCCATCTCCGAAGATTACTCGGCGGCACCCCCGCGGGCCACCACCCGGCCGGACGGCAGGACCATGGCCAGGGCGGTGACCAGCGCCCGCGCGTCGGCGCTGCACCGGTGCGCGATCGCGACGCTGCCGGCGGCCGTGTCGACGTGCACGGTGGCCAGGTCGAGCAGCCGCTGCACCGGTCCGGCGGTGACCCGCACGCTCTGGATCCGGGCCCGGCCGACCAGCGTCAGCCGCCGGGTGAGGACCCCGCTGCGGACCGCCACGACGTACGGCGTGACCCCCACCCCGAGGTACGGCGCGGCCAGCGGGGCCAGCCAGCGGGCCCGGGCCGGCGGCGGCGTGCTCGGCAGCGCGGCCCAGTCGGTACCCGGCAGGACCACCGGCAGCAGCCGCCGGGCGACGTCCGCCGTGCCGACGGGCAGCAGCGTGTCGGCGGTCTGCTCGCCGTTCTCGCCGGGGCTGTACCCGGCGACGTCCAGGTGCAGCCGCAGCCAGCGGCGGCGCCGCCACAGCAGCGGCCAGACCACCCGGACGGACTGCACCCGGTCCAGCGGGACGACCTGCTGCCGGTGGTCCAGCAGCCCGTGGGTGACCGCGAGCCCGACCGGCGCCCACGCGACCGTGAACCGCCAGTGCCGCAGCGCCCGCCGGATCGGCTGGGCGAATACGGCGAGCATCGCGGTCCCGGTACTGGCCAGCGCCAGGAACCCCCAGTCGTGGCCGGCGACCGCCTGGTACAGCACCACCGCCACGCCCAGCGGCACCGCCCACACCTCGGGGCTGAGGAGCTGGGCGACCACGAGGTCCTCGTTGCGCACGGTGTGCAGGACGGCCGCCGGCGGCGGGGCCGCCGCGGCGGCCGGCGTGCCGGCGTGGCTGATCGCGAGCAGCCGGTCGCGCAGTGTGTGCGCCTCGGCCACCCCGAGGTACGCCAGCGGCGCCTCCGTCTTCGCCCCGCCCGCGACCTCCAGCCGCAGCTCGGCCAGGCCGGCGAGCTGGGCCAGCAGCGGGCGGCGGACCTCGACGCTCTGCAGCCGCTCCAGCGGGATCGCCCGGCTGCGCCGCCACAGCACGCCCTCGTCGATGCGCAGCTCGCGGCCGGCGAGCCGGTACCCGGTGCTGAACCAACTGATCACCGACCAGACGCCGGCCAGCGCCACCAGCGCCGCGACGACGACCAGCCAGCGCAGGGTGCCGAGCTGGGCGTACCCCTGCCAGGAGAGCGCGGCGACGATCACCGCGAGGGCCTTGGCGCTGTGCAGCAGCGGGCTCAGCGGGTGCAGCCGGTGCCGCCGGTCGCCGCCGCCGGGCGGCCCCGCGGGCGCCGCTGGCGGCGGCGGTGGTGGTGGCCAGGGCGCGGTCACAGGCCCGCCGACGGGTCGGCGCCGAGCGCGGCCAGCCGGTCGCGCAGCCGGCGCGCCTCGGCCGGCGGCAGGCCGGGGATCCGGGCGTCGCTGGCCGCCGAGGCGGTGTGCAGGGTGACGGTGGCGAGGTCGAACGCCCGCTCGACCGGGCCGGCGGCGACGTCCACGAACTGCATCCGCGAGTAGGGCACGATGGACAGTCGGCGGACCAGCAGGCCGTGCCGGACGAGCAGGTCGTGCTCGCGCTCGGCGTACCCCCAGGCGCGGACGGCCCGGAAGGTGGACCAGGTCCGCACCAGCGTCCCGCCGAGGACCGCCCAGCCCGCGACGAGCAGGACGGTGGCCAGCGGCCCGGCCGGGAGGATCAGCAGCAGCCCGATCGCGACGGCCAGCACCGGCAGCGCGCCGAGCCAGAGGTGGGTCAGGCAGACCCAGACCATGCGCGGGGAGACGGGCCGCCAGGTCAGCGCACCGGGCGCGAACGGGTCCTGTGCGTCGACGGTCACGCATCGAGCCTAGTCCGCCGCCGCCCACCCCACCCGCTGCCCGGCCGACCCGCCGCCCGGCGCCGGACGCTACCGGTGCCGGACGCTCTCGGTGTACGGCGCGACCTCGCGCAGGAAGCCGCGCGCGGTCAGGAAGTCGCCGAGGGACACCCGGTGGTCGTCGCACGCCAGCCAGGACTTGCGCCGGCCCGGATCGTGCAGCCTCGGGTTGTTCCAGCGCAACTCCCAGCAGGCGAGGGCGCGGCAGCCCTTCGCTGAACAGATTGCTGGTTCCACATGCACGACGACGAGTCTAGAAGATCATCGCGAGGGCTCGAACCGCCCGACCGCGCCGGCCCGGCCTCCGCGCCGGCGGCGGGGCGGGCGCATCGGCCGGCGCGGATTCGCCTGTGCCGCAAGGGGATGCGGGCGATGGGTCGCCGGGCGACCACGGGGGAAGCCGCCCGGCGACGACCAAATCGTACCCATCATCGGGGCGGTAATGTCCAGCCGCCCGGGGTAGCCCGTTTGTACGGATCACGGAGTCCGAATCGCCGGGTACGGCCCCGTGCGGCGGTTTCGCACCCCCCGTGCGGGTCCCCGCGGCCGTTCCCCGGCCGCCCGGCGTTCGGCCGGGACGGCTCCGCGGGCGCCCGCGGCGTGACAGGCTGGGCGGGTCCGCCGCCGCGCCGAGGAGGAGCCCGTTGAGCACGCCCGCCGCCCCCGCCGCCGTCCCGCCGGCCGTCGACGCCGCCGGCCTGGAACGGGCGTTGTTCGAGGTCAAGCGGGTCATCGTCGGGCAGGACAAGCTGATCGAGCGGATGCTCGTCGCCGTCCTGGCCCGCGGCCACTGCCTGCTCGAGGGCGTGCCCGGCGTGGCCAAGACGCTGGCCGCACAGACGCTGGCCACGGTGGTCGGCGGCAGCTTCGCCCGGATCCAGTTCACCCCGGACCTGGTGCCGTCCGACCTGGTCGGTACCCGGGTGTACCGGACCGGCGCCGAGCGGTTCGACGTGGAGCTGGGGCCGGTCTTCGTCAATGTGCTGCTCGCCGACGAGATCAACCGGGCGCCGGCCAAGGTGCAGTCGGCGCTGCTGGAGGTCATGGGGGAGGGGCACGTGTCGATCGGCGGGCACACGTACCCGGTGCCGGACCCGTACCTCGTGCTCGCCACCCAGAACCCGATCGAGCAGGAGGGCGTGTACCCGCTGCCGGAGGCGCAGCGGGACCGGTTCCTGCTGAAGGTGGTCGTCGGGTACCCGAGCGCCGCCGAGGAGCGCGACATCGTCTACCGGATGGGCGCCGCCGCGCCCCGGCCGCAGCCGGTGCTCACCCCGGACGACGTGGTGGGGCTGCGGGCCCGGGCGGACGGGGTGTTCGTCCACAACGCACTCGTCGACTTCGCCGTCCGGCTGGTGGTCGCCACCCGCGAGCCGGCGGCGCACGGGCTGCCCGACATCGCCGGGCTGCTCCAGTACGGCGCCGGGCCGCGCGCCTCGCTCGGCCTGGTCCGGGCGGCCCGGGCGCTGGCGCTGCTGCGCGGCCGGGACTACGTCCTGCCGGGCGACCTGCAGGACATCGCGCCGGACGTGCTGCGGCACCGGCTGGTGCTCAGCTACGGGGCGCTGGCCGACGACGTGCCGCCGGAGTACCTGGTGTCCCGGCTGCTGGCCGCGGTACCGCCGCCGACCGTGACCCCGCGCCAGGAGGCCGCCGGACCGCTCCCGACCGCCCCGCCGACCGCGACGACGCCGCACGCCACCGCGCCGCACGCCACCGCGCCGCACCACCCTCCGCTGCACCACGCCCCGCCGTACCCCGCCGGGCCGGCGCCGACGGCCGGCGGGCCACCGCCCGCCCCGCCCCACGGCGGCGCCCAGCCCGGCGCCGCGGCCGGCGGCGGCGCGTGGGGCGGCGGGGAGCCGGGGCGGTGAGCGCGGCCGGCGACCCCGGCATCGAGGCCGTCCTGGCCCGGCTGCGCCTCCAGGTCACCCGGCGGCTGGACGGGCTGCTGCACGGCGACCACGCCGGCCTGCTGCCCGGCCCCGGCAGCGAGGCCGGCGAGGCCCGCCCGTACGCCCCCGGCGACGACGTGCGCCGGATGGACTGGCCGGTGACCGCCCGGACCACCGTCCCGCACGTCCGGGAGACCATCGCCGACCGGGAGCTGGAGACCCGGATCGCCGTCGACCTGACCGCCAGCCTGGACTTCGGCACCGCGCTGCGGACCAAGCGGGAGCTGGCCGTCGCCGCGACCGCCGCGGTCGCCCACCTGGCCGGGCGCGGCGGCAACCGGGTCGGCGCCGTGCTGGACGTCGGCGGACCGCTGGTCCGGCTGCCGGCCCGGGCCGGCCGGCCGGGCGCGGAGGCGCTGCTGCGCCGCGTCGCGGCCGCGGTGCCCGCCGGGCCGGGCGACCTCGCGGCGCTGGTCGACGCGCTGCACCGGCCCGCCCGGCGGCGCGGGCTGGCCGTGCTCGTCGCCGACCTGCTCGCCCCGCCGGCGGAGTGGGCCCGGCCGCTGCGGCTCGTCGGCACCCGGCACGACCTGCTGGTCGTCGAGATCCTCGACCCGCGGGAGCTGGAGCTGCCGGACGTCGGCGACCTCACCGTGGTCGACCCGGAGACCGGCCGCCGGCACGAGGTGCCGACCGGCAGCGCCCGGCTGCGCCGCCGGTACGCCGAGGCGGCCGCCGCGCACCGCACGGCCGTGGCCGCGGCGATCCGCGCGGCCGGCGGCGGGCACCTGCGGCTGCGCACCGACTCCGACTGGCTGCGCGACCTGGTCGGGTACGTCGCCGGCCGGCGGCACGCGCTGGCCCGCGGGGTGGCCCGGTGATCCGCTTCCTCGAGCCGTGGTGGCTGCTCGCGCTGCTGCCGGTCGCGGCCGTCGCCGCCGGGTACGTCTGGCGGCAGCGCCGGCGCACGGACACCGCGGTCCGGTTCACCAACGTGGCCCTGCTGCGCACCCTCATCCCCGGCGGCCTGGGCGCCCGCCGCCACCTCGCCCCGGCCGCGCTGCTCGGCTGCCTGGCCGTGCTGGCGCTGGCGCTGGCGAAGCCGGCGCTGGACAGCACCGCGAAGCTCGAGCGGGCCACCGTCATGCTGGCCGTCGACACGTCGCTGTCGATGGCCGCCGACGACGTCCGCCCGACCCGGCTGCGCGCGGCGCAGGACGCGGCGGCGCAGTTCATCGCCGAGCTGCCGGCCCGGTACAACCTGGGGCTGGTGTCGTTCGCCGGGACCGCGAACGTGCTCGTCCCGCCCGGCCGGGACCGGGACGCCGTCGCCCGCGCGGTCGCCGGCCTGCGGCTGGCCGAGGCCACCGCGACCGGCGAGGCCGTGTACACCTGCCTGGACGCCATCGCCGCCATCCCGGCCGTCGCCGGGGGCGCCCCGCCGGCCCGGATCGTGCTGCTCTCGGACGGCTTCCGGACCGTCGGCCGACCGGTCGACGGCGCCGCCAGCGCCGCCGCGGCGGCGAACGTGCCGGTGTCGACGATCGCGTTCGGCACCGACGCCGGAGTGGTCGAGATCGAGGGCCGCCCGCAGCCGGTCTCGGTGGACCGCCGGTCGCTGGCCGAGGTGGCCGCCACCACCGGCGGCCACTTCTACGAGGCGGCCACCGGAGCCGACCTCGGCCGGGTGTACGCGGACCTGGGCAGCTCGCTGGGCAGCGTGCCCGCGGTCCGCGACCTGACCCGCTGGTACGCCGGCGCCGGCCTGCTGCTCGGCCTGCTCGCCGCCGCGCTGGCGCTGGTCGCGGGCTCCCGGCTGCCCTGACCGGGCCGGACCCCGCGCCGGGTTCGCCCGCGAGCGCCGCATACGCTTTGCGGCGGATCGCGGACGAGAGGGGTCGCCATGTCGCGCACGGTGCTGGTTACCGGCGGTAACCGGGGGATCGGGCTGGCGGTAGCCCGCGCGTTCGCGAAGCAGGGCGACCGGGTGGCCGTGACGCACCGGTCCGGCGACGCCCCCGAGGGCCTGTACGGCGTCCGCTGCGACGTCACCGACGCCGACTCCGTCGACGCCGCCTTCACCGCGGTGGAGGCCGAGCTGGGCCCGGTCGAGGTGCTCGTGGCCAACGCCGGGATCACCGCGGACACGCTGCTCATGCGGATGTCCGAGGAGCAGTTCACCAGCGTCCTGGACACCAACCTCACCGGCGCCTGGCGGTGCGCCCGCCGGGCCACCGCGAAGATGGTCCGCGGCCGGTGGGGGCGGGTGATCCTCATCTCGTCCGTGGTCGCGATGACCGGCCAGACCGGCCAGGTCAACTACGCCGCCAGCAAGGCCGGGCTGATCGGCCTGGCCCGGTCGATGAGCCGCGAGCTGGGCAGCCGCAACATCACCGCGAACGTGGTCGCGCCGGGCTTCATCGAGACCGACATGACCGCCGGGCTCACCGACGAGCTGCGCGCGCAGTACCGCAAGTCCGTCCCCGCCGGCCGGTTCGCCGAGCCGGACGAGGTCGCCGGCGTGGTGACCTGGCTGGCCGGCGACGCCGCGGCGTACGTCACCGGCGCCGTGATCCCGGTGGACGGCGGCCTGGGCATGGGACACTGACGGCTCACGACAAGGAGAATCTTGTGTCTGGACTGCTGGCCGGCAAGCGGCTGCTGATCACGGGCGTGATCACCGACCAGTCGATCGCGTTCGCGGTCGCGAGGCTGGCCCAGGAGGAGGGCGCGACGGTCGTCCTCACCGGGTACGGGCGGCTGTCCCTGGTCGAGCGGATCGCCAAGCGGCTGCCCGCCGGCGCCCCGGTGATCGAGCTGGACGTCACCGACGCCGCGCAGCTCGACGGCCTGGCCGACCGGGTCCGCGAGCACGTGGACGGCCTCGACGGCGTGGTCCACTCCGTCGGCTTCGCCCCGCAGAGCTGCCTGGGCGGCGGGTTCCTCGACGCGCCGTGGGAGGACGTGGCCACCGCGCTGCACGTCTCCACGTACTCGTACAAGTCGCTGGCCATGGCCGCGCTGCCGCTGCTGCGCTCCGGCGGCGCGGTGGTCGGGCTGACGTTCGACGCGACCGTGGCCTGGCCGGTGTACGACTGGATGGGCGTGGCCAAGGCCGGGCTCGAGTCGACGTCCCGGTACCTCGCCCTGCACCTGGGCGGCCGCGGCATCCGCAGCAACCTGGTCTCGGCCGGGCCGCTGCGCACGATGGCCGCCAAGTCGATCCCGGGCTTCGAGCAGTTCGAGGACTCGTGGGTGCAGCGGGCGCCGCTGGGCTGGAAGCTGACCGACACGGAGCCGGCGGCCCGAGCCTGCGTGGCGCTGCTCTCGGACTGGTTCCCCGCCACCACGGGCGAGATCGTGCACGTGGACGGCGGATACCACGCGGTGGGGGCGTAGCCGGTTGGCGTACGACGCGTTCCTGCTGCTCTCCTTCGGCGGCCCCGAGGGCCCCGACGACGTGCTGCCGTTCCTGCGCAACGTCGTCCGGGGCCGGGGGGTGCCCGAACCGCGGCTCGCCGCCGTCGCCGAGCACTACCACCACTTCGGCGGCGTCTCGCCGATCAACGACCAGTGCCGGGCGCTGCTCGCCGCGATCGGCGCCGACTTCGCCGCGCACGGGGTGGACCTGCCGCTGTACTGGGGCAACCGCAACTGGCACCCGATGCTCACCGACACGCTGGCCCGGATGCGCGACGACGGGGTGCGCCGGGCGGTGGCGTTCGCCACCAGCGCGTACGGCGGCTACTCCTCCTGCCGGCAGTACCGCGAGGACATCGACGCCGCCCGCGCCGCGGTCGGCGCCGACGCCCCGGTGGTGGAGAAGCTGCGCCACTTCGGCGACCACCCGGGCTTCGTCGCGCCGCACGCCGACGCCGTCCGGGCGGCGCTGGCGACGCTGGACCCGGCCGACCGGGCGGCCGCGCGGCTGGTGTTCACCGCGCACTCCATCCCGGTGTCGATGGCGGCGACCGCCGGCCCCGACGGCGGGCTGTACGAGGCGCAGCTCCGGCAGACCGCCGCGCTGGTGGCCGCCGCGGCGGCGCCGGGGCTGGCGTACGACCTGGTGTGGCAGTCCCGGTCCGGCCCGGCGCACGTGCCGTGGCTGGAACCGGACGTCAACGACCACCTGCGGGTCCTGGCCAAGGAGGGCGTGCCGGCGGTCGTGGCGAGCCCGATCGGCTTCGTCTCCGACCACCTGGAGGTGGTCTGGGACCTGGACACCGAGGCCGCCGACACCGCCCGCGACCTGGGCCTCGGCTGGGCCAGGGCGGCGACCCCGGGGACGGACCCGCGGTTTGTCGCGCTGGTCCGGGAGCTGGTGGTGGAGCGGCTGAGCGGGGCGCCGATGTGCCGGCTGGGGTCGCTGGCCGGCTGGCAGGACTGCCCGGCCGGCTGCTGCCCACCCCCACGCCGCCCGGCCCCCGCGGGCGCGGGCTGACCGGCGCCGCTGCGGCGCCGGCCGCCCTGTCAGCGGCGGCGCGGCGCCACCCACCGCTGGCCGGCGGGGCCCGGCCGGGGCCTCAGGTGGCGAGGGGGGCGTTGCAGGCGGCGACCAGGGCGCGCCGGCAGGCCGTCGTCAGCGGGCGCAGCGCCGCGTCCCGCTGCTGTGCCTCGTACGCGTTCACCGCCCCGCCCGGCGCGTCCTCCGCGGCCAGCGCCAGCACCGAGTGCAGCACCCTGGCCCTGGCGTACAGCCGGCGCGAGCGCGGGGTGAATCCCGGCGGCAGGTCGTGCCCGTTGCCCGGCCGGCGGAGCTGCTCCAGCGCGCTGGCCAGGCCCGGCCGCCAGCGGGCGATGTCCAGCCGGGTGAGCTGGACGGTCGTGTCGGCCAGCACGGTCGACAGTTCGGCCTCGGCGTCCGCGGCGGTCAGCGGCGCCGGCGGCCGCGCGCCGGGGAGCTGGTGCGCCCGCCAGACGACCGTGTGGAACTCGTCGCCGGAGCCGGAGGTGTGCGCCCGGACGTCCGGCACCAGCCCGTAGTCGCCGGCCACCACCGCCTCCCGGGCGGCCACCGCGGCCGTGGTGAAGGCGCCGGGGCCGGGCAGCCCGATCGGGTCGCCGGGCACCGGCAGCACCAGCCGGATCTCGTCGCAGGCCACTTTGGAGAGCATCGCCAGCCCCTGCCGCAGCGGGACGTCCCGCCAGGTGCCCGGCGCGTCGGCGACGAGGTGCTCCTCGCCGTCGGCGATCGCGTCGGCGATGTCGTCGTACGCCGCCAGCCCGGCCCGCCACGCGCGGGCCCAGCCGACGAAGCGGATCGAGCGCTCGCCGACGACCTCCGGGGGATCCGCGGGTTCCGGCATGCCCGCTAGGGTACGTCCCGGCACCGCCCTTGTCTGCCCACGGCCCGCGCGCCACACCGGGGTGGCCGGCGGGTGCACCCGCCGGCGGTAGGGTGCGGGGATGAGCAGCCAGCGGTACCCGGACGACGTGCTGGCCGGCGGCGCCCGGCGGCGGCGCAGCGTCCCGGAGGTGGACGCCGAGCCGGGCCTCGTGGTCGAGGACGCCGACTCCGGCTACTGCGGCGCGGTGGTCGGCGTGGCCGGCGGCGCGGTCGTGCTGGAGGACCGGCACGGCGGCCGGCGGCACTTCCCGCTGCTGCCGGCGGCGTTCCTGCTCGACGGCGCCCCGGTCACCCTCCGCCGCCCCGCGGCGCCGGCCGCGCCCGCCGCCCGGCGGCGCACCGCGTCCGGCTCGGTGGCGGTCGCCGGGCAGCGCGCCCGGGTGGCCCGGACCAGCCGGATCTGGGTCGAGGGGCTGCACGACGCGGCGCTGGTCGAGCGGATCTGGGGCGACGACCTGCGGGTCGAGGGCGTGGTGGTGGAGCCGCTGGACGGCGTCGACGCGCTGGCCGGCGAGGTCGCCGCGTTCGGGCCCGGCCCGGACGCCCGGCTGGGCGTGCTGGTCGACCACCTCGTGCCGGGCAGCAAGGAGAGCCGGCTGGTCGCGGCGGTGACCTCGCCGCACGTCCTGGTGACCGGCCACCCGTACGTGGACATCTGGCAGGCGGTCAGGCCCGAGCGGCTGGGCATCGCCGCCTGGCCGGTGGTGCCGCGCGGGCAGCCCTGGAAGGAGGGGGTGTGCGCCGCGCTCGGCGTCGCCGAGCCGGCGGCGATGTGGCGGCACATCCTGTCCCGTGTGGATTCGTACCGGGACGTCGAGACCCCGCTCCTCGGCGCCGTGGAGCGGTTGATCGATTTCGTCACCGTACCGTGATCTCGGACACGTACCCGACAGTTCCGTAGCTTCCCCGGGGTGGAACCGCCGTGTCACGATCAGTGGCATGAGCGTGCTGATCTGGGTGGCCGCGGGCGTGGTGCTGGCGGTGGCCGAGGTACTGACGGTGACACTGGTGCTCGCCATGTTCTCGGTGGGCGCGTTCTCGGGGGCGCTGGCGGCGGGGCTCGGCGCCTCGGTACCCGTCCAAATTGCGGTGTTCATCCTGGTGTCGCTGCTGAGCCTGGTGGCCATCCGGCCGCTGCTGCGGCGGCGGCTGCGGCCCGCGCCGCAGCCCAACCGGGGGATCGGCATGGACAGCCTGGTCGGCTCCACGGCGGCCGTCGTCGCCGTGGTGAACGAGGCGGCCGGCCAGGTGCGGATCGACGGCGAGCTGTGGTCCGCCAGGGCCGCGGCCGCCCGGTACGAGCCGGGAACCCGGGTCCGGGTCGTCGGGGTCGACGGAGCCACCGTATGGGTGGACGCGGCCGAGGGGGAAGAGGGGGAGCGGTGACTACTGCCATCGTCGTCGGCGCCATCGCGCTGATCGTGATCGTCGTCCTGGCCCGGTCCGTACGGATCGTGCCGCAGCAGCGGATGGACGTCGTGGAGCGGCTCGGCCGCTACCAGCGCACGCTGGGGCCGGGGCTCAACCTGCTGGTCCCGTTCATCGAGGCCGTCCGCACCAAGGTGGACATGCGCGAGCAGGTCGTCAGCTTCGAACCGCAGCCCGTGATCACCTCGGACAACCTGGTGGTCTCCATCGACACGGTCCTGTACTTCAAGGTGGTGGACCCGGTCCGGGCGACGTACGAGATCGCCCACTTCCTCCAGGCCATCGAGCAGCTCACGGTCACCACGCTGCGCAACGTCATCGGCTCGCTGGACCTGGAGCGGGCGCTGACCAGCCGGGACCAGATCAACCAGCACCTGTCCGGCGTGCTCGACGAGACCACCGGCCGGTGGGGCATCAAGGTCACCCGGGTGGAGATCAAGGCGATCGAGCCGCCGCCGAGCATCCGCGACTCGATGGAGAAGCAGATGCGCGCCGAGCGGGACCGCCGCGCCGCGATCCTCAACGCCGAGGGACTCAAGCAGTCGCAGATCCTCACCGCCGAGGGCGAGAAGCAGGCCGCGGTACTGCGCGCCGACGGCGACCGGCAGGCCCGCATCCTGCAGGCCGAGGGCCAGGCCAAGGCGATCCGGACGGTGTTCGACGCCATCCACACCGCGAACCCGAGCCAGAAGGTGCTGGCGTACCAGTACCTGCAGGCCCTCCCGCAGATCGCCAACGGCCAGGCCAACAAGGTCTGGATCGTGCCGGCGGAGCTGTCCAGGGCGCTGGAGGGCATCGGTGGCGCGCTCGGCGGGCTGGCCAACATGGTCGGCGACGCCCCGGTCGAGCCGCTCACCGACGCCGACGTCGCCGCCGAGGCGGCCCGGGCCGCGGAGGAGGCGACCCGGGCGGCGCAGCAGGTCAACGCCGAGGTCCGCGCGGCCGAGGCGCAGGTCTCGTCGAACCGCCCGGCGGCCCCGCCGGCGATCTGACCGGCCCGGCCGGGCGGCCCCGCCGCCGCGGCCGGGACACGACCGGCGGCCGTACCCCGGCCGCCGGTCGCCGCGCGCGGCCGGGGAGACTGGCGGGGTGGCGGAGCACGGGGGACCGGTACCGGTCGGGGCGGACGACGAGCGGCTCGCCGACTACCGCGAGCTGACCGACGTCGCCCTGCGCACCCGGTGGGAGCAGCCGCACGGCCTGTTCATCGCCGAGGGCGAGCTGGTCCTGCGCCGGGCGCTGCGCGCCGGGTACCGCCCCCGTTCCTTCCTGCTCGACGCCAAGCGGGCCGACCAATTCCCCGACCTGTACGCCGCCGGCGCCCCGGTCTACACCGCGCCGCCGGACGTCCTCGAGGCGGTCACCGGCTTCCACGTCCACCGCGGCGTCCTCGCCTCCTTCCACCGCCGCCCGCTGCCCGCCGCCGCGCGGCTGCTCGCCGACTGCCGGCGCGTGGTGGTCCTGGAGGACCTGGTCAACCACACCAACATCGGCGCGGTCTTCCGCGCCGCGGCGGCCCTCGGCGTGGATGGGGTGCTGCTCACCCCGCGCTGCGCCGACCCGCTGTACCGGCGCTCGGTCCGGGTGAGCATGGGCGAGGTGTTCGCCGTCCCGTACGCCACCCTCGACGCCTGGCCCGCCGGGCTGGCGACCGTTCGGGACGCGGGGTTCACCGCGCTGGCGATGACGCCGGCGCCGGACGCGGTACCGATCCAGGAGCTGCCGGCGGCGGACCGGGAGCGGACCGCGCTGCTGATCGGCGCGGAGGGGCCGGGGCTGAGCGAGGCGGCGCTGCGGGGGAGCGACCGGCGGGTGGTGATCCCGATGCGCCGGGGCGTGGACTCGCTCAACGCGGCGGCCGCGGCGGCGGTGGCGTTCTGGGAACTCTCCCGCACCGACCCGCAATAACTCCCACACCTCCCGCCGCCGGCGCGCGCCCGGCCCCAGCGATCATGGGATCAGACACCTGATGCGGCATGCGAAAGGTGCATCACCCTGTGATCACGGGTGGTGTCACGCGATTTCGCGTGGGGGTCGGGGCGTGCGTCGCTCGCTTGTCGAGTCGGTGTCGGGTGGGTGGGCGTTCGGTGTTGGGTGAGGTGCGTTCGGCGGCGTGGCGGTTGTTGATCGTGGGGCGGGCGTCTGCGAGGGTTCCCCCGCGCGGCGCGCGGGGCGCCGCTCGATCCTCGGGAGTGGATGATCCGGATGATGGGCCCGTCGCACGCACTGTCCGGGGCGGCCGTCTGGCTGGTGGGCTCGTGGATCGCCGACCACGGGTACGGCTACGCCCAGACGCCCGCCGCGCTGGCGATCGGCACCGCCGTCTGCGCGGGCGGGGCGCTGCTGCCCGATCTGGACATGTCCGGGAAGGTCACCGCCAACAGGGGCGGGGCGACCGTGGCCCGGACGTTCGGCATCGCGACGCTGTTCCTCGCCGAGGTGATCGAGAAGCTCAGCCTGTTCGTGTACCACGCCACCAAGCTGCGCCGGGACCCGTCGCGGCGCAACGGGCACCGGACGTTCACCCACACGCTGCCGTTCGTCGCGCTGGTCGGCTGGGGTACGACGTGGCTGTGCGTGCGGTACGGCAAGTGGGCGGTGCTCGGCATCCTGTTCGTCATGATCGGGCTGGCGCTGCGCGGCCTGTTCGACCGGTGGGCCGACCGGACCGGGTGGCTCGGCGTGACGGTCATCGCCGCCGGCGGGGCGTACGCGGCGTACCTGACGCTGCCGGGGGCGCGCTCGTACCCGGAGCTGGGGTTCGCCGTCGCCGTCGGCTGCCTGGTGCACCTGCTCGGCGACCTGATCACCAGCGCCGGCATCCCCATTCTGTGGCCGCTGCCGCTGGGCGGGCGGACCTGGCGGATGATCGGGCTGCCGAAGGGGGTCGCGGTCCGCGCGGGCGGGCCGGGCGAGGTGGCGCTGCGCGGGCTGTTCGTGCTGGCCTCGCTGCTCGCGGCGATGGCGCTGGCCGCGCCGGGCGCGGTCGACCGGGTGATCGTCACACTGTCCTGACCGGACGCCCACCCTGGCCGGAAGCCCACCCTGGCCGGACGGCCGCCGCGCGGGGCCAGCGCGCGGGCGCGGTCGAGGACGGCGTCCGCCGCAACCGCACCCGGCGGCGGCGCGCCCCGCGGCGGACGGGGACGCCGATCACCGCGGGCCGGGGCCGAGCGCCCGGCGGCGCCGCCGGCCGGAACCGTCGGGCGGCGCCGCCGGGTGGCCGGCGGGTCGGGCGGCGGGGTCAGGCAGCGGGGGCGCCGGCGGCGGATCGGGTCGGCCACACCTCGAGTACCCGGGCGGCGTGCGCCAGGGCCAGGTTGCGGCGCAGCCGCTCGGACGGGCCGCGCAGGATCAGCGCGCCGGACATCCGGCGGGCCCGGCGGTGCGCGTCGAGCAGGACGTCGATCGCGGCGGCGTCCAGCGACGGGCAGCGCGCCAGGTCCACGACGAGGCGGCCGGGGCGCAGCGAGAGCGCCTCGTCCAGCAGGCGGCGCAGCCGGTCGGCCTGCGGGCCGCCGTACGCCTCGACGAGGACCACCTCGACGACGGGAATCCGATGGGCGGACTGCTGTGGGTCCATGGCACGCTCACCTCACCTTCCGGTACACCACAGTCGCTGTCGGTCATGGCAGCCCGCGCACAGCGACGTGACAGTCCTGTGACAACGGTCCGGCGTGCGTCATCATGACGGGGTGACCTCGGTGCTGGTAATCGACGACGACGATCGCATCCGCGCGTCCCTGCTGCTGGCACTGGAGGACGAGGGGTACGCGCCGCGCGGCGCGGCCACCGCGGAGGACGGCCTGCGCGAGCAGTTCCGGATCCCGGCGGACGTCGTCCTCATCGACCTGATGCTGCCCGGCCTGGACGGCTTCGACGCGATCCGCGAGCTGCGCCGCCGCGACGGCGTGCCCATCGTGGTGATCAGCGCCCGCGCCGACACCCACGACATCGTCGCCGCGCTGGAGGCCGGCGCCGACGACTACCTGGTCAAGCCGGTCCAGGTCAAGGAGCTGAGCGCCCGGCTGCGGGCGCTGCGCCGGCGCACCGCCCGGGTGGCCGGCACCGGCGGCGTCGAGATCGTCTGCGGGGCGATCACGATCAAGCCGGCCGCGGGCGAGGTCACCCGGGATGGACTGGCCGTACCGGTGACGCGGACGGAGTTCCGGCTGCTCTGCGAGCTGGCCGAGCACGCCGGCATGGTGCTGTCCCGGCAGCAGTTGCTGGAGCGGGTGTGGCAGTACACCCACGGCGACGAGCGGCTGGTCGACGTCCACGTCGGCCGGCTCCGGCAGAAGATCGAGGACGACCCGTCGGACCCGCGGCTGCTGGTCACGGTCCGCGGCCTCGGGTACAAGATGCAGCGATGAGCCGGCTCAGCCTGCGCACCCGGATCGTCGCGATGTTCGGCGTGGGCGCGCTGGCGAGCTGCGCCACGATGGCCGCGCTGTCGTACGAGCTGACCCGGCGCACCCAGCTCGCCGCCCGGGAGCGGGTGGCGGTCCGGGCCGCGCAGGTCGACGCCCGGGTGGTGGTGGCCCGGCTGTCCACCGAGGACCCGGACCTGGTCGAGGTGCTGCGCTGGCTGGACACCGGCGGCAGCCGGCGGGTGCTGCTGCGCCGGGACGGCCGCTGGTACTCGCGCAGCGCCGACACCGGCCTGACGTCCGCCGTGCCGCGGCCGCTGCAACGCCGGGTCGCCGACGGTACGGCGAGCGTCCAGCGGGTGCGGCTGACCGCCGCGCCCGGCCTGGTCGTCGGGGTACCGCTGCCCAACGGCGACCAGCTCTACGTGGTCGAGTCGCTGCGCGAGCTGGACCGTACGCTGCGCGGCCTGTCCTGGATCATCGCGCTGGTGGCCGCCGGCACCACCGTGGCCGGCGCCGGCGTCGGCGCGTACGCCGCGCGGCGGGTGACCCGGCCACTGGCCCGGGTGACCGCGGCGGCCCGGGAGATCGCGGCCGGCGAGCCGACCGCCCGGCTGGACCCGGCCACCGAGCCGGACGTGGAGGAGCTGGCCACGGCGTTCAACGACATGGTCGGCCAGCTCGCCCGCCGGATGGAGCTGGACCGCCGGTTCGCCGCCGACGTCAGCCACGAGCTGCGCTCGCCGTTGCAGACGCTGGTCGCCGCCGTGGACGTGCTGAACCGCCGCCGGGACGCGCTGGACGAGCGCAGCCGCCGCGCCCTGGACCTCGTGGTGGCCGAGTCGGACCGGTTCCGCCGGCTGGTCACCGACCTGCTGGACCTGTCCCGCGGCGACACCGCGCCGCGGTGCGCGCCGACCGACGTGGTGGCGCTGGCCCGGCACGCCTGCGGCCACGCCGCCGTCGACCCCGGCCTGGTGGCCGCTGACACCGGCGGCGACGACCGGTGGGAGGTCGACCCGCGGCGGTTCGAGCGGGTGCTGGTCAACCTGCTGGAGAACGCCGTCCGGCACGGCGGCGGCCCGGTCGCGATCACCGTGCGCAGCGCCGCCGACGCGCGGACGATCGAGATCGACGACGCCGGGCCCGGCGTGCGGCCGGGGGACCGGGGCCGGGTGTTCGACCGGTTCGTGCGCGGCCGGGCGGCGTCCGCGCGCGGCGACACCGACGGTACGGGGCTGGGCCTGGCCCTGGTCGCGGCGCACGTGGCGGCGCACGGCGGCCGGGCGGACGTGGTGGACCGGCCCGGCGGCGGCGCCCGCTTCCGGGTGATCCTGCCGCGCCGGCCCGCCGACGCCGCCGCGCCGACCGGGGCGGCGCCGTGAGCCGGGCCGCGGCGTTGCTGGCCGGGGCGTTGGCCGGGGTGCTGCTGGCCGGCGGGTGCGGGGTGCCGCCCGAGAGCGAGCCGCGCCCGATCCGGCCGCCGCTCGCGCTGCCCGCGCCGGCCGCCGCCACGCCGAGCGCGGGCGCGGACGCGGCCCTGCTGTACCTGGTCCGGGACGGGATGCTGGTGGCCGTGGACCGGCGGGTGCCGCCCACGGCGGCGCCGCGCGCGCTGCTCGCCGGCCTGGTCGCCGGGCCCACCGACGCTGAGAGCACGGCCGGGCTGTCCAGCCCGCTGGCCGGCACCGACCTGATCGGGGACGTCAGGCTGCAGAACGGCCGGGCCACCGTGGAGGTGCGGGTCCGGGCGGCGGTGGAGGGCAATCCGGGCGACGAGACGCTGGCGTACGCGCAGATCGTCTGCACGCTGACCGCCCGCCCGGACGTGCGCGGGGTGGTGTTCGTCAGCGCCGGCCGCCCGATCGCCGTGCCGCTGGCCGACGCGTCGCTGTCCCAGGGGCCGCTGACCAGGGCGGACTACGCCCCGCTACTGGCCCGCTGAAGCCACTCCCCGCCCCCGCGCCCCGGGGGAGGGCGCGGGGGCGCCCGGCACCGCCGGGCGTCGGACCGGTCGCTGTCCGGCGCGGGCTCGCCCACCCGCCGGGGTGACCGTCGGTGGGACGGCGGCGGGGCCGCTGTTTCGGCGAGGGCGGTACCGGGCGCGGCGGGGGAGCGGTCGCGGGCGCGGCTGCGCGCCGCCGGCATGGGGACCTGCCGGTCCCCGGCCGCTGCACCCGGCCGGGGCGATGACTGCACTGATCGCTGGGCGCGCGCCGCATCGGGCCCACGTGACCGCTGCCCCCGTCCGCGAGGAGTGGAGCCCGCAGAACGTATGCCGCCCCGGACGACCGGCGCAAGAATTCTCGGCGATCGATAAGGCACAGCTAAGGAACCGGTCCGCGGGCCCGGTTCGGCGGCGGTCTTACGGCCGGTACACGTCCCGGATCATCGCCAGCGCCCAGCGCATCCGGGGTACCGCCGTCTCCGGGTGCTCGCCGAACTCGCGGGCCATCAGCGCCGCGCAGCCGCGCTCGCCGTGCCGGGCGAGCGTGTGCTCGACCGCGTCCCGGACGGCGTCGGCCGCCGGGTGCTCCGACCGCTGGACGGGTGAGGCGAACAGCGCCTCGACCCGGGTCTCCTCGATGGTGATCGTCATGGTCGTCATCGCCGAACCCCCGATCGACGTTCCCGGTCGCGCCCGCCGGCGGGGAGAGCCGGCGCGCCCCCGGCCCCGCCGCCGGGGTCAGGCCCCGGTCGCGCGGTCCTCGGGAACAGGTGCGCCGGGGGACGCGACTGATACCCCCGGTCTACCACCGGGGTGCGACAATCCCGGGCCCGGCGGCCGGCGCGGCGGTGTCCGGTCGGCGGCCGCCCAGCGCAGCGGCCCCGGGTGCACCGGCCACGACCAGCGGCCCCACCGGCCCCGCCCGGCCCGCAGGTGGGCGGCGTACGCCCCGGCGGCGGCGACCGCCGCGTCCGCGGCGGCGGTGTCCGGGGCGGCGGGATCGGGGGCCGCGGGGGCGAACGCGGCGGCGTTCACCGCCGCGGCGAGCGCGTCCAGCGGCGGCGCCCCCTCCGCCCGGGCGGCGTCGGCGACGGCGGTGGCGGTCAGGTGGGCCGGCAGCGGGCGCCCGGCCAGCCGGCGGGCGTCCCGGACCGCGTGCCACGCCCCGGCGATCCGCCGCGCCGGCTCCGGAGCGGTGCGCCGCCGCCGGTCCAGCCGCCGGCGGGCGAGCGCCAGCGCGGCCACCGGGCCGGCCAGCAGCAGGACCGCGGCGGCCGCGACCAGCGGCAGCACGGTGCCCGCCCGCCGGCCGGGCGCCGCGGCGGGCGGGCCGACGGCCGCCGGCGTCGCGGTCGGCCCCGGCGTCGGCTCGTCCGGTACGACCGGCGGCGGCGTCGACGGGTCCGGCCGGGGCCGGGCGTCCGGCTCGATCGGCTGCGGCTGCTGGTCGGCGCGCGGCAGCGGGTCGAACGCGACCCAGCCCAGGTCCCGGAACAGCACCTCGGGCCAGGCCAGCGCGTCGCCGGCCCGGACCGCCCCGCCGCCGGCGCCGACCCGGAACCCGACGACGATCCGGGTGGGCAGGCCGAGCAGCCGGCCCAGCACCGCGTACGCGGCGGCGAACTGCTCGGACGTCCCCCGCTGCCCGCCGGCGCCCGGCGCGCCGAACAGGAAGAACCGCAGGTTCGGGTACGCGTGCCCGCTCGGCGCGTCGGCGACCAGCCGGTAGTGCGCGCGCAGGTACTCCTCCAACGCGGCCGCCCGGTCGTACGCGCCGACCGCCTCCCCGGCCAGCCGCTCGGCCAGCCCCGCCAGCGCGGCGGGCGGCTCCGGCCCGGTGTCCAGCAGCCGGGCGACGCCGGCGCCGCTGGGCACCTCGGCGTCGACCAGCAGGTTCGCCGGCTCCTCGGCGGCGGTGGAGTCGACGGCGTACCGCAGGCCGGGCCGCAGCGGCTCGCGGCCGAGCAGCGTCCCGCCGTCCGGGTCGTACGCCACCCGCACCCCGGCGACCCGCCGCGCCCGGTCGGCGGCGGGCAGCAGCCGCCCGGACAGCCCGGCCACCGTCACCTCCTGCCGCACCGGCCGGCGCGCCCCCGGCGCGGGAGCGCCCGCGGGCAGGGCCCGGCCGGCGCTGCGGTAGGTGGCGCCGACCCGCCAGGTCACCCCGTCGTACGCCGACAGCACGGCCAGCCGTAGCCGCGCCCCGACCGGGTTCCCGGCGAGCCGCACGTCGAACAGCTTCTGCCGCGGCTGCAACGCCCACCCGGACAGCCGGACCAGCGGGTTCTCGTCCAGGGTGTCGAGCTGCGGCGGGATCAGGTGGGCCCGCGGGTCGGCCGGGCGCCCGGTGAGGACGGGCGCCAGCGCGGCCGCCCCGGCGAGCGCGACGACGCCGGTGACGGCCACCGCGGCGCCGGCCGCGCCGAGCCGCCGCAGCCCCGCCCACCCCGACTCGCCGGCGGCCGCACCCGCTGTGTCGACGGCGGCCGCACCCGCACCGGCCGCGGCGGGCCCGCCGGCCGCGGCCCCCGGTGCGGCGTCGGCCGGGCGGCGCGGGCCCGGGACCGTGACCAGGCCCGCCGCGGCGACCACCAGGAACGCCACGGTCGCCCCCGCGGCCGGGCCGGCGTTGGGCCCCACGAGGTACAGCGCACCCACGAACAGCGCCGCCGGCGCCGCGTACGCCAGCAGCATCCGCCCGGTCCGCAGCGCCACCTCGACGGCGACCATCGTGGCCAGCCACGCCGCCGCGAGCGGGACCACGACGGTGTCCGGCTGCGGCTCGACCGGGATCATCGCCCCGAGCAGCCGCGGCAGCCCGTTGGCCAGCGCGTCGGCGGCGACCGGCGGCAGCGGCCCCGGCAGCCCGGCCCGGTGCGCGGTTAGCGCGACCGCCCCGCCGAGGTACCCGGCCAGCGCCACCACGGACAGCGGCGCGACGAGCGTGCCCCGCCCGCGCGCCAGCAGCAGGCTGATCGCCGCGGCGCCGCCGGCCGCGCCGGCCACGAGCCGGGTGAGGACGGTCCCGTCGAAGATCCGGTCGGCGACGACCCCGGCGACCACGACGAGCAGCACGGGTACGAGCACCCGCCGCACCACCCCGCCGACCCCGCCGAGGACCACCCCGCCGTGCGCCGCCGGCGGGTCCGGGGGGCTCACCAGCGCACCGCCGACCACTGCGCGGCGAAGTCCGCCCCGTCCCTGGCCACCAGCACGCCCGGCGGCCCGGCCGCGCCGTCCGCCGCGCACACCACGCACGCCACCGCCGCGTACCGCCCGCGCAGCGCCGTCACCTCCGCCAGCTCGCCGCGCGCCGCGCCGCCGGTGACCAGCACCAGCGTGTCCCCGTACCGCAGCGCCCGGGCCCGCCGCGCCGCGTCGGTCAGCGGCCCCGCCGCGGTGGGCGCCGCCTCGGTGAGCAGGTCCAGGTACGGCCCCGCGCCCGCCGGCCGCCGGGGCCCGCTGTCCACGCCCGCCCCGCCGACCAGCGCCAGCGTGATCGGCAGCCCGGCGGCGCAGGCGGCGGCGACGATCGACGCGACCGCCTCGCAGGCCGTCTCGAAGTCCGCCGGGTCGCCGTACGCGGCCGCCCGGTCGTCCAGCAGCAGCACCGGGTGCGGCACGCTCGTGTCGACGTGCTCGCGGACCAGCAGCTCGCCGGCCCGGGCGCTGGCCCGCCAGTGCACCCGGCGCAGGTCGTCGCCGACGACGTACCCGCGCAGCGCGTCGAACGTGATGGTCCCCGCGGGCACCCGGTCGAACCGCCCGTCCGGGCTGCGGGTCACCCCCGGCGGCCCGCCGGCCAGCGGGTGCCGCCGCGGGTACACCCGCACCCGCCCGGTCCCGCCGTGCTCCCGGTCGGCCCGGACCAGGTCGAACGGGTCCCGCCGGCGCACCCGCAGCGGCCCGACGGGGACGACGCCGCGCCGGTCGGTCGGCACCGGGTACCGCACCGCGGTCCGGCCGCCCGGCCGCAGGTTGCGCACCGGCACCTCGGCCCGGCCGGCGCCGCACCGGTCGGTGGCGACGAGGTTCGCGCCGCGCCACCGGCTCGGGTTCGCCACGTGCAGCGTCACCGCGCACGGGTCCCCGCGGTCCACCCGGTCCGGTTCGATCTCCCGGCGGACCGCCAGCGCCGGCCGGATTCGGCAGCTCACCAGCCCGTACAGCAGCAGCGCCGCCGCCACCGCCCCGACCAGCACCAGCTCGGGGTACCGCAGCCCGAGCCCCGCCCCGGCCGCCGCGGCGGCCGCGCCGGCGAGCCCGTACCCGCGGCCGGTCAGCCGCACGCCGGCTACGCCGCCGCCGGCACGGGCACCGGCACGGACTCGATCGCCTCGGCCAGTACGGCGGCGGCGGTGATCCCGCGCAGCTCCGCCTCCGGGCTGAGGATCAGCCGGTGGGTGAACACCGCCGGCATGAGGTCGCGCAGGTCCTCGGGGATGACGTACCGCCGCCCGGCCAGCAGCGCGTACGCCGACGCGGCCCGGGTCAGCGCGATCACCCCGCGCGGGCTCACCCCGAGCCGCACCCGCGGGTGCGTGCGGGTGGCGGCGGCGACCCGGACCGCGTACGTGTACAGCGGGTCCGCGATGTACGTGGTCCGGGCCAGCGCGATCACCTCGGCCACCGCGGCGGTGTCGGTGACCGGGGCGAGGTCGTCGGGGGAGCGGGCGGCGGCGCCGCGCAGCACCTCCACCTCGACGTCCTCGTCCGGGTAGCCGACCGCGAGCCGCATGAGGAACCGGTCTAGCTGCGCCTCGGGCAGCCGGTACGTGCCGTCCATCTCGATCGGGTTCTGGGTGGCCACGACGAGGAACGGCCGCGGCACGGGGTGCCGGGTGCCGTCGACGGTGACGTGCCGCTCCTCCATGACCTCCAGCAGCGCCGACTGGGTCTTCGGCGACGCCCGGTTGATCTCGTCGGCGATGACGATGTTGCCGAACACCGGCCCCGGGTGGAACTCGAACGCCCCCGTCCCCTGGTGGAACACCGTGACGCCGGTGACGTCGGCGGGCAGCAGGTCCGGGGTGAACTGGATCCGCCGCCAGGCGCCGCGCACGGTCGCCGCGAGCGCCCGGGCGAGCGTGGTCTTGCCGACGCCGGGTACGTCCTCCAGCAGCAGGTGGCCCTCGGCGAGCAGCGCGGTCACGGCGAGCCGGACGACCGCCGGCTTGCCGAGCACGACGCGGGACACCTCGGCGGCAATGCGGTTGCCGATGGCGGCGACGGCCTCCGCGGGGTCGGTGTCCGGGGCTGGGTTGTGCACGGTGGTACCCCTGTTTCAGCAGTTCGGGAGATCGTTGATCTTGTCGCCGTTGGCGAGGTTCAGCCAGATGAACGGGATGTAGCGCTGCTTGCCGCCGAAGGTGATCTGTACCCACATGTCGCTGCGCTTCTTGTTGTTGTACGTGGTGGCGTCCAGGACCGCGCCGCTGCTCTGGTCGCCGTCGCTGCCCTTGCGCTTGCAGAACGCCTTGTACGTCTGCCCCGCCCGGGCCGTCCCGACCGCCTCGGCTTCCTGCTGCCGGACGCCGGAGTAGACGCCGATGCCGCGGCCGCAGTACCCGCGGTCGGGCCCGTTGTCGTCGGTGCAGGACACCCGGCCGTCCAGCCGCCGGGTGGTGCCGCTGCCCTTGTCGCTGGCCTCGCCGGCCGCGTTGACGGCGTACGCCGTGTACGCGTACCCGGTGTCCGGCGTCAGGTTCTTGATCGTGTCGCCGGTGCAGCGGAACCGGGACCGCTTGCCACCGTTGACGCTGATCTCGCAGCGGGCGGCGTCGGTGGCCCGCAGCGCCACGGTCATCGTGCTGTACGTCGTCGTCGTCCGCACGGCGGTCATCGCCGGCTTCGGCACGGTCCGGGCGCGGGCGGCGGCCGGCGCGCCCGGACCCGCGGCGTTGCGGGCGCGGACCTGGACGGTCACCGACTCGCCGGCGCCGAACCCGCCGATGTCGACGGTCCCGGCCCGCTCCGCCTCGGACGTGCGGCCGTTGGCGACCAGCAGGTACCGGTCGACGGGCCGCCCGTTCTCCGGGGCCGGCTGCCAGCTCACCCGGACCGTACCCGCCTTGTCGGTGGCGGTGACCGCCTTCAGGCCGACCGGCTTGCCGGGCGCGGTGAACGGCGTCACCGACTCGCTGACCGGCGACGGGACCGACCCGGCCCCACGGTCGTTGACGGCGACGACGGTGAACGCGTACGCCCGCCCGTACTCCAGCTCGCGCACCACGAGCGCGGTGCCCTTGCTGGTGCCGGCGGCGGTCGACTCGCCCTCGCTGGTGGCGGTGACCTGGTACCGGATGATCCGCCGCCCCAGCCCGTTGGCCCGCGGCCAGCTCACGTGGACGGTCCCGTCCGGCTTCGGCACGGCGGTGACGGCGGTCGGCGCGGCCGGCACGTCCGCGGTCGGGACGACCGGGTTGCTGCGCGTCGGCGGCCCGGCGCCCTTGGCGTTGACGGCGTGCACGCTGAACCGGTATGTCCGCCCGTTGGTCAGCCCCGGCACCGTGACCTGCCGCTGCCGGGCACCGACGGTGAACGTCCGGTCGGCGCCGGTGACGACGTACCTCGTGATCGGCGAGCCGTGCTCCGGCGCGCCGCGCCAGGAGATCCGCGCCTGCGCCTTCCCGGCCGTGGCGAACACCCCGAACGGCGCGCCCGGCGGGCCGACCCGCGGCCGCGGCGGCGGGGGCGGCGCCGGCGGCGGGTCGCCGCCGAGGACCCCGTCGGCGTACTTGTCCACCGCCCGGACCCCGTGCCGGTCGTCGACCACCCGCGCCGCGGACGAGCCGGGCGCGTTGATGAACAGCCGGTTCTCCCGCACCTCCAGCTCGAGCGCGCCGCCGCCGCCCGGCAGCCGGATGCTGTCCGCCGACCGCCCCGCGCCGTCGATCACCCGGACGCTGCCGGCGCCGTCGGCGCAGTAGAACCGCCCCGACCAGGCCACGGCCGGCTGCTCCAGCACGCCGGCGCCGGGCACGTCGAGGGCGCGCACGTCCCCGCCGGTACCGACGACGAGCACCTGCCGCCGGTCCGGCAGCGTCACCGGCACCTCGCCGCCGACCACCCGCCCCGGCAGCAGCCCGCCGCCGGCGCCGGGCAGCTCCGCGGTGTGCGTCCGGTCGCCGCGCATCGTGGTCAGCCGCGCCGCGGTCCGGTCGAGGACGGCGACCCCGTCGTCGAGCGCCGCCACGGCCAGGTCGTGCTGCGGCTCGGCGACGGCCGCCGTCCGGACCCGCACCGGCCCCGCCGCCCCGCCGGCCGGGTCGCCGGCGGTGACCGCGGCCACCGTGCCCTCGGTCGGCACCCCGACCCACAGCCGCCCGTCCCCGTCGAACACCCCGCCGGTGATCCCCGGCGGGAACCGCACCGGCTCGCCCACGCCCTGCAGCGTCCGCGGGTCGAGCTGCCGGACCAGCCCCTGCACGGTGTCGACGACGAACGCCGCGTCGTCGCGCAGCGCCACGGTCACGCCGAGCCCGGCGGTGGTCGGGGTGGTCGCGGTCGCCCGCAGCGTGGCCAGGTCCAGCGCGCTGACCAGCCCGGTACTGCGGTCGCGCAGCAGCAGCAGCCGATCGGTCTGGGTCACCTGCATCGCGTGCCCGGCGCCGCCGCGGACGTCCAGCCGGGTGTCGATCCGCCCGGTCAGCCCGTTCACCCGGGCGACCTCGCCCTTCATCGTGCTCCACAGCCAGGAGCTGACGTCGTAGTTGGCCACCGCGTTGTCCGCGGCGCTCAGCCCGAGCAGCGTGAGGCTCATCGCGGCGACGGTCCCGGCGGCGGTCACCCCGGTGACGACCCCCGACCGGCTGCGCGGCCGCAGCCGCCGCAGGGCGCGCCCGACGGCGCGCAGGGCGGCGCGCTCGATGGCCACCTCGCCTCCCCGGGAATGCGTCCGGGCGCGCCCCGCGGGGCGGTCCGGGCCGGACGGTCACTGCCGACCGCCCCGCCGCTCGCCGACCCGGACCCCGCGTGCGGGCCACGATCGTCGATGGGCGGGCGGTCCTGGCCATCATAGGGAAAATCCCCGTACGCATCGACCCCCCGAACACTGTCGATCCCGGACTGTCGGTACCGGACGGATCACTCCCGGTCGGTGCACACCGGCGGCGCCACCCCGAACTCGCTCGTGGAGTAGACGGCGGACACCTGGAAGCAGTAGGCCACGCCGGGCCGGAACCCGGCCGCGGTGTACCGCGCCGGCGACCCGGCCGGCAACTGCGCGAGCAGCCGCAACTCCCCGCCGGCCTGCCCGCCGGTGACGACGTACGTCGCCCGCCCACCGGACGGGTCAGCCCAGGTCAGCACGACGGCGCCCGGCTCGCGGGCCACCCGTACGTCGGTCGGGGGCGCACCGGTGAGCCGGACGGGCGCGGCCGTGGGCGACGGAGCAGGGCGGGCGGTCGGGCGGAGGAGGGCGACGGTGGCGACGCCGGCGGCGCACAGGGCCAGGGCGGCGGCGACGGCGGCGACGATCCAGCCGGCGCCGGCGCGGGCGCGGCGGGGGGTGGCGGGGGTGCCGGCGGGTGGTTCGGTCAGGTCCGGCAGCGGGTCGACGGGCGCGGTGGGTACGGCCTGCCACGCCGGCTCCGGCCTCGACTCCGGCCCCGGCTTGGGCTTCGGCTCCGGCGGCCGGGCGGGGTGAGGGTCGTTGGCCGGTCCGGTCGGGTGTCGGGCGGGTTGGGCCGGAGTCGGTGCTGTTCCTGCTGCGGGGGCAGTGGGGGGTGCCGGGAGCCATGGCGGAGTGCTGCCGGTGGGTGGGGCGGCGGGCTTGGGGGGCGTGGGGCGGTGGGGCGCGGGCTGGTCCGGGGCGATGCGGGTGGTTCGGTTCGGTACCTCCGCCGAGGTGTGGGGATCCGGCTCCGGGGCGGGGTGATCCGGGGTATCGGGGGTCGCCCAGGCGGCTGTCGAGGGGGCGGGTTCCGACGGCAGCCCCGCTGCACTCCCGACCTCGGCCGGTGGAGTCGTGGGTCGGAGCGGGACGGGCTCGTGCACTGCTTCCCCGTGCGCCGGCTCGCGTTCCGGAGCCGACCAAGAGGTCCCGTACGTATCGGGGGCCGTGAGAGGTACGCGATGTCTTGCTGCCCGCGCTGGCGCGGATGGGGCGGCGTCGAGGGAGGGGAGGGGCCATTCGGGAGGAGCGCCGGTCGGTGTGGTGGTCGGCGGTGCGGCCGACGTGAGGGTTGAGGGGATGCCGCTCGGGGCGGGTTCCTCAGCACCTTCGGGAGCGAGGGGACGGTCGCGCGGTGCGGCAGCCGGGAGGGCCCGATCGTTTCCTCGCTGTGCGGGCGGCTCCGCCGGCGTCGGCGCGGCAAGCGGGGGGACCGGGTGGGGCGGCCGCGACGCGCCCGCGGTCGGGGAAGGCGGCACCGCGTGCGGGACGGCAGCGTCCAGGTATGCCGCTGCCGTGGTCACCGCCGGGTGGCTCGGCCCGAGTGCCGCCGGTCCGTGGCGGAGTACCGTACTGTGCTGTTTACGTGCTTCGTGCCGGTTTCCCAGCTCCTCCGCAACGTCGGCCAGGTCGGCCGTCAGCAGCAGGACCAGGGCGTCGGCCTCCCCGCGCACCCGAACCGCCTCGGCGAGCTGCTCCTCCAGCACCCGCCGGGCGGCCACCGGCTCGTCCGCCGCCCGGTACATCCCCACCAGCTCGCGGGCACAGTCCAGCACGTCCGGGTGGCCCGGCCCCCAGTCGTCACCGGCGGCGGCGGTCGCGGCGGCCAGCAGCTCGGTCGCCCCGGCCACGTCCCCCTGCCCGTACAGCTCACGCGCCCGATCGCGGGCAGCGGCCAGGGTTGCGGCATCGACACGGTACGGCTCGGACACGCCGCCATGCTGCCGCCGAACCGGGCCCGGCGCCACCCCGGTATGTCGCGCCTCCCCGCCCGCGGGTGGGGTGTAGTGTGATCCCCCGTGCGGCGGTCGTAGACTGTCGGAGCAGGTCCGGGTGGCGGAATGGCAGACGCGCTAGCTTGAGGTGCTAGTGCCCGTATAGGGCGTGGGGGTTCAAGTCCCCCCTCGGACACTCACACGTGGCATCTGTGCCCTATCAAATCCCCTCAAATCGGCTACTTGAACACGGCCGCTCGGGGTGGGCCCTCCGGGCTGATGCCGGCGGTCGCTGACGTGGGGTGGTCACAGTGACCACCAGCCTCGCCGCCGTCCCCATGATCGTGCCGACCGGCGCCCGATCACGGCGCCCGGTGACCTGCCGACGACCGGCTCGCGCTCATTGCCGCGGGTCCCCGGCTGACGCTGGCTGTCCGTCTGCCGTTTTACTTGCTCCTCGTCGTCGGTGCTGTGATGGCGACCGTCCTGCTGCTGTTTCGGCCGGGAGTGTCACAGCTCCAGCAGGTCCCGTTGAGGGGTGTAGTCCTCGCCGTGACATACGCGTTCCGTTGCCATGTGGACCGCCGATCGTGGGCGTCACTGGGGGTAGGTGGCCCGAGCGTTGGGTGCTGCCGGGAGATGTTCGCCCGGCTTCGGCATCGACGCGCTTGCGGTAGCTGCCGTGCTCGGCGCTCAGTTGGCGCTCGGTGCTGACGTGACGGGCGTAGGAGCGGTTGACGGCCTTCTGCCGTCGGGACAGACGCCGCGGTTGGTGCGGCGTTTGAACGGGCTCCGGATGGTGCCGCCGGCTCCTTGGTAGCCTTCTCCACCAGGACTTTGACGTTGTCGCTGGTCAGGGCCTGGAGGCTCCGCCGCGGCGACAGGCCGTCTCCAGGTGGAGACGCAGGAGGAGGGTGTCGAGATCGGGGTCGTCCCCGGTGGTGCGGACGACGGCGTTGATCTGGGCAAGCTGGCTGTCCAGGAGGGCTCGTCGGGAGTTGGTATGACGGCGAGGTTTGGGCACGCGAATGGCGGGGTTGTCCCGCACGGGGATGAGGCCGTCAGCATTGGCGTGCCGGTTCGGTTCAGTCGAGAAGTCTTCGCTAATGTTTTGGCAAACTTGATCGCAGCGGCGCTCATATATCTTGATGGCGTCAATTATCATATTTGTTGTCGCGTCTATGACGGACCTATTTGTTCCAGGTGTCGGATTCCCACTTGGAACGCTCGGTCTCTACAAAAAAGGCATTCTTAGTGGCGCTCGGGACCACAGTAGTCCTCGGTGAATTTACTTCACTTAATGCGTCGCGTGCACGAAAGTTGAAAGTCGCAGAATCGAAGAGGTTGGCTAGGCTCAATCATCCACTCCGGCGGAAAGCTGCGCGCTCCCACTTCAATGCTTCGCGCCGTCGGGCCGCTAAGCACAGAGCCCACGTTGGAGCTGGATTGATGGGAGTTCCGTGAGGTTCCCGCTTGTTGTGACCGCCACTGAGCAGGGCGGCGTGCCCCCGTACGCGCCAGCCCCTACCTAGTTCGTCTCCGCTACAGGTCCGTCTTGATCTTCTTGCTGGCACTTCACCGTACTGGGCGAGCACACCGCCAGGTAGCTCCCGACGAAAACCCGCCGTGTGTCGCCCTCATAGCTGAACGTCACATGCATACCACGCATCACCCCACGGCCATTGCCGGTGATCTCGTATCCGACCAAAACCTGCACCACTGGCGACGATGAATCGGTCTTGGCAGGATCAGGAGCGGGTACCTGGAAGGCCCCCGGATCGGCGAGCGTTTGCCAGGCTCCGCGTGGTGTTTCGTCCTTTCTTCTGACCGAAGGCCAGCCAGGATTCGTCTGAAACACGGCACCCTGTGCTTCGGGTGGGATGTGGCGAACTTTCACACCGAGCATTCTCAGGGTGGATCCAACAATCACCGGCTCTACCTTCTTGATGGTGAGTGGACCCTTGCGAACCTTCAAAACGGTCAGACCGTTTGTGAACGTGAATCCAGCATCCTTCGAAATCTTGAAACCATAGCCACCACTGTTGTCTAGTGCATCATCGGGTTCGGTACGGTCTTGTTTACCGAAGAGTCCGCACGCTGTCACGGCGCCCAAAGTCAAAATCAACAAGACTCCGAGAGCGCAAGTTTTCTTGATCACTTTTCCCTAACGCGGTCTTCGATCACTGGGTATTCCTTGACGCCACACAGCGTCGTGGGCTTGATAGCTGTATAAGTCTTCTTGTGGATCTTTGTGTTGATCTGCGACGAGTCCAGAGCGCCGAATAGGCTGACACTCAGCGAACCGGTGTGCGAAGTCTCCCGCGACACCCAAAGCTCATTCTCCAGGGGCACACTCTTGGCGCATCCGAACCTTGCTGAGGACTTGCCCTTCTTGTTACCACCGGTGAACATGTAAGGCTTGACCTCGGTGTAGAAAGCGAGGTCCCAGCCCTCGGAGCGGTAGTGGCAGTACACGCGATACTCGCGGAACTCGTACTGAACCTGCGCTTCGAGCTTCTTCTTGGCGTCGATGGAGAAGTTGACGCCGGACGAGGTCTTCGCCGCCTTCTCCCTACTCGCCTTGAACTTCGCGTCCCGGTAGGCGGCGTCTACACCCACCGACACCCGTGTCTCCTTGGTGTTGGACCACTCGAACTTGGCCTTGGACTTGCCCTTGGTCCACAAAGTCTGGATGTTGACCATCGACTTGACGCCGCCGCCCATTTGCTTCCACTTGTACTGCTGGGTGTACTCGCGCTTCGGCCACGACATCACACAGGCCGTGTGTGGGTTGTCGCCGGGGCGGAGAGCCACGGGCAGGGCCTTGGCGGGGTGAGCCGGTACCTTTACGCTCAGCACCTCGGGGCGCTCCTCCGCCGCGCTGCGGGCTCGGCCAGCGGTCACCGTGTGCTCATCCTTGTACGTGGTGCGCGGTCGCTGCCCCTCATCCTTGGGGAAGATCAGCTCAAACCGGTGGGAGATGGCATGGTTCGTTCCCGACCCGCTCACCCACAGCCGGTTGGCGCCGTTTTCGTCGGCGTACTGGCTGGTGTCCTTGAGCGCGGGGATGGGGGCAGCGAAGCGGCCATCACCGTCGGTCGTAGCCGAGGCCAGTTCGAAGCCGATCGCGTCCTTGCCCTGCTCCGCCGCGATTTGCATCTCCGGGCTCGGGTCCAGCGCGAACGCCAATGGTACGCCAGGCACGGGGGCGCCGCCCTCATCGACCAGGACGCCGCTGAGGACGAACCCCGCCGACGTATGAGCTGGATCGTCATCGGTCGTCAACTTGGACGGCATCGACTGCTGGACCAGCACTCGGCCACCACCATGGGCGGCGCCACTGCCAGATGCTGGCGCGGCCGACGCCGTGAGTCCTAGACCCAGTACAGATATGCAGCCGAGCTGAACCCCGCGCACGCTTCTCACCGTGTTCCTACCTCTCCTGAGCTGCTGACATACTTGCGGGATGCTAGGCAGCGAATGAAGGAGGGAAAAGCAAGTGTCAGCTACCCGACAGTAGCACTACTCTACGTAATGTTGATCGTCCAATTCGGATCAGCCGGAGGTGGCCCGACCCTTGGGGGCTGAGAGCTTTGCCTTGACTCGGGGCAACCCTCGTGGCAACCGGTGACAACGGCGAACAGGTGGCCGTGGCCTCCCTGGGGGAAGTGCCCGCCGCGGACCTGCAGCGTTCGGTCGACATCCCCGTCGCGCAGCAACAATGGACCCTGCGAACAACCGCCTCGTCGACGCGCATGCCAGGGGGCGGGCGGTCCCTGGCGGTCGGGGCGATCGTGGCCGGGTCCGCTATCGCCGCGCTGCTGGCGCTCCTGGCGTTCATGCTGCTCACCGCCCGGGCACGAGCGCTGAAACGGGTCGCCGACGCCACCGCCGAACTTCAAACACACGAGCGCGCGGCCCGAGAGCAAGCCAATCTGCTCGCTGTCATCATGGACAGCCTCAGCGAGGCCGTGGTCGTGGTCGACCGCACCGGGAAGCTGCTGCACTACAACAGCGCCGCAGCATCACTGACCACCACCGGTGCCGGGAGCGGGGACACCCCGTGGCTCGCCGACCAGCCGGCCCGCCGTCCCGACGGCTCACTGTTCGCGCCGGACGATCTGCCCTGGACGCTCGCCGCCCGCGACGGCACGGCAGTGGACGGAGAGGAGATGACCATCGGACCGAGCGGCGCGGCCAGCGGGCCGGTGCTGAGTGTGAGCGCCCGCCCACTGCACGGGAGGTCCGCCCGCCGCGGCGCCGTCGTCGTTCTGCGGGACATCACCGCACGCAAGCAGTACGAAGCGCAGATCGCCCTGGCCACCGCACTCCTGGAACAGGAGTTGGAACAGCGCAAGCGGACAGAAGCCAAACTGCTGGAGCAGACCGATGAGCTGAACGCCTTCGCCGGCGTGGTCGCACACGACCTGCAGGCGCCGCTGGCGTCAGTGGCCGGCTACGCCGAACTGCTCCTGGAGGACATTTCTTCCTCCCCGGATGGGACCGAACCGCGCGACGGACGCTCCAGCGCCAGATCGATCCTCAACGGCGTGGACCGCATGCAGCGGCTCATCCACGACCTACTCAGCTACGCGACCGCCAGGGACGCCCCACTGCACCCCGAAACCGTGAACCTCCGAGCCATGGTCGAGGACGTGATCAGCGAACGAACCGCCCACCTGCACGCCGGGGCGATCACGGAGGCAGCCCACAGCGTGCCCACCATCAGCGCCCACGAGAATCTCGACGACGTACGAGCCGATCGGGCCATGCTGCGCCAACTCCTCGACAACCTCGTGGGCAACGCCCTGAAATACACCGCACCCGACCGTCCCGCCCACGTGGAGATCACGACCCCATCCACAACGGAAGATCTTGTCGAGGTGGTGATCGCTGATCGCGGTATCGGCATTCCGGCCGACCAGCGCGCGAGGGTTTTCGACTCCTTTCACCGTGCCCACAGAAGCGGTCGATACCGCGGCACAGGCCTGGGCCTGGCGATCTGCCAACGCATCATCCAGAAGCATGGCGGCCGTATCTTCGTCGACGAGAACCCCGGCGGCGGCAGCCGCTTCCATTTCACGCTGCCGGCCGCCGCTCCACCACGTCCTGGACGAGCCAGGTGATGACACCACCGACAAGGACGAAGCCCATCAGCGTGACCAGGAGGCCCACGCCACTCGGTCGGCGTCTCGGTGCCGGCGGCGCGGCCGGTGGCGCCCGTCGGCGCCGCGCGGGATTGCGGCGTGGCGCGGTCGAGTTACCGGGGCAGATCGTGGGGCGTGGGCGCAGGCGGCGGCGCGAAGGGGAAGCGCGCTGGCACCGTCCACCGTTCGGTGAACGCGACCAGCCACGCCTCCCGCGCCGTCACCGTCAGCGGCAACTCGGGCGCGTCCAGGCGCGCCGCACCCATGGCGAGGGTCAGGTGCGGCGGCACCTCGCCGAACCGGCCGCCGTACGGCACGACGTCGGGCCAGCGCTCGCGGACCCGGCCGACCAGGCGCGCCAGCCCCGGTGAGTCGACCGGCGCGTAGCCGAGGTCGCCGCGGACCTCCGGCGCCCCCAGCGTCAGCTCGAAGGCCGGCGTGCCGGTAACCAGCCGCTGGACGGCCACGACGGTCGCGTCGTCCAGCGGGACGAACGGGTACAGCAGCGAGACGTGTGCCGGGATCTCCCGCACCAGGGCCGGGAACTGCCTGCGCAGCCGGTCGAGCAGCGGATCCGCCTCGGGTACCGGAATGACCAGGCCGGTCTTCACAGCACCGCGATGCTGGCCGGCGCGCGCTCGGCGCGGGTCAGCGCCCGCAGCACCGCGGTCGGGCCGTGCTCGTGCACGGCGAGCCGGGTCAGCACGGTGAACACCGGCGCGAGTGCCGCCTCCGGCAGGTCCGGCGCCTGCCGCCCGACGCTGACGGCCAGGTCGTCGAGGTGTACCGCGATCTCCACCAGCCGGGTGACCAGGAAGTCGTCCAGGGTCAGCGTCCACGGGCCCCTGGTGTGGTGCACCAGCCGGTCCGCCGGCTCGGCGGGAAGCCGCTCCCGCAGCGCGGCCAACTGCCCGCGGCACTGCTTGACCAGGGCCTGCGCGCCCGCGCCCGCCGCGGCCTCGCCGTCGTCGCGGAGCATCCGGTTCGCGTCGTTGTCGATGTTCCCGCCCCGCCACGTCGCCCGGGTGTAGTGCTCCACCAGCGAGATCGGCGCCACGTCCCGCAGCGGCGCGTCGAGGGTGAGCGGCACCCGGCCGATCGCACTGCCCAGATGCGCCGCGACGCCCCCGACGGTCATCTTCGCCAGCCGGCTCGGCGCGTTCCACGCGGCCTCGATCGCCGGGTCGTCGAGGAAGTCGGTGAGGATGGCCGCGGCGGCGAGGTACGCGTCTCGAATCACGCTTCCAGGTTAGGGTGCCCGGCACCGGCGCGGCGAGGGCCGCGATGCCGCCCCCAACGACGGCGTACCCCGAGGAACCCTGCGCGCGGCCGGACGACTACGGCGGCTCGTGGTGTCGGTCAACGCTGAGCCGCACAGGTGCGCCCGCCTGTCCTGGAACCCATTGGCCGGCTCCCCGCGGCCGGGACCAGCCCCGACCCGCGAGGTGACATGGCAGGGTCCCGGTCGCGGGCGGCGGAGCCGGTCAGTCGCGGATCTGGATCCCGAGCGCGCCGGCGAGGGCGTGGGAGAGGGCGATCAGGTCGTGGCTGCCGGCGCGGCGGCCGGTCAGGTCCAGGCCGTCGAAGTCGACCCGGTCGAAGGACACCTCATGATCCGGGTCGTGCTCCGGGAGCACCGCAGGGGCGTAGGACAGGGGGATGCTGGGCTGGAGCGGCGGCTGCCAACGCGTGGCGCCGCGCCGCGGGGAACGCGCGACCATCTGCGCACCGTAGCCGCGCGGCCCGACAAGTCCGGCCTGTCGAATACGGCGCGGGTCACCCTGGCCAGCCACCACCTGTACCCGCACGCCCGGTGCGGAGGCTGCCTCAGTGACTTTCATGGGGTCTCCTCGATCGAGTCGAGTCCGGCCGAGGAGACCCTTCCCAAGAAATTGAATTACTTCAACGCACATCAATCCTTACCCAAAGGCGGAGGTACGTACGAAATATGACCGGGGTGCAGGTATTGCTGCCACGGGATGGGGTGCTCAGGCGGACTGGATCGGCACCGTGTGCGCCGCCGGCATCGGCGCGCGGCCGATCGCCGGGCGCCGCGGGCCGAAGCGGCGGGTCCGGTCCATCGCTCGGCGGTAGACCGCCTCGTACCGGTGGGCCATGAGGTCGGCGCCGAAGGCGGCCCGCACTCGGGCGACGCAGGCCGCGGGGTCCAGTTCGGCTGTGCGGTGCAGGGCCGCGGGTAGGTCGTCGGCCGTGTCGCAGATCCAGCCGGTGACGCCGTCGACCACCACCTCGGGGACCGAGCCGCGGCGCAGCGCGACGACCGGCCGCCCGGAGGCCATCGCCTCGATCATCACCATGCCGAACGGCTCCTCCCAGCGGATCGGCAGGATCAGGCAGCGCGACCGCGCGAGCAGCCGGAGGCTGGTCTCGCGATCGGCGTCCAGCACCACCTCGACGTCGTCGCCCAGCATCGGCCGGATGACGGAGTCGAAGTACCGCCGCTCGCCGGGCTCGCTGCACTTGCCCGCCAGGACCAGCGGTACCCCGGCCCGGCGGCACGCCTCGATCGCCAGGTCGGCGCCCTTGTCCGGCGACATGCGGGCGAGCCACAGGGCCGGCCCGTCGGTGGCCGGGCTCGGCGTGAACGCGGCCGGGTCGACCGCGTTGTGCACGGTCGCCAGCCAGTCCAGGTCCGGCCGCGACTGCCGCTGGGACCGGGAGATCGCGACGGGCCGGACGCGCTCGCCGAGGGCGGCGAGGAAGTCGCCCAGTTCGCCGACCGGCGAACCGTGGACCGTCACGACCGTCGGGCTCGCGTACTGGTACGCGGTCAGCGGCCCGACCGGGGAGTGGTCGTGCACCACGTCGAAGGCGCCGCGGCGCAGCACCTCGCCCACCCGGGCGGCGTACAGGGCGGCGGGCATGGCCTCGCCCAGCCGGGGGTGCTGCGGCTCGCCCAGCAGGCTCACGAACGTGCCCGCGGTGCCGCACCTGCTCCCGGCGCCGAGGACGACGACGTCGTGCCCGCGCGCGCTGAGCCGGTCGATCAGTACGGCACACATGGCCTCGATGCCGCCGTAGCCGGCGGGCGGCAGCTCGTACCACGGCGGCGCCACCATGGCGATGCGCAGCGGGCGGGACGGCGGGCGATCGATGGGTTGGACGATGGCCATCAACTGCTCCTCGGTGCGGGCGCGGACCCGGCGTCGCCGGGCGGCGGTTGTCGAATGGGACCGACCACGGGTCCCCAGCTTCGGCACCCGCGGCGGGGCGCGCGTCATCCGCCACGGGCGATCGGCCGCCCCGCGGGGCCGAGGCGGGTGAACCATCCGCCGCGGATGGCGCCCGGCGCCGCCGGCGTCGGATCCAATCGGGACCCGGCCGGGACAGTCCGTCCGGCCCCGACCCGAGTGGAGCCGACCAGATGGACCCCGAAACCGCCCTGCAGAACCGCGCCACCGCCCTGCCGGACGAAGCCGGCCCGCCGAGGGAAGTCGGCCCGCCGAAGGTAGCCAGCCTCCAGGAGCTGAGCCGCCGGCGGCTGCGGCCAGCGCCCGGCAGCCGGAGCACGACCGTGCGGTTCGTGGTTCCCGGCCCCGGCGGCGAGCGCACCTGGCTCGTCCGGGCAGACTGCGGGCAGTGGGTGCCGCCGCCGTCGCGGGACGGCATCGGCTGCGTCATCACCGCGTCCGAGCCGGTCCTGCGCGCACTGCTGACCGGGCGCGCCAACGCCCTGGCGGCGGTCCTGCGCGGCCAGGTCGCGATCACCGGGGACATGGAGCTGCTGGTCGCCGTGCAGCGGCTGTTTCCCGGCCCGCCGTCCGAGCCGGTGGGGGCCGCCGCATGACCGCGGAGGTCCGCATCCTGGACGGGAGCACCTTCGTGGTCAGCGACGGCAGCGGCGACATCGTCGCGTCGCCGACCAGCACCGCCGGGCTCTTCTCCTACGACACCCGGTTCCTGTCCCGGTGGGTCCTGACGGTCGACGGGCGGCGTCTCAGCCCGCTGTCGACCGACGACATGCAGTACTTCGAGACCCGGTTCTTCCTCGTGCCGTCCTCGCAGACCGTGTACGTGGACGCGAAGCTGTCCGTCATCCGGCACCGGATCGTCGCGGACGGCTTCCGGGAGCGGCTGACCCTACTCAACCACGACCGGGACGCCGTGACGTTCACCGTGCGGGTGGAGGTCGGCAGCGACTTCGCCGACCTGTTCGAGATCAAGGACGCGCTGCCGAAGGCCGGCGACCACTACGCGCGCACGGAGTCGGGGCGGCTCGTCCTCGGCTACGTGCGCGAGACCTTCCGCCGGGAGGTGCGGATCTCGTCCAGCGAGCCGGCCGTGCTCGCCGACGACGCCCTCACGTTCGAGGTCCGGCTGGAGCCGCAGGAGGAGTGGAGCACCGAACTCGACGTGGTGCCCCGGATGCTCCGGGCGGACGGCGAGCCGATCGTCGTCGACCGGCCGGTGCGCGACGCCGAGCGGATGCGCCGGGACCTGCGCGAGTGGCAGGCCAGTGCGCCGCAGGTGAGCTGCGACTGGGGCCCGCTGGAGGCGGCGTACCGGCAGAGCATCGTGGACCTGGCGGCGCTGCGCTTCTCCCCGGTGATCGCCGGCGGGCGGAGCCTGCCGGCGGCGGGCCTGCCGTGGTTCATGACGATGTTCGGCCGGGACAGCATCCTCACCAGCCTCCAGGCGCTGCCGTTCACGCCGGAGCTGGCCGCCACCACGCTGGAGGTGCTCGGCCACTGGCAGGGCAGCCGGCGGGACGACTTCCGCGACGAGGACCCGGGGCGGATCCTGCACGAGATGCGCTACGGCGAGCTGAGCGCCTTCGAGGAGCGCCCGCACACGCCGTACTACGGCACGGCCGACGCCACGCCGCTGTACGTGGTCCTGCTCGACGAGTACGAGCGGTGGACCGGCGACACGGCGCTGGTCCACCGGCTCCGGGGGGTGGCCCGCGCCGCGCTCGACTGGATCGACGACTACGGCGACCCGACCGGCCGCGGCTACGTGGCCTACGAGCGACGGAACGCGGAGACCGGGCTGGAGAACCAGTGCTGGAAGGACTCATGGGACTCCATCTCGTATCGGGACGGCCGGCTGCCCGGCTTCCCGCGGGCGACCGCCGAGTTGCAGGGCTACGCCTACGACGCCAAGATGCGCGGCGCGCGGCTGGCCCGCACGGTCTGGGGCGACCCGGCCTGGGCGGACCGGCTGGAGCGGGAGGCGGCGGCGCTGAAGGAGCGGTTCAACCGGGACTTCTGGATCGCCGACCGCGGGTACTACGCGCTGGCCCTGGACGCCGACGGCAGCCGGGTGGACGCGCTCGCGTCCAACATCGGCCACCTGCTGTGGAGCGGCATCGTGCCGCTGGACCGGGCGGCGGCGGTGGCGGAGCACCTGCTCGGGCCGGAGCTGTTCTCGGGCTGGGGCGTGCGGACGCTGGCCCGGGGGGAGGGCCGGTACAACCCCATCGGGTACCACGTCGGCACGGTGTGGCCGTTCGACAACTCGATCATCGCCTGGGGGCTGCGCCGCTACGGGTTCAAGGAGGAGGCGGCGCGGATCGCCGCGGGCATCCTCGACGCGACCCAGTTCTTCGACGGCCGGCTGCCCGAGGCGTTCGGCGGGTACGACCGCGAGCTGACCCGGTACCCGGTGCAGTACCCCACCGCCTGTAGCCCCCAGGCCTGGTCCACCGGCGCGCCGCTGCTGCTGCTGCGCACCATGCTCGGCCTGGAGCCGGTCGGCGAGCACCTCGTCGTGGACCCGGCCCTGCCGACGGGGATCGGCCGGCTGGAGCTGCTCGACATCCCGGGCCGGTGGGGGCGCGTCGACGCCTTCGGCCGCGGCCGGGTCGAGGTCGCCCGGTCGATGCCCGCGCCGGCCGCCCGCGCGGCGTGAGCGCACGGACCACACCGGAAAGGCGTGGCCCCGGCGGCCGGCGGAGCCGCCGGGGCCACGCACGCCCCGCCACCACGGAACCGGGCTCGCGCCCGGCCAGCAGGTTGGAGTTCCCCATGGCGACGAACGACCCGGCGCGACCCCCGCGGGCGCTGCGCAAGGCCCTCCTCCCGCTGGCGCTCGCGCAGTTCGTCTGCAGCTTCGCCGGCTCGAACATGAACGTCATGATCAATGACATCAGCCGCGACCTCGACACGACCGTGCAGGGCGTGCAGCTCGCGATCACGATCTTCCTGCTGGTGATGGCGGCGCTGATGATCCCGGGCGGGAAGCTCACCGACCGGTACGGCCGGAAGCGGTGCTTCACCCTGGGCCTGGTGATCTACGGGATCGGGACGCTGCTGAGCGTCGTGGCGCCGGGGCTGCCGCTGCTGATCTTCGGCAACTCCATCCTGCAGGGCGTCGGTACGGCGCTGCTGATCCCGCCCGTGTACATCCTCACGACGCTGCTGTTCACCGATGTGGCGTCGCGGGCCCGGGCGTTCGGCGCGATCAGCGCCATGGCCGGCATCGGCGCCGCCGCCGGGCCGCTGATCGGCGGCTTCATCACCTCCGCGCTCGGCTGGCGGTGGGCCTTCGCGTTCCAGGCGCTCATCGTCGCGGTCATCATCGGGCTCAGCCGGCGCTTCGTCCGCGACCCGCTGCCGGCGGAGCCGGACCGGCCGTTCGACACCGGCGGGGCGGTGCTGTCGGCGCTCGGCCTGCTGCTGCTCGTCATGGGGATCCTGGCGGCCGACGACAGCGGCTGGCTGGCGCTGGCCCTCGTGGGCTGCGGGTCGGCGGTGCTGGCGGCGTTCGTGGTCCGGATCCGGGCCCGGGAGCGGTCCGGGCGGGCGGCGCTGCTGTCGACCGCGCTGTTCCGCAGCCGCACCGCCAACCTCGGCATGGTCACCCAGAACCTCCAGTGGCTGATGCTGATGGGCATCTCCTTCGTCGTCGCCGCATACCTCCAGGTCGTCCTCGGCCGCAGCGCGATCGAGACCGGGCTGATCATGACGGCGGCGACCGTGGGCCTGCTGATCGCCTCGCTCGCCGCCGAGCGGCTGGCGAAGCGGCGACCGCAGCGCACGCTGGTCCTGGCCGGCTTCGCCACCACCGTCGCAGGCATCGCCGTGCTGCTCCTGCTGGCCGCCGCGGCGAGCGCAACGTGGGCGATGCTGGGCGGCCTGTTCCTCATCGGGCTGGGCATCGGCGCCATGCTGACCCCGTCGGTGAATCTCGTGCAGTCGAGCTTCGGCGAGGGGCTGCAGGGGGAGATCTCCGGCCTGTCGCGCAGCGTGTCGAACCTCGGCTCGTCCCTCGGCGCCGCTCTCGCCAGCACGATCATCGTCGTCGGCCCGTCGGCGTCCGGCGCCTCGTACGCGGTGGCGATGGCCGCCGTCGGCGCCGTGGGCCTGGCGGGGCTGGGGACGGCCCTGTTCCTGCCGCGGCCGGCCCCGGCGACCGCGGCCGGCGCGCGGTGACGGGGCCGGACGCCGGCGCGGAGGGCACGGCGGCGGCCATCTACGGCGTCATCGTCGGCGCCGCGGTGATGGCGGCCGCCCCGCAGGACTCGGCCCGGACGGTCGTCGCGTCGGTGGTCGTGACGCTGATCATCTACTGGGCCGCGGAGCGGTTCGCCCGGATCGTGGCGGCCCGGATACACGAGGGCCGGCGACCGCGGTGGCCGGTGATCCGGGCGCAGCTGTCGACCGGCTGGGAGTTGCTCACCGCCTCCGCGCTGCCGGTCGCGGTGCTGGTGACCGTACGGCTGCTGGGGGCCGCCGTCGCGACCGCGGTGACGGCCGCGCTGGCATGCAGCACCCTTCTGCTGGGTTGGGCGGGGTGGCGGATCGGCGGCGCCGGCCGGCTCAGCACGGCGGAGCGGGCGGCGGCCGCCGCGGTCGTGGGCGGGCTCGGCGTCGTCCTGGTCGGGCTGAAGACGCACCTGCATTGACCGGCGGGCCGCGAGCCCATCGGGCCACGCGCCGGCTGCGGCCGCGGCTCCGATGGGCTCGGCGGTTCAGTTGCGCAGCGCCCGCTGCTTGAGCTGCTCGAACTCGTCGGCCGAGATCCGGCCCTGGTCGTGCAGTACGGCCGCGGTAGCGATGTCGTCGGCCGGCCGGGGACCGGGTCCGGCGCGCCGTTCGGCGTCGGGGTAGCCGGCCGACTCGCCGATCTCGAAGGCGGCGTCGCGCGGCGCGGCGATGAGGTAGATGAGGACGCCGAGCAGCGGCAACAGGACCATCAGGGCGATCCACCCCGCCTTCGCCCAGCCGGACATGTCGTCGCGGCGGACGATGCTGACGAAGAGCGCGATGAACATCCAGAGCACGCTCACCCAGAAGAAGAACACGATCGTCGCCCAGAAGAAGTCGCCGAACGTCCAGTACATGGCAGTCTCCCGTACCTGTCGGGTGTCCGCCGCCGTCCCGGGTGGACGCGGCGTTCACCCATGGTCGGCGGCGGGGTGACCGTCCACCGTCATCCTTATCGGGTGAGATTGCTGACCTGTATGCGTCCGCGACATGCGTGCTGTCTCGTCCGATTCGGGCGATGCGCGGGCGGGGCGCGGCCGGCCAAGCTGTGGACCTCGGATCGCTTCCTATTGTCTCGGGGTCTGCTGTGACCAGTACGCTTCCACTCCCGACTCGCTCCGCCGACCGGGCCGAACCGGCCGGGGAGCCGACCCTGGCCGGGGGGCAGCCCGTGCTGCCGGCCACGTTCGCCGTTCCCGCGCCGCCGCGCCCGCTGGTCAAACGACCGCGCGTGGTGGAGCGGGTGGGCCGCTGCGCCGGCGGCCCGATCACCGTCGTGACCGGCCCCGCCGGCAGCGGCAAGACCGAGGCCGTCGCCGCCTGGGTGCGCGCCGGCGCGGGTGACCACCCCGCGGCGTGGGTGACGTTCGAGGAGGACGACAGCCACCCCGCGGTCTTCTGGACGTACCTGGTGGAGAGCCTGCGCCGGGCCGGGCTGACGCTGCGCCGCACGCCGACGGACCTGCTCGGCACCGCGGATGGCCACCCGACGGCCGTGGCGCGCCTCGCCGCCGACCTGTCCGGCCAGCCGCGGCCGGTCACCCTCGTCCTCGACGGCGCGGCCAGGGCGGGGACCGCCTGGGCGGACGGGCTCGACTTCCTCATCCGGCACGCCGACGGGCTGCTGCGCGTCGTGCTGATCGGTCGCGGCGACCCGCCGCTGCCGCTGCACCGCTACCGGCTGGCGGGGACGCTCAGCACGATCCGCGGCGCCGACCTCGCGTTCACCGAGCCGGAGGCAGCGGAGCTGCTCGCGCTGCACGGGATCGCCCCGGCGCCGGGCGCGCTGGCGTCACTGGTCCACCGAACCGAGGGGTGGGCGGTCGGGCTGCGGCTGTCCGCGCTGGCGTGGCAGGGCCGGACCGGCACCATGCCGCTGCCGCGGGGCGACCAGCCCAGCATCGCCGAGTACTTCGCCCGGGAGGTGCTGCGGGCGCACGACGGGGAGGTTCGGGAGTTCCTCCGCCGGACCAGCATCCCGGCTGCCGTGACCTCCGAGCTGGCCCGGCAGCTCACCGACCGGCCCGACGCCGGGAACCTCCTCGCCCGGCTGGCCGGGGAGGGCGCGTTCGTGGAGCAGGTCACCGAGCAGCCCGCCGGGTACCGCTATCACCGCCTGTTCGGCGAGTATCTGCGCGCCTCGCTGGCCGCCGACCAGCCCGACCGGCTGCCGGATCTGCACCGGCGCGCGGCGCGCGGGCTCGCCGCCGCCGGCCACCCGCTGGCGGCGGCGGGTCACGCGGCCGCGGCGGGGGACTGGGACGCGGCGGCCGGCCTCGCCGTCGACAGCCACGCCGTCCTGCGGCTGCTGGCGGGCGGCCCCGGCGAGCGCCTTCGCGACCTGTTCCGGGACCAGCCGGCGGACGCCGCCGCGCCGGCCGCCGCGCTGACGGCGGCGGCCCTCGCCCACGCCCGGTCCGAGACCGCCGCGGCAGCCGGCCGGCTGGCGGTGGCCGTCCGGGCGCGGTCGGGCGCGGCAGCGACGCCCGCGCTGCGGATCGGCGCGGCCGCGCTCGACGGCCTGCTCGCCCGCGCGGCCGGGGACGCCCCGCGGATGCAGCGGGCCGCCGCGACGATGCGGGCGCTGCTCGACGACCTGCCGGCCGCCGACCGGCCGGTCGAGGCGCGCGCCCTCGCGCTGCTGCTGGCGGGCATCGGGCAGAGCTGGACGGGCGCGGCCGAGGACGCGGCGGCGACGCTGACCGAGGCGGCGGCCGCCACGGAGGCGTGGCCGGCGCTGCGCCCCGAGTGCCTGCGCCACCTGGCCCTGCTGCACGCGCACCGGGGGCGGTTGAGCGCCGCGATCGGGCTGGTCGACGAAGCGGCCGAGATGGCGGCCGGCGCCCCGGCGGTACCGGCGGCGGCTGACGGCGGCGCGGCGCTGGCCGAGATCGTGCGCGCCTGGGTGGCGACCGAGCGCTACGACGTCGAGCGCGGCTGGCGCCACCTGCGGGCGGCCGAGCCGGCCGGCGCGGCGGCGGGCCTCGACGTCACCGGCGCGGCGGCCGCGCTGGTGCGGTCGCGGCTGCTGCGCGCGCGCGGCGAACCGCGGGAGGCGCTCGCCGCGCTGGCGAGCCTGGAACAGCTCGGGGTACCGCAGTGGGCGCGGCGGGAGGCGGCGCTGAGCCGCGCCCGCATCCTCGCCACGGCGGGGCGGGCGGACGACGCCGCCGCGACGGTCGCCGAGCTGTCGGACCCCGAGCTGCCGGACTGCGCCGTCGTGCGCGCCGGCGCGCTGCGGGTGGGCGGCGACCGGGACGGCGCGCGCCGGCTGGCCGCGGCGGTCATCGACGGGGCGGGGGCGATCGTGCCGGTGCGGGTCGACGGCTGGCTGACCCTGGCCGGGCTGGCCGCCGACGACGGCGACGCGGAGGCCGCCTCGGGCGCGCTGCGGCGGGCGCTGCGGCTGGCGGAGCCCGAGGCGCTGCGGCGGCAGCTGCACGAGGCCGGGCCGCAGCTTCGCAAGTTGATGCGCGACGGGCCGCCGGCGGGGCGCCGCGCCGGCGGCGGCACCGCGCTCGCGGAGGCCGTGCGGCCGGCCCGGCCGCCCGCGGTGCTGGTGGAGAAGCTGAGCGCCCGGGAACTGGAGGTGCTGCGCCACGTCGAGGCGATGCTGCCCACCGAGGAGATCGCCGGCGCACTGTACGTGTCGGTCAACACCGTGAAGACCCATGTGCGCAGCATCCTGCGCAAGTTGGCGGCGTCCCGGCGCACCGAGGCGGTCCGCCGGGCCCGCGAACTCGGCCTGCTGTGAGCCCGCGTCGGGCGTAGCGCAAGCGGCAGCGGTATCACCGGCCCGGAGCCGGTGATACCGCTGCCGCCCTATTCAGCCGCGGCGGCGAGCCACGCGCCGGGCTGCCCGGCGTCCGCTACGCCGGGCGATCCTGCGGGTCCTGAACATCGTCTCCTCCCCCCTACCGCGCGCCGGCGGTCTCGAACCGGTTCAGCCGCGCCGCGTCGTCGGCGCTCAGCAGCCCGACCTCGACGAGGTCGACCGGGCTGACGAACGCGTCGTCCACGCGCCAGCCGCCCGCGCGGGCGATGGCGTCGCGCAGCGGTACCGCCCAGTGGTGCTCCAGCAGCAGCAGGGCCGCGGCCGAGTCGTCCGGCATCTCGCCGACGACGTCCCACGCCTGCTTCTCGTCGAAGACGGTGATGCCGCCCGCCGCCGCCTCGGCGCCGGCCCGGGCGCCCGCGAGCGCCCCCTCCTCGCCGTTGACGCCCAGTCCGACGAGCGCGCCGACCTTGCTCCCCAACTCGACCGCCTCCGCGGTGGTGAGGTTGCTCATGTGCTCCACCTCCATGTGGCCGGTCGCGTCCTTGTAGACAGCGAGGGCGTCGATGACGCGTACCGCGTTGTTCTCGCGCAGCCGCTCCAGTTCCGCGATGACCTCCCCGGTGAACCCGGGATTCCTGAACCCCAGTACGACGAGCTGGACAGGCCCGATGGCCATGCTCTCCTCCTCCTCGGCTCGTACGGTGCGTACCCCACCAGCGTCGGCCGCTGGTACCGCGCCGGCCTCGTCCGGCCGGAGTGACCGCCGGCGCGGCCCGGCCGCGCCCGCCGGGCCGGCTCATCCGTCCGGGGTGACGCCCCGCCGCCGGGCGCGGCGTTTCCTGGAGCCGATGAGGATCAACACCGATGCGATGGGGAAGCGGGACATGACGAATACGCCGAACATGAAAACGACAGGGCGCTTCGACGCGGGTTACGTGAATCCGGTCGAGCAGCGGTCCTCGGGGTGGGCGGGCATGATCGTGTTCGCCGGGGCGCTGTTCGTGATGCTGGGGGCGTTCCACGTCATCATGGGCCTGGTAGCGATCCTCGACCCGGGCTACTACCTGGTCACCGGGGGTGGCCTGGCCATCTCGATCGACTACACGGCCTGGGGCTGGATCCACCTCGCCTTCGGCGCGCTGGCGCTCGCCACCGGTGTCGGCGTCCTGTCGGGCCGGACCTGGGCCCGGGTGGTGGGCATCTGCGTCGCCGTGCTCAGCGCCGCGGCGAACCTGGCGTTCTTCGCGGCGTACCCGCTGTGGGCGGCCATCGTGATCGCCATCGACGTGCTGACGGTGTACGCCCTCGCCGCCCACGGACGGGAGATGCAGGGGTCCGACCGCTGATCGACGCCGTACGGAGCGGAGCTGTCCGATGCGGACGGCTTCGCTCCGTAGGTGCGGGTGCGGCGGACCGCGCCCGGCCACCGACATCGGCCGACCCGCCGGGAAGGCCGGGGCGGCGGTGAGCGAAGGAGATGCAGGGTGCATGAACGCGTGGCCACAGCAACAGGTGGGACTCCCGGCGGATCGGTCGCCGGCTGGCCGGCCGGCGTCGGCGGGGCGGCCGAGCCGCCGGCACCGGCGGCGGCTGCTCCCGGCAGCCGGTTCGGCCGGCCGCGCCTGCCCGAGCCACACCTGCCGCGGCCGCGGCTGGTGCGCACGCTCGACGCCGCCCTGCGGTACCCGGTCACCCTGCTCAGCGCGGCGGCCGGCAGCGGGAAGACCGCGCTGCTCGCCGAGTGGGCCGCCAGCGGCCGGGCGCCGGGGCCGGTCGCCTGGCTGAGCCTCGACCGCGAGGAAGACACCGCCGCCCGGTTCTGGTCCGACGTAGCGGCCGCCCTGCGCCGGGCCGGCACGCCCGGCATCCCGGCTGCCCCCGCCGCCGCCGCGGCGGACGCCGCCGGGATCCGGCGCCTCCTCGCGGCAACCGAGCGGCTGTCCCCGCCCGTCGCCCTCGTGCTGGACAACGTGAACGCGGTGGCCGACCCGGACGTGCTCGCCGGCGTCGGCCTGCTGCTGCGGTGCGTGTCGGACGGGCTGCGGGTCGTGCTGGCCGCGCGCGCCGACCCGACGCTGCCCCTGCACCGGCTGCGCGCGGACGGCCTGCTCCGCGAGATCAACTCCGACGCCCTGGCGTTCACCGACGAGGAGGCAGCGACCCTGCTCGCGCTGCACGGCGTCGCCGCCGGCCCGGCCGAGCTGCGCACCCTGGTCGCGCGCACCGAGGGGTGGGCCGCCGGCCTGACCCTCGCCGCGCTGCACCTGCGCGGGGCGGGGCGGGGCGGCGTGGACGGCTTCGCCGGGGACCGCGGGGCGGTGGCGGAGTACCTGGTCGGCGAGGTGCTCGCCGGGCAGCCCCCCGCGGTGCGCCGCTTCCTGCTGTACACCAGCATCGCGGAGCGGGTCAGCGGCGAGCTGGCCGACGCGATCGTCGGCGGCAGCACCGGGCGGGCGGTGCTCGAACGGCTCCAGCGCGCCAACGCGCTCGTCGTCGCCCTGCCGGACGACCCGGGCTGGTTCCGGTACCACCCGCTGCTGCGGGACCTGCTGCGCCATCGGCTCGCGGTCGAGGACCCGGCCGCCGTGCCCGGGCTGCACCGCCGCGCGGCCGCGTGGTACGCCCGCGGCCCCGGCCGGGGGCCGGCGGCGGCGGAGCACGCCGCCGCCGCCGGCGACTGGCCGCTCGTCGGCCGGCTCGCGATGGCCGCGCCGGCCGCGTCGCTGCGGCTCACGGCCGACGCGCCGGCCCACGCCGCGGTGCTGGCCCGGATCCCGGCCGACCGGCTACCGGGCAGCGCCGAGCTGGCGGTCTGCGGCGCGCTGCGCGCCCTGCACGGGGGCGACCCGGAGGCGGTGCCGCCGTGGCTCGCCGACGCGCGGCGGCTCGCCGCGGCCCGCCCGCCCGCCGACCGCGAGACCGTCGAGATGGCGGTGCGCGGCCTGGAGGTCGAGCTGGCGCGCCTGCGGGGGGATGCGCCCGCCCTGGAGGCGGCGGCCACGGACCTGCTCGGCCGGCTGGCCGACCCGGCGCCGCGGCGGCTGCCGGCGGCGCAGGAGCACCGGGCCATCACGCTGAACAACCGGGGCGTCGGCCTGCTGTGGAACGACGACCCCGGGCGCGCCGACCGGTACCTGTGGTCGGCGGCCATGACCGCACGCTCCGCGGAGCTGGACGTCCTGGCGGCGAACGCGGTCGGCCACCTGGCCGTCGTCGAGTTCGCCCGGGGCGCGCCGCGGGAGAGCCGGCAGCAGGCGGGCGCCGCGCTGGAGCTGGCCGATGGGCGGGGCGTCGCCGGCACCCGGCACGCCGTACCGGCCCACCTCGCCCTGGCGCTGGTCGCGGTGGAGCAGCACCGGCTCGCCGAGGCCGGGGACGCGCTGGAGCGGGCGTGCGGCGCCCACCGGGACGCCCCGGAGCCGGCCCTGCGCACCGCCCTGCGGGTCGCCCGGATCCGGTTGCTGCTGGCCCGCCGGGAGTGGCCGGCGGCGCGGACCGCGATCGCCCGTACCCGGCACCGCGCCGCGGGCGCTCCGCTGCCGCGGCTGCTGGACCGGTGGCTGACCCAGGTCGAGGCGGAGTTGTACCTCGGCACCGGCGAACCCGAGCGCGCGGCCGCGATCCTCACCGCGGCCGGGCCGGGCGAGCCGGGTCAGCGGGAGCGGGTGTGCCTCGCCCGGGCGGCGGCCGCGCTGGGCCGGTGGAGCCGGGCGGAGGAGCTGCTCGCCCCGGTCCGCGCCGCCGCGACGGACGTGGTGGCCACCGTCGGGGCGTGGGTCGTCCACGCCCTGCTGGCGCACCGGCAGCGGCGTACCGGGGCGGCGGCGGAGGCCATCGCGAACGCGGTCGAGCTGGCCGCCTCCGAGGACCTGCGCCGCCCGTTCCTCGGCCCGGACCGGCGGGACGTCCTGGCGCTGCTGGAGCGGCACCTGGTCCAGCGCCCGGCCGGCCACGGCCTCGCCGCCGAGCTGGTGGCGGTGCTGGCGCCGGCGCCGCCGGCGGCCGGCGCGACGCCGCCGGCGGGCCCGGAGCTGAGCGAGCGGGAGCGCGAGGTCCTCGGGTACCTGCCGACGATGTTCAGCGCCGCCGAGATCGCGGGGGAGCTGCACGTATCGGTGAACACCGTGAAGGCCCACCTCCGCTCGATCTACCGCAAGCTGGACGTGTCCCGGCGGCGCAACGCCGTCGACCGGGCGCGCGCCCTCGGCGTCCTCCCGTGACCGCTCAGGCCCGGCCGGCCCGCCCGACGGCCGTGACCCCGACCTCGTAGGCGAGCAGCGCGGCAGCCACCGCGAGCAGCGCGGGCCCGGACCCGAGCAGCAGCGCCCCGATCGCGGCGGCGACGACGCCCCCGACCCGCAGCGCGTCGAGGTGCCCCCGGACCCAGCCCGGGCCGTGCGCCGCCAGCCGGCGCCCGGCGGCCCGGCCGCTCCGGCCGACCGCGCGGCCGCCGCGCACCGCCGCGCGCCGCAGCCGGACCGGCCCGCGGCCCGGCCCCACGACGTACATGCACAGGGCCAGCCCGGCACCCAGCCAGACGAGCTGCTCGCCGCGCGCGCGCAGCAGCGCGGTCACCGTGGTGAGCGCGGCCGCGACGCCGTCCCGGTAGATCCCGGCCGGTACGGCCGCCAGCAGCTCGCCCCGGACGGCCCGCAGCCCGGCGGTCACCGCCACGGCGGCCAGCACCAGCCAGATGCCGAGCTGCGCGAGGGTCCGGCGCCGCGCCGGGGACACCAGCAGGGCGAGCGCGAGCAGCCCGGCCGCAGCCACGCCCAGCCCCGCGACGGAGCGGCGCAGTGTCACCAGCGCCTCCTGCGCGGCGCGCAGCCGCCCGGCGTCGTACACGGTGAACTGCGCGAAGTTCGCCGGCAGCGAGATGCCGAGCGCGGCCTCGACGCGCCGACGCAGGTTCTCGGGTACCTCGCCGCTGGCCAGGTCCGGCAGCGTGAGCCGGTGGCCGAACAGCGTCGGCATCCGCGCACTGAGCTGCCGCAGCACCTGGTTGATCAACGGCAGGAGGTCGATCCGGACGCGGTCGCCGTCCGCCGTCACCACCGTGCTGGTGCCGTTCAGCACCGCCATCGCGTGCGCGTGCACCCGCCGGTTCGCCCCCACCCAGATCGGCTGGAACGCGTCGCTGCGGACGACCTCGTCGACGGTACCGGCGACGGACTCGCGCACCTTCGACGTCAACGGGCCGGCGACGAAGGCGGCCCGGTCGGGCAGTACCGCGCGCAGCCGCCGCTCCACGTCGAGCACGCCGAACAGCTCGGCGGTGGCGTAGTGGGAGACCGCGGTGGCGACCGCCGGCTGCCGCGGCAGCGGGGCCACCGCCCGGACCCAGCGGTCGGTGTCGAGGGCCGTCGCCGCCGCCCACAGCCCGACCGTGCCGGCCACGATGGCCAGCGCGACCGCCGGGGCGAGGACCGCGGCGGCCGCCCGGCGCAGCCCGCCGACGAACGCGGTCCGGCGGCCGCGGGCCCCGAGCCGGACGCGCAGGGCCGCGACCTCGCGGCGCAGCCGTTCGAGTTCCGCGTCGGCCGGCGGCGGGGGACTGGGCATGGTCGCTCCTCGGCGTTGGCGGCGGGAATCGCGTGCCCCACCACCATCGCGGCGGGGGGCCCGGCCCGGCTCACCCGACCGGGATGAGGCCCGGCGGCAGGCCCGCGGCACCTAATGGGAGGGACGTCGGCGCGTGCCGCAGAGCACGGGCCGCACTGCGAAGGGAAGGCAGACAATGGCAACGCTGGTCGCCATCGGATACCCCGATGAGCACACGGCCGCCACGGCCGCCGCGGAGGCGCATCGGCTGGCGAAGGACCTCATCATCGAGCCGGACGCCATCGCGTCCATCGTCCGCGACCGGGAGGGCAAGTTCCATGTGACGACGAGCCACCACGAGGTCGGCAGCGGGAGCATGTGGGGGATGTTCTGGGGGTTCCTGTTCGGCATCCTGTTCTTCGTGCCGTTTCTGGGCATGGCCGTCGGAGCGGGGCTCGGCGCCCTGATGGGGAAGATGAGCAAGGGGGTGACCGACCGCGAGTTCGAGAGCCGGGTGCAGGAGATGATGGAGCCCGGTACCTCGGCGCTGTTCCTCGTGATCGAGCGGGCCACGCCGGACAAGGCCATCGCGAGCCTGGGCCGCTTCGGCGGCACGGTGCTGACCTCCTCGCTGTCCACCGAGGTCGAGGCCGAGTTGCAGGAGGCGCTGCACGGTGAGGCCATCGCCACCGAGGCGGTGCGAGTGGGGTCCCGATGATGCGCCGGAGGAGGCAGAGCGCTTTCCGCGGGCTCGTCGCTGCGGTGGAGACGGCGGCCAGTCGGGCCGGCGAGGGCCTGTACACGGCGGGCCGGGGGATCGCGAACCACAGCCTCCACATCGGCTGGCGCGCCTGGGAGGGCGTGGTCGACTCGGGTCGCCGGGCGTACGTGGCCCTCCGCGTCTACCGGGGCGAGCGCTACGCCTGCGCCCGCCCGCCGGTGGAGTACGGGACCGCCGGCGTCGTCGTCGGACTGGCGGCCGCGGCGGCGGTCGGCACGATCGTCCGGGTGGCCCGCCGCGGGCCGGAGGGCGGGCCGGGCGGCGGGCGCAAGCTGGCGGACGCGGTGCTCGCGGCGGCCGGCGCGATCACCGCGAGCCGGAGCGGCGGCGACCGGCCGGCGGCGCCGCGGGTGAACCGGGCGGCCCCGGACAGCGGCGGCGTCACGCCCCTCGCCCCGACGGCGCGGCACGCCGCCGGGATGCCGGGGGCGAGGTCCGGCCCGGCCGCGGCCGCCTGATCGCCGCGCCGGCCCGGCCCACCCCGGGCCGGCGCGGTCACCCCGGTCGGCCCGCCACCCGCGTCGGCCGCCACCCCGGACGGCCCGGTCACCCCGCGGGGTGACCGGGCCGCACCACGCAGCGGAATCCGAGGTTCGACGTCGAGGTGTCGACCGCGTGCGGCATGCGGGCGGCCGGCCGGTAGCGGCGGCAGTAGTTCGGCGCGCACAGATGCGAGCCGCCCTTGACCACCTTGCGGGGCACCGGGTCCCGCGGGTCGGCCACGTCCCGGCTGTCGGCCGGGCCGCCGCCGCGCGGGTTGCGCACCGCGCAGCACCCCCGGGCCGGCGCGTACCCGGCGTACCAGTCGGCGGTCCACTCCCAGACGTTGCCGATCATGTCGTGGAGGCCGTGGTCGTTCGGCGGGAACGCGCCGACCGGCGAGGTCCCCACGAAGCCGTCCGCCGCGGTGTTCTCGACCGGGAACTCGCCCTGCCAGGTGTTCGCCAGGTGGACCCCGCCGGGGGCGAACTCCGCGCCCCACGCGTACGTCGCGCCGTCCAGGCCCCCGCGGGCGGCGAACTCCCACTCGGCCTCCGTGGGCAGCTGCTTGCCGGTCAGGGTGGCGAACGCGGCCACGTCGGCCCACGCCAGGTGCACCACGGGGTGCTCGGGGAGCGCCGCCGCCGACGAGCCGGGGCCGCCCGGGTGCCGCCAGTCCGCGCCGGGGACGTACCGCCACCAGCGGCCGATGTCGTCCAGGTCGACAGACCCCGGTGGGGGGACGAACACCGCCGACCCGGCGACGTTCAGCGCCGCGGGCACCCCCGGTGCGGCCCGCTCCGGCGTCCGCTCGGCGAGCGTCCGGTAGGCGGTCGCCCGGACGAACCGGTCGAAGTCGCGATTGGTGACCGGGTGCCGGTCGATCCAGAACCCGTCGACGGTCACCGGGTGCGCCGGCGCCTCCTCGGGGTAGTGATCGTCGGCCCCCATCAGGTAGGTGCCGCCCGGTATCCAGACCATGTCGGCGGTCCGGGCGTCGGCGAGTGGGGATGTCGTCATGGGCTCCATCGTCGGGCCCGCGCGGGGGCGGCTCATCACCCCGGCCGGATGAGCCGGCGCCGCTTCTCCTCCCTGGCGGATGAGGTGCCGGCGGCGTCCCCGGTGGACAGTTGGCGCACCGGAGGGGGTGCCGGTTGGGCGGGTGGGGCGTCGGGGATGCGGCGACCCACCCGCCCTCGTCGTTGCGGCACCCCGCACCGCTCACCCTCTCCGGATGATGGTGCGGCCGCGGCCGCGAGCCACGATGTCACCAGTACGACATTTCCGTCACCTGCCGAGGAGGAACGATGATGCTGCTGTCCGACCGGACGCCCACCGGGACCGTTTCCGCCGCCGCTGCGGCGCCGCCGCCGGGCGTCCGCCGACTCTGTACGCCGGGGCGGCTCCGGCTGCTCGCCGACGCCGCGGACGACGCCGGCCACGCGACCGCGGCACCCGCCGACCACCCGGTGGAGCCGACCGGCGGCGTCGCCGAGCGCGGCGCGATGTCCGGCCCGACGGCCGAGGACCCGGGCGTGCTGGTGCGACTCGCCCGGATCGCCGACTGACGCCGCGGCGGGAGCCGCCCGGGCCGGGGCGGGCCGGGCGCCGCGTCACCGGCGGGAGAGCAGGTTCAGCTCGCGCGCGCGCCGGGCCGCCGCGCTGCGCCCCGGCGTACCGAGCTTGCGGTAGATGTTCTTCAGGTGGGTCTTGACGGTGTTGACCGACAGGTACATGTCGTCGGCGATGTCGCCCGAGGACAGGCCCGCCGCGAGTCGGTCCAGCACCTCGGTCTCCCGCTCGGTGAGCGCCTCGATCATGGGCGCGGGGCCGGAGCCGGCGGCCGCGTCGGGGCGGGGCAGGGCCAGCCAGCCGTGCCCCGCCAGGAGGTCCGGCCGGACCTGGAGCAACCGCCGCACCCAGTTGCCCTCCTCGACGACCGGCCGCCGCCGCTGCTCGGGCCGGCCGTGGTCCAGGGCCTCGCGCAGGGCGCGGGCCGCGGCCACGACGTCGCCGGCGGCGAACGCGAGCCGGCCGCACGCCAGGGCGACCCACTGCTTCAGGGCCGGCCGGGCGGCGACGTCGCGCAGCTCGGCCAGAGCGCGGCGGGCGCCCGCCCGGTCGCCGTCGGCCGCCTGCGCGCAGGCGAGCAGGAGGCTCCGCTCCGGGCCGTGGGACACCGCCGCCAGCTCCCGCCGGGCCGCCGCGCCGTCGCCCCGCACGAGGTGCACCCGCGCCGCCATGAGGTCGACCGAGTCCCGGGCGGGCCGCGACGCGCACCACCGGCGCAGGTTGTCCCGGGCGTGCGTCACCGACGCGAGGGCCCGGCGGACGTCGCCGCGCCCCGCCGCGGTCCACGCGCGCAGCAGGTCGAGCGCGGTGGCCGTCGGCGGGTCGTCGCGGGCGGCGGCGGCCGCTGCCGCCCGCGCCAGGTGCTGGCTGACGGCGGGCAGCTCGTTGCGGGCGAGCGCGGCGCCGGCGAGGGCGACGCTGGCCGCGCCCGCCCGGACCGGGTCGGCCGCGTCGGCCACGGCCAGCGCCCGCTCGGCGTACGCCTCCGTCTGTTCCAGGGTGCCGTCCACGAGGTGCAGTAGCGCCAGGTGCGCCAGCGCGTCGTGCGCCACGTACGCCGCGCCGGGTTCGGCCATGGCGGCCGCGCGGCCGAGGGTCGCCCGCGCCTCGCCGAACCGGCCGTGCCACAGCTCCGCGACGCCGGTGTGGCACAGCAGCAGCGCCCGCAGCTCCGCGTCGGCGGACACCCGGCCGGGGGGAAGCTGGCCGCGCAGCAGGTCGGCGGCCGCCGCCGCCCGGCCCGCGGCCGCGGCGTCGCCGGCGTGGCGGGCCAGCACGACCTCGACGGCGAGCAGCGCGACCTGCGCGGCGCCGCCCCCGGCCGGGTCGCCGCACGAGCCGGCCGCGGCGGCCGCCGCCCGGGCGGCCGGGAGGTCGCCCGCGGCCAGCGCGAGGACCGGGCGCAGCACCCGCGCGGCGGGCGTCGCCTCGCCGTCGGGCAGCCCGGCCAGCACCGACCGGTACGGCGCCCCCGCGGGCCCGACCAGCCGGGGCACGCCGATGTCCACCACGGCGATGTCCGCGGCCAGCGCCCATGCCCCGGCCCGGCCGGCGTGTTCCAGGGACTCGGCGACCCGGCCCTGCTCCCGGTACCAGCGCGCGGCGTCGAGGTGCAGCGGGCGGACCAGCTCCGGGTGCCGGGTCGTCAGCTCCTCGTGCAGCATGGCCCGCAGCGGAGCCCGGCAGCGGAACGCGCCGACGTCGACGGTCTGGACGAAGGCGTTGGCGCGCACCAGCTCGTCCAAGATGACCCGCGCGTCGTCGCGGCGGCTGAGCCGGATCGCCAGGTCGGCGTCGATCCACTCGACGATGCTGGTGCGCAGCAGCACCTCCCGCGCCCGCGGCTCCTGCACGTCGAGGACCCCGCCGCGCAGGTAGTCGGCCATCGCGCGCCCGCCGGCCCCGCGGGCACCGTCGGGGGCGGCGTGGGAGTCGGGGTCGGGCGAGGCGAGGGCGTGCAGGCGGACGCCGGTCACCCACCCCTCCGTACGGGCGTGCAGCGCCGCGGTGTCCTCGGGGGAGAGGTCCAGCCCGTGCGCCGCCACGATGTCCGCGGTCTCCCCGGCGGTGAGGGTCAGGTCCTCCGCCCCGATCTCGACCAGCTCCCCGGCGAGCCGGTACCGGTACAGCGGGAGCAGCGGCGCGCTCCGCCCGACGACGATGACCCGCAGCCCCGGCGCCGCGTACCGGAGCAGCGTGTCGAGCTGTGCCGCGACCGCGCGGTTGGTGATGACCTCCGCGCGGTCGAGGACCACCGTCGGCGGCCGGCCGCGGCCCGCCACGAGTTCGGCGGCCAGGCGCCGCAGCGCGGCCCGGTCGATCCGGCCCAGCGGCGTCGGGCCGCCCGGCGGGCCGGGGCGGCCGGCGCCGAGCGCCCGGCTGAGGTAGGCCCAGAAGGTCGCCGGTGCGTTGTCCTGCTCGTCCAGGCTGAGCCAGGACACCGGGGCGGCGGCGCCGGCCGTCCGGGTCCAGTGCGCGACGAGCGTCGTCTTGCCGTAGCCCGCGGGGCCCGTCACGGCGACCACCGGGGTGCGCTCGGCCGCGCGGAGCCGCGCGGTCAGCTCCGGGCGGGCGACCATCACCCGGGGGAGGTCCGGGACGGCGAGCTTCGCCGAGATCAGCCCGCCGCCCGGATCGACGTCGGCAGGGCCGTCGCCGTCGGCTCGCCTCCCCGGCGTGGTATATCGGCATGTCGCTTGCGCTCTGGGTGGATGACCCGGAAACTTGGCGCGGGGCGCCAGCCGGTCGATCGGTGCGCCCCGTTCGCTGTTTTCGACCGCCATGCGAGCTTTATAGGGACGGCGCCCCGAGCGCGTCAACGAGGAGCCGGCCTCCCCGCTCACCCATAACGGGTGATGATGGGCCGATCCCCCGCCACGCGGCCCCCTACGGCGCAGGTTCGGGGCCGTCCGCGAGCAGGTTCAGCTCCCGCGCCCGCCGGGCCGTGGCGCTGCGGCCGGACGTGCCGAGCTTGCGGTAGATGTTCTTGAGGTGGGTCTTCACGGTGTTGACCGACAGGCCCATGGCAACGGCGATGTCGCGGATCGCCACCGCGTCGGCGAGGTGGCGCAGCACCTGTGCCTCCCGGTCGGTCAGTGGCCGCGGCGGTCCGTCAGCGGCCGCGGGGCGGTCGGCCTCCCGCGCCGTCAGCCACCCGTGCTCGCGCGCGATCGTCGCGTTCTCCCGCAGCAGCAGCGGCGCCCACTTGCCCGAGTCCGACACGGCGCGCCGCCGGCGGTCGGGGCGGCCGTAGTCGAGCGCGTCGCCGAGGGCCCGGGTGGCGGTCGCCACGTCGCCGGCCGCGGCGGCGAGCCGACCGAGCGCCAGCGCGGCGTACTGCAGGGCGCTCGGGCTGGCGTCCGGCCCGGCCACCCGGGCCAGCGTCGCCCGGGCCGCGGCGTACTCGCCGCGGGCCTCCAGCAGGTAGCCCTCGGCGACCGTCCGCTCGGCGCGGTCCTGGATCCGGTCCACGCAGCCGCGGGCCTCGTCGAGATCGCCCACGATCAGGTACGCCCACAGCGCGGTGAGCTCGATGCGGTCGCTGAACAGCCGCGGCGGCCGGGCCCGACGCAGGTGCGCCCGGGCGGCCCGGGTGGCGGCGATCGCCGCCGGGCCGTCCCTGCGCGCGCACGCGGCCCAGGCGCGGATCAGCGCGAGCGTCGTCGCGGTGGGCGGGTCGTGCCGCCCGCCCGCGGTCGCCATGGCGTCGGCGGCGTGCTGCCGCACCGCCGCCAGGTCGTTGCGCACCAGCGCCGTGGCCGCCAGCGTCACGCTCGCCGCCCCGATCCGCTCGGCCGGCCGGACGCCGGCCCGCTCCGCCAGCGCGATCGCCTGCCCGGCCAGCAGGTCGGCGTCGGCGGTGTTCCCCTCGTACATGCTGAGCAGCCCGAGGTGCCCGAGGGCGTCGTGGGCGCCGAACTCGGCGTCCGCGCCGGGCGCCGTCGCGGCCCGGGTGAGGGTGTTCCGGGCGGCGTCCAGGCGACCGGCCCACAGCTCCGCCACCCCGACGTTGCTGTCGACGAAGCGCTGGGTGCGCACCGCGTCCACCCGCGCCTCCGGCCGGGTCTGCGCGTACCGGGCGGCCGCGGCCCCGGCGGCGTCGGCGTCCCCGGTCAGCCGGGCCAGGGCCACCCGGGCGACCTCGAGGGCGGCGAGGCGGCGCGGGCGGCCAGCGGCTGCCCGGCCGGCCCGCTCCAGTGCCGCCCGGGCCGGCGGGGCGTCGTGGCGGGCCAGCGCCAGGACGCAGCGGACCAGCTCGGCGGCGCCGTCCCGCGGCGCGTCGGGCAGCGCTGCCAGCCGCTCGCGCACCGGTCCCGCGCGGGGCGCGGTGAGCAGCGCCGCCACCCCGATGCGGTCGATGGCGACGGCGCAGGCGAACGCCCAGTCACCGGCCCGGACGGCGTGCGCGACCGCCGTGCCGCCGCTGCCCCGGTCCGCGTACCAGCGGGCGGCGATCGCGTGCAATCGCCCGACGAGGTCGGGGCGGTCGCCGACGAGGGCGTCGCGGAGCATGGCCCGGAACGGTTCCCGGTAGCGGAAGTGCGTCGGGTCGGCGTGGGCGACGAAGCTGTTCGCCCCGGCCAGCCGGCCGAGGATCGCCCGGGCGTCCGACCGGCCGGTGAGCCGGTCCGCCAGGTCGGGGTGGACCCGGTCCAACAGGCTCGTCCGCAGGAGCAGGTGGCGCACCCGGGCCGGCTGCGCGTCCAGCACCTCGGTCCGTAGGAAGTCGGTGACCGCCTGCCGGCCGAGCGGATGGGGCAGGCTCGCCGGTCCCACGCCGGACCGCAGCGCGAGCGCGTGCAGGCACACCCCGGTGAGCCAGCCCTCTGTGCACCGGTGCAGGGCGCGCAGGTCGGCCTCCGGCACGTCCACGCCGTGCGCGTGCAGGATCCCCGGCAACTCGTCGGCGTCCAGCGCGAGGTCGGCGGGCCCGATCTCCGCGACGTCCCCGGCCAGGCGGTGCCGGTGCAGCCACGGCACGCTGCCGCTGCGGCCGCAGACGACCAGATGCAGGCCGGGCCCGGCGTATGCCACCAGCAGGTCCAGCTCGCGGGCCACGGCGGGATCGGTGATGAAGTCGACGCGGTCCAGCACCAGCACCACCGGGGTGGCGCGGTGGCAGAGCGCGGTCGCCAGCCTGCCCGCGATCGTCCCGTCGACGTCCCCCGCGGCCGGCCGGGCCGGGACCGCGTCCGGGAGGTGGCCGCGCAGCGCGGCGAGTACGTGCGTCCAGAACGTCGGCGACCGGTTGTCCTCCTCGTCGAGGGTGAGCCAGGCGACCGGGCCCGGCGCCCCGCCGCCGTGGACCCAGTGGGCGACCGCGGTGGTCTTACCGGACCCCGGCGGCCCGAGGACCGTGGTCGCTCGGCGGCCCGCCGCTGCGGCGAACAGGCCCGCCAACCGGCGGCGGGGCCCGTGCGTCGGCGGCAGCGGCGGCACCGCGAGCTTGGTCGGTGGCACGTGCGGCAGCGCGGGACCTGCCGGGCCGCCGGCGACTGCGTGCGCGGGATCGGTCGGCCGTGCGACGGCGGAGCGCAGCCCCATCACCCTCTGTCCACAATAGGCGGTTGACGTGCGGCGCTGAGCGGCTTCGTACGTCCGCCCGGACTCACACACGGCGACGGCGTCATTTCGTTACGGGGTAGGCGCGCCCACTCTAGGGTGCCCGGGCACCGTGCGCTTTGTGAGGGCATGATCACTGATTCGGAAATCGGGCCCGCCCGGCTCACGCCGCGGCCGGCACGATGAACACCGCCGTGCCGTACGCGCAGATCTCGGTCCACTCCGGGCCGATCTCGCGGTGGTCGAACCGGACCCCCACGACAGCATTGGCCCCCCGCTCGTGGGCCAGCGCGACCATCCGCGCGATGGCGTCCTCGCGCCACTTCCGCAGCGCGGGACCGTCGCCCTCCCGGACGAGCCCGTCCATGAACGGATTCTGCTTCCGGGCGGTGGTACCGAGCACCTCCCCGACGACCCGCAGGATGTCGAAACCGGGAACGGTGTCGATCGTGATCGCGAACATGTGGCCCCCTCCGTGACGACGGTCGCACCGGGGCGCGGACAGGCGCCTCCTCCCCGGCGGGTGACCATCGCGTCAAGCGGCGGGGGCCAGGGCCACCGCGCTGTCGGCCAGCGCCTCGACGAAGTCGCTCGGGCGGCCGGTGCCGGCCCACAGCTTCCGCTGGCGGTCGGCGCCGTTGCCCTCCCGCCGTACGATGTCGAGGCGCCGCTCGACCTCCCGCAGCTCGTCCGGGCCCAGCGCCGGGCGGACCTTCGCGTAGAGCCGCTCCAGCGCCACCTGCTTGCCACCGGCGCCCAGCCCGTACTGCGCGGCGTGCAGGAGCCCGGACCGGACCCCGGTCCGCCGCGCGTCCGCCGGCCGCGGCTGCGGCTCCGGTCGCTGGGGGCTCTCCTCGACGAGGCTGGTCACCAGCCCGCGCACCAGGGCGGCGAGCAACACCGCGTCGTCGACGGTCAGGCAGGCGTCCGCGACGCGCACCTCCACGGTGGGGTACCGGTCCGAGAGCCGCGCCAGCAGGTACACGCTCGCCGGGTCCATCGCGGCGCCGCGGTTGATGAGCCGCCGCACGGCCCGGTCGTACCCGCGCTGACCGTGCCAGTTGCGCGGCGGCCGAAAGCTCGGCCAGCGCAGCAGCGACCGGTACCGGTCGCTGCTCCAGCCCGTGTCCGCCCCGTTGCTGATCACCGAGTTGGCCGTCATCGCGAGCAGCGTCGGCAGCCACGGCCGCAGCCGCGCCAGCACCTGCACCCGGACGTCCGGGTCGGGCACGCCGACGTGGACCTGGCAGGCGCACGCGGCACCCATCCGCGGGCCGAACGGATAGCGCCGCGCCAGCTCCAGATACCGCGGCTGCGCCGACACCTCGTCGTACCGGCCGCTGTGGAACGGCGGCACCCCGACCGACACCAGCCGCGCGCCGGCCCGGTCGGCGCCGCGCGCCGCGAGCCGGCGCAGCCGGCCCAGGTGGTCGCGCAGTTCGTCGAGACTCCGGCACACCGGCGTCGCCGTCTCGAGCTGGTACGACATGAACTCCGGCTGGAGTTCACCCTCCTCGCCCCCGCCGCGGCGAACCGCCTCGGCGGCCACCGGCGCGACCGCGCCGTCCCGTTCGAGCAGGAGGAACTCTTCCTCGACACCCACGGTGAGCATATGCCGTGCTCCTTCCGGTCAGTGATTGCCTGCTGTCGAGCGTCGTGTCGGGCCGGGGTGCGCGCCTCGTCCGCCGCGAATGAGGTACGGCCGGGCGGCGTGGCCCACGCTGATCGGATGGAGGCCGCACGATGTCGCGCGGCGGAGGAGAGGGGGCGGCGATGTGCCGATGGTTGGCCTACTCGGGTGCGCCGATCGAGCCGGACGAGCTGCTGTACCGGCCCGAGCACTCGCTCATCGATCAGGCGCTGCACAGCCGCGAGGGGGTCGAGACGACCAACGGTGACGGCTTCGGGCTGGGCTGGTACGACGGCACCGCGGGCCACCCGCCCGCGCTGCTGCGCGGGGTCGGTCCGGCCTGGAGCGACGTGAACCTGCGGGAAGTGGCCCTGGCGGTCCGCTCGCCGCTCTTCCTGGCGCACATCCGGGCGAGCACGGGCACGCCGGTACAGCAGTCGAACTGCCACCCGTTCCGGCACGGCCCCTGGCTGTGGATGCACAACGGCGCGATCCGGGGCTTCGGCCGGCTGAAGCGGGACCTGATGCTGGGCGTCGACCCCGCGCTGTACGAGGGCATCGAGGGCTCGACCGACTCGGAGCTGATGTTCTATCTTGCCCTGACGTTCGGCCTGGACGACGACCCGGTCGCGGCGGTGGAGCGGATGGCCGGCTTCGTCGAGTCGACGGCCCGCGCCCGCGGCATCGCGCACCCGCTGCAGATGACGGTGGCGACGACGACCGGCCGCGACATCTGGATCTTCCGGTACTCCAGCGAGGGCCGCAGCCGGTCCCTGTACTACAGCGCGGACGTGGCCACGCTGCGCGCGACCCACCCGGACAACGCCCGCCTGAGCACGCTGTCCGACGAGACGCGGGTGGTGGTGTCGGAGCCGGTCGGGGCGTTGCGCGGGGCGTGGCGGCCGATGCCGGAGGCGACGTACGGCGTGGTGCGCGGGGGCCTCGACGTGCTGGGTCCGTTCCAGCCGACCGCCTGGAAGCGGTAGCCGTCCGCCCGGCGGTACTGCACCGGTACCGCCGGGCGGACGGCTCGGCGCGGCTGCCGGCCGCCTCGCGGAGTTTGCTCGGTGAGCGGCGTCCGCCGTCGGCCACCGCGCGACCGGCCCGGCCGCGGTTCACCCGCCCCGGATGAGGCGCCCGCGGAGCCCGCCGATGAACACTCGTGGCGCCGGGTCGGGTGGGGCCGAGCCGGCCCCTGGCACGGGTGGGCCGCCGCCGACCGAGGCGGCCTACCCGTGCGCCGGCTGCGCGGCGGGTTCGCCGACGCCCACCGCGTGCGGCCGCGGCTGCCGGATCCGGAGCCGGGCGATGTCCACGCCGAGGGCCTGCGCCCGTACCAGGATGCCGTCGAGCGTCTCGCGGTCAACAATGATCTTGTGCAGGATCATCTCCGCCGTGGAGTCGAACAGATCGTATTCGGCGATGAGCGCGAGCATCAGCGGATCCGGCCGCCCCCGGAGGATCAGCTCGAACTCGGTGTCGCGCGTCGTCACTGTGCGCCTCCGTCCGGCGGCTCGGGTCGCCTCGGCGAATCCATTCCCATCGCACCATGCTCAGCCTCGCCGAGAGCACCGCCATCATCCTGACCGGATAGTCCGTTACGGCCGCCCGACGGCGCGTGGGAGGGTGGAGCTGTGGGCGACTGTCACCAAGGGGTGCAGGCCGAAGTTTCTTGGTACCTGCTCGACGGTCCACCGGGTTCACGGCTGCGGGCGGCTCGCGCCGCACTGCACGGTCGTCGGCCGGGATCGCGTCGCGGGTAGAGGTGGATGTGCGGCGTCGTGGCAGTCGACCATCGGCCGGGCGGGTCACGGCAGTGTCGTCGCGGCTGCTCGCCGGTCCGGGGCGTCGCAGGCGGTCAGCTTCCGGTACTCCGCGGGTGTCCCGGGACGCCCAGTGCCGTATGGGCGCGGCCGTGGCACTGGCTCGCCGATCGGTTCCCAGCCCTTGGCCTGCTCAACGTCGCCGAGCCGTGCCGGCCCCGTCCGTGGCGCCGCGGAGGTACCCGAGCGTGCTGCTGTCCCGCACCTCGGTGGGCGCTTCCGCCACCGCAGAGTCAACGATCGAATCGGCTGGCCGAGCTATCCGGGCCGCAATTCCGTGTGTCTATCTGACTGCGTGAAGTAGTCGATGCAAGTGGACGCCGGCGGTCGTGTACGAGAGCTGACCCTGCCGGACTACGTGCGTCACGTGTACGACGCGCAGGCGGCCGGACTGCCGGAGCGGTCGGTAAGACGCCGTTGACGCGTCTCACTGACAAGGACAAGCAGGCGGAGAACAGCAGGGTGGCGTGCCCGTCCAGCTTGCCCCGACCGCCGGGGCAGCAGTGCGACGAGTACCCGATGGCGTCGACCTGGCAGGGCGCTGCTATCACGGTAAGTTTCTCGCGCAGGATGATCGACAAGGACAACAACGAGATCGCCGGTCAGGAACTCAACGCGTTCTATCTCGCCGACCGGATCATCGAGAAGGATCCGTTTTACGTCGCGGTCGATCTGACCCGACGGCCCTGACCGGCAGGGGGAGGCTGGGATTGAGCACCTTCGGTGTGTGGGCTGTCGTACAGCCAGTTCATCATCCGCGATATCGGTACGGGACCCGAGGACGACATCTACCGCGAGCCCGGCTCGCTGGTAGCCGTCGCCGATGATCAGGCGACTGTGTACACCGCGACGCAGATCGGCACGGTCCAGGTGGACGTGCAACCAACAACCGAGGCGCAGCCGGTCGACCTGGACGGCTGGGATGAGGCGGTCGCGTTCTCGATCACGTCCGACGGCGAGCTGACCGTCTGTGGCCTGATGGGCGACCTGGTCGACGACATGCCGAACCTCGCCGCCGCCGGTCCGGGTACGTACGTACGTACCGGGTGGTGGTCAGTGCGGGTCGGGAGCCGGAGTTGTACCGGGTGCAGACATGGCCGGCGCCGGTGGAGGCGATCGAGGTGCTCCGTAAGTCGTCCTGACGGACAACGCTGCGGCCCCATCCCTGGTGTGGGATGGGGCCGCGGTGTCGTTTCCGGCGTGCTCGTTGTGGCCGGCTGATTGTGCTACTTGCGCCGTACGGCGCCCCTGCCTCGCCCTGCCGTGCCGAGCCCTGCGGTGCCGAGCCCCTGCCCTGCGGTGCCGAGCGTTGCCCTGCCGTGCCGAGCCCTACGGTGCCGAGCCCTGCCTGGCCTTGCCGTGGTCGTGACCGCACACGACGGCGCCGAGCGTCAGGCCGGAACGTTGAGCCCATGGGACCCGGTGCCGGTGCGTCGGCAGAGCCACCGGCGGGGACCTTGGCAGACGCCTGTTGGCTTCGGCGCAGGTAGCGGCCATAGAAGCGCCCGGTTCGGTCGCGTCGGCCGTCGACCGGGCGCGTCGAGCACCTCGGGTCGTGGCATTAGTTGGGAGCTTGGACATTCACCCGGAGGTGCGACGGAGCCGGTGCTGATAGGCGGTGGTCGGATACCGAATCTTTTCCGGACGACAGATCCACGCCCCGGTCATCCGGGGCGCGCAGGTGTCACCGGTATCGATGGTCTTCCGAAGTGCCCCAAATCCACGTGAACGGGTTCTCCCGCGGTCGCAACGGCTGTGGCGGCGGCGTCCGTCCATCGATCGGCAGCCGGCCGGAGAGACGCTGGCGCAGCTCCACCATCATGAGGGCGAACATGCCGGAGTGACCCGCAACCGCCAGGACCAGCAGCCACACCAGGAACACGTTGCCGCCACCTTTACCACCGAGGATGGCGACGGCACCGACAACGACCTGCATGACCGCCAGCAGCGCCTTGGCGTGGACCGGCAGCAGCGGGTGGACGTCAGCCGCGCCGAACCAGCTCCGAAGCTGATCGCGGACGTACGTCCCGGTCAGCACCACCAGGCTCACCACATGCAGGTAAACCACGAAGGCAGCGACCGGTACCCATAGGACGATCACAACGAGCACCGCTAACCAGCTCACGCCCCACAACCACTTGCAGAACCAAACTCCGGCCAGAACCGCGGCGGGCACCCCGACCGCCAGCAGCACTATCGACCCCACCACGGCGAGTAGTACCCGCAGCATCGACACCAGCGGCGCGAACGCACGTGCACGCAGCTTCTTCGGCGTGAGGATCAGAATGATCGCGGCGACGGTTGCCATGAACCCGACGGCTGCGTTGAGCAGCGGCGACAGTACGAACGCGTCGATCAGGTCGGACCAGCCGGCGCTGGTCCGACCGAGCAGGACGCTCCAGATGAAGAGACCGCCGAGCGTCGAGAAGAGGGACAGTACGGCGTGCACCGGCTGCGGCCACGCTACTGGGCGCTGCTGCTCCCGCACGCTCGGCAGCGTACCGAGTGCCAGCAACCCGCCCGGCTATGTGCTCGTCGGTGCCGGCCGCGGGCCCGGCGGCCACCGTGGCGGTTCGGCAGCGGCGGCGACGGTCACCCGGGAACGTCCGCGGTCGTCAGGAGGGCATCCCTGATTGGGCCGGCGTTTCCGTTGGGGGCACCTGGGCTGTGTTTCGCCTGGCCCGGATCTGCCGGTGGAACTCGTTGAGGGTCGTCATGATTACTTCGGTGGCGCCGAGCCAGCCCTCGCCTGCGTCGATGGGGATGCCGTCCACCTGGATGATGCCGTTGTCGTAGGCGACGACGTTGAGGGTGAGCTGTAGGCCCTTGTCGCGGGCGGTGGGCTTGACCATCATCGCGCTGCGGTCCAGGGATGCCGGCATGGCTACCTCCTGCTGGTCGTCGGCCGGTGGGCCGGTCGGCTGTCGTGGCGCAGTTTCGAGTTTGCCGGCCCGGGCCGGGCATGCGCCCGGGAATCAGCCGCCCGTCCCGCAGCCCGACCAGCACAGCCAGCTCCCAGTGACAGGCAGGTGGCCAGCACAGTACGGCGTCGGGGAACTCCTGGAGACGCTGGGCCCCGGCGACGAGGGAGCGCCGGGGCTGGTGTCGGCGGCGGTTGGGCTGGAGGTGTTCTCCTGTATCGAGGGCTTCTACAACCCACGCCGACGGCACAGCCGCCTGGATAACCTCAGCCCCGACACCTACGAGAAGATCCACTACGAGTCGTTGACAGACTTTGAGGGTGCCCGGCTGTTAGGGGTCACCTGAGGCCAGGTGATCCGGTCGGTGCGAAGGTCGTCGATCAGACTGCGGACGTAGCTGAGTTCGGCCGTGACCACCTGGCGCTGGAACTCGGATTCGATGGCAAATAGCCGGGGGAGGAAGCTCGTCACCTCGGCGATCTCGGCGTCGAGCGCGGCCAGGCGATCGTCCAGTCGGGTACAGCGTTCGGCGAGGGCGGTCAGCGTAGCTGCCGGGGTGAGGGTGGGCAGGAATGACAGCGCAGCGGGGAACTCGTTGTACTCCTGCGCGGGCGTGGCGAGCATGGCGCGCAGCCATTCTTCGAGGGTGGTTCGGCCGTGGTCGGTAATGCGGTAGGTGGTCCGCTCCGGCCGGTTCTCCGCCCGCTCGGTGGCGGCGATTTCGGCGAGGCCGTCGCGGACCAGTCGCTGGATCGTCTGGTAGACGCTGTTGCGCTGACTGACATTGACCACGTCGTCCTTGCGGCGTTCTTTGATCAACTGATGCATCCGGTAAGCGTGCATCGGCTCCTCGGTGAGCATCGACAGCACGGCCAGGGCGAGTACCGAGCGGCGTGGTGCGGGCATTAGCCCAGCTTAGGGCTTGACTGGGAGGAGGGCGGTACAGTTATAGTCATAATATGACTATAACTGTACCGCAGCCTGCCCGAGGCAGCCGGAAGCCCGCAGAGGACCCGGCTTTCGGGCTGTCCCTGGGCACCGTGCTGGGACCGGTCGCCTTCACTCTCGCCTGGCTCGTCCTGGGCTTCGTGAGCACCGGATATACCCTGTTCGGCCACGAGTTCACCGAATACTCGCCGATCAGCCAGTCCATCAGTGGGCTCGGCATGGGCGGCACGGCCGCGTACATGAACACGGCGTTCGTCGTGACGGGCGTGGTCCTCGTCGTCGGTCTGGTCGCTGTTTTCCGGGTCGTGCAACTCACCGACGAGGAGGCGCCAGCACGGGGGACCCGGACGACTCCGCCGCGGTCGCGGGCACTGCGCCGCAGCGCCCTGACGCTGCTGGCCTGTACCGGGCTGGGCCAGATCCTGTGCGGCCTGTTCACCCTCGAGGCGTTCCTGCCGCACCTACTGGGCTTCCTCCTGGCCGTGGGGACGCCCGTCATCGGCTTCCCGGTGGCCGGACACTATTTTCGCACCGTGCCGTCGTGGCACCGGTTCGGCACGTGGCTCCGGCTCGGCGGTCCGCTGGCCCTTGTCCTGCTGGTCGCGTACTTCCTGACGTTCCGGCCCACCCCCGACGGGGCCGAACACGGCATCGCCGGCCTTGTGCAGCGCCTTGGCGTTCTGCATGTCCACGCCTGGTTCGTCGCGATGGGGTGGCGCGCCTGGCGGGCGCGCCGTACGGCGTAGGGCGACCGGTCAGGCGCCGGACCGCACCGGGGCGTACGTGACCATGTGTCGGTTGCCGTTCTGAGCGGCACGGCAGGGCGTGTATCGAGATGTCGCCGTCGAGGAGGTTGCGATTCCGGCACCGTACTGCGTTCGCCGCGCTCAAGCATTCTTTCGAAAGTCTGTGACCGCTGTGAGCCCAAGGACCGCGAGATATCGGCTTGCGTACCTTCAGCATTTGGCTTTCCACCGTCAGCTCCAGGTCCGTGCCGGCGACGGCGGCGACGAGCATGCAGGGCTTCAACGACGCCGTGGTCCGACGTGTCGGTGTTGGGCACCTGACGAACTGTCGAGACGCGAGCCCTGCCTCGAGCGGCGGGAACCGATCAGTGCACTCGAAGATTCACCCGTGGAGCGATGTCGACCAGTCGGGTTCCTGACAATGTCATGGAGCTGCGTCGATGGTGCTGGCTACCTTACGGGCACCCACCCAGCGGGGTAGGGCACCTCGATCTCATGTCATGGGGGACCCACATGCATTTTGCTGCCATCGGCGCGGGCATCCTTGCCGCTGCGCTGCTCACACCTACTCCGTCCATCGCCGCATCCGCTATGGACGTCGGCGTGGACCTCGGTCCGCCGCCGGCGGCGGGTCAGCCGCGGGCGGCCGAGGAAGTCGCCGTTGACCTCGCCGTCGACTACCGGAACCCGCGCACCGTCATCCGTCATCCCGGTGCGCCGCAGGTGAAGGTGCACTTCAACAGTCTGCGTCTCGCACCGGGCGACTACATCACCGTGAGTAGCGAGGACGGCCGGGAGGTACACACCTACCACAGCGACCCGACCCGGACCACCGCACCGGCTGCGGACAGTTCCTACACCCGGCACCGCAGCGTCGGGTTCGCCGCGATGTCGATCAGCGACGATGTCGCCGTGATCGCGTTGCACCGCACCGGTGGTCGCACCGTCCCGGCGAGCGCCCTGGACCGGGCCGGGTACGGCGCTCGGGTGGATCGGGTGTGGCGCAACTTCAGCCGGGCCGAGTACCGGACCCGCAACGCGGGCCGGCTCGTGGGCTGCCGGCCCAAGGACGGCCGGGAGCCGGTGGCGTGCTACGCCGACGATCCGGACTTCACGGTGGAGGTGGCAAAGTCCGCCGCTGTCGCGGCGCTGTACAACCCGGCTGCACACATCATCCCGTACTGCACGACCGCGCGGGTCGGGAAGAAGAACCGGATGCTGACTGCGGTGCACTGTGGCGCAACCGACACCACGCCGCACCTGAAGACCTCCGAGGTGTGGTTCGACTTCGAATGCCGGGACTGCGGCGATGCTGATCCCAAGGTGCCGTTCAAAGTGAGCGTCGGCCAGATCCTCAAGGTCGGTGAGGCTGGCACCGGGTCTTCCGACTGGGCGGTGTTCAGCCTCAAGGAGCAGGACTTCCCGAAGGTGACGAAGTACGGGAACTTGATGCTGGACGACCGGATGCAGCTGCCGGCCGGCGAGCGGATCTACAGTCCCACCCACGGGCAGAACGACGAGGTTCCGGACGACCAGGAGACCAACTACAAGCGGCTCGGCATCTTCCAGGACCCCCGTGGCAGCGGTGGCGACAAGCCGTGTGTTCTCACGTCGGCGCGCACCCCCGGACCCGCTTGGGCGGCCTGGTCATGCGACGGGTCCGGCCTGGGCTCCGGTGGCCCGATCATCAGCCGTGACTCCCAAAAGATCGTCGCGATTCTCAACCGCGGGGAGTGCACCGGCGCCCCCGAGCCCAGCTTCGGCATCAAGGCGGGGTACATCCTTCAGCAGACCGGCGACCTGATCCAAGGCACTGCATAGCTGAACCCCGGCGGGTCGGCCATTGCACTCGCGCGTGCGAACGCAATGATCCGCGCTGCTCGTCGGTGCTGGTCCGCGCGGTCCCGTGGAAGGGAACACCGGTCACCGCCCCGGCCGCCGGGATTCTTTAGATGGCTTCCGGGTTGGTGAGAGCCGTTCAAACACGCAGCGACACTAGGCGGGTGCCGGCAGTGTTCTCGACTTCGACCGCGCTGACCTGGCCGACCGCGACCGCGGCGGTGCCGTCCAGGTTGGTGCCGTCCCGCTCGCCTTTCTCGGAGACGATCCAGCCGCCGGCGATCATGCGCCGTCCTTGCCGGTCGACGACGATCAGGCGGCAGTCCTGGCCCTGCGCGATGCCGTTGACGGCCACGTTGATGCGTACCCAATTGGCCACCGGGACGATGGACGCGGTGACCCGGACGTTGGTGCGCGGGTCCCGGGTGGTGGCGATGCGGGTGCCGGGCGGCTGCGGTTCGGCGGTCACGACCGGCGGTGCCGCGGTCGGTGGCGGCGCGGACCGGTCGGTCAGGGCGGCGCCGGCCAGCACTGCTCCGGCGAGGGCGACGACGGCCGCGGCGGCCACCGCAAATAGTCCCCACCGCTGGCGGGCGGTGTTCTCCTTACGGACGTGGCGCAGGGTGCGCTGCAGGACGAGGTCGGCGTCGGGCGGCCCGTGCAGCAGCGCCTCGGGCGGCAGGTCGCCCAGGGCGGCCCGGACGGCGGTCAGCTCGGCGAGTTCGGCCCGGCAGTCGACGCAGTCGGCCAGATGGGCATCCACCTCGGTTCGCTCGGACTGGTCGAGGGCACCGAGGGCGTACGCGCCGAGCAGTGGATTGTCGTGCGGGGCGATGGTCATCAGGCCACCCCTTCCAGAACGATGGCGCGCCCCAGCGACGAGTGTCGCAGTTGTCTGAGCGCGTGGTGGCAGCGCGACTTGACGGTGCCGGCAGGTATGCCCAGGGCCTCGGCGGTCTCGGCGACGCTGCGGCCGTGGAAGTAGATGGACACCAGGACGCTTCGGTGCTCTGCCGAAAGCCGCTCGAGCGCGTCGAGGGCGACCAGCGAGTCCACCACCGACTGCGCGTGGTCGCGCTCGACGGGGACGGTCGTCGGCGCCTGCGCCACCTCGGTCGGGCGGGCGCCGCGGGCGCGGCCCCGGTCGGCGACCAGGTTGCGGGCGACGGTGAACATCCAGCCGCGGATGGAGCCGGCCGCGGCGGACAGGTCGCCCGCGTGTCGCCAGGCCCGGATGAGGGTCTCCTGGAGGATGTCCTCGGCCGCGGCCCGGTCCCCGGTGAGCCGGCCGGCGTAGGCGAGGATCGCCGCGCCGTGCTCCTCGTGGAGGGCGCGGACCAGGGCCTCGTCCCTGGCCCGCTGACTCGAGCGGGCCTTCAGTCTGACCATCCGGCTGCCTCCTGTGCGCTGCTGACACGGGGGTCGCCCGCACTACGGACGCCGCCCGGATCCGGTTCACCATTTCTCGATTCCCGGCCGTCAGCCGCGGCAGGTGCGGCCACCGTTGACGCATGACACCGCCTCGGCGAGGACCGGCGCGGGCATCAGATTGAGCGCGAACGCGTGGTCGGTGCGGGGGCTGTGGTTCTGGTCGGCGAAGGCGTCGATGACGAAGCGCCGGCCGGGCGGCAGGTCGTAGGCGACGATGACCTGGAGCTGGGGGACGGGGAACGTCCGGGGTGGGCAGCGGCCGTCGGCCGCGGTCGGCACGAGGTGCTCGCGGTGGTCGCGGCTGTCAATGCGACGCCCGTCCCAGCAGCTCGGGAAGTCGAAGATCCGCAGGACTCGCTGGCCCGGACCGCAGCGAGGGTAGCGGTCGGTGCGCCGCCGGGGACTGCCCGCACAGGTCCAGGTGGCAGCGGCGTGCTGGCCGCCGTCGGTCACGGCCAGGGCGTCGCCGACGGCGGCCCGCAGGCCGCCGGGCGGGGCGACCACGGGTCCGACCGGGCTGCCGTACATGGTGAGCGTCACCGCGGCGGGCGTCTGGATCGCCCCGTGCTGGCCGTCCGGCCCACCGTCGGACGGCGCCAGGCGCAGGACCGGCCAGTAATACGTGGACCGGTCGCCGTTGCCGCAGGTGGTGTCCGCCACGGCGAGGCTGGCGTCGGTGGAGTCCATGTCGGTGGAGGTGTTGCCGACGTACTCGTGGGTGTGGTGGGTGGGTCCGGCGAAGCCGGGCGCGACGACGACGTTGGCGCTGTTGCGGTGGCCGATCTCGTTGCGTCCGCACGACCAGGTGTAGGAGCCGGTGCCCGTGGTGTCGCCTGGAGTGGGGGGCCAGGCCGAGGTGAGCTGGTTGACCCGGCCGATGTCCACGTAGTCCGGCCAGTCCGGCGCCGGGACACGGGCGAGCCAGGCCGCGGTGCCGCCGACGAGGGTGAAGGCGAGCGCGGCGGCGGACAGCCGGAAGCGGCGCCGCTGCCGGTCCGACGGCGGCGGGAACGTGGCCTGCATGGCGCCAACGGTAAGGGGCCGCAACGGCGCGGGGAAGCCGGTTGACATACGCGGCGAGGTGACCGTCGGGTAGGCCGGACGAATGACGCGCCGGAAAACTTTGAACCGGACCCGGGTGCCGTCCGTATGGGGGGCGACGCGGTACCCGGGTCGCGCAGCGCAAGCGCCGACGAGGTCACCAGTCCCATCCACACCACCGTGCAGGCGACGGTACGACCTGCGCCCACTAAACAGGAGGAAGATTCATGTTCTCATCGCACGAGGACCTGATCCGGTACATGCGCGACGAGGATGTCCGGTTCGTCGACGTCCGCTTCTGCGACCTGCCCGGAGTGATGCAGCACTTCACGGTACCGGCGCCGGCCTGCACCGCCGGGCTGCTCGGTGAGGGGCTGGCCTTCGACGGCTCCTCCATCCGGGGCTTCCAAGAGATCCACGAGTCGGACATGCTGCTGCGCCCAGACGTGAGCACCGCTTTCGTCGACCCGTTCCGGGCGCAGAAGACGTTGGCGCTGAACTTCTTCATTCACGACCCGCTCACCGGGGAGCCGTACAGCCGGGACCCGCGGCACATCGCCGCCAAGGCAGAGGCGCACCTGCGCACGACGGGCGTCGCCGACACCGCCTACTTCGGCGCGGAGGCCGAGTTCTACGTCTTCGACTCCGTGCGGTACGACACCGGCGCGCAGGCCGGGTTCTACTACCTGGACTCCGACGAGGCGGCCTGGAACACCGGCCGCGACGAGCCCGGCGGCAACCGCGGCTACAAGACCCGGTACAAGGGCGGGTACTTCCCGGTCGGCCCGACCGACCAGCACGCCGACCTGCGCGATGAGATGGTCCGGCAGCTGACCGGCGTGGGGCTGCGGGTGGAGCGGGCGCACCACGAGGTCGGTACCGCCGGCCAGGGCGAGATCAACTACCGGTTCGCCACGCTGCTGCGGGCGGCGGACAACCTGATGGCGTTCAAGTACGTCGTGAAGAACACGGCCTGGGCGGCCGGCAAGACGGCCACGTTCATGCCCAAGCCGATCTTCGGCGACAACGGTTCCGGCATGCACACCCACCAGAGCCTGTGGGTCGCGGGAGAGCCGCTGTTCTACGACGAGTCCTGCTACGCGGGGCTGTCGGACACGGCCCGGTGGTACATCGGCGGCCTGCTCCAGCACGCCCCGTCGTTGCTGGCCTTCACCAACCCGACGGTCAACTCGTACCGCCGGCTCGTGCCCGGCTACGAAGCACCGGTGAACCTCGTCTACTCGCAGCGCAACCGCTCCGCCTGCACCCGCATCCCGATCACCGGGTCCGACCCGGCGGCCAAGCGGGTCGAGTTTCGGGTACCCGATCCGTCGGCGAACCCGTACCTGGCGTTCTCCGCCATGCTGCTCGCCGGCCTGGACGGCATCAAGAACAAGACCGAGCCGCCGGAGCCGATGGACCGGGACCTCTACCAGCTCGCCCCGGCCGAGGCCCGGCAGGTGCGCCGGGTACCGGGCTCGCTGCCGGAGGTGCTGGACGCGCTGGAGACCGACCACGACTACCTGCTCGAGGGCGGCGTCTTCACCCCCGACCTGGTCGAGACCTGGATCGCGATGAAGCGCGAGCTGGAGGTGGACCCGATCCGGCTGCGCCCCACGCCGCACGAGTTCGCCCTCTACTTCGACATCTGAGCCGGACGGAGACACCTGATGGCCTCGACCAGGAACCGCACCGCGACCGCCGCGCTGTCGGCGACACCGGCGGCGACCGACGCCCCGGACCGGTCCGGCCCGTACCGGCGGATCTACGAGTCGTTCCCGCGGCGGCTCGACGGCACGGTCACCCGTGGCGCCGTCCTCGGCCAACTGCGTCGGGTCGGCATCAGCGCCGACGACCCGCGACTGCGCGGCAGCACTTTGACAGTGGGGGACAGCGACGAACCGTTGACTCTGGATCAGTTCGTGGCCCTGTGCGGCAGCGACGGCGGCCTGATCAGCCGGGCCGCCGCCGGCGAGCTGGTGATCCCCGACTTCGCCACCTTCACCGGGGAGCTGACGGGGATCTTCCAGGCCGCCCGCGAGGACCGGTCGGGGCGGGTCGCCGACTACATCCCGCAACTGGCCCGGGTCGAGCCGGACCTGTTCGCGGTCGCGCTGTGCACCGTGGACGGTCAGCAGCTCGCGCTCGGCGACTCGGACGCGGCGTTCTGCGTCCAGTCGATCAGCAAGGCAATCAACTACTGCTTGGCGCTGGAGGAGCACGGGCCGGACGGAGTACACAAGCACGTGGGCCGGGAGCCAAGCGGGCAGGGCTTCAACGAGCTGACCTTCAACCGCGACGGGCTGCCGCACAACCCGTTGATCAACGCCGGTGGGATCATGTCCGGCGCCCTGATCCGTCCCGACCTCAACGTCGCCGACCGGTTCGACTTCGTCGCCGACGCCTGGCGCCGGCTGGCCGGCGGCGGCCGGGTCGGCTTCAACAACGCCGTCTACCTCTCCGAGCGGGCCACCGCGGACCGCAACTTCGCGCTCGGCTACTCGATGCGGGAGAACCGCGCCTTCCCGCCGGGCACCGACCTGGTTGAGGCGCTCGAGTTCTACTTCCAGTGCTGCTCCATCGAGGTCAACGCCAGGTCGCTGGGCATGGTCGCCGGGACGCTGGCCAACGGGGGGCGGTGCCCGGTGACCGGCGAGCAAGTGCTCGCCACCAGCACCGTGCAGCGCTGCCTGTCGCTGATGTCCTCCTGCGGCATGTACGACTACTCCGGCGAGTTCGCCTTCTCGATCGGCCTGCCCGCCAAGAGCGGCGTCTCCGGCGCCGTGATGGTGGTGGTACCGCAGGTGATGGGCGTGTGCGTCTGGTCGCCGCGGCTCGACCCGATCGGCAACTCGGTCCGCGGTGTGCGGTTCTGCGAACAGCTCGTCGCCCGATACAACTTCCACACCTACGACGGCCTGGTCACCGGCGGGCGGGGCGGCAAGCGCGACCCCCGGCTGCGCAAGCGCGAAGCAGAGATCAACGGAGTGATCCGGCTGTGCTGGGCCGCCAGCGAGGGCGACCTGGAGGAGGTCCGGGCGGTCATCGCTTCCGGGGTGGACCCCGACGCCGCCGACTACGACGGACGCACCGCCCTGCACCTGGCCGCCGCCGAGGGGCACCCCGACGTGGTGGCGCACCTGCTCAGCCTGGTGCGGCAGCCCACCCCGGTGGACCGCTGGGGCGGCACCCCGGCAGACGACGCCCGCCGCGGCGGCCACACCGAGGTTCTGGCGCTGCTCGCCGCCGGCGACGCGCCACTGCCCACGGGCGCCGCCGCCGCGGCCGCGTCCACGGCCCCCACCACGCGAAAGGAGCGCAGCAATGCCCATTGACACCGGAGCTACGGCCTGGATGCTCGCCGCAACCGCGCTCGTGCTGCTGATGACGCCCGGGCTGGCCTTCTTCTACGGCGGCCTGACCAGCGTCCGCGGCGCCCTGAACATGATGATGATGTCGTTCGTCAGCATCGCCACCGTCACCGTGGCATGGGTGCTGTTCGGCCACTCGCTGGCCTTCGACCAGGCCGGCGACGCAGCGGTCAACGCGGTCGTCGGTGGCCTCGACCACCTCGGGTTGCAGGGGCTGGTCGGCACCGTCTACCCGGGCCTGTCAGCGGAGACCGGAGACAACCTGCCCCAGCTCGTCTTCTCCGCCTTTCAGCTGACCTTCGCCGTGATCACGGTGGCGCTGGTCAGCGGGGCGGTCGTCGACCGGGCCCGGTTCACCGCCTGGGTAGTGTTCTCCCTGGTCTACGCCACCGTGGTGTACTTCCCGGTCGCGCACTGGGTATGGGGCGGCGGCTGGCTCGCCGAACTCGGCATCGAGGACTTCGCCGGCGGGACCGTCGTACACATCAACGCCGGCGCCGCGGCGCTCGCCCTGACCCTGGTGCTGGGCAGACGGCACCGGGCCGGCCACCAGCGGCCGCACAATGTCCCACTGGTGCTGCTCGGCGCGGGACTGCTCTGGTTCGGCTGGTTCGGCTTCAACGCCGGCTCCGAGCTGGCGGTCGACTCCACCACCGCCCTGGCGTTCATGAACACCCTGGTCGCCTCCGCCGTCGGCGCGGGGGTGTGGCTGGCCGTGGACAAGTACCGGCACGATCACTACAGCGCGATCGGCATCGCCTCCGGCGCCGTCGCCGGGCTGGTGGCGATCACCCCGGCCTGCGGCTTCGTGGACCCGTGGGCCGCAGCGGTGATCGGCGCGGCGGCCGGGGCGATCTGCGCATGGGCGGTTGAGCTGAAGAACCGGCTCGGCTACGACGACTCACTCGACGTGGTCGGCGTCCACCTGGTCGGCGGCCTGGTCGGCGCGGTCTCGCTCGGCTTCCTCGCCCGGTACACCTTCCTCCCGCAGCAGCACCAAGGCCTCCTGTACGGCGGCGGCCTGCAGCAGCTCGGGCTGCAACTGCTCGGGCCGCTCGCGGTCGGCCTCTACGCCTTCGGCGCCGCGTGGGCGATCGCGAAAGTGATCGACCGGGTAATGGGCTTCCGGATCCCGGTCCGCGACGAGGTCGCCGGCATCGACATCACCAGCCACGCCGCCCTCGGCTACGACCTGCGGGAAGCCGCGCGGCCGCCCGCTCTGGCGGTCAATGGCACCCCGGCGAAAATCGACGCCTGACGACGGCGATGATCTGGCGGCCACGCCCCGACCGGGGCGTGGCCGCCCCGGGGACGGCCGAACGCTGGCGGCGCAGTGCGCCCCCAGTAACTATCGAAAGGATGCTCGATGCGCACCCCTCTTGCCGAGGTCCTGACCTCCATACCCGGCATCGGCATCCCGCAGTGAGGCAGGTCGCGGCGGTGGTGCGGAGGAGGCCGGGAAACTGAGCCCTTTTCATCGTAAGTAGCGGTCGGCCTCGGCGGTGTGGAGGACGAGGATGGCCTGCAC
>NZ_BMQB01000002.1 GCF_014647895.1 Pilimelia anulata
GCTCATAACGACGGATCACACCTCACATCATCCGACACCACCACACTTTGAAGACACGCCCTAGGGGCGGGCGACCGGGGTCGGCGTCGGGACGCCGACCGACTCCGGTACCGGTACGGCCGCCGCGGCCTCCAGCGTGATCACCAGCCGCGCCCCGCGCGGGTCCGCCGGCTCGTACCGGATCGTGCCCCCGTTCAGCTCCACGAGGTGCCGCACGATGAACAGCCCCAGCCCGGTCCCCTTGACCCGCTTCTTGTCGCCGCTGCGCCGCGCCACCCGCTCGAACAGCGTCGGCCGGTCCTCCACCGGGATGCCCGGCCCGTGGTCCCGGACGGCGATCTCCACGCCCTCGCCCCGCCGCTCGGTGGTGATCTCCACGGGCGGGTCGCCGTACTGCACGGCGTTGTCCACCAGGTTGTGCAGGACCTGCCACAGGTGCCCCCGGTCGACCAGGGCCAGCAGGTGCGGGTCCACGCCCGCGCCGAGGGTGATCTCCGGCGGTACGGCGTCGGTGACCGTCTCGATCACCTCGGCCACCGAGACGGTCGCCCGGCGGGCCGTCACCACCCCGGCGTCCAGCCGGAACAGCAGCAGCATGTCGTTGATCATGCCGGTGAGCCGGCGGGTGTTCCGGTCGATCTTGCTGACCAGCTCCAGCCGCATGTCGTCGGGGAGTTCGGCCCACTCGGTCGTGAGCAGCTCGGACAGGCTGGCCACCGAGCTGAGCGGCTGGGACACCTCGTGCGAGACGATCGACATCAGGTCGCCCTTGAACGCCGCCGCCTCCATCAGCTCGGCGTGCCGCAGTTCCAGCTCGCCGTTGGTCGACTCCAACTCGGCCGCGTGCTCGGCCAGCCGGTCCTCGGCCGCCTGGCGCTCGGTCATGTCGACGAACGTGTTCACGTACGCCCGGGGGCGGCTCTGCTCGTCCAGCACCGGCGAGGTCATCGCCAGGACCGGCACCCGGCTGCCGTCGGGCCGGGTGACGTACCGGGGGAGGCCCGCGCCGGCCCGGTAGCCGGGGTCGCCGGCCTGCCAGGTGTACGGGGGGCGCTGGCCGACCAGGCCCGCCCGGGTGAGGCCGAGCAGCGTGCAGGCGCCGGGGTTGACGTCGATCACCCGCAGCTCGGCGTCCAGGACGACGACGGCCTCGGTGACCGAGGCGAGCAGCGTCCGGGTGAAGTCCCGCTCGGCGGCCAGCGCGTCGACCAGGCCGCGCTGCCGGTCGTCGGCGGCGTCGATCACGCCGGCGGTGCCGCCGAGGACGATGAGCAGGACGAGGACGAACGCGGTCGAGCTGAGCGCCACGGTCAGCGCCGGCTCGCCCCAGCCGGCCTGGATGATCGCCCCGGACAGCAGCGCGATGCCGAACGGCAGCAGCAGCAGCGTCGGCCCGACCCGGCGGGCCAGCGTGCCGCCGGGGCCGAAGCCCTCCAGCGGGCGCAGCAGGCCCTGGCCCGGCCGGACGGCGAAGATCCCCGCGGTCAGCGTGATCACGCAGAGCGCGGTCAGCGGGGTCATCGCCACCAGGGCGCCGACCGCGGGCACGGAGGTCTCCCGGAACAGGTACGCCAGCATCGTCACCGCGGCGATCGTCGCCGCGGCCGGGGCGAACACCTGGGGCCAGGTCACGTAGCGGGCCGGGCGCACGTCGAGGGTGGCCAGGGCGAGGCCGAGCAGCAGCAGGGCGCAGCCGGTGGCGGCGGACATCGGCGGGGCGATCCCGCCGTGGACCAGGTCCCGGGCGGCCTCGCCGGCGGGGGAGCGGTCGACGAGCCGGCCGCGTTCGAGGATGCCGAGCATGCCGATCAGGGACACCGCGCCGCCGAGTACCCGGACGGCCCAGCGCCGGGCCGCGCCGGGGCGGCCGACCGCGCCGCACAGGGCGGCGCCGGCGAGCACCAGGCCGACGGCGGCCTCCGGCGGCGGGGTGCCCACGCCGGAGGGCACGCCGGTGCCGCCGCGGGCACCGGCGAGCCACCGGGCCAGTGCCCCCGCGCCCAGCAGGATCGCGGTGGCACCGGTGAGGACCGCCAGCGCCGCGGCGAGGCGGTGTACTCCGGGAGAGCGCGGCACGCTCGACCTCCCACCCCTGCGGCGACGCCCAAGCCTAAACGAGAAAGTACCTCATGTCAGGACAGGAGAGGAAAGGTCCGATTCCCGGTTCCGCTAGCGCTTGCGGGCCAGCGTCAGGCCGTCGGCGAACAGCAGCATCACCGACTCGACCCGGTCGTCCTTGGCGACCAGCTCGTTGAACGCCTGCAGCGCGCGGGTGTCCGGGTCGGCGGCGCCGGGCTCCAGCACCCGGCCGCTCCACAGCACGTTGTCGACGATGACCAGGCCGCCGGGGCGCAGCCGGGGGATCAGCTCGGCCCAGTACCGCGCGTAGTTGACCTTGTCGGCGTCGATGAAGGCCAGGTCGAACTGCGGCTCGGCCGGCAGCGCGGCCAGCGTCTCGGTGGCCGGGCCCAGCGTCAGGGTGACCCGGTCGGCCACGCCGGCCCGCTCCCAGAACTCGCGGGCGATGGCCGTGTACTCCGGCGAGATGTCGAAGCAGGCGATCGTGCCGTCCGCGGGCAGCGCCCGGGCCACGGCGAGCGAGCTGAGCCCGGTGAACGTGCCCACCTCGACGGCGTTGCGGACGCCGGCGAGCCGGGTCAGCAGCCCGAGCAGGGTCGCCTGCTCGGGGCAGATCTGCATGGTCGCCTGGCCGGGCAGCGCCGCCCGGGTCCGGGCCACCAGCTCGCCGACGAGGTCGTCCGGCGGGGTGGTGTGGGCCAGCGTGTACGCGTGCAGCTCGTCCGGCAGGAACTTGTTGGAGGAAGCCATGCCCACACGCTAGTCCGCGCCCCGCCCGCCCGGGGCGGTGCGCTGCGTCACGCGGTACGCCCGGGGCGGGTGCGGCGCGGCCCCGCGGCGGCCGGCGTACCGGCGGCCCCGGGGCCGATGCGCGTGGGGGTCAGCCGGCGGCGACGCGGTCGGCGCCCTGCCAGACGAAGCCGGCCTCGATCACGACGACGGCCGCCGAGCGCAGGATGTCCTCGGTGTGCCGGTTCGCGTGGTGTCCGCAGAACACCAGCTCACCGCCGGCGGGCAGCCGGAAGATCAGCTTCGCGGCGGCGGCGCAGCGGTCGCAGCGCTCGGTCAGCTCCGGCACGACGTCCAAGCGAGGCGGCGGCAGCAGCGTCGACGACATGGCGACCTCCCTGGTCGGTAGCGGTGTGGTGCGGCACCCGTACCCATCGACCCGGCGCGCGGCGCATTGAGGGGAACGCCCCGCAACCCGGGCCGCCCCGCTCCCCGGGCGTCCGGTTGCCGGCCGGTTGCCGGCTCCTGTCGGCCGTCCGGCCGGCTCACTCCCGTTTGGCAACGCGCCGCGAACCGGGCGGCTCTCCGCACCCCGGACTGTCGTAAGTGGTCGCGGTGCGGTACCGCGGCTGCATCACATGTGAGGGAGACTTCGTGACCCAGCGAACCACCACCCGGTTCCGGAACACCCGTCGGATGACCCGCCGCGCCGCGGTCGGCGTCCTCGCCACCACCGGCCTGCTCGGCTCGGGCGTCCTCGTCGCCACCGGCGCGGCCGCCGCCACCACGCAGACCGTGGCGTACACCGCCACCGAGGACGGCTACACCGCCAGCGGCTCGGCGACCACGTCGACGGGTACCTGGGCCAAGCTCGTCTCCGGCCGCTCGGGCACGCAGGACTACCTCAGCTTCCTCAAGTTCAATGTGGGTGCGCTCGCCGCCGGCACCACGGTGCAGAAGGCGACGCTGACGCTGACCCGCGAGGAGGTCGCCCTCCCCGCCTCGCTGAAGATCAAGAAGGTCGGCACGACCTCGTGGACCGAGGCCGGCCTGACCCACAAGACCCGCCCGACCGTCGGCGAGGACGTGGCCACCGCCGCCCCGGCCGCCACCGCCGCGACCGTCGCGTTCGACCTGACCAAGGCCGTCCGCGCCGCCGGCACGTACGCCTTCGCGGTCAACGTGCCCAGCAACGACCGGCTCGCCCGGTTCAAGTCGTCGGAGGCCGCCGCCGGCAAGCCGACGCTGTCGCTGGTGCTGAGCAAGGCCGACACCCCGGCGCCGACCACCCCGACCACCGCCGCGCCGAAGCCGACCACCCCGGCCACCACCGCGCCGAAGCCGGCCGAGTGCACCGTCGACGCCAAGCTCGTCCCGACCTGCGGCGTGCTCTGGGGCGCCGCGGCCGGCGGGTTCTCCGAGACCCCGCGCGACCGGGCCCTGCGCGAGTGGGAGGCCAAGAGCGGCCGGACCGCCAGCGTCTACCACACGTACCACCGCGGCGACGAGATGTTCCCGACCAAGGCCGAACTCGCCATGGCCAACGAGCCCGGCAAGCCGCGCCTGCTCTTCCTGAACTGGAAGGTCGACTACGGCACCAACTGGGCCAAGGTCGCCGCCGGCCAGCAGGACGCCCGGATCGACAAGCTCTCGGCGTTCATCAAGGCCAACTACCGGGACAAGTTCTTCATGACCCTGCACCACGAGCCCGAGAACGACGTGATCGCCACCGCGGGCTCCGGCAAGACCGCCAAGGACTACGCGGCCATGTTCCGGCACACCGTCCTGCGGATGCGCGCCAACGGGGTCAGCAACGCGATCTTCACCACCGCGTACATGGGCATCGAGACCTACTACAACCAGGCCTGGTGGCACGACCTGTACCCGGGTGACGACGTCGTGGACTGGATCGGCCTGGACGCCTACGTCGCGTCGAAGCCGGGCGGCTACCACTACGGCACGCTGAAGGACCTGATGAACCGCACCACGGACAGGAACAAGTTCCCGGGCTTCTACAACTGGTACCTGGCCCACCACGCCGACAAGCCGCTGATGCTCGCCGAGTGGGGCGTCCACGAGTACGCCGCGGACCCGCGCGAGAAGGCCCGCACGCTGTCCAAGGTGCTCGCCGAGATGGACCAGTTCCCGAAGCTCAAGGCGATGTTCTGGTTCGACACCGCGAAGGACCAGAACGGCTCGGACATCCGGATCGACAGCTCGTCGGCCGCGCTCACCGAGTTCAAGAAGATCGCCGCCGACCGCCGGTTCGTGGTCAAGGTCCGCAACTGACCTCCGGCTGAACCGATCGTGGCCCCGTCCACCCGCTCCGGCGGTGTGGGCGGGGTCACAGCCGTTTCGGGCGTAGCTACCGTTCGGCAACCGCCGCTTACTCACAAGTACGGACCCGCGGGCGATTGCTAGATCCGCGACCCCCGACCGGGGGCCGTCGCCGTGCCAGGGAAGGCAGGGTCACGATGTCGCTGGGCGCCGGGCGGTTCGCCGCCGGACTCGTCGCCGCGGCCACCGCCGCGGGGGCGCTGCTCGCCGCGCCCGCGGCCGCCGCGACGCCGGCCGCCGCGCCCGCGCTGGCCGCCCCGGCCCCGGCCGCCGCGCCCGCCCCCGCCGCCGACCCCGGCGAGCTGATCGTCGGCCTGCGCCCCGGCGCGACCGCCGCCGCCCCGCTGGCCCGGCTCGCCCGCACCGTCGACATCGAGGCCGCCGCCCCGGTCGCCGGCCTGCCGGCCGCCGCGGTCGAGGTCCCCGCCGCCGACGCCGCGGCCGCCGTCGCCGCGCTGCGCCGCGACCCCGCCGTCGCGTACGTCGAGCGCAACGCCCGCGCCGGCATCGCCGCCGTCACCGCCAACGACTACTTCCGCACCGAGCAGTGGGGCCTGGACCGGATCGCCGCCCCCGCCGCCTGGCAGCGGACCACCGGCGACGCCGGCGTCACCGTCGCCGTCCTCGACACCGGCGTGCTCGCCACCGGCGACCTGCCGGCCGGGCGGATCGTGGCCGGGTACGACTTCGTCGGCAACGACGCCAACCCCGCCGACGACCACGGCCACGGCACGATGGTCGCCACGACCATCGCCGGCGGCGGCGACGACGCCGTCAACGGCGGGTACCACGGCGGCTCCGCCGGCCTGTGCTGGACCTGCCGGATCATGCCGGTCAAGGTGCTCGACGACACCGGCAGCGGCGACGTCGCCGACATCGCCGCGGGCGTCGACTGGGCGGTCGCGCACGGCGCCGACATCATCAACCTGTCGCTGGGCAGCGACACCGACAGCGCGCTGCTCAACCAGGCCATCGCGGACGCCGACGCGGCCGGGGTGCTGGTGCTCGCCGCCGCCGGCAACAGCGGCGTCGGCACCCGGTTCTACCCGGCGGCCAGCCCGCACGTGCTCTCGGTCGGCGCCTCGACGGCCGCCGACGGCCGGTACGCCTGGTCCAACTACGGCGCCACCTGGGTGGACGTCGCCGCGCCGGGCTGCGTCATCGCCGGCGACCGGTACGACTGGTGGCGGGAGTTCTGCGGCACCAGCGCCGCCACCCCCGTCGTCGCGGGCGTCGCCGCGCTGGCGCTCGCCCTGGACCCGACCGCCACGGTGGCCGACCTGACCGCCGCGCTGACCGGTACGACCGACCCGCTGACCTCGGCCTGGACCGCGCACGGCCGGGTCAACGCCCGGGCCGCGCTGGCCGCGCTCACCCCGGAGACCGGGCCGGTGGCCGGGGTGAACCGGGCCGCCGGGGCGCTGCTGCGCGGCACCGTCGCGCTGACCTACCAGGCCGCGGACGCCGACGGCGTCGGCGCGGTCGCGCTGCTGGTCAACGGCCGGCAGGTGGCCGCGGCGACCGGCGCCGGCCCGCACCCGTACGCCCTGGACACCGCCGCGCTGCCGCGGGAGACCGCGCTGACGGTGGCCGCCCTGGACGGCAACGGCAACGTCGGCACCGCCGCGGTGCCGGTCGTCGCCGACAACGTCCCGCCGGCCGCCAGGGCCAGCGCGGCCGCCGCGAGCCGGCCGGTCGCCGGGCGGGTCACGGTCACCGTCGCGGCCAGCGACGCCTCCGGCATCGACCGGGTCGAGCTGCTCGTCGGTGGCGCGGTCGTGGCCACCGACAGCGCCGCGCCGTACACGCCGTCGTGGAACTCCGGCACGCGCAACGGCACGTACCGGCTGTACACCAGGGTCCGGGACCGGGCCGGCAACGCCCGGCTGACCTCGGTCCTGGCCGCCGTCGACAACACCGCGCCGTCGGTCACCCGGATCGGCGGGCCGCGCGGCAACGCGCGGATCAGCGGGACCGTCGCCGTCCCCGCCCGGTCCACCGACGCCTCCGGCGTCGCCCGGGTGGAGCTGCTCGTCGACGACCGGGTCGTCGCCCGCGACACCCGCGCCCCGTACGTCCTGCCGCTCGTCGCGGCCCGGCAGATCCGCACGATGCGGGTCGCGCTGCGGTCGACCGACGCGGCGGGCAACTCCAGGCTCTCCCCCGCTTGGAGGTGGTACCGGTGACACAGGGAGGTGAAACCGATGTCCGCAATCCTCGGCCGGCTGCTGGCGCTCGCGCTGGCCGCCACCGTCGCCCTGGTGGCCGCGCCCCCCGCGAACGCCACCCCCAACTTCGGACCGGCCGTCGGCACCGTCCTGTTTGACGGCGACAGCAACGCGGTCCCCGGCTCGTACATCGTCGTCCTGCGCACCGACCCCGGCGCGGGCGGCGCGGCGACCGCTGCCGCCTCCGTGGCGAGCCGGTACGCCGCGACCGTCACCATGTCCTACGCCGGCGGGCTGCCCGGCTTCGCCGCCCGGATGTCGGCCGCCGCCGCCCGGCAGGTCGCCGCCGACCCCGCGGTGGCGTACGTCGAGCAGGACCGCTGGGTCCGCGCCAGCGGCGTGCAGCGCACGACCGCCTGGGGCCTGGACCGGCTCGACCAGCGCAAGCTGCCGCTGACCAAGCAGTACCGGTACCCGGCCGCCAAGGCCGTCGTCACCGCGTACGTGCTGGACACCGGCATCCGGATCACGCACAGGGAGTTCGCCGGCCGGGCCCGGTACGGGTACGACTTCGTCAGCGGGCGCAGCAACGCCAACGACTGCGAGGGGCACGGCACGCACGTCGCCGGCACCCTCGGCGGCGTCACGTACGGGGTGGCCAAGTCGGTGAAGCTGGTCGCCGTCCGCGTGCTCAACTGCTCCGGCTGGGGCCAGTACTCGCAGATCATCGCCGGGGTGAACTGGGTGACCTCGCACGCCCGCAAGCCGGCCGTCGCGAACATGAGCCTCGGCGGCGGCGCCTCGCCGGCGCTCGACGAGGCGGTGGAGCGGTCGATCGCCAGGGGCGTCACGTACGTCGTCGCGGCCGGCAACGAGGGCCGCAACGCCTGCACCGGCTCGCCGGCCCGGGTCGGCGGCGCGATCACCGTGGGCGCGACCGACGTCAAGGACCGGCGGGCGAGCTTCTCCAACTTCGGCCCCTGCCTGGACATCTTCGCCCCCGGCGTCGGCATCGTGTCGGCGTTCCGGCTCAGCAACACCAGCCTCGCCAAGGGCAGCGGCACGTCGATGGCCGCCCCGCACGTCGCCGGCGCGGCCGCGCTGCTGCTCACCCGCTGGCCGACGCTCACCCCGGCGAGGGTGGCCGCGCTGCTGGTCAGCCGGTCCACCCGGTCGCGGGTCGCGGGCCCCGGCACCGGGTCGCCGAACCGGCTGCTGTTCGTCCAGTGACCGCGGGCCCGGCGAGCCGGGCGGCGGCCCCGGGAACGACCCGGGTGCCGGGACATCATCCACGGCGTGTAACCATTGGGGCATCCCTCGAAAGTTACGCGTCGTAGTCGAGCGTGCGCCGAGGCGGGGCAGTCCGGGAACCGCCCGGCGGTCGCCCGATTCCTCAGCTACCTGCATCGACGCACCTTATGACGTCGGCCGTTCGGACCGTTTCCCTCGCTGAGTTGGACTACGTAACGTAGCTGGCTTACCGTGCCTTGCGGGTGGCCCCTGCACCGCCGCCCCGACACCCTCGGTCACCGCTGCCCGCCTCCGTCCCCCTCGCCCGCCGCCGCGGGCCGCCTCCCCGAAAGGGATCACCGATGCCCGGGTCCGGGTCCTTCGACGCCGTCTGGACATGGCTCGTCGACGCGCTCGGCGCGTCCTCCCGCCGGGAGCTGATGCCGCTGGGCATCGCCGGCCTGTTCGTCTGGGGCATCTGGCTGTACCGGGTGCTGCTCTCCCGGCTGGCCACCCCGGTCGTCAACGACTTCCGCACCACCGTCTCGGTGGTCGTGCCGGCGTACCGCGAGGACCCGGACATCCTGCTCGACTGCCTGCACACCTGGCTGGCCCAGGGCCCGGACGAGGTGATCGTCGTCCCCGACCTCGGCGACCGCGAGGTGATCGCCCGGCTCGGCGCGGTCGCCGACCCGCGGCTGCGGGTGCGCCCGTTCGCCCACCGGGGCAAGCGGTCGGCGCTCGGCGTCGGCATCCGCGCGGCCACCGGCGAGGTCGTCGTGCTCGTCGACTCCGACACCCGGTGGGAGCCCGGCCTGCTGGCCGCCGTGCAGATGCCGTTCGCCGACCCGGCCGTCGGCGGGGTGGGCACCCAGCAGAACGTGTACCAGCGCACCACGAGCGTGTGGCGGCGGATCGCCGACTGGCTGGTCAACCTGCGGTACCTGGACTACGTCCCGGCGATGGGCCGGGCCGGGGCGGTGGCCTGCCTGTCCGGCCGGACGGCGGCGTACCGGCGGGCGGCGATCCTGCCCGTGCTGCGCCACCTGGAGGACGAGTTCTTCCTCGGCCGCCGCTGCGTGGCCGGCGACGACGGCCGGCTCACCTGGCTGGTCCTCGCCTCGGGGTACAAGACCGTGCACCAGCCGACCGCCCGCGCGGTGTCGATGTTCCCGGACACCCTGCGCGCCTTCGTCAAGCAGCGGGTGCGCTGGTCGCGCAACTCGTACCGGTGCTACCTCACCGCCGCCTGGAACGGCTGGCTCTGGCGCGCCCCGCTGGTCACCAAGGTGACCGTGCTCCAGATCCTGCTCACCCCGCTGACCATGGGGTTGACGCTGGCATACCTGCTCGGCGGCCGGCTCGCGCCCACCCCGGCCGGGCTGGGCCTGGCGCTGGCCTGGATGCTGCTCGGCCGCGGCATCCGCGGCTGGTCCCACCTGCGCCGGCACCCCGGCGAGCTGCTCCTGCTGCCGCTGGTCACCCTCGTGGTCATCGGCATCGCGCTGCCGATCAAGCTGTACGCCCTGGTCACGATGAACCGGCAGGGCTGGCTGACCCGCGGCCCGGACCGGATCGGCGGCGAGGCGCAGACCGCGGCCACGCTGATCCCCGTACCGCGCCCGGCCGGGATGGAACCGGCGCCGCGGCGGGCGGGGGTGTCGGCGTGAACCGGCCGCTCGCCCGCCGCCCGTCCACCCGCCGGGCGGCGCTCGCGGCGGCCGTCGCGGCCGTCGTGGCGGCGTCCGGCGGCGCGCTGCCCGCGGCCGCCGGCCCGGGCGCGGCGCCCGCCCCGACCGCGCCCGCGCCGCTGAGCCCGGTCGCGCCCGCGCCCCCGGCCGCCGTGCCCGCGGGCACCGTCGCGGTCCCGGCGCCCGCGGCCAACCCGGCGCCGTCGGACCCGCCGACCCCGCCGGTCCCGGGGCCCGCGGCCGGCGTGCCGACGGCCCCGCCCGCGGCCGGGCCGGTCGTGCCCGCGCCGCTGGACCGCAGCCCGGCCGTGCTCGCGCAGCAGGCCGCGCTGGTCGCCGCCGAGGAGGCCCGGATCGCCACCCTGCGCGCGGTCGAGGCCGGCGCGGGCGAGCAGTGGCGGGCCGCGCCGTACCGGCTGCGGGTCGCCGGCGGGTTCACCCTCGTGCTCACCCCGCGCCCGGAGCCGTACACGTTCGCCGACCTGGCCGCGCTGGCGCCGACGACGTTCGTGCCGCAGGGGCGGCGGGCGTACCTGCTGACCGAGAGCCTGCTCGTCACCCGCGGCGCGACCCTGGACCTGGCCCGCCCGGCCACCACCGAGCTGCGGCTGGCCAGCGACCCCGGCGGGTACGTCAGCATCGTCTCGATCGGCGGCCGGCTGCTGCTCACCGGCGCCCCGCGCAACCCGCTGACGGTCACGAGCTGGAACCTGCGCCGCACCGCCCCGGACGCCGACACCGCCGACGGCCGCGCGTACGTCCGGACCATCGGCGGCGCCGCGGTGTTCACGGCCGTCCGGTTCCAGCGGCTCGGCTTCGGCGGGGGCGGCACCGGCGGCGTCAGCCTCGGCGGCCCGGCCACCCCCGCGGCGCCGCCGCGCCGGGCGATCCCGGACGCCGCCGTGTCCGCCCCGGTCCGCCCCGCGGCCGGTACGGCGGTGCCGCTGATCGTGCCGGACGCCCGGTACACCGCGGCCGCCCTGCCGTACACGCCGCCGGTGGTCCGCCGCAGCCGGTTCGTCGGCAACGCGTTCGGGCTGGTTCTGGACGGGGCGCCGCGGGCGGTCGTGGCCGGCAGCACCGTGCTGGGCAGCCTGGCCGACGGCGTGGTCCTGCACCGGGGCACCACCGACGCCCGGATCGACGGCACGACCGCGAGCGGCAACCGCGGCAGCGGCTTCGTGCTGGCCGACCGCGCGGCCCGCAACACCCTGGCCGGCTGCACGGCCGAGGCCAACCGGCAGGACGGCTTCACCCTGACCGGCGACGCCGGGGTCGACCACCTGCCGTACGGGCGGGCGCCGGACGCCGGCGCGGGCACCGCGGTGACCGGCGGGGTCGCCCGGAACAACCTGCACTACGGGATCGCGGTCGACGGCGCGGCCGGCGCCCGGATCCAGGGCAACTGGGTGGTCGGCGGCGACATGGGCATCGTCCTGCGCCGGACCGCCGGCGCGACCGTCACCCACAACCAGGTGCGCGAGTCGGCCCAGCACGGCGTCGCGGTGCTGGACGGCGCCGCCACCGTCGCCGACAACGTCATCGCCGACGTGCGCAACGGCGTGTACGTCCGGGACGCCGTCGCCGCCGTCCGCGGCAACACCATCACCAAGGCCAGCACGCACGGCATCGAGTTCCTCGGCGGGACCGACGGCTCGGCCGTCGCGGAGAACCTGCTGGCCACCACCGGCGGCTCGGCGCTGGACCTGTCCGGCGCGGCGGGGGAGATCGACCTGCTCGGCAACCGGACCGTCGAGCGCCGCCCCGAGCCGACCGGCTGGCGGGCGCTGGCGCAGCGCACGACGCCGACCACGGTGCTGTGGGCGCTGGTCCTGCTGGCGCTCGCCGGCACCGCGTTCCGCCGCCGGGCCCGGCCGGGGGGCAAGCTGCCGTACGCCCGCACCGCGCCGCCGCGGGCCCGCGGGCCGCGGTTCGGCCGGTGACGGGTGCCGCCGGGGACGGTCTCCCGCCCGGTGGACGCCCTCCCGCCGGGCGGTCCCGCGCGCGCCGGCGCTGGCTGGTGGGCGGCGGGGTCGCCGTCCTGCTCGCCGCCGGCGCCCTCGGGGCGCTCCTGATCCGAGTGGCCGCCGACCGAACCGTCCCCCCGGCGGCGGCCACTCCCACCCCCACCACCACCGCGCCGCCGCCGGCCGCGCCGCCCGCCGCGGGCGGCTGCCCGGCGCCGACCGCCACCGCGGCCGACGCGATGACGTTGCAGACGGCGCTGGACACCGCCGGCCCCGGCAGTTCGATCCGGCTCGCCGACGGCGTGTACCCCGGCCGGTTCGTTGTCGACGTCTCCGGCACCGCCGCGGCCCCGATCCACGTCTGCGGCGGCCCCGGCGCGATCCTGGACGGCGCCGGCCCCGACGCCGGGTCGGTGCTGCACCTGGACGGCGCCAGCGACGTCCGGCTGGTCGGCTTCACCGTCCGCAACGGGCGCAAGGGCATCCTGGTCGACCGCGGCCGCCGGGTCACCCTCGCCGGCCTGACCGTCGAGCGGATCGGCGACGAGGCGATCCACCTGCGGGCGTTCAGCAGCGACAACCTCGTCGAGCGCAACCTGATCCGGGGCACCGGCCTGCGCCGCCCGCAGTTCGGCGAGGGCGTCTACGTCGGCTCGGCCGCGGCGAACTGGTGCGCCGTCAGCTCCTGCGCCCCGGACGCCTCCGACCGCAACGTCGTGCGCGGCAACCGCATCCTGGGCACCACCGCCGAGGCGGTGGACATCAAGGAGGGCACCACCGGGGGGCAGCTCGTCGGCAACGTGTTCGACGGGTCGCGGCTGGTCGGCGCGTACGCCGACTCCTGGGTGGACGTCAAGGGCAACGGCTGGACGATCCGCGGCAACCGCGGCCGCGCCTCCCGCGGCGACGGCTTCCAGACGCACGCGGTCGTACCCGGCTGGGGGCGCGGCAACGTGTTCGCGGGCAACGCGGCGGCGGTGTCCGGGCCGGGCTGGGGGTACCGGTTCAGCCCGGCCCTGGACAACCGCCTGTCCTGCGACAACACGGCCACGGGCGCGGCCCGCGGCCTGGCCAACGTCCCCTGCCGCTGACCCCCGCCGCGGCCGCGTGCCGCCGACCCCCGCTGCGCGGCCGGTCGCCCGCGGTGGGTGGCCGGGCGGCGCGACCCGCGGTCAGGGGGTGAGGAAGGACGTGATCGAGGCACGCAGGCCGGCGGGGTCCAGGCCGTGCCACCGGGCGTGGTCGGCGGGCGTGCCGTACCGGCGCAGGTCCGCCCGCCCCACCCCCAGCGCCAGCAGCCGGTGCGGCAGGTCGCGCAGCGCCCCGGCGACGACCCGGCTGGACGTGCCGGCCAGGTACGGCTCGACCAGCACCACGTCCCGGCGGGCCAGCGCCCGCAGCCCCGCGGCGTCGAACGGCCGCGGCGTGTGCGTGTAGGCGACGGTCACGTCCAGCCCGGCCACGGCGGCGAGCACCGGCCGCAGCATCGGCCCGACCGCGAGCACCACCGGCGCCCCCGGCCCGCCGGTGTGCAGCGGCACGACCCCGTGCGCCCCCGGCCGGGACAGGTGGTTGCGCTGGCTGCTCAGCCGCAGGTACACGCTGGTGTCGGCCGCCGCGGCGGCGCGCAGCAGCGGCGCCACCTCGGCCGGGTGGCCGGGCACGTGCACGGTCCAGCCGTCCAGGGTGTCCAGCAGCGCGACGTCGCCGGGGGACTGGTGCGTGCGCCCCATCGCCGCCCCGTCGTACGACGCGCCGACCGTCGCCACGACCGCCCCGACGCCCTGGTGGTCCAGGTCCAGCTTGAGCTGCTCGAACGCCCGCTCGACCACGAACGGCGCGTACGTGTGCACGACCGGCCGCAGCCCGGTCAGCGCGAGCCCGCCGGCCACCCCGACCATGAGCTGCTCGCGGATGCCGACGTTGAGCACCCGGTCCGGGTGCCGGGCCGCGGCGCCGGCGAACGCCGCCGCGGAGATGTCGGCCAGGACCAGCGCCGTGCGCGGCTCGTCGGCGAGCAGGTCGGTGGTCGCCGCGATGAACGCCTCCCGCATGCTCACCCCCCGATCCGGGCCACGACGGCGTGCGGCCGCCCGGGCAGGGCGATGCCGAGGGCGCCGGCCAGCTCCCCGTGGTCCCGGCCGTCCACCGCGGCGGTGCTCCACCCGTGCGCGGCGAACCGGGTGGCGATGCCGCCCGGCCAGCCGTGGGTGGCGGAGCCGTTGTCCACCACGACGGCGGTGAGGCTGTCCAGGCCGGTGGCGCCGGCGTACGCGATGGCCTCGTGGTTGCTGCCCTCGTCCAGCTCGCCGTCGCCGAGCAGCACGTACACCCGCGGCGTCAGCAGGCCCTGCGCCCGCAGCCCGAGCGCGGTACCGACGCCGAGGCCGAGCCCGTGCCCGAGCGAGCCGGTGCCGACCTCCACGCCGGGCACCCGGAGCCGGTCCGGGTGGTGGCCGAGCGGCGAGTCCGGCCCGGCGAGGTCGTCCAGCCAGTCGGCCGGGATGAAGCCCTTCGCGGCGAGCACCGCGTAGTACGCGGCCGGACCGTGCCCCTTGGACAGCAGGAACCGGTCCCGCTCCGGATCGTCGAGCCGGTCGGGGGCGACCCGCAGCACCCGGTCGTACAGCACCCAGAGCACGTCCAGCGTGGAGTGTGCGCTGGTCGCGTGCTTCTCGTCGCCGGTGAGCCGCCGCAGCAGCGGCCCGAGCCGGTCCCGATCCGTGGTCGTCGTGACGGTCATGGCGCTAGCCTGCAAGGTGAAGTTGACTTCAACTCAAGGCCGGCGGGGGCGGATGTGGCGGAGCTGACCATCGGGGAGCTGTCCGGGCGCAGCGGGGTGGCCGCCTCGGCCCTGCGGTACTACGAGCGGCTCGGCCTGATCCGCAGCGTCCGGACGGCCGGCAACCAGCGCCGGTACGACCAGAGCGAGCTGCGCCGGGTGTCCTTCGTCCGGATCGCCGCCGCGGCCGGCGTCTCGCTGGACGAGATCGGCGCCGCGCTGGCCGAGCTGCCGGACGGCCGGACGCCGACCCGGGCGGACTGGGCGGCGCTGTCCCGGCGCTGGCGGGACCGGCTGACCCAGCGGATCGCCCTGCTGGAGCGGCTGCGCGACGACCTGAGCGACTGCATCGGCTGCGGCTGCCTGTCGCTGCGCGCCTGCCGCCTGGCCAACCCCGGCGACACCCTGGCCGCCGAGGGCCAGGGCCCGCGCCGCCTCCTGCGCGGCTGATCCCCCGCACCCCTTGACGGGGGCCGGTGCGTGTGCTTACATAACCAAGTAGTTCTAGAACTTACTAGTTATGGAGTGCGAGCGTGGACGAGGAGTTGGACGCGGTGTTCGGGGCGCTGGCCGACCCGACGCGGCGGGCGATCCTGCACCGGCTCAAGGCCGGCGAGGCGAGCGTCGCCGCGCTGGCGGAGCCGTTCGCGATGTCCCAGCCGGCCGTCTCCAAGCACCTGCGGGTACTGGCGGAGGCCGGGCTGATCACCCGCAGCCGCCGCGGCACCGCCCGGCTCAGCCACCTCGACGCGGCCCCCCTGCGGGCGGCGGCGGCGTGGCTGGCCGAGTACCGCAGCTTCTGGGCCGAGAGCCACGGCCGGCTCGACGCCCTCCTGGCCACCCTGCACCGGCCGACCGACGAGGATCGGCCGCCCGACGAGAAGGAGTAAGCCATGTCCGGCAAGACCGAGATCATCGCCGCCGCCGACCAGCCGACCATCGAGATCCGGCGCGAGTTCGCCGCCCCACGCGACCTCGTGTACCGCGCCCACGTCGACCCCGAGCTGCTGCCCCAGTGGCTCGGCCCCGGCCGGCTGACCCTGCGGATCGACCGGCTGGAGGTCCGCGACGGCGGCCGCTGGCGGTACGCCCACGTCGAGCAGGACGGCACCGAGTACGGCTTCCGGGGCGTCTTCCACGGCGAGCCGTCCGTCGACGGCATCGTCCAGACCTGGGAGTACGAGGGCGCGCCCGGCGCGGTCAGCCTCGAGTTCGCCACCTTCACCGAGGCCGACGGCCGGACCCAGCTCCGGACGGTGTCGGTGTACCGGACGGTCGCCGAGCGGGACGCGATGATCGCCAGCGGGATGGAGTCCGGGGTGGAAGAGGGGTACACCCGCCTGACGGAGCTGCTGGGCCGACAGACCGCCACGGCCCGCTGACCCCGGCGTGGCGTGCCCTCCCGGGGCGCGCCACGCCGGCGTACGGCGCGTGTTCGACCGGGCGCCCCGGCACGCGGTCGCGCCCGAGTGGCGAGTCATCGGGCCCGGGAGGTGGTCAGGCGCCGGGGGTCAGGGCGCCCGCGATCGCGTCGAAGAGGTCGGCGTCGGTCTCCCGCTGCCACGGCGGCAGGTCGGCCCAGTCGGCGACGTACGACGGCTTCGGATCGGGGAAGTGGCGGTGGATCTGCCCGATCCAGCACAGCGCCACGAACCGCCCGCGCTGTTCCCGGCTCAGCTTCACCCATGCGCCGGCCGTCGCCGCCGCGAACTCCCGGACCTGCCGCTCGACCGCGGCGGCGCTCGCCCGCTCCCAGTCCGGCGTGTCCGCCCACGGCGCGACGTACCCCGGCTTCGGCTCGCCGGGGAAGTGCCGGCGCACGCCCTCGATCCACGCCCGCCGGAACGCCCGGCCCGGTTCGCTGTCCGACATCGGTCCTCCTATGTGGTGCCCGGGATGAGTGTGGCCAGATTGTCGTCGAGGGCCCGGACCCGACGGTCCCGGCGCAGCGGCGCCAGCGCCACCCGCACGTCGGCCAGCCGCTGCGCCACGACGCCCGAGTCGTGCGCCGCCGCCAGGTCGACCGCCGCGTCGCCGTACCGCTCGATCCGGTCGACGTCCCGCTGCTGCGCCGCGGCGATGACCAGGTCGGCGAGCACCCCGCCGCGCCGCCGGGCCGACAGCGGCCGGTCGAGGACGGCGTCCAGGGTGGCGATGGCCCGGCCGGGCTGCCCGAGCAGGACCGCGCAGGCGCCGCGCTCCTCGGCCAGCCGGCCGCCGTCGAAGCGCAGCCAGCCCAGCGGCGGCGCCGGGGGTGCGCCCGCGGCCGCGGCCAGCGCCCGGGCGCAGCCATCGGCGTCGCCGAGGGCGGCCCGCGCCCGCGCGGCCACCGCCGCCACCCAGTGCCGGGTGGGCAGGGCGCCGTCGCCGTCGCGCGCCGCCGCGCCCGCGCTGGCCAGGAGCGCGTCGGCGTCGGCGGGCCGGTGCTCGTACAGCGCCACGTAGGCCCGCCGGGCCAGCGCGCACGCGTGCCGATCGGCGTGGCCGGCGTCGCGGGCGGCGGTCGCCGCGAGGTCGTGGGCGTGCGCCGCGTCGCCGTACCGGCGCAGGTCGAGGAAGATCTCCCCGGCCAGTTGCAGCGCCTCGCTCAGCGCGCCGAGCAGCCGGGGCGAGCGCCCGCCGTCGCGGACGGCGCCGAGGATGACGGCGACGTGCGCCCGCACCTCCGGGAGCAGGACCCGCTTCGGCGAGGTCACCACGAACCGCCGCCAGAGCGCGGCGCCGCGGTCGGCCAGGGCGTCGGCGGTGGCGGTACCCCGGCCGGCGGCCGGCATGGCGGCGAGCGCGACGGCGATCCCCGCCGTACGCAGGATCTCGCGGCGCTGCACGTCCCCGTCCTCCGCGTGGTCGCCCGGCCCGGGCGACCAGCGTAGGCCGCAACCCGCCACCGCCGCGTGCCCCGCCCGGTACATCCGCGCCGGGCGGCGGTGGTCCGAAGGTCAACATGACGTCAGGTACCGAATTCACGGTGATCAGGTACCTGACGCCATGATCCGCACCGGGAGCCGCGCGCGGCGACCGGGAGCGGCGCGCCCGCCTCGGGAAGCGGTCAGGCGGCGCGGGCGGGGTGGCGGGTGGGTGGGGTGAGGATGGCGGCGTCGCCGTGGCGGCGGAGCTTGTGCCAGCGCATCCGGGCGCCGCTCAGCGCCGCCAGCACCGCCCGCATCACCACGAAGTACATGAGCTGCCGGTACACGAGCTGCTGCAACGGCAGCAGCCAGATCGCGCGCAGCCGCTCCCCGTCCAGCCGGAACGCCACCGCCGCCGTCGCGAGCTGCGCGGTCAGCATCACCAGCCAGGCCGCGGCGGTCAGCTTCAGGTCGTAGAAGAAGACGCCGTACAGCGCGAACAGGTCGATCAGCCCGGCCAGCAGCGGCAGCACCACCTGGAACAGCACCAGCAGCGGCAGCCCGACCAGCCCGAACCGCCGCCCGCCCGGCCCGTCGTCGCGGGTGCGGCGGTGCTTCCACATGGACTGGATCGTGCCGTACCCCCAGCGGTACCGCTGGGACCAGAGCTGGCGCAGGCTCGTCGGCACCTCGGTCCACGCCCGGGCCGACTCCTCGTACACGACGCGGTGGCCGGCGCGGATGACCGCCATCGTCAGGTCGGTGTCCTCGGCGAGCGTGTCGCTGCTGACCCCGCCGACGGCGAGCAGCGCCGAGCGGCGGAACGCGCCGATCGCGCCGGGGACGGTCGGCATGACGCCCAGGATGTCGTACATCCGGCGGTCCAGGCTGAAGCCCATCACGTACTCGATGTGCTGCCACGCGGCGAGCAGCCCGCGCCGGTTGCCGACCTTGACGTTGCCGGAGACGCCGCCGACGGACGGGTCGGCGAAGGGCTGGACGAGCCGGCGGACCGACCCCGGTTCGAGGACGGTGTCCCCGTCGACCATGACGATCAGCTCGTGCCGGGCGGCGGCGATGCCGATGTTGAGCGCCTCGGCCTTGCCGCCGTTCGGTACGGAGATCAGCCGGACGCCGGGCAGGGCCAGGCCGCGGACGATCGCCGCGGTGTCGTCGGTGGAGCCGTCGTCCACGACGATCACCTCGATGCCGGGGTGGTCGCCGCCGGCGAGCGAGCGGACGGCCCGGGCGATGCCGGCGGCCTCGTTGTACGCGGGGACGATGACCGTCACCGGGTCGGTGACCGGCGGGCCCCAGCGGAAGTCGGGGTGCCGGCGGCGGCGCAGGTGCCGGCGGGTGGTGACCAGCAGCAGCGCGATCCGGGCGACGGTCAGCACCCCGATGGCGAGGAACACCACCAGCAGGGCGTCGACGGCGCGGTCGGCGAACCGGATCGAGCCGATCAGGACCCGGCCGCGCAGGGTCAGGCTGTCGGCGGCGATCGGGTTGGCCCGGAAGGACGGCGGCGCGGCGCCGGGCGCGGCGGCAGCCACCTTCGCCTCGCCGAGCACCTCGCCGGGGGTGCTGAACCGGTACCCGGCGGCGCTCATCGACTCGAGGTACCGGTCCAGGGCGGCGGCGGTCTGGCTGCGGTCGCCGCCGGCGTCGTGCAGCAGCACCACGCCGCCGCGGCCGTCGGCCGGGGTCATGTTGGCGGTGATCGCGTCGACGCCGGGGCGGGCCCAGTCGCGGCTGTCGAGCTGGGTGAGGACGTTGAGGTACCCCTCGGCGCCGGCCTCCCGGTAGACCGGCCAGGAGGCGTTGTCGATGGCGCCGTTGACCGACGAGTACGGGAACCGGATGAGCCGGGCGGTGATCCCGGCCGCGCCGGCGAGCGCGACCTGGGTCTGGCTGCTCTCCAACTGCCGGCGCCAGGCCGGGACGGCGGCGAGCTGGGGGTGGGAGAAGGAGTGCACGCCGATCTCGTGGCCCTCGGCGACGAGCCGGCGGACCAGCTCGGGGTGCTTGGTCACCTGGCTGCCGACGACGAAGAAGGTGGCCCGGACGCCGTGCCGGTAGAGCACGTCGGCGATCCGCGGGGTCCACACCGGGTCGGGGCCGTCGTCGAAGGTGAGCAGCAGCGTCCGGTCCGGGATGCCGTACGTGCGCATGCCGGCGGGCGTGTCCTCGATCAGCGGGCCGCCGTCGCGGATCGCCGCCGGCACCGCGTTGTCGGCGCCGCCGGTCAGCTCGTGGTCGGGGGCGAAGCCGTTGGCGAGGTACGCGTTGACGGCCAGCACGCCGAGCGCCGCGATCAGGACGCCGAGGGCGATCGGGAGCGTCGTGGTGCGGGCGGCACGTCGTTGGTCGCGAATGCGCTTGCGGTCGGTCACCGGTGGGTACCGGGCAGTACGACCGGCGACGGAACAGCCCGCGGAGCGGTCGGACTGATCCCCGGTCCGGGGTCGGCGGGCGGTCCGCCGGGGGTGACCGATCCGCCGAATGCGCTCATCGCGGTGAACACCAGATAAGCGACGGAAAGAACACCGAAAAGGTATGCGGTACGGGCCAGCCGACGGCGTCGGCGACCGGTCGAGTCGACAAATACGGGGGTGTGCGGCATGGCCGTTTCCGGGCCTTTCTCCGGGCCGGTGAGTGGGCTGGCCGGGGCCTCGTGGCCAGCCGGTTCGTCGAGTGTGTCGCCGGTGTCCGCGGCTGCTGAACGCCCAGGTGGATGCGCGTCCGGGGGATTGGCGTGCGTCACCCGACCAGTACTACCAGAATGGCATCGATAAATCGACTGAGCTTGATCCAAATTCGCTGTGAGCGAGACCGGAGGGAAAATAGCGCACATTGTCGGCGGTGTGACTCCCGACATCCGATGTAGGCGAATCGCCGTCGATGTCCTACTCTTTGGCCCGGGGCGGCCGCCGGGGTGGCGGGCGTTCACGGGTGGCGCACGGACGACCCGCGGGGGCCGTTTGCGAGTTACATTCGTAAACGATGACCTACCCTGATGCGAGGCTCCGACAGCGACCCGGACCGGGGAGCAGCGCCGAGTTCTAGGGGGCAGATGTGGCTGCAGTACCGCTGGAGCACCCCACCGTCCTGGTCTTCGACGATGAGGACGACCTCCGTGAAGTGATGTGCCGAATGCTGGAGCGCAAGGGCTTCACCGCCCTGCCCGCGGGCGACCCGAACGACGCCGTCGCGGTCTGCAAGGAGCACCAGGGGGACATCCACGTGCTGCTCGCCGACCTGGGCATGCCCGACGCGATCGGGCTCGGGGTCGCGCGCGACACCCGGGCGGTCCGGCCCGGCATCCGGGTGGTGTACGTCTCGGGGCTGCCGAAGGAGAGCGCCGTCAGCCGCGGCCTCCTGCACGACGAGGACACCGTGATCCAGAAGCCGTTCACGACGGACGGGCTCGTGGCCGCCGTCCGGGAGATCCTCGCGGCCTGAGCGGCGGCCCGGACCCGCGCTCAGCTCGCCGGCTCCCCTGCCGAAACTGACCCAGCGCCGGCCGCGGCGGCGCGCCCGATCGACGGGACCCGGAGGGCGTACTGTGGATGATCTTGGCGAGATCGTCGATGAATTCCTCGTGGAGAGCTACGAGAATCTCGACCAGCTCGACGGCGACCTCGTGGCCCTGGAGCGGGAGCCCTCGCGGGAACTGCTCTCCGGCATCTTCCGCACGATCCACACGATCAAGGGGACCAGCGGCTTCCTGGCGTTCGGCCGGCTGGAGACGCTGACCCACGCGGGCGAGTCGCTGCTGTCCCGGCTGCGCGACGGCGTCCAGCCGGTCACCTCCGACACGATCTCCGTCCTGCTCGCCATGGTCGACGGGGTGCGCGCGCTGCTGGCCAGCATCGAGGAGACCGGCGCCGAGGGCGACATCCCGGTGGACGAGCTGATCGGCCGGGTCAACGCCCAGATCACCGACGGCGCCGAGGCCCCGATCGGCACGGCCACCGCGGCCGAGCCGCCGGCCGCGGGCACCGACCCGGCCGCCGGCCCCGAACCGGCGGCGGGTACCGAGCCGGCCGCGGCTGCCGAACCGGAAGCCGGCACCGCCGCTGGCGTCGAGCCCGCCGCGGGCGCCGGGGGGCCGCCCACCGACGCCGACGCCGAGGCCGTCCTGCCGCCGCGCGCCGGGACCGGCGCGCCCACCGACGCCGTCAGCCCCGAGGTCGACCCGGCGGCCGCGGCCGCCGCGGCGGCCGACGCCGCCCGCCGGCCGCTCGGTGAGCTGCTCGTCAACGCCGGCGCCGCCGTCGACACCGACGTCAACTGGGCGTTGCAGAAGCAGACCGGCGGGGACGAGCGCCGGCTCGGCGCGATCCTGCTGGACGAGGGCAAGACCAACGCCGCCGCCGTCAACGAGGCGCTGGACCGGCAGGGCCGGCGCAGCGCCGGCGACGCCACGATCCGGGTGGACGTCGACCTGCTCGACTCGCTGATGAACCTGGTCGGCGAGCTGGTGCTCGTCCGCAACCAGCTCGTCCGGGCCGCCACCGACGCGGCCGACCCGGTGATCGTGCGGACCACCCAGCGGCTCAACCTGATCACCAGCGAGCTGCAAGAGGGCATCATGAAGACCCGGATGCAGCCGATCGAGCAGCTCTGGCTCAAGCTGCCCCGGGTGGTCCGGGACCTGTCCACCGCCTGCGGCAAGCAGGTCCGGGTGGCGATGGTCGGGGCCGACACCGAGCTGGACCGCAGCCTGCTGGAGGCGGTCAAGGACCCGCTGACCCACCTCGTCCGCAACGCCGTCGACCACGGCATCGAGGACCCGCAGCGGCGGGTGGCCGCCGGCAAGGCCGCCGAGGGCACGCTGACCCTGAAGGCGTACCACGAGAGCGGCCACGTCACCGTCGAGGTGATCGACGACGGCGCCGGCATCGACGTGGAGAGGGTGCGGGCCAAGGCCGTCGAGCGGGGCGTGGTGACCGCCGCCGAGGCGGAGCGGATGGAGCCCCGCGAGGTCATGATGCAGGTCTTCCAGCCGGGCTTCTCCACGGCGGAGAAGGTCACCAACGTCTCCGGCCGCGGCGTCGGGATGGACGTGGTGAAGACCAACATCGAGCGGATCGGTGGCGCCGTCGACGTCGACTCGACGCTCGGCGAGGGCACCACCTGGCGGCTGACGATCCCGCTCACCCTGGCGATCATCCAGGCCCTGACCATCGACTCGGGCAGCGACCGGTACGTGATCCCGCAGGTCGCCGTGCACGAGCTGGTCTACGTCGACGGCGACCACACCCGGATCGAGTACGTCTCCGGCGCGCCCGTCTACCGGCTGCGCGGCAAGCTGCTCCCGCTGGTCCGGCTGGACGCCGCCCTCGGCCGCCCGGCCGCCGGCGACGACCGCGGCGTGTACGTGGTGGTACTCCAGGCCGACGGCCGCCGCTTCGGCGTGGTCGTCGACCGGGTGCTGAACACCGAGGAGGTCGTCGTCAAGGCGCTGACCGCCCGGTTCAAGGAGATCGGCATGTACGCCGGCGCGACGATCCTCGGCGACGGCAAGGTCGCGCTGATCCTCGACGTGCCGTCGCTGGCCCGGCGCTCGCACCTGTCGGCGGCGGTGGCCGAGCGGATCGAGGCCGAGCAGGAGCGCGAGGTGGTGGCCGCCGGCACCGAGGTGAACCGGCTGCTGGTCACCTCGGTCGGCGCCCGGCGGGTGGCGATCCCGCTGGACACGGTCACCCGGCTGGAGGAGTTCGCCGCCGCGGCGATCGAGTGGGTGGGCAACCGGGAGGTCGTCCAGTACCGCGGCCGGATCCTGCCGCTGGTCCGGCTGTCCTGGCTGCTCGGCGTCGAGGCCGCGCCGCCGGGGGAGAGCGTCGCCGCCGTGGTGTACACCGAGCGGGGCCGCAGCATCGCCCTGGTGGTCGACGGGATCGTCGACATCGTGGAGACCGCGGCCGCCGAGCGGGCGGACATCGACGACGACGGCGTGGTCGGCTCGGCGGTGATCGCCCAGCGGGTGACCGAGCTGCTGGACGTCCGCCGGGCGATCCTGGCCGCCGACCCGCACTTCTACGCCGACTCCGGCGACGCCCTGGTGGAGGCGGTATGACTACTCGTCAGTACGCCACGTTCGAGGTCGAGGGCGCCCTGTTCGGGGTCGATGTGGACCACGTGCAGGAGGTACTGTCCTTCTCGGAGTACACCGCCGTGCCGCTGGCCCCGGAGGCCATCGGCGGCCTGTTCAACCTCCGCGGCCAGGTCATCGCCGCCGTGGACATGCGGGTGCAGCTCGGCCTGGAGCGGCACGCGATGGACGGCCCGGTCATGAACGTCATCCTGCGCGTCGGGGACGAGCCCGTCAGCCTGCTGGTCGACCGGATCGGCGAGGTGGTCTCGCTGGACGAGCGCCACTTCGAGCCGCCGCCGGACACGCTGGGGGGCCCCGCGCGGGCGCTGGTGCAGGGTACGTTCAAAGTGGACGATCGACTCATGCTCGCCCTCGACGTCACCGCCGCCGCCGACACCCACTGATGTCGACACGCCGTGTCGACACACCGCTGATGTCCGACACATCACCGACGTCCGAGCGCCGATTCGAGCCGATTTTCCGAATGCCGGACCGGGGACCGAGCACCCGCCGGCGCAGCCGGCGCCGGTCCGGTGGGCCGCCCGTCCGCGGCCTGCCGGCGGGGGAGAGGAAGGGCGTGGATGTACAGCCTGGTCAGCGCCTCGGTGCTGGGGTTCGACCTGACCCGCCTCGCCGGCGGGTCGGCGGTCGCGCGGGTCCTGCTGCGCGCGCTGACCCTGCGCCACGAGGACCTGCCGGTACTGGCCGCGGCGCTGCCCGGCCCGGACCGGCGGGCCGAGCTGTGGCTGGAGGTCGAGCAGGCCGCCGCGCGGGTGCCGACGATCCGCAAGCTCGGCGACGAGGTCACGCTGGAGACGCTGGGGCAGGTCCGGACCGCCCCGATCGGCTCCGTTGACGGCCTGCTCGGCTGCCTGCGCCACGACATCCTGTCCTGGACCTGGACCGGCTCCGGCCGGGAGGCCCGGCAGAGCGAGGAGGCCGAGCGGGCCACCGCGGTGCTCTGCGACGCGGCCGTCGCGGCGTACCTGCGCGACCAGCTCCCCGACGGCACCCGGCGGCAGCTCGGCGCCGGCTGGGTCTCCTCGGCCCGGCGGCTGCCCATCCCCGGCCCGATCGACCTGGGGCCGCACCACGCGGCCGTGAAGAACCTGCTCACCGAGGTCCGCAGCCTGGCCCCGACCGCGACCCGGCGGCTCGTCCGGGCGGGCGAGGACCAGCGGCGCAGCCAGGCGTCCGGCTGGGCCACGGCGGTCCACTCGGCGTCCTGGGCGGCGTACCTGTCGGACCGGGTGCGCACGGCCGCCGCCGCCCAGCTCCTGCTGGTGGAGGCGCTGGACAACGGGGTGGTCACGCTCGCCGACCGGGCGGCCGGGGTGTGGAACCTGGTCAGCGGCGCCGTCCAGGCGCTCGTGGTCCGGGACCTGCTGGACACGCAGGCCGCCTACCGGCTGGTAGCCCCGGTGCTGACCGTGCTCGGCCCGGCCTGGCTGGACCGCTCCAAGTAACCCGGATTGCGCTTGGTGACGGAGTAAATCCGTAGGGTGAGGGTAGACCCTAAGCTCCGCCAGCCCGGGGGCCGATAGTGTCGCGCACCGCTCGCGGTGCCCCGGCTACCGCTCGGAGGACCCCACGTGATCTCGGTTCTCGTCGTCGACGACTCCGTCGTCGTCCGCCGGCTCATCCAGGACGCCCTGGCCGGTGCCGGGGACATCGAGGTCGTCGGTACCGCGCCGAACGGCCGCCGCTCGATCGAGCAGGTCGCCGCGCTCCGCCCCGACGTCGTCACCATGGACATCGAGATGCCCGAGATGAACGGCATCGAGGCCGTCCGGGAACTGCGCCGCGCGGGCGAGCGGGTACCGGTGATCATGTTCAGCACGCTCACCGCCAACGGGGCCTCGGCCACCCTCGACGCGCTCAGCGCGGGCGCCACCGACTACGTCACCAAGCCGGCCAACACCGGCAGCGTGAACGCCTCGATCGCCGCCGTCCGGGAGCAGCTCGTCCCGCGGATCCGGGCGCTCGGCAGCCGCGGCGCCGCCCGGCGCGGCGCGGCCGGCGCTGCCGCCCCGCTCGCCCCCGCGGCCCCGACCGCCGCGGCCCCGACCGCCGCGGCCCCGGCCGCCCCGGCCCGCCCCGCGCCGCCCACCCGGCCGACGCCGCCGGCCCGGCCCGCCAACCCCGCGCCCGCCGCCGCGCTGCCCGCCCGCCCGGCGGCGCGGCCCGCCGACCGGGACCGCCAGCCCCCGACCTCCCAGCGCGACGGCCGGGTGCCGGGCCTCACCCACCGGCCGGTCGTGGCCGCCGCCCGGGCCGTACCGCGGCCGGGGATCGGCACCGGCCGGGTCGACGTGCTCGCCATCGGCTCGTCCACCGGCGGGCCGGACGCGCTGGCCAGGGTGCTCGCCGCGCTGCCGGCCGGGCTGCCGGTACCGGTGGTGGTCGTGCAGCACATGCCGCCGGTGTTCACCACGATGTTCGCCGACCGGCTGGACCGGACCGTCGCGCTGGCCGTCCGGGAGGCCGCCGCGGACACCCCGCTGCGCCCCGGCCACGTGTACATCGCCCCCGGCGACCGGCACCTGGAGGTCGTCCGGCGGGGGACCGAGGTGGTCACCCGGCTGACCGAGGCGCCGCCGGAGAACTCCTGCCGGCCCGCCGTGGACGTGCTGTTCCGCTCGGTCGCCGCCACGTACGGGCGGGGGACGCTCGCCACCGTCCTCACCGGCATGGGCCACGACGGGCGGGCCGGCGCCGACGTGCTGCACCGGGCCGGCGCCGAGATCGTCGTCCAGGACGAGCAGTCCTCGGTGGTCTGGGGCATGCCCGGCGCGGTCGCCGAGGCCGGCCTCGCCGACTCGATCAAGCCGCTGGCCGCCATCGGCGGGTACCTGGCCGGGCGGGCCGGCGCCGGCCGGGCCGCGGCGGGGACCGCCCGGTGACCGCCCCCACGCTGCCGGCGGCGGAGTTCGCCTACCTGAGCGAGCTGCTGCGCCGCGAGTCCTCGATCGTGCTCGGGCCGGACAAGGAGTACCTGGTCCAGGCCCGGCTGCTGCCGCTGGCCCGCAAGTCCGGCGCGGCCAGCGTCGGCGACCTCATCGCGAGCGTCCGCCAGCGCGCCGACCGCAGCACCGTCCAGGCGATCGTGGACGCGATGACCACGAACGAGACGTCGTGGTTCCGGGACAACGAGCCGTACGCCGCGCTCACCGCCACCGTGCTGCCGCAGCTCCTGGCGGCCCGGTCGGCGCAGCGCCGGCTGCGGGTGTGGTCGGCCGCCTGCTCCAGCGGGCAGGAGACGTACAGCCTGGCGATCACGCTGCACGAGTTCCTGCCGGCCGGCTGGACGTACGAGATCACCGCCACCGACATCTCGGCCGACATGATCGCCCGGGCCGAGGCCGGCCGGTACAGCCAGATCGAGATCAACCGGGGGCTGCCGGCGCGGATGCTCGTGCACTACTTCGAGCGGGCCGGCGCGCAGTGGCAGGTCGCCCCGCTGCTGCGCCGCAACGTCCACTTCCAGCGGCTCAACCTGGTCGCGCCGCCGTCGGCGATGGCGCCGTTCGACCTGGTCTTCCTGCGCAACGTGCTGATCTACTTCGACATCCCCACCAAGCGCACCGTGCTGCGCCACGTGGGCCGGCTCATGCGGCCGGACGCCTGGCTGTTCCTCGGCGCGGCGGAGTCGACGATCGGCGTGGACGACAGCTTCCGCCGGGTCGCCGCCGGCCGGACCTTCGCGTACCAATCGGGCCGCCCGGCGGGCAGCGGACAGGGAAAGGGCTGAGGCGCATGCGGGCACTCATCGTCGACGACTCCCGCGCGATGCGGCGCATCCTGCGCCGGATCGTCGAGGGGCTCGGCTTCACCGCCGTCGAGGCGGGCGACGGGCAGGCCGCCCTGGACGCGATCGCCGCGCTGGACACCCCGCCCGACCTGGCGCTCGTCGACTGGAACATGCCGGTGATGGACGGGCTGGCCTTCGTCAGCGCCGTCCGGGCCGAGCCGGGCCTGCGCCGGATGACCGTCGTCATGGTCACCACCGAGAGCGAGCAGAGCCAGATCGTGCGCGCGCTGGCCGCCGGGGCGCACGAGTACGTCATCAAGCCCTTCACCCCGGAGTCGCTGGCCGAGAAGCTCGCCCTGCTGGGGCTCGTACCGAACGGAGCAAGCCTATGAGTGGCGACGAGGCGTTCATCGAGCCGACCGACGTCGACCTGAAGGACATCGCCGACCAGGTCTGGGCGTCCTACCTGGACCCCGACGGGGTGGCCCCGCTGGAGCTGGCCGACGGCCCGCCCGGCGCCTTCGACGCGCACGCGTCGATCTCGATCACCGGCCCGTGGCACGGGCACGTCGTGGTCGCCTGCTCGCGCGGCGCGGGCACGGCCGCGGCCGCGGCGTTCCTGGACCAGCCGCCGGAGGACATCGGCGAGGACGACCTCGCGGACACGCTGGGCGAGCTGGTCAACATCATCGGCGGCAACGTCAAGAGCATGCTGCCGCCCGGCTGCCTGCTCGCGCTGCCGCAGGTGGTGCTCGGCGCGGGCGCGGTCACCCGGCTGCCGGGGGCCACCCGGATCTGCGAGCTGGCCGGCGCGTGGCAGGGGGAGCCGGTATCGATCAGCATGTGGCACGAGAAGAGGGAGGGCTAGCCGTGAAGATCCTGATCGCGGACGACAGCCGGGTGATGCGCCAGATCGTGACCCGGACGCTGCGCCAGGCCGGGTTCGACGGGCACGAGCTGGTCGAGGCGGCGGACGGCACCCAGGCGCTCGACCTGGTCACCAAGGAGCACCCGGACCTGGTGATCTCCGACTGGAACATGCCCGGCCTGACCGGCATCGAGGTGCTGCGCCGGGCCCGGGCCAGCGGCGCGGACATGCCGTTCGGCTTCGTCACCTCGGAGTGCACCGAGGAGATGCAGAAGCAGGCCGAGGACGCCGGCGCCCGCTTCTTCATCGTGAAGCCGTTCACCGCCGAGCGCTTCGATGAGGTGTTATCGCCGATTATCGGGGCATGAGTACAGGTATGACCGTCACGCTGCCCGGGCTGCTACAGGTGCGCACACTGCTCGACGACCTGCTGGACCCGGAGGTCGAGGTCGTCCCCGGCGACCCGACGAAGACCGACGACCTGCCGAAGACGCTGGTCGCGCTGTACGTCGACAACTCCTCCCGGCTCGTCGCGGTCCTCGGCCTGGACCTCCCGCTGGCCGCCAACGCCGGCGCGTCGCTGGGCCTGCTGCCGCCCGGCGGGGCCGAGGACGCCGTCGAGGAGGGCGCGCTCACCCCGCCGCTGGAGGAGAACGTCCGCGAGCTGTGCAACATCTTCGCCAGCCTGCTCAACCGCGAGGGCGGGCCGCACGTGAAGCTGCACCAGGTGTACCCGCCCGGCACCGAGGCGCCGTCGGACGCCCGCGCCTACCTGCTGGCGCTCGGCCGGCGGGAGGACGTCCGGGTCAGCATCGCCCGGTACGGCACCGGCCGGCTCGCCCTGGCGCTGGCCGAGGAGTAGCCGCCCTCAGGACCAGGTTCGGCCGGTGAGCCGCTCGTACACCTCGACGTACCGGGCCCGGGTGGCGTCCACCACCTCGGCCGGCACGACCGGGGCGGGCGGGCGGCGGTCCCAGCCGGCCCGGGTGGACCAGTCGCGGACGAACTGCTTGTCGTACGAGAACTGCGGGCCGCCCGGCTGCCACCGGTCCGCCGGCCAGAACCGGGACGAGTCGGACGTCAGCACCTCGTCGGCCAGCGTCAGCGTGCCGTCGGCGGCCCAGCCGAACTCCAGCTTCGTGTCGGCCACCAGCACCCCCCGCTCGGCCGCGACCGCGGCCCCCCGGGCGTACACCGCCAGCGTGATCCGGCGCAGCTCGGCGGCGGTGTCCGCGCCCACCGCGCCGGCCACCTCGGCGTGGGTGAGGAACTCGTCGTGCGCGCCGACCGGCGCCTTCGTCGTCGGGGTGAAGATCGGCTCGGGCAGCCGGTCGCCCTCCACCAGCCCCGCCGGCAGCGCCACGCCGGAGACGGCGCCGTGCGCGGTGTACTCGGCCAGGCCGAGGCCGGCGAGGTACCCGCGGGCGATGCACTCGACCGGCACCATCCGCAGCCGGCGGCAGCGGATCGCCCGCCCGGCCAGCTCGGCCGGCACGTCGTCGGCCGAGATCACGTGGTGCGGGACCAGGTCGGCGAGCTGCTCGAACCACCACAGCGACAGCGCGGTGAGCAGCCGCCCCTTGTCCGGGATCGGGGTCGGCAGGACGACGTCGTAGATCGACAGCCGGTCCGAGGCCACGAGGACCAGGTCCTCGCCGTCGGCGTACACGTCGCGCACCTTGCCCGAATGCAGCAGCTCCACGCCGCGGCCCCTTCCCGTCGGTCACCCAGGGCCACGACGGTACCGACCGCGGGCGCCGCCGCCGCCCCCGGGGCGGCCGGCGCTACGGGGCGTCGGCGGGGACCGCCGGCTCGGCGTCGGCCCCCTCCTCGCCGCGGCGGCGCAGCGGGTGCTCGGTCGCCCTGCGGCCGTACCCGGCGGTGATGAAGCGCAGGATGGCCAGCATGACGATGGCGATCGGGACGGCGATGAGGAACCGGATCAGCGCGTCCTCGATCGTCAGGTCGCCGGTCACCAGGACCCGGTAGAACGCCGGCGCGGAGATCGCCAGCGCGATGATGAGCGTGGCCGGACGGATCACGGCTCCTCCCGGCGGGTGCTGCGCCGGCGGCGCCGGCGGCTGGGCAGGGGCGTGGCGCCGAGCCGGGCGGCCAGCAGCGCCGCCCAGGCATGGCCGGTGGCCGGGGCGCCGTCGAGCAGCGCGACCGGCAGGCCCAGGTGCAGCGGGCTCGCCGGGTCGCCGGTGGCGGCGGTGTCGTACAGGGCGATCGCGTCCACCTCGCCCATCCCGGCCAGGTGCCGGGACGTGTCGCCGGTCTTGCGGGTGGCGTCGACCACGGCCCAGACGTCCGAGGCGTCCAGCGCCAGGCAGATCTCGTCCACCCAGCCGGCCGGACGGCCGGACAGCGGTACGTCCAGCACGATGACGTGCGGGTGGTCGACGGTACGCAGCGTGACGGCCTTGCGGGCGGCCTCCGCGACGTCGGCGATCCGGCGGGACGAGTGCAGCCCGGTGCCGCCGAGCGAGTCGGCGACGACGAACAGCGCGTTCTTGCCGATCCGGAGCTGGTCGATGACCTGCTCGGCGATCGGCAGGGCCGCGGACAGCTCGCCGGCCAGCACCAGCAGGTCGTCGGAGCGGGTGGGCAGGGGCGGCGCGGCGGGCAGGGTGGCGAGCGCCTGGAGCGCGGCCCGGTACGGGTCCTCGTCGGTGGCCCGGGCGGCCAGCTCGGCGGGCACGCCGAGGCCGACGAGGTCGGCGGTCCGCGGGCCGGCACCGGTCGCCGGTACGGCGGGTGGCGACTCGGCGGCGGTGGGCAGGGCCGCGGGCGTCACGTGCAGGCCCGGCGGGGGCGCGGTCGTGGCGGCGGGCGGCGGCCCGGACGGGGCGGGCAGCCCCGAGGCGGTCGCGGGCGCCGGCGGCTCGCCGGGCGGGAGGAGTGGGCTGCGCTCCGGCGCTGGCGGCGCCGCGGGGGCGTGGTGCGCCCGCGGGTCCACGCCGGGCCTGCCGGGCGCGCGCGTGCCGGGCTCCTGCATGCGCGGCTCGCGCATGCCCGGCTCGCGCCTGCCCGTTCGGCGCATGTCCGGTTCGTGGATGCCGGGTTCGTGCATGCCGGGTTCGTGGATGCCGGGTTCGTGCATGCCGGGTTCGTGCATGCCCGGGTGGGGCGTGCGCGGCTCGCGTGGGCCCGGGTCGCGGCGGCCGGGGCCGTCGATGCCCGGACCGGCGCCGTGGGCACCCGGCGGCTCCGCGCCGCCGTCCGGGCCGGTGCGGCCGAGGGGGCCGGCGGGCCCGGCGGCGATGTCCGGCAGGCCGGCGTCGCCGAGGGCGGCGCGGAACAGGTCGGTGATGTCGGGGTGGTCGGCGGGCTCGCCGGTGAGCGGGCCCGGCGGGCGGGGCGCGGCGGCGTCCGGGGACATCCCGGGCGGGGTGGCGGCGCGGCCGGGCGTGGCGCCGTTCGACTCCGCCGCGGCCGGGGCGCCGTTGCGCGGCCCGTCCGCGCGGCGCAGCCGGTCGTCGCCCGGGGCGTTGCCCGGCCGCGTCGGGTCGACGCGCCGGCGGCCGGCCCCCGGCCCGTACATCGGCCCGGCGTTGGCGGCCGGGTTCTCGTCGATGGGGTCCCGGACCGGCGGGGTGTCCGTGACGAACGCGGACACCCCGCCCTCCGGTGTGGCGGCGCCGGCCGGGGTGGTGCCGGCCGTGGTGGCGTGCGCCGCCGGGGATCCGGCCGGGGTGGCGGCCGGTCCGATGAGGCCCTGTTCGGTGCTGTCCGGGAGGCGCAGGCCGCCGCGCAGCCCGGCGAGCACCTCGGCGAAGTTCGGGTTGGCGGTGGAGACGAGGTTCCCGCGCACGGGCGGCCCCGCCGGCGCGGCCCCCTCCGGGCGCTCGGCCCCGGGCGCCGCCCCGGCCGGGTACTCCCCGTCGGGCGCCCCGGCGGGGAGGTCGCGCGTCGCCGCCGCACCGGCCGCGGGCCGGTCGGCCAGCGCCGGGTCGGTCGTCGGCCGATCAGCCTGTGACAGGCGGTCGGTCGTCGCCCGGTCGGCCGCCGGGCGGTCGGCCGCGGTCCGGTCGGGCGCGGGTCCGCCGGCGGGCGCCGCCGGGCGGTCGAGCGCGGCCGGGCGGTCCAGCCCGGCCGGGCTGTCCGGTACGGCGGGCCGGTCGGCCACCGCCGGCTTCTCCCGCGCCGCGGGCCGGTCGGCCACCGCGGGCTTCTCCCGGCCGGCGGGCCGGTCGGCCAGCGCGGGCCTCTCCCGGCCGGCCGGCCCATCGAGTACGGCCGGCCGGTCCACGGCGGCCGCGGGGCCGGAGCCCGGCGCCCCGGTCAGCGAGGTGGCGAAGCCGACCGGCGGCGCCGCCGCGGCGGTGGCGGCGGGGCTGGACGCGGCCGGGTCGATGTCGTCGGCGAACGCGCGGGCCCGGGCCGGCTCGGGGGCGGGGCGGGCGGCGCCGTTGGCGGCGGGGCGCGGCGGGGGAGCGGGGGCGGCGCCGTCGGCGGCGCGGGCGTGCCGGCCGCGGGGGGCGGGGCCGTCGGCGTGCGCCTCGATCAGCGCGAGCAGCGGGTCGATGTCGCCGCCGCCGCGCGGCGCGTCGTCGACCGCCGGCGCGGCGTCCTCGGTCGGGTCGTCGACCTCGACGGACAGCTCGTAGTGCTCGCGGGCGAAGAAGCCACCGAGGCCGCCCCGGCGCACCTTGTCAGCCGAGATGATCCGGGCGGACGCGCCGTACTCCTGGCGCACCTGCGCCAGCAGCGGCTCGATGGCCGGACCCTCAAGCAGCACCCGCGTAGGCACCGCTCACCACCCCAATCGTCTCGATCGGCGCCGTGGCACCGGCCAGCTCCGTGTACGAGAGCACCGGCTCCGGCCGCGCGCCGGCCTGGAGCAGCCGGTGCAGCGCCGGGCGGAGCTGCGGCGAGCAGGCGAGGACGGGGCGGATGCCCTGCTCCTCGGCCGCCGTGGAGATGCGGGTGAGGTCCGCGACGACCAGTTCGGCGTGATTGCTGTCGATCGCGAGGAACGTCCCGCTCTCGCCCGGCCGCAGTGCCTCCAGCAGCGAGTGCTCCAGTTGTGGGTCGAGCGTGATGACGGCCAGCGGCCCCCGCCCCGCGTACTGGGCGGCGATCGCCGGGCCGAGGGCGGTCCGCGCCGCCTCGACCAGCCCATCGTGCTCCGTGGAGACCTTGGCGCGCAGCGAGAGTGCCTCAAAAATCCGGACCAGGTCACGGATCGGGACCTTCTCGTCCAAGAGGGATTGCAGCACCTTCTGAACCTGGCCCAGCGAGAGCTGCGCCGGGGTAAGCTCCTCGACCACCACGGGGTGGCTGCGCTTGACCATCTCGACCAGCGCGCGCACGTCCTCGCGGCCGAGCAGGCGGCTGGCGTTGGACCGGACCACCTCGGCCAGGTGCGTGATGATCACCGAGGCGCGGTCGACGACGGTGGCGCCGGTCATCTCCGCCTGGTGGTGCAGCTCGGCCGGGACCCACTTGCCGGCCAGGCCGAACACCGGCTCGGTGCCGGCGCGGCCGGGCAGGCCCTGCAGGCCGTCGCCGATGGCCAGGACGGTGCCGGGCGGGGCGTGGCCGGAGGCGGTGTCGATCCCGCTGATCCGGATCGCGTACCCCGACAGCGGCAGGTCCAGGTCGTCGCGGGTGCGCACCGGCGGCATCACGATGCCCATCTCCAGCGCCATCTTGCGGCGCAGCGCGCGGACCCGGTCCAGCAGGTCGCCGCTGGTCGGGTCGACGAGGTCGACCAGGTCCGGGGCGAGCGCCAGTTCCAGCGGGTCGACCCGCATCTCGCCGATGAGCGTCTCGGTGGAGTCCGGGGCCGGGCGGGTGTCGTCCGGCTCCTCGACGGGCTCCTCGACGGCGTTCTTCATCCGGCTGGCGGCGAACAGCACGCCGGCGCCGACGATGAGGAACGGCAGCTTGGGCAGGCCGGGGATGAGCACCAGGGCGACCGCGGCCCCGCCGCCGATCTGCAGGGCCTTCTTGTGCCGGCCGAGCTGGGTGGTGACGCTGGAGCCCATGTCGCCCTCGTCGGCCGACCGGGTCACGATCAGGCCGGTGGCCACGGACAGCAGCAGCGCCGGGATCTGCGACACCAGGCCGTCGCCCACGGTCAGCAGCGAGTAGGTCTCGATCGCCTCCTGCGGCGACAGGCCCTTCTGCAGCATCCCGACGGCGAAGCCGCCCAGCAGGTTGATCGCGGTGATGATGATCGCGGCGATCGCGTCGCCCTTGACGAACTTGGAGGCGCCGTCCATGGCGCCGTAGAAGTCGGACTCGGCGGACACGTCGGCCCGGCGCTTCTTCGCCTCGGAGTCGTCGATCAGGCCGGCGTTGAGGTCGGCGTCGATCGCCATCTGCTTGCCGGGCATCGCGTCCAGGGTGAACCGGGCGCCGACCTCGGCGACCCGCTCGGCGCCCTTGGTCACGACGACCATCTGGACGATGACCAGGATCAGGAAGATCACCAGGCCGACGACGATCGAGCCGCCGACGACGAAGTGGCCGAACGCGTCGATCACCTTGCCGGCGAAGCCGTCGGTGAGCACGAGGCGGGTGGCGGAGATGTTGAGGGCGAGGCGGAAGAGGGTGGCGACCAGCAGCAGCCCGGGGAAGACGGAGAACTCCAGCGGGCGCTGGACGAACATGCTGACCAGCAGGATCAGCAGCGCGCCCGTGATGTTGAGCGCGATGAGCAGGTCGAGCAGCAGCGAGGGCAGCGGCACGACCATCATGACGATGATCATGATCACGCCGACCGGAACCACGAACTGACTCAGCTTCTTGGAGTTCACCGGCACCCTTTTCCCGGGCATCGTCGGTGGGCTACTCCCTGCCCTTGCCTTGCCGTCCTGGCAGCCCTCACGTTCGGCAGTCGTTGGATCACCCTGAGCGATACTCACCAAACATTTCGGGGGAACTCTGCCCGTTCGGCGCGTGCTTGCGCACCGGCTGTCCGATCCGGGGGCGGCCGGGTCAGGACGACTCCTCCAGCTCGCTGCTCGGCGGCGGGTGGTGCATGCCGGCGGCCGAGCCCTTGGCCTTCAGGCTCATGATGAACGCCAGCACCTTGGCCACCGCGCCGTAGAACTGGGGCGGGATCTCCTGGCCGATCTCGCAGTTGTCGTGCAGCGCCCGGGCCAGCGGCACGTCCTGGACCAGCGGGATCCGGTTCTCGGTCGCGATCTCGCGGATCTTCCGGGCCAGGTTGTCGGCGCCCTTGGCGATCATCTTCGGGGCGCCCCGCTCCGGCTCGTACCGCAGCGCCACCGCGACGTGCTTCGGGTTCACCACGATCACGTCCGCCTTGGGCAGGTCCGCCATCATCCGGTTCCGGGCCATCGCGATCTGCCGGGCCCGGATCTGGCCCTTGACGTGCGGGTCGCCCTCGGTCTTCTTGTGCTCGTCCTTGATGTCCTGCTTCGACATCCGGAGCTGCTTGTTGGTCCGCCGGCGGACCACGATCACGTCGGCCAGCGCCATCGCCAGCCCGGCCGCGGCGGCCACCCGGATCAGGCTGGTCACCGCGCCGCTGACCGTGCCGAGCAGGTTGGCCAGCGGGATCCGGCCGGAGTACATGAGCTGCGGCAGCAGGTCCTTGATCTGGTAGTACAGCACCGCGCCGAGCACCGAGGTCTTGATCAGCGCCTTGACGCCCTCCCACCAGGCGTGCGGGCCGAACTTCTGCTTGAACCCGTTCCACGGGTTCAGCCGGCTGAACTTCGGGATGAACAGCTTGGTGGCGATGTGCAGGCCGCCCTGCGCGGCGACGCCGCCGACGCCGAGGACGAGCAGCGTGACCGCCAGCGGCCCGACCGCCACGCCGACGGCGATCATCGCGTCGCGCAGCATCGGCCCGAACCGGGTGGGGTCCGGGTCGGTGATCGTCGCCGGTACGGTCTCGAGCAGCCGCCGGGCGCTGGCCACGGCCGACTCCATCATCATCGGGATGAGGAAGCTGGCCGCGAGCATCCCGACCCAGGCGCCGACGTCGGGCGACTTCTGGATCTGGCCCTCGCTGCGCGCCTGCTTGAGTTTCTGGGGAGTGGGTTTCTCGGTCTTCTCGCCGCTCATCCCGCCGGGTCACCCCCCGCCGCTGAGCCCGACGACGGCCCGCACCGCCGTCTCGATGATGGCCTCCAGCGCCTGCGGGAGCACGGTCAGCGCCGTGCCGACGATGGTCAGGGTGAGGAAGATCTTGGCCGGGAAGCCCAGCGAGAACGCGTTCAGCGCGGGCGCCACCCGGTTGAGCAGGCCCAGCCCGACGTCGGTGAGGAACAGCACGACGATGAGCGGCCCGGCCATCTGGAGCGCGGTCAGGAACAGCGCCGTCAGCCCCTCGGTGAGCAGGGCGCTGAGCCGGCCGATGGACAGCGCGCCGGTCAGCGGCAGCAGCTCGTACGACTCCAGGAACCCGCGCAGCACCAGTTGGTGCCCGTTGGTGACGAACAGCAGCGTGACCGCGATCAGGTTGTAGAACCGGCCGAAGATCGACGTGGACGTCTGGGCCAGCGGGTCGAACGCGAACGCCAGCGCGAAGCCGCCGAACAGGTCGATCAGGTCGCCCGCGGCCTGGACGGCGGCGAAGAACAGCGCGGTCACGAAGGCCAGCGCGGCGCCGATCACCACCTGCTCGACCACGGCCACGATGACCGGGCCGGGCTGCGCCGCCGGTACCTGTCCGGTCAGCTTCGGCGCCATCGGCAGGGCGAGCCCCACCGCGAGCAGCGCCTTGACCGGGCCGGGGATGACCCGGCTGTTGAACGGCGGGCAGAGCACCAGCCACGCGGCGGCCCGGACGCTGCCCAGCAGCAGCGCCAGCAGCGTGGCGGCGGAGAGGTCGAGGTCCACGCTCAGCCGGCTCCGAGCAGGTCGGGGATGCGCTCGAACAGCGCGATGGTGAAGCTGATCATTTCGTGCAGCATCCAGTTGCCGGCGACCAGCAGCGCCACCCCGATGGCGATCGCCTTCGGGACGAAGGACAGCGTCGCCTCCTGGATCTGGGTGACCGACTGGAACAGCGAGATCGCGAAGCCGATCAGCAGCGCGGTGAGCAGGATCGGCGCGGACAGCTTCGCGGCGATCGTCATCGCCTGCAGGCCGAGCGTGATGACCTGGTTGTCGTTCACGGCGGTACCCCCGGTCAGTAGCTGGCCACGAGGGCGGTGATGATCAGTCCCCACCCGTTGACCATGACGAACAGCAGCAGCTTGAACGGCAGCGCGACGGTGACCGGCGGCAGCATCATCATGCCCAGCGACATCAGGGACGCCGAGACGACCATGTCGATCACCAGGAACGGGATGAAGATGACGAAGCCGATGATGAACGCGGCGCGCAGCTCCGACAGCACGAACGCGGGGATCAGCGTGGTCAGCTTCACGTCGTCGGCGTTCGCCGGTCGGGGCTCGTCGGCGACCTTGGTCAGCAGGGCGATCTCGTCCGGCCGGGTGTGGTCCAGCATGAACGTGCGCAGCGGCTCGATGCCGGCCTTGAACGCCTGCGACTGGTTCATGTCGCCCTTGAGGTAGGGCTGGACGCCGGCCTTGTTCATGTCGCTGAGCACCGGGCCCATGATGAACATGCTGAGGAACAGCGCCAGGCCGGCGATCACCTGGTTCGGCGGCACGGTGGTGAGGCCGAGCGCGTTGCGGGTGATGCCCAGCACCACGAAGACCTTGGTGAAGCAGGTGCACATCAGCAGCAGTGCCGGCGCCACCGACAGCACGGTGAGGCCGAGCAGGATGACGATCGACGCGGACGGCTTGCGGGCCTTGCCGCTCGTGCCGGTGTCGGTCCCGCCGATGTCGATCGAGATGCCGCCGTCGTCGTCGGGGGCGGGCGCGGCGACGAACGCCGTGCCGTCGCCCGGCGCGGCCGCGAGCACCGCAGCCGGCGCGGCCGCCACCGCCGCCGGCGGACCCACTGCCGCCACCGGACCCGCCGCAGCAGCGGCCGCGGGCGGTGTCGCTGCCGCGGGGGCCGCCGCGAGCGCGGTCAGCACCGCCGCGGCCGCCGCCAGCAGGACGCCGGCGAACAGGGCCAGCGCAGCCGGCCGGCGGCCGGCGCGGGAGCGGGGGCGGGTGGCGCGGGGGTGAGCGGTCAACGGCGGACCGTCCGGTCGCGCAGCACGGCCACGGCCTGCCGCCACACCCGCGGCGACAGCGCCGACCCGGCGAGCGCGTCGGCCACCGCCGAGTGCCCGCCGCCGGGCGCCACCGGCCCGAGCGGCGACAGCGGCGACGCCGGGCCCGCGGGGGGCGCCGACCCGGCGGTCGGCGTCGACCCGTTCCCCGGTACGTCGCCGAGGATGCCCGGGCCGACCGGCTCCCGCCGCTCGGCCGCGGCCGCGGGCGCGGCCAGCGCGGCGGGGTCGACCTCGCCGAGCAGGCTGACCCGGTGCTCGGTGACGCCGACGATGAGCCCGCGGTCGGCGACCCGGACGACCGCGACGGCGGCGCCCCGGCCGATCTGGGTGCGGGTGAGCACCGACAGGGCGCCGGCCGACCGGCCGCCCAGCGGGCGTCGGACGACCCGGGCGAGCAGCCACATGAGCCCGAAGACGACCAGCAGCGAGAAACCGATGCGGAGGATGAGTTCCAGCACGGCGGCCGTCCTTCCCTACCGCTCGGCGGCGATGATCTCGGTGATCCGCAGGCCGAAGTTCTCGTCGATGACGACGACCTCGCCGCGGGCGATGAGCCGGCCGTTGACCAGCAGGTCGGCGGGGGAGCCGGCGGCCCGGTCCAGCTCGACGACGGCGCCGGGGGAGAGCGAGAGCAGGTCCCGGACGTTCATCCGGGTGCGGCCCAGCTCGGCGGAGACCTCCATCTCCACGTCGTGCAGCAGGTCCAGGCCGCTGCGCATGGGCGCGGCGGCGGCCGGGGCCGGCCCGGCCGCGGCGTCGGCGGGGCCGCCCGGCCACTGGTCCATCCGCAGCGCGAGCAGCGCCCGCGGTTCGGCGCCCTCCAGCAGCGGTACGACGACGCCGTCGCCCTTGGACAGCAGCCCGGACAGCGCCACCTCGGGCTCCATGAGCTGGCCGGGGTCGACGACCACCGGCCCGACGGCCCCGGCGGCGGCCTCCAGCGCGGGCCGGACGGCCGAGGCGAGGTCGAGGGCGCCGAGCGGGCTGTTCTCCAGCGCCTGCACGAGGTCCTCGCCGACCACGACGACGATCTCGCCGGTACCGGCGCCGGTGAACCGGGCGGTGACCGCCTGGCCGGCGGGCAGCGCGCCGGGCGGGGCGGTGGCCGGGTCGCCGACGGCGAGCGACTCGGCGGTGGGCAGCACCGCCAGCGCCGCCTCGGCGGCGCCGCGGGCGAGGTGGAGGCGGGTGTCGGTGGCGGTGGTCATCCGTGGCTCTCCTTCGGCGGCGGCACGATCAGGCAGGCCAGGCGGGCGCCCTGGTTGCCGGGTACGGCGTGGGCGAACGTGGTGTCGTTGACGGTGATCTCCAGCGGCAGCGCGACGGGGTGGCCGAGCGGCACCACGTCGCCCGGCGCGAGCTTGACGATCTCGTCGGTGCGCATGGTCATCCCGCGGAACCGGACGGCCACGTCGATCGGGGCGCTGACCAGCCCGGCGGCCAGGTTGGCGTGGGCCCGGTTCAGCTCGGCCTGCTCGGCGGCGGTCAGCTCGACGGCGTCGGCGTCGGTCTCCAGGACCGGCAGGATCGTGGTGAACGGCAGGCACAGCGTCGCGCTGGACTCGACCTCGCCCACCTTGACCTCGAAGGTGGCCACGACGACGGCGTCGCCGGGGGACTGGGTCCGGACGAACTGCGGGTTGTACTCGATCGTGCCCAGTTTGGGCTGGATGTCCACGAGTCGCTCGAAGCCGTACCGCAGCTCCCCGAGCATCCGCTTCAGCAGGTCCTGCAACAGCGGCGTCTCGACGTCGGTCAGCTCCCGCTCGGGCTGGACCCCGCCGGGCCCGCCGAGCATGTGGTCGATCGCGGCCATCGCCACCTGCATGGGCAGCTCGAACAGCATCGTCCCGGTCAGCGGCTCGACGGTCACCGCGGCGACGACGGTGGGGTTGCCGAGCTGGCCGATGTACTCCTCGTAGGTGAGCTGGTCGACCGAGAGCAGGTTGGCGGTGCAGTTCACCCGGAGCCGGGTGGTGAGCAGGGTGCCGGCGTTGCGCCCGTACGTCTCGAAGGCGATCTGGAGCATCCGCACGTGCTCGCGGGAGAGCTTGATCGGGCGGCGGAAGTCGTAGGGCTGCGGCCCGCTGCCGGTGCCGCGGCGCATCCGCCCCGTGCGGGCCGGGGTGGCGGGCGACGGCGAAGTGGTCACGCCCCCATCTTCGGCGCTTCGGGTACCGACTCATGGGCAAATGAGCCGGATACCCGAAACACGCTCGGAAACAGGCGTGACCGCTGCGTCGCTTTGGGTAGTCGTGTCCCGACTACTGCGTGACGAACTCCTTGAAGTAGATGTCGTACACCTGGTCCTCGTACGCTTCCTTTACTTCCTCGATGAGTTCTTTCTTGGCCTTTGCCCGACCCGCCGGGGTGGACAGCTCGGCCAGCTTCTTCTCGTTGTACAGCGCGATCGTCAGGTCCAGCGCCTTGGCGCCGTCCAGCTCCGCCTCGGCGTCGGCCGTGGTCTGCAGGGCGATCGCCACCCGCAGGAAGTGGCCGTCCTCCAGGTTGATCGTCACCGGGTCCATGGCCACGATCGGGCCCGGCTCCGGCTTCTCCTCCGCCTCGGCGTGCGCCTCGCCGGTGCCGAGGAAGAAGTACGCCCCGCCGCCGCCGAGCAGCAGGACCACGCCGAGCACGATGATCAGCAGCTTCTTCTTCGACTTCTTCGGGGCCTCCTGAACGGCGCCCTCTTCTGGCTTGTTGCTCATGGTTCCTCTCCTCTCTGGTCAGTGGGGCTTGGATTCCTCGCCGGCGGCGGACGGAAGGAGTTCCTTCTGTGCCGCCGGCAGGTTGGACAGGACGATCACGTCGACCCGGCGGTTCTGGGTGACCGCCCGCGGGTCCTTCGGGTCGATCAGCGGCTTGGTGCCGGCGAAGCCGGCGGCCAGCATCCGGTCCTCCGGCAGCCCGAGGGCGTGCAGGGCCCGGACGACGATCGAGGCGCGGGCCGTGGACAGCTCCCACGCGCTCGGGTAGTTGATCGTGGGGACCTTGAGCTGGTTGGTGTGCCCGTCCACCTCGATCTTGTTCGGCAGCTTGACGAGCTGCGGCGCCACCGCGCGCAGGATCGTCTCGCCGCCCGGCTGCAGGTCCGCCCGGTCGCCGGCGAAGACGACGTCGGACGAGATCACGCTGACCACCAGGCCGCGCTCGTCGATGGTGAACTTCACCTGGTCGTCGAGCTTGTCCTTGCGCAGCGCCTGCTTGATCTTGCGCTCGACCTCCTTGAGGTTGTCCACCTCCTTGGCGGCGGCCTGCGCGTCGGTCAGCGCCTTGCTGCGGCTGGCCGCGGCCATGGCCGCCTTGACCGCCTTCTGGGTCTTGGCGTCCTTGGCCAGGTTCTCCGCGATCGGCGTGCTCAGGTCCGAGTCGGCGCCCTGCCGGATCGGCGGGATCACCTGCGGGTGCGCCTGGGTGCCCGGGATGGCGCTGGCCTGCCCGTTGAGCGCCGCGCTCGACACGCCGAAGCCCTGCGCCAGGCTGTTGGCCAACTGCGCGAACTTCTTCTGGTCGACGGTACTCATCGAGAACAGCACCACGAAGAGCACGAAGAGCAGGGTGAGCATGTCGGCGTACGAGACGAGCCACCGCTCGTGGTTCTCGTGCTCTTCCTCGTGCCCGCCGCCGTGCTTCTTGCCCTTCTTGGCGGACTTGTGCGACATGAGCTATGCCGCCTTCTTCTTGTCGTCCGCCGGCGCGCTGCCCGGCGGCAGCAGGCTGGTGAGCTTCTGCGCCACCAGGCGCGGGTTCGAGCCGGCCTGGATCGCCAGGACGCCCTCGATCGCCAGCTCCATCTGGTCGCAGGCGACCTCGCTCAGCCGCTTGGTCCGGTTGGCCAGCGGGAGCCAGATCAGGTTCGCCGTGAGCACGCCCCACAGGGTCGCGACGAACGCCGCGGCGATGGAGTGGCCCAGCGTCTCGGGCTTGTCCAGGTTCTCCAGCACGTGCACGAGGCCCATGACCGTACCGATGATGCCGACGGTCGGGGCGTAACCGCCCATGCCCTCGAAGATCTTGGCGGACGCCTTGTCGGCCTTCCGCTTGGCGTCGACCTCGGCGTGCAGGATCTCGCCCAGCTCCTCCGGGTCGGTGCCGTCGATGGCGAGCTGGAGGCCGCGCTTGAGGAACGGGTGCTCGACGTCCTTGGCGGCGTCCTCCAGGGCCAGCAGGCCCTCGCGGCGGGCCCGCTCGGCGAGCTTGACGACGGCCTCGACCAGGTCGGCCGGCGGCGGCAGCTTCGGCAGGAACGCGTTCTTCATCGCGTTGCCGATGCCGATGGAGTCCTTCAGGATGCCGCCGGCCATGGCCGCGGCGAACGAGCCGCCGAACACCAGGAGCATCGACGGGAGCAGCAGGATGGAGGCGGGCGAGCCGCCCTCCATGATCTGCACGACGAAGACGATGATGATGCCGGCGATGACACCGATGAGGCTAGCGGGATCCATCATCGCTCCTTTCGGTGCAGCGGTACGACGTTGGTGACGTCAGCGGAGTCGGAGTCGGGGTCGTCGTCGAACACCGGTTCGGGCGTGGGCTCCATCCGCTGCGCGGCGGAGATCAGCGAGGCCCGGTAGGTGCGGACCAGCTCGATGAACTCGGGTACCGACTCGGCGATCACGTACTTGGTGCCGTCCACCAGCGTGATCACGGTGTCCGGCGTGCAGTCGGCACGCTCGACCAGGTCCGGGTTCAGGGCGAACGCCGGGCCGTTGAGGCGCGTCACGAGTATCACGACGACATTCCATCCTTGGTGTGGTGGTAGCCGCGGCCGGGTGGGACCGCGGTGGTGGTGGTGTGGTGGTGTGGGCCCATCCGTGGGCCGCTGACCTCACCAATCGACCGCCCGGCCGGGGGCTTGAGGACTGCGCGGCCCAAAGCCGCCGGACCGGCGGTGCGCGGGGTGTGGCGAAAGGTGACCACGTAGCGTGTCGGTATGGCGGTGGCGAACCTGTGGGGAATCGGCGGCCGGGCGCGGCGGCGGGCCGCCCGGTGGTGGCCGGCGCGGCGCCGGGACCGGGTGCTGGCGGCCGCCCTGGTGGTCGTGCTGCTCGCGGGGCTGGTGTGGCTGGCGTGGCCGGCCGGCACCCCGTTCACCCGGACCGCCGCCACGATCACCGTGGCCTCCGGCCCGGACGGCGGCGAGCAGGTCCCGCTGGACACCACCTTCTACCTGCCCGACGGCGCCTCGGCCGCGAGCCGGGCGCCGGCCGTGCTGCTCGCCCACGGCTTCGGCGGCACCAAGGACTCCGTCCGGGACGACGCCGAGGACCTGGCCCGCCAGGGGTACGCCGTACTCACCTGGACCGCCCGCGGCTTCGGCCGCAGCGGCGGCCGGATCCACCTCAACGACCCCGACCACGAGGTCCGGGACGCCCAGCGGCTGCTCGACTGGCTGGCCGCCCGCCCGGAGGTCCGCCGGGACGCCGCGGGCGACCCGCGGGTCGGCGTGGTCGGCGGCTCGTACGGCGGCGGCCTCGCCCTGGCCCTGGCAGGCGTCGACCGCCGGGTCGACGCGATCGTCCCCCTGATCACCTGGAACGACCTGCCCGGGGCGTTCCTGCCGAACGCGGCCGGCGGCCCGCCGGCCGCGGGCGTGTTCAAGAAGGCGTGGGCCTCGCTGTTCTTCGGCCGCGGCGGCGGCCCGACCGGCGGCGGCACCGGCGGGGCCAGCGGCACCGACGGGGACGGCGGGGCGCCCGGCGGCGACGCGCCCGGCGGGCTCACCGGGATCGGCGGGCCGGCCGGGGCCGCCGGGGACCCGGCGTGCGGGCGGTTCGCCGCGGACGTGTGCGCCGCGTACCAGCGGATCGCGCGCGCCGGCGAGGCCGACGCCGCCACCCTCGCCCGGCTGCGCCGGGCCAACCCGGACGTCCGGGCGATCCGCGCCCCCACCCTGCTCATCCAGGGCGAGACCGACACGCTGTTCCCGCTGGGCGAGGCCGACGCCAACGCCCGCGGCATCGCCGCCACCGGCACCCCGGTCCGGGTGGCCTGGTTCACCGGCGGGCACGACGGCGGGGACGGGCCGACCAGCGACCGGGACCGGGTCCGCGCGCTCACCGGCCAGTGGCTCGGCCACTACGTCTCCGGCGAGCTGGGCCGCCCGGAGAACAGCTTCACCTACTCCCGGGTCGCCGGCTTCGCCGTCGGCGAGCGCGGCCTGGTCGCCTCCGGGTACGCCGTCGACTACTACCCCGGCCTCGCCGGCACCGACCGGCGCGAGCTGCCGCTGGCCGGCGACCCGCAGCGGATCGCCAACCCGCCCGGCGGCGCCCCCGCCGCGATCTCCGCGCTGCCCGGCGCGGGCGCGCTGTCGGCGCTGGCCGCCGCCGGGATCGGCGCCGAGATGCCCGGCCAGCACGCCGACTTCGGCTCGGCCGAGCTGACCGAGCCGCTGGACCTGGCCGGCGCGCCGACGATCACGCTGCGGGCCGCGTCGCCGACCGGCTCGGCGACGCTGTTCGTCAAGCTGTACGACGTGCCGCCCGGCGGCACCCCCACCCTGCCCGGCGGGCAGGCGGCCCCGGTCCGGCTGACCGGGCTGCCGGCCGACATCGGCGCGGCGCGGCCGGTCACGGTGACCCTGCCCGGGCTGGTGCACCGGTTCGAGGCCGGGCACCGCATCCGGCTCACCGTCGCCACCACCGACCAGGCGTACGCCACCCCGGCCGACCCCGCCGTGTACACCGTCGGCCTCGGCGACGCCCCGCTCGTGCTGCCGGACGCCCCCGGCACCGAGATCCCCACCGGGGCGGCCGTGTGGCGGTGGGCGCTGCTGGGGCTGCTGGTGCTGGTGGCGCTCGGCGTGCTCGCGGGGGTCCTGCTCGGCCGCCGCCGGCACCGCCGCACCGACGTCGCCGTCGACCCGGACCACGCCGACACCCCGCTGGTCGTGCGCGGGCTGCGCAAGGAGTACCCCGGCGGCTTCGTCGCCGTCGACCGGGTCGACTTCACCGTCGGCCGCGGCCAGGTCGTCGGCCTGCTCGGGCCCAACGGCGCCGGCAAGACGACCACGCTGCGGGTGCTGATGGGCCTGACCCGGCCGACCGCCGGCGACGCGCTGGTGTTCGGGCACACGCTGGCGCCGGGCGCGCCGGTGCTGTCCCGGATCGGCTCGCTGGTCGAGGGGCCGGGCTTCCTGCCGCACCTGTCCGGGGTGGCGAACCTGCGGGCGTACTGGGCGGCCACCGGCCGGGCCGAGGACGAGGCGCACTTCGCCGAGGCGCTGGAGATCGCCGGCCTGGGCGACTCGGTGCACCGCCGGGTGCGCACGTACAGCCACGGGATGAAGCAGCGGCTCGCCATCGCCCAGGCGATGCTGGGCCTGCCCGAGCTGCTGGTGCTGGACGAGCCGACCGACGGACTGGACCCGCCGCAGATCGCCGCCATGCGCCAGGTGCTGCGCCGGTACGCCGCCGACGGCCGGGCGGTCCTGGTCTCCAGCCACCTGCTCGCCGAGGTGGAGCAGACCTGCACCCACGTGATCGTGGTGAACAAGGGCGCGGTCGTCGCCAGCGGCCCGGTCGCCGACATCGTCGGCGACTCGCCCACCACCCAGTTCGGCGTCGCCGACGCCCGGGCCGCCGCCAAGATCATTGGCGACATGGTCGGCGTGGTCTCGCTGGACCCGGACGACATCGGCGGCCTCGTCGTCGACCTGGGCACCGTACCGCGGGGCGCCGCGGTCGCGGCGCTGGTGCGCGCCGGCATCCGGGTGGACAGGGTCGTCCCCCGGCGCCGGCTCGAGGACGCGTTCCTGTCGCTGGTCGGCGAGCAGACCCGAGGAAGTGGTGACCGATGACCGAGGCCCCCGCCGCGCCGGACCCCGCCGACGCCACCGTCCGCACCGTACCGCCGCCGGCCGCCCCCGGCCCGGACGGCGGCGCCCGCGGCTACCGCCCCGGCCGCACCCTGCCGCTGGCCGCCGAGTGGCGCCGGCAGGCGGCCCGGCGGCGGACCCAGTTCACCCTCGCCGGGATGGTGCTGCTGCCGCTGATCGTGCTGCTGGCGTTCCAGTTCGGCGGCGGGGACGACGACGGCGGCGGGCGGCGCGGCGAGTTCAGCAGCCTGGCCGAGCTGGCCACCGCCGGCGGGCTCAACTTCGCCGTCTTCACCGTGCTGGTCTCGTCGTCGTTCCTGCTCGTCGTCGCCGTCGCGCTGTTCTTCGGCGACACCATCGCCAGCGAGGCGAGCTGGGGCAGCCTGCGGTACCTGCTCGCCGCGCCCGTGCCGCGCTCCCGGCTGCTGCTGGCCAAGGTGGTCGTCGCGGCCGGCTACGCCGTCGCCGCCGTGCTGCTGCTCGCCGCGACCGCGCTGCTGCTGGGCACCCTGCGGTACGGCTGGCACCCGCTGGCCAGCACCGTCGCCGCCGACATCCCGGCCGCCGTCGGTACCGCGCGGCTGGCCGGCATCGTCGGCTACCTGCTGCTCAACCTGTCGGTGGTGGCCGCGCTCGCGGTGCTGCTGTCGGTGTCCACCGACGCGCCGCTGGGCGCGGTGGGCGGCGCGGTGCTGCTGTACATCGTGTCCAGCATCCTCGACCAGATCGAGGCGCTCGGCGGCCTGCGCGAGTGGCTGCCGACGCACTACGGCCAGGCGTGGCTCGGTCTACTGTCGACGCCCGCGCAGGCCGACGACATCGTCCGCGGGGCGTTCGCCGCCGTCGCGTACACCGCGCTGTTCCTCGCCCTGGCGTGGTGGCGGTTCGTCCGCAAGGACGTCGTCAGCTAGTGGAGCTGTTCGGGTGACCGCGCCGGGGCGGACCGGTTGTGGCTACTCTTTGCGTTCGCCCCGTAACCTGACGGGATGGATCTGCTGACCCCGTCCGCTCCCACCGGCGCCGACGGTCCGCAGCCGCGCCCGACGCTCCGGGACGAGATCTTCTGGCTGGTCCCGATCACGCTGACGCTGCTCGGCATGGTTATCTTCCTCTTCCTCAACCGCGGCATCGGCCCGGACATCGCGGCGATCCTCACGCTGCCCGTCGAGGCCGCCGGCGTGATCGTCGCGATCCTCGGCGCCCGCGGCGTCAGCCTCGCCCGCGACCCGCGCCGCCCGCGCGCCCCCGGCCGCAAGCGCTGGTGGGTCGCCGCCGTGCTGTCGGTGCTGCTGGCCGGGCTCAGCGTCGTCGTGTACCGCAAGCACCGCGAGCCGGACCCGTACGCGTACCTGTCCGGCACCATCCGGATCGGCTACGTCGAGCCCGGCTATCCCGGTTGGAGCACCGGCGCCAACACCGGCGGCCAGGGCTTCGACCTGTCGGTGGCCAACGCGATCCTCGACTACTTCCCGCGCGCCACCGGCATCGAGTGGGTCCCGCTGGACAGCCTGGAGCACCGGCTGGAGGCGCTGGAGGGCCCGTGGGGGCCGAGCCGGCTGGCCCCGGTCCACCTGGTGATCAACAACCTGAGCATCACCGAGGCGCGGCGGCAGCGGATCGACTTCGCCGGCCCGTACTACCGGGACGAGGAGGGCTTCGCCACCCCCGACCGCACCGCCCGCAGCATCCACGACATCCGCAAGGTGTGCGTGCCGAAGGGCTCGACCAGCGAGGACCGGCTGAAGAAGCTGGGCATCCGGGTCGTGGTCGACATCTCCGTCCAGGCGTGCTTCCAGCGCTTCTTCAGCGGCCAGGAGGCCGGCCTGTCGGTCAGCACCGACATCTCCATCCTCCAGGCGTACGTCGCCGCCCAGCCCGCGGAGAAGCGCCGCGAGGTACCGCACTTCGTCCCGGTCGGCGGCGAGCAGTACGGCATCGGCCTGCCGAACAACCGCCCCAAGCTCTGCGAGCGGGTCAACGAGGCGCTGCAGAAGTTCCTGGACATCAACTGGGGCATCGAGTTCGACCAGACCCTCGGCCGGCTGGGCGTGAACCGGACGCTGTCCGGCGGCGGCAGCCGCCAGCCCACCGAGCTGGCCCCCTGCGAGCCGGCCGGCTCCTGGCTGAAGTGAGGCCCGGCTGACCTCCCGACCGTCGGGAAAGGTCTGACCTTCCCGTCGTTGCCGGTTCCCCGGACGGCCCCGCGGCGGCGGTGGCACCCTCGCGATTGAGTGGCGCGGGGGGAGGCTCGGCATGGCGGACCGGGGGAGCACACCGCCGCCCGCCGGGCCGGCGCCCGCCCCCGACGAGCCCGCCGCCGCTGTCCCTCACCCCCCGAGCGGGGCCCTCCCGGCCGCCGGCTCCGGCGCCGCGGGCGGGGGCGCCCCCGACGGCGCCCCGGCCGGGGCCGCTCCCGCGCGGCGGTCGCGGGCGGTCCGGGTCATCGCGGGCCTGCTCGGGCTCGCCGCCGCCGCGGCCGCCGGCTTCGCCGCGGGCCGGCTGAGCGCGCCCGCCGCGCCGGCCGACCCGGCGCACCCGCCCGCGGCCGCCGGCGCCCGCGGGCTGGCCGCCGTCGAGGACGGCTACCAGATCATCCCCGTCGCCGCGACGCTGCCCGCCGGCCGCCCGGCCCCGTTCCGCTTCCGCATCGTCGGCCCCGACGGCCGCGTGGTCACCGCGTACGCCGCGCTGCCGGGCGGCGAGCTGGAGCTGACCACCGTACGGCGGGACCTCACCGGCTTCCGCCGGGTCGCCGCCACCCGCGCCCCGGACGGCACCTGGACCGCCGCAGTGATCGCCGACGGCGCCGGCGCCCACCGGGTGATCGCCCACTTCCGCCCCGCCGGCCACGCCCGTACCGTCGTCGTCGGCCACGACACCCACGTGGCCGGCGACCACCGCCCGCTGCCGCTGCCCGCCCCGGCCGGCGTGGCGGCGGCGGACGGTTACGAGGTCGGCCTGGACGGCGGCCTGGCCGCCGGCGGGCGCTCCCGGCTGACCTTCTCGGTGAGCCGGGGCGGCGCGCTCGTCGGCGACCTGACCCGCCGGGGCGGGTCCAACGGCCTGCTGACGGTGTACCGGGTGGGGGACCTGGCGACGCTGCCCGCGGACGCGATCAGCACGCCGACGCCGGGACTCCAGGCGTTCGACGTGCAGGTACCGGCGGGAGTGGGCGCGTACCGGATCTTCTTCGACTTCGTCCACGGGGGCCGCCCACACGCGGCATCCTTCACCCGCACCACCGGCCCGCCCCCCACGGCCCCGTAGCGAACCTCAGCCGCCGTTCATGACATCGGTGATCAACGCACGCGCTTCCGCCCCGTACACCGCCTCGGCCTGAAGGTGGGCGAAGAGGGTGGCATAGCGCGCGATCTCCCGCGGCTGGGTGACCTTGATGGCCGCGGTGGGCGTCTCCAACGCCACGGTGCCGCCGTCGAGGATCCAGAATCCGATGCCGGCGATGGCGTACCGCCGGGCGTCGGCCGGGACGATGCCCACGGACACGTACGGCCGCCGCATCACCGACAGCAGGTGGGTGAGTTGGTCGAGGTGCTCCTGCGCCGGTCCGCGGCGGGTGCGTACGGCCTGCTCGCCGAGCACCACCACGATCCGCTTGCCGGGCGCGAGCGCGGCCGCGGTTCGCTCGGCCCGCATCGCGACGGTCGCCTCGGCGTCGTCTGGCGCGCCGAGGAACGGGTACCAGAACGCGAGCATCCGCCGGATGTACGCCTCGGTCTGGAAGATCCCCGGCAGCAGGACCGGTCCGTGGATCCGGAACAGCCGGGTCCGCCGGTACGTCTCCACCGAGTGCAGGTCGCCGAGCCGCCTCATCCCGGCCCGCGCCTGTCGGTCCCATTCGAGGTAGGACGAGTCGAGTGAACCGGCGAGGGCCAGCAGGTCCGGTATTCGCTCCGCCGCGTCGCAGGCAACGCACCAGTCCCGCACGGTCGCCGGACCGGCCGCCTGCCCACCGGACTCGATCCGGCTGACGCTGCTGGGATGGCAGCCGATCCGCTCCGCGAGCGCCCGTCCCGTCAGGCCCGCCGCCCGGCGGACCTGACGGAGTCGGAGGCCGAGTTCCCGGCGGGCCCGGCCGGCGCTACTGCCGGGATCGGAACTCATCGGCGGGGAGGGCCCGGCGCCATACCTCCTCGAACGCGCGCCGGCAGAAGCCGACGAGGTCCGGGTCGGTGGTGGTCTCGAAGGAGGCGTTGGTGCCGGCCCCCGCGTAGTGCAGGAACAGCGCCAGCCGATCGTCGAAGACGTAGAAGTCGCTCTCGCCGGCGGGAATGTCCATCGCGGCCAGTGCGTCGTGGTCGGTCACCACCCAGCCCTGGACGATCAGGCTGCCGCGGTCCGTTCGGTAGAGCGTGGGGGAGCCGCTCGGCTCCGAGCCCGGATCCTTGCCGATGAACGTCAGGTGCATGGCCAGCCTCCCCGCGCGGGACCCCTCGTGGTCGCTGCGGGTGACCCTATCCGGCCGCTCCCGGGCGCGTGCCCCCCGACGCAACACCGCGCAAACCCCTTGCGCTCACGCACCATCAGCCACCGGTCGGGCGGCGACATGTGGCGAGCGCCGGGGGAAAGAGTGCTGCCCCCGACCGGGGGTCGGGGGCAGCACGGGCTCACGCGCGTCAGCGCTTGAGGTTGACCAGGTCCTCGAGGAGCTGGTCGCTGGTCGTGATGACCCGCGAGTTCGCCTGGAAGCCGCGCTGGGCGATGACCAGGTTGGTGAACTCCTGCGCCAGGTCCACGTTCGACATCTCCAGCGCGCCGGACTGCAGCGTGCCGCGGCCGCCCGAGCCGGCGATGCCGAACTGCGCCGGACCCGAGTTGACCGTGTTGCGGTACATCGAGTCGCCGGCCTTCTCCATACCCGACGGGTTGTTGAAGGTGACCAGGGCGAGCTGGCCCAGCGGCTGCTTGAGGCCGTTGGAGTAGACGCCGTTGATGACGCCGTCCTGCGAGATGGTGAACGACTGGAGCGAGCCGGCCGAGGAGCCGTTCTGGGTCTGCGGGTTGACCGTCGAGGCGCCGGCGTACGCGGTGATGCCGTCGAGGTCGGCGCTGACGCCGGTGCCCGGGTCCACGACCGGGCTGCCGCCGGTGTAGGCGCCGGTGGCGTCGAAGGTCAGGGTGCCGGACGTGGTGGTGCCGCCGTCGTAGGAGACGTTCCAGTCGGTGGCGTTGGCCTTGGTGAAGGTGACCGACAGGGTCGACGAGGCGCCGGCGGCGTCGTACACGGTCATCGAGGTGGTGACCGCGGTGTTGACGGCCGAGCTGCCCGGCAGGTTGCCGCTGAACGTCGCCGAGGTGGTGGCCAGCGGCGGGAGCAGCGCCGAGATCGGCAGGGTGATCGGGCCGGGCGAGCCGTTGGTGTTCACGGTGCCGGCGGCGTTGGCCTGCCAGCCCTGCACCTGGAGACCGCCGTTGGTGACCAGCGTGCCGTTGGTGTCGAACGAGAACGAGCCGTTGCGGGTGAACAGCGTCTCGGAGCCGTTGTTGACCGCGAAGAAGCCGTCGCCCTGGATCATCAGGTCGGTCGTCCGGCCGGTCATCTGGGTCGCGCCCTGGGTGAAGTTCGTGGTGATGCCGCCGAGCCGGACACCGAGGCCGACCTGGGCGGGGTTGGTGCCGCCGAGCGCGTTGGGGACCGGCCCACCGGCCGGCTGGATCATCTGGCTCAGCGTGTCCTGGAACGTCGACTGGCTGCTCTTGAAGCCGGTGGTGTTGACGTTCGCGATGTTGTTACCGGTGACGTCCATCATCGTCTGGTGGGCGCGCAGGCCGCTGATGCCGGAGAAGAGCGAGCGAAGCATGTAATCGTCGTCCTTTGCGGTAGGGAACGTGACGGTGTGGGTACGTCGGGTCAGGCGTGCACGGTGGTGACGGACGTGAGCGGGATGCTCTGGTCGCCGATCTTCAGCGTCGGCGAGCCGCCGTTGAGCGTGGCCGACGTGACCTTGCCCGTGGCGGTGGTGCCCTCGGAGTCGGTGTACGTGACGGTGCGGCCGACCATGTTGCTGGCGCTGAGCAGGGTCTGCGCCGACAGCATGTCCGCCTGGGACTTGGCCATCTCGTTCAGCTTCTCGACCTGGGTGAACTGGGCGGTCTGGGCGAGGAACTGGGCGCCGTCACTCGGGCTGGTGGGGTCCTGGTAACGGAGTTGGGCGACCAGCAGCTTCAGGAAGGCTTCCTGACCGAGGTCGTTGCCCGGCGTCTTCTCGGTGCTGGGGAACTTGCCCAGCACATCCTTGATCGACGAGCTGGCACCGGTTCCTGAGGAGATGGGGTTGGTCATTTTCGGCTTCCTCTCAGACCTGGACGTCGACCCGGCCGCCGGCCAGGACGGTGGGCTGGTTGCGGGTGTGTACGGCGGGCTCGGGCGTGCCCGTGGCGTCGCCGCCGCCGGACCAGCCGCGCGGGGCGGCGAACTGCTGCTGGGCGTTGCCCTGGCCCGTACCGGAGCGCAGGTCGAGCTGGCAGTCGGTGAAGCCGGCGTCGGTCAGCTCGCGGCGCAGGTCGGGCAGGGCGGCGCGCAGCGTCTCCCGGCCGGCCTCGGTGCCGCCGGCGAGCTGGACGGCGATGGCGCCGTCGCGGACCTCGGCGACCACGCTGACCGGGCCCAGGTCGGCCGGGTGCAGGTGCACGGTCAGCCGGTGGATGCCGTCGGCGTCGAGCTTCAGCGGGGTCAGGTGCATGGCGACCTGGTGGGCCGGCGGGGCGGGTGTGGCCGGTGCGGCGGGCGTGGCCGACTGGGTCGGCGCCGGGGCGGCGGTGGGCGCCGGGGCGGGCGCGGCCGCGTGCGGCTGGACCGGCGGGGCGGCCGGGGCGGGCGCGGCCTCGGCCGGCACCGCGGCGGGTGCGGCCTCGGCAGCCGCCGGCCCGGTGCCGCCGGTCGGTGCGGCGGGCGCGGCGACGGCCGGCGCGGCCGCGGTCGGGCTGCCGGTCGCGGCCGCCGCCGGGCGGTCGGCCGGGGCCGGGACGGTCGCCGCGGCGACCGGGGTCGCCGGGGTCGCGGTGGCCGGCGCGGTCGCCGGGGCGGTGGTGGCGGCCGGGGTCGGCGTGGCGGTCGGGGCGGCAGCGGTGGCCGGGGCGGCGGCCGGGCCGGTGCCGGTGGCCGGGGTGCCGGCCGGCTGGCCGGCGTCGGCGAGCATGGCCGGGACGGCCGGGGCCGCGGCGGCGGCCGGGGCGGGCGTCGGCACGGCGGTGCCGGCCGGCAGCTCGGTCGTCGCGGCGGTGAGCGCGCGGGCGGCGATCGCCGGCACGGCCGGGGTCGCCGGCGCGCCCGCCGGGTCGGCGGTCGGGGCCGGCGCGGCGGTGCCGGTGGCGGCGAGCAGCGGCGCGGCGGCCACGGCGGCGAGGGCGGCGAGCTGGCCCGCGCCCGTACCGATCATGGGCAGCACGGCGGCGGCCGGGTCGCCGGCCTCCTCCTGGTTGCCGCCGGTGCCGGTGTCGGCGGTGCCGGTGTCCGCGGCGTCGGTCGGCGTGCCGTCGACGGCGGCGGCCAGGGCCGCGTCGAAGTCGCCGGCGCCGGTGTCGGCGGCGGTACCGGCGGGCTTGCCGGCGCCGGAGCGGGCGGCGGCGGCCGGCGCCGGAGCGGGCGCCACGGGCATCATGGGCGTGGTCATGCGGTGGTTTCCTCCTGCTGGACGAGCGCGGTGCGGGGCGAGCGCGGTGCTGGGCGGTGCTGTACGAGGGTGGAGCTAGCCGAGGGCGGCGAGGGCCCGCTGGACCTTCGGCACGTAGGCCCGGGTCTCGGCGAACGGTGGGATCCCGCCGTACTGGCGGACGGCCCCGCCACCGGCGTTGTACGCGGCGATGGCCAGCGGCAGCGAGCCGAACTTCTTCAGGTTGCCCTTCATGATCCGGGCGGCCCCGTCGATCGCGGAGCGCACGTTCATCGGGTCGACGCCCATCTCCCGCGCGGTCGCCGGCATGATCTGCATCAGCCCGCGGGCGCCGGCCGGGCTGACCGCGCTGGGGTTGTACCCCGACTCGACCTTGGCCAGCGCGGCGAGCAGCTTCGGCGACACCCCGTGCTTGGCGCCGGCGGCGTTGAACAGGTTCGCGTACGGCACGTCGCTCACCCGGTTCCCGCCCACCGCGCCGGTGGCCGCGGTCGCGGAGGTGGCCGCGACGGCCGTCGGCGGGACGATCCGGCGGATCGAGGTCGGCTTCTCCCAGATCGTCTCGATCTTGACGTTCTGGCCCGGCTGGGGCGCGTGCAGGATCTTGTTGTCGCCGACGTAGATGCCGATGTGGTGGGCCGGCTCGCCGAAGGTGATCAGGTCGCCCGGCTTGGCCTGCGCGATGCCCTTGACCTCGGTGCCCTTGCGCGCCTGGTCCGCGGCGATCCGCGGCAGGTCGACGCCCAGGTCCTTGAACACCCGCTGGACGAGCCCGGAGCAGTCCAGGCCCTTCTTCGGGTCGGTCCCGCCGAAGACGTACGGGATGCCGAGGTACTTCTTGGCGTCCGCGACGACGTCCTTGCCGCTGACCCCGCCGGCGGAGCCGGCGGCGGTGGACTTCTGCGCGGCGGTGGCGGTGGTGAGCTGCTTGGCGAACGCGGCGGCGTTCGCCTGCGCCGTGCTCGCGCTCTGCGTCAGCAGGTTCTGGTGCGCCGACTGGAGCGTCGCGATGCGGCCGACCATCTCGGTGAGGCTCACGTGTGCGTGCTCCTCTCGCCGCGGGTGGCGCCGTTGATGGCGATCTCGTCCAGCGCCCGCTGCTCGGCGGACGCGTGCTTGGCCTTGGCGGCGGCGGCGTGCCGCTCGCCCAGCCGCTCGACCACGCGCCGGTTCTTGGCGGCGTCGGCGAGCCGGTCGGTGCTCTCGGCGACCTCGAGGTCGGCGTCGTCGATGCCGCGGTGGGCGGCGGCCAGGCCGGCGGCGAGCGCCTGCCGGGCGGCGATGGCGGCCACGACGGCGCGGCCGGTGCCGTTGGCCGGCAGGTCGCTGTCGCGCAGGGCGCCGCGGCGCTCGTCGGCGCGCTGGCGGGCGGCCGCGGACGCGCCGCGGGCGCGGACGACCTCGGCCTTGCGCACGTCCTCCTGCGCCTGCCGGGCGCGCAGGACGCCGGTCAGCTTGAAGGTGCCCATCAGCCCTCCAGCCCGTGCGCGTTGGCCATGGTGGCGCCGGCGGTGAGCAGCGTGACCAGGTCGTTCCAGGCCGCCGCCGCGGTGCTCGGCTTGTCGAAGTCCTGCCGGAGGAAGTCGAGGATCTGCGGCCACAGGACCTGCGCCAGGTCCGCCTCCGGGTTGGTGCCGGTGACGTACGCGCCGATCTCGACCAGCTCGCGGACGTCCCGGTGCGCGGCCAGCAGCCGGCGCAGCGCGGTGGCCGCGGCCCGTTGTTCGGCGGACGTGACCGTGGTGGCCAGCCGGGAGATCGACTCAAGTGCGTCGATCGACGGGAAGTGCCCGGCGGTGGCGAGCTTGCGGTCCAGCACGACGTGGCCGTCGAGGATCGACCGGGCGGCGTCGGCGATCGGCTCGTTGTGGTCGTCGCCCTCGACGAGCACGGTGTACAGGCCGGTGATGGTGCCGCGCTCGCCGGGGCCGGCGCGCTCCATCAGCGAGGCGAGCATGCCGAAGACCGACGGCGGGTACCCGCGGGTGGCCGGCGGCTCGCCGACCGACAGGCCGACCTCGCGCTGGGCCATCGCGGTCCGGGTGACCGAGTCCATCATCAGCAGCACGTCGGCGCCGGTGTCCCGGAACCACTCGGCGATCCGGGTGGCGGCGAACGCCGCGCGCAGCCGGACCAGCGGCGGCTGGTCGCTGGTGGCCACGACGACGACCGAGCGGGCCAGGCCCTCGGGGCCGAGGTCGTTCTCGATGAACTCGCGGACCTCGCGGCCCCGCTCGCCGATCAGCGCGATCACGTTGATCTGGGCGTCGGTACCGCGGGTGATCATGGACATCAGCGTCGACTTGCCGACGCCGGAGCCGGCGAAGATGCCGAGGCGCTGGCCGCGGCCGACCGGGACGAGGGTGTCCAGGGCGCGGACGCCGAGCGCCATCGGCTGGGTGATCCGCTGCCGGGCCAGGGCGGCCGGGGGGGCGGCGTTGATCCCGACGTACGTGCAGTCGAGCAGCGGGCCGAGCCCGTCCATCGGGCGGCCGAGGCCGTCGAGCACCCGGCCGCGCAGGCCGCCGCCGACGGGGACCTGGAGCGGGGCGCCGGTGTTGACCGCCGGCGAGCCGCTGCCGACGCCGTTGAGCGAGCCCAGGGGCAGGCACTGGAGCCGGCTGCCGTCCAGGGCGGTGACCTCGGCCAGCATCTCGTCCTCGCCGCTGCCGATGCGCAGCAGGTCGCCGACGCGCCCGCCGATCCCCTCGACGGTCAGCCGCAGGCCGACGGCGCCCGTCACCGAGCCGGTGACGAGCGGGGCGGCCGCGTGGGTGGCACGCGTCAGGCGATCGGCGAGAGCGATGGTCACGAGGCGAGAACCTCCCGGGCGCGGGCGAGCGCGTTGGCGACGGTGGCATCGATGCGGGTGACGCCGTAGGTGGCGGTGGCATCACCGGGCTGGAGGTCGGGGTCCGGGTGGACCGTGACCGTCCGACCATCAATACTCTGGGTCGCCGCGGTTGCGGATCCGGTGAGCGCCCGGTGATCGGCAGGGTGCAGCCGCACCGTCACGTCCTCGGTGGTCGGCGCCATGGCCAGGGCCCGGCGGACCGCGTGCAGCGCGCTGTCCGGGTTCTTGTCGATCTCGTACCCGATGATCGCTTCCGCCAGCGCCGTCGCCGACGCGAGGATCGTGGCGGTCAGGTCGCCCATGGCCGCGGTCTCCCGCTGCTCGATGCCCCGGACCGCGCCGGCCACCGCGGCCATCGCCCGGTGCAGGGCGGCGTCGCGGGCGGCGTCGGCCGCGGCCGTGGCGGCGGCGAGCCGCTCGGCGGCGGCCGCGGCGGCGATCCGGGCCGCCCGCTGGCCCTGGGCCCAGCCGTCGGCGTAGCCGGCGGTCCGGGCGGCGTCCTGCTGGTGGGCGACCAGGTGGCTGGGCGCCGGTACGGCCTCGCGCAGGTCGGTGCCGAAGTCGGCGGCCGCCACGGCCGCCGCGTCGGCCCCACGCAGCACGCTGGGCTGGGTGGCCCCGGGCGCCCCGTCGGTCGCCCAGGGGGCCAGCGTGGCCTCAGTCGACGAACTCATCGTCGTCACCACCCCGGTTGATCTCGATCTGGCCGGACTCCTCCAGCGAGCGGATCGCCTGGACGATCTTCGCCTGGGCCTCCTCGACCTGGCGCAGCCGGACCGGGCCGAGCAGGTCGATCTCCTCGGTGAGGTTCTCCCGGGCCCGCTCGGACAGGTTCCGGGTGACCTTGTCCCGGACGGTGTCGCTGACGCCCTTGAGCGCGATGGCGAGGTCGTTCATCTCGACCGAGCGCAGCACGAGCTGGACGGCGCGGTCCTCGAGCAGCGTGATGTCCTCGAACATGAACATCCGGCGCCGGATCTCCTCGGCGATCTCCGGGTTGCGGGCCTCCAGGCCCTCCAGGATCAGCCGCTCGGTACCCCGGTCGGCCCGGTTGATGATGTCGACCAGCGGCTGCAGGCCGCCGACGGTGGACAGCTCGGTCGGCTGGAGCACGGTGGAGATCTTGCGCTCCAGCGCCTGCTCGACCTGGCGGATGATCTCCGGCGAGGTGCGGTCCATCACGGCGATCCGGTGCGCGACGTCGGCCTGCACCTCCGGGGTGAGCCCGGACAGGATCTGCGACGCCACGGTGGAGGTGGCGTGCGCGAGCACCAGCGCGATGGTCTGCGGGTGCTCGTGCTGGATGAACGAGAGCACCTGGCGCGGGTCGGCGTGGTTGATGAACTTGAACGGCATGTCGGTGACCGTGACCGAGAGCCGGTCCAGGATCGCCGCGGCCTTCTCCTTGCCGAGCGTGGCCTCGAGCATCTCCCGGGCGTGGTCCAGGCCGCCGGTGGTGGCCAGCCGGTGCGTGGAGGCCATCAGCGCGAACTCGTCGAGCACGCCGTGGGCGGTGTCGGCGTCGACCGACTCGATCCGGGCGATCTCGGCCATCAACTCCTCGACCTCGCCCTCCCGCATCTGGGCGAGAATCTTCGACGAGTCCTCCTTGCTCATCTGCAGCAGCATCACGGCGGCCTTGCGCAGGCCGGTCATCTCGCCGGTGGTCGCAACAGTCGACATCTGGCTCATCCCCTCCCGCTTCAGCCGCGCCGGTCGGCGAGCCAGCTACGCAGCAGCACTGCGACTTCCTCCGGCTGGTTGGCCACCATCTCGGAGATCTCCTCGCGACGGTTCACGCCGTCGTCGCTGCCGGCCTCCAGCGCCCGGGCACCCCGGCCGCCCTCGATCGCGCGGGCCGCGTCGGCCTCGGCGATCAGCGCCGCCTGCATCTCGGCGAGCTGGGCGATCTCGTCGTCGGTCAGCTTCTTGCGCTTCTTCCGGCTGCCCAGCCAGGCCAGCAGGATCAGGATCAGCACGATCAGGACCAGCCCGCCGGTCTTGGCCATGCCCAGGAGCTGCTCGTTCTTCTCGGCCGCGGTGGCCTTGTCCGAGTCGGCCTTGGCGCTGTCGGCGGCGGCGGTGCTGAACGGCGCCATCGTGACGGCCATGGTGTCGCCGCGCTGCGGGTTCAGGCCGACGGCCGCGGACACCATCTGCTGCACCTGGGTCTGGTCGATCCCGGCCGCGGTGGTCTGGTCCAGCAGGACCGAGACGCTCAGCCGGCGGACGCTGCCCGGCGCGGCCTTGCGGGTCTCCTCGACGACGCCGACGGCGTTGCGCCGGGCCTCCTCGGTCGAGTCGTACTGGCCGCTGCCGCCGTTGGCACCGTTCGGGACCTGGATGTTGTCCGGGCCCAGGACGCCGCCGCTGCCGCTGCCGGCGCCGGTGTACTTCTCGTTCTTGGTGGTCTCGGTCAGCGGCGGGACGGCCGGGTCGGCCACGTACCGCTGCGACTTGGTCTCGGTCTCGTCGAAGTCCAGCTCGCTGGTGGTCTTGACGATCGCCTTGCCGGGGCCGACGAGGTTCTCCAGCATCTTGGTGACGGCGCTGTTCATCCGCGTGTCGAAGTCGCTGGTGGCCTTGTCGCGCTGGTCGCCGCCGGACGCGCCGCCGGCGGTGCCGCGGCCGTCGCCGGTGGACAGGACGGTGCCGGCGGCGTCGGCGACGGTCACGTTCTTCGGGTCGAGGCCCTCGACCGAGGAGGCGACCAGGTGGACGATCGCCTGGACCTGCTCGTCGTCGAGCGAGGCGCCGGCCCGGGTGGTGATCATGACGGACGCGGTGGTCTTCTTCTCGTCGTCCGAGAAGATGTCCTTCTGCGGCAGCACCAGGTGCACGTTGGCGCCCTGCACGCCGTCGATCGACGTGATGGTCTTGGTCAGCTCGCCCTCCAGGGCGCGCTGGTAGCCGATGTGCTGCATGAAGTCGCTGGTGGTGACGCCCTGCTTGTCCAGGAGCGCGTAGCCGGTGTCGGCCTGGGCCGGCAGGCCCTCGCCGCTCATCTGGATCCGCAGGTCGTAGACCTGGTCGTTCGGGACCATGATGGTCTTGCCGCCGTCGGTCAGCTCGTACTCGACGCCGGTGCCGGACAGGTTCTCGACGATCGCCGCGGCGTCCTCGCCGGACAGGTTCGAGAACAGCGGCGCCATGGCCGGCTTCGACGCCCAGGTGGCGAAGAAGTATCCCCCGATGGCCAGCGCCAGGATCCCGAGGATCGTGACGGCCTTCTGGCCGGTGGTGAAGGAGGAGAAGATGCCGCCGAGGCGGCGCAGCGGTGCGGGAATCCGGTCACCCATATCAGGCCTGCATCCTCATGATCTCTTGGAACGCCTCTACTGCCTTATTCCGCACCGCCGTCGTGAGCTGGGTCGCGATGCCCGACTCGGCGGAGGCGATCATGTAGTCATGGACATCGGACAGGGTGCCGGTGGCGGCCTGTACCGAAAGGTCGCTGGTCTTGTTCTGGAGGTCCTGCACGTTCTGGAGGCTGCTCGCCAGGGTGGTGGCGAAGTCCGCGCCCCCCGTGGCCTCGGTGGCGCCGAGGTCGAGCTTGGTGTCGATCGGGGCGATGGCCTTCGGGCCCTGGATGCCGGCCAGGGAGCCGATGGCGTCGATCGGCGACGTCACGCGCTACGTCCGAGCTGGAGGGCCGCCTCGTACGCGCCCTTGGCCCGGTCGACGACCGCGAGGTTCGCCTGGTATCCGCGCTGCGCCATGATCAGCGATCCCATCTGCTCGGAGAGGTCGATGTCCGGGTACCGGACGTTGCCGTCCGCGTCGGCCAGCGGGTTGTTCGGCTCGTGCACGATCCGGCCGGCCGCGTCGCCGAACGCCACGCCGCCCACCTGGGCGCCCTTGCCGTCGGCGGCCTCCTGCGCGATCACGAACCGCTCCTGGAACGCGGGGCCGCTGGTGGAGGCGGCGTTGTTCATGTTCGCGATGTTGTCGGAGACGGAGTCGAGCCACTTGCGGTAGACGGTGACGCCGCTACCGGCGATTCCGATCGAGTCGAACAGCGTCATGGTCAGGACCCCTTGATGACGGAGCTCAGGCTGCTGTACTTGTTGTCCAGCGCGCGGAGCATGAGCTGGTAGCGCAGGCCGGTGTCGATGTTCGACAGCGTCTCGCGGTCCAGATTCACGTTGTTGCCGTTGAGGCGGGTGGGCTCGAGCGACTCTGCGGTGGTGGGCTCGACCGCATCGATGTACCCGGCGTTGTCGGTGGACTCGACCGCGCTGCGCAGCGCGTCCTCGAACTGGACGCGGCCGGCGCGGAAGCCAGGGGTCTCGATGTTGGCGATGTTGTTCGCCGTCACGCGCTGGCGCTGGGCCAGACCCGTGAGTGCGACGCGCAGAGCTGCCGAGGACACATCGTCGAACACTTCGCAGCCGCTCCCCTCTTGGCTTTGCTGCGTCGGTCGCCTTGTCCGTGGCGGTGGTGGTGAGCTCCTTGCTCACCCACTACATTCGGTGGCTCCGGTAGCGACACAATGTGATGCTCGGTTGCCGGTCGGTTGCCCCTCGCGAATCCGGCCGAAAAAGCGCGAGGGACCCCACCGCTTGCGCGGGGAGTCCCTGATCGGGCGCTTGCGGCGCTAGAGCGCCTGGTCGACGTACGTGGGCGGGGTCTTGCCCGGATTTCCGTTCTCGACCCGCGCGGCGAACGCCGCCTGCCGCCGGTTGGCGGTCATCGTGCCGGTCAGGGCCTGCGCCGCGGCGAGCTGCCGCCGCAGGATCGCCTCCGCGCGCGGGCGCAGCTCGGTCGGCAGCGGGCCGATGTCGGCCGGCGGCCGCCAGGGCGGCGGGCTCGCGAGGTCCCGGTACCGGTGGCTCTCGGCGATCAGCGTCTCGACGGCCTCGACGTCCGCCTCGCAGGCGTCCAGGGCGGCGACCCAGGCGGTTCGCCACTCGTCGGTGGTCATCGCGGGGGCCTCAGGCGGCGCTGGCGGCGGTCGTGGCCGCGGCCTCGCGCCAGGCGTCGCGCAGCGGCTCCATCAGGGCGCGGCAGCCCGCCACCCGGTCGGCGTCGCGGCGGACATTGGCCTGGATCAGCTCGGTCATGACGAACTCGTACAGCCGGGCCAGCCCGGGGCCGCCCTCCCACGCGTCGGTGTCCAGCGAGGCGCGCAGCTCCAGGACGATGTCCTGGGCGTGCAGGAGCTGCTGCGAGGCGGCGCCGCGGTCGCCGTCGCGCAGGGCCTGCTCGCCGCGGGCGAGGTCCAGGACCAGCCGGTCGTACAGCATCACCAGCAGCCGGGCCGGCGAGGCGGTGGCGACGGCGTCGGCCAGGTACCGGTTGCGCAGGGCGTCGTTCGGCATCGTCATGAACTGCTCACCTTTGGTCGGGGTCGGGCGGGTGGTGGTTACCGGTCCCGGCTAGGACGGAAGGCTGTTGATCTGACCGGCGAGCCAGCTCGACTGCTGCTGCATGGAGCTGAGCGCCGTCTCGAGGGCCGTGAACTGGCGCTCGAGGGTGTTCCGGCGGATCTCCAGGCGGGAGTCCCACTGTGCTACTCGGTCGTTGAGGTCGCCGATGAAGTCATTCTTGCGCTTGATCATCCCGCCGAGGATGCCCTCCTTGGCGCCCACCGACGAGCCGTCGGTGGGCAGCCGGACGCCCTCGGTGGCGATGAGGCTGAGCGCCTCCAGCTTGCGGCCGACGCCCTTGGCGCTGTCCCAGCCGGGGTTGAAGGCCGTGCTGGCGTTGGCGTGGGCCACGTTGTCGTACGAGTCGAACAGCGCCTGGGTGCCGAGGGAGTCCTCGCTGTAGGCGGTGTTGAAGGTGTCCTTGTTGAAGGTGATCTTCCCGTACCGGTCCACCTCGATGCCGACCTTGCTGAAGCTGCCCAGGTCGGCCCCGCCGCCGGCGATGGCGCCGGTGATGTCCTGGCTGAGCTTGCGCATGGTCGCGTCGCCGGCGAGCGGGCCGGCGGCGACGTCGCCGCTCTTCTTCTTGGTCTGGGTGGCGATCTCGGTCAGGGCCGCGTTGGCGGCGTCGACGAGCGCCTGCACCTTGGTGGCCATGGCGGCCGGGTCGGCGCCGATGGTCACGGTCACCGGGTTGTCGCTGGCGCCCTGCACCTTGTTCGCGGTCACGGTGACGCCGGGGATGACGTCGGTGAAGGTGTTGCTGGCGGAGGTGATGGTGTAGGTGTTGGTGGTGCCCACGGTGAGCTGCGCGTCGGCGCCCTGGGCGGTGATCGCGGCCGCGCCGAGGTCCAGCGCCGCCGGCACGTCGTCACCCGGGTCGCCGTTGGCGAACGCGGTGGCGAAGGCGGAGTTGGCGCCGCTCTCGGTGGCGGTGAGCTGGAGCGTGTACTGGCCGGGGGAGACCTGGACCGCGGCGGCCTTGTAGGCGGCGTTCGGGGTCTCGTTGATCTTCTTCACGACCGACGACAGCGAGGCGTCGGCGGGGGTGATGGTCGTGGTGCTGCCGTCGGCGAGCAGGATGTCCATGGTGCCGCCGGTGATCACCGGGGAGCCCGTGGCGTCGGTGGCGGAGGTGACGCGGCCGCCGAAGGTGACGGTGTGGGCGGCGGCGAGGCTGTCCACCTTGAAGGTCAGCGAGCCGGTGGCGGCGCCGTTGCCGGCGCTCACGCCGGCGGCGTCCGAGCTGGACGTGGCCTTGACGGCACCCCAGGAGCCGGCGGTGGTCAGTGCCTTCGAGGCGGTCACCAGCGCGGCCATCTTGGTGTTGATGGACTGGTACGCCGTGACGGCCTTGTTCTGGGCCGTGATCTTGTTCTTGAGCGCCGTCTGTGGCATCGACTCGACGGACATGAGCTTGGTGATCAGGCTGGTCGTGTCCAGACCGGACGCGAGGCCGTCGACGCTCATTGCCATGGTCGGCTCCCTACGGTGGGGTGGGATGGTGCGGGGCGGCCGGCGATGACGCCGACCGCCCCGTATTCAGTTGTTATTCAGTTTTATGTGAAGTTTTGGGATCAGCGGAGCAGCGACAGCACGCCCTGCGAGGCCTGGTTGGCCTGCGCGAGCATGGCGGTGCCCGCCTGGGACAGGATCTGCGAACGGGTGAAGTTCATCATCTCCTGCGCCATGTCGGTGTCACGGATCCGCGACTCCGACGCCGACAGGTTCTCCGTGGCGACGCTGACCGAGTTCAGGGTGTGCTCGAACCGGTTCTGCACCGCACCGAGCTCGGCCCGCTGGGTCGAGATCTCGGTGACAGCCGCCTGAAGGGTGGTGCTGTCGGTGATGTCAACGGCCGCAACAGCGGCGCCGGCGGTGAAGTCGGCGAGCGCGGTGGCGGTGATGTCGATGGTGTCGGTGTTGGCGTAGCCGACCTGGAAGGCCAGCGCCGCGCCACCGAACAGGGCGACACCGTTGAACGTGGTGTTCGTGCCGATACGGGCGATCTCGGTGTTCAGCTCATCGAACTCGGCCTGCAGAGCAGCCTGCGAGTCGGTGTTCTGGACACCGCTGTTGTACTGGACGGACAGGTCGTTCATCCGCTGGAGCATGCTGTGCACCTCGGTGAGGGCACCTTCAGCGGTCTGCGCGACGGAGATACCGTCCTGGGCGTTACGAGCACCAACCTTGAGCCCGCCGACCTGCGCACGCAGGCCCTCGGAGATCGCCAGACCAGCAGCGTCGTCGGCCGCCCGGTTGATCCGGAAACCGCTCGACAGCTTCTCCAGCGACTTGCTCATCTGGCCGTCCGTGACCGACAGGTTACGGTGGGCGTTCTGAGCAGCGATGTTCTGGTTGATACGGAGACCCATGACTTTTCCTCCTTGATATTGGGTCGAGAACCGACCATCCGTGGCCGGTCACCATAGGTATTCGGCTTGCTACGGAGCGTCTTTAGTTGTTACCCGACGAAGTCGGGGGCTTTTTCAGGCCGCGGCGGGGGCGACGCGCATGCCGTTCGAGTCGGTCAGCGACAGCCGGCTGGTCAGCGAACCGCGCGCGGCGACCTGGGCGTAGTAGGCGGCCCGCCGCCGGGCGACGCAGCCCTCGGGGCGCTCGGTGGTCGCGACCAGCTCCGGGTCGAGCTGGGTGTTGATGCCGTCCTTGAGCAGCGCCAGCGCCTCGGCGCGGAGCTGCGAGACGCGCGACTCCGTCACGCCCAGCTCCTCGGCGATCTCGGCCATCGGGCGCTCCTGGAGGAAGTACCGCGAGACCACCAGGCGCAAACGGTCCGGAAGGGCCTCGATCGCGTCGTGCAGGTACCCGATGCGCTCGCGGTGCAGCAGCGTCTCCTCGGGGCCCGGGGTGCGCTCGGTGACCATCTCCTCCGCGGCACCGGCGGTGAAGCCCTGCAGGCTCAGGACGACGGCGCGCTGCACGTCCTCCTCCACGGCCTCGATCTCGTGCACGCCGACGCCCAGGGCGCCGGCCAGCTCGGTCGGGGTGGGGGTGCGGCCCAGGGCGGCGGTGAGCTGCTGGCGGGCGGTGTCCGCCTGGCGGGCCCGCTGGCGGACCGAGCGGGAGGCCCAGTCCTGGCCGCGCAGCTCGTCGAGCAGCGCGCCGCGGATGCGGGTCGAGGCGAACCGGGCGAACGGGATGCCGCGCTCGGCGTCGAAGGACTTGGCCGCGGTCACCAGGGCCGCCAGGCCGGCCGACGTCAGGTCGTCGCGCTGCACGTGCGAGGGCAGCCGGCCCAGCATCTCCCGGACCAGGTGGCCGACGAGCGGCATGTGGGCGCGGATGAGCTCTTCCAGCTCGCGGCTGACGGGGGTGGCGGTGGCGGTGGTGGTCATCGCGGTCCCTTTCCAGGCGGTGCCGGCGTTCTCCGGTGGTGGAAGCGCTCGGCGTCGTCGGACAAGAACCAGATTCGGGATTCACGGGTACCGGTTCGGTACGCGCTCAGTTGCCGCCCGGTTGCAATGAGTCCCGAGAAGGGGGCTGTTTCCCTCAGCCGCCCCGGCGCAGTGCCGAACGGATAGCTCGTAAGGGGCCGCAACCGGCCCTGCTGCAGCCGAACGAGGGGGAGCCGCAGTGAGCCTGACGGACCTGTCGAGCGTCCTGTTCCGGACCCGCGAGTTGATGGAGTTGCTCCTGTTCAAGCTGGAGGAGGAGCAGCTCCTGCTGACCGCGGGGCGGTCGCGCTGGCTGGCGCACGCGACCCGCGAGGTGGAGATGGTGCTGGAGCAGATCCGGCAGACCGAGGTGCTCCGCGCCGCCCACTCGCAGGCCGTCGCCGCCGAGCTGGGCGTGAGCATGGACTCCAGCCTCACCCAGCTCGCCGACGCCGCCCCGCAGCCGTGGCACGACCTGCTGCACCAGCACCGCAAGGCGTTCCTGACCCTGACCGCCGAGATCAGCGGCATGGCGGAGACGAACCGCGACCTGCTCACGGCCGGCCAGCGCGCCGCCCGCGAGACGATGCTCATGGTGGCCGGCTCGGTCGAGACGTACGGCCGCGACGGGCAGACCGTCGTCGCCGATCGGCGGGCCCGACTCGTGGATGAGGCGATCTGATGGCGAGCACCTTCGGCGGCATCTCGACCGCGCTCAGCGCGCTCTACACCCAGCGGTACGGCATGGAGCTGGCCGGCCAGAACGTCGCGAACGCGAACACCGAGGGCTACACCCGGCAGCGGGCCAACCTGACCCCGGTCGGCGGCGCGACCGTCCCCGCGCTGTACGCCACCCCGAACCACCCGGGCGGCACCGGCGTGCGGGTCGACGCGGTCGACCGGCTGCGCGACGCGTTCCTGGAGAACCGCGGCCGGGCCGAGCACTCGCAGAACAGCTTCCTCAAGGGCAAGCAGGAGCTGATGGTCCGGATCGAGAACGTCTTCGCCGAGCCCAGCGACACCGCGCTGGCCTCCCAGCTCTCCGACTTCTGGGCCGGCTGGGGCGACGTGGCCAACCGGCCCGGCGACGCCGCCGCCCGCACCCAGCTCCTCCAGCGCGCCGAGGTCGTCGCCGACGGCCTGCGCTCGGGGTACGACGCGCTCGGCTCCCAGTGGGAGACCACCCGCACCCAGCTCGACGCCCTCAGCACCCGGGTCAACACCACCGCCGACGCGGTCGCCCAGCTCAACCAGGCGATCACCCAAGCCCAGGCGGCGAACCTGCCGGTCAACGAGATGCGCGACGAGCGGGACCTGCGGCTGATGGAGCTGGCCGAGCTGGCCGGCGCCACCACGGTGGCCCGGGAGAACGGCGCGGTCGACGTGTTCGTCGGCGGCTCCACCCTGGTCGGCGGCTCCACCGCCCGGCACCTCGCCGTGACCGGCGCGAGCCGGCTGCAGGACCAGGCCGCCACGCCGATCGAGATCAGGTGGGTCGACAACAACCTGCCGGCCGGCGTCGCCGCCGGGTCGATGGGCGCCGGGATGGACGCGCTCAACACCAGCATCCCCAAGTACGCCGGCCTGCTCGACGACGTCGCGCGCAGCCTGGCCACCGAGGTCAACGCCGTGCACAGCACCGGCTGGGGCCTGGACGGCAGCACCAACCGGGACCTGTTCGTCGACACCACCGCCAGCGTCGGCATCACCGCCCGCACCATCGGCGTCGGCTTCACCGACCCGTCGGCGCTGGCCGCGAGCCAGGTCAACGGCACCCTGGACGGCAGCAACGCGACCCGGATGGGCGCGCTCTCCGCGCTGACCAACGGCCCGGACGCGCAGTACCGCGCGATGGTCGTCGGGCTCGGCGTCGAGTCGCAGTCCACCCAGCGCAAGTCCGAGATCCAGTCCCGGGTCACCGCGGACATGGACGCGCTGCGCTCCGCCGACTCCGGCGTGAACCTGGACGAGGAGATGACCAACCTGGTCAGCTACCAGAAGGCGTACGAGGCCGCCGCTCGCGTGCTGACCAGCATCGACGAGGCCCTCGATACTCTCATCAACCGCACCGGCCTGGTCGGGAGGTAACCACCGATGTCCATGCAGATCCGTTCCACCCAGCAGTCCATCGCCGCCCGGGTCATGCGCAACCTGCAGAACAACCTGCACGAGACCGGCCGGCTGCAGGAGCAGCTCTCCAGCGGCAAGACGATGTCCCGCCCGTCGGACTCGCCGACCGGCGCGGTCTCGGCGCTCCAGCTCCGCGGCCAGATCCGCTCGCTGGACCAGTATACCCGCAACGCCGACGACGGCATCGGCTGGCTCGGCACGCTGGACACCAGCATGACCACCAGCCTCAGCCACGTCCGGCGCGCCCGGGACCTGGTCGTCACCGGCCGCGCCGGCACCACCGCCGGCTCGCCGCAGGCGCGCGAGGCGCTCGCGGTCGAGGTCGACAACATCCGCGAGGCGCTGATCGACCTGGCCAACACCAAGTACCTGGACCGCCCGGTCTTCGGCGGCACCACCACCGGCACCGCCGCGTACACCGCCGCCGGCGTCTACGACGGCGAGCCGACCGGCCCGAACCGCACCGTGGACCGGATGGTCGGCGACGGTACGGTGGTCCGGGTCGACGTCACCGGCCCCGAGGTGTTCGGCGCCGAGGGCTCGCCGACCCAGATCTTCGACCTGCTCACGAACATCGCCGCGGACCTGCGCTCGAACAACCAGGCGGGCCTGTCCACCGGCCTCGGCGACCTCGACACGGCGATGCAAAACCTGCAGACGCAGCTCGCGAACGTGGGCGCCAAGTACAATCGGATCGAACAAATGCGGCAAACGGCCACGGACCGGTCGCTGAGCCTGGCGACTCAGCTCTCGGACGTGGAGGACATCGACCTGCCGCAGACGATCATGGAGATGCAGATGCAGCAGACGGCGTACCAGGCGGCGCTCTCCACCACCGCCAAGGTGATCCAGCCGTCGCTCGTCGACTTCCTCCGCTGATCGCCGGCCCGGCCGACGGCCGGCGGGCCGTAGCCCGAACTCGCTGACGAGGAGCGCATGTCCGATCAGCCAGGCGGCGACCTGCCGGTCATCGAGTTCGTCGCGCCCATGCCCGGCTTCCCGCGGCACCGGCGGTTCGTGCTGGTCCGGCTGGACGAGGACGGGGTGCTCTGCGCCCTCACCTCGGTCGAGGACCCCGAGCTGCGGTTCCTCGTCGTCCCGCCGGTCCCGTTCTTCCCGCGGTACGCCCCCGAGCTGCCCGACGAGGCGCTGGAGCTGCTCGGCACCAGCGACCCGGAGCGGATCCTGCTCCTGCTGGTGATCACGGCGGGCGCCTCGGTCGCCGAGAGCACCGCCAACCAGCTCGCGCCCATCGTCATCGACCAGGTGAGCCGACACGCCCTCCAGGTGGTGCTCAGCGGCAGCGATCTGCCGGTGCGCGCCGAGCTGATGGCCGCGGCGTAAGGAGCGATCGATGCTTGTCCTGACCCGGCGGCCCGGCGAGAGCGTGCACATCGGCGACGAGGTCGTCGTCACCGTCCTGGAGACCCGCGGCGACGTGGTCCGGATCGGCATCCGGGCGCCCCGCACCATCCAGGTGCACCGCGAGGAGATCTACCGCGAGCTGCAGGAGGCCAACCGCGCCGCCGCCTCGCCGTCCGAGGACGCCGTCCGCGACCTCGCCAGCCTCCTGCGCCCCAAGCCGCCGGAGGAGTAGCCCGCAGCCGACCCGCGCCCGCCGCTGCCCGGCGGGCGCGTCGGCGTGCCCGCCCCCTTTTCCGCGCCGTTCGGCGACGTCGGACCTTTGCGGACGGTGTCCGACCTTTGTGGCGGGCCCGGCTCTTGCGAGGGGGTCGGGGGACGGCAAGGATCGGGTGCGGATGGGCACAATCCGACACCGGCGGAAGGGTCGACGATGGGTTACGTCACCACCAGCGACGGGGCACGGATCCACTACCACGACTGGGGCACCGGCGCCCCCGTCGTGTTCAGCCACGGCTGGCCGCTCACCGCGGACAGCTGGGAGGCGCAGCGGCTGTACCTCGCCGAGCAGGGGTACCGCTGCCTCGCCCACGACCGGCGCGGCCACGGCCGCTCCTCGCAGACCTGGCACGGCAACGACATGAACACCTACGCCGACGACCTGGCGGCGCTGCTCGACCACCTCGACCTGTACGAGGTCACGCTCGTCGGCTTCTCCACCGGCGGCGGCGAGGTCGCCCGGTACGTCGGCCGGCACGGCACCCGCCGGGTGGCCCGGGTCGCGCTGGTCTCCGCGGTCCCGCCGTTCATGCTGCGCACCGACGACAACCCCGACGGCGTACCGGGGGAGGTCTTCGACGGCCTGCGCGCCGCCTCCCGGGCCGACCGCTCGCAGCTCTACCGCGACCTCGCCGACGGCCCGTTCTTCGGCCACAACCGGCCCGGCGCGGACCGGTCGCAGGGGATGCGGGACGCGTTCTGGCGGCAGGGCCTGCAGTCCGGCCACCGCAACGCGTACGAGTGCATCGCCGCGTTCTCGGCCACCGACTTCCGGTCGGACCTGGCCGCGTTCGACGTGCCCACGCTCGTCATCCACGGCGACGACGACCAGATCGTCCCGTTCGAGGTCGGCGGCCGGGCCTCCGCCGGGCTGATCAAGGAGGCCGAGCTGCGGGTGTACGAGGGCGCCCCGCACGGCATCACCGACACCCACCGGGACCGGCTCAACGCCGACCTGCTCGCGTTCCTCCGCTCGTGACCCCCGGCGCCGAGCCGCCCCCTTCCGGCAAGGAGCCGACATGCCCGACGGACCCGACACCATCGTCCTCATCCACGGCCTCTGGGTCACCCCGCGGAGCTGGGGCGCGTGGGTCGACCGCTACCGCGGCCGCGGCTACCGGGTGCTGGCGCCCGCGTACCCCGGCTTCGAGGTGGAGGTCGAGGCGCTCAACGCCGACCCGACCCCGATCGAGCGGGTGACGCTGCCCGGCATCCTCGACCACCTCGTCGGCATCATCGGGAAGCTCGACCGGCCGCCGATCCTGATCGGCCACTCCGCCGGCGGCGCGCTCACCCAGATCCTGCTCGACCGCGGATACGGCGCGGCCGGCGTCGTGCTCAACTCGGCCCCGACCGAGGGGGTGGCGGTGGCGCCGCTGTCCCAGCTCAAGTCGACGTTCCCGGTCCTGCGCAACCCGGCCAACCGGCACCGGGCGGTGCCGTTCACGCCGGAGCAGTGGCACTACGCGTTCGCGAACACGTTCGGCGAGGCGGAGTCGCGGGAGCTGTACGAGCGCTTCCACATCCCGGGGCCCGGCGGGATCGTCTGGAACGGCGTGCTGGCCAACTTCCAGCCCGGCCACCAGGACGCGTGGGTGGACTACGGCAACGCGGCGCGGCCGCCGCTGCTGTTCCTGTCCGGCAGCGAGGACAACCTGATGCCGCCGCGGATCCAGCAGTCGAACCTGAAGCACTACCACGGCGAGGGCACGATCACGGAGATCGAGGAGTACGCCGGCCGCGGCCACCTGATGCCGGTCGAACCGGGCTGGGAGCAGATCGCCGACCACGCCCTCTCCTGGGCGGAGAACCACACCCGCCGCTGACCGCCACCCCGCCCCGCCGGCTCTTCGGCGATCATGGGGTCAGGTACCTCCGCGCGGTCTCTCGAGGTGCGTGACCCCATGAGCGCGGGCCGGCTGGCGGGCGGTTCAGTCGAGGCGGGGCGGGCGCTGGGTCGACGGCGAGGACGCTGGCCGCACTCGCCGTCCCCGGCGCAGACGATTGTGGCTGTAGCCACGAATCAGTAGCTGATACTCTAGGCCACAGCCATCAAATCATCGTCCTGATTCAGGGTTGTGGCCATGAAGAGCTCCACCGCAAGGCTCAGCCGACGAGCCCTCGACCGCCGGTTGGCCGGCGCTGCCGCCGCGCTGCGCGTGCCACCGCCGCCCGCGGGCTGGATCCGCGCCATCCGGGACGCACTGGGCATGTCCGCCGCGGACCTATCCCGGCGCATGGGTGTCAGCGGCGCCACGGTCAGCGACATCGAACGATCCGAACGCGACGGCCGGGTCCGCCTCGACACGCTCGGCCGCGCGGCGGACGCGCTGGACTGCGACCTGGTCTACGTGCTGGTTCCGCGCACCGGGCTCGACGACTTCGTCCGACGTACCGCGATGAGGCGGGTGCGCGAGCAGGTCGCCGCGGTCGACCGCGGCATGGATCTGGAGGCGCAGTCGACCACGATCGACGAGAGCGCGGTACTCGCCGAGGTGGAGCGCTTGATCGACTCCGGACTGGTTTGGAAGTGAGCCGGTTCGCCCAGCCGCCCGGTGCGACCCCGCTGGAACTCGACGACATCGAGGGACTCCGCCCGTCGTGGGTCACCACGCTCGGCGACCTCAACGAAGCGGAGGCCGAGAACGTCCTACGTGGCCGCATGTGGGCGGCGGGCCGCCGGGCGAAGTGGTGGTACCTGGACGAGGCCGCCCTGCGGGACCTGCACCGCCGGCTCTTCGGGGAGGTCTGGCGGTGGGCGGGGGAGCTGCGACGCCGGCAGACGAACATCGGCATCGAGCCGTACCTGATCGCACCGGCCCTCCGGGACCTCCGCGACGACCTCCGGGTCCAGGTGGGCCTGGACCGAGACGGCGGGCCGGCGCTGCCGGTGGACGAACTGGTGATCCGGTACCACCACCGTCTCGTGGTGATCCACCCCTTCCGCAACGGCAACGGCCGGCTGTCCCGCCTGGCGGCGGACCTGCTGATGGCCGACCTCGGCGGCCCAGCGCTGACCTGGGGCGGCACGGACCTGGTCGCCCCCTCGACGCTCCGCGGCGAGTACCTGGCCGCGCTGCGGCGGGCCGATGGCGGGGACTTCGCCAGCCTGCTGACCTTCGCCCGTCGATGAGCCCTGCGGCCGGTGCCCGCAAGTCGGCATCGGGGGTACCCGGCCGCGGGGGTCGGCGGACGCGGCAGCGCCCGGCCCCCTGAGGAGGGGCCGGGCGCTGGGTGTGCGCGGGTTACTTCAGGAGGACGCCCTTGGTCTTGAGCCAGGCGGTCGGGTTGATCGCGTTCTCGTGGGTCGCCGGCGGCGCGTGGACGTGGACCTCGAAGTGCAGGTGCGGCCCCGAGGAGTTGCCCGACGAGCCGGTGATGCCGATGAGCTGCCCGGCGCTCACCTTCTGCCCCACCTTCACGTACGGCTTGCGGGCGAGGTGGCAGTACCGGGTGACCACGTTCGCGGCGTGCTTGATCTCCAGGTACCAGCCGCAGCCGCTGATGCTCACCGAGCCGTCCTTGTCGCAGCTGTAGCCGCGCGGGACGTTGCAGTACACGCCGATGACCTGGCCCGCGGCGGCGGCGCGCAGGGCCGCGCCCTTGCGGATGGCGATGTCGATGCCGTCGTGGCCGGGGCGCCCGGCCTCGCGGAAGCCGCTGCCGGCCGCGCCGGGCACGGGGGCGGTCCAGCCGTACTTGCTGACGACCGCGCCGGTGGACGTGGTGGGCTTGGTGGCCGGCGGGAGGACCTGGCCGGCGCCCGCGCACGGCGGGATCTTGGCGCTGCCGCGGACGATGTACGCGTCGGAGGCGTAGCGGCCGCCGGAGAGGCGGTTCCACAGGTTCGTGGTCCGGACGGTGCCGTAGATCTTCTGGCCGACGACCTGGCAGACCAGGGCGAGTCGGGTGCCGGTGCGCACGGTCGAGGTGCGGGCGGTCACCGTGGACGGTCCGTAGCGGACGTTCAGCGTGCCGGAGACCTTGACGGTGCCCATGACGTTGGCGGCCGCGGCCGGCATCGGGGACCCCGCGAGCGTGCCGATGGCAACGCCCAGCGAAGCCAGGATCGTGATCGCGAGGTGGCGTGGCCTGCCCATCCCGACGTGCTCCTCCCCGGGCGTATCGGGTGGTCAACGCCCACTACCAAGGGTCGGCAGCCGGCGTTTGACCGGCGTTGCCCGCGGAGTGCCAACGGGTTGCAACCACGCCCATCACTGCGGTGCACTCGCGCACCGAACGGGACCGAGAGGCCTCCCGGGCGGATGCGTCGATCCGCGCGGGAAACCCCTCGGCGAGCGTGCGGGCGGGCGTTGTCGGGCCGGCGGTCAGCGGGCGACCGGGCGGCGCGGCTGCCAGAGCACCACGATGGAGATCAGGACGACGACGGCGGCCAGCGGCGCGTACTGCCGGTGCTGGAACCACAGGACCGGCAGGCCGACGACCGGGATGCGCAGCCGGGCGGTGCCGCGGACGTTCTCCCGCGGGACCGGCGTGGTGTCGTTGGCCTTGTTCGCGTCGCCCTTGGTGACCAGCGTGCCGTCCTTGCGGTGCTTGACCAGGCGGTGCAGGAGCAGCTTGCCCGGCTGGGCCGGGTCGTCCATCAGGATCACGGTGCCCTTGGGGATGTCGCCCACCCGGTCCTTGGCGACCGGGGAGGTGGCGACGACGTCGCCGACCCGGATCGCCGGGGACATCGAGCCGGAGATGACGACCGAGGTCTGCCAGCCGAACGCCACCGGGGCGAGCGACCAGGCGATCATGCCGACGGCGAGCGCCAGGACGAGCCGGCGGACCAGGGTCAGCGCGGTCACGCCGTGGTCCCAGACCCGCTGGACGCGGGTGAGCTGCGGGGCCGGCGCCGGCGGCGCGACGACGGCCGCGAGCGGGCCGGCGGCGGCCAGCGCCGCGGCCGGGGCGAGGGCCGGGCGCGGGGCGGTGCCGGGCTCCTCCGATACGGGGCGGGTGGGGTTGGTGGCCGCGCCGGTGGGGTTCGCGGCGACCGCGGCCGCGCGGGCGGCGAGCACGTCCGATACGCCCACGGGGGCGGCGGCCGGCACCGCGCCGGCGGGCGTGACCGGTACGCCGGGCGCCACCGCGGGGGCGGCGACCGGCACAGTAGCCGGCACGACCGGTACACCGGGGGTCGCCGGGACGGCCGGGGCCGCCGGGGCGACCGGCGCCGCAGCGCCGGCCGGGTCAACCACCGGACGCGGGTAGCTGTCCGTGATGTCCGGTTCGGGAGTGGCCGTGACGGCGTCGACCGGGGCCGCGCCGATGGCGGCGGGGTCGGTCGCGGGCAGGGCCTCCGGCGTCTCCCCCGCGCCGCGGCGGCCGCGCAGGAGTCGCCAGGGCCCACCCTTGGCTGCGTGGCGTGCAGGTGCGGACATCCGCCTCGTCCCCCTCCGAACGACGTGTTCTCACTGAAGGGGAGAGTCGGCCGTACGGCGGCGGACATGAGCTGATCGGGTTACCGCTCAGCACCGCCCGGGTGCGGCCGATAAGTGGGTCCACGACGGCTGGCGACCCGGGAGGACCCGAATGCTCCGCGCGTATGGACGGCACCTACACGACACCTGGCGTGGCGTGTGGGCGATGCTGTTCTTCGGCGCCTTCGGGCTTCTGATCATCTTCGGCTCGACCCCGCAGAACATGGCGGACCCCGTCCGGATGTCGCAGATCGCCAGCGTGGCGCTGAGCGACGACGACTCGGGCCACGCCATGTTCGACGTTACCCGACTGCGGCCGGGCCACCAGGTGAGTCGGTGCATCGCCGTCCGGTACGACGGGCTGCCCGGCGGCAGCGAGGTCCGGCTGGTGGCGCAGAACATCAACGACACCACGCCCGGCGGCGCGACCCTGGCCGACCACATCCGGGTGCAGGTCAGCCGCGGCACGGTCGGCTCCTCGGCGAGCTGCACCGGGTTCGACGGCGCCGCCATCTACGCCGGCTCGCGCAGCCTGTCCGACCTGGGCGTGGCCGGCGGCGTCGGCACCGGCTGGACGCCCGTACCGAACCAGACCCGGGTCTTCCGGATCACCATCTGGCTGCGCAGCGACGCGCCGCAGAACCTGCAGGGCAAGAAGTTCAACGCGGACCTGATCTGGGGCATGACCACCGTCGGCAGCGCTCCCCCCGCGCCGCCGACGGCCGCACCGACGACGACCCCGCCGCCGGTGCCGACCGATCCGCCGGTGACGACGCCGCCGACCGACGACGAGGACGCGCCGGGCGTGGTCCCGACGACCGAGCCGTCGCCGACCGGCACCCCCCAGCCGGACGTCAAGCCGAGCCGCAGCACGCCGGGCGACAGCCTGCCGACCCTCACGCCGACGGCGGCGCCGCCCGCGGTGCCGGACAACGGCGGCGGGGACGGCAACAACGGCGGCCAGCCGCGGAACGGCGACGGCGGTGGCGGCGGCGACACCGCCCGCGGCCCGATCGGCAACGCGGTGAAGGGCATCTCCAACGCGGTCGGCAAGGCCACCGAGGGCCTGACCGCGTTCACCAAGGCCGCCGGCAAGGCCGCGGCGGCGGCGGCGAAGCGCCCGCAGTACCCGTTCGTCTCGATCGGGATCATGTTCCTCTTCCTGCTGGCGCAGGACCGGTTCGACCGGCGGGACCCGAAGCTGGCGCTGGCGCCGGTGATGAGAGAGCCGTACCTGATCTTTGCCGAATCGGCCGAGGCTGCCGACAGGACAGGTGACTACATCAGGTTCGACGAGCCGAAGGGGGGGTGAGCGATGCAGACGCGGGTCAAGGCGGGGGAACTCGTACCGATCGAGGATCGGGTGCAGTGGACTCTCGGCACCCGGCTCGTCTTCGCCATCCTGGTCGGGGCCGTATGGCTGACCGGCCTCGGGGGCAAGGCGCACGGGGACACACACGTCTGGGTACTGGGCCTGGTCGGCTGGCCGCTGGTGACGGTGCTCGCGCTGTTCGCGGGCCGGCTCGGCCGGCGCGTCGCGCGCACGTCGCTCACGGCGACGATGCTGGGCGACGGCGTCTTCCTGGCGTTCGCCTGGTGGGCCACCGGCGCGCTGGGCAGCCCGCTGAGCTACCTGGTCATCCTGCACGCCATCTCGGTGACGCTGCTCGCGTCGTTCCGGACCGGCGCCAAGCTCACCGTCTGGCACAGCATGCTCGCGCTGCTGCTGCTGGAGGCGACCCGGGCCGGCGTGATCGGCACGTCCGGCGCCGACTTCTCGCAGGGCAACCTGTGGCTGTACCTGGCGGCGATGTGGACGGCCGTGCTCGGCACCGCGTCCTTCGCCGCGCACAACGAGCGGGAGCTGCGCCGCCGCCGGTACGACAGCGAGGTGCTGCACCAGTTCGGCCTCGACGTCGTCGCCAAGGCCGACTCGGCCGGCGTCGCCGTGGCCCTGGCCGAGTTCGCCCGCGCCGAGCTGGGCGCGCACCGGACCGCGGTGGTCGCGTACAGCGCGGACACCAACGACAGCCAGGCGGCCAACCGGCTGCTCGCCGTCCTCGTCGACGGCGACCGGGACGCGATCGTGCAGCGCATGATCGCCACGCCGTACCGCACGTCGGTCGTCACGGCCGCGACCGCCTCGGGGCAGACCCTGCTGCGCTCGCGCCTGGACGGGTCCTCGGACCCGTGGCTGTCCGAGGTCATGCCCGGCGCCCGTGCGGTGATCATCGTGCCGTTCGCGCTGGAGCAGGTCCGCGGCGCGCTCGTCATGCAGATGGGCCGCAGCGGCAACTGGGCGCCGCGGGTCGAGCGGCGGGTCGTGAACACCGCCGAGCAGGCCACCAACCAGGCGGCCGGGGCGCTGGAGCTGTCCGTGCTCACCGAGCGCCTGCGCGCGCTGTCGCACACCGACGGCCTGACCCGGGTGGCCAACCGCCGCCGCTTCGACGAGGTCCTGGAGACCGAGTTGCAGCACGCGGCGGCCACCGGTACCCAGCTCGGGCTGCTGCTGGTCGACATCGACCACTTCAAGCGGCTCAACGACACGTACGGCCACCAGGTCGGCGACGAGGTACTGCAGCAGGTGGCCAAGGCCATCCGCAACGAGTGCCCCGACCCACACCTGGTCGCGCGGTACGGCGGTGAGGAGTTCGCCGTCGTCCTGGTCGGCACCGACCCCGTGGGCGGCCTCGCGGCCGCCGAGGGGGTCCGCCGGGCCATCGCGAACTCCACCAGCTCGGTCGCCGTCACGGCCAGTCTCGGCGTGGCGTCCTACCCCGGCCACGGGCTCAGCCCCGCCGAGGTCATCGCGGCCGCCGACGCCGCCCTTTACCGGGCGAAGGCGAACGGCCGCAACCAGGTACAGGCCGGCGAGGCTGCCGCGCCGAGCAAGTTCGGCCGAACGGCCGACAGCGTCGAGCTGCCCGCTCAACAGGAAAGTTCAGGCAGCCCGACCACTGCCCGATGAAGAATGCAGGCGTCGCAGCGGCGCTGGCTACAGGAGACGCAGGAGGATCCCATGGATGGGCACACGCACGTAGCTTGCGTGCCGCAGCAGCCGCCGCGCGCACGTGACCGGTGGCGCGGAGCCGCCGTCGTGGTGGGACTGGTGGCGAGCGCAGCGCTCGTCTGGCAGTCCACCCAGGCGGCGTTCTCGGCCACGACCGGCAACCAGGACAACGCCTTCGGGGCGGGTCGGGTCACCCTCACCGACAACGACTCCGGTTCCGCGATGTTCACGGTGCCGGACCTGGCGCCGGGTGACACCGGCAACGCATGCATCGAGGTCACCTACGGCGGGAACCTGGCCGCCGACGTGAAGCTCTACACCTCGAACTACAGCGAGACGGACGGCGCCGCCGACACGGTGACGCTGGACAATCACCTGAGCATGCGGATCGAGCAGGGTTCGGGTTCGTCGTGTGCCTCCCCGGGCACGTACTCGGACCTGGCCGGCGGCTCGCCGGGCACCCTGATCGACACCATCCGGACGGCACGCACCAACTACGCGAACGGCTACGCCGCGTGGTCGCCGACCGGGTCGAGCAGCGAGACCCGCCCCTACCGCTTCACCTACACGCTGTCCGCGGCCACGCCGAACACGGCGCAGGGCGACGGCCTGGAGATCGACTTCAACTGGGAAGCGCAGAACACCTGATAGGCGCGCCCCTCCCCGGGGCGCAACGCAAGTGACCGGTGCCGGGTCGCGCGGAACCCGCGCGGCCCGGCACCCGGCTTTCCACCCCCCGCTCCCGCGAGGAGTACGCGATGAGCGACCCCGCCGCCCCCGGCGCCGCGTACCTGCGACACCGGCCGCTGCATACCGAGGACCGGCGCCTCGTCGGCTTCACCCTGCTGGTCGGCCACCCGCGCGACACCCCGGCGGCGCAGCGCCCCGAGCGCGCCGCCGCCGCCCTGGCCCACCACCTCGCGGACCGCGACCGCGCCGACCTGGCCGGCGGCCGCCAACTCCTCGTCCCGCTGCCGGAGCCGCTGCGCACCGGCGAGCGGCCCGTCCCGTTCGGGCCCGAGGTCATCGTCACCGTCCCGCTGACCGCCGACGGGGACGACGCCACCGGCGTCGGCAAGCTCGCCGCCGACGGGCACGCGGTCGTCCTGGCCGGCGGCGGCACCGTCGCCGACCCGCGCCTGCTCGACCTCGCCAGCTACGTCACCCTCGACCTCGGCGCCGACCCGGACCGGCTGCGCGAGCTGACCGACACCTGCCGGCGCGGCGCCCGCCGCGGGCGGGTCCGGCTGATCGGCGGCGGCATCGCCACCGCCGCCCACCGGGCGTCCGCGGAGCGGCTCGGCTGCGAGCTGCTGGAGGGCCCGCTGCTGGACCACCCCGGCACCGGCGCGGGCGCCGGCTCCCGGCTCGGCCGGATCCAGCTCCTCGCCGCGCTGCGCCGCGAGGGCACCCCGCTGGACGAGATCGTCTCGATGGTCGCCCGCGACCCCGCCCTGGCGTACCGGCTGCTGCACGCCACCAACTCCGCCGCCGCCGGGCTGCCCCGGCGCGTCTCCTCGGTCCGCGAGGCCGTGGTGCTGCTCGGCACCGGGCGGGTCCGGCAGTGGGTGTCGATGATGGCGCTCGCCGACCTGGCCGACGCCCGGGAGGCGGCGCTGGTACCGGCGGTCGCCCGGGCCCGGATGTGCGCGGACGTGGCCGACCGGCTCGGCGCCGACCCCGAGGCCGGGTTCACCGCCGGGCTGCTGCTGGCCGTCGCCGACCTGGTCGGCGGCCCGGTCGGGCCGCTGGCCGCCCGGCTCCCGCTCGCGGCCGACCTGCTCGCCGCCCTCGCCCGGGGCGCCGGCGAGCTGGGCCGCGCGGTCGCCGCGGTCCGCGGGTACGCCCGGTGGGCCGCCCCGGCGGCCGGCTGGCCGCTGCCGCTGCCCGAGCTGACCACGCTGTACCTGGACGCCTTCGCCTGGTCGGCCCGCACCCTGTCCGCCGTCGCCCCCGCCACCTGACCGCCCCCCGGGCCGGCGGTCCCCGACGGCCGGCGCGGGGCGCAACCCGGCCGGGCCCGCCGCCGGCGGGGTTAGGGTCGGGGGGTGGCGGAGCGGCTCGTCTGGTGGGGGCACAGCACCGTGTGGTGGGAGCAGCAGGGCGTGACCCTGCTGACCGACCCGGTGCTGACCGACCGGCTGGCCCACCTGCGCCGCCGCCGCGGCCCCACGCCGGCGCTGCCCGGCCCGCCCGACGTGGTCCTGATCTCCCACCTGCACGCCGACCACCTGCACGTACCGTCGCTGCGCCGGCTCGCCGGCACCCGGCACGTGGTGCTGCCGGTCGGCGCGGCGGCGTTCGTCCGGCGGGCGCTCGGGGCGCGGGCCGCCGCCCGGTGCGTGGAGTTGCCGGCGGGGCGGGAGTGGTCCGCGGGGCCGCTGACGATCCGGGCCGTGCCCGCGGCCCACCCGTACGGGCGGCACCCCTGGTCGCGGCGCCGCGCCGCCGCCGTCGGGTACGTCGTGTCCGGCCGCCGCCGGGTCTGGTTCGCCGGCGACACCGCCCTGCACCCGGAGATGGCCGTGTTCGGGCCGGTCGACCTCGCCCTGGTCCCGGTCGGCGGCTGGGGCCCGACGCTCGGGCCCGGCCACCTCGACCCGGTCGGCGCGGTCGAGGCGGTCCGGCGGGTCGGCGCCCGGCGGGCGATCCCGATCCACTTCGGCACCTTCTGGCCGGTCGGCCTCGACGCCGTCCGGCCGCACCTGTTCTTCGACCCCGGCGGGCGGTTCGCCGCCGAGGCCGCCGCCCGCCTGCCCGGCGTCGCCGTCACCCTGCTGCACCCCGGCGCGGCCACCGAGCTGGACCCGGCCCCCGCCCCGCGGCCCGGCGGCCCGGCGGTGGGGGAGCGGTGACGCCCGTCCTGCTCTCGCTGCTCGGCGCCGTCGCCGTCGGCGCCGTGCTGCCGGTCATCCCGACGGGCGCGGCGGTCAGCGGCGCGGCGGCGTTCGCGCTGCACCACCACCCGGCGGCCGTACCGCTGGTGGTCCTCTGCGGCGCCGCCGGCGCCTGGGCCGGCGACCTGGTGGTGTACGCGGCCTGCCGGTGGGGCGGCGAGCGGCTGGCCCGGCGGCTGCGCTGGCTGCGCGACGGCGAGCGGGTCGGCGCCCTGGCCGACCGCCTGCGCACGGGCACCGTCCCGGTCCTGCTGGTCTCCCGGCTGGTCCCCGGCGGCCGCGTCCCGATCCTGGTGGCCGCCGCCCTGACCGGCCTCCCGGTGGCCCGCTTCGCGGCCGCCAACGCCCCCGCCTGCCTGCTCTGGTCCGCGGCCTACGCCGCGGTCGGCCTGGCCGGCGGCGCCCTCTTCACCGAACCGTGGCAGGCCGTCCTCGCCGCGGTCCTGGCCGTCCTGTTCCTCTGGCAGACCACCACGGCCCTCACCGGGCGCCGCCAGCGCCGACCCCGACCTCGGACCGACCGGACCGACCCCCACCGCGACGGCGACCCGCCGAACGGCACTGCGCGGGAGGGGGTGGGTGCCCCGGCAGGGGATCAAGCCTGACCGCCCCGGCCGGGGCGCCCACCCCCTCTCCCGCGCCCACCGCGAACGCCGCGCCGCCCCGGTGCGACGAGGAGCAGCGCACCGGGATCCCCGGGTCAGGACTCCGCGGCCCCGGTCGGGGCGGGGGCCAGGCCGAGGCCGTCGCGCCAGCGCACGAGCTGCCGGTGCACCGCCACCGGCCCGTTCAGCTCCCCCTCGACCCGCCAGGACGCCGGGTGCACCAGCACCCCCTCGGTCTGCCACCCGCCCAGCCCGCCGTGGTTGCCCACCAGCTCCTCGAACGCCGCCACCTCGTCGGTGTCCGGATCGACCGTCGAGATCACCACCAGGTCGCCCACGTGCGCCCGCCGCTGGTGGTCGCGCAGCGCCCCCGCGGCGTGCGGCCCGTACGGCGCCAGCGGGTCCGTCCCCGTCACCCGGCCGGTGGCCAGGTGGTGCACCCCGCGCGCCCCGACCGCCACCGGCCCGCCCGCGTCGTCGACCACCACCAGCCCCACGCCCGGGTGCCCGGCCAGCCCGCGGATCAGCCCCGGGTACGCCGCGTCCAGCTCCGCCCGGGTCGCCCGCCCCGGCAGCCGGGTCAGGTACACCAGCGCCAGGTTGCCCGACGCGGCCACGACCACCTCGTCGGCCGCCGCCCCGTCGGCCGCGCCCGCGTCGGTGGCCGCGCCGACCAGCCGGTGCACCACCTCGGTGAGCGTGCGCCCGTACCGCTGCCGGAACGTCGCCCCCTGGCTCTGCCCGTGGTCGGAGAGCACCACCAGCTCGTACGCCCGGCCGCCCGCGTGGGCGGCGAGCCGGTCCAGGATGCCGACGACCCGGTCCAGGTCCTCCAGCACCCCCATCGCCTCCGCCCGGGCCGGGCCGACGTGGTGGGCCACCTCGTCGTAGTCGACGAAGTCGCAGAACACCACCGGTGCCCCGGCGGCGAGCTGGTCGGCCACCAGGGACACCGTGAGGTCGCGCAGCAGGACCGTGGTGACCGGGCGCAGCAGCAGGTACCGGCCGCCCCGGCGGACCCGCGGCCAGACCCGGCGCAGCCGCTGCACCCGGGCCCGGTGCAGCTCCCGGAGCAGCTCGCCCACGCCGAGCACCAGCGCCCGGGCCAGGCCGTACGGGCTGGTCATGAACGCCGCGTACGCCCGCGAGCGGACCGGCAGCGTCCCCCGGCTGATCGTCAGCAGGCTGGTCGCCGCGCCGCCGGTGAACACGTTGCTCACGCTCGCCCCGCCGCCGGCCAGCAGCCCGCCGGCGAGCTGCTCCTCGACCTGCGCGGCGTCCCGCGGGCGGCTGCACACGAGCATCCGGCCGGCCGCCTTGTCGTACCAGCGGAAGGCCGGCACGGCCCGGTCGTCGCCGTACATCAGGCCCGCCTGCGCGGCCGGGGTGGTCGCCGGCAGGCCGGTGTGCCAGCGGCGCAGCCGGTACCGGCCGGAGCGCAGCCACTCGCCGAGGTGGGGCAGGTTCCCGGCCCGGACGGCCCACTGCAGGATCGGCGCCGCCACCCCGTCGAGCTGGATGATCAGCAGGCCGGGCGGGCGCGGCCCGGCGGCCCGGCCGCGGCGGCGCAGCATCCGGCGCAGCGTCTCGGCGATGAACGCGTCGTCGGTACCGGCGTCGGCGAGCCAGTGGATCAGCGCGGAGAGCACCGCGGCCAGGAACGCCGCCACGAAGGCCAGGGCGAAGTGCGAGGGGGGCAGGTCCCGGTCCAGCCACAGCGCCACGTAGATGACGATGGCCTGGACGAACACCCCGACCACCAGCGCGCCGTACCCGCCCAGGACCGTGGCCACGACCAGCAGCAGCGGCCGCAGCACCGCGCCCACGGCGGCCACCAGCAGGACCAGCCAGAGCATCGACAGCAGGCCGCCGGCGTTCACGCCGGGCAGCAGCCACAGGGTCAGCGACAGGACGACGAAGGAGATCACGAAGCCGCGCAGCAGCGACCGCACCCGGGCCACCGTCGGCCGCCAGTCCCGCAGGACCGCCAGGCCCAGCCGGGCGCGGGCGCGCGGGCCCCCGGGGGGCGGTTGCGGAGCCGCCGACATGCCCCCACGATCGCACAGGACGGGCCGCCGCGACCGGCGCCCGGCGATCTTCACCCGCCGGCCGCCGCCCCGGCCGGGGCGGTCAGGCCCGGGCCCGGGCGGTCCGGCGGGGCGGGCGCTTCTTCTCCACTGTGGGCAGGGCGCGGGACAGCACCGGCGCGAGCAGGCTCGAGTACGCCGTGGTCAGGTGGTTGTTGTCCCGGTACACGAGCGTGTTGGCCACCACCGGCGGGCAGGCCGTCGCCGTGCACAGCCAGGGCAGCGGGTCGATCACGTGCACCCCGGCCCGGCGCAGCGCGGCGGCGACGACGGTCCGCCGGCCGATCTCCGGTACGGCGTCGCGGCGGACCCGCTGGCAGGCCCGGGCGTCGTTGACGTGGGCGACCAGGCAGGGCAGTACGTCGTCGCGCAGGTGCGGGGTGGTGTTGATGAACGCCACCCTCGCCCCGGCCGCGGTCAGGTGGCGCAGCGTCTCCCGCCAGCCGGCCAGCCACACCTCGGCACTGTCCGCGCCGCCGTCGGGGGCGGTGGTGTACGTACCGGTGTTCGACGTGATGACCAGCTTCGGCTTCAGCTCCCGGATGCGCTGGAGCGCGCCCCGGCGCCAGCGGGAGCAGTCGTGCAGCAGCCGCCGGTCGGTCCGCCCGTAGACGAGCACCGAGGCGGGGGCGCACTCGTTGCGGATCCACACCGACAGCTTCCACCGGCGCTGCTTGGCGATGGCGTCGACGGCGTTGAACCAGTGCGCCGCGTGCGAGTCGCCGAACAGCACGACCGTGGTCGACGACGTCCGGTCGCCGTACACGCAGTGGGTGAGCTGGTGCGACGGCCGCTCGCTGGCCTGGCAGCCGTCGGTGTACGGCGCGGGCAGGTTCTCGGCCGCGGCCTGCAGCGGCGGGGTCAGGTTGGCCGGCACGATCGTGGGCTTGTTGCTCGCGGTGAGCAACTGGCTGAGCCGACCCTGCGGCGACGGCGCGGTGGCCACGGCGGCCCGGGCGTCGAGCTGCTCGCCGCGGCCGGTCGGCGGCGGGATGGACTGGGTGGCGACCAGCGCGGCGAGCGCGGTGGCCACCGACAGGGCGCCGCCGAAGGCCAGCCCGCGGGTGGGCGCACGGCGCAGCGCGGGCAGGTGCCGGACCGGGTTCTCCAGCAGGTGGTGCGACAGCGCGGCGACGCCGAGCGCGAGCAGGACCAGGTACAGGCCCTGGCGCGGGTCCAGCTTCGGGCCGAGGACGACCGCGCCGAAGGTGAGGAACGGCCAGTGCCACAGGTACCAGGAGTAGGAGAGGCGGCCGAGGTACTGCATCGGGGCCAGGCCGAGCGCCCGGCCGACCGGGCCGCGGTACCCGCCGGCGCCGGCGGCGAGCACGGCCGCGGTGCCGAGCACGGGCAGCAGGGCGGCCCAGCCGGGGAAGTCGGTGGTGTCGGTGTACAGCGTCGCCGCGGCCAGCACCGCGGCCAGCCCGGCGGGCCCGAGTACGGCCGCCGCCCGGCGGGGGAGCCGGGCGAGCCGGCGGGCGCCGAGCGCGAGCAGCACGCCGACGGCCAGCTCCCAGGCCCGGGTGGCGGAGCTGAAGTACGCCCAGTGCGGCGCCGCCTCGGTCAGCACGACGCCGAGGGCGAACGAGGCGGTGGCGAGCCAGCCGACGATGGCGGCGAGCCGCCGGGTGGGCACGCCGGTGCCGCCGCGCCGCCGGTACAGCGTGACCAGGCCGACCAGCAGCAGCGGCCACAGTAGATAGAACTGCTCCTCGACCGCGAGCGACCAGAAGTGCTGTAGCGGCGAGGGTGGGTCGCCGTGGTTGAAGTAGTCGGTGCCGACCCAGGGCAGCCGCAGGTTGATCGCGTACGTGGCGCTCGCCAGCGCGTCCAGCGCCGTCCGGGTCGCGCGCAGCGGCTGGAGCAGCCAGGTGGCGACGAGCACGCCGAGGATCACCGGTACGGCGGCGGGGATCAGCCGCAGCGCCCGCCGGGCGTAGAACCGGCGGATCGAGACGGTGCCGCCGGCGGCGACCTCGCGCAGCAGCCCGGTGGTGATCACGAAGCCGGAGATGACGAAGAACACGTCCACGCCGACGTACCCGCCGCCGAGGGTGACGCTGCCGGCGTGCCCGAGCACGACGAGCAGAACCGCGACGGCGCGCAGCCCCTCGATGTCGGGGCGGAAGCCGTCGGGGCGCGGGCTGCGGGGCGGACCGATCGGCCGGTGGGCGGCGGCTCGGAAACCGGTCAGCGGCGACTGCATGAACATGCGGGCGTCAAACCGTCTCGTCTTCGGGGGTCGTCCAGCGACGGCAACGGTACCTCACCGGCGGGAAATCGGAGGCCGGAGGTGGTGCGGGCGGGCCGACACGCCGCCGTGTCGACGTGAGATAAGCCACTGGTCGCCGGCCCGCGGGGTTCATCTCAGTGACGCAGGGGGTTCACCCCCGCGTGGGCGAGGACGAACCACGCGGTCGTTCCGACGTGCCGCACGGGGAAGTACCCCGACGCGGAGTCGCCGGTCGGCAGCGGCCCGGTGGCGGCGACCAGGCCGGCGCCGGGGGGCAGCGCCCGCCCGCCCGCGGTCTGCCCGGCGCCCAGCCGCTCCTGGGCGAGCACCAGCGTGTCCACCAGGTCCGGCCAGCGGTCGGCGGCGCGGGCGTCGCGGCGGGCGGCGCAGGCGTACTGCGCGGTGCCCTCGCACCACACGGCGTACGGGTCGGGCCCGGCGCCGTCGGCGCCCAGCACCCGGCTGGCGCTGCTGAACGTCGCCCCGGTGATCCGGGTGCCCGGCGGCAGCGCGCTGTTCGCCCGGTCGGCGGTGTCGGTGACGGTCAGCGCCCGGTGCACGAACTCCAGCGCCGGCCGGCTGCGCAGCCGGACCGCGGCGAGCCAGGGGTGGAGCTGCGCCTCCAGCGTGGCCGCGCCCCGGTCGATCGCCGCGCCGTCGGGGGAGAGGGCGGACCAGCACTCGTCGGTGCCGCTCCACAGTCGAGCGACGAACCGCTCCGCGTGCGCCCGCTGGCGCAGCCAGACGGCGTCGCCGGTGGCCGCGGCGAGCGCGCCGAACAGGACGATCAGCGCGGCGTTCTGCGCGGTGGTCACCGACGGCAGGGTCCGGCCGGTGCCGTCGACGCCGGAGCCGAAGCCGCGCAGCGGGCCGGCCGAGCGGCACTTGGCCACGATCCAGGCGCCGAGCCGGGCGGCCCCGACGGTGTACCGGCGCAGCCCGGTCCGCCGGCCCAGCGTGGCCAGCGCGATCCCGGCCCAGGCCAGGTCGCCGGTGTGCGAGCTGCGGAAGTCGAACGGGCCGTCGGTGTTGACCGTCCCGTCCGGCCGGATGAACCCGTACGGCTGGGTGACCCCGCCCGCGGCGAACGGCCCGACGGTGTACGCCTGGCGCAGCCGCCCGTCGGCGAAGTCGGGGTCGTGCTCCTGCGCGTACAGCAGCGCGTCCCCGAGCAGCCGCGCCCGGGCCCGGGCGGGCGCGCCGGGGTCGGTCAGGTAGGCCAGGATCGCGATGGCCGCGTCGTAGGTGAACGCGGTGGCGTGCAGGCCCATCTGGTCCGCGTAGGACTGCGGCAGCCGCAGGTCCGCCGGGCCGCCGCCGGCGGCGTCCATCATGGTGTCCAGGAACACGAACGCCCGGCTTCGGGCGGCGGACCGGGCGGCGGCGGTCCGGGTCGGCACCAGCTCCGCGCTGGCGCGCGGGGCGGGCGGGGCGGCGGTGGCGAAGGCGGTCATCCGACCTCCCGGGGGCGTATGTCTGATTTACACCACTTTAGCCGGTTGGTCTCGCCCACTCGCACCGCCCTCCGCGCGCTCAGCCCCGTCCGGAGCCCACGTCGGCGTACCGTAGCAGCGTCCCCACACCGCCGGTCAGCGGCGCCGCCCCCGCCGCGACCAGCATCAACTCGGCGTCCGTGCAGGTCAGGGCCCGGACCAGCGCGGCGTCGGCGCGGTCCCGGCGGGGCGTGGCCACGCCCATCGCGTGCAGGTCCGCGGGCTCGGCGCCGAGCTGCGTCGGCTCCGGGCCGACCCACAGCCTGCCGGTCGCCGACGGGTCGTCGACCAGCAGCAGGCCGTCCGCCGCGCCCCGCTGCAGCGCCGCGATCGCCGCGGCCAGGCCGGTGTCGGCCGGCGCGCCCCGCCCGTGCTGGACGCCGAACCGGTCCAGGGCCGCCCGGGCCCGCCGCTCGGCCACGTCGGCGATCGCCCGGATCGTGGCGTCGTCCAGCGCCGCCGGGTCCGCGCCCGCCCCGCGCGAGCCGGCGTCCGTGCGCACCGCCCGCTCCCGCCAGCGGGCGGGCAACTGGTCGATCAGCTCCGGTACGGCGTGCTCGTCCCCGCCGACCACCAGCACCTCCGCGCCCAGCCGGTCCGCCAGCTCCGCGGCCGCCGCGGCGACGTCGCCCGCGTTGCGGTGCCAGGTCTCCTCGGCCGCCCGCTGGTACCGCGGCGTCGCCCAGCCGCCCGGCTTCACCTTCCGGATCGGGAACTCCTCCGACCCGGTCACCGCCAGCGAGCGCGCCACGCCGCCGGCCGACACGCCGCTGAGGTCGGCGCCGGTCCGGTCGGCCACGATCTGCAACCAGCCGATCTGCTCGCCCCGCTGGGCCAGCATCGGCAGCACGTGCGGCAGCGGACCCCAGTGGGCGATGTCCCGGCGCGGCGGCGCGCCGAGCACCTCGTCCAGCACCACCATCCCGTCGGTGGCGAACAGCGCCAGCCCCGCCGGGCCGCTGGGCGCCGGGTCGTGGCCGAGGACGGCGTCCTCCAGCGCGGCGATCGTGGCGGGGTGCGCGCCCGCCGCGACGAGCTGCTCCATCGCCCGCCGCCAGCGCAGCCCGATGGCCACGTTGGCGTTGGGCACGTTGGTCGTCACGTCCAGGTACACCGAGGCCCACGGGCCCGGGTGGGCGTACAGCGGCCGGAGGAACTGCAGATTCATCATCAACACCTCGCCCTCGTCGCGGATCCCCCTCTCCTACCCGCTGGCGGCGTTCGCACGCGCGGCCCGTGGCAGGCTGGCCCGTATGACCCTCACCGCGGTGAACCCGGCGACCGGCGACGTTATCGACACATACCCGACGATGGACGCCGCCGCGGTCGACGCCGCCCTCGGCCGGGCCGCCGACGCCGCCGCCGCGCTGCGGGCGCTGGACCCGCCCGAGCGGGCCGCCCGCCTGCGCGCCGCCGCCGACCTGCTGGACGCCGAGCGGGACGCCGTCGCCGCCACGATGAGCCGGGAGATGGGCAAGCCGGTCACCGGCGCGCTGGCCGAGGTGGCCAAGTGCGCGGCGGCCTGCCGGTACTTCGCCGCGCACGCCCCGGCGTTCCTCGCCGACGAGCCGCTGGCCGACCCCGGCGCGGTGGGCGCGGCGCGGGCGTTCGTCCGGTACCGGCCGCTCGGTCCGGTCCTGGCCGTGATGCCGTGGAACTTCCCGCTCTGGCAGGTGGTCCGGTTCGCCGCGCCCGCGCTGATGGCCGGTAACCCCGGCCTGCTCAAGCACGCCTCGAACGTCCCGGCCACCGCCCGGTACCTGGGCGAGCTGTTCACCCGCGCCGGCTTCCCGCCCGGCGCCTTCGCCGCGCTGGCGATCGGCGCGGACGCCGTCGCCGACGTCATCGCCGACCCGCGGGTGGCCGCCGTGACGCTGACCGGCAGCGAGGGCGCCGGCCGGTCGGTCGGCCGGGCCGCCGGGGCGGCGCTGAAGAAGGTCGTGCTGGAACTCGGCGGCAGCGACCCGTACCTGGTGCTGCCCTCGGCCGACGTCGACCGGGCCGCCGCCGTCGGGGTGACCGCGCGCTGCCAGAACAACGGGCAGTCGTGCATCGCGGCGAAGCGGTTCATCGTGCACGCCGACGTGTACGACGCCTTCCTGGCCGCGTTCACCGCGCGGATGGCCGCGCTGCGCGTCGGCGACCCGCTCGACCCGGCCACCGAGATCGGCCCGCTGGCCACCCGGTCCGGCCGGGACGACGTCGCCGCGCAGGTCGACGACGCCCGGGCGCGCGGCGCGACCGTCCACTGCGGCGGGACGGTCCCGGACCGGCCCGGCTGGTGGTACCCGCCGACGGTCGTCACCGGCGTCACGCCGGCGACGCGGATGTACCGCGAGGAGGTCTTCGGCCCCGTCGCCGCCGTGTACCGGGTGGAGTCGGCCGAGGCGGCGGTCGCGCTGGCCAACGCCACCCCGTTCGGCCTGGGCGCGAACGTGTGGACCGGCGACCCGGCCGAGGCCGACCGGTGCGTCGAGGGGATCGTGTCGGGGGCGGTGTTCGTCAATGGGATGACCGCGTCGCACCCGGAGCTGCCGTTCGGCGGGGTGGGGGTGTCGGGGCACGGGCGGGAGTTGGCGGCGCACGGCATTCGCGAGTTCTGCAACGCCCGCACGATCTGGATCGCCTGACGCCCGCCGCCCCCGGCCCGTCGCCCTCCGCCCCTCCGGCGGTTGTCCGCGGCCCGCCGCCGGCCGCCCGCCGCGCGGCTCGGCGGCCGGGGCCCGGGGTCAGCGGGCCGTGTCGGCCGCGCCGCGGTCGGGGAGCAGGGCGTGCAGCAGCGCGTACGCCGGCAGCAGCGGGTGCAGCAGCGCCGCCCCCAGCCGCCCCACCGGCGCGTACGCCCAGCCGGCCACCGTCGGCCGCTCGACCAGCGCGGCCACCCCCTGCGCCACCCCGCTGAGCAGTGCCGCGGCCAGGTACGCCGCCGTCGCCGACCACGCCCCGAGCAGCGGCGCCAGCACCAGGTATCCGGTCGCGGCCGCCGGCGCGACCAGCTTGGCCGCCGCCCGGGCCGCGGCCAGCGGCGACCGTCCGTACCGGACCGCCGCGACCAGCCCCGGCAGCGCCCCGGCCAGCCGCCGCCGCTGCGCCCGCAGCAGCCCGGCCGGGCCGGTCGGCACCGGCACGTACGCCCGGGCCGACGCCACGTACCCCACCCGCCACGCCCGGTCCGGCGGGTCGAGGTCGGCGGCGAACGGCGAGTCCGGGTGCGCCCACCGCCAGCGCCGGCCGTCGGCCCGCTGGCCCGCGGCGAGCGCGCCCAGCGACCGGCCGGGCCGCCAGGCGGCCAGGTGCGGCAGCACGGCCGCCCGCCGGCACACCCACAGCCCGGTCGGCGCGTCGACCAGCGCCCCGGCGGCGGCCTCGGCGCCGACGACGACCCGGAACCGCCCGTCCAGCCAGGCGTCCTGGGCCCGGGCGAGCGGGTTGGCGGCGGCGTTGCGCGCCCGGGTGTGCGCGACCACCGCGCCCAGCCCCGGGTCGGCGGCCAGGGCCGCCGCGCACCGGTCGAGGGCGTCCGGGGCGAGCAGCACCCCGGCGCCGACGAACGCGAGCAGGTCGCCGGTGGCGTGCGCGGCGCCGTGCCGGGCCGCGTCGTGCCCGGCGACCGGCCGGTCCAGGTGCAGGACGGTCAGCGGCGCGCACAGGGCGAGCCGTTCGAGGGCGGCGGCCGTACCGTCGGTCGAGCCGTTGTCCACCGCGATCAGCTCGGCGCCCGGCTGCTCCGCGGCGAGCGCGCCCAGCCGGGCGGCCGCGTCGGCGGCCTCGTCCCGGACCACGACGACCACGCTGAGCGCCGCCCCGCCGCCGGGCCCGCGGCCGGGGTCGGCGTACCGGCCGTACGCCAGGTACAGCAGCACCGCCGTGCCCAGCAGCGCCGCCGCCGGGTACCCGTACCGCAGCGGCGCGGCCAGCACCAGCGGCGCGGCGGCGAGCAGCAGCGCCAGCAGCGGGGCCAGTCCGATCAGGACGACCGCCCGCTGGACCCCCGGCCGGGCCCGGTCCGGGCTCGATGTGCTGCGCACGGCGCTCTCCGCTCGTTGATCCCCGGACGACCGGCCCGACCACCCCGGTCGGTCCATCGATGATCGCGCTTACGTTCCCGGTGCGCAGTCCCGCCGCCGGAGTGCCCGCCGCGCCGCCCGGCCGACGCCGGAACGCCGGAAATCGGGCAGCGTACGCGTTATCGGCAGGTGTCGATCCCCGGTCCGGCCGGATCAACGGGTGGTCAGAACGGGGTCGGGTTAGGACAATGTGCAGATGCTCGTCGCTCTCGCTCCGCCACCGCACGCCGCCGGCTCGCTGGCGGCCGCCGACCCGGGCGTCGCGCTGTCCGGGATCACGCTCGTGCTCGTCGTGCTCGGCGTCTTCACGGCGTACGGCCTCGGCTTCGCGCACGCCACGCTGCGCCGCGCCCGCAAGGACTACGCGGTCACCCGCAAGGCCCTGCCCACGCTCCGCAAGGGCATCTACAACGCGTTCACCACGACGTTCGGCCGGCTGATCCTGGTGGCGGCGGTGGTCGCCGCGACGATGGCCTGGTCGGCCAGCCACGGCAGCCCCACCTGACCGGCGCCGGGGCCCCGGCCGGCGGGGTCCCGGCCGTCAGGCCGGCGGCAGGGTCAGGTGGGCCCACAGGGCGCGGTGGTCGCCGCCGGCCAGCGGCCGGGTCGCGTACCCGCGGACGCCGATCCGGCGGTCGGCGAGCACGTGGTCGATGGTGACGGGCGGGATCCGGTCCCCGTCGTACGGGCCCCAGGTGCCGGCCAGCCCGTCCCCGGCGACGGCGCCGACGTCGCGGTACCCGGTGTCGAGCAGGTCCCGCAGCAGCCGGTGGTCCAGGGTGGCGTTGAAGTCGCCGATCAGCAGCCGGAGCGGGCCGTCCGGCGTCGCGCGCGGCTGGGCCCGCAGGTCCACGGTCCACCGGTCGATCGCGTCCAGCGCGCTGGGCGCCCGCGGGTGCACCGACTCCACCGCCACCGGCGGCGACCCCGGCGCCGCCAGCACCGCCCGGGCCTGGCTGAAGCCGCCCGCGTTGCGCCGCACGCCGGTCTCCCGCAGCGGGAACCGCGAGTACAGCGCCGACCCGGTCGTGCTCGGCTCCGGGTTGGTCACCCGGTGCGGGAACTCCGCGAACCGGGTCGACATCGCCGCCTCGGTCGCGGCCGTGTACTCCTGCACCGCGATCACGTCGGCGCCCCGCTCGCGGACCAGCGCCGCCAGGTCGTCCACGGACGCGGTGCCCTTGAGCATGTTGGCGCTGACCACCAGCAGCGGCGAGCCGGGCCGGGGCGGGCCCTGGTGCACGATCGTCCGGGGTACCACCAGCCCGGCCAGGACCAGGCCCGCGACCGCCGCCGCGGCGGCGATCCACCAGCGCCGGGCGAGCGCGGCGACGAGCACCGGCAGGGCGGCCGCCGCGGCGACGTACGGCGTGAAGGCCACCAGCATCACCAGCGGCCCGCGCTCCAGCCCGAAGCCGCGCAGCACCGCCCAGCCGACGAAGGGCAGCGCGACGGCGGCGGCGAGGAGCGTGCGGGGCATCGGCCAAGGCTGCCACCGCCGGGCCACCCGCCGGATCCGGCGACCGCCCGGCGTTGCCCCCGCCCCGGCCGCGCCCGGGCCCGACCCGGCCGCCCCACCGGTGCCCTTTTCCGCTCTTTCCGCCCGTTCCGTCATGCGCGGCCGGCGCCGGGCTCAGTAGGCCAGGATCAGGGTCTGGTACCGGGCCGAGACCACCTCGACGCCCACCAGCGTCGGGACCTGGGTCGGGCTCGTCCGCTGGGTCTGGTCGCCGGCGCCGAGCTTGCCCTCCGCGTTCGACCCCCAGCACCACACCGTCCGGTCGGTCCGGGTCGCGCACGTGTGCCGGAAGCCCGACGACACGCTCCGCCAGGTCGTCGCGCTGCCGACCTGGACGGGGCTGAGCTGGTCGGTGGTGTTGCCGAGGCCGAGCTGGCCGTACGTGTTCTCGCCCCAGCACCACAGCGTGCCGGCCGAGCGGATGGCGCAGGCGTGGTGGTCGCCGAGGGAGACCCGGGTCCACGTGGTGTTGCTGCCCACCTGGGTGGCGCTGGACCGGTCCGTGGTGTCGCCCTGGCCCAGCTCGCCGTTGCCGTTGTACCCCCAGCACCACAGCGTCCCGCCGGAGCGGGTGGCGCAGGTGTTGTTGTACGAGGCGGAGACGCCGTTCCAGGTGGTGTTGCTGCCCACCTGGGTCGGGCTGGTCCGGTCGGTGGTGTCGCCCTGGCCCAGCTTGCCGAGCTGGCCGTGGCCCCAGCACCACAGCGTGCCGTTGGTCCGCGTCGCGCAGGTGTGGTACGTGCCGCCCGAGAGGCTGTTCCAGGTGGTGACGCTGCCGACCTGGGTGGCGCTGGACCGGTCGGTGGTGTCGCCCTGGCCGAGCTGGCCGTAGGCGTTGCGGCCCCAGCACCAGACGGTCCCGTTGGTCCGGGTGGCGCACGAGTGGTGGTCGCCGACCGTGACGGCGCTCCACGTCGTCGCCGCGCCGACCTGGGTGGGCGCGAGGCGCGGGACGGTGTCCCCCTGGCCCAGCGCGCCGTACGTGTTGTACCCCCAGCACCAGAGGGTGTCGTCGGTGCGCAGCAGGCACGCGTGGTTCTCGTGGGCGGCCCCGCCGATCCAGGTCGAGCCGCTGGTGGCGAGGACGGAGCTGTTCGTGTGCAGGCCGGTCTGGCCGGTGTCGTTCCAGCCCCAGCACCACACCGTGCTGTCGCTGCGCAGGCCGCACGAGTGGTTGTTGCCGGCCGCGGTGCTGCTCCAGGTGGTCGCGCTGCCCACCTGGGCGGGCGAGGTGCGGTCGTTGGTGTCGCCGGCGCCGGTGCTGGCGTCCCGGCCGTACCCCCAGCACCACAGCGTGCCGCCGGACCGGGTGGCGCAGGTGTGCCAGCCGCCGGTGCCGACGCCGTTCCAGGTGGTGTTCGAGCCCACCTGCGTCGGGGTGTCCAGGTCGGTGGTGTTGCCCTGGCCGAGCTGGCCGTGGTTGTTGTCGCCCCAGCACCACAGCGTCCCGCCGGTCCGGGTCGCGCAGGCCGCGTTCTCGCCCGCCGACACCCCGTTCCACGTGGTGTTCGAGCCGATCTGGGTGGCGCTGGACCGGTCCGTGGTGTCGCCCTGGCCCAGCTCGCCGGTGGCGTTGTCGCCCCAGCACCACAGGGTGCCGCCGGTGCGGGTGCCGCAGGAGTGGTCGTCGCCGGCGGACACCCCGTTCCAGGTGGTGTTGGAGCCGACCTGGGTGGGGGAGGTGCGGTCGGTGGTGTCGCCGACGCCGAGTTCGCCGGTGGCGTTGTCGCCCCAGCACCACAGGGTGCCGCCGGTGCGGGTGCCGCACGTGTGGCCCTCGCCGGCGGCGACCCGGTTCCAGGTGGTGTTCGAGCCGACCTGGGTGGCCGTGTTGCGGTCGGTGGTGTCGCCCATGCCGAGCTGGCCGCTGGCGTTCTCGCCCCAGCACCACAGGGTCCCGTCGGTGCGGGTGGCGCAGGTCGAGGCGTCGCCCACCGACACGGTGCTCCAGGTGGTTCCCGCGCCGACCTGGGTGGGGGACATCCGGTTGGCGGTGTCGCCCTGGCCGAGCTGCCCCTGGCCGTTGGCGCCCCAGCACCACAGCGTCCCGTTCGTCCGGACGCCGCACGAGTGGCTGTACCCGCCGGCGACCCGGTTCCAGTTCGTGTCCGTGCCGACCTGGGCCGGCGTCCCGGCGAGCCCGATGATCTGGCCGGTGACGTACATCGACCCCTCGGCGAAATTTGCATAGAGGGAAAGGTTGCTGGCCGGGTTATTGGTGGCGCCGCTGAATGCCGCCAGCACCGGCCGGACGCCCGCCACCAGCCCCACCAGCAGGGCCAGCACGCCCGCGTACGTGGACAGCCGCCACCACGGGGACGGCACGCGATGCGATCGCATACCGCCCGCAGCGGGGTCGAAGGGCGGCATATCCGCCTCCCTCACTGGCCGGGACCGGGCACAATTCCTGAATGCGTCATTCGGCAGGCGCCATTCCGAACTGAGTTCGCCCCGCTGTTTCGCCGCACCATTGCCACGAAGCAACCGGGCGGCGCCCGGGCGGGCCGATTCGACAATTCGATTAATGCGCGCCGCGAAAAAGACGGTGGCCGAGCGGCGGTCCGCCGGGCATGCTGGGCAACCATGGCCGACCCGCTGCGCGTGACCGACCGCCTGCTCATCCCGGGCGGCGAGCTGAGCGTGCGCTTCTCCCGCAGCTCCGGGCCCGGCGGCCAGGGCGTGAACACCGCCGACAGCCGGGTCGAGCTGTCCTTCGACGTGGCCCGCTCGCCGGCCGTCCCGGCCGACCTGCGGGCCCGGCTGCTGGACAGGCTGGCCGGGCGCCTGGTCGACGGCGTGCTGACCGTCGTGGCCAGCGAGCACCGGGCCCAGCTCGCCAACCGGGCGGCGGCCCGGGCGCGCCTCGCGGCCCTGCTGGCCGCCGCCGCGGCGCCGCCCCCGCCGGATCGCCGGCCGACCGCGCCGAGTCGCGGCGCCCGGCGCCGCCGGGCGGACGCCAAGCGGCAGCGGTCCGCGCTCAAGGAGGGTCGGCGGCGCCCGCCCGGCGACTGACTGGTTACCCCGCCGTTACGCAACGTCGAGCCAATGCCGATCCCGGCCCCTGAACCAGTAACTCTCCGTATCCGTTTGAGAAGGTAGCCGGCGGCGTCGCTCCCCGCGACCGGGGCTGCCGGGGCACACCGAGCCTCGGGGAGTGAATGTGTTACTACGGGTGGGCGCCGGCCTCGTCGGCGCGACAGCGGTACTGGCGATGGCCGGACCGGCCCTCGCCGGCGGCGGCAAGGGCCACGGCGGCAAGGGCGACGACGATGACCACGGGCGGCCGGACCGGCCGTCGATCGTGCAGCTCGAACGCGGGCTGCCGGCGCGCGCCGAGGGCTCCTGCGGGCGGTACGGCAAGCTCGACCTGCGCAACCGGGACCGCTGGTCGTTCGAGCTGTCGAGCAAGCGGTACCGCAAGGGCAGCGAGGTCCTGGCGGTGCTCGCGTCCTTCGACACCGACCGGGACGGGCGGGCGGACAGGACTGTCCGGATCGACCGCGGCGGGCGGGACGACAACGACCTGACCAACCGCCGCGGCAGGGCGCACGCGTGGGCGGTGACCCGCAGCGGGTACAAGCTGCTGGCCGCCCGGGCCGTGGTCACCGGCAGCGACCGGTGGTCGTTCCGGCTCGCCGACGCCTGCGCCGGGCCCCGCTACCGGCCGCACGACCCGCGGCCGATCCCCATCCCGCCGCCGGAGGTGGAGCCCGAGCTGCCGGTCACCGGTGCCTCGATGGGCGGGATGCTCGGCGGCGGGGTCGGCCTGCTGAGCATCGGCGGGCTGGCACTGCTGGCGATCAAGCTGCGGCGGCGCCCCACGCCGGCCGAGCTGTCCGACGGGCTCTGACCCCGGCGGAGGAGCGGGCGGGCAGCCGGTGAGTCCGGGTCCGCCCGATCCGCGGAGCACCGCCGCGATCCGCCGTACCGGTCCCCCGGGTACGGCCGGGTCGCGGCGGTTCCGCGTGCGCCCGCCCCGCGGCCGCCGCCCCGGGCCGCCCCGGGCCGGGCGCCGCCGCGGGGTCAGGCGCTGAACCGGCCGCGGACGACGTTCGGGGCGCTGCGGCTGGCCAGCCAGCCGGCGAACTCGTCCGGCGGCAGCGGCCGGGAGATCAGGAAGCCCTGGAACACGTTGCACCCCTCGCGGACGAGGTACGCGTACGTCTCCCCGTCCTCCACCCCCTCGGCGACGACCTCCAGCCCCAGCGCGTGCCCGAGCTGCACCGCCGAGCGGACCACCGCCCGGTCCCGGTGGTCCACCGCGACCCGCTGGACGAACGACCGGTCGATCTTCACCTCGTGCAGCGGCAGCTCGCGCAGCCGCCCGAGCGAGGAGTACCCGGTCCCGAAGTCGTCGATGGACAGCCGCACCCCGAGCCGGTGGAGCTGGTCCAGCACCGCCTCGGCGGCGGCCGGGTTCGCCATGATCGTGCTCTCGGTGATCTCCAGGGTGAGCGCGCCGGCCGGCACCCCGGTCTGGCCGAGCAGCCGCTGCACGACCTCGGGCAGCGTCGGGTCGTGCAGGCTGTTGGGGGAGAGGTTCACCGCGACGTGCAGCGCGTGGCCGGCGCGCCGCCAGGCGGCGCACCGGCGCAGCGCCGCCTCCAGCACGTGCAGCGTCAGCGGCCGGATCAGCCCGGAGTGCTCGGCCAGCGGGATGAACTGGTCCGGCGGGATGTTGCCGAACGTCGGGTGGTGCCACCGGCACAGCGCCTCGGCGCCGACCACGGTGTCGGTGTGCGGGTCCAGCTTGGGCTGGAACACCACGAGCAGGTCGTGCCGGTCGATGGCGTCGCGCAGGTCGGTGATCAGGGCCAGCCGGTCGGGGGTGTTCTGGTCGTCGGCCGGCAGGTACACCCGCAGCGCCGTGTGCCCGGTCTTCGCCGCGTACATCGCCACGTCCGCCCGGCGCAGCAGCGTCTGCGCGTCGGTGCCGTGGTCCGGGGCGACGGCGATGCCGATGCTGGCCCTCGCGCTCAGCGACAGCGGGCCGCGCTGGACCGGGCGCTCCAGCTCGCGGACCAGGTCGCTGCCCAGGTTGACCGCCTCGACGACGGTCCGGACCCGGCGCAGCAGGACGGCGTACTCGTCGCCGCCCAGCCGGGCGACCTGGCCGCGGTCGGCCACCGACTGTTGCAGCCGGGCCGCGACCTCCTGGAGCACCGCGTCGCCGGTCTCGTGGCCGAGCGCCTCGTTGACCTCCTTGAACCGGTCCAGGTCCAGCAGCAGCACCGCCGGCCCGTGGTCGTCGTGCCGGGTGGCGTCGAGCGACTCGTCCAGCAGCGCCTGGAAGTGCTGCCGGTTGGGCAGCCCGGTCAGCGGGTCGTGCAGCGCCAGGTGCTCCTTCTCCTCGGCCTCCCGGCGCAGCCGGTCGACGAGGTGGGCCCGGGCCAGCGCGACGCTGGCGTGGTTGGCCAGCGCGCCGAAGAGGCGCAGGTGCTCGGTGTCGAAGCCGCCGACGTCCGGCATGCTCTCGGCGACCAGCAGCACGCCGGTCTCGTCGGCGAGCGGCACCGGTACGGCCAGCCCGTCGCGCGGCGGCAGGTCCGGGCCCTCCAGCGCGCCCGGCTCGGCCCGCCACAGCACCGGCTCGCCGGCCAGCGCGGGGGCCCACCAGTCGTCGACCGGGGCGTGCGCGAACAGCGTGTCGATCTGCCGGTCCCGGCTGGTCAGCCGGGTGCGGGTGGCCGGGTGCCCGGCCAGCGCGGGGACGATGAGCTGGGCCTCGCCGGCGCGCAACTGGTCGCGGGCCTGCTCCAGCACGACCCGGATCAGCGCCCGGGTGTCGCCGGAGCCGTCCAGGGCGCGGGTGAACGCGTACAGCTCGTCCACCCGGGCGTGGCCCTGCTGCTGGGTGACGAACGCCCGGTACGCCAGGTAGAGCACCACCGACACGACCCCGAGCAGCACCAGCGTCCACGGCGTCCGGGCCACCCCGATCGCGGCGACGATGCCCAGCGACGTGGTGATCAGGACGAACGGCTCCCCGCGCAGCGCCGACGGCAGCCGCCGCCACTCGCCCGGGTCGTCGTGCAGCGCGATCGCCGCGGTGACCAGGATCGCCGCGACGGTGTCGGCGAGCAGGACCGCGGCGTAGATGGCGAGCCAGTCGGTGAACCGCCGCGGTACGCCGGCGCCGCCCAGCCCGACGAACGTCAGCGCCGCCACGCTGGCCTGGACGCTCCACAGGGACAGGTTGAAGCCGAGCTTGAGCCCGCGCTGCCCGCGCAGAAGGAGCAGCCCCAGCCCGCCGCCGACCACCCGCGCCCCGACCACCAGCAGCGGGTCGAGGTGGACCAGCGCCAGCACCAGCGGGATCTCGCTGATGCTCATCCCGTGGCTGCCCCGGCGCACCCGCAGGTGCACGACGAAGCCCTCGGTGACGGCGAACAGCGCGATCAGCACCGGCAGCCAGTAGTCCACCGGGACGACCAGCCCGCGCATCGCATACGTCAGACCGAGGACGCCGAGAGTGGCCGCACCGAGCACGATGCCCAGCGCGGCCACGCGGCTATCGGGGCCGAGGCCCCCGCGCGGGCGCGCGCCCGGGGCGGTCATCGGCCACCCCGGCGCGGCGCGCCGGGCCGGTCAGCCCCAGGAGGCGCTGCCCCAGGAGCGCCCACCCCACGAGGTGCCGCCCCAGGACGTGCCGCCCCACGACGTGCCACCCCAGGAGGTGCCGCCCCAGGACGTACCGCCCCAGCTCCGGCCGCCCCAGGACGTGCCACCCCACGAGGTGCCACCCCAGGACGTACCGCCCCAGGACGTGCCGCCCCACGAGGTGCCGCCCCAACTGGTGCCGGCCCACGAGCTGCCGGTCCAGCCGGTGCCCGCCCAGTTCGAGCCGTTCCACTGGCCACCGGTCCATGCTGACCCGTCGTCGGCGGCGGCGGTCCAGACTTGCGGATTCCAGCTCTGCCCGAAAATGTCCTGTTCACCCGTGAGGGCGACGCCGGTCGGCCCGTCCTGTACGTGGTACGAGCCGCGCGCGCCCTCCAGCGTGCCCAGCCCGGTCGCCCGGTTCGGCGCGCTGAAGTGCTGGTTGTACAGCAGCGGGGTGAGCGTGAGGAGCGCGTCGCGCACGTCGATCTGCCGGTACCGGGTGCCGTTCTCGGTCGGCTGGATGCTGTCGCCGCTGGTGATCAGGATCCGCTTGACCTGGTCCGGCGTCAGGTACGGCCGCTGCTGGAGCAGCAGCGCCGCCGCCCCGGAGAGCACCGCGGTGGCCTGCGAGGTGCCGCTGCCGCGGAAGAACCGCCCGGCCACCACGCCGCCGGGGTACCGCTCGTCCAGGAACGAGCCCGGGTCGCGCAGCGAGACGATCGACTTGCCGGCGGCCAGCACGTCCGCCAGCCGGTCGCCGGTGCCGGCGGCGCTGAACGCGGCCAGCCGGTCGTCGCCCCGGGCGGTCGTGCCGAGGGTGTCGGTCGCGCCGACGGCGAGCACCCGCGGGTTGAGCGCCGGCATGGTCAGGTCGGCGCTCGCGCCGCCGTTGCCGGCCGCGGTGGCCACGACGATCCCGTGCCGCCACGCCGCGTCCACGGCGAAGGCCAGCGGGTCGAGCCGGTAGTCCTGGCCGGAGTCGGTGCCGAAGGACAGGTTCAGGATGCGGATGTTCAGGTCGTCGTCGTTGCGGTGCGCGACGACCCAGTCGATCGCGGCGATGACCTGCGAGACGTCCGCGGCGCCGTCGTAGCTGCCGACCTTGATGTTGATCAGCTTGGCGCCCGGCGCCACGCCGGCGAAGTCGCCGTCGCCCGGCACGCCGGTGCCGTCGTTGCCGGCGATGATCCCGGCGAGGTGGGTGCCGTGGCCGAAGGTGTCGAGGTACCGGCGGTCGTCGGACTGCGACTCGAACGACAGGTCCGGCCCGTTCACGACCTTGCCGGCGCCGGTCAGGCCCTGCACGGGCACCACGCCGGTGTCGATCAGCGCGACGCCGACCCCGCGGCCGGTGATGCCCTGCCGCCAGGCCCGGCGGGCGCCCAGCTCCTCGGTGACGTTGGTCATCGAGGTGGCGTCCCCGGCCGCCGACCAGGCGTCGTCGCTGCTGAACCGGACGGTCCCGTCCGGGGTCGCGGCGAGGACGCCGGGGAGGGTGGCCAGCCGGGCGACCGCGGTGGCGGGCACGGCGGCGACCAGGCCGTCGATCAGGCCCAGCCGGGCGCCGACGGTGCCGCCGACCCGGGCGACCGCCCGCTGCGCGGCGGCCGGGCTGTCGTACCGGACGATCACGTCGACCGTCGCGTCCCGGGCCGGGGCCGGCGGGGCGACGAGCGTGCTGACGGCGAGGGCCGCGGCGGTGAGCCCGCCGAGCAGGCCGAGCCGGCGTTGCGGTGCGGGCCCGTCGGCGGGCCGGACGAGAGCGTGCATGGCTGCCTCCCCACAGTCATACGTACTACCGAGTCTCCGCCGAATGGCCGATGGTCGCTGTCGTCCGGCTGGACAAATCGGGTGCAGGCAGGGCCGAACCGGCGGGGTTCCGGTCGGACTTTTACCCGACGGCACTTCGCCCGAAACACGAAATTGACGGCACTCGCCGGAGAGATGGCGAAATAGCCGTTAATAATCGGATGTTTAGCGGCCGCGGCGGTCGGGCCGGGCGGGAGGGGCGAGCGGGGCCGCTGGGGCGGGTCAGGCGCTGCGCCAGTGCGGGTCCGAGTGCGCGGCCAGCCGGGCGTCCGCCTGGATGAACAGCTCGCGCAGCTCGGCGACCGCGCCGGGCCGGCGCTCCAGCGCCCGCTCCAGCCGGATCCGCCACGCGTCGGCCTCGGTCAGCCGGGCGTCGTAGCAGCGCGGGTTCACCACGCGGTGCCGGGTCTGGATCAGCGCCCGCCGGTACTCCGGTCCGAGCACGTCGGCGATCCGGTCGACGAGCCAGACATAGTGGGCACCGGTCTCACAGGCGGTGACGAATACCCGGGCGGCGTTCCAGGCCAAGGCGGCGGGGTTGGGCATACTGGCGACTCCATCACTACGGAATGTCACCAAGTGTCGGCCCGGGGCGCCGGCGGCGGCAACGCCCCGAACGGCCCGTCCGCACCGCCGACCCGGTCAGGCCACCATCAGCGTGAACGCCACCTGGTGCACCTTCCCGGCCACCTGGAACTGGAGGAACAGCCGCTGGTCCCCGCGCTCGCCGAACAGCGGGTGGAAGCTCACCACGCCGTCGGTGGGCGGGTCGCCGTTGGCGTTGGCCGGCAGCGGGTGCATGTGCATCAGCCGGCCCGTGCGCACCTCGAACACCGCCAGGTGCGCGTCCGCCCCCAGGTACTTCTGCAACTGCGCGGGGGCGCCGTTGGCGGTGAGCCGGAACTGCAGCGCCCGCTGCTGGCCGACGATCAGGTTCGCGATGCCGTCGGTCCGGGTCACGGTCACCTCGCCGGAGGTCTGCGCGTCCACCGGCGCCGGCACCGGGTCGGGGGTGGTCGGGCCGTAGATGGCGAACGGCAGGCCGGTCACCGTCGGGTCCGGCAGCGGGACGCCGGTGCGGCCCTTCGGCACGAACTCGGCGTACAGCCGGTACTGGCCGCCGTCGCGGATCGTCACCGGTACCCGCCACACCCCGCCGGACAGCGTCGGGTGCAGGTGCTGGTACTGGCTCAGGTCGTCGCGGATGACGAACAGGTGCAGCGACTTGGTGTGCACCGTCTCGAACTCGGTGTGCGGCGTGCCGGCCGGGCCGAGCAGCTTGAACGCCACGTTCGTCGTGCCCCGCTTCGTCGGCAGGGTCACCGGCTGCATGACGAAGCCGTCGTACGCGTCGGACAGCCCGTCCATGTTGTACGTCGGGGTGGGGGAGGGGGTCGGCCGGGGCGCGGACGCGCCGGCCCCGCCGCTGTCGCGCGACTGGAATGCGTACGTCAGCGACCCGGCTGTCACCAGGGCCGCCACCGCGAGTGCCACCCGCGCGTACGGCGGCAGACTCGGCGCCGTTGTCGTGGACACGTGGGCTCCCTCCCACACCACACACGCGGGCGCGGCCCGACCGGTTCGATCGGGCCGCGCCCGCCGCGGTGCTACTTCTTCTCGGCGAACTGCGCGTTCGCGGCGAACTGCGCGGGATTGCGGGCCGCCCCGGTCGGGCGGACCAGGAACAGGCCGCCGGCCATCGAGCTGACGGCCACGGTGCCGTTGCGCAGGAACGGGTTGATCTGCCAGGTGCCGGCGAAGCCGCTGCTGTCGTCGGCCGGGTACACGTCGAAGTAGCCCAGCTCGGCGTACGAGTCGGGCAGCTTGCTCGCGTCGTGGATGCGCAGGCCCGCCTTGTACGTGGCCTGGTACATCATGGTGCCCACGTTGTACTCGTTGTGCCGGATCGCCTGGAGGTCCCCGGTGCGGTCGGTCTTGACCAGCTTCGGGTTGTCCAGGTCGGAGATGTCCCAGACGAACGACGGGGAGCCGGGCGCGGTGGTGATCAGCTCGTCGTTCTGCACGACGTACTTCCAGTCCCGGGTCCGGTCGCCCTGGTGGATGTAGCTGGCGCCGGGGTACGTGCCCTTGCCGATGAGCTTCGGCGACTTCGGGTCGGTCACGTCGATGATGGTGAAGTTCTTCACCGAGTAGTTGAACGAGATGTGCTTGCCGGCGTGCTCGGAGTCCGGGCCGGCGTACTTCTCCGGGATGTTCTCGTGCACGTACCCGTCGCCGCTGTAGCAGCCGAGGTTCACCGGCCTCAGCGGCTCGGCCAGGCTGATCATGTGGTTGCCCGAGCCGCAGGTGTTCGAGCCGACCGCGTGCAGGACGCCGGCGTCGGCGTCGATCGAGATCGTGTGGATGTTGCCGATCTCGGCGTAGTGGTGGTCCGGGGCGAAGGTCTGCGGGGCGGTCAGGCCGCGCAGCCGCTTCAGGTCGAAGACCTGGAGGCCGTGGGTCTTGATGCCGTCGGCGCCGACGTACGCGGTGTCCTTGTACACCCGCACGTCCCGCCACGAACTCTGGGTGCCCTCGTGCGAGGGCAGGTTGCCGACGTACACCGGGTTCAGCGGGTCGGTGACGTCGATGAAGGCGACCCCGTTGGACCGGCAGAACAGGATGTACTCCCTGCCGGTGCCGGCGTCCGCCCAGTGCCACATGCTCGACGAGCTGCTCCCGCCGCCCATGTCGGTGAGCGGCAGGACGCTGAGCAGGTCGACGTTGCGGCACGCGTACCCGGCGGCCTTGCCGTCGGTGCACGGCACCGCGGCGCCGCGCAGCCGGCTCGCGGCCGCCCAGCTCGGGGTGTAGTCGGCGAGCATCCGGCGCGCCTCGGCGCGCCCCTCCTCGGTCCGCAGGTCGTGGGCCGCGGCGGGCGGGGCCGCCGCGACGGTGAGGGCGAGCGCGCCGAGCGCGAGCCCGGCGAGGCGCAGTGCTCTGGCCATGGGGGTGGTGGCTCCTCTCGCAGCCGCCGACCCCGTGGGACGCGCGCGGGCGCGGCGGGGTCGGGGTGCGGGTCGGTGGTTGCGGGGGCGTGATGCGGGGTGGGCGGGTCGCGGGTGTCGCGCAGTGATGGCCGTCACTGGTATTCCGCCCACGCTAATGAGGCCGGCGTCGATGCGTCAATACGCCGGCCCGCCCCGCGGCGGGTGGGGCGCCGGAGCGCGCGCCCCACCCGCCGCCCGGCTCAGCCCGCCCGGACCAGCCGGGCGGCCGCCGTGCCGAGCCCGGTGGGCGCGACCGCGCTGACCGGCACCGGGGTCGGGTAGCGCAGGTCCGCCGCCCCGTACCGGCGGCAGTCCCGGTGCCAGACGAGGATGCCGCTCATCCAGTTCTGCAGGTCGGCGGCGTACGCGTCCAGCGCCGCCCGCTCGGCGGCGGCCAGCCCGAGGTCGGCGGCGAGCTGCGGCAGCTCGGTGTCCACGATCAGCTCGAACTGCGCCAGCCGGGCGTCCATCAGGTCGTGCACCACCGCCAGCGCCCGGTCCCGGCCGCAGCGCAGGAAGTGCTCGACCACCAGGACGGCGTTGTGCAGCTCACCCTCGAACTCGATCTCCTTGCGGTACGAGTACACGTCGTTGAGCAGGCACGCCCAGTCCTGCGCCGCGTTCTCCAGCGACTGCACCGGCCGGGCCCGGAACAGCGCCGCCGGCAGCGCGTCGCCGCGGCGCAGCCGGCACAGGCTCATGGTCAGGTCGGAGCCGAACGTGCGCCGGCGCATCTCGATGTAGTCGACCGGGTCCGGCACCCGGTTGGTCGCCTGGTTGGTCAGCTCCCACAGCCAGCTGTCGAGCATCGTCTCGACCGCCCGGCGGAACGCCGCCCGGTCGGCCGCCGGCAGCGGCCCCGCGGTCCGCTCCCACAGGTCGGCCAGGCCGCGCTCCAGGCCGTTGGCCGGCACCGGTACCGGCTCGCCGGCCAGCGGCATGCACAGCCGCAGCCGGTCGTTGCACGCCTTCGCCCCGGCCAGGTCGGCCCGCCGGTTGAACACCAGCGGGTAGTAGTCGTCGGCGTACGTGCCCCAGGCCAGCCAGCCCGAGCTGAGGTCCAGCCCCTCGGCGCTGGCGTCGGGGTGGATGCCGGCCGCGCACAGCGGCAGGTCGATGTCGCGCAGCATCTTCTCGTTCCACACGCCCTCGGCCAGGATGCCGACCCGGTGCGCCCAGGCGACCACGTTCTCCCGGGCCGCCGCGAGGTGGCCGGAGGTGCGCGCCGGGTACGGCATCCGGAAGTCCGGGACCGGCACCGGCCCGACCCGGCGGAACGGCACGCTGCCGTGCCGGCGCAGCCGGCCCGGCGCGGTGCGCAGCAGCGAGGTGGCGATCCGCAGCGCCGAGGTGCCGAGGTCGGCGGCGCCGGCCGCGCCGGCGTTCATGTACCGGCTGGACCGCAGGTGCCACTCGTGCCCGCCGGCCTGCCAGTCCTGCAACCCCTTGGCGTACGCCAGCACCGCCGCCCGCCCGGCCGGGTCGACGCCGTGCGCGTCGAGCAGCAGCGGCACCTCGGTCAGCGCGGTGTGCTCGAACTGCTGGAGCCGCGAGGTGAGCAGGTCGTTCACCGCCTCCGCCGCCTCCTGCGTGGCGCAGCCCAGGAACCGCTCGAACACCAGCACGCCGTTGGACAGCTCGCCCTCCTGCCCCACCTCCCGCTCGTACGAGAACAGGTCGTTGCGCAGGTGGACGGCGTCGGCGAAGGTGTCCCGCAGCACCTCCATCGGCCGGGTCGCGGCGATCGCCGCCGGCACCTCGGCGTGCGCGACGTGCTCGATCAGGTTCGCCGACCAGGGGGCGCCGCCGACCTTGCGCCGCATCTCGACGTACTCGATCGGGTTCGACACCCGGTCGGCGTTGATGTTGGCCAGCTCCCACAGCGACTCGTCCAGCAGCGCCGCGGTGCTGGCGATGAACCGCCGGCGCCAGTCCGCCGACCGGTACGGCACCGTCCGGTTCCACAGGTCGGCCAGGCCGCGCTCGACCGGGTTGGTCGGCGCCTCGGTGATCGCGCCCTCCGCCGGCATGAACAGCGCCAGCCGGTCCAGGTGGGCGCGGGCGCCGGCGAGGTCCCGGCTGCGCTTGAACAGCTCCAGAAAGTGGTCGTCGAAGTAGAACACCCAGACGTACCAGTCGGTGACCAGGTCCAGGTCGGCCGCGCCGGCGTCCGGGTGGGTGTACGCGCAGAGCAGCGCGTAGTCGTGCGCCGCCAGGTCGGCCTCGGTCCAGACGACCGTGCCGTGCTGCGGTACGTCGATCATCTCCATCTCGCGCGCCCACGCCATCGTGTGCGTGCGGGCCCCGGCGAGGTGCGGGTTCAGCCGCGCCGGGTACGGCGTGTAGAACTCGGGCAGAGTGAATGGCTGCATGCTGCACCTGGGCCCTTCCGCGCCGGGGGATCGGCGCTCGCCTCCCCAACCAACCAAGACAATCGGTCGAAACCAACCCCTGAACCCCCAAAACCCCCGTACGGACGGGGTCGCCGCATCGGTGGATTTGCGGCCCGCCGCCGGGTCCGGCGTACCTAGGATGGTGCTGTGCGGGAAGTGGTCGGCCCGGGCGCGCGCCTGGCTTGGGAGCCGGCGGCGCGGATCGCCACGATCACGTTCACCGACCCGGCCGGCCGGGCCACCGGCGCCGACGCCACCAAGCTCGCCGGCGCGCTGGCCACCTGGATCGGCGCCGACGGCGCCCCGTTCGGCCTGCTCGGCGACGCCGCCGGGCTGCGCGCGATGGACGCCGAGTACCGCGCCGTCTGGGGCGCCTTCTTCCGGGCCCACCGGCGCGAGGCGCGGATCGCGCTGTTCCACCTGGGGCCGCTGGTCCGGGTGGGCGCCGAGATGTTCCGGCTCGGCACCGGCGTGCCCATGCGGACGTTCGGCGACGAGGCCGGCGCCCGCGCGTGGCTGCGCGGGTCGGGGATCGGATGAGCGGGCCGACGTTCGACGACATCTTCGCCGTGATGGCGCGCGCGTCCGTCGGCGACGGCGCCGCCCGGGTGCAGCTCCCCGCCGAGCCGACCGTCACCGACGTCGAGACCCGGTTCGCGGTCGCGCTCAACGTCCTGCTCGACGACCTGGAATACCGCGAGGCCGAGCGGCGGCGGGCCGAGGAGCGGCTGCGCCAGGCGCAGAAGATGGAGGCCATCGGCAGCCTGGCCGGCGGCGTCGCACACGACTTCAACAACCTGCTCTCGGTCATCCTCGGGTACACCGACCTGCTGCTGGAGACCGGCGCGGCCGGGGATCTGGAGGAGCTGCGCACGATCCGCCAGGCCGCCGAGCGGGCGGCCGAGCTGACCGGGCAGTTGCTCGCGTTCAGCCGCAAGCAGGTGCTCGCCAGCGTCGTCCTCGACGTCAACGCCGTGCTGGGCCGGCTGCTGCCGATCGTCCGCCGGCTGATCGGCGAGGACGTCGAGCTGGACGTCCTGCGCGGGTCCGCGCTGTGGGCGGTCAAGGCCGACGCCGGCCGGTTGGAGCAGGTGATCCTCAACCTGATCGTCAACTCGCGGGACGCGATGCCGCGCGGCGGCCGGATCACCGTCGAGACCGCCAACGTCGACCTGGACGACGAGTACGCCGCCCACCACGTCGACGTCTCGCCCGGCCCGTACGTGATGATCGCCGTCACCGACACCGGCACCGGCATGGATACCGCCACCCTGCGCCGGGTCTTCGACCCCTTCTTCACCACCAAGGAGGTCGGCAAGGGGACCGGGCTGGGCCTGTCCACGGTGTTCGGCATCGTCAAGCAGAGCCGCGGCAACGTGTGGATCTACAGCGAGCCGGGCCGCGGTACGACGGTCAAGGTCTACCTGCCGCGCACCCACGAGCGGCCCGCCCCGCCCGCCCCGGCCGACCCGGCCGCCGCCGGCGGGCGCGAGTCGGTGCTGCTGGTCGAGGACGAGCCGCAGGTGCGGGCGCTGCTGCACCGGATCCTCGGCGAGAACGGCTACACGGTCACCGAGGCCGCGGGGCCGGCCGCCGCGCTGGACCTGCTGCGGGCCGGCGAGGTGCCGGTCGACCTGCTGGTCACCGACGTGGTCATGCCGGGGATGAGCGGGCCGCAGCTCGCCGCGGCGGCGGCCGAGCACCGGCCGGAGCTGCGGGTGCTGTTCCTGTCCGGGTACCCCGACCGGACGATCACCCACCACGGGGACCTGGACGAGCGGGCGGCGTTCCTGCAGAAGCCGGTGGTGGCGCCGGCGCTGCTGCGCAAGGTCCGCGAGGTGCTGGAGCCGGGGGAGTAGGCGCTCCTTCCCGTCCTGCCGCCGCGGCTCGCGGGGCGTTCGCCGGGGCTGCCCGGGCGCGGCCGGGCCCCGGCGGTCGCGAGTACCGCCGGGGCCCGGTGTCGCGCTGCTCAGCGGCTGATGTTGCCGCCGGTCTCCAGCAGCGTCTTGAGGTCGCTGAGCACCCACGGCCACCCGCCGCCGCCGGCCTCGGCGTCGCCGTCGCCGGCGGTCATCGCGGCGACCGACGGCGCGTTCGCCAGCTCGTGGGTGAGCGTCAGCTTGCAGACGCCGTTGGCCTGGCCGACGATCTCGTACGTCAGCGTGGTGAAGCCCTCGGCCGCCGCGGTCGGGTCCATCAGCATCCGCCAGGTCTGGACCAGCTTGCGCGGCGGGTCGGCCTCCAGCACCTCGCCGTCGACGATGATCTCGGGGATGTCGAAGCCCTGCTCCACCGCGGACTTCTTCATCTCCTCCGAGGCCCGCACCCGGTACGCGCCGCCGGCCCGCAGGTCGTAGGAGACGTGGCCGCCGTAGCCGTACCTCGCGCCCCACTCCTCGGACGTGATCGCTTCCCACAGGCGCTCGGGCGTGGTGCGGATGTAGACGCGGTGTACCTGCACGGTCATGGTTGTTCCTCCAGGGTCTGCTTGAGCGCGGCCAGGGCGGCCACGTGCGGCGCGGTGTACTTGTCGATCCACCGGTCGTGGATCAGCCGGATCGGGACCGCGTTGAGGTGGTGCAACTTCTCCCGGCCCGACCGGCGCGTGGTGATGAGCCCCGCCTCCTCCAGCACCCGCAGGTGCTTCATCACCCCGAACCGCGTCATCTCCAACTCGGACTCCAGCTCGGTCAGCGTGCGGCCGTCGCGCGCGAAGAGCAGGTCGAGCAGGAAGCGGCGGGTCCGGTCGGCGAGTGCCTTGAACACCCGGTCGTCGTCCTCCATCGCTGATCAAAATAGGTGACCATTTGGTCACGTGTCAAGCCCGGGTGATCACGGCGCGCCGGCTGCCGGGAGAGGTGGAGCCGGCGGGAGCGCCGGGCGGCGGAGCGGCCGGGTCACCGCCGGGTCGGGGTGCCGTGCCCGGTGCCCGCGGGCGCGCCGGCGTCGTCGGACCCGCCGTCGGACCCGCTGTCGGGGTCGGGGTGGTCGGCGTCGGGGTCGGCGTCCGCGTCGGGGTGGTCGGCGTCGGTCAGCGGCAGGCGGACCGTGAACGCCGTCCGCCCCGGTACGCTCGCCACCGCCACCGTGCCGCCCAGCGCGCCCACCACCGCCGCGACGATCGACAGCCCCAGGCCGGTGCTGCCGGCCGCGCGCGACCGCGAGCTGTCCCCGCGGGCGAACCGCTCGAACACGTGTGCCAGGATCGCCGGGTCGATCCCCGGCCCGGCGTCGGTCACGGTGATCTCGGCGTGCCCGACGGCCGCGCCGACGGCGACCGTGACCCTGGTCCCCTCGGGGGTGTGCGTGCGGGCGTTGGTCAGCAGGTTGGCGAGCACCTGGTGCAGCCGCTGCGGGTCGCCGGTCACCACCACCGGCGTCTCGGGCAGGTCGAGCTGCCAGTCGTGCCGCGGCCCGGCCGCGTGCGCGTCGCTGACCGTGTCCACGGCGAGCAGCCGCAGGTCCACCGGCTCCATCGCCAGCGGGCGGCCGGCGTCCAGCCGGGCCAGCAGCAGCAGGTCCTCGACCAGCGTCGTCATCCGGCGGGACTCGGCGTCCACCCGGCGCAGCGCGTGCTCGATCCGCTCCGGTACCGGCGCCGGCTCGCGCTGGGCCAGCTCGGCGTAACCCCGGATCGCCGCCAGCGGCGTGCGCAGCTCGTGGCTGGCGTCCGCGACGAACTGCCGGACCCGGGTCTCGCTCGCGTGCCGCGCCCGCAGCGCGTCGCCGACGTGGTCGAGCAGCCGGTTCAGCGCCGCCCCGACCTGGCCCGCCTCGGTCCCCGGGTCGGTGTCCCGCGCCGCCACCCGGACCGGCAGCGACACCTCGCCGCGGGCCAGCCGCAGCTCGGTCACCCGGGCCGCCGTCGCGGCCACCCGGTCCAGCGGCCGCAGCTCGCGCCGGATCGTGTACGCCCCCACCAGCCCCGCCAGCAGCAGCGCCGACAGCGAGAACGCCCCGCCGGCCACCGCCACCCGGATCAGCGTCTCCTGCGCGTTGGCCAGCGACAGCCCGGTGATCAGGACGTCGCCGTTGCGCCCGCGGTGGGCCAGCACCCGGTAGTCGCCCCGCCCGGCGAACGTGTACGTCCGCGGCTGCTCGTCCACCGGCACCGCCCGCAGGCGGCCGCCGAGCTGGCCGGTCACGTCGACGGACTCGCCGTTCTCGCCCACGATCAGCGCCGCGTCCGGGGTGCCGCCGATCAGCCGCGCGGCCAGCGTGCCCACCGGCGCGCCCGGCGGCACCCGGAACTCCGGCCGCGGCCGGGCCGGGTCGGCATCCCCGCCGGGCCCGCCCGGGCCGCGCCCGGAGAACGCGTCGTTGGCCCGGCCGGCGGCGCCGAGGAGCTGGGCGTCCATCTGCTGGTACAGCACCCGGTGCAGGATGACCTCGGTGACCCCGGCCACCGAGAGGCAGGCCAGGGCGAGCAGCGCGGTCAGCAGCGCGACCAGCTTGCTGCGCAGCGACCGCGGGCGCCGCCAGCGGCCGCGCCGCACCGCGTCCGCGGTGCCCCCGTCCGCCCCGGCGGTAGCGGTCCGGCCGACGCCGGTCGGGGTACCGGTCGGGCCGGCGCTGGTCGCGGTACCGGTCGGGGCGGTGCCGGTCGGGCCGGCGCCGGGTGGGGTGGCGCCGGGCGGGTCAGTCGGCGGGTTTGAGGACATAACCGGCCCCGCGCATCGTGTGGATCATGGGCTTGCGGCCGGCGTCGATCTTCTTGCGCAGGTACGAGATGTACAGCTCGACGACGTTGGCCTGGCCGCCGAAGTCGTAGTTCCACACCCGGTCCAGGATCTGCGCCTTGCTGAGCACCCGGCGCGGATTGCGCATGAGGTACCGCAGCAGCTCGAACTCCGTCGCCGTCAGGTTGATCTCCTCGCCGGACCGGCGCACCTCGTGGCTCTCCTCGTCCAGCGTCAGGTCACCGACGGTGAGCGGCGCGTCGGCCGCCATCGCCCCGCGGCCGGCCCGCCGGATCAGCCCGCGCAGCCGCGCCACGACCTCCTCCAGGCTGAACGGCTTGGTCACGTAGTCGTCGCCGCCCGCCGTGATCCCGGCGATCCGGTCCTCGACCGAGTCCTTCGCGGTGAGGAACAGCACCGGCAGGTCCGGGTGCTCGCTGCGCAGCCGGCGCAGCACCTCCAGGCCGTCCATGTCCGGCAGCATGACGTCGAGGACGACGGCGTCCGGCCGGAACGACCGGCCCGCCCGGACCGCGCCGGCCCCGTCGCCGGCGGTCTCGGTCTCCCACCCCTCGTACCGCAGCGCCATCGACAGCAGCTCGGACAGCGTGGCCTCGTCGTCCACGACCAGCACCCGGACGGGGCTGCCGTCGGGCCGGAGGAGCTGGGGGCGGGGCTCGGAAGTCGTCACCGTCATGGTCCGATCGTCGCGCCCGCGGGTACGGGCAGGCTGTCGGTTCACTGTGCTGGACCTGTGGATCCGTCACCGAATGTATCGAAAACCGGCACCCCCCGCCCCCGCCCCGCCGGGTGCACCCGTGGTCGGCGGGTGACGGCGGTTCGGTGCTGGTGGCGGGGCGCCCGGCGGGGTCAGCCGGTGGTCGTGGGGGGTGCGGCGGTGCCGGTCGGGGCCGGGGCCGCGCCCGCGCCGCCCTGCGGCGGGCCGCCGGGCCCGCCCTGCGTGCCGGTACCGCCGGCGCCGTTGCCGGTGGTGCCCGCCCCGCCCGGCGCGTCGCCGGATCCGTTCGGCCTGCCGCCCGGTGCGCCCGGCGGGCCGGGGGCGCCGGCACCGCGCTGGCCGCCGTCCATCCCGCTCGCGCCGCCCCCGCCGCCGGGTCCGCCGCCCGTGCCGCGCCCGCCCCGGCCGTCGCCGTCCGCGCCGCCGCCCCAGCGTCCGGGACCGCCGCGCCCGCCCCGGTCGCCGTCGACCGCGACCGGGCCGCCGCGGCCGCCGTGCTGGCCGATGAGCAGCCCGGTGGTCAACCCGGCGCCGCCGCACAGGACGGCCGCGACGAGCAGCCCGACGAGGAAGGCGACCACCACGGGCCGCCCCGGCCGCCGCCACCGCCGCCGACCACCCCGCCCGAACGCTGCACCCGATCCGGCGGCACCACCCGGCCCGCGCGCGTGGCCCGGCCCGGCCGGCACCGGGCCGCTCGGCGCGCCGAGCCCACCGGCTTGGGCCGCGCCCGCTCGGGGCGCGTCCGGCTGCGCCGCGTCCACCGGAGCCGCGGGAGGCGGGCCGGTCCGGGTCGCGTCCGCCGCCCGCGGCGCGGCCGGCGCCGGTGCGGCCGGTGGGGAGTCGGGGCCCGGCGCGGCGGGCTGGCGGTCGGCGGGCTGGGCCGGGTCGGTGCTGGGCATCGGGCGCTCCTTCGGTGGTAACTGATCTCCCCACCGACTGTGCGGCCCGCCCCCAGCAGGCCACTGTAGGGACGCTGTGCCCCTTCTGTGAGCCCACCGCCCGCCCGACGCGGCACTCGCCCCGCCCGCCTGCCGCGGCCGGCCCGGCGTCGGCCGGGTCAGGTCGCGGCGTTCGACCTGGCCAGCCGCACGTGCGTCACCGCCGCCGAGGGCGCGACCTCCGTCGCCGCGTACCCCGCCGGCTCTCCCTCCCCGAACCCGTCGAACAGCCGCGCCCCGCCCCCGAGCAGGATCGGCACGACGACCAGGTGCAGCTCGTCCAGCAGCCCGGCGGTCAGGTACTGCTGGAGTGCCGCCGCCCCGCCGCCCAGCCGGACGTCGGCCCCGTCCGCGGCCTCGACCGCCCGCTCCAGTGCCGCCTCGATCCCCTCGGTCACGAAGTGGAACGTGGTCCCGCCGGCCATCACCAGCGGCGGCCGCGCGTGGTGGGTGAGGACGAACACCGGGTGCCGGTACGGCGGCTCGTCGCCCCACCAGCCCCGCCAGGCGCCGTCGCCCCAGCCGCCCCGGACCGGCCCGAACATGTTGCGGCCCATGATCGTCGCCCCGATGCCGATGTCGCCGGCGGCCATGAACCCGTCGTCCGTACCGGCCTCGCCGCCGGTGGCGCCGATCATCCGGCGGAAGGTGCGGGTGGCGTACGCCCACTCGTGCAGCGGCTCCCCGCCCACGCCGAGCGGGTGGTCGGGCCCCTGGCGCGGCCCGGCGACGTACCCGTCGAGCGAGATCGAGATGTTGTGCGCGCGCAGCCTCGGCATCCGGCCCCCTCCGTCGGCCGCCCCCGGCCGGGGGCGGTCCCGCGCGAGCATACGACCGGACCCCGACATGGCGTCCGGTTCGTCCGGTTCGCCGTCCGGCTGCGGCGGGGCCGCCGGCGCTGGTGCAATAGGTCGGATCGGCGCGCCACCGGCCGAAAGGGGGGCCCATGAGTCTCTCGGTCGTCTCGGACGCCGTCCTGCACGAGCAGCGGCGGCTCGCCGCCCTGCACGAGTACCGGCTGCTCGACGCCCCCGCCGACGACGAGCTGGAGGCCGTCGTCCGGGTGGCGGCGATGGTCGCCGGCGTGCCCACCGCGACGCTGAACCTCATCGACGAGCACCGGCAGTGTCAGCTCACCACCACCGGCTTCGCGGGCTGCGACTCGGCCCGCTCCGACTCGATGTGCGCGATCCGGTTCGAGACGGGCAAATTCACCTACATACCGGACGCCAGCCTCGACCCCACCTACGCGCCGAACCCGTGGGTCACCGGCGCGCTCGGCAACGTCCGCTTCTACGCCTCGGCCCCGCTGGTCACGCCGGAGGGGCACGCGCTGGGTTCGCTGTGCGTCTTCGACGTCGTACCGGGCGTGCTCGACAACGCGCAGATCGCCCGCCTCCAGGACCTCGCCGGGGTCATCCTGGCCCTGTTCGAGCGGCGCCGGCAGAGCCGGATCAACGCGGAGCTGGCCATCCAGGCCGAGCGCAGCAAGAAGTTCACCGACACCGTGCTGGAGGCCATCGACGTGGCCGTCGTCGCCGCCGACCAGCGCGGCCGGTCCCGGCTGTTCAACCGGGCCGCCCGCGAGTGGCTGGGCATGGCCGCCGCCGAGGCCGAGCCGGCCGCCGACCGGTACACGCTGCTGGCCGCCGACGGCGCCACCCCGCTGCCGCCCGACCGGGCGCCGCTGCACCGCGCGCTGCACAGCGGCGGGTTCGACGCCAGCGAGCTGATCGTCCGCCGTACCGGGGTCGACGACCGGCAGGTCACCGCCACCGGGCGGCCGCTGACGGCGCGCGACGGCACGCCGCTCGGCGCGGTGGTCGCGCTGCACGACGTGACCGCCGACCGGACGCACCGCCGCGCCCTGGAGCGCGCCCACGCCGAGCTGGCCGAGCGCGGCGAGCAGCTCGCCGCCACCGTCGCCGAGCTGCGCCGGTCCAACACCGAGCTGGAGCAGTTCGCGGGCGTGGTCAGCCACGACCTGGTCGCGCCGCTGGGGGTGGTGTCCGGGTACCTGGAACTGATCGCGGACGTGCACGAGGCCGACCTGGACGAGCAGTCGACGGCGTGGATCGAGAAGGCGCTGAGCGCCACCATGCGGATGCGCCGGCTCATCGAGGCCCTGCTGTCGTACGCCAGGGCGGGCAACGCGCCGTACCGGCCGCAGCCCACCGACCTCGCCGAGATCCTGGAGCAGGTGCAGCTCGACCTGCGCACCGCCATCGCCGACAGCGGTACCGAACTCACGATCGCGCCGCTGCCCACCGTGGACGGCGACCCGACGCTGCTGCGCCAGCTCCTGCAGAACCTCGTCGGCAACGCGATCAAGTACCGCGACCCGGCCCGCCCCTGCCGGGTCGCGATCGCCGCGGTGCCCGACGGCGACCGGTACACGGTCACGGTGGCCGACAACGGCATCGGCATCCCGCCGGAGCACCGCGACCGGATCTTCGACATGTTCGCCCGGGTGGACGGCACCGCCGCGCACGGGCACGGCATCGGGCTGTCGACCTGCGAGCGGATCGTGGACCGGCACGGCGGGCGGATCCGGGTCGCGGACCGCCCCGGCCCCGGTACCACGATCACCTTCACCCTGCCCGCCGTCGGCTAGGCCGGCCGAACCCCCGACGCCCCGTCGGGTTCGGGGTGGCCCGCGCGGTCGTCAGCGGCGGGTCCGGGCGGCCGCCGCGGCCAGGGCGAGATGCCGGGGGAAGGCGGCGATCCGGTCGGCGCCGGTACCGGGCGGGTGGGGCGGGTTGCCCTCGGGTCCCAGCAGGACGGTGACCCCCTCGGCCCGCAGCGCGGCGACGGCCGTGCGCAGCGGCGCGCGGGCGGCCAGGGCGGTGTTCAGGAACGGCAGGACGACCACCGGTACGCCCGCGCCGACCCGCTCGGCGAGCACATCCAGGGCGTAGGTGTCGCAGATGCCGGCGGCGAGCTTGTTCACGGTGTTGAACGTGGCCGGGGCGACGATGACCGCGTCCGGCCGGTGCGTCGAGCGGCGGGGGTCGCCGGGGGTGCGGTGCGCCGACCGGACCGGGCGGCCGGTCCGCTGCGCGACCGCGTCGGCAGCGGCGTCGAGGAGGGCCAGCCCGCTCGGCGTGGCCAGGACGGCGGCGGACCAGCCGCCGGCGGCGGCGAGGTCCAGCAGCGCGGCCACGTACGGCGCCGGCCCGGCCCCGCACACCACCACCTCCAACACCCGCTCCCTCACGGCCTCACCCACTCCGAACCGACCTCCCGTGTCACTCCGTCCATGGTGAACCTCCCGGCAGGTTCACCTCGATGATCAATGAGGTCGGCGACCTTGTGGGTCGGTTTTCGGTACCGGATCTCTTGTTCGCCGGGCGGGTCAGCGGGGCTTGTCGGTGATCAGGGGGTCGGTGGCGAGGGTGCGGGTGCGTTGGCGGGTCAGGGTGCGGAGGCGCTCGGTCTCGCGGGTGGCCGCCGCGCGGTCCACGCCCGGCACCGTCGCCAGGACCGCGCCGAGGTCCGCGGCCGCCTTCGTCGCGCGGCCGCTGGCGTAGACGCGGCGGTACAGGTCGCGGTACGCCGTGCGGTACGCCGCCCGGAACGCCGGGCGGGCCAGGAACCGCTGGGTCAGGCCGGGCCGCGCGGCCCGCGGCGCCGTCGGCGGGCCGCCGCGCTCGTACGGGCCGCGGTCGGCCGGGTCGGCGAACGCGAGGTCGTGGTCGCGGGCGAGCGGGGTGAACAGCTTGCGGCGCAGGTCGTACCACAGGTAGTAGGGGCGGCCCGGGTCCGCGGCCGGGCCGGGGTCCAGCAGGAGGTTGCGCAGGGCGACGTACCGGGCCAGGGCCGGCACGTCCACCCGCCGCCCCAGCTCGCGGTCGAACGCGGCGTCCGGGGCCCGCTCCACCCAGCGGAGCAGGTCGGCCACCGGCTTGAGGTCGTGGCCGCGGTCGGCGGTGAGCTGGGCGAGGTCGTGCCGGTACCCGTTCCGGTCGCCGGCCGGGGCGCCGGGGCGGCCGTCGGCGAGGGCCCGGTACAGCACGCCGGGGCCGGTCAGCCGCTGCGCGACGCCGGTGTCCGGCTGCTCCACCACGAGCCGGGCCGCGGCGGGGCGGTCGTTGACGGTGAAGCCGGCGTACGCGAACCGCGGGGCCGGCTCGCCGGCGCCGGCGAGCAGGTTCAGCGCGAGCGCCTCGTTCAGCCCGGTGACCCCGGCCGGGCCGCCGACGCGGACGGCGATCTCGCGCAGGCCCTGGTACCGGCGCCCGGCCACGAACTCGTCGAACCGGATCAGCCAGGGGAGCGTCTCCGGCTTCTCGGTCGCCAGCGGCGCGACGCCCGGCCCGACCGGCGTACCGGCGGGCGCGGTGGGTGCCGCGCCGGCGGGCCGGTTGTCGCCCCGGTCGGGGCGGCGGTCGCGGTCCGGCCGGGGGCCGGGCCACGGGCCGTCGCGGCCGCGGTCCGGGCCATCGCCCCGGCCGCGGTCGGGATCGCGGTCCGGGTCGGGCTCGCGGTCCGGGTCCCGGTCCGGGTCGGGATCCCGCTCGCCGGACCCGCGGCCGCCACCGTCGGCCGGCCCGCCGCCACCCCGCCGGTCCGTGTCGCCACCCCGCCGGTCCGCGTCGGCCCCGCGCCCCGGTCCGCCGGTACCGCGCCCCTCGGGCGCCCCGCGCTCGCCGGCCACCGACCCGGCCTGCGGCCCGTGCTCGTCGGCCCGATCCTCGCCGGACCGCCGCTCGCCGGACCGTCCACCATCGGATCCGCCCTCGTCGGATCGGCCCTCATCGGACCCGCGGCCGGCACGCGACCCGCGGTCCTCCCACGCCCCGTCATCCCGCGGACCGTGGTCCCCCCGGTCGTCGCGATCCCCCCGGCCGGGCCGGTCGTCGCGGTCGCGCCAGCCCCGGCCGTGGTGCCGGTCGCCGCGCCCCTCGCGGTCCCACCACGGCCCCTCGTCCCCGTCCGACCACGGCCCGTCGCCCCCGCCGCGGTCCGGCCAGCGGTCGCGGTCGGGCCAGCGCTCCGGCCCCCGCCCGTCCGGCCCCCGCCCGTCGGGCTCGGGGCGGCCGTCGGGGCGGCCGCCCGCCGGCCGCTCCGGGCGCGGCCGACCGGCCCGGGTGAGGTCGGTCAGCGACGCGGCGCCGCGCAGCCGGATGCCCACGCTGGGTACCGGCGTGCCGTCGATCGTCAGGTCCGCCTCGACGTACCCCTTCTCGCCGTCGTCGAAGTAGTCGTCGAGCATCCGCTCGTAGTCGCCGTCCCGGAAGGTGACGGCGAGCCGGTGCGGCCCGGCGTCGAACAGGCCGCGGGTACCGGCGATGTCCACCGGCATCGCGGCGCCGCCGGCGATCCCGGTGACGTACGGGCGCGCCCGCAGCGCACCCAGCGCGATCGTGAGCAGTACGGCGATGGCCACGCAGGCCGCCAGCGGTCGCCAGTACCGGCGCAGCCGGCCGGCGAGCCGGCGGTCCGGTCGGGCGGGGGCCGCGGCGGTCACCGGGCTGGCCGGGCCGGCGCGCCGGCGGCGGGTGCGCCGGGGGAGTCCTGCAGCATGGTCGAGCCTCGCTTCCGCGACTGTCGGGGTGCGGTCGTGCCGGTGTCGCGTCCGCGTCCCGACCGGGCGTCGGGCAGCGGGCCGCGGCCGGGTACGACCGGTCGGGCGGACCGGTCACCCGACCCCGGCGGGCCGGGCGGCGGCGCCGGTGGCGCGCCCCGCGGTGGCTGCCGGCCGCCGGGTCGGATGGGGGCCGTGTGACGCATGGGAGTCCATGAATACCGCATGTGGGGCCCCGGAACGAGATGCGGGGCACCCCGGTTACGCCCGGGGCGCGAAAATTTTCAGCGGACGACCGGGCTGCGCCGCTCCAGCAGCAGGACGTCGCGCCAGCCGCCGTTGAGCCGGGCGACCCGTTCCCGGCTGCCGACGACGCGGAATCCGCAGGCGACGTGGACGGCGAGGCTGGCCGCGTTCTCGGGCAGGATGCCGGACTGGATGGTCCAGATCCCGGCGGCCTCGGTGGAGGCGACCAGCGTCGCGAGCAGGGCCCGGCCGACGCCGCGGCCCCACGAGTCGGGGTGCACGTAGACGGAGTCCTCGACCACGCCGGCGTACACCTCGCGGTCGGACACCGGGCTGCACGCCACCCAGCCGAGCACCGCGGCGCCGTCGACGGCCACGTACCGGTGCCCGGGCAGCCGGCGGGCGCTGAACTCCGCCCACGGCGGTACGGCGGTCTCGAAGGTCGCCTGCCCGGTGGCGATGCCGAGCCGGTAGATGTCCAGGACCGGCGCGGCGTGCCGGTCGGTCATCGGCACGACGCCGAACCCCGCGCTCACGCCGCGCCCCGCCCGGCGGGGCGGGCCGCCCCGGCGAACGCGCGGCGGCGGCGGTGCATGGGCGGCGGTGCGGTGGTCACGAGGGCTCCATGGTGTCGGGTACGGATCGGCCGGCACCGGGTGGTGGAGGGCGTGGCGATGCCCCGGGTCGCCGCACGCGGGGCCGGGCGGCCGGGCCGGGGCCGGGTCGGCGATCCCCGGCGGCGCCGCCCCGGCGCTGGCCCCGGGCCGCCCGAGTACCACCGGGCCGCCCGCCGCTGCGCAGGCTATCAACCCGGCCGGCGCCGCCACTTTCAGGTGATCAGCGGATTTCCGCCGGAAAGCCGCCGTTTCACAGCGGGCGCGGCGGGGCGCCGCCGGGCGGTGGGCGGTCGACCGGGTTGAGCTGCGCGCGGAGCCGGGCGGGCGGTCGCCGCGGCCCGTGAACGGCCGGCCGCCGCCGCCGGGACCGCCGCCTGCCGGGCCGGGCACCGGGTGCGGCAGCGCACCCGCGCGCGGTGAGCAGGATCACCGCCGGACCGCCGCGGCACGGGCTGGCGCCGCCACCGCGAATCCGACTGCCACCGCGCGAATCCGGCTGCCACCGCGAATCCGGCTGCCACCGCGAACCCGGCTGCCACCGCGAACCGGCGGCCGCCACCGCGAGCGCGGACGCCAGCGCCGGCCGGCGCCGCGGGTCAGGTGGCCGGCGCGACGCGGTCGCCGCCGGCCCGCTTCGCCACGTACATCGCCCGGTCCGCCCGCTCCAGCGTCTCCCGGACCAGGTGCGCCGGCCCGCCGGCCACGCCCACGCTGAGGGTGGCCGGGCAGCCGGGGATCGCCCGGACCGTGTCGACCATCCGGGCCGCCAGCCCGGCGGCGACCGCCGGGTCGGTACCGGGCAGCAGCGCGGCGAACTCGTCCCCGCCCAGCCGGGCCACCGCGTCGCCGTCGCGCAGGCAGTCCGCGATCGCCCGGGCGATCGCGCGCAGCGCGCTGTCGCCCGCGTTGTGCCCGGAGACGTCGTTGATCAGCTTCAGCTTGTCCACGTCGATCACCAGCGCGGCCAGCGCCGGCGCCGTCGCCGCGGGCTGCGCGACCAGCGCGTCGACGAACTCGTCGAAGCCGCGCCGGTTCGCCACCCCGGTCAGCGGGTCGGTGCCGGCGGCCCGGGCGATCCGCTCGTGCTCGGCGCGCAGCGTCTCGTACGAGACCATCGTGGTCGCCGCCTGGAGCGTCCGCTGCCGCTGCCGCCACAGCGCCGCGGCCAGCCGGTCGCCGTACGCCAGGCCGGCCGCCGCGCCCGGCGAGCCCTGCTCGCGCAGCAGCACCGCCCGGGTCCGGTACGCGGTGGCCAGGGTCAGCCACTCCACCTCCGGCACCGAGGCGATCGCCTCGTCCAGCACCGCCATCGCCTCGTCCGGGCGGCCCGACCGGTGCAGCGCGACCGCCAGGCACGGCTGGCTCAGCTCCAGCTCGGCCACGTCCTCCCGGGCGGCCAGCTCGGCCAGGTGCCCGGCCAGGTCCGCCGCCGCGCCCGCCGGGTCGTCGCCGAAGGCCCGGGCGCTGGCCGCGTACACCAGGCCGCGCAGCCGCCAGCCGGTCGCGGCCGGCCCGGCCGCCTCGGCGACGGCCCGCTCGGCGTACCGCTGGGCCTCGGCGACGTGCTTGTCGCCGTCGGGCTGCTCGCCGATCTGGTACAGCTCCAGCGCCCACTGCAGGTGCAGCATCGCCAGGTTGGTCAGCCACATCGACGGGTTCCCGGTGTCCACCGGCGCCGCCGTGCTCACCTCGTACGCCCGCCGGTACTGCGGCTCCGCCAGCTCGTACAGCCGGAGCTGGTGGTACCCGAGCGCCACCCCGGTGTACGCGTTGCCGGCCACGACCGGGTCGGGCTCCCCGTCGCCCAGCGCCGCCTCGGCGGCGGCCAGGTCGCGCAGGACCGCGTCGACGTCGTACTCGCCCAGCTCGCACTCGCCCAGCCGCAGCCGCAGCTCGGCCCGCAGGGACAGCCCGCAGGACCGCCAGCCGGCGGCACCCTCGCGCTCGGCGGCGGCCACGACCAGGTCGCCCGCGGCGATCCCCTCGCGGTGCCGGTGCAGGACCGCGAAACAGACAGCGCGCACGAAGTGGTACGCCGCGGGCCCGTCGGCCAGCTCGCCCGTCCGGGCGCGCAGCAGCTCCTCGGCGCGCGGCAGCACCTCGGCCACCCCGCCGGTCTGCGCCTCTTCGAGCAGGCGCACGGCGTGCGCCGGGACGTTCTCCATCGCGGTCCTCCGGCCCTCCCATCGGCACCGGGGAGCCGGGGGAAAGGGAGCCGGGCGAACCACGTCAGAGCAGGTCGGTCAGCGCCGCCAGCAGGGCCGCCCCGACGCCGGCCACGGTCGGGACCGCGAGCAGGACCAGCGCGCACCCGGACGACCCGCCGCCCCGGCCGCCGCCGCCCCCGCCGCCGCCTCGGCCGCGGCCGCCGGACCAGCCGCCGCCGTCCGACCAGCCCCCGCCGTCACCGCCGCCACCCCCGCCACCGCCGTCGCCACCACCGGCACCGCCACCACCGTCGGACATGCCACCCCTCCTCGCCGGACGCCGGGCACCACGCCCCCTTATCCGACCGCCGCGCGGGCGCCGGCGCAATGCCCCGGTCGGGGTAGCCGGCCTACTTGCCGAGGGCGACCGCGATCCGCTCCGCGTTGGACCGGAACACCGCGGTCAGGTCCAGGTCGGTGTCGGGGAAGTTCTTGATCCCCGCGGACGCGGCGCCCGGCACGTCCGGGTCGGCGCCGGCCAGGTGCCCGTTGCCGAGGACCAGCTTCGGCTTCTTCGCCGACAGGGCGGCGAGCTGGCTGGCCGTGACCGGCTGCGGCCCGTACGTGCCGACGACCGGCAGCCCGGCGAACTCCGCCCAGTACGCCATGAACACGTGCGCCACCGCCGGCGGCGCGGGCGTCCCGATCCGGGCCCGCAGGGCCGTGCTGATCGAGGCGTGGTCGCTGTCGAACGTGGACAGCCACGCGCTCGCCCGGTCCGCCGTGCCGAACAGCGCGCCCAGCCGGGTCACCTCGGCCCGGATCGCCGCCGGGGTGTTCTCCAGCTTGACCGGCTCCAGCTTCGCGCCGCCGCCCGCCGCCTCCCGGATCTTGGCGGCGAAGCCGTCGAACTCGGCGTACAGCACGTACCGGGCGCCGTTGACCGCCGCCAGGTCGCTCGGCTTCGGGTCGTAGTCCGGCGGGTGCTGGACGTTCGCCGGGGCGATCAGCGTGACCTCCGCCGCGCCGGCGGCCTTGGCCAGCGCGCCGACCCAGCTCGTCGACGCGACGACCGCCGGGGCGCCGGCCGCCGCCCGGTCCGGCGCGGGCGCGGCGTCAGTGCTGGAGCACGCGCCGGTCGAGACCAGGGCCACGATCAGCAGAACCAGTGCGGCGGTGCGGGGAGAGCGCATCCTTGACTCCTTCGGGTACGGCGTGGGTGAGCAGGGTCAGCGCGCCGGCGGTCAGCACGAGCACCGGGCCGGGCGGCTGGTCGAGGAGCAGCGCGAGGGCGAACCCGGCGGCGTTGCCGACGGTGCCGATGGCCACCGCCCACAGGGCGATGGAGCGCAGCGAGTGGCCGAGATTGCGGGCGGCGAGCGCGGGCAGGATCGTGACGGCGTCGACCAGCAGCGCCCCGGTCAGCGGCAGCGCCGACCCGATCGCCACCGCCACCACCATCAGCAGGGCGAGCAGCAGCGGGCCGGTGGCCACCCCGGAGCAGGCGGCCAGCTCCCGGTCGAACAGCAGCAGCGCCAACTGCCGCCGGTACCGCCAGAACAGCGCGTGCACCGCCACCGCGAGCACCGCGATCACGACGAGGTCGGCGGTCCGGACGGCGAGGATCGACCCCCACAGCAGCGCGAACGCGCCGGTGGCGTTCACCCCGGACACCGACAGGACCAGCAGCGCGGCGGCGATGGCGAACGTCATCAGCAGCCCCATCGCCCCCGGCAGCCCCGCCGGCCGGCGGGCCAGCGGCGCCAGCGCCGCGCCGGAGACCGCGCAGGCGATCAGCGCGGTGACCATCGGGTTCACCCCGGCGAGCAGGCCGACGGCGATGCCGAGCAGCGCGACGTGCATGACCGCGAACCGGACGGCGATGATGTCCAGCCCGACGATGAGCACCCCGACGATCGGCAGCCCCGCCGAGGCCAGCGCGAGCCCCAGCCCGGACCGCTGGACGGCCGGCAGGGTGAGCAGGTGCAGCAGTGCGTCCACCGGCGGCCTCAGACGATCCGCAGCCGGCCGGCGGCCATCTCGGCGACCCGGTCGCAGACGCCGGCCACGGCCCGGTCGTGGCTGACCACGACGACGGTGACCGGCTGGGCGGCGAGCAGCTCGGCGACCCGGCGCTGCCCGTCGAAGTCCAGCGCCGCGGTCGGCTCGTCGGCCAGGATCGCCCGCGCCCCGCCGCCGACCGCGCCGAGCGCCCGGGCGAGGAACGCGCGCTGCAACTGCCCGCCGGACAGCGTGTGCAGCGGCCGCCCGCCGAGGTCGCCGACGCCCAGCCGGTCGGCGGCCGCCGCGGCGGCCGCGGCGTGCCCGCTGCTGGCCAGCAGCTCGTCGACGAGCAGCGGGAACCGGCCGGGGGTGAGCCGCTGCGGCACCCAGGCGATGTCCCGCCGCCGGGCCGACCAGTCCGCCGGCCGCGCGGCCCGCCGCCCGTCCACCGCGACGCCGCCGCCGGCGACCGGGTGCAGGCCGAGGACCGTGCGCAGCAGGGTGGTCTTGCCGGAGCCGTTGGCGCCGGTCAGCGCGACGTGCTCGCCGGGGGCGACCGCCAGGTCGACGTCGGTGACGACCTCCCGCCGCCCGTACCGGCAGCGCACCCCGGCAAACGTGATCGCCGCCCCCGTCACCCGGCCGCCCCCGCGGCCAGCGCCTCCCACAGCCCCCGCTTGTCGATCTTCCCGGCGGCGGACAGCGGCAGCCGGTCGAACACCCGCCACACCTCGGGCAGCTTCGCCCGCTCCAGCCCGTGCGCGTCGGTCAGGTACTCGGCCGCCGCGGCGAGCGTCAGCGCCGTACCGGGGCGCAGCGCCACGCAGGCGGCCATCCGCTCGCCCATCAGCGGGTCCGGCACGCCCAGGCAGGCCACCTGGGTGACGTCCGGGTGCTGGGCGAGCAGCAGCTCGACCTCGACGGGGGAGAGGTTGCGGCCGCCGCGGATCACCACCTCGTGCTTGCGGCCGACCACGTGCAGGTACCCGGCGGCGTCGAACCGGCCGAGGTCGCCGGTGCGGACCCAGCCGCCCGCGGTCCGGTACCGGGCGTCGAACGCCGGGTCCACGTAGCACAGCGGGCTCATCGGCCCGAGCCCCCAGATCTCGCCCACGCCGCCGGCCGGGACGTCCCGCCCGTCCTCGCCGACGACCCGGATCGCCGCGACCGCCGGGTTGGGGCGGCCGACCGCGGTGTGCACGTCGGCCGGCGGGTCCGCCGGGTCGGTGGTGCAGTTGACGCCGTCGGCCGAGCCGTAGCAGTTGACGTACGCCGCGCCGAACCGCTCCCGGCAGCCGTCCACGGTGGCCGGGTCCACCCGCGAGCCGCCGGCCACGATCGCCCGCAGAGAGGACGTGTCGATGCTGTCCAGCCGCGGCTCGGCGAGCATCATCGCGAACATCGTCGGCACCCCGAACACCAGGTGCGGCCGGGCGCCGTCGATCAGGTCCAGCGCCCGGACCGGGTCGAACCGGCCCTGCACGATCAGCGTGCCGCCGTGCCGGGCCAGCGTCACCGCCGTCCCCGACGAGCCGAACGACGAGGCCAGCGGTACCAGGAACAGGTTGCGCATCGGCTCGGCCCCGTGGTGCAGCCCGGCGATGAACGCCCCGCGCCCGCCGGCCAGCGCGTCGTGCGAGTACGCGATCATCTTCGGCGCCGCCTCGGAGCCGGACGACACCAGGATCCGCGCCGGCCCGGCCGGGTCGGCCGGCACCGGCTCGACCGGCGCCGCGTCGGCGGCCAGCGCCTCCAGGCTGCCCGGCCCGCCGCCGGCCACGACGACCGCCCGCAGGTCCGGCAGCTCCGGCGCCAGCGCCCGCAGGACCCGGGCGGGGGAGGTGTCGCCGTACTTGTCCGGCACGACGGCCGCGGCGGCGCGGGACCGGCCGAGCAGCGCCCGGGTGTCCCGCCGGCCGCGCCCGATCGGGTACGGCAGCGCCACCGCGCCCAGCGCCGCGACCGCGAGGTCCGCGGCGACCGCCCGCCACCCGTTCGGTAGCTGGATCGCGACCACCTCGCCCGGCCGCACCCCGGCGGCGCGCAGCCCGCCGGCCAGCCGCAGCGCCCGCTCGCGCAGCGCGGCGTAGGTGAGCGCGCCGTCGTCGTCGATCACCGCGGCCCGCTGCGGGTGCGCGGCGGCGTGCCGGTCGAACAGCGTGAACAGGTCCGCGCCCGGGTACGGTCCGGCGGCGGACCACCACCGGCGCAGCGCCGCCGGGACGAGGTCGCGGGTGGGCAGGACGGTCACGGCAGGAACCTCCACGGGGGACGGACGAACGCGCACCCGGCGCGCTCCAGGAGAGCCGCCGCGGGCCCCGCGGCGAGCCGGCCGGGGTCCGGGCAGACGACCACGGCCGGGATGTCCGCCGCCCGCAGCCTCGCGGCCAGCGCCGCGGCCGGCAGCGCGGCGGCGCCGGCCAGCAGGCCCGCTGCCGGCGCCGCGCCGGCCGGCAGGGCGACCGCGCCGTCGGCGGCGGCCAGCAGCGCCCCGCCGGGCCCGGCGGGCGGGTCGATCGGCCGCCCGCACGGCCAGCGGTGCAGCAGCGACGACGCCGCCAGCAGGCTGGTGTCGACCCGCTGCCCGCGGCCGGTCCGCTCCCGGGCCACCAGCCCGGCCAGCACCCCCTCGGCGCAGGTCAGCCCGCCGAGGACGTCCAGCAGCGTCATCAGCGACCCGGCCGGCGGCGCGCCCGGCGGGGTCAGCCGGTCGGCCACCCCCGAGTACGCCTGCACCGTGAAGTCCGTGCCCGGCGGCGCGGTCCGCCCGCGCGCGTCCCCCCAGCCGCTCGCGTGCGCGTACACCAGCGCCGGGTTGACCGCCGCCAGGTCGGCGGCGTCCAGCCCCAGCTCGGCGGCCTTGCCGGGCGCCCAGTTGTGCAGCAGCACGTCCGCCCGCCGGGCGAGCTGGCGGACCGTGTCCCGCCCGGCGGCCGTGCGCAGGTCCACCGGGACCACCCGCTTGCCCCGGTTCAGCGCCAGGAACCGGGCCGACGTCCCGCCCACCATCGGCGGCATCCCGCGCAGCGGGTCCCCGCCGGCCGGCTCCACCCGGATCACCGTCGCGCCGAGCAGCCCGAGCAGGTGCCCGGCCAGCGGCCCCTGCACCCGCCGCCCCGCCTCGACCACCGTCAGCCCGGCGAGCGGCCCGCCGGCCAGCCCGCCGCCGTCCGCCCGGCGCGGCGCGGCCGCCCCCGGCAGCGGCGCGATCCGCCACGGCGGGGCGTCCGCGTCCGGGTCCCGCCGCCGCTGCGCGAGCGTGCGCACCGGCTGCACCGCCACGCCCGCGTCCCGGGTGGCGGCCACCACCCGCTCGTACGGCAGGTCCGCCAGCACCGTGTGCAGCGCCGCCGGGATCGGCGCGTACCCCGTGGCGTACCGCAGCACGAACGCCCGCCACCCCCGGTCCACCACCGCCGCCGGCACGCCGAGGGCCAGCCACAGGTCCCGCCACTGCTCCGGGTCCAGCGTCTCCAGCTCGAACCGCACCCCGTCCGCGCTGACGAACGGCGGCGGCACCCCGTCCGCGGCCGGCGCCGGCTCGGGCTCCTCGGCGGTCGCCGCGGCCAGGTACTGCGCCACCGTCAGCAGCGCCGCCGACGCCACCGCGACCCGCACCCCCGCCACCGGCCGCCCGCGCAGCCGGGCCACCGCCCCCGCCAGCACCCCCTGCACGGCCAGCACCCCCGCCGCCGCGGTCACGTGGTCGACGGCCAGCGGCGCCGGCCCGCCGCGCGCCCGCCCGTGCACGGCCATCGGGCCCAGCGCCGCCTGCGCGGTCGTCTCGTCCAGCGGCACCCCGTCCGGCCCGGTCCAGTCGATCTCGACCGCCACCGCCCCGTCGGGCAGCAGGAGCCGCAGCGGTCCCTCGCCCCGCCCCGGCGCGGCGCCGAGCAGCCCGAGGTGCGTGCGGGCCAGCCGCGCCGCCCCGCACTCCGCCCACCCCGCCAGCGCCAGCCCCGCCAGGGGCCCGCCCGGCGCGGGTGGGTCCGCTATGGTCGTGGGCCCGGCCGGCATGCCGGAGCCCGTACCGATCCCGGGATCCGCCCCGGTACCCGTTGCGATCCCCGCCCGTTCGATCGTCACAGCCACATAGTCGAACCCGGACGCCGCGTGGTTCCCGGCGTCCGCCACGTTCCCGGAGGCGGTCGTGACCAGCGCGGACGACGTACGCGAGTTCATCGATGGCCGGGTCGTCCCGGCCGAGCCCGTGCTGGCCCGCGGCGGCCCGCCGGCCCGCGCGGCGCTCGCGGAGCTGCGCGCCGCGGCCCGGGCCGCCGGCCTGTGGGCGCTGCCGCTGCCCGCGGCCCTGGGCGGCGCGGGCCTGACCCCGACCCGGTACGCGCCGCTGGCCCGGGCCGAGGGCCGCAGCGACTTCGGCCCCGCCGCCCTCGGCTCCGACCTGCTGCTCGACGCCACCATGCTCGACGCCCACGGCACCCCCGCGGTCCGGGACGCGTACCTCGCCCCGCTGCTCACCGGCGACCACCCGCCCAGCTTCGCGATGACCGAGCCCGGCGTCGCGGGTACCGACCCGGCGGCCCTGGCCTGCGCGGCCGCCCGCGACGGCGACCACTGGGTGATCACCGGCCGGAAGTGGTTCACCTCCCGCGCCGCCGACGCCGCCTTCACCACGGTCGTCTGCCGGACCGCCCCCGACGCCCTCTCCCTGCTCGTCGTCCCGACCGGCGCCCCCGGCTACCGGATCGTCCGCGAGCTGCCGGTGCTGGGGGCGGGCGGCCAGTACGAGATCGCCCTGGACGCCGTCCGCGTCCCCGCCGACCACCTGCTCGGCGAGCCCGGCGCCGGCCTGCGCCTGATCGGCGCCCGGCTGGCCCTCGGCCGGACCCTGCGCTGCCTGCGCTGGCTCGGCCAGGCCGACCGCGCCCACGAACTGATGCTGCACCGGATGCGGCACCGCCGGGTCGGCGCCGGCCCGCTGGCCGACCGGCAACTCCTGCACGGGTACGTCTTCGCCAACCACGCCGAGCTGCTCGCGGCGACGGCGGCCACGGACGCCGCGGTGGCGGCGGTCGAGTCCGGCGCGGACACCCGGATCGCGGTGGCGACGGCGAAGGTGCTGACGGCGCGGGCGTACGCGGCCATCGTGGACCGCGCGATCCAGGTGCACGGCGCCGAGGGCCTGTCGGACGACACGCCGCTGGCGCTGCTGCACCGGACGGCCCGCGCGGCCCGCATCCTCGACGGCCCGGACGAACTCCACATCACGACGGTGGCCCGCCGCCTCCTGCGCGGCTAGCGCCGCGCGGCCGGCCCGCAGGCGGGCAGCGCGGTTTCACCACAGCGGTACCCGGACGCGGCCGGTGGCGCGGGCGAGCAGGGCGAGCAGGAAGTGGTCGCCCCAGATCAGCTCGTGCGCGGTGGCGATGCCGCGGTCGGCGTCGTAGCAGCCGTCGAGCAGCGCCCCGCCGCGCAGGTGCCGGGCGACGAGCCGGGCCAGGTGGACCTCCTCCCCATCCGGCGCGACATCGACCGGCGGCGACCCGGCCGCCGCATCGGCGAGGGTCCACAGTCCGGCGGCGGCGATGACGGCGGCCGACGTGTCCACCGGCCCGGCGCCGGGCGGCTCCGCGGACAGGTACGCCGGCGGGGCGACGCCCGGGGTGGTACGCCGCCGCCAGTACGCCGCCGCCCGCCGCGCCGGCCCGGCGAACTCCGGCCACCGGCGCGCGGCGTTCGCGGTACCCAGCACGCCCCACGCCTGCCCCCGCGCCCACCCGCCCGCTCTCCCGTCCGCGCCGGGGGAGTGCCCCACCCCGGCCGGGCCGCCGGGATCGCCGCCGGACTCTCGCCCGCCGGTCCGGCCGGCCGCCGCCCGGGGCAGCGCCATCTCGGGCCCCACCCGCCCGTCGTCGGCCAGCAGCAGCCGGACGGTCGTCCCCGCGTGCGCCCGGCCGACCCCGTCGGCCCCCGCCATGCCCCGGTCGGCCGCCCAGCCGAGCAGCGCCACCACGGCACCCAGCGCGTCGATCCCCACCCGCGGCCGCGGGTCGCGGGTGAAGGCCGTACCCACCGGCACCGCCCCGTACCGCGCGTCGAACGCCCCCACCAGCGCCCGCGCCCCCGCCAGCGCGACCGACTCCGCGAGGTCGTCGCCGCACAGCAGCGCCCCGACGGCGGCCCCGTGCCAGAACGTCATCGCCCGGGTGACCGTGTCGTCGCCGGCCCGCTCGGCCAGCCGCCCGGTCCACCGCCGGGCCGCGTGGCGGTGCCGGCCGCTGCCGGTCACCGCGGCCCGCACCCACAGGCACCCGACCCAGAACCCGCCGGTCCAGGACCCCCGCCGGCTCGTCAGCCAGTCCCCGCCGGCCGCGGCGTACAGCGGGAACCGCTCGCCCACCGCCGCCTCGACCGCGTCGACCCGCCCCAGCACGGCGCCGAGCGCCCACTCCCACCCCTCGCCCGGACCGCCGGGTCCGCCGCCATCGGAGCCGCCGCCACCCGCCCCGCCGGCACCCGGCTCAGCCATCGCCGACCCGCCGCAGCACCACCGCCACCGCCCCGGCCGCCGCGAACACCACGGCGACCGCACCCCACCCGACGCCGTACCCCGCCGCGTCCGCCAGCGCCCCGAACCCCGCCGGCCCGACCACGAACCCGCTGAAGAACCCCAGCGACACCAGCCCCGACGCGTGCCCCGCCGCCCCGCCCCGCCGGACCACCGCCACCATCGACACCGCGTTCGCCCCGGTCGCCGTCGCCCCGATCCCGAGCGCCGCCACCCAGACCAGCGCCCCCGCCCCGGCGTCGGCCGCCCACAGCAGCGCGCCGAACCCGCCGGCCAGCACCGGCAGCAGCAGCAACGCCGTACCGAGCACCCCCGGCCGGTCCGCCCAGCGCGCCCAGGCCACCCGCCCGACCACCCCGGCGACCCCGAACACCGCCAGCACGGCGCCCGCCGCCCCCACCCCGAGGCCGAGCCGCTGCCCGGCGAACAGCGGCAGGTACGCGTTCACCGCCGCCAGCCCGGTGCCCAGCAGCAGCGAGTACCCCACCAGCGTCCCCAGCCACCGCGACGGCCGCCGCCACCGCCACCACGCCCCGCCGCCGCGGCCCGCGCTCGCCGCGACCACCACCGGCGCGACCACCGCCAGCAGTACCGCCGCGGCCGCGACGACCCGCAGCGCCCCCCGCCACCCCCACGCGGCCGCCGCCACCGGCAGCAGCAGCCCGCAGGCGAACGCCGCGACCTGCACGCCCGACTGCTTGATCCCGATCGCGGTCGCCCGCCGCGGCCCCGGCACCGCCCCCGCGACCAGCAGGTTCGTGGCCGGATTCGCCAACGCCTGCCCGACCCCGGCGACGGCGACGGCCGCCACGAACACCGCGTACGACCCGGCCAGCGACGCCCCGGCGAGCGCCACCGCGACCACCCCGCCGAGCGCGACCAGGCACCGCCGCGCGCCGACCAGGTCGGCCGCGTGCCCGGCGACCAGCGACCCGGCCGCGGCCACCGCGAACGTCGCCGTCACCACCCCGCCGACCCCGGCCCGGGACAGGCCGAACTCCGCCACCAGCAGCGGCGCCAGCGCGCTGACCGCGTACAGCGGCGCCATCGCCACCGCCATTCCCGCGGTCGCCAGCGCCGTCGGCGCCCACCACCCCCGCCCCATCCCGAACCCCCTCGCGCGCGGGTCGCGACGCGACCCGATAAACCGGATAGTCGTCGCCGCCCGGGCGAAAGTTCCCGCAGAATCCAGGCTGGACAGTACGCGCCGGCCGCCACATACTTCGACGGGCCGATCCGCGGGAGAGGAACGAGATGGCGATCGAGGTACATATTCCGACGGTCCTGCGCCCCTTGGCCGAGGGAAACCGAACCGTGGCCGGCAGCGGCGGCACCATTGACGAACTCATCGACGTCCTGGAATCCCGATTCCCCGGAATGGGAAAGCGTCTCCGGATCGACGGTGAGGTACCCCGATACATGAACATCTACGTCAATGACGCCGACATCCGCTTCGACCGCGCGCTGTCGACCCCGCTGCGCGACGGCGACGTGGTATCCATCCTCCCCGCCGTCGCCGGCGGCTGACGCCCCGCCGCATGCTCGACGCCGAAACCGTCCGCCGGATTCACGCGGACGCCGCGGCGCGCTATCCCGCGGAGTGCTGCGGATTCGTCCGCGGCCGCCGCGTGGTGCCGTGCCGGAACGTCATCGCCGAACTGGCGGCGGCGCGGGGAAAGGTGCGCGACGCGGGCAGCGGATTCGCGTTCGGGCCGGCGGACCTGCGGGCGCTGGACGACTCGTTCGACAGCGCGGACCCGGCCCACACGATCTACCATTCGCACGTCGGCGCGGGCGCGTTCCTGAGCGCCGAGGACCTGCGGTACGCGCTGGTCGACGGCCGGCCCGCGCACCCGGTGGAGCACCTCGTCGTCGATGTGCTGGGCGGCGCGGTCGCGGGCAGTCGGGTGTTCGCCTTCGACCCCGCCCGCGGCAGCTACGCCCCGGTCCGGGACCACGACGCGGACGGGAACCCGGTCGCGCTCGGCCTCCTGCCCGGCCGCCGCGGACGGTTCGCCTAGCATCGCGGGAATATCCGACTAACACCGAATGCCGGTTTTGTCGCTGGTCTGCTGTCGGCCGTCGACCGGGCCGCCCGGGCCGCGGGTCGGGATCGCCGCCGGAGCGGACGCCGGTCCCGCCCGTTCAACCGGCGCCGGCCGTGGGCCACCCGATCTACGTTGATTAAGCGGTCCGTTGGGGATTGTCGGGAAGTGTCGATCCGCCGGACGTCCACACTGGTCGCCTGGTCCGGCGGGGAGCCAGTGGCGAAACCGAGCCCGCGCAACGAGTGATGAGGTGCCGGTGTCGTACTTCGCTTCCCTGTTCCGCCGCGCGCGGGAATGGTCCGTGCGGGCGCGGGCCCTGGTCGCCGTCCTCGCCCTGCTGGGCGTGGCCGGCGGCGCGGCGGCGGTGCATTTCGGCACTCGCTCCGAGCCCACGGTCACGGTGACCAGTACCGATCCGAATCAGGTTCCCGCGCCACCCCGTCCGCCGCGCGCCACGCCGGTGGAACGGATTGTGTCACCGGCACGCTGATCGTCCGCTTGCTTCCCTACCCCCACCCCCAAGGAGAAGAGAGTGTCTATCCGGAACCAGAAGCGTCGGATCATCTCGCTGTCCGTCGCAGCCGTGGCAATCCTCATGGCCTCGGGAACCGTCGCGTACGCCGGCATCCCGAATACCCAGACCGGCGCGATCACGGCGTGCCGCAACGCGAAGACCGGCGCTCTCCGGGTCATCGACCATCAGGCCGGCAAGCGGTGCGTCCGCGGGGAGGCGACCCTCAGTTGGGCCCAGCGCGGCGCGACCGGCGCGAAGGGCGCCACCGGCGCGGCCGGCGCTACGGGTGCGCAGGGCGCCAAGGGCGACGCCGGAGCGACGGGTGCGCAGGGTCCGCAGGGCGACGCCGGAGCCACGGGCGCGCAGGGCGCAACCGGAGCCGCGGGCGCAACGGGCGCAACGGGTGCGACGGGTGCCGCGGGTGCGACGGGCGCCACGGGGTCGCAGGGCGCGAAGGGGGACACGGGCGCCACCGGCGCGACCGGCGCGCAGGGTGCCACGGGCGAGACCGGCGCCACGGGCGCGCAGGGCACCAAGGGTGACACGGGCGCTACCGGCGCTACCGGCGCTACGGGTGCGCAGGGCGACGCGGGTGCCAAGGGTGACACCGGCGCCACGGGTGCGCAGGGCGACACGGGCGCGACCGGTGCGCAGGGCGCCAAGGGTGACACCGGCGCGACCGGTGCGCAGGGTGACACGGGCGCTGCGGGCGCCAAGGGTGACCAGGGCGACGCCGGCGTACCGGGCCTGCCCGGCGCGACCGGCGCGACGGGCGCCACCGGCCCGCAGGGTGAGAAGGGTGAGACCGGCGCTACTGGTGCTCAGGGCGCCACCGGCGCCCGGGGCGAGACCGGCGCTACCGGCGCCACTGGTGCTCAGGGCGAGACCGGCGCGACCGGTGCTCAGGGTGAGACCGGCGCCACCGGCGCCACCGGCGCGACCGGCGCTACTGGTGCTCAGGGTGACAAGGGTGAGACCGGCGCGACCGGCGCTACTGGTGCTCAGGGCGAGACCGGCGCGACCGGCGCTACTGGTGCTCAGGGTGAGAAGGGTGAGACCGGCGCTACTGGTGCTCAGGGCGCCACCGGCGCCCAGGGCGAGACGGGGGCGACCGGTGCCCAGGGTGCTACCGGTGCTCAGGGTGAGAGGGGCGAGGCCGGCGCGACCGGTGCCCGGGGCGAGACCGGCGCGACCGGCGCAGAGGGTGCCCGGGGCGAGAAGGGCGAGACCGGCGCCACCGGCGCGAAGGGCGAGACCGGCGAGACGGGAGCTACCGGTGCCCAGGGCGTCCAGGGTCTCCAGGGCCTGCCCGGCGCGAGCGCCTACGACGTAGCCGTCGTCCAGGGCTTCGGCGGCACCGTCGAGGAGTGGCTGGCGTCGCTGATCGGGCACGACGGCACCAACGGCCAGGACGCGTACCAGCTCGCCCTCGCCCTCGGCTTCGAGGGCGACGAGACGGCCTGGCTCGCCTCGCTCAAGGGCGCCGCCGGCGCGGTCGGCCCGCAGGGCGCGGCCGGTACCGCCGGCCAGAACGGTCAGGCCGGCGAGGCCGGGGCGACCGGCGCCACCGGCGCGACCGGTGCCGCGGGTGCCACCGGTGCCGCGGGTGCCAACGGCGCGAAGTGGTTCGCCGGTGCCGGCGCTCCGGCGGCGGATCTGGCCGGCTCGGTCGTCGGCGACATGTACCTGAACACCACCGACGGCAAGGTCCACAAGAAGACCGCCGCCGCGACGTGGACGGTCACCGCCGGCAGCCTGACCGGACCGCAGGGCGCCACCGGGGCGACCGGCGCGACCGGAGCCGCGGGTGCCAACGGTGCGGCGGGCACGATGGGCATGGTCAACGGCACCTCGTCGACCCGGACCATCACCAGCCTCAACGAGGGCTCGACCTTCGACACGGCTGCCTGCCCGGCCGGAAAGGTGGCCATCGGCGGCGCCTTCAGCGTCACGAACAGCCGGGACATGTTCGTCCGGTCGAGCGTGCCGAACGGCAACACCTGGCGGTTCCAGATGGTTCGGGAGACGAACAGCGACGTCGCGGTGACCTACTACGCGATCTGCGCCAACTCCTAGCAGTACCCGGGGCGGGGGCACCGATGACGTCGGTGCCCCCGCCACCGCTCCGGCGCCCGGCCCGCCCGCACTCCGCGGCCGGGGCGCCGCCCCTCCCCTTCGCCGCGTGGCGGCGCGGTCCCCCTCCGGCCGCGAACAGAGACGAGGAACCTCACGTGCGTAGCATGCGACTGCTCGCCGCCGCGACCGCCGGGGCCCTGGCCGCCGGCACCCTCGCGGTGCCGGCCTCGGCCGCCGGCCCCACCGTGGCGAGCACTTCACCGGCCGACAAGGCCGTCGGCGTCCCCACGACCGCGAAGCCGACGGTCACGTTCGGTACCGAGATCAAGCCGGCCTCGGTGCGCTACTCGTGGCGCACCGACCGGCACGCGGACGTGCCGGCCAGCTTCCGCGTCGACGCGGCGAACCGGACGGTCACCTTCGCCCCCCGCAACCCGCTGACCGCCGGCGGCAAGTACACGATCACCGTCACCGCCCGGGACGCCGCGACGAACACGACGGGCAGGTCGTACGCGTTCAGCTTCACCACCGGCACCCCCGACACCAGCGCCCCGACCGCCCCCGGCACCCCGACGGCGAGCGGGGTCGGCGCGACGTCGGCGACGCTGGCCTGGGCGCCGAGCACCGACAACGTCGGCGTGGTCGGCTACGACATCCACGCGGCCGGTACGGCGACCCCGATCGCCAGCACGACCGGCGCCACCGGCAAGGTCCTCGACGGCCTGACGCCGAGTACCGCGTACTCGTTCACGGTGCGGGCCCGCGACGCCGCCGGCAACGTGTCCCCGGCATCGGCCGCGGCGGCCGTCACCACGGCGACGCCGCCGGACGCGGCCGCGCCGACCGCGCCGGGCAAGCCCACCTTCACCGAGGTCACGGCGACGGGGGCGAAGGTGAGCTGGGCGGCGTCCACCGACAACGTGGGCGTGGCGAGCTACCAGGTCCTCGGCGGACCGGAGCCGATGACGGTGTCCGGCACCGCCGCGACGCTGGCGAACCTGACCCCGCAGACGGCGTACTCGATCACGGTCCAGGCCCGCGACGCGGCCGGCAACGCCTCCGGCGCCTCGGCGGCGGCGGTCCTGACCACGCCGGCGCTGCCGATGGTCAACGCCAGCTCCGGCCGGGGCATCCCCGGCGCCACCGCCAACACGCTGGTGGTCTACGACAGCTCCGACCCCACGTACGGCTTCCTCGGCGGGCAGTACGCCACGATGACCGCGAACCTGTCCTCGCACTTCGGGGACTGGACCGCGCAGCCGGTGGTCGACTACGCGGCGGGCACGCTGAACAACTTCGACGCCGTCGTCTACGTCGGGGCGCTCTACGACGAGCCGCTGCCGCCGGCGTTCCTGGCCGACGTCACCGCCACCACCAAGCCGGTGGTGTGGATGTACAACAACATCTGGCAGTTGACGGCGTTCGACCCGAACTTCGCGGCGAACCGCGGCTTCACCTGGTCGTCGTTCGACTTCTCCACGATCGACAAGGTGCAGTACGAGGGCCGCACCTTCACCCGGAACACCCTCAACGGCGCCGGCCTGATGCAGACCGCGATCAGCGACCCGGCGAAGGCGCAGCCCGTCGGCGAGGCGGTCCGGGCCGACGGTACGACGCTGCCGTGGGGCGTGCGCTCGGGCAACTTCACCTACCTGTCGGAGATCCCGTACTCGTACATCAATGAGCGGGACCGGTACGTGGCGTTCACCGACCTGCTGATCGACGTCCTGGCGCCGGCCACGGCGGCCCGGCACCGCGCGCTGGTCCGGATCGAGGACGTCGGGCCCGACTCCGAGCCCGCCGAGCTGGACGCGATCAGCGCCTACCTGGGCGGCAAGCACATCCCGTTCTCGGTGGCGGTGTACCCGCGCTACCGCAACCCGCTGGGCACCGACAACGGCGGCGTGGCGCAGGACTACACCCTGTCCGACCGCCCGCTGGTGGTCGCGGCGCTCAAGCGGATGCAGAACCGCGGCGGCACGCTGCTGATGCACGGCTACACCCACCAGTACGAGGCGGTGGCCAACCCGTACAACGGGGTCAGCGCCGACGACTTCGAGTTCTACGCCGCGCACATCGACGCCAACAACAACGTCATCTACGACGGGCCGGTGCCGACCGACTCGGAGCAGTTCGTCCAGGGGCGGATCGACGCCAGCTTCGCCCAGTTCGAGGCCAACGGGCTCGGCCGGCCGACCATCTTCGAGTTCCCGCACTACGCGGCCAGCGACCTGGACAACCGGGTCATGGTCCGGACGTTCCAGAAGCGGTACGACCGGGGGATCTACGCGTCCGGCGCGCTGCGCGGCGGGGCGGTCGACCACAGCCGCATCATCGGCCAGTTCTTCCCGTACCAGGTCCGGGACATCTACGGGGCGCTGGTGATCCCGGAGAACCTGGGCAACATCGAGCTGGAGGCGTTCAACAACCACCCGGCCCGGCTGCCCGCGGACCTGGTGGCGGCGGCGCAGGCCAACGCCGGGGTCCGGGACGGGGTGGCGAGCTTCTTCTACCACACGTACCTGGGCACCTCGTACCTCCAGCAGACGGTGGAGGGCATCGAGGCGGCGGGCTTCACCTTCGTCGCCGCCGGGAACCTGTAGCGGCCCGGCGGGTTGCGCTCGCGGCGGCGGGCTGGATGGGCGAGGGCCCTTTCAGCCCGCCGCCGCCGTCTGCCGGCCGGTGGGACGACAGGGGCGGCCACGCCCGGTCCGTAGGCTTGGGCATATCCGAAATATAAGGCATTTTATTCTTCGACAGGCAAGGGGGACCGCGGTGGTGGCGTTCAGCGGGAAGACGAAGCTGGTGCTGGGCGCGGTCGCCCTCACGGTCGTCGGCGGCCTCGGCGGCTGGCAGCTCCCGCGCCTGCTCGACGGCCAGCCCTCCTACACCGGCGAGCCGGCGTCGGCGCTCGCCGGGGGCCTGGGCTGCACCGGGTACCAGAAGGACCCGGTCCGCGACGAGCAGGTCTTCTCCTACTTCGACCGCGGCACGTGCAGCCTCGACGGCACGGTCGTCACCCTGACCACCTTCCGCGACGAGGCGGAGGGCAAGTCGTTCCGGACGCTGATGAACGGCGTCATCCCGCTCCTGCACCCCACCTGGCGCGGGGCGGCCATCGCCGAGGGCGACGGCTGGAGCGTGGCCGACAAGGTCAACCTGACGCCGACGGCGGCCGAGAACGCCGTGCGCGCCCTCGGTGCCGGCCGGGTGCACGTCATCCCGTTCGCCGCCGGCGGGACGGCCGCCACGCCCGCCGCCGCGGCCACCCCGACCGCGGCCGCCACCCCGGCGCCGCGCCGCCCGACCGCGCCCCGCCCGACCGCCACCCCGGCCCGCCGCCGCTAGCCCACCGGGACGAAAGTCCCGCCCCGCCCGCCGTTCCAGCACCCCCGCGCCCGCGAATGTCGGACGTACGGAAACTACTGCCAGTAGTTACGCCGGGTCGGCTGGCCGGTTCGGCCCGAACCGGGGAGTCCCCGTGGAACGAGGTGCAATATCCCGATAATACTGCTGTTCACCAGGGACATACGCCGGCAAGTCCGATTCCCGGCTGGCCGGTGCGGCCACAAGTTCGACCACTCGGCTTCCGGCTATTGCATTACTTTCAGTAACTTCCTAGCGTGTTGACGCGTGGTATCCCGGCACCGCGACCACCCGTCGGAACACCAGCCGCAGGGAGTGGGATGAGTGCGATGTACGCGTGGCTCACGCTGATGCTGGCCCACGCCGTCCTGCTCGCCTGGCCCGCCCTGACCACCACGCTCGCCGTCCACGCCGTATCGGACCGGGGCCGCCGCGGCCGGTCCACCGCCGGCAGCGTCGTCGGCCCGAGCGAGTTCTGGATCGTGGTACCCGCGCTCAACGAGGAGCGGGTCGTCGGCAACACCGTCGCCGCCGCGCTCCGGCTGCCCGGCCCGACCGGCGCCCGCTGCCGGGTACTGGTCGTCGACGACGGCTCCGACGACGCCACCCCCGAGGTGCTCGCCGCGATCGACCACCCGCGGCTGCACGTACTGCGGCGCGACCCGCCCGCCGCGCGGCTCGGCAAGGGCGAGGCGCTGAACGCCGCCTACCGGTGGATCGCTGCCCGGGCCGCCGCCGAGGGGACCGCCCCGCGGCACGTCGTCCTCGGCATCATCGACGGCGACGGCCGGGGCTGCCGGCACCTGCTGCGGGAGGTCGGCGCGCAGATGAGCGACCCGCGGGTCGCCGCGGTCCAGTGCCAGGTGCGCATCCGCAACCGGAACCGGATCCTGGGCGCGGTCCAGGACCTGGAGTTCGGGGCGATGGTCAGCGCCTTCCAGGCGCTGCGCGACCGGCTCGGCACTGTCGGCCTCGGGGGCAACGGCCAGTTCACCCGGCTCAGCTCGTTGCAGACCCTCGGCCCGGCGCCCTGGTCGGGCTGTCTGGTCGAGGACCTGGAGCTGGGCCTGCGGCTGCACCTGTCCGGCGCCGACATCCGCTACACGGCCGCCGCGTCGGTCACCCAGCAGGCCGTGGTGGACGTGCGGCGCCTCACCCGCCAGCGCACCCGCTGGGCGCAGGGCAACCTGCAGTGCACCCGGTACCTGCGGCAGCTCGTGGCGCACCGGGGCAAGTCGGTGCTGGCCCGCGCCGAGATCCTCTACTACCTCATGGGCCCCTGGCTGAACGCGCTCATCATGGTCGTGCTGCTCGGCTACGCCGCCGTGGCGTCGGTGGCGATCGCGGTCCACGCGCCCCTGGACTCCCTGCCCACCTGGGGCCACCTGGGCGCCGCCGCGGCGACCTGGCTGCTCGCCGTGCTGTTCCCCGGCTTCATCTGGGCGCTCGTGCACCTCACCCGGCTGCGCGACGAGGGCGCCTGGCGGCTGGCCCTGGCGGCGCTGGCCTACCCGGTGTTCCTGCTGCTGGGGCTGCTCGCCACCTACCGGGCCGTCGCCCGGCAACTGACCGGGCGGCAGTCGTGGACCAAGACCGACCGCCTCGCCGAGGAGCCCGCCCCGCCCGCGGACCCGTCCCCGCCCGCCGACGCCCGGCGGCCGACCGCGGTCGTGGCGCGGTGACACCGTGTCGGCGATAGCCGCCCGGCTCCGGCGGGCCCTCGCGGCGGCGCTGGTGCTCGTGCTGTCCGGCGGCGCCGTCGGGCCGGTGGCCCTGGCGAGCGTGGCGCGTACCGTCCTGGACCGGCCGGGCGCCGCCCCGGCGGCGGTGGCGGACGCCGTGCTCGGCGACGGCGTGCCCGGCGCCCGCGGCGGCCGGACCCTGGTGCTGTACGACCGCACCGGCCCCTACGGCTGGATGGGCGAGACCTACGGGATCCAGGCGGCCAACCTGGTGTCCCACTTCGGGCCGTGGGCCGCCAAGCCGGCGGCGAGCTACCGGGCCGGGGAGCTGGCGCGGTCCGCGGCCCTGGTCTACATCGGCTCCACGTACGACGAGCCGCTGCCCGCGCAGCTCCTGGCCGACATCCGGGCGTCGACCCGGCCCGTACTCTGGATCAGCAGCAACATCTGGCAACTCAGCCGCATGCCCGGCTTCGCCGCCGACCACGGCTTCGTCGACCAAGCAGCGGACCGGACCCCGGTGACCGGGGTCCGGTACGGCGGCCGGACCCTCACCCGCGACCCGGCCAACGGCGCCGGCATCACCTCGCTGCGGATCACCGACCCGGCCAGGGCGACGGTCCTGGCCGAGGCCGTGCGCAGCGACGGCAGCACCACGCCGTGGGCGGTGCGCTCGGGGAACCTGACCTACGTGGGCGAGATCCCGTTCGCCTTCGCCGGCCACGACGACCGCTACCTGGCCCTCGCCGACCTGCTGTTCGAGCTGCTCGCCCCGCGCACCGCCCCGCGGCACCGCGCGCTGGTCCGGATCGAGGACGTCGGCCCGGACGCCGACCCCGCCGAACTGCGGGCGATCGCCGACTACCTGCACGCGCAGGCGGTCCCGTTCAGCGTCGCGGTCTACGCCCGCTACCGCGACCCCCGCGGCGCGCAGAACAAGGGCCGGCCGCAGGACTACACCCTGGCCGACCGGCCCGAGGTGGTGGCGGCGCTGCGGTACCTGACCGCGCGCGGCGGCACGCTGCTGATGCACGGCTACACCCACCAGTACGCCGCACGCCCCACGCCGTACGACGGCAGCAGCGGCAACGACTTCGAGTTCTACCTCGCGCACGTCGACGACAAGGACTCGGTGATCCTGGACGGCCCCGTCCCCGACGACTCGCCGGAGTTCGCCCGCCAGCGCATCGCCGCCGCCCGCGACGTCTTCGCCCGCACCGGCCTGCCCCAGCCGACGATCTTCGAGTTCCCGCACTACGCCGGCAGCCCGACGAACTACCGGACCGTACAGGCGGAGTTCGGCCGCCGGTACGAGCGATCCCTGTACGCGCCGGGCGTGCTCAGCGGCCGCCCCGACTTCACCCGGCCGGTCGGGCAGTTCTTCCCGTACCCCGTCCGCGACGTCTACGGTTCGGTGGTCGTACCGGAGAACATCGGCAACATCGAGCCCGGGGCGTACAACCACCACCCGGTGCGCCTGCCGGCCGACCTGATCGCCTCGGCCGAGCGCAACCTGGTGGTCCGCGACGGCGTCGCGAGCTTCTTCTACCACCCGTTCCTCGGGGTGGACCACCTCGCGGCGACGGTGTCCGGGATCAAGGCCCTCGGCTACACGTTCGTCCCCGCCGACGCCATGGTGGAGTCTGCTGTCTCAGCGGACGCCAACTGACGCGATTCCCGGGTCGCCGCCGGGTCGAGCGGGAGCCGCGGGTGGGATTCGGTCGGCCGGTCAGCCGGCCTGCGCGGCCGGCGGCGGCCGCGCAGGGTCGGCGGCGTCCGGGCCGGGGAGGCCGTGGGCGGTGAGCAGGCGCCGGTAGCCCTCCTCGGTGCCGATGAAGCGCCGCTCCCCGGGGTACGAGACGTAGTAGCGCAGGACATCGGCGAGGAACCACGGGTGGACCCGGCCGACGGCGATCCGGTCCAGCCGGACCAGCCCGGTGCGGCGCACCGGAGCGGGGTCGCGGAACACGAGCGACAGCCGACGGGGCCGCGAATCGCGGCCCGGCGTACCCGGTTTCATCGCGTCCCACGGCACGGTGAGCCGACCGCCCGGCGTCCGGTACCGCAGCCCGTCCTCGCGAATCTCCAGCGAGACATTGACCCACGCGAGCCAAGCGTGGTGTTCGTACATCAAGAAGATCAGCACGAGGAGGATCAGCAGGACCCGGGACAGCACCCCGATCGGGAACTCATCTTCATGTCCAGCGTGAACTGCACGAACAAGGAAATCGGGAACAGCAGCATCGGACCGGCGGCAGCGGCCGGCCCGTGGTGGAGCGGAACCACGAACCGGCGCCGTTCCGGGTCGACGCGAAGCTGCGGCGGCGGCGTACCGGATGTGCCGGACATTGCCGGGAGCAGCGCCACGAGCGCCGCCGCGTACATCGCGACCATGACGAGATCGATATCGGTGTCGTCCGGGGCGAGCGCCGCCAGTGTCACCGCAGCGGCACCGACCAGGTGAATGGCCACGATGACGGCGCGCCGCCACCGCACCATCAGAGGCCCGTCCACCGTTGCGAGAATACGGACGCCGTACCCGAGCCGCGTCGGCCATTCGCCCAACCCGGCCCGATTCCGGCCTCGAACGGCGCGTTCATCCGAATCAGCGCGGTGAACGCGGACGCGGTTCATCGCCGCGGCGAACGGTGCTGGTGCCGTTCGTGTATCCCGCCATTGCGCACCCACGTGAGACCGTTGAGTACCAGCGCATGAGGCGGCTCTGATGGCAGGTGCAGCAGCACCTCGGTCCGCCGGCTGCCGGCGCACGGCGCGAGCCCGTCGCCGGTCAGGTCGTCGGCGACGACGGTCGCCCGGACCCCGGACGGGGACCCGGCCACCCTGCCCGCCCGCGGTACCTGCCCGCGGTGCGGTCCGCCACGGTGGACGTCCGGGTCGATCGAGACGGCCCGCTCGTCCCCGCTCAGCCGGACGGCGTGCGCGGAGGCCTCCCGGGTGTCCCAGTGCCCGCGACCGGCATCCGGGATCGGCCGCCCGGCCCGGCCGCCGATCCGCCGCAGCGCGGCCGTGCCGACGCTCGCCGTCATCGTCACGCCGCCGCCCTCGCGACCCACGCCGACCAGGACCACCGGGTAGTCGTCGCTGTCGCTCCGGGTCACCGCGTCGGAGTCGGTTCCGGTAGGCCGGCGATCCCGGCCTCGGTACGGAGACTCGGCGCACCGCCAGCTCACGCCGGTGGTGCCGCAGTTGTATCGGTACCGGCCGGTCTCGAGCGGAACCCGGGCCATACCCGCAGTCCTCGTCGGCGAGCACTTCGGGCCGCCGCGGCTACGATCACCTCGTCGGGAACCAGGTGACCGCCCTTCGAACAGGCGTGTACCGCCGCTGCACATTCTGACTTTCGCCGTCCGCCCTGGTGGTGAGAACACCTGCTGAGAGCGAGTGCCAACATGGCCGTTGCGGAGGGGGACCGCCGCACCAACCCGGCGCCCCGGTCGGCAGTCGTCGTCAATCCGTCGAAGGTCGAGGACCTCGACCACCTGCGACATACCGTCGAGGACGTGCTTTCGCGGGCAGGGTGGCCGCCCCCGCGATGGTTCGAGACGAGCGCAGCCGATCCCGGCCTCGGGCAGGCCCGTGATGCTGTCGAGTCGGGTGCGGAGGTGGTCTTCGTGTGTGGCGGTGACGGGACGGTGATGTCGGCGGTGTCCGCGTTGGTGGGAACCGAGGTTTCCATGGCGGTGCTGCCGGCCGGGACCGGTAACCTGCTCGCCGCGAACCTGGGTTTGGCGACTGATCTGGGCGCCGGCCTTGCCGTGGCGCTGGAGGGCGGCTTGCGGCGCCTCGACGTCGGCAGGGTCGAGGGCCGGCATTTCGTGGTGATGGCGGGAATGGGTTTCGACGCGCACATGCTCGATGCCACGTCGGACACTGCCAAGGCGCGCATCGGCTGGCCTGCCTACGTCCTCGGTGCCGTCAAGCATCTCCAGGATCGCCCGATACGGGTCACTGTCCGTGTCGACGGTGCAGCGCCGGTGCGTCGGCGCGCTCGTTCGGTACTCGTCGCCAACGTGGGCCGGCTCCAGGGCGGAGTACCGCTGTTCAGCGAAGCGCAGCCCGACGACGGCGTGCTGGACATCGCGATTCTGACGCCCAACACGTTGCGAAAGTGGATCGCGCTGGGTTGGGGGCTCGTACGGCGCAGAAAGGGGGTCCCGTCGATCGAATTCTTCCGCGGCGCGCGGGTCGAAGTCACCAGTGACCGGCCCCAGCCGCGTCAACTCGACGGCGATCTCGTCGAGGCCAGTGACCGGCTGGTCGTCGAGGTGGTCCCGCAGGCCTTATTGCTGTGCGTGCCCCGGCCCGCCGAATCCCCGGACCTCGCTGCCCGCGCCGATGCCGCGGCGAAACCGGCGTAGGCACCCGTCAGGGCCACTGGTCGTGGTTGCGCCGCCGACGACCGGGCGTGGGATCGGTCGTGTCGGCTTCCGCGTCGGGGGGCGAGGTGCGGCGCGTCAACGGGCCGGACGAGTTGCCTACCGGCTGGTCGAGGTTGGAGCGGCCGCGGATCCGCCCCCGGCCGCGATCGGCGTCCGGCGCGGCGCGTCTCCCTCGGGTGGGTGAGTCGCGGGCGGCGGTTCACGTGAGGGCGTCCCGGGTATGCGCCCGGCATCTCGCTGACCGCGAATGTCGGAGGCTCTCATGATCGATCCCCACGTCCGGCTCGACGCGGCGACGCTCGGGCCCGTCGGACGCAAGTTGGTCCATCCCTTGGAGGAGCAGCTCACCTCGGCCATGCAGCGAGCGGCCGAGAACGTTGACGACGAGTATCACGGGGAAGGTGTGCCGGAGGTCGCCGAGGAGCTGCTGGCGGAGACCCGCAGTGGTCTGCACCCGGATATTGCCGCGGCGTTCGAGCCCGACGCCGGGAGGTCGCCGTACAGATCGTCCGCCACCACTGCGGGCCCGCGGGCCGGGGGACCGGCGAACTGTCCGGGTGATCGGTGGGTCCCGGCGTGCGGACCGTGAGGGTCCACACAGCTCATGGGTCTCGCGCCCGTGCCGAACACCGTGCGCGGCCCTGCCCGCCGAAATCTATGTTCGAGGTACTAGACATGCGGACGTCCCTCGGCTAGAGTTTCGGGAGTTGGAAGGCAAGCTAGTCTAAGATGCAGACGTAGCAGCGCGGCCGTCGGCCGTGATGGACCATCGGATCGAAGTGGCACCGGCTCGACCTGCATTTCGCCACCTGACGCGGATCGTTGCGTCGAGGCGGGTGGTCGAGCTCGTGTGCGGGAGTTGTTGGTAGAGGAAGGGGTCGGTCCGTTCACCACTGATCGCCCGCTCGTCGGTCGCCTTCGCGGCGGAGCGGACACCGTTGTCATCTGAAAGAAAGGTGGTCTCGGTCACGCTTACGCGATCTCCGCAGGTGCTCTCACATAGGGCCCCAGGGCGGATACACAAGCCGAATTTTTCTCGGTAGTTGGTGTTCTGTCCAGTTCCCCCGGGCCCCGGCGCTACCGCGCCGGGGCCCTCAACATGGAGGCTGAATGAGACCCAACCCCGACGACATGTTCGGCGACGAGGACTACCCCGCATACACCATGGGCCAAGCCGCAGAGATTGTTGGCGCTACTCCCGATTTCCTGCGCAGTCTCGACCAACTTAAGCTGATCAATCCGCACCGCTCCGACGGCGGCCATCGACGCTACTCCAGGTATCAGCTCCGCCTGGCGGCTCGAGCCAGGGAAATGGTAGATCAGGGCACCGCGCTCGAATCCGCCTGCCGCATCATCATTCTCGAGGACCAGCTCGCCGAGGCTCAGCGTCTGAACGACACCCGGAAACCTTGACCCCGCTGTTCCGCCTTGCCGCCGCCGTCGTTACCGAGACCGGCGGCGTCCTGAGCCTCGCACCGATCGCGGGGCGCCGTCCCCGGCAACCGCCGGGCAGGCCGAAGAACGACTCCATGGCCGCGTTGTCCCCGGCCGTGCCGACGCGGCCCATCGACCCGACCATGCCGTGGCGTGCAGGGCAGCGACGAACTTTCTGGAGCGAAATTGACCCGCGGTCGGTGTGCAGAACGCAGCCGGCCGGGCGACCACGTCGGGCGGCGGCGTTGTCCAGGGCAGCCACGGCCAGGCGGGACTTCTGGCGGGCGATCTGCAATACCCGGCACGTCACCGCCACGGCGATCCCGTCAGCGGCCAGCTTGCTCACGAGCGGGTGGAATCTTTCGACTCACTGCGGGTCACGCCCGGATCGGCCACGTCAGACGCGTTCGACAAGGCCGCGACGGTCGAGTTTCTTTCCGCCTTGCTGTGGCTCACGGCGGCGGGCCGCTGGCCTTGGACTGCCCTCGGTGGGAGCGGACTCTGAGCAGGACGCGTTGAATGGCGTCCGGCGATTGACGGCTCAGCCGGCATTTTCCCTGGTCAGGAAAGTGCGGAACCCGGCAGGGGCTGGGCTGCTCCAACCTGTCTGCCGTTGCTGGCCGGTGCCCCCACGCCGGGCGACGTACGAGTCGTCCATACCTGCGGCCGCCCGCCTTGTGACCGCGGCACGAAACCTGAGGCAACTCGTTGCCGGCGTTGACCTGCGCGAGATGTCCGTGAGGAGTCGCGACCGTATTGCGCAGGTTCTGGTTGAGATGTGTAGGGTGCCCTGCGCGACTCGAACCTGCGACAACTCAAGGCCTTGCTGAGCTGGACAAACATCCGAGTGGTCACCCGTCAGCTGGCATTCAGCCGGGGGTAGTGGTCGTCGTCCAGTGATGATCATGGCTCTGAGCTGCGGAAATACTGTTCGTAGGTGGTGCCCCCGGCAGGATTCGAACCTGCGCCCCCGCCTCCGGAGGGCGGTGCTCTATCCCCTGAGCTACGGGGGCTCAGCGACCGGGTCAGCCTAGCAAAGCGCCCCCGATCCCCTCGAACCGGCATCCCCCACCCCCTCCCACCAGCGGCGGAAGCCGGGCACGACGAAGGCCGAAGCGGGGCCGGACAGTCACCCAACGACCGCCCGACCCCGCCGATTCCCCGGTTCAGTCCGCGTCCGCCCGGGACCCGACCCCCAGCACCGCCCGCCCCGCGGCGACCAGCCCGAGCACCCCGAAGACCCCGAGCGCCCCCACCACCAGCCACCCCGCCGAGGGCAGCCGGACCTCGGCCTCGTACCGCAGTACCCACCACGCCGCCCCCGCCAGGAACAGCAGCGCGAAGCAGAGCGACAGGATGTCCGTCCGGTGCGTCCTCATCGGGTGACCTCCACGTTCCCGGCGCGAGCCGTCAGGTTCAGTTCGAGGGTGCCGCCGGCCGTACCGCCGGTGCCCTGGTCGGTGCGGGTGGCGGTGGTGTCCCAGCCGGTGCGCTGGTCGAAGCCGAACACCGACACCCGGCCGGCCTGCACCCGGCTGGACGTGGTCACGTTCACCGTCGGCGGGACCACGATGCGCAGGTGGGCCACCTCCGCCGTCGCGTTCACAGCGGTGGTCGTGCCGGCGAAGTTCACCCGGCTCAGGTCCAGCGTGCCCTCGCCGAAGCGGCGTTCGTACGCCGGTTGTACCTCCGCGACCGTGCGCGGCGCCCAGACGATCGCGGCCGTGCCCACCTCGCGGTCCCAGTGGTGCGCCGCGGACGCCCCGCCCAGCGCGATCAGCAGGACCAGGCCGAGCGGGATCAACGCCCGCGCCCGCCCGATCCAGGCGCCGGCGAGCAGGCCGAGGCCGGTCACGCCGAGGGCGGTGGCGACGTACGTGCCGCCCTCGATCGCCCGGACGTCCGCCAGGTCCAGCACCCCCAGCGCCCCCAGGGCGAGCAGCGCCACCGAGATGGTGATCAGGCCGAGCGGCGAGCGCTCGCGGGGGCGCTTCGCCGGTCGGGGGGCCGGCGGGGGCGCGGGGGGTGCGGGCGGGCCGCCCCACGGTCCGTGCGGGGCGAAGGGCGCGGTGTACGCCGGGGTGGCGGGCGGGGCCGGCGCGGGCGCCGGCGGGCGCGGCGGGGTCGCCGGGCTGCCGGCCGGGACCGGGCCGAAGAACGACGTGCCGGGCTCCGGCCCCAGGCCGATGCGGCTGAGTACCGTCGGGCCGGTGCCGGTGGCGCGGTTGGCCAGCAGGGCGATCGCGATGAGGACCGCCGCCGCGAGGACCAGCGCGCCGCCGTTACCGATCGTGACGCCGAAGGCGATCACCGTACCGACGGCCACCGCCACCGTCACCCCGTTCGGGGTGCTGGAGCGGCCGCGGCCGAGCAGGGCGTCTACCGGCGAGCCGGTGTCGCCCTCGGCGGGGGAGATGAGCCAGAGGATCAGGTACAGCAGGATGCCCACGCCGAACAGGCCCAGCACGGACAGCACGATCCGCCACAGGATCGGGTCGGTGCCGGTGACCCGGCCGAGGCCGGCGCAGACGCCGGTGAGGTAGCGGCCCCGGACCGGCCGCACCAGCCCGTGCCGGAACAGCGGCCCCGGCCCACCGGTACCCGCCGACGGACCACCACCCGGTCCGCCCGCCGCGCCGGCACCCGCCCACGCCTCACCACCCGAACCGGCATCCGCCGCCGGCCCGCTTCCCGTGCCGGTACCCGCCGCCGGTCCCCGGCCCGGCCCGCTTCCGTCGTCCGCGCTCGTCGACGGCCCGAAGCCGGTCGCGCCGCCGGCACCGGGCGGCGGGGCGCCGAGCCCGTCCGCCGGGTCGGCAGCCGCACCCGCGCCGGAGCCGACCGGAGCGTCGGCGCTCGTCGCCCGACCCGCTCCGGCGCCGGCATCGGCGACGGGGTCGGCCGCTCCCGGACCGCCCGAGTGCGCTCCCGGTACCGGGTCGGCGTCCGGGCGGTCGGTGGTGCGGGGGAGCTGCGCCGTCGGGTCGTCGGACCCGGGCGCGTCGGTGTCGGGCCGGTACCAGTGGTCCGCCGCGGCGGGCCCGGGCGGCGGGGGATCGGTGGGAGGCGGACCGGTCCGGTCCGTGCGGTCATCGCTCATGCCATCGATCCTCGCCGCCCCGCCGCCCGGCCGGATCCGGTACCGACCCCGAGGCGACCCCGAGATTTCCCGGCCCCGGACTCGGGGTCGTCCCCGAGGGCGCCCCCGCCCGCACGTGCGACGATCGGGAGCGAACCGCGGCCACCTCGGCCCGGCCGGCGAGCGGCCGACCGGGCACGACGAACAGCACAGCAGCGCGGACAACAGCAGCGAGAACGACGCCAGATAGAAGACGACGGCACCGGCGAGGGGAGGCGGTCATCGACACGGTCGGCATCGACGTGCCGCGGCTGGCGCGCTCCCGCGACGGGTACCTCGTCGTCGGCGTCGCCGCGGGCATCGCCGCGCACCTCGGCGTCCCCCGGGTGGCCGTCCGTGCGGCGTTCGTCGTGCTGGTCGCGTTCAGCGGGCTCGGCCTCATCCTGTACGCCGCGTTCTGGGCCATGCTGCCCGAGCGGGCCGCCGACGGGACGGTCGGCGAGGCGCGGTCGCTGGCCCGGCTGGTGCCGTTCCTGGTGATCGGCGCGGCGATCGTCGGCGCGCAGCTCGTGGGGGAGGTGCCGCAGCTCAACCTCATCGCCGCGATCCTCGTCGCCGTGATCGTCGGCGGGGCGGGGATGATCTGGCACCAGACCGACCGGGAGCAGCGGCGGCAGTGGCGGGCGGCCGTGCCCGGCGCGCCGTGGCTCGGCGTGGTGGTGCAGGAGTCGGACCGGCGGCTGGTCGCGCTGCGCTTCGTCGGCGGGGCCGTGCTGGTGGCCGCGGGGCTGATCGGCGTGGTCGCCGTGTACGCGCCGGTCGGGCGGTTCGACGTGCTGACCGTGCTCGGCGGGATCCTGTTCGCGCTGGTCGGCGTGGCCGGGGTGGCGCTGGTCGCCGCGCCGACGCTGTGGCGGCTGTTCGACCGGCTGCGGGCCGAGCAGGCCGGGCGGATCCGGGAGCAGGAGCGGGCCGAGTTCGCCGCGATGGTGCACGACCGGGTGCTGCACACGCTCGCGCTGATCCTGCGCAACGCCGACGACCCCGGTACGGTCCGGCGGCTGGCCCGCGGGCAGGAGCGGGCGCTGCGCAACTGGCTCTACCGGCCCGCCGGGTCGCCGGCCGAGCGGTTCGGCGCGGCGCTGGAGGCGCTCGCGGCCGAGGTGGAGGACACGTACGGCATCGGCGTCGAGGCCGTGGTGGTCGGCGACGCCGCGGTGGACGACGCGGTGGCCGCGCTGGTCGCGGCGACCCGGGAGGCGCTGGTGAACGCCGCCCGGCACGCGGGCGTGCCGACGGTGTCGCTGTACGCGGAGGTGGAGCCGGACGAGCTGAGCGTGTTCGTCCGGGACCGCGGCCGCGGCTTCGACCCGGGTGGGGTACCGGACGACCGGCACGGGGTACAGGGGTCGATCATCGGGCGGATGCGCCGGCACGGCGGTGGCGCCGAGGTGCGCAGCGCGCCGGGCGACGGGACCGAGGTGCGGCTGCGGCTGCCGCACACCGCGCCGGCCGCGGCCGGGGACGAGGGGGAGTGATGCTGCGGGTGTACCTGGTCGACGACCACGCCATGTTCCGCGCCGGTGTGGTGGCCGAGCTGGCCGGGCGGGTCGAGGTGGTGGGGCAGGCGGGCACGGTCGCCGAGGCCGTCGCCGGCATTCCGCGGGCCGCGCCGGACGTGGTGCTGCTGGACGTCCACCTGCCCGACGGCGGCGGCGCGGCGGTGCTCGCCGCGCTGCACGCGGCGCTGCCGGACGTCCGGTTCCTGGCGCTGTCGGTGTCCGACGCCGCCGAGGACGTGATCGGGGTGATCCGCGCCGGCGCCCGCGGGTACGTCACCAAGTCGATCTCCGGCGACGACCTGGTGGACGCGGTCCGCCGGGTCGCCGAGGGGGACGCGGTGTTCAGCCCGCGGCTGGCCGGGTTCGTGCTGGACGCGTTCGCCGGGCGGGTCGACCCCGCCGCGGCCGACCCGGAGCTGGACCGGCTGACCAACCGCGAGCGCGAGGTGCTGCGGCTGCTGGCCCGCGGGTACGCGTACAAGGAGATCGCCAAGGAGCTGTTCATCTCGGTCAAGACGGTCGAGACGCACGTGTCCAGCGTGCTGCGCAAGCTCCAGATGTCGAACCGGCACGAGCTGTCCCGCTGGGCCGCCGACCGCCGCCTGGTGTGAGCCGGGGCGCTAGTGCGCCGGCAGCGGGGTGCCGCCGAGGCGGGTGAGCAGCCGGGTGAGGTTCTTCACCTCGGCGTCCTGCACGCCGCGCATCGTGCCGGCCGCCCGGGCGACCTCGGCGTCGTCGGTGCGCTCGAGTACCCCGTCCAGCATGTGCACGCCGCCGAGGTGGTGCCGGATCATGAGCTGGAGGAACAGCACGTCCAGCTCCCGGCCGGTGGCCGCGCGCAGCCGGGTCAGGTCGGCGTCGCTGGCCATGCCGGGCATCTGCCCGTCCGCGGTGAGGTGCCGTTCGGCGGGCGGCATCCAGGACATCGGCGGGTCCGTCGAGGTCGGCGACACGCCCCACTCGCGCAGCCACGCCTGCATCATCCCGGTCTCGGTGAGCTGCGCCATCGCCATGTCCACCGCGAACGACCGCACCTCGTCGTCGCCGGTCTCGCGGAACGCGATCAGGGACATCTCGATGGCCTGCGCGTGGTGGTTGTCCATGTCCCGGGCGAAGCCGGCCTCGGCCGAGTGCTCGCCGGGGGTGCGCAGCGTGGTCGCCAGCCAGAGCCCGCCGGCACCCAGCAGGACGCCCAGGACCAGCAGCAGCGCCAGCGCCGGCGTGCTGCGCAGCCACCCGCCGCGCGGCGCGGCGCCGGCGGCGGCGGGGTCCGGCTCGGCGGCGGTCGGCTCCGCGACCGCCGTGTCGGTGCCGCCGTCGGCGTCCGTCATCGCGATCAGCCGGCCGGGGTGCCCTGCGGCAGGTCGATCGGCGTCGTACCGGTCGAGGTGACGCCCTCGGAGCACGGCACGTTCTCCACCGCGGCGTTCTTGCGGAACGCCTTGATGAACTGGTTGACCCGCTCGTCGTCGGCGGAGTCGAGCTTGAGCTGGTACCCCCACGCCTGGAGCGAGATCGGCGCGCTGAGGTTCGGGAACGGCGACAGGATCATCCGGTCCCGGTTGCGCACCTTCGCGGCCAGCTTGTCGACCTGGTCCTTGGCGACGTCCGGCCGGTACGTGATCCACACCGCGCCGTGCTCCAGGCTGTGCACGACGTGCTCGTTGGCGATCGGCGCGTCGAAGACCTCGCCGACGCAGTTCTGCCAGCGGGCGTTGTGCGGGCCGGCGACCGGCGGCAGGACGTCGTACTTGATCGGGCCGGTCTTGTGGTCGCCGCCCTGCACCAGCTTCGGGTCCGTCTTGCGGAAGTTGGACAGGCCCTTGATGTCGTCGGCGGTGACCTCGCTGTCGTTGCGCACCACGGCCACCACGCCGAACGCGACGATGCCGACGGCGAGCAGCCCGACGAGGGAGAACAGCAGGATCGGCCCCCAGGGCCGGTCGCCCGCGACCTTGACCGGCTTGATCGGCTTCCGCGGGCCCTTGCCGCCCGGCCGCCCGGCGCCCTTGCCGCCCGGCTTGCCCTGCCCGGCCTTCCCGCCCGGCCTGCCGGCGCCCGCTTTCGCCCCGCCCGTGCGGACCACCGACGGGTCGCGCTGGCTGTCACCGGTGCTGCTGATGCTCATCGTGCCTCGTCATCCGTCGGGATTTCGGTTCACCGCGCCGCGGCTCGGGGTGCGCCCGCCGCCCGGCCGCCGCCGGGCGGTGCCTGTCGGGCCGGCCACCGGACGGGCAGGACCCCGCCGGGGCCGCCGGGCCCACCGACGGCCGATAGTACCCCGGTTCCCCGGGTGCCCCGGCCCGCTGCGAAAACCCCCGATTCCGGCGCTCGGGCCGGTCCGGTAACGGGCTCGACCGGCTCGGTAGCATACGGAAGTGACTCCCGACCAGCTCGCCGAGACCGTGCTCGCCGCCGTCCGTGACGTCTTCGCCGCCCGCGGCCTCGACCCGGCCGCCCTGCCGGCGACCACGGCGGTCGAGCGACCGCGCAACCCGGAGCACGGCGACTACGCCTCCACGCTCGCCCTCCAGGTCGCCAAGCGGGTCGGCGTGGCCCCGCGCGAGCTGGCCGGTGCCCTGGCCGAGCGGCTGGGCGCCGCGCCCGGCATCAAGTCGGTGGAGATCGCCGGGCCGGGCTTCCTCAACATCCGGCTCGACGCCGCCGCCGCGGGCGAGCTGGCCCGGGTCGTGGTCGAGGCCGGGCCGGCGTACGGGCGGTCGGAGCGGCTGGGCGGCGAGCGGATCAACCTGGAGTTCGTCTCCGCCAACCCCACCGGCCCCGTGCACCTCGGGCACACCAGGTGGGCCGCGGTCGGCGACGCGCTGCGCCGGATCCTGACCGCCGCGGGCGCCCGGGTCGACAGCGAGCACTACACCAACGACGCCGGCCTGCAGGTCGAGCGGTTCGCCGAGTCGCTGTACGCGGCGGCGACCGGGCGGCCGGCGCCCGACGAGGGGTACGCCGGCGGGTACGTCGCCGACGTCGCGGCCCGGCTGGTCGCCGCCCACCCGGGGCTGCTGGACGGGCCCGCCGACGCCGCGCTCGCGGTGTTCCGGGACGAGGGGTACCGGGTCATGCTCGCCGATATGCGGGCCAGCCTGGAGCGGTTCGGCGTGCACTTCGACGTCTGGTTCTCCGAGCGCACGCTGCACGCCGGCGGCGCCGTCGAGCGGGCGCTGGCCACGCTGCGGGCGCAGGGCCACGTGTACGACCACGAGGGCGCGGTCTGGCTGCGCACCACCGACTTCGGCGACGACAAGGACCGGGTGCTGATCCGGTCCAACGGGGAGAAGACGTACTTCGCCGCCGACGCCGCCTACTACCTGGACAAGCGCGGCCGCGGCTACGACCGGTGCATCTACCTGCTCGGCGCCGACCACCACGGGTACATCGGCCGGCTGCGGGCGATCGCCGCCTGCGCCGGGGACGACCCGGCGGCGAACATCGAGGTGCTGATCGGGCAGCTCGTGAGCCTGCTGCGCGGGGGCGAGCCGGTCCGGCTGTCCAAGCGCGCCGGGACGCTGATCACGCTGGACGAGATCGTCGAGGCCGTCGGCGTGGACGCCGCCCGGTACTCGCTGGCCCGCTCGTCGACCGACTCGCCGCTGACGCTGGACATCGAGGAGATCACCCGGGCGGCGAACGACAACCCGGTGCACTACGTCCGGTACGCGCACGCCCGCTGCTGCTCGGTCCTGCGCAACGCCGCCGAGCTGGGCCTGGACCGCGGCGCGGGGCTGCAACCGGCGCTGCTGGCGCACGAGCGGGAGAACGTCCTGCTCAAGAGCCTGGGCGAGTTCCCGGCGGTGGTCGCCACGGCCGCCGAGCTGCGCGAGCCGCACCGGGTGGCCCGGTACCTGGAGGAGCTGGCCGCCGACTACCACCGGTTCCAGTCGACCGACGCGTGCCGGATCCTGCCCCGCGGCGACGAGCCGGCGACGGATCTGCACAGGGCGCGGCTGTGGCTGGTCGAGGCGACCCGTACGGTAATCGCCAACGGCCTCGACCTGTTGGGCGTGTCGGCACCGGACCGCATGTAGCGGGGCCCGGCGGCGGCGCGGACCACCCCCCGCCCGGGGCCGTGGACCATGTCGAGGAGCTATTGAGGTGGGCATCGTGATTTTCGGAGCCGGACGATGAGCGGGCGCGCGCACGAGGCGGGTGCGCTGCACCAGGAGATCGGGCACCGGGGGCCGGAGTGGCTGCGCCCGCCGGCCGACGTCAACGCGCTGCTGCCGCGGCTGTGGTCGCGGTCGGTCGCCCGCGGCGACGACGGCGAGCTGGCCGTCGCCGGGCACCGGGTGAGCGCGCTGGCGGCCGAGTTCGGCACGCCGCTGTTCGTCCTGGACGTGGCCGACTTCACCGCCCGCTGCCGCGACTTCGCCGAGGCGTTCGCCGACGCCGACGTGTTCTACGCCGGCAAGGCGTTCCTGTCCCGGGCGGTGGCCCGCTGGGTGGACGAGTGCGGCCTGCACCTGGACGTGTGCACCGGCGGCGAGCTGGCGGTGGCGCTGTCGGCCGGGTTCCCGCCGGCGAGGCTGGGCCTGCACGGCAACAACAAGTCGACCAACGAGCTGGCCCGGGCGGTCGACGCCGGGGTGGGGCGGATCATCGTCGACTCGTTCCACGAGATCGAGCGGCTGACCGCGCTGGCCCGCGAGCGCGGCGTCCGGCAGCGGGTGCTGCTGCGGGTGACCTGCGGCGTCGAGGCGCACACCCACGAGTTCATCGCGACCGCGCACGAGGACCAGAAGTTCGGCCTGTCGCTGGCCAGCGGCGCCGCGCTGGAGGCCGCGCTGCGGATCCTGGACGACGGGGTGCTGGAGCTGGCCGGGCTGCACTCGCACATCGGCTCGCAGATCTTCGACGCGTCCGGCTTCGAGGTGGCCGCGCGGCGCATCCTCGGCCTGCAGGCGCAGATCCGGGACGCGCGCGGCGCCGAGCTGCCCGAGCTGGACCTGGGCGGCGGCTTCGGCATCGCGTACACCAGCCAGGACGACCCGGCGCCGGCCAAGGAGCTGGCCGAGCGGCTGCGCTCGATCGTCACCGACGAGTGCCGGGCCCGCGGGCTGCGCGAGCCGCGGCTGTCGATCGAGCCGGGCCGGGCGCTGATCGGCCCGGCGATGCTGACCCTGTACGGGGTGGGCACGGTCAAGGACGTCGACGGCCTGCGCACGTACGTGTCGGTGGACGGCGGGATGAGCGACAACATCCGCACGGCGCTGTACGGCGCCTCCTACTCGGCCACGCTCGCCTCGCGCCGGTCGACCGCGGGCCCGCTGCTGACCCGGATCGTCGGCAAGCACTGCGAGAGCGGCGACATCGTCGTGCAGGACGAGTTCCTGCCGACGGACATCCGGCCGGGAGACCTCGTCGCCGTACCGGGGACGGGCGCCTATTGTCGCAGCATGGCGAGCAACTACAACCACGTGCCGCGGGCGGCGGTCGTGGCCGTGGACGAGGCGGGCGCGCGGCTGATCGTGCGCCGCGAGACCGAGGAGGACCTCCTCCGGCTGGACGTCGGATGAGCGCGCCGGGCGGCGACCGGCCGCTGCGGGTGGCCCTGCTCGGCTGCGGCACGGTCGGTACCGAGGTGGTCCGGCTGCTGCACGAGCAGTCGGCGGACCTGACCGCGCGGATCGGCGTACCGATCGAGCTGGCCGGCATCGCCGTGCGCCGGATCGGGCGCGACCGCGGCGACCTGCCGGTGGACCCGGCGCTGTTCACCACCGACCCGGCCGAGCTGATCACCCGGGACGACATCGACGTCGTCATCGAGGTGATCGGCGGGATCGACCCGGTGCGCGGCTGGCTGACCACGGCGCTGCGGGCCGGCAAGAGCGTGGTGACGGCGAACAAGGCCCTGCTGGCCGAGGACGGCGCCGCGCTGCACGAGGCGGCCGCCGCGGGCGACGCGGACCTGTACTACGAGGCCGCGGTGGCCGGGGCGATCCCGCTGCTGCGCCCGCTGCGCGAGTCGCTGCACGGCGACACGATCACCCGGCTGACCGGCATCGTCAACGGCACGACCAACTACATCCTGTCCGCGATGGACGCCACCGGCGCCGGCTTCGCCGAGGCGCTGGAGCGGGCCACCGAGCTGGGGTACGCCGAGGCCGACCCGACCGCCGACATCGAGGGCTTCGACGCGGCGGCGAAGGCGGCGATCCTGGCGTCGCTGGCGTTCCACTCCCGGGTCACCGCCGCGGACGTGTACCGCGAGGGGATCACCGAGGTCACCGCCGCCGACGTGGCGAGCGCGGCCGAGATGAACTGCACGATCAAGCTGCTCTGCCTGGCCGAGCGGGTGGACGACGCGGTGTCGGTCCGGGTGTACCCGGCGATGATCCCGCGGACGCACCCGCTGGCCGGGGTGAACGGCGCGTTCAACGCGGTGTTCGTCGAGGCGTCCGCGGCCGGCGAGCTGATGCTGTACGGGCAGGGCGCCGGCGGCGCCCCGACGGCCAGCGCGGTCCTCGGCGACCTGGTCGCGGTGTGCCGCAACCGGCGGGCCGGGGTGCGCGCGCCCAGCGAGTCGGCGTACGCCGACCTGAAGGCGCGGCCGATCGGCGAGGCGCTGACCCGGTACCACGTGCGGCTCGACGTCGCCGACCGGCCGGGCGTGCTGTCCACGGTGGCCGCGGTGTTCGCCACGCACGACGTCTCGATCGCGACGGTCCGGCAGGCCGGGCGCAACGACGACGCGTCGCTGGTGATCGTCACCCACCGCGCGCCCGACGCCGCGCTGGCCGCGACGATCTCGGAGCTGCGCGCGCTGCCGATGGTCCGGTCGGTGGTCAGCGTGCTGCGGGTGGAGGCGCTGTGAGCAACTGGCGGGGACTGATCGAGGAGTTCCGGGACCGGCTGCCCGTCGGGCCGGACACGCCGGTGGTGACGCTGCTGGAGGGCAACACGCCGCTGCTGCCGGCGCCGGCCCTGTCGGCGCGCACGGGCGCGGAGGTGCTGCTCAAGGTCGAGGGGGCGAACCCGACCGGGTCCTTCAAGGACCGCGGGATGACCGTGGCGGTGGCCAAGGCCGTCGGCGCGGGAGCGCGGGCGGTGATCTGCGCCTCGACCGGCAACACGAGCGCGTCGGCGGCGGCGTACGCGGCCCGGGCCGGGATCACCTGCGCGGTGCTGGTGCCCCGCGGCAAGATCGCCATGGGCAAGCTGGCCCAGGCGCTCGTGCACGGCGCCCGGCTGGTCGAGGTCGAGGGCAACTTCGACGACTGCCTGGCGGTCGCCTCGAAGCTGGCGCTGGAGTACCCGGTCACGCTGGTCAACTCCGTGAACCCGGACCGGCTGCACGGCCAGAAGACGGCCGCGTTCGAGATCGTCGCCGCCCTCGGCGACGCCCCGGACGTGCACTGCATCCCGGTCGGCAACGCGGGCAACATCAGCGCCTACTGGCTGGGGTACGGCGAGGACCACGCCGCCGGCCACGCCACCCGCCGGCCGCGGATGTTCGGCTTCCAGGCCGCCGGGGCGGCGCCGATCGTGCGCGGCGAGGTGGTCCGCGACCCGGAGACCATCGCCACGGCGATCCGGATCGGCAACCCGGCGAGCTGGACCCTGGCCACGGCGGCCCGGGACGAGTCGGGCGGGCTGATCGACGCGGTGACCGACGACGAGATCCGCGCGGCGTACGCGCTGCTCGCCCGCGAGGTCGGCGTGTTCGTCGAGCTGGGCAGCGCGGCGAGCGTCGCGGGGCTGCTCAAGACGGCGGCCGACGGCCGGCTGCCGCGCGGCGCGCGGGTGGTCTGCACGGTCACCGGCAACGGCCTGAAGGACCCGGGGTCGGCGCTGGAGAGCGCGCCGGAGCCGGTCTCGGTACCGAACGACGCCGGCGCCATCGCCGCCCGCCTCGGCCTCGCCTGAGTCGGATACCCGATTTCCCCGGTCCGCCGGGTGGCCCGCGCTCGTTAGCATCGCTCCCCACCGGCACCGGTGGGGAGCGATGCGGCGACGGGGGCGGCATGGACGGGGAATCGGGGGCGGGCACGACCCGCCGGGGCTGGCTGCGCCGGGCCGGGCTGCTGGCGCTGGGGGCGGGCTGCGGCGGCGCCGGCGCGGTCGGCGGGGCGGACCTGCTGGACCGCGCGCTGCCGATCCGCGGCGGCGCCGCGTCGGCCACCACCGCGAGCCGCGGCGCGCACCCCGGCCTCGACCGGCTGGACGTGCTCTGGTCGATCCGCACCGAGCGCAAGCTGGTGGCGCTGACCTTCGACGACGGCCCGAAGCCGAACTGGACCACGCTCACCCTGGACACCCTCGACGCGCTCGGCGTGCCGGCCACGTTCTTCTTCGTCGGCGACCGCGCCCGCCGGTACGCCGGCGTCGTCCGCGGCCGGATGGACCGGCACGAGGTCGGCAACCACTCGTGGCGGCACCACGACCTCGCCCGGCTGGACGCCGGCGCCGTCCGCGCCGACCTGGAACGAGCGCACGACGCGATCGCCGCCGCCACCGGGCGGACGCCGCGGCTGTTCCGCCCGCCGTACGGGCACCTCGGCGGCTCGACCCTGCTCGCCGCGAGCGAGCTGGGCTACCGGGTCGTGCTGTGGAGCCGGCAGATGGTCGAGTCCCGGTTCCCCGGCGACCCGGCCGGGCACGCCGCGCACGTCGCCGCGGGGGTGGCGCCCGGCGCGGTGCTGCTCGCCCACGACGTCGGCCCGGCCGACCGGCTGGTCGCGCTGCGCGGGCTGCCCGAGCTGGTCCGCCGGGTGCGGGCCCGCGGGTACCGGTTCGTCACGGTCGGCGAGCTGCTGCGCGCCGGTCACCCGGTGGGCTGAATCCGCTCCGGCGGGTAAGGTGCGCTGGTGTCTTCACCCCTTCCCCCGTCCTCCTCCGTGCTGGGCCTGCTCCGCCGCAACCGGGACTTCCGCCGCCTGTTCGCCGCCGAGCTGGTGCTGTTCGGCTCGGACTGGTTCGTGCTGGTCCCGCTCCTGGTCCTGCTGCCGACCCTGACCGGCAGTGGCCTGCTCGGCGCCCTCGTCCTCGCCGCCTCGACGGGCGCCGGCGCGCTGCTGCTGCCCGTCGGCGGCTCGTTCGCCGACCGGTACGACCGGCGCACGATCATGCGGCTGGCCAACCTCGCCGCGCTGGTCGGCGTGCTGGCCATGCTCGCCGTCCGGGACGCGGCGACCGCCTGGCTCGCGCTGCCCGCCGCCGGGGTCGTCGCCATCGCCAAGGCGTTCTACTCGCCGGCCGCCGGCGCCGCCCTGCCCAACGTCGTCGACCCGGCCGACCTGGCGCTCGCCAACGCCATCGCCGGCTCGGCCTGGGGCACGATGGCGATCGTCGGCGCCTCGCTCGGCGGGGTGCTGGCCACCACCGTCGGGCCGTACGTCAGCTTCGGCATCGCGTTCGCCTGCCTCGCGCTGGCCGCGGCGCTGCTGTGGGGGATCCGCCGGCCGCTGCAGGCGCCGCGCGAGCCGGCGAGCGTGCCGACCCGGACGTTCGCGTCGGTGCGCGAGTCGCTGCGGTACATCAACGCGAACCCGCGGGTCCGGGCGCTGGTCACGGTGAAGTCCGCGGTCGGGCTGGGCAACGGCGTGCTGGCGACGTTCCCGCTGCTCGCGCTCGCGTTCGGCACCGGCGGCTGGGGGACGGGGCTGCTGTTCGCCGTCCGCGGCGCCGGGGCGCTGATCGGGCCGCTGCTCATGCGCCCGGTGCTCACCCACCGGCGGTGGCTGCTGCCGGTGCTCGGGCTGTCCATGGCGACGTACGGGCTGGCGTACCTCGGGGTGGCCGCGGCCGGCTGGTTCCCGCTGATCCTCGGCCTGGTCTTCCTCGCGCACCTGGCCGGCGGCGCGAACTGGGTGACGTCGAACTTCGCCCTCCAGCACGAGGTCCCGGACGGGCTGCGCGGCCGGGTCATCGCCACCGACATGATGCTGGCCACCCTGGCGATCTCGGTCAGCCAGCTCGTCGTCGGCGCGCTGCTCGGCGCGGTGTCGGTGACCGGGCTGATCGCCGGCTGCGGCGCGGTGACCCTGCTGTACGCGGCCCTGTGGCGGCTGGGGACCCGCCGGCTGCCCGCGCCGGCCCACCCGGCGGCCGCGTGAATGATCACCCGATAGCCTGATCACGTGTCCACTCTCCTGTCCGAACCCGTGACGGTCCGCGCGCCGGCCAGCAGCGCCAACCTCGGCCCGGGCTTCGACGCGTGCGGCCTCGCCCTGGACGTGTACGACGAGGTGACCGCCCGGGTCACCGGGGACGCCGCGGGCGTGCGGGTCGAGGTGGCCGGCGAGGGCGCCGGGGCGCTGCCGGCCGACGAGCGGCACCTGGTGGTCCGCTCGCTGTACGCCGGGCTCGACGCGCTCGGCGTCCGCCCGCCGGGCCTGGCGGTGCGCTGCCGCAACGCGATCCCGCAGGCCCGCGGCATGGGCTCCTCCTCGGCGGCGATCGTGGCCGGGCTGGTGCTGGCCCGGGCGCTGGTCGCCGGCGGCGCCCGGCGCTGGCCGGACGCCGCGCTGCTGCGGCTGGCCAGCGAGATCGAGGGGCACCCGGACAACGTGGCCGCCTGCCTGCTCGGCGGGCTGACGATCGCCTGGACCGAGGCCGACGGCGCCCGGGCGGTCCGGCTGACCCCGCACCCGGAGCTGCAGCCGGTCGTCTACGTGCCGACCGGCCAGGGGCTGACCGCGCACGCCCGGGCGGCGCTGCCGGCGGCCGTCCCGCACCGGGACGCCGCGTTCGCCGCCGGCCGGGCGGCGCTGCTGGTGCACGCGCTGACCGAGCGGCCCGAGCTGGCGTTCGCCGCGACCGAGGACCGGCTGCACCAGCCGTACCGGGCGGCCGGCATGCCGGACACCGCCGCCCTGGTCGGGCGGCTGCGCGCGGCGGGTGTGGCGGCTGTGGTCAGCGGGGCGGGGCCCAGCGTGCTGGCGCTGTCGCCGGTGCCGCCGGCCGCCGAGCCCGGGCCGGAGTGGAAGCGGCTGGAGTGCGCCGTCGCGGCCGGGGCCGCCCCGGTGCCCGATTCCGCCGGCTGAACCGTACGCCGGCCGGTCGCGGGCAACGAGGCACGGACGGGAAAGTTGCGGGCGCCCGTGCCCGGCGTCGCGCGGCGGGGTATGCTGGACACGCCGCACGGCACATAGCCGCAGGTAGCTTGCCGTAGCCAGCGGAGTTTTACTACGCTTCCGGCAAGCACAGTTCGCGCAGTTGGCGATCTTCAGTGGGTTGACCCGTTCGATGGGCCTCCAGCCCGATCTCGACGGCCGATCCGTCATCTCGTCAAGCAGCCTTGTGTTCCACCGTCTTGACGGGTCGCTGACCTGCGGCGTTCGCCCCCGGTCCGGACTCGCTCCGGCACGACCGTTGGCGAAAGTGTCCGTCCCGGCCGCTGGAGGCGTAGCGGCCCGGTACGGGAGACGCGGGCACCACCTCCCCCCACCCGACCGGGCCGGGGGGGTCGGTACCCGCGCGGCTGTGCCCCACCCCCGCACTTGCGTATGCCGCGCAGGGCGCGGGGTCTACCGAGGCCACCCGAGCGGTGCTGGCGTGTTCCAGCCAGGTCGGCCCCGGCCCACCGAGGGAAGGAATCCATTGAGCGACACCACCGACGTCACGTCGGATGCCCCCCAGGTCGAGGCGGCCGGCACCACGCGGCGGCGGCGGTCCGGTACGGGCCTGTCCGCGATGCTGCTGCCGGAGCTGCAGAGTATGGCCACGTCGCTCGGCATCTCGGGCACTGCCCGGATGCGCAAGAGCGAGCTGATCGCGGCCATCTCCGAGCGCCAGGGCGGTACGCCGCGCCAGCGTGAGGTAGCGGCCGACAGCGGCCGGGAGGCCGTCCGGGCCGAGGTCGCCGCGGAGCCGGCGGCGGAGGCGGCGACCGACGCGCCGGCCCGCGAGGGCGGCCGCCGGCGGCGCAACCGCGACGAGGCGGGCCGCGCCGACGAGGCCGAGGCCGCCGAGGGCACCCGCCGGACGCGCGAGCGCGGCGACCGCGACCGCGGCGACCGCACCGAGCGCGACCGCACCGAGCGCGACCGCACCGAGCGCGACCGCAACGACCGCGGGGAGCGCGCCGAGCGCAACGACCGCGACCGCAACGAGCGCGGCGACCGGGACCGCAACGAGCGCGACCGCAACGACCGGGATCGCAACGACCGCGACCGCGGGGAGCGCGCCGACCGCGACCGCAACGACCGCGATCGCAACGACCGGTCACGCGACCGCGGCGGCGAGCGGGCCGAGCGGGACGACGACGACGAGAACGGCGGCCGGCGCAACCGGCGCAGCCGCTTCCGCGACCGCCGCGGCCGCCGCGGCGAGCGCGAGGGCGGCGGCAGCGAGCCGCCGGTCGGCGACGAGGACGTGCTCGTCCCGGTCGCCGGCATCATCGACGTGCTGGACAACTACGCGTTCGTCCGCACGACCGGCTACCTGTCCGGCGCCAACGACGTGTACGTGGCCATGTCGCAGGTCAAGAAGCACGGCCTGCGCCGCGGCGACGCGGTCACCGGCGCCGTGCGGGCGACCCGCGACGGCGACAGCAGCAACCGGCGGGACAAGTACAACCCGCTGGTCCGGCTGGACACCATCAACGGGATGGAGCCGGAGGAGGCGCGGCGGCGGCCGGAGTTCTACAAGCTGACCCCGCTGTACCCGCAGGAGCGGCTGCGGCTGGAGACCGAGCCGCACGTGCTCACGACCCGGGTCATCGACCTGACGATGCCGATCGGCAAGGGCCAGCGGGCCCTCATCGTCTCGCCCCCCAAGGCGGGCAAGACGATGGTGCTCCAGGCGCTCGCCAACGCGATCACCCACAACAACCCGGAGTGCCACCTCATGGTGGTGCTGGTGGACGAGCGGCCCGAAGAGGTCACCGACATGCAGCGCTCGGTGAAGGGTGAGGTCATCGCCTCCACCTTCGACCGGCCGCCGTCGGACCACACCACGGTCGCCGAGCTGGCGATCGAGCGGGCCAAGCGCCTGGTCGAGCTGGGGCACGACGTGGTCGTGCTGCTGGACTCGATCACCCGGCTGGGGCGGGCGTACAACCTGGCGGCGCCGGCCAGCGGCCGGATCCTGTCCGGTGGTATCGACTCCACGGCGCTGTACCCGCCGAAGCGCTTCCTCGGCGCCGCCCGCAACATCGAGAACGGCGGCTCGCTGACCATCCTGGCGACCGCGCTGGTGGAGACCGGCTCGGCGATGGACAACGTCATCTTCGAGGAGTTCAAGGGCACGGGCAACGCGGAGCTGAAGCTCGACCGCAAGATCGCGGACAAGCGGATCTTCCCGGCGATCGACATCCACCCGTCGGGTACGCGCAAGGAGGACATCCTGCTCGCGTCCGACGAGCTGGTGATCATCCACAAGCTCCGGAAGGTGCTGCACTCGCTGGACTCGCAGGCCGCGCTCGAGCTGCTGCTGGACAAGCTGAAGCAGAGCAAGACCAACATCGAGTTCCTGATGCAGATCGCGAAGACCACGCCGGGGGAGTAGCGCCACCGGCCGACCGGGTCGCCGGGCGCGTGCGCCCAGTGATCCAGCATGCTCGATGCGGCGGGCGACGGATCGCACTGGCGGTCCGTCGCCCGCCTGTTTCCGCAGGGTTCAATTGTCCTTACGTCCGGTTTGGCGGTTCTGTGACCTGGCTGCCCGCGTTGCTGTGTGTCAAATTTTGCTCGCACACAGTTTCTGTAGGAGGCGGCGCATGAGGGTTCCCGGCTACCGCGACACCCCGCCGCGGCCTTGGGACGCGGCGGCCGACGTCGATCCCGCCGAGGCCGCGGAGTTCCTGACCCGGTGCTACGCGGAGAACCCCCGGCTCGGCCCGGTGGCGCCCCGGCTCGCGCTCGTCGCCGCGCAGGTCGAGGCCACCGGCACGTACACCCACACCCCCGACGAGCTGACGTACGGCGCCCGGCTCGCCTGGCGCAACTCCAGCCGGTGCATCGGCCGGCTGTACTGGCGGAGCCTGATCGTCCTCGACCGGCGCCGGGCGAGCGCCGCCGACGACATCTTCTCCCTGCTGGTCGAGCACCTGCGGATCGCCGGCGGGCAGGTTCCGGTCCGCGAGCCCGGCCGGAGACGCACCGGCGGCGACGCCGTCAAGCAGGGCCACATCCGGCCGGTCATCTCGGTCTTCGCGCCGGCGGTACCCGGCCGACCGTATGCGCGGCTGTACAACGAGCAGCTCATCCGGTACGCCGGCCACCGCACCCCGGAGGGCGTCGCCGGCGACCCCCGGTACATCGAGTTCACCGCCCGGATGCAGGAGTACGGCTGGCAGTCCACCGGCAAGCCGTTCGAGGTGCTGCCGCTGGCGGTCGAGACCCCCGCCGAGGGGGTGCGGCTGTTCACCCTGCCGCCGGACGCCGTGCTGGAGGTGCCGATCCGGCACCCCGAGTACGAGTGGTTCGACGAGCTGCACCTGCGCTGGCACGCCGTCCCCGCGATCGCGAACATGCGGCTCGCGGTCGGCGGCGTGCACTACCCGCTGGCCCCGTTCAGCGGCTGGTACATGGGCAGCGAGATCGGCGCCCGCAACTTCGCCGACCTGGACCGGTACGACCTGCTGCCCGAGGTCGCCCGCCGGCTCGGCCTGGACACCTCCCGCGAGTCGACGCTGTGGCGCGACCGCGCCCTGGTCGAGCTGAACCGGGCCGTCCTGTGGTCGTTCGAGTCCGCCGGCGTGCGGATCGCCGACCACCACACCGAGTCCGACCGGTTCCTCAAGCACGTCGCCAACGAGGAGCGGGCCGGGCGCGGCACCCCCGCCGACTGGACCTGGATCGTGCCGCCGATCTCCGGCGGCGCGACCAGCGTCTTCCACCGGTACTACGAGGAGGCCGACCAGCGCCCGAACTTCTACCTCGACGCCGAGGCCCGGCACCTCGGCAAGTACGGCGAGCCGCCGGCCGCCGGCACCGCGACCGCCCCGCGCCCGCGGGCCGCCCGCTGCCCGGTTTCGGCCCACCTGCCCGATCCGGTGCCCTGAGCGCAGCCCGGCCCGGCCCGCCGCCGGGCCGGGGAATAGCGCCGGTCGCCGGGCGTTGTACCCGGCGGCCCCCGCGGCCGGCCCCCGGGCCGGCCATGGCAGACTGGGGGGCCGGCTTCGGTACCGGTTCACGCCGACAACCACCCGCCACGCGAGGGGTGGGGCGACCCGGCGACCACGACGAGAGGACACGCCGAGATGCGCAAGGGAATCCACCCCGAGTACCGCGACACGACGGTCACCTGCTCCTGCGGGACCACGTTCGTCACCCGCAGCACCGCCCCCGGGGCGAGCATCCACGCCGAGACGTGCAGCGCCTGCCACCCGTTCTACACGGGCAAGCAGCGGGTGCTCGACACCGCCGGCCGGGTGGCGAAGTTCCAGCAGAAGTACGCCAAGGTGCAGGCCAAGAAGGCCGGCAAGTAGCGCGTCCCGGCGCCCGCCCACCCGCATCGGGAGGGGCGGGCGCCGTTCGCTGTTCCCGGCCGGTACGGCCGAACCCCCGCCGGCAGCGGCCGGCGAACCGCGGCGCGGAGGTGGCCAGCATGAGCGAGCGGACCCGGACCCGGCCGGCGGTGCGCCGGTGAGCGGCGCGCAGCGGCTCGACGCCCTGCTGGCCGAGTACGCCGACCTGGAGCGCCGGTTCGCCGACCCGGCCACCCACGCCGACCCGGCCACCGCCCGCCGGGTGGGCCGCCGGTTCGCCGAGCTGACCCCGATCCACAGGGCCGCCGCCGAGCTGGCGGACGCCCGGGCGGACCTGGCCGCCGCCCGCGAGCTGGCCGCCGAGGACGCCGCGTTCGGCACCGAGGCCGACGCGCTCGCCGCCGGCCTGCCGGCGCTGGAGGAGCGGCTGGCCGAGCTGCTGATCCCGCGCGACCCGGACGACGCCAAGGACGTCCTGATCGAGATCAAGGCCGGCGAGGGCGGCGAGGAGTCGGCGCTGTTCGCCGGCGACCTGCTGCGCATGTTCACCCGGTACGCGGAGCGGCGCGGCTGGACCACCGAGATCATCGACGCGCAGGACTCCGACCTCGGCGGCATCAAGGACGTCCAGCTCGCCGTCAAGAGCAAGGGCACGCCCGAGGCCGGGCACGGCGTGTGGTCCCGGCTCAAGTGGGAGGGCGGCGTGCACCGGGTGCAGCGGGTGCCCGCCACCGAGTCGCAGGGCCGCATCCACACCAGCGCCGCCGGCGTCCTCGTGCTGCCGGAGGCCGAGGAGGTCGACCTCACGATCGACCCGAACGACCTGCGGATCGACGTGTTCCGCTCGTCCGGCCCCGGCGGGCAGTCGGTCAACACCACCGACTCGGCCGTCCGGATCACCCACCTGCCGACCGGCGTGGTGGTGTCCTGCCAGAACGAGAAGAGCCAGCTCCAGAACCGCGAGCAGGCCATGCGCATCCTGCGCGCGCGGCTGCTCGCGGTCGCCCAGGAGCAGGCGGACGCCGCGGCCTCCGACGCCCGCCGCTCGCAGGTGCGCACGGTGGACCGGTCGGAGCGGATCCGGACGTACAACTTCCCGCAGAACCGGATCACCGACCACCGGATCGGGTACACGGCGTACAACCTGGACCTGGCGCTCGACGGCGACCTGGACGGGGTGCTCGACGCGCTCGCCGTGGCCGACCGCGCGGCCCGGCTCGCCGGCGAGGACACCCCGGCCCGGCGCTAGCCCGCCCCGGGGCTACGGCCGCCAGCGCTGGAAGTTGCCGCCGTTGCAGGCGAGCGTGTACACCGCGCCGTCGGTGTTGCTGTCCAGGCAGAAGCCGGTGGCCACGTTGGCCAGCTCCTCGCCGAACGCGTGCTGCCGCACGTCCCACTCCTGGTACGAGCCGCCGTTGCAGGGCAGCGTGTAGACCGCGCGGGCGGCATTGCTGTCCAGGCAGCGCCGGGTCTCGGCGTTGACGAACCTGGTCCCGAACCGGCCGCCGACCCGGCTCCACTGCTGGTACCGGCCGCCGTTGCAGCCCAGCGTGTACACGTGGCCGGCGTGGTTGCCGTCCAGGCAGAGCAGGGTCGCGGTGTTCCGCATCGTGCCGGCGGCCGCGGTCGCCGGGCGCGGCGCCGCGGGCGCCGGGGCGCCGGCGGCCAGGGCGAGCGGCGCGCCGGCCAGGGCGGCGATGAGGACAGTGGTGCTGCGCATCGGTGGAACCCCCGTGTGTCGGTACCGGTCCCGGCCGTCGGGCGACCGCCGGGCTGCGGTGTCGCGCCCGCGGGATACCCGGACTCGGCGGTCGGAACCCTCGCCCGCGGCGTCAGCCGTCGCCGGCCACCCGACTGAGTGTCGGCAGGCCGCGCACCGCCGCCCGCGGGCGCGGGCGGTTCTTCGCCCGCAGCATCGCCCGGTCGGCGGTCTCGAACGCGGCGACGATCGCCGCCGGCAGCGCGCCCACGTCGTCCGCGGCGACCTCCGCCCAGCCGACCGTCACCCCGACCGGCGTACCGGGGACCAGCGCCGCCCAGTCCTCCGCCGCGACGCCGGCGGTGATCCGGTCGTGCAGCAGCGCGGTGTCCCGGCCGGCGTCGCCGGGCAGGACGACGACGAACTCGTCCCCGCCGTACCGGGCCACGAAGTCGCCCGACCCCATCACCCGGGCGAGCACCGCGGCGATCCGCTGGAGCACCAGGTCGCCGGAGAGGTGGCCGTGCACGGTGTTGACGTTCTTGAAGCCGTCCAGGTCGCACACGCCGATCACCGGGCGGCCGCCGCGGTTGATCATGCCGGCGACGTGCCGCTCCAGGTGCCGGCGGTTCGGCAGGCCGGTCAGCGGGTCGGTCAGCGCCTCGTCGGCGTACCGGGCGACGGTGTGCCGCAGCTCCTCGTGCGCGAGCCGGGCGGCGATGCCCTCGACGTACACGTCCTGCTGCGCGGCGATCCGCTCGGTGACGATCCGGAACGCCGCCCGGTCGGCCCGGTGCGCGGCCGCGTGGTCGCCGGCGCGCTGGTTGGCGAGGCTGCGCAGGCGCAGCGGCTCCGGCGCGCCGAGCACCGTGCGCTCGGGCAGGCTGTCCAGCCGGGTCAGCGCCTCGATCGGGAAGCCGGAGTTGATCGCCAGGCAGACCTCGCCGAGCTGCCGGATCTCCCGGGCCATCGGCGTCGGCCCGCCCGAGGCCAGCAGCGCCCCGGCGTCGAGCGAGGACGGTCCGCCGAGCACGGCCAGCCGGGCCAGCGCGTAGCCGTACCCCGTCCGGCCGCTCGGCCGCAGCAGCGCGATCCCGCCGCGCTGGCGCAGCGCGGCCAGCTCACCGGCCAGGTCGGACAGGATGCGCAGGCAGCCGTCGGTGTCGCCGCGGTGGTCCAGGGCCAGCGCGCCGCGCAGCCGGATGCCGGGCGCGGCCAGCGTCTCCATCGGCACCCCGACCAGCGCGCCGAACTCGCGCGCCTTGGCGATCGCGCTGAGCGCGTGCCGGTGGAAGCCGTGGTGCGAGTACGCCACCGCCAGGTCGTGCCACGCCGCCGCGGTGTCGACGTCGATGTCGGTGATCCGGTTCAGGAAGCGGGCGCCGTGCACGAGGTGGGTCACGGCCCGCTCGAACAGCCCGTGCGGGAACACCGTGACCGACGCCAGGGCATGCAGGTGGCCGTGCAGGTACGGGTCGTCGACCTCGCCGGCGGCGGCGAGCGCCGCCTCGGTGGCCTCCCGGTACGCCCCGGTCCGGCCGAGGTGGTACAGGATCGCCAGCCGCTGCACCAGCGCGTCGGCCCTGGCCCGCGGGTCGGCGGTGGCGGCGAGCACCCGGTCCACGACGAGGCACGCCTCGGCGGCCCGGCCGTCGATCTGCAACCGGCGCGCCTCGGCGAGCGCGCCGGCCTGGTCCCGCACCCGGTCCAGCCAGCCCACTCCGCCTCCTTCGCGACGCGCCCGCCGCCGGTGCGCGGCGCCGGCCGCGGTGGTCACCGCCGGGAGCCGGGCCCGCCGGCCGGGCGGCCCACCCGGCGGGCATGATTATCCGGTGCCCCGCCACACTGAACAGCCCACCGAAGGTACAGAACCACTCAGCGTGGTGATCGCACAAGCGGTGCGGGTGCTCTCCGCCGCCGGTGTGCCGTCGCCCAGAGTGGACGCCGAGCTACTGGCAGCTTACGTCCTCGGAACGCCCCGTGGGCGGCTGCATACTCTGGATGGCGTGCCGTCCGTCACTGCGGCCGCACTGGCCGCGCTGGTCGCGGCCCGCGCGGCCGGTGCGCCGGTGCAGCACCTGACCGGCAGCGGGCCGTTCCGCCACCTGGACCTCGCGGTCGGCCCCGGCGTGTTCATCCCCCGCCCGGAGACCGAGCTGCTGGTGGACTGGGGGATCGCCGCGCTCGCCGACGCCGCCGACCCGGTCGTGCTGGACCTGTGCGCCGGCTCCGGCGCGATCGCCCTCGCGGTGGCGCAGGAGGTGCCGGCCGCCCGGGTGTACGCCGTGGAGCGGGACCCGGCCGCGCTGGCCTGGCTGCGCCGCAACGCCGCCGCCCGGGCCGCGGCCGGCGACCGGCCGATCACGATCGTGGCCGGCGACGTCACCGACCCGGGGCTGGCCGCGGCGCTGCCGGCCGCCGTCGACCTGGTGCTGACCAACCCGCCGTACGTGCCGGCGGCCACCCCCGTACCGCCGGACGTGCGCCGCGACCCGGCGGCGGCGGTGTTCGGCGGCCCGGACGGCCTCGCGGTGATCCGGCCGCTGGCCGCGCTCGCCGCGGCCGTGCTGCGGCCGGGCGGCGGGCTGGCCGTCGAGCACGACGAGACCGGGGCCGCGGCGGTCGCCGCGCTGCTCGCCGCCGACTTCCTCGGCGTCGCGGGCCATGCCGACCTGGCCGGACGGCCACGGTTCACGACCGGGTGGCGGACGGATGGTGGGGACGCGGCCGGACGTGGGAGAGTGGTCGGGTGACCTTTTACGACTGTCGGACCGCGCGCGAGCGGGATCGCGCGCTCGAGGCCGCGGTCGAGGCCGTCCGCCTCGGCGAGCTGGTGGTCCTGCCGACCGACACGGTGTACGGCGTCGGCGTGGACGCGTTCCGCCCCGACGCGGTCACCCGGCTGCTGGAGGCCAAGGGGCGCGGCCGGCAGATGCCCCCGCCGGTGCTGGTCGGCTCGAAGGACACCCTCGACGGTCTGGTGTACAGCCTGCCGCCGGCCGCGCGCGACCTGGTCGACGCGTTCTGGCCGGGCGCGCTGACGCTCGTGGTCACGCACGCCCCCTCGCTGAAGTGGGACCTCGGCGACACCGACGGCACGGTCGCCGTCCGGATGCCGCTGCACCCGGTCGCGCTGGAGCTGCTCGCGCGCACCGGCCCGATGGCCGTCACCTCGGCGAACCGCACCGGCGAACCCGCCGCGAACACCGCGGAGGAGGCGCACGAGCAGCTCGGCGCCAGCGTCCGGGTGTACCTGGAGGCCGGCGCGGTGGCCTCGGTCGGGCCCGGCCCGGCGCTGCCCAGCACCATCGTCGACCTCACCGACGACATCCCCCGGGTGCTGCGGGCGGGCGCGATCCCGCCGGCGGCGCTCCGCGAGGTCGTACCGGACCTCGCCGAATCCGAGGAAGATTGATGCCCCCCTTCGTGGTCCTGCACGTCTGCATGGGGAACATCTGCCGGTCGCCGATGGCGGAGCGCCTGCTCGCCGCCGCGATCCGGCAGCGGGTGCGCGCCGTCGGCTGGTCGATGAACCCCAGCGACCTGGTGTACAGCCACGGCGCCGGCACCGGCGGCTGGCACGTCGGCCAGGCGATGAACCCGCCGGCCGCCCGGCAGCTCCGCGAGCGCGGCGCCGACCCGTCCGGCTTCGCCGCCCGGCGGCTGCGCGCCGACCAGCTCGACTCGGCCGACCTCGTGCTGACCGCGACCGCGGAGCAGGCCGAGTACGTCCGCGAGCTGCGCCCGGACGCCGCCGACCGGGCGTTCGTCCTGGGCGAGCTGAGCCGGCTGCTGCCGGCCGTGGACGCCGCGCTGCTGCCCGCGCCGGGCCCCGACCCGAAGCTGGTGTACGCCCGCGGGGTCGCGCTGGTCGAGGCCGCCCTGGCCGTCCGCGCCGGCGCCGCGCCGGGCGCGGCCGACGACCTGCTGGACCCGTACGGGCTGGCCGAGACCGAGTACGCCCGGGTCGCCGACGAGATCGAGCGGACCATTCATCCGCTCGCCGACCTGCTGATCCCCGGCCCGTAGCCGCCCGCGGGCGTACGCTCGGGGGGTGGAGCAGACGTACTGGGGGCCCGACTTCGCGCAGCTCGCGACCACCGACCCGGAGATCGCCGGCGTCGTCCTCGGCGAGCTGGAGCGGCTGCGCGGGGGCCTCCAGCTCATCGCCAGCGAGAACCTGACCTCACCGGCCGTGCTCGCCGCCCTCGGTTCGACGCTGACCAACAAGTACGCCGAGGGGTACCCGCAGCGGCGCTACTACGGCGGCTGCGAGCAGGTCGACATCGCCGAGCGGCTGGCCGTGTCCCGGGCGACCGCGCTGTTCGGCGCCGACCACGCCAACGTGCAGCCGCACAGCGGGGCGAGCGCCAACCTGGCCGCGTACGCGGCGCTGCTCCAGCCCGGCGATACCGTGCTGGCGATGGGGCTGCCGCACGGCGGCCACCTCACCCACGGCAGCAAGGTCAACTTCTCCGGGCGCTGGTTCGCCACCCTCGGCTACACCGTCCGCGAGGACACCGAGCTGATCGACTACGACGAGGTCCGCGACCTGGCCCGGGCGCACCGGCCCAAGATGATCATCTGCGGGGCGACGGCGTACCCGCGGCTCATCGACTTCGCCGCCTTCCGGGCCGTCGCCGACGAGGTGGGCGCGTACCTCATGGTCGACGCCGCCCACTTCATCGGCCTGGTCGCCGGCGGGGCGATCCCGTCGCCGGTGCCGTACGCCGACGTGGTCTGCGCCACCACCCACAAGGTCCTGCGCGGCCCGCGCGGCGGCATGATCCTCTGCCGGGCCGACCTGGCCGCGCGGATCGACAAGGCCGTCTTCCCGTTCAGCCAGGGCGGCCCGCTCATGCACGCGGTCGCCGCGAAGGCCGTCGCGCTGCGCGAGGCGGCCACCCCCGAGTACGCCGCGTACGCCCGCCGGGTCGTCGAGAATGCCCGCGCCCTTTCCGCCGGCCTGGCCGCGCACGGCATGCGCCCGGTCTCCGGCGGTACCGACACCCACCTGACGCTGGTCGACCTGCGCCCGGTCGGCGTGACCGGCGCCGAGGCGGAGGCGCGGTCCGACGCGGCCCGGATCACGCTGAACAAGAACGCCATCCCGTACGACCCGCTGCCGCCGCTGACCGCCAGCGGCATCCGGGTGGGCGCGGCGAGCGTGACGACGCAGGGGATGGGCCCGGACGAGATGACGATCGTGGCCCGACTGGTCGCGGCGGCGTCCGGGGCGGACCCGGCGACGACGGCGGGGGCGGCGACGCTGCGCGACGTCGCGGCCGAGGTGGTCGACCTGGTCGGCAAGTTCCCCGCGTACCCCGCCCCCTGAGCCGGCCGACCCGCCGTTTCGCTTTCCGGGCCCGGCCGGGCACCATGTGGGGGCGCGGCCGCCCGGCGCCGCGTGCGCCGAGCGAGCGAGGGTGAGTGGCATGGGGTCCGGTACGGCGGAGGACGGGTGGCGGCTGCGCCACCTGCCGATCCTGCTGGCGAGCTGCGCGGCGACGGCGGTCGTCGCCACGATCGCGGCGTGGGCGGTGGCCGGGCCGGCGAGCGCCGTGGGGATGCCGATCGGGATGGCGGTGTCCGTCGGCAGCTTCACCGTGACGACGGTGCTGCTCGCACACCTGGACCGGGTGGCGCGTCATTTGATCATGCCGTTCGGGATGACCCTGTACGCGACGAAGTTCACCCTCTTCGCGGTCCTCATGCACGCGGTAGCGCGGACGGAGTGGCCCGGTCTGCCGGCTCTCGCGATCGGCATCGTCGTCGGGGCATTCGCGTGGATCGGTACGCATATTGCCTGGTTACAGACTCGACGCGGTCGACCGCGTTTGTGACCGTCGCCGTCGGCCCGGGACATCGGCGAACGCCTACTTAGGCGACGCTCACTCGCCGTTCAGGGGGGTGTGCCCGCGACGGTCCGCCCGACTGATATCGTTCGCCGCGTCATGGCAGGTGACCACACTTCTCCGCAGAAGCCGGACCCGGGCGACCCGCCGCCCGTGCAGTCCGGTCAGGGCTATGCGGTGCTCGGCTACCTGATCGCGGGGATGGCGGTGTGGGGCTTCGTCGGGTTTCTGGTCGATCGCTGGCTGGACACCGGTGGGATCTCCACCGGCATCGGTCTGATCCTCGGTGCCGCCGGGGGCGTGTACCTGGTGGTCCGCCGGATGGGCCTGTAGCAATGGAAGGAACACGGTGCTCGCACAGCTGATGACCGACCCGGGCGACGGCGGCGGCTTCCACCCGCCGACGGTCAAGGAGTTCTTCCCCGCGCCCGTCGTCGACGGCGCGCCGTTCTGGCTCACCAGGTTCCCGATCCTGGTGTGGATCGCCGTGGCGGCCATCATCATCTACTTCCTGGTCGCGTACCGCGACCCGAAGCTCGTGCCCACCAAGAAGCAGTGGATCGCCGAGTCCATCTACGGTTTCGCGCGCAACTCCATCGCGAAGGACATGATCGGCCACGAGGGCATCCGGTTCGCCCCGTACCTGGCCACGCTGTTCGTGTTCATCGCCGCGACGAACTTCTTCGCCATTCTGCCCGGTGTGCAAATGTCGCCGAACGCGCACATCGCGTTCCCGCTGGTCCTCGGCCTGCTGAGCTACATCGTCTTCATCGCCGCGGGCATCAAGAAGAACGGCGCCGGCAAGTTCTTCAAGAACCACCTCATGCCGCCGGCCCCCTGGTTCATGCAGCCGCTGCTGATCCCGATCGAGTTCATCTCGACGTTCGTCGCGCGACCCCTGACGCTGGCGCTGCGGCTGTTCGCGAACATGTTCGCCGGGCACATGATCCTGGTCGTCTTCACGATGGGCGGGTTCGCGCTGATCGGCGCGCAGAACTTCCTGCTCAAGCCGATCGGCGTCCTGTCCTGGGCGATGGCCATCGCCCTCACCTTCCTGGAGATGATGGTCATCGTGTTGCAGGCCTACATCTTCAGCGTGCTGTCCGCGAGCTACATCGGCGGCGCACTCGCCGATGAGCACTGAGCGACCCAGCCGAGCACCGAGCGACCCACGAGCCCATCCTGCAAGTCCTAAGTCCCGCGTGAGGGTCACGCGCGATTACCGGGAGGAACAACGCAATGGAGATTCAAGCCGCGGTTGAGGGCAGCGTCGCCGCCATCGGTTACGGCCTCGCCGCGATCGGCCCGGGCATCGGCGTGGGTCTGGTCTTCTCGGCTTACATCCAGTCGACGGCGCGCCAGCCGGAGTCGAGCCGGATCACGCAGCCGTTCGTCTGGATCGGTTTCGCCGTTATCGAGCTGCTCGCGCTGCTGGGCATCGCCTTCGGCTTCCTCTGGCAGTAATTCCGACCGTGCTGCTGTAGGAGGCTGCAATGATGTTTCTGGCCGCCGACGACCCGAGCCCGATCGTCCCGATCTGGGAAGAGATCGTCATCGGTACGATCGCGTTCGGCATCCTGTTCTGGGTGCTGAGCAAGTTCGTCTTCCCCAAGATGGAGGAGACGTTCCGGGCGCGCGTCGACGCGATCGAGGGTGGCATCCAGCGCGCCGAGGCGGCCCAGGCCGAGGCCAACGCGACGCTGGAGCAGTACCGCGCCCAGCTCGCCGAGGCGCAGACCGAGGCCGCGCGCATCCGTGACGAGGCCCGGGCCGACGCCGAGGGCATCCGCCGCGACGTGCTGGCCAAGGCCGCCGAGGAGCGGGACCGCATCATCGCGGCCGGCAAGGAGCAGCTCACGGCCGAGCGGCAGGGCATCGTCCGCGACCTGCGGGCGGAGCTGGGCACGCTGGCCGTGGACCTCGCCGGGAAGATCGTCGGCGAGTCGCTGGCCGACGAGGCGCGGCAGCGCGGCACCGTCGACCGGTTCCTGTCCGACCTCGAGACCGCCGGGCGGCGCTGATGCAGACCGCCAGCCGGGAGTCGTACGCCGCCGCGGCCGCGCGCCTGGCGGCGTACGCCGAGTCGGCGGTGCCGGACGCCCTGGCGGCCACCGCCGGGGAGATCGACACGGTGGCCCGCCTGCTCGGCCGGGAGCCGCGGCTGCGCCGCGCGCTGTCCGACCCGGCCCGCGCGGGCCGGGACCGGGCGGAGCTGCTGCGCGGGCTGCTCGACGGCCGGGCCTCGGCGGCGACGCTGGACGTGCTGGGGACGCTGGTCGCCGGGCGCTGGTCGGCGCCGGGCGAACTGCTGACCGCGGCCGAGACGCTGGTCGTGGACGCGCTGCTGGCCGCGGCCGACAAGGCCGGCGAGCTGGCCGAGGTCGAGGACGAGCTGTTCCGCTTCGGGCAGGTCGCCGCCGGTACGCCGGCGCTGCGCTCGGCGCTCGGCGACTCGACCACCGACCCGGTCCGCCGGGCCGGCCTGGTCGCCGACCTGCTCGGCGGGAAGGCCGGGTCGGTGACGGTCCGGCTCGCCGAGCTGGCCGTGCGCGGGTTCGGCGGGCGCGGCTTCGAGGCGGCGCTCGGCCGGCTGGTCGAGCTGGCCGCGGAGCGGCGGGAGCGGCAGGTCGCGTACGTGACCGTCGCCGCGCCGCTCGACGCCGCCGCCCAGTCCCGGCTCGGCGCGGCGCTGGCCGCGCAGTACGGCCGGGAGGTCTCGATGCGGTTCACTGTCGACCCGGCCGTCGTCGGCGGGATCAGCGTCCAGGTGGGCGCCGATCTGTACGACGGCACGATCGCCCGCCGCCTCGCCGAGACCAGGCAGGCACTCACCGCGCGCTAGCGCGGACGACCGGCCGGGCGCTGCGGCGCCCGCCGGTCCCGGACAACGCGCCTGATCGGGCGCTGTATGAAGCCGCTCGCTCACGGCGCCCCGCGGGGAGCCCGGGCACAACGCAGAGGAAGCAGAGGATGGCCGAGCTGACCATCTCGTCGGAGGAGATCCGGGGCGCCCTGGAGCGCTACGTCTCCTCCTACAACCCGGAGATCTCCCGTGAGGAGGTCGGCATCGTCGCCGACGCCGGCGACGGTATCGCCCACGTCGAGGGCCTGCCCTCGACGATGGCCAACGAGCTGCTGGAGTTCGCGGACGGCACGCTCGGCGTGGCGCTGAACCTGGACGTCCGCGAGATCGGTGTCGTCGTCCTGGGCGACTTCACCGGCATCGAGGAGGGCCAGAGGGTCAAGCGGACCGGCCGGGTGCTCTCGGTCCCGGTCGGCGACTCCTTCCTCGGCCGCGTCGTCGACCCGCTGGGCAAGCCGATCGACGGCCTGGGCGAGATCCGCCACGAGGAGTTCCGCGAGCTGGAGCTCCAGGCGCCGAACGTCATGGCCCGGCAGTCGGTGTTCGAGTCGCTGGAGACCGGCATCAAGGCGATCGACGCCATGACGGCGATCGGCCGCGGCCAGCGCCAGCTCATCATCGGCGACCGCAAGACCGGCAAGACCACGGTCGCCCTGGACGCCATCCTCAACCAGCGGGCGAACTGGGAGAGCGGCGACCCGAAGAAGCAGGTCCGCTGCATCTACGTGGCGATCGGCCAGAAGGCGTCCACCATCGCGTCCGTCAAGGGCACGCTGGAGGAGCGCGGCGCGATGGCGTACACGACCATCGTCGCCTCGCCGGCGTCCGACCCGGCCGGCTTCAAGTACCTGGCCCCGTACGCCGGCTCGGCCATCGGCCAGCACTGGATGTACGGCGGCAAGCACGTGCTCATCGTCTTCGACGACCTGAGCAAGCAGGCCGAGGCGTACCGCGCGGTGTCGCTGCTGCTGCGCCGCCCGCCGGGCCGCGAGGCGTACCCGGGCGACGTGTTCTACCTGCACTCCCGGCTGCTGGAGCGCTGCGCGAAGCTGTCCGACGAGATGGGCGGCGGCTCGATGACCGGCCTGCCGATCATCGAGACGAAGGCCGGCGACATCTCGGCGTTCATCCCGACCAACGTCATCTCGATCACCGACGGGCAGGTCTTCCTGGAGGCCGACCTGTTCAACCAGGGCGTCCGGCCGGCGATCAACGTCGGCACCTCGGTCTCCCGGGTCGGCGGCGCCGCGCAGCCCAAGCCGATGCGCAAGGTCGCCGGCCGGCTGCGGCTGGACCTGGCCCAGTACCGCGAGCTGGAGGCGTTCGCCGCCTTCGCCTCCGACCTGGACAAGGCCTCCCGGCAGCAGCTCGACCGGGGCGCGCGGCTGGTGGAGCTGCTCAAGCAGCCGAACTACTCGCCGTACCCGGCCGCCGAGCAGACCGTCTCCATCTGGGCCGGCACCGCGGGCAAGCTGGACGACGTCCCGGTCGCGGACGTGCGCCGGTTCGAGAACGAGTTCCTGGAGTACCTGCGGCACAAGCACCGCGGCACCCTGGACTCGATCGCCGCCAACAACTGGGGCGACGAGATCACGAACACGCTGGACGAGGCGATCGCGCACTTCAAGCAGCTCTTCCTGGCGAAGGACAAGCCGGTCCGGATCAACGAGGCCCCGGCCGCGCCGCTGGCGGGCGCCGAGGACCGCGAGTCGGTCACCCGGTACACGACCACCGACGACGACCGGCGGTAGGGCACGCCCATGGCCGGTCAGGTACGCGTTCTTCGACAGCGGATCCGCTCCGCGAAGTCGATGAAGAAGATCACCAAGGCGATGGAGCTGGTCGCGACCAGCCGCATCGCCAAGGCCCAGGCCCGGGTCGCGGCGTCGCTGCCGTACGCGGAGGCGATCACCGGGGTGCTCACGGCGCTCGCGTCGAGCACCTCGATCGACCACCCGCTGCTGACGGCGCGCTCCGCGATCCGGCGGGCCGGCGTGCTGCTGATCACCAGTGACCGCGGCCTCGCCGGCGGTTACAGCGTGAACGCCATCAAGACGGCGGAGCAGTTGATCGCGCGGCTGCGGGCCGAGGGCAAGGAGCCGGTGCTGTACGTCGTCGGCCGCAAGGGCGTCGGCTACTACTCGTTCCGCGGCCGGCCGGTCGCCGCGAGCTGGACCGGGTTCAGCGAGCAGCCGTCGTTCGCCGACGCCCGGGCCATCGGGGGGACGCTGATCGAGGCGTTCACCCGCGGCGCGGACGACACGGCCGACGGGCCCGGCGCGGACGGCGTCGTCGGCGTGGACGAGCTGCACATCGTCTCGACCCGGTTCCAGTCGCTGATGACCCAGGTCCCGCAGGCGCGGGTGCTCGGCCCGATGCAGGTCGAGGACCAGCCGCGCACGCCGGGGGCGGTCCCGTCGTACGAGTTCGAGCCGGAGGCCGAGGCGCTGCTCGACGCGCTGCTGCCGCGGTACATCAACACGCGGATCTACGCGGCGTTGATCGACTCGGCGGCCAGCGAGTCGGCCGCCCGGCGGCGCGCGATGAAGAGCGCCACCGACAACGCGGAAGACATGATCCAGAAGTACACGCGGGAGATGAACTCCGCGCGTCAGGCCGGGATCACCCAGGAGATCAGCGAGATCGTGGGCGGCGTCAACGCTCTCGCTGCGGCAGGAAGTGAACAGTGATGACGACAGAGACTCTGACCGCCACCGGTCGCGTTGTCCGGGTCATCGGCCCCGTGGTGGACGCCGAGTTCCCGCGCGATGCGATGCCCGAGATCTTCAATGCCCTCAAGGTCGACGTGGAGCTGGCCGAGGGCCGCAAGACGCTGACCCTGGAGGTCGCCCAGCACCTCGGCGACAACATCATCCGGGCCATCTCCATGCAGCCGACGGACGGCCTCGTCCGGGGCAGCGAGGTGCGCGACACCGGCGACCCGATCATGGTCCCTGTCGGTGACGGCACCAAGGGCAAGGTGTTCAACACCATCGGCGAGTGCCTGAACCTCAAGGAGGGCGAGCAGCTCGAGGTGACCGAGCGGTGGGGCATCCACCGCAAGGCCCCGGCATTCGCCGACCTGGAGCCGAAGACCGAGATGCTGGAGACCGGCATCAAGGTCATCGACCTGCTCGCGCCGTACGTCAAGGGCGGCAAGATCGGCCTGTTCGGCGGCGCCGGCGTGGGCAAGACGGTGCTCATCCAGGAGATGATCATCCGGGTCGCCAACAACTTCGGCGGCACCTCGGTGTTCGCCGGCGTGGGCGAGCGCACCCGCGAGGGCAACGACCTCATCCACGAGATGACCGAGACCGGCGTCATCGAGAAGACCGCGCTGGTGTACGGCCAGATGGACGAGCCGCCGGGCACCCGGCTGCGGGTGGCGCTGTCGGCGCTGACGATGGCGGAGTACTTCCGCGACGTCCAGCACCAGGAGGTGCTGCTGTTCATCGACAACATCTTCCGGTTCACCCAGGCCGGCTCGGAGGTCTCCACGCTGCTCGGCCGCATGCCGAGCGCCGTGGGCTACCAGCCGACCCTGGCGGACGAGATGGGTGAGCTGCAGGAGCGGATCACCTCGGTCCGGGGCCAGGCGATCACCTCGCTGCAGGCGATCTACGTGCCCGCCGACGACTACACCGACCCGGCGCCGGCGACCACGTTCGCCCACCTGGACGCGACCACCAACCTGGAGCGGTCGATCTCCGACAAGGGCATCTACCCGGCGGTGGACCCGCTGGCGTCCTCGTCCCGGATCCTCGCGCCGGAGTACGTGGGCGCGGACCACTACGCGGTGGCCTCCGAGGTGAAGCGGATCCTGCAGAAGTACAAGGACCTGCAGGACATCATCGCCATCCTCGGCATGGACGAGCTGTCCGAGGAGGACAAGATCACGGTCCAGCGGGCGCGCCGGATCGAGCGGTTCCTGTCGCAGAACACCTACGCGGCGAAGATCTTCACCGGCATCGAGGGCTCGTTCGTGCCGATCAAGGACACCGTGGAGGCGTTCCGGAAGATCGCCGAGGGCGAGTACGACCACATCCCGGAGCAGGCGTTCTTCATGTGCGGCGGCCTGGACGACCTGGAGCGCAACGCCCGCGAGCTGGAAAAGGCGTAAGCGCGACGCACGACGCGGCCGCGGTGGGCAACCACCGCGGCCGCTTTCGTTTTCCCCGGTGACCGGTCGGATTTGACCGACTTCAGGAATGGCTAAAGCTGTCTTCATCGGACTCTCAGGAATGCTGCGCAACTGTTATATTGGCCGCGATCTTGCGTAGCTTCTACTGTGGAGGGGCCGGGTCGGCGCCTTGAAGATTCCAGACTTCCCGTCAGCAGCAGCCGGCCGCCGCGCGGCCGCCCGCGTCCTCGCCGGCCTGACCGGCACCGCCGTCGCCCTCGGCTCGCTCGGGTCCGCGCACGCGGCGCGCCCGGCCGTGAACCCGACGCACCCCAGCGTGGTCAAGGACAACCCGGCCGACTGGACGCCGAACGTCCTCGACGGCAGCGTCGAGGCGATCGCCCAGATCGGCGACCGGGTGTACCTGGGCGGCTCGTTCACCCGGGTGCAGAAGCCGCGGCGCGGCGCCACGGTCAAGGTGCCGTACCTGGTGGCGGTCAACGCCCGCACCGGCGCCGTCGACGAGGACTTCGACGCGGCCGTGGACGGCACCGTCCGGGCGATCGAACCGGCGGCCGACGGCAGGTCGCTGTACCTCGGCGGCGACTTCCGCGAGGCCGGCGGCGTGCAGCGCCGCTCGCTGGCCCGGGTCGACGCCGGCACGGGCGACGCCGTGAAGGGCTTCACCGCCCCCGCGCTGGACAGCGTGGTGCACGACCTGCGGCTGGTCGGCTCCCGGCTGTTCCTCGGCGGGGCGTTCGGCACGGTCGCCGGGCGGGCCCGGCCGGCGCTGGCCGCCGTGGCGCCCGGCACCGGCGCGGTGGACAACACCGTCGACCTGGGCTTCGCCAAGCAGCGGGTCAGCCAGACCGGCGCCCGGGCGCCGATCCGGGTCAGCGCGCTGGACGCCACCCCGGACGGCAAGCGGCTGGTCGTGATCGGCGCGTTCGGCGAGGTCGACGGGCAGAGCCGGGGGCAGCTCGCCGTCCTCGACGTCGGCAAGGACGTGACGCTGTCCCGCTGGGCGACCACCCGGTACGCGCCGTACTGCGCCACCAGCATCCCGTCCACCGTCCGCGGCCTGGACATCTCGCCGGACGGCAAGTACTTCGTGGTGGCCACCAGCGGCGGCCCCGTCTCGAACACCCTGTGCGACACCGCCGCCCGGTGGGACCTGGGCAGCGACGGCCCGAACAAGCAGCCGGCCTGGGTCAACCACACCGGCGGCGACACCCTGCTGTCCGTGGCGATCACCGGCGCGGCCGTGTACGTCGGCGGGCACCAGCGCTGGCTGGACAACCCCCGCGGAAGCAACCGGCCGGGCCCGGGCGCGGTGACCCGGGAGGGCATCGGCGCGATCAACCCGAGCACCGGCAAGGCCCTGTCCTGGAACCCGGGCAAGGAGCGGGGCATCGGGACCGGCGCACTGTACGCCACCAAGGCCGGCCTGTGGATCGGTTCGGACACCGAGCTGGTGGCCGGCGAACGCCGCGAACGGGTGGCGTTCTTCCCCCTGTAGCGGTTCCGCGGAGCCCCCTCGCAGCGCCGCCGCGGGTCGTAGGCTGAGGCCACGTCCGCGGCCCGCGGGCGGCGTCACGGGGGAGGGTGATCGGTCGTGCTGCGCCCGCGCAGCCCGCTCTGGGCCAAGTTGAGCCTGCTCGCGGGCGTGCTGCTCGTCCTCGGCAGCGGGGGCGCGCTGGCCGGTACCCGGCTGGTCGCCGCCCGGTACGAGGGCGCGGTGCAGACCGCCGACCTGTTCGGCGACGCGGCCACCCCGACGCCCGAGCCGCCGGAGCTGGCCGGGCCGCTGGACCTGCTGCTGGTCGGCATCGACCCGCGGGACAGCATCGCCGACTGGATCCCGCGGGCGGACTCGGTGATCCTCGTGCACGTACCCGAGGGGCTGGACCGGGCCTACCTGATCTCGCTGCCGCGGGACCTGCTGGTGACGATCCCGCCGTTCCGCCGCGCCGGCTACTGGGGCGGGCAGGACAAGCTGGCGCACGCGATGTACTTCGGCGCGCAGGTGCCGGGCCGGACCCAGCCGGACGTGGCCGCCGGGTTCACCCTGCTGGCCCGGACGGTGAGCCGGTACACCGGGATCAAGGACTTCGACGCCGGGGCGATCGTCACGTTCACCGGGTTCAAGCGGATCGTGGACGCGCTGGGCGGCGTGACGATGTACCTGGACCAGGACGTCACCTCGATCCACCTCAAGCCGGACGGCAACCACCGGGAGCCCAGCGGGACCGGCGGCGAGGGGCCGTACGCGTACGTGGGGCCGCAGAAGCAGTACGCCAAGGGCACCCGGCACCTGAAGGGCTGGGAGGCGCTGGACTACGTCCGGCAGCGCTACATCGACGGCGGCGACTACGCCCGGCAGCGGCACCAGCAGCAGTTCCTCCGCGCGATGATCAACCGGGCCCGGGCCCGGGACGTGGTGACGAACCCGCTCAAGCTGGACCGGGTGCTGACCGCCGCCGGCGCGGCGCTGACGTTCAACGGGCGCGGCCACTCGCTGCTGGAGTACGCGCTCACGCTGCGCCACCTGCGCTCGGAGTCGATCACGCTGGTCCGGCTGCCCGGCGGCGGCGTGAGCAGCGGCGGGCAGTACCTGGGGGAGCGGCTCGACCCCGTCGCCGCCGGCTTCTTCGCGGCGCTGCGCGCCGAGCGGGTGGACGACTACCTGGCCCGGCACCCGCAGCTCGCCACGCCGTTGCAGTGATCCCGCGGAGCGGCCCGCGTACGCAGTGACCCGGCTCACATCCGCGCCCGGCGCCGCTGGTCCGGGCGGCGCGGTGTGCCCGCGGGGCGGAGCCCGGCGCCGGGGCGCGACACGCGGACCATTACACTCGCCGTACCCTGCCCGGCGTGCGCCCACCGCCCGGCGACCGGCTCCGCTGCCGGCGCTGGCGTGGTGGGGGTTCGTCGCGGGCGCTGTAGTTGTCGGCGTTGTCGAGGAGTCACCGCGTGGCCAAGCAGTTGCACGTCGAGTTCGTCGCCGTCGAGGAGAAGATCTGGTCCGGCGAGGCCGAGATGCTCGTCGCGCGCACCACGGAGGGCGAGCTGGGTGTCCTGCCGGGCCACGCCCCACTGCTCGGGCAGCTCGCGGAGCCCAGCGAGGTGCGGGTGACCGTGCCGGGCGGCGGCAAGCGCGTCTACGAGGTCGCCGGCGGCTTCCTCTCGGTGACCGACAAGGGCGTGACCGTACTGGCCGAGAGCGCCAGCCTCCGCAGCGCGAACTGACGGGCGGCCCGCCGGTGGTGATCCTCGAAGTGATCGGCATCGGCGTGCTGCTCCTGCTCGTCTTCATCCTCCTGCTGTACCTGCGCCGGACCGCGATCGCCCGGTCGGGCGGCACCATCGCGCTGCACGTCCGGCTGTCCACGGTCGTGCCGGGGCGCGGCTGGTCGCCGGGCGTGGCCCGGTTCGCGGGGGACGAGCTGCGCTGGTACCGGATCTTCAGCTTCGCCCCGCGGCCCCGCCGCGTGCTGTGCCGGCAGGGCCTGGTGGTCGAGGGCCGGCGGCTGCCGGAGGGGCCCGAGCGGGCCACCCTGCCGCCGGACTGGGTGATCCTGCGATGTCTGGGCCGCGGTACGGCCGTCGAGATCGCGATGGCCGGCGCCACGGTCGCCGGCTTCCTCTCCTGGCTGGAGGCCGCGCCGCCGGGCACCGTCGCCCCGCGCCTCGTCAGCAACTGACCCGAACGACCACCGCCGCCCGCCGGCCACGCCAACCCGCCGGCCACTCCCGCCCCGCCGGCCCCGCCGCCCGCCGACCCGGCCGCGACGCCGTCAGGCAGGCAGGGCGATCGCCGCGACCAGCAGCCCGTCGGCCGCCGCCCACCGGCCGGTGAACCCGCGCAGCGGCTCCCCCCGGTACGCCGGCCCCTCGACCAGCAGCGCCGCGGTGAACGTCCCGTCGGCGGCCAGCGCGACCCGCGCCTCCTCGAAGCCCAGCCAGCGCCGGGCCAGCGGGTACCACGCCTTGTACACCGCCTCCTTCGCGCAGAACAGCAGCCGGTCGGCGTGCGCGGTCACCGGCGCGCCGGCCAGCTCGCCGGGCAGCGCGATCACGTCGGCCACCCCGTCGGGCAGCGGCGCGGCCGGCTCGGCGTCCAGCCCGACCGCCGCGTACGCCGCCGCCCGGGCCACCGCGGCGCCGCGGAAGCCGGCGCAGTGGGTCATGCTGCCGACCACGCCCGCCGGCCAGGCCGGCGCGCCGCCCTCGCCCCGGGGCAGCGGCACGGGCGGCTCGCCGAGGTCGGCCAGGGCGCGCCGGGCGCAGGCGCGGACGGTCCGGTACTCCCGCTGCCGGCCGGCCACCGCGCGGGCGAGCTGCGCCTCCTCGGCCGGCCAGGCGGTCGGCTCGGTCAGGTCCGCGCGGGTCTCGGCGTGCCGCACGTCCGGGGGCAGGACAGCGGCGAGCAGGCCCGTCATGCGCCGCGCTGGCCGCCGGGCACCCAGCGGACGTCGCCGTCCGGGTTCGCCGATCTCGACAGAATGAACAACAGGTCGGACAACCGGTTGAGATACTTTGCCGGCAGGGTGCTGGTCTGCTCGGGCTCGACGTCGAGCAGCGCCCAGGCGCTGCGCTCGGCGCGCCGCGCCACGGTGCGCGCCACATGCAGCAGGGCGGCGCCGGGGGTGCCGCCGGGCAGGACGAAGGAGTCGAGCGCCGGCAGCGGCTCATTGAACCGGTCGCACCACGCCTCGAGGCGGGTGACGTACTCCTCGCTGACCCGCAGCGGGGCGTACGGGGGGTTGGGGGTGATCGGGTTGCACAGGTCGGCACCGACGTCGAACAGGTCGTTCTGCACCGTGGTGAGCACCGCGCGGATCTCGCCGGGCAGCCCGCCGAGCGCCAGCGCCGCGCCGATGGCGGCGTTGCACTCGTCGGCGTCGGCGAACGCGGCGATCCGCGGCGCCGTCTTGGCCACTTTCTCGTTGTTGCCCAGCCGGGTCGTGCCGGCGTCGCCGGCGCGCGTGTAGATCCGGGTGAGGTGAACTCCCATGACGCCCAGCGTACGTGCGCCCGCCCCGCAGCCGGGGGTCTGGCCGCCGTTGGACCTGCCGGAGACCGCCGGCGAACCTACGATGGCCGACGTGGACGTGATCCGGATCGCCGGTGCCGCCCGGCTGGCCGGGGAGGTCCCGGTGGTGGGCGCGAAGAACTCGGCGCTCAAGCTGATGGCCGCCGCGCTGCTGGCGCCCGGCCGCACGGTGGTGGCCAACGTGCCGCGGATCACCGACATCGCGATCATGGCGGAGGTGCTGCGCCGGATCGGCTGCGAGGTGGTGTTCACCGCCGACGAGGTGGCCATCGAGGTGCCGGAGCGGCCGGGGACCGAGGCCGACTACGACCTGGTCCGGCGGCTGCGCGCGTCCATCTGCGTGCTCGGGCCGCTGCTGGCCCGCCGCGGCGAGGTCCGGGTGGCCCACCCCGGCGGCGACGCGATCGGCTCGCGCGGCCTGGACATGCACATCGCCGGGCTGACCGCGATGGGCGCCCGGGTGTCCGGCGCGCACGGGTTCGTCATCGCCCGCAGCCCGCAGCGGCTGCGCGGCGCGCACATCCGGCTGGACTTCCCCAGCGTCGGCGCCACCGAGAACCTGCTCATGGCCGCGGTCCTCGCCGACGGCGAGACGGTGATCGACAACGTGGCCCGGGAGCCGGAGATCGCCGACCTGTGCGCGATGCTGACCGGGATGGGCGCGGTGATCGACGGCGTCGGCACGTCCGCCCTGCACATCACCGGCGTGGACGCGCTGCACCCGGTCCGGCACACCACCATCGGCGATCGGATCGTGGCCGGGACGTGGGCGTTCGGGGCGGTGATGACGTACGGGGACGTGACCGTCACCGGCGTCGACCCCGCGCACCTGGCGGTGGCGCTGGACAAGCTCGTGGACGCGGGCGCGCTGGTCGAGACGCGGGCGCCGGGCGGGTTCCGGGTGCGGATGGACGGGCGGCCGCGCGCGGTCGACGTGGCGACGCTGCCGTACCCCGGCTTCGCCACCGACCTGCTGCCGATGGCGATCGGCCTGGCCGCGGTCGCCGAGGGCGCCTCGCTGATCACCGAGAACATCTTCGACGGCCGGTTCATGTTCATCAACGAGATGCTGCGGCTGGGCGCGCACGTGCGCACCGACGGGCACCACGCGGTCGTCCGGGGGCAGCCGGCGCTGTCCGGGGCGCCGGTGCGGGCCACCGACATCCGCGCGGGCGCCGGGCTGGTCATCGCGGCGCTGACCGCCGAGGGGGAGACCACGGTCAGCCACGCGCACCACATCGACCGCGGGTACCCCGACTTCGTCGAGCACCTGCGGCGGCTCGGCGCGCCGGTCGCCCGGGCGGCGGCGCCCGCGGAGCCGGCGTACGTGTTCTGAGCCCACCCGCCGGCCGCCGGCGGGGCGCGGCGGCCGGTAGGGTCGCGGCGGAGTTGTTCGTCCGGACAGGAGGTACCCCATGGCGGGTCGGCTGGCAGTGATCGGCGCGGGACTGATGGGCGCGGGGATCGCCCAGGTGGCGGCGGCCGCGGGCTGGCGGGTCACCCTGCGCGACCTGGACGACGCGGCCGTGCAGCGCGGGCTCGACGGCATCCGCGCCTCGCTGGGCAGGTTCGCCGGCAAGGGGAAGATCAGCGAGGCGGACGCCGCCGCGGCGCTGGACCGGATCACCCCGACCACCGAGCTGGACGCCGCCGCCGAGGCGGACATCGTCGTCGAGGCCGTCTTCGAGAAGATCGAGATCAAGCACGAGGTGTTCCGCGCGCTGGACAAGATCTGCCGGGACGGCGCCGTGCTGGCCACCAACACCTCGGCGATCCCGATCACGCAGATCGCCGCCGTGACGCAGCGGCCCGAGGCCGTGGTGGGTACGCACTTCTTCTCGCCCGTACCGATGATGCAGCTCTGCGAGCTGGTCCGCGGCTTCAAGACCAGCGACGCCACGCTCGCGGCGGCGCGGGAGTTCGCCGAGGGCGTCGGCAAGACCTGCATCGTCGTCCAGCGGGACATCGCCGGCTTCGTCACCACCCGGCTGATCTGCGCCCTGGTGATGGAGGCGGTGAAGCTGGTCGAGACCGGCGTGGTCAGCGCCGAGGACCTGGACACCGCCTGCAAGCTCGGCTTCGGGCACGTGATGGGCCCGCTGGCCACCTGCGACCTCACCGGAACGGACATCCTGCTCAACGCGGCGAAAAACATCTACGCCGACACCGCGGACGAGAAGTTCTTCCCGCCGGAGCTGCTGCAGCGGATGGTCGCCGCGGGCGACCTCGGCCGCAAGTCCGGCCGCGGCTTCTACCAGCACTGAGCCGATCGGCGCGCCGGTCCGCTCAGGTCCGGGCCGGCGCGGCCGATGGTCCCCGATGGAGTACCCCTGCGTCCGGTGAGGTCCCGATGGGCAAGCAGCGCACGGCGGAGGGCGACCAGGTCGCCGAGCTGCTGCGTACCGCGAAGCGCTCGCTCGGGCTCAGCGTGGCCTTCCTCAGCCGGTTCGAGGGCGACAAGCAGCACCTGGACGTGGTCGAGTCGTCGATCCCGCTGCTGTTCCGCGAGGGCGTGACGCAGGTCCGCGAGACGTCGCTGTGCCAGGCGATCCTGGACCGCAAGCTGCCGGCCGTCATCCCCGACCTGACGCAGTACCCCGCCGCGATGCGGCTGCCCGCGGCCCGGCTGCCGCGGATCCGCAGCTTCGTGTCGGCGCCGGTGGTGCTGTCGGACGGCACGCTGTACGGCACCTTCTGCGCCGCCGGCATGACCGCGGACAGCGACCTGACCCCGCGGGACGCGAAGCTCATGGACGTGCTCGCCCGGGCCGCGGCGGTGGTGATCGAGCCGGGCGTCCGGGACGCCGAGCGCCGCGCGGACATCGACGGCCGGCTGGACGCCGTGGTCGCCGCCGGCGGCCCGGACATCGCGTTGCAGCCGATCGTCGCGCTCGCCGACGGCGGGCGGGTCGGGGCGGAGGCGCTGAGCCGGTTCCCGGCGGCCTGGCAGCGCACCCCGGACGTCTGCTTCGCCGAGGCGCACAGCGTCGGCCGCGGGGTGGAGCTGGAGCTGATCGCGCTGGAGCGGGCCGCGGCGCAGCTCGCCGTCGTCCCCGGCTACGTGTCGATGAACCTGTCGCCGGCCGTGCTGACCGACCCGGCCGCGGCCGCGGTGCTGGGCCGGATGCCGCTGGACCGGGTGGTGCTGGAGCTGTCCGAGCACGTCCCGGTCGAGGACTACGACACGCTGACCAAGGTGCTCGCGCCGCTGCGCGCGGGCGGCCTGCGGCTGGCCATCGACGACGTGGGCGCGGGCTTCTCCTCGCTGCGGCACATCGTGCTGACCTCCCCGGACATGCTCAAGCTCGACCGCAGCGTGATCACCGGCGTGGCCGGGGACCCGGTGCTGACCACGCTGATCCGGTCGCTGGTGGGGTTCGGGCACGGCTGCGGGGCGTCGGTGGTGGCCGAGGGCGTGGAGACGGCCGCGGACGCCGCGGCGTTGCTGGACCTCGGCGTCGACCACGGCCAGGGCTGGCACTTCGGCCGCCCGGGCCCGGCCGACCAGCTCGCCCCGCTGGCGGACTGACCCCGCGCGGTCAGGTGTCGGCGGACCAGCGGAAGGTGCGCAGGCACAGCACCAGCCCGAGGACGCACCACGCGCCCAGCACCAGCGCCACCCGCCCCAGCTCCCACGACCCGGCCGGCTCCAGCGCGCCGAACGACTCCGGCAGGAACACCGCGCGCAGCCCCTGGCACATCCACTTGAGCGGGAACACCGCGGCCACCTGCTGCATCCACTCCGGCAGCCGGGTGAACTCGACGAACACGCCGGAGGTGAACTGGAGCACCAGCGCCACCGGCGTGACCACCGCGGTGGCGCCGCGGGCGCTGCGCGGGACCGAGGAGAACGCGATCCCGCACAGCGTGCACGCGGTCACGCCGAGCACCGACACCCAGGCGAACGTCCACCAGGCGGCCGCGGTACCGGGCAGGTCCAGGCCGAAGAACGCCAGCGCGACGGCCAGCAGCAGCACCGTCTCGGCCAGCGCGATGACCGCCACCAGCACGACCTTGCCGGCGAAGTACGCCCACGGCGGCATCGGCGTGCCGCGCAGCCGCTTGAGCACGCCGCGCTCCCGCTCGATCGGGATCTGGATCGCCAGCGCCTGGAACCCGACCGTCATCAGGCCGGTGGCGATCATGCCGGTGACGAAGTACTGGGTGAAGGTGACGCCCGGCGCCAGGTCCCAGTCGAAGATGGACGAGAAGATCACGATCATCAGTACCGGGAAGACGATCGTGAAGACGACCGACTCCCGGCTGCGCAGGAACTGGGTCAGCTCCAGCCGCCCGCGCCGCCAGCTCAGCCCCACCGGGTTCACGCGCTCTCCCCGATCATCCGCAGGTACGTCTCCTCCAGCGTGGGCCGGGTGACGGTCAGGCCCGGCACCTCCCCGCCGTGCGCCGCGGCCAGCTCGGCGACCAGCGCCGTCGGCGCGTCGGTGGCCCGCTCCCGGGGCGCGCCGCCGGCGTCCCGCCAGCGGACGACGGCCGCCGCGCGCTCCCGCCCGCCGAGGGCGGCCGGGGTGTTCACCTCGGCGATCCGGCCGGCGACGATCACCGCCACCCGGTCGGCCAGCGCCTCGGCCTCGTCCAGGTAGTGCGTGGTCAGCAGGATCGTCGTACCGGCGCCGGCCAGCGCCCGCAGCAGCGCCCAGAAGTCGCGCCGGGCCCGCGGGTCGAAGCCGGTGGTGGGCTCGTCCAGGAACAGCAGCTCCGGGCGGCCGACGATGCCGAGGGCGACGTCCAGCCGGCGCTTCTGCCCGCCGGACAGCGCGCGGGTGCGCCGGCCGGCGCTGTCGGCGAGGCCGACCCGGTCGATCACCGCGGCCGGGTCGTCGGCGGCCGGGTACAGGCCGGCGAAGTGGGTGACGACCTCACGCACGGTGAGGTCGTCGAACTCGCCGGTGCTCTGCAACACGATCCCGATCCGGGCCCGCCAGGCGGCGTCCGCGGCGGCCGGGTCGAGGCCGAGCACCCGGACGTCGCCGGCGTCCCGGCGCCGGTACCCCTCCAGGATCTCCACGGTCGTCGTCTTGCCGGCGCCGTTGGGTCCGAGCAGCGCGAACACCTCGCCCGTACGGACGTCGAGGTCCACCCCGGCGACGGCCGTGCGGTCGCCGTAGGACCTGCGCAGGCCGCGCGCGGCGACGGCCAGTCCTTCTGTCGTCATTCGCCCACTATCGCGTGCGGTGCCCGTCGGCCAGTCGGCGGACCCCCCGCCCGCCGACCCGGTCACAACAGCCCTGACCTGCGGCGATGGCCGGTTGCCGATCTCGGCGGCGGCCCTTACGGTGAGTGGGCCATCGAGAAAAATTGATTCCGCGGCCGTCGGTGGGCGGCCGTGCGAACCACCGGTCCGGCTCTGCCAACCGCGCCGGTGGGCTCAGTCGCGCGTCTGGGGCAGACGCGACGAAAGGGACCGCAGTGACCTCCAGCGCCGACCCGCGCCTGCGCGCGGTTTTCTCCGCCACCGTGGACCGCCAGCCGAACGCCATCGCCGTCGTCTGCGAGGACCGCTTCCTCACCTACGCGGAGCTGGCCGACCTGACCGACCGGCTGGCCCGGCGGCTGCGCCAGCACGGCGTGCGCCGCGGCGACGTCGTCGCCGTGCACTTCGCCCCCTCCGAGCTGCCGATCATCGCGATCCTGGCCTGCCACTCGCTCGCCGCCACGTACGTGCCGCTGGACGCGCACTACCCGACCGAGCGGATCGCCGGGATCATCGCCGAGCTGGGCGTGACCTGGTGCGTCACCGAGCGCGACCTCGGCGACCGGGTCGCCCCGCTGCTGGCCGCCCGCCGGACCATCGCGATCAGCCACGACTCCGCCTTCTTCACCGCCGGCGTGCCGGCCGAGCAGCGGACCCGGATCAACGAGGCCGAACCGGACGACCCGGCGTACGTCACGTACACCCGCGACGCCGCCGGCAACCGCCGGGCCGTGGTGGCCGAGCACCGGCACGTCGCCGCGTACCTCGCCGGCTTCGCCGAGGTCTGCCAGACGACCGTGGGCGACCGGGTGTACCAGGGGCACTCGCTGAGCTTCGACGGCAGCGTCGCCGAGATCTGGGCGGCCCTGGCCACCGGCGCCACGCTGGTCGTCCCCGACGTCGACGCGCCGACCGGCGGGCCCGGGCTGGCCGCGGTGCTCGCCGCGCTGGACATCACCCACCTGGCCACCACGCCGGCCGGGCTGGCCGGGCTGGACCCCGCCGCCGTACCGGCGCTGCGCGCGGTCGTGCTCTCCGGCGGCGCCTGCCCGCCCGACCTGATCGACCGGTGGACGGCCCGCGGCACGACCCTGCTGAACGTGTACGGCCCCGCCGAGACGACCGTGCACGCCCTGGTCAAGCGGTGCGAGCCGGGCCAGCCGGTGACGCTCGGCCGGGCGCTGCCCGGCTACGCGGTGGACGTCGTCGACACCGGCCTCCAGCCGGTCGTGGACGGGCACACCGGCGAGCTGCTGCTCGGCGGGCCGGCGCTGGCCGCCGGGTACGTCGGCGACCCCGACCTGACCAACGACCGGTTCGTCACCCTCGACGGCGGCCGGCGGGCGTTCCGCACCGGCGACCGGGTCCGCCGGCGCACGGACGGCGAGCTGGAGTACCGCGGCCGGGCCCGGGTGCCGGGGCAGGGGGCGATCCCGCGCCAGCGCTCCGGCGCCCACGACGCGGACCCCGCGCCCGCGGCGGGTGCCGACCCGCACGCGCCCGCCGACCCGAAGCCGGCCGCCCCGGCGGCTGAGCGGGACCGGCCGGCGGTCCCCGCGGACCCGGCTGGCGCGGTCCGCGGGGTGGCCCGCCCGATTGCCGCCGCGCCCGCCGCCGCGGCGTTCATCCCCGCGCAGCGGCCCGCCCCCGGCAGCCGGTCCCGCCGGCCGCGCACCGACGGGACGCCGACGCTGATCGGCCCGCCGACCCCGACCCCGCCGCTGTACCCGCCGCCACCGCCGACCGCCCGGGACGTCTTCCGGGACCACTCGGCCGACGACCGGGCGGCCACCCGGCGGCGGCAGACGCTGGCGCTGTACCCGATCGCCGCGCTGTACGCCGTCCCCGCCGGCATCGCCGGCGCGCTCCTCGCCGACTGGGCCGGCGGCGGCCGCGGCCTGCCCGGCCTGCTCGGCGGCCTGGCGCTGCTCGGCCTGCTCACCTGGCCCGCCCTGCTCGCCGTGGCCCTCGCCGCCAAGTGGCTGATCATCGGCCGGTACGCCGCCGGCGAGTACCCGGTCGGCGGCCCGTACTACCGCAAGTGGTGGCTGGTCGAGCGCTTCCGCGCGGCCAGCGGCGCCGGCCTGCTCGCCGGCACCCCGGCCCTGCCGGTGTACCTGCGCCTGCTCGGCGCCCGGGTCGGCCCGGGCTGCCGGGTCGACACCGCGACCGTCGGCGCGGTCGACCTGCTGACCCTCGGCGCCGACAGCAGCGTCGGCACCGGCGCCGACCTGCGCGGCTGGCGGGTCGAGGCCGGCCTGCTGCGGATCGGCCCGGTGTCCGTCGGCGCCCGCGCCTTCGTCGGCAGCCACGCCACCCTCGCCCCCGGCAGCGCCGTCGGCGACGACGGCGCGCTCGACGACGGCTCCGCGCTCGCCGACGGGGAGCGGCTGCCCGCCGGCGAGCACCGCCGCGGCACCCCGGCGGTCCCGGCCCGGGTCCCGCTGCCCGCGCCCGACGCCCCGGCCGGGCGCGGCCGCCGGCTCGGGTACGGCCTGCTGCACCTCGCCGCCGGGTACGCCGTGCTCGCCGCGCACGCGGTGGCGCTGCTGCCGGCCGTCCTGCTGTACCGCCTGCTGACCCCCGCCGTCGGCGGCTGGTCGGCCGCTGCCGCCGTCATCGTCGCCACGCCGGTGCTGGTGCCGCTCGCCGCGGTGCTGCTCGCCGCCGTCCGCCGGCTGCTGGTCGGCACGGTGTACGCCGGCGAGGTCGCCGTGCACAGCCCCGCGTACCTGCGGCGCTGGGTCGGCGACCAGATCGACCGCGGCGCCCGGGCAGCGCTGGCGCCGCTGTACGGCACGCTGTTCGCCGGCCGCCTGCTGCGCCTGTTCGGCGCGCAGACCGCGCCGGGCATCGAGATCGACCGGCCGGCCCTGCTCGCGCCGGAGATGCTCAACCTCGGCGCCGGCAGCCACCTCGCCGCCGGCGCGGTGGTCGGGCCGCGGCGGGCGTACGGCGGGGTCCTCACCATCGCCGCCAACCGCGTCGGCCGGCACAGCGAGGTCGGCGACGGCGCGCTGCTGCCGCCGGGCGTCAGCGTCGGCAACGACTCGGTGGTCGACGCCGGCGCGCTGCTGCCGGTCGGCGGCCCGCGGCCCGGCGACGGGGCCCGGCTGGCCGGCGCCCCCGCGTACCCGGTCGCGCCCGCCGCCCCGCCCCCCGCGCCGCACCCGCGCACGGGCCGCGAGCGGCTCGTGCGCGGGCTGCTCGACGGGCTGCGGGTGCCGCTGGCGTACGGGCTGGCGCTCGCCGGGCTGGTCGCGTTCGTGGCGCCGGTGTACGCGCTGTGGTCCCGGTTCGGCGCGTGGGCCGCGCTGCCGGCGGCGCCGCTGGCCGCGCTGCTGGCCGGCGCGGCGGTGCTGCTGGCGACGGCGGCGCTCAAGGCGCTGGTGCTCGGCCGGGTGACCGCCCGCGACGTGCCGCGCTGGTCGCCGTACGCGCACCTGTACGGGCTGGTCCAGGCCGTGTACGACACCGTCGCGGCGCCGCTGCTCGCCCCGCTGGTCGGCACCCCGCGGCTGGCCCGGCTGCTGCGGCTGTTCGGCGCGACGATCGGCAGCCACGTGCACCTGGGGACGACCGCGCTGTCCGGCTTCGACCTGATCCACGTCGACGACTTCGCCACGGTCGACGCCGACGCCACGCTGCGCGGGGGCCTGCTCGCCGCGCAGCGGCTGCACACCGCCCCGGTGACCGTCGCGGCGGCGGCGACGGTCGGCGCCGGCGCCCTGCTGCTGGCCGGCGCCACGGTCGGCGCCGACGCCGCGCTGGCCGCCCGGACGGTCCTGCCGCCCGGCGCGGACACCCCGCCCGGCGCCCGGCTGCACGGCGTCCCCGGCCGCCCGGTCGGTGCGGACGCCCCGCCCCCGGCGGCGGGCCTGCCGCGGCGGGACGGCGGCCCGGTCGAGGGCGGGCGGGCGGAGCGGCGGGGCGCGGACGGCGGCGACGGCGTGCGGCCGGCGCTGGGCGCGGTGGCCCCGGCACCCGGCGCCTGACCGCGCGGCGGCCGGTCCGGCGGGCGGCCCGATGCGGCGGCGGCCCGGTCCGGCGGCGGTCCCATGCGGCGCCGGCCCGGTCCGGTGGCGGCCGTGCGGCTCGGGCCGAATGCCGGGCGACCGTGGTCGGGCGGCGTTCGGATCCGGCTACGGTTCGTCCGGCGGCTTGGGCCCGGTCGAGCCCGGCGGCCGGATCGGCGGGGGAGCGGTGCGGGCGGCGCGGCGGCGGCGCAGCAGCCAGCGGATGCCGAACCCGAGCGCGACCAGCAGCACCAGCACCAGGACCGGGAGCAGCACCGCCGCCAGCGACAGCGACACGCTCGCGGCGTCCTCCGCCGTGCTGACCACGGGCGCCCCCGCCCCGACGGTCAGCGTGTTCACCGCTGGCCGGGCCAGCGCCTTCGCCCCGTGCACGGTCAGCGCGACGACCAGCCCGAGCGCCACCGGCACCCACTGGTGCGAGGTGAAGAACGAGCCCGGGTCGGTCACCGTCGCCGTCTCGGACCCCGCCCCGGCGCCGAACACCAGCCCGCCCGCCGCCGGCCGGACCACCGTCTGCACGACGTCGTTGACGTGGTCGACGACCGGTACCTTGTCCGCCACCACCTCGATGACCAGCAGCAGGGCGAGGATGGCCAGCGTCCACCCGTTGCTCAGCCACTCCCAGCCCGGCGGGAGCCCGACGAGCGCGGTGTACCGGGCCAGGAGGCCGAGGACGAGCATGGGGATGTAGGCGTTGAGGCCCGCGGCGGCGGCGAGCCCGGTCCCGGTCAGCAACTCCAGCACCCCACCAGCATCCCCGTTCCCCGCATCCCGCGCCGCGGTGTGCGGGGAACGGGACGGCGCGCGGGCGCGGGGTGCCGGACGGCGGGGTGCGGCAGCAGGGCGCGGCGCGGGCGCCTCAGCGGTGCGGGGCGGCGGTCAGCAGGACTCGCTGCCCCGGACGCCGACGGCGTCCCACGCCCGCTGGACGGCGGCGCACTCGGGCCCGCCGCGGAACAGCTCGCCGGCCGCCGCCACCGTCGCCGCCCGCGCCCCGGCGTGGGTCCAGCCCGAGGTCTTGCGGGACAGCGCGCCCATGAAGATCCGGCCGGCCTTCCGGATGCCGATGCCGCTGACGGTGCTGTTGTTGCAGGTCGGGGACTTCGGCTGCCCGTTGGTCGGGTTGGAGCCCTCGGCCAGCAGGTAGAACCAGTGGTTCTGCACCCCGGCGGCCCGGTACGTCGCCGGCGGGTTGCCGGTCCACATGCAGTTGGCGTCGCCGACCCGGCTCGGGTCGTACAGGTACCGGAACGGCCCCTTGCCGTCGAGGTCGGCCAGCTCGCCGACCTCGTAGTCCGGCTTGTCGTTCGGGTGGTTGGCGTAGAACTCGGTGAGGGCGCCGAAGATGTCGCCGGTGGACTCGTTCAGGCCGCCGGCCTCGTTGCCGCTGCCGGTACCGCCCGGGGTGTTCTGGAAGATGCCGTGCCCGAACTCGTGCGCCACGATGTCGATGGTGGTGAGCTGGCGCTTGTTGTCCTCCGTGCGGCCGAAGGTGGCGTACTGGCCACCCCACGAGGCGTTGACCTGGTTCAGCCCGACCCGGGCGGGGAAGCCGCGGCCGTTGCCGTCGATGCCGTTGCGGCCCAGCCACTCCTTGAGCATGTCCCATTCCTTCTGCGCCGCGTACATCGCGTCCGCGCAGCCGGAGGGCAGGTCAGCCCCACCACCGTTGCCGTAGGAGTTATTGGAGCTGGTGAACGGCGAACCGTTCTGCCCACCACACTGGAGGCCCGGCCGCGACGGGTCGACCATCTTGCCCGAGTCCAGGGCGCCCAGGTCCTGCTTGCCGTAGTAGCCGCCGTGGCCGGTGGCGTGGACGACCTCGTTCCAGGTCCGGTCCTTGAGCACCTTCCCGGACTTGGCGTCGATCACCACGTGCAGGCGGGCCGGGTTGTTGCTCTTGTCGGCGCCCTCGACCAGGACCTCGTAGGCCAGCTTGCCGGCGCCGTCGGCGACGATCACGAGCTTCGGGGTGGCGGCGGTGTCGACCCTGTCGAGCTGCGCCCGGGCCGCGCGGGCGGCTTCCGCGACGGGGAGGCCCGCGCGGGTGGTGCTGACGTTCAGCTCCGCTTTCTGCGCGACCCGGGCGGACAGGACCGCGCCGGCGGCGTCGGTGACGACGACCGCGTCGCCGCCGAGGACGGGCAGGCCGCGGTGGGTGCGCTCGTAGGCGACGTACTGCAACCCCGCGCCCGCCACGTTCGAGCGCTGCTCGAACTCGTCGGCGGGGGAGGCGAAGAACCGCGCCGGGTCGCCGGCGACGAGCCGGTCGGCCGATGCGGCCGCGAGCAGGGCCGGGGCCCGCCCGGCCGGCGCGGCGCCGGCCCGGTCGGCGGGGGCCGCGGCGGGGGCGGCGAGGGCGGCGGCGCCGGTCACGGCGATCACCGCTCCGATGGCACGGGCTGTCGAACGCATCACGACGCTCCGGGTTCCGAGGGGGCGAGGGACCCCGACCGGACGGGCGCTGCCCCACCGGCGGGCGGCAGCGGGAACCCGGCCGGGCGGCGACCCGGGTGGGTGCCGTCCCCGTTCGGGGCGTGCTGCCGGCCTGGCATCCGGTGGCGCCGACGGAAGACCGAGCGGCACCGAGTAAATGCCGTCGGTGATCGACTGTCAACCCCTGCCGGCCCGCCGTCGGCCGGCCCCGGGGCGCGGCGCGGGCGGCCGGCGGGCGGTCCGGGGGCGGCCGGTAGGGTTGCCGGATGCGGTTGGTCATCGCGCGGTGCCAGGTGGACTACGTCGGACGGCTCTCGGCCCACTTGCCGATGGCGACCAGATTGATCATGGTTAAGGCGGACGGATCGGTCTCCATCCACGCCGACGACCGGGCGTACAAGCCGCTCAACTGGATGAGCCCGCCGTGCAAGCTGACCGTCGCGGAGAACGTGTGGACGGTCGCCAACCCCAAGGGCGAGCGGCTGTTGATCACCCTGGACGAGATCCTGCTGGACACCTCGCACGAGCTGGGCATCGACCCCGGGCTGGTCAAGGACGGCGTCGAGGCGCACCTCCAGGAGCTGCTCGCCGCCGCGCCGGAGGTACTCGGCGCGGGCGTGACGCTGGTCCGGCGCGAGTACATGACCGCGATCGGCCCGGTCGACCTGCTCTGCCGGGACGCCGGGGGCGCCGCGATCGCGGTGGAGATCAAGCGGCGCGGCGAGATCGACGGGGTGGAGCAGCTCACCCGGTACCTGGACCTGCTCAACCGCGACCCCCTGCTCGCCCCGGTGGCGGGCGTGTTCGCGGCCCAGGAGATCAAGCCCCAGGCCCGGGTGCTGGCGGAGGACCGCGGCATCCGCTGCGCCCTGCTGGACTACGACGCCCTCCGCGGCATGCAACGCGACGACCTGACCCTCTTCTGACCCGCGTCCCCACCTTGCCGATCATGGGCTGGGGTACCGAATCGCGCCCTGATCCGGCACCCCAGCCCGTGATCGCCGGCTGCGGCGGCAGCGGCGCGGGTCGGCGGGCGTGGCGGGGGTGGGGGCGTGGGAGGATCGGCGGGGCTCGGGCGGCTCGGGTGCGGCCCGGATGACAGCAGGAGGCCAGCGGTGAGCCGTGCGTTCCGGACAGTCGGCGTGATCGGGCTCGGCACCATGGGTGCCGGCATCGTGGAGGTCTGTGCCCGCAACGGCGTCGCCGTCGTCGCCGTCGAGGTCGACGACGCCGCCCTGGAACGCGGCCGGGCCACCCTCGCCCGGTCCACCGACCGGGCCGTCGCCAAGGGCAAGCTCGGCGAGGCCGACCGGGACGCGCTGCACGGGCGGGTCACGTTCGCCGCCGGGCTGGCCGCGCTCGCCGACGTCGACCTGGTGATCGAGGCCGTGCCCGAGCGGCTGGACGTCAAGGCGCCGCTGTTCGCCGAGCTGGACCGGATCTGCCGCCCCGACGCCGTCCTCGCCACCAACACCTCCTCGCTCAGCGTCACCGACATCGCCGCCGCGACCGGCCGGCCCGAGCGGGTCATCGGCGTGCACTTCTTCAACCCCGCGCCGGTGATGAAGCTGGTGGAGATCGTCCGTACGGTCGTCACCGAGCCCGCCCTCGTCGACGACCTGGCCGCCTTCTGCACCGGGCTGGGCAAGGTGCCGGTGACGATCGGCGACCGGGCCGGGTTCATCGCCAACCACCTGCTGTTCGGGTACCTCAACCAGGCGATCGGCATGCTGGAGAGCGGCTTCGCCACCCGCGACGACATCGACGCCGCGATGCAGCACGGCTGCGGCCTGCCGATGGGGCCGTTCGCGCTGCTGGACCTGATCGGGCTGGACACGTCGTACGAGATCCTGCGCACGATGTACGAGCGCGGCGGCCGGTCCCGCCGGCACGCGCCGGCGCCGCTGCTCGCCGAGATGGTCACCGCGGGCCTGCTGGGGCGCAAGTCCGGGCGCGGCTTCCACGCGTACGGGAACGGCCGGCCCGTGCCCCCCGCGGCGGCCGCGCCCGCCGGCGAGGCCCCGCAGCGCATCGGCCTGGTCGGCGCCGGCCCGATGGCCCGCATCCTGGGCGGGCGGCTCGCCGAGGCCGGGCGCACGGTGGTGACCGCCACCGACGACCTGTCGGCGCTCGCCGACGTCGACCTGGTGATCGAGATCTCCCATGCGGACGCCGACACCGTGCGCGCCCGCTTCGCCGAGCTGGGCGCGGTCTGCAAGCCGGGGACCGTGCTCGGCGCCGCCACCAACGCGCTGCCGGTGATCGACTGCGCGATGGCCAGCGGCCGCCCGGAGGACGTCGTCGGGCTGCGCCTGCCCGCGCCGGCGGTGCGGCTGATCGAGGTCGTGCGGACCGTCCGCTCCGGGGAGCCCGCCGTCGCGGCGGCGCGGGCGCTCGGCGCCGCGCTCGGCGGCGCCGTCGTGGAGTGCGGGGACCGGGCCGGGGCGATCGTGCACGCGCTGCTGATGCCGTACCTCAACGACGCCGTCAAGCTGGTCGAGTCGGGCTACGCCGGCCCGGACGACATCGACCACGCGATGACCCTGGGCTGCGGGTACCCGGTCGGGCCGATCGGGTTCATCGACCACGTCGGGCTGGACCGCGCGCTGGCCACCCTGCGCGCCCAGTTCGCCGAGACGGGCGAGCCGTCGTTCGCGCCGGCGCCGCTGCTGGAGCAGATGGTGACCGCCGGCCGGACCGGGCAGCGCGCCGGCCGGGGCTTCCGCCCGCACCAGCGGTGAGCCCGCGGCGCAACCGGCGCGACGACGCCGGCGCGCCGCTCGACCCGGACCGGGTCCGCCGGGGTGCGGGGGCGGTCGAGACGGCGGCGGACGGGGCCTGGCACGTCCGGACGGTGCCGGCCCCGGCGGCGGTGAAGGCGTACCGCTGCCCGGGCTGCGACCACCCGATCCCGCCGGGCACGCCGCACCTGGTGGCGTGGCCGGCGGACGAGCGGGGCGAGGCGGCGGACCGCCGGCACTGGCACGCGGGCTGCTGGCGCGCCCGCGCCCACCGTCCCCTCCGGCCCCGCCACCGCTGACCCGCCGCGGCCGGGCCGGCGGTCGTCCGGCGGCCGGGAGCGGGCGGTGACCACGCCGGACGGACGTCGATCACGTCGAGGCGACGTGATTCACGCGGAATTCATGTCGCTATCCCCGGGTTCGGGCGGTCGGGGGTGGCGGCCGATGGCACCGGGGTCGTAGCGTTCGGCATCGACTCTGGTGGGAGGGTGGACGTGGCGGGTTTGCGGCGGCGGCCGGACGCCGATCGGCAGCGGCGAGCAGGGCGGCAGCGCGGTCCACTGTGGGCCCGGCTGTGCCTGATCGCCGGCCTCGTGCTGGCCGTGGCGGGCGGCGGCAGCGCGGTGGCGGCGACCGTACTGGTGAACCGCGTGGACAGCGCGGTGGGCAAGGGCGACCTGTTCGGCGACGGCGCGGCCGAGGCGGGGGCGCCGCGCGGGATCACCGGCCCGCTCAACATCCTGCTCGCCGGCATCGACCCGCGCGAGTGGGAACCGAACCCCGACCTGCGCGCCGACTCGGTCCTGGTGATGCACATCCCGGCCGGGCTGGACCGGGCGTTCCTGTTCTCGCTGCCGCGCGACCTGCTGGTCGACATCCCGGCCTTCCCGCCGGCCGGGTACGCGGGCGGCAAGGACAAGCTGACCCACGCGATGTACTACGGCTCCCGGGTGCACGGCGACGGCCGCAAGGACCCGGTGCGCGGCTTCGAGCTGCTCTCCCGCACGGTCGGCCACGCCACCGGCATCGCCCGGTTCGACGCCGGGGCGATCGTCACGTTCACCGGCTTCCGCCGGATCGTGGACGCGCTCGGCGGCGTCAAGCTGTACGTCGACATGGACGTCGACTCCATCCACATGCGCCCCGACGGCAAGCACCGCGAGTCCAACCCCGGCGGCGGCGAGGGCGCGGCGGCGTTCCGCGGCCCGCGCAAGCACTACGCCAAGGGCATGCGCACGCTCAGCGGCTGGGAGGCGCTGGACTACACCCGGCAGCGGTACCTGCCCGGCGGCGACTACACCCGGCAGCGGCACCAGCAGCAGTTCCTCCGGGCGATGGCGGCGCAGGCGCTGAGCCGGGACGTCGTGACCAACCCGGCCCGGCTCGACCGGGTGCTCCAGGCGGCCGGCAGGACGCTGACGTTCAGCGGGCGCGGGCACAGCGTGTCCGACTTCGCGTACGCGCTGCGCAACCTGCGCTCGGAGTCGATCACCATGGTCAAGCTGCCGGGCGCCTCGGTCATGCCGGGCGGGGTGTACCAGGGGGAGGCGCTGACGCCCCCGGCGAAGCAGTTCCTGGCCGCGGTGCACGGCGGCCGGGCGGAGGAGTTCCTGCTCTCCCACCCGGAGATGGTCAACCGGACCAAGTAGCGGCCCGGATCACTGTTGCCGGGGTCGCCGCCCGCGGGGCGCGGCGGCGGCGCAGGATGGGGGAGTGAGCACACCCATCCGCGCGAACTCGATCCTGCCGGCCGACCGGACCCCGGTCACGCTGGAGACCGCCGACGGCCTCCGGCTGGTCGGCGAGCTGGCCGTGCCGGCGGCCGGCCGGGCGCCCGCGGCGACGCTGATCTGCCTGCACCCGCTGCCGACGCACGGCGGGATGATGGACAGCCACGTGTTCCGCAAGGCCGCCTGGCGGCTGCCGGCGCTGGCCGACCTGGCCGTCCTGCGGTTCAACACCCGCGGTACGACCAGCGTGCAGGGCACCAGCGAGGGCGCGTTCGACGGCGGCGAGGGGGAGCGGTACGACGTCGCCGCGGCGATCGAGTACGCGGAGTTCGCCGAGCTGCCCCGGCGCTGGCTGGTCGGCTGGTCGTTCGGCACCGACCTGGCCCTGCGGCACGGCTGCGACCCGGCGATCGAGGGGGCGGTCCTGCTCTCCCCGCCGCTGCGCTCGGCCACCGACGCCGACCTGGCCCGCTGGGCCGGCAGCGGCAAGCCGCTGACCGCGCTGGTCCCGGAGCTGGACGACTACCTGCGCCCCGCCGCCGCCCGCGAGCGGTTCGCGGCGATCCCGGCCGCCGAGGTCGTCGGCGTACCGGGGGCGAAGCACCTGTGGGTGGGCGACGCCGAGACGGTCCTGGACGCGATCGTCGCGCGGGTCACGCCGGGCCGCGGGCCACTGCCGGCGACGTGGGACGGACCGATGACGTACGGCGACGCCAGCGCCTACGCCGACCGGACGGTCGCCGCCTTCGACAGCGCCTGAGCCGCCCGCTCGGACACCGCCTGCCCGGCCCGCTCCCGCAGGTGCGGGTCGGTGAGGTCGGCGAGGTGGTGCAGCCAGTCGCGGACGGCGTGCACCGGGTCGGCCTCCTTGGCCGCTATTCCGAGGATCTTGCCGGACAGTCGGGCCTTGTCGGCCGCGGTCAGGTCCTGCGCGGTGAGGACCAGCACGGGGACCTCGCGGGTGTGCGGGTCCTCGTGCAGCGCGGAGATCACCGAGAAGCCGTCCAGGTCGGGCAGCATGAGGTCGCAGATCACCAGGTCGAACCGGTGCTGGCGGGCCAGCCGCAGCCCGTCCAGGCCGTTCTCGGCGGTGACCACGCGCAGGCCCGGCCGGGCCAGCCGCCGCTGCGCCGTCAGCAGGACGGCCGGGTCGTCGTCGATGACCAGGATGTTGGTGTCCTGGTCGGTCAGCGGCGGCACCATGCCGTGCCGGATCAGCCAGGCCAGCAGCAGGTCGTGGTTGATCGGCTTGGTGAAGTAGTCGACCGCGCCGAGCGCCAGCCCGACCGCGTGGTCCTCGACCACGCTGATGATCGCCACCGGGATGTGCCGGAGCCGGTCGTCGGCCTTCAGCCGGCGCATCACCTCCCAGCCGTCGATGCCGGGCAGGATGACGTCCAGCAGGATCACCTCGGGCTGCTGGACGGCGGCCAGCCGCACCCCCTCCTCGCCGTCGGGGGCGATGGTGACGGCGAACCCGACCCGGCGCAGGTGGGTGGCGAGCAGGTCGGCGGCGGCCCGGTCGTCCTCGATGACCAGGATGCCGCCGGGAGCCGGCGGGGTGCCGGGCTCGGCCCGCGGCGCGCTGTCCGGCTGGAGGCTGGGCAGCCAGGCCGTGAACCGGGCGCCGTGGCCGGGTACCGAGCTGACCTCGATCCGGCCGCCGTGCGCCTCGACCAGCCGGCGGGTCAGCGCGAGCCCGAGGCCGCTGCCGGCCTTGTGCATCCGCGGGTCGCCGACCTGCTGGAACTCCTCGAAGATCCGGGCCTGGTCGGCGTCGCTGATGCCGGGCCCGGTGTCGCTGACCGACAGCCCGACCTCGGCGCCGACCTGCCGGCCGGCGACGAAGATGCTGCCGCCCTCGGGCGTGAACTTGATCGCGTTGGAGAGCAGGTTGGTCAGGATCTGCCGCAGCCGGGTGATGTCGGCGCGCAGCGGCAGCGGCGGTACGGCGACGACCATGTCCAGCCGCTTCGCCTCGTGCAGCGACTGGAGGCCGGCGATCACCTCGTGCACCACGTCGGCCGAGTCGATCAGGACCGGGCGCAGCTCGACCTTGCCCGCTTCGATCTTGGACAGGTCCAGCACGTCGTTGATCAGCGCCAGCAGGTGCTGGCCGCTGGTGTGCACGTACTCGATCCACTCGGCCGGGATGACCCGCCCGTCCCCGGCGGGCGGCTCGTCGCGCATGAGGTCGCTGAACCCGATGATCGCGTTCAGCGGGGTGCGCAGCTCGTGGCTCATGTTCGCGACGAACTGGGTCTTGGCCCGGCTCGCCGCGTCGGCCGCGGCCACCGCGGCGGTCAGCCGGTCGGTCAGCGCCTGCCGCTCGGCCAGCAGCGCCGCCGCGCCGCCCAGCTCGCCGAAGAGCGCGATGTCGTCCTCGCTGAACAGCGATTCGTACGCGTCGAGCAGCACCAGCGTGCCGCGCCGGCCGTCGGGCAGCGGCAGCGCGGCGGTGATCCCGTACCGGACCCGCGGGTCGTCGGCCAGTTCCCGGGCCAGCGCCGCGGCCGCGTCCGGGGGCAGCCGCCGGTACGGGCGCCCCGGCGACGTGCGCACCGCAGCGGCCAGCGCCTCGTCCAGCCGGACCGGCCCGCCCCGCGGGTCGCCGGCCGGGCCGGCGCGAGCGGCCACCATGAGGCCGCCCCGCTCCTCGGGCAGCAGCACCAGCACCGCCCGGGAGGCGCTCAGCCGGACGACCGCCTCGACGTACCGCTGCCAGACGCTCGCGGCGGACTCGTTCGGCGCCCGGTCCAGCAGCCGCATGGTCAGCTCCTGGGTCGAGGCGAGCGACCAGCGGCGGCGCAGCCGGGCGGGCGGGACGAACGCCGTCACGTACCCGACCGCCGACACCAGGGCGATCACCCGGGCCGCCCGCCCGCCGTCCGGGCCGGCGACCGCGGTGATCAGGATCACGGCGAACGCCACCGTGCTGAGCGCGGCGAGCTGGAGCCGCAGCCGGGACGAGCCCGCCCGGTTGCGGGCGGCGGCGTACAGGTACCCGGCGGCGACCAGCTCGCCGAGCGCGAACACCCCGGCCATCATCGCGAGGAACCAGGTCGGCCGGGCGCCCAGCTCGGTCATGATCAGGCCGAGGACGGTGGCCGCCCAGCCGAGCGCGGCGGTGGCCCGGACCCACCGGGGGACCGGCCGGATCCGGGCGGCGAGACCGAGGGTGAAGTACGGCTGCCCGAGCAGCAGCGCGGTGAACGAGGTCTGCACCCACTCCGGCGCCCCCACGCCGAGGAAGCGGAAGACGCCCAGCACGAACAGCGCCGTGATCGCGAAAAAGACGATCATGACCTGCCGCTGCACCGCGTCGCGGTGCCGGAGATACCCGGACAACGCGCGCACGAAGACGGCGCAGAACAGGATCTCCACGATCACGACCAGCACCAACGGGCACCTCCGAGCGTGCGGGCATCGCCTCCTGCGGCTACCCGCCCCCGGCCCGCGCCAACCCTCGTACGCCGCCCGAAATGTCAGACCTAGTCGACGGCGATCAGTGCCGCTGCTGGCGCGGGACGACGACCTCGTCGACGATCAACTGGAGCGCGGCCACCGCCGGGATCGCCACCAGCGCGCCGAGTACCCCGAACAGCGCCACCCCGGTCAGCGCCGCGATGATCGCGGCGAGGTCGCTGACCTTCACCGAGCGGCGCATCACCTTGGGGTAGATCAGGTAGTTCTCGATCTGCTGGTACACCAGGAAGAACACCAGGCACGCGATGCCGACCGGGACGGACGTGGCGAAACCGGCCAGGCTGACCACGACCGCGCCCAGCGTCGCCCCGATCTGCGGGATCAGGTCGCACACCGCCACCACGAACGCCAGCGCGAACGCGTACTCGACCCCCACGGCCCGCAGGAAGATGAACGTGGTCACCCCGGCCAGCAGCGCGATCGACAGCGCCCCGACCAGGTACGCGCCCACCTTGGCCAGCACCGCGTCGCTGAGCTTGCTCACCCGGTCCCGGCGCGAGGCCGGCACGAGCTGGTACGCCCGGGCCCGCAGCCGGTTGAACGCCGCCATGAAGTACAGCGTCAGCACCGACACCGTCAGCACCTTGAAGACCGTCCCGAACACCACCCCGGCGCCGCCGACGATCCCGCCGGCCAGGTTCGACAGCCGGTCGGCGGTCGCCGCGGTGCGCAGCTTGTCGATGAGCTGGTACCGGGCGTTCAGGTCGCGCAGCGTCTCGCTGCGGTTGAGCGACTCGATGTACTGCGGGAGCTGGGTCGCGAACTCCTTGGACTGGTGCACCAGCGGCGGGACCAGCGCCAGCAGCCCGCCGGCGAACAGCGCCAGCACCGCCAGCGCCACGATCAGCACCGCGAACCCGCGCCGCATCCGCAGCCGCTGGAGTGCCTCGACGGCCGGGTTCAGCCCGATCGCGAGGAACAGCGCGCTGAACACCAGGACCAGCATCCCGGCGGCGTCGCTGAGCGCCCGGAACAGCATGAACGCGGCCAGCGCGCCGAGGGCGAAGACGAAGCCGAAGACGAACGGGCTGCGGGCCAGCGGCCGGCCCGGCGTGCCGAACGGGGCCCGGTCGTCGGTGTACGAGCCCTCGGTGGTCGCGGCCGCCCGCGCGGGCATCGCCGGGGCGTCACCCGGCCCATCGGTCGGCCCGTCGCCGGGCGCGTCCGCGGGAGCGGAACCGGTCGCCGGCGGATCCGCCGGCGGGTCGTCGTCCTTCCGCGGCTCCGCCATCGGCCGACGTCAGTCCGCGTCCGCGCCGACCGGCTGCTCGCGGGCGGGCTTGCCCTCCTGGCCCGCCGGGCGGGCCGGCGCGCCGCCCGCGGGGCGGGGACCGGCGTTGCCGGCCTGGGCGGGCCGCGGGCCGTCCTCGGGCCGGCCGCCCGGCCGGGCGGCCGGACGCGGCTCCTCGGCGGGGCGTGGCCGCTCGGCCGGGCGGCCCGCGTCGGCCCGCGCCGGCTCGGCGCCGTTCGCCCGCGGCTGGTCGGCCGCGGGGGCGGTCCGGGCTGCCGGCGCGGTGCCGGGCTCGGCGCCCGCCCGCTGCTCGGCCTCGCGGACCCGGCCCATCGCCGCGGCCATCCGCTCCTCCAGGTGGGCGAGCCGCTGCTGCCCGGCGACGAGGTCCTTGCGGGTCTCGCCGGTGCGCTGCTCGACCTCCGCCAGCCGCTCGTGCGCGCGGGTCAGCTCGGCCTGCAGGCCGCCGATCCGCTCGCGGGCGCGCTGCATCTGGTCCTCGGCCTCGCCGCGGACCTTCACCGCGTACCCGTCCGCCTCGCTGCGCCGGTGGTTGATCTCCTGCTCGACCTTGGCCACCTGGCCGCGCAGCTCCTGCTCGGCCTGGCTGCGCCGGGCGGCGATCTCCTGCTCGAGCGCGGTCCGGCGCTTGGCCAGCTCCTGCTCGGCCTGCGTCCGCCGCTTGGTGAGGTCCTGCTCCAGCGCGGCCCGCTGCTGGGTGGTCTCCTGCTGGAGCTGCGCCCGGACGCTCTGCACGTGCGCCTCCAGTTCCGCCCGGGTGGTGCCGACCCGGGCGGTGGCGGCCTCGGTGAGCTGGTGGGCCTCGGCCCGCGCCGTACCGAGCACCCGCTCGGCCTCGGCCCCCGCCTCGGCGGTCAGCCGCTCGGCCGCCTCCCGGGTCTTGGCCGCCTCCCGGGCGGCCGCGGCGCGCAGCTCGTCGCACTGCCGCTGGACCTCGGCGACCTTGGCCTGGCGGGACTTCTCCCGCTCGGCGTCGACCTTGTCCTCCTCGGCCCGGCGGGCGGCCAGCGCGACCTCGAAGTCCCGGACGGCGGTCTGCGCTTTCTCCTGGGCGTCGCTGAGCGCCACGTCGGCGGCCCGGCGGAGCTGCTCGACCTCCCGGGCGGCCTCGGTGCGGAGCTGGTCGGCCTGCTCCTCGGCGAGCCCGAGGATCTGCTCGACCCGGGGGCCGAGGTGGCGGAACGAGACCTTCTCCGGGGTGGCGGCGCGGCGACGGGCCTCGACAAGTTCGTTCTGGAGCTGGTCGATCTGCCCGGCCATGGCCTGGACCTGGGCGTACGCCTGCTCGCACTCGGTGCTCAGGGTGGCCTTCTCGGCGTCCACCTGGGCGACGAAGCGCTCCACCTGGCGCCGGTCGTACCCGCGGAGGGCGAAGTCGAAGGCGGGCTCGGAGGCGCCGTCATCTAGGGGGAAGAACTCTGCGCCGTGCTGCACCATGCTCACATCTTTTCATGTGGCGGCCCGGCGCGCTGAGGATCACCACCCCGCGCCGGGCCGCCCGCTGGCTGAGTGCCAGCCCCCGCCGTGGCGCGGGACTAGCTGGTCTTCGCTGCCTGCTTGGGCGGCCGGGAGTCGCCGCCGGCGGCGACGCTCCCCGATTCTGCCGTGCCGGACTTGTCCGCGTCACCCTTCGGCGCCGACTTTGTCGCTGCGCCGTCGGCCGGCGCCCCGACCGTCGGCACGATACCGGCCAGCCCGGAGAGCATCTGACCCAGTTGGGCGGTGACGACCTCCTTCTGGCGGGTGAGGTCCTCCACCTCGCGGCGGGCGGCCTGCAGGGTGATCTCCGCCTCGGTCCGGGCCTCGCTCATCACCCGCTGGGACTCGGCCCGGGCCTCGGTGACGGTCTTGTCGGCGAGCGCCTTGGCCTTGTCCACGGTCTCGGCGGCGGTCCGCTCCGACTCCTGGCGGCGGGTCTCGGCCTTCTTCTCCGTCTCCTTCGCCCGCTCGTCGGCCGACCGGGCCCGGCCCTCGGCCTCGGCGACGAGCTTCTGGGTGGCGGCCACCTGGGCGGCGTGCCGCTGCGACTCCTCGTTCTCGGCCCGCTCGTTGCGCTCGGCGATCTCCAGCGCCAGCGCCTGCAGGTCCTTGTCCCGCTTCTCCCGCGCCTCGGCGAGGATCTTGCTGGCCTCGGCCCGCTTCTCCTCGGCCTCCCGGGACGCCTTGGCCCGCTGCTGGGTGACCTCGCGCTCGGCGGTGGCCCGCATGGTGGCGACCTCGCGCTCGGAGGTCGACTTCAGCTCGGCGACCTCGTGCGTGGTGACCGTCCGCAGTTGCTTGGTCTCGCGGTCGGCGTCGGCCCGCAGCGTGTCGGCCTCGCGCCGGGCCTGGACCCGGGTCTCGGCGGCCTCGCGCTCGGCGGCGGTGCGCAGGTTGCCGACCTCGCGCTCGATCGCGGCCTTCATGCCGGTGGACTCGGACCGGGCCTTGTCGGTGATCTCCCGGGCCTCCAGCTTGGCGGCCGACAGGATGCCCTCGGCCTCCCGCTTGGCCTCGGCCCGGTGGTCGTTGGCCTGCTCCTCGGCCAGCCGCAGGATCTGCTCGACGCGGGTGCCCAGCCCGGCCAGCGTCGGCCGGTTGTTCTCCTCGAGCTGCTTCTGGCTGTCGGCGAGCTTCTGCTCGACCGCGCCCACCCGCTGCTCGGTCTGGCGCAACCGGCGCTGGGCGTCGTTCATCCGCTGCTCGGCCTCGGCCCGCGCCTGCTTCGATTGGTCGAGCGCAGCGTTGAGCCGCTGCAGGTGGTTGTCGACCTGCTGCCGGTCATAGCCGCGCAGGACCACCGTGAAGTACTGGTCCTCGTTGCTGTTGTCGAAGAAGGCGATGGACGAATCCTGCTGGGCCATTGCCACATCGTCGCAGACGCCCCGGGGGGCTCCGCAAGAGTCGATAACGGGGCATTCATCGACAGTTGACAACCATCCGCCGACTGCCCCGGACCGGCGCGTTCGGCCAGCGCGAGCGCGGTTTGCGCCACCGTCGCCGGCGGCGCGCCGGGCGGTCGCGGCGCCGGCTGCCAGCGGCGCGCCGCCGCCGTCATCCACTCCGGACATTATCGGACGAAACATACTGTCCGTCCGGCGTGGTCCGCGCCCGCGCGGGCGGACCGCCGGTGCGCCTCCCCGCGCGCCGGCGGCGATGTCCACCGGCCGGGGTAGTCGGCGCGACAGGCGATCGGGTGTCGCGCCCCGCCGCCGGCCCGACCGCCGGCCGACCCGTCCATGGCCGACCCGCCCCACCGCCCGGCCCTGCCCGCTCGCCGACCCGGCTCGGCGAGCGGCCCGGCTCAGTGGCCGGCGGCCGGCTCCACCAGCTCGACCAGGACGCCGCCCGCGTCGGCCGGGTGGACGAAGTTGATCCGCGACCCGCCGGTCCCGCGCCGCGGCGCGTCGTAGAGCAGCCGCACGCCGCGGCCGCGCAGCACGGCGCAGGCCGCGTCGACGTCCGCCACGGTGTACGCGAGCTGCTGCAACCCCGGCCCGCGCCGGTCCAGGAACCGGGCGATCGTGCTCTCCGGCCCGAGCGGCGCGAGGAGCTGGACCGCCGTCGACCCGTCGCCGGCGGCGAGCATCGCCTCGGCCACGCCCTGCTCCTCGTTGACCTCGCGGTGCACGCAGCGCAGGCCGAGGACCCGCTCGTGGAAGTCGATGGCCGCATCGAGATCCGGTACGGCCAGGCCGACGTGGTCGACGCGCCGGATGCCGACGTCGGCCGGCAGCGGCGCCGGCGGCGGGGCGGGGTGCGGGTCGGGGTTCGCCATGGGGATAGTCTGGCTGAACCAGCGTTAGGGCGCGCCGCGACCCCGCCCCGGGTCGCCGCGGCGCCCACCCCGGGGCCACCGTGGCCGGTGGGGCGCGGATCGGGCAGTGCTTCGGAGGGTGGAGGACCATGACCTCGGTGATCGTTGGCGGCGCGCGGACCCCGATGGGTCGGCTGCTGGGCAACCTCAAGAGCTTCCCGGCCACCGAGCTGGGCGCGGTGGCGATCCGGGCCGCGCTGGCGCGCGCGGGCGTCCCGGCGGACCGCGTGCAGTACGTGATCATGGGTCAGGTGCTCCAGGCCGGCGCCGGCCAGATCCCGGCCCGGCAGGCGGCGATCAAGGCCGGCATCCCGATGGCCGTGCCGGCGTTGACGATCAACAAGGTCTGCCTGTCCGGCCTGGACGCGATCGCCCTGGCCGACCAGCTCATCCGCGCCGGCGAGGTCGACATCGTCGTGGCCGGCGGCATGGAGTCGATGACCAACGCCCCGCACCTGCTGCTCGGCCAGCGGACCGGGTACAAGTACGGCGACGTCACGGTCCGCGACCACATGGCCCTCGACGGCCTCACCGACGCGTACGACGGCATCTCGATGGGCGAGTCCACCGAGCGGACCGGCGCGAAGCTGAACATCAGCCGCCGGGCGCAGGACGAGTTCGCCGCCGCGAGCCACCAGCGCGCCGCCGCCGCGCAGAAGAACGGCCACTTCGCCGAGGAGATCGCCCCGGTGGAGATCCCGCAGCGCAAGGGCGACCCGGTCGTGGTGAGCGAGGACGAGGGCATCCGCCCGGACACCACCGCCGACGGCCTGGCCAAGCTGCGCCCGGCGTTCGCCGGGGACGGCACGATCACCGCCGGCAGCGCCTCGCCGATCTCCGACGGCGCCTGCGCGGTCGTGGTGATGCGCAAGGCGACCGCCGAGGAGCTGGGCCTGCCGTACCTGGCCGAGATCGTCGCCCACGGCAACGTCGCCGGCCCGGACAACTCCCTGCACCACCAGCCGGCCAACGCGATCGAGCACGCGCTGGGCAAGGCCGGCCTGGCGGTCGGCGACCTCGACGTGATCGAGATCAACGAGGCGTTCGCCGCGGTCGGCATCGCCTCGACCGCGCAGCTCGGCGTCGACCCGGAGCGGGTCAACCCGAACGGCGGCGCGATCGCCCTCGGCCACCCCATCGGCATGTCCGGCGCCCGGCTGGCGCTGACCCTGGCGCTGGAGCTGAAGCGCCGCGGCGGCGGCCTCGGCGCGGCGGCGCTGTGCGGCGGCGGCGGCCAGGGCGACGCCCTGCTGCTGCGGGTCCCGAACGCCTGAGGGGGACGCGGATGACCGGCTCGCTCCGGCGCTCCCGGGACATCGGGCGGCTCGTCGCGCTGGCGCGGGACGGTGACCCGCGCGCGGTCGCGCGGCTGCTCACCCTGGTGGAGAACGGCGACCCGCTGCTGCCGGAGATCGCCGGCGCGCTCGCCCCGCACGTGGGCGGCGCGCAGGTGATCGGGCTCACCGGGTCGCCCGGCGTGGGCAAGTCGACCACCACCAACGAGCTGGTCCGCGCGTTCCGCGAGCAGGGCCACCGGGTCGGCGTGCTGGCCGTCGACCCGTCCAGCCCGTTCACCGGCGGGGCAATCCTCGGCGACCGGGTCCGGATGCAGGACCACGCCACCGACGCCGGCGTCTACATCCGGTCGATGTCCAGCCGCGGGCACCTGGGCGGGCTGTCGGCGGCGACGCCGCAGGCCGTCCGGGTGCTGGAGGGCGCCGGCTGCGACGTCGTCCTGGTGGAGACCGTCGGCGTCGGGCAAGCCGAGGTCGAGGTGGCCAGCCTGGCCGACACGACGCTGGTGCTGCTCGCGCCGGGCATGGGCGACGCGATCCAGGCGGTCAAGGCCGGCATCCTGGAGATCGCCGACGTGTTCGTCATCAACAAGGCCGACCGGGACGGCGCCGACGCCACGTACCGGGACACCCAGGGCATGATCGCCCTCGGCGAGCGGTCGGCCGGCCAGTGGCGGCCGCTGGTGGTCCGCGCGGTCGCGCTGCGCGGCGAGGGCGTCGAGGACGTCGTCGCGGCGATCGGCAAGCACCGGGCGTGGCTGGTCGAGACCGGCGAGGCCGGCCGCCGCCGCGAGCGCCGGGCCGCCGCGGAGATCGAGGCGATCGCGCTGGGCACGCTGCGGGCGCGGATCGGCGGGCTGCGCCCGGGCGCGGGCCTGGAGGCGCTGGCCGCGGACGTGGCCGCGGGCCGGCTGGACCCGTACGCGGCGGCGGCCACCCTGCTGGACCGCCTCGGTCACTGACCGCGCATTCCACCGCACCGCACGTGTGTGCACACCCGGCTGTCAACTGTTTGACAGTTGCCAGTTATTTACCACTCATCGTTCACGGAGTGTATTCACGCGGCGGGATCCGGGGGTGCCGGCGGCGGCATCCTTGATTTGACAAATTTGCGTCGCCAAACCGACAAAGCGGTCCATGGATGGGCCATCCATGGACCGAGTGTTGTCATGCCGGTACGTTCCCACCCGCAGCGACGCGTTCACAGAAGACCGTGAATGCGGCCTGGCCAATGGTGCCCAATGGACCGTTTTCGGGTGCTGGACAACCGAATAACACGTGAATGCCGCCGCGGACGGTACCCGTACCGCCGCGGCGCACCCCGATCGGCGGCGCGCGCCATCCCCGGCTGCACCGGGACCGCCGCCGCTCGGCATCCCTCACACACCTTTCGTTCGAAGGACGGGACTGCATGCCCTCACACGGCCCGACGCGGGCGCTCACGCGCACCCCGCGTACCACCATCGTCCGCTTCTCCGTCGCCCTCGCCGCGGCCGCCGGCCTCGCCGCGGGCACCCTCGCCGCCCCGGCGGCGGCCCTCGCCGCCCCGGCGGCGCCGACCACCTCGCTCAGCGGCGCCGCCGGCCCGCTGGCGCCGGCGGCCCCCGCGACCGCGGCCGAGGATGGCACGGTGCTGCAGGTCAACCTCTGCAACAGCGGCTACGACGAGGACTGCTACGACAAGGGCAAGTCCGTGCCCGCCACCGTCGCGCTGGTCAAGGAGCTGAAGCCGGTCGCGCTGACGCTGAACGAGGCGTGCCGGTCCGACGTCGACACGCTGTTCAACGCCATGCGGACGACCCACCCCGGCCGGCACACGCACTGGGCGTTCGCCCCGATCAGCCGGGCGGACGGGCACCACATCACCTGCGCCACCGGCGGCCACTACGGCTCGGCCGTGATCGACACGCTGGCCGACATGACCAGCTACAACTCCTGGGCGTTCCCGTTCGACAAGCAGGCCGCCGGCGACGAGCGCCGGATCGCGCACTGCTCGCAGGTCGTCTCCCGCGAGGGCGGGTACTTCACCTGCGGCGTCCAGCTCGCGGCGAAGGACCGCAAGGTCGCCAACGCCCAGTGCAAGCAGCTCGTGGGGTCGATCATGGACCGGGTGGCCGGGAAGACCGACTACCCGATCATGGCCGCGGGCACGTTCAACCTCCGCGCCGACGGCATGGGCGACTGCCTGACCGACGTCGCCGACGACTACACCACCGCCGGCAAGGGCCTGCAGCACCTGGTCGCCTCCGAGGGCATCACCCTCGGCGACGTGGCCACGCACCCGATGTCCGGTACGGGGCTGCCCGGCATCTCCTTCGACGCCACCTTCGACGGGGACCGGCGCTGACCCGGCGGGCCACCGCCCGGTGATCGACCGCAGTGCCCCCGGCCGACGGCCGGGGGCACTGCGCCGGCCGCCGCCGGCCACCCCGAACGCGGCCCGCCCTGACTAGACTCGGGGCAAAGAGAAGGAGCCGTGCATGAACGCCGACGAGATCGCCGCTGGCCGGGCCCGCTGGCAGGCCCGCTACGACGCCGCACAGAAGCGGGACGCGGACTTCACCACGCTGTCCGGCATGGCGGTCGAGCCGCTGTATGGCCCGCCGGAGGGCGCCGACGTGCCGGGCTTCGACCGGATCGGCTGGCCGGGGGAGTACCCGTACACCCGCGGCCTGTACCCGACCGGCTACCGCGGCCGGCGCTGGACGATCCGGCAGTTCGCCGGCTTCGGCAATGCCCAGCAGACCAACGAGCGGTACAAGATGATCCTCGCCGCCGGCGGCGGCGGGCTGAGCGTCGCGTTCGACATGCCCACCCTGATGGGCCGCGACTCCGACGACCCGCACGCGCTCGGCGAGGTCGGCCACTGCGGCGTGGCCATCGACTCCGCCGCCGACATGGACGTGCTGTTCGACGGCATCGACCTGCAGGGCACCACCACGTCGATGACGATCTCCGGGCCGGCGGTGCCGGCCTTCTGCATGTACCTGGTCGCCGCCGAGCGGCAGGGCGCCGACATCACCAAGCTCGACGGCACGCTCCAGACCGACATCTTCAAGGAGTACATCGCGCAGAAGGAGTGGCTGTTCGCGCCCGAGCCGCACCTGCGCCTCATCGGCGACCTGATGGAGTACTGCGCCCGCAACATCCCGCGGTACAAGCCGCTGTCGGTCTCCGGGTACCACATCCGCGAGGCCGGGGCCACGGCCGCGCAGGAGCTGGCGTACACCCTCGCCGACGGCTTCGGGTACGTCGAGCTGGGCCTGTCCCGCGGCCTGGACGTCAACGTCTTCGCCCCCGGCCTGAGCTTCTTCTTCGACTCGCACGTGGACTTCTTCGAGGAGATCGCGAAGTTCCGCGCCGCCCGCCGGATCTGGGCCCGCTGGCTGAAGGAGAAGTACGGCGCCACCAGCGAGAAGGCCCTCTGGCTGCGCTTCCACACCCAGACCGCCGGCGTCTCGCTGACCGCGCAGCAGCCGGTCAACAACGTCGTCCGGACCGCGGTCGAGGCGCTCGCCGCCGTCCTCGGCGGCACCAACTCGCTGCACACCAACGCCCTGGACGAGACGCTGGCCCTGCCGACCGACGAGTCCGCCGAGATCGCCCTGCGCACCCAGCAGGTGCTGATGGAGGAGACCGGCGTCACCAACGTCGCCGACCCGCTCGGCGGCTCCTGGTACGTCGAGGCGCTCACCGACCGGATCGAGGCCGAGGCCGAGGCCATCTTCGCCAAGATCCGCTCGCTGGGCAGCGACGGCAGCATCACGCAGGGCATCCTGCGCGGCATCGAGGACGGGTACTTCACCGGCCAGATCGCCGACTCCGCCTTCACCCACCAGCAGGCGTTGGAGAAGGGCGACAAGCGGATCGTCGGCGTGAACTGCCACACCACCACCGTCGCCAAGGACCTGGAGATCCTGCGCATCTCGCACGAGGTCGAGCTGGTCCAGAAGGAGCTGCTCGGCAAGCGCAAGGCCGCCCGCGACGGCGCCGCCGTCCGGGCCGCGCTGGCCGCGCTGGTCGAGGTCTCCCGGGGTACGGGCAACATGATCCCGGCCATGCTCGACGCCGCCCGGGCCGAGGCGTCCATGGGCGAGATCTGCGACGCGCTGCGGGGCGAGTGGGGGGTGTACCGCGAGCCCGCCCGCTTCTGACACCCGCCGGGTGCCGACCCCGGAACCGCGCCACGCCGTGCCAGACTGGACAACCATGAGCGACCCACGTACCTCCCCATCGATCTTCACCCGCGGCGCGGTCGACCTCAGCGCCCTGCGGCGGCCGGCGACGCCCCCGCCGGCCGCGCCCGCGGCCCCCCGCCCCGGCGCCGCCGGCGCGGCCGTCATCGATGTCACCGAGGCCACCTTCCAGGCCGAGGTGCTCGAACGCTCGCTGACCACCCCGGTCGTCGTCGACTTCTGGGCCGAGTGGTGCGAGCCGTGCAAGCAGCTCTCCCCGGTCCTGGAGAAGCTCGCCGTCGAGGCCGGCGGCGACTGGGTGCTGGCCAAGGTCGACGTCGACGCCAACCCGCGGCTGGCCCAGCTCTTCCGGATCCAGGGCATCCCCATGGTCATCGGCATCGTCGGCGGCCAGCCGGTCGACGCGTTCTCCGGGGTGGTGCCCGAGGCGCAGCTCCGGCAGTGGCTCGGCGCGCTGCTCAAGGCCGGCGGCGTCGAGGTCGAGGAGCCCGTCGACCCGCGGCTGGACGCCGCCGACGACGCGCTCACCACCGGCGACCTGGACGAGGCCGAGGCGGCGTACCGGCGGATCCTCAACGAGACGCCGAACGACCCGGCCGCGCTCGCCGGGCTGGCCCAGGTCGAGCTGACCCGGCGGGTCGTCGGGGTCGGCGACCCGGCCGCGGCCATCGCCGCCGCCGACGCCGCGCCGGCGGACGTCGCCGCCCAACTCGTCGCCGCCGACGTCGAGGTGCTCTCCGGCCTCGCCGAGCGCGGGTACGCCCGGCTCGTCGCGCTGGTCCGGCGGACCGCCGGCGAGCAGCGCGAGGCGGTCCGGGAGCGGCTCGTCGCCCTGTTCGCCGTCGCCGCGCCGGACGACCCCGCCGTCGCCGCGGCCCGCCGCGCGCTCGCCAGCGCGCTGTTCTGAGCGGGGCGGCGGTGCGTCGGATCGCGGTGCTCGACGCGCCGTCCAACCTGGGCCTGCGGCCCCCCACGGCGGCCTCGGTGCCCGGCTGCGCCAAGGCGCCGGGGGCGCTGCGCGACCACGACCTGCTGGCCCGGCTCGGCGCCCGCGACGCCGGCTGCCTCACCCCGCCCCGGTACGACCCCGGCGACTGGCGGCCCGGCGACGGCGCCGCGCACGCCCCGCAGCTCGCCGGGTACACCCGCCGGCTCGCCGAGCGGATCGGCGCGATCGTCGACGCGGACGAGTTCCCGCTCGTCCTCGGCGGCGACTGCGCGATCCTGCTCGGCGCCGCGCTGGCCATGCACCGGCTCGGCGAGGCGGTCGGCGGCCGGGTCGGGCTGATCTACCTCGACGCCCACTCCGACTTCCGGCACCCCGGCAACGCCGCGTACGTGGGGGCCGCCGCCGGCGAGGTGCTCGCCCTGGCCACCGGGCGGGGGCAGGGCGACCTGGCGGCGATCGAGGGCCGCCGGCCGTACTTCCGGGACGTGGACGTCGCCGTCCTCGGCCTGCGCGCGCACGACGACTACCGGCTGGACCTGCAGGCCGCCGGGATCGTGCACCGGCAGGTGCCGCAGTTGCGGACCGAGGGCGCGGCGCGCAGCGCCCAGTGGGCGCGCGAGCAGCTCGCCGACTGCGCCGGGTACTGGCTGCACGTCGACGTGGACGTCCTCGACCCGGCGGTGATGCCGGCGGTGGACGCGCCGGAGCCGGGCGGGATCGCGCTGGCCGAACTGGAGTCGCTGCTGGTCGGGCTGGTGGACACGCCGCACTGCCTGGGCATGCAGCTCACGGTCTTCGACCCGGACTACGACGCCGACGGCGACCACGCCAGCGAGCTGGTCACCACGCTGTCCGCCGGCCTGGCCTCGCTGCGCCCGGCGCTGCCGACCCAGCCGGCCGCGCCGCCGGCGACCACCCCGGCCACGGCCGGCTGACCCCGGCCACGGCCGGCGGTCAGCGGCGCGGGGCCGTCGCGGTCAGGAACCGGGCCGCGATCGGCACCGCCGTCGCCCCGCTGCCGCCGCCCTGCTCCACGAACACCGCGATCGCCACGTCCCCGCGCCAGCCGACGAACCAGGCGTGGGTGTGCGCCGGGTTGTTGTCGTACTCCGCGGTCCCCGTCTTGCCGTACACCGGGCCGCCGGGCACCCCGGCCAGCGCGGTCGCCGTGCCGGCGGTGACCACCTCGCGCATCATGTCGTGCAGCGCCCGGATCGACGTGGCCGACAGCGGCGCGGCCTCGCCGGTCGGCGGCGGGGCCGCCGGCGGCGGCGCGGTGGTGCCGGCGGCCGACGCGCCCGCGGTCGGCGCGGCCGGGGTCTGCGGCGCCGCGTTGTTCGGCAGCGGGTCCAGGACCAGGCCCGGCGTGCGCCACCGCCCGCGCGCCACGGCCGCCGTGGCCGCCGCCATCGCCAGCGGGCTGACCACCGTCCGGCCCTGGCCGAACGCCGCGGCGGCCCGCTCGGCGGCGTCACCGTCGCGGGAGACGGTGCCGGTGTCGGCCTCCAGGCCGACGTCCCAGCGGGCGCCCACCCCGACCCGGGCGGCGGCGTCGGCGAGGCCGGCGGCGCCGAGCTTCGGGGCCAGGGCGGCGAACGCCGTGTTGCACGACTTCGCGAAGTCGACCCGGAACGGCACGGTACCGAGGGCGAAGTTGTTGGCGTTGCGGAACGACCGCCCGCCGGCGCTGGCCGTGCGCGGGCAGGCCACGGGCGTGGCCGGGGTGACCGCGCCGCTGTCCAGCAGGCCCAGCGCGCTGATCATCTTGAACGTCGAGCCCGGCGGCACCCGAGCGGTGAAGGCCAGGTTCACCGCGCCGCCGTCGGGCCCGTTCGCGGCGGCGAGCACGGCCCCGTCGGTCACCCGGACCGCGACCAGCGCGCCGCGCTGCTTCACCCCGGCGAGCGCCGCGTCGGCGGCGCCCTGCACCCGCGGGTCGAGCGTGGTCTTCACCGGCTGCCCGGCGGCCGGCTCGACGGTGTGCAGGTCGCGCGCCTGCGGCGTGCCGTCCGGGGTCTTGCTGACCGCGACGACCCGCTGGCCGGGGGTGCCCCGCAGCCGGTCCTCGTACCGGCCCTGCAGGCCGCCGTGCCCCACCTGGTCGCCGATCTCGTACGCGTCCGGCCGGGCCACCATGTCGTCGCGCTGCACGGGGTCGACGGTGCCGAGCAGGGCGCGGGCGAAGGTCCGGCTCGGGGCGAGCTGCCGCTGCTCCTCCCGGAACACCGTGCCGGGCAGCGGCTGGAGCCGGGCCCGGGCCTTCTCGTAGTCGGCCTTGCGCAGCGTGACGACCTCGACGAACGCCCCCTTGTCGGCCTTCGCCAGCTCGGCCGGCAGCTTCGCCAGGTCGACGCTCGTGCCGGCGGCCCGCAGCGCCGCGGTCAGCGCCGGCACCAGCTTCTTCACGTCGGTCACCCGGCCGGGCTCGACGCCGACGACCACGACCGGCCGGGCGGTGACCAGCGGCTGCCCGGCGGCGTCGAGGATCGCGCCGCGCGCGGCGGCGCTGCGCCGGACCCCCAGCGACTCGCCCTCGACCAGCCCCGGGTGGACGACGGCCGGGCTCCAGATCACCGCCCAGTCGTCGTTCTTCCGGTTGACCTGAACGGTCGTGGCGTACTTCCAGTGCGCCCCGCCGGGCAACTGCCAGTCCACACTGACGGGGACGTCGGCGGCGTCCTCGTTGCGCCGCGGCTCGCCCGCGGTCAGGGTCGGCGGGGACGTGCGCAGCTCGCCGGCGAGCGCGGCGAGCTGGGTGGCGACGTCGCCGGCGGCGACCTTGCTGCCGTCGGGCCGGATGAAGGCCACCCGGTCCAGCTTGCCGGCCCGCCAGCCGGCGAGGAAGGCGCCGGCCGCGTCGGCCGGGCCGTCGTCGCCGCAGCCGGCGAGCAGCGCCAGCGCCGGCAGCGCCGCGGCGGCGAGCGCCGTTGCGCGCCGGAGTGCGCCGGATGGGCGGTTCGGGGCGGGCGGGCACGGTGCGGCGGCGTGGAATCGCCGGGCCTGGCGCATGTGTTCACTCCTCGGACTCGGACGCCCCCATTGTCCGACATGCGGGCCACCCGGCGCTGTACCACACTCTGTCCGGGGGCCCGGCTCCCCGTGCCGTGTCCCGTGGTGGCTGCGAACGGGGCGCGGCGAGGTCCTAGGCTGTGGGGGGATTCTCCGGTCGGACGGCGGGTGCCGTCGTCCTTTTTCCGGGTCCCGCACGGGTCATCGGCGTCCCGTACGGGTCATCGGCATCCTGCATGGGTCATCTGCCGCGCGGCGCGCCGCGCGGGGGCGAGGGGAGTGGGCGGTACATGGAGCGGCACGCGGACGCGAGCGCGGTCACCCGGGTCGACACGGCGCCGCCGCCGGGGGCCGACGACGACCGGCTGCCCGCCCCGCCGAGCGCCGAGCAGCTCATCGCCGCGGCCGTGGCCGACGCCACCGACGCCGCCGAGCGGGCGCTGGTCGCCCGGTACTGGATGTTCGCCCCGGACGAGGACCTCGCCGGCCGTACGGCGGCCCAGTTGCTCGCGGCGGTCCGGCAGCACGCGGCGCTGGCCGCGCAGCGGGTGCCCGGCGAGCTGAAGCTGCGGATCGGCGAGCCGGTCCCCGGTGACCACCACACGGTGATCGAGGTCGCCACCGACGACATGCCGTTCCTGGTCGACTCGGTGACCGCGGCGATCGCGGCGCAGCACCTCAACGTCCGGCTGATGGTCCACCCGCTGCTGGTGGTGCGCCGGGAGCCGCTGGGCCGGCTGGTGGAGATCGCCGCGGACCGGGAGCCGGACGAGGCGGGCGCCGGCGAGGCGGTCGAGAGCTGGATCCGGATCGAGATCGACATCGTCCGGGACGCCGCCACCCGGGACCTGCTGCAGAAGGCGCTCCAGCGGGTGCTCACCGACGTGCGCGAGGCGGTCGAGGACTGGCCGCGGATGCAGCGCCGGGCGCTGGACCTGGCCGACGAGCTGAGCCGGGCCCAGCTCCCGGTGCCGGACAAGGACATCACCGACTCGATCGACCTGCTGCGCTGGCTGGTCGACGACAACTTCACCTTCCTCGGCTACCGCGAGTACCGGCTGATCGGGGCCAAGGGCGCGGACGAGACCGCGCCCGAGCTGATGCTGGAGGCGGTCCTCGGCACCGGCCTGGGCATCCTGCGCTCGGAGCCGCCGGCGGCGCGGCTGCTGTCGTCGATGACCCCCGAGGCGTACGCCAAGGCGCTCGAGCGGCGGCTGCTGACGATCACCAAGGCCAACTCGCGGGCGACCGTGCACCGCAACGCGTACCTGGACTACATCGGGTTCAAGGTCTTCGACGACTCCGGCGCGGTGGTGGGGGAGCGGCGGTTCCTCGGCCTGTTCTCCTCCTCGGCGTACCTGACCAGCGTGCGCGAGCTGCCGGTGGTCAAGCGGAAGGTCGCCGAGGTGCTGGAGCGCTCCGGCCTGTCCGCCCGCAGCCACTCCGGCCGCGACCTGGTCGACATCCTGGAGAGCTACCCGCGCGACGAGCTGTTCCACAGCCGGACCGACGAGCTGTTCCACACGGTCATGGGCGTGCTGCGGATGGCGGGCCGGCGGCAGCTCCGGCTGTTCCTGCGCCGGGACGACTACGGCCGGTTCATCTCCTGCCTGATCTTCCTACCGCGGGACCGGTTCACCACCGCCAACCGGCTGCGGATGCAGGCGATCCTGCTCCGCGAGCTGAACGGCGTCGGCGTCGACTACACCACCCGGGTGAGCGAGTCGGTGCTGGCCCGGGTGCACTTCATCGTCCGGACCGACCCGGCGAACCCGCCCCGCGACATCGACGTGCCGACGCTGGCCGAGCTGCTGAACACCGCCACCCGGGCGTGGGAGGACGACTTCCGGATCGGGCTGGAGACGAAGTTCGGCGAGAGCCAGGCGCGGGCGCTGTTCGACAAGTACGCGCCGGCGCTGACCGAGTCGTACAAGGACGAGCACACCACGTTCGAGGCGTGCCAGGACATGGCGAAGCTGGAGCTGCTGGAGGATCCCGGCCAGCTCGAACTGCACCTGTTCCGCAAGCGCAAGGACGACGACGACGTCCGGTTCAAGGTCTTCCGGTACGGCGAGCCGATGCTGCTCTCGGCGGTCCTGCCGGTGCTGCACTCGCTCGGCGTGCAGGTGGTCGACGAGCACCCGTTCGAGGTCCGCCGGGCCGACGGCACCGTGTACCTCTACGACTTCGGCCTGACCCTGCCGGCCGGGCACCGGGCGCTGACCGAGGTCCGGGCGCACGTGGAGAACGCGTTCTCGGCCACCTGGCGCGGCGAGGCCGAGGTGGACGGCTTCAACGAGCTGGTGCTGCGGGCCGGGCTGACCTGGCGGCAGGTCGTGGTCCTGCGCGCGTACGCGAAGTACCTGCGGCAGGCCGGGACGGTCTTCTCGCAGGAGTACATGGAGCAGACGTTCATTGCGTACCCGCAGGTGGCGCGGCTGCTGGTCCGGCTGTTCGAGGCCCGGTTCTCGCCGGCGGTGAACGCCCCGGCCGGGCGCGAGCACCTGGCCCGCGACATCACCACGGCGATCGGGCTGGAGCTGGAGGGCGTCACCAGCCTGGACCAGGACCGGATCCTGCGCTCGTACCTGACGCTGATCCAGGCCACCCTGCGGACCAGCTTCTTCCAGCGGGCCTCGACCGCCGACGGCGGGCGGCCCAAGCCGTACGTGTCGTTCAAGCTGGACCCGACGGCGATCCCGGACCTGCCGGCGCCGCGGCCGAAGTTCGAGATCTTCGTGTACTCGCCGCGGTTCGAGGGCGTGCACCTGCGCTTCGGCTCGGTGGCCCGCGGCGGCCTGCGCTGGTCGGACCGCCGGGAGGACTTCCGGACCGAGGTCCTCGGGCTGGTCAAGGCCCAGATGGTGAAGAACGCCGTGATCGTGCCGGTGGGCGCCAAGGGCGGCTTCGTGCTGAAGCAGAAGCCGGGCGACCGGGACGAGGCGGTGCTCTGCTACCGGATGTTCATCGCCGCGCTGCTGGACATCACCGACAACATCGTGGCCGGGCAGGTCGTGCCGCCGCCGGACGTGGTCCGGCACGACAGCGACGACCCGTACCTGGTGGTCGCCGCCGACAAGGGCACCGCCACGTTCTCCGACATCGCCAACGAGATCAGCGGCAACTACGGCTTCTGGCTGGGCGACGCGTTCGCCTCCGGCGGCTCGGCCGGGTACGACCACAAGGGCATGGGCATCACCGCCCGCGGCGCCTGGGAGTCGGTCAAGCGGCACTTCCGCGACCTGGGCGTGGACACCCAGACGCAGAACTTCACCGTCGTCGGCGTCGGCGACATGTCCGGCGACGTGTTCGGCAACGGCATGCTGCTGAGCGAGCACATCCGGCTGGTGGCCGCGTTCGACCACCGGCACATCTTCATCGACCCGGACCCGGACGCCGCCACCTCATACGCCGAGCGGCAGCGGATGTTCGCCCTGCCCCGCTCGTCCTGGGCCGACTACGACCCGGCGCTGATCTCGGCCGGCGGCGGGATCTTCCCGCGGACGGCCAAGTCGATCGACCTCACCCCGGAGATCCGCGCCGCGCTGCACCTGGACGCGGCCGTCGAGGCGCTGACCCCGTCGGAGCTGATGCGGGCGATCCTGCAGGCCCCGGTGGACCTGCTGTGGAACGGCGGCATCGGCACGTACGTCAAGGCCACCGGCGAGACCCACCTGGAGGTCGGCGACAAGGCCAACGACGCGATCCGGCTCAACGGCGCCCAGCTCCGGGCCCGGGTCGTCGGCGAGGGCGGCAACCTCGGCCTGACCCAGCGCGGCCGGATCGAGTTCGCCGACCACGGCGGCCGGATCTTCACCGACTTCATCGACAACTCCGCCGGCGTGGACTGCTCCGACCACGAGGTCAACATCAAGATCCTGCTCGGCGGCGCGGTCGCCGACGGGACGATGACCCTGGCCGAGCGCGACGCCCTGCTGGCCGAGATGACCGACGAGGTCGCCGACCTGGTCCTGCAGGACAACTACGACCAGGCCCGGGCGCTCGGCAACGCGGGCGCGCAGGCGCTGTCGCTGCTGCCGGTGCACCGCCGGATGATCATCGACCTGGAGCGGTCCGGGCACATCGACCGCGCCCTGGAGGCCCTGCCGACGGACGCCGACCTGCAGGTCCGCGGCGAGAGCGGCCGCGGCCTGAGCATGCCGGAGTTCGCGGTCCTGCTGGCGTTCGTCAAGATCGCGATGGAGGAGGAGATCCTCGCCTCCGAGCTGCCCGACGACCCCTGGACCACCGACATCCTCGTCGACTACTTCCCGACCCCGCTGCGCAAGCGGTTCGCCGACCGGATGGCCGGCCACCGGCTGCGCCGCGAGATCATCACCACGTCGCTGGTCAACGAGGTGGTCAACCGCGGCGGCACCTCGTTCGTCTACCGGGCCACCGAGGAGACCGGCGCGTCGGTCGCCGACGTGCTGCGGGCGTACGTGGTCGTGCGCGAGGTGTTCGGCTTCCGCGACCTGTGGCAGACCGTCGAGGAGCTGGACAACAAGCTGCCCACCGACGCGCAGACGCTGATCTACCTGGAGTCGCGGCGGCTGCTCGACCGGGCCGTGCGCTGGCTGGTCAGCTCCCGGCCGTCGCCGCTGGACGTACCGAGCGAGATCGCCCGGCTGCGCCCCGGCGTGGCCGACCTGCTGCCCCGGGTGGCCGCGCTGTTCCACGGCGCCGAGCAGGAGGCGCTGCACCGGCACGTGACCAAGCTGGCCGCGTCGGACGTGCCGCAGGACCTGGCCGAGCGGGCCACCCGGATGGTGTACAGCTTCGGCCTGCTCGACGTCGTGGAGATCGCGGCGAAGGGCGGGCACGAGGTCGGCGAGGTCGCCGGGGTGTACTTCGTGCTCTCCGAGCGGTTCCGGGTGGACGACCTGCTGTCCCGGATCTCCCGGCTGCCCCGGCACGACCGGTGGCAGACGCTGGCCCGGATGGCGCTGCGCTACGACCTGTACGCGGCGCTCGCCGGACTGACCAACGAGGTGCTGGTCGGTACGGAGTCCGGCCTGTCGCCGGCGGACCGGGTGCGGCGCTGGGAGCAGGACAACGCGACGGCGATCGCCCGGGCCCGGGCGGCGGTCAGCGAGTTCGGCGAGTCGCCGGCGGACCTGGCGGCGCTGTCGGTGCTGCTGCGGCAGATCCGCACGCTCGTCCGCACCTCCCGCGCCTCCTGACCCACCCTTACGCGATCCCGCGCGACGGGAACCGCCCGGCCGACGCACACGGTGGCCGGGCGGTTCGCGAAACGACCCCGCGCCCGGACCGGCTCGGTGGCGCGCCCGGCCGGATCACCGTTGCTCCCCGTCCCGCAGCTCGGCCGGGACGGCGGCGTCCACGTCGGGGTCGCCCCACCGCGGGGGCAGCGGCACGGGTCCGGCGGCCGCCGGCGGCGCGGCGCGGCCGCCGGCGACGAGGCGGGACAGCACGTCGCGCGCCGGGTCCGGCTCCGGCGCGGTCACTGGCGGAGGGTGCGGATGAGGGTCATGACCTCGCGGGTGACCGGGCGCAGGACGCGCAGCCGGCTGAGCGCCACCAGCCGGTCCAGCAGCGGTACCGCCCCGTCGATCAGCGCCCGGGTCCGCCGCTGCCCCGGCGACCGGTCGTGCACCCAGTACAGGATCACCCCCATGTACGCCAGCCACAGCAGCTCGGGCAGCTCCGCCCGCAGCTCGGCGTCCGGCTTGGCCGTCGACCCCTCGACCACCTCGCGGAACAGCGCGATCGTCGCCTCCCGCGGCGCCGAGGACTCGGCCGAGAACGGGCTGAGCGGCGAGTCCGGCTCGGCGGCGGTCTTGAAGAAGGTGGCGGCGAAGTCGTGGTACGGAGCGTTCACGTCGATGCCGGCGTGCAGCAGGGCGCGCAGCCGGCCGGCGAGTGTCGTCTCCCGGGCGAGCGCCGGGGCGGCGGCGTCCCGCAGGCCGTCCTGCGCGGTCAGGTAGAAGTGCTGGATCAGGTGCTCTTTGGACGGGAAGTAGTAGTACGCGTTGCCCACCGCGACGCCGGCCTCGCGGGCGATGGCCCGCATCGTGGTCCGGGCGTAGCCCTGCTCGCGGAACAGCCGCATCGCGGTGTCCAGGATCAGCGCGCGGGTGTGCTCGCCGCGGCTGGTGGGCGGGTCAGCGGCAGCGGTCGGCCCGGGTGTGGGGTTCATCGCCGCCACCGTATCCAACCGGCGGGCCCGCCCGGCGCAGCGCCGCCGCCGCGCCGATGGCCCGCCGGGCGATCGGGCGCAGCGCCGGGTGGGCGAGGCGGTGGGCGAGTTCGCGGTACCCGTCCAGCGCCCACAGGCAGGCCAGCCAGGCGGCGTCGCCGCGGTACACCGCGCCGGTGTCGGCCACGACCGTGAGGTCGCGCCGGGTGGCCGCGTGGTCGAGGTCGGGCAGCGCGGCCCGGGCGGTGGGGGAGTCGGCGGCCAGGAAGTACACCGGCAGCAGCATCGGCTGGCGGCCCAGCCAGTCCCGGGCGGCCCGGCACGGCCGGCATTCGGCGTCGTAGAGCAGCAGCAGGCTGCGCACGGCCCCGCCCGGCGCGGCGGTGTCGGGTGCGGCGGTGTCGGGCGGGGTGGCCGGGTCGGGCCGGGCCGGGCCGGCGGTCACCGCGGTGCGCTCGCGCGGCCGGCGGCTCACGCCGGGGTGCCGGCCCGGCCGGGGCGGGCGCCGGGCCAGCCCGGTGGCGGGGGCGGCAGGGGGCGCGGCAGGTGCACGGCGGCGAGCCGGCGCAGCCGGGTGCGCCGGTACCGGCTCAGCGCGAACACGTTCAGCAGGTGCAGCAGGCCGAGCACGATCAGCACCGGGCCGACCCGGCCGGCGAGGGCGAGCAGGACGTCGGCGGCCGAGGACAGCGAGCCGGTCGGGCCCATCGTCACGGTGACGTAGCCGATGGTGATCAGGTAGAAGCCGGCGAGCAGCAGGCGGTTGAGCGCGGCGGCCAGCGCGCCGTCGGCGAGGACGTCGGCGAGGAAGACCAGGCCGTTGCGGGACAGCGTGCGCCCCACCAGCACGGTCGTGCCGATGGTGATGGCCGGGTGGAGCAGGTACAGGGCGAGTCGGTCGTCCATCGCGGGCACTCCTTTCTGAACGCGTTCAAGTCGATACCGGGAAGCGTACGCCCGGCTTTTGAACGGGTTCAAGTACGGGTCGGCTGTGACCGTCCCCACAAACCCGGTCGTGGTCCCCTGCGGCTGCGGGCCGCCGCCGTGGTTACATAGCCCCGTGTCGTACGCCGCAGCCGATGCCACCGCACCCGCCGCCACCCCGTCCGCGCCGCCCGGCCAGCGCCGCCCGGCCGAGGACGACGACGCGGTGATCGCGCTCGACGCGGTCCGGGTCAGCCGGGCCGGCCGGGCGCTGCTCGCCGACCTGAACTGGCGGGTCGAGCCGGGGCAGCGCTGGGTGGTCCTCGGCCCGAACGGGGCCGGCAAGACCACCCTGCTCCAGCTCGCGGCCGCCCGGATGCACCCCAGCGCCGGGGCGGTCACGCTGCTCGGCGAGCGGCTCGGCGCCACCGACGTCAGCGAGCTGCGCAGCCGGATCGGCCTGACCGGCGCCGGCGACCGGCTGCCGGAGCGCGAGCGGGTGCACGACGCCGTGCTCACCGCCGCGTGGTCGGTGGTCGGCCGGTTCCGCGAGCGGTACGAGGAGGTCGACACCGCCCGGGCGACCGAGCTGCTGACGCAGCTCGGCGTGGCGGCGCTGGCCGACCGCGACTACGGGACGCTCTCCGAGGGCGAGCGCAAGCGGGTGCAGATCGCCCGGGCGCTGATGACCGACCCGGAACTGCTGCTGCTCGACGAGCCGGCCGCCGGGCTGGACCTGGCCGGGCGGGAGCAGCTCGTCCGCCGGCTGGGCGAGCTGGCCGCCGACCCGGCCGCGCCGACGCTGGTGCTGGTCACCCACCACGTCGAGGAGATCCCGCCGGCGTTCACCCACGCGCTCGTGCTGCGGGCGGGCGCGGTCGTCGCGGCCGGGCCGCTGGCGGCGGCGGTGACGAGCGAGACGCTGAGCACGGCGTTCGACCTGCCGCTGACCGTACAGCGGGCGGGGGACCGCTTCACCGCGACCGCGACCTGACCCGCGACCGCGACCGACCCGACACCCCGACCCGACCGCGGCCGGACCGGCGGCGGGCGACCGGCTCGCCGGTGGGGTGCGGCGGTCAGACGCCCGTGTGCGCGCGGATCCAGGCGCGGTGGGTGGCGATGCTCGCGTAGTCCTGGGTGCGGGCGGCCGCGTCGCCGGTCGAGCAGACGCCCACCTGCTCGCCGTTGTACACCTGCGGGCCGCCGGAGTCGCCGCGGTGCGCCGCGCCGTCGATCCCGGCGCTGTGCAGCGCCGGGCCGCCGAGGAAGTCCGCCGTGATCGCCTCGTACCGGACCCGGGCGACCCGCAGCACCGGCGAGCCGGCGCAGTCCGCGCACGTGCGGCCCCAGCCGTAGATCAGGCTCTCGGCGCCCAGCGGCGGGTCGGCGGCGGCCAGCCGGATGGGCGCGGCCGCCACGGGCGCCGCCAGCCGCAGCAGGGCGAGGTCCCCGCCCGGGCCGCGGGCCACCCGCTCGACCACCCGGCGGACCTCGCCGCCGGCGGTGTTGTCGAGGCTGCCGGTGCGCACGTAGTGCTCGCCCCCGGCCGCGGCGCAGTGCCCGGCGGTGAGCACCCAGGTCGGGGCGATCAGCGTGCCGGAGCAGAACGAGCCGACCCCGGCGGCGTCCCGGCTGATGCTGGCGGCCCCGACGTACGCGGGCGCCGGCCGGCCGTCGACGACCTCGGCGGCGAGCGCGGCCCCGGCGGCCGCGGGCGCGGCGAGCGCGGCGGCGACGCCGACCGCGAGGGCGGCGAGGGCGGCGAGGGCGGTACGCGGGCGCGGTCGGGCGGACGGCGGGTGAGGGCGCACGACGGACTCCCTTGCGGCGGGAATGATCGGCCGGGGTCGATGCCATCATCCCCGGCCGATCGGCCGGCCGACAACCGCCGCCCGGCCCATCCCGACCCGCCCGGTCGGCGCCGGGCGGGCCCGGGAGCCGCGGGTCCGGGCCGGGCCCGGTTCCGGCCGGTCAGTCGCAGCCGGCCAGCGCGGGGCGCGGCTCCGGCCCCTCCGCCCGCGCCGGCGCTGCCTCGCGGGCCGGGGAGTCGGCCCGCTCCGCCCGGGGCCCGTCGGCGGCGCGGCGGGCGGACAGGGTGGAGCCGGCGCTGGCCAGGATCACCACGGCCACCGCGACCACGCCGAGCCAGCCGAGGTCCTGCCCGAGCAGCAGCCACCCGGCGAGCGCGGCCACCGCCGGCTCCAGGCTCAGCAGCACCCCGAACACCCGCGGCGGCAGCCGGCGCAGCGCCGACAGCTCCAGCGAGTACGGGATCACCGAGGCGAGCAGGCCGATGCCGAGGGCGAGCAGCAGCAGGTTCGGCCGGACCACCGCCGGCGCGGCGCCCGCGGCGCCCACCGGCAGCAGCACCAGCGCGCCGACGGCGGTGGCCACGGCCAGCCCGCCCAGCCCCGGTACGGCCGCGCCGACCCGCGCCCCGGTCAGGATGTACGCGGCCCAGAACACCCCCGCGACCAGCGCGAGCAGCGCCCCGACCGGGTCCAGCCCGCCGGCGCCCGGCCCCTCGCCGCCCAGCCCGAGCAGCAGGACGCCGGCCAGCGCCAGCAGCACCCAGCCCAGGTCCCGGACCCGCCGGGACAGGACGGCGGCCAGCGTCAGCGGCCCGAGGAACTCGATCGTCACGGCGGTGCCGAGCGGGATCCGGGACAGCGCCGCGTAGAAGCTGGCGTTCATCGCGGCGAGGCTGATGCCGAGCATGATCACGTTGCGCCACTGGTACCGGTCCCAGCCGCGCACCCGCGGCCGGGCGATGGCCAGCAGCGCCAGCGCGGCCAGCGCGAGCCGCAGCAGCGTGGCCGGCGTGCTGCCGATGCTCGGGAAGAGCTGGGCGGCGAGCGCGGCCCCGACCTGCAGGGACGCGCACGAGCCCAGGACGAGGGCGACGGCGCCGCCGCTGGCCCCGGCGGTACCGGTGATCGACTGGTTCGGCATACGTCCACGGTCGCCGGCCGCGAGCCGTCTGTCCAGCGAACGTTTCTGGAGCATACTGATCAGTAGAACTGACGAATCGGGGGCGCGATGCTCGACGTGCACCGGCTGCGGCTGCTCCGCGAGCTGGCCCGCCGCGGCACCCTGGCCGCGGTCGCCCGGGCCCTGTCGTACAGCCCGTCGGCCGTCTCCCAGCAGCTCTCCCTGCTGGAGACCGAGACCGGCACCAAGCTGCTCGAACGGGTCGGCCGGGGCGTCCGGCTGACCGCCCGCGGCCGGCTGCTCGTCGCGCACGCCGACGCGATCCTGGAGCGGCTCGAACGGGCCGAGGCCGAGCTGGCCGCCGCGGCCACCGAGGTCACCGGGGTGCTGCGGGTGGCGTCCTTCCAGTCGGTGCTGCTGGCGCTGGTCCCGGCGGCGCTGTCCCGGCTCGCCGAGCGGCACCCGCGGCTGCGGGTGGAGATCACCCAGTCCGATCCGGACGTCGCGTTCGCCGGGCTGCTGGCGCACGACTTCGACCTGGTGCTGGGGGAGGAGTACCCCGGCCAGCCGCAGGCCCGGATGCCGGGCGTGGACGAGGCCGACCTGACCCACGACGAGCTGCGGCTCGCGGTACCGGCGCACGGGCCGCTGGCCGCGACCGACGGCACCCTGGCCGGCCTGGCCGGGGCGCCCTGGGTGCTCGACCCGGCGGACACGGCGGTCGCCCGCTGGGCGCTGGCGCTGTGCCGGGACGCCGGCTTCGAGCCGGACGTGCTGTTCGAGACGCCGGACCTGCTGCTGCACGTGCACCTGGTGGAGACCGGCCACGCGGTCGCGCTGCTGCCCGATCTGCTGTGGACGCGCGGGCTGCCGGCGCTGCGGCTGGCGGAGCTGCCCGGCCGGCCGAAGCGGCGGCTGTTCACCGGCGTGCGCAGCGGCGCCGCCCGGCACCCGGGCATCCGCGCGCTGCGCGACAGCCTCCGCCACGGCCTGCGCGCCGCCGAACGCCGCGCACCCTGACCACCGCCGGGCTCAGCGCTCGGCGGCCCGTTCGATCGCCCGGTACACCTGGCCGAACCGCCGCTGGTCCCGGGTCCGCAGCAGCAGCACCTCCTCGCCCCGCCAGCGGGCCCAGATCTCCCACTCGCGCGCGCCGCGCGAGTACGACCGGTCCACCCACTCGAGCAGCAGGTCCGCCAGCGGCCCGGTGGCCAGCCCGGCGACCAGCGCCGCGCCGACGACCGCGGCCAGCGGCAGCGGCGCGAGGTCCAGCGACAGGCCGATCACGACCGCGGTCGCGCCGAGCGCGAGCGGCACCAGGATCGCCAGCGCGAGCGCGCCGCGCCGGGCCGTCCGCCGCCAGGACCGCGCCCCGCGCCGGTACCACACCTCGGTCAGCTCGGCCAGCGGGAGGTGCCGGCCGTCGATCTCGATACCCGCCGCGGTCACCGCCACCGCCGCGTCGCGGTAGTGCTCGCGCTCCATCGCCCCACCGTACGCGCGGCCCGGCCGGCCCGTAGGGTGGGAGCCGGTCGGACACCCCGGACGCGAGGAGTGAGCGGATGAGCGAGGGCTTCAAGGGCGAGTTCGTGCGGCTGGAGGTCGCCGACGGCATCGGGACCATGCGGCTGGACCGGCCGCCGATGAACGCCCTGAACACCACGCTCCAGGAGGAGCTGCGCTCCGCCGCCCGGGCCGCGGACGCGGCCGCCGACGTGCGCGCGGTCGTCGTGTACGGCGGCGGGAAGGTGTTCGCCGCCGGCGCGGACATCAAGGAGATGGCCGCGATGTCGTACGTCGACATGGCCGGCCGGGCGCCCGCGCTGAGCAGCGCGTTCGACGCCATCGCCCGGATCGGCAAGCCGGTCGTCGCGGCGATCACCGGGTACGCCCTGGGCGGCGGCTGCGAGCTGGCGCTGGCCTGCGACTGGCGGGTCGTCGCCGAGGACGCCAAGCTCGGCCAGCCCGAGATCAAGCTCGGGGTGATCCCCGGCGCCGGCGGCACCCAGCGGCTCGCCCGGCTGGTCGGCCCCGCCCGGGCCAAGGACCTGATCCTCAGCGGCCGGATGGTCGACGCCGCCGAGGCGCTCGCGATCGGCCTGGCCGACCGGGTGGTCCCGGCCGCCGACGTGTACGCCGCCGCGGTCGAGCTGGTCCGCCCGTACGCGACCGGGCCGGCGCAGGCGATCCGGGCCGCCAAGCAGGCCATCGACGGCGGCCTCAGCATGGACCTCGCCGCCGGCCTGGCCTGGGAGACCCAGTTGTTCGCCGGGCTGTTCGCCACCGACGACCGGCGCGAGGGCATGACCGCGTTCGTGGAGAAGCGGAAGCCGGACTTCACCGGCCGCTGACCGGCCCGGATCCGGAAATTGCGTCGCGGCCTGTCGTACCCCCGGGGCAGGCTGAGCGAGTTGTGAACGCTCAGCCCGCACCGGGGAAGGAACCATGACCCAGCCGTTCAACGGTCCCGCGATCGCCGCCGAGGGGCTGGTCAAGCGCTTCGGCGACACCACGGCGCTCGACGGGGTCGACCTGGAGGTCGCCACCGGTACGGTGCTCGGCGTCCTCGGCCCCAACGGCGCCGGCAAGACCACCGCCGTGCGCATCCTCGCCACCCTGCTCACCCCGGACGCCGGCCGGGCCCGGGTGGCCGGGCACGACCTGGCCGCCGAGCCGCACCTGGTGCGCCGGGCGATCGGCCTGACCGGCCAGTACGCGGCGGTCGACGAGACGCTCACCGGCGCGGAGAACCTGCTGCTCATCGGCCGGCTGCTCGGCATGTCCCGGCCCGACGCGCGGGCCCGCGGGGCCGACCTGCTGAAGCGGTTCGACCTCGCCGACGCCGCCGACCGGGCGGCCAAGACGTACTCCGGCGGCATGCGCCGCCGGCTCGACCTCGCCGCCAGCCTGGTCGGCTCGCCGCGCCTGCTGTACCTGGACGAGCCGACCACCGGCCTCGACCCGCGCAGCCGCAACGACCTGTGGGACATCGTCCGCACGCTGGTCGCCGACGGCGTGACGGTGCTGCTGACCACGCAGTACCTGGAGGAGGCCGACCAGCTCGCCGACGACATCGTGGTGTTCGACCACGGCCGGGTGATCGCCACCGGCACGCCGGCCGAGCTGAAGGCGCGCACCGGCGCGCGGACGCTGTCCGTGCGCCCGGCCGACGCCGCCGACCTGCCGACGATCACCGCGACGCTCGCCGCGCTCGACCACGGCGCGCCGGAGACCAGCGGGGAGGTCGTGTCCGTCCGGGTGGAGAGCCGGGACGTGCTGCCGCTGCTGGTCCGCCGGCTCGACGACGCGGGCATCGCCGTCGCCGAGCTGTCGCTGCGCAACCCCAGCCTCGACGAGGTGTTCCTGTCCCTGACCGGGCACCGGGCGGAGCCCGATGCCGAGCCGAACGGGGTACCGGCATGACCGCCGCCACCCTCGCCGCCCCGGCGGCGAACCGGGTGTCGCCGCTGGCGACGCTCCGGCAGACCATGACGCTGTCCTGGCGCAGCCTCGTGCAGATCAAGCACAACCCGATGGAGCTGCTCGATCTCAGCATCACGCCGATCATGTTCGTGCTGCTGTTCACTTACGTGTTCGGCGGCGCCATCGCCGACTCGCCGAAGGCGTACCTCCAGTTCATGCTGCCCGGCATCATTGTGCAGAACACGCTGTTCGCCACGATGTACACGGGCATGGGCCTCAACGCCGACCTGACCAAGGGCGTGTTCGACCGGCTGCGCTCGCTGCCGATCGCCCGCTCCGCGCCGCTGGCCGGGCGGATCCTCGCCGACACGGTCAAGCAGGCGTGGGCGATCGCGCTGCTGCTGGCGATCGGCTTCGCCCTGGGCTTCCGGGCCACCGGCGGCGTGCTCGGCGTACTGGCCGCGACCGGGCTGATGCTGCTGTTCGCGCTGGCCGCCGCGTGGATCGCGGTGCTGGTCGGGGTGCTGGTCAGCGATTCGGAGAAGGTCCAGGTGTACGGCTTCACGGTGCTGTTCCCGCTGACCTTCACCTCGAACATCTTCGTCCAGACGGAGTCGATGCCCGGCTGGTTGCAGGCGTGGGTGAAGGTCAACCCGGTGACGCTGCTGGCCGACGCGATGCGCGGCCTGATGGTGGGCGGGCCGGTCGCCCGGCCGACCCTGCTGTCGCTGATGTGGGGCGTGCTGATCGCCGCGGTGTTCGCGCCGATCGCGGTCCGGGCGGTCCGTCGCCGCGCCTGAGCGGGCCCGCTGCCGGCGGTGCGCCGGGGTCAGCGGCCCTGCCGGGGGATGAACGCCTCGCGCAGCCGGTACCCGTACCGGTGCAGCAGCGGCAGGGCGACGGCGCTGGCCACGGCCCGCGCCGCCGCCGGCTGCTCGCGCCGCCACGCCTCGTCGGCGCGCAGCGTGATGCAGCCGGTGCGGAACCGGCTCGGGTTGCCGGAGACGGTGTGGTTCGGGCCGAGCTGCACGGTGCCGTCCCCGGCGAACGGCCCGTCCGCGGCCGGCACGCCGGCCAGCCGGAGCATCCGCTCGGCGTCAGCACGGGGCCGGGTGAGGAAGTCCTCGTACCGCAGCCGCAGCGCGCGGGCGCCGTACCGCGGGGCGACCCGCTCGACCAGCGCGTTGTACAGCAGCCAGTGCGACGTGCTCTCCCACGGCCCGTGCCGGTCCATGAACGCCGGCTTCGGCCGGTCCACCTGCCGCTTCGGCCGCATCCAGGAGTGGGCGACGGCGCGCGGGTCGCGGATGGCGTGCACCAGGTACCCCTCGACGTCGGACAGGCCGGCGAGGACGGCCGCGCCGGCCGGCGACTTGGACGAGTCCACGATCAGTTCGGCGCCGGTGACCTCGGCGATGCCCCGGTACAGCCGACTGATGATCCCCCGATAGCGGCGGTCGGCGGCCGTATCGGGGCCGCGACACAGGCGCAGCGTGTGCCGGGTCCGGGCGACCTCGGCCTGGAGCGCGACCATCTCCCGCGGGTCCGGCTCGGCGGCGCCGAACGCGGCCCGGCGGATCGCGGCCCACAGCGCGCACTCCGGCAGCGGTACGCCGCAGCCGCAGCGCCGCCCCTGGACGAGCCCGCGCCGCCACAGGTAGAAGACCTCGCCGGCGGAGAAGACGCCCGGGTAGGCGTTCAGGATGTTGTCGACGAGCGTGGTGCCGCTGCGGCCCCACGCAGCGACGTACAGCACCTTCGGCACAAAACCCCCTCAGTGGGCCCCAAAACGGCAAATGGGTTCATCACTGTAGGGACTGTAAGCGCCCGACCCGGGCCGGACCTGCGGCGCGGATCAACCGCACCCGGGAAGAGGGACACCCGCGCGGGGTGGGCCGCGCGGCGGCGCGCTGCCCGGCGCGCCGGCCGGGGTCAGCGGCGCGGGGCCGCCCGGGTCGGGTCAGCGGCGCGGGTCGTCCGGGGTCGGGTTCAGCGGCGCGGGTCGTCCGGGTCCGGGCGGTCGTCCAGGGAGCGGAGGAAGTCCGGGTCGTCGTCCGGGGCCACCGGGCGGCGCGGGGCGGCCGGGCCGGATCGGGCCGGCCGGTCGTACCCGGCGGCGAACCAGGCCACCCCGCCGACGATCGGGAACAGCAGGATCACGATGACCCAGCCGAACCGCGGCAGCACCCGGACCCGCTCCGGCGCGATCGACAGGACACTGATCAGGGCGGCGATGGCCAGCCCGATCTCGACGACGGTGAGCAGCAGGAGCAGGCGGGCCATACCGCCATCATGCGCGATCGGTGCCCGCCCCGGCCACACCGCCCGCCCCGGCGCGGGCCGGGCGCGTCGGCCCCGGTCCGGCCGGCGGCGGGGGCATGCTGTGAGATGTCTCGCGGAGGGGCCCGGGCGGGCCTCCTGACCGGCCGACCGGGCGCGGCGGCGGCTAGTATGGCCGGACATGAACGATCGTTAACCTCAAGCTGGGGGGTCATCGGCCACGATGAATATCGTCGTCCTTGTCAAGCAGGTGCCCGACTCCGGAGCGGAGCGCACCCTGCGCGCCGACAACACCGTCGACCGGGCGGCCGCCGACAACGTGATCAACGAGATGGACGAGTACGCCATCGAGGAGGCCCTCCGACTCACCGAGGCCGGCGGCGGCGAGGTCACCATCCTCACCATGGGCCCGGAGCGGGCGGCGGAGTCGATCCGCAAGGCGCTCTCGATGGGCCCGCACGGCGCCGTGCACGTCGTCGACGACGCGCTCGCCGGCTCCTGCGCGCTCGGCACCTCGGCGGTGCTCGCCGCGGCGCTGCGCGAGCTGAACCCGGACCTCGTCCTCTGCGGCGCCGAGTCGACCGACGGCCGGGTCCAGGTCATGCCGCACATGCTCGCCGAGCGGCTGGGCATCGCCGCGCTGACCGGCGCCCGCAAGCTCACCGTCGACGGGGGCACGCTGACGATCGAGCGGCAGACCGACGAGGGGTACGAGGTGGTCACGGCCGCCACGCCCGCCGTCGTCTCGGTGTGGGACACGATCAACGAGCCGCGGTACCCGTCCTTCAAGGGCATCATGGCCGCCAAGAAGAAGCCGGTCCGCACGCTGAGCCTCGCCGACCTCGGCGTACCGGCGGGCGAGGTCGGCGCCGCGGGGGCGACCAGCGCGGTCGTCGAGCACAGCCAGCGGCCCGAGCGCACCGGCGGGGCCAAGGTCACCGACGAGGGCGACGGCGGCGTGCAGCTCGTCGGGTTCCTGGCCACCGAGAAGTTCGTCTGAGGGGATAGTCATGGCTGAAGTACTCGTCGTCGTCGAGGCCAGCGCGGCCGCCGGCGTCAAGAAGGTCACCCTCGAACTGCTCACCCACGCCCGCGCCCTCGGCACCCCGGCCGCCGTGGTGCTCGGCGCCCCGGGTACGGCCGCCGCGCTGACCGGCAAGCTGGCCGAGTACGGCGCCGAGAAGGTGTACGTCGCCGAGCACGCCGACATCGACGGCCACCTGGTCGCGCCGAAGGCGAGCGTGCTGGCCGAGCTGGTCCGCCGGGTGCAGCCGGCCGCCGTCCTGCTGGGCGCCACCCAGGAGGGCAAGGAGATCGCCGGGCGGCTCGCGGTCAAGCTGGACAACGGCCTGCTCACCGACGCCGTCGCGGTCGCCGCCGACGGCACGGCGACGCAGGTCGCGTTCGCCGGCTCGACCGTCGTCACCGCGCGGGTCACCAAGGGCCTGCCGATCGTGTCGCTGCGCCCCAACTCGATCACCCCGGCCGCGGCGCCCGCCGCCGGCACGGTCGAGGAGGTCGCCGTCGAGCCCGGCGGCACCGACCTGCTGGCCCGGGTCACCGACCGGGTGGTGGAGCAGAAGGGCTCGCGGCCGGAGCTGAGCGAGGCGTCGGTGGTCGTCTCGGGCGGCCGGGGCGTCGGCAACGCGGAGAACTTCGCGCTCGTCGAGGAGCTGGCCGACCTGCTCGGCGGCGCGGTCGGCGCGTCCCGGGCGGCGGTCGACTCCGGCTTCTACCCGCACCAGTTCCAGGTCGGGCAGACGGGCAAGACGGTGTCGCCGCAGCTCTACGTGGCGCTGGGCATCTCCGGGGCGATCCAGCACCGGGCCGGCATGCAGACCTCGAAGACGATCGTCGCGGTGAACAAGGACGCCGAGGCGCCGATCTTCGAGCTGGCCGACTTCGGCGTCGTGGGCGACCTGTTCAAGATCGTCCCGCAGGCCGCCGAGGAGATCCGCAAGCGCAAGTAGCGCCGCCCGATCATCAACCGCGCGAGCGCGGCTGTTGCCGCTCCCCCGACAACAGCCGCGCTCACGCCAGAGCCTACGTCCTTCGGCATGGCCCGTGGGGGCGTGCCGGGCGTGGACTGTCGAGGATGGACGACCTCTCGGTGCGAATCGGGCGCTTCCGGTCAGTCGGCCGCGCCGCCGGCGCCGGGCACTAGGCTGAGTAGCGATGGCATACCTGGATCACGCCGCCACCACCCCGATGCGGCCCGAGGCGCTCGCCGCGCACGCCGAGGCCGCCCGCACGGTCGGCAACGCGTCCTCCCTGCACGCCCCCGGCCGGGCCGCCCGGCGCCGCGTCGAGGAGGCGCGCGAGCAGGTGGCCGCCGCGCTCGGCGCGCGGCCCTCCGAGGTCGTCTTCACCGCCGGCGGCACCGAGAGCGACAACCTCGCGGTCAAGGGGATCTTCTGGGGCCGGCGGACCGAGGACCCGCGGCGGCGGCTGATCATCGCCAGCGCGGTCGAGCACCACGCGGTGCTGGACGCCGTCCAGTGGCTCGCCCGGATCGACGACGCCGAGGTCGTCTGGCTGGACACCGACCCGACCGGGATGATCCGCCCCGACTCGCTCGCGGCGGCCCTGGCCGCCGCCGGCCCGGCCGCGGGCCTGGTCACGGCGATGTGGGCGAACAACGAGGTCGGCACGATCCAGCCGGTCGCCGCGCTGGCGGCGCTGGCGGCCGCGCACGGCGTGCCGATGCACACCGACGCCGTCCAGGCGGTCGGGCAGATCCCGGTGGACTTCGGCGCGGCCGGGGTGCCGGCGCTGACCGTCTCGGGGCACAAGCTCGGCGGGCCGGTCGGGGTCGGCGCGCTGCTGCTCGCCCGCGACGTGCCGTGCACGCCGCTGCTGCACGGCGGCGGCCAGGAGCGCGACGTCCGCTCGGGCACCCTCGACGTGGCCGGCATCGCCGCGTTCGCCGCGGCGGTGGCCGCCGCGACGGCCGCCCGCGAGCGGGAGGCCAAGGAGGTCGCCGAGCTGCGCGACGCGCTGATCGCGGGGGTGCGGGCGGCGGTACCGGACGCGGTCCTCAACGGCCACCCCGAGCTGCGGCTGCCGGGCAACGCGCACTTCGGCTTCCCCGGCTGCGAGGGCGACGCGCTGCTGCTGCTGCTGGACGCGCAGGGCATCGCCTGCTCGACCGGGTCGGCCTGCTCGGCGGGCGTGGCGCAGCCGTCGCACGTGCTGCTGGCGCTGGGCGCCGACGAGGCGCTGGCCCGGTCCTCGCTGCGCTTCACGCTGGGCCACACGTCCACGACGGCCGACGTGGCGGCGCTGCTGGCGGCGCTGCCGGCGGCAGTGGAGCGGGCCCGCGCGGCCGGCGCCCTGCGCTCCCGCCGCTGACCCCGCCCGCCGGGCGTCAGTGGTCGTGCGCGGCCGGCAGAGGCGGCGGCGGGAGGGCGCGCTGGCCCGGCTCCACGACCGCGAACTGGCCCATCATCCCGCCGTCCTCGTGGGCGAGCTTGTGGCAGTGGAACATGTACGGGTGCGCCGGGTCGCTCGCCCCGTCGAACCGGATGAGCAGCCGCAGCTCCCGGTTCGGCGGCACGTACACCGTGTCCTTCCAGCCGGCCAGGGCCGGGTCGCCGGGGTCGAGCACCCGGAACCGGACGTCGTGCACGTGGAAGCTGTGCGGCACCCCGTCGGCGTTGCGCACCGCCCACACCTCGGTCGACCCGCGGGTGATCTCGGCGTCCAGCCGTCCGGGGTCCATCTTCCGGCCGTTGATCTTGTGGCCGGACAGGCGGAACGTCCGCGTCGCCGCCCCGGCCGGGTCGGGCGCGGGCAGCGCGGCCAGCGCCGCCGGCAGCGGCGGGGACGGCGCCAGCGCCGCGGCGGCCCGCAGCTCCAGCACGTCGAGCGTGTCGTGCCCGCCGTGCGCCCGGTCGAACAGCGCCGGCACGGAGTGCAGGCCGGGCGGGAAGCTGCGCAGCACCACCCGCTCGCCGGGGCGCAGCCGGACGACGATCTCGGCCCGCTCGCCGGGGGTGAGCCGCAGCCGGGTGCGCCGGTCCGGGGCGGCGAGCAGGCCGCCGTCCGTGCCGACCAGGTCGAACGGGCGCCCGTCGGCGAGCCCGAAGCCGTACGAGCGGGCGGGGGAGGCGTTGACCAGGCGCAGCCGGACCGCCTCGGTGCGCACGTCGTGGTACGCGCCGGCGACGCCGTTGGCGAGCACCTGCCGGCCGAGGATGCCGAGGTCGCTGAACGCGGCCTTGTCCTCGTCCAGCCGGTCGCCGTCGACGTTGACGTCGGTGACGAGCACGGGCACGTCGTCGACCCCGTACCGGCCCGGCAGCGCCGCCCCGCCCGGACCGCCGGGCTCGCCCGGACCGTCCGGCTCGTCCAGGAGGAACAGGCCGGCCAGGCCGCGGTAGACCTGCGGGGCGGTGGCGCCGTGCGGGTGCGGGTGGTACCACAGCGTCGCCGCCGGCTGGTCGACCCGCCAGGTCGGCTGAAGGGTGCCGCCCGGCGGGATCGGCTGGTGCGGCCCGCCGTCCATCAGCGCGGGCAGCCGCATGCCGTGCCAGTGCACGGTCGTCGGCTCGCCGAGCCGGTTGGTGACGTTGACCAGCACCCGCTCGCCGCGGGCGGCGCGCAGGGTCGGCCCGAGGTACCCGCCGTTGTACCCCCACGTGGCGACGGCCCGGCCGCCGATGTCGTGGGTGCCCGGCGCGGCGGTCAGGTCGAACACCCGGCGGCCCCGCCCGTCGAGCCGGGACGGCGCCAGCGGCGGGATCGCCAGCGGCGTCGCGAACGCCACCTTCCCGGCGGTGTCCAGGACGCCGGCGTTCCACAGCAGCGTGCCGCCGACCGCGGCGCCGCCGCCGCACAGGGCGAGCATGCCGGCGAGTCCGCCGATCAGCAGCCGGCCGGCCCGGGGGATGGCCATGTCCGTTCCTCTCCGCCGGCCGCGCGGCCGGGTCGTTTCGTACCGTCAGTCGACGCTGCGCAGGAGCTGCTCCATGGCCTCGACCCGGCCGCGGATGAACGCCAGCTCGTCGCGCATGTCGCGCTCGTTCGTGGCGGCCCGGGTCAGGTGGGCGTCGTAGTTCTCGGCGAGCTTCCGGTACGCGTCGTCGCGGGCCAGCGCCGCGCTGGCCTGCTTGGTGCTGACGAAGGCCCGGATGCAGACGACCACGATGATCGTCACCAGGATCAGGAAGCCCAGGCCGAAGCTGATCCCCATGATCACGTCGGGCCAGGCGGTCGTGTGCTGCTCGTTCATGTCTCGCTCCTATCGCGCCGACGGCCCGGCGCCGTCGCCTCTCGACTCGGTCAGGGTGGGGACGGCGGCGGCGACATCCGCCGGGGTGAGGCGCAGCGCGAACGCCGTCGCCTCGACGTACTTGACCGCCTTGCCGCTCTCGGACAGCTCCAGGTCGGCGCTGATCAGGCCGGCGGCCTCCAGCCGCTGGAGGTGCATGTGCAGCAGCGGCCGGCTGATCCCCAGCTCGCGGGCGAGCTGGGAGACGTACTGGCGACGCCCGGCGAGCGCGGCCACGATCCGCAGCCGCTGCGGGTTGCCGAGCGCGGCCAGGATCGCCAGCAGCCGATCGCCGGTCAGGGGTTCGTCCACAGCATCACCATCGCCCACAGCATCACCTTCCATGTGTAAGGAAAACCTTACACATGAAATACGGGGCTGCCAAGCGGGCTGTCGCACCCCGGCGCTACGGTCGGGCCATGAGCGTGGGGAAGCTGCACTCGATCGTGCTGGACTGTCCGGATCCGCGGGCCCTGGCGGCGTTCTACGCCGAGCTGACCGGCCTGTCCGTCGTCGACGCCGACGACGACTGGGTGACGCTGCGCGCCGGCGACGCCGTCCGGCTGGCGTTCCAGCGGGCGCCGGACAACCCGCCGCCGACCTGGCCGGAGCCGGGGGTGCCGCAGCAGTTCCACCTGGACGTCGAGGTCGACGACGTCGAGGCCGCCGAGGTCCGCACGCTCGCCCTCGGCGCCCGGCGGCTGCCCGGCGGCGGCGGCACGACCAGCGGGTTCCGGGTGTACGCCGACCCGGCCGGGCACCCGTTCTGCCTCGTCTGGGGGCAGTGAGCCCGCCGGCCGCCGGGGAGTACCGTGGTCGGGTGCGAGTTCTGGCGGCCATGTCCGGCGGGGTGGATTCGGCGGTCGCCGCCGCCCGCGCCGTCCACGCCGGTCACGAGGTGACCGGCGTGCACCTCGCGCTGTCGGCGAACCCCGGCACGTTCCGCACCGGCGCGCGCGGCTGCTGCACCCTGGAGGACGCCCGCGACGCCCGCCGGGCCGCCGACGTGCTCGGAATCCCGTTCTACGTGTGGGACATGGCCGCGGAGTTCCGCGCCGACGTCGTGGCGGACTTCGTCGCCGAGTACGCGGCCGGGCGTACCCCCAACCCGTGCCTACGCTGCAACGAGAAGATCAAGTTCGCGGCGGTGCTGGACCGGGCGGTCGCCCTCGGCTTCGACGCCGTCGCCACCGGCCACCACGCCCGGCTCGGCGCCGACGGCCTGCTGCGGCGCAGCGTCGACGCCGCCAAGGACCAGTCGTACGTGCTCGCCGTCCTCACCCGCGACCAGCTCGACCGGGCGCTGTTCCCGCTCGGCGACGCCACCAAGGCCGAGGTCCGCGCCGAGGCGGCCGCCCGCGGCCTGGCGGTGGCGGACAAGCCGGACTCGCACGACATCTGCTTCATCGCCGACGGCGACACCCGCGGCTTCCTCGCCCGCGAGCTGGGCGAGCGGCCGGGGGAGATCGTCGACGCCGCCACCGGCACGGTCCTCGGCACGCACACCGGCGCGTACGCGTACACGGTCGGCCAGCGCCGCGGCCTGCACCTCGGCCGCCCGGCCCCGGACGGCCGCCCGCGGTACGTCCTCGCCGTGACGCCCGTCACCAATACGGTCACGGTCGGTCCGGCCGAGGCGCTGGAGGTGGCCGAGGTGCGGGCCGCGCGTCCGGTGTGGACCGGCGGCGCCGGGCCGTCCGGGCCGGTCGAGTGCGAGGTGCAGTTGCGCGCCCACGGCACGCCGATCGCCGCCGTCCTGCACGCCGACCCGGACGGGTGGACGGCCCGGCTGCGCCGGCCCGCGCGCGGCGTCGCCGCGGGTCAGGCCCTGGTGGCGTACCGTCCGGACCCGGCCGGCGACGTCGTTCTCGGCTCCGCCACCATCACCTGACCGGCCGGCCGGGCAACCCCCGCCGGCACCCCGCCCGGGCCGCCGCGGCAGCCCGCCGCGGACCCGGCCGGGCCGGGTACCGCCCCGGCCGCGCGGGGCCCGCCCGGACGGGGCGCCGGCGCAGGGAGCGGCGCGGGCCGTGCGCCTTTCGCCGAAAGGCGGTGACGCGGGTCACCCGCCGGGGTGACCGCGCGGTAACGTCGGCGGTCATGAGCGCGCAGACGTGGCCCTGGCCCGCCGGCTCCGCCACCGGCATCGGTTCCCTGCCCGGCGTGGACATCGCCGAGGCGCAGAAGACCGTCCTGGGCGAGCTACCCGACCTCCCGCACCTCGCCGAACTGCCCGCCCGCGGGCCCGGCGCCGACCTCGTCGGCCGCGGCGCCGGGCTGCTCACCGAGACCCCGGTCGAGCTGTACGCGGCCCGCTGGCGGCTCGCCGCCCGCCCCGGCCGGGATTTGCGGGTGACCCGGGACCTGATGGAGCGCGACCTGGACCAGCTCACCGCCCAGGCCAGCGGGTACGCCGGCCCGCTGAAGGTGCAGGTCGCCGGCCCGTGGACGCTGGCGGCGACGCTGGAGCTACCGCGCGGCGGCCCCGCCCTGGCCGACCCCGGCGCCGCCCGGGACCTGGCCGCGGCGCTGGCCGACGGCGTCCGGGCGCACGTCGCCGCGGTCGCCGCCCGGGTGCCGGGGGCGACCGTGCTGCTGCAACTGGACGAGCCGCTGCTGGCCGCGGTCCGGGCCGGCCGGGTGCCGACGGCGAGCACCCTGTCCACCGTCCGGCCGGTCGGCGACGACGTGGTCCGGGCGGCGCTGGCCCTGGTGATCGCCGAGGCCGGCGTCCCCGCGGTCGTGCACTGCTGCGCCGCCGACCCGCCGGTGTCGCTGATCGCCGAGGCCGGGGCCGCCGCCGCGGCCATCGACCTTGATCAAATCGGCGACCTGGATGAACTCGGCCTGGCCCTCGACCGTGGGTTGGGGGTGTTCGCCGGAGCGGCAGCGACCGACCCGCAGATGCCGGCGAACCCGATGGTGATCGCGGATCGGGTGGAGCGGTGGTGGCACGTACTCGGCTTCGCGCCCGCGCAGTTGCCGGCGCAGGTCGTCGTCACGCCGGCGTGCGGGCTGGCCGGCGGCTCGGGGGCGCGCGCCCGGGCCCTGCTCACGGCCTGTTACCGGGCCGGTCGGGAGCTGCGGGACAGGATTGGCGTGTAGATCACAACCCCGCTATGGTTCACGACCATCAATGGAAGGAGTTGCCGTGATTGGCCGCTTGCACGTGATTGTGCTCGACTGTTCCGATCCACGGACCCCCTGGCAGCTCCCCGCCCGTGACACCCGGCCGGTGTGCCGGGTGTGGAGCTGACGGTGCTGCGGGTCACCGGCTCACTGTTCGGACTCGCCTACGGGGACGCGCTCGGCGCGCCGGTCGAGTTCCTCGACCACGGCGCCATCATCGATCGGTACGGACCCGGCGGCCCGCGGGAGTTGATCGGCGACCCCGCCCGGGTCACGGACGACACCCAGTTGGCCCTGGCGGTGGCGTGGTCGCTGTACGACGCCGACGGCCCCACCCCCGCCCTCCTCGAACCCCTGCTCCGCGCCCGGTACGTCGCCTGGGCGATGAACGCCGACCCGTCCCGCGCCCCCGGCAAGACGTGCCTGGAGGCGATCGGCCGGCTGGCCGCCGGGCGGCCCTGGCGCGAGGCGACCGTCCCCGACTCCAAGGGCTGCGGCGCCAACATGCGGGCCACCCCGGTCGGCCTGGTCAACGGCCTGGACCCGGAGAGCCTGGCCGGGATGGCCCAGTTCCAGGCCGCCCTCACCCACGGTCATCCGACCGCGCTGGCCGCCGCCGAGCTGACCGCGCTGGCCGTCTGGGTGCTGCGCGACGGCGGCCCGCTGGCCGAGCTGCCGGCGCTGCTGCGGGCGCGCTGCGACTCCCAGCGGACGGTGTACCGGGAGGACTGGCTGGGCGACCTGTGGCGGCAGCCCGGCGTGGCCGACCCGGCGGCGTTCGTCGCCCGCGGCTGGGACGAGTGCGCAGCCGCGCTGGACCGGCTGCGCGGCGCGGTCGCCCGCCCCGACGACGGCGGCGACCCGTGCCTGGCCACCGGCGCCGGCTGGGTGGCCGAGGAGGCGCTGTCCACGGCCCTGTACTGCGCGCTGCGGCACGCCGACGACCCGGTCGCGGCGCTGGCCCGCGGCGCCACCACCTCGGGGGACTCGGACTCGATCGCGGCCCTGACCGGTGCCTTCCTCGGCGCGGTGCACGGCATGGCGGCCTGGCCGGCGGCCTGGGCGGACCGGATCGAGTACGCCGACCAGCTCCGCGTGCTGAGCGCCACCTGGGAGGAGGAGGCGGCGGACTGACCGCCCGGACCGACCGCCCGGACCGGGTGCACCCGGCCGACCCGGCCCGGTCGCCCGGCCACCCGGCCGCGTGTCGTAGCCGGTGACTAGCGTGCGTCGTGCGGCACTATCGCCTCACCGCCGCGATCATGGAGGTCACCGGTGCCCGACAACGCCCGCCCCGCTCCCGCCGTCGTCCCGGTGGCCGGCGAGGTATCCCAGCCCGACGACGCCGCGACCGCCGCGGCCGCCGGGGCGGAGCCGCCCCCGGCCGCGCTGGCCCGGCACGCGGAGCTGGCCGACGAGCTGACCGCGCACCAGTTCCGGTACTACGTGCTGGACGCGCCCACGATCCCGGACGCCGACTTCGACGCCCTGCTGCGCGAGCTGGGCGCGCTGGAGGAGCGGTACCCGGCGCTGCGCACCCCCGACTCGCCGACCCAGCGGGTCGGCGGCACCTTCTCCACCGACTTCACCCCGGTCGCGCACGCCGAGCGGATGATGTCGCTGGACAACGCGTTCGACGACGACGAGCTGGCCGCGTGGGCCGAGCGGGTGGTCCGGGACGCCGGCGGCGAGGTCGCCTACCTCTGCGAGGTCAAGGTCGACGGCCTGGCGATCAACCTGACGTACGAGCACGGCCGGCTGGTCCGGGCGGCCACCCGCGGCGACGGCCGCACCGGCGAGGACGTGACCGCCAACGTGCGCACGATCGCCGACGTGCCCGACCGGCTCGCCGGCGCCGACCTGCCCGAGCTGGTCGAGATCCGCGGCGAGGTGTACTTCCCGGTCGCCGGCTTCGCCGAGCTGAACGCGGGCCTGGTCGAGCAGGGGAAGGCGCCGTTCGCCAACCCGCGCAACGCGGCCGCCGGCAGCCTGCGGCAGAAGGACCCGCGGGTGACCGCGTCCCGGCCGCTGCGGATGGTCGTGCACGGCATCGGCGCCCGCCGCGGGCTGACGCTGACCGCCCAGTCGGCGGCGTACCGGACGATGGCCCGGTGGGGCCTGCCGGTGAGCAAGCTGTGGAAGGTCGCGAAGAACCTGAAGGCGGTGCACCGGTACATCGCGCACTACGCCGCGCACCGGCACGACGTGGCGCACGAGATCGACGGCGTGGTGATCAAGGTGGACGACGTCGCGGTGCAGGGCCGGCTGGGCTCGACCAGCCGGGCGCCGCGCTGGGCGATCGCGTACAAGTACCCGCCCGAGGAGGTCACCACGCTGCTGCGCGACATCCAGGTCAACGTCGGCCGGACCGGCCGGGTGACCCCGTTCGCGGTGCTGGAGCCGGTCCTGGTCGCCGGCTCCACGGTCGCCCTGGCCACGCTGCACAACGCCCGCGAGGTCGTCCGCAAGGGCGTGCTGATCGGCGACACCGTGGTGATCCGCAAGGCCGGCGACGTCATCCCCGAGGTGCTCGGCCCGGTGGTCGAGCGGCGCCCGGCGGACGCCCGCGCGTTCGCCATGCCGGCGGACTGCCCGGCCTGCGGCACGCCGCTCGCGCCGGCCAAGGAGAGCGACGTCGATATCCGCTGCCCGAACAATCGGACCTGCCCCGCGCAACTGCGCGAGCGGGTGTTCCACCTCGCCGGGCGCGGCGGGCTCGACATCGAGGTGCTCGGTTTCAAGGCGGCCAACGCGCTACTGGAGTACGGCGTCATCGCCGACGAGGGCGACCTGTTCGCCGTGGACGCCGATGCGCTCGCCTCCTGCCCGTTCTTCGTGAACAAGGACGGATCGTTGGGCAGCAATGCGTCCAAGCTGCTGGAGCACCTCGAGGTGGCCAAGGCAAGGCCACTATGGAGGGTAATTGTCGCGCTGTCCATCCGGCATGTCGGACCCACCGCCGCGCAGGCGCTGGCCAGGCACTTCCGCTCGCTGGACGGGATCGCCGGCGCGGCCGTCGCCGATTTGGCTGCCGTAGAAGGGGTCGGTCCGACTATCGCGGAAAGCGTCCGGCAATGGTTTGCTGTGGACTGGCACCGTGAGGTCGTGGCGAAGTGGCGCGCCGCCGGCGTCCGCATGGCGGAAGCGGCGGGGGAGGAGGGTCCGCGCCCGCTGGAGGGGATGACCGTGGTGGTGACCGGAACCCTCGCGTCCTTCTCGCGGGATCAGGCCACCGAGGCGGTGACATCGCGCGGGGGGAAGGTCAGCGGAGCCGTTTCGAAGAAGACCGGCTTCGTGGTGGTGGGCGACAACCCGGGGAGCAAGTACGACAAGGCGGTGACGCTCAGGGTTCCGGTACTCGACGAGGACGGTTTCGCGCTGCTGCTGCGGGAGGGCCCGGAGGCGGCGCTGGCAGTCGCACAGCGTGGTGAGACGGGGACTGAGAGTGATTCATCTGCTTAGCGAGGATTGCAACTTTATTACAGCTAAGTCCGGTTAGTCCCTTAGTGTCCCGTACTCCGTAGCGTGTGCCGTGAGTGGTGGCGGCCCCTCCGGTACGGCCGCAGCCGGATGAGGCGTCGGAGGTTCGCTATGGAGCCTGAAGCGTCGCGGAACACCGTGCCCCGCGACCGGGCGGTGCCGTTCTACGGGTTCGCCCTGGCGACGGTGCTGGCCGCGGTCGTGGTGTGCGCCGGTCCGCTGCTGCGCCTCGCCGGCACCCTGCCCGCGCTGCCCGCCGGCTTCTGGCTGATGGCCACCCTCGCCGTCGTCAGCGACGCCCGCCCCTTCGTCCCGCCCGGCCGGCGGCGCACCTCGGCCATCTTCCCGTCGATCTGCTTCGCCTTCGCCATCCTGCTCCAGTGGGGGCTGGGCGCCGCCGTCGCCGTCCAGGCCGCCGCGGTCGTCGTGGCCGCCGTCCGGCAGCGGCACGCCATCTGGCGGGCGGTGTTCAACCTCGGCCAGTACACCCTCGCGCTCGCCGCCGCCGACCTCGTCCTGCGCCTCGGCGGCCAGGCCCCGCCCGGCGTGCCGCAGAGCTGGCGCGGGGTCGCGCTGCTCGGCCTCGCCGGCCTGGCCTGGTTCGCGGTCAACACCGGCGCCGTCACGTACGCCGTGCACCTGCGCTTCGGCCGGAGCTGGCCCAGCGAGCTGGCGCACGGCCTCGGCGTCGAGGCGCTGGCGACCGCGGCGCTGCTGCTGCTCAGCCCGATCATGCTCAGCGCCGCCGCGGCCACCCCGGCGCTGATCCCGCTGGTGCTGGTCCCGCTGTACGCGGTGTACCGGATGAGCCGGCTCGCCGCCGAGCACGCCGAGCGGGACCGGTACGACGCCCTCACCGGCCTGGCCAGCCGCACCGCGCTGGTCAACGCCGTGGCCAGCCGGGCCGCGGCCCGCGGCCGGGTCGGGCGGACGCCGATGGCGCTGATCCTGCTCGACCTGGACCGGTTCCAGCACGTCAACGACGCCCTCGGGCACGCGGTCGGCGACCGGCTGCTGGTCGAGGTGGGGCACCGGCTCGTCGCCGCGGCCGGCCCGGACGACCTGGTCGCCCGGCTCGGCGGGGACGAGTTCGCCGTCCTCTCCCTCGGGGTGCCCACCGACGGCCGCGCCCGGGAGCTGGCCGCCCGGCTGGTCGCCGCGCTGCGCGCCCCGGTCGTCCTCGACGGCCTGCCGCTGGACGTCGACGCCTCGATGGGCATCGCCCTCTACCCGCGGCACGGCGACGACGTCACCACGCTGCTGCGCCGGGCCGACGTGGCGATGTACGAGGCCAAGCACAGCGGCTCCGGCGTCGCCGTGTACGCGCCCGAGTCCGACCACCACTCCGCCGAGCGGCTGGCCCTGCTCGCCGACCTGCGCCGGGTGCTGGAGGACCCGACCAGCGACGAGATCGCCATGTACTACCAGCCGCAGGTCGACATCGCCACCGGCGAGGTCGTCGGCGTCGAGGCGCTGCTGCGCTGGCGGCACCCCCGGCGCGGGCTGGTCGACCCCGAGGAGCTGATCCGGGTCGCCGAGCAGACCGCCGTGATGGCCCTGCTCACCCGCCGCGTCGTGGACACCGTCATCGGCCAGGTCGCCGCCTGGGCCGCGGCCGGGTGCCCGCTGCGCGCGTCGCTCAACGTCAGCGTCCGCGACCTGCACACCGGCGAGCTGGTCGACCAGATCGCCGGGCTGCTGGCCGAGCACGACCTGCCGCCGCACCTGGTCCAGCTCGAGATCACCGAGGGCGCGCTGATGGCCGACCCGCGCCGGGTGCTGGCCACGATCGGCAAGCTGGACCGGATCGGCGTGGCGATCGCGCTGGACGACTTCGGCACCGGGTACTCGTCCATGTCCCACCTGCGCCGGCTGCCGCTGACCGAAGTCAAGATCGACCGCTCGTTCGTCCTCGGCATGGCCGCCGACCCCGACGACGCGGCGATCGTCCGGTCGATCATCGAGCTGGCCGGCGCGCTCGGCCTGCGGGTCGTCGCCGAGGGCGTGGAGGACGAGCGGATCTGGCGCGCCCTGTACGCCGCCGGCTGCCACGTCGCCCAGGGCTGGTTCCACGCCCGGCCGATGCCCGCGGCCGACCTGGTCGGCTGGCTGGGCCGGTACCGGCCGGTCACCCCGGCCCGCCCCGGCGCCGCCGGCCCGCGGCCGGTCGCCCCCCGCGACGGTACGGCCGACGAGCCCGCCGCCCGCGCCGACGCCGCCGCGCCCGCCGCCGACCCGCCGACACGCCCCTCGACCCCGGCCGCCTCCGCGAGCCGGCGCAGCAAATAGACTCGACCGGTCGCCCGCCCGGGCCACGCCGTACGAGCACGAGGGGGACCGATGGCCGCCATCTCCCGCGAGGAGGTCGCGCACCTCGCGCGCCTGTCGCGGCTCGCCGTGACCGACGACGAGCTGGACCGGTTCGCCGGGCAGCTCGACGTCATCCTGCAGGCCGTCGCCCGGATCGGCGAGGTCGCCGCCGCCGACATCCCGCCCACCTCGCACTCGGTCCCGCTGACCAACGTGCTGCGCGAGGACGAGGTCCGGCCGGGCCTGGACCGCGCCGCCGCCCTGGCCGGCGCGCCGGACGCGCACGGGGACCGGTTCCGGGTGCCGCGCATCCTGGACGAGGAGGCGTGAGCATGACCGACCCCACCACCGCCACCGCCGAGGAGCTGGGCCGCCTGGTCGGCGCCGGCGAGGCCAGCGCCGAGGAGATCACCCGGGCGCACCTGGACCGGATCGCCGCCGTCGACGAGCGGGTGCACGCGTTCCTGCACGTCGACGCCGAGGGGGCGCTCGCCGCCGCCCGCGCGGTCGACGCCCGGCGCACGGCCGGCGAGCCGCTCGGCCCGCTGGCCGGCGTCCCGATCGCCGTCAAGGACGTGCTGGCCACCGCCGGCATCCCCACCACGGCCGGGTCGAGGATCCTTGAGGGCTGGCGCCCGCCGTACGACGCGACGCTGGTGACCCGGCTCCGCGACGCCGGCCTGGTCATGCTCGGCAAGACCAACATGGACGAGTTCGCGATGGGCTCCTCCACCGAGTACTCGGCGTACGGCCCGACCCGCAACCCGTGGGACCTCGGCCGGATCCCCGGCGGCTCCGGCGGCGGCTCGGCGGCGGCCGTGGCCGCGTACGAGGCGCCGCTGGCCATCGGCACCGACACCGGCGGCTCGATCCGCCAGCCCGGCGCGGTCACCGGCACGGTCGGCGCGAAGCCGACGTACGGCGGCACCTCGCGGTACGGGCTGGTCGCCTTCTCCTCCTCGCTGGACACGCCGGGGCCCTGCGCCCGGACCGTCACCGACGCCGCCCTGCTGCACGCGGTCATCGGCGGCCACGACCCGATGGACTCCACGTCCATCCCCGCCCCGGTCCCGCCGGTGGTCGAGGCGGCCCGCCGCGGCGCCGCCGGCGACCTGTCCGGCGTCCGGCTGGGCGTGGTGCGCGAGTTCGCCGGCGACGGCGCCGAGCCGGGCGTCGCCGCCGCGTTCCGGGACGCGCTGGAGCGGCTGACCAAGCTCGGCGCCGAGATCGTCGAGGTGTCCTGCCCGCACTTCGCGTACGCGCTGCCGGCGTACTACCTGATCGCGCCGAGCGAGTGCTCGTCCAATCTGGCCCGGTTCGACGGGGTCCGGTTCGGGCTGCGGGCCGGCGACGACGGGCGGCGGTCGCTGGAGGAGGTCATGTCGCTGACCCGGGAGGCCGGGTTCGGGCCCGAGGTCAAGCGGCGGATCATCCTGGGCACGTACGCACTGTCGTCCGGGTACTACGACGCGTACTACGGGCAGGCGCAGAAGGTGCGGACGCTGATCACCCGCGACTTCACGGCGGCGTTCGGCACGGTCGACGCGCTGGTCTCGCCGACCACGCCGTTCGTGGCGTTCCCGTTCGGGGCGCGCACGTCGGACCCGTACCAGATGTACCTGGCCGACCTGTTCACCATCCCCACCAACCTGTACGGCGGGCCGGCGATCTCGGTGCCGTGCGGGCTGTCCGAGGGGCTGCCGGTCGGCCTGCAGGTCATGGCGCCGACGATGGGCGACGACCGGATGTACCGGGTGGCCGCCGCGCTGGAATCCGCCGTGGGCACGCTCGCCCCGCCGGCGCTGTAGCCGTGGAGATCGAGGTCGGGCCGGACGGGATCCGGCTCGGCCAGCTCCTCAAGCTGGCCGACCTGGTCGAGACCGGCGGCGACGCCAAGGAGACGATCGCCGCCGGACTGGTCCGGGTCAACGGCGAGGTCGAGCTGCGCCGCGGCCGGCAACTGCGCCCCGGCGACACGGTCACCCTCGGCCGCCACCGCTGCCGCCTGCGCTGACCCCGCCCCGCCCCGCCCCGCCGCCCTGCCGACGCCCGCCGACACACCGACACCCGACACCCGGCGGCCGTCGGCCGGGGTCGCCCGCTGCGTCGCCGCTGCCGGCCGTCCGGCCCACCGGCGGGCGGGCCGGCTAGGGTGGTGGGCGTGGAGCATCGGTACGCCGTCACCGTCACCTGGACCGGCAACCGCGGCCCGGGTACCAGCGACTACCGGGCGTATGGGCGGGAGCACGACGTCGCCGCGGAGGGCCTCCCGCCGATCGCCGGCAGCGCGGACCCGACGTTCCGTGGCGACGCCGCCCGGTGGAACCCGGAGCAGTTGCTGCTCGCCGCGCTGGCCCAGTGCCACCTGCTGTCCTACCTGCACCTGTGCGCGACGAACGGCGTCGTCGTCACGGCGTACGCCGACCGGGCCCGCGGGAGGATGAGCGCCGGGGCGAAGGGCGGGCGGTTCACGGAGGCGGTGCTGTACCCGGAGGTCACGGTCGCCGAAGCCGGCATGGTCGCGCGGGCCACCGAGCTGCACGCGGACGCGCACCGGGCCTGCTTCATCGCCAACTCGGTGAACTTCCCGGTCCGGCACGAGCCGACGGTCCGCGCCGCCTGACACCCCGCCCGCGATCGCGCCACCGCTGGACGGGCGGGGTGTCGCCGTCGCCCCGCACACCGTTGCCGGGGGACGCTGGGCCACCGCCACCGCCCGACTCGTGCCGGGCGTACCCGTGCGCGCCGGCCGCGGCGCGCAGCGCGGCCACCGGCGCGTCCCCCTTGATCCGCAGCAGCTCGGCGCCGCCGTGGCCGAGCCACCACCAGCTCGCCCTTCTCCCGGAACAGGCCGGCCACGTCGGCGCGGGCCAGCGCCGTCCGCCGGTCCGGCCGCCGTACGGTGAGGTCCTCCGGCCCGAACGCGACCGCGAGCTGCTCGACGCGGTCGGCCACCGCGAGCCCGGCGCCGGCCAGCAGCCCGGCAGGCCGAGCCCGACCAGCAGCGCGACGTTGCCGACCCGCCGGCCCGCCCCGTGCCGTCCAGCGCCCGTCACCCACGCCCGCCATGGTGCCGGGCCGGCGCCGCCCGCGCCCGTATCCGGTGGGGGAGCACGGCCGCGGCGGGCGGTGGCGATAGGGTGGAGCGGTTGTCGGTTCCCAGCGGGAGGCTGTTGATGAGCGCGATCGTCTCGCCGTCGTACGAGGACGTCCTCCGCCGGTACGAACCGGTGATCGGCCTGGAGACGCACGTGGAGCTGGGCACGCGGACCAAGATGTTCTGCGCCTGCCCGACCGACTTCGGCGGCGAGCCCAACACCCGGGTCTGCCCCGTCTGCCTGGGCCTGCCCGGCTCGCTGCCGGTGGCGAACAAGGCGGCGATCGAGGCGACGATCCGGATCGGCCTCGCGCTCAACTGCGACATCGCGGCCTGGTGCCGGTTCGCGCGGAAGAACTACTTCTACCCGGACATGCCGAAGAATTACCAGATCAGCCAGTACGACGAGCCGCTGTGCACCGACGGCTGGCTGGACGTGGACCTCGACGGCGAGACCGTCCGGGTGGGGATCGAGCGGGTGCACCTGGAGGAGGACACCGGCAAGACCCTGCACGTCGGCGGGGCCACCGGCCGGATCCACGGCGCCACCGAGTCGCTGGTCGACTACAACCGGGCCGGCATCCCGCTGGTGGAGATCGTGACCAAGCCGATCACCGGTACGGGGGAGCGCGCCCCGCTGGTCGCCAAGGCGTACGTGACCGAGCTGCGCGACGTGATCCGCGCGCTGGGCGTGTCCGACGTCCGGATGGAGCAGGGCTCGATGCGCTGCGACGTCAACACCTCGCTGAACCTCCCCGGCGCCGACTGGGGCACCCGGACCGAGACGAAGAACGTCAACTCGCTGCGCAGCGTCGAGCGCAGCGTGCGCAGCGAGATGATCCGCCAGGCCGGCGTGCTCGACGGCGGCGGGTCGATCGTCCAGGAGACCCGGCACTTCCACGAGGACACCGGCGAGACGACGTCCGGCCGGTCCAAGGAGACGGCGACGGACTACCGGTACTTCCCGGAGCCCGACCTGGTCCCGCTGGCCCCGGACGCCGACTGGGTGGCCGAGCTGCGCGCCGCGCTGCCCGAGCCGCCGCGGGTGCACCGGCAGCGGCTCCAGGCCGCGTGGGGCCTGAGCGACCTCGACATGGCCGCGGTGGTCAACGCCGGCGCGGTCGAGCTGATCGAGGAGACGGTCGCGGCCGGCGCGACCGCGGCCGGCGCCCGCAAGTGGTGGCTGGGCGAGCTGGCCCGGCGGGCCAACGAGCAGGGCATCGAGCTGGCCGCCGTCGGCGCGGCGCCGGCGCAGGTGGCCGCGCTGCAGGCGCTGGTGGACGCCGGCAAGCTCAACGACAAGCTGGCCCGGGTGGTGCTGGAGGGCGTCGTCGCGGGCGAGGGCGACCCGGCCGCGGTGATGGCCGCGCGCGGGCTGGGGGTCGTGTCGGACACCGGCGCGCTGACCGCCGCGGTGGACGCGGCGATCGAGGCCAACCCGGACGTGGCGGCGAAGGTCCGCGACGGCAAGGTGGCGGCGGCCGGGGCACTGGTCGGCGCGGTGATGAAGACGACCGGCGGGCAGGCGGACGCGAAGACGGTCCGCGAGCTGATCCTGGCCCGCCTGACCTGACGGCGGCGCCCGTCCGATGGCGACCCCGGCCGACCGGCCGGGGTCGCGTGCGTCAGCGGCAGATCGGCGGCCGCGCGGCCGTCGGGGTGAACAGGATCACCGGCGAGCCGGTCACCACGACCCGGCGGGCGTCCATCACGAACCGGGCGACGGCCGGCGCCATCAGCGTCATCGTCCCGGCCGTGTACCCGGTGTAGGTCTCCACGCCCGCGGCGTCGGCCCGGGGCAGCGGCTCCGGGCGGGCCGGCGTGACGCGCCAGGTCCGGCCGCCGAACCGGGCGAACTCGAGCCCGCAGTGGGTGTACAGGTCGTACGGGTACGCCTGCCCCCGCACCGGCGCCGCCGGGCCGCCGCGCGGCGCGGCCGGGTCGGTCGGGTCGACCAGCGCCCGCTCGGGGCCGGCCGAGTTGTCGGTGTGCGCGATGCTGACGATCTCGGGCGCACTCATCGGGCCCGTGCCGGCGCAGCCGGCGAGCGCGGGTACGGACAGGGTGAGCAGGGTCAGCGCGGTGCGCCCGTGGCGTGGCATGACTCGCCCCTTCGTCATGGGTAGATCACCCGGCGCAGCAGGTCGATGTCGCTGGCGTGCGGCTGGGTCGGATCGCTGGCGGTGTCCACGGCGTACATGCAGCTCGCCGTCGACGTGTTGTGGCCGACGCCGAGGGCGTGGCCGAGTTCGTGGCAGGCGGTGCTGCGCCGGTCGGCGGCACCGTTGGCGTACCGGTCGTTCAGGCGAACCAGCACCGTACCATCGATGAAGTTGCGGCCCATCGTCATCTTGAAGGTGGTATTGCCGGCCCAGCCCTTGCCGAAGTCGCCGCTGCGCACCTCGACGCAGTGCTTGCGGGCCCGCGGGCAGGCGCCGCCGGTCCAGAACGAGTCGACGCCGGGGGAGCGGTTCCAGCCGTTGACGGCCTCGCGGACGGGCCAGTTCGCGGGCGTGCGGTCGCGGAAGTACACCTGCGGGTCGGCGTACCCGGACCAGGTCCAGCGGATCGGTGGGCACTTGCCGTCGTCGAGGGCGTACGCGGTGCGGATCCGGCAGTTCGGCGACCCGGCGCCGGGCGGGCGCAGGCCGCGCACGCCCTGGCCGGACAGCTCGCGGTACAGCTCGTCGGGGGTCACGCCGTCGCCCGGCGTGTACACCGACACCTCGATGACGTCCTCGCCCGCGGGCGCGACGGCCCACACCTCCAGCGGCTCCCGGTGGTCGGCGTGCGCGTCCGCCGCGCCGCCCTCGCCGTCGGGGGCCGGCTCGCCGGTCGGGGTGTCGGGCGCTGGCTCGCCGGTCGGGGTGTCAAGCGCCGGCTCGCCGCTCGGGGTGTCGGGCGCCGGTTCGCCGGTCGCCGCCGCGGTGCCGGCTGCTGGCCGGGGTGCCGGCGGCGCTGCCGCCGCGGGGGTGCCCGCCATCGCCACCGCCGCCGCCAGCAGCAGCCCCATCCACTTGCGTCGCCCTTGCCGCACAGGCCCTCCGTCCGGGCGCCGCCGCCGGCGGCGCCTCCCGAGTCGTTCGGCCGGCCCGTCCGGCCCAGCGCCGGGGCGGTCGCCGACCGGCGGGCGGCATGGCGCGCCCCGGTCGCGGGGCGCGCTGGACCCGACCCGCGCCGGCGCGCCGGGGGACGGCCGCGCGGGTGCCCGCAGTCCATTCTGGAGTTTGCCGAGGGGAGCCTAGTCATCCCGACCGGGCCCGGCAATACCGTCCGCGGATCCCGCGAGGCCCGCCGTCCCATCGCCGGCCGCTCGGCTGCCCATTGACGCTGATCATCGGGCGGATGACCCGCGGGCCGTGCGGAGCGCGGGCGTGCGGCAAATAGTGCGGCGCATTCGGGTGGCCCGCCGAAATGGATCAGGAATTGCTTCCGCGCGGCCGGCCCGCGACATGCGAGAACGACCCGGGATCGGAAAGTGAGGCTCACGTACCGTGCCGTTCCGATGGTGAAGGCTATGGTCACGGGCGTGAAAAAGTCGGACGGTCCGTAATGGACGCAATCCAACGGGTCGACAATTTCACGCGCGGAACCGATTCCGTTGCCTCCCGCGTCAACGCCGGGGCAGGCTCGCCGGGACGATGATCCCGCCGCAGAAATGAGGATCGACATGCGAGTGGTCCACGCCGCGTCGCCCGCCCCCGGCCGGCCGGCCGACCCCGCGCCGGCCGACCCCGCCGCCGGCGACTGAGCCGCACCGGGTCCGGCCCGCGGGCGCCACGACACCGGCGGGCCGGGCCACCGGCGTGGCGTGGGTGGTGCATGCCACGCCGGGGCGGCGCGCCGCCCCCCGCTCAGCTCGCGGGGCGGCGCGCCGCCGCGGCCCGCTCGGCGGCGGCGCCGACGACGTGCCGTTCCAGCGTCACCTGGGAGCGGCCGGTGCCGCCCAGCTCGATGTCGTCGTACGCCTGCAACCGCCGGTCGGTGCCGAAGTACAGCACCGACATCGACAGCGGCGTCGGCTCCGACCCCTCCAGCCCGCGCAGCCCGGCGCCGCCGGTCGACCCGGCGACCGACAGCCGGGTGACCGGCCGCCCCGGTACGGCGGTCAGGCTGCCGAACGCCCGCTGGTGCGTGTGCCCGGCCAGCACCAGCGGCACCACGCCGCTGAGCGCCGACGCCGACGCCGGGTCGTGGACCAGCGCGATGTCCACCGGCGGCTTCGCCGCCCGGGCCGTGGCGGCGAGCGCCGCCCCCGAGTCGATCAGCCGCTCGATGCTCTGCTTGCCCGCCTCGGCCTGCTTGTCCGGGGTGAACCGCGGGTCGCCGATCCCGGCGATGCCCAGCCCGGCGACCCGGACCACCCGGTTGTCCAGCACGACCGCGTTGCGCTGCCGGGCCACCGCCGCGGCGGTCCCGGCCGAGTCGTGGTTGCCGGGGATGAACACGTACGGCACGCCGAGGCTGCCGATCGCGCCCACGTACGACTGCTCGGGCTCGGTGCCCCAGTCGGTGATGTCGCCGGTGTCGATCACCAGGTCCACGTCGAACTGCTGGACCACCGTCCGGATCGTCGGCCACGCGGTCGGGTTCAGGTGCAGGTCGGAGACGTGCAGCGCGCGGACCGTGCCCGGCTGCGCCTCGAACGTCGGCAGCGACGACACCGTGCCGTACAGCCGGCCGACGTTGGTCAGCAGCTTCTGGAGCTGCCCGGCGTACTCCTCGTACCGGTCGGCCACCCGGCGGGCGTCGCCGACCACCGCCGGGGCGTTGGTGAGCAGGCCCTCGTACCGGGGCTCGGCCAGCGCGCCGCGGTGGAACGTGGCCGCGCCGGCGGCCAGCCCGCCGGTGGTCAGCAGCAGCGCGGTCGCAGCGGTCCAGGCGACCCGGCGCCGGTCGCGCAGCACCAGCCAGCCGAGCAGCGCCGCCCCGAGCACGGCGACGGCCAGGGTGCGCAGGGCGAGCCGGATCAACGCCGAGCCGAGGTCGGTGACGGCGGTGGCGCTGGCCCGGGCGACCCCGTCGGGGTCGGTGATCAGGGCGGCGGTCCGCTGCTGGTCCAGTCGGTCCAGCCGGACCGTCACGTGCGCCGGCCCGTCGTGCGAGTCCAGGTACAGCGCGCCCAGCGGCGGGATCTCGACGTCCGCGTCGCCGGTCAGCGACGGCGTGACCTGCAGGATCGTCCGGAAAGGTCCGATGTCGGCGTCCAGCCGGGCGGTCGCGGCGACGGCGACCCCGGCGCCGACGACGGCGACGAGCAGGACGGCCAGGCCCGCGCCGGCCCGCCGCCCGGCCGGCCCGCGGGCCGCGCCGGCGAGCCACCGGCCCGCCCCGCGGGCGGCGCGGGCCAGCGCGCTCGCGCCGCGACCGACGGCGACCCCGGCGCGCCGCAGCGCCGCCGGGGTCCGTGCCGGGCCCGGACTGCTCAGGTGCGCCCCGCCGCCGTGCCGTTCGGGACGAACCGCAGGATCCGGTCGTCGTCGGGCTTCGGCTGGCCGCGCCCGTCGTGGTTGGAGGTGGTCAGCCAGAGCGAGCCGTCCGGCGCCGGCACCGCGGTCCGGATCCGGCCGTACTCCTGGCGCAGCAGCGCCGTCGGCGAGCCGACCACGTTGCCGTCGCTGCCGAGCTTCACCGCCCACACCCGCTGCCCGCGCAGGCAGGCGGCGTAGAAGGTGTCGCCGAGGATCGCCCCGCCGGAGCAGGACGACTCCTCGGTGCGCCAGACCACGAGCGGGTTGACGTACTTCGGGTCGTTGCCCTTGCCCTCGACGTTCGGCCAGCCGTAGTTCTTGCCGGGCTCGATCCGGTTGATCTCGTCCCAGGTGTTCTGGCCGAACTCGGTCGCGTACATCCGCTTGGCCGCGTCCCAGGCGAAGCCCTGGACGTTGCGGTGGCCGTACGACCAGACCAGCGAGTCGGGGAACGGGTTGCCCGCCGCCGGCTTGCCGTCGGGGGTCATCCGCAGGACCTTGCCGCCGAGGCTCTTGAGGTCCTGGCTGTTGCCGGTCCGGCTGGCGTCACCGGTGCTCGCGTACAGGAAGCCGTCCGGGCCGAAGCCCAGCCGGCCGCCGTTGTGGATGCCGGAGATCGGGATGCCGGTGACGATCGGCGCGGGCTTGCCGCCGACGACCAGCTTGGCGATCCGGTTGTCCTGCTTGGTGGTGTAGTAGAGGTAGACGGTGTTGTCCGAGGCGAACTGCGGCGACACGGCCAGGCCGAGCAGCCCGCCCTCGCCGTTGGCGTCCGCCTCGTTGATGGTCTGCAACGGGGTGACCTTCAGGCCGCCGCCGCTGGACTCCGGCCCGACCTTCACCAGCCGGCGCGAGTCACGCTCGGTGACCAGAGCCCCGCCGTCGGGCAGGAAGCCGAGGCCCCACGGGACGCGCAGGCCGGTGACGAGGGTGGTGACCGCGGGTGGGTCGGCGCTGGGCTCCGCGTTGGCCAGCTTCGGCGCGGCCGCGCTCTCGGTGGCGGGTGGGGAGCCGAGGCCGCAGCCCGTCAGCGCCAGCGCGGCGCCGAGGCAGGCGGCGACACCGACCCGGCGACGCACGGGTCGGCGGGGGGTGGGGTGGTGCACCAGGGGGATCACCCTCGCCAGCGTAGCCCGAATCGGCCGGGTGCCAAGTCCTCCTGTCGTCCGGTCGGCTGACCCCGGCGGCCATCGATCGGCCGAGGTCCGGGCCGGAACGGACCCCGCACCGGGAATCGGGCGGATCACCCGCCGCGGCCCGCGCGGCCGACCCCCGCGAGGTACCGCGACAGCGCCCGGGCGGCCCCGATCAGCTCGGCCCGGGGCGCCGCCGGCGCCGCCCGCTGCCGCCGCGCCCACAGCCGCCCGACCCCGCCGAGGACGGCGCCGGCGGCGGCCGGCTCGACCGCCCGCCACAGCGGCAGCGCCCCCGCCCACGCGACCGCCGCCGCCGGCCCGTGCCCCGCGCGGACGAGCCGGCACAGCAGCAGGGCGGCGCCCACCCACACCGGGCCGCGGGCCGGCGCGGCCCAGTCCACGACCAGCAGGCGACCGCCGGGGCCACCGGTGAGGAAGTTACGCGGCGTGACATCGGTGTGCAGCACGGTGTCGCCGGCGAGCAGCTCCGGGTCCACGTACCCCGCCCACCGGCGGGCCAGCGGCAGCACCGGGACGGCGCAGCCGGTCAGCCGGCGGGCGTTCGCGGCGAGCGTCGCGGCCAGCGGCGCCAGGTCCGGCGACCCCGGCGCGACCACCGGGTGCCGGCCGTCCCGGTACGCCGCCAGCAGCACCAGCCAGCCGCCGGCCTCGACCCGGCCGAGCGGGGCCGGGGCGATGCCGGCGGGCAGGGCGGCGGTCACCCGGGCCTCGTTGCGCAGCAGCGCGGCGGCCGGCGCGGCCGCGGGGACGGCCTTGGCGAACACCCGGCGCCCGCCGGTGGTGAGCACGGCCACACAGGCCGAGGCGCTGCCGTACGGCAGGTCGCGGGCATCGCCCACCGGCCCGATGCGCGCCGCGACACCCCGCCGGACAGCGGCCGGCAACCCGGCCCACGCCACACGCCGCACCGACATCGACCCCCCGGAATCCATTCCGGACCATTCTCGCCGCCGCCGGGCCGGCTCGGGACGGCGGCGGCAACCCGCCGAACCCCCGGGTGACCGGGCCGCCGCGGTGGGAGACTCGGGGAATGGCGGTGCTGCTGGCTGATCGGCTCGCCGGGGCGCGCCGCCGCGGGTTCGTCGGCCGTACCGCCGAGCTGGCCGCCCTCGCCGACCTCCTCGCCGGCGCCGGCACCCACCGCATCCTGTACCTGCGCGGACCCGGCGGCGTCGGCAAGACCACCCTGCTGCGCCGGTACGCCGACCTGGCCCGGGACGCGCACCGCCCGGTCTGCTGGCTGGACGGCCGGGACCTCGACGCCGCCCCGGTCGACGCCCTGCGCGCCGCGCTGCCCGGCCGCCCGGCCGACCCGCTGGCCGCGCTCGCCGACGCCGGTACCGACGCCGTCTGGCTGGTCGACGCCGTGGAGCGGGTCGGCGGCGGGCAGCGCTGGCTGTGGGACGAGCTGCTGCCGCGGCTGCCCGGCGGGGCGGCGGCGGTGCTCGCCGGGCGGGACCCGGTGCCCGCCCGGCTCGGCGCCGACCCCGGCTGGCGGGAGCTGCTGCGGCCGCTGGCCGTCGGCAACCTGGACGCCGCCGACGCGGTGGCGCTGCTGCGCCGGCGCGGGGTGCCGGCGGCCGCGCATCCGGCCGCGCTGGCGCTGAGCCACGGGCACCCGCTGGCGCTGGCGCTGTACGGGGACGTGTGCGCCGCGGCCGGCGGCCCGCCGCCCGCCGACGCCACCCGGCAGGTCGTGGCGGCGCTGCTGCGGGAGCTGGTCGACGCCGTACCGGACGGCGGGCACCGGGCCGCGCTGGAGGCGGTGGCGCAGGTCCGGGCGACCACCGAGCCGCTGCTGGCGGCGCTGCTCGACGTGCCGGACGCGCGGGCCGAGTTCGCCCGGCTGCGCGAGCTGTCGATCATCGACGCCGGCCCGCGCGGCCTCGAACCGCACGACCTGGTCCGCGAGGCGCTGGCGAGCGAGCTGCGCTGGCGGCACCCGCGCCGGCACGCGGCGATCCGGCAGCGCGCCCGGGCCTGGTACCGGGACCGGTTCGCCGCCGCGGCCGACCCCGCGGCGCAGCGGGCGGTGCTGGCCGACTACGCGTTCCTGCACCGGCACGCCCCCGGCGCGGCGGCGCTGCTCGCCCGGCTCGGCGCCGAGCCGGGCGCGGACGGGCCGGGCGGGCCGGCGGTCGCCCCGGCCGTGCCGGCCGACCTGCCCGCGCTGCGGGCGCTGGTCGCCGCGCACGAGGGGCCGGAGTCGGCCGCGCTGTTCGCCCACTGGGCCGGGATCCAGCCCGACGCCGTGCACGTGGTCCGCGGCGGCGCCGGTCCGCCGGCCGGGCTGTACGTGCTGCTGGCCCTCGACCGGACCACCGCCGCCCAGCGCGCCCCGGACCCGGCCGCCGTCGCCGCCTGGCAGCACCTCGCCGGGTCGGCGCCGCCGCGGCCGGGCGAGCGGGTCACGCTGGTCCGGCACTGGCTGGCCGCCGACGGGTACCAGGAGCCGGGTCCGGTGCCGGCGCTGATCTCGCTGGAGGTGGTCCGGCACTGCCTGACCGTGCGCGGGCTCGCCTTCCACTTCCTGCCCTGCGCCGACCCGGACGCGTGGGCGGGGGCGTGCGCGCACGCGGACCTGGCCCGGCTGCCCGGCGCGGACTTCGCCGTCGGCGGCCGCCGGTACGGCGTGTACGGGCACGACTGGCGGGCCACCCCGCCGCTGGCCTGGCTGGCCGTGCTCGCCGACCGCGAGGACCCGGACGCCGGCGGCCCGCCGGCCGGGGCGGCGCCGGCCGGATTGGACGAGCCGGCGTTCGCCGCCGCGGTCCGGGCGGCGCTGCGCGACCTGGAGCGGCCGGACCGGCTGGCCGACTCGCCGCTGGCCGCGGCGGCCGCCGTCCGCGGCGGCGCCGACCCCGCCCGCGCGGTCGCCGGGCTCCTCCGGGACGGGGCGCGCCAGCTCGCCGACTCCGCCCGGGACCGGTCCGGGTACCGGGCGCTGCACCACACGTACCTCCAGCCCGCCGGCACCCAGCGGGCCGCCGCCGAGCTGCTCGACCTGCCGATGAGCACGTACCGCCGGCACCTCGCCGCCGGCACCGCCCGGCTGGTCGCGCTGCTGTGGCGGCGGGAGACCCTGGCCCGGGACGGCGGGTGACCGGCCGGCGGTAGGTTGGGCGCCGTGAAGGCATGGCTCGCGCACCCGGACGGCATCGACCTCATCGGCGGGGTCCCCGCCGGCGTCGCGGTGGAGGTGGTCACCGACCCGGCCGACCCGCCGTCGGACCCGGCCGGGGTGACGTTCTGGACGCCGCCGTACCTCGTCTCCTCGCCGGCCTGGACGGCGTTCGCCGCGTCCCTGCCGGACCTGCGGGTGATCCAGTTGCTCACCGCCGGCGCCGACGCCTGGCTCGGCCGGGTCCCGGCCGGCGTGACGCTGTGCGACGGGCGGGGCATCCACGACGCGGCGACCGCGGACTGGGCGGTGGCGGCGACGCTGGCCAAGCTGCGCCGGTTCGACGACTTCGCCCGGGCGCAGGCGCGGGCCGACTGGTCGTACCGGGCGTACGCGCCGACCGACGAGCTGACCGGCAAGCGGGTGCTGGTGGTCGGCGCGGGCGCGATCGGGACCGGCATCGGGGCGCGGCTGGCGCCGTTCGGGGTGCCCGTCACGTACGCGGCCCGCACCGCCCGGCCGGGCGTGCACGGCGTCGGCGAGCTGCCCGACCTGCTGCCCCGGCACGACGTGGTGATCCTCATCGTGCCGCTGACCGCGGCCACCCGCGGCCTGGTCGACGCCGGCTTCCTGGCCGCCATGCCGGACGGCGCGCTGCTGGTCAACGCCGCCCGCGGCCCGGTGGTGGACACCGCGGCGCTGACCAAGGAGCTGGCGACGGGCCGGCTGCGGGCGGCGCTGGACGTCACCGACCCCGAGCCGCTGCCGGCCGACCACCCGCTGTGGGCGATGCCGAACGTCCTGCTCACCCCGCACGTGGCCGGGGCGGTGCGGGGGATGCCGGCGCGGGCGTACGCGCTGGCGGGGGAGCAGCTGCGCCGGCACGCGGCCGGCGAGGCCCTGGCGAACGTCGTCCACGACGACTACTGACCCGCCGACCCCTGACCCGACGGCCCCCGGCCACCCGGCGCGCGATCGGCGCCGCCGGCGCCGCGGCCGCGGTCTTCGGGCTGCCGGGGCCCGGTGTGGTCAGGCCGGGGTGAAGCGGGTGGTGGCGGCGAGCAGGCGCGGCAGGTCCGCCTCGCGGACCGCCGGCAGCGGTACCAGCGTGCCCGAGTCGAGCCGGGCCGCCGCGCCGCCGGACCCGTCCGGCCCGACCGCGGCGACCGCGTCCCAGCCGATCCGGCGCCGGCCGAGCAGCGCGGTCACGGTCAGCCCGCGCTCGTCGGCGGCCGTACCGGAGCGCCAGGCCCAGCCGGCGACGGCGAGCGGCACGAGCAGCAGCGGGAACAGCCAGCGCGACGCCGTGGCCAGCGGGACCACCGCGACGACCGCGATCAGCGCGGCGGCGAAGACCGTGCCGTTGCGCCGGAACCGGGCCGGGCGCGCACCGCCGGCCGGCGGACCGGCGGCGGTGTCGTCGGCTCCGGCCGGGTCGTCGGCGGGCCCGGCGGGGGTCGCGGCGGGGTCGGCGGGCGTGGCGTTCACGCCGGCCATTGTCCCACCGCCGCCCGCGCCACCCGGGGCCGGGTGCGCCGCGGGCCGGCGCCCCCGTCCCCGGGTGGCGCCGGCCCGGCGCATCGGTACCGCGGGCACGCGGTGCCCGACGGGATCAGTCGGTGTAACCCGGCATCGGGTGCCCGGCGAGCAGGTCCCGCACCTCCCCGGCGATCCGGGTCAGCGTCGCCTCGTCGTCCTTGAGCGCGGCGGTGATGGCGTCGTCCATCCAGCCGGCGACGGCGGGCATGTGCTCCGGGGTGAGGCCCCGGGTGGTCAGCGCCGCGGTTCCGAGCCGGATCCCGGACGGGTCGAACGGCTTGCGGGTGTCGTACGGGACGGTGTTGTAGTTCAACTCGATCCCGGCCCGGTCCAGCGCCTGCGCGGCCGGCTTCCCGCCGATGTTCTTGGTGGTCAGGTCGACCAGGATGAGGTGGTTGTCCGTCCCGCCGGAGACCAGGTCGAAGCCCCGCCCGGTCAGCTCCGCGGCGAGGGCCCCGGCGTTGGCGACGACACCGGCGGCGTAGTCCCGGAACGCCGGCTGCGCGGCCTCGTGCAGCGCGACGGCGATGCCGGCGGTGGTGTGGTTGTGCGGCCCGCCCTGCAACCCGGGGAACACGGCCTTGTCGATCGGGGTCGCGGTGTCGGCGGTGGTCAGGATCAGCGCGCCGCGCGGCCCGCGCAGGGTCTTGTGCGTCGTCGTGGTCACCACGTCGGCGTACCCGACCGGGGTCGGGTGCGCGCCGCCGGCGACGAGGCCGGCGATGTGGGCGATGTCGGCGACCAGGACCGCCCCGACCTCCTTCGCGATCTCCGCGAACGCCGGGAAGTCGATGGTGCGGGGGATGGCGGTGCCGCCGCAGAAGATGACCTTCGGCTGCTCCCGGCGGGCGAGGTCGCGGACCTCGTCGAAGTCGATCCGCCCGGTCTCCCGGGAGACGCTGTACTGCACCGACCGGAACCACTTGCCGGTGGCGGAGACCGACCAGCCGTGGGTGAGGTGCCCGCCCATCGGCAGCGCCATGCCCATCACGGTGTCACCCGGCGCCAGGAACGCCAGGTACACGGCGAGGTTGGCCGGCGAGCCGGAGTAGGGCTGGACGTTGGCGTGGTCGGCCCCGAACAGCGCCTTGGCCCGGTTGACGGCGAGGGTCTCGACCTGGTCGATGACCTGCTGGCCCTCGTAGTAGCGGCGACCGGCGTAGCCCTCGGAGTACTTGTTCGTCAGCACCGTGCCGGTGGCTTCCAGCACCGCGCGGGAGACGTAGTTCTCGGACGCGATCATGCGCAGGCTGTCGTGCTGCCGCTTCGCCTCGGCGTGGATCAGCTCCGCCAGTTGCGGATCGGCGTCGGTCAGGCCGGGGATCGGGGGGACGTGCATAGCGACAAACCTCCTGTACAGGGGGCGCTCGGATCGAGTCGCCCGATCGTAGCGGTTACGACGGGCACCGCCGGGGAGCAGGCGGGTGCTCTGCGTCACGCCGCCGCGCCCGCCGGGCCCGCCGGCGGGCATATCCGACTCGCCGCCGCGTTTGAAACGCCCGTACCGGGGACACCCCCCAGTGGTACATGCCGGTCGCCCGAGGGAGGCACCCGTGTCCGCTCGCCCACTCCTGTGCGCCGCCGCGGCCCTGGCCGTGCTCGCCGCCGCCGGCTGTACCGGCGGGGACGCTCCCGCCCGACCCGCCGCCGACGGCGGCCGGGTGACCGACGGCAGCGTGCGCGGCGGCGACGTCGTCGGCGCCGCCGCGGCGCTGGAGGACGTCCGCTGCGCCGCCGACGGCGCCGGCCGGTGGAGCCTGCGCGGCCGGATCGCCAACGGCGACCGGGAGGAGCACCGGTACACCGTGACCGCCTCCGTCGTCCGCTCCCGCGGCTACACGGTGCTGGGCGCCAGGGACGTCCGGGTGACCGTCCCCGGCGGCGGCGAGCGCGGCGTCGTCGCCCGCCACTTCGCCACCCACCGAGGCGAGGGGCTCCAGTGCGTGACCCGGACGGTCCGCGCCGCCGGCTGACCGGCCCGCATCCTAAAGGTCAGATGCTTTTCGCGGGGAAAGGGAAGAGGCTTCTGCCTTCTCGGGCAGTGTCCCGCCCGCGTGCCGGGGTAGAGCGTGTCCGCGAACCTCCGGACGTCCCGGCCCCCGCCGGTGCCGCCGGTCGGCGAATGCCGAGGTCAAAGTGGGCACTGAGACACGACGGGCGACCGGCCCCGGCCGGCGCCGCCGCGACTGGCGGCCGACCGGCGGTCGGCTGGCCCTGGGCGTCACGCTGCTGACCCTCGCCGCGGTCATCCTGGTCACCACCGACACCGTCCGCACCTCGGCGCCGGTCCCGGCGTTCGCCGCCGGTACGGCCGGCGAGTGCGCCACCGCCGGCACGAACATGTGGGTGGCCAGCACCGACCCCCTGGCCAACGCCAACAGCCGGTACATCGAGGTGTCACTGGCCGGTGCCCCCACCGGTCGCTCCTGGACCGTCCCCACCCAGCTCGTCGGCCTGGTGCAGCAGCCGTTCAACGCGGACCTGGCCGCCGGCCCGACCGGCCAGCTCCACGCGATGTCGGCCAGCGGCAACCTGCGCACGATCAACCCGGCCACCGGGGCGGCGGGGTCGGTGGTCACGCTGTCCCCGGCGCTGGGCCTGCTGGTGACCGCGACGGCGCTGAGCCGGGCGGCGACCGGCGACCTGTACCTGGGCACGTCCGCCGGCGCGATCCTGCGGGTGAACGCCGCGACCGGCGCCGCCACCCAGATCGGCACCAACCCGGCCGCGCTGGTCGGCTGGGCCGACATCCTGACCATGCCGGACGACTCGCTGCTGGCGATCTCGAACGTCGGCCGGGTGGTGCGGTACACCGTCGGCGGCGGCGGGATGCTCAGCGCGGGCGACGACATCGGCGGCATCGTCGGCGCGGTCGGCACACTCGGCGGGGCGTCGTTCGTCGGCGGCGCGGTGCACGTGGCCACCGAGGCCGGCGCCATCTACAAGCTGGACAGCCTGCCGGCCGCCGGCAACTCGGTGCTGACCTCGTACAACACCACGTTCGTCGCCGACGACAGCACGATCGCCGGCACCAACCTGCGCAACGTCACCGGCCTGGCGGCCGCCCAGGACTCGCTGGGCTGCCGGTGGGGCTTCAACGTCGCGCAGACCGCGGGCAGCGTGACCGGCCCGGCCGGCGACGGCCGGTACACCGTGAACTACACGGTCACCGTCACCAACAACGGCACCATCGCGGGCGCGTACGGGCCGCTGACCCACCGGCCGCGGTTCGACTACAACCTGGACCCGAAGTCGGCGTCGTGGACCGGGCAGGCCACCGGCTCGGGCTCGGGCAGCGGGCCGTACACGCTGGCCAACGGGCCGGCGACGCTGGCCGTCGGCGCCACACACACCTACCAGGTGGCGGTCGAGTACGCCTTCGAGGGCCCGGTCGCCAGCGCCTGCGGCGGCCCGAACACCGGCCTGTACGCCGTCGCCGCGCTGCCCGACGGCCAGGAGGCCGGCGCCGCCGGGGACAACGCCGCCTGTACCGCGCCGCCGGCGAAGGCGGCCGTACCGTGCTCGGCCGCGCCGAAGACGATCTGGGTCACGGCGGTCAACCTGCTCAGCCTGAACACGGCGTACGAGCTGAACCCCGACGGCAGCCGCACCGGCCGGGAGCTGACCGTCGACCCGCTGGTCACCGACGTCGCGGTATCGCCGGACGGCAACCGGCTGTACACGACCGTGGTCTCCGGCCAGGTCAAGGTGTACAGCACGATCACCGGCGCCCACCTCGGCACGGTCACCACCACCGGGCTGCCGCCGCTGGACACGATCCAGTCGCTGTCGTACGGCCCCGGCAACCGGCTGCTGATGGGCGGCACGTCGGGCAACGCGTACTCGGTGAACCTGCTCACCGGCGCCGCCACCAAGATCGGCGACACCCTGGAGCTGGGCGGCTGGTCCGGCGACTTCGTGATGCTGCCCGACGGCGCGCTGCTCGGCTTCACCGCCACCAACCGGGTCATCCGGTACGACATCGCCAACGACGGCAGCCTGACCAACGGCACCGACCTCGGCGGGGTCGTCGGCCCGCTGCTGATCAGCGGCACCGCGATGGTCAGCGGCCGGATCCACCTCACCGACGCGCTGGGCAACCTGTGGCGGCTGAACGAACTCCCCGACGCCGACGACGGCCCGCTCACCCTGCACACCAGCACCATCGAGCTGGCCGGGCTGCTCAACGGCTTCGTCGGCCCGTTCACCGGCGCGGCCAGCGCCCACGACGCGCTGGGCTGCGTGCCGTTCGCCGTCACCAAGACCGCCGGCGCGGTGCAGGGCCCGGACGGCACCGGCGAGTTCACCGCCACGTACACCGTTACCGTCCGCAACAACGACGCCGCGACGACGTACGGGCCGCTGACCGACACGCCGGTCTTCGCCCCGAACCTCGCCGTCACCGGCGCCACCTGGTCCGGCCGGGCCAGCGGCGTCGGGGCCGGCGACGGCCCGTTCACCCTGGCGCCCGCCGGCACGGCCATCGCCGCCGGGGCCACCCACACGTACACCGTCGAGGTCAGCTTCCGGTACACCAACGTCGTCCAGGCCACCGCCTGCACCGGCAACCCCGGCTCCGGCCTGTACAACCGCGCGGGCCTGCCGCGCAGCCAGCCGGAGAACCGCAGCGACAACTCCGCCTGCGCGGCCCCGCCCGCCCCGCCGCCGCCGCTGCCCGCGCTGAACGTCAGCAAGTCCGCCGGCACGCTCGTCGGGCCGGACAGCGCCGGCGACTACACCGCCAGCTACGACGTCACCGTCCGCAACGTCGGCTCGGCCACCGGCTCGTACGGGCCGCTGACCGACACCCTCGGCATCGACCCGAATCTCACCCCGACCGGGGTGGCCTGGTCCGGGCACCTGTCCGGCAGCGCGGCCGGCGGCGGGCCGTTCCAGCTCGCACCCGGCGGGCAGAGCATCGCCGCCGGCGACACCCACACGTACACCGTGACGCTGACCTTCCGGTACACCGGCGGCTCGCCGACCGCCGCCTGCACCGGCGTGGGCACCGGCCTGCACAACGCGGCCACCCTGCCCGGCGGGCAGGAGATCGAGTCGCTGCTGGACAACGCCGCCTGCCTCGCCCCGCCGCCGCTGCCCGCCCCCGGCATCTCCGCCGCCACCAGCGCCGCGCTCAGCCTGGACGCCAACGCCGACGGCCGGGCCGGGGCGGGCGACCGGATCGTGTTCACCGTGGACGTCACCAACTCCGGCAACACCCCGGTCGGCAACGTCGCCGCCGCCGTCGCGCTGACCGCGCCGGCCGGCCCCGGCGTCGCGGTGAGCTGCCCGCAGAACGCGCTCGCCGCCGGGGCGTCGACCGCGTGCACCTCCGCGCCGTACACCGTCACCCAGGCCGACGTGGACGCCGGCGGCGTCACCGGCACCGGCACGGCCACCGCCACCGGCCCGGCCGCGCTCCCGCTGTCCGCCGGCCCGTCCGCCGCCACCGTGCCCGCGCCGACCGCCACCGACCTGCTCACCGTCACCGCCAGCGGCGCGCTCACCGCCGACGCCGACGGCGACGGCCAGGCCGACGTCGGCGACTCCGTGACGTTCTCCTTCGACCTCACCAACGCCGGCAACCGGACGCTGACCAACCCCGGCGCCGGCGCGGTGCTCGCCGCGCCGGCCGGCCCGGCCGTGGTCGTCACCTGCCCGCCCGGCCCGCTGCCGCCGGGCGCGACCATCACCTGCACCGCCACCGCGTACGTCGTCACCCAGGCCGACGTGGACACCGGCACGGTCAGCGCCACCGGTAGCGCCACCGCCACCGCGCCCGGCGGGCTGCCCGTCGTCTCGCCGCCCGCGCCGGCCGCCACCGTCGCGTTCGTTCTCGCCCCGGCCGCCGACGCGCTCACCGTCGACGTCGCCGCCACCCTCGACGTGGACGCCGACGGCGACGGCGCCCCGGACGCCGGCGACCGGCTCGCCGTCACGGTGACCGTGCACAACGACGGCAACCGGACGCTGGTCGACGTCGCCGCCAGCCTGCCCGGCGTGCCGCTGAGCTGCCCGCTGAACATCCTGCCGCCGGGCGGCAGCACGGTCTGCGTCGGCACGTACATCGTCGCCCAGGCCGACGTCGACGCCGGGACGATCACGCTGACCGGCTCGGCCACCGCCGAGACGCCCAGCGGCACCCCGGTCGGCTCGCCCGGCGGCGACCCCGACGCCACCGTCACCGTCACCGTCGCGCTGGGCGTGCGCGCCGTCGCCGTCGTCGCCGCGGCGACGCTCAGCCACGACCCCGACGCCGACGGCCGGGCCGACCTCGGCGACCGGCTCACCTTCCGCTTCACCGCCACCAACACCGGCAACCTGACGCTGGGCAACCTCGCCGTCGCCGCCGCGCTCAGCGCGCCCGCCGGCCCGGCGGTCACCGTCACCTGCCCGCCCGGCACGCTGCCGCCCGGCGGCAGCGCGGTGTGCACCGCGACGGCGTACACCGTGACCCAGGCCGACCTGGACGCCGGCGCGGTCGTCGCCGCCGGTACGGCCACCGCCACCGGCCCCCTCGGCATCCCGGTCACCTCCGCGCCCGGCGACCCCGCCGCGACCGTCACCGTGCCCGTCGCCGACCCGGCCGGCGCGCTCACCGTCGCCGCCTCGGCCGCCCTGGACACCGACGCCGACGGCGACGGCCGGGCCGACCCCGGCGACGTGGCGGTCTTCACGTTCACCGTCACCAACGGCGGCAACCGGACCCTGCTCGGCACCGCCGTGGACCTGGTGTTCACCGCGCCCGCCGCGCCGGACGCCGCCGTGGTCTGCCCGGTCGGCCCGCTGCCGCCCGGCGGGACCAGGGTGTGCACGTCCGCCCCGTACGTCGTCACCCAGGCCGACGCCGACGCCGGCGGGGTCACCGCCCGCGGCACCGCGACCGCCACCACGCCCGGCGGCGACCCGGTCGGCTCCGACCCCGCCGCCGCGGCCGCCCGGGTCACGATCACCGCGACCGCCGCCCTCACCGGGCTCACCGCCGCCGCGTCCGCGGCGCTGACCGGTGACGTCGACGGCGACGGCCGGGCCGACGTCGGCGACACCGCCACCGTCACCGTCGTGCTCACCAACACCGGCAACCGGACCCTCACCGGCCCCGCCGCGGTGCTCGCCCTGACCCCGCCCGCCGGCCCGGCGGTCCTCGTCACCTGCCCGGCCGGGCCGCTCGCGCCCGGCGCGACCCGGACCTGCACCAGCGCGCCGTACACCGCCACCCAGGCCGATGTCGACGCCGGCGGCATCCACGCCGTCGCCACCGCCACGGCCACCGCGCCCGGCGGCGGCGTCGTCGGCTCCGACCCGACCGACCCGGCCGCCCGGGTCAGCATCGCCACCGCGCTCGGCGTGCCCGCCCTCGCCGTCGTCGCGTCGGCGACCCTGACCACCGACGCCGACGGCGACGGGCAGGGCGACGCCGGCGACCGGGCGACGTTCGCCCTGCTCGTGACGAACAACGGCAACCAGACCGTCGCCAACCTCGCCGGCCAGCTCGCGCTCACCCCGCCGGCCGGGCCCGGCGTCGCCGTCACCTGCCCGGTGCCGGCGCTCGCCCCCGGCGCGTCGACCACGTGCACGTCCGCGCCGTACCCCATCACCGTGGCCGACATCGACGCCGGCGCCGTCGAGGCCACCGGTACCGCCACCGCCACCACCCCGGCCGGGGACCCGGTCGGCTCGCCGCCCGGCGACCCCGCCGCCCGGGTCGTCGTCACCGTCGCCGTACCGGCCAACGCGCTCGCCGTGGACCTGTCCGCCGGGCTGACCGCCGACGCCGACGGCGACGGGCAGGCCGACGTCGGCGACGCCCTCACCCTGAGCCTGGAGGTGACCAACGCCGGCAACCAGACCCTCACCGGGATCACCGGCGACGTCCAGCTCGCCGCCCCCGCCGGCCCGGACGCCGCCGTCACCTGCCCGCCCGGCCCGCTCGCGCCGGGGGACACCCGGACCTGCACCGCCGCCCCGTACACCGTCACCGAGGCCGACGTGGACACCGGCTCGGTCAGCGCCACCGCCGTCGCCGCCGGCACCGCCCCCGGCGGCGCCCCGGTCGGCTCCCCGCCCGGCGACCCGGACGCGCACGTCACCGTGCCCACCGCGATCGCCGCGTCCGGCCTGGCGGTCGTCGTCACCGGCGCCGTGACCACCGACGCCGACGGCGACGGCCAGGCCGACGCCGGCGACCGGGTCACCTTCACCCTCACCGTCCGCAACAGCGGCAACCGGACCCTCACCGGCCCGGGCGCCGCCCTGTCCCTGCCCGGCCTGACCGTCACCTGCCCGCCCGGGCCGCTCGCGCCGGGTGCGACCCGCACCTGTACGTCCAGCGCGTTCACCATCACCCAGGCGCACGTCGACGCCGGCCACCTCCAGGCCACCGCCACGGCCACCGCGGTCGACCCGGACGGCCAGCCGGTCGCGGCCCCGCCGACCCCGCTGCAGTACGCCACCGCGGCCCCCGCCGACGCCCTCGCCGTGGCCGCCGCGGCCACCCTGACCAGCGACCCCGACGGCGACGGCCGGGGCGACCCGGGCGACACGGCCACGTTCACCCTGACCGTCACCAACGCCGGCAACCGGACGCTGACCGACCCGACCGCCGCGGTCGCCCTCGACCCGCCCGCCGGCCCGGCGGTCACCGTCACCTGCCCGCTCGGCGCCCTCGCGCCCGGCGCGTCGCGGACCTGCACCTCCACCCCGTACACCGTCACCCAGGCCGACGTGGACGCCGGCGGCGTGGACGCCGTCGGCACCGCCACCGCCGACGGCCCGGGCGGCGCCCCGGTCACCTCGCCGCCGAACGACCCGGCGGCCCGGGTCCGGGTGCCGGCCACCGCGGCGGCGACCGCGCTGACCGTCGCGATCGGCCGGACCTTCGCCGCCGACCCCGACGGCGACAGCCGGGCCGACGTCGGCGACCGGATCCGGTTCACCGTGCAGCTCACCAACGCCGGCAACCGGACCCTGACCGCGCCCGCCGCGGCCGTCGCCCTCGCCGCGCCCGCCGGGCCGCCCGTCGCCGTCGCCTGCCCGGCCGGCGCGCTGGCCCCCGGCGCGTCGGTGACCTGCACCAGCGCCGCGTACACCGTGACCCGGGCCGACGCCGACGCCGGCGGCGTCACCGCCAGCGGCACCGGCACCGGCACCGCGCCCGGCGGCGGCACCGTCGCCGGCGGCCCGGCCGGGCTCACCGTCCCGGCCGACCCGGCCGCGCCCGCGCTCGCCGTGGTCGCCGGGGGCGGCCTCACCGCCGACGCCGACGGCGACGGCGAGGCCGACGCGGGCGACCGGATCACCTTCACCGTCGTCGTCACCAACACCGGCAACCGGACGCTGTCCGCCGTGGACGCCGCGCTCGCCCTGACCGCCCCGGCCGCGCCCGCGCCGGGCGTCACCTGCCCGCCCGGCGCGCTCGCGCCCGGCGCGTCGGTGACCTGCACCAGCGCCGCGTACACCGTCACCCAGGCCGACCTCGACGCCGGCGGCGTCCGGGCCCTCGCCACCGCCGGCGCGCTCGACCCCGGCGCCGGTCCGGTCGCCTCCGACCCCAACGACCCGGCCGCCCGGGTGACCGTCGCCGCGGCCGGCGCCGTCGCCGCGCTCGCGGTCGCCGCCACCGGCGCGGTCAGCACCGACCTCGACGGCGACGGCCAGGCCGACCTCGGCGACCGGATCACCTTCACCGTCACGGTCACCAACCCCGGCAACCGGACGCTGACCGGCCTGGTGGCGCAGTACACCCTCGCCGCGCCCGCCGGCCCGGCGCTCACCCTGACCTGCCCGGCCACGACGGTCGCGCCGGGCCAGAGCCGGGCGTGCACCACCTCGTCGTACCTGATCACCCAGGCCGACGTGGACGCCGGCGCGGTCAGCGGCACCGCCACCGCGACCGCGACCGCACCCGGCGGCGCCACCGTGACCGCCACCCCGGCCACCGCGACCGTACCGACGGTGACCGCCGCGAACAGCCTGGTCGTCATCACCGTCGCCACCCTCGGCATCGACGCCGACGGCGACGGGCGGGCGGACGCCGGCGACCGGATCTCGTTCGGCCACCGGGTGCTCAACACCGGCAACCGGACGCTGACCGCGGTCACCGTCACCAACACCCTCGCCGCGCCCGCCGGCCCGCCGCTGACCGTGACCTGCCCCGGCACCACGCTGGCGCCCGGTGCGGACATGACCTGCACCACGACCGCGCACATCGTCACCCAGGCCGACGTGGACGCCGGCGGCGTCACCGCCACCGGCGTGGCCAGCGGCCGCGACCCGGACGGCCGGATCACCAGCTCCTCGCCGACCGACCCGGCCGCCACCGCCACCACCCCGGCCACCGCCCGGACGGCCGCGCTGACCCTGACCATGACCGGCGCGCTCACCACCGACGCGAACAACGACGGCGCGGGCGCGCTCGGCGACATCGTCACGTACACCTACGTCGTCACGAACACGGGCACGGTCACGCTGTCCGCGCTCGCGCTGGTCAACAGCACGAGCGTGACCCACCTGGTCTGCCCGACGTACACGCTGGCGCCGGGCGCCGCGGTCACCTGCACCGCCCGGCACCACGTCGACCAGGCCGACCTGGACGAGTCCGCGATCATCAACGTCGCCACCGCCCGGGCCACCGCCCCGGCCGGCTGCCCCGCCGCCCCCGGCCCGAGCCCGTCGCCGGCCGCCGCGGCCACCTGCACGGTGGTCTCCGGCGAGGACATCGAGACGCTGCCGGCCGCCGCGGTGGCCGACGCGCTGGCGCTGACCAAGGCCGGCTGGCTGGAGCAGGACACCGACGGCGACGGCATCGCCGACGTGGGCGACCAGTTGGAGTTCTCCTTCACGATCACCAACGGCGGTAACCGGACGATCACCGACCTGGTCGTCACCGACGGCATGACCGGCGTCGGCGTCACCTGCCCGCAGACCACCGTGGCGCCGGGCGCCGAGGTCGTCTGTACCTCCGACCTGTACACGGTCCGGGTCAGCGACGCCGCCGCCGGTACGGTCCGCAACACCGCCACCGTCACCGGCCGCGACCCGGACGGCCGGACGGTCGGCTCGCCCGCCAGCGACCCCGACGCCACCGTCGAGCTGCCGGTCGCCGGCGGCGGCCTCACCCCGCTGCCGACGGCCAGCCCGACCGCGAGCCCCGACAACGGCAACGGCAACGGCAACGGCAACAGCAACGGCAACGGCAGCGGGAACGGCAGCGGGAACGGGTCCGCGAACAGCGGCAACGGCGACGAGGGCGGGTCCGGCGGACCGCTGGCCACCACCGGCCGGGCGGTGCTGCGGCTGCTGCTGTTCGCCCTCCTCGCGATGGCCGCGGGCCTGCTCCTGGTGCGGGCCGGACGACCGCGCGGGCGGCACGTACGCTGAGCCCCGGGTCGGTAATCCGGCCGTGTCCGCCGGCCCCGGCATCCGGTTGGTTAGGGTGCGCTTGTCGCCCGTCCGGGCGCGGCCCGCCGAGAAAGAGGACCCATGACGACGCCGGTGTACTTCGACGACGACGCCGACCTGTCGCTGCTCACCCAGCGCAAGGTGGCGGTCATCGGCTACGGCGACCACGGCGCGGCGCACGCCCTCTGCCTGCGCGACTCGGGCGTGGACGTGCGGATGGGACTGCCGCCGACCTCGATCAACCGGGCCCGGGCCGAGGACGAGGGCCTGCCGGTGGCGACCCCGGCGGAGGCGGCCGCCGAGGCGGACGTCGTGGTGATGCTGGCGCCGCTGGCGCTCCAGCGGTTCGTGTACGAGCAGGCGATCGCCCCGGCGCTGGCGCCGGGGAAGGCGCTGCTGTTCACCGACGGCTTCCCGATCCGGTACGAGCTGATCGTCCCGCCGCCCGGTATCGACGTGCTGCTGCTCGCGCCGATGGGCGACGGGGCGCTGCTGCGCCGCCAGTACCTCGACGGCAAGGGCCAGCCGTGCCTGGTCGCGGTCGAGGCCGACGAGTCCGGCGGCGCGTGGGGCCTGCTGCTGGCGTACGCCCGGGCGATCGGCGCGACCCGGGCGGGCGCCCGGGCGACGACGTTCGCGGCCCAGGCCGAGTCCACCCGGTTCGCCGAGCAGGCGCTCGCCGGCGGCACGCTCGAACTGGTCCGGGCCGGGTTCACCACGCTGACCTCGGCCGGCCTGTCCCCGGACGTCGCCTACCTCGCCTGCGTGCACCAGCTCAAGGCGGTCGTCGACGACCTGTACGCCGGCGGCCTGGCCGGGGTCCGCGGGCACGCCTCGGAGGTGGCCCGCTTCGGCGCCGCGACCCGCGGGCCGCGGGTGGTGGGGGAGACCGCCGCCGACGAGCTGCGCCGGGTGCTGGCCGAGCTGCGCGACGGCACATTCGTCAAGGAGTGGCTCGCCGACGAGGACGCCGGGCGGCCGAAGCTGACGGCGGCCGACGAGGCCGCCGCGGTGCACCCGGTGGAGCCGGCGGGGGCGGCGCTGCGCGCCACGATGAGCTGGCTCCACGACGCCTGACCGGCCCCGTCCGCCCCGCCGCTGCCGCGCCGCTCCCGCCGGCGGTGGCCGGCGCCGGTCAGCGGGTCGGGGCGTGGTGGTCCAGCCAGGGCAGCCGGGTCGCCGCCAGCGGCGGCCGCTCCGCCACCGTGACCGCCGTCGTCCGCACCTCCCGCTCGTCCGCCCCGCGGGCGAACTGCGTCAGCAGCGGGTGCGGCTCCGCGGCCGGGTCGGCCCAGCCGCGCCGCTGCAACCGCGCCCACACCGCGTGCAGGATCTGCGCCGACATCCGCCCCAGCGCCCGGTTGTCCTGGTGCCGGTGGTGCCGCTCGCCGAGGTCGACCTGGGCGAGCGCGTCCAGCCCGGCGTACTCCAGCAGGTCGATCAGCAGTGCCGTCTCGACCGCGTACCCGGTGGCGAACGGCACCCCGGACAGCACCTCCCGGCGCCCGGCGTACTCGCCGGACAGCGGCTGCACCAGCCGGGACAGCTCCGGCCAGAACAGGTTCAGCAGCGGCCGCGCGACCAGCTCGGTGACCCGCCCGCCGCCGTCCGGCTCGGGCGCGCCGCCGCCGGCCGGGCGCAGCGGCCGGTGGTAGAACCCCTTGACGTACGCGACCGCGGGATCGGTCAGCAGCGGGCCGAGCAGCCCGGTGACGAAGTCGGCGCGGAACCGCAGCAGGTCGGCGTCCAGGAACACCACCAGGTCGCCGCGGCTGGCGGCGAGCCCGGCCCACAGCGCGTCGCCCTTGCCGTCGAGCCGGGGCAGGCCGCTGGTGACCTCGTCCTGCCCGACGACGGTGGCGCCCGCGGCGGCGGCGATCTCGGCGGTCGCGTCGGTGGACCGGGAGTCGACCACGAGCAGCTCGTCGACGAGGCCGTGCCGGTCCATCAGCTCGCGGCGGACGGTGGTGAGGATCGCGCCGATCGTCGCCTGCTCGTCCCGGGCCGGCAGGACCACGCTGACCCGCTGTCCGCCCTTGCGCGCGGCCAGCCCGGCCGCGCTCCACCGGCCGGCGGCGTAGGTGCGGCGCCGGGCCCAGCTCGCGGCCGCGCCGGCCGGATCGACACCCCGCATCCGGTCGCTACTCCCGCCCGTGCCGGTGGTCCCGCGCGCCGCCCGAGACGGCGGCCGCGGCGGGGCCGCGCCCACGCGCCGGCCCCGCTGCCTACGATCGCACAGCGCGCCCGGCGTCCGGTGCGGGGGCGGCCGCCGCGGGCGGACCGGCGCCGGTCGCGGCCCGTTCGGGGGTACCGCGGGGCGGTCGCCCGCTCGTGGGAGTTTTGCCGACTGGCCGGTGGAGGGTTGCGTCCCCCATTCAGCGTCGCTAGCGTATTCATGCGGTTACGCAGTGGGGTCGGCTACGCCTTCGGGTGGCGTGGGTTCGGCCTGCTGCGTGACCCGGTTCCGCATCGGGTGCGAAAAAATCTGTCGCCCCCTTTTGCCGGCGATGCCGCCATTCGGCGCGTATGCCCGCCGAGGATCGCCGATCTTGAACGGCGCGCGGGATGACCCGGGCAGCCCGGAAGCGTTACAGTTTCCTCACTTTCCCCCGCGCGCGGCAGGTACCCCGCGGCAGGCCCCCGGTGGCCGGCGCCGCCGGCGCCCCGGCCGTTCCCGACCCGGCCCCCGTACGGTCCCACTGGCGCGCGGTTGCGCCCCCGGGCCGGCGCCCGCCGGCGGCCCATGACCGGAAACTGGAGGTCCACGCGATGAGCGATGGTGACCTGCTCGCCTTCGACGTGCACCCGCGCACGACCCCGACGCCGCCCGCCGAGCGGGCCGCCCTGCTGGTGAACCCCGGCTTCGGCAACGTCTTCACCGACCACATGGTGACGATCCGGTACACCGACGGCAAGGGCTGGCACGACGGCCGCGTCGAGGCCCGCGCGCCGATCGCGCTCGACCCGGCCAGCGCCGTCCTGCACTACGCGCAGGAGATCTTCGAGGGCCTCAAGGCGTACCCGACGCCGGACGGCGGCGTGGCCCTGTTCCGCCCCGACGCCAACGCCCGCCGGTTCCAGCGCTCCGCCGACCGGCTGGCCATGCCCCGCCTGCCCGAGCAGGCGTTCCTCGACTCGATCGCCGAGCTGGTCCGGATCGACCGGGACTGGGTGCCGACCGCCGAGGGCGGCAGCCTGTACCTGCGGCCGTTCATGTTCGCCAGCGAGGCGTTCCTCGGCGTCCGCCCGGCCCGCGAGTACCTGTACGTGCTCATCGCCTCGCCGGCCGGCGCCTACTTCAGCGGCGGCATCAAGCCGGTCACCCTGTGGATCTCGCAGGAGTACACCCGGGCCGCGCCCGGCGGGACCGGCGCCGCCAAGTGCGGCGGCAACTACGCCGCCTCGCTGAACCCGCTCGCCGAGGCCACCGCCAACGGCTGCGACCAGGCCGTGTTCCTCGACGCCGTCGAGCACCGGTACGTCGAGGAGCTGGGCGGCATGAACGTCTTCTTCGTCCACGACGACGACACGATCGTCACCCCGCAGCTCACCGGCACGATCCTGGAGGGCGTGACCCGCGAGTCGATCATCACGCTCGCCGAGCGGGCCGGGTACCGGGTGAGCGAGCGCCAGGTCACCATCGACGAGTGGCGCGACGACGCCCGCAGCGGCAGGCTGCGCGAGGTGTTCGCCTGCGGTACGGCCGCGGTGATCACCCCGGTCGGCGCGGTCCGCTCCCCGGACGGCGAGTTCGTCGCCGGCGACGGCCGGCCCGGCCGGGTGACGATGGCGCTGCGCAAGGCGCTGATGGACATCCAGCGCGGCGTCACCGAGGACCCGTACGGCTGGGTCCGCCGCATCCTCTGACCCTCGCACCCGCCGCCCCGGCCGCCACCGCTCCCGCGGGGTGGGATCGGGGCGGCGGCTCAGCCCGCCCCGTCGTTGCCGGCCGCGTCCCGGTCCGTCGCGGCGGGCCCGGCCGGCACGGGGCCGGTCGCGTCCAGCAGGTGCCCGCGCAGCGCCGCGAGCTGCGCCGGCGCCAGCCCGGCCGCCCGGGCGTACGCCTCCACCGACCCGTACGCCGCCCGCAGCTCGGCCAGGAACAGCCGCATCGCCTCGGCCGGCGAGGCGAAGTACGCCGGCGGCAGGTCCGGCAGCTCGGCGCCGGTCTCGGCGACCCAGGCCAGCAGGTCGGTGGTCGCCTCGGCGCTGAGCGCGTAGTCCACGGCGATCTCGTCGTCGGCGACGCCCAGCAGCGCCAGCGCCACCGCGCAGACCACCCCGGTCCGGTCCTTGCCGGCGACACAGTGCACGGTCACCGGGGCGCTGTCCGGGTCGGCGATCACCGCCAGCGCGGCCGCGATCCCGCCCGCGCCGTCGCGGGCCAGGTCGAGGTACCGGTCGGCGAGCCAGCGCGCGTGCCCCGTCCCGTCGGTCGGCGGGGGAGTGGCCTCCCACAGCTCGTGCATCGGCTCGATGTGGTGGTACGCGAACCGGTCGTGCCCCGGCACCCGCCCGTCCCGGTCCACCTCGGTGACCCGGCGCAGGTCGATGACCGTCCGGATGCCCAGCGCGTCGAACGCCGCGGCGTCGGCGAGGGTGAGCCGGTGCAGCGAGTCCGACCGGAACAGCCGGCGCCAGCGGACGGTGTGGCCGCCGCCGGTGCGGTATCCGCCCAGGTCGCGGAAGTTGAACAGGGCGCTGAAGGTGAGCCGGCGCGGCGGAGTATCCACGATGGTCACCGTAGCGTCCACCGGGGGCGCCCCGCTGTGGCGCAGATCGCGCTCCGTCGACCCGGCGACAACGCACCGGTGGTGTGATCACCCTCATGTCCGGCGAGCGGCGATCGAGGGGCCGGTCGCGCGCTAGAGTGCGATCGCTGATCATCCCTGGATCGCGCGCGGTGTCCGGCACCGCCCACGGTGGGTCTGCGGCGGCCCACGCCGCCGCCGCGCGGTCCGCGCCAGAGGAGCCCACCGTGACCCACCCGCCGTACGGGCGCGCGCCCGTGCCGCCGCCCGGACCACCCCACCACCGGCCCCGGCCCGCGCCCCCGCGCCCGGTCGACCCCGGCCGGGTCGCCGCCGGCGTCGGCCTGGCCTGCGTCGCCCACCTGCTCACGATCCTGCCGCTGCTGTTCCTGTTCCTCGGCGAGGACAGCTCCGCGTCGGCCGGCTTCGTCTTCGGCTTCCCGCTCGTCGGCCAGGTGCTCGTCCTGCTGGGCTGCGTGCTCGGCGGCGCGCTGCTGATCGCCCGCCGGGACGGCGGCATGGGCATCGGCCTGCTCGCCGGCTGGCCGGTGGGGCTGATCCTGGCGCTGGCGGTCTCCGGCGCCGCCCTGGTCACCGCCTACGGCTGACCGCGGTCCGCAGCGCCGGTCGCCGGGCCGGCGGCCGTGGCCGCGTCGATCGCCGCGATCAGCCGCCGCCGCAGCGCCCCCGCCCGCGCCGCGAACCCCCGCTGCGCGGCCACGTACGCCGCCCGCCCCGCCGCCGTCTCGATCGGCACCGGCGCGACATCGAGCGCCCGCAGGTCGTACGGGCTCGCCCGCATGTCCAGCAGCCGGATCTCCCTGGCCAGCGCGAAGCAGTCCGCGACCAGCTCCGCGCACACCAGCGGGGACAGCTTGTAGGCCCACTTGTACAGGTCCATGTTGGCGTGCAGGCACCCCGGCTGCTCCAGCTCCCGCTGCCCGGCCCGGGTCGGCGCGAGCACGTTGAGCGGCCGGGCGGGCGGGGTGAAGAACCGGTACGCGTCGAAGTGGCTGCACCGGATCGTCGCCGCCTCCACCACCGCCGCCGTACCGTCCGGGCCCAGCCGCAGCGGCCACGCGTCGTGCCGCACCTCGCCCGCCGCCTGCCGGTACACCATCGCCCACTCGTGCAGCCCGAAGCAGCCCAGGTGCGGCGCCCGCCCGGCGGTCGCCGCGAGCAGGTCCCGGATCCACGCCACGGCGGGCCCCCGCCGCGCCAGTACCGCGGCGGTGTCCAGGGCGGCCCCGCCCGCCCGGTCGACGTACCCCGGTCCGAGGTCCGCCGCGCCCGCGCCGGCCAGCAGCACCCCCGCGCCGGGGTGCCAGCGGCGGAGCTGCGCCGGCCGGTGCGAGTAGTACGTGAACAGGAAGTCCTCGACCGGGTGCCGACGCCCGGCCACCCGGCGGGCGCGGTGAGCGGCCAGCCAGCCGTCCACCCGGGCCGCGTGTGCCGCGGCCCGGGCCCCCCACTGCGCGGCGGTCAGTACCGTCGTCACGCGCCCTCCGGTCCCGCGCTCCTCAGCGCTTCCGCCCCTCGGCGCTGCGCTTCTCAGTGCTTGCGCTTCTTCTTCCGCTTCTTCGGCCCCTTCGAGCCCTCGTCGTCGTCATCGTCGTCGTCGCCGCCCCCGCAGCCGGCCAGACCGGCCAGCAGGGCGCCCGCCGTCGCCGCGAGCGCGGCCCGACGGGTGATCACCGCAGAATTCATCCCGGCAGGGTGCCACGCCGCCGCCCCCGGTGGCTACCGCCTCGATGGCTGGCGCGGGACGTGAGATTCTGGGCGCGACGTGACCCGACCCCCGGAGGATGGCGCACTGTGCGGATCGCCCGTTTCGTGCACGATGATGGCATGTCGTTCGGCGCGGTGGAGGGGGACCCGGCCGCCGGCCCGGGCGGCCTCACCGTCGCCGCGATCGCGGGGCACCCGTTCGGCGAGGTGACGTTCACCGGCCAGCGCTGGTCCCTGGCCGACGTCCGGCTGCTCTCGCCGATCCTGCCCAGCAAGGTCGTCTGCGTCGGCCGCAACTACGCCGACCACGCCGCCGAGCAGGACGCCCCCGTGCCGAAGGAGCCGCTGCTGTTCCTCAAGCCGTCCACCGCCGTCGTCGGCCCGCGCGACGCGATCCGGCTCCCGGTCCAGTCCGCCCGCGTCGACCACGAGGCCGAGCTGGCGGTCGTCATCGGCGCCCCCGGCGCCCGCCGCGCCGACCGGGCCACCGCCGAGAAGGCGATCTTCGGGTACACCTGCGCCAACGACGTCACCGCCCGCGACCTGCAGGCCGCCGACGGCCAGTGGACCAGGGCCAAGGGCTTCGACTCGTTCTGCCCGTTGGGGCCGTGGATCGTCACCGACTGGGACCCCGCCGACCGCGAGGTCCGCTGCGAGGTCGGCGCCGACCCCGACGCCCGCGAGGTCCGCCAGCTCGGCCGTACGGCGCAGATGGTCTTCGACCCGGCCACCCTCGTGTCGTACGTCTCCCACGTCATGACCCTGCTGCCCGGCGACGTGGTCCTCACCGGCACCCCGGCCGGGGTCGGCCCGCTGGCGGCCGGGGACAGCGTCGCCGTGGCCATCGAGGGCATCGGCGAGCTGGTCAACCCGGTCGTGGCCGCCGAATGACCCGCCGATCGCCCACCCGATTTGAAGGGCCCGGGCGGGTCGGGTAGAGTTTCTCCTCGGTGCGAGAAGCGCCGCGGACCTCCCGAAATCGGCATTTCGGAATCGGGGGAGAGGCAGCGCCGACGGCACCGATGGGGTATGGGGTAATTGGCAGCCCGACGGATTCTGGCTCCGTTAGTCTAGGTTCGAGTCCTGGTACCCCAGCGCCGATGCCCGACAGCGGGACGCGGTGCTGGCTCTGATAGAGTTCGGCCCCGCTGCTCCGCTTCGGCAGGAGCACTTCAGTCCTGGCCCCGTCGTCTAGCGGCCTAGGACGCCGCCCTCTCAAGGCGGTAGCGCCGGTTCGAATCCGGTCGGGGCTACGGTACGACAACCCGCTGCACCTCACGGTGCGGCGGGTTTCGTCTTTCCCGGCCCCATTCCGCGACTACCCCACCCCCACCACTCCATACCCCTGCCCGTCCGGGCAGACGAGAGCGGCGGCTTCGGCAGGGTGAGGGGGTCGGCGGCGGGCGCACCCCGCGCCCGACAACCACAACGAACGCATCGCCTGCGGACGGACGCAGCCATGGGCGCACCCCGTCCGCACCCCGCCGCCCTGCGGGCACGCATCGCCGCGGGCACGCAGGGCGGCGGGCAGGCAACCAAGCAGACCGCGGGCACGCAGCCCCGCGGGCAGGCAGCCACGCAGACCACGGGCACGCAGCCCACAGGTACGCAGCCGCGTGTTCGCGGGCACGCAGCCCTGGCGGACACGCAGGAACGCGGACCCCTGCGGCAGAAAGCCCCTGAAGGGGCCGGCAGCCCCGCCCGGTCGGCGTGCTGTGGCAACAACGACGCCCGCCGACCACGCGCGAACAGGGCACGTCCGATGGCCGCCGATCTCCGCTGCGACCGTCTCGATCACGCGACCGTCGACCACCCGTGCGCGAACGGGGCCGCACCACCGCGATCCGCCCCGCCCCGCGCCGGTAGGTGGCAACGGGCCGCTCCGACCCCCTGCCCGGCACCGTGCGTTGCCGAGTTCCCGGATCGTCACGGGCGCTGCCGGGCGCTCGGTGGCGGTTGCTCGGCACGGGGTGGGTCGCCGCCGGGTACCGCTCATCGCCCCGGGGTCCCGCCATGTCCAATCGGGCAGTCGCCTGCCGGACCGCCCCTGTCTGCCGGCGAAATGCTGCGGGTCCGTCGGGTTCGGGGCGCGTGCGGTGGGAGGCATGCAGTCCGCGCGGGCGGGCGTGGTCGCTGCATGTTGCCCCGGTGCCCGGCGAGCGTGGAGTAGCTCACGGCGTCGCGAGGGCCCGCAGTCCTTGCCCGAGGCCGGCGTAGGCGGCCGGAGTGGGTGCATATTGTGCGCCCACAGCGACCAAATCTGCACCCACTCCACACGGCTCGCCCCCGTCGCCGCTGCTGTCCGCGTTCGGCCGTCACCCTCCGGCCTCCACCCCATCCGCATCGTCCGATGTAGTCGGGTTGCTCGGCCACGCAATCCGGGCAACGTCCCCTGCGCCGAGGTCGAACAACAGCCACTCGCACCTCAGGCGAGCGCCCGTCAGCGCGCTCGACCGAGCGCCAGCAGCGCCTCCGGCGCGTCAACCCGCATACCGCGCCGCATTGCATCGCCACGACGTGCTGCCAGTGCCGAGGCTGTCCGGTGGCACGCCGCTGGCGATCCGCCGTTCGCCGAGCGCTGTCCGGCACCGTGGGTCGACGGGACCGTTCCCTCCGCTCACGTCCCGCCGGGCAGGGCAGACGACCACCGCCGCTCGCATGCAGCCGCGCAAGTTCCGCCGTTGCGCCGCATCCGCACCCGGCCCGCGATCCACCCACCCCCGCCCCACCACGACAAGTCGGCCACCACCCACCCGAATCCCTCCGCACAAGCCCGGCCGGGCCCCGCCCGCCAGCACCACCCCGGCCGTCACCACAACCAACCCCCGGTAACGACCCCACGCCGACCGACCCCACCACCGGGCCCCATCGCACAACCCGGCACGGCCCCGCCCGCCGGATCCCCGCGCCCGCCCGGCGCAACTTTCGGACCCCGCCGCCCCGAATCCCCGCTGTGGCAACGGGTCGGCGTGCCCGCGGCCGGGAGGACGGGCGGCCCGGTCCGCCCACGCCCGCCGGTGACTGTGGGTGGTTGGCGGGCGGGGTACGCGGGTAGGAAGCCCGGCGGTACCGCCCTCGGCGCCGCCACGTTCGGTGGGGTGCGCCGGCCCGGCGGCCGGTCGGGGGAGCACATCGGGCGGTGGAATCCGTTACGACACAAGGGGTTTTTCTCCCATAATGGTTGTGTGCGCGGCAAATTGGGCATACGGTGCGGCCAGATTGCGATTAACTGACCATGTTCGGGAGGAAATGTGAACAAGGCCGAGCTCATCGACGCGCTCGCCGTACGCCTCGGTGACAAGCGCACGGCCACCGAGGCGCTCGACGCGGTTCTCGCGGAGATCCAGACCGCGGTGACCAAGGGGGACCGGGTGGCGATCACCGGGTTCGGGGCCTTCGAGAAGCGGGTCCGGGGGGCGCGGACCGCGCGCAACCCCCGCACCGGCGAGACCGTCAAGGTGAAGAAGACCTCGGTGCCGGCGTTCAAGCCGGGCGCCGGGTTCAAGGAGCTGGTGGCCAGCGGCAAGGCGCCGAAGGTGGCCGCTCCGAAGAAGACGGCCGCCGCCTCGCGGACGACCGCCACCCGCGGTACCGCCGCCAAGGCGACCACCGCCAAGGCGGGCACCACCAAGACCGCCGCCACCAAGACCGCGGCCAAGGCCACCACCGCGCGCAAGACCGCCACCGCGGCGAAGCCGGCGGCCAAGAGCACGACGCGCAAGGCCACGACGGCCAAGGCCACCACCGCGCGCAAGACCACCACGGCGGCGAAGCCGGCCGCCAAGAGCACCGCCCGCAAGGCCCCCGCGCGTACGGCGGCGAAGACCACCGCGCGCAGCACCGCCCGCAAGACGGCCACGACGGCGCGCAAGCGCTGACCGAGGCAGAGCACAGCGGGGCGCCGGCCGAGCCGGCGCCCCGCTCGTGTGTCCTACCGGGAACGCCCCGGGCGCTGCGGCGGCACCCGCCGCGGGTCAGCGCGGCTGGTTCGGCGCCGGCGGGTCCAGGCGGCCGATCGCCAGGGCGATCCGCAGGGCGAAGCCCTCCCGGGCGTGCAGGGCCGAGAAGCCGGTGACCTCGGCGGCGCGCTTGAGCCGGTACCGGACGGTGTTCGGGTGCACGAACAGCGCCCGCGCCGCGCTCTCCAGCACCCCCGCCGCCGCGAAGTACGCGTCCAGCGTCTCCAGCAGCTCCCCGCCGCTGCGCACCAGCGCCCCGAACACGTCGTGCCGCAGCAGCCGCCGCGCCTCCGGGTCGCCGGCCAGCGCCCGCTCGGCCAGCAGGTCGTCGGCGGCCACCGGGCGGGGCGCGTCCGGCCAGGCGGGCGCCGCCCGGTAGCCGGCCAGCGCCGCCCGCGCCGACGCGGTCGCCTCGTCCAGCGACCGGACCGCCGGGCCCAGCACCACCGGCCCCTCGCCGAACCCCGGCAGCAGCGCCTCGGCCGCCGCGGCCGGCTTCGCCGCGCCGCCGATCACCACGACCAGCCGGTCGCCGTGGACGCCTCCGACGACGTCCGCGCCGATCCGCCGGCCGGTCCGGTGGACGGTGTGCAGGACCGCTGTCGGCTCGCCGCCGGGGGAGCGGCCCACCAGGACGGCCACCGGCGGCGCGTCGGCCCAGCCGAGGGCGGACGCGCGGCTGGCCAGCACGTCGGAGGAGTCGCCGCGCAGCAGCGCGTCGACGAGCATGGCCTGGAGCCGGGTGTCCCACGAGGTGCGCGTCTCGGCCGCCCTGGCGTACACCCGGGCGGCCGAGAAGGCGATCTCGCGGGAGAAGCGCAGCATCGCCTCGCGCAGCGCGGCCTCGCGGCCGGGGGCGGCGAGCCGGGGTACGTACTCCTCGACCACGTCGATCGTGACCTGGACCAGCGCGACGGTCTGCGGCAGGCTGATCGCCCGGGCCAGCGCCCGCGGCGCGGCCTCGAAGACCTCGTCGGCCAGCTCGGCCGTGGTGGCGGTGCCGGCGCCGTCGCGGCGCAGCCACTCCACCAGCGACCGGACGCCCGCCTGCGCGACCAGCATCACCCAGGACCGCTTGTCGGCCGGCAGTTCGCGGAACCACGGGAGGGTATCGTCCATCCGGGCCACGCTCGCCGTCGCGAGGGCCCCCGCGGATCGTTCGATCGTACGGAGCGTCTCGGTCAGATCACCCGGGTTCGCGGTCATGCGCCCCATGATGCCGGCCACTCAAGGATTGTGCCGCCTTGACCTGCGCTTTAGGGTGCTCGATGTAGTCGCCTGCCCAGCGGCGGCTCGGCCCTGTGGAGAGTATTCGGTGAACACCCTGGTTCGTATGCTGGCCCGCGGCGCCACGGTCGCCGCGGTCGCCGTCCTCGGTCTGACCGCGGCGGCGGCGCCCGCCCTGGCCCACAACCAGTTGACCGGCAGCACCCCGGCGGACGAGACCCGCACGAACAAAGTGCCCAAAGAGGTCAAACTGAAGTTCCTGAACACGCTGGACCCGGCGACGACGGAGCTGAAGCTCACCGACCCGGACGGCGAGGACGCCACCGACGGCGAGCCGAAGGTCAAGAAGAACGCGGTGTCGGTGAAGCTGAAGCCGACGAAGGCGGGCGTGTACACCGCCTCGTACCAGGTGCTCTCGGACGACGGCCACCCGATCAAGGGCAAGATCACGTTCCGGCTGACCAAGGCCGCGATGGCGACCGTACCGCGGCCGGAGCCGACCCCGAGCGCCGAGCCGTCGCCCAGCGTGGAGCCGACGCCGGCCACCGACCCGATCATCGACAGCAGCCCGGTCGCCACGGCCGGCCCGGTGCCGTCGGGCGGCTTCAACTACTGGTGGGTCGTCGGCCTCGGCGCCGTCGTGATCCTGCTCGGCCTGATGGAGGCCGGCCGCCGCGCCCGCAAGGAGGCCTGACCGGCGCCGGACCGGATCCGGTACTCAGCCGGCCAGCCGGGCGTGCGCCGCGCGGAGCCGGGCCAGCGTCCGTTCCCGGCCCAGGACCTCCAGCGACTCGAACAGCGGCAGGCCCACCGTCCGGCCCGTCACCGCCACCCGGACCGGGGCCTGGGCCTTGCCCAGCTTCAGGCCGCGCTCGGCGCCGACCGCCTCCAGCGTCGCCTTCAGCGTGTCCGCGTCCCAGTCCGCGCCCGCGTACGCGTCGACGGTCGCGGCCAGCAGGTCGGCCGCGCCCTCCTTCATCGCCTTCGCCCACGCGGCGTCGTCGGCCGGCGGCTCGTCCAGGAACAGGAAGTCCACGTTGGCGACGATCTCGGACAGCACCGCGATCCGGGTCTGCGCCAGCGGCGCCACCGCCGCGAACGCCGCCGCGTCGAACTGCTCCGGCCGCCACGGCGGCGCGACCGGCGCCGGCACGGTGACCCCGGAGCCCTCGGGCAGCACCAGCGGCGGCACCGTACCGGTCAGCCAGGGCCGGCAGGCGTCGATGAAGTCGTCCAGCGGGAGGGCGCGCAGGTACTCGCCGTTGAACGCGCGCAGCTTCTTCTCGTCGAAGAACGCCGGGGACGGGTTGACCTGGTCGATCCGGAACTCGTCCACGATCGTCGCCCACGGCACGATCTCCCGGTCGCCGCCCGGCGCCCAGCCGAGCAGCATCAGGTAGTTGCGCATGGCGGCGGCCAGGTACCCCTCGTACCGGTACTGCTCCAGCGCCACCTTGTCCCGCCGCTTGGACAGCTTCTGCCGCTTCTCGTTCACCACCATCGGCACGTGCGCCCAGGTCGGCGGCGCGTGCCCCAGGGCGGCCCAGAGGAGCTGCTGCTTGGGCGTGTTCGGCAGGTGGTCGTCGCCCCGGACGACGTGGGTGATCCCCATCAGCGCGTCGTCCACGACGTTGGCCAGCAGGAACACCGCCGACCCGTCGCCGCGGGCGATGACGAAGTCCTCCAGCAGCGCGTTGTCGAACGTCGGCTCGCCGCGGATCAGGTCCACCACGGTCGTGCTGCCGGAGTCCGGCGTGCGGAAGCGCAGCGCCCGGCCCTCGCCCGCCGGCAGGCCGCGGTCGCGGCAGTGCCCGTCGTACCCGCGCGCCTGCGGCCCGCCGCGGGCCTGCACCTGCTCGCGGGTGCAGTCGCAGTAGTACGCGTGCCCGCCGGCGTACAGCTTCTCGGCGGCGGCGCGGTGCTCGGCGGCGTTGGCCGACTGGAAGTACGGCCCCTCGTACCCGCCGGGGGCGATGCCCAGCCAGTCCAGCGCCGACAGGATGCCCTCGATCCACTCGGGGCGGTTGCGGGCGGCGTCGGTGTCCTCGACGCGCAGGACGAACACCCCGCCGGTCTGCTGGGCGAAGGCCCAGTTCTGCAGCGCCGAACGGGCGCTGCCCACGTGGAACATACCGGTCGGGGAAGGGGCGAATCGTACGCGTACCGTCACGCCCCCAGCCTACGACGCCCCCGGCCCACCCCGCCCGCCGGTGGTCCGGTTCAGCGGACCGTGCCCAGCGCCACCCAGATCGGCAGCGCGATCAGCAGCGCGTCGGCCGCCGCCGCGGCGGCCACGGCCGCGTGGAACTCCGCCAGCACCGCCGGCGCCATCCCCGGCGGGGGCGGCACGTCGTCGCGCTGGAGCATCGGCAGCACCTGCGCCGCCTCGGCCGGGTCGGTGAACACCAGCGGCACCGGCCGGGCCACGACGCCGGCCAGCCCGGCCCGCACCAGCCGGCCGCGCAGCTCGCGCCCCGACCGGCCGAGCCGGAAGCCGATCCGCTCGGCCTCGGCCAGCAGCCGCGCGGTGGCCCGCCCGTCCACGCCCTCGATCATCAGCCCGGCCCAGTCGGTGTCGATCAGGCACACCCGCCCGCCGGCCCGGGTCACCCGGGCCAGCTCGGCCACCGCCGCGTCGGGCTCGGGGAGGTGTTGCAGCACCCGCTCGGTGCGGACGGCGTCGAAGTACCCGTCCGGGAAGTCCAGCGCGGTCACGTCGCCGACGGCGTACCGGACGGGCCCGCCGTCGGCCCGCGACTCCGCGACGGCGACCGCGTCCCGGGACAGGTCCAGCCCGACCACCGCGCCGGTCGGCCCGACGGCCGCGCCGAGCGCCCGGGCGACCTCGCCCGCGCCGCAGCCGGCGTCGAGCAGCCGCTCGCCGGGGCGCGGCGCGAGCAGCGCCAGCGCCTCGGCCCGCATCCGCCGGATCTCGGCGTTGGCGGCGGTGCCGTCGAGGTACGCGATCAGCCCGGCGCGCAGCCGGTCGGCCTGGTCGTCGAGCGCGGCGAACGGACTCCGGGGCTCCTCCACCGGACCAGAATAGGCCCGCGGGCACCCCGGCACGGCCGCGCCGGGGTGCCCGATCGGGCTAGCTGTCGCCGCCGGTCTCGCCGACCGGGGCCGCGGCGACGTTGTCGATCGCGTACTTCTGCGCCGCCTCGGCCGCCACGCCCGCCGGCACCTCGCCGCGCAGGGCGAGCTGGCGCAGCGTCGCCACCACGATCGACTCGGCGTCGACGTGGAAGTGCCGGCGCAGCGCGTGCCGGGTGTCGGACTTGCCGAACCCGTCGGTGCCCAGCGACGTGTAGTCGCCGGGCACCCAGCGGGCGATCAGGTCCGGTACGGCCCGCATCCAGTCCGACACGGCCACGATCGGGCCGGTCGAGTCCAGCAGCGCGTGCTGGACGTACGGGATGCGCTGCTCCCCGCCCGGGTGCATGAGGTTGTACTCCTCGCACTCGACGGCGTCCCGGCGCAGCTCCGTCCACGAGGTCACCGACCACACGTCGGCGGCCACGCCCCAGTCCTGGCGCAGCAGGTCGCCGGCCTTCAGCGCCCACTGCATCCCGGTGCCGGAGGCGAGGATGTTGGCCCGCGGGCCCGGCTTGCCGCCGGCGCCCGGCGCCGGCTCGGCGGCGCGGTACCGGTACAGGCCGCGCAGCAGCCCGGCCACGTCCACGCCCTCGGGCTGCGCCGGCTGGGCGATCGGCTCGTTGTAGACGGTCAGGTAGTAGAAGACGTCGTCCTGCTCCCGCCCGTACATCCGGTCCAGGCCGCGCTCCACGATGTGCGCGATCTCGAACGCGAACGCCGGGTCGTAGGCCACCACGGCCGGGTTGGTCGCGGCGATCAGGTGCGAGTGGCCGTCCTCGTGCTGGAGGCCCTCGCCGTTGAGCGTGGTACGGCCGGCGGTGGCGCCGATGACGAAGCCGCGGGTGAGCTGGTCGGCGGCCGCCCACAGCCCGTCGGCGGTGCGCTGGAAGCCGAACATCGAGTAGAAGATGTACAGCGGGATCATCGGCTCGCCGTGCGTGGCGTACGCCGAGCCGGCGGCGGTGAACGACGCCACCGAGCCGGCCTCGTTGATCCCCTCGTGCAGGATCTGGCCGGCGGTGGCCTCCTTGTACGACAGGAACAGCTCGCGGTCCACCGGCGTGTACTGCTGCCCGTGCGGCGAGTAGATCTTGAGCGTGGAGAACAGCGCGTCCATGCCGAACGTGCGCGCCTCGTCCGGGATGATCGGCACCCAGCGCCGCCCGGTCTCCTTGTCCTTCATCAGCTCCTTGAGCAGCCGGACCAGCGCCATCGTGGTGGCGACCTTCTGCTTGCCGGTGCCCTTCTTCAGGTCCACGTACGCCGCCGTCGGCGGCAGGTTCAGCGGGATCGTCGTCGTCGACCGGGCCGGGATGCCGCCGCCCATCGCCTGCCGGCGCTCGCGCAGGTACTCCATCTCGACCGAGTTCTCCGCCGGCTTCAGGTACGGCGGCAGGTACGGGTTGGCCTCCAACTGGGCGTCGGAGACGTCCAGGTAGAGCCGGTCCCGGAACGTCTTCAGGTCGTTCAGGGTCAGCTTCTTCATCTGGTGCGTGGCGTTGCGCGCCTCGAAGCCCGAGCCCAGCGTCCAGCCCTTGATGGTCTTGGCCAGGATCACCGTCGGCTGCCCGGTGTGCTCGGTCGCCGCCTTGTACGCCGCGTACAGCTTGCGGTAGTCGTGCCCGCCCCGCTTGAGGCTCCAGATCTCGTCGTCGGAGAGGTGCTCGACCATCTTGCGGGTGCGTGGGTCCCGGCCGAAGAAGTGCTCCCGGACGTACGCGCCGGACTCGGCCTTGTACGTCTGGAAGTCGCCGTCCGGGGTGGTGTTCATGAGGTTGACCAGGGCGCCGTCGCGGTCGGCGGCGAGCAGCGGGTCCCACTCCCGGCCCCAGACCACCTTGACGACGTTCCAGCCGGCGCCGCGGAAGAACGCCTCCAGCTCCTGCATGACCTTGCCGTTGCCGCGCACCGGCCCGTCCAGCCGCTGCAGGTTGCAGTTGATCACGAAGGTGAGGTTGTCCAGCTCCTCGCGGGCGGCCAGGCCGATCGCGCCGAGGGTCTCCGGCTCGTCCATCTCGCCGTCGCCGAGGTACGCCCACACCCGCTGCTGCGAGGTGTCCTTGATCCCGCGGTGGTGCAGGTACCGGTTGAACCGCGCCTGGTAGATCGCGTTCAGCCCGCCGAGGCCCATGGAGACGGTCGGGAACTCCCAGAAGTCGGGCATGAGCCGCGGGTGCGGGTACGAGCTGAGCCCGCCGCCCGGGTGGGACAGCTCCTGCCGGAAGCCGTCCAGCTCGTGCTCGGTGAACCGGCCCTCCAGGAACGCCCGGGCGTAGACGCCGGGGGAGGCGTGGCCCTGGAAGTAGATCTGGTCGCCGCCGCCGGCGTGCTGGCGCCCGCGGAAGAAGTGGTTGAAGCCCACCTCGTACAGGCTGGCCGACGACGCGTACGTGGAGATGTGCCCGCCGACGCCGATCTCCGGCCGCTGCGCCCGGTGCACGAGCATCGCGGCGTTCCACCGGATGTACGCGCGGATCCGCCGCTCGGTGTGCTCGTCACCGGGGAACCACGGCTCGGACTCCGGCGGGATCGTGTTCAGGTAGTCCGTCGTGGTCAGCGGCGGGACGCCCACCTGGCGCTCGCGGGCGCGCTCCAGCAGCCGCAGCATCACGTACCGCGCGCGCTTGGTGCCGCTGGCGTCGATGACGCCGTCCAGCGACTCGATCCACTCGCTGGTCTCCTCCGGATCGGTGTCCGGGAGCTGGCTCGGCAGTCCGTCGCTGATCACCGGGCGCTTGCGTTCCGTTGCCACAGGCGTTCTCCGCGTCTCGGGTGGGGTGTCTTCCGCTTCCATTCAATCCCATCCTGCCGCCCGGACACCGGCCCGTCACGGGGTCCCGGCGCCCACTGTCATGCGCGCCACACCCGATCCATCACGATCACTTCCGGCGGAATCGCCGTGATCGGCCACAATCTTCGGCGTGAAGCCGCAACGGCGGGAGAATATTCGGCGTAGCGCCCGAATAGCACAGGTTCGACGGATAGCTTCCGTCGCGGCGCCGCCGTCCCGCCCCGGCCGCCCGGCCGACCACGTCCGGGGGAACGCCCCGGTCAGGCCGGCTCGCCGCCCTCCCGGGCCACGGCCTCGTCCAGCGTCAGCCCGGCCGCCAGCGCCGGGTCGACCGGCCGCACGTACGTCGCCCGCACGCCCGGCTCCCGGTCGGCCACGGCGTACCGCGCCCGGCTGTACTCCGCCGACCCCGCGGCCGTCACCCTCGGCACCACCCGGAAGTCGGCCTCCAGCCGCTCCGGGGTGAGCGTGGCCAGCACGTACCCGCGCTGGTAGTTGTAGAACTTCAGGTGCGGGTTGTGCGGCATGAACGGGTGCTTCGCCGGGTCCATGTCGTGCCCGTCGCCGCCCGAGGTGACCGACGTGCAGACGATCTCCGAGCCGACCACCGCCGACGCCGGGTCGCCGTGGTCCAGCAGCACGTCGGCCGCCCAGTGGGCGTGCACGTCGCCGGTCAGCACCACCGGGTTGCGCACCCGCGCGGCCACCCAGCCGCGGGTGATCCGGTCCCGGCTGGCCGCGTACCCGTCCCAGGCATCCTGGCTGGTCACCAGCTTCTCGCCGGGGTCCTTGTCGCGCTGGGCGAAGAAGACCTGCTGGGCCAGCAGGTCCCAGCGCGCGGTCGAGGCGCGGAACCCGCCGAGCAGCCACTCCTCCTGCGCCGCCCCGGTGATCGACCGCTTCGGGTCGGCCGCCGCCGGGCACTCGCGGTAGTCGTCGCCGCAGGCCTGGTCGTCGCGGTACTGCCGGGTGTCCATCAGGTGCAGCGTCGCCAGCCGGCCCCACCGGGCCCGCCGGTACAGCGGCAGTGCGGTCCCGGTCGGCCGCATCGCCGGCCGCATCGGCAGGTTCTCCCAGTACGCCCGCATCGCCGCGGTCCGCCGGGCGGCGAAGTCGCCGTCGGGCTTCTCCGGCACCCCGCCGGCCCAGTTGTTGTCGACCTCGTGGTCGTCGAAGATCGCCACGAACGGCGCGGCGGCGTGCGCGGCGCGCAGGTCGGGGTCGGTGCGGTACTGGGCGTACCGCTGCCGGTACTGGGCCAGCGTGCGGGTCTCCCCGCCGAGGTGCTTGCGCGGGTTGCCGCCGGGGATGCTGTACGCGCCGGGCGCCTGCTCGTACTGGTAGTCGCCCAGGTGCACGATCAGGTCCGGTCGCGCCGCCGCCAGGTGCCGGTACGCCGTGAAGTACCCGTGCTCGTACATCGCGCAGGACACCAGCCCCAGCCGCAGCAGGCCGGGCAGCGCCGACGGCGCGGGCGTGGTCCGGGTCCGGCCCACCTCCGAGGCGTACCCGTCGGCGGTGAACCGGTAGAAGTACTCCCGGTCCGGGGTCAGGTCGCCGACCTCGACGTGCAGGCTGTGCGCGTCCGCCGGCAGCGCGGTCGCGGTGCCCTCGCGGACGATCCGGGTGAGCTTCTCGTCCCGGGCCACCTGCCACCCGACGTCGACCGGCTGGTCGGGCATGCCGCCGCGGCCGTCCTCGGCCACCGGCTGCGGCGCGAGCCGGGTCCACAGCACCACGCTGGTCGCGTCCGGCTCGCCGGAGGCGACGCCGAGGGTGAACGGGTCGGCGCGCAGCGGGCGCCGGGCGCGCGCCGCCGTGCCGTCCGCGGGCCCGCCGACCGCCGGCCGGCCGCCGGTCCCGAGCGCCCCCGCCACCAGTCCGGTCGTCCCCAGTACCAGCACCGTCCGCCGCCGCACGCGCGCTCCCTCCGCCGCCTGTCGCCCCTCCACCATGGCAGAGAAGGGGCTCGATGCGTATGGCCCATTTCGATGATCGCGACCCGGGCGCCGGTGCCGTGCGCCGCCCACCCGGAAAAGCCGCGAATCGGGTACAGCGTGCCATTCGGGTCGATCGACGGCCCGGCGGGCCCGCGGCTCAGCGGGTCGGGCCGCGCAGCACGTCGGCCGCCCGCACCTCGCGGGCCCGCGCCCGGTCCAGCCGCTGCAGGTGCGTCCGGTGCAGCGCCGGGTCGCCGTCGGCCAGCGCGAACCGGGCCCGGGAGAACGCGGCGGCGCCGGGCCGGCTGACGTACGGCAGCGACCGGAAGTCCGCGGTCAACCCGCCCGCCGCCACGTCCAGCAGCAGGAACCCGCGCTGGTTGTTGTGGAACCGCAGGTGCGGGTTCAGCCGTTGGTACGGGTGCGCGGTCGGCGTGGCGTCGTGCCCGTCGCCGCCGGAGCTGATCGAGCTGCACACCAGCTCCGCGGCCACCGGCGGCGAGGCCGGGTCGCGGAGGTCGCGGGCGACCTGCCCGGCCCAGTGGGCGTGCACGTCCCCGGTCAGCAGCACCGGGTTGCGGGCCGCGGGGAACGCGCCGACCAGCCGGCCGCGGGAGGCGGGGTACCCGTCCCAGGAGTCGGTGCGGGTGACCTCCGCGCGGCCCGGGTCCCGGTCGCGCCGGCCGAAGAACACCTGCTGCCCGATCAGGTTCCACTGCGCCGTCGGGTCGCGCAGCCCGTCGAGCAGCCACCGCTCCTGCGCCGGGCCGGTCATCGTCCGGCGCGGGTCGGCCGCCGCCGGGCACGCCCGCCAGCCCGGCCCGCACGCCCGGGCGCTGCGGTACTGCCGGGTGTCGAGCAGGTGGATCGCGGCCAGCCGGCCCCAGCGCAGCCGGCGGTAGAGCTGCATGTCCGGGCCGCGGGGCAGGGCCGCCCGGCGCAGCGGCATGTTCTCCCAGTACGCCCGCATCGCCGCCGCCCGCCGGGCGGCGAACCGCGGGTCGGGCTCCTCGGGGCGCATCCCGGCCCAGTTGTTCGCGATCTCGTGGTCGTCGTAGACCACCGCCCAGGGGGCGCGGGCGTGGGCGAACCGCAGGTCGGGGTCGGTGCGGTACTGGGCGTACCGCTGCCGGTACTGCGCCAGCGTCACCGTCTCGGTCCCGCTGTGCCCGCGCACGTTGCCGCCCGGTGCCGGCCGCTCGCCGGGGGCGAACTCGTACAGGTAGTCGCCGAGGTGCAGGACCAGGTCGGGGTCGGCGGCGCCCAGCGCCCGGTACGCGGAGAAGTACCCGTGCTCGTACTGCGCGCAGGACGCCACCGCCAGCCGCAGCCCGGCCGGGACCTGCTCGGGCGCCGGCGCGGTCCGGGTCCGGCCGACCTCCGAGGCGTACCCGTCGGCGGTGAACCGGTAGAAGTACACCCGCCCCGGCGCCAGCCCGGCCAGCTCGACGTGCACGCTGTGCCCGTACTCGGGCAGCGCCTGGGTGGTGCCGCGCCGGGCCACCCGCCGGAGCTGCGGATCGGCGGCCAGCACCCACTGCACGGTGACCGGCCGGGCGGGCATCCCGCCGCGGCCGTCCGGGGCCAGCGGCTCGGGGGCGAGCCGGGTCCACAGGACGACGCCGGTGTCGGTCGGGTCGCCGGAGGCGACGCCCAGGGTGAACGGGTCGGTGCGCAGCGGGCCGAGCCGCGGCCCGAGCGCGGAGGCGGCCGTGGCGATCGCCGCGCCGCCGGTCGCGACGGCCGCGCCGGCCACCGCGGCGCCGGCGAGCACGGTGCGGCGGGAGACGGCCCCCGAGTACGACATGACCTGCTTCCCCTGCTCCCGCGCGCGGCTGAGCCCACACCCTGTCATGGATATCCGCAGGCCGGAAGCGCCGCCCCCGGTTTCCCGGGCAAGAATACGATCAATCGGTGACCCGGGGATCACCCTCCGATATCGGACGTCGGTACCCCAATGGACTGTCCACTGCGGGGAGTCACGAGTGGCGGGGACCCCGGAATTCGGTCATGCTGGCGCGCGTGACCACCCCGCACGATCTGGACCAGCGCTTCCGGGCGGCCGTCGCGGAGTTCGCCGAACCCATCCTGCTCAGCGACCCGGCCGCGCCCGTCGTCGACGGCGCCGCCCTCACCGGCGCGGCGGCCCTGGACATCCTCGACGCCCAGCTCACCGCCCGGCACCTCGACCTCGCCGGCCGCTGGCTGCGCAGCTTCGGCGCGGGGTACCGGGACCTGGCCAGCGCGGGGCACGAGGGCACCGCCGCCGTGGCGTACGCGCTGCGCCCCACCGACCCGGCGCTGCTGCACCACCGCGCCGCCGCCTTCCACTGCGTCCGGGCCGCCCAGCACGGCATCGAGGACCCGGCCGCCGCCCTGCTGCGCGGCGCGGTCGGCTCCGCCGCCGACCCGGCCTCCGGCGGCCGGCACAGCTCGTACGGCGACGCCCGGCTGCACACGATCCCCACCACCGGGCGCACCGCCGCCCACCTGCCCCGGGCCGTCGGCGTCGCGTACGCCATCCAGCACGGCGTCGCCGGCGACGCGGCCGGCGGCTGGCCCGCCGACGCCATCGCGGTCGCCTCCTTCGGCGACGGGGCGGTCGGGCACGGCGAGGCGCTCGCCGCGCTCGCCCTGGCCGGCTGGCTCGCCCGCGGCGACGGCCAGCTCCCGCTGCTGCTGGTCTGCGAGGACAACGGGATCAGCGGCGGCGTCCGGGCCCGCCCCGGCTGGGTCGAGGAGCTGCTGCGCGCGCTGCCCGGCCTCGACCACGCCGGCGCCGACGGCGGCGACCTCGTGGGCACCTACGAGGCCGCCCGCACCCTCGCCGACCGGGTCCGCCGCGAGCGCCGCCCGGCCGTGCTGCACCTGCGCACGGTCCGGCTGCTCGGCCACTGCGTCGGCGACGTCGAGCGCAGCTACCGCCCGGCCGCGGAGCTGGCCGCCGACGCCGACGCCGACCCGCTGGTCGGCGCCGCGGCGCTGGTCGTGGACGCCGGGCTGCGCACGGTCGAGGAGGTCGCCGCCCGGTACGACGAGATCGGCTGGCGGGTCCGGCAGGCGGCCGAGGAGGTCATCGCCGAGGCCAAGCACGAGGACCCGGCGGCCATCGCCGCGCCGCTGGCGCCCCGCCGCCCGGCCCGGCTCGCCCGGGCGGTCGCCGGGGCCGCCGCCGACGCCGCCGGGACGGCCGTCCCGGCGCGGACGGCCGCGTTCGGCGGCACCCTGCCGGAGAACGGCCCGCCGCTCGCCCTGGGCCCGGCGATCACCGCCGCGCTCACCGACGTCCTGCTCAGCCACCCGCAGGCCATCCTGTTCGGCCCGGACGTGGCCAACCGCGGCGGCGACCACCGGCTCACCGCCGGCCTGCGCGACGTCCTCGGCGCGCACCGGGTCTTCGACACCCCGGCCGACGAGGCCGCCGTCGTCGGCCTGGCGCTGGGCGCCGGCCTGGGCGGCCTGCTGCCGATCTGCGCGCTGCCCTCGGCGGCCGCCCTGCGCGGGGCCGACGAGCAGCTCCGCGGCCAGGCGGCCACGCTCGGCTTCCGGTCCGGCGGCGCGCTGCGCAACCCGCTGGTGCTCCGGGTGCCGGGCCTGGCCCCCGACCCGGACGCCCCCGGCGCGGCCGGCGACGACCACGCGCTCGCCGCGCTGCGCGACGCCCCCGGCCTGGTCGTCGCCGTACCGGCCCGGGCCGCCGACGCCGTCGGCATGCTGCGCGCCTGCGTGACCAGCGCCGCGGTCGACGGCAGCGTCTGCGTGATCGTCGAGCCGGCCGCCCTGTACGACGTCGCCGACCTGCACGCCCCCGGCGACGGCCGGTGGGCCGACGACTACCCGGCCCCGGACCGCTGGCCGGCGGCGCACGTGCCGATCGGCCGCGCCCGCACGTACGACGTGGGGTCGGCCGCGGAGCTGACGATCGTCACGTTCGGCACCGGCGTCCGGATGTCGCTGCGGGTGGCCGAGGCGCTGGCCGCCGACGGGGTGGGCAGCCGGGTGGTCGACCTGCGCTGGCTCAACCCGCTGCCGGTGGCCGACCTGGCCCGGGAGGCCGGGGCGACCGGCCGGGTCCTGATCGTGGACGAGACCCGCCGCTCCGGCGGCGTCGGCGAGGGCATCATCGCCGCCCTGCTGGACGCCGGCTTCGTCGGCGCCGCCCGCCGGGTGGCCGCCGCCGATTCCTTCATTCCGGTCGGACCGGCAGCGCGGCACGTCCTCGTCGGGGAGGATGCGATCCGGGAGGGTGCCGACGCCCTCCTGGGCAGGTAAATCGGCATGGCCCCGGTGCGCCACTTGCGCGACGGCGGACAACTGTGTGGACTACCGGCACGAGAGTCGGAGCGGGCGCGCCGGGCGCGCCCGCCGCAGGACCGGGCGCGCGGCGCCCATGGGAAGGGAGGCACGCGACTGTGAGCGCGACCGCTGGCTCGGCCGCCGAGGGCGTCCGGGGCATGGTGGACCGGTTGTTCGAGCCGGAGATGGTCGTCCTGGAGCTGGGGTACGACGACGACGTCGACACCGATCTCCGGGACGCGATCATCGACCGGTGCGGCGACCTCGTCGACGCCGACACCGACGAGGTGGTTGACGCCGTGCTGCTGTGGTGGCGCGAGGACGACGGCGACCTCGTCGACGAGCTGGTCGACGCCCTCAGCCCGCTGGCCGAGGACGGCATTATCTGGCTGGTGACGCCGAAGCCCGGCCGGGCCGGCCACGTCGAGCCGAGCGAGGTCAGCGAGGCGGCTCCGACGGCGGGCCTCCAGCAGACGTCCACGCTGAACGTCGGCAAGGACTGGAGCGCCGCCCGCCTGGTCGCCCGCGGCCGTGGCCGCAAGTAGCCTGCCGGCGCCGGGCGACCCGGCGCCGGACTTCCTGCTCAAGGACCAGAACAACCAGCCGGTCCAGTTGAGCGACCTGCGCGGCCGGCGGACCGTCCTGCTGGTCTTCTACCCGCTGGCCTTCACCGGCACCTGCCGGGGGGAGCTGGCGGGCATCCAGGCGGAGCTGGACCGGTACCGGGACGCCGACGTGCAGGTGCTCACCGTGAGCGTCGACTCGGTGTACACGCACAAGGTCTTCGCCATGCAGGAGGGCTTCGACTTCCCGCTGCTGGCCGACTTCTGGCCGCACGGCGGGGTGGCCCGGGCGTACGGGGTGTTCAACGAGGCGGCCGGCTTCGCCGACCGCGGCACGTTCGTCATCGACCGCGCCGGGATCGTCCGGTTCGCCGAGCGGGTGGAGCCCGGCGTGGCCCGCGACCGGGCCCGCTGGCACGCCGCGCTGGCGGCCGTGACCGGGGCGGGGGAGGCGCGCGTCGGCGCGGTAAGCTGACGGCCCGCCGGCCGGTGCCGGCGGCGCGCGGGCGCGTAGCTCAGCGGAAGAGCATCCGCCTTACAAGCGGAGGGTCGCAGGTTCGAACCCTGCCGCGCCCACCACCCGCGCATAGGAATCGCTTATGGTCGCCCCCCGTGCCGCGGCGCCGGCCGAATGCCGTGCGTCGCACCCCGCGAACGCGCAGGTCGGAGCGCCTTCGCCGGCATTCCCGCAATTCCTGCGGCGCCGATTCCGTGACGATTCCGGACGCCGATCCATAGGAGCGGACCGGCACCCATAGCCATTGATATCCATCATTGTTTGCGGCGCTCGGGCGCCGGTAGCCTCGGGTCGTGGCCCTGTCCGCCCCGCACCCGGAGGAAGCATGCGACCGAGGAGCACGCCCGCCCTGCCGGCCGCCGCGGCGGCGCTCGTTCTGGCGGTGACCGGCGCCCCGGCGGCGGCGACGCCCGCGGCGCCCCCGCTCGACCCGCCCGTGATCGCCGACGACGCCTCCCTGGTCCACCTGCGCAAGCTCCAGCAGATCGCCGACGCCAACGGCGGCAGCCGGGCGCACGGCCGCCCCGGCTTCAAGGCGACGGTCGACTACGTGCAGCAGACCCTGGAGGGGGCCGGCTGGACCGTCCGGCTGGAGCCGTTCACGCACAGCGGCGCGCAGAGCTGGAACGTCATCGCGGAGTGGCCGCACGGGGACGAGAACAAGGTCGTCATGGCCGGCGCGCACACCGACTCCGTACCGGCCGGGCCCGGCCTGAACGACGACGGCACCGGGGTGGCCGCGCTGCTGGAGAACGCGCTGCTCATCAGCCGGCAGAACGTGGTGTCGGACAAGCGGATCCGGCTGGGCTTCTTCGGCGCCGAGGAGGCGGGGATGATCGGGTCGCAGCAGTACGTCCGCGGCCTGCCCGCCGCCCAGCGGCAGCGGATCGAGGCGTACCTGAACTTCGACATGGTCGGGATGAAGAACTACCGGCACTTCGGCGTGTACCAAGAGGGGCCGTCGCTGAACGTCCACTTCAAGGAGTACCTGCAGAAGCGCGGCGTGAAGTTCAACATGATCAATCCGGTCGGGCGCGGCGACCACGCGGCGTTCGCCCGGGCGGGGATCGCCGTGACGGGAATCGACTCCAGCGGCGACATGAACAACCTCGACCCGTGCTACCACAAGGCGTGCGACACGTTCGGCAACGTCGAGGGCCGGACGATGGGGGTCTCCTGCAACGCCTTCGCCACGGTGGTGTGGAAACTCGCCGGCGTACGCGCCGGCCGCTGACCCGCCGGCCGGGCCGGGGCACCCCCGGCTCGGGCCGGGCCGCACGTCGTGCCGACCGGGCGAACCGCTCCGGTCGGCACGCCTGCGCGGGTCAGACTACGCGGACGCCGCTCGCCTGCTTGCCCTTGGCGCCCTGCGTGATCTCGAACTCGACCCGCTGGTTCTCGTCGAGGGTCCGGAAGCCCTCGGACTGGATCTCCGAGAAGTGCACGAAGACCTCCTGCTGGCCACCGTCAACGGCGATGAAGCCGAAGCCCTTGTCGCCATCGAACCACTTGACCGTCCCCTGAGGCATACTCGCCCCTTCCTGTTCGGATGCGCTTCGCACGGTGCGAATCGCCGCATGTCGCGGCCGGGCGCACTCCATCGGGAAAGGCGGCGCCCGGCACTGAATTCGCGGGCATCCTGATCAACCGGGAACAGCAACCATCAACGCGCAAATCACGACTACAACCGCCACGGTACACGCTGCGGCGCGACATTCGTCGGTCGAGCGCGCGGATGACGTCCCCGGCGTCGCCCGCGCGCACCCGCGGGGGGCCCGGCGACGGCGCCCGGCGGCGGTCGGGGAGATCGGCTACGATCGGTACAGCGCGCCCGTGACCGTTCTGCCGCCGGGCGCCCCTCCCGTCACTGCACACGCGCCGCAGCCAGCAGGGCGCCGCAGCCAGCAGGGCTGCGCCGGGCAGGACGGCCCATCCCGCGTATGGAGACTTTTCTATGGTGGCCTGCCACCCCACAGACCCTTCCGTTGAAACATCCACCACCTTCGCCGCGCTCGGCGTGGCCGGCCCGCTCGTGCGCGCGCTGGCCCGACAGGGTGTCGCCACGCCGTTCCCGATCCAGGCGGCCACGCTGCCCGACACGCTCGCCGGGCGCGACGTGCTCGGCTGCGGCCGGACCGGCTCGGGCAAGACGTACGCGTTCGTCGTACCGGTCCTGCACCACCTCGCCACCCACCCCGCGCCGCGGCGGCCCGGCCGCCCGCGCGCGCTCATCCTCGTGCCCACCCGCGAGCTGGCCACGCAGATCGCCGCGGCGATCGAGCCGCTGGCCGCCGACCTGTCGCTGCGCTGCCGCACCGTCTTCGGCGGTGTCGGCGCGGCCGGGCAGATCCGCGACCTGCGCGCCGGCTTGGACATCGTCGTCGCCTGCCCCGGCCGCCTCGACGACCACGTCGGCGCCGGCCACGCGCGGCTCGACGCCGTCGAGATCACCGTGCTGGACGAGGCCGACCACATGGCCGACCTGGGCTTCCTCCCCGTGGTCCAGCGGCTGCTCGGGCAGACGCCGCGCCGGGCGCAGCGGCTGCTGTTCTCGGCCACCCTCGACGGCGCCGTGGACGCCCTCGTCCGCCGTTTCCTCGACCGGCCGGTGCGGCACAGCGTCGACTCGCCGCTGTCCCCGGTCGCGGCGATGACCCACCACGTCCTGCACGTGGACCGCACCGAGCACCTGCGCGTCCTGGTCGACCTCGTCGGCGCGCCGGGCCGGTCGCTGGTCTTCGCCCGCACGCGCCGCCGCGCCCGGATGCTCGCCCGCCGCCTCGTCGCCGCCGGCGTGCCGGCCGTCGAGCTGCACGGCGACCTGGCCCAGCGGGCCCGCGACCGCAACCTGGCCGCCTTCGCCGACGGCACCGCGCGCACACTCGTCGCCACCGACATCGCCGCCCGCGGCATCCACGTCGACGAGGTCCGCCTGGTCGTGCACGCCGACCCGCCGGTCGAGCACAAGGCGTACCTGCACCGCTCCGGCCGCACCGCCCGGGCCGGCGCTGCGGGCACGGTCGTCACCCTGATGACCGACGAGTCCGCGGCGGACGTCAACGAACTCGTCCGCAAGGCGGGCGTCCGCCCGACGACGACCCGGCTGCGCGGCGGCGACCGCCCGCCGGCGGCCCTCGCCGGGCCGACGGGCTTCACCGGCCCGGCGCCCGCCCTCGGACCGGTGGCGCCCGCCACGCCGGCCCCGCGCCCGTCCCGGCCGTCCCGCGGCCGCCGCCGGCGCCCCGGCGCGGGCGCGGCGAGCGCCGCGGCGCCCACGGGTGGCGTCCCGGTGCGCGCGGCGGGCGGCTCGGGCGCGGCGGCGTTCTCCGCCAGGGCCGGCGCCCGCCGCGGCCGCTGACGACGCCGGCGCCCGGCTCCGTCGCCCGGCTTTCGGGTGACGGCGCGGGTCCGGCGGCGGTGAGTCCCGCGGCGTGAGGTTTCGCCCGGGGCCCGTGGGGGCACAGTGCCGGCGAGATCGCACCCATTCACCGGACCGGCACGCCGCACCCGCCGCGCGGCGCCGCCGCCCGAACTCCGGCCGCGGCCCCGCCGCGGCACGCCCCACCGGCTCGGGCCCGCCCCCGGCCGGGCCCGAAGCGGCATCCCTCCGGGACCATGAAGGGCAGAGCTGTGCCGGGCATCCTCAGAGCGTCGTGGCCGCCCGGCGGCGCCGTGACGCTCGGCAGTTGGCCGCTCGACGGCCCGCCCGCGCTGGCCGCGGTCCGGGCCGGCATGCGGGCCGCGCTGGCGGCGCTGGGCTGGCGCGACGGCAGTACGGCCGCCGACGTCCTGCTGGTGGCCACCGAACTCGCCACGAACGCGCTGCGGCACGGCCTCGCCCCGGCCCGCGCCCTGCTGCTGCGCGCCCCGGCGGTCCTGGTGTTCGACGTGGCCGACAGCGCCCCGGCGCAGTCGCCGCGGGTGCGGGACGCGGTCGGGACGGACGGCGGCGGGATGGGGCTGCGGGTGGCCCAACGGGTCGCCCTGGACGTCGGCTGGTACACCGCCGGCCCCCACAAACACGTCTGGGCGACCTTCCCGACCACACCCGACTAACCGGACACCCTCCGGCCGCGGACCTCGGGTCAGTTGTGCGAGAGCTTCGGCTTGGGGGTGTTCGACGGGTCGACGGTCACCGGCGTGTTCCCGAGATCCTCGACCCCGGCGGGGGTCAGAAACAGAAGCGCGGCAGCAATCAGCGCCCCGACGACCACCGCCGTGCCGATCACGATTGTTTCTCACGGTCGGGCCCTCGCGCTCACGGTGCTGTCCGGTAGCTCAGGCGGCGGTGGCCGGACACGATCATCACCGCGTACTCGTACGGGATGCCGTCGCTCCCCGCACACACGCGTGCCTGCACGAGTACCGGGTACGGGTCGGCGCCGCCGGTCCAGGTCCGTTCCGGCACGCGTATCGCCCCTCGTCAGCGGCGCAGGGCCGCGGCCGCCTCCACGATCAGTACCCGCGCCGCCTCGCCCTCGACGGCGTGCTCCCACAGCGCGGCCAGGACCGCGCGGTACTCCCGCGCGTCGTCCTCGTCGTGCACCGTCTCGCCGACGTACGTCTCCACGATCGCCACGTCGTCGTACAACTGGAACGCGTTCACCGCCCCGATCGGCAGCGGCGCTGCCGGCCGCAGCGGCAGGATGCCCAGCCGGACGTTCGGCGCGTCCAGCATCACCTGCAAGCGGTCGAGCTGGGCGGCCAGGTGGCCGGGCTCGCACACGAGCCAGCGCAGCACCGGCTCGGCCAGCAGGAACTCGAACCGCTTGGCCTCGTCGTACAGGCAATCCTGCCGCGCCACCCGGACCCGCACCGCGGCCTCGACGTCCGCCGGGTCGCGGCGGCGCGGCCCGCCGAGCCCGCCCAGCGCCCGCCGGATGTACGCGCGGGTCTGGAGCAGCCCCGGCACGAACGCGGTCTCGAAGTGCGCGATGTTCGTCGAGGACGCCACCAGCTCGTTGTACCCGGCCTGCACGCCGGCCGCTCCGGCGCGCAGCCGCATCCGCCACGAGTGCCGGGCGGACCGGGTGCCGGCGAGCAGCGCCCGCAGCTCCGCGGTCGCCGCGGCGTCCAGCCCGCACACCCCGGCCCACGCGGCCAGGTCGGCGTCGCTGGGCAACTGCCGGCCGTTCTCGATCCGGGACACCTTGGAGTGCGCCGCCCAGCCGGCCGCGGCCGCGAGCTGCTCGCCGGTCAGGCCCGCCCGCTTGCGGTGCTCGCGCAGCCGCGCGGGCAGGCCGTCGGGGCGCAGCAGGAGGTCGTCGGCGCCGCGCTCGCTCATGCTCCGGAAGCATTCCTCATCGGGCGGCGGCGCGCACCGCCAGGTCGATGCGCTCGCCAGCGGCGACGTTCGCGGCCGACACGGCCCGCTGCCACCGCTGGTACGCCGTCGGCGGCTCGTCGTGCACGCGGACCCGGCTGATCGTCATCCCCGCGGCGACCTGCTCCCGGACCCGGCTCAGCCAGGGCCGGGCGGCGGGCAGGCCGGTCGCGGCGGCGGGCGCGCCGGCGAGGTAGCGGGCGAACGGTTCCCGCTCGGCCGGCTCGTCGTACGCGGGCTGGAGTTCGAGGCGGAAGGCCGACCGCGCGATGCCGGCCAGCTCCACCGCGAACTCGTCGCCGGTGAGCGGCCGGCCGGTCATCCGGCGCCGCCGGCGAGCCGGTCGAGGATGTTCGCGGGCACCCACACCGCGTCCTCGTCGGCGGCGACCTCCCGCAGCGCACCGCGTTCAGCGGTGCTGAGGTGCCGACCCTGCACGATGTAGCCGGCCGCGCCGGCCCGGTCCGCGCGGTACAGCGCCGGGCAGCCGCCGTCCACCGAGCCGCCGTCCTTCCACAGATACTCGACCGACATGCTTCCCCCTCTGTCGGATAGCGGGACGGTACCGGCCGCACCCGCCTCGACAACAGACCCGACTGAGCACAGTGGCCAAAGATTTGACTTTTGTGCAACAACCGCGGCAACACCTGTCGCACATTCGTGCACATGCCTTAGCGTGCGGAGCACTCGCCCACCACTTCCCGGGAGCGCCGATGCTCGTCCTGCCGCGCCACCTGCTGACCGGGCTGGCCGACCTCGCCAATCAGCGGCCGACGGAGTTCGCCACTTGGCGCTGGATCGCCGAGTCCATGGCGACCGAGCTGCGCCGACTGGCCGCCACGGCCGTCGAACCGCCGCCGCTGGACTGGCTGCCCGGCCGCCTCCACCGGCACCTGCGCCACGCGCGCCTCCCGCACGGCGTCACCGTCGACCTGCACAGCAACCTCGTCCTGGATGGCGCACATACCCTCCCGCCCCCGCAGGCGATCACCCGCGGCTGGGCCCTCCTGGCCGCCGCCGACCTCTGCCGTCACCCCCACTGACCCGGCAGAGAATCCGTACACGCCCCACGCACCCGAGCAACCCCGACTACCCATCCCCGCTGTCCAGTTCGGCGGCCACCGTCATCAGGACCGTCGTCGGCCCGCCCACCGGACTCTCCACCACCAACACCCCGTCGAACGCCCGCAGCCGCCCGGCCACCCCCACCAGCCCGCTCCCGCCCCCGACGACCGCCCCGCCCCGCCCGTCGTCGCTCACCACCACCCGAACCTCCCCGTCCACGTACCGCACGTCGATCCCCACCCGCGCCGCCCCGGCGTGCTTGACCACGTTCGCCAGCGCCTCCGCCACCGCGAAGTACACCGCCGACTCCACCGGCGCCGCCGGCCGCCCCGGCAGCGTCACCGCGACGTCGACCGCGAGCGCCGGCTCCAACTCCAGCGCCAGCGCCCGGACCGCCCCGGCCAGGCCGCGGTCGGCCAGCACCGGCGGGTGGATCCCGCGGACCAGGTCGCGCAGCTCGGCCAGCGCCGCGTTCGCCGCCGTCCGGGCCTCGCGGACCAGCGCCCGGGCCGCCTCGGGGTCGCTGGTCAGCAGCTCGTCGGCCAGGCCGAGGGACATGCCCAGCGCCACCAGCCGGGCCTGCGCGCCGTCGTGCAGGTCCCGTTCGATCCGGCGCAGCTCGGCGGCCCGGGCGTCGACCACCTCGGTCCGGGTGGCGGTGAGCTGGCGGACGCGCAGCGCCAGCGCCGACGCCCGGGTGGGGGCCAGCAGCAGCCGGGCGAAGCGGGCGTGGGCGCGCAGCGCGGCCGGGGCGAGCGTCCAGCCGAGTGCGGCGAGCGCGGCCGCCTCGGCCAGGACCAGCGCGGTGTCGAACGGGCCGTCGATGAACCAGACCGTCCCGAAGCCGACCCGGGTGAACTGGCCGACGATCGCCAGTACCGGGCCCGCGCAGGCGTACCCCAGCAGCAGGACCGGCAGCGCGGCCAGCGGCCAGCCGGCCAGCAGGGCGAGGTGCAGCCAGGCCAGGTCGCGCCAGGTGGCCGGGTCGGCGTACGCGCGGCGGAGCCGGGCCGCCGGGCCGGCGCCGGGCGGCGGGTCCAGGTACGGCCGGGGGATCGGTACGCCCGACCAGCGCCCGGCGACCCGCCGGTACAGCCCGGCGACGGCCCGGTTCAGCCCGACCGCCGGCGGGAACAGCAGCAGCCCGACCCCGACGGCGGTGGCGGCGAGCAGTACGACGGTGCCGAGGCCGAGCAGGAATGCCGGTACGGCCAGCAGGCTCAGCGCCAGGCTGCGGCCCACCGCGAGCCCGCCGCGCCCGCGCGCGGCGGCGGCGTCCTGCGTCGACATCCGGCCTCCCCGGTCGTCCGGGCCGCCGCGGCGGCCGATGGCGCGGGGGCCCGGTCGGACCCCCACATTCTTACCGGCTGACCAGCAGGTCCCGCTCCGGTGCCGGCAGATCCGCCGGTGGCGGCGCCGGCCGGCGCCGCAGGAAGCGCGGCGCCCACCAGTTCACCCGGCCGAGCAGGGCCATCAGGGCGGGCAGGATGAGGATGCGGACCACGACCGCGTCCAGCAGGATCGCGGTGCTGAGCCCGATGCCGATCTGCTTCATCTCGACCATGCTCAGCGTCGCGAAGATGGCGAACACCGCGACCATCACCACCGCCGCGGAGGTGATCACCCCGGCGGAGCCGGTGATGCCCTTGACCACCGCGGCCCGGGTGGGCAGGCCGCCGTCGACGGCCTCGCGGATGCGCTGGACGACGAACACGTGGTAGTCCATCGACAGCCCGAACAGCACCACGAACAGGAACAGCGGGATCCAGTCGATCACCGCCCCGGTGGACCGGAAGTCCAGCAGCCCCTGCGCCCACTCCCGCTGGAACACCAGCACCAGCACCCCGAACGCGGCCACCGCCGAGAGCAGGTTCACCGCCACCGCGGTCAGGCCGACCACCACCGACCGGAACGTCGCGGTCATCACCGCGAACGTCAGCAGCAGCACGAACCCGATCACCCACGGCAGCTTGCCCCGCTGGTGCGCGGCCGCGTCGGCGTTGCCGGCGACCTCGCCGCCGACGGCGTACTCGGCGCCCGCGAGGCCGCCCAGCGCCGCCGGGGCCAGCCGGCCGCGCAGCGCCGCGAGCGCGGCGTCCGCGCCGGCGCCGGTGGGCCGGTGCGGGGCGGCGACGTCCAGCAGGTGCACCCGGCCGTCGGCCGAGGCGCGCACCGCGGCCGCCCGGCCGGCGCCGGCGCCGACCGCGGGGTCCCGGTGCGCGGCCGCGGCCAGGCCGGTGAGCGCCGACCGTACGGCGGCGGCGTCGCCCGCGGTACCGCGGACCGCGACCACGAACGTCGTACCCCGCTCCGGCAGCGCCGCCAGCAGCCGGTCGTACGCCCGGACGGCCGGGATGGACCGCGGCAGCGTCTCCAGCGACCCGGACTGCGTGCGCAGGTCCAGCGCGGGCAGCGCCAGCGCGCCCATCCCGGCGGCGGCGACGAGCAGCGTGGCGAGCGGGTGGCGCAGGGCCGGCCGCAGCAGTACCGGGACGAACCGGGGCGCCCCGCCGCGACTGGTCAGCCGCCACAGCAGCGGGATCCGCAGCCGGTCCACCCGGGCGCCGAGCCCGGCCAGCAGCGCCGGCAGGACGGTCAGCGAGCCGAGCACCGCCACCGCGACGACGATGATCGCGCCGGTGGCGAGCGAGGCGAACGTGGCGTCCCGGGCCAGGTACAGGCCGCCCATGGAGACGATCACCGCGAGGCCGGAGACGAGCACCGAGTGCCCGGAGGTGGCCGCGGCGATCTCGACGGCGTCCACCGGGCCGGCGCCGCGGGCCCGCTCCTCCCGCTCCCGGCGCAGGTAGAACAGGGAGTAGTCGACGCCGACGGCCATCCCGATCAGCACGATCATGCTGCCGATGGTGTCGGCGGACGGCACGGCGTACGAGACGAGGGCGGCCAGGCCGAACGCGGCCGCGACGGACGTGCCGGCCAGCAGCACCGGCAGCCCGGCGGCGACGACGGCGCCGAACGCCACCAGCAGGATCAGCAGCGTCACCGGCAGGCTGAACAGCTCGGCCCGGCCGAGGTCGGCGGCGACCCGGTCGTCGATGCCGCGGTCCAGCGACGCCGGCCCGGTCTGCTCGACCCGCAGGGCGGGGTGCGCGGCCTGCGCGGCGGCGGTCGCGTCGAGCAGCGGCCGCACCCGGTCGCCGGCGGTCGCCGGGTCGCCGGCCAGCGTCACCGGTACGACCAGCGCGGAGCCGTCCGCGGCCGGGACCGGCGGGTCGACCGCCGCGACGCCCGGCAGCGCCCGCAGCCGGGCGGCGGCGTCAGCGGCCGCCGCGTCGGCCGCGGCCCGGTCCAGCGCGCCGGACCGGGCGGTCACCACGACGTGCTCGCGGGCCGGGTCGGTCAGGCCGGAGTCGGCCACGATCGCCTCCGCCCGGCCGGACTCGCCGATGCGGTAGTCGGCTGGTTGGAGGGTCCGGGTCGGTACGGCCGCGGCGACCGCGACGCACCCGGCGACCAGCAGCAGCCACAGGCCGACGGCCCGCCGGGGGTGGGTGGCGCTCCAGCGCGCCAGGCGTACGGTCGCCGACCGTCGGTTCATCGCGGTGCCTCTCGTGGGTCCGGAAAACGATCACCTCATCCTTCGGGCGCGCGGCCGGCTCGGCACTGGGGCGGGACCCCGTACCGGTGGGGGCCTGGCCCCCCTGTCGGTGCGGGGCCGGGCGCCCGCCGGCCGGTAGGCTGCGGGGGCGCGGGAGGGGGACGGGATGCGGGTGGTGCTCGGCGAGGACCTGGCGCTGCTGCGCGACGGCCTGATCCGGATCCTGCGCGCGCACGACTTCGACGTGGTCGCCGCCGCCGGCACCGGCCCCGAGCTGCTGGCCGCCCTGCTGGAGCACCGCCCCGAGGTGGCGATCGTGGACGTCCGCCTGCCGCCCACCCACACCGACGAGGGCATCCGGACGGCGATCGCCGCCCGGGCCGAGGTGCCGGACCTGCCGGTGCTGGTGCTGTCCCAGTACGTCGAGCGGCTGTACGCGCGCGAGCTGCTCTCGGACCGCCGCGGCGGCGTCGGCTACCTGCTCAAGGACCGGGTCTCGGACATCGCCCAGTTCGTCGACGCGGTCCGCCGGGTGGCCGGCGGCGGCACGGTGATGGACCCCGAGGTGGTGGCGCAGCTCCTCGCCGGCCACCGGCGGGCGGACCCGGTGGCGGCGCTGAGCCCGCGGGAGCGGGAGGTGCTGGCGCTGATGGCCGAGGGGCGGTCGAACGCGGCGATCGGCGAGCGGCTGTTCATCACCGAGAAGGCGGTGGGCAAGCACACGGCGAACATCTTCGCCAAGCTGGGGCTGCCGCCGTCGGAGGACGACAACCGCCGCGTCCTCGCCGTCCTCGCCTACCTCAACGCCTGACCGCCCGCCCGGCCGAAAATGTCCACGGTGGACGGCCCGATGCGGTACGGTGCCCGCATCCCCTCATTCGTAGGGGTAGCGGCCCGCCCGGCGGGTTCGCGCTCGACGAGCCGGCGCCCATCGGGCCGCCGCGCCGCCCGCGCTCCGCGCGGTGCCGCGAGCACTCTCACTCAGGCGATCGGGGCGCTCCCGCGTCGGCCGACGCCTGTTCGCGATCCCCGCGCGGCGCTCGATTGGCAAGTCGAGGCCGCACATATCCGTACTAAAAGAAGGGAGACATCCATGCGCACGACCGGATGGGCCGGCCCCGGCCGGTCCGCCGCCTGAAGCGCGGCGCACGACCGCGGCGTCCCGCCGACCACACCCGGCCGCGCGGACGTCCGCTACTTCTCCTCGCCCTTCGGGCCCTCCTTGGCGCAGGCCGCGCCCGCGGGCGCGCAGATCGCCACGTAGCTGCCCAGGAACGCCTTGTGCTGCTTGCCCGCCAGGTTGTATGTCACCCAGACGCCCCGCTGCACCCCGCGCCCCTGCTTCTCGACCTTGTAGCCGATGAGCACGTGCAGCACCGACGGCTTGCCGGCGGCGGGCGCCGGGATCTCGTAGTTGCCGTCGCCCTGCAGCCCGCCGAACAGGTCCCAGTCGGCCTTGGACTTGCCCTTCGGCGGCCACTCGGCCATCTCCTCGAAGCCCTTGCCGTTCTGCGCCGGGAACAGCGTGCGCACGCCCGTGCCGTCGACGGAGACCACGCCCCCCTCCAGCACCGGCTCGACGTCCTCGATGATGATCGGCCCCTTGGCGACCTCGCTGACGGTCAGCGCGGTGGTGAAGACCGTGCCGACGTCCTTGGTCGTGGCGAACCCGTACGACGACGTGTTGGTCAGCACGTCGTCGCCCACGTCCGGGGAACTCTTCTCGCTACAGCCGGCCAGGGCGGCGGCGGTGACGGCGGCGGTCGCCGCGGCGGCGACCCAACGGCGGGTGTGTGTCATGCGAAAGTCCCTTCCCCGGTTCCGCGATGCGGGTTCCCAACCTAGCGGTCGGGCATCGATCCCCGTGGTCGGCCGATCGGTGGAGGGATCGACGGGTATCCGGGTGGGTTTCGCCGGTCGGCGTAGGACTGATCAGCCCTTACCGCCGCATATGCCACTGGTGCCGCTGGTGATCGGAAAGTGGGACATCACTGATTCAGGCGGAAAACCTCGCGCTGTGCGTACTCGCCGTAATACGGTCTGCCGACTATGGACGTGCCGGCGCGACCGCGACTACGCGGCCATCGCGGCCCGGGCCAGCCGGGGCAGCGCGCCGCGGCGGGCCGGCGCCGCGCTGAGCGCGTCGGCCACCAGGGCCTGCACGGCGTACGGGTCGGGGAGCTGCCAGTTCACCTCGGCCGGGCCGACCGACCAGCGCACCGGGCCCTCCAGCAGCCGGGTCGGCGGGGCGGGCACCCAGGAGCCGCGGGCGTGCAGCAGGACGTCCGGGTGGCCGTCCAGCTCGGGCCGCAGCGGCGCCCCGGCGGCGACGAAGAACATCCACCGCCCGGTCGGGGTGACGGCCAGCGGCCCGCGCAGCGGCCGCCGGCTCGGGCCGAGGACGTGCCCGTGGACCCGGGCCAGGCTGAGCACCCACAGCCCCAGGTGCGCCGGTACGTCGAGCACGTCGACCGCACCGCCGGTGGCGATGAGGACGGTCCGCGGCCGGCGCCGCCACCAGCCCTCCACCGTGGCCGGGTCGGTGGACGCGCTGGCCTGCCAGGCGTCCAGCGCCGGGTGGCAGGTGTGGATGTGGCAGCCGCTGCGCTCGCAGGTGAACCGGGTGCCCGTGCGCCAGGCGCCGGGGGTGACGGTCCAGCCGCGCCGGGCGTACCGGGCGGCGGCCCGGCGGAGGCGGACGACATCGATCAGTTGGGCTCCGGGCATCGGTTGCATGAGGCTTTACCCCTTTCGTCACGGGCCCTGGCGCGAACGTCCGCGCCGGCCGTCACCGCCCGCGCGGGTGCTCGTTCCGTTTGGCAGGAACGCGGGTGCAACTTGCACCTGTTCTACGAGGATCAACCGGCGCTTGGGCGCACAAGCTGTGCGATTGATGGAAATTGTGCGTAGGTCCACATTTGACAGCCGAAATTGGGCGCCGTCTGGTAAGGGGGATCCGACGGTCCGCTCGGAGCAGGGGGAGGGCACCGGGGTGGAGGAGATGCCGATCGGACGGCGGGTGGCGTACTGGCGGGGCCGGCGCAAAATGTCCCAACAGGTCTTCGCCGATCGGCTCGGCAAGTCCAAGAGCTGGGTGGACAAGGTCGAGCGCGGGGTTCGCCGGCTGGACAAGTTCTCGGTCATCTACGAGATCGCCGACGTCCTCACCGTCGACGCCCAGCTGCTGCTCGGCCGCGAGCCGGAGCGGCGGCCGGACAGCATCAACTGCATCGACCAGATGGAGGTCGAGGAGATCCGCTCGGCGCTGGAGCGGTACGACCAGATCAGCGCGTTCTTCTACGCCGCGCCCGAGCCGCCCCGGCTGGACGAGGTGCGCAAGGCCGTCAGCCACGCCTGGCTGACCTACCAGCACGCCAAGTACGGCGTGCTGGCCCGCGCCCTGCCCCGGCTGCTGCGCGACGCGCAGACCGCCGACACCGCGTACGCGCGCACCGACCAGGCCGAGGCCGCGGCGCACCTGCTCGGCCAGGTGTACCAGATCGCCTCCTCGGCGCTGCGCAAGCTGGGCGAGCACGAGCTGTCCTGGCTCGCCGCCGACCGGTCGATCGCGGTCTCCCAGCGGGCCGGGGACTACCTGCTCGCCGGCATCGCCAGCTACCGGGTCGGCAGCTCGCTGCTGGCGCTCGGCCGGGCCCGCCCGGCGCTGGAGGTCAACGTCAACATCGCCAACCGGCTGGCCACCGGCGACCTCGGCGAGGCCACCCCCGAGCGGCTCAGCGTGTACGGCATGCTGCTGCTCAACGGCGCCATGGCCGCCGCCCGGATCGGGTGCAGCGCCACCGTCCGGGACCTCATCGCCGGCGCCGAGGAGGCCGCCACCCAGCTCGGCGGCGACCACAACCACTACTGGACCTGCTTCGGCCCGACCAACGTCCAACTGCACAAGGCCGCGGCCGCGGTCGAGCTGGGCGAGGGCCGGGTGGCCGTGGCCACGCACGAGGCGATCGACCCGCAGGGCTTCGCCGCGCTGCTGCCCGAGCGCCGCGCGCACCACTTCATCGACGTCGCCCGCGCCTACACCCAGGTGGGTGACGTCGAGAAGGCCAGCGAGCTGCTGCTGGAAGGCGATAGGTTGGCACCGGCGGAAATCCGGTGCCGGCCGGCCGCGCACGAGGTCCTCACCGACGTGCTGCGGCGCACCCGCGGCGCGCCCTCGGCGCCGATCGCGGAGCTGGCGGAGAACATGGGGGTGGGCGTGTGAGCGGAGGCGTACGGCGATGAGCCCGCCGCTCACCCTGTACGCCCTGGTCTGCGCCGCCCTGCCGGCCGGCGACGTCGGCGTGCTCGTCGACCACGCCGCCCGCACCGGCTGGCGGACCTGCGTGGTCACCACGCCGCAGGCCCGCGACTTCGTCGACGTGCCCGAGCTGGAGAAGCGCACCGGGTACCCGGTCCGGTCCAGCTACAAGCACCCGGCCGAGGACGACGTGCACCCGCCGCCGGACGCGCTCGTGCTCGCCCCGGCCACGTTCAACACCATCAACAAATGGCGGGTCGGGATCACCGACACGCTGGTCCTCGGCCTGCTCACCGAGCAGCTCGGCCTGGGCCGCCCGGTCATCGCCGCGCCGTTCACCAACCGGGCCATGGCCACCCACCCGGCGTACGGCGAGAGCCTCGCGCTGCTCGCCGAGTGGGGGGTCACGGTGGTGCAGGAGGAGGGGTCGCTGGCCAACCCCGGCGCCGCCGACCCGGCCGGCTTCCCGTGGGCCGGGGTGTGCGCGGCACTCGACCGGGTCCGGGCACAGACCGCGCATACCGTACCGGCTTGGTAACCTCGCGCCCGTGCCGCAGAGCCCGCAGCCGGACCACCCGCCCACCGTCGCCGACATCGTCGCCGCCCTCGACGCCCGGTACCCGCGCGCCTGGGCGCAGGACTGGGACCGGGTCGGCCCGGTCCTCGGCGAGCCCGCCGCGCCCGTCCGCCGGGTGCTGTGCGTCGTCGACTGCGTACCGGAGACCGTCGCCGAGGCGTTCGCCGCGGACGCCGACCTGATCGTCGCCCACCACCCGCTGCTGCTGCGCGGGGTCAGCACGCTGGACCCCGGCACGTACAAGGGCCGGATCGTGCACGACCTGATCCGCCGCGGCGTCGCCCTGTACGTCGCCCACACCAACGCCGACATCGCGAACCCGGGCGTGTCCGACGCGCTCGCCGCCCGGCTCGGCCTCACCGCCCTGCGCCCGCTCGCCCCCGCCGAGGGCGCCGCGGCCGGCGGCGGGCGGGGGATCGGCCGGGTCGGCGCGCTGCCCGCCCCGATGCCGCTGCGCGACCTCACCGCGTACGCTGCTGCCCGGCTCCCGGCGACGGCGTGGGGCGTCCGCGCCGCCGGCGACCCCGACCGCGTCGTCGCGACCGTCGCGGTCAGCGGCGGCGCCGGCGACGGCTACCTCGGCGCCGCCCGGGCCGCCGGCGCCGACGCGTTCCTCACCGCGGACCTGCGCCACCACCCGGCCGGCGAGCACCTCGCCGACGGGGGACCCGCCCTGCTCGACGCCGCACACTGGGCCACCGAGCGCCCCTGGCTGGACGATGTCGCCGCGTACCTGCGCGACGCCCTGCCGGTCGCCGTGACCGTGTCCGACCTCGACACCGACCCGTGGACCCTCCACCACGCCAGCCCCGTCGCGAAGGAGAAACCGTGAAGGCAGCACCGGCCGCCCAGCTCCGCCTGCTCGACCTGCAGGCAGTCGACACCACGCTGGCCCAGCTCGCGCACCGCCGCAGGACCCTGCCCGAGCACGCCGAGCTGGACGCGCTCGCGCTGCGCGTGTCCAAGCAGGAGGACGAGCGGGTCCGTGCCGCGGTCGTGGTCGACGACCTGGACCGCGACATCAGCCGGCTGGAGACCGACATCGAGCAGGTCCGGGCCCGCAAGACCAAGGACGAGCAGCGGCTCGACGGCACCGGCCTGCCCGTCCGCGAGGTCACCGCGCTGGAGCACGAGGTCGCCTCGCTCAAGCGCCGGCAGACCGAGCTGGAGGACAGCGAGCTGGAGCTGATGGAGCAGCGGGAGACCGCGCAGGCCGCCCTCGACGCCATCACCGCCGAGCTGGCCGGCAGCCGGTCCGAGCGGGAGGCCGCCGAGCTGCGCCGCGACGGGGCGTTGGCCGCGATCGACAAGGACGAGCAGTTCCAGCGGACCGCCCGCGGTCCGATCGCCGCCGGCGTGCCGGCGGACCTGCTGGCGCTGTACGACAAGGTGCGGGACCTGGCCGGCGGCCTGGCGGCCGCGCCGATCCGGGCGGGCCGCTGCGGCGGCTGCCGGATCGAGTTCTCCGGCGGCGAGAAGGCCCGCATCCAGAGCCTCGCCCCCGACGAGATCATCCGCTGCGAGGACTGCCGCCGGATCATGGTCCGCACCCCGGAGTCCGGCCTGTGAAACGCCTGCGCGTCATCGTCGAGGCCGACGGCGGCTCCCGCGGCAACCCCGGCCCCGCCGGCTACGGCGCGGTGGTCCGGGAGGCCGGCACCGGCGAGATCCTGCTGGAGCGCGCCGAGGCCATCGGCATCGCCACCAACAACGTCGCCGAGTACTCCGGCCTCATCGCCGGCCTGCGGGCCGCCGCCGACCTGGGCGCGGTCGAGGTCGAGGTCCGGATGGACTCCAAGCTCGTCGTCGAGCAGATGAACGGCCGCTGGCAGATCAAGCACCCCGGCCTGCGGCCGCTGGCGGCGGAGGCGGCGGCGCTGGTCCGCCGGTTCGACTCGGTGGCGTTCGGCTGGATCCCGCGCGCCCGCAACACCGACGCCGACCGCCTGGCCAACGAGGCCATGGACGCCGCCGCCGGCAAGCCCCCGAAAGCCCGCCGGGACCCGGGACCCGCCCTGTTCGACGAGCCGCCGCCGGGTCCGGTCGGGGCGGTCGGCGGCGGGGTTGTCGGTCGGACGGCGGGCGGCCGGGGCGGGTCCGGCGCGGCGGGCGCCGGGCAGTCGGGTGCGGCGTGGACGGGCGCGGCGCGGGCTGGCCGGTCGGGCGGGTCCGCGGCGCGGCCGGCCGTCGACCCGAGCGTGGTGGCCGGGGCGGGGGAGCGGCTGCGGCTGATCCTCGTCCGGCACGGCGAGACCGACCGGACCCGCCAGCGCCGGTACGCCGGCCGCACCGACTCGCTGCTCACCGCGCACGGCCGCGCCCAGGCCAAGGCGGTCGCCGCCCGGATCGCCGAGCTGGCCCCCGACCTGACCGCCGTCCGGACGTCCCCGCTGTCCCGCTGCGCCGCCACCGCCGAGGCGATCGCCGCCGCGGCCGGCGGCGTCCCGGTGAAGGTGGAGCCGGACCTGGTCGAATGCGACTTCGGCGACTGGGACGGCCTGACCTACGCCCAGGTCCGCGAGCGCTGGGCCGACCTGCACGACCGCTGGCTCGCCGCCACCGACGTCGCCCCGCCGCACGGCGAGACGTTCGCCGACGTCGGCCGCCGGGTGGGCCGGCTGGTCGACCGGCTGCGCGCCGACCACCCGACGGGGACGGTGGTGCTGGTCAGCCACGTGTCCCCGCTGAAGCTGATCCTCCGCGACGCGCTGGGTGCCACGGACGCCCTGCTGCACCGGCTGTACCTGGACCCGGCCGGGGTGTCGGTGATCGACACGTGGCCGGACGGCGGGATCGCGGTCCGCACCGTCAACGACACCGCCCATCTGCCCCCGACCCCGGCCTGACACCACCGGCCCGACCCGCATTGTCGGGCCCGACGCGCGTCGTCCGGTCCGGTGCGGGCCGGGTCCGGCGTTCTCGCGGTGGCGGGTCCCGGCCGGGGTGCCGCGGTGCGGCCGGGCCCGCCCGCCGCGGGGGTCAGGTGGTGATGGCGATGAAGGCGGTGCCGAAGCTGCCGTTGTTGCGGGCGCAGAACTCGTAGTGCCCCGGCCCCCGCCACCCCGGCAGCCCCGGCCGCAGTTCGACGGCGAACGCCGCCACCTGCATCCCGGACCCGGCGACCTGCTGGTTGGCGTACCGGAGCTGGAAGTTCGCCCCCGGCCCGGTCACGATCCGCCCCTCGCCCCGGACGGAGCCGGTGGCGTACCCGCCGACGCACTGCAGGCCGTACCCCGGCCCGACCGGCACGGTGCCGGCGGCGGCGCTCGCCGCACCCGGCACGCCGAGCACGACGGCCGCGGCGGCGGCGGTGATCCCGGCGGCGCGCCGGGCGATGCTGCTCCTCATGGTGGTCCCCCTCTGCTGGCCTTGCGGACCACCCGAAACTACGAACGGCGCGGGTTCACCCTCGATACCGTTCGCGGTCCGTTCCGTGCCCGATCACCGCCCGATGCGGTCGACCAGCAGGGCGAGGCCGGCGACGGTACCGAAGATCACGATCGCGACCCGCAGCACCCGCACCGGCAGCACCCGCGCGACCCGCGCGCCCAGGTACCCGCCCAGCGTGCCGGCCGGGGCGAGGACGGCGACATGCACCCAGTTCACGGGTCCGAAAACGGCGAAAACGACCACCGTCACGGCCGCGATGACCGCCTGGAACACGGCCTTGCCGACGTTGATCCGGTGCAACGATTCGACGGTGGTCAGCGCGAGAACCGCGATGAGCAGCAGCCCGACGGCGGCCCCGAAGTACCCGCCGTACACGGCGGTGAGGAACAGCGCGACGTGCGCGGCGGCCGGGTGCGGGGTGCGGGTGGACAGGGCCCGCAGCCGATCCTGGAGGGCGATGGCGGCGGTGGCGGCGAGGACGAGGATGGGCGCGGCCAGGGCGAACGCCGCGGCCGGGGTGAGCAGGAGGAGCGCGCAGCCGGCGAGGGTACCGGCGACGACGGTCGGCACTAGGCGGCGCAGGTGGGTCTGGCCGACCAGTTCGGCGCGGCCGCTGGCGATGGCCGGGAGGTAGCCGGGGAAGAGGGCGACGGAGTTGGTGACGTTGGCGGTGATGGGCGGGGAGCCCAGCGCGATCATCGTGGGGAAGAGGACCAGGCCACCGCCACCGGCGACGGCGTTGATCGCGCCGGCGGCGAGCGCCGCGACCGCCATCACCACCCACTCCATACGGGTGATCCTGCCACTGCGCCGCGGATGGGGATCATGTGCGGCGGGGCGGGGTGGCGTGGCGGTCTCGGGGTGGGTTGATTCTGGGCGGGTTGGTTCGGGTCGGGCCTTCGGGGCGGTGGATTCGCCGGGGCCATGGGAATTCGTTGGTGGTGGCCGGGCTGGTCGGTGGTCACCTCGGTGACGTCGGCGGCACTATGACCCGGGTGGCGCGCGGCGACCCGAGGTGGGTGGCCGCGGCCGCCGGGTGGTCGGTCGGCGCGGGTCGGGAGCGGATGGGTGCGTAGGATGGTGGGGCGGACGAGTCGGTCGGGCGGTCGCGTCAGCGGGGAACTGCTGCCGAGGAACGTCCGGACTCCACAGGGCAGGGTGGTTGTCAACGGCAACCCGGGGTGACCCGCGGGACAGTGCCACAGAGAACAGACCGCCGGCCTCGGTCGGTAAGGGTGAAACGGTGGGGTAAGAGCCCACCAGCGCCCCGGGTGACCGGGGCGGCTAGGTAAACCCCACCCGGAGCAAGGCCAAGAAGGGCCGCGTGAGCGGCCCGCGCGAGCGTTCGAGGACGGCCCGTCCGATGCTCGCGGGTAGGCCGCTGGAGCCCGTCGGCGACGACGGGCCGAGATGGATGACCGCCCCTCGGCGCAAGCCGAGGACAGAATCCGGCGTACAGACCGACTCGTCCGCTCGCAAGCCCCTGACCTGCCAGTTTTTCGTGTTGCGTGCCTCTAGGTCTGGTCTTGATGCAACAGCGATGCAACATCCCCGGCCAGGTCACCCGAACTGCACCCATGCTAAGCAGCACCAGTGCCGCCGAGAGCCGCCTCTATCGCAGCCTTCGTGTGCTCGGGTACAGGTGGCCGTACGTATCGAACGTCTCTGAGATTGTGGCGTGCCCCAGCCACGTCTGGATGGCCTTCGGGTTCTCTCCGGCCGCAATCAGCATCGATGCAAAGGTATGGCGCAGCGTGTGGAGCCGGTATGCGGCACCTCGGCCGCATCGAGGGCGTCGTTCCAACCGTGGTCATACAAGGCCGACCTCTTGATCGGGTTCCCGACGTTGTTGGTGAACACCAGACCCTCAGGTCCGGTCCCGAAGTCCTCAACGTGTTGCTTGATCGCTGCCGCCAGGTGGCCGCGAGCGGCACGTCCCGATGGGACTTGGCTGTCTTCGGTGGCCCGAAGACGGGCACACCCTTCGCCATCTCCGTGAGCTGTCGATCCACGGTGACCCGGCCCGCCTCAAAGTCGATCCGATCGAGGGTCAACCCGAGAAGTTCACTGATCCTGAGTCCGGTGCCCACGGCCGTCAGCACTAGTGCCCGATATCGAGGGTTGATCGCCTCAGCGATGGCGCGAACCTGCTCGGGCGTCAGCGGCACCAACCCTCACCGGGATTTCTGCGGGCAGCTCGATCCGCTCGCACGGTGAGTGAGTGATGAGTCGATCCGACACGGCTAGGCGAAAAGGGTTCGCCAACAAGCCATACGTAACCTTGACCGTGGAAGCCGCCAGCACTCCGCTCCGGTCATTTCACCCATACCTGTACATCGGACCGGCGGACGGAGCCAGCGGTCGGGCGCCGAGGATCGGGTAACGTGCTTACGCATAGCGTGCTCGTAGCGGTCGGCCGTGCCGGGTCGACGGGCAGACCGCTTCGTCTCTAACCACTTCTCGGCGTACCGCTCCACCGTCAGCTTCCCTGCGCCCGGGTCGACGTAGGTACCCGTGCGCAGGGAGGACTCTACCTCGGCGCGGTAGGCGCGCGCGTCCGCGGGGAGATCATCGAGAAGCTCCGGGCACGGAGCACCTTCCTGTCGGCCCCGGGCCTGAACGTCATCCCGTTCGAGACCGGCAGTCTCCGCCTCCCGCAGCTCACGGTCTCCACGGAGCCCGCCGTGACCCCTGAGGCGACCGCGATCACCGAGGGTGACACTACCTGGGCGGGTCCGGAGATGGCCCCGCACAAGTACGCCACGCTCCACAAGGCATCCAACGAGGTGCTGGCGGACACCGCGGTTGCCCTCCGTGCCATCATCGCCGACACGATGATTCGGGATGTCCGGACGAAGATCGATAAGGACTGCTTCGGCGCCGCCACCTCGGATGCAATCAAGGGCCTGACCGCCACCGGTCAGCACACGAAGACCTCCCTCGCGACGGGCAACACCACGGTCAAGTGGGACAACGTGGTGGACGCCGTCGCCGATATCGAGGCGACCGGGGCCGCCGCAACCGTCGTGTGGTGCTCGCCGGACATGGCGAAGGCGCTCCGCAAGGAGCGCGAACGGCAGTTCGGGCGCCTACATGGCGAACAGCGCCGCCTCAGGCCCGGCGAACACCGCCCAGGGACTTCCGCTCCTGGTCTCATCGCACCTCCCGGTGCGATCGGTGATCGTCGCCGACGCGTCGCGGGTCTTCTTCGGGATCCGCTCGGATGTCGCCCTGAAGGTGAGCGAAGACGCGTACTTCGGTGAGGATGTGGTCGGCATCCGCCTGACCACCCGGGCCGCGGGCCTCGTCGTCGCCGAGGCGACCTCGGTCCAATGGGTCCAGGCTTCCGCTACCTGAGCACTGACCGCCCGGGATCGGCCCCCTACCGCCGACCTCGGGTTGCCACCGGCACTCTCCCCTGGCGCGGCCACTCGCCCCGCACTTCGGAAGTGCCCCAACGGCCCCCTGTTCGCTGGACGTACCTCCCCCTCTCCGCCCGGCGCGCAAAGGGGGGCCTCGGACCGGGTAGGGGAAGTCACGGACCGTTTCGGTTCCGGTCCGTGCATGGCGCCCCCTCTTTGGGCTCCGGGTGATTTCCCCAACACCCGGCACCCAGGGAGGGGGCCCTTTGCGTTTCCAGGCCCGCAACCACCCCCCAGGCGCCTCAATGGTGCGCGACGGACAGTGATCCTGTTGTCAGGTAGGCGACAGTCCAGTCCCGACAGCAGGTTCGCGTACGTAGCATCCGCACCCGTCAACCTCCGACGGAAGGATGAGGATGCGTAGATCAGCACGGCGCCTCGCGGGTGCGGTAGCCTTGGCTGCCGCGATGACGGTGGCGGTGCCCCCTCACGTAGCGTCTGCGTCCGCCGCTCCGCGGGTTACCACCGTGACCGACGGCGACGAGCCTTACGTGATCATCGAGGCTGGCGACGAGCCGGACTCGGGTGTCCCGGCCGATTGGGAAGACCCGAGCGCCGTAGGCCCGGAAGGCGAAGACCTACCCGACGAGCAGTCGCCCGAGCACGTGGCCGGTGATCCTGATTGTGTGGGGCAATGGATCTACAACAAGAAGAAGAAGTTCGGTGACCGCATGGGGCGTGTCGGCCCGAACTTCACGAGCTGGTTCGATGACAAGGGAAACCACGAGCTGATCGCAGGTGTGAGTGGAGAGCTGTCTATCGGGCATAGCATCGGAGTCTCGGGCGAGGGCAGCGTCATCGTCGCCACCCTTCAGGCGAAGTTAGACCACACGATCCAGGCGAAGATCGGCGTCAACGCGTCCTATAAGGCGTCCGTCAATGTCGGCGCGAAGCGGTGGGGAAACGCGTACTGGGGCCGCGCGCGGTTCGTCGTGACCGGCGAGAAGTACCAACTCGCCGCACGGACATGCAAGAAGATCAACCGCAAGCTACTGACGACCTACGTGTCAGCTCGCAGTAAGGGTATCGGGTGGTGCACGTGGTCGTCGAAAACGTCGCTGGGCTCCCGGCCGGCGCAGTGCAACGACGGTCGACCATACTTGAAGGCGTGATCAACACACGATGCGCCGCCATGGTCGCCGGGCCACTGCTCCTGCTTACGGCATGTGGCGACGACCCGTCGCCAGGAGTTATCCCGACGGCTGCGCCCAGTATCCCTGCCACGACGCCGACCCCTGATGACTCGTTGCCGACTCCGTCGGCGTCTTGGTCGTCTCGAATCACCAAGGGGGACAGCACGTTTTGGATGACCATCGGCGGTCTCCCCAGCCAAGTCACGGACGTGACGAGGCCCTCGCGCACCCAGCATCTAACCTTCCGACTGGAGTGCGACCGCGGTCGCGTGGTCGCAAAGGTTGAGCTTGACGGAGCGCCGCGTATCTGGGATCACCCGTGCGCTGACGGAAGGTTGACCTCGGATCTGGGGACGATCCAGAAGGGAACAGAGGTCAGGATCTCGATGACCGGCACCGAAGGGACGCAGTACGTCGCAGACATGAGGCGGCCCCAATGAGACTCTCCGGGACCTCTGTCCCCATTGAGTCCGGGGAGGCTCCGCCTCCCGCGCTCCCTCGGGGCTAATCCGGGCACGAAAAAAGGCCCCCACCCAGGACCCGTAGGTCCCAGATGGGGGGCGGTGGTTCTGGGGCGCCCAGGGCACCCTCAGGGGTGTCGCGGGCCGCCTACGCGGACACGGGCTCCTCCGGGACGAAGTCCGCTCCGAGGATTTCGGGCGGAAGACGAGCCGCCGGCCGTCGGGCCAGGTCATCTCCATGACCGGGCCGCACGCCAGGGTGTAGGCCACGGTCGTCATGCCGCGCGGGTTGTCTTCGATCACCCGGAAGTCGAGCAGGTCGGCCTCGGTCACATTCTTGTTGTGGTCGCAGTCGCCGTAGCACGCCATGTCGGTCACCCTTCGCCGAGTTGATACAACATCGACGCACACGAGGGGCCGGAACCGGCGCCAAACCTGAGGCTTCCGCAACGACCACTGGTCGCCTACATGGCCTCTGAGCTGGGAAACGCCACCCTGCCGGATGGGAGGAGAAGGCTCCCAAAACGGCCGTCCTGAGTCCGGCGTACAGACCGACTCGTCCGCCACCCACCGGGCCATAGCCATGATCAAGGCGTTGACCGGCCCCATCAGGGTGTCGACGGCCAAGGTTTCTCGACTGTGGCTGGATCGTCGCGGGGGCGAGGCGCTGCGATGGATCCACCGGAGCGGCGGCGCCGATCTCACCAGCGACGACCTCGGTATCATTGCCGAGCTACTCGCCAACGCCGTTGCACGCGACCGGCAACAGGGTCGCGGCGGTGAGTAACGATATCGAGCATGCGGCCGAACGAATCGGGTTCGTTCGGCCGCATGGGTTGTCACCGGACCGCGCGAGCGGATCGCCTTTCTACGACCACTCGATGGAGCTGACCTCGTCGTCGAGCCAGTCGGGCAGTTCCGCGGCCTGCTCCACGTATCCGTACCGCGACCCCGTCCGGTTCGAGTGCTCGTAGTACCGCGCCCAGCAGTTCGCGTACGTCCGGAAGGACTCCACCTCGTCGTTCCACCCGTCCGGCATCACGTTCAGCACGTGCTCGACCGGCGAGGTCGGGTCGTCGCAGGCGAAGCCGCGGGTGTGGGTGAGGCTGCTGCCGCTGAAGTCCTCGCCGGCGAACGAGATCCCGACGACGATACGGGCGGCCGCCCGGTCCCGGCCCAGCTTGTCGAGCCGGGCGACCAGGCCGTCGTCGGCCGCGGCGGCGTGGGCGCCGCTCGGCGCGTCCGCGATGCGGCCGGCCGTGGCGGCGGTCAGGGCCGTGCGGAAGTCGGCGTAGCAGGTCAGGTCGGTGCCGTCGGTGACGCAGTGCCGCGTACCCGCGGCCGCCGCCGGGGCGGCCAGCAGCGCCGTACCCAGGCCGGCCAGGGCGATTCCGGTGATCATCTTGTGGAGCATGTCGTTCCCCCCGTGGACTCCGTTGGCTCCGGGCGGTCGCGCCGGCGCCTTCAGGTCCGAGCATGGCAGCGGCGGAGCACGCCGGGGCGGGACCCGTCAATGGTCGGACCGACGAATATCCGGTCGCACCGCGCGGCCGCACCGATCACCGGGAACAGCCGGCTGCCGGGTCCTGCCGGGCCGGGGTGGAATGGCACACCACCAGGTGGAGCCGTGGGCAAGGCCGGCGAATCAAGAACTGTGAACAGGGCGGAACGTTCAAGGTGAACCGGAAGACATCCAGTGACATCGATGGGTTGCTAGCTTCCGGGCATTCCGCGCGCGGTGCGGGCGTCCCTCCCCGCCGCGACCACCCTCGCGGATGAAGGAGCACCCATGCGTATTCATCGCGCGGCCACCGCCGCCGTCGCCGCGGCCACCGCCGCCGGCCTGCTGACCCCGGTCCCGGCCCGGGCCGCACAAGCCGCCCGCCCCGGCGCCGCCCGCCCGGCGGCGACCGTCCTCGTCGACCGGAACTGTGCCGACGGCGCGCACATCCTCACCGTGGAGGACTTCCGGCAGCCGTCCGAGCTGCCCGACATCCAGGATCTGATCAAGGGGTACAGCAAGAACAACTACATGGCGTTCATCACCGGCGTGCTGTCCCGCCGGTACCCGACCGGGAACCGGATCATCGAGCAGGGCGGCGGCAAGGCCGCCGTGGACCGGTGGCTGCACTGGAAGGACAGCGCCCCCCAGGTCCTCGGGTCGCTCGGCACCGTCGTGCACGAGATCGGCCACGGCATCGACAAGAGCACCCCGCAGAACTGGTACTACGTCACCCGCACCCGGTCCGGCACCGACGTCGCCTTCACCGCGCCCGGCATGCACGGCCGCAAGACCACGTCGTCCAGCCCGATGTACTCCCTCGAACGGTCGCTGCTGCTCGCCGACGACGAGAACAAGAAGCGCCCGCCGTCCCAGCGCGGCACGATCACCACCAGCAGAGAGTTCGGCTCCGGCAGCCACGGTACCGACAAGAACTACGCCGAGACGTACCTCAACGGCGACCCGGCCGACAGCAAGTTCGACTCCGGCGACCAGGGGTTCAACTCGCTGGTCGAGGAGTGGAACCAGTACATCAACTCCTTCGCCGTCGCCCACTACACCCGCACCGGCAACTCCTCGGGCCGGTCCAGCGACCGGCACGCGCTGCTGACCTACCTGTGGTGGGTCGAGCGGTACCTGCGCAAGATCCGGGTCGAGCAGCCCGCCCAGCACAAGTACCTGCTCGACAACCGGGCCTGGCAGGACCTCGTGCTGAGCCTGTGGGGCCGCTCGTGGGTGTACCTCAAGACCGACTTCCCCGGCATGGAGCCGGACAGCGGCCAGGTCACCGAGCTGGTCCGGCAGCCCCACCTGCTGGACGAGATCCAGTACCTGCGGACCGCCCGCGGCTGCACGAACCCGCAGGAGCTGTACCCCTGACCGCTCCCACGAACGCCGCGGTGGCGTCGTCGCCGGGCTTGTTGCGCGGCCAGCGGGCGCCGGCCGGGTCGGCCGCCTCGGCCGCCCGGACCCGCCCGAGCAGGGCGGCCGGGCCCGCGCGGTCGAGCAGGTCGAGGGCGCCGGGCCAGTTCAGCAGGCCGAACGGCGTCACCGCGCGGGCGGCGCCGTCGGTGAGCACGGCCGCCCGGCGCAGCGCCGCGGCCGGGCGGGCGCCGGTGCGGGCGTGCGCGGCGGCGGCCGGGTCGGCGGCGGCGATCCAGTAACCGCCGGGGGTGTTGCGGGCGGCCAGCTCGGCGTGCTTCATCCGGACCAGGGCCGCCCGCTTCGCCGGGCCGGGCGGGAGGCGGTCGGCCGCCGCGCGCTCCGCGGCGGCCGTGCCGGCCACCCGGTCGTCGTGGACGACCGCGGGGGCGCCGCCGGTGTCCAGAACCACTGTCGCGTCGCCCAGGACCAGGTACTCGACCGCGGCCGGGCCGAGGCGCAGGACGGCGACGGCCGCGGCGGGGGCGCCGGGGTGGTGCGGGTCGCAGTCGGGGTGCGCGGCGGCCGCGGCGGCGATCGCCGCCGCGAGCGCGCGGGGGAGCGGGGTGGCCGGGTCGGCGGCGTGCCGGGCCAGGGCCGCGCCGAGGCGGGCGGCGTACCAGGGGACGCCGTGCCGGCAGCCGGTGGCGGTGCGGGCGGTGACGCCGTCGAGGACGACGACCAGGTCGGCGGTGGCGCGGTACCAGTCCTCGTTGGGCGTGCCGGGGGTGCCGGGCGCGGTGGCCGCGACCACGCGGCGGGCCGGGCCCCGGTCGGGGGCGGCCGGTCCGGTTCGGGGGTCCACCGCCCCATTCTGCGCGATGCCGTGCGGGCGTGGCCGCCGGCGCGGGTGCGGTCGGCGGCGGCGTCGGCCACCGATCCATCCGCCGTGGGCGCCGCCCTCGCCCGCCGCGCCGGTACCGCGGCCCCTCGCCCGCCGCCGCCGGCCCGCCGCGCCGCCCGTCAGCCGGTGATCTGGGACAGCGTCAGCCAGTCGCCCTCGCCCGGCTGCCCCGGCGCCACCCGGTAGTGCGGCACGCCGGCGATGATGGCGAACTGGTACACCGCGATGGGCCGCCCGGCCGCCCCCGTCCGGTCGGTGCCGGTGAGCGCGCCGGTCGCCGGGGCGTACGCGTAGTAGCGGATCCGCGCCTGCCGCGCCCGGGTCACCATCCGGATGCGCAGGCCGAGCGCGCTGACCAGGCCGCGGACGTAGACGTACCCCGGCCGCTCGGCCACGTACAGCCCGCGCAGGCTGCCCGCCTTCACGTTCAGCCACATGTACGGCGAGCCGGAGATCCGGTACCGCCGCTCCAGCGGCGCCGACGACGGTCGGCTGAACCGGGCGATCCGGACGAAACTGAGCTTGCCGCCCACCAGCTTGTACACCCGGACCGCCCCGCGCAGGGTGATCGTCCCGGTGCGCAGGTTGTCCTGCACGTCGCCCCACAGCCGCAGCGCCGCCCGGGCGAACGCCGCGTGCCCGGTCATCTCCCCGAGCAGCAGGAGCTGCTGGACGTGCATCGTGTGGTACTTGAACGAGTCCCCGCGCCGCCAGTCGTCGTAGTACGACCGCCAGTACGGCCGGCGCAGCACCCCGCCGTACACCAGCGAGGTGTAGGCGCCGGCGCGCAGCATCCGCAGCGCCAGCCCGGCCCGGGTGAGCAGCCAGTAGTCGTACAGCGCCTGGACGCCGGAGTTGTGCCCGTTGAAGATCCGGTCGCCGGCCGCGACGTGGGTGAACGCGGCCTCCTCGATCCACCAGTACCCGTTGTGGATCAGCGACGACCACGGCCGCCGGACGCGCGGGGTGACCAGCAGCGACGTGAAGGTGCGCCGGGCGGCGGTCCGGTATTTCACCTCGCCGGTGGTGGCCGCGAGCCGGGAGAACAGGCTCAGCGCCACCGCCTGCGCCATGCCCGAGTACCAGGGCGCGCGCAGTGTCACCGCGGGCTTGGTCCGGCTGGCGGCCAGCACGTGGTTCCACCGGTACGGGTAGAACCAGCCGCCGTCGTACTCGACCCGGCTGCCGATCAGCCAGTCCGCCTGCTTCCTGGCCCGGTCCAGCCAGACCAGGGTGCCGGTCCTGCGGTAGTTGATCCACATGGACTGGCCGCAGCGGGCGGCGAACAGCGGGTGCGGGCGGTCCGGGTCGGTGCGCACGTCCATGCAGACGCCGGACGGCGTCAGGTGCGGGAACGTCGTCACCACGCCGGAGCGCGCCACGATCTGCGCCTGCCAGCCGGCCCGCACCCTGAACGGGTACGTCCGCGCCCGGGCCACGTTCACCGCCGACGGCCGCAGCGCCGCCGGGTACCGCGGGACCGCCGCCAGCGGCCCGGCCAGCGGCGCGTCGCCGGTGGCGTCCGGCCAGCCCGGCTCGGCGCCGTCGGGCAGCAGCGGCGGGTCGTCCACGAACGGGCCGGACGCCGCGTCCGGGTCCAGGGTCAGCGGGTCCACGGTCAGCGGGTCGCGGGCGGCCGGGTCGGCGCCGCCCGCCGCGCCGGCGGCCGGGCCCGCGGCGGCGGGGCGCGGCGGCGGGGCGGCGAGCGTACCGGCGGCCAGCACGGCCGCGAGCGCGGCCGCGGCCGGGGCGGCGAACCGGCGGCCGGCGCTCACGCCGTCACCAGCGACAGGGCGATCCAGCGGCCGGCGTGCGGCTGCCCGCCGGCGAGCCGGCCGCACGGGGTGCCGCCGATCGTCGCCACCCGGTCGATCGTCGCCCGGGCGGTCGCCCGCGCGGTCCCGCCCGCGGTGACGCCCGCGTGGCCGCCGGCCAGCAGGCGGGTGCCCTTGCGGACGCCGACCGTGACCGTCGGGCGCAGGTCCAGCGGGGCGAGCGCGCCGCGCACGTACGCGGTGCCGGGCAGCTCGGGCACGAACCGGCCGCGCAGCGGCCCGCCGCGCACCCGCAGCCACACCGCCGCCGAGCCGGGCACCCGCCCGCGCCAGGCCAGCGGCACCCGGGCCGCGGGGGAGAAGCGCACGGTACCGGCGCGGACCGGGCGCCCGCCGCGCAGCACGTACCCCGGCACCGCGCCGCGCAGCAGCACCGTGCCGCCGGTGCCGCCGGCGCCCGTCCAGGCCCGGGCCGCGGCCAGGCCGAAGCCGACCCGCCCGGTCAGCTCCGCCAGGTAGAGCAGGTGCGGGGTGAGCGCGGCGGTGGCGAGGCCGCGGTCGGCGGCGAGCACGCCGTGGACCGTCGACAGCGCCGCCCGGACCACCCGCAGCGCCCGCGGGTCGGCGGTGACCCGCCACAGCTCGTACGCGCCGGTCAGCGCCTCGATGTGCCGTTCGAGCGCCGCGGCCGGGTCCGGCTCGGCGTCCAGCCACAGCCGGCCGGCGCGCAGCGTGCCGGTCGCCGGGCGGCCGGGGCGCGGGGGGACGAGCAGGGCCGCGAACGTCCCCTCGGCCGCCGCCCGCCAGCGCGGCTGCGCGGTCGTGCCGGCCAGCCGGGCGAACAGCGTCAGCGCCTCACCCTGGACCAGCCCGGAGTAGCGGATGCTCGGCCGGCCGCCGGTGCCGCGCACGGTCCGTGGGTGGAACCACGCCTCGCCGTACCCGCGGTGCCGCGCCAGCAGCCACTCGCCCTGCACGACCGCCTGGTCCAGCCAGGTCTGCGCGCCGGTCAGCCGGTGGTTGTTCCACATGGCCTGGCCGCACCGCGCCGCCGCGAGCGCGTCGCCGCCGGGGCCGAGGTCGGGGTCCGTGCAGACCCCGGTGACCGTACGGGCGGGGAAGGCCGTGGTCACGCGGTCGGCGACCGCGCTGCGCCGGCTCCAGGGCAGCCGGCGGACCGGGTACGCCCCGTCGGTGGGCAGCGCGATCGTCGACTGCCCGGCGAGGACGGGCCGGACGGGTGCCCGCGCGGCCAGCGGGCGCCAGCGCGCGATCGTGCTGGGTGGGGGTTCGGCCGGCGGCGCAGCCGCCGGCTCCGGGGTGGTGGGCGCCGTACCGGCCACCACCGTGATGCCGGCCAGTGCGGCCAGCGTCGTGACTGCGGCTACCGCTCGCTTGTCCATCGTCCCTCGAAGCCTCATTCGACCGGTTGGCTGATTCACACGCTAACGAGCAAATGTGCCATTTATCGGCCATTTTGCAAATACCGGGAGGTCAGTAGAGTTTCGGACCCTCGACACGCCATAACCCCGACACACCGACAACACCGGCCCCACCCGCCCGCCCCGCCCCAACCGTCCGACCGGTGCCGCGTGCCGCCCGCCGCGCGCGATGGTAGCTGTAACACCGCCGCCACCCGCAGCCGTCGCCGTCGCACCGCCAGCCGGGCGCCGCCGCTGCACGCTCCCGGCCGCCGCCACCGCCGCGCACCGCCGCCCACCCACCGCAGATTCGGTGATCAACATGAGGCCAGCGACCGAATTCGGCTCCTATAAGGTCTCTGTCCCCATGGTCACGTTGGGTTGGGTGGTCGGTAGGGGTCTTGCTCCGCGGTGGCGCTCGGCACCCGGGCTCGGTCGCTCGGGCCGGGCCCCGGCGCCTACCGCGGGCACCGACGTGCGGTCGGGTACGCCGTGCGCTGCCACCGGCACACCGGGAACCAGCGCCCGCGGTCACCGACGGCGGCCGGGACTGTCTTACTGCGGCGCACACCGGTGTGGCTGCGCGTTCGGGCCGCCGGAGCAACCCCCGCCGCCGGTGCACCCCGGCCGGACGGCGCGGGTCATCGCTCGCCGCGCAAGCTGTGCCCGTACCCGCCGCGCCGCGCTTGCCGTTCCGTCCGTCGTGGCGCGGGTGAAGGGGTGGTTCCGGCCGGGAATTCCGCGTCGGTGCCCCGTTTTTCGCGCTCCACACCCCACTTCCCGAGTGCTTCGGCCGGGGTGGTCCGGAGTGGCGGCCGCAGGCCCCGATGAGTGCTCCCGGGCCCGCTGTCGCGCAATTACCCGGCGAATGCCGAGCGGCGGTGAATCGCTTCTAATGTAGAAGCGCCCGACAATTTGTGTGAATCGGCAGCGCGTGGTGCTTTCGCCGTGCACAGTGTGGTCATGAGCCTTAGCGGGAGTGGCGTGTCGTACGTGTGGTGCGTACGCCGACTCCGTGTCGAATCCGACGCCGATTCGTGCGCCGGCGGGCCCGGCCCGTTCGCGAACGCGGTTGAGGCTGAGCGGGTCCCGGGACGCGTCCGCACCACGGCCCCGCGGGCCGGGGACGCGCGGTGGGCCGGGGAGGACGCCTGAGCCTGGCGTTCGCCGGTGCTCATTTCATCGCCCGACGTATCCGGGGCGATCCGTCAAAGAATCGCAAGGAGGGAAACGACATGGCGGTAGCACGCAAGGCGGCGACTCGCCCCGCGGCCAAGAAGGCCACGGTGAAGAAGACGACCGCTGGTACCACTGCCAAGGCGACCACGCGCAAGCCGGCCGCCGCGAAGAAGACCACGGCGCGCAAGTCGACCACGTCGGCCGCGGCGAAGAAGACCACCACGAAGAAGGCCGCCGCGAGCCCGGCCAAGAAGACCACCGCGCGCAAGACCACCGCGGCGAAGAAGGCCACCACCACCGCCCGCAAGGCGACGACCGCGCGCAAGACGACCGCGGCGAAGTCGACGGCGCGCACGACGACCGCGCGCAAGACCGCGGCCGCCTCGACGCCGCGCAAGACCGCGGCGAAGAAGACCACCACCGCGCGCAAGACCACCGCGGCGAAGAAGGCCACCACCACCGCCCGCAAGGCCACGACGGCCCGCAAGGCCACGACGACCGCGCGCAAGGCGACCACGACCCGCAAGGCCACGACCGCGCGCAAGACCACCGCGGCGAAGGCCACCACGGCCCGCAAGGCCACCACGGCCCGCAAGGCCACCACGGCCCGCAAGGCCACCACCACCCGCGCGACGGCGGCGAAGAAGACCGCCGCGCGCAAGAGCACCGCCGCGAAGGCCACCACGGCCCGCAGGACCGCGGCCGCCGGTACGGCCCGCAAGGCCACCACCGGCGCGAAGAAGACCGCGACCCGGTCGACGGCGGCCAAGAAGGCCACCACCGCCGGTCGGGCCACCACCGCCCGCAAGAGCACCGCGGCGAAGGCCACCACGGCCCGCAAGACCACCGCGCGCAAGAGCACGGCGGCGAAGAAGGCGACCGGCTCGCGAGCCGCCGCCAAGACGGCTGGCGGACGCAGCACGGCCCGTACCTCCGCCCGCCCCACGCCCACCCGGGCCAACGGCAGCCGGCGCGCGCCGGCCGGCCGGACCAGCAGCCGCCGCCAGTCGGCCACCCGCACCGCGGTGCGGCGCGGCAGCACGGCCGCTCGGCGCACGGTGGCCCGCCGCTCCGCACGCTGAGGCGGGGCGCGCCGCAGACCGGCCGCTCGGCGCCCGGGACCCGGCACTGATACAACGGACCAGTGCTGATCAGACGTCTCCGGGCGCCCCGGCTCGACTTCGGCGCGCTCCGCCGGGAGCTCGACCTGCCGAGCGACTTCCCGCCACCCGTCCGCGCCGCGGCCGCGGCGGCCGCCGCCCGGCCGCCCGCCGCCCCGGTCGACCGGACGGACGTGCCGTTCGTCACCGTCGACCCCGCCGGCGCGCGGGACCTCGACCAGGCGCTGTGGCTCGACCGCCGGCCCGGCGGCGGGTACCTCGTGCGGTACGCCATCGCCGACGTCCCGTTCTTCGTCGCCCCGGACGACCCCGTGGCCGTGGAGAGCCGGCAGCGCGGCGAGACGGTGTACCTGCCGGACGGGAACGTGCCGCTGCACCCCGTCGAGCTGAGCGAGGGCGCCGCGAGCCTGCTGCCCGACGTCACCCGCCCGGCCGTGCTGTGGACGATCGCGCTGGCCGCCGACGCGACCGTCACCGACTTCCGGATCGAGCGCGCGCTGGTGCGCAGCCGGGCCCGGCTCGACTACCGGGGCGTCCAGGCCGCCGCCGACGCCGGTACGCTCCCCGAACCCCTGCGCGCGCTGCCCGACCTCGGTGCGCTGCTGATCGACACCGCGATCCAGCGCGGGGCGATCTCGCTGCCGGTACCCGAGCAGGAGCTGGTCGCCGACGGCGACTCGTGGCGGCTGACGCTGCGGGCGCCGGCGCCGGTCGAGGAGTACAACGCGCAGATCTCCCTGCTCACCGGTACGGTCGCCGCCGGCGTCATGCTCACCGGCGGCGTCGGCCTGCTCCGCACGATGCCCGCGCCCGCGCCCGCCGCCGTGGACCGGCTGCGCACGGCCGCCGCGGCGCTGGGCATCGACTGGCCGGCGGGCACTCCCGTCGGCGCGGTCGTGCACGCCGCCGACGCCGGCAGCCCGCGCGGCGCCGCGTTCCTCGACCACGCCGCGGAGCTGCTGCGCGGGGCCGGGTACACGGCGTTCGACGGGCCGCCGCCGGCCGAACCCGGCCACGCGGGCGTGGGCGTGCCGTACGCGCACGTGACGGCCCCGCTGCGCCGGCTGGCCGACCGGTACGCCACCGAGGTCTGCCTGGCCCTGCACGCCGGCCGCCCGGTACCCGACTGGGCCCGGACGGCGCTGCCGCAACTGCCGGCGGTGATGTCGGCCGCCGGGCGGCGGTCCGGCGCGGCGGCGCGCGGCGCCGTCGACCTCGCCGAGGCGGTGGCGCTGCGGGACCGGGTGGGGGAGCTGTTCGACGCGACGGTGCTGGACGTGGACGAGCCGCGGGCCGGCGGGGCGCCGCGCGAGCCCGGCGGGGTGGTGGCGATCGCCGACCCGCCGGTGCGGGCGCGCTGCCGCGGGCCGCTGCCGCTGGGGGAGCGGACGTCGGTCCGGCTGGCGGTCGCGGACCCGGACCGGCGCGAGATCCTGTTCACCGCCGCCTGACCCGCCGCCCGCGGCCCGGCCGGGGCGCCGCCGCGGACACCGCCGCCGCCCGGCAGCGCCGCCGCTAGCAGTGCTGCCGCGGCGGCCCGGGCGGGCGGCGGCGGCCCGGGGCAGAATGGCGCGGGTGACCGACCGCCCGCGCGACGACCTCGGCGACGCGCCCCCGCTGCGCGGCGCCCCGCGCCGGGTGGTCTCGCTCGTCCCGTCGCTGACCGAGGCCGTCGCCGAGGGCGCCGCCGACCTGCTCGCCGGGGCCACCGACTACTGCACCCACCCCGCCGGCCTCGCCGTGGCCAGGGTCGGCGGGAGCAAGTACCCGTCCGTGCCGGACATCCTCGCCGCCCGCCCCGACCTGGTGCTCGCCAACGTCGAGGAGAACCGCGCCGAGGACGTCGCCGCGCTGCGCGCCGCCGGGGTGCCGGTGTGGGTGACGTACCCGCGGACGGTCCCGGCCGCCCTGGACAGCCTGGCCCGCCTCTACGCCGCGCTGGCCCGCCCGGCGCCGCCCTGGCTGGCCGCCGCCGCGGCGGCCTGGGCGGACCCGCCGGCCGTACCGGCGACCGCGGTGGCCGTACCGGTGTGGCGCAAGCCGTGGGTGGTACTCGGCGGCGACACGTTCGCCGGGGACGTGCTGGCCCGCCTCGGCGCCCGCAACGTGCACGCGGGCGCGGCCGAGCGGTACCCCCGCCCGCCGCTGCCGGGCGTGCGCGGCGGCGCGGCGCTGATGGTGCTGCCCGACGAGCCGTACCGGTTCACCGCCGCCGACGGCCCCGAGGCGTTCCCGGGCGTGCCGTGCGCGCTGCTGTCCGGCCGGCACCTCACCTGGTACGGCCCGAGCCTGGCCGAAGCGCCGGCCCTGCTCGCGGCCCAGCTCGGCCGGACGGTGACCGCGTGACCGCCCCGCCGCCCGACCGGGACCCCGCCGCCACCCGGCCCGCCCCGCCGGCCGCCGACCCGCGCGCTGCCGCGCCGCGGTCCGCCGCGGGGTCGGCGGGACCGGGCGCCGACCCCGCCGCCGTGCTGGCCGCCGCGGCCGTGCTGCTGCGGGACCGGTACGTGCTCCCCGACCGCGGCCGCGCCGCCGCCGACCGGATCACCGCCGCCGGGTACGGCGGGACCGTCGACGCCGCGTTCTGCGCCGCCGTCACCGCCGACCTGTACGCCGTCTGCGCCGACCGGCACCTGCGCCTGGCCTGGCGGGCCGACCCGCTGGACGCCGACGCCGCCCCGGCCCGGTACCGCGCCGGCCTCGCCCGCCGGCACCACGGCGTCGCCCGGGCCGAGCGGCTGCCGGGCGGGCCGGGCATCGTCGCGCTGTCCGACGTCGGCCCGGCCGCCTGGATCGGCGAGGCGCTCGCCGCCGCGTTCCGCGCCGTCGCCGGCTGCTCCGCGCTGCTGCTGGACCTGCGGGACAACCGCGGCGGCGCGGCCGACGGCGCCGCGCTGATCTGCTCGTACCTGCTGCCGCCCGAGCCGATCCTGGTCAACACCGTGCACCGGCCGGACGGCGCCGTCCGCGAGTACCGCACCACCGTCGACCTGCCCGGCCCCCGCTGCGCCGCGCCGGCCTGGGTGCTGACGTCGGCGCGGACGTTCTCCGGCGCCGAGGAGGTCGCGTACAACCTGCGCGCCCTCGGCCGGGCCACCCTCGTCGGCGAGGTGACCCGCGGCGGCGCCCACCCCACCGACGTGCACTGGCTGACCCCGCACGTGGCGCTGCACCTGCCGTACGCCCGCTCGGTCAACCCGATCACCGGCACCAACTGGGAGGGCACCGGCGTGACCCCGGACGTCGCCGTGCCGGCCGCCGACGCGGAGGCGGCGGCGCTGGCCCTGGCGGCGGCCGCGGGCCGCGGCTGACCGCGGCCCGCGGCGCGCTCAGAACGTGTGCTCGGGCCCCGGGAACTCCCCGGCCGCGACCTCGTCGGCGTACGTCCGCACCGCCGCGGTCAGCACCCCGGCCAGGTCGGCGTACCGCTTCAGGAACCGCGGCGCCGGCCCGCCGCGCAGCCCGGCCAGGTCCTGCCAGACGAGCACCTGCGCGTCCGTGCCGGCGCCCGCGCCGATCCCGATCGTCGGGATCGCCAGCTCCTTGGTCACCCGGGCCGCCACGTCGCCCGGCACCATCTCCAGCACCACCGCGAACGCGCCCGCGTCCGCCACCGCGCGGGCGTCGGCCAGCACGGCGTCGGCGGCGTCGCCGCGCCCCTGCACCCGGTACCCGCCGATGCGGTGCTCGCTCTGCGGCGTGAAGCCGACGTGCCCCATCACCGGCACGCCGGCCGTGGTCAGCGCGGCGATCTGCTCGGCCACCCGCACGCCGCCCTCCAGCTTGACGGCCTGGCAGCCGCCCTCCTTGAGGAACCGGACGCCGGTGCGCAGCGCCTGCGTCGGCCCCTCCTCGTACGAGCCGAACGGCAGGTCCCCGACGATCAGCGGGTGGGTGGTGGCGCGGACGACCGCCCGCACGAGCGGCAGCAGTTCCTCCGCGGTGACGGGGATCGTGGTCTCGTAGCCGAACACGTTGTTCGCGGCGGAGTCGCCGACGAGCAGGACGGGGATGCCGGCGGCGTCGAACAGCCCGGCGGTGTACTGGTCGTACGAGGTGAGCATCGCCCACCGCTGCCCGCGCTCCTTGGCGCGCTGCAGGTCGGTGACGCGGATCCGGCGGGTGAGCGGGCCGCCGTACAGGGCGACCACCTCGTCCGGGCCGCCCTCGGTGGGTGTCGGCGCACTGAATTCGGACATGAGGAACTCCTCTCGCCTCGGGGCCGCCGTCGCGGTACCCGGGTCCCCCCGAGCGTCCCACGCCCCCGGACGGGCGGCCGCTGAGACGTTGGTCACCGCCGGTGGGTCCGGTCACCGGTACGGGTGCCCCGCCCGGCACGGGTCCATGCCGCCCGACCCGTCCCGACCCACGCCCACACCCGCTGCTCCGGAGCGCCCGACCGCCCGACCCGGCCCGCGTGCCGCGCGGCCGGGTGGCCGGGCGGCGCTCGCCCAGCCGGCGCGCCGCGCCGGTGGTCGCCCGGCGCGCGCCGCGGGAACCGCCGCCCGGGGGATTGCCGACGGGCACCCCGTCCGCTGGGGTCGGGGTGGGGGTGCCCGTGCGCCAGCTCGACCTCATCGAAGCGCTCCAGATGTGGATCTCCGGACAGAGCATCGCCGACCACCGGCTCGGCTGGTGGACCGTGCGCACGTGGGGTCGCGTCGGCAAGGTGCTCCAGTTCCTCGGCGCCCTCACCGTCGTCGCCGAGCTGGCCGGACCGGAACGGGTCCGGCGGCTGGGCGCGCGGGTGCGGGACAGCGTCCCGCTCGCGGGCCTCGTCGCGCTCGCCGCGGCGGTACCGCTGTGGGTGGCCGCGATCGCCCGCTACCCGCGCTACGCCGAGGGCATCGACCGGCTCACGGACACCGTGTTCGCGCGCGTGTACCCCGGCGTGGTGTGCCCGCTGCTGATGCTCGTCGTCGTGTTCCTCATGGTCTTCGGGGAATCGATCGGGTCGACCCGGGTCGGGCACTGGATCGCGAGCGGCCTGGCGCTGATCCTCCTGCTGTGGGCGGTGCCGTTCCTGCTGGTATCGCTGCTCGGGGCCGCCGGGATGCTGGTCGTGGTGCCGGTGTTCGGGATCGCGCTGTGCACCACCGCGGTGCGCTACGGGCTGCAGGGGCTGGTCATCGTGCCGACGGCGTGGCTGCTCGAACGCGAGGGGAAGCGCGTCCAGTGGGCGGGCGTGCTGCTGCTGGTACTCGGCTTCCTGCTCGACATGCTCGCCTCATGACCGGAGCGCTCCCGTCCCGTGACGGGTGGCGGGGCGACGCCGGAGCCCTGCCGCTCGCCGGCGGCCCGCCCCGGCCGGCGTACGCGGGCGGCCGGGCCGTGCTACGGACCTCAGGGGCGGGCCACGCCGGTGGCCGCCCGGCGGGCGGCGACGGCGACGGCGTCGGCCCGCACCTCGACGAAGCCGGTCCGGTCGAGGCCGCCGACCCGCTCGCGGACCCGCAGCCGCACCCACCGGCCGTCGGCGCGCGGGACCGCGCCGCCCACCGCGTCGACCGTCACGGTGATCGCGGGGGCGGGGTCGAGGCGGGCGTACTCGGTGCCGTGCAGGCGGAGGACGTCGCCGCGGCGCGGGGTCACCGGCCGGCCCGGCCGGGCATCGCGGCCAGGGTGGACGAGCCGCACTGGTCGGCGTGGACCCGGACTCTCACCCCGGCGGGTCGCCGACGATCTACCGGACCGATCGCAACAGCTGGCTCGTCCAGGGATGGGTGGTGGACGACCCGGACGCCCTGGCGTGATACGAACATCCCACCGGGCGAGACCTGTGTCGAGATCACGACGCGCTGGTCGCGATCGAGACGCCGTCGGCCTCCATCGCCGTGAACCGGCCGAGCGAGATCGCGCTGTACGCGCGGATGTTCGCCGTGCTGGAGGGCGCCGCGCTGCGCGGCCCGGCCGCCGAGCGGCTGATCACGCGGGCGGCGGCCGCATGCCGGTGACGCCCGTGCTTCGTGGCGGGATGGGTCAGGCGGCGGCCGGTAGGGTGAGGCGGCCGCGGAGGTCGAGCGCGTCGCGCCGACCCGCCGGCAGTACCGCGATCACCCGCCGCGCCGTCGCGTACAGCATGTCGTTGTGCAGCTCCGCCGGCAGCTCGTCCAGCGCCCGGTGCGCGTACGCCAGCCCGCCCGCCGGGTCCCCGTCCAGCACCAGGCACGCCGCCCGGTGCATCCGCATCTGCGCCTGCTCCCGGGCCAGCTCCGGCGGGTACAGCGCGAACGCCCGGTCCTGCGCCCGGTACGCCGCCGCCGTCTCGCCCAGGTACGTGTACACCCAGCTCTCGGTGTGCCGGAGCCGGAACTCCGGCCAGCCGTGCATGGACACCTCGTCGGCGAGTACCGCCGCCGGGAGCCGCTCGGTCAGCTCGGCGAGCCGGCGCAGGGCCGCGATCGCGTCGGCGGCCCGGCCGGCGAGCGCGAACGCCTGCGCCTGGCCGGACAGCACGCCGGCCGCGCCGGTGCAGGCCCGGCCGGGGGCGATGGCGAGGGTCTCGTCGGCGAGGGTGAGCAGGTCGGCGATCGGGCGCCCCTCGTACAGCCCGTTGACGGTCTCCCAGTCGCGCACCCACATCCGGACCAGCGGGTCGGTGGACCGGTCGGCGGCGGCCCGCGCGGTCGTCCACCAGCGCCGGGCGGCCCGGGCCCGGCCGAGGCTGGCGACGCTCATCGCCATGATGACGGCGAGCTGCCCGGCCACCCCGCACAGGTCGCGGCCGGCGGGGGAGTCGCCGTGGCCGGCGACGAGCTGGCCGAGGACGAGCAGGTCCGAGCCGACCTCGTCGACCAGGGTGGCGGGGGCGGTCGTGTAGAAGGTGTGGGCGTAGTCCAGCGCGACCGCCTGCCAGTCGGCGACGGCCAGCGCGCCGGCGCCGCCGTCCAGGGCCACGCTCAGCATGGTGCGGGTGGCCTCCAGGGAGGCGGCCGGCGTACCGGTGAGCGCCGCGAGCCCGGACAGCAGCGTGCGTCGTCGCATGGCTTCCCCCATCTCGGTGTCCGGGCCGGGCCGGGCGAGGGCGGCGGTGAGCGCGCCGCCGCCGTTCAGGGTCCGGTCGCACGCCTCGGCGAGCGCGGGGCTGGCCGGGCGCAGGCCGCGCTCCACTTGGGACAGGTAGCTGAAGTCGTACCCGGCGCGCTCGCCGAGCCGGCGCAGGGTGAGCCCGCGGCGGCGGCGCAGCTCCCGCAGCGCGGCGCCGAAAGTGCCGTCCACACTCCACGTCCTTCGTCGGGTCGGTGGCCGTTCGGGTGGTTTTTGTGGGCCCACACCGCTCACCTGTGGCTTTGTCCGCACTGTACCGGCGACCATCGGGTCCCGGGCGCCGCGAACCCGAGCGCGACGCCCGCACTGCGGCCCGTTGCGGAGGTCGACATGTCGAAGGCGATGAGCGAGTCCGAGTTCCTGGAGTTCGCCGACGGGCAGATCGCGATCATCGACGGTTTCCTCGCCGAGCATGGTCCGGCCGGCGGTTTCTGCTGCTCCTGCGGGCAGCTCCAGCCCTGCCCGCAGCGCGGCATGCTGGAGCTGCGCCGGCGCCACTACGAACGCTGGATCGCCTCGACCCGGGCCGCCCGGCGGGCGCTGTCCAGCGACGCCGATCGATAAACCGACAGTAATCGACAGAAGCGACTATTCGTCCGGAGTGGACGTCAGCGCTCCCGGAACCGGTTGGTCAGCGGGAGGCGGCGGTCCCGGCCGAACGCCTTCATCGAGATCTTGGTTCCGGGGGCGGCCTGGCGGCGCTTGTACTCGGCGCCGTCGACCAGGCGCAGCACCCGGTCCACCAGCGCGGGGTCGTGGCCGGCGGCGACCAGCTCGGCCCGGCCGGCGTCGCCGTCGACGTACCCGGCGAGGATCGCGTCGAGCACCGGGTAGTCGGGCAGCGAGTCGGAGTCGCGCTGGTCCGGGCGCAGCTCGGCGCTGGGCGGCTTGGTGATGGCGTGCTCCGGGATCGGCGGCACCTGCCCGCGGGCGGCGGCGTCGGCGTTGCGCCAGCGGGCCAGCTCCCAGACCAGCGTCTTCGGGACGTCCTTGAGCGGGTTGAACCCGCCGACCGAGTCGCCGTACAGGGTCGAGTAGCCGACGGCCAGCTCGCTCTTGTTCCCGGTGGTGAGCACCAGGTGGCCCTCCTGGTTCGACAGGCCCATGAGGATCACCCCGCGCACCCGCGCCTGGAGGTTCTCCACGGCCAGGCCGGACAGGCCCAGGTGGGTCAGGAACTGGTCCACCATCTCCTGGATCGGCACCACCCGGTACCGGCAGCCGGTCCGCCGGGCGAGGTCGGCGGCGTCGTCGAGGGAGTGGGCCGAGGAGTACCGGCTGGGCATCGCCACGCCGTGCACCCGCTCGGGCCCGACCGCGTCCACGGCGAGCGCGGCGACGACGGAGGAGTCGATCCCCCCGGACAGGCCGAGGGTGACCGAGCCGAACCCGTTCTTGCCGACGTAGTCGCGCAGCCCCAGCACCAGCGCGCCCCACACCTGCGCGACGTCGTCCAGCGGCGGCGCGATCCCGCCGGCCGCGGTGCCGGCGCCGACCGCGCGGACCGGGTCGCCGAGGGCCACCCGGTGCACCACCATCGGCGCGCCGGGCGGGGCGACCAGCGGCACCTGCTCGGGCCGGTCGGTCGCCGCGGGCAGGTCCAGGTCGTGCACGAGCAGGTGGTCGGCGAACTGCGGCGCCCGGGCGAGCAGGGTGCCGTCGGCGGCGACGACCATCGAGTCGCCGTCGAAGACCAGCTCGTCCTGGCCGCCGACGGCGTTGACGTACGCGATCGGGGCGGCGGCCTCGGCGGCGCGGCGGGCGACCAGCGGCAGCCGGAGGTCGTCCTTGTCCCGCTCGTACGGGGAGGCGTTGATGCTGACCACCAGCCCGGCGCCGGCCGACCGGGCCACGGCGAACGGGCCGCCGGCCTGCCACAGGTCCTCGCAGACGGTGAGCGCGACGTCCACGGCCGCGCCGCCGGCCGGCACCCGGACGACGGTGAGCACGTCGCCGGGGGTGAAGTACCGCCCCTCGTCGAACACGCCGTAGTTGGGCAGGTGGTGCTTGTGGTACCGGGCGGCGACCCGGCCGCCGTGCAGCACGGCGGCGGTGTTGCGCCGGCGGGCGGGGGCGCCGGGGCCGGCCCGGTCGACGTCCGGGAAGCCGACGACGACCGGCAGGTCGCCCAGCTCGTCGTTGGCCAGGGTCTTGGCCAGCTCGGTCAGCGCCGCCCCGGCCGCGGCCAGGAACGAGCGGCGGAACACCAGGTCCTCCGGCGGGTACCCGGTCAGGCCCAGCTCGGGGGTCAGCACCAGGTTGGCGCCCGCGTCGGCGCCGGCCCGGGCCGCGCGGTGCAGCAGCGCGGCGTTGCCGTCGATGTCCCCGACCACGGGGTTGACCTGGGCTAGCGCGACCCGCAACGTGACCATGGCCCCATTCTGCTCGGTCCCCGCGCGCGCCCGCCGCCCGGCCCGCGGCCGCGCGGCGCCGGACCCCGGCGGGCGGACGGGCGTTGATCCCCCGTGCCCGGCGGGCGGTTGGAGTAGCGTGGCGGGGACGGGTGACGCGGGATATGGAGGCGGTCGGTGGATCGTCAGCAGGAGTTCGTGCTCCGCACGCTGGAGGAGCGCGACATCCGGTTCGTGCGGCTCTGGTTCACCGACATCCTGGGCACGCTCAAGAGCGTGTCGGTGGCGCCGGCCGAGCTGGAGGCGGCGTTCGAGGAGGGCATCGGGTTCGACGGCTCGGCCATCGAGGGCTTCGCCCGGGTGTACGAGTCGGACATGATCGCGATGCCGGACCCGACGACCTTCCAGGTGTTCCCGTTCGAGGGCGGCACCAGCGGGGAGAGCGCGCGGATGTTCTGCGACATCCTGCTGCCCGACCGCTCGCCGTCCTGGGCCGACCCGCGGCACGTGCTGCGCCGGGCGCTGTCGCGGGCCGCCGACTCCGGCTTCACCTTCTACACCCACCCGGAGATCGAGTTCTACCTGTTCGAGGACGCGCCGGCCGACGGGCGGATGCCGGTGCCGGTGGACGACGGCGGGTACTTCGACCACACCACCCACTCGGTCGCCCGCGACTTCCGCCGGCAGGCGGTGCTGGCGCTGGAGCGGATCGGCATCTCGGTGGAGTTCAGCCACCACGAGGTCGCGCCCGGCCAGCAGGAGATCGACCTGCGGTACGCCGACGCGCTGACCACGGCCGACAACATCATGACGTTCCGGCACGTGGTCAAGGAGGTGGCGCTCTCGCACGGGGTGCGGGCGTCGTTCATGCCGAAGCCGTTCACCGACCAGCCGGGCAGCGGGATGCACACCCACCTGTCGCTGTTCGAGGGGGAGCGCAACGCGTTCCACGACCCGGCCGACGAGATGAAGCTGTCCAAGGTCGCCCGGTCGTTCATCGCCGGCCTGCTCACCCACGCCCGCGAGTACACGGCGGTCACCGACCAGTGGGTGAACTCGTACAAGCGGCTGTTCCCGGCGCCGCTGTCCGACGAGCGGATCACCGAGGCCCCGGCGTACGTGTGCTGGGGGCACCTGAACCGGTCGGCCCTGGTCCGGGTCCCGGCGTACGGCAAGCCGAACTCCGCCCGGGTCGAGATCCGGTCGCCGGACTCGGCCTGCAACCCGTACCTGGCGTTCGCGGTGCTGCTGGGCGCGGGCCTGCGCGGCATCGAGGCGGGGTACGAGCTGCCGCCGGGGGCCGAGGACGACGTGTGGTCGCTGTCCAGCGCGGAGCGCCGGGCGATGGGGTACGACCCGCTGCCGCAGAACCTGTCCGAGGCGATCGACGCGATGGCCGGCTCGGAGTTGGTGGCGGAGGTGCTGGGCGAGCACGTCTTCGATTTCTTCCTGCGCAACAAGCGCGCGGAGTGGGAGGCGTACCGCCGGCAGGTCACGCCGTACGAGCGGCAGCGCTACCTCGGCGCGCTCTGACGCGATTTTCCCACCGTACGGCGGCCGGTGAATGCATATCGGCTCACGCGATTTCGGCATTCAGGTGAATCGATTCCGTCCGTTGCGCGGCGGTGGCTCGGCCGTTCGGACGAGGGGATCGCGGCCAAGCGTGAGCCCCGCTCGCGTTGCGGTGACCGGTCGTTCGCGATTCTCGGAAAATGTCCATTGTGACGACACTCGTTACAACATTCACAGTCCCCAATACAAGACCGAGATGGCCACTTGGTTTTGTGGAGTGTCGATTCCTAATATTCAGGCGGGGTGGGATCCCGTTACACCAGTCATCTCTATGGGGAGTGAAAGATGAGAATGCTACGCCGCGCGGCATGTCTGGTCACGGCCGGCATCGCTGCGATCGCGTTCTTCCCGGGCGCCGCGCAGGCCCGTCCGTACGACGACCGCCCGACGACGCCGGCGGGCGACACGTTCGTCGGCGAGGGCCGCGGGCGGCTCTCCGACGCCGAGGCACGCGCCGAGCGCGACGCCTACCGGCAGGCCCGTCGCGCCGGCTACAGCCGGCACGACTGCGAGGAGCAGCGCACCCAGAAGACGCCCGTCGGGGACAACAACTGGTTCGTCCGCTTCACCATCGAGTGCAGCGAGGACGACGACGACCGCCCGAACCCGGGCAACGGCGGCGAGCTGGCCGCCCGGCTGGTCAACGCCGAGTCGGGCCTGTGCTTCGACGCGAGCAACAGCCGCCCGCGCATCGAGGAGTGCGACGGCACCCGGGAGCAGGCCGTGGAGTACGACCGCGACCTGAACCTGACCGTGCTGGGCCGCTGCCTCGGCGTGAGCGGCAACCGGGTCGTGCTGAGCCGCTGCGACGACGGCAACGACCAGCGCTGGAACTCGCTGACCAGCAACAACCGGACCGTACTGCTGGAGAACCGGTCCAGCGGCAACTGCCTGGCCGTGCTGGACGCCGATCTGGACGAGGGTGCCGCCGTCGGTACCCGTAGCTGCGACAACAGCGACACCCAGGAGTGGCAGGTCCGTCGCTGACCCCGGTCAGCGAGGGTTTCCCTCCGTAACACCGTGAAACAACGGGCCACCCGCGCGGGGAAGCGGGTGGCCCGTTGTCGTGTTCACGCCGGCAGTGGCCAGCGGGGGCCGGTTCCCGGGTCGTCCAGCCAGGCGTACTGCTCGCCGCCGGCCCGGGCGGTGATGCCGAGGCGGGTGCGGTCGGGCCGCCCGACGCGCAGCCACGCCGCGTGCGCCACCTCGACGGCGTCCCAGAGCCGGTGATCGTCCTGGACCACTCTCGCCCGGCCGCCGGTGTAGTCGGCGGTCGCCCGCGCGGTCCCCGCGTGGATCGCCAGGCCCGCCGGGTTCCCGGCGTCGTCGACCACGTCGACCAGGTGGCCGGGCGGCAGGTGCAGGCGGAGCCACAGCCGGAAGTCCGGCTCGGCCGGGACCGCGGCCGGCACGTCCGTACCGCCGACCCCCGTCGTACCGGTCGGCGGGTCCTCGCCCGTCGGATAGTCGTCGGACAGCGCGCGGTCGGCCGCCCGCAGCGGCATGAACCACGCCTGCTCGGCATGCAGGCGCCCGGTGACGGCGCCGGTACCGTCACCGTCCAGGACGGCCAGCGCGCCGCCGAAGGTGAACGGCGCCACGATCCGGCCCGCCGGGGCGAGCTGCTCGATCCAGGCCGCCGGCACCCGCGCCGCCGCGCCCGTGGCGATGATCCGGTCGAACGGCGCCGCGCCGGCCACCCCCGCCGCGCCGTCGCCGGTGTCGATCCGCGGGTGCAGGTCCAGCGCCGCGAGGCGCTGCGCCGCCGCGGCGGTCAGGTCGGGGTCGATGTCGACGCTGACCACGTTCGCGGCGCCGAGGCGGTGGCAGAGCAGGGCGGTGTGGTACCCGCTGCCGGTGCCGATCTCCAGCACGCGCTGCCCGTCGGCCACCGCCAGGGCGGTCAGCATGACCGCCACCAGCGACGGCAGGGACACCGAACTCGTGATGATCCGGTCCCCGGCCGGGCCCGGCCGCCAGTGGGTCGCCAGGAAGCGGTCGGCGTAGCAGGCGTCGAGCCACGCGCCGCGCTGCGCCGGATCGGCCCCGTCGACGAGCCGGGCCGGGCGGTTGTACCCGTCCAGCTCCCAGAACCGGGGGACGAAGTGGTGCCGGGCACCCCGGCGAACGCGGCCCGCCAGCGGGGATCCGGGAGTACCCCCGCGACGCCGAGGTCGGCGGCGAAGCGCGCCGCGCGCGGGCCCGGCTCGGTCATGCGCCGCCCTCCATCAGCGTGTCGGCGATCGCGGACGTGATGGGCAGGCCGGTCGCGTCCTCGATGAACCCCACCTGGCCGGCGGGGTTGCACTCCAGGAACCACCATCGCCCGCGCCGGTCCACCGCGAAGTCCAACGCGCCGAAGGCGAGCCCGAAGTGGGCGAGGAACGCGGCCACCCCGGCGGCCACCTCCGGCGGGGTCGGCACCACCCGGTACGTCAGGCTGGCGTAGTCGGCCCGGAAGTCCACCCGGCCGGCGTCGCTGCCGGCACTGACCGCATCGGCGGCTCACCCGGCGGCGGACGCCGGCGGCTGACCCCGAAACGCCGAGGACCGCCGCCGGCGGCGTCACTCCTCGGCGTCGGCGGCGTCCATCCGGGCGGCCTCGTCGGGGGTCGGTGCGGTGCCGTCCAGGTGGGCCGGCTGCCACCACCGCTCGCCCGGCTCCGCCGGCTGGTCGGCGTACTCGCGCTGCGCCCGGTCCAGCAGCGCCGTCATCCGCGCCCGCAGCTCCGCCGTGACCGCGTCCGGGGCGTCCCGGCGGCCGACCGCCATCGGCTCGCCGACGAGGATCGAGATCGGCACGTGGCGCTGGACGAGGCGGCGGGGGCGGCCCTTCGTCCAGAGGCGCTGGGTGCCCCAGACCGCCATCGGGATCAGCGGCACCCCGGTACCGGCGGCGAGCCGGGACGCGCCGATCTTCAGGTCCTTGATCGTGAAGGAGCGGCTGATCGTCGCCTCGGGGAAGACGCCGATGACCTCGCCGGCGCGCAGCGCCTGGAGGGCCGCCCGGAACGAGGCCGCGCCCGCCCGGCGGTCGACCGGGATGTGGTGCATGCCACGCATGAGCGGGCCGCCGATCGGGTGGGCGAAAACTTCCTGTTTCGCCATGAACCGTACGCGGCGTCCGGCCGGGCGGGCACCGTACCCGCTGAAGATGAAATCGAGGTAGCTCACGTGGTTGCACGCCAGCACCGCCCCGCCCGCGGCGGGTATGTGCTCGCTGCCGTCCACCCGAATGCGCAGGTCCAGCGCGCGGAACAGCAGGTTCGCGGCGGCGATCACGGGCGGGTACACCAGCTCTGGCATGCCCGCACGCTAGCCGCTGCGTCGCTGCCCGCACCGCCCGGGGCGGTAGCCTCACCGGTGTGAGGACGCTCGTGGTGGAGAACGACCCGACCGACGGACCCGGCCGGCTCGGCGGCTGGCTGGCCGAGGCCGGCCTCGAACCGGTGCTCTGCCGGCCGCACGCCGGCGAGGCGCTGCCCGCCGACCTCGACGGGTACGGCGCCCTGGTGGTGCTCGGCGGCGGCCAGCACGCCTACCCGGCGGCCGACGGCACCCCCGGCGCGCCCTGGTTCCCGGTGCTGGAGTCGCTGCTGCGCAAGGCCGTCCGGCACCGCGTCCCGACGCTCGCGATCTGCCTCGGCGGGCAGCTCCTGGCTACCGCCCACGGCGGCCTCGTCGCCCGCAGCAGCAGCGGGCCGGAGATCGGGCCGGCGCTGGTCGGCCGGCGGGACGCCTGCGACGACGACCCGCTGTGCGCGCCGTTGCCGTTCGCGCCGGACGTGCTCCAGTGGCACCACGACGAGATCGTCGAGCTGCCCGCCGGGGCGACGCTGATCGCCGCCTCGCCGCGGTACCCGCACCAGGCGTTCCGGCTCGGCCCGCGGGCCTGGGGCACCCAGTTCCACATCGAGTGCGACACCGCGATGTTCGCCGGCTGGGTCGACGACAACCGGCCGCTGCTGGCCGACCTCGGGCTGGACCCGGCGGAGCTGGTCGCGGCCGCCGACGCCACGATGGCCGACCTGGCCGACGTGTGGCAGCCGTTCGCCGCCCGGTTCGCCGCGCTCGCCCTCGGCGGCGACGCGACGCCGGTCCGGGACCGGCGCTCGCTGCCCATCGTCGGCCAGTAGCGGCGCCGCCGATGACCCGGACGCAGACGGGGCGGCTCACCCGGTACGGCTTCGACCCGGCCGGCGACGACCCGCGCGCCGCGGCCGCCGACCTGCTCGGGCCGGACGGCCTCGGCTGGTGGGACCCCGCGCGCCAGGCCCCCGTCGACGACCGGGCCGGCGCGCTGCTGGCCGCGCTCGGCCGCGCCGCCGACCCGGACCGGGCGCTGCGCCAGCTCCACCGCGTCGACGCCGCCGCCCGGCGGGCCGGGCTCGGGCCGCCGCCGCTGGCCGACGAGCGGCTGCGCGACCGGCTGTTCGCCGTCCTCGGGGCGTCCTCCGCCCTCGGCGACCACCTCGCCGCCCACCCGGACGACCTGGCCGCCCTCGACGGCGGGGTTGTCCGGCTGGACGGGGCGGCCGCGCGGCTCGGGCCGCCGACGACCGTCGCGGGGCTGCGCCGGGCGTACCGGTGCGCGCTGCTCGGCATCGCCGCCGACGACCTCACCGGCGAGCGGTCGGTCGAGCCGACCATGGCCGCGCTGTCGGCGCTCGCCGACCACACCCTCGGCGCGGCGTACCGGATCGCGGCCGGCGAGCAGGGCGGCGAGCCGCCGCGGCTGGCCGTGATCGCGATGGGCAAGTGCGGCGGCGGCGAGCTGAACTACGTCTCCGACGTGGACGTCGTGTTCGTCGCCGACGGCGACGCCGACCTGGCCGCCGGGACCCGGCTGGCCGTCCGGCTGATGGAGATCTGCGGGCTGGTGGCCTGGCCGGTCGACGCCGCGCTGCGGCCCGAGGGGGCGCGCGGGCCGCTGGTGCGGACGCTGGCCGGGTACGGCGCGTACTACGAGCGGTGGGCCCGCACCTGGGAGTTCCAGGCGCTGCTCAAGGCCCGGTACGCCGCCGGCGACGCCGACGTGGCCGCCCGCTGGCAGGCAGCCGTCGCGCCGCTGGTCTGGTGCGCGGCCGAGCGGCCGGAGGCCGTCGCCGACGTGCGGGCGATGCGCCGCCGGATCCTCGCCAACGTGCCGGCCGGCGAGGCCGACCGGGAGATCAAGCGCGGGCCCGGCGGGCTGCGCGACATCGAGTTCGCGGTGCAGCTCCTCCAGCTCGTGCACGGGCGGGCGGACGCGTCGCTGCGGGTGCCCGGCACGATGCCGGCGCTGCGCGCGCTGGTCGCCGGCGGGTACGTCGCCCGGACCGACGGCGAGGCGCTGCTGGCCGGGTACGGGTTCCTGCGCCGGGTCGAGCACCGGCTCCAACTCCAGGCGCTGCGCCGCACGCACACCGTCCCCGACGCCGACACCCCGGACGGCGCCGCGGCGCTGCGCCGGCTCGCGCACGCCCTCGGCTATCGGGCCGGGCCGGCGCGCAGCGCCGCCGGCGCGTTCCACGCCGACTGGCGGGCGCACGCCGCCGAGGTGCGCCGGCTGCACGCCAAGCTGCTGTACCGGCCGCTGCTGGAGGCCGTCGCCCGGGTGCCCGCCGCGGAGCTGCGGCTCACCCCGGCGGCCGCCGGGCGGCGGCTGGAGCTGCTCGGGTTCGCCGACCCGGCCGGCGCGCTGCGGCACATCGAGGCGCTGACCGGCGGGCTGTCCCGGCGGGCAGCGATCCAGCGCACGCTGCTGCCGGTCCTGCTCGGCGAGTTCGCCGACGCGCCCGAGCCGGACCGCGGGCTGCTCGCGTACCGCCAGGTGTCCGACGCGCTCGGCGCCACCGCCTGGTACCTGCGGCTGCTCCGCGACGGCGGCCCGATCGCGCAGCGGCTGGCCCGGCTGCTCGGCCTGGCCCGGTACGCCGTCGACCTGCTCACCCGCGACCCGGAGGCGCTGCGCCTGCTCGCCGACGACGCCGAGCTGCGCCCCCGCCCGGCCGCCGCGCTCGCCGAGAGCATGCTGGCCGCCGCCGGCCGGCACCTCGACGGCGCCGCCGGCGACCCGGTCGCCGCCGTCCGGGCGGTGCGGGCGCTGCGCCGCCGCGAGCTGTTCCGGGTCGCCGGCGCGGACGTGCTCGCCCACGCCGGCCCGCTCGCCCCCGCCGAGCCGCTGACCGCCGACGCGGTCGCCGCGGCGCTCACCGACATCGCCGACGCCACCCTGGCCGCCGCGCTGGCCGTCGCCCGCCGCGCCGCCGGGGCGCCGCCCGGCCTGCGGCTGGCCGTGATCGGGATGGGCCGGCTCGGCGGCCGGGAGCTGAGCTATCCGTCGGACGCCGACGTGCTGTTCGTCTACGAGGCGGCCCCGGACGTCCCCGACCCGGCCGCCACCGCGCACGCCGTCGCGCAGCACCTGCGCGACCTGCTCGCCATGCCCGCCCCCGACCCGCCGCTGGGCGTGGACGCCGACCTGCGGCCCGAGGGCCGGCAGGGCCCGCTGGTGCGCAGCCTGGACGCGTACGCCGCGTACTACGCCCGCTGGTCCCGGGTCTGGGAGGCGCAGGCGCTGCTGCGCGCCCGCCCGGTCGCCGGGGACGCCGGGCTGGGGGAGCGGTTCATCGCGCTGGCCGACGGCATCCGGTACCCCGACGGCGGCCTGAGCCCCGAGCAGCTCGTCGAGATCCGCCGGATCAAGGCCCGGGTGGAGACCGAGCGGCTACCCCGCGGCGCCGACCCGGCCACCCACACCAAGCTCGGCCGCGGCGGCCTCGCCGACGTCGAGTGGGCGGTGCAGATCCTGCAACTGCGGCACGGCGCGCGGCATGCCGGGCTGCGCACCACCGGTACGGTCGCCGCGCTCGCCGCCGCCCGCGCCGCCGGCCTGCTCGCCCCGGCCGACGCCGCGGCGCTGACGACCGCCTGGCAGCGGGCCACCGCGGTGCGCAGCGCGCTGACGCTGGTCCGCGGCAAGGCCACCGACCAGCTCCCCCGGCACGGGGTGGACCTGGCCGGGGTGGTCGCGCTGTTCGGCGCCGACGACCCCGGCGAGCTGCTCGACGGGTACCTGCGCACCGCCCGGCACGCCCGCGCCGCCGTCGAGCGGATCATCAATGGCTGACGCCGCGGCGCGGCGGATCCGGTACGGCGGGCTGGCCGGCGCCGCCCTGGTCGCGGCCGCGTCGTGGCTGGTCGGCGCCCTGCCGGCCGCACCGCCGCCGATCACCGCCGGCGCGTTCTGGCGGGACCCGGCCGGGCCGCTCGGGCTGGCCGCCTGGTTCGGCGGGGTGGCGCTGTGGGCGCTGGCGTGGTGGCGCGGGCGGGCGGTGCCGGGCGGGGCGCGGTGGGGCGCGGCGACGCTGGCGCTGTGGGCGGTGCCGCTGCTGCTGGCGGCGCCGCTGGGCAGCCGGGACGTGTACTCGTACGCCTGCCAGGGGGAGCTGGTCGCGCGGGGGCTCGACCCGTACGCGGCCACGCCGGCGACGCTGCCGTGCCGGTGGGTGGGGGCGGTGGCGCCGCTGTGGCGGGACACGCCGGCGCCGTACGGGCCGGTGTTCCTCGCGCTGGCGGGGGCGGCGGCCGTCCTGGGTGGCGGGTCGCTGTGGGTGACGATTCTGCTGCTGCGCCTGGCCGCGCTGCTGCCCCTGCTCCTGGTGGGGGTGTGCCTGGCCCGCCCGCCCGCGGGCGGCGGTTCTTTGCGCGTTGGTGGTCGCGGCTCCGCGTCCGTTGGTGGTGGCGGGTTTTCCTTCCGTACGGCCTGGCTCTTCCTCGGCTGCCCCCTGGTCGGGGCGCACCTGCTGGTCGGGGCGCACAATGACGCGCTGATGATCGGGCTGCTCGTGGCCGGACTGGTGCTGGCCGTGCGCGCCCTGGCGACGGGGGAGCGGGGCGGCTCGCGCCTCGGCTGGCTCGCGGGGGCCGGGGCGCTGGTCGGGGCGGCCGTGGCGGTCAAGGCCACCGCCGCGGTGGCGCTGCCGTTCCTCGCCCTGGGCGTCGTCGCCGCCTCCCGCCCGCCGGCGGGCGGGCCGGTCGGCGGGAAGGCGCTCGGCGCTCCGGATGGTGCGCTCCGTGGTCCGGATGGTGCGCTCGGCGGGTCGGGCGGCGTGTCCGGTGGTCCGGGTGCTGTGCGCGGTGCGGGTGGTCGGTGGTGGGTGGGCGCGGTGGGCGGGGCCGGGCTGCTGGTCGTGGTGGCGGCCGTGGTGCTCTGGGGCGCCGGGGTGGTCAGCGGGTTCGGGGTCGGGTGGGTGGCGGCGCTGCGGCACACCGGGGCGACGACGCAGTGGTCGGCGCCGTTCACCGCCGTCGGGATGGCGCTCGATCACCTGGGCGGGCTGTTCGGCGTGGGGCCGGGGGCGGTGCCGGTGGCCCGCGGCGTCGGGGTGGTGGTGTTCGCGGCGGTCGCCGGGGTGCTCGCCCTGGCGCAGTGGCGGGGGCGGCTCGGGCTGCCCGCCGCGGTCGGCGGGGCGCTGGCCGCCGCGGTGCTGTGCGCGCCGGTGCTCTACCCCTGGTACGTGGCGTGGCCGCTGGCCGCGCTCGCCCTGGCCGGCGGGGTCGCCGCCCGGCGGTGGGCGCTGCTCGGCGCGGCGGCGGCGCTGCTCGCGCTGCCCGACGGGGCCGGCGTGCCGGCGCTGACCAAGCCGCTGGCCGGGGTCGTCGCGGCGGGGCTGCTGGTCGCCGCGGGCCGGTGGCTCCGGCGCGGGTGTCGGAGCCACCGGCCGCGACCGGCCGGCTAGCGCCCCGCGCCAGTGGCCGACGCGGGGCGCGGGCGGGCGGCGTCTCCGGCGCCGCCCCGCGGCCGATGCGGGGCGCGGCGGCGGGCTCGTCCGCCCCGGCGCCGCACCCCGCCTCTCACCGGGTGTTGTTCGCGAGGGCGCGCAGCCGGTCCTCCGCGCCGTTGAACCAGTCGCGGTCCACGTCGGCGTTGATCCCGTCCACCCGGCCCTTGTCGGTGTACTGCCAGAACGAGTACACGCCCGCCCCCGGCGGCAGCGCCCCGGCGGCGTCCGCCCAGCGGGCCACCCACAGCGGGTGGTTGGCCCAGAACGAGCGGTCGTCGCCGGTGCACGTCCGCCACCAGTCGGTCGTGGTGTAGATGACGGCGTACCGGCCGGTGCGCGACCGGTACGTGTTCAGGAAGTCCGCCACCCAGCCGCGCATGGCCGCCTGGCTCAGCCCGTGGCAGCCGGCCTCCAGGTCGACCGCCGCGGGCAGGGTCAGGTTGTCCGCCGACCAGGCCCCGCCGTGGTCGGCGAGGAAGTTGGCCTGCGCCGCCCCGGACGACGCCGCCGGCCGGGCGAAGTGGTACGCCCCGCGCACGATCCCGGCCGCGTGCGCCCGCGGGTAGTTGTTGGTGAACTGCGGGTCCCGGAACGACGTCCCCTCGGTCGCCTTCAGGTACGCGAACCGGATCCCAGCGCCGTGCACCCGCCCCCAGTCGATGACCCCCTGGTGGTGGGAGACGTCGACCCCGGCCGTGCGGGCGGCGGGCGCGCGGGCGGTGGGCACCGGTGCCGCCGCGGCGGGCGCGGTGGCGAGCAGCAGCGGGGCGAGGACGGCGGCGGCGAGCAGCCGGAGCGTCACGGTTTCTCCTCGGGGCGCGGGGCCAGGACGGCCGGGCAGCGGTCGGCGGTGTGCACGTCGACGCCCGCGACCCGCCAGCCGCCGGCGGTGCCGGCCAGCCGGTAGACGAAGACGCTGACGCCGGTGTTGGGGTTCTCGGCGGGCGCGCCGGTGCCCCGGTGGTACATGCTGATCGCGCCCTGCCGGCTGCACGCCCCGACCTCGGCCGTGCGCCGCCCGGCGGCCAGTACGACCGGCGCCGCGGCGATCCGGCCGCGGCCGGCGAGGCCGTCGCGGCGCAGCGTCGCCGCGGTGGCCCGCAGGATGTCCCGCGCTGCCCCCGTGGCCAGCGCGAGACCCGCCCGCAGCGCCCGCTCGTCGGCGGGGTCGTGCAGGACGTCCTCGTAGGCCCGTTGGTAGGCCAGCGCGGCCCGGCCGAGCGCCGCCCCCGCGGCGGGCGACACCGCCGCGGGGGCCGACGGCCACGCCCGGTCGCCGGCGAGCCGGCGCTGGGTGCCGGGCTGCTGGCGGAACGCGCGGTCGGCAGCCGCCGCGTTCGGGTCGGGCTGCGGCGCCGCCGTACCGGTCGTTCCCCCGGACGCGCAGCCGGCCAGTCCCATCGCCACCAGCAGCCCGAGCACCACCGGGCCGCCCCCGCGGGGGCCACCGCGGCAGCGGCGACCCCCCGGGATCCGTACGGTCAGCACCAGCCCGCGGCGTCGGTCCGGTCGTTGGCGCCGTCGCCCGGCCAGCCGACGTTCTGGCCCGGGCCGAGGTTGCCGAGGATGATCCGGCTGCCGTTGACCCAGTCGAAGATGCACTCGCGCTGGTTCACGTTCTTGTTGGCCCAGCTACTGCCCTTGTCGTGCATCCAGCCCGGCACGTCGCTGTACTGGGTGTAGCCGCTCTTGGCCCAGTGCCCGCCGTTGAAGTTGGCGTCCACCCAGATGCAGGTGTGCCGGGCCGGGCAGTCGCCCAGCCCGGCGGCGGCCGGGGCGGCGGTGGCGAGGAGCGTCGCGGCGCCGAGGCCCAGCGCGGCGAGTCCGGTTGCGGCGATACGTCGCAGAGACATCGGTGTTCCCCTTCGGTGTGTCGCCCGTTCGCGGCTCTCCGCGATCGGCAGGGGCGACGCACTCAGAATCACCTCCGATGTGGACCCGCGCAGCATCCTTCGGCCGACGCCGAAGTGACGTACTTCTCTGCCGTCCGGCCGGGTCCGCCGGCCCGCCCGGCGCCCGCCCCCGGCCACCCGGCCGTCCCCGGCGGCCCGGCCGGGTCGCGCCCGCCGGCCGGTCAGGCCAGCGGCACCGCCGCCCCGGTCACCGCGACCCCGCCCGCGGCCGGCACGTCCACGGTGAGCCGGCTCGGCCGCCCCAGCTCGGCGCCCTGGTGCACGGTCAGCCGCGCGGGCGCCGCGACCAGCCCCGCCGCCCGCAGGTACCCGCCGAGCGCCGCGGCCGCCGCCCCCGTCGCCGGGTCCTCGTACACGCCGCCGGGCGGGAACGGGTTGCGCGCGTGCAGCACGTCCGGGCCGGCGCGGTGCACGAGGTTCACCGTCGTCCAGCCGCGGTCGGCCATCAGCGCACCCAGCCCCGCCACGTCGTAGCGCAGGTCGGCCAGCCGCTCCCGCCGGGCGGCGGCGAGGATCGGGTGCCAGGCGCCGGCGTACGCCAGCCCCGGCGGCAGGCCGGGGTCCAGCTCGCCGGGCGCCCAGCCGAGCAGCCCGCACAGCGCCGCCAGGTCGGCCGGGTCCAGTTCCGCCGTCCGCGGCTCGATGCTGGTCAGCGTCGCGGTGAGCACGCCGTCGGCGGCCGCGGTCCGCACCGGCACCGCCCCGGCGGCGGTGTCCAGCACCAGCGGGCCCGGGCCGTGCCGGTCGGCGTACGCGACGGCGGTGGCGATGGTCGCGTGCCCGCAGAACGGCACCTCGGCCAGCGGGCTGAAGTACCGCACCCGGTGCCGGCGCTCGGGGCCGGGCAGGAGGAACGCGGTCTCGGAGTAGCCGACGTCGGCGGCGACCCGCTGCATGGTCGCGTCGTCGGCACCGGTGGCGTCGAGGACGACGCCGGCGGGGTTGCCGCCGGCGGGGTCGGTGCTGAACGCGGTGTACCGCAGGATCTCCATGCCCCCCATGCTGGACCCTGCGCGGCCGCGGTGCCGAGAGCCAATCGGGAACGGGTGGAACGACGACGGCGGCGGGCCCGAACCGGGCCCGCCGCCACCACCAGAGGTGGGTTGCCTATCTCAATGGTCAGCAGTCGAAGTACATGGCGAACTCGTGCGGCGTCGGCCGCAGCCGGACCGGGTCCACCTCGTTCTCCCGCTTCCAGTCGATCCACGTCTCGATCAGGTCCGGGGTGAACACCCCGCCCTCCAGCAGGTACTCGTTGTCGGCCTCCAGCGCCGTCAGCACCTCGGGCAGCGAGCCCGGCACCTGGGCCACGTCGCCGAACTCGTCCGGCGGCAGGTCGTACAGGTCCTTGTCGATCGGCTGCGGCGGCTCCACCTTGTTCTTGATGCCGTCCAGGCCGGCCATCATCATCGCGGAGAACGCCAGGTACGGGTTGCACGACGGGTCCGGCACCCGGAACTCGACCCGCTTGGCCTTGGCGTTGCTGCCGGTGACCGGGATGCGGGTGCAGGCCGAGCGGTTGCGCTGCGAGTACACCAGGTTGACCGGGGCCTCGTAGCCGGGCACGAGCCGGCGGTACGAGTTGACGGTCGGGTTGGTGAAGGCCAGCAGCGACGGGGCGTGCTGGAGCAGGCCGCCGATGTACCAGCGGGCGGTGTCGGACAGGCCGGCGTAGCCGGTCTCGTCGTAGAACAGCGGCTCGCCGCCCAGCCACAGGCTCTGGTGGGTGTGCATGCCGGAGCCGTTGTCGCCGAAGATCGGCTTGGGCATGAACGTCGCCGTCTTGCCGGCCGCCCACGCGGTGTTCTTGATGATGTACTTGAAGAGCTGGAGCTGGTCGCCGGCGTGCAGCAGCGTGGAGAACCGGTAGTTGATCTCGGCCTGGCCGGCGGTGCCGACCTCGTGGTGGGCCCGCTCGACCGAGAAGCCGGTCTCGATCAGCTTGCGGCTCATCTCGTCGCGCAGGTCGGCGAAGTGGTCGACCGGCGGTACGGGGAAGTACCCGCCCTTGTACGCGGTCTTGTAGCCGCGGTTGCCGCCCGGCTCCTCGCGCCCGGAGTTCCAGGCGCCCTCGACGGAGTCGATGTAGTAGTACGCCCGGTGCGCGCTCGTCTCGTGCCGGATCGAGTCGAACACGTAGAACTCGGCCTCGGCCCCGAAGTACGCCGTGTCGGCGATGCCGGTGCTGGCCAGGTACGCCTCGGCCTTCTTCGCCACGTTGCGCGGGTCCCGGCTGTAGGCCTCGCGGGTGAACGGGTCGTGGATGAAGAAGTTCAGCGCCAGCGTCTTCTGCGCCCGGAACGGGTCGATGAACGCGGTGGCGACGTCCGGCAGCAGCAGCATGTCCGACTCGTGGATCGCCTGGAAGCCGCGGATCGACGAACCGTCGAAAGCCAGCCCCTCGGTGAAGAAGCTGTCGTCCACGCTCTCCACCGGCAGGTTGAAGTGCTGCATGACGCCGGGCAGATCGCAGAACCGGACGTCGACGAAGGCGACATCCTCGTTGCGGATGTACCGCAGCAGCTCGTCGGGGTTGCTGAACACGCGTCCTCCAGGCTCGTTCGTCGGGCGGGCGGCCGGGTACGACGGTATGGCGCCGTCGTTGCCCTCGCATGTCTGCCCTGTTTCACGCGTGTTACGCGTGCGCCGAACGGGCCCCGGGGGTCAGCGGCCGCGCTGGGCGCGGAAGGCGCCCTTGGGCGGGCGCATGTTGCGGGGGATCGCGCCCTTGGGCAGCTGCGGCCGCGCGGTCAGCGCCTTGAGCCGCTGGTCGAGCGCCCGGACGTCGCGGGCGGTGAGGTTGCGCGGCAGCCGGGTCAGGGTGAGCCGCAGCTTGCGCAGCGGCAGCTCGCCCTCGCCGCGGCCGACCAGGTAGTCGTAGATCGGGGCGCTGCCGACGACCTTGCCGAGCCGCTTCTTCTCCTGGCTGATCAGGCTGCGCACCCGGGCCGCGTCGCCCTCGCCGAGCAGGATCACGCCCGGCCGCCCGATCACCAGGTGGACCATGTCGAACTGGGTGGTCGAGCTGACCGCGGGCTTGACCCGCCAGTCGCCGCGCATGGTGTCGATGACGCTCGCGGCGGCGCCGGGCTGGCCCTCGGCGGCGCTGAGCATCGCGGTGCCGGCGCGCAGGTTGAGCACGACCAGGACCGCGAGGACCGTGACGAGCAGGCCGATCGGCAGCGCCAGCCAGTTCCAGGCGAGGCAGACGACGATCGTCACGGCGAGCGGCAGCAGGACCGCGGCAGCCACCAGTGGCAGGAACCATTTGTCCTGCTTAGCGGTGAAAGTGAACACCTGGCCGAGCTGCTTCAGCTTGGTGGTGAACGGAACCTTCTCCTGCGCCTTCGCCATGCGACGGAGTCTAGTCCAGCCGCCCGGGACCGCCGCGGGTGCGCACCGGGGGCGTCAGGGCGTGAAGACCAGCACGAGATTGATGACCAGGTACGCCGCGCCGCCGCACAGCACCAGCACGATCCCGGCCGAGAAGTGGATCATCCCGCTGGTCATCAGGCCGCCCGCCGGGCCGTCCGAGCCGGCGGTCAGCACCTCGGCCGCGGGCTCCGGGCCGGCGTCGTACGCGACGGTGACCAGGTCGCCGACCTGCAGGGGCTGGACCACCGGCCGGCGGGTCAGCGGCAGGTCCGCCAGCAGCGTCTGCCGGGCCCCGCCGGCGTCGGTGAACCGGACGACCGGCCGCAGGTCGGCCAGCCGGGAGCCGACCGTACCGGGCTCCCGCCCGACCACGACCGCGTGCGCCCGCTGGCGGTCGGCCAGCAGGACGGCGGTGTGCCGGCGGGCCAGCCAGCCGCGGCGCAGCAGCCGCAGCCCGCGGTACCCGAGGACGATGCCGAGCAGCGTGAGGGCGCCGCCGAGCAGGGCGGGCAGCGGGGCGATCGAGCCGATCATCGCCGGTGAGTACGCACCCGCGGGCCGCGGGGTTCAGCGGCGCGGCGGCGGGACGCGGCGGCGCGCCGGCGGAGCGCGGCGGGGGCGCGGCCGGCGGCCGCGGGGCGGGCCGGCCGGGCCGGGGCGGCGGTGGGCGCCGGGTCAGGCGGGGACGGCGGAGCGGGCATCGACGGCCTGCCGGTACAGCCGGCCGGCGCGGTACGACGAGCGGACCAGCGGGCCGCTCATCACCCCGGCGAAGCCGATCCGCTCGGCCTCGGCGGCCAGCCCGACGAACTCGTCCGGCTTGACCCAGCGGGCCACCGGCAGGTGCCGGGGCGAGGGGCGCAGGTACTGGGTGATGGTGATCAGCTCACAGCCGGCCGCGTGCAGGTCGCGCAGCGCGGTGGCCACCTCGGCGGGCTCCTCGCCCATGCCCAGGATCAGGTTGGACTTGGTGACCAGGCCGGCCGACCGGGCCCGGGTGATGACCTCGAGCGAGCGCTCGTACCGGAACGCCGGGCGGATCCGCTTGAAGATCCGCGGCACGGTCTCGACGTTGTGCGCCAGCACCTCGGGCCGGGACGAGAACACCTCGGCGAGCTGCCCGGGGTCGGCGTTGAAGTCGGGGATGAGCAGCTCGACGCCGCAGCCGGGCTGCGCGGCGTGGATCTGCCGGACCGTCTCGGCGTACAGCCAGGCGCCGCCGTCGGGCAGGTCGTCGCGGGCCACGCCGGTCACGGTGGCGTACCGCAGGCCCATGCTGGCGACGGACTCGGCGACCCGGCGCGGCTCGTCGGCGTCGAACGCGGCCGGCTTGCCGGTGTCGATGTTGCAGAAGTCGCACCGGCGGGTGCACTGGTCGCCGCCGATGAGGAAGGTGGCCTCCCGGTCCTCCCAACACTCGTAGATGTTGGGGCAGCCCGCCTCCTGACAGACGGTGTGCAGGCCCTCCCGGGTGACCAGGCCGCGCAGCGCCGTGTACTCGGGGCCCATCTTCGCCTTGACCTTGATCCAGTCGGGCTTGCGCTCGATGGGGGTCTCGGCGTTGCGGGCCTCGATGCGGAGCATCCGGCGGCCTTCGGGAGCTACGGTCACCCCGCCAGGTTACGCCCCCGATCACGGACCGCGAACGGCGAGCGACGCGGCTCACGCGGGTGCCGTGACCCGGGTCACGTTCGCCCGGATGTCCCGACCCGACCCCGCTGTCCGACCCGGCCGCTACGGTGCGGGCATGACGACACCGGCCGCGGCGCTGCGCGCCGCCCACCGCCCCGGCGACCCCCTCCTGCTGCCCAACGTCTGGGACGTCGCGGCCGCTCGCGCGGTCGCCGCGGCCGGCTTCCCGGCGGTCGCCACCGGCAGCGCCGCCGTCGCCGCCGCGCTGGGGTACGACGACGGCGAGGACGCGCCGGCGGGGGAGATGCTCGCCGCCGCGGCCCGGATCGCCCGGGCGGTCGACGTGCCGGTCACGGTCGACGCCGAGCGCGGGTACGGCCTGCCGCCGGCCGAGCTGGCCGAGCGGCTGCTGGCCGCCGGCGCCGCCGGGCTCAACCTGGAGGACTCCGACCCGGCCACGGGCGCGCTGGTGCCGGTCGCCGAGCAGGCGGCCTACCTGGCGGGCCTGCGCGCCGCGGCCGGCGACGCGCTGGTGGTCAACGCCCGGGTCGACGTGGCGATCCGGGAGGCCGGCGACCCGGCCGGGCGGCCCGCCGTGATCGCCGAGCGGGCGGCGGCGTACCTGGCGGCGGGCGCGGACTGCGTGTACCCGATCTGGGTGGCCGACCACGACGAGGTGGCCGCGCTGGTCGCGGGCATCGACGGCCCGGTCAACATCCTCTGCCGGCCCGGCTCGCCGGACCCGGCCGGGCTGGCCCGGCTGGGCGTGGCCAGGGTCAGCTTCGGGCCGTTCCTGCACCGGCGGGCGCTGGCCGCGTTCGACGCCGACCTGGCCCGGATCCGGGCGGGCGCCGCCCCGTACGGGGACTGATCGGGCGCTCTGTCCGGTACGTCCGGCCGATCCTCGCGTGATCAACACTGACCGATATGCTGCACGGTGGAGTGCGCCCCGGTGCGGTTCCGCGCATCCACGACGGCGCTCGGGTACCGCTGGGAGGTCGCGCACGTGCCCCACCGCGTCGTCGCCCGCCCGTCGCCCCTGCTCGGGGTCGCGGCGCTGCTGGCGCTGGCCAGCACGCTGTGGGTGTTCACCAGCCTCGACGGGCCGTGGGCGCCGCCGCTGCTGGGCTGGATCTGCCCGGCCGCCGGCACGATCGTCGCCGCGCTCGCCTGCTGGCGCACCGCCGTCGGCGCCGGCCTCGCCCCGCCCGCGCGGCTGTTCTGGAACCGGGTCGGCGTCGCGATGGCCGTCATCGGCTGCGCCGGCGTGGCCAGCGCCGCCGACTGGCTGACCGCCGGCAACGCCCCCGCCCCGCACAACCGGCCGCTGACGCTGTGCCTGTACCTGGCGGGCGTGCTGACGTTCCTGTTCGCGCTGCTGCGGCTGCCGGGCAAGACCTCGCTCACCCGGTCCCAGCGGCACCGCTTCCTGCTGGACATGCTCATCGTGATGACGACGACCGGGCTGTTCGTCTGGTACCTGTCGTTCCGCCGGGTGGACCGCTGGGCGACGCTCAGCGGGTGGACCGCCGCGGCGCTGGCGATCGTCCTGCTCGGCTTCGCCGCGACGCTGGCGTTCAGCCGGATCGCGCTCACCGGGCGCGGCCCGGCCGACCCGCGGGCGCTGCGCATCCTCGGCATGACCGCCGCGGTGGGCGCGCTGGTCGGGGCGCTGGCGCCGCTGATGCAGCGGCAGCCGCACATCAACAACGCGATGCTGTCGCTGCCGTACACGTCGCTGGTGATGGTCGCCGCGGCGGACCGGCAGCGCCGCGCGGCGGCGATCGCCACCCGGGAGCGGCCGCCGCGCACCTACAGCGTCGTGCCGTACCTCGCCGTGGCCGCCACGCACGTGCTGCTGCTGTCCACCACGTACCAGCGGACGCGCGAGGCGGTGATCGTCGCGCTGGGCGCCGTGGTGATCACCGGGGTGGTGGTGTACCGGCAGATCACCGTCCTGGCCGACAACGCCCGGCTGCTGCGCCGGGTCGACGCGAGCATGCGCGACCTGCGCCGGGTCCAGCACCAGCTCGCCCACCAGGCGCACCACGACAGCCTGACCGGGCTGGCCAACCGGCGGCTGTTCGAGCGGCGGGTCCGGGCGGCGCTGGCGGCCGGCGACCCGTTCAGCGTGACGCTCATCGACCTGGACGACTTCAAGATCATCAACGACCGGCTGGGCCACGGCGCGGGGGACGCCCTGCTGGCCACCGTCGCCCAGCGGCTGCGCGCCGTCCTCGGGCAGCGGCACATCGTGGCCCGGCTCGGCGGCGACGAGTTCGCCGCGCTGCTCACCGGCGTGGCCACCGCCACCGCGCCGGCCACCCTGAGCCGGATCGCGGCCGCGCTGCGCGCCCCGGTCCGGCTGGCCGGGCAGGAGGTGGTGATCGAGTCCAGCATCGGGCTGGCCGAGGGCGCAAGGGAGACGAGCTGCACCGAGCTGATGCGCCGGGCGGACCTCGCGATGTACGCCGCCAAGGCCCGCGGCAAGGGCAACTACGCCTGCTACGACGGCGAGATCGAGCGGGAGGCGCACCGCGAGGCGCGGCTGGCCGCCGACCTGCGCCGGGCGCTGGAGCGGGACGAGTTCTCGCTGGTCTTCCAGCCGGTCGTCGCCCTGCCCGGCGGGCGGCCGGTCGGCAGCGAGGCGCTGGTGCGCTGGCAGCACCCCGAGCGCGGGACGGTGTCGCCGGTGGAGTTCATCGCCGTCGCCGAGCGGACCGGGGTGATCGTCCCGCTCGGCGCCTGGATCCTGCGCGAGGCGTGCCGCCGCGGTGCCGCCTGGCTGGCCGCCGGCGCCGGGCACCGGCCGTGGCGGCTGAGCGTGAACGTCTCGGCCCGGCAGCTCCGCGAGCCGGCGTTCGCCGACGAGGTCGCCGCGGTGCTGCGCGAGACCGGGCTGCCGCACCAGCGGCTGACCGTCGAGGTGACCGAGACGGCGGTGTTCGACAACGAGACCGCGCTGGACGCGCTCAAGGCCATCCGCGCGCTCGGCGTCGCCGTGGCGCTGGACGACTTCGGTACCGGGCACTCGTCGCTGGGCCTGCTGCGCACCGCCCCGGCGACCGTGCTCAAGGTGGACAAGTCCTTCATCGACAACATCGCCGGGGCGGAGGAGGAGGTCATCGCGACCGCGATGATCCAGCTCGCCCGCGGCCTGCGGCTGGACGCGGTGGCCGAGGGGGTGGAGACGCCGGCGCAGGCGCGCCGGCTGCACGACCTGGGGTACCGGCTCGCCCAGGGCTTCCACTTCTGGCCGCCGCTGAGCGCGGACGAGATGGGCGCGCTGCTGGCCACGGCCGACTCGACCACCCCCGCGCGGAGCTGACCGTGCGGCCGGTCGGGCGGCGGCACGCGGGCCCGGCTGCGGGTGCGCGCGTCGCGCCGGCGGGTCCGGCTGCGGCCGCGCGCGTCGCGGCGGCGGGTCCGGCCGGCGGGCGGTCAGCGCAGCAGGGTCGGCAGGTGGCGTTCGAGGACCGGCAGCACCTCGGCGACGGTGACCCGGCGGCCCAGCTCGACCGACAGCGACGTCACGCCCGCGTCGGCGATCCCGCACGGGACGATCTTGTCGAACGCCCGCAGGTCCGCGTCGCAGTTCAGCGCCCAGCCGTGCAGCCCGACGCCGCGGGCGACCCGGATGCCGATCGCGGCGACCTTGCGGTCCGGCCCGCGCCCGTCGGCCCGGACCCAGACGCCGCTGCGGCCGTCCACCCGGTCGGTGGCCAGGCCGAACTCCGCGCACACGTCGATCAGGAGCTGCTCCACCCGGCGCACGTGCGCGACCACGTCGGCCGGCTGCCCGCGGCGGACCTCCGGCAGCGTGATGATCGGGTACCCGACGACCTGCCCCGGCCCGTGCCAGGTGATCCGGCCGCCGCGGTCGACGTCGATGACCTCGGTGCCGTCGGTCGGGCGGTCCCAGGTGTTGGTCCGCTTGCCCGCCGTGTAGACGCTCGGGTGCTCCAGCAGCAGCACGGTGTCCGGCGCCGCCCCGTCCGCGACCAGCGCGTGCAGCCGGCGCTGCTCGGCCAGCGCCTCGCGGTAGTCGACGAGGCCGAGCCGGGTGCTGGCGGGTGCTTCGAGCGCGCTGGTCACCCGACCAGGGTAGACCGCGCGCGGGGCGTCGCCGAGGGGAGGAGATCGGGCTCACCCCGGCCGAAGAGAGTTGCAAACGGTAACGGAAACCGCTACCAATATCAGGACGTGACGTTTGTCCCGAGTGCGAAGGACCCATCGTGAAGATCGCTTTCGTCGGAAAAGGCGGTAGCGGGAAGACCACCCTGGCGGCGCTGTTCGCCCGATCCGTGGCCGACGCCCGCCTGCTGGCCCTCGACGCGGACATCAACCAGCACCTCGCCGTCGCCCTCGGCGCGACCGAGGAGCAGGCCGCGCACCTGCCGGCGCTCGGCGCCCACCTGGACGCCATCAAGGAGTACCTGCGCGGCGACAACCCGCGCATCGCCTCGGCCGCCGCGATGGTGAAGACGACCCCGCCCGGCCGCGGCTCCCGGCTGCTGCCGGTGGACGAGCCCGGCAACCCGCTGTACGCGCGGCTGGTCACCGAGGTCGGCGGCGTCCGGCTGGCCGTCACCGGCCCGTTCGCCGAGGCGGACCTGGGCGTCGCCTGCTACCACTCCAAGGTCGGCGCGGTCGAGCTGCTGCTCAACCACCTGGTCGACGGGCCGCGCGAGTACGTCGTCGTGGACATGACCGCCGGCGCCGACTCGTTCGCCTCCGGCCTGTTCAGCCGGTTCGACGTGACGTTCCTGGTCTGCGAGCCGACCGTCCGCAGCGTCGGCGTGTACCGGCAGTACGTCGGCTACGCCCGCGAGTACGGCCTGACCATCAAGGTGATCGGCAACAAGGTCGAGGACGACGCCGACGTCGCGTTCCTGCGCGCCCACGTCGGCGACGACCTGCTCGCCCGGGTGGGCCGCTCGCCGTACGTGCGCGCCGCCGAGAAGGGGACCGTAGCCCCGCTGGACCGGCTGGAGCCGGCCAACCGCGCCGCGCTCGCCGCCATGCGCGACACCGTGGACGCCGCCGGGCAGGACTGGGACCGGCTCACCCGGCACGCCCGGGAGTTCCACCGGCGCAACGCGCTGGCCTGGGCCAACGACCGGGCGGGCACCGACCTGTGCGACCAGATCGACCCCGAGTTCGTCCTCCGACCGGCGGTTCCCGTCGGCTGACCCAGAAGGAGAATGCCATGTCCCTGGACGTACCCACCGCACTGCTGGAGCGCGCCGAGCGCGGCGAGGTCACCGACGCCGAGTTCGTCGCCTGCGTGCGCGAGTCGCTGCCGTACGCCTGGACCGTCGTGTCCGACGTCGCGGGCCGGGCCGGCGGCGGCTTCGCCGACCACGAGGTCCCGCCGCCGAGCGAGGCCGAGCGCGGGCAGCTCCTGCGCGCGCTGGCCAGCGACGCGATCCGCGGCGGGCTGGAGCGGCACTTCGGCGTGAAGCTCGCGTTCCAGAACTGCCACCGGGTCGCGGCGTTCGCGCCGGCCGCGGTCGACAGTGACCGGTACCGCGCGTTCATCTCGCCGCGCGGCCAGCTCCTCAACCAGTCGCCGGAGCTGCGCGACTGCTGACCCGCCCCGCCGGCCGGGCGCGGGACCCGCCGCGGCGCGCGTACTCCTCGTCCACGCGCCGCGGCGGGCCACCGGCCGCCGCAAGCATCCGATCAGCGGCGGTCCAGCGGCACGGGCGCCGCGGTCGACCCCCGCCGCACGCCCCGGGCCAGGTGCGCCTCGACCCACGGCACGGCCACCTCCGCCAGACCGCCGGGTACGTCGAGCACGGGGTGGACGTTCACCTCGAACACGGCGCCGCCGCTCTCGGTGACGAGGTCGACGCCGCCGAAGTCCAGCCCGAGCGCCCCGGTCGCCCCGATGGCCAGGTCGGCCAGCCCGGCGGGCACGTCCGCCACGGCGACCCGCAGCGAACGGGCGCCCCGGGCCTCGTTGCACGGCGCGTCGGGATCGTCCTGCACGTGCTCGCAGCACCGCAGCACCCGCCCGCCCAGGACGACGACCCGGAACTGGTGGCGCCGGCCGTCGGTACCGAAGTTCCGCGCGTCCCGGCCCAGCACCCACCCGGAGCCGGCGCGCCGGTAGTGCCCGCGGGCGGCGAGGACGTCGGCCGCGCCGCGCAGGTGGAACACGTCGCTGCCGCCGGCGCCGATGGCCGGGCGGCTCCAGGCGTCGCCGCCGAGCTGCGCCAGCGCGGCGAGCGCCCGCTCCGGGCTGGGGTCGCGCAGCGCGACCGAGGGCATCTGCCGGATCCCGCTCCGGTCGAACACCTCGATCATCCGGGCCTTGTCGGTGGCGTCGCGCCAGGCCCGCGGCGGCGATCCGCCGGCCACCCCGGCGGCCAGCAGCGCGCGGTGCGCCGGGGCGAAGTCGGCGCGCAGGTCGGGTGCGATGTCGTAGATGAGGACGGGCACCCCCCGCGCGGCGACCTGCTCCGGCCGGACGGAGCCGTCGACCAGGCTCCGGGCGTCGACCAGCGTCGGTGCCGCGCCGGTGACGGACTCCAGCGCCCGCTCCAGCACGCCTCGGCTTCCCTCACGTGACGAATGATCCGTAACAAGGACGACCAAGGACATGGCCGAACTGTTGCACGGCCCGCAGCCGCGGACAAGCCCTGTTGCCCGGCGGCCGTCAGGGCTCGTACCCGGCCGGCTCGTGCAGGGCCGCCGCCAGGGCGGCGGGCAGGTCCGGGTGCCGGAAGGCGAAGCCGGCGGCGGCGAGCACGCCGGGCACCGCCCGGACGCTGCGCAGCGGCTCGGCCGCGAACCCGCCCAGCAGTACCCGCAGCGCCGCCGCCGGGATCGGCCAGAACGCCGGCCGGTGCAGCGCCGCGCCCAGCTCCCGGGCGAAGTCGCGGTTGCGGGCCGGCGCCGGCCCGACCACGTTCACCGGACCGGCCAGCGCCGGGTCGGCCAGCAGCCGGTCGACGGCGCGCAGCCAGTCGTGCAGCGAGATCCACGGCTGCCACTGCCGGCCGCTGCCGAACCGCCCGCCCAGCCCGAGCCGGAACGGCAGCAACTGCGGGGCGAGCAGCCCGCCGGAGCGGTGCAGCGGCAGGCCCGTGCGCAGCAGGCAGGTCCGCACCCCCGCCTCGACGGCGGGGGCGGTCGCCGCCTCCCAGTCGCGGCAGACGTCGGCCAGGAAGTCGTCGCCGCGGGGCGCGGACTCGTCGGCGACCGCGTCGCCGGTGTCGCCGTACCAGCCGATCGCCGACGCGTTCAGCAGCACGCCCGGGCGGTCGGCGGCGGGCAGGGCGGCCAGGGCGGCGGCGACGGTCCGGGTCGGGTCGACCCGGCTGGCGCGGATCGTCGCCCGGTACCCGTCGGTCCAGCGGCGGTCGCCGACGCCGGCGCCGGCGAGGTTGACCACGGCGTCGGCGCCGCGCAGGACGGCCGGGTCGACCCGGCCGCCGGCCGGGTCCCAGCGCACCTCCGCCGGGTCGGCCGGGGCGCGGCGGACCAGCCGGGTCAGGGTGTGGCCGCCGCGGCGGAGCTGGTCGGCCAGGGCGGTACCGAGGAAGCCGGACGCCCCGGCCAGCACGATGCGCATACCGCCATCCTCGCGCAGTCGGGCCCGCTCCGCCCGCCGGGCCCGCGGGTCGGGCGACGGCTACGCCGGGGTGCCGACCAGCAGGCGCCAGGAGCCGACGTACTCCGGCTGGCGGCGCAGGTGGCCGTACCGGGCGTCCCACGAGCCGTCGGCCAGCGCCGCCCGTAGCCGGGCCACCGCCGCCGCCTCCGCGCCCGGCTCGGCGATGTGCGCCCACGCCGACTGCGCCCGCCGGACCGGCTCCTCCAGCAGCCGCTCGGGCCGCCCGTAGTACGCCTCGGTCACCCCGTCGGTGCAGTCCAGCGGGATCCGGATGTCGGTGACCGCGCACCGGGCGCCGATCGCCGCGCCGACCACGTCCAGCGGCGGGTACCGGCGCCGCTCGGCGGCGATCAGCTCGGGCGCGTACGCCGCCAGCCAGAACCGGTCCAGCGCGGCGGGGTCGAAGGTGAGCACCAGTACCGGGCCGCGGGCGACCCGGCGCAGCTCGCGCAGCCCGGCGACCGGGTCCGGCCACTGGTGCGCGGTGACCAGCGCCATCGCCGCGTCGAAACTGCCGTCGTCGTACGGCAGCTCCGCCGCCACCGCGTCCACCGCCGGGGCGAGGTGCGCCGGCCGCTGCGCCCGCATGGTGGGGGAGGGCTCGACCGGGACGACGTACCGGTCGGCCGGCTCGTACGAGCCCGCGCCGGCGCCGACGTTGAGCACGGTCCGGGCGTCGCCCAGCGCGGCGTGCAGCACCGCGGCGATCCGCGGGTCCGGCCGGCGCATCCGGGCGTACCCGGCGCCGCGCGCGGCGTAGTCGGTGTCACCGCTGGTTCCGTCCATCCGCCCTCCCCGCCTCGCTGTCCGCCGGACACCGCGCCGCCGCCGGCGGCGGCCCGGGTATGCCGCAGGGGCGCCCCGGACCGGGACGCCCCTGCGGTTCACGTGCTCGCCGTCGTCAGGCCAGGCCCAGCTCGCCCTCGAACTGCGCGGCCTCCAGCCGCTCCTTGACCGTGGTCAGGAAGCGGGCGGCGTCGGCGCCGTCGACGATCCGGTGGTCGTACGACAGGGCCAGGTAGACCATCGACCGCGGCGCGACGATCTCGCCCAGCTCGGGGTCGGCCACGACGACCGCGCGCTTGACCACCGCGCCGGTGCCGAGGATCGCCACCTGCGGCTGGTTGATGATCGGCGTGTCGAACAGCGCGCCCCGGCTGCCGGTGTTGGTCAGCGTGAACGTGCCGCCGGACAGCTCGTCCGGGCTGATCTTGTTGGTCCGGGTGCGGTCGGCGACGTCGGCGATCCGCTTGGCCAGGCCGGCCAGGTTCAGGTCGCCGGCGTCGTGGATCACCGGGACGAGCAGGCCGCGCTCGGTGTCCACCGCCATGCCCAGGTGCTCGGCCGCGTGGTACGTGACCGTGCCCGCCTCCATGTCCAGCGAGGCGTTGACGTTCGGGTGCACCCGCAGCGCCTCGACGGCCGCGACCGCGAAGAACGGCAGGAACGACAGCTTCGCGCCGTGCCGCTGCTGGAACGCGTCCTTGGCCCGCTGGCGCAGCTTGGCGATCCGGGTGACGTCCACCTCGACGACCGTGGTGAGCTGCGCGGAGACCTGGAGCGACTCGACCATCCGGCGGGCGATCAGCGCCCGCATCCGGGACAGCTTCTCGGTCCGGCCGCGCAGCGGGCTCGGCGTCGCCTTCGCCGGGGCCGCGGGGGCACCGGCGGGCGGGGCGGCCGGCGCCGCCGCGGGGGCCGCCTCGACCCGGGCCGCGGCGTCGAGCACGTCCTGCCGGCGGATCCGGCCGCCGACGCCGGTGCCGGTCACCGCGCCGAGGTCCACGCCCTGCTCGGCGGCGAGCTTGCGGACCAGCGGCGTGACGTACCCGCCGCCGCCGTTGCTGGCCGCCCGGCCGGCGCCCGCGGGCGCGGCCTCGGCCGCGTCGCCGGACACCCGCGGGGCGGGCGCCGACTCCACGCCGGCCGGGGTACCGGTGCCCGGCGCGGCGCCCTTGCCCGGCGGCGGGGGCGGCGGCGTGGCCCGGCCGATCGCGGGCTGCGCCGGCGCGGCCGGCTGCGGCGCGCTCGCCGCCGGGGCCGGCGGCGCCGGGGTCTCGGCCGGCGCGGCGGCGGGCGCGGCCGCGCCGCTGCCGACGACGGCCAGGACCGCGCCGACGTCGGCGGTCTCGTCCTCGGCCACCCGGATCTCCAGCAGCGTGCCGGCGACCGGGGACGGGATCTCGGTGTCGACCTTGTCGGTGGAGACCTCCAGCAGCGGCTCGTCCATCGCGACGCTCTCGCCGACCTGCTTCAGCCAGCGGGTGACCGTACCCTCGGTGACGCTCTCGCCGAGAGCGGGCATCGCGACCGGCGTGCCGGCGGCGGACCCGCCGGCACCCGCGGCGGCGGGAGCGGCCGCGGGCGCCGGCGCCGGCGCGGCGGCAGCGGCGGGGGCCGGCTCGGGCGCGGGGGCCGCGGCCGGCGCCGCCGGGGCGGCGGCCGGCGCGGCGTCGCCCGCGGCGTCGCTGATCACGGCCAGCTCGGAGCCGACGTCGGCCGTCTCGTCCTCGCCCACCACGATGCGCGCCAGCACGCCCGCGGCCGGCGACGGGATCTCCGTGTCCACCTTGTCGGTGGAGACTTCCAGCAGCGGCTCGTCGACCTCGACCCGCTCACCCTCGGCCTTGAGCCAGCGGGTGACGGTGCCCTCGGTGACGCTCTCGCCGAGTCGCGGCATGGTGACCGATACCGGCATCTCTAGTCGACTCCTTCGTGGCGCTGTGCTACCTGGTGTGGTGGTGCTAGGCGTGCGCGTGCAGCGGCTTCCCGGCCAGCGCCAGGAACGCCTCGCCCATGGCCTCGTTCTGCGTCGGGTGCGCGTGGATCAGCGGGGTCACGTCCTCCGGGAACGCCTCCCAGTTGTAGACGAGCTGGGCCTCGCCGATCAGCTCGCCGACCCGGGCGCCGACCATGTGTACCCCGACGACCGGCCCGTCCACCACCCGGACCAGCTTGATGAAGCCGGCCGTCTTGAGGATCTGGCTCTTGCCGTTGCCGCCGAGGTTGTAGTTGTACGACTGCACCTTCGCGGCGCCGTACTGCTCCTTGGCCTTCTCCTCGGTCAACCCGATCGAGGCGATCTCCGGGTCGGAGTAGGTCACCCGCGGGATGCCGTTCTCGTCGATGACGGCCGGGTTCCGGCCGGCGATCTCCTCGGCGACGAAGATGCCCTGCTGGAAGCCGCGGTGGGCGAGCTGCAGGCCGGGCACGATGTCGCCGACGGCGTAGATGCCGGGGACGTTGGTGCGCAGCCGCTCGTCGGTGAGCACGAAGCCGCGGTCCAGCTTGATGCCCTGCTCCTCGTACCCGAGGCCGGCGGTGCTCGGCCCGCGGCCGACGGCGACCAGCAGCAGCTCGGCCTCGACGACCTCGCCGCCGGCGATGGTGACCCGGACGCCCTTGCCGGCCTTCTCCACCTTCTCGAACGGCTTGCCGACCTTGAAGGCGATCTTCCGCTTGCGGAACGCCCGCTCGACGGCCTTGGAGCAGTCGGCGTCCTCGGCCGGGACCAGCCGCGGCGCGGCCTCCACGATCGTCACCTCGGCGCCGAACGAGCGCCAGACGCTGGCGAACTCGACGCCGATGACGCCGCCGCCCAGCACGACCACCGACTCGGGCACCCGGTCCAGGGTGAGCGCGTGCTCGCTGGTGATGATCTTCTCGCCGTCCACGTCCAGGCCGGGCAGGCTGCGCGAGTACGAGCCGGAGGCCAGCAGGACGTTGCGGCCGGTGATCCGCTTGCCGTCGACCTCGACCGTGTCCCGGCCGACGAGCTTGCCGGCGCCCTGCACGATCGTGATGTTCGGGCTGCCGTTGAGCAGGCCGGTCAGGCCCTTGTACAGCCGGCCGACGACGCCGTCCTTGTACGAGTTGACGCCCTTCATGTCGATGCCGGTCAGCTCGGCCTGCACGCCGAACTCGGCGGACTCCCGGGTCTGGTCCGCGACCTCGGCGGCGTGCAGCAGCGCCTTGGTCGGGATGCAGCCGCGGTGCAGGCAGGTGCCGCCCAGCTCGCCCTTCTCCACCAGCGCCACCTTGAGGTCGAGCTGGGCCGCGCGCAGCGCGGCGGCGTACCCGCCGCTTCCCGCGCCGAGGATCACGAGGTCGAAGGTGTTGGGGTCGCTCACGCTCTACTCCCGGGGTACAGGCGCTGCCGGCGTGGTGGTCGGCGCTGCTATCGGTCACGACTATCGGTGGCGGTTGCCGCCCGGATCGGTGGCGGTGCGCGCCCGGCGGACGGACGCCGCCCCGGCCATCTTGTCACTTGTGGAGCGGGTTCGGGCAGGCAGGTGCCCAAGGACACGTTGCGCCGCCGCCCCTGACGCTACGTGGTTGTTGCCGCCCGGGCGTACCCTTGTCCGCACTTCGGGGGTACAGCGGGAGGGCGCGGTCGAATGGGCTGGTTCCGGTGGCGAAAGCCCAGGTCGGGCTCGTCTGCGACGCAGGATGCGGCAATGGAGCACCTCGTCGCTTTTGTCCGGAGCAGGTACGGCGTCGAGGCGTTCCTGGAGCCGCGGACCGTGATGACCGAGACCACCGTGCTGCTGATCGCCCACGACGGCGAGTGGACCCGCCGGCGGGTCGCCGACCCGGAGGCGGCGGGCCGGTTCGCACGAAAGATGAACATCCCGCTGTACGACGTCCAGCTCGTCGGCTACCCGCAGCGCATGCGCGACTTCAACGCCCGCCGCAAGCTGCGCCCGGACCGGCCGAGCCCCCGGCCCGGCACCGACCGGCCGCGCCCCTGACCGGCCGCCCCCGGCCCCGCCGGACGGCGGCGGGACCCGGGGCGGCGGCGGTTCAGCGCTTGGCGGCCAGGTCGTCGACCAGCGCCAGCAGCGTGCGGACCGGGATGCCCGTGCCGCCCTTGGCCAGGTACCCGGTCGGCTCGCCGGTGTGGAAGCTCGGCCCGGCGATGTCCAGGTGCGCCCACGGCACGCCCTCGCCGATGAACTCCGACAGGAACGCCCCGCCCTGCAGCATGTGCGCGGACCGGTCGCCCGAGGAGTTGATCTGACAGATGTCGGCGATGTCGGAGTCCATGCCCTTGCGCACCTCGGCCGGCAGCGGCATCGGCCACATCGGCTCGCCCACGGCCTCGCCGGCCGCCCGGACCCGCTCGGTCAGCTCGGGCGTGCCCATCACGCCGGCGATCCGCTTGCCCAGCGCGGTCACCTGGCCGCCGGTCAGCGTGGCGGTCTCGACCAGGTAGTCGCAGCCGTCCTCGCAGGCCCGGACGATCGCGTCGGCCAGGATCATCCGGCCCTCGGCGTCGGTGTTGTGCACCTCGACCCGCTTGCCGCCGTACATGGTGATCACGTCGCCCGGCCGGTACGCCGTCGCCGACGGCATGTTCTCCGCCATCGGCACGTACGCGGTCACCGCCAGCGCCGGCTTCAGCGCGGCGATGGCGAGCATCGTCGCGGCGACCGCGGCGGCGCCGGCCATGTCCGACTTCATCTCCCACATGCCGGCCGACGGCTTGATCGAGACGCCGCCGCTGTCGAAGGTGATGCCCTTGCCGACCAGGGCCAGCCGGGCGACCTTCTTCTTCGTCGGGGTGTAGCTGATCTTCACCAGGCGCGGGGCGGCGGACGAGCCCATGCCGACGGCGAGGATGCCGCCGTACCCGCCCTTCTTCAGCGCCTTCTCGTCCAGCACCTCGACGGTCAGGCCGGCCTCGGTGGCGGCGGCGTCGACCGCGTCGGCGAAGGCCGGCGGGCGCAGGTCGTTCGGGGCGGTGTTGACCAGGTCGCGGGCCCGGCTCACCGCGGCGACCACGACCGCCGCGCGGCTGACCTCGGCCTTGGCGGCCTTGTCCTTGGCGTCCGGCACGTGGATCTGGATCGTCGGGACCGCCGGGCGGCGCTTGGCCCGCTCGCCGGTCTTGTAGCCGGCGAACCGGTACGCCCCCAGCAGCGCCCCCTCGGCCACGCCGCGCAGCGCGGCGGGCGCGTCGGCGTCGTCGGGCAGCGGCAGGGCGAGGGCGACCTTGGATGTGCCGGCCAGCGACCGGACCGCGGTCGCGGCGGCGCGGCGCAGCGCCTCGGGGGCCGGCGCGGCGCCGGTCGGCTCGGCGCCGAGGCCGACGGCCACGACGACGGGGGCGCTGACCGTGCCGAGCGTGGCGAGCTTGGTGATCTCGCCCGCGGCGCCGGTCGCGCCGAGCAGGCGCAGGGTCTCGGTCAGCTTGCCGTCGAACGCGGCGGCGATGCTCTCGCCGCCGGTGGCCAGCAGCAGGCCGTCGGCCCGGCTGTGCAGGCCGATGACGACGGCGTCGACGCCGAGTTCGGCGGGGTCGTTGTCGACCAGCGAGAGCGTGGTCGCGGAGGGGTTCTGGGCGCGCTTCTTGGCGGGCGGGGTCACGCGGGTACTCCGGCGGGTCTACGGGTCGCGCACGCGACCGGGCGTCGATTGGGTACGCGCCGCAAGGGGGGATGGGCGATCGCCGACTCCCCGTGCGGTTCGGGCAGGATCGTGCGGTACGGGCATGATCGCCTGCCCACGTTACCGGCCGGCGGAAATCATGTCCCGCCGATGCTAGCCCCCCGCGGGCCGGGTACCGGCGCGCGGAGTCCCGCCGATCGCCCCGGCCGCCCCCGCGGGCGGTAAGTTGCCAGCCATGACTGAACCCCTGTCCGGCGCCGACCGCCGATCCCCCCTGCACGCCCGGCACGACGCGGCCGGCGCCAAGTTCGCGCCGTTCGGCGGCTGGCTGATGCCCCTGGAGTACGCCGGCGGCGGCGTGGTCGCCGAGCACACCGCCGTCCGCGACGGCGTGGGCGTCTTCGACGTCTCGCACCTGGGCAAGGCCCGGATCACCGGGCCGGGCGCGGCCGACTTCGTCAACCGCTGCCTGAGCAACGACCTGGGCCGGATCAAGCCGGGCAAGGCGCAGTACACGCTGTGCTGCGACGCCTCCGGCGGCGTGGTCGACGACATCATCGCGTACCTGCACGACGACGCGCACGTCTTCCTCATCCCGAACGCCGCCAACACCGCCGAGGTGGTGCGCCGGCTGGTCGCCGCGGCGCCGGCCGGGGTGCGGGTCACCGACGAGCACGAGGGGTACGCCGTCCTCGCCGTCCAGGGGCCGAAGTCGGCCGACGTGCTGGCCGCGCTGGGGCTGCCGACCGAGCACGAGTACATGTCGTTCGAGACCGCCGCCCTGGACGGGGTCGAGCTGACCGTCTGCCGGACCGGGTACACCGGCGAGCACGGGTACGAGCTGGTCGTCCCCGCCGACGGCGCGGTCGCGGTGTGGGACGCGGTGTTCGCGGCGGGGGAGCCGTTCGGCATCCGCGCCTGCGGGCTGGGCGCCCGGGACACGCTGCGCACCGAGATGGGGTACCCGCTGCACGGCCAGGACCTGTCGCTGGAGATCAGCCCGGTGCAGGCCCGGTCCGGCTGGGCCGTCGGCTGGTCGAAGCCCGAGTTCTGGGGCCGGGACGCGCTCGCCGCCGAGAAGGCCGCCGGCCCGCGCCGCACGCTGTGGGGCCTGCGCGCCACCGACCGGGGCATCCCGCGGGCGCACATGGCGGTGCGGTCCGGCGACGCGGTCGTCGGGGAGATCACCAGCGGGACGTTCTCGCCGACGCTCAAGCAGGGCATCGCGCTGGCGCTGCTGGACACCGCCGCCGGGCTCGGCGAGGGCGACACGGTGACGGTGGACGTCCGCGGCCGGCAGTGCGCGATGACGGTGACCAAGCCGCCGTTCGTGACCCCGTCGGTGCGCTGACCGCCGGGGGTGCGCCGGTCCTGAGCGCACCGCCGGCGGGCCCGCGCCGCGGCACCGCACGCCGCGGCGCGGGTCAGCCGAGGAGGAGGGCGACCAGGGTCGCCGCGGTGGTGACCTCGACGGCGGCGCCCAGCACGTCGCCGGTCACCCCGCCGAACCGGCGCACCGCGTGCCGGACCAGCAGCAGCCCGAGCGCCAGCGCCGCCGCCGCCGCGGCCGGCCCCTGCCACCACCGCCCCGGTACCGCCGGCACCGCCGCGGCCAGCACCGCGAGCGTGCCCGCGGCCAGGGCGAGCGGGCCGACCGTACCGGCGACCAGCGCCCCGAGCCCGGCCGGCCGGGCCGCCGGCACGCCCCGCCGGCACGCGTACGCCACCGCCAGCCGGCCCGCGCCGTGCGCGGCGGCGACACCGGCCAGCAGCGGGACCGCCGGCCGGTCGGCCAGCGCCCCGAGCGCGGCGGCCTGCACCAGCAGCGTCCCCGCCAGCGCCGCCACCCCGAACGGCCCGATGTCGGCCCGCTTCATCACCGCCAGGCCCGCGTCGCCGCGCCGGTACGAGCCGAGCGCGTCCACGGTGTCGGCCAGCCCGTCCAGGTGCAGCCCGCGGGTGAGCAGCGCCGCGAGCGCCCATACCAGCGCGCCGACCAGCAGCGGGGACGGCAGCGCGGCGCGCAGGCCGAGTGCCGCGGCGCCGAGCAGCGCGCCGAGCGCGAGGCCGAGCCAGGGCGCGGCGGCCATCGCCACGGCGGCCGCGGACCGGTCGGCCGGGCCGGCCCGCACGGGCAGGACGGTGAACGTACCGGCGGCCAGCCGCAGCCCGCGGGCGAGCCGGGCGTCGCTCACCCGTCCCCGAGCAGCGCCGCCGCGAGGTCCACGCCCGCGTTGAGCACGCCGAGCGCGACCAGCGCCGCGCAGCCCTCGCCCAGCTCCAGCCCGAGCCGGGTGGCGGCGGTGGTGCCGAGCTGCCGGGCGGCGGCCCGGACCAGCGGGCCCTCGCCCTCGTCCGGGACCAGGCACCAGTGCCGGACGTCCGCGGCCAGCTCCACCGCGGCGACCGCGCCGGCCGTGCCGACGGGCCCGTCGAGCAGGACCGGCACCCGGGCGCCCGCGGCGGCCAGCACCGCGCCCGCGGCGGCGGCGACGTCGGCGCCGCCGACCTGCGCGAGCACGGCCACGGGGTCGTCCTCGCGCCGGACCCGGTACACCGCGCCGCGGATGGCGGCGCACCGCTGCATCCAGGACGCGTCGTCGATCAGCCCCTCGCTGTCGACCAGCCGGGGCAGGATCGCGGCCGGCTCGACCCGCCCGATCGCCCCGACGACCGCGGCGCCGGCGCTGGCCGTGCCGGCGCCGGTGGCGGCGAGGATCAGCGTGTCCGCGCCCTCCTCGATCACCCGGCGGGTGGCGTGGTACCCGGCGGCCAGCGCGGCCCGGGCGGCGGTCTCGGTCAGCGCCGGGCCGTCCTCGATCGGGGCGGCGTCCGGCCCGGACCACACCCAGACCGGCGCGCCGGCCCGCGCGGCCAGCGCGGCGAGCGGGCCGCGCCCGGCGAGCAGCTCGGCCCGGCCGGCGCCGCCGGGCAGCTCGCCGACGGCGGCGGCGCCGGGGTGGTCGGCGTGCAGGGCGAGCACCGCGGGGCGGCGGAACGCCGGCGGGGGCAGCGCGCCGCGGGCGCCGGCGGCGGCGCCGACCGCGTGGCCGAGCGGGCCGAGGCCGGGCAGCAGCGCGGCCAGCTCGGCCCGGGCCTGCCCGGCGAGCACCTCGTCCGGCAGCGGCGGGTCGAGCAGGGTCGGCAGCCGGGCGCCGGGCGGCGCGTCGATCTCGCGGACGCCGGCCGCGCCCGGCGGGATCGGCGCCGCGCCGCCGGACTTGAGCGGGGTGGCCTGCCCGGCGACGACCAGCGCGACGCTGTCGCAGGCGTCGGCGACGGCCTGGTTGAGCGCGCCGAGCGCGTCGGTGAAGGCCCGGCCGAGCGGGTTGTCGGCGACGAGCGTGAGCCCGACCTCCGGGCTGACCAGGACGACCCGGGCCGGGCAGGCGGCCACGGCCTTGGCCAGCGCGGCGCCGGCGGCCGCGGGGTCGGCGCCCGCGTCGGCGAGCAGCGCGGCCACCCAGTTGCCGAGGTCGTCGACGAGCAGCACCTCGTCGGCAGCGGCGCCGGTCAGCAGGTCGGCCAGCGCGGCCGGGTCGCCCGGCTCCTCGGTGTGCCAGCTCTCGGGGCGGCGCTGCCGGTGCGCGGCGATGCGCGCCCGCCACTGCGGGTCGTCGTCGGCGGGCGCGGCGGCGGTGGCCACGTACCGGACCCGCGGGGCGCCGGCGACGAGCCGTTCGGCGTACGCGGACTTGCCGGACCGGATCCCGCCGAGCACCAGGAGGCTGCGCCAGCGGCCAGTGGACGTGGACATGCCCGTACCCTAGTGCAGCCCGGTGACGCCCGGAGGGCGCGCGCGTGGCCGGCGGGGGACGTGGCCCGGGCCGGGGTGCCGCCGTAGGCTGGACCGGTCCCACCCGGACCGGTCGGCGACCGGCGGTACGCGAAGGAGCGCGCGATGGCGTGGACGTGGCGGTACGAGGACGCGGCGGGCCGACCGGTGGACGGTCCGCAGGAGACATTCCCCAACCAGGCCGACGCCGAGTCGTGGATCGGCCAGGCGTGGCGCGACCTCGCGGCGGCCGGCATCGACGCGGTCACCCTGCGCGAGGACGACCGCGTCGAGTACACGATGAGCCTGGCGTCCGCCGGCTAGCCGGCGCCGCCGGCCGGCGCTAGGGGCGGGACCGCGGCGACACCGTCTTCGCCGGGTCCCGCTCGACCACCGGGTCGAGCGCCTCGTCGATGGCCTTGAGCACATCCGGCTCCAGCGTGACGCCGGCGGCGCGCACGTTGTCCCGGACCTGCTCGGGCCGGCTGGCCCCGATGATCGCCGCGGAGACGTTCGGGTGCTGGAGCACCCAGGCCAGCGCGAGCTGGGCCATCGTCAGACCGGCCTGCTCGGCGATCGGCTTGAGCTGCTGTACCGCGGTCAGCACCTCGACGTTGAGCAACTGCGCGATGAACGCCGCCCCCGACTTGTCGTCGGTCGCCCGGGAGCCGGCCGGCGGCGCCTGGTCGGGCAGGTACTTGCCGGTGAGCACGCCCTGCGCCAGCGGCGACCAGACGATCTGGCCGAGCCCCAGCTCGGTGCAGGTGGGGATCACCTCGGCCTCGATCACCCGCCACAGTGCCGAGTACTGCGGCTGGTTGGACACCAGCGGGATGCGCAGCTCGTGGGCGAGCGCGTGCGCCGCCCGGATCTGGTCGGCCGTCCACTCGGAGACGCCGATGTAGAGCACCTTGCCGTTGTGCACCAGGTCGGCGAAGGTCGTCATGGTCTCCTCCAGCGGGGTGCTGAAGTCGTACCGGTGCGCCTGGTACAGGTCGAGGTAGTCGGTGCCGAGCCGGCGCAGCGAGCCGTGCACGGACTCCACGATGTGCTTGCGGGACAGCCCCCGGTCGTTGGGGCCGGGCCCGGTCGGCCAGTAGACCTTGGTGCAGATCTCCAGCCCCTCCCGCCGTACGCCGCGCAGCGCCCGGCCGAGTACCTCCTCGGCCCGGGTGCCGGCGTACACGTCGGCGGTGTCGAAGGTGGTGATTCCCTCGTCGAGCGCCGCGCGCACGCAGGCGGTGGCGGCGTCCTCCTCGACCTGGGAGCCGTGGGTGATCCAGTTGCCGTACGCGATCTCGCTGACCAGCAGACCCGAGCGGCCCAAGTGTCGAAACTGCATGCCCCGACCCTATCCGCCCGCGCGGGGGCGCCGCCCGCGATCCCGCCCGCTGTGGAGCCGGCGGGGGAGCGGGCCGGCCTACAGGACGGGCGCGTCCACCCGCAGCCGCCGGCCGAGCGCGGCGTCGAGCGCCCGCCGGTCGCTGTGGGTGGGGGTGATCAGCGGCCGGCCGCGCCGGTCCAGCGCGCCCCACCGGCCCCGGCCGTCGACGATGAGGAAGGCGAGCGGGTGGATGACCACCGACCGGTACCGCGGCTCGACGAGCTGCCGCCCGGTCCGGTCGAGCACCCCGCGCCGGTCGCCGGTGTCGACCACGGCCAGGCCCTCCTCGGAGAAGCCGTCGAGGTACCGGCCGTCGGCCAGCGCGGTGGTGAAGCCGCGGTACCGCAGCGGCACGACCACCCGGCCGGCGATGTCGATCGCGCCCCAGCCCTCCCGCCGGACCGCGGCCACGCCGTGCCGGAACGGCCGCACGTCCTCGTACAGCGCCGGGGTCCGCGGCGTGCCGGTGGCGTCGATGAGCTGCCAGCCGCCGGAGTCGTCCGGCTGCACCCAGGCCATCCCGTCGCCGAACGGCTGGGCCTGCCGGAACGCCGCCGGCAGCAGCGGCCGCCCGGCCGCGTCGGCGTAGCCCCAGGCGCCGGTGCGGGCGTCCCGGGTCGGCACCGGCGCCGGCGGTACGCCGAGCAGCGCCGTCCGCAGCCGCGGGCGCGGCCCGAACCCGTGCCGCCCGGCCCGCTCGGCGATCGCGGCGAGCGCCAGCTCGATCCGCGCCATGATCGGCGCCCGGACGCCCGGGCACAGCGCGACGGCCTCGTCGAAGTGTTGCAGCGCCTCGACCAGCCGGCCCTGCTCGTAGCAGGAGCGCCCGGCCTGCTCGTGCACGCCGGCCCGCAGCGCGTCGGGCAGCTCGGCCGAGGCGGCGAGCGCCAGCAGCCGGTCGGCGGTGCCGAAGTCGCCCCGCCACTGGTGCACGTGGGCCAGCCGGGCGCGGACGACCGCGAGCTGACGCAGCTCGGCGGCGGCCCGGGCGTGGTCGAGCGCCCACTCGCCGTCGCGCAGCGCCTCGCCGAGGTCGCCGAGCAGCCGGGACGCGACCGCGCGCAGGCTGAGCAGCCGGGCCCGGTGCTCGTCGTGCGGCGCCCGGGTGAGCGCGCGGCCGAGGTCATCGCGCAGCGCCCGGACCCGGCCGGGCTGGGTGACGACCTCGCGCAGCGTGCGCGGGTCGAGGTGGCCGCGGCAGGCGGCGAGCCGGGCCTCGATGTCGTCGCCGTCCCGGTCGTCGGCGGTCAGCGCGTCGGCCCGGACGGTCGCCGGCGGCGCGCTCGGCGCGGGCGGGCGGCGGCCGGGGTACTGGCGCCGGACGGCGCCCGCGGGCGGCGTCGGCACCGGCGCGGCGCCGCGGTACACGCCGGGCCGGCCGGGCGGGGCCGCGCGGCGGTCGGCGTCGGCGCTCGGGTGCTCGGCGCGCGGCCAGCAGCCGGTGTCGCGCAGGGCCCACTCGGGCGCGGTCGCCGGCCGCGCGGAGAACGGGTTCACGGTCACGTCGTCACCTCGCCACCCACGCATTACCTCCACCGGGCTCGTCCGTTGGCCCGCGGCGGGTGCCCCGGGCGCTGCCGTCCGCGGTGCGGCCGCGGCGGCGACTTGCGACTCCCCGATCCCCCGGCGAGCCGGGGGCCGCCACGCGCGCGGGGTGGCCCGCTTGGTGGGAATTAGTCAGGAGCGTATAGGTGTGACCCACCTCACCGCCAGTGCCGCGCCGGTTGATCTGCGCCATTCACCGCGGGTTATGTGTCGGGCGTGTCCCGGTTCACCGATTTGTCGTCGACGCCGCTCCCGTACCGGCCCGGCGCAATGGTCGCGATCGGGGTTACGGGCGGTCCTCCCGCGGAGTGAAACCCGAGGTGCCGGGCCTCACAGATCTCCTCCGGGTCCGGCCGTAACCACTGCGGACTGTCCGGTCTCGACTGCTTCCGCGGGGAGCTGCGCTATCACGCGAATGCGGCGACCCATCCTAAATGGGTCGGGACCCATGGTTGCATACCCACGGAATAAGTGGAAATCGGATTGATCCGACCGGGGAGCCGCGGTCCCCGAATGGGCCGGACACCCGCCGCGCTATCACAGAGCGATGGCCAGTACACCACCGCTGCACAGCCGGGACGGGGAGCGTGGGGCGCCGGGGGGCGACGCGCCGGTGAACAACGGACCGCCCGCGGTACCGCCGGACCGGCTCTCCACCACCACGACGATGCTGCTCACCGGCCTGATCCCGAAGCCGGTGTTCGTGGACCCGAGCGGCCGGCGGCGGCGGTTCGCCGGGATCGCGCTGGCGGTGGCGGGCGGCGGCGCCCTGCTGTACGCGGCCACCCTCGGCGCCAGCGTCCTCGGCGGGGACGTGCTGCCCACCTCGGTCCTGCCCCGGGCCTTCCCGTTCGGCGGCAAGCCGGCCCCGGCCGCCACCGCGACGGCGAGCCCGCGGCCGGCGCCCGGCACCGCCGCCGGCACCGGCGTGCTGCCGACCCGGGCCGAGCCGTGGCCCGCCCGCCCGCGGGCGACCGCCACCCGCGCGCCCCGGGCCGGGACCACCCCGCGCGCGACCGCCCGGCCGCGGCCCACCCGCACCGCGTCGCCCCCGGCGGCCACGCCCCGGCCGAGCGCCACCGCGCCCACGACCGCGCCGTCGCCCACCGCCACCGGCCGGCCGGGCCGCCGCGGCGGGCGCTCGTGAGCCGCCGCGCCGGCCGCCGGCCGGGCGCCGGCTCCGCGGCGGCCGTGGTCCTGCTGCTCGGCCTGGTCAGCATCCTGCTGGCGCAGGCGTACGTCAGCAACAGCTTCAGCCCCGACCACGCCTCGGTCGCGGGGGTGAGCGACGCCGTCCCGGCGCAGATCCGCGCCGGCGGGCCGCTGGTCGACGCGTCCGGCACGCCGCGGGCGTTCCCGATGCCGCCGCGCACGCTCAGCCTCACCTTCGACGACGGGCCGGACCCCACCTGGACGCCGCCGATCGCCGACGTGCTGCGCAGGCACGGCGTCCGGGCGACGTTCTTCGTCGTCGGCTCGATGGTGGCCGAGGACCCCGCCCTGCTGCGCCGGCTGCGCGCCGACGGGCACGAGATCGGCATCCACACGTTCACCCACCCGGACCTGGGCGCGATGCCGCGGTGGGGGCGGCGGCTCCAGTACAGCCTCACCCAGCTCAGCATCGCCGGGGCGACCGGCGTGACGTCCGGGCTGTTCCGGCCGCCGTACTCGTCCGGCAACGGCGCGATCGACAACACCACCTGGGAGGTGCTGCGCGACGGCGGCGCCGCCGGCTACCTGTCGGTCCTGAGCTCGATCGACAGCCGGGACTGGGCCCGGCCCGGCGTCGACCGGATCGTCGCCAACGCCACCCCGCCCGGCGGCGGCAGCGGCATCGTGCTCATGCACGACGCCGGCGGCGACCGGTCGCAGACGGTGGCGGCGCTGGACCGGTACCTCACGGCGATGACCGCGGCCGGGTACCGGTTCGTCACCGTCGAGGAGGCGCTCGCCGCGACCACCCACGCCCGCCCCGGCGCGGCGGCGTTCGTCAGCAACCCCGCCGCCGACCGGACGACCCGGTGGCGCGGGCAGGCGCTCATCCGGGCGGTGCAGTTCGCCGACTGGACGGTCCGGACGCTGATGATCCTGTTCCTGGTCATCGGCGTGCTGACCGCGGTGCGACTGGCGCTCATGGTCGTCGGCGCGCTGCGGCACGCCCGGCAGCGCCGGGCGCCCGCCTGGCGCTGGGGCCCGCCGGTGACCGCGCCGGTGTCGGTGATCGTGCCGGCGTACAACGAGTCGGCCGGGATCGCCCAGACCGTCCGGTCGCTGGCCGGCGGCGACCACCCGGGCATCGAGGTGGTGGTCGTCGACGACGGCTCCACCGACGACACCGCGGCCGTGGTCCGCGGGCTCGGGCTGCCCAACGTCCGGCTGGTCACCATCCCGAACGGCGGCAAGGCCAACGCGCTCAACGTCGGCGTCCGGCACGCCGCGCACGACCTGATCGTCATGGTCGACGGGGACACGGTGTTCGAGTCCGACGCGGTCCGGCACCTCGTCCAGCCGTTCGGCGACCCGCGGGTCGGGGCGGTCGCCGGCAACGTCAAGGTCGGCAACCGGGCCAACCTCCTCGCCCGCTGGCAGCACCTGGAGTACGTGATCGGGTTCAACCTCGACCGCCGGGTGTACGACCTGCTCGGCTGCATGCCGACCGTGCCCGGCGCGATCGGCGCGTACCGCCGGCAGGCCCTGCTGGACACCGGCGGGCTGTCCGAGGACACCCTCGCCGAGGACACCGACCTCACCATCGCGCTGCTGCGCGCCGGCTGGCGGGTGGTGTACGAGGAGCGGGCCCGGTCCTGGACCGAGGTGCCGACGACCATGCGCCAGCTCTGGGCGCAGCGGCACCGCTGGTGCTACGGGACCATCCAGGCGCTGTGGAAGCACCGCGCCTCGATCCGGGAGCGCGGGGCGTCCGGCCGGTTCGGCCGGCTCGGCCTGCCGCTGCTCGCGTTCTTCCAGGTGGTGCTGCCGCTGCTCGCGGTGCTCATCGACGTGCTGGCCGTGGCGGGCTTCCTGCTGTACGACCGGCGGGAGACCGCGATCGCCTGGCTGGCCATGCTCGCCGTGCAGGTCGTCACCGCCGCGGTCGCGCTGCGGCTGGACCGGGAGCCGATGCGCGCGCTGTGGGCGCTGCCGTTGCAGCAGGTCGCGTACCGGCAGCTCACCTACCTGGTGGTCATCCGGTCGGTGACGACCGCGATCAGCGGCGCCCGGCTGCGCTGGCAGACGCTGCGCCGGGCGGGCAGCGCGGCGATGTCGGCGGGCGACGGGGCGAGCATCCCCGGCCAGCGCCCCGCCCCGGCCGCCGACCCGCTCGCCGGTCCGCCGCACGGCGGACCGCCGGCCGGGCGGGCGTACGAGGGGCCGCCGGCCGGTCCGGCGTACGGAGCCGGGCCGACGTACGACCGGCCCGTCGCGGGGCGGGCGGCGGCCCGGGTCGGGCTGCCGCCGGGGCACCGGGCCGTGGGCGGGACCGCGCGGGTCGGCGGGCACCGGGCGGCCGCGCCCGGCCCGGGCGAGCACGCCCCGCCGGCCCGCCACCGCTGACCGCCGCGCCACCGCCACCGCGCGGGCGGCTCGGTGATCACCGGCGGGGGCGGGCCGCTACCGTGGGGCCGTGACCAGCGCCGCCGCCGACCGCGCCCTCCGCCGGGACGCCCTCGCCCTCGCCGGCGCGGTCACCGTCATCGGGGTGTCGTTCGGCGCGATCGCCGTCGCCAACGGCCTGCCGGGCTGGCTCGCCTGCCTGATGTCGGCGACGGTGTTCGCCGGCGGGGCGCAGTTCATGGCGGTCGGGCTGCTCGGCGCGGGCAGCCCGGTGGCCGCGGTCCTCGCCGGGCTGCTGCTCAACGCCCGGCACCTGCCGTTCGGCCTGGCCATCGGCGGGGTGATCGGCGCCGGCCGGGGCCGCCGGCTGCTCGGCAGCCACCTGCTGCTGGACGAGTCGGTCGCGTTCGCCCTCGCCCGGCCGGACCCGGCCGCGCGGCGGCGGGCGTACTGGCTGGTCGGCGGGCTGCTGTTCGCCGGCTGGAACCTCGGCACGCTGGCCGGCGTGCTGCTCGGCGGCGCCACCGGCGACCCGGCCGCGCTCGGCCTGGACGCCGCGTTCCCGGCCGGGCTGCTGGCGCTGCTGCTGCCCGCGCTGACCGACCGGGCCACCCGGCTCGTCGCCGGGGCCGGCGCGGCGCTCGCGGTGGTGGCGACGCCGTGGCTGCCCGCCGGCCTGCCGGTGCTGCTCGCGCTGGTCGCCCTCGCCGCCTGGCCGTGGCTGCGCCGCCGCGCGCTGCCCGCCGCGGACGGGGAGGCCGGGTGATCGCGCTCGCGGTGGTGCTGGCGCTGGCCGCCGGCACGTACGGGTTCCGGCTCGCCGGGGTGCTGCTGCGCGACCGGCTGGACCTGCCGGAGCCGGCCCGGCGGCTGCTGCCGGTCGCGGCGGCGGTGCTGCTCGCGGCGCTGGCGGCGACGGCGGCGCTCACCGAGGGCGGCGCGCTGGCCGGCGCGGCCCGGCCGGCCGGGGTGCTGGTGGGGCTGCTGCTGGCGTGGCGGCGGGCGCCGTTCGTGCTGGTCGTGGTCGCCGCGGCGGCCACCGCGGCCCTGCTCCGCCTGGCCGGCGTGCCCTAGCCCGGTGGCCTGGCCCGGCGCTCCCGGCGCGGCCAGCCGACCGGGGCGGCCCCGGGCCCGGCGGGTGCGCACCCGCCGGAGCGGGTCAGACGTGCTCGCCGAGGTCCACCCGCGGGGACGGCATCCGCATCCGGCGGAACGTCAGCCCGCGCATGATGCCGTAGAACATCAGGCCGCCGACCCGCTGCGTGGTCTGGGGGAACTCCGCCCGCACCCGCTTGCCGATCCGGCGGGCGATCAGGACGCTGTCCAGCACGACCGCGAGCGCCAGCGCCAGCCAGACGTAGTTGGCGATGACCTGGACGATCAGCGGCATCTGCGTGGACGAGCCGATCAGCACCAGCAGCGCGCCGCCGAAGAACCAGGTGCCGGCCGTCCGCCGGGCGTCGACCAGGTCGCGGACCAGGGCCCGCTCGGGGCCGCGGTCGCGGGCGGTGAGGTACCGGTCGTCGCCGCGCCGCATCCCGGCCATCGCCTCGGCGCGCTGCTCCTTGCGCCGCTCCCGGGAGCGGCGCAAGGCCTCCTTGCGGTCGCCGGGCGGGGGCTCGGCGGGCCGGCGCTTCTGCGCCTCGGCCCGCTTCGGCGTGGCCACCCCCAGCTCCCGCTTGCTCGGCGTGTACCCCTTGGGCGCGGGGCCGCCGTCGGCCGGCGCCGCCTCGGCGGCGGGCTCGGCGTCCGGGGCGGGGGACGGGCGGCGAAACAGTGACGGCACGCGAAGAAGGGTAGCCGGGGCGGGCCCGCCCCGGCCAACCGGCTACGGGCGCTCGGCCGCCGCGCCGAGCGCGGCGAGCTTGGCCTCGAAGTCCTCGTACCCGCGGTTGATCAGATCCACCCCGTACACCCGGGAGGTGCCCTCGGCCGCGAGCGCGGCGATGAGGTGGCTGAACCCGGCCCGCAGGTCCGGGATGACCAGGTCGGCGGCGTACAGCTTGCTCGGCCCGGCGATCACCGCGGAGTGGTGGAAGTTGCGCCGCCCGAACCGGCACGGGGTGCCGCCGAGGCAGTTGCGGTACGTCTGGATCGTCGCGCCCATCGTGTTCAGCGCGGTGGTGTAGCCGAGCCGCTGCTCGTACACGGTCTCGTGCACGATCGACAGCCCGCGGGCCTGGGTCAGCGCGACCACCAGCGGCTGCTGCCAGTCGGTCATGAAGCCCGGGTGCACGCCGGTCTCCAGCGCCACCGCGCGCAGCTCGTCGCCGGGGTGCCAGAACCGGATGCCGCCCTCGTGGCCGGGCCGCCCGTCCCGGGCGGGGGCGGGGTCGGTGATCTCGAACGCGCCGCCGACCGAGCGGAAGATGTTCAGGAAGGTGCCCATGTCGGCCTGGCGGGCGCCGACCACCTCGACCTCGCCGCCGGTGGCGAGCGCGGCGGCGCCCCAGCTCGCGGCCTCGATCCGGTCGGGGATGGGCCGGTGGGCGTACCCGGCCAGCCGCGGCACGCCCTCGATCTCGATCACCCGCGAGGTGTGCACGTTGATGATCGCGCCCATCTTCTGCAGCACGCAGATGAGGTCGATGATCTCCGGCTCGACGGCCGCGTTGCGCAGCTCGGTCACGCCCTCGGCGCGGACCGCGGTCAGCAGCACCTGCTCGGTGGCGCCGACGCTCGGGTACGGCAGCTCCAGCTTCGTGCCGCGCAGCCCGTCCGGCGCGGCCAGGTGCAGGCCGCCGGGGGTCTTCTCGATCACCGCGCCGAACTGGCGCAGCGCGTGCAGGTGGAAGTCGATCGGCCGCGGCCCGATGTGGCAGCCGCCCAGGTCGGGGATGAACGCGTGGCCGAGCCGGTGCAGCAGCGGCCCACAGAACAGGATCGGGATCCGGCTGGACCCGGCGTGCACGTTGATCTCGTCGACGTGCGCGCTCTCCACGTTCGCCGGGTCGAAGACCAGCTCGCCGGGCTCGATGCCGTCGCTGACCCGGACGCCGTGCAGCTCCAGCAGCCCGCGGACCACCTCGACGTCGCGGATGGCCGGGACGTCGTACAGCCGGCTGACGCCCTCGCCGAGCAGCGTCGCCACCATCGCCTTGGAGACGAGGTTCTTGGCGCCGCGGACCCGGATCGTGCCCTGCAGCGGCGTGCCGCCGCGGACGACGAGGACATCGGTCTCGGAGGTCGGCTGGACGGGCTCGCTCACGCGGGTCACCTCACTGGTATGGCCCGGGTACGGCCGGGCCGGGGGGAGCCGCCGCGGGCGTCGGGGAGGCGCCGCCGCGGGGATCGGGGGAAGCTGTCCACTTCAACGCGGACATTGGCTTCAACCCGGAATCGGCCATATCCACGCTCACGGCAGCATAGCCCCGCCCCGCCGCACCCGCAGGTGCCGGACGGCCCGATTGCGCTGGTCAGTCGGGTCGGCCGGGGCGGCGGGCGCACCCGGCCGGGGTCGTTCACCCGGCTCGACTACGGGAGGGCAAGCATCCGATCCAGGGCAAGCCTGGCATTACGGGCGGTGTCCGGGTCGACTGTGATCTGGTTCACCACCCGGCCGGCGACCAGCTCCTCCAGCGCCCAGACCAGGTGCGGCAGGTCGATCCGGTTCATCGTCGAGCAGTAGCAGACCGCCCGGTCCAGGAACATGACCCGCTTGTCGGGGTGCGCGTTCGCCAGCCGCCGGACCAGGTTCAGCTCGGTGCCGACCGCCCAGGCCGAGCCCGCCGGCGCCGCCTCGATCGTCCGGATGATGAACTCCGTCGAGCCGACCAGGTCGGCCGCGCGGACCACCTCGTGCCGGCACTCGGGGTGGACCAGCACGTTCACGCCGGGCACCCGGTCCCGGACCTCGCGCACGCTGTCCAGGGTGAACCGCCCGTGCACCGAGCAGTGCCCGCGCCACAGGATCATCCGCGCGCCGCGCAGCTCGCCGGGCGTCCGCCCGCCGCCGGGCTTGTGCGGGTCGTACAGCACGCAGTCGTCCAGCCCGAAGCCCAGTTCCAGCACCGCGGTGTTGCGGCCGAGGTGCTGGTCGGGCAGGAACAGCACCCGCTCGCCCCGCTCGTACGCCCAGTCCAGCGCGCGCTTCGCGTTCGAGCTGGTGCACACCACGCCGCCGTGCCGGCCGACGAAGCCCTTGATGTCGGCGGAGGAGTTCATGTACGTCACCGGGACCAGCCCGTCGGTCAGCCCGGCGTCGGCCAGCGTCTCCCACGCCGTCTCGACCTGCCCCAGCCCGGCCATGTCGGCCATCGAGCAGCCGGCGGCCAGGTCCGGCAGCACGACCTTCTGCTCGGGCCCGGTGAGGATGTCGGCGCTCTCGGCCATGAAGTGCACGCCGCAGAACACGATGTACTCCGCGGCCGGGCGGGCCGCCGCGTCCCGGGCCAGCTTGAACGAGTCGCCGGTCACGTCCGCGAACCGGATCACCTCGTCCCGCTGGTAGTGGTGGCCCAGGATGAACGCGCGGTCGCCCAGCGCCGCCCGGGCCGCCGTGGCCCGGGCCACCAGGTCGGGGTCGCTCGGCGGCGGCAGCTCGCCGGGGCAGTCGACGCCGCGCTCGCTGGCCGGGTCGGCGCCGCGGCCGAGCAGCAGCAGGGCGAGCGGGGTCGCGGCCGGCTCGGCCCAGCCGGCCGGGCGCGCGGTGGCGGTCGCCGTGGCGGCGGTACCGGCGGTCGACGCGGCGGCGGCCGGGGCGGCGGCGACCGGGCTGGCGGTGGCCGCCGGGGTGCCGCCGGCGGTGGGGGCGCTGGGGGTGGGCGTCACGCGATCCATCGTCGCACGCGCCCGGGGGCACCGACCACGTGCCGTGGCGCACCCCGACCGGACGGCCGACGGCAACCCCGCCCGCCCCCGATCCCCACCCGGCGGCGGGCACGCCCGGGCGGCCGGCGGCGGGTCGGCGGCATGATGGGGTCGGCCGGAAGCGGGTGGCGGCGCCGCGGGCGCCGGGGGAGGGGTGGCGCGTGCGCGTCCTGGTCTGTCCGGACAAGTTCTCCGGCACCCTGACCGCCGCCGCGGCGGCCGCCGCCATCGCCGCCGGCTGGGCCGCCGCCCGCCCCGGCGACGCGGTCGCCGTGGCGCCGCTGGCCGACGGCGGGCCGGGCTTCGTCGACGCGCTCGCCCCGGCGGTGGGCGGGCGGCGGCTGCCCGTACCGACGGTCGACCCGCTCGGGCGGCCGGTCACCGGTGAGATCCTCGTCACCGGCGCGACCGCGTACGTGGAGAGCGCGCACGCCTGCGGCCGGCACCTGCTGCGGTACCGCGAGCGCGACCCGGCCGCCGCCTCGACGTACGGCGTCGGGGCCCTGCTGGCCGCGGCCGTGACCGCCGGCGCCCGGCGGGTCGTCGTCGGCCTCGGCGGCTCGGGCACCCACGACGTCGGCGCCGGCCTGCTCGCCGCGCTCGGCGCCGGCCCGCGCGACGCCGCGGGCGCCCCGCTGCCGCCCGGCGGGGCCGCCCTGGCCGCGGCCGCCGCCCTGGCCGGGCCGCCCCGGCTCGCCGGCCGCCCGCTGGCCGGGATCGCGCTGGTCGGCGCGGCCGACGTCGACAACCCGCTGGTCGGGCCGGCGGGCGCCGCCGCGGTGTACGGGCCGCAGAAGGGCCTGCGCCGCCGGGACGTGCCGCGCTTCGACGCCGGGGCCGCCCACCTGGCCGCGCTGCTGGCCGCCGCCCTGCCCGGCTGCCCGCCCGACCTCGCCGACCGGCCCGGCGCGGGCGCGGCCGGCGGCCTCGGCGCGGCGCTGCTCGCCCTCGGCGGCACGCTCACGCCGGGCGCGGCGCTGGTCCGCGAGCGGCTCGGGCTGACCGCCCGGATCGCGGCGGCCGACCTGGTGCTCACCGGCGAGGGCTCGGCGGACGCCCAGACCGGCCGGGGGAAGGTGGTGGCGGACGTGGCGGCCGTCGCCCGGGCGCACGGCGTGCCCTGCGTGGTGCTGGCCGGCCGGGCCGGCGTGTCGGCGGCGGACCTCGGCGTGTCGGCGGTGCACAGCCTCACCGAGCGGCTGGGCTCCGCCCGGCGGGCCCGGGCCGGGGCGCGGGCGGGGCTGACCGCCCTGGCGGGGGAGGTCGCCCTCCGGTGGGCCGGGGTTGGGAATGCGCCCGCGGGCGGCTAGCGTTGAGGAAACCGTTCACGCAGGGCAGCACCGTACAGGGCAGCACCGTACGGTGAGCAGCGCGAACCACCAGGGCAGCAACACGGACGTGGCAGGAGAGCACGCAGTGACCGAGACCGCGGCGACGAACCGAACCGCTGGGGCCGAGCCCAGCGCATCCCCCCAGGCGGGCGGCGGCTGCTGTGGCGGCGGCGGTGGCGCCCCGGCGGCGGTGGCCGCCCCGGCCGGCGCGCCGGCCGACGGCGCGACCGGCATCATCCTGACCGACGTGGCCGCCGAGAAGGTCGGCGCGCTGCTGGAGCAGGAGGGCCGGGACGACCTGCGGCTGCGGGTCGCCGTCCAGCCGGGCGGCTGCTCGGGCCTGCGGTACCAGCTCTTCTTCGACGAGCGCTCGCTCGACGGCGACATCGTCAGCGAGTTCGGCCGGGTCGAGGTCGTGGTCGACCGGATGAGCGCCCCGTACCTGGCCGGCGCCAAGATCGACTTTGCCGACCGGATCGACGCCCAGGGCTTCACGATCGACAACCCGAACGCGGGCGGCTCCTGCGCCTGCGGCGACTCGTTCCACTGAGCCGCACCGCCCCCACCGGACCCCGACCGCGGGCCCGGCGCCCCCGTGCGCCGGGCCCGCGGCGCGTCCGCCCCCGTGCTCCGGCGCCGCGTCGCGGGGCGCCCGGGTCGGGGCGGTTCGACTAGGCTGGCAACCCTCCGCGGCGTGCCGCACACGCGCGCACGCGCGGGCGCCATCCTCCCGTCGACCCGATGAGGGACCGCATGAAGATCGCCGCCACCGGCTCGATCGCCACCGACCACCTGATGCACTTCCCGGGCCGGTTCGCCGAGCAGCTCATCGCCGACCAGCTCGACAAGGTCTCGCTCTCCTTCCTCGTCGACGACCTGGTGGTGCGCCGCGGTGGCGCCGCCGCGAACATCGCCTTCGGCATGGCCCGGCTCGGCCTGCGCCCGCTGCTGGTCGGCGCCGTCGGCAGCGACTTCGCCGACTACCGGGCCTGGCTGGAGCGGCACCACGTCGACTGCGCGTCCGTCCACGTCAGCGAGGTCGCGCACACCGCCCGGTTCGTCTGCACCACCGACGACGACATGTGCCAGATCGCCTCCTTCTACGCCGGCGCGATGAGCGAGGCCCGGCAGATCGAGCTGGCCCCGATCGCCGACCGGGCCGGCGGGCTCGACCTCGTGATCATCTCGCCGAACGACCCCGTCGCCATGACCCGGCACAGCGCCGAGTGCCGCGAGCGGGGGTACGCGTTCGTGGCCGACCCGTCCCAGCAGCTCGCCCGGATGGAGGGCCCGGAGATCCGGGAGCTGATCGACGGCGCGGCGTACCTGTTCACCAACGCGTACGAGCGGGAGCTGCTGGAGACCAAGACCGGCCTGACCGGCGACGAGGTGCTCGACCGGGTCGGCGTGCGGGTCACCACGCTGGGCAAGGAGGGCGCGGAGATCACCGGCCGGGGGATCGACCGGATCGTCGTCCCGGTGGCCCGGGAGATCCAGGCGTACGACCCGACGGGTGTCGGCGACGGCTTCCGGGCCGGGTTCTTCGCCGCCCGCGCCTGGGGCCTCGACCTGGCGGCCAGCGCCCGGGTCGGCGCGCTGCTCGCCACGCTGGTGCTGGAGACGGTCGGCACGCAGGAGTACGAGCTGCACCCGGAGTCGTTCGTCAAGCGCCTGGAGGAGTCGTACGGCCCGGCGGCGGCCGAGGAGGTCCGCCCGCACCTGATCCCCGCCTGACCCGCCCCGCACCCGGTTCGCCGGGGCCGCCCCGCGCGCCCCGGGCAGCCCCGCCCAACCCGGGAGCGCCGCCGCCCCGGGAGCGCCGGCAACCTCAGGACAGGCGGCGGATCGTGAACGCCGGCGGCGCCGCGGCCACCAGCTCCTGCCGGCGCAGCCGGCACCACGCGGCCAGGTCGTTCGCCGCCGCCGGGTCGTCGGCCAGCACCCGGACCAGCCCGCCCACCGGCACCCCCGGCAGCCGCCGGGCCAGCGCGATCACCGGCAGCGGGCACCGCTGCCCGAGACAGTCCAGCACCACCACCGCCTCCGCGCCGGCCGCCCCGGCATCGCCGCCGCCACCGGCCGGCCCGGCATCGCCCGGCCAGGGGTCGGCCGGTCCGGGGTCGGGCGGTCCGGCGGCGCGCGGCCCGGGGTCCGGGGTCACAGGCCGACCGCGCCGGCCTCGGCGCGCAGGTCCGCGACGATCCCCGGCAGCTCGGCCAGGAACCGGTCCACCTCCGCCGCCGTGCTCTCCCGGTGCAGCGACACCCGCACGTTGCCGTGCGACAGCACCCCCATCGCCTCCAGCACGTGGCTCGGCCGCAGCGTCGCCGCCGTGCAGGACGAGCCGGACGACACGGCGAAGCCGCGCCGGTCCAGCGCCAGCAGCAGCGCCTCCCCGTCGACGTACAGGCAGGAGAACGTCACCAGGTGCGGCAGCCGGTCGACCGGGTCGCCGACCACCTCCACGTCCGGTACGGTCGCCGCCACCGCCGCTCGGATCCGGTCCACCAGCGGGCGCAGCCGGCGCGCCTCGCCCGCCGCCTCCGCGGCGCTCGCCCGCAGCGACGCCGCCGCCGCGACGATGCCGGGCAGGTTCAGCGCGCCGGGGGAGCGGCCGCCCTCCCGCCCGTCCTCGGGGTACGGCGAGCGCCACCGCACCCCCTTGCGCACCACCAGCACCCCCACCCCCGGCGGCCCGCCCCACTTGTGCGCGCTGCCGGTCAGCACCGACCAGCCGCCGGGCACCGGCGCCCGGCCGAGCGAGGCGGCGGCGTCCACGTACAGCGGCACCCCCACGTCCGCCGCCGCCCTCGCGGCCGCGGCGACCGGCTGGACCGTGCCCACCTCGTGGCTGGCGCTGATCAGCGCCGCCAGCCCCACGTCGGGCCGGACCACGGCCCGCTCCCAGGCGTCCAGGTCCAGCCGCCCGGCCCGGTCCACCGGCACCGCCTCGGCGTGCCCGTGCGCGGCGGCGGCGTGCAGCACCGCCGAGTGCTCGATCGCCGAGTGGACCAGCCGGTACCCCGCCCGGGACCGCCCGGCCAGCGCCCCGGTGACCGCCGCGTGCGCGGCGACGGTCCCGTTCGCGGTGAACGTGACCTCGTCGGGGCGGACGTCCAGCACCTCGGCGACCGCGGTCCGGGACGCCTCCAGGAGCTGCTGGGCCCGGCGCGCCCCCGCGTACAGCCGGGCCGGGTCGTACCAGCCGTCGGTGTACGCCGCGGCCAGCGCCTGCCGGGCCACGGGGTGCAGCGGGGCGGCGGTCGCCGCATCGAAGTAGGCGGGGTCAATCGCGGTGGGTTGGGCCGGCTCGGTCACGCCTCGACGGTAGCGTGGGGCGCGGGGGGCGGTGCGTTCCCCGGCACCCGGTTCGTCCGCACCCCGTCACGGGTACGGGCGGGGAGGTCGAGTAAGGTGCGACCGTTGGTGACGCGGGCGGGTCGCCCGCCCCGCGGGGAGGCCGGCGGGGCCGCGGGCCGCGGCGGCCGCCGGCGGCGTCGACCCGCGCGGGCCGCGGCCGGGCACGAGCGCAACGAGAGAGGCAGGAGCAGGTGTTCGCAGAGCGTGCGAGGGTCAGCGGACGGGGCGGTCGGCCCCGGGCGACCCGGCTGGCGGGCCTCGGTCTCGGCGCCGTGGCGCTGCTGACCCTGCTGACGGGCTGTGACGTCGGCAAGACGTTCGCCGGCTTCGGCTGGCCGCAGGAGGGCATCACGCCCACCGCCCACCGCATGTACGACCTGTGGATCGGCTCGACGGTGGCGGCGCTCATCGTCGGCTTCATCACCTGGGGCCTGATCTTCTGGTGCGTCATCCGGTACCGCAAGCGGGGCGAGGAGCTGCCGCCGCAGACCCGGTACAACATCCCGATGGAGACCATCTACACGGCCACGCCGTTCCTGGTCATCGCGGTGCTGTTCTACTACACGGCCATCGTCCAGGCGGACGTCGACCGCACCTCGAAGAACCCGGACGTGATCGTCGAGGTCGCCGCGTTCAAGTGGAACTGGCAGTTCAACTACCGCGACGGGATGGGCGTGGAGGCCAACACGGTCGCGTCCACGCTGGGCGACAGCGACTACATCCCGGTGCTGGTCCTGCCGACCCACCGCAAGGTGCGGTTCGAGGAGACCAGCAAGGACGTCATCCACTCCTTCTGGGTACCGGAGCTGCTGTTCAAGCGCGACGTGTTCCCCGGCCCGATCCGCAACGTCTTCGAGGCCACGATCGAGAAGGAGGGGGCGTACGTCGGCCGCTGCGCCGAGCTGTGCGGCACCTACCACTCGATGATGAACTTCGAGCTGCGCGCGGTCACGGCCGAGAAGTACACGCAGTTCCTCGACGCCAAGAAGGCCGGGAAGACGACGCCGGAGGCGCTGACCGCGATCGGCGAGAACCCGTACGCGACGAAGACCACGCCGTTCGAGACCAAGCGTCAGCTCAAGGACCGGAAGGTGTCGCCGTGAAGTCCGAGTACAAACTCTTCACTCTGCTGGCGGTCTTCCTCTTCCTCTGCACCGGCGTGTACGCGTGGTGGACGTCGGTCGCGAGCGACCCGATCAACCCGCCCGGCCACACCGACTGGGTCGGGACGATGGCGCTGCTGCTGTCCGGGCTGCTCTGCCTGATGCTGGGCGGGTACTTCTGGTTCGTCGCCCGCCGCATCGACCTGCGCCCGGAGGACCGGCCGGACGCCGAGATCCACGAGGGCGCCGGCGAGGTCGGCTTCTTCAGCCCCGGCAGCTACTGGCCGTTCGGGCTGGCCCTGTCGGCGGCGACGGCGGCGATCGGCACCGCGTACATGCAGTGGTGGCTGGTCACGGCCGGGATGCTCGCGGTGGTGCTGTCGGCGGCGGCGCTGCTGTTCGAGTACTACAGCGGCACCCGGCGCGCGGTCGAGCACTGACCCGCAACCGTCCGGCGCCCGTCCCCACCGCGGGGCGGGCGCCGTTTCGTACCGCCGCCGCGCAATAGCGCCGATCGCGGAATGGATTGCGCATTCGGCGGAATGGTCGGACGACGTCATCGAGCGGCGCCGTTCTCCGCTATTCCGGTCAAGAATGTCCGGGGTTCCGGCGGATCGCGGCGAGCCATAGACTGCTGCCCATGGATCTGGAGATCCGCCACCTGCGCGCGCTGTGCGCCATCGCCGACGCGGGCAGCGTTTCCGGGGCGGCCACCCGGCTCGGGATTTCGCAGCCCTCGCTGACCACGCTGCTCCAGCGGGTCGAGCGGCACGTCGGGGCGCGGCTGTTCCGCCGCGGCCGGACCGGCGTCGACCCGACCGAGCTGGGCGACCGGCTCGTCCGCCGCGCCCGGCTGCTGCTGCTCGAACTCGACGCGTTCGGCGGCGAGCTGGCCGGCGGCGAGGGCGGCCCGATCCGGTTCGGCTCGGTGCACATGGAGTGCATGGTCCCGCTGTACGAGGGGCTGGAGCGCGCCCTGGGCGGCGCCGAGGTGTCGCTGCACGTCGAGTCGTCCAGCGTGGCGCTCGCGCAGGCGCTGGCCCACGGCCACCTGGACGCGGCGCTGATCGCCATCATCGAGGGCCGGGACATCCCGCTGGCGCCGCACCTCGGCCAGCGGATCATGGTCCCATGGGTCCCGGTGTACGTGTCGCTGTCCGCCCGGCACCGGCTGGCCGGCGCCGCGGAGGTCGCGCTGGCGGACCTGGCCGACGAGGTGTGGATCAGCCCGCCCGGCGGCGACGACGGCGGCCTGGCGGCGCTGCGGGACGCGGCGCGCACGGCCGGGTTCACCCCGCGGATCCGGTTCGAGCTGCCCAGCGGCGGCGGCCGGCCGCTGGTCGCCGCCGGCCGGGCGGTGCAGCTCGTCGAGCCGAACTCGCGCGGCGTGCCCGGCACGGTCATGCGCCCGCTGGCCGGCGAGCCGCTGCGGATGCGGCTGGTGCTGGCCTGGCGGCGCCAGCGGGTGAGCCGGGAGCAGGCCGACCTGATCTACGCCGCCGCCGCGGCGGCGTACGCCGACTACGCGATGTCCAGCCCGGTCTTCCGGCCCTGGTGGGACGCGCACCGCGAGGTCCACCCGCCGGCGGCCTGACCCCGGGCGCGGGGGTGGGGCCCGGCGGGCCTGACGCCCGCCGGGCCCCCGCGGGGGAGTGAGGTCGGTTACGGCAGGGTGCCGCAGTTGCCGCGGGCGCAGGCCGCGAGCCAGGTCGCCCACTCCTTGTCGTACCGGGTGCCGATCGTGCTCTTGAGGTGGCTGCGGGCGGCCGACCAGTTGCCGGTCCGGTAGGCGGCGAGGACCCTGGCCACGTCGTCCGGGTGCGACTGGTTCAGGTACCGGGTGGCGAGGTAGCCCCACCGGTAGACCCGGGTCGAATCGTGCGAGTACGTCGTGTCGAACAGCGCGCTCAGCTTGTACGTGCCCTTTCCGGCCTCGGCGAGCGCTTCCTGGTAGGTGACGTTGCGGTACGAGTAGGCGACGTACTCCGCGAATCCCTCGATCCACCAGACCGTCGGCGTCTGCACGTTGGTCTCGAAATCGCCGTACATGTTGAACCGGCCGTCGAGGTAGTGGGTGTATTCGTGGTTGAGGTTCCAGATCTGGAACGTCGGCCGCTGCCACTCCGCCTCGTAGGCGATGAACCGGGCCTGATTGCCGGCCTTGGCCGGGTCGCCCTCCAGGTACATCCCGCCGTTGTTGGTGTCGATGTCCCACATGGGCCCGGCGTACGTCCGGTAGTCCTTGCTGGAGTCGTAGACCACGACCTCGATCGAGGTGTTCCCGTCGTTGGCCACCGGGCCGCTGTCCTTGGCGATCCGGTGGAAGTACGCGTCCTGATTGGTCAGGCTGCCGCAGGTCCCGGACAGCTCGGCGGCGGTCATCTGCTGCGCCCGGATCCGCAGCGTGGGGCCGCAGGTGTGCCGGATCGGCAGCACGTCGGCCAGCAGCCGCTCGGCCAGGTCGCACACGTCGTAGTCGGCGCAGTTCGCCCGGTCGTACTCGTCGGCCAGGTCGGCCACCCCGACCCACAGCGGCGCGGTCGCCCCGGTGCTCGACGACAGCGCCAGCAGCGCCCGCACCCGCGGCCGCACGTCCGCGCGCAGCGCGTCGTGCTGGAGGAACCGGGCCAGCTCCCGGCCGGCGTTCGCGGTCAGGTACCCGCGGTCGCCGGCGAGCAGGTCGAGGTGGCCGGCGGCGAAGTCCTGCAACGCCGCGGTGACCCGGCCGTCGCGCCGGACGGCGTCGGCGAAGCCGGGCACCCAGTGGCCGCGGTACAGCACGGTGTACCCGCTGTTCACGGCGTTGCTCATCCACCAGGAGGCGGCGTGCGCGGCGTCGAAGCCGGCCAGCAGCCGGCGGACCACGGGCAGGTACCGGATGTTCTCCCCGGCGCTGTCGACCAGCGTGACGACCTCGGTGAGCACCTCCCCGTTGGCGTCGCTGACCGTGAACGCCCGCGGGTGGGCGAAGAACGCGTCCAGCGCGCCGCGGACGGCCGCCCGCAGCTCGGGGCCGTACGCGCCGACCACGTCGGGCAGGGCCCACTGCACGTAGTAGCCGGCGCGCAGGTGCAGCGCGAGCTGCGCCGTGCCGGTGGAGTTGTCGCCGGGGTGGTCCGCCGCGTTCGCCCGCAGGCCCGCGGCGACGCTGGCGAGCTGCGCCTCCCGGAACACGCCCCGCGCGTCCGCGCCGGTGAGCCGGAACAGGCTGCTCAGGCAGGCCGGGTCGGCGGACCGGACGAGCGCGACCAGCGCCGGGCCGGTCCGGTCGGCGAAGTCGGCGACGGCGCACGCGGCCCGGCCGCGCCGGGCCGACGGCCGGGGTACGGGCAGCCGCGGCGCCGCGTCGGGCGTGCGCCGCCCGGCGTCGTTCGAGGCCGGCAGCGGCGGGCGCTCGGCCGCCGGCGTGCTGCCGTGGTGGTGGGCGGTCTCCTCGTTCAGCCCGGCCGCGGGCAGCGGCGCGGGGGCGTGCGGCGGCACGGCGGCGGCGGGCGGCGCGGCGGCCGGCGCGCCCTGCACGCTCTGTCCGGTGAGGACGATAACGGCGGCGAGGAGTGCGGCCGCGGTGGGTCGTACACCACGGGGGAATGGCATGGCGGTGCCCCTTCGAAAATGCGCCGCCGCGAGCGCGGCGACAGGGGGTGAGGGGGGAAGGCGAACCGGTTCGGGTACGCAGTCTCACACGTCCGAAGGGGACGTGGTCATGTCATCCATCGATAGGTCAGCGCTATGGATCGGGTGGGCCGCGCACCGAATTGCCGGTGATCAAAGGCTTTGTCCCGGGCCCCGATCCGCTGGTCGGGCGGGTGCTCCGGTTCCGCGATCAACCGTGCATGTGTGGATTTCCGACCCGGCCACAGCTATCGGAAGCCGTCTATGCTCGCTCACGAATCGGCGTTCCCCGCCCATTCGATTCACCCGCGAATCGCGCCGGCCCGGGAAACGACGCCGTACCCCGGTGGCCCGGCCGCGCCCGTCGAACGGAGCCCGCCATGCGCCTCGCCGCCCTCACGGCCGGACTGCTCGCCGCGGTGGCGGCGGGCGCCGGCCCCGCCCACGCCGCCCCGCCGAGCGGCCCGGCGCCGACCCCGGCCCCGCGGATCGTCGGCGGGAAGCCCGCCGCGGCCGGCGCCTACCCGTGGATGGCGCAGGTCCGGATCGGGTTCGGCGGCTGCGGCGCCTCGCTGGTGTCGCCGGACGTCCTGATCACCGCCTCGCACTGCTGGCTCGGCAGCGGCGGCATCACCGCCCGGATCGGCAGCCTCGACCACGGCAAGGGCGGCGAGCAGCGCACGGGTGTCGCGTTCCGCAGGGGCGACACCGGCGGCCGGTGGGACGACTGGGCCGTGATCAAGCTGGACCGCCCGGTGGCCGTCGCCGCCCACCCCGCGCTGCCGGCGGACGCGTCCACCGACACCGGGCCGCTGTTCCGCACGATGGGCTGGGGCACGATCGCCGAGCAGGGGCCGACGAGCCCGGTGCTGCGCGAGGTCGACGTGCCGTACATCGCCGACGACATCTGCACCCGGCACGGCGACGCGACCACGCTGATCTGCGCCGGCGACTACGAGCGGGGCGGGGTCGACTCGTGCAAGGGCGACTCGGGCGGGCCGCTGGTCAACCGGGTCGGCGACCGCTGGGTGCTGGTCGGGATCGTCAGCAAGGGCAACGGCTGCGCCCGGCCGAAGGAGCCCGGCATGTACACCCGGATCAGCCACTACCGCGAGGCCATCGCCACCGCGATCCGCGAGGTCGGCGGCACTCCGCCGGCGGTCGTCTGACGCCCGCCGGCACCGGGGGCGGGCCCGGCGGTGCCTCGGGTGCGCCGCCGGGCCCGCGCCGTAACCGGGACCCCGCTGCGCCGGGGCGCCGCCCTACCGCGCGGTCGACGCTGCCGCGCTGCCGCGCGGTCGACGCCGCGCTACCACGCGGTCGGCGTCGACGCCGCGCAGCCGAGGCCGGGGCCGGGCCGCCGGTCCGGTCAGGCGGCGGCGCGGCGCTGGTGCGGGGCGGTCCACGGGGCGCGGCGGGCGCCGAACCCCCACACCACCACCGGGGCGATCATGATCGCCGTACCGCAGCCCGCGCACAGCAGCTCCGGGCACTCGTCCCCCGCGGCGGCCACCGCGAACACCATCTCGGTCTCGCAGACCGCGCAGTACATCTCCTCGTTGGCCATCGCTTGCCTCCCTCGGCTGACCGGTTCCGACCGGGCAGGGCACTACCCGGATGTTGTTCACATTGCCACCCGTACCGGTAAAAATCCCGCATCCATCCGGCGTGTCCCGCCCGCCCGGGCGGCCCGGCGTGCTGTACCGGCGGCGAAAACGGCGGCGGGGCGCCGGACCGAAGTCCGCCGCCCCGCCGCCTTGTCGTGCTCGGTGCCGGTCGTGCTCAGTGCCGGTCGTGCTCAGTGCGTGCCGGTGCGCTCCAGCTCGCGCGGGCGCTCCGCCTCGGGCAGCGCCGGCGGGGCCGGCTGCTCGATCGGGTAGAAGAAGCCCTTGATCGCCGGCGCGAGCGCCCCGATCCGGTTCATCTTCTTCGGCACCACCCAGCCCGTGTACGCCAGGTCCGTGTGGCCGTGCGCGTCCGGCGCGGCCAGCGGCTGGTGCACCTCGACGAACTGCCCGTTCGGCAGCCGCTTGATGATGCCGGTCTCGACGCCGTGGGCCAGCACCTCGCGGTCGTGCTGCTGCAACCCGAGGCAGATCCGGTACGCCGCCAGGTAGGCCAGCGGCGGGACCAGCACCAGGCCGATCCGGCCCGCCCAGGTCATCGCGTTCAGGCTGATGTCGAAGGTCTCCGCGATGACATCGTTGCCACCCGACAGCGTCAGGACCAGGTAGAACGCCACGGCCATCGAGCCCAGCGCCGTCCGGCCGGGCACGTCGCGCGGCCGCTGGAGCAGGTTGTGCACGGACGTGTCCTTGGCCCGCCGCGCCTCGATGAACGGCCACAGCATCGGCAGCACGGTCAGCACGCCGGGCAGCACCACCGTCGGGAAGAACAGCGGCGGGAGCGTGTGCCCCAGCGCGCGGATCTCCCACGGCGGCATGAGCCGGGTCGAGCCGTCGAGGAACATGACGTACCAGTCGGGCTGGCTCGCCGCCGACACGGCCGCGGCCTCGTACGGGCCGAACAGCCAGATCGGGTTGATCGAGACCAGGCCGCCGAACAGCGCGATCACGCCGAAGACGATGGCGAAGAAGCCGCCCTGCTTGATCGCGTACCGGGGGAACATCCGCTCGCCGACGACGTTGGTGTTCGTCCGACCCGGGCCCGCCCACTGGGTGTGCTTCTGCTTGAACACCAGCCCCAGGTGCGCGCTGATCAGGCCGAGCAGGATGCCCGGGATCAGCAGCACGTGCGCGATGTACAGCCGGGGGAGGATCGAGCCGTCGCCGGGGAACTCCCCGCCGAACAGCGAGTTCGCCACCCACGAGCCGGCCACCGGGATCGACAGCATGATCGCGTGGGCGATGCGCAGGCCGGTGCCGGACAGGCCGTCGTCCGGCAGCGAGTAGCCGGCGAAGCCCTCGGTGAAGCCGATCCAGAACAGCATCAGGCCGATGATCCAGTTCAGCTCACGCGGCTTGCGGTACGCGCCGGTGAAGAAGATCCGCAGCATGTGCACGACGATCGAGGCCATGAACAGCAGCGCGGCCCAGTGGTGCATCTGCCGCATGATCAGGCCGCCGCGCACGTCGAACGAGAGATTCAGCGTGGTCTCGTACGCCCGGGTCATCTCGACGCCGCGCAGCGGCAGGTAGCTGCCGTTGTACGTGACGTGCGACATGGACGGGTCGAAGAACAGCGTCAGGAACACGCCGGTCAGCAGCAGCACGATGAACGAGAACAGCGCGATCTCGCCCAGCAGGAACGACCAGTGGTCCGGGAAGACCTTGTTGAACAGCGCCCGCAGCGGCCGGGCGACCTGGAGCCGCTCGTCCGCGGCGTTGGCCGCCGTACCCGGCAGGGCCTTGACGTCGATGCGCGCGCGCTTTCTCATGGCCGCTCCCAGAAGCCGGGGCCGATCGCCACCTTGAAGTCGGAGGTGGCCACGAAGTAACCCTCGTTGTCGACGGTGATGTGCAGCATGGGCAGCCGCCGGGTCGCCGGGCCGAAGACCGGCTTGGCGTTGTCCGTGACCAGGAACTGCGACTGGTGGCACGGGCAGAGCAGGCGGTTGGTCTGCTGCTCGAACAGGCTCGCCGGGCAGCCGGCGTGCGTGCAGATCTTCGAGTACGCCACGAAGTCGCCCCAGGTGGCGCCGACGTTCGTGCCGGTGAGGTTGGCGCGCAGGTCGGCCATGTCGTCCGGGCGCAGGTGGATCAGCAGCGTGGGCGAGTCGGCGTGCTTGTTGGTGTGCCCGTCGGGCACGCCGGGGAACACGGTGAGCTGCCCGCCGGCGCTGACCTCCTCGGGACGGATCGGCGTGCCGTCCTCCCGGGTCAGCCGGATGCCCGGCCCCCAGGCGGTCGTCATCAGCGGGCTGCCCTTGCCGTTGCGCGGCTTGTGCGGGTCCTTGATCAGCCCGCCGACCAGCGGCGCCGCCGCGGCCAGGCCGACCGGCGCGACGCCGGCCAGCAGCGACAGGCCGAGCAGCGGCCGCCGCTTCAGCCCCATCTCGTCGCCGATGTACAGCAGGGTGTCGGTCGCCGCCGAGCGGTCGTGCGGGCTGGACGGCCCGTCGTGCCGCTCCTGGATCGCCACCTCGTGCGGGATCAGCTTCTTGCCCCAGATCATGATCCCGAAGCCGGTGGCGACGAGCCCCAGGCCGAGCGTCAGGCCCAGGAACGGGGTGTACAGGTTGTGCAGGAGGCTGTCCCGGTCGTACTCCCAGGGCCACCAGATGTACGCCACCAGGAACGCCGTGCCGAGCGCGCCGGTGCTGAGGAAGCAGCCGGCGACGATCCGCTGGAGCCGGCGCTCGCCCTTGGTGCCGGGCGCCGGGAACGGCGGCTCGTAGTGGACGATCTCGACGCCGTCCTCGCGCGCCGCGGCGACGACCCGCTCGAAGCGCGAGCGCTCCTCCGGGTCGGCCAGGCCGGGCGAGCCGTGCGGATTGTCGATGGTCGTGGTCATGACTTCCCCGCAATCCACAGGGTCGTGAAGATCAGTGCGGTCATCCCGAGCAGGAAGATCGCCAGGCCCTCGGTGACCGGGCCGAGCTTGCCCAGGCCCCAGCCGCCGGGCTCCTGCGCCTTCAGCGTGTGGACGTACGCGATGATCTCCTTCTTCTGCTCCGGCGTGAGCTGGTTGTCACCGAAGACCGGCATGTTCTGCGGGCCGGTGAGCATCGCCGCGTAGAGCTGCCGGTCGGTGGCCGGCTCCAGGTTCGGCGCGAACTTGCCGGAGGACAGCGCCCCGCCGCCGGCGGCGTTGGCGTGGCAGGAGGCGCAGTTGATCCGGAACAGCACGCCGCCGCGGGCCATCGCCGCGGCCTGCTGCTCGTCGGTGCCGGTCAGCTCCATCGAGCCGGCGGGGATCTGCGGCCCGCCGCCCAGCTCCTGGATGTACTGGCCGAGCTGCTGCGTCTGGTCGTACGTGAAGTGCGGCTTCTTCCGCCACGCCTGGGCCTCCTGGCGGGCCATCGGCATCCGGCCGCTGCCCACCTGGAACTCCACCGAGGCCGAGCCCACGCCGATCAGGCTGGGGCCCTTGCCGGCGACGCCCTGGGCGTCCGGGCCGTGGCAGGAGGTGCAGTTCGTGTCGAACAGCGCCTTGCCCTCCTTGGCGGCCGGGCTGAGGCTGGCGGCGTCCTTGGCGGCGTCGGCGGCGGTACCGGGGGCGAAGCCCGCGTAGACCCCGCCGGCCAGGGCGAGCGCCGCGAGGATCCGGAGCACGGTGCCGACCCGGCGCCGCGCGCGGCTCGCGGCCGCCGTCCCGGCGGCGCGCCGCGCCCGCCCCCACCTCGCCGGCGGCGCGACGCCGCGCCCCGGGTTGTCAGAAGTCATCGCCTGGATCTCCTGGGTTGTGGCCGCTGGCGGCCGCTTGATCTCGGACTGCGGGTGGCCCCGGTGGGGCGGGCGCCGGCTACTTCAGCCAATAGATCATGAAGTAGAGGGCGATCCACACGACGTCGACGAAGTGCCAGTAGTAGGACACGACGATCGCCGACGTGGCCTGCGCCGGGGTGAACCGGCCCATGGTCGTCCGGATCATGTAAATGATGAACGCCACGAGGCCGCCGGACACGTGCAGACCGTGGAACCCGGTCGTCAGGTAGAAGACCGACCCGTAGCCGTCCCCGTTGATCTTGATGCCCTCGTGCACCAGGTGGCGGTACTCGTTCGCCTGGCCGAGCACGAAGATCAGACCCATCACGAAGGTGAGGGTGAACCAGCGGCGCAGCGCGTGCACGTCGCCCTTCTCCGCCGCGAAGACCCCGAACTGGCACGTCACGCTGGACGCCACCAGGATGACGGTGAAGGTCGTCGCATACGGGATGTTCAGGACTTCCGTGCGTTCTGCCCACAATTCGGGCGAAGCGCCGCGGATGAAGAAGTACATCGCGAACAGCGCTGCGAAGAACATCAGTTCGCTGGAGAGCCACACAATGGTCCCGACGCTGACCATGTTCGGGCGGGTCAGCGAATGGATCCGGCTCTGATCAATGGTGGTCGAGGCCGCAGTCACGCGGTCATTATTGCCCCCGATCATCCCGTCGCGTCGCCGGGGTCGGAACCCGGCGCGTCATCGAGACCTGATCGTGGGCCATCCGGCCGGCCGGAGTAGCCTCCCCGACGTGTGGAGCCCGGAGCAGGTACCCCCGCCGTTCACGGTCGCCCGGATCGTCACGGGAGCGCGCCCCGACGGGTGGCTCGCGCTGGGCCTCGTGCTCGCCGCCGGGCTGTACCTGTACGGCGTGTACCGACTGCGCGCCCGCGGCGACCGCTGGCCGCCCGGCCGCACGCTGTGCTTCCTCCTGCCGGGCCTCGGTGGCATCGCCGCGGTCACGCTCAGTGGCCTCGGCGCGTACGACACCACGCTGCTCTCGGTGCACATGATCCAGCACATGGTGCTGTCGATGGTCGCGCCGATCTTCCTCGCGCTCGGCGCCCCGGTGACGCTCGCGCTGCGGACCCTGCCCGTGCGGCCGCGCAAGCGGCTGCTCGCGGTCCTGCACAGCCGGGTCGCCCGGGTGCTGACGTTCCCGCTGGTCGCTTTCGCCCTGTTCGTGGTGAATCCGTTCGCGCTGTACTTCTCCGACCTCTACGCGCTCACCCTGCGGAACCCGATCGCGCACGAATTCACCCACGCACACTTCATCCTCACCGGCTGCCTGTTCTTCTGGCCGCTGCTCGGGCTCGACCCGCTGCCCGGCCGCTGGCCGTACCCGGCCCGGGCGCTGCTGATGCTCCTTTCCGTGCCGTTCCACACCGTGCTCGGGCTCACCGTGATGCAGAGCGTGGCGCTGCTCGGCGGCGATTGGTACCCGTCCCTGCGGCTCGGCTGGGCCGACCCGTTCACCGACCAGCGGATCGCCGGCGGCGTCCTCTGGGCCGGCGGCGAGCTGGTCAGCGTGACCATGCTCGCCGTGCTGGTGGCGCAGTGGGTCCGCCAGTCCCGCCGGGAGGAGCGCCGGATCGACCGGGAGCTGGACCGGGCCGAGGCCCGGGCCGCCGCCGCGGCCGGCTGACCGGGGTGCCCGGCCGGGCGGTGCCGGCGGCGGTACGATCGGCGGGCACCGTCACCGAAGCCGGACCGGGGAGCACCGACCGTGACTGATCGCCTGAACACCGTGCTGCTGTACAGCGACGACCCCGCGGTCCGGGAGCAGATGCGCCTGGCGATCGGCGCCCGGCCCGCGCCGGACCTGGCGGTCGAGTTCGTCGAGGCCGGCACGTACGTCGACTGCATCACCCTGATGGACACCTACGAGGTCGACCTCATGCTGCTCGACGGCGAGGCCGCCCCCGCCGGCGGCCTGGGCATCGCCCGGCAGGTCCGGGACGAGTTCCCGGCGCCCCCGCCGATCGTCGTCGCCATCGCCCGGGCCGCCGACAAGTGGCTCGCCGCGTACGCCGAGGTCGACGCGACCCTGCGGCTGCCGCTCGACCCGCTGACCACCGGCCGGACCGTCGCCGCCCTGCTGCGCGGCGAGCCGGCCGCGCTGCCCGACGCCGGGCCGGGCGCCGACCCGGCCGTACCGGGCGCCGGTGGCGCCCTGCCCGCCTGACGCCGATGACCGCGCGCACCTGGCCCGGGCTGCTCACCGCGCTGCTCGCCGGCACGCCGCTGTCCGCGGACGACACCGCGTGGGCGATGGGCGAGATCGTCTCCGGGGCGGCCAGCCCGGCCCGGTTCGCCGCGTTCGCCATGGCCCTGCGGGCCAAGGGCGAGACCGCCGAGGAGCTGGGCGGCCTGGTCGCCGCCATGCTCGCGCACGCGGTCGCCGTCGAGCTGGACGAGCCCGTCCGCGCCGCCGCCGTCGACGTCGTCGGCACCGGCGGCGACCGGGCGCACACCGTCAACATCTCCACGATGGCCGCGATCGTCGCCGCCGGCGCCGGCGCCACCGTGGTCAAGCACGGCAACCGGGCCGCCTCCTCGCTGTGCGGCACCGCCGACGTGCTGGAGTACCTCGGGCTGCCGCTCGACCTCGGCCCGGACGCCGTCCGGCACACCGTCGCCGAGGCCGGGATCGGCTTCTGCATGGCCGCCCGGTTCCACCCCGGCATGCGGCACGTCGCGCCGGTCCGGCGCGAGCTGGGCGTACCGACGGCGTTCAACTTCCTCGGCCCGCTCACCAACCCGGCCCGCCCGCGGTCCGGCGCGATCGGCTGCTTCGACGCCCGGATGGCGCCGCTGATGGCGGCGGTGTTCGCCGCCCGCGGCGACTCGGTCCTGGTGGTCCGCGGCGAGGACGGCCTGGACGAGATCAGCACCGCCGCCCCCACCCGGGTCTGGGCCACCGCCGGCGGCGCGGTCACCCCGCTGCTGCTGGACACCGTCGACCTCGGCCTGGCCCGCAGCGCCGCCGGCGACCTGCGCGGCGGCGACGCCGCGTTCAACGCCGACGTGCTGCGCCGGGTGCTGGCCGGCGAGGCGGGCCCGGTCCGGGACGCGGTCCTGGTCAACGCCGCGGCCGCGCTGGTCGCCCGGGACGGCCTGTCGGACGTGTCCGCGGCCGGGCTGCGCACCGCGCTGGCGCACGCGCTGGCGGTCGCGGCGGAGGCGATCGACTCCGGGTCGGCGACGACCGCGCTGGACCGGTGGCTGGCCGTGGCCCGCACCGCCGCGCCCGCCGGCGCCCCCGCGACCCCCTGACCGGCCGGCGCGCCGCGCGCGGCACGCCGGCGGTCCCTGACTCCGGCGCCCGCGACCCGGCGACGGCCGGACGGTCAGGGGTGCGCCGTGGGCGGTGTCAGGGCGTCGGCGCGGGGGTCAGCGGCGGGGCCGGGACCGTGGCGCCGTCCGGCAGCCGGATCGCGTCGGCGAGCCGCTCGCCCGCCGCCACCTCCGCCCCCGGCCACACCACCACCCGGGTCGCCGTACCCCGGACCGTCGCCCCCGCCCCCACCACGCTGTCGGTCACCGCGCCCGGCACCGCCGCGCCGGCCGCGACGATGCTGCCGCCGGCCCGGGCCACGGCGTCGAGGTTCGCCGCGAGGTAGTCGCGCGGGGTGCCGCAGTCGAGGTACCGCCCGGCGTACGGGACGCAGTCCAGCTCCCCGTCGGCCTCCGCCGGCCGCCACACCTCCCGCCACAGCTCGCCCGGTGTGTCGGGCAGCGCCCGGACCCGGTCCCACGGCAGCAGCGAGAACCCGGCGAACCGCCACGGCCCGAACTCGCCCGCGCCCCCCGCCGGCGCGGGCCGGACGAGCAGCCGCACCCGCCGCCCGTCCCAGCCGTCGAGCAGGGCCGCGACGTCCGCCCCGGCGGGCGCGGCGGCGGCCAGGTACGCGTCGGCGTTGCCGACCAGCACCCCGCGCCCGTCCACCCAGCCGCGCAGCCGGGCCAGCGCCCCGCCGGTGCCCAGCGGCCCGTCCGGCTCGACCGACAGCCGCGCCCGGTCGCCGACGTGCGCGACGACCCGGTCGGCGAGGTACGAGGCGTTCACCGCCACCGCGGCCGGGCCGGCGAGGCCGAGCGCGGCGAGCCGGTCCAGGGCCCGGTCCAGCAGCGGGACGTTGCCGACCGGGCAGAGCGCTTTGGGTACGGTCGCGGTCAGCGGCCGCAGTCGCACGCCGAGGCCGGCGGCGAGGACCACCGCACAGATCACGCGCCCTCCCCGCGCCCGCCGACCCCCGACCCGCCCGCGGCCGGTTCGTCCGCGGCGGGGGCGGCCGGGCCGAGGCCGAAGTGGCCGAGGAGGCGGGCCGTCGCCTTCGTCAGCGGCGGCAGCCGGTCGGTGTGCTGCCAGGCGGCCTCCCACACCTCCGCGCCGTCCACCACCGGCGTGACCCCGGCGGCCCGCACCTCGGCCTCGAACACCAGGTCGATCCAGCCGCGCGGGTGGACCAGCGCGTTCGGTACCGCCTGCCGGAGCTGCTCCGGCCGCAGGTGGATGCCGGTCTCCTCGGCCAGTTCCCGGAGCGCGCCGAGCCGCGGCTCCTCCCGCTTCTCCAGCAGTCCGGCGGGCAGCGTCCAGCCCCGGCCGGGCGGCTGGCGCAGCATCAGCAGCCGGTGCGGGTCGTCGGCGTCGCGCAGCAGCACCACCGCGCCGACGACGTACGTGCGCACCCGCAGCCGGACCAGCCGGTTGCGCAGCGGGACGGGCAGCCGGTAGAAGACGCCGTACAGCGCACCGCGCAGCGCGCGCCGCAGGCCGGACCGGGGCGACGGGGAGGCATCGGACACGCCGCCAGGCTATGCCACCCCACCCACGCCCGGCCGACGCCACCGACCCCGATCACCCGCCGATCGAGGTCCGGAGTGGACACCCACCCACCAAACCATGATCAACAAGAGCCGGTACACCTCCACACGGGTCAGGCGGACTTGCCGTGGAAGACCACCAGGCGTTCGGCGAAGCCGGCGCCGAAGGAGGCCAGGATCAGCAGCGGGAGGGCGTGGGTGCCCGGGAAGGAGAGGATGCCGCCGCGGTGGGCCAGGTACACCGTCAGCGCCGCCACCGCCCCCACGAACAGCCGGGTCACCGTCGCCGTGAACGACCCCAGTTGCAGCACCACCGACGTCTGCGGGTCGACGGCGAGGCGCTGGATGGCGCTGGTCACCGCCCCGAGCATCCCGGCCACCAGCACGCCGCCGATGACCCGCCCGGACACCAGGATGTCGCCGGGCTGGCGGACGTCGCCCCAGGCCACCGCCGCGCCGACGCCGAGCAGCACGATTCCGATGATCAGCAGCCAGACCCGGCGGGTGGCGCTGACCCGCAGCGTGTGGTGGCCGAGGTCGTAGTGGTTGTTGCGCAGGCGCAGCGCCTGGAGCAGCAGGACGCGGTCGCTGGCCCGGGTCGGCATGCCGTACCCCGGCACCGGGTCGCCCGGCGGCGGGACCGCGCCCGGCGGGGTGACGTGGTCGAGCAGGTCGGCGATCGCCTTCTGCCGCCAGCCGCTGATCTCGCCGTGGTCGATCTGCTGACGCAGCACGACGATGGCGGCGTTGACCTCGTCGTCGGTGTACGTGGAGGTGACCAGGTCGTCGGCGGCGTTGAGCAGGGCCCAGCCGATCTCCAGCGAGCGGCTGTCCTCGGCCCGGCTGAGCTGGGCCAGCGCGGCGCTGAGCCGCTCGGCGTCGGCCGGGCCGGGGCCGGGCTCGCCGGGGCCGCCGGGGGTCGGCGGGCCGACCCGCAGCCGTACCTCGACCCGGGCCCGGCTGGCGAGGACGGCGCGGCGCAGCCGCTCCCGGCGGCCGCGCTGCGGGTCGAGGGTCCGCGGTCGGCCGGGGCGTACGCGCGGCGGCTGCTGCTCGACCATCCGGCACCCCGATGCGAGGAAGTCTTGTGTTCGGGTGCACCGAAGATAGCACCGGGGGTGCGGCGCCCGGCCGGATTCGCGGCGGGCCCGCTCAGGCGGCGGGCGGTCCCTGGTCGACCATCGTGATCAGCCGGTCGGCGACGTCCGCCGCGGACCGCTGCTCGTCCACGATCGCCACCAGCAGCGTCTCGTGGTCGGGGTAGCCGAGCTGCCCGGCGAGCTGGCGCAGCGGGTCGTCGTCGACCAGGCCGCGGTCCCGGCGGCGCAGCTCGCGGAACAGCTCGCCGCGCCCCAGCCGGACCTTGTCGGCGATCGCCACCGCCGCGTCGTCGTCGGTGAACCAGCGCTGGATCTGCCGCTGCGCCGCCCCGGACCGGGTGAAGCTCAGCCACTCCCGCCGCGGCCCGCGCGGCACCGGCCGCCCCTGCGGGGCGTCCATCTCGGTGAAGATCTCCACCAGGTCGCCGTCGGCCAGCGGCGAGGACAGCGGCGCCAGCCGGCCGTTGACCCGGGCGGCCAGGCACGACTCGCCGGTCTCGGGGCTCAGCTCGTACGCGACGTCGACCGGCGTGGCGCCCTCCGGCAGGTGCAGCGTCGCGCCGTGCGCGAACACCTTCACCTGCGCCTCGGCGAGGTCGCAGCGCAGCGAGTCGAGGAACTGGCCGGTGTCGGCGGTCTCCTGCTGCCAGTCCAGCACCCGGCGCAGCCAGGCCAGCGCCTCCTCGGCGCCGGCGTCGTGGTCGGCCGGGTTGGGGTACCGGAAGCCGGCGGCGATGCCGTACTCGGCCGTGCGGTGCATCGCGGTGGTCCGGATGAGGATCTCCACCACGTGGTTGTCCGGGCCGATCACGGTGGTGTGCAGCGAGCGGTACAGGTTGTGCTTCGGCGCGGCGATGAAGTCCTTGAACCGGCCCGCCACCGGCCGCCACATCCCGTGCACCGCGCCCAGGGCGGCGTAACAGTCGGCGTCGTCGCCGTCCACCACGACCGCCACCCGGGGCAGCACGTGCGGCTCCCGGTGGCCCTCCTTGCGGGTGTCCTGCCAGATCGAGTACAGGTGCCGCGGCCGCGGCCGCACGTCCGCGGCGAGCCGCTGCCGGCGCAGCGTGCGCCGGGTGCTGGCGATGACCGTCTCCAGCATCGCCGAGCCGTCCTGCCGGGCGGTGGCGTACTCGCCGATCAGCCCGTACGCCTCCGGGTCGAGGTGCTGGAGGACCGCGTCCTCCAGGTCCCGCTTGAGCGCCTGGATGCCGAGCCGCTCGCACAGCGGCACCAGCACGTCCTGGGTGTCCCGGGCGATCCGGGCCCGGGAGGCGGGGGAGCGGACGCCGAGCGTGCGCATGTTGTGCAGCCGGTCGGCCAGCTTGATGATCAGCACCCGGACGTCCCGGCCCGCCGCGATGATCAGCTTCCGGACGGTCTCGCCCTTGGCCGCCTTGCCGTAGAAGACCTTGTCGAACTTCGTCACGCCGTCGACCAGGTGCGCGATCTCCTGGCCGAAGTCGTCGCGCAGCGCGTGCAGCGTGTAGTCGGTGTCCTCGACCGTGTCGTGCAGCAGCGCGGCGACCAGCGTGGTCGTGTCCATGCCCAGCTCGGCGAGGATCTGGGCGACCGCGAGCGGGTGGGTGATGAACGGCTCGCCGCTCTTGCGGAACTGCCCGCGGTGCGCGCTCTCGGCGATCACGTACCCGCGGCGCAGCACGCTCGCGTCCATGTACGGGTGGATCGCCCGGTGCGCCCGTAGCAGCGCGCCGACCGGGTCGACCGGTCGGCGCGGGCGGGCGTGGGCGAGCAGCGAGCGCAGCCGGCGCCCGACCCCCGGCACGAGGGCGCCCGGGTGGGGCATCCGGCCGAGCGGAGTTCCGCTCCCGGCATCGAGGTCCATCGGCGTCACCTCTCTCGCCGCCGGCTTTACCCGCCCGGGGGTGGCCCGGGCGCGCCGGGTGTCCGCGCACAGTGGCACGGACAACACAGTAATTCGGACAAGTCTGTCAGAAGAACACCGTGGTATCAGGGTAATCAGCAGACCGTTAGCCAAACGGCCACAAGCTCGTGCGTGATCGGCTCGGGCCGGATCGCTGCTCGGCGGACTCCGAACCGGGGTGAGCAGCGCATTCAGCTCGCGTCGGCGGACCGGCTGGCCACCTCAGCCTGCGCCAGCAGCGCGGCGAACCGGGCGGCGCCACGCGCGGGCAGCGCCCAAGGGGTGGACACCCGAACGAGTCGGGTGCGCGGCCGTTCCAGCCAGTGCAGGATCCGTTCGGTCTCCTCCGCGGTCGCCGCCGGCACCGGGCCGTCGCCCGGCTCGACCGTCTCGGCGGTGGCCAGCAGCAGGTCGATCGTCGGCTGTGGATGGACCCGCGGCGGCGACCCGCCGGCGGCGGCCAGCCGCCCGTACCGGACCACGGCCAGCTCCCAGCCGCCGCCGGCCGCCGGGTGCGCGGCGACCAGCTCGGCGATGCCGGTGACCGCGGCGAGCCGCTGCAGCCGGGTGGTGGCGCGCAGCAGCGCCGACAGCCGCCCGCGGACGGCCGCGGCCTCCTCGTACCGCTGGGCGGCCGACAGCGTCGCAATCCGGGCCAGCAGCACCTCGACCAGCGGGCCGGGGTCGCCGACGGTCGCCTCGCGCAGCGGCGCCACCGCCGCGGCGGCGTACTGCTCGGGGGTGACCCGGTGCAGGCACGGCGCCGGGCAGCGGCCCAGCTCGGCCAGCGCGCACGCCGCGCTCGGGGTGCGCGCCGACAGCCGCTGCGCGCACGGCCGCAGCGGCAGCGCCTCGCGGACCGCCTCGGCCACCCGCTCGGCGGCCCGGGTCGACGGGAACGGGCCGAGGCAGCTATCGGGCGTGCCGCGGCGCTGCCGGACCACGGACAGCCGCGGGTACGGCTCGTCGGTCACCCGCAGCCACACCGTCCGCTGCGGGTGCTTGGACCGCCGGTTGTACGGCGGCGCGTGCGCGGCGATCAGCCGCAGCTCGCGCACCTCGGCCTCCAGCGCGTGCGCGCACACCACCGCCTCGACCCGGACGGCGGCGGCGAGCATCTCGTCGACCCGCGGCCGCCGCTCGGCGGCGGTGAAGTACGTGCGCACCCGGCCGGCGATGTCCCGGGACGTGCCGACGTACAGCGGGCGGTCGTCGGCGGCCCGGAACAGGTACACGCCGGGGGCGCGGGGCAGGCCGTCGGCGAGGTGCCGCTGCCGCTGCCGGACCGGCGACACGGCGCGCCCGAACGCGATCGCCCCGCCGACGGTGTCGACGCCGAACCCGCCCAGCCGCTCGCACAGCGCGTGCAGCAGGTCCACGGTGGCCTCCGCGTCGGCCAGCGCCCTGTGCGTGGGCTGGTGCGGCAGCCGCAGGTACCGGGCCAGCGTGCCGAGCTTGCGGTCGGGCACCTCGTCGCGGGTGAACACCCGGCGCGACAGCGGCAGCGTGTCGAGCACCGGCGGGGACGGCCAGGCGTACCCGTGCCGGGTGCAGGCCGCCCGCAGATAGCCCAGGTCGTACGGCGCGTTGTGCGCGACCACGACCGCGCCGCGCAGGAACTCCAGCAGGCCGGGCAGCACGGCCGGCAGCCGCGGCGCGGCGGACACCATCGCGGTGGTGATCCCGGTCAGCACGGTCACCAGCGGTGGGATCGGCAGCCCGGGGTCGACCAGCGTGGCGAACGTGCCCAGCCGCTGCCCGCCGCGGATCTTGACCGCGCCGATCTCGGTGACGCCGCCGTCGGCCGCGGTGCCGCCGGTGGTCTCCAGGTCGAGGACGACGAAGGTGGCGTCGCGCAGCGGCAGGGTGCGCGGGTCGGCGTCGCCGTCGGCGAGCGGGCCGCCCAGCGTCGGCTGCTCGTACCGCGGCTGCTGGTACCGCGGCTGCCCGCCGGGGAGCGGATCGGGCCGCGGCGGGTCGGTCGAGGATGGCGGATATGGGCCCGGGACGTGCGCGTTATCCGGCATGCCCGGACGGTACGGGCACGGTACGACATCGACAGCCGCCGGTGCGCGCCGCGGCGATTCGATCTCAGCGCCCGATCCGCCGCGCGGCAACGCCCGCGACGGTGACAGACTGGACGGATGGTGTCGCCGCAGCCCGACGGGACCGCGGACCGGCCGGCGCCGGCCGCGGCGGAGCCGGTGCTGCCCGAACCCGTGCGGCAGCGCACGGTCGCCCTGGTCGCGGCCGTCCTGCCGCACCTGCCGGCCGGCGACCTGCCCGCGCCGCTGCGCCGGGTCGCGCAGTTCGCCGCCGCCCGCCGGGCCAAGCTCGGCGGCGCCGCCATCGCCACGCAGCTCGCCGGCGACGCCGCGTTCCGGACCGCGGTCGCCGAGCCCGTCCGGGAGGCCGGCGGCGAGCTGGCCGCCGCGGTCGCCGGCGGCGCCGCGCCCGGCGCGGCCGACCCGGTCGAGGTGGCCGCGCTGGCGTACCTGCTGCGGCCCGCCGGCTGGCGGGGCATGGTCGCGGCGGCCGGCGTCGCGGTCGACGCCGAGGCGCGCAGCGCCGAGGTGGCCGCCGCGGTCCGCGAGGCCCGGCAGGAGACCGCCCGGGCCCAGCACGAGCGGGCGGTGGCCCGGGTCGAGGCGGACAAGCTGCGCGACGAGCTGGCCCGGCTGCGCGACGAGCTGAACGGGCTGCGCGAGGAGCACCGGCGGGCCGGCCGGGCGCTGCGCGAGGCCGAGCAGGAGCGGCAGCGCGCGGACGGGCTGCTCGCCACCGAGCGGGGCCGGCACGCCCGGTCCGCCGCCGACCACGAGGCGGAGCTGCGCCGGCTGCGCGGGAAGCTGGCCGAGGCGCAGTCCGCCGCCGGTACCGCCCGGCAGGCCGCCCGGGACGCCCGGACGGCGAACGAGGCCCGGCTGTGGCTGCTGCTGGAGACCCTCGGCCAGACCGCCGTCGGCCTGCGCCGCGAGCTGGGCCTCGAACCGCCCGGCCAGCTCCCCGCCGACGCCGTCGCCGAGGCGCACGCCGACCGGCCCGGCGCCGCGGGGGAGCGGGCCAAGGCCCGCGACGCCGACGACCCCGGCCGCCTCGACGAACTGCTCGCGCTGCCCCGGGTGCACCTGGTGGTGGACGGCTACAACGTGACCAAGCGCGGGTACGGCGAGCTGTCCCTGGAGCGGCAGCGGCAGCGGCTGATCACCGGCCTGACCGGCCTGGCCGCCCGCACCCGGGCCGAGGTCACGCTGGTCTTCGACGGCGCCGACCGGGTGCCCGGCCTGGCCACCCCGCCGCGCGGGGTGCGGGTGCTGTTCTCCCGTAAGGGGGAGACCGCCGACGAGCTGATCCGCCGGCTGGTCCGCGCCGAGCCGGCCGGGCGGCCCGTGGTGGTGGTCTCGTCCGACCGGGAGGTCGCCGACGGGATCCGCCGGCACGGCGCGTACCCGGCCGCCGCCGACGCGCTGCTGCGCCTGCTCGGGCGGAGCTGACGGTACGGTCGGGGGCGGTCCCGCGCCGGCGGTGCCGCGGTACCCGGGAGGTGGAATGACGTCGCGCACATGGGCGGTGCTCACCCTGATCGCACTGGTGGTCGGGCTGGCCCTCGCCGTGGCCCTGCTCACCCCGTGGCACCGCGTGCCCGCCCCGCGGGCCGACCAGCTCGCCGCGCTGCGCGACCTGCCGGCCGACCAGGTCGACCGCGGGCGGGCGTTCGCCGCGGCGCTGCGGCCCGGCCGGTACCTGACGATGGGCCTGGGCCTCGCCGTCGCGCTGGTCCTCGGCCTCACCCCGCTCGGCGCGCACCTGGTCGAGCTGCTGGCCCGCCCGTTCGGCGGCGCCTGGTGGGCCCGGGTGCTGTGCGGCGGGCTCGGCGTCCTGCTGGTCGCCGACGTGGTCACCCTGCCGCTGGCGGCGTGGCGGCAGTCGATCCTGGTCCGGTACGGCATCTCCACCCAGGACTGGGGGAGCTGGCTCGTCGACGTGCTCAAGGGGTACGGCGTCGCCGCCGTCCTCGGCCTGGTGGTGCTGTTCGGCTGGTTCGGCCTGCTCCGGCTCGCCCCGCGCTGGTGGTGGGCGTTCGGCGCCGGCGGCGCGGCCGCGCTGGTGGTGGTCTTCTCGTTCGTGCTGCCGGTGCTCGTCGAGCCGGTCTTCAACCGGTTCACCCCGATGCCGGCCTCGCCGCTGCGCACCGAGCTGATGGCGCTCGCCGAGCGGGACGGCGTCCCGGTCCGGGAGGTGCTGGTCGCCGACGCGTCCCGGCGCACCCGGGCGGTCAACGCGTACGTCTCCGGGCTCGGCCCGACCCGCCGGATCGTCGTCTACGACACCCTGCTGCGCGAGGCCCCGCCGGCCGAGATCGTCGCGGTCGCCGCGCACGAGCTGGGCCACGCCGAGGACCGGGACGTGCTGTCCGCGACCGTCACCGGCGCGCTGGCGGCCGCCGCGGGCGTGGTGCTGCTGTACCTGCTCGGGAGCTGGACCGGGCTGCTGCGCGCGGCGGGCGTGGACGGGCTCGGCGACCCGCGCGCGGTCGGCCTGCTGCTCGCCCTGACCGCCGTCGCGGGGCTGCTGCTCGGGCCGGTGCAGGCGTACGCGTCCCGGCGGATCGAGGCCCGGGCCGACGCGCACGCGCTGGCGCTGACCGGCGACCCGGCGGCGTACGAGGCGATGCAGCGCCGGCTGGCCGGGGTGAACCTGTCCGACCCCGACCCGCCGTACTGGGAGCACGCCCTGTTCGGCAGCCACCCGACGACGGTCGAGCGGATCGCCGCCGCCCGCGCGTACGCCCGGGGGCAGCGGTGAGGACGCTGCTGGTCACCAACGACTTCCCGCCGCGGCCCGGCGGCATCCAGGCGTTCGTGCACCAGCTCGCGCTGCGGCAGCCGCCCGGCGACGTGGTCGTGTACGCGTCGACCTCGCCGGGCGCCGCGGCGTTCGACGCCGCCCAGCCGTTCGACGTGGTCCGCGAGCGCACCGGGATGCTGCTGCCCACCCCGGCGGTGGCCCGGCGGGCGGCGGCGCTGGCCCGGGCCCGCGGCTGCACCGCGGTCTGGTTCGGCGCGGCCGCGCCGCTCGGCCTGCTCGCGCACGGCCTGCGCCGGCGCGCCGGCGTCGCGCGGGCCGTTGCGCTCACCCACGGCCACGAGGTCGGCTGGGCGGCGCTGCCGGGCGCCCGGGCGCTGCTGCGCCGGATCGCCCGCGGCGCGGACGTCGTGACGTACCTCGGCGAGTACACCCGCCGCCGGCTCACCCCGGCCATCGGCGACCTGACCGCCCTGCGCCGGCTCGCCCCCGGCGTGGACGTGGACGTGTTCCACCCCGGCGTGGACGGGGAGGCGGTGCGCCGCCGGCACGGGCTGGCCGACCGGCCCGTCGTGGTGTGCGTGTCCCGGCTGGTCCCGCGCAAGGGGCAGGACGCGCTGATCCGCGCGCTGCCGGCCATCCGCCGCCGGGTGCCGGGTGCGGCGCTGCTGCTGGTCGGCGGCGGCCCGTACCGGCCGGCACTGGCGCGGCTGGCCCGCGAGGCCGGGGTGGCCGCCGACGTGGTGTTCACCGGGGCGGTGCCGTGGGTCGAGCTGCCGGCGCACTACCGGGCCGGCGACGTATACGCGATGCCCTGCCGCACCCGCCGCCGCGGCCTGGACGTGGAGGGGCTGGGGATTGTCTACCTGGAGGCGTCCGCGGTCGGCCTGCCCGTGGTGGCCGGCGACTCCGGCGGCGCCCCGGACGCCGTCCGGGAGGGGGAGACCGGGCACGTGGTGAACGGCCGGGACGTGCCCGCGCTGGCCGACCGGGTCGGCGCGCTGCTGGCCGACCCGCCGCTGGCGGGCAAGCTCGGCGCGGCGGGCCGCGACTGGGTCACCCGGGACTGGACGTGGGACGCCCAGGCCGCCCGCCTGCGCACGCTACTGGCGCGCACCCCGGCGACCTGAGCCGCGGCGGATCCGGGCCCCGCCGCCGGGTCCGGGCCGCGGACCGGCGGCGGGGCCGCGACGCGTCAGAACTTCGGCGCGTCGGGCGCTTCCAGCAGCCCCAGCTTCAGGGCGGTCATCAGGGCCTGGGCCCGGTTGGCGGCGCCCAGCTTCTCGTACAGCTTCGAGATGTGCGTCTTCGCCGTCGACTCACTGACGAAGAGCTGCTTGGCGATGCCGGCCACGCTCATGCCGTCGGCCAGCAGCCGGAGCACCTGGCCCTCGCGCGGGGAGAGCTGCGGGCCGGCCGGGGCCAGCCGCCGCTTCATCGCGTCCGCCAGGTCGGCGGCGGTGAACGCGCTCGGCGCCGACGCCGCGTGCCGGGCCGCGGCCACGACCTCGTCGGCCGGGGCGGTCTTCGGCACGAAGGCGCTCGCCCCTGCCTCCAGCGCGCCGAAGAGCTGGTCGTCGCCGGCGTACATGGTCAGCACCACGATGCCCATGGTCGCGCTGTTCTTGCGGAGCTGCCGGGTCGCCTCCAGGCCGCTGCCGTCGGGCAGGCGCAGATCCATGATCACCACATCGGGCTGCAGGGCGCCGGCCTGCCGGACGCCCTCGGCCGCGGTGGCGGCCTCGCCGACCACCTCGAAGTCCTTGTCCCGCTCGAAAGCGTGGCGCAGACCCTTGCGGATCAGGTCGTGGTCGTCGACCAGGAGGATCTTCGTGCGCGTCCCCGGCGGCGGCCCCGGCGGACCCGCGGGCGGGGTTGGGCTCGTCGTCATGCTCCATTACTCCGTTTCTGCTGCGTTCACGCTATCGCGCACGCTATCGCGTCGGGGCGGAGTTCCTACTACTACCGCAACACTTGTGCCGTTCGGGTCGCGCGGGGTGATCTCCAGGCGCCCCCGTACGCGATTCGTCCGCTCCCGCATGATGGTCAGTCCGTACCGGCCGTCGGGGCGGCGCTCCGGCAGCCCCTTGCCGTCATCGGCGATCTCGATCCGCGCGTACGGCGGATCAACCTCGCAGGTCACCCAGAGGTTGCTCGCGGCGGCGTGTTTGCGCGCGTTCGTGATGGCCTCCTGGCCGATCCGCAGCAGCTCGGCCTCCGTCGCCGCGGGGAGGCGGTTGGTCGATTCGTCGAGGGACAGGTGCACCCGCAGGCCGGCCGACGCGCCCACGGTCCGGGCGTACTCCGCCAGCGCCGCCGCGAGGCCCCCGTGCCGGTCCACCTCGCTGCGCAGCTCGAACAGGCTCAACCGTAGCTCGGTGATCACCCGGGTGACCTCGCCGCGCAGCATCCGCAGGGTGTCGGCGGTGTCGTCGCTGTTCGGGCCCTCCGGGAGCGTCGCCAGGGCGTTGTCGATGCCGTACCCGACGATCACCAGCTCCTGCGCCACCCCGTCGTGGATCTCCCGGGCCAGCCGCTGCCGCTCCTCGTTCGTCGCGATCGACCGGACCTCGTCGAACAGCAGCGCCGCCTCCAGCCGCAGCGCGGCCGGCGCGGTGATCGCGGTGACCCGGTCGACGACGTCGCTCGGGTACGCCCCCGACACCGCCGCCTCGATCACCATCAGGCCGACCGTCCGGACGCCGGCGATCAGCGGGACGATCAGCGCCGAGACGTCGCCGCCGGCGTGCGAGCGGGTCTGCGACCGGGCGGAGGTCTGCGGCTGCTGGCTCGCCCACGCCTCGGCCAGCGCCGAGTCGGAGTCGATCGTGGCCTCCCACTCGGCCCGGTCCACCCCGGACTCGGTGAGCACGACCAGCCGGCCGCCGCCGCTCGCGGTGAGCACGGCGGCCCGGTCGGTGCGGGCGACGTTCTTGACGTCGTCGAGCATGTGCTCGGCGATGCTGCCGGGGTCCAGCGTGGCGCCGGGGAGCTGCCGGGCGACGCTGCGGAGCTGGGTGAGCAGCCGGGTCGCCTCCTCGTACGGGGCCGGCTGCGGCGGGGCCGGCGGCTCCGGCGGGGTGCGCCCGGCGGCCACGGTCACGGCCGCGCCGGCCAGCGCGGCCAGCACGATGCCCTCGACGGCGGCGGCGAGGAACCAGCGGTCGCCGAGCAGCCGGCCGCCGTCCAGCGGGGTCAGCGCCCCGGCCAGGCCGAGGGCCAGGACCGCGGTGCCGAGCAGCGCCGCGGTCTCCCGGGTCCGGCCCAGCCGGGCGGCGGTCGAGACGGGCAGGCACAGGTACGGCAGCAGCAGCGCCGCCGCGAACCCCGCGCCCGGCGGCTCGGCCAGCAGTGACTGCCCGGCGAAGCCGGTGGCGGCGAACGCGACGATCAGCACCTCGGCGAACCGGCCGAGCGTGCCGAGCGGCTCCCGGTCCGGGACCACCGCCAGCGCGCCGCAGCCGGCCAGCAGGAGCAGCCAGATCAGCTCGCCGACGTCGGTGACCGCCCAGCCGAGGGCGGTGATCAACAGTAGGAGGACCAGCCGGGCCACGATGGGCAGGGCCGCGCCGGTGGGCGCCCCCGCCGCAGCGGTCGACGGCCGGTCACCGGGGCCGGGAAGTACGCGCACCCGTCGATCGTAGACGGCCGGGTGGTCGCTGCCGCGCACGTGCGGTCGCGCGCCGCGCCGCCCGGCCGCCGCCCGGCCCGTGCCCGGCCGCGCCCGGCGCCCGGGTCGCGCGCCCGCCGGGCGGCGGGGTCAGCGGCGGTACAGGGCGTCGACCTCGTCGGCGTACCGCTCCAGGACCAGGTTGCGCTTGACCTTCAGCGACGGGGTCAGCTCCCCGCCGGCCTCGGTGAAGTCGCGGGGCAGCACCCGGAACGTGCGGATCGACTCGGCCTGGGAGACCGTGGCGTTGACCGCGTCGATGGCCTCCTGCAGCGCGGCCCGCAGGGCCGCGTCCTCGCGCAGCTCGGCCACCGGCGTGCCCTCGGGCCGGCCGGCGGACCGCAGCCACGCCGGCAGCGCCTGCTCGTCGAGGGTGACCAGGGCCGAGATGAACGGCCGCCCGTCGCCGACGACGAGGCACTGGCTGACCAGCGCGTGCGCCCGCAGGCCGTCCTCCAGCGGGGCCGGGGCGACGTTCTTGCCGCCGGCCGTCACGATGATCTCCTTTTTCCGGCCGGTGATCCGCAGGTACCCGTCGGCGTCCAGGCCGCCCAGGTCGCCGGTGTGCAGCCAGCCGTCCGCCGACTTCGCCGCGGCGGTCGCCTCCGGGTTGTTCCAGTAGCCGCGGAACACGATCTCGCCGCCGATCAGGATCTCCCCGTCGTCGGCGATCCGGACGCCCACGCCGGGCAGCGGCCGGCCGACCGTGCCGATCCGGGTCGCCGCCGGCAGGTTCACCGAGGCCGCCGGGGAGGTCTCGGTCAGGCCGTACCCCTCGTAGATGGTCACGCCGACGCCGCGGAAGAAGTGGGCCAGCCGGGCGCCCAGCGGCGCGCCGCCGGACATCGCCGCGGTGCACCGGCCGCCCAGCGCGGCCCGCAGCTTGCCGTACACCAGCTTGTCGAACAGGGCGTGCTCGAGCCTGAGGACCGGGCCGGGGCCGCCGCGGTCGCGGGCCTCGCTGTACGCCACCGCCACCTTCTCGGCCCGGCCGAAGATCGCCGACTTGCCCTCGTCGGCGGCCTTCTGGGTGGCGGTGTTGTACACCTTCTCGAACACCCGCGGCACCGACAGCAGGAACGTCGGCCGGAAGTCGCGCATCGTCGCGGCCAGGTTCAGCAGGTCGGCCGTGTGGCCGAGCTGCGCCCGGGACTGGATGGCGCCGACCTGGATCAGCCGGGCGAACGCGTGCGCCAGCGGCAGGAACAGCAGCGTCCGCGCGTTCTCGTCGAACGTGCCGACCAGCAGCGGCAGGGCGTTGGCGATGTCGGCGTACATGTTGCGGTGGGTCAGCTCGCAGCCCTTGGGCCGCCCGGTGGTGCCGCTGGTGTAGATGATCGTGGCGAGGTCGTCCACGCCGGCCGCCGCCCGCCGCTCGTCCACCGCCCCGGCGGGCGTGTCGGCGCCGCGCCCGGCCAGCGCGACCAGGTCGCCGCCGTCGATCCGCCACACGTCGCGCAGGGCCGGCAGCGCGCCCCGGTCGACCAGGTCGGCGTGCGCGTCGGTCTCCACCACGCAGGCCACCGCGCCGGAGTCGCCGAGGATCCAGCCGACCTGGTCGGCGCTGGACGTCTCGTAGATCGGCACGGTCACCGCGCCGACCGCCCACAGCGCGTAGTCCACCAGCGTCCACTCGTACCGCGTGCGGCTCATCAGCCCCACCCGGTCGCCCGCCGCGACGCCGGCGGCGATCAGGCCGCGGGCCAGCGTCACGACGTCGGCGTGGAACTGGGCGCAGGTCACCGGCGTCCAGCCGCCGGCGGCGGCCGGGCGCAGGAGCTGCGGGTGGTCGGGGTACGCCTCGGCGTGCCGCCACACCGCGTCGGTCAGGTGCTCGTCGGGCCGGAACTCCACCAGCGGCGGAACGACGTACTCGCGCATGGGCCACCTCTCTGCCGGGCGTCCGACCTCGCGTACGCCCCCGACCGCGAGACTTCGCCTACCCCATCGGCGACGCCTGCCCCGACGGTAGCCGGATTCTGCCCCCGCTCGGGGTAGCCTGCCCAGCATGGCGGACTCCTCGACACAGACAATTCAGATCGCCGCCCCGGCGGAGCGGGTCACGAAGATCATCTGCGACTTCGCCGCGTACCCCCAGTGGGTCGGCGCGATGAAGCGGGCCGAGGTGCTCAGCGAGTACGAGGACGGCTACCCGCACGAGGTCCGGTTCGCGGTCGACGCGGGCATGGTCGCCGATGAGTACACCCTGGTGTACGAGTACGCCGAGGACCTGTCCCGGATCGAGTGGCACCTGGCCGCGCCGTCGGCGGTGCAGAAGAAGCAGACCGGCTCGTACGACATCGCCGCCCACCCGGACGGGACGACCAGCGTAACGTACACGCTCGCGGTCGACCTGGCGATGCCGATGCTGTCGATGTTCAAGGCCAAGGCCGAGCGCAAGATCCTGGACACCGCCCTGCGCGAGCTGAAGCGGCGGGCCGAGGCGTGAACGACTCCGCCGTCCGGCACGAGGCGCACCGGCTGGTCGCGACCGCGCTGGCGATGGTGGCCACCGCGGCCCAGCGGGTCGACGGGCTGGCCGAGGGCAACGCCTGCTGCGTCTGCCCGCTGTGCCGGGCGATCGCCGCGCTGCGCGACCCGAGCCCGGAGTTCGCCGAGCGGGTCGCGGGCGGCGCGGCGGACTTCGCGGCCGGGGTGACGAGCCTGCTGCGCAGCCTCGCCGACGCCGCGGACGCGGCGGGCGCGGACGCGGCGGGGGCCGGAGCGGCGGCGGGCGGTGCCGGCAGCGGCGGCGCGGGCGCGGCGCGGGGCGGGCGCGGCGCCGACGACGTCTGGCGCGCCGCCACCCGCCCCGACCCCGAATCACCGGCCGCCGCGGGCCCGGCCGGTACCGACCCGGCCCCGGCCGGCGCCGACCCGGCCGCCGCCGCGGGAGCCACCGATTCCCCGCCCGCCGCCGCTGCCCGCGGCACGGCGAACGGCAGCGGGGCGCCGGCGCGCAAGCCGATGGCGAAGAAGGCCGTGCGCAAGCCGATCCGCCGCCCGAGCGACCCCGGGCCCGCCGCGTGAGCCTCGCGATCGGCATCGACATCGGCGGTACCAAGATCGCCGCCGGCGTCGTCGACACCGCCGGCCGGCTGGTCGCGCGGCACCGCGCCCCCACCAGCACCGACGACCCGGACAAGCTGCGCGCGCAGGTCATCGACATCGCCGCCACGCTCGCCGCCGACCACCCGGTCACCGCGGTCGGCATCGGCGCCGCCGGCTGGATCGACGCGGACCGGTCCGTCGTCCGGTTCGGGCCGCACCTGCCCTGGCGGGACGAGCCGCTGCGGGACGCCGTCGCCGCCGCCCTCGGCCTGCCCGTCGTGGTGGAGAACGACGCGAACGTGGCCGCCTGGGCCGAGTACCGGTTCGGTGCCGGCGACGGCGACAGCATGGTCCTGCTCACCGTCGGCACCGGCGTCGGCGGCGGCCTCGTGCTGGACGGGCGGCTGTACCGCGGCGCCCACGGCATCGCCGCCGAACTGGGCCACGTCCGGGTGGTCCCGGAGGGGCGGGAGTGCCCGTGCGGCCGGCGCGGCTGCCTGGAGCGGTACGTCAGCGGCGGCGCCCTGGTCGCCGCCGCCCGGGCCGGCGCCACCGCCGAGCCCGACCGGGCCGCCGAGCTGCTGCGCCGGGCCGACGGCGCCGCCGCGGCGATCACCGGCCCGATGGTGACCGCGGCCGCGCTCGCCGACGACGACGTCGCCCGGGCGGCGTTCGCCGAGGTCGGCCACTGGCTCGGCCTGGCCTGCGCGGACCTGACCCAGGTCCTCGACCCCGGCCTGTTCGTCATCGGCGGCGGTGTGGTCGAGGCCGGCGACCTGCTGCTCGGCCCGGCCCGGGACGCGTACGCGGCGCAGCTCGGCCGGCGGGCGCAGTACCCGACGGCGCCCATCCGGGCCGCCGTCGCGGGCAACGACGCGGGGGTGATCGGCGCCGCGGACCTGGCCCGCGGCTGACCAGCGCGCACGGGAGGCGAGTCGTGTCCGGTACCGGGATCACCGTCATGTCGTACAACGTGCACACCCAGCGCGACGACCTCGCCGCGCTGGCCGCCACCGTCCGGGCGGTGGCGCCGGACGTCCTCATCATCCAGGAGGGGCCGCGGCGCTGGCGCTGGCGGACCAAGTGCGCCGCGCTCGCCCGCCGGGTCGGGATGGTCGTCGGCGGGGGCGGCCTGGACTCGCTGGGCAACGTCGTGCTGACCGGCCTGCGGGTCCGGGTGCGGGCGACCCGGTGCGTCCGGTACCCGCTCACGCCCGGCCGGCACCTGCGCGGCGCCTGCTTCGCCGAGTGCAGCGTCGGCGCGGCCCGGTTCACCGTCGCCGGCACCCACCTGTCCACCGACCCGGCCGAGCGGCCGGCCCAGGCCCGGCACTTCCTGCGCGCGGCCCGCGCCGTCGACACCCCGCTGATCGTCGGCGCCGACCTCAACGACGACCCGGGCGGGCCGGCGCACGCGCTGCTCACCGAGCGGTACGCCGACACCGCCGCCCGGGCCGGCGACGAGCGGCCCACGTACCCGGCCGCCGGCGCCACCCGCCGGATCGACGTGCTGCTGACCGACGACCGGCCGGCGCTGCTGCGGTACGCGGTCGTCGACACCCCGGACAGCCGGCGGGCCAGCGACCACTTCCCGATCGTGGCGACCTACGACCTGGCCTGACCCGGGCGCTGGACAGGCCGCGGCGGCGTCGGGACAATCCTCTGTGCACCGGCGCCGGCGCGGCGCCCACGAGGAGGACCGGTGAACAACGAGTCCGCGGTCGCCGACCGCGGTGGCGCGGTCTGCGTCGTCGGGGCGGGAGCCGCCGGCCTGGCCGCCGTGAAGAACCTGCGCGAGCACGGCTTCGACGTCGACTGCTACGAGCGGGAGACCGGCGTCGGCGGGCTGTGGAACTGGCGGCACGAGCGCAGCCCCGTCACGGCCGCCACGCACCTCATCTCGTCCCGGCCGATGACCGAGTTCCCCGACTTCCCGATGCCCGACCACTGGCCGGACTACCCGCACCACCGGCAGGCCCGGGAGTACCTGGAGCGGTACGCCACCCACTTCGAGCTGTCCCGCGACATCTGGTTCGGCACCGAGGTCACCTGGGTCAACCCCACGCCCGACCTGCGCTGGGACGTCACCACCGCCAGCACCGGCGGGGACGCGCCGGGCCGGGTCACCCGGTACGACGCCCTGGTGGTCGCCAACGGCCACCACTGGCACCCGGTCCGCCCGCACTACCCCGGCCAGGACGGCTACCCCGGCCGGGTGCTGCACGCCGGCGAGTGCAAGGAGCCGGACCGGCTGCGCGGCCTGCGCGTCCTCGTCGTCGGCGGCGGCAACAGCGCCGCCGACCTCGCCGTCGCGCTGGCCGGGCAGGCGGCGGCGTGCTGGTACTCGACCCGGCGCGGCTACTGGCTGTACCCCAAGTACCTGCACGGCCGCCCGGTCGACCAGGCCGGTGCCCGGCTGCGCGCCGCGCCGTTGCCGCGCCGCTGGCGGCAGCGGATCGCCGCCCGGATCCTGCACCGCGCGGTCGGCCCGCCCGAGCGGTACGGGCTGCCCCGCCCCGACCACCCGCCGCTGGCCGCCCACCCGACCGTGAACAGCCAGCTCCCGCACCACATCGGCCACGGCCTGATCACCCCGGTGCCGGACATCGAGCGGTTCGACGGGAAGGTCGTCCACCTGACCGACGGCCGCACCATCGACCCCGAGGTGGTCGTGCTGGCCACCGGCTACCGGCCCCGGTACGACTTCCTGCCCGGCAGCCTGCTCGGCGACGACGAGCGCCCGCGCCTCGGCCTGCACGTCTTCGCCCCCGAGCAGCCCACCCTCGCCGTCGTCGGGCTGCCGCAGACCGCCGGCGGGATGTGGCCCGGCATGCACTGGCAGAGCGTCGCCGTCGCCCGCTGGCTGCGGCTGTGGCACGCCGACCCGGTCCGCGCCGCGGCCGTCCGGCCGACGCTGTTCGCCGCCGGGGACTTCGCCGCGCCCACCGTGGACACCCCGCGGCACCACGCCGAGGTCGACCCGCACCGGTACCTGCTCGCCCTCCAGGCCCTGCTCGACCGCATGGCCGCCCCGGCGGCCGCCCGATGACCGGCCGCCCGGTCACCGGCCGCACCCGGCTGGTCCGGACCGGCGAGTGGGCCGACCCGGTACCGCCGCACGACCGCGACCTCGCCCACCGCGCCCCGCCCACCGCCGCCCCCGACCGGCCGCCGCTGCTCTGCCTGCCCGACCGCGGCCACGGCGCCGAGAGCTTCGCCGCCCGCTGGCTCGACCACGCGGCCGGGCGCGGCTACCCGGCGTACGCGCTCACCCCGCGCTCGCCCCGGCTGGCCGACGCGCGCGGCCTGCGGGTGCATGTGCACGACGCGGTCCAGGCGGCGGCGGGGCTGCCGCGCCGGGCGGTGCTGTTCGGGTACGGGCAGGGGGCGGTGGTGGCCCGGTACGCGCTCGCCCGGTATCCGGCGGCGGCCGCGGTGCTGCTCGCGCCGGCGCCGGTCGGCCGCTGGCGGCGGTGGCGGCTGGGCCCGCCGGAGGCGGTCGCCGGCCGGCCGGCGGTACTGGTCGCGGGCTGCCCGGACGACCCGGGCGCGTCGGCGGCGGGGCTGGCCGCGGCGGCGGGGGAGTACGGCCACGGCCCGCTGCTGTTCCCGGGGCGCAGCGCGGGCCTGCTGACGAGCGACGCGGGCCTGACGGCCCTGGACGCCATCCTCGACTGGCTCGACCACCACCGCTGACCCGGCGCGAGCGCCGTCCGCGGCGGCGGTCGCGGCGTCAGGCCACCCCGTGAGCCCGCGATCCGGTACCGGGTGTCATGCCGATCCTCGGGAGTCGGGCGACGGGATGCGCCCGCTGCTGTCGAATCAGCCGCTTCGGCGGGTGCCGTACTGGCGAGGGCTCTGCACCGTTCCGGAACGGCCGTGGACGCGGCTTGCGGCACCCCCGGCGCGGTTGGGGGTCGCCTTGCCCTTGGACCGACGTGCCGCCCGGTTCTCGAAGGGCTGGGGCTGATCCTCGGCTCCCGCCTCGGCGTCAGCGGTGGGATCGGCGTCGCCGACAGGGTCGGTCATCGGTGTCTCCTCGTGCCGTTCGGGATCGGACTCCACGCCGCGGATCCTCGGGCGCGACCGCCGCGGTAAGCAGAGGGTAACGCAGACCACCCCAGCCGGGCCGACTGCTCGGCAGCCGATCCCGCCATGGCCGAACCAGCGATGGTGCAGCGTCGAGCCCCATTGCGGCAGATCCCGAGGAGTGGGCCCCCGGTGCCGGCCGGTGGCTGCGGTTCGCGGCCGTACGATCGTGGCAGTGAGCCGGTCGGGTGAGCGGGGGCGTACGTTGAGCAGCATCAGGGTGTTGGTGTCGGGGGCGAGCATCGCGGGGCCGGCACTGGCCCACTGGCTGCGTCGGCGGGGGGCCGAGGTGACCGTGGTGGAGCGGGCACCGGAGCTGCGCCCCGGCGGGCAGGCGGTGGACGCGCGCGGGGTGGCCAGGGAGGTCATCGGCCGGATGGGCCTGGACGCGGCCGTCCGCGCGGCGTGCACCGACACCGCCGGCGCGTACACCGTGGACGTGGACGGGAACGTGCTGGAGACCCACCGCGCGGACGACCACGGCGGCGACGGGTACATCGCGGAGATCGAGATCCTGCGCGGGGACCTGTCGCGGGTGCTGTACGACGACACCCGCGACGGCGTCGAGTACGTCTTCGGCGACCGGATCGCCCAGCTCACCCCGGACACCGACGGGGTCGACGTGGCATTCGCCGGCGGCGACCGGCGGCGCTTCGACCTGGTTGTCGGGGCCGACGGGCTGCACTCGGCGCTGCGCGCGATGGTCTTCGGGCCGCATGACCGGTTCGTCCGCCGCCTCGGGCGGATGATGGCCTTCTACACCGTGCCCAACGAGTTCGGGCTGGACCGCTGGCTGATCGACCATCAGGACTCGGGGACCGGGCGCTCCGCCGGGCTGCGGCCCCTCCGGGACGCCACGCGGGCGATGGCCATGTTCTCGTTCCCGGCCGCCGGCCTCGATGTCGACCACCGCGACATCGCGGCCCAGAAGCGCCTGCTGCGCGAGCAGATGAACGACATGGGCTGGTTGACCCCGCGCCTCCTCGCCCACCTGGACGACACCCCGGACTTCTACCTGGACCAGGTTGCGCAGGTGGTGATGGAGCGCTGGTCGTGCGGCCGGGTCGGGCTGCTCGGGGACGCGGCGTTCAGCTCCTCGCCGCTGTCCGGGCAGGGCACCGGCCTGGCCCTGGTCGGCGCCTACCTGCTGGCCGGCGAGCTGGCCGCCGCCGGCTGGGATCCGGCGGCCGGGTTCGCCGCCCACGAACGGCGGATGCGCCCGTTCGTCGAGGCCAACCAGGAGATCGGCCGGCTGCACGCCCGCAGCCTCGACGTCGCGGGGCCGGAAGCCGCGCCCGATCCGCAGGAGTGGCCCGCCGACCTGATCGACCGCGCGATCAACGGCATCGAGCTGCCCGACTACCCGGGCGTGCCGGACTCCGCGACCCCAGCGGACCGCCGGTGACCCGATCGTTTCGAGCCGGTCAGTGCGTGGCGTCGGCGTAGCAGTCGACGACCCTGGCGTCGGTCGGGAACCGTACCGGCGTCGCGCCGAACAGCAACCCGGCCGCCTGCCGCCCGGCGGCCGACATCGCCGCGGTGACCGCCGCTGCTTCGTCGGCCGGGCAGTGCACGACGACCTCGTCGTGCTGGAAGAACACCAGCCGGGCCCGCATGCCCCACAACGCCGTACGCAGCGTGGCCAGCAGCGTCAGCGCCCACTCCGCGGCCGTGGCCTGGACGACGAAGTTGCGGGTGAACCGGCCCCGGGCCCGCGCCCGCGAGCGCGCGGCAGCACCGTCGGACTCCGACCCGACCGGACCCACCGGCTCGCCCGGGCCCCCGTCGAGCAGGTCCCGCGCGTCGGCCGACGGCGGCGGGCAGGTCCGCCCGAGCCAGGAGCGGACCAGGCCACCGGCCTCCCCGGTGCGCGCCGCGGCCTCCAGGAACTCCCACGCCACCGGATAGCCATGGCGCAGCGCGGCCAGCGCCGGTACCGCGGCCCCGCCGGTCTGGCCGTACATCGCTCCCAGCAGCGCCACCTTCGCCCTCGCCCGGTCCCCGCCGAACGCCCCGTCGGCGAGGGCGGCGTACAGGTCGCCGGACGCGCCCGCCGCGGCCAGCCGCTCGTCGCCGGAGATCGCGGCGAGGACCCGCGGCTCCAACTGCCCCGCGTCGGCCACGACCAGCCTCCAGCCGGGGTCGGCGACCACCGCCCGGCGGATCACCCGCGGGATCTGGAGCGCTCCACCGCCGCGGGTGGCCCACCGGCCCGAGACCACCCCGGCCGGTACGTACTCCGGCCGGAACCGGCCGTCGCGCACCCACGCGTCCAGCCACGACCAGCCGTGCGCCGTCCAGATCCGGTACCGCTCCTTGAAGTCCAGCAGCAGCGGCACCGCCGGGTGGTCGACGCCGCGCAGGACCCACGACCGCGTGTTGGCCACGGGGATACCGGCGCGCGCGAACGCGCGCACCACCTCGGCCGGCCGCTCCGGGTGCAGCGCACGCACCCCGAACGCCGCGGCGATCCGGGCACTCAGCTCGACCAGCCGGGCCGGCGGCCCGCCCACCGGCGACGGCGCGCCGAGCAGCTCCACCAACAGGTCGCGGTGCACGTCGGCCCGCCAGGGCAGCCCCTCGTGGCCCATCTCCGCGGCCACCAGCGCACCCGCCGACTCCGCGGCCGCCAGCAGCCGCAGCCGGCCCGGCTCCGGCCCGGCGGCCAGCCGGGCGACCTGGTCGCCGTACCCGGCAACGACGTCCGGCAAGGACCCGGCCACCGCGGGCGTGAACAGGGCCCCCTGCCCGCCACCCGGCGGCTCGGCCGCCCTGGCCGGCGGGTCGGCCGGTGCCGGGCGGCCGTCGCGCCGGGCCACCACCGCGGCGGCCGAACGCGGCTCGCCCCACCGGCCCGCGCACGCCAGCAGCAACCCCTCGACCAACTCCACATCGTGACAGCGGCCCACCCGGACACCGGCCCGCAGCAGCCCCGGGGCCACACCGGCGGCCGACGCCCACAGCCAGCGCGGCGCCGCGCGCGCCTCCCACTCCGCGACCGCCGCCGCGAGATCGGACACGGCAGCCGGCGACTCGGCAACGGCTCCGTCGGGCCCCAGCGGACACAGCTCACCGCCGCCGGAACCGTCGGGCGCCACCGCGATCAACACCCCACGATCATCCCCGCCGGGTACGACACCGCCGACCCCACGAAACGAGGAGGACCAGCGCCCGCAGTCTCGGCTTCTCCGCTCCGGGCGGGGCACCGTGCCGGCGGCGGCTCCACAGCACCCCGCGAAGCGTGAGCGGACTCACCGGAATGGCCGTTCGTGATGTTTGCCCCGTGCAACGCCGGTGCCGTAACGTTTTGGCTATCTGTTGAGTACGGGGAGTAACCCCACATCATCCCGTCAGCGCGTAGAACTGCGGCACGGGACTGCATGAGTCGCCGCCATCCAGGGCGACAGGGGTGCGACCCGGGCGCGTACCGGGGGTAGTAGCGATGGCGGCCTTCACCCTGATCCGACTCGGCGAGGCGGCCCTGATCTGGGCCGACCGTCCGCTGGACGGCGCCGCGGGTCCACAGCTCGACACCGCCCTACAGAACTTGCTCGACGAGGACGTGTCCACCCTCGTCATCGACCTCCTCCGGGTCTCTTCCCTGGACGCCGCCGCTGTGGAGGCGCTCGGAGAGGCCGCCGAGGACGCCGGCCACCTCGACCTCGCGATGCACTTGCGCCTCCCCGGCGGCCGGCACGCGGTGGTCCGGGAGAAGGCCGGGTTGCGGCAGGCGATCAACCAGGTGTACCCCTGCTTGGCGTGAGGACGCGCCGACGCGGCCGGCCGTCGACCCGCACGGTACCGGCGCGCCGGCCGCACCCGACCCCCACACGCGCGTCACGACCCGGGCCCCGGCCACGAGAACCGCTGGAGCGTGCGGCGTGCGCCCGACCCACCGCGTCGGTCGGGTGGCTCAGGGGAGGACGGCGTGGGCGCGGACCGGGAAGGTGCCCATGCCCGCCACCGCGACCGGGGCCGCCGTGAAGCGGAAGTCCCGCTCCGGCAGGGCCGCCAGGTTGGTCAGGTGCTCGACCACCGGGATGCCCGCGCCGAGCAGGACCGTGTGCGCCGGGCGGGTCCGGTCGGCCAGGTCGTCGATGTTCACCGAGTCGATGCCCACCAGCGCCGGCCGCCGCGCCACCAGCCAGGCCGTCGCCGCCGCGGTCAGGTACGGGTGGTCCGGCGCGCCGTACCCGTCCGTGCCCCAGTGCCGGTCCCAGCCCGTCCGGATCAGCACCGCCCGCCCGGCGATCGCGTCCTCGACCGCGGCGAACGCCGCCGGCGTCACCGCCCGGTCCCCGGTCGCCGACACGGTGAGGCCGGGCAGGTCGGCGAGCGCGGCCACCGGTACCGCGGCCAGGTCGGCGCCGTCGGCGTACCGGTGGAACGGCACGTCGACGTACGTGCCGGTGTTGGCGACCATGGAGATCCGGCCGATCTGGAACTCCGTCCCGGCCGGGTACACCTCCCGCGCCGCCGCCCGGGACAGGTGGTCGGTGATCTCCGGCCCCGGCAGCCCCGGGTGCGTGGTCATGCCCGCGCGGACGGGATGCGACAGGTCCACCACCGTGCGCCGCTGTTCGCTGCTCATCCACCCTCCCGACGCCGGAGCCACCACCACGGGCCGAGGCTACCGGCCGAAACGCGCCGACGGTCAGAAGTGGCGGTGGGTCGCCTCGCGGTGGGCGAACGCCGCGACGTACTCCGCCGCCCGCCGCGCCTGCTCCGCCGTCGGGGTGCGGCGCGGCGGCGCCGGCGGCTTGGCCGTGCTGTACAGCCAGTTGCGGAAGAACGCCGCCAGGTCCTTGCCGGACACCTCGGTGGCCAGCGCGATCAGGTCGGCGCTGGTGGCGTTGGCGTCCTTCTTCCGCTTCGCCCACTCGCGCAGCAGCGTGGAGAACGCGTCCTCGCCGATCGTCCGGCGCAGCGCGTGCAGGGTCATCGCGCCCTTGGTGTACACCGAGGAGCCGAACAGCCCGGCGACCTTCGGGTCGCCGGTGGCCGGGGACCAGTGGTCGGCGCTGGTCGGCTGCCGGTAGTACTGGTCGAACACCGCGTCCGCCGTGGTCCCGCCGTGCGCCTCGGCCCACATCCACTCCGCGTACGTGGCGAAGCCCTCGTTGAGCCAGATGTCCTTCCAGTCGTGCAGGGCGACGCTGTCGCCGTACCACTGGTGGGCGTTCTCGTGCACGACGACGGACAGGTCGTTGGCGCTGCCGGCGTACACCGGCCGGGTCTGGATCTCCAGCGCGAACGACAGGCCGGGGACGTTGCCGCCGGCGATGCCGCCCAGCGAGCCGAACGGGTACGGCCCGAACCGCTCGGCCAGGAAGTCCACCACCTCGGGCGTGCGGCGCAGCCCGGCCGACGGGGCGCCCTTGCTGGCCAGGACGACCGGCTTGCCCTTGTGGTCGCTCACGGTCAGGGTGAAGTCGCCCGCCGTGGCCGTGGTGAGGTACGTGGCCATCGGGCTCTCCTCGGCGTACCGGAAGGTGGTCCACCCGTCCGGCCCGACCTCGGTGCCCTTCGGCACGCCGTTGGCGATCGCGGTCTTGCCCTTCGGCACGGTGATCGCGAACGTGAACGTCGCCTTGTCGCGCGGGTGGTCGTTGCACGGGAACCAGGACGCCGCGCCCTCGGGCTGCCCGGTCACCACCACGCCGTCGCTCGTGCGGAACCAGCCGGACTTGCCGGTGTGCGGCATGTCGTACAGCTTCGGCACCCCGTGGTACCGCACCACCGTGGTGAAGGTCACCCCGCTGGCCAGGGCGGCGGCCGGCGTGACGGTCAGCTCGGCGCCGGTCCGGCTCGACCGCGCCTCCCGGCCGTCCACGGTGACCCCGTCGACGGTCAGGCCGTACAGGTCGAGGTTGAACGCCGACAGGTCCTGCGTCGCCCGGGCGGTGATCGTCGCGGTCGCGGTCAGGTTGTCGGTGGCCGTGTCGTACCGGGTGACCAGGTCGTAGTGGGCGACGTCGTAGCCGCCGTTGCCGTACCCCGGGTAGTAGGAGTCGCCGATGCCGGCGGCGCCCGGGCCGGGCCGGCGCGGGCCGGCGGCGGCCGGCGTGGCGGCGACCGCGGCGAGCAGGACGGCGGCGAGCAGGGCGGTGGGGCGCGGGCGGCGCATCGGGACCTCCGGTGGGTGATGACATCGGTACCGGCCGATCGGATCCTAGGGCCCGCGCCCGGCCGGCGGTAGTGCCGCGGCCGGTCCGGGCGCGCCGGCTCCCGAATCGTCCGATGCGCGCCAAGTCACGGCATGGGAAGCGGCGGCCGGTGCCCCGGCGGGTCCGGCTAGCGTGGCGCCCGTGACCACACCCTCCCTCGCGCGCCGCGCGCTGGCCGCCCTCGCCGGCCTCGCCGCGGCCCTCGCCCCCATCGGTAGCGCCCCGGCGGCCCCGCCCGCCGGCGGCTCCCTCGTCGGCGTGCTCACCGACCACGCGGGCACGCCCACCACCGGCCTGCGGATCTACGCCTTCCCGGAGCGGGATCCGCAGAACTACACCGGCCGCAGCTTCGTCGGCGCCGACGGCGCGTTCGCCGTCACCGACCTGCCGGCCGGCCGGTACAAGCTGATGATCGCTACCGGGTACGGCGTGTCCTGGTCCGACGGGCAGGTCAGCTTCGACGCCGCGACCGCGTACCCGGTGACCGCCGGCGCCGACACCCGGGCCGCCGCCCGGCTGCCCGAGCTGGCCACGGTGGAGGGCATCCTGGCCGACCGCCAGCAGCGCCCGGTCCCGGGCGCCACGGTCACCCTGCTGGACCCGGTGGCCACGTCGCTGACCTCGTCGTTCCCGGCGGCCGGCAGCACCGACGCGCTCGGCCGGTACGCGGTGCGGGCGATCCCCGTGCCGTACCGGGTGCAGTACCGGATCGACCGGCTCACCCAGTACCACCCGCGGCAGGGCGACCCGGCGAAGGCCAGGGTGCACCCGCTCGCGGCCGGGCAGCGGCTCACCCTGGACGAGCGGCTGCTCCAGCACGGCACGGTCGGCGGCCGGCTGCTCGCCGCCGGCGGCGGCCCGGCCCGCTCCGTCGAGGTGCAGTTGCGCGCCGACCGCACGCTGGTCGGCACCGCGCACACCGACGCCGACGGCCGGTACGAGCTGGGCCGCGTCTACACCGGCTCGTACCGCGTGTCGTTCCACTCGCCGACCACCGGCGTCCAGTGGGCGCCCGGCCGGATCGCCGCGGACAGGGCCAAGGGGTACACCGTCCGCGACGGCCAGCGCACCACTGTGGACGACACCCTGCTCACGCCGGGCGCGCTGCGCGGCCGGGTCCGGCTCGCCGACGGCGGCGACGCGGCCGGCGCGCCGGTGGAGCTGTACCGGGAGGGCGACGACGCCCCCGGCGCGGCCAACTTCATCCTGGTCCAGCGGACCCGCACCGACGCCGCCGGCGGGTACCGGTTCGACCCGGCCGTACCGGGCCGCTACTACCTCGCGTTCCCGCGCGGCGAGCGCGGCAGCCAGCTCCAGTGGGCGCCGCGCGGCACCGCCGCCCCGGCCGCGCCGAGCGCGGTGGTCCAGCCGGGCAGCACCACCACCGTGGACGAGCGGCTGCTGCCGATCGGCACGGTCACCGGCGCGCTGGCGTACGCCGACGGCCGCCCGGCCCGGCTGACCACGGTCCGGGTGCACGACGAGCAGAACGCCGTCCGCGCCACCGTGTACGCCGACGGCGACGGCCGGTTCACCGTCGACGCGCTGTTCCCCGGCCGGTACAAGCTGAGCTTCCAGCGGGGCGCCGGACCGGTCCAGTGGGCCGTCGGCAAGGCCACCGCCGAGGAGGCCGACTGGGTCGCCGTCGAGCCCGGCCGCACGGCCACCGTCCGCGACACCCTGCGCGGCTGACCGCGGTGCCCGGGTACGGCACTGCCGTACCCGGGCACCGGCCGGCTCAGACCGCCGCCACCGGCCCGGCCACCTGCGCCGCCCGGACCGCGCCGACCGCCGCCGGCGGGCCCGGCACCAGCGCGTCCAGGAACGCGCCCGCCCACGCCTGCAGGTCGTGCCCGGCGACCTGCGCCCGCAGCCCGGCCATCCGCCGCCGCCGCTCGTCGGCGCCGGCCCGGATCGCGCTGACCACCGTCCGCTTCAGCCCGGCCGTGTCGTGCGGGTTGACCAGGTACGCGTCGGCCAGCTCGGCCGCCGCCCCGGCGAACTCGCTCAGCACCAGCGCGCCGCCGCCGTCGGTGCGCGCGGCGACGAACTCCTTGGCCACCAGGTTCATCCCGTCCCGCAGCGGGGTGACCAGCATGACGTCGGCCGCCCGGTACAGCGCCGTCACCTCGACCCGGTCCAGCGGCCGGCTCAGGTAGTGGATCCGGGCGGCGCCGACCCGGCCGTACGCGCCGTTGATCCGCCCGACCTCGCGCTCGACCCGCTCGCGCAGCCGCTCGTAGTGCTCGACCCGCTCCCGGCTCGGCACGGTGACCTGCACGAACGTCGTGTCCGGCGAGGTGAGCACGCCGTCGGCGACCAGTTCCCGGTACGCCTTCAGCCGGTGCTCGATGCCCTTGGTGTAGTCCATCCGGTCCACGCTGAGCAGCAGCGTCCCCGGCTCGTGCAGGTCCCGGCGGATCTGCGCGGCCCGCTCGACCACCTCGGGCCGGTCGGCCAGCGCCTGCACCGCGGGCACGTCCACCGACACCGGGAACACGCCGGTCCGGACCCGCCGCCCGTCCACGGTCAGCGCGCCGACGCCGGAGTCCAGCCCGCACGCGTCGGCGACGGCGAGCCGGAAGTTGCGCACGGACCGCTCCCGCTGGAACCCGATCAGGTCCGCGCCGAGCAGCCCGTGCAGCAGCTCGGCGCGCCGGGGCAGCCGCATGAACAGCTCCGGCGGCGGGAACGGGATGTGCAGGAAGAAGCCGATCGTCAGGTCCGGCCGGCGCTCGCGCAGCAGCCCCGGTACGAGCTGCAGGTGGTAGTCCTGCACCCAGACCACGGCGTTCGGCTCGGCCACCTCGGCGGTCAGCTCGGCGAACCGCCGGTTCACCCGCTGGTACGCCTCCCACCAGCGCCGGTGGTGCGCGGGGTGCTCGACGGCGTCGTGGTACAGCGGCCACAGGGTCGCGTTGGCGTACCCCTCGTAGTGGTTGCGGAAGTCCTCCTCGGTCAGCGGCACCGGGCGGACCCGCAGCCCGCGGGTGTCCGGCGGGTCGGGGAGCGGCCCGGTGTGCCCGGACCAGCCGACCCAGGTCACCGGCGAGTCGCGCAGCCCGGCATGGCGGGGGGCGACGAGCACGCCGGTGCTGTGCTGCCAGTCGAACGCGCCCTCGGGGGCGACGGCCTCGTCGAACGGTAGCCGGTTGGTGACGACCACCAGGGATCTGCGCTGCACGCGTGCCTCCGTACCGGTCGGCGGCCGCGCGGCGGGGCACCCCCCGGCACCCCGTTCCACGGCCGTTGGTAACCCGAGGTTAGCGAGTCGTCACCGATAGCGCCGGTGCCCGGCGGCACCCTCACCACCACCGCGCTCCGTCCACAAGCCAGCCACCGGTGTGGGGTGGGGAGGCGCGGGTCAGACGACGGCGCCGTCGTCGGGGTCGCGGGGGTCGTCGTCGGTGCCCGCGCGGAGGCGGCTGATCAGGGTGCCGGCGCCCAGCAGGAGCAGGCCCACGCCGATGACCGTGGTGATCAGATCGTCCACCACCGGCAGGACGTTCGGGGCCAGGAACAGCACGAAGCCCACCACGATCGCCGCCACCGCCGCGACCGTGTACTTCGACACCCGGGGCAGCGGCGGGGGCGGCGGGGGCACGTACCGCTCGTCGGCGTCCTCGTCCGGCAGCCCGGCGCCGAACGTGTCGAACGCGTCCAGCAGCGTCGGCTCCTGCGGCTCCCGGCTGTACGGGCCCAGGTCGATCCGGCTGCGCGGCGGCGGCTCCTCCTCGATCGGCCGGACCGGCCGCGGGTCGTGCGGGGTGTCCGCCGAGAGGTGGTACCCGGCGACGATATCGGCGAAGGCCGCGTCGATCTCCGCCCGGCTCGCCCCGTCGCCCGGCGTCTGTACGGTCGCCTCGTTCGTCGGCTCGCCCGCGAACGCCCGCAGCCGGTCGTGGGCCGCGGCCACCCGGGCGTGGTCGACGTACAGCCGGTCGGCCGGCGGGCGCCCGGCCGGGACGGTCGGGTCGTCCGCGCGCGGGGACTGGAGGTACGCCGCGATGCCGGCCGCGGCCAGCAGATCGAGGACGCGCTCGCCCAGGCGTGGATCGACATCCGCCGCCGCGGTGTACGCGGTGGCGATCAGCCCGTTGTCCCGCCGCCCGTGCCGGGCCTCACCCGCAGCCACCTGTGCCTCCCCGCACGCCGTTGCCTCGCCGTCGCCATGGTGACACGCCGACCCCGTCCGACGGGAGTGCGTTGTCCGGTACCGAACAACATCCGTAGGCTAAAACTTAGTCCCGGTTGCGCGCAGGGGCGACCCTCGCGTCGGCGGCCCGATCGGCGGTGCGTGCACACCCATGTCGGGGGAAGCGGAAAGGGACGTCGGTGCTGTACTGGTTGCTCAAGTATGTCCTGCTGGGGCCGCTGCTGCGGCTGATCTTCCTGCCCCGGGTGGAGGGTCGGGCACACATTCCGGCCGCGGGGGCGGCGATCCTGGCCAGCAACCACCTCTCCTTCTCCGACTCGATCTTCCTGCCGCTGGTCGTGCCCCGGAAGGTCACGTTCGTGGCGAAGTCGGAGTACTTCACCGGCCGTGGGCTGAAAGGGTGGCTGACGAGAATGTTCTTCGTCAGCACGGGCACGATCCCGGTCGATCGCTCGGGCGGCCGGGCGGCCCGGGCGGCGCTGGACACCCAGCTCCGGATCCTGCGCGCCGGGGGAGTGGCCGGCATCTATCCGGAGGGCACCCGCTCGCCGGACGGGCGGCTGTACCGGGGCAAGACCGGGGTGGCCCGGCTGGCGCTGGAGAGCGGGGCGCCGGTGATCCCGGTGGCGATGCTGAACCTCGACCGGATCCAGCCGCCGGGGCGGCTGGTCCCGCGGCTGGGCCGGGTCCGGATGCGGTTCGGGCCGCCGCTGGACTTCGCCCGGTACGCCGGGCGGCTCGGCGACCGGGCGGTGGAGCGGGCGGTCACCGACGAGATCATGTACGAGCTGATGCGGCTGTCCGGCCGCGAGTACGTCGACACGTACGCCCAGCAGGTCAAGGCCGCCGCCGCCACCGCCTGACCCGCCGCGCCGCCGGCCGGCGGACCGCGCCCCCGGACCGGCTGCCCCGGACCGCCACCCGGCGGGCGGGGGTCAGGCCGCGTGGGTGGAGCCATTGGGGTCGCCCGGCGTGGCCAGCCGGACGAAGCCCGGCGCCCGGTTCCGGGCCGCGAACGCCGCCACCTCCGCCCGCGCCTGCCGGTGCATCTCCGGCTCGCCGGCCTGCGCGTGCGCCCGGGCGGCCAGCGCCAGCGCCAGCATCCGGTCGGTGGCGTCCGAGATGCCGTCGAAGATCTTCGCCGCCTCCCCGTACGCCGCGCCGGCCCCGGCGTGGTCGCCGTCGTGCGCGGCCAGCGCCCCGGCCACCACCCGCTCCGCGGCGTCGATCCACGGCGTGCGGTACCCGTTGGCGGCCAGCATGCCGCGGACCGCGACCGCCGCCTCCCGGCCGGCCAGCGCGGCGGCCAGCGCCGCCGCCGGCACCCACTCGCCGCTGGCCATGACCCGCTGCGGGGCGAACGCGGCGATCAGCTCGTCGAGCAGCGCCCGCGCCTCGCCGCGGCGGCCCTGCAGCGCCCGGCACAGCGCGCCCAGCGCGACGGCGGTCCAGTGTGGTCGGTGGAAGCCGCAGTCGCGGCCCAGCGCCAGCAGCGGGGCCACGTCGTCGGGGCCCTCGCGCGGGCCGTCGCGCAGCACCCGCAGGAACGCCCGGCTGCCCCGGACCTTGAGGTCCCAGCCCTCGGCCGGGGTGTCGATGAACGCGTCCGCGGCGGTCAGCATCCGGTCCACGTCGCCGTCGAAGAAGCCGCGCATGGACTCGCCCGAGTAGTTCGTGGTCAGGCCCTGGCCGAGGCTCTCGGGCGAGTCGGTCTCGGCGAGCAGCTTCTCCGACTGCACCCAGTCGCCGTGCTCGCGCAGCGCGTGGGCGAGGTTCTGGGCGGCCCGCCGGGTGGCGATCAGGCCGTGCCGCCGGCAGAACTCGTGCACGGCGTGCAGCTCCGCCAGCCCGCGCGGGTCGCCCTCGTGGAACCGGGCGCTGCCCACGGTCACCCGGGCGTTGGCCCGCACCTCCATCAGCCCGAGCCGCTCGGCGATCTCCTGCGCCGCCTCCGCGCTGGCCAGCGCCGGCGCCTGCTCGTAGTTGAGCATGTGCAGGCGGCCCAGCTCGGCGTACGCGGCGGCCTTCTCGGCGCTGTCCGGGAGCTGCTCGAACAGCTCCACCGCCCGGTCCAGGTGGGCCAGCGCGCCGGCCCGGTCGGTGCGCATGACGGCGGCCTGGCCGAGCAGCGTCCAGGCCCGGGCCGAGCCGGCCTGGTCCTCGCACCCGCGCAGGGCGGCGGCCAGGCCGGTGAGCCGGGCCACGCCGCCGCCGGCGAGGAACGCGGTGCCGTCCAGGTAGAAGCTCAGCTCGTCGTTGAGCAGCTCGAGCTGGAGCCGGCCGAGGCTGTCCGGCTCGTCGCCGTACAGGCCCAGGGCCCGGGCCGCGTGGTCGGCGGCCACGTCGACCACGTTGAGCGCGTACGCCCGCCGGGCCGCCCGGTGCAGCGCGTCGCGGGTCTTGCGGATCAGCGCCGCCGGGTCCTGGCCCAGCGAGGTGGCGATCTCGTACGCCGCCCACCGGTGCCGCCCCAACACCTCGGCCAGGTCGGTGTCCCGGCTGCGGGACAGCCCCTCCAGCCAGTCCGCGGTCCGCTCGTGCCGGGCCATCCGCTCGGTCCGCGGCAGCCGCCGGTAGCAGACGTCGCGGACCAGCACGTGCCGGAACCGGTACGCGCCCTGACCGGCCATCGTGGAGCCGATCTGCTCGTACACGAAGTCGCGCTGCTCCAGCCGGCGCAGCGCCCGCTCGACGGCGTCGACCGGGTGGCCCATGGCGGCGGCGACCGCGCCCGGCCAGAACTCCATCCCGACCACGGACGCGGCCAGCAGGACGGTCCGGTCGCCGGGGTCGAGCAGGTCGAGCCGGTTGGCGATGACGGCGTGCACGCTGTCCGGCATCGGCAGGTCCCGGGTGGTGTCCAGGCTCCAGCCGCGGCCGGACTGGCGCAGGGCGCCGCGCTCGATGAGCATCCGGACGTACTCCTGGGCGTACAGCGGGTTGCCGTCGGCCAGCTCCACCAGCGGGCGCAGCATCTCGCTGGCGAACACCGCCTGCCCGAACAGCGAGGCGTACAGCGAGGCGATCGCCGTGTCCCGCAGCGGCGGCAGGGTGATCGTCAGCGAGCCGGGGATGGTGCCCGCCCAGCCCGGCTCGCGGTCGATCAGCTCGGGCCGGGCGGTGCCGAGCAGCAGCAGCGGGATGTCCCGGGCGGCGGCGCCGAGCAGCTCGACGAAGCGCAGCATCGCCTGGTCGGCGCAGTGCAGGTCCTCGATCACCAGGACGGTCGGCCGGCGCCGGGCCATCGCGGTGAGGAACCGCCGCCAGGCCGACTCGGCCTCCTCCTGCGGCAGCTTCGGGCCGGGCAGGCCGACCAGCGGGCGCAGGGCGTCGGTCAGCCGGTCCGCCTCCGCCCGGACCGAGGCGTCCGCCGCCGGGCCGGGGTCGGCCGGCGCGGCCGCCAGCAGCACCGTCACCGCGCCGGACAGCCGGGCGTCGGCGGTCGCCGCGTCGTCGGTGTCCAGGATGCCGGCCTCGGCCTTGACGATGTCGGCCAGCGCGGCGAACGTGACGTTCTCGCCGAACGGCGGGCAGCGGCCGGTCCGCCAGGTGATCGGCTCGTCGAGCAGCCGGTCGCTGTGCCGGTACAGCTCGCGGACCAGCCGGCTCTTGCCGATCCCGGCGTGCCCGAAGATCGTCACGAGCTGCGGCATCCGCTCGCGCAGCGCCCGGTGCAGCGCGTTGACCAGCAGGTTCAGCTCGTGGTCCCGGTCGATCATCGGGGTCGGGTCGGGCTCCTGGTCGGGCAGCCGCCGCTGGACCGCGGCCAGCGCCAGCCACACCTCCGTCGGCGTGGACCGGCCGCGCAGGGTCACCGGGGCCTGCTGGGCGTACCGGATCTCGTCCTGGGTCAGCGCGTACGTCGTGCCGCACACCAGCACCCCGCCCGGCGGCGCGACCGACTGCATCCGGGAGGCGGTGTTCACCACGTCCCCGGCGACGATGGCCTGGCCGCCGTCGCGGGCGGCGAGCACGTCCACCAGCGCCTCGCCGGTGGCCACGCCGACCCGGAAGCGCAGGTCGTCGCGGCCCTCGGGGGCGTACCGGGCGAGCGTGCGCTGGAGGTCCAGCCCGGCCCGCACGCAGCGCAGCGCGTCGGCCTCGGTGGCCACCGGGGCGCCGAACAGCGCCATCACCGCGTCGCCGATGTACTTCTCCACCACCCCGCCGTACCGGATGATCACCTCGCGGGCGGCGGAGAAGAAGCCGGTCTGCAGGTGCCGGACCTGCTCCGGGTCGGCCTGCTCCACGTACGGCGTGAAGTCGATCAGGTCGACGAACTGGACGCTGATCCGCCGCCGGTCCTCCAGCGTGGCGCGCGCGGGCGCCGGCTCCGGCCGGGCGGTGCGGGCCGCGCCGCAGCGGGTGCAGTAGGCACCCTCGGGGGGCAGGCTGACCCCGCAGCCCCCGCAGGCGGCGGTGAGTTCGGCGCCGCAGCCGCCGCAGAACCGGTCCTCGGGTGCGGTGACGCGGCTACACCTCGGGCACTGGCCGATGACGCGTCCTCCATGCGAAGGGGGTGGTCCACCCGCTGCCCACCCGGCGCGCGGTGGTGGTGGCGGCGGAGCCGGAGGCATGTCGATATAGCGATGATTGCTCGTCCCGGCGAGTATGCCGCACGCCCGCGAGCCGGCAAAGTGGCGGCGGCGGCCTCAGCGGTCCGGCATCCCCGCTCGGCGGCGCAGCGCCGGCAGGTCGCTGATCACGATCCGCCGGCCCTCGGTACGCAGCCAGTTGCGGCCGGCGAACGAGCCGATGGCCTGGTTGACGCTCTGCCGCGAGCCGCCGGCCATCTCGGCGAGCTGGCTCTGGTTCAGCTCGATCGTGACGATCGTGGCGGACGTGTCGCCGGCCAGCCGGACCAGCGTCTTGGCGACCCGGCCGGGCAGGTCGAGGAACACGTGGTCGGCGTTCTGCTCGGTGAGCCGGCGGATCAGCCCGCCCAGCGCCCGCATGACCGCGTCCAGGATCCGGGGGTTGGAGTGGACCAGCTCCATGAACGCCCCGCGGGAGAGCGCGAGCGCGTGGGTGTCCTCGATGGCCTCCGCGGACGCCGACCGGGCCGAACCGTCCAGCAGGGACACCTCGCCCAGCACGTCCGGCGGCCGGACCACCGACAGCACCGCCCGCTCGCCGGTGGCCGAGGTCCGGAACACCGCGACGGCGCCGCGCTTGAGCAGGATCAGCGAGTCGCCGGGGTCGTTCTCGACGAACAGCAGCGTGCCCCGCCGGTACGTCCGCGGTACGGCGGTGGCGATGACCCGCTGGCGCACTTCCTGCTCCAGCCCGGCGAACATCGCCACGCCGCTGAGCGAATCGCCGTCCGACAACCGAAACTCCACCACTCGTCCCTCCCCGGTAGGACATCCTGCGACGCACGCTACCTGCGCTGTTGCCACGACAGCATGGCCGGATATGGGTAGCACGAGCAATGCGTTGTGGGCCATTCGTCAGCGTTGGAGCGGCAGCGCACCCCGTCGGGGCACCATGATCGCTGACGGCGGCGGGGCGGTGCCGGCGGGGTCGGGGCGCACGGGAAGAATGACCGCGGTGACGTACCGCTACTTCTACGACTGCGAGTTCATCGAGGACGGCGCGACGATCGACCTGGTGTCGATCGCGGTGGTCGACGAGTCCGGCCGCGAGTTCTACGCGGTCTCGACGGAGTTCGACGACCGCCGGGCCATTCCCTGGGTGCGCCGCAACGTCCTCGACAAGCTCCCGTCCCCGGCGGACCCGGCCTGGCGCTCGCGCGCGCGCATCCGGGACGACCTGCACGCGTTCCTCACCGCGCCGCCGGGCGCCGGCGAGCTGGAGCTGTGGGCCTGGTACGCGGCGTACGACCACGTGGCGCTCGCCCAGCTCTGGGGGCCGATGACGGCGCTGCCGCGGGACATCCCCCGGTTCACCAAGGACCTGCGCCAGCGCTGGGACGACCTGGGCCGCCCGCCGCTGCCGGAGGTCTCCGGGCGGCACGACGCGCTGGTCGACGCCCGGCACAACCTGGCTCGCTGGCGGGTGCTCTCGGCTGCGCCGTTCGGGGCGCCGGGCGGCACGGACGGGTAAATTGCGCCCCGGAGTCGATCGCCGGCCGCCAGAATGGGGCGGTCGGCGCGAGGACACAAGGGGCGGAAAAGATATGCGGATCGGTGTATTGACCGGCGGGGGCGACTGCCCCGGCCTGAACGCGGTCATCCGGGGCGTGGTGCGCAAGGGCGTCACCGAGTACGGGTACGAGTTCGTCGGGTTCCGGGACGGCTGGCGCGGCCCGCTGGACGGCCTCACCCGGCCGCTGGGCGTCGCGGAGGTGCGCGGCATCCTGCCGCGCGGCGGGACGATTCTCGGCACCAGCCGGACCAACCCGTACAAGATCCCGGGGGGTGTGGAGAAGATCGTCACCAACCTCGCCACCCACGGGGTCGACGCGCTGATCGCCATCGGCGGCGAGGACACCCTCGGCGTCGCCACCAAGCTGCACGAGCACGGCGTCAACGTCGTGGGCGTGCCGAAGACCATCGACAACGACCTGGGCGGGACGGACTACACGTTCGGCTTCGACACCGCGGTCAACATCGCGATGGAGGCGATCGACCGGCTGCACACCACGGCCGAGAGCCACCACCGGACGCTGGTCGTCGAGGTGATGGGCCGGCACGCCGGCTGGATCGCCCTGCACGCCGGCCTGGCCGGCGGCGCCAACGTGATCCTGCTGCCCGAGCGCGAGTTCGACGTCGAGCGGGTGGCCGGGTACGTGGAGAAGCGGTTCCAGTTCGAGTACGCGCCGATCGTCGTCGTCGCCGAGGGCGCCCGCCCGCTGGCCGGGCAGATGGTCCTGCAGAACACCGAGACCGACGCGTTCGGCCACGTCCGGCTGGGCGGGATCGGCCAGTGGCTCGCCGGCGAGCTGGAGGAGCGGACCGGCAAGGAGGCCCGCACGGTCGTGCTCGGGCACATCCAGCGCGGCGGCACCCCGAGCGCGTTCGACCGGGTGCTGGCCACCCGGTTCGGGCTGCACGCGATCGACGCGGTCGCCGCGGGCGCGTACGGGACGATGGTGGCGCTGCGCGGCACGGACATCGTCCGGGTGCCGCTGGCGGAGGGCACCGGCGAGCTGAAGACGGTGCCGCTGTCCCGATACGCCGAGGCCGAGGTGTTCTTCGGCAGCTAGGCTGCCCTTTCGGAGCGGGGCCGCCCCGTTCCGGCCGGGCTTCCCGGCGCCCGGCGGCGGACCGCCCCGGGCGCCGGACCGGCACGATCCAGCGGGACCCGGCGGTTCCGGCGCGACACGATTGCGGGGGACGCGGCATGGCCGACCGGCACACCATCGCGGTGATCGGCACCGGCAAGATCGGCGAGCTGATGCTGTCCGGCCTGCTGCGCGCGGGCTGGCCGGCGGAGAAGCTGCTGGCCACCGCCCGCCGGGCCGAGCGGGCGGCGGCGATCACCCAGCGGTACGGCATCGAGACCACCGACAACGCCGGCGCGGTGGCCCGGGCCGACGTGCTGGTGATCGCGGTCAAGCCGCAGGACGCGGCCGCCCTGCTCACCGAGATCGCCCCGGCCCTGCCGCCGGCGAAGCTGGTGGTGTCGATGTGCGCCGGCCTGCCGACGGCGTGGTTCGCCGGCCGGCTGCCGGCGGGCACCCCGATCGTCCGGGTGATGACCAACACCCCGGCCCTGGTGGACGAGGCGATGACGGCGATCTCGGCCGGCGAGCACGCCACCGGCGCGCACCTGGCGCTGGCCGAGGAGCTGTTCCGGCCGCTGGGCCGCACCATCCGGGTGCCGGAGTCGCAGCAGGACGCGGTGACCGCGCTGTCCGGCTCCGGGCCGGCGTACTTCTACCTGCTGGTCGAGGCCATGATCGACGCCGGCATCCTGCTGGGCCTGCCCCGGCAGGTGGCCCGCGACCTGATCGTGCAGACCGCGATCGGCTCGTCGGTGATGCTGCGCGACTCCGGCGACCACCCGGTCGCGCTGCGCGAGGCGGTCACCTCGCCGGCCGGGACGACGATCGCGGCGATCCGGGAGCTGGAGAAGCACGGGGTCCGGGCGGCGCTGCTGGCCGCCCTGGAAGCGGCCCGGGACCGGGCCCGGGAGCTGGCCGCCCGGGCCGACTGACCCCCGGCCGGCGGCCGGGTGGGCGGATGCCGCGGGCTTCCCCGGCGGCCGTAGGCTTGGACCCATGATTGACCAGTGGTACCTGCCCCGGCCCGGCGAGGCCGGGCGGCCCGCCGGCGACGGCCGGCCCGACGTCGACGCCGGGAAGCTCGGGCTCGACGTCTGGCGCGGCCTGCCCCGGGAGCAGATGCCGCCGTGGCCGGACCCGCGGCAGGTCGACGAGGTCTGCGCGGTGCTCGACCAGGTGCCGTCGATCGTGGCGCCGTACGAGGTGGACCAGCTCGCCGACCGGCTCGCGCTGGCCTGCGAGGGCCGGGCGTTCGTCATCATCGGCGGCGACTGCGCCGAGACGTTCGTCGACAACACCGAGCGGCACCTGCTGGCCAACGCGCGCACGCTGTTGCAGATGGCGGTGGTGCTGACGTACGGGGCCTCGGTCCCGGTGATCAAGATCGGCCGGTTCGCCGGCCAGTACACCAAGCCGCGCTCGGCCGCCCTCGACGCGCTGGGCCTGCCGTCGTACCGCGGCGACATGATCAATTCGCTGGAGGCCGACCCGGCCGCCCGGGTGGCCGACCCCCGGCGGATGGTCCGGGCGTACGCCAACGCCGCCGCCGCGCTGAACATGATGCGCGCGTACCTCGGCGGCGGCATGGCCGACCTGCACGCCGTGCACGACTGGAACAAGGACTTCGTCCGGATCTCGGCGGCCGGCGAGCGGTACGAGGCGATCGCCCGGGAGATCGACCGGGCGCTGGCGTTCATCCGCGCCTGCGGGATGACCGAGGACGACGCGCTGCGCAGCGTCACCCTGTACAGCTCGCACGAGGCGCTGGCGTTGGAGTACGAGCGGTCGCTGGCCCGGGTCGTCGACGACCGGGCGTACGGGCTGTCCGGCCACTTCCTGTGGATCGGCGAGCGGACCCGGCAGCTCGACGGCGCGCACGTGGACTTCCTGTCCCGGCTGAGCAACCCGATCGGCGTCAAGATCGGCCCCGGCACCAGCCCGGCCACCGCCCGCGAGCTGTGCGCGAAGCTGAACCCGGCGAACGTCCCCGGCCGGCTCACCATGATCAGCCGGATGGGCAACCACAAGGTCCGCGACGTCCTGCCGGCCATCGTCGAGGAGGTCACCGCCGCCGGGCACAAGGTGGTCTGGCAGTGCGACCCGATGCACGGCAACACGCACGAGGCGTCCAACGGGTACAAGACCCGGCACTTCGACCGGATCGTCGACGAGGTGCTCGGCTACTTCGAGGTGCACCGCGGCACCGGCACCCACCCCGGCGGGCTGCACGTCGAGCTGACCGGCGAGGACGTCACCGAGTGCCTCGGCGGCGCCCAGGCGATCGAGGACGTGGACCTGCCCGGCCGGTACGAGACCGCCTGCGACCCGCGGCTCAACACCCAGCAGTCGCTGGAGCTGGCGTTCCTGGTCGCGGAGATGCTCCGTGGCTGACCCGTACGAGCCCACCACCACCGACCTCGGCCCGGTCGACCTGCGCTCGGACACCGTGACCCGGCCGACGGCCGCGATGCGCCGGGCGATGGCCGCGGCCGAGGTCGGCGACGACGTGTACGGCGAGGACCCGACCGCCCGCCGGCTCGAGGAGCGGGTCGCGGCGCTGTTCGGGCACGAGGCGGCGCTGTTCACCCCGACCGGGTCGATGGCCAACCAGATCGCCCTCCAGCTCCTCGTCCCGCCGGCCAACGAGGTGCTGGTGGACGCCGACGCGCACGTCGTCACGTACGAGGTGGGGGCGGCCGCGGCGTACGGCGCGATCTCGTCCCGGACCTGGCCCGCGGCCGGCGGCGCGATCGACCCGCAGCGGGTCGCGGCGATGATCCGCCCGGACGGCTTCTGGGCCGTGCCCACCCGGGCCATCGCGGTCGAGCAGACGCACAACCTGGCCGGCGGCACTGTCGTCCCGCTGGCGACGCTGGACGCGCTGCGCGCGGTCGCCGACGGCGCCGGCGTGGCCATGCACTGCGACGGCGCCCGGATCTGGCACGCGCACGTCGCCGACGGCGTGCCGCTGGACAGCTACGGCCGGCTGTTCGACACGCTCGCGGTGTGCCTGTCCAAGGGGCTCGGCGCCCCGGTCGGCTCGCTGGTGCTCGGCTCGGCCGAGCGGATCGCCGAGGGGCGCTGGCTGCGCAAGCGGCTGGGCGGCGGGATGCGCCAGGTGGGCATCCTCGCCGCCGCCGGCCTGTACGCGCTGGACCACCACCTCGCCCGGCTCGCCGACGACCACGGCCGGGCGGCCCGGCTGGCCGAGGCGCTGTCGCCGTACGGGGTGGTGGTGGGGGAGCCGCGGACCAACATCGTCCTGCTCGACCTGCACGACGCGCCGGGGTACGCGGCGGCGGCCCGCGAGCGCGGCGTGCTGCTGTCGGTGCTGGGCCAGCGCACGGGCCGGCTGATCACGCACCTGGACGTGGACGACGCGGCCGTCGACCACGCCGCGAAGGTGCTGACGTCCCTGTTGGACTGACCCCCGCTCGGCGCCCGGCGGCGGCTCCGCGGGCGGGGTGCGGCCCGGCCGGGCCCGACGGGCTCGGGTCAGGGGTTGAGGCGGACGCCCGGGAACAGGGCGACCGTGCCGCGGGACAGGGCCGGGGTGTCCCCGTCGGCGCCGTAGCGGGCGAAGGCCGGGGTGCCGAGTGTCGCCCTGAGCGTGTACACGCCCGCCCGCGGGACGGCGAAGTTGTGCGCGTAGTGGTAGTACGAGTCGCGCAGGAACCACAGCCGCCGCTGGTCCACGGGCCGCCCGGCGGCGTCCAGCACCTGCAGCGTCACCGGCACGTCGGGGACGATCCGCCCGGTGGCGGCCTCGATCGGGACCACGGTCAGGTGGTGCGTCTCGCCGGCCGCCGGCTTCCGGAGGGTGTGCGTGCCGCCGGCGACGGTGAACCAGCCGCGCGGCTTCTCCACCACGTACGCCACCCGCCAGTCGCCGACGGTGGTCTCGCCGCCCGCGGCGGCCACCTCGCCGGCGAGCGCGGCGTGCTCGGCGGCGACGCCCGCGGGGACGCCGGGGCCCGGGGCGGCGGCGGCCGCCCTGTTCCGGGTGCAGCAGCCGGCGGCGCCGAGCGTCAGCAGCGCGGCGGTCAGCGCCGTCAGGGGGCCCTTGAGCATGGTCACTCCTCGCTGGTCCGGCGGCGACGATCACCCCGGCCCGGATAACCTGCCGCACCGGCGCCCCATGATCCATCGAGTGTGGCAAATGCCACGCGATCCGGGGGAGGGGTCAGCGGAGGGTGAAGAGGAGTTCGCAGGTGGGGGCGCCGTGGAGCATGCAGCGGGGTTCGGTGATCTCCAGGGCCTCGCCGTAGTGGTCCGCCACCCCGGCCGCGATGCCGCGCGCCACCGCGCACAGCCGCCGCGCCGACGCGTACGTCATCGTCACCGTCCCCGGCGAGATCCGGCGGGTCGCCAGCTCCGGCGGCCGGGCGTTCGGGTCCCGGGCCCGGACGACGGTGTGGATGCGCTGCTCGGTGTGCTCGAACAGGTCCAGCGTCCGCCAGCTCGGGTCGATCGCCGAGCCGTAGATGCGCATCAGCCCCGGCGCCAGGAACCGGCCGAACGCCTCCAGCAGCGCGATCGGCTCCGCGCCGGCCGCGACGGTGACCGCGTCGACCAGCGCGACCAGCTCCCCGTCCGGGTACTCGTCGGTGGTCAGGTAGATCGCCGTCAGCGGCTGCCCGGCCTCCTTGAGCGCGGCATGCCAGACCTCATCGCCGTACCGGTCGGCGATGAACCGCTGGAACTGGCTGAAGATCAGGCCGTGCATGTGACCCCCGTGGTCGCGCGGCTCAGCTCCCGGTCGGGTGGGTGGTGACGTTCTGCAGGTACAACTGCTCGCCCAGCTTCTCCAGCAGGGCGAGCTGCGTCTCCAGGTAGTCGACGTGCGACTCCTCGTCGGCGAGGATGTCCTCGAAGATCCGCGCCGACGTGACGTCGCCGACCGAGCGCATGTACTCGATGCCGCGGCGCAGCCGCTCGACGGCCTCGGCCTCGACCTGCATGTCGCAGCGGAACTGCTCGGCCACCGTCTCGCCGATCCGCAGCGGGAACAGCTTCTGCAGGTTCGGCAGGCCGTCCAGGAAGAGGATCCGGTCGGTGAGCGTCTCGGCGTGCTTCATCTCGTCGATCGATTCGTGCCGGGTGTGCGCGGCGAGTGTGGTGTAGCCCCAGTTCTCCTGCATCTTGGCGTGCAGGAAGTACTGATTGATGGCCGTCAACTCCGCCGTGAGCTGTTCGTTGAGGAACTCGATCACTCGCGCGTCACCCTGCATGGCCAGAGCGTATGAGCAATTCGCCCGATATGCGGTTCAAGCCGCCAGATTCACCGTGGGGAGGACGCCGATCTCCGCGTCGATCAGATCGGCGATCCGGTCCCGGCAGGTGCCGCAGCCCGTACCCGCGCCGCACGCCTCGCCCACGCACGCCTCGGTGCGCGCGCCCGCCCGGATCGCGGCGCGGACCTCGCACTCGCGCACCCGTTCGCAGATGCAGACGAACAACCGCGGACTCCTTCGCAGAGGCTTACCAAACGAAGGTTGCCCTAACTCTGCGATTACGGCAAGTGGGGGTCCGCTAACCGCCCGAGAGTCGCGATGTCCTCCGCGTGTCCGAGATATCCCTTGCTCGGTGTTTCCACGATGATCGGGACGCCCGCGGCCGCCGGATGGGCGAGCAGTTCCGCGAATGCGGCCGCGCCGATCGCGCCGGCGCCGAGCGTCTCGTGCCGGTCCCGCTTCGACCCGCAGGTGTCCTTGGAGTCGTTGGCGTGGACCAGCCAGAGCCGGTCCGGGCCGACGGTCGCCGTCAGCGCGTCCAGCGTCGCCGCCATCCCGCCCGGCGCGGCCAGGTCGTGCCCGGCCGCCCAGGCGTGGCAGGTGTCGAAGCAGACGCCGAGCCACGGGTGCCCGCCGACGGCGTCCAGGTACGGCCCCAGGTCCTCGACCCGGGCCGCGAGCGACCGGCCGCCGCCCGCGCTCGGCTCGACCAGCAGCCGCGGCCAGCCCCGGGCGGCGGCCTCGTCGAGCAGCGGCAGCAGCGCGTCCCGGACCTGATGCAGCGCCGCGGCCCCGTGCGCCTCGTCCACCGCGCTGCCGGCGTGGAAGACCACCCCGGCCGCGCCGATCGCCGCGCCGCGGCGCAGCGCGTGGCCGATCGTCCGGGCCGAGTTGGCGACGGTCGCCGCGGTCGGCGAGCCGAGGTTGACCAGCAGCGAGGCGTGCACGTACGCCGGCACGTCGCGCTCCGCGCAGCCCGCGGCGAACGCCTCGTCCTGCGCCGGGTCGCCGTCCGGCCAGGCCCAGCCGCGCGGGTTGCCGACGTACACCTGGACGGCCGTCGCGGCCGTCGCGTCCAGGTACGGCAGCACCGCCCGCGCCAGCCCGCCCGCGGTCGCCGCGTGCCCGCCGACGGGGCGGGCGCCGTCGCGCCGGGCGGGCAGCGGCGGGCGGTGCGGGGCCGGGGCGGTCACAGGCAGCCGATCGTGACGACGGTCCGGGCCGGGACCTGCGTGCCCTCGGCCGGCTCCTGGAGCCGCACCACGCCGTCGGGGGAGTAGCGGACGCGGACCTGCAGGCCCATCCCCTCCAGCGTCTGCACCGCGCTCCGGCACGGCATGTCCAGCACCCGCGGCACGGCCAGCGACGGCGGGCCGTCGCTGAGCTTGAGCGCGACCCTCGCCCGCTTCTCCACGCCGGTGCCGGGCTCGGGCGTCTGCGCGAGCACCTGCCCGGCCGGCTGGTCGCCCTCGACGGTCTCCTCGGCCACGACCAGGCCGAGCCGGCCCAGCAGCGCCCGGGCCTCCGCGATCGACTTGCCGACCAGCGCCGGGACGCTGACCGGCGGGCGGCCCTTGCTGACCGTCACGGTGATCCTCGTACCGGGCTTGACGGTCGCCCCGACGGCCGGCTCCAGGGCGCTGACCATGCCCTTGGGCAGCGTGTCGTGGTACCGGTCCGGGCCGCGCTCGATCGGCAGTTGCAGGGCGCTCAGCTCGGCGCCGGCCAGTTCGTAGGACATGCCGACGACGTTCGGCACCTGGTACCGCTCCGGCCCCAGCGACAGCACCAGCGTGACCGTGCCGCCGCGGACGATCCGCCCCTCGGCGGGCGGGTCCTGGGCGAGCACCGAGTCCGGCCGGACGATCTCGTCGTGCCGGGCGTCGTTGAAGTTCAGGTCCAGGCCGGCGGCGTCGGCCCGCTGCCGCGCCTCGGACTTGGTCAGGTTCACCAGCTCCGGCACCGCCGTGTACCGGCCGGCGAACAGCCACCAGCCGGCCAGCGACAGCAGCAGCGCCAGCACCGTACCGGCGGCGACCACCGGCACCGGGCCGTACCGCTCGCGCAGCCGGCGCACCCCGGCCACCGCGGCGGCCGAGCCCTCGATGACCAGGTCGCGCCCGCGGTCGAGCAGCCCGGCGGGCCCCGGCCGGGCCGGCGGGCGGACCCGTCGGGCGCGGGCGGGCCGGACCACCGGCAGCACCCGGACCCGCATCGTCGTGGCGTTCGCGGACCGCATCGCGGCGGTGCTCGTGCCGATCCGGTCGCGCAGCGCCGACGTCTCGGCCAGCATCGCCGCGGCGTCGGAGAAGCGCCGCCCCCGGTCCCGCCGGGTGGCCCGCTGGACCAGCCCGTCCAGCGCGGTCGGCAGCGCCGGGACCAGCGTGGACGGTGCCGGCACGTCCCGGTCGACGTGCTGCCAGGCGACGTCGATCGGCTGGCCCCCGTCGTACGGGACCCGGCCGGTCAGCATCTCGAACAGCACGATGCCGACCGAGTAGATGTCGGCCCGCGCGTCGGCGGCACCGTCGGCGACCAGCTCCGGCGCCACGTACGCGACGGTCGCCATGAGCTGGTCCGGCTCGTCGGCGCTGGCCTCGACCGCCCGGGCCAGGCCGAAGTCGGCGACCTTCACCACCGCGTCGACCAGCCGGCCGGGGCCGCCCTGCGGCGCCTCGGCGACGAGGATGTTCTCGGGCTTGACGTCGCGGTGCACCAGCCCGGCCCGGTGCGCGGCGGCGAGCGCCGCGAGGACCTGCTCGGTCACCGCGAGCGCCTCGGCCGGGTCCAGCCGGCGGCGCTGGGCGAGCACCTCGCGCAGCGTGCGGCCGCGGACGTACTCCATCACCAGGTACGGCCGGTCCTCGTACGCGCCCTGGTCGTACACGGCGACGACGTTCGGGTGGGCGAGCCGCGCGATGGCCTTGGCCTCGTGGGTGAACCGGGCGGGGAAGCGCGGGTCGACGGCCCTGGCCGGCTGGATGATCTTCAGCGCGACCGTCCGCTCCAGGCGCTCGTCGACGGCCGTGTAGACGGTCGCCACCCCGCCGCGCGCCACCCGGCCGCGGATGCGGTAGCGCCCGTCCACGACCGCGCCCAGCAGCGGGTCGGCGAGCTGTGTGTCCATCGAGCGGCAATCCCGGTGTCAGCGGGCCCGGGCGGGCGGCGCGTCGGCAAACGCGGGCCCGGCAGCCGGGCGGGGCGTGCCCAGAATGCCACAGCGGTCCGCCGGGGCACATGTCCCGCGCCGCCGTGTCAGACGGACATCCCGGACACGCCGGGTGCCCGCCGGGATCGACGCGCGTGCCCCGAACGCCGCCCCGGCGACCGGCCCCGCGACCCCGGGGCGGCCGTTCGCGCTGGTCCGCCGGCCGGAGCCGGCGCGTTCACCGGCCGGGGCCGGGCGCGGCCGGTGTGCCGCCGCGCCGGACTCCGGCCACCCGGCTCCGGCCGCCGTCCGGCAAGCGGCGCCGGGTGCTGTCCGGCATGCGGGGGCGGCCGCTGCCCGGCATGTGGTGCCGGGTGCTGTCCGGCGTGCGGTATCGGGCGGGACTCTCCGGGATGCGGCGCCGGCCGGTGTCCGGCGGGCGGCGCCGGGTGGGCGATCCGGTCAGCCGGCCGGCGCCGACGGGTCCGCCGTCGGGCGGGGCGACACGTCCGCCCGCGGTGCCTCCGCGTGCGGCCGGGCCGGGGCCGGCTCGGCCGACGGGCGCGGCGCGGCCGTCGGCGCCGCGGCGGGCCGCGGGACGGCCGGCGCGAGCGCGGCGTCCGGCAGGTCCCGGGCGGGCCAGATGGTCAGCGGCGGCGGTTCGGTGGCGGTGTCGCCGCCGGCCGGGCCCGGGTCCGCCGCCCCCGGCGGCGCGTCGGCCGCGGCCGACGCGGTGGGCGACGGCGGTACGGCGGTCGACTCCGACCCGGCCGGCTCGCCGGCCGGCACCGACACCGGCGGCGGCGCCGGGAAGGCCGCCGCCGGCGGGCCGGGCACCGACCAGTCGATGAGCTGGACCACCGCGAGCGCGCCGACCGCGCTCAGCGCCGCCGTACCGCCGACGACGAAGCCGAGCTTGCGCAGCGGCCGCGGCGCCTCCCGGTCGACGCTGTGCTGGTAGAGGTCGTACCGGACCGAGCGCAGCACGCCGGTCAATTCCCGGCAGACGGCCTTCCACATGGGCAGTGGTCCCCTTCGTGTCCCTGGCGCGGTCCTGCCGGGTCGGTGCTCCGGCCGGCTCCGGGCATGGCACGCTGATCGAGTGACTGACAGTGTTTCGGTGGAGCCGACCGAGTGGGTGCCGCTGCCGGACGTGGCCGAGCGGCTGGACCTGACGATCAGCAAGGTGCGCCAGCTCGTCCGCGAGGGCGGGTTACTGGCCGTACGCCGGGACGGGGTGCTGCGGGTACCGGTCGAGCTGATCGCCAACCCGACCGTCCTCAAGCACCTGCCCGGCGTGCTGACCGTGCTCCGTGACGCCGGGTACAACGAGGACGAGTCCCTACGGTGGCTGTTTTTGCCCGATGATTCCCTTTCGGGGGGCTGTCCGGCCCGGGCCCTGAGCGGTCCGGAAGCGACAGAGGTCCGCCGGCGGGCCCAGGCGCTCGGCTTCTGACAAGGGTTTCCGGACCGCGGCCGACCGGCGTCCGCATCGTCCGTCCACACCGCAACCGGCGTGGACGCGACCGCGGCGGGGTCGGCCGCGGCAAACCCACCCGAAACGCCCGCGGGCCGGGTCAGGGCTCACCGCGGGCCGGGCGCCGGCCGGGATGGCGGGCTCAGAAGAGGGCGGTCCAGACCCGGGCCAGGGCCGGGGCGAGGACGATCCCGGCGCCGGCGAGCAGGATCACGGCCAGCGCGATCAGCAGCCAGCGCGGCACGCTGCCGCCGTGCGCCCGGGCCATGGCCCGCTGGCCGAGGTACCAGGTCAGGCCCATGACGGCCAGCACGATCACGATGGCGACGACGTCCTTGCTCACGCCGCCATCCTGCCCGCCGCCCCACCACCCCCGCGACCGGGGGCCGCCCCGCGACCGGCGGGCCGCCGGGTGGGTCGGGCCCGGTCGGGTCGAGCAGGTCCGGCCGGGTGGGTTGACCGGGTGGGTGGGTCGGGTGGGTGGGTCGGGTCAGGCCGGGCGGTGGACGGCCGCCGTGGCCAGGGCGGTCAGCACCGCGACCGCGGCCGGGTCCAGCCCCGGCGCGCCCAGCGCCCGCCGCGCCGCGTCGGCCAGCGCCGCGATCCGCCCCTCGGTCGCCGCCAGCGCCCCGGTCGCCACGATGATCCCGCGCAGCCGCTCCACCCCCGCCGCGTCGAGGTCCGCCGCGCCCAGCCCGGCCTCCAGCGCCGCCCGCTGCGCCGGGTCGGCGCCCTCAAGCGCGGCCGCGATCAGGTACGTCCGCTTGCCCTCGCGCAGGTCGTCGCCCGCGGGCTTGCCGGTGCGGGCCGGGTCGCCGAACACGCCCAGCACGTCGTCGCGGAGCTGGAACGCCTCGCCCAGCGGCAGCCCGTACGCCGACAGCCCCGCCGCCACCGCCGCCGGCGCCCCGGCCAGCGCGGCGCCGAACAGCAGCGGCCGCTCGACGGTGTACTTGGCCGACTTGTACACCGCGATCCGGGTCGCCCGCTCCCGGTCGGCGCCGCCGGTGGCCTGGGCGAGCATGTCCAGGTACTGCCCGGCCATCACCTCGGTGCGCATCTCGTCGAACACCGGTCTGGCCCGGGCGAGCGTTGCCGGGTCGAGCCCGCCCCGGTCCAGCAGCTCGTCGGACCAGGCCAGGCACAGGTCGCCGAGCAGGATCGCCGCCGCCGAGCCGAACCCGTCGGCGCTGCCCCGCCAGCCGGCGTCGGCGTGCCGCCGGGCGAACCGCCGGTGCATCGCCGGCCGGCCGCGCCGGGTGTCGGAGTCGTCCATCACGTCGTCGTGGATCAGCGCGCTGGCCTGGACCAGCTCCAGCGCGGCCAGGGTGGTCACCACGGCGTCCCGGTCGGCACCGCCGGCAGCGCGGTACCCCCAGTAGCCGAACGCCGGCCGCAGCCGCTTGCCGCCGCTGAGTATGAACGAGTCCAGCTCCTCGGCGACCGGCAGCAGCACCGGGTCGATCGTGGCCAGGCGGTCACGCTGCGCAGCGAGGAAGTCGCTCAGCGCCTTCTCGATCCGGGCACGCAGGTCGGCGTACTCCGTGGGTGGCAGGTCTTCCGGGGGTGTCGAGGTCACCCCGGTACGGTAACCGCGCCCGGCTACCGTCCGTGCGGGGTACGGCGAACGCCACAGCGCGCGGCGGGCCCGGCGGTGGCGGACAACGGCGCGCGGGGCCGGTAGAGTGCGGAGCGTGTCCCTGGGGCTTCCTTCCGTACTTGACGATAGTCAACCATCGATCGGTGCGTTGATCCGTTCCGCGGCGCCCACCTTCTCCTTCGAGTTCTTCCCGCCGAAGACCGCCGAGGGCGAGCGGCAGCTCTGGTCCGCGATCCGCGAGCTGGAGCCGCTGCGCCCGTCGTTCGTCTCGATCACCTACGGCGCCGGCGGCAGCTCGCGGGACACCACCGTCGCGGTGACCGAGCGGATCGCCAGCGAGACCACCCTGCTGCCGATGGCCCACCTGACCGCCGTCGACCACTCCATCGCCGAGCTGCGGCACATGATCGGCCGGCTCGCCGACGCCGGCATCCGCAACGTCCTCGCCCTGCGCGGCGACCCGCCGGGGGACCCGATGGGCGAGTGGGTCCGGCACCCCGACGGCCTGCTGTACGCCGACGAGCTGGTCCGGCTGGTCCGCGGCGCCGGGGACTACTGCGTCGGCGTGGCCGCCTTCCCGTACAAGCACCCGCGCTCGCCGGACATCGACAGCGACACCCGGCACTTCGTCGCCAAGTGCCGGGCCGGCGCCGAGTTCGCCATCACCCAGATGTTCTTCGAGGCCGAGGAGTACCTGCGCCTGCGCGACCGGGTCGCCGCGGCCGGCTGCGACACCCCGATCGTCGCCGGCGTCATGCCGGTGACCAGCATGCGCACGATCGAGCGGGCCGCCCAGCTCTCCGGGGCGCCGTTCCCGCCCGCGCTGGGCGCCCGGTTCGCCGAGGTCGCCGACGACCCGGTGGCCGTCCGCCGGCTCGGCATCGAGACCGCCGGCGCGATGTGCCGCCGGCTGCTCGACGAGGGAACCCCGGGCATCCACTTCATCACCCTGAACCGGTCCACGGCGACCCGCGAGGTGTGGGCCGACCTGGGCGTGACCGCCGGTGCCTGACCTCGCCGCGCCGCCCCGGGCGGCCGCGACCGCGGCCCCGGTGAGCTGGGACGCGTACGCCGTCGCCTTCGCCGGCCTGCACGGCGGCCTGGACCCGCGCACCGCGGCCGCGCCGGTGCGGGCCTGGCTGTGGTGGGCGTACCGGCTCGGCCTGGCCGGCGCCCGGCTCGGCCTGCGGCCGCTGACGGTCACGCTGCTCGGCCTCGCGGCCTCGGTCGCGGCGGCGCTGGCCGCCGGCCGTGGCCCGGCCGGCGTGCTCGCCGCCGGCGTCCTGGTTTTCGCGGCCGCCGTCGCCGACAGCGCCGACGGGGCCGTCGCGGTGGTCACCCGCCGGACCTCCCGGCTCGGGTACGTGCACGACGCCCTCGTCGACCGGATCGCCGAACTGTGCTGGGCGGTCGCGTTCTGGGCCGTCGGGGTGCCGTGGCAGCTCTGCGCGGCGGTCGTCGCGGCGGCCTGGCTGTACGAGTACGTCTGCGCCCAGGCGGCCGTGGCCGCGATGAGCTACCGCGGCCGCGCCCCGGTCGCCGGCCGCCCGATCCGGGTGGGCCTGGCGGCGGGCGGCCTGTTCGCGGCGGGCCTGGCCGGCCTGCTGGCCCCCGAACTGGCCATCGGCACGGCGACGCTGGTCATGACGATCGCCGTGCTGCTCGGCGGGTTCGGCCTGGGCCAGTTGCTGACGGTGCTGCGCACCGGCGTCCGGGTCTGATCCCGCCCCGGCTCAGACCCGGGCGGGCGCGGCCGGCAGGGGCAGCGGCCGGCCGAGGATGCCGAACGGCCGCTCGTCGCCGGGGAACCGGAACCCGCGCAGCACGTCCACGAACTCGAACCGCCGGTACAGCCGCCACGCCCGCGAGGTCGCCTCGTCCGCCTCGGGCGTCGACAGCAGCACCGCCCGGCCGGACGCCAGGTTGAGCAGCGCCCGGAGCTGCGCCGCGCCCAGCCCGTGCCCCTGCGCGGCCGGGTGCACGTGCAGCTCGACCAGCTCGAACGACTCCACCAGCCAGCCCCGCTCGGGCCGCGGCAGCGCGGCGCAGACCTGGTCGTGCCACCACTGGCCGGGGCCGGACAGGTAGCCGTACCCGAAGCCGACCAGGTGCCCGTCCGACGCCAGCGACGCCACGGCGCGGAAGCCCGGCCGGTGCGCGTGCGCGGCGATGTACCCGCGCCGGGTGGCGAGCAGGTCGGCGGAGTACCCCATCGCGGTGCCGTAGACGACGATGACGTCGTCGAGGCGGCGGAGCAGGTCGCCGGGTCCCCACGACACCAGCCTCATCCCGCGCCCTCCTCACCCTGGTTGCGGCCCCCTCCAAGGTACGCCGGCAGCGGCCCGCCCGCGGGCGGGGTTGTGCGACGCCCCGATTCATGGAGAGAGCGGGGTGGGGCATCCCCATCCGCCCTCGGCGTGCTCTGATGGGCTCCCCGCGTCCGTGAGGAGAAGCCGTGATTCGCGTGTTACGTGCAGTCGGTGCCAGCGTGCTCGCCAGCGTGGTGCTGCTGAGCGAGTGGAGCCAGCCGACTGCCGTCGACCAGGAGCGACTCAACAGGCCGGGTGTGGTCGGGATTGACCCGGCGACGGGGCGGATGGTGGGTCAGGTCGTCGCTGTCGACCCGGGCACCGGGCGAGTGGTTTCCGTCCGCAATACCTGAGTCGGCCCGGGCTGCGGGCTCAGTCCGGGGCCGGGTCGGTCAGTTCGGTGCGGTAGTGGAGCGTCACGCGGTCCGCGGGGATCACGATGTCGACGCACGCCTCCACGACGCGGTCGCCCGCGTACATCAGGCGGCGCACCGCCAGGACCGGCACGCCGCCGTCGATGCGGAGCGTGCGCGACTCCTCGGGTGTCGGCATCCGGGCGCTGACGACCTCGTCCACCGCGGTCACGCGGACGCCGACCAGGTGGAGCTGCGCCATCGTGCCGCCGGGCCACGGCTCGTTGGCCACGTCCAGCACCGCGGTGCCGTCGAACATGTCGTGGAGCAGGTAGCTGTACGAGCGGCGGTGCGGCTCGCCGTCGAAGACGAACGTGAACGTCCGGCGGAACAGCGGCGTGCCCGCGGCGACGCCGAAGATCCCGGCCAGCTCCTCGTCCGCCGCCACCCGGTCGCCCTGCTTGTCGAGGGTGAACTCGCCGAAGTCGTGGTGGTCGTAGTGGAACGGGGTCGAGTCCCGGTTCTGCGCGGGGCGGGTCACCTGGTCCCACTCCGCCCGGTAGCGGGTCGCGGCCATGCGGTGCACCTCGCGCCGTTCGCGGACATGCCAGCCGCGGCCGTGCCGGGAACTGATCAACCCCTCGTTCTTCAGGAGGGCCAGACCCTGCCGCACCATCGTGCGGGAGGTGTTGTCGTACTCCCGGCCGAGCTGGGCCTCGGACGGAAGTGCGGTGCCCGGCGGGAACTCCCCGGCGCGGATGCGCCGCCGCAGGTCGTCGGCGAGCTGCTTGTAGACCGGACGGTCCGCCCGCCGATCGATGGGCTGACTCATGACCACCTCCGCTCACTGCCCGGACACTGTACTTGTGTGCACAGCACGACGAAATGTCATACGGACGTGTGCCGTCTCTTGTAGACACAAGTGTACGACAAGGTTAATGTTGGACCGCTATCGCACCGCAATGGGGCGCCGGGCTGGGCTCATGGACTCCGGGGGTGCGTCCCTTTGGTTCCGTTTATGCTGGTTGCACAATTGCACCTTACGAAGTGCCCTGTTCGGCTGCCATGCTTCTGCGCGTACCGATCATCCACAGCGGAGAACGGCTCCGTCCGGATCGTTCCCGTGGGATCGGCCTCTCCCGGATCGCCGTGTGCGGTCGTCGCGAACCTGCGGCGGCCGACCTCGTCGTGCCCGGAAGCGGCCGCGGTCGGTGGAGGAGGCCGGGGCGGGTGTCCGGTTGGCGCCAGGCGCGCCCGCCCCGGCCGTACTGTCGAGAAGGGATCCGCGCATGCACGAGAACCTGCCCGACCAGCCCCCTGTCTACCACGGCACCGACCCCGAGCCGCCGGCTCGCGCGCGGCCCGCCCCGCCCGCGACCGATCCGACCCCGGCTGACCCGCCCGCGACCGATCCGACCCCGGCCGTCCCGAGTGCAGCCGACCCGGACGTGGCCGACCCGGACATGGTCGCCCCGCGTGCGGTCGCCCCGGACATGGCCGACCTGGGTGCGGCCGTCGCGGACGCGGTGGGCGCGCCCGCCGTCGGGGGGCCCGCGGCGGCGTCCGGCCCGGCCGCCGAACCGGCGGCGGGGGTTGCCGGCTCCCGCGGCGCCGGCGAGCGGGTGCGCCCGCCGCGACGGGTCCGGTCGCGCCGGGCCGGGGCGCCGGGGGTGCGGCCGCGGGTGTTCGCGCTGACCGACGGGTCCGGGGTCCGGGCGTACGGGCTGGCGCTGCCCGACGGCACCGCGCTCACCGCGCAGTGGACGTCGACCGGCTGCGGCTCGATCGGCCTGTGGTCCACGCCGGAGGTGCCGGCGCGGCTCTGGCTGTGTGCCCTGACCTGGTACGACGCCTGAGGCCGAAATTTTGTCGTACGGAATCGCTAGTCTGTTTGTATTCGAACGCCTGTTCGAATAGATTGGTGGAGCACCCCGCGCCCGTGGCGGGTGGACCGGTCGGCCCCGCTGGCCCGGTCGGACCGTCCGGCGCGTGGCCGGGGTGTCCATACAGCGGTGGCTGCCCCAGCGGGGGTGGTCACCGCGGGAGCTTCGCCGCGTCGGGCGCCTCGCGAGCGCCGGGCCGGCGGCCTCCGCACCGGTGCGGTTTTCGCGGACCGCGTCGTGGGGCAGTCGGGCATTCGCGGGCCCGTACGCCCCGCTCGGGCGGGCCCACGTCCGCTGCCCTCTCGACCCCCGGGCAGCGGGCGTGAGCCCGACCGGCGTCGGCCGGGCGTGGCGAGGGGAAGTGCCCCGCCCGGCCGGCATCACCGCTGCGCCTTCCTCCGCAGCGCCGTGGCCACCCCGGCCCGTCCGGGGCGGTCGCGGTCGACCCGTCGCCGCCGACCCCGCGGGGTCCGGGACCCCTGGAGGAACCGATGTCGCACAGCAGCCCGCCGACCATCGCCGCCCACCTGCTGCCGCACCGCACCCCGCCGGAGCTGCTCACCATCGCCCGGCGCGGGGTGGCCGAGGCGGCCGCCCAGCGGGCCGACGGCCTCCGCTACGCCACCGCCCACCTCGCCGCCCTGCGCGCCGCCACCGCCGTCCTGGCCACCCGGGCCGAGCCGGCGCCGCACCGGCGCAACCAGGTGACGAGCGTCTGGGCGCTGCTCGTCCTGGTGGCCCCCGAGCTGACCGACTGGGCCCGGTACTTCGCCGAGGGCGCGGGCAAGCGCGCCGCCGCCCAGGCCGGGATCCCCCGGGTGGTCACCGCCCGGGAGGCCGACGACCTCCTGCACGCCGTCGAGCAGTTCGTCGCCGTGGTGGAGGTGATCCTGGGGCTCGCGCGCGGCGGCGATCCCGACCACCTGCTCGCCGCCTAGCCGTCCCGCGGCCCCACGGGGGCGCGGCGCACCGGGACCCAGCGTCTGCCGACGCCCGGTGCGCGCCCGCCCGGCGCTCTCACCCGCCGGGTACCGCGGGGCCGCGGGACTTCCCCCGGACCGGCAGCGACCCGCCCGGGGCACCCGATCGGCGATGTCGGCCCACCCGGTCGGCGATGTCGGCCGCGCCGGGTACGGCAGCCACCGCCCGGCCGCACCGCCCGGCCGCCGGCCATCCGGTAGTCGGGCATCCGGCGGTGAACCGCACGTGGTCGCCGCCCGTCCGGCCCCGTCCCGGGCAACGGCCGGAGCGGGCGGACGTAATGGTCGTCGTGCTCACGTACCACGGGGCTGCCGCCCCGCGCACAACCGTAAGGAGCACGTTGATCATGGCTGGCGTGGCGGCTCTCCCCACCGCCGCGCTGACCGGCCTGGTGCGGTCGGCCAGCGCGTGCGCCGTCGGCGCGGACGATCCCCGCGCCCTGCCCGTGGCGCCGGCACTCGGCCGGCTGCTGCCGGGCGGGGTACTGCGCCGCGGCAGCACCGTCGCCGTCGCGGCCGGGGCGTCGCTGGTCATGGCACTGCTCGCCGAGGCGTCCCGCACCGGCTCGTGGTGTGCGGTGGTGGGGGTGCCGGCGTTCGGCGTGGTCGCCGCGGCGGAGCTGGGCATCGCCCTCGACCGGCTGGCCCTGGTGCCGCACCCGGGCGCGGACTGGCCGGCGGTGGTCGCGGCGCTCATCGACGGCGTGGACGTGGTCGTCGTGGCCGCCCCGCCCGCCACGTCGGCCGCGCTGGCGCAGCGGCTCGCCGCGCGGGCGCGGCAGCGCGGGTGCGTGCTGGTGCCGTACGGGAAGTGGGTGGGTGCCGACGTCACGCTGCGGCCGGTCGGCGCCCAGTGGCTGGGGCCGGGCCGCGGGCGCGGGCGGCTGCACCGGCGGCGGCTGGCCGTCGCCGCGTCGGGGCGCGGGTCGGCGGCGCGCGGCCGCGAGGTGACCCTCTGGCTGCCCGACGCCCGGGGCGCCCTCGGGGCGGCGGACGGGGACGGCGGCGCGCCGGGCGCGGCGGGCGGGAGCGGCGCGTGAGCGGGGCGGTGCGGACGATGGTGCTCTGGTGTCCGGACTGGCCGGTCGCCGCCGCCGGGATCGTCGAGGGCGTGGCGGTGCACGAGCCGGTCGCCGTCCTGTACGCGAACCGGGTCGTCGCCTGCTCGCCCGCCGCCGGGGCCGCGGGCGTGCAGCGCGGGCTGCGCCGGCGGGAGGCGCAGTACCGGTGCCCGGAGCTGGCGGTCGTGGCGTACGACGCGGGGCGGGACGCGCGGGCGTTCGAGCCGGTGGTGGCCGCCGTGGAGGACGCCGTCGCCGGGGTGCAGGTGCTGCGGCCGGGGGCCTGCGCGCTCGCCGCCCGCGGCCCGGCCCGGTACTTCGGCGGCGAGGAGGCCGCCGCCGCGCACCTGATCGAGCAGGTCGGCCGGGAGTGCGGGGTGGAGAGCCGGGTCGGCGTCGCCGACGGGACCTTCGCCGCGGGGCTCGCCGCGCGCGCCGACCGGCTGGTGCCGCCCGGCGGTACCGCGGCGTTCCTCGCCGGCCTGGACGTCGGGGCGCTCGGGCGGCCCGCGCTGGTCGAGCTGCTGCGCCGGCTGGGCATCCGGACGCTGGGCGCGTACGCCGCGCTGCCCGCCGCCGACGTGGCCGGGCGGTTCGGCGCCGACGCGGCCTGGGCGCACCGGCTCGCCGCCGGGCGCGACCCGCGGCCGCTGGCGCTGCGCGAGCCGCCGCCGGACCTGTGGGTCAGCGCGACGTACGAGGAGCCGCTCGCCCGGGTCGACGTGGCCGCGTTCGCCGCCCGGGCGCTGGCCGAGCGGCTGCACGAGCGGCTCGGCGCGCACGGGCTGGCCTGTACCCGGCTCGGCATCGAGGCCGTCACCGCCGACGGGGCCGCGCTGCACCGCACCTGGCGGCACGACGGGCTGCTCACCGCCGCCGCCATCGTGGACCGGGTCCGCTGGCAGCTCGACGGCTGGCTCACCCCCGCCCGCGGGCGGCCCCGGCCCGGCTCGGGCATCGCCACCCTGCGGCTGGTCCCGTACGGGGTGCTGCCCCGGGTCGCCCAGCAGCCCGGCCTGTGGGGCGAGGTGGGGGAGGAGCGCGAGCGGGCGCACCGCGCGCTCACCCGGGTCCAGGGCCTGCTCGGGCCGGGGGCGGTGGTGACGCCGGTGCTCGGCGGCGGGCGCTCGCCGGCGGACCGGGCCCGGTACGTGCCGTGGGGCGACGAGCGCCCGGTCGAGCCGGAGCAGCCGTGGCCGGGGCGGCTGCCGGCGCCGTCGCCGGCGGTGGTCCTGCCCGAGCCGCTGCCGGCGACGGTGTACGACGCGGCGGGCGCGCCGGTGACGGTCAGCGCCCGGCTGGACCTGTCGGGGGAGCCGGCGCACCTGACGGTCCACCCGCACCCGGCCGCGGCGGACCTGCCCCCGGCCTGTCCACTCCCGACCGCCCCGCCCCCGCCGAGGGCCCCGCCGCCGAAGCCCCGGCCGGCCGGCGCGACTTCGCCGCCGCCCGGCGCATCCCTTCCCGCCGGTCCTTCACCTCCCGGCTCACCTCCCGGCCCACCTGCCGGTCTTCCACCCGGCGTGCCCCATCCGCCGGGCGGCTCGGGTGGGCGGTCGGGGCGGGAGGGGCGGCGGGCCGGCGCGTGGCTGGCCGCCGTACCGTCGCCCGCCGAGCCGGCCGGCCCCGCCGATCCGATCGGCCCCGCCGGGTCGGGCGGGGTGACCGGGTGGTCGGCGCCGTGGCCGGCGGACGAGCGGTGGTGGTCGGCCGACGCCCGGCGCGGGGTCCGCTTCCAGCTCGTCCTGGCCGACGGCCGCGGCGTCCTGCTCACCCTCTCCGCCGGCCGCTGGCACCTCACGGCCCTCTACGACTGACCCGACCCGAGGCCACCCGAACAGCGAGAGGAGCGGGGAATGGGCTGGAACAACCCGGCGGTCCCCTGGACCGAGTGGGAGCGCCGGCTCGACGGCCGCGTCGTCGACCCGCTGGCCGACGCCGACGGCGGCGACGGCCCGGGCTTCACCCGCAAGCGCGGGGCGTTCGAGCCGCCCCCGGTGACCCGCCCGGCGAATCCGGTGCCGTACGCCGAGCTGCACGCACACAGCAACTTCAGCTTCCTCGACGGCGCCAGCCACCCGCACGAGCTGGCGGTGGGGGCCGAGCGGCTCGGGCTGACCGCGCTGGCCATCACTGACCACGACAGCCTCGCCGGCGTCGTCCGGTTCAGCGAGGCCGCCGAGCGGCTGGTGCTGCGTACGGTGTTCGGCAGCGAGTTGTCCGTCGAGCTGGACGCCCCCCGCGCCGGCCCGGCCGATCCGCCCGGCCGGCACCTGCTCGCGCTGGCCCGCGGCCCGGCCGGGTACGCCAAGCTGGCCGCGTCCATCTCGCTGGCCCAGCTCGCCGGCGGGGAGAAGGGCCGGCCGCGGTACCCGGCGCTGCCCGCGCTGGCCGAGCAGTGGGGCGGCGAGGTGCTGGTGCTGACCGGCTGCCGCAAGGGGCACGTCCCGGCGGCCCTGCGCGCGGGCGGGCCCGCCGCCGCGGCGGCGGCGCTGGACCGGCTGGTCGCCGCGTTCGGCCGCGACGGCGTCGTGGTCGAGCTGACCGCCCCCGGCGACCCGACCGACGACGAGTACAACGACACCCTGGCGGCGCTCGCCGCCGACCGCGGCCTGCGCGCGGTGGCCACCGGCAACGTCCACTACGCGACCCCGGCCGACCGGCGGCTGGCGACGGTGCTCGCGGCGATCCGGGCCCGGCGCAGCCTGGACGAGCTGGACGGCTGGCTGCCCGCCGCGGCGACCGCGCACCTGCGCGACGGCGCGGAGATGGCCCGGCGGTTCGCCGCGTACCCCGGCGCGGTGGCGGGGGCGGCGGCGCTGGGCGCGGAGCTGGCGTTCGACCTGAAGCTGGTGGCGCCGCGGCTGCCCGTCCTGCCGATGCCGCCGGGGTGCACCGAGGCGTCCCGGCTGCGGGAGCTGGCCCGGGCGGGGGTGGCCCGCCGGTACCGGTACGGGCCGCTGCCCCCGCCCGGCCACGAGCGGGACCCGTACGCGCGGGTCGAGGGGGAGCTGGCGCTGATCGAGGAGCTGGGGTTCCCGGGGTACTTCCTCATCGTCCGCGACATCGTCGCCTTCTGCCGCGAGCGGAACATCTACTGCCAGGGCCGCGGCTCGGCCGCCAACTCGGTCCTCTGCTACGCCCTCGGCATCACCAACGTGGACCCGATGCAGTACCGGCTCCTGTTCGAGCGGTTCCTCTCCCGGGACCGGCCGGAGCCGCCGGACATCGACATCGACATCGAGTCCGGCCGCCGGGAGGAGGTCATCCAGTACGTCTACGACACGTACGGGCGGCACCACACCGCGCAGGTGGCCAACGTGATCTCGTACCGGCCGCGCTCCGCCATCCGCGACGTCGCCCGCGCGTTCGGCCACTCGCCCGGCCGGCAGGACGCCTGGAGCAAGCGGATCGACCGCTGGCACGGCATCGACCCGGCCGAGGTCGCCGACGTGCCGGCCGACGTCGTCGCGTACGCCAGCCGGGTGCAGACCTTCCCCCGGCACCTCGGCATCCACTCCGGCGGCATGGTCATCTGCGACCGCCCGGTGATCGAGGTGTGCCCGGTGGAGTGGGCCCGGATGCCCGGCCGCTCGGTGCTCCAGTGGGACAAGGACGACTGCGCCGCCATCAAGCTGATCAAGTTCGACCTGCTCGGGCTGGGGATGCTGGGGGCGCTGCACGACGGGTTCGACCTGATCGGCGGCGGGCTGGACCTCACCGACCTGCAACCCGACGACCCGCAGGTGTACGAGATGCTCTGCCGGGCGGACGCGGTCGGCGTGTTCCAGGTGGAGAGCCGGGCGCAGCTCGCCACGCTGCCGCGGCTGCGGCCGAAGGAGTTCTACGACCTGGTGGTCGAGGTGGCGCTGATCCGGCCGGGGCCGATCCAGGGCGGGTCGGTGCATCCGTACATCAAGCGCCGCAACGGTGCGACGTGGAGCCTGCCGCACGAGTCGATGGGCAACGCGCTGAACCGCACGTACGGGGTGCCGCTGTTCCAGGAGCAGATGATGCAGCTCGCCATCGACACGGCCGGCTTCGACGGCGGCACCGCCGACGAACTGCGCCGGGCGATGGGGTCGAAGCGGTCCAGCGAGCGGATGGAGCGGCTGCGGACCCGCCTGTACGACGGGATGGCCGCCAAGGGGATCCCCACCGCGATCGCCGACGACATCTTCCACAAGCTGCTGGCCTTCGCGAGCTTCGGCTTCCCGGAGAGCCACGCGCTGAGCTTCGCGTTCCTGGTGTACGCGAGCGCCTGGCTGAAGCGGTACCACCCCGCCGCCTTCTGCGCCGCCCTGCTCAACAACCAGCCGATGGGCTTCTACGCCCCGCAGTCGCTGGTCGACGACGCCCGCCGGCACGGCGTCCGGGTCCGCCGCCCGGAGATCAACGCCAGCGGCGCGGGGGCCACCCTGGAGTACGACGCCGCCCGCCGGGTCCGCGCCGGCGGGCCGGCGGAGCCGCCGGAGCGGTGGGGCGCCGGGGGGCCGGTGCTGCGGCAGGGGCTGTCCGGCGTCCGTACGGTCGGCGGGGAGCTGGCCGGGCGGATCGTCGCCGAGCGGGCGGCGCGCGGCCCGTACCGGAGCATCGCCGACCTGGCCCGCCGCACCGCCGCCCCGGCCGCCGCGCTGGAGGCGCTGGCCACCGTGGGCGCGTTCCGCGGCTTCGGCCTGACCCGGCGGGCGGCGCTGTGGCAGGCCGGCGCGGCCGCCGCCGAGCGCCCGGACCGGCTGCCGCTGGCCCCGGCCGCCCCGCCCCCGCTGCCGGGGATGTCCGCGCTGGACGACCTGGTCGCCGACGTCTGGGCGACCGGGCTGTCGCCGGAGACGCACCCGGTGGCGTTCCTGCGCGAGCGGCTGGCCGCGGCCGGCGCGGTGTCGATCGCGGGGCTCGCCGAGCGCCGGCACGGCGAGCGGCTGCTGGTTGGCGGGATGATCACCCACCGGCAGCGCCCGGCCACGGCCGGCGGGATCACGTTCCTGAACCTGGAGGACGAGACCGGCATGCTCAACGTCGTCTGCTCGCCGGGGCTGTGGCTGCGGTACCGTGCGGTCGCCCGCAGCAGCCCCGGCCTGCTGATCCGGGGGACGCTGGAGCGGCAGGGGGAGGTGCTCAACCTGGTCGCGGAGCGGCTCGCCGCGGTCGCCGTACCGGCCCGGATCCCGTCGCGCGACTTCCGCTGACCGGCCCGCCCGCGCACGATCGACGGCCGCGCCGCCCCGCCGGGCGGGCTCGACTACGCTCGCGGGGTGGACAGCATTGGCAGCCGGCACGCCCCGCACACCGCCGTCGTCCGATCCGTGCTCCGCGACGAACTCGACCGGTACCCCGGCCGGGTGCTGCGCGTACTCGACGTCGGCGGCGGGACCGGCGGGTTCGCCGTGCCGCTGGCGGAGCTGGGCCACCGGGTCACCGTGATCGACGCCAGCCCGGACGCGCTCGCCTCCCTGCGCCGCCGCGCCGCCGAGCAGGGCGTCGCCGACCGGATCGAGGCCGTGCAGGCCGACGCCGACGAGATCGGCAAGGTCGCCGAGCCCGAGTCGGTGGACCTCGCCCTCTGCCACGCCGTCCTGGAGGTCGTCGACGACGTCGACGCCGTCGCCGGGGCGCTCGCCACCGCGCTGCGGCCCGGCGGGGTGGCCAGCGTGCTCGTGGCCGGCCGGGCCGGCGCCGTGCTCAGCCGGGCGCTGTCCGGGCAGCTCGCCGACGCCGCCCGGCTGGTCGCCGCGGGCCGGCCGCGGCGGTTCGACGCGGCCGGGGCCCGGGCGGTGCTGGAGCGGGCCGGGCTGCGGGTGGAGGCGATCCACGGCGTGCGGGTGTTCGCGGACCTGGTCGGCGCCGCGGTCGCGGAGGAGGACCCGGCCGCGCTGCTGGAGCTGGAGCTGGCGGTGGCCGCCGAGCCGCCGTACCGGGACATCGCCTCCCAACTGCACCTGCTCGCCCGCCGCCCCGCCTGACCACCCGCTGCCGCCCGCCGGATGTCGGGGGGTGCCGCTAGCCTGCCGGCGTGAACGCCGAGGCCAGCCACCCGCCCGACCGCGACGACGGCTGCGACATCCTGCACGTCGACATGGACGCGTTCTACGCCTCCGTCGAGCTGCGCCGCCGCCCCGAGCTGCGCGGCCGCCCCGTTGTGGTCGGCGGCACCGGCCCGCGCGGCGTCGTCTGCTCGGCCAGCTACCCGGCCCGGGCGTACGGCGTGCGCAACGCCATGCCCGTCGCCCGCGCCCGCGGGCTGTGCCGCGACCTGGTCTGCCTGCCGCCGGACTTCCCCGCGTACCGGGCGGCGTCCGCGGCGGTCATGGCGGCCTTCCGCGAGGTGACCCCGCTGGTCGAGCCGCTGTCGCTGGACGAGGCGTTCCTCGACGTCCGGGGCGCCCGGCGGCTGTTCGGCCGCCCGGCCCGGATCGCCGCGGCGCTGCGCGCCCGGATCGCCGCCGAGCAGGCGCTGACCTGCTCGGTCGGGGTGGCGCCGACGAAGTTCGTGGCCAAGGTCGCCTCCGCCCGGGCCAAGCCCGACGGGCTGCTGGTCGTCCCGGCCGGCGGCGTGCTGGCGTTCCTGCACCCGCTGCCGGTCCGGGCGCTGTGGGGGGTGGGGGAGCGGGCGGCCGACGCACTGGGCCGGCACGGCCTGCGGACCGTCGGCGACCTCGCCGCCGCCCCGGAGGCGCTGCTGCGGCAGACCGTCGGCCGGGCCGCCGGCGCCCACCTGCGCGAGCTGGCGCACGGCCGGGACCCGCGCCCGGTGACGCCCGAGCAGGCCGAGCGGTCGGTGAGCGCCGAGACGACGTTCGACTCCGACATCGGCGAGCCGGCGGCGGTCGGCCGCGCGTTCCTGGCGCTGGCGCACCGGGTGGCCGAGCGGCTGCGCGCCGGCGGGATCGCCGGGCGGACCGTCGCGATCAAGGTGCGGCTGCCGGACTTCACCACGCTGAGCCGCTCCCGCACGCTGCCGTACCCGACCGACGTCGGCCACGAGATCCACGCCGCGGCGCTGGCGCTGTGGTCCGCGCTGCGGGCCAGCGGCCGGCCGCCGGTGCACCTGGTGCGGCTGCTCGGCGTCCGGGTGGAGGGCCTCGCGCCCGCCGCGGCCGCGGCCCGGCAGCCCGAGCTGGGCGCCGCGGACCGCGGGTGGGCCGAGGCCGAGCGGGCCGCCGACGCAGCGTCTGCCCGTTTCGGGCGTTCTGTGGTAGGTCCAGCCAGTCTGCTGCCCCACGAGCGGGGTGGGTCAGCCGAAAATCGGTACTCCCCGTCGGTCGTCCCGCTTTCCGACCCGTCATCCCCCTCGTAGACTGGGTACAGGCGATGCGGTGTCGACCCGTACCGAGCCGGCTGCACCGGAGGTTTGCCCTCCGCGCGGACCGGCAAGTACCGGTTACGGCGATCGGGTCGTTTGCCAGCCCCCGGCCGGACCGGTCCCGAGCGGAAGGAGTGCCGTGCCGCTCTCGGAGCACGAACAGCGACTGTTCGAGCAGATCGAACGGTCGCTCGCCGACGACCCCAAGTTCGCGTCGGCGGTACGCGCCAACGACCCGCGCCTGCACGCCCGGCGCCGGGTGGTCATCGCGATCGTCGTGGTCCTCGCCGGTCTCGGCCTCGTCGTCTACGGCACCGCGGTCAAGAGCATGCCGCTGGGCGTCGCCGGCTTCGTGGTGATGCTGGCCGCCGCGGCCCTGGCCACCCACTCGTACCGGCGCGGCCAGACCCCCCAGCTCCGCGTCGTCGGCGGCACCGCCGCGGCGACCCCCCGGCCCGCCCGCCGCGCCTCCCTGGTGGACCGGCTCGAGGCCCGCTGGCGCGGCCGCCCCGAGGGCAACCGCTGATCCCCAGCGCCTGACGCCCCCGGCACCACCGCACCCGTACCCGAATCCACGTCGCGGCCCCGTCGGCCGCGAGTTCCGCAGCGCGCCCACCGCGGGCGGCATGGCGCGTCCGCCGCGGTGGCGTGGCCCTTTCGCGCCGGTGGCGTGGTGCGTCAGCCGCGGGTCGCGCGGCGCGGGGTCAGCCGCTCCGCCGTCGCCCGCCACGCCGCCGCCGTCGCCCCGGCCCGCTCGCCGTACGCCCGCAGCGCCGCCGCGGCCCGGCGCAGCACCGAGCGCGGCAGCAGCGTCGCCGCCAGCCGCCCCCCTCGCCCCGTCCGCTCCGCGCACGCCGCCCGGACCGCGCCCAGCGCCGCCGCCGTCGCGGCCGGGTCCGCGCCGGTGCCGCTGCGGGCGTACCGGGCGCGCTCCTCGGCGTGCGCCAGCCCCCGCACGGCCTCGGCCATCGGGGCCGGCAGCGCCAGGTCGGTGCCGATCCGGGCGGCCCGCTGCCGCGGGGTGTCGTTGTCCGGGGTCGGCACGCCGTAGTCGACCAGGGTGTCGGTCAGCTCCGCCCACGCCGCGTGCGCCCGGGCCCGCCAGCCGTCCTCGGCCACCATCGCGGGCGCGTCCGCGGCCGGGCCCACGGTCACCGCCGGGGCCCCGGTTGCGGGGGCGGCGCGGCGCCGGCGCAGCCGCCGGCGGTACAGCGCCGGCAGGGCCAGCAGCGCCACGACCAGCAGGACGGCCGGCGGCAGCCACCACCGGTCGGCGGCCGCCGGCACCGGCGCGGCGGCGCCCGGCGCGCCGGCGTCGATGTCCCGGCCGGGCCCGCGGCTCGGCGCGCCGGTCGGCGCCGGCTCGGCCGCGCCGGTCGGGGTGGTGGACGCGCCCGGCGCGGGGCGGTCGGTGTCGACGTCCACGGCGTTCGGCGCGTACGCCGGGTTCAGCGTCCCGGTCACCGCGGCCGGCGGCGTCGACTCGAACAGCACCCAGCCGACGCCGGGGAAGTACACCTCGGTCCAGGCGTGCAGGTTCCGGTTGGTCAGCACCCGGACGCCGTCGCGGTTGTCGTTGCCGAGGGTGAAGCCGATCGCCACCCGGGCCGGGATGCCCGCGGCCCGGACCAGCCAGGCCAGCGCGGCCGCGTACTGCTGGCAGAAGCCCACCTTGCGGTCGAGGAAGTCGGTGATCGCCGCGCCGGTGGTGCTGGGCTCGGTGCGCAGGTCGTACCGGAAGCCGTTGGCCGGGTCGAAGTACCCGCGCAGCCGCTCGACCCGGTCGTAGTCGGTGGTCGCGCCGCGGGTCAGCTCGGCGACGAGCTGCTGCACCCGGGGCAGCGGCGGCACCTCGGTCCACCGGCGGGCCGGGTCGTCCGGCGGCAGCGGGCCGGCCCGGCGCAGCGTCCGGGCGTCCAGCTCGGGGCGGGCGAAGCCGAACCGGTACCGCCGGTCCGCCGCCGACTCCACCGACGAGTACACGGTCTCCCGCTCGGGGTCGAGCAGCCAGTCGTTGTCCAGCGTCGTCCAGGCCAGCCGCGGGTACACCGGCGCCATCCGCATCGCGAACGCCCGGCTGACGCTGACCCGCGCCTCGTACACCGGCCCGTCCGGATCGCCGAGCGCCGGGTCGGGCAGCGCGGCCGGGCGGCCGGGCGCCGGGATGCGCCGGTTGCCGCCGAGCGCCGTCCCGATCGGCGTGCCGGACCAGCCGCCGGCCCGGAAACCCCGCTCGTCGACGATGTCGGCGACCGCGAACCGCAGGTACTCCGGCCGCGGGTCGTTGGTCTCCAGCCGGACCAACTCCTGCACCTGCGGCTGGTTCAGCCGTCCACTGAGGTCGGCGAACAGGTCGACCGGCCGGCCGCCGCCGGGCCGCCCGCCGCCGGGCGCGCCGATGCCCTGCGGGCCGAGCACGCCCGCGCTGACCTCCGGTACGGCCAGCGGCAGCAGCACGGCCAGCACCACCCCGACCAGGCCGAGCCGGCGCGCGGACGCCCCCAGCGGGGACGGCTCGCCGGCGTCGACGCTGCTGCCGTCGCCGCGGAACCGCCGCCCGAACCGGCGGACCCGCTCCAGGTTGTCGGCGACCAGCAGCCACAGGAAGCCGGTCGCGCCGACGGCGAACGGGGCGACCGGGGCGCTGTCGGTGTGGATGGCGACCGGCACCGCGTACACCACCAGCAGCGGCAGCCCGGCCAGCGCCGGCCGGCGGGCGCCGACGGCGAGCACGTCCACCGCGACGGCGACCAGCCCCACCCCGGTGGCGGCCAGGAACAGCAGCGGCCGCAGGTCCGGTACGGGGATCGCGTTGCCCTGCACCGCGGCCGGCGCCTCCCGGACGAGCGCGGCGAAGTTGCCCAGCGTCGCGCCGGTCGGCAGCAGCCCCAGCAGGTCGCCGCCGCTGGGGAACAGGTGGGTCAGCGCCAGCAGCAGCGCGCCGAGCAGCACCGGCACCCGCAGCCAGCGCCCGCCGGGCAGCCGCCCGACCAGCACCGACGCGACCGTGATCAGCGCCACGACGATCAGCGCCTGGACCGCCCAGGCCGGCGTGTCGAACAGGCTCCACAGCGGCGCGGCGCCGAGCAGCGTCGCCACCCCGGCGATCACGCTGAGCCGGCGCGGCGGCTTCACCGGGCACCCACCGGGTCGGCGGCGCCGAGCCGCTCCCACACCGCGGCGACCGACTCGCCGGGGGAGCGGGTGACGACCCGCCAGCCGGCGTCGCGCAGCAACTGCGGCCCCGCGGTCAGCGCGGGCGTGCCGGCGGCGCCGGGCCAGCCGGGGTCGACCACGAGCGCGACGCCGCGGTCGGCGCCGGGCGCGAGGCCGAGCAGGTGCCGGGCGGCGGCGGTGTCACAGGTACCGAGGACGGCGACGACCAGCCCGCGCTCGCCGGCCCGGCGGGCCCGGTCCACGGCCGGGCGCAGGTCGTCGGCCCGGCGCGGGCCGACGTCGGCGAGCCGGTCCATCGCCGCCATCTCGGTCGCGGCGTCGTGCACCGGCTGGTCGATCGGCGGCGCGTCGATGCGTTCCACGTCGGGCGGGGCGCAGACCAGCCGCACCTTGTGGCCGCCCCGGCGCAGGTGCACGATCAGGCTCGCCGCCGCCGACACCGCCCACTCGAACGTCGAGTCGGCGCCGTCGCCGAGGTGCGCGGCGGCGCGGTTGTCCAGCAGTATCGTCGCCCGGCGCTCGCGCGGCTGCTCCTCCCGGCGGACCATCAGCTCGCCGGCCCGGGCGGTGGACCGCCAGTGCACCCGGCGCAGGTCGTCGCCGTGCCGGTACTCGCGGGTGGCGGTGTCGTCCTCGCCGTGCACGGCGACCGCCCGGCCGCGGCTCTCGCCCGTACCGGTGTGCACGCCGGCCAGCCGGACCGCGGGCAGCGCCTCGGTGCGCGGCAGCACGGTCAGCGACGCCACCTCGGCGAACGTCCGGTCCAGCCGGCACAGCCCGAACGGGTCGGTGAGCCGGGCCCGCAGCGGCCCGATCGGGTACCGGCCCCGGTGCGGCGGCCGGACCGTGTACGCCACGTTCGTCGACGCCCCCGCCGCCAGCTTCTCCAGCACCAGCCGCGGCACCCCGCCGAGCGCGACCGGCAGGCCCTCCTCCAGCAGCAGCGTGCCGATCGGCAGCCGGGCGGCGTTGTGCAGGTGCAGCCGCACCCGGGCCGGCTCGCCGGCGGGCAGCCGGGCCGGCTCCAGCTCGCGGTGGGTGCCGAGCCGGTGCCGGCTGCGCCCCACGTACCAGGCGGCGAGCAGCGGCAGCACCGCCAGCAGCACCGCCACCCGCAGCAGGTCGCGCTCGCCGAGCAGGACGGCGCCGAGCGCGGCGGCGACGCCGGCGGCCAGGAACGAGCGGCCCCGCGTGGTCAGCCCGCGCAGCGCCGCCCGCATGTCAGCGCCCCTGCCGGTGGTGCGGCGCCGCCGGTACGGGCACCCGCCGGACCAGGTCGGCGACGATCCGGTCGGCGCCGCGGCTCACGCCGGCCTCGTCGGTCGGGATCACCCGGTGGGCCAGGACCGGGCCGGCGAGCGCCTGCACGTCGTCCGGCGCCACGAAGTCGTGCCCGTGCAGCGCGGCCGCCGCCCGGGCGGTGCGCAGCAGTTGCAGCGTCGCCCGCGGCGAGGCGCCCAGCCGCAGCTCGGGGGAGTGCCGGGTGGCGTGGATCAGGGCGACGGCGTACCGCTTGACCGGCTCGGCCAGGTACACCTGCCGGGCGTGCGCGATCAGCCGGCGGACCCCCTCGGCGTCGGTGACCGGGCTGAGGTCGGCGAGCGGGTCGGCCTCGCCGTGCCCGTCGACCATGGCCAGCTCGGCGTCCGGGTCGGGGTACCCCATGGCGATCCGGGCGGTGAACCGGTCCCGCTGCGCCTCCGGCAGCGGGTACGTGCCGGACATCTCGATCGGGTTCTGGGTGGCGACGACCATGAACGGCGGCGGCAGCAGGTACGTCACGCCGTCGACGGTGACCTGCCGCTCCTCCATGCACTCCAGCAGCGCCGCCTGCGTCTTCGGCGACGCCCGGTTGATCTCGTCGCCGACGACCAGGTTCGCGAAGATCGCGCCGGGCTTGAACTCGAACCCGCGGGTCTCCCGGTTGTACACGCTCACGCCGGTCACGTCGCTGGGCAGCAGGTCGGGGGTGAACTGGATCCGCCGTACCGTGCAGTCGATGGTCCGGGCCAGCGCCTTGGCCAGCGACGTCTTGCCGACGCCGGGCACGTCCTCGATCAGCAGGTGCCCCTCGGCGAGCAGGACGGCCAGCGCGAGCCGGATCGTGTCCGCCTTGCCGGCGATGATCTTCTCGATGTTGGCGACGATCGCGTCGGTCCGCTCCCGGAAACCCTCCTGCCCGATCGCGCCCGCCGCCTCGCCGGGCGGATGGTACGGGTTGTGCGGAGTCGTCACGTAACCTCCTGATACGGCCGGGGTCGACACACCGCGCGGCGCCGGCGATCCACGGCGGCGGATCGGATCCGCCGGCAGTGGGACGGTCACGGCGCGTGGCGGGATCCGCGGTGCGCCATCCCAGGCTAGCCGGACTCCGCGACGAATCCGAGAGCGTCGCGCGTCGGTCCCGGCGCCGACCCGCCGGCGACCGCGTCGCCCGGTGGGGTGATCGCACGCTATGCTGGTGATATGGCATCGGTTGCCCGGCCCACAGCCCGGCCCACCGCCAGCTCCCTGGCGGTTCGGCTTCTTACGCGACCGTGCTGACGACGATCCACCCCGGCCCCACGGCCGGCGCGGTGCGGTGATCGCGGGCAGCACGGTCCCCCCTCCTGTGCGGGGGGCTTTTTTGTGCCCGCAGCACCACCCACCCACGACCGCCCTGAGGAATTGGTGAGACACGATGAGTGAGGCGACCCCGCGGCCGGACGCCACCCCGCCGCACCGGTACACCGCCGCGCTGGCGCAGCGGATCGAGGCGCGCTGGCAGGAGCACTGGGCCCGGCACGGGACCTTCCGGACGCCGAACCCGACCGGCCCGCTCGCCGACCCCGACCACCCCCGGGCCGGCGCGGCGAAGCTGTTCGTCCTGGACATGTTCCCGTACCCGTCCGGCAGGGGCCTGCACGTCGGGCACCCGCTGGGGTACATCGGCACCGACGTGTACGCGCGGTTCCAGCGGATGGCCGGGCGCAATGTGCTGCACGCGATGGGGTACGACGCGTTCGGCCTGCCCGCCGAGCAGTACGCCGTGCAGACCGGCACCCACCCGCGGGTCTCCACCGAGGAGAACATCACCCGGTACGGCGCCCAGCTCCGCCGGCTGGGCCTGGCCCACGACGACCGGCGCGGCGTGCGCACGATCGACCCGGCGTACTACCGCTGGACCCAGTGGATCTTCCTGCAGGTCTTCAACTCCTGGTACGACGCCGCCGCCGGCCGCGCCCGCCCGATCGCCGAGCTGACCGCCGAGTACGCCGCCGGCACCAGGCCCACCCCCGACGGGCGGCCGTGGGCCGAGCTGTCGGACACCGAGCGGCGCACCGCCGTCGACGGGCACCGGCTGGCGTACGTCTCCGACGCGCCCGTCAACTGGTGCCCCGGCCTGGGCACGGTGCTGGCCAACGAGGAGGTCACCGCCGACGGGCGCAGCGAGCGCGGCAACTTCCCCGTCTTCCAGCGCAGCCTGAAGCAGTGGATGATGCGGATCACCGCGTACGCCGACCGGCTGGTCGAGGACCTGGACCTGCTGGAGTGGCCCGAGCCGATCACCGCGATGCAGCGCAACTGGATCGGCCGGTCCACCGGGGCGCACATCGAGTTCGCCACCGACGCCGGCCCGGTCCGGGTGTTCACCACCCGCCCGGACACGATCTTCGGCGCGACGTACCTGGTCCTGGCGCCCGAGCACCCCCTGGTCGACGCGCTGACCGCCGACGCCTGGCCGGCCGGCGTGCCGGGGGCGTGGACCGACGGCCACCCGACCCCGGCCGCCGCCGTGGCGGCGTACCGGGCGTTCGCCGCCGCCAAGACCGACGTCGAGCGGCAGGCCGACGCCAAGGAGAAGACCGGCGTCGCCACCGGCGGGTACGCGGTCAACCCGGCCAACGGCGCCCGGGTCCCGGTGTTCATCGCCGACTACGTGCTGGCCGGGTACGGCACCGGCGCGATCATGGCCGTCCCCGGCCAGGACGAGCGGGACTGGGACTTCGCCGCCGCGTACGGGCTGCCGATCGTCCGGACCGTGCAGCCGCCCGCGGGCCACGACGACGGCCCGTACGTCGGCGAGGGCCCCGCGGTCAACAGCGCCGGCGACCGCGGCCTGACCCTGGACGGCCTGGGCGTCGCCGACGCGAAGGCGGCGGCCGTCGGCTGGCTGGAGTCGACCGGCCACGGCGTCGGCGCGGTCACCTACCGGCTGCGCGACTGGCTGTTCAGCCGGCAGCGGTACTGGGGCGAGCCGTTCCCGATCGTGTACGACGGGACCGGCCTGCCGGTGGCGCTGCCGGAGTCGATGCTGCCCGTGGTGCTGCCCGAGGTGGACGACTTCGCCCCGCGCACCTTCGAGCCGACCGACAGCGCCTCGTCGCCGGAGACGCCGCTGTCCCGCGCCGCCGAGTGGACCGAGGTGACGCTGGACCTGGGCGACGGGCCGAAGCGGTACCGCCGGGAGACCAACGTGATGCCGCAGTGGGCGGGTTCCTGCTGGTACGAGACCCGCTACCTGGACCCCACCAACGACGCGGCGTTCGTCGACCCGGCCATCGAGCGGTACTGGATGGGCGGCGAGCAGCCCGGCGTCGACCTGTACGTCGGCGGGGCCGAGCACGCGGTGCTGCACCTGCTGTACGCGCGGTTCTGGCACAAGGTGCTCTACGACCTGGGGCACGTCTCGCACCCCGAGCCGTTCCGCCGGCTGGTCAACCAGGGCATGATCCAGGCCCCGGCGTACCGGGACGCCCGCGAGCAGTACGTCGAGGCGAGCGAGGTCGTCGAGCGCGACGGCCGGTTCTTCCACGGCGACGCCGAGGTGCGGCGCGAGTTCGGCAAGATCGGCAAGTCGCTGAAGAACGTGATCACGCCGGACGACTTCTGCGCCGAGTACGGCGCCGACACCTTCCGGCTGTACGAGATGTCGATGGGGCCGCTGGAGGCGTCCCGGCCGTGGGAGACCCGGGCGATCGTCGGCTCGTACCGGTTCCTCCAGCGCGCCTGGCGCGCGGTCGTGGACGAGGAGACCGGCGCGCTGCGGGTCACCGACGAGCCGGCCGACCCGGCCCTGCGCAAGCTGCTGCACCGGACGATCGAGGGGGTCCGGGCCGACTACGCCGGCCTGCGCTTCAACACCGCGGCGGCCAAGCTGATCGAGCTGACCAACGGGCTGACCCAGCTCGCGGCGACGCCGCGCGAGGTGGCCGAGCCGCTGGCGCTGATGCTGGCGCCGCTGGCGCCGCACGTGGGCGAGGAGCTGTGGTCCCGGCTGGGGCACGGGGATTCGCTGGCGTACGCGGACTTCCCGGTGGCCGACCCGGCGCAGCTCGTGGAGGACGCGGTCACGTACCCGGTCCAGGTCAACGGCAAGGTGCGCGGCCGGATCGAGGTACCGGCGGACGCCCCGGAGGACGCGGTCCGCGCGGCCGCCCTGGCGGCGGTGGCGGACCAACTGGCCGGCGCGGAGCCCCGCAAGGTCATCGTCGTCCCGGGCCGCATGGTCTCCATCGTCCGCTGACGGCCCGGCGCGGAAGTGAGTGCGTTCGTGGTCGTCCCAGCGACCACGGATGCACCCACCCGCTCGTGGTACGGGTCAGGCGCGGGCCGGGACCGGGACGGCCGGCGGGACCCGGCGCGGGGCCGGGGTCGGGCGGGTCGCGGTGGCCCTGCCGGCGGCGGTCGCCGGGCCGGCGGCCGGCGGGACCGCGTCGGGGGCCGTCAGGGCCGCGGCCGGGGTGCGGGTGAGGGTCGCCGCCGCGCGGTCCGCGCGCGCCGAGCGGCGCCAGTGCCAGGCTGCGAACGTGCTGATCGCCATCCCCGCCACCGCCGGCAGCGCCGCCAGCGGGCTGAGCGCCCCCGGCGCCACCACGGCCGCGCCGAGCGTGGCGTAGCTGACGCTGGACGGCAGCGCGCCGATCAGCGTCCCGAGCAGGTAGTGCCGGGCCCGGACGGTCGTCGTGCCGTACGCGTAGCCGACCAGGCCGAACGGCGACAGCGGCAGCAGCCGGGTCACCACCACGGCGAGGACGCCGCGGCGGGCCAGCCAGCGGTCGAGCCGGTGCAGCCGGCCGCCCAGCCTGGCGGCGAGCAGGCCGCTGCCGGCCCAGCGGCCGAGCAGGTAGGTGCCGACCGCCGCGATCATCGCCGCCGCCACCGCGCACCAGAATCCGGCAAAGGCCCCGAACAGCGCGCCGCAGGCCATCGAGATCGCGGTCCGCGGTACCAGTACGGAGATCAGGGCCGCCCCGAGCGCCACCGCCGCCACGGGCGCCCCGGCGCCCAGCCCCGCTACCGCCTCGCGGATGTGGTGCAGCGGGAGCTGGGTCGCCACGACGGCGAGCGCGGCCACCGCGCCGAGCAGCGGCAGCAGGCGGCGCAGGGCGCGGCGACGGAGGTGGGCGGGCACGCGTGACCCATCGGCGCACGCGGCGCGGATCCGAGCGATCACGGGCGCGCCACCGCCGCCAGCCGCTCGCCGCGCAGCCGATCCGCCCATTCGTCGTCGATGGGGGGCAGTTCGGTGGCGCCGGTGGCCCAGCGCAGGAGCAGGTCGGCGAGCGCCGGGTTGCGGGCCAGGGCGGGGCCGTGGGCGTACGTGCCGAGGACCTTGCCGTGCCAGGCGCCCTCGGTGGCGCCGTCGTTGCCGACGCCGGCGGTGACCCGGGCCAGCGGGGCGCAGCCGGGGCCGAGGGTGGTCCGGCCGCCGTGGTTCTCGAAGCCGGTCAGCGTGGGCAGGCCGAGGGTGGGGTCGACCGTGCCGGCGAGTTCGCCGACCGCCCGCTGGGGGCCGCGGTCCGAGCGCAGGTCGAGCAGGGCGAGGCCGGCGCAGGGGGCGCCCTTGGCGCTGAACGCGTGGCCGAGGATCTGGTACCCGGCGCAGACGGCGAACAGCACCGACCCGCGGTCGACGGCGCGGTGCAGGCCGCCGTCGGCGGTCATCCGGTTCGCGGCGAGCGCCTGCGGGCCGTCCTCGCCGCCGCCGACCAGGTAGATGTCGGCTCCCTCGGGCAGCGGCTGGTCGGAGCGGACCTCGACCGGTTCGACGGCGTACCCGCGGGCGGCGGCGCGGTGGGCCAGGATCAGCAGGTTGCCGCGGTCGCCGTAGGTGGACAGCAGGTCGGGGTAGACCCAGACCAGCCGCAGGGTGCTCTCAGAGGACACGGTCCAGCTCCGCTCGGATGTCCTGGAAGGCGGTGTAGTTCGCGATCACTTCCAGCGGCCCGGCGGGCACCCCCGAAACCGCCTCCGCGAATGAGCGTACGTGGCGGAACGGCACGCGGTTCACCGTCAGCCGCACGGCGAGGTCGTACGCGCGGTCGCCGGTGATCAACAACTCCCGCCCGCGCAGCGGCGCGAAATCGACGTCGAACAGCCAGGACGTGTCCAATCCGTCCGGGTCCCGGGCATTGATGGCGAGCAGCGTCGGCGCCGGCGTGGCCATGTCGAACGCCTCCAGCCAGCTCGCCGGGTTCTTGGCCAGCAGCAGCCGGATCCGGCGGCCGTCCCGCTCGACCACGGCGTACCGGCCGGCGACCGACGCCACCTCGCCGAGCTTGCCGACGGCCAGCTCCGGCGGCACGCCGAAGCCCGCGGCGAGGGCCAGGGCGGTGGCCGCGTTGCCGAGGTTCACCCGGCCGGGAAGCTGGAGGGTCACCTTGTGCCAGCGGCCGTCGGGGCCGGTCACCCCGTCGTCCTCGACGCCCCACTGCGGGTCGGGGCGGCGCAGCGCGCACCCGGTGCAGTACCAGTCGCCGGGCCCGGCCGGCGGCAGGCCGGCGGCGTCGGCGGCCTCGCGGGCGATGTGCGCGCCGCACTCGGGGCAGACCCAGGAGTCGTCGGTCCACCGCTGGCCGGCGCTGAACCAGGTGACGTCGGCGGCGGCGCCGGCGGCCCAGACGACCATCGGGTCGTCGGCGTTGGCGATCACCCGGACGGCCGGGTGGGCGGCGAGCACGTCCCGCCACAGGGCCGCCATCATCGCCACCTCCTTGGCCCGGTCGAGCTGGTCCCGGGACAGGTTGAGCAGCGCCACGACCTCGGCGTTCGTGGCGGCGACGACCTGCGGCAGGTAGTGCTCGTCCACCTCCAGCACCGCGAACGGGGTGCTGCCGGCGCGGGCCAGCGCCGAGGTGTGGCCGGTGGGCAGGTTGGCGCCGTACGAGTTCGTGGCCACCCGCCCGGCGACCGTGACGGCCGCGGCGGCGAGCCGGGTCGTGGTGGTCTTGCCGTTGGTGCCGGAGACCAGCGCGACGCGGCGCCCGGCGGCGAGATGCCGCAGCAGCTCCGGTTCGATCTTGAGGCCGAGCCAGCCGCCGATCACCGATCCGTCGCCCCGGCCGGCCGCGCGGGAGAGCGCAGCGGCGGTCCGGGAGACAGAGGTGGCGACGCGCGCGCGCAGCGGCATGTTCGCATCCGACACGCGAGCGAGGGTACCGGACCGCCGCCGGCGGCCCGGGGCGCGCGGGGGCGGCGCGGCGGCGACGCCCGGGTGAATGTCCGGTGGCGGTTCCTGCCCGCCCGTGTCGATAGCACACCGGTCGTCTGTTTCGGCACTGCTGTCTGATTGTGGACATGACGTGATCCACTTCTCGCCCCACTCTGCTCCCCTGCCTCTGACCTGGGCTTTCGACGCGCGGGCCGGGTCAACCGGACGCATGATTCCGATTGCGGGTGGAGCGAAGTGGAGTAGAGTGGGGCCCGTTGGTGGTGCTCGGGGGACGCTCATCCGCGGGAGGGGTCCGGCGGGTGGGGGGTCCGGCCCCGGACGGCGACGCGCGAGGTCGCCGGCACCCGGTTCCGGCCACGGTCGGGGCACCACCCGGGGGAGCTCGTAACGGCGCGTCGTCCCGGGGGTCCCGGACGCGGTGCGCCGGCACACGTGACGACGGGACGGCCCTGGCGGTCCGCCGGTCGACGCGCGTCGGCTGAGCAAGGGGGGTGCCGCGCCGTGTTTCTCGGTACGCATCACCCACGCCTGGACGACAAGAGCCGGCTGATCCTGCCGGCGAAGTTTCGGGACGGGCTGGCGGGAGGTGTCGTGATCACGAAGGGCCAGGAACGCTGCCTGTACGTGTTCCCGCTGCCGGAGTTCCAGCGCATCGCCGACCAGCTCCACGCCACGCCGATGACGCACCGGGCGGCGCGCGCGTACAGCCGGGTCTTCTTCGCCAGCGCGCACGACGAGACGCCGGACAAGCAGGGCCGGGTCACGCTGCCCGCGCACCTGCGCCAGTACGCCGGACTCGACCGGGAGCTGGCCGTCATCGGCGCGAGCAACCGGGTCGAGATCTGGGACCGGGTGGCGTGGGAGTCCTACCTCGACGCGAGCGAGGACGACTTCGCCGAGATCGGGGAGGGGGTCCTGCCCGGGGGGCTGTAGGGCGGTCGGCCGGGCTCGGCGAGCCCGCGGACCGCACGCCGTACCGCCAAATCTCCACCCGCTCTGCTCCTGAGGCCACTTCCCCGGCGGCAGGCGCGAGTTCAACCCGAGCGATCGGGGGAGCGGTTGGGGATTTGACGGTACGGCGTTCAGCGCCGGTCGCGCGAACGACCGGCGGACAGCACGGCGAAGTGGGGGCGACATGGGGGAGCTGCGCGGCACGCACGTGCCGGTACTCCTGGAGCGGTGCCTGGCGCTGCTCACCCCCGCGCTGCGGGCGGCCCGGGCCGCCGGCCGGACGCCCGTGCACGTCGACGCCACCCTGGGGCTGGGCGGCCACGCCGAGGCGGTACTGGAGGCCGACCCCGACGCGGTCGTCATCGGACTCGACCGGGACACCGAGGCGCTGGCGCACAGCCGGGCGCGGCTGGCGCCGTACGGCGACCGGGTCCGGTTCGCCCACACCGTCTACGACGGACTGCCCGACGTGCTCGCCGACCTCGGCTTCGACCACCTCGACTCGGTGCTGTTCGACCTGGGTGTTTCCTCGCTGCAGCTCGACGCGCCCGACCGCGGGTTCGCCTACGCGCAGGACGCGCCGCTGGACATGCGGATGGACCAGTCGACCGGCCGGACGGCCGAGGAGGTCCTCAACGAATATCCGGAATCCGACCTGATTCGGGTTTTGCGGGTGTACGGCGAGGAGAAGTTCGCCCCGCGGATCGTCGCGGCGATCGGCCGGGAGCGCAGCCGCGGCCGGCTGACCAGCTCGGCCCGCCTGGCTGAGCTGGTCCGGGACGCGATCCCGGCGGCGACCCGCCGCACCGGCGGCCACCCGGCCAAGCGGACGTTCCAGGCGTTGCGGATCGAGGTGAACGGGGAGTTGGCGGCACTGGAGGCGGCGCTGCCGGCGGCGCTGGACGCGCTGGCGGTCGGCGGCCGGGTGGCGGTGCTGTCCTACCACTCGCTGGAGGACCGGATCACCAAGCAGGCCCTGGCCCCGCGGGCGCGCAGCAGCGCGCCGGTGGAGCTGCCCGTCGAGCTGCCGGGCACCGGGCCGACGTTCAAGCTGCTCACCCGCGGGGCCGAGCTGCCGGACGACGAGGAGGTCGCGGCGAACCCGCGGGCCGCCTCGGTCCGGCTGCGCGCGGCCGAGCGGATCGCCGCGGACAGCGCCGCGGCAGGCACACCGGCCGCTGCCGCGGCCGGGCGGGGCGCCGCGGGGAGGCGTCCGTACCGGCGGGTGGGGTCGGCCGCACGCGAGCGGCCGACCGCGGCCCGGCGGGCATCGCCCGCGGGGGCGAGGGGGACAGACGACGAGGCAGGGGAGGCGTAGATGACGGCCGTACCGGGGGGCGCTGCCGAGTGGCGGCGAACCGGTGCACCGCGGTCCGGGGGTCGGACCACGGCGCACCACACCGATCGCGCGGAGCACCGCGCGACACCACGGGTGACGGGCGCCAACGCGCTCGCGCCCGATCCGGCCGCCGCGCCGCGCCGACGCGGCGCGCCGTGGCTCACCGTGGCGCCGCCGGCGCCCGTGTCCGTACCGCGGGCGCCGTTCGTCGCGCTGCTGCTGCTGGTGGTCGTGGGCGGGGTACTCGGCATCCTCATGGTCAACACGAGCGTGATGGAGAACGCGTTCCGGCTGCAGAACCTGCAGCAGCAGTACGCCGACCTGGACCGGGTCGAGGGCGAACTGCGGCGGGACCTGGAGTACACCGAGACGCCCAACAACCTGTACCGGGCGGCCAAGCGTCTCGGCATGGTCGACGGTGGTCAGCCGGCCGTCATCACGCTCCCCAACGGTAGGCAGATCGAGATGCCGAACCCCCTGACCGACCCGGTGAGCGCGCGCTCCACCGGCCAGCCGGGGTCACGTTCGGACGAGCACAACACCAATAGCAACGACCGACGGGCCGGGAGGTAGCGCGTGGCCCGGCCGTCCGACCCGCGCGACGACGCCGACGCGCCCGCCCGCCGCGGCGGGCGCGGCGGCATCTCCGACGCGCGTCGATACACCCCGCGCGGCCGGACGGTCCGGGAGCAGGCGCAGCGCGCCGGCGACCCGGCCCGGCCGGCGCTGCGCGTGGTCGACGGCGCCGGGCCGGACGCGCCGGTGCGCACCCGCCGCCCCGCCCGGCCGGGGTCGGGCCACGACGACGACCCCGGGCCGGCCGACGGCGGGGCCCACGACGAGCGGGCGACGCGGACCGCCGCGCGGGGCGCGCCCCGCCCGCGCCCGGCCGCCGGCCGCCGCGGCCGGGCGGACGACGACGAGGCCGAGGACGCCGGCCCGCGCCGGGCGGCCCCGCGCCGGCCCACCGCCGACCGCGCGGCCCCCCGCGCCACCCCCGCGGACCGCGCCACCGCCGACCGGTCGGCCGCCCGCACCGCCACCGGCGCCCGCACCGGCACCGCCGGCCGCACGGACCCCGCCGGCCGTGCGGGCGCCAAGGGGCGCGCCGCCGGCGCGCGCTCGGGCAGCGCCGCCGCGGCCCGCCAGCGCCTCGCCGCGCACCCCCGCCGCCGCCCGCTGGCCGGGATCGCCCGCAAGCTGCGCGACCGCCGGTCGGCCGCCCCGCCCCGGCTCGGCGACCCGCGCCGCCGGCTGCGCCTGGCCACCGTGCTCGCGCTGGCGATGTTCGTCGTCGTCGGCGTCCGGCTGGTCGGGCTCCAGGTCACCGACGCGTCGGCGTTCGCCCGCGACGGGCTGCGCAGCCGGCTGGACCGGGTCCCGCTGCCGGCCAAGCGCGGCGCGATCATCGACCGGGCCGGCGCCGTGCTCGCCCGCAGCGTCGAGGCCCGGTACGTCTACGCCGACCCGACCCAGGTCGCCGATCCGGCCGCCGCCGGCCGGCTGCTCAGCCCGCTGCTCGGCGTCGCCCAGTCCGAGCTGCTGCCCAAGCTCATCCCGCACGCCCGCGACGACGGGCGGCCGGCGGAGTTCGAGTACCTCCAGCGCGGCGTCAGCCCGGACGTGGCCGCCCGGGTGGCCGACCTGAAGCTCGCCGGGGTGCACACCGCGCACGACGAGCGGCGCGAGGTGCCCGGCCACGACGTCGCCGCGAACCTGATCGGCTTCACCGGCGCGGACCTGGACGGCCTGGAGGGCATGGAGGCCCGGTACGACAACCTGCTGCGCGGCCGCGACGGCGAGTGGGTCTTCGAGCGCGGCGCCGACGGCGGCCAGTACGAGAACCTGGCGATCCCCGGCGGCTACCAGAAGCAGACCCCGGCCCAGCCGGGCAGCGCGCTGCGGCTGACCCTGGACCGGGACGTGCAGTTCCACACCCAGCGCACGCTGTACCAGCACATGAGCCGGGTGCGCGCCACCTGGGCGGCCGCGGTCGTGCTGGACGCCAGCAACGGCGAGGTGGTGGCGCAGGCCAGCTACCCGACGTACGACGCGGCGGACCCGCTGCGCCAGCCCGCCCGGGCCCGCGAGGACCAGGCGACCAGCGCGGTCGTCGACCCCGGCTCGGTGCACAAGGCGCTGGTGCTCGGCGCGGCGCTCCAGGAGGGCGCGATCCGGGCGGACGCGGCGATCGAGATCGGCCCGACGATCAAGAAGGGCGACCAGGTCTTCGCCGACACCCACCCGTACTACCGGCCGCGGCGGGTGTCGCTGGCCGGGATCATGGCGTACTCGTCCAACGTCGGCACCATCAAGATCGCCGACCGGCTGGGGGCGGCGAAGCTGTACGAGTACCAGCGCCGGTTCGGGCTCGGCAGGGCCACCGGCGTCGGCGTCCCCGGCGAGGCGCCGGGCCTGGTGCAGCCGCCGGACCGGTGGAGCGGCTCGGCGTACGGGTCGGTGCCGATCGGGCACGGCGTCGCCGCCACCCCGGTGCAGATCGCCGCGGCGTACGGCGCCATCGCCAACAACGGCACCTGGATCCAGCCGCACCTGATCAAGGAGGTCATCGCCCCGGACGGCACGGTCAAGCCGGGCCCGCGGCCGACGGTCCGGGCGGTGCTGAACCCGGCGAACGCCGCCGTGGTCCGCCGGGCGATGGAGGCGGTGGTGAGCGTGCGCGGCGCCACCGGTACGGCGGCGGCGATCCGCGGCTACCGGGTCGCCGGCAAGACCGGCACCGGCAAGCAGGTGGTGGACAGCAAGTACACGCCCGGCGAGGTGGCCTCGTTCGTGGGCATGGCCCCGGCCAACGCACCCCGGTACGTGGTCGCGGTCTTCGCCCACACCCCCGGCGGCGAGGGCGGCGCGGTGGCCGCGCCCGCGTTCCGCGACATCATGTCCTTCACGCTGAGCCGCAACAAGGTGCCGCCGACGCTCAGCCGCCCGCCGACGTTCGTGTTCTACCCCTGAGGCCGCTGGTCGGCGCCGACCGGGGCGGCGCGCGCGGGGCCGCGGATCGGGTCAGGGTAGGGTCTTTCGGCGTGCCGAGCTATCCGCGCCCCCGCGCCACGCACCCCGTCCGGCTCGCCGACCTCGCCGCCGCTCTCGGCGCCGCGATCGAGCCCGCCGGGGCGACCGCGCGCCTGACCGGGGTGAGCCACGCCAGCGGCGAGGTGGCCGCCGGTGACCTGTACGCGGCGCTGCCCGGCGCCCGCCAGCACGGCGCCCGGTTCGTCGGCGAGGCCGCCGCCCGCGGCGCCGCCGCGGTGCTGACCGACCCGGCCGGCGCCCCGGCCGCCGCCGCCGCGGGCCTGCCCGCGCTGGTGCTGCCGGACCCGCGGGCCGCGCTCGGCGCCGCCGCCGCCGCGGTCTACGGCGACCCGACCGCCGGCATGTCGGTGATCGGCCTGACCGGCACCGCCGGCAAGACCACCACGGCGTACCTGGTCGAGGCGGGCCTGCGGGCCGCCGGCCGGACCACCGGCCTGATCGGCACGGTCGAGACCCGGCTGGGCGACCTGGTGGTGCCCAGCACCCGGACGACGCCGGAGGCCACCGACCTGCAGGCCAGCCTCGCCGCCGCCCGCGAGCGCGGCGTGACCGACGTGGTGATGGAGGTCTCCAGCCACGCGCTCGCCCTGGACCGGGTGGCCGGGGTCCGGTTCGCGGTCGGCGGCTGGACCAACTTCGGCCAGGACCACCTGGATTTCCACGCCGACGCCGCCGACTACTTCGCGGCCAAGGCGCGGCTGTTCGACGGGCGCAGCGCGGTCGAGGTGCTCAACGCCGACGACCCGGCGCTGGCCGGGCTGGTCCGGCCGCACACGGTGACGTACTCCGCGGCCGGGGCGGCGGGCGCGACCTGGCGGGCCGCGGACGTGCGCGGCGTGGGGGAGCAGCGGTTCACCGCGCTCGGCCCGGCCGGCCTGGCGGTGCCGGCGGGGGTGGCCTTCCCCGGCCGGCACAACGTCGCCAACGCGCTGCTCGCGCTGGCCGCCCTCGTCGCGGTCGGGGTCGACCCGGCGGCGGGCGCCGCCGCGGTCGCGGGCGTGCGGCTGATCCCCGGCCGGCTGGAGGAGGTGCCGGCGCCCGGCGCGGTCCGCGGCGTCGTCGACTACGCGCACAAGCCGGACGCGATCGTCGCCGTGCTGCGCGCGCTGCGCGAGCTGGCCACCGCCGCCGGCGGGCGGGTGGTCTGCGTGCTCGGCGCCGGCGGCGACCGGGACGCCGGCAAGCGCCCGCTGATGGGCGCCGCCGCGGCGGCGGGCGCCGACCTGGTCATCGTCACCGACGACAACCCGCGCACCGAGGACCCGGCGGCGATCCGCGCGGCGGTCCTGGCCGGCACCGCGGGCGGTCCGGCGCAGGTCAGCGAGGTACCCGGCCGGCGGACGGCGATCGCCGCGGCGGTCGAGCTGGCCAAGCCCGGCGACGTGGTCGCGCTGCTCGGCAAGGGCCACGAGCGCGGCCAGATCGTCGGCGCGGACGTGCTGCCGTTCGACGACCGGGAGGAGCTGGCCGCCGCGCTGGCCGCCCGACCCGACGGCGGCGCGGGGGGCAGCCGATGATCCCGATGACCCTGGCCGACGTCGCCGCGGCGGTGGGCGGGCGGCTCGCCGGCGCGGACCCGGCGGCCGTCGTCACCGGCGGCGTGGAGTTCGACTCCCGGCGGGCCGGGCCGGGCGGGCTGTTCGTGGCGTTCCCCGGCGAGCGGGTCGACGGGCACGACTTCGCCCCCGCGGCCGTCGCCGCCGGCGCGGTCGCGGTGCTGGCCGGGCGGGAGCTGCCGGGCGTACCGGCGGTGCTGGTCGACGACCCGCTGGCCGCGCTGGCGCGGCTCGCCCGGGCGGTGGTGGACCGGCTGCCGGGGCTGACGATCGTCGGGCTGACCGGCTCGTCCGGCAAGACCACCACCAAGGACCACGTGGCCGCGCTGCTCGCGCCGGTCGGGCCCACCGTGGCGGCGCCGGGCTCGTTCAACAACGAGCTGGGGCACCCGTACACCGTGTGCCGGGCCACCGCCGACACCCGGTACCTGGTGCTGGAGCTGGGCGCGCGCGGGCCGGGCCACATCGCGTACCTGTGCGGGATCGCGCCGCCGCGCATCGGCGTGGTGCTCAACGTCGGCGCCGCGCACGTCGGCGAGTTCGGCTCGGTCGACGCCACCGCCGCCGCGAAGGGCGAGCTGGTGGCCGCGCTGCCCGCCGACGGCCTGGCCGTGCTGAACGCCGACGACCCGCGGGTCCGGGCGATGGCCGCCCGCACGGCCGCGCAGGTGCAGCTCGTCGGCACCGCCGCGGACGCCGACATCGCCGCCCGCGACGTCACCCTCGACGACCGCGGCCGGGCCGCGTTCACCCTGGTCACGCCCGAGGGGTCGGCGCCGGTGCGGCTGGGCGTGGCCGGCGCGCACCAGGTCGGCAACGTGCTCGCCGCCGCGGCGGTCGCCCGCCGGGCCGGGCTGCCGCTGGACCGGCTCGCGCCGGCGCTGGGGGAGCTGCGGCCGGCGTCCAGCCGGCGGATGGACGTCTTCGACCGGGCCGACGGGGTGACCGTGATCGACGACTCGTACAACGCCAACCCCGGCTCGATGGCGGCCGCGCTGCGGGCGCTCGCGGCGCTGGGCGCCGGCCGGCGCACGGTCGCCGTGCTCGGGTACATGGCCGAGCTGGGCCACGCCGAGGCCGACGGCCACGCCGACGTCGGTCGGCTCGCCGCCGAGACCGGCGTGGCCGAGCTGGTGGTGGTCGGCGACGCGGCGGCGCCGCTCGCCGACGCCGCCCGAGCGGCGCCCGGCCGTCCCGGACGGGTGACGGTGGTCACCGACCAGGCCGCGGCGATCGACCACCTGCGAGCCGTGCTGACCCCGCGCGACGTGGTGCTGGTGAAGGGCTCGCGGTACCGCACCTGGGACGTGGCCGACTTCCTCCGGGACGAGCAGATGATCCACAATGAAGCGCCGACGCCGTCGGCCGATGGCACTGCCCGGAGAGGATGACACTGTGCGCGCGGTGATGGTCGCGGCAGCGGTCGCGTTCCTGGTCTCGTTGCTCGGCACCCCGGTGGCGATCAAGATTTTCACCCGGCTGAAGGCCGGGCAGCCGATCCGGTCCGACGGGCCGCAGATGCACCAGGGCAAGCGGGGTACCCCCACGATGGGCGGGGTGGTGTTCATCATCGCCACGCTGGTCGCCTACGTGGCCGGGCACCTGGCCCTGACCACGCTCCCGCCGGAGCAGATCTTCCAGGTGCAGCCGACGGTGACCGGGCTGGTACTGCTCGGCCTGTTCGTGTTCTGCGGCGCGGTCGGCTTCCTGGACGACTTCCTGAAGGTCCGCAAGCGCAACAGCGCCGGCCTGAACAAGCGGGGCAAGCTGGTCGGCCAGCTCCTCGTCGGGGCGGTGTTCGGGCTGGTCTCGCTGGGCTTCCAGTCCAGCATGCTGGACCCGGAGGGCAAGCCGTCCAACTTCGAGACGGTCGGCAGTACGACGCTGTCGTTCGTCCGGGACATCGGCTGGCTGGAGGTCGGCAAGGTCGGCGCGGTGATCATCTTCATCTTCGTGGTGCTGGCCAGCACCAACGGGGTGAACCTCACCGACGGCCTGGACGGCCTGGCCACCGGCACCTCGGTGATGGTGCTGGGCGCGTACGCGCTGATCGCCTTCTGGCAGTACCGGCACTGGTGCGCCGACGCCAGCTACGGCGCCGCCGCCGACTACTGCTACCGGGTCCGGGACCCGCTGGAGATCGCGCTGATCGCCGGGGCGGCGGCCGGGGCCTGCGTGGGCTTCCTGTGGTGGAACACGTCCCCGGCGCGGATCTTCATGGGCGACACCGGCGCGCTCGGCCTGGGCGGGCTGATCGCCGGCCTGGCCATGTCCACCCGGACGATCATGCTGCTGCCGATCCTCGGCGCGCTGTTCGTGATCATCACGATGTCGGTGGTGATCCAGATCATCTCGTTCCGGACCACCGGCAAGCGGGTGTTCAAGATGTCCCCGCTCCAGCACCACTTCGAGCTGTCCGGCTGGAGCGAGGTCAACATCGTCGTCCGGTTCTGGATCGTCGCCGGCCTCGGCGTGGCGATCGGCCTCGGCATCTTCTACGGCGACTTCCTCGCCCACATGGGGTGACGGGCGTGCCACCGGACTGGTCCGACCGCCGGGTCGTCGTCGGCGGCACCGGCGTGGCCGGCGCCGCCGCGGCCGGCGCGCTGCTGCGCCGCGGCGCCGCGGTGACCGTGCTCGACCGCGCCGCCTCCCCGGCGGCCGAGCGGCTGGCCGCCGCCGGCGCGACCGTGATCGTCGCCGAGCCGCCCCCGCCGGACCTGCTGGCCGGCGTCACCGACGTGGTCGTCTCGCCCGGCTTCCCGCCGACCCACCCGCTCGTCCTGGCCGCGCACGCCGCCGGCGTCGAGGTGTACAGCGAGCCCGAGCTGGCCTGGCGGCTGCGCGGCCACGGCGCCCCCGACTGGCTGGCCGTCACCGGCACCAACGGCAAGACCACCACGGTCACCATGCTCGCGGCGATCCTCGCCGCCGCCGGCCGGCGCACCGCCGCGCTGGGCAACATCGGCACGCCGCTGGTCGAGGCGGCCGTCGACCCGGCGTACGACGTGCTGGCCGTCGAGCTGTCCAGCTTCCAGCTCCACTGGTCCCGGCTGCTCGCCCCGCGTGCCGGGGCGCTGCTCAACCTCGCCGACGACCACCTGGACTGGCACGGCTCGTTCGCCGCGTACGCCGACGCGAAGACCGCGATCTGGCGGTCCGCCCCGGCCGGCGGCGTCGCCGTCGGCAACCTGGACGACCCGCGGGTGGCCGCGCTGCTGCGCGCGGTCGGCGGCGACCGGGTCGGGGTGACCCTCGGCGTTCCCGATGTGGGCGACGGGCACGTGTACGGGGTGGTCGACGGCACGCTGGTCGAGTCCGCGCCGTGCGCCGCGCCGGAGCCGCTGGTCGAGGTCGCCGCCGTCCGGCCGGCGGGCGCGCACAACGTGGCCAACGCGCTGCACGCCGCCGCGCTGGCCCGGGCCGCCGGGGTGCCGGCCGCCGCCGTGGCCGCCGGCCTGCGCGGGTACCGCCCCGAGCCGCACCGCAACGCCGCCGTCGGCACGGTCGCCGGGGTCGCGTACGTCGACGACTCCAAGGCCACCAACCCGCACGCGGCGCTGGCCTCGCTCACCTCGTACCCGCGGGTGGTCTGGGTGGCCGGCGGCCAGCTCAAGGGCGTGGACGTCGACCCGCTCGTCGCCGCGGTCGCCGACCGGCTCGTGGGGGCCGTCCTGCTGGGCGTCGACCGGGCCGAGATCGCCGAGGCGCTGCGGCGACACGCCCCGCGCCTGCCGGTCGTGGACATCGCGAGCGTCGATGATGGGGCCATGGACGCAGTCGTACGCGCCGCCGCCGGGCTCGCCGCCGCGGGCGACACGGTGCTGCTGGCGCCGGCCGCGGCCTCGAAGGACATGTACTCGGGCTACCCGGCGCGCGGGCACGCGTTCGCCGCCGCCGTCCGCCGGCTCGGGACCGGCCCGTGACCACCGCCGCCGCCCGGACCGGCAGCCTGGCCGCCCTGCGCGGCCTGCTCGCCCGGCCGCTGGCGTCGTACTACCTGCTCGTCTCCAGCGCCGGCCTGCTGCTGGTGATCGGCCTCACCATGGTCTTCTCGGCCACCAGCGTGAAGGCGTACGCCACCGACGGGAACCCGTTCGCGCTGATCAGCCGCCAGGCCCTGTACGCCCTGGTCGGCCTGCTCGGCTTCTGGCTCTGCCAGCGGCTGCCCGGCCGCACCTTCCGGGTGCTCGGCTTCCCGTTCATGGTGCTGTCGTTCGCCGCGCTCGCCCTGCTCGACACGCTGCTGGCGCTCAAGGCGTTCCACCTGCTCCCGGCGCCCCGGCTCGGCCCGGTGTACGCCGACGCGCTGTGGCTGCACATCGGCCCGGTGCAGGTGCAGCCGGCCGAGTTCGCCAAGCTGTCGCTGGTCCTGTGGGCGGCCGACGTGCTCGCCCGCAAGGGCAGCGCGATCGTCAACTGGCGGGCGCTGACCCGGCCGCTGTTCCTCGCCGTCGGGGCCCTGTTCGTGCTCATCGGGTACAACGACTTCGGCAGCCTGGTGGTGCTGCTCGGCCTGTTCGTCGGCATGCTCTGGGTGGCCGGGGTGCGCGGCCGGGTGTTCGGCGGGATGGCGCTGCTGGCCGGCGCCGGCCTGGCCGGGCTGCTGGCCCTGCCGGGCAAGAGCGGGTACCGGCTCGAGCGGATCACCTCGTACCTCGGCGCCGGCAGCGCCACCTGCGACGCCAACGACTGCTACCAGGCCAACCAGGCCCGGTACGCGCTCGCCGACGGCGGCTGGTTCGGCGTCGGCCTGGGCGACGCGTCGCTCAAGTGGGGCTGGCTGCCCGCGGGCGAGAACGACTTCATCTTCGCCATCATCGGCGAGGAGCTGGGCGTGGTCGGCTGCACGGTGGTGCTGGTGCTGCTCGGCGTGTTCGCGTACACCGGGCTGCGGATCGCCCGCCGGGTCACCGACCCGTTCCGCCGGCTCGCCGCGGCCGGCGCGATGAGCTGGCTGATCGTCCAGGCGGTCATCAACCTGGGCGGCGTGGTCGGCCTGCTGCCGATCACCGGCGTCCCGCTGCCGTTCATCTCCGACGGCGGCAGCGCCCTGGTGGTGACGCTGGCCGCGGTCGGGATGCTGGCCTCGTTCGCCCGGGCCGAGCCCGACGCCGCCCGGGCGCTGCACGCCCGGCCGCCGGCGCGCTGGGCCCGGCTACTCTGGGCGCCGTTGCCGCCGCTGGGCGACGACACCACGCCGCCGCCGCGACCCCGCGGCGCCGGGCGGCCCCCCGCCGCCCGGGCGGCGACCGGGTCCGCGGCGCGGACCGGCCGGGGCCGCGGCCCCGGCGGCGAGAGGGGAGAGCGACGATGAGCGCGCTGCGCTCGGTGGTGCTGGCCGGCGGCGGTACGGGCGGGCACGTGTACCCCCTGCTCGCCTTCGCCGACTGCCTGCGCCGGCACGACCCGGACGTGACGATCACCTGCGTCGGCACGCCGAAGGGCCTGGAGAACGAGCTGATCCCGCCCGCCGGCTACCCGCTGCGGCACATCCCCGCGTACCAGCTCCCCCGCTCGGTCAACCTGGACCTGGCCCGCACCCCGACCCGGATGTGGCGGGCCGCCCGGGCCGCCGGCGCGATCCTCGACGAGGTGGGCGCGCAGGCCGTCGTCGGCTTCGGCGGGTACGTGTCGGTGCCCGCGTACCTGGCCGCGTGGAAGCGCGAGCTGCCCCTGGTCATCCACGAGGTGAACGTGCCGCCGGGCATCGCGAACCGGCTCGGCATGAAGATCACCGAGAACGTCGCCGTCGGGTTCCCGCACCAGCTCGCGCAGGCCGAGTCGCTGGCCGGGGCGCGGCTGGTGGGCGTACCGCTGCGCCGGGAGATCACGAGCCTGGACCGCGACGCCGAGCGGGCCGCCGCCCGGGCCCACTTCGGGCTGGACCCGGACCGGCCGACGCTGTTCGTCTCCGGCGGCTCGCAGGGCGCCCGGTCGATCAACCTGGCCGTCGTCGGCGCCGCCAAGGAGCTGGCCCGGGCCGGCGTGCAGGTGCTGCACGTGATCGGCGCCCGCAACGAGCCGGTCGAGCCGCCGGCCGACCTGGCCACCCCGTACGTCACGCTGCCGTACCTGGACCGGATGGAGCTGGGCTACGCCGCCGCCGACCTCATGCTCGCCCGCGGCGGCGCGCTGACCTGCGCCGAGCTGGCCGCGGTCGGCCTGCCCGCGGTGTACGTGCCGTACCCGCACCACAACCGCGAGCAGTACCGCAACGCCCGCCCGGTGGTCGACGCCGGCGGCGGCCTGATCGTCGACGACGCCGAGCTGACCCCGGCCTGGCTGGAGGCGGAGGCGCTGCCGCTGCTCACCGACCCGGTCCGGCTGGGCACGATGGGCGCCGCGGCCGGCACGTACGGCCGGCGCGACGGCGACGAGGCGCTGCGGGCGTACCTGAACGAGATCGTGCGCTGGTAGGGGAGCGAGTGGACATCACCGGAATGACCCCGACCGGCGCGCTCACCGCCGAGGACCTGGGCACCGTGCACCTGATCGGCGTCGGCGGCGTCGGGATGAGCGGGCTGGCCCGGCTGCTGCTCACCCGCGGCGTGCCGACCACCGGCAGCGAGCTGAAGGACTGGCCGTCGCTGGCCGGGCTGCGCGCGCTCGGCGGCACGGTCCACCGCAGCCACACCGAGGCCAACCTGGACGGCGTGGACACGGTCGTCTACTCCACCGCCATCCCGGCCGACCACGTCGAGCTGGCCGGCGCCCGGGCCCGCGGGCTGCGGGTGCTGCACCGGGCCGAGGCGCTGGCCGCGGCGATGACCGGCCGGCGGACGATCGCGGTGGCCGGCACCCACGGCAAGACGACCACGACGTCGATCACCACGCTGATCCTCCAGCACGCCGGCGCGGACCCGTCGTTCGTCATCGGCGGGGAGATCTCGGCGGCGGCGTCCAACGCCCACCACGGCAGCGGCGACCTGTTCGTGGCCGAGGCCGACGAGAGCGACCGGTCGTTCCTGCTGTACCGGCCGCACGTGGCGATCGTCACGAACATCGAGCCGGATCACCTCAACACGTACGGCGACCTGGCCGGGCTGGAGGCGGGGTTCGCCGCGTTCGCCGACCTGGTCGACCCGGCCGGCTTCACCGTCACCTGCGCCGACGACCCCGGCGCCCGCCGGCTCGCCGCCCGGCTGCGGGCGGCCGGGCGGACGGTTTTCACGTACGGCGAGGCGCCCGACGCCGACCTGCGGGTGGCCGAGCTGAGCTCGACCGCCGGCGGCGTGCGCTACCTGGCGTACCTGGAGGACAAGCCGCTCGGCGAGTTCACCCTCGCCCTGCCGGGCCGGCACATGGGCCTGAACAGCGCCGCCGCCCTGCTGGTCGCCCTGAAGCTGGGGGTGGCGGCCGAGGCGGTCGCCGAGGCGCTCGCCGCGTTCCCCGGCGTGCGCCGGCGGTTCGAGTACAAGGGCAGCGCCGGCGGCGTCCGGGTGTACGACGAGTACGCCTACCACCCCACCTCGATCAGCCTGGCCCTGCGCACGCTGCGCGACGTGGCCGGGGACGGGCGGCTGCTGGTGGTGTTCCAGCCGTACCGGGTGTACCGCACCCGGGAGCTGCGCGCCGAGCTGGCCGCGGCGCTGGCGCTGGCCGACGAGGCGCTGGTGCTGGAGGTGTTCGGCCCGGGCGAGGAGCGCGCCCCCGGCGACGGCGGCGCGGCGCTGACCGCGGCGATCGCCCTGCCGGCGCCGCGCCGGGCGTTCCTGCCGTCCTGGTCGGACGCGGCCGGCGAGGTCCGCCGCCGGGCCCGGGCCGGGGACGTCGTGGTGACGATGGGCGCCCCGCCGATCTCGCTGCTCGGCGACGAGCTGCTCGCGGCCCTGTCCGGCGCCGGCGGGAATCCGGCGGGCGAGCACCCGGCGGGGGCCGGCGAGCGATGAGGGCGGCGGCCGGTCGGCGGTGGCGTCTGGTGCGGGCCCGCACCGGGGCGGTACCCCCGTCGGTCCGCCGGTTCTCCCGCCGCGCCCGCCGCCGCCGGCTGCGCGCCGCCGCGCCGTGGGCCGTGGTCCTCGCGGTCGCGCTGCTGGCCGGGATCGCCTGGTGGGCGGTGCGCAACACCGCGGTGCTGGCGATCCGCGCGGTCCGGGTGACCGGCACGGTCCTGCTGGACCCGTACGACGTGCACACCGCCGCGGCCGTGGCCGTCGGCACCCCGATGGCCCGGCTGGACGCCGCCGCGGTGCGCCGGCGGGTGGCCGCGCTGCCCGCGGCCGGCGCGGTCGAGGTGGAGCGGGACTGGCCGGGCACGGTCCGGATCCGGGTTCGCGAGCGCACCCCGGTCGCCGCCGTACCGCGCGGCCGCGAGTACCTGTGGCTGGACGGTACCGGGGTGACCTTCCACACCGACGGCGACGCCGGCGGGGTGCCCGTGGTGAAGCTCACGGCGCCGGGCCCGGCCGACCCGTCGACCCGGGCGGTGCTGCGGGTGCTGACCGAGCTGCCCGCCGCGCTGGCCGACCGGGTCCGGGCGGTGCTGGTGGCATCCCCGGCCAAGATCACGCTGTCGATGCGCGACGGCCGTACCGTGGTGTGGGGCGACGCGGCCGACAGCGCGACCAAGGCCCGCACGGCGTTGGCCCTGCTCCGGGCCGAGCACCGGCGCATCGACGTCAGCTCACCCGACGTGGTTTCCGTCAAGCCCTGATCGGGCAGCGGTCGACCACGCACCGTCGACGGTGGCCGACCGTCCGTGCTCTCGCGCGTGGCCACTTCGTGGCGCGTCTCTCATGGCGTGGCGACACGCCGACGGGATCCTTGGATCACGGGCGGAGGGCGCTTACGTTGCGAATGGAAGTTAGTGGTTGACAGGACTCTAAGGCTCTAGTAGAGGGTGAGGGTTTTCCCTCGCCCTTCGTGTACATCGTGGTGACCGATCGGGCGTCTGGCGGGCCGCGCGATCCACACCGACCCGATCCGAAGGGAACTTCGCTCCGATGACACCTCCGCACAACTACCTCGCGGTCATCAAGGTCGTGGGCATCGGTGGTGGCGGCGTCAACGCCGTCAACCGGATGATCGAGGTCGGACTCAAGGGCGTTGAGTTCATCGCGATCAACACCGATGCGCAGGCGCTGCTCATGAGTGACGCCGACGTCAAGCTGGACGTCGGCCGCGAACTGACCCGCGGGCTCGGCGCGGGGGCCCAGCCCGAGGTCGGCAAGAACGCGGCCGAGGACCACCGGGACGAGATCGAGGAGGTGCTCAAGGGCGCCGACATGGTCTTCGTCACGTGCGGCGAGGGCGGCGGCACCGGTACCGGCGGCGCCCCGGTCGTCGCGCAGATCGCGCGCAAGCTCGGCGCGCTGACGATCGGCGTGGTCACCCGGCCGTTCTCGTTCGAGGGCAAGCGCCGCCAGGTGCAGGCCGAGTCCGGGATCGAGGAGCTGCGCAACCAGTGCGACACGCTCATCGTGATCCCGAACGACCGGCTGCTCGCCCTCGGCGACCGCGGCATGAGCATGATGGACGCGTTCCGGCAGGCCGACCAGGTGCTGCTCTCCGGCGTCCAGGGCATCACCGACCTGATCACCACGCCGGGTCTGATCAACCTGGACTTCGCCGACGTCAAGAGCGTGATGAGCGGCGCCGGCAGCGCCCTGATGGGCATCGGCAGCGCCCGCGGCGAGAAGCGCGCCGTGGACGCCGCCGAGGCGGCCATCTCCAGCCCGCTGCTGGAGCAGAGCATGGACGGCGCCCGCGGCGTGCTGCTCTCCATCGCCGGCGGCTCCGACCTGGGCCTGTTCGAGATCAACGACGCGGCCCAGCTCGTCACCGACGCGGCCCACCCGGACGCGAACATCATCTTCGGCGCGGTGATCGACGACGCGCTCGGCGACGAGGTGCGGGTCACGGTCATCGCGGCGGGCTTCGACGGGGGTACGCCCGCGTACAAGCCGGCCGAGAGCGCCCGGATCGCGCCGGCCCAGCCGACCGCGGTGAGCCCGCCGCCCGCGCCCGCGGTCGCCCCGGCCCCGGCGCCGGCGCCGGTGACCCCGCCGCCGGCCCAGCCGGCCCGGCGGGTGCTGTTCGACGACGTCGACGTGCCGGACTTCCTCAAGAACGGTTCCTGAACCGGTGCCCGGCCACCCCTCGCCGGCGCTTCGGGACGGAACGGACGGCGCGCTCCGGCGCGCCGCGATCGCCGACGGCCTGGCCCGGGTGCGCGCGCGCATCCGGGCCGCCGCGCTGGCCGCGGGCCGGCCGCCGGAGGACGTGTCGCTCATCGTCGTGACCAAGACCTACCCGGCCGAGGACGTCGCGCACCTGGTGGCGCTCGGCGTCGCCGACGTCGGGGAGAACCGGGACCAGGAGGCCGCGCCGAAGGCCGCCGCGGTCGCGGCGGCCGGGCCCGCGCCGCGCTGGCACTTCATCGGCCGGTTGCAGCGCAACAAGGCCAGGTCGGTGGTCGGGTACGCCGACGCGGTGCACTCCGTGGACAGCGTTCGGCTGGCCGCCGCGCTGGCCGCGGCCGCCGGCCCCGCCCGGCCGGCGCCGCTGGACGTGTTCGTCCAGGTCTCGCTGGACGGCGTCCCCGGCCGCGGCGGCGCGCTGCCGGACGACCCCGACCCCGACGCCGGCCTGGATCCGGTGCTGGCGGCGGTCGCGAGCGCGCCGGCGCTGCGGCTGCGGGGGCTGATGGCGGTGGCGCCGCTCGGGGACGGGGCGGACGTCGCATTCGACCGGTTGCATCGGATCGCGGACCGGGTGCGGTCGGCGTACCCGGGCGCGACCCTGCTCTCGGCCGGGATGAGCGGGGATCTGGAGGCGGCGGTCGCGTGTGGCGCGACACATGTTCGGGTCGGCAGCGCCGTGCTCGGAAAGCGTGCGGTGCCGGGGTAACCTGGCGCCGTTCGCACCTAATTACAACGGTGTTGTTTAGACCGCTACCATCCGGGCATCAAGCCTGAAGATCATCGGCAGGGGGTCGGTCGGTGGCGGGACGCCAGCGGAGCGAGGTGGGCGCGTGAGCGCAATGCGCAAGGCCGGAGTGTGGCTCGGTCTCATCGAGGAGGATGACGACCGCCAGTACGGCGCGCGGGAGTACGACGAGCCCGGCTACCGGGACTCGGGCTACCGCTCGCGGCCGGTCGCGGACAGCTACGACGACGAGGACGACGACGAGGTGGACGAGCCCCCGGTGCCGCGGGCCCGCGAGCGGGCGGAGAGCGCGCGGGAGCGGACCGCGCCGAGCGCGCGGGTGCGGTCGATCACTCGGACCACCCCGGCGGAGCCGGCCGGCTTCGGTGGCGGTGGCGGCGGCCGGGACACCCTGACCCGGGACAACCTGGCGCTGGCCCCGCAGACCGCCCCGCCGGTGCTGCGCGAGCGCCCGGTGGCGGCCGAGGAGCCGGACCGCCGGTACCAGATCACCACGCTGCACCCCACCACCTACAACGAGGCGCGGACGATCGGCGAGCACTTCCGCGACGACGTCCCGGTGATCATGAACCTGACGGAGATGGACGAGGCCGACGCGAAGCGGCTCGTCGATTTCGCGGCCGGTCTGGCGTTCGGCCTGCGCGGTACGATCGAGCGCGTCACCAATCGGGTCTTCCTGCTCTCGCCAGCGAACGTGCAGGTCACGGCTGAGGACAAGGCCAAGATCGCAGAGGGCGGGTTCTTCAATCAGAGCTGACGCCCCGCCCGGGCGCCGCCGCGCGTACGCTGCGGGGGTTCGCGCCGATCGCCGCGGCGGTGCGGAGAGCTTGACAGAAGGAGTTCCGGGCAGTGCTGTCCATCGTCAGCCAGGTTTCGTACCTGGTGGTCTATATCTTCCTGTTGGTGCTGCTCACGAGGTTCGTCCTGGAAGCGGTCCTGCAGTACGGCCGACGGTGGCAGCCGGGGCGTGGGGCCGCCGCGGGCATGGAGGCGGTGTGGAGCGTTACGGATCCGCCACTGCGAGCGTTGAGGCGTGTAATCCCACCGTTGCGGGTTGGTACCGTGAGCTTCGACCTGGCCTCCCTTGTGCTGCTGGTTATCCTGTTCGTGCTGATGAGTTTGCTAGGGCGGCTGATCAACGGGGCCTGACCCCGCTGACCAGCGCGCCTCGCGGCCGCAACTGACCCGAGGAGTTTCGATGCCGCTCACCCCGGCCGACGTGCACAACGTCGCCTTCAAGAAGCCCCCCATCGGCAAACGGGGGTACGACGAGGAAGAGGTCGACGCCTTCCTCGACGAGGTCGAGCGGGAACTCGCCCGCTTGATCGAGGAGAACAACGAGCTGCGCGCCCAGGTGGAGCGCGGCGGCGGCGGGGGCCGGGGTGCCCCGGCGGCGGCGGGTGCCGACCCGCGGGTCGCCGCCGAGATGAACGACCTGAAAGCCCAGCTCGACCGCATCCAGCGGGACAAGGCCGCCGCCGAGCAGGCCGCCCGCGCGATGCAGAACGAGATCGAGCAGCTCCGCGCCCAGGGTCCGACCCCGGTGGCCGCGCCCGCCGCGGCGCCCAACGCCGACGGCGAGCAGCAGGCGCTGCGCGTCCTGATGATGGCCCAGCGGACCGCCGACGACCACGTCAACGACGCCCGCCGCGAGTCCGACAAGCTGCTGTCGGACGCCCGGTCCAAGGCCGAGGAGGTCACCCGCGAGTCGCGGGCCAAGGCCGACGCCCTGGAGCGGGACGCCCGCCAGCGCCACCAGGAGGCCATGGGCGGCCTGGAGGCCAAGCGGTCCGCGCTGCAGAAGCACATCGAGGAGCTGAAGCAGTTCGAGCGGGAGTACCGGACCCGGCTCAAGGCGTACCTGGAGAGCCAGCTCCGCGACCTCGACGGCCGCGGCCAGGGCCTCGAGGCCGAGATGACCCGCGCCGACACCTCGCGCAGCGTGGCCGGCAGCGGCGGGCTCGCCGCGGCCGGGCTGTCCGGCCCGTACGGCCGGACGGGCATCGACGCCGGCGGCCGCTGAGCAGCGACGACATGACGCGCCGCGGTGGGGATGAGTGATGGTGGTCAGCAGCCTGGGGCTCATCCTCGCCGCGGTCGTGCTGTTCGCGTTCGGCGCCGCACAGGGCTCCGGCCCCTACTTCGGCGCGTCCATCGCCGTCAGCCTGCTGGCCGGCGTCGCGCTGATCGCCGGCGTCCGGCAGGGCGTCGCGCCGGCCGGCCCGGCCCCGCGGATCCCGCGGCCCAGCCGCGCCCCGAAGCCGGTCACGCCGGGTAACCTCGCCCGGCTCGCCGCCATGTCCGACACCGTGCACCTCACCGACGGCGGCGCCTCCTTCCACCTGCCGAGCTGCGGCGATCTCGGCGCCGACGGCGGCCGGCAGGTGCCGGTCAGCGCCGCCGTCTCCGCCGGCCTGGCCTCCTGTCGCTGGTGCCGCCCCGCCGAGGCGCTGCTGCGGCCCGTGAGCCGCCGGCTGTGAGCGCCGGCTCCGCGCCGGGGCCGAGCATCGCGGTACCGGCCCGGCCCGGGCGGGCGCGGGTCGCGCGCCACCGCGCCCCGTGAGCGCGGAACTCGACACGGTCCTGCTCGTCGGCGCGGCCGTCCTCCTCGTCGCGGTCGCCGCGGTCCGGCTCTCCAGCCGGGTCGGCCTGCCCAGCCTCCTGGTGTACCTGCTGCTCGGCGTCGCCCTCGGCGAGTACGGCGCGGGGATCCGGTTCGACGACCCCGAGCTGGCCCGGGTGCTCGGCTTCGTCGCGCTCGTCCTGATCATCGCCGAGGGCGGCCTGACCGCCCGCTGGACGACGCTGCGCCCGGTCCTCGGGCTGGCGGTGTCGCTGTCCACGGTCGGGGTGGCCGTCAGCATCGCGGTGGTCGGCGCCGTCGCCCACTTCGCCCTGGGCCTGGACTGGCGGCTGGCCCTGCTGTACGGCGCGGTGCTCTCCTCCACCGACGCCGCCGCCGTGTTCTCCACGCTGCGCCGGCTGCGGCTGCGCCCGCGCGTGGTCGCGGTGCTGGAGGCCGAGTCCGGCATGAACGACGCCCCGGTCGCGCTGCTGGTCATCCTGCTGGCCAGCACCGAGGTCGGCGCCCACCCGTGGTGGTGGGAGGGGCTGCTGATCGGGTACGAGCTGCTCGCCGGCGCGGTGATCGGCCTGGTGGTCGGCTTCGCCGGGCGGTTCGCGCTGCGCCGGGCGGCGCTGCCGTCGGCCGGGCTGTACCCGATCGCCGCCGTCGCCCTGACCGTGCTCGCCTACGCGGTCGGCGTCGCCGCGCACGCCTCCGGCTTCCTCGCCGTGTACGTCGCCGGGGTCGTGCTCGGCAACGCCCGGCTGCCGCACCGGCAGGCGATCCTCGGCTTCGCCGACGGGGTGGCCTGGCTGGCCCAGATCGGCCTGTTCGTCATGCTCGGCCTGCTCGTCTCGCCGACCGAGCTGCCCGCGGCCGTACTGCCGGCGCTGGTGGTGGGGGCGGCGCTGCTGCTGTTCGCCCGGCCGGTGTCGGTGTGGCTGAGCGCGCTGCCGTTCCGGGTACCGCGGCCGCAGCAGCTCTTCCTGTCCTGGGCCGGGCTGCGCGGCGCGGTGCCGATCGTGCTGGCCACGATCCCGCTGTCCACCGGGCTGGCCGGGGCGGACGGGCTGTTCAACGCCGTCTTCGTCCTGGTGGTGGTGTTCACGCTGGCGCAGGTCGGCGGCCTCGGCCCGCTGGCCCGCCGGCTCGGCCTGACCGCCGGGGACGAGACCACGGAGCTGCTGGTGGAGACCGCGCCGCTGGAGCGGATGCGGGCGGACCTGCTCCAGCTCGACGTCCCGCCGGGGTCCCTGCTGGCCGGCGTGTACGTCGACGAGCTGCGGCTGCCGGTCGGCGCCGCGGTGACCCTGGTGGTCCGGGACGACGCCGGGTTCGTCCCGTCGGCCGCCACCCGGCTGCGGACCGGGGACAGCCTGCTCATCGTCGCCACGGCCAGCGTCCGGGACGCGGCCGAGCGGCGGCTGCGGGCGATCAGCCGGCGCGGCCGGCTGGCCCGCTGGCTGGGCGAGGAGGGCCATGCCACGGAGTGATCTCCGGACGTATCCCTTACCGAGGCTTTGATGAACTTTTATGCTGTTCTGACGCCCCGGCGATGGCCCGGGGCGGGCGGGTCGACCGGCGTGGCCGCGGCGGGTTGTCGGGGGAGGGACGCCGCCGTACTGTTGCCAGCCATCGGAGTGCGCGACGGCACGTGGCGCACCGTGGTGTAAATGGGGGACGCCATGGCCGAGCGGGCGGGGACCCGGCGCGGCGCGACGGCGACGACGCGCACGGGTACGCGAACGACCAGCACACAGAGCCGGACACCGGCCGACGAACCCGACACCGGCCGCAGGCCGGCCGGAACCGGCGGTGCGGGGGAGGCCGGCGGGGCGAAGCCGGCGGCCTCGACCGGCGCGAAGTCGGGTGCCGCGAAGCCGGCGGGTGCGGCGAAGCGCGCGCCGACGAAGGCCCCGGCTGTGAAGGCCCCGGCGAAGGCGACGGCGGCGAAGGTCCCGGCCACGGCGGCGGCACCGGCGAAGGCCCCGGCGGCGGAGAAGCCCGCCGCGAAGAAGCCGGCCGGGACGACGGCACCCGCGACGACGGCGGCCGGGAAGTCGGCACCCGCCGAGTCGGCACCCGCGAAGGTGGCGAAGGCGGACGCCGCCAAGGCGGACCCCGCGAAGGTGGCGAAGGCGGCGCGGGCCGCGCCGGCCGGGAGCGCGGCCGCCAAGGCGGCGCCCCGGAAGTCCGCCGCGAAGTCCGCCGCCGCGCCGACCCCCGCCGCCGCGCCCGCCGCTGCCGCCCGGGCCCGGCGGGGAACCGGCGCCGCGGCCGATGCGTCCCTTACCGAAGCGCCCACCGACCGGGCCCGACCCGGTACGTCGGGCGCCGCGGCGGGTAAGGGGGACGGTGCGGCATCCCCGCCGCGCCCCGCGGCCCCCTCCCGGCGCCGCCGGGTCGCCGAGCCGGATCGGCCCGTCGACCCCGTCCGCACGGCCGGCGCGCCCGCCGACCGCCCCGACCGGCCCGCCGAGGAGGCGCAGATGGCCAGTACCGCAGCGACGCGTACCGCGCCGAAGCAGACCCGTACCGCTGCCGAGACCGCGCGCATCCGCGCGGCGCTCCAGGAGCGCCGGGCCGAGCTGAGCGCCGAGTACGACGAGACGCTGACCGAGCTGACCGAACTCCAGCGCGACCGGCTGGCCGACTCGGCCGGCGACGACCAGGCCGACACCGGGACCAAGACCGGCGAGCGGGAGCAGGAGATCACTCTTGCCAACAACCTGGCCGACCGGGTCCTCCAGGTCGAGCGCGCGCTGGAGCGGCTCGACGAGGGCGGGTACGGCTGGTGCGAGCGGTGCGGCAACGCCATCCCGGTCGAGCGGCTGGCCGCGTTCCCGTCGGCGACCCTCTGCGTGACCTGCAAGCAGCTCGCCGAGCGCCGCTGACCCCGCGCGCCGGACCCGCCGGCGGGAACCGGGTGCGCGGTTCGCCGCCCGTACGGTCGCCGATCGCGGCCGGGGTGCGGCGGCGCGCGGCCGTTCCACCCGGCCGACCCGTCGCGGCGGATCGGCGACCGCGCCGCCGACCCGGTAGATTGCGGCGACGGGGTCGAGGGTCCGCGCGGGCCGGGGGAGGGTGTGGCGTTGGGTGAGGCGCGTGGGGACGGGGGCGGGCCGCTGCCCGCCCGGCGGCTGGGGCTGCTGCTCGGACTGGCCGCGGCGGCGTGGGCCGGCGACCTGGCCACCAAGCAGCTCGCGCTGACCCACCTGGCCGACGACCAGCCGGTGCGGCTGCTCGGCGGCGCGGTGTACCTGTCGCTGACCCGCAACAGCGGGGCCGCGTTCAGCCTCGGCGGCGACCACACCTGGATCTTCTCGATCATCGCCTCGACGGCGGTGTGCGTGCTGCTCTGGCTGGCCATCCGGGTGCGGTCGACGCCGTGGGCGGTGGCGCTGGGGCTGATCCTCGGCGGCGTCCTCGGCAACCTGACCGACCGGATTTTCCGCGCCCCCGGCGCGTTCCACGGGCACGTGGTGGACATGGTCTCGCTGTTCGACCCGTACGGCCGGCTGTGGCCGGTCTTCAACGTCGCCGACAGCGCGCTGTTCTGCGGGGTCGGCCTCGCGGTGTACCTGGAGTTCACCGGCCGGACCCGCGACGGCGGCCGCCGGGTCGACGAGCCGCGCGAGGCGGCGGCGTGAGCGGGGGAGCGCGCAGCCTGCCGGTCCCCGACGGCCTCGACGGGCTGCGGGTCGACCAGGCGGTCTCCCGGCTGTTCGGGCTGAGCCGGACGGCCGCCGCCGCGGTCGTGGCGGCCGGCGACGTGCTGCTCGACGGCGCGGTCCGCGACAAGTCCGACCGGGTGCACGCCGGCGGCTGGCTGGAGGTCACGCTGCCCGCCCCGCGCGCGGCGCCCGTCCCGGACCCGACGCCGGTGACCGGCCTGCGCGTGGCGTACAGCGACGACGACATCGTGGTGGTGGACAAGCCGGTCGGCGTGGCCGCGCACGCGAGCCCGGGCTGGACCGGCCCGACCGTCACCGCCGGCCTGGCCGCGCTGGGCCACACGGTCGCCACCGGCGGCGCCGCCGAGCGGCAGGGCGTCGTGCACCGGCTCGACGTCGGCACCACCGGGCTGATGGTGGTGGCCAAGAGCGAGCACGCGTACAGCCAGCTCAAGCGCGCGTTCAGGGAGCGCGAGGTGAGCAAGCGGTACCACGCGCTCGTCCAGGGGCACCCCGACCCGCTGCGCGGCACGATCGACGCGCCGATCGACCGGCACCCCCGGCACGACTACCGGTTCGCGGTGATGTCCGGCGGCAAGCCGAGCGTCACCCACTACGACACGCTGGAGGCGTTCGCCGCGGCCAGCCTGGTCGACATCCGGCTGGAGACCGGGCGCACGCACCAGATCCGGGTGCACTTCGCCGCCCTGCGCCACCCGTGCGTCGGCGACCTGACGTACGGGGCGGACCCGGCCCTCGCGGCGTCACTCGGCGTGACCCGGCAGTGGCTGCACGCGCACCGACTGGGCTTCACCCACCCCGGTACCGGGGAGCCGGTGGAGTTCGTCAGCCCGTACCCCGACGACCTCGCCGCGGCGCTGGCGAAGCTGCGCGGGGCGGGCTGACGATGAGCCTCGGCGACGCCCTGCGCCGGCTCGACCGCTGGGCGCTGCCCCGGCTCGCCGACGGCCTGCGGGCGGGCGCCCGCCGGGCCCGCCGGGTCCGGCTGCCGCTGCTGGGCACCGCGCTGGCCCTGCTGCTCCTGCTCGGCTTCGGCCTGTGGCGGGTCGGCCGGCCCGCCGACCGGGCCGCCGCCGGCCCGCCGGTGCGGGTGGGCGCGGGGCCGGGGGAGAGCGTCGCCGGGTACCGCGCCGCCGCCCGGGCGGAGCTGGCCGGGCTGGGCCGGTCGGCGGTGGGCGAGACGTATGCGCTGGTCACGCTGACCGCGTACCTGGCCCCGGACCGGCTGGCGCCGCTCGCCGGCGGCCTGTCGGTGTCGGCGGCGTACCTGCGGGTACCGCTGCCCGGCGCCGACACCCGGGTGGTCCGGGTGGACGCGTTCCGCGTCCCGGACGATGTCGTGGCCGGGATGAACCAGGTCGCGCTGCGCTTCGACGGCGAGGTGCTGGACTACGAGGAGCTGATCGCCCGGACCGCCGGCACCGACGCGCGCGCCCGCGAGCTGCGCGAGTCGTACCTGGCCCAGCGGCGCGCCGCGAGCGCCGAGGCGGCGGCGCTGCGTTCGGCGTGCTCCTGTGTGTACGCCCTGGTCGTGCGCGCCACGCCGACCGCCCTGAGCCGGGTGGCCCGGCGCGCCGAGGTGCGCATCGTGGACGCCGCGCCGGAGGTGCGCCGGCTCGACCGCACGGTGTTCCTGCCGCCGCTGCCCGAGCACGAGTGCGGCGGCGGAACGGCCAGTGGATGTGTCCCGAAAGTGCCGAATACGCGTTAGGTCGCATCCGTCTATCTTGTGTCGCGTTGAAACTCCCGATGGCGGCATGACCGCCCAACGGACTGCGCGCGCCGCACGCACAGTCCATGTCCGGAGGTCGGAAAAGTCCGTAGCCTCGATGGCGAGACGAGCGGTGCTGGGAGGCAAGCTGTGGAGGGCGCCGAGGTCGATCGGGAGCGCGGGGAGCACCCGGGGCCGCGCTGGCGGGCGCTGCTCGACCGCGCCCGCGGCGGCAGCCGCGCCGAGGACCCCACGCCGGACCCCGGCGACGATTTGTCCTGGTTGGACGAGCACGCCGACGCCCACCGCCCCGACGCCCACCGCCCCGACGCCCACCGCCCCGACGCCCACCGCCCCGACGCCCACCGCCCCGACGCCCACCGCCCCGACGCCCACCGCCCCGACGCCCACCGCCCCGACGCCCACCGCCCCGATGTCCACCGGGTCGACGGCCACCGCTCCGACGCCCCCCGGGCCGACGTGCGGCGGGTCGAGCAGCCGGCCGATCCGCGGCGGCCGGTCCCGCCGGCCCGGCCCGAGCGGCCGCGGTACCCCGACCGGCCGCCGGCCGGGCGCCCCGCGACGTACGGCACCGGCGAGCCGCCGGCCCCCGGCCCGCCGCCCGCCGGACACCGCCCGCCGGAGCCCGGCCGCGACCTGCCGCACCAGCGCCCGCCCGGCGCCGCCGGCGGCTGGCCGGACGAGCGGGCCACCCAGGTCATCCCCGCCGTGCCCCGCCACCCCGGCCCGCCGCCGGGCCGCGGGCCCCACCCCGACCCGCCGCCCGATCCGCGCCACCACCCCGACCGGCCGGGCGCGGTGCCGGAGGAGCCCACCGTCCGGCTGAGCCCGCCCGCTCCCGCCCGCCCGCGCGCCGAGCCCCGCCCCGACCGGCACGGCGACCCCCGCCGCGAGCCGCCGCGCGGTCCCGCCGGCGAGCCGCCCGCGCAGTGGGGGGCCGGCCCGCTGGCCGAGTACGGCGGCGAGTTCTCCTTCCGCGCCACCACCCCCGCCGCCCCCGACGACCCCGCCGTCCTGCTCCGCCGCGACTTCGGCGGCCCGCGCGTCGTCGCGTTCGCCAACCCCAAGGGCGGGGTGCACAAGACCACCGCGACCGTCCTGGCCGCCGCCACCATCGGCGCCGCCCGCGGCCGCGGCGTGGTCGCCTGGGACGACAACGAGCTGCGCGGCACCCTCGGCCTGCGCGCCGGCAGCGCCCGGCACGCCCGGACCGTCCGGCACCTGGTCGCCGCGCTCGGCACGATCGAGCGCGCCCCGGACGCCGCCCTGCGCGCCGAGCTGGACGACTACCTGCGGCACGCCCCCGACGCCTCGTACGACATCCTCGCCGGCGAGGAGAACCCGCGGTTCGCCCAGCAGCTCGACGCGGTCACCGTCCAGCGCGTCCTCGACCTGCTGCGCCGCACCCACGACGTCGTCTGCGTCGACACCGGTAACAACGTGCAGAGCGCCAACTGGCAAACCGTCCTGCGCGGCTGCGACCAGCTCGTCGTCACCACCGTGGCGCGCGAGGACGCGGCGTTCGCCGCCGACTGGATGCTGGACGTCCTGCACGAGAGCGGCCTCGGCGCCCTCGCCGACCGGGCGGTGACGCTGATCTCCGGTACGACGCCACAGCGCTCGCCGCTGGCCGACGACCTGGAGCGGCACTTCGCCTCGCGCACCCGGGCGGTCGTGACCGTCCCCTACGACCCGGCGCTGGAGGCCGGCTCGTCCATCGACCACCACGCCCTGCAGCCGGCCACCCGCCGCGCCTGGCTGCGGGCCGCCGCGGGGATCATGGCGCCGTTCGGGCGGTGAGCCCGCGGGCCGGGCGCGGCGTGGCCCCCGCCGGCCGGCCGGCCGCCTCGGCCTGCCGCTGCGTGTCGCAGATGGCCCGGGCGATCAGCGCCCGGGCCTCGCCGGCGTGCACGGCCCGCTCCTGGAGCGCGGCGAACAGCCGGTCGTACAGCTCGATCTCCTGCGGCCGGGTCACCCGGATCTCGCTGGACGGGATGCCCAGGTGCACCTGCTGGTTGTCGAACATCCAGAACGCCGCCGCCGACACCCCGTACCGCTGCACCGCCGTCGGCACCACGCCCAGCGTGACGTGCGGCAGGTCCATCACCGCGAGCAGGTGGACGAGCTGGCGCTCGTGGTCCTCCGGCCCGCAGTACCGGGCCCGCAGCGCCTCCTCGAACAGCACCACGGCGATCCGCTTGCTCGGCCGCAGCGCCTGCGCCGCCCGCTGCCGGCGCAGCTCCATCGCCTCGTCGAGGTCGTACCCGCCGCCGTGGAACTCGTGCAGGAACGCCAGCGCCCCGCGCATGTACGCGTCGATCTGCAGGATGCCGGGGACGATCAGCGGCTCGTGGATGCGGAACGTCGTGGTCCGCTGGTACAGCGTCCGCGCCCCCGGCCCGCCGGCCCCCTTCATGCCGCCCTTGACCCTGGTCTGCCAGTCGAGGTACTGGCCGTCCACCGCGCGCAGCGCCGCGATCAGCTCGGGGGCGAGCGCCGGCGTGCTGCAGTGCTGGCACCAGTCGCGGATGTTCTGCTCGGTCGGCACCTGGTGCCCGTGCTCCAACCGGGACAGCCGGGTGTAGTGGATGCCGCACAGGGCGGCGAGCGTACGGCCGGTCAGGCCGGCGGAGCGGCGGACCTGCCGCAGCCGGGCGCCCAGGTCGCGGCGCGCCTCGGCAACCGCGCTGAACGGCGCGGGATTCATCGTCCGGGGCGTTGATCGCTGCACCCTGTCCATCCTCGGTGGACATTGCGCGACCGTCAACCGTCCAGCGGGGACGTAGGGTTTCGCTCCGCGGTCAGTCGTCGGCGCCGGCGAGCCGGTCCCGCGCCGGCGCGGGGTCGCGCCGGCCGAGCAGCTCGGACCCCACCACCGGCACCATCGGCGCCAGCATCAGCACCACCAGGCAGATCGCCAGCGGCACGTGCGCCACGGCCAGCAGCACCGCCCCGACCAGCACCGCCGCCGTCCCGGCGAGCAGCAGCACGTGCCCGGCCCCGGCCGTCCGGACCAGGTACGCGTGCAGCCCGTGGATCGCCACCGCGAACACCCCGACCGGCAGCGCGATCGCCAGCGCCGTCCCGCCCGGCCCGAGGTGCGACTCGCCGCTGATCCCGTAGGCCGCCACGTGCATCCCGCCACCGGTCGCGGCGATCGCGCCGAAAATGATCATGTGACCGTACCCCCACACGAACGCCCGCTGCCGGTGCGCGTGCAGGGCCGGCGCCGACGGCAGCAGGTAGTACGTCCACCACATGCCGAAGGTCAGCCCGATCCCGGCGACGACGACGGCCAGCGCGTCGCCGCTCCACCCGTACGTCTCGACGACCGCGCTGAGCGTCGCCACCGTGCCGATCACGCCCTCACCGAGCGTGATGATCGCGAGCAGGCCGTACCGCTCGGCGATGTGGTGGGCGTGCCAGGGCGTGCCGCCGCGGTACCGCTCGGCCAGCACCGGCCCGGCCAGCTCCAGCAGGAACAGGCCGAGCGCGAGCAGCAGCGCCGGCACCGGCCGCAGCCGGACCAGCGCGAGCACCACCCAGCCGACCTGGGCCACGGACAGCGCGGCCGCGTAGGTGCGGCAGGCCCGGCGGTGGGCCGGGTCGTGCCGCCCGGCGCGCAGCCAGAGCGTGAGCATCGAGACCCGCATGATCACGTACCCGAGGACCATGGTCCGCAGGTCCAGGTGGTCCTCGCCGCCGATCGAGTCGAACATCTGCGGCAGGCCCAGCGCCATCACCACGACGCCGACCATCTGGGCCATCGTGGCCAGCCGGAAGCCCCAGTCGTCGTTGTCGAAGGCGCTGGAGAACCAGGAGAAGTTGATCCACGCCCAGCAGATCGCGAACGTGGCGAACGCGAAGCCGACCAGCCCCGCCACGACGTGCGCCTCCGCCACCGCGTGCGCCAGCTTGTCGGCGGCCAGGCCGAAGGCCACCACGAACGTGAGGTCGTACAGCAGCTCCAGCGGCGTGGCGGTGCGGCCCGGCTCGTGCGGGTCCCGCCCGGCCATCCGCCCCAGTCGGTGCGCCATCGTCCGCGCCGCGCTCATCCCGCCCCCTCGACCCGCCCCGACCCGGGCCGCCCGCGGGCCGGGCCCCGGCCGCCCGGGCCGGTCCGCTCGGCTCATTCTGACCCGGGCGGCCCCCCGATCCGGCCCGGACGGCGGTCGTCCGGCCCGGGCGGGGTCGCCGCCATCCCGGCGGCGGCGCCGGCGCGACGCGCCCCGGCCGGGGGACGGCGCCCGAGCCGCTGTGTCGGGGGCGGGGTTTAGGGTGTCGGGGGAGCAAGCCGGGGAAGAGGAGCCGCCGCATGACGGACCCGTTCGTCCACCTGCACGTGCACACCGAGTACTCGATGCTCGACGGCGCGGCCCGCCTCGGCGACCTGTTCGCCGAGGCCGACCGGCTGGGCATGCCGGCGCTCGCGATGAGTGACCACGGCAACATGTTCGGCGCGTACGACTTCTACCAGCAGGCGGTCCGCGCCGGGGTGAAGCCGATCATCGGGGTGGAGAGCTACGTCACGCCGAACTCCCCCCGGCAGGACCGGACCAGGGTCCGCTGGGCCGAGGGCGGCGAGAACGACGTCTCCGGCGGCGGCGCGTACACCCACATGACGATGCTGGCCGCGGACGCCGACGGCCTGCACAACCTGTTCCGCATGCAGTCGCGGGCCAGCATCGAGGGCTACTACTTCAAGCCGCGGGCCGACCGGGAGCTGCTGCACGCGTACGGCAAGGGGCTCATCGCCACCACCGGCTGCCCGTCCGGCGAGATCCAGACCTGGCTGCGGATCGGCAACTTCGAGAAGGCGTGCGAGTCGGCGGGGGAGTTCGCCGACATCTTCGGCCGGGACAACTTCTACCTCGAGCTGATGGACCACGGCCTCGACATCGAGACCCGGGTCCGGGCCGACCTCATCCGGCTGGGCCGCAAGCTCAACCTCAAGCCGGTGGCCACCAACGACCTGCACTACACGTACGCCGACGACGCCGACGCGCACGAGGTGCTGCTGTGCGTCCAGTCCGGCTCGACGATGGCCGACCCGAAGCGGTTCCGGTTCGACGCCCGCGACTTCTACCTCAAGTCCGCCGAGGAGATGCGGGCGCTGTGGGACGCCGAGGTCCCCGGCGCCTGCGACAACACCCTGGAGATCGCCGACAAGATCGGCGACTACGCGTCGGTGTTCGCGTCCCGCAACCTGATGCCGCAGTTCCCGGTGCCGCCCGGCGAGACCGAGGAGTCGGTGCTGCGCCGCGACGTCCTGCGCGGCCTGGCGCACCGCTTCCCCGGCGGGGTGCCGGACGACCGGATGACCCAGGCCGAGTACGAGCTGGACGTCATCATCACGATGGGCTTCCCCGGCTACTTCCTGGTCACCGCCGACCTCGTCGCGTACGCCAAGCGGGAGGGCATCCGGGTCGGCCCGGGCCGCGGCTCGGCCGCGGGCGCGCTGATCGCGTACGCGCTGGGCATCACCGAGCTGGACCCGATGCAGCACGGCCTGCTGTTCGAGCGGTTCCTCAACCCCGACCGGATCTCCATGCCGGACATCGACATGGACTTCGACGAGCGCCGGCGCGGCGACATGATCCGGTACGCCACCGAGAAGTACGGCGACGCCCGGGTGGCGCAGATCATCACGTACGGCACGATCAAGGCGAAGGCCGCGATCAAGGACGCCTCCCGGGTGCTCGGCTACCCGTTCGCGATGGGCGACCGGATCACCAAGGCGATGCCGCCGGCGGTGATGGGCAAGGACATCCCGCTGACCGGCATCTTCGATCCGGCGCACAAGCGGTACCCGGAGGCGGCCGAGTTCCGCCAGCTCTACGAGTCCGACGCCGAGGTCGCCAAGATCGTCGACACGGCGAAGGGCCTGGAGGGCCTGAAGCGGCAGTGGGGCGTGCACGCGGCCGGCGTGATCCTGTCCCGGGACCCGCTGATCGACGTCCTGCCGATCCAGAAGCGCGAGCAGGACGGCGCGATCATCACCCAGTGGGACATGGGTGCGTGCGAGTCCATCGGCCTGCTGAAGATGGACTTCCTCGGCCTGCGCAACCTCACGATCATGGACGACTGCCTGGACGGCATCCGCGACAACAAGGGCATCGACCTGGTCCTGGAGACCCTGCCGCTGGACGACAAGCCCACCTACGAGCTGCTGTCCCGCGGCGACACCCTGGGCGTGTTCCAGTTCGACGGCGGGCCGATGCGGGCGCTGCTGCGCTCGATGGCGCCGGACAACTTCGAGGACATCTCCGCCGTCGGCGCCCTGTACCGGCCGGGTCCGATGGGCGCGAACGCGCACAACGACTACGCCGACCGCAAGAACAAGCGCAAGCCGGTGGTGCCGATCCACCCGGAGCTGGCCGAGGCGCTGGAGGACGTCCTGGGCGACACCTTCGGGTTGATCGTGTACCAGGAGCAGGTCATGGCGATCGCGCAGAAGCTCGCCGGCTACTCCCTCGGCGCCGCGGACCTGCTCCGCCGGGCCATGGGCAAGAAGAAGAAGGAGATCCTCGACAAGGAGTACGTGCCGTTCTCCGGCGGCATGAAGGCCAACGGCTTCTCCGAGGACGCGATCCGGACGCTGTGGGACATCCTGGTCCCGTTCTCCGACTACGCGTTCAACAAGGCCCACTCCGCGGCGTACGGGCTGGTCTCGTACTGGACGGCGTACCTCAAGGCCAACCACCCCGCCGAGTACATGGCCGCGCTGCTCACCTCGGTCGGCGACGACAAGGACAAGTCCGCGATCTACCTGGCCGAGTGCCGCCGGATGGGCATCAAGGTCCTGCCGCCGGACGTCAACGAGTCGGCCGCCCGGTTCACCGCCGTCGGCACCGACATCCGGTTCGGGCTGGCCGCGGTCCGCAACGTCGGCACCAACGTCGTCGAGTCCGTCCGCCGCTGCCGCAAGGACAAGGGCGCCTACACCGACTTCTACGACTACCTGCGCAAGATCGACGCGGTGGCGTGCAACAAGAAGTCGATCGAATCGCTGATCAAGGCCGGCGCCTTCGACTCGATGGAGCACCCGCGGCGCGGCCTGCTGGCCATCCACGCCGACGCCGTCGAGTCGTTCATGGACCTGAAGAAGAACGAGGCGGTCGGCCAGTATGACCTGTTCGGCGACGCGTTCGCCGCAGCCGACGGCGCCGGCGCCCCCGGCCCGATGACCGTCACCCCGACCATCCCCACCGACGAGTGGGACAAGGCCGACCTGCTCGCCTTCGAGCGGGAGATGCTCGGCCTGTACGTCTCGGACCACCCGCTGCTCGGCGTCGAGCACGTCCTCAACGCCGCCGCCGACCTGCCGATCGCCGGGCTCGGCGAGGAGGGCAATGTCGCCGACGGCCAGGTGATCACGCTGGCCGGCATCCTGTCCGGGGTCCAGCGGCGGATCACCAAGCAGGGCCGGGCCTGGGCGTCGGCCACCCTGGAGGACCTCGGCGGGGCGGTCGAGGTCCTGTTCTTCCCGAACACCTACGAGCTGATCGGCCAGTACGTCGCCGAGGACGCCATCGTCGTCGTCAAGGGCCGGGTCGACCGCCGCGACGACCAGCCCCGGCTGATGGCGATGGACCTGTCCATCCCCGACATCACCGCGATCGACGAGGTCCGGCCGCTGGTCCTGACGCTGCCCACCCCCCGCTGCACGCCGCCGGTGGTGGACCGGCTCCGCGAGGTGCTGGTCAGCCACCCCGGCCGCGCCGAGGTGCACGTCAAGCTCGTCAACGGCTCCCGGCACCGGCTGCTCCGGCTGAACCCGCACCGGGTGGCGCCGACGACGGCGCTGAAGGCGGACCTGAAGGCGCTGCTCGGCCCGAGCGCGGTGACCGGATGACCACCCCACCCCCGAACCCCACCGACCCGCCCGACCACCACCGGCCGTTCGCCGCCCCCGCCGATCCACCGGCGCCACCCGCCGCCGGATCGAGCGAGCCGGAGCGGCCGGCCGCCGAGCCGGGCGGGCCGCACGTCGGGACGGCCGACGGCGGCTGGCCCGCGGCCGGGTACGGCGGCGGGCCGTTCGACCCGTCACCGTTCGGGCGGCGGCCGCGCGACCTCGGCCCGCAGCTCTGGCGCGCCGCCGCGGTGCTGGCCGTGCTCGCCGTCCTCGGCGCCCCGCTCGGGCTGCTGTGGCGGGCGCTCGCCCCGGACGTCCCGCTGCGGATGACCGAGGACGGCCCGATCCTCACCTCGCCGCAGCCGGAGCAGTTCGTCGCCGCCGACGGCTGGTTCGCGCTGCTCGGCGTCGCGTTCGGCGTGCTGGCCGCGGTGGTCGTGTGGGCGTGGCTGCGCCGGTACCGGGGCGCGATCCAACTCGCCGCCGTCGTCCTCGGCGCCGTCGCCGCCGGCCTGATCGGCTGGTGGGTCGGCCGGCAGCTCGGCCTGGCCGCGTACCGCGACCTCATCGACACCGCGGCCGCCGGCACCCTGCTGGAGAAGCCGGCGGACCTGCGCGCCAGCGAGATCACCCGCCTCGGCGGCCTGCTCCCGGTGGTCCGCGGCGACGTGCTGGCCCCCGCGCTCGGCGCCGCGGTGGTGTACACCCTGCTGGCCGGCTGGTCCCGCTACCCGGGCCTGCGCCCGCACGAGGAGGCCGAGCAGTCGGCCGCCCTGACCCTGGCCCACGCCGCGGCCACCCGGCCGCCGGCCGAGCCGTGGGCCACCCCCGCCCCTCCGCCGACCCATCCGTGGGCCGGCGCGCCCCTCGCCCCGGACAACCACCCGCAGGCCCCGCCCGCCGACACACCGGCCCCACCCCCGACCGCCACCCCGCCGCCACCCCCCGACAGCGACCCCACCCGGCCGTAGCCGACCCTCGCTCGCAGGCTTGATCCCCCTGCCGGGGCACCCGCCCCTTCCCGCGCCGCGCGCAAGCAGGGCGGCCGGATGGCCGTGGGGTCAGTTCGGCAGGGGCCGGGTGGACCACTGGTCCAGCGGTGTCGGCACCGCCCGGACCCGGCGCAGCAGCGCACACTCCCGCCGCAGCAACTGCCGCCCCGTCCGCAGCCGCGCCGCCGTGTCCGGCGCCGCCAGCAGCAACTGCCGGTCGTCGATGCCCAGCGTCACCGCGGCCCCCACCAGGTACGACACCACCAGCGGATCGGTCGGCAACTGCTCGGCCGCCGCCGCCGGCCCGCGCAGCAGCCCCAGGTACCGCCGCAGCTCGGTCAGCACCCCCGGCGCCAGCGCCGCCGCGGCGGCGTCCGTGTGCTCGGGCAGCCAGCGCACCTCCGCGGTGAGGTACGGCGCGGCGGCGGTGTCCATCCCGGTGACCTCGAACCGGCGGCGGCCGACGGAGACGATGTCGTACCGGCCGTCCGGGTGCGCGGTGATCGAGCGGACCACGGCCGCGCAGCCGATGCCGTGCAGCGTGACCGCGCGGCCGCCGCCGCGCAGCGGCGGGTTCAGCAGGGCGTTGCCGCGGTGGATGGCGACGACCCCGAACTGCCGGGGCGCGGCCGGCGGCAGGGCGATCAGGTCGCGGGCCAGCGCCCGGTACCGGTCCTCGGTGACCGACAGGGGCAGCACGAGCCCGGGGAAGAGCACCGTCGCCAGCGGGAACAGCGCCAGGCGCGCACTCATCGGACCACCCTATCCCGCGCCGGCCCCGCCGGGCAGTCCCGCCGTCCGCCCCCGCCGGCCGGCGCCACCCCCACCGTGGGCGCGCCGCGAACCGCCGGAACCGATGTGGACGGGCGGTGCGGAAACGGCAGCGGCGCGCCCCGTACCCGGGACGCGCCGCCATGACCGACCCCGACGCTACGCCGGGCGCTCCAGTAGCCGCGAGTACAGCGCGTCCAGCAGCTTGGCCTGCGCCTCCCAGGTCCAGTGGGACAACAGGTCCGAGTCGTACGCCGCCCGGTACCGCGCCGGGTCGTCGAGCACCGCCCGGACCGCCCGCGCGTAGTCGGCGGTGTCCCGGGCCCGGAACACCTCGCCCTGCCCGGACGAGCGGACCTGCTCGGCCATCGTCCGAACGTCGCTGACCACGATCGGCAGCCGGGCCTGCGAGTACTCGAAGAACTTCGTGATCAGCGCGATCTCGTGGTTCGGGTAGTGATGCAGCGGGATCACGCCGACGTCGGCGCTGCCCAGGAACCGCACCACCTCGTCGTGCCGGACGAACGGGTGCACGTGCAGCCGGTCGGCCACCCCGAGCCGGTCGGCCAGCTCGCGCAACTCGGTGACGTACGCGCTCGTGGGCACGTTCACCACGAACGCGGTGTGCACGTCCGGCAGGTGCGGCATCGCCTCGACCATGGTGCGCAGGCCGCGCTGCTCGGCGGCGCCGCCGCTGTACACGACGAGCGGGGTTGCCGGGTCGAGGCCGCACAGCGTGCGCAGGCCGGGGGTGTCCGCCGCGTCGGCCGTCGCCGGGGCGTTGAGGATCACCGTGGGCCGTTGGGGGAGGTCATGCTCGCGCTGGAGCATCTCGGCGAGCGTGTCCGAGACCGTGACGACGGCGTCGGCGTAGCCGCCGTACTCGCGTTCGTGGTCCATGTTGGCCCGCTTCCAGCGGACGTTGTCCACCCAGGGGCGGATGCCGGGCAGGAACTCGTGCGCGTCCCAGACGAGCTTGACGTCGCGACCCTTGAGCCGGGCGCGCAGCGCCGCCCGGGCGCCGACGCCGAGCATCCGGAAGTCGTGGGCGTGGATGAGGTCGGGCTGCAACCGGTCGATGACCGGGCCGTACGACAGCTCGTAGTTCCACAGCGTGGGGTCGAGCTGCCGCCAGCTCCGCCGTCCCTGCACAGCGCGGGTGACCACGGCGTACCCGCGGTCCAGCGGGCCGGCGTGCCGGCGCGGCGCGCGGGCCTTGGCCAGCAGTTCGCTGCGCAGCCGGACCCAGCGCCGGCTGACCCGGTGGGCGAACTGCTCGCCGCGCAGCCGGGTCGACGGCTCGCGGCCGGCGAGGCCGGCGTCGACCCGGCGCTCGGCCAGGCTGGCCGCCCAGCCGGCAATCCACTCCTTGCGGTACTCCTCGACCCCGTTCGGCGGGTAGGCCAGCGGGTAGCGCAGCCAGGAACGGTGGTACGCCTGCCGGGGCGCGCCGTACGCGCCGGTGTTGCGCAGGATCTGCACCCGGGCCCCGCCGAGCTGCTCGGTGCGCGACCGGGACGCCCGGCCGATCAGGTGCACCTCCCAGCCGGCGTCGGCGGCGGACATCGCGATCTTCTGGACCCGGGAGTCGTTGGTGATGTCCTTGTGGACGAGCATGACGATCCGCCCGCGGGCAGCGGCGGGTTCGGGCGTGGCGGTCACGGGCTTCCTCAGCGGGTCGGGGACGGGTCGGTGCCGGCGAGCGCGGCCGGCGCGGCGGGTGCGCCCGGCTGGGCGGGAGCGCGGACCGCGGACCCCGCCGCGGGTGCGGCGGGTCCGCCGAGGCGGGTGTACAGCGCGTGCAGGCCGCGGACCTCCTCGGCCCACGTCCACCGGTCGAGCAGGCCGGGCGCGGCGAGGGCGCGTCGGTACCGGTCCGGGTCGGCGAGCACGGTGCGGACGGCGCGGGCGAAGTCCTCGGTGTCCTCGGCGGCGAACACCTCGCCCTGCCCGGTGCGCGCGACCATCGTGGCGATCGTGCGCACGTCGCTGGTAACCAGCGGGAGGTGGGCGTGCGAGTACTCGAAGAACTTGGTGTTGAGCGATAGCTCGTGGTTCGGCCAGTGGACGTTGCCGATGAGCCCGACCGAGGCGGTGCGGACGTACTCGACGAGGTACCAGTGCGGCACGTACGGCGTGAGGTGCAGCCGGTCGCCGACGCCCAGCGCGGCCGCCCGGGCGACCAGCTCCCGCGGGTACGGCGCGGCCGGCTTGCCGATCACCAGCGCGAGGTGCACCCCGGGCAGCAGCGGCAGCGCCTCGACGAACGTGTCCAGCCCGCGCTGCGGGGCGGGGCTACCGCTGTACACGAGTAGCGGGGTGTCGGCGGGCAGGCCGCAGGTGCGGCGCAGGTCGCCGTACCGTTCCCGGTCGGCGTCGGTGACGGGGTGATCGAGAGCCGGCACGTTCTGCAGTACGAGGGGGCGCTCGGGCAGCGCGAGGTCGCGTTCGAGCAGGTCGGCGATCGGTTCGGCGACGGTGACGACGGCGTCGGCGTGCCGGACGTACTCGCGCTGGTAGGCCAGGTGCGCGGGCAGCCAGCGGTCGGCGAGCCCGGCGCCGGCCATGCCGGGCAGGTACTCGTGGGCGTCCCAGACCACCCGGACCTCGCGCCCGGCGAGCCGGGCCCGCCGCGCGGCGCGGACGGCGACGCCGAGCATGCGGGTGTCGTTGGCGTGGATGATGTCCGGTGCGAGCGTGTCGATGGTCCGGCCGAGGGCGGTCTCGTACCGCCACAGGTACGGCTCCAGCGTCCGCCACGCGCGGTCGCCGCGGCAGCGCCGGGCCAGCCGGTAGCGGAGCCGGTCGAGCAGGGTGATCCGCTGGTCCGCCGCGTTCTTCGCCGCGGTCTGGCGGCGGCGCAGGCCGGCCCACCGAGCGCGCAGCCAGCCGGCCGGCGGCGGCGGGTGGCCGGCGACGGCGGCGGTGAACTCCCGGTCCGCGGCCCGCAGCGCGGCGCCGTCGGTGGCCCGCCGCGCCGCCATCGGGCTCGGGTGTGCCAGCGGGGTGCGCCAGCCCCGCCGGTACGCGCGCTCGCGCAGCAGCCGGGCGCGGGGGATCCGCAGCAGGCTCACCCGGGCGTCCCCGCAGGACCATCGCTTCGGGCCGTCGGGCGAGACGCCCAGCAGCGTGACCCGCCAGCCGGCCGCGGCGGTCGTGCGGGCGGTCTTCTGGACCCGGGAGTCGCCCTCCACGGCGTTGTCGACGAGCATGACGATGTGGCCCGGTGGCGGGGCCGGTGCGTCCTCGATCATCCTGTGTGGATATGCCTTTCCCGTGTGCTGTGTGGTGGTATGCCCAGTATTGCCCAGAGTGGCGCGGGCTAGTTGGCGACCCCGGGAGCGTGCGCGCCGTCGGCCGGGGTCAGCGGCGCGCGGCGGGCCGGCAGCAGCGGCGCCGGGCCGCGGCCGAGGAGCTGCCGGTACCGCTGGAGCAGCACCTGCACCTCCTCCTCCCACGTCCACCGCACCAGCACGTCGGACTTGTCGTACACCGCCCGGTACCGCGCCGGGTCGGCCAGCACCGCCCGGACCGCCCGGGCCAGGTCCTCGACGTCCTCGGCGGCGAACACCTCGCCCTGCCCGGTGCGCTGGACCATCGCCGCGATGGTGGCGACGTCGCTGGTGACCAGCGGCAGGCGGGCGTGCGAGTACTCGAAGAACTTCGTGTTCAGCGACAGCTCGTGGTTGGGCCAGTGCACGTTGCCGATCAGGCCGACGTCGGCGGTGGCCAGCGACGCGACCACGTACCAGTGCGGGACGTGCGGCAGCAGGTGCACCCGCTTGCGCACGCCCTGCCGGACGGCCTGCTCCATCAGCCGGGCGACGTACCGGTGGCCGGACTGCCCGACGGCGAGCGCCAGGTGCACCCCGGGCAGCAGGCGCAGCGCGCTGACCATCGTGCCGAGGCCGCGCTGGGCGGCCGCCGCGCCGCTGTACACCAGCAGCGGGGTGTCCGGGCCGAGGCCGGCGAGGCCGCGCACGTCGCCGTACCGCTGCCGGTCGGCGGCGGTGACCGGCCGCTCGAACGCCGGGACGTTCTGCAGCACCGCCGGCCGCTCGGTCAGCGCGTGGTCGCGCTGGAGCAGGTCGGCGATCGGCTCCGAGACGGTGACGACGGCGTGGACCTCGGGCAGGTACTCGTCCAGGTAGCGCAGGTGGGCGGGCAGCCAGCGCTTCTCGGCGCCGGCCTGGCGCATGCCGGGCAGGTACTCGTGGGCGTCCCAGAGCAGCTTCACCCCGCGGCCGGCGAGCCGGGCGCGGCGGACCGCGCGGGCGCCGACGCCGAGCATCCGGACGTCGTTGGCGTGGATCAGGTCGGGCGCCAGCTCGTCGATGATCGGGCCGACGGCGACCTCGTACCGCCACAGGTACGGCTCCAGGCGGCGCCACGAGCGGGTGCCGAACCGGCGGTGGGCCAGCCGGTAGCGCAGCTCGTCGAGGCGGCTGATCCGCATGTCCGCGACGGCCTTGGCGGCGGTCTGGGCGCGGCGCAGGTCGACCCAGCGGCGCTGGGCGAGGCGCAGCAGGCCGGTGCCGCGGCGGGCCAGCCAGCGCGGGCCGCGGCCGGCGACGGGCGCGGCGCCGGCGAGGAAGACGCGGTCGGCGTGCCGGAGCGCGGTGCGGCCGGCGTGCCGCTCGGCGTGGGCGTCGCTGGCGTACGCCAGGGGGTGCCGCAGCGAGCGGCGGAAGCTGCGTGGGCGGGGCCGGGGGAGCGGCTCGACCCGGGCGGTGCGGGCGGTGGCGGCGCCGATCGACCAGGTGCGCGGGTCGTCGGTGGTGACGCCGAGCAGGGTCACGTCCCAGCCGGCCGCGGCGGCGCTGCGGGCCGCCTTCTGTACCCGCGAGTCGCGGACCACGTCGTTGTCGACCAGCATGACGATCCGGCCGGGCGGCCGTTCGTCGGCGGGGTGGCCCGGCTGCCGGGGAGTGGTGGGCTCTTGGTCGGTCATCCAGCGCAGCCTAGGGTTTTATGCCTAAATGTCGGAATTGCCGAGCCAACTCCGACGGGTGAATGGCCGGGCGAACCAGTTGATCAAGACCCGCTATTGCCGCGGGACGTATAGGATTCGCCCGGTAATTCGGCTCAAGGCTCTCCTTCGGTGCTTTACAGACATCCCCGAGGCCGCGCCGCCCCGGACGGCCGCGGGTCGTTATGTGTCCGGTGGCTACCCCGATGGAGGTTCCTTTCATGTCCCAGCCCCGCCGTCCACGCCTCGCCGTCGTGGTGGCCAACGGCATCACCGGCGACTCCCGCGTCCAGAAGTCGGCCATCGCCGCCGCCCGGGCCGGCTGGGACGTGGCGCTGCTCGGCGTCGCCACCGACGGCGCCGTGCACCGGTCGATGATGGGCCCGATCCGGGTCTCCCGGGTGGTCGTCCCCGCGTACGTGCGGACCAGCGCCAACGCCCACCCGTGGCGCAGCGCCGTCACCCAGTTCGGCATCGGGCACCGCACCGTCCTGCCGTACTTCGACGCCAACCACCGCGCCGCCGAGCGCCGCGCCACCGCCCGCATCGGCGACCTGCGCAGCACCGCCCGCAACGGCGGGCCGGTCGGCGCGATGGCGGTGCCGGCGCGGATCGCGCTCACCGGCTCGCTGAAGATCCGGCGGGCCGTGCACCAGCTCCGCCGGCGGGCGTTCCTGTGGGAGCAGCGGCAGAAGCGGCGGCCGTCCGGCACCTGGTACCGGGACTGGCCGCAGCTCGTCGACCTGGACAACTCGCTCGGCCCGGCGATCGAGCGGATCCGCCCGGACGTCATCCACGCCAACGACATCACCACCATCGGGGTGGTCGGGCAGGCGGTGTCCCGGATGCGCGCCCGCGGCGAGCAGGTGCGCTGGCTGTACGACGCGCACGAGTTCGTCCCCGGCGTGGACTGGCCGACGCCGCACCAGCGGGCCGCGTACCTGGACCTGGAGGACTCGTTCATCCGCCGGGCCGACACCGTCGTCACCGTCTCGCCGGAGATCGCCGCCCGGATCCGCCAGGTGTACGGCCTGGCCGAGCTGCCCCGGGTCGTCCGCAACACCCCGATCCGCGCGTGCGTCGGGCAGGCCCCCGAGCAGGCCACCGTCCGGGAGATCTGCGGGCTGAACGAGGACGTGCCGCTGCTGGTGTACTCCGGCTGGATCTCCGCCGAGCGCGGGCTCGGCTCGGCCATCGGCGCGCTGACCCACCTGCCCGATTTCCACCTGGCGATCGTGGCCGGGCGCTCGCACCCCGAGCTGGACGGGCTGCTCGTCCAGGCCGAGGACCTGGGGATCGCCGACCGGGTGCACGTGGTGCCGTACGTGGCCCAGCACACCGTCGCCGACTACCTCTCCAGCGCCGACATCGGGCTGATCTGCTCCAAGCGGACGCTGAACTACGAGCTGTCCCTGCCCACCAAGATGGCCGAGTACCTGCACGCCGGCCTGCCGGTGGCGGTCAGCGACGTCAAGGCCAACAGCGCCTTCGTCCGCGAGCGCGGCGTCGGCGAGGTGTTCTCCGCCGGCGACCCGACCAGCCTCGCGACCGCGGTCAAGACGATCATCGGCAACCGGGACGCCTACCGCGCCCGGATCAGCGACGACCTGCTCGACGAGCTGTCCTGGGAGCAGCAGAGCGAGGAGCTGCTGCGGGTGTACCGGGAGCTGTGCCCGGTGCCCGACCCCGAGGCCCGCCCGGAGCTGCCGTGGGGGCTGGAGGAGGGCGCCCGGGTCAGCCGGGTGCGCACCGGCGACGGCAGCGAGGAGGAGTCGGCCGACGAGGACGACGACGAGGCCGAGCTGAGCGCCCCGCCGCCGGTGATCGCGCACTGGCGCAAGATCACCCCGGAGTCGCGGATCCGGCTGGGCCTCGGCCCGGCCAACTACGCCGGGCAGGGCGCGGCGTTCGCCTCCGCGATCTGCCGGCGGCGGCCCGACGTCGGCGCCGAGGTGGTGATGTGGCGGCAGCCGGACTCGTTCGACTACCCGGCCGACGAGTACCTCGACGTCGACACGCTGCCCGACGCCGACCTGCAGGCGCAGCGGATGAAGAGCATCCTCGAGCGGTACACCCACGTGCTCGCAGACGCGTTCCTGCCGGTCTTCGGCCACCTGTACGGCGGGGCGATCGACAAGGAGCTGCCGATCCTGCGCCGGGCCGGGATCAAGACCGCGATCCTCGCCCACGGCAGCGAGATCCGGCACCCGCTGCGGCACATGGAGCGGCACCGCTGGTCGATGTTCCGCGACGCCCCCGCGTGGATGGTGGAGAACCTGACCGGCCGGGTCGAGCAGAACCTCAAGATCGTGGCCAACGGCAAGCTGCCGGTGTACGTGACCACCCCGGACCTGCTCGCCGACGTGCCGACCGCGACCTGGGTGCCGCTGGTCGTCGACGTCGCCGCGTGGGACTCCGACGAGCCGGTCATGCAGCGCACCCGGCCGCTGGTCCTGCACGCGCCGTCGAAGCGGTGGACCAAGGGCACCGACCACATCCTGCCGGTCGTCGAGGACCTGCACCGCAAGGGCCGGATCGAGCTGCGGCTGGCCGAGAACGTCCCGTGGGCGCAGGTCCGCGAGCTGGTCAAGACGTGCGACATCGTGCTGGACCAGTTCACCACCGGCAGCTTCGGCACGTTCGCGGTCGAGGCGATGGCCGCCGGCCGGCCCGTCGTCGGGTACATCACCGACGAGGTGGCCAAGGTCGTCGGCGGGGACCTGCCGATCGTCAGCGCCGGCACCGGCGAGCTGCGCGGGGCGCTGGAGTCGCTGCTGGCCGACCGGGAGGGCACCGCGCGGATCGGGGCGGCGTCGCGGACGTACGCGCACAAGTTCCACGACGGGGCGATGACGGCCCGGATCCTCAGCGACTTCCTGAGCTGAGCGCGCCGCCGGGGCGCGGCAGGAACACCCGGAACGTACTGCCGCGCCCCGGCGCCGAGTCCACCGCCACGTCCCCGCCGTGCGCTCGGACCACCCGGCGCACCAGGGCCAGCCCGAGGCCGGGCCCGCCGGCCCGCCCGGCCGGCTCGCCGACCCGGCCGAACACCTCGAACACCCGCTCCCGGTCCGCCGCGTCGATCCCGACGCCGGTGTCGGTGACGCTCCAGTACGCCCCGGCCGCGTCCGCCCGGGCGGCCACCGTGATCCGGCCGTCGGCCGGGGTGAACCGGATCGCGTTGGCCAGCAGGTTCTCCAGCGCCCGGCGCAGGTGCCGGGCGTCCGCGGTCACCGTGATCGGCGGCAGGTGCACGTCGGTGCGCAGCCGCTTGCGGTCCAGCACCGGGCGCAGCAGGGCCAGCAGCTCGCCGGTGATCCGGTCCAGCCGCAGCGGCGCGACGTCCAGGTCCAGCCGGCCCGCCTCGGCCCGGGACAGGTCCAGCAGCGCGTTGATCAGCCCGAGGAGCTGCCGGCCGCTGTGCAGGATGTGCCGGCTCCACTGCCCGTGCGTGGCCGCCTCGTCCAGGTCGGACACCAGCAGGTCGGCGAAGCCGATGATCGCGTTCAGCGGGGTGCGCAGCTCGTGGCTCATCGCGGCCAGGAACTCGCCCTTGGCCCGGTTCGCCGCCCGCAGCGCCCGCACCGACCCGGCCAGCTCGCTGGCCAGCCGGCGCTGCCCGGCCAGCGCGGCGTCCCGCTCGGCCAGCACCGCGCCGCGCTCGGCGAGCACGCTGGCCTGCGCGGCCAGCCCGGCGAGCAGGTGCAGGTCGTCGTCCCGGAACAGCCCGGCCCAGGTGTGCAGGACGAGCAGCGCGCCGCCGCGCAGCCGCGGCGCGGGCAACGCCATCGCGGTGACGTGCAGTGGCCGGCCCGCCGCCGCGGCCCGCGCGGCCGGGTCCCGCAGCAGCCCGTCCGCCGTACCGGCCGGCAGCCGCCGCGGCTGCGGCCCGGCCAGCAGCGCCGCCACCCGGTCCCGGGGCACCCGCGGCGCCGGACCGGCCACCGGGTCGCCGGCCCGGGCCGCCTCGTGCATCCAGCCGGCGCCGTCCGGGATCAGCACGACCACCACGTCCGCGCGGGCGATGTCGCGGACCAGTTCGGCGTACCGGTGCCAGACCTCGCCCGGCCGCTCGGTGGCCGGCGCGTCCAGCAGCTTGTGCCCGGCGGCCGCCGCGGTCGCCGCCGCCCAGGTGCGCCGGGCCCACGGCGGCGGCAGGAACGCCACCAGGTACGCCACCGACGAGGTCAGCATCAGCGCCAGGAAGGCCAGGGCGATCACCGTGCCGACGCCGTCGGCCGGGGCGAGCCGGTTGAACCCGTCGTCCGGCGCCCGCCCGCTGATCGTCCCGCCGGCCGCCGCGATCGGCAGCAGGGCCAGGCAGCAGGTGCCCAGCGTCGCCGCGCGCAGCCGGGCCCGGGCCGAGCCGCGGCGGTGCCGGGCCGCCCCGGCCAGCAGCCCGGCCGCGGCCAGCTCGCCGCCGAGGAAGACCGCCAGGTACCCCAGCGCGAGCCAGCACGGCAGCGGCCGGGGCGTGAGCAGCAGCGGCCCGGTCAGCGCCAGCGCCCCGGCGGCCGCGGCCCGGGGCAGCCAGCGCGGCACCGGGCGGAGCTGCCCGACCAGCCGCAGCATCAGGTACGGGTCGGCCAGGTACCCGACCAGCAGCAGCGCCCCGAGCAGCGGCGGCGGCTGCCGCCCGGCGAGCAGCAGCAGCTCGGTGACCACGCCGAGCAGGGACGCGGCGAAGGCGAGCGCCACCCAGCCCTGCAGCGGCTCGCGCCGGCGCAGCCAGGTGGCGGCGGCGTGTACGAAGATCACCACTGGGATCAGCACCGCGACCGTGCCCAGCGGCCCGGCCCACCCCATCACTCGCCCACCGCCCGATCAGGACCCCGGACCTCCGCCGGGGCGGCCACCACGGTAGCGGTTCACCCGCGCAGCAGCGAGACCGCGTGCGCGACGGCGCCGGCCAGCCTCGGCTCGGCCGGGTGGCCAGCGGGCGGCCCAGTGGGCCAGCCCGCGGCCGAACTCGGCGACCCGGCCGGGGGCGGGGTGGCGCGCAGCGCCCGGACGGCGTGCCCGACCGGATGAGCCGGTCCCGGTACCCGTCGAGCCCGCCGGGGTACGGTGCCGGCGGCGAGCGCCTCGGCCACCATCGGGGCGTGTGGGACAACCAGCCGGCGCGCTCGGGCCCGCTGCCGGCGAGCCGGTCGAGGGCGGCGTCGAGGGCGTTGTCGGGGGATGCGGTCGTGCGCCGATCGTCCGACCTGAACCGGACTTCACCGCAGCCCGCGGTGTCCGCGGGTTGCCCCGTCGATATCCGCATTCGTCGGACCAGTCATAACCGGCATTCCCGATATCAGCCATGGCGCGCGCGGCGCTACCCGGTGCCCGGGCCGGGTGCCGGCCGCGGCCGTCCGCACCGCCGCCGGCACCCGCCGGACGCCCCACAGCGGCCCACCCGCCGCTGTCGTCCGATCGGCCCCGTTGATCCGAAGCCTGCGCCGGCGCGTACCTCAGTCCGTCACACCCGGGCGTGGTGTCATGAGGAGGTCGGCGTGTTCGCTATCGGTGGTATGTCGAGGTGGGGCAGGCGCCTCACGGGGTTGGCGATCGCCGCTGCCACGATGGTTCTGTTGAGCCCCGGCGTCGGCCGTGCCGAACCCGGCGTGCCGGACCCCCCGAACGAGCTGATCCCCGACCGCGGCGTCGGCGCCATCGCCGCGGCCGACCGCGACTTCGTGGTGAAGGTGCGCCTGGCCGGCCTGTGGGAGATCCCCGCCGGCGGGCTGGCGCAGGACCGGTCGCAGAACGACCGGATCAAGTCCGTCGGGCGCGACATCGCCGACCAGCACCGGGAACTCGACCGCCTGGTCGTCGAGGCGGCCCGCAAGCTCGGGGTCTCCCTGCCCGACGAGCCCAACGCGGACCAGCAGGGCTGGCTCAACGAGATGCGCAACTCGCGGGGTACCCAGTTCGACCAGATCTACATCGACCGGCTGCGGGCGGCGCACGGGAAGATCTTCCCCGCCATCGCGACGATCCGCGCCAGCACCCGCAACGACACGGTGCGCAAGCTCGCCCAGCGCGCGAACCAGTTCGTCATGACCCACATGACGCTGCTGGAGAGCAGCGGAATCGTCAACTTCGCGGCCCTGCCGACCGCGCCGCCGCCGTCCCCCGCGGCCGCCGGCGGCGCCAACGCGGGAGCGCGGGCGGGCGGGGTCGGCAGCACCAGGGTGCGGCCGGCTTCGGTGATCAGTGGTGTTCCGCCGAACGTCAACACCACCCTGCTGATCGTCATGGCGATGGCCGGCGTCGGGCTGGTCGTCCTGGTCGGCAGCCGGATGGTGCGGCGGGGCGCCCGGGTCCGCCGGTATCGGTCGCCGCGGCACAGCGACTGACGGTGGTCGAGTCCCCGGCACCAGTCGGCCGGTGCCGGGGATTCGACCGTCAGTGCGGGCCGACCGCGGTGACCCGCAGGACGGCCGCGCCGGCCGCGTCGGAGGCGGCCAGGTCGACCTCGGCCGAGATCCCCCAGTCGTGGTCCCCGTCGGGGTCGTCGAGGATCTGCCGTACCGTCCAGCGCTGCGCGCCCCGGTCCACCAGCAGCAGGCCCGGCCCGCGGGCTGCCGGGCCGGTGCCGATGTCGGCGTACTCGGCGAAGTACGGCGCCAGCGCCGCCGCCCACGCGTCCGCGCCCCAGCCGTCGGCGGCGTCCAGCTCGCCCAGCTCGTCCCAGCGGCGGCGGGCGGCCAGGTCGACCCGGCGGAACAGCGCGTTGCGGACCAGCACGGTGAACGCCCGGGCGTTGCGGGTGACGCCCGGCGGCTCGGGCGGGGTGACCGGGGCGGTCGGGTCGTCGGTGGGGGAGCGCAGCCGCTCCCACTCGTCGATCAGGCTGGAATCGACCTGCCGGACCAACTCACCCAGCCACTCGATCAGGTCGGCCAGCTCGTCGGTCTTGACCTCGTCGGGGACGGTCTGGCGCAGGGTGCGGTAGGCGTCGGCGAGGTACCGCAGCACCAGCCCCTCGGACCGGGCCAGGCCGTACAGGCTCACGTACTCGCCGAAGGTCATCGCCCGCTCGTACAGGTCGCGGACCACCGACTTCGGCGACAGCTCGTGGTCGGCCACCCACGGGTGCCCGCGCCGGTACATCTCGTACGCGGCGTCCAGCAGCTCGGCGAGCGGCTTCGGGTGGGTGACGTCCTCCAGCAGCTCCATCCGCTGGTCGTACTCGATCCCGTCGGCCTTCATCGCCGCGACCGCCTCGCCGCGGGCCTTGTGCTGCTGCGCGGAGAGGATCTGCCGCGGGTTGTCCAGGATCGACTCGACCACCGACACGACGTCCAGGGCGTACGTGGGGGCGGCGCGGTCGAGCAGCTCCAGCGCGGCCAGGGCCAGCGGGGCGAGCGGCTGGTTGAGAGCGAAGTCGTACTGCAGGTCCAGGGTCAGCCGGACCCGCCGGCCGTCCGGGTCGGGCTCGGCGAGCTGCTCGACGACCCCGCCGGCCAGCAGCGCCCGGTACGCGGCGACGGCCGCCCGGATGTGCCGGCGCTGGGCGGCGGGCTCCTCGTGGTTGTCGGTGAGCAGCTTGCGCATGGCCGCGAACGGGTCGCCGGGGCGGCCGATGACGTTGAGCAGCATCGCGTGCGACACCCGGAACCGGGAGGTCAGCGGCTCGGGGTCGGCGGCCACCAGCCGGTCGTACGTGGGCTGCCCCCAGCCGACCGCCCCCTCCGGCGGCTTCTTCTTGACCACCTTGCGCCGCTTCTTCGGGTCGTCGCCGGCCTTGGCCAGCGCGCGCTCGTTGTCGATGACGTGCTCGGGCGCCTGGACGACGACGGTGCCGATCGTGTCGAAGCCGGCCCGGCCGGCCCGGCCGGCGATCTGGTGGAACTCGCGGGCGTACAGCAGGCGGGTGCGCACGCCGTCGTACTTGGACAGGCCGGTGAACAGCACGGTCCGGATCGGGATGTTGATCCCGACGCCGAGGGTGTCGGTGCCGCAGATGACCTTCATCAGCCCCTGCTGGGCGAGCGTCTCGACCAGCCGCCGGTACTTGGGCAGCATGCCCGCGTGGTGCACGCCGATGCCGCTGCGGACCAGCTTGGACAGGGTCCTCCCGAACCCGGAGGAGAAGCGGAAGTTGCCGATCGCCTCGGCGATCAGGTCCTTCTCGGCCCGGGTGCAGACGTTCATCGACAGCAGCGCCTGGGCGCGTTCGAGGGCGGCGGCCTGGGTGAAGTGCACGACGTACACCGGGGACTGCTTGGTGGACAGCAGCTCCTCGAGCGTCTCGTGCAGCGGCGTGGTGGCGTACGAGAAGATCAGCGGGACCGGCCGCTGGGCCGAGCGGACGACGGCGGTGGTGCGGCCGGTGCGCCGGGTCAGGTCGGTCTCGAACCGGGCCATGTCGCCGAGCGTCGCCGACATGAGGACGAACTGCGCCCGGGGGAGTTCCAGCAGCGGGACCTGCCAGGCCCAGCCGCGGTCGGGCTCGGCGTAGAAGTGGAACTCGTCCATGACGACCTGGCCGCAGTCGGCCTTCGCGCCGTCGCGCAGGGCGATGTTGGCGAGGATCTCGGCGGTGCAGCAGATGACGTCGGCGTCGGGGTTGACGCTGGCGTCGCCGGTGAGCATGCCGACGTGGTGCGCGCCGAAGACGTCGCACAGGGCGAAGAACTTCTCGCTGACCAGGGCCTTGATCGGGGCGGTGTAGAAGGTGCGGACGCGCTGGGCGAGCGCGTGGAAGTGGGCCCCGGTGGCGACCAGGCTCTTGCCGGAGCCGGTGGGGGTGCTGAGGATGACGTTCGACCCGGAGACGATCTCCATCAGGGCCTCGTCCTGGTGCGGGTAGAGCGGCAGGCCCTGCTCGCCGGCCCAGGAGGCGAACGCGTCGTACACGGCGTCGGCGTCCGGCGGCGACCCGTCGGGGCCGTCCGGGGGCAGCCGGTCGAACAGCGTCACGCCGCCCCCGCCCGGTCGGCCGCGGGTTCGCCGTGCTGCCCGGCCCCGCGGCGGCGCAGGATCAGGTCGCGGACGGTCCGGCCGGCGTGCAGGCCGCGGCGCTCGAACTTGGTCACCGGGCGGTGCTCCGGGCGGGGGGCCCAGCCGCCGTACGGGTTGACCAGCTCGGGGTCGGCGGTCAGCGCGGCCAGCGCCGCGTCGGCGTAGTCGGCCCAGTCGGTCGCCATGTGAAGGGTGCCGCCGGGGCGCAGCCGGGAGCGCAGCAGCGGCACGTGCGCCGGCTGGACGAGCCGCCGCCGGTGGTGCCGGGACTTGGGCCACGGGTCGGGGAAGTACAGGTGGATGGCGTCGAGGCTGTCCGGCGGGAGCTGGTGGCGCAGCAGGTCGAGGGCGTCGCCGCGGGCCACCCGCACGTTGGTCAGCCCGACATCGACGACGAGCCGCAGCAGGTTGCCGATGCCGGGTACGTGCACGTCGGTGGCGAGGTAGTCGCGGTCGCGGTCGGCGCTGGCCATCGCGGCGGTGGCCGTACCCATGCCGAAGCCGATCTCCAGGACCAGCGGGGCGGTGCGGCCGAACAGCGCGGCCGGGTCCAGCGGTGGGGCTGGGGCCTCGGCGACGTCCACGCCGTACGCGGGCCAGTGGTCGGCCACGGCGGCGGCGTTGGTCTCGCTCAGCCGCCCGCGCATGGTGAACGTCCGCACCCTGGCCATCCGCCGCTCGCGCACGCGCGCTCCTCCCGTCGCCGCCGTCCGGCCGCCCGTCGCCGCGGTCCGACCGCGCCCCGCCACTGTAGTTGCCGCGCCCGGGTGCCCCGCTCGTGGGCTTTCGCCCGACCCGCCACCGCCGCCGCCGCGACTTTGGTCGTGAATCGTGCGTTATGGAAAATATGTCCGTATCTGTGGAGACCCGGCCCGGTGACGCGACCGTACGGATCCCGCACCCCGCCGGGGCGCGGCCGGCGGCCGCCACCCGGCTGTACGGGCTCGACCTGCTGCGCGTCGTCGCCATCTGCGGCGTCGTCGCCATCCACGTGATCGGCATGGTGCTCGGCCACGACGACCTGCGCGGCACCGTGACCTGGTGGGGCGCCGCGGTGCTGGACATCGGCTTCATCTGGGCCGTACCGGTCTTCGTGATGATCAGCGGGGCGCTGGTGCTGCACCCGCGCGGCCACGCCGCCGGGCCCGGCACCTTCTACCGCAAGCGGTTCCTGCGCATCCTGCCCGCGCTCGTCGTCTGGCACCTGGTGTACCTGGTCGGGGTCCGGATGCTGTGGCGCGGCGAGGACCTCGGCTTCGAGCGGATCGCCCGGCTGGTGCTCGACGCGAAGGTGTTCACCGCGCTGTACTTCCTCTGGCTCATCGCCGGGCTGTACCTGGTCGCGCCCGTGCTCGCGGCGTTCCTGCGCGACGGCGGGCCGCGCCGGGCCGGGCGGACCGCGGCGATCGCGCTGTGCTGGACGCTCGGCGTGACCGTCCTGGTCGGCGCGTACCAGGTGCTCGGCTCGCCCCGGCCGCAGACGTACGGCGCGTGGACGATGTGGTGGCCGTACGTCGGGTACTTCGTCGCCGGCTGGGCGCTGCACGCGGTCGTGCTGTCCCGGCGGGCGCTCGCCGCCGTGGGCCTCGGCACGGCGGCGCTGGTGCTCGCGCTGGTGTACCAGTGGGGGGTGCGCCCGCGGCACGGCACGCTCCAGGTGCTGCTGCCGGTCAACTACCTCGGCCCGACCGTGGCGCTGGCGGCGATCGGGGTGTTCCTGCTCGCGGTGAACCTCGGCAACCGGTGGCGGCCGGGGCCGGCGGCCGGGCGGCGGCTGGCCCGGCTGGCGGATGCGACGTTCGGGGTGTTCCTGGTGCACCTGCTGGTGTACGAGGTGATCAAGGCGGCGGTGCCGGCGATGGCCGAGGCGCGGTCGCTGCCGGTGATGCTGGGCGCGTACGGGCTGGTGCTCGCGGCGTCGTTCGCGATCTCGCTGGGGGCGGCCCGGGTGCCGTACCTGCGGACGATCTTCTGATCGTCCGGCCGAGCGCCGCGGCCGGCGGTGCCCGGCGCGCCGCGCCGGGCGGCACCGGCGGTGGGGCGGGCGCGGGCGGCACCGGCGGTGGGCGGGCGCGGGCGGCGACGGCGGTGGGGCTGGCGGCGACGGCGGTCCGGGGCGCGGCTGCGGTGCCCCGGCGGGGCACCGCAGCTCGGCGGGACGGCGTGGGCCGGGTGGGGCCCCACCGAAGGGCGGTCCCGCCGATAATCGGTGCGTCCGGCTGGGGTGGCCGGCCGGTGGGGCCGGTTTGCCGGCGCGCCGATGTACCCCCGTTGACGAGGACCGCCGTCAATGGTGAGTCAAGCCTGGCCGGAGTTAACGGTGTTCGCTGTCAGGTATCCGACAGTTCTTTGGTCAACCTTTCGGTGGCCTTACGGTCGGTATACGGCCGCTCGCGATCACGTAACGCTGTGTGCGCTATGACCGTGCGTGCGGGTTGCCGGGTCAGGTGACGGTCAGCGCCCGGACCGGGCTCGTCCCGCCCGCGTACGCGGTGTCGCCCGGCACGTACACCCGGTACGTGTGCGTGCCGCGGGTCGCCGGGCGCAGCGCGAACGCGTACCCGCTGGCCGCCGTCAGCCGCCGCTCGGTGACGTTGCGCCAGGTGCCCGCCACCAACTGCTGGAGCCGCACCGGCCGCCCGGCGTGCGCCGGCGCGACCCGGCCGGCGAGGGTCGTCCCCGACCCCAGCGCGACCGCCGGCCGGCTCAGCGCCGCCGACACCGCCACCGCGACCTCGACGCCGCGCGAGCCGGCGGCCGGCAGGACGGCGGTCCCGCCCGCGACGGTGCCGGCGTACCGGATCCGGTAGGTGCCGCGCGCCGGCGGGGCGGCCCGGTACGCCACCCGGCCCGCGGCGTCGGTGCGCAGCGCCGCGACCGCGGTGGCCGCGCCGGTCGCCGCGCGGACGAACTCCAGCGTCACCGGGGCGTCGGCCAGCGGCAGCGCGCCCGCCCGGCGCAGGCTGCCGCGCAGCGTGGTCCGGCCGCCGTACGGCAGCGCCGCCGGCGTCGCGGCCAGCGCCGCGTCGGCCCGGTGCACCCGGCGCACCGCCGGGGCGGAGTACCGGCCCGCGGTGTCGATCGCGAAGATCGCGAAGCTGTGCGCCGGGCCGGTCAGGCCGCCCAGCGTCACGCCGGTGGGGCTGCCCGCGTTCGGGTCGGCGCTGTCGTAGGCCAGCGTGCCCCGGCCGGGGGTCAGCGGCGCGGCGGTGCCGGCGGCGTACCGGACCACCACCCGGTCCAGGTCGCCGATCGCCGGGTTGGCCCAGGTGAGCGCGGCGGTCGCCGTGCCGGCGCTGGTCGACGCGGCCAGCGTCACCGCCGACACCGGCACCGTGCCGACCCGGAACGTGCTGGTCGCGGCGCCGGTGTAGACCGCGCCGGCGCTGTCGCGCACCGCGCCGATCTCGATCCGGTACGGCACGTGCGGGGTCAGCGGCGCGGCCGGCGCGATCGTCGCGGTCCGGTCGGCGGCGGCGTACGTGACGGTCCGCGGGATCAGCGCGCCGGTGCGCGCGTCGACCAGCCGGACCGTCGTGCCGGTCACGCTCGCGGCCCGCATGGCCCGGTGGAAGACCACCCGCGGGCGGACACCGGGCGCCTGCGCCACCGCGTACGGCGCCGGGCTGACCTCGCGCGCCCACAGCGCGGCGCCGGCGTTCGGCGTCGCGCCGGCGGCCGGGGTGCTCGCGGCGAGCGTGTACGCGCGGGTGTCCCGGGCGCCGTTGAAGCTGCGCACCGCCACGTACAGCGCGGTGGTGCCCGCGGGCGCGGTCAGGCTGACCGCCTCGGCGGCGCCGACGTCGAACGGGTCGTCCACGGCGGCGAGCAGCCGCAGCCGCTGGTCGTACACCAGCAGGACGGCGTCCATGTTGCCGGCGGCGCTCGGGGAGTAGCCGGGCGGGGTGAGCTTGAGCCGGACCCGGCTGCCGGCGGCGACCGGGCGGCGGTACCAGTCGACGTCGCCCTCGATGCCGATCGTGCCGTGCACGCTCGCGCCGGCGAAGGCGGTGGGCCGGCCGGGGAAGCCGTCGGTGTCGTCCACCATGTCCGGCTGCGGCAGCTCCGCGGCGGGCGCGGCGCCGACCGCGGCGGCGGCGTCGACCAGGCCGTACCCGTAGTACGGGTCGAAGCCGCGCGGCCCGGCGTCGCGGGCGGTCGAGACCAGCCGGTCGAACGCCTCGTCGGCGCCGAGGCCGTCGACCGAGCGGGCCAGCGCGGCCACGCCGGCGACCAGCGGGGCGGAGAACGAGGTGCCGCTCCACGACTCGTACTGGTCGCCGGGGAACGTGGACTCCACCCGGAAGCCGGGGGCGGCCACGTCCACCCAGTCGCCCGAGGTGGAGAAGTCGGTCAGCCGGCCGGCGGCGTCGGTCGCCGCGACGGCGAGCACGCTGGGGAAGGCGGCCGGGTACTCGGTGATCGGGGCGCCGCTGTTGCCGGCCGCCGCGACGACGGTGACGCCGTGGCTGCGGGCGTACGTCATGGCGTCCTCCAGCGCCCCCGGCTCGGTGCCGCCCAGCGACAGGTTGACCACCGTGGCGCCGTGGTCGACGGCCCAGCGCACGCCCTCGATCACGTCGTCGTCGGTGGCGGTCAGGCTGGTCGGGTCCTGCGGGTCCGGGCCGAAGACGCGGATCGGCATGATCATCGCGCCGCTGGTCACGCCCGCGACGCCGACGCCGTTGTTCGTGGCCGCGCCGATGATCCCGGCGACCATCGTGCCGTGCCCGCCGCCGTCCAGGCTGACGCTGTTGTCGGTTGTCGGGCCGTGGCAGCCGGGGGTCGCGCCGACGGTGTTGCAGCCGGCGACCAGCCGGCCGGCCAGGTCCTCGTGGGTGCCGTCGACGCCGGTGTCGACGACCGCGATGATCTGGTCGGCGGCGGCCGCCTCGGTGTCCCAGGCGGTCGGCAGGCGCAGTACGCCGAGGTTGCCGGCCTGGTACGCGGCGTACCGGGCGTCGTTCGGCACGAACCGCAGCGCGCGCCGGTAGTTGAGCGCGGCGCCGGCCACGGCCGGGTCGCGTCGCAGCCGGGCGACCAGCGCGGCGGGGTCGCCGGCGGCGTGCACCCGGGTCAGGCCGGAGCCGCCGACCGCGGCGCCGAGCCGGGCGCCGCCGGCGACGACGGCGGCCCGCCGGGCGGCGGTGCCGGTACCGGCACGGAAGCGGACGAGGGCGGAGTCGCTGTCGTACGCCGCGGTGGCCCGGGCCCGGCGCGGGTGCGCGCGGGTCCCGCGGGTCGGCGCGGCGGCCGCGCTGCGCGCGGCGTTCGTCGCGGCCTGCGCGGTGTTCGTCGCGGCGGCGGCGCGTGCGGTGTCGGGCGGGGTCGCTGCGGCGTCCCCGGCCGGGGCGCTCCCGGCCGCGGTTTCCCCGGCCGGGGCGCTCCCGGCGGCCATCGCGGCGGCCGGCGGCCGGTCGGCGGGCAGGGCGGGGACAGCCGCGCCGGCCAGGCCGGCGAGCAGGAGCGGGAGGGCGGCGAGCAGGGCCGCGCGGCGACGGGTGTGGGACACGAACCTCTCCAGGTGGTGAGGGCTGCCGGAGAGCCATCCGTCCCACGTATTCGGCGGGTCCGCCCCGTCCAGCGCGAACTGCGTCGACATTACCGGCAAGTCAGCACCAAACGTACGACAGAAAAACGTCCGAAACCGGCTTTTCGACCCGATTACTCCGTATCGCAGGCCGCCGGGCTTGCCCCGCCGGGCCGGCGTGTTTGACGGGCTGTGCGGACCCGGGCGAGCATGGCCGTCAGCGCACGCGGCGGAACCCGGTGGGAGTCCGGGGCGGTCCCGCCACTGTGACCGCGCGCCGCGCGGGAGTCAGGAACGCCGGTGCGCGGCGTACCCACCCACCGGATCGCGGGCGTGGACACCCGCGGAAGGGACCGACGCGCATGCCCTCGCGCCTGATCCGCCCATGACCCCGTACCCGTTCTCCGCCGTCGTCGGCCTGGCCGACCTTCGGCTGGCCCTGCTCCTGACGGCGGTCTCGCCGGTCATCGGCGGGGTGCTCGTGCGGGGCGAGAAGGGGACCGCCAAGTCGACGATCGTCCGGGCCGTGGCCGCGCTGCTGCCGCCCGTGGACGTCGTCGGCGGCTGCCGGTTCGCCTGCGACCCCGCCGCCCCGGACGCCGCCTGCCCGGACGGGCCGCACGACGCCGCCGCGCCGGGCCGGCACCGCCCCGCCGCGCTGGTCGAGCTGCCGGTCGGCGCCACCGAGGACCGGGTCACCGGCACGCTGGACCTGCAGCGGGTGCTCAGCGACGGCGTCAAGGCGTACGAGCCGGGCCTGCTGGCCGCCGCGCACCGCGGCGTGCTGTACGTCGACGAGGTCAACCTCCTCCCCGACCACCTGGTCGACCTGCTGCTGGACGCCGCGGCGATGGGCCGCGCCCACGTCGAGCGCGACGGCGTCTCGGTCAAGCACGCCGCCCGGTTCCTGCTCGTCGGCACGATGAACCCCGAGGAGGGCGAGCCCCGGCCGCAGCTCGTCGACCGGTTCGGGCTGGTCGTCCCCGTCGCCGCGCCCGGCGAGGTGGGCCCGCGGGCCGAGGTGGTCCGGCGCCGGCTGGCGTACGAGGCGGACCCGGCCGGCTTCGCCGCCCGCTGGGCCGGCGCCGACGCCGACCTGGCCGGCCGCATCGCCGCCGCCCGCGCCCGGCTGCCCGCCGTCGCGCTGCCGGACCGCGAGCTGGACCGGATCGCCGCGATCTGCCTGGCGTACGGGGTGGACGGGCTGCGCGCCGACATCGTCGTCGCCCGCGCGGCGGTGGCGCTCGCGGCCTGGCACGGGCACCCGGCGGTGACGGTCGCCGACGTGCGCGCGGCGGCCCGGCTGGCGCTGCCGCACCGGCGCCGGCGCGACCCGCTGGACCCGCCCGGTACGGACGAGACCAAGCTGGACGAGGTCCTCGACGCCCACGCCCCGGAGGACGACCGCGACGACGACCCGACCGCGGGCGGCGACGCCGACGGCCCGGACGGCGGCCCCGACGCCCCCGGCCCCGACGGTGGCCCCGGCGGATCCGGCCCGGACGGCGACGCCGACGGCCCCGGCCCGGACGCCGGTCCCGGCGGGAGCGGCCCGGCCGGGGGCGGCGACCCCGCCGCCGGCCCGCCGCCCGGCCGGCCCGCCGGCCCGGACGCCAGCGGGCCCGACGCCCCCGGCCCCGACAGCGCCGCGGACGCCGCCGCCGCACCCGACGGTCCCGGCCGGCCCGGCGCCGCCCCGGTCGCGCCCGGCGCCGCGTACCGCCCGCGGACCCTGCGCGCCGCCCACCGCGGCGCCGCCGGCCACGCCGGCCGCCGCTCCCCGGCGTACGCCCGCCGCGGCCGGGTCGTCGGCGCCCGCCGGCCCACCGGCCGCCCCGCCGGCCTGCACCTGCCGGCCAGCCTGCGCGCGGCCGCCGTCCGCGGCGGCGACCGGGTCACCGCCGCCGACCTGCGCGAGGCGATCCACGTGGGCCGGGAGGCCAACCTGGTGCTGTTCGTCGTGGACGCGTCCGGCTCGATGGCCGCCCGGCACCGGATGACCGTGGTCAAGACCGCGGTGCTGTCCCTGCTGCGCGACGCCTACCAGCGGCGGGACCGGATCGGCATGATCACCTTCCGCGGCGCCGCCGCCGACGTGGTGCTGCCGCCGACGTCCAGCCACGAGGTCGGCGTGCAGCGGCTCGCCGCGCTGCGCACCGGCGGGCGCACCCCGCTGGCGGCCGGCCTGCGCGCCGCCGCCGGGACGCTGGCCACCGAGCGCCGCCGCGACCCGCGCCGCCGGCCGCTGCTGGTCGTCGTCACCGACGGCCGCAGCACCAGCGGCCCCGACCCGGCCGCGGCGGCCGGCGCGCTGGCCGGCGTCGCCGCGGTCGTGGTCGACTGCGAGTCCGGCCCGATCCGGCTCGGCCTGGCCCGCCGGCTGGCCGGAACGCTGGCCGCCGAGTGCGTACCGCTGGACGCGCTCGCCGCCGGCGCGGGGGTGGCCTGATGCCGCAGGGGCAGCCGGAGCGCGTACCCGACGACGGGCTGACCACGCGCCAGCGGCGGCGGCAGCCGCTGCTCGCCGTGCACACCGGCCCGGGCAAGGGCAAGTCCACCGCCGCGTTCGGGATGGCGCTGCGCGCCTGGGCGCAGGGCTGGCCGGTGGCGGTGTACCAGTTCGTCAAGAGCCCGCGGTGGAAGGTCGGCGAGGAGACGGCGCTGCGGACGCTCGGCGACTCGGGCACCGGCGGCACGGTCGCCTGGCACAAGATGGGCGCCGGCTGGTCCTGGATCCAGCGCCCCGGCACCGAGCGCGACCACGCCGCCGAGGCCGCCGAGGGCTGGGCCCAGATCAAGCGCGACCTGGCCGCCGAGGCGCACCGGTTCTACGTGCTCGACGAGTTCACCTACGTGGTCACCCGCGGCTGGGTCGACGCCGCCGACGTGGTCGACACGCTCGCCGCCCGGCCGGGCAGCCAGCACGTCGTGATCACCGGCCGCGGCGCCCACCCCGACCTGGTCGCGGCCGCCGACCTGGTCACCGAGATGACCAAGGTCAGGCACCCGATGGACGCCGGCCGCAAGGGCCAGCCCGGGATCGAGTGGTGACCGTACCGCGGCTCGTCCTGGCCGCCCCCGGCTCCGGCCACGGCAAGACGACGGTCGCCACCGGGCTGCTCGCGGCGTTCGCCGCGCGCGGCACGAAGGTCGCCCCGTTCAAGGTCGGCCCCGACTACATCGACCCCGGGTACCACGCGCTCGCCGCCGGCCGCCCCGGCCGCAACCTCGACCCGGTGCTGGTCGGCGAGGAGCTGATCGGCCCGCTGTTCGCCCACGGCGCGGCCGGCGCGGAGCTGGCGGTGGTCGAGGGCGTGATGGGCCTGTACGACGGCCGGGTCGGCGCCGGCGACCACGGCTCCACCGCCCGGGTCGCGGCGCTGCTCGACGCCCCGGTGGTGCTGGTCGTGGACGCCTCGGCGCAGGGCCGCTCGGTGGCCGCGCTGATCCACGGCTTCCGCTCGTACGGCAGCTTCCGGTTCGGCGGGGTGATCCTCAACCGGGTCGGCACGGACCGGCACGAGCGGCTGCTCCGCGACGCCTGCGCCGAGGTCGGCGCCCCGGTCCTCGGCGTACTCCGCCGGCACCCGGACGTCGCCGCGCCGTCCCGCCACCTCGGCCTGGTCCCCGCGGTGGAGCGGCGCGGCGAGGCGCTGGCCTCGGTCGCCGCGCTCGCCGCCCTGGTCGCCGCCGGCGTGGACCTCGACGCCGTCGCCGCGCTCGCCGGCACCGCGCCGCCGCTGCCGGCCCGGCCGTGGGCGCCGGGCCCGCCGGTCACGGCCGCCCGCCCGGTCGTCGCGGTCGCGGGCGGCCCGGCGTTCAGCTTCGGGTACGCCGAGACCGTCGAGCTGCTCGCCGCCGCCGGCGCCGAGGTGGCCACCGTGGACCCGCTGCGCGACGAGCGGCTGCCCGCCGGGACGGCCGCGCTGGTCGTCGGCGGCGGCTTCCCCGAGGTGTACGCCGACGGCCTGTCCGCCAACGCCCCGCTGCGCGCCGCGGTCGCCGACCTGGCCGCCCGCGGCGCCCCGGTGGTGGCCGAGTGCGCCGGCCTGCTCTGGCTCTGCCGGACGCTCGACGGCGCCCCGATGTGCGGTGTGCTGCCGGCCGACGCGGCGATGACCCCGACCCTGACCCTGGGGTACCGGGACGCGGTCGCCCCGGCCGACAGCGTGCTCGCCGCGGCCGGCAGCCGGGTGACCGGCCACGAGTTCCACCGGACCGCCGTCACGCCGGCGGCGGGCGCCGCGCCGGCCTGGGCCTGGCGAGACGACGCCGGGGGAGCGCGGCGGGAGGGCTTCGCCGCGGGCGGCGTGCACGCCTCGTACCTGCACCTGCACTGGGCGGGCGCCCCGGCGCTGCCGGCCCGCCTGGTCGCCGCCGCGGCCGCCGGCCGCTGACGCGCCGGCCCGCGGGGCCGGCGCCGGTACCCGTTCGGGTCGCCGCCCGTCAGCCCCGGCGGCCCGGCCAGTACCCTGGGGGTCCGTCGGGTGCTGCTGGGCGCCGCGGCGGGGCGGGGAGCGCCGCCGGATGATGGTGAGTGGGCCGTGGGTGTTGCCGGTGTCGTCGCCTGGGGGACCGCGGCGGTCAACGTGGGCATGCTCGCCTACGCCGTCGCCACCTGGCTGCGCCACCGGGACCCGCTGCGCGGCCTGCTCGTCCTGCTGTACGTCACCGGCGTGGTCATCGTCGCCGTCGAGGCGTACGTCCGGCTGACCGGCTCGCCGGCCTGGCACGGCGTCGGCGCCGCCGCCGCGGTGTACCTGTTCCACCCCGTCGTCACACTGCTGCTGGCCGGCTCGCTGCACCGGGTCCGGCGCCGGCTGACCGTCGGCGTGCTGGCCGGCGCCGCGCTGCTCGCGGTACCGGTGGCGCTGATCCCCAAGCCGGTGTTCCCGCCGCTGGGCCTGCTGTACATGCTGTTCTTCGGCGCCGTCCAGGCCGCGGCGGCGCGGATGTTCGCCCGCGAGGCCCGGCGCCGGCACGGCGGCTCGGCGGTCCGGCTGCGCAGCGCGGCGCTGGCCGCCTGGGCGCTGGTCCTGGTGCTGCTCGTGGCGCTGGCCGGCAACCTCACCGACATGACCCGGTCGCCGAGCAACGACCTGGTGGCGATCCGGCCGGGCGGGACGCTGTTCGTGCTCGCCGACCACCTGCTGCTGGCGGCGTCCGCCCTCGGGTACCTGCTCGCCTTCGCCCCGCCGCGCTGGCTGCGCGAGGCGTGGGCGGCCCGGGCGCTGCGCACGGTCAACCGCCGGCTGCTGGACGCCCCGCCGACCGAGACGCCGGCCGAGGTCTGGCGCCGGTACGCCGACGTGGTCCGCGACGTGACCAGCGCCGACGCCGTCGAGGTGGTGCTGCTCGACCCGTCCGGCGGGCTCACCCGCCCGGCCGCCGCGCCGCCGGACGACCCGCCGGCCGGCCCCGGCCGGGCCGCCCTGGCCGCGCTGCTGGCCGTCGGCCAGCCGATCGACCTCGGCCGCGCGGCCGGCCGGGCCGGGCCGCTGGCCGTCCACTACGCCGCCGCCCGGGGGAGCGGGCTGCTGACCGCCGTACCGATCAGCGCGCCCCGGCTGCGCGGCGGGGCGCTGATCGTGCTGCACCGGCGGCAGAGCCTGTTCGCGGCGGCGGACCTGTCCTGGCTCGCCGAGCTGGCCGGGCAGGCGGCGGTGCTGGCCGAGCGGGGCGCGGTGGTGCTGCGCACGCAGCGGCTGGCCGACGAGCTGGCCGCGTCCGTCCGCGAGCTGACCAAGGCCAGCCGGGCCAAGTCCGACTTCCTGGCCGCGGTCAGCCACGAGCTGCGCACGCCGCTGCACGCGATCATCGGCTTCAGCGACCTGCTCCGCGACGACCGGATGGGCAACGCCGTGCACGCCGAGTGGGTGGAGCACATCCAGCGCGGCGGGTTCCACCTGCTCGCGCTGATCAACGACCTGCTGGACCTGGCCAAGGTGGAGTCCGGCCGGGTGGACCTGGACCGCGCCCCGGTCCGGCTGGACACCGCCGTCGGGGACCTGCTGGCCGCGCTGCGGCCGATGATCGACCGGGGCGGCCTGGCGCTGCGCCGCACGCTGCCGCCGGTGACGGCGTCGGTGGACCCGCTGCGGTTCCGGCAGATCGTGGAGAACCTGGTCGCGAACGCCATCGCGTTCACCGACCCCGGCGGCACCCTGACCGTGACCCTCGGGGTGGCCGGGCGGACGGTGTCGGTCGCGGTCGCGGACACCGGCGTGGGCATCGCCGCCGAGGACCAGCACCTGGTGTTCGAGCCGTTCCGCCAGGTCCGGACGGCGGACAAGCGCGGCGGCACCGGCCTGGGCCTGGCGCTGTGCCGCCGGCTGGCCCGGGCGCACGGCGGCGACCTGACGCTCCAGTCGGCGATCGGCCTCGGTACGACGGTGACCCTGACCCTGCCCGACGCGCTGGCCGAGCCGGCTACCGGGCCGACTCCTCCAGCAGACCCGTGAGGCACTGGAGCAGGTCGCTGCCGGTGAACGGCTTGCGCAGGATCGTGTTGGTGGGCAGCGCGTCGAACGGGTGCGCGCCGCGCGGCAGCGCCCCGCTGACGACCATGACCGCGACGCCGTCCAGCAGGCCCTCGGCGGCGGCCGCGGCGCACATCTGGGAGCCGGTCAGCACCGGCATGTCGAGGTCGGTGACGAGCACGTCCGGCCGCCGCTCGCGCAGCGCGGCCAGGCCGGCGCCGCCGTCGGGTACCGCGACGACCTCGTGGCCCGCCCGTTCCAGCACCCGGATGATGACCGGCCGGAGGTCGTCGTCGTCCTCGGCGACGATGATGAGCGCCATGGCTGTTCTCTCCGCATCGGTTCGGCCCGGCAGTTCGGGGCGGACGGCGACGGGTCCGGCGCCAGCGGTGCCGGACCCGTTCCCGTGGGTGGGGGCGGTCAGCCGCCGATGACGACGAACGCGTCGTCGATGCCGCCGCCGAAGCGGTCGGTGCGGTCGGTCAGGTTGCGGGCGCCGAGGCGCAGCGGGAGGTCGTTGGCCACCGACACGGTAACCGGCACCTGCGCGGAGCCCCGGGCGACGCCGTCGACGAAGACGTACAGCATCGTCCCGGCGCGCAGACACGTGACCTGGTGCCACTGGCCGTCGACGACGGGGACGGTGGCCCGGGCCAGGTACCGCTCGGCCGGGTTCTGGCCGACGATCACGCAGTTGGGCTTGCCCCGGGCGCCGACCTGCAGCTTGTACTGGCTGCCGTGCGGGTTCACGCCCTTCTGCATGACGTTGGCGCCGGTGCCGACCGTGCCGCCGGTACCGATGACCTTGGCGCCGAAGCGCAGCCGCTGGGTACCGGGGTTGAGGCTCGGGTGGTCCGGCGTCTCGAGCATCGCCCGCGGGCAGGCGGTCACCCGCGGGACGCAGCGCGCCGGGAACAGCAGCGCCGGCGAGTCCGAGCCCGGGATGAACCGGACGGCGCCGCCGTCGGCGGTGCGGATGCGCATCGTGCGGCCGTGGTTGGACACGTCCGCGACCATGCCGTTGTTCGGTACGACCGTGTTGAAGGCGTAGAAGGCGACGACGGTCTCCGTCGCCTGTACCGGGGGAGGCGCTGCGGCGGCCGGGGTGCCCGCGGCGGCGAGCGTCAGGCCGGCCGCGAGCAGCGCGGAAGCGATCTTCATAGCGCAATGATACGTTTAGTCAGATTTAAACCCTTTACTTATTTATGTGACTTTCTGGGAATTTCCTGAACGAGTGTCACACCGGGGCCGGCCGCGCGGGGCGGGCCGGCGACGTCACCCGGTCCGGGTGTGTCGCCGACCGGCACCCGGACGCGCCGGCCGCGGATGCTCCCGGCGGGCCCCCGGGGTACCGGGACCCCGCCGGCCGGTTCAGGGGGTCGGGTGGCGCTCGACGCGCCTCACCGGGATTGTTTGGGGGGCTTGGGGGTTTCGGAAGGGCTCGCGGGCACCGTGGTGGTGCCCAGGTCCTCGGTGGTCGCCGGGACCAGGAACAGCGCGGCGACGGCGACCGCGACCGCCACTGCCGCCACGCCGATACCCGATCCGATCAGTACCTTCTTCCGCACGGGATCTCCTTATGCGAGTGAGCAGCTGTCGTCGCTCCCCGGCTCGAACACGTTGGTGAGGTACACCCGCAGACACGGATAGCTGTCGGGCAGGAATCTCGCCTCGAACCAATGCTTCGCCCAACCCCGCGACGTCCCGACCACCCCCGCGTCGAACTCGGGATTGCCCCGATAGGTGTAGCCGGGCGTATGGGTCTCCCCGCCCGTGCCGGAATCGGTCACGAAGGTGTTGTGCCACCCCCGCTTCTTGTCGTAGCACCAATGGATCTCTGTCCAGTAGGTACCGAGGGCATTGCCGCCTGCGGCCTTCAGGGCTTTCTTCGCCCGCGAGTATTCACAGCCGCGCGGGGCCGGCCGGGTTTCGACGCCGACCAGCTCGACATGATCGGGAACGTAGCCGGCGTCGAACGCGATGCGCTCGGCGGGAGCGAGTGCGGCCAGCGCGGCACCGGGGTCGGGGGCGGTGAATACCCGGTGGATGACGGCAATCGGACCGGGATCGGCCGGGGCAGCGGGAACGGGCACCAATGCCAGCCCGGCGTTCATGCGAACGAACACGAACGATCCTCCCCGTTGGATTGTGCGCGAGTGACCCTACCGCGGCGGCGGCGCGGCTCCGTAGGAGCGGAATCGACGTACGGCAATGACCTCGACCGTGGTCGGCCCCGATCCGCCCGCCACCGCACGACGGAGAACGATATGGTGTTCGACCGATCACGAGAGGTAGCGTTTCTCCCCCTCGGGCGTCGACAGCCCGACCAGGACGGCGATCTCCGCGGCGACCCGGGCGCAGCCGCGGGCGCCGAGCAACTCCATCCCGATCAGGCGGGCGAACGGGTTGTACCGGGTCGACTCCGGGGATGCGGCGGCGGCATTCCGCAGCGCGGCCAGCGTGCCCTCGTGGTCGCCGCGGAGCCGGTGGGCGCGGGCGACGTTCACGAAGTGATGGGCCAGCCGGGGACGCGACGGCACCGCCGGATGGCGGGCCACCCGCTCGGCGGTCCGCAGTGCGCTGCCGATCCGCCGCAGGTCGACGTCGACCCCGACGAGCTGCACCGCGATGTCCGCCGGGCCGAAGCTGGTGGGGGAGTGGAAGTAGGCGGCCGGGAGCCCGCGGGCCGCCGCCTCGGCGATGTCCGGGTGCCGCATGGCGCGGCCGGCCTCGCCAGCCCTGGCGGCCAGCGCGGCCCGCTCGGATTGCAGCGCGCCGTACAGCGCCAGCAGGTCGAGCGGGCCGTCCGGGACGTGCGGCGCGATCTCGCCCAGCGTGCTGTCCAGCAGCGCCCGGGCGGTATCCCAGTCGCCCGACTCCTTGTGTGCGATCGAGGCCCAGCGCGTACCCGTCGCCAGGGCCACCGGGTCGCCGCTGGCGTGCCCGGCCGTCAGGACGCGGTCGGCGGCCCGCCACACCACGTCGGCCCCACCCGACTGGTTGGCGGCGAAGTTCTGCGCCAGGCCGCAGGCGCCCACGAGCAGGACCTGCGCGGCGCGCCGCTCCGCCCTCGTCTCCTGCGCCTCGACGGTGGCCATCGCGACGGGTACCAGACGCGCGGCGAGAGGGCCGATCGCCGTGCGGTGGTGGAGCGCGGTGTCCCGTACCCGCCAGGCCCGGGCCAGCTCCGCCCGGAGCAGCGGGAGCGGCATGGGCTCGATGCCGCGGGGCGGCCGGTTGAGGGCGTCCCGTACCCGATCCCGGGCGGGGATCGCCGGTCCGGCGAGGTTGGCGGCCTGCCGCTGGTCGGCGTCCAGCAGCTCCGTCACGGGGATGCCCAGCGCCTTGGCGATCAGGTTCAGCATGCCCAGCCGCGGCGGATGGATCCTGCCCACCTCGACGCTCTTGACCCACTCGGCCGACCGGCCCACGAGGCCGGCGAGTACGGGGCGCGTCATGCCCCGCCGGGTGCGGTACACCCGGATGCGCTGACCCGTGGTGAGCGTGGGCAGGCGCAGTGGGTCGTGCGTCATGGTGCGAGGGTAGGGCCGCGGGCGGCCGGCGGGCCAATACCACCGCTCCCCGACGGGCGCGAATATCGGTCGATCGGGGTCGATGTGTCGGTGGGCGGCCCGGGGTCGGCTGCACCGAGTGTCCGTCATGACGGCTTCGTGATCATCCGGCAGCTTCCTCCGGGTCAGCTTCGGCCGCGGGTGAAGCTAGACTGCTCCACGTCAGCGGGTCGCCGGCGTAGGAATAGGTATTTCTGATGGGTGTGTCGCAACTGATCCGAAGCAAGGTCCGGCGGATGCTCCAGCGCCCCGGCACCACGGTGGAGCTCTCGCCGATGCGCGAGCACCTGCCGGCGATCGAGGCCCTCGAGGCCGAGCTGGGCGAGCTGGACGACGCCGCGCTGACCGAGCGCGCCGGTGCCGCCCTCGACCTGGTGGAGATCTGCGCCGTCGGGCGCGAGGCCGCGCAGCGGGCCATCGGCGAGCGGCCGTACGACGTGCAGCTCCTCGGCGCCATGGCGCTGCTCGGCGGCCGGGTCGCCGAGATGGCCACCGGCGAGGGCAAGACGCTGACGGCGGCCATCGCGGCGTTCGGGCACGTCCGCAAGGGCAACGGCCCGGTGCACATCCTGACCGTCAACGACTACCTCGCCCGCCGCGACGCGGAGTGGATGAAGTCGATCTACGACCTGCTCGGCCTCACCGTCGGCTGGGTCACCGAGGCGTGCACCCCCGACGAGCGCCGGACCGCGTACGCCGCCGACGTCACCTACGTCTCGGTCTCCGAGGCCGGCTTCGACTTCCTCCGCGACCAGCTCGTCACCGACGTGGCCGACCGGGTCCAGACCGAGCGGCGGACCGCGATCGTGGACGAGGCCGACTCGATCCTCATCGACGAGGCCCGGGTGCCGCTGATCCTCGCCGGCGCCGTCCAGGACGACCAGGACCCGGTGCACTCCGCCGCCGAGCTGGTCCGGGGCCTGCGCCGCGGCCTGCACTTCACCGTCGCCGACGATGGCCGCAGCGTCGCCCTGACCGACAAGGGCCTCGCCGCGCTGGAGGAGGAGATGGGCGGCGTCGACCTGTACGACGACACGCACGTCGCCGAGCTGACCGCGATCAACCTGGCCCTGCACGCCCGTGCCCTGCTCAAGCGCGACGTCGACTACCTGGTCCGGGACGGCCGGGTCGAGCTGATCGACGAGTTCCGCGGCCGGGTCGCCCAGCGCCGCCGCTGGCCGGACGGCCTGCAGGCCGCCGTCGAGGCCAAGGAGGGCCTGGCCGCCACCGCCGAGGGCGAGGTGCTGGGCACGATCACCGTGCAGGCGTTCGTGGCGCTGTACGAGCACCTGTGCGGCATGACCGCGACCGCCGTGCTCGTCGGCGACCAGCTCCGCGAGTTCTTCAAGCTGGAGGTCGCGGTCGTCGAGCCCAACACGCCGAACATCCGCGAGGACCAGCCCGACCGCCTCTACGCCACCCGGGCCGAGAAGGACGAGTACCTGGTCGCCGAGATCACCGAGCAGCACGCGACCGGCCGGCCGGTGCTCATCGGCACGCTCGACGTGAAGGAGTCGGAGCGGCTGGCCAAGGCGCTCGCCGACGCCGGCATCGACTGCGTGGTGCTGAACGCGAAGAACGACGCCGAGGAGGCGGCGATCATCGCCGAGGCCGGCAAGTACGGCGCGGTCACGGTCTCCACCCAGATGGCCGGGCGCGGCGTCGACATCCGGCTGGGCGGCAGCGACGCCGCCGACCGGGACCGGGTCGCCGAGCTGGGCGGCCTGTTCGTCATCGGCGGCGGCCGCAACGACAGCCGGCGCATCGACGACCAGCTCCGCGGCCGGGCCGGGCGGCAGGGCGACCCCGGCGGCTCGGTGTTCTTCGTGAGCCTCGAGGACGAGCTGATCGTCAAGCACGCCGCGGACGTCATCCCGCCGTCGCCGGAGATGCAGTCCGACGGCCTGGTCACCGACGAGCGGGCGATCTACGCCGTGGAGCACGCCCAGCGCGTCGCCGAGGGTGTCAACTTCGAGATCCACCGCAACACCTGGCGGTACAGCGTCGTGGTCGAGCAGCAGCGCCGGGCCCTGGCCGAGCGGCGCGAGCGGCTGCTGACCAGCGAGGTCGCGGCGGTCATGCTGACCGAGAAGTTCCCGGAGAAGGTCGCCGACATCGACCCCGAGGTGCTGTCGGCGGCGGGCCGGTCGATCGCCCTGTACCACCTGGACCGGCTGTGGACCGAGCACCTGGCCGAGCTGACCGAGATCCGCGAGGGCGTGCACCTGCGGGCGCTGGGCCGGCTGGACCCGCTGGACGAGTTCCACCGGTCGGCGGTCCCGGCGTTCACCAAGCTCGTCCCCGAGGTCGAGGAGCGGACCACGGCGACCTTCGCCGACCTGGACCTCTCCGACGGCTGGGAGCCGGACCAGGCCGAGCTGGTGCGGCCGAGCGCGACCTGGACGTACCTGGTGCACGACAACCCGTTCGGCTCCGAGCTGGACCGGCTGATCTCCGCCGTCGCCCGCCGGCTCGGCCGCTGACGCCCGCACGGCACCGCGCCGGCCGGGCGCGACCCGCGGTTCACGCGCGGGTCGCGCCCGGTCGCCGTCGGGGTCCCGGCGGCCGGCGGTTGAACGCGCGTCCGTCGGGTCGCTGCTGTCGGCCATTCGGTCGGCCGCGGTGCAGTCGGGTTGCGACGGCGTTGCACCGGCCCGCGGAGGGTTTACCGATGGGCATCGGTTTTCTTACCGTCACAGGTATGAATGATCAGGCCAACCGAGTGGCCGAGATCCGCTTCGAGTCCGGGGTGGGTTCGGCTGTGCAGCGGCACCTCGCGGTACGGATCGAGCGCGTCGTGGGCATGATGCTGCCCTCGCACGCGGGTCAATCCGTGGAGCAGATCACGGCGGACATGCAGGTCAAGCTGCGTGGCCTGGGCGTGAACATCTCCGCGCGCCAACTGGAGGGCTACGCCCGGGTGATCTCCAACCTCCCCCCGATCGCCACCGCCTCCTGACCGCCGCCGGATGCGGGTCCGCCCGCCGTCGTGGTGACCGGCGGGCGGGGACGCGTGGTGCGGCGGTGGGTCAGCGCTTCTCCAGCGGGAGGAACTCCCGCTCCGCGGCGCCGGTGTAGATCTGGCGCGGACGGCCGATCTTGGTGGCCGGGTCGCTGATCATCTCGCGCCACTGGGCGATCCAGCCGGGCAGCCGGCCCAGGGCGAACAGCACCGTGAACATCTGCGCCGGGAAGCCCATCGCCTTGTAGATGAGGCCGGTGTAGAAGTCGACGTTCGGGTACAGCTTGCGGCTGACGAAGAAGTCGTCGGCGAGCGCGACCTCCTCCAGCCGCATGGCGATGTCCAGCAGCGGGTCGTTGCCGCTGGTCCGGCCGAGGACCTCCTGCGCCGCCTGCTTGATGATCGTCGCCCGCGGGTCGTAGTTCTTGTACACCCGGTGGCCGAAGCCCATCAGCCGGATGCCGTCCTCCTTGTTCTTGACCCGGTCGACGAACGCGTCGACGCTGTCGCCGCTCTCGTGGATCTTGTGCAGCATCTCCAGGACGGCCTGGTTGGCACCGCCGTGCAGCGGCCCGAACAGCGCGTTCACCCCGGCCGAGACCGAGGCGAACAGGTTGGCGTGCGAGGAGCCGACCAGCCGGACGGTGGAGGTCGAACAGTTCTGCTCGTGGTCGGCGTGCAGGATCAGGAGCATGTCCAGCGCCTTGGCGAAGACCGGGTCGATCTCGTACTCGGCCGCCGGCACGCCGAAGGTCATCCGGAGGAAGTTCTCCACGTACCCGAGGCGGTTGTCCGGGTACAGCAGCGGCTGGCCGATCGACTGCTTGTGCGCGTACGCGGCGATCGTCGGCACCTTGGCCAGCAGCCGGACGGTCGACATCTCGACCTGCTCGGGGTCGAACGGGTCGAGGCTGTCCTGGTAGAAGGTGGACAGCGCGCTGACCGCCGAGGAGAGCACGGCCATCGGGTGCGCGTCGCGCGGGAAGCCGTCGAAGAAGCGGCGCATCTCCTCGTGCAGCAGCGTGTGCACGCGGATGCGGTTGGTGAACTCGTCGAGCTGCGTCTGGTTCGGCAGCTCGCCGTAGATCAGCAGGTACGAGACCTCGAGGAAGCTGGCCTCGGCGGCGAGCTGGTCGATCGGGTACCCGCGGTAGCGCAGGATGCCGGCGTCGCCGTCGATGTACGTGATCGCCGAGGTGCACGACGCCGTGTTCACGAAGCCCTGGTCCAGGGTGACGTGCCCGGTCGCCGAGAGCAGCTTGCCGATCTCCAGGCCGGGCGGGCCCTCGACCGCCGGCCGGACCTCCAGCGGCAGTTGCCCGCCCGGGTGCTCAAGCGTGAAATTGGTCATTACGCTCCCCGCCGTCCGTTCTTGGTCTCTGAAGGGCCTGTGCTCACCGTAACCACGGCCGGTGGGGTCCCGACGTGGAGACGCCCGGAAGCGCCCCGGCTCGGCTGCTCCCGGCGTCCGCTCAAGGTCGCGGCGAGCGTACGTTACACCGCCGGGTTTCCGCCGGACAGACCAATGGTGCCCGCATGGGGTGCTGATGTGACGGTCGCCACGATTGGCGGCATCGGGGCGGCCGGGGCGGGGCGGCGCCGCCGGGGTTCGGTGACACGCACGTGGCGGAGGGTAACTGCGATCGGGGGCGAACCGCGCGCCGCCGCCGTGCGTCTATCGGTGGAGGTGACTAGGTTCGGGTACGGCATGCGGTGGCGGGCGGTGCGCCCGGCCGCGGCGATCCGGCGAGTGGAAGGCAGGACGATGCGAGTGCTCAGCGCGGCGTTGACCGCGATGGTCGGGCTGGCGATGCTGGCGGGCTGCGACGACAACGGGGGTACGGCCGGCGGCCGGCCCACCGAGACGCCCGGCACGACCGCCCCGACGTCCCCCGGCTCCCCGAGCGCGCCGCTGCCCACGGGCGAGCGGCTGATCGAGTACCAGCGCACCGGCGGGCTCGCCGGGGTGGACGACCGGTTCACGGTGCTGGACAGCGGCCGGTACCAGCTCGCGGTCCGCAACAGCCCCACCCGCACGGGCGAGCTGAAGCCCGAGGAGGTGGCCGAGCTGCGCCGGGTGATCAAGACGGCCCGGCTCGGCGCCCACAGCCAGCCCAGCGCCACGGGCGGGGTGGCCGACGGCTTCCACTACACGCTGACGGTCGGCGGGCGCAGCCTGCGGGTGACCGACGGCAGCATCCCCGAGGACGTGGAGCCGGTGGTCTCGGCCCTGACGGCACTGGTGAGCCAGTACAGCCAGTAACGACCGGCCGGCCGGGCCGCCGGTAACCCCCCTGCTACCGAGGGCCACCATGCCGGCACTCGGGCACCTCAGCGGATCGCCGATGGGAATGGCGCCACCGCCGCAGCGGACTTCACCGCAGCGGCTCGCCAGCTCTCAAGGGGGAACCGCGGGTGACCGCTCTTCGCCGCATCATCGTGCCCGTCCTGCTCGCCATCGTCGGCGCCGGTCTGCTGACCGCGCCCGCTTCGCCCGCCGCCGCGGTCACCGTCGCCGCCGCCCGGGCCGCGAAGGCCAAGACCGAGCGGGCGAGCGCGCTGCGTTACCTGAACGCGTACCGGGTCCGCAGCGGCTGCCGCCCCGTCCGGGCGCTGAACACGCTGAACCTGGCCGCGCAGCGGCACGCGGCGGACATGGCGACCCGCGGCTACTTCAACCACGTGAGCCCCCGCACCGGCACGTTCGTCCAGCGGGCCCGCCGGGCCGGCTACCGCGCCCCGATGAGCGAGAACATCGCCTGGGGCCAGCCGAACGGCCGCTCGGCCTTCCTGGCCTGGCGCAACAGCCCGCCGCACCGCCGCAACATGGTCAACTGCGCGGCCCGGTCGGTCGGCACCGGCATGGCGTACTCGCGCACCGGCACCCCGTACTGGGTGCAGGTCTTCGGCCGGGTCTGACCCCCGGCGCACCAGCCACCGAGCGCGGCCACCGTATTCACGGTGGCCGCGCTTGTTGTTACGGGACGTGTGAATGTCCACACCGCGGGTAACTCTGGCGCCAGAGGCCGAGGTGAAGGAGGTTCACATGGGTGACATCAGCGCCGCCATGACCGATATGTGGCGTTCAGTGGCGAACATCGCCCCGAAGGCCATCATGTTCGTGGTCATCCTGGCGGCCGGCTGGATCGTGGCGAGCGTGCTCCGCCGCCTGCTCGACGCCGGGCTGGAGCGGATCGGCTTCGACCGGCTGGTCGCGCGCGGCGCGATCGGGCGGGCGATGCAGCGGAGCCGGTACGACGCCAGCGACGTCCTCGCCCGGCTCGCCTACTACACCGTGCTGCTGTTCACCCTCCAGCTCGCGTTCGGCGTCTTCGGCGCCAATCCGGTCAGCGCGCTCATCAACGACGTCGTGGCCTGGCTGCCGCGGGCGTTCGTGGCGATCGTCATCGTGCTGGTCGCCGGGGCGATCGCCAGCGGCGCCGGCGACCTGATCCAGGGCTCGCTCGGCGGGCTCTCCTCGGGCCGGCTGCTCGGCGGCATCGCCCGGGTGGCGATCCTGGCCATGGGCGTCATCGCCGCGCTGAACCAGGTCGGCATCGCCGTCACGGTCACCAACTCCGTCATGATCGCCGCCCTGGCGACGATCTCCGGCATCGCCATCGTGGGCATCGGCGGCGGGCTGATCAAGCCGATGTCCCAGCGCTGGGACGGCTGGCTCCAGCGGGCCGAGGACGAGTCGCGGGCGATGATGGAGCAGGGCCGCGGGTACCGCAGCGCCCGGGACGACCTGGACCGGCGCCTGGCGGACCGCTCCGGGGCCACCGCGGCCGCGCCGGCGGCCGCCGGCGACGGGGCCGGCGTGATCCACGAGAGCGGCAGCGCCGGCCGCTGACACGCGACGAGGGCGGGACCCCGGTGGGGGTCCCGCCCTCGTGCTGCGTCGTGGCTCAGGCCAGCGCGGTGTGCAGCGCGCACACGGCCAGCAGCCGGGTGCAGACCCAGTCGGCCCGGGTCCAGTCCACCGGCCCCTCCGGCACCCGCCAGCCGTGGCCGGCGGCGGACTCGCGCAGGCCGCGGGCGTAGCCGGCCAGGGCGGAGGCGGTCAGCGGCACGGTGTCGCCGGCCAGGCTGTCCCGGACGGCGGCGGCGTGCTGGTCGATCGCGGCACCGAGGCCGGGCGCGATCTCGGCCGCGGCGAGGCCGCGGTGGCCGATGGTGTCCATGAGGTCGGTGAGGGCGGTGCGCGCCGTGCGCGTGGCGGCCCGGCCGCCGAACACCCCGAGCAGCCCGCTGACCAGCCGGGACACGCCGCTGGCGCGCTCGGCCGCCGCGTCCGGCTGCGGCTCGGCCGGGCGGGTCGCCTCGTCGCCGTGGGCCGACATCAGGACGTCTCCTTCGCGGTACGGGCGGCCTCGTCGGCGGCCATCCGCCGGGCGGCGCGCCCGGCCTCGTCGTCGGCCAGCAGGACGACGGCGAGCAGGCCCGCGACGCAGATGCTGAGCAGCCACGAGGCGTCCGGCAGCAGGCGCGCGACGACGGGGGCGTGCAGCGACAGCAGCACGAAGCCCACCCACGCCCAGCGGCGCTGGCGGGTGCTCAGGAAGCGTGCGTCAGTTGGCATGCCCAGTAGTCTGGCGGCCCCGGGGGTGTCCGCCCCGTGCCGAACGGGTGCGGCTGGGTAGCGGCCGCCGCCCGCCGCACCGGGCCGGTCCGGGCGGGATGGACCGGTCCGGGCGGGATGGACCGGTCCGGGCGGGACGGATCGGGTCAGGCCGGGACGGCCGCCAGGTCGGCGGTGTGCCAGGTGTACTGCCGGCCCGGCTCGCCGAGCGCCCACCACAGCATCGTGCCCTGCGACTCCACCACCGCCGCCCCGCGGGCCACCTCGATGACCTGCTTGGTCTTGATGTCGTACAGCCGCAGCGTGATCGTCCCGGTCATCGGGTCCTCGGGGATGCTGAACGGCTCGAACCGCCCGGCGACGGCCACGTCGTTCATCACCGTGCCGACCGGGCCGGCCATCCGCTCCCGCCCGGTGCCGTCCGGGCGCATGACGTCGACCCGGCTGAGCCCGTTCGGCCCGGACACGCCCACCCGGCACCAGGCCGGCGTGCACTTGATCGACTCGGTGGGGGTGGTGCTGACCGTGCGCTCGGTGCGCTTCTTGCTGTCGTAGATCCTCGCCGGTACCGAGATCGCCGACTCGGCCGACGTCAGGTACGGCCAGGTGGACAGCGACAGCAGCGTCGGCACCTTCTGCCGGGTCACCTTCCCGCCGCCGAGCGGGACCGAGCGCAGCTCGGCCGGGATGTACTTGATGTTGCCGCCGGTCAGCCAGTGCACCTTGCCCTCGGCGACCACCAGGTCGTACGCGCTCTTGCGGAACGTCGCGTTCCCGGTGTCCGTGGTGATCACGCTCGGCTTGCCCGTGGCCAGGTCGATCCGCCAGATCGTCGTGACGAACGAGCCCTTCTCGCTGTACGACTCGGCGAACACGACCGTACCGGGGTCGGCGACGGTGAAGCCGTTGAAGATCGGGTCGATCGCGGCGGGGATGCGGCGGACCTCGGTGGCGGCGCCGTCGGCCCGGCGCAGCATGATCCGGTGCGTCTCGCCGTCCGGGGTGCGGGCCATGCCGACGGCGAGGTCGGCGTTCACGAACAGCCGCGGGGTGAACGTGGCGTTGTCGTCGAGGTTGCCGGCGAACGGCGCCGAGACCCGCACGCCCGGCCACGCCTTCGCGATCGGGATCGACCCGTCCGCCGGGCCGGCCGGCGCCGGCGGTGCCGCCTTGTCGGTGGGGTGCAGCAGCAGGACACCCGCGGCGAGCACCGCCGCGGCGACCCCGCCGGCCCCGACCAGCGTGCGGGCGGGCAGGGCCCGCAGCCGCGCCAGGGGGCCGCCGGGGGCGGTCTGCGGGGCGTCGCCGGTACGGCCGGGGCGGCGCGATCGGGCGGTGCGCTGCCGGGGGATCCGGTCGGTGGTCTCGGACGGTCGCTGCTGTGCCACGTCGGCACTCTAGTGGACCGCAACGTATTCCGACACATCTATATGGCCTCGTCCCGGGGCCCGGCCCGGCCGGCGCGACCGCCCCGATGGCCGACGCGGGCGGGCGCCCGGTGCCGTACCCGGGCGACGCGGATGGGCGGTTCATGTTTATTTCCGGCCGCCCGGGGCAGTCGGGGGAGTGCCGTGCATCGCGATCGTCAGCAGCAACATCAGCGCCGGGGACGTGCTCGACCCGCGGCCCGGCCGGCGCGCGGGCGACGCGGCGCGGCTGCGTGAGCTGGGCACCGCGCTGGCGGGATTGCAGCACGACGTGCGGCTCTACGCCGTCCGCGACGACCCGGCGCTGCCGGAGGGCCGGCGGCTCGGCGGCGGGCTGGCCTTCCGCACCGTCGAGACCGGTGACGGCGCCGCGCCGGAGGCCGGCGCGGCGGGCTGGCTGGCGACCCACTGGGCGCTGGGGGACTGGGCGCCGGACGTCGTGCACGCCCTCGGCTGGCGGGCGGGCCGGGCCAGCATCAGCGCCGCCCGGGACCGCGGCGCCGCGGTGATCCAGGCGTTCGGCGGCGCCGTCGCCGCCGACGCGGAGCGGGCCCGGATCAGCCGGGCGCTCGGCCGGCTCGCCGACCGGGTCGTCGTCGGCAGCGGCGCCGAGCTGGAGACGCTGGTCCGCTGGGGTGTGCCGCGTGGCCGGATCAGCCACGTGCCGCCCGGCGTGGACCCCGTCCGGTTCCATCCGTCCGGGCCGGTCGCGCCGCGCAGCGTCGACGTCCCGCGGCTGCTGGTGGTCGGCCGGCCGGCGCCGCAGCACGGGCACGCCGACCTGGCCGCCGCGCTGCGGCTGGTGCCGGGCGCGGAGTGCGTGGCGCTGGGCGCCGAGGCCGACGACGCCGCCTGGCTGGCCGGGGTCGCCGCGGCGGCGGGCGTCGCGGACCGGTTCGTCGCCGTACCGCCGGTGCCGCCGGCCGACCTGCCGGCCTGGTACCGCTCCGCCGACGTCGTCGTCTGCCCCGCCCGCACCCCGACCCGGCACGCGCCGGTGCTGGAGGCGATGGCCTCGGGCGTGCCGATCGTGGCGACCGCAGTGGGCGGGCTCGTCGACGCGGTGGTGGACGGGCTGACCGGCGACCTGGTCGCGGCGGGCTCGCCGCGGGCGCTGGGCGCGGCGATCCGCCGGATGCTGCGCGACGACGTGCGCCGCATGTCGTACGCCACCGCCGCGCTGGACCGGGCCCGGCACTGCTACTCGTGGACCCGCTGCGCCACCCAGCTCGCGGGCGTCTACACCGCCGCCCTGCCCGCCGCCGCGGCGCCGGACGACCGGATCCCGGCGGCGCCGGACGCCGACCGGGCCGCCGCGGCGCTGCCGGAACCCGACCGCGCCCCGGTGGACGCCTGACGACACCGGCGCGGCCGGCCGGACCGAGAGCCCGACCGGGACACGCGGACCGGCTGGGTCAGTCGGCGCAGACCGCCGCCAGCTCGTCCCGGAACCGCCGCTCGGCGTCGGTCACCCGCTCGCCGCCGACGCCCAGCACGCCGCCGCTGCGGACCGCGCCGATCACCGCGTCCGCTACCGAGACCAGCCAGTGCGTGTACGCCCCGCGCTCGCCCTCGTCCACCCGGTCGGCCAGCAGCGCGCGGGCGACCCGGGCCCGGTCGATGGTGTCCCTGGCGGCCAGCTCCGGGTCCGGCGGCGTGATCGTCAGCGGGTCCTCGCCCGCCTCCGGGTCGCCGACCCGGCCGAGCAGGGCGACGGCGATCGCCGTGACCAGCGGGCTCGGTGACTCGCGCCCGGCCGAGATCACCTCGTGGCCGGCGGCGCTCTCCGCGCGCGAGCGGCGGGCGCTGTCGGGCTCGATCGCCGCGGCGGCGGTCACCACCGCCTCCGGCAGGCCGACGAGCAGGCTCCACTCCCCGTCGGAGAAGCCCCACTGATCGCGTGCACCGTTGTCCGTCATGCCCTCCACCCTCGCACGGGCCCGCTCGGGCCGCCCGGCGGGCGGGGGCGGACCACCCGACCGGCGTCAGTCGCCGGCGGGGCCGCTCCACTGTGCCCGGTCGCCCGCGACCAGGTCGGCGTACCGCGGCTCCAGGCGCAGCACGTGGTCGACGAAGGGGCAGACCGGCACGATCCGCCGGCCGCTGTCCCGGACGGCGTCCAGCGCCCGGGTCACCAGCACCGTGGCGATGCCGCCGCCCCGGCGCGCGGGGTCCACGCCGGTGTGGGTGAGGGCCAGCACGTCGCCGCGGACCTGATAGTCCAGCACCCCGACCCGCTCGGCGCCGTCGTGCGCGACGAAGCGCTGCCGGTCCGGCTCCTCGGTGACCGTAATGTCCATGACAGTGCACGTTACTCTGGCCGCATGAATTCCCGTACCGGCAGGCGGCGTCCCGCCCTCGTCCTGGCCGCCCTGGCCCTGTCCGTCGGCGCGCTCGCCGGCTGCGGCGGCAACAACTCCGACACGAGCTGCGACCTGAACTCGTGCACGGTCACCTTCAACGGGGTGAACGCGAGCGCCAGCATCCTCGGCGTCGAGGCGCGGGTGGTCAGCGTGCAGGGCGACCAGGTGACCATCCAGGTCGCCGGCCAGCAGGCCAACCTCAGGGTCGGCCAGCAGGCGGTGGACGTCGGCGGCTTCCAGGCCACGCTGCAGAGCGCCGACGCCGACCGCATCGTGGTCCGGATCGCCCGCCCCTGACCCGGCTCACCAGCGGTGGTGGACCTGCGGCCGGACCAGCTCGTCGTACACCTCGGCGATCCGCGCCTGCGCGTCGATGTGCAGCGGCCGCAGGTCGGCCGCGGCGGCGTTGGCGCGCGCCTGCGCGGGTGTCCGGGCGCCGGGGATGACGGCGGTGACGCCCGGCTGGTCGACGATCCAGCGCAGCGCGAACTGCGCCATCGCCACCCCCGGCGGGACGACCGACTCCAGCGCCCGCACCGCGGCCAGGCCGATGTGGTAGTCGAGGCCGGCGAACGTCTCGCCGTCGACGTCCTCCCGGCGCCCCGCGCACCGGTGGTCGTCGGCGGCGAACGGGGTGTCCTCCCGGTACGCCCCGCACAGCAGCCCGCTGGCCAGCGGCACCCGGGCGAGCACCGCCACGCCGGCCTCCTGCGCCGCGGGCAGCACGCACTCGATCGCCTTGGGGCGCAGCGGGTTCAGCACCACCTCGATGCTGGCCACGCCGGGCCGGGCGATGGCCGACAGGCCCTCGGCGCAGCTCCGCACGCTGACGCCGTACCCGCTGATCCGCTTCTCGTCGATGAGGATGTCGAGCGCGTCGAACACCTCGTCGGACAGGTACACCTCCGGCGGCGGGCAGTGCAGGTGCACGAGGTCGAGCACCTCGACGCCGAGGTTGGCCCGGGAGCGGTCGGTCCAGGCCCGGAAGCTGTCCAGGTGGTACGCCGACAGCGGCTCGCCGCCGCCCATCTTGGTGGCGATGACCACGTTGGCGAGCGGGTGGTCCGCGAGGTACCGGCCGATCAGCCGCTCGCAGTGCCCCGCGCCGTACGTGTCGGCGGTGTCGATCAGCGTGACGCCGGCGTCGACGGCCGCGGTGATCGTGGCGACGGCCCGGTCGTCGTCGACCGGCCCCCAGTCGCCACCGTGCTGCGAGGTGCCGATGCCGATCACGCTGACGTCGGTGGCCATCCGGGGTATCGCGCGCTTCTCCACGCCCGCAGCGTAACGGCTACAGGTTGCAGCGCGACGATAACTCTGGGTGACCATCGCGAGGAAGTAATGTAAGACGTACGTACGGTTTCAGGAGCCGCCCATGTGGGACCCCACGCTCTACCTCCAGTTCGCCGACCAGCGCTCGCGCCCGTTCGCCGAACTCCTCGCCCGGCTGCCGCTCACCGACCCCCGGCGGATCGTCGACCTCGGCGCCGGCCCCGGCCACCTCACCGCCGAGCTGGCCCGCCGCTGGCCCGGTGCCGCGGTCAGCGGCGTCGACGCCGACCCCGCGATGGTCGCCCGGGCCCGGGCCGACCACCCCGGCCTGGCCTTCGACCCCGGCGACGTGCGCACCTGGGAACCGCCCGCCGACCTCGACCTGCTCGTCTGCCACGCCGTCCTCCAGTGGGTGCCCGGCCACGAGGAGCTGCTCGCCCGCTGGGCCCGCACGCTGCCGGCCGGCTGCTGGCTCGCCGTCCAGGTGCCCGGCAGCCACGACGCCCCCGCGCACGTCGCGGTGCGCGCGGTCGCCGCGCTGCCGCGCTGGCGGGAGCGGCTCGCCGCCGTCGCCGTCCGCCGCCCGGTCGCCGACCCGCTGGCGTACGCCCGGCTGCTGCACGCCGCCGGCGCCGCCGCCGACGCGTGGGAGACGACGTACGTGCACGTCCTGCCCGCCCCGGCCGACGCGCCGCACCCGGTGCTGACCTGGTTGGAGGGCACCGGCCTGCGCCCGGTCCGGGCCGCGCTCACCGACGACGCGGACTGGGCGGCGTACCGGGCCGCGCTCGGCGAGCGGCTGGCCGCCGCGTACCCGGTCGAGGGCGGCGTGGTCCACTATCCGTTCCGCCGCGTCTTCATCGCCGCTCGCGTCGGCGGCGCCGCCACAGTGGAGGAGACCCCGTGACCGACCTCGCCGCGTTCATCGCCGGGCTGCCCAAGGCCGAGCTGCACGTCCACCACGTCGGCTCGGCCTCGCCCCGGATCGTCGCCGAGCTGGCCGCCCGGCACGAGGGCAGCACCCGGGTACCGGCCGACCCGGCGCTGCTCGCCGACTACTTCGCGTTCCGCGACTTCGCCCACTTCGTCCAGGTGTACCTGAGCGTCGTCGACCTGATCCGCGACGCCGAGGACGTGCGCACCCTCACCTACGAGGTCGCCCGCGACCTCGCCGCGCAGCGGGTCCGGTACGCCGAACTCACCCTCACCCCCTTCTCGCACGCGCACCGGGGCATCCCGGCGGCCGAGTACTGCGCCGCCGTCGAGGACGCCCGCCGGGCCGCCGAGGCCGAGCTGGGGCTGGTCCTGCGCTGGTGCTTCGACATCCCGGGCGGGCTCGAGGCGGAGGCGCCGCAGGCGACCCTGGACATCGCGCTGGACCACCGGCCGGACGGGCTGATCAGCTTCGGGCTGGGCGGGCCGGAGGTGCCGCGGCCGCAGTTCGCGCCGTACTTCGACCGGGCCCGGGCCGAGGGGCTGCGCTCGGTACCGCACGCGGGCGAGACGAGCGGCCCGCAGTCCATCCGGGACGCCCTGGACCACCTGGGCGCCGAGCGGATCGGGCACGGGATCGACTGCGTGAAGGACGAGGAGCTGCTGGCGATCCTGCGGGATCGGCAGATCCCGTTGGAGGTCTGCCCGACGTCCAACGTGCGGACCCGGGCGGTGCCGGAGCTGGCGGCGCACCCGCTGCCGCGGATGGTCGAGGCGGGGCTGTTCGTCACGATCAACTCCGACGACCCGCCGATGTTCGGTACGACGCTGAACCGGGAGTACGGGATCGCGGCCGACCTGCTCGGGCTCGACGCGGCGGGGGTGACGGCGCTGGCGGGGAACGCGGTTCGCGCCTCGTTCCTGCCGGAGCCGGCGAAGCGTCTGCTGCTCGCCGAGCAGGCGGCTCACCTGGCGGCGCTCACGTCCTGAGGGACGGCGCTGCCGCGGCTGCTGTGGGCGCGGCGTGGGCGCGAGGGTGGGGTGGGCGCGGGAGGGGGCGGGTGCCCCGACAGGGGCGGTCAGGCTTGATCCCCTGCCGGGCACCCGCCCCCTCCCGCTTCACGCCGTGGCGCGCGTGCGGGTGGTCGGGCGTAGGGCTCTCGACCGGGAACTTGCGGTGCCGGCGATGTGCTGGCGCTGACGGGCGTGGTTGCAGCGTCGGGGTCCGCGCGTTGTCCAGCCGGTGGTCCGGGTGCTCCGGGTGGGGTGGCTCGGTGTCCGGGCTCGGGTGCTGAGGGGGCGGTGGTCAGGCGGGGGGTGTGGGGAGCCAGCGTTGGCTGCGGAAGTCGCGGTCTTCCTGGAGGGTCAGGAGGCGGGCGTCGCCGAAGCGGGCGCTGGCGATGCCCAGCACCAGGGGGGCCGCCGCCGACGTGACCGCCACGCCCGAGGGGGTGCGGCGCAGGCGCCACTGCTGGGCGCGCTCGCCGGCGCAGGGCGCGGTGACCAGGACCGCCCCCGCGACGGCGCCACCGCGGGGGGTCAGGCACCGGCCGTCGGCGGCGACGAGCTGGACGGCCGTGCCGGCGGCGGGGCGCAGTTTCCAGGTCTGGGCAGCCAGGGTCTCGGCTCCGCCGAGCAGGACCGGGCCGCCCGGGCGGCCGGCGGCCAGTTCGGCCGCGCCGCCGGTCAGCGCGTCGACCAGGCCGGTGGCGCCGGTCGCCGGCGGGGCGGGGGCCGGCGGGACGCGCAGGGCCAGCGGGTCGGTGTGCGGGCGCAGGGTGCTGCCGCGCTCGGGAACCCAGACGCGGACGTCGTACTCGCGGTCGGCGCGCAGGCCGACCAGGCGGACCGCGGTGGCGGTCGTCGCGGCGATGGCCTTGCCGTCCACCAGGACCGTGTAGCGCACGCCGCGCGGGCCGGCGGGCCAGCTCAGGGTCGTGCCGGTGGGGCCGGTGTCGGCGGCGCGCACCGCGCGGCCCAGCGACGCCGTGGGGGTGGCGGTCGGCTCCGGCGCCGGGGTCCGCGGGCGGGCCGCCGCGCCCGCGGAGCCGGTGGGGGCCGGGCCCGGCGGCGGGGACGGCAGGGTCGGGGCGGGGGTCGGGCGCGGCGTGCTCGCCGGGCCCGCCGGTATCGGGGCGGCGCCGGCGGCGGCGTCGCGGACGACGAACGCGCTGCCGGCCACGTCGCCGGCCGCGCCCGTCGCGGTCAGGACGGCGGTGAGCTGGCGGGCCGCGACCGGGGCGCCCCAGCAGCCGGCGTCCACCCGGCCGTACGCCGGGCCGCGCTTGTCCGCGTCCGCCGCGGCGGTGGCGATGCTGCAGTACGTGTGCGCGTCGGCGAACAGCAGGTACTTGCGGTCGGTGCGGTCGTAGCCGGCGGCGCGCAGCGCGGCCACGGTCCGGGTGAACGTGCGCAGGGCGCCGGCCGGCAGCGCGACCTCGCGCACGTCCAGCCGGCAGTCGCCGGTGGTCACGAAGCGGACCGGGCCGCTGTCGGCGGCCTCCCGGACCCGGCTCTGCGCGGCCAGCCCCCACGCCCGGAACGACTCCCGGTACCGGGCGAACCGGCTGCTGCCCTCGTACGCGTACAGCACCTGCACCCGGCGGCCGGCGCGCCCGTCGTCGCGGCAGGCCAGCCCGTCGCGCAGGCCGAACGCGCCATCACTGGCCAGGCCCGGCGCGGCGTCGTCGGGGGCGAGCGCGCCGACCTCGGCGAGCAGCTCGCGGGCCCGCGGCGGGGGCGCGTCGTCGCGGGCCGGCAGGGCCGGCACCGGCGCGGCCGGGCGGATCGGCGGGACCGTCCCGGCGGGGTCGACGCCCGGCGGCGCGGGGTCGGGGCCGGCGGTGCACGTCCGGCGGTCGGTGACCTCGTAGCCGCCGACGCACGGGGCGCGCTCGCCGGCCGGGGTCAGCTCGCGGTACACCAGGCCCAGTCGGGGGTTGTCCGGCGGCGCGGCGCCGACCGGCCGCGGCGGCGCGGTCCGCACGCCGAGCAGGTCGGGGGCGACGGCGAGGGTGACGGCGAAGCCCAGGACGGTGCCGATGACCACCAGCCGGCCGTGGTGCCGGCGGCGGCGGGCCCGCCGGACCGGGCGGCGGGGACGGACCGACGGTGGCGCCACCTGCCGAACGGGCACGACGACCGGACCTCCCCGACTCCGAAGGGTGTGCGCGCGGCGGGGCGGGTGCTGTGGGGGCTGCCTCGCCCCACCGCGCGCGGAGGCTCATTCCGGACCGGCAATCTGGGGGATGCACTGCGGGCCTGCGTCCGGAAGGAACCGGATGGGATTGAACCGAACATTAGTCAGCCCGTCCGGCGACCGGAACACTCTTAACCCTGGCCTAAGGAAATCTTGCGCCGGGCGCATGGTGGCGCGGCCGGGTCAGCCCCGCCGCTGCCGCGCCCACAGGGTGCCGCCGGGCTCGCCGGCCAGCCGCCCGACCAGGCCGAACCGGTTCGGCACCGGGGCCGCCGCCTCGGCGTCGCGGAACAGCATCACCACGCTCGCCCCGCCGAGCCGGGCCCGGTCCACACTGACCGAACCGGCCGCCGCGAGCGTCGCCCGGCGGGCGATGTCCAGGCCCAGCCCGGTCGAGCCGGTGTCGCTGGCGCCGCGGCGCAGCGCCCGGTCCGGGTCGGCGATGCCGGGGCCGCCGTCGTCCACCCGGACGGCCACGTACCCGTCCCGGCGGGACACCGCGACCTCGAACGGCGTGCCCTGCGCGGTGTACCGGAACACGTTGCCCAGCACGGCGTCCAGCGCCGCGACCAGCTCGGTCCGGGACACCCGCACCGGCGCCGGCCGCTGCGTGCCCTGCACCGCGCACGGGCGCTCCTGGTCGCCGGCGACCGCGGACCAGAACGTCATCCGGTCCCGCACCACCTCGCTGGCGTCGCAGAACTGGTCGTCCCGGCGCGGCTCGTCGGCGACCACCTGCCGGGTGGTCCGGATCAGGACGTCGATCTCCTGCTCCAGCGTCGCCACCGCCTGCCGGATCCGGCGCAGCGTGCGCCGCCGGTCGGCCTCCTCCTCGGTGCCGAGGAACAGCTCGCCGGTGTCCAGCGAGTTGCCCACCGGCTCGTCGCCGACCAGGGTGTCCGCGTCCAGCCGCAGCACGGTCAGCGGGGTGCGCAGCCGGTGCGACAGGTCGGCCACCAGCTCGCGCTCGTTGGTCCGGGACTGGGCCAGCCGGTCCGCCATCCGGTTGAACGCCCCGCACGCCTCCGCCAGCTCGCGCGGCCCGGTCGGGGCCACCCGGGCGGCCAGGTTCCCGTCGCCGATGGCCAGCGCGGCCGCGCGTAGCGCGCGGGTCGGCCGGGTCACCCGGCGGGCGAGCAGGTCGCCGGCGTACACGTACCCGCCGAGCAGCGCGAGCACGGCCAGCCCGATCAGCCAGTCCCGCGGCCCGCCCGCGGCCAGCCGGTCGGCCGGTACGAACGCCTCGACCACCGCGGTCCGCTCGCCGACCCGGACGGGCAGCAGGTGCACCGCGCCGTCGGTCACGTCCACGACCAGCGGGTCCTCGCCGCCGGCCGCCCGCTCCAACAGCTCGCCGGTGGCCCGGGCGCCCTCGACCGCCCGGTCGTCGTACCGGTGCAGCCACACGCCGTCACCGGCGCGCAGCAGCGCGTCGGTGATCGCGGCGTCCGACGTGGTGGCCCGCAGCGCCCCGGCGACCCCGGCGGCCCGCGCGCCGGCGTCGCCCAGCGCGGACGTGCGCACGCCGTGGTCGACGAGCAGCACCACCGGGACGACGGTGGCCAGCGCCGTGACCGCGCCGAGGGCCAGCATGGCCGCGGCGACGGTCAGCCTCAGGCCGGCGCCACCAACCGAAAGCCCACCCCCCGCACGGTGTGCAGGAACCGGGGCTTGGCCGCGGACTCGCCCAGTTTCCGGCGGAGCCAGTACAGGTGGACGTCGATCGTCTGGTCCTCGCCGAGTGACGGCTGGCGCCATACTTCCTCCAGCAACTCCCGCCGCGACACCACCTGGCCGGGGCGGGCGGCCAGGTACGCGAGCAGGTCGAACTCCTTGCGGGTGAGTTGAAGCGGCTCCCCGTCGAGCGCGGCCAGCCGCTGGCCGACGTCCACGTGCAGCGGCCCGATGCGGTGGCTGGTGGGGGACTGCCGGGTGGTCCGCCCGGCGCGGCGCAGGACGGACGTGATCCGCGCCTCCAGGTGCGCCGCCGTGAACGGCTTGACCATGTAGTCGTCGGCGCCGGCCCGCAGCAGCCGCACGATGGCCTGCTCGTCGTCGCGGGCGGTGGCGATGATGATCGGTACGTCGGTGACCCCGCGCAGCATCCGCAGCGCGTCGGAGCCGTCCAGGTCGGGCAGGCCCAGGTCGAGGACGACCAGGTCCGGCGCCCCGCCCGCGACGCGCCGCAGCGCCTCCAGCGCGGTGCCGACGGCGTGCACGGCGTGGCCGCGGTCGGTCAACGACCGCTGCATCGCGCCGCGCACGACGTGATCGTCCTCGACGAGAAGTAGCGAGGCCATGCAAGCACCGTAGTGCCTCGACGGCCCCGTGCAGACCCCCCGATGAGCCGGAACCCGGGACCCGCTCGTGGTGAATGGGTGCGAATGTGTCGATCTTCGGTCGGCCGGGCGGCGCGCCTCGCCGATCCGCCCGGCCGGGGTGCGGCCCGGATCGCCCCGACCCGCCCGGCGCCGGTACTCGTGCGACCGCGGCCGGGGCGGCCGATAGCATCGGGGGGCGGTGCACGCCCTCGTGCGCCGGCCGCGCCGGCGGACCGGCCGGCGTCCGTCGCACACCGAGGAGTCGTCGTGTCCCCAGCCGCGCAGCCGACCGTACCGCCCGCCGACGCACCCGTCGTCGTGCCGGCCGGTACGACCGGCGCCGACGCGGTCGCCGCGGCGGGCCTGCCCCTGCACGGCGCCCGCGCCGTCGTGGTCGTCCGGGACACCGACGGCACCCTGCGCGACCTCGACTGGACCCCGGAGGCCGACGCCACCGTCACCCCGGTCCGGATCGACGAGCCGGCCGGGCTGGACGTGCTGCGCCACTCCACCGCGCACGTGCTCGCCCAGGCCGTGCAGGACCTGTTCGGCGAGGCCCGGCTGGGCATCGGCCCGCCGATCCGGGACGGCTTCTACTACGACTTCGACGTGCCCACCCCGTTCACCCCCGAGGACCTGCGCCGGCTGGAGAAGCGGATGCAGGAGATCATCAAGGCGGGGCAGCGGTTCCGCCGGCGCCGGTTCGACTCGCTGGAGGCGGCCCGGGCCGAGCTGGCGGACGAGCCGTACAAGCTCGAACTGGTCGACCTCAAGGGCGACGTCGACGACGCCGAGGTGATGGAGGTCGGCGGCGGCGAGCTGACCATCTACGACAACCTGGACGCCAAGTCCGGCGAGCGCTGCTGGGGCGACCTGTGCCGCGGCCCGCACCTGCCGTCGACCAAGCTGATCGGGGCGTTCGCGCTGACCCGCAGCGCCGCCGCCTACTGGCGGGGGAGCGAGAAGAACCCGCAGCTCCAGCGCGTGTACGGCACCGCCTGGCCGACCCGGGACGCGCTCAAGGCGTACCAGCAGCTCCTCGCCGAGGCCGCCCGGCGCGACCACCGCAAGCTGGGCAGCGACCTCGACCTGTTCTCCTTCCCCGACGAGATCGGCTCCGGCCTGCCGGTGTTCCACCCCAAGGGCGGGGTGATCCGGCGGGAGCTGGAGAACTACTCGCGGGAGGCGCACGAGCGCGCCGGGTACTCGTTCGTCAACACCCCGCACGTCACCAAGGGCAGCCTGTTCGAGGCGTCCGGCCACCTCCAGTGGTACGCCGACGGCATGTACCCGCCCATGGAGGTCGAGGGCGCCGAGTACTACCTCAAGCCGATGAACTGCCCGTTCCACAGCCTGATCTTCCGGTCCCGCGGGCGGTCGTACCGGGAGCTGCCGCTGCGGCTGTTCGAGTTCGGCACCGTGTACCGGTACGAGAAGTCCGGGGTCGTGCACGGCCTCACCCGGGTGCGCGGGCTGACCATGGACGACGCCCACCTGTACTGCACCCCCGAGCAGCTCCGCGACGAGCTGGCCGGCACCCTGCGCTTCATCCTCGACCTGCTGGCCGCGTACGGCCTGGACGACTTCTACCTCGAACTGTCCACCAAGGACCCGGAGAAGTACGTCGGCGACGACGCCCAGTGGGAGATCGCCACCGACACGCTGCGCGAGGTCGCCGAGGCGTCCGGCCTGGAGCTGGTCCCCGACCCGGGCGGCGCGGCGTTCTACGGGCCGAAGATCTCCGTCCAGGCCCGCGACGCGATCGGCCGGACCTGGCAGATGTCGACCGTCCAGCTCGACTTCAACACCCCCGAGCGGCTGGACCTGGAGTACCAGGCCGCCGACGGCACCCGGCAGCGGCCGATCATGATCCACCGGGCGCTGTTCGGCTCCATCGAGCGGTTCTTCGGCATCCTCACCGAGCACTACGCCGGCGCCTTCCCGGCCTGGCTGGCGCCGGTGCAGGTGGTGGGCATCCCGATCCGGGACGACCACGCGCCGTACCTGGCCGAGTTCGCCGCCCGCCTGCGCGAGCAGGGCATCCGGGCCGAGGTGGACACCGGCGACGACCGGATGCAGAAGAAGATCCGGACCGCCCAGCAGCAGAAGATCCCGTTCATGGCGATCGCGGGCGAGGAGGACGTCGCCGCCGGGACCGTGTCGTTCCGGTACCGGGACGGCTCCCAGCGCAACGGCGTCCCGCTCGACGACGCGGTCGCCCACGTCGTCGAGGTGGTCCGCTCCCGGGTCAACACCGGCCCGGCGGCCCCAGCCGATCCCGTACCGGCCGAGCCCGAACCGGCCGGGTCCGCCGCCGGGGCGAGCGGCGCCGGTGTGGCATGACCACCGGTGAGCCCGACGGCCTGGACCGGCTCTGGACGCCGCACCGGATGGCGTACCTGAAGGGGCAGAACCGCCCGGCCGACGCCGGCGAGGGGCCCGGCTGCCCGTTCTGCCGCGCGCCGGACGAGGCCAAGGACGAGTCGCTGGTGATCGCCCGCGGCGCGCACGTGTTCGCGGTGCTGAACCTGTACCCGTACAACCCCGGCCACCTGCTCGTCTGCCCGTACCGGCACGTCGCCGACTACACCGACCTGACCGACCCGGAGACCGACGAGCTGTCCCGGTTCACGGCGACCGCGATGCGGGTGGTGCGGTCGGTCAGCCGGGCGCACGGGTTCAACCTGGGGATGAACCAGGGGAGCGTGGCGGGGGCGGGGATCGCCGCGCACCTGCACCAGCACGTGGTGCCGCGGTGGGGCGGGGATGCCAACTTCATGCCGATCGTGGGCCGGACGAAGGTGCTGCCGCAGCTCCTCACCGACACCCGCGACCTGCTCGCCGCCGCCTGGCCCCCCGGCCCCGGCCCGGCCTGAGCCGCCGGGCGCCCGCCCGGATCCGACATCGCCACGCCCCGCCATCGCCGCGGGCGCGCGCTGTCGGCAGGTAACCCATCTTCCTAGGATGCCTTACGGGGTGTGCTGTCGATCATCGGAAACGGGCACAGTGGAGCGCCGGCGCGTGACGGGTGTCGCGCAATCGGCCGGCGGCGGGGGATGAATCCGGGTGGCGGCGCGGGTTAGGCTGCCGGTATTCATCACGCGTTGAACTCCGGCGCGGTGTCGGCGTGCGGCGCGTACCCCGGCGAGGACGGTGGCGATGAGCGAGCGGACGACATGTGTGGTGGCCGGCGGCGGGCCGGCCGGGATGGTGCTGGGGCTGCTGCTCGCCCGGGCCGGGGTCGAGGTCACCGTGCTGGAGAAGCACGCCGACTTCCTCCGCGACTTCCGCGGCGACACGGTGCACCCCTCCACCCTGACCCTGCTGGACGAGCTGGGACTCGGCGAGCGGTTCGCCGCGCTGCCGCAGAGCCACGTGCGGGAGGTGGGGTTCCCGCTGAGCGGCGGCGGGCTGGTGCGGGTGGCCGACCTGAGCCGGCTGAACGTGCCGCACCCGTACATCGCGATGGTCCCGCAGTGGGACCTGCTCAACCTGCTGGCCTCGGCCGGGCGGGCGGAGCCGGCGTTCACGCTGCGGATGGAGACCGAGGTGACCGGCCTGCTGCGCAGCCCCGGCCGGGTGCACGGGGTGGCGTACCGGACGGCGGACGGGCGCACCGGCGAGCTGCGCGCCGACCTGGTGGTCGGCTGCGACGGGCGTTGGTCGACCGTGCGCCGGGAGGCCGGGCTGGTGCCGGAGGAGTACCCGGTGCCGATCGACGCCTGGTGGTTCCGGCTGCCCCGGCACGCCCGCGACGACGGGTCCGGGCTCGCGCCGGCCGCCGCTCCGGGGCGGTTCGCGGTGGCGATCCCGCGGCCCGACTACTTCCAGATCGCGTACGTCGCCCGCAAGGGGACGGACGCCGAGCTGCGGGCGCGCGGGGTGGCCGCGTTCCGCTCCGACGTGGCCGAGCTGTACCCGTGGCTGGCCGACCGGGTGGACGAGCTGAAGTCCATGGACGACGTCAAGCACCTCGACGTCCGGCTCAACCGGCTGCCGCGCTGGCACGCCGAGGGGGTGCTGTGCATCGGCGACGCCGCGCACGCGATGTCCCCGGTCGGCGGCGTCGGCATCAACCTGGCCGTGCAGGACGCGGTGGCGGCGGCGACGCTGCTGGCCGGGCCGCTGCGCCGGGGTACGGCCACCGGCGCCGAGCTGGCCCGGGTGCGCGAGCGGCGGCTCCTGCCGACGGTGCTGGTGCAGCGGCTCCAGCGGCTGATGCACCGGGCGTTCGTCGTGCCGATCCTGGACGGCCGCCGGGCCGGGCCGCCGGCGCCGGTGCTGGGGCTGGTGCGGCGGGTGCCGCAGCTCTCGGTGGTGCCGGCGTACCTGATCGGGGTGGGCTTCCGCCCGGAGCACGCCCCGGACTTCGCCCGCCGCTGACCCGCTCCGCCGCCGCCCGACCCCGGCATCGCCGCCGGGCCCGCGCGGCGGCGATGCCGGGCCCGCGCCGGTCGGTACGACGTCCGCCACCGTACGCGCGGCGGCGGGCGGTCAGCGGGTGGCGGTGACCGGGGCCGGCGCGGGCTCGTACCGGGCGAACGCCCGGCTGAACGACCCCGCGCCGGAGGTCATCGCGCGCAGCTCGACCGCGTACCGCAGCAGCTCCCGCGCCGGCACCTCCGCCCGGACGACCGCCAGGTCCGGGCGGGCCGGGTCGACGTCGGTGCCGAGCACCTGGCCGCGGCGGCCGGACAGGTCGCCCATGACCGCGCCGAGCAGCGCCTCCGGCACCCGGATCGTGACCGCGTCGACCGGCTCCAGCAGGGTGATCCCGCCCTCGGCCGCCGCCGTCCGCAGGGCCAGCGCGGCGGCGGCGCGGAACGCGGCGTCGGAGGAGTCGACGCTGTGCGCCCGCCCGTCGACCAGGGTCACCTGGACGTCGACGACCGGATGGCCGGCGATGCCGGCGGCGAGCTTGTCCCGGACGCCGCGCTCGACCGCGGGCACGTACGCGTGCGGTACTGCGCCGCCGACGATCTTGTCCACGAAGCTGACCCCGGTACCCCGCGGCTGCGGCTCGACCAGCAGGTCCACGACCGCGAACTGGCCGTGCCCGCCGGTCTGCTTGACGTGCCGGCCGTGCCCGCGGGCGGGGTGCTCGAACGTCTCCCGCAGCGGTACGACGACCGGCTCGGTCTCGACCGCGACCCCGCCGGCGCGCAGCCGGTGCAGCGCGACGTCGGCGTGCGCCTCGCCGGTGCACCACAGCACGAGCTGGCCGGTGTCGGCGGCGCGCTCCAGCCGCATGGTCGGGTCGCCGACGATGAGCCGGGCGAGGTTGCGGGCCAGCGCGTCCTCGTCGGTCCGCTTGCCGGCCCGGACGGCGACCGGCAGCAGCGGCTCGGGCAGCTCCCACGGCGCGACCAGCAGCGGGTCGGACCGGTCGGCGATCGTGTCGCCGGTGCGGGCGCTGCCGGACCGGGCGATCGCGCACAGGTCGCCGGCGATGCCGGCGGGGATCTCGCGCAGGTGCGGGCCGAGCGGCGCGTACACGTGGGCGACCCGCTCGTCGTCGTCGTGCCCGGCACCGGGTCCGCCGTTACTGTGCCCGCCGTCGCCGCGCCCGGCCGGGGCGTGGCCGGCGACGTGCACGGCGCGGTCCGGGCGCAGCGTGCCGGAGAAGACGCGGACCAGCGACACCCGCCCCAGGTACGGGTCGACGGTGCTCTTGACCACCTCAGCCGCGAGCGGCCCGGCGGGGTCGCAGGTCAGCGGCCGGGGCGTGCCGTCGGGCGCCGCCGCCGGCGGCAGCGCGTGCTCCAGCGGCGACGGGAAGCCGCTGGCCAGCAGGTCGAGCAGCCCGTCCAGGCCGACGCCGGTGGCGGCGCAGGCGGGGACGACCGGGTGGAAGTGGCCGCGGGCCACGGCCCGTTCGAGGTCGGCGGTGACCACGGCGGGGTCGACCGGCTCGCCGGCGAGGTACCGGTCCATCAGGCCCTCGTCCTCGCTCTGCGCGATGATCGCCTCGAGCAACTGCGCCCGCGCCTCCGCGGCGGCGGCCCGCTCGGCGGCGGTGGCCGGCCGGGTGTCGGCGCCCGCCCGGACGGCGTCGGTGACGAGCTGGTGCACGCCGCCGTCGGGCAGCAGCACGGACAGCGGCAGGACGTCGCCGGCGCCGTCCTCGCCGCCGAACACCCGCTGGCACAGCGCCACGGTCTCGTCCGGGTCGGCGCGCGGGTGGTCCAGCCGGGTGACGGCGATGGCCCGCGGCATCCCGACGGCGGCGCACTCCTGCCACAGCGTCGCGGTGGCGATGTCCACGCCGGTGTCGGCGGAGACGACGAACAGCGCCCCGTCGGCGGCGCGCAGGCCGGCGCGCAGCTCGCCGACGAAGTCGGCGTAGCCGGGGGTGTCCAGCAGGTTGATCTTGATGTCGCCGTGCCGGAGCGGGGCGCAGGACAGCGTCGTGGACCGGCCCTGCGCGATGGCGGCGGGGTCGCTGTCGCCGATCGTGGTGCCGGCCGCGACGTCACCCATGCGGGTGATCGCGCCGGCCCGGTACAGCAGCGCCTCGACGAGTGTGGTCTTGCCGGCGCCGCTGTGCCCGACGACGGCCACGTTGCGGATGGCGGCCGGCGCGGCGACCGTCGGCGGCGGTCCGGCCACCCGGTCCGCACCCTTGTTCGCCATCGGCGCACCTCCTCGCGGGCTCGGCGGCCCCTCGCCCGAGTGTGCCGCACGTACCGGGCTTTTCGGGCGGCTGTCGGCCAGTCCGGGGGAAACCGGGGCGGGACCACCCGGCCGCGACCCCTCCGGTCGCGCGGCGCCGGGCGGGGCGCGGATAGGGTGGGACCGCCATGGCGAAGATCTTCAGTGAGTCCGCGCGCGTGGGCACCGCCCGGCTCGTCGAGCCCGCCGCGCGGGGGCTCCTGCGCGCCGGCCTGACCCCCAACGCCGTCACGGTGATCGGCACGGTCGGCGTGCTCGCCGGGTCGTACCTCGGCGCCCGCGGCTGGCTGCTCGCCGCGGCCGGCATCGTGACGTTCTTCGCGCTCACCGACGTCCTCGACGGGACGATGGCCCGGCTGCACGGCGGCGCCACCCGGTTCGGCGCGCTGCTGGACTCCAGCCTCGACCGGGTCGCCGACGGCGCGATCTTCGGCGCGGTCGCCTACTGGGCGTACACCGAGGGGGCCGGCGGCACGCTCGCCGCCGCGCTGGTCTGCCTGGCCGGCGGCCAGGTCGTCTCGTACGTCAAGGCCCGGGCCGAGGGCCTCGGCTTCCGCTGCGACGTCGGCCTGGCCGAGCGGTTCGAGCGGCTGATCCTCGTCGGCGTCGGCGCCGTGCTGACCGACGGGTTCGGGCTGCCGTGGGGGATGGCGGTGGCGCTCGGCGTGCTCGGCGCGCTCACGGTGGTCACCATCGGCCAGCGCATCCGGTACGTGGCGCTGCAGGCCCGCCGGGCATGAGCGGCCGGCTGACCACGCTCGGGTACACCGCCGCCTGGCGCCTGGTCCGGGCGCTGCCGCAGCCGGTGGCCGCCGCGGCCTTCCGTGCCGGCGCCGACCTGGCCGCCGGCCGCGGCGGGGCCGGGGTCGCCCGGCTGCGCGGCAACCTGCGCCGGGTGGTCGGCCCGGCCGTGCCCGAGCCCGCGCTGGACCACCTGGTCCGGGCCGCCATGCGCTCGTACGCCCGGTACTACCTCGAGGCGTTCCGGCTGCCCGCGCTGTCCCGCGCGCGCATCCGGGACGGCTTCCGGCTGGCCGGCGCCGACCTGCTCGCCGCCGACGTGGCCGCCGGCCGGGGCGCGATCCTCGCCCTGCCGCACGCCGGCAACTGGGACGCCGCCGGGGCGTGGGTGGCCGCGAACGGCTGGCCGATCGTCACGGTCGTCGAGCGGCTGGAGCCGGCCGCCCTGTACGAGCGGTTCCTCGCCTTCCGCCGCGGCCTCGGCATGGAGATCGTCCCGCTGACCGGCGGCCCGCCGCCGCTGCGCGAGCTGGTCCGCAAGCTGCGCGCCGGGTACCTGGTGCCGCTGCTGGCCGACCGGGACCTCGGCAGCACCGGCGTGCCGGTCCGGTTCTTCGGCGCGCAGGCCCGGATGCCCGGCGGCCCGGCGGCGCTGGCCGTGCTCACCGGGGCGCCGCTGTACACGGTCGACATGTGGTACGACGCCGAGGGCCCGCGCGGCCGGCTGACCGGCCCGCTGCCGGTGCCCGCCACGGGCAGCCGGGACGAGCGGGTGCGCGCGCTCACCCAGGGGATCGCCGACCGGTTCGCCGCCGGCATCGCCGCCCACCCCGCCGACTGGCACATGCTCCAGCGCGTGTGGCCGGGGGAGGCGTGATGCGGATCGGCCTGGTCTGCCCGTACTCGTTCGACGTCCCCGGCGGGGTGCAGGGCCACATCCGGGACCTGGCCGAGACGCTGCGCGGCCTCGGCCACGGGGTCAGCGTGCTGGCCCCGGCGCACGACGACGCCGCGCTGCCGCCGTACGCGGTCAGCGCCGGCCGGGCCGTCCCCGTGCCGTACAACGGGTCGGTGGCCCGGCTGGCCTTCGGGCCGCTGTCGGCCGCCCGGGTCCGGCGCTGGCTGGCCGCGGGGGAGTTCGACGTGCTGCACGTGCACGAGCCGCTCACGCCCAGCCTGTCCCTGCTCGCGGTGCTCGGCTCCCGCTGCCCGGTCGTGGCCACCTTCCACACCGCGATGACCCGGTCCCGGGCGATGGCGGCCGCGCAGAACGTCCTGCAGCTCGTGCTGGAGCGGATCACCGCCCGGATTGCCGTCAGCGCGCTCGCCCGCCGGGTCCAGGTCGAGCACCTGGACGGCGGCGCGGTCGAGATCCCCAACGGCGTCGCGGTCGCCGCCTTCCGCGACGCCGAGCCGCTGCCCGGCTGGCCCGGCCCGGTCGGCCCCGGCAGCGGCGGCACGGTCGGCTTCCTGGGCCGGTACGACGAGCCGCGCAAGGGCTTCCCGATCCTGCTGCGCGCCTTCGCGGGCCTGGCCGCCGACCGGCCCGGCGCGCGCCTGCTGGTGGCCGGGCGGGGCGACGCCGACGCGGCCCTGGCCGGCGTACCGGCCGGGCTGCGCGACCGGGTCACGTTCCTCGGGATGGTCCCCGACGCCACCAGGGCGCGGATGCTGCGCAGCGTGCACGCGTACGCCGCGCCGAACACCGGCGGCGAGTCCTTCGGCATGATCCTCACCGAGGCGATGGCCGCCGGCGCCCCGGTGGTGGCCAGCGACCTGGACGCGTTCCGCCGGGTGCTCGCCGGCGGCACCGCGGGCGTGCTGTTCCCGACCGGCGACGACGGCGCGCTGCGGGCGGCGCTGGCGGGGCTGCTGGACGACGGCGCGGAGCGGGCCCGGCTGGCCGCGGCGGCGGCGTCGGCGGTGGCGGCGTACGACTGGCCGCTGGTGGCCGGCCGGGTCCTGGAGGTGTACGCCGCGGCGATCGAGATCGGCACGGCCCGCACCCCGGTGCCCCCGGACCGGGTGGCCGCCGAGATCACCGCCCTCTGGGACTCCTGACCCGCCCCGGGGATGCCCGACCCCGCCCCGGGGATGTCGGCCGAGCGGTGGGGGACACGCGCCGGCCGGTGGGGTCGCACGGCGCGTTCCGGTGCGATTCGGTCACCCGCGCGGCCCGCGGGCGGGCGCACCGGGCCGGGCCGGCCTACGATGCCGGTCATGCTTCTCATGGCAGTGCTGCTCGCCGTGGCCCTCGCCGGCCTGTACGCCGCGTGGACCGCGGCCCGGGTCGACCGGCTGCACGCCCGGGCCGCCGCCGCCGGCCGGGCGCTCGACGCCCACCTGGTCCGGCGGGCCGCCGCCGCGGCGGTGCTGGCCGAGCAGCTCCCCGCCCCCGGCCTGTACACCGTGGCCCGCAGCGCGCTCGACGGCGCCGGCGACCGCGAGGCCGCGGAGAACGACCTCACCCGGCAACTACAGTGCGTAGCGGGCCGCTGCGACCTGTCCGAGCCCGTGCGGGCCGCCTGCCGGCGGGTGGCGGTGGCCCGGCAGGTGCACACCGACCTCGTCCGGGACGCGCTGGCGGTGCGCCGGCAGCGGCTGGTCCGGCTGCTCCGGCTGGACCGGCGGCACGCGTGCCCTGCGTACTTCGACATCCAGGACCCGGCGCTGGCCGCGCCGGCGCCCGTGCTGGTCCCCGCGGGGGCGCCCGGCGCCGGGCCGCGCCCCGCCCCGGTGGTAGTGAAACAGGCCACAGGCCAGGCCACGGGGGTTTGATTGGCCGTCGGGCGGGCCCGACCACGCGGCGTAGCATGACCGGCGACTCACCACCCCGTCCGGTGAGCGCTGGGCCGTCCCGTCCGAGGAGCTGAACCGCCGTGTCGACCAACCCCGAGAACGCCCCCGCCGCCCCCGCCGTCGGCACGGCCCGCGTCAAGCGCGGCATGGCCGAGATGCTCAAGGGCGGCGTGATCATGGACGTGGTCACCCCGGACCAGGCGAAGATCGCCGAGGACGCCGGCGCGGTCGCCGTGATGGCGCTGGAGCGGGTCCCGGCGGACATCCGCGCCCAGGGCGGCGTCTCCCGGATGAGCGACCCCGACATGATCACCGGGATCATCGAGGCCGTCTCCATCCCGGTCATGGCCAAGGCCCGGATCGGGCACTTCGTCGAGGCGCAGATCCTCCAGTCGCTCGGCGTCGACTACGTCGACGAGTCCGAGGTGCTCACCCCGGCCGACTACGCCAACCACATCGACAAGTGGGCGTACACCGTGCCGTTCGTCTGCGGCGCCACCAACCTCGGCGAGGCGCTGCGCCGACTCACCGAGGGCGCGGCGATGATCCGGTCCAAGGGCGAGGCGGGCACCGGGGACGTCTCGAACGCCACCACCCACATGCGGAGGATCCGGGCGGAGATCCGCAGGCTGACGTCGCTGCCGGCCGACGAGCTGTACGTGGCGGCCAAGGAGTTGCAGGCCCCGTACGAGCTGGTCCGCGAGGTCGCCGAGACCGGCAAGCTGCCGGTCGTGCTGTTCACCGCCGGCGGCATCGCCACCCCCGCCGACGCGGCGATGATGATGCAGCTCGGCGCCGAGGGCGTGTTCGTCGGCTCGGGCATCTTCAAGTCCGGCAACCCCGCCGAGCGGGCCCGGGCCATCGTCAAGGCGACGACGTTCCACGACGACCCGGACGTGCTCGCCAAGGTCTCCCGCGGGCTCGGCGAGGCCATGGTCGGGATCAACGTGGACGACATCCCCGTCCCGCACCGGCTCGCCGACCGCGGCTGGTAGGTCACCCGTACAGGTTCCTCCCGGGCGGCTGTACAGCGTGCTCCGAGGTTCTCCCGGCACGATGGTCGGCACCGTCTCCGGGAGGTCGAAACCTTGAAGCGCACCCGCATGCCCCTGGCCGCCACCGTCGCGGCGCTGCTGGCGTCCACTGTGGCGCTGGCGGCGTGCGACGCCGACGCCGAGCCGGACGCCGGCGCGGACGGCCCGGCCGCCGAGGCGCCGGCCGGGCTGACCGAGGCCGGGCCGCCCACCTGCGACACGATCTGGCAGCGGCGCGGCGCGTCGTTCTACGACCGGGCCGAGCCGATGGTGGACAGCCACGACGACCGGGCGGAGTGGACGGTGGCCCCGCCGGCCGCCGCCGGGCTGGACACCGCGGCGCTCGCCGCCGGCGGCGACGCGCTGGCCGAGCACCGGGGGATGCGGGCGGTCGTCGTGCTGCGCGGCGGCAAGCTGGTGTACGAGCGGTACTTCCGCGACGGCGCCGCCAACCAGAGCAACAATGTGCACTCGGCGTCCAAGAGCATCCTGCAGGCGCTGACCGGCATCGCGGTCGCCGACGGAAAGATCAAGAGTCTGGACGCGCCGATCTCGACGTACCTGCCGCAGTACGCCGCCGCCGGCACCCCCACCGGCGCGATCACCGTGCGCCGGCTGCTCGGCATGTCCTCCGGGCTGGACTGGCGCGAGGACGAGACCGAGGAGCGGATCGAGGAGTCCGACGACTGGGTCGGCGCGATCCTCGGCCTGGCCGAGAACCCGGCCGCCGGCTTCAACTACAGCACCGGCAACACGCACGTGCTCTCGGCGGTGCTCCAGGCCGCGACCGGCACGACCACGTGCGCGTACGCCCGGGAGAAGCTGTTCACGCCGCTGGGCATCATGCCGGAGCGGTGGACCAGGGACCCGCAGGGCGTCTACGCGGGCGGGTACAACATGTACCTGACCGCCCGCGAGCTGGCCCGGTTCGGCCAGCTCTACCTCGCCGGCGGGGTGTGGCAGGGCAAGCGGGTCGTGCCGGCTGCGACGGTCACCCAGTCCCGGACGATCACCGCCGAGCGGGTCCGGCAGCCCGGCTACCGGTACGCCTCCGGCTGGTGGGCCACCGACGCCGCCGGCCACGCGGTCAACCTGGCCTGGGGCTTCGGCGGCCAGTACGTCGCGGTGATCCCGGACCTCGACCTGGTCGTCACCACCACCCAGAACACGCAGGGCGACGGCGACCGCGCCGAGTACCGCGAGCTGGACATCCGGGACTTCCTCACCCGGTACGTGGTGCCGGCCGTCCGGTGACCGGGCGGGCCGGCGGGCCGCCTAGGCTGCGGGCATGAACGTGGATCCGATCGTGGGGGTGCTCGCGCTCCAGGGCGACGTGCGCGAGCACCTGGCCGCGCTGGCCGAGTGCGACGTCATCGCCCGCCCCGTCCGCCGCGCCGCCGAGATCGCCGCGGTGGACGCGCTGGTCATCCCCGGCGGCGAGTCGACGACGATGAGCAACCTGGTCGACGTGTTCGGCGTCCGCGACGTCATCACCGAGCGGATCGCCGCCGGCATGCCCGCGTACGGCTCCTGCGCCGGAATGATCATGCTGGCCCGCACGGTCCTGGACGGCCGCCCGGACCAGCGCGGCTTCGACGGCATCGACGTGGTGGTGCGGCGCAACGCCTTCGGCCGGCAGGTCGACTCGTTCGAGGCGCCGGTCGAGCTGGCCGGCGTCGAGGGCGGGCCGCTGCACGCGGTGTTCATCCGGGCCCCGTGGGTCGAGTCGGTCGGCCCGGGCGTCGAGGTGCTCGGCCGGGTCGCGGTCGGCGCGGCGGCGGGGGGTGCGGGCGGGGCCGGCGCCGGTACAGTCGACGGGAGCGACGGTAGGATTGTCGCGATTCGGCAGCGGCGGCTGCTCGCCACCTCCTTCCACCCGGAGCTGACCGGCGACCTGCGGGTCCACCGGCTGTTCGTGGAGATGGTGCGGGCGGCGACAGGGACGACGGAGGACTGATGTCCGGGCACTCCAAGTGGGCGACCACGAAGCACAAGAAGGCGGCGATCGACGCCAAGCGTGGCAAGCTCTTCGCCCGGCTCATCAAGAACATCGAGGTCGCGGCCCGGACCGGCGGCGGCGACCCGGCCGGCAACCCGACGCTGTTCGACGCGATCCAGAAGGCCAAGAAGTCCTCGGTCCCCAACGACAACATCGACCGCGCCGTCAAGCGCGGCTCCGGCCTGGAGGCCGGCGGCGCCGACTGGCAGACGATCATGTACGAGGGGTACGGCCCGAACGGCGTCGCCCTGCTCATCGAGTGCCTCACCGACAACCGCAACCGCGCGGCGACCGAGGTGCGCACGGCGCTGACCCGCAACGGCGGCACGTTCGCCGACGCCGGCTCGGTGTCCTACATGTTCTCCCGCAAGGGCGTGGTGATCGTGCCCAAGGCCGAGTTGAGCGAGGACGACGTGCTGCTCGCCGTCCTCGACGCCGGCGCGGAGGAGTGCAACGACATCGGCGAGGCGTTCGAGGTGGTGTCCGAGCCGGGCGCGCTGCTGCAGGTGCGGGAGGCGCTGCAGGGCGCGGGGATCGAGTACGACTCGGCCGAGTCGTCGTTCGTCCCCAGTGCGACGGTGCAGCTCGACGAGGACGGCGCGCGCAAGGTGCTCAAGCTGGTCGACGTCCTCGACGACTGTGACGACGTCCAGAACGTCTACGCCAACTTCGACATCCCCGACGACGTGCTGGAGAAGGTCGAAGCGTAGGTCAGGGGCGCCGGGCCAGCCAGGTGCTGCGGACCGCCCGGACGGTCAGGTCGCCCCGCTCGGTGATCCCCGCCGCCAGCGCGTCCAGCGCCGCCACGTCCGCCGCGGGCAGCCGGTCGGCCACCCGCTCGCGCATCCGCAGCAGCGTGACCAGGGCGTACTGGGGCGCGGCCGCGGGCAGCGGCGGGCGCAGGACGAGGTCGGCGCGGCGGGCGTCGAGCACGGTGAAGCCGGCCCGGGTCAGCGCCGGCGCCCAGTCCTCGTGCATGTGCAGCCCGGCCTCCGCCCGGAGGTCGGCCAGGATTGCGTGGCCGCGCTCCTCCACCGCCGCGTCGGGGGTGTCGGCCAGGAAGCGCGGCAGGTCGGTCAGCTCGGTGACCGCGAGCAGCCCGCCCGGCCGCAGCGCGGCGTGGACCGCGGCGAGGACCCGGTCCGGGTCGGCCACGTGGTGCAGCGACGCCGACGCCCAGACCAGGTCGGCGGGGCCGTCCAGCGGCGGCAGCGCCTCGTCGACGTCGGCCCGGACGGTGCGAATCCGGTCGGCGACGCCGGCCGCCGCGGCGCGCTCGCGCAGGCGGCCCAGCATCTCGTCGTCCACGTCGACCGCGACCACGGTGGCCGACGGTAGCTGCCGGGCCAGGGCGACGGCGCCGGTGCCGGTACCGGCACCGAGGTCGACGATCCGGGCCCGCTCGGGTACGGCGGCGGCGACCGTGGCGACGAGGTCGCGGTGGTGCTCGCCCAGGACCTCCGCGTCGAGGTCCAGCATGTCGGCCAGGTGTGTGTGCGTCATGCCCCCGACGGTACCGCCGTCGTGCGCCAATGGCATAAGGTCTTGCGTATGAAGCAAGACGGTGAGGTCGATGCGCTGGTCCGGCAGCGGCTGCGCGGGCTGCGGCTGGCCCGCGGCTGGTCGCTGGACGAGCTGGCGGTCCGTTGCCACCTCAGCCCGTCCACGCTGAGCCGGATCGAGACCGGCCAGCGCCGGATCGCGCTGGACCAGCTCGCCGCGCTGGCCCGGGTGCTGGACACCTCGATCGATCAGCTCGTGGAGTCCGCCGGCGACGACGACGTGGTCATCCGGCCGCACCGGGACGCCCGGCGCGGGATCACCACCTGGCTGCTGTCCCGGCCGGGCGCCCCGCACGGGATGACGATCGCCAAGCTGCGGGTCACCCGGGCGGTGCCGGCGGAGCCCCGGGTGCACCCGGGCCGGGACTGGTTCACGGTCCTGTCCGGGACGGTGGCGCTGCGGCTCGGCGAGCGGATCATCCTCGTCCGGGTGGGGGAGGCGGCGGAGTTCTCGACGATGGTGCCGCACGCGTTCGGGGCGGCCGACGGGCCGGCCGAGATGCTGTGCATCCTCGACCACGACGGCAAGCGGACCCACCTGGGTCCGGGCGGCGAGGGGGCCGACCCGCCCGACCAGCCGGAGGCCGGGAGCGGCTGCGGTCAGAAGTAGTCGGAGAGCTGGGCCGGCTCGCCGCAGGCCAGCAGGTCCAGGGTCGCGGGGTCGGCGCCGCCGGCCGCCGCCGCCGAACCGGCCGCGACCAGGCTCCGGCCGGTCGTCACGCCGCAGTAGAGCTGGGCGAAGCCGCCGGGCGTCAGCCGCAGGTCCGCGCCGGCGGCCGGCTCCAGCGTGCCCCGGCCGTCGGCGACGGTCAGCCGCCAGTGGCCGTCGTTCCACGGGCACAGCGGGTCGGCCAGGGTGAACGTCACCGCGCCCCCGGCGTGCGGCGGCCAGCCGCGCGCGGCGACCGCGCGGGCCGCGTCCACCGGCCGGTGCATCCACGGCTGCGCCGCGTGCTCGCGCATCGCCGGCCAGGGCAGCAGTGGCCCCAGCGCGTCGTACGCCAGCGGCGCGATCCGCAGCGTCGGCGTCACGCTGCGCCAGCCGGCGAGCGCGCCGAGCAGCGCCCGGGCGGCGGCCGGGTCCGCGGCCACCGGGTCCTCGACGGTGAGCGTCGCGTCGGCGGCGTAGCCGCGGCCGCGATCCCAGTACGCGTACGCGCACAGCTCGCCGTCCCGCTCCACCAGCGTCAGCCCGTCGGTGCCCGCGGTGGCGGGCGGGTCGCCGAACCGGCCGCCCGCGCGGGCGAGCAGGCCGGTGCGGTGGGCCACGAGCCGCCCGTACAGGTCGGCGGTCGCCGGTACGTCGGCGTCGGTGCCCGCGCGCAGCGTGAGGCCGGGCTCCGGGCGGTACCGGGGGAGGGCGGCGGCCGGTAGCGCGTACTCGCGGCGGGTCCCGCAGACCGCCCAGCCCGCGGCCGCGTACGGCTCGACCACCGTCGGGAACAGCGCGCTCACCGCCGCGCCGCGCTCGCGCGCGCCGGCCAGCAGCGCCGCGAGCAGCGCCCGGGCCACGCCCCGGCCGCGCCACTCCGGCGCGACCGCCACGCCGGCCACGTCCGCGGCGGCCAGTGTCCGGCCGCCCCACCACTGGGTGTCGTGCAGGTCGATCGCCCGGCCGACCAGGGTGCCGTCGGGGGTGAAGGCGCCGTACCGGGTCAGCCAGTCCGGCGTGGCCAGCGCCGCGGCGGGCGGCTCGTCGGCGGGTTCCCCGCCGAAGGCCAGCCGGCCAAGGTCCCACGCCGCCGCCAGCTCGTCGGGCTCGATGGGGCGTACCGTCAGCTCGCTCACGGCCGCGAGCGTAGCCAGCCGGCCGGCCCAGCGCACCGCGGTTTCCGGTCCGGGGTGGACGCGCCGCGGGCGCGGCCGGGCCGGCGGCGGCGCGGGCAGCCGCTAAGCTGTCGAACAGGTGTACGGGGCGGCCGAACGGTCACCGCTACCGGACAGGCACGGCGGTCGACAGGCACAGCGGTCCACAGGCACGGCGGTCGCACAGCTACGGCTGCCGGACCGGTACAGCGGTCGAACAGGTGGGGCTGCCGGACAGGCGCGGCGGAGGGAGTGCGGCGGTGCGGGTGCTCGGCATCGATCCCGGCCTCACCCGGTGCGGCGTCGGCGTCGTCGAGGGGCAGCCGGGCCGGCCGTGCACGCTGGTCGGCTACTACGTCGTCCACTCCGACCCCGGCGACGAGCTGCCGCTGCGGCTGCGCCACCTCGACCGCTCCCTGGCCGACCTGGTGGCGCAGCACGCCCCGGACGCCGTGGCGGTGGAGCGGGTGTTCAGCCAGCACAACGTGCGCACGGTCATGGGTACCGCGCAGGCCAGCGCGGTCGCCGTCCTCGCCGGCGCCCGGGTCGGCCTGCCCGTCGAGACGTACACCCCCAGCGAGGTCAAGGCCGCCGTCACCGGCTCCGGCCGGGCCGACAAGGCGCAGGTCACGGCCATGGTCACCCGGCTGCTGCGACTCGACGCGCCGCCCCGCCCGGCGGACGCCGCCGACGCCCTCGCGCTCGCCATCTGCCACATCTGGCGCGGCGGTACCCGCGCCAGGGTCGCCGCCGCGGCGGCCCGGATCGGAGGTCGACGATGATCGCCAGCGTGCGCGGCCGGGTCGTGGCCGTCGCGGCCGACCACGCCGTCGTGGAGGTCGGCGGGGTGGGCTTCGCCGTCCAGTGCAGCCCCGCCACCCTCGCCGAGCTGCGGCCCGGCGCCGAGGCGGCGCTGGCCACCAGCCTGGTGGTCCGGGAGGACTCGCTGACCCTGTTCGGCTTCGCCGACGCCGCGGCCAAGGAGCTGTTCGAGCTGCTCCAGACCGCCAGCGGCGTCGGGCCGCGGCTGGCCCAGGCGATCCTCGCCGTGCACAGCCCGGACGCGGTCCGGGCGGCGCTGGCCGGCGGGGACGTGGCGACGCTGACCCGGGTGCCGGGCATCGGCAAGAAGGGCGCCGAGCGGCTGATCCTGGAGCTGCGCGACCGGGTCGGCCCGGTCGCCGCGGCCGGCGGCGACGGCGCGGGCGCGCCGGTCGCGGCGCTCTGGCAGGACCAGGTCCGGCAGGGCCTGGTCGGGCTGGGCTGGTCGGCGGCGCAGGCCGAGTCGGCGGTCGGCGCGGTCGCCGAGACCGTGGACGGGACGCCGCCGCCGGTGCCGGTGCTGCTGCGGCACGCGATCCGGCTGCTCGGCAAGGCGCGCTGATGTCGGACGCCGGTGTGGTCTCGGCGTACGCCGACGACGCGGAGCGCGACGCCGAGGCGAGCGTCCGGCCGAAGCGGCTGGCCGAGTTCGTCGGGCAGCACCGGGTCCGCGAGCAGCTCGACCTGCTGTTGCAGAGCGCGCTGCGGCGCGGCGCCGCGCCGGACCACATCCTGCTGTCCGGGTCGCCGGGGCTGGGCAAGACCACGCTCGCCATGATCGTCGCGGCGGAGCTGGGCGGCGGGCTGCGGATCACCAGCGGGCCGGCGATCGAGCGCTCGGGCGACCTGGCCGCCGTCCTGACCAGCCTGGCGGCCGGGGACGTGCTGTTCATCGACGAGATCCACCGGATCGCGAAGCCGGCCGAGGAGCTGCTGTACAGCGCCATGGAGGACTTCCGGGTCGACGTCATCGTCGGCAAGGGGCCGGGCGCCACCGCGATCCCGCTGGAGCTGGAGCCGTTCACCCTGGTCGGCGCCACCACCCGGGCCGGCCTGCTCACCGGGCCGATGCGGGACCGGTTCGGCTTCGTCGCCCACCTCGACTTCTACGAGCCGGCCGAGCTGGAGCGGGTGGTCACCCGCGCGGCCGGCATCACCGGCGTGTCGATCACCCCGGACGGCGCGGCGGAGATCGCCGGCCGGTCCCGCGGCACGCCGCGCATCGCCAACCGGCTGCTGCGCCGGGTTCGCGACTTCGCCGAGGTCCGCGGCGACGGCGTGGTACACCGGGAGGCGGCGCTGGCCGCGCTGCGGGTGTACGACGTCGACACGTCCGGCCTGGACCGACTCGACAAGGCCGTGCTGCGGGCGCTGGTCGACACGTTCGGCGGCGGGCCGGTCGGCCTGTCCACCCTGGCCGTCGCCGTGGGGGAGCAGCCGGACACGGTGGAGGAGGTGTGCGAGCCGTTCCTGGTCCGGGCGGGACTGCTGGCCCGGACGCCGCGCGGCCGGGTGGCCACCGCCGCCGGCTGGCACCACCTGGGCCGGACGCCGCCCGCCGCGCCGGGTGGACAGGGTGCGCTGTTCGGCGCGTCGGACAACCCGGACGAGCGCCCGTAACCGTACCGTGATCTGTCGGGGTCCGTGTCTTCCCGGGGCCACGGACTAGACTTCGCGCGGTCCGTCCCGGACATAGTTCCCAGCGCGACCGCCGGCGCAACCCGTGCCGGCGGCCCACCGGAAGGTCGATGACTCGTGCTCAGCGCAGCGCCCGAGAGCGGCGGTGGCGGCAGCTACCTGCCGCTGCTCCTGCTCGTCCTGCTCTTCGCCGCCATGTACTTCATGATGATCCGCCCGCAGCAGCGCCGCCGCCGGGAGGCCGAGCGGATGCAGTCGGAGCTGAAGCCGGGCGACGAGGTCGTCACGATCGGCGGCCTGCACGCGACGGTGGCCCTGGTCCGGGACGACGTGGTCGAGCTGGAGATCGCGCCGGGCGTCACCGTCCGCTACGCGCGGCCCGCGATCGCGCAGGTCGTACCGAAGAAGCCGGCCGAGGAGACCGCGGCCGAAGCCGTCGAGAGCACCGACTGATCCACGGCCGCGCCGCTCCCCGGCCGGGGTGGGCGGCGCGGCCGGCCGGCGCCACCCGCCGGCCGTGCGCCACCCACCTCGGTCGGACGGGAGCGGCCGCCCGCGCACGGGCGCCCGACCCGCGACCATGACATCGGGAGATACCTAGCCGTGGCACCACCTCCAGACGGGCAGATGCGCCCCGGACGGCAACTCGCCATCCTCGCCGGGCTCTTCGTGGTCCTGTACCTGCTGGTCATGTTCGTCGGCACCAGCGGGATGAGCTGGTCCGAGCGGTTCGAGCCGCGCCTGGGCCTGGACCTCGTCGGCGGCCAGCGGCTCACCCTGGAGGCGCAGCCGCTGCCCAACGGCAACATGCCCACCCAGAAGGAGATGGAGCAGGCCCGCGGCATCATCCAGCAGCGGGTCGACGCACGCGGTGTGTCCGAGGCGGAGATCATCGTCGAGGGCGAGAAGAACATCGTCATCTCCCGGGCGGGCAGCGGCGCGAACCTGACCTCGGACATCGGCAACGCCGCTCAGCTCCGCTTCCGCAAGGTGCTCAACCGCACCGACGGCGCGGACCCGTCGGCGACGCCGACCCCGTCCGCCACGCCGACGCCCAGCGGCAGCGCGGCGCCGAAGCCGACCCCGGCCCCGAGCGCCCCGGCGGCCAAGCCGAGCGCCCCGGCCGCCGTGCCGGCGCCCACCGCGACCCCGATCGCGACGCCGCCGCAGCGCACCAAGAAGAACAATGCCGAGCTACTCGCCGACGCGAAGAAGAAGGTCGGCCCGCAGGCGTGGGCGGCGGCCGAGGCGCTGAAGGCGCCGGACGCCGGCAAGACCGCGGCGCTCAAGCCGTTCGCCCAGCTCACCGCGGAGGAGGTCGGCGCGCTGCCGCCGGCGATCCAGTTCAACGTCCCGCAGGTCACCTGCGAGAAGCTGGACAACCGCCGGCAGGGCTCGATCGTGGACGAGAAGGCCAGGGCGGTCGCCTGCCAGGAGGGCAGCAAGTACCTCCTGGACATCGCCAAGGTCATCGGCACCGACGTGGAGACCGCGAGCCCGCAGGTCGACCAGAACGGCGAGCGGGTCGTCAGCCTCCAGTTCTCCTCGGACGGCGCGGGCAAGTGGACGAACCTGACCCGGGAGGCGTTCAACAACTCCGGGCCGGCGGAGACCAAGTGCCCGCAGCAGGTGCTGGGCAGCAACCAGCACTGCCTCGTCGCGGTGGTCCTGGACAACGAGATCATCTCGGCGCCGGAGATCCAGGGCGTGCTCGGCGAGCAGTCGCAGATCACCGGCAACTTCTCGCCGAAGGAAGCCGAGCAGCTCTCCTCGCAGATCCGCTACGGCGCGCTGCCGGTGACGTTCGAGCAGCTCGACGCGCAGACCGTGTCGGCGACCCTGGGTACCGAGCACCTCAAGGCGGGCCTGCTCGCCGCGGGCATCGGCCTGCTGCTGGTCATCATCTACTCGTTCTTCTACTACCGGCTGCTCGGCACGGTCATCTTCCTCAGCCTGGTGCTGTCGGCGCTGCTGGTCTTCGGCGCGCTGGTGTTCCTCGGCCGGCAGATCGGCTTCACCCTGACCCTCGCCGGCATCGCCGGGTTCATCGTGTCGCTGGGTGTCGCCGCGGACTCGTTCGTCATCTACTTCGAACGACTCAAGGACGAGATCCGGGACGGCCGGTCGCCGCGCAGCGCGGTCCCGCGGGCGTGGGCCCGGGCCCGGCGGACGATCATCTCGGCGAACGCCATCACCATCATGGCCTCGGTGATCCTGTACCTGGTCTCCGTCGGCACGGTGAAGGGTTTCGCGTTCGCGCTCGGCCTGGCCACGGTCCTCGACCTCGTCGTGGTCTTCCTCTTCCGACACCCGATCATGACGATGTTCGCGCGGACGAAGGCGTTCCTCTCGCCGCGGGTCAGCGGCCTCGGCCGGGTCCTGCAGCGCGACGACGCGAAGGAGGCCTGAGATGAGCGGGCTCGCGACTCGGCTCTACAAGGGCGAGGCCGGCGTCAACATCGTCGGCCGGCGCAACATGTGGTTCGGCGTGGCCGGCGGGGCGATCCTCGTCGCCATCCTGAGCTTCGTCCTGTCCGGCTTCCACCTCGGCATCGAGTTCGCCGGCGGCAACCAGTTCAGCGTGCCGGCGACCGTCGGCACGCAGGAGCAGGTGGAGGAGGCGTTCCGCGACGCCGGCGCCACCGTCGGCACGTCGCAGAAGGTCGGCGGCAACGCGTACGACATCAAGACCGCCGCCCTCGACCCGGACGACGTGGACCGGGTGCGGCAGACGGTCGAGGCGAAGTTCGGCCTGCCCGCCAACGCGATCAGCACCGCGGCGGTCAGCGCGGCGTGGGGGGCGCAGATCACCCGCAGCGCGCTGATCGGCCTGGCGCTGTTCATCGCCGCGGTGGCGGTGTACCTGGTCATCCGGTTCGAGTGGCGGATGGCGGCGGCGGCGATCGCCTCGCTGGTCCTGGACCTCATCCTCACCGCGGGCGTGTACTCGCTCACCGGGTTCGAGGTCACCCCGTCGACCGTCATCGGCTTCCTGACGATCCTCGGCTTCGCCCTGTACGACGTCGTCGTCGTGTTCGACAAGATCCAGGAGAACACGCGCGGGATCACCGCCAGCGGCACCCAGACGTACGCCGAGGCGGCCAACCTGGCCGTCAACCAGACGCTGATGCGGTCGATCAACACCGGCCTGGTGGCGCTGCTGCCGGTCGGCGGCCTGCTGTTCATCGGCGCCGGGCTGATGAAGGCCGGCACGCTGAAGGACCTCAGCCTGGTGCTGTTCGTCGGCATGGCCTTCGCGGTCCTGTCGTCGATCTTCTTCGCGACGCCGGTCCTGGTGGCGCTGAAGAGCGCCGAGCCGCGGATCAAGGCGCACACCCAGCGCGTCCTCGGCCGGCGGGCGGCCATCGCCCGCGGCGAGGAGGTGCCGGGCAGCCGGCGCCGGGCCAACCGGCCGGCCGCGGCCCCGGCGGCGCCCGCGGCGCCGGCCGCGGAGGCGCCGGCCACCGGTGCGGGCGAGGGCGGCAGCACCGGCGGCGGGGCGACCCGGCCGTCCGGCGGGGCGCCGCGACCGGGCAGCCGGCCGGGCAGCAAGGGCCGGCGATCCGGCGGCGGCAAGCGCCGCTGACGCCGCGCGAGCGCAGGGGTGGGGAGGCCGCGATCGCGGCCTCCCCACCCGCATTCCGGGCCCCGGCCGGGCCGTCGCGGCGGGCCGGCGGCGGGCGCGCGCGGGCGGCGGATCACCGGTGCGGGGACGCCGCGCAGGCGCAACCGCACGGCCGAAGCGCCGGCCCGATACGCCGGGTACGATGGCCTTCCTGCCCGCCCCGAGGTTTTCCCAGGGTAACGGCGCTGTCGCAGGCAGTTCCGCCCCGGGAGTGCACCGGTGTCGGGTTCACAGCACGTCGACCGCGGTCGGCGAGCCGGCGTGATGAGGAGCAGCCCCGGTGTCCAGCGACGTCGCGCCCCCGTCCCGTGGGTCGGCGCCCGCCGACGGTGCGACACAGCATTCCGCCGGCGTCGCGCCCGACCCGGCGGCGCGCAACGGCGCGGTCCCCGGCGGGCGTGCCGCCCACGCCGACCCGGCCGGTCCCGGGCCCGCTGCCGAGCCGGAGCCCGAACCCGAGCGCGAATCCGCTGCCGTCGTTGTCGGACCCGACTCCGCCACGGCGGGTGAATCCGGCGCGGTGGGCGAGTCCGGCGTGGCGGGGGAGTCCGACGGCAATCCGTCGGCCGGGACCCCGGGCGCGGCCGGATTGCCCACCGGCAGCCCCGATGCGTCCGCCGACAACCCGACCGGGCCCGGCGCCACCGCCGGCGGTCCGGCTGCCGACCGGGCTGTTGATCGGGTCGCCCCGGCCGCGGCCGGACCCTCCGCCGCGGGTGGTGAGCGGGATGCCGGCCCGCCGCGGCCCGCCGCCGACCCCGGCAGCGAATCCGCCGGCGACGGACCCGCCGACGGCGGTGCGGCAGGCGGCGACGCCGGCACCGCGCGCGAGGGAACCGATACCGCGCCGGCCGACGCCGCCGGCCCGCACGACGATGCCGGCCCGCACGATGCCGGCCCGCACGATGCCGGCCCCGCCGGCGGCGGTACGCCCGCCGACGTCGCCAGCGCCAACGGGGCCGCGCCGGCGAGGGGTCCCGGTACCGAACTCGGCCCGAGCACCCGGCCCGTCGTCGTCGGCGACCCCGGTCCGTTCGCGCTCGCCGGCGCCCCCACCGGCCGGCGGGTCCGCGCCCGGCTCGCCCGGTTCAACGCGCCGTGGCAGACGCCGCAGGTCAGCGAGGTCCTCGAACCGCTGATCGCCGTCCACCGCAACGCCCACCCGAAGGCCGACGCGCGACTGCTCCAGCGGGCGTTCGACACCGCCTCGCACTGGCACGAGGGGCAGTTCCGCAAGTCCGGCGACCCGTACATCACCCACCCGCTCGCCGTGGCCACGATCCTGGCCAACCTCGGCATGGACACGACCACGCTGGTCGCCGCGCTGCTGCACGACACCATCGAGGACACGCCGTACACCCTGGACGAGATGCGCCGGGACTTCGGCGAGGAGGTGACGCTGCTGGTCGACGGCGTCACCAAGCTGGACCGGGTGAAGCTCGGCGACGCGGCGAAGGCCGAGACCATCCGCAAGATGGTCGTGGCGATGGCGAAGGACCCGCGGGTCCTGGTGATCAAGCTGGCCGACCGGCTGCACAACATGCGCACGCTGACCTTCCTGCCCCGCCCCAAGCAGGAGCAGAAGGCCAAGGAGACGCTGGAGATCCTCGCCCCGCTCGCGCACCGGCTGGGCATGAACACGATCAAGTGGGAGCTGGAGGACCTGTCCTTCGGCACGCTGTTCCCGAAGCGGTACGAGGAGATCAACCGGCTGATCGGCGAGCACCAGCCGCAGCGGGAGGCGCTGCTGCGCCAGGTCACCAAGAAGGTCGGCCTGGACCTGCGCAGCGCCAAGATCAAGGCCGAGGTCAACGGCCGGCCCAAGCACCTGTACTCGATCTACCAGAAGATGATTGTCCGTGGCCGCGAGTTCTCCGACATCTACGACCTCGTCGGGGTGCGCATCCTGGTCGACACCGTCCGCGACTGCTACGCGGCGCTCGGCGTGATCCACGCGAACTGGCAGCCCGTGCCGGGCCGGTTCAAGGACTACATCGCCATGCCGAAGTTCAACATGTACCAGTCGCTGCACACCACGGTGATCGGCCCGACCGGCAAGCCGGTGGAGATGCAGATCCGCACGTACGCCATGCACCGCACCGCCGAGTACGGCATCGCGGCGCACTGGAAGTACAAGGAGGTCAAGAACGCCGCGGTGGTCGGCCCGCCGGCGCACATCGACGAGATGACCTGGCTACGGCAGCTCCTGGACTGGCAGCGCGAGGCCAGCGACCCGAGCGAGTTCCTGGACGCCCTGCGCTTCGACCTGTCGAGCCAGGAGGTCTACGTCTTCACGCCCAAGGGCGACGTGATCCCGCTGCCGACCGGGTCGACGCCGGTGGACTTCGCGTACGCGGTGCACACCGAGGTCGGGCACAAGTGCATCGGCGCCCGGGTCAACGGCAAGCTGGTGCCGCTGGAGTCGACGCTGTCCAACGGCGATGTGATCGAGATCTTCACGTCCAAGTCGGAGACCGCCGGGCCGTCCCAGGACTGGCTGGGCTTCGTCAAGAGCCCGCGGGCCCGGACGAAGATCCGCCAGTACTTCAACAAGGAGCGGCGCGAGGAGGCCATCGAGATCGGCAAGGCGTCGATCACGAAGGCGATGCGCAAGCAGGGCCTGCCGTTGCAGCGCCTGCTCACCCCCGACTCACTGATGGCGATCGCCCGCGACCTGCACCTGTCCGACCTGGCGTCGCTGTACGCGGCGGTGGGGGAGAGCCAGGTGTCCGCGCAGTCGGTGGTCACCCGCCTGGTCGCCGGGTACGGCGGCGAGGAGGGCGCGGTCGAGGACATCGCCGAGACCGCCATGCCGACCCGCCCGCCGCGGCACCGCGGCGCCGGTCAGGACCCGGGCGTGGTGGTCAAGGACGTTAGCGACGTGTGGGTGAAGCTGGCCCGCTGCTGCACCCCGGTACCGGGCGACAAGATCTTCGGGTTCGTCACCCGCTCCGGCGGGGTGAGCGTGCACCGCGAGGGCTGCGCCAACGCCGACGACCTGCGCGAGCAGAGCGAGCGGCTGGTCCAGGTCGAGTGGAAGCCGACGTCGGCGTCGACGTTCCTGGTGGCGATCCAGGTGGAGGCGCTGGACCGGCACAAGCTGCTCGCGGACGTCACCAAGGTGATGAGCGAGGAGCGGGTGAACATCCTGTCGGCGACGGTGACGACGACGCGGGACCGGGTGGCGGTGAGCCGGTTCAGCTTCGAGATGGCCGACCCGAAGCACCTGGGGCACCTGCTGGCCGCAGTCCGCAAGGTGGACGGCGTCTTCGACGCCTACCGCGTCACCTCCGGCGCCTGACCCGCCGGACACGCCGATGGCGGCCGCCCGGGCCGGGCGACCGCCATCCGACGTACGCTAGCTGATCGTGATCGACTTGATGACGATGTCGTTCTTCGGGTGGCCGCCGCTGCTGCCGAGCTTCTCGTAGGCCTTGTCGTCGCCGGCCTTCGTGGCCTTCTTGATCACCTCGATGCCCGCGGCGTCGACCTTGCCGAACACCGTGTACTCCGGGTCCAGCTTGAAGCTGTCGTGGGTGAAGAAGAACTGGCTGCCGTTGCTGTCCGGGTTCTGCGTCCGGGCCATCGCCAGGGTCCCCGCCGGGTACGGGTCGGGCAGGTTGACCGGCAGGTTCTCGGTGCCGTACCGGTAGCTCGGCCCGCCCCGCCCGTCGGTCTCCCGGTACCCCTTGCCCTTGGCGTTCGGGTCGCCGCACTGGAGCACGGCCGGGATCATCCGGTGGCACTTGGTACCGTCGTAGAAGCCCTTCTGCGCCAGGTACATCAGGCTCTCCGACGTGCACGGCGACTTGGCCAGGTCCATCGTGGCGTTGATGTCGCCGAAGTTGGTGTGGAACGTCACCGTCTTGGTGCCCACCATCGACGCGGTCGCCGGCGGCTTGCCGACGTCCTTGACGATCGAGCCGCCGGTCGCGTCGGAGTCCAGCCAGGTGCACGCCTTGCTGGTCGGCGGCGGGGGCACGTACGTCACCTTGTAGATGACCCAGGCGGTGCCGCCGGCCACGACCGCGAGCGCCGCGCCGCCGGCGACCCAGATGCGGGTCTTGCGCCGCTTGCGCGCGGTCGCCCTGCGCTCGGCCATGTCTTTCTCCAGGCGCGCCCGCGCCGCGGCCCGCTCCGGCTGGTTGGTCGCGTTCACCCTCGCTCCTTCGCGCGTGTGCTGCTGCTGGTCTCGCTCACCGCGGGCTGGCCGAGGGGGTCGGCGTCGCGGTCGGCGTGACCGTCATGATCGGCTGGTTCGGGATGCCGCCCTCGACGGTGACCGACGTCAGCGTCAGGGCGGTTTTCGGCTTGGTCCCGCCGGGCGCCGTGCCCGCCTTGACCACGCGGTCGACGTGGTTGATGCCGGCGGTGAGGTAGCCCACCGGGGCGAGTGTCGGATCGCTCGTGCGGATGTCCTTGTACACGATGGCGAACTGGCTGCCGTACGTGCCGAGGTTGTTGCGGACCAGCGCGATCGTGCCGCGCAGGTACTGCGGGTCGCCGGCCGGCGACGGCGAGCCGGCCGGGGCCGGCGCGGGCAGGTTCTCGCCCAGTACGCCGTACGTCGGGCCGCCCGCGCCGGTGCCGGTGGGGTCGCCGCAGCGCAGGTACTCGGGGGTGAGCGCGTGGCAGGTGGTGTTGTTGAAGAAGCCGCGCCCGGCCAGGTGCCGCAGGCTGGCCACGCCGCACGGCGCGGTGCCCTGCTCCAGCGTGATGTCGAGCTGGCCCTGGTTGGTCGAGGCGGTCAGCACCGCGTCGCCGACCGCGGGGTTGCCGCGGCGCGGCGGCTCGCCGACGTCGCGCAGGTTGCTGTCGGCGGCGGGGTCGAGGCGGGTCCAGTCGCAGCCGCCGGCGCCGGGGCGCGGGTCGTCGTCGCCGCCGAAGAACCAGAACGCGCCGACGACCACCAGCAGCACGGCGAGCCCGGTGGCGATGCCCGCCACGAGCTGCCGGCGCCGGCGCACCTGCTCGGCCCGCCGGGCGAGCTGCCGCTGCCGTTTGGACCGGGCCAGCGCCCGCGCGCGTTCGTTACCGGAAGCCACGCGCGCTCCCTTCGTCGTCCTCCGTCACCGACCCGGTGCCCGGGCCGCGCGTGGGCCACGCCACACGCCCGCCAGAGTGTACGGGTCGATCCCGGGATCGGGTGGACCGAGGCGCCGGGTTTGCGCCGGTCGGTGCCGGCCGGTGTGCGCCGGTGGGCGGCGATGTGCCCCGTATGATCGGTCGCTGCGGCGCACGACGACGAGGCACCTGGAGGAATCAGTGTTGGTCGACGGCTTCCCGGCCGACGCGTTCGGGACCAACTGCTACGTCGCCGCGGTCGGCAAGGGCGAGCAGTGCGTGATCGTCGATCCGGGCATCGGCGTGCTGGACCGGCTGGACGAGCTGATCGCCCGGCACCGGCTGCACCCGGCGGCGGTCCTGCTCACCCACGGGCACCTGGACCACACGTTCTCGGTGGTGCCGGTGTGCGGGGCCCGGGGCATCCCCGCGTACGCCCACCCGGCGGACCGCGAGCTGCTGGCCGACCCGGCCAAGGGGCTGTCGGCGGACATGACGGCGCTGTTCGGCGGGCGGCTGCCGTACACCGAGCCGGACGACGTGCGGGAGCTGGCCGACGGCGCGACGCTGCGCCTGGCCGGGCTGGAGATCGTCGTCGACCACGCGCCGGGGCACACCCGCGGCTCGGTGATGTTCCGGCTGCCGGCCGCGGACGCGTTCGACGCCGACCAGGTGTGCCTGTCCGGGGACGTGCTGTTCGCCGGTTCGATCGGCCGCACCGACCTGCCCGGCGGGAGCATGCGCGAGATGGCGACCAGCCTGCGCACCAAGGTGCTGCCGCTGGCCGACGACACGGTCGTCCTGCCCGGCCACGGGCCGGCGACGACGATCGGCCGCGAGCGGGCGGCGAACCCGTACCTGCGGGACGCGGCCACGACGTCCCCGAACCGAGGCTGGTGACCGATGAGCAAGCCCACTGCGCTGTCCGGATTCCCCGAGTGGCTGCCGGAGCAGCGGATCGTCGAGCAGCACGTGCTGGACCGGCTGCGGTCCACGTTCGAGCTGTACGGCTTCGCCTCGCTGGAGACCCGCGCGGTCGAGCCGCTGGACCAGCTCCTGCGCAAGGGGGAGACGTCCAAGGAGGTGTACGTCCTGCGCCGGCTCCAGGCCGAGGACGCGGCGGGCGACGCCGGGCTGGGGCTGCACTTCGACCTGACCGTGCCGTTCGCCCGGTACGTGCTGGAGCACGCGGGCAAGCTGCACTTCCCGTTCCGCCGGTACCAGATCCAGAAGGTGTGGCGGGGCGAGCGGCCGCAGGAGGGCCGGTACCGCGAGTTCCTCCAGGCCGACATCGACGTGGTCGACCGGGACGCGCTGTCGCCCCAGTACGAGGTGGAGCTGCCGCTGGTGATCGGCGACGCCCTCGGCGGCCTGCCGCTGGGGCAGGGGCCGGGGGAGCGGCCGGTGGTGATCCAGGTGAACAACCGGAAGGTCTGCGAGGGCTTCTACCGCGGCCTGGGCCTGACCGACCCGGAGGCCGCGCTGCGCGCGGTGGACAAGCTCGACAAGATCGGCCCGGAGAAGGTGGCGGCGCTGCTGGCCGAGACGGCCGGGGCGAGCGACGCGCAGGCCCGGGCGTGCCTGGCGCTGGCGGCGATCAGCACCCCGGACCCGTCGTTCGTGGACGCGGTGCGCGCGCTCGGCGTGACCGACCCGCTGCTGGACGAGGGCCTGGCGGAGCTGGCCGCGGTGATCGAGGCGGCGAACGCGCACGCGCCGGGGCTGTGCCGGGCGGAGCTGCGGATCGCCCGCGGCCTGGACTACTACACCGGGACCGTGTACGAGACGCTGCTGCGCGGGTACGAGCGGTTCGGCTCGGTCTGCTCCGGCGGCCGGTACGACAACCTGGCCAGCGGCGGCGCGGACCGGTTCCCCGGCGTCGGCCTGTCGATCGGGGTGTCCCGGATGCTCGGGCTGTTGTTCGGCGCCGGCGCGCTGCGGGCGTCCCGGCAGGTGCCGACGGCGGTGCTGGTGGCGCTGCCGGACGAGGGGGCCCGGCCGGCGTGCGCGGCGGTCGCCGCCGCGCTGCGCGCCCGCGGCGTCCCGACCGAGGTGGCGCCGAGCCCGGCGCGGTTCGGCAAGCAGATCCGGTTCGCCGAGCGGCGGGGGATCCCGTACGTCTGGTTCCCGGGTGTCGACGGCGAGCCGGATTCTGTCAAGGACATCCGCTCGGGCGAGCAGGTGGCCGCTGACCTGGCGGAGTGGGCCCCGCCGGCCGCCGATCTGCGGCCGGGTATCACCGGCGGCTGACCGCCCGATCACACCGGGTGAAGATCGATTTCGATCATTACCATGTAGTAATCACAAGTTCAATGCTGTCTTTGAATGAACCGAACGGCTAGCGTCTCCATATCGACCGCTGTCATTGTCCGGCCTTCCCCCGGATCGCCAGCGGTGGCATTCCCTGCCGCATGTCGGGCCACCCACCCCGCTTTGGAGGCGTTACCCATGGGGACCACCCTCTCCGCGAGCCGGATCGCCGGCTCCGTCATCGCTGCCGCGGCCCTTGTGGCCGGCGGCGTCGCCCTCGCGCCGGGCGCGTCCGCGGACACCGCGGCCGTCGGGCGCATCCTCCTCGCGGACTCACCCACCGCGATCCCGGGCAGCTACGTCGTGAAGTTCAAGGAGTCCCGGGTCGCCGGCCGCGCCGTGGCGCCGACCGCCACCCGGCTCGCCCGCGCCAACGGCGGCCGGGTCGGCTTCACCTACGCCACCGCGCTGCCCGGCTTCCAGTTCAAGGGCGACGCCGCGGGCGCCGCCCGGCTCGCCGCCGACCCGTCGGTCGAGTACGTCGAGCAGGACCAGACGGTCACCCTCGACGACCGCGCCGGCGACACCCGGCTGGCGACGGCCTGGGGCCTGGACCGCAGCGACCAGCGCAAGCTGCCGCTGGACGACAAGTACGCGCCGCGCGGCAAGGGCGGCGAGAACGTCAGCGCCTACATCATCGACACCGGCATCCGGCAGACCCACCAGGACTTCGGCGGGCGCGCGGTGGCGGGCTTCGACGCCGTGACCCAGGGCGGCAAGGCCGACGACTGCCACGGCCACGGCACCCACGTCGCCGGCTCGACCGCCGGCACCACGTACGGCATCGCGCCGAAGGCGAAGCTCTACGCCGTCCGGGTGCTCAACTGCCAGGGCAGCGGCTCGAACAGCGGCGTCATCAGCGGCATCGACTGGGTCGCCAAGAACGCCGTCAAGCCGGCCGTCGCCAACATGAGCCTCGGCGGCGGTGCCAACCAGGGCACCGACGACGCGGTCGCCAAGGGCGTCAGTGCCGGCGTGGTGTTCGTGGTCGCCGCCGGCAACGGCAACGCCCAGGGCGTGCCGCAGGACGCCTGCGGCTTCTCCCCGGCCCGCACGCCGACCGCGATCACCGTCGCGGCCAGCCAGAACAACGACTCGCGCGCCTCGTTCACCAACTACGGCAAGTGCGTCGACATCTGGGGCCCGGGCGTCAACATCCCGTCCGCGTGGAAGGACAGCGACACCTCCACCAAGACGATCAGCGGCACCTCGATGGCGTCCCCGCACGTCGCCGGCGCCGCGGTGCTCGCGCTGGAGGCCAACCCGACCGGCACGCCGGCGCAGATCGGCGACAAGCTCGTCGCCGACGCCACCCCGGACGTGATCACCAACCCGCAGGGCGGCACGGCCAACAAGCTGATGTACGTCGGCTCCTGACCGGTACCCCGCACCGCTGACCGCCGGCCCCGGCCCGCTGCGCCCCGCGCAGCCGGCCGGGGCCGGCGGCCGTCCGGGCCCGCCGGGGCGGCCGGCGCAAAACCGGAGCGGGCGCAAACGCGGTGGCGGTCGGTGAAAGAATGGCGGCACAGGACGACGAAGGAGAGCCAGCCGTGATCCGTACCCATGCCGCCGGGAGCCTGCGGGCCACCGACGCCGGCGCGACCGTCACCCTCGCCGGGTGGGTCGCGCGGCGCCGCGACCACGGCGGGGTGATCTTCGTCGATCTCCGGGACGGCTCCGGCGTCGCGCAGGTCGTGTTCCGGGAGGGCATCGAGGCCGCCCACGGGCTGCGCAACGAGTTCTGCGTCGCGGTCACCGGCGAGGTCGCCGCCCGCCCGGCCGGCAACGAGAACCCCGAGCTGCCCACCGGCGCCGTCGAGGTCATCGCCGCCGAGCTGACCATCCTCTCCGAGGCGGCGCCGCTGCCGCTGCCGGTCGACGACCACGTCACCGCGGGCGACGACGTGCGGCTGCGGTACCGGTACCTCGACCTGCGCCGCTCCGGGCCGGCCGCGGCGCTGCGGCTGCGCTCGCGGGCCAACGCCATCGCCCGGCGGGTGCTGGACCGGCACGACTTCCTGGAGATCGAGACGCCGACGCTGACCCGGTCCACGCCGGAGGGCGCGCGCGACTTCCTGGTCCCGGTGCGGCTCCAGCCGGGGAGCTGGTACGCGCTGCCGCAGTCGCCGCAGCTCTTCAAGCAGCTCCTCATGGTCTCCGGGCTGGAGCGGTACTACCAGATCGCCCGCTGCTACCGGGACGAGGACTTCCGGGCCGACCGCCAGCCCGAGTTCACCCAGCTCGACATCGAGATGTCGTTCGTCGGGCAGGACGACGTGATCGCGCTCGGCGAGGAGATCGTCCGGGACCTGTGGCGGGAGCTGGCCGACCACGAGATCCCCGCGTCGATCCCGCGGATCACCTGGCACGAGGCGCTGACCCGGTACGGGTCGGACAAGCCCGACCTGCGGTTCGGCTGCGAGCTGGTCGACCTCACCGACTACCTGCGCGGCACGGCGTTCCGGGTGTTCGCCGGGGCGATCGAGGGCGGCGGGTACGTCGGCGCGGTCGTCATGCCCGGCGGCGCCGGCCAGAGCCGCAAGGAGCTGGACGCCTGGCAGGACTGGGCCAAGGCCCGCGGCGCCCGCGGCCTCGCCTACGTCGTGCTGGACGCCGAGACCGGCGAGCCGCGCGGGCCGGTGGCCAAGAACCTGTCCGCCGAGCACCTCGCCGGCCTCGCCGACGCCGCCGGCGCCAAGCCCGGCGACGCGATCTTCTTCGCCGCGAGCGAGGACCGGCGGGCCGCGCAGGAGCTGCTCGGCGCCGCCCGGCTGGTGGTCGGCAAGCGGGTCGGGCTGATCGACGAGAGCGCGTGGGCGTTCTGCTGGGTCACCGAGGCGCCGATGTTCGAGCAGGTCGAGGGCGTCGGCGCGGCCGGCGACGGCTGGACGGCCGTGCACCACCCGTTCACCTCGCCGGTGGCCGAGTGGGAGGGCCGGTTCGAGGAGGCGCCGGGGGAGGCGCTGGCGTACGCGTACGACATCGTCTGCAACGGCAACGAGATCGGCGGCGGCTCCATCCGTATCCACCGCGAGGCGGTGCAGAAGCGGGTGTTCACGCTGCTCGGCATCAGCGAGCAGGAGGCGGCCGACAAGTTCGGCTTCCTGCTCGAGGCGTTCAAGTTCGGGCCGCCGCCGCACGGCGGCATCGCGTTCGGCTGGGACCGGGTGTGCATGCTGCTCGCCGGCGCGGACTCGATCCGCGAGGTGATCGCGTTCCCGAAGACCGGCGGCGGGTACGACCCGCTGACCGGCGCCCCGACGCCGATCACGGCGCAGCAGCGGACCGAGGCGGGCATCGACGCCAAGCCGAAGCCGGCGCCCGCCCCCGCGGCGTCCTAGCCGGGCCCGGGGACCGCGCCGCGCCGCGCGCGGGCGGTCCCCGTCGGGGCGATTACGGTGAGTAACGGGCCGTAGTGGCGCGTATGTGGTGATTTTTGGCGGCTGCGCGGCTGCCGGTACTGTCAGTGGTGATGGAGCCAGACGCACTCTTCCCGGTCGCGCCGCGCACGTCGACCGGCGGCGATGCCGTGGCCGGCCCGACCGCGGCGCCCTTCGCCGTCGGCCCCGACGCCCCGCTGCCCGCCCGGATGCGCCCGGCCGTCCTGGACGAACTGGTCGGCCAGGAGCACCTGCTCGCCCCCGGCGCCCCGCTGCGCCAGCTCCTCGCCGGGGACGCCCTGCTCTCGGTCATCCTGTGGGGCCCGCCCGGCTGCGGCAAGACCACCATCGCCCGGCTGGTCGCCGGCGCCGCCGACCGGCGGTTCGTGGCGCTGTCCGCGCTCAACGCCGGGGTCAAGGACGTCCGCGCCGTCATCGACGAGGCCCGGCGGCAGCGGCGTACCGGCGGGCCGGCGACCGTGCTGTTCATCGACGAGGTGCACCGGTTCAGCAAGACGCAGCAGGACTCGCTGCTCGCCGCCGTCGAGGACCGGACCGTCACGCTGCTCGCCGCGACCACCGAGAACCCCCACTTCTCGGTGATCTCGCCGCTGCTGTCCCGCTGCGTGCTGCTCACGCTCCGTCCACTCGACGCCGACGTCGTGGGTACGCTCGTCGATCGGGCGGTCGCCGACGCGCGCGGCCTCGCCGGTGCGGTCGGGCTCGCCGCCGATGCCCGCGCCCACCTCGTCCGGCTCAGCGAGGGCGACGTCCGCAAGGCGCTCACCGCGCTGGAGGCCGCCGCCGCGAGCGCCCGCGCCGCCGGCCGCCCGGAGATCGACCTGCCGACCGCCGAGCAGGCGGTGGACGTGGCCGCCGTGCGGTACGACCGGGACGGCGACGCCCACTACGACATCACCAGCGCGTTCATCAAGAGCCTGCGCGGCTCCGACCCGGACGCCGCCCTGCACTGGCTCGCCCGGATGCTCGTCGCCGGCGAGGACGCCCGGTTCATCGCCCGCCGGCTGATCATCTTCGCCAGCGAGGACGTCGGCCTCGCCGACCCCACCGCGCTGCCCGTCGCCATCGCCGCGGCGGGCGCCGTCGACCGGGTCGGGCTGCCCGAGGCGCAGCTCAATCTCGCCCACGCCGTTATCCATCTCGCGGCGGCGCCGAAGTCCAACGCCGTCACCACGGCCCTGGCGGCGGCGCTCGCCGACGTCCGCGCGGGCCGCGGCGGCGCCGTGCCGGCGCACCTGCGGGACAGCCACTACCGCGGCGCGCGCGGGCTCGGCCACGGCATCGGGTACCGCTACCCGCACGACGACCCCCGCGGGGTCGTCCCCCAGCAGTACGCGCCGGACCCCCTGGTCGGCGTCGACTACTACCAGCCGACCCGGCACGGCGCCGAGGACGCGGTCGCCGCGCGGATGCCCGCGCTGCGCCGCATCGTCCGCGCCGGGTCCCCGCGGGGCGCCGAGGGCGCCCCCGCCGACGGAAAGAGGACGACGTGAGATCGCGCGGCTCCGATCGCCCCGAGGACAGCGGCGACGACACCCGCCAGGGCCGGGCCAAGGGCCGGCGCTGGGGGCGGGGCAAGGCCGCCGCCGAGCCGCCGGTCGAGGAGGAGGTACCGCGCGAGGAGCTGGGCTGGATCGCGGAACTGCGCAGCGCCAAGGAGGCCAAGGGCAGCCTGGCGCCCGGTGAGCAGCGCGCCGGCGAGCCCCCGGCGGCCCCCGCCGCCCCGGCGCGGGGCGCCGAGCGCGCGCCCGCCGGTGGTGGGCGCCCGGGCGTCGCCGGCCGACCGGCCGGTGCCGATCGGGGTCCCGGCCCGGCGGCCGGGTCCGCCGGCCGCGCCGATCGGTCCGGCCAGCTCGCCGATCAGTCCGGCCAGCTCGCCGACCGGGACCGGGGCGCCGGCGGGTCCGCCGGCCGGGGCCTGCCCGAGCGGGCGCCGGCGACCGAGCCGGGTCCGGCGCCGCGGGCCGGCGGACGGCGCCCCACGATCGAGCCGCCGCGCCGCGGCGGCAGCACCCCGCGGCCGGGCGCCGACCCGCGCCCGGCCGGCGCCGCGCCGGACGCCCCCCGCGGTCCGGGGCCGGAGCCCCGGCCGGACGGCCCGCGCGCCGGTGCCGGGTCGCGCTCGGCCACCGAGCGGCCCGGCCTGGACCACGGCCCCGCACCGCTGGGGCGCCGGGGTCCCGACGCGCCCGGCGCCGACCGGGGTCCCGCACCGCTGGGGCGCCGCGGCCCCGACGCCCTCGACCGCCGTACCCCGGCCGAGCCCGACCGCGGCCGCCGCGCCACCGACCCGCCGGCCGCGGGCCGTCCCGCGCTGCCGGACCGGCGGGCGGGCGACCCGGCCGCCGGCCACCGGCCGGCCGGGTCACCGGACGCCCCGCGCCCGGCCGCCAACCGCGCCGACGAGCGCCGCCCGCTGTCCGACGAGCGCCGGCCGCCGGGCGACGACCGCCGTGGGCTGGCGGACGAGCGTCGGCCGCCGGCCGACGAGCAGCGCCCCGGTGCCGGGGAGCCGTACGGCGGGTCGGCCCGGCGGCCGGCGCCGCTGCGGCCCGGCGCCGACGTGCCCCGGCCGGCGCCGGACGCGCCGCGGGGCGGCCGCCCCGCGGTCGAGCCGCCGCGACCCGGCCGGGACGTACCGCGGCCCGGCTTCGACCAGCCGCGGGCCGGGGGAGCGGGCGAGCCGGGGTACCCGGCCGGCCGATCCGGCTTCGACCCCGCCCCGCCGCGCGCCGGCGGCCCCGCCGCTGGCGACCCGGCCGGGACCGGCCGCGGTGATGCCGGTCGCGGTGACGCCGGGACCGGCCCGGTCGACCGGCGGCGACCCGTCGTGGAGCCGACACGCCGCCGCGGCGCGCCGGCCACCCCGCCGCCGCTGCCCGGCGGCGTCCACCGCGACCTCGACCCCCGCGACGCCGATCCGCGCGGCGCCGACCCCCGCGGCGGGATTCCACACCGGCAGCGCCCGGCGGGCGGCCCGGCCGAGCCCGCCGGCCCGGTGGGCTCGCGTGGAGCCCTCGAAGCGCGCGGCGCCACCGGCCACCGCGACGTCGCGGGCCCCCGCGACGCGCTCGACCGCCGCGACGCGCTGGACCGCCGCGACGCCCCCGGCCCCCGTGATGCGCTGGACCGTCGCGACGCCCCGGGCCCCCGGGACGCGTTGGACCGCCGCGACGCCCCGGGCCGGCGCGGTGCCGATGCCCTCGACCCCGGCACCCGCGACGCCGGCGCTCTCGACCGGCCGGACGGCCGGGCGGCGGCCGGACCGCGGCGCGCCGGGCCGCAGGAGCAGCCCCCGCCGCCGGTGAGCCCCGGCCGGACGACCCCCGCGGCCGCGCCGCACCCCGGCCGCCCCGGCCCGCCCCCGCCGGTCCCGAGCGGGTCCGGCCCGCGGGCCGGCCGCCCGGCCCCGGCGCCCGCCGAACCCGCGGAGCCCGGCCACCGCGGCGCCCTGCCGCACCGCCCCCACGGCACGGCACCCGGTGCCGCTGCCGGCATCGCCGCCGGCGCGGCCGCGGCCGGAGCGGCCGCCGTCCGCCCGGCCCCGCCCGGCGGCGCGCCGCCGCCGGCGGGCCGGCCCGCGCTCGACCGCCCGCCGGTCGACCCGGCCGACCGCGCCGCATCGCCGGCCCGCCCGGCGCTGCCCGCGCCCCCCGGCAGGCCCGGCGCCACGCCGCCGAGCCTGACCGCCGGCCGCGCCGCGGCCGCCGCGCCGGCGCCCCCGGTGCCGCCGCCGGCACCGGCGTTCGACCGCCCGGCCGCACCGGACCGCCCGGCCCTGCCGGGCCGCCCCGCCCCGGACCGCGCCGACCACCCCGCCCCGCCCGCGGGCCGGGCCGCCCCGCCGCTCGACCGGGCGGCGCCGTCCCCGGACCGGACCGGGCCGCTGCCCCCGGACCGAACCGGCGCCCTGCCGCCGGACCGGACCGGGGCGTTCGACCGGCCCGGCGCGACCGCCTTCGACCGGCCCGCGGCGTACGGCACGGCGGCCGACGACCGGCCCGCGGCGTACGGCGCGGCGGCCGACGACCGGCCCGGCGCGGCGGCGGACAGCCCGCCCGGCGCCGTACCGCAGCGCGGGGCCGGGCGCGGCCCCGCGCTGCGCGGCGCCCCCGCCGAGATCCGCCGGCAGCTCCGCGAGCGCAAGCGGCTCCGGCTGGCCACCCTCGTCGTGGGGTGCGTGGTGATCCTCGGCGCCGTACCGCTGTTCTTCGGCGTCCGGGCCAGCCTCCGCGACCCGGTGTTCGTCGCCCTGGACGGCATGGAGATCCCCGGCTGGGCCGGGCAGGCGGCCCGGGACGAGACCAGCGGCAGCGCGTGGTGCATCGACGAGTGCCGGTTCCGCGAGCGGCGGCTGTCCGCCGAGCGGGCGCCGGGCGAGACGAACAGCGCGTACGCCGCCGGCCTCGGCGCCGCGGGCTGGCAGCCCTGGCGGATCGAGCCCTGCCCGGGCCAGCCGCTGCGCCCGGACGAGTTCTACACCTGCTGGCGGCGCGACGAGTACACGCTGGACCTGTGGGTGCGCAAGCCCGCGTGCGAGCCGGCCGGCGCCGACGGGTGCGCCGGGGCGGCGGTGACGATCAAGGTCCGGAACGCCATCGCGGACGAGCGGCTGAACCCGACCCGGGTCGGCACCGACCCGAGCGAGACCGGCGAGGACCCCGACCCGGTGTTCACCGACCCGCCACCATCGACACCACCGGCATCGTGATGCACGCGGCCGCGGCCGGGCCGGTAAGGTCAGCCGGGTCGGCGCGGATGTGGAGCGCGGGCGCGTACGCGCCCGCGCCGCGGTGAGGAGGCGGAGCCCGTGGTTGCTGGGGACGTGGCGGGGCTGGTCGCGGCCGGTGCCTTCCTGATGCTGGTGCTCGTGCTCGCGGTACCGATCCTGCGGCTGGGGCGGACGATCGACGCCGCCACCCGGGCGATCACCGACCTGAACGCCCGGACGGGCCCGCTGCTGGGCAACGTCACCGCGAGCGTCGAGGGGGTGAACACCGCGCTGGGCCAGGTCCAGGTCACCCTCGACGGGGTGAACGCGCAGCTCGCCAAGGTCGACACGATCACCGGGCACGTGCAGACCGTCAGCGCCAACGTCGCCAACCTGGCCACGATCGTGACGACCGCCGCGGCGAACCCGCTGGTCAAGGTGGCCTCGTTCGGGTACGGGCTGCGCAAGGCGACGGCCGCGCGCCGGCACGCGGAGACCGAGCGCGAGGTGCGCGCCACCATCAAGGACCGGCTGCGCGGTCGGCGCTCGGGCTGAGCCCCGCGCCGGGACGGGAGTGAGCGATGAAGCGGATGCTGTGGCTCGGGATCGGCCTGGCGGTCGGCGCGCTGGTGGTGCGCGCGGCGACGAAGCGGGCGCGGGCGTTCACCCCGCAGGGGATCGCCGGCGCCGTGACGGGGTCGGCGGAAAACGCGTTGGGGGCGGTGCGTAGCTTCGTGGACGATGTCCGGGCGGGCATGGCCGAGCGCCAGGACGAGATCCACGCCGCCATCGCCGCGGGCATCGTCCTGCCGGCCGACCCGGTGGACGACGACGAGCCGTACGAGGAAGGTCAGCGATGAGGACAGCGGAGATCAAGCGCCGGTTCCTGGCGCACTTCGAGGCCAACGGGCACACGGTCGTGCCCAGCGCCCCGCTGCCCGCCATCGAGGACCCGAACCTGCTGTTCATCAACGCCGGCATGGTCCAGTTCGTGCCGTACTTCCTCGGCCAGCAGGCGCCGCCCTGGCCGCGGGCGGCGAGCGTGCAGAAGTGCATCCGGACGCCGGACATCGACGAGGTCGGCAAGACGTCCCGGCACGGCACGTTCTTCCAGATGAACGGCAACTTCTCGTTCGGCGACTACTTCAAGGATCGGGCGATCCCGCTGGCCTGGGAGCTGTCCACGAAGTCGGTCGACGACGGCGGCTTCGGGCTGGACCCCGACCGCATCTGGGCGACGGTGTACCTGGACGACGACGAGGCCGCCGACATCTGGCGCCGCACCGGCCTCCCGGCCGACCGGATCGTGCGCCGCGGCAAGAAGGACAACTACTGGCACATGGGCATCCCCGGCCCGGCCGGCCCGTGCTCGGAGCTGTACTACGACCGCGGCCCCGCGTACGGCCCGGACGGCGGCCCGGAGGTGGACGAGGACCGGTTCCTGGAGTACTGGAACCTGGTCTTCATGCAGGTCGAGATCGCCAACGTCACCGCGAAGGAGACGTTCGACATCCTCGGCGACCTGCCGGCGAAGAACATCGACACCGGCATGGGCCTGGAGCGGATGGCGTCGCTGCTGCAGGGCGTCGACAACATGTACGAGATCGACGAGGTCCGGCCGGTGCTGGCCCGGGCCGCCGAGCTGACCGGTAGGGCGTACGGCGTCCGGTCGGGGCAGGCGGCGACCGCGTCGCACCCGGACGACGTCCGGCTGCGGGTGATCGCCGACCACGTCCGCACCTCGCTGATGCTGATCGGCGATGGGGTGACGCCGAGCAACGAGGGCCGCGGCTACGTGCTGCGCCGGATCATGCGCCGGGCGATCCGCTCGATGCGCCTGCTCGGCTGGCAGGACCGGGCGCTGCCCGAGCTGCTGCCGGTCGCGCTGGACTGCATGGCGCCGTCGTACCCGGAGCTGCGCACCGACTTCGACCGGATCAGCAGCTACGCGTACGCCGAGGAGGACGCGTTCCTGGCCACGCTGCGCCAGGGCACGACGATCCTGGACACCGCGCTCGCCGAGACGAAGGCCGCGGGCGGCACGGCGCTGGCCGGCGACAAGGCGTTCCAGTTGCACGACACGTACGGCTTCCCGATCGACCTGACCCTGGAGATCGCGGCCGAGCAGGGCCTCGCGGTGGACGCCGACGGCTTCCGCGCGCTGATGGCCGACCAGCGGGCCCGGGCCAAGGCGGACGCGAAGGCGCGCAAGACCGGGCACGCCGACCTGTCGGCGTACCGGGCGGCGCTGGACGCGCACGGCCCGACCGACTGGGTGGCGTACACCGAGTCGGCGACCGAGTCGCGGGTGCTGGCGCTGTGGGGCGAGGCCGGCCCGGTGCCGGCCGCGGCGCCGGGCGAGATCGTCTCGGTGGCGCTGGACCGCACCCCGTTCTACGCCGAGTCCGGCGGCCAGGACTCCGACGCCGGCGAGCTGGTGGGCGGCAGCGTCCGGGCGGAGGTGCTGGACGTGCAGCGGCCGATCAAGGGCCTGGTCGTGCACCGGGTCCGGGTGCTCGACGGCACCCTGGCGGTCGACGACCGGGTGACCGCGACGGTCGACCCGGAGTGGCGGCTGGGCGCCCGGCAGGCGCACTCCGGCACGCACGTCGTGCACGCCGCGCTGCGGCACGTGCTCGGCCCGGCGGCGCTCCAGTCCGGCTCGTACAACCGGCCGGGCTACCTGCGGCTGGACTTCTCCTGGCGCGGCGCGCTGTCGGACGCCACCCGGTCCGAAGTGGAGGAGGCGGCCAACGCGGCCGTCCGCCGGGACCTGCCGGTGGCGGTCAAGTACATGTCGCTGCCGCAGGCCCGCGAGCTGGGCGCGCTGGCGCTGTTCGGCGAGACGTACGACGAGACGGTCCGGGTGGTCGAGATCGGCGGGGAGTGGTCCCGCGAGCTGTGCGGCGGCACGCACGTCGAGCACGCCGCCCAGATCGGGCCGATGGCGGTCACCGGCGAGTCGTCGGTCGGCGCCGGGCAGCGCCGGGTCGAGGCGGTCGTGGGCATCGAGGCGTACCGGTACCTGGCCCGCGAGCGCGACCTGGTCGCCCGCATCGCCGAGCAGCTCCGCGCCCCGCGCGAGGAGCTGCCGGACCGGATCGCCGGCCTGGTGGCCCGGATGAAGCAGGTGGAGAAGGAGCTGGCCGACCTGCGCGGCAAGCAGCTCCTGGGCGGGGTGGCCGAGCTGGCCGCCGGCGCGCGCGACGTCGACGGGGTGGCGTTCGTGGGTACCGAGGCGCCCGAGGGCACCGGCGGCAACGACGTGCGCACGCTGGCGCAGGAGGTCCGCGGGCGGTTCGCCGCGGACCGGCCCGGCGTGGTCGCGGTGGTCGCCCGGGCGGGGGACAAGGCGTCGCTGGTGGTCGCCGCGAACGCGGCGGCGAAGGGCCGCGGGGTGTCGGCCGCCGAGCTGGTGAAGGCGGCCCTGTCCGGCCGCGGCGGCGGCAGCGCCGAGCTGGCGCAGGGCGGCGGCGTGCCCGCCGGCGAGGCGCCCGCGCTGCTCACGGCGGTGGAGAAGGCCCTCGCGGGGGTTCGCTGACCCCGTGTCCGCTTTCGTCCGAGGGGTCCGGCTCGGCGTCGATGTCGGCCGGGCCCGGGTCGGGGTCGCCGCCTGCGACCCGGACGGCATCCTCGCCTCGCCCGTGGCCACGCTCGCCCGGGACCGGGCGGACGAGCCCGACCGCGCCCCGTCAGATATGGTGGAAATAGGGCGTTTAGCCGCCGAGTACGGGGCAATTGCCGTCGTCGTGGGGCTCCCGGTGACCCTGGCCGGCACCCACGGGCAGGCGGCCGACGAGGTCGGCGCGTACGCTCGTCGCCTGGCCACGCTGCTCGCGCCCATCGAGGTCCACCTGTCCGACGAGAGGATGTCAACGGTCGTCGCGACTCGTAGGCTGGCCGAACGCGGCGTGCGCGGCAAGCGCCGGCGCGCGGTCGTCGACCAGGCGGCCGCGGTGGAGATCCTGCAGGGCTGGCTCGATTCCCAGCGGAGGCGGACACGATGATCGACGAGCTCGGACTGGCGTACGAGGAGGGGGAGCGCGGCCGGCACCGGCGGGTACCCCCGCCGAAGCGCCGCCGCGGGCGCAGCGCGATCGCGGCCGTCCTCGCCGTCCTGCTGCTCGGCGCCCTCGGCGGCGCCGCGTACTGGGGCATCGGCCGGGCCATGGACTTCTTCGCCGCCCCCGACTACACCGGCGGCGGCACCGACGAGGTCGTCGTCGAGGTGCAGCAGGGGCAGACCCTGCGGGAGATCGGCGGCACGCTGCAGAAGGCCGGCGTGGTCAAGAGCGACAAGGCGTTCATCGACGCCGCCGAGGACAACGCCCGCAGCGAGAACATCCAGCCCGGCTTCTACAAGCTGCGCAAGGAGATGCGCGCCCGCGACGCCGTCTCGCTGCTGGTCAACCTCGTCAACCGGATCGTCAAGGGCGTGACGATCCGCGAGGGCCTCTCGGTCATCCAGACGTACAAGCTGCTCGCCGAGAAGACCGGCATCGCCCTCCGTGAGTTCCAGGCCGCCGGGAAGGACCCGGCGAAGCTCGGCGTCCCCGACTTCTGGTTCAAGCGCACCGACGGCAAGAAGGCCGCCGCCAAGCCCTCGCTGGAGGGATTCCTCTACCCGCAGACCTACGAGTTCCCGCCGAACGCGGGCGCCGCCGATATCCTCAAGGCGATGGTGCAGCAATTCCTCACCGCGGCCGAGGAGGTCGGTTTCGTGCCGACGGTGGAGAAGGAGCGGGGCGGGATCAGCCCGTACGAGGCGCTGATCGTGGCCTCGCTCGCCCAGGTCGAGGCCGGCGTGCCGGGCGACCTGGGGAAGGTCGCCCGGGTGGCCTACAACCGGGCGTACGGCGGGGACTTCCCCTGTGGGTGCCTGGAGATGGACGTGACCGTCAACTACTGGCTAGAGGTCAACGGCAAGCCGACGAAGGCGTCGAAGGACATGACGGCCGCCGAGCTGGACGACCCGCGCAACCCGTACAACCGGAAGATCGCCGGGCTGCCGCCCACGCCGATCGACAACCCGGGCGAGGCGGCGCTGCGCGCGGCCATGGACCCGCCCGCGGGCAACTGGCTGTACTTCGTCGCGATCGACAAGAAGGGCAACTCGGCGTTCGCCACGACGCTCGCCGAGCACGAGCGCAACCAGGCCACCGCGCGCCGGAACGGCGTCCTGTGAGCGGGCGCCGGGCCGCGGTCGTCGGCCACCCCATCGCGCACTCGCTGTCGCCGGTGCTGCACAACGCCGGGTACGCGGCCGCCGGCCTCGCCGAGTGGACGTACGACGCGCTGGACCTCGAGCCCGGCGGCGCGCTCGCCCAGCTCCTGCACGACGAGGACCCGCGCTGGGCCGGCATCTCGGTCACGATGCCGCTCAAGGGCGAGGCGCTGTCGGCGGCCTCGGGCGCGTCGTCCACCGCCCGGCTGGTCGGCGCGGCGAACACGCTCATCCGCCGGCCGACCGGCTGGTACGCCGACAACACCGACGTCACCGGCATGGGCGGCGTGCTCCAGGCGGTCAAGGCGCCGGTCGGCGGCGCCGCCACCGTGCTCGGCGCGGGCGGGACCGCCCGGGCCGTGCTGGCCGCGCTGGGCCGGTACGGGGTCAAGTCCGCCGTCGTCGTCGCCCGCCGGGCCGGCGCGGTGGCCGCGCTGCACCCGATCGCCCGCGCGGTCGGCCTGCGGCTGCGGCACGGGCCGTGGGACAGGGCCGCCGAGCACCTGGGCGCGGACGTCGTCGTCTCGGCGCTGCCGCCGGGCGTCGCCGACGACCTGGCCGGCGCGGCGCAGTGGGCCCCCGACGGGGTGTACGTCGACGTGCTGTACGACCCGTGGCCGACGCCGCTGGCCACGGCCGCCGCGGCGGCCGGCGTGCGGGTGGCGTCCGGGCTGGACCTCCTGCTGGCCCAGTCCTTCGACCAGTTCACCCACTTCACCGGCGAGCCGGCGCCGCAGGCGGCCATGCGCGCCGCCCTGCTCGACGCCCGCCCCGACTGGGTCCCGGCCGATCACGGGAGCGCCGGCCCGGCGTGACACACTGACCGCCGAAAGGTGGTGGCAGGGTGCGCTGGATGACCGCGGGCGAATCGCACGGTCCGGCGCTGGTCGCGATCCTGGACGGGGTCCCGGCCGGCGTGGAGATCACGAGTGACGAGGTGGCCGACGAGCTGGCCAGGCGCCGGCTCGGCTACGGCCGGGGCGCGCGGATGGCGTTCGAGCGCGACGCCGTCGAGATGGTCGGCGGCGTCCGGCACGGCGTCACGCTCGGCAGCCCGGTGGCGATCCGGGTCGGCAACTCCGAGTGGCCCAAGTGGGAGACCGTCATGGCGGCCGACCCGGTGGACGCCGAGCTGCTGGCCGGGCAGGCCCGCAACGCCCCGCTGACCCGCCCCCGGCCCGGCCACGCCGACCTGGCCGGCATGCAGAAGTACGGCCACACCGACGCCCGGCCGATCCTGGAACGGGCCAGCGCCCGGGAGACCGCCGCCCGGGTCGCCGTCGGCACCGTCGCCCGGGCGCTGCTGCGCCAGGCGCTCGGCGTGGAGATCGTCTCGCACGTCGTCGAGCTGGGCGCGGTCGCCGCGCCGCCCGGCGCCGCGCCGACCCCCGCCGACCGCGAGCGGGTCGACGCCGACCCGCTGCGCTGTGTCGACCCCGCCGCCAGCGCGGCGATGGTCGCCGAGGTCGACGCGGCCAAGGCCGACTCCGACACCCTCGGCGGCGTGGTCGAGGTGCTGGCGTACGGGCTGCCGCCGGGCCTGGGCAGCCACGTCCAGTGGGATCGCAAGCTGGACGCCCGACTGGCGCTGGCGCTGATGTCCATCCAGGCGATCAAGGGTGTGGAGATCGGCGACGCGTTCACCCAGGCCCGCTCCCGCGGCTCGGTCGCGCACGACGAGATGGAGCCCGGCCCCGACGGCGTCCGCCGGCGCACCGACCGGGCCGGCGGCCTGGAGGGCGGGATCACCACCGGCCAGCGGCTGCGGGTCCGGGCGGCGATGAAGCCGATCTCGTCGCTGACCCGCGCGCTGGACACCGTGGACATCGTCACCGGCGAGCCGGCCACCGCGATCAACCAGCGCTCGGACGTCTGCGCCGTGCCGGCCGCGGCGATCGTCGCCGAGTCGATGGTGGCGCTGGTACTCGCCGACGCCGCGACGGAGAAGTTCGGCGGCGACTCGGTGGCCGAGATCGCCCGCAACCTGGCCGCGTACCGCGCGCACCTGGTGTGCGCGTGAGCGGACCGGTCTGCGTGCTGGTCGGCCCGCCCGGCGCCGGCAAGACCACCGTCGGGACGGCGCTGGCCGGGGCGCTGGGCGTGCCGTTCCGGGACACCGACGCCGACATCGAGGCCGCCGAGGGCCGGCCGATCCCGGAGATCTTCGTCGACGCCGGCGAGGCGTACTTCCGGGCCGCCGAGCGCACCGCGGTGGCGGCGGCGCTGGCCGACTTCGCCGGGGTGCTGGCGCTGGGCGGCGGCGCGGTGCTCGACCCCGGTACCCGGGCGGCGCTGGCCGGGCACCCGGTGGTGTACCTGACGGTGGAGCTGCCGGACGCGCTCGGCCGGATCGGCCTGGGCTCGGGGCGGCCGCTGCTGACGGTCAACCCGCGGGCCACGCTGCGGCACCTGCTGGACCAGCGGCGGCCGCTGTACGCCGGGGTGGCCGCGCACACGGTGGCCACCGACGGGCGCACGCCGGAGGAGATCGTCGCGGACGTCCGGGCGGCCCTCGGCCGCTGACCGACCGGCGCCCGGAATCCTCGCTCCTGGGAGCCATTCGGACCGGTGCTCGGTTCCCGTACCGCAGCCGGCGCCGCCCGCGGCCGGTAGCCTCCGGGTATGGCGGGGGAGGGCCGGCCCGACGCCGGCACGCGTCGCGCCTGGCGGTCGTGGTTCTGGAACATCGTGGGTATGCTGCCCTTCGCGCTCATGGGGTGGATCGTCACGACGGTGGCCGTCGACCACGCGCGCGAGGGGAACGCGTTCGTCGCCGTGCTGTTCGGTGCGGGGGCGGTCTGGCTGGTGGGCGGCGCGGTGCGGATGCCGCTGCTCGGCGTGGCGGCCCGGTCGGACCGGGTGATCGTCCGGAACCTCGGCCGCACCATCGTGATCCCGTGGGCCGAGGTGGTCGACATCGTGGATCACACGCCCGTGCCCGGGCCGGCCGCCGCCGCGGGCGCGATCGGTCCGGCGATCGTCCGACGCCAACCCGGCCGGCCCGACCGGGTGGTCTCGCTGCACTGCCTCGGCTCGTACGGGGTGGGTCGCGGGCCGACCCCCGGCGAGCGTGCGGCGGCGGGGCTGCGCGAGTGCCTCGTCCGGTGGCGCGCGGACCATCGGGCGGACGGCTGAGACCGTTCACACCTGCGCGAAAATGAAGGAAAATCGCGTTCACTTGTCGAGGTATTCCCATCCCTCGATCGAGAGCTAGCGTTTACCGGTTCCCGCGGCGCGCCCCGCCGCGGGCCGCCGGAGAGGACCTTCCCCATGATCTCGATCACCCCCTGGTGTCGGCGCGCCCTCGCCGTCACCTCCATCGGCGCCCTCGCCCTGGTCGGACCGCTGCCCGTGGCCGCCGGGACGGCCGCGTCGGCCGCCCCCTGCGACGACGCGGCCGCGACCGCCGCGCGCGGCCAGCACCCGCGGCACGACGGCAACGAGTACACCGCCGCGCAGAAGGCCCGGTACGAGGCCGACTTCCAGCGCCGCCTGCGCGAGCAGCCGCAGGACCTCACCCCCGGCGCGCCGGTGACGATCCCGGTGTACGTGCACGTCGTCGCCAAGGACTCCAGCCGCGAGGGCGGCAACATCCCGGACTCCATGATCAATGACCAGATGAAGGTGCTGGCCGACTCGTTCGCCGGCAGCACCGGCGGCTCGGCGTCGGAGTTCCGGTTCGCCGTGCAGAAGATCAACCGGGTGATCAAGCCCGAGTGGGTGCCGATCAAGATCTCCGAGGGCGGCGCCGAGGGCGCGATGAAGAAGCAGCTCCGCCAGGGCGGCGCCGGTACGCTGAACCTGTACCTCGGCCCGCTGGACCCGAACCTGCTCGGCTGGGCCACCCTGCCCGCCGACGGCGCGGGGACGTACGACGGCGTCGTGGTCGCGGCCGAGTCGCTGCCCGGCGGGACGATCGGCTCGTACAACCTCGGCGACACCGGCACCCACGAGGTCGGGCACTGGCTGGGGCTATACCACACGTTCAACGAGGACAACACCTGCGACGAGCCGGGCGACCACGTCGACGACACCCCGGCCGAGAAGAGTCCGGCGTCGGGCTGCCCGAAGGACCGGGACACCTGCACCGCCCCCGGCAAGGACCCGGTGGACAACTTCATGGACTACTCCGACGACGCCTGCATGAACAAGTTCACCGCCGGCCAGGTGCAGCGGATGGACGACCAGTGGCGGACGTACCGCGAGGGCAAGTAGCCCCGCCGGTGCCGCTACCGCCCGTCGCGCGGTAGCGGCACCACCCGCCGGGACCCCGGCGTCAGCCGCCGGCGAGGCGGGCGCGCAGGTGCTTGCCCGTCAGCGTGTCCGCCCCGGCCAGCTCCGCCGGCGTCCCCTCGAACACCACCAGCCCGCCGTCGTGCCCCGCCCCCGGCCCGAGGTCGACCACCCAGTCCGCCCGGGCGATGACGTCGAGGTTGTGCTCGATCACCACCACGGTCCGGCCGCCGTCGACGATCGAGTCGAGCAGGCCGATCAGCATGTCCACGTCGGCCATGTGCAGCCCGGACGTGGGCTCGTCCAGCACGAACACCCCGGCCGTGCCGCCGAGGTGGATGGCCAGCTTGAGCCGCTGCCGCTCGCCGCCGGACAGCGTGTTCAGCGGCTGCCCCAGCGTCAGGTACGGCAGCCCGGCCGCGACCAGCCGGTCCAGCACCGCCCGGATCGGCTTCTCGGTGAAGTGCGCGCGGGCGGCGGCGACCGACATGGCCAGCACGTCGGTGATGGTGGCGCCGCGCAGCCGGTACCCGAGCACCTCCGCGGTGAACCGCCGGCCCTCGCACGCCTCGCAGACGCTGGTCACGCCGCTCATGAACTGCAGGTCGGTGTAGATCAGGCCGAGTCCCTTGCACTCCGGGCAGGCGCCCTCGGAGTTGGCGCTGAACAGGCTCGCCGGCACCCCGTTGGCCTTGGCGAACGCCTTGCGGATGCCGTCGAGCAGCCCGGTGTACGTGGCCGGGTTGGACCGCCGCGAGCCGCGGATGGCCGACTGGTCCACCACCGTCACGTCGGTGGCCCGGGGCAGGTACGTGTGGATCAGGGTGCTCTTGCCCGATCCGGCGACGCCGGTGATCGCGGTGAGCACGCCGCGGGGGATCGAGACGGTGACGTCGCGCAGGTTGTGCCGGTCCGCGCCGCGGATCGTCACCTGCCCGGTCGGCGGCCGGACCGCGGCCTTGACCTCGGTCCGCCGCTCCAGGTGGTCGCCGGTGCGGGTGCCGGCCGCGCGCAGCCCGGCCGGGGTGCCGGCGTACACGACGTGGCCGCCGTCGGCGCCGGCGCCGGGCCCGAGGTCGACGATGTGGTCGGCGATCGCGATGACCTCGGGCTTGTGCTCGACCACCAGGACGGTGTTGCCCTTGTCCCGGAGCTGGCGGAGCAGGTCGTTCATCCGGGCGATGTCGTGCGGGTGCAGGCCGACGGTGGGCTCGTCGAAGACGTACGACACGTCGGTCAGCGCCGAGCCGAGGTGGCGGACCATCTTGACCCGCTGCGCCTCGCCGCCGGACAGCGTGCCCGCCGGCCGGTTCAGCGACAGGTACCCCAGGCCGATCTCGGTGAGGTTGGTCAGCGTGCCGCGCAGGTTGGCGACCATCGGCGCGACCCGGTCGTCGGCGACGCCGGCGAGCCACTCGTTCAGGTCGTCGACCTGGGCGGCGGCGCAGTCGGCGATGCCCCGGCCGGCGACCCGGCAGGCCAGCGCGGCGGCGTGGAGCCGGGCGCCGGCGCAGTCCGGGCAGGTGGTGAACGTGGCCAGCCGCTGCACGGCGGCGCGGATGTGCGGCTGGAGCGCGTCGACGTCCTTGCTCAGGTAGAGCCGGGTGACCTTGGGGATCAGCCCCTCGTAGCTGAGGTTCATCCCGCCGACCCGCAGCTTGGCGTCCGGCCCGTGCAGGAACCGGTCCCACGCGTCGGCGGGGTAGTCGGCGAGCTTGCGGTCGGGGTCGAAGTAGCCCGACTCGGCGAAGATCTTCCAGTACCAGGACCCGACCGTGAAGTTCGGGAACGTGATCGCGCCCTCGTTGAGCGACTTCTCCCGGTCCACCAGCGCGTCGACGTCGACGTCGGAGACCTGGCCGCTGCCCTCGCAGCGCGGGCACATGCCGTGCGGGTCGTTGAACGAGAACAGGTTGGCCGGCCCGACGTGCGGCTCGCCGAGCCGGCTGAAGATGAGCCGGAGCATCGAGTACGCGTCGGTGGCGGTGCCGACGGTGCTGCGGCTGTTGGCGCCCATCCGCTCCTGGTCGACCACGATGGCGGCGCTGAGGTGGCGCAGCGAGTCCACGTCCGGGCGGGCCTGGCTGGGCATGAACGACTGGACGAACGCGGTGTACGTCTCGTTGATGAGCCGCTGCGACTCGGCGGCGATGGTCCCGAACACCAGGCTCGACTTGCCGGACCCGGAGACGCCGGTGAAGACGGTGAGCGCGCGCTTGGGGATGTCGACGTCGACGTTGCGCAGATTGTTCTCGCGCGCGCCGCGCACCTCGATCCGGTCGTGCCGTTCCACGTGGGTCACCTTCCGTCGGGATCTGTTTACAGCGTAATATGATAGCATCAACTTACGCCGTAAACAGATTCGTGACAGCAGGAGGGGTGAGGGTTCATGGTTACCTACGCCGGTCAGGGCGATCCGGTTCGCACGATGGCGCTGCTGTGGGGCGGCCCCGCCGACGCCGGGTCCAAGCCGGGGCCGCGGCCGGCGCTCACCCTCGACGCCGTCGTCGCCGCGGCGATCGGGATCGCCGACGCCGACGGGCTCGCCGAGGTGTCGATGCGCACGGTCGGGGCCAGGCTGGGCAAGTCGGCGATGGCGCTGTACACGTACGTGCCCAGCAAGGCCGAGCTGCTCGACCTCATGGTCGACCGGCTGCTCGCCACCGCCGACCGGGACCTGCCGTACGACCGGGGCTGGCGGGCGGCCGCGGAGGCCAGCGCCCGCGGCGGCTGGGAGTTCCACCTGCGGCACCCGTGGCTGCTGCACATCTCCGGCACCCGGTCGGTGCTCGGGCCGCACGAGCTGGACGCGTACGAGGCCCAGTTGCGCGTCTTCGCCGGCCTCGGCCTGGCCGGGCTGGACGTGGCCCGGCTGGTCGGGATGCTGCACACGTTCGTCCGCGGCGCGGCGGCGGCGATGGCCGAGGCGCGGGCGGCCGAGCGGGCCACCGGCATCAGCGAGGACGACTGGTGGACGGCCCGCGCGGGCTACCTCGAGGACATCGCGAAGGGGCCGGCGTACCGGGAGCGGTACCCGACGATCACCAGCCTGGACCAGCAGGCCGCGTTCGACGTGCCGCAGTCCGACGAGCCGTACCTGGAGCAGCAGGCCCGGGACACGTTCGAGCAGGGCCTGGCGGTGCTGCTCGACGGCATGGAGCGCTTCATCGCCACCCGCGCCGCCGATGCCGGGAAGGCCGGATAGCGGGCGCTGAGCGGGCGGCGACCCCTCGCGCTCAGCGCCCGCGCGGCATCAGCCCCGGCCGATCCAGGCGTCGTCCAGCGCCCCGTGGAACTGGTCGTTGTTGGCCACCGTGCTCTTGCCGCCGAGGCGCACCGGCGAGCCGTTGCGGATCGCCAGCCCGGCCGGGATCCCCACCCGGCCGCGCACCGCGCCGTCGACCAGCACCGTCAGGCTGGCCCGCTCCCGCCGGCACTCCACCGCGTGCCAGCCGCCGTCGGCGACGCTCACCCCGGCGGCGGCCAGGTGCACCCGGCCCGCGCCGGTCCCGACGACCACGCAGCTCGGCCGCCCGGCCGTGCCGTCGACCTGGAGCTTGTACTGGCCGCCGCCGTTGGCGAACCCCTTCTGCAGCACGTTCTCCCCGGCGCCGGTCTGGCTGCGGCGCAGCGCGATCCGGGCGCCCCAGCGCCACGGCGCGGTGCCCGGGTTCAGCCCGGCGCTGTCGGCGGCCTCCAGGACCACCCGCGGGCAGCCGCCGCCCCGGCACTGCGCCGGGAAGACCACCGCCCGGCCGCCGGCCCGCGCGGTGGTCCCGGTCCGGCCGCCGTTTCGGGCGCGCGGCGCCAGCTCCCGGCCGTGGCCGGAGGAGTCCCGGTACCCGCCGCCGGCCAGCGGCGTGTCGAAGGACCAGCTCGCCACGGCGGCGGACCCGGCCCGGGCGGGCGCGGCGGGCGACAGCCCGGCGACGACCGCCATCACGATGAGTGCAATACGTACTTCCCCCATGGAATAACCATGCTCAGGTTGTTACCCTCTCAAACCCGACGAAGCCCACGGGTCGGTGCGGACCTGCCCCGGACCGGATGGTTGGGTGTACGGATGCGAAGCGTGATCGAGGTGGGCGGCCCGCAGCCGTACCGGGTCGTGGTCGGGCGCGGGCTCGCCGCGGAGGTGCCGGGCCTGCTGCCCGGCGCGGCGCGCGCCGCCGTGCTGTACGCCGGGCCGCTCGCCGACCGCGCCGCCGCCGTGGCCGGCGCGCTGGACGCGGCCGGCATCGCCCCGCTGCCGATCGAGGTGCCGGACGCCGAGGCCGGCAAGGACGCCGCGGTCGCCGTCCGCTGCTGGGACGCCCTCGGCGCCGCCGCGTTCACCCGCACCGACGCGGTCGTCGGCGTCGGCGGGGGAGCGGTCACCGACCTGGCCGGCTTCGTCGCCGCCGCCTGGCTGCGCGGGGTGCGCTGGGTGCCGGTCGCGTCCAGCCTGCTCGGCATGGTCGACGCCGCGGTCGGGGGCAAGACCGGGATCAACACAGCCGCCGGCAAGAACCTCGTCGGCGCCTTCCACCCGCCCGCCGGCGTGCTGGCCGATCTGGACCTGCTGGACACGCTGCCGCCGGCCGACCTGCGGGCCGGGCTGGCCGAGGTGGTCAAGTGCGGATTCATCGCCGACCCGGCCATCCTGGACCTGGTGGAGCGGGACCCGGCCGCGGCCGCCGACCCCGGCCACCCGGCGCTCGCCGAGCTGGTCGAGCGGGCCATCCGGGTGAAGGCCGACGTGGTCGCGGGCGACCTGCGCGAGGCCGGGCGGCGGGAGATCCTCAACTACGGGCACACCCTCGGGCACGCGATCGAGCACGTCGAGGGGTACCGCTGGCGGCACGGCGACGCGGTCGCCGTCGGCTGCGCGTACGCCGCGGCGCTCGGCCGGGCCGCCGGCCGGCTGGACCCGGCCACCGCCGACCGGCACGCCGCCGTGCTGGCCGGGCTGGGGCTGCCGGTGACGTACGCGGCGGACGCCTGGCCGGCGCTGCGCGCGGCGATGTCCGTGGACAAGAAGGCCCGCGGCGGTACGCTCCGGTTCGTCGTGCTGGACGGGCTGGCCCGGCCGGGCATCCTCGCCGGCCCGGCCGAGGAGCTGCTGGCCCGGGCGTATGCGGAGGTGGCGGCGTGACGCCGGTGCTCGTGTTGAACGGGGTCAACCTGGGCCGGCTGGGCAGCCGGCAGACCGACATCTACGGCCTCACCTCGTACGCCGAGCTGGCGGCTCTGTGCGAGCGCACCGGCGCCGCCCACGGCCTGGCCGTCGAGGTGCGGCAGACCGACGCCGAGCACGAGCTGGTCGGCTGGCTGCACGGCGCCGCCGACGCGGGCACGCCGGTGGTGCTGAACCCGGCCGCCTGGTCGCACTACTCGATCGCCGTCCGGGACGCCTGCGCGCTGCTGACCGCCCCGCTGGTCGAGGTGCACCTGTCCAACATCCACGCCCGGGAGGCGTTCCGGCACCACTCGGTCGTCTCGGCCGTGGCGGCCGGGGTGATCTGCGGCCTGGGCGTGGACGGGTACGTCCTCGCCCTCACCCACCTGGCCCGGCGGCTCGGCGCCGCGCAGGGTGGTGCGGCGGACGGGCGCCCGCGCGGCTAGAATTCTGGCCGTTCGTGCCCACACACCGAAGGACGGCCCGCCCAACATGGCTTCCACCAACGATCTGAAGAACGGCATGGTGCTCAACCTCGACAAGGAGCTGTGGTCCGTTGTCGAGTTCCAGCACGTGAAGCCGGGTAAGGGCCCTGCCTTCGTCCGCACCACGCTCAAGCACGTGCTGAGCGGCAAGGTGGTGGACAAGACGTTCAACGCGGGCACCAAGGTCGAGACCGCCACCGTCGACAAGCGGACGATGCAGTTCCTGTACGCCGAGGCCAACGGCGACTTCATCTTCATGGACCTGGACACCTACGACCAGATCCACATCCCGGCGGCGACCGTCGGCGACGCGAAGAACTACCTGCTGCCCGAGGCCAACGCCACGGTCGCCACCCACGAGGGCGTCGTGCTGTACGTCGAGCTGCCCACCTCGGTCATGCTGGAGGTCACGTACACCGAGCCGGGCCTGCAGGGCGACCGGTCCACCGGCGGCACCAAGCCGGCGACCGTGCAGACCGGGGCGGAGATCCAGGTCCCGCTGTTCATCAGCACCGGCGAGAAGGTCAAGGTCGACACGCGCGACGGCCGCTACCTCGGCCGTTCCTGATGCCGGAGGGCCCCGGGGTGCAGATGCCCGCGCGGCGCAAGGCGCGCAAGCGGGCACTGGACGTGCTCTACCAGGCCGACCTGCGGGACGAACCGGTCGCGCCGCTCCTCGCCGACTACGTGGCCCGGCTCACGCCGCCGCTGCCGGAGCACCTCGGCTACGCCATCGGGCTGGTCGAGGGCGTAGCCGAGCGGCTCGACCGGATCGACGAGGTGATCTCCACGTACGCCGAGGGGTGGACGCTGGAGCGGATGCCGGTGGTCGACCGGAACCTGGCCCGGATCGCCACGTACGAGCTGCTGTGGGTCGACGAGATCGACGACGCGGTGGCGATCACCGAGGCGGTGGAGCTGGCCCGGCAGATGTCCACGGACGACTCGCCGCGCTTCCTCAACGGCGTGCTGGGCCGGATCGCCGAGTACGCCACCCGCTGACCGCGCCGGCGGACGCCGGACACGCGGAAGGCCCGGACCGGCGCTGCCGGTGCGGGCCTTCCGCGATTCGGGTGGTGCGGTGGCGCGGTGGTGCGTCGGCTCAGGAGCCGAAGAACGCGCGCGGGTCGGCGACCAGCACGCCCTGCTCGCTCAGCCGCTCGATGAGGCCGGAGGGCGAGATGTCGTACACGATCGCCAGCGCGCGCAGGTCGTCGGCGCGGATCGAGAGGACCCGGCCGTTGTAGTCGCCCCGCTGCTGCTGGATCGCCCGCGCGTACCGGGCGACGTAGGCGAGATCCTCCGACGCCTGGTCGTACAGCTTCTCCAGGTCGAGGACGATCTTGTTGGTGGCCTCCTGCCGGATGCCGCTGCTGTCGGGCAGCAGCTCCGCGACGGGAACCCGGTAGAAGTCGGCCAGTTCGGCGAGGCGGGACACGGTGACCGCACGGTCGCCCCGCTCGTACGAGCCGACGACGACGGCCTTCCAGCGCCCGTTCGACTTCTCCTCCACCCCCTGCAGGGATAGGCCCTGCTGCTGGCGGATGGAGCGCAGTCGCGCGCCCAAGGACTTGGCGTACTCAGAGGGCATCGAGATACTCCCAGTGCTGCCCGGGGGGTCACCCCCAGCTACTCGCTACGGAGCGTGACGGTACGGGCCGGAGCACATGAGGTCAAGTGTGCGAGACAGATCAATGCAATATCGCGTTCGGCGCGTCGCCGCTTCCGCCGTCCGGATGGCTTGGGGAGGCCCATTCGGCGACCATGATCGCATGCTGCTACGGTGTGCCCGGCTTCGACCACGCGCCGGTCCCCCGGCCGCGGCGGCGGAGCCGCTGTGAGCTGCGTTACCGCACGTACACCCCGGCACACCGCCGGAAGTGGCACGGCCGGTGACGATACCGACATCCTTTAACGACCCGTCCCGTGAGGCGGGGAAGGAGGTCCGCCTTGGCCTACCCCGAGGCTGCCCGCGACCACGGGAAGGTGATTCTCGCCGCCCCGGAGATCCAGCGCATGGTCGACCGGCTGGCCCACCAGATCCTCGAGAAGACCGCCGGCGCCACGGACACTGTCCTGTTCGGCATCCCCACCAGGGGGGTACCGCTCGCCCGCCGGCTCGCCGCCCGGCTGCGCGCTTTCGAGGACATCGAGGTCCCCGTCGGCACCCTGGACGTCACCGCCTGCCGGGACGACCGGGACCTGCGCCCCACCGGCGGCCGGCACGCCCCCACCGAGGTGCCGCCCGGCGGCGTGGACGGCCGGCGGCTGATCCTCGTCGACGACGTCCTCTGCTCCGGCCGCACCGTCCGGGCCGCGCTGGACGCGCTCCAGCAGCTCGGCCGCCCGGCCTCGGTGCAGCTCGCCGTCCTGGTCGACCGGGGGCACCGCGAGCTGCCGATCCGCGCCGACTACGTCGGCAAGAACATCCCGACCGCGCTGCGCGAGACCGTCCGCGTCGCGCTGGTCGAGGTCGACCCCCGCGACGAGGTACGTCTCCACGGAGGAGCCGCGTGATCGAGCACCTGCTGTCCGCCGCCGACCTGTCCGCCGCCGACGCCACCGCCCTGCTCGACCGGGCCGCCGCGCACGCCGCGGGCACCGCCCCGGCCCGGCCGCTGACCGGCCGGACCGTGATCAACCTCTTCTACGAGGACTCCACCCGGACCCGGTTCTCCTTCGACACCGCGGCCCGCCGGCTCGGCGCCGGCGTGGTCAACTTCGTCGCCAAGGGCACCAGCGTCGGCAAGGGCGAGTCGCTCAAGGACACCGCCTGGACCCTGGCCGCCATGGGCGCCGACGCGGTGATCTGCCGGCACTCCGCCTCCGGCGCCCCGCACCGGCTCGCCGGCTGGCTCGGCGCCGCGGTGATCAACGCCGGCGACGGCACGCACGAGCACCCGACCCAGGCGCTGCTGGACGCGTACACGATCCGGCAGCGGCTCGGCCGGGTCGCCGGGCTGCGGGTGGCGATCGTCGGCGACGTCCGGCACTCCCGGGTGGCCCGGTCCAACGCCCTGCTGCTGTCCACCCTCGGCGCCAAGGTGGTCCTGGTCGGCCCGCCGACCCTGGTCCCGCACGCCGGCCACGTCCCGGTCGCCGGCGTCGAGGTCGCGTACGACCTGGACGCGGTCCTGCCCGACGTCGACGTGGTGATGATGCTGCGGGTCCAGCACGAGCGGATGGGCGCGTCGTTCTTCCCGTCGGTGCGCGAGTACTCCCGCCGGTACGGCCTGACCGTCGACCGGTTCGACCGGCTCGCCGACCACGCCATCGTCATGCACCCCGGCCCGATGAACCGCGGCGTCGAGATCGACGGCACGGTCGCCGACTCGGCCCGGTCCACCATCGTCGACCAGGTCGCCAACGGGGTCTACACCCGGATGGCGGTCCTGGACCTCCTCCTGGAAGGGCGCGGCCAGTGAACCACCACCTGATCAGGGGAGCCCGGATCGCCGGCGGCGAGCCCGTCGACCTGCTGCTGCGCGACGGCGTCGTCGCCGGGGTGGGCAGCGGCCTGTCCGCCGCCGGCGCCACGGTCGTCGACGCCGACGGGCTGATCGCCCTGCCCGGCCTGGTCGACCTGCACACCCACCTGCGCGAGCCCGGCCGGGAGGACGCCGAGACCGTCGAGTCCGGCAGCCGCGCCGCGGCCCTCGGCGGGTACACCGCCGTCTGCGCCATGGCCAACACCGACCCGGTCGCCGACAACCCGGCCGTGGTCGAGCAGGTGTGGCGGCGCGGCCGCGAGGTCGGCCTGGTGGACGTCCAGCCGATCGGCGCGGTCAGCGTCGGCCTGGCCGGGCAGCGGCTGGCCGCGCTCGGCGACATGGCCGACTCGCCCGCCCGGGTGCGGATCTTCTCCGACGACGGCATCTGCGTGCACGACCCGCAGCTCATGCGCCGCGCGCTGGAGTACGTCAAGGCGTTCGACGGGATCATCGCCCAGCACGCCGAGGAGCCCCGGCTCACCGAGGGCGCCCAGATGCACGAGGGCGAGGTGTCGGCCCGGCTCGGTCTGGGCGGCTGGCCCGCGGTCGCCGAGGAGGCGATCATCGCCCGGGACGTGCTGCTCGCCGAGCACGTCGACTCGCGGCTGCACGTCTGCCACGTCTCCACCGCCGGCTCGGTCGACATCCTGCGGCACGCCCGCAACCGCCCGTGGGTGAACCGCGGCGCGATCCCGCGGGTGACCGCCGAGGTGTGCCCGCACCACCTGCTGCTCACCCACGAGCGGGCCGGCACCTACGACCCGGTGTACAAGGTCAACCCGCCGCTGCGCACCGACGCCGACGTCGCCGCGCTGCGCCGGGCCCTGGTCGACGGCGTCATCGACGTCGTCGCCACCGACCACGCCCCGCACGCCTCGCACGACAAGGAGTGCGAGTGGGCCGCCGCCCGGCCCGGCATGCTCGGGCTGGAGACCGCCCTGTCGATCGTCCTGCACGCGCTGCGCGCCGAGGGGCTGGCCGAGCGGGCGCTGTGGGAGCTGGTCGCCCAGCGGATGTCCCGCGCCCCGGCCCGCATCGCCGGCCTGGACGAGCACGGGCACGACCCGGCCCCCGGCCGCCCGGCCAACCTCACCCTGGTCGACCCCGAAGCCACCCGGCTGATCGACGCGCGCGCGCTCGCCAGCCGAAGCCGCAACACCCCGTACGCCGGGTTGAAACTGCCCGGCCGCATCGTCGCGACGTTCCTGCGCGGAACGCCGACGGTCCTGAACGGAAAGGCCAGTAGGTGACACGGGAAGCGATTCTCGTCCTGGAGGACGGGCGCACGTTCGTCGGCGAGGCGTACGGGGCGGTGGGGGAGACGTTCGGCGAGGCCGTGTTCAGCACGGCCATGACCGGGTACCAGGAGACCCTCACCGACCCGTCGTACCACCGGCAGGTCGTCGTCCAGACCGCGCCGCACATCGGCAACACGGGCGTCAACGGCGAGGACGACGAGTCCGACCGGTTCTGGGTGGCCGGGTACGTCGTCCGCGACCCGAGCCCGCGGGCCGCCAACTGGCGGGCCACCGGCGAGCTGGGCGACCGGCTGGCCGCCGAGGGCGTGGTCGGCATCGCCGGCATCGACACCCGGGCGCTGACCCGGCACCTGCGCGAGCGCGGGGCGATGCGGGTCGGCGTGGCCAGCGACGGCACCGACGCGGCGACGCTGCTGGACCGGGTGCGGCAGGCGCCGCCGATGGCCGGCGCGGACCTGTCCGCCGAGGTGACCACCGCGCGGCCGTACACGGTCGCGGCCGACGGCGAGCACCGGTACACCGTCGCCGCGCTGGACCTGGGCATCAAGCGCAACGTGACCCGCCGGCTGGCCGCCCGCGGCGTCACCACGCACGTGCTGCCGGCGTCGTCCACGATCGACGACCTGCTGGCCGCCGGCGCGGACGCGGTGTTCCTCTCGCCCGGGCCGGGCGACCCGGCGACCGCCGACCACCCGGTCGCGCTCGCGACGGAGGTGCTGCGCCGGGGGATCCCGCTGTTCGGGATCTGCTTCGGCAGCCAGCTCCTCGGCCGGGCGCTGGGCTTCGGCACGTACAAGCTCGGCTACGGGCACCGCGGGATCAACCAGCCGGTGCTCGACCGGACCACCGGCAAGGTCGAGGTGACCGCGCACAACCACGGCTTCGCCGTGCAGGCGCCGGTCGACGCGGTCGCCGAGACCCCCTTCGGGCGGGTCGAGGTCAGCCACGTCTGCCTCAACGACGGCGTGGTGGAGGGCCTGCGGGCGCTGGACACCCCGGCGTTCACGGTCCAGTACCACCCGGAGGCGGCGGCCGGGCCGCGCGACGCCGACTACCTGTTCGACCGCTTCCGCGACCTGATCGAGGGGCGGGCACAGCAGAAGGGGGCCGGGCATGCCTAAGCGCACCGACCTGCAGCACATCCTGGTCATCGGCTCGGGGCCGATCGTCATCGGCCAGGCGTGCGAGTTCGACTACTCCGGCACCCAGGCGTGCCGGGTGCTGCGCGCCGAGGGGCTGCGCGTCTCGCTGGTCAACTCCAACCCGGCGACGATCATGACGGACCCGGAGTTCGCCGACGCCACGTACGTCGAGCCGATCACCCCGGAGTTCGTGGAGAAGGTGATCGCCCGGGAGCGGCCGGACGCGATCCTGCCCACCCTGGGCGGGCAGACCGCGCTGAACACCGCTGTCGCGCTGCACGAGGCCGGCGTCCTGGACAAGTACGGCGTGGAGCTGATCGGCGCCAACATCGAGGCGATCCGCCGCGGCGAGGACCGGCAGCTCTTCAAGGAGGTCGTGGCCGCCGCGGGCGCCCGGGTCGGGCTGACCGGCGACCTGGTGCCGCGCAGCCGGGTGTGCCACTCGATGGACGAGGTCCGGGCCACGGTCGCCGACCTCGGCCTGCCGGTGGTGATCCGGCCGTCGTTCACGATGGGCGGCCTCGGCTCCGGGATGGCGCACACCGACGCCGAGCTGGAGCGGATCGCCGGCGCCGGCCTGGCCGCCTCCCCGGTGCACGAGGTGCTGATCGAGGAGAGCGTGCTCGGCTGGAAGGAGTACGAGCTGGAGCTGATGCGCGACCGCCGGGACAACGTGGTGGTCGTCTGCTCGATCGAGAACGTCGACCCGATGGGCGTGCACACCGGCGACTCGGTGACCGTGGCGCCGGCGATGACGCTGACCGACCGGGAGTACCAGGGGCTGCGCGACCTCGGCATCGCCGTGCTGCGCGAGGTCGGCGTGGACACCGGCGGCTGCAACATCCAGTTCGCGGTGAACCCGCGGGACGGCCGGCTGGTCGTCATCGAGATGAACCCGCGGGTGTCCCGCTCCTCGGCGCTGGCCTCCAAGGCGACCGGCTTCCCGATCGCCAAGATCGCGGCGAAGCTGGCCATCGGGTACACGCTGGACGAGATCCCCAACGACATCACCCGCAGGACGCCGGCGGCGTTCGAGCCGGCGCTGGACTACGTGGTGGTGAAGATCCCGCGGTTCGCGTTCGAGAAGTTCCCCGGCGCGGACGCCGAGCTGACCACGACGATGAAGTCGGTCGGCGAGGCGATGAGCCTGGGCCGCAACTTCGCCGAGGCGCTGAACAAGGCCATGCGCTCGATGGAGACCAGGGCGGCCGGCTTCTGGACCCGCCCCGACCCGGCCGACGCCACGGTGGAGAACACCCTGGCGGCGCTGCGGGTGCCGCACGACGGCCGGCTGTACACGGTCGAGCGGGCGCTGCGGCTGGGCGCCACCATCGCGCAGGTCGCCGAGGCCAGCGGCGGGATCGACCCGTGGTTCCTGGACCAGATCGCCGGGCTGATCGCGCTCCGCGAGGAGATCGTCGCCGCGCCGGTGCTGGACCTGCCGCTGCTGCGCCGGGCCAAGCGGTCCGGGCTGTCCGACCGGCAGGTGGCCGCGCTGCGGCCGGAGTTCGCCGGCGAGGACGGGGTGCGCCGGCTGCGGCTGCGGCTGGGCCTGCGGCCGGTGTACAAGACGGTGGACACCTGCGCGGCCGAGTTCGCGGCGGACACGCCGTACCACTACTCGACGTACGACGCCGAGACCGAGGTGGCGCCGTCGGCCCGGCCGAAGGTGCTGATCCTCGGCTCGGGGCCGAACCGGATCGGGCAGGGCATCGAGTTCGACTACTCGTGCGTGCACGCGGTGATGGCGCTGCGCGCCGCCGCCCGCCCCGGCGCCGGGTACGAGACCGTGATGGTCAACTGCAACCCGGAGACGGTGTCGACCGACTACGACACCGCCGACCGGCTGTACTTCGAGCCGCTCACCTTCGAGGACGTGCTGGCCGTCTGGCACGCCGAGGACACCTCCGGCAAAGAGGCCGGCGGGCCGGGCGTGGTCGGGGTGATCGTCCAGCTCGGCGGGCAGACCCCGCTGGGCCTGGCCCGGCGGCTCAAGGCCGCGGGCGTGCCGATCGTCGGCACCACCCCGGAGTCGATCCACCTGGCCGAGGAGCGGGGCGCGTTCGGCGCGCTGCTGACCCGGGCCGGGCTGCGCGCGCCCGCGCACGGCACGGCGGTCAGCTTCGCCCAGGCCAAGGCCATCGCCGACGACATCGGCTACCCGGTCCTGGTCCGCCCGTCGTACGTGCTCGGCGGCCGCGGCATGGAGATCGTCTACGACGAGCCGACGCTGGCCGACTACATCGGCCGGGCCACCGAGGTCTCGCCGGAGCACCCGGTGCTGGTCGACCGGTTCCTCGACGACGCGATCGAGATCGACGTGGACGCGCTGTGCGACGCCACCGGCGAGGTGTACCTCGGCGGGGTGATGGAGCACATCGAGGAGGCCGGCGTGCACTCCGGCGACTCGTCCTGCGCGCTGCCGCCGATCACCCTCGGCGCCAGCCACATCGAGCAGGTCCGGCTGTACACCGAGGAGATCGCCCGCGGCATCGGCGTGCGCGGCCTGCTCAACGTCCAGTACGCGCTCAAGGACGACCAGCTCTACGTGCTGGAGGCCAACCCGCGGGCGTCCCGGACGGTGCCGTTCGTCTCCAAGGCCACGGCCGTCCCGCTGGCCAAGGCGGCCGCCCGGATCATGCTCGGCGCCACCATCGGCCAGCTCCGCGCCGAGGGGATGCTGCTGCCGGCGGCGCCCGGCTTCGGCGAGCGCTCCGGCCCGGACGGGGCGGACCTGCCCGCGTCGGCGCCGGTGGCGGTGAAGCAGGCGGTGCTGCCGTTCAAGCGGTTCCGCACGCCCGCCGGCAAGGGGGTGGACTCGCTGCTCGGACCGGAGATGAAGTCCACCGGCGAGGTGATGGGCATCGACACCGAGTTCGGCCACGCCTTCGCCAAGAGCCAGTCCGCGGCGTACGGGTCGATGGCCACCGCCGGGAAGATCTTCGTGTCGATCGCCAACCGGGACAAGCGCGGCATGCTGTTCCCGATCAAGCGGCTGGCCGACCTCGGCTTCGAGATCGTCGCCACCAGCGGCACCGGCGAGGTGCTGCGCCGGCACGGCATCGACTGCGAGATCATCCGCAAGCACTACGAGGGCGGCAGCGGCCGGGACGCGGTAGCGCTGATCGGCTCGGGCGAGGTCTGCCTGGTGATCAACACACCGCAGGGGTCGGGGGCGCCGGCGCGCTCGGACGGGTACGAGATCCGCAGCGCCGCCGTCACCGCCGACATCCCGTGCATCACCACCGTGCCCGGCGTGGCCGCGGCGGTGATGGGGATCGAGGCGCTGATCCGCGGCGACATGACCGTCCGGCCGCTCCAGGAGCTGCACGCCAGCCTCCGGGCGCAGCCGTGACGGTGTTCGAGCGGCTCGTCCGCCCGGCGCTGTTCCGGCTCGGCGGCGGCGACGCCGAGACCGCGCACGAGTGGACGCTGGCCCGGCTGGCGGGGCTCGCCCGCCGGCCGGCGCTGCTGCGCGCGCTCGCCGCCCGGTACGCCGTCGCCGCCCCGCGCACGGTGTTCGGGGTGCGCTTCCCCAACGCCGTCGGCCTGGCCGCCGGGATGGACAAGAACGGGGTGGCGCTGCCGGCCTGGCCGGCGCTGGGCTTCGGCTTCGTCGAGGTCGGCACGGTCACCCGGCACGCCCAGCCCGGCAACGACCGGCCGCGGCTGTTCCGGCTGGTGGACAGCGCCGCGGTGGTCAACCGGATGGGCTTCAACAACGCCGGCGCCGACGCGCTGGCGGCCCGCCTGGCGGCCCTGCCGGCCCCGCTGGGGGTGCCGCTGGGGGTCTCGCTGGGCAAGTCCAAGGCGACGCCGCTGGAGGAGGCGGTCGAGGACTACCTGTACTCGTACGACGCCCTGGCCGCGCACGCCGACTACATCGCGGTGAACGTCTCCTCGCCGAACACCCCCGGCCTGCGCGCCCTGCAGGACCGGGACAGCCTGGACGCGCTGCTCGCGGCCCTGGTCGGGCGCCCGGTGCCCGGCCGGGCCGGCGGGCCGCCGCCGGTGCTGGTCAAGCTCGCCCCGGACCTGACCGACGCGGCGATCGCCGACGCGCTGGCCGTCTGCACGGCCCGCGGGGCGGCCGGGGTGATCGCCACCAACACCACGCTGTCCCGGGACGGCCTGGCCGCGGCCGACGCCGGCCGGGCGGCCGAGGCGGGCGGGCTGTCCGGCGCGCCGCTGGCCGCCCGGGCGCGCGCGGTGGTGGCGTTCATCCACCGGGAGACCGGCGGCGCGCTGCCGGTGGTCGGGGTGGGCGGCATCCTCGCCGCCGACGACGCCGCCCGGCTGCTGGACGCCGGGGCGGCGCTGGTGCAGGTGTACTCCGGATTCATCTACCGGGGGCCGGCGCTGGTCCGCGCGGCCGCCGCCCGGGCCGGGTCCGGGCGGCCGTGACGGGGGCCCGGTCGTGACGCCCGAGGAGATCGTCGCGCTCGACCGGGCGCACGTCTGGCACCCGTACGGGCCGATGCCGGGCACGAGCGACCCGTACGTGGTCGCGTCCGCTTCCGGCGTGCGGCTGACGCTGGCCGACGGGCGGGAGCTGGTCGACGGGATGGCGTCCTGGTGGGCGGCGATCCACGGGTACCGGCACCCCGCCCTGGACGCCGCCGTCGCCGACCAGCTCGGCCGGATGAGCCACGTGATGTTCGGCGGGCTCACCCACGAGCCCGCGGTCCGGCTGGCCACCCGGCTGGTCGCCGCCGCCCCGCCCGGCCTGGCGCACGTCTTCCTGGCCGACTCCGGCTCGGTCGGCGTCGAGGTCGCGGTGAAGATGGCGCTCCAGTACTGGCGCTCCCGCGGGCGCCCCGAGAAGCGCCGGCTGGCCACCTGGCGCGGCGGGTACCACGGGGACACCTTCCACCCGATGAGCGTCTGCGACCCCGAGGGCGGCATGCACGCGCTGTGGCGCGGCGTGCTGCCCGCGCAGGTGTTCGCCCCACCGCCCCCGGCCGGCGGCGTCGACGACGCGTACGTGGCCGCGCTGGACACCCTCCTGGGCACCCGTGCGGGTGAGTTGGCGGCGGTCATCGTCGAGCCGGTGGTGCAGGGCGCCGGCGGGATGCGCTTCCACGACCCCGGCTACGTGGCCGCGCTGCGCCGGCTCTGCGACGCCCACGGGGTGCTGCTGATCCTCGACGAGATCGCCACCGGCTTCGGCCGGACGGGTGAATTCTTCGCCGCCGGGCACGCCGGGATCACCCCCGACATCATGTGCGTGGGCAAGGCGCTCACCGGCGGGTACCTCTCGCTGGCCGCCACGCTGTGCACCCCGGCGGTCGCCGACGGCATCTCCCGCGGCGCCGTTCCCGTCCTGGCGCACGGACCGACTTTCATGGGCAATCCGCTCGCCTGCGCCGCCGCCAACGCGTCCCTGGACCTGCTCGCCACCGGGGCCTGGCGGGCGGACGTGGACCGCCTCGCGCGGGGCCTGGCGGCCGGCCTGGGGCCGCTGCGGGGGTCACCGGGAGTGGCCGACGTCCGGGTGTGCGGGGCGATCGGCGTGGTCCAGCTCGACCACCCCGTGCCGATGGCCGCGGCGACCGCGGCGGCGGTCGCGGCGGGGGTCTGGCTGCGCCCGTTCCGGGACCTGATCTACGTCATGCCGCCGTACGTGACCGACGACGCGGACCTCGCGCTGATCTGCCGCGGCGTCGCCGCGGCGGCCGCCGCGGGCCCGCAGTGAGGAGGAACACAATGGAACCTTTCGGTACCCGCCTGCGGTCCGCGCTGGACCGGCTCGGGCCGCTCTGCGTGGGCGTGGACCCGCACCCCGGCCTGCTCGCGCGGTGGGGGCTGGCCGACGACACCGACGGGCTGGCCCGGTTCAGCGGGGCGGTCGTCGAGGCCCTCGCCGGCCGGGTGGCGGTGATCAAGCCGCAGTCCGCGTTCTTCGAGAAGTACGGATCGCGTGGAATTGCAATACTGGAGTCGACTATCCGACAGTGCCGCGAAGCGGGGTCATTGGTGTTGCTCGATGTCAAACGGGGCGACATCGGTTCGACCATGACGGCGTACGCGACGGCCTACCTCGACCCGGCGAGCCCGCTGTGCGCCGACGCCCTGACGGTGGCGCCGTACCTCGGTGTCGGTGCGTTGCAGCCGGTCTTCGCCGCTGCCAGGGCCGCGGGTGGCGGGGTGTTCGTGCTGGCGCTCACGTCCAACCCGGAGGGTGCCGCCGTACAGCACGCGCGGGCGGCCGACGGGCGGACCGTGGCGCAGACCGTGATCGACGACATTGCCCAGCTCAATGCGGGGGTGACCCCGCTGGGCAGCATGGGACTGGTGGTCGGCGCGACGATTGGCGACACCGGCCACGAATTGACGAATTTCAATGGCCCAATCCTCGCGCCGGGCATGGGGGCGCAGGGCGGAACCGCCGCCGGATTACGCAACGTGTTCGGCGACGCGCTCTCCGCAGTGCTGCCGTCGTACTCCCGCGAGGTGCTCGGCGCGGGGCCCGGAGTGGCCGCGCTGCGGGCCGCGGCGGACCGCGTCCGGGACGACTGCGCGGCCGTTCTGCGCGGCTGAACGCCGCTGAGCTGGGGTACCGCCGCTGTGATCTTGCCAGCCCGACGTTGCCGAAAACGCCGTTGACCGCTAGTTTTCCGTCCCGCCGGGAACCACCAGCCCCACGCGTTCCCGGTGACCCTTCGAACCAGACGCGCTCCGGTCGACCGGCCGGGGCGCAAGGGACCTGAGGAGAACTGGTGCCGCTCCCGTCACTGAGCCCCGAGCAGCGCGCTGCCGCGCTGGAGAAGGCCGCGGAGATCCGCAAGGCCCGTGCCGAGCTGAAGGATCAGCTCAAGCAGGGCAAGACCACCCTGGCCGACGTGCTCGAGCGCGCCGAGGCCGACGACGTGGTCGGCAAGCTGAAGGTCTCGGCCGTGCTGCAGGCGCTGCCGGGCATCGGCAAGATCCGGGCCACCCAGATCATGGAGAAGCTCAAGATCGCGGACAGCCGGCGGCTGCGCGGTCTGGGCGACCAGCAGCGCCGCGCGCTGCTGGGGGAGTTCGCCGCGAACTGACCGCGGCGGGTCGCGTATAAACGTTCCATGCATCGCGACGCGCGCCCGGCAGCCCGGCTCACGGTTCTCTCCGGCCCCTCGGGGGTCGGCAAGGACAGCGTGATCGAGCTGATCCGGGCGCGCGCGCCCTGGGTCGCCCTCTCGGTGTCGGTCACGACCCGCAAGAAGCGCGACTACGAGGTCGACGGGGTGCACTACCACTTCGTCGACCGGGCGGAGTTCGCCCGGCTCATCTCCGGCAACCAGCTCCTCGAGTGGGCGGAGTTCGCCGGCAACCTGTACGGCACCCCGCGGGCCCAGGTCGAGGGCAAGCTCGCCGCCGGGATCCCCACCCTGCTGAAGATCGACCTGCAGGGCGCCCGCCAGGTCCGCGCCTCGATGCCCGCGGCGCAGCTCATCTTCCTGGCCCCGCCGAGCGTCGAGGAGCTGAAGCGGCGGCTGATCGGCCGCGGTACCGACGACGCGGAGACGATCGCCCGCCGGATGGCGCACGCCGACGACGAGCTGGCCGCCGAGAAGGAGTTCGACCGGACGGTCGTCAACGACTACGTCGAGCGCGCCGCGGACGAACTGCTAGGATTGCTCGGTTCCCCCATCGGGGACGCTGTCCGTCCGTAAGACGCTGTCCGTCCGTAACGGGACGCGGTCCGCCCGTAAGGGGCGGCCGGGCAACGGACCCGCCGCGGCACTGCACCGCGCGGCGGTGACCCGCCCCCGGCCCTGCCCGGGCCGCGGCGCACTCGGCCCGGTACCGCCAGACCCCGGCCGTTGCCCGACCGGGTGCACCCACCGGTGTGTCCGACTCGAAGCTGAGGATCGAAAACGTGGCCACTGTCGCCAATCCGGAAGGCATCACCTTCCCGCCGATCGACGAACTGCTGGAGAAGACCACCTCCAAGTACGCCCTGGTGATCTTCGCCGCCAAGCGCGCCCGCCAGGTCAACGCCTACTACAGCCAGCTCGGCGAGGGCCTGCTGGAGTACGTCGGCCCGCTGGTCGAGACCACTCCGCAGGAGAAGCCGCTCTCGATCGCCCTGCGCGAGATCAACGGCGGCCTGCTGACCGCCGAGCCCACCGGCGAACCCGCCTGACCCGCGCGGCATGACCGCGCGGGTGATCCTGGGCGTGGGCGGCGGCATCGCCGCCTACAAGGCCTGCGAACTGCTCCGGCTGTTCACCGAGGGTGGGTACGACGTCCGCGTCGTGCCCACCGCGGCCGCGCTGCGCTTCGTGGGCGCGCCGACCTGGGCGGCCCTGTCCGGCCACCCGGTGCACGACGACGTCTTCGCCGACGCGCACGACGTCCCGCACGTCGCCCTCGGCCGCTCGGCCGACCTGGTGGTCGTCGCCCCGGCCACCGCGGACCTGCTCGCCCGGGCCGCCCACGGCCTCGCCGACGACCTGCTCACCAACACCCTGCTGACCGCGCGCTGCCCGGTCGTGCTCGCCCCGGCGATGCACACGGAGATGTGGGAGCACCCGGCGACCGTCCGCAACGTGGCCACCCTGCGCGGCCGCGGCGTCGACGTGATCGAGCCGGCGGTGGGCCGGCTCACCGGGGCCGACACGGGCAAGGGCCGGCTGCCCGACCCGAGTGAGATCCTCGCCCGCGCCGTCGGCCACCTGCGCACCGCCGGCGACCTGGCCGGGCGCCGGGTGGTGGTCACCGCGGGCGGCACCCGCGAGCCGCTGGACCCCGTCCGGTACCTGGGCAACCGCAGCTCCGGCAAGCAGGGCTGGGCGTTCGCCGAGGCCGCGCTGGCCCGCGGCGCCGCGGTGACCCTGATCGCCGCGAACGTGACCCTGCCGCCGCCGCCGGGTGCCGAGCTGGTCGCCGTCGGCACCACCGAGCAGCTCCGCAAGGCCGCGGTCGAGGCGTCCGCGGACGCCGACGTGGTGGTGATGGCCGCGGCGCCGGCCGACTTCCGCCCGGCGACGGTCGCCACCGACAAGATCAAGAAGGCGGACGTCGGCGACACCCCGACGATCGCCCTGGTCGCCACCCCCGACATCGCCGCCGAGCTGGGCGCCCGCAAGCGCCCCGGCCAGCTCCTGGTGGCGTTCGCCGCCGAGACCCGGGACGCGGTGCCGCACGCCCGGCGCAAGCTGGCCGCCAAGCGGGCCGACCTGATCGTGGTCAACGAGGTCGGCGTCGACCGCGGCTTCGGCGCGGACGTCAACGCCGCCACCGTGCTCGACGCCGACGGGGTGGTGGCCGACTTCCCCGAGCGGTCCAAGCGGGAACTCGCCGAGGCGGTGTGGGGTGTGATCTGCGCCCGCCTGCCGAATGCGGGCCTTACGGGGTGACGCACCGGCCGCGTACGCTCGGTAAAGTCGTCCGCGGTCTCTAGACTCCGCGGAGCAAATGTCGCGTATGGGACATGTGGTCGCGTATCGGCGTGCGGCGCGGAAGAGGCGCCGCACTGTTCGTGCGCGGCCCGCGTTCGCGTACGCGGGTCGCCGGCCCCGCGCCGCCGGCGGACACGGACCGTACAAGGGAGTGCTCGTGGGACGCCGTGTGTTCACTTCAGAGTCGGTGACCGAAGGTCACCCGGACAAGATCGCTGACCAGATCAGCGACGGGATTCTCGACGCGCTGCTGGCGGAGGATCCGCGCAGTCGAGTGGCGGTGGAGACGCTGATCACCACCGGCCAGGTGCACGTCGCGGGCGAGGTGACCACCCGGGCGTACGCGGACATCCCGACGATCGTGCGGGAGACGATCCTGGGGATCGGCTACGACTCGTCCAAGAAGGGGTTCGACGGCTCGTCCTGCGGGGTGAGCGTGTCGATCGGGTCGCAGTCGCCGGACATCGCGCAGGGCGTGGACGCGGCGCTGGAGCACCGCACCGGCGCCGCCGGCGACGAACTGGACTCGCAGGGCGCCGGCGACCAGGGCATGATGTTCGGCTTCGCCTGCTCGGAGACGCCCGAGCTGATGCCGCTGCCGATCGCGCTGGCGCACCGGCTGGCCCGCCGGCTGGCCGCGGTCCGCAAGGACGGCACCGTGCCGTACCTGCGGCCGGACGGCAAGACCCAGGTCACGATCGAGTACGACGGCCTGCGCCCGGTCCGCCTGGACACGGTCGTGGTGTCGAGCCAGCACGCGGCCGACATCTCGCTGGAGACGCTGCTGGCCCCGGACGTGCGCGAGCACGTGATCACGCCCGAGCTGGAGGGCCTGGGGCTGGACATCGACGGGTACCGGCTGCTGGTGAACCCGACCGGCCGGTTCGAGATCGGCGGCCCGATGGGCGACGCCGGCCTGACCGGTCGCAAGATCATCGTGGACACGTACGGCGGGTACGCCCGGCACGGCGGCGGCGCGTTCTCCGGCAAGGACCCGTCCAAGGTGGACCGGTCGGCGGCGTACGCGACCCGCTGGGTGGCCAAGAACGTCGTCGCGGCCGGGCTGGCGGAGCGGTGCGAGGTGCAGGTCGCGTACGCGATCGGCAAGGCCGCCCCGGTGAGCCTGTACGTCGAGACGTTCGGCACCGAGACCATCGCCCCGGAGCGGATCGAGAAGGCCGTCTCGGAGGTCTTCGACCTGCGCCCGGCGGCGATCATCCGCGACCTGGACCTGCTGCGCCCGATCTACCGGCAGACCGCCGCGTACGGGCACTTCGGCCGGGAGCTGCCGGAGCTGACCTGGGAGCGCACCGACCGGGTCGCCGACCTGAAGTCCGCCACCGCCTGATGCGTGGCCCGCAGCACTGACCCCGCGCACCGGCAGCCCGCGAGCGCGCTGCCGGTCGCGCGGGTCTGCGTCGACCTGCCGCTGCCGCACCTGGACCGGCCGTTCGACTACCTGGTGCCGGACAACGCCGACGCCGCCGCCGCGCCGGGCACCCGGGTGAAGGTGCGGTTCGCCGGGCAGCTCGTCGACGGCTGGCTGCTGGACCGGGTCGGCGCCTCCGCGCACCCCGGCAAGCTGGCGTACCTGGCCCGGGTGGTCTCGCCCGAGCCGGTGCTGGACCCGGCGGTCCGCGAGCTGGCCCGGGCGGTCGCCGACCGGTACGCCGGCAGCCTCGCCGACGTCCTGCGCCTGGCCGTCCCGCCCCGGCACGCCCGGGTCGAGAAGGAGCGCCCGGCCGACGCCGGTACCGCGCCCCCGCCGGACCCCGCGACGCCGTCCCCGCCCGCCACGTCCCCGCCCGCCGCGTCCCCGGCCGTTGCCGAGCCGGTCGGCGCGGGCCAGGCGGCCGGCGGCTGGGGGGACTACCCGGCCGGGGCGGCGTTCCTGCGGGCGCTGGGCGACGGCCGGGCGCCGCGCGCCGTCTGGTCCGCCCTGCCCGGCGAGGACTGGCCCGCCCGGTACGCCGAGGCCGTCGCCGCCGCGCTCGGCGCCGGCCGCGGCGCCGTGGTCGTCGTCCCCGACGCCCGCGACCTGGACCGGCTCGACGCCGCCTGCGCCGCCGCGCTCGGCCCCGGCCGGCACGTCGCGCTCACCGCCGCCCTCGGCCCGGCCGAGCGGTACCGGCGCTTCCTCGCCCTGCGCCGCGGCGCGGTCCGGGTCGCCATCGGCACCCGGGCCGCCGCGTTCGCCCCGGTCGCCGACCCCGGCCTGGTCGCGATCTGGGACGACGGCGACGACCTGCACGCCGAGCCGCGGGCGCCGTACCCGCACGCCCGCGAGGTCCTGCTCACCCGGGCCCGGCTGACCGGCGCCGCCGCGCTGATCGGCGGCCACGCCCGCAGCGCCGAGGCGCACCTGCTGGTGGAGGCCGGCTGGGCACACGAGCTGGCCGCCGAGCGGGCGACCGTCCGGGCCCGGGCGCCCCGGGTCGAGCCGCTGGGCACCGACCCGCAGCTCGCCCGCGACCCGGCCGCGGCCACCGCCCGGCTGCCGAGCCTCGCCTGGGACGCCGCCCGGGCCGCGCTGCGCGCGGACGCGCCGGTGCTGGTCCAGGTGCCGCGGCGCGGGTACCTGCCGGCGGTGTCCTGCCGGGAGTGCCGCACGCCGGCCCGCTGCCCGCACTGCCGCGGCCCGCTCGGCCTGCCCGCCGCCGGCGGGCACACCGCCTGCCGCTGGTGCGCCCGGGTCGCCACCGCGTACGCCTGCCCGGCCTGCGGCAGCCGGGCGCTGCGCGCCGCGGTCGTCGGCGCCCGGCGGACCGCGGAGGAGCTGGGGCGGGCATTCCCCGGCGTACCGGTGCGCACGTCCGGCCGGGACGGCGTCCTGCCCGCGATCGAGCCCGGCGCGGCGCTGGTCGTCGCCACGCCCGGCGCCGAGCCGCTGGCGCCGGGCGGGTACGGCGCGGTCCTGCTGCTGGACACCTGGGCGCTGCTCACCCGGGCCGACCTGCGCGCGGGCGAGGAGGCGCTGCGCCGCTGGCTGGCCGCCGCGGCGCTGGCCCGGCCGGCGCCGGCCGGCGGCCGGGTCGTGGTGGTCGCCGACGCGGGACTGCCGCCGGTGCAGGCGCTGGTCCGCTGGGACCCCGCCGGGTACGCCGGCCGGGAGCTGGCCGACCGGCGCGAGCTGGGCTTCCCGCCGGCGGCCCGGATCGCCAGCCTGACCGGCCCGCCGGCCGCGGTCGCGGACCTGCTGGCGGGTGCGGCGCTGCCGGCCTCGGCCGAGCTGCTCGGGCCGGTGCCGGCCGACGGGGAGCAGGAGCGGATGCTGGTCCGGGTGCGCCGGGGCGAGGCGGCGGCGCTGGCCGCCGCGCTGCACGCCGCCGCCGGGGTGCGCAGCGCCCGCAAGGACCCGCACCCGGTCCGGGTCCGGGTGGACGCCCTCGAACTCCTCTAGCCGCGGCCCGGCCGCCCCCGCCCGGCGCCCGGCCGGCGGGGAAGCGCGGCCGCCCGCGGCGGGCCGGGCCGCCGCCGTAGACTGATTCGTCCGCCCTTCCCCGGTCCAGGAGCGTGCGTGTGACCGTCCAGCCCATCCGCCTCTTCGGCGACCCGATCCTGCGGACGGCGGCCGACCCGGTCGTCACGTTCGACCGGGAGCTGCGCGCGCTGATCGCGGACCTGGCCGAGACCATGCACGACGCCGGCGGCGCCGGCCTGGCCGCGCCGCAGCTCGGCGTGGGCCTGCGGGTGTTCGCGTTCAACGTGGACGGCGTCGACGGCCACCTCGTCAACCCGGTCCTGGACCTGGCCGACCCCGAGGAGCAGGACGGCCCCGAGGGCTGCCTGTCGATCCCCGGCCTGTACGCCGACACCAAGCGCCGGATGCACGTCGTGGCCCGCGGCTTCACCGGCCACGGCGACCCGGTGCAGATCGTCGGCACCGGCCTGCTGGCCCGCTGCCTCCAGCACGAGACCGACCACCTGGACGGGGTGCTGTTCCTGGACCGGCTCGACCCGGCGGCCCGCAGGGAGGCGATGCGGGCGATCCGCGCGGCCGACTGGTACGACCCCGCGGCCCCGCCCACGGTCAAGCTCAGCCCGCACGCGCCCGCCGGCCCCGCCGCCGCCGACCCGTTCGGCCGGGGCCGGTGACCGGGATGCGGCTGGTCTTCGCCGGCACCCCGGCCGTCGCGCTGCCCGCGCTGGACGCGCTGGACAAGTCCGACCACGAGGTCGTCGCCGTGCTCACCCGCCCGGACGCGCCCGCCGGGCGCGGGCGCCGGCTGGTCCGCTCGCCCGTCGGGGCGTGGGCCGACGAGCGCGGCGTCGAGGTGCTGACCCCGGCCCGGCCCGGCGAGCCGGCGTTCCTGGACCGGCTGGCCTCGCTCGCGCCGGACTGCGTGCCGGTGGTCGCGTACGGGGCGCTGGTCCCGCCCGCGGCGCTGGCCCTGCCGCCGCGCGGCTGGCTGAACCTGCACTTCTCGCTGCTGCCGGCCTGGCGCGGCGCCGCCCCCGTGCAGTACGCCGTCCTGCACGGCGACCCGGTCACCGGCGCCAGCGTGTTCGCGCTGGAGGAGGGCCTGGACACCGGCCCGGTGTACGGCACGCTCACCGAGCCGGTCGGCGACCGGGACACCGCCGGCGACCTGCTGGACCGGCTGGCCGACCGCGGCGGCCACCTGCTCGCCGCCGTGCTGGACGCGCTCGCCGCCGGTACCGCCCGCGCGGTGCCGCAGCCGGCCGACGGCGTGTCGCTCGCCCCCAAGCTCACCATCGACGACGCGCGGGTGCGCTGGTCGGACCCGGCGTTCGCCGTGGACCGCCGCGTCCGCGCCTGTACGCCCGCGCCCGGCGCGTGGGCCACCTTCCGGGAGGACCGCGTGAAGCTCGGACCGGTGACGGTCGCGCCGGACGGCCCGCGCCTGCGGCCCGGCGACGTCCTCGTGGAGCGGGCCCGGGTGCTCGTCGGCACCGGTACCGAGGCGGTGGCGCTCGGCGAGGTCCGGGCCGCGGGGAAGCGGGCGATGCCGGCGGTCGACTGGGCCCGCGGCAGTCGGATCGGCGCCGGGGAGCGGTTCGCGTGAGCGGGTACCGGCGGCCGACCGTGGATCCGGCCCGGCGGGTGGCGTTCGAGGCGGTCAACGCGGTGCACCGCGACGACGCGTACGCCAACCTGATCCTGCCCCGGCTCCAGCGCGACTTCGGCCTGTACGGGCGGGACGCGCACTTCGCCACCGAGCTGACGTACGGCACCCTGCGCGCCCGCGGCACCATCGACGCGGTGCTGGCCGCCGCCGCCGACCGGGAGATCGACCGGATCGACCCGACCGCCCGGGACGCGCTGCGCCTCGGCGTGTACCAGGTCCTGCACACCCGGGTGCCCCCGCACGCCGCGGTGTCCGCGACGGTCGACCTGGTCCGGGACGTGGCGCCCGGCGCGACCGGCTTCGCCAACGCGGTCATGCGCCGGGTGTCCGTCCGGGACCTGGACGGCTGGCTCGGCGAGATCGCCCCGGACGCCGACACCGACCGGGTCGGCCACCTCGCGGTCACCCGCAGCCACCCGGAGTGGATCGTGCGGGCGTTCGCCGACGCGCTCGGCGGCGACCTGGCCGAGACCGAGCGGCTGCTGGCCGAGGACAACGAGCGCCCGCCGGTGCACCTGTGCGCCCGGCCCGGCCTGATCGACGCGGGCGAGCTGGCCGACGCGGTGGGCGGGGCGCCGGGGGCGTTCTCGCCGTACGCCGTGTACCTGCCCGGCGGCGACCCCGGCGCGATCGCCGCGGTGGTCGACGGCCGGGCGCACGTCCAGGACGAGGGCTCGCAGCTCGTCGCGGACGCGCTGGCCGCCGCCCCGCTGGACGGCCCGGACGCCCGCTGGCTGGACCTGTGCGCCGGCCCCGGCGGCAAGGCGGGCCTGCTGGGCGCGCTGGCCGCGCTGCGCGGCGCGCACCTGACCGCGGTCGAGGTGATCGCGCACCGGGCCGAGCTGGTCGCGCACGCGGTACGCGGGCTGCCGGTGGAGGTCCGGCACACCGACGGCCGGGAGGTGGGCGACCGCGCCGAACTCCGGGCGGGCTGGTTCGACCGGGTGCTGGTGGACGCGCCGTGCTCGGGGCTCGGCTCGCTGCGCCGCCGCCCGGAGGCGCGCTGGCGGCGCACCCCGGCGGACCTGCCGGCGCTGACCAAGCTCCAGCGGCAGCTCCTGGAGGCGGCGCTGCGGGCGGCCCGGCCGGGCGGCCTGGTGGCGTACGTGACCTGCTCGCCGCACCTGGTCGAGACGCAGGTGACGGTCAGCGAGAGCGCCCGCCGGTCCAAGCTGGCGGTCGAGCTGGTCGACGCCCGGCCGCTGCTGCCGGGCGTACCCCGGCTGGGGACGGGGCCGAGCGTCCAGCTCTGGCCGCACCGGCACGGCACCGACGCGATGTACCTGGCGCTGCTGCGCCGCGTCGACCGCTCCTGACGCCGGCCGGCTCGCACCCCGCGAGGTCGGGCGGCCGCTCCCGGCGCCCGCGGCGGCCGGCTGCCGCCACGGCGGCGGTCAGTAGCGGCGGGGGCCGCCGAGCCCGCCCGGCCCACTGTCGGTCAGCCGGTCCCGCCACTGCCCGGCGCGGTTGCCGATCGTGCGCAGGGTGTCGCTGGCCCAGGCGGCCGCCGCCCCGGTCGGGGCGGTGACCCGCTGGCCGGCGCCGCGGGCGGAGCCGAAGCCCTGCCGGCCCGGCACGCGGTTCGCGCCGTACGCGCCGCCGGTAGGCGGGGCGGCGCCCGGCCGGCTGCCCGGCCCGGGCCGGCGGCGGGCGGCGGCGCCGACCCGGCGGCGGTAGTAGAACGCGAGCAGCAGCCCCGCACCCACGACGAGCAGCAGCCCGCCGGTGGCGAACCAGGACGCCGGCAGCCCCGTGCGGGAGCCGGCCGCCACCGGGCTGCCGCCGGGCCCGAACACCGACGAGCCGGTGTCCGGCAGCGTCCCGGCGGGCAGGGTGGTGCTGCCGCCCGGCTCGACCGCGACCGGGGCGGTCGCCGGGGGCGCGCCCTCCGGCGCCGCCCCCGGGGGCGGCGCGGCGTTCCGATTGCCGTTGCCGGCCGGGGCGCCGCCGTTCGCGCCGGCGGCGCCGTCAGCGCCCGCAGCGCCGCCCGCAGCGCCGTCGTCGCCCGCGCCGCGGGCGGCGCCGGCGGCGTTGACGGTCACCGTCCGGTTGGCCCGGCCGAGCTGCTCGTCCTGCCGGTCGACCGCCGACACGGTCACCGCGACGCTGCCGCCGGTGGCGCCGGTGGCGCTGATCCGGTACCGCGTGGTCACCGTCCCGCGCCGGCACAGCCGGCGGATGTCGTCGCTCTGGTCGGCCAGCCGGAGCAGGTTGCCGTCCCGGCGCACGTTGATCAGGGTCGGGCGGTCGCCCTCGACCCGGCGCACCTGCAGGTCGCCGACGGCCAGGCCGCCGCTGACCCGGGCCTCCAGGGTCCAGCGGATCCGCTGGCAGACCTGCGCGGTGCCGCCGGACGTCCGGCGCAGGACCGCGGCCAGTTCGGCGCCGGTGCCGCCGGTGCGCACCGCCCGGGGAGCCTGGGTGATCCGTACGTCAGTGCCCGCCGCGCTCGCCGGTGCGGCGCTCAGGACGAGGGTGAGCAGCGTTGCCGCGGCCGACCAGCCGGCCGCGGACCGTACCCGCCTCATCGGCGTACCTCGATTCGTCGGGGGTCGATGTCGTGACTCAACGTTAGGTCGGCGGCCCCGGCGCGGAAAGGGAGCACTATTCGCGTCCTGCGCTGGTTGTGGGCGGCCAGAACTCGTCGTGTGATGAACTGCGAGCACTGAGTGATCGGTGCCGGTCGGACGCTTCGCCTAGGCTCGGCGTCGTGCACTGGCTCGAACTGCTCGGCTGGACCGGCTCCGCGATCCTCGTCTGGTCCCTGCTCCAGACCCGCATCCTCCGGCTGCGCGCCTGGAACCTGCTCGGCAGCCTCATCCTGGTCGGCTACAACACCGCCGTCGGGGTCTGGCCGATGGTCGGGCTCAACGTGGTCCTCACCGGGATCAACCTGGCCCAACTCGCCCGGCTCTGGCGCAGCCGGGACGACAGCCGGGCGTACGCGGTGGTGGAGCTGCCGGTCGACGACCCGTTCCTGCGGCACGTCCTCGGCGTGCACGGCGCCGACATCGCCCGGTTCAATCCCGGTTTCGCCCCGCCCGCGGCCACCGGCGACCGGTTCGCGTTCGTGGTGCTGCGCGGCGACGAGGTGGTCGGCCTCGTCCTGGTCCGGTCCCGCTCCGGCGGCGTCGCCGAGATCGAACTGGACTACGTCACCCCCCGGTACCGCGACTTCACCCCCGGCCGGTTCGTCTTCCGGCGCAGCAGCGTGCTGGCCGACCGCGGCTTCCGCCGGGTGGTCACGCCGCCGCGGATGGTCGCCCCGTACTACGGCCGGCTCGGCTTCACCCGGCAGGGCGGGGCGTGGGCGCTGGACCTCGGCGAGCCGGCCGGCCGGCCGGGTTCGTAGACTGGCGGGGTGAGTGACAGCAGCGCCGGTGCCCGGCCGGCGACCGTGATCGCGCCCAGCCTCCTCGCCGCCGACTTCGCCCACCTCGCCGCCGCCGCCCGCGCGGTCGAGGGCCGGGCCGACTGGCTGCACGTGGACGTCATGGACAACCACTTCGTGCCCAACCTGACGATCGGCCCGCCGGTGGTCGAGAGCCTGTACCGGGCGACGGACATCCCGTTCGACGTGCACCTGATGATCGAGGACCCGGCCCGGTGGGCGCCCGGCTACGCCGAGCTGGGGGTGTACAACGTCACCTTCCACGCCGAGGCGTGCGCCGACCCCGTCGCGCTGGCCCGCGACCTGCGGGCCGCCGGCAGCCGGGCCGGCCTGGCGATCGACCGGGACACCCCGGTCGAGCCGTACCTGGACCTGCTCCCGCACTTCGACACCCTGTTGATCATGACGATCAAGGCCGGCTTCGGCGGCCAGGCGTTCATGCCGGAGCTGCTGGCCAAGGTCCGCGCCGCCCGCAAGCGGGCCGACGCCGACGAGCTGGCGATCCGGATCGAGGTGGACGGCGGGATCGCCGCCGACACGATTGCCGCGGCGGCCGAGGCCGGCGCGGACGCGTTCGTGGCCGGTACGGCGATCTACGGGGCCGACGACCCGGCGGCGGCCATCGACCGCCTCCGCGAGCTGGCCCGGGCCTGACCGTGGCCGCGGCGGGTCCGGCGTGAGCACCGAGGCGGCCCCGCGGCCGGAGCTGATCCTGGTCGTCGACGACGACGTCGACATCGCCCGCTTCGTCGAGGTCAACCTGCGCCTGCACGGCTTCGCCGCGCTGCTCGCCCGCGACGGCGAGGAGGCCCTCGAACTGATCGAGGCGCACCGCCCCGACCTCGCCCTGGTCGACGTGATGATGCCCCGGGTGGACGGCCTGGAGCTGACCCGCCGGCTGCGGGCCAACCCGCTGACCACCGCCCTGCCGATCATCATGCTGACCGCCAAGGGCATGACGGTGGACAAGGTCGTCGGGCTCACCGCCGGCGCCGACGACTACCTGGTCAAGCCGTTCGACACCCTCGAACTGATCGCCCGGGTGCGCTCGACGCTGCGCCGCAACCAGGAGTTCCGCGAGGTCTCCCCGCTGACCGGGCTGCCCGGCAACACCCGGATCCAGCGCGAGGTCGCCGACCGGTACCGGGCCCGGGCCGAGTTCGCCGTCGGCTACATCGACATCGACCGGTTCAAGAGCGTCAACGACGTGTACGGCTTCGTCCGCGGCGACGAGTTCATCTCGGCGCTGGCCCGCAGCCTGTACGACGCGGCGCTGGCCGCCGCCCCGCCGATGCCGTTCCTCGGCCACATCGGCGGCGACGACTTCGTCATCATCTGCACCCCCGGCCAGGTGCTGCCGCTGCTGCGCCAGGCGGTGATCGAGTTCGAGCGGGCCGCCGACGCCCTGTACGACGAAACCGACTCCCGGCGCGGCTTCATCGAGCTGACCGACCGGCGCGGCCAGAAGCACCGGGCGGCGCTGGCCACGCTGTCGATCGGGGTGGCGATCTCGGCCGAGTCCCGCCGGTACCGGGACCCGCGGCAGGTCATCGCGGTGGCCTCGGAGATGAAGACGGTGGCCAAGGGCCAGCCCGGCTCGTACATCGCCATCGACCGCCGCAAGAACCCCGAGTGAGCGGTACCGCCGGCGTATTCCCGTTCGGGCACGATTGTGACCTGCGCCGCGGCGATGGTGGGGCGGCCGGCCGGCGTGCGAGACTGATCGGGTACCCACCATGCGCTGGCGGGACTCGGTGAGATTCCGAACCGACGGTGATCCGGGCGGCGACGCCCGGTAAGCCCGTGACCCGGCCCTCGGGCCGGTGGACCCGGTGAGACCCCGGGGCCGACGGTCGGCTGTGCGGCGACGCACGGCCGGAAAGTCCGGATGGGAGTCGGCGCGACGGTCGGGCGCCCGGCGTGCGCCGGCCGCCCCGGGCGCGTGCCCGGGACGTCCGCGACCCCGCGCCGGCCCGCTGTCGTCCCCGCCTGCCGCCCCTCCCGTTGGCGCGCCGAGCGAGAGGACCGGCGTGTTCACCGGAATCGTCGAGGAGCGCGGCGAGGTCGTCGCGGCGCACCCGCTGCCGGACGCGACCCGACTGTCCCTGCGCGGCCCGGCCGTCACCGCCGACGCCGCGCACGGCGACTCGATCGCGGTCAACGGCGTCTGTCTCACCGTCGTCACTGTCGACGGCGACACCTTCACCGCCGACGTGATGGCCGAGACGCTGCGCCGGTCGTCGCTGGGCGCGCTGCGGCCCGGCGACCCGGTCAACCTGGAACGGGCGGTCACGCCGACCACCCGGCTGGGCGGCCATCTCGTCCAGGGCCACGTGGACGGCCTGGCCACCATCGCCGGCCGGCGCCCGGCCGAGCACTGGACCGAGGTCGACGTCGACCTGCCGGCCGGCCTCGGCCGGTACCTGGTCGAGAAGGGCTCCGTCACCGTCGACGGCGTCTCGCTCACGGTCGCCGGCGTCGCCGGCGACCGGTTCACCGTCGGGCTGATCCCGACCACCCTCGCGCTGACCACGCTCGGTACCCGGGCGGTCGGCGATCGGGTCAACATCGAGGTCGACGTCCTCGCCAAGTACGTCGAGAAGCTGCTGGGGGAGCGGGCATGAGCGACGCATCCGGATTCGCCACGATCGAGCGGGCCATCGCCGACATCGCCGCCGGCCGGGCCGTGATCGTCGTCGACGACGAGGACCGGGAGAACGAGGGCGACCTCATCATCGCCGCCGAGAAGGCCACGCCCGAGCTGCTGGCCTTCATGATCCGGTACACCTCGGGGTACATCTGCGCCCCGCTCGCCGAGGCCGACTGCGAGCGGCTGCACCTGCCGCAGATGGTCCAGCAGAACCAGGACTGGACCGGCACCGCGTACACCGTCACCGTCGACGCCCGCGACGGCGTCAGCACCGGCATCTCCGCCGCCGACCGGGCCCGGACCATCCGGCTGCTCGGCGACCCGCGGACCGTGCCGGGGGAGTTCGCCCGCCCCGGCCACGTCCTGCCGCTGCGCGCCCGGGCCGGCGGGGTGCTGCGCCGCCCCGGCCACACCGAGGCCGCCGTCGACCTGGCCCGGCTCGCCGGGCTGCACCCGGCCGGCGCCCTGTGCGAGCTGGTCAACGACGACGGCACCATGCAGCGGCTGCCGGATCTGCGCCGGTTCGCCGCCGCGCACGACCTCGCCCTGATCACGATCGCCGACCTGATCGCGCACCGGCGGCGCACCGAGCAGCAGGTTGAGCGGGTCGCCGACGCCCGCATCCCCACCGCGCACGGCGACTTCCGGGCGGTCGGGTACCGGGCGTTCGACGGCGCCGAGCACATCGCGCTGGTCCACGGCGACCTGGGCGACGGCGAGGACGTCCTGGTCCGGGTCCACTCCGAGTGCCTGACCGGGGACGTGTTCGGCTCGCTGCGCTGCGACTGCGGCCCGCAGCTCGACGCGGCGCTCGCCGCGGTGGCCGACGCCGGGCGCGGCGTGGTGCTGTACGTCCGCGGGCACGAGGGCCGGGGGATCGGCCTGCTGCACAAGCTCCAGGCGTACCAGCTCCAGGACCTCGGCCGGGACACCGTCGAGGCCAACCTCGAACTCGGCCTGCCCGCCGACGCCCGGGACTACGGCACCGGCGCGCAGATCCTGTCCGACCTGGGCGTGCGGTCGATGCGGCTGCTCACCAACAACCCGGCCAAGCGGGCCGGGCTGGAGGGGTACGGCCTCACCATCGTCGGCCGGGCCGCCCTGCCGATCCGCCCGCACCCGGAGAATGTCCGGTATCTGCGTACCAAACGGGATCGCATGGGACATTTGCTGGACGAGCTGGACGAGGTCGTGGAGGGACTCGCCTGATGGCCGGATTCGGGGACCCGCACCTCGCCGCGGTCGACGCCACCGGCCTGCGGCTGGCCATCGTCGGCTCGCGCTGGCACAGCGACCTGATCGACCACATGATCGACCGGGCCGCCGCGGGGGCCAAGGAGTGCGGCGTGGTCGACGTGGCGGTGCACCGGGTGGCCGGGGCGGTCGAGCTGGCCGTGGTCGCGCAGGCGCTGGCCCGCCGGTACGACGCGGTGGTGGCGCTCGGCGTGGTGATCCGCGGCGAGACCCCGCACTTCGACTACGTCTGCGACGCGGTCACCGCCGGGCTGACCCGGGTGGCGCTGGACGAGTCCACGCCGGTGGCCAACGGCGTGCTCACCGTCGAGTCGCTCGGCCAGGCCCGGGACCGCGCCGGCCTGCCGGACTCGGTCGAGGACAAGGGCCACGCCGCGGCGATCGCCGCCCTCGATGCGGCCGTCACCCTGCGCCACCTCACCGCCGCCGACTGACCGGGGCGGCGCCGGGCCCGGGGCAACTGGCACAATCAGCGGCGTGAAGACGTTCGAGGAGCTGTTCGGGGAGCTGTCGGCCAAGGCCGCGGCCCGTACGCCCGGCTCGGGCACGGTCGCGGCGCTCGACCGCGGCGTCCACTTCATCGGCAAGAAGGTCGTCGAGGAGGCGGCCGAGTCGTGGATGGCGGCCGAGCACGAGGGCCCGCAGCGCACCGCCGAGGAGATCGCCCAACTGCTGTACCAGGCGCAGGTCCTCATGCTGGCCACCGGCCTGGAGCTGAAGGACGTCTACCGACATCTCTGACGTGATCCGTCCGCGTACCCCGCACCCCGCGACAGGAGCACGCCGCCCATGGACCGCACGCTGAGAATCGCCGTACCGAACAAGGGCAGCCTCGCGGCCGCCGCCGCGCAGATGCTCACCGAGGCCGGCTACCGGCAGCGCAGCGACCCGAAGGACCTGGTCTGCCACGACGTCGCCAACGACGTCGACTTCTTCTACCTGCGCCCGCGCGACATCGCCACGTACGTCGGCTCGGGCGACCTCGACCTCGGCGTCACCGGCCGCGACCTGCTGGTCGACTCCGGCTCCCCGGCCATCGAGGTGCTGGACCTGGGCTTCGCCGCGGCGGCCTTCCGGTTCGCCGCCCGGCCGGGCGTGCTGGCCGCCGCCGAGGACGTCGCCGGCCGGCGCATCGCCACCTCGTACGCCGGGGTGGTCGGCGCCTACCTGGCCGGCCGCGGCCTGACCGCCGAGGTGGTCAAGCTGGACGGCGCCGTGGAGAACGCCATCCGGCTCGGTGTCGCCGACGTCATCGCCGACGTGGTGCAGACCGGGGCCACGCTGCGCCAGGCCGGCCTGGTCACCGTCGGCGAGCCGATCCTGCGCTCGACCGCGGTGGTGATCGGCCCCACCGCCGACCCGGCCGCCGACCCCGAGTCGGGCCCGGCGGCGGGCCAGCTCCTGCGCCGGCTCCAGGGCGTGCTGGTCGCCCGCCGGTACGTCATGCTCGCCTACGACGTGCGCGCCGACCTGCTGGAGGCGGCCAGCGACCTGACGCCGGGCATCGAGTCGCCGACGATCTCCCCGCTGCACCGGGAGGGCTGGGTCGCGGTGCAGGCGATGGTCCCGCGGGCGGACGTGCACCGGGTGATGGACGAGCTGTACGACCTGGGTGCCCGGGCGATCCTCGTCACCGACATCCACGCGTGCCGGCTGTGACCGCGGCCGCCGTCCGGCTGCGCCCGCAGCGGGCCCGGCTGGTCTGCCGGCTCGCCGCGGCAGCCGTGCTGCTCGTCTTCGCCGGGGTCGCCACGGTCCTGCGCCGGCCGGTGAACTCCGCCGAGGCGGCGTTCGGCGTCGCCGACCAGGTGGCGATGGTGCTGCTCGGGCTGCTCGGCGCGGCCGGCATCCTCGCGCTGACCCGGCCCCGGGTGGTCGCGGACGCTACCGGCATCCGGGTACGCAACCTCGTCGGCGGGTACGCCCTGCCCTGGTCGGTGGTCCGGGCGGTCCGGTTCCGGTCCGGCGCGCCGTGGGCCAGCCTGGAGCTGCACGACGACGACCTGCTGCCGATGATGGCGGTCCAGGCGGTGGACAAGCAGTACGCGGTCGACGGGCTGCGCGCCCTGCGTGCCCTGCACGCCGCCGCGGGCCCGGCCGACCGGGCACCGGCCGCGGGCTGACGCCGCCCGCCGGCGATCCGACGCCGGCTGTGAGCGGACTGCCGCGGGGCCTGTCACGGGCTGCCGGCGGGCCGGACGGACCGCCGGCGTGGCCGGGACCGTGCCCCGCGCGCCCTGAGACCGGGCCCGTCGGTCGGCTGGCGGCGGGCCTGTCGGATATCCGACAGCGGCGGTCGGGATACCGGACATCGGCTGATCGGCTCCACTGTGGCCACCGTCCGGCGGATCCGCGCGCGGCGCCGGTGTGGCGCAGGTCATAGTGACCCCGGTGGATGACCTGCACAGTGGCCGGATCTGCCCCGACCATCCGATTGGGATGTGATGTTGCGGTATCTGACGCTGGTCCTGTCCGCATCCGCTCTCGCCGCCGCGACCCTCGCCGCGCCGGCCGCCGCCGCCCCGCGGCCCGCCGCGGACGCGGCCCGGGCGGCCGCCCTCGCGGCGCCGGCCGCGAAGCCGCCCGCCCGCCGCGCGGCCCCGAAGCCCGCCGCCCGCATCACCTCGCTGCCCGGCATCCGGCCCGAGCTGATCCGCGGGCTCGACCGGGCCGGCGCCGCGACCCTGCGCGCGTACGTCGACCGGCGCACCCGCGCCGGCCAGCCGGTCCGCCCGCGGGCCGGCGCCGACACCGGCCGCCTCGTCGTCGGCGCCACCGACGCCGCAACCGGCGCCCCGGTGACCGGCGTGTGCGCCTTCCTGCTCGCCGAGTCCGCGCACGAGCAGTGCGACCGCGGCACCGGCGTGACGTTCCGCCGGGTGCCGGCCGACACCGAGCTGCTGGTGCTGGTGGAGGCCAACCCGTACCGGTACTACCTGACCACGGCCACGATGACCCGGGTCGGGCCGGGCGAGGCCAAGCAGCTCAACCTCAAGCTCGGCATCGGCGGCGTGGTGACCAGCCAGGTCGTCGACAAGTCCACCGGCCGCGGGGCCGGCGACGTCGCGTTCGAGCTGCGCGCCTCCGGCGTGCTCAGCGGCGGCGCCGGGCTCGGGTTCGGCCAGTCCGACGCCACCGGCGCCCTGCGCAGCCTGCCGGTCGAGCCGGGCGACTACCAGATCTTCGCGCTGCCGTCCCTGCGCTCCGGCCTCGGCGCCCAGTGGGTCGGCGCCCGCGGCGGCACGGGCCTGCAGCACCGCGCGATCACGGTGACCGTCCGGGCCGGCGCGGAGACCGCCGTCCCGACCGTCCGGCTCGACCCGGGCGGCACGCTGGAGGCCCGGGTGATCGGCGCCGACGGCAACCCGGCCACCGACGCGTTCGTCTCCAGCGAGCTGTGGCGGTACACCGACCGGATCAGCTCCGGCTGGGGCACCGACGCCGACGGCTACGTCGTGCTGCCCAACCTCGGCCCGTACGACTGGTCGCTGCGGTTCGTGCCGCAGTCGGGCGTACCGCAGTGGGCCGGCGGCTCGATCACCGCGGCCGACGCCGCCACGGTCCGGGTCCGCCCGGACGCGGTCCGGGAGTGGACCGTCCGGCTGGCCGTCGGCACGAAGCTGTCCGGCGCGGTCACCACCGCCCCGGACGGCGACCGGCTGCTGATGCTCGCCCACGCCCGCACCGGCGAGGTCGCCGCCGGCGTGCTGGTCGGCAACGCCGACGCCACGTACGCCGTCGAGCTGCTCGGCGGGCAGCCGATCAAGGCCCGGCAGCTCCTGCTCACCGCGGACGCGCCGGCCCCGGTCGAGGGCTGGCACGACAACGTGCGGACGTTCGCCGAGGCCACCGCGGTACCGGTGGCGCAGCAGGACGCCACCACCGCCGACCTGCGGTTCCCCGCGGCCGGCTGACCCGACCCGCGGGCGCCGCCGGGAGCACGCCCGGCGGCGCCCGCGGGCAGCCGGTCGGCCGGCGGGGGCGGTACCGGCGGCCGGGGCGGCCGGCCCGGGCCGGTCTGTTAGGATCGATGCGTCGACCGGACCGCCCGCTGTGGCGGTCCCGAAGCGGAGCGCCCGCTCCCACCTGCGTCGCCCTTCCGGCGGCGGGGTCCGGTCCCCGGCCATCGCGCCGGGTCATGCGCCCCGTGCGCGTACCGACCGGTCGAGTGGGCCCCGGCATGCGCCGGGGCTTTCTGCTTTCCCCGGCGGCCCCGGATGGGCTGTCCGGGAATCGACGGCAGACGGTACGTACCCGAGGAGGCCTCATCAGCGTCGAACCACGCGTCAACGATCAGATCCGGGCCCGCGAGGTCCGCTTGGTCGGCCCGGAAGGTGAGCAGGTGGGGATCGTTCCGTTGGAGCGGGCCCTGCAGTTGGCCGCCGATGTCGACCTGGACCTGGTCGAGGTCGCGCCGATGGCCCGGCCACCGGTGTGCAAGCTCATGGACTTCGGCAAGTTCAAGTACGAGAGCGCACTCAAGGCCCGGGAAGCCCGGCGCAACCAGCAGCAGACGGTCATCAAGGAGATGAAGCTCCGGCCGAAGATCGACCCGCACGACTACGAGACCAAGAAGGGTCACGTGGTCCGGTTCCTCAAGGCGGGCGACAAGGTCAAGGTCACGATCATGTTCCGTGGTCGTGAGCAGAGCCGCCCCGAGCTGGGCTACCGCCTGCTCCGCCGGCTCGAGGAGGAGATCTCGGAGCTGGGCTACGTCGAGGCCGCCCCCAAGCAGGACGGCCGTAACATGATCATGGTTTTGGCGCCGCACCGCGCCGTCAAGGCCACCGCGGTGGCAGCGGGCGCCAAGGGCGACCGCGGCGAGGCCGAGGCGTCGGCCGAGCCGGCTGCCACGGCCGGGGAGTGACAGGAGAGCGTTCACACATGCCGAAGATGAAGAGCCACACGGGCACGGGCAAGCGGGTGCGGGTCACCGGGCGCGGCAAGCTGCGCACCGAGCAGGCCGGCAAGCGCCACCTGCTGGAGGGCAAGGCCTCCACCCGGACCCGCCGGCTGACCGGCACGGTCGAGGTCGCGAAGGCCGACACCAAGCGGATCAAGAAGCTGCTCGGCCGCTGACGCGCGCCATCGTACTGACGTAGGGGAGTTACGGACATGGCACGCGTCAAGCGGGCAGTGAACGCGCAGAAGAAGCGCCGCGAGGTCCTGGAGACCGCCAGCGGCTACCGGGGCCAGCGGTCCCGGCTGTACCGCAAGGCCAAGGAGCAGGTGCTGCACTCGATGCAGTACGCCTACCGGGACCGTCGCGACCGCAAGGGCGACTTCCGGCAGCTCTGGATCACCCGGATCAACGCGGGCGCCCGGGCCAACGGGCTCACGTACAACCGGTTCATCCAGGGCCTGCGCCTGGCCGGCGTCGAGGTCGACCGCAAGATCCTCGCGGACCTGGCGGTCACCGACGCCGCGGCGTTCGGCACGCTCGTCGAGGTCGCCCGCAAGGCCGTCCAGGCCGAGGGCGTCGGCGGCGTGCAGGCCGCCTGAGCACCGCGAAGCACCGACCAGCGCCCCGCGCCGCCCGGCGGCCGCGGGGCGCTGGCCTGTCCGGCCGACCCCGGAGGTGTCCGATGACGCTGTTCACCCCGCGCACGCCGCGGGTCGCCGCCGCCCGCCGCCTGCACCGCCGCCGCGACCGCGACCGCGCCGGCCGCTTCCTCGCCGAGGGCCCGCAGGCCGTCCGCGAAGCGCTGGCCCGGCCCGGCGCGGCCGTCGAGCTGTTCGGCACCCCGGCCGCCCTGGACCGGTACGCCGACCTCGCCGCGGCGGCCGCCGCGGGCGGCGTGCCCGTCTCGCCGGTGACCGACGAGGCGCTCGCCGCCCTCGCCGAGACCGTCGCCCCGCAGGGCCTCGTCGCCGTCTGCGCCCACCTGGACCGCCCGCTGGCCGACGTCCTGGCCGCCGGGCCGGCGCTGGTCGCGGTGCTGGTGGACGTCCGCGACCCCGGCAACGCCGGCACGATCCTGCGCACCGCCGACGCGGCCGGCGCCGCCGCGGTGGTCTTCGCCGGCGACACCGTCGACCCGTACAACGGCAAGTGCGTCCGCGCGTCCGCCGGCAGCCTCTTCCACGCCGACGTCGTCCGCGCGCCCGACCCGGCCGGCGCACTGGCCGCGGCCCGCGCCGCCGGCCTGCGGGTGCGGGCCGCCACCGGGTACGGCGACCTGGACCTGCACCGCCTCGCGGCGGCGGGCGCGCTCGCCGGCCCGACCGCCTGGCTGTTCGGCAGCGAGGCGCACGGCCTGCCCGCGGACCTGCTCGCGGCGGCCGACGAGCGGGTGCGCGTCCCCCGCTACGGCCGCGCGGAGAGCCTGAACCTGGCCGCCGCCGCGGCGGTCTGCCTGTACGCTTCGGCGGCCGCGCACCACCCGGCGTGACCCCTGTCACGCGTCCGCGCCCGAACGGGCACCCTTGCCCGGCGACCCGCCTCCGCGACCGTCGCACATGGCTCGATACACCGCCCCGCCGCCGCCGGCCGTTGCTACCTTCGGGCGATTCGCGAGGATTGCTCAGGTAAGGCGCCGGGCATCGGCCCGGCCGTGATCCCCGCGGGACGGGGAGGAAGGCGATGCGCAAGCGCGCCGCAACGTGGTCCGCTGCCCTGCTCACCACCGCGCTCGCGGCCACCGGCGCGCCGGGCCCGGCCGCCGCGACCGCGCCCGGCCGGCACCCGGTGTTCATCCCGTACGCGCAGACGCTGGTGGTGCAGCCGGCCAAGATGGCCCGGTACGACGCGCACCGGGTGCTGCGCCGGTCCGGCATCGTGGTCTGGTCCAGCGGTAGCTGCATGCGCCGGATGAACCGCATGTGCACGTCGCTGGACGGCATCAACCGGGCCACGATCCTCGGCGCGGTGACGCTGCGCCGGGCGTCCGGCTGCGGGCTGACCGTCACCGGCGGCACGGAGGTGGGGCACGAGCTGCCGCGGCCGTACAAGTACACCCACTGGAACGGCTACAAGCTGGACTTCCGTCTGACCAATTGCCTGAACCGCTACGTCACGCGGACGTTCCGCGCGATCGGGGGGAGCCAGTGGCGGGCCCGCTCGGGCAACATCTACTACCGCGAGCCGGACCACTGGGACGTCACCTTCTTCAACTGCGGCGGCTGCTGACCTCTCGGCGTGGCCGGGTCCGGGGCCGCGGTGCCGGAATCCCCGGACCGGCCGCCGGGGTGTCCGGCTCCGTACGTCCCGACGTGGTGCTCGCCGCCCCCGGCGCAAGGTTGATGACGAATGTCGTCGCGAATCCGCGCCGTCGCGGGGTAGCGGCGCGCAAGGTTGCGTGATGTTGATGTTGACCGGTGGCCGTGTGGGGCGGGACGATGGGAGGACACCGTCCGCATTGGAGCCGGGGATGCCCGGTACCGGGACGGTCATGTTCCGGGGTACACGACGTGAACATCCTGCCCGGACCCTTCCGGACGCCGGAGTACATGCGTGCCGCGATGAGCTTCTGGCGCGACCTCCTCGGCGCACCGGACGACCTGACCGAGGCAGTCGCCGCGCGGCAGCGGCGCGCCGCGCTCACCCTCGGTACCGGCAAGCGGGTCGTCGCCGTGGTCGCCGAGAGCGCGCTGCGGTCCGCTACTGCGACGACGCAGCGCACGAGGCACAGCTCGCCCACCTGTTGGTGATCATGCGACGACCGAATGTGTCGGTCGGGATCCTCCCGCTCGCGGCCCGGGTCGGGGCTGTCGCGCCGACCGGCTTCTGGATCTTCGACGACACGTCGGTCACCGTCGAGCTGGCGACAGCCCGATGAGCGCCGGCGGCCGGGGCATGCCCGGCGCACTCGTGCGCAGGGCGGTGGTGATATCCGCACGACCCGGCCCGGGCAGCGCAGTAGCATCGCCCGGGTGAGTCGGTCGTTCGGGTTGTCCGCCGGAGGCGGGTCGCGGAGTTGACCGCTCCCGCCCCACACCCGCACCGGCGGCGCGGTACGCCCGTAAACTGCCCGGTGGCTGTCCGGTGTGAGGGGGACCATGTCCTACAAGAATGACCCGTACGACCCGAAGCAGGTCGCGCTGCTCGACCCGGCCGCGCTCGACGCCGCCGTCGCCGCGGCCGGTGCGGCGTTCGCCGCCGCGCCGGATCTCGCCGCGCTGACCGCGGTCAAGCCGGCGCACCTCGGCGACCGGGCGCCGATCGCGCTCGCCCGGCGGGAGATCGGCGCGCTGCCGCCGGCCGCGAAGGCCGACGCCGGCAAGCGGGTCAACGTCGCCCGGCAGGCCGTGGATGCGGCGTACGCCCGGCGGGCCGCCGAACTCGAGGCCGAGGCGGCCCGGCGGATGCTGGCCGAGGAGCGGGTGGACGTCACCCTGCCGTGGGACCGGCACCCGCGCGGCGCCCGGCACCCCGTCAGCACGCTGATGGAGCGGGCCGCGGACCTGTTCGTCGGGATGGGTTACGAGGTCGCCGAGGGGCCCGAGGCGGAGTTGGAGTGGTACAACTTCGACGCCCTCAACTTCGTCCCGGACCACCCGGCGCGGACCATGATGGACACCTTCTACCTGGCCACCGCGCGCGCGGCGGCGGGCCGGACGGCCGGCGACCACGCCTCGACCGGCGAGTCGGGGCTGGTGCTGCGCACGCACACCTCGCCGGTGCAGATCCGGGCGCTGCTGGGTCGCGAGCTGCCGGTGTACGTCGTCTGCACGGGCCGGGTGTACCGGACCGACGAGCTGGACGCCACGCACCTGCCGGTGTTCCACCAGATCGAGGGCCTGGTGGTGGACCGGGGGATCACGATGGCGCACCTCAAGGGCACCCTGGACCACTTCGTCGCGACGATGTTCGGGCCCGGTTCGCGGACCCGGCTGCGGCCGTCGTACTTCCCGTTCACCGAGCCGTCCGCGGAGCTGGACGTGTGGTTCCCGGAGCACCGGGACGGCCCGCGCTGGGTGGAGTGGGGCGGCTGCGGCATGGTCAACCCGCGGGTGCTGCGCGCCTGCGGCGTCGACCCGGACGAGTACTCCGGGTTCGCGTTCGGGATGGGCATCGACCGGGCGTTGATGTTCCGGCACGGGGTGACCGACCTGCGGGATCTGGTGGAGGGCGACGTGCGGTTCGCCCGCGCCTTCGGGATGGGAGTCTGAGATGCGCCTGCCGGTTTCGTGGCTGCGCGAGTACGTCGACGCGCCCACCGACCCCGGGGAGCTGGAGCGCGCCCTGGTCCGGGTGGGCCTGGAGGTCGAGGAGATCGTCGACCTGCGCACGTCGGTCGCCGGCGACCTGGTGGTCGGGCGGGTGGCGAGCGTCGAGGAGCTGACCGGGTTCAAGAAGCCGATCCGGTACTGCCTGGTCGACGTCGGCCGGGACGCACCGCAGGAGATCGTCTGCGGGGCGCGCAACTTCGCCGAGGGCGACCTCGTGATCGTGATCCTGTCGGGCGGGGTGCTGCCGGGCGGGTTCGCGATCGGGGAGCGGAGGACGTACGGGCGGATGTCCCGCGGGATGATCTGCTCCGGCCGGGAGCTGGGCGTCAGCGACGACCACGACGGCATCATCGTGCTGCCGCCGGACGCCGCCGCGCCGGGCACCGACGCGCGGCCGCTGGTCGGCCTGGACGACGTCGTGGTCGAGGTCAACGTGACGCCCGACCGCGGGTACTGCTTCTCCGTCCGCGGCATCGCCCGCGAGCTGGCGGCGTCGCTCGGCGTGCCGTTCCGCGACCCGGCCGCGCTGCCGGGCGTCCCGGCGGCGACGCCGACCCCGGCGTACCCGGTGCGGATCGAGGACCCGGCCGCCTGCGACCGGTTCGCGGGGCTGGCGGTGCGCGGCATCGACCCGGCGGCGCCGAGCCCGGCGTGGCTGGCCCGCCGGCTGGTCCGGGCGGGGATGCGGCCGATCTCGCTGGCCGTGGACGTGACCAACTACGTGATGCTCGAACTCGGGCAGCCGATGCACGCGTTCGACCTGTCCGCGCTGCGCGGCGAGCTGGTGGTCCGCCGGGCCCGGCCGGGGGAGAAGCTGACCACGCTGGACGGTACCGCCCGCGAGCTGCACCCCGAGGACGTCGTCATCGCCGACGACTCGGGCGTGGTCTCGCTGGCCGCGGTCATGGGCGGGGCGAGCACCGAGGTCGCCGCCGGGACCACCGACCTGCTGCTGGAGGCCGCGCACTGGGACCCGATCGCGGTCGCCAGGGCGGCCCGCCGGCACAAGCTGCCGAGCGAGGCGAGCAAGCGGTTCGAGCGCGGCGTCGACCCGGCGCTGCCGCTGGTCGCGCTGCACCGGGCCGCGGCCCTGCTGGTCGAGTACGCCGGCGGGACGGTCGGCGCGGACGTCCTGGACGTCGACACGGTGGCGCCGCCGGCGGCGGTCCCGCTGGACCCGGCGCTGCCGGGCCGGACGGTCGGCGTGCCGTACCCGGCGGCGCGGGTGGCGGCGCTGCTGGAGCTGGTCGGCGCGACGGTGGCCGACCCGGCCGCGGACCGGTGGGCGGTCACGCCGCCGACCTGGCGGCCCGACCTGCGCGACCCGGCCGACCTGGTGGAGGAGGTGGCGCGGCTGGACGGGTACGACCGGATCCCGAGCGTGCTGCCGAGCGCGCCGCCCGGCCGCGGCCTGACCGCGGCGCAGCGCCGCCGCCGGGACGCCTCCCGGGCGCTGGCCGAGGCCGGGTACGCCGAGACGCTGTCCTTCCCGTTCCTGGACCCGGCGGTCTGGGACGCCCTCGGCCTCCCGGCCGACGACCCCCGCCGGACCGTGGTGCGGCTGGCGAACCCGATGTCGGACGTCGAGCCGGCGCTGCGCACCCGGCTGCTGCCGGGCCTGCTCGCCGCGGTCCGCCGCAACCTCGGCCGCGGCCACCGAGACGTCGCGCTGTACGAGCTGGGCCTGGTCTTCCTGCCCCGGGACACCGCGGGCGCGCCGCCCCGGCTGCCGGTCGACGGCCGGCCGGCGGCGGCCGACCTGGCGGCGCTGGAGGAGTACGTGCCGCGCCAGCCGCAGCACGTCGCCGCGGTGCTGGCCGGCGACGCCGCGCCCGCCGGCTGGTGGGGCGAGGGCCGGGCGGGCGGCTGGGCGGACGCGGTCGAGGCCGCGCGGATCACGCTGGCCGCGGCCGGCGTGCCCGCGGCCCGGATCGCGGTCCGGTCGGGCGAGTACGCGCCCTGGCACCCCGGCCGGTGCGCCGAGATCCTGGTCGACGGCGCGGTGGTCGGGCACGCGGGCGAGCTGCACCCGGCGGCGCTGGCGGCGCTGGACCTGCCGCCCCGGACGGCGGCGCTGGAGCTGAACCTGGACGCGCTGCCGCTGCCCGACCCGGTGGCCGCGCCGCGGCTGTCCGGCTTCCCGCCGGCGCTGATCGACGTGGCGCTGGTCGTGGACGAGGGCGTGCCGGCGGCGGACGTGCACGCGGCGCTGGCCGCGGGCGCGGGGGAGTTGGCCGAGGCGATCCGGCTGTTCGACGTGTACCGCAGCGACGACCGGCTCGGCGCCGGGCGCAAGTCGCTTGCCTACACGTTGACGTTCCGCGCCCCGGACCGCACGCTGACCGCGGAGGAGGCGGTGGCGGCGCGCGACGCCGCGGTCGCCGCGGCGGCGGCACGCACCGGCGCGGTCCTGCGCGGCGCCTGAACGCGCGGGACCCCGGCGGGCCCGGGGGGTTACCACCCATCCCACGAACCCGCCGGGGCGTCTCGTAGCCCATCCACTCGGATGGGGCACCGTAACCGTAATCACGGTGTCCTGCATAGTTATACGGGGTACCGTAGGGTCATGCAACAAGTGAGACCCGCATCATGCGACAGGTGAGCGACGTGCAGCAGGTGAGCAAGGCCGTACGGCAGGAGCGGATCACGGCGCTGGTCCGCCAGCAGCCCGTGCGCTCCCAGGCGGAGCTGGCGGCGCTGCTCACCGACGCCGGCATCCAGGTCACCCAGGCCACACTGTCCCGCGACCTGGAGGAGCTGGGCGCGGTCAAGGCCCGCGGCGCCGGCGCCGGCGCGTACGTGATCCCCGAGGACAACAGCGACCCGCTCGTCCCCGCCGAGACCGCGCCCGCCCGGCTGCACCGGCTGCTGCGCGAGCTGCTCACCGGCGCCAGCGCCAGCGGCAACATCGCGGTCCTGCGCACCCCGCCGGGCGCTGCCCAGTTCCTCGCCAGCGCCATCGACCGGGCCGGGCTCGGCGAGGTGCTCGGCACGATCGCCGGCGACGACACCATCCTCATCGTCGCCCGCTCCGACATCGGCGGCGACGGCGTCGTCGCCCTGCTCAGCGCGGCCGCCGGCCCGCGCGAGGACGGCTGAGCCGTGCGCGCGCGCCGACGACGACGGCACCGGCGGACGACCACCGCCGCCGGCTGACGCCGCCCCGCCACCCTCCCCACCCGCGGCCACCCCCGCGACCCATCCGCACGATTCCACCGGACCGGCGCCCGCCGGCGCCGGTCCATGCCGGCACGCCGGCAGTGAGAGGAGCAAAGCCGTGACCGCATCGACCGGCGAGCGGGTCGTCCTCGCCTACTCCGGCGGCCTGGACACCTCCGTGGCCATCCCGTACCTCGCCGACAAGCTCGGCGCCGAGGTGATCGCCGTGGCGATCGACGTCGGCCAGGGCGGCGAGGACCTGGCCGCGATCAAGCAGCGGGCGCTGGACTGCGGCGCCGTCGCCGCCGAGGTGATCGACGCCCGGGACGAGTTCGCCGCGCAGTACTGCCTGCCCGCGCTGCGCGCCAACGCCCGCTACATGGACCGGTACCCGCTGGTCTCCGCCCTGTCCCGGCCGCTCATCGTCGAGCACCTGGTCGCCGCGGCCCGCCGGCACGGCGGCACCGCCGTCGCCCACGGCTGCACCGGCAAGGGCAACGACCAGGTCCGGTTCGAGGTCAGCTTCGGCGCGCTGGCCCCCGACCTGAAGATCATCGCCCCGGCCCGCGACTTCGCCTGGACCCGGGACGCCGCCATCGCGTACGCCGAGGCCAACGACCTGCCGATCGACGTCACCCGGCGCTCGCCGTACTCGGTCGACCAGAACCTGTGGGGCCGCGCCGTCGAGACCGGCTTCCTGGAGGACATCTGGAACGCCCCGGTCGAGGACATCTACGACTACACCAGCGACCCGGCCGCCGCGCGGATCGCCGACGAGCTGGTGATCACGTTCGAGCGGGGCGTCCCGGTCGCGATCGACGGGGCCGCGGTCACCCCGTACGAGGCCATCGCCCAGCTCAACGCCCGGGCCGGCGCGCAGGGCGTCGGCCGGCTCGACATGGTCGAGGACCGGCTCGTCGGCATCAAGAGCCGCGAGGTGTACGAGGCGCCGGCCGCCATCGCGCTGATCGCCGCCCACCAGGAGCTGGAGAACGTCACCCTGGAGCGGGACCTCGCCCGGTTCAAGCGCGGCGTCGAGCAGCGGTGGACCGAGCTGGTGTACGACGGCCTCTGGCACTCCCCGCTGCGCCGGGCCCTCGACGGGTTCCTCGCCGAGACCCAGGCCAGCGTCAGCGGCGAGGTCCGGCTGCGGCTGCACGCCGGCACCGCCGTGGTCACCGGCCGGCGCTCGGCGGCCAGCCTGTACGACTTCGGCCTCGCCACCTACGACACCGGCGACACCTTCGACCAGAGTCTCGCCAAGGGCTTCGTCAGCCTCTGGGGCCTGCCGACGACGCTGGCCGCGGCCCGCGACGCCCGACTCGCCGCCGGCTAGCCCCTTGGGCGAGTGACCGATACATGAGCAGAATGGACACCGTGGAACCCCAATCCTTGTCCTCGGGCGGCGCGCGACTGTGGGGCGGCCGGTTCGCCGGCGGCCCCGCCGAGGCACTCGCCCGACTCTCGGTCAGCGTCCAATTCGACTGGCGGCTCGCCCCGTACGACCTCGCGGCCTCCCGCGCCCACGCCCGGGTGCTGGCCCGGGCCGGCCTGCTCAGCAACGACGAGCTGGGGCGGACGCTCGCGGCGCTGGACGACCTGGAGGCCGCCTGCGCCGCGGGCACGTTCCGCCCCACCGTCGAGGACGAGGACGTGCACACCGCCCTGGAGCGCGGCCTGATCGAGCGCCTCGGCGCGCTCGGCGGCAAGCTGCGCGCCGGCCGGTCCCGCAACGACCAGATCGCCACCGACCTGCGGCTGTACCTGCGGGACCGGGCCCGGGGCATCGCCGGCCGCCTGGTCGAGCTGGCCGACGCCCTGGTCGAGCAGGCCGAGCGGCACCTGGACACCCCGGCGCCGGGCATGACCCACCTGCAGCACGCCCAGCCGGTGACGTTCGGGCACCAGCTCCTCGCCCACGTCCACCCGCTGCTGCGCGACCTCGCCCGGCTGCGCGACTGGGACGGCCGGGCGGCGATCTGCCCGCTCGGCTCCGGCGCCCTGGCCGGCTCGTCGCTGCCGCTGGACCCCGTCCGGGTGGCCCGCGAGCTGGGCTTCGCCGCCGCCGCGGAGAACTCGATCGACGCGGTCGCCGACCGCGACTTCGTCGCCGAGTTCCTGTTCGTCACCGCGCTGGTCGGCGTGCACCTGTCCCGGCTCGGCGAGGAGGTGGTGCTCTGGACGTCGCGGGAGTTCGGCTGGGTCGAACTCGACGACTCCTTCGCCACCGGCTCGTCGATCATGCCGCAGAAGAAGAACGCCGACATCGCCGAGCTGGCCCGGGGCAAGTCCGGCCGGCTCATCGGCGGGCTCGTCGCCGTCCTCACCATGCTCAAGGGCCTGCCGCTGGCCTACGACCGGGACATGCAGGAGGACAAGGAGCCCGCGTTCGACGCGGTCGACACCCTGGATGTCGTGCTGCCCGCGCTGGCCGGCATGATATCCACCATGACCGTACGGGTGGACCGCCTCGCCGCCGCCGCGCCCGCCGGCCACACCCTCGCCACCGAGGTCGCCGACTGGCTCGTCCGGCGCGGCGTGCCGTTCCGCGAGGCGCACGAGGTCACCGGCCAGCTCGTCGCCCTCTGCGTGGGCCGCGACTGCGAGCTGTCCGACCTGGACGACGACGACCTGCGCGCCGTCAGCGAGCACCTCGACCCCGAGGTCCGCGAGGTGCTCTCGGTCAAGTCGGCGCTCGCCGCCCGCACCACCCCCGGCTCCACCGGCCCGAAGCCGGTCGCCGACCAGTGGGCGGACGTCGCCGACAAGCTGACCGACTGGCGCGCCTGGTCCGCGGAGCGGGTGGTGCCCCGCTGACCCCCTCGCTCGCCGCGCTGCTCGACGGGCCGCCCGCCGCGGCGGCCGTCGGGCTGCTCGGCGCGCACCTGACCGCCGGCCCGGTCACCGTCCGGCTCACCGAGATCGAGGCGTACGGCGGCCCCGGCGCCGACCCGCCGTCGCACGCGTTCCGCGGCCGGACGTCCCGCAACGCCGTCATGTTCGGGCCGCCCGGCCGCGCGTACGTCTACTTCAGCTACGGCCTGCACTGGTGCCTCAACGTCGTCACCGGCCCCGTCGGCGAGGCGGCGGCGGTGCTGCTGCGCGCCGGCGAGGTCGTCGCCGGCCGGGACACCGCCCGGCTGCGCCGGCCCGCGGCCAAGCGGCACCGCGACCTCGCCCGCGGCCCGGCCCGGCTGTGCGCGGCCCTGGCCCTCGACGGTACGGCCAGCGGCGTCGACCTGCTCGACCCCGCCGCGCCGCTGCGGCTGACCCCGGCACCGGACCCGGTCGACCCCGGCGTGTTCCGGGCCGGGCCGCGGGTCGGCGTGAGCAGCGGCGCCGACACCCCGTGGCGGTTCTGGCTGGCCGACGAGCCGACCGTGAGCGCGTACCGGCGCGGCGGCCGCACCCGCCGGTGAGGCCGCCGCCCGGTCGGTACCCGCTGCTCAGTTCCGGAAGCGCGACACCCGCGGCGCCGTCTCGTTCAGCAGCCGGACGTTGTCGTTGGCGTTCGCGGTACCGATCGTCACGCCCTTGACCTGCTTGGTCGGCGTCGACCAGTAGCGCACCTCCGGGCACTCCGGGTGCCCCTGCCGGGAGCACTGGTACGCCATCGTCGTGCGCAGCACGCCCGGCTTGCGGAACCCCTGCCCGTACGCGAACGCCGGCTTCCCGCCGCCGGTCCCGTCCGTCTGCGACGTCTCCGGGTCGTGCGAGGCGCCCTGGTTGTGGCCGACCTCGTGCTCGAACGCCGACGTCGTCCCGACGCAGAAGTCGCCGACCACCCCGAACGCCTGCTCGGCGCTCGCGTTCAGCCAGGCCAGGCCGCAGTACTGCCGGGAGCTGACCAGCAGCACCACGACGTCGGCCCGCGCGGCGTCGCGCATCTGGTGCACCTCGTCGAGCTGGCCGTCACCCTTGCGGGTGAGCACGTCCAGGTCCTTCTGGAAGCCCTGCTCGCGGTAGTTCACCGTCTTCGCGTCGGCCAGCTCCATCGTGATGTTGATGCCGGAGTTCTGGTACGTCAGGTTCGCCTGCGCGACCCCCTTCTGCGCGGCCGACCGCACGTCGCCGGTCATGGCGCTGGGCTGGACGACCAGCGCCCGGATCACGTACGGCTCGGCGGCGGTCGCCGGCCGCCCGGCCACCCGCAGCGGGTCCGCGGCCGGGCGGCCGGTGTACCCGCTCGGCCACGCCGGCGGGTGCATCGGCGGGATCGCCGCCGGGTCCACCTCGCGCAGCACGTGGCCGCCGCCGGGGACGGGGTCGATCCGGTGGATCGCCCCGCCGGCCCGGAACGTGCCGCTGACCTGCCCGCCGCGGCGGACGACGGTGAACCACTCGGTCTCGTCCACGCCGGCGGTGGCGCGGCCGTCGCGGTCGGCGTGGGCGACGCCGCTCCAGGCCGTGCCGTCGCCGATCGTCTCGGTACGGACCCGCTGGACGTACCGGGTGCGGCCGCCGACGTCGACGGCGAGCGTGCCGACGTCCGCGGCCAGCGCGGCCGGGTCGACGCCGACGGGGACCGCCGACCGGTAGCCGGGGTCGGCGGCGAGCGCGGCGAAGCCGGGGCCGGGCCCGGGCGTGGCGGGGGTGAACAGGTGCGGGGCGTGCGCGGTGGCGGCGCGGTCGAGGAGCGTGGCCGGCGGGGTGGTGTCGGCGGCCCGGGCGGTGGCGGTGCCGGACAGGACGAGTCCGGCGATTCCTACGACGAGCAGGGTTCGGTTGGCCCGCATGGTGCGGCGTCCTCCTGACGCAACGGTCGCCGAGGTACGGGCGCGACGATCTCGGCGAATCTGCTGTAAGGGGTAGGTTCGCCGCGTCCGGTCCGAAAGCGCGCACAGCCAAGCATGGGCGTCGATCCCTTGGCAATACCGTCCACGCATCGACGGCGATGCCATGCGCGATGCGCATAACCGCATCGATCGCAGCCGCCGGTGGGCGAGCGCGGCGCCGCGGGCGACCGGGCTCGGTGCGCGCCCGGGATCACGTCGTGCGCTGGCCCGGCGGACCCTCGGGCGGACCCCGGCCCCGGTCCCGGCCCCGCACTCGGCCCCGCACTCGGCCCCGCACTCGGCCCCGCACTCGGCCCCGCACCCGGACCCGGACCCTGCCGCGGCCCGCGGCGCGCGGCCGCAGGTCGGTGCGTGCGCGGGTGCCGCCGGTCGGGCGCGCGGGCCGGGACAGCGGCCCGGCGGCCGGCCGCCGCGGGTGCCGCCCGGGCCGGGCCGCGCCGGTACCGCGCCCGCCCGGCCGCTCGTGGAGAATCGGGTCGTGACCGATCTCCTCGATGACCTCACCCGGCGCGGGCTCGTGCAGGACGCCACCGACCCCGACGCGCTGCGCGCCCACCTCGCGGCCGGCCCGGTGACCTTCTACGTCGGCTTCGACCCGACCGCGCCGAGCCTGCACGTCGGCAACCTCATGCAGGTGCTGATGGCCCGCCGGCTCCAGCTCGCCGGGCACCGCCCGCTGCTGCTCGTCGGCGGCGCCACCGGCCAGATCGGCGACCCGAAGGAGTCGGGCGAGCGCTCCCTGCAGACCCCCGGGGTGGTCGCCGAGTGGGTGCAGCGCATCCGGGACCAACTCGCCCCGTTCGTCAGCTACGACGGGCCGGCGGCCGCCAGGGTCGTGAACAACCTCGACTGGATGGCCGAGCTGTCGGCCGTCGAGTTCCTCCGCGACGTCGGCAAGCACTTCCCGGTCAACCGGATGCTCGCCCGCGAGGTGGTCCGGGCCCGGCTCGAGAGCGGGATCAGCTTCACCGAGTTCAGTTACCAGCTCCTCCAGGCGCACGACTTCTTCGCGCTGCACGGGGCGTACGGGTGCTCGCTGCAGTTCGGCGGCTCCGACCAGTGGGGCAACATCACCGCCGGCGTGGACTACGTCCGCCGCCGCGGGGGCGGGCCGGTGCACGCGTTCACCACCCCGCTGGTGACCCGGTCGGACGGCACCAAGTTCGGCAAGTCCGAGGGCGGCGCGATCTGGCTCGACCGGGTCATGACCAGCCCGTACGCCTTCTACCAGTTCTGGCTGCGGGCGGACGACCGGGACGTCGTGGACTACCTGCGGTACTTCTCCTTCCGCGACCCGGCGGCGATCGACGAGCTGGCGGCGGCGGTGGCCGAGCAGCCCGCGGCGCGGCTGGCCCAGCGGGCGCTCGCCGAGGAGCTGACGACGCTGGTGCACTCGGCGCACGACTGCGCCCAGGCGGTCGAGGCCAGCCGGGCGCTGTTCGGCCGGGGCACGCTGACCGAGCTGGACGAGGCGACGCTGGCGGCCGCGCTCGGCGAGGCGGGCCTCGCCACGGTCAGCGGCGAGCTGCCCTCGGTGGCCGCGCTGCTGAAGGAGTCGGGGGTGGTGGCGAGCATGAACGAGGCGCGCCGGGCGATCGCCGAGGGCGGGGCGTACCTGAACAACGTCCGGGTGGCCGACGCCGAGGCCGTGCCGGGCGCGGGGGACCTGCTGCACGGGCGGTACCTGGTGCTGCGCCGCGGCAAGCGGACCGTCGCCGGCGTGGAGATCCGCCGCTGAGGCCGTAACGGGCGCGGCCGATTTGACGTTGGGTTGGCCGGAGGCGTAACTTCCTCCGTGCCCCGCGGGGATACCGACGAAGCGGGCGGAATCCGAACAACCCATTTCCATCCGGGTTGTCGTGTGCCCGCCGCCGGCGGTCCCGCGGATCGGGCGGAGCGCGCCCGGCCAACCCGGAAGGGGGGCCGATTTGGACGCGCGAAACCGACCGAGTAAGGTTTACGACCGGCAGAGGAACGGGCCAGCCGCGAGGCGGACCCCGAATCGGGCCCGACGGGACAGTACGGTAACGTAGGTCCGGTCAAACCGCGACAGAAACGTCCGATCCGGAACACACCGGGTTGACAGGAACGAAGCGGTAAGATAAGCTAGAAACGGGACAGCCCCGAGCGAGACACCGGGAAGCCGGTGGCGAGCACGGAGACTGCTTGTTCTTTGAGAACTCAACAGGGTGTTTTCTTTAGGATGCCAGTGCCATTATGAAATGGCAGC
>NZ_BMQB01000003.1 GCF_014647895.1 Pilimelia anulata
ACCCCGCGACGCAAGTTCATCATCGCCGACACCCCCGGCCACATCCAATACACCCGCAACATGGCCACCGGGGCGTCCACGGCGGACCTCGCGCTCGTCCTGGTCGACGCCCGCAAGGGGCTGGTCGAGCAATCCCGCCGGCACGCGCTGCTGTGCTCGCTGCTGCGGGTGCCGCACCTGGTGCTGTGCGTGAACAAGATGGACCTGGTGGACTGGTCGGCGGCGGCGTTCGAGGAGATCACCGAACAGTTTGCGGGGTTCGCCGCGAAGCTCGACGTGCCGGACCTCACCGCCATCCCCATCTCGGCCCTGCGCGGCGACAACGTCGTCGAGCGGTCGGCGCACATGCCCTGGTACGAGGGCCCGTCCCTGCTGCACCACCTGGAGCACGTGCACATCGCCAGCGACCGCAACCTGGTCGACGTCCGGTTCCCGGTGCAGTACGTGATCGAGGCCGAGGGCACCCGCCGGTACGCCGGCCAGGTCGCCTCCGGCGTGCTCCGCGCCGGCGACGAGGTGCTGGTGCTGCCGTCCGGGCTGACCACCCGGATCGCGGCGGTGGAGACCGCCGACGGCCCGGTGGACGAGGCGTACCCGCCGATGTCGGTGACGATCCGGCTCGACGACGACCTCGACGTGAGCCGCGGCGACCTGCTCTGCCGCCCGCACAATGCGCCGACCGTCGCGCAGGACATCGACGCGATGGTCTGCTGGATGGACGAGACGCAGCGGCTCGCGCCCGGCGGCCGGTACCTGGTCAAGCACACCACCCGGTTCGCCCGGGCGGAGGTGCGCGACATCCGGTACCGGCTCGACATCGACACCCTGCACCGCGACGCCGGCGCCCGGCAGCTCGACCTCAACGGCATCGGCCGGATCCGGCTGCGCACGGCGGACCCGCTGTTCGTGGACGAGTACCGGCGCAACCGGACCACCGGCGGCTTCATCCTCATCGACGAGGTCAGCCACCGGACGGTCGGCGCGGGGATGGTGGTGTGACGCCGCGCCGCTCCCTGCGGGCGTGGCCGCCCCGGCCGCGGCCCGCCGGGAGCGGTGTCGGCGGGTGCGGCGTCAGCGGGGCGGGAAAGGTCAGTCGCGGAGGTGCCCGTCGCCGGTGACGACGTACTTGGTGGTGGTCAGCTCCGGCAGGCCCATCGGCCCGCGGGCATGCAGCTTCTGCGTCGAGATGCCGATCTCCGCCCCGAAGCCGAACTCGCCGCCGTCGGTGAACCGGGTCGACGCGTTGACCAGCACCGCCGCGGCGTCGACCGTGGCGGCGAAGCGGCGGGCCGCCGCCTGCGAGCGGGTGACGATCGCCTCGGAGTGGCCGGTGCCGTACCGGGCGATGTGCGCCACCGCCGCGTCCAGCGAGTCGACCACGGCCGCGGACAGGCGCAGGTCCAGGTACTCGGCGGCGTGGTCGGCCTCGGTCGCCGCGGCCACCTCCACCCCCGCCGCCCGGCCCGCGGCCCGGACCGCGTCGTCGCCGTGCACCCGCACCCCCGCCGCGGCCAGCGCCGGCAGCGCCGCCGCCAGGAACTCACCGGCGACGTCCGCGTGCACCAGCAGCGACTCGGCCGCGTTGCACACGCTCGGCCGCTGGGTCTTGGCATTGAGCAGGATCGCCAGCGCCAGCGCCGGGTCGGCGTCCGCGTCGACGTACACGTGGCAGTTGCCGACGCCGGTCTCGATCACCGGTACGGTCGAGCCCTCCACCACCGCGTTGATCAGGTCGGCGCCGCCGCGCGGGATCAGCACGTCGACCAGGCCGCGGGCGCGCATCAGGTGGTGCACCGACGCGCGCGACTCCGCCGGTACGCCCTGCACCGCGTCCGCCGGCAGCCCCGCCCCGGCCAGCGCGTCCCGCAGGACCGCGACCAGCGCCGCGTTGGTGCTCCGGGCCGACGACGAGCCGCGCAGCAGCGCCGCGTTCCCCGACTTCAGGCACAGCCCGGCGGCGTCGACGGTGACGTTCGGCCGCCCCTCGTAGATGATCCCGACCACGCCGAACGGCACCCGGAGCTGGCGCAGCTCCAGCCCGTTGGCCAGCGTCGCGCCCCGGACGACCTCGCCGACCGGGTCCGGCAGCGCGGTCACCTCGCGCAGCGCGGCGACGATCCCGTCGACCCGTACCGGGTCGAGGGCGAGCCGGTCGCGGACGGCCGGCGGGACGGCCGCGTCCCGGGCCCGGTCCAGGTCGGCCGCGTTGGCGGCCAGCACCTCGGCGGCGCGGTCGCGCAGCGCGTCGGCCATGGCGTGCAGGGCGGCGTCCTTGGCGGCGCGCGGCGTGGTGGCGAGCGCCGCGGCGGCGATGCGGGCGCGGGCGGCGAGCGCGGCCACGTCACCCGCGTCGGCGCCGGGGTCGGGCGTGGTCACGGGTGCGGAGTCGACGGACACGCTCGCCAGGGTAGCGGCCGCCCGGGCGGTCAGTGCGGCAGCAGGACCAGGTCGTCGCGGTGGATCAGCTCCCGCTCGTACGCCGGCCCGAGCCGCTCGGCGAGGTCGCCGGTCGTCCGGCCGAGCAGCGCCGGCAGCTCGGCGGCGTCGTAGTTGACCAGCCCGCGGGCGACCGGCACCCCGCCGCCGTCCAGCAGGTCCACCGGGTCGCCGGCCCGGAACGCACCCTCGACCGCGACCACACCGGCCGGCAGCAGCGAGAACCGCCGCCCCACCACCGCGGTCACCGCGCCCGGGTCCAGGTGCAGCCGGCCGCGCGGCGTGGTCGCGTGGGCCAGCCAGAACAGCCGGGCCGCCGGCCGGGTCGGCGCCGGCTCGAACAGCGTGCCGACCGGCTCGCCGGCCAGCGCCGCCCGGGCCAGCGCGGCGGAGGTGAGGACGACCGGCATGCCGTACGCGGCGGCGATCCGGGCCGCCTCCACCTTGGTGACCATGCCGCCGGTGCCGACGCCGGCGCGGCCGGGCCGCCCCAGCACCACCCCGGCGAGGTCGTCGGGCCCGCGGACGGTGTCCAGCCTGCGCGCGCCGGGACGGCGCGGGTCCCCGTCGTACAGCGCGTCCACGTCGGACAGCAGCACCAGCAGGTCCGCCTCGACCAGCGCGGCCACCAGCGCGGCCAGCCGGTCGTTGTCGCCGAACCGGATCTCGTCGGTGGCCACGGTGTCGTTCTCGTTGACGATCGGGATCGCGCCGAGGGACAGCAGCCGGTGCAGGGTCCGGTGCGCGTTGCGGTAGTGCACCCGGCGGGTGAGGTCGTCGGCGGTGAGCAGGACCTGGCCGACCCGGGTGCCGTACCGGGCGAACGACTGGGTGTACCGGTTCACCAGCAGGCCCTGGCCCACGCTGGCCGCGGCCTGCTGGGTGGCCAGGTCGTTCGGGCGGCGGGCGAGCCCCAGCGGGGCGAGGCCGGCGGCGATCGCCCCGGACGAGACCAGCACGACCCGGGTACCGGCGGCGGCGCGCACTGCGAGCACCTCGACGAGCGCGTCCACCCGCGCGGGGTCGAGCCCGCCGGCGGCGCTGGTCAGCGACGACGAACCGATCTTGACGACGATCCGGCTCGCGTCGACCACACCGGGGCGGGGGTCGGGTGCGCGGGTATCCACCCGGCCAGGCTAGCGGCGTGCGCATCCCCGACCACCGCCCGGTGACCGGCGTTACGCCATCGTGGCCGATCAGCGCGGCAACCGGCGGGCCGACGAAAACCGCTCCCGGCCGCTACGGTGAATTCCAGCCGACGCCGGAGCCGCCGCATGGAGCCAGTCGCCCGGGCCGAGTTCGCCGCCCGCCTCGCCGAGCTGCGCCGCGCCCGCCGCCTCCCGCTCCGCGCGCTCGCCGAGGCGGCCCTGTCCTGCAAGAGCAACGTCCACGACTACGAGCACGGCCGCAAGGTGCCCGACGCCGACACCGCCCACCGGCTCGACCGGGCGCTCGGCGCCGACGGCGAGCTGGCGCGTCTCCTCGACGGCGGCGCCGTGCTGCCGCGCCGCGAGTTCGTGGCCTCCGCGGTCGCGCTGCCGCTCGCCGCCCGGCTCGGCGTCGGCCGGCGCGTCGGCGTCCGCACCGTTGCCGAGCTGCGCTGCCGGACCGCGCGGCTCCGCCGCCTCGACGACTACCTCGGTGGCGCCGACACGTATGCGATGTACCGCGCGGCGCTCGCCGACACCGTCGCCCTCACCGATCTGGCCGCGCCAGACGCTGTCCGGCGGCAGCTCGTCGCCGTCGTCGCCGAGCAGGCGCAGTTGGCCGGTTGGGCGGCGTTCGACGCCGGCTGGCACGCGCCGGCCGGCGAGCTGTTCCGCCTGTCGCTGACCGCCGCCCACGAGGCCGAGCACCGCGCGCTGGCCGGCAACGCGTGGGCGTTCCTCGGGTATCAGGAGCAGTACCGCGGCCGCGACGGCGTGGCCGCGCTGACGGCCGGCACGGACACCGCCGGTACGGCGGTCACGCCGCGGGTGGCCGCGCTGCTCTGGGAGCGTCGCGCCCACGCCCATGCCACCGCCGGCCAGACGCGTGAGGTTGAGCAGGCCCTCGACCGCGCCGAACGCGCCGTCCACGAGCCGGCCGATGCCGACGAGCCGGACTGGGTGTTCTGGGTCGACCCGCCGGAGATCGAGATCATGCGGGGCCGCTGCTGGTCGCTGCTGCACCGGCCGCTGCGCGCCATCGCCGCGCTGGAACGAGCCCTGGCCCGGTACGCCGACACGCACGCCCGGGACAAGGCCCTGTACTCGACCTTCCTGGTCGACGCCTACCTGGACGCCAACGAGGTCACCGCCGCGTGCGACACCGCGCACCGGGCGATCGACCCGGCCGCGGGCGTCGGCTCCCTCCGACCGCGCCAGCGCCTGCGGGAGATCAGCCGCCGGCTGGGCGACGATCCGGCGGAGCGGGACCTCCGCGACCGCGTTGCCGCGTGGACGGGTACTACGCGTCCGTGACCCGGGTGAGCCAGCCCAGGTTCTCCGGCGACACCGTCACGTCCACTTCGGCGATCTCGGGATTGCGCCAGGGGTGCTCCTGCGCCAGCAGGGCGACCAGCGCGGACCGGCGTGCCGGCGACGTGACGAGCCGGATCCGCCACTCCTCGCCCGCGCCGGACTCGCCGTCATGCCAGAACAGCGACGCGACGCGCTCGATCTGCGCCTGCGCGGCGTACCGCCCCTGTACCGCCCTGGCCGGCCAGGTTCCGCGCCTGCTCCTCGGTCTCGGTCGCGGTGAGGACGTGCACAGCGTTCGTCATCGGCGGAGCCTAGCCGCTCGCGGACAAGCCGCGGACAGGTCGCGGTCGGCACGGACACGAAGCGGACACCGATCCGCTGCCCGGCGACCGGCCGAGCGGTCAGAGTGGGTGGATGACCGCGAGAGCGATCCAGTGCCCGTACTGGTGCGACCGGAACGGCTGCCCGACGGATGCGCCGGACGGCGTACTGCTGCACCGGCGGGATCTCGGCGGAATCGTCCGCCGCGACGGCCGGCGGCTCACCGCCGAGGTGTGTCAGCTCACCGACGACCGCGGCGCGGACGCGGCGCTGCTGTGGCTGGGCGACGAGGAGATCACCGGTGCCGAGTTGGCGGAGTTGTGGCCGCAACTCGAAATCGCGCGGCGGCTCCTGCAACCCGATTGAACGGCAGCGGTTCGGCGGAATTCACGTTTCGCCGGTACACCGGAAACGAATTCACGATGCTATCCGATTCGCCATGCGGCGAAACGGAGCGGCGGGCGGCGGTCCGGCAATCCGGGCCGCCGCCCTGTTCCCCCGTGGTGGCTTTCCGCTGGTTCAGCGCCAGCCGTCGAAGTCGCCGTCCCACTCGCCGTCGAAGTCGATGTCGAAGTCGTCGCCCCACTGCCCCCACGGCCCGGGGCCGAAGTTGCCGTGGTCCCAGTGCGGGCCGTGGCCGTGGTGCCAGCACGGCGGGTTGGCGGAGGCGGGGGCGGCGGTACCGACGGCGACGCCCGTCATGGCAATTGCCATGGCAACGGCAGCAATGTGCTTTCTCATGGCGCGAGCGTAACGGGCGGGAATGGGAATTCCGGCGAAGGAATCGGCGATTCAATGGCGCCAATTCGTCTGACAATGGGCGGGTCCCCCGCACTGCGGGAATGACGGGCGGTCATCCGCGCGGGGGACCCCCGGAACTCAGCCGCGCTCGGTCAGCAGCCAGGCGAGCAGGGCCTTCTGCGTGTGCAGCCGGTTCTCGGCCTGGTCCAGTACCGCGCTGCGCGGGCCGTCGAGCACCTCGTCGGTGATCTCGTGGCCGCGGTGCGCGGGCAGGCAGTGCAGCACGATGGCGTTGTCGGCCGCGGCGGCGACGAGGTCGGCGTTGACCTGGTACGGCCACAGCTCCGCGGTGGACCGCGGCGACCCGTCGGCCTCCTGGCCCATGGACGTCCAGGTGTCGGTGGCGATGACCTCGGCGCCGGCGACGGCCGCGCGCGGGTCGGTGGTGACGGTGACCGAGCCGCCGGTGCCGGCGGCGATCTCCGTCGCCCGGGCGACGACGGCGGGCGCGGGCTGGAAGCCGGCCGGCCCGGCCAGCCGGACGTGCATGCCGGCGGTGGCGGCGGCGACGAGGTACGAGTGGGCCATGTTGAACGACGCGTCGCCGACGTACGCGAGGGTGCGGCCGGCCAGGGCGCCGAGCCGCTCGCGGACGGTGAGCAGGTCGGCGAGGAGCTGGCAAGGGTGCCAGCCGTCGGTCAGCGCGTTGATCACCGGGACCCGGGCGGCGCCGGCCAGCTCGGCGATGCGGTCGTCGCCGCCGGTGCGCAGGACGATGGCGCTGGCGTACCGGGAGACGACGCGGCCGACGTCGGCGAGCGTCTCGCCGCGGCCGAGGTGGGTGCCGGCGGCGTCGATGAGCAGCGCCTGGCCGCCCAGCTCGGCGATGCCGGCCTCGAACGAGAGGCGGGTGCGCAGGCTGGGCTTGTCGAAGATGACCGCGACCGAGCGGGGCCCGGCGAGCGGGCGGTGCTGGTACCGGTCGGCCTTCATCGCGGCCGCGAGGTCCAGGACGGCGTGCTGCTCCGCGGGGCTGAGGTCGTCGTCGCGCAGGAAGTGCCGCGGCCCGGCCACGGTTTGAATATTCATACTACAACCCGCATGTTCATGCAGTGACATTACCAACGCGCAGCGGTCCGCACCAGATGATGTGCGCCACGTATCGACGCGGGTGCCGGGCGGGTCAGGCGCCGACGACGCGGTCCCGGCCGCCGTGCTTGGCCCGGTACAGGCAGGCGTCCGTGCGGCGCAGCAGCAGTGCCTGCGAGTCCGCGTCCCCGGCCACCGCGGCGACGCCGATGCTCGCCGTGACCGTCAGGCCCGGCGCCAGCGCCGACCAGTCGTACCCGCGCAGCGCCGACCGCAGCCCCTCGCACCGGCCCACCCCGTCGGCGCCGTCGACGCCCGGCAGGACCAGCAGGAACTCCTCGCCGCCGAGCCGGACCGCGAAGCCGTCCGCCGGCACCCGGTCCTCCAGCAGCCGGGCCACCTCGACCAGCACCCCGTCGCCGACGGCGTGCGAGAACGTGTCGTTGATCCGCTTGAAGTGGTCCAGGTCGACCAGCGCCACGGTCAGCGGCTCGCCGCGCTCGCAGGCGGCGGCGACCAGGCCGGGCATCCGCTCGTCCATGAACCGGCGGTTGAACAGGCCGGTCAGCGGGTCGTGCAGGGAGAGCTTGCGGAACCGCTCGCTGTCCCGCCGCGCCTCGGCCGTCTCGAAGACCGCCTGGGCGATCTTGGCCTGGCCGTCCCGCTCCTTGTTCCGGGCGGCGGCCGTGGCCGCGGCGAACAGCTTGTACTCCTCGAACGCCTCCCGGAACCGCTCCTGCGCCGCGTACGCCTCGGCCCGCTGCTCGTGCAGCCGCGCCCGGACGTCGGCCAGCCCGGCCAGCGTGCACTGCTCCAGGCAGGCGTCGAGGGTGGCGTGGGCGTCGTCGAGCCGGCCGGTGACCCGCTGGCCCTCGGCGAGCGTGAGCAGGTTCTCGGCGATCTCGTCCGGCCCGGTGATCCCGCCGTGCCGGGACAGCCAGTCGCCGATGAACGCGATCGACTCCGCGGCCCGGCCGCAGACCAGCAGCGCCCGGCCCATCGTGTCGACCTGGGCGGCCAGCAGTGGGCTGTCGCAGGCGGCGGCCGTGGCGACCATCCGCTCCGCCGTCGCCAGCGCCTCGGCCGGGCGGCCGAACTCGTAGTTCATGTACGACAGGTTGTTCAGCGCCATGATCAGGATCCACGGGGCGTCCACGGCCGCCGGGTCCCGCTCGATGTCCAGCATCCGGGCCCGGGCGGCCGAGTGGTCGCCGGTCCGGGCCAGCGCGACGGCGAGCGCGAGCTGGTGGTCCAGCCGGACGCCGACCGGGTCGCTGTCCAGCGTCAGCTCCAGGCTGCGGGTGGCGTTGGCCAGCGCGGACGCGCCGTCGCCGAGCTGGCGGAGCAGCTCCGAGAGCGCGTAGTGGCTGCGGGCGAGCAGGTACCGGTGCTGGTGCTCCTGCGCCCACCGGTTGACGTCGCGGATCAGCCGGGCGCTGGCCGGGGTCCGGCCGGCGCGGCCGATGGCGACGGCCTGGATGAGCCGGGCCCGCATCTGGAGGTCCTCGGCGTCGAGCGCGGCGGCCCGCTGCTCGGCCGCGGCGGCGCGCGGGCCGGCGCCCACCCGTTGCCCGTACGGCAAAGTTTCCAGTTCCGTCAATTCTGCGTCCAGCGCATAAAGGGCAGCCGAGCGGTCGGTCCGGGAGCCGACGGGGTCCGCGGACCGGCCGAGTGCGGGCCGAGCGCTCACGGCCGCACCATCGGCGCCCCCCGCCCGGAGCTGAGGCATCAAGGTCGCCCCGGACGGCCCATGCGGCATCGGCCGCCGGTCGGATTTCCGGCCTTACTGGACGTCAGAGGCGAGTGCCGCAACTGCATAGTTTCCAGGCTCCGGCCGGCAATCGGTCGGGGCCCGCTGGCGCGGGAGCAGGTACGAAAGGGCATATAAAAGTGGGGAAAATGGTAAAGATGGTTCGCCCGTGGCAGCGGCTGGGCCGCCGCGCCACCGTGGCCACGGCCGTCGCCGGCACCCTCGTGCTGAGCGCCGCCGCCGCGGTCGTCGCCGTACCCGTGCCGCCCGGCTCGCCGCGCGCCGGCAGCCTGATCGAGGTCGGGCCGATCGCCGAGCACGGCTTCCCGTCCTGGTACCGCGACAGCGCCGGCCTCCGCCTCGAACCGTGCCTGTCGCCGGCCGACGCCCTCTGCCCGGTGCCGACCGAGGAGCTGCCCGACCCGGAGGCCCCGGTGTCGTACCCGGACAACTTCCCCGGCGAGTTCTTCTACCAGCTCGCCGGGGCGTCGCTGGCGCTCAGCACCGGCGCGGACGCCACCATCGGCATGGACCTGGAGGGCGCCTGGGCGGCCGAGCGGGTCAACCCCGGTGACGAGATGGTGTTCGGCCGGGTCCGCATCCGGTTCGACGCCGTCGAGGGCGAGAAGTACCGGATCACCCACCCGTACGGCGTGGACGAGATCGTCGCCGACGACCGCGGCGTCAACATGACCGAGGACATCGGCACCACGCCGGGCGCCTTCGGCCAGGCGATGACCAGCCGGATCGGCCCGTTCCTGCGCTGGGACCCGACCGTCGCGCCCGCGGCCCCCGCCGGCTACACCGGCGACCCCGGCGTCGACCACCGGGTCGTCGGCAGCCCGTACGGCACCAACTTCGTCCGGATCGAGCGGATCAACGACGCCGGCGCGGTGCTGGCCGAGCTGGGCCGCACCGACCAGTTCTCGGTCCAGGGCAAGTACGCGACCAACGGCGGCGTGGAGATCGACCAGGCGACGTACTCGGTCGGCGCCAACGGCAGCGGCGTCATCGAGGTGTACGCGCACTCCGAGCCCGGCCAGTCGATCCAGCTCAAGGCCGACCCGGCGCTGGGCCTGCACGCGACCGGCCTGCGCAACGACGGCAGCCGGTACTACGGCCGCTTCCCGGTCACCGGGCCGCTGCCCGCCGGGGCGTCGATCACCGTGGTCAACGCCGGCGACGTACCGGTGGCGACCCGCACCCGCAAGCTGGTCGACGTGCTGACGGTCAGCCGGGCGGCGTACGACTCGGACGCCCGCCGGCTCACCGTGACGGCCACGTCCAGCGACGCCGACGCGACGCCGCCGGCGCTGTCGGTGACCGGGTTCGGCCCGATCACCGCGGCCGGGTTCACCGGCGTCCACGCGCCGCCGGCCACGGTCACCGTGACGTCGTCCGCCGGCGGAACGGTCACCGTGCCGATCACCGGCTCCGGCGCGGCGTTCGCGCCGTCGGTGCCCGTCGCGGCGCCGGTCGCCCCGACCACGGGCGTGATCGGACAGCGGATCGTGCTCAACGGCGCCGGCTCGCTCGGGGAGATCACGTCGTACGTCTGGCGGCAGACCGCCGGCCCGGCCGTGACGCTGGCCACCCCGAACACCGCGCGGGCGGAGTTCACGCCGACCGTGGCGGGGACGTACTCGTTCACGCTCACCGTGACCGGCCCCGGCGGGGCCAGCACCCCCGTACCGGTCAGCATGGTGATCAGCCCGACGGTGCCGCCGATGGTGTCCAACGCCGGGCCGGACCAGACGGTCCGCCGCGGCCTCGCGGTCACCCTGGACGGCCGGGCGACGGTCAACGCCAACACGCTCTCCTGGCGCCAGACCGCCGGCCCGACGGTGACGCTGACCGGGGCCGACACGGCCCGGCCGACGTTCACCATGCCGCTCGTACCGCTGCCCGCGGCACCCGGCCCGAACCCCGCCTACACGGCGAACCTCGCGCCGCTGGTGTTCGCGCTGACCGCGACCGGCCCCGGCGGGACCGCCACCGACACGGTGACGATCGCGCCGCAGGCGGAGACGCTGACGGGCATCACCGCCCGCTGGCGGAACCGGGGTGAGTGGCGGATCGCCGGTACGAGCAGCATCGCCGGCGCCCAGCGGATCGCCGTCGTCCTCGGCCCCAACGCCAACGGACGGGTGATCGGCGTGGCGACCGTCGACGCGGCCGGGGCGTTCGCGCTCCGGACCACGACGCCGGCGCCGGGGACGATCCGCACGGTGACCCTGGTCTCGACCCTCGGCGGGCGGGCCATCGGGGCACCGGTGACCGTCACCAACTAAAGGGAGAGGGCCGGCCGGGGATGCCCCGGCCGGCCCGCGGTGAGAGGCCGACCGGCCAGGGCTGTGGGCGCCCGCCGGTCGGCACGCGTCGGCGGGTCCGGCTGCCCCCGGGAAGGGCGGCGGACCCGCCGACGCGACCGTTTTCGTCGGTCCGGGCTGACAGGATGATCAGGTGTTGTTCGTCGACCTCGCCGCCGCCTCCGCCGCGGTGGCCGCCACCAGCGGCCGCCGGGACAAGGTGGCCCTGCTCGCCGACGCGCTGCGCGCGCTGGCGCCCGACGAGGTCGCCGCCGGCGCCGGCTACCTGGCCGGCGACCTGCGCCAGCGCCGCACCGGCGTCGGCTGGGCCGGCCTGCGCGACCTGCCGCCCCCGGCCCCCGCCCCCACCCTGACCGTCGCGGCCGTCGACGCCGCCGTCGAGGACATCGCCGCCGTCGCCGGCACCGGCTCCCGCGAGCTGCGCCGCGCCCGCCTCGGCGCCCTGTTCGCCGCCGCCACCGCCGACGAACAGCGGCTGCTCGGCGGCCTGTTCTCCGGCGAACTGCGCCAGGGTGCGCAGGCCGGGCTGCTCGCCGACGCCATCGCCCGGGCCGCCGGGGTGCCGGCGGCGGCCGTCCGCCGGGCCCTGCTGCTCGCCGGCGACCTGCGCGACGTCGCCGTGGCCGCGCTGGGCGGCGGCGCCGCCGCGCTCGGCGCGATCACCCTGGAGGTCGGCCGCCCGCTCTCCCCCATGCTCGCCGGCAGCGCGCCCGACGCCGCCGCGGCGCTCGCCGCCACCGGCGCACCCGCGGCGGTGGACGCCAAGCTCGACGGCATCCGCGTCCAGGCGCACCGCCGCGGCCGGGACGTCGCCGTTTTCAGCCGTAGCCTCGACGACGTCACCGCCCGGCTGCCCGGCGTCGTCGCCGCCGTCCGCGACCTGCCCGGCGGGGACCTCGTCCTCGACGGCGAGGCGATGCTCCGGGACGCCGCCGGCCGCCCGCGCGCCTTCCAGGACACCGCCAGCCGCGCCGCCACCCACGCCGCCGGGGAGCCGGCGGACACGCTGGTGCCGTACTTCTTCGACCTGCTCCACCTCGACGGGACCGACCTGATCGACCACCCCGGCGCCGACCGGTGGGCGGCGCTCGCGGCGACCGTACCGGGGGCGCTGCGGGTCGCGCGCAGCGTCGTCGACGGGCCCGGGGCGGCCACGGCGGCGTTCGCGGCGGCGCTGGCCGCCGGCCAGGAGGGCGTGGTCGTCAAGGCCCTCGACGCGCCGTACGCCGTCGGGCGGCGCGGCGCGGCCTGGGTGAAGGTCAAGCCCCGGCACACGTACGACCTGGTGGTGCTCGCCGCGGAGTGGGGGCACGGGCGGCGGCGCGGCTGGCTGTCCAACCTGCACCTCGGCGCGCGGGACCCGGCGGGCGGGTTCGTGATGCTGGGCAAGACGTTCAAGGGCCTCACCGACGCGACGCTGCGCTGGCAGACCGAGCGGTTCCGGGAGCTGGCCGAGCGGGAGGAGCCGGGGGTCGTGTTCGTGCGGCCGGAGCAGGTGGTGGAGATCGCGTTCGACGGGGTGCAGCGGAGTACGCGGTACCCGGGCGGGGTGGCGCTGCGGTTCGCCAGGGTGCTGCGGTACCGGGACGACAAGCCGGCCGCGGAGGCGGACACGATCGACACGATCCGCGCCCTGCGCCCACCCGGCACGCCCTGACCTATACCTCTTCGCCGAACGGTCGCGCATTCACCGGACGGTCGCGCGGGTCGTCGGCGGGCGCTGGGGTCCGGTGGGGGCGGGGGTGACCCGGCAGGGGCGGTCAGGCTTGATCCCCTGCCGGGTCACCCCCGCCCCCACCCGGCTTGCGCAGTCACTTCTTCCGGTCGTCGGGGTTGTGTTCGGGGCTGGACCGGGTGGGTGCCGTTGGCGCTTTCTCTCGGGGTTGTGGTGTTGGCGTCCACTTAGAATCTGCGGCGGTTGTGCGGGTTGCTCCTGGACGGTGGTGGTGGCGGGTGGCTTGGGAGTGGCTGTCGGCCGTGGCCAGTACGGCGGTCGGGCTCGGCGGCATGGCGTTCGGGTGGCAGGCGAGCCGGCGGGGGCAGCAGCAGGCGGCGGCGCTCACCCGGGAGGGCAACGCGCACGGGCGGGCGCTCGCCCGCGACGCCCACGAGCAGGCCCGCGAACTGGAGCTGCTGCGCCATCGGCAGGTGGGCGGCGAGAGCGCGCGGCTGCGCCGGGAGGAGCGGTACCTGGAGATCGCCGAGACGGTCCTGCGCTGTAGCGACGCCATGGGCCACGCCCCGGAAACGCCCGCCGGCGGACCGGCACCCATCGGGTCGGCGCTCGGCGATTCGGCGGCCGGTGGATCGGCGGCCATCGGAGCGGTGACCGGCGCGGCGGCGGCGGGCGGCGGCTCGGCCGGGCGGCTGGGTGACGACGCGTTGGCGGCTGAGGTAGCCGCCGGGCGGCTGGACGGTCCGCCGGCATTCGGTGGGGGCGCGGGGGCGGCGGGGGCGGGTCGGAGTGGCGGGGCGTGGGGCGGGGCGGATCTGGTGCGGGTGAGTGCGCTGGTCGGGCTGCACGCGACGGCGGCGGTCCGGGCGGCGTTCGAGGCGTGGCGGGACCGGCTGGACAAGCTGGCCTACGCCGTCGAGCGGGAACGGGCGGCCGATGTCGGGCCGGTGGCGAGCGTCCGGGACCTGCACAGCACCCGCGACATGTGGCGCCGCCAGGGCCGCGACGCCCGCCTCCGGGAGCGCGACGCCCGCGACCGCCTCATCGCCGCCCTGGCCGCCGATCTGGCAACCCCCGACCAACCCGACGGAACAACCCCGGACTGACCCCGGCCACCCCGCAGGCGCGCCACCACGAAGATCAAGTTCGCCAAATGCGGACCGGCCCGGCGCGACTCCCACCGTCGCGCGAGTACCCACGCGCGCGAGCCGGGTGGGGCGGGATGCCCCGGCAGGGGATCGAGCCTGACCGCCCCTGCCGGGGCACCCCGCCCCACCCCGGACCACCACGAACCCGCATGCCACCCCCGAACCGCCACGAGCCCGCCGGGCCGGGCCCCGAACCGCACGAGCCCCGCAGGCCGGCGCCGCGGCTCGCGCAGCGCGAGGGCGGCCGGGACGGGAGCGGCCGGGAATCCGGGTGACGGGGTCGGTTGATCGACGTACTGTCGCTCGCTGTGCGCCGCCTCCTCGACCTCCTCGTCCCCCCGCGCCTCGGCACCGGCTTCCGCTGGCTGCTGGCCGCGTCCTGGGCCAACAACCTCGGCGACGGGATCGCGCTGGCCGCCGGTCCGCTGCTCGTCGCCTCGCTGACCGCGGACCCGTTCCTCATCTCGCTGGCCGCCCTGCTCACCTGGGCCCCGCCGCTGGTCTTCGGCCTGTGGGCCGGGGTGCTGTCGGACCGGCTGCACCGGCGGACGATCGTCCTCGCGGGCAACGGCATCCGGCTCGCGGTCCTGGTCGCGCTGGTCGGGATGCTGGCCACCGACACGCTCACCGTCGCCGGGGCGCTGGTGGCGCTCGGGCTGCTGGCGACGGCCGAGGTGTTCGCCGACAACGCGGCGGCGACGCTGGTACCGATGCTCGTCCCCCGCGCGGACCTCGGCGTCGCCAACGCCCGGATGCAGACCGGCCTGCTCACCCTCAACCAGCTCGCCGGCCCGCCGATCGGCGCCGCCATCTTCGCGGCCGGGGTGGTGCTGCCGTTCGCCGCCGAGGCCGTGCTGCTGGCGGCCGGGGCGCTGCTGCTGTCCCGGATCACCCTGCCGCCGCACGGCCGCGAGCCCGGCGCCCCGGCGAGCGTGTGGCGGGACATCGCGCAGGGGTTCCGCTGGACCGCCCGGCACGCGGCCGTCCGCACGCTGGTGCTGACCATTCTGATCTTCAACGTGACGTACGGCGCGGCGTGGTCGGTCCTCGTGCTGTACGCGCGCGAGCGGCTCGGCCTCGGCGCGGTCGGCTTCGGCCTGCTCACCACGGCGTCGGCGGCGGGCGGGCTGGTCGGCACGGGCCTGTACGGCGTGATCACCCGCCGGCTGAGCCTGGGCGCGGTCATGCGGATCGGCCTGATCATCGAGACGCTGACCCACCTGGCGCTGGCGCTGGCGCGGTCGGCGTGGGTGGCGGTGCCGGTGTTCGTGGTGTTCGGCGCGCACGCGTTCGTCTGGGGTACGACGTCGATGACGGTCCGCCAGCGCGCGGTACCGCGGGAGCTGCAGGGCCGGGTCAACAGCGTCAACATGATCGCCGTCTATGGCGGCCTGGTGGTGGGCTCGGCGATCGGCGGCGCCCTGGCCACCCGCTCCGGCGTGACGGCCCCGTTCTGGTTCGCGTTCGCCGGCTCGGCCCTCTTCCTGGTCCTCCTCTGGCGCCAACTGAACCGCATCGCCCACGACGACTGACCATGATCATGAACTGTGAGAATGGTTGGCGTTTTCGCTGACAGTGGGGGGTTGGGGACAGTATGGTCCGGACGGAGATGGACGCAGGGCTATCAATCCCACACGGAGGGACGCGGGCCGCATGGTTACCTGGCGACGGCTACTGGCGACGGGGGTCGCCCTCACCCTGACCATCGGCGGCGCGCCCAGCGCACCGGCCGCGGCCGCCGCGCGCGAGCCGCTGCGGGTCACCCGGCACCTCGGCGAGCAGCGGCTGGCGCACCGGCTGGCGTACGCCGGCACCGTCGTCGGCGGGCTCTCCGGCGTGGACCGGGACCCGGCGACCGACACCTGGTACCTGATCTCCGACGACCGGTGGCGGTACAACCCGGCGCGGTTCTACACCGGCCGGTTCGCGATCGACCCGACGACCGGCGCGTTCACCGGGGTCACGCTCACCGGGGTGAGCACGCTGAAGCGGCCGGACGGCACGCCGTACCCGGCGTTCGGCCAGCCGGAGTCCGCCGACCCGGAGTCGATCCGGTTCGACCCGCGCACCGGCCGGCTGCTGTGGAGCAGCGAGGGCGACCGGCCGGACCCGGACCACGCGGCGATCCCGCTGGCGGACGGGTTCGTGCGCTGGGCGGACCGCGACGGCACCCACCGCGGCGAGCTGCCGCTGCCGGCGAACCTGCGGCTGACCACCGGCGAGTCCGGCCCGCGGCGCAACTACGGCATCGAGGCGCTGGCGATCGGCCGGGACCGGATCGCCGCGGCGGTCGAGGGCCCGCGGTACGAGGACGGGCCGCAGCCGACCACGCTGCAGGGCGCCAACACCCGGATCACCGTGTGGAGCCGGTGGCACGGCGGGTACGCGCAGTACGCGTACCCGATCGACCCGCTGCCCGCCGCCCCGGTCCCGCCGACCGGCGTGACCGACTCCGGCGTGTCGGAGCTGCTGGCCGTCGACCGGCACCGGTACCTGGCGCTGGAAAGGTCCTGGATCGAGGGCGTGAACTACCGGGTCAAGCTGTACGAGGTGGACCTGCGCCGGGCGACGAACGTCGCCGGCCGCACCTCGCTGGCCGGCGGCTCCGGCTTCCGGCCGGCCGCGAAGCGGCTGGTGCTGGACCTCGGCGCGCAGGCGCTGCCGGTGCAGAACCTGGAGAGCCTCGCCTGGGGCCCGCGCCTGCCCGGCGGCGAGTGCACGCTGGTGATCGGCTCGGACGACAACTTCGACAGCCGCGAGGTCACCCAGTTCCAGGCGTTCGCCGTCCGCGGCTGCTGAGCCCGCCGACCCGACCGGGGCGGCCCGCCGACGCGCGGGCCGCCCCGCGGCGTACCGGCGGGCGGGTCCGTCAAGGGCCGATCATCCGGCGCCCGCTCGCCCGCGCGGCCGACCACTATGGAGTGACGGTCCGCTTACGGTGAGGTGCGTCCGCCGGGGCGGGCCCGGCGGCGCCGAACGGAGGACGTCGTGTCTCTCTCCACCCGCACGTTGGCCGCGGCGCTCGGCGCGGTCCTGGCCGGGCTGCTGCTGTGGGCCGCGCCGGCCGCCGCCGGGCCGGCCGCCGGGGCGGCCCCCGCCGACCGGGTCACCGCGACGGTCCCGCTGCACCGGCTGTACAGCCCCGGGCAGGGCGACCACTTCTACACCGCCGACTGGGACGAGGCGGTGAACGCCTTCAACAACCTCGGGTACAAGTACGAGGGCGTGGCCGGGCGGCTGCTGCCGGTGGCCGGCGGCGGGACCACGCCGCTGTACCGGCTGTACAGCGGGGGCGCCGGCGACCACTTCTACACGACCGACTGGAACGAGGCCGTCAACGCGTTCAACAACCTCGGGTACAAGTACGAGGGCGTGACCGGCCACGTCTGGACCTCGGGGCACGCCCCGCTGTACCGGCTGTACAGCGGCGGTTCGGGCGACCACTTCTACACGATGAGCTGGGACGAGGCGACCAACGCCTTCAACAACCTGGGCTACAGGTACGAGGGCGTGCAGGGGTACCTCGACCCGGCCTGACCCGTTTCGCCCCCCGGGCCCCCGCGGCAGCACCGCCGCCGGGGGCCCGACCTATTTACCGCGGGGCCCCTCGGGCGTACGGTCGGCGAGGTTGCCCATTGAGAAACCTCGATCTCCTCACCCCCAGGGAGTCCCCCATGCGGTATCCCACTGCCGCCGCGCTCGTCGCTGCCCTGACCCTGCTCGGCACCGGCGCCGCCAGCGCCGCCCCCGCGCCCGCCCGGCCCGCGCCGGCGCCCGCCGCCGAGCGGCTCGTCCCCGCCGACCCGCCGACCATCGACAAGGCGGCGCCGCTGGCGCACGCCGCCGACCTGCAGAAGATCGCCGACGCCAACGGCGGCACCCGGGCCCACGGCCGGCCCGGCTTCAAGGCCACCCAGGACTCGATCAAGGCGAAGCTGGACGCGGCCGGCTTCACCACGAAGCTGGTGCCGTTCACCGCGAGCGGCGCGCAGGGCTGGAACCTGATCGCCGACTGGCCGGGCGGCGACGAGCAGAACATCCTGTTCCTCGGCGGCCACGCCGACAGCGTCACGGCCGGGCCGGGCATCAACGACAACGGGTCGGGCTCGGCGGCGATCCTGCAGGTCGCGCTGGAGGTCTCGAAGGCGCAGCTCAAGCCGCAGCGGCACCTGCGCTTCGGCTGGTGGGGCGCCGAGGAGCTGGGCGACGTCGGCTCCGCCGCTTACGTCAAGGGCCTGCCGGCGGCCGAGAAGGCGCAGATCAAGTCGTACCTGAACTTCGACATGGTGGCGACCAAGAAGGTCACCAAGTGGGGCATCTACACCGACGGCGACAAGGCGCTGGGCGCCGAGCTGAAGGCGTGGTTCACCGCGCACAACGTCCCGAGCGTCGGCCTGAACATCGACGGGCGCTCCGACCATGCCGCGTTCATGCGGGCGGGCATCCCGGCCAGCGGCGTGATCAGCGAGGACAGCCTGAGCAACCTGGACCCGTGCTACCACAAGGCGTGCGACACGGTGAACAGCCTCAGCCCGGACGCGCTGGGCCTGGCCACCAACATGATCGCCGCGGTCACCTGGAAGCTGGCGGGCGCCCGGGTGGCGGCCCGCTCCTAGCCGGCGGCGCGGACCCGGGCGGGCTCAGTCGTCGGCGTCGGCGAGCAGCACGCCCGGGTTCAGCGTCCCGGCCGGGTCCAGCGCGCGGCGGATCCGGCGCATCGCGTCCAGCTCCGCCGCGGACCGGGACAGCGGCAGCCAGCGCACCTTCGCCCGCCCCACCCCGTGCTCGGAGCTGATGCTGCCGCCGCGCGCGGCGACCAGGCGCAGGACCGCGTCCGTCACCGCCTCGCCGTCCTTCTCGGCGTCCAGCACGTTGACGTGCAGGTTGCCCTCGCCGAGGTGGCCGAAGACGATCGGCCGGGCGTCCGGGGTGACGGCGGCGACCGTACCGGGGAGGTCCGCGACCAGGCCGGCCAGCGCGGCCAGCGGCACGCTCACGTCCAGCTTCACCGGGACGCCCGCGGCGCTGATCGCCTCGGTGTGCGTCTCCCGGTACGCCCACAGCCGGGCCACGCCGGCCGCGTCCGCGGCGACCGTGGCGTCCCGGACCGCCGGGCACCCGCCCAGCAGCTCCAGCAGCTCGTCGGTCGGGTCGGCCCGGCCGGCGGCCTCCAGCAGCACGTACGCCGGGTGGGGCGCGTCGAACGGGGCGGCCAGCCGGCCGTGCGCGCGGACCAGGTCCAGGCCGGCGGCCAGGAACAGCTCCGCCGCCGACAGGCCGGGCAGGCCCGCCCGGGCGGCGGCGAGCAGCTCGACCGCGCCCGGTACCCCGTCGACCGCGACCAGCGCGACCGCGCGGGCCGGCAGCAGCGGCACCAGCCGCAGCCGGACCCGGGTGAGCACGGCCAGCGTGCCCTCGCTGCCGGCGAGCAGGTGGGTGAGGTCGTACCCGGTGTTGTCCTTCGCCGGCGCGGCCAGCCGGCTGACCACCGTGCCGTCGGCGAGCACCGCCTCGACGCCGGTGACCTGCTCGCGCATGCTGCCGTACCGGATCACCCGGACGCCGCCGGCGTTCGTCGCCACCAGGCCCCCGACCGTCGCCGCGGAGCGGGCGGCGAGGTCGACCCCGACGTCCAGGCCGTGCGGGCGGACGTGCCGCTGCACCTGCTCCAGCGTGACGCCCGCGCCCACCGTGACCTGCGCCCCGGCCGCGTCGACCGGGTCCAGCTCGGTCAGCCGGCCCAGGCTCAGCAGCACCTCGCCGCCGGCCGGCACGCCGCCGCCGACCAGCCCGGTGTTGCCGCCCTGGACGGTGATAGCCGCGCCGGCCGCCGCGCAGGCCAGCACCACCGCGGCCACCCCGTCGGTGTCGGCCGGGCGGACCACGCAGCGGGCGGCGCCGGTGAACCGGCGGGTCCAGTCCGTCTCGTACGGCGCCCGCAGGTCCGGGTCGACCAGGACGTGCGCCGCGCCGACGATCCCGCGCAGCCGGTCGGCGAGGTCGCTCACGACAGCACCCGCAGCTTGACCGTCTGCTCCATCGCCCGGAGCTGGCCGAGCACCTCGTCGTCGTAGTCGGCGCTGATGTCGGTGATCAGGTACCCGTACTCGCCGCGGGTGCTCAGCAACTGCCCCTCGACGTTGACCGCGTGCGCGGCCAGGATGCTGTTGACCCGGGCCAGGACGCCAGGGGTGTTCACGTGCACGTGCACGATCCGGTGCCGGTCGGCCTGCGGCGACAGGGCCACGCCCGGCAGGTTCACGCTCAGCGTGGTGTTGCCGTCCCGGACGAACTGGGCCAGCTTGTTCGCCACGAAGGTGCCGATGTCGGCCTGCGCCTCCTCGGTCGACCCGCCGATGTGCGGGGTCAGGACCACGTTCGGCAGCCCGCGCAGCGCCGACACGAACTCGTCGCCGCGCCCCTTCGGCTCGGTCGGGAACACGTCCACGGCCGCGCCGCCCAGGTGGCCGCTGGCCAGGTGCGCGCGCAGCGCGGCGTGGTCGACGACGATGCCCCGGGACAGGTTCAGGAACAGGCTCCCCGGCCGCATCCGGGCGAACTGGTCCGCGCCGAAGAAGTCGCTGTTGCCCGGCCGGCCGTCCACGTGCAGGGTGACCACGTCGGCGACGTCCAGCAGCTCGCCCAGCGAGTCGCACCGCTGCGCGTTGCCCAGCGCCAGCTTGTCGGCGGTGTCGTAGAAGTACACCCGCATGCCCACGCTCTCGGCGAGCACCGAGAGCTGGGCGCCGATGTTGCCGTACCCGACGATGCCCAGCGCCCGCCCGCGGATCTCGTGGCTGCCGTCCGCGGCCTTGTCCCACACGCCCGCGTGCATCGCGGCGTTCTTCTCGGTCAGCCGCCGGGTCAGCACGATGATCTCGGCCAGCGCCAGCTCCACCACCGACCGGGTGTTCGAGAACGGCGCGTTGAACACCGCCACGCCCGCCCGGGACGCCTCGGCCAGGTCGATCTGGTCGGTCCCGATGCAGAACGCCCCGACCGCCACGAGCTGCGGCGCGGCGGCCAGCGCCCGCGCCGAGACCCGGGTCTTGGACCGGACGCCGAGCAGGTGCACGCCGGCGATCCGCTCGATCAGCTCGGCTTCGTCGAGCGCGTTGCGGAGCGACTCGACCAGGTACCCCTCGGCCTCCAGCCGGGCGACCGCCTCGGTGTGGATGCTCTCCAGGAGCAGGACCCGTACCTTGCCATCGTCGATCATCACTGTCCGTTCGTGGGCACGTCAGCGGGATGCGCCCAGCTTAGATGCGCCGCCCCCACCACCGCCCCGCGGTGGTGCCTACCGCGGGGCGGTGGCTCTTGCCGCGACCGGCCGAGCGGACCCACCCGCGCCCGGTGGCGGGGAGGGGGCGGGTGCCCCCGGCAGGGGATCAAGCCTGACCGCCCCTGCCGGGGGTGCCCGCCCCCTCCCCGCCACCACCCGACGCGCCCCGGCGACGGCACCCCGCCGGAAGCCGGGGACCCGTCAGGAAGAGGTGAGGTCGTACACCGTCACCCCGTCCACGGTCGCCGCGGTGTAGTTCGCCGCCACCCACGCGGTGATCTCCGAACCGGCGCTGCTCCCGCCGCGCCCGCCACCGCCGGGCCCGCTGCCGCCGAGGAAGTAGTGGATCCGCCCCGCGGCCACGTACTGCTGGAACCGCGCCAGCGTCGGCGACGGGTCGCTGCCGTTGAACCCGCCGATCGGCATGACCGACCTCCCGGTGGCGAGCTGGTACCCCGCCGCGTTGTTGGCCCCGACCGCGGCCCCCACCCAGGTGTACCGGTCGGCGTCGGCGTTGAGCAGCGCCACGAGCGCCGCCCCCGGCTCCCGACTGCCGAGCAGCCCGCCGGGCCCCCCGCCGCCGGGCCCACCCTGCCCGGCAGTACCGCCGGTCGCGCCGGCGCCGGTGCCGGTCGAGCCGGTCCCGTTGCCGGTGCCGGTCGAGCCATTGCCGGTGGTGCCGGTGCCGGTGCCGGTGCCGGTCTGGCCGGTCGGTGCGGTGCCGCCGGGGAAGCCGCCGCCCGGCGGGGTGCCGGTGCCGCCGGGGAGCTGGCCCGGGCCGCCCTGCCCCGGCGCCCCGCCCGGGAAGCCCGGTCCGCCCCGGCCGCCGTTCGGCGGCTGGCCGCCCCGGTTGCCGTCCCGGCGCCCGCCCGGGCCGCCGCCCGGCCCGCCGCGGCCGCCCTCGACCGCCGGCCCCGCCGACGGGATCGAGCCGGTGTGCGCGGTACCCGCGGTCTGCGCCGCGTACGCCGCCGGCCCCGCCAGCAGCGCCCCCGCCGCGACGGCCGCCGCGACCACGCCCAGCCGGGCCGCGTACCGCGCGGCCAGCAGCAGCACCGCCGCCAGCAGACCGCCGCCGAGCACGACCCAGCGCAGCGCCGGGACGAAGTCCGCGGACCGGCCGAGCAGCACGTACCCCCAGACCGCGCTCCCCGCGACGGCCGCGGCCAGCGCGAGCGCCCCCAGCGGGTGCCGGCGGCGCGGCCACAGCACCGCCGCGCCGGCGCCGACGAGGGCACCGATGGCCGGGGCGAGGGCGACCGTGTAGTACGCGTGGAAGATGCCCTGCATCGCGCTGAACACGCCGCCGGTCACCAGCAGCCAGCCGCCCCAGAGCAGGAAGCCGGCCCGGGTCCGGTCGGTGCGCGCCGCGCGCAGCGTGATGATCAGGCCGACGACCAGCAGCGCGAGCGCCGCCGGGAGCAGCCAGGCGACCTGCCCGCCCTGCTCGGCGTCGAGCATCCGCAGCCAGCCGGGCGTACCCCAGCCGCCGCCCTGCCCGCCGCCGACGCTGCCGACCTCCTCGCCGCTGAGCCGGCCGACGCCGTTGTAGCCGAGGGTCAGTTCCAGCAGGCTGTTGTTCTGCGAGCCGCCGACGTACGGGCGGGCGGAGGCGGGGATCAGCTCGACGACCGCCACGTACCAGCCGGCCGAGACGACCATCGCCACCCCGGCCAGCAGGAGCTGGCCCAGCCGCCTGCGCAGCCGCGGCGGACCGGCGACGAGGTACGTCAGCCCGAACGCCGGCACCACCAGCAGCACCTGGAGCATCTTGGTCAGGAACCCGAACCCGACGAACACGCCGGCCCAGACCAGCCACTTCGTCGCGCCGGACTCGACGGCCCGGACGACCGCGTACGCGCCGGCCACCATCAGCAGCACCAGCAGCGCGTCGGGGTTGTTGAACCGGAACATCAGCGCCGCCACCGGCGTGGTCGCCAGCGCCGCGCCGGCGAGCAGCCCGGCGGCCGGGCCGTACCAGCGCCGGACCGCCGCGTACAGCAGGCCGACCGACGCGACGCCCATCAGCGCCTGCGGGACCAGCATGCTCCACGCATTCATCCCGAACACCCGGGCGCTGAGCGCCATCGGCCACAGCGACAGCGGCGTCTTGTCCACGGTGATCGAGGCGGCCGCGTCGGAGGCGCCGAAGAAGAACGCCTTCCAGCTCACCGAGCCGGCCTGGACGGCGGCGGCGTAGAACGAGTTCGCCCAGCCGGAGTCGGCGAGCGCCCACAGGTACAGCGCGGCGGTGGCGGCCAGCAGGCCGAGCAGCGCCGGGCGGACCCAGCGCGGGTCCTCGGGGCGGCCGCGCAGCGGGCGCGGGGCGCGGCGCCGGCGGCCGGCCGGCGGGGCCGGCTCGGCGGGGCCGGCCGGGGCGGGCGGCGGCGTGGTGGCCGGGGCGGGAGCGGTCATGGCACATCCTCCGTACGGTTTCGCGGGTCCCCTCCACCGTCGGCCCCGGCTCTGTCGTGGCCATGTGCCGACGCTGTCCGCACTCTGTGAACGCCGCGGCCGTCCCCCGAACGCGCGGGAGGCCACCCCCCCGGGCCGGGGGTGGCCTCCCGCGCGTCGCGCCCGCTTCACCGCCGTACGCCGGGCCGCCCCCCGCGCGCGGCCGGCCCACCGGCGCCGGCCGGGCTCGGGACCAGGGTCATGACCCGGCGCCGGTGGCAGGCGACGAGCTGGGCGGCGAGGAGCTGCGGCGAGCCGGTCCGGACGCACGCGTCGGCGCCCGCGGTGAGCGCGTCGGCGATGTCCTCGCCGGTGGCCCGCCGGCCGACGACGGCGACCAGCCGGTGCTCGGCCGGCAGCTCGGCGCGGATCCGGCCGACCAGCCCGGCCGGCGCCCGGGACGCCACCACGATCTCCCCTTTGCGAAGAAAGCGCAGGTCGGTGGCCAGCCGCAGCCGCCAGCCCGGCGGGAGCAGCTCGGCCACCCCGCGCAGCGGCAGCGGGTCGCCGAGAATCCGGACGACCATCGTGGGCCCCTCCTGCGCCGGATGGGGCGGCCGGGCGTACGAGAGGGGGTTGAGGCGGGGCGGTTCCAGTGTGACGATCATGACGGCTCCTTCGAGGTGGAGTGGTTGCGCGGCCCACGCTGCCCCGCCCGCCCGGGCCGCCCATGTGTCCGCGCCGTGTGATTGCTGTGTGCGGCATTCACAGCCGGGGCAAAGGGTCGCCACATCCCCCCGCCAGCCCCGTTGCCGAACCTCGGGGCATGACCACGATGCTCACCCACCAGCCCGTACCCGCCGCCGGCGCGCCCGCCGCGACCGGCCGCGCGGTCCTCGACGTCGTCGTGCCGGTGTACAACGAGGAGGCCGACCTCGGCCCCTGCGTGCGCCGGCTGCACGCGCACCTCGGCGCGCACCTGCCGTACCCGTTCCGGATCACCGTCGCCGACAACGCCAGCACCGACGGCACCGCCGCGGTCGCGGCGGCGCTCGCCGCCGACCTGCCGGCCGTCCGCGTCCGCACGCTCACCGCCAAGGGCCGCGGCCGCGCGCTGCGCGACGCCTGGTCGACGTCGGACGCGCCGGTGCTCGCGTACATGGACGTCGACCTCTCCACCGACCTGGCCGCGCTGCTGCCGCTGATCGCGCCGCTGCTCAGCGGCCACTCGGACCTGGCGATCGGCTCCCGGCTGTCCCGCGGCGCCCGGGTGGTGCGCGGGCCGAAGCGGGAGTTCATCTCGCGCTCGTACAACCTGCTCCTGCGCGGCACCCTCCGGGTCGGCTTCACCGACGCCCAGTGCGGCTTCAAGGCGATCCGCCGGGACGTCGCCGAGCGGCTGCTCCCGCTGGTCGAGGACACCGGCTGGTTCTTCGACACCGAACTGCTGGTGCTGGCCCAGCGGGCCGGCCTGCGCATCCACGAGGTACCGGTGGACTGGGTCGACGACCCGGACAGCCGCGTCGACATCGTCGCCACCGCCGTCGCCGACCTGCGCGGCATCGCCCGGCTGGCCCGCGGCCTGGCCACGGGGCGGATCCCGCTGGGCGCGCTGCGCGACCGGTACGGCCGACCCCCGCTGCGCACCACCCCCGCCGGACCCGCGGTGGCCGGGGTGCCGGCCGGGATGGTGCGGCAGCTCGCGCGGTTCGGGGCGATCGGCGTGGCCAGCACGCTGGCGTACCTGGCGCTGTACGCCGGGCTGCGGCTCGGGATGGGGGCGCAGGCGGCGAACTTCCTCGCGCTGGCGCTGACCGCGGTGGCGAACACGGCCGCGAACCGGCGGCTGACGTTCGGGGTACGGGGGGCGGCCGGGGCCGGGCGGCACCACGTGCAGGGGCTGGTGGTGTTCGGGCTGGGGTTGGCGCTGACCAGCGGGAGCCTGGCGGTGCTGCACGGGGTGAGCGCGGCGCCGGCGGCGGGGGTGGAGCTGGCGGTACTGGTCCTGGCGAACCTGACGGCGACGATCCTCCGCTTCGTCCTCCTCCGCGCCTGGGTCTTCGGCCGCCGCCGAGCCGCCCACCCGTCGGACTGAGGCGCCACGTGCCGAGGTCGCACGGAGCCGTCCGGACTCCCACTACGTTTCCGGACCAGCCGCTGCTTCGGCGGGGCACCTCGGGAGTGGGTGCATTTGTTGTCGTCGGAGCGGCCGCGGATGCACCCACTCCCGCGGGTCAGTACCGGTTCAGCGGTGGCGGCGGCCCGGGGGCTTGCGGGGGTTCGAGGTGGTGGCGCGGACCGTGCTGCCCAGCGCGTCGCCGTTGGTCACCGTCCCCGACACCGTCACCCGGGCGCCCGTCGGCACGCTGGCCAGGGGCACCGCGGCGCCGTTCAGCGTTACCGCCGCGTCCGCGTCGATCGCGACCTCCGTGTCGTCGTCGCCCGCGGTCACCGTCAGGATGCCGGCCGTACCGTCCGCCGCGGCCACCCGGCCCGCCAGCGCGAACCGCCACGTCGTGATCGCCTCGACCTCGGTCGCCGTGACCGCGCCGAGGGTGGCCGTACCGGACAGCCGCACCCGCGCGCCCGTCGGCAGGTCCGCCAGGGTCGCGTCCTCGTCGTCCACCGTGATCGTCGCCGCGGGGTCGACGCCGACCGTACGGTCGGCGCCCGCCGGGTCGGTGACCGTGAGGGTGCCCGCGGCGTCGTCGGCGGCCGCGACCGTGCCCGCCAGCCGGACGCTCCACGTCGTCGCCGCGCGGACCGCGGTGACCGAGGCGACGCCGCGCACGACCCGGCCGGTCAGCCGGACCCGGCCGCCCACCGGTACGTCGGCCAGGGCGGCCGCGTCCCCGTCCACGGTGATCGTGGCGGTCGCGGCGACGGCCAGGGTCGACGTGCTGGTCACGCCGGCCGGGCCGGGGCGGGTGACGGTGAGCGTGCCGGCGGCGGTGTCGAGCGCGGTGACCGTGCCGTCGAGCTGGAGGCGCTGGGCGACCGGCGCGTGCTGGCCGCGGCCGCCGTGGCCGCCGGACGGGCGGGCGGTGGCCGGGTCGGCGACGCCGAGGGCGAGCAGCAGGCCGGCGGCGACGGGGACGGCGAGCAGGTGGCGCTTGGTCATGGGTACTCCGGGGGGCGTGGCGGGTCGTTCCCTCCACTGTCCGCGCGGCGGGCGCGGGTGTCGCGCCGCGGCGGGGGTACCCCGGGCAGAACCGGGTTGCCACCCGGTTGCCCCGTCGGCCATCCGGCCCGCACCGGACTCAGCCCCACCACCCCGGCCCACCCGGCACCGCCCCCGGCGCGGCTCAGGACCGTAACGGGGCTCGGGACCGTGGCGGGGCTCAGGACGGTAGCGGGGGCAGGGTCGGTGTGTGCAGCCAGTCGCGGAAGAAGTCGTCCAGCGGTACCGGGGCGTGCCGGGCCGCGAGCGCCACGAAGTCGTCCGTGCCGGCGTTGTCGTGCCGGTACCGGGCCGTCCACGCCCGGACCAGCGCGAAGAACGCCGCGTCCCCGATCGTCGTGCGCAGCGCGTGCAGGGTGAGGGCGCCGCGGCGGTACACCCGGTCGTCGAACATCCGCCGCACGCCGGGGTCGGCGGGGCGGATGTCCTGCGGGAGCGCGGAGAGCTGGGTCCACCAGCGGGCGGCGTGCCGGTCGGCGGGGACCGAGCCGGACGCCTCCGACCACAGCCACTCGCTGTAGCTGGCGAAGCCCTCGTGCAGCCAGATGTGCCGCCAGTTCGCGGCGGTGACGCTGTTGCCGAACCACTGGTGCGCCAGCTCGTGCGCGACCAGCCGCTCGTGGCCGCGGCGGCCGTCGACGTGGTTGGCGCCGAAGATGGACAGGCCCTGCGCCTCGACCGGTACGTCCAGCTTCTCGTCGACGACGACGACCGTGTACTCGTCGAACGGGTACGGCCCGAACAGCTTCTCGAACACCGCCAGGATCCGGTCCTGCCGCCCGAAGTCGTGCCGGAACCGGGTGACCAGCCGGGCCGGCACCGCCGCCCGCAGCGGGATCGGCCCGGCCGCCAACTCGACCGGGGCGTAGGCGCCGATCTGGACGGTGGCCAGGTACGTCGGCGTCGGCTCCGCCTGCTCGTACACCCAGGTGGTCGTCGTGCTGCCGGCGCGGCGGGCGGTGAGCAGGCCGTTGGCGACGACGGTGAGCCGGCTGGGGGCGGTGACGGTGATCCGGTACGCCGCCTTGTCGCCCGGGTGGTCGTTGCACGGGAACCACGACGGCGCCCCGATCGGCTGGTTGGCCACCAGCGCGCCGTCGCCGAGCTGCTCCCAGCCCAGCGCGCCCCACGGGCTCTCGATCCCCTTCGGTACGCCGACGTACCGCACCCGGACGGTGAACTCCGCTCCCGCCGCCACCGGCGCGGCCGGGCGGACGGAGAGCTTGCCGGCGGTGTGCCGGAACCCGGCCGGCCGGTGGTCGACGAGCACCTGCTCGACCCGGAACCGGCCGAGGTCCAGGCTGAACGCGGACAGCGGCTCGGTGGCCACCGCGGTCAGCACCGCGCGGCCGGCGAGCCGGCCGGACCGGGTCTGGTACTGCAACGCCAGGTCGTAGTGCCGGACCCGGTAGCCGTCGTTGCCGTGCCGGGGGAAGTACGGGTCGCCGGAGGTGGCCGCCGCCCGCTGCGGCGCGGTCGGGGTCACCGGCCGCGCCAGGGGGCGATGGGGTTGCCGAGCCAGCGACCGTGCGCCGGTACGGTCTCGCCGCGCAGGACGAGCGAGGCCGGGCCGACGGTGGCGTGCGCGCCGACCGCGGCGGCCGGCAGCACGATCCCGTGCGGGCCGACCGTCGCGCCGGTCGCGATCGTCACCGTGTCCATCCGCATGATTCGATCATGGAACAGGTGGGTCTGGAGGACGCACCCGCGGTTCACCGTGGCGCCGGCGCCGAGGGTGACCAGGTCGGCCTCGGGCAGCCAGTACGACTCGCACCACACGCCCCGGCCGACCCGGGCGCCGAGCCCGCGCAGCCACCAGGACAGCACCGGCGTGCCGGTGGCGGCGCCGACCAGCCACGGTACGGCGAGCACCTCGACGAACGTGTCGGCCAGCTCGTTGCGCCAGACGAACCCGCTCCACAGTGGCTTCTCGACCGCCCGGAACCGGCCGACCAACAGCCACTTCGCCGCGATGGCCAGCAGGCAGGCGAGCACCCCGGCGGCGGCCAGCAGCGCGCCGCCGGCGGCGAGGGCGACCGCGGGCCCGTACCGGTCCAGCAGCCAGCCGAACGCGACCGCGGCGGCCGCGGCGAGGCCGACCGAGCAGCACACCGGCAGCAGCCGGCACAGCTCGACCGCGGCCCGGGCGAGGCGCAGCCGCGCCGGCGGGTCGAACGTGCGGCTGGCGTCCGCGGCCTCGGCCGCCCGGGGCAGCTTCATCGGCGGCATGCCCAGCCACGAGCTGCCGGGCTTGGCCCGCTTCGGCGCGGCGGACAGGACGCCGACCAGGCCGCCGTTGGGCACCCGGTGGCCGGGGGCGGTCATCCCGGAGTTGCCGAGGAACGCCCGCTTGCCGATCCGGGCGCCGTCGATCCGCAGCCGGCCGCCGCCCAGCTCGTACGAGGCGATCATGGTGTCGTCGGCCAGGAACGCGCCGTCGCCGACCCGGGTCATCTTCGGCAGCGCGACCACGGTGGACGCCTCCACCCCGCGGCCCACCCGCATGCCGAGGGCGCGCAGCCAGGTCGGGGTGAGCAGGCTCGCGTACAGCGGGAACAGCACGACCCGGGCGCCGTTCATCAGCCGCTCGGTGGCCCACGCCTGCCAGGCCACCCGGCCGTGCACCGGGTGCTGGCCCGGTACCAGGCCGATGCTGAGCAGCCGGACGCCGAGCAGGACGAGCAGCGCGTACGTCAGGCCGGCGGCGACCGTGGCCGGCGGTACGGCGACGAGCAGCCGCAGCAGCGCGTCCCCGGCGGTCGGCTCGCCGCGCAGGAACCGGCCCAGCACCGCGAGGCCGGGCAGCGCGGCGACCGCGGGGAGCAGGTCCAGGGCGAGCGAGGTCACGCCGTACGCCAGGGCCCAGCGGCGGGACCGGCGCGGCCGGCGGCCGGGGTGCGGGCGGGCCCGGCCGGTCCGCTGCGCCGGCACGCCCGCCCAGCTCTCGCCGGCCGGGACCGCGCGCAGCACGCACGACCCGGCGGCCACCTCGGCCCGCTTGCCGACCCGGGCGCCGGGGAGCAGGGTGCTGCGGGCGCCGACGGTGGCGCCGGCGCCGATCCGGATCCGGCCGACGCGCAGGACGTCGCCGTCGACCCAGTACCCGGACAGGTCCACCTCCGGCTCGACCGCCGCGCCGCGGCCCACCCGGAGCAGGCCGGTGAGCGGCGGGGCGGCGTGCAGGTCGGTGCCGGGGGCGAGCCGGGCGCCGAGCGCCCGGGCGTACGCGGTGAGCCAGCCGCCGGTCAGCCCGGTCGCGCCGACGGCCGCCGCGAACCGCTCGGCCAGCCACAGCCGGACGTGCACCGACCCGCCGCGCGGGTACTCCCCCGGCCGCAGCCGGCGCAGCAGCAGCCGGGCCGCGCCGGCGCCGAGCGCCAGCCGCCCCGGCGGGCTGAACAGCAGCAGCCAGCCTGCCGCGAGCAGCCACCAGGGCGCGGTCGGCGCCCACGGGTGCGGCCCGGTGAGGTTGAGCAGGGTACCGGCGGCGGCGACCGGGACCGCCCAGCGCGCGGCGACGACGGTGAGCAGCGGCAGCAGCAGGAGCGTCCGGACCAGGCCGGACCAGCGCGGCATCGGCCCGATCTCGCGCTCCTGCAGGTCGGCGGTGTCGAACAGCTCCAGCCGCTTGGCCAGCCCGCCGAGCGTGGGGTGCTGGTACAGGTCGCCGACGGCCACGTCCGGGTACCGCTCGCGCAGCCGTGAGACGAGCTGCGCCGCGGCCAGGCTGGACCCGCCATGCCGGAAGAAGTCGTCGTCCGCGCCGGTCACGGGCGCCCCGAGCACGTCGTGCCACAGCCCGGCCAGCCACGCCTCGGTACCGGTCAGCGTCGTCGCCGGCTCGGCGGTCGGCAGCGGCCAGGGCAGCGCCGCGCGGTCGACCTTGCCGGACGTCCGGGTGGGCAGGGTGTCGACGACGGCCACCAGCGGCACCAGGGCGGCCGGCAGCGTCGCGCGCAGCGCGTCGGCGGCGGCCAGCGGGTCGAAGTCCGCGGCCTCCGGGACCACGTACCCGACGAGGAGCTGGTGCCCGCCCGCCGTGCGCCGGACGGCCGCCGCGGCGCCGGCCACGCCGGGGAGCGCCTGGAGGGCGGCGTCCACCTCGCCCAGCTCGATCCGCCGGCCGCCCAGCTTGACCTGCTCGTCGATCCGGCCGAGGAAGACCAGGCCGGCGGCGTCGGCGCGGACCAGGTCGCCGCTGCGGTACGCGCGGTCCCAGCCGAGGGCGGGCAGCGGGGCGTACTTCTCGGCGTCCTTGGCGGCGTCCAGGTACCGGGCCAGGCCGACGCCGCCGATCACCAGCTCGCCCTGCTCGCCGCGGCCGACCAGCGCGCCGGCCGGGTCGACCACGGCCAGCTCCCAGCCGTCCAGCGGCAGTCCGATCCGGACCGGGCCGGTGCCGGTGAGCCGGGCGGCGCAGGCCACGACGGTCGCCTCGGTCGGCCCGTACGTGTTCCACACCTCGCGCCCGTCCACGGCCAGCCGCTCGGCCAGCTCCGGCGGGCACGCCTCGCCGCCGAAGATCAGCAGCCGGACGTCGTCCAGCGCGTCGACGGGCCACAGCGCGGCCAGCGTCGGCACGGTCGACACGACGGTGATCTCCCGCTCGACCAGCCACGGCCCGAGGTCCACTCCCGACCGGACCAGCGCCCGCGGGGCGGGCACCAGGCACGCGCCGTGCCGCCAGGCCAGCCACATCTCCTCGCAGGAGGCGTCGAAGGCCACGGACAGCCCGGCCAGGACGCGGTCCTCGGTACCGAGGGGCTCGTCGGTGCCGGCGAGGAACAGCCGGGCCTCGGCGTCGACGAAGGCAGCGGCGGCGCGGTGGCTGACGGCCACGCCCTTGGGGGTACCGGTGGAGCCCGAGGTGAAGATGATCCACGCATCGTCGTCGGGGCCGGGCGGGCCGGTCCGGGGGGTCGGCGCGGCGGTGGATCCAGCCGGCGGGGTGGCGGTTGCGTCCGGGGCGGCGGCCGGCGGGGTGGCGGTTCCGGTCGGCGCGGTGGCGGTTCCGGTCGGCGCGGTGGCGGTTCCGGTCGGTGGGGTCGTGGAAGCCGGCGGGTCGAGCGTGGCGGTCGGCGCGGTCGGTGGGGTGGCGGTCCCGGTCGGCGCGGTCGGCGCGGTGCTGATGGGGGTCGGCGGGGCGGGTGGGGCGGTGGATTCGGTCGGTTCCGGGGAGCCGGGCGGGGTCGCGGCGGCGGCCGGCGGCGCGGTGCCGGTGAGCGGTGGGTCGGTGGCGGGGCCCGTTGGGTCGGCGGCGGTGAGCGGTGGGTCGGTGGCGGTGCCCGGGGCGGCCGGGCGCTCGGGGGCGGCCGGCGGCTCGGGGGCGGCCCCCGGGGCGGCCGTGGTGGGGGGCGGTGCGGGGGTGCGGTGGGTGAGTTCGCGGTCGGGGCCGATGACGATCTCGACGCCGGCCTCGCCGAAGACCAGTTCGGCCCGCTCGTCCGGGTCCTCGGCGTCGACCGGCACGTACGCGGCGCCGGCGTGCAGCACCGCGAGGATCGACAGGTACAGGTCCACCGACCCCGACGGCAGGCGCACGCCGACCCGGCTCCCCGCCACCACGCCGGCGGCGCGCAGCCGGCGGGCGAACGCGTCCACCCGGTCGCTCAGCTCGCTGTAGGTGAGGATGGTCACACCGTCGTCGATGGCCGGTGCCCGGCCGGCGCGGCGGACGGTGGCGCGGAAGATGTCGACGAGGGTCCGGGCGGGCGCCGCCGGTCCGGCGGTGTAGACGGCGCGCGGACGGCTGCCGTCCGGGGCCGCGACGAGCGGCGCTGTCTCGACGTTGACCTGCATGTATGCGACCTTCCGTCGGGCCGGCCCGGCCCCGCGGCCGGGTCCGTGCCGGCGGCGGGCTGGTGCCGTCCCGCAGCGGGCGTACCCGGGGCGGCCGTCCCCGACGCCCCGAACCGCGCGATCCTGCCACGCCAGGGTGAACAATCGGGCGCCGCCGACTGTGTACTTCGGCACGCCCCGTACACATTGCGCCACCCGGCGTGTGCACTGCGCCACGCTCGTCCACTCCCGACGCCGGGAGCGGCCGAGCCGCGGGCCCGATCCGGCGGCCGCCCCGGGCCGACACCCACCCACGCGCGACCGCGGCCGTGCCCGAATTCGGCATTGATCGATATGGATTCCGCGCTAGGTGCCCGTAGCGGTTCGGGGAGGTCGTCGATTCCCGGTCCGGCGGGTCGGCGCGGGGCTAGTCTGCGGAGGACGGGGATCCCACGATCAAGGGAGTAGTGCAGTGGCCTCTCGGCTCAATCCATACATCTCGTTCGCCGGCGACGCGAAGGCCGCGCTCGAGTTCTACCGCGAGGTCCTCGGCGGGACGCTGCGGGTCAGTACCTTCGGCGAATTCGGCCAGGCCGACACCCCCATCGCCGACCAGGTCATGCACGGCATGCTGGAAACGGACAGCGGCTTCACGCTGATGGCCTCCGACACCCCGCCGGGAATGGAGTACAAGCCCGGTACGAACGTCACGATCAGCCTGAGCGGCGACGACGCCGACGAACTGCGCGGGTACTGGGCGAAGCTGAGCGAGTCGGGCACGGTCACGGTCCCGCTGGAGAAGCAGATGTGGGGCGACGAGTTCGGCTCGGTCACCGACCGCTTCGGCATCGGCTGGCTCGTCAACATCGGCGCACCGCGGGACTGACCGCCATACGCCGGGAGCCGGGGCACCCCGTTCGGGGTGCCCCGGCTCCTTGTTCACCGCGAACAGCGCAGGATATCGACACACGTCGCTGAATGCACGCTGACAGGGTCTCGCCCACCCCCCTGCGAAAGAGGCGAAACCGTGCGCGGAACCCGCCCAATCCCCCTGCTGGCTGCCCTGGCCGCCGCCGTCCTGACCGCCCAGCCCGCCCTGGCGGCCGAGCCGCCGCCGCGCCCCATCGCCAGCGGCAGCGGCGCCCCCCTGTACGCCGAGCCCGCCCCGACCACGCCGAGCGGCGTCCTGCTCGACCGCGCCATCGACGTCCGCTACGGCGCCGCGCCGACCGTCCTGCGCTTCCCCGGCGCGACGTACGTCAAGATCCACCTGGCCGCGCTGCGACTCGCGCCCGGCGACCGGCTCACCGTCGCCGACCCGGCCGGGCGGGAGGTGCACACGTACCGCGTCGACCCCACCCTGGCCGCCGCGCCGGCCGCCGACAGCGGGTACACCCGGCACCGGACCCGCGGGTTCGCCCCGATGTCGGTCGACGGGGACACCGCCGTGGTCACGATCCACCGCGACGGCAGCGGCCGGGTGTCCGGGCGGGCGCTCGACCGGGCCGGCTACGGTGCGCACATCGACCTGGTCCGGCGCGGCTACGACGAGGCGGAGTACGCCCGGGCCAACCCGTCCGCGGTGTGCGGCAAGGACGCCCGCCGTGACGTCGTCTGCTACAAGGAGCGGCACCCGACCGAGTACGCCCGCTCCCGCGCCGTCGCCCGCATGCTCAAGGGCAACAGCGGCTGGTGCACGGCGTGGCGGGTCGGCAACACCAACCGGCTGTTCACCAACAACCACTATCTCGGCAAGGCGAGCGAACTGCAGGGCATGGAGATCCAGTTCGAGTACGACTGCGCGACCTGCGGCGGCAACAATCCCGGCGCCGGCGTCAAGGTGGCCGGCGGCGACCTGATCAAGACGAACGCCTCGCTGGACTACTCGCTGTTCACCGTGCAGAACTTCGACAAGATCACCGGTTTCGGCACGCTGTACCTCGACGTCCGCGCGCCGAGCAACGGCGAGCAGATCTACATTCCCGGCCACGGCGACACCAAGCCCAAGCGCCTCTCCATCTACGAGGAGGACGACAGCAGCCCGCGCTGCACGGTCCGCTCCACCCAGGGCAACCGGACGGCGTACAACTGCGACACCTCCGGCGGCAACTCGGGCTCGCCGGTCCTCGCCGTCTCCTCGCACAAGGTGATTTCGCTGCACAACACGGGCTCGTGCCCGAACAACAACGGGTCCAACCGGATCGACCGGATCTGGAGCGAGGTCAGCTCGCAGATCGACAACAACGGCTGAGCCGGGTCCGGCGCGCCCCTTCCGGAATGGGCGGTTCCGGCGCGCCGGAACCGCCCCCATTCGATGCCGGTACCACCCATTGGGGTTCGGCAATGCTCAGCCCATCGGCGGGGTGTGCGGCGGGGCGACTCGGAATGTCGCGGATCGGCGAAAAAGAATGTCCCCATGGTCGTACGCCCAGCCCGCGCGCTCGCGGCATTGATCCCCGTCCTGGCCCTGCTCCCCGCCGCGCCCGCGGCGCCGGCCGCGGTACCGGCCGCCGCGTGGGCCGACCCGTGTGCCGCGGACGGGCGGTGGTCGGGCGTACCGGTGGAGCAGGTGCGCGGGGAGATCGAGGCCCGGCAGCGGCTCGGGCCGCTCACCGCGCAGCACCGCTCCGCCCGGTCGGAAGCCGGCGGCCCGGCCGGCATGATCCACCCCGCCCAGGGGGCGTCCTTCCGGGCCCGTAAGGGCAGCGACGGCGCGTGCGCGACGCACACCGTCCAGCCCGGCCTCACGCCGGCCCGGCGGACCACCACGATCTACTCGCCGACGCTGTACCCGCCGGGCGGGTCGTGCGTCGAGCTGGTCACCGCGTACTACGGGCCGGTGCGGGCGGTGGCCGCCTGGGACTGGTGCGGGGCCGCGGCGTTCCGGGCGTTCGTCCCGATCGACGGGGCGTTCCTGGCCACGTACACCGGCAGCGGCGGCCGGTACACCGGGCGGGTGGTGCGCACCGACGCGGCGGACAACACGTGGACGGCCGCGCTGTACAACCGGCGGTCCGGGGCGTGGGACCACCTGTTCAGCTCCAGCGGTACGAGCCGCAGCGGCCGGACGACCGGGTGGGACGTCGACGAGGTGTACTCGGCCGTCACCGGCGGTGTCGCCGACGCGTGCGCGGACCGGCGCGGGCTGCGGTTCGCGGCCACCGGCATCCACCTGCGCCGGCGGGGGGCGTGGGCGCCGGCGTCGGCGGCGAGCGCCGACGCCCGCTACGACCGCCCGGACGCCGCCTTCCACTGCCCGGGCCGCGCCTTCGCCCGCCGCGACTGGACCCGCTGGCGCGCCCTGGGCTGACCCCGCGACCATGAGCCGGGGTACCTCAGCAGCCCCGGATCCGGTACCTCGGCTCATGATCATTAAGGTGCCCCGTCCGCCAACCCGGCGGGACCCGATTCGCAACCATTCGGCAACCGCGGTTCCCCAACAGGCGGCGTTCCGGCGCCGATGGGAGGGCCAAGCGGGGGACACCCCCGCGCCGAATGGCCGACAACGGGGAGCAGCATGGCACGTCTGATGATCCGGAACGCGTTGACCGCCCGCACGAAGACGGTCGGCTGGCTGACCGTCTCCGGCCTGACCGCCGGCGGCGCGCTGCTGACCAGCGCCGGCGTGTTCGCCTCCTGGAGCAGCGCGGTGGACGTGCACGGCGGTACGAACGACACCGCCGCCGTGGGCCTCACCCACGTCGACACCAACGGCACCACGTTCAGCACCGGCGCGGCGAACATGCTGCCGGGCGACTACCTGTACCGGTACGCCACCCTCACCAACACCGGCGAGCTGAGCGAGACGTTCAGCGCCGCGGTGTCCGGCAGCGGCGACCTCGGTGCGGCCGGCGGGCTCCAGCTCGCCATCGACGCCTGCTCGGTCGCCTGGGCCGGCAACGGCTCCTGCTCGGGCAGCACCACCGCGCTGGCCGCGGCCACCGACGCCCACTCGGCCGGCAGCATCTCGCTCGGCACGCTCGCCGCCGGCGCGGTGAAGCACCTGCGGTACCGGGTGCAGCTCAGCGCGGCCGCCGACCAGCTCACGTTCCAGGGCAAGGACGGCGCCGTCGACGTGACCATCAGCGGCACCACCGTCGCCTCGGGCAACCGCGACCGCACCGGGGGCTGACCCATGGCCGCCGGCAGCCCGCACCGCGCCGCCCCCGCCCGATTCGGGCGGGGTGCGGTGGCGGGCGTGCTGCCGGCGTTGGTCGCCGTCCTCGCCCCCGCCGCGCCGGCCGACGCCGTCGCGGGCTGGGGCGCGTCGACGGCCAGCCGGAGCGGGACGATCGGGATGGCCCGGGCGACGTACGCGTTCGCCGGCGGGGGCGCCGACCCGGCCCGGGCCAGGCTGGACGTGCCGTTCGCGCTGTTCACCGCGACGGGGTACGCGACCCTCACCAACACCGGGCCCACGGCGGCGTCCTTCGCCGGGCCGGTGACCGCTACCGGGCTGTCCGCCGCCACCCGGGTGACGGTCACCCGGTGCGCGGTCGCCTTCAACACCACCTTCGGCACCTGCGGCTCGGGCAGCACGCTGCTCGTCGACAACGCGCTGCTCACCGGCGCGCCGACCGCCCCGTACGGCAGCCTCGCCGCCGGCCAGACCCGGTACCTCAAGATCACCATCGTCTCGCTCGTCGCGGTCGCCGGGAGCGTCGGCCTCGACCCGCTCGCCGGCACGCTGCCCGTCGGCGGCGCCAATCGGACCAACGGATAGGAGTTCGCGCGTGACCACCACCACCCCGCAGCACGTCCCGCACCGGCACCGCGCCGGCAACCGCGCTCTCGGCGCGCTGCTGAACCTCGCCCTGCTGCTCACCATGCTGTTCGTCGGCATCGCCGTGGCGGCCACGCTGACCGGGGCGCGGATCTCGCCGGTGCTGTCCGGCTCGATGTCCCCGACGATCGACCGCAACGCGCTCGTGCTGGCCCGGCCGGTCGAGTCGACCCGGGTGCGGGTCGGCGACGTGGTGCTGTTCCGCCGGCCGGACGCCGCCGCGGCCGACCCGCTGGTCATGCACCGCGTGGTCCGGCTGACCGACCGCGGCCCCGAGCGGATCATGAAGACCCGGGGCGACGCGAACACCGCCGACGACCCGTGGGCGATCGACCTGAACGCGTCCGGCCTGTACCGGGTCGAGGGCTCGGTGCCGGGGGTCGGCGCGGCGTACGGCATGTGGAACCGGACCGTGCGCGACGCCAACGCCGCCCGGGTCTGGCCGGGGGTGCTGCTGCTCATCGGCGCGGCCGCGCTCGGCCGGTGGCTGCGCCGCCGGCACCGCGCGGACGCCGCCGCGGCGGCGGAGCGGGCGTACGCGGCGACCGTGGCCGAGCGGGCGCTGGCCGAGGAGCGCGAGCGCGAGGCGGTCATCGAGCGGGCCCGGGCGGCGGACGAGCGGGCGCGGCTCGCGGCGGTCGGCCGGGTGTCGGCGGCGCTGGTCGGCGGCGGGCCCGCCCCGGCGACGGCCGTGCGCGCCGGGGTGCCCGCGGCGCACTGAACCACCTGTCCCCGGCGGCCGCGGCGCGGCCGCCGGGGATCAGGCGCGGATGCTGCCCAGGGACTGCCCGACCAGGTCGACGAGCGGGCGGTCCGGGTGGTCCAGCCAGTACGTGATCGCCGAGCGCAGCACGCTCAGGAACGCCGCCGCCTGCACCCCGGCGGCGAGCGCCGGCTCGGCCTCGTCCGCCGGGAGCCGGGTGACGATCTCGCCGGCGAGGTCCCGCTCCAGCAGCCCGTACACGGCGGCCTGGTGGGCGGCGAGGCTCTGGTGCGCCCGGAGCAGCCGGCGCTGGGTGAGCCAGCGCGGGTCCCGCTCGTCGATCTCGCTGATCAGCGCGACGCCGGCCGCGGTGAGCGCGGTCCACGGCTCCTCGTCGGCCGGGCGGGCGCGGACGAGGTCGAGCAGGCGCCGGATCCGCACCTGATCGGTGTGGAACAGCGCCTCCTCCTTGGAGGAGAAATAGTTCGAGAACGTCCGGCGGGAAACCTCCGCCGCATCCGCGATGGCCTCGACGGTCACGCGATCAAGGCCCTGCTCGGCGGCCAGCCGCAGCGCCGCTTCGTGCAGGGCCAGCCGGGTGGCCGCCTTCTTCCTGGCCCGAAGTCCGTTTTCCATCGGACGTAGCGTACCGCGTCCGAATTTGCTTCCCGACGCGCAATTTGAACCCGGAATAATGATTCGATCAGTGCAATGATCGGCATTCGTCGACCGGGCGGAAATCGGTGGCGGCGGCGTGCCGGCGCGATCACCGCCGGCGGCCGCCGGTGCCGGCTACGATCCGGGCGCGAGCTGCGAGTCGCTCGAAATCGTGACGAAGGGATCGGGCCGTGAGCGTGGCGCTGGTCGGCCGTACCGCGGGTCGCCGCGGCCCGGCCGGCTGCCGGCGGCGGGGCGGCGGCGCCGGGTGAGCCCGCTGCTGCTCGCCGTGGCGCTGTCGGTCGGCTCGGCCGTCGCGTACGCCTCCGCCGCCGTCGCCCAGGCCCGGCTCGCCGCCCGGCCCCACCGCGCCGGCGGGCTGCTGCGGCCGCTGCGCTCCGGGCCGTGGTGGTCGACCGTGGCGCTGAACACCGGCGGGGCGCTGCTGCACACGGTCGCGCTGCGGTACGGGTCGCTGGCGATCGTCCAGCCGTTCGGCGCGCTGACCCTGGTCTTCGCGCTGCCGATGGAGGCCGCGTTCGCCGGGCGCCGGGTCACCCCGCGGGAGTGGCGCGGCGCGATCGTGACGGTCCTGGGGCTGACCGGGCTCGTCCTGATCACCGACACCGACGCCCCGACGCACGCGCTGACCGACCCGCAGATCCTCGCGCTGTCCGCGGTGACGGCGGCGGTGGTGGGCGCGCTGGCCCGCTCCGGGGCCGGCGGCGGGCGCGGGCTGCGGCTGGCGGCGGCGTCCGGGATCGCCTCGGGCGTGGCCTCGGTGCTCACCCAGACCATCCTGCTGCGCCTCGCCGGCCCCGGCATCGCCGGCGCGACCGGGTACGCGGTCGCCGGTGCCACCGCGCTGGCCGTCGGGGTGCTGTCGGTGACCGGGCTGCTGCTGTCCCAGGCGGCGTACCGGTCGGGGCTCGGCGGCCCGCTGGCCACCCTCACCATCGCGAACCCGGCCACCGCCGCGGCGATCGGCCTGCTGCTGCTGCACCAGCCGCTCGCGCTCACCGTCGGCGGCGCGCTCGTCGCGCTGCTGGCCGCGCTGCTCACCGCCCGCGGGGTGGTCCTGCTCTCCGCCCCGGCCGGCTCGCTGCGCCGCCCCCGCGGCAGCGGCCCGCCGCCGGCCCGCTGATCATTTCCGAGCCGTTTTCCGTACGCCGAAACATCAGAATATTCGGGGCCCGGAAAATCGGGCCGATCGCGCCGGGCGGACCGGACGATTTCCGATTAGCGGATGCGATTTCGCGGCCGGACGGCTGCCGCGCTCCGGCATCGGGTGTCCGGGGCGGGTACGGGGGTTCGCGGCGCGGCGTCGGCGGGTGGGCGCGGGCGGTCGTCGGGAGTAGAGCGCCGCGGCGGGTGCCGGATTTCTTGCGCGGCAAGGCGTTCCGCCGGCGGTTTCGCTCACCCGACCGGGCTATCGCGCTGGTGGGGGCCGCACCGGTCGTTCGGGTGAGCGGCCGGGGAATCCACCACCCGCGCGGGGGAAGCGGGTCATTCTCGATACGGGCGCGGGCCGATTTCGGGACCGTCCACAACATCAGACTTATTGGCCGACGTCATCACGCGGAAGACGCTTGTTCGGATTCGGCGAGTCCGTGCGCGCGCCGCATTTGTGTGGTTAGGCTCGGCCCCATGAAGAAAAACATCACCGCCATTGCGATGGCATTCATGATGACCGGTGCGGCCCTCACGGTCGCCGCGCCCGCCTCGGCGAACCCGGGGTGGGGCTGCGGCCACGGCCACGGCCACCACCACGGCCACTGGCACCACCACTGGGGCCACGGCCACCACCACTGGGGCCCGTGGGGTCCGTGGGGTCCGTGGCGGCACCGTCCGACCAGCGGCCCCGTCCAGCCCTGATCGGTACCGGCGCATGAGCCGGGCGGGCTGACCCCGCGGCGGCACCACCCGCCCGCGGCGACCCGAACCGGAGCCCGCCCCGGCAGCGGGGGCCCGTACCCCCGTCGACCCGACGAGTACCACCGCACCACCGCACCACCGCACCACCACGAGCGTGGCCGCGCGCGAGCGGCAGTCCGGCGGCACCCGCATCGCCCGCCCGACGCGTCGCGCGCGCCCGGCCACCCGGCCGGTACCCCGACCGCCCACCCGGGCGGCGTACCGGCCACCGTCGAGTGCCGGCGCGACGACCGCACCCCGACCGCCGGGGCCGATCGCCGCGCCGGACCGATCCGCCGCCCGGCCGTTGCACCGGCCGCCTTGCGCCAGCCGCTTGGTAAGCGGCAGGTTTGAGTTGTCGGCGGCAGGTCCGAGTAAAGCGGCGGGTCCGAGCCCTCTCCGCCGCAGCCCCGTAGCTCCTCCGCCCTGTGTGTGCTCGCTGTCTCGCGCCCTCGCGCCGCGATCCCCGGCGTCGCGCACGCCGCGGGCGGCAACCCTGTCCGCCCCGGCCCGTAGCCGCCCACGCCGGCAATGCCGGAAGGTCGGCCCCGCCCGCTCGGGATGCCCCGCTCAGCAGGGGCTATGCGGTCGGCACCGCGCAGCGCCGGCAAGCGTGAGGATTCACCTCCTGCGCTGACACGTGGATGTTTCCCGCTCCCCACGGGCCGCCGTGCGCCGTGCACAGCCGGTACCGCACGCCTACCGGCCCTCGACCCTGCGCACCGCCACCCGCGGACGCCGGGGTACCGCCACCCCGGCACACCCCGGCCGGGGTGTGCCGCCGCCCGGCCGCGACGGCGCGGTCCCCCGGCGTGTGTCGCCCGGTCGGCGGCATGGGGCAATCGGCCCGGAATGCGCGCGACTTGCCAATTCGGGCCGGGGCGGCTCCTGCCGCGCAAGGGCGAAAACGCAAGATTCAATTCATGAATTTCGATGTAAAGTTTTACGGAACGGAAGGAGCTCGATGGAGCCGCACGTCACGTCCGCCCTGCGCAACGGGCCCTTCCACCACGCCCTGCGGACGGCGATCAAGTCGCGCGGCCTCCCCCTGGAGCGGCTCCGCCAGCGGCTCACCGAGGCCGGTGCCCCGGTCGGCATCGCCACGCTCAGCTCGTGGCAGTCCGGCCGCCGCCGCCCCGAGCGACCCGAGTCGCTGCGCGCCGTCGAGTTGCTGGAGGGCATCCTCGGCCTGCCGCCGCGCGCGCTGGTGATCCTGCTCGGCGCCCCGCGCCGGCGCGGGCCCGGCGCCAGGGCCGCCGCCGAGGCGCGCCGCTTCGCCGACCTGCTCGAACTCGCCGGGCCGGTCACCGCGCTGACCGACCAGCTCGGCTCGCGGGACGGGCGGCTGCGCACGCTGAGCGCGTGGGACTTCGCCGAGATCGGCCTGCACAGCAGCCTCACGTCGGTGGAGAGCGTCGTGGTGCTGGAGGCGGTGGAGGAGGTCGACCGGTACGTCACCGTGTACAACGGCGTGCCCGGCACCGACCTGCAGAAGACCGTCCGGTTCCACGCGCTCGCCAACTGCCGGCTCGGCCGGGTGCGGCACGACGTCGAGCACGGGCTGGTGGTGGCCGAGCTGCTGTTCGACCGCCGGCTGTACCCGGGCGAGACGGCGATCGCCCGGTACCGGGTCGAGGACAGCAGCGGGCGCAGCGACACCGAGTACAGCCGCTTCCTGCGGTTCCAGGCGCAGCACGTGGCGGTCGAGGTCCGGTTCGCGCCGGACGCGCTGCCGATCCGCTGCTGGCGCTTCCTCCGCCAGCGCGAGGGCCAGCCGGACCAGATGCGCGAGGAGGTGACGCTGGGCGCCCACCGGGACGCGCACGTGGTCCGCAACGCGGTCCCGCCGGGCATCATCGGCATCGCCTGGGAGCCCTCGGACGCCGCCCCGGCCCGCCCCTGACCCGCCGGCCGGTCGCGGCGGGCCGGCGGAGCGGGCCGACAGGCCGATCGCAGCAGGTCAGGCAGGGTCGGGCAGGTGGTCGCGCAGCCAGGTGCCGGCCGCCGCCGCCACCCGCTCCAGCGCTCCAGGCTCGCCGAACAGGTGCGTCGCCCCCGGCACCAGCCGCAACTCCACCGGCGCGGTCATCCGCCGCCGGGCGGCCTCGTTCAGCGCGACCACCTCGGTGTCCCGGTCCCCGACCAGCAGCAGCGTCGGCGCGCGGACCGCCGGCAGCGCCGGCCCGGCCAGGTCCGGCCGCCCGCCGCGGGAGACCACCGCCCGGACCGCCGCCGGCCGCCGCGCCGCCGCGACCAGCGCCGCCGCGGCACCCGTACTCGCACCGAACAACCCGACCGGCAGCCCGGCCGCGGCGCCCGCGCCGCGATGCCCGCAGCCGGGGACGGCCGCGGCGGAGCGTCCGGCTCCGGCGTCGGTCAGCCAGTCGACCGCGCCCACCACTCGGTCGGCGAGGAGGTCGATGTCGAAGCGCAGCTCCGCCGTCCGCTCGTCCACCCGCTCCTCGGCCGGGGTGAGCAGGTCGACCAGCAGCGTGCCGAGGCCGTACCCGGCGAGCGCGGCGGCCACCGCCCGGTTGCGCGGGCTGTGCCGGGAACTGCCGCTGCCGTGCGCGAACAGCACCACCCCGACCGCCCCGGCCGGGACCGCCAGGTCGCCGTCGAGGCGGACGCCCGCCGCGGGTACGGCGACGGCCGTACCGGTACCCATGTGCGGGGCGCTACCCGCCGCCGCCCGCGCCGAAACCGGCCGGCTGGGCCCCGCTGAGCCGGCGGGCGGAGTTGATGATCCCGACCAGGCTGAACGCCTGCGGCGTGTTGCCCAGGTGCCGGCCGGTCGCCGGGTCGACCTCCTCGCTGAGCAGGCCGACGTCGTTGCGCAGGTCCAGCAGGCGCGCGAACAGCTTCTCCGCCTCGGCCGTCCGGCCCGCGCCGTGCAGGGCGTCGACCAGCCAGAACGTGCAGGCCAGGAACGCGCCCTCGCCGCCGGGCAGCCCGTCGACGTGCTCGGGGTGCTCCGGCCGGTACCGGCGCACCAGCCCCTCGTCGCACAGCTCCCGCTGGATCGCCTCGACCGTGCCGACCATCCGCGGGTCGGACCACGGCAGGAAGCCGACCCGGGGCAGGAGCAGCAGCGCGGCGTCCAGCCCGGCCGAGCCGTAGTACTGGGTGAAGGTGTTGCGGGCCGGGTCGTACCCGCGCCGGCACACCTCGGCGTGGATCTCGTCCCGGATCGCCGCCCACCGGTCGGCCGGCCCCGGCAGCCCGTGCCGGCGGACGGCCGCCACCGCGCAGTCGAACCCCGCCCAGGCGAGCACCTTGGAGTGGACGAAGTGCCGGCGCGGCCCGCGTACCTCCCACAGGCTGTTGTCGGCGCGCCGCCAGTTGCCCTCGAGGAAGTCGAGCAGGGCGCGCTGGAGGTCCCAGTCGGCGTCGGCGCCCGGCTCGGCGCCCGCGTGCCGGGCCAGGTGCAGGCTGCTGAGTACCTCGCCCCAGACGTCGAGCTGGAGCTGGTCGGCGGCGGCGTTGCCGATCCGGACCGGGCGGGAGCCGGCGTGGCCGGCCAGCCCGTCCAGGGTGTACTCGGGGATGCGCCGGGTGCCGTCCAGGCCGTACATGATCTGCAGGTCCGCGGGGTCGCCGGCGGCGGCCCGCAGCAGCCACTCGCGCCAGGCCGCGGCCTCCTCGGCGAACCCGGTCTCCAGCAGCGCCTGCAGGGTGAAGGTGGAGTCGCGCAGCCAGCAGTACCGGTAGTCCCAGTTCCGCGACCCGCCCGGCTCCTCCGGCAGCGAGGTCGTCGCGGCGGCCACGATCCCGCCGGTCGGCGCGAACGTCAGCGCCTTCAACGTGATCAGCGCCCGCCGTACCGCCGGCGCCCACCGCCCCTCGTACCGGCAGCCGGCGATCCACTCGTGCCAGTACCGCTCGGTGTCGGCGACGGCCGTCCGCCAGTCCACCGGCTCGGGCCGCGGCTCGTGCGACGGCCGGTGGGTCAGCACGAACGCCACCCGCTCGCCCGCGGCGACCGCGAACTCCGACACGGTGGTCAGGTCCTCGCCGCGCAGCGGCGCGTCGGTGCGCAGCCACACGGCGTCCGGGCCGGCGACCGCGACCAGGTCGTCGGGGTGCCGCACCCACGGCACGACCCGCCCGTAGTCGAACCGCAGCCGCAGGTCCATCCGCATCGGCACCCGCCCGGCGAGCCCCTCGACGATCCGGACCAGGTCGGCGGCCCGCCCGCGCGGCGGCATCAGGTCGGTGACCCGGACCCGGCCGCCGGCGGTGTCCCACTCGGATTCCAGGATGAGCGTGTCCTCCCGGTACCGCCGCCGGGTCGCCGGCCCGCCGCCCGCCGGGGCGATCCGCCACGTCCCGGCCCGGTCGTCGTCGAGCAGCGCGGCGAAGCAGGCGGGCGAGTCGAAGTGCGGCAGGCAGAGCCAGTCGATCGCGCCGTCGCGGCCGACGAGCGCGGCGGTCTGCAGGTCGCCGATGACGGCGTAGTCCTCGATCAGCCCCGGCACGGGGCACCGTCCCGCTCGTCCATCGCCCGCTGCCTTCCCGATCCGCCGGCCGCCCGTCGCGCGGGCGCCGATGGATGCCCGTACCCCGGCCGCCCCACCGCCCAAACCCCGGGTCGCGGCGGGCGTACGGTGGGCGCATGCTGTTCACCGCCCGGACCGCGATCGCCGCCGACCCGGCCGCCGTCTGGCGGGTGTACGCCGACGTGGCCGGCTGGCCCGGCTGGACGCCGACGGTGACCGCGGTCGAGCGGCTCGACCCCGGCCCGCTGCGCGTCGGCTGCCGCACCCGGGTCCGGCAGCCGCGGCTGCCGGTGGCGGTGTGGGAGGTGACCGAGCTGGTCGAGGGCGAGTCGTTCACCTGGACGGCCCGCGGCCCGGGGCTGCTCACGGTCGCGGCGCACCGGGTCGGCGCGGCCCCCGGCGGCGGTACCGCGGTGGAGAACGCCCTGGAGCAGCGCGGCCCGCTCGGCCCGCTCGCCGGCCGGCTGTGGCGTGGTCTGACCCAGCGGTACCTGGAACGGGAGCTGGCGGGCCTGCGCCGGCACTGCGAGGCGCCACCTCCGCCCGATTCGCGCTGAATTATTCGGCTGGCCCGGACCGGCCGCCCCTACGTACGCTCGCGGCTCGGGATCGAGTCGCGGGGGTGACGATGCGGGCGCTGCTGGGGCCGCTGCGCCACCGCCCGTACCGCTTCCTGCTCGCCGGCCGGCTCGTCACCGTCGCCGGCAACTCCGTCGCGCCGATCGCGCTGGCCTTCGCCGTCCTCGACCTGACCGGCTCGGCCACCGACCTCGGCCTGGTCGTCGGCGCCCGGTCCCTGGCCAACGTCGTCTTCCTGCTCGCCGGCGGCCTGCTCGCCGACCGGCTGCCCCGGCAGCTCATCCTCGTCGGGTCCGGGGCGCTCGCCGCCGTCACCCAGGGCGCCATCGCGGCGCTCGTCCTCGGCGGGCAGGCCACGATCCCGCTGCTGGTGGCGCTGTCCGCGGTCAACGGCGCGGTCTCGGCGTTCGCCATGCCGGCGAGCAGCGCGCTGCTCCCGCAGACCGTGCCGGCGGCCGAACTCAAGCAGGCCAACGCCCTCGGCCGCCTCGGCGTGACCAGCGTGACCATCGGCGGCGCCGCCGCGGGCGGCGTCCTGGTGGCCGCGTTCGGCGCGGGCTGGGGGCTGGCCGTGGACGCGGCGGCGTTCGCGCTGGGCCTGGTGCTGTTCGCGCTGCTCCGGGTCCCGTCGGTGCGGGCCGCGCGGTCCGCCGGCGCCCGGCACGACCTGCGGGTCGGCTGGCGGGAGTTCGCCGGGCGCACCTGGCTGTGGGTCGTGGTGGCGACGTTCGGCGTGCTGAACGCCGCGTGGGCCGGGGCGGTGAACGTCCTCGGCCCGACCCTCGCCGACGACACCTTCGGCCGCGGCAACTGGGGGCTGATCCTGGCCGCGAACGCCGCCGGCATGGCGGCCGGGGCGGTCGTCGCGCTGCGGGTCCGGGTCCGGCGGCTGCTGCGGTACGGCTGCGTGGCGATGCTGGCCTGGGTGCCGTTCGTCGCCGCGCTGGCGGTGGCGCCGTCGGTGCTGGTGCTCGTACCGGTGTCGTTCGTGGCCGGGGTGGCGGTGGAGCAGTTCGGGGTGGCGTGGGAGACGTCGGTGCAGGACAACATCCCGGCGGACCGGCTGGCCCGGGTGTACTCGTACGACATGCTGGGCTCGTTCGTCGCGATCCCGCTGGGGCAGGTGGCGGCGGGTCCGCTGGCCGGGCTGCTGGGGCGGCGGGAGGCGCTGCTCGTCGCGGCCGGGGTGATGCTGCTGGCGGTACTGGCGATGCTGGCGTCGCGCTCGGTCCGCACCCTCCGCTACGAACCGACGCCCTGACCGGCGGCGACGCCGGGAGGCGGGGCCGGCGGCGGGGCGGCGGGTCAGGGCCGCGAGTCCGGGGTGGACAGTGCGGCGCGGCGGCCCCGAGGGGTCGCCGCGCCGGTGTCGTCGGTGGTCGGTCAGCGGGTCAGGTGGGTGAGCAGCGCGCGCTGGTCGCGCAGCGCCACCCGGAGGCGCTCGGTGTCGGCGTCGTCGCCGACCGCGCCGGCGATCTCGTCGTACCGGCCGCGCAGCTTGGTCGTGTAGTCGCGCAGGGCCTGGTCGAGCAGGCGGCCCGCCTCCTCGAACGCCGCGCGCGGGTCGTCCACGAACGTCGCCTGCACCTCGCGCCAGCGCCGGTCGACGTCCTCGTCCCGCTCGGGCTGCCAGGCGTTGTCCCGGCCGGTCCGGGCGGGGTCCGGCGCGGCGCCGGCGTCGGTACGGCCGCGGGCGACGGTGTCGCGGGCGCCGTCCCGGTTGCTCCCGTCCTGATTGATCCTGTCCCGATTGATCTTGTCTTGGTCGATCTTGTTTTGGTTGATCACGTCGTCCTTGTCGCCGGTCGCGCCGGTGCGGTGGCCCCGCTCGGCCGCGGTCGCCGTGTCGGGTGCGTCGTCCTTCGCGGTGAGCGGTCCGGTCCGCTCGGCGGCGGGGTCCGCGGCCCGGTCGCCGACGACCGGCTGGCCGGCGTCGCCGCCGGCCGCGACCGGCTTACCGGTCGGCCCGGGGCGGGAAGCCTCGCCGCCCGTCGCCGGCCTGCCGGCGTGGTCCGCCGCGCTGCCGCCCGGAATCGGCTTGGCCGCCGGGGCGGAGCCGACCGCCGCACTGCCCGCGCTCGTCCGGACCTCCCCGGCCGGGTTCGGCTTGCCGTTGTGGTCGACCTTGGCCTCACCGAGCGGACCCGGCTTGCCGGCGTGGTCGACCTTGGCCTCGCCGGTCGAGTCCGGCTTGGCGGCGTGGTCGACCGCGGCGCGGCCGGAGGCGTCGGCGGGGCGGGGGACGTCGCTGCCCGGGCCGGGCTTGTCCACCTCGTCGCCGGGGCCGGGCCGGCCCGACTCGCCGCCGGGCTTGCGGCTTTCCCCGCCCGGGTTCGGCCGGTGGCTGTCCTCGCCCGGGGTCGACGGACGGCTGTGCTCGCCGGGGGCCGCCGGACGGCCGTTCTCGCCGGGGACCGGTGCGCGGCCGCGCTCCCCGGGCACCGGCGGGCGGGCGGCGTCGCCGCGGTTGTCGGCCCGGTCACCCGGTACCGGGGGGCGGGCGGCGTCGGCGCGGTCGCGCTGGGCCGGGACCTCGGTGGCGGGGGTGCGGTTGTCGCGGTCCGGCTGGCGCGGGATCGGCTTGTGCTGCTGGGCGGGGGTCGTCATGGCGTGTCCTCTCGACGATCGCGGGTGTCGGGGCGGGGTCAGTGGGCGGCGTGCTGCCGCTGCGTCCGGCGGCGGCCCACCTCGTCGGCCGGCGCGGCCGCCCGGCCCCGGTGCGCGGCGTCGTCCCGGTGCGCGGGGTCATCCCGGTGCGCGGGGTCCGGGTCGACCGCGTCCGTACCCGGGGCGTCGCGGTCCGTGCGCGCGGCGTCGCGGTCGGCGTCCGCCCGGTCGGCGGGGGTCGCGGCCCGCGGGGCCGGGGCCGACGGCCGGTCGTCGTCGCCCAGCAGGGCGGTGAACAGCGCCCGGTAGTGGACCAGCGCCATCCGCAGGTCCTCGGTGGACGCCGTACCGTTGGCGCACCGCTCGCTGATCTCGTGCGCGGACCGGTAGTGCGACAGCGTGTCGGCGTGCGCGACGGAGAGGTCGGCGACCTGCTGGTCGTACCCCTCGGTCGGGTAGCCCCGCTCGCCCATCACCGTGGTGACCAGCTCGTCCGCGGCGCCGACCGCGCCGGTCGGATCGTCCACGAACTGCTCCTGGATCCGGCTCCACCGCTGGACGTACGTGCGGCGGGCGTCCGGCGACAGCGGCCGGAGTTCCAGCTCCTCATGCCGGCGCTCGCGGTCGCGCAGCTCCTCCTCGGCGTCGCGCCGGCTGGGGGCCTCGGCCACCGCGCGGTCGTACTCCGGGCCGAAGACCCGGCGCAGCCGCTCGCGGCGGTACCAGTGGAGACCGACGAACGCCACGGCGAGCACCACCGCGACGGCGACGATCAGGATGATGACTCCGGTGGTGCTCACGGCGTCCTCCTCGAACGGTCCCGACGACTCACAGTCCCCACGGTTCCCATCGACCCCGCTTGTTACACCCGTCCGCTGTGTACCGCGCGGTACGGCGCGCGTGCGCACGGTGCGAATGGCCGCGGGAATTGTGACGTGCATTGCTTTTTCCGGAGGCGGCCGCACCGGCGCATTGGGGCGCGGCAGAGTGCGCGTTCGGCTATCGACGACGGTCGGGCCGACGCGGCTTGCTAGAGTCGCCAGGCGGGCCGTGACCTGCGCATTCCGCAATGGCGAACCCGAAAAAATGGCGAACCCGAAAGCCACCCACCGCTCACCGGTGGTGCCGCGCTCGGCCGAAAAGGCGGCATCACCTCCGGAAAACGGTCAGAACGTACCCGCATCGCGAATTCGGATGCCCGCTGTCGCACCCCGGTGCGACACTCGTGCCGCCATCCGGCCAGCACTAGGAGATCGCTCGTGAACAACCCACCAGCCGCGACGACGCAGAAGATCGACAGCGCCGTCCTCAAGATCGCGGGCGTCATCGTCCTCGGCGCGATCATGTCGATCCTCGACATCACCGTCGTCAGCGTGGCGCTCCCGACGTTCCAGGAGACGTTCGACGCCACGTACGCCGAGGTCGCCTGGACCATGACCGCGTACACGCTGGCGCTGGCCACCGTGATCCCGCTGACCGGCTGGGCCGCGGACCGGTTCGGCACCAAGCGGCTGTACATGATGGCGCTCACGCTGTTCACGATCGGCTCCGGCCTGTGCGCCACCGCCGACTCGATCCAGCAGCTCATCTCGTACCGGGTGCTCCAGGGCCTCGGCGGCGGCATGCTCATGCCGCTCGGCATGACGATCATGACCCGCGCCGCCGGCCCGGACCGGATCGGCCGCCTGATGGCCATCCTCGGCATCCCGATGCTGCTCGGCCCGATCGGCGGCCCGATCCTCGGCGGCTGGCTGATCGACTCGTACACCTGGCACTGGATCTTCCTGATCAACGTGCCGATCGGCGCCGTCGCGCTGATCTACGCCGCGCTGGCGCTGCCCAAGGACTCGCCGGAGCCGTCCGAGTCGTTCGACGTCCTCGGCATGCTCATGCTCTCGCCCGGCCTGGCCCTCTTCCTGTACGGCGTCTCCTCCATCCCGGACACCGGCACGATCACCGCGACCAAGGTCTGGGCGACGATGCTGGCCGGCGCGGCGCTGGTGATCGGGTTCGTCCTGTACTCGTTCAAGCCGCGGCACCCGCTGCTCGACCTGCGGCTGTTCCGCAACCGCAACCTGACCGTCGCGGCGCTGTCGATGTTCGTGTTCATCGTGGCGTTCATGGGCGCCGGCCTGCTGTTCCCGAGCTACTTCCTGCAGGTGCGCGGCGAGTCGACCCTGGCCGCCGGGCTGCTCATCGCCCCGCAGGGCATCGGCGCGATGATCACCATGCCGATCGCCGGCATGCTCGCCGACAAGGTCCCCGTCGGGCGGACGGTGCCGTTCGCGCTCGCGCTCATCGCGCTGGGCTTCTTCGGCTTCACGCAGGTCGACGCCGATACCTCGTACGTGCTGCTCTGCGGCTCGCTGTTCGTCATGGGCCTGGGCATGGGCGGCACGATGATGCCGATCATGACCTCGGCGCTGAAGACGCTGACCAACCACGAGGTCGCCCGCGGCTCCACCCTGCTGAACATCATCCAGCAGATCGGCAGCTCGTGCGGCGCCGCGATCATGTCGGTGATCCTGACCAGCCGGCTGAACGACTCCGCGGTGATCCCCGGCGCCGTCGACCCGGCGTCCGGCAAGCCGGTCACCGAGGCGGGGCTGGCGATCGCGACGCGGCAGAAGCCGGAGCTGCTCCAGCAGTTCCCGAACGCGGGACCGCTGGTCCAGCGCGGCCTGGACTTCGTGGCGGAGTCGTTCGCGACGACGTTCTGGGTGGCGTTCGCGGTGGTGCTGCTGACCTTCATCCCGATCTCGTTCCTGCCCCGCAAGCGCGAGCCCTCGCACCTGCTGGACGACGACCAGGAGAACCCCGCCACCCCCGCCGCCCTGCTGCACTGACGACGAACCCGATGCCCCGGAACCCCCACGGGTCCCGGGGCATCGGTGCATCCGGGCCCAGCAGCGCCGCCCGCCGGTGATCCCGGCTGAGCCGGGTCGGCGCGGGCGGGGTGGGGGTGTCGTTCGGGTGGGGTTCGAGGGGCATCCGTGATCGATGCCGCGCGCCCGCGGCGTGGGGGTCACCCGCGGGACGTATCGCCTCCGTCGGACCCCATTCGGTGTCAGTGGCGGGTACCGGCGACCGCCGATAGGATGCGCACCGGGTCCAGCCACGTGCCCTCCGTCAACGGTGGGAGGACTGTGTCTTGACCGAGAGCGTGATCCGCGCGAACCCGTCCGCGCCCCCATCGACGCAGCACCCGACCCGGTACGCGGCGCCGCACACGTCGTCCCGGCACCCGTCGGCGCAGCGCAACCGGACCGCGCCCTGGCCGGTCAACCGGGCCGCGTCCACGCCGGGCACCCCGCCCGCCCTGGCCATCGACTGCGTCGTCGCCGACCCGCCCGGCGGGTCCGCCCCGACGATCGTCGTGCTGCTGCGCGGCGTCGTCGAGCCCGGGACCGCGCCCCTGCTGGAGACCGTGCTGCGGCACGCCGCCGAGAACGCCGCCGAGGTCCGCTGCGACCTGGCCGGGGTTACGGCACTGCGGACGGCCGGGGTGTCCGCTCTGGTCGCCGCCGACGCGCACGCGCGGCGCCGCGGCAGCCGGCTGGTCCTGACCGGCGCCCGGGGCGAGTGCCGGCGGGTTCTCGACCTGGCCGGGGTGGCGTGCCGGTGAGCCCGCGCGCCCGACCGACGCGCGGTGCGGCGGCGGAGCGGCCGGGTTTGGCACACTGTGCTCCCCGGGCGGACGTGAACGATGATCACGTCGCACCCCCGTCGGTCGGCGTCGGTAGGTGACGAAGGTGCACATGCGTGAGGTCAACCATGCCCTGCCACTGCGCGAGGTGGCGACCGAGTTCGGCCAGCTCGCGGACGTCCTGGCCGCCGTCGGCGCGGACTCGCTGGACGCCGGCCGGCTGGTCCGGTTCGCCGCCGAGGCGGTGCCGAACGCACAGCACGCGGCCCTGACGTTCGTCTGCGGCACCCGGCGGCCGCAGACGCTGGCGAGCACCGGTGAGGTGCCGCGCCGGGTGGACGCGCTGCAGTACGAGACGGGCCAGGGCCCGTGCCTGGACGCGATCACCGAGAGCGACGTGCGGCGGACCGACGACCTGGCGCTGGAGTTGCAGTGGCCGGAGTTCGCCCAGCGGGCCGTCGTCGCGACCGGGGTGCGCAGCATGTGCTGCGTCCGGCTGCACCTGGACGGCGACGACCGCGGCGCGCTGAGCTTCTACGCCGAGCGCCCCCGCGCCTTCGGCGACATGGACGTGGGCGTGGCGTCGCTGTTCGCCGCGTTCGCGTCGCTGGCGCTGCGCGGCGTCCGGTACCGGGCGCAGGCCGCCGACCTGACGCTGGCGCTTCGCAGCAGCCGGCAGATCGGGATGGCGATCGGCATCCTCATGGCCCGCCGCCGGATCACCTCGGACGCGGCGTTCGAGCAGCTCCGCCGGGCCAGCCAGCACCTGAACCGCAAGCTGCGGGACATCGCGCACGAGGTGACGGAGATCGGCGACCTGCCGGGCCCGCGCTGACCCCGGCACCGCGCGACGACCGCGGACGCCGCGCGCCCCGGGGGACCGCCCGGACGCCGCACCCACCGCCGTAGACCGCACCCCACCCCGCCGAGGACCGCCCCGACCGCCGAAGACCGCACGGACCGTGAAGACCGGATGTGACGATGGAAGATCAGTTGTCGGCCGACGACGTGCTCGCGGCGGCATCGGCGTTCGATCAGGTGCCCACCCTGATCCTCGCGTTCGAGGGCCCGGAGCTGGTCGTGCGCGCCTGGAACCGGGGGACCCGGGACGCGGTCGGGCACCTGTTCCGGCTGGGCGACGCGGCCCGGCCGGCGGTGGAGACGATCGCCGGGGCGCAGTACCTGGCCGAGGTGGCCCGGGTGTACGCGACGGGCGACCCGGTGGTGGCCGAGGACTGGCGGACCCAGTTCACCGACGCCGACGGCGACGTCGTCGAGCGGTTCTTCAGCTTCCGGCTCACCCCGTGGTACCACGACGACGGGCGGATCCGCGGCGTCATGTCGGTCGGCGTGGACGTCACCGACCGGGTCCGCGAGCAGCAGGACTTCCGCAACCAGGCCGCGCTGTGGGAGCGCCGGTTCACCCGGACCCGGGAGGTCGTCACCGCGCTCCAGCGGGTGATGCTGCCGGCCGAGGTGCCGGTGCTGCCGGGCCTGGACCTGGCCGCCTGCTACCAGCTCGCGGACGTCGGCGGCGGGGCGGGCGGGGACTGGTTCGACGCGCTCCCGCTGGCCGACGGCGGGGTGGCGCTGGTCACCGGCGACGTGGTCGGCCACGGCGTCCGGGCGTCGGCGGTGATGGGGCAGCTCCGGGCGGTGCTGCGCGAGCGGCTGCTCAGCGGGTCCGACATCCCGGAGGCGCTGGCCGCGGCCGACCGGTACGCCCGGACGGTGGGCGGGGCCGGCGCCGCGACGGTGTGCGCGGCGGTGCTGTACCCCGGTACGGGCGAGCTGCGCTACTGCACCGCCGGCCACCCGCCGCCGCTGGTGCTGGCGGTCGGCGAGCACCCGCGGTTCCTGGCCCCGACGGGCGGCCAGCCGCTGGCCACCGGCGCGGGGTATCCGGTGGGGACCGCGCAGCTCGCGGTCGGGGACCTGCTGCTGCTGTTCACCGACGGGCTGGTCGAGCGGCCGGGCCGGGCGGTGGCGGCGAGCAACGTGCAGCTCGGCGCGGTGGTGGCGGACGCGGTCCGCCGGCCGCCGCTGAGCGAGGCCGACACCCGGCTGCCGGACCGGGTGTGCCGGCTGACGCTGGAGATGATGACCTGGACGGGGTACGCCGACGACATCACGCTGCTCGCCGTGCAGCGGACCACGGCCCCGGCGCCGCTCAGCCTGCACCTGCCGGCGGAGCCGGCCGCCGCCCGGACGGTCGCCGCCGAGCTGGACGCCTGGCTCGGCGGGGTGGGCGCGGGCGACCACGACCGGCTGGCGCTGCGGCACGCCGTCGGCGAGCTGTGCGCGAACGTGATCGAGCACGCGTACCCGCCCGCGAGCCGCGGCGAGCTGCGGGTGACCGCGGCGCTGAACGCCGCCGGCGAGGCGCTGGTCACGGTCGCCGACCGGGGCCAGTGGCGGTCGCCGGCGGTACCGGCACCGGGGCGCGGGCACGGGCTCGCGCTGGCCGCGGACTTCGTCGAGGAGCTGACCGCCGACCACGACGGCGTCGGCACGACGGTCACCCTGCGCCGCCGGCTGCGCCGCCCGGCGCCGCTGCGGGCCGACGGCACGGCCAGCTCGGCCCAGCTCGGCCACCCCGCGACGCAGCCGGCGGAGCTGGTCCTGATCGACGGCCCGACGCCGTGCCTGCGGGTGCGCGGCACGCTGGACCTGGTCGCCGCCGGGCGGCTGGACACCCAGCTCACGCTGGCGGTGCGCGGCGGCACCCGGTCGGTGACCGTGGACCTGACCGCGGTGGACCACCTGTCCAGCGCGGCGGTGCAGGTGCTGCACCGGCTGAGCGCGGAGTGCCGGCGGCACCGGCGCGGGCTGGCGCTGGTCGCGCCGCCGGGGACGCCGGCGCACCACGTGCTGGTCCTGGTGGGGCTGCCGCCGACCCCCTGACCGGCGCCGAGCGGGTGATCATGGGCGAGTGGGCCGACTGGCGCCGGCGCGATGGATGAGATTGGATACGCGATGTCCATTCAGGAGAGGACGAATACGTGTATTCACCTAAATCCACCCGCCGTGCGGTAGTGGCTGCGGCCGCCGCCGCGACCCTCGCCGCCGCCCTGCTCCCCGCCGGACCCGCGCCCGCCGCCGGCCCGCCCACCGCCTTCACCGTGGTCGCCGAGGACGGCGTCCCGGCCGCCGACGCCGCCGCCGCGATCGCCGCCGCCGGCGGCACGGTCGTCGCCCACAACCCCGCCGCGGGCACGTACCGCGTGGTCAGCCGGCGGGCCGACTTCGCCGGCCGGGCGTACCGGTCGGGCGCGCTGCTGGCCGCCGTACCGCAGCGGCCGATCGGGCACACCCCGCGCGTGCGCAAGGTCGACCCGGTCGAGGAGCCGCTGCCGGCCGGCGCCGGCGCCGGCCGGCCCGGCCGGCTCACCGCCCCGCGCGGCGCGACCGACCCGCTGGACGACAAGCTGTGGGGCCTGCGGATGGTCCGGTCGGACCTGGCCCGGCAGAAGGAGCCCGGCTCCCGCGACGTGACCGTCGGCGTCCTGGACACCGGTCTGGACGCGAGCCAGCCGGACCTGGCGGCGAACTTCGACGCGGGGCTGTCCCGCAACTTCGCCCCGGACATCGAGGCGATCGACGGGCCGTGCGAGGTACGCGGCTGCGTCGACCCGGTCGGCACCGACGACGGCGGCCACGGCACCCACGTGGCCGGCTCGATCGCCGCCGCGGCCGACGGCGTCGGCATCTCCGGCGTCGCGCCGAACGTCCGGCTGGTCGAGCTGAAGGGCGGCCAGGACTCGGGCTTCTTCTTCCTCGACTCGGTGGTCGACTCGCTGACCTACGCCGGGGACGCGGGCATCGACGTGGTCAACATGTCCTTCTACGTCGACCCGTGGGCGTACAACTGCCCGAACAACCCGGCCGACTCGCCCGAGCAGCAGGCCCAGCAGCGGGCCACGATCAAGGCGATGAGCCGGGCGCTGAACCACGCGCACAAGCGCGGGGTGACGCTGGTCGGTGCGCTGGGCAACGCGCACGTCGACCTGGGCGCGCCCGGCAGGGACCTGACCAGCCCGAACCACCCGGCCGGTACCGCGCACCCGCGGGACATCGACAACGCCACCTGCGTGGACCTGCCGGTCGAGGGCCCGCACGTCATCGGCGTCGCGGCGCTCGGCCCGTCGGCCCGCAAGTCGGACTACTCCAACTACGGGGTGGAGCAGATCTCGGTGAGCGCGCCCGGCGGGTTCCGCCGGGACTACGCCGGCACGCCGGACCACGACCAGCCGGAGAACCTGATCCTGTCGACGTACCCGCGCCGGGTGCTCGCGGAGAAGAACATGGTCGACGCCGCGGGCAACGTGGCGCCCGGCTACGAGCGCAGCGTGTTCAAGCAGTGCACGGCGGCCGGGGCGTGCGGGTACTACACGTTCCTCCAGGGCACCTCGATGGCCTCGCCGTACGCGGCGGGCGTGGCGGCGCTGATCGTGAGCAAGTACGGCAGCCGGGCCGGCGAGGGCGACCGGACGATGAAGCCGGCGCTGGTCGAGCAGCACCTGTACCGGACGGCGGCGGCCCGCCCGTGCCCGAAGGAGGGGACGGTCTCGTACCCGCAGAAGGACGGCACGGTCTACACCGCGACCTGCACGGGCACCGAGAACTTCAACGGCTTCCACGGCTACGGCATCGTGGACGCCTACGCGGCGGTGACCAAGCCGCTGAAGCCGGGCGAACAGCCCTGACCCACGAAAAGGGCCCGGCGCAGCGCGCCGGGCCCTTTTCGCTACGCGGTCACTGCTGGACGGTCACGCCCATCGAGCGCGCGCTGCCGGCGACGATCGCCATCGCGGCCTCGACGTCGTTGGCGTTCAGGTCCGGCATCTTGCGGGTGGCGATGTCCCGGAGCTGGTCCTTGGTGAGCTGGCCGGCGGTCTCGTGGCCCGGCCGCTGCGAGCCGGACTTGCTCGCCAGCGCCTTCTTGACCAGGAAGCTGGTCGGCGGCGTCTTGTACCGCAGGGTGAAGCTGCGGTCCTCGTACACCGAGACGACGACCGGGATGATCTCGCCGCGCTGGCTCGAGGTGGCCTCGTCGTACTCCTGCTTGACACCACGGGTGTTGACACCGCTCGGGCCGAGGTTCTTGCCAAGCTCGACCATCGAGCAGTTGCCGGCCTCGAGTTCGAGGGTGATCTCTTGGGTCTTCTTCTTCGGAGGCATCTGCCTTGGTCTCCTACAGCCTGGTGGAAACGTCACGGGGCGCAGGTCGGACCCCAGCGCTCCGATCCTACCGCAGCGGTCCACGACCCCGGCGCCGCCCGTCGACCGCCCGGTGACCTGCGGTTTCGTACCGGCGGCGCGCCCGATCGGGCGAACCATCGCGCGAGCCATCACAGGGCCCGCGCCGGTGACGTATCCCTTGACATTCCGCCACGGGTACCGCTGTATAGAAGCGGATCGATCGGCGGACCCACCCGCCGCGCACCCGCACCAACTTTCCCCACCTCATATCCCCCACCCCCGAGGTAGCCAATGAGCCAGCAACGGAGCAAGTGGGCCCTCGCGGTCGCGGTGACCGCTGCCCTCGCCACCGCGTTCACCCAGCCCGCCGGGGCGGACCCCCGCCTGCGCGACATCGCCGAGCGCCAGGGTCTCGACACCGGCCCGGCCACCACGTACGTCTACTCCGTCCGGGGCGGCGCACCCGCCGCGGCCGCCGAGAAGCTGGCCAAGGGCGGCTTCGACCTCCTGGAGGACCGCGACGGCGACACCCTCTACGTCGCCGGCGACGAGGCCGCGCGGGAGCGGCTGGTCGCGGCCGGGTTCCACACCGAGGTGTTCGAGACGCTCAAGCCGGCCTGGGCGAACCCGGGCGGCCTGATCGGCCGGACCGGACCGCAGAAGGTCGCCGACACGTTCTACGGCGGGTACCACACCTCGATGGGCCACAAGAACCACGTGGAGTCCGTCGCCTCGGCCAAGCCCGACCTGGCCAAGCTGTACAACATCGGCAAGTCGTACACCGGCAAGTACGACCTCCAGGTCCTCTGCATCACCAAGATCGGGGCCGGCGACTGCGAGCAGCGCACCGATGCCAAGAAGCCGCGCTTCTTCCTGATGACCCAGACGCACGCGCGGGAGATCGCCGCGGGCGAGATGTCGTACAAGCTGATCGACAAGCTCACCGGCAGCTACGGCACCGACGCCGAGGTCACCGCCCTGCTGGACTCCACCGAGGTCTGGGTGATCTCGGTGCACAACCCGGACGGCCTGGACGTCGTCGCCCAGGGCTCCCGCCCGAGCATGCAGCGCAAGAACCGCAACCCCACCGGCGGCAACTGCACCGGCGTGTCGGTCGGCGTCGACCTGAACCGCAACAACGGCAGCAACTGGGGCGGGGCCGGCACCTCGAAGGACCCGTGCAACGACACCTACCTCGGGCCGCGCGCCAACAGCGAGGTGGAGAACCAGGCGCTCCAGGGGATCTGGCAGAAGATCTTCAAGAAGCAGCGCGACGGCAACGGCCCGGCGCCGGCCACCGCCACCGGGTACATGCTCTCCATCCACACCGTCGCGGGCATGAACCTGATCCCGTGGCAGTACGCCAACACCCCCACGCCGAACGACCGGCCGCTCAAGGCGATCGGCGCGCAGATGAAGTCGTACAACGGCTACCAGACCGGCCAGGCGCCGCAGATCCTCTACGCCGCCTCCGGCGGGCACGACGACTGGGTCTACGACAAGCTGGGCGTCGCCTCGGCGACGATCGAGCTGGGCGGCAGCGGCCAGTGCGGCGGCACCAACTTCCACCCGCCGTACTCCTGCGTGGACACCTACTGGAACGCCAACCAGAAGGTGCTGATGTACCTGAGCAAGATCGCCAAGTCGCCGTACGCCAGCAGCCTCGGCCCGAACGTCCGCGAGGCGAGCACCTCGGGCACGACGGTGACGGCGCGGATCGACACCCGCACGTACGAGCTGGCCTCGGCCGGCCGCGAGCGGGCCGAGGGTGACCTGGCCGTCGCCGAGTTCGCGCTCGACCCGAGCTTCGCCGACGCCACGCCGATGGCGCTGGCGCGGTCGGTGCGGGGCGTCGCGACGGCGACCGGCACGGTCGCCGCGGCGGCGGGCCTGGCGCCGGGCAAGCACCTGGTGTACGTCCGGGCGAAGGACAAGCAGGGCAACTGGGGGCCGACGACGGCCACCTGGCTGCACGCCTCCTGACCCCCGGCACCGCGCGCGGTGCCGACAACCGAACACGAGCCGGGGTACCCGCACGGGTACCCCGGCTCTGTTGTCCGCGTGCGGGCGCCCGGGCCCGCGGGCGTCTGGCAGGGTGGGGGTGTGGTGCGGAATCGGTTCAGCGCGGCGGCCAGCGAGCGCCAGCAGTTGTTCACCGACGCGGTGCTGGCCATCGCGATCACGCTGCTGGCGCTGGAGTTGCCGGTGCCGGCCGGCGCGACCAACCGGGAGATGCTGCACGCGGCCCGGGCGGACAGCGGGGAGTACGTCGCCTTCGCGATCAGCTTCCTGGTGATCTTCGCGCACTGGTCCGGGCACCACCGGGTGTTCCGGCACGTCGACCACCTCGACCGGACGCTCGGCCGGCTCACCGCCGGCTGGCTGTTCCTCCAGGTGATCACGCCGTTCGCCACCGAGGTGCTGAGCGAGGACGGCGCGTTCCAGGTCCGGTTCGGCTTCTACGCGCTGGTCCAGGCGACCGCGAACGTGCTGTTCCTGCTGATGATCCGGCACGTCCGGCGGGCCGGGCTGGCGCACCCCGAGACGCCGCCCGGCGTGCTCGCCGACAACATGCGCGGGTCCGCGGTGCTGGCCGCGGCGTTCCTGGTGTCGATCCCGGTCGCGCTGGTGACGCCGTGGGCGTACGCGTGCTGGGCCGCGGTACCGGCGGTGTCCGGCTTCCTGCGCCGCCGCGCCGCCGCCCGCCGGGCCCGGCCGCCCGCGGCCGCCACCGCGTAGCCGGCTCCGCGCCGCGGGCGCCGGTCACCGGGTTCAGCGGTCGGCGGGGTTCAGCGGTCGGCGCCGGTGAGCGGGCGGGACGACTCCTCGATCGGGTGGCCGCCGGCGCCCGGCGGCGTCGGCGCGGGCGCCGCGGCCGGCCGGTAGAGCGCGCGGTGCGCCGTCCGGACCGCCGCCCGGTACGCGCCGCCGACCAGCGGCCGGGCCGCCGCCAGGGCCGCCCGGGCCGCGTTGGCGCCGGGCGCGCCGTGCACCCCGCCGCCCGGGTGGGCCGAGGCGCTGGCCAGGTACAGCCGCTCGACCGGGGTGTCCGCGCGGCCGAGGCCGGGGACCGGGCGCAGGAAGAGCTGCTGGTACGCCGCCGCCGTACCGCCGCCGATCGCCCCGCCGACCAGGCTCGGGTTCTCCCGCTCCAGCTCGGCCGGGCCGGCGACGTACCGGCCCACGACCAGATCGGCGAAGCCCGGCGCGTGCCGCTCCAGCATCGCCTCCATCCGGGCGGCGTGCTCGGCGATCTCCGCGGCGGACCAGGTGCGGCGGAACGGCAGGTGGGTGTACGCCCACATCGACTCCGTACCCGGCGGCGAGTGCGCCGGCTCGGCCACCGACATCTGCCCGGCCAGCAGGAACGGCTCCCGCGGCAGGTCCCCCGCGGACAGCTCGCCGGCGTACCGGGCCAGGCCGGCGACGTCCGCGCCGAGGTGGACGGTCCCCGCGCCCGCGGCGGCCGGGTTGCGCCACGGCACCGGCGCCGACAGCGCCCAGTCCACCTTGACCGTGCTGCCGTCCCAGCGGAAGTGGGCCAGGTCCTCGACCAGCCGCGCGGGCAGCGCGGCCGGGCCGACGAGGTCCAGGTACAGCGCCGGGGCCGGCACGTCGGCCAGCACCGCGCGGCGGGCCCGCCAGGCCCGGCCGTCGGTGGTCCGGGCGCCGAGCGCCCGGCCGTGCGCGATCGGGATCCGGTCGACGGCGGCGTGGTACTCGATCTCCCCGCCGCGGGCCCGCAGCCGCTCGACCAGGGCGTCCGTGATCGCCTGCGCGCCGCCGGCCGGGACCGGCCAGCCGACCTGCTGGCCGAGCATCGCGAGCAGCCAGCCGTACACGCCGGAGCCGGCGTCGTCCGGGCCGATGTCGGCGTGCAGCGCGCAGCCGGAGACCAGCGCCCGCCCGCCCGCGCCGGCGAACAGCTCCTGCCCGAGCTTGCGCACCGGCAGCAGCAGCCGGCGGGCCAGCCGCAGCGCGTCGCCGACGCCGAGCGTCCCGAGCATTCCGAGGCCGCGCCGGACCGGCGGGAACGGCGTCATCAGCAGGTCGACCATCGGGCCGGCGACCCGGCGCCAGTCGGCGTACGCCGCCCGCCAGCGGTCGCCGTCGCCCTCGGCGAACGCCTCCAGCGAGGCGGCCGTGCGGTCGAGGTCGCGGTGCAGCACCGCCACCCGGTCGTCCGGGAGGATGTGCGCGAGCACGTCCGGGGCGTGCCGCCAGGCCAGGCCGTACCGGTCGAGACCCAGCCCGCGCAGGACCGGGGAGGCGTAGCCGAGCGGGTAGAACGAGCTGTACAGGTCGGACAGGTACCCCGGCGCGGTCACCTCGGCCGAGCGCACCGCCCCGCCCGGCGCCCCGGTGGCCTCCAGCACGACGACGTCCCAGCCGGCGTCGGCGAGCAGGTTCGCCGCGACCAGGCCGTTGTGGCCGGCGCCGACGACGACGGCGTCCACCCGGCGGCCGGGCAGCGGGCCGCGGCGGCGGGCGGCTACCGGGTCCATGCCGGCTCCGGACCCGCCGCCTCCGTCGTCTCGGGCCCGGTCTGCTCGCGCGGGTCGGGGTGGAGTGGTTCGTACAGGTTCCCGGACGTGGCCGCGGCCGGCTCCGGGAGGAACTGGTTGCGCCGGGCGTGCGCCACGTACACCCGGTCGACCAGCGCGGGCGCCAGCCGGTAGGCCAGCCCGGCCGCGCGGCCGGCGGCGCCGACGTAGGTGGTCCGGCGGGGGCGGTCCGGCAGGCCGACGATCGCGGCGGCGACCCGCCCCGGCCGGTACACCGGCGGCAGTGCCCGGACGACGCGGCCGGAGTGGTTCGCGGCCGCCCGGTACAGCGGGGTGTCGACGCTCGCCGGCAGGACCGTGCACACGGCGATCCGCCGCTCCCGGGCGAGCAGCAGCTCCTGCCGCAGGCTCGCGGACAGCCCCCGGACGGCGAACCGGCTCATCGCGTAGCCGGCGGCGCCGGGGTGCCCGAGCACGCCGACGGCCGACGCGACGTTGACGATCGTGCCGCCGCCGGCCCGGCGCAGGTGGGGCAGGGCGGCGCGGACGCCGTACAGGTACCCGAGCGCGTTGACCTCGACGACCCGGCGGGCGTCGGCCGGCGGGGTGGCCTCGACGCTGCCGAACGCGGCGACGGCGGCGGCGTTCACCCAGGCGTCCAGGCGGCCGTACCGGTCCACCGCCGCGGCGGCGAGCGCGACCGCGGCGTCGGGGTCGCTGACGTCGGTCGGCACGCCGTACGCGCCGCACTCGTCCCGGACCCGGTCCAGGGCGGCGGGGTCCCGGCCGGCGACGACGACGGCCCAGCCGCGGCGGACAAAGGCCCGCGCGGTGGCCCGGCCGATGCCGGACGACCCACCGGTGACGACCACGACCCGCGGCCCGCTCATCGGACGGCCCTCTCGGCGCGCGCCGGCCTGTCGGGTGCCGACTTGCCGGATGCCGACTTGCCGGGTGCCGGCTTGTCGGGGTTCGCGGCGGTTGCGGCGTCCGGGGCGGCGACGCTCGGGGTGGCCGCGGTGGCGGTCGTGGGGCGGCGGCGCTCGGCGATGTCCGCCAGCCGGCGCAGCGACTCGACGTTGCGCTGGTGCAGGGCGAGGTCGTTGAGCTTCGTCTGGACCCAGTGCAGCGGCCCGGCGGCGAACTCCTCCTCGATCGTGACCAGGGTGGCGGTATCGCCGTGCGGGTGCAGCCGGATCGTCACCATCGCCTCGCCGAACGGCCACAGCCGCGGCCGCATGACGAGCTGCCGGCCGGGCTCGCAGCTCAGCGCGACGGTGGTGTCCCGCAGCGACAGCGGCCACGGGCCGGCCTTGTGGTGGATCCGCGCCCCCGGCCCGGGCCAGTGGGGGTCCACGTCGCGGATGTGCGCGGTGCCGACGACCCAGTCGCTGTACGTCCAGCCGTCGGCGAGGACGGCGTAGACCCGCTCAGCGGGGGCATCGATGACGCGTCGGGTGATAGCCACGCCGTGCAGGTACCCGACAGCGCGCGAACTATGCCGCGCGGCCACGGGTTGCTGGTCGCGGTGCGGGCCGGTCGCGGTGCGGGCCGGGCGCGGTGCGGGCCGGGCGAATTGTCTGCTCGGTTGGACGGATGCCGGGCGGGGAAAGGGCGCTCGCATGGAAGCGTCCGACGTCTACGGGGTCCGGCCCGGCCGGCGCGGGGTCGCGGCCGGCGGGTGGCCCGGTGCGGCTGCGGCGCAGTAACCCCCGGCGCCCCGGCCTGGCCCGCCGGCGGCGCGGCCGCGGCGCGAGCTACACCGGACCCGACGGCACCCCGGTCACCGACCGCGCCACCCTCGACCGCCTGCGCGCCCTCGCCATCCCGCCGGCCTGGCGCGACGTCTGGATCTGCCCCGACCCGCGCGGCCACCTCCAGGCCACCGGCGTGGACGCGGCGGGCCGCCGCCAGTACCTGTACCACCCCGCCTGGCGCGAGCACCGCGACGCGGCGAAGTTCGACCGGGTCGCCGCGGCCGCCACGCGCCTGCCCCGGCTGCGCCGCCGGGTCGCCGCCGACCTCGACCGGACCGGCCTGCACCGCGACCGCGTCCTCGCCGTACTGGTCGCGCTGCTGGACTCGGGCGCCTTCCGGGTGGGCGGCGAGGAGTCCGCGGCGGCCGACGACCCGACGTACGGGCTGACCACGCTGCGGCGGGCGCACGTCCGGTCGCGGCGGGGCGCGGTGGAGCTGCGGTACGCCGGCAAGGGCGGTGTCGCCGTCCGGCGGGTGGTCGCCGACCCGCGGCTGGTCGCGGTGCTGCGGCGGCTGCGGCGGGCGCCGGGCGAGCGGCTGTTCCGGTACTGGGACCGGGCCGGCCGGCGCTGGTGCCCCGTCCGCGGCGAGGACGTCAACGCGTACCTGCGTACGGCGACCGGCACCGACTTCACGGCCAAGGACTTCCGGAGCTGGTGGGCGACGGTCCACGCCGCCGCGTCCCTGGCCACCCGCCCGGCGGCGCGCTCGGGGCGGGCCCGGCAGCGGGCGGTGCGCGCGGTGATGGTGGAGGTGGCGGAGCTGCTGAGCAACACGCCGGCGGTGGCCCGGGCGTCGTACGTGGACCCGCGCGTCCTGGACCGCTACGCCGACGGCGACGTGGCGGCCGTCCCGGCGGACGCGGTGTCCCACCTGGACAACGGCGACTCCCCCGCCCGCCGCCGCATCGAACGCGCCGTCCGCACCCTCCTCACCACCTCCTGACCCACCGACCGAATACCCGCCCAGCCGTGGTCTCCCGACCCCGACACCCCGCACCCACCCGACCCTGACACCCGCGGTCCGCCGACCCCGACTCCCGCGGCCCGCCCGGCGGCGGCGACCAACGACGCCCCACCCACGCCCGGGTCCGCACCGTCCACCACGGCCCGGGGCCGCGGGTCACCTCCTGGACCCCACCGCAGCCCGCAGCCGGCAGCCGGCAGCCGGCGATCATGGGCTGAGGTACCGAATGGTGGGTGGATCGGTGCCTCAGCCCATGTTGGCGGGGTTTCGGGGGCGGGGGTGGGGGGAAGGCGGGGTCATGGATGTGACCGAGCGGATTGCCGGGGCGGCGGGGCTGGATCGGGTCGGCGAGCCCGTGTGGCGGGGCGTGCGGCGGGTGCTGCCGCGGGCCGTGCGGGCCGGGTTGGGCGGGCGGTGGTTGGGGCATCCGCTGCACCCCGCGGTCGTCCACCTGCCCGTGGGGGCGTGGGTGAGCGCGGCGGTGCTGGACCTGTCCCCGCGGACCAGACCGGCCGCGGCCGTCCTGACCGCCGTCGGGATCGTCGGCGCCGCGCCGGCCATGGTGACCGGGCTCAACGACTGGCTGGCGCTGCCCCGCGACCAGCGCCGGGTGGGCGTGGTCCACGCGGGCGCCAACCTGGTCGCCCTGGGCCTGTACGCCGCCTCGCTGGCCGCCGGCCGGTCCGGCCGGCTCGGGCGCGCGCTCGCGGGGGCGGGGCTGGGGGTGGCGGGCTTCAGCGCGTTCCTGGGCGGGCACCTGGCGTTCTCCGGCCGTACCCTGCGCACGCCGCACCCGGCCCTGCACCCCGCCGACCACGCCACCATCCACTGACCGACCCGCCCGCCGGCCACCGCTGGCCACCCACCAACAACCGCTGGCCACCGACAACCGCCAACCACCACCGACAGCCGCCGCGATCGCTGGCCACCCGCCGGCATCACCGGTCGCCCCCGCCCGGCCGGGTCGGCGGACCGACGTCCGCGGTAACCGAGACATATCGGGCTGACCGTTTCCCGCCACGGCGTCCGGGTAACCCGGAAGCATGACAGCGGAGCGGATGCGGGCCCTGACGGTGCGCCCCGGTACGGCGGGCAGCACCACCCTGGCCGACGTGCCCGCGCCCACCCCCGCCCCCGGCGAACTGCTGGTCGAGGGCCTGGCGGTCGGCGTCTGCGGGACGGACCGGGAGATCGTCGCCGGCTGGTTCGGCACCCCGCCGCCCGGCAAGGACGCGCTCGTGCTCGGGCACGAGTCGCTGGGCCGGGTGCTGGCCGCCCCGCCCGGCGCCGACGTCCTCGCCGGGGACCTCGTCGTCGGCGTGGTCCGCCGGCCGGACCCGGAGCCGTGCGGGGCCTGCGCGCACGGCGAGTTCGACTCGTGCCGCAACGGCCGGTACACCGAGCGCGGGATCAAGGAGCTGGACGGGTACGCCAGCGAGCGGTGGACCGTCCCGGCGGGGTACGCCGTGGCGGTGCCGGCGTCGCTCGGCGAGCGCGGCGTGCTGGTCGAGCCGGCCAGCGTGGTGGCGAAGGCGTGGGAGCAGGTCGAGCGGATCGGCGCCCGGTCCTGGTACGCCCCCCGCCGGGCCCTGGTCACCGGCGCCGGCCCGATCGGCCTGCTCGCCGCCCTGCTGGCCACCCAGCGCGGGTTGGAGGTGCACGTCCTGGACGTCGTCGCCGACGGGCCCAAGCCGGCGGCGGTCGCCGCGCTGGGCGCGGTTTACCACACCGACCCGGTGGAGAAGGTGGTCGCGGGGCTCGCGCCGGACGTCGTCATCGAGAGCACCGGCGTACCCGAGGTGATCGTGGCCGCGGCGGCCGGGCTGGCGCCGTACGGCATCGCGTGCCTCACCGGCGTCTCCCCGCCCGGCCGGCTGCTGCCGGTGGACGTCGGGACGGGCAACCGCGACCTCGTGCTGGAGAACAACGTCCTCGTCGGCTCGGTCAACGCCAACCTCCGGCACTACCGGGCGGCGGTGGCGGCGCTGACCGCCTGCCCGGCCGACTGGCTGGACCGGCTGATCACCCGCCGGGTGCCGCTGGACCGGTACGCCGAGGCCCTCGACGCCCGGCCCGACGACATCAAGGTCGTGCTGACCCTGTCCTGAATCCCCTGGAGGTACCCGTGGCCGACCCGCCCGTGATCGTGCTGACGGGCGTCGCCGGCAGCGGCAAGAGCACCGTCGGCCGGCTCGTGGCCGCGCTCCTGCGCTGGCCGTACGTCGACGGCGACGACCTGCACCCGCCCGCCAACGTGGCCAAGATGTCCGCCGGCCAGCCGCTCGACGAGGACGACCGGCGCCCCTGGCTCGCCGCCGTCGGCGCCTGGCTCGACGCCCGCGGCGCGGCCGCCGAGCCGGGCGTGCTGAGCTGCTCGGCGCTGCGCCGGGCGCACCGGTCGGCGCTGGCCGAGGGCCGCCCGGCCGTACGGCTGGTGCTGCTGGACGGCCCGCCGGAGGTGATCGCCGAGCGGCTGGCCACCCGGCGCGGCCACTTCCTCCCGCCGGCGCTGCTGCCGAGCCAGCTCGCGGCGGCCGAGCGGCCGGGGCCGGACGAGGACGTGCTGACCGTCGACGTCCGGCCGCCGGCACCGGCGGTGGCCGAGGCGGTGCTGTCCGGCCTGGGGCTGCGGGTCACCCCCTAGGGCCCGGGCGGGTCAGCCGCAGTGGCCGACCCACGGGCTCGTGCCGACCGTGTACCGCTTGCCGCCGATCCACAGGTACCCGCTGGCCGAGATGCACCGGCCCGACGAGGCGGCCCTGGTCCACACCGGACCGGCCCGGTACGCGAACTTCCCCTCCTGCGCGTGGTCGGACTTCGGCACGATGTGGCAGGGCTTGTGGGTCGGCTTGCGCTCGGTGCAGACGCCGACCCAGGCGCGGGTGCGCAGCTTCTTGCCCCACGTGGCGTTGGCGTGGTTCATGACGGCGCAGTTGCGGTTCTTCTTCCTGTCGAAGTAGACGTCCAGCTCGCCGACCTTCTTCTTGGCGACGGTCAGGTTCCGGCTCTCGATCAACTTCCCGGTACAGCCGGCGGCCGGCGCGGCCGACACCGCCGGAGTGGCCGGTCCGGGCCCCTGCGCCGGGACCGCCGCGGCGGCGGCGGGCGGCGGCGCGAGGGCGGCGGCGAGCAGCGCGGCGGCGGCCGCCGCAGCCGTCCGGTACCGGGTGGTCGGGGTGTAGCGCATGGCTTCCTCCAGTCGTGACACGCGGGTGGGGCGGTCGCCCCGCCCCACCACACCCCGCCGCCCGGTTGCCCGGAAGCCCGGCGGCGATCCGGTCAATCAATCCCGGACAACGGGCGCCGCCGCCCGCGGCCGGGCGCGCACGGTACACAATCGGGTGACCCGCGCACCCGAAGTGGACGGAGCAGCCCATGGCCCGCAGGGAGCGCCCCGTGGATCCGACCGCCGGCCCGCTCGCGGCGCTCGCACACGACCTGCGCCGCCTGCGCGCGGCGGCGGGGAATCCGACGTACCGCGCGCTGGCGACCCGCGCCGGGTACAGCGCGACGACGCTCTCCGAGGCCGCCGGCGGCTCCCGGCTGCCGACGCTGGAGGTACTGCTGGCGTACGTGGGCGCCTGCGGCGGCGACCCGGCCGCGTGGCGCGCCCGCTGGCACGCGGTGGCCGCCGCCGGCTCGCCGCCGACCCCGGCCGCCGGCGGCCCGGCCGCCGCACCGCCGGCCGCGCCGCCGGCCGGGGAGCCCGCCGCGCCGGCGGGGGCGGGACCGGCGGGTGATCCACCGGCGGACCCGGCGGCGGCCGGCGCGGCGCGGCCGGCGGGTGATCCCCCCGCGGGCCCGGCGGCGGGCGGGGAGCGGGGCGGGCGGTGGATCGGCCGGCGGGCGCGGCGGCGGGCGCTGTTCGGGGTCGGCGGCGGGCTCGCCGCCGCCGTACTGGCCGGCGGCCTCCTGTACGAGCCGGACAAGCCGGCCGCGGACGCCGCCCCGCTGTGCCCCGGCGCCGGTACCGGCGCCGCCTTCACCGGCTCGACCAAGCGCGGCGGCGCGCACGTCCGGGCGGGCGCCACCCGGGACGCCACCGTCCTGCGCACGCTGCCGCCGGAGTGCACGGTGGGGTTCGTCGGGTACTGCCTCGGCCAGAAGGTCCGCGACCTCACCGGCGGGTACCCCGACCTGCGCTGGTTCGTCCTGCCCGGCGGCGGCGTGGTCGCCTCGGCCGTGGTGCACGGCAACCCGCCGGCGGGCGCGCCGCCGATCGCCTGCGCCAACGCCCGCCCGCACCCGCGCACCCTCACGCTGACCGCGACCGCCGGCCGGGACGGGCGGTGGACGCTGCGCGCGAGCGGCCCGGACGCCGAGCTGCTCGGCTTCGCGGTCTCCGCCCCCACGGCCCCGTACTGGCGCCAGGCCGGCTGGTCCGACGCGGGCGCCGCCGGCGCGGCGGCCACGGCGCGGACGGCGGCCACCGGGCAGCCCGCGACGGCCGTCGCGGCGGCCTGCTACGGCGGCGACGGCCCGTCCCCGGTCCTGACCGCGCTGGCCCTCACCACGCCGAGGCCGCGCCCGACGACGCTCGACCCGGCGGCGGCCGCGGCGGCCGCGCGGGCCGCCTGCCGGTACCCCGACAACGGCTGAGCCGCGGGCGCGCCCGCGGCTCAGGACGCCGGCGGACCGGCGGCGTCCCGGCCGGGCAGCCGGATGGTGTACGACGCGACCGCGCCGCTGCCGTCGTCGGCGGTCAGGTGGCCGTGGTGGGCCTCCACGATCGCGCGGATCAGGGTGAACCCCAGCGCGGTGCCCGGCACGCCGGCGCCCGGGGCGTCGGGGGGCACCGCCGGCCGGTCCCGGCTGACCGTGATCGTCGGGCCGTCGGCCCGCAGTCGCAACTCGACGCGGTGGGCGTCGCCGCCGCCCGCCGGCAGCAGCTCGTCGAGCACCCGGCGCAGCCGGGCGGCGTCGCCGTCGACGATGAGGTCGTCGGCGGGCGCGTCCACCTCGACGTCCGCGCCGGCCGCCCGCGCGGCGGCCGCGGCGTCGCGGCACAGGGCGGTCAGATTCACCGGCGCCCGGTCGACGGTGCGGTCGCCGGCCCGGAGGGCGGCCATGTCCAGCAGCTTGTCGACCATGGCGTGCATGCTCTTGGCGCTGCGCCGCATGACGGCCAGCAGCTCGGCCTGATCGCCCCCCAGGTGCGGGTCGGCGGCCAGCAGGTCCGCGTACGACTCGATCACCGCGAGCGGGGTGCGCACCTCGTGGCTGACCAGGTTGACGTACTCGCCGCGGCTCTCGTCCAGCTCCGTGTCCAGCCGCTCGGCGCGCCGCCGCTCCAGGAACTGCCCGATCATGGAGGCGATCCCCGGCAGCAGCGCGGCCCGGGTGTCGCCGCTGTCCTCGGGGCTGTCGCTGTACAGCACCATGATCGCCAGGATGGTCCGGCCGCTGGGCACCGGCACGGCCAGGCCGGCCCGCAGGGTGGCCCAGTCCACGGCGGTGCCCGCCACGTCGGCGCTGTCCGGGCGGGCGCGCAGGTCCGGCACCCACAGCGGGCCGCCCGTCCGCCAGGCCCGGCCGGCCAGCCCCTCGTCGCACCGCAGGTGCGGCGGCAGCTCGGGCGGTACGAGGTCGCGGGGATCCCAGCCGAACCGCCGGCGCAGCACGCCGGCGACGCCGTCCACCGTCCAGTACTCGGCTGCCGCCCACTCCAGCGCCGACCCGATGGTCGCCACCACCTCCGGCAGCAGTGCGTCCACCGGCGCCGGCTCCGACAACAACTCGCCGACCCGGGCCTGGCACCGGCTGATCTGGGTCATCCGGCGGCGCGCGGTGACCTCCCGCAGCACCACCACCGACTCCGCGCCGGCCGGGCCGGGCTCGCCCAGCGGCCGGCCGCTGGCCAGGAAGAACCGCGGCGCCGCCCGGACCGGCTTGACCATGACCTCCAGGTCGCGGAGCACGTTCCCGGCCATGACCCGGGCCAGCGGCATGTCCGCGCCGCGCAGCGGGCTCCGGTCGGCGTCGTACCACGTGCCCCACGCCCGCATCAGCTCCGCCGGCCCGCCCTCGGCCGGCCCGCCGAACAGCGCCCGGGCGGCGGCGTTCGCCCATGCGGCCTGCCCGTGCGGTCCACTCCCCACCGCCGGGACGCCGAGGCCGTCCAGCAGGCGGGGCAGCGTCTCGTTGCCGGCCCGGTAGCCGTGCGCAGCTCTGGCCATCCGTACCCCCTCCGACCGTCATTTTCGACGCTAGACGCGATCGCGCCGGGGCGTGGCCGGGGCCGCACGATGCCCCCGAAGGGGTGCATCGATGGCCCGGCGCTCCACCCCGGGATCGGCGGACCACCCGGGCTCCCGGCCACCGCGCCGGCCGGGAGCCGGGCGGACGTCCGTCGTGTTGCGGGCGTTGGCCCGGGCGCGTACCGTCCTCACTGGCCCATCAAGGCCGATGCCCCAGTCCCCGGCATGTGCTCTTTCCTCGCCGGGAGGCCAGCATGTGCGATGTCGACGATCCGCCCCCGCCCGCCCCACGCCGCGGCGCCCCTCCGTTCCCGGCTCTGTCGGGGATCTGGGTGCTGGCCCGGCGACACCGCGGGTCGCCGATCGACGTCAGCTCCCGAGCGGCCGGTGACGCGCCGCGGCCACCGGCGGGGCAGGGTCCGACTGCCGCGATCACGGTCCGCCGGGACGGTGCGGCCATGCCGGCTGCGCCCCGCTCGCCCCTTCCGCCGCCGGCCCGGGTCCGGTCGGCGATGAATCCCACCCCGCGGCTGTTGCCGGTACCCGCCACGCCTGCTCACGGCCGGCGTCCGGTGCTGAACGGGGCGCCGCAGCCGCAGGCCGAATCCCGATTCCGCAAGCCGCGATAGCCGAAACTCGACGGCGCCGGTCATCGTCCCCACTGATTCGCCTCCGCGGTTGCGTGGAGCGGATCTCGCCCTGGTCGGCCGGGGGCGCTGGCACTGCCGTCACACTGGGGGAGTCGGGGCCCCGGACAGTGTCCGGGGCCCCGACGACGGGTACCGGGCCCGGCACGGCGGGTGCTGCGGACCCGGCTGGCGCCGGTCCGGCCGGGAGGGCACCGCTTCCGACCGCCGCCCGCGCCGGAACCAGCGCGGCGGGCACCGAACCGGCGGGCCGCCGACGCCGGTTCCGGCTGCGGTGCCGGGTGTAGGGTGAGGCCGTTGCTCCGTTCTCCCGGATCATCGTCGCCGGGGCCGGGGGTCCCACCCCATGATCGACCAACCGGACGCCGGCGGCCCGGCCCAGTGCGCGGGCGGGCCACAGAGCCGCGCAGGGCCACGCAGACGATCGGGAGACGCCATGATCATCTCTGCGGCTGACCGCCTCCAGGGGTCGAGCTGGGACCTTGCCTGAGCGCGACGCCGGCTCCCCCGCGGCCCGGCGGTGAGGTGGCCGGCGCGGCCGCCCCGGCATCACCGGGCCGGCGCCGGTCCGACCCGGTGATGCCGGGGTGAGCGAGGAGCGGACATTCCGGGTCTGGACCCGGATCAGCGAGTACACCAACGGCGAACCCGTGACCCTGGCACACCTCGCCGCGGCCGCGGCCGCGGTCGCCGGCGTGGACGGCGCGGCGGTGGCCATCACCGCGGGCCCCACCGCGCGGCAGCCGATCGCCGCGACGGACGCCGTCGCCGAGCGGGTGGAGGAGTGGCACCTGGCGTTCGGCGAGGGACCGGCCGTGGCCGCGACGGCCGGGGGCGGACCGGTCATCGCCGTCGACCTGGAGTCCCCGCCGGCCCTGGCCCGCTGGCCCGCGTTCGCGCCCGCGGCGCTGACCGCCGGCGTGCGGGCGGTGATCGCCCTCCCGTTGCAGGTGGGCGCCATCCGGGTGGGGGTGCTGACCCTGTACCGCCGCCGGGCCGGCGGCCTGACCGCGGACGAGCTGGCCGACGTGCTGGTGGTCGCCGACACGGCCTGCGTACTCCTGCTCGACGGCGCCGACCCGCCCGACAAGCCCGACGGCCGGTCCGACCACAACGCGGTGGTGCACCAGGCGACCGGAATGATTCTCGTCCAGGCGGGAATCAGTGCCGAAGCGGCTTTCGTCCGGCTGCGGGCGTACGCCTACGCGCACGATCGACGACTCAGCGACGTCGCTCGCGATGTGGTCGCCCGACGGTTACGTTTTCACCCGGAGCCGCACATCAACACCGAGGGACGACCCGATGGCCCGACCTGACCGGCGCGTCACCCGATTCCGAGTTCATCCGGCAAGCCCCGGAATCCGCCGGGAGAATCGCACGGCGAGGGTGAGAGAGATTTGACCGAGCATGGACTGGCCGAGGTGTTCGTCGAGCTGGCCGACACCCTCGTCGGCGACTTCGACCTGATGGACTTCCTGCACCGGCTCACGGTCCGCAGCGCGCACCTGCTGGACGTCCCGGCGGTCGGCCTGCTGCTCGCCGACCAGCGCGGCGCGCTGAACGTGGTGGCGGCCTCGACCGAGGAGACCCGGCTGCTGGAGGTGCTCCAGCTCCAGAGCAACGAGGGCCCGTGCCCGGAGTGCTTCCACACGGGCCGGCCCGTGACCGTCGTCGACCTGGCGGCTGTCGCGGGGCGCTGGCCCCGGTTCGTCGACGAGGCGCGGCGCATCGGCTTCGCCTCGGTGCACGCCCTGCCCATGCGGCTGCGCCGGGAGGTCATCGGCGCGCTCAACCTGTTCGACACCCGGCCGGGCCACTTCCCCGGCGAGGTCGTCCGGCTGGGCCAGGCGCTCGCGGACATCGCGACGATCGGCCTGTTGCAGGCCCGCACGATCAGCGAGACCACCACGCTGGCCGAACAGCTCCAGACCGCGCTCAACAGCCGGGTGATCATCGAACAGGCCAAGGGCGTCATCGCGGAGCGGCACGGCATGGACATGGACCGGGCGTTCACGCGGCTGCGCGCGTCCGCCCGCGCCCGCAACCGCCGGCTGTCCGACCTGGCCCGGGCCATCGTGGAGGGCTCCGAGCCCGCCTGAGGCGGCCCGGCGGTCAGCCGAGGCGGTCGTCGGACCAGCACCAGCGCCAGGACTCGCCCGGTTCGATCGAGCGCATCACCGGGTGGCCCGACGCGTTCCAGTGGGCCCGGGCGTGCTGGTACGGCGACGAGTCGCAGCACCCCACGTGCCCGCACGCCAGGCACTGCCGCAGGTGGACCCACCCGGTCGCCCCGACCGCCACGCAGTCCGGGCACCCGCCGGCGCCCACCGCCCCGGCGCCGGCATCCGCCGGTACCGGCCACGATCTCAGGTGTTCGCAGCTCATGACCCTCGCTCCTCACCGGCCGCCGCCTCCTCGCCGCCCCGCGGCAGCAGCAGCGACTCCTCCAGGTCCATGTCGTACTGTGCCCGGGCCATGACCTCCTCCGCGATCCGGCCCTCGTCCCGGGCCCGCCGGAACACCTCCCGCTCCGCGGCGAGCATCGCCAGCCGGAGCCGGGCGTACGCCCGGGTCGGGGTCTCGCCGGCCGCGCCGAGCCGCTCCCAGGCGCTGTTGCTGCGGTGCGCCGCCTGCTCCCGCAGCCGCGCCACCACCCCGGCCGGCGCCGTACCGGCCAGCTCGTCGAGGCGGCGGGCGGCGGCGCGGCTGGCGTCGTGCTGGACGCCGGCCTCGGCGAGCAGGTCGGCGGACGCGTCGTCCGGCGGGATCCGCAGCCAGCGGGCGACGGCGGGCAGCGTCGTGCCCTGCACGACCAGGGTGACGACGATGGTGGCGAAGGCGAGCCAGACGAACAGCTCCCGCGGGTACTCCGCGCCCCCGGCCAGCGTGGTCGGCAGGGCGATGGCCGTGGCCAGGGTGACCACCCCGCGCATCCCGGCCCAGGACAGCAGCGCCGGTACGGTCGGCGGCGGCGCCGGGTCCCGCTCGCGGACGCGCGGGATGAGCCGGGCCAGGTACGTGGCGGGGTAGAGCCAGACGATCCGGGCGGCGATCGCGGTGCCGACGACGGCGGCGGTGAGCCAGGCGACGGTGGCCGGCGGGGTGTCCAGGCCGGCGGTGACGTCGCGCAGGTGCAGGCCGACGAGGAGGAAGACGAGCCCTTCGAGCAGGAAGGTCACCATCTTCCAGAACGCGCGCATCTGGAGCCGGAACGCGGCGGCCTTGAGCACGACGAGCCGGTGCCCGAGGTACAGGCCGGTGACGACGACCGCGACGACCGGCGAGGCGCCCACGTGCTCGGCCACCAGCGTGACGGCGAACGGGGTGAGCAGGGACAGCGTGTTGTCCAGCAGCGGGTCGGTGGTGCGCTGGTGCAGGTACCCCATGACGAACGCGCCGAGCAGCCCGACCAGCACCCCGCCCCCGGCGGCCCGGGCGAAGTCGCCGGCGATGTGCCAGGGGCCGGCGGCCGCGCCGACCGCGGCGGCGACGGTGACCCGGAACAGCACCAGCGCGGTCGCGTCGTTGAGCAGGCTCTCGCCCTCCAGGATCGTCACCAGCCGCCGGGGCAGCCCGATCCGCCGGGCGATGGCGGTGGCCGCGACGGCGTCGGGTGGGGCGACGACGGCGCCGAGGGCGAGGCAGATCGCCAGCGGTACGCCGGGCAGCAGCGCGTGCAGGACGAACCCGACCGCCGCCGTGGTGAACGCCACCAGCCCGACGGCGAGCAGCAGGATCGGCCGCAGGTTGAACCGGAACGCCGGCACCGAGATCTGCAGCGCGGCCACGTACAGCAGCGGCGGCAGGATCCCGACCAGCACGAACGAGCCGGACAGGTGCAGGTGCAGGTCGACCACCAGGGACAGTCCGAGCCCGACGACGACCAGCGCGATGGGCGCCAGCACGCCGATCCGGCGGGCCAGCGCGGACACCGCCACGACCACCGCGACGAGCGCGACGATCTCCTCGAATTCCGCCACGGCCAGAGCCTAGGCGATCACCCCTGGCGGGTGCCGCGGAGCAGGCCGCGCAGCTTGCGCAGCAGCGCGTCGGCCTCGAACGGCTTGCGCAGCAGCGGCGCGCCGTCGGGCAGCGCGTAGCCGCCGGGGGCCTGGCCCATCGTGTACCCCGAGACGAACAGGACGGGCAGCTCGGGCCGCTGTTCGAGCATCTTCGCCGCCATCGCCGTACCCGACATGCCGGGCATGACCACGTCCGCGACGACCGCGTCGACGTCCTGCGGCCGCGCGTCGAACAGCCGCAGCGCCTCGATCGGCGCGGCGGCCACGGCGACCCGGTACCCGGACCGCTCCAGCGTCCGCCGGACCAGCTCGCGGACCGCGTCCTCGTCCTCGACCACGAGGATCCGCTCGTCGCCGCCCGGCACGCCGTCCGGCGCCGGCGGGCGGGCCGGCGCGGTGGGCGCGGCGGCGCCGGCCGCGGCGGGCAGGTAGATGGTCACGGCCGTACCGCGGTCGGGCGCGGTGTCCAGCCGGATCTCGCCGCCGGCCTCGCGGACCGCGCCGTACGCGGTGGCCAGGCCGAGCCCGCTGCCCTCGCCGGGCCCGCGGGTGGTGAAGAACGGCTCGAACGCGTGCTGCGCCACGTCGGCCGGCATGCCGCAGCCGGTGTCGGCGACGGTCAGGTACACCAGCCCGCCCTCGTCCGGCGGCGGCGGGCGCGGGTCGTCCACGTTGCGGACCAGGCCGCTGGTGAAGCTCAGCCGCCCGCCGTCGGGCATCGCCGCCCGCGAGTTGACCACCAGGTTCATCACGACCTGCTCCAGCTTGCTCGCGTCGATGACGACCGGGCGCAGGTCGGCGTGCAGGTCCAGGGCGACCTCGATGTCCTCGCCGAGCGTGCGCTGGAGCAGGATGTGGGTGGCCCGGACCACCTCGTTCAGGTCGACCCGCTCGGGGCGGCTGGGCTCGCGCCGGCTGAAGATCAGCAACTGCCGGGTCAGGCCGGCGCCGCGGCGGGCCGCCGCGCGGATGCCGTCCAGGTCGTCCCGGGCCGGGTCGTCCGGGGCCATCGAGTCGTCGATCATCTCGGAGTACCCGGTGATCACCGCGAGCAGGTTGTTGAAGTCGTGGGCGATCCCGCCGGCGAGCTGGCCCAGCGACTCCAGCCGCTCGGTCTGCCGGAGCTGCCGCTCCAGCCGCTCCCGCTCCTGCTCGGCGAGCACCGCCTCGGTGACGTCGCGCAGGATGCCCTCGACGGCGACCGGGGTGCCCACGTCGTCGGTGATCCGGACGACCCGCTGCTCCGTCCAGGCGAATCGCCCGTCCGGCCGGCGCCACTGGACGGTCAGCCGCTCCGGCTCGGGGTCGCGCCAGGTGGCGAGCACCCGCTCCATCCCGTTGTCGCACATCGCCGAGTACAGGATGCCGGGGTCGGCGTAGAGCTGGTCCGGCTCGTAGCCGAGGATGCCGCGGACGGCCGGGCTGATGTACTCCAGGGCCAGCTCGGGGACGAGCCGGCAGCGGAAGATGATGTCCTGGGCGTGCTCGGCGAGCATCCGGAACCGCTCCTCGCTGCGGCGCAGCGCGTCCTCGGCCAGCCGGTGCTGCCGCCGGTCGGCGGCCTCGCGCAGCTCCCGCTGGACCGCTGGGACGAGCCGGGCCAGCCGGTCCTTGAGCACGACGTCGTGCGCGCCGGCCTTCATCAGCGCCGCCGCGGTCTCCTCGCCGACCTCGCCGGAGACGACGATGAACGGCAGGTCGCCGTCGATCCCGGCGTCGTGCAGGAGTTGCAGCGCCGCCTCGGCGCCGAAGCCGGGCACGTTGTAGTCGGAGATCACCACGTCGGGGCGGCGGGCGTCCAGCGCCTCGGCGACCTGCGCGGCGGTCTCCGCCCGCTCGTGCTCGATGGGCACGCCGGCGCTGTGGAAGCGGCGGACGATCAGGACGGCGTCGTCGTCGCTGTCCTCCACGATCAGTACGCGGATCGGGTCCACCGGCGTCACCCCACCGGGTGCCCGCCGGGCATGGGCTGGTTGAGCAGCAGCCAGTACAGGCCCACGACCCGCGCGGCCTCGAGGAACTCGGTGAACACCACGGGCTTGCGGATGAAGCTGTTGGCGCCGAAGCGGTAGCTGTCGACGATGTCACGCTCCTCGTTGGACGTGGTGAGGACGACGACGGGCAGGGTGCGGGTCGCCTCCTCCGCGCGGATGCGGCGCAGCACCTCCAGACCGTCCACCCTGGGCAGGTTCACGTCCAGCAGGACCAGCGCGGGCCGCAGCGGCTGCCCCTCGGCCGGGCTGAGCATCCGCAGCGCCTCCTCGCCGTCGGACGCCACCACAATCTCATTGCCGATGCTGTTGCGGCGGAACGCCCGGACGGTCAGTTCGACATCGTCCGGGTTGTCCTCCACGAGCAGGATCGGCGCGTTCATCATGCCGAGTGCCCCGCCTTCCCGTCGTCGCCGAACGTCAGCCAGAACGTCGCCCCGGCGCCCGGCGCGCTCTCCGCCCAGACCCGGCCGCCGTGCCGCCGGACGATCCGGTGGACGATCGCCAGGCCGATCCCCGTGCCCTCGAAGTCGCTGGTCGTGTGCAGGCGCTGGAACGGATCGAAGAGCTTGTCGACGTACGTCATATCGAAGCCCGCCCCATTGTCGGCGAACCGGAAGGTCCCCGGCTCCGGGCTGTCGACCGTGATCCGGGCGTCGGCCGTCCTGCCGGTGAACTTCCAGGCGTTGCTGATCAGGTTCTGCACCACGAGCCGGATCAGCGCCGGGTCCCCCTCCGTGGTCAGGCCCGGCGCCACTGCCACCGCGACCTCCCGGTCCGGCGTCTCCTGCTGCAGCTCCTCGATCACCGTACCGATGATTTGGTTCAGATCCGTGAATTCCCGGCACATCTCGGAGCGGGCGGCCCGGGACAGGTGCAGCAGGTCGTCGATCATCGACGCCATCCGCACCGCGTTGGCCTGGACCCGGTCCAGGTATCGGCGGCCCTCGTCGTCCAGCACGGCGCCGTAGTCCTCGCGGAGGATCTGGGCGTACCCCTCCATCGCCCGCAGCGGGGCGCGCAGGTCGTGCGAGACCGAGTACGAGAAGGCGTCCAGCTCCCGGGTCGACGCCTCCAGCTCGGCCGTCCGCTCCCGGACCCGCTTCTCCAGCTCGCTGTTGAGCCGGCGGACCTCGTCCTCGGCCCGCTTCTGCTCGGTGATGTCGGTGGAGATGCCGGCGACGGCGTACGGGCGGCCGGCGGCGTCGGTCAGCGCGAACTTGACCGTGATGTACGTCCGCGGCCCGTCGTCGCCGGGCGCCACCTCCTCCATCCGCAGCGGCTCGGGGCTGGCCAGCGCGTCGAGGTCGTTGGCCCGGAACGCGTCGGCGATGCCCGCCGGGAACAGGTCGTGGTCGGTGAGGCCGACGATGTCCTCCCGGTACACCCCGAACAGGCGTTCGTACTCCCGGTTGACCAGCAGGTACCGCCCGGCGATGTCGCGCATGTACACGACGGCCGAGGTGCTGTCGATCAGGGCCATGAGCTGCTCCAGGCCGACCGCGGGCAGGGGGCCCGCGGCGGCCCGGCGCAGGGCTGGCGGCTCGGTCACGAATACACGCTCCGTCCGGCGACGCTCACGACGATCTGCGGTGGGGCCGCCGCCGGGGCGGCGGGGCGCCGCCCGACCACGGCCTCGCGGAGCGCGAGGAGCGCGTGATCGCGGCGGTGCCGGGTCAGCTCCAGCAAGTATCGCTCGGTCATGCCGGTCGTTCCGGTCGAATTGTTGACGACGGGGTTCCCGGCCAGCTCGGCCACCTCGCGGGCCCGCTGCGGATTGAACAACATCCGCTTCGTCAGCCCCAGGTGCGCCGAGGAGAGCCGGGCGTGCGCCTGCAGCAGCCCGAACCAGGGGATCAGCTCGGGGTGGGCGGCGACCAGCGCGTCCCGGCCGTCCGGGGTGAGGGCGTCCAGCCCGCCCGGCGGTACGCCCAGCCCGGCCAGCAGCCGCTCGGGCAGGGACGGCCGGTCCATGATCACGTCCAGCTCGTCCCGCTCGTCGGCGAGCAGGCCGGGGTACAGCCGGCGGACGCCGTCGCGGTAGTGCGGGTACCCCATGCCCAGCAGGAAGTCCCGCTGCAGCGCCTCCGTGTCGAACGCGCCGCTGGGCGGCAGGTCGCCGGTGCGCCAGTGCACGGCGAACTGCCGGAAGATGTCCATGAACTGGTCCGCGGTCATCCGGGTCGCCGGCGGCAGGTGCGGGAAGTCGCCGAGGAGCCGGCGCAGGACGTCCAGCAGCGCGGTGGCCGTGCCGAGCCGGCACAGCGTCTCCGCGCCGGCGAAGTCCAGCTCGCCGGAGGCGATCGGGGCGAGCATGAGGTTGACCGCCCGTTCCAGGGTCTCGCCCTGCTTGACCAGTTCGAAGAAGCTCTCCTCGCCGGCCGCGCCGGTGTACGTGCGGATCCGGTTGTCCGGGAAGCAGCCGTCGATGGCCGCCAGTTCGAGGCCCTGCCAGGTGACCTCGCAGCGGGGGACGTTCCACCGCACCAGCGAGGTGTAGCTGTCCCGCGGCGGGTGGCCGGCGCCGGTACGCTCGGCGATCCGGGCGAACCACTCGGCGAAGTCGGGCCCGCCGAGGTCGACGCCCTCGAACGAGTGCTCGGGCGGGCAGGGGTCGCGCTCCTGCCGGTACCGGGCGATGGCGGCGCCGACGAGGCCGAGCAGGACGACGAGCTGCCGGGCCGCGAGCGGGGGGAGGCCGTCGGGCTCGGGGAGCAGGGGGACGAGATCGGCGTGGAACCGATCGGTGAGGGATTCCGGCGCCGCGGTGCCGCCGAGAATGGCCCGGTTGAGTGCGGTGAACTCCGTCCGCGTCCAGCGGTCGATGAGTTCGACGGAGTCGTTGATCGTCAGTTGAGGGTTCACGGCAGCACCACTTCCCGTGGTTGCTTGATTACTCTCCGATGAAAGTACACACAACAAACACCCTCAGGACAGTTCCCGAATCTGCCGGAAACTACCGACTGACCGTAGACACTCACTCTGCGTATTCAACAGAGGATTGCAAAAGACGTATATAGCGCATAGATCGCAATTTGTCGGGCCGAGTGGCTGCCCGACCTCGGCTGAATGGCCCATGATCGCGCTAACCGAACCATCAGACATTTTGCCACATGATTCACGCGAATTGATCATGCGTATCGATCATGCAATGAAATCGATCGCGGCAATCGTCGAGGGATCACCCGGCGGCCGCGGCGGCGCAGGCGTCGGCGCCCGTCACCCCGTCCGCGGAGTTCCACGCCGTGAACGTCACCGCGGTCTCCCTGGCGGCGCTGTCCGGGCCGTCCTGCGCCCGCACCCGCAGCTCCAGCCGCTGGTAGCCGCCGCCGACCGCCGCGGGGTAGCGGGTGAACGGTCCCGCCGTCCGGCCGGTCGCGGCGGCCGCGGCGGCGGCCTGCGCGGCCGCCGGGTCGGCCGGGGCGCTGGTCGGCGGCGGCGGCGCCGCGGCCACCCGCGCGGCCACCAGCGACCAGCCGCCGGCCGCCGGCCGCCCCTGCGGCCAGGCCCGCCGCTCCAACCGGTCGCCGGCCAGCCGGAGCTGCCGGCACTGCGGCCCGGCGGCGCCGACGGTGACCAGGTACGTCACCGTGGGCGCCCCGCCGACCACCGCCGGGTCGGCGATGTCCGCCGCGTACCGCACGTCGCTGTCCAGCCGGGTGAACGCCAGGCCCGTCCGCTCCTGCGCGTCCACCAGGCCCTCGGTCCGGCTGATGGAGCGGCTGATCAGGACCAGGCCGGCGGCGACCAGGGTGAGCACGACGGTGGTGATCCCCATCGACACGACGACCTCGGCGAGCGTGGCCCCGGCGTCCCCGCCGGCTCGCCCGGACCGGCGCGGCCCGGGGCGGCGCGGGGCGGCGTTCACCCGCCGGCCCCGGCCGGGCCCGGCTCCTCCTCGGCGATGTCCCGCAGCGCGCGCGGCTCGCTCGACTGCCCGGCGCCCGGCGCCGCCGGCGCGGCCGCGCCGGCGGCGGGGAGCGGCTGGCCGAGCGGGCTCGCCCACTTCTGCCGGTCCGAGCCCGAGCAGGTGCGGAGCACGACCTTGAGGCCGTTGTGGGTACCCGTCCACTCGTAGACGAACGGGTCCAGCGGCAGCGCGATCTGCGTGCCGAGCAGCCGCGCGACGCCCTGCATCACCTGCGTGATCAGCGTGGCCAGGTTCGGCTTGTTGAGGTCGGACTCCTCGCCGACGGCCAGGCACTGCCGCGTCGACGTGCTCTCGATCCGGAAGCTCGCCGCCGCGTTGCCGGTGTCGCCGTTGACCCGCCACAGCAGCGCCCCGGACGCCGTCTTCGGGTTGCACGCCGCGCGGCCGGCGAAGTCCGGCCAGTCGCTGGTCAGCGTCACCAGCGCCAGCAGGCCGCCGATCACCTGGGAGGCCGCCTGGTCGTTGGCGCTCAGGCAGTACGTCCGCCCGTCCACCACCTGGTAGATCGGCCCGGTCGCGCTGGTCTGGCCCGCGGCCGGCAGCGGTACGTGCCAGAGCTGCTCGGGGTCGATCCGGTCGGTGACCGGGTGCTCGGTGCACTCCTTGGCCACCATCGGGCCGTACAACTCGCCGAGCCGGTGCTCCAGGCACATGCTGCGCAGCCCCACGTTCACGAGCTGCCCCGCCCGGCACGGGCGGCCGGCCTCCACGGTGCAGTCCGAGCCCTGCGCGTCGCCGGCCAGGCCCGGCCCGACGTCGTCGAGGAAGCTCCACGACTGGAGGCCGTACCCCTCGATGAGGTTGAGCAGGTCGGAGAAGACGTCCAGCGCGGCCAGGCCGTCCGGGATCTCCTTGTGGCACTGCTGGGCCGCCGCCGTGCCGAGGATGATCGGGTACGCGCCGCCGACCGCCGCGCGCGGCCGGTTCAGGCAGAAGCCGTCCAGCTCGTCCGCGGACCGCGGACCGTCCTGCGGCTTGACGCCCTCGAAGTTGTTCGCGCTGTTGTAGTACCACCGGTGCCGCCAGCCGGCCTGCCCCGAGCCGCACGGCTCCAGCGTCACCTGCCGCCCGGCCGTGTGCACGTCGCCCGCGTCGACGCACATCGGCCGGCCGGCGGCGTACGAGCCGGCGTGCATCAGGGCGAGGTCGTCGCGGTACAGGAAGTTCTGCCGCAGCGTCGGCCGGGTCGCGCAGTCCCGGCCGGTCAGCGGCGTGCCGGCCGGCGGGACGGCCGCGTCGGTGCCGGCGTCCAGGCACACCTTCTGCCGCAGGAAGATCGCCATCACCGGGCTGAGCAGGAAGCCGAACGTGCCCAGGACCGTCTGCGGCGGGCTGTACAGCGAGATCTGCCGGGGCACGTTGGGGTCGAAACCGGCCCGGACCGCGGCGAAGACGTACGTCCCGGCCAGGTACCGGTACTCGCCCGGCCGCCGGATCTCCCCCGCCGCGGCGGCGCTGCCCCACGACCGCAGCCGCGCGTACGCCGGCGCCGTCCCCGGCCCGCCGCCGGTCGCGCACGGCAGCGCGGTCGCCCCGACGGCCAGCGGGTCGCCGGCGAAGTAGCTGATCTCCACCCGGTACCGGATCGCCGACCCCGCGGCGTCCACCGTCCCGGCCAGCGGCGTGCCGCAGGGCAGCCGGGTCCGGTCCAGCACGCCCGGCCGGGCCGGGTCGACGGCGCCGCGGATCCGCGCCTGGGCGACCGCCAGGCCGGCCCGCGCGGCGTCCAGCTCGCGCTCGCGGCTGACCGCCTCCCGGGTCGCGCCCGCCTGCCGGACCACCGTCGGGGTGATCACCGCGCTGAGCGAGACGCCGACGAGGGTGAGCAGCAGGACCATCGGCAGCGAGCCCCGCTCGTCCCGCCACCACCGCCGCCGCCCGCTCACGTCTCCACCACGGGCTCGGCGTCGGCGACGCTGACCAGCGTCGCGGTGCTCTGCCGGCAGGTGCCGCCGGCGCACTCCCGCGCCGGCCAGGCCACGGTCACGGTGACCCGGACCAGCGCCGCGTCGGCCGCGATCGCCGGCCGGGTCGCCGCGCAGGCGCCGCCGGTCGCCGGCTGCCAGCAGGCGGTGAAGGTCTGGGTGTACGGCACGCCGTTGACCAGCGCGGTCCGCGGGGCGAGCGCCCGCACCCGCTCGCCGACGTCGGCGCTGGGCAGGGTCCGGACGTGGTCCATCGCGTCGCCGGCGAGCTGCGCGGCGACCTCCCGCTGCCCCTGGTCGTGGGAGATGGCGAGGCCGGAGACGAAGAACGCGGCGAGCGACGCCATCACCGTGCCGACCAGGCCGATCGACACCAGGGCTTCGACCAGGGTGAATCCGGCGTCGCCCGCGGCGACGCCACCGCGGCGCGTCATACCGGTCGCCACTCGCGCCCCCCTGCTCCCGCCGGGCCGGGCCGCGCGCGATCGCAGCGGTCCTAGCGGACGTCCCATCGGCCGGTCGGTACAGCGACTGAGGACTCGGTCGGCGGATCGCCGCCCGCTCCGGTTTTATCACGAATGTCGGTCACATTTGCCGCGCGCCGGACGGCCGGCGGTCCTTACATCGGCCGAAAACTGCCCACCGCGCAACAATGGCGCCCACCGATGCATCGACGGGAACGGCGCCGGGTGGTGCCGGACCCGCCGCCGCCACCCCGGTGGCGGCCCGGCCGGACGGGCACCGCGACCCGGCTGTGCCGCGGGCAACAGCGGTGCGGCGGGTGCGGGGGTAGCGTTCGGGCCCGGCATCCGTCCGCCGCCGCACCACCCCCCTCCGGAGCCCACCCATGCCCAGCACCGCCGCCGTCCTCGGCATCGCCGCCGTCGCCGTCGCCCTGGTCCTCACGCCCGGGCCGAACATGCTGTACCTCGTGTCCCGGTCGCTCACCCAGGGCCGGCGGGCGGGGCTGATCTCGCTGGCCGGCGTCGGCGCCGGCTTCCTCGGGTACCTGATCCTCGCCACCGCCGGCGTGGTCGCCGTCCTGACGCTGGTGCCGACCGTGTACGTCGCGATCAAGGTGGCCGGCGGGGCGTACCTGCTCTGGCTCGCCTGGACCACCCTGCGCCCCGGCGGGCGCTCGGCGTTCGAGCCGGCCGCCGTACCGCGGGACCGGCCCCGCCGGCTGTTCCTCATGGGCCTGGTCACCAACCTGCTCAATCCCAAGATCGCCATGCTGTACGTGGCCCTGCTGCCGCAGTTCGTCGACCCCGCCCGCGGCTCGGTCGCCACGCAGAGCCTGATCCTGGGGCTGATCCAGGTCACGGTCGCCCTGACGATGAACGGCCTGCTGGTCCTCGGCGCCGGTACGGTCGCCCGCTTCCTGCACCGCCGCCCGGTCTGGCTGCGCGCCCAGCGGTACGCCATGGGCGCCACCCTGACCGGCCTGGCCCTCCACCTCTTCCTCAGCCCCACCCCCCGCCCGCCGGCCCTGGCGACCCGCTGAGCCGCGGTCAGGCGCCGGGCAGGGGCGCGGTGGGGACGCGGTCGCCGGCGGCCGCGCCGGTCGCGGGGACGGCGGCGTAGGACGCCGCCACGGCGAGGCCGCGGAGCATGGCGGGGCCGGCGTGCGGTACCGGTACGGCCGCGCCCGTGGCCGGGTCGAACCGCACCGGGACCAGCCGGGTCCGGCCCGCGCGCCCCGGCACCGCCGCGGCGAGCGCGGCCGTCGGCAGCGGCGGCAGGGGCAGTCCGCGCAGCCCGGCCAGCAGCGGGCCGACGAGGGTGACCAGCGCGGCGACGGCGGCCTGCGGATTTCCGGGCAGCCCCGCCACGAACCGCGGCCGGTCGGCCGGATCGTGGGTCGGCTGTTCCGCCGGCGGGCGGCCGGGTGGGTCGACCCGGTACAGCGCCATCGGCCCGCCCGGCCGGACCGCCACGCCCGCGACCAGCGGTACCGCCCCGAGCGCGCGCAGGGCGGCGTGCAGGTGGTCGGCGGGGCCGCGCATGGTCCCGCCGGTGGTGCACACGACGTCGGCCGCGGCGAGGGTGGCGCGCAGCGCGGCGAGGTGGCCGTCCACGGTGTCCGGTACCGGTTCGGCCGGGGGTACCGGGGCGGCGCCGAGGGCCAGCAGCCAGCCCGGCAGGGCCGGTCCGAGCGCGTCGCGCAGCCGGACACCGGTGGCCGGGCCGGCCGCCAGCAACTCGTCCCCGAGGACCAGCACCCGTACGGCCGGCGCCGGCCACACCGACAGCTCGTCGTGCCCGGCCGCCGCGGCCAGCGCAACCACCGCCGGGGTGACGGCCGTACCGGCGGCCAACAACACCTCCCCGGCCCGCGCCTCCTCCCCGGCGGGCCGACAATCCCCCGCCGCACCCCCGTCCCCCGGCACCGGGTCGGGTGACGGGGAGCGGGTGCGTTCGTGGTGGCCGGAGCGACCACGGATGCACCCGGTCAACCGGTCCGACAGCGCATCGGCGTGCGGGGTCACGGTGTCGGACATGCGGTGGGTGCGCTCGTAGCGGAGGACCGCCGTGGTGCCCGGCGGGACGTGGGCGCCGGTGGCGACCTCCACTGTGGTGCCGTCCGCGGTCAGGGGTGGCGGTTCGTGGCCGGCCAGGACGCGGCCCACCAGGCGCCAGGGGGCCGGGCCGCGCACGGCGTAGCCGTCCACGGCGCTCGTCGGGAACGACGGCAGGTCGGTCCGCGCCCGCAGCGCCCCCGCGAGCACCGCGCCCCCGAACGCCGCGGACAGCGGCAGCCGCCGCGCGGTGCGGGGCGCCGCGGCGCCCGCCGCGTGGGCCGCGGCGCGGGCGGCGGCCCAGTCCGGGGGCGGTTCGGTCGGCAGGTCCACCCCGGCAGCCTATGCGCGGATATCGTGGGCGGATGGCACGTGACGCCCCGCGCGAGGACCCCGGCGACCGCGACCTGCGCGTCGGGCCGCCGGCCGACGCCGCCGCCGGGCTGCCGGGGGTCGGGCACGCGCTGGCCGCCGGGTGGGCGCAGATGGGCGCGCGGCGGACGGCGCTGACGCTGCGCCGGCTCAACCAGGCCGACGGGTTCGACTGCCCGGGCTGCGCCTGGCCGGAGCCGCCGCCGGGGCGGCGCAGCCACGTGGAGTTCTGCGAGAACGGGGCGAAGGCCGTCGCCGAGGAGGCGACGCTGCGCCGGGTCGGGCCGGACTTCTTCGCGGCGCACCCGATCGCCGACCTGGCGACCCGGTCCGAGCACTGGCTGGGGCAGCAGGGGCGGCTGACCCAGCCGATGGTCCGGCGGCCGGGCGCCGGGCACTACACGCCGATCGGCTGGGACGAGGCGTTCGCGCTGGTCGCCGCCGAGCTGCGGGCCTGCGCGACGCCGGACGAGGCCGTCTTCTACACCTCGGGGCGGACGTCGAACGAGGCGGCGTTCCTGTACCAGCTCTTCGTCCGGGCGTACGGGACCAACAACCTGCCGGACTGCTCCAACATGTGCCACGAGTCGTCCGGCGTCGCCCTCGGCGACACGATCGGCGTCGGCAAGGGCTCGGTCACGCTGGACGACATCCACGCCGCGCGGCTGCTGGTGATCGTCGGGCAGAACCCCGGCACGAACCACCCGCGGATGCTGTCCGCGCTGGAGGAGGCCAAGCGGCGCGGCGCCCGGATCGTCGCGGTGAACCCGCTGCCCGAGGCCGGCCTGCTGAGATTCCGCAACCCGCAGACCGCGCGCGGGCTGGTCGGCGGCGGCACCCCGCTGGCGGACCTGTTCCTGCGCATCCGGGTCGGCGGCGACCAGGCGCTGTTCCGGGCGGTCGGCGCGCTGCTGGTCGAGTGGGGCGCGCTGGACCGGGCGTTCATCGCCGAGCGGACCACGGGCTTCGAGGCGTACGCCGCCGACGCCCCCGACCGGGCCGCCGTCGTGGCCGCGACCGGCCTGGACTGGCCGGAGATCGAGGCGGCGGCGCGGCTGTTCGCCACGTCGACGGCGACGATCACCTGCTGGGCGATGGGCCTGACGCAGCGGGCCGACTCGGTCGCGGCGATCCGCGAGGTGGTCAACGTCCAGCTCCTGCGCGGCATGATCGGCAAGCCGGGGGCGGGGCTGTGCCCGGTCCGCGGGCACTCCAACGTCCAGGGCGACCGGACGATGGGGATCGTGCACCACCCGCCGCCGTGGGTGCCGGGCCTGGCCGCCCGGCTGGGGTTCGCCGCGCCGGCCGCGACCGGGTACGACACCGTCGCGGCGATCGGCGCCATGCGCGACGGGGCGGTGCGGGTGTTCATGGCCGTCGGCGGGAACTTCGCCGCCGCCACGCCCGACACCGCCGTCACCGAGGCGGGGCTGCGGGCGTGCCGGCTGACCGTACAGGTGTCGACGAAGCTGAACCGCTCGCACGCCGTACCGGGGGCGACCGCCCTGATCCTGCCCTGCCTCGGCCGGACCGAGCGGGACGTGCGGCCGGGCGGCGAGCAGTTCGTGACGGTCGAGGACTCGATGTCGGCCGTGCACGCCTCGCGCGGCCGGCTCGCGCCGGCCTCGGCGGAGCTGCGCTCCGAGATGGCGATCATCGCGGGCGTCGCCGCGGCGGCGCTGCCGGGCTCGCCGATCCCCTGGACCGCGTACGCCGACGACTACGCCGCGCTGCGCGACCTCATCGCCGACACCGTGCCCGGCTTCGCGGACTTCAACGCCCGGGTGGCCGACCCGGCCGGCTTCACGCTGCCGCACCCGGGCCGGGACGAGCGGGCGTTCCCCACCCCGGACGGGCGGGCCCGGTTCACGGTCAGCCCGCTCACGGTGATCGAGGTGCCGCCGGGCCGGCTGCTGCTCCAGACGGTGCGCAGCCACGACCAGTACAACACCACGATCTACGGCCTGGACGACCGGTACCGCGGGGTGCGCGGCGGGCGCCGGGTGGTCTTCGTGCACCCGGACGACCTGGCCGCGCTGGGCGTCGCCGACGGCGCGCTGGTCGACCTGGTGTCGGAGTGGCGGGACGGGGTGGACCGGCGGGCGCCGGGGTTCCGGGCGGTGGCGTACCCGACGGCGCGGGGGTGCGCGGCGACGTACTTCCCGGAGGCGAACGTGCTGGTGCCGCTGGACTCGTTCGCGGCCGGCTCCCGGACGCCGACCTCGAAGCAGATCATCGTCCGCCTGGAACCGGCCGCGGCCCCACCGACCTGACCACCGGGCCGCTGGTCGGGCGGCTGCGCCGGGTCGCGGCATGGGGGTGGAAGTCCGGGAGGACTCAGCCCCCGAAGACCGGATCGAGAACCTCGGCAACCCGGGCGAGCTGGCTCGGGTTCGCTGAGGTGCTCGACACCCTGCTTGCGTCGCCAGGCCGCCCACTTCGTCTGCCCCACCGCGCCGTAACCGACCACGCTGGCGGCGATCGGGCCGAGCGGCACGCCGCGGTGGTGGGCGACTGCTTCGGCCGCCCGGCGGAGCCTGCCGTGGTCCAGGCCGGGGCCCTGCGCCAATCGCACGATGTCGACGTAGTCGCGCCAACGCGTACTGGCGATACCCGCTCCAATATGGTCACGCCCTTCTCCGCCACCACCATCTCCGGCGGGTAGCCGAGCATCTCGATCGCCTCACCGAGCAGCCGGGGGACCCGGAGCGGCTCGGGTGGCGGCACGATCGGATCACCGGTGGAAACGTCCCACACAACGGTGATCCTCTGGCTACCGATCGCGGCCTTGACGCTCACTCGGAGGCCGGTATACCCAGCGTCCTCGCGAATCTCCCGGACATCGAGGGAAGGAGGTCGAAGACCATTCCGTCCGGTGCATCCACAGCAGCGACGTCGCGTACCACCTGCTCGATGTGGGCCTTGGTGACCGGGGCGCCGACCGCCTCCGCGTCGATATCCCTGGTCGGCCGGCGAATGTCATACGCGGCGAGCAGGATTCCGCCCTTGAGCACGAAGTCGGGCGCATGGGGCGTGTGCGTCAACCGGTCCAGGAACGATTCCAGCCCGTGTCGAATCAGGTACGCGGCTGTCGGGGTGGGCCCGCCCGCGCGGGCCCCGTCGGACCGCGCCCTGCGCCGCAACTCCCGGAAGATGTCCTCGCCAGGGTTCACCCGAACGCCGCCAGCGTCTCCAGCGTCGCCTTCCGCGCCCGCGGGAGCCGGCCGGCGATCGCCATCAGGTCCGCCGGCTTCCCGCCCCCGCGCAACCATTCCCGCAACGCGTCCCGCCCCAGTTCGTACCCCAGATCCCCACGGAGCCGAAGCGCGTCGGCGATACATCGCTCCCGCGAATAGATCCCGATGGTCATGGAGGATCCCGGAATCAAGATCTCCTCGCGGCCGAGATCGAAGGTATCGGCCGCGAACGAGTGCCAGCGGATCGCCGAGTGGGTGGCGGGGATGCGCGCGCCCCGGGGAATCGCCACATCGAGAGCGTCGGGAACCACATCGGTCAGGTCGTGGTGGGCCAGGGCCGAGACGAGACAGATGGTGGCGTCCGCGCGCCGCGCGGCGGCCTCCAGCCACTCCCAATCGGCGTTCGCGGCATCCGTGGCCACATAGAGACCGCGGGCGATTCGCTCAAAATTACCGGATTGCACCGAACGGTACAGACGACTCCTGGAGAGCCCGTACTCCGCGGCCGTTCGCGGGCTGATGGCCGCCATAATGTCCACCTCCCCGCAAAGACCAAACGAATCGTCTACAGGTAGGGTTATCTGTAGACGATTCGTTTTGCTAGCGGGTGGCGGCGAAGCCGGCGGCCAGGCCGGCGAGGCGGGCGCCCGTGGCCAGCGGGTCGGCGCCGCGCGCGACCGCCATCCCCAGCAGGTACGCCGTCACCGGCGCCGCCGGCCGGGTGACCGTGTGCGCCACGTCCTTGGCCAACTGCAGGATGAGGTCGAGGTTGGCGTCGGCCGGGTCCAGGCCCAGCTCGGCGCAGGCCGTCTCGGCCCACTCGTCCAGTACGGTCATCGCGCCCACTCCCGTGCCGCTCGCAGCTCCGCTTCGGTGTCGCAATCGAACCACGGCGCCGGCCCCGGCCCGCCGGCGGTGACCCCGACGACGCGCCGGCCGGCGAGCAGCGCCCGCACCGGGCGCCCGGCGGGCGGCGCCGCGGCGAGGGCGGCGCGCAGCGCGGCCGTCCGCCACACCCCGCAGAGGTACTGGTACCGGCCGCCGCCGTCGACGTACAGCGCCGCGTCGGCGGCGGGGTCGGCGGCGAGTGCGGCCAGCAGCCGAGCGACGGCGGGCGGGTCGAGCAGCGGCAGGTCCGCGGCCAGCAGCGCGACAACCGCGGGGACGGCGGCCGCCGGGCCGGCGGGGGAGGTCGGTGCGGTGTCCAGGGCGGCGAGGCCGGCGGACGCGGCGGCGACCGGGCCGCCGCCCGGCGGGTCCTCGCGGGCCCGGCGCACGCCCGGCGGCAGCGGCGGGCCCGGCGGGCCGACGACGAGCCGGGCGGCGGCGTCCGCGACGGCGGCGAGGACGCGGTCCCGCATGGACCGGCCGGCGACCGCGCGGTCGGGCTTGTCCGGGCCGCCCAGCCGCCGCCCGGCCCCGCCGGCGAGCACGATCGCCGCATACTCGACCGGCGACGCGGCGGGGTCCGGAGCGGCTGGTTCGGGCACGGGTTCAGCGTAGGGTGGCGGCGACGGAGGGGGTGGCGTGGGACGGGCCAGCGATCGGCGACCGGTCTGGCGGGTCGAGCCCGGCGGCGTCGCGCGGCGGCCCGACGCCCTGGCCGGCGAGGAGCCGCTGGAGATCCGGGTCGGCCCGGCCGGCGGGGAGCGGCCGGCGCTGACCGTCACGATGCGCACGCCCGGCGACGACCTGGACCTCGCGCTCGGCTTCCTGCACAACGAGGGCGTCATCCGGGCCGCCGGGGACGTGGTCACCGCGCAGCTCTGCGCCGGCGAGGCCGGGGCGAACACGTACAACGTGGTCGATGTGGCGCTGGCGGCGCACGTACCGCCGCCGCCGGTCGACCCGCGGCGCACGTTCGGGACGACCAGCGCGTGCGGGGTGTGCGGCAAGGCGAGCATCGACGCGGTGCGGACGCGGTCCCGGTACGACGTGGCGGGCGACCCGGTCCGGGTGCCGCCGGCGGTGCTGGCGGCGCTGCCGGACCGGCTGCGGGCCGCGCAGCGGACCTTCGACCGGACGGGCGGCCTGCACGCGGCGGGGCTGTTCGCCGCGGACGGCACGCTCGCGGTCGCCCGGGAGGACATCGGCCGGCACAACGCGGTGGACAAGGTGGTCGGCTGGGCGCTGCGGGCCGGGCGGCTGCCGCTGGCCGGGCACGTGCTGCTGGTGTCGGGGCGGGCGAGCTTCGAGCTGACCCAGAAGGCGCAGATGGCCGGGGTACCGGTGCTGGCGGCGGTGTCGGCGCCGAGCACGCTGGCGGTGGACCTGGCGGCGGGGGCGGGGCTGACGCTGGTCGGGTTCCTGCGCGGCGAGCGGATGAACGTCTATGCCGCACCCCACCGCGTCCTCCCCGACCACGCGCCACCGCCGCCCGACCGGTAGCCGGCGGGGAGTCGGGACCCCGCGCGGGCTGGCCGCCGGCGCCGGCCCGGCCGGCCCGAACGCACAGGAGCGGCACAGGTCGCCGACAGAGCCCTGACGGCATTTGCCCGCATTGTCGGTGGTGGCGGATCCACCCACCCCGAGGAGCACCCGAGATGACATCGATCAGCGGCATCAGCGCCGGCAGCACCGCCCGGGCCGGCGGGCCCCCGCCCGCCCCGCCCCGCGGCGCCGACCCGATGGCGGGCGTCGCCAAGACGCTGGGCCTGTCCAGGAGCGAGCTGCGCACGCAGCTCGACGCCGGGCAGAGCCTGGATGACGTCGCCACCGCGCAGGGCGTCTCGCACGACGACCTGATCAGCGCGATCAAGGCCGGGCTGCCGGCCGGGGCGGCGAGCGGCGTCGACGCCACCGCGTTCGCCGAGGGCGTCGCCGGCCGGACCGGCCCCCCGCCGCCCCCGCCCGGCGGCGGCCCCGGCGGCCCGGCCGGCGCCGGCGGCGGGCGGATCGGCGCGGTCGGCGACGAGTCGAAGCTCGACCAGCTCGCCGACCTGCTGGAGATGGACACCGAGGACCTGGTCGACCGGGTCAGCAGCGGCGCCGACCTGCTCGCACTGCTCCGGGAGAAGGGCGTCGACCTCGGCGCGCTGCGGCCGATCCTGGCCGGACAGGGCGACCTGGTCGACGTCGCCGCCTGATCCACCCGCCGGGCGCGCGTGTACCGAGCCCGCCGGAACGGCCGTGGACCCCGCCCGAACCGGGCGGGGTCCACGGGTCGGCCCCGGTCTAGCGGGTGGCGGGCAGGACGTACTCCCGCAGGAACCGGTTCAGGTCGATGTCCTGGGCCGGGTACCCGTCGTAGCGGCTGGTGTCCTGGGTGGCGGTGACCACCATGTTCTTGCTCGGGATCACGGCGACGAACTGGCCGCCCCAGCCCCACGCCTTCTGCACCCGGACGCCGTTGATGTCGCTGATCCACCAGCCGGCGCTGTACCCCTGCCGGCGGTCGGTGACCGTGCGCGCCTCGGTGACGGTCGAGCTGGGGATGAGCCGCTTGCCGGCGTACGTCCCGTCGTCGAGGTAGAGCTGCCCGAACCGGGTCAGCTCGCGGGCCGTCAGGTACAGGTTGAACCCGCCCGAGGAGACCTGCTGCGGGTCCCGGGCCCACCGCTCGGGGGCGACGCCCATCCCGCCGAGGACGGTCTCGGCGGCCAGCTCGCAGGTGGTCCGCCCGGTGGCGGCCTGGAGCATCGCCGAGAGCACGTGCGTGTTGCCGGTGCTGTAGTTGAACCGGTTGCCGCTGCGCGGCCGGCTCAGGATGCTCGACACCCAGTTGCGCGAGCGGGCGACCTCCGACTCGGTCCGGTCCTCGACCCAGTCCAGGCCGGACGTCATCGTCAGCAGCTCGCGGACGGTCACCCGGCCCTGGCTGGCCGGGATGTTCATCTTCTTGCCGAGGACGTCGGCCGCGGTGCTGTCGAGGCTGAGCTGGCCGCGCTCGATCGCCGCGCCGACCAGCGCCTGCAGGATGCTCTTGGATGCCGAGTGGACGTTGTTGCTCTGCTGCCGGGAGCTGCCGCCGTAGTACCGCTCGTAGGCGAGCTTGCCGTTGCGGACGACGACGAAGCTGCGCACCGACGACGTCCGGGAGAGCGCGTCGCCGGCCCGGCCGAGCGCGGCCGCGTCGGTACCGGTGCCGGTCTGCACCCGCTCGGGCCAGCCGGCGAGCGCGTCGCCGGACTCGCGGATCGGCGGGGCGTAGTCGTAGAAGCCGCCGTCGCCGACCGGCCTGCCGATGGTGGCGCACTGGTTGCGCGCGGCCTCCCGGCTGAGGCCCGGCGGCGCCTTCGCGGTCCGCCGGTCGGTGCGGCCCGCGGCGGCCGTCCGGCCGGGCTTGGCCGTACCGGGAGTGGCCGTCGGCGTACCGGCGGCCGGGGCCGACGGGGTGGTGGCCGCGGCGTCGTCGACCGGCGCGGCGGCGTCGGTCGAGCCGGTCCGCTCGGTGGCGAACGGGAGCTGCTCACTGTCCGCGACGGCGACGGTCCCGGCGGCGACGATCAGCGCGGCGACGGCCAGGACGGCCCCACGGCTGCCGATCCGCCGGCGGTGTTGGCGGCCCGAGCGGCGATTGCCCTGGTAGCGCATCACGACCCCTCTCGCTGGCTGGCGGGTCAACTATCGCCTTGGATGCCTTGCGAGCCGCATTGCGTTCCCTGAAGCCCTCATTAAGCTTCGCGTATGGCAAGGATTATTCGGGCATACCGGGCAGCCGAGGCCGCGCCGGGGCAGCACGGTCGGTGACCGAAAGTACGACGCCCGCTACCTTCCGTCGAGTCGGGCCTCGGTGGCCCAGGTGGCCCGGGCGTCGGCCAGCCGCGCGGGCAGCCCGGCCGCCCGGGCGCCGGCCACGTGCGCGGGCGCGCCGCCCACGAACACCGCCGCCCGCTCGCCGGCCAGCCGCCGCACCCGCCGGTACGCGGCCGGCTGCGGCTGGACCAGTCCGGTCCGGCTGGACACCAGCGTCCGGGCGACGTACCGGTCCGCGCCGCAGTCGCGCAGCGCCGGCTCGAACCACTCGTGCCGGTGATTGACGAGCAGCCACACGTCGACCTCGTCGGCGAGCGCCGGTAGCCAGAACAGCGCCGGCAGCGGGGCCGCCGCCCGGCGCAGCACCCGGCGCCAGCGGGCCGCCGCCGGCTCGATCCCGCAGCGGCTCGCCAGCAGCGGCCAGAACTCGGGTTCGGGCAGGTCACCCGAGTACAGCGGCTGCCGGAACTCGTACTCGAAGATCGCCGCCACCGCCGTCGCCGACCGGGCCGCGTCGGCCCCGACGACCTCGAACAGCGGGCGCATCGGGTCGGCGAACAGCACCCCGTACGCGTCCAGCAGGAGAACACGGTCCCGCGCCATCGGCGCCACCTCCCTCCACTGTGGCCAGACGGGGCCTCGTCCGGATGGGTTCACTGCGTCACACTGTGCAGCATCACGGATGCGCGGCGGACCAGTCGACGCTCCCCACCGGACCTCTGCGGACCCGGCCGGGACCTCTCGGGGACCTTTCCCGCGAGCCGGCCCCGCACCGGCCATGGTGGTGGGGCGACCTCGGGAGGGAGCGGCTATGCGGGAGCAACCCCGGACCCTGCTGGCGGCCCTGATCCAGCAGAGCGATCGCACGCTGGAGGAGTGGGCCCGCGTCCTCGCCGCCGCCGACGACGGCGCCGCGATCAGCGCCCGCCACCTCGGCCGGCTGGCCCGGGCCGAGCGCGGCGGGGCCGGGCAGCACCCGGCCACCCGGCGCGCGCTCACCGCCGTGTTCGGGCACTCCGTCGACCGCCTCCTCTCCCCCTGGCCGCCCCCGATCGGTCCGGCCGACGGCGCCGGCGCCGCACCGCCCGACGGCGGAGGAAGGAGCACCCTGACCATGGCTGCCGAACGCGCCCGACGCTTCGCCCTGCTCACCGCCGACGCCGGTACCGCCGGCGCGGTTCTCGACCAGCTCCACGACGACGTGCACCGGCTCACGCTGGCGTACCCGCAGCAGCCCGTCGGCGCCCTCCTGCCGGACCTGACCGAGACCCAGGACACCCTGTTCACGCTGCTCGAACGCCGGCAGGCGCCCGGCCCGGCCCGGCGCCTGCACTTCCTCGCCGCCGTCGTCTCCGGGCTGCTGGCCAAGGCGTCGCACGACCTCGCCGAGCCGCACGCGGCCATGCTCCAGGCGCGGACCGCCGTCCTCTGCGCCGACCTCGCCGACCACGACGGGCTGCGGGCCTGGCTGCGCGGGTTGCAGTCGCTGGTCGCGTACTGGGCCGGCCGGTACGCCGACGCCGTCCGGTACGCCGAGGCCGGTGCCGCCCTCGCCGACCGCGCCGGCGGCACCGCCGCGGTGTGGCTGCCGGTCAGCGCCGCCCGGGCGCACGCCGCGCTCGGCGACGCCGGCCGGGCGCTGGCCGCGATCCGCCGCGCCGACGACGGCTGGTCCCGGGTCCGCCCGGACGACGTCGACGCCCTCGGCGGGATCTGCACGTTCACCCGCGCCCGGATGCTCTACTACGCCGCCGACGCGCTCGCCTGGCTGCCCGCCGAGGCCGCCACCGCCGGCCGGTACGCCGAGGCCGCCGTCGCCGCGTACGCCGACCCGCGGGACCCGGCCTGGGCCTTCGGCGACCGCGCCGGCAGCCACACCGACCTGGCCATCGCCCGGATCGCCGGCCGCGACCTCGACGGCGCCGGCGACGCCCTGCGCCCGGTCCTCGACCTGCCCGCCGCGCAGCGGATCAACGGCGTGCGGCACTCCGTCCGCCGGGTCCAGCGCGCGCTGGTCCACGCCGGCCTCGCCGGGGCCGGCACCGGGCTCGTCGAGGAGATCGACGCATTCACCGCCGCCCCTGTCCCGGGGGTGCCCGGATAGGGCACGATCGGGCGCATGTACCCCGTGAAGCTGCGCGGCCGGGCGATCACTCTCCGGGAGTTCCGGGACGACGACGTCGCCGGCGCGCTCGCGGTCGTCGGCGACGACCGGGTCACCCGCTGGCTGTCGTTCGACGCGCGCAGCCCCGCGGCCACCGCCGACCTGGTCGCGGGCGCGATCGCCCGGTCCCGGCTGGAGCCGCGGGGGGAGTACTACCTCGCCGTCGCCGACGCCGCCGACGTGCTGGTGGGCTTCGTCCGGCTCGGGCTGGCCGGCGTCCGGGCGGCCAAGCTGGGGTACGCGGTCCGGGCCGCCGACTGGGGCCGCGGGTACGCCACCGACGCCTGCCGGACCATGCTCGACTTCGGCTTCGGCCCGCTCGGCCTGCACCGGGTCTCCGCCGCGGTCGGGCCGGACAACGCGGCGTCGCTGGCCGTCGTCCGCAAGCTCGGCATGCGGCACGAGGGGCGGCTGCGCGACCACGTCCACACCAACGACGCCTGGCGGGACTCGGAGCTGTTCTCGATCCTGCGCGCCGAGTGGCCCGGCGGCCCCGCCGCCGGCTGACCCCGGGGAAGGCCAGCGACGCCGGGACCGCCGGCCGTCCGGATGCCCCGCGGCGGCCGACCACCGGCCGGGGCCGGGTCGCGGGCCGGGGAGCCGACCCGCGGACGCCCGGCCGCGACGGGCCGATGCCGCGGCCGGGCGGGTGCCGCTCCGGCCGCGACGGCCGGCGGGGCCGCGGGCGCCGGGAGCGGCCCGCTCCGCACGGGCCGGCCCCGGTACCGCGTGTCGCGCCGCGTGGGATGACTCGCCCGGGAGCCGCAGCGCCCGCACAGCTCACCCCGCCGACCCGGGCGCCCGCTGTGCCGAACCCATGAGCGAGCTGTGGATCGAATTGCCGTCCGGGCAATAACGGCAACTCGCCGCGTCAGCGGCCGGCCGGTCCAACAATGGGGGTTGATCCGGGGGGTGACCGCATGGCAATGGGGGCGTGGCTGAGCAGCCGCAGCATCACCGCCAAACTCGGCGGGGTCGCGGGGCTGGCGCTCGCCGCCGTGGCCGTGACCACCACGGTGGCGGCGATCGGTCTGACGAATGCCGCCGACCGGGCGCAGGACTCCGCCGCCGCCGGCGCCAGGGTCCGCGCGCAGATGGAGGCGGACATGGCGCACGACGCCATCCGCTCCGACGTGCTCCGGCTCCGGCTGGCCACCGACCCGGCCGAGCGCCGGGAGGCGACCGCCGACCTGGCCGAGCACAGCAAGATCCTCCGGGACCAGGTCGCCGACTTCCGCGACGGCGGGTACCACCCCGACGTCCGCGCGGCCGCCGCCGTCGTACTGCCCGAGGTCGACCGGTACGTCACGCTGGCCAACGAGGTCGCCCGGCTCGCCACCGCGGGCGCCGACAGCGGCGCGGCCGCCGGCCGGTTCCAGGTCAGCTTCGCCGCCGTCGAGGACGGCATGCCGGCCATCACCGACGCGCTGGAGGCCGAGGCGACCGCCGCCGCGCGGGCCGTCGGCGACCAGCGAACCACCGCGATGTGGCTGCTCGGCATCGCCGCGCTCGGCGCCGCGGTGATCCTGCTCGTCGGCATCCGCTGGGTGCTGGCCAGCATCCGCCGGCCGCTGCGCGAGGTGTCCGCCGTCCTGCGGGCGATGGCCGACGGCGACCTCACCCGCGAGCCCATGGTCACCTCCGAGGACGAGATCGGGGCGATGGCCGAGGCGCTCTGCCGCACCCTGGAGAGTCTGCGCACGGCCGTCGGCGCGGTCACCCACTCGGCCGAGCAGCTCGGCACGTCGGCCGGCGAGATGTCCGGCCTGGCCGACCGGATCGCCGCCGCGGCGGGTGACGCCAGCGCGCAGGCCGGCACGGTCACCGAGACCTCGACCGAGGTGTCGCACAACATCAGCGTCGTCGCCCGCGGCGGCGAGGAGCTGGGCCAGTCGATCACCGAGATCGCCCGCAACGCCGAGGACGCCGTCCGGGTCGCCGGCGAGGCCGTGCAGATGGCCCAGCAGACCAACGCCGGCATGGTGAAGCTGGACGAGTCCTCGGCCGAGATCGGCTCGGTGGTCCAGACGATCAACTCGATCGCCGAGCAGACCAACCTGCTCGCGCTCAACGCGACGATCGAGGCCGCCCGGGCCGGCGAGGCCGGCAAGGGCTTCGCCGTCGTCGCCGGCGAGGTCAAGGACCTGGCGCAGGAGACCGCGCGGGCCACCGAGGACATCGCGGCCCGGGTCCGCACGATGCAGGAGGACACCGCCCGCGCGGTCGACGGCATCGCCCAGATCGCCTCGATCATCGAACGGATCAACAGCTACCAGACGACGATCGCCTCCGCGGTCACCGAGCAGTCGGCGACGGCGGCGGAGATGCACCGCAGCATGGCGGTGGCGGCGGACCGCGGCGAGCAGATCACCCAGTCCATGCACGGGCTGTCCCGGGCGGCCGAGGTCTCGGCCGGGGAGGCGGCGGCGTCGCGGGCGGGGGCGGGGCGGCTGAGTTCGCTGTCCGAGGAGCTGGTGGCGCTGGTCCGGGCGTTCAAGTACTGAGGCCGTTCCCGGCGGCCGGTCGCGCGCGGAAGCGGCCCGGTCCAGTGGACCGGGCCGCTTCCTGTCGCGCTGCCTTACCTACCGGATCAGGTGCCCGGCGGGAACGGGCCGGTGCCCGTGCCCACGGCCTCGCCGGTCGGCTTGATCAGGAACAGGCCGATGCCCATCGAGCCCACCGGGATCGCGCCGCTGCGCAGCGGGCGCAGGATCATCCAGGTGTGGCTGTAGCCGCTGCTGTCGCTGTTCGGCTCGGTGTCGAAGTAGCCCAGCTCGGAGAGCTTGCCGTTGGCGAACTGGCCGGCGTCCCGGATCCGCAGGCCGCCCTTGTAGGCCGCCTGGTACGCCCGGTTGCCGACGGTGTAGCAGTTGTGGTTCACCGCCTCGTAGGAGTCCTTGGCGTTGACCGTGAACTTCGGCGCGTCCAGCTTCTCGATGTTGAACAGGATGTTCCAGCTACCGCCCTTGGTCGAGGCGGTCTCGTCGTTGATGCTCAGGAACTTCATGTCCTCGGTGAAGCAGCCCTGGTGGGTGAAGCTCGCGCCCGGGTAGCTGGTCTTGGACAGGACCTTGATGCTGGACTTGTCGGTGACGTCCAGGATCGTGATCGTCTTGCCCTGGCCGGTGAAGTTGAACGCGATCTCCTTGCCGGTGTACCGCGTGTCCGGGCCGTTGTAGTTCCAGACCAGCGCCTCGTGCGAGTAGACCTCGGACGAGTAGCAGGCGACCTGCTTGAGGTTCAGCGGGTCCTTGATGTCGATCACCGTGATGCCGCTGTTGCAGCTACTGGCGCCCGACGCGTACAGGAAGCCGGTCTTCTGGTTGATCCACAGCGTGTGGCTGTTGGTCAGCCCCTTGAAGTGGGCGTCCTCCTTGAAGGTCTGCGCGCTGGTCACGTTGCGCAGCTTCTCCAGGTTGAAGACCTGGATGCCGTTGTTCACGGAGTCCTTGCCGGTGAACATCCAGTTCTTGTACACGCGCACGTCGGTCCAGGTGGCCTTCACGCCGTTGTACGACGGGAGGTTGCCCAGGTAGACCGGCTTCAGCGGGTCGGTGACCTTGACGAACGAGATGCCGTTGTCCCGGCCGAACAGGACGTACTCGTCCTTGGTCTGCTCGTCGTACCACTCCCACATGCTCGACGAGCTGTTGCTGCCGCCGATCGTGTTCTGCGGGGTGAAGCTGAGCAGCTCGACGTTCTTGCACGGGTACTTGTCGATCTTGCCGTTCACGCACGCCTGCGGCGCGCCGCTGATCGCCTCCGGCGCCTGCCAGCCCGGCCGGTACTCCTTGAGGATGGCGGCGGCCTCGGCCTTGCCCTCCTCGGTACGGGTGTCGTGGGCGGCCGCGGGCAGGCCCGCCGCGAGGGCGAGCGCGACCACGCCGAGCACGATGCCGGCCTTGCGGGTTCTGTTGTCCATGAGGGGGACTCCTCTCCGGGCACCCGGGCGGCGAGCGCCGGCGGGGGCCTGAAGCTGTCGGGTGCGAGGGGGTGGGATTTTTCGGGCACACGCTCGCCCGGACCGGCGCCCGCGGGGGCACCGGCGCGCGCCACGGGGGCTGCGACGCGCGGGTGTGGCAGCCGTTACATAGACAGCAGTTAATAGCAGACCGGCCGGCTCGTCAACACGCAGGTCACGCGCCGATGCCCATCCGCCTCGGTCTATCCGGCCAGCGGGTGATCACGAACGGTGGGTGATCGGCAGCGCCGCGTCGTTGTCGGTCGGGGTGGCGGCGGGGAGGGTCCCGGCGTCGCAGCCACCGGGGTCGGCCGGGACGGTCTCCGGCGGGGCGGCGGCGGGCGGCGCCACGCAGGCGACCGCGAACGCCGCACCGCCGCGTGGTTGCCCGGCGCCGGACCGCGGGGTGCCGGGCGGGCGGACGACCAGGTCCAGGGCGAGGCCGGCGGCGTCCGGGGCGAGCGGCCCGCCGAGCACGCAGTCGACCACCACGCCGGCCCGAGCAGCACCGCGGCCGGTCGGAGAACCGCGGCCGGTCGGGGCACCGCGTTCGGTCGGGGCGGTGACGGGGCGGGTGGACGAGGAGGCGGGGTCGGGCGGGAAGGCAGCGGGGCGGGCCGGGGCGGTGGCGGGGTGGGGCGGGGTGCAGCGGGCGAGGACGTGCGGGGCCGGGAGGGCGCGGACCGCCGTGCCGGGCGGGAACGCGAACCGGATCGTCGCGCCCGCCGGGACCAGCCCGGTCGCCGCCGCCGGGTCGAGGCGGTTCACCGCCCAGCCGCGGAGCACCACGGCGCCGGGGTGGTCGGGGTCGGCGGGGAGCGCGGCCAGGCGCATCGCCAGGTTGACCCGGTCGGCGGGGGCCAGGGCGGCGTCGACGTTGTGGCCGGCGGGGTCGACCTCGTCGGGCTGGCGCCGCTTGTCGTGCAGGCCGGTGGGGCACTCGACGACCGGGCGGGTCGCGGCGCACAGCGGCCCCTCGTCGTCGGCCGGCGCCGTCGCGGGTGGTTCGCCGGGCCCGGCGGGGTCGAGGTGGCTGACGCCGAGCGTCGCCGCGCGGCCCTGCGGCGCGGCCGTCGGACAATCCGGCCCCACCCCGGCCCGCTCCGGCGCGGTGGCGTGGCAACCGGGGGTGCCGGGGCCGGCGGCCACCGCGCCGACGATCCGCAGCCGCGCGGCGCCGGCCGGGCGCAGCGTGCCCGCGAGCGCCACCTCCACCTCGCGGGTGGCGCAGGTCCACGCCGCCGGCCGTACGGTCAGCCCGGTCACGCCCTCGCTCGTGGCGCCGGCGACGAGCGATACCCCGCGCAGGCAGTCGCCCGGCGCGACGGCGAGCTTCGCCCGGACGCCGGTCAGCGGCGCGGTCCCCTGGTTGAACACCTGCCCGGCCTGCACGTACTCCTCCCCGAGCCGGCAGACCGCCAGCGGCGCCGACCCGCACGGCCCGGCATCCGCGGACAGCCGCGCCGCCACATCCCGCACGTTGCCCCGCCGCGGCCCGACCCGCCACACCCCCGCCGCAGCCTCCCCGACCCGATCGACCCGATCGACCGGACCGACCCGATCGGCGCCACCGGCCGGATCGACCCGATCAACGGGGTCGGCCGGAGCGCCGGCAGCCGGCTCGCCGGCGGCGGGTGGGGTGGTGGTGCGGCCGGGCCAGTCCGGCAGGAGGCCGACGTCGACCGGGCCGGCCGGGGCGGGGTCGAGCGGCAGTTCGAGGAGCTGGTTGCGGACGGGGAAGCCGTTGTCCGGACCGGGCCCGGCCGGGCAGTCGAGCACGTCCGCCGCGAAGCACTGCGACCGCAGCCAGCCGGTGTGCAGCACCAGCCGCCCGGCGCGCGGCAGGCCGTCGATCCGGTACCGCCCGGCGGCGTCCGTGACCGCCGACGCGCCGGTGCTCGGCTCCTGCAACCGCAGCCCCGGCAGGCCGGGTTCGTCGGCGGCGCGCCGGCCGTCGTTGTCCCGGTCGTGGTACACCCGCCCCTCGACCGACACGCCCGCGGACCCGGCGGCGGCGGGCGGCGCGCCGGGGCCGACGACCGCGGCCAGCACACCGGCGACGACGAACGCCGCCCGCGACCCGGCCGCCTCCCGCACGGCCCCGGACGCCGGCCGCGAACACCCCCGGCCCCACCCGCCGGTGCCGCGCCCGAACAACGCCGCCACGCCTGACGCGCCCGGGCCGCGCGACCGGAACGCTCGGCGTGGCGCGCTCCGGCGGCGGGACACGCCGAGGGGTACCGGCATCGCGGCAACCGGCGGCGCGGCGGGGGACGGTGGGGCGGCGGGACGGGGCGGCAGGGCCATGCTGACCTCGACGGAGTGAGCACAGTGGTCGGTGCAGGCTACCCACCCTCGACCGGGCGTGCTGTCGGCCATCCGACAGTGAGGGGCCGGTTGATCCCGTACGGTCACGACGACACCGACATCGATGAGAGAGGGTGACGGGGGTTGGCACCACGGGGATTCGTCGTTCCGCCGGCGCGGGCGGCCGAGATGACGATGGCCGAGCAGATGGCGTACTGGCACGAGCGGGCGCGGGCGGTGTCCCGGCGGCGGGCGCTGCAACTCGGCGCCGCGGGCGCCGCGAGCCTGGCGGCCAGTCCGGTGCTGCTCGGCGGCACCACCGCGTGCGCGAGCGCGGGCGCCCGGATCACGCCGTTCGGCCGGCACCTGGGCTACGGCGCCGACCCGGCGACGCAGATGCGGGTGACCTGGCAGGTGCCGCAGTCGGTCGACCGGCCGGTACTGCGGCTGGGGCTGAGCAAGCGCGACCTGAGCGACCGGCACCCGGCGGTGCTGCGCAACCTGCAAACGATCTTCGACGACCACGCGGTGAACCAGTTCTACGGCCAGGCCGCGCTGGACGGCCTGCGCCCCGGCACCACCTACTACTACGCGGTCGGGCACGCGGGGCTGGACCCGGCGGACGGGCCGATCCACTCGTTCACCACCGCGCCGGCCGCCGGCGGGCCGCTGGCGCCGTTCACCTTCACCGCCGTCGGCGACCAGGGCGGCGGCGACGCGGGCGGGGCGATCACCCGCCGGGTGCTGCGCGAGGACCCGCGGTTCCACCTGCTGATCGGCGACATCTCGTACGCCAACCGCGGCGGCAGCGGCACCCTCGCCGACGACTACGTGCCGACGATCTGGGACAAGTACCTGCGCACCATCGAGCCGGTCGCCCGCCGGGTGCCGTGGCTGGTGACCACCGGCAACCACGACATGGAGGCGCGGCACTGGGACGCCGACGCGCACAACGGGTACGGCGGCTTCGCGTACCGGTTCCAACTGCCGGGCAACGGGCCGAGCGGCTGCCCGAGCGTGTACGCGGTGCGGTACGGCAACGTGGGCATCCTGGCGCTGGACTCCAACGACGTGGCGTACGAGGTGAAGTCGAACCGCGGCTACTCGCGCGGCCGGCAGACGTCGTGGGCGGAGGAGCGGCTGGCCGCGTACCGGGCGGACCCGACGATCGACTTCGTCGTCTGCTTCCTGCACTACTGCGCGTACTCGACGTCGACCAACCACGCCTCGGACGGCGGGGTGCGGCGCAAGTGGGGCCCGCTGTTCGACAAGTACCGCGTCGACCTGGTGCTCAACGGCCACAACCACCTGTACGAGCGCACCGACCCGATCCGGCACGGCCGGCCCACCCGCCCGGCCCCGGCCGGCGGCACGGTGGACCCGGCCACGGACGGGACGGTGTACGTCGTCGCGGGCGGGGGCGGCGGCGGCCTCTACAACTTCCCGAAGGGCGCGCCGGAGAGCTACCTGGGCAGGGTCAAGGACGTGGACGAGGTCGGCACGTACCACTGGGGGCCCGGCCGGACGAAGATCCGGGAGAAGGTGGCCTGGTCCCGGGTCCGGTACACCGGCCACAGCTACGTGGCGATCGACGTGGTGCCGGCCCGGCCGGGCGGGCTGGCCACGATGACGATGCGGACCGTCACCGCCGCGGGCAAGGACGCCGGCACGGAGGTCGACCGGCTGACCCTGCGCCGGCGGGTGGCGCCGCGCCGGCCGTGAGCCGACGCGCCGCCACCCGCGGCCGCGCTGGTCCGGGCTACCGGCCCAGGCTGCTGATGCCGGTGGTGCTGCGGATCCAGTCGATGAACGCGGGCACGCTCATGTAGATCGAGGGCGAGGAGTTGACCGCGCACGCCCGCGGCGCGCCCCGGCTGGTGGCGCCGATCAGGTACCAGGTGCCGTCGATCTGGGTGATCTGCGGCCCGCCGGAGTCGCCGTGGCAGGCGCCCTGGTTGTTCGGGCTCTGCGTGCACAGCTCCTTGTCCCTGTCCGCCGGCTCGACGCCGCCGGGCAGGCGGGCGCAGTTGCTGGCGTCCACGACGCTGGTGTCCAGCTCCTTGAGCACGTTCGACGGGCGGCTGCCGTCCGAGGTCGTCGAGCCCCAGCCCATGATCCGGGTACGGGTGCCGGGCGTCGGGTGCGACGGGGCGATGCGGATCGGGGCGGTGCGCGCCTCGCTGTTGAGTTCGAGCAGGGCGATGTCCTTGCCGCCCGGCCCGTTCACACTGCGCCGGATGCCGATCACTTCGCCGCCGGAGTTGGCGCTGTTGGTACCGAGCCGGACCTGGCGGGCGCTGCTGACGCAGTGCTTGGCGGTGACGAGCCACTTGGCGGCGATCAGCGTGGAGCCGCAGCCGCCGAGGTGGCCGGTGTACGGGTACTGCTCGGTGGAGACCTTGCCGCCGACGATGCGGTTGCGGTCGGGGTCGCCGTCGCTGGCCAGGGCCGGGGCGGCGGAGGCCAGGACGGTGGCCGCGGCGGCGGCCAGCAGGGCGGCGCGCTGGAGGAACATCACTCGGGCTCCCGGGGGACGAGGGTGGGCCGAGCACCGGCGTCGATCGAGGGGCGCCGATGGTCGAGGGGTCCCCCACGGTAAACCGCAGAATCGATGTGAATGAATGTCAAATAGATAAAGCTATGGCTGGCCACCGGGATGGAGCCGGGTGCTGTCCGTGCGCGAATTGCCGGCGCACCGGACAATTTTGCTCACCGAGAAGACTGGGCGGCCCGCGCGGGTGGGCCGCCCGGTACTCCCGCTCATACGCCTGCCGAGTCCCCCGGTCGCCTGCTTCACCTCATGTGCGGTCCACTGTCGATACTGCCGCTGATCTGCGGACCGGGCGGCGGGTGCCGCCGTAGGATGTCGGCGGTCCCCACATCGCGGAGGTGCGCGTGCTGCTGTCCCGGCTGGTCGCCGCGCCCGACGAGCGCCCCGACGCCGTCCGCCTCGGCCCCGACGCCGCCTCCGCCGCCGACCTGCTCGCCCGCGCCCGCGCCGTCGCCGGCCTGGTCGCCGGCGCCGGCCGGGTGGCCGTCGAGGCGACCCCGACGCTGGCCGCGCTGGCCGCCGTGGTCGGCACCGTGCTGGCCGGCGGCGCTGCCGTCCCGGTACCGCCGGACGCCGGCCCGGACGAGCGCGACCACATCCTCCGCGACTCGGCTGCCGACCTGCTGCTGACCGCGGCCGGGTCCAGCATGGACACCGCTGTGACGCCGACCGCGCCGATGCCGGCCGGCCGGTCCGACCGCGCGCTGCCGGCGCTGGACCCCGCGGGCGCGGCGCTGGTCCTGTACACCAGCGGCACGACCGGGCCGCCCAAGGGCGCGGTGCTGTCCCGCGGTGCGCTAGCCGCCTGCCTCGACGGCCTCGCCGACGCCTGGGCCTGGACCCCCGACGACCTGCTCGTCCACGGCCTGCCGCTGTTCCACGTGCACGGCCTGGTGCTCGGCGCGCTCGGCCCGCTGCACGTCGGCAGCCGCCTGCACCACGTCGGCCGCCCCACGCCCGCGGCCTACGCCGCCGCCGGCGGGTCGCTGTACTTCGGGGTGCCGACCGTGTGGTCGCGGGTCGCCGCCGACCCGGCCGCCGCCGCGGCGCTGGCGCCGGCCCGGCTGCTGGTGTCGGGGAGCGCGGCGCTGCCGGTGCCGGTGCGCGAGCGGGTCGCGGCCGCGTCCGGGCACGCGCTGGTGCAGCGGTACGGCATGACCGAGACCCTGATCACGATCAGCGCCCGGGCCGACGACCCCGGCGACGCGACGACCGTCGGGCGGCCGCTGCCCGGCGTGGCGGCGCGGGTCGTCGACCCGGCCGGCGCGCCGGTGCCGGCGGACGGCGAGGCGATGGGGGAGCTGCACGTGCGCGGGGCGACGCTGTTCGACGGGTACCTCGGCCGCCCCGACTGCCGGACCCCGGACGGCTGGTTCGCGACCGGCGACATCGCCACCGTGGACCCCGGCGGGCGGTACCGGATCGTCGGGCGGGCGTCGGTCGACCTGATCAAGAGCGGCGGGTACCGGATCGGCGCCGGCGAGGTCGAGGACGCGCTGCGGCTGCACCCGGCCGTCCGGGAGGCGGCGGTGGTTGGCACGCCGCACCCGGACCTCGGGCAGCAGGTCACGGCGTACGTGGTCGCCGACCCGGTCAGCGCGGACGAACTGATCGCATTCGTCGCCGACCGGCTCGCCCGGCACAAGCGGCCCCGCGAAGTGCGATTCGTGGCGGATCTGCCGCGGACGCCGCTGGGCAAGGTGCGCAAGTCCGCGCTGACCTGAGGATCCGCCCGAAAAGAACCGCTTTGCGTGCTCATACTGGGGCAACGGCCGCGGCCGCCGGCCCCAGTACCGGGAGGCACCCATGAGCATGCTCCAGACCACGATGGTCGACCAGGTCTGGGCCTGGTCCGACGACCCCGGCCACCCGAGCGCCAAGCGCACGCCGCTGCTGTGCGCCCGGCCCAACCTCGCGCTCGGGCCGATGCCCGTGGGCATCCGGGGCGCGATCCCGTCGCCGGCCGGCGACCAGCCGGGGTCCGCGGAGTTCCGGTACTGGAACCTCGCCGCCGCGCTGCGCCGCGCTGCCGACTTCTGGGGCGGCCTGCTGCCCGCCGGGGCCGGGTGGCGGCCCGAGGTGGGGCAGGCGCTGTGCGCGACGCTGGACCACGGCGACGACCTGAACGCGTACTACGACCGGGCCGGTCTGATGTTCTTCCACCACGCGGTCGGCGGGGTGATGGTGTACTCCGCGGAGAGCCCCGACGTGGTCTGCCACGAGGTCGGGCACGCGGTCCTCGACGTGCTCCAGCCGCAGCTCTGGTCGGTGGCCAGCACCGAGGGGGCGGCGTTCCACGAGGCGTTCGGGGACATGAGCGCGATCCTGTGCGCGCTGCAACTCGAGTCCGTCCGGGCCGAGGTGATCGCCGAGACGCTCGGCGACCTGGCCAAGTCCAGCTCGCTGAGCCGGCTCGCCGAGCAGCTCGGCTGGGCGATCCGGCAGGCCCGGCCCGGCTCGGTCGACACCGACTGCCTGCGCAACGCCGCGAACAGCTTCTTCTACGCCGACCCGGTCACGCTGCCCTCGCGCGCCCCGGCCGGCCGGCTGAGCAGCGAGCCGCACTCGTTCTCCCGGGTCTTCACCGGCGCGTTCCTGCGCGCGCTCGCCTCGATGTGGCGGCAGCAGGACACGCCGGACACCACGGCGCTCGGCCGGGTCGCCACCGAGCTGGGGCGGATGCTGGTGGTCGCGGTCACCGGCGCGCCGGTCGTCCCGGACTACTTCGCCCAGGTGGCCGCGCACCTGCTGGCGGCGGACGCCCAGCTCTTCGGCGGCCGGTACGCGCGGGCGCTGCGGATGGCGTTCGTCCAGTACGGCGTGCTCGCCCCCGCCGCGGCGACCGGCCTGACCGCGGAGGCGCTGCACCGCGCGCCCGCCGGGATGGCGCCGGCCTCGGCCGCGGCGGCCGGGACCGTGACGATCCGGGGCGAGGCGTACGGGTTGACCAGCGCGTTCGCCGCCCCGGCGCCGACGGCGCCGAGCCGCTTCGCGGTCGCCGGCGCCGCGCCGGACGTCGGCGCGATCGCGCCCGGCGACGCCGCCCGGGTGGCGGAGTCGTTCGTCGAGGACCTGTTCCGGCGCGGGCGGGTCGCCGTGCCGGAGGAGCTGCGCGGGGACACCGCGCTGGCCACCGACGACCGGCTGCACACGCACGAGATCACGGCGGACGGCGACGGGCCGACGCTGCGCCGGCGCCTGTTCGACTGCGGGGACCGGCCGTGACCGACCGGGACGCCGAGCGCGCGGACGGCGGTGGTGGTGCGGCGGACCCCGCGGCCGCCAGCGCGGGTAGCGGTGGGCCGGCGGGCGGCGCGGACGCGGCGGGGGATGCGGAGCGGGAGCGGCGGGCGGACGAGGAGCGGTTCATCGCCGACGCCATCGCCCGCGGCGAGGCCGTGCCCGAGGGCACGGAGCTGCCGCCCGGTGCCACCCACGAGATAATCACCGACGCCGACGGCCACCGATCACTGCGCCGCCGCCGTTTCACACTTCACTGAATCGCGGTTCCCGCGCCCTTTCGCCCACCCGCGTCGGATTCCTCCCTGACGTTTGACAGTTGACTTTCCGGCGCGACTGGGAAGTCCGGATAGGGGCCTTCACACCTGCCGCGACGTGCGGCATCCTGGCGAGCACGATTTCCGAGCCATTCGCATCCGTCAATGCGTGAGCGTCGCTCACCGGCATGGCACGGGACTCGAAGGAGGCTCGCATGCCCCACGACGGTCTCCACCGCCGCGGGTTCCTCACCGGCATGGGTGCCCTGACCGGAACGGCTCTGGTCAGCCCCGCCCTGCTCGGTTCCCACCCGACCACCCACTCACCCACCACCACCCCGGTCGCCGCCCACAGCGACCTCGACCGCATCGACCCCGGCCCGCAGGTCGTCGACCCCGGCACCGGTGCCGTCGACTGGGCCGCCGTCCGGTCCCAGTTCCGGCTGGCGCCGAACAAGGTGCACTTCTCCCTGTTCCTGCTCTCCTCCAACCCCACCCCGATCCGCGAGCGGATGGCGCAGGTGTCGGCGCAGTTCGACGCCGACCCGATGCGCGCGTACGACGGCGACGGCAACGCCGCCAGCGCGGTCGCCCGGTACCTGGGCGCACAGGGCGGCGAGACCGCCCTGTGCTGGAACACCACCACCGCGCACGGGCTGGTCTGGGGCAGCCTGAAGATCAAGGCCGACCAGGAGATCCTGGTCAGCGGGTACGACCACTTCGTCCAGCACGGCTCGATCGACCTGCTGTGCCGGCGGACCGGCGCGAAGAAGCGGACCGTCAGCCTCTTCGCCGAGCCCGGCAAGGCCACCGCCGACGAGATCGCCGGCAAGCTCAAGGCCGCCATCACCCCCAAGACCAGGGCGGTGGGTACGACCTGGGGCATGTCGAGCTGCGGCGTGCGGATGCCGCTCAAGGTCATGGCCCAGGTGATCGCCGAGGCGAACAAGGGCCGCGCCGAGCCGGACCGCTGCCTGCTGATCGTCGACGGCGTGCACGCCCTCGGCGCGGTCGACGACGACCCGGCGGCGTCCGGCGTGGACGTGTTCCTCGCCGGCCTGCACAAGTGGCTGTTCGGACCGCGGGGTACCGGCGTGGTCTGGTACAAGGCCAGCGCGGTGCAGCACTTCTGGCCGCAGCACCACTCGTACGGCGGCGGCGACCTCAACCCGGGCGGCTTCCACGCGTACGAGGCGCGCTGGGCGCTGCCCACGACGATCGCCTGGCACGACAACATCGGCCGGAAGAACATCGCCGGCCGGATCGCCGAGCTGTCGACCCGGCTCAAGGACGGGCTGGCCGGCATCCGCGGGATGCAGTTGCGCACCCCGCGGGACCCGGCGATGTCCGCGGGCATCAACTGCTTCGAGATCAGCGGGGTGAGCAATCAGACGATCGTCAGCCGGCTGCAATCGCAGGGGCTGCTGGCGTCGCACGCCACGTACTCGGTGCCGTACGCCCGGATCGGCACGGCGTGCATCAACACGCCCGAGGAGATCGACAAGGCGATCGCGGCCGTCCGGCAGATCGCCGGCGGCCGCTGACCCACCCCGGCGCACGGGGGCGCCGGGGTGCACCCCGGCTCAGCCGGGGGGTCGGTCAGGCGCCGGCGACGGCGCGGATCCAGTCGCGGTTGCGGGCGACGCTGCCGTACCAGGCGTCGGTCTTGGACTCGGTGCCGGCCGACAGCACGCCGACCTGCTCGCCGTTGTGGAACGCGGGCCCGCCGGAGTCGCCCTTCCACGGCGATCCGGTGATCGCGTCCAGGTACAGCGCCGGCCCGCCGCCGATGTCCCGCGCGTCCGGGTCGGTGACCCGCATCCGCGCGGTCTTCAGCACGTTCGGGCGCACGCATGCCGTGATCTTGCAGACCCGGCCCCAGCCGTACATGTCGATCTCGGCGCCGCCCGGCGGGTCGGCGTTGGCCAGCCGGACCGGCTGCGCGTCCGGCACCGGGGTGGCCAGCTTGAGCAGCAGCAGGTCGCTGGTCGGCGAGGCGATCACCTCGATCGTCCCGTACGGCACGCCCTTGGTCTTGTCGGCCGAGCCGATCGCGACGACCGGGCGCTCGGTGGTGTCCGGGATGCAGTGCCGGGCCGTGAGCACCCACTGCGGGGCGACCAGCGAGGCGCTGCACACGCCCAGCGCCGCCGCCCACGGCACCGGCGTGGTCACCTCGGTGCCGCCGACGATGCGGTCCGGGCGGCCCGGCGGGGGGCCGGTGGCGCAGGTCGGCTCGCCGGGCGCGGCCGGGACGGCGATGCCGTCCCACGCGCCCTTCACCGCGGCGAACCGCGCGCAGTCGCCGGGGAACAGCCGGCCGGCCGCGGTGAGCGCGGCGACCCGGGCATCGGCGTACGTCCAGAAGCTCTGCTTGAGCAGCAGGGTCTCCATCCACACCCGGCCCGCGTCCTTGATCCCGAGGCCGGCGATCGCGGCGGGGCCGCCCTGGCAGACCGGGCTGGCGGGAAGCCCGTTGGCCGGCTTCGTACCCTCGGCCAGCAGGTAGAACAGGTGGCCCAGCGGCCCGGCGCCGGCGTGCGGCCCGGCGTCGCGGAGCTGCGGCGACCAGCAGGACGGCTGCGCGCTCGGGGCGCGCGCCGGGTCCCGCATGCTGCGCTCCGCGCCGCGGCCGAGCGGGTCGGACAGCTCGCCGTGGTCGTAGTCCGGCTTGTTGACCGGGTTGTTCGCGTAGTGCTCGGTCAGCGCGGCGAGGATGTCGCCGGTGGCCTCGTTGAGCTGGTGCGTCTCGCCCTCGCCGACGATGCCGCCCGGCGTGGTCTGGAACACCGCGTGGCCGAACTCGTGCGCGACGGTGTCGACGTCGGTGAGCTGGCGCCGGCCGTCCCGGCTGTGGCCGAGCACGGCGTGCTGGCCGTTCCAGTACGCGTCGGCCTGCTTGTGCCCGACCGCGATGGGGTAGCCGCGGCCGCGGCCGTCGAACCCGTCCCGGCCGAGCCAGTCGCGCAGCATGTCCCACTGCCGCTGCGCCGCGTGGTACGCGTCCACGCAGCCGGTCTCGGCGTCCGTCGGGCCGCCGCCGCCCCACACGTCGTCGGGGCCGGCGAGCGGGGTGTCACCGCGGACGCCGCAGAGCAGGCCGGGGCGGCCCGGGTCCGACAGCTCGTACCGGCCGCGGTCGGCCGCCCGGGTGTCCAGGACGACGTCGCCGCTGTAGTGGCCCTTCGCCGCCGCGCCGCCGGGGACCTTGATCCGCTCGCCCGCCCGACCGCGGGCGCCCCGCTCGGCGGGGGCGCTGTCGGTGGCAGGGGCGCTGCCGGTGGCGGGGGCGCTGCCGGTGGCGGGGTTGGCGTGGGCGACCTGGTCCCAGCGGGAGCGGAGCGCGCCCGTCCGGGCGTCGACGACGGCGTGCAGCGCGTGCGGGCCGGCGGCGTCGGCGCCCTCGATCACCACGTGGTACGCGAGCACCGGCTCCCGGCCGGGCGGCGCGAACACCGAGAGCACCGGCGGCTGCACCCGGTGCACGATCGGCAGCAGCCAGCGGGTCGCCGCGGCGGCCCGGTCGGCGGACAGGGCGGGCGCGGTGTCGAGGCTCAGCCGGGGCGCGCTGACCGCGCGGGTGGCGTCCAGCACGTAGCCGGCGCGGTCGACGGCGACGACGGCGTCGCCGCCGATGACGGGCAGGCCGCGGTACTCGCGCTCGTACGCGACGTAGACCACGCCGGACGGGCCACTCTGGACGTCCAGCCGCCGGTACGCGAGATCGGGGTCGACGGTGCGGGCCGTGAGGACGGCGGAGTCGGCGAGCGCGGTCGCCCGGGCGACCGCCGGCGGGGTGCCGGGGCGCGGGACGCTGCCCGGCCGGACCGCGCGGTCGGGCTGGCCGATGCTCACCCGGCCGTCCGACCGGTCGGGGTGCGGCCCGCCGGCGCCGGGGCGGGCCGGACCGGGCTCGGGGGCCGGGCGGGCCGCGGCGGGCGCGGCGGTCATCAGGGCGGATCCGGTCAGTGCTGCGGTCAGGAGAGCGAGCGTCCGGAACCGGGTGCGCATGGCTCACCTCCGAATTCGGGTGGGGGAATTCGGCCGGACCATACCGCCGATTCGGCTCATGAGTCCATTCATCGTCCCCGATTTTCCGTGATGCATAACACCGAACGATGACGGTGGATGCGGCTTGCGCTCCGCGGGCTAGTCCGCTATTTCGCCGGTACCGGCGAGCGCACCGAGCACCCCCTCGCCGTACCTGTCCAATTTGGTCTCGCCGACGCCGCTGATCCCGCTGAGCGCCGCCAGGTCGCCCGGCAGCTCGGTGGCGATCTGCCGCAGCGTCGCGTCGTGGAAGATCACGTACGCCGGCACGCCCTGCTCCTTCGCGGTCACGGCCCGCCACGCGCGCAGCCGCTCGAACACCGGCTCGGCCTCGGGCGCCAGGTCCACGGCGGCGGCCCTCGGCCGGGCGCCGGCGGTGCGGGTGGGGCGCTTCGGCTCGCGGCGCAGCATGACCTGCCGCTGCCGGCTCAGCACGGCGCCGCTGTCGGCGGTCAGCGCGAGCGTGCCGTAGTCGCCCTCGACGGCCAGCAGGCCCTGGGCGAGCAGCTGCCGGACCACCCCGCGCCACTCGGACTCGCCCAGCTCCTCGCCGATGCCGAACGTGGTCAGCTCGTCGTGCCGGTGCTGGACGACCTTGTCGGTCCGCCGGCCGAGCAGGATGTCGATCGACTGGCCGGCGCCGAAGGTCTGGCCGCGCTCGCGGTGCAGCCGCAGGACCGTGCTCAGCAGCTTCTGCGCCGGTACCGTGCCGTCCCACGCCTGCGGCGGCTGGAGGCAGGTGTCGCAGTTGCCGCACGGTCCGGCCTCCTGGCCGAAGTACCCGAGCAGCCGGATCCGCCGGCACTCGACGGTCTCGCAGAGCGCGAGCATGGCGTCGAGGTGGGCGGTGGCGTTGCGCCGGTGCGCCCGGTCGCCGGCCGAGGTGTCGATGAGCTTGCGCTGCTGGACGACGTCCTGCAACCCGTACGCGAGCCAGGCGGTCGACGGCTGCCCGTCCCGGCCGGCGCGGCCGGTCTCCTGGTAGTAGCCCTCGACCGACTTGGGCAGGTCGAGGTGCGCGACGAAGCGGACGTCGGGCTTGTCGATGCCCATCCCGAAGGCGATCGTGGCGACCATGACCAGCCCGTCGTCGCGCAGGAACCGGCTCTGGTGCCGCGCGCGCGTGCCGGCGTCCAGCCCGGCGTGGTACGGCAGCGCGGCGATCCCCTGCCCCACCAGGAACTCCGCGGTCTTGTCCACGGCGGCGCGGGACAGGCAGTAGATGATCCCGGCGTCGCCGGGGTGCTCGTCGCGCAGGAGCTGGAGGAGCTGCTTGCGGGGCTCGTTCTTGGGCACGATCCGGTACTGGATGTTGGGCCGGTCGAAGCTGGAGACGAAGCGGCGCGCGCCGGCGAGTTGCAGCCGGTCGACGATCTCGTCCCGGGTGGCGGTCGTGGCGGTGGCGGTGAGCGCGATCCGCGGTACGTCCGGCCACCGTTCGTGCAGGACGGACAGCCCCAGGTAGTCGGGCCGGAAGTCGTGGCCCCACTGGGACACGCAGTGCGCCTCGTCGATCGCGAACAGGGCGATCCGGCCCTCGTCCAGCAGCCGGGCGGCGGCGCCGGTGTTCAGCCCTTCCGGGGCGAGGTACAGCAGGTCCAGCTCGCCGGACCGGAACGCGGCCTCGACCGCGCGCCGCTCGTGCGCGTCCTGGGTGGAGTTGAGGAACCCGGCGCGGACGCCGAGCGTGCGCAGGGCGTCGACCTGGTCCTGCATGAGCGCGATCAGCGGCGAGATGACCACGCCCACGCCGTCGCGCAGCAGCGCCGGGATCTGGTAGCACAGCGACTTGCCGCCGCCGGTGGGCATGAGCACGAGGGCGTCGCCGCCGCCGGCGACGTGCTCGATGATCTCCTGCTGGTCACCCCGGAACGCGTCGTAGCCGAAAACCCGCTGCAAGACCTCTGCTGCCCGATCCACGCCCACGATCCTCCACCGTCCCCGACGCCGGTCACAACCCGGCCGGCGCGTTGCCCCGGGTGACCATGTCGAGCGGACGCGGAATGCCGGATTCCCGCGCTGACCACCGCATGATCGCCGAGGATGGTCCACGGTGCCGCGGAAAAAGGTTTGGCAGCTAATCGTTCGGGGCCTAACATCGTGGGGTGACCACACCACGGGAGAGCCTGGCGGACCGGCCGCTCAGCGCGCTGCTCGCCATCGCCGGCCGGATCGTCGGCCGGCAGTGGTCCGCGGTGGTGAGCGCGCAGGACGGCCTGTCGCCGACCGGCGCCAGCACCCTGGCCGTGCTGTACCGGGCCCGGCGCGGCGGCGGGCTGACCCAGGCCAGGGTGGCCGAGTACCTGTTCGTCACGCCGGCCACGCTGAGCGGCGTGGTCGACACGCTCGTCCGCGCCGGGTACGTCGAGCGTCAGCGCGACCCCGCCGACCGCCGGGCCGCCCGGCTCGCGCTCACCGACGCGGGCGCGGCCCGGGCCGGGGACATCGCCCGCGACCTGCGCGCGGCGCTGCCGCCGGCGGTTCCCGTCGACCCGGTACGCGAGGCGATCATCCGGGACTACCTGATCGACGTGATCACACGGGGAGGGGCGGGCGATGGCGCCGGCTGTTGAGGTGGAGGACCTGGTCAAGCGGTACCCCGGCGCGGACGGCAACGCCGTCGACGGGCTGAGCTTCGCCGTCGCGCCCGGCGAGATCTTCGGCCTGCTCGGCCCCAACGGCGCGGGCAAGTCGACCACCGTCGGCATCCTGACCACGCTCGTCCGGGCCACCGAGGGGCGCGCCGCCGTCGACGGCATCGACGTGGCCGCCCACCCGGTCGCCGCCCGGGCCCGGCTGGCCGTCGTACCGCAGCGCAGCAACCTGGACCGCTCGCTCACGCCGCGGCAGAACCTCACCTTCCACGCGGCGTACCACGGCTTCGGGCGGGCCGAGCGCAACGCCCGCGCGGCGGCCCTGCTGGACGAGTTCGGCCTGGCGAAGCAGGCCGACGCCAAGGTGGACGCCTACTCCGGCGGGATGGCCCAGCGGCTGATGATCGCCCGGTCGATGATGCACGAGCCGCGGGTGCTGTTCCTGGACGAGCCCAGCACGGGGCTGGACCCGCAGTCGCGCCGGTTCGTCTGGGAGCGGGTCCGCGGGCTGCGCGACCGCGGCGTGACCGTGGTGCTCACCACGCACGACATGGACGAGGCCGCCGACCTCGCCGACCGGGTCGGCATCGTCGACCACGGCCGGCTGCTCGCGCTCGACTCGCCGGCCGCGCTGACCCGCCGGCTGACTGGTACGTCCGTCCTCGACCTCACCGTGGCCGGCGCGGACGGCGACGCCCTCGCCCACCTCGAGCGGCTGCCCGGCATCGCCCGCGGCGAGCACCTCGGCCCGCCCGGCGACGAACTGCACCTGCGCCTCTGGGTCGACGGCGACCCGGCCGGGCAGCTCGGCCCGGTCGCGGCGGCGCTGGACGCCCGCGGCGCGGCGCTGCGGCACGTGCAGTTCGGCACGGCCAGCCTGGAGGACGTGTTCATCGACCTGACCGGACGGGGGCTGCGATGATCGACCCGATCCCCGCGCCGCGCGGCGGCCCCGGCCGCGCGTTCCTGGCGATCCTCTGGCGGGACGTGTTCGTCACCGGCAAGGAGTTCTGGGTGCTGCTGGTGCAGGTCACCCTGATGCCGCTGTTCACCCTGTTCATCTTCGCCAAGGTGCTGGGCAGCCTCGGGTACGTGCAGGGCGACTTCGGCCGGACGCTGTTCCTGCCCGGCATCGTCGCGCTGGCCGCGTTCCTGACCGCGCTGCAGAGCGTGGCGTTCCCGCTGGTGATGGAGTTCGGCTGGACCAAGGAGATCGAGGACCGGCTGCTCGCCCCGATCCCGACCGACCTGGTCGCCGTCGAGAAGCTGGTGATGGCGGCGCTGCGCGGGCTGTTCGCGGCGGTGATCATGTACCCGGTCAGCGCGCTGGTGCTCGGCGGCGCGCCCTGGCGGTCGGCGGGGCTGCCGCTGCTGGCGGCGGCGCTGGTGCTCGGGGCGTGGACGGGCGCGGCGATCGGCATGACGATCGGCACCGCGGTGCCGCCGTCGAAGATCAGCGTGATGTTCGGGCTGATCATCGGGCCGCTGATGTTCACCGGGGCGACGCAGTACCCGCTGCTGGCGCTGGACCAGCTCCGCTGGTTCCAGGTGGTGAGCGCGCTCAACCCGCTGACGTACTGCACGGAGGGGGTGCGGGCGGCGCTGGTACCGGCGGTGGAGCACGTGCCGCCGGTGTGGTCGGTGCTGGCGCTGGCGGGGTTCGCGGTGCTGTTCACGGTGCTGGGCCTGCTCGGCTTCCGCCGCCGCGCCCTGGGCTGAGGGTCACCGGGCGGGGCCGCGGGTCGGGAATGGCGTCGCGCGCGCGGCGCGGATCGGCGACGATCGGCGGGTGGAGCTTCGCGTACGCAGTCTCGCCGAGTGGCCCGCCGCCCGCGCCCTGATCGCCGAGCGCCTCGGCGACGTCTGGCCGCGGTTCATGTGGCACGACCCCGTCGCCGCGCTCGTCTACGGCCGCGAGGACGAGCTGGCCGAGTACGTCCTCGTCGCCGACGACGGCGCGGACAACCCGGTCGCCAAGCTGTACTTCACCCCGTTCCCGTTCGACGGCGACCTCGCCGCCGACCTGCCGCCCGGCGGCTGGGACGCCGTCGTGCTGGCCGGCGCCGGGCACCGGCTGGGCGCGGCCCCGCCCGGCCCGGTCGCGTCCGCGCTGGAGATCGGGATCAGCCCGGCGTACCGGGGCAAGGGGCTGGCGCTGCCGCTGCTGGCGGCCATGCGGGACCGGGCCCGGGCGCTCGGCTTCCGGGACCTGGTCGCGCCGGTGCGGCCGAGCGGCAAGCACGCGTACCCGGCCGAGTCGATGGCGGCGTACCTCGAACGGACCCGGCCCGACGGCCTGCTCGCCGACCCCTGGCTGCGGGTGCACCAGCGGCTCGGCGGGGCGGTGCTGGGGGTGGCGCCGTACTCGATGACGATCCCCGGCACGCTCGCGCAGTGGCGGGAGCGGACGGGGCTGCCGTTCGACCGGACCGGGCCGGTGGTCGTGCCGGGGGCGCTGGCGCCGGTGCACTGCGACGCGGCGGCGGGCGTGGCGGTGTACGTCGAGCCGAACGTCTGGGTCCGCCACCGCCTCTGACCCCCGCCGCTCGGGCGGCGGTCGAGGGGGTCAGCGGAGGCGGACCGAGAGGCAGGTGACGCTGCCCTCGCGCTTCTCGAACTCCGAGATGTCCACCGGTACGACCGCCAGCCCGCGCCCGGCCAGCAGCTCCGCCGTCCGCGGCGCCGCCGCCGACAGCAGCACCGTCCGCTCGTCCAGCACGACGACGTGCGCGCCGGCCGGCTCCGGTACCGGCAGGAACGCCGTACCCCAGGCGGCCGGGTCGTCCACCAGCGGCGGGTGGCCGAGGATCGTGCCGTCGGGCAGCGCGGTGACCGCGGACTTGAGGTGCAGCACCCGGCTGACCGGTACGGCCGAGACCGTCGCCCCGCGGGCGGCGAGCAGGTCGGTGAGCCGGGCGACGCCGGCGGCGTTGGTGCGCCCGCTGGCGCCGATCCACACCCGGTCGCCGTGCTTGAGGACGTCGCCGCCGTCGGCCGTGGCGGGGTCGGCGACGGTGGCGACCAGGTACCCGAACGGCTCCAGCGCGTCGGCCAGCCCGGCGGTCTCGGGGCGGCGGGACGGGGCGCCGGAGCGCAGCAGGACGGCCAGGTCGCCGTACACGACGACCGCGTCCTCCACGAACACCCCGTCGGGGCAGGCGTCCAGCGGCGGCACCTCCAGCGTGGTCCAGCCGTGGGCGGTGAGCGCGGCGGCGTACGCGGTCCACTGGTCCAGCGCCAGCGCGGGGTCGACCGGGCGCCGGTCCACGTGAGTGACGAGGCCGTCGGCGAGCAGCGGGGACGGTCGGCGCAGCAGCGCCACGCGGCGGGTCATGCCCACCACCCTATGTGGACGCCTCAGCAGCGGGAATCCACGTACGCCCGGAATCCGCTCCCGTCACCCTTGCGCGCCTTCGCGATGTCGTCGTCCAGCGACTGCCGGGCCGGGCCGTCGAGCTGCTGGTAGCCGGGCTTGGTCCGGAACTCCTCGACCTTCTTCAGCGCCTGCGCGGCGGTCGCCGGGTCGGCCTGCTCGGCCAGCCACAGCCGCTCCCAGGTGCACAGCCAGCGGTCCGGCGCGCCGGGTCCGACGCCGGGGCGGGCGGCGCCCCCGCCGCCGGTGCCGCCGGGCCGGCGGCTCGGCGCGGGGTCGGCGCTCGGGCGGCCCGGGGCGGGGGTGGCGCCGCCGGTCGGCCCGCCGGGGGTCGCGGTGGGGTCGGCCGGGGTGCCGGCGGACGGCGGCGGCGTGGTCGCGATGGCCGCCGGCGGGCGGTCGGCGGAGCCGCCGCAGCCGGTGAGGGCGGCGGCCGCGAGCGCGAGGAGGGCGGCACCCAGCGGAGCGGTACCGGTACGAACGGTGCGGTGCGGCACGGTGCACTCCTGACGGACGGGGGTGCCGAGCCTACGACGCCCGGGGCATCGACGAAACCCGACGTCCGGCCTACTCGGCGCCGTGCAGGGACCCGTGGAACAGCACCGGGTGGAGGAGGTGGGCCAGGTCCTGCTCGTCCCGGACGGGTACCGGGAACTCCAGCCGGATGGTCGGGTCGGGGCCGCCGACGTGGACGACGAAGCCGTACCGGTCGAGCCGGACCGCGCGCGGCGGCTGCGGGCAGCCGATGCCGGCCGCGGCGAGCATGGCCCGGAAGTACCCCTCCATCTCGGGGCTGTGGTGGTCGGCGAGGTCGAGCAGGATGTCCCGCTCGACGACGTGCAGCGGGTCGGGGTCGGCGGCGATGTAGTCGTCGGCGTCGATGAGGTGGTGCTCGCCGGGGGCGTGCAGCCGGATCTCCTCGATGTCGATCCGGTACAGCGCCGCGCCCGCGCCGACGTCGAACAGCGCCGGCACCGGGTTGGCCTCGGCGAACTCGATCCGGGCGGTCCGCAGCTCGGGGTCCGGGACGCGGCGCAGCCGGCCGGCGACGCTGGCCCGGCCGCGGCTCGGGGCGCCGAGCACCGGCGGGTCGTCGGGGACGGTCAGCACGGCGAGCGGGTCGCCGGCGGCGGTGCGCCAGAGCAGCGCCCGGGCCAGGTCGTCGCCGTCGCGGACGAGGACCATCGGCCGCCCGGTGCAGTCGGTGGCGTGGCAGACCGCGAGCGCCTCGCCGGACCCGTCGCAGCGCAGCGCCCCCGCGAGCCGCCCGTTGAGCAGCGTCCGGGCCACTTCGGCTACACCCATCTCCATGGCCCATACCTTAGGCAAGCCTTACCTAAAAGTCACGTCGCCGCGGCGATTCGTCCGGTCGGCGTGGTTTTCGCCGCCGCGGGCGGGGCGTCGGGGGCGGCGTCGTCCCGGCCGCCCGGCCGGCCGTCGCGTTCACCCGAGGGCGGCTGGTCCGGGTCGGCACGAGCGGCCCGGCCGCCCCGCCAGTTCGGCCGCCGCGACCTTCCCGTCCGGCGGGAATCACCGCAGCCTTTGAACCCACGGACGTCGGTCTACGTAATCCGGAAGGTTGCACACAGCGATGGCTCACTCCTCCCCCCGCCGCCGCGCGCTCGCCCTGGCCGCCCTCGTCGGCGCCGCCGGCGCCGCGGTCCTGCCCGGGGCCGCCCTGGCCGACCCGGCCACCGCCGGCAGGGCGACCAGCGCCCCGACCCAGTGGTCGCAGAGCGCGCTCGGCCGGGCGCCGATCCCGATCCGGATGGTCGGCGGCACGTGGTCCGCCTCGCGCCAGGGCATCGACATCAACGGCAACGCCCGGGACCGGCTGATGGCGTACTGCATCGAGCTGACCCGGACGACGCGGACCAACGCCGCGATGCAGCAGGTCCCGTGGGCGCAGTACCCCGGCAAGAACAACGCCCGGGACCACCTGCCCGAGATCAACTGGGTGGTGAACCACAGCATCGCCGCCGTCGGCGCCTCGACCATGCAGCGCGAGGTCGCCGAGTGGCTGGCCGCCGAGGGCCGGACCGGGCTGACCAACGGCCTCCAGGCGCAGGAGGCGATCTCCGGTACCCAGGCCGCGCTCTGGTCCCTCAGCGACGACACGGCGCTGGCCGAAGTGCGGAGCCCGGACGCGCGCAGCGGCGCCGACGGCGCCGTCGGCGACACCCGGAAGGTGTACGACTTCTTCGTCGACCGGACCGAGGAGCTGGCCGAGGGCGAGGGCGCCCGGACCGGCATGTCCGTCAGCCCGGCCGACTCCTCCGGCGCCGCCGGCACGCTGATCGGCCCGATGACCGTCCGAACCAGCGGCGACAAGGCCCGGCTGACCTCGGCCCTGCCGGCCGGCGTGCAGCTCGTCGACAGCGCCGGCGCGCCGGTCGACCCGAACAACCTGGGCGACGGGCAGAAGCTGTTCGTCAAGGCGCCCGCCGACGCCGCCGCCGGTACCGCGAGCCTGGACTTCACCTCGGACAACGCGGTGCTGGTCAACGCCGGCCGGGTGTTCACCGGCACCTCGGTGCGGACCCAGTCGTACGTCACCGGCAGCCGGCAGTACGGCCCGGCGCACGACCGGACGATCGTCCGCTGGACCGCCGTGCCGAAGCCGCCCGTGGTCACCCCGACGCCGACCGAGCCGGGCCAGCCGCCGAAGCCGGGCAAGCCGGTACCGACCCTGACGACCTCGGCGTCGGACAAGGCCGACGGCGACAAGACCCTCACCCCGCGGGGCGGCCGGGTGATCGACGTCGTGACGTACTCCGGGCTGCGCGCGGACACCGAGTTCACCATCTCCGGCGAGCTGATGGACAAGGCCACCGGCAGGGGCACCGGGATCACCGCCCGGCGCACGTTCACCACGCCGGAGGCCGAGGGCGACGGCAAGCACGTCGACGGCACGGTCGAGGTCGTGTTCGAGGTCGGCGACGACCACGAGGGGCGGACGCTGGTCGCGTTCGAGACGATCACCCGCAAGGGCCGGGTCGTCGCCGAGCACCGGGACATCGACGACGTGGCGCAGACCGTCGGCGTCGGCGTCGAGGTCGCCGGCGTGACCCCGGCGCACCCGGCGCCGAAGCCGCCGGCCGGCCCGAGCCTGCCGGTCACCGGCACCTCGCTCGGCCTGCTGATCGGCGGCGGCGTGCTCGCCCTCGGCGTGGGCGGGCTGCTGACGGTGGCCGCGCGCCGCCGCCGGGCCGCCCTCGGCACGATCGGACACTGAGGCACGAAACAGACAGAAAACGACGCCCGCGGGGCGGTGGCCACGGCCGCCGCCCCCCGGGCGCGTTCCCGCGTCCGGGGTCAGGTCGCCGGCCCGATTGCCGATCATGAGAGGTGCGGACCGGAACGAGGGGGGTGCGGTGGACAGGGGCGCCGCCATGACCGACCGGGCGCCGGGCGGCGCCGGGCCGGAGCCCGCCGGTGCCGACCGCGGGTCGATGCCGCTGGCGATGCTGCTCGCCCTCGTCGCGATGGCGCTCACCGCCGCCGCCCTGCCGGCCGCGCTCACCCGGGCCGGGCACACCCGGCTCACCGTCGACCGGGGCGCCGCGCTGCGCAGCGCGCAGACCGGCCTGGAGGTGGCGCTGGCCCGGGTCCGGAGCATGACCACGTACGGCGAGCTGTGCGGCAGCAGCCCCAGCGCGAGCCCGGTGACGTTCGCGGCCAGCACCGGCGCGAACCGGTACACCGTCGTCGCCCAGTTCTACGCCACCGCCGGCAGCCGCGCCCCCGGTACCGGCGACGCCGCGACGGCCTGCGCGCCCGGCAGCACGTGGATGCGGCTGACCGCCACCGGCACCGGTACCGGCGGCGCCAGCCGGACGCTCAGCGGCCTGTACCCGCTGCACGCCGGCGGCGGGGAGGTGGCGCCGTACACCCCGGCCGAGGACGTGTACGCCCACCCGCGCCTGATCCTGGCCTTCAACCCCGTCGGCGCGCCGCCCACCGACGCGCTGTGCATGGAGGCCCGCGGCTCCGTCCCGCCCGCCGGCACGCCGGTGACCATGCAGCCGTGCCCGATGGACTTCCGGGAGCGGCTGGGCGTCGGGTACGAGCAGTTCTGGTACTACCGCTCCGACCTCACCCTGGCCACCGTCGGCTCGCTGCGCACGCCGAACGCCAGCGGCGCGATGTGCCTGGACGCGGGCGCCGACGCGCCGCCGGCCGGCACCGTGCCGACGATGCGCCCCTGCGTGACCCCGGTGCCGCCGCGGCAGAAGTGGTACTACAACAATTTCCGCAACTACGAGCTGGGCACCGCCGCGAACACGCTCAGCGGCCGCTGCCTGAACGTGGCCGACCCGGGCACGCCCGGCTCCGGCCTGGTGATCGCCACCGGCGGCAACTGCCGCGTCCGGGCGCTGAACACCCGGCAGCACTTCGCGCCGTTCCCGTACGTCGGGCCGGGGGTGGCCGGCATGCGCACGGCGGCCTGCCCCGAGCGGCCGGCCCACCCGTGCGAGCTGGCCCAGCTCCGCAACGCCGTCGCGCCCGGCTACTGCGCGGCGGCCATCGACGACAGCAACAACATCTACGTCCGGCAGGAGGTCCCGGACGAGACGTTCATGTTCCCGAGCGAGTGCTTCCAGAACCCGAGCGTCGCCGACACCGACTGGTCCCAGCTCTTCCGCCTGCCCGCCACCCCGACCGGCACCGGCGCCAGCGAACCCGGCCCGATCTACACCGTGAAGGGGACCACCCGGCTCTGCCTGGAGCCGAACGCGCGCCGCCTGGTCCAGCCGCTGCGCTGCGACGGGTCGGCGGAGCAGCAGTGGGTGCGGTACGGCGACACCGGCGACTACGACACCGAGTACCGGATCACCCACCCGGCGACCGGCCGGTGCCTGACCATCCCCGGTACCGAGGAGGCCCAGCGGGACCCGTCGTTCCACGACTTCCAGGCCCACTGGTACAGCTACACCGGCCCGCAGAAGATGGGCGTCCTGCCGTGCCGGACCGAGGACCGGCCCGCCGACGACGACGAGAGCGTGGCCCTGCCGTCCCTGGTCCAGCTCCAGAAGTGGAACAGCCCCGGCATGGTCGTGCGCGGCGGCGAGGAGGGCGGCGGGACCCCGCCGGCCGAGCCGGTGCCGGCCGGGCCGCTGCGCGACCTGCTCCCGGACGGGCCCCGCTAGCGGGCGTACCGGTGGGCGACGACGCCGCCGGCGAACTCCCGCCGCTCGGTCAGGTCCCAGCGCCGCGGGTCGAACGCGGTGCCGGCGAACAGCGGGATCCCGTCCCCGGCGAGCACCGGGTTCACCTTCAGCACCAGCGCGTCGATCTCCGGCAGCAGCGCCGCGGCCAGCTTGCCGCCGCCGCACAGCCAGATCCCGCCGCCGGGCTCGGCCTTGAGCCGGCGGACCGCGCCGAGCGGGTCCGCCCGGATCACCGTGACCGCCGGGTCCGGGTCGGCCAGCGTGGCGGAGACGACGTACTGGCGCAGGTGCGGGTACGGGCTGGGCCGGTCCGGCAGCCCGAGGGCGTAGGTGGCCCGGCCCATCAGCACGGTGTCGAAGGCGCGGTTCGGCGCGTCGGCCACGCCGAACGCGGCCCGCAGCGGCGCGGGCATGGTCTCCGGCCAGGCGCGGGCGATCTCCGGTACCGCGTCGGCGGCGAAGAAGTCGAACCCGCCGTCCGGGCCGGCGATGTACCCGTCGATCGTCACCGCGACCAGGTAGGTCAGCTCGCGCACGGCTCCCCCTTCGCGCGGCGCCCGGGCGGGGCCGCGCGGCTCAGTATCGGAAGGGCAGGCCGGCGACGTCCATGCCCTCCTGCCAGTCGAGCCGGCGGCGGCCGAGGTCCAGCGTCAGCTCGACGCTGGCCAGGGCGGTGAAGCCGGCCCGGTGCAGGCAGTGCAGGGCGGCGGTGTCCCGGACGGCCGGCGACACGCCGAGCGCCCGCATCCCGCGCCGCCGGGCGACGTCGATCACGGCCCGGACCAGGGCGGTGCCGATGCCGCTGTCCCGGTACGGCTCGCTGACGACGATCGGCCAGATCTCGCCGGCGTTCTCCCGCAGGACCAGGCCGGCGAGCCCGACGACGCCCTCGTCGTCGTCCTCGGCGACCCAGACGCCGGCCAGGTCGATCCGGGCCAGGTACTCCTCGAAGCCCGCGCCGCGCGCGGTCTCGCCGTCGCCCTCGTCGGCGGCCAGCGGGTACTGCCGGGCGCGCTCGGCGGCCAGCTCCGCCCAGAGGTGGCGGCCCTCGCGGTGGTCGGTCGGCCGGTACGGCCGGACGGCCACGTCGATCCGGTCACTGATAGCTGTCGCTCCGTAGCGATCGGTCATGTCGCCATAATGAACCCGATCCGCCCCCGCCGGAGCCGAAGTGGGAGATCGCATGGACATCGCCTACCTGCGCCGTCACCCCGACCACCTGCCCACCTTCCTCACCCACCAGCGGATCCGCGAGACGCCCGTACCGGGCGGCGGCACGTGCACCGCGCGCCGGCTCACCCTCGACGACGGCCACTCGGTGTTCGCCAAGAGCTGGCCGGCGGGGGCCGGGCCCGCGCCGGACGGGCTGTTCGCGGCCGAGGCCGCCGGGCTGCGCTGGCTCGGCGAGGCCGGGGCGGTGCCCGTACCGGGGGTGCTCACCGCGCTGCCGGAGCTGCTCGCGCTCGACTGGGTCGAGCCCGGCGCGCCCACCGCGGCCGGCGCCGAGGAGCTGGGCCGGGGGCTGGCCGCCCTGCACGCCGCCGGGGCGCCCGCGTTCGGGGCGGCGTGGCCGGGCTGGATCGGCGGGCTGCCGCTGGACAACACCGCCGGGGCCGGGCCGTGGGGGCCGTGGTTCGCCCGCCGCCGGCTCGACCCATACCTGCGCCGGGCCGCCGACGCCGGCGCGCTGTCCCCCGCGGACGTCGCCGCCGTCGAGCGGGTGCGGGACCGGATCGGGGCGTACGGCGGGGACGAGCCGCCCGCCCGGCTGCACGGCGACCTGTGGCCCGGCAACGTCCTGTGGGCCGCCGACGGGCGGGCGTGGCTGGTCGACCCGGCCGCGCACGGCGGGCACCGGGAGACCGACCTGGCGACGCTGGCGCTGTTCGGCGGGCTGCCGCACCTGGACCGGCTGCTCGCCGCGTACGCCGAGGCCGCGCCGCTGGCCGACGGCTGGCGGGACCGGGTGCCGCTGCACCAGCTCCACCTGCTGCTGGTGCACGCGGCGCTGTTCGGCGCGGGGTACGCCGGGGCGGTCCGCGCGGCGGCGGACCGGCTGTGACCACCGACCCGCCCGGCGCGGCCGGCCGCGAGCGCGACCCGGCCGGCGGGCTGGTGGACGTGCACGGGCGGGTGGCCCGGGACCTGCGGGTGTCGCTGACCGACCGGTGCAACCTGCGCTGCACGTACTGCCTGCCGGCCGAGGGCGTCCCCTGGCTGCCCGGGCCGGACCTGCTCACCGACGCCGAGGTGGGCGAGCTGATCCGGGTGGCGGTGACCCGGCTCGGGGTCAGCGAGGTGCGGTTCACCGGCGGCGAGCCGCTGCTGCGCCCCGGCCTGGCCGGGATCGTCGCGGCCGCCGCCGCGCTGCGCCCCCGCCCGCGGCTGTCGCTCACCACCAACGGGATCGGCCTGGCCGCGCGGGCGGCGGAGCTGCGCGCCGCCGGCCTGGACCGGGTCAACGTCTCGCTGGACACCCTCGACCCCGACCGGTACGCCGCGCTGGCCCGCCGCCGCCGGCTCGCCGACACGCTCGCCGGGATCGCGGCGGCCGCGGCGGCCGGGCTCGCCCCGGTCAAGCTCAACGCCGTGCTGATGCGCGGCGTCAACGACGGCGAGGCGCCGGACCTGCTGGCGTACGCGCTGGCCCACGGGTACGCGCTGCGGTTCATCGAGCAGATGCCGCTGGACGCCGGCGGCCGCTGGCGCCGGGCGGACATGGTCACCGCCGACGAGATCCTCGGCGCGCTGCGGGCGCGGTACCGGCTGCGCCCCGACCCGGCCGACCGCGGCCCGGCGCCGGCCGAGACCTGGCTGGTGGACGGGTACCGCGACGCCGCCGGCGCGCCCGCCCGGGTCGGCGTGATCGCCAGCGTGACCCGCCCGTTCTGCCGCGCCTGCGACCGGACCCGGCTGACCGCGGACGGGCAGGTCCGCGCGTGCCTGTTCGCCCGGGCCGAAACCGACCTGCGCGGGCCGCTGCGGTCCGGCGCGGACGACGCCGCGCTGGCCGAGCGCTGGCGGACGGCGATGTGGGGCAAGGCGGCCGGGCACGGGGTCGACGCGCCGGGGTTCGCCCCGCCGCCGCGGCCGATGTCGGCGATCGGGGGCTGAGGATGATCACGGTGCGGTACTTCGCGGCGGCCCGGGCCGCGGCGGGCACGGACAGCGAGCGGGTCCCCGCCGGCCCGCTGGGCGCGGTGCTGGCGGGGCTGGGCGAGCGGCACGGGCCGGCGCTGGCCGGGGTGCTGGCCCGCTGCTCGTACCTGGTCGACGGGGCGGCGGCGCGGGATCGCGCCGGCCCGGTCCGGCCGGGCGCGACCCTCGACGTCCTGCCGCCCTTCGCCGGCGGCTGACCGGCGGGCCGCCGGCGGCCGGGCGCCGCGGCCTGGCGGCCGGCGCCGGCCGGGCCGATGCGGGCCGGGCGCGGGCGGGCCGGCGCGGGCCGGGCGGGCCGCTAGGTGGGCGGGGTGTCGCGGCGGGGCGGGCGGTCGGCCAGGACGCCCCACGCCGCACCGGCCAGCACCAGCGCGCCGCCGGCCGCCTGCCACCCGGTCACCGCCTCGCTCAGCAGCACCGCCGCCGCGACCACACTCACCACCGGCTCGACCATGCTCAGGATGGCCGCACCGGTCGGCCCGATCACCGCCATCCCGGCGAAGAAGCAGCCGATCGCCACGACGGTCGAGAACACGGCCACCCCGGCGATCGCGCCCCAGCCGGCCGCCGTGATCCCGCCGTGCAGCGACCCCGTCGCGGCCCCGGTCACGCCGAACGCCGCCGCCGCGAACGCCGCCACCCAGCCCGCCGTGAGCAGCGGCGGCATCGTCCCGGCCGTCCGGTCGCCGAGCACGATGTACGCGGCGTAGACGCCGCCCGCGGCCAGCGCCAGCAGCACCCCGGCCAGCCGGACGCCGCCGCCCGGGTAGCCGAGCACCACCGCCAGCCCGGCCAGCGACACCCCGACGGCGGCGAGCTGCCGGGGCGCGGGCCGGGTCCGGGACAGCGCCGCGTGCAGCAGCAGGACCAGGGCCGGGTACAGGTACAGCAGCAGCGCCGCCAGCGCCGGCGAGACGAACCGGACGGCGGAGAAGTACAGCATCGCCTGGAGCGCGTACAGCACCCCGCCGAGCAGGAGCAGCCGCCCCCACTCCCGCCCGGCGGGCAGCCGCAGCCGGCCGGCGAGCGCCAGGTACCCGAACAGCAGCGCCGCCGCCAGCCCGAACCGCCACAGCAGCAGGGTGGGCACGTTGAGACCGGCGGCGTACGCGTACCGGGCGAGGACCGGCATCAGCCCGAACCCGGCCGCCGAGCACACGACCAGGACCCGCCCGCGCCCGACTGACATGGTCATCGCGTCACCGTACGAGGTGTCCCGTCGCGGAGTTGACCTCCCCCCGGGTACGTTCGAGCCGGGCCGGGCGGCCGGGGAGTGGGGTGCGGAGTGCGTACGGTGATCTTCTTCGGGGTGATCCTCGCCGTGGTGGGCGGCATCCACGGCTACCTGTGGCGGCGCCTGGTCGCGGACACGACCGCGCGCGGCGGCTGGCCGCGCCGGGCGGGGACGGCGCTGGTGGTCGCGCTGGCCCTCCTGGTGCCGGTGGTGCTGGTGGGCACCCGGCAGGGCGCCGGGTGGCTGGCCCCCGGCTATGTGTGGATCGCCCTCATGTTCTACCTGCTGGTGGTCCTCCTGGCCCTGGAACTCCCGCTGGCGGCCGCGCTCTGGCGCCGCCGCGCCCGCGGGCCCGCCCCGGCCACCCCCGCGACCGGGGAGCAGCCGGCCGGGCCGACGCCGGGCGAGCCGACGCCGGGCGAGCCGGAGCCGGCGCCGGGCGAGCCCGCGGAGCCGGCCCCGGACCCAGCGGCTCCGCCCGGCCGGGCGGAGCCGGACGGGGCCGATCACGACGCCGCCCGGCGGCTGCTCCTGCGCCGCGGGGCCGCGATCTTCGCCGGCCTCACCGCCACCGGCATCACCGGGTACGGCATCCGCACCGCCCTCGGCCCCCCGCAGCTCGACCGCGTCGACATCCCGCTGGCCAAGCTCCCGCGCGGGATGGACGGCTTCCGCATCGCCGTCGTCTCCGACATCCACCTCGGCCCGATCAACGGCCGCGCGCACACCGAGCGGATCGTCGCCGCGATCAACCGCCTCGGCGCCGACGCCGTCGCGATCGTCGGCGACCTGGTCGACGGCACGGTCGAGGAGCTGGGCGCCGCCGCCGCGCCGCTGCGCGACCTGCGCTCCCGGTACGGGTCGTTCTTCGTCACCGGCAACCACGAGTTCTACTCCGGCGTCGCGCCGTGGCTGGTGGAGCTGCCGAGGCTCGGCGTCCGGGTGCTGGCCAACGAGCGGGTACCGATCGAGGGCCTCGACCTGGCCGGCGTGCACGACGTGGCCGGCGGCGAGCCGCAGGGCTTCGGCCCGGTCGGCGACGGCCTGGCCCCGGACTTCGCCCGGACGTTCGCCGACCGGGACCCGGCGCGGCCGTCGATCCTGCTGGCGCACCAGCCGGTGCAGGCGCACGAGGCGGCGAAGTACGCCGTCGACCTGCAACTCTCCGGCCACACCCACGGCGGGCAGATGGTCCCGTTCAACTACCTGGTCGGGCTGGAGCAGCCGGTCGTCTCCGGGCTGGGCGAGGTCGACGGCACCCGGGTGTACGTGACCAACGGGGCCGGTTTCTGGGGTCCGCCGGTGCGGGTCGGCGCGCCGCCGCAGGTCTCGCTGGTCCGGCTGCGCGCGGACCGGTAAGGACCGGCGCCGGTCCGGCGGATTCCGCCTCCCGCGCGTGGCGCGTGCGGACGCGCCGGCGCGGCGTGCCAAGATGCGGCGTGCCTCCGCTGCGTTCCGAAGCCGGTGATCCCGCCGTACCCGGGGCCGGTGTGCCCGGGACCGTCGTGTCGCCGTACGGGGTCGAGGGGTCGCCGCTGGCCCGGCCGGAGCCCGCGGCCGCGCCCCCGCCGGTCGACCGGCCGTACGTCGCCGACCTGCACATTCACTCCTCGTACTCGCGGGCGTGCAGCCGCGATCTCACGCTGCCGAACCTCGCCTGGTGGTCCCGGCGCAAGGGGATCAGCGTGCTCGGTACGGGTGATTTCACCCATCCCGCCTGGTACGACCACCTGCGCGAGTCGCTCGTCCCCGCCGAGCCGGGGCTGTTCCGGCTGCGCCCGCAGCCGCAGGCCGATGTGGACCGCCGGCTGCCGCCGATCCTCGCCGACGAGGGCGCGTACACCCGGTTCATGCTGTCCGTCGAGATCTCCACGATCTACAAGCGGGACGGGGCCACCCGCAAGGTGCACCACCTGGTGTACCTGCCGGACCTGGGCGCCGCGGCCCGGTTCAACCAGGTGCTCGGCCGGATCGGCAACCTCGGCTCGGACGGCCGCCCGATCCTCGGCCTGGACTCCCGCGACCTGCTGGAGATCACGCTGACCGCCAGCGAGCACGGATACCTGGTCCCGGCGCACATCTGGACGCCGTGGTTCGCCGCGCTGGGCAGCAAGTCCGGCTTCGACGCGATCGCCGACTGCTACGCCGACCTGGCCGACGAGATCTTCGCGGTGGAGACGGGCCTGTCCAGCGACCCGGCGATGAACTGGCGGGTGTCCAGCCTGGACCGGTACCAGCTCGTGTCGCACTCGGACGCCCACTCGCCGCCCGCGCTGGCCAGGGAGGCGACCCGGTTCACCGCGGCCCTGGACTACCACGCGATCCGGGCGGCACTGCGCACCGGCGACGGCCTGCACGACACGATCGAGTTCTTCCCGGAGGAGGGCAAGTACCACGCCGACGGGCACCGGGCCTGCGACGTCCGCTGGGACCCGGAGCGCACCCGGGCGGCCGGCGGCATCTGCCCGGTCTGCGGGCACGGGCTGACCGTCGGCGTACTCAGCCGGATCGAGGAGCTGGCCGACCGCCCGGCCGGCGCCACCCGGCCGAACGCGAAACCGGTCACCCACCTCATCCCGCTGGCCGAGGTGGTCGGCGAGATCCACGGCGTCGGGCCGCGCAGCAAGACCGTCGAGGGGCGGATCCAGCACCTCGTCGCCGCGCTGGGGCCGGAGCTGGACATCCTCACGTCCGTACCGCTGGACGAGGTCGGCCGGGCCGGCGGCGAGCTGCTCGGCGAGGCCATCGGCCGGCTGCGCCGCGGCGCGGTGCACCGGACGCCGGGCTACGACGGCGTGTACGGCGTGATCAAGGTCTTCGCCCCGGACGAGCTGCGCCGGGAGACCGCCGCCCAGGCCGAGGCGCTGTTCGACGTGCCGGCGCCGCGGCCGGCGCCCGCGGCGCGGCCGGCGGTCCCGGCCGGGCGGGGCGGCGGCGACGGCGCCGCCGCGCCCGTGGTGGCCGACGCGCCCGCCGCCCCCGTGGCGGCGGCGGCCCGGCGCGGCGGGGACGGCGCGGCCGCCCGCCCGGCGACCCCGCCCCCCGCCCCGGCGCCGCGGCCCGCGGCCGTCGGCCCGGCGGGCAAGGCGTCGCCGCACGAGCCGTTCGAGCCGATGCTGGCCGGGATGGAGGAGGTCGGGACGGGCCTGCTGGACCGGCTCGACGCCATGCAGCGGGTCGCCGCGTCCGTGCACAGCGGACCGATGCTCATCGTCGCCGGCCCCGGCACCGGCAAGACCCGCACGCTGACCCACCGGATCGCGTACCTGTGCGCGGAGCTGAACGTCAACCCGCAGCGATGTCTGGCGATCACGTTCACCCGACGGGCGGCGCAGGAGCTGCGCGAACGCCTCACCGACCTGCTCGCGCTCGACGCCGACCAGATCACCGTCGGCACGTTCCACGCGCTCGCCCTGCAACTCCTGCGCGAGCACCCGCGCGCCGCCGGCCTCGCCGACGGCTTCGCGATCGCCGACGAGGTCCAGCGGGCCGCGGCGCGCGACGAGGCCGGGGAGGACGATGCGGCGTACCGCAAGGCGCTGCGCGCCACGAACCTGGTCGACCTGGACGAGCTGGTCCCGCTCGCCGTGGCGATGCTGGACGGCCACCCGAAGCTGGTCCGGGAGTACCGCGACCGGTGGGTGTGGATCTTCGTGGACGAGTACCAGGACGTCGACGCCGACCAGTACGCCCTGCTCCGGCTGCTCTCCCCGGCGGACGGCAACCTGTACGCGATCGGCGACCCCGACCAGGCGATCTACTCCTTCCGCGGCGCGGACGTGGAGTACTTCCTGCGGTTCGCCCACGACTTCACCGACGCCCGGCAGGTCCGGCTCACCCGCAACTACCGCTCGGCCGCCCCGATCGTCGCCGCGGCCGTCCAGGCGATCGCCCCGACCTCGCTGGTCCGGGACCGCCGGCTCGACCCGGCCCGGCTCGACCCCGACGCCCCGCTGATCGGCCGGTACGCCGCCCGGACGCCCGCCGACGAGGCCGAGTTCGTCGCGCGGACCGTCGACGAGCTGGTCGGCGGCCTGTCCCACCGCTCGTTCGACGGCCGGGTCGACGCCCGGGCGGCGGTGCCGGAGGCGCTGTCGTTCGGCGACATCGCGGTGCTGTACCGCACCGACGCCCAGGCCGCCCCGATCGTGGACGCGCTCAGCCGGGCCAACATCCCGGTGCAGAAGCGCTCGCACAACCGGCTGCGCGACCGCGCGGGCGTGGCGGCGCTCGCCCGCGAGCTGCGGCTGGCCAGCGGCGGCGGCGCGGTACCGGACCGGCTCGCCGCCGCGGCCCGCAAGCTCGCCGACCGGCACACCGCCCCGACCCTGGACGGCGCCGGCGCGGTCACCCCGGAGGACGTGTGGGCGGCGGCCGACCTGCTCGGCCCGCTGGCCGCGCAGCACGCGGCGGACCCGGCGGCGTTCCTTACCGCCATCGCCACCGGCGCCGAGGTGGACGCGCTGGACCCGCGCGCCGAGGCGGTCACGCTGCTCACCCTGCACGCGTCGAAGGGCCTGGAGTTCCCGGTCGTGTTCCTGGTCGGCTGCGAGGACGGGCTGCTGCCGCTGCGGCTGCCCGGCGACCCGCCGTCGGAGGGCGCGGTGGCGGAGGAGCGGCGGCTGTTCTTCGTCGGGCTGACCCGGGCGCAGAACCGGCTGTACCTGTCGTCGGCGGCGACCCGGTTCCGGTTCGGGGCGCAGCGGGACGCGCGGGTGACGCCGTTCCTGGCGGCGATCGACCCCGGGTTGCTGCGGACGCTGCACGACACGACGGTCCGCGCCCCGCGCGACCGCCAGCTCCGCCTGCTCTGATCCCGTCCATCGCGACCCGCCGCCGCCGAGGCCGAGCCCGCTGGCCGTCGATCAGCGGGTGCGCGCTCTGATCCGCCCACCGCGGCCGGGCGCTCCCGGTGCCGTGGTCGTGGCCGGACGGCGTGGCCGCGGTCGCGGTGGTGGTCGCGGTGGTGGTCGTGATCATGTCGAGCGGCGGCGTGGCGGGCGGCGTTTCGGCGTCGTTCGACGTGATCGATTTCGCTCCGCGCGCCCGCCGATTGACCCGCCTTCTCGCCCGCGCTTACCGTCGGGTAGGGCGTCCGCAGTGGAGCCCGTTCCCGACCCCGACCGGCACCCCCCGGCCGGGCTCGGCCGTCCCGCGGGAGGTGTCCGATGCCGGACCTGGCGGTGTGGGGTGTGCTGACGATGCTGGCCGCGGGCGCGCCCGCCGCGGCCCCCGACGACCCGGTCGCCGCGCTGGTCGCGGCCCTGCCCGGCGTCCCCCCGGCGGAGGTCCGGGCGACCCTGCGCGCGGCCGCGGCGGCCGACGGCGGGACCGTCGCGCGCGCCGCGCGCCGCGTCCTGGCCGAGATCGCCGCCGACCGCGCCCGCGGCGCCGCGGAGCAGCGCCGGGTGCGCGCGGCCGCCGCCCCCCGGCCGTACGGCGGGAGCGGCGGCGAGCACCGGCTGGTCCGGGCGCGGCACGCCGGCGACGCCTACTACACGCCCGCGGCGACCGCGGGCGTCGACCACGGGCACGTGGGCCTGTACTCGGCCGTCGACCAGATCACCGAGATCGCGGCGGGGAAGAAGGTGTACACGATCCCGTACCACGGGCGCTGGGTGCGCTCCGGCGCCGCGCTGTTCGAGGTGCGGGTGGCGCGGGCCGGCCGGGACCGGGCGGTGGCCTGGGCGCTGGGCCGGGTCGGCCGGGACGGGTACTCGTACAACTTCGCCACCAACCGGCTGACCGCGCACGTCGGCGCGAAGAATTGCAGCAAGCTGGTGTGGAGCGCGTACCGGGCCACCGGCGGGCCCGACCTGGACCGCAACGGCGGCGCCGGCGTGTACCCGCGGGACGTGCGCGACGCGCCGCAGTCGACCGTGTACCGCGTCATCGGCGGATAGCGCGCTGCCGTGATCCCCCGCATCCCCCCGGCGCTGCCCGCCGCCCTCACCCTGGTCCTCGCGCTCGCGCTGGCCGCCGCCGGCTGCGGGCGGGAGGCCCCCCTGCTGGCCGGGCACCGGTTCCCCACCGACTACCTGACCGACCGCGCCGCCGTGATCCACCTGTCCACCCAGTCGTTCGAGAGCAGCCAGCAGGGCCGGGCGGTGTTCGTCGGCCGGGACGGCGGGATCGACGTGTACCGCACCGGCGGCCTCGACATGGGCAAGCTGGCCGGCCGCGGCCGGCTCTCGGTGCAGGTCCCGGAGGCCACCGCGGAGACGGTCGTCGGCGGGGCCGGCGGCACGTACCGACGCGCGCCGCGGGCGATCGGCTTCTTCGCCGCCTGGCTCCCGTCGGCCGGGTACGTGACGCTGTTCAACGCCGGTCGCACCGGCGTCCCCGGCGGGTACCGCTTCGAGGCGACCTGGCGCGGCGGGCCCGACGGCACCGGCCCGGCCCGGGCGGGGTCGATCGACCGGTACCTGATCGCCGCGGGGGAGTGCGGCGACGACGTGTACGCGCTCGCCGAGGCGCACGGCCCGGGCGGGGCGCCGGAGCGCCCGGTGAGCCTGCTGCGGCTGCGCTTCGGCGAGCGGCTCGACGTCACCACGGTCGCCCGCTGGCCGCGCACGCCGGCGACGTTCGGCACGGTGGCCGGGCGGCTCGGCTGCGCCGGCGGCGCGGTGCACTTCTGGTACGAGACGATCGGGGCCGCCCCCGCCGCCGCCGTGTGCAGCGTCGACCTGCGCACCGCGGCGGTCCGGCACCGGCTCGTCCGCAAGTACGCCGACACCGAGGAGCAGGAGGAGCTGACGAGCTGGCACGTCGACCGGAGCACGCACGTGCACGCCGGCCGGCTGTACCACGTCGACGGGCAGGGCGGGATCCTCGCGGTCACGCTGGCCACCGGCGAGGTCCGGCGGGGGGTGGCGCTGCCGCTGCCGCCGTACCGGATGGGCCTGGCGCTGACGTACTGGTCGGACAGCCGGCTGCACGTCCTGCACCAGCCGGTGGACCTCGGGCAGCCGGCGACGCTGACCACGTACGACGCCGACACGGGCTCGCCGCTGCGCCAGCTCGATGTCCGGGGCCTGGGCGCGCTGGTCGAGGAGGGGGTGACGCCGCACGACCTACTTGTCTTACCTTGACCATACTTATGGCGAGTCGTGATGGTTTCCTCGGCGGGCGCGGCGCGTTGGGCTTCCCGTACGACAGATCCAGAGGAGGGTGCCGTGATCCGTGTCGTCACCGCCGACCCGCACACCATGGCCCAGCTCGGCTACGCCGCCGCGCTGGACGCCGACCCCGAACTCGACCTCGTCGGCCAGGCCGGCCACGCGGCGCCCGCCCGGCAGCTCGTGGCCGCCCGGCGCCCCGACGTCCTGCTCGTCGACCTGGACCTGCCCGGCGTCGACGGCCTGCGACTCGGCCGCCTGCTCCGGCAGGACCAGCCGCACCTCGGCCTGATCCTGGTCGGACCGGTCGACGACGCGGTGCTGTACCGCGCGTTCGAGCACCGGTTCTCCGGGTACCTCACCCGCTCGGCGGGCGTCGAGGCGGTCCGCGCGGCGATCCACCGCGCCGCGCTGGCGCCGACCAACTTCGCCGCGCCGGACCCGACCGGGGCGCTGTCCCGCCGGCGGGCGCCGGCCGCGCTGAGCCCGCGCGAGACCCAGGTGCTGCGCCACCTGTACGTGGGGGCCAACAACGCGGCGATCGCGACCAGCATGGACCTCACCGAGTCGACGGTCCGGACGTACCTCGCCCGGGTGTACGACAAGCTCGGCGTGCACAGCCGCGCCGAGGCGCTGGCCGCGGCCACGGAGCACGGCCTCCTCTGACCCCGGCCGCGCCGGCGCGGCCCCGGATCCGGGCGATGCCGACGGCCCCGGCCGCGGACCCCCGGCCAGCGCGCGAGCCCCGGATGCACCGTGGCGTTGGTCACTCGTCGTGTGGGTACGGATGCGCTGCGGTGTAACGGAGGTGGTGTCGCGGCGTGTCCCGGAGGTGGTGTCGCCCGGCGCGCGGGCCGGCGCCGACCGGGCGCACCGTTCGCCGCGGCGCGCCGACCGGCGGGAATTTCCGCAGATCACGCACGTCGGCGCGGCGCGCGATTCCCGGCGGCGGCGGGGTGACCGCGCGTTCCCGGGGGGCGACCCGGGCGGGCCTGCACGCTACGGTGGCTGTGCCCGTCAGGACCGGCGAGCGAGATCGCCGGGCAGCCAGGAGGTCCGATGTCGCACGACGCGCCCGTCGCCGGGCAGCCGCCCGAACCATGGGGCGCCGGCGAGGACGCCGCCGCGGAACGGTACGACGAGCCCTCGGACCCGTGGGGCGGCAACGGCGCCCCGCTCGGCCCGTGGGCGCATCCGCCGCAGAACGTCCCGCCGTACGACCCGACCGGCGTCTCCTACGCCCCGCCGGCCCAGGCCGCGCCGGTCGACTCGCCGGCCCCGGAGTGGACGGCGCCCGCACCGCCGTCGCGCGGGCGGCGGTCGTTCACGGTGGCGCTGGTCATGTGCCTGCTGGCCATCCTCGCGGCCGCCGGCTGGGGCGTCGGTATCTACCTGTGGGGCCGGCAGGGCGGCCGCGCGCCGCAGGCCGTGCCGACCATCACACCGCCGTCGCCGACGTACCAGCCGACGAGCCCGCCGGAGCCCACCCCGCATGGCACGGACGCGCGCAGCGTCACCGCCGGGCAGTGCCTCGTCAACCGCGGCAACGACCGCAAGCCGGACCTGCGGGTGGCGGCCTGTTCGGCGGCGGAGTACCAGGTCCTGGCCCGGTTCGACGGCACCCGCGACTACACGAAGAAGTGCAAGGGCAAGATCGACGGGTACGAGTTCTACTACTTCTTCGACGCCGCGGAGGACAGCCACGACTTCGTGCTGTGCCTGCGCCGCCGCCCCGCTCCGACCCCGCGCTAGCGGCGCCGGACGGGGCCGCGACCGGCGCCGCGGGGGCCCTGCGTGTCGCCCCGCCCGCTAGGTTGAGGACCGGAAGACTGTGCCCACCGGGCGCGCCGCCGGGAGTCGGGCGATCCGTGCCCGGGCGCTCACGGCGACCACGACTCTAGGAGAACCATGTCCGAACCGCCCCGGCCGCCGTACGGCAACGACCCGGACGAGCCCACGCGGCACCTGTACCCGGCGGAGGAGCCCACCGCGCCGATGTACCCGGCGAGCGACCCCACGCCGCCGCCGCCCGCGCGGCCGCCGGGGGCGGACCTGCCGCCGGGTACCCCGCCCCCGCCCGGCCCGCCGCCGGGCGGCTTCCCCCCGCCGCCCGGACCGCCCCCGCCCGGCGCGGTGCCGCCGCCGGCCGCGTTCCCGCCGCCCGGCGCGGTCCCGCCCGGCTTCCCGCCCGCCGCCGCCCCGCCGCCGGCACCGCCCGTACCGCCGCCCGGCGGCGCCTTCCCGCCGGGGGACGCGTTCCCCCCGCCCGGCGGTCCGCCGCCGGCGATCGGCGAGCCGTACCCCGGGCCCGGCCTCCCCGTACCGCCGCCGAAGCGCAAGACCGGCAAGGTCGTCGCGGTGATCATCGCGGTCATCGTGCTGCTGCTCTGCCTCTGCGGCGCGGCGGCGATCTGGATCGCCAAGCTCGGCTTCGACGAGGCGAAGAAGAAGGACGACGCGCTGCCCACCGGCGTGGCCACGCCGACGACGTCCGGCGCGGACAACCAGTTGTTCGAGAAGGGCGACTGCGTCGTCAACGACGGCAACGAGGGCGACGCCAAGCTGCGCAAGGTGCCGTGCGCCGCGGGCGCGTACGAGGTCGTGGCCCGGCTGCTGTTCACCACCGACCGGACCAAGTGCGACAACCCGTTCCTGGGCGCGGGGCGGGGGCAGTACGACTCGACGTACACGCACCCCGGCAGCGACCCGCCCACCGACAGCTACGTGCTCTGCATGAAGAAGCGCTGACCGCGCGGCGCGGGCCCGGCCGATGTCGCGGCCGGGCCCTCACGCGCAGTTGACCCACTCCTGCGTACCGTCGGCGAACCGCTGCCGCTTCCACACCGGCAGCCGCTCCTTGACCAACTCGACCAGGTGGGCGACCGCGGCGAACGCCGGCCCTCGGTGGGCGCTGCTCACCGCCGCGCACAGCGCGACCTCGCCGACGGCCAGCGGCCCGACCCGGTGGCTCACCGCGACGGCGCGGACGGCCGGGTCCGCGGCCACCTCGGCGGCGATCCCGGCGAGGACGGCCGCGGCGTCGGGGTGCGCCTCGTACTCCAGCCCGACCACCGCCCGCCCGCCGTCGTGGTCCCGGACGACGCCCGCGAACCCCGCCACGGCACCCGCCGCCGGGTGCCGGACGGCGGCCTCGTGCGCGGCGGGGTCCAGCGGCGCGGCACCCACCGCCGCGATCACCACACCCGAACCCGACGCCACCGCGTTGCCGGCGGCGCGGTCGGCCGCGCCGTACTCCGGCGGCGGTGCCGGCGGAAGGGGCAGGTAGGGCACCTCGTCGCCCGCGGCCGCCCCGCCGCCGGGCGCGATCACCGCGTACCCGTCGGCCAGCGCCAGCCCGCGCAGCATCGCCGACCCCACGTACGGCACCGGCTCCGCCCCGCCCCCCGCGACCCGGACCAGCGCCAGGTGCGTGTCCGCTCCGCGCCCGCCCAGCGCCACCCCCGCGCGCACCGCCGCGAGCGCCGGCAGCGGCCGCCCCGCGAGCCCCGCCAGCAGCGGCCCGACCAGCGTCAGCGCGGCGATCACCGCCGACTGCGGGTTCCCCGGCAGCCCGACCACGAACCGGTCGCCGACCCGGGCCAGCAGCATCGGGTACCCCGGCCGGACGGCGACGGTGTCCACCACGTACCGCGCCCCCAGCGCCGCCAGCGCCGGGTGCAGGTGGTCGGCCGGGCCGCGCATCGTCCCGCCGGTGGTGCAGACGACGTCCGCGTCGGCCAGCGCCCCGCGCAGCGCCGCGACGTGCGCGTCGAGGGTGTCGGCGATCGGCGGCGGCGGGTCGGCGACCGCGCCGCCGAGCGCGCGCAGCAGCGCCGGCAGCGCCGGGCCGAGCGCGTCGCGCAGCCGGCCGTCGCCGGCCGGCCCGGCGGTCCGCAGCTCGTCGCCGAAGACGCGCAGCGCCAGCCGGGGCGCGCGGCGCAGCGGCAGCCGGTCGTACCCGCACGCCGCGGCCAGCCCGGCGACGGCCGGGGTGACGACCGTACCGGCGGGCAGCAGCTCCGCCCCCGCGGCGGCCTCGGCGCCGGCGGGCCGCCACTCGGGCACCGGCGCGCCGGCCGGGCGCGGCGTGCCGTGGATCCGGTCGCCGCGCCGGGTGACCTCCTCGACGCGGATCACCGCGGTGCTGCCGGCCGGCAGCATCGCGCCGGTGGCGACCTCGGCGGCCGTACCGTCGGCGACCAGCGGCTCCGGCCGCTGCCCGGCGAGCACCCGCCCGACCGGGCGCCACGGCCCGGGGCCGCGCACGGCGTAGCCGTCCACGCTGGACGTGTCGTACGCCGGCAGCGCGGTCCGGGCGGCGAGCGGCGCGGCGAGCGCACCGCCGGCGGCGCGCCCGACCGGCACGTCGACGGGCGGCAGCGGGCGGGCGGCGGCGTGCGCGGCGACGCGGGCCTCCGCCCACGCCAGCGCCCCGCCACCCCCGCACCCGGCCGCCGCCCCGGCCGGTTCGGCGGCAGGCGACGGGTCGGCGTCCGGCGGCTCGTCCGCAGCCGCGGCCGGGGCGGGGACGGGGGCCGGGGCGGGGGCGGGGGCGGGGGCGGGGCGCAGTTGGGCCAGGGTGTGCGGGAGGAGCGGGCCGAGCACGGCGAGGGCGTCGCGCGCCGCCCCCGGCGACCCGGCCACGTTGACGACCAGCGTCGACCCCGCCACGCCGGCGAGGCCGCGGGAGAGCGCCGCCGTCGGCACCGACCGCGCACCGCGCGCGCGGATCGCCTCCGCGATCCCCGGCAGCGGGCGGTCGAGCAGCGGCGCGGTGGCCTCGGGGGTGCGGTCGGTGCGGCTGACTCCGGTACCGCCGCTGGTCAACACCAGGTCCAGGCCGGCGGCGAGCGCGTCCCGCAGGGCGGCGGCGACCGGCGGGCCGTCGGGGACGACGACGACCTCGACGGCGTACCCGAGGGCGCGCAGGCCGTCGGCGAGCAGCGGCCCGCTGCGGTCGGCGTACCGGCCGGCGGCGGCCCGGTCGGACGCCACCACCACCCGCGCCCGCCCGCCGACCACCCGCTCGTCGAGGTGGGCGGCGGCTGGCGACACCGCCGCCGTCGGCGCGGGAGCGGGGTCGGCGGGTGGGGAGGGGTGCGGGGTCACGGGTGGTTCCGGGTGCCCGTCGCCCCGCCGGACTTGTGCAGCACCCGGACGCCGTCCAGCCGCGCCGCCGGGTCCAGCGCCTTGATCATGTCGAACAGCGCCAGCCCCGCCACCGCCACCGCGGTCAGCGCCTCCATCTCCACGCCGGTGCGGTCGGCGGTCCGGGTGGTCGCGGTGATCTCCACGGTGTCCGTGCCGGGCGCCAGCTCCACCGCGACGGCGTGCAGGGCGATGGGGTGGCAGAGCGGGATCAGGTCCGGCGTCCGCTTCGCGCCCATGATCCCGGCCAGCCGGGCCGTGGCCAGGGCGTCGCCCTTGGGCAGCCCGTCCCGGCGGAGCGCGTCGACCACGGCGGCCGTGGTGTGCAGGCGGCCGGTGGCGACGGCGGTGCGGGCGGTGACCGCCTTGGCGCTCACGTCGACCATCCGCGCGGCCCCGGCGGCGTCGAGATGGGTCAGTCCCGCGGGGTCCGGGTCGGGCGCGGTCGCCGCCGGCGGATCGCCGGGCGCCGCGCCGAGGGACCGGGCATTGGCGGAGGGTGAGGGCGAGGCGGCGGACATGCGCTCATCGTACGCGAAACCGTTGAACCATTTATCCATACTTTTCGGTGTATACCATTTCTCTACTGGCGAGTTGTGGTGCATCCGCCGCAATTTCCATCAGAACAAACCCACGCCGCCGGTGGGACTATCTACACGTCCCGTGGTCGCCGGGACAGTCAGTGGTCTTATGTGGACAATACGTGGCAAACCATGCCGACATTATCGGAATATGTACAAATGGACATTTAATAGTACCCAAACCATTGAATCCTGTTCTACCGTTCTCTCCATCGCAAGACAACGGCTTTCACCACTGACGGAGTCGATGGAGGAGGGTTACCATGCGTGGGCAGGACTGGCAGTAATCCGGCCGCCCGGAAATCGGGCCAGCCGCACGAACAATGGGGCACCACACAGTCGAAAGAAGCAGGAATAGCTGCGTGAACCAGCCGGGCAACGCATGGGCCGATCGCCAATTGAGGCGCCTGGTCACGCTCGCTGCAGTCTCGGCAATAGTAGCTTTGACCTGGGCGGTTCATCGGGCCATTCAGCCCGACAGCCGCACGCCGACCGTTGCCACGATGATGACGCTCACCGTCCTCATCTCGGTTTCCCGCATTGCCTATGTGCGCCTCCGCGTCGGCGGTACGCACCAGGCGACGAGCTGGAACTGCTTCGGCATCCTCATCGCTCTGGCCACCATCGAATCGCACTGGGTCGTGCTGTGCGTCTTCGTCAGTTCGATCGTCTACGGCGCGGTACTCCGCCTCGCCGCACTGCGCTTCCTGTTCAGCATCGCCAAGGAGGTCGTCCTCGCCGCCGCGGGCAGCGCGGCACTCGCACTCACCCACTTCTCCGCCGGCGATCCACAATCGTGGCGCCTGATCGGCTCGCTGCTGTGCGCGTACGTCACCATGGAACTGGTCGGCGACCTCCTGGTCGTACCCGTGGTCGCGCTCGCCAGCCGCACCCCGATCATCCAACGCTTCACCGACAAGCTCGACATCCGCCTGATGCTCGTCGCGGCGCAGACCGTCCTGGCGATCGGCACCGTCGTCCTCGTCCTGATGACGCCGTCGCTGCTGGTCGCCGTACCGGGACTGGTCCTGAGTCTGCACCTGTGGTCCGCGAGCCGGCTGCGCAGCCGCGCCGAACGTGAGGCGTGGCAGCAACTGGCCACGACCACCGAGGGGCTCAACGACGTCGACCTCGACGCCGTCCTCACCCTCGGGGTCATCCGGGCCGCCGAACTCTTCTCCGCCGACGAGGTGGAGATCGCCTACCGCGACGGCGAGACCACGCGCCTGCTGCGCGGCGACTCCCGGGGCGTGCACCACGACGGCCCGCCGGAGACCGTCGCGCCGACCGAGGCGCGCGACTCCATCGCCGTCCCGCTCAGCGGGCCGCACGACGGCCCCGAGATCGGGGAGCTGCGCCTGCGCTTCCGGGGCAAGGTGACGCTGTCCGAACGGGAGCGCTACACGCTGCGTACGTTCGCCTCGGCCCTGTGCACCGCGCTGCGCAACGCGGCCGCCTACGCCGAGCTGGAACGGGTCGCCGCCGCGCACGCGCACGCGGCGGCGCACGACCCGCTGACCGGCCTCACCAACCGTCGCGCCCTGCTCGACCAGGGCGCCAAGCTGCTCGGCCAGCGCCACACCCACGGCGTGATGGCCCTGCTGCTGATCGACCTCGACCACTTCAAGGAGGTCAACGACACCCTCGGCCACGCCGCCGGCGACCAGGTGATCATCGCGGCGGCGCAGCGGCTGCGGGCCGCCGCCGGGACCGGCGACATCGTGGCGCGGCTCGGCGGCGACGAGTTCGCCGTCCTGCTCACCCAGCTCCCCGCGCCGGCCATCGCCAGCAACCGGGCCGCGCAGATCGTGGACGCCCTGCACCACCCCGTCGACATCGAGGGCATGCAGGTCGCGATGGAGGCCAGCGGCGGCGTCGCCGTCGCCACCGGCACCTCCGGAATGGTCGAGCTGCTGCGCCGCGCCGACGTGGCGATGTACCAGGCCAAGCGCGCCGGCGACCGCGTCGCCGTGTACAGCCGCCGCCGCGACACCAGCGAGGTCGGCCGGCGCACCCGCGGCGGCGAGCGCCCCGGGCTGGTCGCCGACCAGGAGTTCTCGGTGCTGTTCCAGCCCATCGTGGACCTCGCCGACGGGCAGGTCGTCGCCGCCGAGGCGCTGGTCCGACTCAAGGACTTCCCCACCCCCGCCGACGACCCGGCCGGGCTGCTGGAGGCCGTCGACCGGCCGAGCCTGCTGCCGCAGTTCCAGGACATCGTCCTCGACCTCGCCCTGCTCGCCGCCGCCGACTGGCGCGAGGCCGGCTTCGACCTGCCGGTCAGCGTCAACATCGCCCCGCGCAGCCTGCTCGACCCTCGCTTCCCCGCCGCCGTGATCACCCGGCTGCGGACCCACGACATCGCCCCCGAGCGGCTCATCCTCGAACTCACCGAGAGCCTCGCCCTGACCCCGCTGGACGTCGTCCAGGACGTCCTCGGCCAGCTCCGCGCCGCCGGCGTCAAGCTCACCCTCGACGACGTCGGCCACGGCTCGGCCTCGCTGGCCGTGCTGTCCCAGCTCCCGCTGTACGAGCTGAAGATCGGGCCGGAGTTCGTCCGCGGGATGGCCAGCTCCGCCGAGGCCGCCACCGTCGTCCGGTCGGCCGTCGAACTCGGCCGCAGCCTCAAGGTCGCCGTCGTCGCCACCGGCGTCGAGACCGAGGCCCAGCGCCGCGTCCTCTGGGAACTCGGCTGCGCCGCCGGCCAGGGCCACCTCTTCGCCCGCCCGATGGCCGCCAGCCGGCTGCTCGCCGCCCTGCACCGCGGCACCCACGGCCGCCCCGGCCTGCTCGCCTCGCCCCTGCACGACGAGGGGGCCGTCATCCGCATCCCCACCGCCCGCCGTCCCACCGGCCGCAACCCCCGTCTGCCACACTTGCCGGCGTGACCGCCGACCGCTGGCGCCGCCTCGACGCCGCCGGCGGTGGGCTCGCCCCGGACGCCGCGCTGTACACCGCGGGCGCCCTCTTCGCCGGCCTCACCGCCGCCACCTCCACCCTGCCGCCGCACCGCGCCTGGGGCGCACTCGCCGCCTGGGGCTACGCCGCCGCCGCGCTCGCCGTCGCCGCCCAGCTCGCCCTCCGCGCCCGCGACCCCGCCCACCCGCTCGCCGGCAGCCGGGCCCGGGCCGCGCTCGCCGCCGCCACCGCCGCCGCGACCGTCCTCGCCCCGCTGCTCGCCCAGGCGGCGCAGCGCGCCGCCGGCCGCGCCGACCGCGCCCAGGAGGAGGTCGCCGTCGTCGAGGACGGCGCCCGCCGCCTGCTGGACACCGGCACGCCGTACCTCACCGACGCCGCCATCGCCGCCCGCGCCCCCGCCGAACAGTTGGTCGGGTACCTGCCGTACCAGCCCGGCATGACCGCCTTCGGCCTGCCCCGCGCCCTCGCCGGCACCCACTGGTGGACCGACGCCCGGCTCGCCTTCGCCCTCGCCACCCTCGCCGCGCTCGCGGCCGCGCTGCGGCTGGCGCCCGGCCCGCCCGGCGCCCGGATCCGCGCCGCCCAGGCCGCCACCGTCCTGCCGATCTGCGCCCTCACCCTGGCCACCGGCGGCGACGACCTGCCCGTCCTCGCCCTCGCCCTGCTCGCCTGCGCGCTGCTCGCCGCCGGGCGGCCCGGCGCGGCCGGGCTGGCGATCGGCGCGGCCGGCGCGCTGAAGCTGTTCGCCTGGCCGATCGCCCTCGTCCTCGCCGTCGCCGCCGCCGCGGGCGCGCGCGGCGCGGCGGCGGGCGGCGGCCGGGCGGCCCTCGGGCGGTACCTCGCCGGGTCCGTCGGGCTGCCGCTGGCCTGCCTGCTGCCCGTCCTGCTGGCCGACCCGCGCGCCGTCGCCGACAACCTCGTCGGCTTCCCGCTCGGCCACGGCGTCGTGCGCAGCCCCGCCGCGTCGCCGCTGCCCGGGTACCTCGTCGCCCACGCCCTGCCGTACGGCCGCCTGCTCGCCCTCGCCGCGCTCGCCGCCGCCGGCGCCGCCATCGCCGCCCGGCTGTGCCGCCGGCCGCCGCGCGACGCGGCCGCCGCGGCGCTGCTGTGCGCCGCCGGGCTGCTCGCCGCGATGCTGCTGCTGCCGGCGACCCGATTCGGCTACCTGCTGTACCCGGCCGCGCTCGCCGCCTGGGCCCCGGCCCTGCGCGCACCCGCGTCGGCGGCGCGTGCACCGGCGCCCGCGGCCCGCCCGGCGGGCGTCGGTGGCGGGGGTCGCGGCGGGCCGGTCGGGGGCGCCGCGTGACCGCGCGCCGGCCCACCGCGCGCACCACGGCCGCGGTCGCGCTGGGCGGCGCGGCCGGGACGCTGCTGCGGTACGCCGCCGGCCAGCTCTGGCCCGGCCCCGCCGGGACCCTGGCGATCAACGTCCTCGGCGGCCTCGCGATCGGCGCGCTGCTGCGCCGCCCCGCCGGCCGCCCGGACCGGTACCTGCGCCCGCTGCTCGCCACCGGCCTGCTCGGCGGCTTCACCACCTTCTCCGGGTACGCGGTCGACGTCCGCGCCCTGCTGCTCGCCGGCCGGCCGGGCCCGGCGGTCGCGTACCTGCTCGGTACGGTCGCGCTCGTCCTCGCCGCCACGTGGTGCGGCCACACGGCGGCGGGGTGGCGGCGGTGACGGTCCTGCCGCTGGTGCTGGGCGGGGCCGCGGGGGCGGTGCTGCGGTACCTGCTCGCCGCCCTGCTGCCGCCCGGCCGGCTGCCGTGGGCGACGCTGGCGGCGAACGGCGCCGCGTCCGCCGGGCTCGGCGCGCTGACCGCGGCCGGGCCGCGGCTGCCGGGGTGGCTGCTGCTGCTCGCGGCGACCGGCGTGTGCGGGGCGCTGAGCACGTGGTCGACGCTGGGGTACGAGCTGTTCGCGCTACTGCGGGAGCGGCGGGTGGCGGCGGCGCTGCTGCTGGGTACGGCGCACCTCGGGCTGGGGTGCGGGGCGGTGCTGCTGGCCGCGGCGGCCGCAGCGGGCTGAACCCGGCGCACGCTGCTGCGGGCGCACGCCGGCGCACGCTGGTTCCGGCGCACGCTGGTTCCGGCGCACGCTGGTTCCGGCGCACGCTGGTTCCGGCGCACGCCGGCCGGCGGGTCAGAGGGCCATGTCGACGAAGCGGGAGAAGTGGAGCTGCGCGGCGACGGTCACCGAGTCGGTGGGGCCGTTACGGTGCTTGGCCACGATGAAGTCGGCCTCGCCGGCCCGCGGCGACTCCTTGTCGTAGTAGTCGTCGCGGTGCAGCAGGATCACGACGTCGGCATCCTGCTCGATTGATCCCGACTCGCGTAGATCGCTAAGTTGGGGCCTTTTGTCCGTTCGTTGCTCGGGGCCGCGGTTGAGCTGGCTCACCGCGATCACCGGGCACTCGACCTCCTTGGCCAGCAGCTTGAGGCCCCGGGACAGTTCGGACACCTCCTGCTGCCGCGACTCCACCCGCTTCGGCGAGGACATGAGCTGGAGGTAGTCCACGACGATCAGCTTCAGGTCGTGCCGCTGCTTGAGCCGGCGCGCCTTGGCCCGGATCTCCATCAGGTTCATGTTCGGGGTGTCGTCCACGAACAGCGGCGCCTCGCTGATCTCGCCCATCCGCCGGGCGAGCTTGGTCCAGTCGTCGTCGGAGAGCTGCCCCGAGCGCAGCGTGTGCAGGCCGACCCGGGCCTCCGCCGAGAGCAGCCGCATGACGATCTCGACCTTGCTCATTTCCAGCGAGAAGATGCAGCTCGCCAGGTTGTGCTTGAGCGAGGCCGACCGGGCGAAGTCCATCGCCGCGGTCGACTTGCCCAGGCCGGGCCGCCCGGCCACGATGATGAGCTGGCCGGAGTGCAGGCCGTTGAGCAGGCGGTCCAGGTCGGAGAAGCCCGTCGGTACGCCGGTCATCACGCCGCCGGCCGCGCCGACCGCCTCGATCTCGTCCAGCGTCGGTTGGAGCATGTCGGCGAGCACCGCGAAGTCCTCGCTGACCCGCCGCTCGGTGACGTCGTACACCGCCTGCTGGGCCAGGTCGACCGCGTCGTCGACGTCGCGGCCGCCGCCGGCCGAGCCGTACCCGAGCTGGACGATCTTCGTACCGGCCTCGACCAGCCGGCGCAGGATCGCCCGCTCGCCGACGATCCGGGCGTAGTAGGCGGCGTTGGCGGCCGTGGGCACGGCGGCGATGAGCGTGTGCAGGTACGGCGCCCCGCCGATCCGGGCCAGGGCGCCGGAGTCGGCGAGCGCGGCCGCCACGGTGATCGCGTCGGCGGGTTCGCCGCGGCCGTACAGGTCCAGCACCGCGTCGAAGATCGTGGCGTGGTGCGGCCGGTAGAAGTCGTTCGGCTTGAGGATCTCGACGACGTCGGCGATGGCGTCCTTGGACAGCAGCATGCCGCCGAGGACGCACTGCTCCGCGGCAATGTCCTGGGGCGGGGTCCGGTCATATCCGCCGCCGCCGGACGGGGCCCGCCGCTCCGGTACGGGCGGGGGCGCGGCGTCGTCGCCCGACCGCTGGTCGGGTCGCACGCCGTCGTCGATCGACACTGGTTCCCCCTCGCTGAAATGCGTGGTGCGGCGTGCTCGGCGGGGCCGGGGACGCGGCCGGGGGGTGGTGCCGCGCCGGCGTGCGGAGGCCGTCCGCAAACGATAGGGAAGGGTCACCCCCGACGGCCAGTCGACCGGTGGACAGGCCCGGGGACAACCTGTGGATAACCGCTCGGATCCTGTGGATAACCCTGTGCACAACCTGTGGACAGAAACATGAATGATCCGCCCATATAGCCGCTGACCTGTGGTTCAGAAATACACAGCCTGTGGATGAAAGAAAGTCGGCCCCCGGCGGGTCCCCATCGTGGGGGTCATGACGCTCACGTCCCCTTCCGCCCGTACCGGTCGGCCGGCTACGCTTCCCACACCCGGCCATCGACGAATCAGCACAACCGCTGGCTACGCTCGGTACAACAGCGGCCGCCATGGGTATAACAGCGGCCATGTCAGCCGAGCGGCCCGTACCACCCACCCGGCCGGACGGCGTCGCTCCGCCCACTGTCGAGCGGCCCGGCGTCGGTCAGCGGTCCCTGCCTGACCAGCCCATTGCTAACCCGTGGTGGAGAGGAAACCATCGCCAGGTGAGCTACCACCGAGATCGGGAGGAGGGCCCACGCGCGCGGACGGCCCGGTACCCCGCGGACGGGTGGCTCGAAGGGGCGGACCGCGCGTCGCTGGGCGCTGCCGCCGGCGTGGGCGCGAACGGCTGGTCCGAGTCCGATTCCGGACGGCACCGGGCCAGCGACGAAGAGGACACGGCGTACGTCGGCGAGATCCTGCCGCCGGCCGGCCGCACCGGCGGGTACGACGCCGGGCCGAACTGGGCCGCGGGCAACGCGTGGCGGGACAGCCAACCCCCGGCGGGCACGGAGCCCGGCTGGCGACCGGCGGGGCCGGTCGACGCCGCGGGCGGCTACGACGATCGCCCGGCGCCGGGGTACCGGCCGCGCCGGGCGGACGGGTCCGGAGCCCCCGGCAACGAGTACGGCCCGCGGCAGGGGTACCCCGCCGACGGCCCGGGGTACGCGGCAGGCGAACCGCCGCGGGACCGCCCGGCCGGCGGGGCACCGGGCTACCGGCAGGGCGGCGGCTACGACGCCATGTCCGGCGGGGCGACGCCCCCGGGTCGGACCGGGTCCGACGCCGCTGGCCGGTCCGCGGCCGGCGGCCGGCCGGGTGCCGGCGCGTCGGGCGGCTACGGCGCCAGCGGCCGCGCCGGGGATCCGGCGGGCGGCTACGGCGGTTCCGGGCGCTACTCGGGCGCTGGCTCCCCGGGCGCCGGTGCCGGCGGCTACTCGGGCAATGGCGCGGACGGCTACTCGGGTGCCGGCGCGGGCGGCTATGCAGCTTCCGGCGCGGGCGGCCAGGCGGCCGCCGGTGACGGTTATCCGGCGTCGCGCGACCCCGGCGCGGCCGGCCGGCGGCCGACTGCCGACGACGGCACTCCCCGCGGTCGAGGCGCCACCGCGGGTTACCCGGCGCCGCACGGCGCCGACCCCACTCCGCCCGGCGGCCCCGCGACGCCCCGGGGATACTCCACACCGGACCGCGCCGCGTCGGACGGCTCGTCGTCCGGGTACGCCGGCTACGGCACCGCGGGTCCCGAGCGGCCGGAGTACGACCCGAACGGCTCCGCACCCAACGGCTTCGGCCCCAACGGGTACCGGCCCAAGGGGTACGTCCGGCCCGCACCGAGCGACCGCGCTCCCGGCTTCACCGCGCGCACCCCCGGCCCGAACGACCCTGCCCGACCCGATTCGCGCGGATCGCGCGACTACCCGACCGGATCGGGCGGCGATGCGTCCGGTGCGGGCGGCTATGTACCCGGGTCAGGCGGTTACGCGGGCGGGTCGAGCGGCTACGCCGGCGCGGCGGGCGGTGGCGGATACGCGGGCGGGTCCGGCGGTGGCGCGGCCGGGTCGAGTGGCTATGCGGGTGGGTCGAGCGCCTACCCGCCCGGGCCCGGCAACCACGCGGCCGGCTCCGGCTACGCGGCCGACCCCAACAGCTACGCGGCCGGCTCCGCCGGCCGCGGCTCGACTGCCCCCGGTTCGACCGCACCTGGTTCGACCGGCCCCGGGTCGGCCGGCTTCGGCTCGACCGGCAGTGGCTCGACCGGCAGTGGTTCGGCCGGCTTCGGCTCGACCGGCGGTGGCTCGACCGGCTTCGGCTCGACCGAGCGGGGCGTGGCCGGGGCAGGGGGCTTCGCCGCGGCCGGTACCGGGTCGGACGTCGAGCGCCGGCCGGGCGCGGGCTATCCGCCGCCCCGTCGCCGGTACGCCGCCGACGACGAGGCCCGCGCCGACCCCGGCGCCCCGCCGCACCCCGGCGGACCACAGTGGCCCGCCGCCACCCAGCCGCCGGCCGGGTACCGCGACGGCCCGGTACCGCGCGCCCGCGAGCCGTACGGCGACGCGGGCCGCCCCCGCGACAACACCGGCCCCGGCGCCGCCCCGGGCGGCGCCGACGCGCGCCGCTACCCCGACACCCGCGCCGCGGACCACACGCGCGTCGACACCCGCCCGGTCCCCGGCGGTCCGCCGCCCGCCGGCGGCCCGGCCGCACCCGCCGGTGCCGCGCCGGACCCGGCCGGGCCGCGCGACGCCGACCGGACCCGCGCGGGCCGCCGCCGCGCCGACCCGGACCCGCCGCGGTACGCGGTCGGCCGCTCGGCCGGCTACGCCGCGGGCAGCGGCTACGCCCCCGCCGACCCGGCCCCCGCCGCCTACCCCGCCCCGAACGGGCCCGCCGCACCCGACCCCGCAGCGCCCGGCCGGAGCGGGCCCGCGGTCCCCGGACCCGCGGGCGCCGGACCCGCCGGCCCGGGCCCGGCGGCACCCCCGCCGCCCACGGCAGACCGTTACGCGCGCGCGTACGACGCCGACTACGCCCCCGGCAGCGGCGCCGCCGACCGCGGGCCCGCCGCGCCGCCGGGCGCCGGGCGCCGCCGGACCGGCGGAGCCGCACCCCACGACGACCGCCGGGACGCCGCGGACGACCGCTACGACGCACCGGCCGGCCTGTCGGGCGCCGGGGCCCGGTACCCCGCGGACGACGCCCGCCCCGCCGACGGCACCCGGTACGCCGCCGACGCCGACCGGTACCCGGCTCGCGACGAGGACGTCGACCGCTACCGCCCGCGCCGCTCGGCCGACCCGGACAGCGCGTACCGGCGCCCGTCCGACGACCGCTACGACGCCGCGGCCGGCCGGTTCGACGCCGACGACCCGTACGACGGCGGGTCGGGCCGGTCCGACGACCGCCGCGGCACCCCGGGCCGGTTCGAGGCCGACGACCCGGCGGAGGACCGCTACCCGCGCCGCCGCGGGACCGACGGGTACGGCGGCGACCCCGCCGGCCGGCGGGCGTACGTCGAGCCCGAGACCAGCCGCCCGCCCCGCGGGGCAGCCGAGGACCGCCGCGCCGCCGACGACCCGCGGGGCGGCCGCACCGCGCCCGGCGACCCCGACGCCGAGCGCCCCACCCGCTCCCGCCGCCGCCCGACCGAGGGCCCGGACGACGACGGCTTCGCCCGCGACGACCGGCCCGCGGAGCCCGACGAGTACGCCCGACCGGCCGGCGGGGACGCCCCGCGCCGCCGCCGCGCCGACCGCCGGGCCGCGGCGCGCGCCGACGACGAGCCGGACGCCCGCCGCACCGGGCCGCCCGCGGGCCGCCGCCCGGCGTACGGCGAGGACGAGTACGACGACGCCCCCGCCGCGTCGCGGGGCCCGCGCGCCGACGACCGGCTGGACGACACCCGCGGCGTGCTCCGCCGCGGCCGCCCCGGCGACACCGACGCCGGCCAGCCCCGCCGCACCGGCGCGGGCCGCGCCCCCGACGACGCCCGCTACGCCGAGCCGACCCGGTACGCCGACCGCGACGACGGCCCCGAGCCCGGCCGGTACGCCGACCGCGACGACCGCTATCCGGCCCGCCGCGACCGCGCCGCCGGCCGGGACAGCTACCCGGACGAGCGCGCGACCGACCGCACCCGCGACCGGGCCGATCGCGATCGGGCCGACCGGGTCCGAGCCGACGGCGACCGCACCGACCGCGACGAGCCCGCCTACGGCAGCGCCGACCGCGACCGCTACGCCGACGAGCGAGCCGACCGCGACGCGACCGACCGCGAAGGACCCGACCGCGAAGGACCCCGCGGCGAGCGCCGGCCGCTCGACCGCGACCGCTACGGCACCGCGCGGCCGCCCTCCGGCCGCGCCACCCGCGACGACCGCGAGAACCCCGCCCGAGCCGGCTACGACGACGATCCCGGCTACGACGACGACCCGGCCTACGACCGCCCCGCCGACCGCGGCGGTCGAGCCGACCGCGCCCGCCGGGCCGACCGCTTCCGCGAGCCCGACCCGCGCCGCCCCGACGACGGACCCGACCCCGCCGACGCACGCGGCCGCCCCCGGTACGACCGCGGCGACAGCGACCGCCCCGAGGCCCCCCGCCGCGGCGAACGGCCGGACCGCGACGCCCGGGACGGCGACCGTTCCGCGGCGGACCGCCCCCGCCGCTCCCGCGACGACGCCCGGTACCCCGAACCGCGCCGCCCCGCCGACGCCGACACCCGCTACGCCCCCCGCGGCGACCGCGACGACGACCCCTACCCCGCCCCGCGCCCCCGCAACGGCGGCGAGCCCCGCCGCGGCCCGGCCGGCTCGGCGCAGCCGGACGACGTCCCGCGCCGCCGCGCCGCCGCGCCGCCGCCCCGGTCCGGTACCCGCCCCCGCGCCGCCCTGGAGGCCCCCCGCCGCCCGGACGACCGCCAGCCGGACGGCGGCCGCCCGGACCAGCGCCGCGACCGCCGCCCCGCGGACCGCGACGACGACGCGCCCTACGACGACTTCTCCGAGCCGACCGCCGCCGGCGGCTACCGCTCCGCCACCGACGGCCGCGGCCGCCCGGCCGGACGGCCGGACGACGGCGAACCCCGCCGCGCCCCGGCCGCCCGCCGCCCCGACCCCGCCGAGCCCCGCCGCGACGGCGACCGCCGCCCGCCCGGCCGCCGGCCGGAGACCGCCGAGTCCCGCCGCCCCGACCCGGCCGGCTACCGGGGCGCGGCGCGGCGCCGCCCGGTGCTGACCGACGACTCCTCGAACAACCTGCTCGACCAGCCGGTCAGCGACTCGCTGGGCGGGCGGGCCATCGCGGCGCAGCCGGCGGCGTACCGGCAGGCCGCGGCACCGCCGGCCGGGCCGGCGACCGGGGTCGCGTCGTACCGCGGCGGCTCGGCCGGCTCGACGACCGGCACCCAGAGCCGGATCCGCCGGGTGGAGGCCGAGGAGCCGCCGAAGCGGGACAACGGCTACAAGCAGGCGATGGCGTACACCGCGCTGTGGTTCGCGGTACCGCTGGTGGTGCTCGTCCTGTGGAGTCTCACGCTGAACGGCGAGGCGTCCGCGAACTGCGTCGACGGCCTGCCGTGCGACTCCCAGCGCGGCGCCGCGCTGGCCTCGCTGCTGACCGAGCTGCCGAAGGGGGGCGCGATCCTCGTGCTGAGCCTGGCCGTGGCCGTGGCGCTGCGGCGGCTCAGCTCGACGTGGAAGGCGTCCACGGTGGGCTTCGCGGCCGCGGTCGTCGGCGGCGGCCTGGCCACGGTCGCGGTCTCGGTGATCACCGGCCAGCCCCTCGGCTGACCGCCCCGCGAGCACCCCCGCCATACGGAAGCGGCGCGCCGGGCCTTAGCCCGACGCGCCGCTTCCGGCCGTACCGTCGCCCTACTTGGACTTGACGACGTCGACGTTGATGTCCGCCACGACCTCGGGGTGCAGCCGCACCGCGACCGTGTGGCGGCCGATCGCCTTGATCGGCGAGACGGTCATCCGGCGCCGGTCCAGCGCCGGGCCGCCGGCGGCCTTGACCGCGTCGGCGACCTCGCTGGCCGTGATCGAGCCGAACAGCCGGCCGCCGTCGCCGGCCCGGGCGCGCAGGGTGACCTTCAGGCCCTCCAGTTGCTCCTTGACCGTGCTCGCCTCGCCCAGGTCCCGGATCTCGCGGGCCTCGCGGGCCCGCTTGATCGAGGTGACCTGCTTCTCAGCGCCCTTGGTCCAGCCGATCGCGTACCCCTGCGGGAGCAGGTAGTTGCGGCCGTACCCGTTCTTGACCTCGACGATGTCGCCGGGCGAGCCGAGGCCGGAGACCTCCTGCGTCAGAATGATCTTCATGCTCGGTCCTCCTCTCAGCGGGCCGTGGCCGTGTACGGCAGGAGCGCCATCTCGCGGGCGTTCTTGACCGCGCGGGCGATCTGCCGCTGCTGCTGGGAGGTCACCCCGGTGACCCGGCGGGCGCGGATCTTGCCCCGGTCGGAGATGAACTTGCGCAGCAGCGCGGTGTCCTTGTAGTCGATGTAGGTGATCCCCTCCTTGTCGAGCGGGTTCACCTTCTTCTTGGGCTTGCGCAGTGGCGCGTTCTTCGGCATATCCGTACCTCGTGAAGTCTCTAGAAAGGTGGCTCTTCGTCGAAGTTCCCACCCCGGGAGTCGCCGCCGGAGCTGCGGCCGGCCGGCGCGGCGTTGGCCCACGGGTCGTCGGCGTTGTTGCTGCCGCCGCCGCCCTGGCCGCCGCCGGAGGCACCGAAGCCACCGCCGCCGGAGCGCGACATCTTCTGCACCTTCGCCGTGGCGTACCGCAGCGACGGGCCGATCTCGTCGACCTCCAGCTCGATGACCGTGCGCTTCTCGCCCTCGCGGGTCTCGTACGAGCGCTGTCGCAGTCGGCCGGTCACGATGACCCGCGAGCCGCGCTGGAGGGACTCGGCGACGTTCTCCGCGGCCTGGCGCCAGATGTTGCAGGCCAGGAACAGCGGCTCGCCGTCCTTCCACTCGCCGGAGGCCTTGTCCAGGAACCGGGGCGTCGAGGCGACCCGGAACTTGGCCACGGCCGCACCCGACGGGGTGAAGCGCAGCTCGGGGTCGTCGGTCAGGTTCCCGACGACGGTGATGGTGGTGTCTCCTGCCATTGCCAACTCCTCAGTCGCCGCGTCTGCCGCACCAGGCTTACACGCCGCGTGCGACAGTGCGAGTGGGAGCCGTACGTCGCGTCAGCGAACGTCCGGCCGGATCACCTTGGTACGCAGGACCGACTCGTTGAGCCGGAGCTGGCGGTCCAGCTCGGCGACCGCTTCCGGGGTCGCCTGCAGGTCGACCACCGCGTAGATGCCCTCGGCCTTCTTCGTGATCTCGAAGGACAGGCGGCGACGGCCCCAGATGTCGAGCTTCTCGACCGAGCCACCCGCGGTGCGGATGACGTTGAGGTACGTGTCCAGTGACGGAGCGACGGTGCGCTCCTCCAGACTCGGATCGAGGATGATCATGATCTCGTAATGACGCAAGACGTACTCACCTCCCATGGGCTGATGGCCGCGGTCGTTCCGCGGCAGGAGGTCCGGCGTCGCCCGCCGGCCGCACAGGGTCGGGCGGCGAGCCCGGTCAGGATACCGGTCGTGGGCGGCCGCGGGCCGCGCGGGGGCGGGGCGCGGCCGGGCACGGACCGCGGGGACCGCCGTTCCGCATTCCTAGGGTGGGACCTGGGGAGGAACGACCACACCGACGAGTGTGAAGCGACGGTACCCCGCGGAGAACAGGCGGTGATTTAGACGCGAATAGCCCGAATCGACCGCTGTGCGAGAATAGCACGTATTGCCCCAATGGAAACTCCGCCGATGCAGATGAGCGCGATCAACCCCAGAAGGGTGACGGGCCCGCGGTCCACCACCGGGTCCACCGCGGCCATCGGCTCCGCCGCCGGGTTGCCGTCGGCGGCCAGCGCCTCGTCCACCACCGGCACGTCCACCGACCCGGCGGTCCCGCCCGGGCCGAGGCCGACCAGCGGGTTCGGCGTCCCGGCCGGCGGCCGCAGCAGCGGCGCCACCGTCGGGCTCGGCGTCGGCGCGCCGGCGCTGGCCGTGGGCTGCGGCGACGGCGTACCGGGCAGCGGGCTCGGCGTCGGCTCGCCGGGCTCGACCGGCTGGCCCACCACCTGTACCCGCAGCGGCTCCTGCCGGGTCACCACGCAGTGCGGCTTCAGCGCCACCTCGACCGGCCCGCGGTGGAACAGCACCTCGGCGACCGTGCCCTCGCCGATCTCGCCGCGCGGCTCGCCGTCCATCAGCAGGGTGGCCCGGTGCCCGGTCTCGTTGCGCACCCGGAGCTGGGTCTCGGCGGTCACCGTGATCGTGTCCTGGTCCGGGGTGGACGCGCAGCGCAGCCCCAGCAGCCCGCCGCCGTCGAACACGACCTCCCGCACCCGCTGCTCCGGCCGCGCCGACGCGGGCACGGCCGGGCCGACCAGCGCGGCGACCGCCCCCGCGGTCGCGAGCACCCGGCCGCGAACCGAAACTGCCATCACTACCCCCAGGTCGGCGAAGCGTGCGTCACCACCCGATGCAACGACACGCCCATCGGTCGGGTGACGTCCGGGTGGCCGGCGCCACCGACCCGCCCGGCCGGGATGTGTCGGTGGGGCGTCGTAGGCTGCCCCGCATGCGTATCGGAGCCCACGTCGACCGCAGCACCCCACTCGCCGAGGCCGCGGCCCGCGGCGCCGACGCGGTCCAGTTCTTCCTCGCCGACCCGCAGGGCTGGACGGCCCCGAAGCCGCGCGCCGACGCGGCCGAGCTGGCCGCGGCCGAGACCGCGGTCTACATCCACGCACCGTACGTGCTCAACGTCGCCACGACGAACAACCGCATCCGCATCCCCAGCCGCAAGCTGCTGCTGGCGCACGCCCGGGCCGCCACCGCCGTCGGCGCCGCCGGGCTCATCGTGCACGGCGGCCACGTCCCGGCCGGCGCCGACCCCGACGTGGGCTTCGACAACTGGCGGAAGACCTTCGCGTACGCCGCCGACGAGGGCGGGTTCGGCCTGCCGATCCTGATCGAGAACACCGCCGGCGGCGACAATGCCTGCGCCCGCCGCCTCGACGCGCTCAAGCGCCTGTGGGACGCCGTCGGCGAGTACGGCGCCGGCTTCTGCCTGGACACCTGCCACGCCCACGCCGGCGGCGAGGAGCTGCTCGGCGTCGTCGACCGGGTGCGCTCGATCACCGGCCGGATCGACCTGGTGCACGTCAACAACTCCAAGGACCCGTTCGACTCCGGCCGCGACCGGCACGACAACCTCACCGGCGGCGTGATCGACCCGGACCTGCTCGTCGCCGTCGTCCGGGCCGCCGACGCCCCGGCGATCGTCGAAACCCCGGGCGGCACGGCCGGGCAGGCCAGCGACATCGCCTACCTGCGTGACAAGCTGGGCGGGTGATGTCCTCGACCACCGCGGCCAGGGACCCGGAGCGCCCGCCCGGCGGGCAGGAGCCGACCGGCGCGGAGCCGGCCGGCGGGCCGGCGCGCCGCCGGCGCTGGTGGCGCCGCGACCGCCGCCGCCCGGACGCCCGCCGCCCCGAACCGCCCCCGGCCGCCGACCCGCCGGCCGCACCGGTCGGCGCCGCGACCCCTCGCGACGACGCCGACGCACCACCCGCCGCCGACCCCGACCCGCCGGCCGGCCCCGCCACGACTGCCGACCCCGCGGCGACCGGCCCCGGCGCGAGCGATCCGACCGCCGCGGCCGCATCAGCAGCGCCCCCGCGCGACGCCCGCGCCGCGAGCGCCGAACCGGCAACCGCGGCCGAGAACACCGAGCCCACGCCGGCCACGACGGCCGACCCGGAGCCCACCCCCGCCGACACCGCATCCACCGACAGCAGCCACGCCACCGCCACCGCCACCGCAGGCACGGGCACGGGCACGGGCACGGGCACCGACGGCGACCCCGCCACCAGCACCGGGGATTCCGCTGCTGGTGCCGATCCGGCCGCGGGCGCGGACTCCGCAGCGGCCCCGCCGCTGGCGTCCGACTCCGGGTCCGCGCCCGATCCCGGTTCGCGGTCCGGCGCCCCGGAGGGGTCCGACGCGAAGCGCGACGGCCCGGCCGCGAGCACCGCAACCGGCACCACGCGCACCGCAACCGCAGACACCACAACCGCGGACACCACAACCGCGGACCCCGCGAGCAAGGACGCCGGGGCCGCGGACGCCGGGACCGGTACCGAGTCCGACCCGTTCGCCGCCTTCGCCCCGCCCGCCGCGCGCCCGCCCGGCCGCCTGCGCCGGTTCGGCCGCGCCGCCGCCCGCGTCGTCCGGCACGAGTGGACGGTCGCCGCCCTGGTCAGCGTCGCGACCGCCGCCGCCCTGACCTGGCCGACCCTGCGCCACCCCACCCGTACGCTGCCGCAGGACACCGTCGACCCCGCCCTCCAGGCGTGGCAGCTCGCCTGGTCCGGCCACGCGCTCACCACCGACCCGGGCGGGCTCTGGAACGGCAACGGCTTCTTCCCGGAGCGGCTCAGCTACGCCTTCTCCGACACCCTGCTGGGCTACGCCCCGTTCGGCCTGCTCGGCGAGGGCCCGGCCGCCGCGGTCCTGCGGTACAACATCGTCTTCGTGCTGGCGCACGCGCTGGCCCTGTTCGGCGCGTACGCCCTCGTCCGGCAGCTCGGCGCCGGCCGGGCCGGCGGCGCGATCGCCGGGCTGGCGTTCGCGTTCGCGCCGTGGCGGCTGGCCCAGGCCGGCCACCTCCAGGTCGTCTCCACCGGCGGGATCGTGCTCGCGCTGGCGATGCTCGCCCGCGGCCACGGCTGGGCGCTGCGCCGCGGGCACCGGTTCCGGGTCCGCCGGCCCGGCTGGGCGCTGGCCGGCTGGATGGTCGCGGCGTGGCAGCTCAGCCTGGGGTTCGGCGTGGGCCTGCCGTTCGGGTACCTGATGCTGCTCGCCGTCCTCGTGACCGCGCTGTGCTGGCTGGTGGCCCGGATCCGGCGCGCGCCCCGGCACCCGTGGGGCTGGCGCCTGCTGCTCGCCGACGGCGTCGGCGGCCTGGTCTTCGCCGGCGTCGGCGTCGGGATGGCGATCCCGTACTTCCTGGTCGCCGCCGCCCACCCGTACGCCCGCCGCACCGCCGACCTGATCGACCTCTACTCCCCGCCGGCCCGCTCGCTGCTCATCGCGCCCGGCGAGTCCCTGCTCTGGGGCCCGGCGCACGCGCCGCTGCGCGCCGACCTCGGCTGGGCGCCGGAGATGACCCTGCTGCCGGGCTTCACGCTGTACGCGCTGGCGGCGACCGGCCTGCTGTACTCGGTCTGGACCGTCCGCCAGCGCCTGCTCCTGCTGGCCGGCGCGGTGGTCACCGCCGTGCTCGCCCTGGGCACCCAGTTCCTCGACGGCCGGTACACGTACCTGCCGCTGCTGCGCTGGCTCCCCGGCTGGGACGGCCTGCGCGCCCCCGGCCGCCTGATCCTGTGGACGACCCTGTTCCTGGCGATCCTGGCCGCCGGCGGCATCAGCGCCGTCCTCGGCCGCGCCGCCCGGATGCACCCCACGGCCCTGCGCTTCGGCCTGCGCACCCTGCTGCGCTTCGCCACGGTCCTGCCGGTCCTGGTCCTCGCGGTCGAGTGCCTGAACACCGTCGCCCACCCGCGCGTCCCGCGCCCGCCGGCCGCGCTGCGCGACGCCCCGTCGCCGGTCCTGGTCCTCCCCAGCGACTTCACCACGGACAGCCTGGCCCTGCTCTGGTCGACCGACGGCTTCCCCCGCCTGGTCAACGGCAACAGCGGCTTCACCCCGGAGTCGCTGGCCCGCACCCGCGAGGCGGTGGCCGGCTTCCCCGACGCCGCCAGCGTCGCGAACCTCCGCAGCCTGGGCGTCCGCTCCGTCGTGGTCCTCCCCGACCGCCTCCCCGGCACCCCCTGGGCCAACCTCCTGACGAACCCCAACCTCGACTACTCGGTCCAGCGCACCGACACCCCCGGCGCCACAACCTTCCGCCTGAACTGAACACAGAGAACAGAACACGAGCGCCCGAGCCCCGAACCCGCGAGCACCGTACGCCGCCGATCCAGCGGGAGGGGGCGGTCGAGGGTGATCCCGTTCGGCGGCGGGCGGGATCGGACAGGCCGAGAGCCGCTGGAGGCGACCGGTCAAGCAGGCACAGGAACCGGCGGCGACGACACCTCCGGCACCGGCCGCGGCGCCAGCGGCCCGGCATCGGGATCACCGCCGTACGTACCCCGCACCACGTCCCCCGCCGGCCGCAACACATCCCGAACGATCAACCCGCACAACAGCACCACGGTCCCGAACCGCAGCACCGAAGCCAGCACGAAAACACCCTCCGGGAAAACCTGCTTCCCCCCGGCCCCCATCAACTCCCCGTAGAAGGCCGCGAAGTAACACAACTCCGCCGCCTGCCAGGCGAGGAACGCCCACCACCGCGGCCGAGCGAGCACGACCAGCGGCACCAGCCAGAGCACGAACTGCTGCGACCACACCTTGTTGAAGATCAGGAACGCCGCGACGACGAGGAACGCCACCTGCCCGAGCCGCGGCGGCTCCGGCGCGCGCAGCACCAGCAGCCCGATCGCCAGCCAGGCGAGCGCGATCAGCACGTACGTCACCAGGTTCAGCCGCGGGATGTCCCGGGCGAGGTCCTGGAACAGCGCCAGCCCGTACTTGCCGCCGCCGCGCGGGAAGTGGTCCCCGATGTACCAGAGCGTGCCCCAGTCCACCGCCCGCTCCCGGTTGAGCGTGAGGAACCGGGACCAGTTGTCGTAGTGCTGCCACATCACCGGCAGGTTCACGGCGAGCCAGGTCAGCACCGCCGCCGCCCCCGCGGCCGCGGCCGGGCCGAGCCGCCGGGCGCGCAGCGCCAGCAGGGCGATGGCGACCAGCAGGAAGCCGGGCCAGAGCTTCGCCGCCGTACCGAGCCCGAGGAGCACGCCGGCGAGGACCGGCCGGGACCGCGCCCAGGCGAGCAGCCCGCCGACGGCGAAGAAGATCGACAGCAGGTCCCAGTTGACGGTCGCGCTGATGAACATGGCCGGGGCGAGGGCGAACAGCGCCGCGTCCCACGGCCGGCGGCGGCGCAGCGCGAGCAGCATCCCGACCGCGGCGACGGCCAGCACGCCGAGCACCAGCGCGTTCGCCTGGTAGAACCACATGCCCTGGTTGATCGCCGGGTCGCCAGCGCCGAGCCGGTGGATGGGCAGCCCGAGCAGGCCCATGAACGCCCCGGTCAGCACCGGGTACTCGACGGGGTGATCGACGTACGGGATCCTGCCCTGGTCCAGCCCCTCGGCGAAGTACAGCGCGAGGACGTCGGTGTAGCAGTACCGCTTGTACTGGATGTTGTCCGTCCACGCACCGTCCATGCACGGCGACTTCTGCACCCAGTGCAGCACCAGCGTCAGGCAGGCGAGCGCCAGGACCACCCGCGACGCCGTCCAGAAGCGACCGCGCCACGGCCCGCCGGGGCTGTCGGCGCCCGCGGTGTGGCTGCCGGGCGGCCCGCCGATCGCCTCGCTCAGCCCGCGGACGAATCCGTCCGACCGACCGGGCAGGTCGACCACCGCACGCCGCAGGTTCATGCCACCATCCTGCCCGACCGCCGCCGCGGCGACGGGCCGAGCCACGCGACGGCGATCAGGGGATTTCCGTGCGGCGGGCGCTACCCGACGAGGCCGGTACCCGGTGGCGATACGCCGTTGTTGCCGGTACCGGGCCGTACGGGTCCGCCGGTGCCGTCGCCCTGGCCGGGCCGGGTGGCGCCGCCGGGGATCGGGAACGGGAAGATGTCGCCGTCGTCGTCGTCGCCGCGGCCGTCGTCGTCGCCGCGGCCGGGGCGGCCGTTGTCGTCGCACAGGATGCCGAACAGGCAGGGCCGCGGGTAGTCGCCGTCGCCCTTGAGGTTCGGGTCGCCGCCGTTGGCCGCCGACGGCAGGTCCGCCCGCTCCTCGCCCTGCAGGGCGTCGTTCATGTACGTGCGCCAGATCTCCGCCGGCGTCCGCCCGCCGAAGATGTCGGCGCCGCCGCTGGTGACGATCGGCGAGCGCTTGTCCTCCTGGCTGCCGACCCAGACGGCGGTGGCGAGCTGCGGGGTGTACCCGGTCATCCAGGCGTCGCCGTTCTTGCCGGACGTCTCGTTGAACTCCCAGGTGCCGGTCTTGCCGGCGGACTGCCGGTTGAAGAGCTGCTTGCCGTCGTGCGGCGGCACGCCCTTGAGCACGTCGGTCACGTCGTCGGCGACCGACTGCTCGATCCGCCGCTCCGGCTTGATCACCGCGCCGCCGACCGGCTCGTACTTGCCGGTGGCCCGGTTCTTGCGCTCGACCTTGGCGACGAAGTGCGCCTTGTTGTAGATGCCGCGGGCGGCGAAGGTGGCGATGCCGTTGGCGTGGTCCAGGACCGTCACCGGGTACTGCCCGAAGCCGATGTTGTAGTCGAACAGCGACCGGCCCTCGTACTTGTTCGGGCTCATGCCGGCGACGTCGAGGGCCTGGCCCTGGTCGTTCCACATGGTCCGGACGCCGGCCTTGACCGCGATGTTGACGACCTTGCCGGGCCCGATCTTCTCGGCGATGCCGTAGAACGGGATGTTGTACGACTCGACCGTGGATGTCCGCAGCGTGCAGCTGTTGCCGCAGATCAGGCCGCCGCTGGCGCTGTCGCGGCCGGCGTTGGTCAGCGTCTCGCCGTTGGCGCCCTTGCGCGGCAGTGCCCGCCAGCGCGAGTCGGTGCGGTACCCCTCGGCGAGCGCCGCGGCCAGCGTGTACACCTTGAAGCTCGAGCCGGGCGCGTGCCCGCCGAACTGCTTGCCGTTGCTGGCCACGTTGAGCCCGGCGTAGTCGGTGGCGGCGGTGTTCTTGTTCATGCCGCCGTAGTAGGCGACGACGGCGCCGTTCTCCGGGTTGATCGACACGAGCGCGGCGCGCAGGTTCTTCGGCTGGTCGCGCAGGATCTGGCCGGTCTCGGACGCCGCGTTGACCGCCGCGTTCTGGGCCTTCGGGTCCAGCGTCGTGGTGACCCGGAAGCCGCCGGTGGCCAGAGCGTCCCGGCACTGGCCGAACGTGCACAGGGCCTTGCCGGTCTTCGGGTCGCGCATCTGGGCCAGCTCGCGGGTGATGTACGGCAGGATGATGCCGGCCGGCTTGGCCAGCCCGCACTCGTTGCCGCAGTTGCTGTTGAGCACCGGCTTGACGGTCGGGTACCGGGCGAGGGCCTGCTGGTACTGCTGCGGGTTGATCCAGTTCTTCTCCCGCATGCCGTCGAGCACGTACCGCCAGCGGTCGACCGCGTCCTGCTTGTTGAAGCCCGGGTCGAAGCCCTTGTGCGTCTCGGACGGCTCGGGCTGCTTGATCACGCCGGCGAGCACGGCCGCCTCGGCGATGCTGACCCGGCTGATCGGCTTGCCGAAGTACGCCTGCGCGGCGGTGTCGATGCTGTACGCGCCGCGCCCGAAGAAGATCGTGTTGAGGTAGAACTCCATGATCTCGGGCTTGCTGTACTTGTCGGTCAGCTTGGAGGCGAGGATCGCCTCCTTCACCTTCCGGGCGTACCCCTCGGCCTGCAGGTCCATCGCGTTGCGCGCGTACTGCTGGGTGATCGTGGAGGCGCCCTGCTGGTCGCCGCCGCTGACGTTGTTCCAGGCGGCCCGGGCGATGCCGACGTAGTCGACGCCGGAGTGCTCGTAGAACTTGCGGTCCTCGGCGGAGGCGACGGCGAACTGCACGTGCGCCGGGATCTGGTTGATCTTGGTGTAGGTGCGGTTCTCCTTGCCGATCTTGGCGATCTCGGTCTTGCCGTCGGCGTAGAGCAGGTTCGAGCTGAGCGCGAGCTTGTCGAAGTCGGCGGGCAGGGCGACGGTCGTCGAGTAGTAGGTCAGGCCCACCACGCTCGCGCCGAGCAGCACGCCGAGGATCGAGATCGCGCCGACGATGATGTTGATCCGGCGCCGCTTGCGGGCGCGCGGGTCCTCGGAGTTGCCGCCGAGGTTCTCGATGAACCGGCTGATCGAGCCGGTGTGCGGGCCGTTCGGGCCGCCGTACCCGCCGGAGGCGGTGACCCGGGCCCGCCCGGTGGGCGCGGCGCGGCCGGCCGGGCCGCTGCCCGGCACCCGGGCCGAGGCGCGGGCGCCGCCGGCCGGCGGCCGGGCGGCGACGCGGGCGGAGGCGGTGGCGCGGGCGGGGTTGGCCGGTACGGATGCCGACAGGGTCGACGCGCTCACGCTCGCCCGCGCGGACGCGCGCCCGTTTGCGGGCCACCCGCCGTTGTCGTCGGCCGGCGGCGCGGCCCCGCCGTAGGCGGAGTTCGAGTCACCGAAGGAAGTCATTCGTCACACCCTGCCGTAGCGATTGCGCTGTCGCGCCCCACCACTCGATAAGTACGGACGGACGGCCCGGGCCGTTCACCGCGCCGCCGACCGTTCCCGGCCCGCACCGCGGGTTCGCCGCCCGGGGACTCCCCCGCCCCGGGCCCGGCCCCGGGGCGTCCACCCAGGGGATAGTGCTCACGTAGATGATTCCAGCTGCAGCGCCGGCACACCTCGACCACGTAGACCAGAAACTCGCCGACCGTCGCGGCCAACTCGGACAATTCGGCCGGACGCCGCGCCTGGCCGGACGACTGCCGCAGCGCGTCCCCGTAGCCGAAGTGCACGTACGTCAGGTGCTCCCGCCGGCACACCGGGCACCGGACCTCGGTCGGTTCCCCGTGAAACCGGGCGGCACTGCGCAGGTAGGGCGAAGCGTCGCAGATCTCCCCCGTGGCGACCAGACCGCGCCCATGATCGCGCAGGACCGCTCGCCTCCTCAGCGAGTAGTCGACCACCCGGTGCTGCGCGGACATGGCTGAAGGGTACGCGGAACCCCCGCGCAAGGCGACATCCGTCGCTACCAGTGCGGGAAGCGGTACGGACGACACCCGGGGGACACCGGCTGTTGCGGCCGGGGTGGGCGACGATCTACCGTTGCGATGTATCGCACCGATACATCGCGCCGACAGCTCGACGCTGTGGCGCGCCGCCAGTACACCGCGCCACCGTGGCGCCCCACCGGCCGCCGGCCGGGCCGCGGGCGGCGGCGCCGACCCGCCCGAGGAGGATGCCGTGCTCGAGTTCGCCATCCTCGGACTGCTCAGCGAGACCCCCATGCACGGGTACGAGCTGCGCAAGGAGCTGACCACCAAGCTCGGCGCGTTCCGGGCGGCGATCAGCTACGGCACGCTGTACCCGACGCTGCGCCGGCTCCGCCAGGCCGGCTGGATCACCGAACTCGACGACAGCGCCGCCGAGGCGCCGCCGCTGACCAGCCGGCGCGGGCGGGTTGTGTACAAAATCACCGCCGAGGGCAAGGAGCGCTTCGCCGCGCTGCTGGCCAGCGCGGGTCCCGAGACGTACGACGACGAGGGTTTCGGTGTCCACTTCGCCTTTTTCGCCCGGACCGACCGCGCGACCCGCCTGCGCATCCTCGAGGGCCGCCGGCGGCGGGTCGAGGAGCGCCGGGAGGGCCTGCGGGACGTCCTCGGCCGGGCCGCCGAGCGCCTCGACACCTACACCCTCGCGCTCCAGCAGCACGGCCTCGAGGCGTGCGAGCGCGAGGTGCGCTGGCTGGAGGAGCTGATCGCCAACGAGCGGTCGGGCCGCACGCCCGGCCACCCCGCCGACCCCGCGCCGCCCACCGGCGGCCGGGGCGGCTGACCCCCGCCCCCCGACCGCGGCCCCGCGGTCCCGACGCACCACGGCGGCCGGCGGCCGCCGGCACCACCCGCGGCCCGCCGCGGCACCCGGAGCCGGGCATCGCGTACCGGCCCGCACGCACCGAAGTCCCGATCGCTGCGGCGGTCACCACACGAGGAACGGCGGCCGCCGGCGGCGGCCCGCCACAGGAAGAGGAGGCACCCGATGGGCTCCGTCCGCGTCGCTATCGTCGGAGTCGGGAACTGCGCGTCGTCCCTGGTTCAGGGCGTGCAGTACTACCGTGACGCCGACCCGACCACGCGCGTTCCGGGTCTGATGCACGTCCAGTTCGGCGACTACCACGTCCGGGACGTGGAGTTCGTCGCCGCCTTCGACGTGGACGCCAAGAAGGTCGGCCGGGATCTGGCCGAGGCGATCGTGGCCAGCGAGAACAACACGATCAAGCTGTGCGACGTCCCGCCGACCGGGGTGACCGTCCAGCGCGGGCCGACCCACGACGGGCTGGGCCTGTACTACCGGGAGATCGTCGAGGAGGCCGACGAGCCGGCCGTCGACGTGGCGGCGGCGCTGCGCGAGGCGCGGGCCGACGTGGTCGTCGCGTACCTGCCGGTGGGCTCCGAGGCGGCCACCAAGTACTACGCGCAGGCGGCGATCGACGCGGGCTGCGCGTTCGTCAACGCGCTGCCGGTGTTCATCGCCTCCGACCCCGAGTGGGCGCGGAAGTTCACCGACGCCGGGCTGCCGATCGTCGGCGACGACATCAAGTCCCAGGTCGGGGCGACGATCGTGCACCGGGCGCTGGCGAAGCTGTTCGAGGACCGGGGGGTGGAGCTGCTGCGCACGTACCAGCTCAACTTCGGCGGCAACATGGACTTCATGAACATGCTGGAGCGCAACCGGCTGATCTCCAAGAAGATCTCCAAGACGCAGTCGGTGACGTCCCAGATCCCGCACGAGATCGCCAAGGGCGACGTCCACATCGGCCCGTCCGACCACGTGCCGTGGCTGGACGACCGCAAGTGGGCGTACATCCGGCTCGAGGGCCGCTCGTTCGGCGACGTGCCGCTCAACGCGGAGCTGAAGCTGGAGGTGTGGGACTCGCCGAACTCGGCCGGCGTGATCATCGACGCGGTCCGCGCGGCGAAGATCGCCCTGGACCGGCGGATCGCCGGCCCGATCCTGTCGGCGTCGAGCTACTTCATGAAGTCCCCGCCGGAGCAGTACGCCGACCACGACGCCCACGCGGCGGTGGAGTCGTTCATCCGCGGCGACATCGAGCGCTGACCCCGCGCCACCGAACCCGCGCCAGCGAACAAGAGCCGGGGTACCGAATCACACGCGGATTCGGTACCCCGGCTCTTGTCGATCTTCGCGGAGCGCGGGGTGCCCGGGGCATGCTGGCGGGATGCGGTTGGTGACGATCGAGGATGTACAGCGGGCGGCCGGCGTGCTGGCCGGGGATGTCGTGCGGACGCCGCTGGTGCCCGCGGGCGGGGACCTGTGGCTCAAGCCCGAGAACCTGCAGCCCACCGGGGCGTTCAAGCTGCGCGGCGCGGCGTACGCGCTGTCCCGGCTGGACGACCGGCAGCGGCGGGCCGGCGTGGTGACCCACTCGTCCGGCAACCACGCGCTCGCCCTGGCGTACGCGGCGCGGCGGGCCGGGGTGGCGATGGTGGCGGTGATGCCCGCGGCGACCACGGCGGTCAAGCGGGACGCGGTGGCGGCGCTCGGCGCCGAGATCGTCGGAGTGCCGGCGGCAGAGCGGGAGTCGCGGACCGCCGCGCTGGTCGCCGCGCGCGGCCTGACGTTCGTCCCGCCGTACGACCACCCGGACGTCATCGCCGGCCAGGGCACGGTCGGCCTGGAGATCGCCGCGGACCTGCCGGACGTCGAGGTCGTCCTCGTCCCGGTCGGCGGCGGCGGCCTCGCCTCGGGCGTGGCGACCGCGCTGCGCGCGCTGGCGCCCCGGGCCCGGGTGGTCGGCGTCGAGCCCGAGCTGGCCGCCGACGCCGCCGAGAGCCTGCGCGCCGGCGAGCTGCGCGAGTGGCCGGTGGAGCAGCGCGCCCGGACCGCCGCCGAGGGGCTGCGCGGGTCGCTGTCCGCCCTGACGCTCGCCCACCTGCGCGAGCGGGTGGCCGGGATCGTCACGGTCTCCGAAGCGGAGATCGCCGCGGCCGTACCGGTGCTCGCCGCCCGCGGCCGGCTGGTCGCCGAGCCCAGCGGGGCGGTCGCGGCCGCGGCGTACCTGTTCCGGCGCGCCGAGCTGCCGCCCGGCCGGACGGTGGCGGTCGTCACCGGCGGAAACGTGGACCTGCGCACGCTCGCCGGCCTGCTCGACAGTGCCGAGTCCGCTACCTGACACTGTCGGATCGCAGACAGCCCGCGACCAGGCCCGCACCCTAACGTCTGTCCTCACGGGACACCCCCGGTTCGGCGGCTCCCCGCCGCCCGCGGACGCCGGCCCGCGCCTCGCGGCCAGCCCGGCGGCGGGCGGCGGCGGCCGGCCGGGGACGGCGGTTCCGCGACCGACCTCACGGGATCGCGGGCCGCGGGCGGTGCCGTGGACAAGGTCCCCGCGGCACCGCCCACCCGTCGTCCGATCCGCCACCGCACCGACCACCGGGCCCGCCGAAATGGGGGATGCTGCGCAGCATCACATTTCGGATCCCGACCCGATCCGCCCGCGGCGACGACCATGACCAGCACCGTGCACGCACCGTGATCGCCGGACTGACCCGTGGCGCAAAAATCACCCGGTGCGACCGGACCGCTACGCCGGTAGGTTCCGTCGACATGAGACGCGCATCGATCGCCCTCGCCCTTGCGATAACCCCCGTGCTCACCGTCGGCGCCCTGGCCGCGCCGGCCGCCGCCGCCCCCCGCGACCTGGAGTGGAAGCCGTCCGCCACCGGGTCCGAGGCCAACCTCCGCGGCCTCGCCGTCGTCAGCGACAGGATCGCCTGGGCCAGCGGCCTCGGCGGCGCCGTACTGCGCACCACCGACGGCGGCGCCACCTGGGCCGCCGTCGGCCCGCCCGACACCGCCGACCTCGACTTCCGCGACATCGAGGCGGTCGACGAGAACCACGCGCTGGCGCTGTCGGCCGGCGCCGGGGCGCTGTCCCGGATCTACCGGACCACCGACGGCGGCAAGACCTGGACCGAGACGTTCCGGTCGGCCGAGGACACCGCGTTCTACGACTGCGTCACCTTCTTCGACACCCAGCGCGGGCTGGCCGTCTCCGACCCGGTCGGCGGCAAGTTCCGGCTGATCAGCACCGCCGACGGCGGGAAGACCTGGACCACCTCGGACGGCCCGGCCGCCGCCGAGGGCGAGTACGCGTTCGCCGCCTCCGGCGGCTGCCTGGTCGCCCCGGCCGGCGCGCCGGCCGGCACGGCCGTCTTCGGCAGCGGCGGTACGGCGTCGCACTACTTCCGCACCACCGACCACGGCGCCACCTGGACCTCCGCGGCCAGTGACTTCCCGGCCGCCGAGTACGGCGGCATCTTCAGCCTCGCCTTCCGCGGCGACCGGGGCATCGCCGTCGGCGGCGACGCGCGCGCCGCGGCGGGCGTCTCCGGTGGCTCGGCCGTCTCCGGCGACACCGGCGGGACGTGGGCGCTGGCCGGCGCCCAGCCGGCCGACTTCAAGTCGGCGGTCGCGTGGGTGTCCGACGGCCGGGCGGTCGCCGTCGGCCCGACCGGCAGCGACGTCACCACCGACAACGGGCAGAGCTGGTCGACGTTCTCGGCGTCCGGCTTCAACTCCGTCGGCTGCGCCGCGGCCGGCGCCTGCTTCGCCGTCGGCGACAAGGGCGTCGCGGCCACGCTGGCCGGCACCCGCTGACCCGGCGCCGGCCCGGGGCGCGGCCCTCGCCCGCGCCCCGGGCCGGCGGTAGGTTGCCGGAGCATGAGACGTACATCGATCAGCGCCACCGCGCTCCTGCTCGCCCTGGCCGGCGCCGCACCGGCCGCCGCCGCCCCCGCCGACGCTCCGACGTGGACCCTGCGCCCCACCGGCGCCGACTCCCGGCTCCGCGGCCTCGCCCCGGTCAGCGACAGGGTCGCCTGGGCCAGCGGCAGCAAGGGCACCGTGCTGCGCACCACCGACGGCGGGCAGCACTGGACCCGGCTCGCCGTACCGGGGGCCGAGGCCCTGGACTTCCGCGACATCACGGCCTGGGACGCCGACCGCGCGGTGATCCTGTCCATCGGGGAGGGCGAGGCGTCCCGGATCTACCGCACCCGCGACGGCGGCCGGACCTGGACCGAGGGCTTCCGCAACACCGACCCGAAGGCGTTCTACGACTGCCTGGCCTTCTTCGACACCCGGCACGGCCTGGCCCTGTCCGACGCGGTAGACGGCAAGTTCCGCCTGGTCAGCACGAGCAACGGCGGCGACAGCTGGAGCGTCGTGCCGAGCGACGGGATGCCGGCCGCGCAGGCCGGCGAGGGCGCGTTCGCCGCCAGCGGCACCTGCCTGGTCGCCCAGCGCGGCGGCAGCGCGGCGTGGTTCGCCACCACCGGCAGCCCGCGCTCGCGGGTGTTCCGCACCGACGACCGCGGTCTCACGTGGACGCTCGCCGAGAGCCCGGTACCGGGCGGCGGCAGCACCGGCATCTACACGCTGGCCATGCGCGACTGGTGGCGCGGCGTCGCCCTCGGCGGCGACTACACCAAGCCCACCGAGGCGCCGCAGCACGCGGCGCTGAGCGAGGACTCCGGGCGCACGTGGCAGCCGGCGGGGCGGGCGCCGGGCGAGTACCGGTCCGGTGCCGCCTGGGTGGGCCGCAGCGAGACGGTGCTGGCGGTCGGCCCGACCGGCAGTGACGCCAGCGCCGACGGCGGGCGCACCTGGACCCGGTTCGACACCGGGAGCTTCGACGCGGTCGCCTGTACGGCGGCGGGGGCGTGCTGGGCCTCCGGCGAGGCGGGCCGGGTCGCGACGCTGACTCCGTGAGGCCCGGCCGGGCGGGTCGGGGCGGGAGCGAAACGCCCGTTCCCGTGATCGACCCGCCCGGCCCGCGCGACCATCGGCGGGGCGGCCGGGTTATCCGGGCAGTCCCCGTACGGAGAAGAGGTGGTCCCGATGAGCAGGATGGTGCGCGCGGTGCTCGCGCTCGCGCTGGGCGCGACCGGCGGCGCGGTCGCGGCGACGGCCCCGGCCGAGGCCGGCGGCCCGGCGGTCATGATCACGAAGATCTACTACGACCCGCCGGGCACGGACACCCGCACGAACGCGAAGATCAACCAGGAGTACATCGAACTGTGGAACCGCCGGGTGCTCCCGACGAACCTGTACAAGTGGTGGTTCAAGGACGCGCACGGCCACAAGTACACGTTCACCGGCACCTTCCTCGTCCAGCCGAACCGGCGGGTGGTCGTCCGCACCGGCAAGGGGACGAACACGAGCACGACGCGGTACTGGGGGATGGGCAACTACGTCTGGAACAACACCGGGACGGACACGGCCCGCCTGTACAACCCGAACAACCAGCTCATCGACACCTGCGCGTACACCGGCGGCGGCGTCTACAAGACCTGCTGACGCGAACATGGGCTGACACACCTCTCGGCACTCGACGAGGTACTCACCCTCATGATCTCCAACCGGTCCGCGGGCGGCGGGGTCAGAGGCCCTCGCGGGCGGCCCACTCGCGGAGGAGGGTCTCCGCCTCGTCGCGGGACAGCGGACCCCGCTCCAAGCGGGCCTCCTTCAGGTACCGCCACGCCCGCCCGACCACCGGCCCCGGCGGTACCCCGAGCAGTTCCATGATCGCGTTGCCGTCGAGGTCCGGCCGGACCCGGGCCAGGTCCTCGGCGGCCGCGATCCGGGCGATCCGCCCCTCCAGCGCGTCGTAGTCGGCGGCCAGCGCCGCCGCCTTGCGCTTGTTCCGGGTCGTGCAGTCCGACCGGGTGAGCAGGTGCAGCCGGGACAGCAGCGGCCCGGCGTCGGTCACGTACCGGCGCACCGCCGAGTCGGTCCACTCGCCGCGGCCGTACCCGTAGAAGCGCAGGTGCAGCGCGACCAGGTGGGCGACGTCGCCGATCACGTCCTTGGGGTACCGCAGCGCCCGCAGCCGGGTCCGGGCCAGCCGCGCGCCGACGACCTCGTGGTGGTGGAAGCTCACCCGCCCGTCGCCGCTGACCTCCTTGGTGGCCGGCTTGCCGACGTCGTGCAGCAGCGCGGCGAGCCGCAGCACGAGGTCCGGCCCGGTGTCCCGCTCCAGCCGGACGGCGTTGGCGACGACGGTGAGGGTGTGCTCGTACACGTCCTTGTGCTGGGCGTGCTCGTCGATCTCCAGCTTCAGCCCGGCCAGCTCCGGCAGGAACCGGTCGGCCAGCCCGGTGTCGACGAGCAGCCGCAGGCCGGTCACCGGGTCGGCGCCGCAGAGCAGCTTGCTGAACTCGTCCCGGATCCGCTCGGCAGTGATCCGGTCCAGGTCGGCCGCCATCGCGGTCATCGCCGCCCGGACGGCCGGGTCGACGGCGAACCGGAGCTGCGCGGCGAACCGGGCCGCGCGCAGCATCCGCAGCGGGTCGTCGCCGAACGACCGCTCCGGTGGCCCCGGCGTGCGCAGGACCCGGGCGGCGAGGTCGGCGAGCCCGCCGTGCGGGTCGACGAACGCGTGCCCCGGCACGCTGACGGCCATCGCGTTGACGGTGAAGTCGCGGCGGGACAGGTCGCCGGCGAGGTCGGTGCCGTACGCGACGGCCGGGTTGCGGGTGACCCCGTCGTACGCCTCGGCCCGGTACGTGGTGATCTCCAGCCGGAGCCCGCGCCGGGCGACGCCGATCGTGCCGAACTCGCGGCCGGTCTCCCAGATCGCCTCGGCCCAGCCGCGGACGGCGGCCAGCGTCGCCTCGGGCGGCGCGTCGGTGCAGAAGTCGAGGTCGTCGCCGAGCCGGCCGAGCAGGGCGTCGCGGACGGAGCCGCCGACCAGGTACAGCTCGTGCCCGGCGGCGGCGAAGCGGCGCCCCAGCTCGTCGGCGACCGGGGAGACCCGGAGCAGCTCGGCGACGGCGCGGCGCTGGGCGGCGGTCAGCGCGGCGGCGGACGGGCCGGTGGGGGTGGGTGCGTTGGCGGAGGACATCGGTCATGCAGCCTAACCGCCGCGCGCGGCGGCTCACTAAGGTGGGCGAGACGCCCGCGAAGGAGGCCCCGCTTGTCTGGTCGCGTGTACCGCAGTTCCCGCTCCGGCGGCGACCCGGTCGAACCGCCCGCGACCGGCGGCGGCGAGCCCGCGGACCCCGGCGTGGCCGGGCACAGCGCGACGATGGCCGGCCTGACCGTGATCTCCCGGGCGACCGGGTTCCTGCGGACGGCGACGGTGGCCGCGGCGCTGGGCGCGCTGGCGGTGGGCGACGCGTACAGCACCGCGCAGTTCTTCCCCGCGATGATCTACGAGCTGCTGCTCGGCGGCATCCTGTCCAGCGTGCTGGTGCCGGTGCTGGTGCGCCGCCGCCGGTCCGACGCCGACGGCGGCCAGGTGTACACCCAGCGGCTGCTCACCCTCGCGGTGCTCGCGCTGGGCGTGGCCACCGTGCTCGCGGTGGTCGCGGCGCCGCTGCTGACCGCGGTGTTCGCCGGGGCGGGGGCGGGCGAGGAGTACCGCCGGCTGGTCACCCTGCTGTCGTACCTGATGCTGCCGATGATGTTCTTCGCCGGCATGTCGGCGCTGTTCACGGCGATCCTGAACACCCGCGGCCACTTCGCCGCGCCGACCTGGGCGCCGATCCTGAACAACCTCGTGGTGATCGGCATCGGCGGCGTCTTCATCGCGGTGTACGGCCCGAACCGCCCCGAGCTGGCCGACATGTCCGCCGGCGCGATCCTGCTGCTCGGCGGCGGCACCCTGCTCGGCGTGGCCGTCCAGGCCGCCGGCATGTGGCCGGCGCTGCGCCGGGTCGGGTTCACCTGGAAGTGGCGCGGCGGCTTCCGCGAGCTGGACCTCGGCGAGCTGGGCCGGCTGGGCGCCTGGATGTTCTGCTACGTCGTGGTCAGCCAGGTCGGGGTGGTCATCCTGCTCCGGCTGCTGAACAACGCCCGGGCCGAGTCGCCGGCCGGCGCCGCCGGCGTGCTGGTCTACAACAACGTGTACCTGCTGATGATGATGGCCCACGGCATCGTCGCCGTCTCGATCATCACCGCGCTGCTGCCGCGGATGAGCGCCGCCGCCGCGGACTTCCGGCTGAGCGACCTGGCCGCGGACCTGTCCCGCGGCACCCGGATGACCACCGCGGTGCTCGCCCCGATCGCCGTCGCCTTCGCGGTGCTGGCCGAGCCGATCGCGGTGACGCTGTTCGAGCACAACGCGATCACCTCCGCCGACTCCCGCCGGACGGCCGAGGTGTTGGTGCTGGCGGCGCTCGCGCTGATCCCGTTCGCGCTGAGCCAGCTCTTCACGTTCGCCTACTACGCCCTGCCCGACACGCGGACGCCCGCCCTGATCAACATCCCGGTCGTGGTGCTGCGGGTGGCGGTGCAGGTCGCGCTGTACCTCGCCCTGGGCGCGGCGCTGGCCGCCGTCGGGGTGATGATCGGCAACGCCGTCTCGTACGTCGCCGCGGCGGTCATCTCGGCCGCGCTGCTGCGCGGCCGGATCGGACGGATCGGACTGCGTGGGATCCTGCTCACATTCGGCAGGGTCGCGCTGGCCGCCGGGGGCGCGGCGCTGGCCGGTTGGCTGCTCGTGGGCGTCCTGCCGGGCGGCGATCCGCTACCCACCGGCGCAGCATTGATCCGATTGGCCCTGGGTGGCGTGGTTATCGTTGGCGCGTACCTCGGCCTGGCCCGCCTGGTCCGGCTGCGGGAGATCGATGATGTGCTGGGCCTGGTGGCCCGAAAGCTGCGACGATAGGACCAGCGCACGCGACGACGTGTCGCTGTTCTACCCCTGACGGGTATCGTGCGGTGGGACGACGTCGCCGCGCCGCGGGGGCCGACTCCCCGCCGACCCCGGGGACCGGAGCGGTCCGGCACCCGGCTCGGCCGGGGACGCCGGACCGGCGGCACCCGCGGGCCGGAGGCGCGCCGCGGCCACCGGCACCCGGTGGCCACCGAGTCGGCACCACCGACGGGCCCCGAGGAGGACGGGTGACGCAGGTCGAGCAGGGCCGCGATGCCACTGAGGCACTGCCGGACGCCCCGACCCACGGCGCTCCCACCGTCGGCGACCTCCTGGCCGACCGGTACGAGCTGGTCGCCCACATCTCCGAGGACGCCGTGGGCCGGCAGGTCTGGCGCGGCGTCGACGTGATCCTGCGCCGCCCCGTCGCGGTGGTGCTGCGCTACCCCGGCGGCGAGCGGGCGGCCGAGATGCTCCGCGCGGCCGTCGCCGCGAGCCGGGTCGTGCACCCCAACCTGGTCGGCGTGTACGACGCCGTGGACGAGGCGGACCGCGCGTTCGTCGTCCGCGAGTGGGTCGAGGGCGCCTCGCTGCGCGAGATCGTCGCCGCCGAGGGCCCGCTGGACCCGGGCCGGGCGACCACGATCGCGCACGCCGTCGCCGCGGCGATCGCCGCGGTGCACGCCACCGGCATGGTGCACGGCAACATCCACCCCGGTACGGTCCTCGTCGCCCAGGACGGCCGGGTCGTCCTCGCCGACGCCCGCACCGACCGGGACACCACCGTCGCCACGGACGTGCGCTGCGTCGGCGGCACCCTGTACTTCGCGCTGACCGGCCACTGGCCGGGCACCGAGCTGACCCCCGCGCCGGGCGTGCCGGACGCGATCCGGGACGCCGCCGGCAACGCCATCGCCCCGCGGCAGATGCGCGCCGGCGTGCCGGACCACCTGGACGCGTTCACGATGGCGCTGCTCGACCAGCGCGACCCGGCCCCGCCGTCCGACCTGGTATCCGCTGATCTGTCCCGGTTCGACACCGACCCGGCGGACGCGCTGCTGGACGAGCCCAGCCCGGTCCGGTTCGGCGCCGACTCCACTGTCGCGCTGCGCCGCGGCCGGACCCCGTACGGCAAGATCCTCGCCGGCGTGCTCGCGCTGGTCGTGCTCGCGGTCGCCGGTACGTTCGTCGGCCTCCGGCTGCTCGGCGGCTCCGCCGACCCCGGCGCGACCACCCCGACGCCCGGCGCCCAGCCGTCCCCGCAGCGCAGCGGCGCCGCGCTGGACCCCAAGCCGATCCCGCTCAGCGGCGCGCAGGTCCGCATCGTCGACCCCGGCGGCGACCGCACCGAGCTGGACGACGCCGGCGCCATCGTCGACGGCGACGCCGACACCGAGTGGGAGACCCAGCGGTACACCTCCCCGCTCACCGCCGTGAAGCCCGGCATGGGCATCCTGCTGGACCTCGGCGGGCCGCGCCGGGTCAGCTCGATCCGGGCCGACTTCTCCGCCGGTGGCGCGGCGGTCAGCCTGCGCCACGGCACCGCCGACCCCGGCGCCAGCGCCGGCGGCGACCGCGCCGTGCTGTCCTCGTACCGGAACCTGACCCGGGCCGTCACCGCGAGCGGCACCTGGGCGTACGGCGACTTCGACCCCAACGCCACGTACCGGTACCTGATGCTCTGGATCACCGCCCTGCCGTCGGACGGCACCGGCGGCTACAAGCTCGGCGTCCGGGAGATCGTTGTCGAGGGCCCGTGACCGCACCCGAAACCACCGATCTGGAGCTGCTCCGCGCACACGTGGCGGGTGACCCGCACGCGTTCGCCGAGCTGTTCATGCGCCACCGGGACCGGCTGTGGGCCGCGGCGATCCGCACCCTGCGCGACCGCGAGGAGGCCGAGGACGCGCTCCAGGACGCCCTGCTCTCGGCCCACCGCGCGGCCCCGCGCTTCCGCGGCGACTCGGCCGTCACCACCTGGCTGCACCGGATCGTGGTCAACGCCTGCCTGGACCGCATCCGCCGGCGCAAGGCCCACCCGACGGTGGCGCTCGGCGACGGCAGCCACGACGACGACGCCCCGAGCGCGCCCGAGCCGGTCGCCCCGGTGGCCGACCACGACACCCGGCTGGTGGTCTGGGAGGCCCTCGGCAAGCTCCCCGCCGACCAGCGGGCCGCGCTGGTCCTGGTGGACGTCCACGGGTACGCCGTGGCCGAGACCGCGGCCATGCTCGGCATCGCCGAGGGCACCGTCAAGAGCCGCTGCGCCCGCGGCCGGGCCAAGCTCGCCGGCATCCTGGGCCACCTCCGCGAATCCCCCGTGATCGGCGGGAACCGCGGGTCGGCGGCCGGCGTCCGATCGGGGACAGGAGCGCCACGAGACGGTTCCCCGTCGGCGGGCGTGAGCCAGGAGGAGCACGAGTGACCGGGACGTTCGATGCAGGTGGCACGCGGGACGCGGGTGCCGAGCTGACACCTGCCCAGCGCGATCTGCTCGCCGACTACGTCGGTGGGGCGCTGGCGGACACCCCGGTCGAGGCCGAGGTCGCGCAGTGGGTGGCTGCCGACCCGGCTTGGCGGCGGGCGCACGACACGCTCGTCGCCGGCTTCTCGGCCGTACAGGTGGACCTGCGCTCCTGGGCAGAGGCGCCGGAGCCGATGCCCGACGACGTCGCCGCGCGGTTGGCAGCCGTGCTGCGCGCCGAGGGCATCGGCCCGGCGCCTACGGGGGCGCCCGACGCCCCGCTCGCCCCGGTCGTCCCCATCGGGGTCGCCACGGGCCGCCGGCGCCGCGCCGCGCCGCCGCGCTGGCTCGGCCGGGTCGCCGTTGCCGCGGGCGTGCTCGCGGTCGCCGGGGTCGGCGTGACCGTCACCGCCGAGCTGCGCTCGGGCGGCGACGAGCCCTCCCGCAGCGTGGCCGACGCGCCGGGCGTCTCGCCGCTGGCCGACGAGCGCACCCGCGCCGCCAACAGCCCCGAGGCCGTCGTCATCCAGGTCAGCGGCACCACGTACGCCCCTGCCGCCCTGGCCGGCGCGGCCGCCCTGGCCGGCGAGCGCGCCGTCACGAGCCCCGACTTGACAAAAGTTCCGCCGGCGCTGCGCCGGCTCACCGACTCCGCCGCCCTGGACGCCTGCCTGAACGCGCTGCGCCTGGCCCACCCGCAGACCGCGCGGGTGCGGCTGGTCGACTTCGCGGCCGTGGGCGGCCAGCCGGCCCTGGTCGTGGTCAGTGAGGACCGCGACCGCAGCAGTGCGGTCACGGCGCTCGGCGCCGACTGCGGCGCGGTGCCGGGCAACGCCCGGATCCTCCGCCGGGTCGCCGCGCGCTGAGCGCTGCCCCGCCCGCCCCCCGGGGCGGAATGCCGGTACGTACGATGGCGTTCACCCGTATGACGATCGCGTACGGCGGCGCCGGCAGTGCCCCCCTCCCCGGCGGGACCGCGGTGCCATGGCCTCACACACCCCAGGGGAGTCGGCGTTGTCCGAGATTCGTGAACTGATCATCATTGGCTCCGGCCCGGCCGGCTACACGGCGGCCATCTACGCCGCCCGGGCCAACCTGCGCCCGCTGGTGATCGAGGGCGTGCAGTCCGGCGGCGCGCTGATGACGACCACCGACGTGGAGAACTTCCCCGGCTTCCCCGACGGCATCATGGGCCCCGAGCTGATGGACGCCCAGCGCAAGCAGGCCGAGCGGTTCGGCGCCGAGTTCCTCACCGACGACGCCACCGCGGTCGAGCTGGCCGGCGACGTCAAGACCGTCCGGGTCGGCGCCGCCGAGTACCGGGCCCGCGCGGTGATCCTCACCACCGGCTCGGCCTGGCGGCCGCTGGGCGTACCGGGCGAGCAGGAGCTGCTCGGCCACGGCGTCTCGTCCTGCGCGACCTGCGACGGCTTCTTCTTCCGCGACCAGCACATCGCGGTGGTCGGCGGCGGCGACTCGGCGATGGAGGAGGCGACGTTCCTCACGAAGTTCGCCGCCTCGGTGACGATCGTGCACCGCCGCGAGGAGTTCCGCGCCAGCAAGATCATGGCCGAGCGGGCGCTGAAGAACGACAAGATCAAGGTCGCCTGGAACAGCGTCGTCGAGGAGATCGTCGGCGCCGGCGGCAAGGTGGCGGGCGCCCGCCTGCGCGACACGACCACCGGCGAGACCCGGATCCTGGACGTGACCGGCGTGTTCGTGGCCATCGGCCACATCCCGCGCAGCGACCTGTTCCGCGACCAGGTCGAGACCGACGCCGACGGCTACGTCACCGTCGCCGCCCCGACCACCCGGACCAGCCTGCCCGGCGTGTTCGCCGCGGGCGACGTGGTCGACCACACGTACCGGCAGGCGATCACCGCCGCCGGCACGGGCTGCGCCGCGGCCCTGGACGCCGAGCGGTACATCGCCGCGCTGGGCTGACCCCGGCCCGAGTTTTCGCGAGTGGGGCGCACGGCCCCGCACCGGAGGAGGTAGTACCCGTGGGATCCATGAAGGCGGTCACCGACGCCACGTTCGTCGCTGACGTCCTGCAGTCCGACACCCCGGTCCTGGTGGACTTCTGGGCCGACTGGTGCGCGCCGTGCAAGAAGGTCGCCCCCGTACTCGACGAGATCGCCGGCGAGATGGGCGAGAAGGTCCGCATCGTGAAGCTGAACATCGACGAGAACCCGGAGACCGCCCGCGCGTACCGGATCATGTCGGTGCCGACGCTGACGGTGTTCAAGGGCGGCGAGCCGGTGCAGTCCGTGGCCGGCGCCAAGCCCAAGGGCGAGCTGATCAAGCTCATCGAATCCGCCCTCTGACGAGTTCGCTCGCGCGCAGCCGCGGCGCCGCCCGACCGGGCCGGCGCCGCGGCTGCCGCCGTTCCGGGCCCGGTGCGCCCGTGACCCACGCCCGGTACGCACCGAGAGTCGCGGGTGGACCGCTCCACGTGGTCGCCCCGCGCGCACTCCGGGCCGACCGCATCCGGTGCGGCAGCATGGGGTCGGTGGGCCGGCGCCGGCCCACCCATGGTGCGTCGCGTCCGGACCTGGCACCGCCATCGCGGGTACGCTTCCGGCATAACGGACGGTCACGGGCAGGAGGACTTCCAGGTGCGGCCCATCCGACACGGTGACACCGGTCCGGCGGTCATCGAGATCAGCACGATCCTGCACGAGCTGCGGCTCGTCGACCGCGCCGACCGGGACACCTTCGACCGGCACGTCGAGCACGGCGTCCGCCGGTTCCAGCAGGACCGCGGGCTCACCATCGACGGTACGGTCGGCGCCGAGACCTGGCACGCCCTCGACGCCGCGCGCTGGCGGCTCGGCTCGCGCACCCTGCACCACGCCGTGTCGGCGCCGCTCGTCGGCGAGGACGTCCGCGAACTCCAGGAGCGCCTCCTCGAACTGGGCTACGACCCGCGCCGCCCGGACGGCGTCTACGCCGCCGCGACCGCCCGCGCGGTGGCCCAGTTCCAGCGCGAGGTCGGCCTGTTCCCCGACGGCTCGTGCGGCCCGCAGACCGTCGCCGCGCTGGACCGGCTCGGCCGCAAGGTCGTCGGCGGCCGCCCGCAGTGGCTGCGCGAGACCGAGCGGTTCCGCCACTCCGGCCCGAACCTCGTCGGCAAGACCATCGTCGTCGACCCCGGCCACGGCGGCCCCGACGCCGGCATCACCGCCGGCGCGCGGCACGAGGCCGAGCTGGTGTTCGACCTCGCCTCCCGGCTGCAGGGCCGGCTGGCCGCCGCCGGCATGCGCGCGCACCTCACCCGCGGCCCGCGGCCCGCGCAGCGGGTCCCGGACGCCGACCGGGCCGCCCTCGCCAACACCCTCGACGCCGACCTGCTGATCTCGCTGCACGTCGACGCGCACCGCAACCCCGCGGCCGAGGGGGTGTCCACGTACCACTACGGCGTCACCAGCGGCGCCACCTCGACGGTCGGCGAGCGGCTCGCCGGGCTGGTCCAGCGGGAGATCGTCGCACGCACCGGGCTGCGCGACTGCCGGGTGCACGCCAAGAGCTGGGAGCTGCTGCGGCTCACCCGGATGCCGGCGGTGCGGGTGGACGTCGGGTACCTCACCAACGCGGGCGACGCGGCGCGGCTGACCGAGCCGGGCACGCTGGACCGGATCGTGGACGCGATCGTGGCGGCGGTGCAGCGGATGTACATCCCGCTGGAGCACGACGTGCCGACGGGCTCGATCGACGTCCGGCAGCTACGCGCGGCGCTGGCCGAGGCCCGCCGCACCTGACCGCGCCGCGTTCGGCCGGCCCTCCCCGGAGCGGCCGCACCGACGGTTGGCACGGCCGTACAATCGGTCCGGCCGCGTGTCCCGGCAGGCCGGTTCGGCGTGGATCGGGAGAGGGTCGGTTCTGCGGCGGTGGTCGGTCAGACGGCGGCGGGGTTGGACGGGGTGCGGGCGACCGGCCGGACCGGGCGCAGCAGCGTCTCGGGGCTCATCGAGCCGAGCAGCTTCTCCAGCGCGTACTCCACGTCGGACTTCCAGGACAGCGCCGTGCGCAGTTCGAGCCGCAGCCGCGGGTACCGGGGGTGCGGCCGGACCGTCTTGAACCCCACCGACAGGTAGAAGTCCGCCGGCGCCACGCACGTGCCGCCCTTGTGGTCGTCGTCCGGGTCGCCGAACTTCGCGTCGCCGAACGCCTCGATCGCCCGCACGCCCCGCTTGGTCAGGTCGCGCGCGACGCCCTGCAGCAGCATCCGCCCGAGCCCCCCGCCGGCGAACGCGCTGACCACGTGGGCGGTGGTCAACAGGACGGAGTCGGCCGACACCGGCGAGGTCGGGAACGCCATGCTCCGCGGCACGTACGCCGGCGGCGCGTACATGATGAACCCGGCCGGCATGCCGTCGACGTACGCGAGCTTGCCGCACGACCCCCACTCCAGCAGGGTCTGCGACACCCATGCCTCTTTCTCCAGGCCGGGGTCGCCGGTGGCGCACGCCCGCTCGGCGGCGACGGGGTCCAGTTCCCAGTACACGCACTGCCGGCACGACCGCGGCAGGTCCTCGAGGGTGTCGAGGGTCAGGGATACGAGTCGGCGGGACATCAGCGGCCCCGGAGCGGGGATCGTACGACGTGTTCCACCACGACTGCGTGGTCCGGCACCGGCGCCTCCTCTGACAGCTCGCGCCCCGCCGCCCGAGCCGGCCGCGGGACGTCCCGCGGGAGCACCCGCGGCAGCCGTCCGGGTCGACCGTCGGTCGACCGGTCGCACAGTGGGCCCGCTCGGACCGGGCGCGCGCCCGGTCCGGCCGACCCGAGCCGACCCGCCCGAGCCGGCCCCGGGCCCGCCGGTACCGGAACTGCTGGTACCGAGCACGGTGAGGGCCGGCCCGATCGATTGGCTCGTCCGATCGAGGCCCATCGTCGATGGTACGCCCGTTCGGTCCCCTCGGGGGAGAGGTCACCACCCCCGAACCGCATACATACATCCTGCGTAGTACGACGGTGACCAGTGATCGAAGAGGGCGCGGGCTTGCCCCGAGCGCTTACCATCGATGGGTCATCCCCGGCCCGAGAGGCACCCGCGTGTCCGGTACGACTCACGACGACTACACCGATCGATACGCCCGGCGCGTGCGCGGCATGACCGCGTCCGAGATCCGGGCCCTCTTCGCCGTGGCGAGCCGGCCCGAGGTCGTCTCGCTGGCCGGCGGCGCGCCCTACGTCGCCGCCCTCCCGCTCGACGCCGTCGGCGAGATGCTGGCCTCGCTCGCCGCCGAGCACGGCCCGACCACCCTGCAGTACGGCATCGGCCAGGGCACCCTCGAACTGCGCGAGGGCATCTGCGAGGTGATGGCCGAGTCCGGCATCGAGGGCTCCCCCGAGGACGTCGTCGTGACCGTCGGCGGGCAGCAGGCGCTCGACCTGGTCGGCCGGCTGTTCCTCGACCCCGGCGACCTGATCCTCGCCGAGGGGCCCACGTACGTCGGCGCGCTCGGCGTCTTCCAGGCCGCGCAGGCCCGGGTCCGGCACGTGCCGATGGACGACGACGGGGTCATCCCCGCGGCGCTCGCCGAGGCGCTCGACGCCGCCGCCCGGGCGGGCGACCGGGTGAAGTTCTTCTACACGATCCCCACGTACCAGAACCCGGCCGGCGTCACGCTCACCGAGGAGCGCCGCGAGGAGGTCCTCGACATCTGCGAACGGGCCGGGGTGCTCGTCGTCGAGGACGACCCGTACGGCCAGCTCGGCTTCGACGGGCCGGCGCCGCGGCCGCTGCGCGCGCGGCGGCGGGACGGGGTGCTGTACCTGAGCACGTTCTCCAAGACGTTCGCGCCGGGGCTGCGGGTGGGCTGGATCCTCGCCCCGCACGCCGTCCGGGAGAAGCTCGTCATCGCCAGCGAGGCGCAGATCCTCTGCCCGAGCGCGTTCGCCCAGGCGGCCGTCGCCGGGTACCTGCGCACGATGCCGTGGCGGGACCAGCTCAAGACGTACCGCGAGATCTACCGGGAACGGCGGGACGCGCTGCTCGCCGCGCTCGGCGACCTGATGCCCGCCGGGCTCACCTGGACGACGCCGGCCGGCGGCCTGTTCGTCTGGGCGACGCTGCCGGCCGGCCTGGACGCCAAGGCGATGATGCCGCGGGCGATCGCCGCCCGGGTCGCGTACGTGCCGGGGACCGGCTTCTACGCCGACGGCGGCGGCCACCACCACCTCCGGCTCAACTTCTCCTTCCCGCCGCCGGACCGCATCCGCGAGGGCGTCCGCCGGCTCGCCGGGGTCGTCGAACAGGAGCTGGCGACGCGGTCGATCTTCGGCCGCACGGTCGAGGGCCCGCACCGCCGGGTGCGCCCCGGGGCGGACGCGCCCGGCCCCGACTTGGCATGATTCCCGCATGAGCGAACCGCGATCCGCCGCCGGCCTGCACGTGCTCGTCCTCGCCGGCGGGCTCTCGTACGAGCGCGAGGTCTCCCTCCGCTCCGGCCGGCGGGCGGTCGACGCGCTCCGCGGCGCCGGCGTGGACGCCGTCCTGCACGACGCCGACGCGACGCTCATCCCGACCCTCGTCGCCGACCCGCCGGACGCCGTCCTGATCGCCCTGCACGGCGGGTCCGGTGAGGACGGTTCGCTGCGGGCCATCCTCGACCTCGCCGGCGTCCCGTACGTCGGCGCGGACGCGCGCTCCGCTCGGCTCGCCTGGGACAAGCCGGCGGCGAAGGCGGTGCTGCGGTCGGCGGGCGTACCGACGCCGGACTGGGTGGCGCTGCCGCAGGACCGCTTCTCCGAGCTGGGCGGCGCCGCGATCCTCGGCCGGGTCACGGCGGGGATGGGCCTGCCGGTCATCGTGAAGCCGGCGCAGGGCGGCTCGGGGCTCGGGGTCACGCCGGTGACGACGGCGGAGGGGCTGCCGGCGGCGATGGTGAGCTGCTTCGGGTACGACTCCACGGCGTTGGTGGAGCGGTTCGTGCCGGGGGTGGACGTGGCGGTCTCGGTGGTCGACCGGGGGAACGGCCCCGAGGCGCTGCCGCCGGTCGAGATCACGCCGCACGCCGGGGTGTACGACTACGCGGCCCGGTACACGGCGGGGCTGACGACGTGGCACGCGCCGGCCCGGCTGGCACCGGAGACGCTGGCACGGGTGCAGGAGTTGGCCGTACGGGCGCATGTGGCGCTCGGGCTGAGGGACCTGTCGCGGGTCGACCTCATCGTGCCGAGCGAGGGGGATCCGCAGGTGCTCGAAGTGAACGTCGCGCCGGGGCTGACGGAAACGTCGTTGCTGCCGATGGCGGTGAGTGCGGCGGAGTGGAACTTCGGCGAGCTGCTGGCGGTGCTGACGCGGCGAGCCGCCGACACCAAGCGCTGATACACGCAACGAACGAGCCCGCGAGCCTCTGTTTCACGTGAAACGGGGCTGCGGGCTCTTCGCTACTCTTACAAGCTCTGTTTCACGTGAAACGACGACCACCGGGCTTGCTGCTGCACCCGTAAGCCGTGTTCCACGTGAAACAGCTACCCGTCGCTCGGCGGCGCCGCTACTGAACACCGACCGTGCGTATGCGTTGGCTCTCGGACAGCCGGTCGCTTGGTTTCACGTGAAACGCTTCAAGCTGCACTACCGAAGCTGGGCTTCGATGCTATGGACATCGATGCCTCGCCTTGTCTGCACGGGGTTGCCGTCCGCCTCAGACCTTGTTTCACATGAAACGAGGTCGATGGATCTGGGATGTCCGCATGCTCCGAGGATCGCTGAACGATCGAACGGGAAGCGCGCCTTCATAGGTTTCACGTGAAACTAGGCGACAACGATCGCCCACTGTTCGCGCATATGTGAGCGCGGACAGGAGCGCGGACGTGAGAGTGGACGTGGGCGTGATCATGGCGTGGGAGAAACGGTGTTTCGCGTGAAACGCCACGGACAGCGCCTCCGTTTCACGTGAAACTCGTAAGACCGCCACCGTTGTTCGAGCGGCTCACGGGTCATCGTTGGCGAAAGCGCTGTCCCACAGTTTGGTGCTATTCCGGACTAGCGCGATCTCAGCATATTGAGCAATGATGCCCACAATGTGCGGGTCGCCGGCTACCGCCAGTAGCGTCTGCCGAATGCTACCTGAGTGACGAAAGTAAGGCCGGAATCCGGTTCTATGACCTCATGGCCGGACCGTTTCACGTGAAACTGGGCGCCCACGGTCGTCCCCGGGTGTGCGCAGGGCTGTGGATAAACCTGTGGGCTACGCACTCTATCCCCGGGGCGCACACGCGTTGTCCACAGGCAAACACGCTCGCAGCCGAGTTATCCACAGGAGTTATCCACAGGTCGACGTCACAAACCCTGTGGATAACGCACGTCTTGTGGACAGTGGTCGCCCGAACCCCTAGATATCCAAGATCGAGTACTCGACACCTCGCTGGGCGACGGATCACTCACCCAAAGCGAGGTTTCGTGCTCGCCACCGCTTCACTCTCCGTGTTCAGGCAAGATCCGACTCACGCGGGCGTACCGATGCGGAATGGTCGGCCGGAAAACGGTGGGCCGGTACACCGACGCAGCCCGTTGAGGTCGGGTGGACCCGGGTGACCGCTGCGTTGCGTGGTCAGGACGGCAGTGGTCCCCCGAGGACCGCGGTTCGCCCCCCGAGCACGCCGATTCCCGACCTGGCGTATGTAGCTCCGAGCGTTACCGAGGGCCAGAAGGTCCCGGCGCCCACGACGACGCCGTATGCGCCGCGTGGAGCCGCCCACGGCGCGCCGGGTGCCGGCCGGGACGCTGTTGCCGAGCGGCAGACCGTTCCCGTCGAGCCACGACGCCCGCTGAGGTCGCGCTACCCTCCCGACCGGCGCACGACCGGTGGACATCGCCACGTACGTCTGGTGCATGGGTACGTCACGCGCACCGGGCGAGCAAGCGAGCAGCACGGAGCGCCCACCGAGCCAGCCGCCACCCACCGAGTACGAAGCACCGGCATCCAATCACCCGAGCACCGGCGGCCCGGAAACGAAGTCGCCGTGCCGCGGTGCCTCGCACACCGACCACCCGAACCGCGCCGACGGCCCCGAGGCGACCGCAGTGCGGCCGGGCCCGCCCAGCATGACCCCGAGCACCCAGCCGCTCGGCTCAGGGCACGCCGAACACCGGGAAGCCATCGCGCTACATAGGGCACCCGCACACGGCGGGCGGTGGGTCAGTCCTCGTCCAGGCCGTCGGGGACGTCCATGATGCGGGCGATCCGCTCCAGGTCCGACACCGACGCGAACTCGATCACGATCTTTCCCTTGCTCCGTCCGAGGTCCACCTTCACCCGGGTGTCGAAGCGCTCGGACAACCGCTCCGCCCACTCGGACAACGCAGGAGCCGTCGGTTTGGTACGGCGCCGGCCGGGTGTCGATTTCGGACCTTCGGCCACCGCCAGCGAAACGAGTTCCTCGGTCGCCCGCACGGACAGGCCCTCGCCGACGATCCGGACGGCGAGTTCCTCCTGCGAGGCGGCGTCATCGAGGCTCAGCAGCGCCCGCGCGTGCCCCGCGGACAGGATGCCGGCGGCGACCCGCCGCTGCACCTTCGCCGGCAAATTCATCAGCCGGATGGTGTTGGTGATCTGCGGCCGGCTGCGGCCGATCCGGCGGGCCAGCTCCTCGTGGGTGGCGCCGAACTCGTCCAGCAGTTGCTGGTACGCGGCCGCCTCTTCCAGCGGGTTGAGCTGGGCGCGGTGGATGTTCTCCAGGAGGGCGTCCCGGAGCATGGCGTCGTCGCGGGTCTCCCGGATGATCGCGGGGATCGCGGTCCGGCCGAGCGCCCTGGCGGCGCGCCAGCGCCGCTCGCCCATGATGAGTTCGTACTGGTCCCCGCCGAGCGCGCGGACGACGATCGGCTGGAGGAAGCCGACCTCGCTGATCGAGGTCTTCAGCTCCTCCAGCAGGTCGTCGTCGAAGACCTGCCGCGGCTGCTTCGGGTTGGGGACGATCGCGTCGACGGGCAGTTCGGCGAACGTGGCCCCCGGTACGGGCGCGAGTTCCACCCCGCCGGCCACGCGGTCGCCCGCGCCGAACCCGTCGGCCGGATCGGTGTCGGCCGGATCGGCGGCACCGTCGTCGTAGCGGCCGGACGCGCGGGACGCCTGCGCCACCACGGCCGGCGCCACACCGGCGGCGACATCGGCCGAGCCGCCGGACGCGCCCGCGACGGCCTTGCCGCGCTTGCCGCGCCCACCGGACTCCCGCCGGCTCGCCTCACGCTCATCGGCTTCCGCCGCGGCCCGCTCGGCAGCGACCCGGTCAGCGGCCGCCCGCTCGCTCGCCGCCCGCTCCGCGGCAGCGCGCTCGGCCGCGACCCGTCCGGCAGCAGCCTCCTCGGCCGCCACCCGCTCCGCAGCCACCCGCTCCGCGGCAGCGCGGTCGGCAGCGACCCGCTCGGCGGCGTCGCGCTCGGCCCGCTCGGCCTCTTCCCGAGCCGCCCGCTCCGCCGCCTCGGCCGCCGCGCGCTCGGCAGCGACCCGGTCAGCGGCCGCCCGCTCGGCGGCAGCCCGCTCCGCCGCGACCCGCTCGGCCTCGGCCCGCTCCGCAGCCGCGGCCCGTTCGGCGGCAGCCCGCTCGGCCACCTCGGCCGCGGCGCGCGCCTCCGCCTCGGCCCGCTCGGCCGCCGCGGACTCGCCGGCGGGTGTGACCTGGGACGGCGGCGTCGGTGACGTGACCGCCGAGCTGCGCGCCGGTCCCGTCGGGATCAGCGCGCCCAGCCCACGGCCGAGGCCACCACGCGGACGGTTCTTCATGCCTTGCCTCCCGCTGCCCACATGGTCCGGCTACGCATCGCCGGTGGTCTTGCCGACGCCGCGCTCGGCGAGTTCCTGCGCCGCCTCGAAGTAGCTGGTCGCGCCGCGCGAGGCCGGGTCGTAGGTCATGACCGACTGCCCGTAGCTGGGCGCCTCGGACACCCGCACGTTGCGCGGGATCACCGACTTGAGCACCTTGCCGCTGAAATGGTTGCGCACATCCTGCTCGACGGCGTCGGCCAGCCGGGTACGGCGGTCGTACATCGTGAGCAGGATCGTCGACACGTCCAGGTCGGGGTTGAGGTGCGCTTTGACCAGGTTGATGTTGCTCAGTAGCTGGTTGAGGCCCTCGAGCGCGTAGTACTCGCACTGGATCGGGATCAGGACCTCGCGGGCCGCGACGAGCGCGTTGACGGTGAGCAGCCCCAGCGACGGCGGGCAGTCGATGAGGACGTAGTCGAACTCCTCGGGGTACGCAGCGATCGCCTTGCTCAGCCGCGTCTCCCGGGCGACGACCGAGACCAGCTCGATCTCGGCGCCGGCGAGGTCGATGGTGGCGGGGACGCAGCGCAGGTTCGGGATGCCCTCGACCGGCTGCGCCACCTCGACCAGCGGGACGTTCTCGATGAGCACCGAGTACACGTCCGGCACGCCCGCGTGGTGCGGCACGTTGAGGCCGGTGGAGGCGTTGCCCTGCGGGTCGAGGTCCACGACGATCACGCGGTTGCCGTGCAGCGCGAGCGCCACCGCCAGGTTGACGGTGGTCGTGGTCTTGCCGACGCCGCCCTTCTGGTTGGCCACGCACATGATCCGCGGCTGGTCGGGGCGGGGCATGGCGACGGGGCCGGCGGGGTTCAGCACCTGGACGGCGCGGCGGGCCTCCAGCGCCAGCGGGGGCTCCTCGGTGACGGTCGCGGTGTCGCCGGCCGGCTCGGCCGGGGCCTCGTCGTCGGGTTCGCCGTTGCGCGCGGCACCGATGCCGCGGCCGGTCCGGGGCTGGGGTACCGCATAGTCCGCGGCGCCCTCCCACTGCTCGCCGGACGGGCGGGTCGCGCCGTCGGCCGGTACCCACTCGCCGTCGTCGGTCTGCTGCTGCGAGCCGTACTTGTCGTGGCTCTCCGTGTCATGCACCGTGTCATCCCTGCCCGGTTCGGATGGATCGGCTCCGTCGGAGCGTCTCGGACGCCGGCGGACGAAGGGTGCGCCGGCGGCAGCCGCGTCCCGGCCCGCCGCGGGTCTCCGCTCGGCTCGACTCATCATCAGCGCGCGGCCAGCCTACGGCCGTACGCCCGATCCGGCCACACCGCCATCAGCTCCTCCGCCCACCGCGCCGTTCGCTCCGGCGCTCGCCGCGCCGGTCGTCGCCCCGTCCGGCGGAGCGTCCGCCCCGCCGTGCGGGCGAGCGCCGCTCGGTACCCTCCGGCCCGCGGACGGTACCCGCCACCACTCGCTCCCGCACAATCTCCACCACCGTCGCCGGCGGCTCGATCGTGCCCACGCCGCACCGGTGCACGGCGGGCGCCGCGCCCCCCAGCGCGGCGACGGCGCCGGCGTGCGCGGCGACCTCATCCGCGGCGCTCGCGCCCTTGAGGGCGAGCACCCGGCCGCCGACCGCCGCGAGCGGCAGGCACCACCCGGCGAGCCGGTCCAGTGGCGCGACCGCCCGGGAGGTGACGACATCGGCCGGGAGGCCGATGCCGGGCACGTCGACGATCTCCTCGGCCCGGCCGCGCACCACCCGCACCCGCCCGGTCAGCCCGAGTTCCGCGACCGTCTCCGTGAGGAAGTCGGTACGGCGCAGCAGCGGTTCGACCAGCGTGATCCGCAGGTCGGGCCTTGCCACAGCCAGCACGATACCGGGCAAACCGGCGCCAGTACCGATATCGACAACATACGCCTCATCCGGGATCAATTCGCCCAGAACAGCACAGTTGAGCAGGTGCCGGTCCCAGATCCGCGGCGCCTCCCGCGGCCCGATCAGGCCGCGGACCACGCCGTCGGTGGCGAGCTTGCGCGCGAAAGCCGCCGCCACCGGCAGCCGGTCGCCGAAGACCGAGCCGGCGGCGGCGGCCAGGGGTGCCGGCACCCCGAGATCGTCGCCGAGGGGGGTGTCCGGCACGGATCAGGCCGGACGCACGACGATGCGCCGGCTGGGCTCGATGCCCTCCGACTCGCTCGCCACGCCGTCGGAGGCGTTGACCACGTCGTGCACGCACTTGCGCTCGAACGCCGACATCGGCTCCAGCCGCAGCGACTCGCCCGACGAGCGCACCTTGTCGACCGCCGTCCGCGCGACCGCGGCCAGCTCCTTGCGCCGGCCGGCGCGGAAGCCGCCGACGTCGAGCAGCAGCCGGCTCGGCGCCCCCGTCTGCCGGTACACCGCGAGGCGGGTCAGCTCCTGCAGCGCCTCCAGGGTGGCGCCGCGCTGGCCGACCAGGCCCTGCAGCTTGCCGCCGACGACCTCGACCACCGGGCGCCCGGCGGAGACCAGCTCGTCGATGTCGCCGTCCATGTCGAGGATGTCGAGCAGGCCCTCGATGTAGTCCGCGGCGATCTCGCTCTGCGCGAACAGCTCCGCGTCGGTCTGGCCGCGGCGCCCGCCGTCCCCGGCGTCGCCCTCGGCCTCCTCCTCGTCCTCAGCGCCGTCGTCCTCAGCGCCGTCGTCCTCGTCGTCCTCGTCGTCCTCGGCGTCGTCCTCGTCCTCGTCCTCGTCGTTCTCGTCGTCGAGGTCAGCGTCGGCAGCGGCCGCGCGCGCCGTGGGCTCGTCGTCGACCGTACCGGCGCGGCGATCGTCCGCCGCCCCGTCGGCGACGGTCGCGTCGTCCTGCTCGGCGTGGGGAGCACTCGTCTCGGTCACGTTGTCATCTCCGTTGTCCGCGGCACGCGTCACGTCCCGCTGGTCCCGTCCACCGGCTCGGCGCGCCCCGGGCGCCCTCTCGCCGGTCCGTTCTCGTCGGCCGTCGCCGGCCGTCACCTCACCATCGCCGGGCCGGGCGCCGCTGCGGGCCGCTCCACGCCCGACGCGCCTAGCCCTTGCGCTTGGCCGTGCCCTTCTTCGGGTTGGCCGGTCGCGCGCCAGGCTTCGGCGCGAGCGCCTTCGCCGACTCGCTCGGCGGTGCCTTCGCGCCCGCCACGACCTCCCCCTTGGCGTTCACGTTGAGCGGCGGGTACTTGCGCAGCACCCACTGCTGCTGGGCCAGCGAGAAAATGTTCTGCACCACCCAGTAGATGATCACACCGATCGGGAAGATCGCGCCGGAGATGAGCAGCGATGCCGGGAAGCCGTACAGCATGATTTTCTGGATCATCCGCTGCTGCGGCTCCGCGGCCCAGCCGGTCTTGAGGATCATCTGCTTGGTGGTGAGGTACGTCGTGGCGATCATCAGCGCGACCAGCACGCCCGCGACGAGCTTGACGGTGAGCGCGTTGGCGTTCATCACCGCCAGGTCGCTGACGGTGGAGCCGAACTTCGCCGCGATCGGCGCGCCGAACAGCCGCGCCTGCACCGCGTGCTCGAACTGGTCCAGCGACCAGCCGTAGAGCGTCTTGAACTTGACGTCCGACTTGGTCGGGTCCAGGAAGCGCAGCACGTGGAACAGCGCGAGGAACACCGGCGCCTGGATCAGCATCGGCAGACAGCCGCCGAGCGGGTTGGCCTTCTCCGTCCGGTAGAGGGCCATGACCTCCTGCTGGAGCTTCTGCGGGTCGTCCTTGTGCTTCTCCCGCAGCTCGGTGACCTTGGGCGCGAGGGCCTGCACCGCGCGCTGGCTCTTGATCGACTTCATGAACAGCGGGAACAGGATCACGCGCAGCGTCACGACGACGAAGACGATCGCCAGGATCCAGGCGCCGTTGTTGCCGAGGCCCACGGCGTTCCACACGCTGTGCCAGGACAGCAGGATCCATGAGATGGCTGTATAGAGCCAGTCCAGACTCATTGCACTGCTCCCGTCAGGTCCCGGTGTACAGCGTCGGAGGGCGGGGGCACCGGGTCGTACCCGCCGGGGTGGAAGGGGTGGCACCGCAGCAGCCGCCGGAGGGTGAGCAGGCAGCCGCGGAGCGCGCCGTGCTGCGCCAGCGCCTCCAGGGCGTACGCACTGCACGACGGGTAGAACCGACACCGCGCGGGCAGCACCGGGCTCACCCACCGACGGTACGCGACGACCACCAGGCCGATCATGCGGGCAGCCGGTGTGGCGCGCCGGGTCACGGCGTGCCCCGCGGGCGCCGGGGGCGCAGCGCCGCGGCGAGCGCCGCATCGAGGTCGGCGCCGAGGCCGCCGGACGTGGCGGCGGCCGCCGCGGGCAGCGCCCGGACGACGACGTCGGTGCCGGGCGGCAGGCCGCCCAGCCGGGCGGCGACGAGGTGCCGGAGGCGGCGCTTCACCCGGTTGCGCGCGACGGCGCCGCCGACGGCCCGGGACACGACGAAGCCGGCACGTACCGGCAGCTCGGGGCTGTCCGGACGCGCCGGCTCGGGGTCGTTCGGTACGGCGAGGTGGACGACGAGCGCCCCTCGCCCGGCCCGCCGGCCCAGGCGGATCACCGCGGCGAAGTCGGCACTGCGCCGCAGTCGGCACGCCGCGGGAACCACCGCCTACATCCCGGCGTCAGGCTGGCTCTCAGGCCGACAGGCGCGCGCGGCCCTTGGACCGGCGCGTCGAGATGATCGAACGGCCGGCGCGGGTGCGCATGCGCAGCCGAAAGCCGTGGGTCTTCGCGCGCCGACGGTTGTTCGGCTGGTACGTCCGCTTGCTCACGTCAGGCTCTCCGTCTTCCGAGCGTCCGGCTTCAGCGGTCCGGATGCGTCCATGGTCACCTGCCGCCGCCGCGGTGGATGGGCGGCCCCGCGGACCGGCACGGCCGGGTCGGGTCACCCTGACGGGGAACAGCAAGCAAGTCGCCACGATAGCAAAGGCGCCGATGCCCCCGTCCGCCGGCACCCGATCCCGCGGGGCCTGTGGACAACTCGTCACACCGCGTCGATGATCACGAATCCAGCGTCGGCCCACGCTGAGGCACAACGCCCGATTTACCGATGACCGAACCGGACGAATTACCGTTATCAGGTACAGAATCCCTCGCCCGTGCGTTATCCACAGGGACGCACGACCGCGCCGACCGGCCGGTCCGGGCCTGTGGATAACCTGTGGACAAGACCAGCGTCCGCGCCGGCCGCCACCGCCGCCGTACGTCGCCGGTGAGTGGGCTGACCGGGGCGGAACCAAGGGGAGGAGGTGGCGGCGTGGCGGATCCGATGGACCTCGGCGCGGTCTGGGACGCCGCGACCGACACCCTCGCCGACGAGATCATTTCGGCGCAGCAGCGGGCCTACCTGCGGCTGACCCGGCTGCGGGCGATCGTCGAGGACACCGCGCTGCTGTCCGTCCCCGACTCCTTCACCCGGGACGTCATCGAGTCCCGGCTGCGCCCGGCGATCACCGAGGCGCTGTCCCGGCTGCTCGGCCGGCCGATCCAGGTCGCGGTGACCGTCCGCAACCCCGAGGGCGGCGCCGCGCCGGTGCTCGCCCCGCCGCCCGACCCCTCGCCGTACGCGCCGCCGGCCCCGCTGCCGCCCGCCCCGCCGTACGTCCCGACCCAGCACGGGCCGGTCGGCGAGCCGGCCCGGGCCGCCCGCGCGCCGTACCCGGAGCCGACCGGCACCGCCCAGCAGCCGTACCGCGAGCCCGCCCCCCTGCCCTACTCATCCGCCGCCGCCCCGCCGACCGGGCCGGTCCGCGAGCCGGTCGAGCCGCCCGGCGGCACCGCCGCCGCGGCCGCCGCGCGCATCCCCGCCGGCCGGTCCGCGCAGGACGCCCTGTTCGGCGCGGCCGACGACACCCCGCCGGACAACGGCCCGGGCCGGGCCACCGCCACCGGCCGCGACGCGCGCGAGGCCGCAATGCGGGACCTGCGTCGCTCGCCGGCCGGGCCGGAGGCCGGCGGGAACCGGCTGAACCCGAAGTACACGTTCGAGACCTTCGTCATCGGCTCGTCCAACCGGTTCGCCCACGCCGCCGCCGTCGCGGTCGCCGAGTCGCCGGCCAAGGCGTACAACCCGCTGTTCATCTACGGCAGCTCCGGCCTCGGCAAGACCCACCTGCTGCACGCGATCGGCCACTACGCGACGACGCTGGGCAACGCGCGCTCGGTGCGGTACGTCAGCACCGAGGAGTTCACCAACGACTTCATCAACTCGCTGCGCGACGACAAGACCAGCGCGTTCCAGCGCCGGTACCGGGACGTCGACATCCTGCTGATCGACGACATCCAGTTCCTGGAGACCCGCGAGCGGACCCAGGAGGAGTTCTTCCACACCTTCAATACCCTGCACAACGCCAACAAGCAGATCGTCATCACCTCCGACCGCGGGCCGAAGCAGCTCGCGACGCTGGAGGACCGGCTGCGCACCCGGTTCGAGTGGGGCCTGCTGGCCGACATCCAGCCGCCGGACCTGGAGACGCGGATCGCGATCCTGCAGAAGAAGGCAGCGCAGGAGCGGCTGTCGGCGCCGCCGGACGTCCTGGAGTTCATCGCCTCCCGGATGTCCTCGTCGATCCGCGAGCTGGAGGGCGCGCTCATCCGGGTGACGGCGTTCGCCAGCCTGACCCGGTCGCCGGTGCAGATGTCGGTGGCGGAGGAGGTCCTGCGCGACTTCATCCCCGCCGAGGACGGCGAGGCGCCGGAGATGAGCGCCGACGGGATCATGGCCGAGACGGCCGACTACTTCGGGGTCAGCCTGGAGGACCTGCGCGGGCACTCGCGGTCCCGGGTGCTGGTGAACGCGCGGCAGGTGGCGATGTACCTGTGCCGCGAGCTGACCGACCTGTCGCTGCCGCGGATCGGTCAGGCGTTCGGCGGGCGGGACCACACGACGGTGATGCACGCGGACCGCAAGATCCGGCAGCAGATGGCGGAGCGGCGGTCGCTGTACAACCAGATCGCCGAACTCACGAACCGCATCAAGCAAATAGAGGCCACCTGATCCGAGCCCGGCCGGCGGGCCGATTCATGATCCATTCTCGGTCGCGGTGTCCCGACGATGGCGTCGCGGGAGTTGGTCGCCGGAGTTGGTCGTGGGGAGTTGATCGACGGCTGGGGTGGCGACGGTTTCGGCGGCGGGGCGAGGGCCTTACCCGCGGCCGTCGCTGGGTATTCGCCGAGGGCTGTGCGGGTCCTCTTTCCCGGCATCCACACCTGCTCCCGGCGGGCTGTCGCGGCGGTCGCGACCGCCGCTTCTCCGCCGAGTGGCGGTTACCGGTGCCGACGAGCTCGGCCGGCACCACCCGCACCGCGCGTCGAGGTCCGACCCCAGCCGAACCGGCACCGGCCGGTAGACCCGGGCGCGCCATGGGCCCGGGACCGCAGTGGAGCACGGCACCGCGGCGGAGCACGGCACCGCGGTAGCGCCCGACAGCGCAGCAGAACCCGACAGCCCAGTGGTGCCGGTGCCGACGGTCTCGCCCGGCGGCGTCGATGGCACCCGTCCCGGCTGTGATGCCCGGCCTCGCCGACAGTGCCGTCGCGCCGGGTGGTGGAGTGCGGCCTACCTGTCCCGTCTCCGGCAACATCGCGACGGCCCGGGCCGAACCGAACGGGCCACGGGTGATGTGGCGGCCGCCGGGGGTATGGGGGGTCCCGCAGCCCCGACGGTCCGCACCTTGTTTGATCCGTGGCCCCCTGCACCGAGCGTCCGGGCTCGGCGTCCGGCCCAGGACGCCGAAGCGTTCGCGAGCCGACCGCAACGACGACGCAGCGGCTCCCGCCCGGTGGTCACCGAAGGCAGGGCCCGGCCGGTCCCGCGGTGCGGGCGCCGGCGATCAGGCGCCCGGCCGGCGTTGCCGCCGGGGCTTGGCCGGCAGGTCGTTGGCCGGCCAAGCCGACGTGGCCTGATGCCGGCCGCACGGCATCGACCACAACGAACGACCTCGCCCCCCACCCGGGCCCGGTCCGTCCCCACTGCGTGCCGCCTGAACTCTGCGGCACACCCACGTCGCGGCGCACCCACCTCGCGCCTTCCCCACCGCGGGCGCCACCTCGCGCTCTCCCGCGCGATCCCGTTCGCCGGCCGGGCCGCCGCCAGGCCGCCGACCACCGCCACCGCCACCGCCACCGCCACCGGTCACACCGTGCAGGCCGCCGGACGCGTGCGCGTCATCCGGCGGCCACCCGGCCGGGGGATTTCCCGTACCGCGGCTGTCCGGTACGCCCCTTCCGCCCACATCCCCGGGCAGCGCCACGTTTTCCACAGCCCGGGGATAACGGTGCAGAGTTATCCCCGGGATCCCGGGGATAACCGGGTTATCCACAGGGCCCGGGGATAACCCCGGGGATAACCTGTGGATATCTTGTGGACAGCGTGTGGATAACCCCATGGCCGTTCATGCATGTGGATCTCCCTGTGGATTCAATGTGGATAACCCTGGGGACAACGTCGCTCATGATTGCGTCGTCAAGAATCATCCCCGGGGATAACCCCGGGGATAACCTGTGGATATCTTGTGGACAACTGCCGTCGACCTGTGGACGGCTTGTGGACAAGAAAGCGGGCTGTGGACAACCCCGCGGGTTATCCCCGGGTTATCCCCGGGACGTCCACAGGCCCAAAACTCGCTGACCTGCGGAAACAGCGGTTATCCACAGTATCCACAGGCCCTATTACTACGACTACTGATATTTCTGGAAGGGAAAAGATCAAAATCGGGGCTTGTGCAAGATCCATTACTCGCGGTCGGCACCCGGAGTGGATCACCGAAAGCAGGGGGCGGGTGTGCGGGTGTCGGTGCCGAGCCCTAAGGTGGCCCCGGTACACCGCACCACCGAACGAACCCGAGCGGGGCCTGAGGTCCGGAGGCAGCGCATGAAGTTCCGAGTCGAGCGCGACGCGCTCGCCGATGCCGTGGCGTGGACGGCGAAGAGCCTGCCCAGCCGCCCGTCCGTACCCGTCCTCGCCGGGGTCATGCTGCGCGTCGCCGACGGCATGCTGGACGTCTCCGGCTTCGACTACGAGGTCTCCAGCCAGGTGACCGTCGAGGTGCAGCCCGACGCCGAGGGCGCCGCGCTCGTCTCCGGCCGGCTGCTCGCCGAGATCACCAAGGCGCTGCCGGCGAAGCCGGTGGACATCGCCGCCGTCGGTACCCACCTCGAACTGGTCTGCGGCAGCGCCCGGTTCACCCTGCCCACCATGCCGGTCGAGGACTACCCGACCCTGCCGGCGATGCCGGAGAGCGCCGGTACGGTCGACGCCGCCGTCCTCGCCGCCGCCGTCGCCCAGGTCGCCATCGCCGCCGGCCGGGACGAGACGCTGCCGATGATGACCGGCGTCCGGATCGAGCTGGAGGGCAACCGGCTCGCCCTGCTCGCCACCGACCGGTACCGGCTGGCGCTGCGCGAGATCGAGTGGTCGCCCGCCGACCCCGAGGTGAAGCTGCACGCGCTCGTCCCCGCCCGTACCCTCGCCGACACCGCCAAAACCCTCGGCCCGCTCGGCGGCGACGTCACGCTGGCGCTCGCCCGCGGCGGCGCCGGCGAGGGCATGGTCGGCTGGTCCGGCGGCACCCGGCGCACCACCAGCCGGCTGCTCGACGGCGCCAACTACCCGCCGGTCCGCTCGCTGTTCCCCGACACCCACGCCAGCCGCGCCAAGGTGTCCGTGTCGGCGCTGGTCGAGGTCGTCCGCCGGGTCGCGCTCGTCGCCGAGCGCACCACCCCGGTCCGGCTGAGCTTCGGCGAGGACGGCCTGGTCGTGGAGGCCGGCGGCACCGAGGACGCGCGGGCCAGCGAGGCGATGGACGCCGAGTTCACCGGCGAGCCGCTGACGATCGCGTTCAACCCCCAGTACCTGCTCGACGGCCTCGGCGCGCTCGGCGCGCCCACCGCCGTCCTGTCGTTCGTCGACGCCTTCAAACCGGCTGTGATCTCCCCCGCTGGCGAGGACGGCGAGATCGTTTCGGGATACCGTTACCTGATCATGCCGATTCGGGTCGCGCGCTGACCCGTACCGGCCGACATCGCCGGGCCCGACCCGGATCCGCCAGCGGCCGGCACCCGTCGTGACCAGGGAAGATACCCGGCCGGGACAACGACAAGGGGACGCAGACGATGCAGCTCGGACTGGTTGGCCTCGGCAAGATGGGCGGCAACATGCGGGACCGCCTGCGGGCGGCGGGGCATGAGGTCGTCGGGTACGACCGCAACGCAGAAGTGTCGGACGTCGCCAGCCTCGCCGAGCTGGTCGGCCGGCTGGAATCGCCGCGCGCCGTCTGGGTCATGGTGCCCGCCGGCGTCACCGAGGCGACCATCGACGAGCTCGGCGGCCTGCTCGCCGAGGGCGACATCGTCATCGACGGCGGCAACTCCCGGTTCTCCGACGACGGCCCGCGCGCCGAGAAGCTGGCCAAGAAGGGCATCGGGTACCTCGACTGCGGCGTCTCCGGCGGCGTCTGGGGCAAGGCCGAGGGGTACGCCCTCATGGTCGGCGGCGACGCCGGCCTGGTGAAGCACCTCATGCCCGTCTTCGAGGCGCTGAAGCCGGCCGGGCAGTTCGGCTTCGTGCACGCCGGCGGCGTCGGCGCCGGCCACTACGCCAAGATGGTGCACAACGGCGTCGAGTACGGCCTCATGCACGCGTACGCCGAGGGTTTCGAGCTGCTCAGCAAGTCCGACGTCGTCACCGACGTGCCCGCCGTGATCAAGAGCTGGCGCGAGGGCTCCGTCGTCAAGTCCTGGCTGCTCGACCTGCTCGACCGCGCGCTCGACGAGGACCCGCAGCTCGCCGGCCTGCGCGGGTACGCCGACGACACCGGCGAGGGCCGGTGGACCGTCGAGGAGGCCATCCGGCTCGCCGTGCCGATGCACGTGATCGCCGCGTCGCTGTTCGCCCGGTTCGAGTCCCGGCAGGACGACTCGCCGGCCATGAAGGCCGTCGCCGCGCTGCGCCAGCAGTTCGGCGGCCACGCCGTGAAGCGGTAGCCGTGCACGTTCGGCGCCTGGAGCTGGTCGACTTCCGCTCGTACGAGCGGGTCGGGGTCGACCTCGCGCCGGGCCCGAACGTCCTCGTCGGCGCCAACGGCGCCGGCAAGACCAACATCGTCGAGGCGCTCGGCTTCGTCGCCACCCTGGCCAGCCACCGGGTCGCCGCCGACGCGCCGCTGGTCCGGGCCGGGGCCGACACCGCCGTCGTCCGGTGCGCGATCGAGCACGAGGGCCGCGAGCTGCTGGTCGAGCTGGAGATCGTACCGGGGAGGGCCAACCGGGCCCGGCTCGGCCGCGCGCCCGCCCGCCGCGCCCGCGACGTGCTCGGCGCGCTGCGGCTGGTGCTGTTCGCGCCCGAGGACCTGGAGCTGGTCCGCGGCGACCCGGCCGAGCGGCGCCGGTACCTCGACGACCTGCTGGTGGCCCGGCAGCCGCGGTTCGCCGCGGTCCGGGCCGACTACGAGCGGGTGATCAAGCAGCGCAACGCCCTGCTCCGGACCGCCTACCTCGCCCGCCGGGCCGGCGGCGCCGCCGGCGACCTGTCGACCCTCGACGTGTGGGACGTCCACCTCGCCGAGCACGGCGCCGAGCTGCTCGCCGCCCGGCTCGACCTGGTCGACGCGCTGCGGCCGCACGTGGCGAAGGCGTACGACGCGGTCGCGGACGGGCGGGGCGGCGCCGCCATCACGTACCGCGGCACGGTCGACCCGGCCGCCGCCACCGACCCCGCCGGGGGACCCGCCGCCGGGGCCGATGGCGGAACATCCAGTGACGCCCGGGCCGGCGATCTCCCGGGCGGCGATGGGCCGAGCGGCCGTGGGCCGGGCGGCGGCGGGGCGGGCGGACCCGGGGGCCGACCGGGCGGAGGCGATGTCGGTCGGGCGATCGGGGGCGGCGGCGGGCCGGGGGCCGACCGGGCGGCGCTGGCGGGTGCCCTGCGGGCGGCGCTCGCCGAGGCCCGCGGCGCCGAGGTCGAGCGCGGCACGACGCTCGTCGGACCGCACCGCGACGACCTCGTCCTGCGGCTGGGCGAGCTGCCCGCCAAGGGGTACGCGAGCCACGGCGAGACCTGGTCGTACGCGCTGGCACTGCGGCTGGCCGCGTACGAGCTGCTGCGCGCCGACGGCATCGAGCCCGTGCTGGCCCTCGACGACGTCTTCGCCGAGCTGGACACCGGCCGGCGCACCCGGCTCGCCGAGCTGATCGGCGGCGGCGCCCAGGTGATCGTCACCTGCGCGGTCGCCGAGGACGTGCCGGCGGCGCTGCGCGGCACCCGGTACGACGTGGGCGGCGGCGGGGTGGCCCGTGCCGACTGACCGCACCCCCGAGCCGGCCCGCCGCCCGCCGGCCGCCGACGCTGCGCCCGCCCGCCGCGCCGCCCGCCGGCCCGCTGGGCCCGCACTGCCGCCGGACAGCGCCGTCACCCTGCCGGCCGCGGACCCGTCCCCTGCCACCGACCCGGGAGCCCAACCCGCCGGCACCGGGCACGCCGGACCCCCACCCGCCGGTGCCGGGTCCGCCGGACCCGAGCCCACCGGCGCCGCGCCCGCCGGATCCCGGTCCGCCGGGCCCGAGTTGGCCAGGGCCGTCCTCGACGCCGCCCGGGCCCACCGCCAGGCCGCGCGGACCGCCCGCCGCCCGCGCGGCGACGGTACCGGCGAGCCCCGGCGCCGCCGCGGCTACACCGGTCCCGGACCGGACCCGCGCGACCCGCAGCTCTTCGGCAGTGTCATCCAGCGCCTGCTCAAGTCCCGCGGCTGGCAGCAGTCGGCCGCCGAGGCGACCGTGCTCGGCGCGTGGGAGCGGGTCGTCGGCGCCGAGATCGCCAGCCACAGCCGGCCGGTCAAGCTCGACGACGGCGAGCTGACCGTCGAGGCCGAGTCGACCGCGTGGGCCACCCAGCTCCGGCTGCTCCAGGCCACGCTGCTGCGCAACATCGCCGGCGAGGTCGGCCACGGCGTCGTCCGCCGGCTGCGCATCCACGGCCCCGCGGCGCCGTCGTGGAGCCGCGGCCCGCTGCGCGTCCGCGGCAAGGGCCCCGGCGACACCTACGGCTGACCGGCCCGCCCCGCGCCGACGCGCCCGCCGCTGGGCCGCTGAGGATCACCGTGAGGCCAGCGACCTCATTCCGCCGCCATTCGGTACCGAACCCATGTCGGCGTCGGCAGCGGCAGCGGGGTGGTCAGGCGGCGGCGTAGACCGCGTGGCCCGTGGTGGCGCAGTGGCGGTAGAAGCGGGCCAGGACGGCCAGTTCCGTCCGGGCGAAGCTCCATTGTGGCGGACGGCCGTCGGCGTCGCGCAGGGCGTCCAGGCGGGCGTCCAGCCAGCGGAGCTGCTGCTCGGCCAGCCGGCCGTCGGCCAGCGCCGCCCGCATCACCGCGCCGACCGAGGCGAACTCCACCCGCTCGCCGTACGCCTCGTGGCCGGCGACGAACCGCTCCAGCCCGCCGGCGATCCAGGCGCAGCCGTCCGGGTCGATGACCGGGTCCTCGTCCTCGGCGGCGGCCTCGGTCGCGTACAGCACGCCGTCCAGCCCGAGCAGCAGGTCGACCAGGCCGGTGTACGGCGTGGCCGGTACGGTCGCGGTCTTCGCCACCGCGTCGGCCAGCGCCGCGGCGGCGCCGGAGACGCCCGCCGTGGCCTCGGCGATCCCGTGGAAGTCGGCGAAGCCGGCCGGGTTCGCCGGCTGGTACTGGTCGCCGATGCGCGGCCACACGACGGCCACGTTCTCCAGGCCCATGGCGGGTCACTCCCCTCGAAGTCCGTGCCGCGGGGAGGTTACGCCACGGCGTCGCGCTGCGACAGGGGGTGTGCCCGGGTGGGTGATGGCGTGTCATCGGGCCTCGATCGACCGGGCCCTCCCCGCACCCCGGCGTGCGTGGGGGGAGTTACGACTAGTGTCGTTCGGCCGCGTACGGCCCTCTCAGGTGCCTCGCCACGGGTGCCGGAGCATGTCGTTGTCGGCGGCGCACAGTAGGATCGAGTCCGACGACCGGGGACGGTCGCCGCGTGTCCGTACCGCCGTGCCCGGCGCGGCCCGTGGACACCCGCCGTGACCGCCCCACTGACCCGCACCGCGCCGCCCCGGCGAGCCCGTCGGGACCCGGCCACGGGGCGAGAAAGCGACCGAGGGTGGCAGCGAAGAAGCAGGAGTACGGCGCCGAGTCGATCACGGTGCTGGAGGGCCTGGAGGCGGTCCGCAAGCGCCCCGGCATGTACATCGGCTCCACCGGCGAGCGGGGCCTGCACCACCTGGTCTGGGAGGTCGTGGACAACGCGGTCGACGAGGCGCTGGCCGGGCACTGCGACACCATCAACGTCGTGCTGACCGCCGACGGCGGCGTGTCGGTCACCGACAACGGCCGCGGCTTCCCGGTCGACCTGCACCCGAAGCTGAAGAAGCCGGGCGTCGAGGTCGCGCTGACCGTGCTGCACGCGGGCGGCAAGTTCGACGGCAAGGCGTACGCGGTCTCCGGCGGCCTGCACGGCGTCGGTGTCTCGGTGGTCAACGCGCTGTCGACGCGGATGTCGGTGGAGATCCACAAGGACGGGCACGTCTGGCGCCAGCAGTACGCCGCGTCCAAGCCCGCGCCGCTGGAGAAGGGCGAGCCGACCGACCGGTCCGGCTCGAAGGTCGCGTTCTGGCCGGACCCGACGATCTTCGAGACGGTCGAGTTCACGTTCGAGACGATCTACCGCCGGCTGCAGGAGATGGCGTTCCTGAACCGCGGCCTCACGATCATCCTGCGGGACGAGCGCAAGCCGGAGGAGGAGGGCGGCGTCCGGGAGGTGACCTTCTGCTACAAGGAGGGCATCGCGGACTTCGTCCGGCACCTCAACGGCACCAAGAGCCCGATCCACAAGTCGGTCATCCGGTTCGAGGCCGAGGGCACCGGGTCGTCCGTCGAGGTCGCGATGCAGTGGAACGAGTCGTACGGCGAGTCGGTCTACACGTTCGCGAACACGATCAACACGCACGAGGGCGGCACCCACGAGGAGGGCTTCCGGGCGGCGCTGACCTCGATCGTCAACAAGTACGGCGCCGAGAAGAAGATCCTCAAGAACGACGAGAAGCTGACCGGCGAGGACATCCGCGAGGGCCTGGCCGCGATCATCTCGGTGAAGCTGGCGAACCCGCAGTTCGAGGGCCAGACCAAGACCAAGCTGGGCAACACCGAGGTCAAGTCGTTCGTGCAGAAGGCGGCCAACGAGTGGCTGACCGACTGGTTCGAGCGGAACCCCGCCGAGGCCAAGACGATCATCACGAAGGCGTCCCAGGCGGCCCGGGCCCGGGTGGCCGCGCAGCAGGCGCGCAAGCTGGCCCGGCGCAAGTCGCTGCTGGAGTCCGGCTCGATGCCGGGCAAGCTGGCCGACTGCCAGTCCACCGACCCGCGCGAGTCGGAGCTGTTCATCGTCGAGGGCGACTCCGCCGGCGGCTCGGCCAAGCAGGGCCGGGACCCGCGCACCCAGGCGATCCTGCCGATCCGCGGCAAGATCCTGAACGTGGAGAAGGCCCGGATCGACCGGGTGCTCAAGAACAACGAGGTCCAGGCGCTGATCACGGCGCTGGGCACCGGCATCCACGACGAGTTCGACATCGAGAAGCTGCGGTACCACAAGGTCGTCCTGATGGCGGACGCCGACGTGGACGGCCAGCACATCCGCACGCTGCTGCTGACCCTGCTGTTCCGGTTCATGCGGCCGCTGGTCGAGATGGGCCACGTGTACCTGGCGCAGCCGCCGCTGTACAAGATCAAGTGGAACAGGCGCGGCGACGACGCGCAGTACGCCTACTCCGACCGCGAGCGGGACGGCCTGATCGGGCTGCGCCAGGAGACCAAGCCCAACGCCAAGCCGGACGACATCCAGCGGTTCAAGGGCCTCGGCGAGATGAACTACCCCGAGCTGTGGGACACCACGATGGATCCCGCCACCCGCACCCTGCTCCAGGTGTCGCTGGACGACGCGGCGACCGCCGACGAGCTGTTCAGCGTCCTCATGGGCGAGGACGTGGAGGCCCGGCGCTCGTTCATCCAGCGCAATGCCAAGGATGTGCGTTTCCTCGATATCTGAGTGGTTGTCCACAGCCACAGAGTTATCCACAGGCGTTATCCACAGCCTTATGTGGTGGTACATAGAACTTTGTCCCGTTTGATGCTCGGGGCAGCCGGTAAACGAACGATGAGGGTTGACTGTGACGGAGACACCAGACGGCGACGCGGCGGCCACGCCCGAGGAGGGTGCGCCGGGCCAGCGGCAGCGCGTCGAGCCGGTCGGTCTCGAGATCGAGATGCAGCGCTCGTACCTCGACTACGCGATGAGCGTCATCGTGGGCCGGGCGCTGCCGGACGTGCGGGACGGGCTCAAGCCCGTGCACCGCAAGATCCTGTACGCGATGTTCGACTCGGGGTACCGGCCGGACCGCGGGTACGTGAAGTGTTCCCGGGTCGTCGGCGACGTGATGGGCCAGTTCCACCCGCACGGCGACTCGTCCATCTACGACGCGCTGGTCCGGATGGCGCAGCCGTGGTCGCTGCGGTACCCGCTGGTCGACGGCAACGGCAACTTCGGCTCCCCCGGAAATGACCCTCCGGCAGCGATGCGTTACACGGAGTGCAAGCTCGCGCCGCTGGCGATGGAGATGCTCAAGGACATCGACGAGGACACCGTCGACTTCCAGGACAACTACGACGGCCGGGCCAAGGAGCCCACCATCCTGCCGTCGCGCATCCCGAACCTGCTGGTCAACGGCTCCGAGGGCATCGCGGTCGGCATGGCCACCAAGATCCCGCCGCACAACCTGCGCGAGATCGGCGCGGCCGTCCAGTGGTGCCTGGACCACCCGGAGGCCGACGAGGAGAGCACCCTCGACGCCCTGCTCGGCATCGTCCGGGGCCCGGACTTCCCGACCGCCGCGCTGATCGTCGGCAAGCAGGCCATCTCGGACGCGTACCGGACCGGCCGCGGCTCGATCCGGATGCGCGCGGTCGTCGAGGTCGAGGAGGACGTTAAGCGCCGGACGAACCTGGTGATCACCGAGCTGCCGTACCAGGTCAACCCGGACAACCTCGCCGAGCGCATCGCCGAGCTGATCAAGGACGGCAAGCTCGCCGGCATCGCCGACATCCGGGACGAGTCGTCCGGCCGGACCGGCATGCGGATCGTGATCGTGCTCAAGCGCGACGCGGTCGCCAAGGTCGTGCTGAACAACCTGTACAAGCACACCCAGTTGCAGGAGACGTTCGGCGCGAACATGCTCGCGCTGGTCGACGGCGTGCCGCGCACGCTGAACTTGGCCCAGTTCGTCCGGCACTACGTGCAGCACCAGGTCGAGGTCGTGGTCCGGCGGACCCGGTACCGGCTGCGCAAGGCCGAGGAGCGGGCGCACATCCTGCGCGGGTACGTCAAGGCGCTCGACGCCCTGGACGACGTGATCGCGCTGATCCGCCGCTCGCCCACCGTCGAGGACGCCCGGTCGGGCCTGATCCGCCTGCTGGACATCGACGAGGTCCAGGCGACCGCGATCCTGGACATGCAGCTCCGCCGGCTGGCCGCGCTGGAGCGCCAGAAGATCATCGACGACCTGGCCAAGATCGAGACGGAGATCGCCGACCTCCGGGACATCCTGGCCAAGCCGGAGCGGCAGCGGAGGATCATTTCCGAGGAGCTGGCCGAGGTCGTCAACAAGTACGGCGGCGAGCGGCTGACGCAGATCATCCCGTTCGACGGCGAGGTCTCGATGGAGGACCTCATCGCCCGCGAGGACGTGGTGGTGACCATCACCCGGACGGGGTACGCCAAGCGGACAAAAGTCGACCTGTACCGGTCGCAGAAGCGCGGCGGCAAGGGCGTCAGCGGCGCCGGCCTGCGGGCCGACGACATCGTCAGCCACTTCTTCGTCTGCTCGACGCACGACTGGGTGCTGTTCTTCACGAACAAGGGCCGGGTGTACCGGGCCAAGGCCTATGAGCTGCCCGAAGCCAACCGGACGGCGCGCGGCCAGCACGTCGCGAACCTGCTCGCGTTCCAGCCGGGCGAGATCATCGCGCAGGTCATCCGGATCCCGAACTACGAGGTGGCCCCGTACCTTGTGCTCGCCACCAAGAATGGTCTCGTGAAGAAGACCCGGCTCACGGAGTTCGACTCGAACCGGACAGGCGGCATCATTGCCGTCAACCTGCGCGACGACGACGAGCTGGTGGGGGCGGCGCTCATCTCCCAGGAGAACGACCTGCTGCTGGTGTCGAAGCTCGCCCAGGCGATCCGGTTCAACGCGACGGACGAGGCGCTCCGGCCGATGGGCCGGGCCACGTCGGGCGTTATCGGGATGCGGTTCGGCGACGACGACGTGCTGCTGGCCATGGAGGTCGTGCAGGACGGAACGGATGTCCTGGTGGCGACCGACGGAGGATATGCGAAACGTACTCCGATCGAGGAGTATCCAGTGCAGGGGCGCGGTGGTAAGGGCGTCCTCACGGCCAAGATCACGGAGCGGCGCGGCGGCCTGGTCGGCGCGCTGGTGGTGGACCCGGGGGACGAATTGTTCGCGATCACCAGTAATGGTGGAGTTATTCGGACTCCGGTGAAGCCAGTGCGCCGAACGCGAGATCGGAACACAATGGGGGTCAAGCTGATGGACCTACCAGACGGCGTGAGCCTAGTGGCCATTGCTCGCAATGCCGACGAGCCGGACGAACAGGATTAGTTGATGACGGAGACACAGGCGAAGTCTGGTGCCACGGGGGCGCCGGCGGACGGGAGCAAGCCGGACGACCCGGACGCCACCCGCGTCGTCACGCGCACCTCCGCGGCCGCGGACGCGACTGGCGCCAAGTCGGCCCCCGCGGCCGGCACGTCGGCACCCGGAAGCAGCCAGGGCGGCACCCCCGCCAAGCCGGCCGGCCAGCCCCCCACCGCGTCCGCGTCGGCGTCCGCGGACAAGACGACCAGGATCGTGCCCGGCAACGCCAAGCCGGCGGCGCCCGCGGCCCCGCCGAGCAAGCCCGCCGCGGCGGCGAAGCCGGCTCCTGCCGGACCGGCCGGTACGACACCGGGTACCGCCGGCAAGCCGGCGCCGGCCGCCCCGGCCAAGCCCCAGCCCGGCCCGGGCGGCAAGCCCGGCCAGGGCCCCAACGGCACCGGCAAGCCGGCCCCGGCCGGCGCCGGCAACAACCCGACCGCGCCGATCCGGATCGCCGCGGCGGCCCGCTCGGCGGCCACCACCATGCCGATCCCGACCGGCGCCGCGGTCAAGCCGGCACCGACCGCGCCCGGCGCCACGGGCGCGGCCCGGGTCGCCGAGGCCGTCCGGGCCGCCCGGGGCGCCGCCACCGGCACCTCCCGCGGACCGCGCCGGGCCCGCCTGCACCTCAAGCGGGTCGACCCGTGGTCGGTGATGAAGCTGTCGTTCGCCCTGTCGATCGTCCTGTTCATCGTGATCATCGTGGCGACGTCGGTGCTGTACCTGGTGCTCGACGCCATGGGCGTCTTCGACAAGGTCAACTCGACCCTGGTCGACCTGGTCAACGCCGGCGGCGGCAGCGGCAGCGGCAGCTTCATGATCACGGCCAAGGGCGTCATCGGCAGCGCCGCCCTGCTGGGGCTCGTCAACATCGTCCTGATGACCGCGCTGGCGACGCTGTCCGCGTTCATCTACAACGTCTGCGCCGACCTGGTCGGCGGCGTCGAACTGACGCTCGCCGAGCGCGACTGACCGCCCCCGACGCGCCCGACCGGCACCGACCCGGTCGGGCCGCGCGCGGGGGTCCGCCGCCGGCCCGCCGTCCGCCGGATGGGGCCCTGCGGGCGGCCGCGGCGGCGGGGTACGGTAACCTAGCTCGGTCGTACGAGGCGGCCCGCCGATCCTGCGGATCAGCGTGGTCACCGCCGTGCGGCGGCGGTTCGATGGGGCTATAGCTCAGTCGGTTAGAGCGCAGAGCTGATAACTCTGAGGTCGCTGGTTCGATTCCAGCTAGCCCCACCCAGCACAGCCAACCAGCAGCGCCACACCGCCTTTGAGGGGACTGCCCCATGTGGAAGAAGCTCCTGATCCTGGCCGGGATCGTCGGCGCCGCGGCGCTGGTGGCGAAGAAGGTGAAGAGCGCCAGCGACGAGCGGGCGCTCTGGCACGAGGCCACGGCCGCACCCGACCTGCGCTGAACCGGCCGCCTGCGGGAGCGGGCGCACCGGGGCCATAGCTCAACTGGCAGAGCACTGCCTTTGCAAGGCAGGGGTTAGGGGTTCGAGTCCCCTTGGCTCCACCGAAGGTTGCATTGCGCGAACCTGACGTGGTTCGGTGTTTCCGCTGGTTGTGGCGGGTATGCCGGTGGGTTGGTTGGGGATCCGGAACACGGGGATCACTCCTTCGTCGGTGATCTTGATTTCGGCTACGAGTGCTTCGATGGTGGCCTTCCTTTCTGCCTGACTTCCGCTGGCGATGATCTCGGTGAGGTGTTGGCGGAGCCGGTCGATGGTGCCTGGTGGTGGGGCGGTCGGGACGTCGTTGAGGTGGTCTTCGAGGTCGCCGTGGCGGGCGCGTAGGTGTTCGATCTCGGTGCGGAGTTGGCGTAGCCGTGCTCCGGCGGTGGTGTCGTCGAGGGTGCCGGTTTCGAAGGCGGTCAGGTACTTGTCGATGGCGGCGTTCTTGGCGCGGATCTGGGTGGTGAGGGCGTCGAGTTCCTGTCGTTGGTGGGCGGCGTCCTGGTGGTGTTGGTCGTGGGCGCGTTGCAGCGCGGCGGCCAGGAGGGTGTCGGCGTTGGCGTAGAAGTCGGCGAGGGCGTCGAGGACGAGTTGGTCGAGGATGTCGGCGGGTAGGCGTCGGGCTTGGCAGCCGTTGGTGCCGTAGCGGATGCGGTGGTAGCAGGTGTAGTAGCGGTAGCGGCGGGTCTTGCCGGTGGCGGCGGTGCCGATGTAGCGGTTGCCGCAGGCTGGGCAGCGGATGAGGCCGGTGAGGTAGTAGTCGGAGTCGCTCATGGCGCGGTGGCTGGTCCTGTCTGTGCGGGCCTCGGCGATGGCCTGGGCTTTGGTGAAGGTGTCGCGGTCGATGAGTGCGGGGTGGGCGTCGGGGACGTAGACGTCGCGGTAGGCGATGTCGCCGGCGTAGGCGGGGTTGTCGAGGAGGCGGCCGATGATGACGCCGGACCAGGGCTTGCCGGCGCGGGTGGTCAGGCCGCGCTGGTTGAGTTCGTCGGCGACGGCGCGGGTGCCGAGCCGGCGTTCGACGTAGAGGCGGAAGACTTCGCGTACCACAAACTCCTCGTGGGAGCAGGGGGTGAGTTTCTGGGTGTCGCGGTCGACGGTGTAGCCGTAGGGGGTGCGTCCGCCGACCCAGCGGCCTTTGGCGGCCTTGGCGGCGGTGCCGGCCTTGACCCGGTCGATGATGGTGTTGCGTTCGAACTCGGCGAACATCCCCAGCATCTGGATGTTGAGCTTGCCCACGGAGCTGCTGGTGTCGATCGACTCGGTGGCCGACTCGAACGCCACCCCTACCTCGTCCAGATCGGCCAAGAGCTTGAGCAGGTCGCGTTGGCGGCGCGAGAGCCGGTCGAGGCGGTAAACGAGCAGGACGTCGAAGCGGCCCGCCCGGGCCGCGCGGAGGGCGTTTTGCAGGCCGGGCCGGTTGAGGGTGGCGCCGGAGGCGTCGTCGGAGTACTCGGCGACGATGGTGGCGTCGTCGCGGGCGTCGACGTGGCGGTGCAGCCCGCCGCGTTGGGCGTCGATGGAGAACGGCTGGTTGTCTTCGTCGGTGGAGCGGCGGGTGTAGATCGCTACCCGCCGCATCCGTGTGCTGTCAGGTGCCGCCGCGGCGGCGGCGGGGCTGGGTCGCCCGCGCCGCCGCGGCGGTGTCAAGGGTGGGCTGGTCATATCTGCTCCTGCAAGGGGTCTGGGGGTTCTTTGTCGGTGGTCCAGAATCGTTGAATGAGGACGGCCAAAGCGTCAGCCGCCGTGTCGAGTTCGTCGCGGTTCATGGAGGCGGTTTCGACTTTCGCCAACTGTGTGGTTTCGGTGTTGCGGCTTCGCCTTCTACCGCGTCGCCGCGACGTAGCTGACGTATCGTCTGGTATGGATTTTGCCTGGTCAGGATAGCTCGGATTGATGTGGTGTGGACGGCGTGTGGAAGCCATGTTCCTCCGGCTAGGGCATTCTTGTGGAGTCGATGGAGTCCGTTCATGCGGGTCCTTCCTTTCTGTCGATAAAGGAGCGGGATGATACCTTCGGCCGCTGGCAGCGCCGAGGCATCGGCAGTCGGATTGTGTGACACTGTTGCCCGCCGGCACTCGAGCCGACGAAGCATGCGGAAATGCGGGCGGACGCGGCGGCGGACGTCGGTCCGCTGCCCCGGACATCGGTCCGGTCCTGGCCGCTGGTGGACGCTCGCCGGGTGGACATGCCTTGTCCGGGCGCCGGACAGCGATGTCCGGCCCGTGCGGGTACGTCAAAGATCACGGTTGGTGTGCCTGTCGAGGACGAACCGATCTAGGTCGATCAGCCGCCTGCGAGCCGGATCCCCCTGCGTGGCCCACCACACCGCGTCGGCGGCGCACAGGCCGGCTGGGAGGCTGTCACGGGCCAGCGTGGCCGCCGGGTGCGTGATACCCGCCTCCCGCAGCCGCTGGTGCAGGTTCCCCTCCCTCGCTGAGGTTCCCAGCGAGAACAGCACCGGTCGGACGCGCTCGAAGTCGTTGGCCATGTCGCTGTACAGGTGCATCTTGTCCACCAGCACCGTCAGCGACTCCGAACCGGTGTCGTACTCAAACCAGAACCTCACCCGCCGGCCGTCCTCGGCGAAGACCCCGGCCGCGTCCGGGCGGACCTTCGCCCGCAGCAGCGATTTGAACGGGCTGTCGCCCGGCTCGCGGAACGCCCCCTCGCCCTGGAAGAACCCCGCGTGCCGCCACTGCAGCAGCGCCGCCCCTGGACGGGTGCGGGCGTAGCCGGCCAGGTCGGCGAAGAACCCGTTGACGCCCAGCTTGTGGTCCAGGTTCGCCCGCTGGGTCAGGTGCCAGCGCCGCTGCCTGGCCGCCGTGCGCCGCGGTACCGGGTCCCCGCGTTGCGCGGCGACCACGTCGACGCCGAGCTGGTCGAGAACGTAGTGGTAGGGGTAGGAGCCGCCCTCCCACCGCTGCGGCCGGAACCGACCCAGCACGCGGGCGTGGTGCAGGGTCTGCAGCCGCCGCTGCGCGGCGTCCAGCGACGGGAACAGCCCCCTGGCGATCTGGTCGGAGGTCAGCACGCCATGATCGGCGAGCCACTCCAGGAGCTGGAGGTCCCGGCCGGTCAGCCGGGACTGGATTGTCAGTACATGGTCAGTTGCTGCCATAAGCCCCTCCAGGGGGAGAGAAGGATGACCCCAAAGGGTCTGTCTGAGCAGCGCACCAGCCGCTGCCAGCGGCCACACGCTGCGGAAGCACGGTGGCAACGAGCCCGTCCGGGGCACCGTCCCAACACGGGCGCCAAGCCGGGCACCCACACGGGCGCCCGCCCGGGCAACCCGCCAGCCGCTGACAGCGCCCGAGATGCAGCCGGCGGGTGAGGACGTCGCTGTGGAGTTGTCAATGAACAGCGCCGGACCGACGGTCGGCGGCAGACCTGGTCACCGCGTCGCGGGCACAGTCGTGCCGCGTCACGGCATGAAGCAGCGACACCAGTTGGTGGATTGAGTGAGCCGATGGTCGGCTCGGCGGCGGCGCCCGCATGCGAATGAGCGGTACGGCCGACCCCGAACACGGTTGGGCTCGAAGACGAAACGGCCCCGCACACCCCGGCGCGTCCACGCGCTCAGGCAGATGGCAGCAGGCCAGCCTCGCCGAGGTCAACAACAACCTCGACAACGACGATCCCTCGATCACAACGCCAGGTCAAGTCGCTGTTCTGACCCCCGCAGGCGGCAGCCAAGCATGACGTGCGGGTCAGTACGCCTCAGTCCTTCCCAGTACGCCTGAGTCCAGAATCGAGACCGATTCGGGATGCTACGAGCAATCTTTCAGATGGTGAAGCGCGCCTGGTCCGGGTAGTGGTTCTCGGAGTTCCCACCCCGACGGCCTCACTGGCCCCACTGGCACTCAGTGGTGGACGATCCTCGGCAACACACAGCCGCGGTCGAAACCGCGATGCACCCACGCCTCCCCTGATGCCGCACTGTCGTGCCGAGTTGAGTGCGCCACATCAGGCCGAGATGGGCGCTCGGCATTGAGAGCTGGGCAGTGCGACAGTGCATCTCATGGAACTAAGGTATCCATGGCGGTAATAAAAGTCCTCACCCATAACAGGGTGTCGGCTACAGTGATGCCGTCAATGGGATGGCGCTTTATTTTGCGTGGTCGTGACTGCCTTTCGATATCGCCTTCGTGTGCAATAAGATTCCGGCGCTTCGTCAGGGAGTCGAGCCGCCCTGTGACCTGCCCCGGGGCTTCGCCCGTAATCCCGCCGATTGCCTTCCAGCAGTCGTGGACTCCCAACATCTTGAGTGCTGTTCTCACGTTCCTCTGCCCTTGGAAAGTCTGTTTAAGGATTGCGCGGTGAAGCGCGTTTCTGACGCGGACCGTTGGGCGGAAGTTCTGAGGCGCCACCTTAGCCGCCTTCGCCGGTCTGGTTGCCTTGACTGCGTTCGCCGTCGTAGCTGGCTTGAGCGCCTTGGAGGTCGTGGGGGTCTTCTGGCGTGCAGAAACGGACGACCGCGCCATCTCTACTAGGTCAGACAGCGGAACCTCTGTGTTCCGAAGTTCCTTCGGGAGGTTTCCGTTCAAGTCCACTCTGTGAACGGCCCAGTGTAAGTAGGTGTCAATTGCAGCAATCCCCATGACCCACGCCTGACGACGGAGGTCCTCCCGTGTTCCAATCGGTGTCCCAGCAACGTCGAGCTTCAGCAACTCATCTGCCCTATCGAGCACGTCCGCTGCGGCCTTGATCGGTGAGACAGCCATGGCCTCACTGTGGCAGCGCCGGACGCTGCGGGTTGGATATTTGGCAGCAGCGCGCTACGTGGGGGCACTCGTCCGCCGGTCTGTCAACGTAACTCCGAACGGAGTTCGCCTCACGTGTGACCAGCGGTCCCGCCAAGCTCTCCGAGCTCCGCTGACACACGAGATGCCGATATCCTCATCTGCTGCGGGTCGGATCCCCGGCCCTGTGTCCTGCCCTGGGCAGGTGGTCGAGCCGTGGCCATGGGCCGTCACGCCGCCCCGAAGGGACGCCGGAGGTCAGTACAGCCTCCAAAAGGGTGTGCTGTCAGAATGCTGGCGTGACTTGGAGCAGGGACAAGCAGGAGACGCTCGCGCTACCGATCGATGCCTTGGCGTTGTCGATCTTGAAGAGTTACGACGCTACAAATGGTTGGAACTGGCAGAACTGGATGCGCGGGGCCGAGCAGCAGGGTACGGCGCGGGATCCCGAGATCAATGGTGCTTTAAGCGAGGGCTGGGCATGGCTCATGACGCATGGTCTAGTCGTGCCAGATGCCACGCAAGCTTCCCCCAATGCGTACCGAATTTCGAGACTCGGAAGGCAAACGTTGACGCACGGCTTGTCTAGGCTTGCCGCAGCCGAACGGCTGGGCGTAACGACACTGCATCCGCGAATTGGGCAACGAGTTGAACAGCAATTTCTGCTCGGAGAGTTCGAGCAGGCGGTGTTTATCGCTACTAAGGAGATCGAGGTCCGGGTCAGAGAGATGGCTGGACAGCCAAATTCTGTCCTGGGTACTGACCTAATGGCCCTAGCCTTCTCGCCCACCAGGCCGGGGCCGCTAACAGACACTACGGCTGACCGCGGTGAGCAGGTTGCCATGATGGAGCTATTCAAGGGCGCCATCGGACTCTTCAAAAACCCTTCCTCTCACCGGCCCGTTGACTACGAGGATCCGACTCTGGCGAGTGAGATCGTACTCTTTGCTGATTTGCTGCATAGGCTGCTGGACCGAGTCGAGGAGCGTCGACGGACAGCCTCGGTGTGATCGCGCATGGTGCATCTGCGTAGCGCGCGTACTCCTTGACGGCCGGATCGAACGCGTTGTGCCCGACATACTCTCGTGCCGCCGATGGCGCGCTGAGCGGCGTCGTTTGGGGATAGGTCGGCGGCGTCGCAACCCGCCGGCCGGCTTGGTCATGGTGTTGGCGAGCGATTCCGATAGCCGATGCTGCTCTTTAACCCGACTGGCGGCGGGTGCGCCTCGTCGTTGAAGGGCTGCCGATCGTTGCTCTCACAGCATGGTCCCGGAGGGGTGCCGGAAGGTTCGAGGTGTTGAGCAGCACGTTGCGGTGGTGTTAGTGGTCGCGGTGGTAGCTGCCGTCGGGCTGTCGGACGAACGTGGTCAGCCCCGGTCGAACCGCCGCGGTGTGTCCGGCCCGGCCGGACTTGCCGGCTCGCCTAGGCCGCCGAGCAGCTCCTGCGCAACGGCCGATCCCGAAGAGCGACGTGGCACTCGATCATGGGTGACGAAGTCCGTCCCGAGGAGCGGACGATCGATGCGGCTCCGGGTGGTGACGCAGGTCGGTCTCAGACGGCGGGATCCGGGTGTCACACTTCCACTGTGTGGGGACCAGGCGACAATGATTGCGTGCATCCAGACCGGCCCAGGGTCGACAACGGCGGCCCGCGTCCAGCCGAAGGTGAGCGCGCCGCCGTCGTCGGGTTCAGCGGCCAGTACAGGCTGGCTGCGCGGACCGTACGCGCAAAGATCACTACCCTGGAGTGGATTCGAGTCGCGGATCCCGATGCGGGAGCCGCGGACGATTTTCAGTTCCAGGCCGGAGGGACTCGGTACGCCCTGCAGGTCAAGTGGGCGCAGTACCCCAGCACCTTCGGCTGGGCCGAACTGGTCAATGCTTCGAAAGATGCGCCACCGCTTGTCGCACGCCTCGCGCAAGCCTGGCAGCGCATCCGTGAGACCTGGTCGGGACCGCTCGAGATCGGGCTATGGAGCAACGAGAACCCCTCGGCAGCCGCACCGCGCAAAGGCTCTGCCCTGGCGTCCAGTTCAGCGCTGCCGCCGCGGCATTTCGCCGCGTTCTTAGCCAGGTCTTGGATGCCGCTTCGGGAGCGCCTACGCCGTGGCGACGGCAGTTGGTCGCAAGTCGCGGCGCTGCCTGAGGCGACCGCCTGGCAGTCCGCGTGGGAGGCACTGCGCGTCGCGACCGGCCTGGACGCCGATGCGTTCGCCGCATTCGTCGGCGACCTGGACCTGCACTTCGGCCCTGCGGTCGAAGATCCGCTGCTGCGCCCGGACGAGGCCCCCCGAGACGAAGACCTGGAGCACCTCGCCGCGACGCTGCAGGCGCTGGTAGCTGACCCGGCCAGACCGATGCAGCTTAGCCGCGAGGCGCTGTTCGAACGGCTTGGCTGGACCGACAGGCTCCGCTACCGGAATCGACATACCTTCCCAGTACCCACTGTCTATACGGCGAACGAGGCCGCCCGGCGGCAACTGCAGGTACGGCTCGACGAACTGACGGGCGGCTACGTGGCACTGGTCGGTCCGGCCGGTGCGGGCAAGTCGACGTTGCTGGCCAGCTTGACCTGGCCGAAGCGGCGGATTGTCCGGTACTACGCGTTTGTTCCCGACGCCTCCGATCCGCTGAGTGGGCGCGGTGAGGCCGACAGCTTCCTTCACGACGTGAGTCTCGCGCTGGAAGGGGTCGGCTTCCGTCGTCGCGGCTACGGCAACGACCTGCGCAGCCAGCGTGCCGTGCTGCAGGCGCAGCTTTCCGAGGCCGGCGAGCGGTGGCGGGATAGCGAGGAGGCGACTGTCATCGTGGTCGATGGGCTCGACCACATCCCGCGCGAGCAGAACCCGTCGCGGTCGCTTCTAGAGGAGTTGCCTTCACCGGTGGGGCTGCCGGAGGGCGTGTTCGTCGTGCTCGGCACGCAGACGACCGGCATCCTGCCGCGGCCGATCCGTGAGGCGTTGACCGTCGAGGATCGGACGGTCGAGCTGCCGCCGCTGGCGCCGGATGAGGTGCTTACGCTGGCCGACGCCGCCGGACCGGGCGATTGGCTGCTTCCCGGGCAGCGCGAACGCCTAGTTGCGGCCAGCGAGGGTCACCCGCTTGCGTTGACCTACCTCCTGCAGGATCTCGCGGCGCTGGAGTCCGCGGAGCCTGATTCGCAGCTACGGAGCTTGGCCGTGGATACGCTGCTGAGCGATGCCTCGGCGTACGGCAGCGAGGTCGGGGTGCGATACCGCGGCTATCTGCTCGCCGTTGGCGATGACCGTGAATTGCTCGACGTCTTGGCCGCGGTGGCCCGGCTGCGCACACCGGTGGATCTTGAGTGGCTCAAGACATGGGTCGCGACGCCGGTACTTGAGGCGTTCGTTCAAAGAACGGCGACGTTCTTTCGCCGTGAGGGAACGGTGTGGCGGTTCATCCACAACAGCTTTCGCCGGTTCCTCATGGAGGAGACGTCGCGAGTTGCCGGGACGTTCGACGGCGAGCGGGATCGGGCGTTGCACGTCGCGCTGGCCGACGTCTGCGGGCGCTCCGATCAGCGCTGGCTGCTGTACCGGGATGAGGAGCTGGCGCATCGGTACCTGGCAAGGGACTACGCGCGGGTGATCGACCTGGCGACACCGAGGCTGCTGCGGGACAAGATCTTGGCGCTGCGCCCGATCGCCGTCGTGCGAGACCAGGCGCGGCTCGCGTTGCGTGCAGCTGCCGATACTGGTGATCACGCCAACCTCGTCCGGATGCTGCTGTTTCATAACGAGATTTGTCAGCGGGAGATGGTCATCCGCCCCGAGAAGCTTGCCGGCGTGATGGTCTACATGGGGCCGCCCGAGCGAGCTCTCGAGCACGTCGTGGCGGCTGGTCTCTTGCGAGTGCCGATCGAGGCGGCTTTGAAGTCCGCTGTTCGTTTCGCCCGTGCGGGATCCATCGAGGCGGCAGCGCAGATTCTCCGCGCTGCCGGCAGCCTGACTGAGGTCGTGCGCGACAAGCCCGGGAGCGCCGCCGACTGGGCCGAGGTAACACTCCAGGTTTCCGGCTTGGACGAGGTTCTCGCGCAGCTCGATGACCAGCTGCGGGTTCCAACCGCCGACGCTGAGCCGGATGCCCTGTCGGGGGCGCTCGATGACGAGACGAAGTGGGCTGCCGAGCGTCGCCGACGTGATCAGGAGGAACGCATCGCCCAGACAAGGTCGGCGCGCCAGGTGATGCTGGCCCGGTGTTTCGATCTGCTCAACGAAGTCCGTGAAGAGGCAGCCCTGACGACACTGCGGGACAGGATCGACCGGGAGTCGCCCTTGGGTTGGCGCGCACGGGCCCGGGTTGTGCACGCGGTCGCCGCCTGGAAGGACGGCGATAGGAGCTCCGTCTTGCATTGGAGCCGCGAGATCGTCTCGCTGAACACGGTTGAGCGAGACGACGAAGATGAGGAAGATGCCTCACCAACGCGCCCCGGTGGGGTCCCGCTCGGCCTTCGCCTCACGGCCGTGGACATGCTCATCGCTAGCGGTCTAGCCGACGCGCCCGAAGTCGATCTGCTCGTGCCGCCGGATACCGTCGCTGCATGGCCGTCCGTGCTGTCGGGCCGGGACGGGTTGACGCCGTTCCAGACGTTCATCGACCTGGCTAGGCTGCGCGTCCTAAGGGCTGCGACCGGCGGCACCACCCCCACGGGCGCCCTGTCACCGGTCTCCGAGTCGCGTGACGCCGGAACCGAACGGTTCCGGCTTGCCCTACGCACCCTCGCGCAATTGGAGGGACGCCAGGCCGCAGCCAACATCGGCCGTGGGAGCGCACCAAGTGTCGCTGCTGAGGCCGATCCGATCACTCGCCTGCTCGAGGTGCCGAATCACCAGACACGGGACTGGACGGGTTGGCACTCCGTCTCGGACGCGGCGCCCGGGCTATTTCGGCGGCTGACCCGACTTGCCGCGGCTAGTGGACCGGATGCTGTCCAGGCGCTCCTGGACCGGTTTGCTGCCGCATGGGAAGACCCGCATCGAGTCAAGTACTGGTCGCCGCGGAGGCAGTTGCATGCCCTGCGCGCTGTTCTGTCCTTTGCGAGGGCCGATGTTGTCATCGATCGAGTGCGGGACCACCTTGAACGGCTCGACACCGCCATCGCGGGGTGGACCGCCGGACCGCACGACCTGGCTGAGGTCTGGCTCGATCAGGCGAAAGCGTGGAGCAAGGCTGGGAACTTGCAGCGGGCGGAGGAGGCGGTCCGGTCAGCGCTGCGCGCGTCTTGGGGTCCAGGAATCCATCACGACGACCGACAGCTGACCGCCTGGCTCGACTGGCTGAGCGCTGCCGCCGACAACATGCTGGAGCGCGAAGAGTTCCTCGAGGCTGCCCGCAGGTACGCGGGCCGGCTAGTCGCGGCGAACGACGCCGACGGGGACATCGCCGAGGCCGCCGCACTGCTTGTCCAAATGGTATGGCCGGCTGACCCCGCTCTGAGCACGGCACTGGCAGAGGCCTTGTGCGAATCCGGCATTCTCGACGAGGACGACGCGGTCGAGGCTGTGCTGCTGGGAGGTACACGCGACCCGCAAGTGCCGGTCGAACTCGCCGCCATAGCGGCCGCGGAACTGCTCATCCCGCTTCGCAAGCAGCCCTCCCACGACGTGCGCCGGGCGATCGAGCAGCGCCTGGATCCGCAAACGCCGCAGGCGGTCGCCACCATCGACGGTGCCATCGCGGTGTGGTCGGTGCCCGAGGACGCCGACAGCCGCACCTCCGCCAACAGCGCTGGTCCACCTGCCGCGTCAACCGAACGTGGCGAAAGCCCGGTGCCGGCGGTGTCCGCAACGAGCGTTACAGCGTTGTTGACTGAGATGCGCCGCACCCCGCACCCGGGCGGCGAACACCGCGACTGGGGTCGCGCGGTCGAGGCAGCGGCTAGCCATGAGGTGACGCCTGCCGTTGCCGGGGCGTTGCTGAAGGAAGCGAGCCGGCTGCGCATGGACGGCGAGGCCCTTGGTGGGATCGCCGCGATTGCCGCACGAGCCGGCCTGGCCGAGGCCGCCGCAGAGGCGCTCGCCGACGCCCTAGCCCGCACCCCGGCCTACGGCTGGATCCGCCACTACGACGGTGGCAGCCGCCTCAACCTGCTGCGGGCCGCACTGCGGCACCGTGATCCGACCATCGCACGACTGGCGGCATCCGACCTTGCCGGGGCATTGTCTACCGGTGCCTTGTCGGGGCAGATCGAGCCCACTGACCTGCGCCGGATCCTCGAGACGATCGCCGGCGAAGGCGCAGTCGCATCCGCCTGGTCACAGGTGGCGGAACACCTAGACGTCTATGCGCCACCAGTCCACCAGGTGCCCGGCCCGGACGAGCCAGTTGCTGCTGCCGGCACACCAGCGGAGGCACTGCTGCGATGGGTCGCGGGCTACTTCGGACATCCCGTTCGGCCACGCGATTTCGGCGCCAGGCGCGTCCTGAACACTGGACTCAAGATGGCGCTCCCGGAAGCGGGGACCGTGCTCGCCGAGTCCATCAGTCTCGGTGGGTGGCAAGCAGAGGCCGCGCTGCACACCCTGGCCGTCAACGGCCCGCCGCGGGCGGCGCTGTCGCCGGCACTCGCGGAGTCAATCGAAACGGCGGCTGCATCAGATGACGCCATATGTCGCGACCTGGCCCGTCGGCTATGCGAGCGCCATGGGCTCACCGCCGCCGTGCCCGCGTTGCGCCCACTGGCACGCACCTACGAACTGGCCCTACCCCCGCTGCGAGAGCGCGCCGCGCCCGAACCGGACAGCCGCGGGGTTCCAATGATCGACATGCACGACCCGCAGCAGATCGTCGCGCCGTTCGATGAGCCACTTCGCCTTGCGGCCAGGGTTGCAGGACTGCCGGAGATAGCGGTCCTGCACCGCGCCTCAACCATCGCGACAGCACTCGACCTGCCGTGGTTGCAGGGCGGGCACCAAGCACATGCAACTCGTCTGGAGACCCGAGGGCAGCGCCATGGTTACCGCCCGTGGGCGTTCATGGCTGGTCGCCGCGCGCTCGGGTTGGTTCTCGCCGAGCTGGTCGACGCTGAATCCCTCGATGGCGATGTCGTCGCCGCCCCTTCGTACGCGCTCGGGCTCATCGATGAAGTGCTGGTGCACGTCGTTCCGGAGCCGCTGGACGACACGACACCTGCGCCGTGGCGCGCACCCACCGACGCCAGCTACGACGTGCGGGGCTGGTGCAGGCAGACCGAGGACGCTGCACGGACCTACGCGACCGCGGTGGAGCTGGCGTCGAAATACGTACTGGCCGAGTCCACCGAGTGGGTCCGGTTGGAGTGGGAGTTGCCCGAAGAGCGCCGGACTATCCGGGCCGCGCACGGGCTAGTTGAAGCGGGCGGCATCGTGCTGCCTCCCCGGGAACTCTGGGAAACGAGCCTGGCGCCCGCAACCGACTACTCCCGGGCTCGATACCTGGCCTGGGCAGACCAGCAACTGGTTGTCGAGGGATGGGAAAGGGACACCGACCCGCCGTGGTACCACTGGCTCGCACTCCACCCCGCGGTCGGCCATCACCTCGCCTGGACACCCGACCTGACCGAGCCCTTCTGCTGGCACGGCGACGACGGAGGCTGGCGGGCACGCTCAATTCGCCGCGCCCGCGGACAACTCACCCATCAACCACCCAGCCAAGCCTATTGCGCCGAGGGCTGGCAGGTAGTCCTGAGCGATACCGGACTCGCTGAGCTTCGCCAAGCGTTCGGGCCGCTGCGGCGTAGCCTCCTCGTCCGGCGGACCCTACCGGCCCGGCCTCGCGACGACCGACCAGCGGCAGAGAGCAGCCGCTACTGCATCTCGATCACCGAGCCGTGCTGATTAGAGCCGGTACTCGTAGACCGCGCGGTCCTTGCCCGGCCCTTTGTAGTCCGCGTGGACGTGCACGTCGCCGATCTTGAGATCGCCGGGAACGTTGGTGTAGCCGAGGGTCAGCCACGCACGGTGCGCGGCGCCGTTGTCCGGCTCGGACGTCAAGTAGAGGCGCTGGCAGCCCCAGCCGCGGGCTCGGTCCCCAACCCCTGTGAGCAGTGCCGACGCGATGCCTTCGCGGCGGTGGTCGGGGTGAACCATGACGTCCTGGATGTAGACGTCGGTGGGATCGTCCTGGCTGCGGAAGGCAAAGACCGCGCCGGCCAAATGGTCATTGACGAACGCGAGCGGGCAGGTGGAGGAGAACAGCTTCGCGTAGAGCCAGTAGTCAGACGCTGTGCGAGGCCGGATGTACGGCTCACCGAGACTCATCAGCTCGATGACCTCCGCGATGTCCTGCTGTCGCATGGGTACGACCTTCATCAGGACCGGTCGGGGCCGCGGAGCGCGTCGAGGTGTGTGCTGAACCCGCGGACCAAGCTGGCGAGAAGCGCCTCGCCTTTGGCAGCCGTTGCCAGTGATGGCTGTCCGATGATTCCGGACTTGGTGTATGCGGCCATGCCGTGGACCAGGAGCAGGCTGCGTTCACCGCTGAGGTGGTCGTCCTCGTCTACGGAGTGTGGCGCCAGCTTCGGGATTACGTGTCGAAGGATCGATACCTCCAGCTCACCGCCGTGCATGTCGTCGTGTGACGTGGAGGCTAGCCCGGCGGCAGCACGGGCGGCGTGCCAGTCGTCGCGGGTGGGAAACAGCGTCATCGCCGGCCTGGCGATGTTCGCCTCCTGCACGATGTTCGACAGGACGTAGTTGCCGCCGTGGCCGTTAACCAGTGCGAGCCTGTGGACGCCGGATCGCCGGAGCGAGTCGGCGATATCGTTGATCATGGCGCTGAGCGTCCGGTGGCTGATGCTTAGGGTGCCGGGCCAGGCGGAATGCTCGTGTGAGCAGGAGATCGTGATCGGCGGTAGCAGGAACAGCCCATAGGCGGCGGCGACTGCGTTGGCGATGCTGCTGGCGATGATGGTGTCGGTGGCCAGCGGCAGGTGCTCGCCGTGCTGTTCGAAGCTGCCGATCGGTAGCACCGCGACGTCCGAGGCCCGCTGTGCCTCGTCGGCGCTGGTGGCGGTCGAGATGAGGTCCACGGGCTCAATCCTTCCAGGTGCTGGCGGTCTGTCGGTGGTTGGCGAGGAACTGGTCGACCGTGCTTACGCCGCGGTGTCGGCGCAGCGCCTGAGCGGTCGGGGCGATGGCCCGGAGAGCGCGGGCCGATCCGGCTGTGCTCGCCAGGTCGAGCGCGCGCAGTCCGGCTACAGCTGCGGCATCGACCTCGTGCTGCGCGGCGTAAGCATCGGCGAGCCAGGCGAACCAGAGCGCCTGGTCCACGGGCATGGCCGACTGGTTGGCGAGAAGGGCGTGGAGTTCTTCCGCGGCGGCGTCGGCGCGTCCTAGAAGTTGCAGGCAGCGGGCCCTGTGAGCCGAGACGTAGACGGCGGTGCAGTGACCGGCGAGAGGGTCGTCGCCCGAGGGCTCCTGCAGGAGGTGCCCAGCGCGGTCCAGGGCGGAGAGGCAGTCCCGGTCGTCGCCGGTGAGCGCGTGTCCTTCGGCCTCGCGGACGATCGCGAGTGCCCGCACTCGATCGGGCAGGGCAATACCCGCAAGCTGCGCCTGCTGAGCGAGCGCGATGCCCCCTGCAGGGTCGAGATGCTCGATGGCCTGCTGGCTGCGCCGCATCAGTACGTACGCAGCCACGGTGTCGTCACCTGCGGCCGTGGCCAGGTCGAACGCACGCCTGAGATGTCGGTTGGCGTCGGCGTAGGCCCGTCGGTTGTCCTCTATCCATGCCAAGAACTCCAACCAGCGGGCCTCGACGACCAGCAAGTTCGAACGGAGCTTCGCCGGGGCGCGGGCGCATGCCTGGGTGATCAGCCGAAGCTGCCCGAGCACCACGCCGCGACTGTCGCCGAGCCCGCGGTCGGCCGTGGCGGCTGCGACCAGAGGCAGCAAGCTGTTCCAAGCAGAGACGTCGTTCTCCGTCGCCCGCGGGAGGAGGGGCTCGCGGGTGGGTGGCGGCGGGTCGAAGCTGATGCCAAGCAGGTGGCGCGGGATTCGTAGGCCCTCGGCCAGCCGTTCCAGGACTTCGTACGAGGACACTCGCTGGGCGCCTTGGGAGATCGCCCGGACGCGGGTCTCGCTGAGCCCGGTGTGTCGGGCGATTCGTGCCCTCGAAACTCCTCGGCTGCGGAGGAAGCGAAAAAGTAGCCCGATTTGATGGCCGGCGAGTGCCTGACGTAGCGGCACACCTTCGAATTCGGCCGCGGCCCACCAGGTCGGATCCAGTTCCGGAGCGGCCACCCCTGCCCTCCTCGACGTCAGCCTCCGTGGGAGGCAGGCCGATCGTAGTCCTGGGTCGGAACGCAGGGGGAGTCCAGCATGGACCCCTACCGAGGACTGATCCACACCCCATGGACCGCCATAGCGTCGCCGCCACACAGCCGTCGCCCCGCTCAGGGCTACAGCGATGAGGAGGCGCCGATGACTCGCCGAACCAAACGATCATGGAATCACCTGTCGATGCACGGACCTGGGGCACCTCGACCCGTGCGCCGCCGTTCCCAGCGAATCACCACCTTGGGTACGCGGTGGACCCGTTGAACGCCCGAGCCCTCGACGTCCCTGCCGCCGTTTGGTCTCGGGAGTCCCTCCAGGCGCTGTTGCGCGACGCCTCTCCGGCCTCCGACACCCGTTGGCGCCGATGGTGTGCCGAGTTGCTCCGGACGGACCGGCTGGGACCCCGGACCCTCCACGACTGGTGGCGGGTCATCACGGAGTTCGACCCGGTCCTCGCCACCTGTGCCGCTCGCCTCATTCACGTACCCGACAGCACAGTGGTCGTGGCAGGCAGCGGCAAGGAGCAGTTCAAGACCTTTAACGTCAGCACCGCTGCCGCCATCCTCGCCGCCGCGGCTGGGGCACCGGTCGTCAAGGGAATCTCGCGGTCGGTGTCGGCAGTCTCGGGCGCCACCGACATCCTCGAATCACTGGGCATCCGGCCAGTACCAGATCCGGCGACCATTCCGCAGGCGCTGGACCGGTACGGCATCGCCTTCGTTCCTTATCCGCAGTTCTGCCCTAGCTACGCGGCGCGGTACGACGGCGTCTTCGACGTGCTGAACCCCGCCAGCTTCTTCATGCCAGTCGCCACCATGTGTGTACGAGCCCGCGGCTACGTACTCGGCCTGGCGCACAACGACGTCACGCTCGCCGCCGCCGCGCTGCGACGCATCCGGCCCGACCTCGACACCGGCCTCGTCGTCTCAACGGAACTGTCCCCCGGCGAGACCATCGACGAGTACGGCGACGTCGGCGTGCTGAGGTTGGCCCGACAGGTGGCCGGAGTCATCACCAGCGACCTGCGCCGCGGCGCTCCGCCGACCGCCTCATGGCGGCGAGCTGTCGCACATCGGTCCACCCACGGCGCCAACGCCACCCTCGTTGCCCATGCTCTGGCCGCCGGCCCGGACACACCCACCACCCGGCTCGTGGAAGCGAACGCCGCTCTGGTCGTCGAGGCCAGTGGTGCGTACTGGGGCCCATTCGAGGCGGCAGGGCGGGTCCGCGACGCGCGCCGGTCTGGCCGCGCCATGCGACTCCTGACGACCCTCACCGACGCCCGATAGGGAGCCCGAGATGCCTGCTGACCTCATCGATCCGGCTACCGCGGCGGCGGTGGCCGGAGACCTCGGCCCGACCGCCGGCCGGTTCACCCACATCGACGACGCAGTTGCGGTGCTGGACACCGCGCAGCGCGACGGACTCGCCGTCGTCACCGGATTCGGTCCCACCAACGCGCCGACCGCCGGAACGCTGTCAGTCATGCTCGGCGCTGTCGAGTTGCAACGACGACTCAAGGCGCCCATGACGGTCGTCATCTCCGACCTCGGTGCATGGAACTCGCGCAACGTCCCCTGGCCGGTGCTGATTCGCGTCCGGGACCAGATGTCGGCGTTCTTGATCGAGCTTGGCCTCGATCCGGAGACGGCGGGGCTGCGCTCGCACCTTGACCACGACAACCTTGTCCGTGCTGGCCGGGTCGCCCGGTACCTGTCTCGCGCCGACTTTCAGCAGCACCGGGAGAGTCTGCTGGAGCTGTACGCCGACCACGGGCTCCTCGGCAGCGAGATCGGTGTGGTCGTCGACTCGCTGTACACCGTCGCCGACGTACTCGGCCCATTCGATTCCGGCGCGTCCAGCGTGCTGATGGTCTCCGGGATGGAAGAGGCGTACTTCACCGACCTCGCCAGGCTGGTGCTCGATCGGCAGGCCGCCGCCGGTGAGCTGAGCCTGGACTGGAACGGCCGGATCGGTGCCCTCTACTTCCGGGTACTCGAAGGGCTCGCCGGCTACCCGAAGATGTCCAAGAGCATTCCGGCCTCCAGCATCCACCTCAACATGGCCCCGGACGAGATCGCCGAACGGGTGCTGAGCGACGACGACGCGAGCCAAGCCGCCCTGCTGTCGGCCATCGAGCTGAGCAGCGGCTGGGCCGTCCAAGAGGTCGACGAAGCACGCCAGGCATGTGCTGAACGCGGCGAACTGCCCGGTCCCTGGACCGACGTTCGCCGGGAGTTCTGTGACACCTTCACCACTTTCGCCGAGGCATGGCGCCGGTGTGCGCCGTGACCAGGACCGTCGTCCTGCTCGGAGCCTCCGGGCGGCTCGGCACCGCTGCACTTCCGCTGTACCTCGCGGCTGGCTTTGAGGTCGTCGCGGTCAGCCGCACCCGGCCCGAGGCGCTGCAGAACGGCCTGTGGATCGCCGCGGACCTGGCCGATCACCGGGACCAAGTCCGGATGGTGACCGCAGTGGACCGCTTGACCGCCGGACACCGGCATGTCTGGTTGGTCGACAGCGCGCTCGATCGCAGCGGCGTCGATGCCATGCGCCGAAGCATCGACGGCGTAACGACGACCGTGCTGCGTCTGCATTCGCACCTGGCAGCGAGGAGTCGGTGGTGCGGCCTGATCGCCGCAAGCACCACGGCTGTACTCGCACCGGGACTTCTCCAGACACCCTACGGGCTTGCCAAGCGACGGCAGGTGATCACGTATGCGCGCTCCGGCCTGTCCGGCGTCGCATTGCTCCTACCTCAACTAGCCGCCGCCCCGGCGGTCGCGGGCACGTGCGTCTTCAGCGAGGCCGCCACCGCGTTGTTCGAGAGCAGTCTGCAACCGCCGGCAGGCTTTTCGCTGCGTATCCCTGCCCTTCGTGGTAGGGCCGCGTGCTCCAACGCGGCCGCGCCGCGGGGTGAGAGATCCGCAGCTATCGCCCACCTGCGCAGCCTGCTCCTACGGCGTAACTCGATGCAGGCCCACAGGGCGGCGGCCCACAGCCGCCTGCGCCTGACGCCCCAGCGACTCCGAAGTCTCGTTGACCACCACCTCGCTCCACCGGAACTGGTACGCCGCTTCGCCCACCGCTACCACCTCACCGTGACTGACGACCGGGACTCCGGGCTCGCCGTCACCAGCCCAGGAGCGACCCATGCGTGACGACAGCGTTGACGTTCTCGTCGTCGGGGCAGGCATCTGTGGCCTGGCCGTCGCCATCACCGCGGCGCGCCGTGGCCTGTCCGTGCAGTGCGTCGGCGACGGACGGCCAGGCACCTCCGGCGACAACTTCGGCCAGCTGCACTCCGGCGCCGTCTACGCGCCGGTCCTGCCCGCCGTCGCACAGGCATGCTGGCAGTACCGCCATCGCTGGTACGACCTCATCGGGCCGGCACGGGCCGGTGGAGCCCACGGATTGGCGTTGTTCCGCGTCCCCGACACCGTTGACCGATACCGTGCCGCGTGGCACACGCTCGGCATCGATGTCGCGGAAGTCGACCCCCGTACGGCGGACCCATTCGGGCACGCGGTGGCTGCCTTCCGCATCCCGGACCACAGCGTGCATCTGCCGGCCCTGCGCGCCAGCCTCCTAGACCTCGCCCGGGCGAGCGGCGTGCGAACGGCAACCGGATACGACGTCACCGTCCGCCGGGATCCCAGCACCACGCTCGTCACGGCAGGCGTCGGTCCTCGGTTCCGCACGATCGTCCTGGCGACGGGAGCCGACACCCCGGCCCTCCTGGCTCATGCCGGGATCGGGAATACGCTCCGGACCCGCCGCATCGCCTGGGGTCGGCTCCCGCAAGCAACCTCCGGAACGCTGACCTACTGGTTGGACGGCGACATGCTGGCGATCAGCCCGGACCGAGACGGCGCCCGAGTCGGCCTTCCCGGCACCGCCGGCCGCTACGGCACCACCGAAGCCGAATACGCCCGGCTCCATGCCGCGCTTGCACAGCGCGGCATGGCCGCCGAAAGCCTCAGCCTGCGCTGGGGCACCGTGTGCGAGCCAGGCGAAGCAGGGGCGGACCCGTCGGCCCTCATCATGGACCTCCGCGGCCCGCTTGCGGGCTGGTCCCCGGCGGCGAACCTGATCGTCGCGCTTCCCGGCAAGTGGACCACCGCCTGGCACTGCGCCGATCAGGTCATCGACGCTATCGCCTGACCGCGACGTCGCTCAGCCGATGCCGATGGCGTCGCGCACCCGCTCCAGTAGCGGCCGGGTCTGCTTCCGCGCTTTGTCCGCGCCGTGGGCGAGCAGGTCGTCCAGCTCGCTGCCCGGCGCGATCAGCGCTTCGTACCGGTCCCGCAGCGGCGAGAACCGGGTGATCAGCGCCTCGGCGAGGTGGTTCTTCACGTCGCCCCAGCCGACCCCGCCGGCGAGCAGCGCCGCCCTGGTCTCGGCCACGACCGCGGGATCGCCGAAACGCTCCAGCAGCGTGAACACCGCCGAGGAGTCCGGATCCTTTGGCGCCTCAACCGGGACGCTGTCGGTCGGGATGCGTCGTATGGTCTTGCGCAGGGCGGCCTCGGGAGCGAACAGCGGGATCGTGTTGCCGTAGGACTTGCTCATCTTCCGCCCGTCGGTGCCCGGCAACGTGTGCGCCGTCCCCTCCGCGGGAACAATCGGCGCGGGGACCTTGAAGGCGAACCGCTCGCCGTAGACGGCGTTGAACGCGCCGGCGATGTCGGCGGCGTACTCGACGTGCTGGAGCTGGTCGCGGCCGACCGGGACCACGTCGGCGTCCATGATCAGGATGTCGACGGCCATCAGGACCGGGTAGTTGAACAGGCCCATGTTGACGCCGGCGTCGAGGTCGTCCTTGCCTGCCTCGCGGTTGCGGTCGCGCACCGCCTTGTAGGCGTGCGCGCGGTTCATCAGGCCCTTGCCGGTCACGCAGGACAGCACCCAGGCAAGCTCGAACGTCTCCGTGAGGTCAGACTGTCGGTAGAACGTCGTCCGGTCCGGGTCCAGCCCGGCCGCCAGCCAGGTCGCAGCAACCGATCGGGTGTAGTGCCGTAGGAGGTCGCGGTCGCGGATGGTCGTCAGCGCGTGGTAGTCGGCGATGAAGTACACCGAGTCGTAGCTGTCGGCCAGTTCCAGGGCCGGCAGGATCGCGCCGATGTAGTTGCCAAGATGCGGCTCGCCCGTCGGCTTGATGCCGGTGAGCGAGACCTTACGCGCCGTCGAACCCATGTCCGCGACTGTACCGTGGGACGTCGCTTCGGCTCTGCCCGATATCGGGCCTCCTCGCGTCCTGCGGCGCGGCGATCAAGGCGTCGGCAGGCCCAGCAACTTCGGCAGATCCTCCATCCTGCTGAACCCGCCGTCAGCACCGTGGCCCGGAGCGCCGGTCTCGTAGCGGAGAACCCGCATCCCAGCTGCTCTCGCTGCCGAGACGCCTGTCTCGCTGTCCTCGATCACCACGCAGCGCTCCGGTGCCACGAGCATGCTTTTCGCTGCGAGCAGGAACAGATCCGGGGCTGGCTTCCCGCGTGAGACCTGCGCCGACGTAAACACCCGACCGTGGAAGTAGCCAGCGAGCCCCGTAGCCGCCAGGGTCAGCGCAACCTTCTCCGGTCGCCCGTTCGAGGCCGCACAGTACGGGATCGTCAATCGGTCGAGAACCGCGGTGATGCCCGGAACCGGCTGGACCCGCTCGGCCAGCGCCCTGTCCACGGCCAGCGTGAGATCGTCGAACCAGCGCCGCGCCACCGGTGCGCCGAGCCGACCGGCGATCAGATCCGCCGTAGCGTTCTGGGTGAGCCCCGCGAAATCTCGAGCGCACTCCGCATCGGTGATCGCGATACCGAGCCGCCGCATCCGCTCCGCCATTACCCCGAGGACGATCGGCTCGCTGTCGACCAGCACACCGTCGCAGTCGAAGATCACTAGATCAAGACTGGGCTGGATGCTCATGCAGTCCTGCCGGGCATCGGCCGAATCCCACCCCGCAGCACTGGTCGAGTGGGTCCAGGCCGCATCAGAACACCGCCGCGAAATGTGAAGTTTACCCGCAAAGTGTCACCTCGCCCGCCTTGTCCTGCCTCTATGGACACTCCTCGTTGGACTGATCCCACGGGTGCACTTCTAGCACAGCAACCCGGTGTCGCTCGACGCTGTACGCGATGGACGGCGTCGATCGACAGGCCGAGGGCTTGTCGCCCGCGTCCTGTGCCGACATTGTTGGTTGTTCAGAGGTGAGGCGACATGCCGTATGCGCTATCCTGAAAGGCTTTGCCTCGGGCCGACGGCTCGGCGCATCAGCACTGGGGACGTCGACTGACTTGGAGACGGGATGCTGTTGACCCAACCGGATGTGCTCAACCTCGTCCAGCAGGCCGCCGGCAGGTGGGCAGATCAACTGATCGACTTCGGCCCGCGCAACACGTTGCTCTACTTCAAGGACCGACAGAGTACCACTCTTGATCTTGCCGATGCGGCCGCCGATGCCGTCGCCGACCTGTTGCGAGGGCAGAAGGTCCGCCTGCGGACACTGTTCCCCGACCAAGACCGTCACAACAAGGCCTGCAACACGGCCCGCAGCCTTCGTCGAAAGCTGGTCGAGCTGGAGGAGGAGCAGGGCATCGAGGCCGGCTGGGTGGCCCGCGGCCTGGTCTGCATGGTCGGCTCGCATACGCGTGGGTCAGTACCGATGCCCCCGCTGCGGGCGCCGCTGATCCTGTACCAGCTTGCGCTTGACAGCAGGACGGCAACTGAGAACGACTTCACGCTGGAGCTGTCGGACTCACCCGAGATCAACCCCGTCCTCCTATACGCCCTGGAGAGGCAGTACGGCGTGGAGGCGGACATCAGCGCCCTCGGCGACAGGCTGGGCGCGATGTTGTCCGAACTCGCTGACCCGGACCAGCAGCTGCGCACGACCTACGACGTGATCGCTGAGGCAGTTGCGCCCAGTCACCTGTCTCTCCGGCTCGAGCCAGCGGTGGTGGCCGGCGTCTTCAGCTTCGACAAGTTGCCGATGGTCGAGGATCTACGCAACTCCGCGGAGCTGTTGGCATCGCATGCGGTGATCTGCGCCATGGCCGGCGATGGCGATGCTCGGGAAGAGCTGCGCACCGAGCCTGCCCTGGGGCCCAGCTCCAGCGCGGATCGGATCGAGCCGGCCAAGGAGTTCCTCGTTCACGACGCGGATTCGTCTCAGCAGCAGGCGATTGACGCGGTGCTGTCCGGCCGTCATGTGGTTATCGAGGGTCCGCCGGGCACTGGCAAGAGCCAGACGATCGCGAACATCATCGCCTACATGGCCGCGATGGGTCGCAGCGTGCTGTTCGTCTCCGAGAAGCGGGCTGCCATCGAGGCGGTGATGAACCGCCTCGGCGACGTGGGACTCGACAACCTGGTGTTCGACCTTCACGACCGCAAGATCAGTAAGCGGCAGGTCGCGCAGCGAATCGCCGACGTCCTCACTCAAGCCGGCGCTGAGCCGCCCGTCGACACCCGCGAGCTGCACCGCCGCCTACACAACCGTCGGGCGACGGCGATACGGCACCCAGCTGTGCTGCATGAGGAACGGCAACCCTGGGGCATGAGCGCGTTTCAGGTTATCGAACAGCTGCTCACACTCCCAGCCTGTGACGTCAGCGGATACAACCTGCGCGCCTCCGGACTGCGCAAGCTAGACCGATTAGAGCTGGAGTCCACACAGGAGAAGCTGCGGACGTTCGTAGATCGTGGTGGACTGAGGATCTGGCGGGGAGAGTCGCCGTGGGCGCGGGCTGCAGTCCACACCCCGGATGACGTGGACAGGGTGCTGGCACATCTCGATGGACTTGCTTCCGGCGCTCTGCAGGGCACCCAGCGCCAGGTGCGAGAGTTGGTCGACCAGGCAGGGCTCGAGGTACCAGATGACCTTGCTGCATGGGAGGAAATGTTTGACCTCCTCAGCGAAGTCGAGCGCACAATCGCAACCTTCGGCGAGTCCGCGTTCGGCCCGAATCTGGACGACTTCGTCTATGCAACGGCACCATCCCGAAAGCGACCACCTCGACCGGAGGCGCTGGGGTTGATCCGTCGCCTCCGGCTACGCCGCGAGTTGAGGCGCAGTTGTCCGGCCGCTCCGCGGCGACGATCCGAGAAACACTTGGGCTTGGCGGCAGCGGTGGACCAGCGTGAGCGGTGGCGCAAGCTCAGCAGACAGGACAGCGCACCCACGGCTTTGGCCGGTGCCGACCCTTGCAAGTCGTCCTTCGCGAAGGTGCGGAACCACCTCGCCGCGGTAGCAGCGTGTGTGCAGATCGAGGGACTCGAGCGTGGCTCAACCAACACCGCTACGGACACCGTCGCAGAATTGAATGCCGACCGCGAAACCTTGTTCTTGATGCCCGACCTTAACGAGCAACGGGGGCTCTTCCGCTCCTTGGGGTTGGGATACATGCTTGATGACCTAGCCGCACGTAGCGTCTCGAGCGGCGAAGCAGTCGCCACGTTGCAGCGTTCCTGGCTACAGGTGATCCTCGATGAGATGCGCACGCGTATCCCAGATCTCGGTCATTTCGTCGGACAGCAGCATTCGACGGTGGTCCAGGACTTCCGCACTGCCGATAGCCGGCACATTGAAATGGCTGCAAGGCATGTGCGCCGCAACGTGGCAGTTAACCTGCGTAAGGCGCGGGATGCCTATCCCGACCAGAACGGCTTGGTCCGTCGGGAGGCGGCCAAGAAGAGCCGTCACCTTTCTCTACGGAAGCTGCTCAGCAGTGCACCGGAGGTGCTCCTCGCCGCGTTTCCGTGCTGGGCAATGTCGCCACTTGTGGTCAGCCGGATCCTACCGCCCGAGCGATCATTCGATGTGATCATCTTTGACGAGGCGAGCCAGATTGAGCCACACGACGCGGTCACCTCGATCATGCGTGGCACCCAACTCGTTGTGGCTGGCGATCCGAAGCAACTCCCTCCAACACCGTTCTTCCGGCGCCTTGTTCAGCAGGCACTTCCTGGCGACGACGACGATTTCGGCGACGAGAGCCTTGATGACTACGAGTCCGTGCTCGACGTCTTGGGCGGTCTGATCTCCGACAGGCACCGCCTCTCTTGGCACTACCGCAGTCGAGACGAGCGCCTGATCGCGTTCTCCAACGTTGAGATCTACAACAGCTCGCTGGTTACCTTCCCTGGCGTTCAGGTCGATAGCCCGCTGCGTTTGGAGACCGTCGACGGGCGCGTAGCCCCCGGGCAGAGCGGCTCATCTGCCGAAGAGGTCAATCGCGTGGTCGACCTTGTTCTCGAGCATGTCGAGCAGCGGCCGAACGAAAGCTTGGGCGTCATCACCATGGGTCAGAAGCATGCCTTGCGGATCGAGGCGATCCTACGCAGTCGACGCCGGGAGAACGACCACCTCGATGACTACTTCTCGCAGGAGAAGCTCGCCAGTCAGCGATTCTTCATCAAGAGTCTTGAGAACGTTCAAGGCGACGAGCGAGATGCCATCATTCTGAGCATCGGCTACGCCAAGACGCGAGACGGTCGACTACCGCTCAGGTTCGGCCCGCTAAATCAGGAAGGTGGTGAGCGACGCCTTAACGTCGCGGTCACCCGTGCGCGAAGTCGGATGACGGTAGTAAGCGCCTTTTCGCATCACGACATGGACCCGAACCAGACCGCAGCGACGAAGAACCGCGGGCCCGAACTACTCCGCCGCTACCTAGAATTCGTTGACCTCGGTGGCCACCTCGGCGGGCGAGAGCACACCCAGGTCGAGCTCAACGGCCTCGAACGGAGTGTCCTGGAGGCCCTTCAGCAAGAGGGCATCAGCGCCGTGCCGCAGTGGGGAGTCTCTGGCTATCGAATCGACCTAGCCCTTGCCCACCCGGAGCAGCCCGGCCGCATGGTCCTCGCTGTGGAGACTGACGGTCACTCCTACCACCAGGCGGGCAGTGCTCGGGACCGGGACCGGCTGCGTCAACAACATCTGGAACGACTTGGGTGGGAGTTCCACCGAATCTGGTCGACGGACTGGTACCTGGACCGGGCAGGTCAAACAGCCAGGATTGTCGCTCGGTGGAAGGAGGCCGTGGATCGCGCCGACCACGCCGCGAGGTCTCAAGTCGTTGCGGCCTTGCCGCGGCAAGGTGATCCACCGGTTCCGCCAGCGTCCCGCCGTGGGCCGCGGCCCGACGTGCCGGTCGGCCTGCGTATCACCGAGTACACCCGTGAAGAACTGGTACGGATTTGTATCTGGCTAGTGAGCGACCAGCTTCAGCGTGATCGGGATGAACGCCTGCAGGAGGCCATGACCGAGCTCGGCTTCCGTAAGCGGGGCTCGGTCATCACCCAACGCTTGAGTGACGCTCTTGAAATCGCGCAGCAGCGCGCCGACTGGGAGATCTCGTGATGATTGCTCTAGACCCCCTAACGCTGGAGCGCGTCGCGCGCCTTGTCTGCGACGCAGACGGACCTTACGAGCGGACAGGATCGCAGATAGAGAGATTTCTATCTCGGGTACGGTGGCCGGGCAATCCGCAGTACGACGGCTCGCCACGTATCCCCTGGTTGACGGAAGAACTAGGTTCCCATGCCGACGATGCCGCCGCGCTCGACCGGCTGCTCTGTCGGATCTGTGATCCGCTGGAGTACGACGGCGGCATGGAGGCCGCCGAGCCGATAGCACAGGAGCTGAACCGCATCCTTCGCCCTGAGGCGTATTCGGTCACCTACGTCGGCGGGCGTCCAGTGCTGGGGGAACTCAGCCAGTCCAGCGATGTCCCTCTCTATGGGCCGCCGCCCGACCTCCACGAGCGAGTGCGGCGACTATCCGGGCGCAGCACGGCGGTCGACATCCTGCTGGCGCGGGCTGACGAAGCGTCAATCTGTCAAAGCAATGGCGCTTACGCACTGGCGATCATCGGCATCGGCAGCTTCGTGGAAGGGTTGCTACACGTCGTCGTGACCGATCGCGACGAAGCTGTGCGAAAGAGTGGCCTAGTGGACGGGCGTGGCCGGCGGGTTCCGGCCGACCGTGCGGGGCTTCATCTCCTACTGCAGCACGCACATCGCAAGAAGTGGGTACAAACCGACGCCAAGGACTTCATGGAGAAGGTCAGGGACTACCGGAACTTCGTCCACCCTCGCAGCCAGATCGAGTACGGGCTCGTGCCCGATCTAGACACCGTGCGGATGTGTTGGGCGCCTGTACATGCCCTGCTCAATGATCTGGAGTCGGCTTCCTAATCAAGAAGTCGCCACTCAGTTGCTGGCCGGCTAACGCGCCGGCCAGCAACTGACAGATCGACCTGACTCGGCTCGTAGACGGTTCCATCTTCCTGTAGTGGAGCCTCGGCGCTGGTCGACAACCCGTGCCGGTGAAGCGCACCTGGGCGCCGGGCACGAACAGCGTGGCGTGGTCGGCACTGGCCCATCCGACCCTCGGGTCGACGGCCCCCGCTTGAGGTGCTGGTGAAGTGGTCCGGGCCGGACGGGCTGCAGCAGCGGAGGCCGTGAGTGGATGGTCACTATGGTGTTGTCTACGGCCGGACTGCCCTGACATCGCCAGGGCGGCGTCGTGGGATCCGGGGTATGAGCGCAGGCGTAACGCAGCCCGGTGTTGGCTGATGATCGGCAATTCCGGGTCGGCGCCTGTAGCTCGCCGCTGTCGGTGGCGCGGCGAAGGCAAACAGGCCGGCGAAGCCGGCTAGATCGAGGCTGGCTGCGCGCACCCCGGCGCTTTCGTGGCGCTCGGGCAAGTGGCGTTAGACCTGGCCTGTGATTGATCAGCGTAGCTCGATCACCTACCCTTGGGAAGGCACTGTTTCCGCAGGTCAGCAGGGGTGCGAAGGTCGACTGTCCGATCGCGTCCGGGTGGGTGCGGCTCAGTCCGGATAGGTACGGGTGGGTCCGGCGATTGGGTGATGCAAGTCACAGCCTGGATGCGGCGAGAGCGGACGCCCAAAGGTGAGCTATCGCCACCGATTGTGACGTCGCGCCGAGCTCCAGAGGTTCCGATGGCCTTCGAAATGAACCCTCCGGACGGGTCAGTCAACGGCGTCGTGAGTATGCAGAGTTGAATCGTGGGGTGCGTGGGCGGCCAGCAAGCGGCGGGCGTGCCGTTTCGAAACGCCCAACTCGACGGCGACCTCGCCAGCCGTGATCCCGGGACGAGTGCTGATACTTCGTCCCACCCACTGGCTGGGCGACAAGGCCGCCGTCCCGGCAACCGCCGCTTCCGGGGCGGGACGCGTGTCGGGAGCCACCTCGCCGCCGGGCCCGTTGTCGAGGAGGCTGAAGAGCAGCTTTACGGCGAGCAGCAGCGCCAGCGCGGGCCACCCGGCGACCGCCTTGCCCACCCAGTCCGACCCGCCGACCGCCACGTTCGCCGACAGGCTGGCAGCGGTGCCGGCGACCAGCGCCGCCCACGGCAGCCAGCCCGAGCGTCGACCGGCCCTCCGGTCAGCCAGCAGCACGATCGACGCGACGATCTCCAGCCCGTCCACCGACAGCGGGAACATGTGCGCCCGCCAGCCGATCTCACCGTGCCGCTCGGCCAACACCGCCATGTGCCCGTACGAGATCGCCGCGGCGATGCCCGCCAGCCCCACCACCGTGAGACCAGCGGACATCTGCAACCTGTCGCCCTGACGCCGCGACCGCACGGTCGGGCCGCTCACCGGCGACGGTCCTCGGGCGGCAGGAACTGGTTCAGCAGGCGCATCACCCGCACGAACATCGCGTAGCCCTCGTCCGTCGTGTAGCCCTCGTCGAGGATCTGGGGGTCCGGACCCGCCAGCGCGAGGTGGAGCTGACGGATCATCTCTGTCACGATCTTGCTGTGCACCGCAATCGCCGGATCGGCGAAGGCCATATGCTTCACTTGTTCGGCAAACAGGTCGATCTTTAGCAATCGGGTGAGAGGGTCGTTCATCGGGCACCACCCCGCCGGGCAGAGCCGACCATAGGTAGGGGAATCGGGTCACCCGTGACCGTGGTCGTGGTGTTCGCATGGTGACGCCTTCGGCCCACCCCGCCCCGTCCTGCGGTCCGGGCGCCGGATGGTCGGCATCCCGCCACTCCGAACCGGTACGGGCGCGGATCGGGCTACGCTGCGCCTGTGGACGGCGGCGACGAGGCCCGAGGACTCCTGCGGACGGCGATCGGCGACGGCCGGCCGCCGCTCCTGCTGACCGCCGCCGGCCTGATGTTCGCCGGCGGCTTCGCCGTCTTCCTGGCGGCGACCGGGCAGTTCCTCCCGCACGACGTGTGGTACCTCGGCATCACGCCGGACGAGCTGTGCGCGCTCGCCGACTGCCGGGTGGTCGGCTTCCTGATCCACGACCGGGCGGCGTTCGGCGGCGCGCTGTTCGCCATCGGCGGCCTGTACGCGTACCTGGTGCTCTTCCCGCTGCGGCGCGGCGCCGCGTGGGCCTGGTGGATCCTGGCCGCGAGCGGGGCGGCCGGCTTCGCGAGCTTCCTGACGTACCTCGACTATGGCTACCTCGACACCTGGCACGCCGTCGGTACCGCGCTCCTGCTGGTCATCTTCGTCGTCGGGATGGTGCGCAGCCGGCGGTCGGTGCGGCCGTGGCGCGGTCCACTGTCGATGGTGGCCGACGGGCGACTCCCCGAGTTCACCACGCTGGCCGCCCTCGGCCGGGCGACGCTGCTCGCCGGGGCGGGCGGACGGCGGTCGCCGGCGTCGTGATCCTCGCCGTCGGGCTCACCGACACCTTCGTACCGGCGGAGACCTGGCGTACATCGGGCTGTCCGCGGCGGACCTGGAGGCCGTCAGCCCGCGCCTGGTACCGCTCATGGCGCACGACCGGGTGGGCTTCGGGGCGGCGGTGGCGCTGACCGGGCTGGTGGCGCTGACCTGCGTGTGGTGCGGGCGGGCGAGCCGGGCGCTGTGGGAGACGCTCGCGGTGACGGGGGCGGTGTCGCTGACGGCGGCGATCGCCGGGCACCTCGTGGTCGGGTACGTCGACGTGGGCCACCTGGTCCCGGTCGTCGCGGCCGCCGGCGCGATGCTGCTGGGCCTGGCCCTCACCCGCGCGACCTGGACGGGCCGGTCGGGGCTCGACCCGGCCGGGCGCGACCACCTCGCGCGGGAGGCCGCCCGCCGCGGCGAACGGCCGCGGCCCGCGCATCCGAGCTGATCGGGGCCCCTCGAACCGGACCGCGAGCGGGGCTCAGCGGCCCGTCGCCATCGACAGGCCGCTTCAGCCCTCGCCGTCAGCGGAGGCCGGTGAGGACGGCGGCGCGGCCGGCGTCGCCGGTGGCGAAGCAGGCTCCCGCCCGGGAGCAGTCCACCGCGCGGTAAGCCGTCTTGTCGAACGTCGACCACGTCCGCCCCGCGTCCGTGCTCAGGTCGCTGGTGAACAGCCCGACCCCCAGCACGATGCTGTCCGTCGCCCACGCCGCCGACGACCGGTGCTCCACCGGCTTGGCGGTGGCCGGCTGCCAGGTCCGGCCGTTGTCGCCCGTCCAGGACGCCGCGCCGCCCGCGTGCGACGCGCCGTTGCCGCCCACCGCGACGCCCTTGCCCTTGCGGAACGCCAGGCTGAACACCCCGCTGGTCTCGTTCGCCGGGAAGCCGGTCGGCTGGACGGACCACGTCGCGCCGTGGTCGGCCGTCCGGTAGTAGTTGGAGGCGCCGATGCCGGTGGCGAAGACCGCCGTACCGGCCGGGCCGTCCTCCGGGGCGACCAGGCAGGAGCCGGTGAACGCGAACGGCGCCTCGTCCTTCGCCGTGGTCGCCGGCAGGCTCGCGGCGGGCAGCGGCTGCCACGTGCGGCCGCCGTCGGCGGTGCTGATCAGCGGGAAGCGGCCGTCGACCGGGTCGGCGACGGCCAGGCCGCGGCGCTGGTCGGCGTCGAAGAAGGTCATGCAGTCCCAGAAGGAGCCGGCGGCGCCGCGGAACGCCTCCGTCCACGATGCACCGCCGTCCTCGGTGCGGTAGATGCGCGACTCCGGGCCGTCGCCCGAGGCCAGCGCGATCGCCCGCCGCTCGTCGACGGCCTCGACGTCCCGGAAGTCGAGCGCGGCGGCGTCGGCCACGGTAGGGCCGACCCTCTGCCAGGCGCCGCCGCCGTCGACCGTACGCAGGATGGTGCCGCCCGAGCCCCCGGCCCAGACGACCTTGCTGTTGACCACGGACAGCCCCCGCAGGCTGGCGTCGGACCCGGTCGTCAGGGGTTCCCAGGCGGGGCCGGCGCCCCCCGCGTGCGCCGGCGTCGCGAGGGTCGCGAGCGCCAGTGCGCTCAGGGCAGCGGCAGATACGGAGCGCGATAAGCGAGTCATGGTCGCGAATGTAGGCCGCATCACACCCGCACACCCGCCTCCCGTCAGCAATCCGACACCGGGTCCCACCACGACACACCCAACGGCCCGAGCACACTGACCCGAACCGGGCAACACGAGGCGGGAGGGGGTGGGTGACCCGGCAGGGGATCAAGCCTGACCGCCCCTGCCGGTCACCCACCCCCTCCCGCCGCCCGAAACCCGCACGAACGAAATCCGACCCGTACCGTGGCCGGTCATGGAGGACTGGCTCACCGAAACCAGGACGTCGTACGACACCGTCGCCGAGAGCTACGCCACCCTGCTCCACGACCTCCTCGCCGACTCCCCCCACGAACGCGGCGCGCTGAACACCTTCGCCGAACGCACCGGCCGCGGACCCGTGGGGGACATCGGCTGCGGCCCCGGCCGGATCACCGCGTACCTGCACGACCGCGGCATGCGGGCATTCGGCATCGACCTGTCCCCCGCCATGATCCGCACAGCCCGCCGCACACACCCGCACCTGCCGTTCGCCGTCGGCTCGATGACCCACCTCCCGCTGGCCGACGCGTCGACCGCCGGCCTGGTCGCGTGGTACTCGCTCATCCACGTACCCGACCGGGAACTGGACGGCGTCCTGACCGACCTCCGCCGCGTCCTGCGCACCGGCGGACGACTCCTCGTCGCCTTTCACGCCGGTACGGGGAGCAGCCTGAAGACCGAGGGGTACGGCGGCCACCCGATGCGGGTTCGCGTGCACCGGCGCGAGCCGCGCGAGCTGGCCGACCGCCTGCACGCCGCCGGCTTCGCCGTGGACGCGCGCACCACCGTGACCTCGCCGGAGAGCAGGAACGGCGCGATCCTGTCCGCCCGCCGCACCGGCTGACCGGCGCCCCGACCGGCGCCCGGACGGCACCCGGCATCGAACCGAGAGCTGCCCGAACAGCGCAACCAGTACGAACACGGACGGGTGCACGCGCGACGGCGGGCCATCCCGACCCCCGGGGTGGCCCGCCGTCGGCGGTGCGGAAAAGGCTCAGTGGTCGTCGCCGTGCGGGTGGTCGTCCCCGCCCCGCCCGCGCCCGCCGTGGTGCCCGCTGTCGTCCGCGCCGTGGTGCCCGCGCCCGCCGTCGTCGCTGCCCCGACCCCGGCCCCGCCCGCGGTCATCGCCGCCGTCCTTGGCCCGCAGCCGGGAGACCGCGCCGGTCGCCTTCACCACGTCCACGTCGTACCGCGCCCCGTTGCGGACGATCCGGACGCTCCACACCGCCCTGCCGTGCTCCCACTCCGACTCCACCCGGCTGACCGTGCCGCCGCCGAGCCGGGCGACCGCGATCCGGCCGGCCGCCGCGCTGCTCACCGCGCGGCCGGCGGCCGGCTTGCGCGGCGCGGTCGCGCCGGGGTCGTCGCCGGTAGGGTTGTCGTCGCCGGGGCGGCCGCGGCCGCTGTCGTCCGTCGCGCCGGTCGACGGCGTGGCGTCGCCGGTCGGGGTCGCGTCCGCGGTCGGGGTGTCGTCGGGGCTGGCCACCAGCTCGGCGGCCACCGGGGTGGCCGGCGGGTCCGCCAGCGCCACCGTCGCCGTGAGGGCCGCCGCCGCGGCGATGCCGGCCGCTGCCGTACCGATCAGGATCGACTTCTTCATCGTGCCCACCTCCAGGGGTTCTCGGTTCTGGGCACAGCCTGCGCCGGCGCACCCTAGCGGCGCGTTCGTCGATGGCTAACGGCGGGCTAAGGGGCCGGGGCCGACAGGGTGAGGGTGATCGCCGCGCCGCCGCCCGCCGCCCGGTCGACCACCAGCGTGCCCCGTCCGGCCTCGGCGACCTGCCGGGCGATGTCCAGGCCGAGGCCGGTCGACGCGCCGCCGCTGACCCCGCGGGCCAGGGCGGCCGCGGCCAGCCCGGGGCCCTCGTCGGCGACGGTGATCGCCGCGCCGCCGCCGGGCGGGCGGTTCAGCGTCACGGTGAAGCCCGCGCCGTCGGGCGTGTGGGCGAAGACGTTGCCGAGCAGCGCGTCCAGCGCCGCCGCGAGCGCGTCCGCCGCCGCCGCGACCGGCAGCGGGCCGGGGGCGAGGTCGCGGCGGACCGGTCGGCCGGTCTCGTCGGCGAGCGCCGTCCAGAAGTCGACCCGGTCCGCGACGACCGCCGCGGCGTCGCACCGGCCGGGGGCGGCGCTGCGCCGGCGGGCCTGCTGGATCACGCCGGTGACCGCGCGCTCCAGGTCGTCGACCAGGGCGGTCAGCCGCGGTCCGGCCGGTACCGCGGACTCGGCCTCCAGGCGCAGGGCCGTGAGCGGGGTGCGCAGCCGGTGGGACAGGTCGGCGACCCGCTCGCGCTCGCGGGCGAGCAGGTCGCGGATGCGCTCGGCGAGGTGGTTCAGGGCGGTGGCGACCTCGCGTACCTCGGGCGGGCCGGCGGGGGTGGCCCGGGCGTCGAGGTCGCCGCCGGCGAGGCGGTGGGCGGCGGCCGAGACGGCGGTGAGCGGGCGGGCCAGGGCGCGGGCGAACCGGTCCGCGGCGGCCACCGCGAGGGCGATCAGGGCGGCGGCGAGCAGGCCGAGGAGGAGCCAGGTGCGGGGTACGCCGCGGTTCAGCTCGGCCGGCGGGACCACCGTGCGCAGGACCGCGGTGCCGGCGGGGGTGCCGGCCGCGACGACGATCTCGCGGCCGGCGGCGGAGTCGACCGTACGGCTGCGGCCGAGCTGCCCCAGCCGGACCGCGGCGGTGACCGGCGCGGCGGCGCCGACGGCGCGGCCGTCGGGGAGGAAGACGGTGATCGGGCGGTCGGCGCCGGCCACCGCCAGGTTGACCGCCTCGGCGGTGCCGGTGGTGACGACGGGGACCAGCGCCCGGAGCTGGGTGTCGGCGGCGGCGACCGCGCGTTCGGCGGCGGTGGCGCGGACGAGCAGGGCGAGCGGGACGACCAGGGCGAGCAGGACGGCGGCGGCCGTCGCGGCGAGCAGCAGGGTCAGCCGGGACCTCACCCGGCGCCGCCGGGCGCGGCGAGCTTGACGCCGACCCCGCGGACGGCGTGCACGTACATCGGGTGCTGGGCGGTCTCCCCCAGTTTGCGGCGCAGCCAGGAGAGGTGCACGTCGACGGTCTTGTCCGCCCCGCCGTACGGCACCCGCCACACCTCGGTCAGCAGCTCCCGCTTGCTGACCACCTGGCCGGGGCGGGCGGCGAGGTAGTGCAGCAGGTCGAACTCGCGCGGGGTCAGGTCGAGGGTACGGCCGTCGAGGCTCGCGGTGCGGCCGGCGACGTCCACCCGCAGCGCGCCGACCTGGATCGCCGCGGGCGCCCGGTCCCCGTCGGCGGCCCGGCGCAGCACGGCCCGGACCCTGGCGTCGAGCTGGGCGGCCCGGAACGGCTTGACCACGTAGTCGTCGGCGCCGGCGTCCAGCGCCCGGACGATGTCCGCCTCGTCGTCGCGGGCGGTCGCCACGATCACCGGGACCCGGCTGACCGCGCGCAGCATCCGGAGCAGCTCGACGCCGTCCCGGTCGGGCAGGCCGAGGTCGAGGACGACGAGGTCCGGGGGCTCGGCGAGGGCCAGGTCCAGGCCGCTCATCGCGGTCGACGCGGACCGGACGGCGTGCCCCAGGTCGTGCAGCGCGCGCATCAGGGTGCCGCGGATCGCGGGGTCGTCCTCGACGAGAAGCAAGCTGGCCATCGCCGTCACCGTAGCCCGGGGCGGGGCCGTCCCGGTGCGCCTTAGGGCGGCGTTAGCGTGGCGCTGACCTGCTGTTGAGGCGTCCGGGGGCATAGTGCGGGCATGACTGCCAGGACGCTCCGCAGCACCGCCGGCTGGCTCGCCGCCGCGGTGCTGGCGCTCGGCGTCGTCGCGGTCGTGGTGGCGCTGGGGCGGGGGCTGGGCGGCGGTACGGCGCTGTCCGAGCGGGAGGCGGCCGCCGAGCTGTCCGCGGCGGGAACCCCCGGCTCGCCGCCGGGCGGGCCGACCCCGACCGGTACCGCCCCGGCGGCGGCGCCGACCGTACGGCCGACGGTGGCCCCGACCGCGGGCCCGACCGCGCCGCCGGCCACCCGCACGCCCGCCCCGACCCGGCCGACCCGGACCGACCCGGTCGGCGAGGCCCGGCTGCTCCGCGCCCCCGGCGGGACGGTGACCGCGGCCTGCGCGGGCGGCCGCCCGGTGCTGCTGGGCTGGACGCCGGCGCAGGGCTGGGCGGTGGACGAGGTGGAGCGGCACGACGCGAAGGTGCGGTTCGAGGGCCCGGGCGGGCGCTCGGAGATCCGGGTGCGCTGCGCGGGCGGCGAGGTCCGCGCGGAGATCCGTGACTAGCCCCGCGGCCCCGCCGCCGCGGGCGACCACCCGGCCGCCGCGGGCCGCGACCCCGACGGGGGCCGCGAGCCCGACAGCGCGGCGGGCCGCGGCGCGGTCAGGGCGCCCAGCGCCAGGCCCGGCCGCGGACGTCCGCCAGCCGGACCGGGCCGTAGTCCCGGGAGTCGATCGACGACCCGCGGTTGTCGCCCAGCACCAGCACGGCCCCGGCCGGCACCCGCACCGGCCCGTAGTAGAGGCCGTCGATCGACGGCAGGTCCAGGTACGGCTCGTCGACCGGGCGGTCGTTGACGTACAGCAGCGCGTCCCGGATCTCCACGTCGTCCCCGGCGACCCCGGCCACCCGCTTGAGCGTCAGCGCGCCGTCGGCGGGGCTGCGGAACACCACCAGCTCGCCCCGGCGCGGCGGGTGCCAGGCCGGGGTGACCTTGTCGAACAGCACCCGCTCGCCGACGGCCAGCGTCGGCGTCATGCTGTCCGACTCGACCCGCAGCGGCTCGGCCGCCCACGCCCGGCCGGCCAGGACCAGCACGATCCCGACCGCGACGGCCAGCGCCGCCCCCACCGGCGGGCGGGGGCGGCGGCGGGCGGCGGCCGGCTGCGTCACGCGTCCGGCGGCAGGGAGTCCGTGATCGGCTTGTCGGCGCTGACCGGGTCGTTCGGGTCCACGGCGCCGTCGGGCAGGCCGACGCTGAACTGGTGCATCATGTCGTGGTCCTCGTGCGGCAGGTTGTGGCAGTGGACCATGTACCGCCCGCGCTGGTGCTCGAACCGCATGAGCAGCCGGACGGTTTCGTTCTCGCCGATGTACACGACGTCCTTGGGCCCGCGCTCGAACGCGAACGGGGCGGCGCCGTTGCGGCTGACGATCTGGAAGTCGATCAGGTGAATGTGGACCGGGTGGAACCAGCCGCCGGAGTGGTTCGTGATCTCCCAGAGTTCCACGTCGTTGTAGTCGGGGTTGGCGAGCACCGCGCGGAAGTCGCTGGCGATGACCTCCTCCCAGGTCTGCCCGTTCAGCGCCCAGTGGCCGTTGGTGCGCTGTACCCGGATCGACCGGGTGGCGACCGCCTGCGCCTCGGTGAGCTGCATGACCGGCGAGGGGACCAGCGTGGTCGGGATGCGGTTGTTGACGGTGGTGAACTTGTCGTCCACCACGTCGAACGCCATGACCCGCCCGGTGTTGGCGAAGTCCACGTTGTTCTTGTTGCTCAGGTTGCGCAGCTCGACCCGCTGGCCGGGGCGGTACTTGCTGAAGTCGATCAGCACCTCGTACCGCTCGGCGTTGCCGTGCCGGATCTCGCTCACCTGCTGCGCCCGCGGCATCAGCCCGCCGTCGGTCGCGACGACCGTCAGCGGGTCGCCGGTGGACAGCGCCCACCGGTACGACCGGGAGATCGACGCGTTGAGGATGCGGAACCGGTACACCCGCCGCTTCACCTTCATCACCGGCCACGGCGCGCCGTTGACCAGGATGATGTCGCCCCACAGGCCGGAGTGCGAGCGGTCGTTGTAGTTCGGCGAGCCGTCGGCGGCCAGCATGATGTCGCTGACCATGAGCGGCACGTCGAACTCGCCCTGCGGCAGCAGCGCCCGCTCGGCCGGGTCGTGCATGAGGTAGAACGCGGCGAGGCCGCCGTAGACGTTCTCCGCGGTGTGGTGCACGCCGTGGTCGTGGTACCAGAGGGTGCGGGCCGGCTGGAAGTTCGGGTACTTGTACTCCTTGTAGTAGCCGGGCATGGTCACGTCGTTGGCGTACCCGTCGTACTGCGGCAGCGACGCGGAGCCGTGCAGGTGGGTCGACGTGTGGTACGGGTGCTTCATCCGCGGGTGCGTGGCCGGCAGCTTGTTCCGCATCCGGACCATCGCCCGGGTGCCCTGCTCCAGCTCGACGACCGGGCCGGGGAAGATGCCGTTGTACGCGTAGATCTGCGTCCGCAGGCCGGCCACGATGCTGGCCAGGCCGGGCTTCTGCGTGATCGCGTACTTGGCGAACTTCCCCGTGGCGTCCTGCCCGGTCTGGTACGGCTTGAGCACCGGCGGCCGGCGGAACGGCGTGGTGAACGGCCGCGGCATCTTTGCCGCGGGCAGCGCGGGCAGGACCGCGGTCCGGACGTCCCGGGTGAACGGGATGGCGGCGCCGGCACCGGCGACGAGGGCGCCGGCAGCCGTCCAACGCAGCAGGTCGCGCCGGCTGAGGCGTTCGGACCGGGGTGCGTTCATGCGTTGCTCCAGGGGGATGGGAAGGGGCGGGGTCAGCGGACGAAGGTCCAGGGGGTGCCGTACGAGGGGGTGGCCGGGCCGAAGGCGTTGACCGGGGTGACCACGAACCGGTAGCGGACGTTGCGTTCCAGGCCGGGGAACGCGTGCCGGCGCAGCGCCGGCCGCACGCCCTTGGTGACCCGGGCGCCGGTGCCGGACCGGATCGCGGTGACCCGGTACGCGGTGATCGCGGCGCCGTGCGGCGAGGCCGACGACCAGGAGACGGTCGCGTTGGCCAGCCGGTCCCGGCTGCTGCCGGCGACCGACTTGGCGGTCACCCGGCTCGGTACGCCGACCAGCCGGGCGGGCGAGCGGCCCGAGGTGTTGCCGGCCTCGTCGGTGGCGCTGATGGCGTGCCCGGTGATCCGGCCGCGCAGGTCGGCGATCTCGGTCGCGCCGCCCCAGCCGATGTCGGCGACCATGGTCGTCTCGCCCTCGACGCCGTCGCGGTACGCGGTGTACCGCTCGGCGCCGGGGACGCCGTCCCAGCTCAGGGTGGCCGTGTCGCCCGAGGTCGGTGCCACGTTCGGCATGGCCGGCGCGGCCGGGGCCGCGGTGTCGACGGTGACGGCGGCGTCGCCGGAGACCTCGTCGCCGTTGCGCACGCTGAGCGTGTGCTGGCCGTCGCCGAGGGACTCGGCGGCGGGGACGGTCACCTCGTACGCCCGGCCGCTGACCGGCGCGGTGGCGACCACCCGGCCGTCGGCGAGCAGCTCGACGGTCCCGCCGGACGCCCGGCCGGCGACGGTCGGCGTGGTGTCGCTGGTGACGTTGTCCAGGTGCGACCAGCCGCTGTCCGAACCGTCGGCGACGTTCGGGGTGGTCGGCGGGTTGCCGGGGTTCACGGGCGCGATCCGGCCCTGGAGGGTGAACAGGGTCTGCCGGACGTCCACGCCGGGGCCGACGATCCGGAAGTAGTTCTGCGCGGCGCCGTCGTCGTCGGCGACGATCGAGCCGGTGATGGCGTGCGGGGTGGCCGGGTCGCCGATGTGGCCGGCGGGGGCGTCGGCGATCGGGTCCCAGGTGACGAACGGCGCCGGGGTCTGCGGGTCGCCGTTGAGGTCGGCGGCGTCGCCGAGGAAGGCCGCCGCGGCCGCGTTGTACCCCTCGGGCCCGCAGAGCTGCCCGAACTCGGCCTCCGGCTCCTCGCCGGCCTCGCCCGGCTCGGCCGGGCCGCAGCCGGTCTCGGGGTGGTGCGAGATCCGGTCGACGTCGCCGTCGCCGTCGCTGACGACGGTGAAGTCGCCGTACGGGTGCATGATCCGGTACGTCGAGTTGGGCTGGAGGCCCTCGACGTTGTCCAGCTCGGCCCGGGCGAACATCATCTCGTCGCCCTCGATCGGGGCGTCGTTGAGGTACCCGGTCTCCAGCGTCAGTTCCAGCTCGCCGGTCACGCCGCCGCTGTTGATGGCGGAGCCGGCGTAGAAGTAGAAGTTCTCGGCGGCGTAGTTGTCGGGGAACGACATCGGCGCGTCGGGGTTCGGCAGCTCCTCGGCGGCCAGGCCGCAGCCGGCGGCGGGGTCGTCGCAGAGGGAGAGGCGCAGGCCGTTGCCGTCCTCGACGTACAGCGGGAAGTTCTTGACGTTGTTCTCCGGGCCGACCACGGGCAGGCCGGCGGCGGCGGGGCCGGCGACGGTGAGGGTGGCGAGCGCCGCGGTGACGGCCGCCGCCAGGGCGCGGCCGCGCTTGCCGATGCGAGGGGCGATCATGGGCGGGGTGTCCTCCATGGACCGGGTGACCGGGGCGTTCTCGTCACCGTGTGCGGGGTACGGAGGAAAAGTGTTCAAGTGGTCCGTCACCTGAGGCAAGACCTATCGATTCCCCGGGTCCGGGGTGAGGTGCGCCACCCGATCGGAGTCGGTGAATTCATCCGCGGTGGCGGTGGGGACGGTGGGTCGGGCGGGGCTGCCCATCCATCGAGGACGATCGCGGAGAAGTCGCTCTGACCTGCGGAAATGCTACCGGTCAATGCCATTCTTGAGGCGTTCACGAATAGCGGCGGGATGGCCCGGAAAGCCGCATTCCGGAGCGGTTCCGATAGTTCCCGGCGTTGTTCCCAGCGCGCAGGAATAGCCATTCGGCGGGGGTGCCGGTGGCCCGCTTTCCGGGCGCTGGCGCCGGACAGCGGCGGTACCCCGGAAATGGCCGCGCGCGGCCCCGGGAATGCCCGCGGCGGGTGCCGGGCGATTCAGCCGGACCACAGGGCCGCGGGCCGGGCTCAGGTCCGCCGGGGCCCGGCCGATGGTGAGCCCGCCGAGTGGGTGGGTGCCGGCGCGGGTCGGCCCCCGGAGCGAGGGCGGTGGTACATGTCGGTGGGTGGAATCGGCGGGGGCGCGTTCAGCGTCGTCCACGCCGGGCAGACGGTCGATCCGGCGGCGCGGCAGGCGCAGGTCAACGCACAGGCGGACCTGCTCCAGGCGCTGCGCGGCGTCGCGCACGGCGGGACGGTCCTGTCCGGCGTGACCGCGAGCGGCGGGTTCGACACGTACGCATGAGGACCGGTGGGCGGCCGGCCGGTCCCGCCGGCCGCCCACCGAAATGCGCGCACCCGCACGGCGCCGCCGGTGAACGATCGTTCAGGTTCGGCGGATTCGCCGCTACCCTGTAGCGATGACGCACGGGACGACCACCGGGCGGCGCCGGTCGCGCCGGGACGAGATCCTGGCCATCGCGGTCGGGCTGTTCGCCAACCGCGGGTACCACGGCGTCTCGATGGACGACATCGGCGCCGCCGCCGGGGTGACCGGCCCGGCGCTGTACCACCACTTCGCCGGCAAGGAGGCGATGCTCGCCGCCGCCCTGACCCCGGTCAGCGAGGCGCTGCTCACCGGCGCCCGGGAGCGGGTCGCCGCGGCGGCCGGGCCGGACCCGGCGCTGACTGCCCTGGTGGACTTCCACGTCGACTTCGCCCTGCGCAACCCGGCCGTCATCGCGCTGCACGTGCACGAACTCGACCGGCTGCCCGACGAGCCCCGCCGGGAGATCCGCCGGCTCCAGCGCCAGTACGTCGAGCAGTGGGTCGGCGTCCTGGTCGCGCTGCGCGCCGGCCTGCGGGCGGAGGAGGCCCGGGTGCTGGCGCACGCCGCGTTCGGGCTGATGAACTCGACGCCGTACCACGGCGGCGAGGTGGAGGCCGCCCGCCGGGCGGACCTGCTGCGGGCCGCCGCGCTCGGCGCGCTGCGCGGCCCGGGCGCCGGGTAACCGGCGTCACCCCCGGCCGGCTCGACACCCCGCGGGCCCGCCGGCCATCATGCGGGGACGGTACGCGCTCACCCACGCGCGCGACCACGGACTTCAGGAGTGGCCAGAGTGATCGAGTCGGTGCTGGTGGCGAACCGGGGCGAGATCGCCCGACGGGTGATCCGGACGGCGAAGCGGCTGGGCGTGCGGACCATCGCGGTGTACTCGGAGGCCGACGTCGGCCTGCCGTTCGTGGCGGAGGCCGACGAGGCCGTCGCGATCGGCCCGGCGAACCCGGCCGAGAGCTACCGCAACGTCGAGGCCGTGCTGGCCGCCGCGAAGCGGACGAACGCCGCGGCGATCCACCCGGGCTACGGCTTCCTGTCCGAGAACGCGGAGTTCGCCCGTACGGTCGTCGCCAACGGCATCGGCTGGATCGGGCCGGACCCGGACGCGATCACCGCGATGGGCGACAAGATCAACGCCCGGAACCTGATGGCGGCGGCCGGCGTGCCGGTCGCGCCGGGGACCGTCGAGCCGGTCGGCACCGTCGAGGCGGCGCTGGCCGCGGCGGGCGACATCGGCTTCCCGATCATGGTCAAGGCCGCGGCCGGCGGCGGCGGGATGGGCATGGCCGTCGCCGCGGACGAGGCCGCGCTGGCGGCCGAGTTCGAGAAGGTGCGCGGGTTCGCCGAGCGGATGTTCGGCGACGGGTCGGTGCTGCTGGAGCGGTACTTCCCCCGGGTCCGGCACGTCGAGGTGCAGATCCTCGGCCTGGCCGACGGGCGGGTCGTCGCGCTCGGCGAGCGCGAGTGCTCGGTGCAGCGGCGCAACCAGAAGGTCGCCGAGGAGTCCCCGTCCCCGGCCGTGGACGCCGACCTGCGGGCGCGGCTGTGCGCGGCGGCGGTCCGGGCCGGCGAGGCGGTCGGGTACCGCAACGCCGGTACCGTCGAGTGCCTGCTCGACCCGGCCACCGGCGAGTTCTTCTTCCTGGAGATGAACACCCGGCTCCAGGTCGAGCACCCGATCACCGAGCTGACGTACGGCGTGGACCTGGTCGAGGAGCAGCTCCGGGTGGTCTCCGGGCTGCCGCCGACGTTCGACCCGGCCGCGCTCGCCCCGCGCGGGCACGCGATCGAGCTGCGGGTCAACGCCGAGGACCCGAAGCGGTTCCTGCCCGGCCCGGGCCCGGTCCGGACCTGGGTCGAGCCGACCGGCGAGGGCGTCCGGGTGGACTCCGGCTACGCCGCCGGGACGACGGTCACCCCGTTCTACGACTCGCTGCTGGCCAAGCTGATCGTGTACGGGGCCGACCGGGACGAGGCCATCGCCCGGGCCCGGGAGGCCGTCGCCGGGTTCGCCATCGAGGGCCCGAAGTGCAACCTGCCGTTCTTCACCGAGCTGCTGGACAACGCCGAGTTCCGCTCGGGCGACTACGACACGGGCATCGTCGGCCGGATGCGCTGACCGCCGCGGGAAGCCGCGGCCGGCCGCGGGCGTTGGGGACAGGGACGGGAGGAAGTCGCATGGGTGAGCTGCCGCGGGTCGTGTCGATCCGGGAGGTCGGGCCGCGGGACGGCCTGCAGAACGAGGCGCCGGTGCCCACCGACGCCAAGGTGCGCCTGATCGACGCGCTGTCGGCGACCGGGGTCAAGCGGATCGAGGCGGTGTCGTTCGTGCATCCGCGGGCGATCCCGCAGATGGCCGACGCCGACGAGGTGTGGGCCCGGGCAGCGAAGAACCCGGCCGTCGGCTACTCCGCCCTGATCCCCAACTCGCGCGGGGCGCAGCGGGCGCTGGCCGCCGGCTTCCGGGAGATCGAGGTCGTGGTCTCGGCCAGCGACACGCACAACCGGAAGAACGTGAACCGGTCCACGGCCGAGTCGCTGGACGACATCGCCGCGCTGATCCCGCTGCTGCACGGGGCGGGCGCCCGGGTCGAGGTGATCGTGTCGACGGCGTTCGGCTGCCCGTACGAGGGGGACATCGCCCCGAAGCGGGTCGCCGACCTGGTCGACCGGGTGCTCGCCGACGGCGCGGACCGGATCGCGTTCGGCGACACCACCGGCATGGGCACCCCGCGGCGGGTGCGCGAGCTGGTGTCGCTGGTGCGCGGGCGGCAGCCGGACGTACCGCTGCTGCTGCACTTCCACAACACCCGGGGCACGGCGCTGGCCAACATCCTGACCGCGCTGGACCTGGGCGTGACCGAGTACGACGCGGCGGTCGGCGGCCTCGGCGGCTGCCCGTACGCGCCCGGCGCCAGCGGGAACGTGGCCACCGAGGAGGTCGTGCACATGCTGCACGACATGGGCATCGAGACCGGGATCGACCTGGCCGCGCTGCTGTCCGCGGCCGAGCTGGCCCGGGAGATCGTCGGCAAGGAGCTGCCGTCCGGGGTGCTGCGGGCGGGCCCGCGGACCCGGCTGACGCCGATCGGCTGAGCCGGGCCGCGACCCGGCCGCCCGCCGGTACGGCGTCGGCGCCCGGCCGCGGGCCCGGTCGACCCGGGCCGGCCGGGTCAGCACCAGGGGCGGACCGTGAGCGGGTTGTGTCCGGTCAGCGCCAGCACGTACCAGGACGTCGCCGCGACGTGCAGGTACGGGTAGTAGCCGGAGTCGAGGTACCCGACGTGCAGCGGGCTGGTCGCCGCGACCAGCCCGCCGCCGGCGATCGGCCGGTCGCCGACGTGCTGGTCCACGCCGAGCTGCTCCTGGGCCGCCTCCAGGGTGTCGAGCTGCTCGCGGGTGCCGGCGCGGTCGCCGGCGGCGTGCAGGGCGACGGCGTACTGGGCGGTGCCCTCCAGCCAGACGCCGTACCGGTCCGGCCGGACGGTCCCGCCCTCGATCGGGGTGTTCTCGTCCACCGTGCGGCTCAGCGTGGAGATCGTCGTGCCGACGAACCGCTGGGCGCCGCGCAGCGCGCTGTTGCGCCGGCCGGCGGTGTCCTCGACGATCAGCCGCCGGTCGACCAGGTCGAGCGCGTCCCGGTGCCGGTGCTCGGGCAGGCCGAGGTAGCCCAGCGTCTGCGATTCCAGCACGAAGTGGCCGCGGTCCGGCTCGTCGGCGTCGACCGGGCGGCCGGCGCGGAAGCCGCCGCGGTCGGCGGAGAACATGGACCGGGCGAACCGGTTGGCGTGCACCTTGTGCCGGTGCCACTCGTGGTCGTCGGTGGCCGTCTCCAGGTGGTCGAAGAACGCGGCCAGCACGGCGTGCCGGGCGGTGCCCAGGTAGCGGACGGGGCGCCCGCCGCGGTCGAGGCCGTCCAGGAAGCCGCCGGGAACCCGGCAGGTGTTCACGATCCACCGGGCCAGCCGGACCGCCGCGGCGCGCAGGGCGGCGTCGCCGATCCGCTGGTACGCCGCGCACAGCGCGATCCCGGCCCAGGCCAGCTCGCCAGTGCCGGAGCCGACGAAGCCGAACGGGCCGCCGACGTTGGCGGTGCCGTCGCCGCGGACCAGGCCGTACGGCTGCTCGACGCCGTTGCGGGTGTACGGGCCGACGGCGTACGCCTGGCGCAGCCGCCCGTCGCTGTGGTGCGGGTCGTTCTGCTGCGCCCAGACCAGCGCCCGGGCCAGCCGGCCGGCGCGGTCGACGCTGCCCGGCCGCCCGTCGGCCAGGTACGCGAGCGCCGCCAGCGCGGCGTCGTAGGTGAAGCCGGTGGTGTAGAGGCCCAGCTCGTCGGCGTAGGACTGGGGCAGCCGGATCGGGCCGGTGCGCTCGTGGGCGTCGGTCATGGCGTCGAGGAAGGCGACGGCCCGCCGGCCGGGGCCGGCGGCGCCGGGCCCGCGTCGGCGGCGCGGCGCGGCGGCGGCGGGCGCGGCGCCCGCGGCGAGCGCGGCGCCGGCACCCAGGCCGGCGGCGAGCAGGCCGCGCCGGCTGACGGCGGAGCCCTGAACAGGAAGCGTCGACACGAACCGTACCCCCATGAATGCGTCGATATCGCCTATGAGGGTAGGACCGGGACCCGGTGCCCCGTGGTCGGATCGCCGATTCGTCAGACCGGTTCGGGCGCGCCCGTCACCCGATGGGCGGCGAGCAGGCCCGCCCGGCGCCGGTCCCGGGCGGCGATCATGTCGGCCCGGCGGCGGTCCCAGGCGGCCAGCAGGTCGTCGGCGACGCCGGCCCCGATCGGCAGCCGCATCGGGTGCTCGCCGGAGTCGACCAGCGCGAGCACCGCGGCGGCGAACTCGGCCGGCTGCCCGACGCCCGGCCCGCCGTCGGCCATCGACCGGATGCCGTCGTGGATGGCCGCGGTGATCGGCCCGTACGCCTCGATCCGCCGGTGCGGCTCGCGCAGCGCGGCGCCGTACCGGGTGGCGTACCCGCCGGGCTCCAGGATCGTCACGCCGATGCCGAACGCGGCGACCTCGGCGGCGAGCGTCTCGGCGAGGCCCTCCAGGGCGCACTTCGAGGCGTTGTACGCCCCCAGCCCCGGGTACGCGATGCCCGCGGCGGTCGAGGAGACCATCAGGATCCGGCCGGCGCCCGCGGCGCGCAGGTGCGGCAGCACGGCCCGGCTCATCCGCAGCGCGCCGCCGACGTTGGTGTCGAGCTGCTCGGCCAGCAGGTCGTCGTCGATCTCCTCGACGGCGCCGAACTGCCCGTACGCGGCGTTGTTCACCAGGATGTCGAGGCCGCCCAGCCGCGCCACGGCGCGGGAGACGGCGGCCTCGCAGGAGGCGGTGTCGCGCACGTCGAGGGTGGCGGTGGTGATCAGGTCGGGGTACCGGCCGGCCAGCTCGGCAACCGCCTCGGGGCGGCGGGCGGTGGCGAGCACCCGGTCCCCGCGGGCGGCGGCCGCGGCGGCCAGCGCCGCACCCAGACCGGACGAGCATCCCGTGATCAACCAGCGCCGCGTCATGGCGTCCATCCTGCGATACCGACACCGCGCCACCAATGCCCCGAAGGGCGCATTGTGCCGCGCCGGTCGCGGCCGTATGCCGGACACCCGGGTTAACCCGAATGAGCTACCCTAACGATCGTTAAAGGGAGTCCGGCCGGGCTCCCCGTCCGTCGGTGCCGAGAGGGAGCGAAGCCGTGACGCTCGATCACGACGCGCTGGAGCAGTTGCGCAAGCGGATGCAGGCCGGGGGCGCGGAGAAGTACCACGCCGCGAACGCCGCCAAGGGCAAGCTGTTCGCCCGCGAGCGGGTGGCGCTGCTGGTGGACGAGGGCTCGTTCGTCGAGGACGGCCGGTACGCCAACGCGCAGGCCGAGGGCCTGCCCGCCGACGGCGTGGTGACCGGTACGGCCACGGTCGACGGGCGCCCGGTCGCGCTGATGGCCAACGACTCGACGGTCAAGGCCGGCTCCTGGGGCGCCCGGACCGTCGAGAAGATCATCCGGATCATCGAGCGGGCGTACGACACCGGCGTGCCGATGGTGTACCTGGTCGACTCGGCCGGCGCCCGAATCACCGACCAGGTCGACCTGTTCCCCGGCCGGCGCGGCGCCGGCAAGATCTTCTGGAACCAGGTGCGGGCCTCCGGCTCGATCCCGCAGGCGTGCGCGCTGTTCGGGCCGAGCGCGGCCGGCGGGGCGTACATCCCCGCGTTCTGCGACGTCGTCGCGATGGTCGAGGGCAACGCCAGCATGTACCTGGGCAGCGACCGGATGGTCGAGATGGTCACCGGCGAGAAGACCACGCTGGAGGCGATGGGCGGCGCCCGGGTGCACTGCCAGGACAGCGGCGTCGGCCACTTCCTGTGCAAGACCGACGCCGAGGCGATCGAGACGGTCCGGCGGTACCTGTCGTACCTGCCGAGCAACTGGACCCAGCCCCCGCCGGCGGCGGAGGCGGCCGGGCCCGGCAAGGGCGACCTGGCCGCGCTGGTGCCGGCCAGCGAGCGGCAGGCGTTCGACATGCGCCGGTACGTCAGGGCGCTGGTCGACGACGGCAGCTTCTTCGAGACGCAGGCGCTGTTCGCCAAGGAGCTGACCACCGGCTTCGCCCGGCTGAACGGCGAGGTCGTCGGCGTCGTGGCGAACAACTCGATGTTCAAGGGCGGGGTGCTGTTCGTCGACTCCGCCGACAAGGCGGCCCGGTTCGTGCAGCTCTGCGACGCGTTCAACGTGCCGCTGCTGTTCCTCTCCGACGTGCCCGGCTTCATGGTCGGGACCGCGGTGGAGAAGCAGGGCATCATCCGGCACGGCGCCAAGATGATCACCGCGATCTCCGAGGCGACCGTGCCGAAGATCTGCGTGGTCGTGCGCAAGGCGTACGGCGCCGGCCTGTACGCGATGGCCGGGCCCGGCTTCGAGCCGGAGGCGACGATCGCGCTGCCGACCGCCAAGATCGCCGTGATGGGCGCCGAGGCGGCGGTCAACGCGGTGTACGCCAACAAGATCGCCGCCATCGCCGACGAGGCCGAGCGGGACGCGTTCGTCGCCGCCCGGCGGGCCGAGTACGAGACCGACATCGACGTCGTCCGGCTGGCCAGCGAGCTGGTCGTGGACACGATCGTCCAGCCCGGCGAGCTGCGGGCCGAGCTGGTCGCCCGGTACGCCGCCGCGCGCACCAAGGACCGGCACTTCGCCCGGCGCCGGCACGGCGTCACCCCGGTCTAGCGGTACCCACCCCACCGGCGCTGCCGCGCCGGATCCCGCAAGGAGGCACCATGGATTTCCGACTCGCCGAGGAGCAGGTGGCGCTGCGCGACACCGTCCGGCAGTTCGCCCGCGAGGTCGTCGCGCCGGTCATCGGCAAGCACTACGAGGAGCACAGCTTCCCGTACGAGATCGTCCGCCAGATGGGCCGGATGGGCCTGTTCGGACTGCCGTTCCCCGAGGAGCACGGCGGGATGGGCGGCGACTACTTCGCCCTGTCGCTGGTCCTGGAGGAGCTGGCCCGGGTCGACTCGTCGGTCGCCATCACGCTGGAGGCGGCCTGCTCGCTGGGCGCGATGCCGATCTTCAAGTTCGGTACCGCCGAGCAGAAGGCGAAGTGGCTGCCGCCGCTGGTGGCCGGCGAGGCGCTGGCCGGCTTCGGGCTGACCGAGCCCGGCTGCGGCTCCGACGCCGGCGGCACCACCACCCGCGCCGTGCTGGACGAGAAGACGGGCGAGTGGGTGATCAACGGCGCCAAGGCGTTCATCACCAACTCCGGCACCGACATCACCTCGCTGGTCACCGTCACCGCGGTCACCGGGACCCGGCCGGACGGCGGCAAGGAGATCTCCACGATCGTCGTGCCGTCCGGCACGCCGGGCTTCGTGGTGCAGCCGGGGTACTCGAAGGTCGGCTGGTGCGCGTCCGACACGCACGAGCTGGCCTTCGACGACTGCCGGGTGCCGGCGGGCAACCTGCTCGGCGAGCGCGGCCGCGGGTACGCCCAGTTCCTGCGCATCCTGGACGAGGGCCGGATCGCCATCGCGGCGCTCGCGGTCGGGCTGGCCCAGGGCTGCGTGGACGAGTCGCTGAGGTACGCGAGGGAGCGGCACGCGTTCGGCCAGCCGATCGGCAACTACCAGGCGATCCAGTTCAAGATCGCGGACATGGAGATGAAGGCGCACACCGCGCGGCTGGCGTACTACGACGCGGCGGCGCGGATGCTGGCCGGCGAGGACTTCAAGCGGCAGGCGGCGATCGCCAAGCTGTACGCGTCCGAGATCGCCATGGACAACGCCCGCGAGGCGACGCAGGTGCACGGCGGGTACGGGTTCATGAACGAGTTCCCGGTCGGCCGGTTCTACCGCGACGCCAAGATCCTGGAGATCGGCGAGGGGACCTCGGAGGTCCAGCGGATGATCATCGCGCGCGACCTGGGCCTGTAGCAGCGCGTTCCGGCCGGTGGAAGCGAGTTGAGGTGGACAGCGTGGCGGGCCGTTCCCCCGATACGGCCCGGCGCACGCTGTCCACCCTCGCGCGTGGCTCAGCGATCCCCCGAGGAAGCTCACCCGCTGCGGTTCGCCACGCGGTTTCGGCGCTTCCGACAAGCACGTTAACCGGACGTACGCCCGGTTTGTGAGAGTTTTCGCTGCCGACCGGGAATCGATCGAGTGATTTCACCGGGGCGGGCCGGCGGCCAGCCGGGCGTGGGCGTACGCCCGCACCTCCCCGGCGGGCACGGCCCAGTCGGCCTCGATCCACCAGGTCGCCCCGGCGGCGGCCCACGGCGCCACGATCTCCCGGCCCGCGGCCGGGTCCAGCGGCGTACACCCCTCGGTGACCACGTCGTACCCGGCCGGGTCCAGGCCCTGCCGGGTCCGCTCGTGCCGGATCCAGGTCGCGCCCTCGGCGAGCAGCTCGGGGGTGAGCGGGCCGGACAGCGGCGCGACCACGTTGGGCAGCCAGCCGTCCCAGGCCGCGGCGCGGCGCATCGACCGCGGCGCCGGCCAGCCGCCGACCACCCAGATCGGGACGCGCGGCCGCTGCACCGGGGGCGGTGGCACGACGAAGTCGGTGGGCCGGACGCTGTGGTGCAGCCCGTCGTACGTGAACGGCTGCCCCCGCCACAGCCCGTCCAGGATGGCCAGGCCCTCGTCGAGCAGCTCGGCGCGCACCTTCCGGCCCCGGTCGGGCTCGAACGCGAGCCAGCCCTCGTGCGTCGCGCCCAGCCCGACCGACAGCACCACCCGGCCGCCGGAGAGGTTGTCCAGCGTGGCCACCTGGCCGGCGAGGTCCCACGGGCGGCGCCGGGGCAGCGGGGTGAGCAGGGTGCCCAGCCTGATCCGGGAGGTGCGCATGGCCGCGGCGGCGAGGCTGATCCAGGCATCCACGCCCCAGACCGGCTCCCAGACGAAGAAGCCGTCCCAGCCGGCCCGCTCGGCCACCGTGGCCAGCTCGGCGGCGGTCGCGGCGTCGCCGCGGGGCAGCACGAATCCGTACCTCATGCCGCGACGGTAGCGCCCGGGCCCGGGCGGGTCAGCCGGGGTTGGCGATGCCGGACGTGGCGCCGGGGGCGACCGCGTCGCGCAGCGTGCGCAGGTTGCGCAGGAAGCCGTCCAGCTCGCGGTCGGGTAGCTGCCCGGTGAACCACTGCTCGATCAGCGCCAGGTGGCCGGGCAGCGTGTCGTTGAGCCGGGCCAGCCCGGAGGCGGTGACCGCCGCGTACGAGGAGCGCCGGTCGTGCGCGCAGGCGCGCCGGCAGAGCAGCCCGTCGCGCTCCATCCGGTCGACCACCCGGGTGACGCCGCTGGTGGACAGCGACGTCTGGGCGGCCAGGTCGCTCATCCGGAGCTGGTGCTGGTCGGACCGGCTGAGCCGCAGCAGTACCTCGAACTCCACCAGCGACAGGCCGTGCTCGCCGAGCTGCTCCGACAGCCGGTTGAGGATGCCGGTGTACGCCTCGACGAAGAGGCCGAAGGCGGTGATGCGTCCGTCGTCGAACAGATCGGTGGCCATGCCTTCAGTCTAGCAAAAGTTGACACGGAGACTATTGCCGTGTGTATAGTTGCTTCAACAACAACTTTTCCGGAGGAGCAGCCATGACCGACGTTGTCGAGACCACCCGGCAGTGGAACGGCGTCACCATCCCGACCGCGGGTACCTTCGCGCTCGACCCGGCCCACTCGCGCGCCGGCTTCGTCGCCCGGCACCTGATGGTGAGCAAGGTGCGCGGCGCGTTCACGCAGGTCAGCGGTACGGTCACGATCGCCGAGGAGCCGGCCGGGTCGTCCGTCACGGCGGACATCCCGGCCGCCAGCATCGACACCGGCGTCGCCGACCGGGACGGCCACCTGCGCGGCGCCGACTTCCTGGACGCCGAGACGTACCCCGAGCTGCGCTTCCGCAGCACCGGCCTGCGCCCGACCGGGGGCGGCGAGTTCGTCCTGGCCGGGGAGCTGACGATCCGGGACGTGACCCGGCCGGTCGAGCTGGCCGTGGAGTTCGAGGGCGTCGCCCGCAGCCCGTGGGGCCAGGAGGTGATCGGCTTCACGGCGACGACCGAGATCGACCGCGAGGACTTCGGCATCACCTGGAACCAGGCGCTCGAGACCGGCGGCGTGCTGGTCGGCAAGCAGGTCAAGATCGAGATTTCGGCGGAGGCCATCCGCCAGTGACCAGGGTCACTTTCCGGCCCCCGCCGCCCGCGCCGACCCCGGCCGGGCGGCGGCGGTGATTGAGGGTCGGGGCGGGCGGGAAAGGGTGGATCTCGACGGGCTGACGACCGCAACCGTATGCAGTCGGGTGCACACCCTCCGGTGACAATCGGCCCGTTTTGTCCCTAGCTTCCCGGCGTTGGGGCTCACTACCGTGGAGGGTCGACGCGGCGGCACCCCGCGTGCACGGGAGGCAGGGCATGGGCAAGGACGTCAATCAGCGCAGCTTCACGCGCGCGGACCGCGCACGGTACCGGCAGAAGGTGCGCCAGTGCCTCGACGTCTTCGCGCTGATGCTGGACGAGTTCCAGTTCGACGCCGACCGGCCCACCACCGGGCTGGAGGTGGAACTCAACCTCGTCGATCCCGACGCCGAGCCGTCCATGCGCAACGACGAGATCCTCGACCACCTGGACGACCCGGCCTTCCAGACCGAGCTGGGCCGGTTCAACATGGAGCTGAACGCGGCGCCCCGGCTCATCGCCGGCGAGGGCTTCGACGCGTACGACAAGGAGCTGTCCGAGAGCCTCGAGCGGGCCGCCGAGCGGGCCCGGCGGGCCGACTCGCGGATCGTGCTCGTCGGCATCCTGCCCACCCTCACCACCCGGCACACCACCCGGGAGAGCATCTCCACCAACGACCGGTACCACGTGCTCAACGAGGAGATCCTGGACACCCGCGGCGAGGACATCCCGCTGGACATCCGCGGCGTCGAGGAGCTGCGCGAGTCCGCCGACTCGATCGCGCCCGAGGCCGCCTGCACGAGCGTGCAGTTCCACCTGCAGGTCGCGCCCGACACATTCGCCGACTACTGGAACGCCGCCCAGGCCATCGCCGCGCTGCAGGTGGCGATCGGGGCGAACTCGCCGTACCTGTTCGGGCGGCGGCTGTGGGCCGAGACCCGGATCGCGCTGTTCGAGCAGGCCACCGACACCCGGGCGGACGAGCTGAAGGCGCAGGGCGTCCGGCCGCGGGTCTGGTTCGGCGAGCGGTGGATCACCTCGATCTTCGACCTGTTCGAGGAGAACGTGCGGTACTTCACGCCGCTGCTGCCGATCTGCGGCGACGAGGACCCGCTCGCCGTGCTGCGCTCCGGCGGGGTGCCGAAGCTGGCCGAGCTGACCCTGCACAACGGGACGGTCTACCGGTGGAACCGGCCGGTGTACGACATCATGAACGACCGCCCGCACCTGCGGGTCGAGAACCGGGTGCTGCCCGCCGGGCCGACCGTCGTCGACATGCTGGCCAACGCGGCCTTCTACTTCGGGCTGACCCGGTACCTCGCCGAGCAGGACCGGCCGATCTGGACGATGCTGCCGTTCAGTACGGCCGAGGAGAACTTCCACGCGGCCGCCCGGCGCGGCATCGGCGCCACGGTGCGCTGGCCGCGGCGCGGCGACACGCCGGTGACGAAGCTGGTGCTGGACGAGCTGCTGCCGCAGGCCGCCGAGGGGCTGGACCGGTACGGGGTCGACGCGCCCATCCGGGACCGGCTGCTCGGGGTGGTCGAGGGGCGGTGCCGGACGCGGCGCAACGGGGCGGTGTGGCAGACGGAGATGGTGGCGTACGGGGAGCGGCACCACCTGGACCGGGACGCGGCGCTGCGGGCGATGCTCCAGCGGTACAGCGAGTTGCAGCGCACCGAGGTACCGGTCCACCTCTGGCCGGTGGGCTGACGCGGCTCCCCTCGCCCGGTCCCGGCCCATCCCGGACCGACCGGCCGCCGGGTGGCCGGGTCAGTCGTCCTCGGTGAACGGGTCGGCCGTGGCGGCGCGGCGGCTGCGCGGGCGCTTCGGCGGCGCCGGGGGCTCGTCGTCGCCGGTCTCCCGGCGGGCGGCCGACCGGCCGGCGGACTTGGCGGCCCGGCTGCCCTCCGCCGTTCCCCCGCCGGAGCCCGACGCGGTCGGGCTGTCGGGGGCGCCGGCCGGGGTGGTGGTGCGGCCCGCGGCTGTCGGGCTGTCGGTGCCGGCGGCGCGGGCCGCGGCGGTGCCGCGGTCGGCGGCGGGCGTCCGGTCGGTGCTCGGGGCGCGGTCGGCGGCCGCCGGGCGGTCGGCCGACCCGGCCGTGGCGGGGGTGCGGCGGGTCTCGGTGTCCGCGCCCGCGCGGCGGGGGGCCGGAGCGGGAGTGGTACGGCGGCCGGCCGGTGGGGTGTCGGGGCCGGGCGCCGCGGCGGCGTCGCGGCTCGTTTCGCGGCTCTCGCGGGCAGCGCGGCCGAACAGCCAACCGCCGCCCCGCTTCTCGCCGTCCTCCGCCGGCCGGTCGGTACGGCGTCCGGCGTCGGCGGGGGTGTCCGCCGGGCTGCTCGCGGTGCCCGCGCCGCCGGCCCGGGCCGCGGTGGCCCGGCGGCGGGGGGCGGCCGCGGGCGCCTCGGCGGGTGCGGGGGCCGGGGCGGCGGCGGCCGGGCGGCGGGGTTCGGGGGCCGGGACCGCGGCGCGGCCGGCGCGGGGGCGCGGGTCCGGGCCGGCGGCGGGGCGGCCCGCGTTGCCGGTGAGCCCCGTGACCAGGAGGGAGCCGGCGAGGCCGGCCAGGACGGCGTACGGGGCGATGAGGAACGCCGAGAGCTGGGTGGTCGAGGCGCCGGTCACGCGCGGGCCGGCCATCAGGTACGCGACGGCGACCAGCAGCGGGCCGGCCGCGCCGGAGACCGCCGTGCCGAGGCGCCCGGCCGGCCAGCGGCGGACGGCGAGGGCGCCGGCCGCGCCGAGCAGGAGGGCGAGGCCCAGGCTCAGCCCGGCCGCCGGTACGTGCAGGCCGCGGAACCACACCGCCGACCCGGCCGCCAGCGGCCAGGCGCCGAGCGCGGTGGCCCCGGAGCCGGCGCCGAGCGCGCCCGCGACCACGGACAGGATGGTGACCACCCACACGGCGGCGATCGTGAGCACGACGTTGCCGGCGACGGCCGGCGAGCGCAGCGCGGGCCCGGCGACGGCGAGGCCGAGGACCAGGCCGGCGAGCGCGTACCCGGCGGCCGCGGCGGCCGGCCCGAGCGGGCCGTTGACCGGGGCGTCCCGGGCGGGGATCGCGATCAGCGCGACCGCGGCCAGCCCGCCGAGCGCCGCCGCGGCGGCGAGGACCAGGCGCCAGAGCCCGCCCGGGGTGGGGTCCGGCGCCGGGGCGGCCGCCGGGCCGCGGCTGCGCCAGGCCAGCCGGTCGGCGGCGAGCGCCCCGATGATGACGGCGGTCGCGGTGATCCAGACGGACCAGGTGACGTTCACCGCCCACGCGGTCGCGCTGTCGGCGTCGGCCGGCGGCTGCCAGCTCACGATGCCGAGCCCGTACCCGAGGCCCAGTTGGGCAGCACCCACCCCCGCCGCCACGCCGTGCGCGGTGGCGATCGATGTTGCCCAGCCTCGTCCGGCCATGGGGCGCAGCCTAGCCAGGACGCCGCGCGCTGGCGAACGACGCAAACGCCGCGCTACGGAAGGGCCGTACCACCGCCGGGCATAGCGGTGAGCTGCGGCGACGCCGTCGCCGTCGCCCCGGCCGGAACGGTCCGTCCGGCCCTGCGCGCATGCCCCCAACGGGTGAACGGTGTCGCGGCCCGCGGGTCCGGCGCCCGGCCGCTAGGTTGGTGGGCGACGTCGAGGGCTAGGAGGGCCGGCATGGCGGGAGACGAGCCGGGGCAGCGCGGCCGGTGGCCGGACGACGGCTCCCCCGGCGGCGACCACACCGCCCCGATGCCCCCCGCCGGCCCACCCGGCGGTGAGCCCGGCCACACCGCGCCGATCCACCCGGCCGGGGAGCCCGGCCGGCCCGGGCAGGCCGCGCCGCCGGCCGACGCCACCACGCGGATGCCGGCGGTGGGCGGTACCGACGCGACCGCCGCGATGCCCGGCCGGCCCGCGCCGCCGGACGCCACCTCGGTGATGCCGGGCGTGCCCGGCGGGCCGGGGCAGTGGTCGGCCCGGGCCGAGGTCCCGCAGTACGTACCCGCGGCCGAGCCCGACCCCGGCTGGGGCGCCCCGGCGGGCGAGCCGAAGCGGTGGTGGCTGCCGGTCCTGCTGGGCCTGGTGGCGGTCCTGCTGCTCGGCTCCCTCGGCTACGGCCTGTGGCTGGCCTTCGGCGACGACGACGAGCCGGCCGCGCCGACCCCGACGGCGTCCGCCACCTCGGCCCGCCCCCGCCCGACGACGGCGGCCCCGACCCGGACGGTGCCGCGCCCGACCCGGACCACGGTCGCCCCGGAGCTGGTCGAGGTCCCGGACGTGGTCGGCGGCAGCCGGGCCGACGCCCAGCGCCGGCTGGACGCCGCGGGCCTGAACTACCGCCTGCGGTACCGGGTCACGGACGAGGCCGACCCCGACACGGTCCTGGCGACCGACCCGGGCCCGGGCGAGGAGGTCGACCCGAACGACACGGTGGTGACCCTCACCATCGCCGAGGAGCCGGCCGAGACGGACCCCCCGGAAACGGAAGAACCCACCCCCCAACTCACCTGACCCGCGCCTCGGTCCGCATGAGGGCCGGCGCCGTCCGCCGCCGTCACCAGTAGCGGCGGCGCCAGGCCAGCATGATCATTCCGGCGACGGCCGTGATCAGGCCGGCCGCGCCGGTGTACACCAGGGAGCGGCCGGACGTCGCGGCCAGCGGGCCCGGCGGACCCGCGGCCTGCGGTACCGCCGGCGGTGAGTGGCGCGGTGCGGGCGCCGCGGCCGAGCGCAGCCGCCCCGCCGGCTCGGCGCGGGCGGGCGTCGCGGGGGCCGGGGTGGCGACCGGTACCGGCGGCGCGGTCGGCCCGGGCGGCGGCAGCGCGCTCGCCCGCGGTCGCGCCGGGGTGGCGGCGGGCGGCCGCGGGGTGGCGCACGCGTATGCGACGAGGCGCAGCACGCGGCCGGGCGTGGCCGCGGGGGCGGGAGTCGGGGTGCAGGCCGGCGCGGACGGCGTCCGCCCGCCGGCGGCCCCGGCACCGAGCGCCGCGCCCAGCAACCCGCCACAGCCGACCACCGCCACCGCGACGGCCGCGGTGGGCCAGCGGCGACCGGGTGGTGCGGTGTCGCGGACGTGCTGCATGGCGCCTGCCCCCGTGGTGTCGGGGTCCGGGTGGCGCGCGGGGCTTCAGCCGTGGGGGGCCACTGTCGATCGTACGGGCACCGGCGTCGGGCCGCGCCGCATATCGACCCTCGTCCGACCGCCCGCCGGGTCACCGCACCCGACCACCGGGTGCGGACCATCGATCCGCGGCCGCACGGCCGGCAGCGGGCGGCGGGGCCGCGTCGTTCGGCAGGTACCGGGCGGCGCGGGCCGGCCGGTCAGCCGCCGAGCCGGGTGGTCAGCCGGGTGGCGGTGTCGCCGGGTTGTGCGGGTGGGCCCATCCGGCCCGCCGCGCGGGGGAGTGCCGCCGGCGGCGGGCCGGATGGACCACGTGGGGAGGGGGTGTACCGAGCGTCAGTTCAGACAGGCGGCGCGGCTGCGCGGGTGCGGGGCCGTCGCCCGCCCGCGGCGCGCGGTCCGGCCGCGCGGTTCGGCGCACGCGGTGACCTGGCGCAGCCCGTGCACCTGGACGAAGATCGACCGGCGCTCGACGGCGTCGCCGGCGGCGTTCAGGCTGTAGCCGTCCAGCCACGCCCAGCCGTCGTACGTGGGCCAGTCGAGGACCCGGATGACGCGGAACAGCAGCGGGGAGACGAACTGCACGCTGGCCGAGCGGGTCACTTCCAGAACATCGCCGGATCGGGGTAGCACTTGGACTCCTGTCCCGAGCTGGATCGTCGTGAAACGAGGGTCGAGCGGGGGTGGAACCGGGGGAACGGGCGGGGTTGACCGGCCCGGCCGGGGCGCGAGCCGCCGCCCCATCGAGGTACCGCCGAACCGGTCAACACCCGTCTTCTCCGCGGTGCGCCCACCGGCGCAGCCTTGCCCTGCGCGTGTGCCGACGGGGCTTTCTCCACGGAGCGCCTGTACGACTTGCCGTGTGTCCGATGGGGATCCGCGCCCGGCTGGTACGCCGGACGCGAGGGCACTCGCTGGTCCGCCCGCGATGGATCTTTAACCAACAGTGAGTAACCCTTGCCCTACGCACAGCTTGCATGACGAACATGATCAATGCAAGTTGCATCGTGCAGATTCCACGTGGCGTTGGTGACATCTACCCCGTTCGGTGGTTGCTGGTCTTTGTCGGACGGCGTAACACTGTGGCGGACTTTCGGGGCACCGGTACCGTTCGGGTCCCGGCGCGGACATGCGTCGGCAGGCCGCCATCGCCGTGTCCGCGGCGTGAGGAGGTTGCCGTGACCGACCGTCCCAGCCCCACCATCCGGCGCCGAAGACTGGGCGCTGAGCTGCGTCGATACCGGGAAGCCGCCGGCATCACGATCGAGGGCGCCGCCGCGCACCTCGCCTGTTCGACGTCGAAGATCTCGCGGATCGAGACGGGGCACAACTCGGCTACACCCCGCGATGTAGCCCGGCTGCTGGAGCGGTACGGCGTTTCCGGACACGTGGCCACCGAGTTGGTGGACATCGCCCAGCAGGCGCGGCAGAAGGGCTGGTGGCACCCGTACAGCGCGGTGCTCACCGGTGCCTACGTCGGACTGGAGGCCGCCGCGTCGTCGGTGCAGGCGTACGAGCAGCAGGTGGTCCCGGGCCTGCTCCAGACCCACGAGTACGCCCGCGCGATGATCCGCGCGGCCCGCCCGGACATCTCTTCGGACGAAGTGGAGCGCCGGGTCCGTGTCCGATTGGGACGTCAGTCGTTGCTGACACAGGACGATCCGCTCAGTTTCTGGGTGGTGCTGGACGAGGCGGTGGTCAGCCGGCCGGTCGGCGGCGACGCAGTGATGCGCACGCAGATCGACCGCCTGGTGACGGCGGCGGATCTTCCGCACGTGACGCTCCAGTTGCTGCCCTTCTCCGTCGGGGGGCACGCGGGGATGGACGGTACCTTCGCCATCCTCGGGTTCCCGGGACCACACGATCCGGACGTGGTCTACGCCGAGAACGCGACTGGCGGCCTGTTCCTGGAGAAATCCGAGGAGCTGCGCAAGTACAACATCATCTTCCAAGAGATCGGTGCGGCGGCACTCAGTCCGGAGGAGTCAGTCGCCCAACTGGGCAAGCTGGCAAAGGAGCCACTGTGGAACTCGTCGAGGCCAAGGGATTCCGGGTCGACCTGACCGAGGCGCGCTGGTTCAAGAGCGCGCGCAGCGGACCCAACTGCGACAACTGCGTCGAGGTCGCGTTCGTGGGCGGCGCCATCGCCGTCCGGGACTCGAAGAACACCGACGGCCCCGCCCTGCTCTTCACGCCCGCGGAGTGGGACGCGTTCGTCGGCGGCGCCAAGGACGGCGAATTCGACCTGCCCTGACCGTCCGAAACATCGAGAAAGGCCGGTATGGCAGCGGAGAGTTTCCCCGATGCGGCGGGCAACCAGTTCAACGGCTTCCGCGGCATCGGTGAACCCGACAGCGCCGTCCCCGGCCTCCCCCTGCGCGGCGGCAACGCCACGGTCGGCCGGATGAACAACGGCCGCGCCCGGGTGCCGGGCCAGCTCGGCCCGGGCGACGGGTTCGGCCACCCCGGGCCGGACCCGGCGGAGCCCGCCCTGTCGCCCGGCCCGCTGCCGGAGCTGGACCCGGTCCGGCTCGGCGACCCGGGCCTCGACCTCGCCGGCGCCTTCGGCGACCAGGGCCACGCCGTGGCCGACCACCCGCTGCTGCGGGGTCTGCTGCTCGAACTGCCACCGAAGGGAACCCAGTTGCCGCCGGGCTGGCTGGACCGCTGGTTCGCGGCCACCCGCTCCATTCTCGAACTGCTCTACGCCCAGGATCCGCACCGCGGCGCCTGAGCACCCGGTCGCCGGCCGTGCGCAACGGTCAACAGCCCGCGCTCTGGTGGGTCGGCGGCCTCCTCCCCCGAAGGCACGCACCTCCCCGCGGGCTTTCACCCGGCGCCGCCAGGCCCCGCCGGCCGGCGCCGCACCGTGAGCCGGGGTACGCCGTCCGACCACGACGGCGTACCCCGGCTCATGTGCGTCGGGAGGCGGCAGCCGCCGCGATCCGGTCCTGCGCCCCCGACGCGGCCGCGTCCGGGGCGCTCCTCCACCGATCAGCGAAGGAGTTGGCGTCGCACAGGGTGCTCGTGCGTCAGATGGCGAAGGTGGTCGGGCGGTCGGCGGTGGGGGGCGGCGGGGTGGCGCGCCACAGGCCCGTGCGCTGGGCGGCCAGGCGGGAGAGGTACGCCGGGTTCAGCAGCAGGTAGCGGCGCCACAGGCGGCGCGGCTCCAGGCCGAGGCGCCACAGCCACTCCAGCGCGTACCGCTGCATCCACGGCGGCGGGTTGCGCAGCCCGCCCGCGTGGTAGTCGAACGCCGCCCCGACCGCCATCAGCGGCATGTCCAGCAGCGGCCGCATGGCGTACGCGAAGATCTCCTGCCGCGGGCAGCCCAGCCCGACCAGCACCAGCCGCGCGCCGGACGCGGTGATCCGGTCGGCGATCTCGCGGTCCTCGCCGGGCGCGGCGGCGCGGAACTTCGACGGCTCGGACCCGGCGATCTTCAGCGCGGGGAACATCCGCTCCAGCGCCGGGATCAGCCGGCCCAGGGTCTCGTCGGTGGAGCCGTACAGGTACACCGGCAGGCCCTCGGCCGCGCACCGGGCGAGCACCCGCAGGGTCAGCTCCGGCCCGTACACCCGGTCGCCCAGGCCGGCGCGGTGCAGCACGTTCAGCGCCCACCGGACGGGCTGGCCGTCGGGGGTGACGACGTCGAACGAGTTCAGCCGCGCGTTGTGCGCCGGGTCCTGGACGCCGGTCATCACCCCGTGCACGGCGAGCGCGGTCAGGGCCAGCGGGCGGCGCTCGCGGGCGGCGGCGACGACCCGGTCGGCGGCGGCGGCGTAGTCGACCGCGTCGACCAGGACGCCGAGCACGTTGCGCTTGCTGTCGGTCACGCGGGGACCCACTTGCCGACGTTCGCCTCGTGGATCTCGCGCAGGATCATCGGGACGTCGTACTCCTGCTTCCAGTCCGGGTAGTCGGCGGCGAAGGCGGCGTTGGAGCCGATCCACCACTGGTGGTCGCCGACCCGGTTGCCCTCGTGGTACTCGGTGATCATCTCGATCCCGGTGATCTCCTGCGCCAGCGCGAACGCCTCCAGGTGCGAGGTGTTCGAGTGCCGGCCGCCGCCGAGGTTGTAGACCGCCGCGCTGCGCGGCGCCCGGAAGAACGCCTCGAAGGCCGAGACCACGTCCGAGGAGTGGATGGCGTCCCGGACCATCTTGCCCTTGTACCCGAAGATCTTGTAGAGCCGGTGCTCCATGTTGCACCGCATCACGTACGCGAGGAAGCCGTGCAGCTCGGTGGCGCTGTGCGCGGGGCCGGTCAGCGTGCCGCCGCGGAAGCAGGCGGTCCGCATATCGAAGTACCGGCCGTACTCCTGCACCATCACGTCCGCGGCGACCTTGGACGCGCCGAACACCGAGTGCAGGCACGCGTCGATCGACATGTCCTCGGTGATGCCGCCGAAGTACGGGTGGTCCTCGGCCAGCTCGTACCGGGTCTCCCGCTCGACCAGCGGCAGGCTGTTGGGCCGGTCGCCGTACACCTTGTTGGTGGAGCAGTGGATGAACGGCGCCTCGATGCAGTGCTCGCGGACGTTCTGCAGCAGGTTCAGCGTGCCGGTGGCGTTCACGTCGAAGTCGGTGAACGGGTCGCGCACGGCCCAGTCGTGCGAGGGCTGCGCGGCGGTATGGATGACGACGGCGATGTCCCTGCCGTACCGGCGGAAGATCCCGGCCAGCGCGCCCCGGTCGCGGATGTCGATGTCGTGGTGGGTGTACGCGTCGCCCAGCTCGCTGGTCAGCTCGACCACGTTCCACGCGGTGGACGCCTCGGGGCCGAAGAACTCGCGGCGCATGTCGTTGTCGACGCCGACGACGTCGAGGCCCAGCCCGGCGAAGTGCCGGACGGCCTCGGACCCGATCAGTCCGGCGGACCCGGTCACCAGTGCGACAGCCACGGTTCAGTCAACTCCCGAGCGTGCTGGAACGGCTGCCCAGACAGTACTCCAGCGGCCCGCCCGAAACGGTGGCGCCCCGCGACTCATGAGTGCTAGCTTATATAAGTCAGAGCTTATAAAAGGAGGCCCGATGAGTGACGACGGGATCGACGGGATCGACGGGGTCGTGCGCCGGCTGGCGCTGCGCGAGCACCAGGGGCGGCCCGCGGCCGACCTGGTGGCCGGGCGGCGGTACGCCGCGCCGATCGAGGACGTGTGGGACGCGATCACCAACCCCGAGCGGATCCCCCGCTGGCTGCTGCCGGTCAGCGGCGACCTGCGCGCCGGCGGCCGGTACCAGCTCCAGGGCAACGCCGGCGGCGTCATCCGCGAGTGCGTACCGCCGCGCCGGCTGGCCCTGACCTGGGAGTTCGGCGGCGGCGTGAGCTGGGTCGAGGCCGTCCTGGCCCCGGCCGACGGCGGCACCGACCTGGAACTGCGCCACGTCAACCACATCGACGACCACTGGGACGAGTACGGCCCCGGCGCCGTCGGCCTCGGCTGGGACCTCGCCCTGCTCGGGCTGGAGCTGTACCTCGCCGGCAAGCCGCTCGACCCGGCCGAGGCGGCGGCGTTCGGCGGCACGCCCGAGGGGCGGGCGTACATCGCCGCGAGCAGCGAGGCGTGGCGGGCGGCCAGCGTCGCCGCCGGCACCGACCCGGAGAGGGCCGGCGCGGCCGCCGAGCGGTGCCTGGCCGCGTACACGGCGTGACGCCGTTCGAGGCGCTGGCCGACCCGGTACGCCGGCGGCTCCTCGAACTGCTCGCCGGCGGCGAGGCCGCCGCCGGCGAGCTGACGGCGGCGGCCCGGTCCGAGTTCGGCATCTCCCAGCCGGCGGTCTCCCAGCACCTGCGGGTGCTCCGCGAGGCGGGCCTGGTCACGGTCCGCCCCGCCGGCCCCCGCCGCCTGTACGCGGTCGACCCGGCCGGCCTGGCCGCGATCGACGACTGGCTGGACCGCTTCCGCGCGTTCTGGCCCCAGCGCCTCGACGCCCTGGCCACCGAACTGGCCCGCGGCCGCCGCCACCGCCCCACCCCGTCCGCCACCCACCCCCACCAACGCGGCGCCTGACCGGGTGCGGGTGCGGCGGACGCGGAGCGGGCCGCCACCGCCCCACCAACCCCAGCCACCACCAGCAGCCACCAAAGGTTTCCGTGACCACCGACTGCGAGACCGCGTGCGGCCGAAGGTGGGGAGGGGCGGGTGCCCCGGCAGGGGATCAAGCCTGACCGCCCCGGCCGGGGCACCCGCCCTTCCCCACCGCCCCCACAACCGGGGACAACCGTCAGCGCCGCCGACCCCCCGGACTCACATCCGTCCCACTCGCCGACAGAGACGTCACGGAAACCGACCCCGCCACGCCGGTGAGCGTCACCGTGGTACGGATCACGAACGTCAAATTGGCCCCCGCCGGCAGTCGATGCGGCGTCGTCGACGACACCGACCACGGGTCACCCGCGGCCGCCGTCAGCGTCTCGGAGTGCCGGACCAGCGCCGTCCCCCGCATCCCCGACTCGATCGTGACCGTCGCCGTGCCCCCCGGGCCCAGCGCCAGCCGACCGCCCGCGCTCGCGGCGATCGTCACGTCCCCGTCGAAGTCCCCCGGGTACTCCGTGACCGGCACCTCCAGCGTGCACGTCACCGTCGGCGCGGCCGGCGCGGTCGCCGTGAAGTGCTTGTAGAAGTACGTGGTGGCCAGGCCCGGCGCCGACGAGATCGCGGCGTACGGCGAGCAGGCGCCGTACCCGGTGTGCCGGCGGGGCGCGCCGGCGGCGGGCAGCGCACCGCCGAGGACGGCGGCGAGCGCGGCGACGGCGGCGGCCGGCCGGGCGAGAGCAGTGATCATGCTGCCGAGGCTAGGCCGCACCCCGCCGGTGGGGCCGGTACGCGGCCCGAGGTTCAGGCTTACGGGGGTGAATGAACAACGGCCCGGCGGGAAGCCGGGCCGTTCGCTGGTGGGGAAGGGGGGAGTTGAACCCCCACGCCCTTTCGGGCACACGGACCTGAACCGTGCGCGTCTGCCATTCCGCCACTCCCCCAGCGGGAAGTCCCCCGGCACGCTAATGCCGGTGGTCAACGCTTCGAGAAGGCTACCCCACCGACCGCGGTCCCACGAACGTGGGGTGCCCCGGCAGCGGTGACGGCCTTCATTCGACGTGCGTTGACAGACTAGTCTGCCCGCGGGGCATTACGACCACGAATATCCGCGCCGCGGCGGGCCCGCCCCCGCGCCGCGGCGCACCCGGCCCCGCCGGGGTCGGTGCGGCGGCCGCCGGCCGGCGGCCGGTCGCCTGCGTCGCGGCGGTGCCGATGACGGATACCATGATGCCTCGGGAGCCGAGGAGGAGCCGGTGAGTGTGCTACAGCGCTTCGAGAAGCGCCTGGAGGGGATGGTCGAGGGGGCCTTCGCCAAGGTCTTCAAGGGTGTCGTGCACCCTGTGGAGATCCTCAACGCGATGCAGCGTGAGGCGGAGGCGCACAAGGCGATCCTGGCCGGGGGCCGCACGCTCGTGCCGAACCGGTACGTGATCGACCTGTCCCCGTACGACCACAGCCGGCTGGCCCCCTACGCGGCCGCGCTGGCGCAGGAGCTGGCCCAGTCGCAGGCGGAGTTCATCGGCGAGCAGGGCTGGACGGTGTACGGCGACGTCATCGTCGAGGTCGAGCGCGGCGAGGGCCTGGACACCGGCATGTTCCGGGTGACCGCCGAGGTGTACACCGGCGGCGACGTCGCCCCCGCGGGGCAGGGCGGGTACCAGTCCGGCCAGTACGACGCGGGCGGCGGCGGTGGCGGCTACCACCAGCAGGGTGGCGCCCGGCTGGTGGCCGGCGACGGCCGCAGCTACCCGCTGCAGGCCGGCTCGACGGTGATCGGCCGGGGCGACCAGGCCACCCTGCGGCTGCCGGACGTCGGCATCTCCCGCCGCCACGCGCGGCTGGACTTCGACGGCGCGCAGGCGGTGCTGACCGATCTGGGCTCCACCAATGGCACCATGGTGAACGGCCAGCGTGTCTCGGCGGTGTCCCTCAGCCCCGGTGACATGATCCAGCTCGGCACCACCACCCTGACGTTCCGCGTGGACGGCTAGCGACGTTGCCCGAGATCGTCGTCACGGTTGCCCGGTTCGGCTTCCTCATCCTGCTGTGGATCTTCGTGTTCGCGGTGGTGGGGGTCATCCGGCGGGACCTGTTCGCCGGTGGCCGGCCGAGCCGGCTGGTCGCTGCGCCCAGGGCGAACCTGGCGACCCTCGCCGGTGGGCAGACCGGCAAGCCGGCCAAGGGCCGGGCCGCGCACCAGCTCGTGGTGACCGCGGGGCAGCTCGCCGGCACCCGGATCACGCTCGGCGAGGCGCAGATCACCATCGGCCGGGCGGAGGACTCCACCCTCGTGATCACCGACGACTACGCATCCGCGCGGCACGCGCGCCTCGTGCCGCGCGGCGGGCAGTGGTTCGTGGAGGACCTCGGCTCGACGAACGGGACGTACCTGGACCGGAACAAGGTCACGGGCCCGACTCCCGTACCGTTGGGGGTCCCCATCCGCATCGGCCGTACATCTCTCGAGCTGCGCCCATGACTCTGACTCTGCGCTACGCCGCCCGCAGTGACCGCGGGCTGATCCGCGACGGCAACCAGGATTCGGTCTACGCCGGACCCAGGCTGCTCGCCGTGGCCGACGGCATGGGCGGGATGGCGGCCGGCGACGTGGCGAGCAACATCGTCATCGGCGCGATGGCCCCGCTGGACGACGACGCGCCCGGCGACGCCCTGGTCGACGCGCTGCGCGGGGCGGTCGAGACCGCGAACGCGCAGTTGCGCGAGACGGTCGCGGCCAACCCGCAGATGGAGGGCATGGGCACCACGCTGACCGCGGTGCTGTTCTCCGGCACCAAGATCGGCATGGTGCACATCGGGGACTCCCGGGCGTACCTGCTGCGGGACGGCGAGTTCGCCCAGATCACCAAGGACGACACGTACGTCCAGATGCTCGTCGACGAGGGCCGCATCTCGCCCGAGGAGGCCAGCAGCCACCCGCAGCGCTCGCTGCTCACCCGGGCGCTGGACGGCCGGGACGTCGAGCCGGAGTTCTCGGTCCGCCAGGTGCGGCCCGGCGACCGGTACATGATCTGCAGCGACGGCCTGTCCGGCGTGGTCTCGTTCGAGACGATCGCGCAGACCCTGGCCGAGATCCCGGACCTGCAGGAGTGCGTGCAGCGGCTGGTCCAGCTCGCGCTGCGCGGCGGCGGCCCGGACAACATCACGGTGATCGTCGCCGACGCCACCGACGCCGACATCGTGGAGTCCACGCCGGTGGTCGGCGGCGCCGCCGCCAGCGACCGCGGCATGGCCACCGCCGCCGACGAGTCCACGCCCGCGGCCCGCGCCTCCGCGGCGCTGTCCCCGCCGCGCCCGGCGACGCCCGAGCCGGCGGCGCCGGAGCCGGCGGTCGAGTACGAGGCGCCGAAGCGCCGCCGGCCGCTGCGCGCGGCCGTGTTCACCGTGCTGCTGCTCGGCCTGGTCGGCGGCGCGATGTGGGGCGGCTGGACGTGGGCGCAGCGGCAGTACTACGTGGGCGCCACCCGGGAGGGCAAGGTGGCGATCTTCCAGGGCGTGCCGGGCGACATCGCCGGGCTGCGCCTGTCCAGCGTGCACGAGGCCACGATGATCGACCTGGAGGAGCTGACCCCGGTCGCCCGGGACGAGGTCCGCCGCGGCATCGAGGCGCGCAACCAGTCCGAGGCGCAGGCCGTGCTCGGCCGGCTGATCAGCGAGGACCCGGCCAACCCGAACCGCCGGCCGACCTGCCCGTCGCCGGTCACGCCGTCGCCGACGATCGTGCTGTCGCCGGCCCGCCCGGCCACGCCGTCCCCGGCGGCCAGCGCCAAGCCGAGCGCGTCGAGCCGGCCCCGCCCCGCCGCGGACCGGACGACGCCGCCGCCGACCGACCCGCTGCTCGGGTTCCCGGCGACCACGCCGCCGCCGACCGCGACGCCCGGCGCCGACGACTGTGTGGTCCGTGACTAGCGCACCGCGCGGCGAGGGGCCCCGGTGACCGCCGGGGCGGCGCCGGCAACGCTGCCGCGCCCCGCGCGCGGCAAGCGGAACGCCGAGCTGGCCATGCTGCTGTTCGCGATGGGCATCGTGGCCGCGTACGGGGCGATCGTCGAGGGCACCGTGCTGGGCCGGGTCACCCCGGACTTCTGGGTGCCGGCCGCGATCCTGACCGCGGTGTTCGTGGCGCTGCACGTCGCGATCCGGATCTTCGCGCCGTACGCCGACCCGGTGCTCCTGCCGGCCGTCGCCCTGATCAACGGGGTCGGCGTGGGCTTCCTGCGCCGGCTCGACCTGGCGCCGGAGGCCGGCGAGGCGGTCACCGACCTGACCGTGTTCGGCGGGGTCGGCGGGCGCCAGCTCGGCTGGACGCTGGCCGCGGTGGTCGGCGCGGTCGCGCTGCTCGCGCTGGTCCGCGACCACCGGATCGTCTCCAAGTACGCGTACACGCTGTGCCTGGTCGGCATCGTCCTGGTGCTGCTGCCGGCGCTGCTGCCGGCCAGCATGTCCGAGATCAACGGCGCGAAGCTGTGGATCATCGTGGGCGGGTTCAGCATCCAGCCCGGCGAGTTCGCCAAGATCATGCTGCTGTCGTTCTACGCGTACTACCTGGTCCGCAAGCGCGAGGTGCTCTCGCTGGCCAGCAAGCGGTTCCTCGGCATCGACTTCCCGCGCGGGCGCGACCTCGGCCCGGTCATCGTGGTCTGGCTGCTGTCGCTGATGGTGCTCGTGTTCGAGAAGGACCTGGGCACCTCGCTGCTGTACTTCGGCATGTTCGTCGCCACCCTGTACGTCGCCACCGAGCGGGCGAGTTGGCTGATCATCGGCCTGGCGCTGTTCTTCGGCGGGGCGTTCTCGGCGTACTACCTCGGGCGGGCGTTCGGCGGGCCGTTCGAGAACTTCGTCGTCCGGGCCGAGACCTGGCTGGACCCGTTCGCCGACGCGCACGGCGGCGGCTTCCAGCTCACCCAGTCGCTGCTCGGCCTCGGCACCGGCGGGCTGTTCGGGGCGGGCCCGGGCGCCGGGCAGCCGGGCGAGATCCCCGAGGTGCACAACGACTTCATCTTCGCCGGCATGGGCGAGGAGATCGGCCTGTTCGGCCTGACCGCGCTGCTCGCGGTGTACCTGCTCATCGTCGAGCGGGGCCTGCGCACCGCGCTGGCCGTGCGCGACTCGTTCGGCAAGCTCGTCGCCGGCGGCCTCGCCTTCACCCTCGGCCTCCAGTTGTTCGTCATCATCGGCGGGGTCAGCAAGTTAATCCCCCTGACGGGGCAGACCACGCCGTTCCTGTCCGCCGGCGGCTCGTCGCTGATGGCGAACTGGCTGCTGATCGCGGTACTGCTGCGGATCTCCGACGCCGCGCGGTCGCCGGCCGAGACCGGGCCCGGCGGCGTGGTCGCCCCGCCGGCCCAGATCCACGGCGCCCAGACAGAGGTGATCCGACCGTGAACGCCCCGCTCCGCAAGGTCGGCGTGGTCGTCCTGATCCTGTTCGGCCTGCTGTTCGGCAATCTCAACTGGGTCCAGGCGTACAAGGCCGACGAGTACCGGGAGAGCGAGTACAACTCCCGCGGCAAGCTGGAGGAGTACCTGCGCCAGCGCGGCGCCGTCGAGGCGCAGGGCAAGGCGCTCGCCGTCAGCGTCGCCACCGACGGGCGGTTCAGGTACCTGCGCAAGTACCCGTTCGGGCCGCAGTACGCGCACGTCGTCGGCTACAAGCCGCTGGACCTCGCCTCGATCGCCATCGAGCGGTCGGAGAACGCGTTCCTCGCCGGCTCCTCCGACCGGCTGCTCGGCGACCGGATCAAGGAGATGCTGACCGGCAAGAAGACCGGCGGCGGGAACGTGCTGCTCAGCCTGTCCCAGCGGGCGCAGCAGGCGGCGTTCACCGAGCTGACCCGCAACCAGGTCGACGCCAGCCGCGGCGCGGCGATCGCGCTGGACCCGCGCACCGGCGCGGTGCAGGCGCTGGTGTCGCTGCCCAGCTACGACCCGAACCCGCTGGTGGTGCACAACACCAAGACGGCGCTGGCGGCGTACAACAAGCTGCTCGCCGACTCGGACAAGCCGCTGAACAATCGGGCCACCGCCGAGACCCTGCCGCCCGGCTCGACGTTCAAGGTGATCGTCGCCGCGGCGGCGCTGGAGAACGGGTACGAGCCGGGCACGGCCATCCCGGCCGGGCCGAGCTACCGCCCGCCGGGGACGACCCAGGAGATCCGCAACGCGGTGCCGAGCATCTGCCCGGAGTCGCAGGTGACGCTGATCGAGGCGCTGACCGAGTCGTGCAACACCGGCTTCGCCCAGCTCGGCGTCAAGCTCGGCGCGGAGCGGCTCAAGTCGGAGGCGCGGGCGTTCGGCTTCGGCGACGCGGAGCTGACCGTCGGCCGGCTCGACGACGGCGGCATCGGCACCGCCCCGAGCGAGACCGGCGAGATGCGCAACCCGAACGGCCAGGACGACCCCGCGGCCGTCGCCCAGTCCTCGATCGGCCAGCGCGACGTGCGGATGACCCCGTTGGAGGGCGCGCTGATCGCGGGCGCGATCGCCAACGACGGCAAGCAGATGCGGCCGTACGTGGTCCGCCAGCTCCTCGGCCCGGACCGCAGCACGCTGTACAACGCCTCGCCGGCCAAGCTGCGCGAGCCGGTCAACAGCGCGGTCGCCGCCGACCTGCGGCAGATGATGGTCTCGGTGGTCCGCAACGGCACCGGCACGAACGCGCGGATCAGCGGGTACGAGGTCGGCGGCAAGACCGGTACGGCGCAGAACGGCGACGCCCCCGACCACGGCTGGTTCATCGGCTTCGTCCGGGACAGCGGCGGCACGCCGATCTCCGCGGTCGCGGTCGTCCTGGAGAACGCCGGCCAGGGCGGCAGCGGCGAGGCCACCCGGATCGCGGGGCGGATCATGCGGGCGGTGGTCGAAGACCCGCGGCGAGGAGGCTGACATGTTCAGCCCCGGGGTGATCCTCGGCGGGCGGTACCGGCTGGACGAGCGCATCGCCGGCGGCGGCATGGGCGACGTCTGGCGCGGCACCGACGACGTGCTCGGCCGGACGGTCGGCGTCAAGATCCTGCTGCCCGCGCTGCTGGAGGAGCCCGGCTTCGCCGAGCGGTTCCGCGGCGAGGCGCGCACGATCGCGGCGATCAACCACCCCGGCGTGGTCGACATCTACGACTACGGCAACGAGGAGCAGACCGCGTACCTCGTGATGGAGTTCGTCGAGGGCGACGCGCTGTCCCGCACCCTGGCCCGGGTCCGCCGGCTCACCCCGGCCCGGACGATGTCGCTGGTCGCGCAGGCGGCGGAGGCGCTGCACGCCGCGCACCTGAAGGGCATCATCCACCGGGACGTGAAGCCGGGGAACCTGATGGTCCGCCCGGACGGCACGCTCGTGCTCACCGACTTCGGCATCGCCCGCTCGGCGCTGGTCGGCCAGCTCACCGCCGCCGGCGCGGTGCTCGGTACGGCGTCGTACATCGCCCCCGAGCAGGCCACCGGGGCGCAGGCGTCGCCGGCCTCCGACGTGTACTCGCTCGGCATCGTCGCGTACCAGTGCCTGGCCGGGCGGCGGCCGTTCGAGGGCGACAACCCCATCGAGATCGCGATGAAGCACGCGCAGGAGCCGGCCCCGGCGCTGCCCGGCGACATCCCGCCCGGCATCAAGGCGATCGTCGAGCGGGCGATGGCCAAGGAGCCGGTCGACCGCTGGCCGTCGGCGGCGGCGTTCGCCGCGGTCGCCCGGCAGGCCGCGGTGGCGGCGTCCGGCCCGCCCGGCCCGCCGCGCCAGCCGACCGCGCCGCCCGGACCCGCCCGCGGTACCGCCGTCCCCAGCACCGGGGCCCGCGGCGCCGCGCCGGCCCGCGGCGCGGCCACCCCGCCGCCGGCCCGGGGCAGCGCGCCCGGCGCCGCGCCCCGCTACCAGCCGCCCGCCGCCGCGCCGCGCGGGGCGGCGGCCGCGGCCGCCGGCGCCGCACCCGGGCGGGTGAATCCGCCCGCGGCGGCGCCGGCCGACCGGCCCGCCGCGGGTGCTCAGCCGGTGCCGTACCGTCCGCCGGCGCCGCAGCACCGCCAGCCCGCGCGGGGGGCGTACCGCGATCCGTCCCCGGCCCCCGGCTACGGTTACCCGGCCGCGTCCGGCGGCTCCGGTCGATGGTTCCGGCGCGTCATGATCATTACGCTGGTGGTGGGCCTGCTGGCCCTGCTGGCATGCGTCGGTGTCATCACATTCCTCCTGCCGCAGGGCCCGGCTAACGCGCGGTACGCGCCGCAGCAGGGCATAGTGGGCACGTACGAATTGAGTGAAGGACGGTCCCGAACATGACGGCGCAGGCCCGCTTGCTGGGCGGCCGGTACCAGGTCGGCGAACTGCTCGGCTACGGCGGTATGGCCGAGGTGCACCGCGGCCGCGACCTGCGGCTGGGCCGCGACGTGGCGATCAAGATGCTGCGCAACGACCTGGCCCGGGACCGCACGTTCCAGGAGCGGTTCCGCCGCGAGGCGCAGAACGCCGCCGCCCTGAACCACCCCGCGATCGTCGCCGTCTACGACACCGGCGAGGAGCACGCGCCGACCGGCGAGGTGCTCCCGTTCATCGTGATGGAGTTCGTCAACGGCCGCACGCTCAAGGAGGTGCTGGCGGCCGAGGGCCGGATCATGCCGCGGCGTGCGCTGGAGATCGTCGCCGACATCTGCGCGGCGCTGGAGTTCAGCCACCGGCACGGGATCATCCACCGGGACATCAAGCCCGGCAACGTCATGCTGAACCGCAACGGCCAGGTCAAGGTCATGGACTTCGGCATCGCCCGGGCGCTGGCCAGCGGCGCGACGACGATGACCCAGACCAGCGCGGTGATCGGTACGGCGCAGTACCTCTCCCCCGAGCAGGCCCGCGGCGAGGCCGTGGACGCCCGCTCCGATGTGTACGCGGCCGGCTGCGTGCTGTTCGAGCTGCTCTGCGGGCACCCGCCGTTCACCGGGGACAGCCCGGTCGCGGTGGCGTACCAGCACGTCCGGGAGGACCCGCCGACGCCGAGCCAGCTCAACCCCGAGGTCGGGCCGGACATCGACGCCATCGTCCTCAAGGCGCTGGCGAAGAACCCGCTGAACCGGTACCAGTCCGGGGCGGAGATGCGCGCCGACGTGCTGCGCGCCGCCGCCGGCCGCCCGGTGATGGCGACGCCGGTACTGGGCGAGGCCGAGACGATGCAGCTCGCCGCGGCGGGCGGGCAGACCGCGACGCAGCAGGCGGCCGGGGTGGGCAACGCCCGGCGACGCAAGGCGTCGGCCTGGGTGATCGCGGGGCTGGCGGCGCTGGCGGTGATCGCCGCGACGGCGCTGGTCATCGGCCTGACCCGGGAGAATCCGCCGCGGGCGCAGACGGTCGACGTGCCGAACCTGGTCGGCCAGGCGCCGACGGCGGCGGAGGGCACGCTCCGCGATGTCGGCCTGGTGTACGCCGTCGGCGACCCGATCAAGAACGACACCTGCGTCAAGAACACCGTGGCCAGGCAGATCCCGCAGGCCGGCGCGCCGGTGAACAAGGGCGACACGGTGACGGTCGGGCTGTGCGCCGGGCCGAACACCGTGCAGGTGCCCACCGACCTGGTCGGGCTCACCCAGGCCGAGGCCGAGCGGCGGCTGGGCGAGGTCAAGCTGAACGCCAACATCGTGCAGGTGGACAGCGACGCGACCCGCGGCACGGTGGTCCGGGTGCCGACCGCCGGCCGGTCGGTGGAGCTGAACTCGCGGGTCGAGGTGCAGATCTCCCGGGGCAACCGGAAGCAGGTCCCGAACGTGCTCGGGCAGACGGTGGACGCGGCGGTCAACGCGCTGCGCAGCGCCGGGTTCGAGGTGATCACCGAGGACGGCGAGCCGTCGACGCAGAACGCCGGGCGGGTGACCGACCAGACGCCCTCGGGCGGGACGGTGCTGAAGGTGGGGTCGACGGTGCGGATCACGGTGGCGCAGCGGCCGACGGACAACCCGACGCCGTCGCCGACCGAGACGACCTTCCCCCCGAACCCCCCGATCAACCCGACCCGCTGAACCCGCCATCCGTTCGTCGAGGGCACCGCGCGCGGCCTGAGGCCGCCGCGGGTCGGCGTGCCCCTCGGCCGCCATGCCCAATGCCCCGCCGGATGGGGCGGCTGCGGCCCACCTCGTGCCGATGCGGGCGGTCGGTCAGGTGGTGGCGAAGGCGGCGCGGCGCCGGGCCTCCACCTCCGCGGCCAGCGCCGGCGCGTGCTCCAGCGCCGCCGAATGCCCGCACGCGGCCAGCCAGTTGGCCAGCATCAGGTGCCCGCCCTCGGTGAGCACCGATTCCGGGTGGAACTGGACGCCCTCCAGCGGCAGCTCCCGGTGCCGCATCGCCATGACCACGCCGGAGTCGGTGCGCCCGGTGACCGCCAGCTCGTCGGGCAGCGTCTCCGGCCGGACGGCGAGCGAGTGGTACCGGGTGGCGGTGAACGGGTCCGGCAGGCCGGCGAGCACGCCGGTCCCGTCGTGCCGGACCAGCGAGGTCTTGCCGTGCAGGAGTTCGGGGGCGCGGTCGACGACGGCGCCGTACGCCTCGCCGATCGCCTGGTGGCCGAGGCAGACGCCGAGGATCGGGCGGGTCTGCGCCTCGGCCCGGATCAGGTCGAGGCAGATGCCGGCGCGGGCGGGCGTGCCGGGGCCGGGCGAGAGCAGTACGCCGGCGGCGTCGATCCGGCCGGCGGCGGCCACGGTCAGCTCGTCGTTGCGCCGTACCTCGCAGTCGACGCCGAGCTGGCCGAGGTACTGCACGATGTTGTAGACGAACGAGTCGTAGTTGTCGATGACGAGTACGCGCACCCCGTCACCCTAGGCGATCCGGCGCCCCGCGCGCTGCGCCGTTTCAGCCGGTGGTGTCCACCCCGCCGACCTGGACGTCGTCGAACGGCAGCAGCGGCTCGGCCCACGGGAACACCACGAACCACAGCAGGGCGAGCGCGCCGGCGATCAGCAGCAGCGATCCGATGATCTTGCCGGGCCTGCCGAAGGGCAGCAGGCGCCAGATCAGGCCGTACATCGGCTCAGCCCCTCAGCTCGGGCGGGTCGCCGGCCGCGCGCGGCTGGCTGCGGATGAGCGCGCCGTGCACGATCAGCCGCTCGTAGTTGTCCCACTTGGGGTTGCAGGTGGTGATCGTGACGAGCTTGTCGCCGGCGGCGAAGCCGGGCGGGACCGGGTCGACGACCTCGACCGCGGACGGCTTGACAATCTTGGTCCTGGCGACCTTGTACACGTACCAGGTGGTCTTGGTCTCGACCACGATCGGATCGCCGTTGACCATGTCGTCCAGGTCCCAGAACGTCGACTTCACCCGGTGCCCGGCGATGGCGAAGTTGCCGGCCTGGCCGGGCAGCGCGCTCTTGGGGTAGTGGCCGGGCGCGACCTCGATGTCCTTCGGCGCGACGCCCTCGACGACGACCCACTTCTTCGCCAGCCGCGGGATGTGCAGCCGGGCGACCGCGCCGCCGGGCGGCGGCTTGCCGGTGCTGCCCGTGCCGCCGGGGCGGGCGGCGGCGGCCGGGGTGTCGAACGCGCGGTCCAGGTCGCCCTGGGCGGCGTCCACGATCGCGGTCTTGCCGTAGATCTCGTACGCGGCGAACAGCAGCAGGATCAGCCCGCAGGTGATCATCAGCTCGCCGAAGACCCGGATGGTGCCGCGGACGAAGCCGCCGACCGACGGGCCGCTGTCGCGGGAGTTGCGGCTGCGGTACGAGCCGGGCGGGGTCGGCGCCGGCGGGCCGTACTCCGAGGGCAGGGGCGGCGGCGCCGAGGTCAGGCCGGCGGGCGGGATGGCGGCGCTGCCGCGGGCCGTGCCGGGGTTGATCGGGCCGGCGGGGCGCGGCTGGTCGGCGATCCAGCTCGGCAGGCCGGGCTGGTCGTCGGCGTCCTCGCTGCGGTGCCGGCCGCCGCCGGCCGGGCCGGGCCGGTACGCGCCCTCGTTGCCGCCGCGGTCGTACCGGCCGCGCCGGGTCCGCCGCTCGCCGTCGAGGTGGACGTCGTACTCGTCGCTCATTCCGGGCTCACCCTGGCGGCCTGGACGACGTCGGCGCGGTCGAACGCCTTCAGCTTGACGTCGGCGTGGCCGCGCTCCTCATAGCCGAGGCCGTACTGCTTGGCGTCGGCCCGGAACCGGGCGACGTCGGGGGCCGCGGCGAGCGCGGCGCGCAGCGCGTCGGGGTCGCCGATGGCGGTGATGGAGAACGGCGGCGAGAACAGCCGGCCGTGCAGCGCGAGCACCGAGCCCGCGCAGCGCACCGCGCTCGTCGAGATCACCCGTACCTCCATGATCGCCATGGCCTCGGCGCCGCCGGCCCACAGCGCGTTGACCACGCCCTGCACGTCCTGCTGGTGGACGACCAGGTCGTCGTTGGTCGCGCCGCGGGGCGGGTCCGCCCGGCTGGAGTGCGGCGCGTCATCCAACCTTACGGTGAGTCCCGGGCCGTGTACGGGCGTGAACGCGGCGTCCGCCTCGAACCTTTTTGCCCTGGCTCGTTCCTGTCGTACCGGAACGTCCGTTCCAGCGAGATTCTCGGTCTGGCCGGCGACAGCCCGGCGCAGCTCGGCGGCGCGCGCCTCGGCCCGGTCCAGCCGCTCCTGCCGCTGCTTGATCAACTGGGCCAGCCGGGGGCGCCGGTCCTCGCGCAGCGCCGTCCCCTCGGCCGTGGTCGCCGAGGTGGTGAACAGCAGGCCGGCGGCCAGCGCGATCACCGGTACACCCGCCGCCCAACCCGACCGGGGCCGGCGCCGGGGCCGCAGCGCCCGGAGCGAGCGGAGTGCCGCGGTGCGCCACGATGACGTCCCGGACGTGTACTCCACGCTGCCTCCAAGCTCCCGCGGCGTGTCGCGCGCCGACGGACGGGGTGTCCGCTGGTGCTCGACGGGCCGAATGTGACTACGCTAGCTCTCGAACATTATTCGTCGTCGTCCGTCACCCGGGCGGGACCGCGCGCCACCGGACCCATACCGGGACCCGGAGGAGGGCGCAACCCGCAGGACCGGCGGCGCGGCTCGGTCCGTTCGGCCGGTCCGCGCTCCGCCGCCCGGCCGGGCAGGGGCCGCCCGGCGAGCGTGTTCGCCCACTGGCCCCTCAGGAGAGCGTCGTGCCCAAGTCAACCGTCCGCAAGAAGAAGAGCTACGCGCCGCCGCCGGAGGTGCGCGCGACGTCCGCCGCGGCGAGCAAGAAGCCCAGCCCGATGTGGGTGCCCGCCCTCGCGGTCGGCCTGATCCTCTTCGGCATCGCGTGGCTCGTGGTGTTCTACCTGTCTGAGCAGGAGTTCCCGGTCAAGTCCTGGCACTACTGGAACCTGGCCGTCGGGTTCGGCGCCATGGTGGCTTCCCTGGGCATCCTCTCCCGCTGGCGCTGAGTCGCTGGATGCTCATCCAGGTGCTCACCTCGCTCGTCGCGGCCGCGATCACCGCGGTCGCGGCCGTGCTGGCCGTCCGCGCCGTCCGGCGGATCCTGGCCGTGGTCCGCCTCGGCCAGCCCGACCCCACCCGGACCGGCAGCTGGCCGGCCCGGGCCAGGGTCATGCTCGCCGAGACGCTCGGCCACACCCGGATGCTCAAGTGGAGCGTCGTCGGCGCCGCGCACTGGTTCGTGATGATCGCGTTCATCGCGCTCTCCACGCTGGTGCTGGAGGCGTACTTCGAGGTGGTCACGCCGGCCGGGCACCTGCCCTGGCTGGGTACCTGGCTGCCGTTCGGCCTGCTCACCGAGTGGATCGGCGTCCTCGGCACGGTCGGCATCGCGGTGCTGATCGCGATCCGGCTGGCCAACCTGCCGACCCGGGCCGGCGGGCGGTCGCGGTTCACCGGCTCGACGATGTGGCAGGCGTACTTCGTCGAGTACGTCGTGCTCTCGGTCCTGGTCTGCGGCTTCCTCATCCGCGGCTTCCAGGTCGCCACCGGGCACTTCGCGCACCCGTTCTGGGCCACCCCGGTCAGCCACTGGGTCGGCGCGGCGCTGCCGGCCTGGCCGGCCGGCATCAGCGTCGCCGCCATGGTCAAGATCTGCATCTCGATGACCTGGTTGATCGTGATCAGCCTGAACGTCACGATGGGCGTGGCCTGGCACCGGTTCCTCGCCTTCCCGAACATCTGGTTCAAGCGGGACCCGGCCAAGCCCGCCGGCTCCGGCCTGGGCGCCCTGCGGCCGATGACCTCGGCCGGCGAGCCGCTCGACTTCGACGACGCCGACCCCGAGAAGGACCAGTTCGGCGTCGCGCAGGTCGAGCAGTTCTCCTGGAAGGGGCTGCTGGACTTCAGTACGTGCACCGAGTGCGGCCGCTGCCAGTCCCAGTGCCCGGCCTGGAACACCGGCAAGCCGCTGTCGCCGAAGCTGCTCGTGCTGAGCCTGCGCGACCACGCGTACGCCAAGGCCCCGTACCTGCTGGCCGGCGGCGGCAAGGACCTGATGGGCGAGGAGCAGGGCACCGCCGAGCAGCTCGCCGGGGTCGACGTGCTCGCGCTGGCCGAGGCCGAGCGGCCGCTGGTCGGCGACGCCGCGGCCGGCGGCGTGATCGACCCGGACGTGCTGTGGTCGTGCACCACCTGCGGCGCCTGCGTGGAGCAGTGCCCGGTGGACATCGAGCACGTCGACCACATCGTCGACATGCGCCGGTACCAGGTGATGATCGAGTCCAGCTTCCCGGCCGAGGCCGGGGTGATGCTGCGCAACCTGGAGAACAAGGGCAACCCGTGGGGCGCCCCGCCGAACACCCGGGCGGACTGGACCAAGGGCCTGGACTTCGCCGTACCGCGGGTCGGCGAGGTCGAGGACTTCGAGTACCTGTTCTGGGTCGGCTGCGCCGGCGCCTTCGAGGACCGGGCGAAGAAGACCACCCGGGCCGTGGCGACGCTGCTGCACCGGGCCGGGGTGTCGTACGCGGTCCTCGGCGCCGGCGAGACCTGCACCGGCGACCCGGCCCGCCGGATCGGCAACGAGTTCGTGTTCCGGATGCTCGCCCAGCAGAACGTCGAGACCCTGAACGAGGCGTTCGAGGGGCGGGAGCCGGGCAAGCGGAAGATCGTCGCCACCTGCCCGCACTGCTTCAACACCCTCGGCAACGAGTACGGCGAGCTGGGCGGGTCCTTCGAGGTCGTGCACCACACCGAGCTGCTGGCCCACCTCGTCGCCACCGGGCGGCTCACCCCGGTGACGCCGCTGGCCGGCGGCGTGACGTACCACGACCCCTGCTACCTGGGCCGGCACAACCGCGTCTTCACCCCGCCCCGGGAGGTGCTCGGCGCGGCGGTCGGCGGCGGCGTCACCGAGATGCCGCGCAACACCGAGCGCTCGTTCTGCTGCGGCGCCGGCGGCGCCCGGATGTGGATGGAGGAGCGGATCGGCAAGCGGATCAACGTCGAGCGGGTCGAGGAGGCCCTGGCCACGGGCGCCCGGACGATCGCGGTCGGCTGCCCGTTCTGCACGACGATGATCAGCGACGGCGTCACCGGCAAGGGCCGGCACGAGGAGGTCGAGGTCGTCGACGTCGCCTCCGTCCTGCTGCGGACCACCGAGTCCGGCTGACCGGTTCCCGGCGGGGCCGGGTTGCCCCGCGGGTGCCGGGGCGTCGTGCGAGAATCGGCCCGAGGTGAGGTTTCCATCGACACCGTGCTCGTGACCACCGTGCTGCCGCTGCTCGGCTTCGTGCTCCTCACCGCCGGCAACGCGTTCTTCGTCGCGGCCGAGTTCGCCCTGGTCACCGTCGACCGGCCGGAGATCGACCGGCGGGCCGACGCGGGCGACAAGCGGGCCCGGACCGTCCGGCAGGCGCTGCACGCGCTGTCCTTCCAGCTCTCCGGCGCGCAGCTCGGCATCACGCTGACCGCGCTGCTCACCGGGTACCTGGCCGAGCCCGCGCTGGCCGACCTGCTCGCCCCGCTGGTCCGGCCGCTAGCCGGCGGCGCGACCGACACCGTGCTGAGCCTGCTCGCCCTGGTCGTGGCCACGCTGCTGTCGATGCTGTTCGGCGAGCTGATCCCGAAGAACGCCGCGCTCGCGCACCCGATGCGCGCCGCGCTGCGCACCGCCGGCCCGATGCGCACCTTCTCGGCCGCGTTCGCCTGGCTGATCCGGGCGCTCAACGGCGCCGCCAACGCGGTCGTCCGCCGGCTCGGTATCGAGCCGCAGGAGGAGCTGGCCAACGCCCGCTCGCCGGAGGAGCTGGGCCTGGTCGCGGTCATGTCGGCCAAGGCCGGCGCGCTGCCCGCGGACACCGCGCTGCTGCTCCAGCGGACGATCCGGTTCGCCGACAAGCGGGCCGCCGAGGCGATGACCCCGCGGGTGGACGTGGTCGCGCTGAAGTCCACCGCCACCGTGACCGACCTGCTGGCCGCCGCGCGCGAGTCCGGGCACAGCCGGTTCCCGGTGTACACCGAGACCGTCGACCAGATCACCGGCATCGCCGGGCTGGCCGACGCGCTGGCCATCGTCCCCGACCGGCGCGGCCTGGTCACGGTCGCGGCGCTGGCCCGGGAGCCGATCTACGTACCGGAGAGCCTCGACCTGGACGCCGTCCTCGGCGAGCTGCGCAGCGCCGGCGCCGACCTGGCCATCGTCGTCGACGAGTACGGCGGCACCGACGGCCTGGTCACCGTCGAGGACCTCGCCGAGGAGCTGGTCGGCGTCATCGCCGACGAGCACGACGAGGCGCCCGACCTGCCCGAGCTGGTCGGCGAGCTGACCGCGCCCGGCGCCGAGCCCGCGTACCTGATGGAGGGCGTGCTGCGCAGCGACGAGGTGTACGAGCGCACCGGGTACCGGCTGCCCGACGGTCCGTACGAGACCCTCGCCGGCTTCCTGCTCGCCCGCCTCGGCCGGCTGCCCGCGCCCGGCGAGTCGCTGCGCGCGGACGGCTGGGAGTTCACTGTCATCGAGGTGGAGAAGCACCGCATCGCCCAGGTGCGGGTGGCCCGGCGCGAGGGGGTCGCGTGACCGGCCTGCTGATCACCGTCGGGCTGCTGCTCGGCAACGCGTTCTTCGTCGGCGCCGAGTTCGCGCTGATCGCCGCCCGGCACAGCGCGATCGAGCCGCTCGTCGCCACCTCCCGGGCGGCCCGCTGGGCGCTGTCCGCGATGAACGACATCCCGCTGATGATCGCCGGCGCGCAGCTCGGCATCACCGTCTGCTCGCTCGGCCTGGGCGCGATCGCCGAGCCGGCGTTCGCGCACCTGCTCGAAGCGCCGTTCCACGCGCTCGGCGTACCGGACCGGGCGCTGCACCCGATCGCCTTCGTGCTCGCGCTCGCGGTGATCGTCTTCCTGCACACCGTGCTCGGCGAGATGGTGCCCAAGAACATCTCGCTGGCCGGGCCCGAGCGGTCGGTGCTGGTGCTCGGCCCGCCGATGCTCGCCTTCTGCCGGCTCACCCGCCCGCTGCTGATGGCGATGCGCTGGGCGGCCAAGCACTTCCTCCGGGTCTGGCGGATCGAGGTCACCGACGCGGTCAAGACCGTGTTCACCGCGGAGGAGCTGGCCGGGCTGGTCACCCAGTCCCGGACCGAGGGCCTGCTCGACCCGCGCGAGCACGCCCGACTGGCCGGCGCGCTCGCGCTGCGCCAGCGCACGGCCGGCGACGCCGGCCGCCCCTGGCCCGAGGTCACCACGGTCGCCGACGACGTCTCGCCGGCGTCGCTGGAGGACCTGGTCAGCCGTACCGGGCGGTCCCGGTTCCCGGTGGTGCACCGGGAGACCCGGCGGGTGCTGGGCTTCGTGCACGTCAAGGACATCCTCGGGTACACCGGCCCGGCCCGGGTGGCGCCGATCCCGCCGGACGTGGTCCGCCCGCTGCCGGTGGTCCCGCCGGAGCGGTCGCTGGCCGACGTCCTGCTGGGGATGCGCCGGGACCGGCGGCACATGGTCCTGATCAGCGACGGCCGGGCGCCACTCGGGGTGGTGACGCTGGACGACGTGCTGACCGCCGTCGTCGGCCCGGGCCACGCCGGGAGGAACAATTAGCGGCATGACCGCGCCGCGCACCGCACTCGCCCTGACCCTGCTCTGCGCCACCCTGGTCGGCTGCACGGCGGAGAAGCCGGCCAAGCCGATCGGCCTGGACGAGTCCGTGGTGCTGCTGGCCGCGGCCGAGCGCGCGGTGCTGCCGACCGGCCCGCCGACGACCGTGCGGTTCGGCTTCGACACCCCGGACCCGGCCAGCCGGGTGCTGCCGGAGACCGCCGGCGCGCCGACCCCGCCGCCGCTGGACCTGCGGCCGCGGGTGGCCAAGGGCGGTGCGGTGGAGTTCGTCCCGTCGCCGCGCGGGCGGGCCGCGTACTTCCCGCCGCGCTGCCCCGAGTCGGCCGCCTGCCCGCGGGCGATCCTGGAGGCCAACGACCCGCTGCTGCTGAACCCGGACGGCAGCCCGATGCGCTTCGGCGCACTGCTCAAGATGACCGCCGTCGACGCCGGCCCCGGCGCGAACGTGCTGCAGAAGGGCTTCTCGACCGGCGGCGGCACGCAGTACAAGGTGCAGGTCGACGGCGCCGCCGGCCACCCGAGCTGCGTGATCTCGGCGGGCGGCCGGATTCACAAGCTGGAGTCGACCCGCGCGGTCACCGACGGCCGGTGGCACGGCGTCGCCTGCACGGTCACGGACGGCCACCTGCTGATCAACGTCGACGGCACGGTGACGCGCACCACTCTGCCCCCCGGCCTGCGGGTGCACAACGACCAGCCGCTGCGGATCGGCGGCAAGAGCGTCAACCCCGGTAACGACCAGTTCGCGGGCGAGATCGAGGACGTATTCGTCAGCATCTACCCGCTGTGACGGGGTAATCACGGCCGTACTCCATAATGGGTGATCCGGGGATAAACCCCATTCCCGAATGGTGACAGGATGCGATCCGGGAGTTGCGGGGCGGCGGTGCCGTCCCTAACCTGAGTGGGCGTCGGACCGGACGTCGGTGCCCATCCCCTCGGGCGCGCCGGTTCGCCACCGCCCTCCGCGGCCGCCTCACGCTGCTGAAGCGACCCCCTCCCTCGAGTGGCGGTGCCCGCGAATCCCGAAGGAGTGCTGCCCTCCGTGGACAGCGATCACCGGCGGCTCACCGCGCGCCAGACCATCCTCGCCGCCCTCGCCAGCGCGACCGTGGCCGTCGGGGCCCTCGCCGTACCGGCGACGCCCGCCGCCGCGGACCCGACCGTGGCCGAGATCGAGAAGCAGATCGACGGGGCCTGGAACCAGCTCGAACCCGTCATCGAGCAGCACAACCTCGTCAGCGGCCAGCTCAAGGCCAAGCGCAAGGCCGCCGCGAAGTTCGAGGAGAAGATCAAGCCGCTGGCCGAGAAGGTCGACGCCGCGATGGCCCGGGTCGGCCGGTTCGCCGCCGTCCGGTACCGCGGCGGCAACGTCAACGCGATGAACGCGGTCCTCACCAGCGGTTCCCCCACCGGCCTGGTGCAGCAGCTCGGCGTGATCGACCAGTTCGCCCGCCGCCAGGCCGCCCAGGTCGAGGACGCGGCGAAGCTGCGCGCCCAGTACGCCGACCAGAAGGCCCCGCTCGACGCGATGATCACCGACCTGGCCAAGACCGACGCGGCGCTGACCGAGAAGGCCAAGCAGATCAACGCCGAGGTCAAGAAGCTGGAGGCGCTGCGCCTCAAGGCGTACGGCCGGACCGGCGGCACCGGCAGCCTGCGCCCGGTCCCCTGCCCGACCAACTACCCCGGCGGCGCCGTCGGCAAGGTGATCCGGTTCGCCTGCTCGCAGATCGGCAAGCCCTACGTGTGGGGCGCCGAGGGCCCCGGCTCGTACGACTGCTCGGGCCTGACCCTCGCCGCCTGGCGCAAGGCCGGCGTCGGCCTGCCGCACAACGCCGCGGCGCAGCGCCGCGCGATGCAGTCGGTGAGCCGCTCCGAGCTGCGCCCCGGCGACCTGGTCTTCTACGGCGGCAACCTGCACCACGTCGCGATCTACGCCGGCGAGATGGGCGGCACGCAGTGGATGGTGCACGCCCCGACCAGCGGCGACGTGGTCCGGATGGCGCACATCGACGAGCAGCCGATCCACAGCTTCGGCCGCCCGGCGTACTGATCCGCACGCGTTGAAGCCCCGGGCCGGGCGGCCCGGGGCTTTCGCTTTCGCCGGGGTCGCGCTTCGCCGGGTCGGGCGTCGCGGGTCAGCGCAGGTCGTCGGTGGTGAGCTGCTCGCCCTCGCCGGTGGGCCAGGTGCGCCAGCTCCGGTACGAGCGGCTCGGCGTCGGGCCGCGCTGCCCCTGGTACCGCGAGCCGTAGACCGCCGACCCGTACGGGTGCTCGGCCGGCGACGACAGCCGGAAGATGCAGAGCTGCCCGATCTTCATGCCCGGCCACAGCTTGATCGGCAGGTTGGCGACGTTCGACAGCTCCAGCGTCACGTGCCCGGAGAACCCCGGGTCGATGAACCCGGCCGTCGAGTGCGTGAGCAGCCCCAGCCGCCCGAGGCTCGACTTGCCCTCCAGCCGCCCGGCGAGCTGGTCCCCGAGCGTGATCACCTCCAGCGTGGAGGCGAGCACGAACTCGCCCGGGTGCAGCACGAACGGCTGCCCGTCCGGCACCTCCACCTCGCTGGTGAGGTCGTCCTGCTGGATCGACGGGTCGATGTGCGTGTACAGGTGGTTGTGGAACACCCGGAACAGCCGGTCCAGCCGCACGTCGATGCTCGACGGCTGGACGAGCGCCGGCTCGAACGGCGCCAGCCCGAGCGTCCCCGCCTTGATCTCCGACACGAGGTCGCGGTCCGACAGCAGCATGCGTGCACGATAGCGGGCCGTTCGGGACCGCCCGGCCGCCGACCCGCCGCGCCGGCGCCGGCCCGCCGTCAGTCCGCCCGGTACGCCACCCACGACCGCCGCATCCGCAGCACCTGGCCGGGCGTGAACTCGTACATGCACTCGTCCTGGCTGTAGTCCAGGAAGTTGTGGATCGGGTCGGCGCCCGGCCGCTCCCGGCAACTGTCCTGGCCGTCCGGGCAGCCGACCGCGGCCACCGCCGTCGCCGGGGTGTCGGCGACGTGGTCCCCGTCGTCGGCGCAGCCGCCCTCGAACGTGTGGTACAGGTTGAGCCAGTGGCCCACCTCGTGCACGGCGGTGTCCCCCTCGTTGTACCGCCGCACCTGCCCGCCCGGCAGCGTCTCGGACAGCAGCACCACCCCGTCGCCGGCGTCGCCCCCGTCCTTCGGGAATGTCGACCAGCCGGCCACCCGGGTGGCCAGCCGGCCGACGTAGACGTTGAGCGTGCCCCGGCCGCCGCGGCGCAGCTCGCGCTTCATCTCCCGCTCGGCGGCCGAGTCGTACGTGATGTTGGCCCACCGCGGCTCGACCACGCGGTTGATGGCGTCCAGCCGGAACGAGAACGGCGTGGGCACCCCGCCCTGCTTGCCGGCGTACGCCTCGTTGAGCACCTCGACCTGCCGGCGCACCATCTCGTCGGTGACGTCCCCGGTGGCCCGGGTGCCGTCGGCGGAGACGACGTGCACGACGACGGGGACGGTGACGGCGCGCGGCAGCATCGCCTCGGTGAGCCCGCGGGTGAGGCGGGCGAGCTGGCGCTCGCGCAGCAGCCGTTGCAGGCGGGTGAGGCCGGCGCCGAGGGGGTGCCGGATCGCGGGGACCAGCCCGGCGGCGAGACCCGGGATGAGCCCCTGCTCCTCACCGGGGAACGGACGCATCACTGCCGCGGCGCTCGTGGTCACGTTCAGTGATTGTTCGGTTCCCGGAGCGCACGGATCGGGGTGGGGGGTGGCGGTCGCGGCGAGGGGTGCGACGGCGGCGGCCGGGCCGGCGGTGGGGAGGGGGGCGGTGGCCAGGACGGCCGCGGCGAGTACGGCGAACAGGGTGGTTACGCGGTGACGCCGCACGGTGGTTCCCCCTGGATGTCCGGCACGGTCGATGGCGGGCGGCCGCCGGGTGGTGCGGGGCGGTCTGAGGATTTCAACGAGCGACGGGCGGTGGGATCACTGGGCGTGACGATGATGAGACGGTCGGGGGGTGGGTCCGGCGGGTGGGGTGGCGGCGGCGGCCGGACGGTGACCTTGGGGCGACCGTCCGGTGGAGACGGTCGCTGGCGCTGCTCCTGCCGCCCTCTTGCCGCCCGGGGTCGGCTGGCTCTTGGTGATCACGGGGTGGTGCACCTTTGAGGGGCTGGTTGGGGTGTCTGGGCTCTTGGTGGGGGTGGGGTCCGGTGGGGGTGTGGGGGTCGGGTAGAGTGCACGTACCTTGCGGGTGTAGTTCAATGGCAGAACATCAGCTTCCCAAGCTGACAGCGCGGGTTCGATTCCCGTCACCCGCTCCACGAGAAGCCCCAAGTCAGCGCACATGCCGACCCGGGGCCTTATCCATTGGGATCAACTCCTTGGCTGAGCGTGCCCGTTGCGTGCCCGGTCGCGTTCCTTCTTGATGTGGCCGCTGAGGCGGTCCGCGATCTCCCGGTCCTGCTCCTGCGCCGCGTGCTGGTAGATCATCGCTGCTCGCGTAGAGGCGTGACCCATGCGCGCCATCAGGTCAGCGAGGCTCGACCCGGGTGCAGCGAGCTTGTTGCCCGTGTGCCGCAGGTCGTGGAAGTGGAAGCCAGGCAGGCCCGCGTCGATGACACTCTGCGTCCACCGGGCCGAGCGCTGGAAACCGGATCGGCGCAGCACCGCGCCGGTGATCGTGGTGAAGACCAATGCATCGGCGGCGTCACCGACGTAGTTCTCGAAGTGGTGGCTCACGTCGGGCCGGATGGCCTTGGGCACGGTCACCCGCCGCACCCCGGCGTCGGTCTTGGGTGGGCCGAACAGCAATTCGCCAGTAGAGCGCTCGACCAGTGTCGCCCGCACGTCGATGGTGTCGAAGTCTTCGCCCACGTCCTGCCGTCGCAGCGCGGCCAACTCGCCATAGCGGAGGCCGGTGAAAGCTGCCAGCAGGATCAGCGCCCGGAAGCGAGCGGGCACGGTGTCAGCCAGGGTAAGCACCTGGGCCACCGTCGCGGTGGGTCGCTCTGCGGGACGTTCGGTGCCGGCGCCCGGGATGCGACACGGGTTGCGCCGGATCAGTTCGTCGTCGACCGCGGTGTTCAGCACGGCGCGCAGCAGCCGATACGCCTTGGCGACCATCGTCGCGGCGATCCCATCAGCCAGCAGATTCGCGCGCCACTCCCGGACCATGCCGGGCGTGATGTTCTTGAGCATCTTCCCACTCAATGTGGGCTCGATGTACTTACGGTTCAGCCACCGGTACAGGTCAACCGTGCGCGGCCGAAGGTTAGGCCGATGATCGATCCAGTCGGTGAGGTATCCGCCGAGCTGTTCGGTCCCCAGGTCGGGATCGCGCCAGCTACCCGCGATCATGTCGGACTCGACTCGGGTGAGCCATAGGTCGGCGTCTCGTTTGGTGGCGAAGGTGTGCGGTGCGGGGCGGTCCATGCCGCTGGGGTCCGGGTAACGGGCCTGCCATCGGCCGGACGGGAGTTGGCGGACGCGTCCGAAGCGCCGCTTCTTAGACATAGATGGTTGTTCCTCTCTGGTGTCGGGCGACGGGCCGGATCGGGTCGACCTGGCCCTGACGGATGTAGGCGCTGAGGTCGTCGGGGTGGAACCGGACGAACTTGCCGACGCGGTAGAAGCGGATGCGTCGTTCGGAGATCAGGCGGCGGACGAAGCGCGGCTTGGTGCCGAGTCGCTTCGCGGCCTGGTCGACGTCGAGCAGGTCGACATCGGTGGGGGTGGTGGACATGGGTTGGCCTCCCTGGCTGGGTCATGCGGGTACGAGTGCGTAGCCGAGTTCGTGGGCAATCTCGTCGCGGGCGACCTCGGCGCGCGCGCGGGCCATCGCGGCGGCGGTGTTGGCCAGGAGTGCGTCGCCGGTGTTGCGCCATCCGGCTCCGGCGTAGGTGAGCGCACCGACGACGAGGGTGGTTTCCTCGGTGAGGTGGTCGGCGGTACGGATGACAGCGCCGTCGTCGGCCTGGTCCTGGTGGTCCTTGGCGCGGCGGAAGTCGATGCGGGCGGCGCGGAGCACGGTGAAGGTGGTGGAGTAGCGGCGGGCTTTGGTGAAGAAGTGGCCGCCGAAGCCGAGCATGTGCGCCCACCGGCGTAGTCCTTGGCAGGGGTTGGGGATGGTGGTGCTGGCCGTTTTGCTGTCAACGCCGTCTTTACACGCGACTGCGGTCAGCGGTCGGGCCAGGCGCCAGCACGCGTCCACGATCCGTTCGACGTGTGTGCCTTCTGGGTCGGCGTAGGAGTCGATGGTGTCGGCGGTGATCCGGGTGGAGGTGTGGCCGGTGATCTCGGTGCTTTTGGTGGCGTATTTGGCGAGGTAGCCGGCGGCCATCCCGTCGGTGATATCGGCGTCCCCGGCCAGGTTCAGGGGGCGTAGGTCGAGTTGGGTGCCCCATTCGATGGGCCAGCCGTCGGGCCGGTCGGGGTGCGCGTCGACGTGGATCCGGTTGGATGCGGTGGCGTGGCGTAGGGCGTCGTGGAGGTCCTCGATGCTGATCCCGGCCGGCGGTGGCACGACCGCGTCGAGGTCGAGGGGGTTGACGCCGTCCAGGCGTAGGAGGGCGTGGAAGTGGACGACTCCGCGGCGTTGGAATTCGGCGACTTTGCCGTGGGCCAGTCGGACGGGGCACAGGTAGCGGAATTTCCCGCCGTCGGCGGGCACGCGTACGAATGGGATGCCACGGCGGCGGCACAGTTTGCGTAGGTGGCGGTCGGCGGTCTGTTTGGTGCGCCGCCATAGTTCGCCGCTGTAGAGGTTCCAGACGACTTGGTGGTCGTAGTCGTAGCAGTCCGCGCAGATCGGCGTCCCGACGACGGTGTCGCCCTGGTGGTGGCGGGCGAAGCACACCATCGGCCGGCCATGCGCGCACAGGCTGATGTCTTCGGGCCGGCGTGCCCGACACGGATCGGGGCGGCAGTCGCAGCGTTTCCGGTTGCGGCAGGTGTGCCGGCGGATTTTGTGGGTGTGGACGGGTCCGAACGAGGGTGCGGTGAAGGTGGCGAAGCTGGCCGGGTGCCGGGCCACCGAGTCGGGTACGCCTTTGCCGCCGACGAGGCCGGCGCGGATGAGTTGGTAGGCGTCGTTCTGATACGTGCGGGCGCAGGAAGGGCAGACGGTGTGCCGGCGGTTGCCGCACGCCTTGTAGATGACGCCGTCGGGGAGTTGTTCGGTGTGGCGGGGTTGTCCGGTGACGGGGTCGGGGGCGAGGGTGCCGGCGAGTTGGACGGGGCGGGTGCAGCCGGCGGCGGCGCGGACGTGGTTGAGCCAGGTGTCGTAGTTGGGTTGGGTGGTGCGGTGGAAGGCGGCGCCGTGGTCGGACCAGCGCGGCGGCAACGGCGCGGTTTCGGCGTTCGACACCGCCCCCCACACCTGGTTGTGGGTGTGGGGGGTGATGTCCAGCGTCGAAGAGGTCACAGGACCCGGCCGGGCTGGGTGGTGCCGCAGAGCAGGTGCCGGCCGGCCGAGGCCAAGACAGCGGTTAGGGGGTCGCCGCAGACGCGGCAGGTGGTGTCGGCGGTGGCGTCCGGGAGGGTGCCCGGGTGGTAGCCGGTGAGGGTGTCGCAGTCGTAGACGGCGGTGAATGTGTCGCGTAGGACGATGATGGGTCGGCAGGCTCGGCACTGTTCGTCGTTGGGGAGCCGGCGTGCGCAGTCGATGACGGTGGTGGTGTGTCCGTCCCGGAGGGTGACGGGTTGTTGGCAGGGTCCGCCGTCGGTGACGTGGATGACCAGGTTTTCGGTGACCACAGCGTCGCCGGTGCAGGCGTGGACCAGGCGCAGTTGGTCGATGGTGGCGATGGTCATGCCATCACGCCCAGCAGGTTCCCGGCCGGGACCGTGACGAGGTCGGTGAACTGCCGGTAGGTGAGCAGCATCAACGCCGTGATGCGGACATCGGAGCCCGCGGGGCTGTCGAGGTGCGCCCGGAGTCGGGTGCGTGCGGCGATCGCGGTCGGGCACAGGTTGCGGCCGTGGTGCTGGCAGCCGGGGCAGGAGAACACCGGGTCATACCCGGCGGGGCAGTGCTGCGCCCACAGGGTGAGCAGGTCCGGCACGGTCAGATCGGCATCGCCGATCGTGGCGGGGTCGAAGGACGTGGTGGTGGTCATGCGGTACCCCCGAACCGCTGCTGCGCGGCCTGGCGGGTGATCCCGAGGCGGGAGCCGATCTCAGCCCAGGAGTAGCCGTAAGTACGGCGCAGCCCGATGACGGCCTGGGTGATGGCGTCGTCCAGAACGGCCGACAGGCCGGTCAGGTCTCGGAGGGCTTCTACGTCTCCGTCGGCGACGCGGCGGCCGTGAGCGGCGATGATCCGCCGCGTGAAGCGGGCGAAGTCGTCGTTCTCCACCACCTGCCGGGGTCGGCGGTTTCGGGTAGGCAGTGTCAACGCGTGGTTGGCAACAGACGGGTTCATGCGGTCACGCCCCGGTGCAGCCGGTCCCAGTCAGCGGCGGCGGTGTGCAGGGCGGAGACGATGTCGGCTGCGGTGCGGCCGGGGGTGTCGTTGAAGTCGACCAAGACCCTGTCCAGAGACGGCAGGTCGCCAATGGTGTAGGCGCGTAGGAGGTGGCTGTAGCCGGTGTGGTGGAAGGCCAGCCAGCCGGACAGCCAGTCCAGGGCGGCACCTAGCCGGGCGTAGTCGGCTTCGCCCATGGTGGGGGTGTCGTCGGTGGACGCGGCGGCGGCAATGGCGCCGAGGAGGCTGGCGGCGGGGTTGGTGGTGCGCCAGTCGCCGGGGGTGAGGGTCCAGCGGTAGATGCCGTGCTGAATCCAGCCGTGCGCGGCCAGGTAGCCGGCGGCGGCGCGCAGCAGGTCGGAGGGGTAGACCACCGTGCCGGTGGCCGGTTTTTGGGTAGGGTGCATTACCTCGTCCTCTCGGGGCGTGGTGAATGGGGCGGCGGCACCCGGAAGCTGTCCAGGCTGAGTACGGGTGCCGTCGTTTCTGTTATGCGGCGTCGAGGCCGCGTGTCCTACGCGACCAGGCCGCGTGCGCGGCAATCTTCTTGATGTCGTCGTCGTCCAGGTAGGCGACCTTGACCCGACGCGGGAAGCCGCCTTCAGTGATGAGGAGGCATTCGCCCTGGTTTTCGGGGGCGATGTCCGAAGCTGTGTAGCCCTGTTCGGCCCAGCCTTGGCCCAGGACGATGTTCGAGCTGTTGGTGGTGGTGCACCGGAACGCAGCCCGGTAACCGAACAGATCCCGCAGGCTCGTGGGGATGATGTCGAAAGACGGCCGCTGAGTAGCGGCAACAACCGGGATGCCGCAGGCGCGGCCCCGGGCGACCAGGTCGCGTAGGAGCGCGGAGAATTCCTCCTGCTCCGGCTTTGTGCCGAGGGTGGCGGAGTAGAGGGCAATTTCGTCGATGACGACGACGATGACTTCGACGCCGTCGGTGGCGCGGATCTTCCGGCGGCCCTGGGCAAGCAGCCAGGTGTAGCGCCGGTCCATCACGATTTGAAGGCGGCGTAGGACGGTGATCGCGTCGGTCAGGTTCGGGCCGACGAACACGTCGGCGCAGTCCCGGTACAGCCCGAGTTCGACCAGCTTGCCGTCGAGGAGGATGAGGCGGGCATCCGCGCATAGTGAGGCATGTCCGGTGACGGCGTTGAGTAGGCCGGATTTGCCGCCGCCAGGTTCACCGCCTGCGAGGAGGTTGCGGTAGGGCAGGTCGAGGTAGACGGGCAGGCCGTACTCGTCTATGCCGAGGTAGATGGGGTCGAAGATGGACAGCGACGCTGTCGGAATCGTCGGGGGGCTGGCGACCATCAGGGTTGCCTCCAATCAGAGGGTTGTGGTGCGGGACGACCGGACCGTGATGCCGGTTGGCGGTCGTCCCACACGCGCGGTTACGGGGTTTCGAGGCGGATGAAGTTGATGACCGTCGGATCGGTGATCCCCTGGGCGGTCAGGAACTCGTGCAGGGAGGTGATGCTGCCGGGACCCGTGATCGGGGCAGGCAGGGTCACGGTGGTGTGGCCGTGGCCGTAGGCGTGCATGAACGCCACGTAGTAGGTGGCCTGCTGCGAACCGTTGTTGATGCCCATGACAGAAGTCCTCTCGGAGAAGAAGAAGGAGGAGGGGTTAGATCCAGTCGGAGACGTCGTCTCCACCGGGGCCGGCGACCGGGCCGGTGTCGGTGTTGTTGGTGGGGCGTGCCGGCCGGGCCGGCTTGGGGGTTTCAGCCGGTGTCGGCTGGGCCGGAATGTCGGCCAGGTTCAGCGACGGCGTGCCACCGTCGACCGGGGCCGGAGGGAGCTGGTCGATCCCGGCGGGGGAGTCCGGGACGGTGACCAGCTCAGGCAGCGGTGAAGGCACCAGGTCGGTCAGCGCCTCACGACGCTTGACATCAATCACGACGTGCGCGGAGTTGGAGCCGGCGCGCTGGGCGGTGACGGTGGTGGCCCAGCAGGTGGCGGCGATCTTGTCCAGACGGCCCTGAACATCAGTCAGGGACAGACCCGGGCGCAGGATGATGCGGACGCGTTCGCCGACGGGCGTCGGAGTGGCCCACAGGATCAGCGGCAGGGAGCCGGTGCGGTTGGCGATGATGAACGCCGTGAAGCAGGTCCGCAGACGGTGACGGACCTCAAAACACCGGTAGACGGCGACCAGGCCGCGACGGACCGGCGGAACGAACCCACACACCAGAGCGACAGCCGTCACGACGACGGCAGCAACCACGGGTGGGGTGTTGTCGACCAGGGCAGTCCAGGCCCAGGCGAACAGGCAGGCGGCGGCGATCTCAGGCAGCCACCACCAGATGCGGATCAGTACCGGCCAGATACGGACGATGCAGTAGACCGGGATGGCGGCCAGGCCGCCGAAAAAGACACCGACCAGCAGAGCGGCGATCGGATGGGGCCAGTCGGCGTTGAAGATGGTCGCGTACAACGCGGTGACCGCTACGGCGGTCAGGATCGACGCCAGGCGTGCCCGACGCGCGGATGAGGTGTGGACTTTGGCCTCGATCACGGTGACGGCGCCGGTGCGGGTGCCGAACAGGCGTGAGGGCTTAGACTTGGACACGACGAGTCCTCCCAACAGGTGGGCTTGATCGAAATGGATGGCGGGGGTCGGCTGGGTTGCAGCCGTATTGCCGACCCCACGCCGGCGAACAGTTGAACGGTCACGGGTGCTGTGACCAGCGGGCAGACGGCCCGTAGGCCACCCGCGCGGTTGCAGGTTCAGCGGAGCGAAGTCCGCCACATCAGGACATCACCAGGGTGTGCGGGTTTGCGGTCTAGCGCAGGTCAGGCCTTAGCCGAAGCCCCAGGACCAGAAGCAGGCTTCAGAGACAGCGCGCGGAACGCGGTGCCGTTACGACCGTTGGTCGCCCACGGGATGGCTTCGAGCTGCTCGACAGCGACGACGTCTCCGACCTTCACGTTCGGCTTCTCACCAGCCGTAGTGATGGTGATGACATCCCCGCCAGTCGCGTCGAGCACGAAAACCTGGGTCGACCACAGCGGACGCCCCGTGTCCTTCTCGTTGCGCTGGTTACCGTTCTGATCCTTCTTCGGACCGACCTCCTGCGAGACCGTGAACCGCTTCCCCGTCATGTCGATGCTGAGCCTCATGGCGCCTCCTGAGATTCGTTGGTGTGTCGGCTTGTACCAACAAATAAGTTGTATCACGTGCCCCACGCGCCCCACAAGTGTTTTGTTAGCCTGTTGGTATGAATTTTTCGGAGGTGCCAGTTGACGTTGAGCCACGCTGATCCCCGACCCCTGTACCAGCAGCTCGCCGCCGTGCTCCGAGACCAGATTCGGGCTGGCGAGCTGGCCCCGGGCGCCCGGTTGCCTACCGAGGCAGTCCTGTCCCAGACCTACGACGCAAGCCGCAACACTGTCCGTGACGCGATCGACGTCCTCAGACGTGAGGGCCTAGTCGAGTCACGTCAGGGACGTGGAGCATGGGTCCGGCAGTCCCGGCTGGCGGTCGTCCGCAAGCTTCCGGAGCGGTACCGGTGGGAGAAGGAGCGCGCCCGGAACGACGAGGGGGTTCGTGCAACCACCGGGGCGACCGAGCACGACACCGGCCTCAAGGTCGATGACCTCGTGTTCACCTCTACCTACGACTCCTCGGGCGCGACAGATGAGCTGGCAGAGCTGTTTGGCGTGCCGGCCGGCACTCAGCTCCTCCGTCGTTCCTACACGACGCGATACCGCGACGAACGGGCTCCGCTCGGAGTCAGCCAGTCCTACCTTGTCTACGCGGCAGTCGCTGGAAACCCCGATCTGCTTGACGCAAATAACGAGCCATGGCCAGGAGGAACCCTCCATCAACTCTCTACTGTGGGCATCGAAGTAGACCACATTGTCGATGAGGTGAGTGCACGTCCGCCGTCGGCAGAAGAGATGACAGCCCTCGGCTTGCCCGAAGGTACGCCAGTTATAGCAACCCGCAAGACGTCGTTCGACATTCATGGCAGAGTCGTTGAAGTGTCCGACATTGTTCAAGCCGGCGACCGCGCCAAAATACGCTTCACCTCACAACTGAACAGGTGGGAAACGTGAGCCGCATCATTTCTGTCATCACTGCCGCTCACGCTCCCAGCGTGCCGTACCTACGGGAAGCGTTTCAGTCTCTGGTTGAGCAGGAGATGCCTGATGGATGGTCTTGGGAATGGATCGTTCAGGAAGACGGCGAGACCGGCGCTATAGCAGATGCGCTGCCCAGCGACTCGCGCATCAGTCATGGATCAGCGAGACCAGGTGGCCCGGGAGTGGCGCGGACAGTAGCAATGGCACGTGCCCGAGGGGATCTCGTGCGGAACCTGGATGCTGACGACAAGTTTCTACCCGGTGCCCTCCTGCGCGATATCCAGGCGCTAACCTCACATGCTGAGGTTGGATGGACAACCTCGCGCGTACTGGATTGGCTTCCTGATGGCGAAGTGCTGTCCTGGGAGCACAGTGACCCTGAGGAGGGTTTACTGCCGCGTGGGGCGGTCTTGGATGCATGGCGCACCCAAGATTGGCTGCTGCCAGTTCATCCCGTGACGATCTGCATCCGCCGAGATCTACTGTTCGCTCTGGGCGGTTGGATGGCGCTCACGAGCGCCGAAGACACCGGACTCCTCATTGCTGCAAGTGTGATCCGCGATGGCTACTTCATCCACGAGCCGAGCTTGATGTACCGCAAGCATCCACAGCAGGTGACAGCGCAGGCCTACCACGTCGACGAAGTAGAGCGCGATCGGCGACGACGACTAATCGCTGAGCGGGCGGATGCGCTCCGCTCGTTGTTCATGCTCTGAGTCCTACTGCTCAGCGTCGTGTCCCCAGGATCGGATCGTCATAGCACATGCGCTGCTTGTCCGAACGGTCGTCAGGTCCGGTGAGAACTTTCTGTACGACTTCAAGGCGGCCCGCCCACGGGCCGCACGCGCCGCCGCCAGGGCGCACGACCTCCGCTGCGCTGTCGCTCCGCTACGGCCGCGCAACATGCCCGGCGCCTGGCGCTTCGCGAACACGATGACGCCCCGGGCCGCCGAAGTTGCAGCAGCACGGGGCGTCCGTCGCGCGCAGTGCAGACTGGCCGCCGGCGGACCGTACGGGCACCAGCTCGGGGACCAGGTCGCCGTGGTGGATGCGGCCTACGGCCGTAGCCGGTTGCGGTCAGAGCGCCTCCGGCGGGGGCGCTCCTGCTCTGGGATGGCCGGGGGTCCATGCGGCCGTCGCGGTGGTCGCGTGGTTGGGCTGGGGATGGTGCCATCCCGCCCGCTGACGTCCCGGGCAAGCCGAGCAGACCGGCCCCGGGGTGACCAGGTCGTACGTCCGCCGGGCGCTCCACCTGGTCACCCCGGGGCCGGCCCGCACCCCCAGAGGGCGGGACGACAGCAGACGGGATGGCTTAGGCGCCAGGGAAATTGGATGCCTTGCGGTTTAGAAACAGGTCGAAATCAGGCTCTTTCATAAGAGCTGCGAGATCAGGTCGTGCGCGGATTCTGTGCCGCATTGCCGCCAATGCACACACCGAGGTTGACCGGGCCGTTTCACTGTTGAGTGCTGAGCCAACTACGCCATTTACCACATGGACCAGGTGTTGCTGTTCGATCGGATCGTCGGTTATCGCGGCAATAGCATCTCGAAGTAGGGTGGTCGTCTCGCGAGGGTCACTGACATCTCGTGGCTTGACGAATTGTTCCAACTTATACCACTGTACAGATTGCCTGCGGAGAATTACATTTCCCTGTTCGACCGCAATCTTCGAAAGCAGTGGCTTGCCTGCTTCTTCAAATACGGTCGGGCGCGGATACGCTGTGCCGTGCGAGTAGAACGGCTTAGTTTCGTTGAGGACCAGCGCAATGCCCGGAGGGACCGATCTTGTGAGTGCGATTAGCCCTGCCGCCGCGGAGACCTCGGCAGTATGAACGGCATCCAAGAGCGCTGGCATATCCACGCCGTTGTCGCAGTGGGGCGACAGAAAGCGATCGGGGAGCAAGAGATGTGAAGCAAAGCTGGAAGCCTCTCGCTCACGCAGCCCTCCGATGTAGTCCGTGGTCTCTTCGTCCGGCGAGTGACATTCAATAAGCTCTGTATGCCATGGGAGCAGGACGTGCCCAAGCTCGTGAGCTGCTGTGAAGCGTTGTCGGAGGCTGTTGTTGATCGCCTTGAGAAAGACCTTTGGGCGACCGCCAGTTGTGAGTCCAACAGTGAGTCCATCGCACAGGTATGGCCACGAAAGAATCTCAATGTCGGCGTACTTCTGCAACACTGAGAATATGTCAACTGGTGGCGTCAAGTCGAACTGTTCGACAATTCGGGTTGCTAACCGTTGTTCAGGCGATTGGGTCACTCAAACGTCCGGTGGACTGAAGCCAGGTCAGTAGCTGGGCTGCCTCGCCGTGTTGCTCGGTACGGGCTGCGGCTGCGAACCGTCGCGGATCCCGAAGCAGTGTGCCGACTTCGACGCGATCCCTGTGGGCCGCGAGGATAAACCTCAATGATTCTGGACGTTCTACCCAAAGCCGATATTCGGCTGATGTCATCCCAAGGTGCTGAGCTAGCGTCATTGATGAATGTAGCTCGGCGTTGTCGTGCCATTGATCCACATAGTCATCAATCTCGTCCAGGAAGGCAGCGCCCGCTAGGCACGAGTCCACGAACGTCTTGGGGCTAGACATCGATTCTCCTCCCTGGCACGGCTTCCCCTACCGTAACACCGGTCACCGCGTCAAGCACGCCCATGTGCCGCCCGCGCCTGTTGTACACCTCAACGTGACCGTGGAGGGCATCCCACTCGTACAGCCGGTCACCCCGTCGATTGCGCCAGCGCCGTCGGCCGTGGGGGGCGCCGATTGCTTCCTGTGTATCGAGGAAGGACGGCCTGGGTAGTGGAACCGACACTCCGAGCCTTTCGCGAGGTTACAGCGTCGCCATCCATTTAGCCCGACTGGCGTGTGCGCAGTCAACCCGGAGGGTGACCCGCTGGTGTACGTCTGGTGAGAGCCGTCGCTCGTCGCCCAAGGGCCGCCTTCGCCGCCGGGTGGAGGATCATGACCGGATGGTGGATGTAGCTCTCTGGGTACCTCTCGCCTCCGGTGTTCTAGGCATCATGGGCGCCCTGGCTGGCACCGCACTTGCTCAGCGCTCTGCAAGGCACCGTGAGGATCGTCGGTGGGCGCGGGAGCGGGAGCTGGACGGGGTCCGCTACGAACGCGAACGCCTTGAACGGCGGCGCGAACGTCGAACCGATCTCTACGTCGACTTGGCCGAGTTTGCGCAGACCGAGCAGTCCCGGCTCACGGCCGCAACTGATGAGTACAGCAGCCGCCATGTTGGGCCCCCCGAGCTTCAACATCCGGACCGACTGGCAGCGCGTGTGAAGCTGTACGCCGCCCCTCAGGTGCACGAGCGCTGGACTGCGCTGGTCCGGGCCATGGACCGCGTCCGCTGGGCATGGCGGGAAGGGGACCTCCAACACAGCGAACACGCGGCGTGGCTCGATCACGACAACCCTGCCGTCGTTGAGCTGGACAGGGCCATCGACGAGATGCATTCGGCGCTCAAGGCGGCTATCGACGAAGAGGCTTAGAAAAATCGATCGCCGCCTGCATGACCGCATTGCTTTCTCGCCGATCGCGAACAGTTGGTCTGACGCATGCCGCAGATCATGTGGATAGGCGCCACGAGCGCCTTCCAGGCCGTCGCCAGGCCGTCGAACGTCGAACCTCGCTGACCGACGATGACCAGCGACGCCAAGATATCGGCAGGTCAGCGCTGGTCTGGCGATGGCTGACCAGGACGGCGCTTGGCCCGCTAGCGGTAGTTGGTGAACCGCTGCCACGAACCGGCCGCGTTGCCTGTCCACGGTTCAGCGCGGGATGACCGCTGGGTCGAGCCCAAGGTAGTCTCGCCGTGTCACCGACCAACTTGGAGGATCCATGGCTTCGGTCGAGCCGCTGCCTGCTGGTGATGTGGTACCCGACGAGGGTTACTACGTGATCTTTGAGTTCGATCCTGGCACTGCCGAGATGCGCAAGGTTGGCGACACCTACGCGACGTCAGCGTTCAGCCGACGCGAGGCCTTGGAGCACGCCGAGGCAGCGGCGCTGCAACAGGCCAGCCGAGGGGGCGGGCTTCAGTATCTCGTCGCCCGAGTCACCCCGGAGGGCGGGTTCCGGCCAGCGAGGGGGTAGCTGCATGCCCGTAACGTGCCCGATCCAGGGGTTCTTAGGGGGCAACGACGGTCGGTCTGGGCCATGTCGGACGACCCGTTAAGGCAGGTTGGCTAGGTCACGCCACCCGATGCAAGCCGGTTCGCTCCTATTCCCAAGCTGACAGCGCGGGTTCGATTCCCGTCACCCGCTCCACGACGAAGGCCCTGGTCAGAAGCGGTTTCTGACTCAGGGCCTTCGATCTTTCAACTACTCGGAACGGCTGGCGGGCCATCCACGGGCCATTAGCGTTTCCGGGCCACGGCGCCGGCCATCCCGTCGTCGCCGTCGTCCTTCTTCTTGCGCGTCTTCGTGGTCTTCTTCGGTGCGACCTCGCCGCTCTCCTTCTTGGCCTTCCGGCGGTCGGCCTTGACCGCCTTGTCGACGGCCGCCGCAATGGCCAGGTCCGCCTCGGACGTCGCGTGCTGGTAGATCATGGCCGCCTGGGCGGAGTCGTGACCCATGCGCGCCATCAGTTCCTTGGTGCTCGCGCCCGCGCGGGAGGCGAACGTGTTCCCGGTGTGCCGCAGGTCGTGAAAGTGCAGACCGGGAACCCCGAGCCGCGTCACGGTGGGCATCCAGGCGACCAGCTTGTTGAAGTTGCCGCGCCAGATCGGCCGCCCGCTCTCGTTGGTGAAGACCAGGGCATCGTCCTGCTCGTCGACGAAGCTCGAGAAGTGATCACGCAACGCGGGCAACACCGACGGTGGTAACGCGACGTTGCGCGTGCCCGCACGGGACTTCGGTGAACTGAGCACCAGGCCGACACCACGGATCTCGGTGTACTGCTGGCGGATGCGGATCACGCCGGTGTCGGCGTCGATGTCCTGTCGTTGCAGCGCCGACACCTCACCCCAGCGCAGGCAGCCGAACGCGCTCACCAGGATGATCGCCCGGTACCGGGCGGGGACGGCGTCGGCCAGGGCGAAGACCTGGCGGAACGTCAGCACCGGCCGCTCGGACGACTTCTCCTGATCGGCGCCCGGGATGCGGCATGGATTGCGGCGGAGCAACTCGTCCTCGTTGACGGCCGTCATAAGCACCGCGCGAAGCAGGCGGTACGCCTTGGCCGTCTGGTTCTCCGAGACTCCTTTGCCGAGCAGATCCGCGCGCCACTGGCGAATCAGCGGCGTGTCCAGCCTGCCCAGCTCCACCCCGCCGAGTTGCGCCTCGATGTACTTGCCGAACAGCCAGCGGTAGAGCGCCACGGTGCGTGGGCGAAGCTTCGGCCGTTGGGTGATCCACCGCTCGGTGTACTCGCCAACCGTGATCTTCACGCGCTCCGGGTCGACCCACTCCCCGCGCATCATCTGCGACTCGATCACGGTGAGGAATCGCTCCGCCTCGCTCTTGCGCGCGAACGTCATCGGCGCCGGGCGGAGTTGACCGTCCGGGCCGGGGTAACGCACCTGGTACCGGCCGGAGTCCCGCTTGCGGATGCTGCCGAAGCGCCGTCGCCCTGCCATCACGCCACCGCCCGCAGGTTGCGCCACACCTGAGCCGACGTCAACGGCTCGACCCGGCCCTCATCGAAGTGCGCTGTCAGGTCGGATGCCTTGATCCGTACCGATCGGCCGACCTTGTGGAACGGGATGCGCCGCTCGGCCACCAGTCGCCGTACGTAGCGGGGACTCATCTTGATCCGCATCGCGGCTTCCGGGATCGTCAGCACCTCTTCCATGTCAGTCCTCCCCTTGCTGTGGTGCGTGCTGTTCGTCGGTTGCCGAGAGCGGAGGCTGGCCCCGCGCGGCGCGCTCCTTCGCGGCCAGCAGCTCCGAGCGCCAGCGCGAACGCTCCGAGATGGACCGCAGGAGGCGGTGCGCCAGCGGCGGCACGTCCGGGTCGTCGGGCCGGGCCAGCTCCCAGACGTACTGGGTCTTCTCCCCGCTGGCGTTGCCGTCGTCGGCGTCGGTCAGCTCCTCGGTGACCCCGAGCAGTTTGCGGACCCAGACCCGCGCGTCGACCTTGTGGTCAGCCAGGGTCTTGCCGGACCACTCGCGCGAGATGAGGACGCGCCGGCCGCCGATGCCGAGGGTGGCCCGCTGGTGGACCTTGCCCCGACACCATCCCGGCTTGAGCTTGTCGTGGGCGTTCTTCGGCTGGACGCCGTAGAGCAGCCAGTTGGCGCACCGCTCCGAGCACAGCGTGACCTGGAGCTGGCGCCACAACCGGTCGAGGTGCGTCCGCTGCCGCTCGGTCTGCGCTTCGTGGCAGTCGGCGACCTGCTTGGTGATGTACTTCGTGACGTACCGGATGGTCCGCGCGGCGTCCTCGGTGCCCGGCATGACCCCGCGGGCGTCGACCTGGGTGCCGAACTTCACGACGTGGACCGGTTCGGCGTCCTCGTCGGCGTCGACCAGATCCAGGGCCTCATCCCAGGTACGCAGCGGTACGCCACTCTCCGGGTCGCACCACGCCTCGGCCTCGTCGTTCCAGACCGGCGCCCGATCGGCGGTGTAGAGCTGCACGTCCACCGACGGCCACCACACCTGGTGGTACGTGGCCGCCGCGACCTGGCGCAGGATCTCGCGCGGGATGGTGCCCCGGATGGCGAAGTGCGCGTGCGGGGCGAGACGCCGCTGTGGCTCGACGCAGCCCGCGTACTGGACGTTCCAGCCCGCGCAGCGGCGCAGGTTCTGCCAGAACCGGTCCAGCAGCCGCGGGAAGTGCACGGCGTCCCAGGCAGCCCGCCGGTAGTCGTAGGTCGTCGGACTGACCGGCGTGCCGTCGGTGCGGACGCGGCCGTACGAGTCGAGTGTGAGCGTCAGCCACATCGACGGCCGGTGCTCGGTGCCGTCCGGCGCGGTGTAGACCTTGCCGACCGTGCGCGGCTCGACCTTGCGCCGAGGGAGATCCGGCGAGCCCTGCCGCCGCCGGGTGGAGCGGACGCGCCGCTTCCCGGTGACCTCGCCCTGGTCCTCGTCGTCGGACTGGTGTGGCGGGGCGACCCGACCGCGCAGGCCCTCGGCGAGGATGGCCGCTTCCACCTCGCGGATGGCGTCCTCGAGGTCGCGCACCTGGTCCCACTCGCTGGCACGCGCGGCCTGGTCGCGCTCGAACTCGAAGTGTCCTCTCATGATGATCAGCGCCTTCTGTTCCTCGGTGGCCGGGTCGGGGCCGGGGTCGGGTTCGTCGGTGCGGTGCCAGCCCTCGCGGATCTGCGCCTGCCGGAGACGCCGGTTCCGTTTCGCGCACGGCGGGCACTTGTCCTCGCGGGTCGCCCCGCACGGAAGGTCGATGACGCGGGTCACGCCGTCGCTGAGATCCGTGCGGCGCATCGACAGCGGCCGGATGCAGACGCCGTAGTCCTTGCAGATGTCGGTCAGGATGTCGACGGACCGGGGTAGCGCCATCCGGGCGGCGCGCGAGCCGGGCCGGGGCGCCTCGGTCGGGGCATCGATCGTGGGTGCGGTCATCGTGCTCACCTCCCGGTCGGCCGGATGTTTGCGCGGACGTGGGCGGGTGGTTCGCCGAGGCTCGAGACCGCCTCGGTCAGGCAGCGCCACAGCGTCCACGCCTCGTCCGGGTCGAGGTGCATCCGGCGCCCACGGCGAGGTAGAGCTGACCCGTGGCCTCCTCGATCGAGACCGAACAGGCGGTCGACGGCTGCGCCGTGGTGGCTGGCGTGCGAAGGCGGTAGAAGCGACGGCGTCGAGTGGTCACCGTGATCACTGCTCCTCCCCGGTCGGCCTGTGCAGCGCGGCCAGCAGCGCCCGGGGCAGGAGCGGGCCGCGGTTCCCGTTGCCGTTGGACTGGGCGGGTACGACATCGGCGAGTGGCCCGGTCGGTGCGGGTGCGGCGTAGGCGCGGGCCATGCGCCGGATCTCTTCGTCGTCCAGGTACGGGAAGCGGACGCGCACCGGGTCGGCGCTGCCGTCGGGCAGGACGTAGGCGACGCCCTTTGCGTTCTCCGGTAGCCGGTCGGCCAGTGCTCCCCGGTCGCGCATGTCGTCGCCGAGGACCATGTCGACGTGCGACGCGGCCGTAACGCCGAGCAGGATGCGGGACAGGAACAGGTCGCGTAGGTCGAGGTTCTCCTTGCGCGGGTCCTGTAGCGCGCCGACGACGACGATGCCGACCCCAGCACCCTGGGAGAGCAGCAGCCCGAGCAGCGCCTCGATTCGCTTGCGCAGGTCGGGGTCGGGGCAGTACCGGGTCAGGGTCGCCAGCTCATCGATGACCAGCACGTACAGCGGTTCGACCAGACTCGCGGTGTGGACGCGAGCCGCGTCGAAATACCGCGCCTGCCGGTCGCGGAGGATGGTCACGGCTTCCTCGAGCAGCTCCGCGATGTGGTTGTACGACTTGTAGGCGAACTGGTGGAACATCGACCGGCCCATGGCCAGCTCCATGCCGCCCTTCGGATCAATCACCAGCAGGCGGACGAGGCCAACTTTGACAGCCGGTGCGAGGGAGGCGATCAGAGACCAGATGACGCCGGACTTGCCCCGCCGCGACGCACCGGCGATGAGAAGGTGCGTGGCGAGCAGCCGCAGCCGGTACGTCTCGCCGAGGAACGAACGCGCGATGGGCAGCGCGCCCAGGTCGACGGCGTCGGCGGTGGGAAAGGGCCGGACGACCTCGGTGAGGCAGTCTCGGCGGACGATGACGATGTGCACCTCGGTCGGCCGGTCGGCCCACCGCCACGAGTCGACCCGCCGCCACATCCACGCGAGCCGGCCGGTCCGGGTCGGGCGGGTGTCCGGGCGCTGTTCGAAGACCTGAGCTGACCGTGCGCCGAACGAGTACGCCAGGTCCAGCGCCCGCTTGCGGTAGTGCTCCGGGTTCTGGCCGAGGAGCAGCCGGACCACAAGCCGGTCCGTGGCCGGGGTGCAGACCACCCGACGCAGCCGCGGGACGACAGTGGTGTGGTCGAGCTTCTTGTCGAGCCCGCACATGCGCATCGCGTTCGACCAACTCCGCTGGTACACCCAGCGATGCCGCCACTGCCCCAGCAGCGGATAGAAGGCGAGACGTTCGCAGGACGACGGGTGCAGGCGCCACCACACGCCGCCGCCGACGGACAGACCGATGATCGTGAAGCCGATGCTGTAGGCCAGGGTCTGCCAGTCGTAGGTGATCCACGTCCACGCGGCGGCACCGAGCAGTGTGGAGGCGAGCGGGTGACGGATCGCCCACACCGTCAGCCACCACAGGCCCCGCAGGAGCAGCCCGAGGGCGACCACCCAGCGCGGGATCTCGATGAGCGGCTTGCGCCGGATGACCAGCTGGTCCGGGCGCCCGGCGATCTGGATGCGCTGCGCAGCGTTCATCGCGCACCACCGGAGCCGACTCGGACGAACCGACCTCGGCTGTCGCGTACGGGCGGGAACGGGATCGCAAGCTGGTCTTCACACAGCGCGCAGATCTCGGTCGGGTCGCCCGGGGCGGTAGGGGTGAACAGCCCGCGGCACTGCGGGCACCTTGACTTGCGCACGGTGGAACGAGGCATGATGAGTAAGCCCTTTCCGGCTGAGAGGTCGAGGGGTGTGGGGCGGTCCGGCTTCCTACGGCTCTGAGGACCGCCCCGCAATGACTTCGGTCAGGCGCCCGCTGATGCAGCCGACGCCGGTAACGCTCCCTCGGCGGGAGTGCAGAGCGAGAGGCTGAACCACCAGCCGCGCCGCCGCGCCGAGGCGTTGACCAGGACGTGCGCGGCACGGTCCCGGATGACGTTCTGCCGCTTGGTCTCGTCGCACCCGAGGAACCGGTGCCACCGTTCGAAATGACCCGTCGTCCGCAGGTCCAGCAGAATGGACGGGAGGTGCGGGTGGATCGTCACCGAGTGCGGGGTCGGCAGATCACGCGACGCCGCGAGGCTGAGCACCGCCAGGAGCTGGGTGTAATCCAGCGGCGACTCGTTCAGCGGCGCCACCTGCTTCGGGCCGGCCATCAGGCGTCGACCTTGGCGCCCGCAGTGGCCCTGATGGCGGGAGCGGACTTCGGCGCGTGCATCCCGGTCGCCCGGAACGAGTACGCGAGTCGCCCGTTGCCACCGACGTACGGGGTGACCGTCAGTCCGGTGAACTCCACGTGCTCGAACGCGCCGACCGGCGGCACCGGCTGGTGGTCGGCCAGGATCTTGACCGTGACCTCACGGGAGCGTCCGGCCAGCTCCGAGTCCATGTCCATGACGCGGCACTGGTACACGCGCTGGTTGGTGACCTTGTCCTTCGCCGGGGTCCGCTGCCCCGTCCGCTCGTTGTAGTCCATCGCCTCGGCGATCGAGTCTGGGACGAGGACGACGCCGCATGGGAACAGCTCCCCGAAGCTCATCTTGAACCGCGCTCCACCCTTGATCATGGGTCTACCTCCGCTTCTAGCCTGCCCAGCCTGTCTAGGCAGGTTGCCGTGAGGCCCAAGTTACCCAACCTGCCTAGACAGGTGCAAGGGATTGCCGAAACTTTTCTAAGTTGCCTAGTCAGCTCTACCCTGAGCGGCATGAGCCTGGACCCGGACGACCCGCGTTCGCCGTATCTACAGATCGCGGCCTCACTACGCGCCGACATCAAGACCGGCAAGTACGCGCCAGGAGCGCGCATCCCCTCCCAGCCCCAGCTCAGCGAGCACTTCGGGGTGGCCCGGCAGACCGTCGCCCAGGCATTGAAGGTGCTCAAGACCGAGCGGCTGATCGTCGCCCGCAGCGGCGGCGGCACCTACGTCCGCGCCAACACTGAGCGGCCCGTGGGTCTGCGACCTCACATCGAAGCAGCGTTCGAGAGCCCCAGCGTCACGATCGACTTCGCCGGCTTCTCGGGCGAAACGCTGTACAACGCCATCCAGGAGACGCTCGACAAGGTGCGGATCGGCCGCCTGACACCCGAGTCTCTTCGGGTGCGCGTCCTGCTCTCCGACATGCGGCACCCGACCGCGATCCCGTGCCGCGCCGAGGATCGGGCCGACGACCCCGCGATCCGGGCACGCTCCCAGCGGATCACAGACCGCTCAGTCCAAGCCCTCACCGATGCAGTGGAGGAGCTGGCCCGGCTCGACCTGGTGAAGACCGCGACCGCTGAGGTGCGCGTGCACCGCGGAGCGCCGATGTTCAAGCTCTTCATCATCAATAGCGAGGAAGCGTTCTTCGGCTTCTACCCGGTCGTGAAGCACACCGTGACGATCAATAAGAAGCCCACGGCGATCTACGACGCGATGGGCAAGGACGCCATCCTCTTCCCGTTCGCGCCGGGCGACGAGGAGGACCAGGAGTACGACCGCCTCTACGTACAGCAGGCAGCCGCGTGGTTCGAGAGCGTGTGGTCCACCATCGCGGAGCCGTACGAGCCATGACCACTGACGACCTGGCGGAGCTGCTCGCCCGCGCACGCGTGCTGCTGCTCGACTTCGATGGACCGATCTGCTCCTTGTTCGCGCGCCATTCGGCACCGAGCGTCGCTGACAGGCTGCGCGGCATCCTGGAGCAGCACGGCGTGAAGATCCCGACTGACCTCCGGGAGGTACGAGACCCGTTGGCGGTCCTGCGATTCAGCGACGGAACCGCAGCCCAGTACCCGGTCGAGGAGGCTCAAGTCGCGGCTGAGGTGTTAGCTGCGGCCACCGCCGAGCCGACGCCGGGCGCGGCTGAGGTGATCGCCAAAGCCAGCCGGACAGGTCGCCTCCTGGCGGTGGTGTCGAACAACAGCGCCGCTGCGGTCGACAGCTACCTCGATCGGATGAACTTGGCTGGAGCGTTCTCCGCTGTTGTCGGCCGGCCTGCCAGGGAACCACGATGGATGAAGCCGCATCCGCAAGCAGTCCTGTCGGCGTTACGGGCTCTGGACGTCGGTCCGGAGGGGGCTCTGATGGTTGGTGATGCTGCCACGGATGTGCTGGCCGCCCACAGCGCGGGTGTCCCCGTGGTCGGGTACGCAAGCCGTCTGAACAAGTACGAGGCTCTCGCGGAAGCCGACGTGATCGTGACCAGCATGGTCGCCATTGCTAACGCACTCTGACGAACGCAAACGAGGACTGGAGATCAACGAATGTCCACCCTTGAGGAATACTGGGCTGCCGCGCTGACGCGCATGAACGCCGAGGTAAAAACTTTCACGCGACTGGTGAAACACAATGCAACCTTAGGTGCCGAGAATGAGACAATATTTGGTCGGCTACTGGAGCGGATATTGCCGCGCAAATATGACATCGGGACCGGCATGATAATCGACAGTCACAGCAACTATAGTCGGCAAACTGACCTGATCGTTTACGATCGGTCCGAACTGCCGACGCTGTTCGCACAGTCAACTCAACTAATCCACGCGATCGAATCAGTATACGCCGCAATCGAGGTTAAGACCCGGCTGCAGGTTTCCGATATTGAAGATTTCGCCAAGAAGGTTCGAAAAATTCGGGAACTTAGAATAGTGGGAGATGTTAAGGATACGGGTTGCTATGACGGAAAGCTTCCGTTCGTAGCGGTTCTTGCATTCGGATCCTCGGTGGCGCCGGACACTGTTGCGAGGCGGGTCGGCGAACTCGAAGCCGTCGAGCAGCCTGACCTCCTCTGCGTAATCGATGCGGCGTTACTCGGCTGCCGAGGAAGTGAACTCGACGGTGCTACCGCCAAGGGGTTCTTCACCGGGCTGGCGCTTGAACATACCCGAGATCCTGACGGAACGCGGGAGCCGTCATCCTACATCGAAACTGAAGTAGCGGATCCGTCATACAAAGTCGATGGCAAGAACCTAAGACTAGAACCAGCGCGCGCGCTTTTGGTGTTCCTTCAGAAGCTGAACACTGCAATTGGCCAGCGACAAATTGTGGACGATGTCATGAGCCTCTACATGAAAACACCCATGAATGAGCTACATTCGATCACAAGATGACGGTCTAGCGCTCGGACCAAATTCCCTTGTTGCCCAGGAATGCAGCCGTACCGAGGGTTGCCAACTGCTCTGACTCAGCGGCCTGCGCCATTGAGACCAGCGGTGGTACTTTGCGGAACCGATCCTCCGTGATGACCACGACACGATGGCCTTCATCTCTCAGCTCCAGGGCCTGAGCCAGGACGTATGGGGCGCAGTATTCGCGATGATCCATGGGGTCGATAAACTGATGCCGTGCCATTACCACTCGGACACGATTGTAGTCCGCCCCACGATTAAGCGACTGGCCCTTACCTTGCTTCACGAAAAGATGCGCCTGCCCCTTGTTGCTGACCCGTTCTAGTTCAGTACAGAGTTGCTCGCACAGAGCTAGCTCTTCGCTTTGGATCATTTCAGCCAGGGCGAAGAATACGGGTGGATGTTCATCTATGGGGACAAGTCGTTCAACTTCGGCCAAGGCAGAGGCATCGGGTACGTATACGGTCAATGATGTCAGCCTTGTCCCTGTAGGACAGACTCAAGCTCTCGTGCTTGTGCTGTACTCACATCGAGGTAGCGCAACACATCGTAGTGGCCGATGATCTCGTCGTCACGAGCGCGCAATACAAGTGACGGGAAGAGCGCACCAACCTCCCTAAGGCGCCGGTAGGGTGTGGTTTCTCCCTTGCCGCCGCCACCCGAGTCCTTGTAGTCGATCCCGCTAAGGGCTTCTACCACTTCTTCATAGAGCCGTCGTTCGGCTAGGCCCAGTTCAATACATCGCAGGGCGACTGCCCTTGCGCTCACTTTTGTGGTCGAAGCAAGAGACCGAATTTGCTCGGGTGTCGGATGCGAACCAGCCGTCACACGGGATCGGAACTTTGCGACGAATTCCGTTCGTGGAAGCAATAGTTCGGCTGCGAACGCCTCTGCCCACCGCTCGTTGCGTGTGGCAGACTCTGGTGGAGCCCAGCCGTGGCATATCTTGGCATCGTCCAACAGAAGATGAGCCACTTCATGGAACAGCGTGAAAATTCTAGCCTGGTCATTGAAGGCTGAGTTGAGGACTACGACGGGAGCCTCAGTACTAGGCAGGCTGAAGCCGCGCGTTGCCTTCGCATTCGGAAACTGAAACTGAAATACGAGGACTCCGAATGCCTGTTCGACAGCGTTCTTCCACGCCTTAAGTGCGACAGAGGCAGAGGTGTACTTGCATTGCTGAGCGAACGAAATCCCGAGGGCATCTCGTATACTAGCGGCAAAGCTATGTCTTGCGGTGGCGGATTGTACAGATGCGCGAGGCAGTCGATCGTGCTCTTCGCGGCCAGATTCGCGCAAGAGCCACTCCGCAATGTGCTGATAATGGCGGGCTGATCGCAGTTGCTGATATTCGTTGTTAAGGTCCGGGTCAGTTACCGCGCCACGCCTAAAGGCTGCAGTGACCTCGCCAGGCTTAGGCGGATGAGGAGCAAAGAAGATCGCGGAAGGCCGCTTTAACACCTGAGTCAGTTGCTTGAACTGGGTCTTGGTCGGCTTCTCGATCTCTTGTTCCCATGCCTCGAGGGCCGCTGGCTCTACCCTCAGGCGCCCAGCAAGTCCCTCGCGGGTGAGACCAGCCTCTGTCCGCGCCCAAGCCAGCACACTGCCCGTAACCGGGACATACTCTGCGCGGGCCATGCGCGAAGTTTACGCGCCGGGACCGACAGGCGCACCCTCCGAGAGTATGTACCGACCACTTTGGCGTGACAGCGATCTTGCGTCGATGCGGCTCTCAGCACTGCCGAATCAGTCTCTATGGGGATCAAGGCGCCGCTCCGCGGCGCACGGGCGCGTGACCCGGCTGCGCGGGGCGGCTGCGCCGCCCGCCCGCGCGCTTGGGGCGCACGGGCGCAAGCCGCGCCGAGACGCCGGCGGCGCGCCCGCCGGAGCTGCGCGAGGTTCCCGATGCCTCCGGCAGGGGCGCTCTGACTCCGGGATGGCTGCCGTCCCGCCTACCGTCGACCCAGGCAAGCCGAGCAGACCGGCCCCACGGTGCCAAGGTCGTTCGTCCGCTGGGCGCTCCACCTTGGCACCGTGGGGCCGGTCCGCTCCCCGGAGGGTGGGTCGACGGCAGACGGGACGGCAAAGGTAGTGGGGCGAGTGGGCGGGCCATTCACGGGCCATAAGCCGGTGTCATCCAGGGCCAAACGGGGCCACCTGAGACTGCTCCCCATCAGGCGAAACACCGTCCGACCAACACGCAGCGTGAAATTCCCAAGCTGACAGCGCGGGTTCGATTCCCGTCACCCGCTCCACTGCTCAGCCCCTGGTCAAGCGCGTTCTAGCCGGATTCGGCGTTACGTGGTGCCGGTCATCGTGGACACGTTCCGGTTTGCTCCGGCAGTCCTACGCTGGCGGCATGACGCTGGACCCGGACGACGGGCAATGCGAGTCGTGACCCACGGGCGGGCTCGCCGCAGTTCTGCGTGACGCGGACACCCTGCTCCTCGATTTCGACGGGCCGATCTGTTCCCTGTTCGCGGTCCACCGGGCGCCCCGCGCGGCCGAGGAACTGCGGACGGCCCTCCGCGGGCGCGGTGAGCCGATCGTGGATCAACTCACCGAGGAACGGGATCCGCTGGAGATCCTCCGAGCAGTCGACGCGAGCGCCGCCGACAAGGCCCTGTCGGCGGCGTTGGAGGACCTCCAGACCGCGGCCGAGGTGAGAGCTGCGGCCTCGGCGCGTCCGACCGACGGCGGCGAAGCCGTGATCCGGCGAGCACGAGCGAGCGGGCGCACGGTGGCGATCGTGTCCAACAACAGTGAGGCGGCGGTCCTCGCCTATCTGCGGCGGGTCGGTCTGGTCGATTCGATCGACGGGTGGTCGGCCGGGTGTACGCCGAGCCGTCGCGGATGAAGCCCGATCCCCAGCCTGTCCGGAATGCCCTGCGGCTGGTCGGGAGCAGTGCCGGGCGCGCCGTTCTCGTGGGTGATGCGGTTACGGACATCCGGGCCGCCCGCGCCGCGGGCGTCGCCGCTGTCGGATACGCGAACCGACCGACGAAGCGCGGCATTCTCGCCTCGGCCGACGCGGTCATCGAGAGCATGTCGGAGCGACGGGGTGGGGCTCGGTGTCGGCGACGCGGTGGGGTCGGGGCTGCTGCCCGCCCGGTTCCGCGTGAGGAGGGGAAGGGTCGCGCAGCCGGTGAGCGCGGGTAGCAGCGCGGTGGTCAGGGCAGCGGCGGCGAGCCTGTGCATGGGTCCTCCGTGGCCGGATGTGAGTCCAACGAGAGCACCCGCGCACGGGCGGTCGGCCGGACGGCGCGAGATGGCGAGCCGTCCCGGCCAACTGCGGCTCGACCCCGGCGGCACCTTCGCGGCCGCCGTCGATGCTTCCCGATTCTCCGATTGCGGAAGCACCGACTCGTATCGGGTCGAAGCACTAGCGTGGGGGCGTGCCCCGTCGCGTCGCGTACGTGCTGGTCGGCGTCGTCGCACTGCTGCTCGTCGCCGGCATCGTCGCCGCCCTGGTCGTGTCCCGCCCGCGGGCGGAGACGGTCCGCCTCCATGTCGCCACGGTGAGCACGATCTCGGGCTCGATCGAGGAGCCGCCGGGCTGGTTCGGCCGGCTGACGGGCATGTGTGACGCCGACACCCGTACGTCAAGGGGAACGGCAGGCACTACTGCGTGCAGTTGTACTCGCTGGAGCCCACGGACGCGCCGTTGCAGGTCAGCGCCCGCCCGTCGGCCGACCGCCGGACCATCACGCTGCCACCCGAGGCGGTGGCGGGCATCCGCGGCGTGGGCACCCGACTCAAACCATCCACCCATCACCGGCCCGACATGCTGGTTCTCACGCGAGGGGATATGACCTCCCCGATCGCGGCCGTATCGATCGCGGACCTGCCGAGAACGGGTGAGTACCGCATCGGACGCTGGGAGGCTCTGCGGGCCCTCTCGCCCATCACGTGGGACCGGGAGAATCCGGGGCGGCTCAGCCTCGCCGCTGCCGGGCGCCGCGCCCAGCCACGTTGAGCGGATGCGCGTCGGCCCGGAGGCAAGCCGGCGTTGGCTCAGGCCGCGTACGGGACAACCCGTCGGTGGCCGCGTACGGCCAGGCGGCGTTCGCGCTCCGCCAGGGCGGCATCGAACAGCGCCACCCACCAGGCGATCTCCACCGCCACGGACTCCGGTACCCGACTGTCGTGTTCGGACGTTCGGCTCATATCGAGCCAAACGAAAGGCCACCCCACCCGGTCACCACCGGCCTAATCCGTTCGAGCGACCGCGAACCCGGTCGACCCCAATGAGGTCGTCAACTCGACGTCCGGCGCCGCGCCCGGTACTCCCGGTCCGCCGCCGCGTGCGCCGCCCGGCACGGCGAGCACCGGCACCCCGTCCGGTACCGGTAGTCCGTCCCGTGCTGCCCCCGCCCCCCGGCCTCCCGGTACCGATCCACCAACCCCTGCTGGTACTCGGCCTTGACCCGCCGGCACTCCCCGCACCGGCACCCCGCGTTGGCGTACGCCGACAGCGTCCCGTGCTCCACGGCCTCGACCGCCACCCCCCGGACCCGCCGCCGCGGCGCCCGCTCCCGTACGACCTCCTCGATCCGCAGCGCGGCGGCGGCCAGGTCCTCGTGCTCCCAGACCCGGACGACCGCCCAGCCGGCCTCGGCCAGCCGCCGGTCGGTGTCCCGGTCCCGGGTCACGTTCGCGGCCAGTTTCTCCCGCCACCAGTCCGCGTTCGCGGCGGGGAACGTCGCGTGGACGGGGCAGCTGTGCCAGAAGCACCCGTCCAGGAAGACCGCCACCCGTGCCCCGGGGAAGACCACGTCGACGGTGCGCCGGGTGCCGGGGACGCTGCGGGTGTGCAGGCGGTAGCGCAGCCCGAGCCGGTACAGGTGCTTGCGGAGCTGGACCTCCAGGTCCGTGTTGCTGGCCTTCTGCTTGCTCATCCGCGCGGCGACGCCCGCCGTGCTGGCCGGCGGCTTCATGCCGGGCGCAGGTCGTCGGGGCTCAGGTGGGTGCGGGGCATGACCAGGTCGGCCGGGGACGGGCGGCGGGCGCCGAGGATCCAGGCGGCCAGGTGGGCGAGCTGGAAGCTGATGAGCGGCGGTACGGCGTCGCCGATGTGCCGGTACATGTTGCTCATCCCGCCGCGGAACGCGTAGTCGGCCGGGAAGCCGTTGAGGATGCCCATCTCCCGGACCGTGCACAGCCGGTTCTGCTCGGGGTGGGTGTAGCGGCCGTTGCCGACGTGGCCGCACTCGCGCTTGATCGTCGGGGCGGGGCGGTCCCACCACATGCGGCCGTACACGTCGGGGTGGCTGCCGAGGCGGCCGCGCTCCAACCGGCCGCGCATCGCCGGGGTGAGCAGGGCGGGCGTGTCGGCCAGGTCGGACCAGGAGCCGCCGTCGTGCGGCATCCGGCCGGTGCGGTCGCGGGCGACGGCCGTGGTGAAGCGGGGCGCGGTGTGCGCGGGGTCGGCGCCGTCGAGCGGGCGCAGGTGCCAGTCCCAGATCGCGCGCCGGACGTGGGTGGCCTTCGGGTCGACCTCCAGGCCGGACCACAGGTCGTCGAGGGTGCGCAGCGGCAGGTCCGCGGCGACGGCGACGACCAGGGCGCGCTCGCGCCGCTGCGGCAGGCCGAACTCCGTGAGCATGTGGGTGCCGGCGGCGACCCGGTAGCCGAGGGCCGCCAGGTCGGCGGTGAGGCCGCCGAGGTGCTCGCGGAAGCGGCCGATGACCAGCTCGCGGGCGTTCTCCATGAGCAGGACGCGCGGGCGCCAGGCGCGCACGAACAGGCCGGTCCGCCGGACCAGGCCGTTGCGCGGGTCGTCGCGCAGGTGGTTGGTGGCGAGGGTACGGGAGAAGCCGGTGCACGGCGGGCAGGCGACGAGCACGTCGGGGCCGCCCGGCAGGCCCATCGCGGCGGCCAGGTCGTCGGGGTCGACGGTGCCGAGGTCGGCGGCGACGGGGGCCAGGCCCATGTTGGCGGCGTAGGTCTCGTTGCAGCCGAGGCTGCCGCGCGGGCTGCTGGGCTTGCCGTACTGGGCGTCGGCCGCGCCGGCGATCCGGAACGCCGGATGGGCGGCGAAGCCGGCACTCGCGCCGCCGCCACCGGAGAACAGGTCCACGACGCTCAACCCCACCCCCGGATTATAGCCCGGGACCACCCCCGCCCCGCCCCGGCCCACCGGCGCGGCGTCCCGGACCGGGGTGGCCGGCGGCCGTCCGGGCAGGCTTTTCCGTACGGGCGGCGGCGTGTCGCGGTGCCGGCCCGCGCGGCGCGCCGGCGGGTGCCCATGGCGCGCGAACCGGCGTTCGCGGCGGACCGCGCGTCCGGCCCCCGGATCGCCCGGGCGGGCGATATAAAGCAGGGGTTCGGCGTGACCCGCGGCGGTGCGGCAACACCGCGGCGGGCGCGGTGGCGCGGCGGTCGCCGCGGTCCGGCGGGAGGGGAGGGCCGGGGTGGCGAGCGGGTGTACGGCGGCGGTGCGGGCCGGTGAACAGTGCGGGCCGCAGCCGCTCGATCGGGTGGTGCGGGGTCGACCCGGCCGGCCGGCGCGCGGATGATCCGTCGGGCGGGGCGGCCGTACTCGGTACCCGAGCGGCTCGGCGGGGCGGGTGCGGCGGCGGCGGTGCTGGCGCTGGTCACGCCCCGGGTCCGGGACGCGACGGGGCTCGGGCTGCCGTGTCCGCTGCGGGCGGTGACGGGGGTGCCCTGTCCGGCGTGCGGTCTGACGACCGCGGCGGAGGCGCTGGCGGGGCTGGATCCGCGGGCCGCGTTGGCGGCGAATCCGGCCGTGTTCCTGCTGGCCGGGGTCGCGCTGGGCGGGCTGGTGGCGTTCGGGGCGCGGGCGGCGGGGCTGCGCTCCGCGCCGGTGCCGTGGTCGCCGGCGGCCCGGCGGCGGGTCGGTGCCGCGGTCGCCGTGGTCGCGCTGGGGAGCTGGGTCGTCCAGCTCCACCGCTTCGGAATCCTGTAGACGAGAGAGCTTGGAGTGCAGATGAACTTTGCGAACTGGGGCCAGCGGGTCGGCGCGTACCTGATCGACCAGGTGGCCGTGTCGGTGCCGTCGATCATCGGCAGCCTCGTGCAGGCCGCGACGATGGAGGACGGCCGGCCGACCGGTACGGGCATCGCGGTCAGCACGATCGGCAGCCTCATCACGCTCGGCCTGTGGATCTTCAACCGGGTGATCAAGCAGGGGAGGACCGGGCAGAGCTGGGGCAAGGGCGTGCTCGGGATCAAGCTGATCCGGGAGGACAACGGGCAGCCGGTCGGCCCCGGCCTGGCGTTCGGCCGCGACGTGGCCCACCTGATCGACGCGATCATCTGCTACATCGGGTTCCTGTTCCCGCTCTGGGACGCCAAGCGGCAGACCATCGCGGACAAGATCGTCCGTACGGTGGTCGTCTCCGCCTGACGACCGCGCGACCGACCGGGCCCGCCGCGCCGCCGCGGCGGGCCCGCCGTCCTCCCGGGCGGGGCACCGGGGCGCGGCCCGGTTCCGGGGCGTGGCGGTGCGCGGGTCCGGGGCGGGCTGGTTGGGGTTCCCGGGGCGGGTGGCGACCGGCGTTCCCGGCGTTCGGGAGCGATTCGCGGGTTCGCCGGACAGGCCCCGGGGCCGGTCGGAAACTGGGGGCTATCACGAACGCCCGACCACCCACGCACGACGGGAGCGGACCGCCATGAGCGCATCGACCGCCGAGTCCCCCACGGGTGCCACCCGGGCCGGGGGCAGCGGGCTGTTCATCGGCAGTTGGCGGATCGGCACGCACCACGCGGGCGCGCCGGGCCTGGTCATCCACTGCACGTTCGACGCGGCCAGCGGGTCGGTGCACGGGCTCGGCCGGATCGTCCGGGGGGCGACCGAGCCGCCGCTGGACCGGTCGGTGCGGCTGGACGGCGACTACACCTACCTGACGGTGCTGCCGGAGGCCAGCCACATCATGCTGACGCTGACCGGGTACCCGGTGCTGCACTGGCCGGCGCACGGCGGCACCGGGCCGGCGGCGCCGGCGGTGCTCAACCTGCGGCTGATGCTCGGCGCGGACTGGCAGAGCGGTACCGCGACGTTCCAGTACTGCACAGCGGACGAGCAGTGGCACACCATCGAGTCCGCCCCCGGCACCGTGATCACCGACGCCGAGCACGCCGGCACGCCCTGATCCCCGGCCCGCCCTGACCCGGCCCGCCCCGACTTCCGGTACGACCCGACTTCCGGACCGCCTGAATTGGAGAGCGCATGGACATCGTGATCCTGAACCCCGAGGACGTCACCGCCACCTACCGGGCGGGCATCCTCACCATCGAGGCGTCCGGCCACGAGGACGGCGTCACGGACATCTCGATCGCCAGCGCGACCACGGAGGTGCTCAACCCGCCGCCGTTCCGCGTGCAGGGGCAGCAGTCGCCCGCGATCGGCTACTTCCCGTACCGGGTCGAGTCGTCGTTCCCGATGCCCGCCGACCCGCAGGAGATCATCATCGAGACGCCGAGCGGCGGCATGATGGTGCCGGTGCGGTCGCTGACCGCGCACTGAGCGAACGCACAACCCCCGCCGCCGTCCCCGGGTCCGCCAGCCGGGGGCGGCGGCGTCCCCCTTGCCGCGGGCGCGCCCGCGACGACCGGAGCGGAGGGCCCGTGGACGCCGCGGCGCTGCTGGAGTACTGCCTGGCCAAGCCGGGTGCCCGGCCCGACGAGCCGTGGGAGGGGGGACCGCGTCGCCAAGGTCGGGGACAAGATCTTCGCGTTCCTCGGCGGGGCCGGCGGCACGGTCGGGCTCAAGTGCGGGCCGGACCGCGAGGTGGCCGACGAGTGGCTGCTGCGGTACCCGGACGACGCGGCGCCGATGCCGTACCTGGCCCGGTACGGCTGGAACACGCTGCGGCTCGCCGGCGCGATCCCCGCGGCGGAGCTGCGGGAGGCAGTGGACGCCTCGTACGAGGCGGTCGTGCGCAAGCTCCCCCGGGCCGAGCGCCCGCAGTAGGCCGCGCCGGTGGCCGCCCGGGCCGGGGTGGGCGGCCGGGGTCCCGGCGGGCGGGCCGCGGCGGTCAGCCGGCGGCGCAGGCGACGTTGGCCAGGCCGCGGCGGGCGCCCGTGGACGTGTTGTCGCAGGCCACCCGGTTGCCCAGCACCGGGTCGAAGTGGAACGCCCAGCCGGGGCCGTCGACCTGCGCGGCGTTGCCGGCGAACAGGTTGCCCGTCCCCCAGCCGTCGACCGGGCTGTGCGTCTGGAAGCCGTCGCCGCGGGACAGCCGGCCGCGGTTGTCGGTGACCCGCCAGCGGTTGCCCTTGAGGTCCACCCAGGCGTCCGCTGTCGTACCGGCGAGCCGGGAGCCGTCGAACGTGTTGTCGGCGATCCGCCCGCCCGTCGTCCCCTCGTGCGCCTCGACCGCCTCGGCGGTGGTCGCGGAGACCCGGTTGCCCTGGATGACGTTGCGGTCGGCGGCGTCCGGCTCGCAGTCGGCGACCGCGCACCAGTGCGTCGCCGGGGTGCCGACCCGGATGCCGACGCCGGAGTACGGCCGGAGCAGTCCGGCCCGCCGGACCGTGCTGCCCTGCACGACGTTGTCGCTGGCGAACCGGCGCAGGTGGATCGCGGTCTCGCCGGTCCGCTCGACGGTCAGGCCCTGCACGACCACCCGGCGGGCGCCGTCCAGCACCAGGCCCCGCAGGCCGTTGCGGACGGTGAAGCCGACCAGCCGGACGTGTGCCAGGTCGACCAGCCGCAGCACCTCGCCGGCGGCCCGGCTGCCGGCGTCGAGCACCGCGCGCGGACCGCCGCACAGGTACACCGGGGCGGCGGCGGTGCCGCCGGCGCGCAGCGTGAACCGGCCGCCGTAGACGCCGTCGGCGAGCGCGATCGAGGTACCGGGCCGCACCCGGTCCAGGGCGGCGGCGAGCCGGTTCGCGCCGCGCACCCGGACGGTCGGGGTGGGGCAGGTCACCGCCGGCGGTACGGCCGGGGCGGCCGCCGCGTCGGCCAGCGGGACGGCCGGGCGCGGCGGCGGGGGCGCGGCCGCCCCGTTCGGCGGCGGGCGCAGCACCGCCAGCACCGCCACCGCGGTCGCGGCGAGCGCGATCGTCACGGCGCCGGCCACCGCGAGCGGCGGCATGCGCGTGGTCAGGACCCGTTCGGTGGACACGGCGGCCACTCCTTCGGTCCGACGAAATCCGGCGCGGTCGGGCGCAACGGACACACCGGGAACAACGACGGCGAGCCGGTCGGGTCACCACAGTGGAGGTGAGGACTGCGTCACCACACGGCGGGTTACCGGGGTAGCGACGATGGCCTATGGTGAGGTCGCAGGCGCATCGACGGGCTCCACAGTGGCCCGGCGGCGAGAGCGGCCCGGCGGCGAGCGCGGCCGCGGGCCGCGCGGTTCAGCGACCGGACGGTCCCCGGGGCCGGTGGTCCAGCGGCCCCGGTGGCCCGGCGGTCGAGTGGCCGGGCGGCTGCGTCCCGGCACGTGACGACCCAAGAGGCGAAGTGGTGGAGTACCCGGTGCGCCCCGGCGGAGCCGCACCGGCCCCGCGAAACCGTCGGCGGCCGACGCGCCGGGCTGACCGGACGGCCAGCCGCGACACGCCGGCCGGCGGCGCGCCCGCACCCGACGGCCCGCAGGCGGTCATCCGGGCTTCGACGCGCCGAAACCGGGCAGGCAATTCGCACCGGTCGTGGAGCCAACCTCGTTCTGCCAGCGGTGTCGATACGGCATGCTGAACCTCATACCCATGCGAATCCCACGCCCGGGCCGTCGCCCGCTCAGCTCTGGTTCCCGCGCCGGCCTCGGCGCGGCTTTCGTGCTGGTCGCACTGGTGTCGATCATCGAGCTGGCGGACGGGCGGGACGCCAACTACGTCGGCCTGCTGGCGGCGGCGCCGTTCCTCGCGGCGGCGTTCGCCGCCTGGCCGGTGGTCCTGGCGGCCGGTGTCGTGGCGAGCCTGCTCGGCATTGTCTTCGCGGTGCTCACCGGCGAGTTCTCGCAGACCGCGGTGATCAACGTGCTGGGCATCATCGCGGCCACCGGCATCGCCTCCGGGGTGGCCACGCTGCGCCAGCGGCAGTCGCAGCGGATCGCCGAGCTGACCCGGCTGGCCTCGGTGGCCCAGCAGGCGGTGCTGCGCCCGCTCGGCCCGCAGATCGGCATGCTGCCGGTGGCCGGGCGGTACATCTCGGCGACGGCGGCCGCCGACATCGGCGGCGACCTGTACGAGGCGCTGGACACGCCGTACGGGGCGCGGATCATCATCGGCGACGTGCGCGGCAAGGGGCTGGACGCGGTCCGGCTGGCCAGCATCGTGCTGGGCTCGTACCGGCACGTCGCGTACGAGCGGGCCGACCTGCGGGCGATCGTCTCGGACCTGGACCGGGCGGTGGCCCGCTCGGTCGGCGACGAGGACTTCGTCACGGCGGCGCTGGTCGAGGAGCGCGGCGGCACGCTGACGATCGTCAACTGCGGGCATCCGCCGCCGCTGCTGCTGCGCCGCGGCCGGGTGATCACGCTGGACCCGCCATCGCCCGCCCCGCCGCTGGGCTTCATGCCGGTGGTGAAGCCGCGGGTGGAGCGGCTGGAGCCGGGCGACCGGCTGCTGCTGTTCACCGACGGGCTGGGCGAGGCCCGCCGGGACGGGGTGTTCTTCCCGACCGCCGAGCGGGCCTGGCGCCTGCTCGGCCACGGGACCGTCGGGGACGGGCTGGCGTCGCTGGAGTCGGCGCTGGTCGAGTGGGTCCGCGGGCAGCTCGACGACGACATCGCGCTGGTCCTGATGGAGTACGTGGGGCCCCGCTCGGCGAGCCGCGACGCGGCCGTCCCGAGCTGGGAGGTCGAGGCGCCCGGCCACTGAGCCGCCCGCCCTCTCCCCGCCGCGCCGCCCGCCGCCGGGGCCCGGCCGCCCGCACCGCCGCCCGCCGCCGGGCTCGCCGTTGTCGCCTGTCCGGAATCACCCGTACCCGCCGCCGGCTGTAGTTCGGCGCGCGCCGGCCGATGGTGCACGCGCGGGTCGTCCCGGCGACCCGTTGTTCAGGTTACCGGTTGGTAGGTAATATGTAGTTACTCGCCAGTAACCACGCCCGCGTGCCGGAGGTGTCGACGTGAGCCACTACCGCAGCAACCTGCGTGACCTGCAGTTCAACCTGTTCGAGGTGCTCGGCTCCGGGGCGTACGGCGCCGGGCCCTACGGCGACATGGACGCCGACACCGCGCGCGACCTGCTCGCCGAGGTCGACCGGATGGCCCGCGAGGACCTGGCGCCGAGCTTCGCCGCCGCCGACCGGAACCCGCCCGTCTTCGACCCGGCCGCGCACACCGCGCCGCTGCCGGCGGACTTCAAGCGGGCGTACCACACGTTCATGGACGCCGAGTTCTGGCGCGTGCACCTGCCGCCGGAGCTGGGCGGCACCCTCGCCCCGCGGACCCTCCAGTGGGCCGTCGCCGAGCTGGTGCTGGGCGCCAACCCGGCGCTGTGGATGTACGCGTCCGGGCCGTCGTTCGCGCACGTGCTGTACGAGGAGGGCACGGCCGAGCAGCGGCGCTGGGCCCAGCTCTTCGTGGACAGGGGCTGGGGCTCGACGATGGTGCTCACCGAGCCGGACGCCGGCTCGGACGTCGGCGCCGGCCGCACCCGGGCGATCCCGCAGCCGGACGGCTCCTGGCACCTCGAGGGCGTGAAGCGGTTCATCACCTCCGGCGAGCACGACCTGACGGAGAACATCGTCCACTATGTCCTCGCCCGGCCGGTCGGCGTCGAGGGCGCGGGCGGGCCCGGCACCAAGGGGCTGTCGCTGTTCGTCGTGCCGAAGTACCACTTCGACCCGGAGACCGGCGCGCTCGGCGCCCGCAACGGCGTGTACGCCACGAACGTCGAGCACAAGATGGGCCTCAAGGTCTCCAACACCTGCGAGCTGACGTTCGGCGAGCACGGCGCGCCGGCCGTCGGCTGGCTCATGGGCGACGTGCACGAGGGCATCCGGCAGATGTTCCGGATCATCGAGAACGCCCGGATGCTGGTCGGCACGAAGTCGATGGCGACGCTGTCCACCGGGTACCTCAACGCCCTCGACTACGCCCGCGGCCGGGTGCAGGGCCCCGACCTGGCCCGGGCCGCGGACAAGACCGCGCCGCGGGTGCCGATCATCGCGCACCCGGACGTGCGCCGCTCGCTGCTGCTGCAGAAGGCGTACGCCGAGGGCCTGCGCGCCCTCGTCTGCTACGCGGCGCACTGGCAGGACGCGGTCGCGCTGGCCGAGGCCGACGGGGACGAGCGCGGCGCCCGCCGGGCCGCCCGGATCAACGACCTGCTGCTGCCGCTGGTGAAGGGCTGCGGCTCGGAGCGGGCGTACGAGCTGCTCGGGGCGGAGGCGTTGCAGACGTTCGGCGGCTCGGGCTTCCTGCAGGACTACCCGGTCGAGCAGTACGTGCGCGACGCCAAGATCGACACGCTGTACGAGGGCACCACGGCGATCCAGAGCCTCGACTTCCTGTTCCGGAAGATCGTCAAGGACGGCGGGAAGGCGCTGCTGGCGCTCGCGGGCGAGATCCGGGCGTTCGTCGGCAGCGAGGCCGGCAACGGGCGGCTCAAGGACGTCCGGCTCGGGCTGGGTGCCGCCGCCGCGGACCTGCAGGCGATGGTCGAGACGCTCGGCGGCTGGCTGGCCGAGGCGCAGTTCGGCGAGCCGGAGCGGGTGTACCTGGTCGGCCTGCACTCGCGCCGGTTCCTGCTCGCCGCGGGCGACGTGGTGATCGGCTGGCTGCTCGCCCGGCAGGCGGAGGTGGCGCTGGCCGCGCTGACCGACGGCTGCGCGCCGGGGGACGTCGCCTTCTACGAGGGCAAGGTCACCGCCGCCCGGTTCTTCGCCGCCGAGGTGCTGCCGCGGCTGGCGGCCGACCGGCGGGTGCTGGAGCACGCCACCGCGGACGCGATGGAGCTGCCCGACGCCGCATTCTGAAATCGTCCTACCGTTGCCCCGCCGCCGGGTCGACTGCGGCTTGATACCGGAACGACCCGAATTCGCCGTATGCGTGTGGCCTGCGCCGCACATTCCGGGATTGCGGCCGGCACTGTCGGCCGTACGGGGTTATCCTGGTATATCCGGCGAAGGAGTGCGATATGGGAATTGGTGGCGGCATTTTCCTTATGGCCATCGGCGCGATTCTCGCGTACGCGATCAATGTGGATGTGAAGTACGTCGATCTCCGCGTCACCGGCTGGATCTTCATCCTGACCGGGCTCGTCACGGTCCTGCTGACCATCTGGTACCTGATGTCCCGCCGGCGCCAGAACGGCACCATGCGCGGGGTCGACCGCTCGGTACTGGAGGAGACCCGGCTCGCGCACGGTCACGCCGTGGTCGACCCGGAGCCGATCGCCAGCCACCTGCGGCCGCCGATGGAGCCGTGACGGCGCGCCCCGGGGGCGATCCCGGGGCGGTGGGCCGCGCGGCGGGTCAGCCGGCGCGCGGGGTGTGCTGCTCGACCAGGACGGCGTCGCCCGCGCCCAGCCGCGCCCACGGCACCCGCGGCCGGTGCACGGCGATCCCGGACGTGCGCAGGCCGCCCTCCTCGACCGCGGCCGGCGCCAGCAGCGCCGACATGTCCGAGACGGTCGGATTGTGGCCGACCAGCAGGACCGTCCCCGCGTGCTCGCCCAGGTCGTGCAGCAGCGCGAGCACGCCCGGCGCGCCCGACTCGTAGATCTCCGCGCGGTACGTGACCTCCGGCCGGGCGGCGTCGGCCAGCGCCACCGCGACCGCGTGCCAGGTCTGGCGGGTGCGCCGGGCCGGCGAGCACAGGACAACGTCCGGAATGTACTGCTTGCGGCGTAACCAGGCGCCGGCCGCGGCGGCGTCGCCGTGGCCGCGGGTGGTGAGCGGGCGGTCGAAGTCCGGGCCGTCGTCCGGGCGGGCGGCCTTGGCGTGGCGGAGCAGCACGAGCGTGGTCACCCGCACATGGTGCCTGATTGCGGATCGCGCTGTTGGGTAAGTACGCCGGTAATCCCCGCGGGTAGCGACGGATGTGAATATCGGAGGTATCCCCCATGGGCATCGGCGGCAGCATTTTCCTGATCGCGATCGGCGCGATCCTCAGCTTCGCCGTGGAGTACCGCCTCGGCTGGCTCGACATCAACGTCGTCGGCTGGGTACTGATGCTCGCCGGCCTGGCGGCACTGTGCCTGACGATCGCGTACAGCCGGCGGACCCGCCGGACGGTCGCCGCGGGCAACGGCCGGGTCGTGCAGCAGACGGACATCCGCGAGCCCGACCCGCGTCTCTGACGCCGGAGCGGGGTGGCGCGGCCCCTGCGGGGGTCGCGCCCGCGGCCGGCCGGGGCTAGGCGGTCGGGTCGTCGTCCATGCCGCGCAGGACCAGCGCGACCCGGCGCTCGCCCCCGGCCACCACCCGGACCGGTACGCCCCAGTCCTGCCGGACCAGGTGGCACGCCGCGTGCGCGGCGTCGGCGTCGCAGGTCGCCGCCTGCGCGACCACCTGCAGCACGCCCGCGGTCGCCTCCGGGTTGACCGACAGCTCGCGGTCCAGTTCGGGGCCGACGCCCGCGCCGGCCAGCAGCAGCTCCGGCGGCGAGGCGGTGACCTCGAGCCGGGTCGGCGGGCCGTACGTGTCGTCCAGCTTCTGCCCCGGCGGCGGGGTGAACACGATCCGCAGCGTGACCGCGCCCGACGCCACCTCGGTGGCCGGGCGCTCGGTGCGGTGCCGGGTGGCGAACGCATCCGCCGCCGGTGCCGCCGCCGGGTCGAGCCGGACCAGCCGGTGCGCGGCCGACTCGACGACCAGCACGCCGCCGTCGGCGGCCACGACCAGGTCGCTCGGCTCGGCCAGCCCGGTGGCCACCGTGGACACCGTCGCCGCGGCCGGGTCGTACCGGCGGACCGCACCGTTGTACGTGTCCGCGACCAGCACCGAGCCGTCCGGCAGCGGCGCCGCCCCCAGCGGGTGCTGGAACAGCGCCGCGGCCGCCGGCCCGTCGGCGTGGCCGAAGTCGAACAGGCCCTGGCCGACCGCGGTGTACAGGACGCCGTCCTCGACGTACCGCAGCGCGCTCGTCTCGCTGTCCACGACCCACAGCCGGCGGCCGTCCGCGCTGACGGCCAGGCCGGACGGCTGGGCGAGCCACACATCCGGCAGCGGGCCGTCGCGCAGTGCCTCGACGGTCGTACCCGCGTAGAGGCCGGCCGTGCCGGCCGCCGGGTCGAACCACCAGAGCTGGTGCGTGCCGGCCATCGCCACGACGATCCGGTCGCCGTACGCGGCGGCGTCCCAGGGCGAGGACAGGTCCAGGTCCGCCGCGGGCGCGCCCGCCGGGGTCGGCGCGGCCGAGGAGCCCGAGCGCCACTGCCGGCCCGTACCGGCGACCGTCCACACCGCGCCGTCGGCCAGCCGGACCGCGCGCAGCAGGTGGTTCACGGTGTCGGCGACGAGCAGGTCGTACCCCGCGGCCGCGGCCAGCGCCGGCGGCAGCACGCACAGGCCCTGCGGCTCGCGGAACTCCGCCGCGCCCGCCGGGCCGTCGGCCCGCCCCGGCGCGCCGCTGCCGATGCGCCGGCGCACGGTCTCCGCGTCCGGCGCCAGCTCCACGACCGAGTGCCGGGCCGAGTCGCTGACCAGGTACCCGCCGCCCGGCGCGGATACTGCCTTGCCGGGGAAGCGCAGGGTGGTGTCGGCCGGCGGCGACGGGACGTACGGGCCGTCGCCGCGGACCAGCGTTCCCCGCCGCTCGTGCTCCCCGACCAGCTCGTCGACGAGCCGGGCCAGCCCCTCGGCGTGCCCCTCGCCGGCCATCGACGCGACGAGCCGGCCGGTCGGGTCGATCACGGCGAGCGTCGGCCAGGCGCGGGCGGCGTACCGGCCCCAGGTGATCAGGTCCGGGTCGTCCAGGACGGGGTGGTGCACGGCGTACCGCTCCACCGCCGCCGCGACGGCCGCCGGGTCGCGCTCGTGCTCGAACTTCGGCGAGTGGACGCCGATCACGACCAGCACGTCGGCGTACTTCTGTTCCAGCGGCCGCAGCTCGTCCAGGACGTGCAGGCAGTTGACGCAGCAGAACGTCCAGAAGTCGAGCACCACGATCCGGCCGCGCAGGTCGGCCAGGCTCAACCGGCGGCCGCCGGTGTTGAGCCAGGCGCGGCCGCGCAGCTCCGGCGCCCGGACGGCCGGCGTGGCCACCCCGCTACACCGCCGGCTTCAGGCAGAGCACCAGCGTCGGGCGGCGGCCCTGCATGACCGCGGCCGGCTGGTTCTTGTCCGGGCACTGTGCCTGGTCGTTGGTCCGCTGGACGATCTGGAACGAGCCGGCCTCGCCGCAGCCGGTCGGCTGGGCGTTCTCGCCGACCTGCTTCACGCACTTGCCGACGGCGTACTCGTCCGGCGGGGTCAGCGCCCAGATCGCCACGAACGGCACCACGAGCAGCAGCACGGCCGCGCCGAGCACGGCCAGCAGGACCCGGCCGTTGCGGACCTGCGGCGCCGGCGCGTCGTCCCCGTCCGCGGTCTTCACCGCTCCGGTGGTGGTCGGCGCGGCGGGCTCGGCGGCGACCGCGGTCGGGCCGGTGGGGGCGCCCGTGCGGTCGGCGCCGGCCCGCGTGGTCGGGTGGGCCGCGGTGGGCGGGAGCTGGTCGGCGCGGGCGCCGGGCGGCAGCGCGCCGGCGCGGCCGTTGCCGGCCGGGAAGGCCGCGGCGCCCACCGGGAACGCGCCGGTCGTACCGGGCCCGGTCGGTGCGGGTCCGGCGGTCGCCGGGCCGCCGGTGGCGGACGCCGCGGGTCCAGCGGTGGCGGGGCCGGCCGGGAGCGGGCCGCTCGCGGCGGGGCCGCCGGCCGGCCGGGTACCGGGGACCCGGGGCGCGGTGCCGGTGGTCGGGGCCGGGGTGCCGAGCACGCCGCGGCCGGTCGGGCCGGTGGCGGTCGTGCCGGGCGGGATCGCGCCGTTCACCGGGTTGTCCCGGGTCGGGAACGCGCCGGCCGGGAACGCGCCGGTCGGCTGCCCGAAGTCGGTGGGGCCGGCCGCGGTCCGGGCGCCGGGCCCGGGGCCGCCGGCGGACGCGGGCCCGGCGCCCGACACCGGTCCGGTCGACGCGGGTCCGCCGGCGGGTGTGGCCGCGCCGGGCGCGCGGTCGCCGGGCGGGCGGCCGACCGGCGTGCGATCGGCAGGGGTGCGATCGGCGGGGGTGCGGTCGGCGGGGGTGCGGTCGGCGGCGGGGAAGGCGCCGGCGGCGCCGAAGCCGTCCTCGTCGCGGTTCGCGGTCGGGAACGCGCGCCGCTCCTGCGCGGGGTACGCGCCGGTCGGCCGGTCGGCGCCGCCGAACGCGCTGGTCGCGGGGTCGATGGTGCGCGGCGGGCTCTCCGGGTACCCGCCCCGCGGGTCCGGGTACGCGCCGGGGCGGCCGTCCGCGGAGTAGCCGGCGGACCGGCCCGCCGGGGGGAAGCCGCCCGCCGCCGGGACGCCGTCGGGGGTCCGGGCGCCGGGGAAGGCGGTCCGGCCGGCGGGGAAGGTGCCGCTCGTGTCGGGTGCGTCCGGGTGGGCGCCGGTGGCCGCGCGCGCCGCCGGATGGGCGGGGCGGTCCGCCTCGCGGCGGGTCGGCCGGTCCGTGGCGGACGGGTCGAAGACGTCGGTCCGGGTCGGTTGGTCCGCCGGGAACGCGCCGGGTCCGCCGGCCGGGCCCGCGCCGCGGTCGCCGGCGGGCGGTGCGCCGAAGGAGTCCGGCTCGGCGCGCCGGCCGGCCGGGTCGTGGTCCACCACGGGGGTGCCGCCGGTCACGGCGGCGATGCGGTCGAGGGCGCTGTCGGTACGGCCGAGGGCGCCGGCCGGCGCGCCGGGCGTACCGGGCGCGGGCGGCGCGCCGAAGGCGCCGGGGGACGGGCGCCCGGGCGCGTCGGGGGCCTGCTCGCGCGCGTGGCCGGGCGCCTGCTCGCGCGGGTACCGGTCGGCCGTCGGCGCCCAGCCGCCGGTCGTCGCGGCGCCGGTGAACCGCTCGGTCGGCGGCTCGTCCGCGGCGGGCGCGGTCTCCGGCCAGCTCCGCGGGCCGGTCGGCCAGCCGCCGCTGGTACCGGGGTCGGCGGGCGGCGCCCACGGGTTCGGGGCGCCGGCGGCCCGGCCGTACACCTGGCCGCGCGGCGGGTCGCGCCGGAGCCCGCCGGGCGCGGCGTCGCCGGCCGGCCGGGGGGCGGGCTCGGTCGAGCGGGGGGCAGCCGCGGCAGCGCCCTCGGGCGCCTGCGGTGCGGACTCGGACACCCGCGGTGCGGATTCGGCGCTGGTCAGCCGCCCTTCGGAACCGGCCGGCCGCCCGTCGATGCCGCCGGCCCGCCCGTCGGGGCCGGGCGTACCGGGGAAGTCGGCCGGCCCGGCCGCGCGGCCGTCGGCGGCGTGGCCGGTCACGTCGGGCGCGCCGGTCACCCGCGGGGCGGGCGGGGTCCGGCGGCGGAGCGGGGAGTCGGGGCCGCCGAGCTGCTCGGTCCGGCCGTCGGGGTCGACGTCGTCCGATGTGGACCCGGTAGGGGCGATGGTCGGCTGCTCGGCGCTGAACCAGCCGTTGTCCGGGTGCCGCTGCACCGGCACCCCGGGTACGCCGGTCTCGGCGTTGACCGGGGTGAAGCCGGAGAAGGTGCCGGCGGGCTCGGCGACCGGGCGGCCGGCACCGTACCGGGCGGTCCGCGACTCGGCCGGCCGGCTCGCGCGCGGCCCGTCGGGGCGGGCGGCGGCCGGGTACGCGGCGGGCGTCCGGGGGAAGTTCGTGGTCGGCGAGGTGAGGTAGTCCGACGGCGGGGGCAGCACGCCCGGGGCGTCGCCGTCGCTCAGCGCGGCGGGGGGCGGGCCGATCGGCTCGAAGCTGGAGGTGCGGGTGACAGCCGGGGCGGTGGCCCGGCCGGCGGGGTGGGGCGGCGCGTCGGCGGGCCGCGCGTCCTCGGTGACGTTCCCGGTCTGGTCGACCCGGGCCCGACCAGTGGTCGGATCCTGCGGACTCTCGGACGCCATCTGACCTCCTCCATCGCTGACGGCCGCGATCCACTGGCGGGGATGCCGGGGATTCATGGGGCGACCGTACCCCCGCGACCGCGCGGGGTGGGGGTCACCGAACGGGCCCGTTCGGCCGTCCGCGCCGTACCCGGCGGACCGGTTCCGCGCTGCGCCGCGCCGTGGGGCGGATGACCCCACCGTACCGGGCGTCACCGATCCGTGGAATTCCGGTGTCACCGGCCGGGGGAAACAACGAACCCGGCCGGGGAATCCCCGACCGGGTTCGTCATTCGGAACGGTCCCGGGGCTCGGCGCACCTCTCGGTCGCCCCGGGCCGCGCGGCCGGACCCGCATCACCGCAGGTGGCGGGCGACCAGCGTCTGGATCTCGTGCTGCAGTGCGGGGGTCTTGGCGTTCTCCAGGGCCCGCTCGATGGCGCGGCCGCGGCGGTGCGCCTGCCGGCGGTCCCGGAGTCGAGTGATCATGCTCATGGCGGTTCGTCCTTCCGTGGCGGTCCGAGGGCGGTGGGGTGAGTACCGCTTGTTTCTTCTCCTGTATTGAACACCCCCGGACCCCGCCCGCGCCATCGATTATTAGGTGAGCTGGGACACCCGCCTATCAATCAAAGGTTGGACGATGCTTTCACGATTGTTTCGTGGGTCACTAGCGGCCCCGGCGGCTCACTGGCCCCACCCCGTACGAACCGGGGCGAACCGGCCCGAGCGGAATAGACGAACGGGGCGGGCGGTGACGAGGGTCACCACCCGCCCCGACGGCGGTACGCAGGGTCAGCCCCAGGCGAGGAGCGCCCCCTCGGGGTCGCCGAGGAAGTCGCCGATGTCCCGGAGGAACAGCGAGCCCAGCTCGCCGTCCACGATCCGGTGGTCGAACGACAGCGCCAGCGTGGTCACCTTGCGGATCGCGATCTCGCCCTCGTGCACCCACGGCATGTCGCGGATCGCCCCGAGCGCCAGGATCACCGACTCGCCCGGCGGCAGGATCGGCGTACCGGTGTCGACGCCGAAGACGCCGACGTTGGTGATGGTCATGGTGCCGCCGGTCATGTCCGCGGGCGCCGTCTTGCCGTCCTTCGCCGTGGCGACCAGCCCGTTGAGGGCATCGGCCAGCTCGCGCAGGGACAGCCGGCCGGCGTCCTTGACGTTCGGCACCATCAGGCCGCGCGGCGTGGCCGCCGCGATGCCCAGGTTCACGTACTCCTTCACCACGATCTCGGTGTCGGTGAACGTGGCGTTGACCATCGGGTGCCGGGCCGCCGCCATCAGCATCGCCTTGGCGACGAGCAGCAGCGGCGACACCCGGACGTCGCGCCAGTCGCGCCGGGCCCTGAGCCGGTCCAGCGCGGCCATCGTCCGGGTCACGTCGACCGTGAGGAACTCGGTGACGTGCGGCGCGCTGAACGCCGACGCCACCATGTTCTCCGCGGTCAGCTTGCGCACGCCCTTGACCGGGATCCGCTGCTCGCGGTCCGGCCCGAAGGCCGGCGCCGCCGCGGCCGCCGCGGGCGCGGCCGCCGGGGCCGCGGTCGCGCCGTTCAGCGCGGCCTGTACGTCGTCCCGGGTGATCGAGCCCAGCGGGCCCGAGCCGGCCAGCGCGCGCAGGTCCACGCCGAGGTCCTTGGCGAGCTTGCGGACCGGCGGCTTGGCCAGCACCGTGCCGCCGCCGTTGCGCGCCGCCACGGCCGGTGCCGGCGCGGGGGCCGGTGCCGGGGCGGGCGCCGCGACGGTGCGGGCGACCGGCGCCGCCGCGCCCTTGCGGGCCCGACGCTTGGTCGAGCCGAGCTTCGGACCCGTACCGACCAGCATCGGCCCGCCGGTGTCGACGTCCTCCTGGCCGGTCAGGCCCGGCTCCTGGAAGCCGGTCCCGGCGTACCCCTTGGTGGCGCGCGGCGCCGGACCGGGGTCCGGCGTCGTCGTGCCCGGCTCGCGGAAGCCCTCGCCCGCCGGGGCGGGCGCGGCGTCGACCGGCGCGTCGGGGGTGGCGGGGGCGTCCAGCGCCGGGCCGTCGGGCTGGGTGTCGATCGCGATGATCGACGTACCGACCTCGACGGTCGTGCCCTCCGGGAAGTGGATGGCGTGCACCCGCCCGCCCCACTTCGCCGGGATCTCGACCGCCGCCTTGGCGGTCTCGACCTCGACCATCGGCTGGTTCAGCTCGATCACGTCGCCGACCTTGACGTACCAGGTGAGGATCTCACCCTCGGTCAGCCCCTCGGCGAGGTCCGGCAGTGGGAATTCCTTGATCCGCGACATCAACTCACCATCCGAAGGCGCGGTCGACACCGTCGAGCACGCGGTCGAGGTCCGGCAGGTACTCCTCTTCCAGCCGGGCGGCCGGATAGGGGGTGTCGTAGCCGGTCACCCGCAGCACCGGGGCCTCCAGCGAGTAGAAGCACTCCTCGGTGATCCGGGCCGCCAGCTCGGCGCCGATGCCCAGGTTGCCGGGAGCCTCGTGCACGACGACCGCGCGGCCGGTCCGGCGGACCGACTCGGCGATCGGCGCGAGGTCGATCGGCGACAGCGACCGCAGGTCGATGACCTCCAGGCTGCGGCCGTCCTCGGCCGCGGCGTTCGCGGCGTCCAGGGCCGTGCGGACCATCGGGCCGTACGCGACCAGCGTCGCGTCGGTACCCCGGCGCAGCACCCGGGACGCGTGCAGCGCCGGCGCGGTGGCGACCGTCAGCGACGTGTCCACCTCGCCCTTCTCGTAGTACCGGCGCTTCGGCTCGAAGAACACGATCGGGTCGTCGCTGGCGATCGCCTGCTGGATGCCCCAGTACGCGTCGCTCGGCGTCGCCACCGCGATCACCTTGAGGCCGGCGGTGTGCGCGAAGTACGCCTCCGGCGACTCCGAGTGGTGCTCGACCGCGCCGATGCCGCCGCCGAACGGGATCCGGATCACCATCGGGATGTTCACGTTGCCGCGCGAGCGGTAGTGCATCTTGGCGACCTGGCAGACGATCTGGTCGTACGCCGGGTACACGAACCCGTCGAACTGGATCTCCACCACCGGCCGGTAGCCGCGGATCGCCAGGCCCACGCAGGTGCCGACGATGCCGGCCTCGGCCAGCGGCGAGTCGATCACCCGTTCCTCGCCGAAGTCCTTCTGGAGCCCGTCGGTAATGCGGAAGACGCCGCCCAGCTTGCCGATGTCCTCGCCCATCAGCAGCACCTTGGGGTCGTTCTCCAGCGCCTTGCGCAGGCCGGCGGTGATCGCCTTGCCGATCGTCATGGTCTCGATCGCCATCAGTGGGCACTCCCCTCGAACGAGGCGTGGTAAGCGGTGAACTCCGCCCGCTGGGCGTCGAGCAGCGGCGAGCCGTTCGGGTACACATGCTCGAACATGCTCACCGGCTGCGGGTTGGGCATGTCCAGCACCCGGCCGCGCAGGTCGGTGGCCAGCTCCTGCCCGGCCGCGTCGACCTCGTCGAAGAACGCGTCGTCGGCGAGCTGCTGCTTCTCCAGGAACGTCCGCATCCGCAGGATCGGGTCCTTGGCCCGCCACTCCTCCAGCTCGGCGGACTCGCGGTACCGGGTCGGGTCGTCGGTCGTGGTGTGCGGGCCCATCCGGTACGTGAACGCCTCGATCATGCTCGGGCCGTTGCCGAGCCGGGCGTTGTCCATCGCGTGCCGGGACACCGCGTAGGAGGCCAGCACGTCGTTGCCGTCCACCCGGACGCCGGGGAAGCCGTACCCGCCGGACCGCTGGTACAGCGGCACCCGGGTCTGCTTGATCGTCGGCTCCGAGATGGCGAACTGGTTGTTCTGCACGAAGAAGACGATCGGGGCGTTGAAGACGCTCGCGTACACCATGGACTCGTGCACGTCGCCCTGGCTCGTGGCGCCGTCGCCCATGAACGCCATGACGGCCTCGCCGTCCTCGGTGCCCACCTTGCCGTCGAAGTTGATCCCCATCGCGTAGCCGGTGCCGTGCAGGCTCTGCGCGCCGATGACGATCGTGTACATGTTGAACCGGTACTTCGTCGGGTCCCAGCCGCCCTGGTCGACGCCGCGGAACAGGCTCAGCGGCATGATCGGGTCGATGCCGCGGCAGTACAGGACCCCGTGCTCCCGATACGTCGGGAACGCCATGTCCTGCGGCCGCATCGCGCGGCCGGCGCCGACCTGCGCCGCCTCCTGGCCGGCGAGGCTGGCCCAGATGCTCAGCTCGCCCTGCCGGCACAGCGCGTTGGCCTCGGTGTCCAGCTTGCGGACGACGGCCAGGTCGCGGTACAGGCCGCGGTACTCCTCGTCGGTGAGGTCGACCGAGTACTCCACCCCGTTCGCGCCGGTGGACCGCTCGACGCGCTCGCCGTCGGGGGTGAGCAGTTGAACCATGTCCGGACCGGCCGGGGCCTTTCCGCGGCCGCCGCGCCCGGCTTTCGCCCCGGGCGAGGATCGCAACGCCATCCGTCTCTCCTGTCATGTGCGGCGGCAGCGGGGGTGTCCCGACCGCGCAGGGTGCGCTCGGCGGCCATCGCCGCACGAGAAACGCCGGCCCCTCGGCTCGCGCGCGCGCCCGCGCGCGCGAGTATTGAGAGCCGGCCGAGCCCAGTGGGGTGGGCGCGTACCGGCAGCCGGTGCCGCGCGCGCTGGGTGCACGCGCGCGGCGCCCGGCTGTCGCAGCCGGGCGTGGGGAGCCATGGACGGCGCTGCGAGCAGGCGAAATGCCGGCGTCGCGGACCGTCCGAGCGGCGCTCCGGCGCCCCCTCCCGCGTCCGGGAGCGGGGCCCGCGGAGGGCCTCGTGGCCCCATCCTCGCACTACTACCGGCCTGCGCACACCAGGGCGGTGGCCGGCTGTCAGGTTCCTAACCGATCGACCCAAATGTCCGTTTATTATGGTGCGGTGTCCGCACTCCGGACGCGTACGGACGGTGACCGCGCGACCGCGCGGCGGAGGAGGCCACGCGTGACCGCACCGGCGGGTACCCCCCACCACCCCGGCGCCGGCCTCGCCGGACCGCCCCGGCGGTACGCCCTGCTGGTCGGGCTGCTCGTGGCGCTGGCGTGCGTACCGACGCTGATCGCGGCGACGCTGGGGGCCGCGGCGCTGGACCGGCCGCCGGCGGCCGCTCCGACCCCCTTCATCAGCCGGCCGGCGGAGCCACCGGTGATCATCGTCCCGGCGCCGGCGGGCGGGACGTCCGGGCGCGGCGCGGGGGTGTGGCCGGGCGGGGCGAGCGGTCCGTGGGGGGACGGGTTCGCGCCGGCCGGCGGGGGGCGTGGCCGGGGCGGGGTCGTGGCGGCGGGCGGGGACGCCGGCTGGGGTCGCGGCGGCCGGGTCGTGCCGGCCGGCCGGCCGATCGAGCCTGCCGGCGGTGCCTCCGCGGCCCCGGCCGACAAGCCCGGACCGATGGCCGGGTCCCGCGCCGGATCCCGGCCCGACTCCGGCCCGGGCTCCGACTCCGGCTCGGGGTCCGGCTCCGGGTCCCGGTCCGGCTCGGGGTCCGGCTCCGGGGTTGGGTCGGGGATCGGCTCCGAGCCGCGGCCCGGGTCCGGCGGCATCCCTGCGCCCGGGCCCGCCCCCGCACCCGCCCCGGGGCCGCGGCCGGGTGCGGGCGCGCGTGCGGCGCCCGCCGCCGGAGTGCCCGGTCACGACGGACCGCCGGGAGCCGACGGCAGCGGACCGGCGGCAGTCGGTCGCGACAGTGGGCCGCTCGCGGCCGCCCGCGGCGGTGGATCGCCAACGGCCCGCCGGGGTGCGCCGTCAGCAGCCACCGGACCGGCTCTGCGCGCGACCGCCGCGACCCCGACCGGCGCACTCGGCCGGCGCGCGACGACGACCCGCCCGCCCGGTGCGGGCGCTGACGATGCCGCCCGGGCGGCGGACGCCGCGGCCCTGGCCGCCGTGGTCGACAGCCGCTACGCACCGACGGTCCGGATGCTCACCCCCGACGGCCGCGTCATCAGCCCGCCCCGCCCCGGCGCACCCGCGGAAACCCGCGGCACGGAACCCCGCCCGCACCCCGCCCCGACGGACCTCCCGTGCACCCCGTCAACCCTGGCCCACCGCTCCCTCGACCCCTGCTGAACCACGAGGGCGGCGGGCCCGGCGGGTCAGCGGGGGCGGTCGGCGGAGGCGAGGGCTTCGCGGAGGCCGGCGTACGCGTTCAGGACATCGCGCATCGGGGCCACCACGTACTCGCGGGCCACCTCCGTCACCGCCGCGTCCAGCCGGCGCTCCGCCAGCCGGCGCGCCCGCCGCGCCCCGATCCGGACCAGCGGCCGGGCCAGCAGCGCGCCGAGGACGCCGATCAGCAGCCCGCCGCCCGCCAGGTGCCCCTGCAACGGCAGGTCGCCGATGCGCGCCACCACGAACGGCGGCAGGCCGAGCACCCGCAGGACGTAGTCGACGATCAGCCACGCCACCCCCAGCACCGCGGCGATCGCGCCGAGCCACTGGACGGTGCGGCAGACCCGCCACCAGGTCGGTACCCGGTGCAGGCCGAGGTCCGTCCGGACGATCGCCACGTCCAGGGCGTCCGGCAGCTCGTCCCGGCGGGAGCGGGCGGCGGCGAGCACCGCCGCGGGCCACGGCTCGGGCAGGGCGCCGGCCGTCCGGTCGGCGATCCGGCGGACCGCCAGGCCCGCCGCGGCGAACTGCGCCGCGCTGGGCACCGGCAGCGAGCTGGCCGCCGGGAAGGCCACGCCGCCCGGGCCGAGGCCGGCGCCGTCCGCCGCGCCGCCCGCCAGGCCGGGCAGGCGCAGGCGGCGCAGCGGGTCGCGGCGGAGCAGGCCCAGCCAGCGCAGCGGCGGCCAGCCGGTCGCCGCGCGGCCCCGCCGGGCGTACGAGACACCGGCCGCGTCCGCGGCCACCGCCACCCCGGCGGCGTCGCCGAGCGCGGTGGCGAGGTCCCGGATCGCCGCGCGGTCGACCGCGTCCTCGTCGACGGCGGTGCCCAGGTACGGCCGCAGCCCCGCGACCACGACGTCGACCTCGGCGTGCCAGCGCCGGGTGGCCGCCTGGCGCTGGCCGACGGTGCGCTGGAGCGCCGCCCGCAGGCCGGTCAGGCCGCCCTCGGCGGTGGCGGAGGTGGCGAGTACCGGTACGGCGCCCAGCCCCTCGACGGCGAGCAGCCGCTTGAGGTCGGCGACGACGTCGGCGACCGCGTCGTAGCCGAGCCGGTCGGCCTGGTTGAGCACGACGAGGGTGATGTCCTGGCGGGCGCCGTACTGGCGCAGGTAGCTGGCGTGCAGGGCCTTGTCGGCGTACTTCTGCGGGTCGACCACCCAGATGATCAGGTCGACGAGGCCGAGCAGCCGGTCGACCTCCACCCGGTGCGCGGCGGCGATGGAGTCGAAGTCGGGCAGGTCGAGCAGGACCAGGCCGTGCAGGGCGGCCTCGTCGTCGCCGTCCAGCGCGCTCTCCCGGATGAACCGGTTCCGCGGCGCGACGCCGACCCAGTCGAGCAGGCCGCCGGCGCCGGCGAGCGGGCCCCAGACGCAGGCGTGCGCCGTCCCGGTGGTGGGGCGGCGGACGCCGACCGGGGACAGGTCCAGCCGCGCGATCGCGTTGAACAGGCTGGACTTGCCGCTGCCGGTGGTCCCGGCGAGGGCGACGACGGTGTGCGTACCGGAGAGGGCGAGCCGGGCCCCGGCCCGCTCGACCAGCTCGGCGGCGGGGACGAGCGCGGCGGCGGGCAGCAGCGGTACGGCGAGCGAGCGGAACCGGTCGATCGCGGCGACCCGGCGGGCGAGGTCGTCGGCGCCGGCGGACAGGGGGGTTTGCTGCTCGATCACGTCGCTCACTCGGCCCCCTCCGCGGGCGGCAGCGGGCCGGGTCCGGGGCCGCTGAGGGCCAGCGCCGCGCGCGCCTCCTCGACGGCGCCGGCGGCGGCGCGCAGGGCGGCCGCGCTGTCGGTGACCGGCAACGCCGCCAGCCGCGACTCGAACCGGCCCAGCTCGCCGCGTAGCAGCGCGTCCGCGCGGCCGAGCAGGTCGGCCCGGGCGGTGGCGGCGAGGCCGCGGATGGCCGCGTCGCCGAAGATCGCTTCCAGCAGCTTCTGGCCGGCGACCGCGCTGCCGGCGCCGGCGGCGACCTCGACGCCGGTGGGGATGAACGCGGTCGAGGCGAACACCGCGATCATCACGACGAGGCCGGTGGCGTTGACCGCGTACGCGGCGCCGCGGGCCCGGCTGCGCTTGTCGGCGCCCTCGGCGCGGACGAGGTCGAGCACGCCGCGCTGCCAGTCCCGGATCAACGCGCCGACGCGCGCGTCCAGCTCGGGGTCGGGGCGGTCCAGGCCGGGTTCGATCAGCGCGGCGCCGGCCGGGTGGGCGCGCCAGGCGCCGTACGCCCGCTCGACCGCGTCGGCCGCCGCGCCGCGGAGCAGGTCGGCGAGGCTGGCCTCGAGCGCGCCGCGCAGGTCCTGTTCCGGTACCGGGCGGCCGGTCAGCGCGGCGGTCAGCCGGTCGCGCAGCCGCCCGACCCGGGCCTCGAGGGCGCGCATCAGGTCGCCGGTGCCGACGAACTCCTGCCACCGGGCCAGCACCTCGCCGCGCAGCAGGGTCCCGTCCTGCAGGCCGCGCTCGATGCCGCCGCGGGCGGCGGCCCGGGCGGCGGCCAGCTCGGCGGTGAGCGTACCGGCGGCGGCGCTCTGCGCCTCGGCGGCCGCGGCGAGCGCGGCGAGCTGCGGGCCGAGCGCGGTGACGGCGCCGTCGAGGCTCTGCCGGACGATGGCCGCCCGGCTGGCCCGGTCGGCGGCGAGCGCGGTCAGCCAGCCGCGGACGGGCTCGACCTCGGCCGGGGCGAGCAGGCCGTGGGCGTCGACCTCGGCCTCGCGCAGCACGAACAGCGGCGCCCGGCCGAGCCCGCGCTCGTCGAGCATCTCGCGCAGGTGGGTGGCGACCTCGCCGGCCGCCTCGGGCGGCACCCGGTCGAGGACCAGCGCGGTCGCCGTGGCCCGCTCGACGGCCGTGCGCAGCAGGGCCCAGGGCACGGCGTCGGCGTACCGGGCGGCGGTGGTGACGAACAGCCACAGGTCGGCGGCGGCGAGGAGCTGGGCGGCCAGCGCGCGGTTGCCGTCCTCGACGGAGTCGATGTCGGGGGCGTCGAGCAGGGCCAGCCCGGCCGGTACGGCCTCGGCGGCGACGAGCTGGAGGGTGTGCGGCTCGCTGCTGGCCGACGGGGTGCGGGTGAGGCCGGGCAGCAACTCGCCGCCGCGGAACCAGCCCTCGTCGCCGGGGTGGCAGACGAGGACCGGCGCCCGGGTGGTCGGCCGGAGTACGCCGGCGGCGGTGACGGGCGTGCCGACGAGGCTGTTGACCAGCGTGGACTTGCCCGCGCCGGTGGAGCCGCCGACGACGACGAGCAGCGGGGCGTCGAGCCGGCGCAGCCGGGGCAGCAGGTAGTCGTCGAGCTGGTCGAGCAGCCCGGCGGTGCCGGCCCGGGCCGCGGCGGCGGACGGCAGCTCCAGCGGGTACGTCGTCCCGGCGATGACGGTGCGGAGCCGGTGCAGGGCCTGGTCGAGCGCGAACGTGTCGGGCTCGACCGCGACAGCCCCGACCTCCGGGGCCGGTTCCGGCTCTCGCTCCGGCTCCGGGTCCGGCTCCCGGCCCGGGTCCGGCTCCCGGCCCGGGTCCGGCTCACGGTCGGGACCCGGGTCCGGGTCCGGCTCACGGTCCGGACCCGGGTCCGGGTCCGGGTCCGGGTCCGTGGAGAGTGCGGGTGCGGGCGCCGCCGCGTCCGGTTCGGTCGTGCCCGGTTCGGCGGCGGGCGGTTCGGTGGTTCGCGGCTCGGGCTCGCCCGGTCCGGGGGCCGCCGCCGCGGCGGGCTCGGGCCCCGTCGGAGCAGGCGGGTCGGCCGCCGGCGGCAGGGACGCCCCGGCCGGCGGGGCCTCATCGACGGTGTTCGATGGCGTGGGGGGCGCGGCCGTGGCGTCACCCGGCGACATGGTCACGTCCGACAGCCTGCCCGATTCGCCCATCCGGTACAACCTCACCCCCGGGTTGCGTGTGATGGACTCAACTCCGGCTTGACGGCGCGCGGCGGCGTGGCAGTATTGAGCCCGGCCCGCTCAACTCTTCCGCCGCCGGTCCCCACCGACGGCTCCCCGGGGAGCGGCGCGGCCGCCAAGGCAGCAGCATTCTCGACCCGGAGGACCGGTAATCATGGCACGAGCGGTCGGCATCGACCTCGGAACGACGAACTCCTGCGTCAGCGTTCTCGAGGGCGGCGAGCCCACCGTCATCGCCAACGCGGAAGGCTCCCGCACCACCCCGTCGATCGTCGCGTTCGCCAAGAACGGCGAGGTCCTGGTCGGTGAGGTGGCCAAGCGCCAGGCGGTGACCAACCCCGACCGGACGATCCGGTCGGTCAAGCGGGAGATCGGCACCACCTGGTCGATCGACATCGACGACAAGAAGTACACCGCGCAGGAGATCTCCGCGCGGGTGCTGATGAAGCTCAAGCGGGACGCGGAGGCGTACCTCGGCGAGACCATCACCGACGCGGTGATCACGGTCCCGGCGTACTTCAACGACGCCCAGCGGCAGGCCACGATGGAGGCCGGCGAGATCGCGGGCTTCAACGTCCTGCGGGTGGTCAACGAGCCCACCGCGGCGGCGCTCGCGTACGGGCTGGACAAGGGCACCAAGGAGCAGACCGTCCTGGTCTTCGACCTGGGCGGCGGCACGTTCGACGTCTCGCTGCTGGAACTGGGCGAGGGCGTGATCGAGGTCAAGTCGACGTCCGGCGACAACCACCTGGGCGGCGACGACTGGGACGAGCGGATCATCGACCACCTGGTCAAGACGTTCCGCGGCCAGCACGGCATCGACCTGGGCAAGGACAAGATGGCCCTGCAGCGGCTCAAGGAGGCCGCCGAGAAGGCCAAGATCGAGCTGTCCGCGTCGAGCACGACCAGCATCAACCTGCCGTACATCACCGCCGGCCCCGACGGCCCGCTGCACCTGGACGTGAGCCTGTCCCGGGCCGAGTTCCAGAAGATGACCCAGGACCTGCTGGACCGGTGCAAGCACCCGTTCGAGCAGGCGATCAAGGACGCCGGGATCAAGGTCTCGGACGTCGACCACGTCATCCTCGTCGGCGGCTCCACCCGGATGCCCGCGGTCGCCGAGCTGGTCAAGCAGCTCACCGGCCGGGACGCCAACAAGGGCGTCAACCCGGACGAGGTCGTGGCCGTCGGCGCCGCGCTCCAGGCCGGCGTGCTCAAGGGCGAGGTCAAGGACGTCCTGCTGCTGGACGTCACCCCGCTCAGCCTCGGCATCGAGACCAAGGGCGGCATCTTCACCAAGCTGATCGAGCGCAACACCACGATCCCGACCAAGCGCTCGGAGATCTTCACCACGGCGGACGACAACCAGCCGTCGGTGCTGATCCAGGTGTTCCAGGGCGAGCGGGAGATCGCGGCGTACAACAAGAAGCTCGGCACCTTCGAGCTGACCGGCCTGCCGCCGGCGCCGCGCGGCGTGCCGCAGATCGAGGTCACGTTCGACATCGACGCCAACGGCATCGTCCACGTCAACGCCAAGGACCTGGGCACCGGCAAGGAGCAGTCGATGACGATCACCGGCGGCTCGGCGCTGCCGAAGGACGACATCGACCGGATGATGCGCGACGCGCAGGAGCACGCCGACGACGACAAGCGCCGCCGCGAGGAGGCCGAGGTCCGCAACGGCGCCGAGCAGCTCCAGTGGCGGACCGAGCAGTTCCTGGCCGAGAACGGCGAGAAGCTGCCCGCGGACGCCAAGGAGCCGATCAACGACGCGCTGAGCGACCTGCGGTCGGCGCTGGGCGGCACCGACATTGAGAAGATCAAGACGTCCAGCGAGAAGCTGAACGAGGTCTTCAGCAAGGCCGGCGCCCAGATGTACGAGCAGGCGGCCGCGGCGAACGCCGAGGCACCCGGCGCGGCGGGTCCGCAGGCCGGCGGCGCGCCGGGCGCGGCGGCGGGCGGCCAGCCCGGCCAGCCGGGCCCGCAGGCCGCCGCGGCGGACGACGTGGTGGACGCCGAGATCATCGACGAGGACACGAAGAAGTGACCTCGGGCAACAACCTACGCACGGAGGTGGGTTCGTGAGCGATCGCGAGGAGGCCGGCAGCGAGCGCCTGGTCATCCGGGACAAGCGCAAGATCGGTCCCACCGCCGGCGCGGGGCGGCACGCGGCCCAGGGCGACCCCGGCGACGCCGCCGGGGAGCCCGCCGCGGGCGAGGCGGCCGGCCCGCTGGCCGCCGAGCTGGGTGCCCTGCGCACCGAGCTGGACGAGCGGACCAAGGACCTGCAGCGGGTGACCGCCGAGTACGCCAACTACCGCAAGCGGGTCGACCGCGACCGGAGCCTGGTGGCCGAGCAGACCACGGGCGCCGTCCTGGCCAGCCTCCTGCCGATCCTGGACGACCTCGACCGGGCCCGTACCCACGGCGACCTGGTCGGGCCGTTCGCGGCGGTGGCCGAGCAGCTCACGGCGACCCTGCAGAAGTTCGGCCTGACGGCCTTCGGCGACCCGGGCGACGCATTCGACCCGACCGTGCACGAGGCCGTCACGCACCTCACCTCCCCGGAGGTGTCGGCCCCGACCTGCATCGAGGTCATGCGCCGCGGCTACTCGCTCGGCGACCGGCTCCTGCGCCCCGCTCTGGTGGCCGTCGCGGATCCGGCATGAGCGGTGACCGGGGGATTCCTGCGGGGACTCCCCCGGTCACCGATGAAGAAGGGGTGGAGGTGACGGGGTGAGCAGCAAGGACTGGCTGGAGAAGGACTTCTACGCCGTACTCGGCGTGACGAAGACCGCGACCGGCGACGAGATCAAGAAGGCGTACCGCAAGCTCGCGCGCGAACTGCACCCCGACCGCAACCCGGGCAACGCCGAGGCCGAGGAGCGGTTCAAGGCCGCCTCCGAGGCGTACGGCGTGCTCAACGACGACAAGCAGCGCCGCGAGTACGACGAGATGCGCACGCTGTTCAGCTCCGGCGCGTTCCGCCGGGGCGCGAGCGGCGGCGGCCCCGGCACGCCCGGCGGCTTCGACCCGAACGACCTGTTCAACGGCGGCGGCGCCGGGGCCGGCCGGTTCGGCGGCTCGGCGTTCAGTGACCTGTTCAGCACGATCTTCACCGGCGGCGCGGCGGCCGGCGGCGGCCCCGGCCAGGCCGGGCCGCGCGACCGGCGGGGCGGGCCGGCCCGCGGCCGGGACGTGGAGACCGAGGTCACGCTCGACTTCGACGACGCGGTCCGCGGCATCACGCTGCCGCTGACGCTGCGCTCGCCGGGCGTCTGCGACACCTGCCGGGGCAGCGGCGCCAAGCCGGGCACCACGCCCCGGCGCTGCCCGTCCTGCCAGGGCACCGGCCTGGTGACCCGCAACCAGGGCGCGTTCAGCTTCTCCGAGCCGTGCCGGGAGTGCCAGGGCGCGGGCACGGTCGTCGACGACAAGTGCGCGCAGTGCAAGGGCACCGGCGGCGTGACCACGTCCCGCACGCTGACCGTCCGGTTCCCGCCCGGCGTGGCCGACGGCCAGCGCATCCGGCTGGCCGGGCGCGGCGAGCCCGGCGCCCGCGGCGGTCCGGCCGGCAACCTGTACGTCACCGTGCGGGTCAAGGGCGACCCGCTGTTCGGCCGCAGCGGCGACGACCTCACGCTGACCGTCCCGGTGACCTTCGCCGAGGCCGTGCTGGGTACGGACCTGCGGGTGCCGACGCTGGACGGCGCGGTGACCCTGCGCGTGCCGCCGGGCACCCCCAGCGGCCGGACCCTGCGGGCCCGCGGCAAGGGCGTGCCCCGGCGCGACGGCAAGCCCGGCGACCTGCTGGTCACCCTGGAGGTGACCGTGCCCAAGGGCCTGTCCGACAGCGCCCGCAAGGCGCTGGAGGAGTTCGCCGCGCACACGCCGAAGGCCCCGCGGGACCACCTGCTGAGCCGGGCGCAGCGCCATGGCTGACCGGGAGGTCCGGGTCACCGTCGAGCTGGCCTCCGACGACAAGGTCCTGCTGATCTCGGTCGCCGCCCGGCTCGCCGGGATGCACCCGCAGACGCTGCGCCAGTACGACCGGATGGGCCTGGTCCAGCCGGGGCGGGCGGCCGGCGGCGGCCGCCGGTACAGCACCCGGGACGTGGCGCTGCTGCGGGAGATCCAGCGGCTGAGCCAGGAGGACGGGGTCAACCTCGCCGGGATCAAGCGGATCATCGAGCTGGAGCAGCTCGTCGGGGACCTGCGGGACCGGATCGCGGCGGTGGAGGCGGAACTGGCGGCGGCGTACGCGCGGCTCCGGGAGCGCGAGGGGTACTCGGCCTTCCCCCGGGAGGGGCTGCTGCCGGTGCACCGGCCGAGCGCCGCGGTCGTCGTCTGGCGCCCGAACCCGCCCCGCCGCCCCGCCTGACGCCCGGTCGTGGGCTCGGCCCCGGCGCCGCGGCGCGCTAGCGTGGAGGGGGATCGACTCTTTCTGCGGAGGTTGCGGTGGGCATCGGGGACGCACTGAACAAGCTGGGTGACCTGGCCAAGAAGAAGGCCAAGGAGGACGACGCGCTCGTCCGCAAGGGGATCGACGCGGCCGGCGACGCGTTCGACCGGGTCACCAAGGGCAAGTACGCCGGCCAGACCGACAAGGTGCAGGAGCAGCTCCGGAAGAAGGCCGAGGAGCACAAGCGCGACCAGCACTGACGTACGCCGGCGCGGCCGGGGGTCAGGCGATCTCGCGCGGCTCCCGGACCAGCCCGCCGGCGCACCAGTCGCGGTACGTGTACAGCTCCGGCCGGACCAGCAGCACCCGGCAGTTGTGCGCCCAGGTCAGCATCACCGTGTCCCCGCGCGCCTCGGCCTGCTCGACGAGCCGGCGCAGCCGGCGGCGCGGGTGGTGCCGGAACTCGGTGCGGATCGCGTCGGCGGCGTAGATGTACAGGCAGTGCAGCGCGAACCGGCGGGCCGGGCAGGTCGGGTCCAGCGCGAGCGCGAACAGCGTGCCGACCAGCCGGTCGCCGGTGACCAGCAGGTCGAAGTCCTCGGGCAGCTCGCTGATCGGGACCGAGTCGGGGTCGTGGGCCCACGCGCGCAGCTCCGCCGCGGTGGGGTCGACCACGTTCGCGAAGCCGCGCACCGGGCGTCCGAGTACCACGCGCCGTCTCCCACCCAGCCGGACATCGAAGACGATCACGCTAGCGCGCGAGCGCCGCCGGCGGGACGACCGAGCGGTTGGTCCCGGCTAGCCGGTCGGGCGGTCGAGCGGCACGGGCCGGGGCGCGATGAGCCGGCGGAACCAGCGGGCGTCCGGCAGCCGGGCCAGCAGCGGCGCCGTCACGACCGTGATCAGCACGTACGCGGTCGCCAGCGGGGCGAGCTGCGGGTGCACGCCGGCGGTGAGGCCGGCGATGACGATGGAGAACTCGCCGCGCGGCATCAGCGCCAGCCCGGTCCGCCACTGGCCGGGGCGGCCGATGCCCGCGCGCCGGGCGGCCCGGATGCCGGTGACCACCTTGGTGATCATCGTGACCAGGGCCAGGCCGAGGGCCGGCAGCAGGACCGGCGGGATGTCCTCGGGGTTGGTGGAGAGGCCGAAGAAGACGAAGAACACGACGGCGAACAGGTCCCGCAGCGGGGCCAGGATCTCGGTCGCGCTGTGCGCCACCTTGCCGGACAGCGCGATGCCGACGAGGAACGCGCCGACCGCGGCGGAGACGTGCAGCTTCGCCGCCAGGCCGGCGACCAGCAGGGACAGGCCGAGGACGCCGAGCAGCAGCACCTCGGGGTCGTCCGGGTTCATCATCTTCGAGATCGCGTTGCCGTACCGGACGGCGACCACCAGGACGACCAGCACGGTCGCCACGGCCACGCCGAGCGAGATCGCGCCGGCCAGCACGCCCGCGCCGAGCAGCAGGGCGCTGAGCAGCGGCAGGTAGAACGCCATGGCCAGGTCCTCGATCACCAGGATCGAGAGGATCACCGGGGTCTCCCGGTTGCCGACCCGGTTGAGGTCGCCGAGCATCTTGGCGATCACGCCGGACGAGCTGACCCAGGTCACCCCGGCCAGGGCGACGACGGCCACCGGGCCCCAGCCCATGAGCAGGGCGAACAGCGCCCCCGGGATGGCGTTCAGCAGGGCGTCGAGCAGGCCGGCGGGCAGCGCGGTGCGCAGGTTGCCGACCAGCTCGTCGGCCGAGTACTCCAGGCCGAGCATGACCAGCAGCAGGATGACGCCGATCTCGGCGCCCACCTCGATGAAGTTCTCGCTGGCGGCGAGCGGGAGCAGCCCGCCGTGGCCGAACGCGAGCCCGGCGAGCAGGTACAGCGTGATCGGCGAGATGCCGACCCGGCGGGCCAGTCGGCCGAGGATGCCCAGCCCGAACAGCAGGGCCCCGACCTCGATGAGCAGCAGGGGGATGTGCTCGTGCACCTCAGCCGTCCGGATCGTCGTCGGTGAGCGTCCGGGCGGCGGCGTCCAGCCCGTGCCGGGTGCCGACCAGCACGACCACATCACCGGCGGCGAAGACGAACGCCGGTCCGGGGGAGGGGACGGTGTCGCCGCCGCGGAGCACCGCGACGATCGAGGCGCCGGTGCGGGTGCGGATGCGCGCGTCGCCGAGCGGCCGGTCGACGTACGGCGAGCCGACGCCGATCGGGACCTGCTCGGTGAGCAGGCCGCTGGCCTGCTCGCGGAGGCTGGCGAGCTGCTCCAGGATCAGCGACGCGCCGAGCAGGCCGGCGAGGGCGTCCGCCTCCTCGTTGGTGAGGGGGATCGTCGCCAGGCACGCGTCGGGGTCCTCGTCGCTGTACACGACGAGGTCGCGGCGGCCGTTGTACCGGGTCACGACGCCGACCCGGCGCCGCGAGGTGGTCACGAGGTCGTGCCGGACGCCGATGCCGGGGAGTTCGCTCTGCTCTATCCGTACCTGCACCCGGCAAACGTATCGCGTCCGCCGCGGCGCCGCCGCCCGCGCCCGGACCGCTCGGGTGGCCGGGTCAGGCCGCCGTGAGCGGGTCGGTGGGGCCGCAGTTGCGGGTGGGGAGGACAGCGGCCGGGTCGTCGTTGGCCCAGCAGACCCGCACCCCCGGTACGCTCCCGGCCCGCTTCGGCACCGCGAGCGTGGCCCGGAAGTCGACGCTGGCCAGGCCGCAGCCGGCGGCGAGCCGGACCCAGGTGGGCTTGGCGTCGGCCAGCCGCGGCGTGGCGTACGCCGCGTGGCAGGCGCGGCCGAAGTCGGCGGTGAGCCGGCCGGTGAGGAACACCGGGAAGGTCGGGCTGGTGCCGATGCTGGCCCCGTACTCGTACGTGCCGCTGGCCAGGCCGGCCCGGTCGTCGGCGGCCCAGAACCGCGGGTTGCCGTCGGCGGCGGCGGCCGGCGCGGCGGCGGCGAGGGCGGCCAGGGCGCCGGTGGCGGCGGCGAAAAGTTTGGTCATGCGGTGCATGCTCCCCACGGATCATGACGTTCCCGCGGACGCTCCGCGGTAATCGAGTGGAATATCCCCCTGATCGGCGGTGAACGGCGGCACCCGAGCGGGAATGGCCGCACCGTTCACCCGCGCGTCCCGGAGTTGAGCGGAATAGACTCAACTTCGCCCGTGTCTCACTTCCCGTACGCCCCACAGGGAGAGGTTGATGAACGCCGAACGCTTCACCACCAAGAGCCGCGAAGTCATCAGCGCCGCCGCGAGCGGCGCCGGCAGCCGCGGGCACGCCACCATCGAGCCCTGGCACCTGCTGGTCGCCCTGCTGGACACCGGCGGCTCCACCGCCGGCGCGCTGCTGCGGGCGGCCGGCGCCAACCCCGCCGAGGTCCGCCGGGGCGCCGTCCGGGCGCTGGAGGGGCTGCCGTCGGCGGCCGGCGCCAGCGTCGCCGAGCCGAGCCCGGCCCGCGAGTTCGTCAACGCGCTCGCCGCCGCCGAGGAGATCGCCCGGCCGCTGGGCGACGAGTACGTCTCCACCGAGCACCTGCTCGCCGGCCTGGCCCGCGGCCCGGGCGCCGTCGGCGACCTGCTGCGCCGGGCCGGGGCGACCGAGCAGCAGCTCGTGGCCGCCTTCCCGGCCGTCCGCGGCGGCGACCGCAAGGTCACCTCGGCGGACCCGGAGCAGACGTACCGGGCGCTGGAGAAGTACGGCGTCGACCTCACCGCGACCGCCCTGCAGGGTCGGATCGACCCGGTGATCGGCCGGGACGCGGAGATCCGCCGGGTGATCCAGGTGCTGTCCCGCCGGACCAAGAACAACCCCGTCCTCATCGGGGAGCCGGGCGTCGGCAAGACCGCGATCGTCGAGGGGCTGGCCCAGCGGATCGTGGCCGGCGACGTCCCGGACAGCCTGCGGGACAAGCGGCTGGTCTCGCTCGACCTGGGCGCGATGGTCGCCGGCGCGCAGTACCGGGGGCAGTTCGAGGAGCGGCTCAAGAGCGTCCTGGAGGAGATCAAGGGCTCGAACGGCCAGGTGATCACCTTCCTGGACGAGCTGCACACCGTCGTCGGCGCCGGCAAGGGCGAGGGCTCGATGGACGCCGGCAACATGCTCAAGCCGATGCTCGCCCGCGGCGAGCTGCGGATGGTCGGCGCGACGACGCTGGACGAGTACCGCGAGCACATCGAGAAGGACCCGGCGCTGGAGCGCCGGTTCCAGCCGGTGCTCGTCGGCGAGCCCAGCGTCGAGGACACGATCGGCATCCTGCGCGGGCTCAAGGAGCGGTACGAGGCGCACCACGGCATCCGGATCACCGACGCCGCGCTGGTGTCGGCGGCCGTGCTGTCGGACCGGTACATCGCCGACCGGTTCCTGCCGGACAAGGCCATCGACCTCGTCGACGAGGCCGGCTCCCGGCTGCGCATGGAGATCGACTCGCGGCCGGTGGAGATCGACGCGATCCAGCGGTCGGTGGACCGGCTGCGGATGGAGGAGCTGGCGCTGGCCAAGGAGTCCGACCCGGCCAGCGTGCAGCGGCTCGCCGAGCTGCGCCGCACCCTCGCCGACCGGACCGAGGAGCTGGGCTCGCTCACCTCCCGGTGGGAGGCCGAGCGGGCCGGGCTGAACCGGGTCGGCGAGCTGAAGAAGCAGCTCGACGACCTGCGCGGCCAGGCCGACCGGGCCCGGCTGGGCGGCGACCTGGCGTCCGCGTCGGAGCTGCTGTACGGCAAGATCCCGGCGCTGGAGAAGGAGCTGGCCAGCGCCGCGGCCAGCGCCGACGAGGCCGAGCCGATGGTCAAGGAGGAGGTCGGCGCCGACGACATCGCCGGCGTCGTCGCCGCCTGGACCGGCATCCCCGCCGGGCGGCTGCTCGAGGCCGAGACGGCCAAGCTGCTGCGGATGGAGGAGCTGCTCACGTCCCGGGTGATCGGGCAGGGCGCGGCCGTGCTCGCGGTCGCCGACGCCGTCCGCCGGGCCCGGGCCGGGATCGCCGACCCGGACCGGCCGACCGGCTCGTTCCTGTTCCTCGGCCCGACCGGCGTCGGGAAGACCGAGCTGGCCAAGGCGCTGGCCGAGTTCCTGTTCGACGACGAGCGGGCGATGGTCCGGATCGACATGAGCGAGTACGGCGAGAAGCACTCCGTCGCCCGGCTCGTCGGCGCCCCGCCCGGCTACGTCGGGTACGACGAGGGCGGGCAGCTCACCGAGGCGGTGCGCCGGCGGCCGTACTCGGTGATCCTGCTGGACGAGGTCGAGAAGGCCCACCCGGACGTCTTCGACGTGCTGCTCCAGGTCCTCGACGACGGCCGGCTCACCGACGGCCAGGGCCGGACCGTCGACTTCCGCAACAGCATCCTCGTCCTGACCTCCAACCTCGGCTCGCAGATCATCGCCGACCCGACGATGACCGAGGAGCAGCGGCGGGACGCGGTACTGGCCACGGTCCGGACGCACTTCAAGCCCGAGCTGCTCAACCGGCTGGACGACATCATCGTCTTCCACGCCCTGACCGGCCCGGACCTGCGGGCCATCGTGGACATCCAGCTCGACGCGCTGCGCCGCCGGCTCGCCGGCCGCCGGCTGGACCTCGCGGTCGGCGACGGGGCGCGGGCGTGGCTGGCCGAGCGCGGGTACGACCCGATCTACGGCGCCCGGCCGCTGCGCCGGCTGATCCAGACGGCCATCGGCGACCAGCTCGCCCGGGCGCTGCTCGCGGGCGACGTCCGGGACGGGGACACGATCTCCGTCGAGCTGAACCCGGCCAAGGACGGGCTGGCGGTCGCGCCGGTCCGCTGAACCGCCCCCGCGGCCGCGCCGGGCTTCGTACGGTCGGGGGGTGAGCCTGCCCACCGACCACCCGCCGGCGGTCGCGGGCCGGGCGTCGCCGGCCGGCGCCCGGCCGCGCCCGCCGGCCGCCGTGCGGGTGGCGGTCCGCCTGCAGGCGGCCGTCGCGGCGCTGCTGCTCGCGGCGGCGGCCCTGCTGGTCGCCGCCGCGCTGCGCGGCGACGCCGCCGTACGGGCCGCCGCGGACCGGCTGGGCACCCCGCCCGACCTGGTCGACGCGGCCCGGGACAGCGCCCGCGAGGGGCCGCTGATCGCCGCGTTCCTGCTGCTGCTCGGCGCGGCGTGGAGCGCCGGCACGCTGCGCCCGCTGTGGCGCGGGGCGGGCGCGGTCCGCGCGCTGCACGCCATCCTGGCCATCGGGCCGGCGGTGCTCGTCGCCGCCGTCCTGGCGCTGCTCGCCGTGCGGGACGCCGTCGGTGGCCTGTTCGGCGGGATCGCCACCGGCATGGCCGATCCGGACCGGGTAGCGCCGCGCGCCCCCTGCCCGCCGCTGGACTGCGAGACCGGCTGGGCGATGTCCGACGACGCCCGGCTCCGGCTCGCCGTCGCCGGGCCCGGGCCGTGGGTGGGGCTGGCCGCGGCGGCGGTGCTGGTCGCGGCCTGCCTGGCCGGGCCGGCGCTGGTGCTGCTGTACCGGCCGGCGGCGTCGGCCTGGTTCGGCGCGCTGCCGGCGTACGTGCCGGGGCGGACGGCGCCGGGCGCGCGCGGCTTCGACGTCCTCCGCGCGGACGCGTCCCGGCAGCCGGCGGACGGCGACCCGCTGCTCGCCCCCGATCCGTTGCTCGCGGGCGCCCCGGTGGTCGGCGGGGTGCCGGGGGACGGCGATCCGCTGTTCGGTGGGGACGGTGGCGACGTCCTCCTGCTGCGCGGCGGGCGGGCGGCGGCCGGGCCGCCGGTGCGGTCCGGGCCGGTGCCGGCCGCCGTGCGGCTCGCCGGGCGGGCGACCGTGGCGGTGGTCGCGCTCACCGTGCTCGCCGTCGGCTGGGTGCTGGCCTGGTACGGCCGGCTGGTCGAGGCCGCCCGGGACGTCGCCGCGGTCGGCGACACGCCGGTGGCCGAGCTGCGCGCCGGCCTGCACGGCGGGCTGGCGTACTTCGCCGTCGCGATGCTCCTGGGGGCGGCGCTGGTCGGCGGGGTGCTGGCCGTCGCGGCGGCCGGCCGCCCGGTCCCCCGGCTGCCCCGCCTGCTGCTCCCGCTGGTCGTGGCTCTCCTCGCGTACCTCAACCTCGGCGCCGGCGGGATCGGCTGGGCCGCGCACCGGGCCGCCGTCGACGAGGTGACGGACGCGATGCCGGCCGGTTTCACGTGGAGCGCGCTCGCGCTCCAGGCCGCCGCGCTGGCCGCGCTCGTCGTGAGCCTGTTCGCGGTGAGCACGCCCGCGGCGGAGCGGTACCTCGGCGCGACCGGCCACCCCGCGGGCGGCCGGCGGCAGCGGTGACCCGGCCCGGCGCGGCGCCGGGCCGGCGCGGGTTCCGCGCGCGGCGGCGGTGTCGCGTGCGCCGCGGCGGGCCGCGGGCGCGCACCGGCTAACGTGGGCGCGAGGAGCGAGGGAGGCAGGCGAATGGCGTACCCAGCGGTGGAGCCGCCCGGCCGGCGGCGCCCGACTACGGTCAGCGCGGCGACGGCCCTGGTATTCACGTACGTGGCACTGGCGGTGGTCGGCGCCGTCCTGTTCGTCGTCGCGCTGCCGGAGCTGCGCGAGTCCATCACGGCCGCGCCGCCGCAGGAGGGCATGTCGCGGGAGGCGATGGAGGCCGCCGCGATGATCGGCTTCGGCGTCGGCATCTGCGTGCTGCTCGTCGTCGCCATCGTGTTCGCGGTGCTGGCCATCTTCGTGAACCGGGGCCGCAACGGCGCCCGGATCACCCTCTGGGTGCTCGGCGGCCTCTCGGTCTGCTGCGGCGCCTTCGGCGTGGCCGCCGACGCGCTGTCGCTGGGCGGCGGGTTCCAGCCCAGCGGCGGGCAGGTCAACATCGAGATCCCGACCTGGTACCAGTGGTCGAGCAGCATCGTCGAGCTGGTCGCGGCGCTGGTCCTGCTGGTGGCGCTGGTCCTGCTGGCGCTGCCGGCGTCGAACGACTTCTTCCGCAAGCCGGAGGCCGGCTGGGCGGGCGGCGGGTACCCGCCGGGCGGCTTCCCGCCCGCGTACCCCGCGTACCCGGTCCAGCCCGACCAGCCCGCCGCCCCGCCGCACGGCGGCCCGGTCCCCGGCGGTCCCGTGCACGGCGGCCCGCCGCACGGCGGTCCGGCTCACGGCGGCCCGCCGCAGGGTGGTCCGGTGCCCGGTGGGCCGTTCCCGCCGCACGGCGCGCCGCCCGCGCCCGGCGGCGACACGCCGCCGCACGGCGGACCCGCGGCGCACGGCGGACCGGTGCCGCCGGGCGCGCCGCCGTACCCGGGCGGGCCGTCGGCCGACCCGACCGCGCCGCTGTACCCACCGCCGGCCGCGCCGCCCGGACCGCCGCACTACCCGCCGCCGGCGCCGCCGCCCGCACCGGGCGCGGCGTTCCCGCCGCCACTGCCGCCCGCGGCACCCGACCACCCGACGCCGCCGCCCGCGGCACCCGACCACCCGACCCCGCCGCCGGTACCCGACCCGCCCGCCGTGTCCGTGCCGCCCGCGGCGCCCGACCCGGCCCGGCCGGACGGGCCCGGCATCGCGCCGCCGGCTGCGGACACGCCGCCGGGTGCCGACGGTCCCGCCGGCGGGGGCGAGCGGCGGCCCGGCGACGCCGACCCGGACAGCCGGTAGGCGCCGTGGCGCCGACCGCGCTCGTCACGGGCGCCACGGCCGGTATCGGCGCCGCGTTCGCGCGGCGCCTCGCCGGCCGCGGGTACGACCTCGTGCTCGTCGCCCGCGACGCCGGCCGGCTGGCCGCCGCCGCGGCCGACCTGGCCGGCGCGACCGGCAGCGCGGTCACCGCGCTGCCGGCGGACCTGTCCGACGCCGCCGGCGTGGCCGCCGTCGCCGCCCGGCTCGCCGACGCCGACCGGCCGGTCGACCTGCTGGTGAACAACGCCGGCATCGGCCTGGCCGGCTCGATGCTGGGCAACCCGGTCGCGGACGAGCAGCGGATGCTGCGGCTCAACGTCGAGGCGGTGCTGCGGCTCACGCTCGCCGCGCTGCCGGGGATGCGGCAGCGGCGCCGCGGCGCCGTCGTCAACGTCGCGTCGGTCGCGGGGTTCGGGCCGATGCCCGGTTCGTCGTACCCGGCGAGCAAGGCTTGGGTGATCAACTTCAGCGAGTCCGCGCACCTGCAGGTGCGGGCGCACGGCGTCCGGGTGATGGCGCTGTGCCCGGGCTTCGTCCGGACGGAGTTCCACGCGCGCGCCGCGATCCCGACGGCCGGCATCCCGCCGTGGGCCTGGTTGGACGCGGACCGCGTCGTCGCCGACGCGCTGCGTGACCTCGCCCGCGGCCGCGCGGTCAGCGTGCCGGACTGGCGGTACCGGATCGCCGTGGGTGTGATGCGACATGCGCCACGTCGATTGGCACATCGCCTGGCCACGGGCACTGGCAAGCGCCGCCCGAAACGGGACGATTAACAGAATCCGGGTCAAGTTCTGGACAACGAGTGTTCGCTTCGTCACTCTAATGGTGGGGGTCTCACCCGTGGATGTGACTCGGGTGAGTACCCTTTCCGCCATGGACCCCCGCGATGAACTGCGCAAATACATCAACGACCTGGCCATCGTCCGTGGTCGAGTCGTGCTCTCGTCGGGCAAGGAGGCTGACTGGTACGCCGACCTGCGCCGAGTGACCCTGCATCACGCCGCCGCGCCCGTCGTGGGGGACGTCATGCGCCAGCTCACCGCCGACTGGGAGTACGACGCTGTGGGAGGTCTGACCCTGGGTGCCGACCCGGTCGCACTGGCGATGCTGCACTCGGCGACGCGGGCCGGCGCCGCGCCGTTGGACGCGTTCGTGGTGCGCAAGAACGAGAAGACGCATGGCCTGCAGCGTCGGATCGAGGGTCCGGATGTCGCCGGAAGGCGGGTTCTGGCGGTGGAGGACACATCGACGACGGGTGGCAGTGTCCTGACCGCCGTCGAAGCGTTACAGCAGGCTGGGGCCGAAGTGGTCGGCGTTGCGGTTATTGTCGATCGGGGGGCGGGACGGGCGGTTCAGGAGCAAGGAATCCCCTACCGCGCGGCGTATACGTTGGCGGACCTCGGCCTTACGGACTAGAAAACTGCCGGTTCGGACCTGCTGATATGCAGGCGGGTCGATGGTGTTGGTGGAAGGATGGGTTCTGTGGGAACTGCGTTGGCCGAAATGACAATGCCTCAGATCTCGCCGCTTGCCGGCGAGCCGATCGAGCGAGCCGATGCTGAGCGGCTCGCCGGTGTATTGAAGGCGCTCGCCGATCCGGCGCGCCTTCGCCTGCTCAGCTTGATTCAGGCGGCGCCGGACGGCGAAGCGTGCGTGGCGGACCTGACATCGCCGCTGGGGCTCTCCCAGCCGACCGTCAGCCACCACCTGCGCATCCTGACCGAGTCCGGGCTGCTGGAGCGGGAGAAGCGCGGCGTGTGGGCGTACTACCGCTTGGTGCCGGCCTCGATCGCCACGATCGCGGACCTGCTCACGCCGCCGCGGAAGCGGGCCACCAAGCGCGCGCGCTGACCGCGTCACCGGAGTCGCTCCGTAACCATCACCACCGACCGTCTCGGCGGTCCCGCCCGGCGCTACTGGGGAGGCGCCAGGCGGGATCGCCAGGGGACGGCCCCGGTGGTTATCGCTATTTCCCGTCGGCGTTGACCCGGCGGGCCCGGCGCTCACGCAGCAGTTCGACCGCGATCGGCAAGATCGAAATTACGATGATCAATGCGACCGCCGGCAGGATGTAGCGATCGATCCGCTCGGGCGCGATGACTTTGGTGATCTGCTCGGCGAGCAGGTACCCGGCGAGAATGAGCCCGTCGGTCCACAGGATCGCGCCGATCACGTTCCACAGCAGGAACCGGCGCGCCGGCATCCCGAGCATCCCGGCCACGGGGTTCAGGAACGTGCGCACGATCGGGATGAACCGCGCCAGCACCACGGCCTTGCCCGGGCCGTACTTGTTGAAGTAGAACTCGGCCTTGTCCACGTACTCCCGCTTGAACAGCCGGGAGTCCGGGCGGTCGAACATCCGGCGCCCGTACCGCGCGCCGAGGTAGTGCCCGAGCTGCGCGCCGACGATGGCCGCGATCGGCGCCCCCACCAGCAGCAGGCCCAGCGACAGCCGGGTGCCGACGGCGGCGTCCGCGATCGGGGTGGCCGCCAGGCCGGCGAGGAACAGCAGCGAGTCGCCGGGCAGGAAGAAGCCGATCAGCAGCCCGGTCTCGGCGAAGAGGATCGCCCAGATGCCGATCTGCCCGAACGTCTGGATCAGCGCCTTGGGGTCGAGGGGGTTGATCGCCATCTGGTCGGCGACGGCACGGGTCTGCTCGGTATCCACGGCGACCCAGCGTACCCGGGTCGCGCCGCGCTCCCGCAGGCTCGTCGGACGGGCCTGCCCGCGGGGGGTCGCGACCGATAGAGTTCGCGTCGGTACGGACCTGAGGAGGGGCACCGAATGGACAAGGTCGTCTCCAGCGCCGCCGACGCGGTCGCCGACATCCCCGACGGCGCCAGCCTCGCGGTGGGCGGCTTCGGGCTCTGCGGCATCCCGAGCGCGCTCATCCAGGCGCTGCTGGCCCGCGGCACCACCGATCTCTCCGTCGTCTCGAACAACTGCGGCGTCGACGACTGGGGGCTCGGCCTGCTGCTGCGGGACAAGCGCATCCGGCGGATGACCAGCTCGTACGTCGGGGAGAACAAGGAGTTCGAGCGGCAGTACCTGTCCGGCGAGCTGGAGGTCGAGCTGACCCCGCAGGGCACGCTGGCCGAGCGGCTGCGCGCCGGCGGCGCCGGCATCGCCGGCTTCTTCACCCGGACCGGCGTCGGCACCCAGGTCGCCGACGGCGGCCTGCCGTGGAAGTACGCGTCCGACGGCAGCATCGCCGTGGCCTCCCCGCCGAAGGAGGTGCGGACGTTCGGCGCGCACGAGTACGTGCTGGAGGAGGGCATCGCCTGCGACTTCGGCCTGATCCGGGCGTGGCGCGGCGACCGCCAGGGCAACCTGGTCTTCCGCGACTCGGCGCGCAACTTCAACCCGCTGTGCGCGATGTCCGGCCGGATCACGATCTGCGAGGTCGAGGAGCTGGTCGAGGTCGGCGAGCTGCCGCCGAACGACGTGCACGTGCCGGGCATCTTCGTCCAGCGGGTCGTCGTGCTGACGCCGGAGCAGGCCGCCGATAAGCGGATCGAGCGCCGCACCGTCCGTCCCCGTCCCGACGCGTCCTAGCCCCGGCCCGGCAGAAAGAGAGTCGATCATGGCACTCACCCGTGAGCAGATGGCGGCCCGCGCGGCGGCCGAGCTGACCGACGGCTCGTACGTCAACCTGGGCATCGGCCTGCCGACGCTGGTCCCCAACTACGTGCCGGACGACGTGGAGATCGTGCTCCAGTCGGAGAACGGCATCCTCGGCGTGGGCCCGTACCCGTACGACGGGGACGAGGACGCCGACCTGATCAACGCCGGCAAGGAGACCGTGACCGTGCGCAAGGGGGCGGCGTACTTCGACTCGGCGCTGTCCTTCGGCATGATCCGCGGTGGCAAGGTCGACGCGGCGATCCTCGGCGCGATGCAGGTGTCGGCCGGCGGGGACATCGCCAACTGGATGATCCCCGGCAAGATGGTCAAGGGCATGGGCGGCGCGATGGACCTGGTGCACGGCGCCAAGCACGTCGTCGTGCTGATGGAGCACGTGGCCCGCAACGGCGACTACAAGATCGTCAACAAGTGCTCGCTGCCGTACACCGGGCTGGGCGTCGTCCAGCGGATCATCACCGACCTGGCGGTGCTCGACGTGACGCCGGCGGGGCTGGTGCTGCGTGAGGTGGCGCCGGGCGTGACGGTGGACGAGGTACGGGAGAAGACGGAGCCGGACGTGACCGTCGAGGGCGACGTGCCGGAGATGCGGATCTAGCGCACCCCGGCCCGCCGGCCGGCCGACACTGGACCGGTGATCCGGATCGGCGAGCTGACGGGCAGCGGGGACGACGGCGGCGCGGGCGGCTGGTTCGCGCGCGACGCGCCGTTCGACGGGTACACCGTCGTGCCGCTGCTGCTGCCCGCCGGCTTCGCCGCGTATGCGCGCGTCCTGCACCCGGCGTCGGTCGGCCGCGACGAGTGGCCGGTGTCGTGGGCGCACGTCGCCCGGGCCAACGGCCGGACCCTGCACTCGCTGGCGCAGTGGGAGTCGATCACCGGGCGGTACGAGTACTACGACGGCAACACCCACCAGCCCGGCCTGTGGGACGCGATGCCGGAGTGGGGCACGCTGCTGCCCGCCGAGGCGGCGGCGCTGGCCGGCGTGCTCGCCGCGCACACGGCGACGCCGGACCGGTGCTGGTTCGCGGTGTGGGAGGGGTTCAACCTGCACCCCGACGTCGAGCGGCTGCCGACCTTCGCGCTGCGCCGGGAGGAGAAGGTGCTGACCGGGCCGCTGCGGGCGGCGACCACGTCGCTGGCGGACGACGCTCTGTCCGTCCAGTTGCCGACGCTGTGGTGGCCGGCGGACCGGGCGTGGTGCGTGTCCACGGACGTCGACCTGGTCTCGACCTACGTGGGCGGGAGCCGGGCGTGCATCGAGGCGGTGCTGGCCGCGCCGGGCCTGGAGGCGGTACCGGCGGCGCCGGGCGACGTCGTCAGCCGCGGCGCCGACGTGCTGAACCCGCCGCCCGCCGGCGACCCGTAGCGAGGCGCCCGCGGGCGCCCTCAGCGGTCGTAGTCGTCGTCCAGGTCGACGACGCGGGCCTGCTCGGCCGCGTCCCACTCGTTCGCCTCCGGCGAGCCGGGCAGCTCCTCGGGCGCGTCCGCCGGGTTCGCGGGGAACGCCTGTTCGATGGCGTCGGCGGCGGGGGCCTCGAGGTCGCGCTCCGCCGGGTCCAGGTGGTCGGGCGGGGTCAGGTCCTCGTACTGCTGGGTCATGGCGCACTCCTCCCGGCGCGGTGCCCCGGCGCGCGGCGCGTCCGCCGGGCAGTCGCCTCCCACGGTACGGGTGGTGTGCGTCCCCGAGACGCCGTACCGGTAAACAGGGCCCCGGCCCCGGGCCGGCGCGGGTGGCATACTGCGGCCAAACGGCCGTACGAGTGGACAGGAGCGCGTTCATGCCCATCGCTACCCCCGAGGTGTACGCCGAGATGCTCGACCGCGCCCGGGCCGGCGCGTTCGCGTACCCGGCGATCAACGTGACGTCGTCGCAGACGCTGAACGCCGCGCTGCGCGGCTTCGCCGAGGCGGAGAGCGACGGCATCATCCAGGTGTCGACCGGCGGGGCCGAGTACCTGTCCGGGCCGACGGTCAAGGACATGGTGACCGGGTCGGCCGCGTTCGCGGCGTTCGCCGCGGAGGTGGCGAGGAAGTATCCGGTGAACATCGCGCTGCACACCGACCACTGTCCGAAGGACAAGCTGGACGGGTTCGTCCGGCCGCTGCTGGCGCTGTCCCGGGAGCGGGTGGCCCACGGCGGCGCGCCGCTGTTCCAGTCGCACATGTGGGACGGGTCGGCCGTACCGCTGAAGGAGAACCTGGAGATCGCCGAGGAGCTGCTGGCCGCCTCGGCCGCGGCGAACGTGGTCCTGGAGATCGAGGTCGGCGTCGTCGGCGGCGAGGAGGACGGCGTCGAGAACGCGATCAACGAGAAGCTGTACACGACCGTCGAGGACGGGCTGGCCATGGTCGAGGCGCTCGGCCTGGGCGAGCGCGGGCGGTACATGGCGGCGCTGACGTTCGGCAACGTGCACGGCGTGTACAAGCCGGGCAACGTGAAGCTGCGGCCGGAGATCCTGAAGGAGATCCAGGACGCGGTCGGCGCGAAGTACAACAAGGAGAAGCCGCTGGCGCTGGTGTTCCACGGCGGCTCGGGCTCGCTGCTGGAGGAGATCCGCTCGGCGGTCGACTACGGCGTGGTCAAGATGAACATCGACACCGACACGCAGTACGCGTTCACCCGCCCGGTCGCGGCGCACATGTTCGGCAACTACGACGGCGTGCTGAAGATCGACGGCGAGGTCGGCAACAAGAAGCTGTACGACCCGCGGTCCTGGGGCAAGGCCGCCGAGCAGGGCATGGCCGCCCGGGTCGTCCGCGGCTGCGAGGATCTGCGCTCGACGGGCACGACGCTGAGCAAGTAGGTAACGGGATCGACGGGGTGACATCCGGCCGAATGTCGCCGGACGTCACCCCGCCGCCTACCGGAGCGTGACCGAAAAGTTCCCTAAGCTCCCTGTTTGTCCGATTCAAGACCGGTCGGATGAACACCGATTGGAGTCGGGGGAGCCTATGCCGCGCACCCGCACCGTCCCCGCCGCACTGCTCGCGCCGACCGCGGCGCTCCTGTTCACCGCCCCGGCCGCGCCGCTCGCGGCCCCGGCACCCGCCCCGCCGCCGGTTGCCGGGGCGGGTGCCGCACCCGCCGCCGTCCCGCTGCCGGCGTTGCGGCTGGTCGCCGAGACCGGGCCCGACGGACCCGGCGCCGACCCGGCGCCCGACACCCCGCCCGGCGGCGACCCGCCCGCCGACGACCCGCCCGACACCCAGCCCGGCGGCCCCGAGCCCGACCCCGGACCGGGCAACGGCGGCCCGACCGCCGCCCCGGCCCCGGCCCCGTCCTCGTCCGGCGGACCGCGCCGCGTCCCCGGCCCCGCCGCCGCGGCACCCGCCGACCCGGCCGGCACCCCGGACCCCGTCGCCCGGCGCGCCGGCGTCCCCGCGCCGAGCGCGTCCGCCTCCGGGGCCGGCGTGGCCCGGGCGGCGAAGGTACGCATCAGCGGGGTCGTCTGGGACGACCGCGACCACGACGGCCGCCGCGACGCGGACGAGCCGGGCCTGCCCGGCGTGCGGGTGTGGGCGTTCAACTACGCGCTCGCCGACCCGATGCCGCCGGCCGCCCAGCGCGGCGCCGCGGTGGCCAGCCTGCGCGAGTACACCCGCGGCCGGATGCCCGGCTACGAGCAGGCCGAGCTGGACTCGACCACCAGCGGGCCGGACGGGCGGTACGACTTCGGGCCGCTCGACCCCGGGCCGATGGTGGTGGCGGTGGTGCTGTCGCGGTACGACCGCGGGTCCGACACCCTGCAGCCCGCGACCTCGCTGACCACCCCGCACGCGGGGCCCGGCGACCGGGACTCGGACTACACCGCGATCGCCGAGGGGACGTTCGGGCTGGCCACCCTCACCGCGGTCGCCGGGGAGCGGCACCGGCTGGACGCCGGGCTGCTCGGCGCCGCGGCGCAGGCGCTGCCGGTGACCGGGCGGCGCGCCGCGGACTGGATCGTCATCGGGGCGGCGCTGTGCGGGCTGGGTGTGGTGCTGCTCCGGATGGCCGTGAACCGGCGCGGCCGGCCGGGGTCCTGAGATGTCGCTGTACGCGTTCGCCCTCGGGATCCGGCTCGCGCCGGCCGCCGGGTCGCTGCCGCCGAGCGGGGTGGCCCGGCCGGGGGTGGTGGCGGTGATCGGGGTGGGGATCGCCCTGGCCGGGATCGGCGTCCTGCTCCTGATCGGCCGCGACCGCCGCTGACCAGGCCCGCCCGCGCCACCACCGCCGGTCGGGCCGCCACCTCCGACGTGGACAGACGCCCGCCGCAGCGGACCGGCGGCGGGAAAGCAGGCGGTTGGCGGATATCCGCGCGCCGGCTGTCGGATTCCCGACTTCGCCGGCGGGCGATCCGGGATACGTTCACGCCCGTCGATTTTCGAGGGGTGTGGAGTGCGCGTGATGAACCGGATGTGGGGCGGCCCGGCCGCGGCGGTGGTGGCGACGGCGGCGCTGGCGGGGTGCGGCGGGGACTCGGCGAAGGTGCTGCCGCCCGCCGGCTCGCCGACGTTCGTCGCGAGCGGGCCGGTGGCGTCGCCCAGCGCGGCAGCGAAGCCCGGCAAGCCCTGGTACGACGAGGTCCGCCCCGCCGCGGCCGGTGCGCGGATCGGCGCCGGCACCGGTACGCCGTGCGGGCTCCCGGTGACCTTCACCGCGCCGAAGGGGTGGAAGGCCAAGCCGGTCAAGGTCGAGGGGGAGCTGGCCGAGCTGGGCAAGCAGGGCGGGTTCACGCTGGTCTGCGAGCTGGACGCGAAGTCGGCCGGGCTGATCGGGCTGGTGCGCATCATGCGCGCGGACGAGCCGGCGACGGACCTGACCGGGGCGGCGGACGCGTACCTCGCGCCGGAGAAGGCGAACGTGCGCGGCCGGGCGGACCGGCCGGTGACCGTCGACGGGGTACCGGCGCTGGAGGTGACCTGGGGCGAGCACGTCGAGGCGCTCGGCGAGACGATGCCGCGGCGGGCGCTGCTGGTGACCGCGGCCGAGCGCCCGGTGCTGATGCAGATCGGCGGGCTGGACGAGGACCTGCACAAGGACCTGCTCGCCGGCCTGGTGCTGGCCCGCGGCACGATGGGCGGGCGGTAGGGCCGACCGCTGCGGGGCGCCCGGCCGGGCGCCCCGCAGCGGGCTCAGCTCAGGCGTTCTCCTTGCGGAAGGTGCGGGTACCCCACCAGACCGCGAGGGCGAACAGCGCGACCGTCCACAGCGAACCCCAGAGGAAGGCGTCCGTGGTGAACCGGCCGGCGAACGAGTCGCGCACCGCGTTCACGATGTGCTTGACCGGCATGTAGTCGCTGGCGGTCTCCAGCCAGCCCGGCCCGAGCGACATCGGCAGCAGGATGCCCGACAGCAGCAGGACCGGCATCATGACCACGTTGATCACCGGCGCCATGACGTCCTCGCTCTTGGTCGTCAGGGCGAGCGCGTTGGACGCCGCCGCGCACGCGCCGCCGACCAGCAGCGTCAGCAGGACGCCGGCGACGATGCCGTCCCAGGGGGCGCGCATGCCGAGCACGTACCCGAGGCCGACCAGGATCAGCGCCTGGAACAGCAGTTGCAGCAGGTCCCGCCACAGCCGGCCCATGAGCAGCGCGGTCCGGCTGGCCGGGGTGACCCGCTCGGCCTCCACCACGCCGTCGCGCCACTCGGCGATCAGGCCGAAGCCGGCGAAGAACGCGCCGAAGATGCCGAGCTGGACGAGCATGCCGGGGACGAAGAACGTGTACGCGTTCGTCGCCCCGAACTGCGCGGTCAGCGGTTCGAGCAGCGGGCCGAACAGCAGCAGGTACAGCACCGGCTGGAACGCGCCGATCAGCACCCACGCCGGGTTGCGCAGGTTCATCCGCAGTTGCCGGCGGAACACGATGAAGCTCTCACGCAGGAACAGCATCGCTGCCTCTCATTCGCCGTCGCGCAGCGACCGGCCGGTCAGCGCGAGGAACACGTCGTCGAGCGTGGGGCGGCGGACCTCGATGCTGGTCAGCTCGATGTTCGCCCGGGTCAGTTCGCGCAGCAGGCCCGGCACGGCCGTGCCCGCCTGCCGGATCCGGCCGCGGATGTGCCGGCCGTCGACGGTGACCTTGTCGTCCGGGTCGGCGACGGCCTCCAGCGCGGCCGCCACCGCGGCGACCCGGTCGGGGTCGCTGACCTCGAGGTCGACGGCGTCGCCGGCGACCCGGGTCTTGAGGTTGTCCGGGGTGTCCGAGGCGACGATCCTGCCGTGGTCGATGACGATGATCCGGTCGCTGAGCGCGTCGGCCTCGTCCAGGTAGTGCGTGGTCAGGAACACCGTCGTGCCGCGCTGGTCGCGCAGGGCGCGGATGTGCTGCCACAGGTTCGCCCGGGCCTGCGGGTCCAGGCCCGTCGTGGGCTCGTCCAGGAAGATCAACTGAGGTACGTGGATCAGCCCCATCACGATGTCCAGCCGGCGCCGCTGGCCGCCGGACAGCGTCTTGGGCTGCCGGGACCACAGGCCGTCCAGCTCGAACCGGGTGAACAGCTCCTGCCCGCGGCTGCGGGCCTCGGCCTGGCTGAGCCCGTACAGCATGCCGTGGTCGATCACCTCGTCGCCCGCCCGGGCGACGCTGCCGGTGGCGCCGCTCTGCGACACGTAGCCGATCGACCGGCGGACCTGCTTCGAGTCCTTCACCACGTCGTACCCGGCCACCGTCGCCTCGCCGGCCGTCGGCCGCAGCAGCGTGGTCAACATACGCAACGTAGTGGTCTTGCCGGCGCCGTTGGGGCCGAGGAAGCCGACGATCTCGCCCTCGGCGACATCCAGGTCCACGCCGTCCACGGCGCGTACCTCGGTCTTCTCCCGACCCTGCCGGCTCTGGAAGGTCTGGACCAGACCTCTGGCGCGAATCACTCGTGCCGCCTCCTGCCAAGTGGGTAGTCACGTTCGGTGGGCAGTGTTCAAGTTTGAATACTGCCCTGTCAAGGCCATTAACCGGCCCGCCGGCGCGCAGCATTCCCGCCGGGTACGACAGAAACACCGGTTCGGCCGGGCGCCCGGCGGAATTCAGCCGAGATTCAGGACGCGCCGGTAGTGCTCGTGGTCCCGGTGGATCTGCCAGCCCGGGTCGTCCGGCGCCGGTGTCCAGTCCCACGGCTCGCCGGCGAAGGTCAGTTCACCCGCGCGGACCCGGTCCAGGAGCTGCCGGCACCACGCCTCCTCGACCGCGGTCGACTCCGCCCACCATGCGGCGAGCTGGGCGACATGCCCCGGTACGGCACCGGCAGTGGCGCCGGACCGCGCGGCGTCGGCGGCGCGCCGTTCGGCCAGCGCGCGCACCCGCTCGGCCAGCAGCTCGGCGAAGCGCGGCCGGGGCACGAGCGGGATCAGCGCGACCGCCGCCTGCATCGCCGTGGACGAGGACCGGTCCGGCGCGGTCACCGCCGCCGCGTACAGCCGGTCGAACTCCGCCTGCCCGGCGGCCGTCAGCGTGTACACCGCCACCGACCGGCCGCCCTCCGGCACCTCGTGCCGGGCCAGCATCCCCTGCTTGGTCAGCGTCGCCAGCGCGGAGTAGATCGAGCCGGGCCGGATGTTGGCCCACTCCTCGACCGACCACGAGACCAGCTCGCGGCGGATCTGGTACCCGTTGACCGGCTCGAACAGCTTGACCGCCCCGAGCATGAGCAGCCGCGTGTCGTTGGCCATGCCCACCGCCCCTCGCCGGTCCCCGGCGATGATCTCACGCGGCCCCGCGGCCCCCGGTGAGCACGGCCACCGCCTCGCGCACGTCGTCGGTGATGTGGATCGTGGTGGACAGGTCGCCGGCCGGGGACAGCCCGAGCAGCGGCCGCAGCAGCGCCTCGATCGGCAGCGTGTGGGTCCAGAAGTGCCGGTCCAGGAAGACGTACGCGCCGCTGACCCCGTCGGTGCCGTAGAAGGTCTTGGTCGCCGCCTGGAACACCTCCTGCACGGTGCCCGCCCGGCCGGCGGCGAAGACGATCCCGCCGCGGGCCAGCCGCAGGATCGTGTCCTCCCGGATCGCGTTGGAGAAGTACTTGGCGATCCGGCCGGCGAACAGGTTGGCCGGCTCGTGCCCGTACAGCCAGGTGGGGATCGACAGCCCGCCCGCCCGGGCCCAGCCGTCCGGGTCGTCGGTGGCCGGCGCCGGGTACGCCGCGCGAACCGCCAGCGCCGCCGCCGTGTACGCGTCGTGGTCGGTGAAGTCCGGGTGCGCGGCCAGCCGGTCGATCGCGGCGCCGAGGGCGTCCGGCCCGTGGTCGGCGAGGTACGCGCCGAGGTTCGCCGCCTCCATCACCCCCGGCCCGCCGCCGGTGACGACCAGCTTGCCGGCCCGGGTCAGGTCCCGGCCCAGCACGGCCGCCATCCGGTACGCGGCGCTGCCCCGCGGCTCGGCGTGCCCGCCCATGATCCCGACGATCGCGCCCGGGCCGTGCCGGTCCAGCCAGGTCCGGGTCGCGTCGGCCAGCGCGTTGTCGACGCCGTGGTCGTGCACCCGCTGCGCCAGCGCCTCCCGGACCGGCGGCGTCGCCCCGCCGGCCGCCCGGTAGTGGGCGTACACCCGGCTGTCCAGCATGCCGGCGAACCCGCCCGCGGCGAACCCGGCGGCCAGCTCGTCGGCGGTGTACAGGCCGGGCGGCTGGCACCGGTACGGCAGCTCCGGAAAGCCGTGCAGGACGTGCGCGCCGCGCCGGACCACGTCGGCCTCGGCGGCCGGGTCGGCGAAGTCGCAGCAGAGGAACAGCGCGTCGGCCACCTCGACGCCGGACAGGTCGGCCTCGACCCGGACGCCCTGCACGGTCAGCCCGGCCAGGCCGCCGGCGCCGAGGCGTTCGGCCAGCTCGGCGGCGCTCTCCACCTCGGCCGCGGCGGTGTCGCGCAGCGCCGTCACGTCCGGTGGCGGTGGGGTCGGCATGTCGGCATTGTGCCTGGTTCAATGGCGGCATGCAGAACCTTCTCCCGCCCCCGCCCGCGACGCTGCTCGCCGCCGATCCGGCCGCGGCGGCGGCGCTCGCCGCCGCCGACACCGACGCGGCGTACGCGGCGGCGGCCGGCGCCCACCCCGGCCACAGCGACGCCTGGGCCGCGCTGGCCGCCCGGGCCGCGGCGGCGGGCGAGCCGGTGGCCGCGTACGCGTACGCCCGCACCGGCTACCACCGCGGCCTGGACCAGCTCCGCCGGCACGGCTGGAAGGGCCACGGCCCGGTGCCGTGGGCGCACGAGCCGAACCGCGGCTTCCTGCGCTGCCTGCACCAGCTCGCCCGGGCCGCCGGCGGGATCGGCGAGGCGGACGAGGCCGCCCGCTGCGCGGACTTCCTCCGCGACTGCGACCCCGCGGCGGCGGACGCGCTGGCCTCGGCGTGACCGAGGAGCCGGCCTGCTGCCGGGTCCGCGCGGCGGTCGGCGACCCCGACCGGGCCGCCGCGCTGGCCCGGGACGCCGTCGCGGCGGGGCTGGCCGCGGCCGTCCGGGTCGGCGGCCCGGTCGCCACGACGTACCGCGACGGCGACGCGATCCGGGTGGCGCGCGAGTGGGAGTGGGTGGCCGACACCACCGAGGAGGCGTACCCCCGACTCGTTGCATATGTGCGCACTGCGCAGCCGGACGCCGCGATCGTGGTGACCCCGATCCTCACCGGCGACCCGGAGTACCTGGCCCGGGTCGAGGCGGGCACCGTCCGTCCACTGTGATACTCGCGCCCGCGCGGTAACGCCCGCGCGAGTCCCCGCATGATGGTTGTCCGCCGGGTCGACGTGATGGTCTAGCTGCGGCGATGTCGCTGATCGAATCGATTCAGATCAACTGCCCGATCGGCTATCGGTCGTTCGTGCCGGGGCCGGCGGCACCTTTCTCCACAACGTGCGTCGGCATCTTTCGATGTCCCGTGGTCACTCCCTAACCTTCCGACCGGGCCGGCCGAAGCTGGGGTCGGCAAGGCCCAATCCAATTAACCATTGGGGAGTGTCATGAATCCGGTTGTGCGCAAGGCCGCACGATCCATCGGCGCGACGGCGGTTCTGCTCGTGGCTATCGGCGTCGCCGCGCCGGTCGCCGCGGCCGCCGACGAGCCGAACGTCGAGATCGCCTCGGCGGTGTACGAGGGCTCCGGGTGCCCGAAGCGCGGCGACGCGCGCGCGTCCCTCGACGGGGACCGCATCAAGGTGAACTACGAACGGCTCAGTGTCCGGGCGGGCGGCAGCGGGGAACCGTCCAGCGAGCGGCACAACTGCGTCACCAACCTGAAGCTGCGAGTGGACGAGGGTTGGCAGTACGCCATCGGCCGGCTCTCGATGAGCGGGTACGCGACGCTGAAGCGCGGTGCCACCGGCACGGCGATCGCGACGCACTGGCACGCCGGGCTGCCGTCGACCGGCGAGGCGCGCAACGACCTGTCCGGCCCGTACGACGACGAGTTCGACTCGTACGACCGGCAGCACGGCAACTGGTCCGAGTGCGACGCGAACCGGGCGCTGAACATCAACGCCCAGGTGTTCGTCGAGGCCAAGGGCACCGGCGGCAGCAGTGAACTCCAGCTCAACGAGCGCCGCGGCCTGACCGCGGAACTGAAGTTCCGCCGCTGCTGAACGACCGCCGCCCGCGGGGTCGGAAGACCCCGCGGGCGGCGCCAGCACACCCTCGGGGGTACCGATGAAGCTCCTCGCCGCGGCCGCGCACCCGGGCCGCGCCACTGCTGCCGGCCCGGCCGCGGCCGCCGGCCACCGGACGGTCAGCCGCTGCCGACCGCGGTCAGAGGCCCTCGGCGACGGCGGCGGCGATGCGGAGCCAGGCGTCCTTCGAGGCGTGGGTGAGCTGCCCGTACCGGACCGGCTCGCCCGAGTCCACCAGCTTCTCGTACGGCGCCAGCAGCACCGCCCGGGTCCGCGCCGCGAAGTGCTCCTGGATCGCCGGCAGGTCGATGTCCTTGCGGGTCGGCGGCATCGACACCACGGTGACGGCCTGCCGGACCAGCCGCCGCCGGCCGGTCTGCTCGAGGTGGTCCAGCATCCGGGCCGCCGGCTCCGCCGAGTCGTTGCGCGCGGACATCGTCACGACGAGCTGGTCGGTCGCGTCGATCGCGGCCTGCCAGTTCTCCGCCCGGACGTTGTTGCCGGTGTCCACGAAGATCAGCTTGTAGAACCGGGACACCACCTCGCGCAGCTCCGCGAACGCCCGCGCCGTCAGCATCTCGCCGGCCGTCGCGGACTCGTCCGAGGCCAGCACGTCGAACATGCCCTCGCCCTGCGCGCGGACGTACTGCGACAGGTCGCCCACCCGCCCCTGCGCCCCGGCGAACTGCTCCAGGTCGCGCAGCAGGTCCCGGACCGTCCGCGAGTGGAAGTCCTGCTGCGCCCGCATGCCGAGGGTGCCCTGGGTCTCGTTGTTGTCCCAGGCCAGGACGTACCCGCCCCGGTGTTGGCCGAACGTCATCGCCGACAGCAGCACCGCCACGGTCTTCCCGGCGCCGCCCTTCGGGTTGACCACGGTCACCTGGCGCAGCCCGCCGAAGTTCCGCCGGACGGTCTCGACGTACCGCCGGTGCTCCAGCTCGCGGGTACCCGGCCCGAGCTTGACCAGGCCGAGCGTCGCCCGCCGGACGGCCGCCCTGGCGCCGGTGGTGGCGAGCGGGTCGGCGGGGCGAGCGGCGCGGCGGCGGGCGAAGTCGTCGGCGGTGGGCACCGGGCGGACGTCCAGCTCGGTCCGCGGGTCGAAGACGCCGGCGCCGGGGAGGGGGGCGGGCGCGGCGCGGACCGCGCGGCGCCGCGCGGTGTGGCCGGCGTCTGCGGTACCGGCGCCGGCGGTACCGGGGCCGGCGGCGGGCGTGCCGTACAGGGTGTAGCCGCTGGGGGGCGTCGGCTCCTCGGCGGCGGCGTGCCGGGGGCCGGCCGGCCGGCTCGGGGCGGCGGGGCCTGCGGCGGCGGGTTGACCGGGCGTCGGTGCGGCGGGCGGTGCTGCGGCGGCGGTTGTCGCGGGCGCGCCGGCCGGCCGGGTCGGGGCCGTCGGCGGACGCGCGGCGGCGAGGGGGGTGCCGGGTGCGGCGGTACCCGGGCTGTTCGGGCCTGTCGCGTTCGGATGGACGGCGGTCGGGCCCGCTGCGTTCGGATCGGCGGCGAGCGGGCTTGTGGCGTTCGGATCAGCGGCGAGCCGGCCGGCGGCGTTCGGGCCGGTGGGCGCGGCGCTGGCCGGATTCCGGACGGTGGCGGCGCCGATGGTGTTGACCCCGGCGGCGGTGGGCCCGTCGCCGGACCGGGCGGCGCCGGCGCCGCCGTTGTCGGGGTGGGCGGCAGCGCCGGGCAGTGAGTGGGCCGCCTCGGGCACGGGTGGCCAGAGGGCGGGGATGGGCAGCGAGACCTCGGTGTCGACCGGCCGCGCCGGCGGGACCGCCGCTGCCGGGCCCACGGCCACCGGTACCGGATACGGCCCGGCGGGAGTCGCGGCCGCCGGCGGTTGCAGGGCGGCCGGCAGCGGGTCGGGGCCGGTGGCCGGGGCGGCGGCCGCGGTGCGCGCAGTGGCCGGTACCGGAGGCGGGGTGCTGTTCGCGTCGGTGGTGGCGGTCGGCGCGGGCAGCGTGCGCGGCGCGGTGACGGCTGCCGGGGCCAGCGCTGCGGCGAGGCGGTCGGTGTCCGCCGGGGGTGGTGGGGTGGACTCGCGGGGTTCGTGGGGGCGGCGGCCGACGGCGTCGGCGATGCGGGCGTACACGTCGGGGCCGGCCGGGGCCGGCTCGGCCAGCGCGGCGTAGGCGCCGGCGGCGGTCGGGGCGTCGTCCGGGTGGGCCTCCGGGTCGGCGAGGTCGGCCAGGCCGGCGTACGGGTCGGTGGGGACGAGGTCGTCGTCGTCCGGCTCCGCCCAGAGCGCCGCGTCGTCGCCGGAGCGCTGGCCCCGCCGGCCGGCGGGGATGAGCAGCGGCTGGTCGGGCTGCCCGGCCGGCAGGGGCGACGTCCGGGTCCGCCGGGGCAGCAGCGGCTCTGCGTTCCCACGCGAACCCCGCCCCGCCGCACCCCCTGCCCCGGTGGCGATGGCGTCCACCGGAACGGCCGCATCAACCGGAACGGCCGCGTCGACCGGGCGAGCCGCGTCACCCGGGAGGGCCGCGTCGACAGGGCAAGCCATGTCGACCGGAACAGCCATGTCGGCCGGAACAGCCAGGTCGGCCGGAAGGGTCGCGTCGACCGGCAGGGTCGCGTTCACCGGGGGAGCCACGTCGCCGGGCAGACCCGGCTGGACGGCCGCGACTGCGTTCCCTGCCACGCCCGCACCCACAAGGCCCGCGCTCACAGCGCCCGCGCTCACAGCGCCCACGCTCGCCACGCCCGCGCTCGCCGCTGCGCCCGCATTCGCTGCGCCCGCGCTCACCGCCGTGCCGGCACCCGTTGCCGTGCCCACGGTCGCCGCTGCGCCCGCGCCCGCCGCCGCGCCGCCCGGACCCGCACCCGCCACCGCGTCGACCCGGCCCGCGCTCGCCGCCGCGCCGCCGCTGACGGGTACACCGGTACCCGGTGCTGCGTCGGCGCGCACCGGGGCGGTTGCCGGCGCCGCAACACTCGCCGAGCTGTCCACACCGGCCGGTGTGCCCGCTGCGACCGGTGCGGTCGCGCGAATCGGCGCATCCCCGTCCGCCGTAGGACCCGTCCCGATGCGCAGTGCGTTGCCGGTCGAGCCGGTGCCGGCCCCGGCGTCGGGGGTCGGGTCGGTGCGTGGTGCGGGTACCAGGGCGTGCCGGCCGGACGGCGACCCTGCGGCGTCCGTCGCCGCCGGTGCCGGTACGACATCCAGCGCCGCCGCGGCCGGCGGGATCGGGGAGGCCGCGCCCACGAACGTCGGTGCCGTCCGCCGCTCCGCCTTCCGCGCCCGGGTCGACGTACCCACGCCGATCGACGGCATGTTGGCCGGGTGCGGCGGGCGCTCGCCGCCGTGCGGGTCCGCCCACGGCGACCCGGTGCCCGGCGGCGTCGACCACGGCGACGCCGCGCTCCACCCCGGGCGGTCGTCGTCGGCGTCCTCGTCGGACGGTGCGACGTCGGGTGGCCAGAAGTCCGGTTCGGGGCGCTCCGCCGGCGTGTACGGCTGCTCCACCGCTGTCCCTCCCTCGCCGTCCATCGGGCCAAGGGTGGCACAGAATTTCAGCCGGCGTACACCGCCCAGGCGCCGGCCTCCATCCACCAGGCCCGCTTCCTGGTCAAGTTCCCGCTGACGCCGTCGTCGGTGTACGGCAGCTCCCCGACCGGGGTCACGGAGACCGCGCGCCCGCGCGCCCGCCGCACCTCCACCCGGGCCCGGCGCCGCCCGAACGGTCCACGCGCGACGATCGGGATCGCCACCGCGACCTCGACGGTCCCGTCGGCGGGGTCGGCGGCCCGGACCAGCGGGACGCCGCCCACGGTCGCGTACCCGCCCGCGTTCGCCACGACGGCCGCGGCCACCGGGTCGGCGCCGTCGGTCAGCACGGTGTCGTCCACCTCGACCCGGCCGCGCCAGGGCAGCGCGCGGCCGTTGCCGTCGGCGCCGCCGAGCAGCGCGCCGTCGAGGGTGACCGAGCCGCTGTCGGTCCGCAGCAGGTCCAGCCGCCGGGCGCCGCCGGCGAGCACCGCGGCGGCGACGGCGGCCGGGTCGCGCGGCAGGCCGAGCTGCGCCGCCAGGTCGGCCGGGTTGTCGGCCAGCGGCAGGAGGCCGATCGGGGCGAGGTCGGGCACGGTACGGGTGTCGGCCAGGTCGGCGGGGCGGCGGCTCGGCGGCGGCGCGTACCGCCGGACCAGCCGGCGCACGACGGCCCGGAGCTGCCCGTCGGCGGCCGAGGCGACGACCAGCCGGGGCCCGTCGGCCGCCGGCCACGGCAGGCCGTCCGGGCGGGCCGGGCCGTCGAGGTCGGCGAGGACGGCGTCGATCTCCTCGTTCGAGGCGGCGGTGACGGTGCGTACGGTCGCGCCGGCCGCGGTGAGCGCCTCCGCGCACGCCAGGACGGGCACCCGCGGCCGGTCGGACCCGCAGCCGCCGCTGTCGCCGCAGCAGCCGCCGGCACACCCGCCGCCCGGGGGCTCGTCGCCCAGCGTGAGAATCACGACGTCGCGCACGACCGCTGCGCCTCCTGCCTCCAGGGATGTGCCACCGGCGGGTGACCGGGTTGTTAGCCTGGCACACCGGGCTCGCCGACCGGTCGCCACCTGGCACCCGAGCCGCACGGAAGTGAGATGACATGGCAGCGATCGTGCTCATCGGTGTGCAGTGGGGCGATGAGGGCAAAGGCAAGGTAACGGATCTTCTCGGCAGTCGCGTCGACTACGTCGTGCGCTACTCCGGCGGCAACAACGCCGGTCACACGGTGGTCACCCCGGACGGCCAGAAGTACGCCCTGCACCTCATGCCGTCCGGCGCCCTGTCGCCCAGCGCGACCATCGTCATCGGCAACGGCGTGGTGATCGACCCGAAGGTCCTGCTGGCCGAGCTGGACGGGCTCGCCCAGCGCGGCGTGGACGTGTCCGCCCGCCTGGTGATCTCCGCCGACGCCCACCTGATCATGCCGCACCACCGGGCGCTGGACCACGTGGTCGAGCGGTACCTGGGCAGCTCCCGCATCGGCACCACCGGGCGCGGCATCGGGCCGGCGTACGGGGACAAGGTCGCGCGGATGGGCATCCGCGTGCAGGACCTGCTCGACGTCGGCATCCTGCGCAAGAAGCTCGACCTGGTGCTGCGGGAGAAGAACCAGACCCTGCAGAAGATCTACAACCGCAAGGCGATCGAGGTCGAGGCGGTGGTGGAGGAGTACCTGGGGTACGCCGAGCGGCTGCGCCCGTTCATCGCCGACACCCGTTCGCTGCTGTGGGGGGCGCTGGACCGCGGCGAGACCGTGTTCCTGGAGGGCGCCCAGGCCACGATGCTGGACATGGACCACGGGACGTACCCCTTCGTCACCTCGTCCAACCCGACCTCGGCCGGCGCGTGCGTGGGGGCGGGCATCCCGCCGACGGCGATCACCCGGGTGATCGGGGTGTCGAAGGCGTACACCACCCGGGTCGGCGCCGGTCCGTTCCCGACCGAGCTGCACGACGAGCTGGGCGAGCGGATCCGCAAGATCGGCGGCGAGTACGGCACGACCACGGGGCGGGAGCGGCGGACCGGCTGGTTCGACGCGGTGGTGGCGCGGTACGCGGTCCGGGTCAACGGGATCACCGACCTGTGCATCACCAAGCTCGACGTGCTCTCCGGGCTGGACTCGGTGCCGCTGTGCGTGGCGTACGAGATCGACGGCGAGCGGGTCGAGCAGATGCCGACCACGCAGACCGACTACCACCACGCCCGCCCGATCTACGAGGAGCTGCCGGGCTGGTTCGAGGACATCTCGGGCGCCCGCAGCGAGGCGGACCTGCCGGCGAACGCGCGGGCGTACATCGACCGGATCGAGGAGCTGTGCGGGGCGCGGGTCTCGCTGATCGGGGTTGGCCCGGCCCGGGACGAGAACGTCCTGCGCCACGACCTGCTCTGACCCGCTGGTCGTCCGGCCGCTGGTCCGTCCGAGACGCCGGTTGGCCGGGTCGCTGGTTGTCCGGTCGTCGGTTATCCACAGGAGCGGGGTTATCCACAGGCTGTGGATAACCCCGCTTGGCGGTCGGCGGGGCGGGCGGCACGCTGCCGGGCATGGACGGACTGGCGAGAGCCGAGCGGGTGGCCCGCGGGCAGGACGGCGTGATCGGGCGCGGCCGGGCGCTGCGGGCCGGGCTCGCCCCGCACGAGGTCGACGGCCTGCGGCGGGCCGGGCGGTGGCGGTCGCTGGCCCGCGGCGCGTACTTCGTCGCCTCGGCGGCGCACCCGGAGCCGGGGCGGCGGGCGGCGATCCGCGCCGCCCGGCTCTCCCTCGGCCGGACGGCGCTGGTCGTCCTCGACACGGCCGCCGAGCTGCACGGCCTGCCGCCCGCCGGGGCGCACCGCGCCGCCGGCACTGTCCACGTCGCCGCGCCGGGGCGCCGGCCGGCGCGGGCGTACCCCGGGATCGTCGTGCACCAGCTCGCCATCCCGCCCGCGGGGCGAACCCGGGTCGGCGGCATCCCGGCGACCACGCCGCGCTGGACGCTCGCCGCCCTGCTGCCCCGCCTCGACCGGGACGCCGCCGTCGCGCTGCTCGACGCCGCGCTGTACCGCGGCCTGCTCGGACCGGCCGACCTGCGCGCGCTGCCGGCGCTGCTGGCCGGGCGCCGGGGCGCGGTCGCCGCGCGGGCGGCGCTGCCGCTGGCCGACGGGCGGGCGGCCTCCCCGCTGGAGACCCGGCTGCGGCTGCGCTGCCTGGAGGGCCGGGTACCGCCGGAGGGGCTGCGGGTACCGGTCCGGGACCGCGGCGGCCGGGTGGTGGCACACGGCGCGCTCGGCTGGCCGTCGCGCCGGCTGATCGTGGACGCGGACGAGCCGGTACCGGGCGGGGCGGGGGACCACCGGCGGCACAACCGGGTGGTCGCGGCGGGCTGGCGCCTGCTGCGGTTCAGCCGCGCGGACGCGGCCCACCCGGACGCGGTCGCGCGCCGGGTCCGCACGGTCCTGTCCGACTGACGCTCCCGGTCACGTCCGACCGACATCGCGGTCGCGGATGCGGGCGCTGGTTCGGCCCGGACATCCTCGGTCGCGGGATGGGTGGGGAGGAGTGGTCGGCGGAGGGGGCGGGGGCGAGGGGGTGGGCGGGGCGGTCGGTAGGGTTGCGGGGTGCGAGTTCTGGTGATCGGCGGCGGCGGGCGGGAGCACGCCCTGGCGCTGGGCCTGGCGGCGGACCCCGCCGTGGAGCATCTCGTCGTGGCGCCCGGCAACCCCGGCATCGCGGCCGTCGCCGAGCTGCGCGCGGTCGACGGCACCGACCCGGACGCGGTCGCGGCGCTGGCCGCCGAGGTCGCCGCCGACCTGGTCGTGATCGGGCCGGAGGCGCCGCTGGTCGCCGGGGTGGCCGACGCCGTTCGGGCGCGCGGGATCGCCTGCTTCGGCCCGTCCGCCGCGGCGGCCGCGCTGGAGGGCAGCAAGGCGTTCGCCAAGGAGGTCATGGTCGCGGCGGGGGTGCCGACGGCGCGGGCGTTCGCCTGTACCGACGCGGTCAACGTGCACGAGGCCCTCGACGCCACCGGCGCCCCGTACGTGGTCAAGAACGACGGCCTCGCCGCCGGCAAGGGCGTCGTCGTCACCGGCGACCGCGCGGTCGCCCTGAAGCACGCCGCCGAGTGCGGGCGGGTCGTCATCGAGGAGTACCTCGACGGGCCCGAGGTCTCGCTGTTCGTCGTCACCGACGGGGAGGCGGCGGTACCGCTGCTGCCCGCCCAGGACTTCAAGCGCCTCGGCGACGGCGACGCCGGCCCCAACACCGGGGGCATGGGCGCGTACACCCCGCTGCCGTGGGCGCCGCCGGACCTGGTCGACCGGGTCCTCGCCGACGTGGTGCACCCGACGCTGGCGGAGATGCGCGAGCGCGGCACGCCGTTCGCCGGCCTGCTGTACGTCGGCCTCGCGCTCACCGCCGCCGGCCCCAAGGTGATCGAGTTCAACGCGCGCTTCGGCGACCCGGAGACCCAGGTGGTCCTCGCCCAGCTCGCGACGCCGCTCGGCGGGCTGCTGCACGCGGCGGCCACGGGCGCCCTGGCGGCGCACCCGCCGCTGCGCTGGTACGACGGCGCCGCGGTGACGGTCGTCCTGGCCGGCGCCGGCTACCCCGGCACCGTGCGGACGGGCGACCCGCTGACCGGCGCCGAGCAGCCGGGCATCATCCACGCCGGCACCCGGCGCGAGCCGGGCGGCGCGCTGGTCTCGGCCGGCGGCCGGGTGCTCTGCGCGACGGCCCGCGGCGCGGACCTGGCGGCGGCCCGGGACGCGGCGTACGAGCTGCTGGCGACCGTCCACCTCGCCGACGCCCAGTACCGCACGGACATCGCGGCCGCGGCCGCGACGGGCACGGTCGACGTCCCCGCACCCGGGGCGGAAGGAGACCGCGTCCCCACGACGGCGGCCTCCTGACCACGACCAATCGAGCCGATCATTCCGGCTCGGCCCGCTCGTCGGATACGACGGTCGGGCGCTCGGACGGTGCGTGCATCTGGAACTCGTACCCACGCCATGCGTGTGCGCGCGAGTGTGCCCCGTGCTTCGGCGGCCAGCAGTCCTGATCCACGGCAGGTGTACGAGCCGGGGTGGGGTGCGCGGGGCGGCGGGGCACCCGCACGCGCCCCGCCGCGCTCGCGCGCTTCCGGTGTGGTCGAGTGCGTGCCCGCGAGTGGATGCCGCCGGTTCGGCCCCCGCGGCCGCGCCGGTGTGCCCGTCGCGGGCGTCCCGCACTCCCGATCACCGGAAGCAGTACGGACGTTAACGCGCCCCGCCCGGCCATCCCGGGCATCTGTCGCATCCCCGACACCCCCGTCCCCGACCGCCGCCGCCCTCCGGTTTCTCCGGTACCGGCTCGGCTGCCCACCGCGAGCGCGTGCGGCCATGGGTCCCGGAATTTCTCGGCTCGGACGTATCGCCGGGGTGCCCGGCCGCTCCTGTTCATGTTCGCCGCGGCGGGACGGGCCGCGGCACCAGGGGGATGGGAGCAATACCGTGGCTGGTATCAAGAAGGCACTTCTGGTCGGCGCCGGCACCGCGGCGGTCCTGGCGGCCGGTACCGCGGCCGGGGCGGCGATCACCGGTTCCACCGGGACGTTCACCGAGCGGCAGACGTTCACCCGCAACGACGCGCCGATCACCGTGACGTCCACCGGCTTCACCGACGTCGCCCGGGTGCTGGTCAGCATCCCGAGCGGGCAGCGGCGGATGCTGGACGCCCGGTTCACCGCCGAGACGCTGTGCTCGGGGTCGAGCGGCTGGTGCTCGGCGCGGATCGTCGTCACCAACGCCTCGACCGGGGCCACGGTGGAGCTGGCGCCGGCGTCGGGGCTGGACTACGCGTTCGACTCGCCCGGCGACTCGTGGGAGGGGCACGCGCTCGAGCGCAGCTCGCACTACCTGCCGGCGGGGCGGTACCACGTCCGGGCGCAGGCGGCGGTGGTCGCGCCGGCGACGTCGCTGCGGCTCGACGACACCCACCTCGCGGTGGAGGTCATCCGACCCTGACCGGGGCGGGGACGGGTCGCGTACGGCCGGGGACGGTCGCACAGTGGAGCGCCGGGGCGGTGACGATGCCGCCCCGGCGCTCCCGCGCGGGTGACCGGCCGGTACCGCGGCTCCGTGCGGCAGGGCCGCCCCGGCGCGGCTCGGGACAGGGTCGGCGGCCGCGGGAGCCCGGTCGGGCGGCGATGGCCGGCCGAGCAGCGATGGTCAGTGGATGCGGCCGGTGAGGTGGACGCGGTCGCCGCCCGCCCGGCGCAGCGCGAACCGCCACGCGTCGTCGTCCTCCGCCGCGGCGGCGAACTCCACCGTCGACGGCAGGAGGATCGGGGCGTGGAAGGCGACGTCCACGGTGTACGCGTCGGGCAGCCGCGGGTCCAGGGCGGCCAGGCAGCGCGCCTTGCTCCACATCCCGTGCGCGATCGGCCGCCGGAACCCGAACAGCCGCGCGCCCACCAGCGAGGTGTGGATGGGGTTGCGGTCCCCGGACACGGCCGCGTACGCCGCGCCGGTCCCCCCGCCGACCCGCCACCGCGCCCCCGCGGGCAACTCCCCGCCCGCATCCCGGTCCCCGGACGGCCCGCCGACACCACCCGGCGCACCACCGGCACCGCCACCCGGACGGCCATCACCACCCGGACCGCCGCCACCGGACCTGCCACCGGACCCGCCCGCGCCAGCAGAGCCGGCCGGAGCGGACCCGCCCTCCGCGCCAGCCGGCACGGAATCGCCGGCCGAGTCGGCCGGAGCGGACCCGCCGTCCGGGTCGACCGGGGAGACGCCGGCTTCGTCGGAGCCGTCGGTCGAGCCCCGGCGCAGGTACGTCGACACCCCCCGCCACGCCACCCCCGCGGCGTCCGCGACCTCCACGACCACGTCGAACTGCCGCCCCCGCGGATGCCCCCGCAGCCCCTCCGCCCGGGCCGTCACCGCCAGCGCGTCGTCGACCGACAGCCCCCGCCGCACCTCGATCCGGTTCGCCACGTGCACGAGCCCGACCAGCGGAAAGGGAAAGTCCGGCTCGGTCATCAGGGACAGCGCCAGCGGGAACGCGAGCACGTGCGGGTACGTGCCCGGCAGCGTGTCCCGCAGCGGGAACCCGCACACCCGCCCGTACGCCGCCAGCTCCCCCCGGTCCATCCGCACCCCCGCGACCCGCAGTACCCGGTCGGGCAGCGCGTCCCCGGCGGCGCGCCCCGGCAGGGGCAGCGCCCGGGCGATGGCCCGGCGGTAGCTCGGGCCGAGGTCGGGCAGGCGGTCGAGGTCGGTGGCCATCACGCCCCCAGCAGGCTCTGCCCGCACACCCGGACGACGTTGCCGGTGATCCCGCCGGAGTCCGGCGCGGCCAGCCACGCGATCGTCTCGGCGACGTCGACCGGCAGCCCTCCCTGGGCGAGGCTGTTCATCCGGCGGCCGGCCTCGCGGACGAGGACCGGCATCGCCGCGGTCATCGACGTCTCGATGAAGCCGGGGGCGACCGCGTTGACGGTGATGCCGTCGGCGGCCAGCGCCGGGGCGAGGGCCTGCACCCAGCCGATGACGCCGGCCTTGCTGGCGGCGTAGTTGGTCTGGCCGCGGTTGCCGGCGATGCCGCCGATCGAGGAGACGCCGACGATCCGGCCGCCGCGCGGGAGCAGGCCGGCGTCCCGCAGCGCGGCGGTGACCCGCTCGGGGGCGGCGAGGTTGACGGCGAGGACGGCGTCCCAGGCCGCGTCGGGCATCCGGGCGATCGTCCTGTCCCGGGTGATGCCGGCGTTGTGCACGAGGACGTCCACCCGGCCGTGCCGGGCGGCGAGGTGGTCGGCGAGGCGGGCGGGCGCGTCGGCGGCGGTGAGGTCGAGTTGCAGGGCCGTGCCGGCGATCGCGTTGGCGACGCCGGCGAGCGCGTCGCCGGAGCCGGGCACGTCGAGGGCCACGACGTGCGCGCCGTCGCGGGCGAGCAGCCGGGCGATGGCCGCGCCGATGCCGCGGGCGGCGCCGGTCACGACGGCGACCCGGCCGTCGAGCGGCCGGTCCGGGTCGGCCGGCGGGGTCGCGTCGCCGGGGCCGATCGTGACGACCTGGCCGGAGACGTACGCGGACCGGGGCGACAGCAGGAACCGCAGCGTCGAGGCGGTCCCGTCCTCGGCGCCCGGCGCGACGTACACGAGTTGGGCGGTGCTGCCGCGGCCGAACTCCTTGCCCACGCTGCGCACGAACCCCTCCAGCGCGCGCTGCGCCGCGGCCGCGCCGACGCCGCCGGCGGCGGCCGGCGGGGTGCCGAGCACGACGACCCGGCCGCCGGCGGCGAGCAGCCGGGCGTGCGGGTGGAAGAAGTCGTACAGCGTGCGCAGCCCGGCCACGTCGGCGATGCCGGTGGCGTCGAACACCAGCGCGCCGAGGTTCTTGTGCGGCTGCTCGGCGACCTCGACGCCGCCCGCGTCGAGGACGGCCCGGACGGGCTTGCCGAGCCGCCCGCCCCCGCCGAGCAGGACCGGTCCGGGCAGGGGCGGGGCACCGGCCTCGTACCGGCGCAGTCGGGGCGGATCCGGCAGCCCGAGGCGCTTGACCAGGGCCCGGCCGGGGCCGGAGTTCGCGAAGCTCGCGTACCGATCGGTCATGCCTTCAGCGTACTGATGGGTAGGGTAGGGCTGATAGGGAAACGGCATCCCAAAGGGGCCAGCCGTGATCCAAAGGGGGGCCAGCCGTGATCCGAAAGGGGGCAGCCGTGCCGCGTACCGTTCGCCGCGTCGCCATCGTCGGGGGCAACCGGATCCCGTTCGCCCGCTCCGGCGGCCGGTACGCCGCCGCGTCCAACGCCGACATGCTGACCGCCGCCCTGGACGGCCTGGTCGCCCGGTACGGGCTGGCCGGGCAGCGGCTCGGCGAGGTGGTCGCGGGCGCCGTCCTCAAGCACAGCCGGGACTTCAACCTGACCCGCGAGTGCGTGCTCGGCGCGAAGCTCGACCCGGCCACCCCGGCGTACGACCTGCAGCGGGCCTGCGGCACCGGGCTGGAGGCGGTGCTGTCCGTCGCCAACAAGATCGCCCTCGGCCAGATCGAGGCGGGCGTGGCCGGCGGTGTCGACACCACCTCGGACGCCCCCGTGGCGCTCAACGACGACCTGCGTCGCACCCTGCTGGAGATCAACGCCGCCCGCTCGCTCGGCGACCGGCTGCGCGCGGCCGCCCGGCTGCGCCCGCTCCAGCCGTTCCAGCCGGAGACCCCGCGCAACGCCGAGCCGCGCACCGGCCGGTCGATGGGCGAGCACGCCGCGATGACCGCCCGCCGCTGGGACGTCGACCGGGCCGCCCAGGACGCCCTCGCCCTGGCCTCGCACCAGCGGCTGGCCGCGGCGTACGACGGGGGGTTCTTCGACGACCTGGTCACCCCCTACCTGGGCCTGACCCGGGACCAGAACCTGCGCGCGGACACCAGCATCGAGAAGCTGGCCGCGCTGAAGCCGGTGTTCGGCACCGCGGGCCCGCACGCGGCGACCGCGACGATGACCGCCGGCAACTCCTCGCCGCTCACCGACGGCGCCGCCGTCGTGCTGCTGGCCAGCGAGGAGTGGGCGCGCGAGCGGCAGCTCCCGGTGCTGGCGTACGTGCAGGACGCGCAGACCGCCGCCGTGGACTTCGTGCACGGCGAGGAGGGCCTGCTCATGGCCCCGGTGTACGCGGTGCCGGTACTGCTGGCCCGCAACGGGCTGGCGCTGTCCGACTTCTCCTACTACGAGATCCACGAGGCGTTCGCCTCGCAGGTTCTGGCCACGCTCGCGGCCTGGGAGTCGGCGGAGTTCTGCCGGGACAGGCTGGGCCTCGCCGGCCCGCTCGGCGGCATCGACCGGGCGAAGCTGAACGTGCACGGCTCGTCGCTGGCCGCCGGCCACCCGTTCGCCGCGACCGGCGGCCGGATCACCGCCACCCTGGCCAAGCTGCTCGCCACCGGCGACCGCGCCGGCCGCGGCCTGATCTCCATCTGCGCCGCGGGCGGCCAGGGCGTGACCGCGATCCTCACCGGACCGGACGCCTGAATTCCGCCCGTCCCACCCGGCATCCGGGCAAATCCGCGCGTTGGGGAGCCGGCCGTCATGGGCAGTAGCATGGCGGGGTGACCGTGCCGAACGTCCTCGCCTCGCGCTATGCCTCCGCCGAGCTGGTGGCCCTGTGGTCGCCGGCCGAGAAGGTCCGGCTGGAGCGCCGCCTCTGGCTGGCGGTGCTGCGCGCCCAGGCCGACCTCGGCGCCGCCGTCGAGCCCGGCGTGGTCGAGGCGTACGAGCGGGTGCTGGACACCGTCGACCTCGACGCCATCGCCGCCCGCGAGCGGGCCACCCGGCACGACGTGAAGGCCCGGATCGAGGAGTTCTGCGCGCTCGCCGGCCACCAGCACATCCACAAGGGCATGACGTCGCGGGACCTCACCGAGAACGTCGAGCAGCTCCAGGTCCGCGCGTCCCTGCTGCTCATCCGCGACCGTACGGTCGCCGCCCTGGCCCGGCTCGGCGCCCGCGCCACCCAGTACGCCGACCTGGTGCTCACCGGCCGCTCGCACAACGTCGCGGCGCAGGCGACCACGCTGGGCAAGCGGTTCGCGTCGGCGGCCGAGGAGCTGCTGATCGCGTACGAGCGGCTCACCGACCTGATCGACCGGTACCCGCTGCGCGGCATCAAGGGCCCGGTCGGCACCGCGGCCGACCAGCTCGACCTGTTCGACGGCGACGCCGGCCGGCTGGCCGAGCTGGAGCGGCGGGTCGCCGCGCACCTGGGCTTCAACCGGGTGCTGGACAGCGTCGGCCAGGTGTACCCGCGCTCGCTCGACTTCGACGTGCTGGCCGCGCTGGTCCAGGTCGCCGCGGCGCCGTCGTCGCTGGCCACGACCATCCGGCTGATGGTCGGGCAGGAGCTGGCCACCGAGGGCTTCAAGCCCGGCCAGGTCGGCTCGTCGGCGATGCCGCACAAGATGAACACCCGCTCGTCCGAGCGGATCAACGGCCTGGCCGTGGTCCTGCGCGGGTACCTGTCGATGGTCGGCGAGCTGGCCGGCGACCAGTGGAACGAGGGCGACGTCTCCTGCTCGGTGGTCCGCCGGGTGGCCCTGCCGGACGCGTTCTTCGCCCTGGACGGGCTGTTCCAGACGTTCCTGACGGTGCTGGACGAGTTCGGCGCGTACCCGGCCGTGATCGGCCGCGAGCTGGACCGCTTCCTGCCGTTCCTCGCCACGACGAAGGTGCTGGTCGCCGCCGTCCGGGCCGGGGTCGGGCGGGAGGTCGCGCACGAGGCGATCAAGGAGCACGCGGTCGCGGTGGCGCTGGCCATGCGGGAGAAGGGCGCGGTCGACAACGACCTGCTCGACCGGCTGGCCGCGGACGAGCGGCTGCGGCTGAGCCGGGACGCGGTCGAGGCGCTGGTGGGGGACCGGGCGGCGTTCGTGGGGGCGGCGCCGGCGCAGGTGGCGGCCGTGGTCGCGCGGGTGGAGTCGGTGCTCGCGGCGCACCCGGCGGCGGCCGCCTACAGCCCGGCCGAGATCCTCTGAGCCGTCACCAGCAGGTACCGCACGCGACGATCGGCGGGCGGGTGTCGTCCGGGATCCGCCCGCGGTAGCTGCTCGGGCCGATGACGGCGGGGGCGGGGTGGTCCAGGGTCCCGTCGTCCCGGACGGACCAGCAGTCCAGCGCGACCGTGTGGGCGTGCAGGCACACCTGCTGCATGCCGGGCCAGGCCATCATGTACGGCCCGCTGAAGTCGCGGGTCATCCGGACGCCCTCGGTGTAACTGGGCGAGTAGCCCACGTGCCCGTGCGCCCTCCCGTCGGTCCGCCCGTGGCTGACGAACGCGAGGTGCCACAGCCCCGTCGGGTCGGCCGGCGACGCGCGGCAGTACCGCACCCAGCCGCGCGCGTGGATCACCCGGTCGCCCGGCGTGGCCGTGACGGCGAGGATGCGGCCGGAGTTGCCCTCGCCGGGGCGGCAGTCGGTCGCCGCCGCCGGCGGGCGCGCGCCGGCCGGGGTCGCGGGGACGAACGTCGACAGCAGTACCAGTAGCGCCGCCAGTACCCGCATCGGTCACCCCTCGCCCCGTAAGCCGCAGCCGACGGGGCGAGTCTAGCTTGTGGAGGGTGGGTCAGCTCGCGGCCGCCAGGTGGCCGTGCCGTACGCCGTTCGCCTTGAGGGAGACGACGACCGCGGTGCCGTACGCGCAGATCTCGATCCACGAGGCCGTCAGGTTACGGTGGTCGAACCGCATCGCCACGATTGCGTTCGCCCCGCGGCTGAGTGCGTTCTGGGCCATCCGTTCGACCGCTTCCTCGCGCCATCTCGTGAGCATTTCGAACATGCGCGGATTGGAGCCGCCGTGCAGGGACTTGATGCCCTCGTTGAATGGATTGTTGGAGCGCGCGGTGATGCCGATGACCTCGCCGAGCACGTCGCGTATCTCGTACCCGGGAAGGGTGTCCGTGGTCACGACCAACATGATCGAAGTTTAGTCCGCATTGACCTGTCGCGGGACCGAATTATGAAAGCCCACATTGTCGGGACGACCGGCGGGCGAGCAGACCGCCGATCATTGCGGGCCGGAATGTGTCCTGCATCACTCGTACGGGAGTCGCCGCGGTGTGGTGCCGAAAAACCGTCGTACCCGACTGCTAAAGGCGCTTAGAATCGGGTCATCGCCGGTTGACGCCGGTGCCGGGCCATTGCGTGCCCGACGCCGTATCGCGGGTCCGGCCGGGTATCCCGGGTCTGCCGCCATTGGCTTCCATTGCCAATTCATTGCGCGCCATTCACGGCCCGACATTCTCCCGAATCCAGGCCAGGTGCCGGGCCACGCTCGCGTACATCTGCACGCCGGTGCCGGCCCGCGAGGCCACGCCGACCTGCTCGCCCGCGTGGAACTGCGGGCCGCCGGAGTCGCCGGGCCGGGCGTACCCGGTGCCGCGGGTGCTGCCGACCGCCGGCCCGCCGTAGTGGTCGGTGAACGCCGTGTCCGCCGCCACCCGGACCGTGGCCGTGCGCAGCACGGGCGACGGGCCGCAGTCGCCGGCGCAGGCGCGGCCCCAGCCGAAGATCTCGTCGTCCGCCCCGTGCGGCGGGTCCTGCGCCGCCAGCCGGACGGGCACCGGCGCGGTGATCGGCCGGGACAGCCGCAGCAGGACGATGTCCCACCGCGGCCGCTTGTGCTGGTCCAGCGGCGGCAGCACGATCCGCTCGACGACGATCGCCTCGCCCCTGGCCGCCTCGACGTGCCCGATCCGCATGGTGATCGGCAGCTCGCCGGGCTTCTCCATGCCGGGGACGCAGTGGGCCGCGGTCATCACCCACTGGGCCGCGACGACCGAGCCGGAGCACATGATCTTCTCGACCCCGGCCCAGTACAGCGCCGCGGCCCACGGCCCGGACTCCGCGTCCCTCCCGCCGAAGATCCGGTCGGCGGGGTCCCCGAACCGGTCGGCGGGACCACTCCCGAACCCGCCAGCGGGCCCGGCCACGGACCGACCGACCGGCGCCGCGGCGGCAGCCGCCCCGCCGCCACCGAGCGGACCCGTTCCGCACAGACCCGCCCCGAGCGGACCGGGTGCGAGCAGGCCGGGTCCGAGGAGGATCGCGGCCGCCAGGGCCAGGTGTGCGCGCAGCGCCATGGTTCGCTCCCGGGGGTCGGTGGGGTCAGCGGCCGATGTGCTCGCGGATCCAGGCGAGCCGGCGCGGCACGCTGGAGTACCACTGCATGCCGTCCGCGGCCGTCGAGGCCACCCCGACCTGCTTGCCGTCGTGGAACTGCGGGCCGCCCGAGTCGCCGGGGCGGGCGTAGCCGCTGTCCTTGGTACTGGAGATCGCCGGCCCCTGCCGGTAGTCGGTGACGCCGGGCGTCGTGACCCGGACCGTCGCCGTGCGGAGGACGGGCGACGGCCCGCAGTTCGCGGACGGCGCGCAGCTCCGGCCCCAGCCGAAGATCTCGTTCACCGCGCCGACCGGGGGCTCCGCGTCGCCGAGCCGAACCGGTACCGGGTCGGTGATCGGGCGGGACAGCTTGAACAGGGCGATGTCCCAGGACGGGTTGGCCGGCGGCTGGACGATCCGCTCGACGACGATCGCCTCCCCCTTGGCCGCCTCGACCTGCCCGACCCGGACGGTCACCGGCAGCGCGCCGGGCTTGACGACGCCGGGGACGCAGTGGCTCGCGCTCATCACCCACCGGTCGGCGACGACGGTGCCCGAGCACATGAGCTTGTCGGCGTCCGCCCAGTACAGCGCCGCGGCCCACGGCCCGGACTCCGCGTCCCTCCCGCCGAAGATCCGGTCCGCGGCCGGCGCGGCGGCCGGCGCGGCCGCCGCCGGGGCGGGCAGCAGGGCGCCGGCGAGGAGGGCGGCGAGGAGCAGCGAACGGCGCGGCATGGGCGGACCTCCGGTACGCGATCGGGTGGGGGCGGCGCGTCGGGCGATCGGCTGCGATCACAATCACAGTCATCGATAAGCTAGAGCTCAGCGATGGTGTTCACAAGAGCGGGCACGTACAAATGTGAATATCGCGGCCGCCGTACGATCGCCGGGTGGAGTTCCTCGTCGCGGCCCTGACGGCGTTCGCGCTGATCGTCCCCGTCGAGCTGCCGGACAAGACGTTCATCGCCACCCTCGTGCTCAGCACCCGGTACCCGCCGCTGCCCGTCTGGCTCGGCGTCGTCGCCGCGTTCGGCGTCCAGTGCGTCGTCGCCGTCGGCGCCGGGCACCTGATCAGCGCGCTGCCCCGCCGGCCGGTCGAGTTCGCCGCCGCGGCGCTGTTCGCCGTCGGCGCGGTCCTGCTGCTGCGCCGCGCCCGCCGGGCCGACGCCGCCGCGGCCGACGACGAGCGGGCGTACGGCGACCGGGTCGAGGCCGACCCGCGGCGCGGCTGGCGGGCGGCCGGGGCGAGCTTCCTGGTGCTGTTCGCCGCCGAGTGGGGGGACCTGTCGCAGCTCCTCTCCGCGGCGCTCGTCGCCCGCGGCCAGCCGCCGCTGGCGGTGTTCGTCGGGTCGTGGGCGGCATTGATGGTCGTCTCGGGCGTGGCCGTGCTCGTGGGGCGGTGGCTGCTCGCCCGGGTGAAGCTGTCCGTGGTGACGTACGTCGGTGCCGCGGTCTGCGCCGCCCTGGCCGTGGCGACCGCCGCGACGGCCCGGTGAGCAGCGCTGCCGGCACGGTCACCCGGCCGGTGGAGAACTCGCTCATCCGGGTACGCTGACCCTCGGTTCCATCCCCGCGCAACCCGCGTTTACGCAGGTCCGGCAAGCAGCAGATCCGGCCGCAGCGTAGGCCGCGTCGACCAGTCAGGAGACCTCCAGTGGCTCGCGTCGTCGTTGACGTCATGCTCAAGCCCGAAATCCTCGACCCCCAGGGACAGGCCGTCGCCGACGCGCTGCCCCGGCTCGGCATCGCCGAGGTCACCGCGGTGCGGATCGGGCGGCGCGTCGAGATCGAGTTCGCCGGCGCGCCGGACCCGGAGCTGGCCCGCGAGATCGCCGACAAGCTGCTCGCCAACCCGGTGATCGAGGACTTCACGGTCTCCGTACCGCAGGAGGGTTCGGCCGCATGAGCGCGGCCGGCACCCGGGCCCGGGTGGGGGTCGTCACCTTCCCCGGCTCGCTCGACGACGGCGACGCCGCGCGCGCCGTCCGGCTCGCCGGCGGCGAGGCCGTCCGGCTCTGGCACGCCGACCCGAAGCTGCACGGCGTGGACGCCGTCATCCTGCCGGGCGGCTTCTCGTACGGCGACTACCTGCGCGCCGGCGCCATCGCCCGGTTCGCGCCGGTGATGGCGACCATCGTCGACGCCGCCCGCGAGGGCCTGCCCGTACTGGGCATCTGCAACGGCTTCCAGGTGCTCTGCGAGGCGCACCTGCTGCCCGGCGCGCTGACCCGCAACCAGCACCTGCACTTCCGCAACCGGGACCAGGTCCTGCGCATCGAGTCCATCGCCACCGCCTTCACCAATGCGTACACCGCCGGGCAGGAGATCCTCATCCCGGTCAAGAACGGCGAGGGCTGCTACGTCGCCGACGAGCGGACGCTCGACGCGCTCGAGGCCGAGGGCCGGGTGATCGCTCGGTACGTCGGCGGCAACCCCAACGGGTCGCTGCGCGACATCGCCGGCATCGCCAACGAGCGGGGCAACGTCGTCGGCCTGATGCCGCACCCCGAGCACGCCGTGGAGGAGCTGACCGGTCCGTCGCTGGACGGGCTGGGCTTCTTCACCTCGATCCTCAGCCAGTTCGGCCGCACCCCCGCGGCCAGCGGCGCCGCCGCCGCGAACGCCCCCGGAGCAACCGCATGACCGCACAGCCCGAACCCATCGCGGCGCCGCCGGCCGCGGACGCGGTGGACACCGTCGCGGCCGCCGCCGGCTCGGCCGACGCCACCCAGCCGTACGCCGAACTGGGCCTCAAGGACGACGAGTACGCCCGCATCCGGGAGATCCTCGGCCGCCGGCCGACGCAGTCCGAGCTGGCGATGTACTCGATCATGTGGAGCGAGCACTGCTCCTACAAGTCGAGCAAGGTGCACCTGCGCCAGTTCAGCGAGAAGGCCCCGCCGAACACCCGGATGCTCGCCGGTATCGGCGAGAACGCGGGCGTCGTCCGGGTGTCCGACGAGCTGGCCGTGACGTTCAAGGTGGAGTCGCACAACCACCCGAGCTTCGTCGAGCCGCACCAGGGCGCGGCCACCGGCGTCGGCGGGATCGTCCGGGACATCCTCGCCATGGGCGCCCGCCCGATCGCCGTGATGGACCCGCTGCGGTTCGGTGCCGCCGACCACCCGGACACCGCCCGGGTCTTCCCCGGCGTCGTCGCCGGCATCGGCAGCTACGGCAACTGCCTCGGCCTGCCCAACATCGGCGGCGAGGTCGTGTTCGACCCCTGCTACCAGGGCAACCCGCTGGTCAACGCGCTGAGCATCGGCGTGCTGCCGGTGGCCCGGCTGCAGAACAAGGCCGCCGCCGGCGCCGGCAACGTCGTCGTCCTGCTCGGCGCCCGGACCGGCCGGGACGGCATCGGCGGCGTCTCCGTGCTGGCCAGCGCCACCTTCGACGACGAGTCGACGCAGCGCCGGCCGTCGGTGCAGGTCGGCGACCCGTTCATCGAGAAGCTGCTGATCGAGAGCTGCCTGGAGATCTACGACGCCGGCCTGGTCGTCGGCATCCAGGACCTCGGCGGCGCCGGCCTGACCTGCGCGCTGTCCGAGACTGCCGCGGCGGCCGGCACCGGCATGCGGGTCGAGCTGGAGAAGGTGCCGCTGCGCGAGGCGTCGATGGCGCCGCACGAGGTGCTGGCCAGCGAGTCGCAGGAGCGGATGCTGCTGATCGTCGCGCCGGAGAACCTCGACGCCGTCCTCGACATCGCCGACAAGTGGGGCGTCGCCGCCACCGCGATCGGCGAGGTCGTCGAGGCCGACGACGCGCAGAAGGGCGGCCGGCTCGTCGTCACCTGGCACGGCGCCACGGTCGTGGACGTGCCGCCGGGCTCGCTCGCCGACGACGGCCCGGTGTACGAGCGGCCGATGCGCGAGCCGTCCGACCTGATCCTGCTCCAGGCCGACCGGGCCGAGACGCTGCCCCGGCCCACCACCGGCGACGCGCTGCGGGAGACCCTGCTGCGCATGGTCGCCTCGCCGAACCTGTGCGACAAGTCGTGGGTGACCGAGCAGTACGACCGGTACGTCCTCGGCAACACCGTCCTGGCCCAGCCCGAGGACGCCGGGATGATCCGGGTGGACGAGGCCACCGGCCTCGGCGTGGCCGTCTCCGTCGACGGCAACGGCCGGTACTCGCGGCTGGACCCGTACACCGGGGTCAAGCTGGCGCTCGCCGAGTCGTACCGCAACGTCGCCGTCAGCGGCGCCGCCCCGATCGCGGTCAGCAACTGCCTGAACTTCGGCTCGCCGGAGGACCCGGGCGTGATGTGGCAGTTCGCCGAGACCTGCCGCGGCCTCGCCGACGGCTGCGCCGAGCTGGGCATCCCGGTCACCGGCGGCAACGTCAGCTTCTACAACCAGACCGGCTCGGTGGCGATCCACCCGACCCCGGTCGTCGCGGTCCTCGGCCTGATCGAGAACGTCGCCGGCCGCGTCCCGATGGGCTTCCGCCGCGAGGCGGACGTGATCATGGTGCTCGGCGAGACGCGCAACGAGCTGTCCGGCTCCGAGTGGGCGTGGGTCGCCCACCGGCACCTCGGCGGCCTGCCGCCGCGGGTCGACCTGGCCGCCGAGCGCGCGCTGGGCGCGGTCGTCGCGGCCGGCGCCCGGACCGGGCTGATCAGTACCGCGCACGACCTGTCCGACGGCGGGCTCGCCCAGGCGCTCGTGGAGTCCTGCCTGCGGCACGGCGTCGGCGCGCAGATCGCGCTGGCCGACGACACCCCGCTGGACGCGTTCACCCAGCTCTTCAGCGAGTCGGCCGGGCGGGCGCTGGTCAGCGTCCCGCGCGGGCACGAGAAGGCGTTCGCCGCGCTGTGCGACGAGCACGGGGTGCCGTGGACGGCGCTCGGCGTGGTCGACCCGGCCGGGGACGCGGCGCTGACCGTACGGGACCAGTTCACGGTCTCGATCGGCACGCTGCGCGACGCGTCCGCGGCGACGCTGCCGGGCCTGTTCGACCGGCCGGCGGCGGTCGCCGCGGCGGCGGCCCCGGCCGCGGCCGACCCGGTGACGCTCGCCCCGACCGCGCCCCCGGCCCCCGGCGCGGCCGCACCGGCGACGTCCGGACCCACGACTACCGGACCCACGACGTCCGGACGGGTGACGTCCGGACCGGCGACGACCGGACCGGCGACGACCGACCCGGCAGCCGCCGGCCCGGCGGCTGCCGGCAGGTCCCCGGCCGCTGGGGGTGCCGCCGGCGATGCCGCGGACGCCGCGGGTGCCGCCGCCGCTGGTGCCGAACCCGCTGGCCCGGCCGGCGCCGGTGCGGCGGAGGATTCCGGTTCCGCCACGAAATCGGCGCGGCCCGCCGGTGGCGCGGCGGACTCGGTAGGGTCCGAGACCGGGGCGGCGTCCGACGCGGACGAGCCCCCCGCCGAGGAGGGCGCGGCACCACCCGCCGCGCCGAGGTCCACGCCCCGCGGCGCCGCGGCGAAGCCCACCAACCCGGCGCGGCGCGGGAAGGGCGCGGCCGGCAAGGGTTGACGAGGTGAGGTAGCGAGTGACGGCCACGCGGTCCGCCGAGCCGGTCTACGGCCAGCCCGGTTCCGGGGTGCGGTTCGACTGGGGCATCGCCGGGGCCGCCTCGCTCGCCAAGGTCTGCGCGGCGCTGGTCGTCGTCGACGTCCTCTCGTTCACCACCGCGGTCGACGTGGCGGTGGGCCGGGGCATCCGGGTGCACCCGTTCCCGTGGGGCGACCAGGCCGCCGCGTACGCCGACCGGGTCGGCGCCGCGCTGGCCGTCGGCCGCTCCGAGCAGTCGGCGGCGCGGCCGTACTCGCTGTCGCCGGCCTCGCTGTTCGCCGCCCCGTACGTGCCCGACCTGGTCCTGCCCTCGCCCAACGGCTCGGCGATCTGCGCCGCCGCCGGGGTCAGCGGCATCCCGGTGCTGGCCGGCTGCGTGCGCAACGCCGACGCGGTGGCGCAGTGGCTGCGCCGCAACGGGTACGGCACCGTGGACCGGCCGGTCGGCGTCGTCGCCGCCGGCGAGCTGTGGCCGGACGGCGCGCTGCGGCCCTGCGTGGCCGACCTGGTCGGCGCCGGCCTGCTGCTGGACGGCCTGATCGGCGCGCCCGGCGGCCTGTCGGTCGAGGCGGCCGTGACGCTCGCCGCGGTGGACGCGCTGCCGGACCTGCGGGCGGCGATCCTGGGCAGCGCCTCCGGGCAGGAGCTGGTCGACTACGGGTTCGCGGCCGACATCGACGCGGCGGTCGCGCGCGGGACGTCGGCGGTGGTGCCGGTGCTGCGCGACGGCGCCTTCGGCGTCGCCGTCGCCTGACCCCGCCCGGCGCACCCGACCGCGGTCACCGATCCCGCCGGTGCGCCCCGGTCCCGCCCGGCGTGCCCGCCGGCGGCGGTCGCGGGCGGCGCACCCGGCCGGCGGGGGTCAGTCGTCCATCCACTCCGTCGAGCGGCGCTGCGGCGGCTGGTCGCCGGACGGCTGGCTGAGCCCGCTCAGGTACGACTCCGGGGTCACCGGCGCCCCGCCCTCCGGCCGGAACATGCCGGTCGGCTCGTCGTACCGCGGCGACTCGCCGGTCGGCGCCGGCGCGCCCGCCGGGAAGTACGGCGACGGGGACGGCCCGCCGTACCCGCGCGGGTGGCTGGCCCGCGGCTCGTCGGCGGCGCCGGGCTGCGCCGGTACCGCGGACTCGGCCGGCGCCCCGAAGGCCGAGAAGGCGCTGGCCGGGGCGACGACGTTCGGGTAGCCGCCGGTGCCGCCCGGCACGGCCGCCGGGTACCCGCCGCTCGGGTAGCCCGCGTCGCCGAAGAAGCTGCTCTCGGCGTTGGCGTTGGGATACCCGCCGGTGGGCGAGCCGACCGCGTACCCGCCCGGCGCGGCCTGCGCCGGGAAGCCGCCGCTGTGCTCGCCGGCCCGGCCGGGCGCCGGGTAGCCGTCGGGGTGGCCCTGCGCCGGGAAGCCGCCGGTGCCGCCGCGGGCGGGGAAGCCGCCGGTGCCGTCGGGCCCGGCCGGCGCCGGGTAGCCGCCGGGTCCGTGCTCCTGCGTCGGTACGGTCCCGAAGGTCCCGCTGGCGCCGAACGCGCTGAAGCCGTCGCCGCGCGGCGCCTCCGCGCCGTACGGGGGCGCGGGCGCGCCGAGGACCGGCGTCGTGCCGGTGCCGTACGGGTCGGCCGGCGGGAAGCCGTACCCGCCCGCGCCGACCGTCGTCGTGTTGGAGTCGCCGACCGGGGCGAGGGTGCCGACCCGGGTCTCGCCGCCGCCCTCGTACCCGGCGGGCGCGCTCCACGCCGGCGGCGCCCCGTACTGCGGCTGCCCCGGCACCTGCGGCGGCAGCCCGTACGGGTCGGCGTACTCGTCGCGCACCGCCGGCTGGGTGACCGTCTGCGCGTTGGCCAGCGGGTCCGCCGCGACGGGCTGGTTGACGATCGCGGTCGCGTCGCCGAGCGGCGGGTACGGCGCGCCGCTGCCGCCGGCGGGGGCGGCGGCCGGCCCGGTCGCGCCGCCGCGGTCCTTGTTCTCCTGCCGGCGGCGCAGCAGCAGCAGGATCAGCCCGCCGATGCCGAGCGCGAGCACGAGGAGGCCGACGACCACGCCGATCCAGAACAGCGGGCTGCTCGAGTCGCCGGACGCGGGCGTGGTGGCGCCGGGCGCGCTGTCGCTGGGCTCGTCCGCGGGCGTCGGGTCGCTGGACGGCTGGGTCGCCGTGGGCGTGGGCGTCGGGCTCGGCGTCGGGCGGACGGTCGAGCGCAGCCGCAGCAGGACGCCGCTGACGTTGCCGTTGTCGGCGGCCCGGACGGTGACGATCTGGCTGCCGTACTCGTCGGCCCGCGCGCCGATCTGCACCTGGCCGGGCGAGATGGGCTGCTGGGCGGAGCCGAAGAAGGCGAACCGGCCGCTGCCGTCGGCGGTGGTGGACTGCTTGTGGTCGGCGGAGTCCTTCAGGCCGACCTGCGCCCCGCCGACGCCCTCGCCGGTCTCGGCGTCGACGATCCGGCCGCTGATCCGCCGCGCGCTGGGCGCCCGCTCGGGCCCGAAGATGGTGAGCTGGTCCTCGGCCCGCTGGCCGCCGCTGATCACCGCGACCCGGACCGGGCGGACCTCGCCGACCGGGATGTCCCGCGCGGTCAGCCGGGCGGTGTAGGTCTCGTTCTCGCCCGGCTCCAGGGTGACCTCGCAGTCGCCCTCGCACGCGAGCGCGGAGTCGGTCTCGACCCGCACCCGCGGGGAGCCGACGACGAGCGTGGCCTGATAGGTCAGCGTCGCGGTCTTGCCGGAGCGCAGCCGCCGCGGGTCCAGGCTGATGATCTGGATCTGCGCGTCCGCGCGCTGCCCGGCGGCGAGCGCGGGCGGCGTGGTCGGTGCGGCGCCGGCGGGGGAGGCCAGCGGCATCAAGCCGAGGATCGCGGCCAGCGCCATCCCGGCGCGGGGGATCCAGGCTCGTCGCTGCGTTGTCACGGGCCACCGCCTTCCATCGGAGCACGTCGGCTATGCACCGACGGTCACTATGCCCTGTCCCGGCCCGCGTTCGCGACCCCGGGGTGGTCCGAATGTGGCCGATTTCGCCGACGTATCGTTCCGGCGTGTCCATCCCGCCCGATCCGTCGCTCCCCACGTCGGCCGTGCTCGCCGCTGTCGCCGGCGGAAAGTCGCCCGAGCCGGCCGACCTGCGGGCGGCCGTTCGGGCGTTGCTGGCCACCCTCGCGGCGCGCGCGCCGGGCCGCGCGGTGGAGGTTCGGGTACCGCCGTACGGCGCGGTGCAGTGCGGCGCCGGACCCCGGCACACCCGCGGCACCCCGTCGAACGTCGTCGAGTTGGACCCGCTGACCTGGGTGTTGCTGGCCGCGGGCGCGCTGACCTGGGCCGACGCGGTCGCCGCCGGCCGGGTGGCGGTCAGCGGCATACGCGCGGATCTGTCCGTATTTCTGCCGTTATTAACGCCCGACTCGCCGCCGGGCAACCGGCCGGCCGGCACCTGATCGCCCGGCACCCGCCGACCCTCCACAGTCGCGTCGCCGTCACGTCGCGTGCCGGGCAGCTCCACGATGGGTCGGGTAAACTCGGTGGAAACCACGAAAGCGCCGTGCCCGCCCTCGCCCGCCACCCGCGCTGCCGCCGCTCATGATCCCCCGGGTCGGACCGGTGTCGCCGCGACGTGCCCGGGTCGGTAGGCTCGGCGGCGGCGCACCCGACGGCGAACCCCGAACCGGCGGGCGCTCGACCAGCGCGAGGAGTGGCAGTGCCCCGAGGCGACGGCCAGTTGAGCCACGACCTCGACCCGGAGGAGCCGGGCCCGAAGGACGAGTGCGGCGTGTTCGCCGTCTGGGCGCCGGGCGAAGAGGTCGCCAAACTCACCTACTACGGCCTGTACGCGCTCCAGCACCGCGGCCAGGAGGCCGCGGGCATGGCGGTCAGCGACGGCACCCGGCTGGTCGTCTACAAGGAGATCGGGCTCGTCTCCCAGGTCTTCAACGAGGCCACCCTGGCCAGCCTGCGCGGCCAGCAGGCGCTCGGCCACACCCGGTACTCCACCACCGGCGGCTCCACCTGGGAGAATTCGCAGCCGACGATCCGCGCTACGACCTCCGGCACCACGCTCGCGCTGGCCCACAACGGCAACCTGGTCAACACCGCCGAGCTGGCCGCGGAGGCGCGCAAGCGCGGCCTGACCGTGGACGGCACCTCCGACACGCACGTGATCACCGCGCTGCTGGCCAGCCGGCCCGACCTGCCGGTCGAGGCCGCGGCGCTGGAGCTGCTGCCGACCGTCCGGGGCGCGTTCAGCTTCGTCTTCATGGACGAGACCACCCTGTACGCCGCCCGCGACCCGCACGGCGTCCGCCCGCTGATGCTCGGCCGGCTGGAGCGCGGCTGGGTGGTGGCCAGCGAGCAGGCGGCGCTGGACATCGTCGGCGCCAGCATGGTCCGCGAGGTCGAGCCCGGCGAGCTGCTCGCCATCGACGAGAACGGCCTGCGCTCGACCCGGTTCGCCGCGGCCGACCCGAAGGGCTGCATCTTCGAGTACGTCTACGTCGCCCGCCCGGACGCCACCATCGCCGGCCGCAACGTGTACGCCGCCCGGGTCGAGGTGGGCCGCCGGCTCGCCGCCGAGCACCCGGTCGAGGCCGACCTGGTGATGCCGGTCCCGGAGTCGGGCGTACCGGCGGCGATCGGCTACGCCGAGGCGGCCGGCATCCCGTTCGGCCACGGCCTGACCAAGAACGCGTACGTCGGCCGCACGTTCATCCAGCCGTCGCAGACGATCCGGCAGCTCGGCATCCGGCTCAAGCTGAACCCGCTGCGCGACGTGATCCGCGGCAAGCGGCTGGTCGTGGTCGACGACTCGATCGTCCGGGGCAACACCCAGCGGGCGCTCGTCCGGATGCTGCGCGAGGCCGGCGCGCTGGAGGTGCACATCCGCATCTCGTCGCCGCCGGTCCAGTGGCCGTGCTTCTACGGCATCGACTTCGCCACCCGGGCCGAGCTGATCGCCACCGGGCTGGACAACGACGGCATCCGCCGCTCGATCGGCGCGGACTCCCTCGGCTACGTCTCGCTGGACGGCCTGGTGGCCGCGACCGAGCAGCCGAAGTCGCGGACCTGCCGGGCGTGCTTCGATGGGGAGTACCCGATCGGGCTGCCCACGCCGGAGCTGATCGGCAAGCACGTCCTGGAGGCGGTCGGCAAGCGGGTCACGGCCGGCGACCCGGCGCCGGCCGACCGTTCCTGAACTCCTCGACCGGACAGAACAAAGGGGTATTGACCGTGACGCACGTGCACGAGCGCACCGGCGGCGGGCCGGCCGGGGGCGCGCGCTCCGCGACGTACGCCGCGGCGGGGGTGTCGATCGAGGCCGGCGACCGGGCCGTCGACCTGCTCAAGAACAAGGTCGCCGAGACGTCCCGGCCCGAGGTCATGGGCGGCCTGGGCGGGTTCGCCGGCCTCTTCAAGCTGGACATGACCAAGTACCGGCACCCCGTCCTCGCCTCGTCCACCGACGGCGTCGGCACCAAGCTGGTGATCGCCCAGCAGCTCGACATCCACGACACGGTCGGCATCGACCTGGTCGCGATGTGCGTGGACGACCTGGTCGCCTGCGGCGCGGAGCCGCTGTTCCTGCTCGACTACATCGCCTGCGGCGAGGTGGTGCCGGACCGGATCGCCGAGATCGGCGCGGGCATCGCCGACGGCTGCCGGTACGCCGGCTGCGCGCTGCTGGGCGGCGAGACGGCCGAGCACCCGGGCGTGATGCGCCCGCACGAGTACGACATCTCGGCCAACGCCGTCGGCGTGGTCGAAGAAGCCGACCTGCTCGGCCCGCACCGGGTGGAGATCGGCGACACGGTCCTGGCGATGGGCTCGTCGGGACTGCACTCGAACGGGTACTCGCTGGTCCGGCACGTGCTGCTCGGCGCCGGCCGGATGCGGCTGGACACCGTGGTGGAGGAGTTCGGCGGCCAGCGCACGCTGGGCGAGGAGCTGCTCACCCCGACCCGGATCTACGCCCGGGACTGCCTGGCCCTGATGGTCGAGGCGCAGGTGCGGGCGTACTGCCACGTCACCGGCGGCGGCATCCCCGGCAACCTGAACCGGGTGCTGCCGCCCGGCGTGGACGCGATCGTGGACCGGGCCACCTGGCGCCCGGCGCCGATCTTCGACCTGGTCCGGGCCAAGGGCCGGATCGAGCAGGGCGAGATGGAGGCCACGTTCAACATGGGCGTGGGCATGTTCGCGGTCGTCGCGCCCGAGGACGCCGACCGGTCGCTGGCGTTCCTGACCAACCGCGGCCTGACCGCGTGGCGGGCCGGGGAGATCGTCGCGGGGACCGGCGAGGTCCGGATGGTGGGCTCGCACACCCGCGGCTGACGCCCGTCGTGCGCCCGGTGCGGATCCGGACGCCGTGCCGGTACGCCGTTTCGGCCATAGGATGTCCACTATGGGCGAGGACGGCGGCGGCGCACTCCCCGATAGCGGGCTGCCCGGCGGCATGCGCGGGCTCGCCGAGCGCCCGGCGTACGTGGTCATGCAGCCGACGACCCTGTGCAACCTGGACTGCACGTACTGCTACCTGCCGCTGCGCGCCGCGAACCGGCGGATGCCCGTCGCGGTGGCCGCCGCGGTCGCCGCGGCCGGCAACGCCTGGGCGGCGGCGGACCGGTTCTCGGTCGTCTGGCACGGCGGCGAGCCGCTGGCGGCCGGGCGGGAGCACCTGGCGGCGCTGATCGCCCCGTTCGACCCGGCGGTCGAGCACCACGTGCAGACCAACGCCACGCTGATCGACGACGCGTGGTGCGAGTTCTTCGCCGCGCACCGGATGCGGGTCAGCGTCAGCGTGGACGGCCCGCGGGCGCGCAACGCGGCCCGGGTCGGGCGGGGCGGGCGGCCGGCGTACGACCGGATCGCCGCCGGGGTGGCGGCGCTGCGCCGGCACGGCATCCCGTTCGCGGCGCTGTGCGTGGTCAGCGACCCGACGCCGGCGCTGGCCGGCGAGCTGTACCGGTACTTCCTCGACCTCGGCTGCGAGATCCTCGGCCTGAACATCGAGGAGCAGGAGGGGGTCAACCGGCGGGTGACCGCGCCGCCCGCGGCGGCGGTGCGCGGCTTCTGGGCGGCGCTGACGGCGGCCTGGCGGGCGGACCCGCGGATCCACCTGCGGGAGATCGAGTGGAGCCTGCGGTACGCCGCCGCGGTCCTCGAGGGCACCGACGGCGACCTGCTGCCGCGCCGGCTGGACCCGATCCCGACGGTCGGTCACGACGGCGCGGTGGTGCTGCTCTCGCCGGAGCTGGCCGGATTCACCGATCCGCGGTACGGCGACTTCAGCTCCGGCAACGTCCTGCGCACCCCGCTGCCGGCGATCCTGGCCGGCGCCGGGCGGGCGGGCTGGATCCCGGAGTTCCTCGCCGGGGTGGAGGCGTGCCGGGCGTCGTGCGGGTACTTCGGTTTCTGCGGTGGGGCGCACGCGGCAAATCGATACTTCGAGATTGGACGATTTGACGGTACGGTGACAAATCACTGCCGCAACAGCAAGATGCGGCTCCTGGAGGGAGTGCTCGACCATGTCGACGCCCATACGCCCGACCGCGGCTGACCCGCCGCCCGGTGCGGTACCCGCCAGGGTCCGCGACGCCCGCGCCGGCCTGACGGCGCTGCTGGCCGAGGCGGCGGCGGCCCGGCGGCGCCGGGCGGAGGCGGACGGGCCGACGGCGGGGGCCGTCTGCGCCTGGAACCACTTCGAGAACATCCCGACGTTCTTCAACTGGAACAACCGCCCGCGGTGAGCCGGCGGTGCGCCGCGGGCGCACGGCAATGAGCGGCGGGCGATCAGCCCGTCCGCTCACTGCGGTGGTGCGGGATTCCCGGGGGTCAGCGGGAGGAGGAGGACCAGCGGTCGTCCGCGTCGTCCTCGGTGTCGTCGTCGGAGTACGGGTCGCGCTCGTCGCTGTCGCTCACCGACGTGCTGCCACCACCGAGCTCGCGCTGAAGTGCAGTGAGATCGGTGTTCGGGGAGTGGTACTTCAACTCCCGGGCGACCTTCGTCTGCTTCGCCTTCGCACGGCCGCGTCCCATGGCGACCCCCTCGCACACATGTCGGGGCAGCACGATGGCAGAGCCACCGCGGGGAGCCCCGATGAAGTCCGGCATCTCTCGTGGCTCTTACGGTACATGGGTACGGCCGGGTTCGGCACCTCGGGTCGGGTGGCATACCCGCCCACCTCCGGCCGGGTCCCCCCACACGGCCAGCTATGCCAGCCGGCCGGACGATCGCCGGCGGACCGGACATACCGCCGCGGCCCGCCCGGTTGGCCGACGCGGGACGGGGCGGCGCGGCGCCGGCGGGGGCCCACCCGCCGGCAACCGTGCGTACCGGGTCAGACCCGGATCGTGCTCAGCCGGCCCACCTCGGCGATCCGCTGCTCGGCGAGCCGGTCGGCCGCGACGGCCGCCGGGATGCCCTCGGCGTCGGCCGACTCCAGGATCCGCTTCGTGGTGTCGAAGATGCCGGTCGCCCGCGCCTTGGCCCGGGCGAAGTCGAAGCCCTCGATCTCGTCGGCGACCTGGATCACGCCGCCGGCGTTGACGACGTAGTCCGGCGCGTACAGCACGCCGCGCTCGTCCAGCAGCTTCTCGATGCCGGGGTGGGCGAGCTGGTTGTTCGCCGCCCCCGCGACCACCTTCGCCCGCAGCACCGGGACGGTGTCGTCGCTGAGCGCGCCGCCCATCGCGCACGGGGCGTACACGTCGATGTCGGACGTGATCAGCGCCTGCGTGTCGTCGACCAGGTCCACCTCGGGGTGGTGCTGCCGGGCCCAGGCCAGCGCCCGCTCGGAGACGTCGGTGGCGACGATCGCGGCGCCGTCGTCCAGCAGGTGCCCGACGAGGTACCGGCCGACCTTGCCCAGCCCGGCGACGCCGACCCGGCGGCCGCGCAGCGACGGCGCGCCCCAGGCGTGCTCGGCGGCCGCCCGCATGCCCTGGAAGACGCCCCAGGCGGTGAGCACCGACGAGTCGCCGGAGCCGCCGCGCGCCTCGGACCGGCCGGTGACGTAGTCGGTCTCGCGGTGGATGACGTCCATGTCCCGGACGTACGTGCCGACGTCGCACGCGGTGTAGTAGCGGCCGCCGAGCGACTCGACGAACCGGCCGTACGCGCGCAGCAGCGCCTCGGTCTTGATCCGGTCGGGGTCGCCCCAGATGACGGCCTTGCCGCCGCCGAGGTCGAGGTTCGCGAGCGCGTTCTTGTACGCCATCCCGCGGGACAGGTCGAGCACGTCGTGCAGCGCGTCCGCCTCGCTGGCGTACGGGTAGAAGCGGGTGCCGCCGAGGGCCGGGCCCAGGGCGGTCGAGTAGATGCCGATGATGGCTCTGAGCCCGGACTGCTTGTCCTCGCAGAAAACGACCTGTTCGTGCGCGGCCGTGCTCTCGGGCCCGGTGCTGAATACGCCCATTGCTGCTCCAAGGTACCTGGGTGGGGCAGCGGACCCGTGCAGCGTCCGCCGCCGTGGCCGACGGGTGGGTGACGTCGGTCCCACGCCCTGAGGGTAGTCGTCGGCGGCGGTCCGCCGCGCGCCGCGCCCTGGCCGGGCGGGCCGGGGATTCCGTGGGAGGATCGCGGACGTGCCCTCCCCGTTCGCGTCGTATCTCCGGGTGTACGAGCCATTGGCCGCGTTCAATCGCGAGCGCCGGTCGCACTGGCGCCGATACATTGACGAGGATCGTGCCGTCGCCCCGGCCGACGGCCCGGCCGTCCAGCGTGCGACGGTGCTGGCCGCGCTGGGCGCGGGCTGGACCCGGCTGCCCGACCTGCCGGACGAGGCGTACGTGCTGACCGACCCCGCGCTCGCCGCCGACGACGGCCCGCTGGTCTGCCCGTGGGACCTGCGGGTGCGGGTGGCCCGGGCGGCGCTGAGCGCGCGCGACGGGGTGCCGCAGGTGCTCGCCGATGCGTTCGTCCCGGCGGTCCTCGCCGGCCGGGCCCGGACGGTGCTGGACGAGTGGCGGATCGCCGACGGGGCCGACGACGACGCCGAGCCGCAGCCGCACGAGCAGGAGGCGACCTGGGGGGTGCCGCTGCGCTGGTTCGTCTTCTTCGAGGCGGCCGAGCGGACGCTGGCGCTCGCGCCGGGGGAGCGCGCGCTGCGCTACCGGACCCGGATGGGCCGGGCCCGGCGGCGGGCGCACCGGGCGGCGGCGGTGCTGCGCAAGGCGGTCGGCGAGGCCCCGATCACCGACGCCGTGGAGGAGAGCCTGCGCTGGCTCGAGGGCTTCCACCCGCGCTCGGTGGTGGAGCTGGACTACGGCGGCATCGTGGACCTGCTGTCCGACGACGAGCTGACCGCGGACGACTCGCCGGCGCTCGCGGCGGCCGGGCTGGCGGGGCTCGGGCGGGCCGACGGGGACGCCGCGACCCGGTCGTACGAGACGCTCGTGAGCCGCTGGCGGACGGTCCAGCTCCGCGAGCGGATCAACTGATCGGGTACGTCAGACGTTTAAACGTTCGGTAACCATAATCTTGCTCTCTGTATAGATCATTTAAAGATGACCTTCATCAATTGCCGTAACCGTCCGATTGCGGAGCGTGAAATGAACCAGCATTAAGACGGATTCACAGTAAAAAAAGCGGGCAAAAACGGTCAATCATCATCCATCCATCTAGGGACGTTAAACCGTTCGGCCCATGTCGGACATTGCGGTCTAGCCGGACCATGTAAGTGCGCCGATCGGCGGGACCCCGATCGTCGTCACAAGTCCCCTTTGGAGGAACCCCGATGGCATCGCGTACGCACGAACCCGAGCCGCTGCTGACCCCGGCCGAGGTTGCGTCGATGTTCCGAGTCGACCCCAAGACCGTCACCCGGTGGGCCAAGGCCGGCAAGCTCAGCGCCATCCGGACACTCGGCGGCCACCGCCGCTACCGCGAGTCCGAGGTGCGCGCGCTACTGCAGGGGCAGATCCCCATGCAGCGGCAGGGCGACTGAACCACCCGTAACCGGGGCGCGACTCGCTGCGGCGTTGTACCTGTCGGGTCGACAGGTACAACGCCGGGAGTTGATCAGGGTTACGCCCTTCGACACATGCCGCACATCGCACCGTCCCCGCGTCGGTCCGTGCCGTTGCCGGTCAACCCCGCCAGCGGCACGGATCGAGCAGCTCGGCGGGCACCGCCGGGACCGCGGACTGCACCCGCGCCCGCTCGCCCGTCGTCAGCGGTGCGCCCGCCACCAGGCCGGCGTGCTGCCGGAGCTGGTCCGCGCTCTCCGCGCCGATCACCACCGACGTCACCCACGGCAGCGCCCGCACGTAGGCCAGGCACAGCTCGTCCCGGCCGGACCGGCCCAGCTCCGCGGCCAGCCCGTCCAGCGTGGACACCACGCGGTCGCGCTCGGCGTCGGCCAGCCGCGGCCAGCGCACCGCCCGCCCGGCCGCCAGCAGGCCCTGCAGGAACACGCTGCGGACCGTCACCACCAGCTCCGGCCGGTCCAGCAGCGCCCCGGTGAGCGCCGGCGCCAGCCACCGCTGGTCCAGGATGTTGCACGGCAACTGGACGTGCTCCAGGCCGGGCAGCCGCAGCACCGCCGGCAGCTCGTCCGGCTGCCGGATCGTCACGCCGATCCGGCTGGCCACCCCGCGGTCGCGCAGGTACCGCAGCCGCTCCCACGCCGCCCCGTCCGCGGCCAGCGCGTCCTCGGCCCGCGGCAGCAGCACGGTCGCGCGGTCCACGCCCAGCTCGGCCAGGCTGCGCGCCACGCTGGCGTCCACCGCCGCCGCCGCGTCCGCCGCGCTCGTCCCCGGCGGCAGCGGCACCACCTTCGTCATCACCTCGAACGTCCGCGGCGGCAGCGCCGGCAGCGCCGCGCCCAGCCGGCGCTCGCTCGCCCCGTACGCCCGGGCCGTGTCGATGTGGGTGATCCCCAGCTCGGCCGCGGTGCGCAGCAGCGCCTCGGTCGGGCCGACCGGGGCGTCGGCGCCGGCGTACCCGCCGATCTGCGCCGCGCCGAGCACCAGGGCGGACTGGCGGACGCCGCCGCGCCACTGGTCCGGCACAATGCCGCGGGCGGGGTTGACCTCGACGGTGCTACCGATCTGCGGCATGGCATCCTCCCGGTGGTTTTGGACCCCAATGACCGTATCAAGATCGATTTCCGGTTACCCGTAATCGGTTACCGGTTGGTGGCATAGTGTCGGGGCACAGCGACGATCGGAGCGGGGGGCATGGGGTGGTGGCGTAACCTCGCCGGCAGCCTCGCCCTCGCCGGCACCGCCGCCGCGCTCGCCCTCGGGCTCCCCGCGCTCGACGACCGGCTCGCCGCGGCCCGCCCGCTCACCCCCGGCCGCCCGTACCACGTCGGCGCCGGCGTCCACCTCGTCCCGCCGGCCGGCGCGCTGCTCGACGTCGCCCGGGCCCGCCCCGCCCGCCGGACCGGCACCGCGCTGTTCCTGCTCGGGCCCGTCCGGCTCGCCGTCGTCGTCACCCCGTTCGGCCGCGACCTCGCCGCCGCGGCCGCCCGGCTGCGGGAGAAGATCACCGCGCAGCGCGGCAGCCAGGTCACCGGGGTCGAGCAGCCGTACCGCACCGACGCCGGCGTGCCCGGCCTCGCCGGCGGCTACGCCGGCGCCGACCGGATCGGCCGGTACCTCGTCCTCGTCGTCGGCGGCCTCGCCGTCGAGGTGACCGTCAGCGGCCACGACGCCGAACTGCGGGCGAGCCTCGACCGGGTGGACGCGGCCGTGCGCACGCTGACCGTCCGGCCCCGCCGGTGACCCCGCCCGGCCGGAGCTGGCGCACCGCCCCCGTCCGGCCCGCGCTGCCCGTCGGGCGCAGCCCGCTCACCCTGCCGGCGTACTGGGTGGTCACCGCGCTGCTGCTGGTCGGCGCCGTCCGGGTCGCCGGGGTCTGGCGGGACGGGTACGAGCGCTTCCCCGTCGCCGCGACCGCCGCCCTGGTGCTGTTCGCCCTGTACGCCGTGCCGTTCTGGTCGGTCCTCGGCTCGCTGGACTACCTCGAGCGCGAGCCCGCGCCCCTGCTCGCGCTCGCCTTCGCCTGGGGTGCCCTCGTCGCCACGACGCTCGCGCTCGCGGGCTCGCCGGCCGCGCACAACCTGCTGGCCAAGCTCGCCTCGCCCGGCTTCGCCGCCGCCTGGGGCCCGGCTGTCGGCGGCGCGCTCGTCGAGGAGGTGGCCAAGACGCTCGGCGTCTGCGCGATCGTGCTGATCGCCGCCGACTACGTCAACAGCGTGCTGGACGGCTTCATCTACGGCGCCCTGGTCGGCCTGGGCTTCCAGGTCGTCGAGAACATCGTGTACGCGATCAGCGCCGTCGCGCTGGCCGGGCGCGGCGACCGGATCGACCCGGTGGTCACCACGTTCCTGCTCCGCGGGGTGCTCGGCGGGCTGTGGAGCCACACGCTGTTCAGCGGGCTGGCCGGGGCCGGGATCGGGTACCTCGTCGTCCGGCACCAGCGCCCGCGCCGGGTCCGGGTGCTGACCGCGGTGCTGGCGTTCCTCGGCGCCTGGCTCGCCCACTTCCTGTGGAACAGTCCGCTGTGGGCGGAGGGCTTCGGCGGCGGGGGCTGGGGCGTGCTGGCCGCCCTGGTCGTCAAGGGCGCGCCGCCGCTCGTCGTGATCGTGCTGGTGGTCCGGGTGGCGCACGGCCGGCAGGCCGACTACTACGTCGACCAGCTCTCCGGGCTCGGCGACCGCCGGGTGGTCACCCCCGGTGAGCTGCGGGTGCTCGCCAGCGGCCCGCTGCGGGCCGAGGCCCGCCGGCAGGCCGGCAAGCGGGCCGGGGCGCGGGCCGGGCGGGCGGTCCGCCGGTTGCAGACCGCGCAGGCCCGGCTGGCGGTCGCGCTGAGCCGGGCGGCGATCGCCGGGCCGCACAGCGACCGGGCCGACGCCGAGGTCAGCCACTGGCACCGCGAGGTGCTCGCCCAGCGGACCAAACTGGAGGCGTACGGGCACCCCGAGGCGATCGCCGTCGACGTCCGGCGGGCCCGGCTGCTGCGCTGGACCGGTACGGCCGCCGGGCTGGTGGCACTGGGGATGATCTGGTTCGCCATCCGCGCCCTCGGCCCGTCCTGACCCGGCGGCCGGCGGGTCAGTGGCTCAGTGGGTGATCGGCAGGCCGGCCGCGTTCAGCGCGCTGATCACGCCCGAGGACTCCGACAGGCCGACGATGAGCACCGCGTCCGCCCGGAACGACCGGATGTCGTTGGCGCCGCCGGTGAAGTCCACCGGCCCCTCGCCGCCGGCCGGGTACGTCAGCAGCTTGATCACGGCCTCGGCCCGGCCCGCCTTGACCAGCGCGTCCCGGACGTTGGCCTGGAGGCCGGTGCCGTACGCGTCGTCCCGGGCGACGATCGCCACCCGCTGCGCCCCGTCCCGCATGATCACGTCGGCGAGCGCCCGGCCCTGGAGCACGTCCGAGGGGGCGGTGCGGAAGTACAGCCCGTCGTCGCGGGCGTTGGACAGGTCGGCGGCGGTGTTCGACGGCGAGAACAGCACCACGCCGGCCTTCACCACGTCCGGCAGGATCTCCCGCGCCACGCCCGAGGTGCCCGGGCCGATTATCACGTTGACCCGCGCGGCGACCAGCTCGGCCAGCGACCGGCGGGCGACCGCCGGGTCGGTGCCGTCGTTGCGGTCCACCCACTGCACCGGCGCGCCGAGCACGCCGCCGGCGGTGTTGATCTCCCGGGTGGCGAGCTGGATGCCGGCCCGGACCCGCGGGTACAGCAGCCCCGCCGCCCCGGTCTTCGGCAGCAGCCCGCCCAGCCGCAGCGGGTTGGCGGCGCTCGCGCCCCGGCCGGGCGGCGCGTTCCTGCCCGACACCGTGGTCTCGTCGCCGGCGCCGACGAACTCGGTCTTCGCGTCGTCGATCCGGTCGCGCTCGCCGAAGTGCAGCGTGGCGTAGGAGGCCGAGGACGGCTCGCCGGCCTCGGTGAAGCCGGAGCGGCGCAGCGAGATGCCCCGGTACCGCAGGTCCTTGCCCGCCCGGGCCAGCCGCAGGCAGCCGGCGACGGTCTCGCACAGCTCGCCGCCGGCGGTCACCCCGGTGATCTGCTCGGCGATCCGCCGACTGCTGGTGCTGCCGGCGACCTCGGCGGCGATCGCGCTGATCACCACGGCGTCGTACGCCTCGGCGGCGTAGCTGAAGTCGGTGAGCGATCCGTCCACTTCGGTGAGCCGGGTGCGGAAGCTCTCGGACAGCGGGGTGAGCGGGATCGTGCCCTTCATCCCGGCCAGCAGGCCGGGCTGCCCCTTGAACGCCTCGCCGAACGAGTTGCTCATGTTGCCGTCGGCGCCGTAGATCCGGACGGCGGCGGGCCGGTCGCCCGCGCCGGGGTCCTCGCCGCCGCACGCGGCCGTGCCCGTGATCAGCAGGGCCGCGGCCACCAGGAGGGCTGGGTGCGACGTGCGCATGGACAGGTATCTCCCTCCCGGATTCGTCACCTGCGAAGACTAACGCGCGACGCTCGATACCGCACTGTGGGTAGGCGCCCGGGCTGATCGGCGTAGCCCGGCCGGGCGGTCGATGCGCTGGATATGTCCACAATGAAGCCCGCAACTGTGACGAAACCCCCGCGAGCGGACCCCGCGGCGGGGTGTGGCAAGTCGATCGTGTGCGCAATCCGGCACCGGCCGGGCCGGTCGGGCGCCCGGCGGAGCGGCCCGGTCAGGCCGGCCGGACGGCGTGGCCGGTGGCCCGGCGGATGGCCGTGCCGGCCCACACCGCGGCCCCCGCGACGGCGAGCGCGATGCTGGCCCCGGAGCTGGCCACCCCGATCGCCGGGGCCGCGACCAGCAGCGGCAGCGCCCGGACGGCGAACGCGCTGCCCAGCGCCCGGACCGACGCGCTGTACGCCAGCGCCCGGGTCACCGTGGAGCGCGGCGCCCGCTCGGCCACCCGGGCGTCCATGTCGCCCTCGAACGCCGTCATCGCGATCCCGGACAGGAACTGCGCCACCAGGACCGCGGCGGCGCTGATCGGCGCGGCGATCCAGCCGACGATCATCACCAGCCCCCACAGCGCCCAGCGGGGCACGGTCGAGACCCGCAGCCGCTCGATCGCCTCGACCGCGGCCGCGGACAGCAGGCAGCCGAGGCTGAACGCGACCGCCGCCCCGGCGACCCACTCCCGGCTGTACAGCTCGGTGGTCAGCGGTACGGCCAGCAGGGTCGGCCCGGAGGCCAGCAGCATGATGCCGCCGCCGGCCAGCAGCGTGGCCGGGGCGACGGCGGTCCGGTCGTGCGCGGCGATCTCCCGCCGGGCCGCCGGCCGGGTGGCGACCCGGGCGCGGCGGGCGCTGAGGATCGTGGGCAGCAGGCTGCCGGCGTACACCGCCACGACCGCGACCAGCAGCCAGCCGGTCGGGTGCCCCGCGGGCCCGACCGGCAGCAGCGCGGCCAGGCCGGTGCCGGCGGCCTCGACCGCGGCGATGCCCATCGCGTACCGGGTCATCGCCCGCGGCGTCGGGTCGACGGCGGTGACCTCGGCGCGCATCCCGGCGTAGCCGGTCCAGGCGGCGATGTTCATGATCGTGATGGCGGCCGCCACCGCCGGCGCGGGCACGCCCGCGACCAGGCCGGCGAGCACGCCGACGCGCAGGACGAGTTCGAGGACGGCGGAGCCGCGCAGCAGCGTCCGGCCGACGTACCGGCGGGCCAGCCAGCCGGTGACCGGCGCCGACAGCACGACGCCGACGAGCATGCACGCGTTGTACAGGGCGGCCTCGGCGATGCCGCCGCGGGCGACGGCGAGCAGCACGAGCACGGTCCAGCCCAGCGCCATGCCGAACGAGTCGACCAGGCCGGTGCCGACGATCTCGCGCAGCCGGCCGACCCGGCGCAGGCCGCCCGGCCGGGCCCGGCGCCGGCCGCCGTGGCCGAGCAGTCGGCGGGCGCCGTTGTACGCCGGTCGCCGATGCCCGCTGCGACCGGGTGCTGCCGCGTCCGCGGGGGGATTCACGCGGACGTCATCGGCCGCCGACATGGCCGTCACCGACGAACAGCGGCGTCGGGGGGGCGAATCCGTTGAACCGGGAGGCGTAGCTGAGGGTGTACGCCCCGGCCGAGCCGATGTAGAGGGTGTCGCCGACGTCCAGCCTCTCCGGCAGCGAGACGCCGTAGAACATCGTGTCGGACGAGTCGCAGCTCGGCCCGGTCACGGTGAACGGGACGTGCGGGACGTCGTGGTGGTCGGCCAGCGACGTCCACAGCGGGAACTGCCAGCCGTTGACCGTCTGCTGGGTCTCCATCAGGCCGTTGTAGGCGCCGACGTCGACGTACAGCCAGTTCTCGCCGGCCCGGACCTCGCGGCCCAGCACGGTCGTCGCCATCACCGAGGTCTCGGCGACCAGGTGCCGGCCCGGCTCGGCGGCGATCAGCTCCGGCCGGTACGGCAGCAGGTCGCGCAGGGCGCCCTCGATGATCGTGGCGATCTCGGTGATCGACGGGACCGCGGCCACGTACCGGGCCGGGAAGCCGCCGCCGAGGTTCAGCATCTCCAGCCGGATGCCGTCCTCGAGCGCCTGGCTCATCAGGGTGCCGGCCGCGGCGATGGCCTGCCGCCACGCGCTCGGGTTCGCGCACTGCGAGCCCACGTGGAAGGTCAGCCCGTACGGGCGCAGGCCCAGCCGGCGCGCGGTGAGCAGCAGCTCCCGCGCCCCGCTCAGCTCGGCGCCGAACTTGCGCGACAGCGGGAACACGCTGGTGCTGTCGTCGACCCGCAGGCGCAGGTAGACGGCGCTGCCCGGCGCGTACCGGGCGATCTTGTGCAGCTCGCCGACCGAGTCGACGCCGAACCGCCACAGGCCCGCGGCGTGCGCGGCGGCGACGTGCGCCGGCGGCTTGATCGGGTTGCTGTACAGCACCCCGGCCGGGTCGACGCCGAGCGCCTGGAGCGCGTGCAGCTCGCCGATCGACGCCACCTCGAAGCTCGCCCCCTGCCGGTGCAGGGCCTGCAGGATCTCCGGGGTGGAGTTGCACTTCATCGCGAAGAACGTGGCCACGTCCGGCAGCGCGTCGGAGAACCGGGCGTACCGGTCGGCGAGCGCGTCCAGGTCCGTCACCAGGTACGGCGTCGGGATGTCGATGAGCCCCAGGTAGTCCGGGGTCAGCGACGTCGGCCAGTGGCCGGGCAGGCGCGGCTGCGCGCGGTGTCCGGTCAGCGCGGTGGGCATGGTCGGTCGGCTCCCGAGGTCGTCGGTGCGCGGGTCGCGGGTCGGAATCGTCGTCATCGGTCTGCCCTCACGCGGCCATCGAGGAGTTGTCGAGCGGCGCGTCCGCCCCGGCGAGCAGGCGGCCGGCCTCGGCCGCCGGTACCGGGCGGGAGAAGTAGAAGCCCTGGGCCAGCTCGCAGCCCATCCGGCGCAGCGCGGTGAGCTGGGCCAGCTCCTCGATGCCCTCGGCGACGGTGTGCATGCCGAGGCTCTGGCCGAGCTGGACGATCGTGCGGGCCAGCGTCGACTCGTCGGCCTCCTCGCCGAGCCGCTCGACGAACGACCGGTCGATCTTGATCGTGTCGACGGGGAACCGGCGCAGGTACGCCAGCGACGAGTAGCCGGTGCCGAAGTCGTCGATCGCGAGCTGCACGCCCAGGTCCTTGAGCCGGATGAGCTGCGCCAGGTTCTCCTCGGTGTCCGTCATCAGGACGCTCTCGGTCATCTCCAGGCAGAGCTGCGCGGCCGGCATCCCGGTCTCGGCGAGCACCGCGGCGACGACGGCGGGCAGGTCCGCCCGGTCGAACTGGCGCACCGACACGTTGACCGACATCTTCAGCTCGTCGTTGCCGCTGCCGGCGCCCCAGGCGACGGCCTGCCGGCACGCCTCGGTGAGCACCCAGCGGCCCAGCGGGATGATCAGCCCGGTGGCCTCCGCGACCGGGATGAACTCGCCGGGGCTGATCATGCCGCGCACCGGGTGGTACCAGCGGACCAGCGCCTCGAAGCCGACGATCCGGCCGTCGGCCAGGTCGATGGTGGGCTGGTAGTGCAGGCTGATCTCGTCCCGGTCCAGGGCACGGCGCAGGTCCGCCTCCAGCTCGAGCCGGGCGACCAGGCCCGAGTGCATCTGCGGGTCGTATGCGGCCCAGCCGCCGCCGCCCAGCGACTTCGCCCGGTACATGGCCAGGTCGGCGTCGCGCATGAGCTGCTCGGCGTCGCTGGCGGCCGCCTCGTCGTCGTCCCCGCAGGCGAGGCCGACGCTGGCGCCGATGTGGATGTCGCGGTCGTCCAGCAGGAACGGCGCGTCCATCGCGGCGACCACGCGCTCGGCGATGTCCTCGGCGTCGTCCCGGCCGGGCGCCTCGACCAGCACGGCGAACTCGTCGCCGCCGAACCGGGCCACCACGTCGTCGGCCCGCACCGAGTGCCGCAGCCGGTCCGCCACCTGCACGAGGAGCTGGTCGCCGGCGGCGTGGCCCAGGGAGTCGTTGACCTCCTTGAACCCGTCCAGGTCCAGGAACAGGACCGACACGGTGCCGTTGTCGCCCTTGCGGTGCAGCGCCTCGCCGACCAGCTCGTGGAACAGCGCGCGGTTGGCGAGCTGGGTGAGCGCGTCGTGGAACGCCTCGTGCACGAGCTGCTCCTGCAACTCCTTGCGCTCGCTGATGTCCCGGGTGTTGAGCACCAGGCCGCGGACGTTCGGGTCGTCCATCAGGTTGGTGACGGTGATCTCGGCCTGGCGGCGGCGCCGGTCGCGGTGCTGCACGTACAGCTCCAGGACCGTGCTGCCGTACGGCCGCCCGGCGACCGCCCGCAGCGCCTCGGACAGCCGCACGCCGGCCTCCGGGTCGAGCAGCTTGGTCAGCGTCCGCCCGGTCAGCATCGCCGCCGAGTAGCCGAAGACGCGCCGGACCGACTCGCTCTGGTACGTGACGACGGCGTCGGCGTCGACCACGGTCACCACGTCGGAGCTGTGCTGGACGAGCGCGTGGAACCGCTGCTCGCTGGCCGACACCTCGACCACCCGGGCCTTGAGGTGCCGGGTCAGCGCGCGGTTCTCCAGCAGCGTGAGCATCTGCCGGCCGACCATGAGCAGGATCAGCGCGGACCGGGTCCAGGAGATGAAGGGGGAGCCGCCGACGTTCGTGGCGAACCAGAAGATCGTGGTGCCGAGGGCGACCAGCACGGCCACGTACGGCAGCAGCACGGCGAACGGCTGCTGGTCCTCGTCCTCGTCCTCGGCGTTGCGGGCGGCGGCGGGCTCGACCGGCGCGCCGACCGGCATCCGGGCGGCGAGCAGGATGAACGCGAAGCCGATGAACCAGAAGGTGTCGATCACGCCGCCGGAGGTGTACGACCCGGTCAGGTTGAGGTACGCGAACCCGCTGTCCGAGATCGAGAAGATCGTGATGCCGATGGCGACCAGCATCAGCGGGCGGCCCATCCCCTCGCGCCGGTGCCGGAGCAGGGCGAGCTGGAAGAACACGACGGTGAGCACGACGACGTCGCCGAGCGGGTACCAGAGGCTGATGTACAGCGCCAGCGGGCTGTCCCCGCCCGCCTGGATCGTCGGCGCGACCACGAAGATCCAACTGATCACCAGCGCCGACGTACCGATCATCAGGCCGTCGAGCACGTTGCGGATCCGGCTGGCCAGCGTCTGCCGGGCCACCGGGAAGAACAGCAGGCCGGCGACCACCAGCGGCGGCAGCCCGATGTACCCGAAGTCCGCGGCCGACGGGAACGGCACCTCCTCGCCGCGCACCGACTCCAGGTAGGCCCACGCCCCCTGGCCGACGCCCCAGGCCATGATCCCGAGCCCGATCAGCCCCCAGGACAGCCGCAGCCGGCCGGCGCTGTGCCGGGCCCGGACGAGGCAGGCGCCCGCGGCGGAGAGCGCGGCGACGCACAGGCCCACGTTCGAGACGGTCTGCGAGAACGTCTCGCCGCCGGCGTCGGTGATCAGCAGCCCGCCGAACCCGCCGACGATCGCGGCGACGGCGGCGCACAGCCACAGCCAACTCCGCGAGCGCATCGGGGTCGCGTCCGGCGTCGGGTCGACGTCGGTCACTGCGTCGGCGCTTCGGGGGGCGCGCGTCTCCACAGCCATCCTCACCACTCCAGGTCCGGGGGAACCGCCAGCCGGGTCGCCTGGCAACAGCGGAGATCGGAGGGGGGCAGGGTGACCTGAGCGGGTTCGCGCGGGTGGTTCGGTGGTTTCGTCCTGTTCGCGGCGGGACGGGCCGGGGGTCCGGGTTGGGCGGGGTGCGGGGCGGGTGCGAATCGGCGAGCCGCGCGGTACCGGCCGCGTGACCACCCGCCGCAGGCCGACCGGCCGGGCCGCAGCGGGTGCGGTACCGGCGCACGGGCGTCGATGGGTGGCGGGTTCGGTCGAGGGCGCGTCCGGCTGCGGGTGGCGGGTTCGGTCGAGGGCGGCGCCCGGCTGCGGGTGGCGGGTTCGGTCGAGGGCGGCGCCCGGCTGCCGACGGGGTGGTGTCGACTACCCGACGCGTGGCTGGTGCGCGGGGTGGGAGCGGGCGAGCATGACCGCTCCCACGTCGAAAGGCCCGACCATGGTCACCTCGCCCGTCCCCGCCTCGCCCGTCCCCGCCGCGCCGCCGTCCCCGGACCACCCCCGGCGCCGGGGTTCCCACCGCCGCCCGCCGCGCCGGTGGCTGCTGGTGGCGGCGGCGGTGCTCCTGGCCGGCGCCGCGGGCTCCCTGCTGCTCCTGCTGCGGCCGGGCGCGCCGGCCGCCGGGCCGCCGCGGACGATGAACGTGTACCTCCGGGCCGACGCGACCCCGGCCCAGCAGGCCGCCGTGCGGGCCGCGCTGGTCGGCGACCGCCGGCTGGCCGACGTGCGGTTCGTCGACCGCGCCGCCGCCCTGGCGCACTTCCGCGAGACGTTCGGCGAGGTGGATCCGGACCTGGTGGCGCGGACCCGCGGCGGGGACCTGCCGGAGAGCTTCCGGGCGGCGGTCCGGCCCGACGTGGTCGACCACCGTGGGGTGGTGGCCGCGTACTGCGCGCTGGCCGGGGTCGAGCGGGCGGACATCCCGCTGGCGGCCGCGGGCTCCCGCCCGGTCGTGGTCCAGTGCGGCAACTGACGGACGCCGGGCCGCCGAATAGCGACGTCACTGCCAATTCTTCCGGAATCCGCGCGATTCATACGGAACAATGGAGGCGGCCGATGTCACAGTGAGGTCGGTTGACACCACTCCCCATTTTGGATCTTAATGTGACCGGTCCGCTGTGGTGTGGGAGGTTCGGTTGGCGACGTCCGAGGAACAATTGGCGGCACTTGACGAGATTGTCTCGGACGGGGTACGCCGGGGAATGCTGCACCTGCGGGCGGAGGACGAGCGCCTGGACGGCCGCACCGTCACGGTGTCCGGCAAGAAAATGGTCCATTTCGGATCGTGCAGCTATCTCGGACTGGAGACGCACGAGCTGCTGAAATCCGCCGCGGTGGATGCCACGATGCGGTTCGGCACACAGTTCTCGTCGTCCCGGGCGTACCTTTCGGCGCCGCTGTACGAAGCGGCGGAATCGGCGTTGTCCGTCATTTTCGGCCGGGACGTTCTCATCACCGCCAGCACCACCATGGGCCACCTCGCGACGCTGCCGACGCTGGTCGAATCCACCGACGTCCTGCTCCTGGACCACCAGGTCCACCACAGCGTGCAGACCGCGGCCACGCTGGTCCGGGCGCAGGGCGCCCGGGTGGAGTTCGTCCCGCACAACGACCTGCGGACGCTGGACCGCCGGCTGGCCGAGTACCGCCGCCGGTACCGGCGGGTCTGGTACGCCGCGGACGGCCTCTACAGCATGTACGCCGACCACTGCCCGATCGACGGCCTGAACGCGCTGGCCGAGCGGCACGAGCACCTGTGGCTGTACCTCGACGACGCGCACGGCCTCTCCTGGACCGGCCGGCACGGCCGCGGGTACGCGCTGGAGCACCTCGGCGCCGCCGCGGCGACCCGCGCCGTCGTGGCCGGCTCGCTCAACAAGTCCTTCGCCGCCGCCGGCGGCGTGCTGGTCTTCCCCGACCCGGAGAGCCGCCGGAAGGTGTTCACCGTCGGCGGCCCGATGATCTTCTCCGGGCCGGTCCAGCCGCCGATGCTCGGCGCGATCCTCGGGTCGGCCCGGATCCACCGCTCCCCGCTGCTCCCGGAACTACAGCAGCGCCTGCTGGGCCTGATCCGGCACTTCAACGCGCTCGCCGCCGACCTGCGGCTGCCGCTGGTCAGCGACAGCGAGGCGCCCATCCGGTTCGTCGGCGCGGGCCTGCCGCACCTCGCGTACGACATGGTGGGCCGGCTGCACGCGGCCGGCTACTTCGTCGACACCGCCTCCTTCCCGGCGGTACCGGCGAAGCGGTCGGGCGTGCGCCTCACGCTGACCGCCCACCACACCGAGGCCGACGTCACCGGCCTGGCGCACACCCTGGCCGCCGCCCTGCCCCGGGCGCTGGCGGCCGGCGGCAGCAGCGCGCACCACCTGGCCCGGCTGTTCGCCCGGCAGCTCGACGGGCGCCCGGTCGCCGGCACGGAGCTGCCGCCGCCACCGCCGGCCGGCGCGCTGCGGTTGGAGCACCACGACACCATCGACACCGTCGCGCCGACCGAGTGGAACGCGCTGCTCGGCGGCCGCGGCTCGTTCGACTGGGCCGGCCTGCGCACGGCCGAGGACGTGTTCGCCGGCCCCGACCCGCGGCCGGAGAACGTCTGGCGCTTCCACTACTGGATCGTGCGGGACGCGACCGGCCACCCGGTCGCCGCGACCTTCTTCACCGACACGATCTGGAAGGACGACATGCTCGCCCCGTCCGACGTCTCCGCCGAGGTGGAGCGGCAGCGCGCGACGACGCCGTACCACCTCACCTCGCGGGTGCTCGCGATGGGCTCGCTGATCACCGAGGGCGACCACCTGTACCTGGACCGCGGCCGGGACTGGCGCGGCGCGCTGCGCCTCATCCTCGACGCCGCCCGGGCCGAGGAGGACCGGATCGGCGCCGCGGGCATCGTGCTGCGGGACCTGCCCGACGATGAGGACCTGCGCCTGTTCCTGCTCGGCGAGGGGTTCGCCCGGCTGCCCGGCCGGGACAACTGGCAGCGCCCGATGGACTTCGCCGACACCGACGAGTTCGTCGGCCAGCTCACCAAGAAGGCGCGCTACCACCAGCGCAACCGGGTACTCGCCGTGGAGGCCCGGTACCGGGTCGACGTGGTCCGCGGCGGCAGCGCCGCCGCCCTCGGCCCGGCGGACCGCGACCACCTCTACGACCTGTACCGCCGGGTACACGACCGGCACCTCGACCTCAACGTCTTCCCGCTGCCCCGGCGCACCATCGACGCGGTGCTGGCGCACCCGTGCTGGGAGGTGGTCACGCTGCGGCTCCCCGAGCGCACCGCCCGCCCGGTCGCGTTCGGCGCCCACCACGTCGGCCCCGACCACGTCCAGGGCGTATTCATCGGGCTGGACTACGACTACGTCCGGACGGACGACTCGTACCAGCAGACGCTGTGGCAGGCGATCCGGTGCGCGCAGCGGCACGGCAGCGGGCGGGTGCTGTACGGCATGGGGGCCGACCGGCACAAGGCGCGGTTCGGGGCGCGGCGGCACCGGAGCTGGTTGTACGTGCAGTCCACCGACAGCCTGCACCGGGACCTGCTGGGCGACATCGCCCAGCGTCTCCATCTGCGGCCGGCGGTGGGGGAGGGGCGGCAACTCGCCGGCGCCTAGGCTGTTCCGTGGCGGTCTGTTCGCTCTGTGGCGTCTGCGTGCGCTATCAGCGCTTCGCCCCGGGGGCGGGTGAACCGGGACTCGGTGGGCGATCGAGTCGCGGCCGGGGCTGGGTGCAGTAAAGCGCCCACCGGCGTTGCTGCTGGTGGGCGCTTACTCAGCCCGGCGAAGGTGCTGGTGGCCAGGGGCGGGGTCGAACCGCCGACCTTCCGATTTTCAGTCGGACGCTCGTACCAACTGAGCTACCTGGCCGTGCGCTGTCGCGCTGGGCCAGAGTATCAGGGTGGGCCGAAAGGGTCGGGTGAGGGTGTGCCTCGACGGCGTGGGCGCCGTTCGACCGATTTGCGTGTCGCGCGTTAGACGCTCCGTGATCGCTGCCTGGTTCTTGGTGTACAGAACGTCACGGGTCATAGGGGGCCGGCATGGGCTCTAGCACCTCCTCGTCGACCTCGTCGCGGGTCCGACTGGGGAAGGGACGGCGCTCGGCGACCAGTCTGATGATCAGGGCCGGAATCCGCGTCAGTCCGGCTGGGTCCTTCCCGGTCCTTCCGCGTACCTCGACATCCGAGCACATTGGGAGCACGCACATGCGGCCAGTCGCGGCCCGACGCGTGTCACTGTCCGTGACATCCGCTGGTGGGCGGGCACGCGGGCGTATCCCCGATGCGACCGAGATCGGGAGGTCGCGTTGCTCATGTCCAGCTCCCCCGCCACGGCAACGATGGTGACACCGTCGCTGGTCGGCTCGCTCAAGCGCAGGTCACTGGACGGCATGCACACGCATCCTGGCCCCGATCCGCGCGTGACCTCGGACGGCTCACTCTCGCTCGAGCCGGTCGAAGTCGACGTGCCGATTCGCGTCGCGTTCAATCAGTGTGGGCCCTCATCCCGGTCCGGGTCATTGAGCCGCGGCGGGCCGAACGCAGTAGATCGTCTGTAGGCCGGCGGCCACCAGTGACCTCTGGTCGTCTTGAACGCTGTACACCTCCAGCCGACACACGCTCAGCGTCCGGCCGCTTTTGAGGACCGTTCCGACCGCCTCGATGCGGTCCCCGCGAGCCGGAGCGGTCAGGTTGAGTTTGTACTCTGCCGTCAGCACCTCCGCCCCCTCGGGAAGCAGTGTGAGTGCGGCATACCCGCCTGCGGTGTCGGCGATAGCGCTCGTCGCCCCGGCGTGAACGTGACCGTGCTGCTGGGTCACTTCCGGCCGGCTGGCCAACTCGATGTGCACACACCCCGGCGCGATGCGGGTCAGACGCGCGCCCAGATAGCGCATCAAGCCCTGCCGGCCGAAGCTGGCCTCGACCCGTTCCCGCACCTCGCGGCTCATCGAAGCGTCAACGCTCGCATCGTCCATACCTGCCTGCACCCGCTCTCATCATCCGTTCACTACATCTGCCGCGTGTAGCGGGGCCAGGCCCGACGTCCCCTACCGACCGCGCCGACAACGAATCAACCGAGGAGCTGCTGCACGCCGAGTACAACCCCCATGGCGAGCATTGAACCAGCCGAGAAGCGGCTGACGGCGCGAGCCAGCACCGGTCGGGCATGTCACTTGCACCACGCCGCGGTGGGGCCGGGACCACCTTTCACGGTGGCCCGGCCCGGCGAGCTCGTCCGTCGGCTGCTGAACATCACCGGCTTGGACCGCGTCCTTGACCTGAGCTGACCGCCGCCGGTGGGTTCCGGCGGCTCAGCGCATGAACGACGTGTGGACCAGCGGCAGGTTGCGGATGCGTTGGTAGTGGCCTTCGGCGCGGCACTCCGGGGTGCACACCTGGCTGGCGTAGCAGGAGTCGCAGAACGTGGTGCCCTGCAGGTAGGCGGCGGCGCGGCGGCGCAGGAGTCGGATCATCGTGTCCTCCCTCGTGGATCTGGCTCGATCGTGCGTCGGGTTCGCGGGTTCGCCCACACGCTGCGTGGTGATGCTTCGCATGCCGAAAAGTTGCCGGTCGGTGGGAACAATGCTGTTGCGCCTGCTTCTTAGACTGATCGACATCCGAGCGCGTCACCCACGCGACCGACCACCGATGACCGTCCGTAGTGGACTAGGTGCGGTGGGGTTGCTGGTGTTCGGTGCGGACGGCCGTTGGGGAGGGCGCCGTGACCGAGAACTCGTCATCGACTCACAACGTGGCCCCGGCTGGGCCCGGCACGGCGGTTCGCCGGCGTGGGCTCAGCCGGGGCGGCTGGATCGGCATCGGCGCGGGCGCGCTCGCGGCCGTGGTGGCGATCGCTGTCGTCGCCGGCTACGTGCTCGGCGGGCTGGACCGCCGGCAGCAGTATGCGGAGAACAGGTCGGGGTGGCCGCCGCCGACCGTCGGTGTCGGCGGAGCGAACACCAACGAGCTGACCGTCGCCGAGCTGCAGAAGCTCGCCAACGCACGCAGCGAGGCCATCCGCAGCAAGGACCGAACTGGGTTCCTCGCCCCGCTGGCCGCCAATGCGAAGCTGCGCGCGGGGCAGACACGGCTGTTCGACAACCTGCAGAAGGTGAACTTCGCGCAGGCGGGGTACCGGCCGATCTGGCACGAGGGCCGCGCCGCGGACTCGTTCGGCCGTGCGATCACGGTCAGCTTCGACGTGTCGTTCGTCCACCAACTCGCCGGCTACGACCCGCTGCCGGTGACCGAGTGGTACCGGTGGACGGTCACCAAACCCCACCGGACCGCGCAGCCGGTCATCACCGCGGTGACCGGCGCGCCTGCGCCCGGTCTGGGCTTCTCCAAGACCGTGTTCTGGCCAGCCCCCTGGGACCGCTGGGCGGACATGCGCGTGGTGAAGGGCAAGCGCGTGGTGCTGCTGGTCGACGCGCCGATGGCGGCCACCGCCCGCCGATGGCTACCGGCCGCCGACGCCGCGGCGGAGGCGAACCTCGCAGCCTGGCGCAAGGCCGGCGCGCCGGGGGCGACGTTCGAGACGTTCGTAGCCTCGATCGTGCCCACCAAGCGGGAGATGGACGCCCTGTACCAGGTTGCGGATCAGACGCAGGACGCGGCGGGGTGGGCGATGCCGATGGTCGATCACGGCCATCCCGAACGCCCCGAGCCCACCGGCGTCCGCGTCGTGGTCGACGCGAACTCCTCGTTCTTCCGCGACGGCACCGTCGCCGAGTTGTGGCGGCACGAGTTCGCGCACGCCCTGATCGCCGGGATGAACGTCAACAAGACCGACCCCGACAACGGCCTGTCCGGCCAGGACCTGTGGATCGTCGAAGGGTTCGCCGAGTACCTGGCCAACCACGGCGGCCCCGCCCAAACCCGGGCGACGACCGCGCGGGCGGACGTGGCCGCTGGCCGCACCATCCGGCTGGCCAAGGCCGAACTCCTGGCGGTAGCCGACCGGCGGCAGACCGACCTCGACTACTGGTCCGGCCACCAGGCCATGCGCTACCTGGCGGCGAAGTACGGGCCGACCGCCCCGTACCGGCTGGTGAGCGCCTACTACCGCGCCGGGAAACGCGACACCGCACTCGCGGAGGTCGGCGCGCCGCCGTACGCCTCGTTCGCGCCCGCCGCCATCGCCTACGCGCGCAGCCAACTGCGCTGACCCCCGGGGGGACACCACCATGACCGGACCGCAGCAGCCCACACCACCGCCGCACCCCACCCCGGCCGCCGGCGTCGGCAGCGCGCCGCCGCCCGCCCCGCCCGCCGGCAACGTCGTCGCGTTCCCGCCGCCGGGCGGCCGGGGCACGCGGAGGCTGGGCGTGTGGATCGCCGCCGGAGTCGCCGCCCTGCTACTGATCGGCCTGGGCGTAACCCTCGCCGTGCGGGCGGCCATCGCACCGGACGAGCGGGAGCGGGAGGGGCCGCTGGCGTCGGTGGCGTGGACGGTCACCTACGCCACCGAGTGGGACCTGAAGAACCAGGACTCCGACCGCCCCTACGCTATCTGGACCGCCGGCGACGTCGTCGTGCGCGCCCAGCCCGACGGGGTGATCGGCTACCGCGTCGCCGACGGCCAGCAAGCTTGGGCCGTGCCCGCACCGCAGGACCGGCAGGTCTGCGCGGCCCCGCAGCGCATCACCGGCACCCTGACCGCGGTGCTGGTCGCGGACAAGAAGACCGGCTGCTCGACCCTGCTCGGCATCGACCTCGCCGCCGGCAAGCAGACCTGGACCCGCGCCCTGCCGGCGGCGGACAGCTCGCACCCGCGCACCGACTGGCGCGCCACGAACATGGCCGTGGCCGGCGGAAAGATTCTGATCAACGACGCGTCCACCGCGGTGCGCGCCTACGACGCCGCGACCGGCCGGCCCGGCTGGACCTACACCGGCGGCACCACCGGCGACGGCATCCTGACCGGGCTCGGCGCCTCCGCCACCACCGCCATCGTCGGCGTCCAGGGCCTGTTCAGCCGCACCCCACCGTCGGTGGCCGGTGTGGACCTGGCCACCGGCCGCCAGAAGTGGATGACCCCGCAGGGCGACGGGCACGGCCTGGCCGTCGTCATTTCCGGTTCGCCGCCGGTGGCCACCACCCGACTCGGCGGCGACCGCGCCGCGATCATCGCCCTCACCGACACCGGTAGCTTCGCCGTGGCGATTCCGCAGCGCATCGACGGCCGGATCGTGAAGATCCTCGGCCCGGTCTCCGGCGACGAAGCCGCCGGCCTGCCCGCCGCCGTGCACGGCAACACCCTCTACGTGTTCGCCGACGGCAACGGCCGCTACCTGCACGCGATCGACCTCGCGACGGGCGACACGCGGTGGACCAGCCGGGAGCTGGATCGATCAACCATGCTCGGCCCCGTCGACGACCAGAGCGTCACCTTGCTCGAACCGGGGCTGGCCTCCGTCGACGAACCCACCCGGCTGCTGCACCTGGCCGCCGCTGACGGCGCCGTACGCACTCTGGCCGAGGTCGAAGCACCGGAGCTGGAGTACCAACGCGAAGCGACCCTGGTGCGCGCCGGCAACACCTACGTCGTCGTGCCATGGTCCCGCCGCGGCAACACCCACGCCCTACTCGGCATCCGGTGAGACAGCGCGAACCGGTGTCCGGCCACCGGCGGCGGGTACCCGCAGTGCCGGCCTGGCTGCTCCTGGCCGCGTTCGCCGTACACAACACCGAGGAAGCGCTGACAGCACCCAGATATTTCGACCGGATGCGCGGCGAGTTGCCGATCCCGTGGCCGTCGGCGGGTGCCTTCCAACTGGCGACCGTCACCGTGACGTTCGTAGCGCTGCTGGCCACGGCGATCGCTGTACGGCGCCAGCACACCGCGTATGTCACGGCCCTCGCATGGATCATGCTGGCGAACACCGTGGTCCCGCATGTGCCACTGGCCATCCTCAGCGGCGGCTACGCCCCCGGCCTGATCACCGCGCTGCTGCTCAACCTGCCCGCAGGGCTGCTCTGGCTCCGGCTGCGCCGCGACCTCGACCGCACAAATCAGCGAGATGGCCACGGGCCGGGCCTTACCCGGACAGCAGGTGCTGCCGGAGCGCCTGCACCGTCGCCGGCGAGGCAGGAGGCTGCGGGTCCGGAAGATGCTCGTCGAGACCGCCGGCCGCCAGCTCACTGACGTGCAGGACGAATCCCCCGGACTTGGCGAACGCCCGAACCTTGTTCACGGGCAGCCGGGTGTAGTCGGTGTGGTCAGGGAGCACCCAGGCGACCTGGCCTCCCACCCCCTCGGTCAGCCGGTACACCGCGCCCATCAGTGAGTAGGTCTTCTGCGAGTTCAGCCACGGCTGCGCCACGACACCCCCGTCGTCTTTGACAAGGACCCCGCGGCCCCGGTCGTCAAGCTGCAGAGTGCCTGCGCCGCATCCCTTCGCGTCGAACAGCAGCCACCGCTCTCCACCCACGACAAGGTGATCCACGTTCGCCGCGCCCAGGCTCAGCGGCGGCAAGCCGGCGCCACCGATCTGGTTGAAGTTGCCCAGGTCGTGCATCAGATGCAGGGTGTCGGCGCGGCGGCCGAGCCACGTCCGCAGCGCCCCGGCGACGGTGCGCTCGAAGTAGCCACCCCGCCGGGCGGCATCGCGGCTGTACTTCCCTCCGCCGGCTGCGATGCTCCCGCCGGGCTCGCCATGCTCGATGAAGGACACCGCCACTCCTCTCAATCCGTGGCCGCAACATACGCAACGACTACGACAGAGCCACGTGGGCGACGCCGACCCACCAGCGCGCTGACTACGCGGTACCCCCGCCGTCGGCCAGGGGCTTGGCGTAGACCTGCTGATGCGCACAGCGCTTCGTGTCGCACCCCACCGGAGCTCGCTCACCACCCGCCGCCCGCCTGGCGGGATTGGTGAGGGAGCGCGCTGCGCTAACCGGTCCGCGCGCCATTGGCTGCCGCCGGTCCGCGGCGCACCCGGTGCCGTAGGGTTCGGCCCGTGTCGACGCTGCAGGACGCCATCCCGGTCTGCTACGTGCAGGATCTCGACGCGGCGCAGGCCTTCTACGAGCTGCTCGGGCTCGCCGAGCTGCGCCGCGGTAGCAGCGACGCCGGCGGCTACCGGTTCCTCGGCCACGGCGACTGCACCGTCCTGCTCGCCCGTGTCGATCCCTGTCCGGTCACCGCCCCGCTGCCGATGGGTCTCTACTTGTGGTCGACTGACGTCACCGCCATCCAGCAAGCGCTGACCGATGCCGGTATTCAGAGTGAGCACGTGGGCCACCCGCCCCACGCCCCGGGCGGGGAGGCGCGCACGGCCGACCCGGACCGCAACGTCATCGTCCTCGGCCAGCGCAGCCCCACCGGCCCGCCCACCGAACCCCGCGCGCAACCGGACGCCGGGTTCTCGATCCTGGCCGAAGCCGCAGCCCGCGTCGCGGCTCGCGGCGACGCCCCGCTCGGCGGCTGCCGCATCGGCGGCCCCCACGGCGCACCCTGTGACCAGCCGGCGCAGGTAAAGCTCGCCGACCCCTGGGGCGACACCGTCTGGGGATGCCTGTCACACGCGGAGGAGGCGCTGCTCAACGCCCGCGGCGCGTTCCTGGCCGCCGACGACGGCGCCGGTCTGGGGCCGTGGCTGGCCGCCCGCCGCCGCTGACCGCGGCGCCTACTCGGGTAGCCGTGCGTCGCTGGGTGTCTTGTCGATGCGCAGGCCGCGCCAGCTGGGGTGCCGCAGCCGCCGGTCCGGGGTCCAGGTGCGGAAGGCGACTTCGCCGACGAGCTTCGGCGTCACCCACCGGGCGTGCCGGGCCTCGGCGCGCGGCACGCCGTCGGCGGGGCTGGTCGCCCGGGCGAGCGGGCGCAGCCGCTGCTCCAGCTGCCGCAGGGCGGCGTCGGTGAAGCCGGTGCCCACCTTGCCGGTGTACGCCAGCGTCCCGTCGGCGTCGTAGGCGGCGGTGAGCAGGGAGCCGATCATCCCGGCGCGGCGGCCGGCGCCGGGCAGCCAGCCGACCACGATGACCTCCTGGGTCTGGGCGATCGGCACCTTGACCCAGTCGGGGGAGCGCCGGCCCGGCCGGTACGGGGAGTCCAGGCGCTTGCACACCACGCCCTCCAGGCCCGCCTCGACCGCGCTGTCATACGCCGCCGCCGGCTCCGCACCCACGAACGCGGCCGGGGTACGGACCGCCCCGCCGTCCAGGCCGAGTTCGTCGAGCAGCTCGCGGCGGCGGGCGTAGGGCCAGCCGACCGTCGGCTCGCCGTCGACGGCCAGGACGTCGAAGACGTAGTACTGCACGCCGACGGTGCGCAGCAGGGGGGCGGTCGGCGCGCGGACGTGGATGCGGTTGCCCAGCCGCGCGAACTCGGGCACGCCGCGGTTGTCGAGGGCGACGATCTCCCCGTCGACGACGACCTCCCGCCGGCCGGCGAGGCCGGCGACGTCGGCCAGTTCGGGGTAGTGGCTGGTGACGTCGAGGTCATTGCGGGTCACGACGTTGACCGCGCCGCCGCGGACGTAGGTGACGGCGCGGACGCCGTCCCACTTGAACTCCGACGCCCACCCCGGCCCGGCCGGCAGCGTGCCGAGGGTGGCCAGCATCGGCTTCACCAGCTCACCACCCAAGATCGCCACACTTCCAGCGTGCCAGAACGGCACGCTGGCCACCGCTGATCAAGGCATGACCAACGGCGAAGCGGGGAATGGTGGGCGCGTCCCGCGAGGCGGGCAACCGCATCGACGCCGGCAGTACCGGGGAGGAGAGGAGTCAGACGATGGCCGAGGGCGACATCCACACCAGCAAGGACGGCGACCGCTGGGTCAACAAGGCCGAGGGCAACACACGCGCCTCCAACACGGCAGCCACCAAAGCCGAAGCCCAGGCCGAGGGCCGGCAGATGGCCATCGACCGCGGCGTGGAGCACGTCATCCACAACCAGGACGGCACCATCGGCTCGCGCAACACCTACCCGCGCAGCCGCGACCCCCGCAGCTCCAAGGGCTGACCCTCGGCGGTCAGGGCTGGATGTCGGCCGGGTCGATCAGCACTCCCCGGTCGCTGTCATACGGGAGATCCGCGACGATCAGGTCGTGCGCCGGATCCCAGCGCCAGCCCGTCCTGGTGACGGCGTTGACCGGCGCCGCCACCAGCGCGTGCAGCGGGTTGGTCCCCGGAGTCAGGAGCGCGGCGACCGCGACGACAACGCTGTGGCCGCTGGCGGCGGTGTAGCAGTGCCAGCGGGCCAACTCATCCGGTACCCCCGCCGGGCAGACCCTGCTCTCCGGTACGGCGACACCGAGGGCCGCAGCGATCGTCGCGGCGATGGTGGCAGGGTCCCGGAGCGCAGGCACGCCCGTATCCTGCCCCAGCCCTATGACATCCGCTCGGCAACGCAGCCCAGCCGGCGCCGAACCGGGGCCGCTACGGCATCTCTCCGACCGCCCGCGACCATGCACGGCGTATCAACCGGTGACCGTCGGTGCCACGTGCTACTCCTTAGCCCGTGACCACGGCCTCATTCCGCTACCACCCCGCTGGGCAGATTCACGCCTCCTTCGGGGAGCTCCAGCTAACACCGGGCATCGCCAACCACCGCCTGGTGCTCCCCATCAAGTTGACCGCCACGTGGCTGGAGGCCGAGGACGCGACCAGCAATGCTCCGGCCCTCCTGACCGGCACGGTCTGGTCCGAGAACCCATCCTTCCGATGGTTGGTCGGGCTGGAAGCTCAGGTCGTGACCCTGCGTGGCTACCTGGCCGCCGAGGAACTGGTCCTCTCCCTCACAGACGACCAGCTCATCAGCCTGGAACGCGCGCGTGGACAGGACGACGTTGTATTGCGCCTCAAGCTCCAGGCCACACTCCTGGCACCGCCGGACGGTGTGCACCCGGTGGCCCACGAAGAGCTGCCGGTGCGAATCTCCCGGAGTCGCTGGTCAGAACTACTGGATCAAGCCGGCGCGGAAGTCGGCGTGCTGATCCGGGTGCCGAGCCCGCTCACCGACTCAGCGCTCGTATCGCCGCCGGCGGCATCTGACGAGGACGCGGCTTCGCTGTCCCAGGCGGCAGCTCGGCTGCGCCAGGCGCGGGCCGAGCTGCAGGACCACCAGTGGGAGCACTGCGTGGCTACCTGCCGCCGAGTACTGGAGAACGTCTCCCGGCTGGTGACCCTGCCCTCAGCCAAGAACGTTGCGGAGACCCCGCCGGCCCAGCGCACCCAGGACCAGCGCTGGGCAGCGATTCTCCACGACGTGAAAAGTATGGCCAGTGCTGCTCACCATGACGACAGCACTACCGAGGGCTTCTCCTGGAGCCGCGTAGACGCCGAGGCCATTCTGGCGACGACGGCAGGGCTCCTGGCTGCCTACACCCAACGGCGCTGAGGACCGACCCGCTGTCACATCTCGCCTGATGTGAGCAAGGGCGTGTCGTAGACGGACAGGTCGAAGCGGCAGCGCACGTAGCGGGCAATGTGGCGCCAGCGGCGGTGTTCGTAGGCGGCGTCGACGGCGACCTCGGCGACGACCGTCGGCTGGACCTGTACATAGGTCAGGGGCTGAGCACGGTCGAGTTGCCCGGTCCAGGTGGCCGGTAGCGGTTGAGGCCAGGGATGGTCGGTGCCACCACCGCGGGCGGGGCCGGCACGGGTGAGAACTGCGCGGAGTTCGCCGCGGTGGGCGTCGGTCAGCGGGCCGGTGCGGCCGACGTAGTGCAGGCGCCCGTCGGCGTCATGACGGCCGAGCAGCAGGGCTTCGGGGTGGCTGAGAGTGCCGGTGACCCCACCGATGATCGCTTCCACGGTGTGGCGGACGCGTAACTTGCGCCAGCCACGTCGGCCCGGCCGGTACGGTCTGTCGGCGCGCTTGGCGACGACCCCTTCGACACCGGCGGCGGTCCAGGTGCGCATCCACTCCCGGGCTTCCTCGACGTCCGTCGTCTGCGGGCACAGCACCAGCTCGGGCGGCGCCCCGGCAAGCAGCTCGACGAGGCGGGTCCGTCGCAGGCGCAGTGGTTGGTCGAGCCAGGGTCCGTCGGCGTCAGCGAGGAGGTCGAATACGACCAGGTGCGCCGGGTACTCGCGTGCCAGCCGCATGACCTGCCGGCCGGCGGACAGCCGCCGCTGCAGTGCGGCGAACGACGTGCGGCCGTGCTCGCGCCACACAATCAGCTCGCCGTCGAGCACGGTGCCGACGGGGAGCCAGCGGCCGGCGCGCAGGATCTCCGGGAAGTACGGGCCCAGCGCCTTGCCGCTGCGCGACTGCAGCCGCGTGCCCTCCGGGAGATGGAACAGGATCCCCCTAAAGCCGTCCCACTTCGGCTCGAAGATCCACCGCTCACCGGACGGCAGCCGCTCGACGGCGTCGGCGAGCATCGGCGCGACCGGCGGAACGATCGCCGGCCCACCGACTCCCTCGATGCCCGGCCGCCGCATGAGCGCGCTCCCGGTGGTGTGCCTGCGTCTTGATCCCAGAGTGAGCGCGTAGAGGGTCCCGCAACCGGCGAACCGGCGAACCGGGAAACGGGCTCGGCGACATCCGTGACCTGCTCAGACCCGGATCGAAGCCGCGGGGGCCGCCGTGGCGAGCAGGTGAGTAGGCGATGCGGCGCTCGCGAAGAGCGGTCGGACCGCACGGCCTCGAGGTTGTCGGAGCCGCCGTATAGCGTGGCGACATGGACATCTCTGTGCAATCCGTCAATAACGGGATCGCGTCTACCAACGAAGAGCGGTGGGTCCGGGTGAAGGGCCGACCCGAGGGCGCCAACATCGGCCGGGTCATCGGCAGCAGGGAGATGGACCACGGAGTCGGCCACTGCTCCTTCATTCTGTTCGAGGAGACCGGCGAGGTGGCCACCTACAGGTCGCGCGACACCGAACCGGCCCCCAAGCCGGCCTGAGGGCGGGCCACGGCGCTGAAGCACTGACCGGTATGAACGGGGTCGGCCTGCGCGGGGCTGCGTCATTCGCCGCCGCTGCTGGCCGCCGGGTCCTGTCGGGGCAGGGTTGGCCGCCCGCCGGCCGGGTCACCTGCATGATCATCGGCGGCGGGGACGCCGGTACGGTCCAGGGATGATCGTCGCCCGCTCGATCCTGCTGTTCGCCGTCGCGGCCCTGTTCGAGATCGGCGGGCGTGGTTGGTCTGGCAAGGCTGGCGCGAGCACCGCGGCCTGTGGTGGATCGCCGCAGGTGTCATTGCCCTGGGTGCCTACGGGTTCGTCGCCACCTTCCAGCCCGACCCGAACTTCGGCCGCATCCTCGCCGCATACGGCGGCGTCTTCGTCGTCGGCTCACTGGCCTGGGGTATGGCGGTCGACAAGTTCCGCCCCGACAGGTGGGACATTATCGGCGCACTGATCTGTGTGGCGGGCGTGGCGATCATCAGGTACGCGCCCAGGACATCCGGCTGACCCACAGAGACTTCAGCTCAGGGCGGGTACCGACTCGCCAGCGGGCAGTGTGGTCGGGCGGCAACCGCAGGGCCGACCGTACGCCGCGCGGCGGCCACTGTCGAGACCGGACAGACGCCCGCCGCAGCCCACCGAGCGGTAGCGCGCGGAGGGTGCCGGTGCCTCTACGGTGGTGGCTCAGGCGGGCGCTGGTCCGCCACGGGGAGGTCGATGTGGTCATCGAGCAGCAGCCGGAGCATCCCATGGCGTCACAGCTCAGGCGCGTGGTGCTCGAGACCGCCGAGCAGGTGATGCGCGAAGCCGGAGCGGTACCGCCGCCGACGGTGCACATCTTCATCGACACCATGGACCCGCCCTACGCCGGCTACGTGACCAGCCGCCAGTTCCGGCGCGGCGCCGACGCCGCAGCGGCCATCGCCCGGCTAGGTGAGCTGCCCGCCTCGATGTACGCCACGCGCCTGCTCGTGGCGTGGGAGCACGCCGACCTGATGACCGCGCTGCAGGCTCCGGGCGAGGTGTTCCCGACGGCGATAGTCACCGTTGAGGCGACGTTCGACGGCCACGTCCTGCACTGGCACCCGTACGACTTCGCGTGGGGCCCGACCGGCTCGCTGGGAGTGCCCACCGTGCAGCCGACCTGGCGTCCGACCCTCGTGCGCCGCGACGGCGGCCTACCCGAGCCGATCCGCGCCGCTCTCGAGCGCTGGCGCGACCTCGACGGCGGCGACTTCGAACCCACAGTCCTGGCCCTGCAGCGCGACGGCTACCGGCTGAACTTCACCGCCCGCCGCTGACCCGCGGGCGTCAGCTCGACCGCGTGGCGAGGCTGTCGTGGATCGACCGCTGCGCGCCGGACAGGTCGTCGGCGTCGAACCGCAGCTGCCCCGCCGTCACCGCACCGCGGCCCTGCACCCGCACCACCGCATCCGGTGTGAGGACGGCGGTGAGCCCGGTGCCGTTCATCCCGGGCACCGCGACCACCCCGTCGCGGACCGACACCAGCCCCTTGTATCCGCTGGCGGACTCCCGCCGCACGGACCGGACGCAGCGAAGGTCGACCGACGCCGAGGCCAGATGCCCCATGCGCACGACCAGCCGGTGGCCGTCGACGTAGTGCGGGCGGGTGACGATGCCGGCGTAGAGGCCGAACAGCCACACCACCCCGTATACGGCGAGCACGAGCAGGGTCAGCCGCAGCCATGCCCACGGGATGAACAGCTCCGCCAGCAGAATCTCCACCGGGGCGAGGACCATCATCACGATCAGGAACGCCTTGTGCGCGCCCCCGTACCGGATCACCGCCGCACCCGCCGGGACGTCCTTGCGCCCGCGCAGCAGCATCCCGATCGACAGCACGCCGCCGACCTCGTGCCGCAGCAGCGACACCACCGGCCGGGGCAGCACCGTTCCCGCCGCTTGCAGCAACGCCTCGCTCCGGCTCTCCCCGTCGCGGCGCAGCCGCCGGTAGACGGCCCGCGCGGCCACCGCCAGGGCGAGCGCGAGCAGCGCGCAGAGCACTTCCAGCCCGACGGCGATGACCACCGCATCGCCCAGATCCAGTACGCCCGTGGCCACCAGCAGCACCTCGACCGCGATGACCACGACCGCCGCCCACCTCAGCACGCGCACCGCAGCCGTGCGCGTCATCAACGCCACCGCCCCACCGTAGATGCGCGGCGCCAGCCCGCCCGCCATCGCGCGAGCACCCCCGCGGGCCGCACCGGCCGCGCGCGTCGACCGCCGCCTCGTCAGCGCTACCGGGCCGGACGTTGGCGAGGAGCGGACACCGGGGAAGGACACCGACGAAACGACAACCCGAACCGCCTGACCTGCTGTGACATAGATCGAAGCCACCGAAAGTCCGATCCCGCCGCCACCGGCCCGGGGTAGCGTCAGCCACCTACCGCATTCGTACACACGTTCGACCAGCAGCACCGGTCGAGGGTGCGTCCCGTGCTGCCCGAGAGGGGGTGAACGCCGATGACCTCGCCCGCGCCGTGGCGCGGCGCCGGTCGGATCCGCGGCTCCGACGACGTCGCCCGAGCGCTCGCGACGGTCACCGGTACGGCGGCCAGCAAGAAGCAGAACCTCACCACCGCCACGCCTGCACAGGCACTGCGCGCTGCCGCGCAGGTGTCCGACAGCGGCGCGGATCGGTTCCTGCCGCTGCACCCGGTGCTGGCCCCGCTGTCGCCCTGGGCGGGCGGGCTACGCCGCGGCTCAACGGTCGCGGTCACCGGGTCGATGTCCCTGCTGTACGCGGTGCTCGCGCCGATCATCGGCGCCGGCGGCTGGGCCGCCGTCGTCGGGATGCCGGACCTCGGCGCGGTCGCCGCCGCCGAGCACGACGGCCTGGACCTATCGCGCCTGGCGCTGGTACCCGACCCCGGCACCGACTGGCCCGCGATCCTCGCCGTGCTCATGGACGGCGTCGATGCCGTCGCCATCCGCCCGCGCGGCGGGGTCACCGACGCGACCGCCCGCGCGCTCGTGGCGCGCGCCCGACGCACCGGGACAATCCTGATACCCACCGGCCGGTGGCCCGGCGCCGACCTGAACCTCGCCGCCAGCGACCGCGTCTGGCACGGACTCGGCCAGGGCCGCGGCCGACTCAAGCAGATGACCCTGACCGTCACCGCCCACGGCCGCGGCGCCGCCGCCCGCCCCCGACGGCTGACCACGCCGATACCGCTACCCGGGCCCGGAGTCACCGCGCAGCAGCGACGCCCGCAGACCTGGACCACCTGGAGCGAATGAACGGATGGGCGACAGGGTGAGCAGGTGGCGCCTCGTCGTCACCCGCGACCGGGGTTGGCCCGGACCACCGCAACTCACCCTCTACCTCGACACCGTCGCGGACCTACGCGCCGACCTGCGACGCATCCGCGCCAACCCGGCCACCGTGCGCTGGCGCGACCGCCGCGACCGTACCGGGTCGGCGCGGAACCGGAGTACCCGTGCCGGTGCACGCACGCACCCGCCCTGCGCGGAGAGCTGGCGTGCCGATGTGGCGTGCTGCACCGCGCGTACCGCGATCTGTGCGGGCTCTTCGCTGACCCACCGCTCGGACCCGCTTGCGCACCGTTATTTGAGTCGTCAATTGATAGGTGAGCCTCAGGCAATTGCGTCGACAAAGTGACCAGGCACACGCCGGAAACCACCTGACGATTCGCGGAGTCTCATGTTTGTGTTCACAGAGGAATGCCACGGGGGGACGTGATGTGAATTGGACTTCGCCGGCTCGATGTGGACCGATGGGCCATCTCCGAAACGTCCGCGACGCCCACATCCGTCACCCAACGTGACACCCTCCACACGGGACTACCGGCCGGTAATCGGCCGTGAACTGGATGGACAGTTAACCGTCCGGCCCACCCCGACTCTCGTGCTGCCGTTCACTTACCGCGCGTAATGGGTTTTTCGAGGGTGGAACACATCGACTAGAAACGTTGTTGCACCCGACTCGACTTCCCTCGCCCCGATGACGAGAAAGGTCCTCCATCATGCCGTCACCGCACCCGGCCGACGACGTAACCACCACCGAAGCAGCCGATGGCCGCGGCTCCGGCGGCAAAGCCATCGGCATCACCGCGGTCGTGCTCGTGCTGGTCCTCGGCGCAGTGCTGCTGGCCGTGAAGTACTGGCCGCAGGACGGCTCGTCGGGGCCCGGACCGACAGCCGGGCCGAGTGCTTCGCCTACCAGTTCTGCTGACGCGGCACGCGACCAGGCGGCGGAGCAGGCGCTCGCTGCGTTCAATGCGTACCAGGAGTCGTTCAATGCTGCCGCGGCCGACCCGGCGAAGGACCTTCCGCTTAAGGGCGCGGGGTCACCGTTGCGGCTGCAGGCCAGCGTTTCGCTGAAGCAACTCGCTGACAACGGCTTGGCCGTCGTCGGTACCCCCAAGCACGACGTACGCGTGGCCGAGGTGAACCTCGCCGGCACCCCGCCGTACGTGCAGTTGGTCGATTGCCGGGACGCCAACGGCTCCAAGACGATCGACAAGGCCACGGGTCAGAACCGGTCGGCGCCCGACCAGCTCCCGAAGTACATCGTCCGCGCCAAGGCCGAGAAGTACGGCGACGGCCGGTGGCTGATTTCCACGCTCACACCGGAGAGGAAGAGTCCATGCTGAGCCGCACGGGGGCGGCGCTCATGATGTGCCTTGCGCTCATCGCGCCGACCGCAACCATCCTGACCAGCGCTGCACCGGCATCTGCCGACCCGCCAGTGATCTGCACCCCGGACGGTGACTGCACCGTCGTGGTCACCAAGCCCGGTAAGCCCGGCGGCACCAAGCCCGGCACCGGCAAGCCCAGCGAAGGCGGCGCCGGGGCATGCAACTGGGCCGGGGAAACCGTGCCCTGCACGATTCCGGTCCGCAGTGAGATCACTCGCGCCACGTCCGCATGGTTCAACGCCGGCGACGGCTGCTACTACAACACGATCGACCCGCCGCCCCCGGCGAGCAGCACGCTGTGGGAGGGCCACAAGCCCGGTGAAGGCGCCGTGTACGAGTACATCTGCTATCCAGCCGGCAGGACTCATCCTCTCGGCATCGGCGGGGTCGGCATCAAGTGGCTGGCGAGCCCACCGCCCGGGTTCGGCGGAGGCGTATCCCCGGCGGTGCTCGCGCAACAGGCAGTCGCCCGCCTGCCCATCACCGGGCCAGCTATCGGCACCGCCCCACGCCGCGACGGCTCCGGACTGGTCGGCCTGCCGGTCTGGCTCTGGACCACAGTGTCGCCGCGAACCTGGGGACCGGCTACCGCCACGGCGTCGGCCGGCGGAATCACCGTGACGGCGACCGCGAACGCGAGCCGTATCGAGTGGCAGATGGGTGATGGCCAGTCGGTCACCTGCACGACTCCCGGCACCCCGTACAAGGCGTCCGCCGCGGGGGCGACGTCGCCTGACTGCGGGTACGTCTACCGCACGCCGAGCAAGTCGCAGCCGGATGGCAAGTACACCATCACCGCGGTCACCACTTGGCGCGTGACCTGGGCCGGCGGCGGCCAGTCCGGCGAGTTGACCACCACCCGGCAGTCGACCACGGCGGTCGACGTGAAGGAGCTGGTGGTGGTGAACGGATGAGCACGCAGGCCGAAGCTCGCCGCTCGACCGGTCCCGTCGCGGCGCCGCAGAGGGTCACCAGCCGGCGTGCGGGCCGGTCGGTGATCGCCGCGGCGGTGGTGTTGATGGTGTTGTCCGGCTTGGCGGTGGTGTATCTGCTGGCGGCGGCGCGAGGCGGGGGGTCGTATCTGGCGGTGGCGCGGCCGGTGGCGATGGGTCAGCGGATCGCCGCCGAAGACCTCGTGGTCGTCCGCGGCTCGCTGGACGCAGCGGTTCGGCCGGTCGACGCGGATGAGCGGGATCGGATCGTGGGCCGGTACGCGCAGGCGCCGCTGCTGGCCGGGCAGCTGCTGACGGCCGGTACGCCGTTCGTCGAGTCGTTCCCCGGCGCCGGGAAGCGGATGGTGTCGGTGCCGTTGAAGGCGGAGCATGCGCCGGCGCAGCCGCTGCAGCCGGCCGCCGGGGTGCAGTTGGTGGAGGTGCCGGTGGCGGGCGCCGGCCGTGACACCGAAGCCCCGCCGCGTACCTACCCGGGCACCGTGGTCGCGGTGCGGGCGTTGGAGTTCGGCGGCGGCACCACCGTGGACGTGATCGTCGAGGCCGGCGAAGCACCTCGCATCGCGACGGCGGCGGCGGCCAGCCGGATCGCTTTGGTGGTCAACGGCGGTGACCGCTGATGGGTGTCGTAGCTGTGTGCTCGGCGAAGGGCTCGCCCGGGGTGAGTACGGCGGCGTTGGCGTTGACGTTGTCGTGGCCGATTCCGGTGGTGCTGGCCGAGTGCGATCCGGCCGGCGGCGACGCGCTGCCCGGCTACCTCGCCGGCCAGGTTCCGGCCGACCGGGGGACGGCGGAGCTGGCGGTCGCGCACGCCCGCGGCCGGCTGCGTGAGGAGTTCTTCGGAAACCTGATCGATTTGGAGCCGCCGGCGCAGCGTCGGCTGCTGCTGCCCGGGATCAGTTCCCCGACCTCGGCCGGGGTCGTGGCGGAGATGGGCCAGGACCTGGCCGCCCTGTTCACCGACCTGGACGCGCAGGGGTTGGATGTGGTGGCCGACTGCGGCCGGCTGTCCGCCGAGCACACCCTCTGGCCGGTCATCCGCGCCGCGGGCGCGGTGCTGCTGGTGGTGCGGGCAACGCTGCCGTCGCTGGCGCACGCCCAGCACGCCCTGGCGAAGCTGGAGGCTGTCGCTGCGCACCCGCAGAACGTGAGGCTGTTGATCGTTGACGACGGCCCCTACGCCAGCGAGGCCGGTCGGCGGTTGGACGCACCGGTGGCCGGGGTGTGGCCGTGGGCGCCACGCGTGGCGCGCAAGCTCTCGCACGGTGGGGCGCTGCCGCGGGGGCAGCGGCTGATCGTGGAGGCGCACCGCCTGGCCCGCACTCTGCACGACGGGGTGCACCGGCAGGGGGTGAGCGCCGATGTCCGATAAGCCGAAGCCGCCATGGCTGACCAGCCCGCTGCCGCCGCCACGTCACCTCGCCGCGGTGCGCACCAACCGGCAAATGACCGACGAGCCCGCCGGTGAGCAGGCCAACACGCGCGTCCCGACGCCGCGCTTGCCCGAACCCGCCCCCGCCGCGCCGCAGGATGCGCAGGCGGTGGACTACACGCTGGTGCGGCGGCTACACGAGCGGGTGGTGCGGGAGCAGGCCACGATGCTGCACGCCACCGCCAGCGACGACCCCGTCGCGGTGGCCGAGCGGGAGCGGATCGTGACCCGCGTCGTCGGCGTCTGGGTCGACGAGCAGCGCCGACAGCGCCGCATCACCCCGGCGTACGAGGACGCCCTACTGGCCGCCGTCATGGCCGAGATCGCCGGGCTCGGGCGGCTGCAGCAGCTACTCGACGACCCGACGATCGAGAACATCACGATCCTGGGCTGCGACGGCGTCCGGATCGAGTACCGGGACGGGCGGATCGCCTCGGCGCCGCCGGTGGCCGACAGCGACGACGACCTGGTGGCCCTGGTCGCCAACCTCGCCCGCCGGGCGGCGGACTCCGGTTCGACGGAGCGGTCGTTGTCGCCATCGCAGCCGATGCTCGACCTGCAGCTCAAGGACGGGTCTCGGCTGACGGCGATCTACCAGGTGTCCCAGCGGCCGGTGGTGGTGATCCGCCGCCACGGCGCCCTGGCGGTGACGCTTCCCGATCTGGTTGGCCCGTCGTTCGACATGCTCGATCCGCTGCTCGCGGACTTCCTCACCGCCGCGATGGCCGCCCGCCTCAACGTGCTGGTGGCCGGCTGGCCGGGCGCAGGCAAGACCACCCTGGTGCGGGCGCTCGCGGCCGAGATCCCCCGTCACGAGTGGTTCGTGACCATGGAGGAGTCCCGCGAGCTCGGTTTGCACACCACCGGCGCCCACCCGTGGGCCGTCTCCCTGGAAGCGCGTGAAGGCCACGGTGACCTCGGTATGGATGGCCGGCCGGTCGGGGAGATCACCCTCGACGACATGATCCCGCTATCCCTGCGCCTGAACACCAGCCGGGTGATCGTCGGTGAGGTCCGGTCGCGGGAGATCGTGGCGATGCTGCAGGCGATGGGCACCACCGGCGGCTCCCTGGCCACCATCCACTCGCGGGGGCCGCAGATGGTGATGGACCGCGTCGTCGAACTCGTCCTGGCCCACCGCGGCGAACACTCGGTCCAGCGGGCGTTCCGGCAGGTCGCCGGCGCCGTCGACCTGATCGTGTACGTGGAGATGATCGACGAGACCGCCATCGGCGGCCGGAAGCACCGCTTCGTGAGCCACGTCCTAGAGGTCGACGGCCTCTTCCCGGACGGCGACGGCGTCCGCACCACCACCGTGTTCGGGCCGGCCGACGGGCAGTCGGGGCGGGCGGTGCCACAACATCTGCCGGAGCGGCACGTCAACCGGCTGCGCCGCGTCGGCTACGACCCAGGTGTCCTCAACCAGTACCGCGGAGTCGGTAGGTGGCCCCGCCGGCTGGACACGATCGTGGGCGGTGGCGGCTGATGGACGGCCTGTTCCTGCCCGCCATGGTCGCCGGGGCCGTGCTCGCGGTCTCGGTGCTGTGGCTGGTCGGCATGCTCACCGGCCGGCTCCCGCGCACCCTCGGACCGGCGACCGCCTGGGCTCGGCGGGGATGGCGTGGGCCGCGGCGGGGCGGGGCGCGGGAGCGGCGGATCCACCGCCGCCGCATCGCTGCCGCCGGCCTGGCCGCGTTGGCGGTGCTGGCGGTGTCGGGGATGCCGGTGGCCGCGGCGCTGACCGCCCTCGCGGTGGGTGGGCTGCCGTGGCTGCTGGGCGCCGGGAAGCTGGAGGAGGCCGCGATTGAACGGCTCGAGGCCGTCGAGTCGTGGACCCGGCGCCTGAAGGATCTGGTCGAGACGGGGACCGGGTTGCAGCAGGGCATCATCGCCTCCGCCGCGACCGCGGCGCCGGAGATCGCCGTCGAAGTGCGAGCGCTGGCAGCCGCCTTGCAGGCGGGGCAGGACCTACCCGCGGCGCTGCGGCGGCTGGCCGGACAGTTGGACGATCCGCACGCCGACGAGGTCGTCGCCGCGCTGATCGCCCACGCACAGGTGCGCGGCTCCCGCCTCGGCGACGTGTTGGACGGCATCGCCGCCGCCGCGGCCGAGCAAGCCAGCATCCGCAGGGCGGTGCATGCCGAACGCGCCAACGCCCGCCTCACCCTCAAAGTCCTGACGGCGATGGTGATCGCCGAGTTCGCCGTCGGCGTGCTCGCCCCCGCCTACGCCGCCCCGTACGCGACCGCGACCGGTCAGGTCGTGCTGGCGCTGTTCTCGGCGGCGTTCATCGGCCTGCTGCTCGCCGCGCGGAAGCTCGCCTTGCCGCGGCGCCCCGCGCGGATCCTCACCCTGGACGGTGCGGCATGAGCGGCGGGACCCTCGCGGTGGCGGGGCTGATCGCCGGCGCACTGTTCGGCCTCGCCGTGGCGGTGGTGGTGTGGCAGCTGCGGCCCGCGACGCCGGCGCTGGGGCCGGCGCTGGCGCGGCTGAACCCGGACACCCCGCAGCGGTATCAGCCGCCACTGCGGCGCGGCTGGCGCTGGGCGACCGACAAGCTCGTCCCGGCCGCCGACATCGCCGTGCTCGGCTACACCAGCACGAGGTTCCTGTCCCACCTCGGCCTCGCCGCCCTCACTGGCCTGGTGGCCGTGCCGACGCTGGCGCTCGCTGCCTCGCTCGCCGAGGTCGACGTGCCGTTCGTCGTCCCGACCGCTGGTGGGTTGGGGTTCTCGCTGGGGTCGATGGTCCTGCAGTACCGCGGGATCCGGACACGGGCCCGTCGGGCGCGGTCGGAGTACCGGCGTGGCGTCTGCGTCTATCTCGACCAGGTCGCCCTGTCCACCGCCGCCGGGCATGGGCCGGTTGCCTCGCTGGAGCAGGCCGCGACCGTCGGTGTCGGCGCGGTGTTCGACCTCATCCGCGGCGCCCTCGGAGAAGCCCGGCTGCGGCTGGAGCCGCCGTGGGAGCGGCTGCAGCAGCTCGGTCGGGACCTCGACGTTCCTGCGCTCGGGGACCTGGGCGACATCATGCACGCCTCCGGTACCGCCGGCGCGCACGTCTACCGCACCCTGCGCGCCAAGGCCACCAGCCTGCGGACGCAGATCCGCTACGACGAACTGTCCGCCGCGAAAGCGTCCTCCACCGCGCTTGACGCCCTCGGCGCGGCGCTGGTGCTGGTGCTGCTCGGCATCGCCGCGTATCCGTTCGTCGCCCAACTACAGCTCGCAACCTGAACGAACTCACGGGAGGTGCACCACATGAAGACCATCACCAGCGCCAAGGCCGTCGCCGCGCGGCTGCGCGGCCGGCTGGCTGCCCGGCTGACAGGGCCTGACGGCGACCGGGGCGCGGAGACCATTCAGACCGTGATCATCACCGCCGGCCTGGCCCTGCTCGCGCTGCTCGTGATCGCCGCGATCAAAGGTGGGGTCGGGAAGTTCATCGACGTCATCAACGGCCTCACGCCGTAGCCGCCGATGCCTGTGCCCGTCGTTGACCGGTTCCGCCGCGCGCTCGCGCGGCGGCGGATCAGGCTGCGCGGCGACCGGGGGGCGACGGCGGTGCAGCTGGCGATCCTCGCCCCGACCGTCATGCTGCTCATCGTCGGCGGGGTACAGGCCGCCCTGAGCATGTACGCGAACATGACCGTCCTCGCGGCGGCGCAGCAGGGCGTGGATGCCGGCCGGCTCTACGACGCGCCGCCGGGCGCGGCGCAGGAGTCCGCGACGCGGTTCCTCGGCAAAGCCGCCGGCGGGCTGGTCACCAGCCCGCGGGTGAAGGCGGAGACCACCGCCACCACCGTCACGGTCACCATCGACGCCGACGCCGTCAGCATCATTCCCGGCCCGTGGTCGCGGATCTCGAAGTCCAGCTCCGGCCCGCGCGAGGTCGTCACCGGCGGTGCGCCATGACCGGCCGCCTCGTCCCGCCAGCGCCGGCACGGCGCGCGGTTGACCGGGAGCGGGGGTCGGTGACGATCGAGACGGCGATCCTGGGCCTGGTCTTGTTGCTGCTGATCCTGCTCGCCGTCGCGGCCGGCCGCACCGTGCTGGCCGCGAACGCCGTCGCGGACGCCGCCCACGACGCCGCCCGCGCCGCCTCCCTGCAAACCGACCCGGCGAAGGCGCGTGCCGAGGCCGACCGGGCCGCGCACCGGTCCCTGTCCGGCAACGGGCTGCAGTGTGAGGACATCGCCACTGTCGTCGACACTTCCGGGTACGCGGTGCCGCTCGGGCAGCCGGCGCAGGTGCGGGTTCAGGTCGCGTGCACGATGTCCTACGCCAAGCTCGCCGCCCTGCCCGGGATCACCGCGACCAAGACGCTGAAGTCCGAGTTCACCTCGCCGCTGGACCGGTTCCGGACCCGGACGGTGCCCTCATGAGCCGGCTGCGTCGCCGCTTGGCCGGCGTGCGCGGTGACCGGGGCGGGGTGAGCATCTTCGTCGCCATGCTCGCCCCCGTGCTGCTTCTGCTGGTCGGTCTGGTCGTCGACGGCGCAGGGCAGATCCGCGCGCTGCAGCGCGCGGACAACGTCGCCGCCCAGGCCGCCCGCACCGCCGGCCAGGCCATTGACCTGCCCGCGGCGGTCGGCGGCGGTGTCAAGCGCATCGACCCGGCCGCGGCCAACCAAGCCGCAGCCCAGTACCTGGCCTCCGCCGGTGCCACCGGGACGGTCACGGTCGCCCCGGACCGGCAGTCGGTCACCGTCACCGCCACCATCACCCACCGGCCCGTCCTGCTGTCCGCCTTCGGGTACGGCAGCCGCGACGTCACCGGCGAAGCCACCGCCCGCCTGATCACCCCCAACTGACCTGCACGACTGCGAAGGACACTGTTGATGCTGACCCGGATCATCAAAGCCGCCGGCGCGCTGGCCGCCATGGCCGCGATCCTGGCCGGCGCCCCCTTCGCCCTGCTCCACCTCGGCACCAACCCCTGGACCGCCGCCACCTGGGCCGGCCAGCACCTGTTCGACGTGGACCACAGCAACACCGTCCTGCTCGGCGCGATCACCCTCGTCGGCTGGATCGCCTGGCTGACATTCGTGCAGGCGTTCGTCGCCGCCCTGCTGGACTACCTACGGCCAGGCGGCCGACCCATCCCAGCGATCAGCGCCCAACGCGCCCTGTTCACCGTGCTGCTCGGCGCGGTGCTCACCACCACCGCCACCGCCGGCAGCTGGGGCACGGCGGCGAGCCTGCCCGCACCCCCAGATCGGCCGGCCGCCGTCGCCCTCCACGACGCCGCCACACCTACCCCGGTCCAGGGCGATCGGGCACCGGTGGTGCACCAGGGCCCCGGCGCCGACCGCGGCGACGCGCTCGTGCACACCGTGCAGCGCGGCGAGCACCTGCTCGACCTGGCCGAGCGGTACTACGGCAGCGCCGACGAGTTCGGCCGGATCGTGGCCGCCAACGCCGGCGTGACCCAGCCGGACGGGCGGGCCTTGCAGCACGGCCAGACGTTGATCCGCGAGGGCTGGCAGCTGCGCATCCCCCACCCCAGCCACGGGTTGCACGACGCCGACAGCGTCGAGGTGCAGGCGGGGACGATCACGCTGGTCGCCAACCAGCAGGCCCACGAGGTGCAGGTCAAGCGCGGCGACAACCTGTTTACCCTCGCGCAGCGGTGGCTCGGCGACGGCGACCGCTGGCCGGAGATCTACAAGCTCAACAAGCATCGCCACTTCGATGACGGACGCACGCTGCACACCCCGCGGCTGATCCACCCCGGGTGGACCCTCGACCTGCCCGACGACGCCCGCCCACCCGGCCACACCAAGCCCACGACACCGCCGGACCAGCCGAAGCCACCCGCCGATCCGACCCAGCCCGCGGAGCCGGCGCCGACCACACCGCCGGCGCCCACCGCCCCGACCACGCCGCCCCCGGCGACGCCGACGCCGGGGGGACCGGGCGACGACGGCGTCGTCACCGTCCCACCCGCACAGACCCGGCCCACGGACACCCCGACCGCGACGCCGGCGCCGCAGCGGCCGACACAGCCCGCGTCGTCGCCGGTGGGGATCGACCTGCCCGGCGGCGGCTGGGTCGACGTCGGCCTCGCCGCCGCCCTCGCTGGAGTCGGCGCGCTGGTGTGGGCGCACCGCCGCCGCCGCTACCGGCCCGGCCGCGGCCACGGCCTGCGCCGGGCCGATCCCGACCTGCGCCCCCTGCCCGCGCTGATCCGGCACCTACGCGCCCGCCTCACCCCGACCCCCACCGCGCCGGCGACCGACTCGGCCGAGCCGATCGAGGCGTGGGTCGACGACCTCAAGGCACCCACCGCCGACGACCCTGCCGTACCGGTGACCGCTGATCTCCCGCAGCACCCGGATATGGACGAGCTGGTCGCGGCCGGAACCGACGACGTTGACCAGGACCTAGCGGTGGTAAACGCCGGGGACGCGCAGCCGGTCGCCCCGGCCATCACCGGCCAGCACGCCGACCTGTGGCCCACCGCCGGCCTCGGCCTCACCGGCCCCGGCGCCCACGCAGCCGCCCGCGGCATGCTCGTCGCCGCGCTCGCCGCCGGCCAACCCGACCTGCCGCACTCCCGGACCCGGGTCATCATCACCGCCGGCACCCTGGCCTCCCTGCTCGGCGCCAACGCCGTGCGGGTGCCGGAGTCCGGGCGGCTGGAGGTCACCGCGGGCCTGGAGGAAGCACTCGTCGAGGTCGAGCAGGAGGCCCTGTGCCGGGCCCGGCTGTGCCAGGAGCACGACGTGTTCTCCATCGCCGACCTGCGCGAGCGGACCGACGCCGAGGACCTGCCGCCGCTGCTGCTGATCACCGACGTCGGCGGTGCGCCCGAGCAGACCCGCATCGCCTGGTCCCTGTCCCACCACTACCGCCTCGACATCCACGGCGTCCTGCTCGGCGGCTGGACCCACGGCGACACCGTGCAGGTCGACGCCGACGGCACCACCAGCCGGCCCGACCGCGGCGGCGTCGCCGAGCGGCACCGACACGGCCACGGCGCCGACCTCGGCCGCCTCGCCGTCATGGACGAAGACCAGACCCTCGCCGCCCTCACCACCCTCGCCGAGGCGCACAACGGCGAGCCCGCCCCGGACCCGCACCCCGAAGCCCCCGCCGTAACGCTGGCAGGTGTTCCGGTCCGCAACGACGAAAAGGCCGACCCCACCGCCGGTGACGGCACGCCCGAACCCGACGCGGACGACGCAACCGTTCCGGAGCGCGACGACGACGGCTCCCCGACGCGTGCGCCGATCAACGGGCACCCCGTCCCGGCCGTCACCGCCGCGGCGTCCGGCGACGACGAGCCGCAGCCGCAGGACAGCGACGACGACCCCGCGCCCGCGGACGGGCGGGTCCGGGTGATGCTGCTCGGCCGCCCGACGCTGCCGGACTACCAGCGGCCCGGCAAACTCGGCGGCCGGGGCCGCGCCCTGGAGCTGCTGGCCTACCTCGCCGTCAACGGCGGCGAAACCTCCGTCGACGCCGTCCTGGAAGACCTCGTCCCCGACGCCACCTTCTCCAAGGCCAAGCAGCGGCTTGCCGCTGCCGTCTACAGCTTCCGCCAGGCCATGCGCGACTTCGGCGACGGCGAGTTCCTCGACCGCGACGAACGCCGCGTCGGCCTGCGCCGGGACCGCTTCGACATCGACGTGTGGCGCATGCGCGACAACCTCACCAAGGCCAAGGCCGCCCACAGCAGCGTGCAACGGGTGCGGCTGCTGCGCCGGGCCGTGGCCGCCTACGGCGGCACCTTCGCCGAGGGTGAGAACAAGTGGGACTGGGCCGACCTGCCCCGTGAGGCGGTCCGCCGCGACCACATCGACATCGTCCTCGCCCTTGCCCAAGAGCTGGCCGCCCAGCCGCACGACGCCCTCGCGGTGCTGGAGCCGGCGATCGCCGCCCACCCGCACACCGAGGTGCTCTACCAGGAGGCGATGCGCGCCCACGCCGCCCTCGGCGACGAAACCGGTATCAAACGCGTGCGCCGCGACCTCACCCGGGCGCTGGAGAGCATCGACGCCGAACCCGAAGACGACACCCGCGCGCTGGCTGCCCAGCTGCTGGCCGAGGTGGCCCGCCGCGCAGGCCGCCAAGGTCGGGGTGATCGCCGGTGACCGCCCTGACCGCCGGCCGATCGAGCCTGGGCTCCACGCCGATGACGCTCAAGCAGCTCATCCGCATCCGTTGGGCTGTGCGCGGCGTGCTGATGCTCGGCGTGGCCGCCAGCGTCGGCGCGAACATTTTGCACGCCCAGGATCACCTGATCGCCCGCGCGGTCGCCGCGTGGCCGCCGATCGCATTGCTGCTGACCATCGAGGTCATCGGCCGGGTGCCGGTACACCGGCGGGTGCACGCGATCATCCGCATCGTCGCTACCACCGGGATCGCGGCCATCGCCGCCTGGGTGTCGTACTGGCACATGGTCGCCGTCGCCGCGCGCTACGGCGAGACAGGCTCCGACCCGTACCTGCTGCCCTTGTCCGTTGATGGCCTGGTCGTCGTGGCCTCGATCAGCCTGGTCGAGATCGCCGGCCGCATCCGCATCCTCAAGGCCGGCGCGCTCACCACCGCCGCAGGCGCGGCGACACCGGGCAAGTTCCCGACCACGCCGTCAGGCGAGCCGAGTCCGGCCGCGCCCGACGATCCGAATGCCGCACCGGCCGGGCACGACCCCGACGGGGCCGGCAGCGGCGCCCCACCGGACATGCCGCTACCGGCAGATAGCGCACCGCCAAGCGGCGACGAACCGATCCCCAACGACGAAAAGGCCGATCCTTCGCCGGATGAGGTGCCTGCCGGGATCAAGGAAGCCGTCCTGTACTGGCACGCCCGCGACTTGGATCCCGACCAGATCGCCGAGCGGGTCGACCGGTCAGTGCGCACTGTGTACCGGTACCTACCGAAACCCGCCGAGGACACCGACAGTAGCCAGCACTCCGCGACGAGCGCCGCTTGATGCAGCCCGGCCTCACATCACCGGATCGCGATCACGCGGAGGCGAGCGAGCGATGCCCCAGCGGCCACCATGAACAACACACCACCCGGGACGAACCACGGCCCCCACAACAGCGAGTACCACAGCTCCTCGCGGGACGGGTCCACTCCCGAGAGCCAGCTATTCGTAGGGCGTGAGCTCCAGCCAGCCGCCAGTGGGGCCCGCCGGTCTACTCACCACTCACCGCGGGGTCAGCGCCAGAAACAGCATCCGATCGCCCTGGGCTTGCAGTTCCTTGATCCCCTGCGACAGGGTGCCCAGACCAACCGTGCCGCCCAGAGCCCAGTAGACGCCCCGCACGGCGAACAGGCCGCACCAGAGCGCCGCGAGACGGGCCGCAAGGACCCGCCGCTTCACGGCCATGGGTTCCGGGCGAGTCACGATCGCTGCTCCCGTCGCCAGATGTGTCGTGGAGCCCGCTGCGGGGCGGGAATTGGAGCGCGCGGTCGCGCTACCACCTACCGCCCAGCGACGCTGCGGCGGCGGCGCAGCTCGGCGACCGGTAGCCGGCGCCGGCCGGGCCAGGATGGCGGTTGGCTGTCTCCGCACGGGGGAGCGGAGACAGCCAACCGCCATCCACTGTAGTCACCCCGTCATGACCGACGCCGCCCGAGAAGGCGCGTCGCCGGTCGCCAGCGGCGGGGGCTCCACCTCGACGAAGCCCCACAGTCCCCCGATCACCTGCAAAGCCTGGGTGTCGTAGCGGTCGGCGAAGCCGCGGCAGATAGCCGGAGCAATGCCATACCCCGACGGGCACGGTGTCGCCTCCGGGTGATCGTCGGGTGCAGGTCACTGCGGCTTGGGGGTGTTGTGGCGATCGTGGGGCGCCGCGGGCCGTGTGCCCGCGGCGCCCCACGATCTGCGGATGCCGCCCGGGCCGGTGCGGCTACGTCACCTCCTGTACGGCCGGCGGGGTAGCGCGCAGCGCGAGCGTGTACCGCTGCACGTCGCCGGCCAGGCCGGCCGGCGTCCAGGCGTCGGCGTCCGCGGCGGTAGCGAAGGGCCCGACGGGTAGCAGGCGTCGCCCGGTCCAGTCGATGAGAATCACGGCGGCGGGTCCAGCCGGGCCGGGCAGGAACTCGACGCCTTCGGGTACCAGCTCGTGGATGCTGTGCCATCCGCTGACGGCCGCCTCGACAGTTGGTCCCGGCTCGTACAGGGAAGCGCTCAACGTCGCCGCGACCGGACCTGCGGCGGCCACCGCGGGTGCGGCGGCGCTCGCCGCCCGGCGGCCGGGATAGGGGCCGTAGGCGATCACCCGCCCGTCGGCGGTGAACGCCAGAATGGTGGCGGGAGCGGTGTCAACGAACGTGTCGTTCAGGGTGACGGTGAACGCGTCGCCGCAGTCGACGTCCACGAGGGTGATGGCCATGGGCATGCCGGTGTCGTCGGACCAGTCGACGATGTCGAAGTGGTCCGACAGGAGCGCCCGCGCGCGCTGGTAGGCGTGATGGGTCGGGTCGAAGACTCCCGACGGGAAGTACGGCATCGCTGATGGTTCCTCCGAGTTCGATGAGCCGCCGGTCGGTGGCCGGCGGGCAACGGAAGTGACGCTTCGCCGCGCGCCGCGGTCAAGTCGCCCCCGGCGCACGGCGAAGCACGGTCACGGGGTCAGGCTTCGAGGTCCGACGAGGGACCGGCTGGGGAGCCGCCGGCTCCGCTCGTGCGCGGCGACGGCTCGGTCGCCCGCTTGACATCGAGGGCCGTTGGTGGCGCGGGGCAGTTGGCCGGGGGTGCCCAGCACTCGGGGGCGGATGCCGGCCCGGAAGCCGATGTGTTCTGCCAGGCGAAACCGTGAAGCAGCCAGTTCCCGTCGACGTCGATGATTGCTTCGTGGGACGTTCGGCCCCGATGGTCGGTGCTGACCTTGACGTACACCTCGCCGTCGACGATCCCGACCACTGGGCGGCCCGAGATGGGCTTGGTGCCGCGTGCGTCGGCGGCGAGCTTGCTCATGGTGAGGATGTTGGCGCGCACCAGCGGCCAGCCGGCTGGGCCATCGGCGGGGACCTGCACTTCATAGGATCGGTGTTCACCGGCAGGGGTCAGATTGCGTGGCTGCCAATTCACGGCGTCAGCCCTGAGTGCACTGAGGGCGACGAGTCCGCGGCTGGCCGCCGCGAACTGTGCCCTATGGGTGTCACGGTCTCGGTCCCGCTCGCAGTACTTGCGGACAGCGTCCGCGAGCCCGCCGGTGAAGCTCGCAATGTCCTCGATAGCCGCCATGGAGTGGGAGATCTCGTCACGGAGGTAGCAGATAACGCCGGCGAGCAGGCGACGGTGATAGTCGGCGGCGGCGTAGCCGGCGGCGGGGTCGATCCAGGAGCGCAGAACGTCGGTGTCGTTGGCGATCGCCCACTGCATTTCTTCCGGCACGATGGCCATTCCAGCGTTGGCGGTGAGGGCGTGTAGGTAGTCGCGGATGCTCGGGGCGGCCACGGCGTCGTAGTCGTACAAGGATTGTTCCTTCCGATGGAAACGCCGAAGGCGCCCCATGGCCGCGGTGTGCACGGCTGTGGGGCGCCTTCGGCGTTGAGGGGTCGGCGCAGGTTGCGCCTCAGGGGGTCAGCGGTAGTCGTCGAGTTCGACGAGGTCACCGATGTCGCAGTTGAGGATCTCGGTGTCGCGCTCCGGCCGCAGGTCGTCGTCTTCGATCTGGTCCTGGAGTAGGTCGGTGACGCGGGTGGTGGCGGCGTCCTCGGCGTCGTCGTTACCTTCGGCGGTGACGTCGACCTCGAACACGACCTGCACGCGAACGGTGTAGTGGTGGCGTAGGCGCGGCAGGCTGCAGGCGTCGAGGATGCCTTGGGCGAGTTCGAGGTCGATGTTGTCCTCGGCCACGCCGTCGCGCAGTTGGGCCTGGATGGTTCGGGTCAGCTGGTTTACCCGTGTCTGCAGGCTCGCGGCGCGGCGCTCGCCCATGCGGAAGCCCACATTGTTGGCGTGGTGCTGGATCAGCGGCAGGGTGGCGGCGATCCACACGTCGTGGGGTTCCGGTGTCTGCTCGGCGGCGGTGCGGGCCCAGGCGCGCTCAAGGATCGCGCGCAGTTGTTCGGCTTCCCGTTCGGTGGTTGATGCCTGGTGGGTCGGGTCGATGGACACGTGTTTCTCCTTCGGACATGCGAAATGCCCGGCCGGGATCGGCCGGGCATGGGCTGAGACGTGGTGGCCGTTTCGGCGGCAGCCGGGCCTACTGGTGGACGGGCTCGCCGTCGGCTTCGCCGGTCGGCGGTGCCACGGCCGGCGAGAGGGGCTGCCAGGCGAAGTCGCGCAGCAGCCAGTACTTGCCGCCATCGGCGTGGAGAAGGTCCAGCAGCACCTGCTGCCGTCCAGGGGCGTCGGCGCCGGGAAGGCAGCGAACGAAGTAGTCGCCGCGGCGATGCATCTGCCGTCGACCCGGCGCGTGGTTCGTGCTGTCGTCGGCGAGCGCGCGCATCGTGCGCCAATCGGCCCGCACCAGCGACACGGCAGCCCCCTCGGGATCGGCGATCCCGGCCGTGGACGCGTCGGTCGGGTACGGGCGGGGGATCTCCAGGGAGTAGGCGGTGGTCGAGCCGGCCGGGACGAGGTCCACCCGCACCCAGGTCCGCGGGATCGGCTCCAGGACTCCGTTGGCGCTGAGGGTCTTCCGGGCGTCGGTGAACCGCTTCCAGGCGTCGCGCATCTTGTTGTTCAGGCCGGTGTAGATGTCGGCGGCGCGGCCGAGGTCGCGGGCTTGGTTCAGGATGTCGTCGGCGCTGTTGTGGCTGTTGCCGATCTCGTCGCGTAGGTACTCGAATGTGCCGGCGAGCAGCTTGCGGTGGTAGTGGGCGACGGCGTAGTCGCCGACGGCCTGCAGAAACGAGGTGGTCAGGTCGGGCCAGTTGACCCAGGCCCACATCAGATCGCCAGGCTCGACCGCCAGGTCGCTGATGTCGAGGAAGTCCTGCAGATAGGCATCGATGCCCGGTTCGGTGCGGGGGTCGTAATCCAACAAGGTGCTGGTCCTTTCACGATGTGAGACCGCCGGCTGACCACCGCGGGGGCGGGCAGCCGACGGCCTCGGAGATGGGTGTGGGTTGGCGCGGCCCGGCGATTCGGCGCCGCGAGGGGCCGGCGTAGCGATGGGAGCGCACGCCGCCGTTTCCGGGATCCGGCTAGGGGCCGGGGTGGCCGCGCAGGGCGGCGGTGGCGGCGTCGGCGATCTCCTTGCCGGCCTGCGCGGGGGCGATCCCGAGCCGGGTGGTGACGCCGTGCAGCGGGGTGCTGCGGGGCGGGCCGAGCCAGAGCACGGCGCAGCCGGCGGCGCGGAGGCGGTTGATGCGTAGCTGCCCGGTCACGGTGTCGACGCCGGTGAACTCGCCGTCGGAGACCACCACCAGCAGCCGCGCCCCGGCGCGGGGGTCGCCGAGGTCGAGGGCGCCGTCGAGGGCGTCGACGGTCTTGGTGAACCCGACGGTGTTGCCCTCCAGGCCGAGCTCGCGGACCTCGCCGGGTGGTTGCCCGGGTCGGGTGATCGCGGTGACGTTCTCGCCGAAGGTCACCGTCGCCGACCGGCCTTGCGCCCACCGCGTGGCCTGCGCGGTAATCCAGGCGACGGACTGCAGGGGCCCGAGCCAGGCGCGCATGGACAGCGACACGTCGACGGTGATCCCGACCGCCAGTGGCGGGTTCGGGATCCGGCGGTGGTGGCTGCTGCGCCAGGGCTGGGCGTCCGGGCGGACCCCGGCGGCGCGCTGCGCGGCTGCCGTGACGGCGGCTCTGGGGATCAACCGGCCCGGCGGTGTTTCTGAGGTGGTGTGGATGGTGACCGGTTCCCGCTGCGCCGCGGCCTTCAACGCCCGCGCGAGTTGCCGGGCGCTCGCCCGCTCCCCGGGTTTCGGGGTGCGGGTGTGGCCGGGCGCGGCCGGCTTGCCGAACACCTCATGGGCGGTGTTTCGGGACCGCTTGGCGGCCAGGGCCTCCGCTTCCTTGGCGCGCTGGCGGGCCGCCGCTGCGGCGAGGGCCCGGCGCAGGGCATCGGCTGCCGCTTGGGCGTCCGCGGCGTCGGCGGCGGCGATCGCCCCGATTGCCGCAGCGACGGCGTCGTACAGGCTTCCGCCGGTCCCGCTGGGCAGCGCCATGGCGGGGCCGTAGCCGGTGGTGTCGATGCCGAGCACCTCGCACCACTGCCGGGCCAGATCGACCATCCGGGCGGTGTCGTCATCGCGGGTGCGGTGGGCCTTGCGCCAGATCACCTGCAGCCGGCGCAGCCGGTCGGTACCGATGAGCTTGCGGACGGCGGTGCGCACGGGCCGGACCTCCGGCCGGTCCAGGACACCGGCGTCGGCGCGGGCAAGCAGCAGCGCGCACGCCCTCCCCGCGACGTGCACGTCGTCGACGGGCGGGATGGCGTGCATCAGCAGCTGACGGGTCGCCGCTCGCAGGTAGAGCCGGTCGATCGGCCGGCGCCGTAGTTGCCGGTACTCGATGCGGGACTCGTCCAGATGCCGGGCCGCGTCGAACACCGGCCAGGGCACGCCATCCATCGCGCCGGGCGGGTCCCAGTGGGAGTGGCGGGCGTGGGCGGCCTCGTGCACGAGCAGCCCCCACCCGACCGGGTACTGATCTGCGGCGTCCAATGCCCACGGGTCGACGGTGGCCGGGTCGGCGCCGAGGTGGTCGCCGTTGACCTCGATGCGGTTGAGCAACGGGAAGAAGCACGCCGGGGAGCCGTGACCGGCGCCCGGAGCGACCACCACGGTGAGGTCGGTGCGGTCGGCCAGTATCGGGACCTGCTGGGTCCAGGCATCCGACAGCCGCTGCCACGTCGGATCCACCGGTGCGGTCGGCGCGCCGGTCGGGTTGATGTGGCCGCCGATCGTGGAAGCCGCCGGGGCGGGCTGCGCGGCGGTCACAGCTGCCGGCCCAGGGCCAGCCCGGCCACCGTGTTCGGCTGCCGGGAGAACCTCTTGGCGAGGGCTTCGACGACGGCGTCGCGGTCCTCGGGCGGGGCGACCCCGGCCAGGTTGGCGATCGCGGAGTCCAGGTCCAGCACGTCGGCGACGGCCTTGAAACCCAGCAGTTCGCGCAGCTGCGGCGCCCAGCCGATCTCGCCGGCCTTGACCCGCCCGTGCAGGTCCATCGCCGCGCGCACCGCGCGGGCGTCCACGCCCAGGGCCCGGGCGAGGTCGTAGTCGGTGGTGACCTCGACGTGGGTGGTGAACCTGGAGGCGAGGGCCTCGGTGAGCACGGCGCCCTGCACGCCGGGGTTGTGGCCGGCGATCACGTAGAACCCGTCGGTGGCGGTGACGACCCGGCCGCCGTCCGCCTTCAGGACGATTTGTCGGCGGCCGTCCATGGCCGGGTACATCGCTGCCAGCACCCGTGGGGAGATGAGGGTGGCGTCGTCGATGAACAGGACCTCCCCGCGTTCCATCGCCGTCGGCAGGGGCCCGGGGACGAATCGGTAGCCGGGGCCGTCGGGGACGTAGTCGCCGATCAGGTCCCCAACGGTGGTGTCGCCGTCACCGGCGACGGTGTGCAGCTCGTCGCCGAACGCCGCCTCCACCACCGAGGTCTTGCCGGTGCCGGGCGGGCCGTAGAGCAGCACCGCGATCCCCGCGCCGCGCAGCTCTTGCAGGACGTCGACGTCGCGGCGGCCGGCCAACCGGCGGGGGTGGTAGGGAGTGCCGTTGGGTCGGATGACCGGCCCTGTGGGCGCCGGCGGGGCCGGCGGCGTGCTGCGGGGTGCGCGTTGCGGTGCGGGCGGCATCGGCCCGCGGTTGAGGTTGGTCTGGTGCTGGTTGACGCCGGTGGTGGTGACGGAGAATTCCCGCCGCCCGGAGCCGAAGGTGGAGACGACGTGGCCGAGCTGCTGCAGTCTGTCCAGGGCCTGTCCGACCGCGCCGGTGGACCGGCCGCCCAGGGCCTTGGCGATTTCACCGACGGTGGCGTGGCGGCTGTCGTCTTCGGCGAGGTGGCCCAAGACCATGGCCTGCAGCTGTCCGGGGCGCAGGGTTGGTGAGCCGTCGGCGTTCACCCCGCCGCTCGGGGTGGCCATCCTCATGGGGGCGCCGCTGGTGGGCGGCGTGTCGATACCGGTGGTCATGGGTGCAGTTCCTCCCGAGGTTGGGCAGGAGGTGGCCGCACCGATGCCGGCGCGGCCACCCACTGCGTGGGATCCCGCCCGCGGTGCGCGGGGTGGGATGGCGTTGCCGGCGCCCGCCGCTACGGCGGACTCAGGGAGTTACATCGCGGCCCGAGTGAGTCGCGATTCGGTTCGCTAGTACTTGAAGGTCCAGGTCCCGGGCTCAGGGCCGTCGACCGGGTAGCTCGGCTCGTGCCCGCAGTCGGGGTTGCCGCCGTCGGCCGCGCCGTCGTCGGTGACGGTGGCGCCGCAGTGCCGGCAGAGCCTGAGTTGGCCGTTCCAGGTCAGCTCGTACAGCACGCCGCTGCTGGTCTGCACCAGTAGCGACAACGGCCGGTGCCGGTGGACGCGGGTGCGGCTGCCGTTGGCCGTGCCGCAGGCGAGGCTGAACACCGCGGACAGGTGCCGCTGCCAGGACCCGACGGCGTCGAGGTAGTACCGGCTGTCCTGGCCGTAGAACGCGGCGAGCCTGTCGATGTAGGCGTTGGCCGCCGCGATCACCTGCGCCGCCGGCAGGGTGACGTCGATGTGGTGCACGAGCGGGTCGTAGCGCCGGACCGTGATCTTCGGATCGGGCACCCCGGGGTCGTCGTAGCGCGGCGGCAGAATCGGCGACAGGTCCACCGCGATGTGCACGGCCATTCCCCACGGCTGGGCGCGGTCGCTGGCCGCGTGCAGGATCGCCGACCACTGGACAGCGGGGATGGCGTACCGGTGCATGTTGATCACCCTGGCCTCGGACGGGTTGATGTCCGGGTCGGCCGCCAGCAGCAACCGGTAGACGATGTCGATGGTGTTGTGCAGCAGGTCGATCGGGGTGGTGCTGCCGTTGATCGCGTCGGCGATCGCTGCGATCTGCTCCTCGGTATAGGTGTGTCGGATCGGTGTCGACATGGGTTGGTGTTTCTCCTCATGGTTGTCGGCGTGGACCCTGTGCCCACGCCGCAGATTCGGGTCGAGCGCGCCGGTTGCGTGCCGGACGGCCTCGTCGCGGGTGTGCCGAGGAAGGTTCAGGAGTGGAAGCGCCACGTGCCGGGCTGCGGCGCCCCGAGTGGGTAATTCGGCACGTGGGCGTGGCCGGGCGGACCGCCGCGCGTGCCGCTGACCTTGCCGTCGTCGGCGATCCAGGCAGCGCAGCCTGACACCGTGCAGCGACGGCGCAGGCTGTGGAAGATCAGCCCGAAGGTCACCCCGGCGGCGGTCGCCACGATCAGCGACAGGGGCCCGTCGCGGCGGACCTTGCTGTGGGCGCCGAGCCCCATGAGGAACAGGCGGGAGAGTTGCCGTTCCCAGGACTGCAGCGCATCCGTGTGCGCGGGGCTGCCCGCCCCGAAGTAGTCGGCGAGGTTCTGCACGTGGCGGCTGCAGGCCGCGATCACGTCGACCGCGTCGCGGTCCACATCGAGCTGATGGATCAGCGGGCGCCGGTCCGGGATCTCCAGTTTCGGCGCCGGCACCGTCGGATCCTGGTGCTGGGCCGGCATGTGAGCAACCAGTTCGAGGGCGAACATGACCTGGGTTCCCCACTGCTCGGCGCGCAGTGCCACCGCCGCGCAGATCGCCTCCCACTGGACTGTCGGGATGCTGTAGTCGGCAGGCCGAATCAGGCCACGGCTGTAGTCGGCCAGGGCGAAGGTGCCGCCGACGGCGGCCACCAGCGGGGTGTAGACAGCGGTGATCGCCGCGGCCATCAAGGCGATCGGGTCGCTCGCGGCGTCGACGGTGTCCGCGAGCGCGGTGAGTTCGGGGTCGGTGTAGGTGTGCCGCAACGGTGTTGCCATGAAGAATCTCCTCAGGTGAGCGGGTTGCCGGGGTGCGATGTGCGCACGCGGCGGTTGGTCAGGGGTTGGGCAGTTGCTGGCAGTGCTCGCCGATCGCGTCGGCGAGCCGGTCTGTGAATGCCTGCTCGTAGGCGAACTCGATGCGGTTGCGGCACAGACGGCACAGCTCCCGGTACGGGGCCGCACCGGCCGGGCTGCTGGTCGCGTATGCGTCGCCCGGGCCGCTGTCTGCGGCGGTGGGCAGCGTGTCCAGGACGGCGGGGTCGCCGTTGTCGATCCCGGCCAGCACCCGGCGCGCCGCGGCGGAGGTGTCGCCGGCCGTTCGTCCGCCGATGGCGTCCTGCTGCCACCAGGCGGCGGTGTTGTCGGCGTCCCCGCGGGCGACGGTCCGGATGGTGTCCAGCAGCGGCTCGCCCACGCGGTCCGGAAGGGCGCAGCCGGCGGGGGTCATCGGCCGGCTCCGTCGGGGCCGACGTCGGCGATCCGGTCGCACGCCTGCGGGCTCATCGCGGTCCACGGCCACTGCCAGCCGCCGATGACGTACCGGCCGAGCCGGTCCGGGCTGATATGCCGCAGAGTGAAGGCGCCGCGCTGGGCGGTTTCGTTGACGACCAGCGTGTCGTCGTGCCACTGCATCTGCGGCAGCTGCCGGTCCACAGCCAGGTCCAGGGCCCCGCCGGTCAGCCCGGTGCGGGCGAGCCGGTCGCGGGCGTCGATGCGCAGGCACATCTGGTCGGCGACGACCGCCTCAGCGACCGGGCGGGGGCAGGACCAGACGGCCCAGCCCTTCCACCAGTCGATCAGGGTGCCGGCGAAGCCGACCGCGACGCGGCGCCCGCCGGTGGCCGGATCGGGCTGCCACGCCCAGCGACCGGCGAAGATGCCGCGCTCGCCGATGCGCAGCGGCAGAACGGGCGGGGTGACAGGTTTCATCGTTGGTGCTCCTTCGGCGTGCATGAAGAAGCCGCCGGGGGCTGCCGGCGGCTCGGGTCGAACAGGTGGGGCTGTGCGAACACCGCGCGGCCGGAGGCGGTGGTGGGCTCGGGGTGCGGTCATGGCTTGCCGGGCCAGCCGGTGGCGCGCACGTAGGCGGTGTCCGCGATCTGCAGTACGTGGGTGTCCGGAGTCCGGCCGGTCCGGCGCATGTGGGGTGGCATGCCGAGAGTGACCGCGGCGAGGATCAAACTTCCGCCCGCCTCGTAGTCCGAGTGCTGTTGGAGCCAGTCACGGTGGGCGGGTGCGTCGAGGTCGTCGCTGTCCGGGCCGATGAGGATGGTGCTCGCTGGGGTCGGTGGTCCGCTGATGCTGAACAGCAGGCGAGTGAAGTGCGGCCACAGGTTCAGCCACCGCTGCAGACCGTCGGCAATCAAGAGGTCGGCGACGCGGTCCAGGTCGGTCTCGGCGAGGGACTGCCGGTAGCGGCTGACCGCCCGCTCCAGGATGCTGGCTCGCTGGTCGGGATCGCCGCTCAGGTACGCCGGCATGTAGTCGTCGTTCAACAGGTGCTCCCTATTCGTGGCGTCGGACGGAGTTGCCCGAGGCCGCAGCACGCCGACCCCGGGTCGCGCGGATGGGGTCGACATGCAGCGGCGTCGCGCGGTCAGGGCTGCCCGAGCGGGGCGGCGTGGGCGGCCATCCAACCGCCGCGACGGGCTAGCCTTGCGCCGTCGGTTTGACCGGCGCCGGGACGAGGGTGTGCAGCTCGTGGACGCTGTGGTGCAGCCATCGGTCGTGGACGGTGGCCTCGTACACGGTGACGGTGTCGGAGTCCGGATCGACGACGTAGAGCCACCCGAGCCACGCTCCGATGGGCTCGACCAACCGGATGCGGGCCGGGCGGGCGCGGGTGCCGCCGGGCGAGGGCTGTCCGACACCGGGCACGATCCGGTACGGGCCGGTGCGCTGCCGGGCGGCGCTGAGCTGGGACCAGTCCTCGGCGAGCAGCGCCGCGGCCATCGCCCGGCTGTCGCGTCCGAAGCCGTCCCAGATGGCTCGCAGGGTGGGGATCAGGATGTCCGGGCCGTCGGCCCAGTGCAGGTAGCGGGCGGTCACGCCACCGTTGTCGGGAATGCCGATGTAGCCGCGTTCTGACATGGTCGACCTTCTGGTTGGGTGTCGGCGCCGGCCGACGCGGAGAGGGATTGGCTGGTCGGGTCCCGGCGCGGGTCCGGGACCGGTGAGCGGGCGCTGCCCGCGGGGTTAGGGCTGGGGTTGGCCGAGTGGGGCGCCGTGTGCGGCCATCCACTCGGTCGGCGGCACCGCGCCGGCGGGGCCGGCGTCGCCGCGGACGTGGACCTCGAAGTGCAGGTGCGGGCCGGAGGAGTTCCCCGACGAGCCGACGTGCCCGAGCGGCTGCCCCGCGGTCACCTGCTGGCCGATGTGTACGAGCGGGCGGGCGGCCATGTGGCAGTAGCGGGTGAGAACCCCGTCGCCGTGGTCGAGGTCGACGTACCAGCCGCAGCCGCCCACGGTCGGTGAGCCGTCACGGTCGCAGCCGTGGGAGGCCGGGTCGATGTTGCAGATCGCCTGCACGACGCGGCCGGCCGCTGCGGCGCGGATCAGAGTGCCGCGCGGGGCGCCGAGGTCCACGCCCTGATGGTTCGGCCGGTCGCCGGTACGGAAGCCCGAGACGATCGGCGCCTTCACCGGCGCGATCCAGCCCTGCGCTCCGACCGGCGGGCACACCGGAAGCCCGGCGGTGGCGTCGGCGACGGCGGCGACCAGGGCGGTCGCGGCGGGCTCGTGCTTGGCGTAGGCGTCGGGGTAGGCCGACCGCTGTACGGCCTGCGCCGCGACGGTCACCGGCATCGCTTCCCAGCCGGGCATGGTGAGCAGCCGCTGGTAGAACTTCGTCGTCGCGTAGGCCGGGTCGCGCAGCTGCGCGATGGTGCCCCAGCCCTGCGACGGGCGCTGCTGGAACAGGCCGACGGAGTCCCGGTCACCGCCGGGCAGGTTGCGCAGGCCGGACTCCTGCATCGCGGTGGCGACCGCGACGACCCAGCCCCGCGGCGGGACCTTCAGGCGCGCGCCGACGGCGACGATCGTGGCGGCGTGGCCGGTCTGCTCGCCGTCGAACCCCGACACCCCGCCCGTGGACGCCAGGGCGTGCAGGCAGACGCCGGTGTCGCCGCCGACGCCGAATCCGGTGCCGACCAGGCCGGCGCCGCACAGCACGAGTCCGGCGACCGCGCAGACGGCCAGCGCGAGGATCTGCTTGAGCTTCATCCCGAGCTTTCCCTTCCCGACGGGGGCCGCGCGGGCGGGGCCGCAGCCGCAGCCAGGTGCTGCTGCGTGCTGCCGGTTCCGCCCCGCGGCGCGGTGGCGGCTAGGGCTGAGCTGCCCGGAGCGCGGCGGCGATGTCGCGGACGACGGTGAGGCAGGCGACCGGGATCTTCGGGAAGTAGCGGCCGTTGTCACCGCCGAGTACGGCGATGCGGGCGTGCTCGTCGCTGATCCGGCGGGTCACCACGTACAGCCGGCCGGCGGGGTGCTTCCAGCCCGGTCCGGCGACGGTGACCACCACGCCCTCGGTGATTGCCGCGGCGTCGGGGCCGGTGCGGGCGGCCTTGGCCCGGGCGACGGCGGCGAGGTCGTCCGGCGCCGGCCGGAACGCGGCGTAGAGGCCGGCCAGGGTGGTGCCGCCGACCAACGAGCGGACCTTGACTGTCTTCTTGGCGCCGTCGATCGCCTCGACCCGCCACACCAGGCCCCGGTGGCTGCGCTTGCCGTAGAACGGGTCCAGGACGACCAGGTCGCCGATGACGAGTTCGCCGGCGGCCATGCGCTTGGCGGTGGCCACCAGCTCGGCCGGGGCGGGTTGCCACAGCCGGGCCTCGACGTCGATCTCGAGCCCGCCGCCCAGCGGCCGGCCGGTCAGCGCCTGCCCGCCGACATGGGTCATCTCGTAGACGACGCCGATGGTGTCGGGCACGGAACGGTCGAGCGTGGCGAAGTCGCCGGCGGTGAAGGAATGCTGCGTGGACATGCTGGTCTCCTCGAGTTGTTGGGCAGGGTGGAACCGGCCGCGCACCTGGAGGGGTGCGCGGCCGGCGCTTCGGTGCGATTGGTTTGGGTCAGCCCGCGGGGCGGTCGCCGGTGGGCGGTTCGTCGGCGGGGGTGGTGCTGCGGTGGTGGATCCACAGCGGCCGGCAGTCGGCCGCGCCGAGGATGTCGGTCAGCTCCGTGCGGGCGACCTCGGCGGCGCTGGCGGCGTCGGCGGCGCCGACGTCTAGGCGCACCCGGGTGACGACCTCGACCTGCCAGCGCAGCCGTGGTGTGAGGGCCTCCCACGCGCGGTGGATCGCCAGGGCGAGCGAGGTGTCCAGGACGCCGGCGCCGACGAGTTCGCGGACCTCGGCGTAGACGGCCTCTTCCCGAGCGCGGCCGTGGCGGGCGTTGGCGGGCAGGGCGGCCAGCCGCCCGGTGACCGCGCCGGCCAATGCCTGCGCCATGTCGGTCAGCCAGCGCGGGTCCGGTTGCCCTTCCGCCCCGTTCAGGGACTGCCAGGCCAGCAGAAGCACCGCTTCCCACCGCTGCTGCTCGTCGGTCATCGCGCCACTCCGTTGGGCTCGGAGACCGGGGTGTGCCGGTCGCGCTGCCGTACGCGGGGGCGGTTCGGAACCGCGAGCGCGGCGGCCCGGTCGTGGACGTGTACGCCGCCGCCGGCGGCCTTGGACCGGTACATCGCGGCGTCGGCCTGGTGCAGCAGCAGCCGCGGCTGCACGCCGGTCACCCCGACCGCGACGCCGAGTGAGGCGCGCAGGTCGGTCCACCGGCCGTAGCCCAGCGACACCCGCGTCCCGGTGACCTTGGCGTGGACCGCCTCGGCGACGGTCCGCACGTCGTCGGCGGTGTCAGCGTCGACGATCAGCACGAACTCGTCGCCGCCGAGCCGCCCGACCAGCGGCACCGGCAGTGCTCCGAGTTCGCTTATCCGCTGCGCCAGCGCGCGCAGTAGGTCGTCGCCGGCGCCGTGCCCGTACTCGGTGTTGACCTTCTTCAACCCGTCGACGTCCAGCATGATCACGCTGGTGCGTCCGTCGGGGGCATGTCGGCGCAGGTATCGCAAGATCGCGCGGCGGTTGGCCAGCTCGGTCAGCGGATCGGTCAGGGCGGCGCTGCGCCAGTAGACCAGCCGCCGATGCATGGAGATGATGCCGGGGACCAGGGCGAGCGCGCCGAGCAGCATCGCGCCGAGGTTGGTCAGCAGAACTCTGGTGATGGACACTTCGAGGGCTCCTTCTAGCTAAGGAGCACCGGGTCGGCCGTCACGCCGTCCAAAGCTTTGACGGCCGGCCCGGGCTTGAGAGAACGGGATCCGCTGCTGCGGCCCGCGGGTGTCACTCGGCCTGGTACGTGGCGGGCTTGCCGTCGAGCTGGCGGACGCTGCCGTCGCCGGCCAGCTTGTCCAGCGCGTTGGCTACCGCGCCGGCCCCGGCGGTGTTGAAAGTGCCGTCGTTGGCCGCGTTGAGGATCTTGCAGACCTGGGAGACCTTGAGCGCCTCGTCCGGGCGCTCGCGCAGCACGGCCAGCACCGCTTCGCGCAGCTGACCCTTCGGCCGTGGCGGCTTGCCGGGCGAACGCCGCTTGCGCTCGGTGTCGCCGTCGCCGTCCGTGGCGCCCACCTGCTCCGCGGCCGGCTCCTGGGCAGCGACCGGCTCGCCGGCAGCGACCGGCTCGCCGGCAGCGACCGGCTCGCCGGCAGGTGCCGGTACCTGAGTGGGTTCGGCGTTCGTTGGACCGCCGTCGCCGTCGCCGTCGCCGTCGCCGTCGCCGTCGCCGTCGCCGTCGCCGTCGCCGTCGCCGTCGCCGTCGCCGTCGCCGTCGCCGTCGCCGTCGCCGTCGCCGTCGCCGTCGCCGTCGCCGTCGCCGGGCTGCGGCGCCTCGTCGGCTGAGGCGATGTTGTGGTCACCGGGTTCGGGCTCGCCGTCGAGCTGCTCGTCGAGCGCGGCCGGCTCGGGTTCCTCGTGGTGCTGCGAGTCGTCGTCGGCCACTGGGTCGGTGTTCGGCTCGCCGTTGGTGGTGTTGTCCTGCGGCTCAGCGGTGCCGGTCTGAGGGCTTTCGTTAGCGACCGGGGGGTCGGTGATGACCACGCTGTTGGGTCGATCCATGACGACGTCCCACCGGCCGGACGCGTCGCGGGCGACGGCGCCCTCCTCGGCGAGCTTGCGCAGGATCGGGTTGACGGTGGAATAGGCGATTCCAGCTTCCTCGGCGATCTCGGCGGCGGTGGCCGCGCGGCCGAGACCCCACATAGCGTGGACGACCTTCTGTCGGGCGGTCTGCGGCTTTTCTTCTGGTGTGGACATGCGGTGGTGTTCCTCTCTGGTGTTGTCGAGGCGTGGCTGATCCACGCTTCGTTTGGCGGATGGATCAAGTCGCCCGCCGGGGATGCCGCGCCGGGCGAAGAGGGAAAGGTCGGCTGCCGGGCACCGGCCGGCGGCGTGGGACGCCCCCGGCGCGGGGCACCGCCGGGTCAGCGGCCGGAGTGCGTGGGCTGGGCCGGCCGGGCGGCGTTGGCGAGTCAGCGGCCGAGGACGGAGACCGTTTCGCCGAGCAGCAGGGGTGCTCCGTCGGGGCCTTTGATGTGAGCGTTGATCCAGATCCGGTACGGCCTACCGTCGCGGTCGGTCAGCCGCCGCCAGTGGCCGCGCACCAGGAACCGGACCCGGTAGTGCCACCGCGGTTCACTGCCGCCGCGCTCGGCGGCGGTGCTGGTGCGGCGCAGCATGACCACCCGGGTCTGGTGCACCAGGGATGCGCGGGCGGCGCGGCGGCGGGCGTGTCGGTCCGGTGCCGCCGGGGCGGTGTGGGCCAGGGGTTGGGCCTGGATGCGCCAGAACGCGTAGGCGATCCGCGCGGATATCGGGGACTGCCCGGCGGTTTCGGTGATGCAGTAGCGGCCGTCCGGGGCCGATTCCCAGTCCCGCGCGCGGGCCGCGGCGGCGGTGCCGGGGCGGCCGGTCACTGGTTCACCGATGGCGAGTTCGGCGAAGTCGGTCAGCACGTAGGGGCCGAGCTGGGCGAGCGTGCCCGGGTGGCCGGCCAACACCGCGGCCCGGCGGGCGGCGGCCGGGTCGTGGGGGTCGTGCCGGTCGGCCCAGCCGCCGATGCACCAGCTGGAGCGTCCGTTCGTCGGGGTGGTGACGCGGGCCCAGGTGACGGCGCCGACGGAGGTGACCTCGCCGAAGGGGTTGCGTTGGTAGATCGGCTCGGGCAGGAACAGGACGCCGAAGTCGCTGGGTGCGATGTCGTCGGGCAGGACCTCGCCGGTCAGGTCGAGGGCGTCGGCTGCGGCGGCGACGATCGCGGTCATCGCCGGGGCGCACACGTACGGCTCCCCGTTGGACCAGGGGCCGCCGGTGATGCGCATCATCGCGGCCACGGCCTCGGCCGTGACCGGGGGTGCGTCATCGGGCCGGTGTTCGGCGCCGGTGTCGAGGTAGGCGCGCAGGTATCGGCGGGCCAGGTCGGTGCGGAAGTGATCGGCCATCCGGATGCGCAGGTCGACGGCGTCGCGGGCGTAGCCGGCGATGGTGTCGCCGGAGCGGAAGTTCATCGTGGTTCCTCCTGAACTGGCGCAGGAGGTGGCCACGCTCGGCGCGGCCACCTCACTGCGGTGCGTGGCGTTGCCCGAGTGGCCGAGCCCGGGTTCGGGGCGCGGCCGGTTGATGGAGCGGGTCAGACGGTGATGGCCAGCAGCCGGTCGTCGTCGCGCAGCCGCGCGAGGTGGGCGTGGGCGGCGGCGAGGTAGCCGATCCGGTCGGTCAGTTCCCCGCTGGCGGGACGCAGCGTGGCGCTGTCGGCGGTGATGACCGCGTCGGCGCAGACGCCGCCGGCTGCGTGCAGGTGCTGGTAGGCGGCGGCGCCGGCCTGGTAGGCGTCGACCTCGTACGGGTCCAGTTGCGGGGCGTGGGGCTGTGCGGCGTTGTGCGCCCGCATGGCAAGAATCCGGCGCTGTGCCAGGAAGTCGCGTTGCGCGGTAGCCAGCGGGTACCGGTCGCCGTACTGGAGGTGCTGGCGCAGGTAGTCGCTCCAGGGGTGGGCGTCGCGGGTGCCGCGGATGGTCGCTGACCAGAGCTGGTGGCGGATCGCGGCGGCCAGGGCGCTGGCGTGCCGCATCGCTTGCAGGTCGAGCAGCCGGATCGGTCCGCCGGAGCACCACCGCGGTCCGGACTTGCCGGCCCGCAGGTCGATCAGCGCACTGCGCTGCCAGGTGCGGACCTTGGGCCGCGTCCAGAACCGCGGTGTCGCGGCGCCGGCCTGGCCGAGCGCGGTCAGGTCGCGGCCGTCGGCGAGCACGGCCGTGGGTAGGTCGTCGGGCAGGCAGACGATCATCGTGCGGACCGTCGCCGGTACGTGGACCTCGACCGGGCTGTGGCTCGGGGCGGGCGCGGTGCTCGCGGCCGGGGGTCGGCTGGTGCCGGACGCCGCGGGGCGTGCGGTCCGCGCCGCGGTCCGGGCGGGGGTGGCTGGGGTGCGGCTGCCGTAGCGGGTCAGCGGCGTTCCAGCAGGAGTTGTCATCGGAGATCTTGTCCCTTCACAGAGTGCGCCCCTGGCCGGGGCGCGTGGAAGCAGCCGGGACCGCGGGAATGCGGTTCGGCTTGTTCGGTGCGCCGTGTCGGCGAGGTGGAGCAGCTCCGCTCAAGGAGCGGGCGAAAGCCGCGGCGGTGCCCCTGGGGGCGTGCGGTGCGGCGGTCGTGCCGGTGGTCGGGGTGCAGCGGTGATGCTGGTGGAGCGGTGGTGGGTGCGACCGTCGGGTCGCCGCGTGGGCGTCGGGCCGACCGGCTCACGGTGTGAGCGGGTGGGCGTGTTCGAGCCGTAGTGCGGCGGGGGTCCGAGGGTGGGACCGACCGGGTGGTGCGTGATGTGGAGGTGTTGAGGGCTTGAACGGTACGGGGGGCCGTTTACAACGCAACCTCGCTGCCGGGAGGCGGGAAACCGGCGCTGACCTGCGTTGTCATCGTGATCCAGCTCGGTTTGGCGGCGCCGTTGTCAACGCTGTCAACGTGATCAACAACGTCGACAGCGTTTACAACGGCCCATGCCGCTAGTCGGCTGGGTCGCCGGTGGGCAGCAGGTGCAGCGGCAGCGGGTCGGGCCGGCCGGGCAGGTACCAGACGGGCTCGTGCGGGGCGGGGGTGTGCGCGGCGACCGCGACCGGGGTGAGCAGCGGCGCGCCGGCGATGTCGGCCAGGAGCCGTTCGCGGCGCCTGCTGTCGGGTACGTAGAGCAGCAGGGCGCGGGCGGTGCCGGTCTGCTCGGCGAGCCGCTCGTAAGCGACGAGCTTGCCGACCACCCGGCCGACCGGCTCGGTGCCGGTGTCGTACTCGAGGAAGAACTCCACATCCCGGTCGTGGTGGGTCCAGATGCCGTAGCCGTCGGGTCGCAGCTTCGGCGACCGGGAGGCGAACACCGCGGTCGCGTGCTGCTCGGACCACCACGTGGTTAGCTGCGCGTCGTCGCAGGTCCGGGCGTGGCCGACCAGCGCGGTGAAGAAGCCGTTCACGCCCAGCAGGTGCCCCAGGCGGGGACTGCCGGCGATGCGGGTGCGCCGCTCGATGTGGGTCCGGGCCGGCCGGGCGGCGGGGTTGTCGGGGTCGTGCCAGGCGTCGCGGTGCAGGCGGGCGCCGAGCGGGCCGAGGGTGTAGCGCCACAAGCCGGAGCCGGGCTCGCCGGTGCGGGCGAACGCGAACCGGTCCAGCGCGCCGATGCGGTGCAGCAGCGTCAGGCGCAGCTGGGCCGCGCGTAGCGAAGGGAACAGGGCCTGGGCGATCTGCTCGGTGGTCAGGACGTAGTGCTCGGCCAGCCAGGACAGCAGAGTCCGGTCGCGGGCGGTGAGGTGACGCAGGGGCAGCAGCGGGTCGGGTGCAGGCATGACGAGATCACCTTTCGGCGAGGGGGTTGAACAGCGAGGTGGTTCGGAAGGGGGAAGGAAGACACACCTCCCGTGAGGAGGGAGTCTGGCCGGCGGGCGGCCCGCTGTGGCCGTTGTCAGGCCGCGGTCCTGCACGAACGCCGCCCGGGCCGATGGCGGTGGGCTTCGTTGTTGATCAGCAGGACGAACGGGGCACGCAGCCGGCCACGAAGGGGCTGCGAGCAGCGCTGACAACGGCCGTTGACAACGCCGGACCGCGGGCCGCTGCCGTGGCGAGGCTGTTCCGGTCGCAGCAGCGCGCCGATGGCAGAGTGTCGCCCGCGAGTCAGCGCGCCGCGCGCCGGGCCGCGGAGCGGCTCTACTGCGCTCGGACCGCCATATCGACGCGGTTGCCGGCGGCCGGGTCGACCAGGCAGTGCAGCCCGAGGCTGGTGATGCGGCCGTCGCGTGGACTCCACCGGGGCGCGGCGGCATCGTGTCCGAGCAGCGGGCCGAGGGAATCGATCGTGGCTTTCCACAGGTTCGGCCACGCCCGCCGTGGCCCGACGGCGAAGGCGAGCTGCAGCGACACCTCACCGTCGGGCAGCGGGTCGCCGCCGCAGACCTGCCCGTGCACCTGCTCCTTGTAAGCGGTGCGCTCGGATGACGCCGTGGTCGCCACGTCGTGGCACGCCACCCCGCCCGGGTCCCGGGTGGCCCTTGCGGTCGACACCGACACCGACGAGGTCACCGCGTGGCGTTTCGTCGCCCACACCGACGCGAACTGCTGCCCCGTAGCTGCTGTCAGCATCGGCACGAGAGGGAGCAGGTAGTTGTCCAGGTCGTGGTGCCCGAGCAGCGGTACCGCCGGCGGGAGCCCGATGTCCAGGCGCAGGGCGAGCGGGTCCGGGATGACCGCGAGCTGTTCGCCGATGAGCGATTGGACGTCGGCAACGAACGCCGCCGAGCGCGCCTGCCCCGGGGAGCCGGCCCTGTCCCTACTGCCGAGCGCCGCCGGCACGCTCAGCGCGCGGCCGACAGCGTCGGGCTTCGCGTAGAAGACCGGCCTCGTCACCGGCGCAGCGTACCGCCGGCGTCGGGCAGGGTCAGGACCCGTTGACCGGGTCCCTGCGCTCGCGGCGTGCCCGCTCGCGGCGTTGGGCTTCGACCTTGGCGGTGCGTTCGACGAGCTGGTCGATGCCGGACTGCCGCTGCTGGGGTACCCGCGAGGCCGCTGACTGGCGGATCGCGGTGACCGCCCCCACCACCGGCGCTGGCGGTAGGGTCTTGAGGGTGAACGGCGCGGTCTGCCGGCCGTCGACCACGAGCCGCCCGACCGCGGTGTAGGCGTCCAGGTGTGTCAGGTCGTGCTCGTCGAGTTCCGGCATGGTGTGCCGGGCCAGCACCCGAGCGTCCTCCGGCGCGACGGAGAAAAACACCTTGTTGCGGGCGTTTGCGCTGACGGCGGCGAGCAGCTCGCGGGGGAACTGGGCCAGGTCCTGGTGCGCCAACACCATCGCCAGGCGGTACTTGCGCGCTTCGGCCAGCATCGTGTCCAGGCTGCCGGCGAGGGTGAGGAAGTTCTGCGCCTCGTCTAGATAAATCGACGCGTCGCGGCGCTTCTCGGGCGCCAGGGACGCGCGGGCGGTGGCGGCCTGCCACACCCGGGCCAGGATCAGCGACCCCAGCAACTTCGACGTGTCCTCGCCGAGCACGCCCTTCGGTATCCGGACGAGCAGGATCCCACCGTCGAGGACCTTGCCCATGTCGAAGCTCGACTTGGGCCACTTCATCGTCCGCTTGACGAAGTCCCTCAAGAGGAAGCTGCGCAGGCGGGACAGGACCGGGCCGATGACCTGCGACCGCATCGCCGGGCTCATGGTGTCGTACCACTGCCAGAACCCGTCGAGGCCGTCCGGGTCGTCGAGGTCGGCGGTCAGCTCCGCCCGGAACTGCTCGGAGTTCAGCAGCGGCGGGATGTGCTGGAGGGTGACGTTGGCCTTGCGGAGCAGGGTCAGGCACGACACCCGCATCACGTCGTCCATCCTCGGGCCCCAGGCTTTACTGAAGATCGAGGAGAAGATGGCGACGATGTTGTCGACCATCAGGTCGTGGTCGTCGCCATCCAGGGGATTGAGGGCGGGCGGGTTCGGCTGATCGGGATCGAACAGCGTGACCCGGTCGGCGTGCTTGGGGTCCATCCGCTCGAGCACGTCGGTGACCAGATCCCCGTGCGGGTCGACCACGATGGTGCCGCGGTAGGCGTCGATGTCGGCCAGGATCAACCTGGCCAGCAGCGTGGACTTACCGGAGCCGGTCTGCCCGACCATGTGCGTGTGGTACCGCGCGTCGGTGACCTTGACCGCGACCTTGTGGCCGCCGACCTCGGCCAGCCCGAGGGGCTTGGTGCCCCGACCGCCGGTCGGGACCTCGATTGGCGCCGGGACGGCCTTGGCCCGCGCCCGGTCCAGGCCGGGCACGGCGAGGTCGTGCGGCAGTCCGGCCAGCACCGCGAGTTCGTCGGTGCCGAGAAGGAACCCGGCGCCGAGCCTCCGGTCCGCGACCGCCGCCGCCGGTTGGTGGAGGCGGTGGCGGCGGGCGAGTTGGTTGCGCCCGCTGTAGACGGCGAATGCTGAGGCGATCCCTGAGCCGATCCCGCCCAGGCGGGCGGCGATCTGCTGCCGGTGCTGGGCGCTCGGTGTACGGGTGCCGCGGGGTGTGGTGGTGATGGCGTAGCGGATGCCGGCTTGCCACAGCTGACCCGCGGTCTTCTCCATGATCGCCCGGACGTCCCGGTCGACGCCGGGATGCCGCGGCCCCGCCGCACCCGCGCGCGCGGTGGCGGGCGGGCCGGGCAGGAACACGTCGACCACGCCGCGCACCGCCGCGCCCGGGTCCACACCCCCGGCGACGGCCGGCTTGCCGGCCCGCAGCCGCCCGGCGGCCCGCCGTGCGCGGGCGTAGCGGCGCGGCGCCGCCGGCCGCGCCAGGACCTGGACGATGGCGTGTTCGTCGTCGCGCAGCCGGCCGGCGGCGGCGATGAGCGGCCGGAGCGGGTCGGCGTCGTGGTCGGTGTTGATCGGCAGCCACTCCGCATCCGACAGGGTCAGCTGCCCACCGACCGCCGTTCCGCCATCCGGCAGCGGCGGCGCCGGGTCGTCGAGGGTGGTGACGGTGGCGCCGGGCCAGGCGGCACGGGCGGCGGCCTCGACCGCGCCGGGCGGGATCGTGCCCGGCACCCACACGCTGATGGTCAGCTGCCGGCCGGCCCACCGGTACTCGAACGCGACGTGCGGCGTGCCGTACCGCAGCCGCTTGCCGCGGGCGGGGCGCAGGATGCCGGCCAGGTTCGACCAGAACACCCCGGCGCCGGCCGGGTCGACCTGCGGCGGCGGCGCGATCATGACCAGCCGCGCCCCGTCCGCTGAGCGCAGGTGTCGCAGGTTGCCGACCACCTGCCGCAGCGCGACCGCGGACACGGTGATCGCGGCCAGCGCGGCGAGCAACCACGGCCGCGCAGTCGCCCAGGCGACGATGTTGCCGCCGACGGCTGCCGGGTCCAGATTCGGCGGCTGGATCGCCGGCGCCGGCGACGCCGGCGCGGCGAGGAGCACGGAGAAGAAGGTGGAGGGCTGCATGAGGTCTCCCAAGAGATGTCAGAGAAGGTCGTCGTCGAGATCCGCGGGCGGCGTCGTGGACGCGATGGCCGCCTCTTCCGGCGAGGCCACGACCTCCAGCCCCGTGCGGTGCGCCCCCGCGAGCAGCAGCCCATGCCCCCGACCAGCGGCCAGGAGCAGCCGCCGTTCGCCGGCGGTGAGGCCGAACGCATCGGCGACCGCGTCGATCGCCTGCGGCGCCTGCCGCAGCAGCACCTGCGTCGCGGCGTTGGCGACGACGGCTTGGCCGAGGTCGGTGCCGAGCACATCCGCGGCGTCCTGCGTAGCGATGGTCAGCCCGCAGTTGCGCTTGCGGCCGGCCTTGGCGAGCCGGTAGAGGAACTTGGCGCCTTCGCCGTCGCGCATCAGCAGCCACGCCTCGTCGACCACCACCAGCCGCCGCGGCGTCGGCCGGCCGGGCTGGGGTTGGTGGTCGACCTGCTGCCAGATCGCATCCAAAGCGAGCAGGGTGGCGGCGGCGCGCTGCTGGTCGGGGCACTGCCGCAGCGACCACACCACCAGGTGCCCGTCGGGCCGGTGGGTCGACGGGCCGTTGAACAACCCCGCCGACGACCCGTCGACCCACGGCGCCAGGCGGACGGCGAGCTGCGCGCCGGCGCCGCCGACCTGGTCGAGCTGGGCGACCAGGTCGACCAGCAGAGGAGCCGGCCGATGGTGCGTCGCCGGGTCGGCGGTGACCCCGGCCGCCCGGTAGGTCGCCAGCACCGCCCGGTCCAGCGCGGCGCGCTGCGCCGGGGTCGGCTGCTCGCCGAGCAGCACTGCGACCAGGGTGTGCAGGAACAGGGCCCGGCGGGTGAGTACGTCGGGTCGCTTGTCGTTGCGGGGCAGGTCGAGCGGGTTGACCGTGACCCCGGCCTGCCCGAGCCGCACCACCGACCCCCCGACGGTGTCGGCCAGCGCGAGGTACTCGTCTTCCGGGTCGACGACCGCGACCTGCACCCCGTCGTAGAGGTGCCGCAGCGTCTCGCACTTCACGAAGAAGCTCTTGCCAGCGCCACTACGCGCGAGCACGACGAGGTTGTGGTTGTCCTGCGCCCACCGGTCCCACCACACGATCCCCCGGGACTCGGGGTTGAGGCCGTAGAGGACGCCGCCGTCGTCGGCCGGCTGTCCGGGCAGCGGCGCCGGCAGATCCGGACTAGCGAGAGGGAACGCCGCCGCGAGGGCCCGGGTGTCCATGGTCCGGCGCTGCTGCAGCCCGTCGTGGCCCAGCGGCAGGGTGGTGGTCCAGCCGTGCAGGTGCCGCCACGTCGCCGGCTGCACCTCCAGCAGGGTGGAGGCCGCGGCGGCGGCGACCTGCTGGCACGCCGCCTCCAACTCCAGCTCGGTACGCGCGTGCACGGTCAGGTAGATCCCGACCCGGAACAGCTTCGAGACCCCGCGGGCGAGTTGGGCGGCCAGATCCGCGGCGTCCTCGGCTGCGGCGTCCACGCCCGGGTCGCCGAGCCGGCCCTTCCCGGCGTCGGCGCGGCGGGACGACTCGTAGCGGGCGCGCTGCTTGCGCAGCCGGTCCGCGGCGATCGGCGCCGGCAGCGGATCGACGTGGATCGCCAAGTCGAGCCGGCCGGGCCACGACAGCAGTGGCTCGAGCCAGGCGGGACCGACCTCGGCGGGGTAGCCGGCGACGGCGAGGGTGGCGGCGTAGCCGTCGCCGACGCGGATGTGGCGGGGGAAGACCTCGACCGGCCCGCACGCGACAGCCCCCGCCGAACCATCGGCGGGGGCTGTCGTCGGGGTGCGCCGGCGGGGCGCGAACACACTCATGATCACTCCTGGAGTTGTCGAAGGCTTGTCATCGGGGCGACCGGCGTTGACACGCCCGCCGCCGGCCGGGTGCGGTGACAACTGCCGCTGTCATCGCAGTCGCTGATGTCAGTGGCGCGTGACAGCGCCGGCCGCGGTTGTCACCGCCGGCCGGCGCCGTGTCACAAGCGGCCGGCGGCGGTGACGGGAATGTCAGCGGCGGCACGCGCGCCCGGCAGCGCCGCCCGGTATGGGTCGACGGCCGCCGACAAGGCGGCGGCGACCGCGCCGGCATCGAGCGCCTGCGCTGTCACCCCGAGCGCGGTCAGCGCGCGGGCCGTGTCGTCGGCCCGCCGCGCGGCGGCGTGCCCGCCGGCCGGGTTGGCGGTGGTGACCACGAGGACCTGCCGGCGCAGCGGGTCGCGCTGCGATGCGAGCTCGGCGAGGAAGCGGGCGTGGTCGGCGCAGGCGTCGTGCAACGCCGGGTGCGGCAGCCGGGTCGCGCGGGCGGCCAGCCGGGCGGCGCGGGCGGCGAGGTCGACCGGCTGGGCCGAGACGACCAGCTGCGCGGGCTGGGTCAGGGAGTTGAGCCAGCGGCCGAACCCGTCGACCAGCGCGGCCTGCTCATCGCCGGTGCGCAACGCGAGGTTGACCGTGGTGGTGGCGACCAGCGCCGCCGCACCGCGCTCCAGGGCGATCTCACCGTCCGGTTGGATCGCCCGGGCGGGCAGCCGCAGCAGCGCCGGCCCCGTCCCGGCCCCCGTCGCCTCAGGCGCCCAGGTGGGCAGGGCTCCGGCCGCTGGTGGTTGAGACGCCAGGGCCTTGGGGGCTCGGCGGTGCCGCCACGCCTGGGCCAGCCACACATCCAACGGCTGGCCGTCGCGGCGGCCCACCGCCAACCCGAACGCCAACGCCCCCCACACCACCCCGCCCGCCACCAGGGCGAGCATCGGCACGGTGTGGCGCAGGGTCTGGAACAGCCCGTAGTAGGCGACCGCGGCGAGGGCGAGGACCGCGAGCTGCCGGAACGTGAGCCCGTAGAGGACCTTGTCGGGGGCGTCGACGTCGGCGGTGATCCGCGCCCGCACCGGGGCGGCGTCGTCGTTGGCGGTGGGCATGGTGGGTCACCGTCCTTTCAGGCCGGGAATCGGGATGGCGCGTGTGACCGCGACGCGGACGATTGCGCCCACAACGGTCCGGCCGCCGGCGGACGGGCTCCGTACCAGCCGCGCGACCTGGCGGGGGATCTTGACGGTGGCCCACAGCAGCACCACCACGATCAGCAGATTGACCACGGCGGCGCCGTCGCCGGGTAGGCCGAGGTGGGGCAGCAGGACCTGCGGGTCTGTGAGCATCCACATCGCCGCCTGCAGCACGAACGCCTGCAGCACCGGTACCGCCAGGCAGCCGCCGAACCCGCGCCACCACAGCTTGGCCAGCGGGTCGGTCTGCGGCAGGGCGTGCATGGCCAGGGCGATCGGCGCGAACGCCGCCAGCACGAGCAGCGCGCACAGCCGGGCCAGGGCCTGGAACACCGCGATGCCCGCCAGGACGACGACCAGGACGCCGATGAGTACCAGCAGCAGCGCCGCGGCCTGGTCGCCGCTGAGCGCGCCGCGCAGGTGCCGGCGCATCGCCGCGACCGCGCTCTCGGTGCCGGGCCGGTCGGCGAAGGCGAAGGTCAGGGCGTTGGCCAGGTTGATCGCCATGCTGCAGATCAGCGGGGAGAAGTGCGCGGCGATGAACCCGACGACCATCCGCGGCGCGAGGTCCTTGGCCTCGTAGCGGGCGCGCTCGCTGCCGCCGGCGCACATCACCAGCACGCCGGCGGCCAGGAACACGAGCACGAAGATGGTGTCGACGACCCACACCGACCGGCCGGTCAGCGCCTTGATCTGCGGCAGCGCGGTGACGTCCGGGATGACCAGCAGAACCTTGGTCAGGATCCCGACGATGGTGTCGAAGGCGACCACGAGCCGCTCGGCCAGCCATTCGAGGATGCCGTTGAGCAGGTAGGCGACGGCGGTGGGGCCCAGCATCACTGGGCTCCGACGATGCCCTTGACCACGCCCAGCAGCACCGGGGCCAGCACGGCGAGGCCGTAGCCGATCAGGGCGTTGCGCAGCGCCGACTTGGCCCGCTCGACGGCGGCGGGGTCACCGCCGGCGGTGGCCCAGTACACCCCGGCCAGGACCAGGTACAGGGTGGCGATCGCCGCGAGGATGCCGAGCAGCCAGCCCTGCAGGTTCCCGATCACCTGGTTCAGCGTCGGCGGCGGTGCGGCGAGCAGCGGGTTGTTCGTGGTGACGGGGTCGGCGTAGGCGGCGGCCGGCACCGACAGCATCACCGCCACGGTGGTTGCGTGGACAGCGACCGCGCGGACGCGGCGGCTGTGGATGAGCCTGTGGATAACAGTGCGCATGACAAGCACCTCCCGCCCCGGCCGCGGCGCGGCGGGGCACGTTGGAATCGGGGAAGGCCGCCGGGGGCGCCGTGCGTCGGGGGTGCATCCATCGCTGGGGTCCGGGAAGGAACTCGTCCTCCCCTCACGGGTGTGCGTTGGGCGATGAGGTGTCAGCGCATCGTGTGGCGCGGCACCCGGGCCCTGCGGCGATCGAGCGGCAGTCCGACGCCGGCGCGAACCCCCGGCGGCCGTGCAAGGGCCGAACGGCGCGGTCCGGGCTGTTGCCCGGGGCGAGGCGGCCTTGCGTCTACCAATCCGCGTTTGTCATCGCCAGCGAACGTCCCCCCGCGATGACAGCCGATGACAACCCGCTTGTAATCGCGGGACACAGTGGATTAATCGGGCACTGTCATCGCTGTAAACGGCGGAGCAACCACCACAAACCAGGTGACAGTCGATCCGGCGTGGCTGCCGCGTCGCACCCGCTTGCGGTCGACCGCTGGGCGTGCGCACACGGGAGCGGGCGCACGTGCAAGCGGCCCCGGCGGGATCGCCGGGGCCGCTGAGGAAGGGGATCTGGTCAGGCGACTCCTGCCGTGGGTGTGGGCTGGCGGACCAGCCGGCCGATGCGCGCCGCGGTCGCCGCGGCGGCGGTGTGCTTGCGCCGCAGGACCGCGCGGCCGGTCGCGGCGGCGGCCAGCCGCGCCCGCTCGACCGCGCCGACGCCGTCGGCCAGCGCCCCGGAGCGCAGGGCGGCGTGCAGGGCCCGGTCGGCCCGGCCGAGTCGCATCCGCAGTGCGTCCACGGTGACGCCGAGGCGGGCGGCGTGCGGCTCCGGGGCCTTGTGCCCGAGGCGGATGTCGATCCACGCCTCGGCGTCGTCGGCGTCGATCACGCCGAGCTGCACCGCGCGCAGCACCAGCAGGTCGGGGTGGGCGACCATCGGCCGCGGGGTGCGGGAGGCGGGGACGGCGTGTTCGATGTCGTCGAGCGGCTCGACGTCCAGGTCGCGGGTCAGCAGCCGCCACGCGGCCCGCCAGGCCGCCATCCGCAGCCGGGGCAGCAGTCCGGCCTGTTCGCGGTCCAGGCGGTCCCTGAGGGCCTCCAGGAACCCGGTCAGCAGTTCGGCGTCGATATCGGCGGGGTCGGCGTCGGTGAACCGGCCGCGCAGCTCCCGCGACATCGCGGCCAGCGCTGGGATGGCCATGCCGACGGCGGCGACGACCCAGGCGGGTCCGTCGAGCCGGGCGGCGAGGATCAGCTGCCGCCACACCTCGTCGGAGGCGGCGTGGTCGCCGGGGTGGGCGAGCAGCCACTGCCGCACCGCCGGCAGCGGCACCTGCCCCGCCTGCAGGCCGTCGGCCTGCAGGGCGGTGCAGTCCAGGGCCAGCGGCGCCGGCTCGGTGCACAGCAGGTCGAAGGCCGTCTCGGCGGCGGCCAGCGACGACCCGGCCACCCACCCCGAGCCCGAGACGGGGCGCGCGGTCGTGGTTGAAGCGGTCGGGGCGACGGTGGTGGTGGTCATCAGGGGTGCTCCCTCGAGTCCTGCCGCGGCCCGGGTTGGCTGCGGCGAGGCCCCGATTCGGCCACTGGCCGATGCCAAGCCAATGACAGCGCTGGCCAGCCCGGCTTTCCGGCCCGTTGAGCGGCCCGGACCGGTTGGTGGTGCCGCACCGATTCCAGCGATGACAGACCAGCGCCCACCGCGGCCGTTGTCACACTCGGCTGCGCGGGCGGGTGGTCGGGGTTGTCATCGGCGCATGTCCGAGACGCGAGGTTCGCGCCCGGGTTTGTCATCGCCGCCGCCGATGACAGACCCGGCTGTCATCGCGAGCGGACCGGTGGCGGGCGATGACAGTGTCCGGCGGGCGGCGGCGGCCGACTGTCATCGGCTGCGGGTGGCGTTGTCATCGGGTTGTCATCGAGGGGGGACGTTCGCTGGCGATGACAAACGCGGATTGGTAGGCGTCAGCGCATCACGGCGCGGCGTGGAGCTCCACACCGCATGCCAAGCACGCCTTCCAAGAATTCGTCCCGCACTCCCGACACCGTCGACCAGGTGGCCGGCGAGCCGCCGGTCCCGATCAGCCTCTGGCGCACCGCCCGCACGGCCGACGACGCCCCCGACCTGATCGGTGTCCGTCTCGCGGCGGCGATCATCACCTCGTACGCCAACGTCGGTGACACCGTCGCCGACCACACCACCAGCCCGACCATCGCCTCGGCCTGCGCCGGCTCCGGCCGGCGGCACACCACCGACCCCGACCCGGGTGAGGCGGCGCTCGTCGTCGCTGATCGACCGGAGACCACCGCCGCAGCGGCGGTGCTGCTCGGTGAGGTGTCGGTGGCGCTGCGGCCGGGCGGCTGCCTGATCCTGGTCGACCCGGCAGACGCCGGACCGGTCGACCTGCGACCGATGCATGCCGCCGCGGCGGCGGTGGGGCTGGCTTACTTCCAGCACATCGTCGCCGTCGCCGCGCAGGCCGACGGCGACCGATTCGTCTACTACCCCACCCCGGCCGAGCTCGAAGCGGCGGCGGAACCGGCTGGATCCGGGCACGTGCGGGTGCACCGCGATCTGCGGGTGTACCTGCGCCGGGCAGGTGACGCCGATGCCTAGCCCCCGAAAGAAGAAGGAGGAGAAGCCGGCGCAGCCGGTCGACCCGGCCCGGCTGTCGGTCTGGACCACGGCGCAGAAGACACAGCCGGTGCAGCGGCGCGGCAGGTACGTGCCGGAGCAGAAGGCACACCCGGCCCGCATGTATCCGGCGACGGCGGCGCACGCGATCGCCGCGTTCACCGTCGCCGGAGACCTGGTCATGGATCCCATGGCCGGGATCGGCACCACGCTGGTCGAGGCGATGCATCTCGGCCGCGACGCGATCGGGATCGAGTACGAGTCCCGATGGGCCGACATCGCCGACGCCAACGTCCAACTCGCCCTCACCCAAGGAGCGCCAGGCCGCGGGTCGATCATCCGCGGCGATTCCACCGCGCTGACACGGCTGCTGCCGGCGGTCCTGCACGGGCGGGTCGCGCTCGTGGTCACCAGCCCGCCGTACGGGTCGACCGTGCACGGCCTGGTTGACCCGGGTGAGGCGGGGATCAGCAAGGAGCACTACCGGTACGGCGACGACAAGGGCAACCTCGCCTACCGGTCCACCGAGGCGCTGATCGACGGGTTCACCCAGATCCTGGACGGCTGCCGTCAGGTCCTGCGCCCCGGCGGCATCGTCGTGGTCACGGTCCGACCGTTCCGTGCCAAGGGACGGCTGATCGACCTGCCCTCGGCGGTCGTCAGCGCCGGCCGCACCGCCGGGCTCGTACCCGTGGCGTGGCTACCCGCCTCGCTCGGCGCGGTCCGGGACGGGCGGATCATCGCCCGGCCGAGCTTCTTCCAACTCGGTCACGTCCGCAAGCAGCGGGCAGCCGGCGTGCCGATGCACCTCATCGCGCACGAGGACGTGGTCCTGCTCCGGGCTCCCGCCGGCCCGCCGGGCGTGGGCGCATGACCGCCGTCGACAGGCGCACACGCACTGCCGCCCCGGCGTCCGCGCCGGGGCGGCCCGCGCTGCGGGTCCTGTCGCTGGGCGCCGGGGTGCAGTCCTCGGCGCTGCTCGTGGCCGCCTGCCACGGGCTGGTCGAACGGTTCGACGTGGCCGTGTTCGCCGACACCGGCTGGGAACCGGTCGCCGTGTACGCGCACCTGCTCAGGTTGGAGCGGTACGCCGCCGCCCACCGCATCCGGGTCGTTCGCGTCGGGGCGGGCAACATCCGCCTCGACGCCCTCGACCCGGCCCACCGGTTCGCCTCCATGCCGCTATTCACCCTGTCCCCGGACGGCAAGCCGGGGATGGCGCGGCGGCAGTGCTGAGTTAACTGCACCGGTCCGGTCTCGTTGATCGGAATGGTCGCCGCTTCACCAAGGAGTCTTATGGATCTTCGCAGTCAACTCATGGAGGGTCAGGTTGCTCTTCCGGCTCTCGGCATGGTCGTAGCGAGCGGCCAGGCGCACCCCCCGTTTGTCGTCCTTGATCAAGCCGGGCGGGACTTGGCTCCGGTCACGGGCTATCTGTGTGATCTGGCTGTTGGGGATTGCAGCCCGTTGACGTGTCGCAGCTACGGGTTCGGGTTGCTGCGTTGGTTTCGGCTGCTCTGGGCACTCGATGTCGGTTGGGAACGGGCGACGGAGGGCGAGGTGGCGGTGCTGACCGGGTGGATGCGAGCCGCCGCCAACCGGCAGCGGGACCGCACGATCGGCTCGCCGGCGGCAGGCGCGGTCAATCTGCGCACGGGAAAGGTGAGCCTGCAGACCGGGTATGCGCCGCGGACGATAAATCACGCGTTGAGCGTGATCAGCGGCTTCTACGGCTACCACGCTCACTGCGGTGAGGGGCCGGTCCGGAACCCGGTCCCGGTCGCCGGGCGGCGGCGGCGGGCGGTCGTGCACCGCAGCCCGTTAGAGGGGGCCCGGTTGCATGGCCGGGCCAGGCTGCGCCAGCGGGTGCCGAAGCCGCCGCCGCGGTCGATCCCGGATGCGATGTTCGACGAGCTGTTCGCGGCGATGACCTGTGACCGGGACCGGGCGCTGATGGAGTTCTTCGTCTCCAGCGGCGCGCGGGCCGCGGAGCTGCTCGGCGTCACCGTCGAGGACATCGACTGGGCCGGGCAGCGGATCTGGGTGGTGTCGAAGGGCAGCCGGTCACGTGAGGCCGTGCCGGCATCACCGCGAGCGTTCATCTATCTGGCGCGGTACTTCGAGATCGACGGCATGCCCCAGCCGAGCGAGAGCGTGTGGCGGACCCGGCGGGGGACGCCAGGCCCGCTGCGGTACTCGGCGTTGCGGCGGATCCTGCAGCGGGCCAACCAGCGGCTGGCGACGAATTGGACGTTGCACGACCTGCGGCACACGGCGGCGTCCCGGATGGCCAACGGCGGCACGCTGACCCTGGCGGAGGTGCAGTCGATCATGCGGCACGCCGACATCCGTACGACCGGCCGTTACCTGAGCACCCGGGTCGAGGAGCTGTTCGACAAGCTGGCCGAGCATTACGCCCGGCCCCGCGTCACCGCGACGTACAGCCCCGGCTACGACCCGTACGACGTCAAGGCGGTGTTCGGTGCCTAGGACCATGGTCAGCAGCGCCCACAGCCGTCGCCACAACCGGCACGGACCGGTCTTGGACGAGCTGGGCTTCGCCAGCCGATTCGTCTCCGGCGGGATGCGACCTGTCGCCGCGGTCACGCAGATGCCGCCGCGCCCGCTCGGTGACCTCGACCGCGTCAGCGCCGCCGATCTGTCCGATCTCGCCGGGTCGTTCGGGGAGGGCCTGCCAGGTACTCGGAACCAGCGCCGCGCCGCGACCCGGCAGTTATTGGACTACCTGGCCACATTCCCGGGCCAGACCTGGCAGCAGCGATGGGACGCCAGTCCGCTGGGCGCGGGCCAGCACGCGGCCGCGGCGCCGATCGGCGCGCGGCAGCTGTTCTGCCTGCGCGCGATTCGCCCGACGCTGCTGGCCTTCCGGAGCCAGCGGTTCGTCACCTTCAACGAGCAGTTCGTCGCCGCGCAGAGTGATCAGCTCCTGGACGCGTTCGTTGCGCACGCCATGGCCCAGCCGATTCCGGTGACCCACCGCCGCGACGCGATCAGCGACCTGTGCTGCCTGCTCACCGTCCAGGGCGTCGCTCTCACCGACGTGAGGCCGCCGGGTCTGCTGCACTTCGCCCACGCCAACCGCGCCGTCTTGGCCCAGATGAAGCCCGGGAACAAGGCCGCCAACCGGTTCATCGCCCGCGGAACCTGGAACGTGCTCCACGCCATGGGTTACTTCCCGCCCAGCACGCCACAAACCATGCGGGAGGCGATGCACCGCGGCCAGCAAAGCGTCACCGAACTCGTCGACCGCTACCCGATCCGCAGCCAGGCCGTACGGCAACTGCTCATCGACTACGCCTCTCGACGCCGAGCGGACACCGACTACGCCACCTTGACCAACCTGATCCTGAATCTGGTGCACCACTTCTGGTGCAAGATTGAGGCCCTCGCCCCAGGTCAGGCCGATCTGCGCATCGACCCGGACGTCTACGCCGCCTGGCGCGAACAGATCGCCCTCCGCGACGACGGCACACGCCGGGCCACCACGGACACCATCGTCATCGGGGTGCGCAGCTTCTACCTGGACCTGCACACCTGGGCCGCCGAAGAACCCGAACGCTGGGCCGCCTGGGTCGCACCCAGCCCGGTCTCACCCACAGACATCCGTGGGCTGGGGGCCCGGCGGCGCCGCATCATTGAACGCTCCGCCGGGCGGACCCGGGTGCGTCAGCCCCTCCTACCGACGCTGATCGCCCACGTCGAGGCCCGCCACGATCGAGCCACCCGCCTGTTTGCCGAGGCCAGCGCCGCGATCGATGGCCAGAGTTTCTGCCTGGACAGCCGGCCCTACCAGCGCGTGATTCCCGAACACGACCGCAAGCACGCCAAGGCCGGCCACCTCGCCGCCGTCCGGGTCATGGACCTCACCACCGGCAGCATGCTGAACGCCGCATTCGAGGAAGAAGAAGCGTTCTGGGACTGGGCCGTCGTGGAGACCCTGCGTCACTCCGGCGTCCGGATCGAGGAACTCTGCGAACCGAGCCACCTGAGCATCCGCCAATACCAGCGCGCCAACGGAGAAGTGATCGCTCTGCTGGTCATCACGCCGTCGAAGACCGACCGTGAACGAGTCATCCCCATGTCAGCCGACCTGTTCCACGTCATTGCCTCGATCATCCGCCGACACACCCGAGACGGCCGCACCATCCCACTGGTTCGCCGCTTCGACCCGCACGACAAGGTCTGGAGCGCGCCGCTGCCCTACCTATTCCAACGACTCAAGGGCGCCACCCCGGCCGTCATCGCCGCCGGCACGATCCTGCTACGGCTACGCCGTGTCTGCGCCGCGATTGCCACCGCCAATCCCGCGTTCAAGGATCTGCGGATCACCCCGCACGACTTCCGGCGGATCTTCGCCACCGACCTCGTCAACAGCGGCCTGCCCATCCACATCGGCGCGGCGCTGCTAGGCCATCTCAACATCCAAACCACCCGCGGCTACGTCGCCGTCTTCGACGAGGATGTCGTCCGCCACTTCCAAGCCCACCTCCAGCAACGCCGCCACACCCGACCCGACGACGAGTACGCCCCAGTCGCCGACACCGAGTGGGCCGAGTTCGAAGAGCACTTCGACAAACGCAAAGTCGAACTCGGCTCCTGCGCCCGCCCCTACGGCACCGGCTGCCAACATGAACATGCCTGCATACGCTGCCCGATGCTCAACATCAACCCAAAGATGATCGACCGGCTCAACGACATCGAAGGCGACCTGCTCGTCCGCCGCTCCCGCGCTGAGACGGAGAACTGGCTCGGCGAGATCGAGGGTATCGACCTGACACTGACCTACCTGAGATCCAAGCGCGACCAAGCCGAGCGCCAGAACCGCCGACGACCCGTTCATCTGGGTCTCCCGCAGCGCCGACCGAGTAAGACCTGACCGTTCCCGGACCTGCATGTCGCAGACAAGCGAGTCAGGCAGGACTGGATGAACTCACGCGCTGGCGGAAGCACCGTCGCTCGGGTCGCCGGCCACCGGTGCAGCTGGCGAATCGGGCGCTGTCTCCCGGCCAGCGGAGTCCTCCGGACTGGACTGCTCGGCCTGGGCGTCTTCCGGACTGGACTGCTCGGCCTGGGCGTCTTCCGGACTGGACTGCTCGGCCTGGGCGTCTTCCGGACTGGACTGCTCGGCCTGGGCGTCTTCCGGACTGGACTGCTCGGCCTGGGTGCTGATGCCGAGGACAAGGCTGAGGAGGTCTAACACCTCAGCGGGCTCATCAGTCCGTCCGGTGTCGCTATCGCTCTCGGTCGCCCCCGATCCAGGACTGTCGGTAGCTGGGACGAACCTGGATTCCCAACAGAGCAGCTGTTGGTTGCCGGGAAGCTCCTCGACTGCTCTAGCGGCATATGCGGCCGCTTCGTCGACACGACGATCGGTCCATACCTTCTCGGCCACGAACGCCTGTAGTGCCGCATCGAACGCGGCAGGGATTGGTTGAGCGCCGCGGCGTTGCCGGTCGGCGGCTCGCTGGGTGGCGAGCGACTCCCACTGCTCCGTCGACCAGTCGGGGATTTGGTTGAGAAGTAGGCTGACCACGAAGGCGGTCATCGACGGTGCCTCAAGAACGTGCCGATGCCTACCCAGGAACGCTTCGGCGCCTGGCCGGTGGTGGGTCTGATCGAGGAACTGGTGCCACAAGGCGTAGATCGCAACCATGATGGTCTTGGGATCGCTGCCGGCCGTGCCTGGGACTAACGCCTCGATCCTCGCAAGTACTTTGCGCATGTCGGCAGCCGATTTCTCGCGCTTCGCGAGCGTTTCCACGATGTTCTCGATGAAGCCTCGAAAGTAGTTGGCGGCGGACTTGTGGTCGAAACCAGCGTCATTGTGGATCCAGTACTGCGGTGCGAGCTGTATCCGGACGATCCCGGGAAGGTTCGCCCGCCAGTCGAAGGAGGTGTCCACACCGGTCGGGGCACCGTTGATATACGCCCGGATCACATGTCTGGCAAGGCGTGCCAGACCCTCAAGGCTGAGCATCGTGCCTAGATCACTGTGTGACACGGTGTCAGCTCGATCGTTGAGCACCCACGCTTCCGGCGGCATGTCCCACAAGGTGTGGACGTTCCGAGAGCGGATGTCGTAGGCGAGCTTCACCGCTCGCTCCAAGTCAGGTCTACGAATCGGTCGTAGTGCGTCGGCGGCTTCGTGGCGAAAGTATGCTGGGGAGACCCGGTTCAATACGAACTGGGTGAACCGGGACTTGAGACCAAGGTGTTCTGCCGCCATCACGGCATTACGCACCCGACCAGACCGCTCGGGCTCCGCCCCTTCCAGAGCGGCGTCGATGAGCTTGCGTTTCGCTCCGTCGAGTTGCGACCACGACGGTGCAGGAACGGGCTCGTCCTTCGCTAGCGACTCAAGCGCCGCGACGAGGTCTGTGTAGGCCGTCGTGGGGTCCTCCACTACCCGTTGGCGGGCTCGGACGACGCGCCTGATGGCCTTCATGGCCGCCTCGAAGTGAGGTCGCTGGAGCGCAAGTAGCTGTGACATGAGGGCACGAACGTCGTCGAGTTCGTCCTCTTTGACAACGATCCTCGGGTCAAAGGTGCCACGGAACAGGTTCGACGGCGCGGATCGACGGCGGTTGTCCAACTGGTCGGGCACGAGCCGGTGCACAAGGTCGTGGTCGCGACTGAACGTTGCGTTCAGGGCGAACGAGAGGACGAAAGCCAAGTCGTCGACGAGGTCTTGTCCATCGGTCGCAATCAGAATCTCCTGCTGGCCATCTGGGCGGACAGCCTCCATGTGGTCGGTGATCGATACTGTGACCGTAGAGATGGGGGCCGTGCCGGTAGAAGGCGCCAGCTCGCCGACCGGCAGCGAGATTGGGCCGTAGTCAGGGTAGTCCCGGAGGAAGCTGCGATTGGTGTACAAGACAGTGCGATGCACAGTGGAGTTCAGCGGAACACCATGGCGAAAGTAGACCTTGTTCGCAATCTGGAGCATCGAGCATCCCCTCTTCAAGCTGAAACGTTCACGTGCGGAAGCCGCTAGCTCACCGCACGGTGCTTGGCACGGTAGTCCGCTGTCGGCTTGCGCAGGCTAGACTCGTTCAGTGAAGCAGTGCAGCGAGGTCTACCTGCATTCCAGCGGCCTGCAGTTCACGCGCGACGGCGTTCCGCCAGGCTCCTCCGGCATCAAGCGGAACATACAGAACGCCGAGGATGTCGCTCGGCAGCTCGACGCCAGGCTCGTGCAGGATTACGACTCGTTCGCGGCCGAGCTTTGCCAGGAAGAAGCCCAGTTCTAGTACTACGTTTTGCCTGGCGCGCCGCTGAGGAGGCCTTCCGACGGCGCCACCCTCATCGTCACCAGTAAGAAGGACGATGGCGCTACCGACATTGTTCGCGTGCGCCTCGAACTTCTCGATGATCGTGCGTCCGCGGTCCGCCTGCTCATGCAAAATGACAGGCTCACGTCCCAACAGCTTCGACAGAAACCTTGCAACGGCAACCTTTGTCTCGCCATCGTGGCCATGGACGATGAAGACGTCCGTGCCGAGGGACGCCACAGGCGCGGGGACAGTAAGCGTCGCATCCGGATGTTGGCTGAACAACGGCAGGCGTTCCTGAAGCGACCGCAATCGGCGCATCTTCCCTGCGATGTCATCACAGAGTTCTTTCCACCGAACCGGGAGCGGATCCGGTGCGCCGCCGATGAAACCGATGCCAAGCCCGCGGGAGTACTCGTCGGCCGGCTCGGTGATATCGAAGGATCTACGCAGGAGCGCCTCGTTGTACTCCGTCCAGGTGTAGTACTCCTGGCGGCGCTCCCGCAGGGCGCTCTCGTCACCGGTTGGCCCGTCTACTAGCTCCTGCCCTCGCGCGAGGCGTTCGTCAACTTCTTGACGGAGCTGGTCAGCGGGGACCATCAGCCGCGGCGGTCCAGCTGGCGGCTGGGGCGTAGTCCGTCGAGATCGGTTGGCCACGGCCAGATTGTGTCACAGCGAGTTACATGTGCCGGCACAGGCCACGGCACAGTGTGGGCTGCTTCTGGGAACGACCAGCAGAGTTGGGTTTGTCCCGAGAGGCGGGCCGCGTCAACGGATGGGGCCCCTGGCCATCCGGCGCACTGGCACGCCACTCTGCAAGGCTTCCGGCATCAAAGCGACGTCGGTGTGTCGCCTTGCTTAGTGCAGAGAAGCACTGGCGAGTACAAGATCAAACCGATCAAGGCGGAGGTGCGTCGGCGGCTGGGGTATCCACACCCGCGGCGGGTGCCGGCCGGGGTGTTCGCCGAGATGGTGATCGGGATCAGCGTCGACGAGATCGGCCGCGCCCGGCCCGCCGACGTGCGCTACATGCGCAACGTGTTCCCGCTGCTCGATCTCGGCTGGCGGCGGCAGGACTGCCTGGAGTTCCTCACCGGTCACGGGCTGGGGGACACCCCGCGGTCGTCGTGTGTGGGATGCCCGTTCCACACCGACGACTTCTGGGCCGACCTCAAGGTCAACCACCCAGCGGAGTGGGCGGACGCGGTCGCGTTCGACCACGCCATCCGCGACGGGTCGGCCCGGGCGAACGCGGCCGGGCAGCCGCTACGCGGCCGGTTCTTCCTGCACCGCCAGCGGGTGCCGCTGGACCAGGTCGTCCTCCGCCCCCGCACCGGCGGCACGGCGGCCGAGTCCCTCGGCTGCGGCCCCTGGACCTGCCCCCACGCCACCGACCAGTAACCCCATCGGCCCCGCCGGCGCCGCACCGCGCCTGCCGGCGGGGCCCCGCTCTGTTCCCGCACCGAGGAGGTTGCCCATGTCCACCCCGACGCCCGCTACGACCCGCCGGCGACGGTGGTGGCACCGCCGGCCCCGCGCCGACGCCACCACCGCGCTCCCCACCCAACTGCTGCGTCACCTCGGCGCCGACGCACCCGACAACCCCTTGGCGCTCGCCGACGAGGTCGGCTCGATTCACCGCGCTGGCCGCAACCCGCTGCCCTCCGGCCGCCGCCACCGCGGCCAACCTCTGCAGGGCGTGACGGCCGGGGTCGACCTGACCGCGGCGTCCCGCCGGCACTTCACCTGACCTGATCCCGCGTAGTCCCATCCCCTTGCAGCCGGCCCGCACCGCACGGTGCGGGCCGGCTGCTGTCGTCAAGGAGCACTCATGGCAGCCAAGGACACCGACCCCGCCGGCTACACCGGCAGCCACCGCAAGGCCAGCCGCTGGCACCTGCGCCGCACCACCACCGAACCGGCGCCGCCGGAGCGGCCGGCCAAGCCGGCGTCCGCGCGGCTCACCACCAGGTGGACCGCACAGGACATCCGCGCGCTCGGCGTCACCACCGACCTGCAGACCGCAGCGTCGATCCTCGGCCTACAGCCGATGTCGGCGTACCCGATCAACGCCCGCGGCGCGTTCCCCGTGCCGGTGGTCCGGGTCGGCGGCCGATACCGAGTGCCGGTCGCCCCGATCTTGGACCTGCTCGGCCTGGCCCGCTGGCCGGCCCAGTCCTGACCGCCTCAGCCGCCGGCGCCGCCCCATCCCCGCATTCCGCGGAGCCCGGGCGACGCCGGCGGCTTCCCATCACTCCTGCGCCCGACCGCCGGCAGCTGCGCTGACGGCGTGCGGCGGGCGCCCTGCTGCGAAGGAGCTTGGCCATGCCCGCCACGCCACCGTCCCACCGCCGCCACGCCGCTCGGGGCGCCGACCCACCGACCCATCCCTCGCCCAGCCACGAGCGCACCGATCCCGACCACCTCTCGACAATTGACCACCTGCGCATGGTGCGGTCGAACGGATGGACCGCCGAGCGGATCCGGGCGCTGGGCACCCTCGTCGACATCCCCACCGCAGGTCGGATCTTCGGTAAGGGCCGCAGCGCCGCCTACGCCGCCGCCCACACCGGCACGTTTCCCGTCCCGATCACCATCATCGGGCAACGCCGCTGGGTCACCGTCGCCTCGATCCTCGCCGTCCTCGGACTGCCCGCCGAACCGACCCCGAACCCGGTCGCCCCACCGACGACTTGATCAATCCGGCGGTCAGAGCGTGGATCAACCCCACGCGAAGTAAGAAGCACGAACTTCGCATCACCCCGCATCGACACAGGAGGAGTGTGCCCATGGCCGCGCCCGACCGTTCCATCGCCAAGCGCTGCACCTGCCGGGACGCCAACGGCAAGTCCATCGGCGCCACCTGCCCGAAACTGCACCGAGGATCTGACAAGAACTGGAGCCCGCACCACGGCACATGGACGGTGCAGGTGGAACTCCCACCCACCGCTGCCGGCACCCGCCGGCAGTTCCGCCGCTCCGGCTACAGCCTGCGCGAGGAAGCCGTCGCGGCCCGCGATGCCGTGCGTGAGCTGCTCGGTCTCGCCGGCGACGACCCGGACACCAAGCGGGCCGTCGGGGACCTGCTTCAGGGCCTCAAGCAACGCGAGCCGCTGCCGGACCGCGACACCGTGGCCCGCCGGATCCGGGCCGGTGTCGCCGTCCACGCCGAGGCCACCACCGGCGACTACCTCGTCGAGTGGCTCACCAGCCGCCGTCGGAAGCTCTCGCCGAAGACCTACCGCAACTACGACGACCACATCCGCCTCTACTTCACCCCCGCGATCGGCGAGCTGCCGCTGCAGAAGCTGCGCACCCACCACCTCATATCTATCTTCGACGCCATCGACGACCGCAACGCCGAGATCCTCGAAGCTCGGGAGAGCGCCGACCCGAAGGTCCGGGCCAGCATCAAGGGGCAGCGGATCGTCGGGCCGGCCAGCCAGCAGCGCATCAAGGCAACGATCCGTAAGGCACTCAACGACGCCATCCGGATCCACCGGCTCCTCGAGTACAACCCGGCGGTCAACGTCGAGCTGACCTCCGGCGCCTCGCCCAAGCCGCGGCTGTGGACCAAGGCGGCCGTTGCCAAGTGGGAGCGCACCGGAGTGCGGCCGTCACCGGTCATGGTCTGGACCGCCGAGCACTTCGGCACCTTCCTCGACTACGCCGAGGCCGCCTACCCCGACCTGGCCCCCGTCTACGAGGTCATGGGGCACCGCGGCTTGCGGCGCGGGGAGGCGTGTGGGCTGCCTGACGACAACGTCGACCTCGTCCACGGTCAACTCGGCGTCGAACAGCAGATCACCAGCGTCGGCTACGTACCGATAACCAAGACGGTCAAGACCCGCGCGGGCGCCCGCCAGGTCGCCCTCGGCGACGACACCACCTGCAGCCTGCGCAGGTACAAGACGCGCCGTTCCCAGCGGCAGCTCGCGGCCGGGGCCAAGTGGGTGATGAGTGGGCTGTTCTTCGTCCGACCCGACGGCTCGGCCTGGCACCCCGAGCAGCTCTCCCGCATCTTCTACAAGATCGTGGCTGCCGCGGGGCTGCCGCCGGTGCGGTTGCACGACCTGCGGCACCTCGCCGCGACACTGATGCTGGCCACCGGAGCCACCCTCAAAGAGATTCAGGAAACCCTTGGCCACGCCAACTACCGGATCACCGCCGACCTCTACACCTCCGTGCTCGAAGAACTCCAGAAGGAAACCGCCAACAAGGTCACCAAGCTCGTACCCCGCTCGCGGCCGAAGGCCGCCTAACCCATTGACGGGGTGTCCGACTACACGGTCGGGCGCCCCGTCGACGGTTGTTCAGGTCGCCACGGGGGTGATCAGAGTTCCGCCGGCCCGGCGACCCCCGCGCGACGCCAGCCACGCGTACCGTCCTCAGATGCCGGGCAGGCCGACCCGGCCAGGGAACACAGGCGGGAGGTGCGATGGGTCAGCAGCCACGTCGCTTGACTCCATCGGCGTCCACGCTGCACTACTTCGGCGCCGAACTGCGCCGACTCCGCACCGCCGCGGGACTGTCCCAAGCCGAACTCGGCCTAAAGATCAGATATACCGCCGACACCGTTCGACGCTGCGAAACGGCTGAGCGAGTGCCGTCGGACCGATTCGTCACCGACTGCGACACCGTCCTCGGCGCCCGCGGCGCCCTCGCGGCGTTGTGGAAGACAGCCCGATTCCACGGAGTGCGGCGGCCAGCCGCAGGCGACCCCGGCTTCAACGCGCCTGCGCTGGACCGCCCGACGCTGGACTGGCTCCTTGGCAACCCGGGCCACCCACCCGCCCGACAGCCGACGCTGACCCCGGACGAGGCGGTCGTCGATCGCGCCGCCGGAGAGCTGCAGCGCCTCCGGGAAGCTGACCACCGGTACGGCGCCGGAGTAGTCCACGATCAGATCGACACACTCATCGCCGGCGAGGTCGCCACCCTACGATCCGCATCCGACGGGCCCGCGGCCACGTCGACCGGCAGGAGTCTGGTCGTCGGCGCGTACGAGCTGGCCGGCTATGCCGCGGTCGACGTCGGCGCCGTGGGAACCGCCCAGCGCCACTACCTGAACGGCCTGGTCGCCGCACAGGACGACCGCCGCTACGGCGCCTACCTCATCGGGGTCAGCCTCGCCCACCTCGCGCTGCACTGCGGTGACGCCTCCACCGCCCTACGGATGAGCCTCGCCGCATCTGCAGGAACGCACAGCTGCTCCACACCCGCGATACGGTCCGCGCTCGCCGCGGTCACGGCCCGCGCTCACGCCCGACTCGGCGACGAAGCCGCCAGCACGCATGCGCTCGCGGCGGCCGACCGGGAACTAGAGGCCATCCGCCCCGGGGACGAACCGGCGTGGATCGGTTACTTCGACGGCGCATACCTCGCCGATGAGCGGGCGCACTGCCTGGTCGACCTCGGCCAACACCGCGCCGCCCAGGTTGAGGTCCGTCAGGCCGTCGCCAGCCTCGCGCCGACCCGCCGCCGGCGCCTGGCAATCGACACCGCGCTGCTGGCGACCTCGCTGGCGGCCTCTGGCGACATCGAGGAGGCGTGCGCGGTCGGCCGTACCGCCGTGGATCACGCCGCTGCGATCGCCTCGCTCCGCAGCTCCCAACGGGTTCTGGCCGTTCTGGCTCGCCTGGCTAACCATGCCGACGTCGCAGCCGTGCGCGAGTTCAGGGAGTACGCGACCGAGCGCCTCGCACCCACCGCGGGAGCCGACGCCCTCCGGCTGGCCGGATAGACCCTCAACCCGCGGGCGAGTCGAGCCGGCGACGGTAGAAGGCGTGCTCGGCCTCCAGCGCGGTGACGAGCGCGGCCGGAGCCGTCAGGCCGTGGCCCGCGTCGAGCTCCACGAGCTGGTGCTCGCCGCTGCGCCCTCGCAGAGCTGCCGCCAGCGGCCGGACACCGTCGATCGGAGCGACCGCATCGCGGATCCCATGCAGCAGCAGCACCGGACGCGCGATCGCGTCCGCGGCCACGGGCTCGGCGCCGACGGCCAGAGCCCGCGCGTGCGCCCGCTGAAACCGCGGCACCGTCGTCGTCCACCGCTGCGGATCGGCGATCGCGCTCGACGCCACCGCGCCGGCGAACGGGGTGTCGTTGCGGCTCACACAGCGCAGGGCGGTGTAGCCGCCAGCGCTCGCACCGGCGATGAACGTCGCGTCGCCGCGCGCGTAGCCGGCCTCGATCAACCACCACGCGACGGCGGTGCAATCCTCGACGTCGTAACGGCCCCAGTGCCCGTAGAGGCTTTGCCGGAACGCCCGCCCGTAGCCGGTGCTGCCGCGGTAGTCCACGTCGACCACGGCGAAGCCGTGGCTCGTAAAGTACCGAATGTGGGCATCGACCCTGACCTGCATGTTGTAGGTCGGGCCGGGGTGTGCCCGGACGATCGTGGGCAACGGGGCGTCGCCTTGGCCTGCGCGGTAGATCGTCGCGCAGATGCCGTCTATGACGAGGGGCTCGCTGTGCACCGGGACAGACCCATCCGGTGTCTCGTCGACGGGCGTGCTTATCGGCGTTGTCGTGGCGTTGTCGAGGTTCACCAGCACGGCCGCTGGGCTGGTGACCGGCGTCGCGGCAATGATGCCCACCGCACCGTCGCCCACCGCGAGGTAGGGCTTGATCGAGCTGTACGGCAGCGGAACCACTTCCGTCCGGCCGGCAGTCGACACGACTTCCAGCTGCTGGCCCGCGCCGCGCTGGGTGATCACGACGATCCGGCCGTCGGGCAGCAGGTCGAACGTCCGGTAGCCGTGCTCCCAATGCGCCACGGCCTGCTCGCCGACGGTGTCTGTGACCCGGTCGACGTGATGCCCGTCCCACCGGTACAGGTTCCACCAGCCCGCCCGGTCGGACGCGAAGTACAGCGTGCCGTCCGGCGCCCACCGTGGCTGCGCCGCGGCCTCCTCCGGCAGTCCCGCAACGAGCTGCGCGTCGACGAGGTTGCCGTCCGGCCCGATCTGCCCGGCCCAGAGCCCGCACCGGTCCCAGGGCATGTGCTCGTCGTCCCATTGCAGCCACGCGATGCGCTGACCCAGCCTGGTCGGCGAAGACAGGTAGGCCGTGGCGCGCATCAGCTCGAAGGTGCGGCCGTCGGACCGGACTTGGATGAGGGCGTCGCAGCCGGTGTCCTCGCGCACCCCGAGAACAGCATTTCCATCGGCGACCAGATCGCCGATGACACCGGTGCCCATCTCGACCAGCTCGCGGTGCCCTCGCCGGTACAGGGCAGCCCTATCCGCGGTCGTGAACCACAGCGCCCCATCACCAGCGACCGCGTACGCGCCGCCACCGTACGAATGCAAATCGCTGGCAACCTCGACACCTGGAACCGACACCACCGCTGGTACACGGCCACGCTCCGCGCGCACCACGGCAGCTTCGCCGCCCAATCGGCCTCCGGCTTCCAGCCAACAGAAGCCGCCGCCGGCGTAGACGAGATGATCCAGAGCCGTCCGATCCGATGCGACCACACGGGCGTCCAAGGGCTGCGCAGGCTGAGACGTCACGCCGCTATCGCATCACGGCCGAGCCCGTCGCCGCACGCGCGCCACGGCGATCCAGGTTCCTGCCATGCGGACAACCCTCCTTGTCCGCATGGCGATGGTTCCACCGCTACCGCTCGTCGGGCTGAATGGGCGTACGGCCAGGCCACCACCCTGGGCCCGCCCTTCGCGGCGCTGTGACTTGAGAACTCCATTCAACAAACGTCAGCGTGGGCCGGCCACAGCCGGCCGGCCCACGCGGCGAAGAGATGTTCCCTGCTCCGGTCAAGGACGACCGAACGCGTGCGGTCGACCTCGCAGACTTGCGTCGCCCCCGCCCATAGGTAGTACAGATTGACGGTACCGTGATCGTGGAGTTGGGTCATATAGTGCCATTGTGGATATCACGTCGCTCTGGCACGAGCTTGAGGCCGTACTGACGCCCTTGCTCGCGGACTTCCGCTCCAAGGCATCCCTCCGCGTGGAGCGCAAGGCGGACACCACTCTGTTGTCGGAGGCTGACGAGGCGGTGCAGGAGAAGATCGTCGAGTGCGTTCGAGCGGTCGACAGGGAGGGCACCATTCTCGGCGAGGAGGGCATCCACGGTGCCGCCTCACTGCGAGGAGCCGGCCCGAGTGGCCGAATCTGGGTGATCGACCCGATTGATGGGACGGCCCAATTCGTGGTGCGCGACGGTCGGGAGTTCTGCAGCGTGGTCTGCCTGGTCGAGGATCGGCGGCCCGTCGCGGCATTCGTCCTGGCACCCGAGGTTGGGCCCTCTCGGACCTCGGTGTGCGTGCGTGTGACCGAGCCCGGCGAGGCGATCGAGATCAACGGGAAGAAGGTTGCAGGGCTGGCTTCCCCTGGGGGGCGGGGGCTGCTGTCGGTGACACGCAGTTCAGGGACGCAGGCGCGTGTCTACGAGCAGCCCCTTGTGGCGAAGGGCTACCGGCTGAAGACCCGGACCACGTCGCAGACCCTCGACATGGTGAGGACCTGCGTCGACCTGGCACCCTTCACGGACCCGGAGCTTGAGCCCTTCGGTCTGTTCTACCGGGAACAGCAGAAGGTCTGGGACGGGGTGGCGGGGATGTGCCTCGCGCACGCCGCAGGGGGTGTACGTCGGCGACGGCGCCGGGCGCGCACGCAGCGAGGTCGACATCGACCTCACTGCCCCAGATCCGGTGTTCGACAGCACGCTCGTCGCCTCCGAGCCCTCCGCAGCGCAGATTGTCGTGGAGGGTGTGCGATCCGCGCGCGTTGATCCCCCGGGGCGCTAGCGAGGGTCGACTGAACGCAGGCGGGCGACGAGGTGTTTCAGGTACGACGGCCACGTGCTGCTGCGCGGAATCCGATCGAGTAGGCGCCGGGCGAGTTCGGATTCGCCGAGGCTGGCCGCGATGCTGGCGGAACGGATAGCCAGGTGGGGGATTCCGTCGGGGAGTTCGGTGACGACGGTCGTCAGGTAGTACCTGGCTTGCTCGGTTTCGCTGTGGCGGATGGCTTGGTCGGCCATGGCGAGCAGCCACAGGACGGTGACGTCCGTGCGGAGATCCGTGACCTGGTCGGAGTAGACGTCGTCGAGGCGGTTCAAGTCCCGGCGCAGTCGCCGGGCGCCGGCGAGCGCGTCGGGGTGCGCGACCCGGCTGAGTAGGTGAACGACGCCGTCTGCCTCGGTCTTGCGCCGGTGAGCGTTGACAGCGGTGGTGCCGTCGCTGTCCTGGTCCGCGATGGCGAAGCTCGTGCGCATGGACGAGACCATGTCCTCGATCGCGCGGATCGCCGCGCGCACCCGATGGTCGTCGAGAGCCGCGGCAGGGGTATCCATGGGCTGTCCGGCCGCGGTCAGCTCGCGCGCCCGCCGTAGCAGGATTCCCTGCTGCAGATGGAGACGCACCTTCTCCATCCGGCGTACCTCCGTGGCTGGTAGGAGCTTCCTGCGAACGGTGAGGAGGTCACCCATCCTGGTCAACTCCGGGTGCCAATCTCCGCCCGGATTGTAGTGACTGGCCAACAGCAGCCGTTCCCTCCGGAACCGCAACTGGAACAGGACCGATCCGGCGGAGTCACTACGGAACGCCGGATGGTGCAGGTCGATGTCGAGGGCGCGGCGGTCGGAGTGCCGCCGTGCAACCGCGACGCTGACGAGCGCGAGTTCCCGGTGCTGGCGGTCGTCGAGCAGATCGGATGCGATCGCGGCGTATCGGGTGAGTGCGGCGAGAATCGGTTTGGCGTCGGCCGTCGCGATCATCTGCCACGCGTAGTCGATGCCCTCGGCGAGCAGGTCGGGATCGAAACTTCTCTCGGCAACGAGGCTCGATAGCGGTCCCTGCTGGGTTGCGATCGTGGCGGTCGATTCCACGAGACGGTGACCGACGGTTAGTGCTGTCTGTCGCGCGGCGTTCGGCGGGAGGTTCGCGTGGAGCGCGGCTCGTTGCAGGCAGAACAGGACCAATGGTAGGGCTCGTCGGGTGCGGGTGAACTTGCGGCCGTCCATGCCCCTCAACGGTGTTCCGTCAACGTCCTTGTCGGGCTCGGGATTGTTCGCGGGGGCGATGCGAGAGGCGATCATGGCCACCCCGACCAACGCCCGTAGGTCGCCCTTGGCCCTTGCCTCGGCGGCAGCGTCAGCCAGAGCGCGGTGGAGGGCGAGGTCTCGTTCTTGCGGATCAAGCCGCATGAGCCACCACACGGCAGGGTCGCGGGCCAATGACTCCAGATCGACTCGCTCACCGTCCCGCGGGAGCCCGGTGAGCTGGAGACCCAGACCAGGCGGGCCGGAGGCGGCGAGGTCTGCAGCGACCTCATCGGCCGCTTCACGGCGCCAATTGCTGAGGGTCGCCCTGCTGGCGGTCCGGTGCTCGGCGTCGATGGGGCGCAGGTAGTAGCAGGCGAGTTCGGCGAGCCGGACGCGCGCCTTGGCTGTCGACGTGCGGTGCAGCAGCCCGGCCACGCGATCGCTGAGGTCGTCGCGCACCCATCCGGCCAGGCGAACACGCGGCGCCCCGAAGGCGTCCAGGATGGCCAGCTCGCGCTGGTCGCGCGGCTCCAGCCAGCCGGCAAAGGCAGCGTCCACCGGTCCCGAGCCGCGGCGAACGACTTCCAGAAACGACAGGAACGCCTTCCCCACGGCCCGGAACCTAACAGAACTGAAAGACCAACGCCGCCACGCTTCGCCTCTGAGCCATGTCGGACGCACCATCTGCGTAGCAGACCGATGCTGAGCCGGTGGTGAATCGGGCCCCTCAGCCCAGATGCAACAACGCCGCGCCACCCTCCACTGTCCACTCCCTCGGCCCAGGATGTGTTGCACGTGACCAGAACCGATCCGTCACTCGAGAGATTTGGCTACCGGCAGGAACTCCGCCGGACCCTCACTACCCGCGACCTGCTGTTCTACGGGCTGATCTTCATGGTCCCGATCGCTCCGTTCGGGATCTTCGGCTCCGTCTTCTCGGCCTCGGCCGGGATGGTCGCCCTCGCATACCTGGTCGGCATGGTGGCGATGATGTTGACCGCCAATTCGTACGCGCAGATGGTGCGGGTGTACCCGATGGCGGGCAGCGTCTACAACTACGCCGGCCGCGGCATCGCCGCCCCGGTCGGGTTCCTGGCCGGCTGGGCCGTGCTGCTGGACTACCTGCTCGTCCCCTGCCTGCTGTACGTCGTCGCGGGGGTGGCGATGAACGCCGCCGTCCCCGCCGTGCCGACGCTGGTGTGGGTGGTCGGGTTCGTGCTGGTCAACACGCTGGTCAACAGCTTCGGGATCCGGCTGACCGCTCTGGTGACGAAGGTATTCCTGGTCGCCGAGCTGGCCGTGCTGGGCGTCTTCCTCGCCATCGGCGTGAACGCGTTGGCCGACGGGAAGGGCCGCGGCTTCGAGTGGAGCCCGCTGTTTGACCCGGCGGCGTTCGCCTGGCCGGTCATCTTCGCCGCCGTGTCGGTGGCCATGCTCAGCTTCCTGGGCTTCGACGGCATCTCGATGCTGGCCGAGGAAACCCGGGATGGCAGCCGCCAGGTCGGCCGGGCGATGGTCGCCGCGCTGCTGCTGGCGGGGACGCTGTTCGTCGTACAGGGCTGGGTCGCGGCCCTGCTGGCCCCGGACCCTGACGGCCTGATCGCCAACGGCGACCCGGCCGGGACGGCGTTCTACGACGCCGCGCGCGTCGCCGGCGGCGGCTGGCTGGCCACCACCACCGCGATCGCCACCGCCCTGGCGTGGGGCATCGCCAACTCCTTGGTCGCCCAGGCCGCCACGTCGCGGCTGCTGTATGCGATGGCGCGGGACCGGCAGCTGCCGGCGTTCCTGGCCCGGGTGTCGTTGAAGCGGGCGGTGCCGATCAACGCGATCCTCACCACCGCCGTCCTCTCGCTGGGCCTGGGGGTGTGGATGGCCGGCCGCGCCGACGGCATCACCCTGCTCAGTTCGCTGGTGAACTTCGGCGCAGTGATCGCCTTCATCACCCTGCACGCGTCGGTGATCTGGCACCACAGCCGCGCCGGCCGCCGCCCCAAGTTCGTCCGCCAACTGCTGCTCCCATTGGCTGGTGCGGCGGTGCTGATTGCGGTCGCGGTCAACGCGAACCTGCTCGCCCAGCAAGTCGGCTTGATCTGGCTCGGGGTTGGCGTGCTGGTCCTGGCCGGCATGTATGCGGCCGGCCGTCGTCCCCGTCTTCCCAACCATCTCCAGGAGGCGTAACCCGATGTCCGATGATCTGCTCGTCCTCGATGCCACCGCCGACCGGCTGGCCTACACCTTCGGCGGCGTGCCCCCGATCGCCAAGGTCCGGCCCGGCCAGGTGCTGCAGGTGCAGACGGAGGACTGCTTCGGCGGGATGGTCCTCAGCGTCGACGACCTGCCCTCGAAGGTGTGCCGGTTCCCCCAGCTCAATCCGGTCACCGGCCCTATCCACGTCGAGGGCGCCGAGCCCGGTGACACCCTCGCGGTGCACATCGTGTCGATCACCCCGCGCCGCGACTACGGGTTCTCGGCGACGTTCCCCGGCTTCGGGGCGCTCACCGGCACCCCGAGCACGGCCACGTTGCAGCCGTGGCTCGAGGAGCGGGTCTGGCGCTACGACATCGACAGGTCGACGCAGACCGTTCGGTTCACCGCCCGGCGCAGCGACCACGTGGTGGATCTGCCGTTGGAGCCGATGATCGGCACCATCGGGGTCGCCCCCGCCGCCGGCGAAGCGCGGCTGACGATCGTCCCGGACCGGCATGGTGGGAACCTCGACACCCCGCACGTGCGCGCTGGGAACACGCTCTACCTGCCGGTCAACGTCGAGGGTGCGTTGCTGGCGTTGGGTGATGGGCATGCGCGGCAGGGGGAGGGGGAGTGCTGCGGCGTAGCGGTCGAGACGGCGATGACCACGGTCCTGCTCGTGGACGTCATCAAGGGGGTGCCGACCGCGACGCCGCGGATCGAGTCCGACTCGGAGCTGTTCTCGGTTGGGGTGGCGCGGCCGTTGGAGGACGCCTACCGGGGCGGTTGCCACGACCTGGTCGGCTGGATCGGCGAGCTGACGGGCATGGACGCCCTCGACTCGTACCAGCTGCTGTCCCAGGCCGGTACCGCGCCGATCGGCAATGTCGTGGACGCGAACTACACGATCGCGGCCGGAATTGCGAAGCGGTACGTGCCCGGTGGCACCGCGTACGAGGGCGTGCACAGCCGTCTGGTCGAGTGCGGTCGGGAGTACCGGTGACCGCCGGGCGGGCGGTTGTCGGGGAGCGGGTGGTGGCGGTGCAGCGGATCCCGGCAGACGCCCGCGACCGCGGCGCCCAGACCCTGACGGTGCGCGATGAGGTGTTCCTGTTCGCTCACGACGAGGATCATCGGTTCAAGCTCCTGGTTAACCCGAGGTCTCTCGCCGTCGCCCTGGCCGGGGCGACGGTGGCCGACCTGCTGATCGCCGGGGTCGCCACCGTCGATCACGCCCGGGTTTTCGTACGGTCCTTTGCGCAGCCGCCGGCGGACCGGCTGCTGGCCGAGGCGATGGGCCGGCTGCGGGTCCACGGCGGCACCCTGCCGCTGCCGACCGCACTCGGCCTGCTCTCGCCTGGCCTGTATGAGCGGACCCAGGCGTACCTGGTGGTGGCCGGCCGGCTGAGGCCGGTCCACCGCCGACTGCTCGGCCCGCGGCACACGCTCGCCGACGCCGGACTCAACGTCCGCGTCCGCGCCCGGGCCCGGGACGCGGTCGACGGCCAGGACATCGTCAAGGGCCTGGCCCCGGATCCGGTCACCGACGGGCTGTGCGTGTTCGTGCACGCGCTCGGGCTGCACGACCGGATGTTCTTCTTCAACCAAGCCACCACCGAGGTCCGCGCCGCCGTCGCCGACGCGATCGACCGGCTCCCCGCCCGCTATGCCGGCGCGCCGTTAACGGGGCTGCCGATCATCGGCGCCGCCACCAAGGCGGCCATCGGAGACGCCGCCACCGCCGTCTACACCTAACCCCCAGCCGCGCGTGAGCGTGGCCTCCGACCCGATAGCAGCACCACCGGCTCCGCGCCGGCCCCGAGGTTCCCCGTCCGACGGGCCGGCGCGGCCATCTCGCCATGCCCGAAACCGCTCCGCGAAAGGCAGTTCCGTGCGCTTGACCGACCTGGCCACCGCCTACGGCGACGTCATCTCCACCGCCGCCCTGCGCACCGACCTGACCACCCTGGCCGGCCACGATCGCACCCAGGGCGGCCAGGGGCTGCTCGCCGCCGCCGAGCTCGTCGCCGCCCGTGCGGACCGCGCTGGGCTGGAGGTGCATGTGCGGCATTTCCTGCCCGGCGCCGCGGACTCCCGCTGGTGGAACTACACGCCCAGCACCGCCCCGAGCGTGCGGACGGCGACGTTGACGATCAACGGCGACGGGGCCCCGCTGATCGCTTACCCGGAGCAGCCCTGCACCGTGGCCCGCGGCTGCGCGGCCACCCCGCCGACCGGGCTGACCGGCCCGGTCGTGGACCTGGAGCGCAGCCCCGACCGGCGCATCAGCGGCGCGTTCTACCTCCTGCCCCCGACCGCCCGGCTGGCGCTCGACGGACGCCTGGAGCAGCTCGCCGACCAAGGAGCGGTCGGCGTTGCTGTCCGCACCGACCGCAGGTCCCATATCGACGCCTCCCTGGTCGAGCGGCTGGAGGTCGCCGACGGCACCCGGCTGCCGGTGTTCTCGGTGTCGCTGCAGCAGGCCGCCCGGCTCCAGCACGCCGCCGACGCCGGCGAATACCTGCACGTCTTCGTCGAGTGCGACCCGCCGGCGGCGATGCCGCTGGTCTACGCCCGCCGCAAGGTCCGCCGCCAGGGCCGCCCGCACGGGCTGCTGTCCGCGCACCTGTGCCACGCCGGCCCGGGCGCCGACGACAACGCCTCCGGGGCGGCGGCCCTGACCTCGATCGCCTACGCCGCCTACTCCATCTTCGGCGCCAACGCCGGCCCGGATCTCGGGTTCCTGTGGGCGCCGGAGACGATCGGGACGGCGGCGTTCCTGCACGACATCGCCGATGCCGGCGACGCGCGGCCCGACTTCGTCGTGTGCCTGGACTCCCTGGGCGGGGATCCCCACTTATGCGGCGGCACCCTCACCATTGAGGGATCCCCCGACCACCAGCCATCACCCCTTGCCGGCGCCCTGGAAGCCGCCGCACGGGCGGTCCAGCCGGACGCCCGCTCCTACGCCGGCACCGTGCGGCTGCCGACCTGGGCGCGCGGTGTCGTGCCGTTCGTCGGCGCCGGCGACCACGCCCTCTACGCCGATCCGGCCATCGGCATCCCCGCCGCGCGGCTCTGCCGCCAGCCGAACAGGTATCAGCACACCAGCGGAGATACACCGGCCACGATCTGCTACCCCGAGCTGCGACGCGGCGCTATCACCGCCGCCGCCGCGGTTACGGCGCTGTGTATCGGCGGGCCGGCGCTGACCGAGGTCACCGACGCCGCCACGGACCTCGCGTTGCGCCGCATCACCGCCCTGCTCGGCGACACCGGGCTACGCCAGCTCACCACCGCGGATCTGGTCGCTGCCGTTGACGCCGCGCATGGCGGCCTCGATGTCCTGAGCCGCTGGCACCCAAGCGGGCTGCTGGACGTGGAGGCGCGGCGCAAGGAGGTCGCCGAACACGCCCACCGCCTCGCCCCGGTGCTGCCCCCGCCGGTCACGAGCCTGCCGGTGGGGCGGGTGCCGCTACGCGGCTGGACTGGACCCTGGACCCTGCACGCCCTGGCCGAGGCGCTGAACACCGCCGGCCGTCGTCGGCTCGCGGGGCTGCTGGGTGACGGGCCGGCTGACTACGCCCGGCTGGTCGCCCTCGCGCACGCCGTCGATGACGCCAGCCCGGTGCCGGTGCTCGCTGCGCGCGCCGCCACCGCCACCGGCTTGCCGGTCGACGCGGGGCATGCGGAGGCGCTATTCGACGTGATCGCCGAAGCGGGCTGGCTCACCTGGAGCAGCGCGTGAACCGCGTCCGGCTGCGGCCGGGTGAAGGACGTTCGCCCACCCGAGGGGCGAGCGGAGGGGGTTGGGGAAAGCCCCGGCCGGCGGAGATGCAAGCTCCCGCCGGCCGGGTGCCCCCTGCGCGGTGCCGGCTGCGGTGGTCCGGGGGGTGGCTGTGGCCGGCCGGATGAGTGACCTGACCCCGGACGCGTCGCCGGCGCATCGCTTCGGCGCTGCCCTGCGCTCATGGCGCATCCGGCGCGAGCTGTCACAGCAGGGGTTGGCCGACATCGTCTTTCAGAGCGCGCAGACCGTCGCCAAGGTCGAGCGGGCGCAGCGCTGGCCGTCGCGGGAGCTGGCCGAGACCTGCGACAAGGTTCTCGCCGCTGGTGGGGAGCTGGAGGCGCTGTGGCCGCCGGTGCGGGCTCAGCAACTGGCCGCGGACGGTCGCCGGCGCGTGGCGGGTCGGGAGCATCGCACGACGGGCTCGGCGGCGTCGGACGGTGATCTGTACAAATAGCGACCCTCCTACTTGTACAGATTCACCTTCTGGTCCTACGGCGCGGACGGTGGGTCAATGAGTAGATAGCGGGAGGTACCCGCTGAAACCCAGCGATATCGCAGGAGGTATCGGCATGTCCTCGACGTATCCGCCGGTGACGGCGTATGAGACGACCGCGGCGGCGTCGCTGTCGATCGGCCACCGGACCTACTCGGGCACCGTCGCCCCGGACCGTCCGTTCCCGACCGGCAAGCCGGCCGCGACCGCTGACCGCCAGGTGTCGGCGGCGAAGTGATGGTCGTGGTGGGGCGGGCGCCAGCAGCCCGCCCCACCACCCGGGAAGGGAGGGTCAGGGTGTCGGTACTTCCAGAGGCTGTCACCGTCGCGCCGGATTTGCGGCTGCGGCATGAGCACTTCGGGGCGTTGGCGTGGCGGGGCCGGCCTCGGCGCATCTTCAACCTGCACCCCGCCGCCGTCGCTCTGGTGCTGCTGCACCACCGATCCCGACCCGCCGCCGCCCCGTCGCCGGCCGTGCACGTGCCCGGCCTGGACCCGATCACCGAGGCCGGCTGGGCGGAGATCGTCGCCAACCTGCTGCACCAGGACGTGCTCGTCGCCGCCGACGAGCGTCCGACTGCGGTCACCGCGGCAGACCTGGACGGCGCCGGCCGCACGATCGCTGAGCGCCGGCCGGCGCTGCCGGTGCTGAAGCCGATGTGGGTGCATCTGCAGCCGTTCACCTTGTGCAATCAGAAGTGCCTGCACTGCTACTGCTCCGGCGGCCCGAAAGCTGACCCGTTCCTGCTGCCGACCCGGACGTGGCGGGAGGTGATCGGTCGGCTCGACGACTACGGCGTCTTCGACGTCTACGTCACTGGCGGGGAAAGCCTGATGCTGGACGGGTTCTTCGACATCGCCGCCGAGATCCTGGGACGCGGGATGGGGTTCGGCGTGAGCACCAACGCCACCGTCCTACCCCCGCGCACCCTGACTAGGCTGCGGGAGCTGGGCGTCGGAACGGTGCAGGTGTCGCTGGACGGCGGCACCGCCGCCACGCACGAGCTGATCCGCGGCGCCCCCCGCTCGTTCGCGCGCACGTTGGCGGGGATCGAGCAGATCGCGCAGTTCGCCACTCCGGTGATCAACACGGTGGTCAACCGGATGAACCTCGCCGAGCTGGAGCAGATCGTCAAGGTCGGCGTGCAAGTGGGCTGTTCGCGGTTCAAGTTCTTCCCGCAGAAGCCCGTCGGCCGCTCCACGGTCGCGCACACCCTCGACGACGCGCAGATCATGGGCACGCTCGTGCCGGAGTGCGCCCGCCTCGCCGAACTGCACCAGGTGGAGATCGAGACGATCAACCCGGATGAGCCGTGCGGCAGCGGGACCGTCGGGTTCGCCGTGGACCAGCGCGCCGACATCTACCCGTGCATCTTCGGCGTGGAGAACCCGGCCATGCGGTGCGGGAACCTGCTGACCGACAACCTGGACGACGTGTGGTTTTCCTCGACCACGATGGCCGCCTTCCGGGGGGCGGTGAGCACCCCGTGCCGGCGCTGCGAGTGCTGACCCCAACCCGGCGGGCGCGGGTGCTGTTGTGGGCGCCGAGCCTGTACGACGGCGGGTTCAAGCAGCACCACATCGACGGCGAAGCCCTCGCCCTGTACGCCCACCTACGCGCCCGCGGCCACCACGTTCGCCTGCTCGACGCCTACAACCGCGCCGCCGACACCCCGCCGCTGGCCGACGTGCTCGCCGACGGTGGGTTCGACGTGCTGATCGTGCACCTGTGGACCTCCGACGCCTACGGGCCGCGGCTGGCCGAGATCGCCGACGAACTGGCCGCCGCCCGCTTCCGCCACGCCGTCGCGGTGCTCGGGTTCGGTCCGCTGGCCACCAGCGCCGCCCCGGAGCTGCGCGCCCACGGCGCCGTCGACCACGTCGTGGGCCTGCACCCCGACAGCCGCCCTGCGCGTGACCCGCTCGTCGCCGCGGTCGCCGCCGACGCCGCGGACGCGCTGCGCGGCCACACCCCGCTGCTCGACCTCACCGCCGACGACGTGGCCCGGCAGCCGGGGGCGGTGGTGTCGGTGTCGGCCAGCCGCGGCTGCCGCTCCCGCTGCGCCTTCTGCGCCTACAACGCCGACCTCGGCGCCGGCTGGACCGAACTCCCCATCGACGCCGCAGTCGCCGACATCGCCCACCTGCACCGGCTGACTGGCGCCACCCGCTTCTCCATGGCCGACGTCGACTTCGGCGGCACCCGCGACGCATGCATCCGCCGCGCCGCCCAACTCCGCGACGCCCTCCACCGACACGATCTGGCCGGCCGGGTGGGGTTGAGCATGAACATCCGCTCCGAGACCCTCACCGGCGACAGCATTCATCTGCTCGCCGAAGCCGGCGTCGACGTCCTGCTCATGGGCGTGGAGTCCCTCAACCCCGACACCCTGCACCGCCTGTACGGCAAGCGCCAGGACCTGGACCACCTGCGCCGCGTGGTCGCGGCGGCTGATGCCGCCGGCATCACCACCGTGGCCAGCTACATCCTCTGGCACCCCTGGCAAACCCTGCCCGCCCTGCGCGCCGAGCTGGCCGCCCTGGACGGGTTCGGCCGCCACCGCGTTCCGCAGTTCCTGGCCCGCTCCCGGCTGCTGGTCATCCCCGGCACGCTCGCCGAACGCCGCATCCGCGACGACGGCCTGCTCGACGCCGCGCCGTTCCACCGCAGCTTCCGGTTCGCCGACCCGGCCGTCGCGGACCTCGACGCCGAGCTGTCCGCCTGGTACGCCCACCACGTCCGGCCCGCCCTCGGCCAGCTGCACGAGTCCCGGCCCGGGGACATGACGCGGCTGGCCGAGCTGAAGCTCGCCGAGTGGCAGTGGTTCACCGACCTGCTCGACATCCCCACCCGCCAGAGCGCCGGAGCTGCCCGATGACCGCGTACACGCTCGCCCTGCACGCCGGCGCCAACTCGTCGGCCGCGATCGCCGTCGACGGGCGACTCGCGTACTGCGTGCAGGAGGAGCGCCTCACCCGGAACAAGGGGCACATCGGCTTCCCCCGCGAGGCGATCGCCGCAGCCCTGCGTCACGTCGGCATCGAGCCGGCGGCGGTCACCGGCGTCGCTTACGGCGCCCGCACCGGCCCGATCGCCCACTGCCCACGCGAGGAGTTCCTGCGTCGCCTCACCGACTTCCACCGCCGCCCGGGCGCGGCCCGCCACGAAGCCCAACTCCTGGCCGACGACTGCCCGGCCACCCGCCGGCAGGTCACCGACGCCCTCGCCGCCATGGGGATCAGTGCGCCGGTCAGGTTCTATGACCACCATCGCACCCACGCCGCCACCGCCTACTACGGGCTACGCGCCGACCCCGCCCGCCCCTACCTGGTGCTTACCTGCGACGGGTTCGGCGACGGCGCCTGCGCCACCATCACCGCCTGGCGCAACGGCCACGCTACCGAGGTCGCGCGCACGGACCTGCGCAACAGCCTCGGCCTGCTGTACTTCTGGACCACCCACGCCCACGGGTTCACCCCGCACGAGGACGAGTACAAGCTCATGGGCATGGCCCCCCACGCCGATCCCGGCCGGGCCGCCCGGGTCGCCGGCATCTACGGCGACTTCCTCAAGCTCTCCGCCGACGGGCTCGCCTTCCGCCGCACCACCACCGCGTCGGTCGAGCGCAGCTGGCCGCGGATCGCCGCCCGGCTGCAGGGCCGCCGCTTCGACGACGTCTTCGCCGGGCTGCAACTGTTCACCGAGAACCTCCTCGCCGACTGGACGGCCGCCGCCGTCGCGCACACCGGCATCCGCGACGTCCTCGCCGCCGGTGGGGTGTTCATGAACGTCAAGGCCAACCAGCGCCTCGCCGCCCTACCCGGCGTCGACAGCTTCACCGCGTTCCCGTCCTGCGGTGACGAGAGCCTCCCGCTGGGCGCCCTCTACCAGCACACCGCCGACGAGTACGGGCACGCCGACGTCGCGCCGCTGGCCGACTGCTACCTCGGCGACGACATCACCGAAGCCGACGCCGTCGCCGCCCTGGCCGACCGGCCCGGCTACCACGTCGAACGCCCCACCGACCACGCCGCCGTGGTAGCGGCGCTACTCGCCCAAGGGGAGATCGTCGGCCGGGCGGCGGGGCGGATGGAGTTCGGCGCCCGCGCCCTCGGAAACCGGTCCATCCTCGCCGACCCCGCCAACCCCGACCTGCCCCGTGTGCTGAACCGGCTGGTCAAGCAGCGCGACTTCTGGATGCCGTTCGCCCCCGCCGTGCTCGCCAGCCGCCAGCACGACTACCTGCACAACCCGAAGAAGCTGCCCAGCCCGCACATGATGCTGGCCATGCCCGCCCGCGCCGACGCGCTGCCGGAGATGATCGCCGCCGTCCACCCGGCGGACCTGACCTGCCGGCCGCAGATCGTCGACGACCACACCGACAACGGCCTCGCCGCCGTCCTGACCGCCTACGAGCAGGCGACCGGGCGGGGGATCCTGCTCAACACCTCACTGAACCTGCACGGCCAGCCCATCGCCCGCACCGCCGCCGACGCTCTCGCGGTCCTCGACGGCTCCGACCTGCAACACCTGCAGCTCGGCCCGCTGCTGGTCAGCAAGGCCCCGCTGATCGGGGGGCGGCGGTGAGTTCAGCCGCGGATTTGAATGCCCAGCGCCCCGGCCAGCGTGTAGGACAGTGCGATCAGGTCGTGGCTGTCGATCACCGCGCCGGCGAAGTTGGTGATCCCGTCGATGTCCGCCAGCGTGCAGCGGGAGAACTCCGCGCCCTTCAGCTGCGCCTCGGGGAACCGGGCACCGGTCAGGTCGCAGCCGACGAACCGGGCCCCGCCGAGCTTGGCGCCGGTGAAGTCGGCGCCGGTCAGGACGCAGTCCTCGAACAGCACAGCGGAGAACGACGAGAACCGGAACGACGCCAGGTCCACCCGGCACTCGGCGATCGTGACGTCGCGCAGGCCGCCGTCGACCCAGTGCAGGCCGGTCAGGCGCAGCCCGGAGAGCCGGCAGCGCAGCAGCGTCGACTTCGTGGCCTTCAGGTTCGCCCAGTTGGCCTGCTCAGCAACGCATTCGGAGAACTGCGACCGGTCCAGCACCGTCTCCGCCAGATTCGTGCGGGCCAGCCGGCATTCCTCGAACTGCACCCCGCCGGCGCGGCGGCCGGTCAGGTCCAGGCCGTCGAACTCGACCCGGTCGAAGGACACCTCGTGGTCCAGGTCGTGGTCCGGCAGCACTGCGCGGGTCAGGGCGGCGGGGACGGTGGGCGGCTGCGGGGGCTGCCAGCGCGTGACACCGCGCCGCGGGGAACGCACGACCATGGCCCCACCGTAGCCAGACGCCCCGACATGCCAAGCCGCCGCGCGCGGCGCCATCTGTACAACTACCCCACCCTTCTGCCGACAGCCGTCCGCCGGTCGCGCCGAGGCGGCGGGAGGTGATCGTCGTGCAGCTCGACGCCGCGCTCACCCGCGCCGCCGCCACCCTGGCTATCCACCGACCCGACCCGTGCGGCTGGTGCGCCGGCTGCCTGGACGACGCTGCCCGCCTGGCCGCCGCACCGTGTCCCGCGGCCCGCCGCGCTGCTGCTGTCCTCGCCGTCCCCGGACGGCACACCGCCGCCGCCCCGACCGCCGCGACCCGGGCGGGCGACGGCGCTGACTCGAGCGCATCCGCTCCCGGCCGACGACGGTTGGCCACCCGGAGCACGCCTCCCGCCCACCTGCGCCTTCTCCCCACGACCACCAGCCCGGGAGGCCACCGATGACCGAGCCCACGATCGACGAACTGCACGCCGCCCTGGTCGATGAACTGCGCCGCATCGGCGCGGTCCGCTCCGAGCCGGTGGCCGCGGCGTTCGTGGCCGTGCCCCGGCACTTGTTCGTCCCCGACACCACACCTGCCCGCGCGTACGCCGACGATGTCGTGCGCACCAAGACCGACAGCGACGGTAGGACGGTGTCGTCGGTGTCGCAGCCCAGCATCGTGGCGATGATGCTCGAACAAGCCGACCTCCAGCCGGGGATGCGGGTGCTGGAGATCGGCTCCGGCGGCTACAACGCCGCCCTGATCGCCGAACTCGTTGGCGAGGACGGGGAGGTGACCAGCGTCGACATCGACCCCGAGGTCACCGAACGGGCCCGTGCCTGCCTGGCCGCCGCCGGCTACAGCCGCGTCAACGTCCAATGCGTCGACGGCGCACACGGGGCGGCGGCGTTCGCGCCGTTCGACCGGATCATCGTCACCGTCGAAGCCGCCGACATCCCCCCGGCGTGGATCGACACCAGCTCACCCCCGACGGGCGGCTGGTCGCCCCGATCCGGCTGGCCGGCCTGACCCGGTCCGTCGCGTTCGACCGGCGAGGACGGCTGTTGACCAGCAGGTCGGTGCAGGTATGCGGGTTCGTGCCCATGCAGGGCGCCGCCGCCACCCCCGAACACCACCTTCCCCTCCACCAGCACGTCAGCCTGCGCATCGACGGCCCTGCCCCGGGCCCCGGGCTGCTGGAAGGCGTGCTGGAGCAGCCGGCGGTGCGGGTGTGGACCGGCGTCGCGGTGCGGCGGATGGAGTCGTTCGACGGGCTGGAGCTGAGGCTGGCCACCACCGTGCCCGGCTTCGCCACCCTGACCGCCGAACCCGCCGCCGTCGAAGCCGGCCTCGTCGCGCCGGCGCTACCCGACCGGGCCGCCGCCGTGGTAGCCGAGTCCACGCTCGCCTACCTGACGCTGCGCCCCACCTACCCCGACGAGCTGGGCCGCGACCGCTTCGAGTTCGGGGTCATCGCTCACGGCCCCGACGCCACCACCCTCGCCGACACCATCGACGAGCAGGTCTGTACCTGGGACGCCAACCGCGCCGGGCCCGCACCCACCATCACCGCCCACCCCGCCGACACCCCCGACGAGCTTCTCCCGACCTGCGGGCTGGTCTTCGACCGGAACCACACCCGGTTGACCGTTGCCTGGCCGACCCGCCAGCCGTAACCGCGCAAGCGGACCTTGAGCCCAGTCGCTCAACCCGGTTGAGCCGAGAGCCCGAACCCGAGCCGTCCCACAAAGCGGCCCTGATGAACAGGAGTGCAATCCCAGTGAGCGTCGACACCATGCCGAGCGAGGAACTGCATACCGCGATGGTCGACCAGCTCGTCTCCGATCACGGAGACAAGGGGCTAACGATGCGGCCCGAGGTGGAGGCCGCGTTGCGCGCCGTCCCCCGCCACCTGTTCACCCCGGACGCCCCGCTGACCGTGGCGTACCGCGCCGATGAGGCGGTGGTCACCAAGCGGCGCGGCGACGAGGCGCTCAGCTCGGTGTCGGCGCCGTGGCTAATCGCGGAGATGCTCGGTCAAGCCGCCGACGCGGTCGACGGTGGACTGTGCGGCAGGCACGTGCTGGAGATCGGCTCCGGCGGCTACAACGCGGCCCTGCTGTCCGAGTTGGTCGGGCCGGCGGGATCGGTGACGACGGTGGACATTGACAGCGACGTCACTGACCGCGCCACGGCCTGCCTGGCCGCGGCTGGCTACGACGACGTGCGCGTGGTGTGCGCCGACGCCGAGCAGCCGATCGCGGACGGCCGCCTCTACGACCTGATCATCGTGACGGTCGGGGCGTGGGACGTCTCTCCGGCGTGGACCGCACAGCTCGCCGAGAACGGCACGCTGGTGGTGCCGCTGCGCACCTTCGGGATGACCCGCTCGTGGGCGCTGCGCCGCACCGGTGACCGGCTGACCAGCCAGAGTCAGCGGCTGTGCGGGTTCGTGTCCATGCAGGGCGCCGGCGCCCACGAGATGCGCTTCGTCGACATCGCCCAGGGCGTGCATCTGCGGCTGGACGAGCTCGGCCAGCAGATCGACACCGAGGCCGTCGGCGCGTTGCTGGCGCAGCCGCCGGTGCAGGAGTGGGCGGGGGCGAGCCTGCCGGCGCGCACGGTCCTGGCCGACCTGGACATGTGGCTGGCCGCCCGCACCACCGATGACGGGCAGCAGTTCGTGGTGCTCACTGCGCAGCAGGAGGCGATCGACGCCGGCCGCGTCGCCCCGGCGTGGCGGTTCGGCACGCCCGCTGCCCTGGCAGAGGGCACCTTCTGCTACCGGTCGGACCTGAGCTGGAGCGGTGACCTGTTCGACGTGGGCGCCCGCGCGCACGGGCCTGCCGCTGGCGCGGCGGCCGGGCGAATGGTGGAGCAGATGCGGGCGTGGCTGGAGGCCGGAACGCCCTCGCCGGTGCTGCATGTCGCGCCCGTTGGTACTCCCGACGGCGATCTGCCGGCCGGGACGGTGCTGGACAAGCGGCACGGCCGCATTGTCCTCGCCTTCAACCCTTCATAGAGAGGCAAGCCCATGAGCGACACCAACATGGAAGACGAGTTCGTCCTCGACGTCAGCTTGGTCGACGCCGGCCCCGCCGCCAGCGGCTACTCCACGAACACCAGTGACGGCTGCGGGTCGGGCAACACCGGCTCCAACGCCTGCACCACCCGCTGCGACGGCGGCAACTGACCCCCCAGCCCTCCTATCGGGTCCGGCGCCCGCGGTGGCGCCGGACCCGCCGACCCCCTGGTGGTGCAAGCGTGATTCCCGCGGCCGGTGCGGCGTTGATCCGAGTCGCCTCCTATCCCAACGATCTAGTCCTGCCCGTCTTGCCGGACCCGGCCTCCGACGGGCCGGACGAGTGGCGCACCTGGCTCGCCGCGGCGTGGGGATTGCCGCGGTTCGCGGCGGCGGTGACCTCCGCATCGCCGGACCTGGCAGCGCGAATCACTCGGGTGCTGTCCGGCGAGCCGATCGAGGAGCAGCGGCTGCGCCGCCTCGTGGGTACGGCGGTCAGGTATCTGCTGCGGTGGACCACCCGCGCGACCCCGTTCGGCACCTTCGCCGGAGTGGCCCCGGTGAACTTCGGTACCCGCGCGAGCGCCCGGGTGGGCGACGCCCATCGGCCGGTGGCGCGCCCGGACGGCGAAGTCATCGCCGAGCACACCGCGCGCGCAGAACAAGACCTCGCCGCGTTGCGCGCCGCCGCGGTGCTGACCAATGCTCTCGGATTCGAGCGCGCCGGGCGGTGGGTGCTGCCGTGCGCCCGCACTGAGGGTGACAGGCGGTGGGATGTCGAGGTCCGCCTCACCGGCCCGGTCCGGGCCGCGATCGAGGCGGCGCGGACGCCGGTCGGGTTCGCCGACCTCGCCGCGAAGATCGCCGGACCTGCCGATGTCGCCAGGGCTGAGCGGCTGCTGGCCGAGCTAGTGAAGACCGGGGTGCTGCTGTCGGCGCTGCGGCCGGCGATGGTCACCGACCCGGCCGGCTACGCAGCGGACGGCGGCACGACGCGTGATCCCGGCGCGCGAGTCGCGGTCGACCTGCGGGCCGATGTCGAGGTGACGCTTCCCCCGGCGGTCCTGCGCGAGGCCGGGCGGGCCGCGGCGACGCTGGTGGCGGTCGCGCCGCCGATGCCGGGCTGGGTCGATTACCACCGGGCGTTTATCGAACGGTGGGGGCCGGGAGCGGCCGTGCCCCTGCCCGACGTGCTCAGCGTGCTCGGGTTCCCGGCCGGCTTCCGGGGATCGACGCGCCGTGCCCCCGTGGGGTTCACCGGCCGGGATCGTCTGCTCGGACAGCTCGCGCAGCAGTCCGCGCTCGACGGGTGCGCCGAGGTGGCCATGGACGACGCGCTGATCGAGCGGCTGCGCGGCGATGACGTCTGGCCGCCGGTGCCGCACACCGAGCTGCGGTTCGCCCTCGCCGCCGACACCGTGCGGGATCTGGACCGCGGCGAATTCGTCCTGACGGTGCTCAGCGGCTCCCGGCACGCGGCGGTCTCCGCGGGCCGGTTCCTGCACCTGCTCACGCCCGCCGAGTTCGCCTCGTTCCAGCGGGTCTACCACGATCTGCCGGCGACCCTGCCCGGCGCGGCCATGGTCCAGCTGTCCGGCCCTCCGCTGGACGCCCGCCTCGCGGCCCTGGCCCGTATGCCGGAGCTGCTGCCGGTGCTCCCGGTCGGCGACTTCCATCTTGCGCCGCCGTGGACCGTGGAGGATCTGGCGGTCACTGGGGATGGCCGGCGGCTGTGGCTGGTGTCCCGGAGCACCGGCCAGCCGGTCGAGCCGTTGTTGTGCAACAGCGTTCTCCTGCCTCTTCAGCAGCCGCTGATGCGGTTCCTGGCCGAGATCTGGACCGCCTACAACGCGCCGTGCACCCGGTTCGACTGGGGGCACGCCGCGGGCCTGCCGTTCCTACCCCGCCTGCGGCGCGGACGCAGCATCCTGCACCCAGCCCGCTGGATCATCGAGCCCACCGCCCTGCCCGCCCGGAGCGCCGGATGGCCGCAGTGGCGCGACGGCTGGCAGCGCCACCGTTACCAGCGCCTCATCCCGCAGCACGTCCTCATCGGGGGAGACGACGTACAACTGCGCCTCGACCTGGACGAGCCCGCGCACCTGGCAGTCCTGCGCGAGCACCTCGACCGGCACGGCCGCACCGTACTCACCGAAGCGCCCGGTTCGGCCGGCTGGATAGACAACCGCCCCGCCGAGCTGATGCTCACCCTCACCGACCCCGCACCCGCCAGCCGACCGCCTCGCCCAGCGCAGCCGGCGAGCACCGTCGGGCACCTACCCGGCCGGTCACGGTGGCTGGAAGCCCGCCTCTACGGCCGGTGCGACGCCATCCTGGCCGATCTTGCCGAACGCCCCGCGGACCACCTGCCGCCGGGCTGGTGGTTCCTGCGCTACCCCGAGCCCGAACCCCACCTGCGGCTGCGCATCCCGCTCGCGCACGTCGACCGGTTCGCAGACACCGCCGGCCACCTCGCCGGCTGGGTAGAGGAACTCCACGGCCAGGCAGTCGTGCGCGACTACAGCCTGCACCCGTACCGGCCGGAGACCCGCCACGGCACCGGCAGCACCCTGGCGGCGGCCGAGGCAGTGTTCGCCGCCGACTCCCGTACCGCGCTGCGCCGGCCGACCGGCGACCGGCAGGCCACCACCGCCGCCAGCATGATCACCATCGCCGACGGGTTCACCAGCGACGGCCTGCGCTGGCTGACCACGCACGTCCCCCGGCACGCCGGGCGGCGGCTTGATCCCGCCCAGCTCGACGTCGCTGGAGTCCCGTTCCACGACGAGCGCCTGGCGGCAGCGTTGTCGCGGTATCGAACCCTGGTCGAGGCGGACGGGCTCAACCCCGACCAGGTACTCGGCGATCTCCTTCACCTGCACCACGCCCGCATGATCGGCGTCGACACCGCATCCGAGCAGCACTGCCTGCGCCTGGCCCGCACCGTCGCCCACACCGCCCGCGCCAGGCAGACAGCATGAGCGCGGGGCAGTCACTCGCCGAGGGCGCGGCCGGCATCGCCCTGCTGCACCTGGAAACCGGCAACTGGCCCGCAGCGCGCGAAGCACTGCAGCAGGCCACCGCGGGCGGCGTCAGCATCGCCGGCGGCGCGAGCCTGTTCTACGGCGCCCCCGCGCTCGCGTTCGTCCTCGCCGCCGCCGACCACCCCGGCCTCGCCCGTGCCAAGGCCCTCACCGCCGAGGGCACCGCCACGGTCACCCGGAACCGGCTGGACGCCGCCCACCGCCGCATCGACCGCGGCGCGCTGCCGCACTTCGCCGAGTACGACCTGATCCGCGGACTGACCGGCGTCGGCGTCGCCCTACGCCAGCTCGCCGACCACGAGCTGCTCCGCGACGTCCTGGAGTACCTCGTCCGGCTCACCGAACCCCAAGGCGATCTACCCGGCTGGTGGTGCTGGAACAGCCCCGACCGCGACCAACCGCCACCAGTAGGCGGCCACGCCAACCACGGCATGGCCCACGGCATCACCGGACCGCTGGCGCTACTCGCACTCACACTGCGCGATGGCATCACCGTCAACGGCCAGAACGAGGCGATCCGGCGGATCTGCCAATGGCTCGACACCTGGCAGCAGAACACCGACGGCGCGATCTGGTGGCCGCAAACCCTCACCCTCACCGACCTGGACCGTGGCGCCCCGACCCAGCAGACGCCGCTGCGACCGTCCTGGTGCTACGGCACCCCCGGCATCGCCCGCGCCCAACAGCTCGCCGCGCGGGCCCTGCACGACCTCGACCGGCAACACAGCGCCGAGGCGGCATTCGTCCGCTGCGTCACCGACCCTGACCAGACCGGCCGGCTCGGCGAGCGCGGCCTGTGCCACGGCACCGCAGGACTCGTGGCCACCGCAAGGCGCATCGCCGTCGACGCGCTCACCCCGACACCCCTCGACGCCGTCGCGGCCTCCCACCGGCAGTCCTCCGATGGGTTCGGTGAAGCCGAGGGGCTTCTGACCGGAGGCACCGGAGCCGTCCTCGCCACCCTCGGCACCACCGCAACCTCCTGGGACGCCTGCCTCCTCATCGCCTGACGCGAAAGGGTCCACCATGGACGACAGCCCCTGGCAACAGATCAACATCAACTACCCCGGCCAGGACGCACACGAGCGCGCACTCCGGGCGATCGAACACCTGAACCGAGTCCTCCCGGCCGCCGAGTCCAGCGGGTTGATCACCTCGTGGTGGTACATCCGCAAAGGCGCCTGGCGCATCCGCTACCTACCCACCGACCAGCAGCGCAGCCGACAGCTAGCGAAGGAGCTGATCACCGACGGGGTGAGCTGGACCGCCGACATCTACGAACCCGAGACCCACGCGTTCGGCGGAACCGAGGCGATGACAACCTCGCACGCGCTGTTCAGCTACGACAGCTATCACCTCCTGCCCTACCTCCGCCAACATCCCACCGACCGGCGAGAACGCTCATTGATCCTGTGTGCGGCACTCATGCGTGGCGCGGGACTCGATCTCAACGAGCAAGGCGATGTGTGGGCACGAGTCGTCGAACACCGCGCCGAGCACCTCACGCAGCCGCCCGACAGCCACACGTGGGAAGGCTTCACCAAGAGTGTCGGCCAACTTCTCACCGGCACCGCCCGCAGCACCGACGAATGGCACGCCGCATTCGCCAACGCAGGCACGATCCTCCAGCTCACCCGTGAAGCGGGCAGGCTCACACGCGGCCTCCGCGCCGTCCTCGCACTACACGTGATCTTCCACTGGAACCGGCTCGGGCTCGCCGCCACCACCCAGGCCACCCTCGCCCAGGCCGCGCGCGAAGCGACTTTCGGAAGCGATCGCCCATGAGGTATCCGGCCCGGTAAGCGCGACCGCACACCGGAGCGACAAGGCATGGTGGGCAGGGTCTTCCGCCGATCGCCCGGCGTAGGCGCGTGGACACTCCCTCTGCCCGTTCGTGCACCAACGCGGACATGCCCGCAGCTCTGGTATTCGCTAACCCGGCCGCATTCCAGATGCGGAGCGCGCATGTTCGGCGGCATGAGAGTGCTCCCGAGGGCTGTCCCTGCGGTCCCACCTGACACCCTCGGCGCAATTGCTACTTCAACCACCCTTGAAAGGTAGTGCGGTTAGCCTGAACTGGGTATTCGACGCCGCTGTGTGAGAACTCAACCGGGGGATCAATGAGGACTGCGCTGATCGGCAATGGGCTATCTGTCGCGCACAACCAAGATCTCAGCTCCTCGAAACTGTTCGAGGAATTGAAGTCCAGGTTTTCGTCGGTGAGCGCGCCCGACACCACCGAGGCCGCCTTTAAGAAGTTGGCAACATCCCTAGACCCAGGAACAGGATACGATCTTGAGAACCTCATCGGCCCCTTGGACATACTCGACGGGGCGATGTCCGCTCTCGAGGATTTAACCGCCCTAACCGATGGCCTGGGGCCTAGCCTGTCCGACTCCGTGGCGGAGACGAGGGCCGTAACAAAACAACTATATCGACATGGCGTAAGCCATGTCCTTGAGTTAATTGCCGAGCGCTCGCTAGGGCACGGTACCGACCACGCGAAGGCTCTTTGCGCAAGGGTCGCCCAACTTGGTGACGCCTGGTGCCTCGCGACGTTGAACTATGATGGGATCCTGGTATCGGCCGCATTGGAGGTTTTGAAGGGGAATATCGCAGACCTTGCCGATGGGCGCCCGGCGGCGGAATTCAAGATCGATGTCGTGCCAGGCGGACCCATCATCACTGGAAATCGTCTTAGAACGGTCGCGGACTTGCCATGCATCTACTCGGTGGTGAACCTGCACGGCTCGCTCGGATGGCTTCGAAGCGGCAGTGATCACGTGAAGTTTCAGATCGATGCGCTTCGCGGCGCCGGATACTGGAGCGCTTGGCGCGAGGACCGGACGCAATGGGCGCCCTCCGTGATTTTGACAAACCAAGCAGCAAAGGGTCGACTGATACGCGAGTATCCGTTCAGGTTCGCCTACTCGTATTTCTTCGACCGGCTCGTGGAGTCGAAACATTGGTACATCATTGGCTATGGATTTGGGGATAGGGTCCTCAATGAAGTTCTGCGACGTGTGGCGAGGACCGCTTTTCCTTCGGCACGGAAATGCTACGTGGTAACCAAGGAGGGGAGCCCGGATCCTGCAATGATCCTCGACGTTCTTGGCGTTGACCTGATGCGGAATACCACTATATGCGATCATGGGATGCCGGCCGCCATCGATTGTGTTCACTCACCCGGGCACTTCACCTAGGCTCCCCCAGCGACTTCGACAATTTAACTATAGTAGTGAGACCCCCTTACTCAATTCGGCAGATCAGCGCGATCACCAGGCTCGACGGCGCCGGGCGCTGATTAGGCGACCGGGCTGCGCAATGTGTCGGGCACCTGCGGGAGCCAGGACACGGCGTCGCCACGGAAGGACTGGTTGACGGGCAGCAGCGCGGGATCGTCCTGCTGGTCCAACGCGGTCACGTTGATCCCGATGGTGCTGTCGCCGTAGTCGAGCGCGCCGATGTGGCTTCCGCAGGTCGGACAGAAGCCCCTCTTGGTCCTTGCGGGGAAGGTGTCGAACCACGTCGGCTCGCCGCCTTCACCGATCCAGCGCAGCCCGGTCAGTGGGAATCCGACCCAGGACTGCAGCGGCCCGCCGGCACGTTTCTGGCAGTGCGGGCAGCTGCACACGTGCGGGTAGTCCGGCTTCCCGGCCACCGTGAACCGGATCTTGCCGCACAGGCAGCCGCCCGAGCGGGCCTCGTCGTTGACGGCGGTGTTGGTCATCGGAGTGGATCCCTTCAACAGCCTTGCAATCGTCGGGTGCTTCGCGGCGAAAGCGAGCGCGCCCTGGAGCTTGGCGACGAAACGCGGAATGTGCGGGTCAGACTCGTCGGTCGCCCACGCGGCGATTTCGTCGAGGGTGAACCAGGCCGTTTGCGCGAACTCGTTCGGGTCGCCGGTCATCGGCGTATCGCGGTCGCCGGTTAGGACGAACCACATGGTGACATCGATGTGGGAGCCGGGACCGCGGGTGCGGGTGACCGACAAGAACAGCGGCTGCCCGTCGCTGAGCGCGGGGTGGAAATGCGCGTCGATGCCCAGCTCCTCGGTCGCTTCCCGAACCGCGGCGGCGGCGGGGTCTTCGTCGGGGTCGACGTGCCCGCCTGGCGGCAGCCAGCATCCGGCCTTGACGTGGTCGACCAGTAGGACGCTGCACGTGGGCTCGTCGATCAGCACGAAGTACACCGCGAGGTGCTTGGCCGGCACGTCCGGCTTCGCCGTGCGGAACAGCGGGGCGCCGGAGGCGACCCAGGCCAGGATGTCGGCCCGATCCTGCTCCTCGCGTTCGTCCATCGGCACGATGCCGGTGGCGAGGTCAGTGATGCGCTGCCTGGCGGGCGCGGCGGTCGGCATCTCTATCTCCATCTCCGGAGGGCGCGGTTGTCAGGGCTGGCGTACGGCGTCGCGGGCCGCTCCCTGGGCGGGAACGCGGGCAGTGTCGGCGTCGAGGTAGCCGGCGGCCTGGAGGCGGAACAGCTCGGCGTACCGGCCGTCTACGGCCATGAGCTGCTGGTGGGTGCCTTCCTCGACGAGGTGGCCCTCGTGGATGACGTAGATCCGGTCGGCGTGCCGGACGTTCGCCAGCCGGTGCGTGACCAGCACGGTGATCCGCTGGGCGGCGTTGGCCCGCAGCGCGGTGAACAGCGCGTGCTCGGCCCGGGCGTCGAGGGCGGCGGACGGCTCGTCGCAGATCAGCAGCGGGGCGTCGCGGTAGAAGGCGCGGGCGCAGGCGATGCGCTGCCACTGCCCGCCCGACAGGTCGACACCGCCGGCGAAGCCGCGGGAGAGCAGGGTGTCGTAGCCGGCCGGCAGCGCGGTGATCACGTCGTGGGCGCCGGAGTCGGCCGCGGCGCGCTCGACGGCCGCCTCGTCCGGGCCGTCCTGGGTGGGGCTGCCGATGGTGATGTTCGTACGGGCCGTGAAGGGCCACCGTACGTGCTCCTGCGGCACGAGCGCGACGTGCCGCCACACCGCTTCGCCGCCGCCGGTCAGCGGGTGCCGTTCCACTCGATGGTGCCGTCGGTCGGCCGGTAGAGGCCGGCGAGGAGTTTGGCGAGGGTGGTTTTGCCGGAGCCGTTCTCCCCGACCAGCGCGATCGTCTGCCCCCGCCGCGCGGTCACGATGACCTTGTCCAGGGCCAGGCGGTCGCTGTCGGGGTACTGCAGGCTCACCTGCCGGGCCTCGATGGTCTCCGGTGCGCCGACCGGGCCGGGGTGCGGCGGGCTGGTGAGGACGGCGGCCCGGGCGGAGAAGTCGAGGTAGTCGCCGAAGTACAGGGACTCCTCGTAGATCTTGTTGATGTTCACCAGCGCCAGCGCGGTTGACTGCCGGGCCGCCTGCAGCGCCAGGACCGCCGTGCCGGCGGCGGCCAGCGGGATGATGCCGTCGGCGAGCAGGAACCCGAGGAGTACGTAGACGCCGGCGGTGGCGATGCCGGAGGCGATCCCACCGATCAGCCGGATGGTGGAGCGGACGTTGGCGGTGTCGACCTCGGCGCGGGTTTGTGCCTCCGCGACGGTGGCGTACTCGCCGAGCAGGTACTCGCGGGCGGTGAACGCCCGGACCTCCGCAGCTGCGATCCGGGTGGCCATCACCTCCGCGAGCAGCCACATCCGCCGGCGGCGGTTGGTGAGCAGCCGGTCGACCAGGTAGCCGAGCCGGCCGACCCGGATGGCGGTCCACGCCGCCGGCACGCTCGCGGCGGCGAGGGCGGCGAACAGCAGCGGGTGGATCAGCAGCAGCGCCACCGCCGTCCCGACCAGCCCGGCCGCGCCGGCGGTGAGGTCGATGCTCGCGCGCACCAGGTACTGCGCGGAGATGCTGGAACGTTGCCGGGAGCGGAACGTCTCGTCGGCGAAGTCCGGGTCGTCGTACGCCGCCACGTCCACCAGCGTCGTCGCGGTGTACAGGCGGCGCTCGACGGCGTCGACGACGCGTGGCTCGAGCCGCGACTGCGCCCACCCGGCGGCGATCCCCAGCCCGGACCGCAGAGCGACGGTGCAGGCCACCGCGGCCAGTGCGGGGATCGCGGCCCGGACCCGCTCGGGTGTCGGCCCGGCGGCGAACAGCTGCTGCAGCACGCTTTGGGTCGCGAGCAGCCCGAACGCGGTCGCCACGCCGGTGAGGAGGTTGAGCAGCAGCGCGGCGGCGGTGTCGATCCGCATCGCCGCCCACGCGATTCCCAGTGCCTGCCGGATCGTGCCGGGCAGGCGCCGGGCGACCGCGGCGAAGCTGGTACCAGCCAGGGCGTCGGTGTGTTTCAACCACCCCGACTCGCTCATCTCGGGGATCCCGACTGGGTCGGCGGGCACCTTCGGCGTCAGCTTCAACCAGCCCACGAAACGCCCCCCGACCGCTCGACGATGGGAAGCCAGCAGCGGGCCATCGCCCGGGGCCGGCGGCCGGGACGCTACACCCCGCCTAAGACAAATGACCCACCGTGATCACCAGCGGTGCCACGGGAGGGGAGTCTCCCTGGGGATACGGTCGAGGGGGTTACAGCACGGCGATGCTGGCCGGCGCGCGCTCGGCGCGGGTCAGCGCCCGCAGCACTGCGGTCGGCCCGTGCTCGTGTACGGCGAGGCGGGTCAGTACGGCGAACACCGGCGCGAGTGCCTCCTGGGGCAGGTCCGGCGCATCGAGACCGACGCTCACCGCCAGGTCGTCGAGGTGTACCGCGATCTCCACCAGCCGCGTGATGAGGAAGTCGTCCAGGGTCAGCGTCCACGGGCCCCGGGGGTGGAACACCAGCCGGTCGGCCGGCTCGGCCGGCAGCCGGTCGCGCAGCTCGGCCAGCTGCTGCCGGCACTGCTTGACCAGCGCTGCCGCGCCGTCCTCCGCTGCGGCTTCGCCCTCGTCGCGCAGCGCGGTGTTCGGGGCGTTGTTGATGTCCCCGCCCCGCCATGCCGCCTGGGTGTAGTGCTCCAGTAGCGGGATGGGGGCCTCGCCGGTCAGCGGTGCGTCGAGCGTGATCGGCACCCGGCTCGGCGACCTCCACGCGGCTGCGATCGCCGGATGATCGAGGAAGTCGGTGAGGACGGTCGCGGCGACGAGGTACGCGTCTCGAATCACCCTGACAGGTTAGGCGCCAGGCACACGGTGTGGCGGCGAGCTGCGCGCGGGCGCGCGCTGCCCGGCACCCCGACCAGCGGGCGCGGCGCGCCCCGTCCGGGTCGCGGCCAGCGATACGGTGCACCAATGGCGGCCCAACCCCAGACGGCAGGCGATGGCGTTGGTCGGGTGGGCAGGCCGGTGGCGGTACTGGTGACCGGCGTTTCGGGGTCCGGCAAGTCGACCCTCGCTACGCATCTGCAGCGGGCCGGGCACGACGCGGTCAGCCTCGACGGCGACCCCGCCCTCTGCACCTGGGCGGACCACACCGGTCAACCAGTCACCCGCCCACCGCTGCCGGACGCCCGCTGGCTCGCCGAACACCGGTGGATCTGGAACGCCGACCGGCTCCGCCAACTCGTCAACGCCACAGCACCCGACGGGGTGCGGGTGCGGTGGTTGTGCGGACGCGCCGACAACGCCCTCGACCTCGCCGACCTGTTCGACCTCATCGTCGTCCTGCACATCGACGAACCCACCATGCGGAAGCGCTTGCTGGCCCGGGCCGGCGGCAACGACTACGGCCGCAGCGAGGACACCCTCGGACACGCCCTCGCCCAGCACGCCGCGTTCACCAGCGCCTGGCGACGCCGAGGCGCCGCCGTCATGGACGCCACCGCCCCGCTCGAAGTCGTCGCCGCGCAACTCCTACGGATGACGTGGTAGCGGCAACGCAGGCGGGCCGTGGGCGAGTCGGGTTCCACCCGGCCGGGGATCGTGGCCCCTATTCGTCATGCCCGCTCACTTCCGTGTCCGGTCATGACACCACCTCCCACGCCCCACAGTTCGGGCCAGTACCCCAACCGCGTTGCCGGTGGCGTGGTCGCCGCGGCGCTGGTCGTCGACCGGCTCGACCGTCTGCTGCTGTAGCTGCGTGATGGGAACACCCCGATCGACCCGCACCGGAGATGCATACCCGGCATGTCGCGGCTTCGACGGCGCGCCAAATTTCACGCTAGGAGGTGCCTGATGGTGTCAGACTCGCCTGGCGCACTGACGTAACCTTTATCCGGGTTGCGCGGACGACGGACTGGGGCTCGAGCCAGCGCCCCGACAACACGCTGCTACCCGGGCGATCTTGCAGGGCGGTGGAAGGGCTCAGGAGGCTGATGCGGGCAGTAGGCCAGACGAAGGTCCGGCGATCGTCAGCAGGCATCCACCTCTTTGATCGACTGACAGGATTCAACGTCCTGATCGACGAAGTGATCGGGGAGCCGTCCGAGTGGTCCCAAGCTCCTCGGCAGGTCTCGGTTGCATTGACGAACGCGTGCGATCTCCGATGCGCGTACTGCTATGCGCCGAAGGAGTCCGGTCGGCTACGGACCGAAGTCCTAGTCGGATGGATGAGCGAGCTGGATGAGCAGGGCTGTATCGGGGTGGGCTTCGGAGGGGGCGAGCCGACTCTCGTGCGTGAGTTCCCGGATCTTTGTCACCGCGTCGCTGACACGACACAGCTCGCAGTCACGTTCACGACCCACGGCCACCACCTCGATCGCCAGGTCTGCGCCAGGCTGAAGGGCGCGGTGCACTTCGTGCGCATCAGCATGGACGGGGTAGGCAGGACGTACGAGCGGTTGCGGGGCCGACGCTTCTCACACCTGCTCGCCGGGATCGGCGCGGTCGCCGACATCACGCAGTTCGGCATCAATTCCGTCGTCAACTCGGACACCGTGGTGGAACTCGATCGGATCGTAGAGGTCGCGGAACGAACAGGCGCAAGAGAACTGCTGCTGCTCCCTGAGCAGCCGACTGCGGCGCGGCCGGGCATCGACCATCAGACTATCGCCACGATGCGCAAGTGGGTCATGTCCTATGACGGCAGAGTGCCGCTCGTCGTGAGCCAGACGGGAGCCGAAGGCCTGCCAACATGCGACCAGGTGCCCGGCGAAGCACCGCTGGAGGCGTACGCGCACATCGATGCGAACGGCGTCCTCAAGTGCTCCTCGTACGACGTGAGCGGGGTAGCCATCGGCGCCGACGGCGTTATGTCAGCCCTAAGAACACTCCGCGGGACGAACGGAGGGGCACCATGAGAATCTGGTGGGGCTACGGCTCGGAGCACTCGATGAATCTAGTGATGATCGGAAGGTTCGCCTCGGTAGGTGAGGCGGAGAGCGCCAAGGAACTCATTGACAAGCTGGCGACCGGGGTGCAGGCCGAGGTAGATGCGGGTCGTCTGGAGGTTGGCGAGCCGACCCGCCGGTTCAGCCAGGAAATGATCGATCTGCTGACGGAGCTCAACCTCCACGCTCTCAGTCCTGGAGACCTGGAGCAGCTGGTCTATGACACGCAGATCCGCGTTCACGGCGACTCGGTAGTGATCCGAACCGACGAGGTCGACGTAGCGGCCCACATGAAGATATTGCTGGACAGAAAAGCTCGCATTGAGATCTTTTCCGCGCACGTCCACGAGGCGGAGGGCGACGCGCTCGACCGTGCGGGCATCGGTCGCCGTGGCTAGCGTGAACTGGGAGGTCTTCGCCGGCCTACCCGGCGCAGCCACTAGAAACTTCGAGATGCTGTGCCGGCACCTTATGCATCGTCATTACGCCAGTTGCGGCGACTTCCGAGCCCTCGCCAATCAGCCCGGTGTCGAGTTCCACCTCCGGCTCACCAGTAGCTGTGCGCTAGGCGATGCGGGGCGGTGGTACGGCTGGCAATGCCGTTGGTACGAGATACAACCCGGCCGACCCATCGGCGCGGCGCGTAGAGCGAAAATTGAGAAGGCGATCGCAGACAGCCTGCAGGAGGTCCCAGGCATCACGGACTGGGTCCTGTGGACGCGGCATCCCCTTACCCCCACTGACCAAGCTTGGTTCTACGGCCTAGCGCCCGTTGCTCGCACCATGACATTGAGGCTTTGGACAGGGTCCAACGTTGAGGAGCACCTAGTCGGACCGGGAGAGCTGTACCGGTCGACGTACTTCGGCGACCTGGTCCTGACTCCAGAGGAGCTCTTAACGCTTCATGAACAGGCCGTCGCTCCAATTCGCTTCCGCTGGCTCCCGGAAGCGCATCAACCCGTCGAGGCCGAACGCTCAATCCGACGCATGCTCGGCGACAATGCCGCCCGTAGCGAACTACAACAGGCGAAGACCACATTAGACGACACCAAAGCAGAAATCTCGCGCAACTCTACCGAGATCCCCGATCCCCTCGCAGCTCGCGTCACTGCATTCGTCGAACTGCTGGACGACATGACGTCACATCTCGTAGACGTGGCTACCTTCCTTGAGGCAGGAAACTGGCAGTCGCTCCGTCAGCTCGAATCCCAGGTTCCGGGCGTCACCGCGGAGCACCGCTCCGTTCCGCGCAATCTCCGCAGCGCGCGACACCCACTGTCGATGTACGCCACCAACGCTCTCGACGACGTCAACACAGCCCTTGCGGTCCTCACCTCGTTGAACGACGAGCTCAACGTCGCCATGGCCGCGATCGTCGCCGATGCCGGCAACGGCAAGACCCAACTCGCTGCCCAGGTAACGACGCCAGACGGCGATCGGCCGGCAGGAATACTCCTCCATGGACGTCAACTCGCATCCCGGACATCCCTCGACTCCCTCGCCGGGCAAGTCGCCATCAGTGGCCGTCCATGTCCGAGCGTCGAGTCTTTGCTGGCGGCACTGGACGCCGCCGGGGAGCGCGCCCACCGTCGGCTACCACTTGTCATCGACGGACTTAACGAAGCGGAAGACCCACGCGAGTGGGCAGGCCACCTCAGCTCGCTCGGAACGATGTTGCCTCGCTACCCCCACGTCCTGCTCGTGTGCACCGTCAGAGGGTCCTTCGCGAACGAATGTCTCCCCGACAATGTGCGCCGGCTCAAGGTCGAGGGTTTTGCTGCCGACCGTGACGCAGCGGTCGAGCGCTACTTCGACTACTACAACATTGATGCTACCGACGCCGACATCCCCGACATGATCCTCAACCATCCGCTCGCACTACGGATCTTCTGCGACGTCACGAATCCTGATCGTAAAAAGACGGTCGGGGTCGAATCGATGCCCGGCTCCCTTGCCGCAATGTTCGATCAGTACATCGACCAAATCGCCGATCGCATCAGCCAACTCTCGCCCAACCACTTCAGAATTTGTCCGCCAGACGTACGGACTGCTCTAGAGAAGATCGGACACACGCTTTGGCTGCGCCACGCCAATGGCGTGGAGATGCAGAGGCTACGTGGGCTCATCGACACCGATACCCGATGGGACTGCAGCATGGTCCGCATGCTGGAACAGGAAGGCTTGCTGCTCCGCACTCCGATCCGTGACAGTCCCGGCCAAAGCGGGATGCTTATCAGCTACGACGCACTTGCCGGACACATCGTCGCCTCCGCGCTTATTGCCGAGCGCGACCGCGACACTATGGCTGCCTGGCTGTCATCGGCCGAGACCACCGCCGCACTTGCTGGTACCGGGGAACGACGCCAACCACTGGCTGAGGATGTCTTCGCGGCCCTTGCCTCACTGCTCCCGCGGCGGCACGAACGTCAACTATGGAGCCTCGTTGACGAGAACTTGCGCGGCCCCGCTCTCCTGTTGGCGACGGAACTGGAACCGAAATTCCTTGACGGCGCCACCCTCGACGCCCTGAAAAGCGCGCTACTAGGTCCCACATCGCAGACAGGGCGCCTACTCGATCGCCTACGACTCACCCGTACAGGGGCGCGACATCCACTCAACGCGACGTTTCTGGATGCCGCGTTGAGACAGATGGACGTGGCTCAGCGAGATTCGATCTGGACCGAGTGGACCCGAAGAAACTGGCGGGACCTGGTCCGAGACCTGCGCGAGTTCGAGGACAGATGGAGCCGTGACGAACATGATCCAACACGCGACGCGCTACGCGCGGCGTGGACTATGTGGATACTCACCAGCACCGTCCGCGATCTACGTGATCATGCCACCCGCAGCCTCTACCAGCTCGGGCTGAAGGACTCCGGCCTCCTCTTCAAGATGGGAATCGAGTCCCTAGATATCAGTGACACCTATGTTCCGCAGCGCACCTTGGCAGCTTGCTACGGCGTCGCCATGGCTCGCCAGATCCACGACGCGGCATACGCCGATGCACTGCCGGGATTCCTCGAACAACTCCGCGCTGCCCTCATCGGACCTGACGCCACCCATCCAAACAACGACTGGCTCATGCGGCTCTATGTGCAAGGAATGTACATACACTCCGCGCGGTACTACCCCGAGGCGCTTCCCCCAGACTTGGGATCCGGCGAACTTGACTTCGCAGCAGGCCCTACATTCGCGCCTATCGCCGAGGGCCACCCGAACGTCGACGAGGCCGGCAGCCCAATCCGCATGGACTTCGAGAACTACACGATCGGGCGACTGTTCGATGATCGGAGAAACTACGACCGCAACCACACCGGACACAAAGAGGCCCTAGCCGAGATCCGAGGTGCCGTGTGGGCACTCGGTTGGCGCCAACAAGGCCTCGGCACCACCGACAGGGCACTCCAAGACCAGCGCTACGGCTACGGCGCCGACCGAGCTGGACAGCTCGAGCGGTACGGCAAGAAGTATGGATGGATCGGCTTCTACAACACGGCCGGGCGGCTTCAAAGTCGGGGCGAGCTACGTCCACGTTCGGAGCGCCTCCCGGATCTCGGCATCGACCCGTCGTTCCCTCTGCCCGTCCCCCCGCTTCCGATAGGGATGCCTGATTGGGCGGTGACCACTCCGGCGAGCGACGAAGAATGGGTCACGTCAGGGACAGTCTCGGTACCTGACGACGTTCTCCGACCTGTCGAACTGGACGGTCACGCCGGCCCCTGGGTGGCCGTCGGAGGACACCTAGAAACCGAAATGCAGGCTCCTGGCCGCCGAGTATGGGGCCTCATCAAGACGATCCTGGTCGACCAGGCAGACGGAGAAGAGGTTGCCGAGGCGTTCACGTCCCACCCATACCCAGGGCGTAGCTGGATCCCTGAAGGCCCCGACGACTACTACACGTTTGCGGGCGAGATTCCTTGGCATCCGACCTTCGGACACATCCACGAGGATGACGAGCCATATGACCCGTACCGCCGAACGATCTCCATAGGCGGTAGGAAGATCGATGCTGAAGTCCTGGTCCATGGCTTCGGCTGGGAGGGCTATCATTCACCACTCAATGCCGCCGCTCCCGCAGTCGTCCCGTCCCGCGAACTGTCTCGTGCTATGGACCTCCGACCGGCGGCCCAGTCCTTTCACCAGTACGACGCCACCGCCCGCCCAGCGACGCTCTCGTACGGCCCTCCACTTCGGATGACTGGTCACATTCTCTACATCCGAGAGGACATTCTTCGTACCTACGCCCGGGGCAGAGACCTAGTCAGCCTGTGGTGGGGTGAGCGACTCCCAAGGCCCTACCCCCACGAACCCGAGCCCTGGCTCACGGACGCGCAACGCACGCACAAGGTTGTCTGGCGCAGGGTTATTCGGATCCCGCGCTTAGGAAGCTGACCATCGCAGGCCGTGCGCGTGGCTCCGGCACCGCGCGGTTGCATCGGCCGCCCCGTTGCAGCCCTCGTGGCTGATACTGGTTCGGCCAACGTCTGGCCTGGTCAGGACGCAATCCCTGGGCCCACATCACCAGCAGTAGTTGGATCCGGAAGCGATGAGGCCGGCGCTAGACAAGATCACGACTTCGGAGCACGCACCGAGCAATTCGGCTGCTCCCAGGCGAGGGCAAAGCAGAACGACGACAGCATTGCCGCAGGTCACAGCGTTGGATGAGGCAGAAGCACGGGGAGTGCGGGCCGCAGGGTCGCCGATTTTCAGTCGGACGCTCGTACCAACTGAGCTACCTGGCCGTGCGCGCTGAGGCGCCGGGTAAGACTAGCAGGGGACGCCAACGTTGCTCGTGCCGGGCCGGGTGGGCCGCTGCGGATCGACTTGTCCGAGAAGGTGCGGTCAGCATCTACGCACGGTAGTGAATCAGGCCCAAACTGCTTACATTCGGTGAACGACAGTTGCTTGAGTCGCTCGCTCGGGTGTTGCGGAATCGAGGGTGCGCGACCTCATGGCGGGGCGAGTTGGAGAGCCGTCTTGCCGCTGGCTGCGGTGGTGACGGCTGTGCGTGTCAGTGCGCGTACGTACGGGTGGGTGCGCGTGCGTGCGTCGACATCCGAGCCGACAGCGAGCCGACACCCTGCCGCGCCAGCCTCCCACTTCCGTTACTGTGTGTGACCGTCGCTGGTTGAGTGCCTGTTGGTTGCTTGGGCAGTGGTCGGCAGCGCGAGGTGGGTCGTGGGGTCATCGGCGGCGCCGAAGGTCGGGCAGTTCGAACAGTGGAGTGCCCGCGGCTACGTGCCTGCGCAGGAGTTCGGCGACCTGGTCCGGTTTGAGGCTGATGCTGTCCAGGCCGGCGGTGGTCAGGGGAACCAAGTCGAGGATGTAGGTGCCGCGGGTGGGGTCGTCGAACTCAGGCCCGGTGCGGTCGTGCTCGTTCCAGGCGTCGATCCGGCCGAGGTAGAAGTATTCGCGGTCGGTGCCGTGGTCGAGCGTCAGGATCTGGGAGTCGATGGTGGCGGCCCCGCCGAGTTCCTCGCGCAGCTCACGGTCGAGCGCGGCTTCGAGGTCGGTATCGGTGGGTTCGACGCCGCCACCGGGCAACACCCAGTAGGCGGGTTCGCCGAGGCGCTCGCGGCGGATGGTCAGTAGCTGGCGGGCTGCTGTGATGAGAATGGCGCGGACGCGTTGCTTCACTAGATCCCTCCGTGCCGGTCCTGTGGTTGGTACAGGAGCCAGCCGCCAAGCCACCAGTGTCCGGCTACCTCGATGTCGTCCGACGGGCAGCCTGAGTCCTGCGCGTCGAAGATCGCGACGCCGATGACAGTGGTAGGTCAGGCACACCGCCGAACCTACCCCGCCCAAGCGCACCCGCCTCCGCTTGAGGCTGGGCGGGGCCGGGCCGTCGCGGATCTGGATCTCGCACCGGCGTCCACACGGCGCGGTCGAGCGCCTGCGGCCCACCTGGCCGTGTGTGCTGTGGACGTAGCATCGGTCGATGCGGACGAAGGCTGAGCGCGAAGCCGTGCGGCGCCAGCTCGCCGCTGGCGGCTACAGCCCTGGTGAGATCGCTCGGGTCTTTGAGGCGAAGGCGAAGGCTCGAACACGGCTGGCGTTGCGTTGGGCATGTGGGATGACCTTGCAGGACGTGGCGAACGTCTGGAACAGGTTGGACTCGTCTGGCCGCGCGCCGATGACGGCACAGCGTGTGAGCGATTTCGAGCGATGGCCAGAGGGCGGCCGCCGGCCCACGGTGTACGCGCTGGGCATGCTCGCGCGGGTTTACGAGGTGTCCCTTGATCGGTTGTTGGACGCCGCCGACTATGAGGCCCTGGATGACAAGCAGTTGTTCGAAATGGTTCAGGTTTGCGGCGCCTCCACCTCAGCGGTGGGAAGCGACTCGATCGACATCCCGGGCGTGTTCGACGAGTTCGTTGGCCGTGAGATCGCGCAGAAGAGCGTGACGTTGGTCTACCCGGTGTTCCGGCTCAGCAGTGAGGCTCGCGCAGCGATCGCGGGACTGAACCAGCAGCTGCTGTACGAGAAGGAGGAGAGTCCGTTTACCCGGATGCACCGAATCGACGTGCCTGTTGCGGCTGCGGTGAACGACATGCGGGCGCTCGTGTATGCGACTGAGCTGTTCCAGCGCCATCCGAGGGTTTCCTGGACGTTGCAGACCGACACCGATGCGGTGCGAGATCCAGCGCGCAGCATTATCTCTTTCGGTTTGAGTAGCAATGACTGCACGCACATGTATCTGGAGACGGTCGAGCGGCCGCTGTTTCGGATCGTGCCTGATGGGCGCGGCAGTGAGTACCTGGTGTTGGCCGACGGTTTCGAGTGCCGGTCGACACCAGATGCGCAGTACGGGATCGTGCTGCGGGCTCGTCCGTTCCCGGATCTACCGGACCGGGTATGGTTCGTCTGCGCCGGTTTGGGGCCTCTTGGTACGCCCGGCGCGGCGTGGTACCTGTCCACCAGCTGGCGGGATCTGCACCGCGAGGCCGGCACGGCGGATTTCGTCGCGGTGGTCAAGGTCCGTACGTACTCGGAGAGGTCCGCCCAGCTGGAGCACCTGCTACTGGACGGCCGCAACGGTAGGGGCGTGTGATGGAAGGACTGTTTGTCGGGCTGTCCACCGTTGACCTCGGATACCTCGTGGCCAGCTTCCCGGACGAGGACTCGAAGGTCACCGCCGCAGAGCAGGTCACCTCAGCGGGAGGGCCCGCCACTAACGCGGCGGTGACGTTCTCGTACCTGGCAGGCGGGGGTACCCGCCTGATGACAGCTCTTGGCCAGCACTGGCTTGCCGGCCTGATCCGGGATGAGTTGAAGGCGCACCGTATGGAGGTCGTTGACCTCACACCTGACGCGACCTCCTCACCGCCGGTGTCGTCCATCCTTGTCTCGCAGAAGACCGCGAGCCGGACTGTGGTGTCGCTGGACGCCACGAGAACGCAGGCCTCCCCGCTCGCGTCCGCCGCGCCGATCGGCAACGCCAGGATTGTGCTGGTCGACGGCCACCAGGAACGCGCCTGCGCCGACATCGCCCAGTCCGCCGTCGCCGCCGGGGTACCGGTCGTGTTCGATGGTGGCCGTTGGAAGCCCAGCCATCGGGAACTACTGCAACACGTGGAAGTGGCCATCTGCTCCAGCAAGTTCGACCCGGGGATCGACGGCGACCGGCACGAGTACCTGCACAGCCTCGGCGTTGAATACGTGGCGACTACCAACGGCGCCGGCCCGGTGCGTTGGTCGACCCCGAGCAGCGAAGGCAGGGTCGATCCCCCGGCTGTCGTAGCCGTCGACACGCTGGGCGCCGGCGACATCTTTCACGGGGCGTTCTGCTACTACTTCGCCGCCGGCCGAGGTTTTCCGGCTGCATTGGCCGCCGCGGCCGCAGTGGCTACAGCATCGTGTGAGCGGTTCGGTACGCGAGCCTGGATGCACAGTGACCGGGCGCGGTTCCCCGAGGTCTAGAAGCGTTGGGAGCAGTCGTCGAGTACGAGGTCGGCGCTGCCCTTGCTGGCCGCGATGAATGCCGCGTTGGGTAGGTCCGTTTCGTCGATCTTCGTTCTGGCCTGCTCGGCGGTGCGGCCTACGGTTTGGTGCCGCTGCAGCAGCCGTTCGGTGATGGTGGGCCGGCCCACGTCGAGGTACCAGATCTGGTTTAGCAGTAGGCGTACCTGCGCCCAGGGCTGTTCATCCAACAGGAGATAGTTGCCCTCGGTGATGACGATGCCGATCTGTGGGCCGATCGTGATCGCGTCATCGACCGGTTCGTGTAGCACCGCCCGGTCGTAGACCGGCCATCCGACTGTCGCCGCCTCGGAACGCAGCTGCTTGAGCTTGGCCACGTACCCCTCGCCGTCGAACGTCTCGGGCGCGCCCTTGCGGGCGCGTAGGCCCCGCTCGTCCAATACCCGGTTGGGCAGGTGGAACCCATCCATCGGGGCGATCTCCGCGACCTGCTGCCCTAGCTTGGCGTTGATCGCATCTCGAAGCTCGCCCGCCAGCGTCGACTTCCCGGCCGCCGGCGGGCCGGTGATCCCGAGCAGGTAGCGGCCGCTGCGTGCCCGCCAGGCGTCGATCACCCGCGCGGCCAAACCTGCATGGTCCCTACTGGCCATGAGATCCCTTTCAGGAGATGGGCCGACGCGACCACGCTACAGGGCGGGCGAAGCCACCCAGGCCGCGCGACAAACGTTCGCCACTGCGGAGTAAATCGCGGCCGACGTCCGCCCATACGCCCAGGTCACAGCTGAGTCAGGCGCTGCCGCGATGTGGAAAGAACCGCCGCACGCGGGGACACGACAGGCAACCCGGGCAACCCGCACACTTTGCCGGTACCGCACGCGGGTCATGCACCGTCACCGGCTGGTCGCCGCCCACCACGGGATCTCACCGAGCGCACCGGCTGATCCGCCCACCGTGCCTGTCCCACATCGACCAGGGCTGCCCGTGAGCCCGCACCACCCGCTGATGCTTCTCGCCCGACGTGAACTCGTGCTGCTCAAGGAGAACGACGGTGATGTCGAAACCCGCCGGTAACGTAGTCGCGTTTCCCTCTACACCGGATACGGCCAGATCCAAGGCAGCTTCCGTCGCGGCGCGGCTGGCGGTTACAACGGCGTCCTTGTCGAGCCTCGCCGTCAGCTACGGCGTGCCGTTCGCTGACGCTGCCCTGATGGCGGTCAACCTGTATGGCATCCGCTCCGAGCACGACCGGCACCGGGCGAGGGTGACGATCCGCCTTGATCAGGCGCCGACGGTGCCGTGGCAGGTCATCGTGCCGCTGAACGCGGTCAACTCCCCGTTCGAGCTGCGCGCCGACCACCTCTACCTCGGCCGCATCCGCGTCGGGACAGTCAGCCGGATCGACGCCGACGAGGCCGTCGGCGGGTACTTCCGCGACGGCGGCCGGGCAGCCACCGTGAACCCGAATGCCCGATCACGCTGCGTCGGGTGCGCGTTCTGCCCCAACACCCTGGAGGCCGCGGCCGACCCGCGCCTGGCCGAGGAACGCGACCTGGATGAGCTACTGGCCGCGCTGCGGGAACAGCACCCCCGAAACGACCTGAGCGAACTACATGAGGTCACGGTCTCGACCGGCTGCTTCGACCGTGAAGACGCCGCCGTCGCGCACCTCCTCAACCTGCGAAAGGCGTTGACCTCACACGGCATTGGCGCCCGGATCGGGTTCCTGAGTTCGGTGATCACCAGCGATGCCGCGTTCGCCACCTTGGCGCGGGCGGCGGCGCCGTTGGTACTGCGGCTGACCGCGGAGTGCTTCACTCGCCGCGACCTGCTGCTCAAGCGCAGCAAAGCGCAGCTGGCCTACGCAGCGATGCCGGACCTGCTCGCCCGCGCCGGCGCCGCCGGCCTGGACACCTCGTTCACCTATATCGTCGGCCTGGACTCGCTGCCGCAGATGCAGGCCGGGTTCACGGCCCTGTGCCAGCACATCACCGCGTTCCCGAACGTGCAGGTCTATCAGGCGCACAACCAGATCATGGCCGGCCTGCGCGCTCACGGCGCCGACCGGCTCGAGTTCTACCTGGCCGCCCGCGCCGCGCTGGAGCCGGTCCTTGCCCGGACCGGGCTGCGGCCGGTGGCGTGGGAGAACTACCGCCCGCTGTGGCACTTCACCTTCGACGACACGCCCCTGGTGGCACCGTGACCAGGATCCCCACCGCACGCGCCATACACGCCGCGGTGTTGTGGCGAGCGTTGACCTACGTGTCGGTCGCCCTCCTCCATGCCCGCACTGCACCGGTTCCCGGCCGGCTGCTGACCGTCGGCGACGTGAAGGAACGGCCGGCTGGGCACTGGGGAACTGTCCCCGGCACTGCTCTGACCATGGCCCACGTCGGTCTCGCCGCCGCCGCTACAAGCTGGTCGGTAGTGCCGGTGATCGGTGCCGCCCACGCCGGGCTCACCCAGACGGCCCTGGCCTGGCTAACCGGCCATCTCGCCCGTATCGATCCGCGCTACAGCGTCGATCGCCACGGCCTAGCCGCGCTGGCCGAAGGCTGGCCAGAGGTGAACCGCCTGGGTTCTGAGGTGCACCCGTGCCTGCCCGCCGGTGACTACGTCGGCGGGTGGCTCGGCGGGGCGCTGGCGTTCGCCCAAGGCGCTTCCAGCCGCACCGCCGGCCGGCTGCTCGTACCGATCCTCGGCGACGGGGAGTGTGAAACCCCCACCACGGCCGCGGCGTGGCTGGCCCAGCAGGCACTACCAACGGCCGCTGTCGTGCCGATCGTGCACCTCAACGGTCGCCGCATGGGGTCACCCTCGCTGCTTGGCGTCATGACTGACTACGAGGTGGCCGCCTACCTCGGAGGCCACGGCTGGGAGGCGCACCTGGTCGACGCCGACCGCGCCGACATCCATGAGCGGTTCGCTGCTGCCTTGACCGCGGGGTTCGCCGACACCGCCGCCGGTAGCCGCCGGGTGGCGGTGGTGCTGCGCTGTCGCAAGGGGTGGTCGGGGCCGGTCGGCGAGCACAAGACCCCGATCACCAACCCGGCAGGCGACCCGGATCAGTTGGCCTATCTGAACCAGTGGTTGAACTCCTACGCCGCCGGGCAGCTGTTCGACACCGAAGGACACCCGACCGGCCTGCTCGCAGACGCCCTGGCCGCTGCAAGCTATGAGCGCCTGCCTGTCCCGCCGCGTGCGGAGGTGGCCGTGCGCCGCCCGCACACCCGGGCCGCGCGAGCCACTGGCGGCGGGTTCGGCGATCACGTCGGCGGGGTGCTGCGCGCACACGCCGCAGCCGGTCAGCTTCGGGTATTCAGCCCCGACGAGTTGGCGTCCAACCGCCTTCCCGAGATCGCAAACAGGCCGTGGGCGGTGGAGGTGCTGGCTGAGGAGGTGCTGGCCGGATGGCTGGCCGGTTGGACCGCCGCCGGAAACACCGGAGTGTTGATCAGCTACGAGGCGTTCGCCCCACTGACCCTGACCACGCTCGTCGGGCAGCTACGCCAGCGCCGGATGGCCGACGTCGAGCTGCCGAGCATCAACCTTCTGCTGACCTCATACGGCTGGCACAACGTCCACAGCCACGCCGACCCCTCACTGACCACCGCCCTGGCCGCGATGGACGACCCAGCGGTGCGCCTGTTCACCCCGACCACGCCCGCGCATACCGGCCGGGTGCTGGATGAGGCGCTCGCCTCGACCGGGCGGGTCAACGTGATCGTCGCCGGTAAGCACCCTCTGCCGGCTCGCCAGCCGTACGCCGAGACGGCCGAGCACGCCGACGGGTTCACCGTTCACCGACCACCGACACTCACCGAGACGCAGCTGACCCTGGTAGCCATCGGTGACCTACCCGCGAGCAACGTCGCGGCCGCCGCCCCGGCGCTGGCCGCCACCGGGGTGAGCGCGACCGTCATCGAGGTGCAGGAGCTGACGGCACTGCGCCGGGTGGCCCTACGCCAGCGGTTGGCCACCGCCGGGCCGACGCTGCTGGTGACCCTGGGCCACCCGGCCGCGGTGTGGGGCCTGCTCGCAGAAGCCGCGCCTCCTCGCGCGCGGGTACTGGGCTGGCGGGAGCCACCACACCCGATGAACCACACCGACCTGGCCGCCTACGCGGGAATCACCGCCTGCGGGATCACCGAGGCGGCCCACGCACTACTCGCCGAAGGTAGCCAGACATGAGCGCCCCCGTCATCACCGATGCCGACGTAACCGAGCGCGCCGCGCTCGCAGGAGCGGGCGACGACCACCACTTCGTAGCCGTCACGGCCGGGGAGTGGCGGGGCTGGTACGGGGCGGTCAGCCGCCCGGTCGCAGTCCGCGCAGCGAAGCTGGCATCCCTTCTCACCGGGCACTCGGTCGATGACCACGCCGGCATTCTGGCCAAGCTGACCCCGCACGCTGTCGACAGCGTCGACTCGTGGGCGATCGGCGCGCTGGACTGCGCCGTCTGGGACCTGCACGCCAAGCACACCAACCTGCCGGTCGCCGCACTACTCACCGGGCAGGCACCCGCGGCGGTGGACCTGTACGCCTCATGGCTGAACCTGGACCTGCACCGCCCATACGCGACCCGCGACATGGTCGAGCTGGCAAGGCAGGGGTGGCTATTCACCAAGTGGGCTCTACGGCGACCGTTCAACCGACCGGACACCGCGGCCCAAGACCTGGCGACAGCCGTCACGCAGGTCGCCGCCATCGTCGGGCAGCCGGCGGCGTTCGACGCCCTCTTCACCTGGAACAACGACCTGCTACGCCGGTTCCGCAGCTGGGTGGACCTGGCCGCGCTGCGCTGGCTGGAGGATCCCCTCGCGGCCACCGACGCCACCGGGTACCGGACCTTCACCCGCCGGCTGCCCATCGCCGTCGGCGAACGGCTCTCGCTCGACATGGACCCAGCCGACGTCCTCGGGTTCGGGCCGGCGGCGTTGACCCTCGACGTGGTCGGCTGCGGTGGCCTCACCCGCGCAATCGGCCTCGCCGAGCGCGCGCACCGGGCGGGGATCTTGACGTACCCGCACGGCCGGTCGTTCGTCGCGGGCGTGCATCTGGCTGCCGCGATGCCGCACGCAGTGCGGGCCGTGGAGTACCAACTGCCGTGGATGCCCCGCCGGCAGCGGCTACTCGCCCATGACTGGACCCCCGACTCAGGTCGGCTGCCCGCACCGGGCGAGCCGGGCCTGGGCGCTGACCCAAGGAGCCTGTGATGCCGCAAACCACCGCGGCCCTCGACGTGGCCGGCACCGTCACGGCCGATGCCGCAGGCCGCATGCTGGTCCTGGACCGACGCCTCGACGGCCACGACACCTTCCTCACCGGCCAACTGGAGCTGGACACCGGCATCCGGCTGCCGGTGCGGGTGCTGACGCTCGACGACATCACCATCCTGCGCCCCCGCACCGCCGCCGGCCTGCCGGCGGGGAAGGTCACGGGCCGGCTGCATCTGCCGCACGGGTGGCGCCGCCAACCCGTCCCTGAAGACCTGGCCGCTGCGGCGAGCCGCGACGGCCGCGATGTCGAAGCGCTGTCCGAGCCGGAGCGCCGCTACGCGCTCACCTACCTGAACGAGGCCACCACGGACGCCATCCGCACCGCAAGGATCGCCGCCATCGTCGCCGCCCTGCCCGAGCGGACACTCACATGAGCGAGCTGGTGGTCAGTCTTGACGTGGGCGGGACGCTGGCCACCGCATCCGGACCCACCCTCACCAACGCGCTGCTGAAGCTGACACCAGTACCCGCCAGCGAGGCGAGGGACCTGATGCGCCGGGTGCTGCACAACCAGCCCGCCCTCAGCGCCGCCGTTCGCGCCGCCGTCTGCCTGGCGCTGCGGATCCCCGAACGCGACTTCCCAACACCACCGCCCGCAGCGCCGCTCAACCTGCTGACCGGGGTCACCCTCGCCCTGGCGGCCATGGCCAGAGAGGCGCGGCTGGTCACCTTGTCGAACGTCACCTGCACCGACGCCGACCTACCCGCCCTCGCCGAGCTACTGGGCGACGCGGTAACCGCGCACTTCCCGTCCTGCCGCATCGGCCACACCAAACCCGACCCCAGGGCCTTCACCACCGTCGCCGAAGCCTGCGGGACCACCGTTGCCCACTTGGTTCATATCGGCGACGACTGGCACTGCGACGTCCTCGGCGCCCGCGCCGCCGGCGCGACCGCAGTGTGGATCAGCAACGGCCGGCGCCCGCCGCGATCACACCCACTCGTTGACCAGGACGTGTGGACCGTCCGCGATCTCAGCGAGGCTGTCAACGTCATCACCACCATCGCCCAGCAACGGAGAATCTCGTGAGCCTGTTCACCGGAAGCGCCTCCTACTACCGGCAGTTCCGCCCCGGCATCCCCACCCAGGTCGCTGAGATCCTCGATGCCGCCGCGCCCACTGCCGCCGGCCGGCCGCGGCGGCTGCTGGACGTCGGCACCGGCACCGGCCTGGTGGCCGAAGCCCTCATCCACCGGTTCGACGACGTGATCGCCATCGACAACGACCCGGACATGCTCGCCGCCGCCGACACCGCTCTGACCGCCGCCGCCCCAGCCGCAACCCGGGTGAGCCTTATCGAGAGCACGGCGGAGGACTTCACCCCGCCGGAGGGTTGGCGGGCGGACCTGGTCACCATCTGCCGGGCGTTTCATTGGCTCGACCAGAACACGGTCCTGGCCCGCCTCGACCGCCAGGTCACCGACACCGGCGTGGTGGCGATCTTCGGAGATCACAGCTTCTGGACCGCGACCAGCGACTGGAAGACCGCCGTCCGGGCGGTGATCAGCGACTTCCTCGGCGAACAGCGCCGCGCGGGCACCGGCGGCACGTTCCAGCACCACGACCGGCCCTACAGCGACATCCTCGCCGAGTCCCCTTTCAGCCAGGTAACCGAACACACCGTGCCCGTGCGACGAACCTGGTCCGCCGACGGTGTTCTCGGCTACCTCTACTCCACCACGTTCGCCGCCCCCGCCCTGTTCGGCGACCGGCAGCCCGAGTTCGACGCGACAGTCCGGCGCACCCTTGCCGGACTCCGTGATGACGACACTTTCGTTGAGGACAACGAGTTCCTCATCCGGCTCGGAACCAGGCCATGACCCGCCAACTCGGCCACCTCAGCAGCCCACAAGTCCGCGACCAGATCACGGCCAGCAGCGTCCTGTGCCTGCCGGTCGGCAGCACTGAACAGCACGGCCGACACCTGCCGGTAGACACCGACACCGTGATCGCCGCCGGCTTCACTAACCAGCTGGCCCAGACCCACGGCGAGGAGCTGGACCTGTGGGTGTTGCCGGCGCTGCCTTTCGGCCTGGCGCTGGAGCACGCCTGGGCGCCCGGCGCCATCAGCCTGCGCACCAACCTGTACGCCGAGTTGGTGCTCCAACTCGTCGGCGAATACGTGCGGGCCACCGGCGCGCGCAGGCTGGTCATCGTCAACGGACACGGCGGCAACCGGGGCGTCCTCGAACCCCTCCTGCGCGAACTCGCTCACGACCAGCACATCGAAGGGATCGTGGTCCACCCTCTCAGCCTGACCGCCACAAGGCCGCGCACCGACCGACCAGAGGTGCACGCAGGGATCGTTGAGACCTCCCTGATGCTCGCCCTCGCCCCAGCCCTGGTGCGGCTCGATCAGCTCACTGTCGGCGCAACATGGTTCCGCCGGCGGTCGAAATCGACCGGCTGGTCCGCGACCGCGGTGTCACCTGGCCATGGACCAGCAACGACCCGCGCATCGCCACCGACGGCGTCATCGGCGGCGACCCCACCAACGCGACCGCCGACCTTGGCCGGCAACTCCTCGAGGAAGCCGTGGCCGCCTGCGCCGACGCCATCCGCCACCTGAAAGCCGAGACGACGCCATGACCCTGACCGCTACCCAACTCGACGCCTTCGCGCAGACCGGCGCGCTCACCGTGCGCGGCGCCGTACCGCCGTCGCTCACGAGCCCCGCGATCGGCTTGATCACCGACTGGTACTGCAACGACCTGCAACCCGATCAGATCGCCGAATACACCCACCGCACCTTCGCCGCGCACCTCGGCGACCACCAGGCGCTCCTGGCGCTGTTTCACGACTCCGGCGCCGTCGACCTGGCCACCGAACTACTCGGCGACATCGCCCCGGTCACCACCGCGCAGATCCAAGTCCGCATTCCGGCCGCGGCGGCCCCGCACCAGCCGGTCAAAGCCATGCACGTCGACGGGGTCGCCTGCCCACACCTCGACCCGGCGGAGCTGCGGACCTTCTCCCTGCTCGTCGGGGTCCTGCTATCCGACATCACCGACCCCGACGGCGGGGCCATGCACTACCAACCAAGCGGCCACCGACTCATGGCCGCCTGGTTCCGCAACGAGTGGAACCGAGGCGTCACCGCCCAAACCCCACCGCACATCGACACCCAGCGCGGCACCCCGCTACTCGGGCACGTCGGCGACCTGCACCTGCAACACCACCTCGTGCCCCACGCCGTCGGCACCAACACCACCGACACACCCAGGCTGATGGCCTACTTCCGCGTCAGCCACCCAGACCACGCCGAGCGCCGGCTCGACGCGCTACGCGATCCGTGGCTCGACTACCCGCCCATCACCGCCCGCGCTGGTGCGCGTCCACCCAGAAGGACCCCGTCGTGAAGACCATCCCGGAACGTGACCTCGCCGTCGCCGCCGCTGCACTTGACGCCGGCCGGATCGTCATCGTCCCCACCGCCCGCTGGTACATGATCTGCGCAGACGCCACCAACCCCACCGCCTGCCAGACGATCTTCACCACGAAGCACCGACCCACCAGCAAATCGATGGTCTACATCGCACCTACCGCCGCCCGCGCCCTGGCCACCTTCCAGCTCAACGCGGCAGCACTCGCGCTGGCCGACGAGTTCTGGCCAGGTGACCTCGCCCTGCTGTTGCCTTGGCGGCCGGACACGACACCCCTTACCGCCGTCGGCTGCGAACACGCCCTGGTTACCGTCGCCCCCGGAGTACTCGGCCGAATCGCCGCCGCCGCCGCCCGACCGATCGCGGCGACCACCGTCAACATCTCCGGCCCCATCACCGCACCCGGACCTGCCATCACCGCCAAGCAAGCAGCCGACTTCGTCCACACCACCGGAATCGACGTCGCCTACCTCATCGACGGCGGCACCAGCCCCCTCGCCAACCACCTCACCATCGTCGACTGCACCCAGCCCGCACCCCGCACCGTCCGCCCCGGCGTCATCCACCAACGCGCCGTCGACGCCACCCTCCAGACGGTCACTGACGATCAGGCAGCAACTTAGCCAAGACCCCCTGGTGTAGGACATCGCTCCGCTCGCAGTGGGGTCGATGTGCGTGCTGCCGCTGCCGTCGGGGCCGCCGCAGCCAGACGACGGTGATGACGACTCTGGCAATCAGATGGTCGCCGTACTGGCCGGCTGATCGACGTAGGTGGCCCACCAGGACCGGTCCAGGGTCTCCTGGGCAACCCGTTGTCCTCGCGTGAGTAGCTCACCGGCGGCGTGCTGGTGTTCTTCGCTGAGCCAGTTGACCGCACGTCGAGCTAGGTCTGAGGGCGCCGGCGGTGCGGCCCTTCCCGCTCCTTGCGGGTACTGCTCCAGCATCGTCTGGTAGGCGGCGAAGAGTGGAGTTGGTGGTGGGAATCCGATGCTGGTGAGGTTGGCGGTTAGCGTTTGGGGGATGTCGAGGCCGTCAACGTCGAGGTCGCCTGCGTAGTACACGTGTCCGGGCGCGGCTGACAGCTGCAGATGGTGTTGGAGCGCAACTACCGGGTCTGCTTGCGCGGCCTCCCAGCCGTTGCCGAATGCCACGGCGGCGAAGGGTCCGGGCGTGGTGCGCAGGGCACGCCAGGCGGAGTCGAAGGTGGCCTGGTTCTCGACGATGAGCAGGTCACCGCGGTCGGCGAGACGTGCGGCTCGTAAGGGGCTGACAGGCCGCTCGTAGGCGAGGTCGTCGGGTTGGAGGCGCCCGTCTGTGAATAGGCTCGTCGACTCGACACGGGCGAGTGCCTTCTCATCTTTGAAGATGGTTAGCGAGCGCTCCTCCCGCGCTACTGGCGGCAGCTGCTCGCCCAGGTGAGCAAGCAGCCAATTGTTGATCTCTTGGACGGCCGCACGGAGTGTGGCCGATGGCCTACATTGCCTGACCCATTGGCCGACCCAGCGTGAGATCGCTGGGACCCAGGCGACGGTGCCCATGTCGATGGGACTTGCTTTGACGTTGACGTCCGCGACGATGGTGATCCAGCTGGGGAGGGCCGGTTGCGCGATGCTGTCCCACAGGTGCGCTGCCCGCGGCTGCTCGATAACACCCTGTTCCCTGAGCGTGGCAAGGGCGGTGCTGAGCCGCTCGCGTGCGCCGGGTCGGGTGGCTGCATGCCCTTCGACGTGCGCCTGAAGGGCTAACAGGGTCGTGAGGGAGGCGCGGCACCGCCCGGTTTGGTTGACGTGGTCGATGAGCCCGGCGCGTAGGCCGTCAGCGAGCGTGGAGGGTGTCGTCATTGGGGGGTGGCCTGGCCTTCTGCGGTGCCGGTGTCGCCAGTTTCGCCCGTGCCGAGGCTGGGGTCGGTGATAGCGACCTTCGCTGAGGTGGTGTCGCGAACCGTCGTTGCCGTCGGTGCGGCGACTAGCGGCTCACGGCGTAGCTGTCGGGGAATGTCGGCGGCGGCCATGGCCGCTGGCGCGACGAGGGTCTGTTGGCCCGCGACGTGAACCTTCAGCTGCACCCAGTTGGAGAAGACGCTGAGGGCGTGGGGGTCCCGCGATGGGGTGAGCAGGATGAGCTGTACGCGCAGCCCGCGTGCGACCTGCCGCATGAGCCGCAGCAGCGACGGTTCGACGACTTTAGCGAAGATGTTGTCGATGATCAGGAATGTTTGTTCTTTGCGGCTGGGGCTGCGCATGGACAGCATGAGCGCAGCAATGATCACCGAGATGGTGACGCCTTCGCCGCCGGAGGTGCGCATGGCCAGTTCTTCCATGGGGTGGTGCCGGCCGTCGAACGGCACCTTCGGGATGAGTACCTCCGCGCGGATGTTCGGTGTGATCGCCTCAACAAGTCGCTCCAGTGGGGCCGGCGTGCGTGTGCTTGACTTTTTGCGACCTGTGGTTTCCGGTTGCCAGTCCGCGTCGTGGTCGATCATCGCCTCAAGGGCCTCGCGGATGAGCTTGCGCCGACTGTCTCTACTCGATTCACTCCAGTGGATCTTCAGGAATTCTTGGCCGGACCAGACGCCTAGGCGGTCGTCGGTCGGCAACTTGGATCGGTTGGCGATCGTGCGGATTCTGGCGCGGATGGTCTCAACAGTGGTGCTGACGACGGTGACGGAGTGGTCGAGTTCGGTGCTGAAGTTCTGTAGGTCGGCGGAAACGGCTGCTAGCCGCTGGCGGACGTCGTAGTCGTTGCTGGTCGCGTTGGCGATTAGCTCATCGAGCGGTGCCGATTTGAGTCGACCGACGACGGTGCCTGCGGCCTTGTGTGGCGCGTTGAGGCTGCACTGTCGCAGCTTCTCGGCGTAGCTGTGGACCTGGTCCTCGGCTGTTCGGTAGTGGCGGTCGACGTTGTCGATGTCCGCCACCGCTTGCGTGACGAACGTCTCGAGGTCGGTGGCGGTGAACCGTTCGATGCCGGGGGCGATCTTGAGCGGATCAGTGGCCTGGGCGGCGTCCTGTAGCGCGTCGTTCATCCACGCCAGCCGGGCGGCGACAGGGTTGGTGAGGTCGAGATCTGTTGGTGTGTCCCACTCGAGGTCTTCAAGGCTGACTGGCGAACCGAGCTTGCCGGCCGCCGCGAGTGATCTGGCAGCGGCGGTGAGTGCTCCAGCGAGCCGGTCCTTGACGGTCGAGGCGAACGCCGCCAGCCGGGTCTTGGCGGCGGTGGCGTCGCTTAGCGCGAGTCGGCTGCGATTGACCTGATCGTCAGCTTCGGTGAGGAGCCGCACGATCTCCTCGATATTCTGGTTCGCGGCTTCGAGGGTGGCGGCCTGCCACGCGGGTTCGAGGACGGTTCGCCCGCCGGGCTCGTTCTGTGCCCTCCGGAGTGCAGCTGCAGCGGCAGTCTTCCGCTCCTCCGCTGCGCCCTGAGAGATGGCCGCTTGTGTGCAGCGTTGTTCGGCTTGGTCTTGAGCGCGCCGCCAATCCGTCAAGGCGGTGTGCGGCGCAGCGTCGAACCTCGCCTGGCCATCCTGCTCTGCGTTGGCGCCGAGCTCAGCCAGCCGTTGGGTGCACTCGTCGAGCCTCTGGTCGGCGACAGTGACCTTGGCGCGCAGGTCCTGGTCCGTTACCAGCCCGTCATACTGACCCTTCAGGTCATGGACCCGCGTTGCCAGGGCCTCGCGAGGCAGGTCCGCGAGTGCAGGATCCGGCGTGCCAGCCTCGCTGGAGTCGGTGGCGACGAACTTGCGCGCATCAGCGAGCCAATCACGCAGCCTGCGTTCCTGGAGAGCATGGGAGCGGCGTTGTTCTTGGAGTTCGTCAGCCCGCTCGCGGATCGTTCGCCGTTCATCGTCGTGCTCGCCGTGGCGGCGCCTGGCATCCGCGAGCCGCAGGTTGGCGTCGCGCTCGCGCTCCTGGCGGTCAGCGTCGGCGGCGTCGAACTCGGCCAGCGGACGCACCTGCCGCACGCCCTCCTCGGCTTGCGCGGCCGTGGTGCGCTGCTCGCCGGCGACCCGTCGATGCTCGACCGCCTCGCCCCTGGCGGCCTTGGCCTCCTGCAAGTGCGCCTGGCGTTGCTCCACCAGCTCGCGATGGGCTGATGCCATCTGCCCAATGCTGTCCTCGAGGCGCCCGATACTCCCTGCCCCGATGTCGGTGATCCAGCGTTCCAGCTCGCGGGTCAAAGTCTCGCCGCTGGTGATGATCGTCTCGGCTGCGTCGCGGCCGGCAAGCGCGGCTTCTAGCTTTGCCCCAACGCGGTGCAGCGCGTCACGTCCCTCGCTCTTGCTCCACAGCGCCGGATCGGGCAGCACGACGTGATGAGGCCGCGATGTGCCGGGCTGCATGAACGAGGTGACGGCCGCGACAACGATCGGACCGGACACCGCAATCGAGCCAGAATTCTGGACGAGCCACGCTTCGACCGGTGCGTAGTCATCCTCGATGGCTACGACGATGCCGTCAGCGAGTTCAGGGCACTGTCGAAGCAGCGTCACCGCCGTATCTGCTGGAATACTCGAAAGCCAGGTCCAACCAGACATCACCCCGCGGTTGGTCTGCTGTTGCAATTGCCGGACGAGATCTTCGACCTCTGGGCGAGGCGGCAACAGCTCGCTGCTTTCCAGCGCCAACACGTCACGTTCTAGTTGACTAGCGCGGACAGCCTTCGTGCGGGCGTCGGCACGAGCCGCCTCGACACGAGACCGAATAGCGTTGACGATGATGTCGGCCTGTTCGTCGAGGTCGACTGTGTCAACCTCGACCAGCCCCGATTCGGACACATCCTTGCCGAGCAGCTCCGTGCGGCGCTGCCACTCGCTGACGGTGGTCTCGGCGGCGGCGATTGCCTGCGTGGAGGTGTCAAGCTCCGGCTGCAGGGCCTCGGCTCGGCCGGTGGCTGCGACTTCAGCGGCCTCGGCCGTCGCGGCCCGCTGCTCGCGGGTGACGATGTTCCCCCGCGCAGCGGTGGCGGTGCGTTCATGGCGCTGCAGAGCCAACTCGGCGGACTCACCTGACTCCAGCCAGCCGTCGCTGCGAAGTTGTCCGCGCAACACCCGGCCACCGGCCAGTTCCTCGGCGACCCGATCCAGGTCCTGCTGGGCCTCAGCCTGCTGCCGGATGCAGCCCGCCGTGCCCTGTTCGAGTTCTGTCACCCGCGCGGCGTCGGCCTGCTGCTGATCGCGAGCTTCGCCGTCTTTACCTGCCAGGACCTCGATCTCGGTGTCGAGCCGATCGGCGAGCACGCCGGCGGTCGCCGCGAGCTGCTGGCGCAGCGGAGCGGCGTCACAGACCTTCTGATCAAGCAGCTTCTGTGCGTGGCCCCGGTCGCTCATCGCTGTGGCCCGCTCGGCGATCACCACCGCTGCCTGCGCCGCGAGAAAGCCCTGTCTGGCGGCGGCGACCTCGGAGACTGCCTGGCTGGCCTCGCTGGCGGCCTGTTCGCCCTCGAGCTTGCAGCAGTGCGCACGCAAGGCGCCCTGCTGGCCGCGAAGACGCCGTTGCTCGTTCTGGGCGTTCTCCTTCGCCGCGGTCGCGGCGTCGTGTGCTCGGCTCACGTGAGTCGCGGCCGCGTCGGCGGTCGCGATCCACCGGCCGACCAGCGAGGACGCCGACGCCCACTTCAGCAGTGCAGCCTCGCGCGCGTCCTTCTGGGTCTTGAATCGGTCGGCCGCAGCGGCAAGCGGGTCGGTGAACCGGCGTGCCGTTGCGAGGAACTCCTGGGTGGCCAGGTCAACGTCGCGGTGGGAGACCTTGCCGCCGAGACGCTGTACCTCCCGGGCGACTGTGTCGAAGTCCCTGGGCTCGGCCAGCACGTTGATCAGGCTGTTAAGGAACGAGCGTGAATCCTTGTAGGTGAAGATGCGGTCGGCGGCACCCTCGTCGAGATTCATTTGCAGCAGGAACTGGCGGAGGAACTCCAGGTCGAAGCCCCTGCTTGCCAGCTCCGCGCTCCACTTCCCTTGGTGGTTGGTGTGAGCGAGCTGCAGCGTCGGGTCGTCCTGCTTAGCTCGCAGCAGGTGGTCAAGGAAGTCTTGGTGTGGAACCGGCTGCCCGTCGGCGCCGCGGACCGGCAGCGTGTCAAAGGTCAGCGCATCGGTCGATTGAAAACAGAAGAACAATTCCATGGCCCGGTCCTGGGCCTCGTTATCGCGCCATGCCGCGTAACCCACGACCAGGCGCGGTGCCCTGCCGAACAGATCCTCGGTCGCGCCGGCGATGGCGTGCTCGCAGACCACGTACGTTGTCGAGCCTACCGGAATATAGTGCTCAAACCGCTTGCGCTTGCCGGCCTTGCCCTGATGGCGGATCGAGAGACTGGCGAGGAACTTGTCGCGCTCCGGCTCGTAGGCATGCAGCCACATTGCGTTGAGCGTGCTTTTGCCGCCGCCGTTTTGCAGCATGATCACGGTGTCGTCAGGTTGTCCGTTAGAGCGCATGTCGATGATGAGGTCGGCGAAGCGTGGGCGTTCGATGCCGACATTCACCAGGCGGAGTCGGGTTGGGGCAAGCATGTCGGGGCTCCTAGGGCGGCCTATAGGTCAGGTCATGCAGAGCGGGAACGCAGGGCTTCAAACAGTGGATCCATGAGGAACTCGGGGTACTGGGCAAGAAATCGGCGCCTGGCCCGATAGGTCTTCTGCTCGGCGGGGTTGGTTGGTGTCAAGTCGCTGACGAACCCAAGTTGCTGCAGGCCCTCTAGGGTGGTGTAGACCAGGTAGGTCGAGGTGACGCGTGACGTTCGCTCCTCAGTGTCGGCGAAGGCCGTGCGTCCGAGCCACGAGGACCACAGCGGTCGCTCATCGTCGGGTGTGTCAGCTGCAACATCTTGCTCGGCGTCTGCGAGCCGTTGGCAAAACTCGCGGATGTACTCCTCGAGCTGGATTACCGATACCGGCGGCGGTATCCGCTCCGGATCGTCTAGAAAAGCTTCGAGGTCGCTGCCGGTTGGGAACTGCATCGCTAGCAGGGCAACGATAGTGAGCATCCGAGCTGCACGCTCACCGCTATCCTCGCTCTTGTTCCAAGGAAGTTCAGGCGCCTTCGAAGGCCAGGCCCATGCGCAGCCCACCCGCGGGTACAGCACCAGACCGATCGTCTCGTTGGCTTCTGCCACGTCACAGTCGACACCGCCGAGGACGCCTTCCACGGCTTCGCGGAACTCGGGGTCCATGACGAACTTGTTAACCAACCGCCGGTACTCAGCCCGCTGCCCGCTCGCGCCCGGCGTCAAAGTGGTGGTTGCCAAGGCGATCAGCTGGCCAACGTCGCTGTACGAGATCATTCGCCACCCGCCGACGCTGTCGCAGCCAAGGTTAGGACCGGCTGAAGAAGCAGGTCGTCGCCGGCCGTCCCGGGGAGCGTCAACGGCGTCCGATCGTTGATCACGGTGATGCGGTCGGGATCGAGTAGGTCGCGGTGGCGAGCCAGAACCGCGATGGCCACCTCATCCGTGGCCTCGGTCGCGCTGGGTGGAGCGAAGGCAGTGAGAGCGACCAGGGACACGAGATGAGTCAGGCTGGCCTGGCTACCGGTCTGGCACAGCGTCGGGAACCGGTTCACAGCGTCGATGAGCAGCTCCGAAAGGCGAGTGGGCCGGTCAATCGGAGCGAACACCTCCTGCAGCGCAGCGAACAGCTCATCGGTGATCCACGCCGCTGGTGTTTGGATGTCCTCGACCTCGAACGGGTTCGTCGCCGGCGCCGCGGCAACACGACGCGGCTTAGGTGCGAGGCGCTGCACCAGTGCAAGGGCGCCCCAGATCCGCGGACGGCGGACTCCAAGCGCCTTGGCGCACACCGGCTCAAGCAACTCGCAAAGGGCTCCGACCTTCATCCCGATCAGCGGCAGGAACAGGGTGGCTTCGGAGTCGTGCAGACGCCCCTGCCGGCGCTGCCACACTTGTCGGTCCTGCTCATCCTCGAACAGCTGCTTCACCCGGCTGGCCTCGTCGAGCACCTCGCCAAGCTCGTGACAGCGATGCTCCAGCAGCCGCAGAGTCTCACGCAGTTGGCGTTCACCAGGCTGACCTGGTTCGATGCGCTGCCCCACCCTGGCCTTGAACTCATCGGCCGTGTGCAACTGCTCTCTCAGTACAGTTAGGATGCCCTCAATCGTCGGTACGACCTGCTGCTCGTAGTCAACCGAGCGCACATCCCGACGAATCTTCTTGATCTGGTCGCGGATCCGGTCTACCAACGCCTGCATCGTCATGTGCTGGCGTCGGACAGTCGCAACCACCTCGTCTACGTCGCCGCGTGCCAGTTGCCGCTCGACGATGAAGTTGTCCGCAGCGTTGCGATCCTCCAGATCCAGCGTATAGAGCCCCTGGAACATGTTCACCGCGCGTGGATGAGCCTTGATCGTTGGTTCGTCGTCCTCGTGGCCGACCAGGCAGAGGTACTCCAGCGGCTTGACCAGGTGCTGGTAGGCGCCGCCCGTCCAATCTCCGTAGAAGTCCTTGAACGCGGCCCCGCCGCTCGACCGTCCCTGCATGAGATCAACCACGGCCGCAGCCACCTCACGAGGTTCCGCGGCCGGCCGCCCGGTGCCCGCTGCCTGAGCGAACGGCACCAGCGCGTCGATCAGCTGCTCGCGGGTCCACCCCACCGCGAGTCGGCTGGGCTCAACCACCAGGTACACCGCGGCCAACGCAATCGACGGAAGGTCATAGGCGCGCCACGCGTCGTGATTGTTGGTCAGGTTCTGCAGCCGAACCGCCAGGGTGGCGATCATGCCAAACGACTGCCGCTGCCGCGGCTGCCAGTGCAAAGCGAAATCCTTCAGCGCGTCATCCACTGCTGCTCACCCGACCGTGACCCTCCCCAACAGACAGACCAGCGCCCCGCTCAGCGCGGCGAGGAGCACCCTGCCTGAGACGTACGACAATCTCCACAAATCGAACAGGTGTGCGAATGCGCAAGCCTCCATCGGCCGGGCCGGAGGGCCGCCCAGACGATGCCAGCTGGGCGGCCGACCTCCAGCGCATCGCCGACCGCGTCAGGATCAATCCACTCCGGCCGCTAGCTCGCCCAGGGGGCCAACCGCCGTGCGTCAATGCGGCATCGGCATCGGCGCCGGCGCCGGCTCCGGCCCGCCGGCGGGTCGCCCTGGCTCGCGTACCCCAACGCGCTGCGCAGGCCGAGCGCGGCCAGCTCGGCGGTCTACAAGCTCGACTACATCGGCCATCGAGATCAACTGCTGCATTGGTCACGAGGCCGACAGCGTAGCCAGAGCGTGGGACTCGTGCTGACCCGGCGTGTCGAACGGGACACGAAGCGCAGCTCGACTTGCAATGCGCTATCGGACAAAGGGGTCCAGAGTGTACGACTGGCCGACGTTGAAGGTCGCAGCTTGAAGATCACCAAACGTGTGGTGTCGGTGGCCGTATGTAGCTTGCCGTCCATGTCTGCATTGACGTACGAGGTGAAGGACCCCCGAAGCCCGGTGGCCATCTGGCTGCGGACCACCTTCCCGGAACACCGGGAGATCCAGTCGCAGTTCCGCGCTGGGGCCGGCCCGCAGCAGGTGCTGATGCCGGCCGGCGTCGCGCCTGGCACGCAGGGGGCGGCGATCGACTTCTGGCTTCGGATGCTCGTCGACCCGGCTCCATCCATCGCGCTTCCCCTGGTCGGGCTGATGAGCGGGCGCGCACCGTGCCTGCGCGCCGGCAAGGACCTGCTTCGCGAACTCTCTGCCGGTGACGCTCCGCGCCGTACAGCCGACCGTGGCGTGGAGCTCCACGCGCATCCGGCCAAACTCGCTGACCGCGGTGACCACTGGTGGGCGCGAGCGTGCTACGGCCTAGCATTGCTGGTCGAGCTGTACCGGGCGGCGGCAGTCGATCAGTCCCGGCTGATGCGCCTGAACCAAGCGAGCAGTGCCGCGGACCTGCTAGAACTCGCCACCGAAGCCGAGGTCGCCGACCTCATTGCGATGCGTGATCTCGCCGCCGATCAGCTCCTGCCCCGACTACCTGAAGGCCCCGTCGCCACAGGAATGACGTTCGACGGCAGCCGTGACCTGAACGCCGACGCCGACCTCATCGCCGGCGGAATGCTGGTCGACTTCAAGGCCGGGCAAGGCGGTAAGCCCCGCGCGGACGGCAGCCGGATCGCGTCGCTCGCCCGCACCGACCTAGACCAACTGATCGGCTACGCCCTCATGGACTACTCCAACCGGTACGCCCTCGACACCGTCGCGGTGTACGCCGTCCGATTCGGCTACCTCGCAGCGTGGCCGATCGCCGAACTGGCCGAGCAAATGTCCGGCCGCCAGCACGACCTCGCGCGGCTGCGAGCCGACTTCGCCCACGTCCTGGTCCAACGGAGGGCGTGAGGCGCTGCCGAAACCACCCGCAACCCGCAGCAGCGGTGCCAGCGAAGCTGCGGACCACTCCACAAGATCGCAACCCGGTGTGGCGGAGGAACGCACCACGCCCGTCAGTGGCCGGCAACGTTCCGGCCACTGACGGCGTTCCCGCAGGTCACAGGCGGAAGAGGTAACGCGAGCTCGGCGAACACAGCGCGAGATGCCGCTCGCACGACGACCACCGCCCTGCTGGCCAGCATTAGGCTCGAAAAGCGACCTCTGGTATCAGCCGCTCCGCCCTGGGGTGCCATCAACGTCGGCCTGCGCCGCGCCTACCGGCCGTAAACACGGTCCCGCTGGACGTCGCTGGCACCCGCGCGGCGAGGCGGGCGGCCGGCGGCACCGTGCCAGCGGCGACCACCGGAGCGTCCTGCTGCCCATCACGGACGAGTCTGACTCAAGCCGTCGCCGTGGTCACGTCTGTGGGCGCCTGCCACTGGACTGACGTGTGCGCGGCCGGGCAGACAGCGCTTCAGTTCCGCCCGCAACGCGGGTGATGCAGATGGGCAGTGTCGCGAGTGCGTGAATGATTCGGATGCGCTCCTTGGGGGTCGCATCGCGGAGGGCGCGAAGTGCGATTACAAGAAAGCAAGCGCTGGGAATTGACACAGTAGCGAGCGCGACAAGCATGATTGTGAGCACGGCGAAGCCGATCCAATTCTGGATTCCGTGACGCTCAACTCACGGGGGCGGCGGGGCACGCTCGAGCACTGGCGGCCATCGTAGCAGAGTCCGTCGAGGTACACGCCGAGCCGAGGTGACCTGCTAACTCCCCGCAGGGGACGTCCCCGGAATCGCCACCCCTGGCGGGAGCACAACCACGACCCCTCCGCCGTCGTCGAGTGTGTACGGATAGCGATCGACCGTCGAGTTGTCCTCCACGCCGCCACCAAGGCGACTCTTCGACTTTATCGCAGGAATATGGACGGATCCGGCTTGCCGGGGGACGCCGAGCACTGCGGCGGTGTAAGCCACGGCTAGGACGGGCACGCTGTACCTCCGGCGGCATCGGCAATGCACGGGTTGGAACAGCGGCAGACCCGAGGAATAGAACTGAAACGAATGCTTGGCACCGGTCCATTCGGATACCCGTAGCGCTCCGGTCGACTTGTCGTACTCCACCCTGGTCACCGAGCCCGGCTCAACGAGTCGGCCCCCAGTTTCGGCGAGGACTTCGTCTGCGATCTTGGAGGCTTGGGTCTGGATCTCCTCGTCGTACTCTTCAGGTGCAAAGAGGTCCAGGTGCCAGGACTCTACCTCGATCCGGCTAGTGCGTCTTGAGAGCCGTGAGCCTGCGCACCACAACCAGACGCCATCGGGTAAGCGAGCACACAACGCCAACACGCTTCCGTCACGTAGACACCTGGTGTGCGCGATATGTTCTGCTTTTCGGCCCCTGCTGCGGAGGTACTCGCTAACCTCCCGCCGCCGCTGGTCGCTCACTTGTAGATACTGCACTGACGGTGCCACTCCCAACTTACGATCAATGCTTCGTGGTGCCCGTCGCCCTCTCGAGGACTAGACAACAGCCTGGCTTCGTGCCCGTAGCGACGAAAGAGATCATTTAAGAAGTCTGTAAGCAGCGGCCGGTCCTCCTCACCGACAACCGCCGCAGCACCCCGACGATCTGCCAGCTCGCCGCGACCCTGAGCGCTGCCTGCAAGTCGCCAACGGCAACCTCGAACGCGCGGTGACAATACTGCGAGCGGTCGCCCCCGGCCCGGTCCACACCGGCGATCCCTCTCAAACCGGCTGGCGCACAATCGGGATGTGCACCAGACTAGCGGCTGTGCGCTGGGTCTAACCGGTGACGGCCGGGCGTAGCATTGGTAGGCTCGTCGCGACGCCGGCGCTGCAACTTGGCCAGCTCGGCCTCAACCTGCTCCGCGCTTGGTATGGCGCCGAGCCTCCTGCACCAGTTCCGACGGGTGGCCGATCTGAGCGGATCCGGGCTGCGCTCGGGCCGCGCTGGTTCGCTTGTGCCCCTCGCGCGGCCAGCAGCGAACCGTCGCCCGGCGACGGCCTTCTGCGCCGCTGCCGATGGGGCCTCTAGACGAACCCCGGCCGCCGAGCACTTGTCTGTTCGCAGGTCGCACCAGATTCATGCGGAGCCAACGCATTTATCCCTCCAAGGAGGACTGCCCCGATGACCAATGACCAAGTCACAGATCGTGGGGGAGCCCGACCACAGCGGCACCACAGCCTGCGTACTCCAGCCGCCAACTATTGGGCGTACTCCGACATTGGCCGCTTGCGTTGGCTATCCGTGCATGGCCGGATCATGGGCTACCGGCGCGCGGCAGAGCTGCTGTACGACTCCATGTTGAGCAGCATGGACATCGCCGTCCTCGATACCGTCGTCTTCCCGTATGCGATGTGCTGGCGGCACTTCGTGGAACTCCAACTGAAGTCGCTCCTAGCCCAGTTGAAGCGGGTTTCGGTACGCAACCCAGCGCGACGGGAGCTACACGCTCGCGAACATCGATCAGATCAACCTGACCGCGTTTCATGAGGCGATGCGCGGCGTCGCCAGCTACCTCAGTGGCGCCGAGACTGGGCTGGAGCACTACCTGTCGGTCCAGGAGGATATGGACTCGTATTACGCCGCAGAGTTCGGAGACGCTTGGGAGAGCTCCGGATAACCAGGCGCTCAACACTTCAGAGGGCCCGGTTGGCAGACCAGTGCCTGCGTACGTGATTGATCAGCCGGCGGCAGAACGGGCGGCCTCGGCCTTGACCCGCCCCGGCCAGCGGCCTATCGCAGGTCGTCAACGGTCTGTTCCGTCACAGGCGGTGCCTCACGGCGGCGGTGGTCGGGTTCGCGCGCCGGCCGGCGCCGCCGGTGCGTTGGATGCGCGCGCTGGTCTCGCGGTTCGCGGGGCCCGCCCAGACTTCCGGCGGCACCTGCGCGGGTGGTTGGTCAACCGGCGGTGTGACTAGCTGGCTAGGCGCGCTGGGTCGGCGCAGACCGCCACCGCGTGCCGGCCAGGTCGACTCCGGCGGTAAGCGCGCCCGCACGACAGCGCCCGAGCCGGCAGCGCCGCCGGCCTACGTGCGGCCCGGGTTGGTGCCGGGCCACGGCGTGGCACGCTCAGATCGCCTGCGTCGACAAACGCATCTGCTCTAGGCGGAGACGCGCACGCACGTTGCCTGAAATGGGATATAGCGCCTACGCTGCTGCGATGAGCGAGACGCGCGACCCGCGGTCGCGACGGCTGCCTGATGGGTTCTGTGAGCAGCACGATCTGACAAACGGCGACCGGGTCTACCTCGGTACCAACGTACTGACCGGTCTTGTGGATGGCGTGGAAGAGTTCGCCGCTCGGCGGCACCCGCGCCTGGTGGCCCGGCGAGCCACGATCGCCATGATCGGGACCGCGATGTGGATGGACGACGCGGACCTCCAAGGCGCCATCTCCAAGCTCGGCGCTGCGTGCATCGTGATCTCGAAACAAGTGCCGGGCGCGGCGAAGCTGGCTAGCCTGAAAGCCCTCAACCACCAGATCCCCGGCATGCCTGCCGCCTGCTTTCAGGAGCTGACCGAACTTGCCCCGAAGGTCAACGGGCTTCCGGACGTTGTAGGGCCCTACTCACCAGGGCCTGATGTGACGATTCCCGCGGTTCGGTCCTTCGGCTTCCGTAAGAAGGGCACGGTGCTCGCACCGATCGTGCACGCGAAGATCGCGATCCTGGGTGAGCTGTGGTGGCACGACGAGGGACCGACTGGACACGTCGAAGACGTCGTCGGCTTCACCCCGATCCGGTTGTGGCGAGGCTCAGCCAACTTCACCCGGTCCTCGCGGCTGAGCATGGAAGAAGGGCGCTGGACGGAGGCGCCGGACGAGGTGGAGCTGTACACGAGGTATGTCGCCCGGCTGATGGGTGCATCCGAAGATCTTGACGCGATCTCGGACGACTTCAATCCGGACTTGGTCGAGATGGAGTACGACGATGCGGCCATGGTGGAGGCTCTTGGCGACTGGCCGACCGACGAGGAAAACTAGCGCCCACCCAACATGGGTCTTTATGGGACGGAACGTCGCTTCACCGAAGCGCCGCGACCTGCATCCGTTCGTAGCCAGCACCCGCGTTGGCGAGGCGCCATGACGCGCGCTCCCGGGGAGCAGATGACCTTTGCGGGACGCCTGCCAGAATCACACGATGGTTGACGACGCGGGTGTAGCGACGCTGCGCGAGATCGTACTCAGGGCCGCCTGCGCCATCGCCGGCGGAAGCACCCATGCGAAGCTCGACGAGGACTTGGTTGCGGCTGGGCTGCCGCAGTCAGCAGGTGGCGAGACCAAGGCCAAGCGTGGTGCGAGCAGCGCCGCGGCGGTCCCGGACGAACGGCTCCGGGAGGTCGCCGTCGGCTTGGTGGAACAGAACCTCGGCCTCCACATGATCGACCGCATGACGGTCCAGGACCTCGTGTGGGCCGACGAGCACCCACCCACGATCCCGAAGCGCACACGTCGCGACATCGCCCGGGCCCTGCCGGGCGGCATCCTGGTCGATCACGCCCAGCCATTCCACACCCTGCTCGGCAAGCTGTTCGATCTCAGCCGCGGCGCGATCTACTTCGGTATCGAGGACACCAGCCTCAGCGGACAGATCGACCGGCACTTCTACCGCAACGACGACTGGACCGTCGAACAACTCTTCGACGAACTCGGCGCGATCGACCATGCCTCTGACCGAAGATTTGCCCTCTTCCTCGAAGGCATGGTGTCCGGCGACACCGTGCCGGATGAAGACTCCCAACGCCAACTGGTCGACGCGATCAACCCGCAACTCGCCGGTATCCGGCTCGAGCTTCGGGAGACCGGCAACACCGACGGGTACCCGACCTTCCACCTAGTGGCCACCGGCACCAGGGCTGGTAGGCCCAAGCAGCTCATCTTCGGCTCCTCGCGGAAGCCAGATCTGCGGCTCATCGACGCCATCGACAGCGACGTCGAGGTAGTGGATCCCACAGGCGAAGTGCTCTACTACGACCGGCCCATCGGCCCTTCCGGCCTCCGCTGGCGCGACCTACAAGACTGGTGGTCGGAGACCCGCCAGATCAAGAACGATCATCAGGCCAAGCGCGAGCTGTACCAACGGCTGGGCGGCAGCGTGCCGAAGACCTCTCCGCAACAGCTGCTCCTGTTCAAGCTCTACCACGACATCTACCGTGCCGCGCTCCCGGACCTTCCCGCGCTCCTGCCAGAGGTCTGGCGCCACTGGGACCCGAAGACGGTGAAGGCCCGTGGCAAGAATGCGCTGGTGCAGTTCCGCATGGATCTGCTGCTGCTGGCGCCGGCCGGCGTCCGAGTCGTGCTCGAGGTCGACGGCCAGACGCACTACGCGAGCGAACGCGAGACCAAGGATGGCCAGCGGCGCTGGCTCCCGGATGGTGATCGGTACGCGCACACCGCAGCCACCAGCCGGGACCTCACCCTCGCCGGCTACGAGGTCTACCGGTTTGGAACGAGCGAACTCCGTGACCGCGACCAAGCGCGTCCCCTGGTCACCACCTTCTTCAACAGCCTGTTCCGCAGGCATGGCCTGGTCGTGCCGACGGGAACGCAGGGTGCCCGCGGGCCCGTCCTGGGACCTTCGTCGTAGACGTCGTTGCAACATTGGTGCCGTAAACGGGCAGCCTCGCCGCCCAGTCGGCGCAGTAGATGACCAGGGCAGCCGGTGAGCCTACCCGTCTGTCGTACCGCCCCTGCACACTCAACAGCTATGTGGAACATGCCCAGCAGCCCGCTGGACGGCAGCGACGGATTCCTCATGCCGCCCGGCGCCAGCGTCGTCGGCCGTGATGGCGACTCCTACCAAATGCGGGTGACCGTGCCTAGTGACGAGCACGGCTTCTTCGGCCGGCAGTGCCCCAGCTGCCGGCAGATCTTCCGTGTCGACGGTGACGACTACGAGGCCCTGCCCGATGACCTTCAGCTGTGGTGCGTGTACTGCGGGCACCACGACGACCACAGCGAGTTCGTCACCCAACAGCAACTCGACCGAGCCACCCGCGCGGCCCAAGATCTTGGGATGCAGATAGTCGGGCAGGCGATCGACAGGGTCTTCGGCGGAATCTCGTCGTCGCGGAGCTCGTACCGCCGACCGGGATTCGGCATCGAGATCAGCTACCGCTCGGAACCGTTCTACCCGGAGCCGCTTCCCGGCATCGACGAGGAGAAGCTCATCCGGATCCGCACCTGCGCGGACTGCTCACTACGGTACGCAGTGTTCGGGGAGCACCGATTCTGCCCTGCTTGCGGCCAGCTGCCCGCGATGGTCGTTGCGCTGGATGCACTCGGCGCTGAGGTCGCGAGGTTAGACGGCCTGGCACAGCTGCCCGCGGAGACCGCGGCCAGCCTGCGGGAGCGGGGGGTCTTCACCCGCCTGTGGGTCGACACCCTGGAGAACCTGGTCGGAGTCGTGGAAACCCTCGGTGCGGCCGTGTTCCGCGCCGTGGTCGCCGACGCCGATCAGCGTCTCAAGGGGAAAGGGAACGTCTTTCAGCGGCTGAACGACACCGCCGCTCTGTTCGTCGAGGCCGGGTATCCAGACCTACGTATGGTGGTCGGTTCGGAGCGATGGCAACGGATGCTGGAATTCTGGGCAACGCGGCACGTGTTCACCCACAACGACGGGCGGGTCGACGCCAAGTTCCTCGTGAAGGTTCCCGGCAGCACCGCTGTCATAGGTCGGCGTCTCACCATCAGCGAGAACCTCTGCCGCCAAGCCATCACCGACACCGAAGCCCTCTGCCGTGACCTAGGGAGCGTCTTATGGATCAGTGGGTCGTTGGGTGGGCATGGCTGCTCGTCGGTGGGTCTCT
>NZ_BMQB01000004.1 GCF_014647895.1 Pilimelia anulata
GTCGGGAGTATGCGTACTACGACCCGATCGACACGCTGCCGGAGTCCGGCCAGCGCTGGTGGGCGGCCGAGCACGGAGCCACCATCCCGAACCCGCGGGTGGCGGAGTAGGGATGGCACCCGGTCGGTCCGCGGCCCGGTGGGGGGCGCGCGGGAGCGGTGTTTTGGGGACCCGCTCGTAGCCGACAGCCGGCCCGGACGGAGTCCGGGCCGGTATCGAGGGCGGGTCGCCGAGTGGGCGGCCCGCCCTTCGCCATGCCGCCCTACCGCCAGGGTAACGGGCTGGACTAGGCTCGGCTCATTACCCGACGGGAGGGCGGCGAGATGCTGGACGCGAGCGCGGCGCGGGCCTGGGTGGCCCGGTGGGACCGCCAGCAGGAGCGGTACCTGGCGGACCGCGAGGAGCGGTTCACCGTCATCGGCGACGTGGTCACCGCGGCGCTGGCCGACCGGCCCGCCCCGCGCATCCTGGACGTCGCCTGCGGGCCCGGTTCGCTCGCCGCCCGGCTGGCCCGCCGGCTGCCCGCGGCCGAGCTGGTCGGGTTGGACGCCGACCCCGTCCTGCTGGCCCTGGCCGGGGCGGCGTACCCGGCGGCGGCCCGGTTCGCGCACGCCGACCTGCGCGCGGCCGACTGGCCCGAGCGGGCGGGCGTCGCGGGCCCGCTGGACGCCGCCGTCTCCACCACCGCGCTGCACTGGCTGAGCGAGGCCGACCTGGGCGCGCTGTACCGGCGGCTGGGCGCGTTGATCCGGCCCGGCGGGGTGCTGGTCAACGCCGACCACCTGTACGACGACCAGCCCGGCGTGCGCGCGCTCGGCCGGGTCGTGCGCAAGGCCCGGGCCGCGCGTGCCGGGGTCGAGGACAACGAGGACTGGGACGCCTGGTGGGCGGCCGTCGAGGCGGCCCCGGAGCTGGCCGAGCCGGTGGCGCGGCGGCGGGCCAGCGGCTACGCCCACTCCGACGAGGCCGACCTGAGCGCCGACACGCACGCCCGGCTGCTGCGCGCGGCGGGCTTCGCGGAGGTCGGCGTGGTGTGGCGGTCCGGCGACGACACGGTGCTGGTCGCGCTGCGCTGACCGGGTCCGCGGGCCCGCCCGCCGGGCGTGTCGTGCACGGGGAGCACGGGTACTCGCGGGCATGAGCCTCAATGCGTACGCTGAGTGCGGGGGTGATTACCATGACGCCCATCCGTAGCCTGATCCCGGCCCGCCTGGACCGGTTGAACTGGGCCCCGTTCCACACTCGAATGGTGCTCGCGCTGGGCACCGCCTGGATCCTCGACGGCATCGAGATCACGATCGCCAGCGCGGCGACCGCCGTCCTCACCGATGACGCGACCCTCGGCCTGACCGTGGGCGAGGTGTCCGCGATCGCCACCGTGTACCTGCTGGGGCAGGTGTTCGGGGCGCTGTTCTTCGGCCGGCTCGCCGACGCGCTCGGCCGGCGCAAGCTGTTCATCATCACCCTGGGCGTGTACCTCGCCGGCAACGCGCTCACCGCCCTCACCTGGGGCAGCGGCGCCGGGGCGCTGATCTTCCTGTACCTGACCCGGTTCATCGCGGGGGCCGGCATCGGCGGCGAGTACGCCGCCATCAACGCCGCGATCGACGAGATGATGCCGGCCAAGTACCGCGGCCGGGTCGACATCGCCGTCAACGGCACCTACTGGGCCGGCGCGATCATCGGCACGCTCGGCACGTTCATCCTGCTCAACCAGGTCTCGCTGGACCTCGGCTGGCGGATCGGCTTCCTGCTCGGCCCGGTGCTGGGCGCCTGCATCTGGGGCATGCGCCGGCACCTGCCGGAGAGTCCACGGTGGTTGATCGTCCGCGGCCGGGAGGCCGAGGCGGAGGCCAACATCGCCCGGATCGAGGCCGAGGTGCGGGTCAGCGGCCAGGTGCTCGCCGACGTGCCGGACAGCGAGGCGATCGAGGTCCGGCCCAGCCAGCGGCACGGGTACCTGTCGCTGCTGCGGGTCCTGTTCGCCCGGTACCCGCAGCGGTCGGTGCTCAGCGCCACGCTGATGATCACGCAGTCGTTCCTGTACAACGCGATCTTCTTCACGTACGCACTGGTGCTCACCAAGTTCTACGGCGTGGCCGCCGCGGACGCGCCGCTGTACCTGATCGCCTTCGGCGTCGGCAACCTCGCCGGGCCGCTGCTCATCGGCCGCTACTTCGACACCTGGGGCCGGCGAAAGATGATCTCCGGCACGTACATCCTGTCCGGGCTGCTGCTGGCGGTGACCGCCGTCCTGTTCGACGCGGGCGCGCTGACCGCGACCACGCAGACGCTGGCCTGGTGCGTGATCTTCTTCTTCGCCTCGGCGGGGGCCAGCTCGGCGTACCTGACGGTCAGCGAGATCTTCCCGCTCGAGGTGCGCGGCCAGGCCATCGCCGTGTTCTTCGCCATCGCCCAGTGCTTCGGCGCGATCGGCCCGATCTTCTACGGCCACCTGATCGGCGAGGGCGAGGACCCGTCCCGGCTGTTCGTCGGGTACCTCGTCGGCGCCGGCGTGATGGTCGTCGGCGGGGTCGTCGAGTGGCTGCTCGGGGTCGACGCCGAGCAGCGCTCGCTGGAGGATGTCGCGCCGCCGCTGTCGATCGTGGAGCGGCCGGGCTGACCGGCCCCGGCCGTCCCGTCGCCGCCGGCCGGCCGGGGGGCCGTGCCGCCGGCTCCGGCCGGATCGTGCTCGATCGGTGCCGCGGGCCCACGCCGGATTGCCGACGTGGGCCCGCTCCCGGCGGCGGTCACCCGCCGCGGCGGGTCAGCGCTTGGTCCACTTCTGGTTGAGCCAGCCATTGCAGTCCCAGATCTGGACCCTGCTGCCGTTGTGGGTGCCGCCGGCGATGTCGAGGTCGAGGCAGCGGTTGTCGTGCCGGCTGACGACCGAGCCGTCGCCGTTGAACGTCCACTTCTGGTTGAGCCAGCCGTTGCAGTCCCAGAGCTGCACCTTGCTGCCGTTGTGGGTGCCGCCGGCGATGTCGAGGTCGAGGCAGCGGTTGTCGTGCCGGCTGACGACCGAGCCGTCGCCGTTGAACGTCCAGGACTGGTTCGCCCAGCCGTTGCACTGCCAGCCCTGCACCTTGGTCCCGTTGTGGGTGGCCGAGGACACATCGGCGTCCATACAGCGGTCGTCGTGCCGGCTGACGAGGGTGGCGGCGCGTTTGTCGCTCGCGGCCCTGCCGGTGGCGGCCTTGTCCGTTGCGGTCCGGTCGGGTGTGCTCGCGGCCCGGTCGGGCGCGGGGGCGGCGGTGGCCGCGGTCGCGGGGGCGGCGAGGGTGGCGGCCGTGAGCAGGCCGGCGGCGGCGCAGCGCGCGGCCGGGCCGATCAGGTGACGCATGCGGAGACCTCCCAGTGAGGGTGCCGCCCGCGGGGCGGCAGGGTGGGATCGGGCAGCCCTGACGGACAGTGCACAGTGGACGACCCGCGGTCATGCTATGGAGGCGCGTCGGCGCGCAGGGGCGTCCGCGCGCCGTTTCGAGGAGTGCTGGCATTCGGCGATGTCCGACAGATGCCGACGGGTCCGACCGGCCCCGATCGGCGCCCCCGCGGGCCGCCCGGCGGCGGCGTGTCGCACCGGTGAACGGGGTGTGTCGGCACGCCCCGTGGGCGGCTTCGCACAGGGCGTACCGGGGCCGGGAAAAGGCCGGACATCATGCCAGATCGCGGTGCCCCGCGCGGCCTCGACCCCCGATCGGTGCGGAGGAAATCACGACACGCCGACACGACATGTGGGGTTGTACTTTGCGGGCGGCACCCAGATATGGTGTTCGCACGACCGAACCGCCGTACTGACGCGGGGACGGCGAGGCATCACCGTGCGTGGTCGGACATGGGATCGACGCGGGCGGCGAGACGGCGGGTAATCCGGGGCACGACGCAGGTCGGACGGCGCGAGAGGCAGCGCCGCCCGCCGCTGACGCGCGCCCGGAACCGGCCGCGGGCAGAGGCTGAGTACGAGGAGGCAGGGTTGACGGTCACCGACATGCGTACGGCGGTCCGGGCGGCGGGCACCGGGGTGCCCGGCCAGACCCGCTCGGCGGGCGACGCCCCCGCCGAGGGGATCCTGGCGGCCGTCCGGGAGCTGGCCGCCGACCTGGCCGATGTGGAGCCCGAGCGGGTCGTCGCCAAGGCGCTCGCCGGCCTGCCGGCCGGCGCCGACCGGGCCGAGCTGGACCGGCTGCTCATCCACACCAGCGCCGAGCTGATCGGCGAGGAGCCGCAGTACTCCCGGCTCGCCGCCCGGCTGCTCGCCGCCGCCATCGACGGCGAGGTCGGCGCGCAGGGCGTGGCCAGCTTCAGCGAGTCGGTGGCCCTGGGCCACGCCGAGGGCCTGATCGGCGACGCGGCGCTGGAGTTCGTCACCCGGCACGCCGCCCGGCTGGACGCCGCGGTCGACCCGGACCGCAGCCGGCGGTTCGAGTACTTCGGCCTGCGCACGGTCTACGACCGGTACCTGCTGCGCCACCCCGAGTCGCGCAAGGTCACCGAGACCCCGCAGTACTGGCTGCTCCGGGTCGCCTGCGGCCTGTCCCGCACCCCGGACGAGGCCATCGGCTTCTACCGGCTCATGTCGTCGCTGGCCTACCTGCCGTCGTCGCCGACGCTGTTCAACTCCGGCACCCGGCACACCCAGATGTCGTCCTGCTACCTGGTCGACTCGCCGCGCGACGAGCTGGGCTCGATCTACGAGCGGTACGCCCAGGTCGCCCAGCTCTCGAAGTTCGCCGGCGGCATCGGCATCTCCTGGTCCCGGGTGCGCTCGCGCGGCGCGCTGATCCGCGGTACCAACGGCCACTCCAACGGCATCGTGCCCTGGCTGCGCACGCTGGACGCCAGCGTCGCCGCGGTCAACCAGGGCGGCCGGCGCAAGGGCGCGGCCTGCGTGTACCTGGAGCCGTGGCACCCCGACATCGAGGAGTTCCTCCAGCTCCGCGACAACACCGGCGAGGACGCCCGGCGCACCCACAACCTCAACCTGGCCAACTGGATCCCGGACGAGTTCATGCGCCGGGTCGACGCCGACGGGGTGTGGTCGCTGATCGACCCCAACGAGATGCCCGAGCTGGTCGACCTGTGGGGCGACGAGTTCGACGCCGCCTACCGGGCCGCCGAGGCCGCCGGCCGGTACGTCCGGCAGGTCAGGGCCCGCGACCTGTACGGCAAGATGATGCGCACGCTGGCCCAGACCGGCAACGGCTGGATGACGTTCAAGGACGCCGCCAACCGCACCTGCAACCAGACCGCCGGCGGCGACGTCGTGCACCTGTCGAACCTGTGCACCGAGATCATCGAGGTGTCCAGCGACGGCGAGACCGCCGTCTGCAACCTCGGTTCGGTCAACCTGGCCCGGCACCTGGACGCGGCCGGCGAGGTCGACTGGGCGAAGCTGCGGGCAACCGTCCGGACGGCGATCACGTTCCTGGACCGGGTCATCGACATCAACTACTACCCGAGCCCGCAGGCGGCGGCGTCGAACCCGCGCTGGCGCCCGGTCGGCCTCGGCCTGATGGGCCTGCAGGACGTCTTCTTCGCCCACAAGCTGCCGTTCGACTCGCCGGCGGCGCTGGAGCTGTCCACCCGGATCTCCGAGGAGATCTACCTGACGGCGCTGGAGACCTCCTGCGACCTGGCCAAGGAGTACGGGCCGCACCCGGCGTACCCGCAGACCCGGGCCGCGCAGGGGCAGCTCCAGCCCGACCTGTGGGGCGTCAGCGGGGCGCAGGCCGACCGCTGGGCGGCGCTGCGCGAGCGGGTCGAGGCGCACGGGCTGCGCAACTCGCTGCTCATCGCCATCGCCCCGACCGCCACGATCGCCTCCATCGCCGGCTGCTACGAGTGCATCGAGCCGCAGGTCAGCAACCTGTTCAAGCGGGAGACGCTGTCCGGCGAGTTCCTCCAGATCAACAACGCGCTGGTGCAGACGCTCAAGGCCCGCGGTCTGTGGACGGCCGAGGTGCGCGAGGAGATCAAGCGGTCCGAGGGCTCGGTGCAGGGCGTCGCCGCGCTGCCCGCCGACGTCCGCGAGCTGTTCCGTACCGCGTGGGAGCTGCCGCAGCGGGCGCTGATCGACCTGGCGGCGGCGCGGTCGCCGTACATCGACCAGTCGCAGTCGCTGAACCTGTTCCTCGCCTCGCCGACCATCGGCAAGCTGTCGTCGATGTACCGGTACGCCTGGGCGTCCGGCCTCAAGACCACCTACTACCTGCGGTCCCGCCCGGCGACGCGGATCCAGCAGGCCACCGTCAGCGTGGCCGGGCAGCTCTCGCTGAACGGCACCAGCCACGGCCTCGGCGGCGACCCCGCCATCCCGAGCCTGGCGGGCGACGACGCCGCCCTCATCCCGGCCGCCGCCGTCGACGCCGACGCGGTCGCCTGCTCCCTGGAGAACCCCGAATCCTGCGAGGCATGCCAGTGACCACGACCACCACCTCCGCGCCGGTACCCAACCCGCGCAGCGCCGCGTCGGGCGGGGCCAAGCAGATGCTGCTCGACCCCGGCCTGGACCTGACCCTGCGGCCGATGCGGTACCCGCACTTCTTCGACCGGTACCGGGACGCGATCAAGAACACCTGGACCGTCGAGGAGGTCGACCTCCACTCCGACCTCGCCGACCTGGCCAAGCTCACCCCGGCCGAGCAGCACATGGTCAGCCGGCTGGTCGCGTTCTTCGCCACCGGCGACACGATCGTCGCCAACAACCTGGTGCTGAACCTGTACCAGCACATCAACTCCCCGGAGGCGCGGCTGTACCTGTCGCGGCAGCTCTTCGAGGAGGCGGTGCACGTCCAGTTCTACCTCAACCTGCTGGACACGTACGTGCCCGGTGACGAGGACCGGGCGGCGGCATTCTCGGCCATCGAGAACATCCCGTCGATCCGGCGCAAGGGCGAGTTCTGCTTCAAGTGGATCGACAAGGTGTTCGACCTGCGCGAGCTGCGCTCGGCCGACGACCGGCGCAAGTTCCTGCTCAACCTGATCTGCTTCGCCGCCTGCATCGAGGGCCTGTTCTTCTACGGCGCCTTCGCCTACGTGTACTTCCTGCGCTCGCGCGGGCTGCTGCACGGGCTCGCCTCCGGCACCAACTGGGTGTTCCGCGACGAGTCGATGCACATGGCGTTCGCGTTCGACGTGGTGGAGCAGGTCCGGCGGGAGGAGCCGGAGCTGTTCGACGAGGAGATGGCCGAGCAGGTGCGGGCGATGCTGCGCGAGGCCGTCGAGTGCGAGACCCAGTTCGCCGAGGACCTGCTGGAGACCGGCGTCTCCGGGCTGCCGCTGGCGGACATGCGGCAGTACCTGGAGCACGTCGCGGACCGCCGGCTGACCCAGCTCGGCCTGGACCCGATCTACGGCTCGGCGAACCCGTTCGCGTTCATGGAGCTGCAGGACGTGCAGGAGCTGAGCAACTTCTTCGAGCGCCGGGTCTCGTCGTACCAGGTGGGGGTGACCGGCTCGGTCACCTTCGACGACGACTTCTGACCGACGGCATCGGGACGGGCGGCGCGGGCCTTCGGCCCCGCCGCCCGCTTTCGTTCCGGCCCACCCTCGGCCCGGTCCCGCCGCGGGGCGGGGGTCAGGTCGGGTGCCAGCCCGCGGCGCGCAGGGCCGCCGCCGGGTCGGCGGCCACCTCGGCCGGGCGGCGAGCACGCCCCGGATCGCCGTACCGGTCCCATTCGAAACACCCCCGGCGACCGGGTGGGGGTGGCCGGGGGAGTGGGTGCATTCGTGGTGCCGGGAGCGCCGCGGATGCACCCGCTCCGCTCCCGGCCGCGCCGGGGAAGTGGGCGAAAACGCCCACGGGGAAGGGGTCGGGTCAGGGACCATCGGGAGGTCCTCAACCCGGGGGCCGGGCGACCGAAGGGGGTGCTGGTTGTCATCCGTCCCGAGGAGCCCCCGTGCGTCGTCGTCTTCTGTCCGGCCTGCTCGTCGGAGCGCTCGCCGGGAGCTTCTGCGTGGCCGCCCCGGCCGCCGCCGCCGGCAGCGGTCCGAGCCTGGTCCTGCCGATCCTCGCCTCGATGCTGCCCGGCCAGCAGGGCTGGCTGAGCGCGCTGTGGATCAGCTCCGGCGACATCTGCAACGTCAAGATCACCGCGAGCGGCGGGAGCAGCCTCGGGGTGGACTACCCGACGAACACGGACACGTTCACGTCGTTCTACATCAACTCCGCGCTGGCCCACGGGAACATGGACTACAGCGCGATCAAGTTCGACATCCCGGACAACGCCCTGCTGGCGCAGATCGTCACGCTGAAGGTGTCCTGGGTCCAGATGAAGAACGACTCGTTCAAGAAGACCGACGACCTGCGGACGAAGAAGTTCACCTGCACCGGTACGGCCGACAGCGACACCGTGCTGGCCACGATCCCGATCGGCCTGAACCTCGGCGCCGCCGCGACGCAGGAGACCACGACCGCCTCGATCGCCCGCGGCACGCCGGCCTGGGTGAAGCTGACGTACTCCGGCACCAAGCCGGGCCTGGCGAACTTCCGGGTCAAGCTCACCCCGCCCACCGGCCTGACCGTGGCCTACCCGGGCGGCGCCACGTCGGCCGGGTTGAACGACAACACCGCGCTGCCGGTCGGCGGCGAGGACTACGCCTCGGTGTACCTGGACGCGAGCAAGCTCGCCGCCGGCGTGCACAAGATCCCGGTCTCGGCGACCTGGACCGGCGGGTCGCTGGCCGGCAACCTGTCCCTGACCGTCACCTGAGCCCCGACGGTCACCTGAGCCCTGACGGTCACCTGAGCCCTGACGGTCACCTGAGCCCTGACCGTCACCTGAGCCCGGGCCGCGCCGCCGCGGGCCCCGCGGAGGACGCATGAACCGCCGTACCCTCGCCGTGGTCCTCGGGGCCGTCGTCCTGGCCGGCATCGCCGGCACGGCCAGCGCCATGCTGATCGGCGACGACCCCGAACCGGCGCCGCCGAGCGTCGAGCAGGTGTTCCTGGAGGAGACCGCGCGGCACCTGTGCGCGGTGCAGTCCCGGGTGTACCCGGACCCGTCCGCGCTGGCCAGCGCGCACCGGTCGCAGCCGAGCTACGCGGCGGTGCCGGCGCCGTCGGTGTCCCCGCTGCGGGCGAAGCTGGACAGCGACCCGGCGTTCGCGGCCCGGCTCGCCGACGAGCTGCGCCGGAGCTGCCGCCCGGCCACCCCGACCGCCGGCCCCGGCCCCACCGGCTGACCCGCCGCCCGCGTCGCCCGGCCGAAACCGCGGCGGCGCCGGGAACCGCCGGCCGCGGCCGGCGGGCCGGCGGCGGGGCGGGTCAGGACAGGGGGAACAGGTCCGCGGCCGCGGCGGTCAGCGTCGGCGGCATCGCCGGCAGGTGGGTCAGCCAGGCCGGCAGGTTGCTGTAGTAGTGCAGCAGCGACCAGGCCAGCAGCCGCGCGCTGAGCGCGGGGTTCAGCTCGGTGTCCGAGTACCCGTACGCGCACAGCAGCCGGCGCAGGAACCGGGCGTCGCCGCGCGCCGTGAACACCCCGACGCCGACGAACTCGTACTCGGCGTCCCCGCGCATCGCCGGCTCGAAGTCGAACAGGCCGGTGAACCGCCAGCCGCGGCTGTCCCGGTCCACCAGCAGGTGCTCGGCCATGATCTCGGTGTGCAGCAGGACCGGGTCCCGGGTCGGCGGGCGCAGCGCGGCCAGCGCGTCCGGGATCTCCTCGGCCAGCGCGGGCGCCAGCCCGAGCGCGCGCTGCCGCGGCGCGCAGGCCGCCCGCTGCCCGGCCATGAACTCGGCCCAGTCGGTCGGCCACCAGCCGTCGATGTCCGGCAGCGGCAGCGAGTGCAGCACGCCGAGGGCGAGGCCGAGCTGGTCGGCGAGCCGGTCCCGGTCGCCGGGGCCGAGGTGCGGCCAGACGCTCGCCAGCGGCGTGCCGGGCAGCCGGCGCATGAGGACGTACCCCCAGCCGTCGTGCTCGCCGGCCGCGTACAGCTCGGGGGTCGGGATGGGCAGGTTGCCGGCCACGGCGGCGAGCACGCCGGCCTCGACCGGGTACTCGTCGCGGTGCACCTGGGGGAAGAGTTTGAGCACCCGGTCGCCCGCGGCGTACACGGGCAGCGAGCCGGTCGGGTACCGGGTGAGGTCCGCGGTGTCGACGCCGAGGCGCCGGAGCAGCCGGGCGACGCCGGGGCGGAGGGCGTCCTCGTCGTCGCAGATCTCGTCGAACGCGTCCTCGGTGTGAGCTTCGGGCAGCATCGTCACGGCTCCACGGTAGAGCGTCCCCCGATCGCGCTGCGTGACGCACTGCGGGTGTCCGATCCCGCGCAAATCAACCATCCCGACGCGGAGCATCGACGATCAGTTGCCATCCGGCAATCGACCCGGCCGCGTCTTCCCACCGGACCCGCCGTCGCCCTTCCCCTTGCCGCCCTTGCCCTTGCCGCCGCGACCCTCGTCGCCGTCGCCGTCGCCGTCGCCGCCGTCGCCGTCGTCCGCGTCGGTGGCGGCAGCGTCGTCGGGTTCGGCCGGCGAGCCGACCAGGCCGCTGGCCGGGGGGCGGGTCGGGCCGCCGCCGCCCGCCGGGGCCGTGGCCGGCGGGCGCCTCGGCCCGTCCGGTACCGCGGGCGTCTCGATGTGGGCGCGCAGGAAGGTCAGCAGGCCCGTACCGGCGACCAGTCCGATCGCGGCGGCGGTGGCGCGGCGCATCCCGTCCCCCTCACAGCTCGAAGGCGTCGACGTGGATCTGCCGGCGCGGCACCGAGAGCCGGCGGAGCTGGCTGTGCAGCATGCCGAGCAGGCCGGGCGGGCCGCACAGGTAGACGTCCCGCTCGGCGATGTCCGGCACCATCGCGGCCAGGCCGGCGGGGGACAGGGCCGCCCGCGGGCCGGCGTCGTACCGGTCGCCCACCACGTAGTGCACCCGGAGCTGCCGGCGGGCGGCCATCGCGTCCAGCTCGTCGGCCAGCGGCAGCTCGTCCGGGCCGTGCGCGCGGTAGATCACGACGACGTCGGCGGGCAGGGTGTCCAGCAGCGCGCGGACCGGCGCGATGCCGCTGCCGCCGGCGATCAGCAGCGCCTTGCCCCGGGTGCGCCACCGGGCGGTGAACGTGCCGGACGGGTTCGTGGCGATCACCGGCGTGTGCGGACGCAGCGTGCGCAGCAGCCGGGTGTAGTCGCCGCCGGTGTGCACGGTCAGCCGCAGCTCGCCCTCGCGCGGCGCGGCCGACAGCGAGAACGGGTGCGCCTGCCCCCACAGCAGCGGCGTCATGAACCGCCAGGTCAGGTGCTGGCCGGGCTCGATCCGCAGCTTGCGGTGGTGCCGGGCGGCCAGGTAGATCGAGTACACGTCGGCGGACTCGCGGACCAGCGCGGTCACCACGAACCGGTGCCGCAGGTTGAACAGCACCGGCCCGAGCAGCCGGCCCCAGAGCAGGGCGGCGCCGACGGCGGCGTACAGCAGGATCCAGTACGTGCGGGCGACCGGCTCGGCCAGGTCCGGCCCCTCGGTGAACTGGTGGGCGATGCCCAGCAGCAGCACGGCGTACGTGATGCCGTGCAGCAGCCGCCAGTGCTCGTACCGCATCCGCCGGCGCACGGACCGGACGGCCAGCAGCGCCGCCAGCACCAGCAGCCCGGCCGCGATCGTGGCCTGCACCAGCTCGGGCGTACCGGTCATCGTGCCCCACATGACCGGCAGCAGCGGCTGGCCGCGCCGGTTGGCGAAGCCCAGCGACAGCAGGGTGACGTGCGCGACCACCGCGGCCAGTACGGCCGGGCCGAGGTACCGGTGCCAGCGGACCAGCCCCGCGGCGCCCACGGACCGCTCCAGCCAGCCGAGCCGGCTGACGAGGGTGACCTGGGCGAGCATCAGGTACCCGGCGACCAGCCCGACGACCTTGCCGAGCTGGATGAGCTGCACGCCCGGTACCGCCAGCGACGCCGCCGGGGTGCGGAACGCCCACAGCGCCACGGTCCCGGCCAGCAGCACCCAGAACGCCAGCGCCACCAGCAGCCGGTCGCCGACCGCCCGGTCGGCGGGGGGCGCGTGCCGGTCCGCCGCCCAGCGGTGGGCGCCCCGGGTCGGCAGGAGCGGGAAGGGCCGGGGGAGCGCGCTGGCCATGGTCACCTCATTGAGAATCGTCTACGTACCGTGGTCGTACGACTCCGCCCGGGCGCCCCGCGGTTCCGCCGTGTTGCGGAATCGTGCCTACGTCCGTTTTCCCAGGTCACCGGGGGTGCTTGGCTACTGGTCTGGTCGGGGTTGCGGGGTACGTGCGACCATGCGGGTATGCGGCTCAGCCAGTACTACCTAGAGTGTTTGTCGCAGGCGTCGTACCTCGTCGCGGACGAGGCCAGCGGCCGGGCCGTCATCATCGACCCGCGCCGCGACCCGGGTGAGCTGCTGGCCGAGTGCGTCGCCGCGGGGCTGACCGTCGAGGGCGTGATCAACACCCACTTCCACGCCGATTTCGTGTCCGGCCACCTCGAGGTGGCGGCGGCCACCGGCGCCTGGATCGGGTACGGGCGGCGGGCCGAGACCGAGTACCCCATCCGCCGCCTCGCCGACGGCGAGACGATCGTCCTCGGCGACGTCACCCTGACGATCATGGAGACGCCGGGCCACACGCCGGAGTCGATCAGCATCCTGGTCCGCGAGCGCGCCGCCGACCCCGAGCCGCACGCCGTGCTGACCGGCGACACCCTGTTCATCGGCGACGTGGGGCGCCCCGACCTGCTGTCCTCGGCCGGGCTGACCGCGGAGGAGCTGGGCGGGCTGCTGTACGGGTCGATCCAGCGGCTGATGGCCCTGCCGGACGGGGTCCGGGTGCTGCCCGCGCACGGCGCCGGCTCGTCCTGCGGCAAGAACCTGTCCACCGAGCGGCACTCCACGATCGGCGAGCAGCGGCGGACCAACTACGCCTGCGCCCCGATGGGCGAGCGGGAGTTCGTCGCGCTGGTCACCAGCGGGCAGAAGGCGGCGCCGGGGTACTTCGCGTTCGCCGCCGCGCTGAACAAGCAGCAGCGCCCGCTGTACGCCGACCACCGCGTCCCGACGCTGGGCTGGCCCGCCGCGGCGGCCCTGCTGGCCGACGGCGTCGCGGTGCTCGACGCGCGGGACGCGGAGAGCTTCGCGCTGGGCCACCTGCGCGGCGCGGTCAACGTGCCGCTGGACGGCCGGTTCGCCGAGACCGCGGGCACGGTCCTGCGGCCGGACACGCCGCTGCTGGTCCTCGCCCCGGACGGCCGGGCCGACGAGGTGGTGACCCGGCTGGCCCGGGTGGGCTTCGACGCGCTGCGCGGGGTGCTCACCCCGCCGCTGCCGCTGCCGGCGCAGGTCCGCTCGGCCCGGGTGGACGCGCCGGTGCTGCGCGAGCTGCTGGCCGGCGCGGCGCCGCCGGTGGTGCTGGACGTGCGCAACGCCGGCGAGCGCGCGGACGGGGCGTACATCGAGGGGTCCCGGCACATCCCGCTGGCCGAGCTGCCGACCCGGCTGGGTGAGCTGCCGACGGACCGGCCGGTGGTGGTGCACTGCGCGGGCGGGTACCGGTCGTCGGTGGCGGCGTCGCTGCTGCGGCGGGCGACGCCGGACGCGGAGGTCAGCGACCTGCGCGGCGGCTACGCGGCCTGGGCCGCCCGCCAGCCCGCGAACTGACCCGCCACCGCCCGGCAGCGCGGCGGCGGTCCCGGCGTTCGCCGCGCCGGTCCCGGCGTTCGCGCTGACGGCCGGGCGGCCCGTCAGCGGCGGCGGACCAGGCGGCGCAGGCGGGCGCGCATCCGCGGCCGCGGCACGGGCGCCGCGGCCGGGCCGGGCGCCGGGGCGGCGGGCGGCGGCGCGGCCGGGTCGAACCGGGCCAGCTCGACCCCCGCCGCCGCGTACACCGGCAGCTCCGGCCAGCGGTTCGGGTAGTCGGCCCAGCGCCGGGCGTGGTACCCGATCATCTCGTCGCCGCTGCTGCGGTGCAGCGCCGTGAGCGTGTCGACGTGGATGAAGTGGTACACGTTGTACCGCCGCCCGGCGATCCGCTTGTTGAAGTTCGTCGGGTACGCCACCAGCTCCGCGCTGGTCCACGGGATCGGCACGTCGACCGCGTTCGCGCCCGGCGCCAGCTCGACCGTCGCCAGGTCGGCGTACCCCGTCGGCTGCACCCAGCTGTGCGCCGGCCGGTACGGCGCCTGCCCGATCCGGACGGTCAGCCGCGCCGCGGCGGGCACGGTCACGGTGGCGGTGAACCGGTTCGGGGCCGGCCAGGTCAGCCGGCAGAGGAACGCCTGGAGCAGCGCGGTGTGCCCGTCGACCGCGCCGTCGGCGGCGACGTGCGCCAGGAACCGGCTGTTGTCGGTGCCGCCGGCCGGCGCGACCGGGTGGGTGCCGTGGCCGGGCAGGACCACGGCCGCGTCGGCGATCCGCGCGCCCGGCGCGGTGAACTCCAGTTGCAGGGTGCCGTACCCGCCGAGCCGGTACCGGCTGTTGGCCAGCTCCGGCACGTCGTACAGCGGCAGCACCGCGGCCAGCGCCCGGACGCTGTCGGCGTGCAGCTCGGCCGCGAACGGGTCGCCGGTGCGCTCGGCGTGCTCGCCGACCAGGACGGTCGCCGTGGTCCAGCCGTTGAGGGTGTAGTCGGGGGCGGGGTGCGCGTACTCCTCCAGCACCACGCCGCCGTGCGCGGCCCGGGCGACGCCGCCGCGCTCGACCGGGATGCGCAGGCTGCGCAGCACGGCGGCGGTGGCCTCGGCGTACCGCGGGTCGCCGGTGGCGGCGTGCAGCTTGCCCAGGACGGCGACGTACCGGGCCTGGGTGAGGCAGCTGAAGTACTCGTTCGGCAGGTCGTTCAGCGCGCCGGGCTCGTACCGGAACACCAGCGCGTCGGCGTGCGCCGCCATCCGGGCCAGCGCCGCGTCGGCAACCCGGCGGGCGCCGGCGAGGTACGCGGCGTCGCCGGTCTCCGCGTGCCGCGCGAGGTACCCGTTGACCACGTACGTGCCGTACAGCGGGTGCGGCACGACCCGGTCGTCGGTGCGGCGGCCGGGGTAGCCGTCCGGCAGGAAGGCGATGCGGTACATCTCCCAGGCGGCCCGCCGGCCGGCGGGCAGGGGCGGCAGGCCGACCTCGGCCTCGTTGGTGACCATCGGCTCCGCGCTCACGAACCGAGGGTACGCCGTATTTCTACCGAGATGTCCGGTGGGGCGGGGCCGCCGCGCTGGCGGTCTGCGGCGGCCCGTCCGTACCGGTGGTTCAGCCGAGCGGGACGTTCGCGGCGCGGGCCGCGGCGAACCGCTGCTGCACGTCCGACCAGTTGACCAGCTTCCAGAGCTGGTCGACGTAGTCCGGGCGCACGTTGCGGTACTGGAGGTAGTACGCGTGCTCCCACGCGTCGAAGACCAGCACCGGGATGCTGCCCTGGCCGACGTTGCCGTGGTGGTCGTACACCTGCTCGACGAACAGGCGCTGGCCCAGCGGCTCCCAGGCGAGCACGCCCCAGCCGGAGCCCTGCACGCCCTTGGTCGCCGTCGAGAGCTGCGCCGAGAACGACTCGAACGAGCCGAAGTGCTCGTCGATCGCCGCGGCCAGGTCGCCGTCGGGGCGGTCGCCGCCGTCCGGCGACAGGTTCTTCCAGAAGATCGAGTGCAGGACGTGCCCGGACAGGTTGAAGGCCAGGGTCTTCTCCAGCCCGACCAGGCCGCCCAGCGCCCCCTTGTCCCTGGCCTCGGCGATCTGCTCCAGGGTGTCGTTGGTCCCCTTGACGTACGCCGCGTGGTGCTTGCCGTGGTGCAGTTCGAGGATCTCGCCGGACATCGCCGGCTGGAGCGCACCGTAGTCGTACGGCAGATCGGGCAGGGTGTACGTGCTCATCGGTGGAGCCCTCCTGATGCCATCTGATCGGTAAGTGGTGGTCCGTCTCATGCAGCCTACCGACGGCCCACCCGGTGCCGCGCGGGACCGAGCCGCGCGGGAAGATGGGGGCATGACCGAACCATCAGCCGGTGCGGCCCGGCCGATCACGTACTACGGCACCGAGGTGCTGCACCGCCGCTGCGCCGAGGTCACCGCCTTCGACGCGGACCTCGCGCGGCTCGTCGACGACATGTTCGCCAGCATGTACGCCGCCAACGGCGTCGGCCTGGCCGCCAACCAGATCGGCGTCGACGCGCGCGTGTTCGTGTACGACTGCCCCGACGCCACCGGCAAGAACCGGGTCGGGCACGTCGTCAACCCGGTGCTGCACCTGCCCGAGCCCCCGCGCGAGCTGGACGACGACGACGAGGGCTGCCTGTCCGTCCCCGGCCAGCAGGGCGAGCTGGCCCGCCCGGCCAACGCCCGGGTGACCGGCGTGGACAGGGACAACAAGCCGGTCGAGATCGTCGGCACCGGCCTGCTCGCCCGCTGCCTCCAGCACGAGGTGGACCACCTCGAGGGCATGGTCTACGTGGACCGGCTGCCGGCCAAGGAGCGCAAGCGCATCCTCAACGCCGCCGGCCTCAGCCGGGCCTGACCGCCATGCCGCTGATCCTCGGCATCGAGACCTCCTGCGACGAGACCGGCGTCGGCCTGGTCCGCGACGGCGTGCTGCTCGGCGACGCGCTGGCGTCCAGCGTCGACGAGCACGCGCGGTTCGGCGGCGTCGTGCCGGAGATCGCCGCGCGGGCCCACCTGGAGGCGCTCACGCCGATGGTGGACCGGGCCCTGGCCAACGCGGGCGTGACCCTGCGCGACGTCGACGCCGTCGCGGCCACCGCCGGCCCGGGCCTGGCCACGGCCGTCCAGGTCGGGCTGGCCGCGGGCAAGGCGTACGCGGTGGCGCTGGACGTCCCGCTGTACGGCGTGCACCACCTCGCCGGCCACGCCGCCGTGGACGTACTGGAGCACGGGCCGCTGCCGGCCCGCTGCGTGGCGCTGGTCGTCTCCGGCGGGCACACCTCGCTGCTGCTGCTCGGCGACCTCGCCCGGGACCCGGTCGTGCACCTCGGCGACACCGTGGACGACGCCGCCGGCGAGGCGTTCGACAAGGTGGCCCGGCTGCTCGGGCTGCCGTACCCCGGCGGCCCGGTGATCGACCGGGTGGCCCGCGACGGCGACCCGGCGGCGATCGCGTTCCCGCGGCCGATGACCGGGCCGCGCGACCCGGCGTACGGCTTCTCGTTCTCGGGGCTGAAGACCGCGGTGGCCCGCTGGGTCGAGGGGCACCGCGGGCCGGTGCCGGTGCCGGACGTCGCCGCCTCGTTCCAGGAGGCCGTGGCCGACACGCTGACCCGCAAGGCGCTCGCCGCCTGCGCGGCGCACGGCGCGGACACACTGCTGCTGGTCGGCGGCGTCGCGGCGAACAGCCGGGTGCGCGGGCTGGCCGAGCAGCGGTGCGCGGCGGCCGGGGTCCGGCTGCGGGTACCGGCGCCGCGGCTGTGCACGGACAACGGCGCGATGATCGCCGCGGTCGGCGACCTGCTGGTCCGGTCGGGGGCCGAGCCGGCGCCGCTGACGCTCGCCGCCCGGCCCGCCGCGGTGCTGACGAGGGCGTGGATCGGGCCGGCGTGAGCCCCCCCCGCGGGTGGGTTCCGATCAAGTACGCGACGCGGTACCGTCCTTACAGGATGTAACGGGCGGGTGACCGTGCTGCGCTGATCCGACCGGTGGTCGATCCAGGGCCGCCGTGCCGGGGTGGCACGGGCGTCGTCCGGTCGTCCGGACGGTCTGTTCGGTGGAAGCACCCCTGCCAGTCGCGGGAGGCGTCATGCGTCCGTACACGCTCGTCGGTCGGTCCGGTCTCGTTCTCGGAATGGTCCTCGCCGCCCTCTGGGTGGCCAGCCCCGCGCAGGCGTTCGCGCACAACGCCATCAAGAACCCGTACCTGCACGCGCTGTTCGACGGCCTCACCCTCGCCGTCGTGACCGCGCCGCTGTGGTCGGCGTACCTGTGGGGGCGCGGCCGCCGGTCGCTGCTGCTCGCGCTGATCGGGGCGGTGCAGGTACCCGTGGCGGTGATCGCCTTCGTGCCGATCGACTCGCCCGTGCTGCACGCGATCCTGCTGCCCCTGGCCCTGATCATCACGGTCGCGAGCGTCGTCGCGGTCCGCCGGGCGGACGCCGTCCCGGAGCCCGCGCCCGCGCCGCACTGACTGCGTCGGCTCACCCCGGCCCGCGGCTGCCGCGGGCCGGCCCGGCGGTCGGCGCGCTGCCGCTGCGCGCCGACCCGGGGCGGGTGCGGGTGTCCGGGCCGGTGCTGTCGGTACCGGGGTCGCCGATCCAGCGGCCCCGCCGGTCGCGCACGGCGAAGCCCGCCACCGGCCCGTCCGCATCGCCGCCGGCGCGCCGGACCCGGACGGTAGGGCAGCCGCGGGTCGCCGGCTCCCAGCCGTCCGCGCCGCGCACGGCCGAGGCGCGGCAGTGCTCCTCGTCCACGTACCCCCACGCCAGGAGCAGCTCCCGCCCGGCGTACGTGTAGTGGCCCACGCTGGCGATCCGGCGCCCGGCCGGGCGCCGGTAGAAGCGCGCGGTGAGCCCCGGTACGGCGACGCCCTCGAACTCCGCGTCCTCCGCGGTGCGGTGCAGGTCGTACCCGGCGAGATCGGGAATCTTCATGAATACGGATATAGCGTGTGGTGTCGTATGGGTTACCGGAGGGGTATCCGCATCCACTGTCAACAATGCGTCCGCTGTGCAGGCATACGCGCGGGTAGCCCCTAGCATCAGCGGAATCGGAAAGTTGGTCAGCTCGCCTCCCGAACCCGGGAGCGTGTCCCGACAGACAGGGGTAGCCCATGACGGTGCACCGCAACCGCACGACCCCGCCCCGCGACATCGACTGGGTCTGACGATCCTTCGCACGACCGCGTCGACCGGCCCGTCCGGCGGCGCGCCCGGCCCGCGGGGCCGCGGACCGAGGCCCGGCGGCCACCGCGTACGGTGACGCCGGGTGCACGGCCGCGCTCCGGGCAGCCGCCGCCCGCGACGCGGCGGAGGACCGACGATGCGACGCAGTCACCGGCTGACGATGGACGACCCCCGGCTGCGGCGGTTCTGGACCGAGCGGCACCTGTGCACGTTGACGACGCTGCGCCCCGACGGGACGCCCCACGTGGTACCCGTCGGGGCCACGCTCGACCCCGACGCCGGCCTCGCCCGGGTGATCACGTCCGCCGACTCGGCGAAGGCGCGGCACGCCGCGCGCGGGCCGGTCGCGCTGTGCCAGGTCGACGGCGCCCGTTGGTGCACGGTCGAGGGGACGGCGGTGGTCCGCGCGGAGCCCGCGGCGGTGCGGGACGCGGAGGAGCGGTACGCCGCCCGCTACCGGGTCCCGCGGGTGAACCCGCAGCGCGTGGTGGTGGAGATCACGATCAGCCGCATCCTGGGCTCGCTGTAGCCGACCTCGCGGTGGGGCCGGGTAGCCCGACATCCCGGCGGCCCGCTGGGGTGACCCGAGATCCCGACACGCCGACATCCCGGCGGCCGGTCCGCTCGGCGCGACATCGCGGCGGTCGGTTCGGGTGGCCGGCCAGCGCGGCATCCGGACGGCGGCCCGCGCGGCGGGTCCGGTCGCGGCGGTGTCCGGCGGCGGCGCTACGGTCGGGTGGTGAGCGCAGCGGAGATCATCGTCGTCGGCATCGGCGCCGACGGCTGGCCCGGCCTCCCCGAGCCCAGCCGCGCCGCGCTCGCCGCGGCGAACGTCCTGCTCGGCGGCCCCCGGCAGCTCGACCTGCTGCCCGCCGCCGTACCCGGCGAGCGGGTGCCCTGGCCCACCCCGCTGCTGCCGGCCGTCCCCGACCTGCTCGCCCGGTACGGCGGCCGCGGCCTCGCCGTGCTGGCCAGCGGCGACCCCATGCTGTACGGCATCGGCGCCACCCTGGCCCGGATCGCCGGGCCGGACCGCCTGCGCGTGCTCCCGCACCCGTCGTCGACCGCCCTGGCCGCCGCCCGGCTCGGCTGGCCGCTGGACGGCGTGACGGTCGTGTCGGTGTGCGGGCGGCCGCTGTCCCTGCTGCACCCGGCCGTGCAGCCCGGCCAGCGGATCCTCGTGCTCAGCGCCGCCGCGGACACCCCCGGCGCGGCGGCCGCGCTGCTGGTCGCGCGCGGGTACGGCGACAGCGTCCTCACCGCGCTGAGCCGGCTCGGCGCCGCCGACGAGCACCGGGCGACCGGCACCGCCCGGGCGTGGGCGGCCGCGCCGCCAGCGGTGGACGACCTGCACGTCCTCGCCGTCGAGGCCGTCGCCGGGCCGGGCGCGCCGCTGCTGCCGACCACCCCCGGCCTGCCCGACGCCGCGTACGAACACGACGGGCAGCTCACCAAGCGGGAGATCCGGGCGATCACGCTGGCCCGGCTGGCCCCCGTACCGGGGCAGCTCCTCTGGGACGTCGGCGGCGGCGCCGGCAGCATCGCGATCGAGTGGCTGCGCGCCGACCCGCGGTGCCGGGCCGTCGCGGTCGAGCGGGACCCGGCCCGGGCCGCCCGGCTCGCCGGCAACGCCGCGGCGCTCGGCGTACCCGGCCTGCGGGTCGTCACCGGCGCCGCGCCCGCCGCGCTCGCCGACCTGCCCCCGCCGGACGCCGTGTTCGTCGGCGGCGGCGCGACCGAGCCCGGCGTGCTCGAGCGCTGCCACGCCGCCCTGCGGCCGGGCGGCCGGCTGGTGGTCAACGCGGTGACGATGGAGGCGGAGGCGCTGGTGCTGCGCTGGTCCGAACGGCACGGCGGCGACCTCACCCGGATCGCCGTCAGCCGCCCCGCGGCCGTCGGCGGCTTCACCGCCTGGCGCCCGGCGCTGCCGGTCACCCAGTGGGCGGTGACCGCGTGACCGTCCACTTCATCGGCGCCGGCCCCGGCGCGGCCGACCTGATCACCGTCCGGGGGCGCGACCTGATCGCCGCGTCGCCGGTGTGCCTGTACGCCGGCAGCCTCGTCCCGCCGGAGCTGCTCGGGTACTGCCCGCCCGGCGCCACCCTGGTCGACACCGCGCAGCTCAGCCTGGACGAGATCGTCGCCCACCTGACCGCCGCCCACGCCGCCGGCCGGGACGTGGCCCGGCTGCACTCCGGCGACCCGTCGCTGTTCTCGGCGATGGCCGAGCAGATGCGCCGGCTCGACGCCGCGGGGGTGCCGTACGACGTGACGCCCGGCGTGCCCGCGTACGCCGCGGCCGCCGCCAGCCTGGCCCGCGAGCTGACCGTACCGGGGGTGGGCCAGTCGGTGATCCTCACCCGGACCGCCGCCCGGGCCACCCCGATGCCGGCCGGCGAGGACCTGGCGACGCTCGGGGCGAGCGGCGCGACGATGGTGCTGCACCTCGCCGTACAGCGGATGGACGAGGTCGTCGCCGAGCTGCTCCCGGTGTACGGGGCGGGGTGCCCGGTCGCCGTGGTGGCGCGGGCGAGCCGGGCGGACGAGCTGATCGTGCGGGGGACGCTCGCCGACATCGCGGACGCGGTCCGGGCGGCGGGGATCCGGCGGACGGCGGTGATCGTGCTGGGGGCGGTGCTGACGGCGGCGGCGTTCCCGGACAGTCACCTGTACTCGGCCGACCGCTGCCGGGCCGAGCCGTGACGCGGCACCTGCTGATCCTGGGCGGTACGACGGAGGGCCGCCGCATCGCCGAGGCCCTGGCCGCCGGCGGTCTGGCCGGTGTCGTCGGCGGTGTGGCGGCCGGTGGCGGGGCGGGGCGGGTCGGGATCCGGGCGTCGGACGGCCAACCGGCGGTCGCCGCGGGTTCGGGCGGCGGCTCGGCGGGGTGGCGGGTGACGACCTCGCTGGCCGGGCGGGTCAGCGCGCCGCGGCCGGCGCCGGGGACGAACCGCTCCGGCGGGTTCGGCGGGGTCGAGGGGCTGGCGGCGTGGCTGCGGGGCGAGGACGTGGCGGCGGTGATCGACGCGACGCACCCGTTCGCGGCGCGGATCACGGCGAACGCGGCGGCGGCGTGCGCGGCGACCGGGGTGCCGCTGCTGGTGGTGCAGCGGCCGGGCTGGCGCGAGGGTCCGGGGGACCGGTGGGAGCGGGTGCCGACCCTGGCGGCGGCGGCCGAACGGGTGCCGGCGCTGGCCGCCGCGCCGGCTACTGAGCGGGGGGCCGGCGGGGCGCCGCGGGTGTTGCTGGCGACCGGGCGGCAGAGCCTGCCGGCGTTCGTCGGGTGCGCGGGCGTCCACTTCGTCGCCCGGATGGTCGACCCGCCGGACGGGCCGCTGCCGCCGCGGTGCGAGGTGGTGCTGTCCCGGGGCCCGTTCTCGCTGGACAGCGAGCGGGCCCTCCTGGACCGCTACGCCATCGACCTGGTGGTCACCAAGGACAGCGGCGGCGACGCCACGGTGGCCAAACTGCACGCCGCCCGCGAACGCGCCCTCCCGGTGATCATGGTCAACCGCCCGCCCCTCCCGCCCGGCGTTACAACGACCCCCACGGCCCCCGGGGCCCTGACCTGGCTGACCACCCACTGACCAGCACCGCCCGCCGGCCGGTCTTGGTCAACATGAGCTGGGATACCCAATGCGGTCCCCGAAAAGTACTTCCTCTCATGATCGCGGGTGGGGAGTGAGGAATTCAGGGGCGCCGCGGAGGGGGGTGGTCAGGCGGGTGCGGGTTGTCTCGCAGTTCAGGCGGAGGGTCAGGGGGCCCGGAGTGTCGGTGTCGGCGCGGCGGGCCGTCGGCAGGCGGGTCTCGTCGAGGCCGTCGCGGCGGGCGATGAGTATGCCGAGTTCGTGACGGGTCACCGCGGCGGCGCCGGCGACGTGGTGGATGCCGGCGTGCGGGGAGGCGGCGAGTTCCAGCAGCGCCGACGCGAGGTCGGCCACGTGGATCGGGCAGCGGACGTCGTCGGTGAACAGGGCGCCGGCCGTCGTACCCGCCGCCAGCGCGTGCACGTACGCCTCGTGGGTCGAGTCGCCGTTGCCGATGATGAGCGAGGTCCGGGCGATGATCGCCGCGGGGTCCAGGCCCTTGACGGCGGTTTCCGCGGCGGCCTTGGCGGCGCCGTACGGGGTACCGGGGTTCGGCGGGTGCGCCTCGTCGTAGGGCTCCGGCGAGCCGGCGAACACCGCGTCGCTCGACACGTGCACCAGGCGGGCGCCGGTGGCGGCGGCCGCCGCGGCGACGTGCATCGCGCCGTCCGCGGTGGTGGCCCAGTCCGCCTGCCGGTGCGCGGCGTTGACGATCGTGGTGGGGCGGAGTCGGCGGACGAGGGCGGCCACGGCGGCGCGGTCCCGGATGTCGAGCCGGTGCCGGTCCGGGCCGGCGGCCGGGGCACGGTGGACGGTGGCCGCCACGCTCGTCCCCGACCGGCGGGCCTGTCGGATCAGCTCCCGGCCGAGCAGGCCGCTGCCGCCGACCACGAGAAGTGTCATCGGCGACCACGCTAGCCCGCCGCCGGACGTTCGTCAGGCAGGTTGTGTGGTGCGGCGGGAGCGGGCCACCCGGACGCCGCCGATCGCCAGCAGGGCCACCCCCACCACCGGCGCCGCCCGGCTGACCAGGCGGTTCACCTGCTGCTTGTCCTCGTACGTGGACACCCGCTCCCGCCCGAACCGCCCCTGCTCCACGCAGGTCTGGTCCGGTGTCATCGCCACGCCGTGGCAGCTCGGGTCGGGGTCCAGGGTGGCCATCACCCCGAGTCCGACGAAGATCGCGCCGATGATGAGCATGCCCCACGTGGTCCAGAATCGCCTCAGCATGACCAGCCCCGTTGCCGTGCGGCGCGCCGGCTGCGCGGCCGCGGTCCGCCGTACTCTATGGGCGCCCCCGGCCCGCGCGACCCGCCGCGGCTGTCGCCTTGCCGACCACCGCGGCGGCGGCGTGCGCCGGTCGCGAATTCCGGACCGGACGGTCGCCTTCCGGCGGTGTCAGCCGGGGTACCAGCGGGGGGTGTAGACCGTGTCGTGCGGGCCGCGGCGGGTGCGGGTCGAGCCGATGATCACGAGGGTGCGCATGTCGATCGCGGCCGGGTCCAGGGCCGCGAGGTCGACCACCGCGACCGTGCCGCCCGGCTCGCCGACCGCGCGGCCGACCACCACCGGGGTGTCGGGGGCGCGGTGGGCGAGGAACAGGTCCCGGACCTCGGCGATCCGGTTGCGCTCCCGGGACGCCGGGTTGTACAGCGCCGCCACCAGGTCCGCCGCCGCCGCGGCGGCCAGCCGCTGCCGGATCACCGGCCAGGGCTTGAGGCGGTCGGACAGCGACAGCACGCAGAAGTCGTGCCCCAGCGGCGCCCCCGCCCGGCTCGCCACCGCCTGCGCGGCGGTCAGGCCGGGCAGCACGCGGACGGGCACGCCCCGCCAGCGCGGCTCCGCCGCGACCTCCAGCACCGCCGCGGCCATCGCGAAGATGCCGGGGTCGCCGGCCGACACGACGGCGACGGTGCGGCCGCGGGCGGCGAGGTCCAGGGCGAACTCCGCGCGCTCGGCCTCGACGCGGTTGTCGGAGCGGTGCCGGCGCTGGCGGGGGTTGGCGGGGAGGCGGTCGACGTACGGGCCGTAGCCCACCACGTCGTCAGCGGCCGCGAGGGCGGCGGCGGCCTCGGGGGTGAGCCAGTCCCGGCCGGCGGGCCCCAGCCCGACCACGACGACCCCGCCCGCGACCCCGGCCGGTCCGGCGTCGCCGACATCCGGCTCCGTGGCGCCCGCCGGCTGCGTGGTGCCCGCCGGCTCCGTGTTGATCGCCGGCTGCGCGGTGACATCGCGCTCCGCGGTGGCCGCCGACTTCGCGGTGACGTCCGGCTCCGCCACGCCCGTCGGCTCCGCGGTGACCGTCGGTTGCGCCGCGGCCGCGGCGGCGGGCGGGTCGGGGGCGCCGAGGCGGCTCGGGAGGAGGGCCACCGCGAAGTACGGCACCGACGCCGGGTCGATGTCGGCCAGCTCGCCCACGCGCTCGCCGGGGTGGGAGGCCCGCTCGACGTACCGGGCCTCGGCCAGCCGGCCCGCGTCGGCGAGGGCCGTGCGGACGCCGGCGAAGGTGCGGCCCAGCTTCATCAGCACCGCCGGCTGGTCGCCGGCCAGCCGGCGGGCCAGCTCCGCCGCCGGGAGGGTGGCCGGCAGGATGGTCAGGACCTCGTCCCGCTCGGCCAGTGGCCGGCCCAGGGCCGCCGCGGCCGCGGTGACCGACGTCACACCGGGGACCACGGTGGTCGGGTACCGGTGGGCGAGGCGCTTGTGCAGGTGCTGGTACGAGCCGTACAGGAACGGGTCGCCCTCGGCCAGCACCACCACGGTCCGGCCGGCGTCGAGGTGGGCGGCGAGGCGGGCGGTGGCGGCGGCGTAGAAGTCGTCCAGGGCGCCGCGGTAGCCGCCGGGGTGGTCGGTCGACTCGACCGTCACCGGGTACACCAGCGGCTCCTCGACCACGCCCGCGGCCAGGTACGGCGCGGCGGCGGCGCGCGCGGTGCTGCGGCCGTGCCGGGCGCTGTGGTACGCCACCACGTCGGCGGCGCCGATCAGCCGGGCGGCGCGGACGGTCACCAGCTCCGGGTCGCCGGGGCCGACCCCGACGCCGTACAGGTGGCCGCTCATACCTCGGACTCGCTGGCCAGCGCGTTGAGCGCCGCGGCGGTGATCGCGCTGCCGCCGCGCCGGCCGCGGACGACGAGGTACTCCAGGCCGAGCCGGTTCGCGGCGAGCGCGTCCTTGGACTCGGCCGCCCCGATGAAGCCGACCGGGATGCCCAGGACGGCGGCCGGGCGCGGGGCCCCGGCGGCGACGAGGTCGAGCAGGTGGAACAGCGCCGTCGGCGCGTTGCCGATCGCCACCACGGCACCGCCGAGGCGGTCGCCCCACAGCTCCAGCGCGGCGGCGCTGCGGGTGGTGCCGAGGCGTGCGGCCAGTTCCGGTACGCCCGGTTCGCGCAGCGTGCACAGGACCTCGTTGCCGGCGGGCAGGCGGCGGCGGGTGACGCCCGCGGCGACCATGTGCGCGTCGGTGAGGATCGGCGCGCCGGCGCGCAGGGCGGCCCGGGCGGCGGGTACGGCGTGCACGGACCAGCCCAGGTCGCGCACCAGGTCCACCTGGCCGCAGGCGTGGATCATGCGGACGGCGACCCGGGCCACGTCGTCCGGTACGCCGGAGAAGTCGGCTTCGGCGCGGATAGTGGCGAACGAGCGGCGGTAGATCTCCGCCCCGTCCCGGATGTACTCGTGCCGCTCCGCCACCGTGCCTCCCCAACCGACCCCGGCGACACTAGCAACGCCCCCGCCCCGCCACGAAACCCCGACCGGCGGCGGCCGCTGCGACCGGCCGCTGCCGGCGGCCGGACCCCAGAGCGGCGAGGGCTGCGACCGGCCGCTGCCGGCGTGCGGTCGTGAACGTCGCCGGCGCGGCCCTGCCGATGGGGGTGGTGGTCAGCGGTCGAGCAGGGTGGCGATGCGGGCGGTGGTGGCGGGGTCGCCCTCGTACCCGTAGCCGGCCGGGCCGGCGGTGATCCGGACCGCGGTGCCCGCCGGCTGGCCGCACCGGCGGTCGCAGCCCGACCAGTGCGCCGGCCCGGCCAGGCCGTGCCGCCCGTGCACCGCGCGGGCGTCGGCGTGCACGTCGGCGAGCGCGGACGCGCACCCGGTACCGGCGCAGGCCGTCACCCCCACCCACGGCGACCGGGGGTCGGTGACCAGGCCGGCCGCGGCGAGCGCGCGCAGCGCCGCCGGGGCGTCGGCGAGGTCGGGCAGGACGACCGACCGCCACGGTGTGACCACCAGCTCGCCGGCGGCGCGGTCGGCCAGGGCGTCGACCTGCGCGGCGGTCAGCCGGCCGAGCGGGGCGACGACGCCGACGGCGGTCCGCCCGTCGCGCTGCGCCACCGGCCCGACCGGCCCGCGCCCGCCCGGGCCCGAGGGGTCGGCGATTCGTCCGTCGCCGCCGTCACCCGCGGAGTCGCCGCCGGGCGGTCCGTCGAGGGGGGTACCGGGGACGGGGTCGGTGAGGGTCGCGGCGACGCGGGCGGCGATCGCCGCCGGGCCGTCCGGCAGCTCCGCGATCCGCCAGGCCGTCGAGCCGCGCGCGGCGCGCTCGGCGAGGAACGCCGTCGCCGCCGCGAGCAGGGCCGCCGGGCCGGCGGGGGCCGGTACGCGCAGGCCGGCGTCGGTACCGCCGAGCCAGAGCGCGACCCCGCCGGGCGCGCCGAGCAGGGCCGCGTCGGCGCGCAGCGGCAGGACGTCGCGGCGGCCGTCGTCCAGGGCGAACAGGAAGCGGCCGGGCAGCCGGGCGAGGTCCGGGTCGGCGCAGAGGCCGGCGTCCAGCGCGCGGACCAGCGGGCGGACGTCCAGCAGCCCGGGGCCGGCGCGGCCGGACAGCGGCGAGGCGACGACGTTGCGGACGCGGTCGTGCGCGGGGGCGGGCAGCAGGCCGGCGGCGGCGAGGTCGGCGGCCAGCGCCGGTTCGGCGCCGGGGCGGACGCCGCGGAGCTGGACGTTGCCGCGGCCGGTCAGCTCGAGAGTGCCGGCGGCGTGCCGGCGGGCGGCCGCGGCGAGCGCCCGCCAGCGGGCGGTGTCGATCGCGCCGCCGGGCACGCGGACCCGGACCAGGCCGCCGTCGGCCGCCGGGTGCACGCGCAGCGCCCCCGGGCAGCGGTCGTCCGGCCCGGCGCGCTCGGCTCGCCTCGACACGCGCCGCATCCTACGTCCCGCCGGTTGCCGCCCCGCCCGGCCGACCGCCCGGGATCACCCCGCCACTGACCCGACCGGTCCGGCCGCCGTACCGCCGCCGACCGGCCCGCGGCCGGCGTGCCCCGGCCGGGTGGTCACATGGTGAAGTCGGGGTTCGGGTTCATGATCGAGAAGAAGCCGCCCTGCGGGTCCAGCAGCATCGCCATCCGGCCGGCCGGCACGTCCGCGCGCATGATCTCCCGGGCGCCCCGCTCGACCGCGGCGTCGGCCACCGCGTCCACGTCCTCGACCCGGAAGAAGACGCTCCACGCCGAGCGCATGTCGCCCATCTCGGGCGTGATCCGGAGCGCCCCGGCGACGGGCTGCCCGCCCACCTCGAACAGCCGGTACACCTGGCCGCCGGGCAGGTCCACGTCGCGGACCGTCGCGCCGAGGACCTCGGTGTAGAAGTCGGTGACGGCGTCGCGGTCGGTGGAGAACAGCTCGACCCAGTGCAGCGCGCCCGGCGCCCCGACCAGCTCGGCGCCGGGGTGGGCCCTCGGCTCCCACAGCGAGAAGTGGCCGTCGGCCGGGTCCCGGGCGACCGCCATGCGGCCCTTGTCCATGATGTCCACCGGGCCGAAGACGGCCGTGCCGCCGTGCTTGGCGACCGCGCGCAGCGACTCGTCCAGGTCCGCGGTGGCGAAGTACACCGCCCAGGAGGTACCGCGGGCGGCGTCGGTGGCCGGGCCGAGGCCGGCGACCTGCTTGCCGTCCTTGCGGAAGATGCGGTACGCGCCGCCGTCCGGGCCGAGGTCCTCGGCGGTCCAGCCGAGCAGGCCGGTGTAGAAGGTGGCGGCGGCGTCGACGTCGGAGCTGCCGAGGTCGAGCCAGCAGGGCGTACCGGGTGCGAAGTCGGTCATGCGCCGATCCTTGCCCGATGGCTCGTCCGTTATGCGTGATTTGCCAATATCGTGCCCGCGCGATCGACAGCGACACGCGGGCCGTCGGGCCACTAGAGTGGGCGACGCCCAACGCGGTGGTGCAGGCAGGAAGCCGGTGGAAGTCCGGCGCGGTCCCGCCACTGTGACCGGGGAGCGCACCCGCACGCACGGCCACGGCAGCCGCCGGAGGGCCGCGCTGCGCCGCGATCCGGGAGCCAGGAGACTCCGGCCACCGCAGCGGCGCCGACCGGCGCCGCACACCTCGACGCGGGGCGCGGACCCCGAGGGAGCGAGCCGATGCATACCGTCCTGCTGCTGTCGACCTCCGACACCGACCTGCTCTCGGCCCGGGCCAGCGGCGCCGACTACCGGCTGGCCAACCCCGCCCGCACCGCCGTCGCCGACCTGCCGGCGCTGACCGCCGGCGCCGACCTCGTCGTGGTCCGCCTGCTCGGCGGGCGGCAGGCGTGGGAGGAGGGCCTGGACGCCGTCCTCGCCGGGCCCGCGCCGGTCGTGGTCCTGGGCGGGGAGCAGGCGCCGGACGCCGAGCTGATGGGCCACTCGACCGTACCGGCGGGGGTGGCCACCGAGGCGCACGCGTACCTGGCCCACGGCGGCCCCGACAACCTCGCCGAGCTGCACCACTTCCTCACCGACACCGTCCTGCTGACCGGGCACGGCTTCGCCCCGCCGCGCAGCCTGCCGGCCTGGGGCGTGCTGGACCGGGCGGCCACCGCCGGCGGGCCCGCCCCGGCCGGCGCGGCCGCGAAGCCGACGGTCGCGGTGCTGTACTACCGGGCGCACCACGTCGCCGGGAACACCGCGTTCGTCGAGGCGCTGTGCGCCGCGATCGAGGCCGCCGGGGGCGTGCCGCTGCCGGTGTACTGCGCCTCGCTGCGCGCCGCCGAGCCGGCGCTGGTCGCCACCCTGCGCGACGCGGACGCCCTGGTCGTGACCGTGCTCGCCGCGGGCGGCAGCACCCCGGCGGCGGCCGCGGCGGGCGGCGACGACGACGCCTGGGACGTGGGCGCGCTCGCCGCCCTGGACGTGCCGATCCTGCAGGCGCTGTGCCTGACCGCCGGGCGGGCGCAGTGGGCGGACAACGACGACGGGCTGTCCCCGCTGGACGTCGCCACCCAGGTGGCGATCCCGGAGTTCGACGGGCGGATCATCACCGTCCCGTTCAGCTTCAAGGAGATCGACCCGGACGGGCTGACCGTCTACGTCGCCGACCCCGAGCGGGCCGCCCGGGTGGCCGGCATCGCCGTCCGGCACGCCGCCCTGCGGCACACGCCGCCGGAGCAGCGGCGGGTGGTGCTGATGCTGTCGGCGTACCCGACCAAGCACGCCCGGGTCGGCAACGCGGTCGGGCTGGACACCCCGGCGTCGGCGGTCCGGCTGCTGGCCGCGCTGCGCGCGGCGGGGTACGACCTCGGCCCGGCCGACGGGCCCGGCGCGCTGCCCGGCGTGGCCGACGCCGACGGCGACGCGCTGATCCACGCGCTGATCGCCGCCGGCGGGCACGACGTGGCCTGGCTGACCGAGGAGCAGCTCGCGGCGAACCCGGTGCGGGTGCCCGCGGCCCGGTACCGGCAGTGGTTCGACGCCCTGGACCCGGACCTGCGCGCGGCCATGGCGCAGCACTGGGGCGAGGCCCCCGGCGAGCTGTACGTGGACCGCAGCGCCCACGCCGACGGCGAGATCGTGCTGGCCGCGCTGCGCGCCGGCAACGTGGTCGTGATGATCCAGCCGCCGCGCGGCTTCGGCGAGAACCCGGTGGCGATCTACCACGACCCGGACCTGCCGCCGAGCCACCACTACCTCGCCGCGTACCGGTGGCTGGCCGACGAGTTCGGCGCGCACGCCGTCGTGCACCTCGGCAAGCACGGGAACCTGGAGTGGCTGCCCGGCAAGACCGTCGGCATGTCCGCCGGCTGCGGCACGGACGCCACTCTCGGCGACCTGCCGCTGATCTACCCGTTCCTGGTCAACGACCCCGGCGAGGGCACGCAGGCCAAGCGCCGCGCGCACGCCACCCTGGTCGACCACCTGGTGCCGCCGATGGCCCGGGCCGACTCGTACGGCGACATCGCCCGGCTCGAACAGCTCCTGGACGAGTACAGCACCATCGCCGCGATGGACCCGGCCAAGCTGCCGGCGATCCGGGCGCAGATCTGGACGCTGCTCCAGGCCGCCAAGCTGGACCACGACCTCGGCATCGCCGAGCGCCCCGACGACGAGGGCTTCGACGACTTCCTGCTGCACGTCGACGGCTGGCTGTGCGAGGTCAAGGACGTCCAGATCCGGGACGGCCTGCACGTCCTGGGCGCCGCGCCCGAGGGCGAGGCCCGGGTGGACCTGGTGCTCGCGATGCTGCGGGCCAAGCAGATGTGGGGCGGCACGGTGGCCGCGCTGCCGGGGCTGCGCGAGGCGCTCGGGCTGGTCGAGGACGGCGCCGCCGGCCGGGCCGCGGTGGACGACGCCGAGGCGACCGCCCGGGCGCTGGTGGCGGCGATGGACGCCCGCGGCTGGGCGGCCGACGCCGTCGACCCGGTGCAGTCGGACGTGCTCGGCGTGGTCGACGACACCGTCGGGTCGGTGCTGCGGTTCGCCGCCGCCGAGGTGGTGCCGCGGCTGGCCCGGACCACCGACGAGGTCGCCCACCTGCTGCACGCCCTCGACGGCGGGTACGTGCCGGCCGGTCCGTCCGGCTCGCCGCTGCGCGGCCTGATCAATGTGCTGCCGACCGGCCGCAACTTCTACTCGGTCGACCCGAAGGCCGTGCCGAGCCGGCTGGCCTGGGAGACCGGGCAGGCGATGGCCGAGTCGCTGCTGTCCCGGTACCGGGACGAGCACGGCGAGTGGCCGACCAGCGTCGGCCTGTCCGTCTGGGGCACGTCGGCGATGCGCACCGCGGGCGACGACGTGGCCGAGGTGCTGGCGCTGCTCGGCGTCCGGCCGACGTGGGACGAGCAGTCCCGCCGGGTCAACGGGCTCGCCCCGATCCCGCTGGCCGAGCTGGGCCGCCCGCGGATCGACGTGACCATGCGCATCTCCGGGTTCTTCCGGGACGCGTTCCCGCACGTGGTCAACCTGCTGGACGACGCGGTGGCGCTGGTCGCCGGGCTGGACGAGGCGGACGCGGACAACTTCGTCCGGGCGCACGTGGCCGCCGACGTGGCCGAGCACGGCGACGAGCGGCGGGCCACCACCCGGATCTTCGGCTCCAAGCCGGGCACGTACGGTGCGGGGCTGCTCCAGCTCATCGACTCCCGGAACTGGCGCGACGACGCCGACCTGGCCGAGGTGTACGCGGTCTGGGGCGGCTACGCGTACGGGCGCGGGCTGGACGGCGCGGCCGCCCGCCCGGACATGGAGACGGCGTACCGGCGGATCGCCGTCGCGGCGAAGAACATCGACACCCGCGAGCACGACATCGCCGACTCCGACGACTACTTCCAGTACCACGGCGGCATGATCGCCACCGTCCGCGCGCTGACCGGGAAGGCCCCGGCGGCGTACGTCGGGGACTCCACCCGGCCGGACGCCGTGCGCACCCGCAGCCTGCACGAGGAGACCGCGCGGATCTTCCGCGCCCGGGTGGTGAACCCGCGCTGGCTGGCGGCGATGCAGCGGCACGGGTACAAGGGCGCGTTCGAGCTGGCGGCCACGGTGGACTACCTGTTCGGGTACGACGCCACGACCGGGGTCGTCGCGGACTGGATGTACGAGAAGCTGGCGCAGACGTACGCGCTGGACCCGCAGTTGCAGAAGTTCTTCCAGCAGTCGAACCCGTGGGCGCTGCACGGGATCGCGGAGCGGCTGATCGAGGCGGCGAACCGCGGGCTGTGGGAGCACCCGGAGGAGGGGACGCTGGCGGCGCTCCAGGAGGTGTACCTGGCCACCGAGGGCGACCTGGAGGACGGCACGGCCTGAGCCGCCCCCTCATTCGGGAGCGGGGAACGCGCCGGCCGGCGCGGCCCGGGCGCCCGGGCGCCCCGGCCGGGCGTCCGCGGCGGGGGCCGCGAGCAGGCGCGCGGTGTGCGGGCCGACGCCCAGGGCCCGCGCCGCCGCCAGGTCGGCCAGCGTGTCCACGTCCCGGCGCAGGCCCGGCGCGTCCACCGCCGCGGTGAGGTCCGCCGCGCCGCCGCGCCCGTGCCGCGCGCGCGAGCCGGCGCCGAAGGCCGGGCGCAGCGCGGCGGCGGCCGCGGCGGCGAGCAGGGTCGTGCCGGTACCGGCGGCGTCGGCCACCAGCGCCCGCGGGTGCCCCGCCGCCGCGGCCAGCGCCGCCGCCAGCTCGGCCGGGCGCAGCGCCGGCAGGTCGCCGACCAGCACGGCCACCGGCCCGGGGCCCGCCGCCGGTACGGCGTGGGCGACCGCGGCGGTGAGGCCCGGCGGCGTCGGCCGGACCGGTGCGCCCAGCCGCCGCCAGTACGGGTCCCCGGTCAGCAGCACCGGCCGGGCCACCGCGGCGACCGCGGCGAGCACGTCGCGCAGCATCGCCTCGGCGAGCGCCGCGCGCCGCTGCGGCGGCAGGGCGAGGCGGCTCTTGGCCGCCGCCCGCGCCTTGACGGGTATCCACACCGTCCACTCGGTCCGCACTCGGCCATTCTCGGGCATCCCGCCCGGCCGTAGACTGCGCGGATGGTCGCGCCGGTCGCCGTCGATGTGTTCCTGCTCGCCGGGCGGTTCCCCGGCACCGACGACGCGGCCGCGCTGCGGCACGCCCTCGCGTACGGCGCCGCCGCCGAGGCGGCCGGCTTCGGCGGGGCGTGGGTGGCCGAGCACCACTTCATCCCGTACGGCGTGATCCCGTCGGCGACCGCGTTCGCCGGGCACCTGCTCGGCCGCACCCGGACGCTGCGCGTCGGCACCGCCGCCTGCCTGCTGTCCGTGCGGCACCCGGTGGCGCTGGCCGAGGAGGCGGTCCTGCTGGACGAGCTGTCCGGCGGCCGGTTCGACCTGGGCGTGGCGCGCGGCGGGCCGTGGGTGGACCTGGAGGTGTTCGGGGCCGGCGACGCCGGCTACGCGCCGGCCGGGTTCGCCGAGGCGCTGGACGTGCTCGGCGCGTGGCTGTCCGGCCGCGCGCGGGTGGGCGGCGCCGGGCCGCGGTTCGCGTTCCGGCCGGTCGACGTCGTACCGCGCCCGCGCCGGCCGGTCGGCACCTGGGTGGCGGCGACGTCGGCCGGCACCGCCGCGCTGGCCGCCGCGCGCGGCCTGCCGCTGCTGCTGGGGCTGCACGCCCCGGCGGCGGCGCACGCCGAGCTGCTCGCCGGCTGGGCGGCGGCGGCCCGGGCGCACGGGCACGACCCGGCCGGCGCGCCGCACGCCGCGGCCCACCTGGCGTACGTGGCGGACAGCCGGGACGAGGCGGTCGCCGCGGTCCGCGCGGCGCTGCCGGGGTGGGTGGCGACGACCGGGGCGTACGTGCGGCTGGACGGCGAGCAGGGCGGCAGCCGCGACCCCGCGGGGTACGCCGAGCGCCTGCTGGACCTGCACCCGGTCGGCCCGCCGGCGTACTGCGTCGAGGTGCTGCGCCGGTCGCTGGCGGTCAGCGGCGCCCGCCGGCTGCTGCTGCTCGTCGAGGCGGCCGGCGACCCGGCGCTGACGCTGGCCAACATCGCCCGCCTCGGCGCCGAGGTCCTCCCGGCCCTGCGCTGACGCCCCGCACGGCCGGTCGCGGCGGTGCCGGGCGGAGCAGCGGGCCGGCTGTCGGTGCGGGCTGCGGCGCCGGGGCGGGAGCGCGCCGGCGGGACGTCAGGCGGCCGGGCGCGGGGCGGGGCGGCGGGTGCCGGGGCGGTCGGCCGGGCGGCGGGGGGCCGGGAGCAGGTCGGCGACCGCGTCGGTCAGCGCCGCCAGCACCTCCGGCATCGCCCCGTCGGCCGGGATGACCCGGAACCGGGTGGCCTCGGGCAGCTCCCGGTACGCCGCGTCCAGCGCCCGCAGGTACGCCAGCTCCTCGGTGTCCAGCCCGCGCGCGGTGATCCGCCGGTGCGCCGCCGGCGGGCTGACGCTGAGGAAGCAGACGAGGTCCGGGGCGGGGAACAGCGCGTACCCGGCCCGGACCAGCCGGCCCCCGCGGTCCCCGCGGGCGCGCATGGCGGCGTACTGGCAGTACGTGTACCGGTCCATCACCGCGGCCCGGCGGGTGAGCCGCGCCCGCAGCAGCGACCGGGCGATGGCCAGGCCGCGCAGCGTGGCCTCGGCGGCGACGAAGCCGCCCCGGCCGAGCAGGTCGACGGCGTCGAGCCGGCCGAGCCGCTGGCCGAGCCGGCCCAGCGCCACCCGCCCGCCGGGGTTGCGGCAGTGGGTGGCCGGGACGCCCCGGTCGCGCAGCCAGTCGGCCAGGGCGGCGGCGTGGCTGGACTTGCCGGCGCCGTCGATCCCCACCAGCGCGATGACTGGCGGCCTGCGCCGGGGGGCCGGGGGGCGGTTCATGCGCCGACCATAGCCAGCCCGCGCCCGCCCCGGCACCTCCGGTCGGCGGCGATCACCGACCGGCCGCACCTTTATCACGGGCCGCTACCACCGCCCTACTCCGTGCGGCCGCGGGCCTGTCACCGGGCTGTCGCGCGCAGTATGTTGCCCCCGGGACGGCCGGGGAGGGTGGGCAATGCGGTTCGAGATCCTGGGTCCACTGCGGGTCACCGACGCCGGCGGCGCGGACCGCACGCCGCGCGGCGGGCGCGAGCGCACCGCGCTGGCCGCGCTGCTGCTCGCGGCCGGGCAGCCGGTCGGCCGGGACCGGCTCGTCGATCTCATGTGGGGCGACGACCCGCCGGCGACCGCGCCGGCGCAGGTGCACACGACGATCTCCCGGCTGCGCCGCGCGCTGGCCGCGGCCGGCGCGGCGGACGCGCTGGCCACCGTCCCGGCCGGGTACCGGCTGCGGGTCCCGCCGGACAGTGTGGACGTCCACCGGTTCGACCGGCTGGTCGCCGCCGCCCGCGGTGCCGAGCCGGCGGTGGCGTACCGGCGGCTGCGCACCGCGCTGGCGCTCTGGCGCGGGCCGGCGCTCGGCGGCGTGGACGCCGCCCGGGTGGCCGAGCTGGCCGGGCCGCTGGACGAGCGCCGGCTGGCCGCCGTCGAGGAGGCGCTGGACCTCGCGCTGCGGCTCGGGCACGCCGCCGCGGCGCTGGCCGAGCTGGCGGCGTGGGTACCGCGGCACCCGCTGCGCGAGGGGCTGCGCGCGCTGCACCTGCGGGCGCTGTACCTGAGCGGGCGGCGGGCGGACGCCCTGGCCGCGTACCGGGACGCCCGCCGCGCCCTGGTCGACGAACTGGGCGTCGAGCCCGGCCCCGAGCTGGTCCGGCTGCACCGGGCGATCCTGGCCGGCGAGCCGCTGGACGCCCCGCCCGCGCCGCCGGCCCCGCCCGAGCGTGTGCGCTGCCTGCCGCGGGCGCTGCCCGACTTCACCGGCCGCGGCGCGGCGCTGGCCGAGCTGGCCGCCGCCTGCGCGCCCGGGCCGGCGGTCCTGGTGATCGACGGGATGGCCGGCTGCGGCAAGACCACGCTCGCCCTCGCCGTCGCGCACCGGGTGGCCGCCGACTTCCCGGACGCCCAGCTCTACGTCGACCTGCAGGGCCACAGCGAGCGCGAGCCGCTCGCCCCGGCCGCCGCGCTGGGCGTGCTGCTGCGCCAGCTCGGCCTGCCCGGCGAGGTGCTGCCCGACGACCTCGACGGCCGGGCCGCCCGCTGGCGGGCCGAGCTGGCCGACCGGCGGGCGCTGGTCCTGCTGGACAACGCCGCGGACGCCGCGCAGGTCCGGCCGCTGCTGCCCACCGGTACGGCGACCTGCGCGATCGTGACCGGGCGGCGGCGGCTGGTCGGCCTGGACGGCGTCCGGGTGCACTCGCTGGCCACGATGGAGCCCGGCGAGGCCCGCGACCTGCTCGGCCGGGTCGCCGGCCCGGCCCGGGTCGCCGCCGAGCCGGCCGCGGCCGCCGAGGTGGTGGACCGCTGCGGGTACCTGCCGCTGGCCGTCCGGCTGGTCGGCGCCCGGCTGGCCCACCGTCCCGGCTGGACGGTCGCCGACCTCGCCCGCCGGCTCGCGCCGGACCGGCCGCTGCTGCCCGAGCTGGCCGCCGGGGACCGGACCGTGCGCAGCGCGCTGGACCTGTCGTACACCCACCTGCCGGAGCCGGCGCAGCGGGTGTTCCGGCTGCTGGCCGAGCTGCCGCTGGGCACGTACGACCCGCTGACCGTGGCCGCGCTCGCCGACCTGGACCGGGCGGCCGCCGAGGAGCAGTTGGAGGTGCTGGTCGACCACCACCTGCTGAGCGAGCCGGAGGCGGGCCGGTACCGGCAACTCGACCTGGTCCGCGAGTACGCCGGCGCCCTGCCCGACCCCGAGCGCCCGGCGGCCCGGGCCCGGGCGCGCGGCTTCTGGCTGGCCGCGCTCGCGGCCGTCGAGGCCGCGCTGGCCGCGCCGAGCCTGCCCCCGCCCCCGGCGGCCCGGCCCGACCTGGTCGCCGCGGTCGCCGCCGCCCCGCTGGCCTGGTTCGCGCCGCAGGCGGCGCTGCTCGCCCCGCTGGTCCGGGCGGCCGTCGCCGACGGCGACGCGGACACGGCGTGGCGGCTGGTCCGGCTGGCGTTCCGGCCGTGCGAGTTCCGCGGGTACGTCGACGAGGTGCTGGCCGCCGCCCGGGCCGCCGAGCCGGCCGTCGAGGCCGGCGGCGACCCGGCCGGGCGGGAGGCGATCCAGTACGTCATCGGCACCACCCACTTCGTCTGCGGCCGGTACGCCGCCGCGGTCGGCCCGTTCGGGCGGGCGCTGCGGCTGGCCGAGTCGGCCGGGCTGATCGTCCGGGCGGCGCACGACCGGCTCAGCCTGGCGCTGGTGCACCGGAACCTGGGGGAGTTCGACGCCGCCCTCGGGTACGCCCGGGCCACCTTCGCCGACCCGGCGCTGGCCGCCGACCCGGAGCTGCGGTGGCGGGCGTGGAGCACGTACGCGACAGTGCTCCAGTACCAGCGGCGCTGGCCCGCGGCGCTGGCCGCGCACCGGCACTCGCTCGCCCTGGCCGCCGGGCTCGGCCTGCACTCGCGGGTGTTCACCCTGCTGGCGATCGGCGCGGTCCGGCGCGAGCTGGGCGAGCTGGCCGCCGCGGACCGGCTGCTCACGCTGGGGCTGAACCTGATGGGCCGGACGGCGTACCGGTTCCACATCGCGTTCGCCGGCATCGAGCTGGCGCTGCTGCGGGCGGCGCAGGGCCGGGCGGCCGAGGCGCTGGCGCTGCTGGACACCGCCGGGGCGACGGTCGCCGAGATCGGCCACCGGCAGGGGCAGGCGCGGGTGGCGGTGGAGCGGGGCGACGTCCTGCGCGGGCTGGGGCGGGCGGCGGCGGCCCGGGCGGCGTACGCGGCGGGGGCGGCGCTGGCGGAGGCCGGCGGGTACCGGCCGCTGGGCGACCGCGCCCGCGCGGGCCTGGCCGCCCTGGCCGCCCCGCCCGCCGGGCGGGCCGCGCCCGGCGCGGTGCCGGCGCCGCGGCTGGGGGACGCGGACCCGGTGCCGGGCGTGCGGCCGCCGGGCACTGAACCCGGCCCGCGGGCGGCGGGATGCGCGGAACACCCCGGTACGGGGGGATAGCCCGGCGGGGGAGTGTGACGAAATCCGCGCTGTCGGCGGGGCGGATCGGCGGCAGGATGGGGGCGTGACGACCACCGAGGACTACCGCATCGAGCGGGACACGATGGGCGAGGTCCGGGTACCGGCCGCCGCCCGCTGGCGGGCCCAGACGCAGCGCGCCGTGGGCAACTTCCCGATCTCCGGCCGGGGGCTCGAACCGGCCCACGTGCACGCGCTCGCCCGGATCAAGGGCGCCGCCGCCCGGGCCAACGCCGACCTGGGCGTGCTGGACCCGGCCGTCGCCGGGGCGATCGGCGACGCCGCCGCCGACATCGTCGCCGGCCGGCACGACGACCAGTTCCCGATCGACGTGTTCCAGACCGGGTCCGGCACGTCGTCCAACATGAACGCCAACGAGGTCATCGCCACTCTGGCCAGCGCCGCGCTCGGGCAGCCGGTGCACCCGAACGACCACGTGAACGCGTCCCAGTCCAGCAACGACGTGTTCCCGTCCTCGATCCACCTGGCCGCCACCGCCGCGCTCGTCGGCGACCTGGACCCGGCCCTGCGGGTGCTCGCCGACGCGCTCGCCGCCAAGGCGGCCGAGTTCGCCGCCGTGGTCAAATCCGGCCGCACGCACCTGATGGACGCCACCCCGGTGACGCTGGGCCAGGAGTTCGGCGGGTACGCCGCCCAGGTGCGGTACGGCATCGAGCGGCTCCAGTCCGTCCTGCCGCGCCTGGCCGAGCTGCCGCTGGGCGGCACCGCCGTCGGCACCGGCGTCAACACCCCGCCCGGCTTCGCCGCCGCCGTGATCGACGCGCTGCGCGCCGACACCGGCCTGCCGCTGACCGAGGCGCGGGACCACTTCGAGGCGCAGGGCGCGCGGGACGCGCTGGTCGAGGCGTCCGGGCAGCTCCGGACGATCGCGGTCGGCCTGTACAAGATCGTCAACGACATCCGGTGGATGGGCTCCGGCCCGCGCGCCGGCCTGCGCGAGCTGCGCCTGCCCGACCTCCAGCCCGGCTCGTCGATCATGCCGGGCAAGGTCAACCCCGTCGTCCCGGAGGCGGTCCGGCAGGTCTGCGCGCAGGTGATCGGCAACGACGCCGCAGTCGCGTTCGCCGGCACCCAGGGCGACTTCGAGCTGAACGTCATGCTGCCGGTCATGGCCCGCAACCTGCTGGAGTCGATCCGGCTGCTGGCCAACGCCAGCCGGCTGCTGGCCGAGCGGTGCGTGGCCGGGCTGGCCGCGGACGAGGACGTCTGCCGGGCGTACGCCGAGGGGGCGCCGTCGATCGTCACCCCGCTCAACCGGTACCTCGGGTACGACGAGGCCGCCGCCATCGCCAAGGAGGCGCTGGCCACCGACCGCAGCATCCGCGCGGTCGTGCTCGCCCGCGGGCACGTCGAGGCCGGCACCCTGACCATCGAGCAGTTGGACGAGGCGCTGGACGTCCTGCGCATGACCCGGCCGTGACCCGCCCGGCGGTCGAGGCGATCGTCTTCGACGCCGACGGGACCCTGCTCGACCTCGTCCCCGGCATCCGCGGCGCCGAGGCCGCCGTCGTCGCGCACGCCGCCGCCGGCGGGGTCGCGCTGGCGGCGGCGGACCTCGCCGCGGACGCCCGGGCCGAGTGGGCGCGCCGCCGCGGCCAGCCGCCGTGGCAGATCCGCCGCGCCGCGCTGCGCCGCTCGTGCGCGCGGATCGGCCGGCCGGACCTGCTGGACGAGCTGACCGACGTCTACTTCGCCACCCGGCTGCGGCTCACCCGCCCGTACCCCGACGTGCTCGCCGCGCTGGCCGAGCTGCGCGCCGCGCACGTGCTCGGGTACGCCACCAACGGCAACAGCCGGGCGTACCGGTGCGGGCTCGCCGACCAGTTCGGCTTCGAGCTGTACGCGCACATCAACGGCCTGGCGCCCAAGCCGGCGCCGGCGTTCTTCGCCGCGGTGCTCGCCGCGGCCGGCGGCCCGGACCCGGGCCGGGTGCTGTACGTCGGGGACGAGTGGGCGTACGACATCGCCCCGGCCCGGGCGGCGGGGCTGCGCACGGCGCTGGTCCGCCGGCCGGGGCCGTCGCCGGCGGCGCCCGGCGCGGACCCGCCGCCGGGCGAGGCGGCCGACGTGACGCTGGCGTCGCTCGCGGACCTGCCGGCGGCGCTGCGCACCCTGGCCCGCTGACGCCGGCCGCTGGGCCGGGGCGCCGCAGGCGTCGCGCCGGGTCGGGTCGGCGCGGTTGCGGCGCGGGCGCGGGTCAGCCGATCGTGCCGGCCAGTTGCAGGGCCGTGATGATCAGCGCGTGGGCGCGGCTCGTCAGCAGCGCCAGCAGGCCCGCCAGGTGCGGCGGGGCGACCGTCAGCAGCTCCTGCAGCGCGGCCGTGTCCGCGTGCAGCTTGTCCAGCGTCGGGGCGGTGGCCGCCGCCCCGACCGCCAGGGCGCGGGCGAGCTGGTCCAGGCTGATCCCGTTGGCCTCGGCCGTGCGGATCGTCTTGATCAGCTCGATCGACTCCGGGGGGTACAGCCGGAAGCCGCCGGCCGACCGGTCCGCCGGGGTGAGCAGCCCGAGCTGCGTGTAGTGGTCGATCGTGCGCGGGCTGACGCCGGCGCGGTGGGCCAGCTCGCCGATGCGGAGCAGCGTGCGCATCCGGGTGTCCTCCGTGGGGGCGACTCACGGCAACCGTACGGTTGCGCGGGTTAGTGTCCGAATGTCCTGTTCGCGTTCGTGGGGTGTCCGGCCATTTTCGTGGGTGTCCGGCTATTCTCCGGCACTCGCGCCATTCCGCCACCGGCGGCCCGGACGCGGACGCCCGGTCGACCACCGAAAGGGATCGGCAATGGTGTTCACGAGGCTGCTCGGCGCGCTCGGCGTCGGCGTACCGCGGGTCGCGACCGTCCTCGCCGCGCCCGCCGCGCGGCCGGGCGAGCTGCTGGCCGGGGAGGTCCGGCTGACCGGCGGCCGGCGCGACGCCGAGGTGGCCAGGGTCGCGGTCGCGCTCGTCGCGCTGCTGCCCGGCGGCCCGGTCGAGCTGGACCGGCTGCGGGTCGCCGCCCGGCTGCGGCTCGGCGCCGGGCAGCGGTGCGCGCTGCCGTTCGACCTGGCGCTGCCGTGGTCCACCCCGTTCACCGAGGCGTACGGCGCACCGCTGGCCGGGCACGCCGTCGTGCTGCGGACCGAGGTGGTCGCCGACCGGACGGTGGCCCGGCGCGACCCGCCCCCGCTGCGGGTACCGCCGCTGCCGGCGCACGACGCGGTCCTCGACGCGCTCGCCCGGCTCGGCTTCCGGCCGGTGGCCGCGCCCGGCGGCGAGCCGGGGGCGCCGGGGCAGCGGCTGGTGTTCCGCCCGGCGGCCCAGTACGCCCACGCCTGCTCCGGCCTGGCCGCGGTGCTGCGGGCGGACGCCGGGGGCGTCGCGGCGGAGCTGGCGGCGGACCTGCGCGGGCGGGCGGTGCGCGGCTCGCTGTGGGTGCCGCACGGCGAGCCGGGGGCGGACCGGGCGGCCGAGATCGACGACTGGTTCCAGCGCACGGTCCTCCCGGCGGCCGACGGGGCCGGGTGGACGGCGACCGGAGCGCGGCCGGCCAACGGGAGTTGACGCCGCGCTCCGGGCCGGCGGTGCCGACGACCGGTCCGCCGGCGCCCGCGTGCGCCGGGCGGGGTCAGCGGAGGGCAGCGGCGATCGCGGTGGCGGCGGTCAGGACCGCGCGGGCGGCCGTGCGCTGGTCCAGCGGCCCCAGCGCCACCACGCCCACGCTGGCGTCCAGCCCCTCGACCCCGACGACCGGCGCGGCCACGCCGTACGCCTCCGCCTGGAGTTCGCCCGCCGTGATCACCGGCCCCGGCCGCCCGGCCCGGCCGGCGAGGATCGCCTGCCCGGCGGCGCCGCGGTCGAGCGGGTGCCGGGTGCCGCTGCGGTACGCCACGTGCATGCTGGTCCAGCTCGGCTCGACCACGACCAGCGCGGTCGCCTCGGCGCCGTCGGCGACCGTCAGGTGCGCGGTGGCGCCCACGTCCTCAGCGAGCCGGCGCAGCGCCGGGCGGGCGGCGTCGGCGATCAGCGGGCGGGCCCGCCGGGCGAGCTGGAGCAGCCCGACGCCGAGGCGCAGGCCGCCGTCGCGGTCCCGGCGCAGCAGCCCGTGCGCGCTGAGCGTGCCGATCAGCCGGTACACCACCGTACGGCCGATGCCGAGCTGGCCGGCCGCCTCGGTGACGCTGAGCCCCGGCGCCTCGCCGACCAGGGTCAGCAGGCGCAGGCCGCGGTCCAGGGTCTGCGCGGTCTCGCCCCGCCGCGGCGGTTCGACGTCGCTCACCGGGGCAGCGTAGCGCCCGCATGATCAAGCGGCGCGGCCCCGGCGGAACCGGGGCCGCGCCGCACCCATCCGGTCGGGCTGCGGGGCCCGGCGCGGTCCACTCCCGACCGGTTGGGCCGGGCCGAGGGGTTGGGCCGGGCCGAGGGGCGGGCCGGGCCGGGAGGGCGGGCCGACCGGCGCCCGGACCGCTCGGCCGCGGGCACCACGTCCACCGCCGGGCCCAGCGGCCCGGGCCCCCGACCCGGCCCGCGCCGACCGCGGGCCAGCCGATGTCGGCGGCGGCGGTCGGCGGGGCGTGGTCCGCGCGGGCGGTCAGGGGGCGGTGGCCGGGGGCTGGCCGCCGATCGCGGCGATCGCCGCGCGGATCTCGTCGGCGTACACGCTGACCTGCGTGAACCGGGCCGGGTCGCCGCCGGTCCCGCACCGGTACCCCCAGCTCGTGATCCCCACCAGCGTCCAGTCGCCGGGCCCGGCGTCGTCCGGCCGCTGCCCCGGCGGCGGGGCGAGCAGCGGCCCGCCGGAGTCGCCCAGGCACGTCTGCGCCTCCCGTCCGCCGGCGCAGATGTGCTGCTCGGGGTGGTCGTGCGCCTGCCCGCACCGCGGGTCGGCGTCGGGGACCAGCGGCAGGTCCACCCGGCGCAGCAGCTTCGGCATCGGCCCGGCGTACGCCGTCATGCCCCAGCCGATCGCCCGCAGCGTCGGCGCGGCGTCCAGCGCCCCGGTGGCCGGGAACCGGGGGAGCGCCGCGGGCCGGTACGGCTCGCTCAGCTTGATCACCGCCCAGTCGCCGCGGTTGACCCCGCCGCCGTACCGGTACGCCGTGCCGGTCCGCTGCCGCCCGGCGCCGGCCGCGGCGGCCGGGTCGCGCGTGCCGATGTCCAGCACGATCCCGGACGGCCGGCCGTCCGGCGAGGTCTCCCGGAAGCAGTGCGCCGCCGTGACCACCACATCGGGGGAAACCTGCGTGCCGCCGCACATCGCGACCCCGCGCGGGACGGTCGGTGACACCTTGGTCATCCACGGATACCGTGCGTCGTCCGGCACCTCGACGCCGCCGATGATCCGCGGTGTCGCCGTCGCCGGAACCGGTGTGAACGCCACCGCCACCAGGAGGGAAAGCGCAGCTCGCCGAGTCCATCTGTTCACATCGGCAAGAATGGATCCGCTGTGAACGGCCGGCAAGCGGCCCCGCCGATCTGGCAAGTGGCCGGGACCCCGGGGTCCGGGTCCGGCTCGGTACCCTGGTCGCGTGGGTATTCGGCTGTACGACACCGCGGCACGCACCGTGCGGGAGTTCACCCCGCTCGTCCCCGGACGGGCGGGCATCTACCTGTGTGGTGTCACGGTGCAGGCCGGGCCGCACGTCGGCCACCTCCGCTCGGGTGTGAACTACGACGTACTGCGGCGGTGGCTCGGCTACCGCGGGTACGACGTCACGTTCGTCCGGAACGTCACCGACATCGACGACAAGGTGCTCGCCAAGGCGGCGGCGGCCGGGCGGCCGTACTGGGCGCTGGCCTACGCCAACGAGGTGCAGCTCGCCGCCGCGTACCGCGCCCTGGGCGTGCTCCCGCCGACGTACGAGCCGCGGGCCACCGGGCACATCCCGGACATCCACGGGCTGATCGCCGACCTGCTCGACCGCGGCCACGCGTACGCCGCCGCCGACGGCTCCGGCGACGTGTACTTCGACGTCCGCTCGTACGCCGACTACGGCGCCCTCTCCGGCCAGCAGCCCGACGACATGCTGCCCTGCGGCGACGGGCCCGACCGGGCCAAGCGCGACCCGCGCGACTTCGCGCTGTGGAAGGGCGTGAAGCCGGACGAGCCGGCCGACGCGTACTGGCCGAGCCCGTGGGGCCCCGGCCGTCCCGGCTGGCACATCGAGTGCTCGGCGATGGCCCGCCGGTACCTCGGCGGGGCCTTCGACATCCACGGCGGCGGCCTCGACCTCACCTTCCCGCACCACGAGAACGAGATCGCCCAGTCCCGGGCCGCCGGCCTGCCCTTCGCCGGGTACTGGGTGCACCACGCGCTGCTCAACCTCGGCGAGGCCAAGATGAGCAAGTCGCTGGGCAACGTCATCGACCTCGCCGCCGTGCTCGCGCTGGGCGTGCGCCCGGTGGAGCTGCGGTACTACCTCGCCGCCCCGCACTACCGGTCCCGGATCGACTACTCCGACGAGTCGCTGCGCGAGTGCGCGGTGGCGTACCAGCGGATCGAGAACTTCATCCGCCGCGCCGTCGAGCGGGTCGGCCCGGTCGACCCGGCGCCGGTCCCGGACGCGTTCGCCGCGGCGATGGACGACGACCTCAACACGTCGGCCGCGCTGGCGGTCCTGCACGACACCGTCCGGGCGGGCAACGCGACCCTGGCCGCGGGCGACGACCCGGCGCCGGCGCTGGCGGCGGTCCGTGGGATGCTCGACGTCCTCGGCGCCGACCCCCTGGCGGCACCCTGGCGCGACGAGGCGGCCAGTGACCTGACCGCCGTGGTCGACGGCCTGGTGGCCCTGGCCCTGGAGCAGCGCGCACAGGCCCGGGACCGGAAGGACTGGGCCTGCGCCGACGCCGTCCGGGACCGGCTCAAGCAGGCCGGGGTCATCGTCGAGGACACTCCGCACGGCCCCCGATGGACAGTAGGCGAGCACTGATGCCGGGCAACTCCCAGCGACGCGGCAAGCGCAGCACCACGAAGAAGGGCGCCGTCGGCGGCTCCGGCGGCAAGAACCGGTCCGGCCTGGTCGGGCGGGGCCGCACCCTGCCCGCCGACGAGCGCCCCTGGCACAAGGGGTACTCCGGCACCGAGAAGCTGCCGTCCAAGACCGCTTGGAAGCAGGAGAAGGAGCGGCGCGCGGCCGACGCCGAGGGCCGGGCGCCGAAGATCGGCAAGCCCGGTACGAAGGACACCACCTGGGGACGCGGCGGCGGCCGCGACGCCACCGCCGGCGCCCGCGCCGGCACCGGCCGCCCCGGCGCCGCCCGCGGCCCGCGGGTCGCGCCCGGCCGCCGGTCGACCCCGCCGCGGGACGCGCCCGAGCTGCTCGTCGGCCGCAACCCGGTGGTCGAGGCGCTGCGGGCCCGGGTCCCGGCCACCGCGCTGTACATCGCGCACGGCATCGACATCGACGACCGGATCAACGAGGCCGTCCGGACCGCCGCCGACCGCGGCATCGCCCTGCTGGAGATCACCCGGACCGAGCTGGACCGGATGACCGGCGGCGTGCTGCACCAGGGCATCGGGCTCCAGGTGCCGACGTTCGCGTACGAGACCCTCGACGACCTGATCGCCGCGGCGGCCGAGCGGACCGCGCCCCTGCTCGTCGCCCTCGACGGCGTGACCGACCCGCGCAACCTCGGGGCGGTCCTGCGCTCGGCGGCGGCGTTCGGCGCGCACGGCGTCTTCCTGCCCGAGCGGCGGGCCGCCGGCATCACCGCGACCGCCTGGCGCACCTCGGCCGGCGCGGCCGCCCGGGTCCCGGTGGCCCGGGTGACCAACCTGACCCGGGCGCTGCGCTCCTGCCAGCGCGCCGGCTGGACGGTCGTCGGCCTGGACGCGGACGGCGAGGTCGACGTGTACGACCTGGCCGTCGCCGTCGGCCCGACGGTGCTGGTGGTCGGCTCGGAGGGGCGCGGGCTGTCCCGGCTGGTGGGGGAGACCTGCGACCTGCTGACCCGGATCCCGATGGCCTCCGAAGTGGAGTCGCTCAATGCGAGCGTGGCGGCGGCGGTGGCGCTCGCCGAGATCACCCGGCGGCGGTCGGCGGGGTAGGCTGAGCGGGCTGCAACGCCCTTGCAGCCGTGCCCTTGTAGCTCAGTTGGCCAGAGCAGCCGCCTTGTAAGCGGCAGGTCGCCGGTTCGAGTCCGGCCGGGGGCTCCACAGCCGTCCTCGGGGATCATGGGCTGAGCCGCCGAATGCCCGGTATTTCACCCCGTGTTGATCGCACACATGGTGAGGTGCCCCGGCTCGCGGTGAGCGGGGGCACCCCGTGGTGCGCGGGCGGGTTACTTGGTGTCGCGGTCGGGGTCGGCCGCGTCGAACAGCTCCGGGTGGGCCGCCGTCATCTCCTCCCAGATCACCGCCGGCAGCGGCGACTGGCGGTCCTTGGCGTGCCAGACGCCCAGCAGGTCCACCCGCATGCCCTCCGGCTCGCGCATCCGCGGCACCCGGGCCCGCCCGCGCGCCGGCGCCGGCGCGGACAGCGGCGCCAGCGGTACCGGCTTGAGCAGCGCCTCCGCCGCCTCCTCGGCCCCGCCGGCCGCCGTCTCCTCGGCCCGGCCGGCGGCCGCCCCGTCGGCGGCGTCGGTGTCGGGTGCGGCCGTACCGGTCTCGTCGGCCGTGCTGCGCGCGCTGATCGCCAGCGGGCGGCGCGTCGTCGTCGTGGTCTCGCTCATGGCCACCTCCGGGTGCTGCGGGTCGGGCGGGCTGGTCGGTGTCTTGGCGACCGCGCGGGCGGCGCCGACGTACGGTCGCGGGGCGGCGACGCCGGGCAGGCTGTCGGGGAGCCGGTGGGCGCCGACCGGGTTGAGGAGGGCGTCGAGGATGTCCGGGGTGCGGCTGTCGGCAGCGACATCCACCGAACGGCTGGTGCGCGCGAACTTGTTGTCCATCCTGGAGTCCATTCAAATCTGCGAACCGGTGAACGCCGGGCCAGCACCACGCCAACGCGGCAGGAGAACTCGTCTATTTCGGTCAACGAGTCACTGTGGAGCCCCGTTTCGGCATGGTTCTTTAACATATGATTTGTCCATGTCCACTGACGACTGGCGCGAACGCGCGCTGCGGGCCCTCGCCGGGCGGGTGCCGCCCGCTCTCCGCCGCGGCCCCGAGGATGCGCCCCGACTCGTGGTCTGCGGCGACACTCTGCTCGCCCACGAGTTGATCCGGGAGTTGCAGACAGGTGACGCCCGAATAACCGCGGTGATCCCGCGCCAGCGGAATCGCCGGTCCGCGGACGTGGAGAGCATCCGGGGCGTCCGGCTGGTCCGGGCCGACCGCACCGACGCCGCCGCGCTGCGCGCCGCCGGCGTGGCCGGCGCCGACGCCGTGGCGCTCACCGACCCGGACGACGTGGCGAACCTGCACGCCGCACTGTGCGCCCGCGAGGTGAACCCCGGCGTACGGCTGGCCATCCGCATGTTCAACTCCCAGCTCGCCGCCGGCACCCGGGAACTGATCCCCGACTGCGTGGTGCTGTCCGACGCGTCGATGGCGGCGCCGGCGTTCGTCGCCGCGGCGCTGGGTGCCGTCGTACCCGAGCACTTCCGCCTCTTCGGCCGCACCCTCACGGTCGCCCGGCGGGCCGACACCCGGCCCGGCGAGGTGGTCTGCGGGCTGGCCGCCCCCGGCCCGGACGGCCGGACGGTCCTGCTGCCCGCGGACGAGGCCGCCGCCGACCTGGTGCTCGCCGAGGCGCCCGGCCGGTCCAACGGCGCCGCCCGCGAGGTGCGCCGGCTGGCCCGGACCGGCCGCTGGCGGCGGCCGTTCACCGACGCCTGGTGGACGCTGCGCGAGCTGGGGCGCCGCGGGACGACCGTCGCGCTCGCCGTCTGCGTGCTGGCGGTGGCGGTGGCCGGCGCGGTGCTCGCCCGGGCCCAGCGGGTGCCGGACCTCTTCGAGGGCCTGTACCTGGTCCTGCTCACCGCCGCCGGCAACGCCGACATCGAGCCGGCGGCCGGCGGGCCGGCGCAGGCCGCGCAGCTCGTGCTGACGCTGGCCGGGCTGGCGTTCGTGCCGCTGCTGACCGCGGTGATCGTCGAGACGCTGGTCAGCGTGCGGCTGGCCCGCGAGACGCACCGGCTGCGCCACCCGTGGCAGGACCACATGGTCGTGGTCGGGCTGGGGCACGTGGGCGTCCGGGTGATCCGGCAGCTCCGGGACCTGGGCGCGGAGGTGGTCGCGGTCGAGCGGGACCCGGCCGTCCGCGGGGTCGGCGTGGCCCGCGAGCTGGACGTACCGGTGATCATCGGCGACGCCGCCGACGAGGGCGTGCTGCGCGCCGCCCGGGTCGAGCAGTGCCGGGCGCTGGTGGTGCTGTCGACCGACGACGTAGCGAACCTGGAGTCCGCGCTGACCGCCCGCGCGCTGCGCCCGGACCTGCGGGTGGTGCTGCGGCTGTTCGACGGGGACTTCGCCGAGCGGGTCCAGCGGACGTTCCGGATCGCGATCTCGCGCAGCGTGGCCAAGGTGTCGGCCCCGATGTTCGCGGCGCAGATGCAGGACCGCGAGGTGTTCGCGACGATCCCGGTCGACCGCAACGTGCTGCGGGTCGCCCGGTTGACCGTGGCCGAGGGGGCGCCGCTGAGCGGGGCGCCGGTCGGCGCCGCGGCGCGGCCGGGGCAGGTCCGGGTGATCGCGGCGGAGGTCGGCGGCGAGCGCCACTGGAACCCGGACCCGGGCCTGGTGCTCGCGCCCGGCGACCGGGTGGTGGCGGTCTGCCGCGGCGAGGGCCTGGCCCACCTGGCGGCGAGCGCCCAACTCCTCCCACCCCACCAGCCCTGACGCGGCCCCCGCGCCCGGCGGGCGCCGACAGCCGACGGCCCGGGGCCCGGCGCGGCGGTCGGCGGGTGGCGCGGCGGCGCGGGCTGGTCGGCGCGGGCTAGCGTGGCCGTATGGCGGGGCAGCGGGTGCGGTTCGGGTGGTGGTACGAGGCGGTGCTCCTCGGCGTGGTCGTCGGCGTCACCGCGGCGCTGGCCACCGGCCACCTCGGCGGGCTGGACCTCGCCGTCCGGGACTGGTGCGCCGCGCACCGCGGGGCCGTCGCCGTCGGCGTCGCCCGGGCGTTCAACCTGCTCGGCCAGGGCGGGCCGCTCACGCTGATCGCCGTCGGCCTGGCCGGCTGGCTCGCCGGGCGCCGGCGGTCGGTGCGGCCGCTGCTGCCGGTGGCGTTCGTGTTCGGGGCGCTGTACCTGACGATCGGGCCGCTGAAGCTGTGGTCCGGCCGGCCGTACCCGCGCGAGGCCGTCGACCCGCACCCGGAGCTGTTCTTCCGCGCGGTGGAGCACGACCGGGCGTTCCCGTCCGGGCACACCGCCAACGCCGTGGTCTGGCTCGGCGTGATCGTCCTGCTGGCGGGGGCGCTGCGCCGGGCGTACGGGCGGGCGTCGGTCGCGCCGCGCGCGGTCGCGGTGCTGCGGGTGGCGGCGCCGGTGATCGTGGTCGCGACGACGGTCTACTTGCAGTACCACTGGCTCACCGACTCGATCGTCGGCCTGGCCATCGGCCTGCTGCTCGACCGCCTGCGCCAGCGGGTCCCGTGGGACCGGGTGCCGCTGCCCGGTGTACCGGAGCGCTGGCGCCGCCCGGCCCTCGACTGACCCCGGCCCCCGGCCCCCGGTCGCGCGGTCGCGCAGGCGCGGCGTTTGCCACTCCGCCTTTTCGCGCACTATCGTGCGCGCTACAGGCGGTTTCGCGCAGGAACGGAGCGCGAACGGGCGCGGCGGAGGAGTCAGGTGGACCGGTACGCGCGCTGGAATGCGCTCCTCGAACTGCTCGCCGAGTCCGGCCGCACCACCGTCGACCAGGCCGCCGAGCGGCTGGGGGTGTCCCGGGCCACGATCCGGCGCGACTTCGACCAGCTCGCCCAGCAGCAGATGATCACCCGGACCCGGGGCGGGGCCGTCGCCAACGGCGTCTCGTACGACCTGCCGCTGCGGTACAAGACGGCCAAGCACTCGGCCGAGAAGCAGCGGATCGGCGCCGCCGCCGCGGCCCTGGTCGCGCCGGGCATGGTGGTCGGGCTGAACGGCGGCACCACCACCACCGAGGTCGCCCGCGCCCTGGCCGCCCGGGCGGACCTGGCCAGCGGCGCCGAGCACACCCCGCTGACCGTCGTCACCAACGCGCTGAACATCGCCAACGAGCTGCTGGTCCGCAGCCGGATGAAGATCGTGGTGACCGGCGGGGTGGTCCGGCCGCAGTCGTTCGAGCTGGTCGGGCCGCTGGGCGGCGGCATCCTCCGCGAGGTGACCCTGGACCTGGCCCTGCTCGGGGTGGACGCCCTCGACGTCACCCTCGGTGCCGCCGCGCACCACGAGGGGGAGGCGGCGATGAACGCGCTGATGGTCCAGCGCGCCCGCCGGGTCGTGATCATCGCGGACTCGTCCAAGCTGGGCGGTCACGCGTTCGCCCGGATCTGCCCCATCGACCGGATCGAGACGCTGGTGACCGACTCCGGCGCGCCGGAGTCCGTGGTGGAGACGTTCCGGGACGCCGGGGTGACGGTCGTCCGAGCCTGATCATGGCGGCGGACACACAGGATGGTCATCGATGGGTAGGGTGGCCGGATGAGGCGCGACAGAGGCGGATCATGACGGCCGTCGTCGAGATCGAGGGCCTGATCAAGTCGTACCGGCGGCGCGGCCGGCGGCACCGCGCGCTCGGCGGTTTCACCATGGCGGTCGAGCAGGGGCACGTGCACGGCTTCCTCGGGCCCAACGGCTCCGGCAAGACCACGACCCTGCGCGCGCTGCTCGGCCAGATCCGGGCCGACGGCGGCGCGATGCGGATGTTCGGCCGGCTCGTCCCCGGCGCGCTGCCCGACGTCCTCGGCCGGGTCGGCGCGGTGATCGAGAACCCGCGGTTCTTCCCCGGCTTCTCCGGCCGGGACACCCTCCGGCTGCTCGCCGACGCCGGCGGCGTCGCCCGCAAGCGGGTGGACGAGGTGCTGGGCACCGTCGGCCTCGCCGACCGCGCCGGCGACCGGGTGCGGACGTACTCGCTCGGCATGCGGCAGCGGCTCGCGGTCGCGTCCGCGCTGCTCAAGGATCCGGAGCTGGTCATCCTCGACGAGCCCGCCAACGGCCTCGACCCGGCCGGCATCCGGGAGATGCGCCGGCTCATGCGGGACCTGGCCGACCGCGGCGTGACCGTCCTGTTCTCCAGCCACATCCTCGGCGAGGTGCAGCAGGTCTGCGACGCCGTCACGATCATCGCCAACGGCAACCGGGTGGCCGCCGGGCCGGTGGACGAGGTGCTCGCCGCGCACGCCGACGGCGCCGTCCGGGTCCGGCTGGGCGCGGGCGAGCTGGGCCCGGCGGCCCGGGTGCTGGTCCGGGCCGGCGCGACCGTCCGCAACGAGGGCGACCACCTGCTCGTCGGCAACGTGCAGCGCCCGGCCTGGGTGACGTACGTGCTGGCCGAGCACGGCCTGTTCCTGGAGGAGCTGGTCCCGGCCACCGCCGACCTGGAGAGCGTGTTCCTGGCGCTCACCGGCGGCGACGCCGACCCGCCGGCCGCCGAGCCGGCCCCGGCCGCGCCCGCCCCCGAGGGGGTGGCGGCGTGAGGCTGCTGCGCGCCGAGGCCAGCCGGTTCGCCAAGCGGCGGCTGGTCCGCTGGGGCGTCCTCGGCCTGCTCGCCGCGCTCGCGCTGGTGCTGGCCGGGGTGAGCCAGCAGAGCCGGCCGGCCACCGCGGCGGCCCGTGCGGCCGCCGGCGCCGAGGCCGACCGGGCGTACGCGGCGGCGCTGGCCGAGCACCGGGCCCTGGTCGAGCGCTGCCGGGCCGACCGGGCCGCCGGCCGGGCGGCGTTCGCCGCCGACCCCGACTGCGGGGTGGGCGCGGAGCCGGCCCGGGAGTGGTACACGGCGGAGGGCTACCTGCCGTACCAGCTCGTGTTCGCCCGCGAGATCAGCGCGTTCATGCTGCTGTTCACGGCGCTGCTGGCGCTGCTCGCGGTACTGCTGGCGGCGTCGTTCATCGGCGCCGAGTGGCACTCGGGCGGGCTGGCGAACCTGCTGCTCTGGCGGCCGCAGCGCGGCCGGGTGCTGGCCGCGAAGCTCACCGTGGCGCTGGCCGGGACGCTGGTCGTCGGCGCGGTCGCCGCGGTGCTGTGGGTGGGCGCGGTCTGGGTGCTGGCCCGGTACGACGGCAGCCTCGCCGGGACGACCCCCGGCGTGCTCCGCTCGGTCGGCCTGGACGCCGCCCGGGCGGTGGGGCTGGCGCTGTTCGCCGCGGCGTTCGCGTTCTGCCTCGCCTCGGTCGGGCGGCACACGGCGGCGGCGTTCGGCGCGGTGCTCGCGGTCGGGCTGGTCTCCGAGGTGGGGGTGCGGTTCGCGGTCGGCGTGCTGCGGGTGCCGTTCCCGGACCGGTACCTGCTGTCGACGTACGCCGACGCGTGGCTGGGCAAGGTCACCACGATCCGGGCCGGCGACTGCCTCGACGCCGGCTGCCTGCTGCTGACCAGGGACGTGCACTGGTACGAGGCGCTGGTGGTCTTCGGCGCCGGGACGGCCCTGGCGGCGCTGGCGGCGTTCGGCACGATCGGGCGGCGGGCGATCACGTGAGCGAGCGGGTGACCCGGACGGCTGACGGGCGGGCCGCGGCGCCGGCGCCGCGGGTAGAGTCCGATCCGGATGGTGCCGCGCTGATCGGCGCCCCCGCACCGACCGACCCCCATCCCACCGAACTCCATCCCACCGAACCCGATCCCACCGAACCCGATCCCACGGGTACCGATCACGCCGGCACCGATCCGGGCGGCGCCGAGACCGTCGGTGCCGGTCCCGCGGGAGGCGGCGGCGCGGACGGCGCCGAGGCCGTCGGGGCCGAGACGCCGGACGCCGGGGCGGGCGGGCTCACCGACCGGGAGCGGGCGATCCTGGACTTCGAGCGGCGCTGGTGGCGCCACCCGGGGGCGAAGGAGCAGGCGGTCCTGGAGACGTTCGCGCTGTCGGCGACCCGGTACTACCAGGTGCTGCGCGGCCTGGTCGACAAGCCGGCCGCGGTGGCGTACGACCCGGTGCTGGTCAGCCGCCTGCGCCGGCTGCGCGCGCGCCGCACCCGGGCCCGCGGCGGCCCGATAGCCGATTGATACGTCTCGAAAAAGCACTTATCAGACTGTTTGCGCTGAATCAGCTAATAACATCCACCGAACAGTTTCTTTGCCTCAGCCGAACGTCCGATCACCGGTAGCGCTGGGTGAGGGTGAATTTGCCCTGCGTCGAGAAATGGCAGCGAAAAAGTCTTGACGACCGGTTTCCCCGCGGCGCACCATTTTCTAGCGGGGGGATGCACCGCCGTTACGACTTCGTTAGTCCTCACGTTCCCAGCACCGACGAGCCCTGCGCCGAAGGTGCTGTGCGGGCATCCTCCCGACCAAACGTGCACCGCATGGCCCCTCCTCTCGCGCGCCCGGAAATCCGGTCGCGCGAGCCGTGTTTCCGGGGCCACCCTGGGAGCATGCCGCTGACGATCGCCGCCGCCACCCCGGCCGACACCGACCTCTTCCCCGCCCTGCGCGCCCTCGACGCCGCCGTCGGCCGCGCCGATCGCTGGGACATGCCGCTGCTCGACGCGCAGCCGTACCTCGCGTTCCACCGCAATCCGCCGCCGGACCACGACGTCGCCTACGGCCTGGCGTACGCGGGCGCCGAGCTGGCCGGGTACACCTCGCTGCTGTTCCCGCTGCGGGAGAACACGCACACCGTCGAGGTGCACGTCCTCGACGTGCACCCGGAGCACCGGCGCCGCGGCGCCGGCCGCGCGCTCGCCGACTTCGCCGTCGCGCAGGCCCGCCGCCGCGGGCGGACCACCCTGCTCGGGCCGACGGCCAGGCAGCTCCCCGGCGGCCCGCCCCGCCCGGCCGCCGGCCCGGCCTTCGCCGCCGGGCTGGGCGCCGCGAACGCGCTGGACGAGGTCCGCCGCCGGCTGGACGTGCGCGCGGTCGACCCGGCCGCGCTGGCCGCCCTGGTCGACGCTGCCCGCCCGCACGCGGCCGGCTACTCGCTGGTGCGCTGGGGGGCCGCCGCGCCCGCCGAGTACGTCGAGGACGTCGCGTACCTGGACAGCCGGCTGCTCGGCGACGCCCCGCTCGGCGACCTGGCGCTGGAGCCGCAGCGGGTCGACGCCGCCCGGGTCCGGGCGACGGAGGAGCTGGCGGCCGCCCGGCTGGCCCGGCCGTACAACGTCGGGGCCCGGCACGACGCCACCGGCCGGCTGGTCGCCTGGACGCAGGTCCGCTGCACCGACAACGACCTGGGCCACGCCTGGCAGCAGATCACCCTCGTCGACCCGGCCCACCGCGGGCACCGACTGGGCCTGCTGATCAAGGCGGAGAACCTGCGGTACGCCCTGGCCGGCGAGCCCGGCCTGCGGGTGATCGACACGTTCAACGCCGCGGTGAACGGTCCGATGATCGCCATCAACGAGCAGCTCGGGTACCGCCCGCTGGACGGCTGGGACAACTGGCAGTGGGTGCTGCCGCCGGCGGCCACCGTCGATGGTTGAGCGGCGGCGGGTGCGGCATGATGAAGCCATGACGCACCCGCTTGCCACGGCCCACGCCGACACCCTGCAGCGCGCCCTGACCGCGATCGCCGAGCGGTCGTACTGGTCGAACTACCCCGAGTCGCCCAGCCCCCGCGTCTACGGCGAGACCGCGGCCGAGGACGGCCGGGCCGCGTACGAGGGGCTGCTGGGCGGCCGGTTCGCGATCGACGGCCAGCCCGCCGACGGGCAGTGGGTGGCCACCGAGCGCAGCCCGTTCGGCGGCGAGCTGGCGGTGGAGTACCCGCACGCCGACGCCGACGCGCTGGTCGCCGCCGCCCGGGCGGCGCTGCCGACCTGGCGGGACGCGGGCCCGCGGGCCCGCGCCGGGGTGTGCCTGGAGATCCTCGCCCGGATCCACCGGGACGTGTTCACCCTGGCCAACGCGGTGCAGTTCACCACCGGGCAGGCGTTCGTGATGGCGTTCCAGGCCGGCGGCGCGCACGCGCTGGACCGGGCGCTGGAGGCGGTCGCGTACGGGTACGCCGAGATGACCCGGCACCCGGCCGGCGCCGACTGGGAGAAGCCGGCGGGCAAGGGCGCCACGCTCGCCCTGACCAAGACCTTCCACGTCGTGCCGCGCGGGGTGGCGCTGGTCGTCGGCTGCCGGACGTTCCCGACCTGGAACTCGTACCCCGGCCTGTTCGCCTCGCTCGTCACCGGCAACCCGGTGCTGGTCAAGCCGCACCCGTCGGCGGTGCTGCCGCTGGCGCTGACCGTGCGGTACGCCCGCGAGGTGCTGGCCGCCGCCGGCTTCGACCCGAACCTGGTGCAGCTCGCCGCCGAGGCGCCGGGCGAGGCGCTGGCCAGCACGCTGGCCACCCACCCGGCGGTCCGGATCGTGGACTTCACCGGCTCGACCGAGTACGGCGACTGGCTGGAGGCCAACGCCGCGCAGGCCCAGGTGTACACGGAGAAGGCGGGCCTGAACAGCGTCGTCATCGACTCCACCGACGACTTCGCCGGCCTGTGCCGGAACCTGGCGTTCACGCTGACGCTGTACTCCGGGCAGATGTGCACGACCTCGCAGAACCTGTTCATCCCGGCCGGCGGCATCGGGACCGACCAGGGCCACAAGTCGTTCGACGAGGTCGCCGAGGGCATCGCCGCCGCGGTCGGCAAGCTGACCGGCGACGACGCCCGGGCGGTCGAGCTGACCGGCGCGATCGGCGACGAGCGAGTCCTGGAGCGGCTCGACGCCGCCCGCAAGGCCGGCGCGGTCGTGCTCGACTCCCGCGAGATCACCCACCCGGCCCACCCGGACGCCGTCGTCCGCACGCCGCTGCTGGTCAAGCTCGACGCCGCCGACACCGCGGTGTACGGCAGCGAGTGGTTCGGCCCGATCACCTTCCTCATCGCGGTCGAGTCGACAGCGGCCGCGGTGGACCTGCTGCGCCGGACCGTCGGCGAGCGCGGCGGCCTCACCCTCGGCGTGTACAGCACCTCCCCGGCAGTGCTGGACGCCGTCGAGGAGGCGGCGCTGGACGTCGGCGTGCACCTGTCGGCGAACCTGACCGGCGGGGTGTTCGTCAACCAGTCGGCGGCGTTCAGCGACTTCCACGGCAGCGGCGCGAACGCGGCGGCGAACGCCGCGCTGACCGACGGCGCGTACGTGGCCAGCCGGTTCCGCATCGTCCAGTCCCGCCGCCACCGCTGACCCGGCCGCCCGGCCCGCCCTTCCGGGGTGGGCCGGTGGCGTCAGGCCGGGCGGCGGAGGCGGATCTCCGTCTCGCCCGGCTTGGTCGGGTGCGGCAGCAGCTCGCCGGTCCCGACGAAACCCAGTTTCGCGTACGCCCGCTCGGCCCGGTCGTTGCCGGTGACCACCTCCAGCACGAGGTGCGGCCGCCCGATCGACCGGGCCCAGCCGGCGAGCGCGTCGACCAGCCCGCCGAGCACGCCGGTGCCGCGGTGGCCCGGCGCGACGTACACCGCGAACAGCGTCACCGCGGCCGGGTCGTGCGGCGTCGGCGCCCCGGCGGCGGTCGCGACGAACCGGCCGCGGTGCACCGCGACGAACTGCGCCACCCGGTCGCTGCCGGCCCGCTCGGCGGTCAGCGCGGCCAGCTCGGCGTCGGACCGCGCGGCGAAGGCGGCGGCGGTCTCCAGGTACGCGTCGGGGGAGTCGGCGAGCATCTCCAGCCGGACGGCCCGGACCGCCGCCGCGTCGGCGGCGGTCACCCGCCGGATCACCACGTCGCTCATCGACCCATCCTCCCGGGCCGCCCGCCGCGCCGCCGCGGCGCGGCGCGGGCGGGTGGGGCGGCCCGGGCGGTGGCCGGCGGCCGGGCGGTCAGCGGGCGAGGAGCTGGGTGCCGACCGACCGGCAGAGGTCCCGACCGTACGCGAAGCCGAGCTTGCTCGGGTACCGGGCCAGCACGCCGAGCACCCACTCCGGCGCGATGGCCAGGCAGCTCACGTGCCAGAGTTCGTCCTCCTCGCGCAGCAGCCACCCGTTCTTGATGGCCACGGCGGTCGCGGCGTCCGCCGGCAGCGCCGCCCGGACGCCGAAGTCGCCGGTGCCGCGGACGTTGCGCATCTGGTCGACCACCCAGGTCGTCCAGCGCGGCCCGGCGGCCCGGCCGTCGGCGACGCACAGTCCGATCCGGACGGTGTCCCGGGCCGAGGTGACCGTGTTGCTCCACCGGCCGGGCACCGGCGTGGTCTCGGTGAGGCCGCAGGTGGCGACCATCCGGCGGATCGAGGACTCGCGGCCCATCTCCTCGTACAGGTCCTCGGCCGGGCCGTTCTCCGAGTCGCGGATCATCGTGGCGATCCGGTCCAGCCGCTCCGCGCCGGGGTCCCGGTTGCGGTAGAACTGCTGGCGCAGGAAGTCCGACGCCAGCCACACCTTGATCATGGACATCGTGTCGCTCGTGGCGGCCTGGTTGGGCGAGCCGGTGATCCGCCCGGTGTTGCGGTCCAATAGGGCCCATGAGGCGAAACCGGGCGCCCGTACGGCCACCGGCTGTGGCGACAGCGTCACGGCCTGCGGCCGGGCCGGCTGTGCGGGGACGATCCGCGGTGTCGGATCGTCGACCACGAGTGCACTGATGGTGAAGCCCAGTCCGATCACCACCAGTAGTGCTACTGATGCGTACAGAACTTGTCGCAGGTGAGGAGGGGTGTCGCTGGGGCGGCGATGCGCGGGAGAGTGAGATGCCGGTGACACAGAGGACTAACGAGCGCGCCCCGAATACGGCCACGGTGTCCGGTTTGGGGCTGTGCGACGTCTGGTGCGTCGTGTAGCGTTCGAATCACTGCGTTCGGCGATCCTGCCGGACAAGGGATCACAACGGCTGACGTACGCATGGCGGACGGATGGCCGAGTCGTGAATCGGCTTGGTCGGGAGTGATCCGGGCCGAGGACGGGGCTGATGAGGACGGTGTTCGACGGGACGCCGACCACGGCGACGTCCCACCGGCACGGCACGGCGTGAACGGCACCACATACGCGGCGCACGACTCAGACGACACGGCGGCCCCGATCGGCGTACCTGCCCGGTCGGGGGTCGGAGACCCCGCACCATCACAGTGAGGAAGTGCACCGTGGCACAGGGCACCGTTAAGTGGTTCAACAGCGAAAAGGGCTACGGCTTCATCGCCGTCGACGGGGGCCAGGACGTGTTCGTCCACTTCTCGGCGATCGAGATGGACGGATACAAGGCCCTGGACGACGGCCAGCGGGTAGAGTTCGAGATCGCGCAGGGGCAGAAGGGTCCGCAGGCCGAGAAGGTCCGGGTCATCGCCTGATTCGGCCGGTGCTCTGCCGGAGCCGGTGAAACGAGCCACGTAAGGCGTCGATGGACGACCATCGACGCCTTCATCAACTCCCCGCGCGCCGCACCCCCGGTGCGGTCGACTCCGCCGCGGGGGGACGGGGCCATGACAACGACGCCGGCACCGCCGTGGTCGGACCCGCTCGTCAGCTTCCCCTGACCCGGTTCGCCGGCTGGTGGCGGTGCACGATGCGGACGCTGGCCGCCGGCTGGCCCGGTGCCGTCCTGGTCTCCCTGGTCGTACCGGGGCTGCCGACGGCGCTGGCGTACCTGCCGCTGCTGCGGTACTTCGGCACCGGCGGCACCGGCGCGCTGCCGGACCGGCCGCTGCTGCCGGACGACCCGCTGCCCCTGCTGGTCGCCGGGCTGGCGCCGCCGATCGTGCTGGCGCTGACCTACCCGCTGGGGTTCGCCGCCATCGCGCGCGTGCTGGTCCTGCGCGCGGCCGGCGAGCCGGCACCCGTGGGCGCGGCACTGCGGTACGCCGTGCGCCGCCTGCCCGGCCTGCTCGGGCCCTGCCTGGCCGCGGGCCTGCTCGTCGGGCTCGGCGCGCTGCTCTGCCTGCTGCCGGGCCTCGTCGTCCTCTTCGTGCTCAGCCTGGTCCCCGCGGTCGCGCTGTTCGAGCGGCGCCGGTCGCTGCGCCGCTCCGCCGCGCTGGTCGGCCGCCGGTGGGACGCCGTCCTCCTCGGCTGCGTGCTGGCCGGGCCCGGCTTCGTGCCGGTCGTCGCCGGCCTCCTGACCTGCTACGCCGAGGCCCGGGCGGGCGAGGCCCCGCTGTCCACCGCGACCCTGCGCGCCGAGCTGGGCTGACGCCGCGCCGGCCCGCCGCCGGCGCGCCGGCCGGGGGTCCCACGTGTGGTCGGTGCGGCCCCTGCCCGCTTGCACTCGACCGGGCAGAGTGCTAAACAAGGTGTTGGCACTCGCTGTCGTTGAGTGCCAGCTCAATGGTCGGGACGGTGGGGCCCCCGCCGGGCGCGCTGCGCCACTGGTGGGAGGCCGGTCGTCGCGGGCTATCCGGCCCGGCCGACGGTCGCGTGCGCCGTCCCGGCGCGCCGGTCGTAGGTGGGCGGAGCCCCCGCGCGCCCGGACGGGTGCGCGGTCGGCGCCGCAGTGTCGCTGATGTCCAGGAGGACAACGCCAGATGGCCAAGATCATTGCGTTCGACGAGGAGGCGCGCCGCGGCCTCGAGCGGGGTATGAACACCCTGGCCGACGCCGTCAAGGTGACGCTGGGCCCCAAGGGCCGCAACGTCGTGCTCGAGAAGAAGTGGGGTGCCCCCACCATCACCAACGATGGGGTGAGCATCGCCAAGGAGATCGAGCTGGAGGACCCCTACGAGAAGATCGGCGCCGAGCTGGTCAAGGAGGTCGCCAAGAAGACCGACGACGTCGCCGGTGACGGCACGACGACGGCGACCGTGCTGGCCCAGGCGCTCGTCCGCGAGGGTCTGCGCAACGTGGCCGCCGGCGCCAACCCGCTGGGTCTGAAGCGGGGCATCGAGGCCGCCGTGGCCAACGTCGCCGAGGAGCTGGCCAAGCTGGCCAAGGACGTGGAGACCAAGGAGCAGATCGCCTCCACCGCCTCCATCTCCGCCGGCGACCCGACCGTCGGCGAGATCATCGCCGAGGCGATGGACAAGGTCGGCAAGGAAGGCGTCATCACCGTCGAGGAGAGCAACACCTTCGGGCTCGAGCTCGAGCTCACCGAGGGCATGCGCTTCGACAAGGGCTACGTCTCGGCGTACATGATGACCGACGCCGAGCGCATGGAGGCCGACCTCGAGGACCCGTACATCCTCATCGTCGACTCCAAGATCTCCTCGGTGAAGGACCTGCTCCCGGTCCTGGAGAAGGTCATGCAGGGCGGCAAGCCGCTGCTGATCATCGCCGAGGACGTCGAGGGCGAGGCGCTGGCCACCCTGATCGTCAACAAGATGCGCGGCACCTTCAAGTCCGTCGCCGTCAAGGCGCCGGGCTTCGGCGACCGCCGCAAGGCCATGCTGGGCGACATCGCGATCCTGACCGGCGGCACCGTGGTCAGCGAGACCGTCGGCCTCAAGCTGGAGAACGTCGGCCTGGACATGCTGGGCCGCGCCCGCAAGGTCGTCATCACCAAGGACGAGACCACGATCGTCGACGGTTCCGGTGACGCCGAGCAGATCCAGGGCCGGGTCAACCAGATCCGCGCCGAGATCGACAACAGCGACTCGGACTACGACCGGGAGAAGCTGCAGGAGCGGCTGGCCAAGCTGGCCGGCGGCGTCGCGGTGATCAAGGTCGGCGCGGCCACCGAGGTCGAGCTGAAGGAGCGCAAGCACCGCATCGAGGACGCCGTGCGCAACGCGAAGGCGGCCGTCGAGGAGGGCATCGTCCCCGGTGGTGGCGTCGCGCTGGTGCAGGCCGGCAAGACCGCGTTCGACAAGCTGGACCTGACCGGCGACGAGGCCACCGGTGCCCAGATCGTCAAGGTGGCGCTGGACGCCCCGCTGCGGCAGATCGCCGTCAACGCGGGCCTCGAGGGCGGCGTCGTGGTGGAGAAGGTGCGCAACCTCCCCTCGGGCCACGGCCTCAACGCCGCCAACGGCGAGTACGTGGACCTGCTGGCCGCGGGCATCATCGACCCGGCCAAGGTGACCCGCTCGGCGCTGCAGAACGCCGCGTCGATCGCCGCGCTGTTCCTCACGACCGAGGTGGTCGTGGCGGACAAGCCGGAGAAGGACAAGGCCCCGGCCGCCCCGGGCGGCGACGGCGGCATGGACTTCTGATCCGCCGATAGCACCGCACACCCGGCCCCGGCCCCGGACGCGTCGCGCGTCCGGGGCCGGGTGCGTTCGTCCGTCAGGCGTTCACGATCTGGCCGATCAGGGCGACCACCACGGCCGCCGCCGTACCGCTGAGGGCGTCGAGCAGGAACCCGCCGCCGCGCCGCCGGACCGCGTCGAACAGCTCCGGCATGCGCTCGCGCTGGCGCAGGATCGCCTCGACCGTACCCGGGCCGGTCGGCGTGCCGTCGGCGGTCAGGTGGCCCTCGCGGTGCAGCAGGTCGATCAGCTCCCGGGCCCGGGCCACCGCCGGCCCCGGGTCGATCGACCCGACGACCTTGCCGATGTTGCCGTCGCCGTGCATCGAGATGTTGTCGCCGGTGTGGTGGTACTCCGCGGTCGTCATGCCAGCTTCCCCACATTCTTGTCGCCGTACATGTTGATCATGTCGCCGGTCAGGTTGACGATGAGCTGCTGCGGCACCTGGCGCACCACCTCGATTTCCGGCGGATCCTCGATGCAGCGAACAATGAGCTGCACCAGATCCTCGATGACCGTGAATTCCACGCTCGTGAGTACGGCCCGCGGACTGCCGGCCGTCACCAGTTCCAGGTTGAAGATGGGAACGAGCGGCCGGGCCCGCCGGATGAGGTACCCCAGAATCGCGACATAGCCGCCCAGCACGAGCAGCAGGACGACGCCGGAGGCGTTCGCGCCAGCGCTGTCGCCTCCGTTCCCGCCCGCCGAGCCGAACGCCCCGGCGGCGCAGCAGCCCAGCGCGAGCACGCCGCCGACCAGCCACCCGATCAGGCGGTTGCGCCGCCCGTGCGGGTTGATCGGGTCGAGCCGGGTGCTGCGCACAAGAGCGATGTTGTTGAGCGGGTATACCGCCGATCCGATGTGGATGGTACGTTTGGTGATGCGGACATCAATTGACCCCGGACTCACGGAATTCGGATCCATACCCCTGCCTTTCTGTTCCGGGCGCGGGGAGAGCGCGCCCGAGGACCCCCGGTGCTAGCGGAGTACGGATTTCAACGAGCCGATCTTTCGATGTGACATCGGTTCTTCGGGCATTGAAGTCGGCCCTGTCGTGCGCGCAGTGCAGTGACATGGCTCGACCCCCGGATTGTTGTACGGTCCAGGAATGACGTCGCAACGGATCACCGAGCTGCTCGCCACAGCGCCCATTCTGGACGGTCACAACGACCTCGCCTGGGAGATGCGGGTGCGGGTGGGGTACGACCTCGGGCGCCTCGATCCCGCCGCCGACCAGCGCGGCACCGGCCTGCACACCGACCTGCCCCGGCTCGCCGCCGGCGGCGTCGGGGCGCAGTTCTGGTCGGTCTACGTCGACGCGGAGGCGCCGCCGGAGCAGCACGTCACGGCGACCCTGGAGCAGATCGACTTCATCCACCGCTGGGTCGCCGCCCACCCCGACCGGCTCGCCCCGGCGGGCACCGCCGACGAGGTCGAGGCCGCCCGGGCGAGCGGCCGGATCGCCTGCCTGCTCGGCGCCGAGGGCGGGCACTCGATCGGCGGGTCGCTGGGGGCGCTGCGGATGCTGTACCGGCTGGGCGTCCGGTACCTGACCCTCACCCACAACGTGAACGTCGGGTGGGCGGACAGCGCCACCGACACCCCGGCCGCCGGCGGGCTGACCGCGTTCGGCCGCGAGGTCGTCGGCGAGATGAACCGGCTGGGGATGCTCGTCGACCTCTCGCACACCGCCCCGGCGACCATGCACGCCGCGCTGGACGCCAGCGCCGCCCCGGCGTTCTTCTCCCACTCCAACGCGCTGGCCCGCTGCGCCCACCCGCGCAACGTCCCGGACGACGTGCTGCGCCGGGTGCGCGACACCGGCGGGGTGGTGATGGCGACGTTCGTGCCGTGGTTCCTCACCGACGAGTGCCGGCAGTGGGCCGAGGGCGCGTTCGCCGAGCTGGACGCGCTGGCCGACCGGTATCCGCCGGGCAGCCCCGAGCTGGCCGCCGCGCGCGAGCGGTGGCGCGCGGCCCGGGCCGCCCCGCCGGTCGGGCCGGGGGACGTCGCCGACCACCTCGACCACCTGCGCGACGTCGCCGGGGTCGCCGGGGTCGGCCTGGGCGGGGACTTCGACGGTACGCCGATCGTGGTCCCCGGCCTGCCCGACGTCGCGGCGTACCCGGCGCTGCTGGCGCTGCTCGCCGAGCGCGGCTGGTCCGACGCGGACCTGGCCGCGCTGACCCGGCACAACGCGCTGCGGGTGCTGCGCGAGGCGGAGGCGGTGTCGGCGCGGCTGCGCCGCGAGCGCGACCCCTCGGTCGCCACCCTGGCCGCCCTCGACGGCCCGCCCGCCGCCTGAGGCGTCAGCCCGCGCGGGCGGCGGCCACCGCCGCGGCCGCGTCGACCAGGCCCGCGCCCGTGGCGTTCGCCGGGTCGCCGCCGCAGGTCACCCCGGCGCGCACGTCCCGGCTCGCCGTGCGGCGCAGCAGCTCCCGGGTGCCGGCGACGTCGCCGACCAGGCGCGGGTTCGCCGACCAGACCAGCGCGACCACGCCCGCGACGTGCGGCGTGGCCATCGACGTCCCGTCGTTGCGGGTGTACGTGCCGCCCGGCACCGCGGACAGGATGTCGGCGCCCGGCGCGACCACGTCCGGCTTCACCGCGCCGGCCGGCGTCGGCCCGCGGCTGGAGAACGAGGTGACCGCGCGGCCGGCGTCGACCGCGCCGACGGTGAACGCGTCCGGGTACGGCGCCGGCGGGTCGTCGATCGTCGCACAGCCGGGGCCCTCGTTGCCGGCGGCGGCGGCGAAGAACACCCCGGCGGCCCGGAACGCGGCGATCGCCGGGGCCAGCGAGGCGGTGTCGCAGCCCTCGGCGGCCGGGCAGCCCCACGAGTTCGTCAGCACGTGCGAGGCGCGGGCCGGGCGGCCGTCGCGGAACGGGTCGCCGCCGGGCGGGAACGGCGCCAGCATGAATTGCAGGCAGTCCAGGTACCGGGCCGGGTTGCCCAGGTTCCGGTCCAGGTTGACGCAGCCGACCCAGCCGGCGCCGGGCGCGACGCCGATCCCGCCCGCCCCGACGGCGGTGCCGAGCGTGTGCGTGCCGTGGCCGCCGCGGTCGGTGGGGGAGCGGCTGCCGTTCCACGGGTCGTACCAGGAGTCGTCCCCGCCGCGGAACGTGTTGCTCAGCCGCGGGTGCCGGCCGTCCACGCCGGAGTCGGACGTGCCGACGGTGATCCCGACGCCGGTGACGCCGGTCCGCCAGACCCGGTCGGCGCCGATCAGCCTGATGTTCCACGGCACGCCGACCGGGGCGGCGTCCTCGCCGCGGTTCGTCGGCACCGGCGCGGGCAGCGGGCGCAGCCGGGGGCTGAACAGCACCCGGGCGACGTCGGAGCGCCGTTCCAGCAGCGGGCGCAGGGCCGGGCCGGCGTCGACCTCGATGGCGTTGACCAGGTAGTACGGCGTGTACCGGAGGCCGCGGTCGGCCAGGTACGCGCGCAGGCCCGCCTGGGTGCGCTCGGCGTGCGCGACGAGCCCGGCGTACACCGCGCCGGTGCGGGCGGCGTGGCCGGGCAGGCCCGGCGGCGCGGCCGGGGCGGCGGGGGCGGCCTGGTCGCGCAGGACCACGAACAGCCGGTCGCCGAAGAAGCCCGGCTGCCCGGCGGCGGCGTACACGGCGGTGCCGGCGAGCAGCGTGGCGACCAGGGCGATCCCGGCGGTGACCCGGCCGGGGCCGGTCGGGCGGGCGAGCGCCGCGCAGGCCGCGCCGACCAGCCAGGCGGCGCCGACGGCGAGCAGGGTGCCGATCAGCGTCCAGTACGGCACGTCCCGGTCCAGCAGCAGGAGCGTGACCTCCTCGCCGTCCACGCCGGCCAGCGGCCCGAACGCGGCCAGCGCGACCAGGGCCCCGGCGGCCGCCCCGCCGCCGAGCGCGGCGGCGGCGAAGCCCGCGGCGCCGAGCACGAGCAGCACGGCCAGGTGCGGGCCGGCCGGCCCGGTGCCGGCGCCGAGCAGGAGCAGCGCCACGCCCGCGATCGGGCCGAGCGCAAGGGTGCGGCGCAGCCGCCCGGCCACCGGGTACGCCGCCCGGAAGCCGCGGCCGAGCAGGACGGCGGCGAGCGCGCCCACCGCGAGCGCGGCCAGGGCGGCCAGCGCGGTCTCGAGCGGGCCGCCGGCCGCGCCGAGCCACAGCCAGGGCAGCAGCACGACCGCGCCGGCGGCGGCGCCCAGCGGCAGCGCGCCGCGCGGCGCGGGCGGCGCGTCGACCCGGCGGTCGACCAGCCGGCCGGCGAGTGCGGCGAGGCCGGCGAGGAGGGCCAGCAGGAGCAGGTACCGCTCGTTCTCCGCCGGCGGGACCAGCCGGGCCGGGCCGAGCCAGGCGAGCAGCCCGGCGGCGGCCAGCCACAGCCGGCCGGTGTACCGGGCCCAGCCGGGGCGGGCGGCGACGGCGAGCAGCAGCGCGGGCAGCCCGACCAGCAGCGCGGTGCCGAGCGCGCCGGCGGTCCACAGCCAGTGCGGCAGCGCGCCCCCGGTGGCCAGCCGGAACTGGTCGACCACCCAGCCGGTGAGCTGCCCGCCCGCGGCGACGGCCGCGCTCCACAGGCCGACGAGGACGATGCCGACGATGCCGGCGGCCTTCCCGGTGGGCGGGGGCGGCGGGGCGAGGTACGGCGGCTGCGGGTGGGCGGGCCAGGGCGCATTCACGGACGAAACACTACGTGCCGCGCGCCCCGGCCGCGCCGCGTCCCACGCGGCCGGGGCGGGCGGCGGCATCGACGGGCGCCGCGATCGGCCGCCCGGCCCGGGGCCGGCGGGCTACGGTGGTGGCGTGCGTACGGCAACGGTGTCCCGGTCCGCGGCGAGCGAGCTGTCCCCCGAGCGGCGCCGCGCCGACCTGCGCCGGCTCGCGGACGGCGAGTTCGACGTGGTCGTCGTCGGCGGCGGCGTCACCGGCGCCGGGGCGGCGGTGGACGCCGCGTCGCGCGGGCTGCGGGTGGCGCTGGTCGAGGCGCGGGACCTGGCGGCGGGCACGTCCAGCCGGTCCAGCAAGCTGATCCACGGCGGGCTGCGGTACCTGGAGCAGTTCGAGTTCGGGCTGGTGCACGAGGCGCTGACCGAGCGCGGGTTGCTGGCCACCCGGCTCGCCCCGCACCTGGTCCGGCCGGTGCCGTTCCTGGTGCCGCTGGCCGCGCCGCCGGGGGTGCGCGGCTGGCCGGCGCGGGTGGCCCGGCGGGCGTACTACGGGGCGGGGCTGGCGTTGTACGACGCGTTCGCCACCGCCATGGGCTCCGGGCGCGGGATGCCGCTGCACCGGCACCTGTCCCGTGACGCCGCCCGGCGGCTGATGCCGAGCCTGCGCCCGGACGTGCTGACCGGCGCGATCCGGTACCACGACGCGCAGATGGACGACGCCCGGATGGTCGTCGCGCTCGCCCGCACCGCCGCGTCGCTGGGCGCGGCCGTGCTGACCAGCGCCCGGGTGACCGCGATCACCCGGACCGCGCGCGAGGTGACCGGCGTCCGGGTGACCGATGTGGAGGACGGCGCGGAGTACGCGGTCCGCGCCCGCACGGTGATCGCCGCGACCGGCGTGTGGAGCGACGACATCTCGGCCCTGCTGCGCGACGTCGGGGTGCGGCCGGGGCTGCGGGTGCGGGCGTCGAAGGGCGTGCACCTGGTGGTACCCCGGTCGGCGATCTCCGGGACCGCGGGGCTGATCCTGCGGACGGCCAGCTCGGTGCTGTTCGTGATCCCGTGGGAGGGGCACTGGATCATCGGCACCACCGACACCGACTGGACGTTCGACCGGGACCACCCGGCGGCGACCGCGCGGGATATCGCGTACCTGCTGGACCAGGTCAACCCCGTCCTCGACCGGCCGCTGACGACCGCGGACATCGAGGGCGTGTACGCCGGCCTGCGCCCGCTGCTGACCGGCGACTCCGAGGCCACCTCGGCGCTGTCCCGCCGGCACGCGGTGGTCGAGCCGATGCTGGGGCTGCTGCTGGTCGCGGGCGGGAAGTACACGACGTACCGGGTGATGGCCGCCGACGTCGTCGACCGCGCGGCCCGCCGGCTGCCCGCCCCGGTGCCGGCCTCGCGTACCGACCACCTGCCGCTGCTGGGCGCCGACGGGTACCACGCCGCCTGGCGGGACCGGGCCGACCTGGCCCGCCGGCACCAGGTCAGCGTCGGCGTGGTCGAGCACCTGCTGGAGCGGTACGGCAGCACGACCGTCGACGTGCTGCGCCGGGTCGCCGCCGACCCGGCGCTGGCCGCGCCGCTGCCGGGGGCGCCGGAGTACCTGGCCGCCGAGGTCGCCCACGCCGCCTCCGCCGAGGGCGCGCTGCACCTGGAGGACGTCCTCACCCGGCGGACCCGGATCTCGATCGAGACCGCGCACCGGGGCCTGGACACCGCCCCGGCGGCGGCCGCGCTGATGGGCGACGTGCTCGGCTGGGACGCCGCCCGGCGCGAGCGGGAGATCGACTGGTACCGGCAGCGGGTCGACGCCGAGCGGCGCTCGCAGGCGGTCGGCGACGACGCGGGCGCGGACGCGGTCCGGCGCACGGTGGCCGATGCGCGTGCGGCGGCGGGGAACCAGCGGGGCGGCTGAGGCGTCGCATCGACATGAATCGAATCCCCACGGCCCTCGCCGGGCTCGTGGCCCTCAGCGTGGTCGCCGGCTGCGACGCCGGCGCGGAGCAGCCCCGACCGGCCGCCGGCGGCGTGATCGAGACCGTGCCGCCGGAGCCCGTCGCCACCCCGAGCCCCCTGCCCAGCGCGACGCCGCGCCCGAGCCGCCCCGCCGGGCGCGGCGACGGCGACCGCCGGCGCGCCCGGGCCGGCGCCGGCCGGGTCGCGGTACACCGCTCGGGCGGCCTGGTCGGGCACGACGACGTCCTGACGGTCACCGACGCCGGGAGCTGGCGGTTCACCTCCGACGGCCGGTCGCGCGGGCGGGGCGCGCTCAGCGACGAGCGGGAGGCGCAGCTCGACGAGCTGGTCACCGGCGCGGCCCTCGCCGACGAGTCCCGCAAGCCGATCAAGTACGCCTGCCAGGACGGCATCCTGTACCGGGTGGTCAGCGGCGGCCGGACGGTGAGCTGGCGGGACTGCGGCCCCGGCAGCTACCCGCGGGCCGCCCGGACCATCGCCGAGCGACTGCGCGCCTGGACGGCCCTGTAGCGCCCGGCGGGGGGCACTAGGCTGGCGGCGTGGCCGATCACCCCGCCCCGCAGCCCGCCGTCCCGCCGGAGCCCGCGCCGGACCCGGCCGCCGCACCGACCACGGTGATCCCGCCGGAGGAGCTGGTGCCGCCGCGCGGCGGGCGCTGGCGCCGGGTGCTGCTGCTCGCGGCCCTCATCGGCGGCATCGCGCTGTGCGCGCTGGCCATCCTCGGCTACCTCGGCTCGCGGATCGGCCCCGGCGCGCTCGCCATCGGCGTCGGCGCGGCGGTGCTGCCCGTACCGGTGCTCGTCGCCGCGTTCCTCTGGCTGGACCGGTTCGAGCCGGAGCCGGTCAAGTACCTGGCCTTCTGCTTCTGCTGGGGCGCGTTCGTCTCCACCCTCGCCTCGCTCGCGGTCAACAGCGGCGCCAGCGCCCTGTTCGGCCGGGTGGACCTGCCCGACTCGCTGGTCGCCGTCCTCGTCGCCCCGTTCATCGAGGAGCTGACCAAGGCGCTCGGCCCGCTGCTGCTGCTCTGGCGGCGGCGCCGGGAGATCTCCGGGATCACCGACGGCATCGTGTACTGCGGGCTCGCCGCCACCGGCTTCGCCATGGTGGAGAACATCCTGTACCTCGGCGGCCACGGGTACGCCAGCAACGCCGACGAGTACGGCCCCGCCTCCGGCGCCCAGGCCGTACTGGCGATGTGGATCGCCCGGATCCTGTTCACCGGCTTCGCCCACCCGCTGTTCACCGCGATGACCGGCATCGGGGTCGGCTTCGCCGCCCGCTCGGCGCACCGCTGGACCAGGGTCGCGGCGCCGCTCGCCGGCCTGCTCGTGGCGATGATGCTGCACGGCTCGTGGAACCTCATGGCCACCCTGGCCGCCGACTCCGGCGAGCCGGCGATCCTGCTGTACGGGTACGTGGCCGTGATGCTGCCGATCTTCTTCGGCATGGTCGGCTTCGCGCTGGTGCTGCGCTCGTGGGAGGGGCGGCTGACCGAGCGGATGCTCCCGTACTACGTCCGGGCCGGCTGGCTCAGCCCGCCCGAGGTGGCGGCGCTGAGCACGCTCACCCGCCGGCACGCCGGCCGGGTGTGGGCCCGCCGGGTGGCCGGCGAGGCGGGGGTGCGGGCGATGCGGGCGTTCCAGTTCGCCGCGGTCCGGCTGGCGCTGCTGCGCGACGGGATGCGCCGCGGCCTGGACGGCACGCCCGAGCAGGTCGCCGCGACCGCCCGCGAGGAGGCGGAGCTGCTGGCGACGATGAGCGCGTACCGGCAGGTGTTCACCGGCCGCGACCCGGTCGCGCCGCCGGCCCGCTGGACCGGGACGCACTACGAGATCGACTTCCCGGACGGGGTCCGCCGCCCGGTCGACCCGCCGCCGGAGCCGGTGGTCCCGCTGCCGATGGTGCCGGCCGTACCGCTCCACGGCTACGGCCCGCGCTGACGCGCACCCGGCGCGGGCCGGCGGCGGGTTCGGGCTGGTGGCAGGTCGGGCCGATGGTGGCCCGGCCGGGGCTGGTGGCGGTGGGGGGCCGGCCCGCGATTCAGAGGTACAGGCCCGTGGCGTCCGGCTCGACGCGGCTCGCGGCGACCGCGTGCACGTCCCGCTCGCGCAGCAGCACGTACTGCCGGGCCTGCAACTCGACCTCGGCCTTGTCCTCCGGGTCGAACAGCACCCGGTCCCCGGTGACGATGGCCCGGGCGTGCGGCCCGACGCCGACCACGGTGGCCCAGGACAGCCGCCGGCCGACCGACGCGGTGGCGGGGATGACGATGCCGGACGACGAGCGCCGCTCGCCCTCGGCCCCCTCCAACTCGACCAGCACCCGGTCGTGCAGGAGCCGGATCGGGAGGCCGGAGTCGATCTTCGCATCGGTGGTCACGCGAAAGACGGTACATTGCGCCCGCGCGGCCAGCCGGACGAGCCGCGGCCGACTACGGTGGGCCGGGGGTACACCGGCGGGAGGATTGACCGATGACCGGCGCGGCACGCAGGAGCGGGGCGACCTCGGGCGGGTGGGGCACGTGAGCCGCTGGGGTTCGTGGCTGCGGCGCTTCGGTCGCCGCCCGGCGCCGCCGCCGGGCGAGGCCGAGCCGGTGGCCGCCGACGAGGCGCCGACCGAGAGCGTCAGCCCGGTCGACCGGCCCGACCCGGCGGGCCCGCTGCCGTACAAGCACGTGCCGTACGGGCTGCGCGTCGGCGGCGCCTGGGCCTGGCGCCTGCTGGCGATCGGCGTGGCCGGGTTCTACCTGCTGGAACTGATCGGCGTCCTGCGCATCGTGATCATCCCGTTGATCATCGCGATGCTGCTCGCCGCGCTGCTCGGGCCGGCCGTCCGGGCGCTGCGGGAGATCCGGGCGCCGCGCTCGCTGGCCACCGGCGTCGTCCTGGTCGCCGGGCTGACCGCGGTGGTCGGCACGCTGACCGCGGTGGTCAGCCAGTTCGTCGAGAACGCCACCAAGCTGAGCACCAACGCCTCGGCCGGCGTGAACAAGATCTCCAAGTGGCTGCGCGACGGCCCGCTGGACCTGTCCGACCGGCAGCTCGACCAGGCGCTCGAGACCGGCCAGAAGTGGCTGGACGAGAACACCGCCTCGCTGACCAGCGGCGCGGTCTCCACCGCGGCGACGCTGTTCGAGATCCTCACCGGCATGGTGCTGGTGCTGTTCGCCACGTTCTTCTTCCTGCGCGACGGCGACCGGATCTGGGCGTTCCTCGTCCGGCTGTTCCCGACCGCGGCCCGGGAGCGGGTGGACGGCGCCGGCGAGGCGGCGTGGGCGTCGCTGGGCGCGTACGTCCGGGCGACCGTGCTGGTGGCGTTCATCGACGCGATCGGCATCGGCCTGGCGCTGTACGTGCTGGACGTCCCGCTCGCGTTCGCCCTCGCGGCGCTGGTGTTCCTCGGCGCGTTCGTGCCGATCATCGGCGCGGCGCTGTCCGGGACGGTCGCGGTGCTGGTCGCGCTCGTGGACGTCAACGGCGGCCCGGTGACGGCGCTGCTCGTCCTCGGCGCGGTGATCCTCGTCCAGCAGATCGAGGGGCACGTGCTGCAACCGCTGATCATGGGCAAGGCGGTGGCGATCCACCCGCTCGCCGTGATCATCGCGATCGCCGGCGGCGTGGTGCTGGCCGGGATCATCGGCGCGCTGATCGCGGTACCGCTGGTCGCGGTCCTCAACACCGGCATCCGCCACCTGGTCCAGCGCTTCCCGGCCCCGCCGCCGGACGCGGTGGTGGTCAAGGCACCCCCGGCCTGACCGGCCGGGGCCGGGCGCCGGTCAGGCGGGGGTCTTCGGGCGGGCGGCGTCGGCCAGGCGGGTCAGGGCCGCGCGGGCCACGTCCGGGCGGGTCGTGTACCAGAACGGCGGCAGCGAGCGGCGCAGGAACGCCCCGTACCCGCGGGCCGTCTCCAACCGCGAGTCCAGCACCGCGACCACGCCCCGGTCCCCGGCCGAGCGGATCAGCCGCCCCGCCCCCTGGGCCAGCCGGATCGCCGCGATCGGCACGCTCACCGAGGCGAAGCCGGACCCGCCGGACGCGTCCACCGCCGCCGACCGGGCGGCGGCCAGCGGCTCGTCCGGCCGCGGGAACGGCAGCCGGTCGATGACGACGAGCTGGCAGGCGTCGCCGGGCACGTCCACCCCCTGCCACAGCGACATGACGCCGAACAGACAGGTCCGCGGCTCGGCCCGGAACCGCTTGACCAGCAGCGGCAGCGCCTCCTCGCCCTGCAACAGCACCGGCAGGTCGGTCCGGGCGCGGACCACCTCGGCCGCCTGCTGCGCGGCCCGGCGGGAGGAGAACAGGCCGAGGGTCCGGCCGTCGAGCGCGCCGACCAGGTCGACCAGCTCGTCGGCGCCCGCGTCGGGCAGGCCGCTGGCGGCGGGGCGGGGCAGGTGCGCGGCGACGTACAGGATGCCCTGCTTCGGGTAGTCGAACGGCGACCCCACGTCCAGCCCCCGCCACCGCGGCGCTCCCGCGCCGCCGTCCGGGGCGCTCCCCGCCGCCCGCGTGCCACCGCGCCGCGGCGCCCCGGCGGCCGCGCCCTCGCCGGCCGGAACACCGCCGGCACCGCCGGGCGGGGCGCCGCCGGCCGCCGCGGAGCGCGGTGCCGGCACGTCGGCGACGACCGGCTCCGCGACCGGCGTCGGCGGCAGGCCCAGCGACCGGGCGACCGTGTCGAACCGGCCGCCGAGGGTCAGCGTCGCCGAGGTGGCGACCACGGTCCGGTCGGCGTACAGGTGGCCGCCCAGCGTGGCCGCCACCGACAGCGGCGCCACCACCAGCGCCCGCCGCGACCCGCCGCCGAACTCGCCCCGCTCGACCCAGGTCACGTCGTGCGGGTCGGCGGCGAGCAGCCGCTGGGCGGTGTCCGACAGCTCGTCCAGCAGCGCCCGGGCGGCCTTCTTCCGGACCGCGTCGGCGTCGTCGGCCTTGATCTCGCCCAGCCCGTCCAGCGCGCCGCGGGCGGCCGAGTCCAGCAGTGTGCAGGCGGCGGCCAGGGCCGGCGGCAGGCCCTCGGTGAGCCGGCCGGCGGGGGCGCCGTCCAGGCCGAGGGCGAGCGCGTCGCCGGCCTCGGCCAGCGCGTCGTACCCGCCGCCGGGCGCGACCGGGCGCAGCCGCTTGGCCGCCCGGTCGATCGACTCCGGCGTCAGCTCGGCCTGCGCCGCCGAGGACACCCGGTCGGCCAGCTCGTGCGCCTCGTCCACGACGAGCAGCTTGTGCGGCGGGATGATGTGCCCGCCGGCGATCATGTCCGCGGCCAGCAGGCTGTGGTTGGTGACGACGATGTCCGCCTCCCGGGCCCGGGCCCGGGACGCCTCGGCGAAGCACTCGTCGCCGAACCCGCACCGGCTCGCGCCGACGCACTCGCGGGCCGGCATGGAGACCAGCCGCCACGCCTTGTCGTCCACGCCGGGGTCCAGCTCGTCGCGGTCGCCGCGCGGGGTCTCCATCGCCCAGTCGCGCAGCCGCTCGATCTGCTTGCCGAGCCGCCCGGCCTGGCCGAGCCAGGTGGTCGCGCCGGCGGTCGGCGCGTCGAACAGCCCGTCGTCCGGCTCGGCCTCGGTCGAGGATTCCAGCCGGGACAGGCACAGGTAGTGGTGCCGCCCCTTGAGCACGGCGAACGTCGGCTTGCGCCCGAGCACCGGCTTGACGGCCGCGGCGAGCCGCGGCAGGTCGTGGTCGACGAGCTGCGCCTGGAGCGCCAGCGTGGCCGTCGAGACCACCACCGGGCCGTCGACCAGCAGGGCCGGGGCGAGGTACGCCAGGGACTTGCCGGTGCCCGTGCCGGCCTGCACGAGCAGGTGCTCGCCCGCGCCCACCGCGGCGTCGATCGCCTCGGCCATCGCCTGCTGCCCCGGCCGGGCGCTGCCGCCCGGCACCGCGCCGACGGCGGCGGCGAGCACCGCCCGTACGTCGACCGTCCGCGTCCTGTCCACCACCGCCCGACGGTACCGGCCGCCCCCGACGCCCCCGCGGCCCGGACCGGCATTTCCCCGGTGATCACGGCGGGCGCCGGTCCGCGCCCGGCGATTCCTGCGGGTAGTCCCTTGATCACGCAACGGTCGGCCGAGCAAGCAGACGGTTAAATGGGGGAATGGGCGGTGGCGAGGTGCGGGTGGTCTACACCAAGTACGACGGCGGCGTGCATCGGGACTACCCCGCGCGCCGGCTCGCCGAGGACGACCTCGGCACCTGGCTGGGCATCCCGGCCGGTACCCCGTCGATCTACCACGGCCGCCCGCTGCGCCAGGAGCATCCGTACGTGGTGCTCGTCCCGCGCGACCGCTGGTGGACGGCGATGTTCAACCCGCCGCCGCGCACCGCCGAGGTGTACTGCGACATCACCACCCCGGCCCGGTGGACCGGCCCCGACGAGGTGCACCTGGTCGACCTGGACCTGGACGTGGTCCGCCGCCGGCACACCGGCCTGGTCCAGCTCCTCGACCAGGACGACTTCGCGGACCACCTGGACGGGTTCGGCTACCCGGCCGACCTGGTGGTGGCCGCCCGGCGGGCGGCGGGCTGGCTGTTCGGGGCGCTCGGCGACGGCACCGAGCCGTTCGACACCACGTACCGGACATGGCTCGCCCTGGTGACCTGACAGCCCGCGACCCGACAGTCCCCGGGTGACCCGGCAGCTCGCCCGGGGACCTGACAATTGTCACGCCCGATCGGTGACGGCCCGCACCGGTCCGGCCGGCGCCCGCGGCGTCGAATGGGTCCATGACGACGACACTTCCCGCCCCCGCCCCGGCCGCCCGCCGGGCCGCCGCGCCGGACGCGGTCGCGCTGGCCGGGGTGACCAAGACGTTCGGCCCGGTCACCGCGGTCGACGACCTGAGCCTGCGGATCGCCCCCGGCGAGGTGGTCGCCCTGCTCGGCCCGAACGGCGCCGGCAAGACCTCCACGATCGACCTGGTCCTCGGCCTGGCCGACCCCACCCGCGGTTCGGTGGCGGTGTACGGGGGGCCGCCGGCCGCCGCGATCGCCACCGGCGCGGTCGCCGCGGTCATGCAGACCGGCGGGCTGCTCAAGGACTTCACCGTCGCGGAGACGGTCCGGTTCACCGCCGCCCTGTACGCCCGCCCGCGCCCGGTCGCCGAGGTGCTCGACCGGGCCGGCATCGCCGACCTGGCCGGCCGCCGGGTCGGCAGGTGCTCGGGCGGGCAGCAGCAGCGGCTGCGGTTCGCGCTGGCCCTGCTGTCCGACCCGGACCTGCTCATCCTCGACGAGCCGACCACCGGGATGGACGTCGGCGGCCGGCAGGACTTCTGGTCGGCGATGCGCAGCGACACCGACCGCGGCCGCACGGTCATCTTCGCCACGCACTACCTGGAGGAGGCCGACCGGTACGCCGACCGGATCGTGCTGATGCGCCGCGGCCGGGTGGTCGCCGACGGCACGGCGGGGGAGATCAAGGCCCTGGCCAGCATCCGTACGGTGCGGGCCACGCTCGCCGGCGCCGACCGCGCCGCGCTCGCCGCCCTGCCCGGGGTGAGCGGCGTGGACGTGCGCGGGGACAGCGTGGTGGTCCGCGGCCGCGACTCCGACGCGGTGGCCCACTACCTGCTGACCCGCACCGACGCCCGGCACCTGGAGATCACCGGGCACGACCTCGAGCAGGCCTTCCTGACCCTGACCGGCGACGACGACACCGCGCCCGCCGGCCGCGACCACGCCGCCGCCGGCGCCGAGAGGGGTACCCGATGACCGCCGCGACCACCGCACCCGCCGCGACCACCACCCGCGCCGCGACCACCGCCGCGGCCGGCGCCCGCCGGGCGCCGCGGCTCGGCGGCTTCTCGCCGACGCTGATCGGCCTGGAGATCCGCCGCGTGCTGCGCAACCGGCGCAACGCCATCTTCACCATGATCATGCCGGCGGTGTTCTTTCTGATCTTCGGCACCTCGCGGGAGTTCCGCACGCAGTCCATTGGCGACGGCGGTAACGTGACCGGGTACGTCCTGGTCAGCATGGCCGTCTATGCGGCGCTGCTGGCGACCACGGCCGCCGGCGCCGCCGTGTCGATCGAGCGGGCCGCCGGGTGGAGCAGGCAGCTCCGGCTCACCCCGCTGCGGCCGGGCGCGTACATCGCGGTCAAGGTGATCGTGGGAATGCTCTCGGGGGCGGTGGCGGTGGCGGCGGTATCGGTGGTCGGCGCGTTCGCCGGCGCCCGGCTGTCGCCCGGCGACTGGGTCGCCTGCCTGCTGCTGGCCTGGGGGTGCGCGCTGGTGTTCGCCGCGTTCGGGCTGTTCATGGGGTACCTGCTGCCGAGCGAGAACGTCATGCAGGTGCTCGGACCGGTGCTCGCGGTGCTGTCCTTCGCCGGCGGCCTGTTCATCCCGCCGGAGCAGCTCGGCACCGTGCTGGCCGACATCGCGCCGTACTTCCCGACGTACGGGGTGGCGCACCTGGCCCGGTACCCGCTCACGCAGGACGGCTCGCTCGCCGGCGCGATCCTCAACGTGGCGCTGTGGACGCTGGTCTTCACCGCCGGCGCGATCTGGCGCTTCCGCCGGGACACCGCCCGGGTATGAGCCGCTGCCCCGGACCCCGACCGCCGGCCGCCCGCGCGCGCCGGCGGTTCGGCCTGTTCTTCGCCGCGATCTGGCTGGTCTTCCTGTACGAGACAGCGGTCCGGGTCGGCGCCGCGCCGCTGGGCGAGCGGCTGACCGGCTGGGCCGCGCTGGCCGCGTTCGTCGGCGTGTACCTGCACACCATGCTCGCCTTCGGCCGGGCCGCGCACCTGCACCGCCCCGAGCCGGCCGGGCTGGTCTGGCTGCGGATCGTCGCGCTCGCCGGCCTGGTCCTGCTCGTCGTGCCGGCCGCCGGGGCGCACGCCGCCGTCATGCTCATCTACGTGACCGCCGCCGGGGTGTTCGGGCTGCCGACGGCGCAGGGCGGCGCGCTGGCCGCGGTCCTCGGGGCGACGCTGTTCGGCACGGTCCTGGCCAGCCCCGAGCTGGCCGGGCCGGGCCTGGCGATCGGCTTCACCATGGCCACCGCGGCCTCGTTCGCGAGCCGCCGGGCGCAGGAGCACCGGGGCCGGCTGGCCGAGGCCCGCGACGAGCTGGCCACGCTCGCCGTCCAGCAGGAGCGGGCCCGGATCGCCGCCGACCTGCACGACATCCTCGGCCACTCGCTGACCGTGGTCACGGTCAAGGCCGAGCTGGCCCGCCGGCTGCTCGACGTCGACCCCGAGCGGGCCCGGGCCGAGCTGGCCGACCTGGAGCGGCTGAGCCGGGACGCGCTGGCCGACGTCCGGGCGACCGCCCGCGGCATCCGCGGCGCCTCGCTGCCCGGCGAGATCGCCGCGGCCGGGGTGGCGCTGGCCGCCGCGGACATCGAGGCGGACCTGCCGACCGCCACCGACGAGGTGCCCAGCGCCCGGCGCGAGGTGCTGGCCCGGGTGATCCGCGAGGCGGTGACCAACGTCGTCCGGCACAGCGGCGCCCGGCACTGCACGGTCCGGCTGCGCCCGGACGGCGTCGAGGTGGTCGACGACGGCGCCGGCCCGCCGCCGGGCGCCGACCCGCTCGCCGCCGGGGACGGCCTGGCCGGGCTGCGCCAGCGGGTCGAGGCGGCCGGCGGCGTGCTGACCATCGGGGACCGGGCCGACGGCGCGCCCGGCTTCCAGCTCACGGTGACGCTGCGGGGCGACCCGCCGGCCCCGCGGGAGGGCGCATGACGACGGACCCGATCCGGCTGCTGCTGGCCGACGACCAGGCGCTCGTCCGCGACGCCCTGGCCGCCCTGCTCGACCTGGAGCCCGACCTGGCGGTCGTGGCCCGGGTGGGCCGCGGCGATGAGGTCGTCGCGGCGGCCCGCGAGCACCGCGCGGACGTCGCCCTGCTCGACATCGAGATGCCCGGCGGCGACGGCCTGGCCGCGGCGGCGGACCTGGCCGCGGCGTACCCGCGGTGCCGGGTGCTGATCGTGACCACGTTCGGCCGGGCCGGCTACCTGCGCCGGGCGCTGCGCGCCGGCGTCGCCGGCTTCCTGGTCAAGGACACCCCGGCGGAGCGGCTCGCCGACGCCGTCCGCCGGGTGCACGCCGGCCTGCGGGTGGTCGACCCGGCGCTGGCCGCGGACTCCCTGGCGTACGGCGAGTCGCCGCTGACCGAGCGGGAGGCCGAGGTGCTGCTGGCCGCCCGCGACGGCGGCACCGTCGCCGACGTCGCCGGGGCGCTGGCGCTCTCGCCCGGCACGGTCCGCAACCACCTGTCCTCGGCGATGGGCAAGACCGGCGCCCGGACCCGCGCCGAGGCGGTCCGGCTGGCCGAGGAGCGGGGCTGGCTGCTGGGCTGATCGGGCGTGATCGGCGGGGTTTCGCCGGCAGCGACCGGTTCTCGTGTGAACCTGGGGTGAACGCGACGTGAAGGCAAAGGGTGGCGCCGCACCTGGCTGTCCGCCGCTGGTGGGGGTTACCTAGCATTCGCGGTGAGTTCATCGGACATTAGAGCCCGGCGTCGCCGGGGTCGTGAGCGACCAGGCTAAGAGGTGCCCTGCGGTGAAGTTCTCCTTCCGTCCGTCCGAGGGTGTGTTCTACGAGCTGTTCACCAGGGCGGCGCAGAACCTGGTGAAGGGCACCGACCTGCTCCTGGAGCTGGCCCTGCCCGGGGTCAACGTGCAGTCGGTGAGCGAGCGGCTGGTCGAGGTCGAGCACGACAGCGACGAGCTGACCCACGAGCTGTACAACAAGATCAACTCGACGTTCATCACGCCGTTCGACCGGGAGGACATCTACCGGCTCGGGTCGCTGCTCGACGACGTGATGGACCACATGGAGGCCGCCGGCAGCCTCATCTACCTGTACGGCCTCACCGACCTGCCCGCGCTCCCGCGCGAGCTGCACGAGCTGGTCAACGTCCTGGACCAGTGCGCCAAGGTCACCGCCACGGCGATGCCGCAGCTCAAGGTCATGAAGGACCTGTCCGAGTACTGGGTCGAGATCAACCGGCTGGAGAACGAGGGCGACCGGGCGTACCGGATGCTGCTGGTCCGGCTGTTCTCCGGCGAGTACGACGCGCTCACGGTCCTGAAGATGAAGGAGGTCGCCGACGAGCTGGAGGCCGCCTGCGACGCCTTCGAGCACGTGGCGAACACCGTCGAGACCATCGCGGTCAAGGAGTCCTGACCCCGTGAGCCCCGAGTTCATCGCGGTCGCGGCGGTGATCCTGGCGGCGTTGGCGTTCGACTACACCAACGGCTTCCACGACGCCGCCAACGCGATCGCCACGTCCGTCTCCACCCGCGCGCTCACCCCGCGGGTGGCGCTGGCCATCGCCGCCGTCGGCAACCTGCTCGGCGCCTTCGCCGGCGCCAAGGTGGCCAAGACCGTCGGCAGCGGCATCGTCAGCCTGCCCACCGGCATGGACAGCCTCGGCATCGTGCTCGCCGGCGTGATCGGCGCGATCGCCTGGAACCTCATCACCTGGTACTTCGGCCTGCCCTCGTCGTCCTCGCACGCCCTGATCGGCGGGCTGGTCGGCGCCACGATGTTCGGCTCCGGCACGGTGCTGTGGGACGGCATCCTCGAGAAGGTCGTCATCCCGATGATCGCCTCGCCGCTGGTCGGCTTCTTCCTCGGCGGGGCGGCGATGGTGGCGATCATGTGGACCTTCCGCCGCGGCAACCCGGGCCGGCTGAACCGCGGCTTCCGCCTCGCGCAGTCGCTGTCCGCCGCCGCGATGGCCGTCGGCCACGGCATGCAGGACGCCGCCAAGACCATGGGCATCGTCGTCCTGGCGCTGTACACCGGCGGCTTCCAGGCCAACAACGAGCACATCCCGACCTGGGTCTTCTTCACCTCGGCGACCGTCCTCGCGCTGGGCACGTACGCGGGTGGCTGGCGGATCATCCGGACCCTCGGCCGCCGGGTCATCCACCTCGGCCCGCCCGAGGGGTTCGCCGCGGAGGCGGTGGCGTCGTCGGTGCTGTACTCGGCGGCGGCGCTGAGCATGCCCATCTCCACGACGCACACGATCACCTCGGCGATCATGGGCGTGGGGGCGACGAAGCGGTTCTCGGCGGTGCGATGGGGGGTGGCGGGGAACATCGTCACGGCGTGGGTGTTGACGATCCCGGCGGCGGGCGTGATCGCCTGCCTGGTCCACCTGGCCATCGCCCCACTGTTCCACTGACGACGCGCGACTGTCGGCGGGCTGCCACGGCGGTCCGCCGACGGCTCGGTCAGAAACTTTCGAGCGTCTGCCGAACCCGGTCACTGACGCGGGGCGCCAGCGGGGGACAGTGCTCGACCGGCGTGATCGGCGGCGCGCCGCATGCGCCCGATAGATCCGCTCCGGCCAATTTTGCTCCGGCCATCCTCGCGCCGGTGAGGTTCGCACCCGCGAGCCGAGCGCGGGTCAGGTCGGCGCCCCTGAGGTCCGCCCGCGCGAGGTGGGCCCCACTCAGGTCCGAATCCGGTAGCCGGGCGCCCCGGAGATCGGCGTCCAGGAGAACCACCCGGATCAGCTCGGCGTTGGCGAGGTTGGCAGTCCCGAACTTCGCTTTGATGGCCACCGCCTCGGAAAGGTCGGACTCGCCGAGATCGGTACCGGCGAAATCCGCCAGGAATAGTTGCGCATTCCGGAGGTGAGCATGATTCATGGTGGCCTTCGTGAATTCGGCGGCGACGAGTTCTGATTCGGACAGGTTGATGCGCCACAGAATGGCGTTGTTCACTTTGCAGAGCTTGCAGTCGGTACCGCGAAGGTCGGCATGGGACAGTTGGACGCCGCTGAGGTTGGTGGCTTGGAGGTTCACCCGGCCGCGGGCACTGGGGTCGGGGCGCTCCGGCCGCCGGGCGAGAACGCGTATCGCGGCCTCCACGTCGATGTCCTGCTTCTCCGGTGCGGCGGTGCGCGCGGGGGTACGATTCCGCACGAACGCCGACAGAACCTCGACGATCGTCGACTGGTCGAACTCCGATTCGCGCATGATGCGCTCGAGCGAATAGATGCCGCCGAGCCGCATGTCGAGCTTGTCCGCTCCCGGCGTACCGAGCTGTTCGATCGCCTTGTTGAATCTGTCCGTGAGCTGCCCGGTCAGGGTGATCTGCCGCTGGCGCTTGCTCTCCTCGGCCGTGGCGACGATGCCCCGCGCCGCCCAGCTCGCGGCAAAAGCCGTCACGACGACCGTGAGCAGCGAAACGAACTGGGAGAAGCGGTCCGGTTTCGGCTCCAGCCGGCCGGAGAGGTCGACCTTGACCAGCATCGGCTGTCGGCGTGCGGTCCGGAGGCGTCGGCGGAGACTCGACATGGCCCCCATTGTCTGTCGTGGACGCTCCGGCGCCGGCCCACTCACCCGAACCGGGGATCCCCGATCGGGCCCCGGATACGCGGGTCCGCAGCCCGGCGACGATTTCCGCCGGGGCAACGAGTGGCAGAGTGGGCGTGATCCGCCGCCGAGCAGGGAGAAAACAGGTGACTGGGGACATTACGCCGACGCGCTGGCCGCTACCGCCCGCCCTCGCCGAGAAGGCCGCCGCCTTCGCCGCCGCCGGCGCGCCGCCGGCCGCCCCGCGGGTCGCCGCCACGGTGGTGCTGCTGCGCCCCGCCGGCACCGGGGACGGGATCGAGGCGTACCTGCTGCGGCGGGCCGCGACGATGGCCGCGTTCGGCGGCATGTACGCCTTCCCCGGCGGCAGCGTCGACCCCGCGGACGCCGACGCCGAGGTCGGCTGGGCCGGCCCCGACCGGACCGCGTGGGCCACCCACCTGGGCCTGTCCGGCGCGGCCGCCGGCGCGGTCGTGGCCGCGGCGGTGCGCGAGGTGTTCGAGGAGGCGGGCGTCCTGCTCGCCGGCCCCGGCCCCGGTACGGTCGTCGGCGACGTCGACACCCCGGCCTGGGAGGCGACCCGGCAGGCGCTGCTGCGCCGCGAGCGCAGCCTGACCGGCGTGCTCGCCGACGCCGGCCTGGTGCTGCGCTCGGACCTGCTCGTGCCGTGGGGCCGGTGGGTGACGCCGGACTTCGAGCCGCGCCGGTTCGACACGTACTTCTTCCTCGCCGCCCTGCCCGCCGGCCAGCGCCCGCGGGACGTCTCCGGCGAGGCCGACGAGGTGCGCTGGCTGCCGCCGGCCGACGCGCTGGCCGGCTGGCGGCGCGGCGAGCTGGCGATGCTGCCGCCGACGGCGGGCACGCTGGAGTCGCTCGCCGGCTTCGCCGACGTCGGCGCGGCGCTGGCCGCCGCGGCGGCGCGCACGCCGGTCCGGCCGCTCCAGCCGCGGCTGGAATTGGTGGACGGGCGGCCGTACGCGGTGGTCGATTAGTTGAAAACGAGTACCGTTAGCGATTAAGGTTTGGGGTAACGCCCTACGGGGGACTTCGGTGCTCGGGCGTACCGGGCGGCTGCTGTTGGGGCGGCCGCGGCACATGGTGGCGCCGCGGGACCGGTGGGGGAGCCGGCCCGCGGCCCGCTCCCGGAATGGTCCGCGTCACCTGGTTAGGGCGGCCTAATTCGGCACTCGTCGATGTGTGCCATAGTGCGGGGCATGATCCAGCCAACGCGCGCCCCGGAGCGCACTTTCCTCGGCCAGCCGCGCGCGCTGGCGAACCTGTTCGGCCTCGAGCTGTGGGAGCGGTTCTCGTTCTACGGCATGCAGGGCATCCTGGTGCTGTACCTGTACTTCACCGCCGCCGAGGGCGGCCTCGGCATCGACAGGGCCACCGCGACGAGCATCGCCGGCGCGTACGGCGGCACCGTCTACCTCTCCACCATCCTCGGCGCCTGGCTCGCCGACCGGCTGCTCGGCCGGGAGCGGGTGCTGTTCGCGAGCGCCTGGGTGGTGATGGCGGGGCACATCGCGCTCGCCGTCCTGCCCGGCCTGCTCGGCATCGGCGTCGGCCTGGTCCTCGTCGCGCTCGGCAGCGGCGGCGTCAAGGCCACCGCGACCTCGCTCGTCGGCACCCTGTACCCCGACGGCGACACCCGCCGGGACGCCGGCTTCTCGATCTTCTACATGGGCATCAACATCGGCGCCCTGCTCGGCCCGCTGCTCACCGGCTGGCTCCAGCAGTCGTACGGCTTCCACCTCGGCTTCGGCGTCGCGGCCGTCGGGATGGCGCTCGGGCTGATCCAGTACCGGCTCGGCCGCCGCCGCATCCGCGAACTCGGCGGCGGCGTGGACCGCCCGCTGCCCCGCCAGCACCGCGCCCTGTACATCGCGGTGGCCGCCGCGGCGCTGAGCGTCCTCGCCGTGCTGGTGGTGACCGGCGTGATCACCGCGGACCGGCTCTCCACGGTCGTCGTCGGGCTGGCCCTGACCGCTGCCGTGGCGTACTTCGCGATCATCCTGGGCAACCGGGCGCTCAGCCGGGTCGAGCGGCGCCGGGTGCTGGCGTTCATCCCGCTGTTCATCGCCAGCGCGGCCTTCTGGGCGCTGTTCCAGCAGCAGTTCACCGTCCTGCCGATCTACGTCGACGAGCGGCTGGACCGGCACATCCTCGGCGGCGAGATGCCGATCGCCTGGGTCAACTCGATCAACCCCATCTTCGTGATCGTCTTCGCCGGCGTGCTGGCCGCGCTGTGGACCCGGCTGGGCCCGCGGCAGCCGTCCGCGCCGCTGAAGTTCGCCCTGGGCACGATCGTGATGGGCGCGGCGTTCCTGCTGTTCATCCCGCTGGCCGGGGGCGGGGCGAACAGCGTGTCGCTGCTGCCGCTGGTCGGCATCCTGTTCTTCTTCACCCTCGCCGAGCTGCTGCTGTCCCCGGTGGGCCTGTCGGCGGCGACGACGCTGGCGCCGGCGGCGTTCCGCACCCAGATGGTCGCGCTGTTCTTCCTCTCGGTCTCGCTGGGCTCGGCCCTGGCCGGCACCCTCGCGGGCTCGTACTCCGCCGACAACGAGGTCCCGTACTTCGGCGTGATCGGCGCGGTGGCGATCGCCCTGGGCCTGGTCCTGGCTGCCATCTCCCGCCCCATCCGCCACCTGATGTCCACCGAGGACGCCACCGGCGCGTGAACATCGGGGGTGGGGTGCCGACGTCGTACCCCACCCCCGATGTTGATCTCGGGTGGCGGGTTCAGGGGGATTGGGTCCAGATCAGGCTCAGGTACGCGCCGAACCAGGCCGAGACCAGGCCCGCGCCCGCCAGGGCCGTCCAGCGGCTTCGGGGGCCCGCGTCGGCGAGCATGGCGGCCAGGGGGAGCAGGAGCGGGAAGGCCGGAATGAGCAGGCGGGCCTTCGAGTGGAAGAAGCCCGCCGTGCCGACGACCAGCAGCAGCGAGACCAGCGCGTAGACCGCGACCGGCGCGGGCGCCCGCAGCATCGCGAGCGAGAGGACGGCGAGGAACAGCACCAGTACGACCATCGAGATCGCCAGCGCGACCGACCGGTCGGTCAGCAGCCGTGCCGCCGTGCCGAGGGTCCAGCCGCCGCCGTCGAAGCGGGACCCCCACACACTCTGTACCTGCAACCAGCCGTCCCACCGACCCAGCCGCCGGCCGACCCAGCCCTGGTAGGCGAGCCAGCCGACGGGGGCGAGGGCGGCGCCGGCGACGGGGCGCCACCACGGGCCCGCCGCCGGGTCGGTACCGCGCGTCCGGAATCGCTGCCACAGCGCCATCCCCGCGGCGACGCCGACGGCGGCGATCAGCGCCGGCGCGTTCGCCCGGGCGAGCCCGGCGACCGCGCACAGCGCGCCCGCGACCAGCCACCGGCCGCGGAGCAGGGCGAGCAGGCAGAACGCCGCCAGGGCCGTGAAGAGCGACTCCGTGTACAGCATCTGCTGGACGACCGCGTGCGGCAGCGCCGCCCACAGCGCCACGAGCGCCAGCCCGGTGCCGCGGTCGCGTACCTGCTTCCCGACGAGGTAGAGCCCGGCCGCGGCGGCCAGCGAGGCGACCCAGCCGACGAACAGCCCCGCGCCCACGGGGTCGACGGCCGGCAGCAGCGCGACCAGGCGGATCAGCAGGGGGTACAGCGGGAAGAAGGCCAGGTTGGACGCACTGCCCGGCGGGGCGCCCGCGTCGTAGCCGTGGGTGGCGATGCCGACGAGCCAGGCGGAGTCGTAGCGCCGGCCGAGGATGGTGAGCAGGTCCGTGCCGCTGCGGTCCGCCCACACGGCCAGCACCGCCAGTGCCGTGGCGCGGATGACGACGTATACGCAGAGCGCGGTGACAACGCCCGGAATGCGGCGCCGTACCCGGTCCATGCGCCTGCCCACTCCCGCCCGTCCTGCCGGTCGCATCGTACGCCAGACCCGGTCGGCGCGGAGGTCGGCGGCGGGGCCGTGACCGGTGCGGCCGGCCGGGACGTGGACCCGTCCCGGCCGGCCCCGGGGATCAGCCGAAGCGGCCGGTGATGTAGTCCTCCGTGCGCTTGTCGGCCGGGTTGGTGAAGATCTTGCCGGTTTCGCTGAACTCCACCAGGCGGCCGTGCCGGACGCCCGCGTCGTCCACCTCCGCCGTGAAGAACGCCGTGTAGTGGCTCACCCGGGCCGCCTGCTGCATGTTGTGCGTGACGATCACGATCGTGTACTGGCCCGCCAGCTCGTGCATCAGGTCCTCGACCTTGCTGGTGGCGATCGGGTCCAGCGCCGAGCACGGCTCGTCCATCAGGATCACGTCCGGCTGGACGGCGATCGTCCGGGCGATGCACAGCCGCTGCTGCTGCCCGCCGGACAGCGCCAGCCCCGAGGTCTTCAGCTTGTCCTTGACCTCGTCCCAGAGGGCGGCGCCGCGCAGCGCCTGCTCGACCCGGTCCGGCACGTCGTTCTTGATCTTGTTGATCTTCAGGCCGTACGCGACGTTGTCGAAGATGGACTTCGGGAACGGGTTGGGCTTCTGGAACACCATGCCGATCCGGCGGCGGACCTGGATCGGGTCCACGTCCCGGCCGTAGATGTCCTGGCCGTGGTACGTGATCCCGCCCGCGACCCGGGCGCCGGCGATGAGGTCGTTCATCCGGTTCAGCGAGCGCAGGACCGTGGACTTGCCGCAGCCCGACGGGCCGATCATGGCGGTGATCTGGTTGGTGTGCACGGGCATCGTGGTGTTGCGGACGGCCTCGTACTCGCCGTAGAAGACGCTGACGTCGGCCAGCGACATCACCGGGGGGAGGCCGGGCGCGTGCCGCGGCTCGGGTACCAGCCCCGCGGCGACGGGGGCGCTGGTGAAGCCGTCCGGGTGGGTCATCTGGGTCACCTGTTTTCCTCCTGCCGAACCTGGTCAGCGTTCCTTGATGGCGAACCGGGCCGAGATCAGCCGGGCGATGACCGTGGCGGCGAGCACGATCGCCACGAGCGTGATCGCCGCGCCCCAGGCGCGGCCGTTGGCCGCCGGGAACGGCTCGGACGCGTTCTTGAAGATCAGCGCCGGTAGCGCGACGTTCTCGCCGCCCAGCGACCAGTTCGACCGGTACGTGAGGCCGATCGTGAAGATCAGCGGCGCGGTCTCGCCGGCCGCCCGGGCGATGGCGAGCATCGCGCCGCTGGTGATGCCGGAGATGGCGGCCGGGATGACCACCGTCAGGGTGGTGTACCAGCGCCGGGCACCCAGCGCCGCGCTCGCCTGGCGCAGGTCCTCGGGGACGAGCCGGAGCACCTCCTCGGTGCTGCGGATGACCACCGGCAGCATCAGGCAGGCCAGCGCCAGCGCACCGGCGAAGCCGGACTTCTGCTGGAGCGGGACGACCAGGACCACGTAGATGAACAGGCCCATCACGATCGACGGGACGCCGGTCATGATGTCGGACATGGAGCGGATGAGCTTGGCCAGCGCGGAGCCGCGGCCGTACTCGTTGAGGTAGACCGCCCCGAGCACGCCCAGCGGGATGGCCAGCAGCGCCGCCGTACCGGTGATCACCAGGGTGCCGATGATCGCCGGGTAGATGCCGCCGCCGGTCCGCCGCGGCGAGTTGGGGATGTCCGCGGTGAGGAACTCGGCGGAGATCGCGCCGGCGCCCTGCGCCACCACCTTGTAGATGATCAGGGCGAGCGGGATGGCGGCGAGCGCCAGCGCCGCGTACATCGCGGCGTTGGCGAGCTGGTTGCGGACGCGCCGTTCGGCGGGCAGCGCCCGGCGGGTCAGGTTCAGGGCCGGGGTCGGCCGCGGCGGTGCGACCGTCATGCGGCGGCCCCCCTCATCCGGATCTCCGCGCGCCGGACGACGAACCGCGCCAGCACGTTGACCAGTACGGTGATGACGAACAGCACCACGCCCAGCCCGATCAGCGACGACCGGTGCAGCGGCCCGGACTCGCCGAACTGGTTGACGATGACCGCGGGCAGCGCGTCGCCGGAGGCGAACAGGTTCGCGGTGATCTGGACCGAGCTGCCGATCACCAGCGCGACCGCGATGGTCTCGCCCATCGCCCGGCCGAGGCCGAGCATCACGGCGCCGACGAGGCCGCCGAAGCTGTGCGGGAACACCGCACCCTTGATCATTTCCCACCGGGTCGCGCCGAGGGCGTACGCGGCCTGCATGTCCGCCGACGGCACGGTGGTGAAGACCTCCCGGGAGAGGGAGGTGATGATCGGGATGATCATGATGGCCAGGATCAGGCCGGCGGTGAGGTAGTTGCGGCCGGTGCTGACCGGCTCGCCGAGGACCGTGTCCAGCACCGGGATGCCGTCGACCGCGCGGTGGATCGCGCCGTACACCGGGCCCAGCGCGGGCGCCACGACCAGGATGCCCCAGAGGCCGAAGACCACCGACGGTACGGCGGCCAGCAGGTCGATGACGGTGATCGCGGGCCCGCGCAGCCTGCGCGGCGCGACCTGGGTGAGGAACAGCGCGATGCCGACCGCCACCGGGACCGCGAACAGCAGCGCCAGCGCCGAGACGACGAGCGAGCCGTAGATGAACGCCAGCGCGCCGAACGACGCCCGCTGCGGGCCGTCGCCGTCGGGGTCGTTGGGTACCCAGGCGCTGTCGGTGAGGAAGCCGAGCCCGGACTCGCGCAGCGCGGGCCAGCTCTGCTGCAGGGTGGCGAGGAGGATCAGGGCGAGGACGGCGAGCACGGCCAGGCCGGAGCCGAGGCACAGGTACCGGAACAGGCGGTCGCCCAACAGGTCCCGGCCGTGACTGGCCAGGGCGGGAGCGGCGGCGGCGCTCCGCTGGTGCCGAGCCGCGGCGCTGCGGCCGTTCGGTTCGGGGGGACTGGTCAAGGTCAACTCCATCAGCGTGGTCGCTGGCTGTGGGATGCGGGCAGCCGCCGGGCGGACCGGGTCCCCCCGGCGGCTGCCGGTCGTCGGATCAGATCTTGTCGAGCTGGGCGAGCGCCTTGGTCTTCAGCGCGTCGGGCAGGACCGCGAAGTTGACCTCGGCGGCGATGTCCCGGCCGTCGTTGAGCAGGTACGTGATGAAGCCCTTGATGGCCTTGGCCTTGGCGGCGTCGTCGTACTTGGTCTTGACCAGCAGGAATGTCGGCGCGGTGATCGGGTACGCGCCCGCGCCGGCGGCGTTGAGCGGGCTGTAGCTGACGTCCGCGGCGACCTCGGCGCCGGCCAGCGCGGCGGTGGCCCCCTCCAGCGTCGGGGCGACGAACTCGCCGTTCTTGTTCTTCACCGCGGCGAAGGTCAGGCCGGTGGCCTTGGCGTCGCTCAGGTCCACGTAGCCGATCGCGCCGTTGCCCTGCTTGATGAGCTGGGCGACGCCGCTGTTCTTGGCGCCCGCCTGGGTGTCGGCCGGCCAGGCGACGGTGTCGCCGCTGCCGAGCTTCCACAGCGGCGAGGCCGCGGCCAGGTACTTGGTGAAGTTGCTGGTGGTGCCCGAGCCGTCCGACCGGTGCACGACCGTGATCGGGGTGGCCGGCAGGGTCACGCCGGCGTTGTCCGCGGCGATCGCCGGGTCGTTCCAGACCTTGACCTGGCGGGAGAAGACCTTCGCCAGCGTGTCCGGGCTGAGCTTGAGGTCGCTGACCCCGGTCAGGTTGTACGAGATGGTGATCGGCGCGGCCACCGTCGGGACGTACAGGAACTCGCCCGTCTTCGGGCCCTGCCCGTCCTTGACCAGGCTGTCGGTGCCGGCGAAGTCGGTGAGGCCCTTGCCGAACTCCTCCTTGCCCGTACCGGAGCCGACCGGGTTGTACGTGACGGTCAGCTTCGGCGCCGCGTCCTTGAACTTGGCGATGACCTCCTGGTAGTACGCGTCCGGGAAGCTGGCCCCCGACGCCTTCAGCTCGCCGGAGAGGTCGCCGAGGCCGCCGGCCGCCGGGTCGCTCGTTCCCTTGTCACCGTTGGAACAACCCGTCAGGGCCAGTGCGGCCAGCGCGAGACCGGCCAGACCGGCGCGGTAGCGCGTGTTGCGGTTCACCTCAATGTGCCTCTCTGTCAGGGAGATGAACCAGCTAGCCACTGGCCCATCGAGTGCGAACGTAGGGGCAGCAGGTGACCGGGGAAGTCGACCGAGTTGAACGCCCGGTGAACAGGCAAAACCGTATGCGTGGCGTGCCCGGAAGGGTCACATGTCCGTTACGTGAATCGATTCCCGACATCAATGTCAACAGGTATATCGGTCAAAGCGGCGGACAGTGCGGACCGGCGAACCCGGCCGGTCGTAATCGGTTACGGCACGCATAGACGGAAACGAGATCCCGCCCCGTTCGGTAATCGGCGCGCGCCGATGCACACAGCGAGTGGGGCGGTCCGCGTCCGGACCGCCCCACTCGCTGGTAAGCACATGTGTCGTTGGTCAGCGCGCGATGGCTACCTCCGTCGTCGTGGGGCCGCCGGGACCTGGCGGCGCAAGGTGGAATAGTCGGCGCCCCGCCCGCGGGAGCGGGGGGAGCGGCTGACCCGTCTGCGCTATACGCTAGGCAAACGCCGGCAAATCGGACAGCTAGCATTCGGCCACAAGCCCGCGTCGCGGAGCCAGGGGCGCGCGCCGGACGGCGGTCGATGTACGCCGGTCGACGTAACCCGACCGTGGCGGATCCGTGACGGAACGTGGTTCACTCCGGCGGCGTACGCGCGCCGCCGCCGGCCCTCCTCAGTGGCGGTACTGCACGTCGGTGGTGTGCCGGACGAAGCCCAGCCGGGTGTACAGCCGGACCGCGGCGGCGTTCGCCTCGTCCACATAGAGCAGGACGGTGTCCAGCCCGCGCCCGCGCAGGTGGTGCAGCCCGGCCAGGGTGAGCGCGCGGCCGAGCCCGCGACCGTTCGCGGCCGGGTCGACGCCGAGCACGTACACCTCGCCCAGCGCCGCCGTGCCGCCCGCCGCGGGGTGCATCTTCGTCCAGTGGAAGCCGACCAGCGCGCCGTCGTCCACGCGCTCGGCCAGCAGGAAGCCGGCCGGGTCGAACCACGGCTCGGCCCGCCGCTGGGCCAGGTCGTCGGCCGTCCACGCGCCCTGCTCGGGGTGGCTGGCGAAGGCGCGGGCGTTGAGCGCCAGCCAGGCGGCGTCGTCGGCGTCGGGCACGTACGCCCGCAGCCGGACGCCGGCGGGCAGCTCCGGGGCCGCGGCGTCGTCGGTGAGCCGGCGGCGGAGCTGCCACAGCTCGCGGGCGCGGGCGAAGCCGAGGCGCAGGGCGAGCGCGCTCGCCGCCGGGTGGTCCCCGTGCGCCCACACGGCCAGCCCGCTACCGACCGTGCCGTCCCGCCGCACACCGCCCGCGCCATCGGCGCCGCCCGATCCGCCGGTGTCCGCCGCGGACACCGGGCCGCTCGGGGCGGCATCCGATCCGGCGGTGCCCGGTGCGGCGTCGGCGGTGCCCGGTGGGGTGGCGGTGGCGTCCGCCGCGGCTACCGGCGCGGGGCTCCCCGCCGCGCCCGGTGCCGATGCGGCGGCGAGGGCCGCCGTGGCCAGGGCGCGGCCGATGCCGCGGCGGCGCCACAGCGGGTGCACGACCCACTCGGCGCCGGTCGCCCCGAGGTGCGCGTACCCGACCACCTCGCCGGACTCCGTCCAGCGCGCGACCAGGTGGGTGCCGGCGCCGCCGTGCCGCAGCGCGAGCAGGGTGTGCTCGCTGAGCGCCGCGGCGCCGTCGGTGGTGTCGGCGAGGGCGGCGAGCGCGGCCACGGCGGCGATCAGCGTCGGGGTGGGGGCGGGTGCGGGCAGCACGGCGAAGGGCGTCACCGCCCCACCGTAGCCACCGCCGCGCCCGCCCGCCGCCGCCCCGACCACCGCGGCACCGCCGGCTCCCCGACCCACCCGCACCGACCGCACATCGCGACCACCGACGGGAGCCCCGACCCCGACCACCGACGGCCCCGACGCCGACCACCGACGGGAGCGCGGCGAGAGTGCGGCCGGCGGTGCCGGTCAGGTGCGGGCCGGCTCGGCGTCCGGGACCGCGCGCGGCGGCGGCACGACGAACTTGTACCCCACCTGCCGCACCGTCCCGATCATCGCCTCGTGCTCCGGCCCGAGCTTGGCCCGCAGCCGCCGGACGTGCACGTCCACCGTTCGGGTGCCGCCGAAGTAGTCGTACCCCCACACCTCGCGCAGCAACTGGTCCCGGCTGAACACCCGCCCCGGGTGCTGGGCGAGGAAGCGCAGCAGCTCGAACTCCTTGTACGTCAGGTCCAGCGGCCGCCCGCGCAGCCGCGCCGCGTACGTCTGGGGGTCGATCGTCAGGTCCCCGGCCCGCACCGGCCCGCCGGCCGCGCCCCCGTCGGGGTCCTCGGCGCGCAGCCGGCCGACGGCGAGCCGCAGCCGGGCCTCGACCTCGGCCGGGCCGGCGCCGGTGAGCAGGACGTCGTCGATGCCCCAGTCGGCCCGGACGACCGCCAGCCCGGCGTCGTCGACGACGGCGAGCAGGGGTACGGACAGGCCGGTGTGCCGCAGCATCCGGCAGGTCGCGCGGGCCTCGGCGAGGTCGGCCCGGGCGTCCACGAGGAGGGCGTCGGCCTCCGGCGCGGCGACCAGCTCGCGCACGTCCCGGTCGGCGGTGCGGACGACGTGGCCGAGCAGGTCGAGCGCCGGCAGCACGGCGGCGGCATCGACCGTGGCCGTCAGCACCAGCAGGCGCACCGTTCCCACCTCCGTCCCCCGCGCGGGCGGTGCGCTGCGCACCGGCGCCGTCACCGGCCGCGCCGCGGGCCCCGGCCGGGCGGCGGTCCGGCCCCCGGCGGACCGGCCGGCGGACCGGCCGCCGCGGCGGGGCGGAAGCTCAGACCCCCGAGAATAGCGGCCGCGCCGCGCACCGGGCTCGACCGCGCGTCTGGCACCATCGACTGCGTGACCCCCTCCAGAACTGACGCCGGCTCCGACCCGTGGGCCGATGACGACCCCGCGCTGACCGGCGCTCGCGCCCCGGCGGGGGCCGCGCGGGAGGTGGCGGAGGACCCGCGGGTCACGGCCGAGGCGGCCCGGGTCGAGGCGGCCCGGGAGGCCAAGTCGGCCGAGCCCGTACCGGTCTCGCCGGTGCTCTCGGTCGCCGTGGCCGCGTTCGCCGCGCTGCTCGCGGTGGGCCTCACGCTGGGCGCGCAGGGGATCGGGCTGGGGTCGGGGCGGCTGCCGTACGTCGCGGTGATCCTCGGGGTGCAGTTGCTGTTCATCCTCGCCTCGACGATGGCGATGCGCCCGCCCGCGCTGCCGGCCGTGTTCGGCGTGTCACTGCTCGTGGCGCTCGGCGCCGACCTGGGCGCGGTGCTGCCGGACGAGGCGTCCCTGGCGCCGCTCGGCCTGGTTGCGGCGGCGGGCTTCGGGCTGGCCGTACTGGCGCAGCTGCTGCGCCGCGCGGACCGCGAGCGGGTCACCGAGTCCCTCGGCGCCACCCTCATGATCATGATTGGCGTGGTGGCGTTCGCCACACTGGTGGTACTGACCCGGACGCCCGCCGGTACCCAGACGATCACGCTCTGCGTGACCGCCGCCGGGGTCGGCCTGGTCGTCGCCCGGCTCACCGACCCGATCTCCGCGACGCCGCGGCTGGCCCCGCAGGTGCCGCGGGGCGCGCTGGGCGTCGTCATCGGCGCGATGACCGGTACGGCGGCCGGTGCCCTGCTCGGCAGCTACCTGATCAGCCCGTTCAGCCCGACCAACGGTGCCGTCCTCGGGCTGCTGTGCGCCTGCGCGGCGGTGCTCACCGACCTCGGCGCCAACTACGCCGAGGCCGGGCGGCAGATGGCGGGGGACCCGCCGACCTTCTGGATCGCCCGGCACATGCAGGGCCCGATCGCCGGGTTCGCGCTCGCCGCGCCGGTCGCATATGTGGGGAACGCCCTATTCCTCTTGCCGACCGGCTGACTTAGGATACTCACACCCGTCTATTAAATATTCATTAATTGGTGAACATGGCTCACTCACACGCGCCCGACGCGCCGCGCCCCAAGCGGCGCCGGGTCGTCAAGACCCTCCTCATCCTGCTGATCGTTCTCGGCTCGCTGGTCGGCCTGGACAAGTTCGCCGCGATGGTCGGCGAGGAGCAGATCGGCAAGACCATCCACGACCGGCTGATCACCCGGCAGGTCACGGCCAGCGACCCCACGGTCCGGGTCCGCGGCTTCCCGTTCCTCTGGCAAGTGCTCACCGGCGAGTACCGGCAGGTGGACGTCACCCTGACCGACGTCCGCGCCGAGGGCGTCCGGCGGAGCGCGTCGGCGGTCCGGCTGCCCCGGCTGGCCGTCAGCTTCCGCGACGTGCGGGCCCGGCTGGACCAGATCCTCGACGGCGGCGACATGGTCGCCAAGACGATGACCGGGACCGCCCTGATCGACTACCCGACCGTCGCCACGCTGGCCAACCAGCCCGGCCTGGAGCTGTCCGGCGTCGACGGCAAGCTGCGCGCCCGGCTGCCGGTCTCGCTGTTCGGCCGCGACTTCACCGTCGTCGGCATCGGCCGGCTGGAGCCGGACGAGGACACGATCGGCATCCGGTTCGAGCAGGTCACCGTCGAGGGCGACCGGGTCGACGCGAGCGTCCGGGACGCCGTCCGCGACTTCGGCTCGAAGATGTCGATCGACCTCCAGCTCCCCGACCTGCCCTTCCCGCTCACGATCGAGCGGGTCGAGCCGGGCCCGGACGGGCTGACGATCACCGGGACGACGACGGACGTATCGCTGCGCTGACCCGCGAATCGCCCCGAACCTGGATAATCGGCCCTGTGGCCGGGTCATCGGCCCGGACGGGTCACACCTCCAGCGAAGGGTTGCGCATGAGCCGGGACACCGCCCTCGTCTCCGCCGACTGGGCCGAGGAGCACCTGGGCGCCGACGGCGTCGTCTTCGTCGAGGTCGACGAGGACACCACGGTGTACGACAAGGCCCACCTGCCGGGCGCCGTGCGGCTGGACTGGCGCACGGACCTGCAGGACCCCGTGCGCCGGGACTTCGTGAACCGGGAGCAGTTCGCGGCGCTGCTCTCGGCCCGCGGCATCGCCACCGACGACACGGTGGTGCTGTACGGGGGGAACAACAACTGGTTCGCGGCCTACGCGTACTGGTACTTCACCGTGTACGGCCACGCCGACGTCCGGCTCCTCGACGGCGGCCGCAAGCGCTGGGAGCTGGACGGGCGGCCGATGGACGACCTCCCGGTCAGCCGGCCGGCCACCGCGTACGCCGCGGGGGAGCCGGACCGCACCCTGCGCGCCTTCCGGGACGACGTGCTCGGGGCGCTCGGCTCCTGCAACCTGGTCGACGTACGCTCGCCGGACGAGTACGCCGGCCGGCTGCTCGCCCCGGCCCACCTGCCCCAGGAGCAGTCGCAGCGGCCGGGCCACATCCCGACCGCGGTGAGCGTGCCGTGGTCCCGGGCGGCGAACGAGGACGGCACGTTCAGGGACGACGACGAGCTGCGCGCGTTGTACGCCGACCTGGACCCGGACCGGCCCACGATCGCCTACTGCCGGATCGGGGAGCGATCGGCTCACACCTGGTTTGTGCTCAGAGAACTGCTGGGAATGTCGAACGTACGGAACTACGACGGCTCCTGGACGGAGTACGGCTCGCTCGTCGGCGTGCCGGTGGCACTGGGGGACCGACCCGGGGAGGCATGATCATGGTGGTGTCGGCGGTGAGCGGGTGTGCCGCTCCGTTGCAGGAGGCACCCCTGCCCGCGGGAGTGGATGTGACCAGGGACACGGTGATCAGCGGCATCGTGCGCGCGGGCGGGGCGCCCGTCGGCGGCGCGTACGTCCGGCTGCTGGACCATACCGGCGAGTTCGCCGCCGAGGTCGTCACCTCGGCGGCCGGCGAGTACCGGTTCTTCGCCGCGCCCGGCGACTGGACGCTGCGCGTGCTGTCCCGGTCCGGCAACGCCCGGGCGCGGCTGACCGCGGTACCCGGCATCAACCCCACCGACATCACCGTCGCCGCCTGACCCGCGCGCCCCGGCAGCCCCCGGCGCGGCCCGCCCGCGGGCCGGCGGGGCGCCCGGGCCGCGGCACTACGATGGCGCGGTGACCGAGGGATCCGCCGCGCCGCCGCCGACCGTCCCCCGGCCGTGGCGGCGGGTGCTGGTCGCCGCCGCCGTCGCCTGGGGCCTGCTGCTGGCCCTCCTCGGGTACCGGTCCGCCGCCGACGGCCCGGCCACCGTCCGCGAGCAGCGCCCGGTCGCCGCCGCCGCCCCGACCGTCGACCGCGCCACCGTCGAGGTCGCCCGCGCCGCCGCGGCGGCCGGTGCCCCGTTTGTCCTGGACCCGGCCCGGCTCCGGAGCTGCGACCTCACCCCGCTGCGCCCCGGCGCCGCGCTCGACCGCGAGCTGACCGTCGTCGCCCCCGGCGGGGACGCCGCCGCCCTGCTCGCCGCCCTGCGCCGGGCCCTCCCCGCCGGGTACGGGGCCAGCCTCGGCCGGTCCGCGGACGGCCCGCGGCTGGCCGCCGACGCCGGCGACTTCGTCGCGCTGACGGCCGCGGCGTCCGGGCCGGCGATCGCGGTCCTGATCTCCACCGGCTGCCGCCCGGCCTCGCCCGGCTGGACCCCGGCCCCACCGGCCGACGGGTCGGCCGACGCCGCGATCCCCGGCCTGGCCGGCTGGCTGGCCGGCGGCGACCCGGTCCGGGTCCTGGTCCGGCTGCCGGACGGGCGCGCGGCCAGCTCGGTCACCGTCGAGGGCGCGCCGCTGCCGTCCGGCGACGGGCTCGCCGCCCGGCTCGGCCGCCCGCTGCCGGGCACGCCGCAGCGGTGGGTGCGCGGGGCGGGCGGCGCGGCGCTGCTGTGGGAGCGCAGCGGCGACCGCCTGCGGGTCACCCACAGCGGCTACGAACCACCCGCCGCGAGCTGACCGCGGCCTCAGTAGACGAGCGGGCGGGCGCCGTCGGCCAGGCACTCCTCGACGAACGCCGCCGCGCCCGCGATCCGGACGCCCGGCAGCAGGTCCGCCCCCGTCAGCTCCCGGCGGGCCGCGCACTGCGTGCACACCGTCACCGTGCCGGCGGTGAGGACCGCGGCGAGCAGGTCGTCCAGCGGCGCCGAGTGCGGCAGCGCGAACTCCGCCGCCCGCCCCGGCACCGCGAGCCACGCCGACTCGCCGGTCAGCCACAGCGAGACGGGCACGCCCGCCGCCGCGGCGGTCGCCGCGACGGTGAACGCCTGCGCGCACCGCTCGGGCGCGTCGGTACCGGCGGTGGCTTTGACGACGAGCGAGGGGTTGTCGGCCATGCCGACAGCTTAGGATGGTGGCCATCATGGTGACCGAGGTCGGGTTCGTCAGCCTGCTCGTCGCGGCGTTCGGGGCGCTCGCCGGCGGCCTGGCGTACCTCGCGGTCCGGCTGATCCGCGGCCGCTAGCCGGCCGCCCCGCCGCGCGCGGATGGCGCGTATCCTCGCCGGGTGACGAGCGAGAACCCGATGCAGCCGCCCCCCTGGCTGAACGCGCCGCCGGTGGAGCCGTACCCGTACGAGGAAACCTACGACCTGCGCACCGGGCCGGACCTGCACCCGGCGCTGCTCGGCCTCCTGCCGTACGTCGGGCTGTGGCGCGGCCGCGGCCGCGGCGGCTACCCCGGCATCGAGGACTTCGACTACGCCCAGGAGATCAGGATCACCCACGACGGGCGGCCGTTCCTGTCGTACGAGTCCCGGTCGTGGATCCTCAACGACGTGTCCGAGCCGGTCCGGCCGGCGTTCCGCGAGGTCGGCTGGTGGCGGCCGGTGCTGGTCGACGGCAAGGGCACCGACGAGGTCGAGGCCCTGCTCACCTCGCCGACCGGGGTGATGGAGCTGTACCTCGGCAAGCTCGACGGCGTGAAGCTGGAGCTGGCCACCGACGTGGTGATCCGGACGGTGACCGCGAAGGAGGTCACGGCCGGGCACCGCCTGTTCGGGATCGTCGAGGGGGCGCTGCTGTACGCGCAGGAGATGGCGGCCGAGGGGCGCGGCCTGAACCCGCACCTCTCCGCCCGCCTCATCCGCGCCGGCGGCTGACGACTCCCCCGCGGCCGACCGACCCCGGGCCGGCGGCCGTCCGGCCGGGGCGTCAGGCGGTCGGGAAGCCGGCCAGGTCGAGGAGGGCGGCGGTCAGCGGGGAGGTCGGCAGGTCCGCGTCGTCGAGCCGCCGGACCGGTGCCACCCCGCGGACCGAGGACACCAGCCACACCCCGTCCACCCCGCGCAGCTCCGCCGGCGTGATCATCCGCTCGACCGGGCGCAGGTCGAGCTTGTGGGAGTGGTCGAGCAGGTAGCGGGCCGTGCAGCCGGGCAGGATGCCCGTCGTCGTCGCCGGTACGGTGCCCAGCTCGTCGCCCGCCGACCACAGCAGCGACGACGTCGGCGCCTCCAGCGCCCAGCCGTCGGTGGCGACCCACAGCAGCTCGTCGGCCCCCTGCGCCGCGGCCCAGCGCAGGGCGGCCATGTTCATCGCGTACGACAGGGTCTTGGCGCCGCCGAGCAGCCACGGCGCGGCCGTGCGCGCGTCGGCGGCGACGCCGAGCGACGCGGTGATCGCGGTCACCCCGCCGGACCGGGCGGCGCGCGACGCCGGCGGGACCGGGCCGAGCAGGGCCAGGACGGTGACCGCCGGGCCGCCCTCGGGGCCGCGGGTGCAGATCAGCCGCAGCGCGCCCTCGCGGTCGGCCGGCCACTGCTCGCACGCCTGCGCGGCCAGCGTGGTCAGCGCGGCGGCGGGCGGGAGGTCGAGGTCGAGCCGGGCGGCGGAGCGGGCCATCCGGTCGAGGTGCTGGCGCAGCAGCCAGGGCTGGCCGCCGCGCACGTGCATCGTCTCGAAGACCCCGTCGCCGCGCAGGACGCCGATGTCGTCCGCCCGCACGACCGGCGTGTCCGCCGGTACGACGCCCCGCCCGAGTACGGCCACGACCCGCTGCTGCTCGCCCACCCCCCGAGCCTACGCCGCCCGCCCCGCCGCCGCGGCGGCCCGGCCGGGCGGTGCGGCCTAGGATGGAGGCCGGCCGCAGGGAGGGCATGTGATCGCGCAGCAGGGGGCGGTGGCCGCCGAGGCCATCGATCCGCAGACCGTCGACCAGCCGAGCGCCGCGCACCGCGCCGCCGGCGTCGCCTCCGTCGCCGCGCACTACGGCGACCCGCTGCGCGAGCAGCGCACCCTGGAACGGGCCGCCGGCCTGGTGGACCGGTCGCACCGCGGGGTGCTGGCCGTCCCCGGCGCGGACCGGCTGAGCTGGCTGCACAGCCTCACCACCCAGCACCTGACGGCGCTGGCCGAGCCGGCCGGCACCGAGCTGCTGGTCCTGTCGCCGAACGGGCACATCGAGCAGCACGCCCTGGTCGCCGCCGTCGGCGGCACGGTCTGGCTGGACACCGAGCCCGGCGCCGCGGCCGACCTGCTCGGGTTCCTGGACCGGATGCGGTTCCTCACCCGGGTCGAGCCGCGCGACGCCACCGCCGAGTGGGCGGTGCTGTCGCTGGTCGGCCCGGACGCCGCCGCGGCGCTGGGCGTCCCGCTGCCGGGGGCGGCGGCCGTCGCGCCGGTGCCGGGGCCGAAGTTCCCAGCCGGTACGGTCGCGGCCGCGCCGACCAGCGCCTACCCGGTGGTGCCGCTGCCCGCGGGCGGGTTCGCCCGGGCCGGGCGGCTCGGCATCGACCTGGTGGTGCCCCGGCCCGCGGTCCCGGACGTGGTCGCGGGGCTGGGCGTCCCGCTGTGCGGGGTGTGGGCATACGAGGCGGTGCGGGTCGCCGCCCGGATCCCGCGGGTCGGCGTGGACACCGACCACCGCAGCATCGCCGCCGAGGTGGACCTGATCGGCCCGGCCGTGCACCTGGACAAGGGGTGCTACCGCGGCCAGGAGACCGTGGCCCGGGTGCACAACCTCGGCCGGCCGCCGCGCCGGCTGGTCCTGCTGCACCTGGACGGCGTGGCCACCGACCTGGCGCCGGCCGCCGGTACCCCGGTGCTGACCGCCGAGGGGCGGGCGGTCGGCTTCGTCGGCACGGCCGTCCGGCACCACGAGCTGGGGCCGGTCGCGCTCGCGGTGGTCAAGCGGAGCATCGCCGACGACGCGGCCCTGCGGGTCGGGGAGTCGACCGCCGCCATCGACCCGGCCTGACCGCCGGGCGACCCCGCCCCGCCCCGCCCCGCCCCGCCCCGCTGCCCCGCGGCCGCCGGGCGCCGAGCGCCGCGTGGCACAGGTGGCGCTCGGGCGGCCGGGGCGCCACGGCGGGGCGCGTTCATCCGCGCGCCGATCGGTCCGAAGTGGAGTCGGGACCGGGCGGGTCGGCGGCGGCGCGGCGCACCGGACTGGCCGGACAGTCCGGCCCGATCGGACGTCCGGCCAGTTCGACGTCGTGCGGGTTGGTTTGACGTATCGACGGCGATACCTTCTATCCACGCTTCGGGGGGCGCGGCGCGGCCGCCGTTCCCGATCCGTCCGGTGGTGCGCGCCAGCCATCCGCAACGATGTTTGGGGGAGCCGATGACCAGGGCAACGCGAATGACATTCGGAATCGCCCTCGGCGCCGGCCTGCTGGCGACCGCGGGCACGGCAGTCGCCGGTACCGCCGGGGCCGACCCGGCGATCACCGTGAAGGGCCTGATCGGCCACAGCGGCGCCTGCGCCTCGGCCAAGCCGAAGCTGGTCGGCGTGCAGGAGAACAACGTGGTGGCGATCGCCATGCCGCCGATGGCCGTCCGGGTGGGCCAGGTGGACAGCGGCGAGCCGGTGGCCAGCGGCAGCGCCACGTGCAGCCTGAACTTCCGGGTGGTGGCGCCCGCGGGGTACACCGCCGAGCTGAAGCAGGCCCGGTTCGTCGGCGCCGCGACGCTGGCCGAGGGGGCGACCGCCAGCAGCGAGGTCAACTACCTGCTGCCCGGCTTCGCCGGCAAGTACGTGACCACGACCAAGCCGTTCACCGGGCCGAGCGCCGACCCGTGGACGTACACCGACGAGCTGCCCGCCGCGTCCGGCAAGGCGCAGGGGCAGTCGGTGTCGCTGGACGTCGTCCTGGCCGCCAAGGCCGGGCCGAACAGCGCGGCCGGCTCGATCCAGTGGACCACCGAGGCGGACGGTGCCACGATGCACCTGGCGTTCGCGCTCAAGGCCCGGTAAGGACGGCGGACCCGGGCGCGCGGCCGGCGCCCGGCTCACGTACCGTTCGGGCCGTCTCGTCGTGATCAACTGGGTACGGTCGGGGGCATGGGCAAAGCGTATGAGGGCGGCGCGCCGCTGGTGGAGGTCGTGCGGTCCGGCTTCGCCGAGGGGCAGCACCGCGGCTCGGTCGTCGTGCTGGACGCCGACGGCGCGCCGGTCGCCGCGGCCGGTGACGTGACCGGGGCGATCTTCCCGCGCTCGTCCAGCAAGCCGCTGCAGGCGATCGGCATGCTCCGCTCCGGCCTGCGCCTGGCCGACCCGGCCGACCTCGCGCTCGTCGCCGCGAGCCACTGGGGCGAGGACTTCCACATCGCCCGGGTGCGCGCGCTGCTGCGCAGCGCCGGCCTGGACGAGACCGCGCTGCGCTGCCCGCCGGCCCTGCCGCACAGCGAGGCCGCCCGGGCCGCCCTGTACGCGGCGGGCGGCGGCCGGGCCCGGATCTTCATGGACTGCTCCGGCAAGCACGCCGGGATGCTGCTCACCTGCCGGGAGAACGGCTGGCCGCTGGAGGAGTACTTCGACCGCGAGCACCCGCTGCAGGAGCGGCTGGCGCTGGCGATCGAGGAGTTCACCGGCGAGCCGGCGGTGGCCACCGGCGTGGACGGCTGCGGGGCGCCGGTGCTGGCCGCCTCGCTGACCGGGCTGGCCCGGGCGTACCTGCGGATCGTGCACGGCGACGTCGGCTCGGTCGAGCGCCGGGTGGCCGACGCGATGCGGGCGCACCCCGAGCTGGTCGCGGGCACCGGCGCGCCGGACACCGCGTTCATGGCCGGCGTACCGGGGCTGCTGTGCAAGGTCGGCGCCGAGGCGGTGTGGGTGGCCGCGCTGCCCGGCGTGGGCGCGGTCGCCCTCAAGATCGATGACGGCGGGGTTCGGGCCCGGCCGCCGGTGCTGGTGTCCGCGCTGCGCCGGCTGGGCGTGCGCGGGGACGTGCTGGACCGGTCCGCCGAGGTGCCGCTGACCGGCGGCGCGGCCGTCGTGGGCAGCCTGCGTGCCCTTTGGTGACGCCGCTAACTTTTGCAAGCATTCTGCTTGCAGTTGCTAGCGGCGGCGGGCTAGCGTCGGTGCGTGACCGAGGGCAGCCGCGACGTCGGCGAGTTCATCCGGGACCTGCGCCGCAGCGCCCGGATCTCGCTCCGGCAGCTCGCCGAGCAGGCGGGCGTCAGCAACCCGTACCTCAGCCAGATCGAGCGGGGGCTGCGCAAGCCGAGCGCCGAGGTGCTCCAGCAGCTCGCGACCGCGCTGCGGGTGTCGACGCCGCTGATGTACCTGCGGGCCGGCCTGCTCGACGGCGCGCACAGCCCCGGGGTGCTGGCGGCGATCGCCGGCGACCCCGACCTGACCACCGCGCAGAAGCAGTCCCTGACCCAGATCTACGAGACCTTCAAGCGGGAGAACCAACGCCACGCACCGAGCCCGGAGGAGCCGTCATGAGCCACGAGTCGAAGAACCGCATCCCGAATCCGCTGTACGCCGCCGCGGGCGCCGGCGACCTGGCGTTCCAGCAGTTGCGCAAGCACCTGCCGGCCGCGGTCGACCAACTGCGCGGACGCGCCACCACCCTGCGCGAACGGGCAACCGCCGGCGAGTTCGACAAGCTGCGGTCCGACGCGCGCAGCGCGCTGTACCAGGCGACCGAGAAGGCCGGCGAGATCTACCGCGACCTGGTCGTGCGGGGCGAGCGGGTGGTCGGGCACGCGACCGAGCCGGCGGAGCCGGCCAGGGGCGTGGCGACCGTACCGGCCGCGACCCGGCCGGCCGGCAAGCCCGCCGCGCGCAAGCCGCGCAAGACGGTCCCCCCGCCGGCCGCCGCCGACACCGGCGGCGCGGGCGCCCGCAAGCCGGGCCTCACCGCGCACAAGGCCGCCCCGGCGCCCGAGCCGCGCGACGGGTCCGGCCCGGAGCCGCACCGGGACGGGCCGGACAACCGGTCCTGACCGGGGCGGCTGGGGCGGGCCCGGCCACCCGGCCCGGCCAGCGGGGGTGTGGCAGGCGCACCCCCGCCACCCGGCATAAGCTGACCGCATGGCCCTCACCGCGCCGCTCTTCTATCTGACGGTCGTCGCCGCGCTCGACCTGGTCGTCGGGCTGATCGCCTCCGGCCTCACCGTCGTATCGTTCGGGCACTGCCTCACCCAGCGCGCCGACGCGTTCACCGCCATCGGGACGCTGCCCAAGCCGGGCTGGCTGGCCCTGCTCGGGCTGACCGGGCTGCTCAGCCTGTTCCAGACGCTGTTCGCGTTCGTCGACCTGGTCAACGGCGGCGGGGGCGGCGGCGGGCTGCCGTTCGGCCTGCTCGCCCAGCTCATCGGCGCGGCGGCGGGCCTGGTGTACCTGCTGGACGTCCGCGCGGGGCTGCGCGGCCTGACCGACGGCCGGGGCATGTGGTGAGGGATTTCCGCTGGCCGCCGCCTCCCGAGGGCGGCCCGCGGATCTCCGGCCCGGGCCCGAGCGCCCCGCGCAGCGGCCGGCCCACCCTGCCCCCGACGCCCACCGCGCTCGTCCCGACGCCGCACGGCGTCGAGCTGGAGCACCTGAGCACCGGCTCCGGCGAGCCGGTCACGATCTTCGCCCACGGCCTCGGCAACGGCATCGCCGAGACCCGGCCGCTGGGCAGCGGGGTGGCCGGGCGGCGCGAGTTCTTCCACTTCCGCGGGCACGGCCGCTCGGCGGCCCCCGCCGGCCCCTGGGGGTACGCCGACCTGGCCCGCGACCTGCGCGCGGTGGCCGACCTGACCGGCGCGGACCGGGCCGTCGGGGTCAGCCTGGGTGCTGGCGCGCTGGCCCGGCTGCTGGTCGAGAGCCCCGAGCGGTTCAGCCACGCGGTGTTCTTCCTGCCGGCCGTCCTGGACCGGCCGCGCGGGCCGGTCGCCCGGCTCCGGCTGACCGAGCTGCTCGCCGCGATCGAGGACGGCGACCCGGCCCGGATCGCCGACGCGGTCGCCCGGGACATCCCGCCCACCGTGCGGCACACGCCGGCCGGCTGGGCGTACCTGCGGCAGCGGGTCGAGCAGCTCAGCACCGAGGGCCTGGCGCCGGCGCTGGCGGGGCTGCCGGAGGCGGTCGCCGTACCGGACCGGGCCGACCTGCGCCGGGTCACCGCCCGCTGCCTGGTGCTCGGCGCGCGCGGCGACGAACTGCACCCCGCGGCGGTCGCGGAGGAGCTGGCGGCCGCCCTCCCGGACGCCACCCTGCACGTGTACGACCGCCCGGGCGTGCTGTGGACGGCCCGCGCGGACCTGCGCACCCGCATCTCCGGCTTCCTCAACGCCTGACGCGCCGACCGCGCGCGGGTGGGTGCATCCGTGGTCGCTCCCGCGACAGCGCATGCACCCGGTCCCGGTGGAGCGCCGGCGTCAGCCGGGGCGGAGGGCCGTGAGGAGGGCGGTGTCGCCCGTCGTGGCCAGCGTGCCCATCGGGATCCGGCCCCACAGGGCCAGGTGCAGGTCGCTCGCCGTACCGGCGGCCGTCGCCGTGGTCGGGTGCTCCTCCGAATCCAGCAGGGTGTCGGTGTCCAGCAGGGCGATGCCGCCGCCGCGCAGCCGGACGTACCACTCGCTGGCGATGTCCGTGGCGGTCAGCCGGACCACCCCCTCGTGCGGGCCCGGCGCCAGCCAGCGGCCCGCGGGCAGCCAGGTGTCCAGCACCTCGGTCACGCCGTCGGCGGCCAGCTTGGCCTCGGTCGGCACCGGGGTGCCGGTCGCCGCCTCGGCGTCCCACCGGTGGATGGCCGTCTCCTGGGCGGCCCGGCGGAACCAGAACCCGGCCGTCTTGCTCTGCGGGGCCCAGTTCCACGCCGGCAGCGCCGGGTCCAGGTGCTCCAGCGTCGCCAGCAGCAGCTCGTACCGCTCGGCCCACCACTGCGCCGCCGCGGGCCAGGGCGGGACCTCGACCCGGTGGTCGACCAGCCGCTCGGGCGGCTCGGTCACGCCGCGGTCCACGTGCGATCTCATCCACGAGTAGACCCGGCCGACGTGGCCGACGAGCGTCTCCAGGGTCCAGCCGGGGCAGCTCGGCACCGGGGCGGCGCCGTCCGCCGACTCGGTGGCGAAGCGCAGCGCCGCCCCGTCGTGCCGCAGGGCGGCCAGCCAGAAGTCCTTGCCGCCGATGATCCGGTGCATCCCGCACCCCCTCGCCTCGTGCGGGTCGGCCGGACCCGCGCGCGGTCCACTGCCGTTGGCGGGCCGACGTGGGGGTGACCCCGGCGCCCGGCCTAGGGTGGTGGCGTGTCCGACGATAACTCCGATGTGCCCGCCGTGGCGGATCTGTCGCTCGCCGTCCACACCACGTTGCGCCTGGGCGGTCCGGCCGCGGAGCTGGTCATCGCGGCGAATGAGGACGAAATTATTCAAAACGTCGCAGGTGAGACGCCCTCCGTGGTGCTCGCCGGGGGCAGCAACGTCGTCGTGGCCGACGCCGGCGTACCGGGGCGGGCGCTGCTGATCCGCAGCCGCGGATTCACCCCCCGGCGGGACGGCGACGCCGTCGCGCTGACCGTCGCCGCGGGCGAGCCGTGGGACGGCGTGGTCGCCCGGGCGGTCGAGGCCGGGTACAGCGGGCTCGAGTGCCTGTCCGGCATCCCCGGCTCGGCCGGGGCCACGCCGATCCAGAACGTCGGCGCGTACGGCCGGGAGGTCGCCGAGACGATCACCGCGGTCCGGGTGTACGACCGGGTCGACGGGGTGGTCCGGACGCTCGCCGCGGCCGACTGCGGGTTCGGCTACCGGCACTCGCGGTTCAAGCGCAGCACCCGCTGGGTGGTGCTGGACGTGACGTTCCGGCTGGCCGCGGTGCCGCTGTCCGCCCCGATCCGGTACGCCGAGCTGGCCGGCGCCCTCGGCGTCGAGCCCGGCGGCCGGGCGCCGCTGGCCGACGTGCGGGCGGCGGTGCTCGCGCTGCGCGCCGGCAAGGGGATGGTGCTCGACCCGGCCGACCCGGACACGTACTCGGTCGGCTCGTTCTTCATGAACCCGGTGCTGGACGCCGCCGCGCACGCCGCGCTGGCCGCCCGCGGCGACGCCCCGCGCGGCTGGCCGGGCGCCGACGGCACGGTCAAGCTCAGCGCGGCGTGGCTGATCGAGCACGCCGGGTTCGGCAGGGGGTTCAGCCTCGGCGGCGGGGTCGGACTGTCCACGAAGCACACCCTCGCGCTGACCAACCGCGGCGCCGGCAGCACCGCCGCGCTGCTCGACCTGGCCCGGCACCTGCGGGCCGGCGTGCACGACCGGTTCGGGGTGACGCTGCAACCGGAGCCGGTGCTGGTCAACTGCGCCCTGTAGCGGCGGCCCGGCGCCCGGTTCAACCGTCGCCGGCGACGGCTCCGGGCGGCAGCCCGGCGGCCGCCACCGACCACGGGACGGTCAGCAGCCCGCGCCGGTGCTCGGCGTCGGTGGACAGCAGCGGGTACGCCGCCGCCACCGCCGCGACGGCCCGCCGCCACCGCTGCCGCGCGCCGAACGACCCGGCCGCCGCGGCCCAGCCGGTGTCGAGGGCGGCGAGCAGCGCGTGCACCCCGGTACCGGGGACATTGTGCTGGATCAGCGCCTTGGGCAGCCGCTCGGCGAGCGTCGCCGGCCGGTCCAGGTGGCGCAGCCGGGCGGCCAGCGTCAGCGCGGACGGCACCGGGTCCAGCGTGATCCAGGCGGCGTGCCGGCCCAGCTCGTCGCTGGTCGCGTCGACCAGCGCGCCGCCCGGCGCCAGCGCCCCGGTGACCGCCGCCCAGGCGGCGGGGACGTCGACCGCGTCGTACTGGCGCAGCACGTTCGCCGCCCGGACCAGCACCGGCCGCAGCCCGGCCAGCTCGAACCCGCCGCGGCGGAAGTCCAGCCCCGGCGGGTCGGCGGCGGGCGCCGCCGCGGCCACTCGGGCCGGGTCGATCTCCAGGCCGACCACCCGGACGTCCGGCCGGACCCGGGCCAGCCGCGCCCGCAGCTCCACCGTGGTCACCGGCGAGCCGCCGTAGCCGAGGTCGACGACGAGCGGGTCGGCGGCCGCGCGCAGCCGGTCGGCGTACCGGTCGGCGAGCCACAGGTCCAGCGCGCGCAGCCGCTGCGGGTTCGTGGTCCCGCGGGTGATCACGCCGAGCGGCCGCCGGCTCACGGCACCCGGTGGACCCGGTGCTGCGCCGCCTGGGCCAGCGGCCGGACGACCAGCCGGTCGATGTTGACGTGCGCCGGGCGGCTGGCGCACCAGGCCACGCAGTCGGCGACGTCGGCGGCCACCAGCGGCTCGGCCACGCCCGCGTACACCGCCGCGGCGGCCGCGGCGTCGCCGCGCGTGCGGACCAGCGCGAACTCCTCGGTCCGGACCATCCCCGGGTCGATCTCCACCACCCGGACCGGCCGCCCGCACAGCTCCAGCCGCAGCGTCTCGGCGAACGCCCGCTCGGCGTGCTTGGCTGCGGCGTACCCGCCGCCGCCCTCGTACGTCGCCAGCGCCGCCGTCGACCCGATCACCACGACGGTCCCGGCGGCGGCCTCGACCGCCGGCAGCAGGGCCCGGGTCACCCGCAGCGTGCCGAGGACGTTCACCTCGTACATCCGCAGCCAGTCCGCCGGGTCGGCCGCCTCGATCGACTCGGTGCCGTGCGCGCCGCCGGCGTTGTTGACCAGGAGTGTCACCTCACCGGACAAATCGGCCACTGCGGACGCCAGGCCGGCGACCGCGGCATCGTCGGTGACGTCGCAGGTCACCGCGGTGGCGGCGCCCCCGGCCGCGGTGATCTCCTTGACCAGTGCGTCGAGGCGGTCCGCGCGGCGCGCGGCGGCGACGACGTGGAAGCCCTCGGCGGCCAGCCGGCGGGCGCTCGCGGCGCCGATGCCACTGGAAGCGCCGGTCACGACGGCGATCGGTGTGCTCATGGGCCACATTGTCGCCCGCCGCCCGCCGGCCCGGGCGAGAGGTCGGTCACCGGGGATTCACTTCGGTCGCCGGCGGCGGGAAGATGTCCCGCGGTACGGGCGTTCCCACCGCTGGGCACTCGACCGGAGGGAGCACAGGGTGGCGGAACGGGCAGGGGACACGCCGCGGCGCATCGCCACCGTATCGGTACACACCTCGCCGCTGCACCAGCCCGGCACCGGCGACGCGGGCGGCCTGAACGTCTACGTCGCCGAGGTCTCCCGCCGGCTCGCCGCCCGCGGCGTCGAGGTGGACGTGTTCACCCGGGCCACCGCCGGCGGGCTGCCGCCCGTGGTCGAGATGGCGCCCGGCGTCCGGGTCCGGCACATCGTCGCCGGCCCGTTCGAGGGGCTGGTCAAGGAGGACCTGCCGGCGCAGTTGTGCGCGTTCAGCACCGGCGTGCTGCGCGCCGAGGCCGGGCGGCCGCCGGGCTGGTACGACCTCGTCCACTCGCACTACTGGCTGTCCGGCCAGGTCGGCTGGCTGGCCAAGGAGCGGTGGGGCGTGCCGCTGGTGCACACCGCGCACACGCTCGCCAAGGTCAAGAACGCGCAGCTCGCCGAGGGCGACCGCCCCGAGCCGATGGCCCGGGTCATCGGCGAGGAGCAGGTCGTCGGCGAGGCCGACCGGCTGATCACCAACACCGCCGCCGAGGCGCGCGACCTCGTCGACGGGTACGGCGCCGAGGCCGACCGGGTCGCGGTCGTCGCGCCGGGCGTCGACCTGGAGCGGTTCCGGCCGCCGGCCGCCGGCTGCGCGGCGACCGTGCGCCGCCGGGCCCGCCGCGAACTGGCGCTGCCCGAGGACGGCCGGATCGTCGCGTTCGTCGGCCGGATCCAGCCGCTCAAGGGCCCGGACGTGCTGCTGCGCGCCGTCGCCGCGCTCGCCCGCCGCGACCCGGCCGCCCTCGCCGGGCTCACCGTCGCCGTCGTCGGCGGCCCCAGCGGCAGCGGGCTGGACCGGCCGACCGCGCTCATCGAGCTGGCCCGCCGGCTCGGCATCGCCGACCGGGTGCGCTTCCTCGCCCCGCTGCCGCCGGACCGGCTGGCCGCGCTGTACCGGGCGGCCGACCTGGTGGCGGTCCCGTCGTACAGCGAGTCGTTCGGCCTGGTCGCGCTGGAGGCGCAGGCGTGCGGCACGCCGGTGCTCGCCGCGGCCGTCGGCGGGCTGGTCACCGCGGTCCGGGACGGCGTCAGCGGCGTCCTGGTCGACGGCCACTCCCCGGCCGCCTGGGCCGCCGACCTCGGCCGGCTGCTCACCCGCCCGGCCCGGCTCGCGGCGCTCGGCGCCGGCGCCGCCGCGCACGCCGAGCGGTTCTCCTGGGACCGGACGGTCGACGAGCTGCTCGCCGTCTACGGTGAGGCGATGGTGACGAACCGGCGCCGACTGCGGGCGCTCATGGCCGGGGCGACGCGGTGACGGCCGCCGTCGCCGACCTGATCGAGCGGGTGTGCGCGGAGCGCGAGCTGCCGTGCGAGCGGACCGGGCCGCGGTCGTACGCGGTCACCCTCCCCGGTACGCACAAGCTCAGGACGGTCTGCAACCTGATCGTCGGCGAGCACGCGCTGCGGCTGGAGGCGTTCGTGATGCGCCAGCCGGACGAGCGCCGCGAGGACCTGTGGGCCTGGCTGCTGCGCCGCAACGCCCGGCTGTACGGGGTGGCGTTCTCGATCGACGGCGCCGGCGACGTGTACCTCACCGGCCGGGTGGGCCTGGCCGCGGTCACCGAGGAGGAGCTGGACCGGCTGCTCGGCGCGGTGCTGACGTACGCCGACGAGTCGTTCGACACGATGCTGGCGATCGGGTTCGGCGAGTCGATCCGGCGGGAGTGGCGGTGGCGGCGCAGCCGGGGCGAGTCGGTGGCCAATCTGCGCGCGTTCGCCCACCTCATGCCGGCGGACGCCGCACCGGCCGGATCGGACACCGGGGTCGGCACCGGATAATTGTGATCACTTCCCGTGGTCAACCGGCAACCCGAATGTGACCCGAGCGACATTCGCAAACGGTTGTCGTACATGAATCCTTTCCCTAAAGTCGGAGCCGGCACCGGATTGGGACACGGTGCCGATCCCGGGCTCCACGGCAGTGGCAGCCGCCCGCGCGAGCGGGCCGGCGCCGCGACCGGGTGGAGCATGGGGTGGGGAATGGGCGACCTCGGTCGCCTTGCCGTTGGGGAACGGCCAACGAAACCGGCGGGCCCTGCTGCGCACTCGTGCGCGACAGGACCTCGCCGGTTTCCTTTGTCTCCGGACGATATGGTTCGGGCCCTCTGTCGGCGATGCGGTCAGCGGGCCCGTGCGGGCGTCCCCGGTGGGGGTTCGCCCGCCGCCGCGGGCATGGGCTCGCCGGGCATCGGCTCGGCCGGCAGCGGCCCGGACGCCCCGGACGCGGTCGGCAGGGCGCCGGCCAGGCTCGCCGCGATCGCCATCCGGCGGCGCCGGGCGGGCGCCGCGGCCAGGTGCAGCGCCGCGATGGCCACGCCGATCCCGCCGCAGCCCAGCCAGAGCACCGTGTCGCCGCCGTGCTGCTGTACCCAGCCGCCCAGGATCGGCGCGCTGAAGCTCGCCACCTGCCAGGACAGCGACCACATGCCCTGGTACCGGCCGCGCATGCTGTCCGGCGCCAGCCCGGCGACGAGCGTGTTCGCCGCCGGTACGTTGATCATCTCGCCGACCGTCCACACCAGCACCGTCGCCGCGTAGACCCCGGCGGTGTCGGCGAACGCGGTCAGCGCGAAGCCCACGCCGGTGACCAGGCCGGCGGCGGCCAGGACCGCGGAGTGGTCCCGGCGGCCGAGCAGCCGCGGCACGAACAACTGCCCCGCCACGATCAGCACCCCGTTGACCGCGATCACCCAGCCGAACGTCGCCGGCCCGAGCCCGTCGTGGCCCATCGCGACCGGCAGCGTGGACATGTGCTGCATGACGACGATGGCCAGCAGCAGGTTGCCGAGCAGGAAGACGCCGAACACCCGGTCCCGCAGCACCGCCCGGACGCCCCCGCGCCGGGGCGCGGCCGCCGCCGCGGCGGGCAGCCGCGGGGTGCCGCGCAGCCCCACCGCGACCAGGACGGCCATCGCCACGGTCGTCGCCGCGTCGACGACGAACAGCAGCGCGAAGTCCGCCCGCGCGGCCAGCCCGGCGAGCGCGGCGGCCAGCGCGAAGCCCAGGTTGATCGCCCAGTAGTTGAGGTTGAACGCCCGCAGCCGGTCCCGCTCGGGCACCACGTCGACCATCAGCGCGCCGACCGCCGGCCGGACGCCCTCGGTGAACGTGCCGAGCAGGAACGCCACCGCGACGATCGCCGCCCGGTCGGTCACCGCGCCCAGCGCCAGCATCAGCGCCGCGGCGCCGAGCTGGGCGGTGACCAGCGTCGGCCGCCGCCCCCAGCGGTCGGCGAGCACCCCGCCGGCCACCGCGCCCAGCGCCCCGCCGGCGCCGTACGCGCCGAGGACCAGGCCCGCGTACGCGGGGGAGAAGCCGCGCGCGGTGGTCAGGTAGATCGACAGGAACAGGACGACGAAGCTGCCGACCTTGTTGACCAGGGTGCCGGTCCACAGGATCCAGAACGCCCGGGGCAGCCCGCCCGCGGTCCGGTACAGCCACTGCCGCGCCGCCCGCATCCGCCCCCGCCTTCCGCCGCGCCCCGATGCCGGCCCACCCCGCCCACCGGCCTTCGGTAATGTGCCGTTGCTCCGCCGTACCTTACCGGGGGTCATGCTAGCCGCCCGGCGGGCATCGGCGCACCCGGATATGTGCGGCGGCCGCGCACCCTTCGGCTCCGGCCGAAGGGTGCTGCGCGCGGGCGCCCGGCCGGCCATGCTGGGCGGGCGCACCCGCCGACCCCACGACCCCGCGGCCGGCGGGTGCGCACGCCGCCGGCGGCGCCGGCCGGTAGGGCAGGATGGGGCCATGACTGTGGGTACCCTGGTGCTGCTGCGGCACGGCGAGAGCGAGTGGAACGTCAAGGGCCTGTTCACCGGATGGGTCGACGTCGACCTGACCGCGAAGGGCGAGGCGGAGGCGCGGCGCGGCGGCGAGCTGCTGGCCGAGCACGACCTGCTGCCGGACGTCGTGCACACCAGCCTCCAGCGCCGGGCGATCCGGACCGCCGAGCTGGGCCTGGCCGCCTGCGAGCGGCACTGGATCCCGGTCCGCCGGTCCTGGCGGCTCAACGAGCGGCACTACGGGGCGCTGCAGGGCAAGGACAAAAAGCAGACGCTCGCCGAGTTCGGCGAGGAGCAGTTCATGCGCTGGCGGCGCTCGTACGACACCCCGCCGCCGCCGCTGCCGGACGACAGCGAGTTCGCCCAGGCCGGCGACCCGCGGTACGCGTCGCTGCCGGGCGAGCTGCGCCCGCGCACCGAGTGCCTGCGGGACGTGGTCGGGCGGCTGCTCCCGTACTGGTACGACGCGATCGTGCCCGACCTGCGGCTGGGCCGCACCGTGCTGGTGGCCGCGCACGGCAACTCGCTGCGCGCCCTGGTCAAGCACCTCGACGGGATCTCGGACGCGGACATCGCCGGGCTGAACATCCCGACCGGGATGCCGCTGCGCTACGACCTCGACGCCGACCTGCGCCCGACGGTCGCCCGCGGCACCTACCTGGACCCGGCGGCGGCCGCCGCGGCCGCCGCGGCCGTGGCCGACCAGGGCCGATGACCCGGTCCGCGCGGCCCGCGGCGCCGGCCCGCCGGGCCGCGCCGCCGGGCCGCGCCGGGTCGGTCAGGGGCGCTGGTCGGCGCCGGGGCCCGCGGGCGCGCCCGTGACCAGGTACACGACGTGCTCGCCGACGTTGACGGCGTGGTCGGCGTACCGCTCGTAGAACCGGCCCAGCAGCGCCGCGTCCACCGCCGGCTCGATGCCGTGCGGCCAGCCGGGCCCCAGCACGACCTGGAGGAGCTGGCGGTGCAGCGAGTCCATCGCGTCGTCGGCCTCGTTCAGCCGGGCGGCTCTGGCCGCGTTCGGCGCCGACAGCACCGAGGTCATCTCGGCGACCAGCCGGTCGGCGACGTTGCCCATCTGCCGGAACACCCCGACCAGCTCCTGGGGCAGCGCCGGCGCCGGGTGCCGGCGGCGGGCCGTCCGGGCCACGTGGGTGGCCAGGTCGCCCATCCGCTCGACGTCGCCGGCGATGTGCAGGGCGCTCACCACCGCGCGCAGGTCGCTCGCCACCGGGGCGCGCAGCGCGAGCACGCGGTGCACCCCCTGCTCGACGTCGTGGTACATCGCGTCGATCGCCGCGTCCCGGGCGACCACCGCCTCGGCCAGTTCGAGGTCCGCGGCGATGAGCGCGTCGGTGGCCTGGCTCATGGCCGTACGGACGGCCTCTCCCATCGATACGAGTAGGCGGCCGATCTCCAGCAGGGCGGCGTCGAACTCCTCGCGCATGGTGCTCCTCACCTCGGGTTACGGGTCACGGTAGGGCGGGGGAAGCGGCGCGCGGGTGAACTGCGGTGAACGGTTGCCGGCAGCGCCGTGAACACTGCCTTGCCGCTGTCGCATTCGTCACGAACACTGCCCCGCTGGGGTGAACAATCGACCGTACGATCAGATCGTGGAATCGGCGGTAGGGATGGCGCTGACCGACGCTGCGGTGGTCAGCGCGGTCGCCGGTTTCGCCGGCGGCCTCGCCGCCGCGGCCGGACTGCTCCTCCTCCGCCGGAACTCACGGGTGGCGTCGCTCGGCAGCGGCGTCCGCCGGGCCCCGGGGAGGTCGACCATCGGCGTTCAGCAACTCCCGCTCACCGCGGATGTGCACCGGCGCAGTCTCGACGCGCTGCGCGCCGGCGTCGTGGTGCTCGACATCGACGACGAACCGGTGCTGGTCAATCCGGCCGCCCGCGCGCTCGGCCTGCTCCGCTCCGGCGGCGCGCCCGGCTCGGTCGTCGCCCACCCGATCATCCGGACGCTCGCCGGCCAGGTCCGCCGCACCGGCGTCCGCCGGGAGGTCGAGCTGGACCTGCCCCGTGGCCACGACCGCGCCCAGGACCCGCTCGGCATCCACCTGTGCGCGGTCTCGCTCGGCGGCGGGTACGTCGCCATCGAGGCCGCGGACGTCACCGAGGCGCACCGGGTCGCCCGGGTGCGCAAGGATTTCGTCGCCAACGTCAGCCACGAGCTGAAGACGCCGATCGGCGCGCTCCAGTTGCTCGCCGAAGCGCTGCTCGACGCCACCGACCCGCAGACGATCGCCGAGGACCCGACCGAGGACGTCGCCGCCGCGCGCCGGTTCGCCGAGCGGATCCAGATCGAGTCCACCCGGCTCGGCCGGCTGGTCAACGAGCTGCTGGAGCTGTCCCGGCTGCAGGGCGGCGAGCCGCTGCCGGACCTGCTCCCGGTGTCGCTGGACTGGGTGCTGGCCGAGGTCGTCGACCGGTCCCGCACGGCGGCGCACGCCAAGCGGATCGAGGTCCGGGTCGTCGGCGGCAAGGGCTACACCGTCTACGGGGCGGACACCCAGGTCGCCACGGCCGTGGCCAACCTGGTGGAGAACGCCATCGCGTACGCCGGCGAGGGCACGAGCGTCACGGTCCGGGTGGTGCCGGAGGACGAGTACCTGGCCATCTCGGTGACCGATGAGGGGATCGGGATTGCCGCTGCGGACCTGGACCGGATCTTCGAGCGGTTCTACCGTACGGATCAGGCGCGTTCCCGGACGACCGGCGGAACCGGCCTCGGGCTGGCGATCGTCAAGCACATCGCCACCAACCACGGCGGCCGGGTCGACGTGCGCAGCACGCTGGGTGAGGGCTCGACGTTCACCCTGCGGCTGCCCGCCCGCCCGCCGGACGAGTCGTTGACGACACCGATCCCCGGTGGGATCGGCGGACACTAACGCGGCGTACGCCGCGTAGAGGGAGGAAGTTCAGTTGGCCCGGGTACTGGTCGTGGAGGACGAGGAGTCGTTCTCCGACGCGCTGTCGTACATGCTGCGCAAGGAAGGCTTCGAGGTATCGGTCGCCCCGACCGGTACGTCGGCATTGACGGAATTCGACCGGACCGGCGCTGATATCGTCCTGCTCGACCTGATGCTGCCGGAGATGGCCGGCACCGAGGTGTGCCGGCAGCTCCGGCAGCGGTCCGCCGTACCGATCATCATGGTCACGGCCCGGGACAGCGAGATCGACAAGGTGGTCGGCCTGGAGATCGGCGCCGACGACTACGTGACCAAGCCGTACTCGCCGCGCGAGCTGGTCGCCCGGATCCGGGCGGTGCTGCGCCGCCGCTCCACCGAGCCGGTCGAGTCGACGGCCGGGACGCTGTCGGCGGGGCCGGTCCGGATGGACGTCGAGCGGCACGTGGTCACGGTCGACGGTTCACCGGTGCAGTTGCCGCTGAAGGAGTTCGAGCTGCTGGAGCTGCTGCTGCGCAACGCCGGGCGGGTGCTGACCCGGGGTCAGTTGATCGACCGGGTGTGGGGCGCGGACTACGTCGGCGACACGAAGACGCTGGACGTGCACATCAAGCGGCTGCGCTCCAAGGTGGAGCCGGAGCCGTCGTCGCCCCGGCACATCGTCACCGTCCGCGGCCTGGGCTACAAGTTCGAACCCTGATCCGACACGAGTACGGCCGGGTCGCCGGCGAGCCGGCGCAGGAGCGGCGCGTGCCGCTCGATGATCTCGTCCGCCAGGGCGGCGAATTCGACCTCCGCCGGGTGCTCCGGCCCGGCGGGGCGGGCGGCCGGCGCGCGGATTCCCTCGAGGTGCCGCTCGTCCGTGGGCGTGGCCATGCCCGTCATGGTGGCAGAGTGGGGGCCACGATCGCATCGGGTGGGGAGCAGCCGTGGACAGTGACGTCGATCCGGTGCTGGACGGGCCGGGGCTCGGCGAGACCGGTACGTGGGAGCTGCTCGTCGGCTACCTGCGCTGGTACCGCGCCGCCCTGCACCGCAAGCTCGAGGGCCTGACCGACGCGCAGCTCCGCACCCCGCTGCCCCCGGTCGGCTGGGCGCCGCTGGCCCTCGTCCAGCACCTCGGCTGGATGGAGCAGCGGTGGCTGGTGTGGGGCTTCCGCGGCGAGTCGGTGCCGGCCCGCCCGCCCGGCGGCGCGGCCGCGGAGTGGCGGGTCGAGCTGCCGACGGACGGGATCCTCGCCGGGTACGCCGCCCGGACGGCCCGGTCCGACGCGATCCTGGCCGGCGCCGCGGTCACCGACGTGGCCGCGGTGGGCGGCCGGTTCAGCCGGGCCGCGACGGCGCCGTCGCTGGGGCGGATCCTCGCGCACATGGTGCAGGAGTACGCCCGGCACGTCGGCCAGCTCGACATCGTCCGCGAACTGATCGACGGCCGCACGGGCGAGTAGCGCCCGCGGGGTCGGCCCACGGACGGCGGCGTACCCGCGGCACGGTCAGCGCCACGATCCGCGCGGACGGAGAGGCGCTAGGGGATCGGGTGCGGCGGGGCGGCCGGTTCGGCGCCGCCGGGGGTCGGGTACGGGTGGGTCGCCGCCGTCGTCGCCGGGTGCGGGGCGAGCTGCCCGCCGTTCGCCCGCGCGCCGCACAGCCGGGCCAGCTCGGTGTACGCCGGCTCGCCGATCAGGGCGACCAGCTCCGGCGCGTACGACACGTACACCGGCTCGGCGCCGACGTGCGCCTCCGGCGACGAGGTGCACCACCAGTGCAGGTCGTGGCCGCCCTCGCCCCAGCCGCGACGGTCGAACTCGCCGAGCGTGGTCAGCAGGATGCGGGTGTCGTCGGGGCGGTCGACCCAGTCCTGCTCGCGGCGGATCGGGAGTTGCCAGCAGACGTCCGGCTTGTACTCCAGCGGGTGCGCGCCGTCGCGCAGCGCCTGGCCGTGCAGGGCGCAGCCGCCGCCGCCGGGGAAGTCGGCGTCGTTGAGGAAGACGCACGGGCCGTCGTCGCGGGTGGCCGTGCGCCGGGCCGGGGACTCGCCGTCGACGCTGTCCATCTCGGTGTAGTTGGCGAAGCCGCGGCGGTAGTGCTGCCAGGTGGCCCGGCCGAGCCGGGCGGCGGCGGCGCGGACCCGCTTCTCGTCGTCGGCGTCGGTGAAGAACGCGCCGTGCGAGCAGCAGCCGTCGGCGGCCCGGTCGGCGATGATGCCGTGGCAGCCGCGGCCGAAGACGCAGGTCCAGCGGGACAGCAGCCAGGTGAGGTCCGCCCGGACGCGGTGCTCTGCGTCCGCCGGGTCGGCGAACTCGATCCACTCGCGGGCGAAGTCCAGGCCGACCTCGCGGTCGCGCGGAAGGATCGTCACCGGGGTACGGGTAGCCACTCGCTGAGGGTAGGGGAGCGCGGCGCCGGACGGCCGGCTTCCGGGCGGATGTCGCTCCCCGGATGCGGACCGGCGGGTCAGGCCCCGTCCCGCGGTGGGCTGGCCGCCGCCGATGCCGGCGTGACCGCTGCCGGCGGCATCGGGGTCGGCGGCATCGGGGTCGGCGCGGCCGGGGTCGGGGTGAGCAGCCGGACGGCCGCCGCGTGCGGGACCGGCGCGGCGCACAGCTCGGCCAGCGCCGCCCGGACCGCCGCCGGCTCGCCGTGCGGGTCCAGCCGGTCGAGCAGGGCCGGGTCCAGCGGCGGTACGGCGACGTGCGAGATCATCGGGTGGATCGGCCGGGCGTCGCGCTCGCCGGTGCCGAACAGGTCCTCGTGCACCTTCTCGCCCGGCCGCAGTCCGGTGTAGACGATCTCGGGGGTGCGGCCCATCATCGCGCCCATCTGGTGCGCGACGTCGACGATCCGCACCGGCGGGCCCATCTCCAGGATCAGCGCCTCGCCGGCCCGGCCGATCTCGGCCGCCCGCAGGACCAGGGCGACCGCCTCGCGGACGGTCATGAAGTACCGGGTGACCTCGGGGTGGGTGACGGTGACCGGGCGGCCGGCGCGGAGCTGGGCCCGGAACGCGGTCAGCACCGAGCCGCGGCTGCCCAGCACGTTGCCGAAGCGGACGGACAGGAACGTGCCGGCGGCCCGGCCGGCGGCCTCGGCGGTGAGCCGCTCGGTGATCCGCTTGGACAGGCCGAGGACGCTGGTCGGGTTGGCCGCCTTGTCGGTGGAGATGTTCACGAACCGGTCCACCCCGCCGCAGGCGGCCAGGACGTTGAGCGTGCCGACGATGTTGGTCTTGACCGCCTCGGCCGGGTGCGTCTCCAGCATCGGCAGGTGCTTGAGGGCGGCGGCGTGGAAGACCACGTCGGGGCGGCGGGTGGCGGCGATCCGGCGCAGCGCGGCGGCGTCGCGGATGTCGGCCAGGATCGTCTCCGGGCCGTCCAGCAGCGCCCGGCCGGACATCGAGAGCTGGGTGGCGTGCAGGGCGGACTCGTCGCGGTCCAGCAGCATCAGCTCGGCCGGGTCGAGGCGGGCGATCTGCCGGCACAGCTCGGAGCCGATCGAGCCGCCGGCGCCGACCACCAGGACCCGCCGGCCGGTCAGGTACGCCGCCGAGCCGGCCAGGTCGGGCGGGACGGGGTGCCGGCCGAGCAGGCTGGCCACGTCCCACGCGCCGGGCTCGTCGGCGCCCTCGATGAGCAGGTTCGTCTCCGGTACCGGCTGGACCGCGGCGCCCGCGGCCCGGGCCTGCCGGTACAGCGCGTCGAGCCGGTCCGGCGGCACCGGCGAGGTGAGTACGACCAGCCGGGCGCCGGTGGCGGCGATGGCGGGGGCGACGTCCGCGCGGTCGCCGACGACCGGCACCCCGCCGTCGGCGGCGGCCGGGTCGACGGGGTGGTCCGGGACGAGGCCGACCGGGCGGTACCGGCAGCCGTCGTCGGTGCGCATGAGGCCGGCGAGGGCGTACGCGCTGGCCGCGCTGCCGTACAGCAGGACGGGCGTGCGGCCGGCCGGGCCGCTGCGGCGGCCCCGGCGGCGGTCCCAGCCGGCCCGGCCGGCGAGGATGAGCGCGGCGGCGACGGCGCAGCCGGTGGCGGTCGCGTCGGCGGGCAGCAGCGCGCCGGCCGCGGGCAGCGCGAGCGCGACGACCACGGCGGCGGCGAGCAGCAGCGTCCCGGCGAGCCAGGCGGTCGCCCCGCGGCCGGTCAGCGCGGCCGGCGGGCGGGGGGTGACGCGCAGCAGCACCTGGTGCAGGCCGAACGCCACCGCACTGGTCACCACCAGCGGGTCGGGGCGCGCGCCGCCCGGCCCGGCGGCGAGCGCGCCCGCGGCGAGGCCGAGGGTCCAGGCGACGGCGTCCGGGACGGCCCAGCCGCTCGGCGGAGCGGGGGGCGGTTCGCGCACGGTCACGACGGCAACACCTGCCCTGGGTCTATGTGGGGCTTCGGTGAGCGTATGGGGGCCGGGGGCTGCTCCTCCCCGAATTCGGCTAATCGGGGTTCTCCGGCAATCAGTGACCATATAGTCGGTTCGCGGCCTTTGTCCGAGACTATGGGGTGATCGGGTGAACGTGCGCGACCTGCTGCGCATCCTCCGCAAGCGCTGGTGGCTGGTGCTCGGCGCGGTGACGGTGGCGCTCAGCCTCGCCGCGGTCGTCACCGTGCGGACCACGCCGCGGTACCGGACCGACCTGACCTTCTTCGTCACCACCCCGAACTCGGGCGTGGGCGAGGCGTACGAGGGCGGGCTGTTCTCGCAGGCCCGGGTCAAGTCGTACGCGGCGCTGCTGAGCAGCGACCGGCTCGCCGCCGCGGTGGCCCGCAAGGCCAACACCGGCCTGTCCCCGGACGCCGTCCGCCAGCGGGTCAGGGCCGAGCCGAACCCGGACACCGTCCTGCTCGACGCCACCGTCACCGACGAGTCCCGGCAGCGCTCGACGCTGCTGGCCCGGCACGTGGCGACCGAGTTCGAGGCGCTGGTCGAGCTGCTGGAGACGCCGCCGGGCGCGCCGAAGTCCTCGGTCAAGGTCGAGGTCGTCGCCGGCCCGACCCTGCACCCGGATCCGGTCGAGCCGCGGCCGCTGCGCAACTTCCTGCTGGCCGGGCTGCTCGGGCTGCTGCTCGGCGCCAGCGCCGCCGCGCTGCGCGAGCTGCTCGACACCACCGTCAAGACGGCCGAGGCGCTCAGCCACGCGGCCGGGGCGCCGGTGCTGGCCGCGGTGCCGCTGGAGAGCGCGCTGCGCGACGCCCCGCACCGGCTGGTCACCACGATGGCGCACACCCCGCGGGCCGAGGCGCTGCGCCAGCTCCGGACGAACCTCCAGTTCGTGGACGTGGACCACCCCGTCCGGACGGTGGTGGTGACCAGCGCGATCGCCGGCGAGGGCAAGTCCTCCACGGCGTGCAACGTGGCCACGCTGTTCGCCGAGGCCGGCCGCCGGGTGCTGCTGGTCGACGCCGACCTGCGCCGGCCGCGGGTGGCCGAGTACCTCGGGCTGGAGGGCGCCGCCGGGCTCACGACGCTGCTGGCCGGGCAGGCGACGATCGACGACGTGGCCCAGCCGTACGGCACCCGGATGTGGGTGCTGCCCTCGGGCTTCCAGCCGCCGAACCCGTCCGAGCTGCTCGGCTCCGAGCACATGTCGGTGCTGCTGGACATGTTCCGCGAGCGGTACGACATCGTGGTCGTCGACTGCCCGCCGCTGCTGCCGGTCACCGACGGCGCGATCGTCGCCGCCCGGGCGGACGGGGCGCTGCTCGTCACCCGCGCCCGGCGCACCAACGTCGCCCAGGTCGAGGCCGCCGCGGCGGCCCTGCGCTCGGTGGACGCCCGGCTGCTGGGCTGCGTGTTCAACATGGTCACCCGCGGCGACGGCGACCCGTACGGCTACTACGACTACGGCACCGCCGTCGCCATCGGCCGGCACGCCGGGCCGCGGGCGACCGGCCCCGGCGGGCTGCCGGACCCGCGTCCCGAACCGGTCAGCGCGGGTCGATGACCGCGGCGACCCGGCCGACGGCGCGCCGGATGGTCTCGGCGCAGTCGCGGAACGCGGTCAGCGGTCCGCCGACCGGGTCGGCCAGGTCCTCCTCGGCCGGGTCGCCGGCCGGCGCGAGCGCGCGCAGCCGCGGCACCGCGGCCAGCAGCCCGGCCAGCCCGCCGGCCGGCGCCGGCGCCGGGGCGAGCGCGCCGACCGCGCCCGCGGCCACCGGCCGCGGCTCGGCGGCGAGCAGCGTGAGCAGCAGCGGCTCGGCGGCCGCCCGCGGGCCGGCGATGCGGTCGGCGTGCGGCAGCGCGGCGGCCAGCCGGGCGAATTGCAGGAGCGTGAACGTCCGCCCGACCGCGGCGGGGACCAGCCGGACGCAGGCCGCCCGCTCCGCCCGGCTCGCCGTCAGCACCAGGTCGGCGCCGTGCAGCAGGACCGGGTCCAGCCGGCGGCTGCGGAACCCCTCGTCCAGCAGGCCGGCGCGGCGCAGCACCTCGGCGGCGTGCGGGTGCATCGGCTGGTCGTCGCGGGCGTGCGTACCGGCGCTGGCCACCTGCACCCGCGGCCCGAGGGCGGCGGCGGCCAACCGCTCGGCCATCGGCGACCGGCACAGGTTGGCCCGGCAGACCACGAGGATGCGGAAGTCCTCGACCACGGTTCCCTCCCCGTCGGCGCGGCACCGGGCGGCCCCGGTACGAAGTCACGATATATCGGGAGTGGCCGAATGACCCGCGTGCTGCTCTCCCCGCCGGACATCGGCCCGCTGGAGGAGGAGTACGTCCTGCGCGCCCTGCGCTCGGACTGGCCCGCGCCCGGCGGCCCGGAGGTGGCCCGGTTCGAGGACGAGCTGGCCGCGTCCGCCGGGGTGCCGCACGTCGTCGCGGTCAGCTCCGGCACCGCCGCGCTGCACCTGGCCCTGCTCGCCGCGGGCATCGGGCCGGGCGACGAGGTGGCGGTGCCGACGCTGACGTTCGCCGCGACCGTCCACGCCGTCCGGTACACCGGGGCGCGGCCGGTGCTGGTCGACGTCGACCCCGCCGACGGCACGCTGGACCCCGAGCTGCTCGCCGACGTGCTCGCCGCGCGGCCGGCCGTCCGGGCGGTGGTGCCGGTGGACCTGTTCGGCCGGTGCGCCGACCACGCCCGGCTGGAACCCGCGTGCGCGGCGGCCGGCGCCGCGCTGGTCGTGGACGCCGCCGAGTCGCTGGGCGCCGCCCGGCACGGGGTGCCGGCCGGGGCGGCCGGGCGGGCGGCGGCGTTCTCGTTCAACGGCAACAAGATCATTACCACCTCCGGCGGCGGCGCGGTCGCCACCGCCGACGCCGCGCTCGCCGACCGGTGCCGGCACCTGGCCAACCAGGCCCGGCTGCCGGTGCCGCACTACGAGCACGACGAGCTGGGGTACAACTACCGGCTCAGCGCCCTGCTCGCCGCCCTCGGCCGGGCCCAGCTCCGCCGGCTGCCGGAGCTGTTGAAGCGGCGGCGGGCGATCCGCGAGCGGTACGTCGCCGCCCTCGCCGGCCGCCCCGGCGTGCGGCTGCCCGGCGCCGACGACCCCGACGCGAACTGCTGGCTCACCCCGCTGCTGGTCGACCCGGCCGACGCCGGCTGGACCGCGGGCGCGCTCGCCGCCCACCTCGCCGCCGCGGGCGTGGAGACCCGGCCGATGTGGCGGCCGATGCACCGGCAGCCGGCCAACGCGGGGCTGCCGGCGTACCGGACCGGGGTCGCGGACCGGTGGGCGGCAACCGGCCTGATGCTGCCGAACGGGTCGGCCACCGACGACGCCGCGCTGGACCACCTGTTCGGCGCGCTGCGGGCGTTCCCGGGGTGGGCGTGACGGGGACCGGGCGGCGGGCGGCCGGCGGGCGTACCGGTCGCGGGCGTCGGTGGTACCGGCGCGGCAAACGGCTGCTCGACATCGCGGGGGCGGCGGCGCTGCTGCTGCTCGCGGCCCCGCTGTACGCGGCGGTCGCGGCGACGGTGTGGGCGGCGCTCGGCCGGCCGGTGCACTTCCGCCAGGTCCGGCCGGGGCTCGGCGCGCGGCCGTTCGCGCTGGCCAAGTTCCGCACGATGCGGCCCGTCGGGCCCGGCCGGGTCAGCGACGCCGACCGGCTCACCCCGGTCGGCCGGTGGCTGCGCCGGACCAGCCTGGACGAGCTGCCGACGCTGTGGAACGTGCTGCGCGGCGAGATGAGCCTGGTCGGGCCGCGGCCGCTGCTGCCGGAGTACCTGCCGCGGTACTCGGCCGCGCAGGCCCGCCGGCACGAGGTGCGCCCCGGTGTGACCGGGCTGGCCCAGGTGCGCGGGCGCAACGGCGTGCCCTGGCCGCGCCGGCTGGCCCTGGACGTCCGGTACGTGGACACCTGCTGCCTCGGGCTGGACCTGCGCATCCTCGCCGCGACCGCGGCACTGGTCTGGCGCGGCACCGGGGTGGCCGGCCCCGGCTCGGCCACGATGGAGGAGTTCCGCGGCCAGCCGGCGGGGGCGCCGCGGGTGACGGCCGGGGCGCCGCGGTGACGGCCGGAGTGCAGCGGTGACGGCCGGGGCGCAGTGGTGATGGTCGGGGCGCCGCGGTGACGGGCGGGGCGAAGCCCGACGGGGTGGTGGTGCTCGGCGCCGGCGGGTTCGGCCGCGAGGTCGCCCAGTACGCCGAGGAGACGTGGGGCGCGGGCGTGGTCCGCGGCTTCCTGGACGACCGGTACAGCACCGGCGCCGACCTCGGCGCCGAGGCGCCCGTGCTGGGCGGCACCGACCTGATCGAGTGCGGCGCCGACTACCTGGTGGCGATCGGCAACGCCCGGGCCCGGGCGCGGCTGGCGGCCGTGGTCGCGGCGCGCGGCGGCCGGCTGGTCACGCTCTGCCACCCGGCGGCGCACGTGGCGCCGACCGCGCGGCTCGGCGCGGGGTGCGTGCTGTGCCCGTTCGCGTTCGTCGGGGCCGGGGCGTGGGTGGGCGAGAACGTGGTGCTGAACACGTACGCGTCCGTCGCGCACGACGCGGTCGTCGGGCGGGACTGCGTGTTCTCGCCGTACGCGACGGTCAACGGCGAGGTGGTGCTCGGCGCCGCGGTGTTCCTCGGCACCCGGGCGACGGTGACGCCCCGGCACGAGGTGGGGGCGGGGGCGGCGCTGAGCGCGGGGGCGGTGGCGTTCCACGACATCGCCGCGGGCACGGTGGTCGCCGGCAACCCCGCGGCCGTCCGCCGCGACTGACTCCCGCGCCGCCGTCATTCGCGAATCGTCGCCACCCGGACGCGCGACGATCGGACTCGGACGCCCCGCGGCAGCTCCGTCGGCAATAGCGGTCTCGACTGACGATAACGGACGTGAGGTGCGACGCGACCCGGTATTCGTGGCACGATTTCCGATCATGCCAATATCAGCGTAGTGTGGCGGATGCGGTCAAGTGGGCAGGTGCTGAACCTCGCCGGAGAAGGGGAGCTGAGCCATGCAGCATGCGGGGCTGGCCCGTCCAGAGCCCGAGACGATCCCGAGCCGGGTCACCGGCAACCGGGTGCAGATCCCGCTGGAGGTGCGCCGCACCCTGGACCTGCAGCCGGGCGACCGGTTGGTATGGATCACCGACGCCACCGGCGTGCGGGTCACCACCGCCCGGGCGCTGGCCGAGGCGGTCTGGGCCAAGAACACCGGCGGCGACGCCGGCGATTCCGGGGAGTACGTGCGCGCCCAGCGCGACGCTGAGGAGCAGCGCGTCCGGCACACCGACGAGGCCGACTGGGCCGGCGTCGACACCGGCAGCGCCAAGCTCGCCGCGGCGCTGTTCCCCGGCGCGTGAGCGCCCCGGGGTCGGCGGGTAAGACCGTCCTGGTCTTCGACACCTCGGCGGTCCTGGCCTGGCTGCTGCAGGAGGTCAATCGGTGGAAGCGGATCGACAACGTGCTCAAGCATCCGGACGTCGAGGCCGTTCTGCCGGCGGCCGCGGTTGCCGAGGTGCTGTACGGCGCACCGATGCGCGGCAACACCGCCACCCGCGACGAACTGCTGGTGAGCATGGCCGCGCATCTGCGCGTGGAGCCCGTAACCGCCGAGGACGGCGCGTGGGCCGGCGACCGGATCCTTGAATCGCACCGCAATCCGGTGGTCTGGCCGCCGGAGAAGAAGCGGAAGAACAGCACGCTGGCCTTGGGCGACGGCTTGGTCCTGGCCGTGGCTCACCGACTCCGCGCCCCGGCGGTCACCTTCGACGCCGCCTGGGCGAAGTTCCGCACAATGGAGTTCAGGCTGTTCAACCCGTACGACGTGCCCAACACCTGAGCTCGCGGGCGGCCCCGGGGCGTCAGGCGACCGGGGTCGGGATGCGGCGGGTGCCGGCGGCGGCCAGCAGCAGGCCGTGGAAGCGGTCGAACAGGTCGTCCCGGCTGAAGTGCCGCTCGCCCACCCGCCCCGCCGCCGCGCCCGCGACGCGCAGCCGCTCCGGGTCCCGCAGCAGGTCGGCCAGGGCCGCCGCCGCCGCGCCCGGGTCGCCCGGCGGCAGCCGCAGGCCGGCGCCGTTGGCGACCAGCAGGTCGGTCAGCCAGCCGCCGTACGTCAGCGCCACCGGCCGGCGCGCGGCCAGCGAGTCGAAGACCTTGTTCGGCGCGCTGCCCTGCAACGACGGCAGGTCGGCCAGGGTGGAGACGGTGACCGTGCTGGCGCCGAACCAGGCGGCCGCCTCGGCCTTGCTCATCGCGCCGCGCAGGAACACCGTGCGGTCCAGCAGCCCGGCGGCGGCGGCCAGGGCGCGGACCCGGCCGAGCCGGTTGCCCGTACCGACGATCGCCACCCGGGCCGCCGGCAGGGCCGGCGCGAGCGCCGCCGCGATCCGGATCAGGTACTCGACGTCGTTGGCCAGGCCGACGGTGCCGGCGTACAGCAGCAGCGGCCGGTCGCCGAGCCACGGCTCGCGGGCGCGCAGCCGGGCGCCGGCGGCGTCGGCGCCGGCGAACACGTCCCGGTCGGTGCCGTTGGGGACCAGGTCGACGACCGTCGCGGGGAACCGCCGGCGGATGCTGTCGACGATGCCGGGCGTCACGCCGATCACCCGGTCGGCCCGCCGGTACGCCCACCCCTCGAGCGCCCGCCCGGCCCACCGGCCGGCCGGCGACCGCAGCGCGCCGAAGTCGATGGGCAGGTCCGGCCACAGGTCGCGCACCTCGAGGACCAGCGGCGCCCTCCAGCGCCGGGCCGCGGCGGCGCCGGGTACCGCGATCGTCAGCGGGGTGCTGGTGGCGAAGACGAGGTCGGCCGGGAGGCGGACGGCGCGCGCGCTCGCGGCGGCGGCGAACGCGGCGAAGGCGCGGATGCGCCGGCGGAAGGCCATCCGGTTGTCGCACGGCACGGGCAGCCAGTGCACCCGCACGCCGGCCTCGTCGGTCACGTACGGGCGCCGGCGCGGCGGGCCGTCGTCCGGCGGCGGGCCCGACACGACCGAGACCCGGTGCCCGGCGGCGGCGAGCCGGCGGGCGAACTCGTACGGCCGCTGGCCGCCGCTCATCGCCGGGGTCCGGAAGTACTGCGTCAGGTAGGTGATGCGCACCGCGTCCCCGGCCATCGGAGGAGTGTCACTGGACGGTCGCCGAATACCCGAAACCGTCCTTATTAAACCAGTTATGCCGGTAATGTCGCTTGCGCCGAGCGGTGCCGCCGCCCGGACCGGAAACGGGGGAGACAGCACGCGTGATGTCCGCGGCCGGAAGGACGGCGTGGTACCTGCTCGCCGGGCACGCGGTCGTCCTCGTCGCCGGCCTCGGCGTCAACATGGCGTCGGCGCACGCCCTCGGCCCCGGCGGGCGCGGCGAACTGGCCCTGCTGCTGCAACTGTCCTACCTGCTCGGCGTCGTCCTCGTCGCCGGCGTCGACCGGGCCTACCCGGCGGCGCTGCCCGCCCCGGCGACGTTCGCCGCCGCCCGGCGCGAGGTCGCCGCGCTGGTCGCGCCGGCGGCCGTACCGGTGGGGCTGGGCTGCGCCGCCGTCGCGGCGCTGCTGGCCGTCCGGGGGGCGGGGGCGCCCGCGCTGTACCCGCTGCTCGTCGGCGGGCTGGCCATCGCCTCGCTCGGGCTGACCACGATCCGGATCAGCGCCGCGACCGTCGCCGACGGGCGCGGCTACCTGCGGGCGAACGTCGCGGCCCAGGCGCTGCTGCTGGCCGGCGCGGCGCTGCTCGCGCTGACCGCGCGCGGCGGGCCGGCGGCGTGGCTGGCGGTGTACGCCGCCGCCCCGCTGACCGCGGTCGCCGCCCACCGGTTCGCCGCCCGCCCGCCGGACCCGCGCCGGGTATCCGGCGCCGCCGCGCCGGCCGGCGCCGGCGATGCGGCCGGTCCCGATCCGGCGGCGGTCGCGCGGCGGCGGCGGATCCGGGCGGCCGGGCGCCGGCTGCTGCCCGGCGCGCTCGCCTCGTTCGCCACCCTGCGCGCCGACCGGCTGCTCATCCCGCTGCTGGCCGGCCTGCCCGCACTGGGCCTGTACGCCGTCGCCGCCGCCTTCGCCGAACTCTGCCTGATGCCCGTCCAGAACTACGTCGACGCCCACCTGCCCCGCTGGCACCTCGCCGCGGCGGACGGCGCGCTGCCCGCCGGCGGGCTGCTGCTGCGCGCCGCCGGCTACGCGGTGGCCGCCGCGCTCGCCGTCACCGCCGTCGGGACGGCGTTCATCCGGCTGGGCCTGCCGGCGGCGTTCGCCGGGTCCGCGCTGGTGCTGCCGCTGCTCGCCGCCGCGGCGGGCGGCTGGGCGGTCTCCCGGGTCGCCGCCGGCCTGGCGCTGGCCCGCCGCCCGGCCGCGGCGGTCTCCGTCGCCGACGGCGCGGTGCTGGCCGTCACCGCGGGCGGCCACCTGCTGCTGATCCCCCGGTACGGCCTGTGGGGCGCCGCCGTCGCGGCGCTGGCCGGCTACCTGCTCGCCGCCGCCGCGATGAGCGCGCTCGCCCTCGGCGGCGGCCGGCGGCCGGCCGGGGCGGGGCGGGAGGCCGCGCGTGCCGGCGCCCGCTGACCGCGCCCGGACGGCCTCGCCCGTCCTCGTCGCCGGCCTGTTCGTCGTCGTGCTCGGCGGGCGGTTCGGCCCGGCCGCCGAGCACGCCCGCCCGCTCGGGCTGGACCCGCGGGCCCTGGCCTGCCTGGCCCTGCTGCTGCTGACCGTCCTGTGGGCGCTGGGCGCCGGCCGGTACCGGGTGCCGCTGCGCCCGCTCGGCGGCGTGCTGGCGCTGCTCGGCTACCTGCTGCTGGGCGGCCTGTGGGCGCACCCGGCCGCCCGGCTGGACGCCGTCGGCCTCGACCTGGCCATGCTGGGCGTGCTGGTCGTCGCCGCGGCGCTGATCGTCGCGCCCGACCCGGCCCGCGCGCTGTACTGGTTCCTCCTGCTGAGCCTCGGCGCGGCAGTGGTGTTCGCGGTCGCCGCCTGGTACAGCGGCCCGGGCCAGCAGGGCCGGTACGCGGCCTTCGGCGGCGGCCCGAACGTCTTCGTCCGGATCCAGTGCCTCGGCGTGATCAGCGCGATCGCGTTGGCCCTGCGCGACCGCCGCGCGTGGTACCTGACGCCGACGCCGCTGCTGCTGTACTCGGCCTTCCTCTCCGGCTCCCGCGGCGGCCTGGCCGCGCTGACCGTCGCCGCCGCGGTCGCGCTGGTGGTCGGCTGGCGGCTGCGGCTCGGGCACGCGCTCGGCGTGCTGGCCGCGGGCCTCGGCCTGGCCGTGCTCGCGTACGTCGCCGGCAACGCCGGGCTGACCCGGCTGTACCGCCGGTACACGCTCGCGGGCCTGCAGGGCGGCGACTTCTCCGTCCGGCCGGAGCTGCTGCGCCGGGCCTGGCGGGTGCTCGCCGACGACCCGCTGTTCGGCGGCGGGCTGGACGGCTTCCGCGCCCACGCGGGCCGGTACATCGACATGGACTACCCGCACAACCTGGCCGCCGAGGTGGGTGCCGACGGCGGCGCCGTCGGCCTGGCGCTCCTCGCCGGGGCCGTCGCCTGGCTGCTGCTGCACGCCGGCGGGCGGGCGACGTGGGCCACCTGGGACCGCGGCGGCTGCCTGGTCGCCGCCGCGTACCTGGCCGCGGCGAGCATGTTCTCCGGCGGCTACTACGACACCCGGCAGCTCTGGGTGTACCTGACCTTCCTGGCCGCGCTCGCGGCCAGCGGCGGGCCGGCGCCGGCGGCGCCGCGGCCCGGACAGCCGCCGGTGCCGCGCGCCGGCGCCGACCGGAGGGAGATCGCCGCGTGACGCTCATCGAGGACCCGGCCGTACCCCGACTGCGCCCGCCCGCCCAGCGCGGCGAGCGCCGCCGCCGCTGGCGCGCCCGCCGCCGGATCCGCCGCCGGGTCGCCGCGCTGGTCGGCTGCGCCGCGCTGCTGCTGCCCGGCCTGGTCTGGGCGGGCAGCCGCGGCTGGATGGTCCGGGACCACCTGGTGCTCGCCGCGCAGCTCGTCCGGACGCTGAACGGGCAGGTCCGGGCGGGCGAGGTCCGGGCCGCCGAGCGGACGCTGAGCGAGTTGCAGGTGCACGCCGACGCGGCCCGGATGTACGCCGACGACCCGCTGTGGCGCGGCGTCGGGCACGTCCCGGTGGCCGGCGACGACGCCCGCGCGGTGTCGGTGGTGGCCGGCACGGTCGGCGAGCTGGCCGACGTCGGCCTGCCCGCGCTGCTGCGCTCGGTCGGCCGGGTCGACCCGGCCGCGCTGGCGCCGACCCGCGGCCGGCTGCCGCTGACCCCGCTGGCCGCCGTGGCGGCCGACCTGGCGACCGCGGAGGCGACGTTCGCCGCCGGCGCCGCGCGGATCGCCGGGCTGCGCCGGGCCGGCCTGGTCGGGCCGGTGCGCGCGGCGGTCGACCGGCTCGGCGCCGAGCTGCGCGCGGCCACCGGCGACCTGGGCACGGCGGCCCGGGCGGCGGCGCTGCTGCCGCCGATGTTCGGCGCGAGCGGCCGGCGGGAGTACCTGCTGGTGTTCCAGAACCTCGCCGAGGCGCGGGCCACCGGCGGCCTGCCCGGCGCGTACGCGGTGGTCGCGGCCGACCACGGCCGGGTCACGGTGGTCGCGCAGGGCAGCGCGTCCTCGCTGCGCCCGTTCCCGCGCCCGGTGCTGCCGCTGGACCCCGCGCAGGCCGCGCTGTACACCGACCGGCTCGGTACGTTCCCGGCCGACGTGAACCTCACCCCGGACTTCCCGACCGCGGCGACGACGCTGCGCGAGATGTACCGCCGGCGCAGCGGCCGGCTCGTGGACGGGGTGCTCGCCACCGACCCGGTGGCCCTGTCGTACCTGCTCCGGGTGCACGGCCCGGTCCCGGTGCCGGGCGGGCCGCCGCTGGCCGGCGACACCGCGGTGCGCACGCTGCTGTCCGGCACGTACCGGCGGATCCGCTCGTCGGTGGCGCAGGACCGGTACTTCGCCGCGGCGGCCCGGGCGACGTTCGCCGCGCTGACCGGCCGGGCCGACCGGCCGGCGGCGCTGATCCGCGCGCTGGGCCGGGCGGCGGGGGAGCGGCGGCTGCTGGTCTGGTCGGCCCGGCCGGACGAGCAGCGCCGGCTGGAGCCGACGGTGCTGGGCGGCCGGCTGCCCGCCGACGACGGCGCCCGCCCGACCGTCGGGGTGTTCCTGAACGACGGCAGCGGCGCGAAGCTGGGCTACTACCTGCGCCAGTCGGCCGCACTGCGGCCGGGCGGCTGCGTGGCCGGGCGGCGGGAGTACGCGCTGACCGTCCGGCTGTCCTCGACCGCGCCGCGGTCCGGGCTGCCGGTGGCGGTGACCGGGCTGGCGCTGGGCGGCGACCCGTACACGCTGCGGACCAACGTCACGGTGCTCGCCCCGGCCGGCGGGGCGCTGGTGGGGATGGCCGAGAACGGGCGGCCAGTGCCGTTCGGCGCGGGCGCCGACCGCGGCCGCCGGGCCGGCATCCGGACGGTGGACCTGCGCCCCGGCGCGACCACCGAGCTGACCGCGGTCCTGCGGGCGCCGCGGGCGGCGAGCGCCGCCGCGCACACGCCGCGGCTGTGGTTGACCCCCCGACTGACGGGCTGGTCCCCATCCACCGATTCGACTGACGGGTGCCGGAACGCGCAGTAGCTTCGTCCTAGGGAGGGTTTTTCGCGAAAGTCCGTCATTTTCGGTCCTGGGGGATATTGTGCGTTTGCTGCGAGTGTTGATCCCGCTCCTCGCGATGCTGGCGGTCGCCACGCCCGCCGCGGCCACGCCGTACCCGCCCGCCCCGCCCACCGCGACCGTGAACATCGGCACCGTGGGCAGCGGCGGCACGGTCCAGTTCACCGCCACCGGCTTCCTCGGCGGCGAGCAGGTCAGCGTGAGCGTCTCCTACACCGGCGCGACCCTGGGCCTGCGGCTGGTGTCGGCCCGCCGCGACGTCGTGGCGACCGTGACCGCCGACAGCGGCGGCACCATCACCCTGCCGCTGACCCTCACCACCCCCGGTACGGCGACGATCACCGCGACCGGCCTCACCTCCGGCGTGACCGTCAGCACCACCGTGACGATCGCCGACGGCGCCGGCGCCGCCGGCCTGCCGGTCACCGGCGGTACGCCCGGCGGCCTGCTGCGCAACCTGCTGCTCGCCGGCACCGGCGCGGTACTGGTCGGCGCCTGGCTGGTGGCCTGGATGCTGCGCCGCCGGCGGGCGGGCACCGCGCCGGCCTGACGGGCGTCGATGCGACGGCCCGGGCGCCCGCCGCCCGGGCCGTTTCCGTACGCGGGGACGTCACCGTGATGCCCTAAGGTGCTCGGCATGCGACTGGGTGTACTCGATGTCGGCTCCAACACGGTGCACCTGGTGGTGGTCGACGCCCACCCCGGCGCCCACCCCTGGCCCGGCTACTCGGAGAAGACCCCGCTGCGCCTGGCCGAGCGGCTGGACGGCGACGGCCGGATCACCGAGGAGGGCGCCGCGGCGCTGACCGAGGCGGTGGCCCGGGCCCGGCTGAGCGCCGAGGAGCGCGGGGTCGAGGAGCTGCTGGCGTTCGCCACCTCCGCGGTCCGCGAGGCCGGCAACGGCGCCGACGTGCTGGCCACCGTGCGCGAGCGGTCCGGCGTCGACCTGCGGGTGCTCTCCGGCGCCGACGAGGCCCGGCTGACCTTCCTGGCCGTCCGGCGCTGGTGCGGCTGGTCCGCCGGGCGGCTGCTCGTCCTGGACATCGGCGGCGGCTCGCTGGAGCTGGCCGCCGGGGTGGACGAGGAGCCGGCCGAGGCGCTGTCCGTCCCGCTCGGCGCCGGCCGGCTCACCCGGCAGTGGCTCGGCATCGGCCCGGCCTCGACCGCGCCGGCGTCGGCCGAGGCGGTGGCGGGGCTGCGGGCGTACGTGGACGAGCTGCTCGTCCCGGTCGCCGAGCGGCTCGCCGGCACCGGCTGGGACCGGGCCGTGGTCACCTCGAAGACGTTCCGGACGCTGGCCCGGCTGGCCGGCACCGCCCCGTCCTCGGCCGGGCTGTGGGCGCCGCGCCAGCTCACCCGGACCGGGCTGCGCCAGGTGCTCGGCTTCGTCCGGCACATCGCGCCGCCCGCGCTGGCCCGGATGGAGGGGGTCAGCCCGACCCGGGCGCACCAGGTGCTCGCCGGGGCCGTGGTCGCGGAGTCGGTGCTGCGGGCGCTGCGGGTGGAGACGGTGGACGTCTGCCCGTGGGCGCTGCGCGAGGGAGTGATCCTGCGCCGGTTGGACCGCGCTCGCCACTGACGTTCATCCCGCTTTGGGATGATTCAGTGGGAGTCGGGCGGCGTGGCGGATATACGCTGGGTCCGTGGTTCAGGTACTGCTCTCCAGCAGCTCGGTCTTCCCCGAGCCGACCGCCGCGGCCTTCGAACTGGCCGCGGCCCTCGGCTACGACGGGGTCGAGGTCATGGTCTGGACCGACCCCGTCAGCCAGGACGCCGGCGCGCTGCGCGGCCTGGCCGACCACTACGGGGTGCCGGTCGGCTCGGTGCACGCCCCCTGCCTGCTGGTCACCCAGCGGGTGTGGAGCCCCGACCCGTGGCAGCGGCTGCGCCGCGCCGCCGCGCTCGCCACCGACCTCGACGCCGGCACCGTCGTCGTGCACCCGCCGTTCACCTGGCAGCGCGAGTACGCCCGCGGCTTCGCCGCCGGCCGGGCCCGGCTCGCCGACGAGTTCGGCCACCTGCGGTTCGCGGTGGAGAACATGTACCCGGTCCGGCTCGGCCGGCGCGAGTTCGTGCCGTACGTACCCGGCTGGAACCCGGTCGCCGCCGGCTACGACGCGTACACGCTGGACATCTCGCACTGCGCCGCCGCCCGCACCGACCCGCTGGCGATGGCCGACGACATGGGCGCCGGGCTGGCGCACGTGCACCTCGGCGACGGTACGGGCGAGGGGCGCGACGAGCACCTCGTCCCCGGCCGCGGCGCCCAGCCCTGCGCCGAGCTGCTCGCCTCGCTGCCGGCCCGCGGCTTCACCGGCGCGGTCGCGGTCGAGGTGGCCACCCGCGGCGCCCGCAGCCGGGACACCCGCGAGGCCGACCTGGCCGAGGCCCTCGCCTTCGCCCGCCGCCACCTCCCGGCCGCCCAGCCGGCCTGAGCCGGTCTCGACGGCCGCTCGCCCGGTCCCGCGCCGCCCGGCCGCCCGGCCGGTCCCGCGCCGCCCGGTCGGTCGCCCTGCGTGGGATTTGATCACTTGGGCGGGTGCGGCGGCGGTCAGGCCGGGGCGGTCGCGGCGCGCTTGCGGGCCCGGTGGGCCGCGACGTGGGCGCGGGTCGCGCACCGCTCCGAGCAGAACCGGCGGCACCGGTTCGAGGACGTGTCCAGGTAGACGTTCGGGCAGCGGTCGTCGGCGCACGCGCCCAGCCGCGAGCTGCCGTGCTCGCACAGCCACGCCGCCAGTCCCCAGGCCGCGCCGGCCAGCAGCTCCGCGCTCACCGACGCGCCCCGGCTGGCCACGTGCATGTGCCAGTCGCTCGCGTCGTGCCCGGAGATGCGCGGGCGGGCGGGGAAGTCGTCCAGCAGGACGTTGACCAGCGCGACGGTCTCGGTGTCCCGCCCGGCCGCGCCGAGGTGGAACACCTCCCGGAACCGGGGCTGCGCCCGGCGCAGCGCCGCGAGGTCGCGCTCGGTCGCCTCGGTGCGCATCCAGGACAGGTCGCCGACGAAAACGTCCGCGGCCGTGTCGGGATCGGTCAGCGTCCCGTTGACGAGCTGCACGGCCGTCTGCGCATAAGCGGCGAAGTCCACGCCATCACACTAAACGCGAGCGCGCGTTCCGCCCAGTGCCCGCCCGTACCGGATGCGACTCCCCAGCGGCGCGCGGGCGCGGTAGTCTCTCCGCCATGCTGCGGAGACTTATCCTCGCCGCGGCCCGCTCCGGCACGGTGGAGCAGGTCGTGGAGAGGGCGCCGGTGAGTCGGGATGTGGTCCGTCGATTCGTCGCCGGATCGACGATCGACGACGCACTGCGCGCCACCCGGGAACTCGTCGACGAGGGCCTGACGATCACGATCGACAACCTGGGCGAGGACACCACCAACCTCGACCAGGCCGCCGGCGTGCGCGACGAGTACGTCAGCCTGCTGGGCGCGCTGTCGGCCGCCGAGCTGACGCCCGCCGCCGAGGTGAGCGTCAAGCTGTCGGCGCTCGGCCAGCTCGTCGACGAGAAGGTCGCGCTGGAGAACGCCCGGGCGATCTGCACCGCGGCGACCGAGGCCGGCACCACGGTGACCCTCGACATGGAGGACCACACCACCACCGACTCCACGCTGGAGATCCTCGCCACGCTGCGCAAGGACTTCCCGACGACCGGGGCGGTGCTCCAGGCGTACCTGCGCCGGACCGAGGCGGACTGCCGCGAGCTGGCCGGCGCCGGGTCCCGGGTCCGGCTGTGCAAGGGCGCGTACAAGGAGCCCGAGTCGGTCGCATACCAGGACAAGCTGGAAGTGGACAAGGCGTACGTCCGCTCCCTGAACGTGCTGATGGCGGGCGAGGGGTACCCGATGCTCGCCACCCACGACCCGCGGCTGATCGCGATCGGCCAGGACCGGGCGCGCTGGTTCGGCAAGAGCCAGGACGGGTTCGAGTTCCAGATGCTGTACGGCATCCGCCCGCAGGAGCAGCGCCGGCTCGCCGCCGAGGGCTACACCACGCGGATCTACGTGCCGTACGGCTCGGACTCCTTCGGCTACATGATGCGCCGGCTCGCCGAGCGCCCCGCCAACCTGCTGTTCTTCGCCCGCGCCCTGGCCAGCCGGGGCTGACCGCGCCGCGCCGGCCCGGGGTGACCCGCCGGCGTGTCGGCTTGACGTGATCGCGGAAAGTGGCCTCACCGTCACAGCGGTATCGCTACCGTACAGGTGACACGCAGGGGTACGCGCGTCGGCGCCGGGGGCGCCCACGCGCCGGGGAGCGGACGGTGGGTGGTCACATGGCTGGGGCGCCGCAGGTCGACAGCGAGCTAGCGGAGGTCAAGTTCCTCACCGTCGCCGAGGTGGCGACCGTGATGCGCGTGTCGAAGATGACCGTGTACCGGTTGCTGCACGGCGGCGAGCTGGCGGCGGTGCGGGTGGGCCGGTCCTTCCGCGTGCCCGAGCATGCCGTCCACGAGTACCTGCGCGGCGCGTTCTCCGAAACCGCCTGACCGGGGGCGGCTTGGTGACACCCGGGGCGGGCGGCTACGCTGAGGGCCGACCGCTGACCGCCATGTCCCCACCGACGGCCATGTGCATGCCGGCAGGCCCGCCGATCCCGGCGGCCCGCCCCGGCGCGGCTGGCCCGCACCGCGTGGGCGAGCCCGCGCGCCGGGACAGCCCGGCTCGTGCAGATGACCCCCGCCCGGTGCCCGTGGACGCGACACGTCACCGGTCCCGTGTCCAGAAGTCCGGGCTCGACCCGCGGCCGGGTACCTCCCGGCCCGGCGGCCCGGTGCGGGTGAGGAAGGCTGACGTATGGGCTCTGTGGTCAAGAAGCGCCGCAAGCGTATGGCGAAGAAGAAGCACCGCAAGCTGCTGCGCAAGACCCGCGTCCAGCGTCGCCGTCTCGGCAAGTAGCCGACCGGTCCGGTCCGCCCACGGTAGGGAGGCGCGATGAACGCACCCCGCCGTGGCGCGGCTCCCGGCTGTCCGCAAGTGGTCGTCGTCACCGGCGTCAGCCGGTACCTCGCGGCCACCGTCGCGGCCCGGCTGGCCGCCGACCCGCGCCTGCCCCGGGTCGTCGGCCTGGACGCCGTGGCGCCGCCGCCGGAGGTCGCCGCGCTGCTGGCCGGCGTCGAGCTGGTCGAGGCGGACGGGCGCGGGGCCCGCAACGTCCTCGTCGAGCTGGGCGCCGACGCCGTCGTGCACATGGCGGTGACCACGCGCCCGGCCCGGCCGGGCGCCGCCGACGACGAGGACGCCAAGGAGCGCAACGTCATCGGCACGATGCAGCTCCTCGCCGCCTGCCAGCGCGCGCCGGACCTGCGCAAGCTGATCGTGCGCTCGTCCACCGCCGCGTACGGCGCGTCGTTCAAGGACCCGGCGGTCTTCACCGAGGACACCGCGCCCCGGGCCACCCCGCGCGGCGGCTTCGCCCGGGACATCCTCGACATCGAGGGGTACCTGCGCGGCTTCAACCGGCGCCGCCCCGACGTCGTCGCCACCGTGCTCCGCTTCGCCCCGATCATCGGCTCGACCGCGGACACCACGCTGACCCGGTACTTCGCCAGCCCGCTCGTGCCGACAGTGCTCGGCCGCGACCCGCGGCTCCAGTTCGTCCACCTCGACGACGTCGGGGCGGTGCTGCACGAGGCGGTCCTGCGCGACCACCCGGGCACGTTCAACGTGGCCGGCGCCGGGGTGCTCACGCTGTCCCAGGCGATCCGGCGGGCGGGGCGGCTGCCCGTACCGGTGCCGGAGCCCGGCCTGACCGCGGCCGCCGGGCTGTTCCGCGGCCTGGACCTCGGCGGGTTCGGCTTCGACCAGCTCGACCTGTTCGTGCACGGCCGGGTCGTCGACACTGCCCGGCTGGAGGCCGAGTTCGGCCTGACGCCGCGGTCGACGCCCGAGGCGTTCGACGACTTCATCCGCGCCCACCGCGGCGGCAGCCTGCTGCCCAGCGCCAGGGTGGCCGCGGTGGAGCAGGCGCTGCTGGACGGCATCCGCCGGATCCGCGCCGCCCGCCGGCCGGGGGAGCCCGCCGATGCCCGCTGACCCGACGCCCGACCCGCGCACCGGCGGGCGCAGCGCGTACCCGACCGCCGACCCGTGGGACCGCCGGGTGGCCGACGCGCTGGCCTTCCTGCGCGGCCGCCTCACCGGCCAGTACGAGGTGGACGAGTTCGGCTTCGACGTCCAGCTCACCGAGCGGGTGTTCCTGCCGATGCTGCGCTGGCTGTACACCGACTGGTTCCGGACCGAGGTGACCGGCGCCGAGTACCTGCCCGAGAAGGGCGGCGGGCTCGTCGTGGCCAACCACGCCGGCACGATCGCCGTCGACGGCCTGATGCTCGCCGTCTCCGCGCACGACGCCCACCCCGCGCCCCGGCACCTGCGGCTGCTCGGCGCGGACCTGGTGTTCACCACGCCGATCCTGTCCGAGCTGGCCCGCAAGGTCGGCACGACCGTCGCCTGCCACGCCGACGCCGAGCGGCTGCTCACCACCGGCGAGCTGGTCGGGGTGTTCCCGGAGGGCTTCAAGGGCGTCGGCAAGGGGTACGCCGAGCGGTACCGGCTGCAACGCTTCGGCCGCGGCGGCTTCGTCTCGGCGGCGCTGCGCACCGGCCAGCCGATCATCCCGGCGGCGATCGTGGGGTCGGAGGAGGCGTACCCGATGCTCGCCGACATCCAGCCGCTCGCGCGGCTGCTGCGCCTGCCGTACTTCCCGGTGACCCCGACGTTCCCGGCGCTCGGCCCGCTGGGCCTGCTGCCGCTGCCGAGCAAGTGGCTGATCGAGTTCTGCCCGCCGATCGAGACGGCGGACCGGATGGGCCAGGCGGACGACCCGATGGTGGTGTTCGACCTGGCCGACGAGGTGCGGGAGACGATCCAGTCCACCGTCGACCGCCTCCTCGCCCGCCGCCCCGACCCGTTCGCCCGCTAGCGGGCGCGCTGCCGGGGACGGCAGCCGCCGCCGGTCAGTGGAGGGTGCGCAGGTCGAGGGTGTGCCAGCGGGTCGTCTCCGCGGAGCCCGTCGACCACCAGAGCCGCCCGTCCCGGCAGTTGACCAGGTTCACGCCCTGCGCCACGACCACCGTCCGCCTGCGCGCGATGTCGTACAGCACCAGCTCCTGCTGGCTGTCCGCCGCCCCGGCCGTGACCGCCCGGCTCAGCACCTCGAACCGGTCCAGCACGCCCACGTCGGTGATCGCCGCGCTCGTCCCCGGCCCGGCGATGCGGCGCCGCTCCCGCCCGTCCGGGCGCATGACGTCGAGCTGGCTCGGCCCGGCGTCGCCGAGCACCTGGACCCGGCACCAGGTCGGGCCGCAGGTCACCAGGTCGACGGCGTCCGACGGGACGTCGAGCTGCCGGTTCGTCGCCAGGTCGTAGCGCTGCGCCCCGCCGCTGCCCGCCGACGCCACGCTGACCAGCCACGGCCAGCGGGACATCGCCCACTGCCCGGCGAGCGGCCGGACCTCGACCGCGCCGCCGGACAGCGGCATCGAGCGCAGCTCGCTCACCGGCGTCGCGCCGGTGCCGACGGCGATCCAGCGCAGCTTGTCCTCGGCGTGCACCAGGTCGTACTGGGAGTGGAAGAACGCGAGCGCGCCGGTGCGCGCGGTCAGCCGGGCGGGCGGGCCGGCGCCGCGCAGCGGGGCGCTCCACAGGCTGCTGGCCGCGGCGCCGCCGGGCCCGCTGACCGTCTCGGCCCAGACCAGCCGGTCGCCGGCGAGGCCGACGCCGCCGAACAGCGGGTCGGCGTCGAACGACAGCGTCCGCAGCGTCCGCACGGCGCCGGCGGGGTCGAGGTGCACGAGCCGCTGCGCCCGGCCGTCCGGGGTCGCGGCGGTGCCGACCGAGCCGCCGCCGTCGAGCAGCAGCACCGGGTCGTACGACGGGCCGTCGGGCAGGTGCGCGGCCAGCGTGCCGACGGCGGCCCTCGGCCAGGCGGCGGCCAGCGGTACGGGGGCGCCGGAGTCCCGCTCGCGCAGCTTGGGGCCGAGCAGCAGCGCGCCGGTGGCGCCGACGGCGAGGATGAGCGCCAGGATGCCGGGGGAGACCCGCGGCTGGAGCAGCCGCCGCCAGCCGGTCGGCGGGGGCGGCGCGGGCTCCGGCTCGTCGGCGTCGGGCCGCGGCCGGCGGTGGTGGCCGGCGCCGGCGAACGGGCCCCCGCCGCGCTTGCGGTCCCGCTCCCCCCACGCGGCGTGCCGGCCGGCGTCGGGCCGCCCGCCCGCGGCCTCGGCCCACCCGCCGGCATCGAGCAGCGCTGCACTGCCGGCCCCGTCCCCGGCCCGGTCGGGCGACACGTCGACATCGGGCCGGCCGGCCGGGTGATCGGGCCGGGTCGCGGCATCCGCGGCCGGGTGGTCGGGCCGCGTGGAGGTGCCGGCGGCCGGGCGGTCGGGCAGCGTCGGGGCGCCGGCGGCCGGCGGCTCCGGGGCGGCGGCGCGGGGCGGGCGGGTGGCGTCGGCCGGGCGCGGGGCGGCCGGCTCCCCCGGCCGGGTCAACGCAGCCCCGCCCGCTTCCGGCGGACCGCCAGCCCGGCCGACACCCCGCCGACGACCGCGCCGGCCGCCAGCGCCGTCGGTACGGCGAGCTTGGCCGCCTTGCGGCCGGTCCGGAAGTCGCGGACCTGCCAGCCGCGGTGCCGCGCCTCCCGGCGCAGCGCCCCGTCCGGGTTCACCGCGACCGCGCGGCCGACCGCGCTGAGCATCGGGATGTCGTTGGCCGAGTCGCTGTACGCCGTGCAGCGGGACAGGTCCAGGCCCTCGGCCGCGGCGATCCGGGCGATGGCCTCGGCCTTGGCCGGGCCGTGCATGAGGTCGCCGACGAGGCGTCCGGTGTAGACGCCGCCGTCGATCTCGGAGACCGTGCCGATCGCGCCGGTCAGGCCGAGCCGGCGGGCGATCAGCCGGCCGATCTCGACCGGGGCGGCGGTGACCAGCCACACCCGCTGGCCGGCGTCCAGGTGCTCGCGGGTGAGCGCTCTGGTACCCGGCCAGATCCGGTCGGCCATCAGCTCGTCGTAGATCTCCTCGCCGATCCGTTCCAGGTCGGTGACCCGCCAGCCCTCGATGAACGCCAGGGCCATCTCCCGGGCCCGGTCCATGTGGCCGGCGTTCTCCTTGGCCAGCACCCGGAACCGGAGCTGCCCCCAGGCGAACCGGGCCAGGTCCCCGGCGGTGAAGTAGCTGCGGGCGGCCAGCCCGCGGGCGAGCCAGTAGATCGACGCGCCCTGCATGATCGTGTTGTCGACGTCGAAGAACGCCGCGGCGCCGGGGTCGGGCGGCATGACCGGCGGGCCCGGCTCGGCCGGCAGCACCGGCAGCGGCGCCGGCTTCGGCTTCGGCACCCGTACACCCCCTCCACTGCCCGTTCCCACCGCCCGAGGGTATCCGGCCGCGCGGGCATTGGCCGCACACGCGCGAACGGCGCGCCACCCGTTCAGGTGGGCGCCGTCCGTGGGTCACGCTCGGGCCACTGGGCGGCCGCGCGGCGCTCCAGCCTCAGTCGCCCCGGCCGTCGCCCGGCGTACCGAGCAGGGGGTCGAGCAGGCCGGGCGGGTCCTCGCTGCGGCTGTTGCCCGTGCCGCGGCTGGGTGTCACCTCGGACTCGTCGTCCGCGCTGGGCTCGGCCGTCGGCGCGGTGCGCGGGGTGCCGGTGCTGCCGGTGGTCGGCTGCGTCGTCCGGGCCCGGCTGGTCGGCGGGTTCGCGGTCCGCTCGGGGGCGGCGGCGCTGTCCCGCGGGGTCGGCGTGGCGGCCGCCCCGCACGGCCGGGCCTGCGGCTTGGGGCCGAGGTTGTCCGTACCGGCGATGCCCGCCCCGCAGCTCAGCGCGTTGTTGAGTCCCTGGGACCGCTTGGCGACGGAGTCCAGCAGCAGCAGCGACCACAGGGTCCGGCTGCGGTTGTTGACGTTCACCTGGCCGATCAGCCCGCCGAGGGCCATCCGCTGGCTGGTGACGAAGCCGTCGACCGACTGCAGCGGCGCCGGGTCCCGCTCCTTGACCGCCGCCGTGGTGAGCAGGCGGACGCCGTCGCGGACATCGTTCTCCATGTCGGTGAGCACCCGGTCGAAGCTGCCGGGGTCCTGCCGGACGGCGACGGCCTCGTTGACCCGGCCCTTGGCCAGCGCGAGGTGCCGTTCGCCGCGCTCCACGTCGGACGTGGTGAAGCCCAGCCCGGCCCGCTCGGTCACCCGCTTGACCGGGTACAGGGCGTCGCCGGGCAGCGCGTTGTCGCTGGCGAAGGACATGCCGGACAGGACGACCGCGCCCACCGTGATGCCGACCAGCGCGCTGATCCGCGCCTGGGTCCGGCTGAGCTGGGGCAGGAACCGCCGCCGGCCGGCCGCCGGGGCGGCCGCCGGCTCGGGGTGGCGGGCGGTGACGCCGATGCCCTCCCGCTCGGCGGTGGCCACGAGCAGCGCGCGCAGCCCGGTGCGGAATTCGTCCTCCGGCGCGGAGCGCGGGGCCAGGGCGTCCCCCAGCCCGGTACCGCGGCGGGCGAGCGCGGCGAGCGCCGCGAGTTCGTCGTCGGCCGACGTGCGGGAGCGGCGCCGGCGGGCGGCCGGCGGATCCTCAACGAGCTGGTGAAACCGTTCGACCCGCAGACGGCCGAAGAGCATCGTTTTCACCGCGGGCACCTGCTTTCGTCGAAAGCTGCGGTGGCGGCGGGAGTGCCGCTGTGCAGTAGTCGGGCAGTGGGGGGTGTCGGTACCCCGGTCAACCCCGAACGGGTGCGATTGGTTACGGCTGCGCGCCCGGTTCGGCGACGGCCGTGAATATCCCGCCGGAGCGGTGCGGTGTCCGGTGTGCGGGGGTGTGCGCACCGGCGCGGTCTGGAGCGGTCGATGAGGGGGGTATCGATCACGGTCGGAAGCCGTCCGGGAGTAGTCGGTTCAGGGCGCGCACGGCGCGGTACTGGAGGGCCTTGATCGCGCCCTCGTTCTTGCCCATGGCGCGGGCGGTCTCGGCGACGGAGAAGCCCTGCAGGAAGCGCAGGACGATGCACTCCTGCTGCTCGGGGTTGAGCTGCTTGACGGCGGTGAGCAGGGCGACGTTGGTGATGTGGTCGACGACGGCGGCCTCGGGGCTGCCCTCGGGGCCGTACTCGGGCTTGTCGGCGTCCATGACGTCGCCGGTGGTGACCTCGAGCCGGTACCGGCCGGACTTGAAGTGGTCGGCGACGAGGTTGCGGGCGATGGTGACGAGCCAGGCGCCGAGGTCGCGGCCCTGCCAGGTGAAGGAGCTGATCCGCTTCAGCGCCCGCAGGAACGTGTCCGAGGTCAGGTCCTCGGCGAGCTGGCGGTTGCCGACGCGGAAGTAGATGAACCGGAAGACCGTGTCGACGTACCGGTCGTAGATCAGGCCGAAGGCCTCGGCCTCGCCGGCCTGGGCGCGTTCGACCAGGGCCCAGACCTCGGCGGCGGGGTCGCCGCGGTCCGGCCGGCTCGGCGGCGGGGTCGCCGGCGGGCCGGCGGGGGGGCGCTCGGGGCCGACCCGGGCGGTGCCGACCGCGGCCGGGCGGTCGCCGCCGGACTCGCCGGGCGGCTCGGCGGGGCCGGGCTGCTGCGGCATCGCCGGCCGGGCCGGGCTGGCCACGCCCCGGCCGTTGAGCGGCTTGGCGCTGTTGCCCGTACCGGGCCGGGTGTGCGGGTCGGCGCTGTGCGGCCGGTTCCGCGTCCGCTTCACGCCGTCGCCGCCGCGTACGGCCACGCTGCGGCTGAGCAGTTCGGTGAGAGCCGTACCGATCATCGCCATGCCGTCGGCCAGCACCTGCCGCGCCGGGGTTCCCGGCAGTCCACCGGAGTGCGCGTACCCGGTCATGCATTCACCTCGCTGATCCGCTGGGTGGGTGTCCGCCGCTGCGGTGGGCGGTGCGGTACCGCCCGGCGAATGGCGATGGGGGTGTCGTTCGCGTCCGGGCACCGCGCTGTGCGGTGCGTGGGGGGCGCGAAAACGGGCACAGCGGCCTCCTCAGTATGAGGGGTGGCGACTCGGTACGAAAAGGGGCGAGTCGACCTAAAGATGATAGGCCACCGTCACCCGAGTGCGTAGATTCACTTTCTGAGAGCGGGATTCTTCCGTTGATCCCGCAAATGAAGTCGCACAGCCTGTCCGTTCCGGTGTGTCGCCACGCGGGGCCGGCGCGAACTTTCGGGGTATCCGCGACGAGCGCGTGATGTGCCACACTCGGAGACCGTGGAGGACCCCCGTACCCCTCTGACGGGTTCTGCTGATCTGTCCGATTATGTTCGCGATGCGGCGCAGCGTACCCCGGGGCGCCCGGCGTTCCGGAACGGCGTGACCATCCTCACGTGGGCGGAAATGGACGCCCGGGTGAGCGCGTTCGCCGCCGGTTTCGCCGCGCTCCCGACGCCCGCCGCCGGCCCCGGCGACTGCCCGCCGCGGCTGCTCATCGCGCCCGCCGACGGGCTGGCGTTCGCGGCGGCGTACTTCGGCTGCCTGCGCGCCGGGCTGGTCGCGGTACCGGTGGATCCGCGGGCCCCCGCGCCCCGGCGGGCGGCGATCGCCGCCGACGCCGGCGCGTTCGCCGAGCTGACCGACGCCGGGCTGCGCCCGCTCGACCCGCCGGCCGCGCCGGTGCCGGCCGGGCCGGAGTGCCCGGCGGTGCTGCTGTACCCGCCGGGGGACCCGGTGCCCGGCGGCGCGGCGATGCTGCCGCACCGGGCGCTGCTGGCCCACCACGAGCAGCTCTCCCGGGTCGAGCCGCCGCTGGTCCGCGGGGACGACACGGTGCTGCTGGCGGCGCCGCTGCACCAGGCGTACGGGCTCAACTGCGGCCTCGGTGCCGTCGCGTACCACGGCGCGTGCGGGGTGCTGGCCGACCGGGCCGACCCGGCCCGGCTGCGCGAGCTGGTCGCCGCGCACCACGCGACGACGGTGCTCGGCGTGCCCGCGCTGTACGCCGGCTGGGTGGATCTGCCGGATCTCGGGCCGGCGCTGGAGACCGTCCGGCTCGCCGCCTGCGGCCCGCGCCCGCCCGGCCCGGCGGTCGCCCGCCGGTTCAGCGCCCGCACCGGGCACCGGATCTTCGCCGGGTACGGGCTCGCCGAGGCCGCCCCGGTGCTCACCACGACGCTCGCCGGGGCCGAGTCGGACCGGCGCGGCGTCCGGATCGGCCACCCGCTGCCGGGCGTCCAGGTGCGGCTGCGCGGCCGGGACGGCGTGGCGGTGCCGACCCGGGCCGACGACGGCGCGCCCCCGCCGGACGGCGAGATCGTGGTCCGCGGCCCGAATCTGTTCACCGGCTACTGGCCGGACGGCCGCGGCGGCCCGGACCCGGACGGCTGGTGGGCCACCGGGGACCGCGCGCACGCCGACGCCGACGGCGCCCTCTACCTTGAGAACCGGGCCGACGAGAACCGGGCCGACGAGGGGGAGGGACCGTGACCGAGCCGCGGCTGGAACTGATCACGCGCGCCGAGTGCCACCTGTGCGACGACGCGAAGGCGGCGCTCGCCCGGCTGGCCGCCGAGACCGGCGAGCAGTGGCGCGAGGTCGACGTCGCGGCCGACCCGGAGCTGGAGCGCGAGTACGGCGACCGGGTCCCGGTGATCCTGCTGGACGGCCGCGAGCACGGCTACTGGCGGGTGGAGGAGGAGCGGCTGCGGCGCGATCTGGCGGCGCCGAGGTGAGGCGCCCGCACCTGGTCTGGGACTGGAACGGCACGCTGCTCGACGACCTCGCCCTGGTGATCTCGGCGACGAACGTGGCGTTCGCCAGCGTCGGCGGCCCCGAGATCAGCAGCGACGTGCACCGGCGGCAGTTCCGCCGGCCGATCGCCGACTACTACGGCGAGGTGCTCGGCCGGGCGGTGGACGCCGACGAGTTCGCCCGGCTCGACGTCGTGTTCCACGAGGCGTACCGGCGGGGGCTGGTCAAGACCGGGCTGGCCGCCGACGCGGAGGCCGCGATGCGCGCCTGGCGGGGCAGCCAGTCGCTGCTGTCCATGTGGTTCCACGACGAGCTGGTCCCGGCGGTGGAGGGGTACGGGCTGGACGCCCTGCTGCGCCGGATCGACGGCCGCCGGCACGAGGTCGGCGGCGGGCACAAGGTCGCCCACCTGCGCGCGCACCTGGCCGCGCTGGAGCTGCCCGGCGAGCGGGTGGTGCTGATCGGCGACACCCTCGACGACGCGGACGCCGCCGCCGCGGTCGGCGCGGCCTGCGTCCTCTACACCGGCGGCCTGACCGACCCGACCCAGCTCCGGGCCCGCGGCGTACCGGTCGCCGACACCCTGCTGGGCGCCGTGGCCCTGGCCGCCGTGGCCGCCTGACCCGGGCGGCGCCGGGTGCCCAACGTCACTCCCGCCCCGACCGCCCCCACCCGCCCCGGCCGCCCGTCGACCACCGCCGCCGGCGGGTCGCGCGCTGCCCTTCCGGGCAGCGTCGGGCGGGGCCGCGAGCGGGGGTGGCGGGACCCCGGGGGCCGGTGACGGGGCCCGGGGACCCATGTGGATCACCTGCCCCGGGGGTGCCCGGGGTGCCCGGCCCGGGCCGGGCGTAGCCCGTCCGAGCTGCCAAGATCGCGATTTGTGCGTGCGTTCACAAGCGCCTACGCTGTAGTTCGGTCCGACCCGCCGGGGCGGCCGTGGACTGCCGTCCGCGCGCCGCACCACGGGGCCGGGCCAGCCAGCATCGGGGGCCCGCCGCGGCCGCCCGGAGACCAGCCGCGGGTGGCCCGCATGTCGGGCGGGGCCCGCGACCCGCATGTGTCGGAGTCAGATGAGCCAGGCAACTTCCGGACCCGCCCCGGGCACCACCCCGGGCCCGGACTTCCCGGATCTCCCGGAGGCGACCGTCGCCCGGCTCCCGGAGTACCTGCGCGCGCTGCACCAGTCCGCCGACGCCGGCAACGAGACCGTCTCCAGCGAGGCGCTGGCCACCGCCGCCGGGGTGAACTCGGCGAAGCTGCGCAAGGACCTCTCCCACCTCGGCTCGTACGGCACCCGCGGCGTCGGGTACGAGATCAACCTGCTGATCGCCCAGATCGAGCAGGTGCTCGGCCTGACCAAGCGGCGCGGGGTCGCCCTCGTCGGCGTCGGCAACCTCGGGCACGCCCTGGCCGGGTACGCCGGTTTCGGCAGCCGCGGGTTCCGGATCGCCGCGCTGTTCGACGCCGACCCCCGGCTGGTCGGGTCCACCCTGCACGGCCTCGTGGTCCGGCACGTCGACCACCTGGGCGACGTCATCGGCGCCGAGGCCGTCGCCATCGGGGTGATCGCCACCCCGGCCGCCGCCGCGCAGGCCGTCGCCGACCAGCTCGTCGCCGCCGGCATCACGAGCATCCTCAACTTCGCCCCGTGCGTGCTCACCGTGCCCGACGGCGTGGATGTCCGTAAGGTGGACCTCGCGGTCGAGCTCCAGATCCTGTCGTTCCACGAGCACCGCAAGTCGTCCACCAACGGCGCCGGGTATCCGGGTGCCGGAGCGGAGGCGCTGCCGCGATGAACCTGCTCGTGGTCGGACTGTCGTTCCGCACCGCGCCCGTCGCGCTGCTGGAGCGGCTCGCCGTGCCGCCGGACGCCACCGCCGAGGTGCTGCACCACCTCGTCGCCGGGGCGTACGTCGGCGAGGCCGTGCTGCTGTCGACCTGCAACCGGGTCGAGGTGTACGCGGCCGTCTCCGGCTTCCACGGCGGCCTCGACGACGTCTGCGCGGTGCTCGCCGCCCGGGCCGGGGTGCCGTCGGCGACGCTGGCCCCCCACCTGTACGTGCACTACGCCGACGCCGCCGTCCGGCACGCGTACCGGGTCGCCTGCGGCCTGGACTCGATGGTCGTCGGCGAGGCGCAGATCCTCGGCCAGCTCCGCGCCGCGTACGACGCGGCCGCCGCCTGCGACGCCCCCGGCCGGCTGCTGCACGAGCTGATGCAGCAGGCGCTGCGGGTCGGCAAGCGGGCGCACTCGGAGACCGGCATCGACCGGGCCGGGCAGAGCGTGGTCAGCGCGGCCCTGGAGGTCGCCGCCGCCACCCTCGCCGACCCCGGCCGCCCCACCCCGGCGCAGGACGCCGCCGCCGGGCCGGCCGGCGTGGTCGGGCTGGCCGGCGTACCCGCGCTGGTGGTCGGCGCCGGGGCGATGGGCGCGCTGGCCGTCGCCACGCTCAGCCGGGTGGGCGCCGCCCCGATCCGGGTGGCCAACCGCGGCTCCGTCCGGGCCGAGCGGCTCGCCGCCGCGTACGCCGCCGAGGTCCTGCCGTACGACGGGGTGCCCGGCGCGCTGCGCGCGGTCGACGTGGTGGTCACCGCGACCGCCGCGGCCGAGCCGGTGCTGGACGCGCCCACCGTCGCCGCGGCCGTGGCCGGCCGGCCGGCCGGCGCGCCGCCGCTGATCCTGCTCGACCTCGCCGTGCCGCGCGACGTGGACCCCGCCGTGGCGGAGCTGCCGGGCGTCCGGCTGGTCGACATCGAGGCGCTCAGCCACCAGCTCCGCGGCGGGCCGGCCGCGGACGACGCCGCCGCCGTCGACGGGATCGTCGACGCCGAGGTGGAGGCGTTCCTGAGCTGGCTGCGCGGCGCCGACATCGCCCCGACGGTCGCCGCGCTGCGCGCCCGGGCCGAGGACGTCGTCGCCGCCGAGCTGGCCCGGCTCGCCCAGCGCCGCCCCGAGCTGACCGACGACCAGCGGGCCGAGATGGCGCACGCCCTGCACCGGGTGGTGCAGCGGCTGCTGCACTCGCCGACGGTCCGGGTCCGCCAGCTCGCCGCCGCCCCCGGCGGTGACCAGTACGCCTCGCTCTTGCGGGAGCTGTTCGACCTGGACGTGCCGCACACGACCTCCGCGGGCTCCGTCCCCTCGCTGGAAGGTGGTGACCGATGACCCCGCTGCGTCTGGGTACCCGGGGCAGTGCCCTGGCCCTGGCCCAGGCCGAGCAGGTCGCCGACGCGCTGCGGGCCCGCACCGGCCGCGCCGTCGAGCTGATCGAGATCGGGACGACCGGCGACCGGTCCGACCGGCCGGTGCCCGAGCTGGGCGTGGGCGTGTTCGTCTCCGCGCTGCGCGAGGCGCTGCTCGCCAAGGAGATCGACTTCGCGGTCCACTCGTACAAGGACCTGCCCAGCGCGCCCGCCGACGGCCTGATCGTCGCCGCCGTACCGCAGCGGCAGGACCCGCGGGACGCGCTGATCGCCCGCGACGGCCTGCCGCTGTCCGCGCTGCCGCCCGGCGCCCGGGTCGGCACCGGCGCGGTCCGCCGGGTGGCCCAGTTGCACGCGCTCGGGCTCCAGCTCGACGTCCGGCCGATCCGGGGCAATGTGGACACGCGGCTGCGCCGCGTCGCCGAGGGCGAGCTGGACGCGGTCGTGCTCGCCCGGGCGGGCCTGGCCCGGCTGGGCCGCGCCGACGAGATCACCGAGTCGTTGGACCCCATGTTGATGCTGCCGGCGCCGGCGCAGGGCGCGCTCGCCGTGGAGTGCCGCTCCACCGCGGTCACCGACGACGACGCGGACCTGCCCGCGCTGCTGCGCGGCATCGACGACCTCGACAGCCGGCTCTGCGTCGCCGCCGAGCGGGCGCTGCTGGCCACCCTGGAAGCCGGGTGCAGCACGCCCATCGCGGCGCTCGCCGTACTGGCCGAGGACGAGGACGGCACGCTGGAGCTGTACCTGCGCGGCGCGGTCATCAGCCCGGACGGGGCCCGCGCCATCCGGCTGTCCCGCACCGCCGCTCTGCCCACCACCGACCCCGAGCCCGCGGCCGCCGTCATCGGCCGCGAGCTGGCCGCCGACCTGCGGGACGCCGGGGCCGACGACCTTCTCGCGCCGGGCGCGGGAACCGACGAGAATCCGCAGCCGGGGGACGCCGGCCGCGGGTCGCAATCCGGGAGTGCACGATGAGTCGCAGCCGTAAGCCCGTGGGGCGGATCTCGTTCGTCGGGGCGGGGCCCGGCGACCCGGGTCTGCTCACCGGCCGGGCCCGGGCGGCCCTCGCCGACGCCGGGCAGGTCCTCTACGACCGGTCGCTGCCGGCCACGCTGCTCGACGCCGTCCGGGCCGAGGCCGCCGCGGCGGTCGAGGCCGGGACCCGCACCGAGCTGCCGCAGTACAGCGTCGCCGAGGGCGGGCCGGGCGACATCGCCAAGGTCCTGCTGTCCGCCGCGAAGGCCGGGCAGCCGGCGGTGCACCTGATCGCCGGCGACCCGTTCGGGCTGGAGTCGGTGGTGCAGGAGGTGCAGGCGGTCACCCGCACGGCGGTGCCGTTCGAGGTGGTCCCCGGCATCGGCCGGGCCGCCGGCGTCGCCGCGTACGCCGGGGTGCCGCTGACCGGCCTGCGCGCCGCCGCCGACGTCGAGGACGTGGCCGCGCTGGACTTCGCGGCGCTCGCCGCGGCCGCCGCCCGCGGGCCGCTGGCGCTGGCCGTCGACGCCGCCGACCTGGGCGCGGTCCAGGAGGGCCTGCGCGGGGCCGGGATCGCCGCGGACGTACCGGTCGCGGTGACCGGCGACGGCACCGGCGAGACCCAGTACACCACCACGTCCACCCTGGACAGCTTCGTCAACGCCGCGCTCGGCTTCACCGGCCGGGTGGTGCTGACCGTCGGCAAGGCCGTCGCCGACCGGGACACCCTCGGCTGGTGGGAGTCCCGCCCGCTGTACGGGTGGAAGGTGCTCGTGCCGCGGACCAAGGAGCAGGCCGGCGCGATGAGCGCGCTGCTGCGCGGGTACGGCGCCATCGCCTGCGAGGTACCCACGATCGCGGTCGAGCCGCCGCGCACGCCGGCCCAGATGGAGCGGGCGATCAAGGGCCTGGTCGACGGCCGGTACGCCTGGGTGGTCTTCACCTCGGTCAACGCCGTCCGCGCGGTCTGGGAGAAGTTCGCCGAGCACGGCCTCGACGCCCGGCACTTCGGCGGCGTCAAGATCGCCTGTATCGGCGAGTCGACGGCGGAGGCCGTCCGGTCCTTCGGCATCCAGCCGGAGCTGATCCCGGCCGGCGAGCAGTCCAGCGAGGGCCTGCTGGCCGAGTTCTCCCCGCACGACGAGATCCTCGACCCGGTCGGCCGGGTGCTGCTGCCCCGCGCCGACATCGCCACCGAGACGCTCGCCGCCGGGCTCACCGAGCGCGGCTGGGAGGTCGACGACGTGACCGCGTACCGGACGGTGCGGGCGGCCCCGCCGCCGGCCGAGATCCGCGACGCGATCAAGTCGGGCGGCTTCGACGCGGTGCTGTTCACCTCGTCCTCGACGGTCCGGAACCTCGTCGGCATCGCCGGCAAGCCGCACGCCCGCACGGTCGTGTCGGTGATCGGCCCGAAGACCGCCGAGACCGCCACCGAGTTCGGCCTGCGGGTCGACGTCCGGCCGGAGCACGCCAGCGTGCCCGACCAGGTGGAGGCCCTGGCCGCGTACGCCATCGAGCTGCGCGAGAAGCTCGCCACGATGCCCGCCAAGCAGCGCCGCGGCGCCAAGGTCCAGGGCCCGACCGCGCTGCGCTTCCGGGCCTGACGTGGGCTACCCGCTGTCCCGGCCGCGGCGGCTGCGCCGCACCGCCGCACTGCGCGGCCTCGTCGCCGAGACCCGGGTCGACCCGGCGCAGCTCGTGCTGCCGCTGTTCGTCCGCGAGGGCCTCGACGCCCCGCGGCCGATCGCGTCGCTGCCCGGCGTCGTGCAGCACTCGCGCGAGTCGCTGCGCAAGGCCGCGGCCGGCGCGGCGGCGGCCGGGCTGGGCGGGGTGATGCTGTACGGCGTACCGCGGCACCGCGACGCCGCCGGCTCCGCCGGCACCGACCCGGCCGGCGTGCTGAACGTCGCCATCGCCGACGTCGTCGCCGAGACCGGCGACGACCTGGTCGTGATGAGCGACCTGTGCCTGGACGAGTTCACCGACCACGGCCACTGCGGCCTGCTCGCCCCCGACGGCGCGGTGGACAACGACGCCACCCTGGTCGCGTACGGCGAGCTGGCACTCGCCCAGGCCGCCGCCGGGGCGCACCTGCTGGGCACGTCCGGGATGATGGACGGCCAGGTCGGCGCGGTCCGCGCGATCCTGGACCGCGCCGGGTACACCGACACGGGCATCCTGGCCTACGCGGCCAAGTACGCCTCGTCGTTCTACGGCCCGTTCCGCGACGCGGTCGAGTCGGCGCTGCAGGGCAACCGGCGCACGTACCAGCAGGACCCGGCGAACGTCTCCGAGTCGCTGCGCGAGGCCCGGCTGGACGTCGCCGAGGGCGCCGACATCCTGCTGGTCAAGCCCGGCCTGCCGTACCTGGACGTGCTCGCCGCCGTCCGCGCGGCGGTGGAGGTGCCGGTCGGGGCGTACCAGGTCTCCGGCGAGTACGCGATGGTCGAGGCGGCGGCGGCGAACGGCTGGATCGACCGGGAGGCGGCGATCCTGGAGTCGCTGACCGCCCTGCGCCGGGCGGGCGCCTCGCTGATCCTCACGTACTGGGCGGTCGAGGCCGCGGCCCTGCTCCGCCGCTGACGTGTGATATCCACAGTCGGTATCTCTTTTCGTACCGCGCCCGGCGCGTGCTATGCCCTGCGCTCCCTTGTTCCATGTAATTGGTCGAAAGTCAAAATGCTATCGGCAGTCGCCATAGATGAGCTATATGGATCGCTGGGATTATTCACACAGTGGTGCGGGTGACAACGTCATCCGAAGTGAATTCCCACCCACAGCACCGGGAGTACCCCCCACGCGATCCCTGACCAGCCGACTGCTGATCGCCGCCCTCGCGGTACCCGCGGTCATCGCCGGGGCCGCCGGCTCGGCCCTCGCCGCCGGCCCCGCCTCGCCCGTCACCGACCCGACCGGCGACGTCATCGCGGAGACCGGTTTCCCCACCGAGCAGCCGAAAGCCGACATCATCGTCGCCAACGGGCGCCGCGTCGGGGCCGAATTGGAGCTGGGCTTCAAGACGGCCCAGCCCACCGACCCGCAGCGGGACCCGCTGTGGAAGCACGTCCTCACGGGCTCGGTATTCCGGATCGACACCGACAACGACGAGTCGTTCACGGAATTCCACCTCGTGTTCCGCGCGGGCGACAAGGAGCGCCCGACCGCCGACGTCTGGGGGAACGGCGAGGTGCTGTGCACGGCGAAGGATGCCCACGTCGACGGCACCAACGTCTTCACGTTCCCGCTGTCCTGCATCGACAACCCCGCGGAGCTGTACTACAGCGCGCACCTGTCCTACGCGCAGGTGGACGACGCGGGGGGTCTGGACGCCTCCGACTCCGCGCCCGACAGCGGCTACGCGGCCGTCGACTAGTCGGGGCGCGGGGCGGTGCCCGCGGTCCGGACCGGGACCGCGGGCACCCCGTCATTCGGTCGGTCGGACGCCCCCGGCGGCACAGTCGGCACCCACCCCTCGGGCGCGCGCCGCGACCACCAGGGCCGTGCCGTCCGGCGGGGTCGCGCCGATGCCGTCGACGCTGACCAGCAGCGGGCGCCAGCCGGCCGCGGCGAGCATGTCCGGCCAGTCGACGGCGGGGACCGGGCGGCGGCGCAGCCGGTCCACCTCGACCCGCGGCGGGTCGCCGGGGAAGCACCAGCGGCGCTCGGTGACCAGCCACGGTCCGGCGCGGCGATGCGTCACCGTCGCCGTACCGGCGACCCCGGCCACCTCGACCCGGTGCACCGTCGACCGGTCGAGCGGCGGCGTGCCGGCCATGGCCTCCACGATCAGCGTGGCACCCGGTGCGGCGTGCGCGGCCAGCCGGCGCAGCGTCGCCCCCGCGCCCGCCGCGTCGGGATAGTTGATCGTGTAACCGAGGCAGGTGATCGCCTCGAACGTCCGGCCGAGCGCGAGCGCCGTCATGTCCGCCCGCCGCACGTCCAGGTGCGGCCTGGTGGCCCTGGCCAGCGCCACCAGGCCGGCGAGCAGGTCGACGCCGACGAGGTCGTCGATCGCCGCGGCGAGACCGGCGAGGGTGTGGCCGGTCGCGCAGCCGACATCGAGCAGCGAGCGCGGGCGGGCGGGTCGGTGGTGGTCGAGGACGGCGAGTATCCGTGCCGCCCGATCGCCGGCGGGGTCGGCGGTCAGCGCGTCGTACACCGCCGGCTCCCGGTACGGCCAGCTCGCCGCAGCGAGATCACTCACGGCTGCCGCCGGGGGCGAGCAGGCTGCGGAGACCGATCTCGCATCGCCCGGGCCCATCCGCAGACCTTACCGGCGGAGGCCGCTCCGCATCACCTCCGCGAAGCAGCCGGATACACGTCCCCCGCGCCGCGGACGCACCGCCGTGGACGTAGCCCGGTCAGGCGCAGCGCAGGGCGCGGTCGGCGACCTCGCAGCGGGCGCTGACCGCGTTGTTCGCCGGGTCGCTGTCGCGCGGCAGCGTCGACGTGATCCCCAGCGTCTGCTCGATCGTCGCCGGCGTCGTCAGCGGTACCGTCGTCACGAAGCGGGCCGTCGCGGTCGGGCCGCCGTCGCCCGCGGCCGTGGGCCGCAGGAAGCAGTCGACGGCGCGGTCGGCCGAGTCGTGGTAGCAGCGGTGGCCCTCGTTCCAGGTGACGCCGGCCGGCAGCGTGCCGTGCACCCGGACGCCGCTGCGGTCGATCCCGGACGTCGCCGTCAGGGTGTACGTCAGGGTGCCCTCGTCGCCGGCCGCGTTCGGCTCGACCAGCCAGCGGACGCCGAAGTCGGTGACCTTGCGGACGCCGTCGCCGCAGGCGCCCTTGTTGTTGTTCCAGGCGGCGCCGTCGGGGCAGGTGTGCTCCGCGACGAGGACGCCGTTGCGGCACTGGATGTACATGTTCCACGCGTACGGGTGGCGCCGGTTCCCCTCCTGCACCTGGCAGTGGAAGGGCACGTCGGTCGGGTACGTGACGGCTGCCTGCGCCGGCCCCGGCGTCCCCAGCAGCGCCGCGGCCACTGCGGCCGCCCCGATCCACCCACGTCGCGCGCTCATCGATCCACCCCATCCACGAGTTTTGCTGCCGCGGCGACGATAAGCGGCCGGGCCGGGGCGGGCGCGCGGCCACGCCCCGGGCGTCACCCGATCGCGCGGGGTGGATGCGGTCGCTACGGCGCCAGGCGGGTGACCAGGTCGGCGACCTCGGCCTCGTACTCGAGCCAGGGCCGGTCGGTCCGGAAGCCCATGTCGCTGTTGATCTTCATGAGGTGCTGGTCCTCGGGGTCGTTCCAGGTCTGTACCTCGTGCACCCGCGGGGCGGCGGCGCGCAGCTCGAACAGCATCCGGGCCTTCATCGCGCGGTCGATGCCGTACCCGCGGTGGTCGGGGACCACCACCGTGTCGTACTGGTCGGCCCGGCTCGGCCGCTGCGCGGGCACCACCACCTCGGTCAGCCCGGCGACGTCGTCGCTGCGCTCGTGGATGGCCACGATCACGTGCGGGGCGAGGCCGCGGCGGTGCAGGCAGGCGATGCTCTCGGTGAGCCGCTGCGGGTCGTACGAGCTGGGCCGCAGCTCCAGGTCGCCCTCGTCGCCGGCGTTGCGCATCTCGGCCTTGGCCAGGGCGTACGAGGGCAGCAGCTCGGTCGGCGGCCCGCCGCTGTGGTACGCCAGCCGGTACCCCGAGCCGATCCCGCGGGCCATCTCGCCGAGGGCCAGCCAGTCCACGGTGGCGAGGTCGAGGATGCTGCGCACCTCGGCGTACGCCCGGCGGAAGCCCAGGCCCTCGTAGAAGTCGACGCCGGGGGTGTCGCCGGGCACCTCGACGCCGACGGACGCGTACCCCTGCGCGTGCGCCCAGCGGACCGCCCGGCCCAGCAACTGCCGGCCCAGGCCGCGGCGGCGGACGGCCGGGTCGACCACCAGTTCGATCACGCCCGTGTCACCCATCAGGAGCATGCTCACGTGCCCCCGCAGCACGCCGTCACCGTCGGTGGCGATCCACGCCTGCCGGCGCTGGCCGGGCATCAGCTCGGCGATGTTCTCGCGGAAGAGGGTGTTGCGCCACAGTGGATCACCGGGTTGGTCGGCCGTGAGCGCGGCGTTGAGCAGCGTCAACAGCGCCGCCACCTCGACCTCCGACGCGGTACGGGCATCCCACTCGCGAAACAGCACCCGTCTAGCTTGCCCGTAATGGACGCCCGACGGAAGCGCCCTGCACACCCGACCGAGTATCGCGCTAGCTGCGGCTTCGCACGCCGTAGTCGTTGGCGGTCGTGTAGACCTTCTGCGCGTAAGGGGCGAGGTTGTTGTACGCCAGGATCGCCCGCCACCACTGGGCGGCGTCGCCGAGGTCCCGGCCGCCGGCGCAGAGGTACTGGCCGGCGGCGAGCGCGGCGTCGTCGAGGTCGTTCGGGTCCTTGATCCCGTCGCCGTCGCCGTCGGCGCCGCTGCGCTGCCAGGTCGTCGGGATGAACTGCATCGGGCCGACGGCCCGGTCCCAGACCTTGTCGCCGTCGAGGACGCCCCTGTCGGTGTCCTTGATCGGCGCCCGGCCCTCCTTGCCGTCCAGCGGCAGGCCGATGATCGTCGGCAGCGCCTTGCCGTCGGGGCCGAGCTGGGCGCCGTTGTGGCTGCCGTGGCCGGACTCGACCAGGCCGATCGCGGCGAGCGTCGTCCAGCTCAGCCGGCAGCGGGGGAGGGTGCGGCCGACGACCAGCTCGGCGTACCCGTACGCCTCCAGCGCCGTCGGCGGGATGACCGTGCGGGTGGCCAGGCCGGCGGCCCAGCCGCGCAGCGTGTCGGCCGGGCGGCCGGTGGTGCCGGTCGGCGGCAGGCCGGTCGGGCCGAACGTGGGGGCGCCGGTGCCGGTCGGCCCGCCGGTGGGCAGCGCGCCGCCGTCCAGGGTCGGCGTGGGGTTGGTGGTGGGCGCGGCGTCCGCGGCGGGCGGGTCGCGCAGGTCGGGCAGCAGGCCGCCGGTGAGCACCGAGGCGGCGATCAGGGCCACCATGACCAGGTACGGCGCGGCCAGGCCCACGCCGGGGTGGCGCAGCCAGCCGCCTAGCGTGCGGTGCGGCGGCGGCGCGGCCGCGCCGCGGTGCCGGGCGGCGTCGGCGGGGGTGCCGGGGCGGACGGCCGGGCGGCCGGGGGTGACCGCGGCGTCGGGGGTCGCGGCGCGCACCCGCGGCGGCGGCCCGGGGGGTCGCTCGGTCGCCGCGGCGCCGCCGTCGGCGGCCGCCGCGGCCGGGTCGGTACCGGCGCGCGCCCCACTCACCCCGCCAGTATGGCGCAGCGAGGCGCATCACACCGCCCGTACTGCCGGCGAGCGGGTTGCCAAGACCCACTAGGCTCGGGGTCCATCTCGGATCACCACGGTCGACCACCCACCCCCGGTGACCAGCGCGGTGACCCGCGGCGACCCGTGCGGGGTGACGGGTCGACCTACCGAGGGTCAGCTACCGGATCAGCCGGTGTGCCCGGTCGCCGCAATGTGATCTGCTGACGGGTGACGAGCAGGGCGGAGGTTACCGATTGCCGGCACGGGTTGCAGCGCCCAGTGGACAGGTCACGTTCGTCTTCACCGACATCGAGGGTTCGACCCGCCTCGCCCGCGTCCTGGGCGACCGGTACCAGGCGCTGCTGACCGCCCACCGCCGCGTGCTGCGGGCCCACCTGACCGTGCACGGCGTCGAGCTGTTCACCGAGGGTGACTCGTTCTTCCTCGCCTTCGCGGGCGCCCGCGAGGCGATCGACGGCTGCCTGGCCGCGCAGCGCGCGCTGTACCGGTGCGACTGGCCCGCCGGCGCCCGGCCGCGGGTCCGGATGGGCCTGCACACGGGGTACGCCGTCCCGACCGCCGGCGAGTACGCCAGCCCCGAGGTGCACCGCGCCGCCCGGGTGGCCTCGGCCGCGCACGGCGGGCAGGTGCTCTGCTCGGCGGCCACGGCCCGCGAGGCCGGCGCGCTGCCGGCCGACGTGGAGGTGCGCGACCTGGGGCTGCACCGGCTGCGCGGGTTCGACGGCCGGACCAGGCTGCTGCAACTGACCTGCCCGGGCGTCGACCGCGACTTCCCCCGGCCGCGCACCTCGGGCGTGGTCCGGCACAACCTGCCGGCCCCGGTCACGCCGTTCGTCGGGCGGGAGCGGGAGCGGGCCGACCTGCGGGCGCTGCTCCAGGCGCACCGGCTGGTCACCGTCGTCGGCGCGCCGGGCGTGGGCAAGACGCGGCTCGCCGTGCGGGTCGCGGCCGGGCAGACCGAGCGGTTCGCCGACGGCGTCTGGTACGTCGACCTGGCCGGGCTCGCGCCCGCCGCCGTGCCGGCCGCGGTCGCCGCCGGGCTGGGCGTGCGGCTGGAGACCGGGCGCGGGCTGCCGCCGCGGATGGCCGAGATCACCACCGCGCACGACGTCCTGCTGGTGCTCGACACCTGCGAGGTCGCGCCGGACGTGCTCGCCCAGGTCGCGACGCAGCTCCTCGCCGGCTGCGGCGACACCCGGCTGCTGGTGATCGGCCGGCAGCCGCTCGGCGTGCCGGGGGAGTGCGTGTGGCGGACCCCGCCGATGGGCTTCCAGCCGGGGCCGGGCGGGGAGCCGAGCGACGCGCTGACGCTGCTGCGCCGCCGGGCCGAGGCCGCCCGCGGCGGGCGCGCGGTCGAGCGGGCCGAGCTGCCCGTGCTGCAGGAGGTCGCCGCCGGGCTGGAGGGCCTGCCGCTGGCGCTGGAACTGGCCGCGGCGCAGTTGCGCTGCGTACCGGTGGCGGACCTGCCCGCCCGGCTGGACGAGCTGGTCGGCGCGGCCGGGCCGGAGCCGGTCGAGCCGGCGGCCGGGGGCGCGGCGGCCGGGCGGATGACCAGCCTGGCCGAGAGCGTCGGCTGGTCGTACCGGCGGCTACCCGGCCGGGCCGCCCGGCTGCTGCGGGCGCTGTCGGTGTTCGCCGGCCCGGTGCCGGCCGAGGCGATCCGCTGGGTGATCCAGGAGGACCCGCTGGAGCCGCTGGCCACGCTCGTGGACGTGTCGCTGGTGGAGGCGGTGCCCGACCCGGCGGGGGTGCGGTACCAGCTCCTGCGGCCCGTCCGCGCGTACGCGGCCCGGCGGCTGGCCGGCGCGGGCGAGGAGGCGGCGGCCCGCGGCCGGCACGCCCGCTGGGTGGCCCGCGAGCTGGCGCTTCAGCACGTCGCCGAGGACGGGCGCCCGGCCACCTGGGCGCTGTCCGCGATCGACCCGCTGCGCGGCGAGATCGACGACGCGCTGGCCTGGACGGTCGCCGCGGGCGACCCGTGGCAGGCGCTGCGGCTGGTCCGGGCGCTGGACGCGTGGTGGATCGAGCGCGGCGCGACCGCCCGGGCCCGGGCCTGGCTGTGCCGGCTGTACGGCCGGCTCGGCGGCCCCGACCCGCTGACCGACGCCACCCCGCCCGGCCAGGGCCCGCTGCTGGTCGAGCTGTTCCTGCTGCACAGCCGGCTGGCCGCCGCGGCCGCCGACGCCCCGGCCGCCGCGGTGTTCGCCGGCCGGGCCCGCCGGCTGGCCCGCTCCCTCGACGACCCCGGCCTGTGCCTGCTGGTCGACGCGTGGGCGCCGGTCGAGGCGACCGAGGACGGGTACCGCGACGTGCTGCGCCGCGCGGCGGCGCTGCGGATGGCCGGCGACGCGCTGCCGGCCGTGCACGGCCTCGGCACGCTGCTCTGGCAGCGCGGGGCCTGGTCGGAGCTGGTCGACCTGCTGGTCGGCGCCCGCCCGGTGGAGGCGTCCCGGCCGGCCGTGCGCGGCCGGCGGACGATCGACGCCGCGCTCGGCCTGACCGCGCTGGCCCGCGACGACCTGGTCTCGGCGCACCACCACCTGAGCGGGGCGCTGCGGGCGCAGGTGGCGTTCGGCTTCGAGCTGGCCGCCTGCAACACGATCGCCGGGGTCGCGGTGCGCTGCGCGGCGACCGGCGACGGGCTGACCGCCGCCCGGCTGTTCGGCGCTGCCGACGCGAACCGGGCCGCGCGCAGCGCGGTCGCCGACGTCGCGGCGCCGTTCTTCGCCCAGCGCGAGGAGCGCGCCCGGGCGCTGGGCGGGCCGGCGTTCGACGCCGCGTACGCCCAGGGGGCCACGTGGAGCCTGGCCGAGGCGGCCGAGGTGGCGCTGGCCATCCCCGCGCCGAGCCCGGCCGAGGGGCGCCGCTGCCGGACCCCGAACGCGGTGGCCCGGCGCTGACCCCGTCCGAAATGCGTTTCTTTACCTGGTCAGTCCCGTTATCCGGGGTGTGTGGGGTGATGTCGACCAGGTGACGTACCAGCGCTTCCTCGACGAAGCGCACGTCTACTGGTGCGGCCAGCTCGCCGCGCCGCACGCCGACCAGGTGGTGCTCGCCGAGGTCGGGCACCCCGACCCGCGGGTGCTGCTGCGCGTGCTCACCCTCGCCAACGCCGTCCGCCGGCTGCACCCCGCCCGGCTGGTCCTGCTCGCCGGCGCCGACGGCGAGCCGCCCGAGCTGGGCCCGCTCGCCGCCGCGTACGCCGCCGACGAGATCGTCGACATCGCCGGCCGGACCGAGCGGCGGGTCACGGCGCTCGCCGCCCGCGCGGCCGGCGGCGGGCCGCCGGACGCGGCGCACGCGCTCACCCCGTACGTCGACACCGGCCACCGCCGGCGCACCCGCGGCCCGCTCACCGCCCGCCGCCGGACCGCGCCCGAGTACCGCCTCGCCGGCCTGCGCGCCCGCGCCCGGGCCGCCGTGTACGAGGACGTCCTCGCCGTCGGCCGCCCGGTCGCGCTGGTCGCCGCCGACACCACCGACGACGGCGCCGGGCTCGCGGTCCGGGCCGCCCGCCGCGCACACGTGCCCGTGCTCGCCGTCCAGCCGCGCGGCGGCCTGCGCGCGTACTGCCTGTTCCCCGGCCACAGCCCGCCGGACGCGCCGTTCGCCGACGCCCTCGAACCGCTGCTCGCCGAGTACTTCGCCGGCCGGGTCTGGGCCCGCCGGGCCGAGCTGGCCCCCGCCGCCGAGCACACCGCGTGGCGCGCCCGCCGCGGCCTCGGCCGCCCCGCCGGCCTGCTGCCCGACGCCGTCGAGCTGGCCACCGCCGCGCAGCGCCGGCAGGTGCGCGCGCACGTCGCCGCCCGGTACGGCCTCGACCCCGCCCGCCCGACCGTCGTCGTCGGCCACCGCCCGGTCACCGAGGCGCCCACCGGCCCGGCCGCCGAGGTCGCCGACTGGTACGCCCGCACCGCCGCGCACGCCCGCGACCTGCCCGCGGCGAACTGGCTGCTGCTCGACCACCCGGCCCAGGACGACCGCACCGGCAGCGTCGCCGCCCTCGCCGCCGCGCACGCCGGCGCCGACCACCTGCGCTTCCTGCCCGGCCGGGCGCTCAGCCGCAACGCGCTGCTCGCCCTCGCCGACCTCGGCGTGGTCCTGCACGGCCGGCTCGGCCCGACGCTGGCCGGGTACGGCGTCCCGGTCCTCGCCGCCGGCCGCGGCCCGTGGACCGGCTGCGGCCTCGCCCTGCCCGCCGCCGACGTGGCCGACCCCGGCGGCCTGCTCGGCGAGTGCGTCGCCGCGCTGCGCGCCGGCCGGTCACCGCTGCCGCCCGACGCCGTCGCCCGGGCCCGGCTGTGGCGCTGGCTCGCCGACGCCGGCGGGGACGTCGCGTCCGGGCTGGTCCCGCCGTACGAGCTGTGGCCCGCCGAGCACCTGCTGCGCGCGCTGACCGCCCACCTGCGGCACGTCGAGCCGGACGCCGAACCGGTGTTCGCCGCCGTCGAGCGGGCGTTCACCCAGCGGCTGCCGCTGCTCACCCGGGTCGACCTGCCCGGCGGGCCCGAGCCGGCCCGCCGCCCGGCCCCGGCGGCCGTGCCGCACAGCCGCGCCGACGCCGACGCGCCCGCCGCCCCGGCGGTGGCCGAGTGAGCGCGCCGACCACCCGGTACGACGCGCCGGCCGCCGCGCTCGCCGTACCGGGCAGCCTCGGCGCCGGCACCGACCCGGCGCTCGCCGTCGTCGACCACGTCGTCCGCGGCCGGCGGATCGTCGGCCGCTGCGCCGCGCCCGCCGGCCTCGTCGGGGTGGCGCTCGCGCCGGTGGACCACGCCCTGCACGTCACCGTCGAGCTGCGGCTGGACCGGGCGGCCGGCGACTGGCGCGCGTACGGCGCCGTACCCGCCGCCGACCCCGGCGCGGCCCGGGTCGGCCCCGGCGTGCCCGCCCGCCCCGGCCGGACCCCCGACGACGAGCGCCCCCGGCTGCTGCTGGTCAGCGCCACCGGCGACGTCCGGCGCGGCGTGCTGCTCGCCCGGGCCCGGCGCGGCGCGGACCACGTCCGGGCCCGGGTCTGCTTCGTCGTACCGGCCGGCGCCGTCCCCGCCGACGGCCTGCTCGTGGTCGACCTCGCCGACGCCGCCGCCCGGCTCCCCGCCGAGGTGGCCGCCGGCTTCGCGCCCGCCGGCCCGGCCGGCGTCCGGATCGACCGCCTCGACGTCACCCCGGCGGCGCCCGTCGCGCCCACCGGCACCGGCCCGGTCGACGGCCGGACCGCGGAGTGGTCCGGCCTGGTCAGCGCCGGCGGCGCGATCGGCTCCGGCGGCGACCCGCGCATCGGCGCGGCGCACAGCCCGTACCTGGTGGTGAACCCGGTCGCGGACACGCCGCTGACCTGCCGCATCCGCACCAGCCTCGCGCCCGACCGCCCCGCCGGCGCCGGCGCGCCGGCGCGGGTGGCCAGGGCCGTCGAGGGCGCGCTGCGCCGCGCCCTGCCGGCGCCGGCCCGCCCGGTGCCGGCGCAGGACGTCCGGCTGCGGGCGCTGGACCTGCGCACCGGCGAGCCCGTACCGGTCGACGCGGTCGCCGACGGCGCCGAGCTGGCCGTCCTGTTCCCGGCGCCGCCGGCCGGGCCGGTCCTGCTGCACACCGCGCTGTGCGGCGAGCCGCCGCGCCGGGCCCGGCTGGTGGCGGAGCTGACCGAGTGCGCGGCGCCGTGATGTGGTGGGCCGGGCGCGGACCCCGCCCCACCCGGCCGGCGGGCCGCCGCCGCGGCGGCGACCGCCCGGCACCCGGCCGCCCGGACCGCGGCCGCCCCGACCACCCCGGCCCCACCCCCACCTGACGCCTCCCGGTGATGTTCGACGGCACCCGCTGCGGCCGATCACGGACCCGGTCCGGTCCCGGCCGCGGCGGCGGTGGGGCGACGCGCCATCGCCGGCCGGGCTCGACCGGCGCGGGTCGGCGACGCCCGGGAGGCCGCCGGCCCGGTGCGACCAGCGCGCGGCGCCCGGCGTCCCCGGCGCCAGCACACCCTCCCGCTCCCTGCCGTCCCCGCTCCCTGCCGTCGCTCCACAGGGGACCTATTCCGGTGCACTACCCGGCTTTCGGGGTCCACCGTTCGGACCGTCCGCAACGGCCGGTTGGCCATATCGTTAGGGCTGTTATGGCGCTCCTCGTGACGTGGGCCCGACGCTACGTCGCCGACCCCGGACCGCGCACCGCGGCCCTCGCCCGCATCGCGCTCGCCGCGTCCCTGCTCGTGGTCCTGGCCCGGCACCGGGACACCCCGCGGCTCGTCGCCGACCAGCCCGCGGACCGGTACCGCCCGGTCGGCATCGCCCGCCTGCTGGACCACGCGCTGCTCGGCCCCGCCCTGCTCACCGCGCTGCTGGCGGTCGCGGTCACGGCCACGCTCGCCCTGCTGGTCGGCTACCTGGCCCGGGCCGCCCTGCTCACCGCGTACGGCAGCGGCCTGCTGCTCGTCTCGCTGTCCTACTCGTTCGGTCTACCGTGGAGCCAGGGCGAGAGCGCCACCTTCCTCGCCGGCCTGCCGCTGCTGCTCGCCCCCGTCGGCGACGCGCTGGCGCTGGACGCCCGCCGCAGCGCCGCCCGCGGGGTGGACGCCCCGCCGCCCGGCGCCCGGTACGGGGTACCGGTCCGCGGCGCGCAGATCCTGCTGGCGCTGTACCTGCTCAACGCCGTCCACGGCCAGCTCGCCGCCGGCCCGGCCCCGCTGCTGGCCGACGCGCTGCGCCACCTGGCCGCGCTGCGCCCGCCCGCCGCGGGCGGGCTGCCGTGGCCGGCGGCACCGGCCCCCGGCCACGCCGCCGCCGTCGCGGCGGTCGGCCTGGCCCTGCAGGCCGCGCCGTTCCTGCTGCTGCCGCTGCTGCGGTACCGGGGCGCCCGGGTCGCCGCGGCCACCGCGGTCGCGGCCGCGGCGGCGGGGCTGGCCGCCGTGCTGCCGCTGTTCGGGGCGGCGCTGCTCCCGCTCGCCCTGCTGTACCTGAGCGCGGACGGCCGCCGGGCGCCGGAGCCGCCGGTGCTGGCCGCCGGGCTGCGGCCGCTGGGCATCGCGGGGTCGGCGCGGGCGGGGTGGCGGCGCCGGCTGCCGACGGCGCGGCTGGTGGGGCTCGCGGTCCTCGGGTGCGTGGCGACGCAGGCGGCGGTGGCGTGGGCGGACGACGACGAGCGGCTCCGCGCCTACCCGTTCACCGCCGCCCCGGCCTACCCGCGCCCGCCCGCACCGACCGCCCTGCCGGCGGTCGAGCCGCCGCGGCAGGGTGCGCCGGTACCGCTCGCCGGGTGGAGGGGCAGCCGGGAACGTGGTCAGAGGGTCCAGGTGTCGCCGGCGTGCAGGAGGGCCGTGAGCCGCTCCTCCGCCGACCCCGTCACCCGGGACCGCGCCTCGTCGACCTGGTGCCGGACCGTGTCGTCGTACGTCGGCCGCGGCACGTCCCGGAACACCCCGATCGGCGTGTGCCGCAGGTCGGGCCGCGGCAGCCGGGACAGCGCGAACGCGTACGACGGGTCGACCACGTGCGCGTCGTGCGCGACGATCTCGTCCGGCTGCACCGCGCCGGTCGGCCGGACCTCCAGCCCGAAGCCGCCGCCGGTGCGGGCCACGCACCACTGGCCCTCGGCGCCGAACGTCATCGGCTGCCCGTGCTCGAGCCGCAGCAGGTAGTCGTCCCTGGTGTCGGCGTCCTTGAGCGGCTCGAACGCCCCGTCGTTGAAGATGTTGCAGTTCTGGTAGATCTCGACGAACGCCGAGCCGGGGTGCCCGGCGGCCGCGCGCAGCACGGATTGCAGGTGCTTGCGGTCGGAGTCGATCGTCCGGGCGACGAAGGTGGCCTCCGCCCCGAGCGCCAGCGACACCGGGTTGAACGGGGCGTCCGCCGAGCCGGCCGGCGTCGACTTGGTGATCTTCCCGGACTCGGACGTGGGGGAGTACTGCCCCTTGGTCAGCCCGTAGATCCGGTTGTTGAACAGCAGGATCTTGAGGTTGACGTTGCGCCGCAGCGCGTGGATCAGGTGGTTGCCGCCGATCGACAGCGCGTCCCCGTCGCCGGTGATCACCCACACGGACAGGTCCGGCCGGGTCACCGACAGGCCGGTGGCGATGGCGGGGGCGCGGCCGTGGATGGAGTGCATGCCGTACGTGTTGAGGTAGTACGGGAACCGGGATGAGCAGCCGATGCCGGAGAGGAAGACGATGTTCTCCCGCGGGATGCCCAGTTCGGGGAGGAAGCCCTGGACGGCGGCGAGGATGGCGTAGTCCCCGCAGCCGGGGCACCAGCGCACCTCCTGGTCCGACTTGAAGTCCTTCATGGTCAGCTTCACCGGTACCGCGCCGTTGCGCGCGCCGTTCAGCTCAGCCACGGACGACCACCTCCAGCAGCGCGGATTCCAGTTCGGCGGCGGTGAACGGCAGCCCGCGCACCCGGTGCACCGGCACGGTGTCGACCAGGTACCGGGACCGGATCACCATGGCGAGCTGGCCCAGGTTCATCTCCGGGACGACCACCCGGTCGTACGCGCGCAGGACGTCGCCGAGGTTGCCCGGCAGCGGCGCCAGGTGGCGCAGGTGCGCCTGCGCGATCCGGTGCCCGCCGGCCCGCAGCCGCCGGCAGGCGGCCCCGATCGGCCCGTACGTCGAGCCCCAGCCGAGCACGAGCACCCGCGCGCCCCCGTCCGGGTCCTCGACCTCGACATCCGGGACCACGATCCGCTCGATCCGCTCGGCCCGGGTGCGCACCATGTGCTCGTGGTTGGCCGGGTCGTACGAGATCGCACCCGTCCCGTCGGCCTTCTCCAGGCCGCCGATCCGGTGCTCCAACCCCGGCGTGCCGGGCACGGCCCACGGCCGGGCCAGCGTCTCGGGGTCGCGCAGGTACGGCAGGAACGTCCCGTCCGGCCCGTTCGGCGCCGTCGCGAACGGCGTCCGCAGGTCGGGCAGCGCCGCGACCTCGGGGAGCTGCCACGGCTCGGAGCCGTTGGCCACGTAGTTGTCGCTGAGCAGGATCACCGGCGTCCGGTGGGTCAGGGCGATCCGGCACGCCTCGATCGCCGCGTCGAAGCAGTCCGCCGGGGACCGCGGGGCGATCACCGCCACCGGCGCCTCGCCGTGCCGCCCGAACAGGGACATGTTCAGGTCCGCCTGCTCGGTCTTGGTCGGCATGCCCGTGGACGGGCCGGCCCGCTGCACGTCGACGATCACCAGCGGGAGTTCCAGCATCAGCGCCAGCGAGATCGTCTCGCCCTTGAGCGCGACGCCCGGGCCGCTGGTGGTGGTCACCCCGAGCGCCCCGCCGTACGCGGCGCCGACGGCCGCGCCGATCGCGGCGATCTCGTCCTCGGCCTGCACGGTGACCACGCCGAAGCCCTTGTGCTTGCTGAGCGCGTGCAGGATGTCCGAGGCGGGGGTGATCGGGTACGCGCCCAGGAACAGCGGCAGCTCCGCCCGCACCGACGCGGCCACCAGGCCGAGGGCCAGCGCGGCGTTGCCGGTGATGTTGCGGTAGGTGCCGGCCGGCATCGGGGCGGGGGCGACCTCGTACCGGACGGCGAAGGTCTCCGTGGTCTCGCCGAAGTTCCAGCCGGCCCGGAACGCCGCCACGTTGGCGGTGACCAGGTCGGGCCGCTTGGCGAACTTCTGCTCCAGGAAGCGCAGCGTCGACTCGTACGGCCGGGAGTACAGCCACGACAGCAGCCCGAGCGCGAACATGTTCTTCGCCCGCTCGGCGTCCTTCTTCGCCACGTCGTGCTCGGCCAGCGCGTCGATCGTCATCGTGGCCAGCGCGGCGCTGTGCACGTGGTACGCCGCCAGCGACCCGTCCTCGATCGGGTTGCTGGCGTAGCCGACCTTCTTGAGGTTGCGCGGGGTGAACTCGTCGGTGTTGACGATGATCGTCGCGCCGGGGTCCAGGTCGCCGACGTTGGCCTTGAGCGCGGCCGGGTTCATCGCCACCAGGACGTCCGGTTTGTCGCCGGGGGTCAGGATGTCGTAGTCGGCGAAGTGCACCTGGAAGCTGGACACGCCGGGCAGCGTCCCGGCGGGCGCCCGGATCTCGGCCGGGAAGTTCGGCAGCGTGGAGATGTCGTTGCCGAGCTGCGCGGTCTCCGAGGTGAACCGGTCGCCGGTGAGCTGCATGCCGTCGCCCGAGTCGCCGGCGAACCGGATGATGACGCGGTCGCGCCGCTCGACGGGCTTGCCGCCGACGGACGTATCGCCACCGATGTCCGATACCTGCGTCACCGGGTCGCTCCTCCTGCTCGCCTGGCCGGTCCGCCGCGCCGCGGACGGGCTGCGCGTGCGCGGGCTGATAAGGCAAGCCTACGTCGCCCCCGCCCGCCCCGGCCGGGCCGGGTGCCGGGGGTCACGCCCCCGGCGGGCAGCCGAAATGAGATTCGTCACTGTCGCGGTAGCCCGATTAGGGGTGGATTGCCCCTTGCGGTGGTGTGGTCGGCTGGGGGGTGGACGCTCCGATGTGGAGACCACCCGCACGGAAGGACCCATATGCGAACCGCATCCGTCATCGCCGGGGTGGCTGCCGCCGCCCTGGCCCTCGGCACGCTCGGCGCCCCGGTCGCCGCCGCGCCCCCGCCGGCCGCCCCGCGCCACGACACGACCAGCCCGGAGGAGGCGCGCCGGGTCGACGGCGTGGCCACCCCGCGGCTGTACTGGAAGAAGTGCCGGGAGAACTTCGAGTGCGCCGAGGCGGCGCTCCCGCTCGACTACGACCGCCCCCGCGGCGGCCTGATCAAGATCGGCCTGCTCCGCGCCCGGGCCACCGACCCGGCCAACCGGATCGGCTCCCTGCTGTTCAACCCCGGCGGGCCCGGCGGCTCCGGCATGGACGTCGTCGAGGGCCTGGCCGACGCCGTACCGGACCTGCGCGCCCGGTTCGACCTGATCGGCTTCGACCCGCGCGGCATCGGCGAGAGCGACGTGCTGCGCTGCCTGCCCGAGGACGCCGAGCGGGAGCGGCTGCTCACCGCGTACTACTCGGTCAGCGCCCCGCTCACCGCCGCCCAGCGGCGCACCCGGCTGGACGCCGCGCGGACCATCGGCCGGGCCTGCGGCAAGGCCGGCAAGCGGACCGCCGCCGCCATGCACACCGCCCAGGTGGCCCGGGACATGGACGTCCTGCGCCGCGCCCTCGGCGACGCCAAGCTCAACTACCTGGGCTTCTCGTACGGCTCGATCCTCGGCCAGTACTACGCCAACCTGTTCCCCGACCGGTTCCGCGCCCTGGTCATCGACGGCGTGGTCGACGCGCGCGAGTGGGTCGGCACGCCCGCCTCGGCCGGGCGGCCGGTGTTCGACCGGATCGGCTCGGCGGCCGCCTCGCACGAGGCGCTCACCGAGTACCTGCGCCGGTGCGCCGCCGCCGGGGCCCGCTGCCGGCTCGCCGCCACCGGCGACCCGGTCGGCACGTACGACGACATCGCCGGGCGGCTGCACCGCGAGCCCGTGGTGATCGACAAGGTGCCGCACGGGTACCAGGACCTCGTCCTGTTCACCGCCCGGCTCACCTACAGCCCGTACGGCATGTCGCTGCTCGACCGGTACCTGGCCGACCTGTACGTCCTCACCCGGCCGGGCGACCCCGCCGCGCAGGAGCGGGCGCGCAGGTCGCTGGGCGAGCTGTTCGCCGAGCAGAACCCGCCGCAGCCGCCGGCCAGCAGCGTCGGCGTCGAGGCGACGTACGGGGTCATGTGCGGCGACGCCGACAACACCAGCCGGCTGCGCGACTGGCCGGAGCTGGCCGACGCCGCGGCGGCCCGGGCCGGGCACCTCGGCCGGTTCCGCGCCAACCAGGACGACATCTGCGCCGCCGACGCGTGGACGGCTCCCGCCCACGACCGGTACACCGGCCCGTTCAACCGGCGCACGGCCGCGCCGGTGCTGGTCTCCGGCAACCGCTGGGACCCGGCGACCGCGTACCGCAACGCCCGGACCGTGCACGACCAGCTCCCCGGCAGCCTGCTGCTGGAGACCGACAGCTGGGGCCACCTGGCGTACCCGTCCTCGGTGTGCGCCGTCCGGGCGATCGACGCGTACCTGCTGACCGGCGCGAAGCCGCCGGCCGCGGGCTGCGCGGACGGCTGGCAGCCGTTCGGCACCGACAAGGCCGCCCCGGCCCGGCCGCTGCTGCCGGTGCCGCCGCTCCCGACGCTCTGACCGGACCGCCCCGGGCGCGGACCACGGCGCCCGGGGCACCGGCGGCGGCTAGGCTGCGGGGGTGACGTACCTCGGCTCGTACGCGACGCTCGGCCTGCTGCTGGCCGTCGGCGCGCTGGCGTTCCCCGGCGCGTTCGCGCTGAACCGGGCGCTGCGCCCGGCCCGCCCGGCCGAGCCGCCGGGCAAGCGGGCGCCGTACGAGTGCGGGCTGGACCCGGCCGGCGGCGACTGGGTACACGCCCGGATCCGCTACTACGTCTACGCCTACCTGTACGTGCTGTTCGCCGTCGAGAGCGTCTTCCTGTTCCCCTGGGCGGTCGTGTTCGACCGGCCCGGCTTCGGACTGACCGCGGTCGCCGAGATGGGCGCGTTCGTGGCGGTCCTCGCCCTCGGCCTCGCGTACGCCTGGCGCAAGGGCGTCCTGCGCTGGACCTGAACCGGCCGCGGCGCCGACCCGATCGGTCGGCGCCGCGGCGCGGATCAGCTCGCGGCCGCGGGCGGCCGGGCCGTCAGCGCTTCCAGAGCACGAAGCGCTCGCCGGAGGCCGGTTCCGTCCGGCCGGCCCGGACCACCTCGTCGTCGGCGCCCGGGTAGTTGCGCTCGACCGTCACCCACCGGTCCACGTACGTCGACCGCAGGCTGAACACCGGCTTGTCCCCGCCCGGCGTGGTCGCCTCCATGTCGGTGCTCGCCGACAGCGCGTCCGCGCGGGCGCGCAGCAGGCCGTGCAGCCGGCCGGCGTACTTCTCGACCTGGATGAACTTGCGCACCCGCTGCGACCGCAGGTACACCTGCACGCCGTCGTCGCCGCCGCCCAGCACGCACAGCTCGAACAGCTCGTTCTTCGCCGGCGCCGAGCCGGTGGCGCGCAGCAGGTTGCGCCGGTCGCTGGTGCCGGACGTGTCCACAGTGAGGTACTGCCCCGACCGCTCGTGCTGGATGGCCAGGTTCTTGAAGCACTCCTTGCGCGCGGCGAGCGCCCGGTTCGAGCCCGGGTCGAACCGGGTCCAGCCGGCGGGGTCGGCCGCGGCCGCGGGTGCGGCGACGGCGACCGTACCGACGGCGGCCGCTGCGGCCGCGACCGCCGAGGCCGCGATGCGTCTGGCAAACACCATGATGTCCTCCGAGGGGTGGTGGATTGCGTCGGGCGTCAGCTACCCCAGCGCGCCGGAGGCGAACCACCCGCGGTGTGAACGATGCGGGGCGGCGGCCGGATCGGCCGCCGCCCCGCATCGGGGTCGCTCGCTCAGCCGCCGAACGCCCAGAGGACGAAGTTCTCGCCCGTCGCGGCGGCCGGCCGGCCGGCCCGGACCAGCTCGTCGTCGGTGCCCGGGTAGTTGCGCTCCACGGTCACCCACTTGTCGTTGTACGTCGACCGGAACCGGAACACGGCTTCGGTCTCGGCGACCACCACGGCGTCGAAGTCGGTGCTCGCCGCCAGGGTCGAGGCCCGGCCGCGCAGGGCGCCGTCGCGCCGGCCCGCCACCTTGTCCACCTGGACGAACTGGCGGACCTTCTGCGAGCGCAGGTACACCTGCGCGGTCTCCTCGTCGCTGCCCGGCCCGAGGATGCACAGCTCGAACAGCTCGCCCTTGGCGGCCTTGGCGCCGGTGGCGCGCACCGTGTTGCGGGTGGCGCTCGGGCCGGTGGCGTGCACCTCCAGGAACTTCTTCGAGCTCTGGTGCTGGATGGCCAGGTCCTTGAAGCACTCCTTCTCGGCGATCAGCTTCCCGACCGTCCCGATCCGCACCCGGCTGAAACCGGCGGTGGCCGGGTCGGCCGCGGCGGCCGGTACGGCGGCGCCGAGGGTGAGCGCACCGGCGGTGAGGGCGAGGGCGGACGCCGCAACGCGCTGGACAGTCACGATGTGAACTCCAATGGGGACGCTGAGGGATGGACCCGGTGGGTGTCGGCACCCGCCGACCCCCACTCAATCAGCGCCGGATGACCCTGTCCATCCGGCTTGCCCGGTCCGGGCCCGGGCGGCGGTCAGCGGTCCGCGGTGTACACGGTGAACAGCTCGCCCGCGCCGCGCGCGTCCCGGCCGGCGCGGGCCATCTCGTCGTCGCCGCCGGGGTAGTTCCGCTCGACGGTGACGAACCGGTTGTTGGCGTTCGCCCGCAGGTACACCCGGCCCTTCCCCTGCAGGTAGAGCAGGAACTGGGTGTTCGCCGACAGCGCGGCCGCACCCGCCCGGACCATGCCGGCGCGGCGGCCGGGCAGCTCCGGCTCGGCGCTGACGAACCGGCGGGCGGCGGCGGACCGCAGGTACGCCCGCAGCGTGCCCGGGTCCTTGGCGCTGGTGATGCAAATCTCGAAATGCTGCTTCGGCCCGGGGTCGGCGACGGTGGCCCGCAGCATCCCCTTCGCCGGGCCGGGGTAGCCGGTCTCGACGGCGAGGTAGCGCTTCGTCCGGTCGTGCTCGATGATCAGGCCCTTCGTGCAGGTCGGGCCGTCGGCGCGCGCGGCGCCGGGCGTCCACGGGGTGCGCGCGGCCGCGCCACGCGCCGCTCGGGCGGCGGCGCTGGCCGGCGCGAGCCGGGCGTCGGCCGCGGCGGTCGTGGTGGCGCGCGCGGGGTCGGCGGGGGGCGGGGCGGCGGTGGCGGGGACGGTCGCGGCGAGCACGACGAGTGCGGCGCCGGCGGCGACGGCCGCGCGGTGAGGGGTCGGCACGGTCCGGACTCCAATCTGGGGGACGCGGCGACCGTACCCCTGCCGCACCCGGCAGGACCAGCGCCGACGCCGGGCCGGCGGGGAAACCCCCACCGGCCCGGCGTCCCCCGCAATCGGACTCAGCGCCCCGGCTCGGTGTCGAACAGCGCGAACTGCTCGCCGGCCAGCGCGGCGTCGCGGGCGGCCCGGACGACCTTGGCGTAGTCGCCGGTGTAGTTCCGCTCGACCGAGAGGTACTTGCCGTTGACCGGCGACTTGAACGTGTACGCGACAGTGCCGCTCAGCGGGTCGGTGTGCGTCTGCACGGTCAGGGTCGTCTCCGCCGACAGGCTGCCCGCGTTGGCGATGACCGCGCCGCTGTACGCCGCCGGCAGGGTCTTCTCCACCGCGACGAACTTGCGGACGGTGGCCGAGCGCAGGTACGCCTCGTAGCTGTTGTTGCCCAGGTCCTTGGTCAGGCACAGCTCGAACCGGCTGACGCCCGCGGCGTCCGCGGCGGTGGTGACCTGCTTGTCGGCGCGCACCAGGTTCTGCGCGACGTTCGACAGCTCCGGGTGGACCTGGAGGAACCGGTCCGACCGGGTGTGCTGGACGACCAGGCCCTTGTTGCAGACCGGGGCGGCCGAGCGGGCGCCGGCGTCCGGCAGGTCCAGGACGGCCGGGCGCAGGCCCGCCGGGTTCGCGGCGGGGGCGGCGGTCGCCGGGGCGGCCAGCGCGGTCAGGCCGACGGCCCCGGCGGCGAGGGCGAGGCCGGCGGCGGCACGGAGAGTGTTCACAGGGGTGGACTCCATCTCGATCGGTGCGACGTGCGGTGTCGGCGGGCGGTCGGCCCGCTCGCCGACGACTACACCAGTCGCGCCGGTCGATCGCCGCTGTCCGGATCACATCGTCCGGTACCGGACAATCCCCTTGCCGAGCGTCACGCGAGCGCCCGGCGGGCCACCGCGGGCGGCCGGTCGCCGCGGATCGCGGCGACCAGGTCCAGCACCTCGCGGGTCTCCCGGACCTGGTGCGCCCGCACCACCCGGGCGCCGAGCCAGACGGACACGGCCGTGGCCGCGAGCGTGCCGGTGAGCCGCTGGTCGACCGGCCGGTCCAGCGTCTCGCCGATGAAGTCCTTGTGCGAGAGCGCCACCAGGACCGGCCAGCCGGTCGCGGCCAGCTCGTCCAGCCGGCGGGTCAGCTCCAGCGAGTGCCGGGTGTTCTTGCCGAAGTCGTGCGCGGGGTCGATGAGGATGCCGTCGCGCCGCACGCCGAGCGACAGCGCCCGCTCGGCCAGCCCGAGGACGGTCCGGCGCACGTCGTCGACCACGTCGGCGAAGGCGGCGCGGTGCGGCCGGGTGCGCGGGCGCAGGCCGCCGGCGTGCGCGCAGACCAGGCCGGCGCCCGTCCGGCCGGCGACCGCCGCCAGCTCCGGGTCGGCGCCGGCCCAGGTGTCGTTGATCAGGTCGGCGCCCGCGCCGACCGCCTCCGCCGCCACCTCGGCGCGCCAGGTGTCGATCGAGATGACCACGTCCGGGAAGCGGGCGCGGACCGCGGCCACGGTGGCGACCGTACGGCGGATCTCCTCGGCCGCGTCGACCACCGCGCCCGGGCCCGCCTTCACGCCGCCGATGTCGATGATGTCGGCGCCGTCGGCGACCGCCGCCTCGACCGCCCGCAGCGCCGCGTCGTCGGCGAACGTGGCGCCGCGGTCGTAGAACGAGTCGGGCGTACGGTTGACGATCGCCATCACGGCGGGCTCCGCCGGACCGAACGTGCGCCGACCGAGCCGCAGCGGCTCCACCATGCGATCTTCTCCTCATCCGGCCGGGTGGCGCGGTCGCCGGGACGCCGCGTACATGCCACGATCAGCCTATGGGTCAGTATCTGCTCGGATTGGTCGCAGCATTGACGGTGGGGGCGATCGTGTTCGCCGTGGCGGCGATGGTGACCGGCTCGGACCAGGGGCTCGGCGAGGTCGAGCCCGACGGCCGTTCGATGCCGCTGCCGACGGACCGCCCACTGACCGAGGACGACCTGACCGCCGCCCGCTTCGACACGGCGCCGCGGGGGTACCGGATGGCACAGGTCGACACGGCGCTGGCCCGGGCGGCCTACGACATCGGGTACAAGGACGAGATGATCGGCGTCCTGGAGGCCGAGGTGACGGCCCTGCGCGACGGCCGGCGGACCGAGGCGGACGCGCTGCGGGACGCGCGGGTCGCGGCCCGGGCGCCGGCCGCGGCGCCGGCGGTGCGGGACGGGGCGACGCGGATCGGTACGGACGAGGAGGGGGCTGACGCGGTGCTGGTGGTGGGTGCGGGCTTCGACCAGCCGGTCAGCGGCTCCGGGGACGTCGGCGGCGCGGCCGCGGGCGGCGTTGCCGCTGCGGCGGCCGGCGCGGTGGTGCCGCCGGCCGCGGGTGGCGGCGCTGCCGGTGCCGCCTCCGGGGTTGTCTCCGGTACCGCGGGGGCGAGCCCGGCCGAGGCCGCATCCGGTGCTGTCGGGGCGAGCCGGGCCGGCGCGGCGACCCCGGCCGTCGCCGGGTCCGGCGGGACGACATCGGCCGGGACTGCGGGCGACAGCCTCGCCGGTGCCGGTGCCGGTGCTGTGGTGTCGGGTGGCGGGGCGGGCGATGTCGGGGCAGTGAGCGCGGTGCGTGGTGAGACCGGTGCGGGCGGTAGCGATGCCGGTCGCGGTGCGGCCGGCGGCAGCGGCGAGTTGAGCGCGTCCGTCGGGGACGATCCCGGCATATCCGGTGGGAGTGGTAGTGATGCGGCCGGCGGCGCGGCCGCGCCCACCGCGCCCGACGCCGCCGCGGCGGGCGGATCCGACGGCGGGCCGGCCGAGCCCGGTGCGGCCGAGCGCGATCCGGCCGCGTCGCCGGACAGCGCCGCGGACACCGGCGCCGGCTCCGCCGCTGCCGGTCCCGGCTCCGCCACCGAGGCCGGCACCGCTACCGCTACCGACCCCGACACCGACCCCGGCTCCGCTGCCGACACCGGCTCCGGCGCACGCGGGAACGGTGTCCGGTGACCGCCGCCGACGACATCGGTGCCGCCGCCCGCCCCGGCGGCGGCGAGGTCACCGCGAAGCTGATCGTGCACGCCCCGGCCGACCGCGTGTTCGCCGCGTTCCTGGACTGGGAGCGGCAGGGCGAGTGGATCCCGTTCACCCGGGTCCGGGTGGTCAGCGGGGACGGCGGCGAGGGCAGCGAGGTCGAGGCCGTCACCACCGTCGGCCCGGCTGTGCTCCGGGACCGGATGCGGGTGGTCCGGGTGGACGCGCCGTACGAGGTCCGGGTCGTGCACTACGGGCAGGTGCTGCGCGGGCCGGGCGTGTTCCGGTGCACGCCGATGCGCGACGACCGGACCCAGGTCGTCTGGCACGAGTGGTTCCACCTGCCGGGTCCGGTCGGCCGGGTGCTGTGGCCGGTGGTCTGGCCGGGCTCGAAGGCGGCGCTGACCCGCGCGCTGAAGCGCTTCGCCCGCCGCGTCGAGCGCCCCGGCGCGAACGGCTCCCGACCCGCCGCCGGCCGGTGATCATGCCGTACGGCACCTGATCGGGGGCCGTACGGCGTCTTTTCGTCATGATCGCGCGCTGCGGGCCGGACGGATGTCGGGGGGCGCGGCTAGCGTGCCGGACAGTCCCCGGGAGAGGAGTCCGGCATGGTGGACGAGAGCGGGCTGGTCGTCGGCCCCGACGGGCGGGCGCGCTGCCGCTGGGGTGCCCGGCCCGAGATCTACGTGACGTACCACGACGGCGAGTGGGGCCGGCCGCTGCGCGGGGACGACGCCCTGTTCGAGCGGCTCGCCCTGGAGGCGTTCCAGTCCGGGCTGTCCTGGCTGACGATCCTGCGCCGCCGGCCGGCGTTCCGGGCGGCCTTCGCCGACTTCCGCCTCGCCGCCGTCGCCGGGTACGGGGAGGCCGACGTCGAACGGCTGCTCGCCGACGCCGGCATCATCCGCAACCGGGCCAAGATCGAAGCAACGATCGCCAACGCCCGGACCGCGCTCGAGCAGCCCGAGGGCCTGTCCGAGCTGCTGTGGTCGTTCGCCCCGCCGGCCCGCGCCCGCCCGGCCCGGCTGGCCGAGATCCCGGCGGTGACGCCGGAGTCCACGGCGCTGGCCAGGGAGCTGCGCCGCCGCGGGTTCCGGTTCGTGGGGCCCACGACGGCGTACGCGCTCATGCAGGCGACCGGGATGGTCGACGACCACCTGGCCGACTGCCACGTCCGGCCGCCGGGCGGCGCGTGATGTGATGGCGCCATGGCGAATGGCGCACTTCCCCGGACGTGGCTGGTCAGCGTGGACCTGCCGATCGAGGCCGCGTCGCCGAGCGAGGCGGCCCGGCTGTTCTGGCAGTACGTCGGGGAGCTGGGCCCCGGCGAGCTGCCGGTCTTCGTCGCCCCCACCGACGACGAGCTGTCGCTGCGCGCCTACGTCTCCGGCGCCGAGGTCAACCTGGACCCCGAGGAGGACGACTGACCCCGGCCCGACCGCCCCGGCGCCGCCCGGCCGCCGACGAATGGGTCCGCCCCGCCGGCCTCCCGGGCCGACCGATGCCGGCCCACTGATGCCGGGCCGCCCGACCCCGGCCGGTTCGCGGGCGACGGCGCGTCGGCCCGCCGCCCGCGCGGTGCCCGGTCAGCGGCCGGCGAACGTCGGCTTCCGCTTGTTCACGAACGCCTCGGTCGCGCTGCGGTGGTCCTCGGTAGCGCCGCAGATCTGCTGCGCCTGACCCTCGGCCGCCAGCGCGTCCGACAGCGTGCTGGTGTCGCCGACGGCGAGCTGCCGCTTGATCGCGCCGTACGCGATCGTCGGCCCCGCCGCCAGCCGGGCGGCGAACTCCTGCGCCACCGGCAGCACCTCGTCGTCGCCGCCGACCAGCTTCGTGAGCAGGCCGAGCCGCTGCGCCTCGACGGCGTTCACCGGCTCGGCGAGCAGCAGCAGCTCGGTGGCCTTGGCGTGGCCGACGAGCTTGGGCAGCGACCAGGAGATCCCGGTGTCGCCGGCCAGGCCCACGTTGGCGAACGCCATCAGGAACGACGTCGACGGCCCGCCGATCCGGAAGTCGGCCAGCAGGGCGAGCGACGCGCCGGCGCCGGCGGCCATCCCGCGGACCGCGGCCACCACCGGCTTGGGCAGGCTGCCCAGCTCGTGCGCGATGGGGTTGTAGTGCTGCCGGACCGTGGCCAGCGGGTCGGTCGACCCGGTGGCCAGGTTGTCGGCGTGCTCGCGCAGGTCCTGCCCGACGCAGAAGGCCCGGCCCGACCCCGCCAGCACGACCGCCCGGCAGGACCGGTCGGCGGCGATCGCCTGCAGCGCCTCGCGCAGCGCCAGCTTCAGCGACACGTCGAGCGCGTTGAGCGAGTCCGGGCGGTGCAGCGTCAGTGTCGTGACACCGTCGGTGCGCTCCACCACGAGCGGCTGCGCGGCAGCAGTCATGTCAGCGTCCTTCCGGGTGAGCGGGTGGCCCCCCGGCCGGCGTTGCGCCGCACGTCAGGGGCCATCCGTGCGAATCAGGCACCTGTCAACGTACCGGTCCGCCGCACCCCGCAGCCGCCCGGCGTGTGCGTCGAAGAAGGCCGCGGCGCTGGTCCCGGCCCACGGATCGGGCAGCAGCTCGCCCGGCAGGGCCGGGTCGCGGAACAGGAAGCCGCGCCAGGCGTGCACCAGCCGGCAGCGCGCGGCGTACGCCTCCTCGTCCGGGCTGGCCTCCGTGATCACCGTCACCACCGGGGTCAGCTCGGCCACGAACCCGTCGTACGCCGCGGCGAGCGCCGGCAGGTCCCAGGCCCGGTGCACCAGGGCGGCCGCGCCGTCCGGCCCGGCGGCGTGCGCGGCGGCCAGCCGCTCGTACGCCACGCCCTGCTCGGCGAGCACCTGGTCGACCTCGTCCCCCGGCCGCGGGGCGACCCAGCCGGCGGCGCCGAGCGGCGCGTACCCCTGGAAGGCCAGGGCCGCGGCCAGCCGGCGGCGGGCCGGGCGGGTCACCGGTTCGGCCACGATGACCAGGTCGAACCGGCCATCCCAGCGCAGATCGGCGGTCCGGTAGATCCGGGCGGCGGCCTCGTCGAGCCGGCGGGTGCCGCGCGGCGTGAGCGCGTAGCCGGGGCCGCCGGGCAGGCGGGCGGGCGCCAGCCAGCGCTGCCGGACCATCCGCGACACGGCGGTGCGGACGGCCGGCGCGGAGATCCCCAGCGGGGCGAGCAGCCGGACGAGCGCGGCGACCGCGGCGCGCCCCCCGCGCGGTCGCAGATAGTCGCCGTACACGTCGAACAGCGCCGAACGTGCCTGCATGAGCGCAGATTGTGACAGCCGGACCCGAATTCCGCTACAAGCCGTGACCAGATCGGCCCGCCGGTTTGGGTGTGCGGGGCCTCATCAGGGAAAATCATGGGTCGATGCTCCGCCGTTCGCCGGCGCGCGTCGGACACGGACGCCCGGGGCCGGCCCAGGAGTCCGGGACAGGTGAGGGGAGACACGAATGGCGGCGATGAAGCCGCGGACGGGCGACGGTCCGCTGGAGGTCACCAAGGAGGGCCGGGGCATCGTCATGCGGGTGCCGCTGGAGGGTGGCGGCCGGCTGGTGGTCGAGATGACGCCCGACGAGGCCACCGCGTTGGGCGAGGCGCTGCGCGAGGCCGTCAACTGAATGCGGCGACCGCGCCCACCGCGGTCGCCCGATCGGGTGGTTGACGCCCGACTCCGCACGTGCGGACTCGCCGGTACGGCAGCGTGCCGGCGAGTCCGTCCCCGTGCCCTGGCCGCCCGTTCCCCCGGGTAAGGTCCAGCGCCGGGCCACGGTCCGAGTGTCCCCGAGTGCCGAGTGTCCCCGAGTGAAGCAGGAGTCTGCCGGGTGCTGACGATTCGCACCGCGCCGCCGCGCGCGACCACCGGGGTACTGGCGGTCGCCGTCGGTGCCGAGGGTCCCGACCGGGCGGCGCTGCCGGCCGACGTCGCCGACGCCGCCGCCGCGCTGCTCGCCGACACGGCCGACCCGCACCGGCCGGGCGCCGTGCAGGACCTGCCCCGCCCGCTGGCCGCGCCGAAGCGGCTGCTGCTCGCCGGCGTCGGCGCGGGCGCCGAGGCGGACTGGCGGGCCGCGGGCGCGGCCCTGGCCCGCACCGGGCACGCGCCGTTCACCGTCGCCCTGCCCGCCGCCGTCGAGCCCGCCGCCGTCCGCGGGCTGGTGGAGGGGCTGCAACTCGCGTCGTACGCGTTCGTGGCCGAGCGGCCGCCGGCCAAGTCGGGCACCGTCACCCTCGCCGTCCCCGACCCCGACGCGTACGCCGACGTGGTGGCCACCGCCACCGCCACCGCCGCGGCGACCGCGCTCGCCCGCGACCTCACCAACACCCCGTCCTCGCGGAAGAACCCGGCCTGGTTCGCCCGCGAGGTCGAGCGGGCCGCCGCCGACCGCGCCGGCCTCGACGTCAAGGTGCTCGGGCCGGCCGAGCTGGCCGCCGGCGGCTTCGGCGGCCTGCTGGCCGTGGGCGGCGGCTCGGCCACGCCGCCGCGCCTGGTCGAGCTGCGGTACCGGCCCCGCCGCGCCACCACCCACGTCGTCCTGGTCGGCAAGGGCATCACGTTCGACACCGGCGGCCTGTCGATCAAGCCGGCGGACGCGATGAAGCTCATGCGCAAGGACATGGGCGGCGCCGCGGCGGTGGTCGCGGCCACGCTCGGCGCGGCGGCGCTGCGGCTGCCGGTCCGGATCACCACGCTGACCCCGCTGGCGGAGAACGCGGTGAGCGGCTCGGCGTACCGGCCGGGCGACGTGATCACCCACTACGACGGCCGGACCAGCGAGATCACCAACACCGACGCCGAGGGCCGGCTGGTGCTCGCCGACGCGCTCGGCTACGCCGTCCGCAAGCTGCGCCCGGACGTGCTGGTGGACCTGGCCACCCTCACCGGCGCCAACGCGATCGCGCTGGGCAAGCGGCACGCCGCCCTGTACAGCGACAACGACGCCCTGGCCACGGCCCTGGCCGACGCCGCCGGCGCCGCGGGCGAGCGGACCTGGCGGATGCCGCTGGCCGCCGACTACGTGGAGTACCTGGCCAGCGACCTGGCCGATCTGCTGCCGGCGCCGGAGCGGGGCGCCGGGTCGGTGGTGGCGGCGCTGTACCTGCGCGAGTTCGCCGGCGACCTGCGCGACCGCTGGGCCCACCTGGACATGTCCGCGCCCTCGTGGTCGGACGCCGCCGAGGGCGAGCTGGCCAAGGGCGCGACGGGCTGGGGCGTGCGCACCCTCCTGCGCTGGCTGGCCACCCTGTAGCCACCGGCGCCGACGCCACCGACGAACCGGCCCCGGGTGCGCGGTGCTGGCGGGCTCGCCGGGGCGGTCGACGCCGGTCACCGACGCCGGTCCCCGGCGGCCCGCCGCACCACCGGGTGTCGGCGGGCCGCCGGACCGCCTAGGTCCGCTTGTTGCCGTTCTCGTCGAGCGCGGCGGTGACGGCGGCGCGGAAGCCGCCGGGCGACCGGGCCGTCAGCCACGTGGCGGCGCTGCCGGCGTAGAAGACCGGCGAACTGAGGGCGCTCTCGTCCTCACCGAGGCCGAAGAGCAGGAAAGCGCCCTCGCCCCGGCAGTTCCCGAAGGCCATGCGCTTCTTGACGACCGCGGTGGTGCAGCGCTGGTCGTTCGCCTTTCCGAGGCTCCTGACCCGCGACTCGTCCGCGGCTGTGCCCGGCTTGCCCTCGGCGAGCACGCGCACCTTCCGGCCGGCCTCGTCGAGTTCGTGGACGATCACGGTGTCCACATCGGCCAGGGGCAGGATCGTGGCGGCATGGCCCTGGAACGTGATCGGCGAACTGATCGCCACTTCCGTCCCGTTGCTCGCCGCGACAATGAAGGTGCCCTCGCCGGCGCAGGCACCGATGGCATAGTCATCGAACAGGTACGCCAGGCAGTCGGCCGCCGCCGGACGGGCGGCGGCATTGGCCGCGGACCCACTGAACAGCAGCGTCGAGGCGCACAGGGCAGCCAGACCGGTACGCATGATCTTCCTCGGCATTCGCGATTCACTCCTTGATAATTCAACGGAATTGAGGCGATGACCCGGCGCACCGAACGCCGATCGTGTGGTTGCCGTCGGGTCATCCGAATCCGCCCGACGTGGCGGCCGCGACTCTCACTCTCGCCGGCTGCGTCACTCACCGGTACCGGGGACATCGAAGTGCGACGATGTCTGTGTACTGTCGCCGTGCCCCGGCGCCGCCGGTAATCCCATGATGCATAGCCCCGGTCTATGTGCCGGGGGCGCGCCAGAAAAGATCATCGATGAATTCGCGAACCGCATTCATGGGATCGCATGAATCATTCTCGGACCGATGTCCGCCGCGCAATCGGCGCAGCGGAATGGGCGACGCGAATACGAGAGTCGTTCCCTATCGGCGGACCGCGGTGAGCAGGCCGGTGCCCAGTGGCAGCAGGGCCGGTACCCAGACGTCCGACTCACGGACCGCGCGCAGCAGCTCGCGCAGCGCAACCGTGTCCGGGTCCCGGGCGGTCGGGTCGTCCACCCGGCCACCGGCCAGGACACCGTGGACGGCCAGCACCCCGCCCGGCCGCAGCAGCCGCTCGGCCGCGCTCACCCCGGACACCGTCTCGGTGGGGTCGGCGTCGAGGAACACCATGTCGTACGCGCCGTCGGCCAGCCGCGGCAGCACGTCCTGCGCCCGGCCGGTGATCATGCGGGTGCGCGAGGGCGCGTACCCCGCCTCGGCGAACAGCCGCCGGGCCAGCCGCTGGTGCTCGGCCTCCAGGTCGATTGTGGTCAGCACGCCGTCGGTGCGCATGCCCTGGAGCAGCCAGAGGCCGCTGGCCCCGGTACCGGTCCCGATCTCGACCACGGCCCGGGCGCCCCGGACGGCCGCCAGCAACCGCAGCATCGCGCCGATGTCGGCGCCGATGGCGGGGGTGCCGACCTCCTCGGCGAGCAGCCGGGCCGTCTGCCGGACCGCGTCCTCTGTGGCGTACGCCTCGACGAATTGCACGCGCTGAGCCTAGTGCCTGCGACCGGCGGGGCGCCCGGGGCCGGCGGGGCGGATGGGGCGGACGGGCCGGCGGAAGCCGGTTGCCGGCCCGGCCGGCCGTGCCACCATGGGACCGTGCGGGCGGACCGCGCACCGGGTCACCGCTGGGCGGGAACCGCCCGGCGAGGACAGGTGGTGAGGGCAGTGACGCACGTCGACCGCGGCGACCCCATGCCGCCCGCCTGGTCCCCGCCGCCCGGCGCACCCGCTCCCGCGCCGTTCGCGCCCGGGGTGACGTCCGCCACGCCGCCGCCGGCAGGCCCGGTCGCCGCGCCCGCACCGCCCGCCGCCGAGCGGGCGTGGTGGTGGTCCGACGGGCCCGCGGACCCGTGGCGCGACCCCGCCGCCCCGGCCGCCGTCGTCCTGCCCGCCCCCGCGCCGGCGATCCCGCCCCCGCCGCCGGCCGCCGAGGGGCCGGCCGAGTGGCGCGGGACCGTCCGCACGTTCGCCCTGGTGGTCATCGCCGTCGGCCTGCTCGCCGGGCTGGTCGGCGGGGCGCTGGGCTTCCTCGCCGCCCGCCGCGCCGACGGCCCGCTGCTCGGCGACCGGACGCCCGCCGACCCGCCCGCCGGCGTCGCCGCGACCGTCGCGGCGGTCCGGCCGAGCGTCGTCCAGCTCCAGGTCGTCGACGCCGCCGGGTCGAGCGTCGGGTCGGGCTTCGTCGTCAGTACGGCCGGGCACGTGCTGACCAACCAGCACGTCCTCGGCGGCTCCCGCGGCCCGGTACAGGTCACCCTCCCCGGCGGCGGGGTGACCGCGGCCCGGCTGGTCGGCAGCGACGCCGAGGCCGACCTGGCGGTGCTCAAGCTGGACAGCGCCGCCGGGGTCCGCCCGGCCCGGCTCGGCGACTCCGACCGCCTGGCGGTGGGGGAGCAGGTGCTGGCGTTCGGCTCGCCGCTGTCGCTGCGGGAGACCGTGACCGCCGGGATCGTGAGCGCGCTGGACCGGCCGCTGCGGACCGGCGGCGAGCCGGGCGAGCAGGTCCGGTACTACGCGGCGATCCAGACCGACGCCGCGGTGAACCAGGGTAACTCGGGCGGACCGCTGGTGGACGCCGCCGGCCGGGTCGTCGGGGTCAACGCGGTGATCCAGTCGGTCGCCGGCAGCCGGGAGGACGCCGGCAACATCGGGCTGGCGTTCGCCATCCCGATCAACCAGGCGCACCGGATCGCCCGCGAGATCATCGCCCACGGCCGGGCCAAGCGGACGGTCCTCGGCGCCGAGGTCGCCGACGCCGAGCGCGTGACCGGCGGGGCCCGGCTCGGCGAGGTCCCCGCGGGCGGGCCGGCGGCCGCCGCCGGCCTGCGCACCGGCGACGTGGTCACCGGGATCGACGGGCGCATACTGGAGACGTCGGTCGATCTGATCGCGCTCGTCCGCAAGCGGGCGCCGGGCGACGCGGTGCGGCTCGCGTACCAGCGCGGCGCGCAGCGGCGGACGGTGTCCGTTCGGCTGGCGGCGGACGCCCGATAGCCTGCCGGGTCGGGCTATCGCGGTACGGCCGCGGGCGTGGTGAAATGTCCGGGGCCGTGGGGAGGGCGCGTTGTTCGAGAACCTGAACTGGTGGGAGATCCTGGCGCTGCTGGTGCTGGCGTTCCTGATCTTCGGCGACAAGCTGCCCAAGGTCATCGGCGACGGCCTGCGGATGCTGCGCAACCTGCGCCGGATGGCCAGCAACGCCACCGGCGACCTCAGCCGCGAGCTGGGGACCGACCTGCGCTTCGAGGACCTGCACCCGAAGGCGCTGATCCGCAAGCACCTGCTCAGCGAGGAGGACGAGCAGGCGCTGCGCCGCCCGCTGGAGGGCCTGATGAGCGACGTCCGCGGGCAGACCGCCACGCTGCGCGACAGCACGCTGGGCGCCCGCGACAGCGTCCGGGACGCGGTCGCCGACGCGCGCGCCGGCGTCCGCCCGGACGCCACGGTCCGCACCGCGCCGGCCACCCCGCCGACCGAACCGGTACCGGAAGCGCCCGCCGCCCCGGCCCGCCGCCGCGACTTCGACGCCACCTGAACCGAGGCGTCCGCCGGCGACCATCGCGCGCCACCGGTGCCGACCCGGTCGTCCGCCGGGTTCGGCGGCGCGGCCGGCTCAGGCCGGGCGCAGGCCCAGGGACTTGCCGACCAGCGACTCCCGCCGTACGGCCAGCTTGTCCGCGACCGCCGCCAGCGCCACCGCCGCCGGCGCGTCCGGCGCCGCCAGCACGATCGGGGCGCCGGCGTCGCCGCCCTCGCGCACCCGGGTGTCCAGCGGGATCTGGCCCAGCAGCGGGACGGGCGCGCCGATCGTCCGGCTGAGCGAGTCCGCGACCGCCTGCCCGCCGCCGGCGCCGAACACCTCGATCCGCTCGCCGGTGGGCAGTTCCAGCCAGCACATGTTCTCGACCACGCCGACGACCCGCTGGTGCGTCTGGAGGGCGATCGCGCCGGCCCGCTCGGCCACCTCGGCGGCGGCCTGCTGCGGCGTGGTGACCACGAGGATCTCGGCGTTGGGCAGGAGCTGGGCCAGCGAGATCGCGACGTCGCCGGTGCCCGGCGGCAGGTCGAGCAGGAGTACGTCCAGCTCGCCCCAGTACACGTCGGCCAGGAACTGCTGGAGTGCCCGGTGCAGCATCGGCCCGCGCCAGACCACGGCGGCGTTGCCGGGGGTGAACATCCCGATCGAGATGACCTTCACCCCGTGCGCCTGCGGCGGCATGATCATTTCCTCGACCCGGGTGGGCTTGCCGTCGGCGCCGAGCATCCGCGGTACCGAGTGGCCGTAGATGTCGGCGTCGACCACGCCGACCGCCAGCCCCCGCGCGGCGAGCGCCACGGCCAGGTTCACGGTGACGCTGGACTTGCCGACGCCGCCCTTGCCGCTGGCCACCGCGTACACCCTGGTCCGCGAGCCCGGCTGGGCGAACGGGATGACCGGCTCGGCGCCGCCGCCCCCGCGCAGCCGGCTCTGCAGGTCCTTGCGCTGGTCGGCGCTCATCACGCCGAAGTCGACGTCCACCCCGGTCACGCCCGGTACGGCGCCCACGGCGGCGGTGATGTCCGACCGCAGCTTGTCCTTGAGCGGGCAGCCGGCGACGGTCAGCAGCAGCGCGATCCGCACCCGCCCGTCGGCCGCGATGGCGACGGCCTCGACCATGCCGAGGTCGGTGATCGGCCGGCGGATCTCCGGGTCGTCCACGGTCGCCAGCGCCGCGCGGACGGCCTCCTCGCCTGCCCGGTCAACGGCAACGGTCCCCACGCCCACACCCATCCCCCCATCCTACGGTCACTCCCCGCAACCCCCACCCACCCCGATCCCCACCGCCCGCTACACCCCTTTCCTCCCACCCGCCCATCAGGTGCCCACCCTCATGTCGATCTTCGGGAGGCCCCGCGGCGCCCATGACCGGTCGGCGGGTGGGCGTGGGCGGCGGGTCCCCGCCCAACCCTTGCCCCCCGGCCGCCGGTGGTGAGGATGGGTCAGGTACCGAATGCGGGGCTCATGACGTGCTCTGCCCCATGTGGATCCTCGGATGGGGAGGGTTCACTGTCGGAGGCGGCGGGGCCACCAGGAGTGGGGGCCCGCGTCCAGGAGGAGGGCGGGGACCAGGACGGAGCGGACCACCAGGGTGTCCAGGAGGACGCCGACCGCCACCACCAGGCCGATGCCCAGCATCGTCACCAGCGGCAGCGTCGCCAGCACCGTGAAGGTCGCCGCCAGGACCAGGCCCGCGCTCGTGATCACCCCGCCCGTCGCCGCCAGCCCCCGCAGCACCCCCGCCGAGTGGCCCGCCGTACCGACCTCCTCGCGGATCCGGTGGACCAGGAAGATGTTGTAGTCCACCCCCAGCGCCACCAGGAACACGAACCCGAGCAGCGGCGTCGAGTCGTCGAACGCCGACAGGTCGAACACCCCGCGCAGCAGCAGCGCGGCCGCGCCGAGGGCCGCCGCGTACGACAGCACCACCGTCCCGATCAGCAGCAGCGGCGCGACCAGGGCCCGCAGCAGCAGGACCAGGACCAGCAGGACCGCGGCCAGCACCAGCGGGATGACCAGCGACCGGTCGCGGCCGGCGGCCTCCTCGGTGTCGAGCTGCTCGGCCGTCGGGCCGCCGACCAGTGCGCCGGCGATGCCGTCGGTGGCGGCGCGCAGGCGGCGTACGGTCTCCTCGGCGGCGCGGCTGTCCGGCGCGTCGGTGAGCACCACCGGTACGGACACCAGGGTGCCGTCGGTGGACGGCGTGGGCGGGCGGACGGCGGCCACGCCCGGCACGGCCCGGGCCGCGGCGGTGACGGCGGTGCCGGCGGCGGCGGGCGCGACGAGGGTGGCGGGGGCGGCGTTGCCGGCGGGGAAGTGGGCGGCGATCCGCGCCTGCGCGGTGATCGACTCGGGCTCGGTGGTGAACGACTCGGCCTGGCTGGTGCCGATCCGGACGCCGCCGAGGCCGAACGCGAGCGCGCCCAGCGCCAGCGCGGTGACGGCCCAGATCAGCCGGGGGCGGCGGGCCAGGACGGCGCCGATCCGGTCCCAGAGGCGGCCGGTCGGCTCGGCGGTGTCCGGCCGCGGGACGAACGGCCAGAACACCCACCGGCCCGCGGCGACCAGCAGTGCCGGCAGCAGGGCGAGGGTGGTGGCCGCGCCGGCGAAGACGCCGATGGCGCCGACGGCGCCGATGCTGCGGTTGGTGTTCAGGTCGGCGACGAGCAGGCAGAGCAGGCCGAGGATGACCGTGCCGGCGCTGGCCAGGATCGCCGGCGCGGAGCGGCGCAGGGCGACCAGCATCGCGTCGCGGCGGTCGGCGTGCCGGCGCAGTTCCTCGCGGTACCGGGCGAGCAGCAGCAGCGCGTAGTCGGTGCCGACGCCGAAGACGAGGACGGTGGTGATGCCGGCGCTCTGGCCGTCCACGGGCAGGTCGACGTTCTTGCCGAGCAGGTAGATGATCGCCTCGGACACCCGGGTGGCCGCACCGACGGCGAGCAGCGGCAGCAGCCACAGGACCGGGCTGCGGTAGATGATCAGCAGCAGGACGGCGACGACCGCGCCGGTGATCATGAACAGGTCGGTGTCCAGGTCGCTGAACACCTTGACCGTGTCGACCAGCCCGGCGGCCGGGCCGCCGACCGCGCCGGCCAGGCCCGCGGGCAGGCCGTCGCGGGCGAGCGCGCGCAGGCCGTCCACCCGGTCGAACAGGCCGTCCGCGCGGGAGAGCAGCGCGGTGACCGTCGCGGCGCGGCCGTCGCCGGCGTACTCGACCGGGGCGACCCGGCCGGCGAGCGCGAGCGGGACCATCGCCGCCCGCTTGGCCTCGATCGCCGTCCGGTCGGCGGGGGTCAGCCCGGCGTCGCGGGTGAAGACGGTGACCGCGGGCAGGGCATCGGCGGTGGGGAAGCGGCCGGCGTACTCGGCGACCCGGGTCGCGTCGGCGCCGCGCGGCAGCATGGCGACCGCGTCGTTCTTCTGCACCTCGTCGACCCGGCCGGCGGCGGGGGAGAGCGCGGCGAGGACCGCCACCCAGGCCGCGATGACCAGCCAGGCGGCGAACCTCCCGCGCAGCAGGCGGCCGGGCCCGGTGTCGGGTGCGGCGGCGGGGGCGTCGGGCCGGCGTACGCGGACGGTTGCCATGATCATCCTCGGTGTGTGCGGGGGCGTCTTTCGACCGTAGTACGGAAGCCCCTCATTTCATGTGTAAGAAAAGGCTGACACATGAAAGACGGACCGGTCAACCGCCATCGGGTCGGTGGTGATCGAGGAGCGGTCAGCGGGCCTTGCGCGGCTTGCGGGGCTCGTCGGCCGGGTCGGCGGCCGCCGGCTCCGGGTGCTCCCGCTCGTACCGGCGCTGCGCCGCGTCGTCCAGCTCCTCGGCCAGCCGGGTCAGCTCCGAGCGCAGGAAGTCGCGGGTGGCGACCTCGCCCACCGCGATCCGCAGCGAGGCGATCTCCCGGGCCAGGTACTCGGTGTCGGCCTTCTGCATGGCCGCCCGGCGCCGGTCCTCCTCCATCGTCAGCCGGTCCCGGTCGGCCTGCCGGTTCTGCGCCAGCAGGATCAGCGGGGCCGCGTAGCTGGCCTGCAACGACAGCACGAGCGTCATGAACTGGTACGGGTACGGGTCGAACCGCCACGGCAACGGCGCGAGGGTGTTCCAGGCGAACCAGAGCAGCACCACGACGGTCATGTAGACGATGAACCGGGCCGTCCCCATCGACCGGGCGAACCCCTCCGACCAGCGGCCGAACGCCTCCGGGTCGAACCGGGGCAGGCTCAGCCGGCCGGGCTCCCGCGGCTGGTCCAGCCGCCGCTGCTCGGTCACGCCGTCGCCCCCTCGGCCGTCGGCCGGACCCGCCGGCCGGTCACGCCGCCGACCCCGCGTCGCTGTCCCGGTCCCGCCAGTCGTGCGGGAGCAGGTGGTCCAGCACGTCGTCCACCGTCACCGCGCCGACCAGCCGGTCGCTGGTGTCCACCACCGGCATCGAGACCAGGTCGTACGTCGCCATCCGCCGGGTGATCTCCGGCAGCGGCGTCTCCGGGTCCAGCGGGTCGATGTCGTTGTCCACCACGCCGCCCAGCAGCTCGGCCGGTGGCTCGCGGAGCAGCTTCTGGAAGTGCACCATGCCCAGGTACCGGCCCGTCGGCGTGGCCATCGGCGCCCGGGTCACGAAGATCTGCGCGGCGATCGCCGGGGAGAGTTGCGGCTCCCGGATCCGGGCCAGCGCCTCGGCCACCGTCGCGTCCGGGGTGAGGATGACCGGCTCCGAGGTCATCACCGAGCCGGCGGTCCCCGGCAGGTACTTCAGCAGCGCCCGGACCGGCTCCGCCTCGTCCGGCTGCATCAGGTCCAGCAGCACCTCCTGCTCGACCTTCGGCAGCTCGGCGAGCAGGTCGGCGGCGTCGTCCGGGTCCATCTCCTCCAGGACGTCCGCGGCGCGCTCGCGGTCCAGCGCGGCCAGGATCTCCACCTGGTCGTGCTCGGGCAGCTCGCCCAGGACGTCGGCCAGCCGCTCGTCGTCCAGCGCCGCCGCCACCTCGTTGCGCCGGGTGTCGGACAGCTCCTGCAGGACGTTGGCCAGGTCGGCCGGGCGGAGCTGGTCCAGCATCGCGAGCAGGCTCGCCGTGCCCTGCGCCTCCGGCAGCCCGACCAGCCCGGACAGCTCCCGCCACTCCAACTGGTGCAGGTGCCCGCGCCGGGTCAGCCGCCCGGTGATCTCCCGGACCGCGACCCGGTGCAGCGTCCACTCGCCCAGCCGGTTGGCCTCCATCGCCACGTCCACGACCGTCGCCGGCTGGTCGGTGGCGCTGATCGTCACCCGCCGGTCCAGCAGCTCCTCCAGGACCAGCAGCTCGTCCGGGCGCTTGGAGAAGCGGCGCAGGTTGAGCGTGCCGGTGTTCAGCACGACCGCGTCGGAGTCCACCGACGTGATCCGGCCGATCGGCAGGAAGATGCGCCGGCGCATGGCGATCTCGGCCACCAGGCCGACCACCTGCGGCGCCCGCCCGCCCATCCGCAGCCTGGCCACGGCGTCGCGGACGCGGCCGACCTGGTCCCCGTTGGGATCGAAAACGGTCAGTCCGGCCAGGCGCGCCACGAAGACCTTGGTAGCGGAGGTCACCGGATCAGCCTAATGCGCCCACGGATCGTCTAGCGTGGAAGGCCATGCCCCACCTCACCGCACGCGCCCGACTCGCGTACCGCATCGTCGACGTGTTCACCGACCGGCCGTTCGCCGGCAACCCGCTGGCCGTGGTCCTCGGCGCCGACGCGCTGGGCACCGACCAGCTCCAGGCGCTCGCCCGCGAGTTCCACCTGTCCGAGACCGCGTTCCCGCTGCCGGCCACCGACCGGGCGGCCACCTACCGGGTGCGCATTTTCACCCCCGAGGCGGAGTTGCCGTTCGCCGGCCACCCCAGCATCGGCACGGCCGTGGTCGCCGCCGGCCTCGGGCTGGCGAAGCCGGACGACGACGGCGTCGTCGTCCAGGAGTGCGGCGCCGGCCTGCTGCCGCTCACCCTGAACCCGGAGCGCGACGGCGCCCGGCTCACCGGCGCCGCCCCGGCCGTCGGGCCGGCGCTGGACCCGACGCCGCTGCGCGCCGCCGCGGCCCTGCCGCCGGCCGCCGGCGGGGCGATCCCGCCGCGGGTCGCCGGGTGCGGGCTCGATTTCGCGTACCTCGCCCTATCGGCCGCCGAGGTCGCCGCCGCGGCGCTGGACAGCGCGGCCGCCGCCCGGTACGCCGTACCGGACCTGTGCGTCTTCGCCTGGGACCCGGACACCCGGACCGCGCACGCCCGGGTGTTCTGCCCCGGCGCCGGGGTGCCGGAGGACCCGGCCACCGGGTCGGCGGCGCTGGGCCTGGGGGCGTACCTGGTCACCGCGGGGCTGCTACCGGGCGACGGGACGGCGGCGTACACGGTCCGGCAGGGGGCGGAGCTGCACCGACCGTCCACGCTGCACGGTACGGTCACGGCCGCCGACGGGGCGCCGGTGCGGGTGACGGTGGCGGGCACGGTCGTCCCGATCGCCGCCGGCGAGATCCTGGTGCCCCCCTTCGTCGGCTGACCCGCCGGGCGGCGGCGCCGATCCGGCCGGCTGATCTCGGGTGGCCGCGGCGCCGGCCCGGTCGGCGGTCAGCGGCGGCGGACGCGGTGCAGGCGGAACGGTTTGCGGGCCGGCCGGGCCGCGGGCGTCTCCCGCGGCGGCGCCGCGCCGGCGTCCCCCGGCCGCGGCCGCGGCGGCCCGCCGGGCGCCAGCCGGACCACCGCGCACTCGGCCGCCCACCGGGCCACCAGGTCCGCCGTCGGGCCGGGCGCGTTGAGCCGCTTCGCGGCGAGCTGGCCGGCCACGTCCGGCCACTCCGGCGCGGCCGGGTCGACCCGGCCGACCGCCGCCGGGAAGGTGACGATCCGGCCGCCGTGGTCGCCGCGCAGCGTCACCGCCACCGGCGGCCCGCCGGGCGCCGCGGCGTCGGCCAGGCCGGGCACGTCCTGCTCGCCGGGGCCGGCGACGACGTACAGCACGCCGTCCGCCGCCAGGCACCACACGCCGACGGGGGGCCGGTCGCCGACGGCGAGCCAGGCGATCGCGGCCCGCTTCATCGCCTCGGCCACCAGCGGGTCGTCGGCGCCGTCGGCCGGCGGCGGGGTGCGGGCTGGGTCCGTCATCCGTCCATCCTGCCCCGGGCGGCCCTCACGCCGGCAGCGCCGCCCGCGGGCGCGGCGGGCGCGGGCGCGCGACCCCCGGCCGGGCCGCGCCGCCGGCCGCCGCGCGGTCCAGCAGCGCCGGTACCGCGCCGAGCCGGTCGACGGCCGGGCCGGCGAAGTCGTCCGGCGCGAACACCAGGTGCCCGGCCAGGTCCGGCGCCGCCAGCCGGACCGCGGTCATCCCCAGCGCCGTCGCCCCGGTCAGCTCGCGGCCGCCGCCGTCGCCCACGTACAGGCACTCCCGCGGCGCCACCCGCAGCCGCGCGCAGGCGGCCAGGAAGATCGCCGGGTCGGGCTTGCACCGGCCGACGTGGACGGAGTACACGCACGCCTCCAGCAGCGGCGCCACCGGCAGCCCGGGCAGCAGCACCGGCAGCTCGTACGCGCAGTCGCTCACCAGCCCCGTGCGCAGCCCGCGCCCGCGCACCTCGGCCAGCGTGGCCACCGCGTCCGGCCGCAGCCGCAGGTCCGCGGACATCGCGGCGCGCCGCGCCGGCAGCGCGGCGGCCAACGCGGCGTCGCTCGGCGCGCCGCCGGCCAGCCGGCAGACCGCGCGCAGGGCGCGCAGCTCGTCGCCGTACGCGCCGCGGGCCCGCTCGCGGAACGTCGCGTCCAGCGCCGCGGTCATCGCGGGCGGGTCGCAGCCCAGGTCGCGGGCGATCCGGGCGTGCGCCGGGCCGCGCCGCACCGCCTCCGTCAGCGTGCCGAAGAAGTCGAACAGGACCGCACGGAAGGGGGACATGAGGGGGCGCGACCTCCGGGACAAGGGATGACCTTGCGCGCCAGGAAAGCACGTCCATCGTGCCCTGTCGATGGTCAGCCGCGCAGTGCCCCCAGCGCGTCGAAATCGATGTCGGTGCCGCCGGAATCGCCCTGCTGCGCGAGCACGATCAGCAGGACGAAGCCGATCGTGATCACGACCGCGAGCGCCGTGGTCGTCCAGCCCAGGATGATCGCCGTCTTGGCCAGCCCGGCGCCGCCCTCGCCGCGCTCGGCGATCTGCCGGCGCGAGACGTGGCCGAGGATCGCGCCGACGACGCCGATGACCCCGCCGATCCCGGACACGCACAGGCCGACCGCGCCCACCCCGGCGAGCACGACGGCGACGATGGCCAGGGAGTTGTTGGGCGGTGGGGTGCCGTACCCGTACGGGTAGGCCGCGGGGTAGGGGTTGGGCTGGCCCGGCGCGCCGTACGGGGCCTGCGGGGCGGCGCCCGGCGCCGCGTACGGGTCGGGCGCGGCGTGCGGGTCCGGCGTCCCGTAGGGGCCCGGCGCCGACCCGTACGGGCCGGGCGCGGCGTACTGGCCCGGCGCGTACGGGTCCGGCGCGGCGTACGGCCCCGCGGCCGGACCCGGCGCGGCGTACGGATCGGGAGTGGCGAACGGATCGGGAGTGGCGAACGGGCCGGGCGCGGCGTACGGATCGGGCGCGGCCGGCCCGGCGGACGACTGGCCGGCGGCCGGCGGCGGCTCGGGCGACCCCGGCCCGCCGTGGCCGGGCGGGCCGGCCACCGGCGGGGGTGCGGTGGGGTCGGCCGGCGGGCCCGGCTGGTGCTCCGGCTGCGTCATGCCTGGTCCTCCGGCGTCATGCGGTGCTCCGATCGCAGGTCGATGCGATCAGCCTATCCGTTCGATCACACGCGGCGTAGCGACCGCCGGGCTCCGCGTGGTCGCCCGGGAGGGACCCATCGGGCGGGAAGTCCGCGATGCCGTTGCCGCTCCCCGCGCCAGCGGGCAGGATCTTCGCATGGGCATGCACGCAGAGACCGACGGCGCTACCGAACCGGCCGGCCGTTCCCCGGACCGGGTGGACGGCCGGGTGGCCGTGGTCACCGGCGCCGGCTCCCCCGACGGCATCGGCTACGCGACCGCGCACCGCCTCCGAGCGCTCGGCGCGACCGTGGCGATCGTCTCGACCACCCGGCGGATCCACGACCGGGCGGCCGAGCTGGGCGAGGGGGTCACCGGCTTCGTCGCCGACCTGACCGACGAGTCCGAGGTGGGCGCGCTCGCCGACGCCGTCGCCGACCAGCTCGGCCCGGTGGAGATCGTGGTCAACAACGCCGGCCTGGCCAGCAAGGCCAGCCCGGAGGTGCTGCGGCCGGTCGCCCAGCTCACGTACGACGAGTGGCGGGCCGAGATCGACCGCAACCTGAGTACGGCGTTCCTGGTCAGCCGCGCGTTCATCGCCGGCATGGCGGAGCAGGGCTGGGGCCGGATCGTGAACCTCGCCGCCACCGCCGGCCCGGTCAACGCGCTGCCCGCCGAGGCCGGGTACGCCGCGGCGAAGGCCGGCGTCGTCGGCCTGACCCGGGCGCTGGCGATGGAGCTGGTCGCGGACGGGATCACCGTGAACGCGGTCGCCCCCGGCATCATCCACACCGGCGCCTCGACGCTGGTCGAGCTGAAGCAGGGCTTCGGCACGCCGATGGGCCGGCCGGGGCAGCCGGAGGAGGTGGCGTCGGCGATCGGCTTCCTGTGCACGCCGGCGGCGTCGTACATCACCGGCCAGATGCTCATCGTGGACGGCGGCAACAGCGTCGCCGAGGCCGTCTTCCGCTGACCCGCGCGCCGTTCAGCTCGTGCGGGCGCTCGGCCCCGGCTGGGGTTCCCGCGGCCGCGGGACCGCCGCGCCGCCGTCCGCGGGCTCCGCGGCGCCCCCGGCCGTGACCGCGGCGATGGATGTGGCCGGGGGCGTGACCGGCCGTGCGGGCGCCGCCGGTGGCGGCGTCTCCGGCCAGCGGTCGGCCGGCGGGTCGGGGAGGGTCGCCAGGGCCGCGCGCAGCCGGGTCTGTTCGAGTTCCGTACCGAGGTCCGCCCGGTGCTCCGGGTGCTCCGCGTAGTGCCGCAGCGCCCGGGCGAGGAACAGCGGGTCCACCCAGAGCCAGCCGAGCCGCAGCACGACCGGCCCGGCCTCGTCCCGCCCGACCGGCAGCAGCCGGCGGCGCACCCCGGCCACGGCGGCCAGGTCCACCGCCGACCACGGCACGGTCCGCCCGGCCGGCCCGGACCACGGCCCGCGCACGACCAGCCCGGCCGCGGTGATCCCGAGCTGCGGGCCGCGCACGACGTACCAGACGACCGCCGCGACCAGCGGCTGGAGCAGCCACACCCCGCTGACCAGCGACTCCCACCCGACGGTCAGCCGGCCGCCGGGGGCGGCGCGCAGCGGGACCGCGCCGGCGACCAGCGCGAGGTACAGCAGCGCCGGCGCCGCCAGCCAGGGCGACGGCAGCGCGACGAGCCCGCGCCGCGGCAGCCACCACGCGGGCCGGGCGGCGGGGGACAGCGGCAGCGCCCGCGGGGGCGGCTGGCTCAGCACCAGCCGGACGTACAGCGCCACCGGGGCGGCCGCCGCGGCGACGACGGCGACGGCGAGCAGCGGGATGCCGGCCCAGCCGGGCAGCGTCCAGGAGTACGGCCGGACGGCCAGCTCGACCCACAGCCGCAGCGCGATGGTGACCAGGGCCAGCGCGGCCGCGGCGGACCAGATCCGCCGGGCGCGCGCCGCGACCACCCGGGCGTCGGTCGCGGCGGCGCCCCCGCGGGGGGTGCCGCCGGCCGGCCGGGTGCGGGGTGGGGACGGACGCCGCAGGAGCACGCACCGACCGTACTCAATCGGGGCCAATCAGGCGACCGGCCGGATGGCCACTCCACCCGGCCGGCGGGCCGTGATCAGTCCTGCTTCGCGGCGATCCGCTCCCGGACGGCTTCCATGTCCAGGTCGCGCACCTGGGTGACCAGGGCCTCCAGCGCGGGCTCCGGCAGCGCGCCGGCCTGCGAGAAGACCATCACGCCGTCCCGGATCGCCATGATCGTCGGGATCGAGCTGATGTTGAACCGCTGGGCCAGCGCCGGGTGCGCCTCGGTGTCCACCTTGCCGAAGGTGACGTCCGTGTGCTGCTCGGAGATCCGCTCGTAGGTCGGCGCGAAGCGCTTGCACGGCCCGCACCAGTCGGCCCAGAAGTCCACCAGCACGATGCCCTCGCCCTTGGTGGCCTCGTCGAAGGTCTCGGTCGTCAGTTCAACCGTGGCCATGATCCGTCTCCGATCGCCAGAATGCCCGAACAGCTTGGCAAACCGTACCCGGGTCCCGCGCATTCCCCCACCCGGACCGGCCGCCGCGGGGCGCACAATGGCCGGGTGATCACCCCCGACCCGCCCGTGCTCGTGTACGACGGCGACTGCGGGTTCTGCACCCGCTGCGCGGCGTTCCTGCGGGCCCGGGTCCGCCCGCGCGCGGCGCTCGTGCCGAGCCGGGCCATCGACCCCGCGGCGTACGGCCTGACCGCGGAGCAGTGCGCGGCGGCGGTGCAGTGGTGCGGCCCGGACGGCGAGCGCGCCGCCGGCCCGGTCGCCCTGGCCCGGCTGCTCCAGCGCGGGAACGCCGCCTGGCGCGCGGTCGGCACGGTCCTGGCGCTGCGCCCGGTCGCCGCGCTGGCGTGGCCGCCGTACCGGCTGATCGCCCGCCACCGGCACCGGCTGCCGGGCTCCGACGGCACCTGCGGACTGCCCTCGGCCACCGGGCGGTTACGGGGCGTTGATCCGCCGGACGCATCGACATAACTCTCTGTCATCGATCGATGCTTCTCAGCAGAACTCAGCTCACGTTTCGATAACTGAGTGTCGGATATTTGATCCGTCCCATTGGCCTACGTCGCTACGTGCGGCAGAATTCTCCGTACCAGAGCGTGGGCGGCGGGTGCCGGGGAGGGCCCCGCCGCTCATTGCGTCCGGACCTCTTTTCCCCACCACTCGCGGACCCGCCTCCCGGCCGGGTCCCCGGAATGGACGCGGTGGTGCGGCGCTAGGTTCCCTGCATGACGGAGCCGTTCGCGAATCCCCCGGTGGGCGTCGGCCCGTGGGTCGGCCCGGTCCCCGCCGACCCCCGGCTGGACCCCGAGCTGCTCGCCGCCGGGGACCGGCGCAACGTCGTCGACCGGTACCGGTACTGGCGGCACGCGGCGATCGTCGCCGACCTCGACACCCGCCGGCACGACTTCCACGTCGCGATCGAGAACTGGCAGCACGACCTCAACATCGGGACCGTCGTCCGGACCGCCAACGCGTTCCTCGCCGCCGCCGTGCACATCGTCGGCCGCCGCCGGTGGAACCGGCGCGGGGCGATGGTGACCGACCGGTACCAGCACGTCGAGTACCACCCCGACCCGGCCGCGCTCGCCGCCCGCGCGGCCGCCGCCGGGCTGACCGTGGTGGGCATCGACAACCTGCCCGGCAGCCGGCCGCTGGAGTCGACCACGCTGCCCCGGCGCTGCCTGCTGCTGTTCGGGCAGGAGGGGCCGGGGCTGTCCGACGCGGCCCGGGCGGCGTGCGGGGAGCTGTACTCGATCGCCCAGTACGGCTCCACCCGCTCGATCAACGCCGGCGTGGCCAGCGGCATCGCCATGCACGCCTGGGTCCGCGCCCACGCCGCCCCACCGCCCCCGCCGGCCCCGGGGCCGACCGGGTAGGGGAGCACGGAGTCGGGCAATCCCACCGATTCGCTTGACGAGGTACGGATCGGCGGCGCACCGTGGCTGGTGTGGCCGTGACAGTGAGTTGCCCGCGCTGCGGGGGGTCGGTGCGGGAGCCCGACCTCATGCACAGCGAGTGGCGCTGCCCGGACTGCGGCCCGGTCCCGCCGCTGCACGTCGCCCACCACATCAACGCCGACGTGGTCACCGCGGCCAGCCGGGCGGTCCGCGGCGCCGGCATGCCGCTGTGGTGCCTGTGGCCGCTGCCGGCGCACTGGACGGTCACCGGCGTCGGCTGGGCCGGCGACCCGCGCGAGGGCGCCCGCGCCGGCGCGGTCGCGGTCAGCGGTCCGACCCCGCTGGGCGGCGGCCCCGCGGACATCATCTTCGTCGCCGAGGAGCCGGGCCTGGGGCTGGGCACCCGGTTCGCCGGCATCGCGGGGCCGGACCCCGGCCTGGCCCTGTCCGACGCGATGCGCGAGGTGCCGCACGCGAAGATCAAGGCCGGCGGGCACCCCACGCCGCTGTGGTCGGTGAAGTCGCCGGAGGACCGCAGTGCGTACGCGGGCGAGGCGCGGGGCATGTGGCTGTACGCGGTCGCCTGGCCGGCTAGCGCCGGCTACCTGCTCGCGGAGAACGTCATCCTGCAGGATCTGGCCGAGTGGCAGCCGCAGGAGCTGGTGTTCGGGGCGCCGTCGCCCTACTTACACGGTCGCGGTTGATCTGGGAAGTACCGACCCGCACGCCGCGGGATGGGTCACTCATTATGTTGATCAACCCACATAAGGGCCCACAGTTGGTAGGCTCGGCGTGCCGGTGGCCAAACCCCCGGCACGCACCGAAGCGGGGACGAACGACCCGGGTCCGGTGTGCTCTCTGGGGATCGACACGGAAGGGGTTGGCCCGCGATGGTCAAGAAGGTCCTCACCTGGGGCGGACTCGCCTTCCTGCTGTTCTTCGTGGCCTTCCGGCCCGAGTCGGCGGCCAACGTCTTCAAGTCCATCGGCGGCGGCATCGCCGACGTGGCCGAGGGGCTCGGCGAGTTCTTCACCAACCTGGTCGCCTGATCCGCCATGGCCACCCCGCCCGATGGGTCGTCCTCCAACCCGGATGGCGACCCGCGCCCGGGTGACGGCGCCCACGGGCACGACGCCGCCGGCAGTCACGACCCCACGGCGTCCCGCGGCGGCCAGCCCGACGGCACGGCCCCCGCACCCCCGCCCGGCGACCACGCGGAGCACCACGGCCCGGAGCACCACGCCGCCGGTCCCGCCCGCCCGCCGGAGCAGCACCACGACCGCGAGCCCGAGGACGGCCGCGGCGGCGACAGCACCTGGTTCTTCGGGCCGGAGTTCGGCAGCCCCGAGCCGCCGCCCGTGCGCGGCAGCGCCAGCGTCCGCACCCGGACGACCGTCCGCCCGCAGTTCTCGCCCGAGGAGCTGGCCGGCCTCGCCGACGGCCCGACCGTGGCGCCCCGCCGGGTGGTCCCGCTCGAGGACGAGCCGTCCTCACTGGTCGGCCGGTACCTGTTCCCCACGGAGCGGTACCGCGGTGAGTGGAAGCGGCACCCGATCCACCTGTCCAAGCCCCTGCTGATCGCCGCCGGCGCCACCGTCGCGCTGGGCGTGATCTCCGGCATGCTCGCCGGCACCAGCTCCGGCGACGGCGCGACCGCGCTGCTGTTCCTCGCCTGGCTGGCCGTGATGATCTGGGTCGGCTGGGAGGTCGCGGACTGGTTCTGCGACCGGTTCATCCTCACCAACAAGCGGGTCATGGTCGTCAGCGGGATCGTCACCCGCAAGGTCGCGATGATGCCGCTGGCCCGGGTCACGGACATGAAGTTCGAGCAGTCCCCGCTCGGCCGGGTGCTCAACTACGGCACGTTCGTGCTGGAGTCCGCCGGCCAGGACCAGGCGCTGCGCGAGGTCACCCACCTGCCCAACCCCAACGAGCTGTACCTGCGCGTCGTCGAGGAGATGTACGAGCCGGCGGCAGTCGAGGCGCGGCTGAGCGCGGGCGACGACGAGGACGACGCCTAGCCTGTGGACCTCAAGGTCTTCGGGGCGGCGTTCGTCACCCTGATCGTCATCATCGATCCGCCGGGCATGGTCCCGATCTTCCTGGCGCTGACCAGGTCGCTGGCCGACCGCGAGCGCCGCCGGGCCGCCTGGCAGGCCGTCGCGCTGGCGCTCGGCGTGATCGTCGGCTTCGCCGTCGGCGGCCAGACCATCCTGGACTACCTGCATGTGGACCTGCCGGCGCTGCAGGCCGCGGGCGGGCTGCTGCTGATCCTCGTCGCGCTGGAACTGCTCACCGGCAAGGCCGACGCCAACGGCGCGCAGGCCACGTCCAGCGTGGCGCTGGTCCCGCTCGGCACGCCGCTGCTGGCCGGGCCGGGCGCGATCGTGGCGACGATGCTGTTCGTCCAGCGGGCCGACGGCGCCGCCGACTTCGTCGCCATCGCCGCGGCCATCCTCGCGGCCATGGCGGTGGTCTGGCTGGTGCTGCGGTACTGCTCGCTGGTGGTCCGGGTGCTGCGGCCCGGCGGCATCGAGGTGCTGAGCCGGATCGCCGGCCTGCTGCTCGCCGCGATCGCGGTGCAGCTCATCGCGGACGCGGTGGCCGCGTTCGTGAGCGCGTACAACGCCACGCACTGACGGGTTTGTCACAGGCTGGTGGCACGATGATGCCCGTGCCTCCTTCCTCCCCGGGAACACCCCCCGCCCGCCGGCCCGCGCGCCGCGTCGCCCGGCCGGCCCCGCGCCCGCGCGCGGACGAGCAGCTCGGCTTCGCCGGGATGCCCGAGAAGCTGTTCGTCTGCACGCCCAGCAAGCTCGGCGCGTACACCGACTGCCCCCGCCGGTACCGGTACACGTACGTCGACCGGCCCCGCCCGCCCAAGGGCCCGCCGTGGGCGCACACCTCGCTCGGGGCGAGCGTGCACCTGGCGCTGCGCTCCTGGTACGACCTGCCGCGGGAGCAGCGGGCCCCCGCCGCGATGGCCCGGCTGCTGCGCGCCGGCTGGGTGACCGAGGGGTACCGCGACGCCGAGCAGGAGCGCGCCGCGTACCGGATGGCGCTGGGCTGGCTGGAGGGGTACGCCGCCGGCCTCGACCCCGACCACGACCCGGCCGGGCTGGAGCGGACGGTGGCCACCACCACGGCCACGCTGTCGGTCCAGGGCCGGGCCGACCGGATCGACGAGCGCACCGGCCCGGACGGCGATCCCGAGCTGGTGATCGTCGACTACAAGACCGGGCGGACGGGGCTGGACGCCGACGACGCGCGCGGCTCGGCCGCGCTGGCGCTGTACGCGATCGCCGCCCGGCGGACCCTGCGCCGCCCGTGCGCGGCGGTCGAGCTGCACCACCTGCCGACCGGTACGGTCGCCGCCCACCGGCACACCGAGGAGTCGCTCGCCCGGCACGTCCGGCGGGCCGAGGAGACCGCCGCCGACATCGTGGCGGCCGAGCGCGCGATCGATAACGGTACGGATCCGGATCTTGCATTTCCCGCCGCTCCGGGTGCACTCTGCCGGTGGTGTGATTACCGTCGGTGCTGTCCGGCCGGTGCGGAGACGCCCGGCGGCGAGCCCTGGGAGGCGGTCGAGCGCGCCCTGCGCGATCAGCCGTAGAGAGGCGGGGAGATGTTCGACGAGGTGTTCGGCATTCCGGCGCACCCCTTGATGGTGCATGCCGCGGTGGTTTTCGGTCCGTTACTGGCTGTGGTCGCGCTCGTATTCGTGCTGGTACCGCGGTTCCGCGCGCAGGTGAGCTGGCTCGCCGCCGCGCTCGCGGTGGTGGCGCCGGTGGCGACGCTGGCGAGCGTGCTGTCCGGCAACGCATTCCTCGGCAAGCTGCCCGAGGAGCTGCGTGAGCGGATGACCACTCACCGCAACTTCGGTTTCCTGTCACTCTGGGTATCGGTCCTGCTGGGCCTCGTCGTCCTGGTGATCCTGTTCCTCGGGCGGCGGGCGAAGGGCGCGGGGGAGGGCGGCGCGCCGCCGCGGTGGCTGTCGGCCGCCGGCACGGTGGTCGTCGTGCTGCTGGCGCTGGTGTCCCTGCTCGTGTTCGTCCGCGCCGGGCACACCGGCGCCGAGGCGGTCTGGGGCGGCAACTGACCCGCCGCCGGGCGGCGGTCGGCCAGCCGGGCCCGGCGGGGATCAGGCCAGCCAGGCCCGCACGACCAGCGCCGCCGCGACGAGCGCGGCGAGCAGCGCCACCAGCGCGGTGAACCGCCGGGCGCGCGCCTCGGCGGCGTCGACCGCCGCGTGATCCACCGGCGGCGCCGGGGCGGGCACCGGCACGGCCACCACGTACGGCACCCGCGGATCCGCCACCGGCACGGTCGCCGGCGGCCCGCCATACCCGCCGGAGGTCGGCGGACCACTCGGCCCGTCGGGCGGGGGCGCAGCCGCTGCCGGGTCGGGTGCCCCGGCCGGCGGGCGGCGCCAGTACGCGTCCTCGTCCACCCGCTCCACGATAGGCGGGGGCTGCCCCGATCGGCCCATGTCCGACGTGCCGCGCGCCGGTACGCTGTCGCCCGTGGAGCACACCGAGCGATTCCGCGGCCGCGACGCCCTGGCGGTCGGGCCCGAGCGCGGCGACGCCGACCGCGTGGTCGAGTTCACCGAGGACGACGCCCCGCACCTGCCGGAGCAGACCCGCGACGACACGGACACCGGCTGGGGCGAACTCCACGGCGGCAACGACGCCCGCCTCCTGGACGAGCGCCCACCCCACTGGTAGGAACACCCGGAATCGCCCGGATCACCCGGCGGCGGGAATCACCCGCCGGGCCGCCGAGGCCGGCCGCCGCGCCGGGTCAGGAGGTCTTGGCCGCCGCCGGCTTGGCCGCGGCCGACCCGCCGCCCGGGGACGACGCCCCCGACGACGGCGTCGAACCCGACGACCCCCCGGACCCCGATCCGGCAGCCGGGGAACTCCCCGCGCTGTCCGACTTCGGCTTGTCGCCGCCCTTGTCCGCGCCGGACCCGCCGGCCGAGCCGCCCGCCCCGGCCGACTTCCCGGTACGCGAGTCCGTCCGGTAGAAGCCCGAGCCCTTGAAGACCACGCCGACGGCGGAGAACAGCTTGCGCAGCCGCCCGGCGCACTGCGGGCACTCCGTCAGCGCCGGGTCGCTGAACGACTGGACCGCCTCGAGCTGGTGGCCGCACGCGGTACAGGCGTACTGGTAGGTGGGCACGATTCCTCCGTGGTGCGAAAGCGCCGCCGGCCGGCTCAGCGCCGGTCCTGGCACTCGTCCTTGTCGAGTGCCAATAGTGCGCCATCGGCAGCGTCGCCGTCCAGCCGGACGGGTCCGCCGGTCGGGGTGATCACCGCCCGGACGGGGCGGTCGTGCGGCTCCGCCGGTACGGCGTCGACCCACTCCCCGTCGTACAGCAGGGCCACCGTGAGCCCGGTCGCCCTGGCGAGCGCGCGGTCGTACGAGCCGCCGCCGCGCCCGAGCCGCCGGCCCCGCCGGTCGACGGCGAGCGCCGGTACGACGACCAGCTCCGCCCCGGCGACGGCGGCCGGGCCGCGGCGCGGCCCGGCGGGCTCGCGCAGCCCGCGGGCGGCGGCGGTGAGCGGCTGGCCGTCCCAGGCGGCCCAGTCCAGGTCGAGGTCGGGCAGCAGGACGGGCAGCAGCAGCGTCGCGCCGGGCAGCGCGGCCCGCAGCACGGCCGGCAGGTCCGGCCCGCCGGGCTCGGCGCCGACCGGCGCGTACGCGGCCACGACGGCCGGCCGCCGCGCGCCGAGCAGCGCGGTCAGGTGGGCGGTGACGGCGGCCGCGGCGGCGAGCCGGGCGGCGGGGGCGAGGGCGCGGCGGCGGGCCAGGAGATCGGTGCGCAGTACCTGCTTTCGGCTCACATCCGAAGTCTCAGAAAAATCCGACACCGAACACTCCCCTCCGAAGACGGCTGAATCGCCGGCCGCTGTGCAAGCATCACAGCCGACCCACGGCGGCGGACCCCCGGGCCGCCCCGGCGGCAGCCCCGCCGACCGCGCCGGCCGACCCCGCGCCGGACCGGCCGACGGCGTCCGCCGAACCGCGCGCCCGGGTCCGGCACCGGTGGCGGCACCCGCCGCGCCCGGCCCGCCGGACCGGACCGTTGGACCGCCGGACCGGGCCCGCCGCACCGGGTCAGCCCTGCTGTCGAGCCCGCCCGGGAGGTCGGCGATGAGCCTGCGTACGAGGCTGACGACCGCGTTCCTCGCGGTGGTGCTCGGCCCGGTCCTGCTCGGCGCCCTCGTCGTCGCCGCCACCGTCGGCGCCGTCGCCAGCCAGCGCGGCACCGAGCAGCTCGACCGGGCCACCGGCGCGGTCGTCACGTCCGTCCGGGCGCTGTGCCGGCAGCTCTACGCCGCCGCGGGCGCCGTCGCGATCGTCCCCGACGCCGCCGCCCGGGCCGCCGCCGCCGAGCAGGTCATCGGCGCCGGCCTCGGCAGCGCCGTGCAGGTCAACGACCCCGCCGGGCTGGTCACCCTCAGCACCCCGCAGCCGCCGCCGCAGCCGTGGGTGGCCTGCGCCGGCCCGACCGGCGACGAGCAGCCGACCCCGGCCGTCGTCGCCGGCGGGTTCGCGGCGCTGGCCGCCCGGGTCGAGCTGCGCGCGCACAGCGGCGAGGCGCTCGGCACGGTCACCGTCGCCGCCGCCGTCGACCGCGACTTCGTCAACCGGCTCGCCGCCGCCAGCGGCGCCGCCGTCACCCAGCTCCGGGTCGCCGCGGACGGCCGGCCCGCCGCCGGGCACAGCACCGAGCCGACCGGCGAGCGCCGGGACGTGCTCGCCGCCGGCGGCCGGGCCCGGGCCGACCGGGACGGGTCGACAGCGGACGGCAAGCGGTACGTCCGCCGGGTCGGCCCGGCCGACGGCCAGCCGCTGAACCTCCTGCTCTCCGTCCCCCGGACCAGCCCCACCGGCACCTACGCGGTGCTGGTCGGCGTCGTCGTGCTCACCGCCGGGGTGGCCGTCGCGCTCGCCGCCTGGCTGGCCCGCAACACCACCCGCCCGCTGGCCACGCTGGCCGAGGCCGCCGACCGGTTCGCCGACGGCGACCTGGCCGCCCGGGTGCCGGTCGGCGGGCAGGACGAGGTGGGCCGGCTCGCCGCCACGTTCAACCGGATGACCCGGGAGACCCAGGCGTACGTGCAGGCGCTCACCGCCAGCCGGGATCAGCTCCGCGGCCACCTGGAGATCCTCGGCGACACGCTGTCCAGCACCCACGACCTCGACCGCATCCTGCGCGTCATCCTGCAGACCGCGATGGCCGCGACCAGCGCCCGGGCCGGCGTGGTCCTGCTCGCCGACGCCGGCGGCACGCTGACCGGCAAGTGCGGCGAGGGCCTGGCCCAGCGCTGGCCGCCCGAGGTCACCGGCGGCGTCGAGGGCCTGCGGGTGGCGCCCGGCGCGGGCGTGCTCGGGGTGGTCGCCGCGACCGGCGTGCCGCGCCGCGGGCGGGTCGCCGGCGGCGTGCCGGCGCTGTCCGACACCGAGCCGCGCTGCCGCAGCTACGTCGCCGTACCGTTCGCGCTGCGCACCGGCGCCGGCGACGCCCCGCCGGCCGCCGCCCCGCGGACCGCGGGCCTGCTCGCGGTGTACGACCGGCTCGGCGCCGAGGAGTTCGACGACGCCGACCTCAGCACCCTGCGCACGTTCGCCGGCCAGGCCGCCGTCGCGGTGGACAACGTCCGCGCCCACGAGGAGGCGCACCGGCTGTCGCTGACCGACCCGCTGACCGGCCTGTGGAACTACCGGTACCTCCAGGAGGCCGCCCACCGCGAGGTCGAGCGGGCCAACCGGTTCGACCGGACGCTGACCGCGCTCGCCCTGGACATCGACCGGTTCAAGAAGATCAACGACACGTACGGCCACCGGGCCGGCGACGCGGTGCTGGCCGAGTTCGCCCGCCGGCTGCGGCTCGGCGTGCGCGAGGTGGACGCGGTGTTCCGGCAGGGCGGGGAGGAGTTCGTCATCCTGCTGCCGGAGACCGACCGGGCCGGCGGCGAGGTGGTGGCGCAGCGGCTCGGCGCGCTGATCCGGGACACCCCGGTCACCGTCACCGGCCGCACCCCCGGCTCGGTCGTCCGGATCCCGGTCACCACGTCCATCGGGATCGCGGTGTTCCCCGAGCACGCCGGCTCCACCCCCGAGCTGCTGGATGTCGCCGACCGGGCGCTGTACGCGGCCAAGTCCGGCGGCCGGGACACCTACCGCGTCGCGGTGGGCAGCCGCCCGGCCGCGCCGGCCCGGCCGCGCCGGACCCCGTCCGGGGGTCCCCCCACGGCGGTGGCCGCCCGCGGCGCGCCGGGCGGGCCGCACCCGGCACCGCAGCCGCGCGGCCGATAGTCTCGGGACATGTCGGAGCACAGTCGGGACGCCAGCGCAACACACAACGCCGTCACCCCACCCCGAACGGGTCAGCGCGCCGTCAAGGCCGTCATCCCGGCCGCGGGCATGGCCACGCGGTTCCTGCCGACGACCAAGGCCGTGCCGAAGGAGCTGCTGCCGGTCGTCGACCGGCCGGTGCTCCAGTACATCGTGGAGGAGGCCGCCGCCGCCGGCATCGGCGACGTCCTGCTGGTCACCGGGCGCGGCAAGACCTCGATGGTCGAGCACTTCGACCGGCAGCCGTACCTGGAGTCGCGGCTGGCCGAGAAGGGCGACACCGCCCGGCTGGCCGCGGTCCGGGCCACCAGCGAGATCGCCGACATCTTCACCTGCCGCCAGGCCGAGCCGCTCGGGCTGGGCCACGCCGTCGCCTGCGCCGAGTCGCACGTCGGGGACGCGCCGTTCGCCGTCCTGCTCGGCGACGAGTTCGTCGACCGGGACGACCCGCTGCTGCCCGCCATGCTCGACCTGCAGGCCCGCACCGGCGGGATCGTGCTCGCCTTCATCGAGGTGCCGCGCGAGCAGACCGACCGGTACGGCATCGCCTCGGTCGAGTCCGCCGAGCCCGGCCCGGCCGGCGAGGAGGTCGTCCGCGTCACCGGCCTGGTGGAGAAGCCGGACCCCGCCGAGGCGCCGAGCAATCTCGCCGTCGTCGGGCGGTATGTGCTTCCTGCCGGAATTTTCGACGCAATCCGCCGCACCAAGCCCGGCAGCGGTGGTGAAATTCAACTGACGGACGCGATGGCGTTGATGCTGGCGGAAGGGGCACCGGTGCACGGGATCGTCTACCGCGGCGTGCGGTACGACACCGGCCTGCCGCTGGGGTACCTCCAGACGGTCGTGGAGCTGGCCTGCGGCCACCCCGACCTGGGCGCCGAGTTCCGCGCCTGGCTGGGCGACTTCGTGTCCCGCGACGGCGGGACCACCGGATGACGTCGACGGCCGAGCCCGAGCTGATCGCGGGCGAGCCGACGCCCCTGGCCGACTACCTCGGCCGGGTGCTGCGCCAGCTCCGCGCGCTGCCCCCGCTCGACCTCGACCTGACCCGCGCGTACGGCAACGTCCTCGCCGAGGACGTGCACGCCCCGCACGACTTCCCCGCGTTCGACCACGCCGCCATCGACGGCTACGCCGCGCGGCTGGAGGACCTCACCGGGCCGAGCCGGGTCCGGCTCAGCGTCGTTGGCGACATCGGCGCCGCGAGCTGGCGCCCGGTGCGGCTCACCCCCGGTACGTGCTTCTCCGTCGCCGCCGGCGCCCCGCTGCCGCACGGCGCCGACGTCGTCGTGCCGGCCGGCTGGACCGACCAGGGGATGGCCGCGGTCGAGATCCACCGCACGCCCAAGCGCGGCCACGGCATCCGCCGGGCCGGCGAGGAGTTCGCCGCCGGCGCCCGGCTCGCCCGGGCCGGCCTGGCGATCACGCCCGCGCTGGTCGCCGTCCTCGCCGGCACCGGCATCGGCCACGTCGTCGTCCGCCCCAGCCCGCGGGTCACGATCATCGCCACCGGCGACGAGCTGGTCGACGTCGGCCGGGTCAGCCAGCCCGGCCAGGTCGTCGACGCCAGCTCGCACGCGCTCGCCGCGGCCGCGGTCGAGGCCGGCGCGATGGCGTACCGGGTCGGCATCTGCGACGACGACCCGGAGGCGCTGCGCGGCCTGCTGGAGGACCAGACGCTGCGCTCCGACCTGATCATCACGACCGGCGGGACCGGCACCGGCCCCGGCGACATGGTCCGCCGGATCCTCTCCCGCTGGGAGGGCAACCGCGGCGACGTCGCCTTCACCGACGTGGCCCTGTTCCCCGGCACCGCGCTGGGCTTCGGCACCGTCGGCGCCGAGGAGGTGCCGGTCATCTGCCTGCCCGGCGACCCCGGCACCGCGCTGGTCGGCTTCGAGGTGCTCGCCCGGCCCGCCATCCAGTTGCTCGCCGGCGCCGAGCCGGTGTTCCGGCCCAGCGTGCGCGCGCACCTGCTGGAGACCCTGTCCTCGCCGTCCGGGCTGCGCGAGTTCCGGCCGGCGCACGTGGCCGAGCGGCGCGGCGGCGGGTACACCGTCCAGCCGCTCGCCGGCGGCCCGTATACCCTGGCCGGGCTGGCCGAGGCGAACGGCCTGCTCGTCCTCGGCGAGCGGGTGACCAGCGCCGCCGCCGGCTCCACGGTGGACGTGCTGCTGCTCGACCGCCGCCGGTGACCTGACCGGTTGGTGCGGCGTTGGACAGGGAATGGTGATCGTCCGTCGACCCGTACCCGGCTGGCCCGCCGTGCTCGGCGCCGGCGGGGTCGTGCTGCGCCCGTACCAGCGCAGCGATGCCCCCGCCTGGTCCGCGCAGCGGCTCGCCAACGAGGCGTGGCTGTCCCCCTGGGAGCCCACCCCGCCGGAGTCCTGGGGGCGGGCGAACTCCCCGGCCGGCTTCCGCCGCATCCACGCCGCCCAGCGCCGCGCCGGGTACCGCGGCGAGGCGATGACCTTCGCCATCTGCGTCCGCGAGGACGGCACCGAGCGGTACGTCGGCCACCTCAACCTCGGCAACATCGTCCGCCGGGCGTTCTGCTCGGCGTTCGCCGGCTACTGGGTCGACCACCGCGTCGCCGGCCGCGGCGTCATGCCGACGGCGCTCGCCCTGGCGGTCGACCACGCGTTCGGCCCCGGCGGCCTGCACCGGGTCGAGGTCAACATCCGCCCCGAGAACACCCCCAGCCGCCGGGTCGTCGAGAAGCTCGGCTTCCGCGAGGAGGCCCACCACCCCCGGTACCTGCACATCGACGGCGCCTGGCGCGACCACGTCGGCTACGCGCTGACCATGGAGGACGTCGAACCGGAGGGCGGCCTGCTGGCCCGCTGGCAGCGCGCGCGGGAGCGCCGATAACACACCCCGGACGATGTTCGAGATCAATTGATCGCACGTCACTCCGCGTGGCGTCCGTCCATGGGGTCAAATCCGCCCGTAACCTCGCACCTGACGGGTGATTCGCCGACGCGCCGCCCCCGCCTCCCGCGGGTCGCGCCCGGCGGACGATACGAGTCGATGGGAAGGGGTGAGGGTGCCGACCTCGGTGCTCCTCGCCGTCCTCGCCGCCGCCGGCCTGCTCGCGCTCGCCCCGGCCCTGGTACGCCGGTACGACGCGACGGAGCGCCTGGTCGCGGAGCGGGCGCTGTCGACGGCGCGGGTGCTGGATCGCCACCGCCGTCCCCGCACCGTGCCCGGCCGCCGCCCGATCAACCCTCCCCGGTGGCTGATGGACACGCCCGATCACCCGTCGGGGGGATCGACGCCCCCGCCGCGCCGCCCGCGCCTGAGCGTCGTCTCCCGGGTCACCCACCGCCGCCGCCGGCTCGCCCCGCCCGCCCGCGCGATCCACCGCCGCCGCCGCGTCCTGCTCGCCCTGGTCCTGCTCAACCTCGCCGAGACCGCCGGCGTCCTGCTGGTCGGCCCCGGCTTCGGCGTCGGCCTGGCCGGCACGCTGGTGGCGCTGCTGCTGTACCTGGTCCACCTCCGCAACCGCACCCTGCGCGAACGCCGCCGCCGGCGCCTGCTCGCCCGGGAGGCGCAGTGGCTCGCCGCCCGCCAGGCCGAGGTCCGCCGCGAACAGGACCGCCGCGCCGCCGAGCGCCGCGCCGCGGCCCGCCTCGCGGCGGCCCAGCGCGAGGCGATGCGCCGCAGCCTGCTGGGCGTCGAGGCGCCGGAGCTGCCGGCGGCGGTGGGGGAGACGGTGTCGTACCGGCGACGGGAGGCGGACCGCGGGGTGCGGGGACGGGCGTACCGGGCCGGCGGGCCGGGCGGGCGGCTGGGGTGAGGGGGTTTGTTAGGGTGGTTGGCGGTCCACCGGTGGTGGGTCGTGGGGGAGGCGATACCGGTTGTGGGGGGACCCCGGTCGGTTGGTAGGCTTTCGCCGTTGTTCCAGGGGCTGTGGCGCAGACCGGTAGCGCACCTCGTTCGCATCGAGGGGGTCAGGGGTTCAAATCCCCTCAGCTCCACCCATATAGCGGTTGCTCCAGGAAAGCTCACGGTCAGATCGCGTAGTACAGCTACAGCACAAGTCAGCTCGGACGGCCATGCGGGCCGAATGCCTGCCGCTGCTTCGCGGCAGTGGGTAGGACTTCGCTGATGATGTTGCGACGGCGGTTCTTCTTCGGCCACACGGCTTCGAGGATCTCCAGGTCTACCGGGAGATGGCCCAGTCGATCCTAGTCGGCTGTGAACATTTCACCGCGGCTCGATGGAGCCCGCTTCGGATCCGGCTCAGTGGGAATGGTCGACCGAGCGCCGGGGCTGCGGAGGCCATCGAGGTGGACGCCAAAGCTGTGGACCAGGCTGGCGAGAAGTGCTTCATCTTTTTCCGCCGTTGCCAGTGACGGTTGTCCGATGATCCCGGACTTGGTATATGCCGCCATGCCGTGGACCAGGAGGAGGGTGCGTTCACCGCTGAGGTGATCGTCACCGTCCACGGAGCGTGGGACCAGCTCTGGGACGACGTGACGAAGGATCGAGACCTCCAACTCCCCTCCGTGCATGTCGTCGTGTGGGGTGGAGGTCAGCCCGGAAGCGGCGCGGGCGGCGTGCCAATCGTCGCGGTTGGGGAACAGGGTCAATGCCGGCTGGGTGATGTTGCTTTCCTGCACGATGTTGGACAGGACGTAGTTGCCGCCGTGGCCGTTGACCAGTGCGAGTTTGTGGATTCCAGCTCGCCGGAGTGAGTCGGTGATGTCGCTGATCAACGCGCTTAGCGTGCGGTGGCTGATGCTCACGGTTCCGGGCCACGCGGCGTGTTCGTGCGAGCAGGAGATCGTTAATGAACCGCCCTGGGTCTTTCGGAGGGTGTGATGTAGCAAGGAGACTGCTGTCATGCCCGCTGGTCGGAAGTTTGATGATGAGACCCGTGCGCGTGCGGTCCGCTTGTATCAAGATCGGATTCGGGAGAACGGGGACTCGAAGGTCGAGGCCCGTCGTCAGGTCGGCGCGCTGCTGGGGATCAACCCGGCGACGCTGCGCAACTGGATCGAGCGTGACGAGGTCGACACCGGCATGCGACCCGGGATCCCGAGCGAGATGGATGCCGAGGTCAAGGCCCTGCGCCGTCGGGTCGTGGAGTTGGAACGAGCTAACGAGATTTTGAAGACGGCGTCGGCGTTTTTCGCCCGGGCGGAGCTCGACCGCCGACTCAAGTGATCGTGTCGTTCATCGACCGGCATCGCCGTCGGTTCGGCGTGAGCCGATCTGCGCCGTGCTCACCGAGCATGGCTGCTCGATCGCGCCGTCCACCTACTACGCCCACCGCGCTCAGCCGGTCACGGCGGTCGCTATGGCCGAGGCGTACTTGGTGAACACCCTGGTGGACCTGTTCGTGGCCAACCGGCGCGTGTACGGGGTGCGTAAGTTGTGGCATGCGATGCGCCGCGCCGGCCACCAGATCGGCCGTGACGCGGTCGGCAGGTTGATGCGCATCGCCGGGATCCGCGGCGCCGTGCGGGGCCGACACCGGATCCGCACCACCGACAGCGACCGCACGGCGGCGCGGCATCCGGACCTGGTCGCCCGCAACTGGGGCGGCCCCACCGCCCCGGACCAGTTGTGGGTGGCCGACTTCACCTACGTGTGGACGCTGGCCGGGTTCGTCTACGTCGCTCTGTTGACCGACGTGTACTCCCGCCGGATTCTCGGCTGGCGGGTATCGGCCTCGAAGGCGGCACCGCTGGTGACCTCGATGCTAGAACAAGCCGTGTTCACCAGACGCCGCCACAGCATGGCGTTCACTCCCACCGGGCTGGTCCATCACAGCGATGCGGGCAGTCAATACGTACCGCTGGCCTTCACCGACGCGCTACGCGAAGCCGGGATCGCCGGCTCCATCGGCAGCGTCGGTGACGCCCTGGATAACGCGCTGATGGAATCCACGATCGGCCTGTACAAGACCGAACTGATCGACAACCACCACCGGTCCTGGACCGGCCGGGCCGACGTCGAACGCGAAACCGCCGCCTGAGTGCACTGGTACAACACCACCCGCCTGCACTCCGCGACCGGCTACACCCCACCCGCCGAGTTCGAACACCGCTACCATTCTCACCAGCCGGCCACCCGGATACCCGCCGCGGCCTAAACCAACTCTCCGGCCGCCCCGGGACGGTTCAGCGCGGCATGCGCGCCGAAAGCCTCAGCCTGCGCTGGGGCACCGTGTGCGAGCCAGGCAAAATAGGGGCCGACCCGTCAGCCGTCGTCATGGACCTCCGTGGCCCGCTCGCGGGCTGGTCCCCGGCCGCGAACCTGATCGTCGCACTTCCCGGCAAGTGGACCACCGCCTGGCACTGCGCCGATCAGGTCATCGACGCTATCGCCTGACCGTGACGTCGCTCAGCCGATGCCGATGGCGTCGCGCACCCGCTCCAGCAGCGGCCGTCCTCGGAGATGTCCACGTCGGGGTCGTGGCCGAACACATTCTCTGCGGTCCGCAGGCAGGGGTAGATGTCGAGAAATCTCTGAGCTGGGGTGAATCGGTGTTCTTGATGACGATCCACCACAGGGCGTACTCGTCGGCGAGGCATTGCGGGCGGGGGACTCGTGGCGGTCCCTCAGGCGGCGGACTCGCCTCGTCCGGGTGGACATGCCGGAATCGGTCCGGATGGTCGGCCCGGTCCGGTCGCCCGGCTATGGGCAATAGCCGATGGCGGTAATCCGATCCAGCCGGGCGCGCGTATCTCCCGTTACGACAGGCGTACCCCGCCGACCGGTTCGGGTCGGGACGGTGGGTAGCGGGATGGGAGGAATACCATGGGTGGCTACTTCGCCGAGCGATCACAGACGGCGGGAGGGACACGCCGCCGCAAGCGGTTGATTGCCCTCGCCGGGGCGGTCGCGCTGCTCGGCGGGATGCTCACGCTGACCAACGTGTCGTCGGCGGCCGAAGTGAATTCCCGCGGCGGCGGCGGTGGTGGCGGCGGCAAGCGTATTTCGCAGCTCAAGTTCAACGACGACCAGGTTGACGCGGCCAACAGGCGCGCCGCCCAGCTCGTGCAGAACGCGATCGAGCAGGGCGGGCTCAGCAACGCCGAGATCCAGCAGGTCATCGATGCGGGTGTCGACGCCGAGGGAGAGGCCAAGGACAAGGCCGCGGCTGCCGGTGCCGACGGCAACACGGCGGCCGTGTTGGCGGCGCAGGCACGGGCGCGCGAATCGCAGAGGCTGGCCGCGCAGCTCCGCGGGAATGGGCAGGGCGGTCGACGGGGTTAGCCGACAGTCCCCGCCCGGGCGCCCGGCAATAAGTAGGCGATTCGAGGGCGTATGCCGTTGGCGGCCATGCGCGTGTTGATGTCGTGCGGACGCGTCCGCGATCATGTCCTCCCCACCGGAGAAGGCGCAAGGTGGCGAAACCGGGCTCAACCCCGCGCGGGTTGAGCCCGGTTCTCCGCTGCGGCAGCGGCGAAGCTCAGCCGCGCTGGGTGGGTGACTCGCGGTCGACAGGCGGAACGTGCTGGATCGCCCCAGCGCTATGACGGCACCTCTTCGTCGCTCGGGGCGGGCGTGACGACGTCGAAGTCGTCGCCGTCCCCGACGGCGACGGACCAGCGGACGGAACCGCGTGGCCTGATCGTCACCACGTGGGTCTTGTCCTCGGTCGTCACCCGGTGGCGATCGACCACACCGTCACACGGAAATGCCTTGGTATCCAAGTTGTCGACCGACAGCTTGCCGCTCCCCGTACAGGCGACGTAGAGGGTGTACTTCATCTCCGCGACGGTGAATCGCGGGGTGTCCACGGCCGCCGTGCCATGCGTGACCGGAACGACGAGGTTGATGCCGTCCGGGATTCTCAGTTCAGGGAACTCGCTGGCAGCCGCGGACGGTACGGGCTGGCTGGTTGCGGTGGGAGGTCGAGTTGCTGCCGAGGGGGAGGTCTGATGCCCCGGGGAGTCGCACCCTGTAGCGGCCAGAAGGAGGGCCGCCGCAGTGGAAGAGAGGTAGCGGGTGACTCCGGTTCTCATGCCGTTCCTTCCGTGGGGGTGCTGTTCGACAGCAGGACGAGCAGCATTGGGCGACGACCCGATCGCTCTACCGACGCCTTATTCCTAGCTGAATTCCCGTTCTCCCGGCAGGTCTCGTCCAGCTTGCCCCTGGTGACCTTCTGCTGGCAGTCGGAGTAATGCTCAGGTGACGAGGTGAGCGGTTACCGCGGTCACTCAGTTCGTGCGCGGCGCGGCGCCCGCAACCCGGTCGATTTCGGCGGCCATCAACCGCAGCGACAGCGATCGCTTCTCCACCGGCAGCCGATCGAGCGCCGTCCGGGCGTATGCCCGCCCACCGGCCCGGTCGCCGGCCCTGGCCAGCATCAGCGCCCGATGCAACTCGATGTGCGTGGCGAACCGCGGCAGGGTGGCCGGGCGCTGCGCGTCCGCCGCCCCCTGCTCCCGTTCGGCGGTCGGGTCCCCGAGCCGCGACAGCAGCATGGACGCGAAGGTACTGAACCGCCAGGCCGGCACGGCGAAGTCGCTGATCTGCTCCGCGCTGCCCGCGACATCGAAGACCCGCCGAGCGTCGTCCAGCAGCCGCCGCGCCGCCGCGCCGTCGCCGCGCCACCCGGCGATGTGAGCGGACGCGACCAGCGCGTTCAGGCGCCCGAGGGTCGCCCTGTCGTCGATCGCCAGCGCCGCGTCGGCGAGATCGCGGGCGACGGAGAGCGACGCGCCCTCGTACGCCAGAGCCAGCGCCGTACGGCCGCGGACCCAGACGCGGGTGGCGTCGTCGCCGGAGCGGTCGGCCAGGACGGACGCGATGCGGTACCAGCGGATCGCGCCGGCGCCGCCGGTGTTGCTGGGCAGCGTCTTGCCGTACACCGTCATGAGCCGGGCGGCGACCGCCCACAGTTGGGGCTGTTCGAGCTGCTGTTGCAGGACCACCAGGTCGCCGGCGAGGGCGGTCTGCATTTCGGCGGCGCCGAGCTGCATGTACCGGGTGCCGTAGGTGGCCGTGCGATCCAGCCACCTCTCGGTGTCGGGGCGCTTGCCGAGCGCCGCCGTGAAGCCGCGGTGCAGCAACTCGCCGACCGCCGCGGGCGCAAGGGCCGTCGCCGCGAGTCCCGTGAGTACCGATCGTCTGTCCATGTCAGCCAGCTCCCGCTCGTACGCCAGTAGTACCTCGGGCGGGACGGGCCGTCGGCCGAGTTCGATGTTACTCAAGTAGCCCTTGGAATAGCAGGTGGCCGCTGCCATCGCGGTGAGGGTGACCCCGGCGGCCTGGCGCGCCTCGCGCAGCCGACTGCCCTGCACAGCGCTCACCGGTACCTCCCGATCACGGCCTCGGCGCGATTGTGCGCGGCGGATCCACCGTTCAGCCAGTACATCATCGTGGGTTGGGATCCACGCCACATGCCGCCGAACCGGGCTCGCGGTTTCGCCTCGCCATCGCATGCGCCCGGCTGACGACGTGGTGGAGTTCCCGCGCCATCCGGGACGGCAGGTGCGCGGCGGCCATCGCCCCGAACGCCCTGAAGTAGGGAATGCGTCGGACGAAGGCTTTCCTGGTAGCCCAGTACGTCGGCTTGTGGTCAGCCGCGAGAGCGCGGCGAACGACCCCGCCGACTGAAATGATCTTGTCGGCGGCGCTGGCGTGGAGAACCGGCAGGTCACCGCAGAGTGGAGCCGGGGTCGTCGCCGCTTCCATCCGAATGTGCTCGGTTTCCAGGGCGCGGACAATGCGCGTGACCTCGGCACCGAACCGTCGGGTGAGCACAGCATCCAGATCGACATCGACCGGTGCGAGACACGGTGCGTCGTGGAGCAGGGCGGCGGCCACGAGTTCATCGCTCGCGTTCATGTGCTGTTCCAGCTTCAACGCGACAGCGGCGGCGTGCCGATACGCCGGTGCCCCGTCGATGACGTGGCCGGCGCACCACTCGCGCGACAACTCCGCCGCCGTGCGAATCAACGGCGAGACGTCCGGACGGGTGAGCCGATACATCGGGTGCTCCTGTCGATCTCGGTGCGGGGCTATCCTCTGCCGATGGATCGGCTGTCCATGCAGGACGCGACCTGCACGGTGTGCCCGGCGCAGGTACTCGGGCTCGGCGAGTTCGACGTGGTCGAGCGGCCGGGCCGGGACTATCCGTACGACGTCGGCGTGGGTTACCGGCTCGGGCCGCAGGGCCAACCTGTCCGCGTGCATCCGTTTCGGGCCGGCGTGCCGCCGGCTCCCTATGCCAGCGCGGACCTGCCCACTCCGATGCTGGATGACGTGGCGGCGCCGCGCGACGCGTTGGACCTGCCGGAGGACGTGATCGACCTGGAAGCCTGGGTGATCGCCGTCCTCCGTGCCGCCGGTCCGCGGCGCGTCGAGCGAGCGCTGGCCGCGTGCGAGGACGCCGCCGGGGACCGCTTCCCTCCCGCCGATGTTCTCGCCGCGATCCGTCGGGTGTTCTCGACCGAGGTACTGGCGAACGCCTGACGGGCGAAGAGGCGACCCGTGGTTGCAGCCGCTCTACGTCGTCATGGCCGGTCTCCTTCGTGGTGATCGGGTGACGTGCCGGCATCGAGCCAGCAGAGCCGGATTTCGTAGTGCCGGCGCCGGGACCGGGTCGTGTCGGCATGACTACAGGGCAGCGGGCGGCCGCAAGAGCAGCAACCCCCGCCGGCCGGCAGGTGACCGGCCAGGATCGCGTCGGCGGCACCGATCTGTGCTTCGGCGTATCGCCGCCATTCGGCATTGCTCATTGCCGACACGCCTGCGTCTCCCCGTACAGGTACCGAGGACATGACGCTTGAGCGTCCGACCGCGCCGATTCGGCTCATTGCGATTCTCTCCCCGTTGGTCGGCTGCCATATCCCGAGCAGAGCGCACCGGGTCGGCGACGATGGGGGAGCACCGACCCGGCGGCTCTACCGATCAGCCTGAAGCGCCTCGACCGATGTGGACAGATGTCGCGGTATTCAGCGCGTATCCAAGACGTGGAATGTCATGTGCTCAATCGAGAGCGTCAGGGCGTCCATCCGCGCGGCGAGCGCTCTCGGTACCGGATCACGCGGTCCTGCGCGAGCCGGTTGCGCGGGCGTCCGTCGTGGCACGGGCACGCGCACTCCACGTACCGCGCCTCGGGGCGGGGTGGCAGGTAGCCGATGCAGTGGGCGTGCAGTGCGGCCATGCCGCCCACCGGCGCGCAAGCCCGGGTCATCCGAGCCTCGCTCAACGCCACTCCCGCCTCGTGTCGGCGTCCCACTCCAAGCCCAGCGAGCGCCGCCCCGGCGGCCACTGCGGTGGGGCGGCGTCGGGACAGGGGTACCACCGGCACCCGTACGTGCCGATTCGGCGCCACGGGACCCACCACAGGTGGCGCGGACAGTGCTGCACGGTGATCCACCCCCGGTCGGTCGATGGGAACCGCCGAGGTCGGCGCGACGGTGTCGCCGGCCTCGGCGGCCCTACCGACCAGACAGCCGACTCCGTACTGTTGTGGACAGTCAGCGCGAAATTCGGTCGTATTCAAACGGGGCACAGTGCTCGCGCGGATCGATCATCGGGACGAGCGTTGCAGGGCATGAACGGTGGATTCGGGGCAACTGTTCGTCAACTGCGGCACGCCGCGGCCTCACCCTCGACCAGCTCGCCGCGCGGTCGCAGATCAGCCGGGGGCAGATCAGCAATCTGGAGCACGGCCGGCGCCGGGCCAGGGCGGACACGGCCGCCGCGCTCGACCGGGCGCTCGGAGCCGGCGGGCTGCTGATCTGGTTGGCGGCCGAGGGGACGGAGGACGACGGAGTGCGACGCAGGGCGATCCTCGCCGCGGTGAGCGCCGCCGCCGGAGCGGGTGCGCTCGACGGCACCTACACTCTTGCCGACCTGCTCCGGCACGGTCTGCTCGGCGTCGCGGGTGCTGCCGAGGACTGGGAGGCGGCCACGGCCGTGTACACCGCCCAACTGGTGACGGACCCCTCGCCCGCCTACGGGACCGCGCTGCTGGCAGCACTGGCGGTGCTGCGCAACCAGCCGCCGACCGCCGATCGGATTCGCGCGGGCGCGCGGATCGGCCAGTTGTACGGCCTGTGGCTGGGCAACCAGGGTCAGCTCGGCGCGGCCCACCACTGGTACCGATCGGCGACAGCACTGGCCGACCGTTCCGGATGCCTCGACACGCGCGCCTACACCCGCGGCCGGGCCGCGGCGCGTGGTCTGTACGAGGGGTGGACGGTCACCCGAACGCTCGACACCGCCGCGACGGCGCTGGCCCTGACCGCGCGGCCCACGTCCGGTGGGGTCGAGGCCCATGCCGCCCGGGTGCAGGTGCACGCGCTGACCGGTGACCTCCGCGCCGGGCGGCGGGCCGTGGCGGCGATGGCCGACCTGGCCGGTCGGCTCGACGGCCACGGTGGCGGAGCCCGGACCGCGTTCTTGAGCGCTTCCTGGAATGCCGCGCCGGCGGCGAACCGGACGCCATGCGCGCTTGCGACGTCGCCGTCGCCGAGCTGGCCGACCGGCCGACCTGGCTGGCCGAGGTCGAGCTCTACCGCAGCCGGGCATTGGCCGCTGCCGGCCGGGTGCACGAAGGGGTGACGCACGCACTCGGGGTGGTTGCCGGCATACGCCATGATGTGCGGGTGATCGGCTTGGCGGTCCGCGATGTCATCTGCACGGTGCCCGCGGGGTACCGGTCGGTCGAGTTGGACGCGCTCCGTCGGCACGCCAGTCCTCACCCCGGACCGTGGGCGACACTGCGATGACGCGACCGCGCAAGGACACCCCCGAGGCCGTCGCGCGGACGGAGGCGGTGGCGGCGTCGCCGCTCGGGCGGCTGGACAGCGCCCGTCGCGCCCTCGCCGACGCCGAACGCGACCAGGCCGCCGCCGGCGAGGCCATCGCCCACCTGACCGAGCAGCTCGCGGTCGCGACCGCCCGCTGGGATGCGGCGGTGGCGCGCTCGGCCGAAATCCGAGCGGACATGCCGCGCCTGCGGTCCGCGGCAGCGGACGACCCGGAGGCGCGGGGTTGGCTGCACGACGCCCGGTTCGGCCAGTAGCACCCGCCGGCGAACATCGGCCCCGCACGTCGACCCCGAACAAACGGATCACCGTCAATGTGTCGAATGGCGTACCGATTGATCCACGACGAACGACGAGAGTCGTCGGTGGCACAGTAGGTGCACACTCGACGGTCAGCCGGGGTATCGCTCGGTCCGACCGACGGGAGTACAGCAATGGATTCGCGCGCCGCATCGGTCCGGGTTGCCGGAACGCTCGCCCTCGTCGCCGCGTTCGGCATCTTCGGCCTTCTGGCGCTCGACGTCCCCACCCCGGCGGCGATTCTCCCCCTCGCGGGTTTCCTGCTGATCCTCGGCTGCGCGCTCCGCCTCGAATCCGCCATCCTCGAACGCCGCCTCCCACCCACTGACGACTGACCCCGGTGCGGTACATCGACCGGACCATCGGCGGGGCCCCGCCCGGCAGCGAGCCAACGATCGCGGATCTGCGTCGATCGGGCCAAGCGCGCGCCACTCCCCGTCTGTTCGGATGGAACGGTCACGCGCCGACCACGGGGAGTGTCCAATGCGCTTGTTCGCCGCCGCCGTCCCGCTCGCCCTCCTGCTCGGCTCCTGCTCCGGCGACGCGCCGCCGGTCGCCCGGCCGGCACCGACGGTCCAGCCGCTGCCGGGGATCGTCACCTCGCCGCCCACCCCGCCGGACGGCGGGGTCGAGACCTGCCGGCGGATGGCGCTGACCCGGCACTGGTCGGCGGGGACGCTGATCCGCATCGACTGGCTCGCCCCCGGGCTGGCCACCTCGCGGCACACGGACCTGCGGGCCGCCGGCAGGGCGTACGGCGGGGCCAGCCCGCTCGTGGACCGGGCGGCGGCCGAGCGGGCCGAGGCCGCCGTCGTCCGGGCGTGTGCGGCGCACGGGGTGCGGGTGCGGTTCCCGGCGTGACGGTACGGCGACTTGCCGTGCGGTGAGGTGAATCCGCACAACCGCCGTTCTGGTGGCACGATGGCCACAGTGGACGAATGGCCGCCCATCACCGGAAGGTGGGCGTGTCGTTGGGCCCGGGGAGTCCACGGTGGGGTGATGAGGTGCGCGAGCAGGTGCGGCGGTGGCTGGTCGCCGCCGGGAGCGGGGTCGGCGTCTTCGCCGGTGCCTGGTGGTACGGCGACGCCAAGGCCCAGCTCGACACGCAGTCCGCGATCGGCGTCGCCACCGCCGCGATCACGGTCCTGTGCGCGCCGCTGGTCTGGTGGGCGCAGCGCGGGGACCCGCCCGACCACGGCGGCGGCCGCCACGGCGGCGGGGGCCCGTACCCGGGGCCGTACGGCGGCGGCCCCGGCCACCCCGCGTTCCCGCGCAACACCGCCGGCACCCACCCGCCACCCCACGGCCCGGGCGGGCCGCCGTACGCGCCGGGCGGACCGCCCCACGCCCCGGGCGGGCCGCCGGCCCACGGGAGCGCGCCGACCCACCACGGCACCCCCGGCACGGCCACCCACGAACCAACCGGCTCGGCCGGACCACACGCCAGCGGGCCGTACGCCAACGCGCCGTACGCCGGCGGACCGCACCCCGGTGGGGCGCCGGCGGGCGGGTCGTTCGGCGGCGCGGTGTTCACCGGCGGCCACCCCGACACCCACCTCCACACCGGACCGCAGCCCGCCGCGGGAGCGCCGGCCCACCCGCTCGTCGTCGGTACCGTCCCGCTCGCCGCGGTCGCCTTCCAGGGCCGGGACGAGGTCCTGACCCGCCTGGCCACCCACCGCGACCCCGCCGCACCGAACCCGGCCATCCCCGCCGCCCCGGGCCGCGGCACGCCCGCCCACCTCGACCCCGACCGGCCGCGCGACCCCGACCGGCCACGCGGACCGAACCCGCCCGCCGGACCGAATCCGCCCGCCGGAGCGAACCCGCCCACCCAACCGAACCCGCCCGGTGTACCGAACCCGGCCGCCGTACCGAACCCGCCCACCACCGCCGGGCCGGGCCACAGCGCGACCCACCCGCCGACCCGCAGCGCGACCGACCCGCCCGGCCACGGCGGGCCGCACCACCTCGACCAGCCACGCCGCCGCGGGGTCACCGTGTCCGTGCTCAGCGGCCAGCGGGGTGTCGGGAAGACGCAGGTCGCCGCCGCGTACGCCCGCCGCCGGTACGAGGAGGGCTGGCCCGTCGTGCTCTGGCTGGACGCCGAGTCCGCCGACGGGGTGGTCCTCGGATTCGCGGCGCTCGCCGACGAGGTCGGGGTGCCGCACGCCGACGGCGACCTGGCCGCCGCGCGGGCGGCGCTGCGGTGGCTGCGCGACCACGCCGGGCCGTGCCTGCTGGTGTTCGACAACGCCGTCGACGTCGAGGTGGTGCGGGCCTGGCTGCCGGCGACGGGGGACGTGCACGCCGTCGTCACCACCACGCACACCGACTGGCGGGCGCTGGGGGAGCAGGTCGACGTGGGGCTGTTCAGCCACGCGCAGGCGGTGGCGTTCCTGCACCGGCGGACCGGGCTGATCGACGACGCCGGCGCCGCGGCGGTGGCCGACGAGCTGGGCTGCCTGCCGCTGGCGCTGGCCCAGGCCGGGGCGGTGATCGGGGTCAGCCGGCGGTTCCGGGGGTACGGCGACTACCTCGGGCGGCTGGACGCGTTCGGCGCCGACGACGTGCTGCCGCACGACCCGGCCGACCCGTACCGGCGGTCCACCGCCAAGGCCATCCTGCTCACCCTCGACGACCTCGATCCGGGCGGCCCCGACCGCGGCGGCCCCGACCGGGGCGGCGGGGCGGCGCTGCCGCGGCGGCTGCTCGACGTGCTCGCCGTGCTGGCCCCGGCGGGCGTCTCCTACCCGATCCTGTACGAGTTGCCGGAGGCCGGCGCCGACCCGCGCGGGGCCGTCGACGTCGCCGTGGCCGCGCTCGCCGCGCGGTCGCTGGCCGCCGTCAGCGAGGACGGGCAGCGGGTGATCGTGCACCGGGTGGTCCAGCGGGTGCTGCGGGGCGCCGCCGCGCACGCCCGCCGCCGCGACGTGGTCGTCGTCGTGGCCGACGCGATGGTCAACCGGGCGGCCGCCGGCGAGGGGCCGGAGCTGTGGGCGCGGCGGGAGGTGATCGCCGAGCTGGTGCCGCACGCCGAGCACCTGTGGCGGCACGCCGAGGGCGGCGCCGCGGCCGACGACGTGCTGCGCACGCGCGGTCGGCTGCTGTACTGCCTGAACGAGGTGCACCACCCGTACCTCGGCATCGTGGCCGGGGAGCGGCTGCTGGCCGACCTGACCCGGACCCGCGGGCCGGACGACCCGGACACGATGATCGCCCGGCACAACCTGGCCAACGCGCACTGGGCGGTGGGGCAGCTCGACCGGGCGATCACGCTGTACGAGCGGAACCTCGCCGACCGGGTGCGGCTGCTCGGCGGGGACCACGCGCACACGCTGATCTCGCGGAACAACCTGGCGGGGGCGTACCAGTCGGCGGGGCGGGTGGACCAGGCCACCGCGCTGTACGAGGCGACGCTGGCCGACCGGGAGCGGGTGCTGGGCCCGGACCACCCGGACACGCTGCTGTCCCGGCACAACCTGGCCAACGCGTACTGGTCGATCGGGCGGGTGGAGCCGGCGACGGCGCTGTACGAGCGGACGGTCGCCGACCGGGAGCGGGTACTCGGCCCGGACCACCCGGACACGCTGATCTCCCGGCACAACCTGGCCAACGCGTACTGGTCGATCGGCCAGCTCGCGAAGGGGATCGCGCTGCACGAGCGGGTGCTGGCCGACCGGGTGCGGGTGCTCGGCGAGGACCACCCGGACACGCTGTACTCGCGCAGCAACCTGGCCGGGGCGTACGGCTCGGCGGGGCGGGTGGACCGGGCCATCGCCCTGTACGAGCAGGTGCTGGCCGACCGGGAGCGGGTGCTCGGCACCGACCACCCGGACACGCTGTACTCCCGGCACAACCTGGCCGGGGCGTACGAGTCGGCGGGGCGGACCGCCGCGGCGCTGGCGCTGCACCAGCGGACGCTGGCCGACCGGGAGCGGGTGCTGGGCCCCGACCACCCGGACACGCTCAGCTCGCGCAACAACGTCGCCAACGCGCACTGGGCGCTGGGCGACGTGCAGCGGGCGGTGGCCGAGCACGAGGCGATCCTGCGCGACTACCTGCGGGTGCTCGGGCCCGACCACCCCGAGACGCTCGGCTGCGCGCACAACCTGGCCAACGCGTACTGGTCGGCGGGGCGGCTGGCGGAGGCGGTGCCGCTGTACGAGCGGAACCTCGCGGACAAGGTCCGCGTCCTCGGCGCCGACCACCCGCACACGTTGATCTCGAGCCACAACCTGGCCAACGCGCACTGGTCGCGCGGCGACCTGGACCGGGCGGTGGCGCTGCACGAGCGGACGCTGGCCGACCGGGTGCGGGTGCTGGGGGAGCGGCACCCGGACACGCTGTACTCGCGCAACAACCTGGCCGGGGCGTTCCGGGCGCAGGGGCGGCTGGCCGACGCGGTGGCGCTGCACGAGCGGAACCTGGCCGACCGGGAGGCGGTGCTCGGCCCGGACCACCCGGACACGCTGACCTCCCGGCAGAACCTGGCCAACGCGCACTGGGCGGCCGGCAACCTCGACCGGGCGGTCGAGCTGTGCGAGGCGGCGCTCGCGGCGGGCGTGCGGGTGTTCGGCGAGGGGCACCCGACGACGGAGGCGCTGCGGGTGAACCTGGCCCGGGTCCGCGCGGCCCGCTGACCCGGGCCGGGTCCCCCGGCCGGCGCCGCCGGGGTTGCCGCCCCGGTCGGGTTCAGCGCCGGCCCGGGTCAGCGCGGGTCGCCGGGCTCGTCGGGCAGGTCGAGGCCGAGGGACTGCCGGACCGGCGGCACGACGGCCACCGCGTCGGGGCAGGGGTACCACGGGCAGCCGCACCGGCACCGGATCCGCCACGGTGTCCACAGTCGCCGTACCGGTCGATGTCGCATGACAGCAGGTTATTGCAGCTTCACGGCCGGTGTCCGCACTAATAATGCGGGTGCTGCCGATCTACGGGCCGCCCGGAATGCCCCGCAGTCGCCGGTCCCGGCGGTAGCCGGCGCGGTGCAGGTCGTGCACCAGGTACCGGGCCGCCCAGTGCGCCGCGACCAGGTCCGGCGCCACCGCCGCGGCGTCGGCCAGCGCCGCCACCGCCGCCTCCGGCCGGTGCCGCAGGAGCTGCGCCCGGGCGATGTCGATCAGCAGCCGGGCCCGCCGCTCCGCGGACAGCCCGGACGCGTCCAGGCCGGCGGCCGCCCGCAGCGCCGTCCGGCCGTCGCCCAGGTCGGTGGCGACCGAGACCGCGTGCAGCGCGACGTTCGTCGGCCCGAACTCGGTGTGGTGGTCGTTGCGGTCCCCGCCCAGCCGGGCGGCGATGTCCCGGGCCGCGGCCAGCTCCGCGTAGGCCGCGGTCGCGTCGTGCCGCCGGGCCGCGGCCACCGCGAGCTGGAGGTGCAGCGCGCCGGCCAGCGACAGCGCCGCCGGCTCGCCCGCCGCCGCCCGCTCGGCCAGCGCGGCCGCGGCGGTGCGCGCGGTGCGGGTGACCTCGTCGTACCGGCGGCCGAGCTGGTGCACCAGCGCCAGCCGGAAGGCGCCCTCGGCCATCAGCAGCACGTCGCCGGCGCGCTCGGCGGCGGCGATCGCCCGGTCGGCGGCGACCCAGGCCGCGGCCGGCTCGTTCAGCTTGGCCAGCGTCGCCGCCGCCGCGTGGTACGCCCTGGCCAGGCCCCGGTGCGCCCGCCGCCGGCCGGCGCCGCGGCGGACCCGGCTCGCCGCTTCCAGCGCGCGGATCGCGGCGTCCAGGATCGGGGCGGCCTCGCCGTACCGGCCGGCGTGCACCAGCCGCCACGCCTCCTCGGCGGCCCGCTCGAGCGTGCGCGGGTCGCGGTCGGCGGCGGCGGGGTGCGCGGCCAGCGTCAGCGCCAGGCTGGACGACAGGGTCAGCCGCAGCAGGGCCGCCGCGGCCGGGCGGGGCGTGGCGTCGGCGCCGATGGCGGTGTCGGCGGCCAGCTCCGACAGCGGTACGTCGAGCGCCTGCGCCAGCGCCCGGACCACGGTGAGCCGGTCCACCCGGCGCACCCCGCGCTCCACCTGGGACAGCCAGTTCTCGGACCGGTTGACCGCGGCGGCGAGGTCGCGCTGGGACAGCCCGCGGCGTTCCCGGTGGAACGCCACCCGCCGCCCGAACGCCCGGGCACTGGCCGCGCTCACGGCCGGGGGTCGCGCGCCGCCGGTCCGGGGGTGAGGAACTCGACCCGGGGCTCGCCGGCCAGCAGCGGCGCCTTCCGGGCGTGGAAGGCGCGCACGTGCGGCGCCTCCTCGTGCGCGGCGAACGCCGGCTCGTCGGCGTACAGCTCGTAGAAGACCCGGGCCAGCGGGTCGCCGCGGACGGCGTGCGTGGCGTAGACCAGGGTGCCGGGCTCGCGGGCGGCGATGGCGGCCACCGCGTCGGCGGTCAGCGCGTCGAACGCCCGGGCGGCGTGCTCGTCGATGAGCCGGAACCTGACCACCAACCCGACCATGGAACGCTCCTCCGCCGCGCGGGACACCCGCCCCGATTGTGCGGCCCCGGGCGCCTCCGGCGACAGGGGGTGCGGGTCGATCTTTCGTCCACAGTGGCGGTTCGGTCAGCGGGGCGGGCCGGGCGGGCGGTCCGGCCGGCGGCGGCCGCGCCGGAACAGCCACGCGGCGCCGATCCCGGTCAGGACCGCGGGGGCCAGGCAGAGGAACAGGGCCAAGAAATGCCACGGCTTCATGTGGTAATGGTAGGCGGTCCGCGCTACATTGACCGACTTCTGTATGGATTGCCCGGACATTCGGCGCGCAATCAGCGTTCGTCGCGGCATTGACGTCGCTCAGAGTCCGCAGGTCAGCACGTACTGTAGGGCGCTTAAGTGCTCGTTAAGGTATTGGCAAGTTTCTCTATCGACAGGGTTGACGCCCCGGTGCCGATCGCCTTTACTCCGAAGTTACTCGGCCAGCCAGTGTTCGTTGCCTCACATTCGCGGGGCGTCGGGCAATGGCTGCCGGGCGGCAGTACCCCAACCTCCACGAGGCCGGCCGGTCCCCCCGACCGCGCCGCCCCGTGCAGCCCACTGTCGCCCGCCGGCGTGGGGCACCTCGCCCCGACCACCCGGCGGGAATCCACCCCCCCAGAAGGAGCGCCCGTGAAGCGCAAGGTCGTATGGGCCACCGGAGCGGCAATCGCCGTGACCGGGGCCGTCGCCCTCTCCGCCCCGTCCAGTTTCGCTTCGACCGCCGGCGAGGCCGCGCCGGCGGCCAAGGCGCCGGCCAAGCTGCTCGCCGCGTCCGCGGCTGACCAGCTGATCGCCAGCGACCCGGCCACGTTCTTCAAGTCCGAGGACGACGTGATCGAGCAGCAGTCGGTCGTCGCGTCGGCCGGCCTGGAGAACGTCGCCTACGAGCGCACCCACCAGGGGCTGCGCGTGCTGGGCGGCGACTTCGTCGTCGTCACCAACAGCGAGGGCCGGGTGCTGAGCACCTGGGTCGCGCAGAAGTCCGAGCTGAACCTGCGGTCCAACCGCGCCGGCATCTCCGCCGAGCGCGCCACGCGGATCGCCAAGTCGCAGCTCCGCAAGGTCAGCAACGCCGCCGCGCCCGAGCTGGTCGTGATCGCCAAGGGCGCCGGCAAGCTCGCCTACGAGGTGGTCGTCGAGGGCACCAAGGCCGGCAACGTGCCGTCGCGTACCCACGTCGTCATCGACGCCGCGACCGGCCGGGTCGACCAGAACTGGACGTGGGACGAGGTCCGCGCGCACGGTGCCGAGCTGGCGGCCACGGGCAACGGCTCCTACTACGGCGCGCAGGAATTCCCCGGCATGTCGAGCACCGTCACCGACAGCACCCGCAGCGGCATCTCCTGCGGCGGCCAGAGCGGCGGCGCCTACTCGATCAGCGGCGGCAAGTTCGGCAACGGTGGCGGCATGGACGGCCCGTCCGGCTGTTCCGACGCCATGTACGCGGCCGCCAAAGAGTGGGACATGCTCAAGGAGTGGACCGGCCGCAACGGCATCGACGGCAACGGCCGTGGCTTCCCGGCGAAGGTCCTGCTGAACCAGGTCAACGCCTTCTGGAACGGCAGCAACGTCAGCTTCGGCCACTCGCAGGACAACAAGCGCCAGCTCACCAACATCGACGTGGTCGGCCACGAGTACGGCCACGGCATCTTCCAGAACACCCCGGGTGGCTCGGGCGGCGGCAACGAGGCCGGCGGCCTGAACGAGTCGACCGGTGACATCTTCGGCAACGCCACCGAGCACTTCGCCAACCACGCGAACGACAAGCCGGACTACGAGGTCGGCGAGCTGCCGAACCTGGTCGGCAAGGGCCCGATCCGCTACATGTACGAGCCGTCCAAGGTGGGCGACCCGAACTGCATGTGGACCGGCTCGGCGCCGGAGGTCCACAAGGGCGCCGGCCCGCAGAACCACATGTTCTACCTGCTGGCCGAGGGCTCGAACCCGACCAACGGTCAGCCGAAGTCCCCGACCTGCAACAACAGCACGGTCACCGGGATCGGCGTCCAGAAGGCCACCAAGATCTTCATGACGGCCCTGTCCCGCAAGACCTCGGGCTGGACCCACGCCAAGTCCCGCGCCGCCATGGTGGCGGCGGCCAAGGAGCTGTTCCCGGGTGGGGTCGAGTGCAAGACCACCCAGGCGGCCTGGGACGCGGTCTCGGTCAAGGGCAGTGACACCTGCGGCGCGACCCCGACCCCCGGCGGTCCCAGCGTCAGCGACATCCCGACGATCGACACCGCCAAGGTGAAGGCGCACCTCCAGGCCTTCCAGGGCTTCGCCGACCAGAACGGCGGCACCCGCCGCTCGGGTCGCCCGGGCTACGTCGCGTCGCAGAACTACGTCGCCGACAAGCTGAAGGCGGCCGGCTACAACGTGGTCATCCAGAACTGCACCTCGGGCTGCACCGGTGGCGCGAACGTGATCGCCGACTGGCCGGGTGGCGACGAGAACAACGTCCTGATGCTGGGCGCCCACCTGGACAGCGTGTCCGCGGGCCCGGGCATCAACGACAACGGCTCCGGCTCGGCGACGATCCTGGAGACCGCGCTGACCGTGGCCGCGCAGAAGCCGAAGCTCGCCCGGCACCTGCGGTTCGGCTGGTGGGCCGACGAGGAGCAGGGCCTGAACGGCTCCAAGTTCTACGTCAACCAGCTCGGCGCCAACAAGTCGAAGGTCAAGACGTACCTGAACTTCGACATGGTCGCCTCGGTCAATGGTGGCTACTTCATCAACAACATCACCACCGAGGCCGCCAAGGCGCTGAAGGCCTACTACGACAGCAAGAACATCCCGACCGAGGAGAACACCGAGGGCGCCAACCGCTCGGACGACGCCTCGTTCTCCCGCGGCGGGATCCCGGCCAGCGGCGTCGCCGCCGGCGCCAGCTACAAGCTGACCGCCGAGCAGGCCAAGAAGTGGGGCAAGAAGGCCAACGCCCCGCGTGACCCCTGCTACCACCAGGCGTGCGACACGATGAAGAACATCGACGACACGATCCTGGGCCACGCCGCCAACGCGCAGGTCACCGCGATCTACAAGCTGGCGGTCTCAGGCCGGTAACCCCGCCCCGCAGCACGACACCGCACCCGGCGGTCGCCCCCTCGGCGGCCGCCGGGTTCGTGCGTGCGTACGGTGGCCGTCGATGAACAGCGACCTCTACGACGTGATCCACCGCCGCCGGGACGTCCGGCGCGAGTTCACCGGCGCCCCCGTACCCGCGGCCGTCCTCGACCGCGTCCTTGCCGCCGCGCACGCCGCCCCCAGCGTCGGCCTGTCCCAGCCGTGGGACTTCGTCGTCGTCCGCGACCCCGCCCTGCGGGCCGCCTTCCACACCCACGTCGCCGCCGAGCGCGCCGTCTTCGCCGCGACGCTGACCGGCGCCGCCGCGGACCGGTTCGCGACGATCAAGATCGACGGCGTACGGGAGGCCACGCTCTCGATCGTGGTCACCCACGACCCGGACCGGGGCGGGCCGGCGGTCCTCGGCCGGCACGCGATCGCCGACACCGGCCTGTACTCGGTCTGCCTGGCCATCCAGAACCTCTGGCTCGCCGCCACGGCCGAGGGCCTCGGGGTGGGCTGGGTGTCGTTCTACCGGGAGGAGTTCCTGGCCGGGCTGCTCGGCATCCCGGCGGGCGTCCGGCCGGTGGCCTGGCTCTGCCTCGGGCCGGTCACGGCGCTGGCCGACGCCCCGGACCTGGAGCGGCACGGCTGGCGCCGCCGCCGACCGCTGGCCGCCGCCCTGCACGCCGACCGCTGGGGCAACCGCCCGTCCGCCTGACCCCCGCCCGCCCGGATCCGCGCCCCACCCGCCCCGGTGGCCCCGCTGGTACCGCGCGCCGGCGCCCCGCCGTCGGCCAACCGGCGCGGCGGCGAATCGTTCAGCGGATCGGCCGGTAATCGCTCAACTGCCGGGGCGCGGTTCCGATGTGTTTTCTCGGCACGGACGGCCGCGAAAACGGCCGCCGGGCGCCCGACCGCCGGGTGGTGGCGGATCGGGTGAACACCGGCGGCGCTTTGGCCGGCGGGTGGGCGGGCCAGACGCGTAGGCCCCCACCCGCCGGCCATCCACTTTTCCCGGGGCCGGCCCTCCGGGTTACTCGATCTCGACGAGCTGCCAGCTCTGGGCGTTCGAGTCGTTGCAGGTGAACTGGTTCAGCACCAGCCCCTCGACCCGGGCCGCCGCCGGCACGTCCAGGCACCGCTGGGTCGAGACGCTCGTGACCTCGAACTCCGTGCCCTCGATGCCCAGCCGCCAGCGCTGGTCCTCGTCCGCGCTGCACTCGGCCAGCGACACCTGCTCGCGCCCGGGCCCGGTCGGCGCCGTCAGGCACCGGCCCGTCTCGTCGTGCACGATCGTGAACTCGCCGTTGTCCTGGGTGAGCCGCCACCGGTCGCTGTCGGGCTCGCACTCGCTCTGCAGGACCTGCGCCCCGCGCGCCCCCCTGGCCCGGCCGGCCGTCGCGCACAGCTCGGTCGCCACCGAGCGCAGCGCGCCGGTCCGGTCGCTGCCCCGGCGCGGCGGGGCCGGCTCCGCGGCCCGGCTCGGCGTCGCCTCCGCCGGGGGTTCGGCGCTGCCGGTCGCCGGCGGCGCGTCGCCCTCGTCGGCCGGGGTCTCCGGCAGCCCGGTCGTCGTCGGCTGCGCCACCGGCCGCCGGGTCGGCGCCGCGGCCGTACCGGTCTCGGTGGGGGCGAGGTCGACCAGGCCGACGGCGAGCGAGCCGCCGATCAGCAGCCCCACCACGCACAGCCCGGCGGCCACCCAGAGCAGCTTGCCGCCGCCGCGCGACCGGGGGCCGTTCCCGCCGGGGCCGCCGGCCACCCGCGACCGGTACACCGTGGTCGCTGCCGCCGGGTCGGCGGCGATGCGGGGCAGCTCGCTGGTCAGGCCCCACTCGTCGGCCGCCATGGCCTCGTCCGCGGCCCTCACCCCGCCCTGCGTGGGGTCGGCGGTCGGGGTGAACCCGACCTCCGGGGCGGGCGGTGCGATGTTCTCCAGCGGGGCCGTCAGCGGGTCGTTCGGGTCGAGCGCCGCCGGCGAGTCCGGCACGACCGGGAACTCGCCCGTGGCCGCGGTGAGCGACGGGTCCAGCCCGTCCGGGTCCGCCCCGTCGGCGGCCAGCGACGACCACGGGTCCGTGGGGGGCATGGTCGGCATCGGCGGCATGATCGGCATGGGCAGCCGGGGCGGCGGGTCGGCCGGGGGAGCGGCGGCGCCCGGGTTCGTCGGCCAGTCGGGGGGCGGCTCGGCCGCGGCGGGCGGCCCGGCTGCCGGCGCGGGTCCGGCCGGGGGCGCCGCCGGGGTGGCGGGCGGCGTCAGCGGGGCCCGCGGGAACGCCACCGGGCCGGTCGGCGGCGTGGCCGGGGCGGTGCCGGACTCCGCCGGGAGGTAGTCGTCGAACGTGCGGAAGCCGAGCGCCCCGTCGGCGTCCGCCGCCGCGTCGGGCGCGGCGTCGGTCGGCTCCGGCACCGCGGCCGGGTCGTCGGGCGCGGGGGACGTCGGTTCCTGACCAGCCATGGCGCTCATAGTGGCGCACCCCCCTCCGCCCGGACAACGGTGAATGCGCCTGTTTTGCCCTCACGCACGATGCAGTCGACCGTCACGCGCAGTCGGGCCCGGGTCCCCTGGCCGACAGGGAACCGGGACGATCACCCGGGACGGCGCCGTTCACGCGCACCCGTACCCGGGTGTGCAGAACCCTCCTGTTGTGAACATTGGCGCCCGCCGCTACACTTGGCTTGCGCGCCCCTATCGCCCGCTTCCCCCCGTGGCTGGCGATCGGGGCGCGTCTTATTGTCTGAGTCGGCAATTACCCCGCGCGCGCCCCCACAGTGGACCCCCGCGAACGCCGACCGCCCGGCCCCGGTCGATCCAACCCCCGGCCCGCGCCGCAATTCGCCCGATCGGGTCCGGATCAAGTCGGGATCGGATCGGGGTCGGGGTCGGGGTCGGGTCAGATCCAGCGGTTGCCGAGCAGCATCCGCAACTGCCACTCGTCGTACGGGATGGACGCACCCACAAAAATCGGGTAGTACCAGGCGAAGCAGGCGCCCACCAGCAGCACGTACCCGGCCGCCGCCCCGATCCCCACCGCCCGCCGCGTGCTCGGCGTCCCGGCCGGTCGCGGCGCCACCAGCGCCCCCAGCACGAAGCACACCGCGAGGATCAGGAACGGCTCCGCCGGCAGCGCGTAGAAGGAGAACATCGTCCGGCTCTGCAACGCGTACCAGAACCAGGGCAGCAGGCCGCCCGCGACGCCGACCCAGATCGCCCCGGCCCGCCAGTCCCGCCGGGCGATGCCCAGCCACGCGGTCGCCACCAGCGCCGGCAGGAACGACCACCAGAGCACCGGCGTGCCGAGCAGCAGCACCTCGGCGGCGCACTCGCCCGACCCGCAGACCGCGTCCCCGGACCAGTAGAACGCCACCGGCCGACCCAGCAGCAGCCACTGCCACGGCCACGACTGGTACGTGTGCTTGGTGCTCAGCCCGCTGTGGAAACGCAGCGCCTCCTGGTGGTAGTGCCACAGGTTCTGCAGCGCGCCCCACACCGGCGGCTCCGGCTGCCCCCGCTCGGCCAGCCAGTGCCGGAAGTACCCGACGTCGGTGAGCAGCCAGCCCGACCACGCCAGCAGGTACACCGCCAGCACCGCCGCCGCGCACCACGGCAGCCACACCAGGCCGTCGCGGACCAGCGCCCGCCGCCACGGCTGCCGCTCGCCGGCGCTGCGCCGGGCGCCCGCGTCCCACCAGACCACCAGCAGCGCGAACGCCGGGGCGAAGAACAGGCCGCTCCACTTGACCGCCGTCGCGGCGCCCAGCAGCGCCGCCGCGAGCAGCAGCCAGCCGCGGACCGCCGGTGCCGGCTTGTCCCGCCCGGCCTCCAGCGCGGCCAGCCAGCGGGCCCGGCGGCTGTCCCGGTCGCGCAGCAGCGCCGCGAACGCGGCCAGCAGGAACAGCATCAGGAAGATGTCCAGCAGCGCCGACCGGGACAGGACGAGGTGGAATCCGTCCAGCGCCAGCAGCAGCCCGGCCAGGCAGCCGAGGACCGTCGAGCGCAGCATCCGCCGGCCCACCCGGATCAGCAGCAGCACCGACAGCGTGCCGGCGGCCGCGGCGGCGATCCGCCAGCCGAACTCGTCGTACCCGAACAGCCGCTCGCCCACCGCGATCAGCCACTTGCCCAGCGGCGGGTGCACGACGTACGCGGCGGTGTTCTGCTCGAAGTTCCACTCCACGCCGTAGCTGAGCAGGCCGTGCGCCTCGGTCGCGTAGTACGTCTCGTCGAAGATCTTGCCCTTGGGCGAGCCCAGCCCGATCACCCGCAGCATCCCGGCGATCGCCGTGACGACGAGGGTCGGCAGCCACGACCAGGCGTACGCCCGCGCCCCGGCCGGGTACGGCGTGAGCCGCCGCCGGGTGATCTCCGCGACCGCGGCCGGCGCGCGCGCCGCCGCCGGCGCCGGGGGCGCCGCCGGGTCTACTGCCGTATCGGTGGCCACCGGGAGATCGTAGGCTGCCGGACGGGCCGGATGGCGAACCTGCGGCCCCGTGGCGTCGCGGGGAACGGGAGGCAGCGGTGGCGGACGGACGGCTCGTACTGCTCGGCGCGCCGCTGGGCAACCCCGGCGACGCCTCGCCGCGGCTGCGCGCGGCGCTCGGCTCGGCGGCGATCGTCGCCGCCGAGGACACCCGCCGGCTGGCCCGGCTCGCCCGCGACCTGGACGTCGCGATCACCGGACGGGTGGTCTCGTACTTCGACGGCAACGAGGCCCGCCGGGCCGCCGAGCTGGTCGCCGAGGTCGCCGCCGGGGCCGAGGTCGCGGTGATCACCGACGCGGGGATGCCGAGCGTCTCCGACCCGGGGTACCGGCTGGTCCGGGCCGTGCTGGACGCCGGCCTGCCGGTCGCCGTCGTACCGGGGCGGCCGTCCGCGGTGACGACCGCGCTGGCGCTCTCGGGGCTGCCGTGCGACCGGTTCTGCTTCGAGGGGTTCCTGCCGCGGCGCGGCGGCGAGCGGCGGGCGCGGCTGGCCGAGCTGGCCGCCGAGCGGCGCACGATGGTGCTGTTCGAGGCGCCGCACCGGCTCGCGGCGGCGCTGGCGGACCTGGCGGCGGCGTTCGGCGGGGAGCGGCCGGCGGCGGTGTGCCGGGAGCTGACCAAGACGTACGAGGAGGTGCGGCGGGGGTCGCTCGGCGCGCTGGCGGGTGCGGTGGACGGCGAGCGGGTGCGGGGGGAGATCACGCTCGTGGTGGCGGGGGCGCCGGAGCGGGTCGTCGCGCTGTCGGCGGGTGAGCTGCGGGCGGCTGTCGAACAGCGGGTGGCGGGCGGGGCCAGCCGGCGGGACGCCATCGCCGCCGTGGCGGCGGAGACGGGCGTACCCCGGCGGGAGGTGTACGCGGCGGCCGTGGGCGGCTGACACCGCGACCGTGATCGGCTTCGTCCGGCCGGCGTCCGTCGGTGGCTCGGCGTCGTGGGGTGGCGTTGGCGTTGGGTTCGTCGGTGGTTGCGGTGGGGGTCGGGAGGGGGCGGGTGCCCCGGCAGGGGCGGTCGGGCTTGATCCCCTGCCGGGGCACCCGCCCCCTCCCGACCCCGCTGGTCGTCGTGGTCGCGGGCGTTGCTGTCTCCGGTTGTCCCCTCTTACCAGTGGGTGAGCGTGAAGGCTGCCAGGAGGGCCAGGGGGCCCAGGAGGCAGGTCAGGCGGGCGCGGCGGCGGTGCTGCGGGTCCGGCAGGCGGTGGACGCCCGTGGCGCGGGCGATCGCCACGCCGCAGAGCAGGGTCGCCAGGGCGCCGGCCAGCCAGCGCAGGTGCAGGGTCAGCGTGTCGCCGGCGTACGCGAGGCGGCTGTCGTCGGCCGGCATGCGCGCCCGGACCGCGGTGCCCGCCGCGCGCTGGGTCTCCGGTACGCCCAGCAGGGCCACCCGGTCGGCGGTGAAGTCGCCGTCGGCGGCGACGAAGCTGGCCGTGCAGCGCAGGCCGAGGCTGCTGCCGGCGCAGCCGGTGATCGTGGCCGTACCGGTCGTCCCGCCCCCGCTGGCCAGGACGAACGGTCCGGCCGCGACCCAGCCGAAGAACGCGGCCAGCAGCGCGAGCGGGACCAGGGCGGCGAGCCCGGCCGCGGCGCTGCGCGGCGGGCGCGCCGGCCGGGGTCGGCCGGCGGCGGGGCCGCCGTGCCGGCCGCGGTGCGGCACCCGCCAGCCGGGGTCGGCGTCGCCGGCGCGCGGCGCGGGCGCCACGGCGGGCGGCTCGGGCACCGGCGGCGGCTCGCCGCCGTGCCACCAGGCGTCGTCGCCGTCCAGCCCGGCCCACGGGCCGGCCGGCTGCGCCGGGGTGCGGTGGTACGCGGCGTCCGGCGCGGCCTCGGCGACGGCGTGCCGCCCGCTCCGCCCCGCCGCACCCTCGCCGGCCCCGTCGTCGGGGCCGTGCGCGCCGGCGTCGCCCGCCGCGGGGTCGCCCACGGGCCCCTCCGCGCCGAGCCCGCCCGCGCCGAGCCCGTCCGTGCCGAGTCCGTCCGTGCTGAGTCCGCCCGTGCCGAGCCTGTCCGCGCCGAGCCCGTCCGTGCTGTGTCCGTGCGTGCTGTGTCCGTGCGTGCTGTGTCCGTCCGTGCCGAGCCCGTCCGGCCCGGGGGCGGGTGGGTCCGGGGCGAGGGTGCTCGGGAGGGGTGCGGGCGGATGGTCGGGCCGGACGGTGGCGGGGTCGGGTGGCGGCGCGCCGGCGGGCGGACCGTCCGGCGCGGGGGCCGCCGCGGCGGTCGCGCCGCCGCCCGGCGCGGGCGCGCCGATCGCCCCCGGCCCGCTCGAACCGGGCGTTTTCCCTGCGTGCGGTCTTGATCTGCGCATGGTTCCGATTGCACTACGCCCGGGCGGGCCGGTGCGGGACGTGCGGGCGCGTGTCGGCGCCCGGCCCGGCCCTGCACTACGCTGGACAGTCATGAGCAGTGTTCTCGCCGCGGTGGCCTGGCCGTACGCCAACGGGCCCCGGCACATCGGACATGTCTCCGGCTTCGGGGTGCCCTCCGACGTGTTCAGCCGGTACATGCGGATGGCCGGGCACGACGTGCTCATGGTCTCCGGCACGGACGAGCACGGCACCCCGATCACGGTGCAGGCCGACGCCGAGGGCCTGACCCCGCAGCAGCTCGTGGACAAGTACCACCGGGTCATCGCCGGCGACCTGGTCGCGCTGGGCCTGTCGTACGACCTGTACACGCGCACCACCACGGGCAACCACGCGGCGGTCGTGCAGGAGCTGTTCGAGACGCTGGACCGCAACGGCTACATCGTCGCCAAGACCGCCATGGGCGCGATCTCGCCGTCGACCGGGCGCACCCTGCCCGACCGGTACATCGAGGGCACCTGCCCGATCTGCGGCGCGGCGGGCGCCCGCGGCGACCAGTGCGACACCTGCGGCAACCAGCTCGACCCGGCCGACCTGATCGACCCGCGCTCGCGGATCAACGGCGAGGTGCCGGAGTTCCGCGAGACCGAGCACCTGTTCCTGGACCTGTCGGCGTTCGCCGACGCGCTGCACTCCTGGCTGGACAGCCGGGAGGGCTGGCGGCCCAACGTCCTGCGCTTCTCGCAGAACCTGGTGGCCGACCTGCGCCCGCGGGCGATCACCCGGGACCTGGACTGGGGCGTGCCGATCCCGCGCGACGGCTGGGGCACCAAGCGGTTCTACGTCTGGTTCGACGCGGTGATCGGGTACCTGTCGGCGTCGGTCGAGTGGGCCCGCCGCTCCGGCGAGCCGGACGCCTGGCAGCGGTTCTGGAAGGACAAGGCGCGGGCGTACTACTTCCTCGGCAAGGACAACATCGTCTTCCACTCGCTGATCTGGCCGTCGATCCTGTTCGGGTACGACGGCCGGGGCGCCCGCGGCGGCGAGCCGGGGGAGCGCGGTGAGCTGAACCTGCCCACCGAGGTGGTCTCCAGCGAGTTCCTGACGATGGAGGGGCGCAAGTTCTCCTCGTCCCGCCGGGTGGTCATCTACGTGCGCGACTTCCTGGAGCGGTACGACGCCGACGCGCTGCGCTACTTCATCGCCGTCGCCGGTCCGGAGACGACGGACACCGACTTCACCTGGTCGGAGTTCGTCCGCCGCAACAACGACGAATTGGTGGCGGGCTGGGGCAACCTGGTCAACCGGTCGATCGCCATGGCGGCGAAGAACTTCGGCGCGATCCCGCCGGTCGACGACGCCGGCCTCACCCCGGCGGACGAGGCGCTGCTCGCCGCGGCCCGGGCCGGCTTCGGCACGGTCGGCGACCTGATCGCCGCGCACCGGCAGAAGCAGGCGATCGGCGAGGCGATGCGGGTGGTGGCCGAGGCCAACCGGTACCTGTCCGACCAGGCCCCCTGGCAGCTCAAGGACCCGGCCGACAAGCCACGGATGGGCACGATCCTGCACGTCGCCCTGCAGGTGGTCAGCGACGCGAACACCCTGCTCACGCCGTTCCTGCCGCACGCCGCGCAGCAGATCCACGAGGCGCTCGGCGGCACCGGCGTGCACGCGCCGCTGCCGGAGCTGGTCGACGTGGACGACCTCGACGGCGGCCCCGGCTACCCGGTGATCACCGGCGACTACGGCGTCGGCACCCGCTGGGGGTCGGTGCCGCTGCCGGCGGGCCGGGCGCTCGCCGCGCCGACGCCGGTGTTCCGCAAGCTGGACCCGTCCGTGGTCGAGGAGGAGCTGGCCCGCCTCGGCGGCTGACCGCGCCGACCGGCCAGCCCCGCCTCGGCCGTCCGGCCGACCACCTGGCCGGCGGGTATGCCCGTCGATATGATCCGCGCCTGACCATGTTCGTGGCCGGCGCGACCACCCCGCGCGCGCCGGCCGGCACCCGGGGACGGCGAATGCGGCGTTTCACGCACTGGCGGCTCATGCTGGCCGGGCTGCTGGCCCTGCTGGCGGTCGTCGCCGGACCGGTCGGCTCGGCCGTGGCCGCGGCGGACCCCGGCACCCTGGCGGTCACCCTGCTGGACACCGACGGCAGCCCGCTGCGGCTGGCCGAGGTGCGGGTGTTCGACGAGCAGGGCCGCACGCCGCTGTTCGAGGGCAACACCGACGACGCCGGCCGGATCGCGTTCGCCGACGTGGACCCCGGCAAGTACACGGTGTTCTGCCGGATCGAGGGCCTGAAGATGTGGGCCGAGTCCACCGAGCTGCTGGAACGGGCCACGGTGTACGAGGTGCGGGCCGGCGCGACGACGGAGGTCCGACCGCGGCTGCTGCCGCACGCGCGGATCGCCGGCGTGCTCACCGACGCCGACGGCGGCGTCTCCTGGGGCGAGATGACGGCGCACCCGGTCGGCCGGTTCGGCGCCCGGGTCACCGAGGTCACCGACGGCGACGGCCGGGCCGCGGTCCGGGTGGCGCCGGGGACGTACCGGGTGGAGTTCGCCGCCGACGGCATCAGCCAGTGGGTGCCCGGCCGGCCGAGCGCCGAGGGCGCCACCGAGCTGACCGTGGCCGCCGGCGACCGGATCACCCTCACCGAGTCGCTGCCGGAGACCGGCCGGGTGCACGGGGTGATCACCGACGCGGCCGGCGAGCCGGTGCTGGGCGCGACCGTCCGGCTGCACGTGGGCGAGTTCGAGGCGCACCGGGAGCGGACGAACCGGCGCGGCGAGTTCACCCTGGCCCGGGTGCGGGCCGGCGCGTACACGGTGTCGGTGCTGTCGCCGCGCGGCTCGATGCAGTGGCTGCCGGGCACGGGCGACCCGGCCGGGGCGAAGCCGATCACCGTCGGCCGGGACGCCGACGTCGAGGTCAACGAGAAGCTGCTGCCGACCGGCGCGATCGAGGGCGTGCTGTCCGGCAAGGACGGGCAGCCCACCTCGCACGGCTGGGTGTTCGCCAAGCCGGTCCCGGACAACGGCTCCGAGGTCATCCTGAGCGCCACCCCGGACCGGCAGGGCCGGTACCGGATGGACGGGCTGGCCGCCGGCCGGTACCGGATCGGCTTCGAGATCGACGGCCGCCGGCAGTACCTCGGCGGCAAGGGCTCCGCGCCGAACAGCGAGCCGATCACGCTGGCCGGCGGCGAGGTGCGCAAGCTGGACGAGCGGGCCGCCACCGGCCAGCGGGTCACGCTGACCGCCAACGACGAGGAGACCGGCACCCCGCTGACCGTGTTCTGCGCGGTGCTGATCGGCCCGGACGCCGAGCGGCTGCCCGACTCCGACGCCGGCAAGTACCCGCGCGGCTGTACCGACAGCGGCTCGCTGGTCCTGCCGGACGTGCTGCCCGGCCGGTACGAGGCGACCGTGCGCACCCCGAACGGCAGCGGCCACCTGCCCACCACCGACCGGGTCGCCGTACCCGCCGACGGGCCGGCCGAGGCCGGCTTCCTGCTGGACCGCGGCGGCAGCGTCACCGTGCAGGTCGGCGCCCGGCCGACCGACTCGCGCCGCCGCCCGCGCCCGCGCGCCCGGCCGGTCGGCGACGTCACCGTCCACCTCGTCCCGACCCGGCCGGGCCTGCCGGCGCTCGACCCGGCGAGCACCGACGCCGGCGGGGCGGCCACGTTCGCCGCGGTACCCAAGGGCACGTACCGGATGTTCGTCGAGCCGCGCGGCAACGGCCTGGGCCGGCAGTGGGTCGGCGCGGCCGGCGGCGTCGGCCGGGAGGCCGAGGCCGCCCCGATCGTGGTCAAGTCCGGCAAGCCCACGGCGGCGCCGCCGGTGCTGCTCGACCCGGCCGGCCTGATCACCGGGCTGGTCACGTCCGGGCCGTCCGGGCGGCCGATGATGGCCGAGGTGTCCTGGCTCGCCCCGCGCGCGGGGCTCGACCCGCCGGCCGCGATCACCGACGTCGGCGGGCGCTTCCTGGCCGGGGGCTTCGGGCCGTACGACTGGCCGCTGCGCTTCACCACCGGCGCGTTCCCGAGCCAGTGGTCCGGCCGCGCGGTCACGGCCGCCGAGGCGCAGACCGTCCGGGTGCTGGCCAAGCAGACGGTCGCCCTGGACGCGTCGCTGACCCGCGGCGTCGACCTGACCGGCACGATCGGCGGGCAGTGGCGCGCGGGCACGGTCGCCGTCCTCGGCCCGGACGGCGCCGAGCTGGCCGAGGCGGAGGTGGACCAGCTCACCCGCCGGTACCGGCTGCCGGTGCTCGCCGGCCGGACGGTGCGGCTGCGGTACGAGTTCAGCACGATCGCCGGGCCGCGCCGCGGCTGGTACGACAACGGCGAGGTGTACGACGCGGCCAAGGACATCCACGTGCCGGCCGGCTCGACCGGGGCGGTCGTCGACTTCGCCCTGGCGCCGGTGCAGCGCGGGACGCCGCGACGGCGCTGACGCCGCCGCGGCCCCGCTGCCGGCCCGCCGGTGGCGGGCGCGGGCCGGCGGCCGCCGCCGTCCGGTGGCGGCGGCCCGACTACAGCTCGTACGGCTGGTCGACCGTCACGCAGTCGGCCAGCTCGTTCGCGGGCGCCCACGCCTCGAACACGCCGCGCTCGTGGCACTGCGCGCCGATCGCCACCACCGCGTCGGTGTCCGGCCGGCACAGCCGCAGCCGCACCCAGGCCCCCTCGACGCTGACCACGCTGCACCGCGCCCCGCGCCAGGTCGCGTACCGGGTGCGCCGGGCCAGCGACTCGACCGGGTACCGCGCCGCCCGGGACATCGCCAGCACCCGGAACTCCTCCGGCGGGTCGGCGACGGTGTCGTACTCGGCGCCGCGGTACCGGCCGATCAGCCGGCTGGTGCCGCGGTCGTTGCCGGGCACCGGCAGGTACTCCTGGTCGCCGGCCGGGCCCAGCCCGGCCAGCAGGTGCCGGTACGCCGGCCCGGCCATCCGCAGCCAGCCGCGCTGCTCCGGCTGGTACGTGAACAGCACCACCTCGGTGCCGTCGCCGGGGTACGCGATCAGCGCGGTGTTCGCCGGCAGCGGGATGTCGGTCAGGTCCGTCGTGACGAACTCCGGGATCACGTGCTGCGAGCTGGGCGTGAACCCGGTGCCGAGGACCGGCGCGCCGACCCGGTACCCGGCCGGCATGCCGACCAGGCCGGGGTGCGCGGCGGCGGTCGGGATCTCGTAGTCGGCCGGGTCGACGGCCCGCCAGCGCAGCGCGTACGTGACGTCGGTCCGGTCCCGGTGGCTGTCCGCGTCGGTGCGCAGGATCCGCAGGTCGGTGCCTGTGCGCAGGTGCGCGACGTCCCACTCGCGGTGGCAGAAGCCGGCCGGCAGCCAGCCCTTCAGGTAGCCGTTGAGCTGCCGTACCGACAGCACCTTGATCATGCGGGTGCCGCGGCGGATCGCGGCGGTGCGGCGGATCGCGGCCAGCTCGGGCACCGGTTCGGGGGTCGGGGTCTGGCTCAGCCGGTGGAAGTCCGCCCAGGTCCGGCTGCGGCTCAGCGGCACCATCAGTGGCGTCTCACCGCCGCTGAGAGGTCCGCTCTCCATGGTCACCTCGGTGGCGTGGACGATCAGGCGCCACGCCGCGTCGCCGCGCGTGGACGGCGTGAATCCGGGCTCCGCGCGCTCGCTGAGCAGTTCGTACGCGGCGCCCCGGGCGATCTCGTTCGCGGCGTAGCTCGCGCCGCGGAAGGTGACCCGCACGTCCGCGACGAGCGCGGTGGTGACCGGGTCGGCCGGGTTCAACACGAAGGGGACCCTAACCCCGGCAAGGGGCCTTCGGGTGAACAGCGCGTGCACGCTGCGGGCAGGGCGGGGCCGCCCCCACCGATCGAGGGTGACGAATCGGGACGATCGATCCTGCCGACTTCTTGATCAACTCGATCGGTGATGCTGGGGGTGATGACCGACGCGACGACGACCACGAGCAAGCGGGCCCGGGCCGCCCGGCGGGCGGGCGAGTACCCGCCGGCGCCGGAGCCGCTGCCGGTGCCCGTACCGGACAGCCACACCCACCTCGACCTGACGGTCGCCGAGCCGGCGTTCGCCACCCTGCCGGCGGCGGGCGCGGCCCGCCCGCCGCGCGACCCGGCCGGCGCGCCGCCCGCCCACGGCGGGCCGGCCGGGGATACCGCCGGTCCGGGTGACGGCGACCCCGCCGCGATCGCACCCGACGACCCCCGGCTGCGGGCCGCCATCGACCTCGCCGCCGCCGTCGGCGTGGACCGGCTCGTCCAGGTCGGCGTGGACGTGCCGTCCTCGCGCTGGGGCGTGGCCGTCGCCGACGCCCACCCCGAGGTCGTCGCCACCGTCGCCCTGCACCCCAACGACGCCCCGCGCCTGCCCGACCTGGACGCCGCGCTGCGCGACATCGAGGCGCTCGCCGCCCACCCGCGGGTGCGCGGCATCGGCGAGACCGGCCTGGACCGGTTCCGGACCGGCGACGACGGCCGGGCCGCGCAGGAGGAGAGCTTCCGCGCGCACATCGGCTTCGCCAAGCGGTACGGCAAGCCGCTGGTCATCCACGACCGGGACGCCCACGCCGACGTGCTGCGCGTCCTCGACGCCGAGGGCGCCCCGGACACCGTCGTGCTGCACTGCTTCTCCGGCGACGCCGACTTCGCCCGGGCCTGCGTGGACCGCGGGTACGTGCTCAGCTTCGCCGGCACGCTCACCTTCGGCAGCGCCGCCGACCTGCGCGCCGCCGCCGCGCTCACCCCGGCCGACCAGTTGCTCGTCGAGACCGACGCGCCGTTCCTCACCCCGGCCCCGCACCGGGGGCGGCCGAACGCGTCGTACCTGGTCCCGCTGACCGTCCGGTTCCTGGCCGAGCTGCGCGGCGCCGACCCCGCCGAGCTGTGCGCCGCGCTCGCCGCCACCGGCGCCCGGGTGTTCGGCCCGTGGTGAACCTGCTCGGCCCGGCCGAGGTGCGCCGGCTGGCCGCCCGGCTCGGCGTCACCCCGACGAAGAAGCTCGGGCAGAACTTCGTGCACGACGCGAACACCGTCCGCCGGATCGCCGCCGCCGCCGACCTCGCCCCGGACGACGTGGTGGTCGAGGTCGGGCCCGGCCTGGGCTCGCTGACGCTGGCGCTGCTGCCGGGGGTCGCGCACGTGCACGCCGTCGAGCTGGACCCGGCGCTGGCCGCCGCGCTGCCCGGCACGGTCGCCGACATGGCCGGGCCCGACGCGGCCGCCCGGCTGACCGTCCGGCACGCCGACGCGCTGCGGATCGGCGCGGCCGACCTGGCCGGGCCGGCGCCGACGGCGCTGGTGGCGAACCTGCCGTACAACGTCGCGGTGCCCGTCGTGCTGCACCTGCTCGCCGCCCTGCCCGGCCTGCGGCACGGGCTGGTGATGGTGCAGAAGGAGGTCGCCGACCGGCTGACCGCGGGCCCGGGCTCCCGGGTGTACGGCGTGCCCAGCGTGAAGCTGGCCTGGTACGCCGCCGCCCGCCCGGCCGGTCGGGTGCCGCCGAGCGTGTTCTGGCCGGTACCCAACGTCGACTCCGGACTGGTCGCGTTCACCCGCCGGGAGCCGCCGCCGGGCGCCGACCGCGCGGCGGTCTTCGCGGTGGTCGACGCGGCCTTCGCGCAGCGGCGCAAGATGCTGCGGTCGGCGCTCGCCGGCTGGGCCGGCGGCGGGCCGGCCGCCGAGGCCGCGCTGACCGCCGCCGGGGTGCCGCCGACGGCCCGCGGCGAGCAGCTCACCGTCGCCGACTTCGCCGCCATCGCCGCCGCCCGGCACGGGTGAAACCCCGCGCTCCCGCGGGACAACCGGCGCCCGGTGGGCCATGATCGACCCCGAGCCGCGCGGCGGTGGGCGGGTGCGCCGGGCGGGTACGCTGACCCCGGGCCCCGACCGCCGCCCGGGGTCGCCGAGCCGGAGGAGGAGCATTGCGCGCTGACCGCGTACGTGGCGGGTCCGGTCGCGCTGCCCGCCCCCCGGCGTCGGATCCCCGCCCGCGGGGCGCCGCCGGCCGCCCGCCGGTCGCCGTCCCGTGACCGAGGCCTGGCGTCCGGACGACGACGACCGGCCCCGGCCCGCCTCCGGCCCGGTCCGCGTCCGGGTACCCGCGAAGATCAACATGCACCTGTCCGTCGGCCCGGCGCGCCCCGACGGGTACCACGACCTCACCACCGTGTACCACGCGGTCTCGCTGTACGACGAGCTGACCGCCCGCCCCGGCGACACGCTCACCCTCACCATGGCCGGCGAGGGCACCGGCGAGCTGGCCCTGGACGACACCAACCTGATCGTCCGGGCCGTCCGGGCGCTCGCGGCGCACACCCAGCGCCCCGCCCACGCCCGGCTGCACCTGCGCAAGCACATCCCGCTCGCCGCGGGCCTGGCCGGCGGCAGCGCCGACGCCGCCGCCGCGCTGATCGCCTGCGACACGCTCTGGGGCACCGGCCTCGGCCGCGACCAGCTCGCCGAGGTCGCCGCGGGTCTCGGCTCGGACGTACCCTTCCTCGTCCACGGCGGCACCGCGCTGGGCACCGGCCGCGGCGAGGTGGTCAACCCGGTGCTGGTCCGGCCGACCACCTGGCACTGGGTGCTCGCCGTCGCCGACGGCGGCCTGGCCACCCCCGAGGTGTACGGCGAGCTGGACCGGCTGCGCGCCGCCGGCACCGCCCCGGCGCCGCTGGGCACCACCGACCGGCTGCTCGGCGCGCTGCGCCAGCGCGACCCCGAGGTGCTGGCCGACGCCCTCGGCAACGACCTCCAGGCCGCGGCGCTGTCGCTGCGCCCGGCGCTGGCCGGGCCGCTGAACGCCGGCGTCACCGCGGGCGCGCTGGTCGGGTTCGTCTCCGGCAGCGGACCGACCTGCGTGTTCCTCGCCCGCGGCGCCGACCACGCCCGGGCCGTCGCCGCCGAGCTGGAGGCCGCCGGCCTGTGCCGGTACGCCGTCCCCGTCCAGGGCCCGGTCGCCGGCGCCCGGGTGCTCTAGCCCGCAACTTCCACGCCTTCCCGGAATCGCACCGGGTCGGGGCGCCGCGGTGCCCGGTGCCTCCGGGCATGTCGGCACATGCCGGGCGCGGGAAGGATTCGGGAAGGCGTTGGTGAGCGGGGCTGCCCAGTCTGATGCGCAGCGCCAGCCCCCCTCGCCCCCAGGAGCGTCCGGTGTATGCCCCAGCCATCGCGCCGCCCGGCCTGTCCGTCGACGACCTGTTCGGCGGCGTCCGCGCCCCCGAGGTCGCCGCCCTCGACCTGCTCAACGAGGTCGCCCTGCGGTACCCGGACGCGGTGTCGTTCGCGGCCGGCCAGCCGTACGAGGGCTTCCTCGACCTGGACGCGGTCCGCGCCCACCTGGACACCTTCGTGGCCCACCTGCGCGGGACCGCGCCGGACGAGGCCGCCGCGCGGCGCACCCTGCTCCAGTACGGCCGGACCAAGGGGATCATCCAGGACCTCGTCGCCCGGCACCTGCTGATCGACGAGGGGATCGACGCCGACCCGGAGTCCATCGTGCTCACCGCCGGCGCCCAGGAGGCCATCTTCCTGGTGCTGCGCACCCTGCGCCGGGACGACGCCGACGCGGTCCTCGCCGTCCGCCCCGGCTACGTCGGGCTGACCGGCGCGGCCCGGCTCGCCGACCTGCGGGTGCTGCCGGTGCGGGCCGGGTCCGCGGGCGTCGACCTGCGCGACCTCGCCGACGCGGTCGGCCGGGCCCGGGCGGCCGGGCTGCGCCCGCGGGCGCTGTACCTCAACGCCGACTTCGCCAACCCGACCGGCCACAGCCTCGACCGGCCGACCCGGCTGCGGCTGCTGCACGCCGCCGCCGACCTGGACCTGCTGCTGCTGGAGGACAACCCGTACGGCATCTTCACCGGCGAGCGCGGCAGCCTGCCGACGCTGCGCGCGCTGGACCGGGCCGACCGGGTGGTGTACCTGGGCTCGTTCGCCAAGTCCGGCTTCCCCGGCGCCCGGATCGGGTACGCCGTCGCCGGCCAGCGGGTCGACGCCGGCGGCGGGCGCCGGGAGACGCTCGCCGACCAGGTGGCGAAGACCAAGAGCATGCTCGGCCTGAACACGTCCCCGATCGGCCAGGCGGTGATCGGCGGCAAGCTGCTCGCGCACGGGCTCAGCCTGCGCGCGGCGAACCGGCGCGAGATCGACGTGTACCGGCGCAACCTGCGGCTGGCGCTCGCCGGGCTGGCCGAGCGGTTCCCGCCCGGCCACCCGGCCGGGGTGAGCTGGAACCGGCCCGAGGGCGGGTTCTTCCTCACCCTGCGGGTGCCGTTCCCGGCGGGCGACGACCTGCTGGAGCTGTCCGCCCGCGAGTTCGGCGTCCTCTGGACGCCGATGCACCACTTCCACGGCGACGGCCGACCCCGGCCGCGCATCCGGCTGTCCATCAGCAACCTCGAACCCGGCGACATCGCCACCGGCCTCGACCGGCTGGCCGCGTTCGTCGCCGCCCGCGCGGCGCCCTGACCGGCCCGCACCCTTCCCCCCATCCGGGCGCCCGCGACGGGTCGCCGACTGCCGAGAGGAAACGCGGTGACGGTCCCCCCTGCCCTGCTCAAGGGCGACGAACTGTTCGAGCACGACGCCGGCGCGCCGTACGACGCTTCCCGGGACATCTCCAAGTACCTGCTCATGCACTACGCCGAGGCGGCGGACGTGTTCGACCGCGGCCGGCACCCGCTGACGATGGCGCACGGGTACTGCCAGCGCCTCTCGGACCTGCTGCGCGACTGCGCCGCGCGCACCGGCACGGCCGTGGACCGGGCGCTGGACGTCGGGTGCAGCGTGGGCGGGCTGACCCACGCGCTCGGCACCTGGGTGGCCGGCGAGGTGGTCGGGGTGGACATCAGCCGGCGGTCGATCGAGGTGGCCCAGTCGCTGACCGAGCACGGGGGTGGGACGTTCTGCGTGATCGAGCAGGGCCCGTTCTACCGCGAGGTCGCGATCCGGGTGGCCGAGCCGCCGCTGCGCTGCCGGGTGCGGTTCGAGGTGGGGGACGCCGACGCGCTGGCGCCCGGCGGCGGGCCGTACGACGCGGTGGTGCTGTCCAACGTGCTCGACCGGGTCCGCCGGCCGGCGGACTGCCTGGCCCGGTTCGCCGGCCCGGCCGAGCTGCTGCGGCCCGGCGGGCTGCTGATGGTGGCCTGCCCGTGGTCCTGGTACGCCGAGTTCAGCGACCCGGCGCAGTGGCTCGGCGCCGCGGCCACCGGCACGCCCAGCGAGGAGTCGCTGAAGGCGCTGCTGGCCGCGGACTTCGACCTGCTGGCCGAGGCGGACGAGCCGGGGGTGCTGCGGCAGAACCCGCGCGAGTACGACTACTTCGAGTCGCACGTCACCGTCTGGCGGAAGCGGTGAGCGGTCCGCCCGCCACGGCGCTGCCGCTGTCCCACGCGCAGCGGCGGCTGTGGTTCCTGCACCGGCTGGAGGGGCCGTCGGCGACGTACAACATCCCGGTGGTCAGCCGGATCGCCGCGCCGGTCGACCCGGCCGCGCTGCGGGCGGCCGTCGCCGACGTGGCCGCCCGGCACGAGGTGCTGCGCACCCGGTACGCCGAGGTCGACGGCGAACCGGTGCAGCAGGTGCTGCCCGCGGCCGAGGCGGTCGTCCCGGTGCGGCACGAGACGGTCGACCCGGCCGCGGTGGACGCCCGGGTGGCGGCGGCCTGCGCCCGCCCGTTCGACCTGGCCGCCGACCTGCCGCTGGCGGTGTGGCTGTTCACCGTCGGCCCGGCCGACCACGTGCTGGTGCTGCTGCTGCACCACATCGCGGGCGACGGGGCGTCGTTCGGGCCGCTCGGCCGGGACCTGTCCGCCGCGTACGCCGCCCGGCTCGCCGGCCACGCCCCGGACCCGGCGCCGCTGCCGGTGCAGTACGGCGACTACACCCTCTGGCAGCGCGAGCTGCTCGGCGACCCGGACGACCCGGCCAGCGAGGTCAACCGGCAGCTCGGGTACTGGCGGTCCGCGCTGCGCGACCTGCCGGCCGAGCTGCCGCTGCCGGCCGACCACCCGCGCCCGGCCCGGGCCAGCTACCGCGGCGGGACGGTCGAGTTCGCCGTCCCCGCCGGCGTGCACGCCGGGCTGGCCGAGCTGGCCCGGGCGGAGCGGGCGAGCGTGTTCATGGGCGTCCAGGCGGCCATCGCGGTGCTGCTGACCAAGCTGGGCTGCGGCACCGACATCCCGCTGGGCACGGCCGTGGCCGGGCGGGCGGACGAGGCACTGGACGACCTCGTCGGCCTGTTCGTCAACACGCTGGTGCTGCGCACCGACACCGGCGGCGACCCGTCGTACCGGGAGCTGCTGCGCCGGGTCCGGGACGCCGACCTGGCCGCGTTCGAGCACCAGGACCTGCCGTTCGACCGGCTGGTCGAGGACCTGCACCCGGCCCGCTCGCTGGCCCGGCACCCGCTGTTCCAGGTGTTCTTCGTACTGGCCAGCGGCGGCACCGGCGACGTGGACCTGCTCGGCCTCGGCGCCACCCCGCAGCGGTCGGCCACCGACGTGGCGAAGTTCGACCTGTCCTTCTACGTCAGCGAGGAGCGCGCGGCCGACGGCGCGCCCGCCGGCCTGCGCGGCGTCGTCGAGTACAGCGCCGACCTGTTCCGCCGCGCGTCCGCCGGGGCGCTGGCCGCGCAGCTCGGCCGGGTGCTCGCCGCGCTGGTCGCCGACCCGGACGCCCCGATCGGCGCCGTCGACCCGCTCGCGCCGGTGGACCGGTACCGGCTGCTGACCGCGTACAACGACACCGGCCGGCCGCTGCCCGCCGGCACCCTCGGCGACCTGATCGCCGAGCGGATCGCCGCCACCCCCGACGCGCTCGCCGTCGTGGCCGGGGCCGACGAGCTGACGTACCGGGAGCTGGGCGAGCGGGCCGACCGGCTGGCCGCGGTCCTGCGCCGGTGCGGGGTGGGCCCGGAGCGGCTGGTGGCGCTGGCGCTGTCGCGGTCCGCGCAGCTCATCGTCGCGATGCTCGCGGTGTGGCGGGCCGGCGGGGCGTACCTGCCGCTGGACACCGCGCACCCCGCCGACCGGCTCGCGCTCACCCTGGACGACGCCCGCCCGGCGCTGCTGCTCACCGACCGGGAGTCGGTCGGCGCGCTGCCGGACGCCGACGGCTGCCCGCGGATCGTGCTGGACGACCCGCTGTCCGCCGGCCTGGTCCTGCCCGGCGCCGCCGCGGCCGGCCCGCCGGCGATCCCGGCGAACGCCGCGTACGTCATCTACACCTCCGGCTCCACCGGCCGCCCGAAGGGCGTGGTGATCACCCACGCCGGCCTGGTCAACTTCCAGCTCGGCGTCGCCGACCGGCTGCGGCTCGGCCCGGCCGACCGGCTGGCCGCCGTCACCACGCCGGCGTTCGACGCCTCGGTGCTGGAGCTGTTCCCGCCGCTGCTCGCCGGCGGCACGCTGGTGCTGGTGCCGCGGGCGACCGTCCGCGAGCCGGCCGAGCTGGCCGCGCTGCTCGCCGACCGCGGCATCACCGTCATGCAGGCCACGCCGAGCCTGTGGCGGATGCTCGACCCGGCCGCGCTGCGCGGGGTCCGGCTGCTGGCCGGCGGCGAGGCGCTGCCCGGCCCGCTGGCCGACCGGCTGCGCGCGCACGGCGCCGGGCTGGTGAACCTGTACGGGCCGACCGAGACCACCGTGTACTCCACCTGCGCGGTCGTCGGCGACCGGCCGGGCGCGCCGCCGATCGGCCGCCCGATCGCCAACACCCGGGTATACGTGCTGGACGGCGCGCTGCGGCCGGTGCCCGACGCGGTGACCGGCGAGCTGTACCTGGCCGGCGTGGGCGTCGCCCGCGGCTACCTCGGCCGGCCGGGACTGACCGCGACCCGGTTCGTCGCCGACCCGTACGGGCCGCCCGGCGCCCGGATGTACCGCACCGGCGACCTCGGCCGCTGGGCCCGCGACGCCCACCTGGAGTACCTCGGCCGCGGCGACGACCAGGTCAAGATCCGCGGGTTCCGGATCGAGCCCGGCGAGGTCGAGGCGGCGCTGGCCGCGCACCCGGCCGTCGCCGCCGCCGCGGTCGTCGCCCGGCCCGGCCCCGGCGGCGAGCCGGCGCTGGTCGCGTACCCGGTGCCGCGCGGCGCCGCCCCCGACCCGGCCGCGCTGCGCGACCACCTGGCCGCGCGGCTGCCCGACTACATGCTGCCGGCGGCGTATGTGCCGCTCGCCGCGCTGCCGCGCACCGCCAACGGCAAGCTGGACCGGGCCGCGCTGCCCGCCCCGCCCGCGCCGCGGGCCGCCGCCCGGCCGCCGGCCACGCCCCGGCAGCGCCGGCTGGCCGGCCTGTTCGCCGAGGTGCTGGGCGGTCCGCCGCCGGGCCCGGACGACAGCTTCTTCGACCTCGGCGGCCACTCGCTGCTCGCGGCCCGGCTGGCGCACCGGATCGAGGCGGCGCTGGGCGCGGCGGTCGGCGTCCGCGGCATCTTCGCCGCCCCGACGGTCGCCCAACTCGACCGCCTCCTCACGGCCACCACCGATCCCGCCGCCGGCGGCACCGCCACCGACGGCGCCGGCGCTCCCCGGCCGGTCGCGGTCGGCGGCGCCGCCGGGCTCGGGCCCGTGCTGACGTACCGGGCCGTCGGCGAGCGCCCGCCCGTGCTCCTGCTGCCGCCGGCCAACGGGCTCGGCTGGGGGTACTCGGCGCTGCCCCGGCACCTGCCCGCCGGCCACCCGGTGCACGCCCTCCAGGACCCGCGGCTGGCCGCCGGCCCGGTACCCGACCGGGCGGTCGCCGACCTGGTCGCCGGGTACCGCGAGCGGATCGCCGCCCTCGCCGGCGCCGGCCCGTACGTGCTGGTCGGCTGGTCCTTCGGCGGCACCCTGGCGCACCGGATCGCCGCCGCGGCCGGCGGCGACGTCGCCCTGCTCGTCCTGCTGGACGCGCACCCCGGCGGCGACGGCCCGGCCCGGCCGACCCCGGAGCATGTCCGGTACGCCGCCCTGGACGGCCTCGCCGACGACCCCGGCCCGGCCGGCCCGCGGGCGGCGCTGGCGGCCCGCAACAGCCCGCTGGCCTCGCTCGACGACGCCGCCCTGGACCGGCTGCTCGCCGTCACCGCGGCGAACCTGCGCGCCCTGGCCGGGCACGCCCCGCCGGCCTTCGCCGGGCCGGCGCTGGTGGTCACCGCCACCCGCGACGGCCACACCGACCGGCCGTGGCGGCCGCTGCTGCCGCCCGGCACCGCGTACCGCGACGTCGACTGTGGACACCTCGACGTCGTCAAGGCCGGCGCGATGGCCGCGCTCGGCCCGCTCATCGCCGAGAGGATGAACGCGATATGACCGACCGCCGAGTCAAGCGGCTGATCCGGAGCCGGCGGCGCATGTGGGGATGGACGTACCGATGACCGCCGCCCTGCTGCCGCACCCCGGCCTGGTCCGGACCGGGGAGCCCCCCGCCGTGCAGCGCGCCGCGATGGCGCGGATCCTGGGGGTCGGCACTGCCGTGCCGGCCACCTCGTACACCCAGGCCGAGGTCGTCGACCTGCTGGGGATCACCGACCCGCGGATCCGGTCGGTGTTCCGCAACAGCGCGATCGACCGCCGGTACCTGACCATGCCCCCGGCCGGCCCCGACGGCCGCCCGCGGCCCGAGCCCACCGGCGCCCTGCTGGCCAAGCACCGGGCACAGGGCGTGGCGATGGGCTCCCGCGCGGTCCAGGAGTGCCTCAAGCAGATCGGCGCGGACCCGGCCGACATCCGGTACCTGTGCTGCGTCACCTCCACCGGCTTCCTCACGCCGGGCTTCAGCGCCCTGCTCATCCGGGAGCTGGACCTGGACCCGCACACCGGCCGCGTCGACGTCGTCGGGATGGGCTGCAACGCCGGCCTGAACAGCCTCAACGCCACCGCCGGCTGGGCCCGGGCGAACCCCGGCGAGCTGGCCGTGATGGTGTGCACCGAGGCGTGCTCGGCGGCGTACGTCAGCGACGGCACGATGCGCACCGCCGTGGTGAACAGCCTGTTCGGCGACGGCGCGGCCGCGGTGGCGCTGGTCGCCGGCCCGGCCGTCGCCGACGGCACCGACCGGCCGCCCGCCCCCCGGGTGATCGACTTCACCAGCCGGATCATCACCGAGGCGCTCGGCGCGATGCGGTACGACTGGGACGAGGCGCACCAGGGCTTCAGCTTCTACCTCGACCCGGAGATCCCGTACGTCGTCGGCGCGCACGCCCGGGCCACCGTGGACCGGCTGCTCGGCCGCAGCGGGCTGCGCCAGGACGACATCGCCCACTGGCTCGTCCACTCCGGCGGCAAGAAGGTCATCGACTCGGTCGGGGTGAACCTCGGCCTGACCCGGTACGACCTGCGGCACACCAGCGGCGTCCTGCGCGACTACGGCAACCTGTCCAGCGGCTCGTTCCTGTTCTCCTACGAGCGGCTGCTGAACGAGGGCACCGTGCGCCCCGGCGAGTACGGCGTGCTCATGACCATGGGCCCCGGCTCCACCATCGAGACCGCGCTGGTCCGCTGGTGACCCGCCCGACGCACCGCCCCTGCCCTTCCGGACCGGCCCCTGCCCGGCCGCGCTCCGCGCCCCGACCGACCCCGGGAGACGACATGCAGCTCCAGCACAGCATCGACGGCGGGCGGCCGCTGGACGCCGACCTCGTCGCCGACCTCGACGCGTTCCTGGACCGGGTGGCCGACGCGCCGGCCGGCACCGTACCGGTGCTCCACCTGTCCGGCGCCCCGGCCGGGCCGCCCGCGCAGCGCCCGGCGATCGGCCTGGTGAACAAGTGGGAGCGCGTCCTGCGCCGGCTCGAACGCCTCCCCGCGCCCACCGTCGCCGCGGTGGCCGGGGACTGCGGCGGCACCGCCGTCGAGGCGCTGCTCGCCACCGACCACCGGATCGCCGCGGCCGGGTCCCGGCTGCACCTGCCGGCCGGCGCCGGCGGGGTGTGGCCGGGGATGGGCCTGTACCGGCTGGTCAACCAGGCCGGGTACGCCCGGGTCCGGCGGTCCGTCCTGTTCGGCGCGCCGATCCCGGCGGCCCGGGCGGCGGAGCTGGACCTGGTCGACGAGGTGGCCGCCGCGCCCGCCGCCGCGGTCGCCGCGGCGGTCCGCGAGCTGAGCGGCGCCGGCGGCGCGGAGGTGGCCGTCCGGCGGCAGCTCATGCTCGACGCGACGACCACCACGTTCGAGGAGGCGCTCGGCCGCCACCTCGCCGCCTGCGACCGGCTGCTGCGCCGGGCCGCGGGGGAGGGGGTGCCCGGTGTCGCGGCGTTCGCCTGAGCCGGTCGGCGCGCTGCCGGCCGCCCGCGAGGTCACGGCCGCCGCGGCGGCGGTGGACGAGCTGCTGGCCGGCCTCGCCCCGCCGGAGCGCCGGTCGACCCGGGAGCACGAGGCCGTCGCCGCCGTGCAGCGGGCCGCCCGCCGGGTGAAGGCCGGGTTCCTGCGGGCGCACACCGACCGCCTGTACGACGAGGTCACCGCGGGCCGCACCCGCGCGCTGGACCTGGCGGCCCTCGGCGCGGCGCTCGCCGACGCGGTGCCCGGCCTGCTGCCGGGCCCGGCCGAGCTGGCCGCGGAGCGGGAGCGCCCGCCGGCGGCCAAGCGCGGCTGGGAGGTGGACCAGGGCATCGTGTACGGGCACCTGCTCGCCGCCGACGGCGCCGGGCCGCACCTGGTGGCCGCCCAGCGCCGGCCCACCGCCCGGGCCCGGGAGCTGCTGCCGCGGCTCGCCGCGGCCGGCGCGGTGGACCTGCGCAGCGTCCGGGTGGAGGTCCGGGCCGGCGCCGCGCACCTGACCATGCAGCGCGCCGACTGCCTCAACGCCGAGGACGACGAGCAGGTCGACGACATGGAGACCGCGGTCGACCTGGCGCTGCTGTCGCCCGCGGTCCGGGTCGGGGTGCTGCGCGGCGGCGTGATGACCCACCCCAAGTACGCCGGCCGCCGGGTGTTCAGCGCGGGGATCAACCTCAAGAGCCTGCACGCCGGCCGGATCTCGTTCACCGGCTTCCTGCTGCGCCGCGAGCTGGGGTACGTCGCCAAGCTCGTGCACGGCCTCAGCGGCGACGACCCGGCCGAGCCGGACGTGCAGAAGCCGTGGCTGGCGGCGGTGGACACGTTCGCCATCGGCGGCGGCGCCCAGCTCCTGCTGGCCTGCGACCGGGTGGTGGCGGAGCGGGACGCGTACTTCAGCCTGCCCGCCGCCGCCGAGGGGATCATCCCCGGCTGCGCCAACCTGCGGCTCGGCCGGGCGGTCGGCAGCCGGCTCGCCCGGCAGATCGTGCTGGCCGGCCGCCGGATCGCGGCGGCCGAGCCGGCCGGCGCGCTGCTGTTCGACGAGGTGGTGCCGGCGGCCGACCTGGACCGCGCGGTCGAGGCCGGGGTGGCGCTGCTCGACGGCGCGGCGGTGGTCACCAACCGGCGGATGCTCAACCTCGCCGACGAGCCGCCGGAGCTGTTCCGCCGGTACGTCGCGGAGTTCGCGCTCCAGCAGGCCCGGCGGATGCACAGCGCGGACGTGCTCGGCCGGGTCGGCCGGTTCGCGGCGGGCGCGGCGCCCGCGCCGGCCGGGGCGCTGGCGGGCTGACGCGGTGGCCGACGAGCCGCGGGTGCGGTACGAGAAGCGCGGCCGGGTGGCGTACGTGACGCTGAACCGCCCGGCCGTGCTGAACGCGATGGACCTCGCCATGCACGCCGAGCTGGGCCGGGTCTGGGACGACTTCGAGGCGGACGACGACCTGTGGGTGGCGGTGCTGACCGGGGCCGGCGACCGGGCGTTCTCCACCGGCCAGGACCTGCGCGAGCGGGCCGAGCGGGACCGCGCGGGCGGGCCGGGCGGCACGTTCGGCAGCAACGGTCAGCCCGGCTGGCCGCGGCTCACCGAGCGGTTCGGGCTGACCAAGCCGATCGTCGCCCGGGTGCACGGGTACGCCCTCGGCGGCGGCTTCGAGCTGGCGCTGGCCTGCGACGTGATCGTGGCCTCGCAGCATGCGGTGTTCGGGCTGCCGGAGGCGCGGCTGGGCCTGGTGCCCGGCGCGGGCGGGGTGTTCCGGCTGGCCCGGCAGCTCCCGCTGCGCACCGCGCTGGGGTACCTGCTGACCGGCCGGCGGATCTCGGCGTCGCGGGCGATGCAGCTCGGGCTGGTCAACGACGTCGTCCCCGCCGACGCACTGGACGAGTGCGTGGCCGGCTGGGTGGACGACCTGCTGCGCAGCGCGCCGCTGGCGGTCCGGGCGATCAAGGAGGCGGCGCTGCGCTCGGTCGATCTGTCGCTGGCGGAGGCGTTCGCCGCCCGGTACCCGGCGGAGGAGCGCCGGTCGGCGAGCCTGGACGCGGTCGAGGGGCCGCGGGCGTTCGTGGAGAAGCGGGACCCGGCGTGGCGGGCCCGCTGACGGGGCTGTTCGCGGCCGCCATAGCGATATATCGTTGATGCATCGCCGTACGTTCGGAGGTGGCCGATGCCGCACGTGCACGTGGGTCCCGGCGAGTGGGCCGGCGACCCGCCGCCGCCCCTCCCGCCGCTGCCGCCCGCACCCCCGCCGCCGCCCCCGCCGGCCGGGCCGCGCCGCGGCGGCCGGGTGCGCAAGGGCGACGTCCGGGCCACCCTGCTGGCGCTGCTCGCCGACGGGCCGCGCAACGGGTACCAGCTCATCCGCGCCATCGCCGAGCGCAGCGGCGGCACCTGGCGGCCGAGCCCCGGCTCGGTGTACCCGACACTCGCCCAGTTGGCGGAGGAGGGACTGCTGACCACCACCGGCGCCGGCCGCGAGCGCCGCTGCCACCTCACCGAGCGCGGCCGGGCGGCGGCCGCCGCCGCGGCCGACGCGCCGCCGGCGCCGGCGTTCGCGCCGCCCGCGGCCGGGGTGCCCGAGCTGACCGGGGCGTACGAGCGGCTGCGCGCCGCGGTGACCCTGCTGGTCGAGGACGGCACGCCGGACCAGCGCGCGCACGCCCGGCGGCTGCTGGACGCCGCCCGCCGCGACCTGTACCGCATCCTCGCCGACGACCTCCCGGCCGCCGCCGATCCCCCGGCCGGCGACCACCCCGACACCGGCCGGCCGGCCGCCGCCTTCCCGGGCGCTCCCGCCGCCGGTGACCCCGGCCGCGCGCCGTGACCCGCACCGTCCCGATTGGAGGGCCGATGACCGGCCAGCCCGTGGCCCCGCCCGCCCCCGGCGCGGCCGAGCCCGACCCCCCGCTGCGCCGCAACCGCAACTTCCAGCTCCTCTGGGGCGGCTCGGCGTTCGCCTTCCTCGGCAAGGAGATCACCGACCTCGCGTACCCGCTGGTGATCCTCGGCCTGACCGGCTCGCCCGCGTGGGCGGGCGCGTTCGGCGGCGTGCAGCTCTTCGTGGCGCTGCTGGTCGGCCTGCCCGCGGGCGCGCTGGCCGACGCGCACGACCGGCGCCGGCTGCTGGTGATCATGGAGACGGTCCGGGTACTCGCCGCGACCAGCGTGCTCGTCGCCGTCCTGCGCGACGCCGTCACGCTGCCGCACCTGCTCGCCGTGGCCGTGCTGATCGGCGCGGTCGCGCCGCTCGGCGGGTCGGCCCGGATGCTGCTGGTCCGGGCGGTGGTCCCGCCGCGGCAGCTCACCGCCGCGCTGACCCGGGAGGAGGTGCGCAGCCACGCCGTCGGCCTGGGCGGCCCGCCGCTGGGCGGCCTGCTGTACGCGACCGCGCTCGCCCTGCCGTTCCTGGCCACGGCGGTCGCGTTCGCGGTGTCGCTGGTCTGCGCGCTGTTCGTCCGGCCGCCCGCGCCCGCCGCCCGCCCGGAGCCCGAGGGGGGGCCGCTGCTCGGCCGGGCGCTGGCCGGGCTGCGGCTGCTGTGGGCGTCGCCGGTACTGCGGCACGGCACGCTGTTCGCCGCCGCGCTGAACATGGTCACCGCGCCGCTGCTGCTCGTCGTCATCGTGCTGCTGCGCCGCGAGGGCGCGTCCGCGACGATGATCGGCCTCACCTCGGTGGGGCTGGCGCTGGGCGGCCTCGCCGGTACGGTCCTCGTCAAGCCGCTGCACCGCGCGCTGCGGCCGGGCGCGCTGATGCTCTGGCTCGGCGGTACGGCCGTCGTGCTGATCGCCGCGCTGGCCCTGCCGTGGGGCGCGTGGTGGCTGGCGACCGCGCTGTTCCTGCTCGGCCTGGGCGGCCCGTCGATGCGGGTGCTCGTGGACATCCTGATCTTCCGCCAGGTCCCGGACGGCCAGCGCGGGCGGGCGGTCACCGCGTTCATGACCGTGCTCGGGGCGGGCGCGTCGGTCGGCGTCCTCGGCTCCGGCCTGCTGCTGGAGCACCTGCCCGCCGCGTACGCGATCCCGGTCCTGGCCGGCGTGCTGGCGCTCGCGGTGGCCCGCGCGTTCACCGATCCGCGCATCCGCGCTACCCAGTGGCCGGGTGCCAGTGTGGAGTGATCCTCATCACGTCCGATCCAATCGGACAGAGTGCGAAATCGGGCGCTAAGGCCGCCCGCGGCGGTGCCGCGAGTGTCCGATCTGTACAAGCGATCATCCCCGCCGGCCGCACCCGGGCGCCGATCGGGGTGGCACGTGGCGGATGCCCCGGCGGCGTATCGGAGGGTAGCGTCACCCCAGCGGCGGGTAGTCGGGGGGTCCGGGTGAGAATTCGCGTACTGGGTCCGGTCGAAGTGGAGCACGACGGCCAGCCCCTGCGGCTGGCCCGGCGGCAGCAGCGGCTGATCCTCGGCATCCTCGCGCTGCGCGCCGACGAGCTGGTCTCGGCCAGCCACCTCATCGACCTGCTCTGGGGTACCGCGCCGCCGCGCCAGGCCCGGGCGGTCGTGCAGACCCGGATCAGCGAGCTGCGCGCGGTCCTGCACGGCGCCGGCTCCGCGGACGTCCGGCTGCACACGCGCAGCGGCGGGTACCTGCTCGAATCCGCGCCCACCGCCGTCGACGCCCGGCACTTCCGCACCCTCGTCCGCGCCGCCCGGGCCGAGCCGGACGCGGCCGCCGCGGCCCGCACCCTGCGCCGCGCGCTCGACCTGTGGCGCGGCCCGGTACTCGGCGGCGACGTCGGCGGCGAGCTGTGCACCACGCTGTGCCAGGGCCTCGAATCGGCCCGGCTGACCGCCACCGAGGACCTGTTCGACGCCGAGCTGCGCTCCGGCAACCAGCACCGGATCGTCGACGAGCTGCTCGCCACCGCCCGGGTCAACCCGGCCCGGGAGCGGCTGGTCGGGCAGCTCATGATCGCGCTGCGCCGGGTCGGTCGCAACGCGGAGGCGCTCGCGTACTACGAGCGGTGGCGGCGCTGGCTCGCCGACGAGTTCGGGGTGGACCCGCAGCCGGAGGTGCAGCGGCTGCACCTGGCGATCCTCCGCGACACCGACCCGGAGGGCGAGGGCGGCCCGGCGGCGCCGTCGGTGTCGGCGCAGCGCCCGTCCGTGCCGCCGGCCCCGGCGGCGGCCGCTTCGGCGGCGTCGGCGGCGGCGGCATCGGCCGCGCCGGCCGCGCGGCGGGTCGCGGTACCGCGACAGCGCGCGGCCGAACGGACCGACGCGGCCGACCTGCGCCGCCCGACCCCACACCCCGCCGTTCCGGCCGGCGCGACCCCACACCCCGCCGCTCCGGCCGGCGCGACCCCACACCCCGCGGCTCCGGCCGGCGCGACCCCACACCCCGCGGCTCCGCCCGCCGCGGCCGCAGCCGCCCGCCCGGCTGCCCGCCCGGCCCCGGACTCGACCCGGGTCCCGGCCCCCGCTGCCCGCTCGGCTCCGGCCGCACCGGAGCGCACCGCTGCGCCCGCCGGCCCGGTGTGGCCCGCGCACGATCCGTCCACTGTGGGTTCGGTGCCCGCGCCGGGGATCGCCGACCCGCAACACCCGGCAATCCCGGCCGAGTCATCGCAACATTCCGCAACCGCGGCCCCGCCGGCCGCCCGACCCGGCCTCGCGGCCGGGCGACCGCCGGCACCGGTCGCCGACCCGGCGGCGGCACCGCTGCACCGGCCCGCACCGACCCCGGCCGCGCCGCCCGCCCACCCGACCCCGGCCGGCGCCGGCCCCGGCGGGCCCGAACCCGAGGCCGCGACCGCCGCCGCCGTACCGCACCTGCTCGCCCCGGCCGCCCCCGACTTCACCGGCCGCGCCGACGAGGTCGCCGAGCTGTGCCGGCTGCTCACCGCGGCCGACCCCGGCCGGGTCGCCGTCGCCGCCGTCGTCGGCCCCGCCGGCATCGGCAAGACCGCCCTGTCCCTGCACGTCGCCCACCGCCTGCGCGCCGCCTTCCCGGACGGCCAGCTCTACGCCGACCTGCGCGACCCGGCCGGCGCCGAGGCCGACCCGTACGAGGTGCTCGGCCGCTTCCTGCGCGCCCTCGGCGTCGCCGCCGCCGCGGTACCGGGCACCCTCGCCGAGCGGGCCGACCTGTACCGCGACGTCCTCGCCGAGCGCCGCGTCCTCGTCGTCCTCGACGACGCCGCGGGCGACGACGGCGTCCGCCCGCTGGTCCCCGCCGGCCGGCACTGCGCGGTCCTGCTCACCGGCCGCGGCCACCCCGGCGCCACCCTCGGCGCGCCCGCGCTCCGCCTCGACCTCCTGCCCGAGCCGGCGGCCCTCGACCTGCTCGGCCGCCTCGCCGGCCCGGACCGCGTCCGGGCCGAGCCCGCCGCCGCGGCCGAACTGGCCGAGCAGTGCGGCCGGCTGCCGCTCGCGCTGCGCGTCGTCGGCGCCCGGCTGGCCGCCAAGCCGCACTGGAGCCTGGCCAAGCTCGCCGGCCGGCTGCGCGACGAGAGCGCCCGGCTGGACCAGCTCCGGTACCGCGACCTGGACGTCCGCACGACCCTCACCCGCGACGCCGCCGCGCTGCCGGCCGACGCCCGCCGCCTCCTCGGCCGCCTCGGCGACCTCGACCTGGCCGAGACGAACGCCTGGCTGGCGGCGGCGGTGCTGGACGTCCGCCCGGCCCGCAGCGAGGCCCTGCTCGAACACCTCTTCGACGCCCGGCTCGTCGACATCGCCGGGGCGGCCGACCCGGCCCGGTTCCGGCTGCACCCGCTGGTCCGGCTGTGCGCCCGCGAGCGGGCCGCCGCCGAGGAGGAGCCGGGGGCGCTCGCCGCGGCCCGGGACCGATACTTCGGCGCCTGGCTGTCCGTCGTCGACCACATCGGCCGGGACCAGCCCGCCGACCCGGGCAGCGCGCTGCGCGGGCCGGCGCCGCGGTACCCGCTCGGCGAGACCGTGCTGGCCCGGCTGGCGGCATCCCCGGCGTCCTGGTTCGCGGGCGAGCGCGCGGCGCTGACCGCGGTCGCCAAGCGCGCCGCCAGGGACGGCCGCGCCGCCGTCTGCTGGGACCTGGTCAGCGGCATCTCCCCGCTGCTGCGGGCGGGCCGGTACCTGGCCGAGTGGCGCGAGCTGCTGATGGTCGCGCTGATCGCCGCGAGCGCGGCCGGCGACCGGCTCGGCATGGCCACGATGATGTACCGGCTGGCCGGCTACAGCGCGGTCCGGCGCGACTTCCCGCGGGCGGAGGAGTACCTGCGCGAGGCCCGCGGCCTGTTCGCCCGTACGGGCAGCGGCGCGGGCCGGGCGGCGGTGGAGGAGTTCACCGCCTCGATCGCCCGGCACGGGGGGCAGCGGCGGCCGCTGCTGCGCGACGGCGCCCTGCCGGACGTCCGCCAGCCACCGGCACCGCTCCTGCACGGCCCCTGCCCGGCCTGACCCGCCGGCCCGACCCCGGGAGGGCTGTGTGGTGATCGACGGCTGGGAGTGGGACGAGTCGCTGTTCGCCGGGGCCGCGCCGTACTACGTGCGCGGCCGCCTGCCGTACGCGCCGGGCTGGATCGACGCGCTGCGCGCCGCCCTCGACCTCGACGGCCGGGGCGAGCTGCTGGACGTCGGCTGCGGCCCCGGCCACGTGACGCTCGCCCTGGCCCCGCTGTTCGCCGGCGCCGTCGGTCTCGACCCGGACCGCGGCATGCTCGCCGAGGCCGCCCGCCGCGCCGCCGCCGGGCCGCCGGCCGGGCCGGCGGTGCGCTGGGTCCGGGCCCGCGCCGAGGACCTGCCCGCCGGCCTCGGCACGTTCCGGGTGATCCTGTTCGCCTCGTCGTTCCACTGGCTGGACCGGGCGGCGGTGGCCGCGGCGGCGCGGCGGATGCTGGCGCCCGGCGGCGCGCTGGTGCACGTCGCCGACCTGAAGGACCCGCCGCCCGCGGCGACCCCGCTGCCGCGGCCGGCGCCGCCGTACCCGGCGATCGCCGCGCTGGTCCGCCGGCACCTCGGCCCGGTGCGCCGGGCGGGCCGCGGCCGGATCGCCGGCGGCACGCCGGACGGGGAGGACGCGGTCATCGCCGGCGCCGGCTTCCCCGAGCGCCGCCGGTACGTGGTCCCGGCCGGGCAGGTGCGCGACCGCAGCGCCGACGACCTGGTGGCGTGGGCGTTCTCCCGGTCCGACTCGGCCCCGCACCTGTTCGGCGACCGCGCCGCGGCGTTCGAGGGCGACCTGCGCGCGCTGCTGCGCGCCGCGGCCCCGGGCGGCCGGTTCGCCGAGCACCTGCCGCCCACCGAGATCCGCGTCTGGCCCACGCCGCGCCGGTGACCGCCGCCCGGCGCGGCTAGGCTGGGCGCCCTATGGCCAACATCGTCAATCTGGACCGCGTCGCCAAGGGCTACGGCCCCGTCGGCCCCCTGCTCACCGACGTCTCCCTCGGCGTCGCCGACGACGACCGCATCGGCGTGGTCGGCCTCAACGGCTCCGGCAAGACCACCCTGCTGCGCCTGCTGACCCGGCAGGAGGAGCCCGACGCCGGCCGGGTCACCCACCGCCGCGACCTGCGGGTGGCCTGGCTGCCGCAGACCCTCGACCTGAACCCCGCCGCCACCGTCCGGGACGTCGTGCTCGGTACCGCGTGGCTGCCCGAGTCGATGGGCGCCGAGCACGAGTGGGCCGGCGACGCCGGCGTCCGGACGATCCTCGACGGCCTCGGCATGGGGTACCTGGGGCTGGACACCCCGGTCGGCCCGATGTCCGGCGGCGAGCGGCGCCGGGTGGCGCTGGCCGCGCTGCTGGTCCGCGGCTCCGACCTGCTCATCCTCGACGAGCCGACCAACCACCTGGACGTCGCCGGCGTGGCCTGGCTCGCCGCGCACCTGCGCGGGCGCCGCGGCGCGCTGCTGGTGGTCACCCACGACCGCTGGTTCCTGGACGAGGTGTGCACACTGACCTGGGAGGTCGCCGACCGGACGGTGCGCGCGTACGAGGGCGGGTACGCCGCCTGGACGCTCGCCCGGGCCGAGCGGCAGCGGGTGGCCGCGGCGACCGAGGCGCGCCGGCAGAACCTGCTGCGCAAGGAGATCGCCTGGCTGCGCCGCGGCCCGCCGGCCCGGACGTCGAAGCCGCGGTTCCGGATCGACGCGGCCAACGCGCTCATCGCGGACGTGCCGCCGGTCCGGGACACCGTGTCGCTCCAGCGGCTCGCCACCGCCCGGCTGGGCCGCCAGGTGTACGAGCTGGCGGACGTCGACCTCGACGCCGGCCCGAAGCCGATCCTGCGCGGGGTGTCCTGGCACGTCGGGCCGGGGGACCGGTTCGCGCTGCTCGGCCCGAACGGCGCCGGCAAGACCACGCTGCTGCGGCTGCTCGCCGGCCAGCGGGGTACCGACGGGGGCCGGTTCACGGCCGGGTCGACGGTCCGGCCGGCCTTCCTCTCCCAGGAGCTGGCCGAGCTGCCCGGCAACCTGCGGCTGCTCGAGGCCGTCGAGGAGGTCGCCCGGCGGGTCACCCTCGGCGGCCGGGACATGTCCGCGGCGCAGCTCGCCGAGGTGTTCGGCTTCACCGACCGCCGGCTGTGGACGCCGGTGGCCGACCTGTCCGGCGGCGAGCGCCGCCGCCTGCAACTGCTGCGGCTGCTGGCCGCCGAGCCGAACGTCCTGCTGCTGGACGAGCCGACCAACGACCTGGACACCGACACCCTGGCCGCGCTCGAGGACCTGCTCGACTCGTGGCCGGGCACGATCGTGGTGGCCAGCCACGACCGGTACCTGATCGAGCGGGTCGCCGACAGCGTGTACGCGCTGTTCGGCGACGGCCGGGTCACCCACCTGCCCGGCGGCATCGACGAGTACCTCGCCCGGGTCGCCGGCACCGCCCCGACCCCCGCGGCGCCCGCCGCCGACCCGGCCGCGCCCGCCGCGCCGGGCCTGTCGGCCGGCGAGGCGCGCGCGGGGCGCAAGGAGCTGGCGCGGCTGGAGCGGCACCTGGGGAAGCTGGCCACCCGCGAGGCGGCGTTGCAGGAGCAGGCCGGCGCCGCGGCGGCCGACCTGGCCCGGCTCGCCGACCTGGACGCTCAGCTCAAGGCACTGGCCGCCGAACGGGAGGCGACGGAGGCCGAGTGGCTGGAGCTGGCCGAGCGGCTGCCCGAGGGGTAGCCGCGGGGGTCGCGGCGCCACCGGCGCGTCCGTACGCAAGAATTGGCCACCGCACACCCCTTGACCCGTTCGGGAGTACCGCATGTCGTCGCATCCCACCGTCGAGAACCACCCGCTGCGTCCGCTGCACCGGACGCTCGCCGGCCTGACCGGCCTGTTCCTGGTCGTGTTCGGGGTGCTCGGCCTGGTCGAGACCGCGGACGCGGGCGCCTTCGACCGGCTGTCGGCGACCGTGTTCGGGGTGAAGACGAACCTCGCATTCTCGGTCCTGGCCCTGGTCGCCGGCCTGGTCGCGCTGGCCGCCACGGCGATCGGCCGCAATGTCGACGCCCGGCTGTACCAGTGGCTCGGGTACCTGCTGTTCGTCGTCGGCCTGGCCGCCGTCGCGGTCATGCAGACCGACGGCAACATCATCAACGCCACCATCACCGGCTGTGTCGTGATCTTCCTGGCGGGCACGGTCCTGCTGGTCGCCGGCCTGTACAGCCGGGTCAGCACCGCCCGCGCCTGACCCCGCCGCCGCCCGCCCCGGCCGCCGTGCCGGGGTTGGGACGGCCCGGGCCGGGTACCCCTCCCCGTAGTCGCATCGGGGGAGGTCAGCCATGCTGCACATGCCGGTCAACCACCCGCTCCGCGAGGTGTTCCGGGCGTTCGCCGGGATCGTGGGCGGGTACGTCTTCGCCTTCGGCGTGGTCGGCCTGTTCGCCTCGTGGGGCGAGCCGCTGTTCAGCCGGGCCGACCTGTGGGCGCTCGGGCTGCGGACCAACCCGGCCTTCGCCCTGCTCTCGATCCTCGTCGGCGGGGTGGTGCTGAGCGCCGCGGTCCTCGGCCACCGGTTCGCCCACTGGGTGAACCTGGTCGGCGGGATCGTCTTCCTCGCCGCCGGGGTGGCCATGCTCGGCCTGATGCAGACGCCGGCGAACCTGCTCAACTTCTCGGTCGCCACCTGCGTCGCCTCGTACCTGATGGGGATGGCGATGCTGCTCGCCGGCCTGTACGACCGGATCGGCTCGCCGGCCGAGGCCGCCGCCGAGGACGCGTTCCGGCACCGGCGGGCGATGGACCACACGGTGCACCCGTGGACGACGGGGGAGTACCCGCACCGCCCGACCGACGGCAGCCGCCCCGACGGCACCCACCGCTTCGCCTGACCCCGCGCCCGGCCGCCGCTCCACGGTGGACCGCCGCGCGGTCCGGGCCGCGCCGCGCCCGCGGCGCGGGACGCGCTAGCGGACGTGCCGGGTGTGCAGCGTCGTCGGCCGCGCCTCCAGGTGGCTCAGGCCGTTCCAGGCGATGTTCACCAGGTGCGCCGCCACCGCCTCCTTGCGCGGCCGGCGCACGTCCAGCCACCACCGCCCGGTCAGCGCGACCATCCCCACCAGCGCCTGCGAGTACAGCTCGGCCAGCTTCGGGTCGTACCCGCGCGCCTTGAACTCCGCCCCCAGGATGTGCTCGGCCTGGTGCGCCACGTCGTTCAGGATCGACGAGAACGTCCCCGACGACGACCCCAGCGGCGACTCCCGGACCAGCACCCGGAACCCGTCGGTCTCCTGCTCGATGTAGTCCAGCAGCGCCAGCGCCGCCTGCTCCACCAGCCGCCGCGGGTGCCCGCCGGTCAGCGCGGCGGTGATCCGGTCCAGCAGCGTGCGGACCTCCCGGTCCACCACGACCGCGTACAGGCCCTCCTTGCCGCCGAAGTGCTCGTACACCACCGGCTTGGACACCTTCGCCCGCGCCGCCACCTCCTCGATCGTGGTGGCGTCGAAGCCGCGCTCGGCGAACAGCTTGCGGGCGGTCGCGATCAGTTGCTCGCGCCGCTGGGTCGCCGACATGCGCACCCGCGACTCGGTCTTCTTCGCCGCCGGCCGCGCGCGGGCGGGCCGCTGCTGCGCGTCGTCGCCGGGGGGTGCGTCGGTGTCCGTCACCCCGCCATCCTGCCAGCCCGTTCACCCGTACGCCGGACATGCCGTCCGCGCCGGGACCGCCGCCGGCGGCCGCCACCGGCGGCGCACGGGTGGGCGGGCGGGCCGGGGGAGGCGCTAGGCTGAGCGGCGCCGATCGGCCGTGGTGTAATTGGCAACACGCGGGTCTTTGGAACCCGTTTTCCAGGTTCGAACCCTGGCGGCCGAGCTTCCTCCCACACCCGGCGGTCCGCGGACCAACCGGGCTCCGGCCGCCCCGACGCGCGGCCCCGGCGGCCGCCGAGGTGATGGCATTGACCCAGCGCACGGTGATCGTTCTCGCGGCCGGGCAGGGCAAGCGGATGAAGTCCGACCTGCCGAAAGTGCTGCACCCGCTGCTCGGCCGCAGCCTCGTCGGGCACGTCCTCGCCGCGACCGCGGCGCTGGGCGCCGCCCGCACGGTCGTGGTCGTCGGCCACGGCGCCGACCGGGTGACCGCCCACCTCGCCGACGTCGCCCCGGCGGCGGGCACGGTCGTCCAGGAGCAGCAGAACGGCACCGGGCACGCCGTCCGGGTGGCGCTGGCCGCGCTCCCGCCGCTGACGGGCACGGTCGTCGTCCTCAACGGCGACACCCCGCTGCTGCGCGCGGAGACCGTCGCGGGCCTGGTCCGCACGCACGAGGAGGCCGGCGCCGCGGCCACCGTGCTCACCGCGGAGGTGCCCGACCCGTACGGGCTGGGCCGCATCGTCCGGGCCGCCGACGGCGCGTTCGACCGGATCGTCGAGGAGCGCGACGCCACCGCCGAGCAGCGGGCGCTGACCGAGGTCAACTCCGGCCTGTACGTGTTCGACGCGGCCCACCTCGCCGCCACCCTGGGCAAGCTGACCACGGACAACGACCAGGGCGAGGAGTACCTGACCGACGTCCTCGGCCTGCTCGTCGGCGCCGGCGAGCGGGTGGCCGCCCACCGCGCGGCCGACCCGGCCGAGACGCTCGGCTGCAACGACCGGGCCCAGCTCGCCGACCTGCGCGCCCGCCTGCGCGACCGGGTGAACCACGCCTGGCTGACCAGCGGCGTGACGCTGCTGGACCCGGCGACCACCTGGATCGACGTCACGGTCAGCCTGGGCCGGGACGCGGTGGTCGAGGCGCAGACCCAGCTCTACGGCGAGACCCACGTCGGCGCCGGCGCCCGGATCGGCCCGGACAGCACCCTGGTCGACACCGTCGTCGGCGCGGGCGCCTCGCTGGTGCGCACCCACGCCACCGGCGCCGAGGTCGGCGAGGAGGTGTCGGTCGGCCCGTTCGCGTACCTGCGGCCCGGCTCGGTCCTCGGCCGCAAGTCCAAGATCGGTACGTTCGTCGAGACCAAGAACGCCCGGCTCGGCGAGGGCGCCAAGGTCCCGCACCTGTCGTACGTCGGCGACGCCACCATCGGCGAGCACACCAACATCGGCGCGGCGACCGTCTTCGTCAACTACGACGGCGTCGCCAAGCACCACACCGTGATCGGCCGGCACGCGCGGACGGGGGCGGACAACATGTTCGTCGCGCCCGTCCGGGTCGGTGACGGCGCGTACACGGCGGCGGGCTCGGTCATCACGGCGGACGTGCCCCCCGGCGCGCTCGGCGTGGCCCGCGGGCAGCAGCGCAACATCGCCGGCTGGGTGGCCCGCCGGCGACCCGGTACGGCCGCCGCCGACGCGGCCGACCTGGCGGCGGGCGGCGGCGCACCGGCCGACCCGACGCGCGGCGGCGACGCCGACCGGCCGGCGGGCAGCGACTCCGCCGAAGGGTCGACGACCGCCGCCGAGTGACCCGTGCCACATCGATGAACCGCTCTGTCGATCATGGTCGTGGCCAGGGCAGACTTCGGTGCGCACCGCGCAACCCCCCGACGCGTTGAAGGAGTGGGACGGACCTGATGGGCAGCATCGTCGCGGAGAATCGCAAGAGCCTGATGCTCTTCTCGGGGCGGGGTTTCCCCGAGCTGGCGGAGGAGATCGGCGAGGTGCTGGGGATCGCGCCCACGCCGACGGACGCGTACGACTTCGCCAACGGCGAGATCTTCATCCGGTTCAAGGAGTCGGTGCGCGGATCGGACGCCTTCGTCGTCCAGTCCATCACGCACGGTGTCAACACCTGGATGATGGAGACCCTGATCATGGTCGACGCGCTCAAGCGCGGCTCGGCCAAGCGGATCACGGTCGTCCTCCCGTTCTACCCGTACGCCCGGCAGGACAAGAAGCACCGCGGCCGGGAGCCGATCTCCGCCCGGCTCGTCGCCGACCTGCTCAAGACCGCCGGCGCGGACCGCATCCTCACCGTCGACCTGCACACCGCCCAGATCCAGGGCTTCTTCGACGGCCCGGTCGACCACCTGTTCGCGATGGAGACCCTCGCCTCGTACGTCGAGGGCAAGTACGCCGGCCGCAAGCTCACCGTCGTCGCCCCGGACTCCGGCAGGGTCCGGGTCGCCGAGCGGTGGACCGACCGGCTGGGCGGCTCGCCGATGGCGTTCATCCACAAGACCCGCGACCCGCTCAAGCCGAACCAGGTCGTCGCGAACCGGGTCGTCGGCGACGTCGAGGGCCGGGTCTGCCTGATCGTCGACGACATGATCGACACGGGCGGGACGATCGCCAAGGCCGCGGACATCCTGTTCGACTCGGGCGCCGCCGACGTGCTGGTCGCCTCGACCCACGCGGTGCTGTCCGACCCGGCGACCGAGCGGTTGAAGAACAGCCGCATCTCGGAGATCGTCGTGACGAACACGCTGCCGCTGCCGTCGGAGAAGCGGATGGACAAGCTGACCGTCCTCTCGATCGCCCCGCTGCTGGCCCGGGCGATCCGCGAGGTCTTCGACGACGGCTCGGTGACGACGTTGTTCGGGGGGCTCAGCTAGGGCCTCCTCGGCTGCGCCGTCGGGTGTTTCGGCCTTCGGCCGTTTCTTCCGGCCTTGCGGCCGGGATCGGGGCTGCACCACCCGCGCAGGGCGGTCAGGCTTGATCCCTGCGCGGGTGGCGCAGCCCCGATCCCTTCAGCCGGAACCGTCCGTACGCCGCGGCCTTTGAGTCGCCGGCACCGTGGCTGCTGCCGGGCTCGGGACGGGCATCGGGTGATCACGTACGCGTTGGCCTTCGCCCCACGGGCCGTCCAGGTGATCTCTTGCTCGATGTCCGTTTCGCGTACCGCCGGCGTTGGCGGAAGTGGTCAGAGTGTCGGTAGTAGCGAGCTACGGCATAACGCACGTTCGAAATTGAGTGGCCCGCGCGCGGGCATTGCCCGCACTGCCGCGCGCGGGCATACTGGGTACATGACGGTGCAGGATTTCCGCCCGGTGGGCGAGGTGACGGCCGGAGGGCGCGCCCGGGTGGCGCTGGGCTCGATGGGCGTCAAGGACGGGGACCGGTTCGCCGTAGCCACCAACGCTGACGGTCAGTACCTGCTGACCCCGGTGGTGAGCATCCCCAAGCGCGAGCTGATCGTCTGGGAGAACCAGGAACTGGCCGCCAGCCTCGCCGCCGGTATCGCCGACGTGCGCGCCGGCCGCATCGGCCCGCCGCTGGAACTCGGCGACGACGACGCTGACGACGACCTCGACGGGGAGTGAGCGCCCCGCCGTTCGTGCTGCGCCCGTCGGAGCAGTACGCCAAGGTCATTGCCGAGTTGGAGAGAAAGCCGAAGCAGAACGCGGTCAAGCTCAAGGCAATCCGCAAGACACTGCGTTTGTTGCAGGACTTCGGCCCCCGGTATCCGAGCCTGAACGCCCACCAGTACAGCTCGCTGCCCCCGGTCATCCCGGGGGAGCCGGTGTGGGAGGTGTCCGTGCAGAACCGCACGCCGGGCGCTTGGCGGCTGTTCTACTGCCACGGCCCCGGCTCGGACGAGCTGACCCTCATCACTGTCGGTCCACACCCGTAGGCAGACGCGTGGGTCACCGCCCGGCCCTGCATGCCGCTCGACTCCCACAGCCGGGGTTGAGCGGCGTGCCCGTCCGTGTCGCCGTACCGACCTCCCGCGCGGCGACTACAGGTAGCCCTCCGATGGCATCGCGCCGACGTCCAGGGTCTCCCACTCACGCATCCAAGCCGCCGTTGCGTTCGGCGTCAGCCACGGCGGCGGCGTGAGGTGTGCGTGTGCCTCGGTCAGCCGCAGCGAGACGGTGACGACGAACTGGTGGCAGAACTCGACGTCTTCCGCTCCGGGGGCATAGCCCTTCGGTGCCCGGTACTTCCGCTGCCCGCCGAAGAAGTCGATGTGGTGTGGGGTGAGGCTGGCGAACCGCAGGTAGGCGGCGTAGTCCAATCCGAGCGCGGTGATCCGGGCAGCAGCCTGTAGCTGCGTGACGATCTCGGTGACCTGATGGAGCTGCCGGGCGACGGCGCGCGGCCGCTGCGCATCGGCGCTGACTCCACGCTCCCGGCGGGGTCCTTGTAGCACGCGAACAAGATCATCAAAGCTCGAACGGTGCCGGAGGTTATCACCGAAGCGAAGTGGTGACACCTCCCGCTGGTCGGAACGGCGTGGGGTGAGCAGGAGGTCGTACGCGTCGGACAGGGCAACCATCGCGCCGGTGAAACTCCCCTCGCCGGCGGCCGCTTCCGCCACGCGAACCAGTTCGCGCACCATCTCCTGTTCGATGACGTCAGCCATCGACACCTGCGCGTAGTCCACGCCGAAGACGATCTGGGTGTTGGCGGCGAAGAAAGTGGCCGTGTCCTCCACGATCTGGTTGATCGTGGCCGTGTTGGGGTGCGCGCCGTGATGCTTGAGCGCAATCCGAACCCTGTTGAGCCGTGTCATTCCCTGCTTGCCCGCGAGGTCCACGCCATCGGCGCACTTAGCCGGGCTCAACGCATCCCAATACCTCTCGAACTCCCGGCTACCGGGACAGCCGACATGTTCGCCGGCCAGCAGCAGGAACGCCTCCACCGCGTCGTGCAGCGTCATCACCGCGGACGACGACTGAGGATCGGGCAGGCGGGATTGCTGCACGCCCTGGTGGTGCAGGAAGCGGATGAACGCTAGCCGACTGACGATCTTCTGGGTGAGCGGCACGGCAGTTCCTTGTTGGAGGGTGTGGGTGTCGGCAACCGTAGCGACCACGTCGTTGACCGACCCCTCGCCACGCCCAGCCGTCCCGTGATGTCCCGGCCCGGACGGTGCGGCTACTCGTTGACGAGCATGGTGGCCGCGTACACCGACAGGTCGGCGCGCAGGCGCAGCTACCGCACGGCAGGCCGCCAGGCGGCCGGTCGTCGCGGCGCTGTCGGTGGAGACCTCGAACACGACAGGCATCGCCGGCGTGTAGGCCTGTGGCTGACCGTTGGTCCATGGGGCCCGCCCACAATGCGGGCAGCGGGTACCTGCCCGGATGGATGATATCGCCGCCTCGGGCAGGCGGCGGGCGGACCGGGCGGGGGCGCAGCGCGGCGGCCGCCGTTCTCGGCGACCACGCCCTCCGAGGCCGGTTGCGGTCCAAGGCGAGGTCATCCACTCCGGCGGCGTCGCTGGGCGACCGCGTCGGCCGGCTCGGGCAAACAGCCCTCGTCATCTCGTACAAGCCGGGGGCCGCTTCGCGGCAGTTGCCGGGTGTACCGGGTACGGATCGGCCGGGCTGTACGGGCCGTGACGGTTGAAGGGAGTTGGGCTGCTGTACCCGCGCAGGGATCAAGCCTGACCGCCCTGCGCGGGTACAGCAGCCCAACTCCCGGCCCGCCGCACCCCACCGAACGCCCCACCGCCCCACCGAACCCGGCCTCGCCCGACTGGGCGCGCCACCCCCACCGGCCGAGCAATCGGTGAGCCGACCGGGCAGCCCGAAGCCGGCCGCAGCCCGACCCCGGCCCCGCCCGCGTCGGACCGGAATCGGGGCGAAAGGCCAGGTCGGGGAGGGGTCGGAGGGGCAGGGGGATGAGGTTGGGGGACACGCCGGTGGGGGACTTGCGCGTGTCGGGGTTGGTGTGAGGGGCGCCGGCCGGGTCGGGTACGCTGGGCAGGTTGCCACGGCGAGGGTGCCCAGCGGGCCGCGCCAACGCTCACCACGACCGATCCGCCGCTCGGCGGCCGGGGTCGGCGGTGGGCGCCCGGCCCCGCGCGGACGCACTGTGATCGACGCGGTGCTCCGGGCTGGTATGTCCCGCGCGCCCCCGCCCGGCACCGCCATCGACCTCAACGCAGCCCGAATCAGCATCAGGAGTTCTCCCGTGTCCGAGGTAAAGATCAGCGCCGAGCTTCGTACCGAGTTCGGCAAGGGCGGTGCCCGGCGTACCCGCCGCGCCGGCAAGGTGCCCGCCGTGCTGTACGGCCACGGCGAGCAGCCCAAGCACATCTCCCTGCCCGCCCGGGAGTTCGCGGCCGCCATCCGCAACGGCGGCATGACCCAGGTCCTGAACATCGACATCGCCGGGGACGCCACCACGCTGGCGCTGCCCAAGGCCATCCAGCGGGACCCGATCAAGGACTCGTTCGACCACGTCGACCTCATCATCGTCAAGCGCGGCGAGCGGGTGACCCTGGACGTGCCGGTGCAGCTCACCGGTACCCCGGCCAGCAAGACCCTGGTCGTCGTCGACAACGCGACCGTGTCGGTGGTGGCCGAGGCGCTGCACGTGCCCGAGCACCTGGAGGCGTCGATCGAGGGCGCCGCCGCCGGTACGCAGGTTCTGGCCGGTTCGCTGGTCCTGCCCAGCGGCGTCGAGCTGGCGGCCGAGCCGGACCTGGTCCTCGCCGTCGTCTCCGCCGCCCTCACCGCCGAGCAGCTCAGCGGCGAGTCGGCCGAGCCGGCCGCCGAGGGCGAGGCCGCCGCCGAGGCGTGACCCCGCGCCCGGCGGGTGTCGGGCTGCGTAGTTCGTTCGCAGAGGGCAGACTCCCGGTGGGGGTCTGCCCTCTGCGCCGTACGAGAGGTGGGAGATGGCCGAGGACGCGCCGTGGCTGGTCGTCGGGCTGGGCAACCCGGGTCCGGAGTACGCCGGGCACCGGCACAACATCGGCTTCCTGGTGGTGGACCTGCTGGCGCGGCGGCTGCGGGTCCGGCCGGGCCGGCACAAGCGGGCCGTCGCCGAGGTCGCCGAGGGCCGGCTGGGGGTGGGCACGGACGCGCCGCGGCTGGTGCTGGTGAAGCCGCTGACGTACATGAACCTGTCCGGCGGGCCCGCCTCGGCGCTGCTGCGGTTCTACGGCGGCACGCCCGACCGGGTGATCGCCGTGCACGACGAGCTGGATCTGCCGTACGGGCAGGTCCGGGCCAAGAGCGGCGGCGGCGAGGGCGGGCACAATGGACTGCGCTCGCTGAGCCGATCCCTTGCCACGCGCGACTACCTGCGAGTACGGTGCGGCATCGGCAGGCCCCCCGGTCGGCAGGATGCGGCTGACTACGTATTGTCCAACTTTTCCTCGGTCGAGCGTAAAGAGATAGATTTTTTGATCGACAGAGCGGGCGATGTGGTGGAGTCGCTGATGACCAAAGGGTTGGAGCCAACGCAGAATATGTTCCACGGCATTTAGGGCGTTACGCCCCGGTCCGCACGCCCGGGGAGTCCGCCGTACGCCCGATCGCCGTGTCACGCGAACGGCCACGTCCGTTGGTTCGCGTGGATGCAGCCGGCGACGAAGCGCGCAGGGGATGGCGCGCGGGGGAGGGCAGCAGTGGGCCGCCAGACGATCGGTGATGACGCCGCGCCCGGAACCGGGCCGGCGCCCGTCCCGGACGACGACACGTTCCTGCTCGCCGCCATCCGCGAGGACCATCGCGCCGGGCCACCCGGGGCCCGCCGCCCCACCGACGCAGATCCCCTCCACGCGCGCCCGGCCGAGCCGGGCGCGCGTCGGGTCCCACCGGGCTCCCGCCTCGCCGACCCGGCGCTGATCGCCGCCGTCGGCCGGGCCACCGCGCCGACCACCGTCCGCCCGCGCACCGGCGACGACGCCGTGTTCGCCGACCCGCGCCCCGCCGCCCTGTACGGCGGCGCCGACCACCGCCCGCCCGGCGCCGACCACCGTCCGCCCGGCGACCTCGTCCGCCCGCGCCGCGGCCCCGGCCGGATCGACCCCGCGCTGCACCGCCGCTCCGGCCCGCCGCCGCACGACCGCCGGACCCGCTGGCAGCGCCGGTACGTCGCCGCCCTCGTCGCCGGCGACCTGGCCGTCGGCGCGCTGGCCGGCGTACTCGCCTTCGGCGTCCGGTTCGGCGGCGACGTCACGTCGTACAACTGGCCGTACATCCTCGCCTCGGTGCTGCTGCCGGTCGCGCTGGTCGGGGTCCTGGCGATCGCCAAGGCGTACGAGCGCCGCTTCCTCTACGTCGGCAACGACGAGTACCACCGGGTCATCCGCGGCGGGCTCAGCCTGACCGCGGCCGCGGCGATCGTGTCGTACGCGTTCGAGATCCAGCTCGCCCGCAGCTACGTGCTGGTGGCGCTGCCGCTGGCCACCCTGGGCGTGGTGCTGGTCCGGTTCGCGATCCGCAAGAAGCTGCACCGGTACCGCGGCCGCGGCCGATGTCTGCGCCGCGTGCTCGTCGTCGGGCACGAACTGGCCGTCATCCACCTCACCCGGCAGCTCAAGCGCGAGCGCTTCCACGGCCTCCAGGTCGTCGGCGCCTGCCTGCCCGCCCGGCACGACGGCCAGGTGGGCCTGCCGGTGTACGGCAGCTTCCACGACGTCGCCGAGGCCGTCGACCACGCCGGCGCGGACACCGTCATCGTCCTGTCCTGCCCCGAACTGGACGGCCAGCACCTGCGCCGGCTCGCCTGGCAGCTCGAACGCGACGACGTCGACCTCATCGTCGCCAGCGCCCTGATCGACGTCGCCGGCGGCCGGACCACCATCCGCCCGGTCGACGGCCTGCCCATGCTGCACGTCGACCACCCGCGCCTGTCCGGCGCCGCCCGGGTGGTCAAGGAGATCGTGGACCGGGTCGCCGCCGCCGGCCTGCTCCTGCTGTTCGCCCCCGTCCTGCTCGGCGCCGCCGCGGCGATCCGGTTGAACTCGCGCGGCCCGGTCCTGTTCCGCCAGGTCCGGGTCGGGCGGACCGGTGAGCCGTTCAAGATCTTCAAGTTCCGCAGCATGTACCTCGACGCCGAGGCCAGGCTGGCCGGCATGCGCCACCTGAACGAGTACGACGGCGTCCTGTTCAAGATGCGCGAGGACCCCCGGGTCACCCCGGTCGGCCGCTGGCTGCGCCGCCTGTCGGTCGACGAGCTGCCCCAGCTCCTCAACGTCCTGCGCGGCGACATGTCCCTCGTCGGCCCCCGCCCGCCGCTGCCGGAGGAGGTCGCGGTGTACCCCGACGACATGCGCCGCCGGCTGGCGGTCAAGCCCGGCATGACCGGGCTGTGGCAGGTCTCGGGCCGCTCGGACCTGCCGTGGGAGGAGGCCGTCCGCCTCGACCTGCGGTACGTGGAGAACTGGTCGCTGACCTTCGACCTGGTCATCCTGCTGCGCACGGTCACCGCGGTGATGCGCTCGTCCGGCGCATACTGACCGCCCCGGCGCACGGCGCGTCGGCCGGGTCGGTCGGTGCGGGGCGACGGTCCGGGCCGCGGCGCGGCAACGGGCTGGCGGGGGTTCGCTAGGGTGCGGCGGTGGACATCGGTGATGTGGTCGTGCGCGCGGCGCGGGTGTCCGACGTGCCGGAGCTGGTCCGGCTGAGCGGCATCATGTACGCCGAGGCCCCCTGCCACGGCTCCGCCGCGCCCGGCCCGTGGCAGCAGGCGGCCGCCGCGACGCTGCGCCGCGTCCTCGCCGGCCCCGACCCCGACTGGGCGATCGCGGTCGTCGACGGCGACCGCCCCGGCGAGCTGGCGAGCTGCGCGATGGGCGCGATCGAGCACCGGATCGCCAGCCCGCGCGTCCCCGACGGCCGCGCCGGCCACATCTTCAACGTCGCCACCGACCCCGGCCACCGCGAGCGCGGCTACGCCCGCGCGTGCGTGGAAGCGATCCTGCGCTGGCACCGCGGCCGCGGCGCCCACCGCGTCGACCTGATCGCGACGCCGGCGGCGGCCCCGATGTACCGGACGATCGGCTTCGACCCGGAGATCGGCGGCGAGGCCCTGCGCTGGTACGCCGACACCCCGCTACCGTCCGCCGACGACTGACGCGGGCCGCCGCGCGCCGAGCCGGCGGGCCGTGGTCCGGCGGGCGGTGGTCCGTGGGCCGTGATCTGGCGGGTGGTGGTCCGTGGGCTGTGGTCTGACGGGTGTGGTCCGTGGGCCGTGATCTGGCGGGCGGTGGTCCGCGAGTCGTGGTACGGCGGGCTGCCGGACGGCCTCGGCTCGGCGGGCCGTGGTTCGGCGGGCCGTGGTTCGGCGGGCCGTGGTTCGGCGGGCCGTGGTTCGGCGGGCCGTGGTTCGGCGGGCCGTGGTTCGGCGGGCCGTGGTTCGGCGGGCCGTGGTTCGGCGGGTTGTGGTCCGGTGGATTGTGGTCCGGCGGTCAGCGGCGGAGGAAGGTCCAGGCGTCGCCGATCATCCCGGTCAGCGTCGGCCGCCGCGGCACCCAGCCGAGTTCGGCCCGGGCCAGCTCCGCCGACGCGACCAGTGTCGCCGGGTCGCCCTCCCGCCGCGGCGCGATCCGCACCGGCACCGGGTGCCCGGTCACCTCGCGGACGGCCTCGACCACCTGCAGGTTGCTGAACCCGGTCCCGCTGCCCAGGTTGTACACCCGGTGCGCGCCCGGCGCCGCCGCATCGAGGGCGAGCAGGTGCGCGGCGGCCAGGTCCGCGACGTGGATGTAGTCGCGCACGCAGGTGCCGTCCGGGGTGTCATAGTCGTCCCCGTACACCTCCAGCAGCTCCCGCTCACCGGCCGCCACCTGCAACGCGATCGGGATCAGGTGCGTCTCGGGATCGTGCCGCTCGCCGATCATGACGTCGTCGCGGACCAGCGCGCCGCACACGTTGAAGTACCGCAGCGACACCGCCGCGACGCCGTACGCGTGCACCTCCGAGGTCAGCGCGTGGTCGAAGGCCAGCTTCGTGGCACCGTACGTGCTGGTCGGCGCGGTCACGGCCGACTCCGGGATCGGGACGGCGACCGGGTTGCCGTACACGGCCGCGGTCGACGAGTAGATCAACCGGGGGACGCCGGCGGCGCGGGCGGCGTCGAGCAGCGCCAGCGAGCCGACGACGTTGGCGTCCCAGTACAGCTCCGGCCGCACCATCGACTCGCCGGCGGCGATGAGGCCGGCGAAGTGCAGTACGGCGTCGAACCGCGAGCCGGGGGTGAGGACGCGGGCGGACTCGGCCAGGGACGCGGTGACGAGGGTGGCGTCCTTGGGTACGGCGTCGGCGTGGCCGGTCCGCAGGTCGTCGAGGACGACCACCTCGTGATCCGCGTCGAGCAGCAGCCGGGTGACGACGCTCCCGACGAACCCGGCCCCGCCGGTCACCAACACCCGCACGCCAACCCCTCCTCGCCTACCTGTCCGCCACCCTAGCGACCGTCGGTGAGTGGGGTGATCGTCGGACCAATGGATGTTCTGTGAGTTTCTCGGGGGCGATCCGCGGTGGGAGGTCGTGGGCGAGGGGCACGCAGGGGGCTGGGGTCGGTCGTAGTATTCAGTACGTTGGGTGATTTCGATCTCCGCCGGACGACTGAATGAAATTGAGTACTGCCAGCCCCAAAGCACCAGGTCAGCAAGTGTGCTCCCCGCACGCGCGGGGATCTTCCCAGCCCGGAGCCGCCCCGGCTTCGCTAGTCGTCGTGCTCCCCGCACGCGCGGGGATCTTCCCGGAGCACCTCGACCGGGTCCTGGCCGGACTGTGCTCCCCGCACGCGCGGGGATCTTCCGCCCAAGACCCCAGCACCGACCCCGGACACCGAGTGCTCCCCGCACGCGCGGGGATCTTCCCGACCCGGTCCGCTGGCCGGACCTGATCGGCCCGTGCTCCCCGCACGCGCGGGGATCTTCCGGGCCTGGGCCTGCTCACGGCCGGGGCGCTCGGGTGCTCCCCGCACGCGCGGGGATCTTCCCCGGACGGCGCAGCGGCCGCCTCGACGGTCGGTGTGCTCCCCGCACGCGCGGGGATCTTCCCTCTGATTGAGATGCACGAAGAGGCCGCCCAGCGTGCTCCCCGCACGCGCGGGGATCTTCCCCTGGCCTCGTCCTCGGCGGTCACTGCGCACCAGTGCTCCCCGCACGCGCGGGGATCTTCCGTCCGAGGGATCCCAGACGGCGACGCTGACCACGTGCTCCCCGCACGCGCGGGGATCTTCCGCGGCGGCCCGAGCGGCGTCCCCAGCGGCGGCCGTGCTCCCGCACGCGCGGGGATCTTCCGAGGGATGCGCATCCCCGACATCGAGGCGGCCAGTGCTCCCCGTACGCGCGGGGATCTTCCGTTCGACCACGTGCGGGGATCTTCCAAGGCGCCGCGCTGCCGTCGGTGCTCCCCGCACGCCGGGGGAACTTCCGCCATTCGGGAGCGCCGCGACCGCTGTCTTGCTCGGTGCGCAGGAATCTCCTCGATCACGAGGTGTAGTTCCTATGTCGCACAAGCTAGATTCACTCGTCTAGGTGATGTCGGTGGGATTGCTGGCTGGTACGGGGCCGAAGTTGTCGTAGCCCATGTCTAGTGTTCCGCGCCATGAGCACTGTGGAGGCTCGTCGCCTTGCCTTCTGGGGTAAGTCGAAGGCCGGTCGACGAGATGCCTGCGGACCGCTGCCCTTGCTGCAACACTTATTCGACGCTGCCGCTGTCGGTGAGATCTTGTGGGACGTGTACCTGGCACCCGGCATGCGTCGCCGGATTGATGCCGTATGCGGTGGTCGGGGTCGCGATGTTCTGCGCCTGCTCTGCGCCCTGCACGACGTGGGAAAGGCAACGCCCGCATTTCAGAGCAAGGATCCGGCGCTCGCTGCGGCGGTCAAGGCAATGGGGCTGAGGTGCGGCGGATTCAGTCGCGGTGCGGGTGCGCGCTGGCACCACACGCTCGCCGGTGCGGTCATCGTCCGGGATGTACTGCGGCGGCTCGGGTGGTCCGTGGCAGCAGTCGAGTGGGTGTGGCCGATCATCGCCGGCCATCACGGCATGGTGCCGGCGTTGAGTGCGCTGACGCTGCCGTCGGCGCGCCGGGCCGAGCAGTGGCTGGCGCACGGCGGCACGGACGACTGGGCGGCCGCGCAGGCGGATGTCGTGACCGCGGTGGCCGAGGCGCTCGCGGTCGACCTGCGCGACGTCCCCTCCTCCGGTACGCCCTCGCGATCGTTGCAGTTGGCGCTCGCCGGCGCGGTCATCATGGCCGACTGGATCGCCAGCGGCGAGCACTTCGGACCGGTGCCCGCTGACAGCGTGTCCATGCCGCTGGCGCGGAGTCGGGCCGCGAACGCCTGGAAGGCGTTGGAACTGCGCGGCGGATGGGTGGCCGATTCGTTGGCTCCGGAGCGCGCTGCCGCGTGGCGATTCGACCACGCACCACGGCCCGCCCAGCGGTCGGCGCTGGAGTTGGTGGAGTCGATGACCGCGCCCGGGTTCGTGGTGATCGAGGCACCAACCGGCGAGGGCAAGACGCAGACGGCACTCGCCGCAGCGGAAATCCTCGCCCGCCGCTTCGGCGCCGACGGCCTCTACTTCGGTATGCCGACTCGCGCCACATGCGATCCCATGTATACGAAGCTGATCGAGTGGGTGAAGTCCATCGATGCCGGCCTGCCGGTCGGGCTGCTGCACGGAAAGCGGCAACTCAATAAGGACTGGGCCACGCGGATACAGGCGGAACGGCCGACGTTCGCCGAGGTCGACGACTGCGGGATGGAGGATCCGTTCGGGTCCGCCACTCCGGTCGCGCCGGCGACCCGAGCGATTCTCTCAAGGTGGTTGCTGGGTCGCAATCGGGGGATGTTGATGCCCGTCACGGTCGGCACCATCGACCAACTCCTGCACGCCGCCACGCGCACCAGGCACGTCATGCTCCGACACTTCGGACTGGCGGGCAAGGTCGTCGTCCTGGACGAGATTCACTCATATGACATTTATATGTCCGAATTCCTGGTCGAGGCGCTGCGTTGGCTCGGCGGCGCCGGCGTGCCGGTCATCGCCCTGTCCGCCACGCTGACCTCGCAGGACCGCGAGCGCCTCACCGCTGCCTGGCTCCAGGGCGCACGCGCGGAGCGGGATGTGCCGACGATCCGGTTCCCGGACGATACACAGTATCCCGCCGCGAGGGCTGTGTGGCTCGATGACAGCGGCACCCGCACCGCTGCTTCCGCCCCGGCGCCGTCGTGGCGGGCGTCCGCGGGCGTCCGGGTCGGGATTCTGGACGAGGACGGCAACGGACCGATGGCCGTGCGTGAGCTGCTGCGCAGCCAGCTTCCCGATCGCGGCGTCGCCCTGGTCATCCGCAACACCGTTCGGCGGGCGCAGGACACGTACCGCGAGCTGGCCGCGTTGGGGCAGCCCGGTGACATCGTGCTGCTGCACGGTCGGCTGACCGCTGGCGCGCGGGCCACGCGGACGGAGCGGGTGCTCGACCAGCTCCGCGCCGACAACCCCGATCGCAAGGACCTGCGTCTGATCGTTGTCGCCACCCAGGTCGCCGAGCAGTCGTTCGATGTCGACGCTGACTTCTTGATCACCGACATCGCGCCGATCGACCTGCTGATCCAGCGAATCGGACGGCTGCACCGGCATGCCCGTCCCGAAGCGGACCGCCCCGACGGGCTCGGGACGCCGCGCGTGGTGGTCACCGGGCTGCAGCGTGCGGGCGAAGGGCCGCCGCGCCTCGACCGCGGTATCGAGTCGGTCTACGGCCGCTGGCCGCTGCTCCGGGCCGCCGATCTGGTGGCGGCGGCATCGACCGGCGCGGGATGGTCGCTGCCGCGGGACGCCCCCGAGCTGGTCGCCGCTGGCTACGACCCCGACGCGCCGGTACCGCCGGCATGGGAGCGGGCGACGAGCGAGGCGCTCCGCCAGTGGCGCGATACGGCGGAGAGGCGGGCGGGCAACGCCAGCAAGTTCCTTCTTTCCGGGACGCGCGGCCTCGGTGTGCCGACGCTGGCCGGGCTGCACGAGCGCGGAATCGAAGCCGACGACGACGATGTCGCCGCGTGCGTGCGCGACGGCGCCGAGTCCTTCGAGGTCATCCTCGTGCGCCGCAGTGCAGCGGGGTACCGGACGCTCGCCGGCACGGACCTCGGCCCGAACGGCGACGCTGTCACCGACCCGGCAATCGCCGACGAGGTCATCGGCGACACCGTCGCGCTGCCCTCGCGCATCCAGCAGGCGGACGTCGCCACCCTCACCCCGCTGCCGAGCTGGCGCGGCCACGAATGGTTCGACCGCAGCCGCGCACTGGTTCTGGACGAGCACGGCATGGCGACGCTCGTCCGTCATCGATTGCAGTACGACGACGCCCTGGGCCTGATGGTTCGGGCGAACGAACCCCGCGCAGGCGGGGACAACTAATGCTCCGCGCGACGCACGAGCAACAAACACGGAGGACTCCGGCAGCGGCCGGAACGGCGGACAGTCTCCCACGATTCCCCGTCGGTCGGATGACGTCATCCCCAAGGAGACGAGTCGTCGGCACAAGTAATAAACAATTGCTTCTAGTGTGCTGCCATGACGATGCGATCAGAATCCCGGACCGTTGTGCAGGGCCGGCAGTGGTACGTCAGTCGGACCGCCATCCGACATCGGTCGGCACCTCCGCCGGACCCGCGACGTCCTGTGCTGACGGCGCTGGGCGCCGCCGGCGCCGTGGCAGGGCTGGTCGTCAGCATGATTCCGCTGGTTCGGTCCTTCCTGGCCTGACGAACGAAGTCACCGCCGAATGTCGATGCGAACACGATCATCTAGTTTCTGATGTCGACCAGGTCACGCAGGGGCGGGAAGCCGAGTGATTCGGTTCGATCTCACGTCGCAAGCGTGGATTCCGGTCGTTGACGGGGCGGCGGTTTCGGTGCGGCAGGCGCTTGTCGAGGGCCATCGACTCGCGGACCTGTCGTGGGCGCAGCCGTTGGAGGCCGTCGCCGTACTGCGTCAGGTTCTGCTCCCCGTCTACCTCGACGCCTGCGGCCCGCCGCGCGACGAGGCGGACTGGGCGGACCGCTGGAAGCACGGCCGCCTGAACGGCGAGCGGATCGCCGCCTACCTCGACCGCCACGCCGACTGCTTCGACCTCTTCGGCGAGAAGCCGTTCGCGCAGGTGGCCGACCTGCGTACCGCCAAGGACGAGACCAAGCCGACATCGGTGCTGTCCGCCGCGGTCGCCACCGGCAACAACGTGCCGCTGTTCGCGGCGCGTACCGACGGCAACCCGCCCGTCCTCGACGCGGCCACCGCCGCGCGCGCCCTGCTGGCCGCCCAATGCTGGGACACCGCCGCGATCAAGTCCGGTGCGGCCGATGATCCGGCGGTGTCCGGCGGGAAGACCACCGGCAATCCGACCGGTCCGCTGGGGGCGATCGGACCGGTCGTACCGCTGGGCCGGACCCTCGCCGAGACGATCCTGCTGAACGTGCCCCTGCTGCGCCACGGCTTCGAGCCGGACGACGTGCCGCAGTGGCACCGCGACCGGCCCGGGCCCGGGTGGGCGACGCGGCACCCGACCGGCCTGCTGGACCTGCTCACCTGGCAGGCCCGGCGGATCCGGCTCGTGCCGCGCCCCGGTACCACCGGCATCGAGGTGGCCGAGGTGGTGCTCTGCGCCGGGGACCGGCTGCTGCCGGACAAGCTGCTGGAGTACGAGCCGCACACGGCCTGGCGCCCGGTGGACAAGCCGCGCGCCAGCGACCCGGTGGCCAGGCCGATCCGGCACCAGCCGGGGCGGGCCGCCTGGCAGGGCCTGTCGGCGCTGCTCGCCGCTCGTCCGGGAGCGGAGCTGCCCGGCAAACCATGGTCGCCGAACCAGCTCGGCACCCTGCACAACCTGGCCGCCCGCGACGACCTGGCGTCCGACTATCCGCTGCGGGTCGCCGCTGTCGGCGTCGTCTACGGCAACCAGTCCGCGGTGGTCGAGGACGTGCTCGCCGACTTCACGCCGTTGCCGGTGCTGGCCCTGGCCGACAGCGACCCGACCGGCGGCGGGATCCGTGTCGAACTGGACGCGATGGTCGCCATGGCCGAGCGGCTGCGGATCGCCGCCAACCGCCTCGGGGACGACCTGCGGCGGAGCTGCGGTGGCGAGCCGGCCGGCTGGGACAGCGGCCAGCGCCCCGGCGACCTGCTCGTGCACCGGCTGTCGCCGATCGTCCACCGGCTGCTGGCGGGACTGCAACGGCAGCCCGACCGGCTGGACGAGGGGCTGGCCGCCTGGCGGGCCGCGGCGCGGCGCGAGTGCTTCGCCGTGGTCGAACCGATCCTCGCGTCCTGCGGCCCGACCGCGTTCCGCGGCCGGGCGGAGACGAAGAAGGACCCCAAGAGCGACAAGAAGAAGGAGGACGTGATGCGGGCGAGTACCGCGGAGGCTCGCTTCCGGTGGAGCGTCCACAGGATTCTGGCCGTGGTCGACGGATGAGCGACAGGGCGATCGACAACCGGCCGTACTGGCGCCGGCACGAGGGCGAGCGGCCGCCCGGCGCCGACCTGGCGGCGCTGCGGCGCGGGCTGGGGCGCGCGGCGGGCTCGGTGCCGCAGCTCTGGTCGTACTACACGACCCTCACCGACGAGGGGGAGCGGACCGGCACGCTGGCCGCCGAGCACAGTGCGCTCTGCCTGTACGCCGTCCACCAGCAGGCGCAGGAGCGCCCGATGCACAGCCGGGGCGTCGGGTTCGGCGCCGCGCTGCGGCGCCTGCGCGCCGACGACTCGGTCAGCGCGGAGGCGGTGGACCGCCGGTTCACCGCGGCGGCCACCGCGACCAGCCTCGACGAGCTGGTCGGCCACCTGCGCGGCCTGGTCACCCAGCTCCGCGGCATCCGGCAGCCGCTGGACTACGACCGCCTGTTCGGGGACCTGGTGGCCTGGCAGGACCTCGGTGGCGCCGCCGGGGTCCGCCGCCGGTGGGGCATCGACTACTTCCCCGGGTTCGCCGATCGTCCGAGAGTCGAGGAGAGCGCGTGACCGTCCGCACATACCTGGACATCCACATCCTGCAGTCCGTACCGCCGTCGAACCTCAACCGGGACGATGCCGGCAGCCCCAAGCACGCCACGTACGGCGGGGTGCAGCGCGCCCGCGTCTCCTCGCAGGCGTGGAAGCGGGCCACCCGCAGGGCGTTCGACACCGAACTGGGGCTGCCGCCGGCGCAGCTCGGCGTGCGGACGCAGCGGATCGCCGCGCTGCTCGCCGACCGGATCGCGGCCCGCACCGGGCTGGACGCGGCGGCCTGCCGGCGGCTCGGCGAGGCGGTGCCGACCGGCCTCGGGATCAAGGCGAAGACCAGCAAGACCAAGGGCCGCAAGGGCGACCCGGAGGCCGGCGGCCCGCCGGCCGAGACCGCATACCTGCTGTTCCTCGGCAACGCCCAGCTCGACGCGATCGCCGACCGGGTCGCCGGGCAGGCCGCCGGCCTGGCGGATCTCGCCGACGACGCGTTGACCAAGGCGATGGCCGAGCTGGTGGATGCCGACCTGCTGCGGCAGGGGCACCCGATCGACGTGGCGCTGTTCGGGCGCATGGTGGCCGACCTGACCCACCTCAATGTGGACGCGGCGGTCCAGGTCGCGCACGCGCTCACCACGCACGGTGTCGAGACGGAGTTCGACTACTTCACGGCCGTCGACGACGGGAAGTCGCGGGACGAGAACGCCGGCGCGGCGATGCTCGGCACGGTCGAGTTCACCTCCGGCACCCTGTACCGGTACGCGACTGTGGGCCTGCATCAGCTCGCCGCGAACCTCGACGGCGACCGCGAGGCCACGGCGGCGGCGGTCGCGGCGTTCCTGCGGGCGTTCGCGCTGTCGATGCCGGGCGGGCACGGCAACACCTTCGCCCACCGGACGCTGCCCTGGCTCGTCGCCGTGGTCGCGCGGGCGGACCAGCCCGTCAACCTCGTGTCCGCCTTCGAGTCGCCGGTGCACGCCGGTGGCGACGGCCTGACCGGCGGGTCGGCCGCCCGCCTGGCTCGCGAGCTGGATGGTTGCACCGCCCAGTGGGGGCTGAGCCCGCTCGCCATCCACGCCAGCTACCCGGCCGACGGTGCCGCCGCGGCCGTACGGGCGGCGTTCGGTGACCCGCAGCCGTTCGACGCGGTCGTCGAGGCCGTGACGGCGCTGGCCCGCGAACGGCTCGCCGGGGCAGCCGCGTGAGCCCGGCCAGCCTCGTCCTGCGGCTGGCCGGTCCGATCCAGTCCTGGGGCGAGCGCAGCCGGCTCAACCGCCGCGATACCGCCCACGCGCCGACCAAGTCCGGCGTGATCGGCCTGCTCGCCGCCGCCGAGGGCCGGCGCCGGCAGGACCCGATCGAGGACCTGTGCGCGTTGACCCTCGGGGTGCGCACCGACCAGCCGGGCAGCCTGCTGCGCGACTACCACACGGTCAGCGACCACCGGGGCGTCCCGCTGCTGTCGGCGAGCGTCGACCGCCACCAGCGGCAGCGGTCCACCTCGCCGGCGAAGCTCACTCACGTGACCCAGCGCTACTACCTGCAGGACGCGGTGTTCGTCGCCGCCGTCAGCGGCCCGCCGGCACTGCTCGGGGCGCTGGCGGCGGCCGTCCGGGCGCCGGCCTTCCCGCTGGCCCTCGGCCGGCGGTCGTGCCCGCCGACGCTGCCGCTGCTGCTGTCCGGCGACGCCGCGGACGGCTGCTGGTCCGGCCCGGTCACCGACGTGCTCGCCCGGGTGCCGTGGCAGGCCGGCCCGGCGCACCGCCGCCGGTACGCGGGCGCGGTGGCCGCGGCGGCCATCGACCTGCCGGTCACGCACGACGACCCGGCCGGTACCGACGTGCGCGACGACCTGCCGACCACCTTCCGCCCGGCCGACCGGGGCTTCCGGTCCCGGACGGTCACCCACGGCTGGGTCACCGTACCGACGTGCGCCGCCGCCGACCCGGCGGCCGCCGGGTCGCCGCCCGCGCACGATCCGTTCGCACTGCTGGGGTGGTGACCGTGGCGTACCTGTCGCAGATCATGCTCAATCCGCTGCGCCGCGGCGGCCAGCGGTTCCTCCGCAACCGGCAGGCGCTGCACGCCGCCGTCCTCGGCGGCCTGGTCCCCGGGCCGGAGTCGGAGCGGGTCCTCTGGCGGCTGGAGCCCGAGCCGCACCGCCTCCGGCTGCTCGTCCTCACCCGGTCCGCGCCGAGCTGGGCGCATGTGGTCGAACAGGCCGGCTGGCCGGGCGCCGACGGCGAGCAGGTCCGCGTCCGCCCGTACGCGCCGCTGCTCGACCGGGTGGCGCGGGGGCGGCGGTTCGCCTTCCGCCTGCACGCCAACCCGACGGTGAGCACCAAGAAGATCAAGGATCCGAGCCCGCAGCAGGAGCGCCACCTCGCCCGCGCCCGCCCGCGCGGCGTCCGGCTGGCCCACGTCACCGCCGGCCAGCAGCTCACCTGGCTGGTGGACCGGCTGCCCAGGTGGGGGTTCGCCCCGGTCCCGAACACGATCGAGGGCTGCCCGGTCCGGGTCGCGGCGCGCAGCACGGTCACCATCGACAAGAACGACGGCAACCGGGTCACCCTCGGCGCGGCGCTGTTCGACGGCGTCATCGCCGTGGCCGACCCCGAACTGGTCCGCCGGAGCCTGCTCGACGGGGTCGGCCCGGGCAAGGCGTACGGGCTCGGCCTCATCACGCTGGCGCCGCCGGCCGGCGGGTGAGCGGGCGGTGTGGTGGCTGAGCGACCCGCAGGACGTCCACCGCCTCGCCGACCGCGTCTCCACGGTGTACGTGGAGCGCAGCCACGTCGACCGCGCCGACAACGCCGTCGTTCTGGTCAACAAGGAGCGGACCATCCGGGTGCCGGCCGCGATGGTGGCCACACTGATGCTCGGGCCCGGCACCCGGATCACCACGGCGGCCGTGCGGCTGCTCGCCGACTCCGGTACGGCGATCTGCTGGGTCGGCGAGCACGGCGTCCGCTGCTACGCCCACGGCCTCGGCCCGCAGCGCGGCGGGACGCTGGTCATGCGGCAGGCGTACCTCGTCACCCGGACGCAGCACCGCCTCGCCGTGGCCCGCCGGATGTACGCGATGCGCTTCCCCGGCGAGGACGTCGGCACCCGCACGATGCAGCAGCTCCGCGGCCGGGAGGGCGCCCGGATCAAGAAGGTCTACCGCGAGCACGCCGTCCGCACCGGCGTCGCGTGGCAGGCCCGCCAGTACCGGCCGGGTGAGCCGTTCGCCGCCGGCGACGACGTCAACCGGCTCCTGTCGGCCGGGCACAGTTGCCTGTACGGCATCTGTCATGCGGCGATCGTCGGCATCGGCGCCAGCCCCGCCCTCGGCTTCGTGCACACCGGCGGCGCGACGTCCTTCGTGCTGGACATCGCCGACCTGTACAAGGCCGAGTACACGATTCCGCTCGCGTTCGACCTGGCGGCGGCGGGGCGGACGAGCGAGCGCGACATCCGGACCGCCTTTCGCCAGCGGGTCGCCGACGGGAAGCTGATGGCGCGGATCGTCGGCGACATCAAGCGCCTGCTGCTCGACGGCGAGCCGGTCGACGAGCACGACGCCAACGCGCTGTGGGACGACGAGGTGGGCGCGGTACCGGGCGGCGTCAACTGGGCCGGGACGTACGCCGGCGACATCGGCGCGCTCGACCTGATCGCGGTGACCGGGCCGGAGATCGAGGAGCCGAGGGTCGACTGGTGACGGTCATCGTGCTGATCGCGGCGGCCGAGGGGCTGCGGGGGCATCTGACGCGGTGGCTGGTCGAGGCGGCGGCGGGGGTGTTCGTGGGGAGTCCGAGTGCGCGGATCCGGGACCGGCTGTGGAACCTGCTCGCCGATCGGATCGGGGACGGGCAGGTGATCATGGTGGAACCGGCGGGGAATGAGCAGGGCTGGGCGGTACGGACAGCGAGGCGGGATCGGTGGGTGCCGGTGGACCTGGACGGACTGATCCTGATGGCCCGACCGCGCCGGTAAACCCCCAGCTCAGCAAGTGTCGTCCCCGCACGCGCGGGGATCTTCCCCCCGACTGCTGGGCCAGCAGCTCGGCGGCCAGGTCGTCCCCGCACGCGCGGGGATCTTCCCACCGTCGCGTCGACCCACCCGTCGCGCATCACGTCGTCCCCGCACGCGCGGGGATCTTCCCCCTTCGCGGACGGCGATGATGTCGGGGTCGATGTCGTCCCCGCACGCGCGGGGATCTTCCGCTCAGCCTGGCGATGCTGGAGCGGGCCATCGAGTCGTCCCCGCACGCGCGGGGATCTTCCGGGCTCGCGGTGTCCTTGAGCTGCCGGTTGCACTGTCGTCCCCGCACGCGCGGGGATCTTCCTTCGCGGACCATGTCGCGTAGCTCGTTCTTTCCGTCGTCCCCGCACGCGCGGGGATCTTCCGTCCGGCTGCCTCAACACCCTGCTCTGCTCGATGTCGTCCCCGCTCGCGCAGGGATCGTCCCTCATCGGCGTCAGCGGGCTGACCCCGTCGTCATCACCCGCCTGCGTGGGATGGTGCCCACCTGCACAAGCCGGCTCGCTCCCGGCCATCCGCGGTCAGAGGGCCGACCCTCGCGGGTGGCTTGCTCGGCTGGGTGAGCGAGTGCCGCGGGCCGCAAGGTCGGCCTGGTTGAATAGCGGGATGGTTGACCGGGACGTTTCATCGCGCGAGCGCCTGCTGTCGGGGATCCAGCCCACGGCGGACTCCTTCCACCTGGGCAACTACCTGGGCGCCGTCCGGCACTGGGTGGCGATGCAGGAGGAGTACGAGGCGTTCTACTGCGTCGTCGACCTGCACGCCATCACCATGGGCCATGATCCGGCGGTCCTGCGCCGCCGTACCCGCGTCGCCGCCGCCCAGCTCCTCGCCGTCGGCGTCGACCCCGAGCGCTGCGCCCTGTTCGTCCAGTCGCAGGTGCCCGAGCACGCGCAGCTCGCCTGGGTGCTGAACTGCATCACCGGGTTCGGCGAGGCGAGCCGGATGACGCAGTTCAAGGACAAGTCGGCCAAGCAGGGCGCGGACCGGTCCAGCGTAGGGCTGTTCACGTACCCGATCCTGCAGGCCGCGGACATCCTGCTGTACCGGGCGCACGCCGTACCGGTGGGCGAGGACCAGCGGCAGCACCTGGAGTTGACCCGGGATCTGGCCCAGCGGTTCAACCGGGAGTTCGGCGACACGTTCCGGGTGCCGGCGGCGCACATCGTGAAGGACACCGCGCGGATCACCGACCTGCAGGACCCGACGGCGAAGATGTCCAAGTCGTCGTCCTCGCCGGGGGGCGTGGTCGACCTGCTGGAGGAGCCGGCGCGGGCGGCGAAGAAGTTCCGGTCGGCGGTGACCGACACCGGGCGGGAGGTCCGGTTCGACCCGGAGGGCAAGCCGGGCGTGAGCAACCTGCTGACGATCTTCTCGGCGCTGTCCGGGCGGTCGGTGGCGGAGTTGGCGGCCGCGTACGAGGGGCGGGGGTACGGGGATCTCAAGAAGGATCTCGCCGACGCGTACGTGGAATTCGCCGCCCCGATCCGGGAGCGGACGGCCGCGCTGCTGGACGACCCGGCGCAGCTCGACAAGGTGCTCGCGGCGGGGGCCGCGCGGGCGCGCGAGGTGGCGGCGGGGACGCTGGCCGAGGTGTACGAGCGGGTCGGCTTCCTGGCCGCCGGCCGCGGCTGAGCCGTGGCGGTCCTGGTCGGGGTCGTGGTGAACGTCCCCCCGCCGCGCGGCGACATCCTGCACGAGCACCGGGTGCGCGCCGGCGATCCCCTGGCCGGCGAGGTGCCGCCGCACCTCACGCTGCTGCCGCCGGCCCGGCTGCCGGGGGAGCGGCTGCCGGGGTTGGAGGAGCACCTGGGCGCGGTCGCGGCGCGGACCGCGCCGTACGAGCTGCGGCTGCGCGGTACGGGCAGTTTCCGGCCGGTCAGCGACGTGGTGTTCGTGCGGGTGGTCGGCGGGTTCGCGGAGTCGGTGGCGCTGGCGGCGGAGCTGGCGGCGTTCGCGGGGCTGGCGCCGGAGTCGGGGTACCCGTTCCACCCGCACGTGACGGTCGCGCACAACGTGCCGGGTGACGTGCTGGACGGGGTGGAGGCGGCGCTGGCCGACTTCACGGCGGAGTTCTCGGTGACCGGGTTCCGGCTGTACCTGGGGGATGGCGGCGGGCGCTGGCGGCCGCGGCGGGCGTTCGGGCTGGCCGGGTGACGAGCCGGTGGCTGCGCGGGCTGGCGCGGGTGCGGCTGCGGTACGCGTGGTGTGATCACCTGTGGCGGGCGGGGGCGCGGTACGACGAGGTGTTCGGGTCGCGGCTGGCGGCGGCGATCGCGTACTACGGGTTCTTCGCCTGCTTCGCGCTGGCGCTGCTGGCGTACTCGCTGCTGGGGTACCTGCTCGCGTACGACGGGGACATCTTCCGGACCGTCGACGACTTCCTCAGCCAGAACCTGCCGTGGCTGGAGCCGCGGGCGATCGCGGCCAGCCGCGGGCACACGGGCCTGATCGGCCTGGTCGGGTTGATGATCACCGGGGTGGGCTGGATCGAGTCGATCCGGTCGTCGCAGCGGCACGTGCACGGGGTGGCGCAGCAGCCGGGGCACCCGGTGCGCCGGTGGCTGGTGGACCTGGCGCTGCTGGTCGGGCTGCTCGTGCTGGTCACGGTGTCGATGACGGTGTTCTACGCGCTGGAGAGCCTGGTCGCGCTGGCCTCGGGCGGGGCGTCGGCGGCGGTGGCGGTGCTCGGCTGGGTGTCGTCGGTGGCGCTGAACGTGCTGATCGCCGCGGCGCTGCTCGGCGGGGTGGCCCGGGTGCGGCTGAAGCTGGACCGGCTGCTGCCGGCGGTCTGGCTGGTCGCGGTCGGGATCACGCTGTTGAACACCGCCGGGCAGGCGGTGATCGCGTACGTCCGGCACAACCCCGCGTACAGCCTGGTGACGGGGGCGGCGGGGCTGCTGCTGTACCTGTACCTGTTCAACCAGATCCTGCTGTTCGGCGCCGCCTGGGCCGCGACGAGCGCCGGTCGCGGCCGGGCCGCGCGCTAGCCGGATGCTGGCGGCGTTCGGGCTGATCTGGGTGCTGGCCGCGCTGGGCTGGCTGGCCCGGCGGGCGGGGCTGCTGGATGGCGGCGCCGAGCGGGCGCTGAGCCGGTTCGTGCTGCACCTGGCGATGCCGGCGGCGCTGTTCGGGCGGGTGGCGGCGGGCGGGTTCGACCGGGGGCTGCTCGCGGCGGGGGCGGCGTTCCTGGCCGGGTCGCTGGCGGTGGGCGCGGCGGGGTACTGGGTGAGCGCGCGGTGGTTCGCCCGCGAGCCGGGGGAGCGGGCGATCGCCGGGATGGTCGCGGGGTACGTGAACTCCGCCAACCTCGGCATCCCGGTGGCGCTGCACGTGCTCGGCGGGTCGACGGTGGTGGTGGCGGCGATCGGCGTGCAGGTGCTGCTGCTGACGCCGCTGATGATCGTGCTGCTGGACCGGGCCGGGGGCGGCGGGCGGCCGCCGCTGGCCCGGCTGCTGACCCTGCCGCTGCGCAATCCGATCATCATCGCGTGCGCGGCGGGCGCGGGCGTCGCGGCGGCCGGGTGGTCGGTGCCGGCGTTCGTCGGGACCTGCGCCTCGACGCTCGGCGCGGCCGCCGTGCCGGCGGCGCTGGTCGCGCTGGGCATGTCGCTGGCCGCGCCGCCCGCGGACCCGCCGGTGGACCGGCGGGAGCTGGCCGCCCTCGGGGCGCTGAAGCTGGTGGCGCAGCCGGTGCTGACGTACGCGGTGGCGCGGTGGGGGCTGCACCTGCCGCCGGACGGGGTGCGGGCGGTGACGGTGTTCGCGGCGCTGCCGACCGCGCAGGTGACGTACGTGCTGGCGGCCGAGTACGGCACCGCCGTCGCGCTCGCCACCCGGGCGATCGTCGTGACGACCGCGCTGGCGATGGTGACGATCTGGCTGGTCGCGGCGGTCCTCCCGGCAGGGGGCTGAGCGGGCGTTTCGCCGCGCCGGGCGGCGGGGTTCGCGATGATCGGCGCATGGGGGCATTGGTGACCGTCCAGCTCGCCGAGGGGGCGCCGGAGTACGCGCTGCCGTGGCTGATCACGTTCGGGCCGCTGGCCGACGACGGGTCGTGGGAGCCGGTGGTGTGCGGGCCGTACGAGCGGGCGCACGCGCTCGGGCTGGCCGGTGCGGTGGCCGCCGACGACGAGGTGGTCGCGGTGGTCGAGCCGATGTGGCCGAAGGTGTCGGTGGACGAGATCCGGGCCGAGCTGGCCGCCGCCCGGCAGTGGACGGGCGCGGACGGGGAGTACGTGGGGGACCCGTTCGACGACGACCCGTACGCCGTCGGCTCGTACGTGGCCAGCCACCCGGAGCCGGCGGACGGCGACGGCGCCGACGCCGCAGCCGGGGAGGAGGCGCCGGAGCCGGCGGAGGTGCGGGCGGCGTTCGGCCGGATCTGGGCGGCGCTGCCGCGCGACTGAGCGGGGCCGCGCGGTCGCGGCGCGGCGGGGGTGCGGGGTGCGCTGGCGGCGGGCTGGCATACTCGCGCGCGTGGTGCTCTCCCGCAGGTGGGCGGCGTTGTTGGTCGGCGTCGGTGCCTGGTCCTGGCTGATCTGGCCGCGGTTCGCCGTGGCCATCTGGCGCGACGCCCGGTCGTGGTCCGGCGGGGTCGTCGGCGGCGGGGCACCCACGTCCTTCCTCTGGGTGCACGCCGCGCTCATCGCCGCCTCGCTGGTCCTCGGCACCGCCGTGGCCTGGTTGGGGATCCGCGCGTGGCGAGCCACCCGCGCGCCCCGCTGAGCCGGGGCGCCGACGATACGGAGTCGCCGTGGACCTCCTTCTGCACAGCCTGCGCTACCTGCACCTGCTGGGCTTCGCCCTGCTGCTGGGCGGCGCGGTCGCCCAGCTCGTGACCGGCCCGGTCCGGATCAACCGGGCGATGCTGTGGGGCGCGATCGTCCAGGTGGTGACGGGGGTGGGGCTCGCGGCGCCGCTGCGCGGCGGCGGGGACGCCGAGCCCGACCCGGCGAAGCTGGTGGTCAAGGGCGTGTTCGCCGTACTGATCTTCATCATGGTGTTCTTCTCCCGCAAGCGCGACGTGGTGGCGCGCGGGCACTTCCTCGCGATCGTCGGGCTGACCCTGGTGAATGCGGCAGTGGCGACGTTCTGGCGCTGATCCGGACAGCCGGGCACGAAACGATCACGATTGCCGTGCGGACCACAAAACACCTCGGCAGGGGTTACGCTCGGGCGGCCGGCACGTACCCGGGGTGAGGCACTCCCGGGGGCCGCCCGCGCCGGGGCGCCCGCGTGCCGCCCGAGCGAAGGAGCGCGCATGGCCCGTCCGACCGCCACCCGCCGCCTGCTGGCCGCGCTGCTGCTCGGCGGCCTCGTCGCGGGCACCGCCGCCTGCGGCGAGGCGCCGGACAAGGCGCCGAGCGGGAACGGGTCCGACAAGCAGTACACCGCGTGCATGGTGACCGACGTCGGCGGCATCGACGACCGGTCGTTCAACACCTCCGCGTGGCGCGGCATCGAGCTGGCGGCCAAGGAGGACGACTCGATCGAGAAGAAGTACGTCGCCTCCACGGCCGAGTCGGCGTACGAGCCGAACCTGACCGGCTTCCTGAACCAGGACTGCGGGTTCATCCTGGCCGTCGGCGGGCTGATGGCCGACGCCACGGCGAAGGTGGCCAGGGCGCACGCCGACCAGCAGTTCGGCATCGTGGACGCGGCCTCGGCGCTGCGCAACGTGTACTCGATGCAGTTCGACACCGCGCAGGCGGCGTTCCTCGCCGGGTACCTGGCCGCGGGGTACAGCAAGACCGGGAAGGTCGGCACCTACGGCGGCATGAAGATCCCGCCGGTGACCGTGTTCATGGACGGGTTCGCCGACGGCGTCGCCCACTTCAACAAGGTCAAGGGCGCCGACGTGAAGGTGCTCGGCTGGAACAAGGCCAGCCAGACCGGCTCGTTCACCAACGACTTCGTCAAGCAGGACGCCGGCAAGAAGGTCAGCGACGCGCTGGTCGCCGGCGGCGCCGACGTGGTCATGCCGGTCGCCGGCCGGGCCGGGCTCGGCACGGCCGCCGACGCGCAGCGCAACACCGGCAAGTACGTGGTGATCTGGGTGGACATCGACGGCTGCGAGAGCGCGGCGCAGTACTGCCGGTCGTTCCTCACCACGGTCGTCAAGAACATCCCGGACGCGGTGAAGGCCGCCGTGCTCAAGGGCGCGGGCGGGCAGGCGCTGGCCGGGGAGCCGCGGTACCTCGGGACGCTGGCCAACAACGGGGTGTCGCTGGCGCCGTACCACCAGTTCGAGGCGAAGCTGTCGCTCCAGGTCAAGAACGAGGTGGACGGGCTCAAGCAGCAGATCATCGACGGGAAGATCAAGGTCACCTCGGCGGCGCAGCCGAAGTAGCGGCGGCGTCGGGGAGGCGGCCGGATGCGGCTGGAGTTGCGCGGGATCACCAAGCGCTTCGGCGACCTGGTGGCCAACGACCGGATCGACCTGACCGTCGAGCCGGGCGAGATCCACGCGCTGCTGGGCGAGAACGGCGCCGGCAAGTCCACCCTGATGAACGTCCTGTACGGGCTGCACGAGCCGGACGAGGGCGAGATCCTGGTCGACGGCGCGGCCCGCCGGTTCCGGTCGCCGCGGGACGCGATCGACGCCGGGATCGGGATGGTGCACCAGCACTTCATGCTCGTCCCGGTGTTCACCGTCGCGGAGAACGTCCTGCTCGGCGCCGAGCGCACCCGCGGCCCGCTGGGCTGGCTGGACGCCCGCCGGGCCCGGCGCGAGGTGGCCGACGTCTCCGCCCGGTACGGGCTGCGGGTCGACCCGGACGCCGTGGTCGAGGACCTGCCGGTCGGCGTGCAGCAGCGGGTGGAGATCATCAAGGCGCTGACCCGGGACGTCCGGCTGCTCATCCTGGACGAGCCGACCGCGGTGCTGACGCCGCAGGAGACCGACGAGCTGCTGGCGGTGCTGCGGGCGCTGCGCGACGCCGGTACGTCCATCGTGTTCATCACGCACAAGCTGCGCGAGGTCCGCGCGGTGGCCGACCGGCTCACGGTGATCCGGCGCGGCCGGATCGTCGGCGCCGCCGACCCCGGCGCGCCCGCCGCCGAGCTGGCCGCGCTGATGGTCGGCCGGTCCGTCGCGCTGACCGTGACCAAGCCACCGGCCGCGCCGGGGCGGCCGGTGCTGTCGCTGGCCGAGCTGGTGGTGGTCGACGACCGCGGCCAGCGCGCGGTCGACGGCGTGGACCTGACCGTGCGGGCGGGCGAGGTGCTCGGCGTCGCCGGCGTGCAGGGCAACGGGCAGACCGAGCTGGCCGAGGCGGTGCTGGGGCTGCGCCGGGCGGCGGCGGGGCGGGTGGCGCTGTCCGGCACCGACGTCACCGGCTGGTCGACCCGGCGGATCCTCGGCGCCGGCGTCGGGTACGTGCCGGAGGACCGCAGCGCCGACGGGCTGGTCCGCGAGTTCACCGTCGCCGAGAACCTGGTGCTGGACACGTACCACCGGCCGCCGTACGCGCGCGGGCTCGCGCTGCGGCCGGCGGCGGTCGCCGCGGCCGCGGCGGAGCGGGTGGCGGAGTACGACATCCGGCCGCCCGCCGTGGACGCGCCGGCGGGCACGCTGTCCGGCGGGAACCAGCAGAAGGTGATCATGGCGCGGGAGCTGTCCCGGCCGCTGTCGCTGCTGGTCGCCGCGCAGCCGACCCGCGGGGTGGACGTCGGCTCGATCGAGCAGCTCCACGGGCGGATCCTGGCCGCCCGGGCCGCGGGTACGGCGGTGCTGCTGATCTCCAGCGAGCTGGACGAGGTGCTCGGGCTGGCCGACCGGGTCGCGGTGATGTACCGGGGGCGGGTGCGCGCGGTGCTGCCGGCGGACACGCCGCGGGAGCGGATCGGTCTGCTGATGGCCGGCGCCCCCGACCCCGGCGACGGCCGGGACGGTGCCGCGTGAGCGACGACCGGGACCCGACGGGCGGCAGCGGTGCGGCCGGCGGCGGGTCGCCGGACAAGGAGGTCGTGCGGGCCGAGCGGCACGCCGCGCGGGCCCGGGCCGACGCCGCGCTGGACCCGCCGGCCGCGCCGCCGGCCGGGCGGCACGAGCCGGACACCGTCGCCCGCCGCTTCCTGCACCACGTCTGGTCGGCGAACCCGGTCACCGTCACCGCGCTGGCCGTCGGCCTGGCGCTGCTCGCCGGCGGGGTGCTCGCAGTGCTGTCGGACCAGCGGGCGCTGGCCGCGTACGGGTACTTCCTCGCCCGGCCCGGCGACGCGCTGGGCCGGACCGGCGAGGTGCTCGCCGCGGCGTACGGGAACCTGCTCAGGGGGTCCGTCGTGGACCCCGGCACCGTCGCCGCGTGGCGGGCCGGCGACGCCGGCTGGCGGGACGTGCTGTACCCGATCTCGGAGACCCTGACGTACGCGGCGCCGCTGGTCCTCACCGGGCTGGCGGTGGCGCTGGCCTTCCGCGGCGGGCTGTTCAACATCGGCGCGCAGGGCCAGGCGACGACCGGGGTGATCGCGGCGGCGCTGACCGGCTTCCTGCTGCCGCTGCCCGTCGGGCTGCACCTCGTGGCGGCCGTGCTCGCCGGGGCGCTCGGCGGGGCGCTGTGGGGGTTCGTGCCCGGCTACCTCAAGGCGCGGACCGGCGCGCACGAGGTGATCAACACGATCATGCTGAACTACGTCGCGTTCGCGCTGCTCACCTGGGTGATCCGGCAGCCGGGCGTGCAGGACCCCGGCCGCACCGACCTGATCTCCCGCCCGGTCGACGGCAGCGCCCGGCTGCCCCGGCTGCTCGGCGGGGAGCTGCGGGTGGACGCCGGGCTGCTGCTGGCACTCGCCGCCGCGGCGGCCGTGGCCTGGCTGCTGGACCGGTCCACGGTCGGCTTCGCCGTCCGCGCCGTCGGCGCCAACCCGGACGCCGCGCGCACCGCCGGGATCGGCGTCGGCGGCACGTACACGCTGGTGCTCGCGCTCTCCGGCGCGCTGGCCGGGCTGGCCGGGGCGCAGTCGGTGCTGGGGGCGACGGCGAGCACGCTGACGCCGCTGGTGGTGGCGCAGATCGGGTTCGACGGGATCCTCGTGGCGCTGCTCGGCCGGGTCCGGCCGTGGGGCGTGGTGGCGGCGGCGCTGCTGTTCGGGGCGCTGCGGGCCGGCGGCAACGCGATGCAGTCGGCGGCCGGGATCTCGTTGGAGCTGGTGACCGTACTGCAGGCCCTGATCGTGCTGCTGATCGCGGCGCCGGCGCTGGTCCGGGCGCTGCTGCGGCTGCGGCCGGCGCGCGCCGCGGCGCCGCGGGCCGCGCTGACGAGGGGCTGGTGAGCGCGGTGGCGGCACCGGCGGTGCGGCGGGCGCGGCGGATCGGCGCCGGGCTGGTGCTGGCGGGGCTGGGCGCGGCGGCCGGGTTCGGGGCGGCGGCGGGCCCGGCGGCCGCGCGGTTCACCTTCGGCGAGGGGGCCGGGGGCGCGGGGGTCGGCGTACCGGGGCGCGGCGGGGCGGTGGCGTTCGGGGTGCTGGCGGCGCTGGCGGGCGCGGCGCTGCTGCTGCCCCGACCCGGCGCCGCGGACCCGGCCGGCGGTGCGCCCGCCGACGGCGCGGCGGGCGCCGGCGGCGGCGCGGCCGCGGGCGGCGGGAGCGCGGGCGGTGCCGGCGGCGAGCGGGTTCGGCGGCGGGTCGAGCGGGTGCTGCTCGGGGTCGGGGTCATCGGGGTGGTGCTGTCGTTCCTCTGCTGGCAGGTCTCGGCCGCGCCGGCCGGGCAGAACTTCCTGCCGCTGGCCAGCACCCTGCGCGGCACGTTCCTGCTCGCGCTGCCGCTGATCTTCGGGGCGCTCGGCGGGGTGCTGTGCGAGCGGTCCGGTGTGGTCAATGTGGCCATCGAGGGCCAGCTGCTGATGGGCGCGTTCGGCGGGGCGCTGCTCGGCACGCTCGCGCAGAGCCCCTGGGTCGGGCTGGTGGCGGCGGCGCTGGGCGGGGTGCTGGTCTCGGCGCTGCTCGCGGTGTTCGCGATCCGGTACCTCGTCGACCAGGTCGTCCTCGGGATCGTGCTGAACCTGCTCGCGATCGGGCTCACCGGGTTCCTGTACGAGCGGCTGATGCAGACCGACCAGGTCCGCTACAACGAGCCGCCGAAGTTCGCCGAGTGGCAGCTCGGCCCGCTCGCCGACCTGCCCGTGCTCGGGCCGGTACTGGGGCGGGGGACGCTGTTCGCGTACCTGGCTGTCGCGCTCGTCGTCGCGCTGCACCTCGGCCTGGCGCGCACCCGGTGGGGGCTGCGCACCCGGGCCGTCGGCGAGCACCCGACCGCCGCGGACACCGTCGGCGTGCGGGTGCGGCGGCTGCGGTACCGCAACGTGCTCGCCGCCGGGGCGGTCGCCGGGGTGGGCGGGGCGTCGTACACGCTGGTCAGCTTCTCCTTCACCAAGGACATGATCGGCGGCAAGGGGTTCATCGCGCTGGCCGCGCTGATCTTCGGCCGCTGGTCGCCGGTGGGGGCGCTGCTGGCGGCGCTGTTCTTCGGCTTCGCCGACCAGCTCCAGACGTACCTGGGGACGATCGACTCGGTGATCCCGAGCGAGTTCCTGCAGATGCTGCCGTACCTGGCCACGATCCTCGCCGTCGCCGGGCTCGTCGGGCGGGTCCGGGCGCCAGCCGCGGACGGCAAGCCGTACGCCGGGCACTGACACCGCGGACATGCCGCGGCGGGCCGCCCGGCGGCTAGAGTCAGCGGATGGGGATCGACTGGGGTGGGCTGCGCGACGCCGCGACGGCAGCGATGCGGCTGGCGTACGCGCCGTACTCCCGGTACCCGGTGGGCGCCGCCGGCCTCGCCGACGACGGCCGGGTCGTCACCGGGTGCAACGTGGAGAACGCGAGCCACGGGGTCACGCTGTGCGCCGAGTGCGGGGTGATCGGCGCGCTGCACGCCACGGGCGGCGGCCGGCTGGTCGCGCTGTCCTGCGTCGACGGCGTCGGCGAGCCGATCATGCCGTGCGGCCGGTGCCGGCAGTTGCTGTGGGAGCACGGCGGGCCGGAGTGCCTGGTCGACGCCGCGCCCGCGCCGCTGCCGCTGGCGGCGCTGCTGCCGTACGCGTTCGACGTCACCGACCTCAACGCGGCCCGGCGCGGCGACGAGCAGGCGCCGGCCGTCCCCGGCAAGCTCGCCGCCCGGCGCGGGCAGGGCACCGCGGTGATCCACCCGGACCTGGTGCACGGGGTGGAGATGTGGACGGGGTACTGGGAGCGCACCGAGCCCGGCCAGACCCCGCGCGACGGCGCCCCGCGCATCCTGGAGGAGGCGCCGACCTGGGGCAACGTCGCCGACGCCGTGGCCTGGGGGCGGGCCCGCACGCCGCGGGTGATCGTCATCGACGACGCCGGCACCGCCCGCTGGGCGGGCGAGGGGGAGCCGCCGGTGGAGGTACCCGAGCGGTGGGCCCCGGCGGGCGGCACGCGGTGACCGCGGCCGTCGACGTCATCCGGGCCAAGCGGGACGGCGGCGCGCTGAGCCGGGAGCAGATCGACTGGGTGGTCGCCGGCTTCACCCGCGGCGAGGTCGCCGACGAGCAGATGGCCGCGCTGGCGATGGCCATCCTGCTCAACGGCCTGAACCCGGACGAGCTGCGGCACTGGACCGCCGCGATGATCGCCAGCGGCGAGCGGCTGGACCTGTCCGGCGTCGGCCGGCCGACCGTCGACAAGCACTCCACCGGCGGCGTCGGCGACAAGATCACCCTGCCGCTGGCGCCGCTGGTCGCGGCGTGCGGGGCGGCGGTGCCGCAGCTCTCCGGCCGCGGCCTCGGCCACACCGGCGGCACGCTGGACAAGCTGGAGTCCATCCCCGGCTGGCGGGCCGCGGTGCCGCCGGCGGCGTTCGCCGCGCAGCTCCGGGACGTCGGCGCGGTGATCTGCGCCGCGGGGGAGGCGCTGGCCCCGGCGGACCGCAAGCTGTACGCGCTGCGCGACGTCACCGGCACCGTCGAGTCGATCCCGCTGATCGCCAGCTCGATCATGAGCAAGAAGATCGCCGAGGGCGCGGGCGCGCTGGTGCTGGACGTGAAGGTCGGCAGCGGCGCGTTCATGAAGAACCTCGCCGACGCCCGCGCGCTGGCCCGCACGATGGTCGACCTGGGCACGGCCGCCGGGGTGCGCACGGTCGCGCTGCTCACCGACATGGCCACCCCGCTCGGGTACGCCGCCGGCAACGCGCTCGAGGTCGCCGAGTCGGTCGAGGTGCTGGCCGGCGGCGGCCCGCCGGACGTGGTGGCGCTGACGCTGGCGCTGGCGGCGGAGATGCTCGCCGCGGCGGGCCTGCCCGACGCGGACCCCGCCGCCGCCCTGCGCGACGGGCGGGCGATGGACCGCTGGCGGGCGATGATCGCGGCGCAGGGCGGCGACCCGGCCGCCCCGCTGCCCCGGGCCCGGCACGTGCACGAGGTGCGGGCGGCGGCCGCGGGGGTGGTGGCGGCGGTCGACGCGTACGGCGTCGGGGTCGGCGCCTGGCGGCTCGGCGCGGGGCGCGCCCGGAAGGAGGATCCGGTCAGCGCCGGCGCGGGCGTGCTGCTGCGCCGCCGCCCCGGCGACCCGGTGCGCGCCGGGGACGTGCTGGCCGAGCTGCACACCGACGAGCCGGACCGGTTCGCGGCGGCCGAGCCGCTGGTCACGGCGGCGATCAGCGTCGGGCCGACGGCGCCGGCGGCGGGCGAGCCGGTGCTCGGCCGGGTCGCGTGACCGGGGTCGCATCACCGCCGGTGAATATCGACGATCGTCGGAGATCGGGCGTTCGGCCGAGGTCGCGGGGGCCGGAGCGCGGATAGGCTCGCCGCCACACCGCGACCCTCATTCGGCAGGCAACAATGACGATGCCCGTCCCCGTACACCACCCCCGGGCCGTACGCAACGCCAGCGAATCCGAGCTGCGCCGCCTCCGCCTGCCGCAGCCGCCGCCCGGCTTCCCGCTGGTCTGGGAGCCCGGCGACACCGTCGAGCTGCGCCCGACCGGCGACCTGGAGAACCGGCTCGCGGTACTCAACGTGGTGCTCGCCCGCTGCTTCGGGCTGCCGCAGGAGGCGGCGATGAGCTGGCTGCTCACCTCGCACCTGATGGACGCGGTGACCGAGCCGGAGTGGCACTTCCTGACCGCGGGGATCGGCGACCACCGGGCGTTCGTGCTGCACCTGGAGGCGGTGTACGGGCTGGCCTGGCTGCTCGGGATCAGCGGCCACCTGGACCCGGCGCGGCCGTCCGACGACCGGCTGGTCGCGCTGCTGCCGGACCTGCGGCGGCGGGAGACGTACGCACACTGGCGCTCGCGGACGCTGATCGCGCCCCGGCACCCGGCCGAGGTGGCGGCGGTGCTGGACCTGTACTACTGCCTGGACTGGGGGTACCTGGAGGCGGAGCGGCTGGGCGCGCCGCTGCCGGGGCTGATCGACGCGAACACGATCGGGCAGCGGCGGTGGGCGTTGGAGTGGAGCGTGATCTTCCACGGGCCGTACCACGACGGGGCGCAGGGCTGGGAAGAGGTCGACCTCTCCACCTGACGCTCAGTCCGGTGTGCGGAGCAGGGTGGTCAGGCGGACGCTGAACCGGGTCGCGAACGGCGTCGGTACGGCGCCGGGGCCCGCCGGGTCGGCGTGGTGGGCATTCGGGCCCATCGCCACCAGCGTGCCCACCTCGGCCGCGGACAGCCGCAGCGCGGCGGCGTGCGCGGTACTGCCGGCGACGGCGAAGCCGGGCAGCGCGGCGAGCCGGTCGGTCTTGTCCGGGGCGACCGTCAGCAGGTCCAGGGCGGCGACCAGCTCGGCCAGGTGGTCCGGCTCGGGGGTGACCACGAGCAGGGCGCCGCCGGGGGCCAGGACGCGGCGGAACTCGGCCGGGTTGCGCGGGGCGAAGACGTTGAGCAGGACGGCGGCGGCGCCGTCCGGCAGCGGCAGGCCGGACCAGGTGTCGGCGAGCGCGGCGCCGGCGCGCGGGTGGGCCCGGGCGGCGCGGCGCAGCGCCGGCTTGCTGGCGTCGAGGGCGAGGCCGAGCGCGCCCGGCAGGGCGTCGAGGACGGCGGCGAGGTGGTACCCGGTCCCGGCCCCGGCGTCGACCACCAGCGGCGCCGGGCCGGCCGTGGGGTCGGCGGCGGCCGCGGTGTCGGGGTCGGACGGCGGCGCGGCGGCGGGGCCGTCGGGAGGGGCCGCGGACTGTTCGCGGCCGGCGTCGAGGCCACGCGGCGGCGCGGCGGTGGGACGGGCGGTGTGGGCGGCGGCCGCGGCGGCGAGGGCGGCGGCGATCGGGCGGTAGTGGCCGGCGGCGAGGAAGTCGGCCCGGGCGGCGACCATCGCGGCGGTGTCGCCGGTGTGCGGGGCGCGGCCCGCGGTGAGGTTCACGTACCCCTGGCGGGCCACGTCGAAGCTGTGCCCGCGGGCGCAGCGCAGCGCCGCCCCGCCCGGCGCCAGCGCGCCCCGGCAGACCGGGCAGCACAGCCGCCCGGCGATGTCCTCGCGCACTCCGCCGCCTCCCCGCCCGTTCCCGCCCGGCGCACTCGCGCGGCGCCGCCGCGTCGGCGTCCGGACGGGCGCGGCGCCACTAGGGTGCACCCTATGGTCGCAGTCTCGTATGCCGACATCGTCCGGGCGCCGAAGGTCCTGCTGCACGACCACCTGGACGGGGGGCTGCGGCCCGCGACCGTCCTCGACCTGGCCGACGGGATCGGCCACCCGCTGCCGGCCGGCGACGCCGACGCGCTGGGGCGGTGGTTCACCGCGGCGGCCGACTCGGGGTCGCTGGAGCGGTACCTGGAGACGTTCGCGCACACCGTCGCCGTCCTGCAGACGGAAAAGGCGCTGCACCGGGTGGCCGCCGAGTGCGCCGCCGACCTGGCCGCCGACGGCGTGGTCTACGCCGAGGTCCGGTACGCCCCCGAGCTGCACCTGGAGCGCGGCCTGCGGCTGGAGCAGGTGGTCGAGGCGGTGCTGGCCGGCTTCGCCGCGGGCGCGGCGGCGGCCGGCGGGACGGTCCGGATCGGGACGCTGCTGACCGCGATGCGGCACGCCGCCCGCTCGCAGGAGATCGCCGAGCTGGCGGTGCGGTACCGGGACGCCGGGGTGGTCGGCTTCGACATCGCCGGCGCCGAGGCGGGCTTCCCGCCGACCCGGCACCTGGACGCGTTCGAGTACCTGCAACGGGAGAACTTCCACTTCACCATCCACGCCGGCGAGGGCTTCGGGCTGCCGTCGATCTGGCAGGCGATCCAGTGGTGCGGGGCGGACCGGCTGGGCCACGGCGTGCGGATCATCGACGACATCGCGGTGCCGGCCGACGGCGGCCCGCCGGAGCTGGGGCGGCTGGCGGCGTACGTGCGGGACAAGCGGATCCCGCTGGAGCTGTGCCCGTCGTCCAACGTGCAGACCGGCGCGGCCGGCTCGATCGCCGAGCACCCGATCAAGCTGCTGCACGACCTGCGCTTCCGGGTCACGGTGAACACCGACAACCGGCTGATGAGCGGCACGTCGCTGTCCCGCGAGCTGGCCCTGCTGGCCGAGGCGTTCGGCTGGGGCTGGCCGGAGCTGCGCTGGTTCACCATCAACGCGCTCAAGAGCGCGTTCATCCCGTTCGACGAGCGGCTGGCGCTGATCGACGGGGTGGTCAAACCGGGATACGCGGAGCTCATGGGTTAACGGGCGGGCCGAGGGGCGGGATACGGGCGGGCGGAACGGCTCTTCGGTGAAGGTTCGCTGCCCTACCGGTGATCGATGGATGTCCGAGCGGGCGGAACCTGCGGCCGCCGACCGGGCGAGGGGCCGGCCGGCCGGTGGACGCTCGGTGATTCATCGCAGTCATTAGCCCGATATTCCCGGAAACCTCCTCTACGGACGGTGAGCCGCAGTCTCCCATTTCCGAAGTAGACGGCGTATGCCGACATTTCCGGGACCCACAGGCTTCCCGCTGCCGTGGACTTTTCCTTTGCAGGGCGACGTGATGGAATCTCGTGGTCCGGCTCGTCATGCCGGTCGATCTTCATGCCCCGCTTCGGGTGTCATGAGCCAGGGCCCGACGTGGCCGGACCCCCACCCGGGGGCCCCGGCGCGGCGGGAAACGGCAGCCGGTCGGGCGTCCGGGTGCCGGAGCGCTCGTACAACGTGCCCGGTGACGGTGCGGCGACCGCCCGACGGGCGGCCAGCCGACACAGGGAAGGCGGTGACGTGAGCAGGGAGCCGACGGTGTCCGACACCGGAAGGTCGCGTCTTCGCCGGCCGATGAGCCGGCTGCGCGACGCGCCCATCTGGGCCAAACTCGGCCTGATCATGATCGTGCCGACGATCGCCACCGTGGTGGTCGGCACGACCGGCCTCATCGGCCACATCGAGACCCAGTCCGCGGCCGAGCGCGCCCGCAACCTGGCCGCCCTCTCCGAGACCGCGAGCCGGCTGGTCAACGACATCCAGCACGAGCGCGCCACCGCGGCCATGCTGCTGGCCAGCCGCGACGGCGCGGCCCGGGCGCGCAACCTGCAGGTGTACCGGACCGCGGCGGAGACCGCCGGGCAGGGCACCGCGCCGTACGAGCAGCAGCGCACGGCGCTCAGCGGCGTGCCCGCCAACGTCCGCGGCCTGCTCGACCAGATCGACTCCGAGCTGAGCTCGCTCGGCACCCTGCGCACCCAGGTCAGCGAGGGCAAGACCTCGCTGAGCGCCGCCGAGATCGACTACCAGACGCTGATCGGGTACCTGGTCAGCGTCCGCGACACCGGCGCCCACCTGGCCGGCGACAACGCCCTCAACGACCACATGCGGGCCGCCGCCGAGGTGTCCCGGATCAAGGACTTCGTGTCCCAGCGCCGGGTCGTCGTGCACCAGATCCTCGGCCTCGGCGTGCTCACCCCCCAGCTCCAGCTCGCGTACCTGAGCACGCAGACCGGCGAGAAGCAGGCCGTCGCGACGTTCAAGACGATCGCCTCGCGGGCCGAGCGGGAGCTGTTCGACCGGACGGTCTCCGGCTCCGGGCTGCGCAAGGCCGAGCGGTACCAGGGGTACCTCAACAGCCAGCGCGCCGACTCCCGGATGCCGGACCGCGACTTCACCGCCGACGAGTGGGACGCCGCCATGCGCGAGCAGGGCGAGCTGCTGCGCTCGGTGGAGAAGGAGCTGGACGCCGACGCCGTCGTCACCGCCACCGACATCCGCGACGCCGTCCGGCAGCGGGTGCTGCTGGAGACCGGCCTGCTGCTCGGGATGCTGCTGCTCGCCGTCCTGTTCGCCTGGCTGGTCGCCCGGTCCATGGCCCGGTCGCTGCGCGAGCTGAAGCACGGCGCGCTCGCCGTCGCCGAGAGCGGGCTCCCGCAGGCGGTGGCCCGGCTGCGCGACCCGTCGCTGTCCGCGCACCTGTCGCCGGCCCAGGCGGCGCTGCAGATCGCCGAGCCGCTGCCGGTGCGCAGCCGGGACGAGTTCGGCCAGGTGACCGAGGCGTTCAACGCGGTCCACCTGGAGGCGGTCAAGACCGCCGCCGAGCAGGCCGCGCTGCGCGCCTCCGTCGCCACGATGTTCGTCAACCTGGCCCGCCGGTCGCAGACCCTGGTCGACCGGCTGATCGGCCAGCTCGACCGGCTGGAGCGCACCGAGGAGGACCCGGACCGGCTCTCCGAGCTGTTCCAGCTCGACCACCTCGCCACCCGGATGCGCCGCAACGACGAGAACCTGCTGGTGCTCGCCGGCGCCGACTCCACCCGGGTGCAGCGCGAGCCCGCGCCGCTGACCGACGTGCTGCGCGCCGCCCAGTCCGAGGTGGAGCACTACACCCGGATCGACATCAGCACGGAGGACACCGACGCCCGGATCGCCGCGCACGCGGTCAACGACATCGTCCACCTCATCGCCGAGCTGTTCGACAACGCCACGTCGTTCTCGCCGCCGGACTCGCAGGTCGGCGTCGACGCCCGGCACGTCGGCGAGGACCTGGTCGTGCTCGTCACCGACCGCGGCATCGGCATCGGCGCCGAGCAGCTCACCGAGCTGAACCGCCGGCTCGCCGCGCCGCCGCAGGTCGACATCGCCGTGTCCCGGATGATGGGCCTCGTCGTGGTCGCCCGGCTGGCCAACCGGCACGGCGTCCGGGTCCAGCTCCGCAAGGCCGAGGGGCAGGGCACGGTCGCCGAGGTGCTGGTGCCCGCCGTGCTGCTCAAGAACACCGGCGAGCACCGGTCCGGCTCCGGTTCGGCGGCCGCCGCGGCGGCCCGCGGCCGGGCCGAGGCCGCCGCCCGCCGGGGCGACGCGCCGCCCGTACCCAGCCAGCCCACGGCCCCGCCGAACGGCGTCGAGCAGCCGCTCGGCCCGAAGCGGGTGCCGGCCTGGGCCGACCTCACCGGCGCCACGCCGCAGCTCCCGCCGCCGCCGGCCACCGGCAACGGCAACGGCAGCGGCCCCGGGCTGCCGCAGCGCAGCGAGCGGCCGCCGGCCGGCACGCCGCTCATCCCGCGGCAGGCCGGCTCGCCCGACGCGCCCGCCGGCACCCCCGGCGGCCCGCCGCCGATCCCGACCCCGCCGCGGCTGACCGCGCCGCCGGTGCCGCCGGCGCTGACCGCCGAGCCGACCCGGGCCGAGCTGCCGGCGGAGCCCGAGCACGACGACGTACCCGGACGGGGCGGCGACGCCCCGCCGGTCTGGCCGCCCCTGCCGGGCCGCGCAGGGGGTACAGTCCCGGGTGGTTCACCAGCGCCGGCCCGCGGCGGCGTACCGCTGGAGAACACGTCCGAGCTGCCCACGCTGACGTCACCGGCGGGGGTACCCGCGCTGCCGGTGGCCGAGGAGACCGTGGAGTTGCCGATCTTCCGCGAGCTGGAGTCGGCCTGGTTCCGCAGCCACCCGGCTGGACCGGACGGCGCCCTCGCGCTGCCCGGCCCCCTCGTGGACCCGGAACCCCTGCCGGAGCCCGAGCCGGAGCCGATCGTCCGCGCGGCGCCCGCCCCGCGACCCGTGCCGGACCGCGAGCCCGCGTACGCCCGGGCCGGCGAGGCCGCCACCCGCACCGAGCCGACGCCGGCCTGGCGCACGGCCGCCGACGACGGCTGGCGCGCCGCCGAGTCCGTCGCGGCCGCCGAGGCCCCGGAGAAGGAGACGACCAGCGCCGGCCTGCCCAAGCGCAAGCCGATGGCGCAGCTCGTCCCTGGCGGGATCGACGGGGACAACACGTCCGTGCAGCGCCGGACGCCCGAAGGGGTGCGCGGACTGCTGTCGGCGTACCACCGCGGGGTCCAGCGCGGCCGCGCCAAGCCAACCGATGAGGCAGCAAGCCCACCGAACGCCGGGCAATCCGCGAGGTCCGGCAAGGAGCGTGACGCATGACATCGACGCAGGACTTGAGCTGGTTACTGGCCAACTTCGCCGACCGGGTGCCGGGCGTGGCGCATGCCGTCGCCGTCTCGGCCGACGGGCTGCTGCTCGCCGCGTCCCGCGACCTACCGCGGGACCGGGCCGACCAGCTCGCCGCGATCGCGTCCGGCCTGGTCAGTCTCACCCAGGGCGCCGCGCGGTGCTTCGAGGGCGGGGCCGTACTCCAGACCGTCGTCGAGATGGACAACGGCTTCCTCTTCCTCATGTCGATCTCCGACGGCAGCTCGTTCGCCGTGCTCGCCGCGCGGAGCTGCGACGTCGGCCAGGTCGGCTACGAGATGGCCCTGCTGGTCGACCGGGTGGGCGAGGCGCTCACGCCGGCGCCGCGCCCGGCCGCCGGCATGATGGGCTGACGACAGTACGGCTGGAGCCACGCGGAGGGGTGATGAGGGGGTGACGGCAGCGATGGACGACCGCGGTGAGCCGACCGGCGCGCTGGTGCGCCCGTACGCCGTCACCCGGGGCCGGACCCGCCCGCGCCTCGAGATCGCCCTGGAGGCGCTCGTCGAGACCACCTCGCGGGGCCGCGACGGCGGCGGCCGCGGCGGGGAGCACCGCGTCATCGCCAGCCTGTGCGAAGGACGGGTTCAATCGCTCGCGGAGGTGGCCGCCCAACTGCGGCTCCCGCTGGGCGTGGCCAGAGTCCTGATCGCCGACATGGCGGCCGAGGGCCTCGTGGCGGTGTACGAACCGACCTCCCTGGAGGACGGCAATGACGCGGTGGGCACGGAATTGCTGGAGAGGGTGCTGAGTGGACTACGCAGACTCTGACATGGCCCGTCGCCCGAGTTCGGGCCGGGTGACGTCGGCGAAGATCGTCATCGCGGGTGGGTTCGGCGTCGGGAAGACGACACTCGTCGGCTCCGTCTCGGAGATCACGCCGCTGACCACCGAGGCGGTCATGACGGCCGCCGGGGTGGACGTGGACGACACCAGCGACGTCCCCGGCAAGACCACGACGACCGTGGCGATGGACTTCGGCCGGATCACGATCGACCGGGACCTGATCCTGTACCTGTTCGGCACGCCCGGGCAGACGCGGTTCTGGTTCATGTGGGACGAGCTGGTCCGCGGCGCCATCGGCGCGATCGTGCTGGTCGACACGCGGCGGCTCGCGGACTGCTTCGCCGCGATCGACTTCTTCGAGCACCGGCGGCTGCCGTACCTGATCGCGATAAACTGTTTCGACGGGATGCAGTACCACGACCCGCGGGACGTGCGCGACGCGCTCGCGGTGTCGCAGGACGTACCCGTGGTCGCGTGCGACGCCCGGAACCGGGAGTCCACCAAGCAGGTGCTGATCTCGTTGGTGGAGTACGTGCTCACCATGCGCCGCTCCCGCGCCGTCACCCACGCCTGACGACGGCGTTCCCGCCCGACCCCGCGGCGGTGCGTGCGAGACTGCCGGCGTGACGTTCCTCAGCCGGCGCCGGGACCGGAAGAAGAGGCCCCGGGAGCTGCCGTGCTGCGACCTGCTCGACGGCTGCGACTGCGCCTGGCTGTTGTTCGTACCGGGCCTGCTCCGACTGGTCGGCACCCGGACGCCGCCGGGGCGGGCACGCGCGGCGGCGGGGACGGCAGCCCGGGCCGGCGGGGCGGCGATCCGCGGGTACCAGCGGTGGCTCTCGCCGCGGCTACCGACGCGCTGCCGGCACGTGCCGACGTGCAGTGTGTACGGCGCCGCGGTGGTCGAGCGGTACGGGCTCTGGTCGGGCTCGCGGCTGACCGCTGAGCGGCTGGGCCGCTGCCGGCCGACCGTCCCGTACGGCACGCTCGACCCGCCGCCCTGACGCGGGCGGCGGTCGTCAGCGGTAGTCGTTCGGGTCCGGGTCCTCGCCGTGCGGGGTGCGGCTGAAGTCCCAGCCGCCCGCGCCGTCCCGGCCCGGCCGCCCGCCGACGGCGTACCCGCCGATCTCCTGGCCGCGCCGCCACCCCCGGAAGTAGCCGGTGGTGTGGGCGGCGATGCTGGACGGGTCGCGGACGATCCGCAGCGGCCGCTCCTCCTGCAGCGGGGAGCCGGGCACCAGGTTGGCCGCCGGCACCCGCCGGGGCAGCCCGGCCGAGGTCTCGTCGCCGATCGCCGGCTCGGCGGCCTCCTCGGCCGCCCGCCAGCCGGTGTCGGCGGTGAACGACCAGCTCACGTCGCTGGCCGCGGCGTCCCGCCCGGTGAACCACGCCGACCGGGTGGCCGCGAAGATCAGCAGGTCGCCGTCGCCGTCCCCGGCGATGGACTCGGGCATCGCGATCGGCGGCACCGGGTCGGCGACCACGCGCAGGGCCGGGGTGTCGGCGTGCGGGTCGCCGTACAGCGCGGCCGGGTCGATCCGCTGGGTGGCGGCCGGGCCGGGCATGCCGAGGGCGAGGTCGTCCAGCGGCGGCGGCTCGACCAGGCGCAGCGACGGCGGCTCCGGCGGCAGGTCGTCGGCCTGCCACGGCGGGGTGACCCGGCCGGGCGCCGGCGGCGGCAGCTCCGGGGCGGGTACGGGCGGCGGCCCGGCGTACGGGCGCGCGTAGTCGTCGGCCGGGTCGCCGGAGCCGACCAGCGGCCAGCTCGACCGGTCCACGATGGACCGGTCGCTCTCGGGCTCCGGGCGGCCGTTCGGCAGCGGGGTGACCGTGGGCCGGCCGGGGCCGGGCCGGACCTCCGCCAGCGCGCCGGGCCGGCTGTCGGGGATGGCGGCGGCGCCGGGGCGGCTGTCCACCAGCGGGCTCAGCCGGGGCTCGGCCGTGGCGGCCGGCAGCTCGCCGGCGGCGCGCGAGCGCCGGTCGGACCGGGACCGCTCGATCGCCGCCCGGGTGAGCCGCGGCTGGAACGGCTGGCCGTTCTCCGCCGGGCTGGTACCCGGCTCGGGTGCGGGCGCGAGCCGGGCGGCGGGCGCCGCGGGCAGCCGCGGCGGGGCCGGCGCGGCGGTGCCGCGCTGCACCGGTACGGCGCCGGAGTTCTCCGCCGCGGCCGCGGCGGCGAGCCCCCGCCCGCCGCGGGTGGGCGGCGGGGTGAGCCGGCCGGCCCGCCCGCGCGGCGCGTCGGGGATGCTCTCCCGGCGCGGCGCGTTCAGCGCCTGCCGGCGGACCTGGAACCGGGCGCCGGCCACGTGCGCCCGCAGCGTCTCGACCGCGGCCAGGCGCGCCTCGTCGTACGCCCGGACGGCGACGATCGCCGACCGGACCAGCAGCGCCGAGGTGTCCGCCCCGGCGGGCTCGATCCGGTCGGTCTCGGCGACGGCCACCCGCAGCGCGGTCACCGCGTTGTCGACGGCGCCGCGGTCCACGCCGGGCACCTCGGCCAGCCGCGCGACGGCGGCCTGCCCGGCCCGGCCGCCGACGGCCGCCGCCCGGGCGATGCTCGGTTCGGGCAGCGCCTCCAGGACGGCCAGGCAGGCCGGCGCGGACGGGTCCGGGAACGCCCGCAGCGCCGCCGGGAACACCTGGCGCAGCAGCTCGCGCAGCGCCTGCCCGGCGGCCTGCCGGGCGGTCACCAGCGCGCCCTGCGCCTGGAGCAGCGGGCCGGCGCCGACCAGCTCGGTGGGCGGCGGCAGGTTGGACGCCCACAGCGCCCCCGCCTGGAGCGCGCGGGCCAGGCCGACCGCCCGGCGCTCGCCGTCGGCGGCCGCCATCTCGTGCGCGGAGTCGTCGTCGGCGAACCGCTCCGCGTGGTCGGCCGCGGCCTCGTCGCCGGCCACCGCGAGCGGCTGGCCGGCGGTGCTGAACAGGCCCGCGAGCAGGTAGTCCGCCCGCTGGGTGGCCACGGCGACCTCGGCGCTGCCGGCCGCGCGGACGGCCAGCAGCGCGGTCAGCGCGGCGTACCCGTCGGTGTCGTCGGCGACCTCGAACACCTCCAGGAGCCGCCCGGCGGCGTCCACGACGGCCGCGGTCAGCGGGGCGTCGGCGCGGTCACCCGCGTCGTCGGTCGCGGCCAGGCCGCAGTACACCCGGACCAGTGCCACGCCCGTCGCCTCCTCCCCGACACCGCATTCGTGCCGACGATTGATGCTGCCTGCTGTGGGGTCAGTCGCGCCAGTCCACAACGGCCGAGATCTTGCCGATAATCGTGCGCCAGCCCAGACTTGCCTGCTGTGCCCCGATTTTCCGCATCCGTCGGCGGCCGAAGTAGCCGCGTACCCCGCCGTCGGAGGCGGCCCGCATGGCGTCGTCCAGGTCGTCCAGCGGGGAGCCGGAGGACAGCGCCGTGAGGACGGGCCGCAGCCGCAGCGCGTACCCGAGATCGCGCGCCACCTCGCCGGAGCGGATGAGCAGGTCGAGATCCCAGGTGTCGTGCCCGCCGCGGAGGTTCTCCACAACCAGGTCCAACTCGTACATATCATCGCGACTGACGACGATGTCCTCCGGCGTGATGCCCTCGGCCACGTCCGCCCACGTGCCCAGGTCGCTCAGGTCGTGCGGGGCACCCGACCGGATAAACGAGACGAGGGCCTCCGGGGTTTTGAACAGGATCAGGGAACCACGGTGCGTGAGGAAGAACGGCACCTCCTCGCCGGTGGCGTCGTCCTCGTCGGACTCGTCCGATTTGGTCGCCGCGGCGCTGTCCGCGTCCGCCCCGTCCTCGGCTTCCCCGCCCTTTTCGTCCCCGGGCTTGCCAGCCCTGCCGTCCTTCGTGCTGTCCTTGGCGGCGGCCTCCTCGGCCTCCTCCTCGGCGAGCGCGGCGGCGAACTCCTCGTCGAGGATCACCACCTCCTCGTCGTCCTCCTCCTCGCGGGCGGCGAACGGGTCCTCGTCCTCCTCGCGGCCCTCGACGTCGGTGCCGGGCAGGGCGGAGACCGGCTGGTACGTGCGCAGCGTGTAGCCCACGCCGGCCGGCAGGGCGATCTCCACGGGGGCGATCCCGCTGGCCGTCCACAGTGCGCGCTCGGTGTCGGCGACCTCCGCGCGCTCGGGCGCGCCGGACTCGTCGGCGGGCGCGCCGGACTCGTCGGCGTCGGGCCGGTTCGGCGACGTGTCGGCCACGGTGACCTCCGTTGTTCTCTGGCCGGCGGGCGGGCCGCGTCCGGCGGGTCGGCGGCCCGGGCGGGCCGCTCACGGTGGGTATCGGCGGCCCGGCGGGCCGCATCGTGATACGTCGCACACCCTAGTGCCCGCGGGCCGCCGCCGGGTGGCCGGGCCGACGATCATCGGCATTTCGCCCGGGCCGTGTGACGGGCGGACGGGCCGGTCAGTGGCCCTTCGGGTGCCAGACCGTCTTGGTCTCCAGCCAGGCCGTCAGCCGGCCGGTGCCGGGGTCGGCGGCGAGGTCCCCGACGCCGGGTCGGCGCACCCGGGTGAGGGTCTCCGCGGCGGCCACCTCGCAGTCGCGGGCGAGCCGCGCGTCGGCCACGCCGGTCAGGTCCAGGCCGTTGACGTCGCGGTGCGCGGCCAGCCACGGCGCCAGCTCCGCGGCGTGGCCGGTGAGCAGGTTCACCACCCCGCCGGGTACGTCGGACGTGGCGAGCACCTCGCCCAGCGTGATCGCCACGGTCGGGTGGTCGGCGGCGGCCAGCACGACCGCGGTGTTGCCGGGCACCAGGACCGGGGCGAGGACGCTGACGAGCCCGAGTAGCGCCGACTCGCCGGGCGCGACCACGCCGACCACGCCGACGGGTTCGGGCACCGACAGGTTGAAGTACGGGCCGGCGACGCCGTTCGCGCTGCCCCGGACCTGGGCCAGCTTGTCGGCCCAGCCGGCGTACCAGACCCAGCGGTCGACGGCGGCGTCCAGCTCGTCGGCCGGCACGCCGAGCGCGCCGAACTCGGCCCGCCGGGCCTCGAGTAGCTCCGCCACCCGGTACAGCACCTGGCCGCGCAGGTACGGCGTCGCCGCCGCCCACCCCGGCTGCGCCGCGCGGGCGGCGGTCACCGCGTCGCGCAGGTCCTTGCGGGTGGCCAGCGCCGCGTTCACCCCGTGCACGTCGTACGTCCGCCCCGACTCGCTGCGCGGGAACGCCCCGCCGATGAACAACTTGTACGTCTTCCGGACGGCCAGCCGCCCCGCCGTCGCCGCGTCAGGCAAGGTAGCCCTCCAGCCCGTGCCGCCCGCCCTCGCGCCCGTACCCGGACTCCCGGTACCCGCCGAACGGCGAGGCCGGGTCGAAGACGTTGAACGTGTTCGCCCACACCACCCCGGCCCGCAGCCGGTCGGCGAGCGCGAGGATCCGCGAGCCCTTCTCCGTCCACACCCCGGCGGACAGCCCGTACGGGGTGTTGTTCGCCTTCGCCACCGCCTCGTCGGGGGTGCGGAAGGTCAGCACCGACAGGACCGGGCCGAAGATCTCCTCGCGGGCGATCCGGTGCGCGGTCGACACGCCGGTGAACAGCGTCGGCGCGAACCAGAAGCCGCGTTCGGGCAGGTCGCACGGCGCCGCCCAGCGGGTCGCGCCCTCGTCCTCGCCGGCCGCGGCCAGGTCGGTGATCCGGGCGAGCTGCTCGGCCGAGTTGATCGCGCCGACGTCGGTGTTCTTGTCCAGCGGGTCGCCGACCCGCAGGTGGGCCATCCGCCGGCGCAGCGCGTCCAGCAGCTCGCCGGCCACCGACTCCTGGACCAGCAGCCGGGAGCCGGCGCAGCAGACGTGCCCCTGGTTGAAGAAGATCCCCTCGACGATCCCCTCGACGGCCTGGTCCAGCGGGGCGTCGTCGAAGACGATGTTCGCCGCCTTGCCGCCCAGCTCGAGGGTGAGCCGCTTGGTCGTGCCGGCGACCGCGCGGGCGATCCCGCGCCCCACCTCGGTCGAGCCGGTGAAGGCCACCTTGTCGACGCCGTCGTGCGCGACCAGCGCCGCGCCGACCGCCCCGCCGCCGGTGACGATGTTGACCACGCCCGGCGGCAGGTCGGCCTGCTGGCACACCTCGGCGAACAGCAGCGCGGTCAGCGGCGTCGTCTCGGCCGGCTTGAGCACGACCGTGTTGCCGCAGGCCAGCGCCGGGGCGATCTTCCAGGCGAGCATGAGCAGCGGGAAGTTCCACGGGATCACCTGGCCGGCGACGCCGAGCGGGCGCGGGTCGGGGCCGAAGCCGGCGTACGGGAGCTTGTCCGCCCAGCCGGCGTGGTAGAAGAAGTGCGCCGCGGCCAGCGGGACGTCCACGTCCCGCGACTCGCGGATCGGCTTGCCGTTGTCCAGCGACTCCAGCACGGCGAACTCGCGGGCCCGCTCCTGCAGGATCCGGGCGATCCGGTACAGGTACTTCGCCCGCTCCCGGCCCGGCATCGGCCCCCACACCCGCTCGTACGCGGCCCGGGCGGCGGCCACGGCCCGGTCCACGTCGGCGGGCCCGGCCTCGGCGACCTCGGCGAGCACCGCCTCGGTGGCGGGGTTGATCGTCTTGCGGGCGCCGTCGTCGGCCGGGGCGACGAACGCGCCGTCGACGAAGAGGCCGTAGGTGGGTTTCAGGTCGACGATGGCCGTCGACTCCGGCGCGGGGGCGTACTCGAACATGTCAGTCCACCGTCACGTAGTCGGACCCGTGGTATGCGCCCGTGGCCAGCTTGGCGCGCTGCATGAGCAGGTCGTTGAGCAGCCCCGACGCGCCGAACCGGAACCAGTGCGGGCTCAGCCACCGCTCGCCGGCGACCTCGTTGACCAGGACGAGGTACCTGATCGCGTCCTTCGCCGTCCGGATGCCGCCCGCGGGCTTGACGCCAACCTGGCGCCCGGTCAGCGCGAGGAAGTCGCGGACCGCCTCCAGCATGATCAGGGTGACCGGCGGGGTGGCCGCCGGCGCGATTTTGCCGGTCGAGGTCTTGATGAAGTCGGCGCCGGCGAGCATCGCCAGCCAGCTCGCCCGCCGGACGTTGTCGTACGTGCCCAGCTCCCCGGTCTCCAGGATCACCTTCAGGTGCGCGCCGCCGCACGCCTGCTTCACCGCCACGATCTCGTCGTGCACGGCGGCGTACCGGCCGGCCAGGAACGACCCCCGGCTGATCACCATGTCGATCTCGTCGGCGCCGGCCGCGACCGCCGCCCGCACGTCGGCCAGCCGGACGTCCAGCGGCGCCTGCCCCGCCGGGAACGACGTCGCGACGCTGGCCAGGTGGATGCCGCTGCCGCGCAGCACCGCGGCCGCGGTGGGGACCAGGGCCGGGTACACGCACACCGCCGCCACCGCCGGGCAGGCCGGGTCGGCCGGGTCCGGACGGCGGGCCTTGGCGCACAGCGAGCGCACCCGGCCGGGCGTGTCCGCACCCTCCAGAGTGGTCAGGTCGACCATCGAGATGGCCAGGTCGATCGCGTACGCCTTGGCGCTGGTCTTGATCGAGCGGGTGCCGAGCCGGGCGGCCCGGGCCCGCGCACCCACCTCGTCGACGCCGGGCAGGCCGTGCAGGAACGCGCGCAGGGCGCGGTCGGAGCGGGCGATCCCGGCCAGGGCGGCGTCGCGCGGGGTGCGCGTCCGGGGGCCGCTGTCGGGCCGGCCCGGCTGGTCCGGGCGGTCGGGTGTATCCGGTCGCGCCGGCTGTGTCGCCGTCATGGCCGCGAGTCTACGCTGCCGCACTGTGGTCGATCTTGCACTTTGGATGACCATCAGCCCCCTCGGGCCCACCCGCCCCGCGGGGTGCGCGCGGGGGGCGGGCGCCGCCGGTACCGTGATCGGGTGGACGTACTCGTCGTGGACAACCCGCTCGCGCAGGCCCGGCTCACCGTCATGCGGGACGTCCGGACCGATCCGGCCGCGTTCCGGGCCGCCCTCACCGAACTGACCACGATGCTGCTGTACGAGGCGGCCCGCGACTTCCCGTACGCCCTGTACTCGATCGAGACGCCCGTCGCCCCGACGCTCGGGCTGCGGCTGGCCGAGCCGCCGCTGCTGGTACCGGTGCTGCGGGCGGGGCTGGGCATGGCGGACGCGGCGCTCGGCCTGCTGCCCGGCTGCCAGATGGGGTTCGTGGGACTCGCCCGGGACGAGGTGACGCTGGCCCCGCGGGCGTACCTGGAGAGCCTGCCCGCCGACCTGACCGGCCTGCCCGCGCTGGTCCTGGACCCGATGCTGGCCACCGGCGGCTCGCTGGAGCACTGCTGCCGCCTGCTGGTCAGCCGCGGCTGCACGGACATCACGATCCTGTGCGTCCTGGCCGCCCCCGAGGGCGTGGCCCACCTCCGCGGGACGGGCCTGCCGCTGCGCGTGGTGACCGCCTCGATCGACGACCAGCTCAACGAGAAGGGCTTCATCGTCCCGGGCCTGGGCGACGCGGGCGACCGCCAATTCGGCCTGATGCCCCGCTGACCCCACCCCCGCCGGCGGTACCTCAGGGTGATCATGGGGTGGCTGGTCGGGTGGGGCGGAATGGACGGGGGTGCGCATGATCGAACAAGGTGGGCGCCCGCGGGAGGGGGAGTGCGGTCCGGGGCGCCGGGCGCGTAGCGTAGGCGGGCATGGAGCGGGTTGCCCTGGCGGAAGAACTGCTGTTGCTGGCGTACGACGATGAGACCGGCAAGGCCACCGGGTCGCGCATCGCCCTGGACCTGGGCATGTCGGCCGCGGTGCTGGTCGACCTGGCGCTCGTCGGGCGGCTCTCGCTGGACGGTCCGCGGCTGCGGCACACCGACGACGCCCCCACCGGCGAGGCCATCGCCGACGGCGTGCTCGCCCGGATCGCCGCCGACACCCCGCAGTCGCCGGCCGCCTGGCTCCAGCGGCTCCGGCACGGCCTGCGCGACGCGCTGCTGCGCGACCTGTGCGGCCGGGGCGTCATCCGGGACGTCGACGAGACCGCGCTCGACGTGATCCACCTGCACCGGTACCCGACCGTCGACCGCAGCGTGGAGAAGGACGTCCGGACCCGCCTCGCCGACGCCCTGACCGGCACCGGGACCGTGGACGAGCGGACGGCGGCGCTCGCCGCCCTGGTCGCCGCCACCCGGATGGAGCCGACGCTCGGCCTGCCCGCCGACGAGGTGCCGGCGGCGCACGCCCGGCTGGAGGAGATCGCGGCGAAGGCCGGGTTCAGCGGGGCGGTCATCGCGGCGCACTCGATCGTCCGGCCGTCGGTGGCGGCGCTGATCGGCGCGCTGTGCCGGGCCATCGAGACGGCCCTGGGCCGCACCCCGGCCCCCCGCTCGGCACCCCCGGCGGCCACCCCGACCCCCGACCCCACCCACTGACCCACCCCACCGGATCGGCCGCCGCCGGCGAGCCGGCCGCGGTCAGGGCTGGGGGAGCAGGGCGGCCAGCTCGGTGCGCAGGGCCGCGAGCTGCGCCGCCGCCGCGGCCCGGGCCGGCGCCGGATCGGTGCCCGGCACCGGTACGACCACCTCCAGGTACGCCTTCAGCTTCGGCTCGGTGCCGGACGGCCGGACCACCACCCGGACCCCGTCCGCGTGCACGGTCAGCACGTCCGCGCCCGGCAGCCCGTCGACCACCGCCGTCACCGCCCGCCCGAGCAGCGCCGCCGGCGGGCGGGCGCGCAGCGCGGCCATCCCGTCCGCGATGACCCGCAGGTCGCGGACCCGGATCGACACCTGGTCGGTGGCGTGCACGCCGTACGCGACGGCCAGCTCGGCCAGCCGGTCGGCGAGCGTCCGGCCGGCGGCGCGCAGGTCCGCGGCCAGCTCGCAGACCAGCAGCGCCGCGGTGATGCCGTCCTTGTCCCGGACCAGGTCGGGGGCGGCGCAGTAGCCGAGCGCCTCCTCGTACCCGTACGCCAGGCCCGGCGTCCGGACGATCCACTTGAATCCGGTGAGCGTCTCCGCGTACGGCCGCCCGTGCGCCGCGCACAGCGACCGCAGCAGCGTCGCGGACACGATCGTCGTGGCGAACGTGCCGGCCACCCCGCGCCGGATCAGGTGGTCGGCGAGCAGCGCCCCGACCTCGTCCCCGCGCAGCACCCGCCAGCCCCCGCCCGCGCCGCTGCCGCCCGCGCCCCTGCCCCCGCTGCCGTCGGCGGGAGTGCCGGCGTCGGGGTCGGGGATCGCCACCGCGCACCGGTCGGCGTCCGGGTCATTGGCCAGGGCCAGGTCGGCGCCGGCCGCGGCGGCGAGCGCCAGCACCCGGTCCATCGCGCCCGGCTCCTCGGGGTTCGGGAAGGCGACGGTCGGGAAGTCGGGGTCCGGCGCGGCCTGCTCGGCGACCACCCGCGGCGGGGCGAAGCCGGCCGCGGCCAGCGCCGCCGGCAGCACCGCGCCGCCGACGCCGTGCAGCGGCGTGTACGCCACGGTCAGCTCCCGCGGCCCGCCCGGCGCGACCACCGCCGCGGCCCCGGCCAGGTACCCGGCGACCGGGTCGACCACCGCGCCCGGCGGCCCGAGCGGTACCGCCGCGGCCGGGCCGGCCGCCGCGATGTGCCCGGCGATGGCCGCGTCGACCGGCGGGGCGATCTGCGCGCCCGCGCCGAGCGGCCCGCCGACCGTGCCGAGGTACACCTTGTACCCGTTGTCGGCCGCCGGGTTGTGGCTGGCCGTCACCATCACGCCGGCCGCCGCGCCGTGCGCCCGGACCGCGTACGCCAGCACCGGCGTCGGCAGCGGCCCCGGCAGCAGCAGCGCGGCCCGGCCGGCGCCGGTGGCGACCGCGGCGGTGCGGGCGGCGAAGTCGGCCGAGCCGTGCCGGGCGTCGTACCCGATCACCAGCGGGCCGGCCGCGCCGACCTCGTCGAGCCAGCGCACCAGGCCCGCGGCGGCGGCGGTGACGACGGCGAGGTTCATCCCGTTGGGGCCGGCCCGGCGGATCCCGCGCAGGCCGGCGGTGCCGAACTCCAGCGGGCCGGCGAACCGGTCGGCCAGCTCGGCGGCGCTCGCCGGCCAGGCGTCGAGCAGCGCGGTCAGCGCGGCCCGGTCGGCCGGGTCGGGGTCGGCGGCGATCCACTCCGCGACGTCGGCCCGCGGGTCCGTCCCCATGCCCACCTCCGTGCCGGTCCGACCCCGCCCGGTCCGACCCCCGCCCAGCGTGTCAGGCGACGCGGAACGTCCGCGCCATCTCCTCGAAGATCTTCTTGCTCTCGTCGAACCGCTCCTCGGGGACGGTGAGGTAGAACGAGTACGCCTGCCCGTTCACGGTCACCGCCCGCCATAGGCCGTGCCGCATCCGGTCGCCGCTGCCGCAGGTGTACTCCAGCTCGGCGGTCCGCCGCTTGCCCTGGCCGGCGCTGCGCAGGCCGAGCCGGGCGTACGGGTCGGCGCAGGTGGCCGTGCGGCGCAGGCCGGACTCGGCGATCTCCATGAAGCGCAGCGGGTCGGCGTCGGCCCGCTCGACCAGGATGCGGATCTTGCGCTGGTCGTCCCGCGGGTCGGCGAAGTCGACCCAGTTGCCGGCGCTGCTGCGCCGCCAGCCGCGGGGGACGTTGACGTTCACGCCCCGCTCGTCGTACCGCTGGGTGGCGAACTGGGCGGCGACCGGCGCGGGCCGGTTCATCCGCACGCTCGGCGCCCCGTCGTCGCCGTCGAAGACGGCCACCGCGCCCGCGATGAGCAGCAGGCCGGCGACGCCCGCGGCGGCGGCCAGCCGGGTCTGCCGGGAGGACCGGCGCACGGCGCGCACGGCCCGGCCGGCGAACGGCCGGACCCGGGCGCCGAGCCCGGCGTCCGCGGCGGCCCGGCCCGGCCCGGCGCCGGCCGGGCGGGTGCGCGGGATGCGGGTGAGCTGCCCGGTCGTCCGGGTGATCGGCTCGGGCGTCGGCGCGGGGTGCGCGCCGGTCGGGACGTCCACCACCGGGGCGGCGGTCGGCCGGGCCGGCGCGGTCCGGCCGCTGCGGACCCGCTCGGCCAGCGACTCGCCGGGGCCGAGCATCGCCCGGCCGCCGATCCCGCCGCCGGGCTTCGCCGGCGCCTCGGGCGCCGGGCGGCCGCGGCGGATGCTGGTCATCCGCTGGGCGGGCACGACGGCGTACGGGTCGGTCTGGGCGAACGCCGGCGCGGTGCTGGCCAGCGCCCCGGCGAGCAGTTCGCGCAGGGTGCTGCGGGCCTCGTCGACGGTGGTCCGGCGGCTCGGGTCCTTCTCCAGCAGCCCCATCAGCACGCCGCCGAGCGGGCCGGCGCGCAGCAGCGGCGCCGGCGGCTCCTCGACGACGGCGTGCATGGTCTCGATCGGGTCGCCGCGGTCGAACGGCGGCCGCCCCTCCACCGCCGTGTAGAGCGTCACGCCGAGCGAGAACAGGTCGCTGGGCGGTCCGAACGACTGCCCGATCGCCCGCTCCGGTGAGATGAAGTGCGGCGAGCCGAGGACCATGCCGGGCGTGGTGAGCTGCGCCCCGGTCGGCATGTGCGCGACACCGAAGTCGGTCAGCACGCACCGGCCGTCGGCGGCGATGAGCACGTTGGCCGGCTTGACGTCGCGGTGCAGGATGCCGGCGGCGTGCGCGACCTCCAGCGCGCCGAGCAGCGCGATGCCGGTCTTGGCGACGGCGCGCGGGGCGAGCGGCCCGTCCCCGACGATGATGTCGGCGAGGCTGCGCGCGTCCAGCAGCTCCATGATGATCCAGGGCCGGTCGTGCTCGGTGACGACGTCGTACACCTGGACTACCGACGGGTGGGACAGGCAGGCCGCGGCCCGCGCCTCGCGCAGCGTGCGGGCGTACATGGCCTCGCGGTCGCTGGCGGCCATGCTGGCCGGCGGCACCACTTCCTTCACCGCGACGTCGCGGTGCAGCAGGGTGTCGGTCGCCTGCCAGACCGTGCCCATGCCGCCATGGCCGATCACCGCACGCACGGTGTACCGGCCGCCAATCGTCGTCCCGGGCGCGGTGCGCCCGTTCCAGGTCGGGATCTGAGTCAAGGAGAACGCCGCCGGTTCACGAGTGGGACTGAGGGGTCGACCGCAGGGGGTGCACGCGCGCCCGGTCCACATTCTCACCGCGCCCGGGACCCGGCGCCAACGGGCCCGCGCCCGTGTCGCTGAATTGTGTCACCACCGACGGTCCGCGGGCGAGCCCGCAAAGCGGGGCGAGTGGTACACGGTGGTGGCAAGGGTGACGAGCGGGCGACACCCGATCAGCACGCGACACGATGAGAGTGCCCCCAGTGGTGACAGCGGACACACGCACAGGGTACAACCGGCGGCCCGCGCGCCGGGTGACGGCCGCGGTCGATGTCCGCGGCGGGGCGGCGGCCGCCGGGCCTACGATCAGCCCATGAGCAGTGGCCCGCAGCGCGGCAGTGAGTCCGGTTTTCCCATTCTGCCGGTCTACTCCGCGGACGACGCCCCGGCCGAGCCGGACCTCGGTGCGCCGGGTGAGTACCCGTACACGCGCGGTGTGTACCCCACCATGTACACGTCCCGCCCGTGGACGATGCGCCAGTACGCCGGCTTCGGCACCGCCGCCGAGTCCAACGCGCGGTACCGGCAACTGCTCGCCGCCGGCACGATGGGCCTGTCCGTCGCGTTCGACCTGCCGACCCAGATGGGGTACGACAGCGACGAGTCGATCGCGCACGGTGAGGTCGGCAAGGTCGGCGTCGCCATCGACTCCGTCGAGGACATGCGGGTGCTGTTCGCCGGCATCCCGCTGGACCGGGTGTCCACCTCGATGACCATCAACGCGCCCGCGGCCGTCCTGCTGCTGCTCTACCAGCTCGTCGCCGAGGAGTCCGGTGTGGCCGGTGACCAACTCTCCGGGACGATCCAGAACGACATCCTCAAGGAGTACATCGCCCGCGGCACGTACATCTTCCCGCCGAAGCCGTCGCTGCGGCTGGTCGCGGACACCTTCGCCTACTGCCGGGCGGAGATCCCGCGGTGGAACACCATCTCGATCTCCGGGTACCACATGGCCGAGGCCGGCGCCTCGCCCGTGCAGGAGGTGGCGTTCACCCTCGCCAACGGCGCCGAGTACGTCCGCGCCGCCATCGCCGCCGGCCTCGGCGTGGACGACTTCGCGCCCCGGCTGTCCTTCTTCTTCGTCGCCCGGACCACGCTGCTGGAGGAGGTGGCCAAGTTCCGCGCCGCCCGGCGGATCTGGGCCAGGCTGATGCGGGAGGAGTTCGGCGCCCGCAACCCGAAGTCGTGGATGCTGCGCTTCCACACCCAGACCGCCGGCGTGCAGCTCACCGCGCAGCAGCCGGAGGTGAACCTGGTCCGCGTGGCCGTCCAGGGGCTCGGCGCGGTGCTCGGCGGCACCCAGTCACTGCACACCAACTCGTTCGACGAGGCCATCGCCCTGCCCACCGAGAAGGCCGCCCGGCTCGCCCTGCGCACCCAGCAGGTGCTCGCGTACGAGACGGACCTCACCGCGACCGTCGACCCGTTCGCCGGCTCGTACGTGATCGAGTCGATGACCGACACGATCGAGGCGGCGGCGCTGGCGCTGATGACCCGGGTGGCCGACTTCGGCTCCGCGGTGTCGGCGATCGAGTCCGGGTTCCAGAAGCGGGAGATCGAGTCCTCGGCGTACCGGATCGCGCAGGAGATCGACGCCGGCGACCGGGTGGTGGTCGGGGTGAACCGGTTCACCGTCGACGTCGAGGAGCCGTACGAGCCGCTGCGGGTCGACCCGGCCATCGAGGCGGCCCAGGTCGGGCGCCTGACGGCGCTGCGCGCCGACCGGGACGGCGCGGCCGTCGAGTCGGCCCTGGGCGCGCTGCGCAAGGCGGCCGAGGGGACCGACAACGTGCTGTATCCGATGAAGGACGCATTGCGGGCGCGCGCCACCGTCGGTGAGGTCTGTCACGCACTGCGCGCGACGTGGGGGTTGTACCAGCCGGCCGATCACTTCTGAGCCTGCCCCGAAATCAGGTGCGATTCGGTCCGAACTGGGTAGGTTGCGGGAGTGCGGTGGCGCTGCGCGCCGGTGTCCGGTTATCGACAGCCATCCGGGTGGGCGGGCACGTTTGCGCCGGTCGTGGCACGGTGGAACCGATCGGGACACGCGTGTCGCCGTACGGCGCTGCGTCGTTGAGGAGGTGCTGTGGCAGCGATCAGCGACGCCGCCGGAGCCGACCCGCGCTTCCCGACGCCACCGACCGCCGTCCGCGCGCGTGCGCGCAACGACAGCGCCGCCCGGTACCGCACCCGACCATCGCTGGCGGTCGCCCGCGATGAACCCACCGCGTCGACGGCGCGTGGGGCAGGAGAGGACGCCCCCCGGCCATCGGCCCCCGTTCACCGAGATCGAGATGCCATCGTGACCACTGCGCTCACCAGGTCTTCCGGCGATGCCGGAAATGCTCTCACCAGATCGTCCGGCGATGCCGGAAATGCCCGCACCAGGCCGTCCGACGCCGCGTCGCACAGGGGCGACGGCGCGCCGCCCGGGCCCGGCGACGCCGCCCGCGCCCCGCGGCCGGACGCCGCGATGCTGCTCGGCCGCGAGCCCCGCGCCGGCCGGCCGCCGGTGGACCCGCTCCGGGAGCAGATCGACACCTGGCTCGCTACGCACAGCGAGGAACTGATCACCGTACGCCGGCACCTGCACGCCCACCCGGAGCCCTCGCGGTCGGAGTTCGAGACCGCCGCGCTGATCGCCCGCGAGCTGGCCGTCGCCGGCCTGACCCCGCGCCTGCTGCCCGCCGGCAACGGCGTGATCTGCGACATCGGCGCCGGCGACCGGATGATCGCGCTGCGCGCCGACCTCGACGCGCTGCCGTTGCAGGACGCCAAGGAGGTGGCGTACCGGTCGACCGTCCCGAACGTCACCCACGCCTGCGGCCACGACGTGCACACCACGGTCATGCTCGGGGTGGCCCGGGTGCTGGCCCTGCTCGACGCCGCCGGCGCGCTGCCCGGCCGGGTGCGGATGCTGTTCCAGCCGGCGGAGGAGTGCTTCCCGTCCGGCGCGCCCGACGTGATCGCCGCCGGCGGCCTCGAGGGCGTCACCGGCGTGTACGCCCTGCACTGCGCCCCGCAGCTCGCCGTCGGCACCGTCGGCGTCCGGTCCGGCCCGTTCACCGCGGCGGCGGACACCGTCGAGGTGATCCTGCACGGCAAGGGCGGGCACACCGCCCGGCCGCACGTCACCACCGACCTCGTCCAGGCCCTCGGCCGGGTCATCGTCGACGTGCCGTCGCTGCTCGGCCGCCGGGTCGACCCGCGGGCCGGGCTGTCGATGGTCTGGGGGACCGTCCGGGCGGGCGAGGCGTTCAACGCCATCCCCGGCGTCGGCACGGTCCGCGGCACGCTGCGGGTGCTCAGCCGGGACGCCTGGCACGGCGCGCCCCAGCTCATCACCGAGCTGGTCGAGGCGGCCGTCGCCGGCACCGGCGCCCGGGCGACCGTGAACTACGTCCGCGGCGTCCCGCCGGTGATCAACGACCACCGGGCGAACGCGATCATCGCCGGCGCGGCCGGCGCGGTCCTCGGCGCCGAGCGGGTGGTCGAGGCCGAGGTCAGCATGGGCGGCGAGGACTTCTCGTTCTACCTGGAGCAGGTCCCCGGCGCGATGATCCGGCTCGGCACGGCCGCGCCGGGTACCGAGGGCGCGCTCGACATCCACCAGCCCGGCTTCGACGTGGACGAGCGCGCCATCGGCGTGGGCGTCCGGGTCATGGTCCGGACGGCGGTCGCCGCGCTGGCGGGCGTCCACTGAACTCGATCGGGGGATCCGGCGGCGACGAACCGCCCGTTCCGCGCCACCGGATCTCCCGATCGTCAGCTCACCCCGCGGGGGGCGCGTCCGCGCCGGGCGCGGGTGCCCCCTCCGGTGCCGCGGCCGCCGACCGGACCGGTGCCGCGGGCGGTACCGCCGCCGCGGCCGGTGTCGCCACCGGGGCCGTCGCCGCGGCTGGTGTCGCCGGTGTCGCCGGCTGGGGGTCGGCGGTGGCCGGCGGGAGCGCCGTACGGCGGGCGCGGCGGCGCAGCAGCAGCACCACCAGCAGCCAGATCGGCACGCCCAGCACCAGCAGCCACGGCGCGACCGCCCCGAGGACCGTCGCCAGCACGCCCAGCGACGCCAGCAGCGCCCGCCATCCCGCGCCCAGCCCGGCCAGGAAGCCCGGCGCGCCGGGCTCGTCCGGCCGCGCCGCCGTACCGCGCAGCTCCAGCGTGATCGTGGCCAGCGCCGTCCGGTCGGCCAGCCGCCGCTGCCGGGCCTGGAGCGCCGCCAGTTCGGCCTCCCGGCGGGCCAGCTCGCCCTCGATCGACACCAGCTCGCCGACCGACCGCGCCCGGGCCAGCAGCGCCCGGGTCCGGTCGACGCTGGCCCGCTGGCTGGCCAGCCGGGCGTCGACGTCGACCACCTCCTCGCTGACGTCCTCCGTGCCGATCTCCCGGTGCTCCTCCCGGCCGACCCCGGCCACCCGGTCCAGCAGCTCGTCGAACCGGGCCGCCGGCACGCGCAGGGTCACCGTCGCCCGCGAGGCCGCGCCCGCGTGGCTGCGGCTGTCGCCGCCGGCGTACCCGCCGGCCGCCCGGGCCGCCGCGATCGCCCGGTCCGCCGCGGCGCCGACCCCGGCGCCGTCCACGCGGACCGTCACCGTCGCCGTCCGCACCACGCTGCGCTGGTCGGCCACGCCCGCCGCCGACAGCGGCGGCGCGCCGCCGGGCCGGCCCTTCGCGCCGCCGTCCGGCGCCGGGGCGGCCTCGCCCGCGAAGTCCCGGGCCGGGCCCACCGTGCTGCGGGACGGTTCGTCGGCCGTACAGCCGGCCAGCAGGACGGCCGCCGCGCCGATCAGCGCCAGGCCGGACACTCGTCGTACGTTCATCATCACTCCCCGATCGCCCACCACCCCGATGGGACGCCGGGCGGGTGGCCGGGCGTTCCGGCAAACTGGTCGAATGGGTAACAACTCGATGACGGTCGACGAGCTGTACCTGACGCCGCCGGACCGGTTCGTCGCCGCCCGCACCGCCGCGGCCGCCGCCGCCCGGACGGCCGGCGACCCGGCCGGGGCCCGCGAGCTGGCCGCGCTGCGCCGCCCGACGGTCGCCGCCTGGCTGGTCAACCACCTCGCGCTGCGCGACCCGGACGCCGTCGCCGCCCTCGACCCGCTCGCCGACCGGCTGCGCGCCGCGCAGCGGGCCCGCGACGGCGACGCGCTGCGCGACCTGGCGGGGGAGCGGCGGCGGGTGGTCGGCGGACTGGTCCGGCGGGCGGCGGCGCTGGCGGTGGAGGCCGGCGCGGCGCGGCCGGCGGCGGGGGCGCTGGCCGAGGTCGAGGCGACGCTGCAGGCGGCGCTGCTGGACGGGGAGGTCGCGGCGGCGGTCCGGACGGGGCGGTTGCAGCGGTCGGCGAGCCACTCGGGCTTCACCGACGTACCGCGCCCGGCCCTGCACGCGGTCCCCGACCCGCCCGCTCCGGCCGACCGGGCCGCCGCGGGCGGCGAGCGCGCCCCGGCGGCGCCCGACCGGACGACCCGGCCGCGCGCCGTCGCCGCGCCCGCGGAGCCGGACACCGCGGTTCCCGCGGCGGCGGCGGACGGCGCCGCACCGGCACCGGCACCGACAGCGGCGGCGGACGGCGCCGTCGCGGTTCCCGACGACGCCGTCGTGACGCCGGCGGCGGCCGCGGGGGACGACGAGGCCGCGCGGGACGAGGCCGCGCGGGACGAGGCCGCGCGGGCGGCCGAGTACGACGCGACGCTCGCCGCGCTGACCGCCGCCCGCCGGGCCGAGGACGACGCCGCCCGCGCGCTCGCCGACCTCGACGCCCGGCTGGGCGAGCTGCGCCGGGCGGCCGAGCGCCTCCAGCACGAGCGGCTCGCGGCCGTCACCGAGCGGGACCGCACGCGCCGGGACCGGCGGGAGATCCAGGCACGCCTGGGCAAACTGGACTGAGTCCGCAGTGGATCGCCCGCGGCGGAAAGCGATATCGACCACCGTCACGGGTTATCCGGGCCCGGGCGGGGCAGAATCGGCGCGTGACGCCCGAACACGCCGCCGCGATCAGCCGGTCGGCCATCCACTACCTCGGCGACGCGTTCACCGAGTGCCCGGTGACGGTCCGCCGGGCGCGGCAGCGCGGGCTGAGCGGCTGGTCGTACCACGTGGCCAGCCGCGGCGGCGTCCTCGGCGACGTCGCCGCCGGGACGATCACCGCCGCCCTCGGCATGCTCAGCCCCGAGCTGGTCGGCGACGCCTGGGAGTACGCCCGCCGGCTGCTGCCGCCGCTGGAGGTCGCCGCGCAGCGCGCCGCCGAGTGCTGCCGGTGGGGCAGCGAGCAGCTCGACCGCTTCCCCGGCGTGGGCCGGCTGGTGGCGCTGTCCGGCGAGCTGGTGGCGTCGGCCGACGGCACCGGGATGCCGCTGTTCGCCGCCTGGCGCGCCCACCCCAGCCCGGACGTCACCCCCGGCGCCCGGGCGGCCGTCCAGCTCAACCTGCTGCGCGAGCACCGGCGGGGGGCGTACCTGATCGCGGTCCGGGCGTCCGGGCTGACGCCGGTGGAGGCGCTGGTGGCGGGGCCGGACGGGGAGGCCGCGGCGGCGTCCTGCGGCTGGGCCGGCCCGTACCCCGACCCGGGGCCGCTGATCCGCCGCCGGATGTGGCTGGAGGCGGTCACCGACCGGCTGGCCGGGCAGCCGTTCGCGGCGCTGCGCCCGGCGGAGCGGGCGGAGCTGGTGGACCTGCTCGACGAGGCCGCCGCCGCCCACTTCGACACCCCCGCGACGCCCTGACCGCCCCGCCGCACCACCGGCTCGCCACCACCCACCCCCGCCGGCGCCCACCCCGCCTGCCACCGCCCGCCCTCCGGGACCGGAAAATCGGGGGACAGCGGGTCGGGGCGGGGGTTCAATGGCGGGCATGGAGCTACCCGCCGGCTGGACCCTCGACCGGCCCGGGGACGCCGACACCGCCGCGCTGACCGAGCTGGTCCGCGCCTGCGACGTCGCCGCCCTGGGCCACCCCGACTCGACCGAGGACGACGTCCGGGAGATGCTCGGCTCCCCGCACACCGCGCCCGCGGCCGACCACTGGCTCGTCCGGGACGGGGCCGGGGCGATCGTCGGCTGGGGCTTCCTGGAGAGCCGGCAGGGCGGGCAGCGGGAGCAGGTCGAGGTGTTCGTCGATCCCGCCCGCGGCGGGCCCGCCCGGGCGGCGCTGCTGGACCTGGTCGTCGCGCGCGGCGCCGACCGGGCCGCCGCCGCGGGGCGCGGCGGGGTGCTGCGGGCCTGGCTGTACCCCGGCGAGGAGGCGTACCGCGAGCTGCTCGCCGGCGCCGGCTTCGCCGAGGTCAAGCGGTACGCCCGGATGCGCGGCGCGGTCACCCCCGCCCCGGCGGTCCGGGCGCCGGGCGTGGCGGTCCGCCCGCTGCGCGCCGACGACGAGGACGACCTGCGGGCCTTCCACCGGGTCCTGGACAGCGCGTTCCGGGACACCGGCGACTACGAGCCGGAGGAGTACGCCGACTGGCGCCGCCGGATGGCCGCCCTGCCCCGGATCGACTGGGACGAGTGGCTGGTCGCCGAGGTCGACGGCGCCGTCGCCGGCGTGCTCCAGGGCGCCCCGCCGACCGAGGGCGACGAGGGCTGGATCCGCAACCTGGCCGTGCTCGCCGAGTACCGCGGCCGGGGCGCGGCCAAGGCGCTGCTCGCGGCGTCGTTCGCCGGCCACGCCGCCAAGGGCCGGACCCACGCCGGCCTGGGCGTGGACCTCACCAACCCGACGGCGGCGTACCGGCTGTACGAGGCGGTCGGCATGCGCCCCTCGTTCGAGGCGGTGGCGCTGGAGCGCCGGCTGCCGTAGCGCCGACCGCCCGCCGGGCGCCGGCGGTCAGGGGTGGGGCGTGCTGGTCGGGCGGGTACGCAGGGCGGCGACGTAGTCGTCCGGCGCGCCCGCCTTCTCGGCGGCGTTGGCGATCTCGGACAGGTACCAGGCGGTCGGCATGCCGCCCTCGTACCCGTTGAAGACGTACACCCACGCCGACTGGTCGCCGTCGAGCGTCGCGACCCGCACCGTCAGCTTCCGGTACGCGCCGGCCGCCACGCCCTCGACCTCGTCGAGTTGGGCGGCGTCCCAGGGATGGACGTCGTACAGGGCCACGAAGACCCGGTCGTCGGGCGACTCGGCCACCGTGGTGACCGCGCCCTCCCAGCCCATCTCGCCGTCGCCGGCGAAGGTGAGCCGCCAGTTGTCCAGCCACCCCACCCCGACCATGGGCGAGTGCGGACAGTACGCGCGCATGCGCGCGGGGTCCAGGTTTGAGCCGTAGGCGGCGTACAGGCGCACGGCAGTGACGATAGCTCGCCGGCGGGGCCCGGGAGAAGTAAGGGACAATGGCTCCGCGCGTGTCGACCCGCCGGGCCGGGGGAATCCGTACCCGGGATCGCCCGTCCGGCGCCGGTCGGCGGGCGGCGTCCGGCGGGCGGACAGTGGTCCGGCGGGGGCACAATGCGCGAGGGCGCGCGCCGACGGCCGGCGCCGCGCGGGAGGAGCGGGCGTGACGCAGATCGTGATCATCGGCGGTGGGCCGGCCGGGTACGAGGCGGCGCTGGTGGCCGCCCAGCTCGGGGCGGCGGTCACCGTCGTCGAGGCCAGCGGCGCCGGCGGGGCCTGCGTGCTGTCCGACTGCGTGCCGTCCAAGACGTTCATCGCCAGCTCGGACGTCGTCACCGGGTACCGCAACACCGAGTCCCGCGGCGTGTACGCCGGCGGCACCGCGGCCGTCCGGGTGGACGCCGACATCGTGCACGCCCGGGTGCACAGCCTCGCCCTGCACCAGTCCGCCGACATCCACACCAAGCTGGTCAAGGCGGGCGTCGAGGTCGTCGCCGGCGTCGCCCGGCTCGGCGAGGACACCCTCGGCCACAACCACCGGGTCCGGGTCAACCCGCACGACGGCGAGCCGTACACCCTCGACGCCTCGACCGTCCTCATCGCCACCGGCGCCACCCCGCGGGTGCTGCCGACGGCCGCGCCGGACGGCGAGCGCATCCTCGACTGGCGCCAGCTCTACGAACTGCCGGACCTGCCCGAGCACCTGATCGTCGTCGGCTCCGGCGTGACCGGCGCCGAGTTCGCCAGCGCCTACCTGGCGATGGGCGTGGCCGTCACGCTCGTGTCCAGCCGGGACCGGGTCATGCCGCACGAGGACGCCGACGCCGCGATGGCGATCGAGCGGGTGTTCCGCGACCGCGGCATGACCATCCTGAACAACTCCCGGGCCGCCGCGGTGGCCCGCACCGGCGACGGCGTGGCCGTCACGCTCGCCGACGGCGCGGCCGTCGCCGGCTCGCACGCCCTGATCGCGGTCGGCTCGGTGCCGAACACCGCCGAGCTGGGCCTGCCCGAGTACGGCGTGAAGCTGCTGGACAGCGGCCACGTCGCGGTCGACCGGGTGTCCCGGACCAACGTCCCCGGCATCTACGCCGCCGGCGACTGCACCGGCGTGCTGCCGCTGGCCAGCGTCGCCGCCATGCAGGGCCGGATCGCGATGTGGCACGCGCTCGGCGAGGCCGTCTCGCCGCTGCGGCTGCGGACCGTCGCCGCGAACGTCTTCACCGACCCCGAGCTGGCCACCGTCGGCGTCTCGCAGAACGAGGTCAACGCGGGCGTGGTACCGGCTCGGGCGGTGATGCTGCCGCTGGACGGCAACGCGCGGGCGAAGATGGCCGACATCACCGACGGCTTCGTGAAGCTGTTCTGCCGCCCGGCCACCGGCCAGATCATCGGCGGCGTGGTGGTGGCGCCGAAGGCGTCGGAGCTGATCCTGCCGATCACGATGGCGGTGGAGAACGGCATGACCGTCGACCAGCTCGCCCACACGATCACGATCTACCCGTCGGTGTCCGGCTCGATCACCGAGGCGGCCCGCCAGTTGATGCAGCACGTGACGGAGTAGCGGGCGAGCGTCGCCCGGCCGGTGCGCCGGCTGCGGCCCCGGCCGGCGGGGCGGGTCACCAGCCGGAGGGCAGGGGCTCGCCCTCGGCGTAGCCGGCGGCGGACTGGACCCCGACGACGGCCCGCTCCCGGAACTCCGCCAGCGACGCCGCCCCCGCGTACGTGCACGCGCTGCGCAGCCCCGCCACGATCGCGTCGAGCAGGTCCTCGACCCCGGGCCGCCGCGGGTCCAGGTACATCCGCGCCGCCGAGATGCCCTCGTCGAAGTACGCCTTCCGCGCCTGCTCGTACGCCGAGTCCTCGGCCGTCCGGGCGGTCACCGCGCGGGCCGAGGCCATCCCGAAGCTCTCCTTGTACCGCCGCCCGTCCGGATCGGTGTACAGGTCGCCCGGCGACTCGTACGTCCCCGCGAACCACGACCCGACCATCACGTTGGACGCGCCCGCCGCCAGCGCCAGCGCCACGTCCCGCGGGTGCCGCACCCCGCCGTCGGCCCAGATCCGCCCGCCGCGGGCCCGGGCGGCCGCCGCGCACTCGCGGACCGCCGAGAACTGTGGCCGCCCCACCCCGGTCATCATCCGGGTCGTGCACATCGCCCCCGGCCCGACGCCCACCTTCACGATGTCGGCCCCGGCGTCGAGCAGGTCGGCGACGCCCGCGCCGGTGACCACGTTCCCGGCCACCACCGGTACGGCCGGGTCCAGCCCGCGCACGGCCCGCAGCGCCTCGACCATCCGCTCCTGGTGCCCGTGCGCGGTGTCCACGACCAGCACGTCCGCGCCGCCGGCGAGCAGCGCGGCGGCCCGCGCGGCGATGTCCCCGTTGATCCCCAGCGCCGCCCCGATCCGCAGCCGCCCGCCCGCGTCGAGCGCCGGCGCGTACAGCGTCGCCCGCAGCGCCCCGTCCCGGGTGAGCAGCCCGACGAGCACCCCGTCGCGGTCCACCACCGGCGCGAGCCGGTGCCGCCCGGCCGCCAGTAGGTCGTACGCCCGCGCCGGCGGCGTCCCCGCCGGGATCGTCACCAGCGGCGCCGAGGCGACCCGGCCCACGCTGGCGAACCGGTCCACGCCCGCGCAGTCGGCGTCGGTGACCACCCCGACGGGCCGCTGCCCGGCGTCCACGACGACCGCGGCCCGGTGCGCCCGCTTGGGCAGCAGGTTGATCGCCTCGCCGACGGTGGTGTCCGGGGCGAGCGTGATCGGCGTCTCGTGGACGGCGTCCCGTCCCTTCACCCAGTCGATCACCCCGGCGACGACGTCGAGCGGGATGTCCTGCGGCAGCACGGCCAGCCCGCCGCGCCGGGCGACGGTCTCGGCCATCCGCCGCCCGGCCACCGACGTCATGTTGCTGACGACGATCGGCACGGTGGTACCGCTGCCGTCGTCGCTGGCCAGGTCGACGTCGAGGCGGGAGGCGATGGCGGACCGGCCGGGGGCCAGGAAGACGTCGCCGTAGGTCAGCTCATGGGTCGGCACGCTGCCGTCGAGAAACCGCACACCCCATCCTGCCCCCACTCCGCCGAATCCCGCGCCCGATCCGCCCGCTCACCAACAGGTACCGCAGCGCCCGAATGGGGGCTCGACCCGACCGGGCAGAAACGAGGGCGGCGGCGTTCGTCCGAGGACGGTGGGCGGACCCTCGTACGGGTCCTCGGGGTTCGCGCGGACACGCCAACAGTCAACGGCTGTGTCCTCGCTGATGAGGCAGACCAGCGACATGCCGTCGTACGGCGGGATGCGGACACCGGCGTAGTCGCGCACCATGGGGGCCGCTTCGTAGAGTGGCCCCTCCAACTGGGTGATCTCGTACGACGGATCCAGGCGCTGAATGACCCCGAACGCGTCCGTCGGGTAATTGCCGCGCGGAGCGCAGTGGCGCACCCAGCCGATGAGGCGCATGACATGGCGTCGCTCGACCGGATCCTTTTCGACCTTCACATCGAGGATTCGCCCGGAGTTTCGCTCACCTGGCCGGCAACCCGTGGCGTCCGCCATCGCGGGATCCGGCGCCGCGCCCACGGACGCGACCAGCACGAGCAAGGCTCCGAGTATCCGCGCGAGTCGGCTGGGACCTCGCCATGGCCGATCCTCCGTACCGGAGTCGCAGGTCATCGAGTGTTCAGTGCGTTTTGGCACGCTCGTCCTCCGGTGAGTCGGCACTGTTCGGCCAGCGGGTGATCGTGTTTGCTTTGCTAGGAAGCGGTGTGGGCGCGGTCGGTCGGGCTGAGCAGGCCCGAGCCGCCGATGGCGAACCCCAGCGCGAACCTCGTGTTCACCTGCATCCGGTCCATCAGCGCCCGGAGCGTGTACTGCACCGTCCGCGCGCTGATCCCCAGCGTCCGGGCGATCCCCTGGTCCGTCTGCCCCTGCATCAGCAGGATCACGATCGCCTTCTCCCGCTCGGTCAGCGGCGCCGGCCCGCGCTGCGTCCGGCCGTACTCCTCCGCCTTGTCGAACGCCCGCAGGTACATCGCCACCAGCGCCTCGACCACCGCCGGCTGCTGCACCTCCACCGCGCCGACCGAGAGGTCGCTGGGGTCGAGCGGGAGGATCGCCACCCGGCGGTCCGCGATCATCAGCTTGGTCGGCAGGTCGAGGGCGAGCCGGGAATCCGAGCCGGCCGAGTCCAGCGCGGCCGAGTGGGCGTCGACGCGCTCGCTGCTGTTGCCGGGGTGGCCGAGCGTGGTGAGGCGGACGCCGCGGTCGAGCATCGCCAGGTCGTGCGGTGCGGCGGCGGCGATGGCGTCGTCGGTGAACACCGGCTCCGGGTTCATGGACAGGTACTCGTGGTCGACCGTCACGGACAGGTCCGCCAGCCGGGTGCGGGCGGCGTCGCGGCCGTGGTGGGTGCGGACGCCGAGGCGGCCCACCGGCAGGTCGGCGGGGAGGCCGGCGGCGAGCAGGACGGCGCCGTGGCCGGTCCGGGAGGCGTCGTCCTGGCGGGCCTTGGCCCGCTGGTACCCGGTGCTCAGGTGCCGGTCGCGCAGCGCCGGCAGGAAGTCGTCGGGGTCGGCGGCCCGCCAGGTGCGGGAGCGGCCGCCGGGGGTGGTGAGGCCGCGGATGGCGTGCAGGGCGGCGAGTTCGTCGCGGGCCCGCTCGACGCGGCCGGCGGTGAGGCCCAGCCGCAGCCGCAGGCCGGTCTCGGACTGCGCGCCGGTGGTGGCGAGCGTCCGGTACACGAGGTCGGCGTCGGGGGTGGCACCGTACCGGGTCAGGACCGGTACGACGCGGTCGGCAACCGCGCCCCTCCCGGAGTCATCCACCGTCGTCGCCATGTCACCCGTAGCCTACGAGATGTCCGCCCCGCCGCCCATGGCCCGGGCAAGCCGCGCTCAGCCGGGCCCGCCCCAGCCCCGGCGGCCACAGTGGCCGGTGTAGCCGGGTCCGCCCCAGCCGGTGAACGCGGTGCCGTTGCCCTCGATCCGTGCGCGCATCTCTCGTCCCTCCGTGACCCCTGTGGGGCCGCTGCGCGGGCCGTCCGTCAACCCCCGTGGCTGGCGGGCCGGCCCGTGCGGCGGCGTACCCATAGGTTCGCCGGTGGGCGGCGGCGGGAGAACGGTTCCGCGCGGTGGGCGGGCGCGATTGCGCATTCTCGCAACGAGGTCGAGCGCATAAGGCGTGGATCGGACAGTACGATGTGGTGCGGATCACCCGTCGTGGTCCGGGTCACGCCCGGTCCGGCGGGGCCGCGTGGAGACCGCGGGTCAGCCGGTGATCGTGGCGAGGATGGCGCCCGCGGTGACCGTCTCGCCGACCGCCGCGGCGAGGTTGCCGACCGTACCGGCCCGGTGCGCGGTGATCGGCTGCTCCATCTTCATCGCCTCCAGGACCACGATCAGGTCGCCCTCGGCGACGGTGTCCCCGTCCGCCACGGCGATCTTCACGATCGTCCCCTGCATCGGCGAGGTCAGCGCGTCGCCGCCGGCCGCCGCGGCCGGCTTGCCGCCGCCGGCCCGGCGCGGCGCGGGGCGGCCCGCCGGTCGGGTACCCCCGCCGAAGCCCGCGGGGAGGCTCACCTCGAGTCGCTTGCCGCCGACCTCGACCACGACGGTCTCCCGCGGCCCGGCGGCCGCCCCGGCCGCGGCCGGGGCGGCGAACGGCGGGACGCCGCCGGCCCACTCGGTCTCGATCCAGCGGGTGTGCACGCGGAACGGCGCGTCGGTGAAGGCCGCGTCCCGGACGACCAGCCGGTGGAACGGCAGCGCGGTGGCCATGCCGTCGACGACCATCTCGTCCAGCGCCCGGCGGGACCGCTCCAACGCCTCCTGCCGGGTCTCGCCGGTGACGACGACCTTGGCCAGCAGCGAGTCGAAGTTGCCGCCGACGACGCTGCCGGACTCGATCCCGGTGTCCACCCGCACGCCCGGGCCGGCCGGCAGCCGCAGCGCGGTGACCGTGCCCGGCGCCGGCAGGAAGCCGCGGCCGGGATCCTCGCCGTTGATCCGGAACTCGATCGAGTGGCCGCGCGGCGCCGGGTCCTCGGTGTGCCGCAGGGGCTCGCCCGCGGCGATCCGGAACTGCTCCCGGACCAGGTCCACGCCCGCGGTCTCCTCGGTCACCGGGTGCTCGACCTGGAGCCGGGTGTTGACCTCGAGGAACGACACCGTGCCGTCGGCGCCGACGAGGTACTCGACCGTGCCGGCGCCGTGGTACCCGGCCTCGCGGCAGATCGCCTTCGCCGACTCGTGGATGGCCTTGCGCTGGGCGTCGGTGAGGAACGGCGCGGGTGCCTCCTCGACCAGCTTCTGGTGCCGGCGCTGGAGCGAGCAGTCCCGGGTGCCGACGACGATCACGTTGCCGTGGGTGTCGGCCAGCACCTGCGCCTCGACGTGCCGGGGGCGGTCCAGGTACCGCTCCACGAAGCACTCGCCGCGGCCGAACGCGGCCACCGCCTCGCGGGTCGCGCTGTCGAACAGCTCGGGGATCTCCTCGACCGTCCGGGCGACCTTCAGGCCGCGGCCGCCGCCGCCGAACGCCGCCTTGATCGCCACCGGCAGGCCGTGCTGCCGCGCGAACGCCACGATCTCGCCCGCGTCGGTGACCGGCTCCGGCGTACCGGGGACCAGCGGCGCGCCGGCGCGCTGCGCGATGTGCCGGGCGGTGACCTTGTCGCCCAGGTCCCGGATCGCCTGCGGCGTCGGGCCGATCCAGGTCAGGCCCGCGTCGAGGACGGCCCGGGCGAAGTCGGCGTTCTCGGCCAGGAAGCCGTACCCCGGGTGCACCGCGTCGGCGCCGGCCCGGCCGGCGACGTCGATCAGCTTGTCGATCCGCAGGTACGTCTCGGCGGCGCTGTCGCCGCCCAGCGCGTACGCCTCGTCGGCCAGCGTGACGTGGGGGGCGTCCCGGTCGCTGTCGGCGTACACGGCGACGCTGCCCAGCCCGGCGTCGCGGCAGGCGCGCACCACCCGAACAGCGATTTCACCGCGGTTGGCGATCAGGACCTTGCGCACGCCGTACTCCTCCCCGTGGGCTCCGCGCGGAGTCTACGCGGTGGCCGGCGCCCACAGGGACGTGATCGGGGTGCCCAGTTCGGCCAGCAGGACGCGCAGCAGCGGCAGCGACAGGCCGATCACATTGCCGTGATCGCCGTCGATGCCCTCGATGAACGGCGCGCTGCGCCCGTCCAGCGTGAACGCGCCCGCGACGTGCAGCGGCTCGCCGGTGGCGACGTACGCGTCGATCTCCGCGTCAGTGACCTCGGCGAACCGCACGGTGGTCGCGGCGACCCGGCCGACCCGCCGGTCGGCGGCCAGGTCGGTGAGGCTGTGCCCGGTGTGCAGGACGCCGCTGCGCCCGCGCATGGCCCGCCAGCGGGCCCGGGCGTCGTCGGCGCCGGCCGGCTTGCCCAGGATCGCGCCGTCGAACGCCAGCACCGAGTCGCAGCCGAGGACCAGCGCCGCCCGGGTACCCAGCGCGCGCAGGCGGGCCGCGACCGCGGCGCCCTTCAGCTCGGCGAGGGTGCCGGCGACGGTGTCCGGGTCCGACAGCGGGACGGTCGACTCGTCCACCCCGCTCACCACCACCTCGGCGGCGATGCCGGCCGCGCGGAGCAGGCCGAGGCGGGCGGGGCTGGCGGAGGCGAGTACGAACCGGGTCACACCGCCAGAACCTACCGGTCCGCGTCGTCCGGCCCCGCCCCGCCCGCCGCCGGGCAGCAGTCCGGGCCGTGGTCGGCGGGGGCGGCGCGGCAGCGGCGGGCCAGCAGGGCGAGGGCGCCGGCGGCGACGGTCACGATCGGTACGGCCCACCAGCCGAGCGCCCACCGGTCCGGCGCGAGCGGCCACGCGGCCGCCCGGGCGGCCGCCCCGGGTCCGGCGGTCGGGCCGGGTCCGGTGGCCGGATCCGGCCCGGCGGTTGCCGTCGGCGGCGCGGTGGCCGCCGCGGGGCCGGCCGGCGGGCCGTTCGGGTCGGGTGGGGCGGTGAGGGCGCGCAGCAGGTCGAGGGCGCCGTGGCCGTACTCCGGGTCGCGGCCGGGCGGGCCCCGGTCGACGGCCGTACCGGTCAGGCGCGCGGCCACCCCGTCCGCGGTGAGCTGCGGGTACCGCGCCCACACCAGCGCCGCCGCGCCGGCGACGACCGCCGCCGCGACCGAGGTGCCGCTGAGCCGCTGGTACCGGCCGCCGGGCGCGGTCGTCCGGACGTCCACGCCCGGCGCGGTCAGCGCCAGCTCGGGGCCGGCGACCGACAGCGGCGCGCGGGCCGCCGCCGGACCGGTGGCGCCGACGGCCAGCACGCCGGGGTACCGGGCCGGCGCCACCACGACGACGTCGGCCGGCCGGTTGCCGGCGGCGGCCACCACGAGGACGCCCCGGGCGGCGGCCGCCGCGGCGGCCCGGGCCAGGTCGCGCGACGGTCCGACGCTGCGGGAGACGTTGACGATCCGCGCGCCCCGGTCGACGGCGTACCCGATCGCCCGGGCGACCGGGCGCTCGTCGCCGGGGCGCCCCGGCGCGGACGTGCGCAGCGGCAGCAGCCGGGCCAGCGGGGCAACGCCGCCGGGTCCGGCGATCACGCCGGCCATGCCGGTGCCGTGGCCCTCGGCGTCGGCCGCGGCGTCGCCGGCGCCGGTGAGGTCGGCGCCGGGGAGGAGGTTGGCGGCGAGGTCGGGGTGGCGGTCGACGCCGCTGTCGACCACGGCGACGGTCACGCCGGCGCCGCGGGTGAGGCGGTGGGCGGCCTCGGTCCGCAGCGCGGCGAGGTGCCACGTGCCGGGTGCGCCGCGCTGAGTGGTGGTCGGTGCCGCGGCGGCAGGCATCGGGCCGGTTGGCGCCGCGGTGTGCGGTGCCGCGGCCGCGGCACCCGCGGTGGCCAGTGCCATGGCCGCGAGCCACGCAGCCGGGCGGGCGCCCGGATTCACCACCGTCGCCTCGATGGTCGCCCTGTTCGCCGCCGACCGGTGTGGGCGGGGTGGCGGGTCACCGGTTCAGGCCGATCGCCGGGCCGGGGTCGATCGGCGGCGGTTCGCCGGGGTCCTCGATCACGCCGCTGCGGTGCGGCGGCACCCTCCACTGCGGACCCTGCCGCGGGTACAGCGGCCGCCGCGCCGATTCCCCGCCGGCCACGGCCCCGGCGCCGCCCGGGATCGCGCCGGTCGGCGGCAGGCCCGGGACGGTGCCCGGCGGCCATCCGGCGGCGCCACCCGCCCCGCCAAGAGGGGTTCCGTGCGGACCGGCACCGGCCGGGCGCCCGGGTGGCGGTGCGCCGATCACCCCGCCGACCGGGTTCACCTGCCGCGCCGGGGTCGCCTGCGGCGGGTCGGCGCCGGTCACGGTACCGATCACGCCGGGTACCGCCCGCGGCCCCGCGCCGCTCCCGCCCCCGCCCGGCCGTCCGGGCCACGCCGGCGGCCGGCCGGGGCCGCTGCCCGGCGGCCGCTCGCCGCCACCCGGCCACGGTCCGGAGCCCGGCGGCCAGCCCGGCCCACCGCCCGGCGGCCAACCCGGCGGCCGGCTGCCGGGCGGCACCGACGGACCGGGCCACCCGCCCGGCGGCGCCGAACCGCCGGGGACCCCGCCGCCACCCCCGGGGACCACCCCGCCGGGTGATCCCCCGTCAACCGGCCCGCCACCGCCGACAACCCCGCTCAGCTCGGGACCGCCGTCGCCGCCCGGGTGGACGGTCGCCACCGGGATCACCGGCGGGATGGTCGGCGGGCGGACCGGCCGGTGGTCGGCCGGCAGGGGCAGGGCCAGCGGGGCGTTCTGCCGGTACGGGCTCGGCCGCCGCAGCGCGAACCGCGCCGCGACCAGCTCGTTGCTCAGCCGCCCCATCAGCTCCCGCGCCCGCGCGTCCAGCGCCGCCCGCAGGACGGCGTCCGGGTCCGCGCCGGGCGCCGCCGCCGGGCCGGGCCGGGCGGGGTACCGGGCGTGCAGCTCGCCCAGCTCCCGCTGGGCCACCCCCAGCGCCGTCGTCGTCGCCGCGGTCACCGAGAGGTTGGCCGCGGCGACGTCCCGGGTCCCCCGCATGTGGTCGATCAGGTAGTCCAGGTGCGCGGCGTACCCGGCGGCGGCGGTACTGCGCGCCGGCGGCCACGCGGCCACCAGGTCGGCGCGCACCGCGCGCAGCGCCGCCAGGTGCGCCTCGGTCAGCTCGACGATCCGCCGCCAGCCGGCGACCTGCCGCCACTGCGGCTCGCACCGGTGCCCGGCGAGCATCGCCCACATCGCGGGGGTGTCGTACCGGGCCCAGTCGGTCACGCCGGGGTCGCTCACGCCGACCCCCGGCCGGTGGGGAACGCTGCGGCGGCGCGGGCGTCGGCGGCGGCGTAGCGCGCGCCCGCCCGCTCCGCGGCCGCCGCGAGGCCGCTGCTGCGGTTGGCGTAGTCGTGCACCTGGTCGACGGTCCGGGCCTGCGCGTCCCGGTGCGCGCCGAGCAGCCCGACCAGCTCGCGGAACTCCGCGGCCGGCGGCGGGAGGTCCACGGCCAGTTCGGCACCGACGGCGACGAGCTGGGGTACGTACTGCCGCTCGACCTCCGCCCGCAGCGCCGCGGCCAGCTCGCCCAGCCGGCCGGGGTCCACCCGGATGCCGTCCCCCGTCGCCATCCCGGTGCCTCCCCGCCCCCCGACGATGTCACCCGCGAGGGTACTTCCCGGCCCGCGATCGCGCCGTCCCGATCAGCGGGGGTCGGGGCCCGGGTTCACTGTGGCCGGCCGGACCGGCGCCACCCGCCCGGCCCGCCGCGCGCGGGGCGCGGCCGGGCGCTCGCGGCCCAGGCCGACCGCGCGGCCGGCGGCGCGGGGGCGGGCGCGGCACGCGTGATCAGTACGCCCACCAGCGCCGCCACCTCGGCGGGCGTGGGCGTGCCGCGGACGATCCGCAGGGATCGATCGGGGTCGGGCCGGTCCTGCTCGGTCACCGGCCCAGCATAGGGTTCGCCGCCGCCGTGGCGGTGCGTGGCGCCGCTCACATACGGTGCGTAAGGTGCCTGCCCGCGCGCGCCCCGGCGGGTGCGGCCGGGTACGGTCGTCGGGATGTCCCCTGCGCAGTCCCAGATCGTCGCCGACCGGTATCGCCTCGTCGAGCCGCTCGGTCAGGGCGGCATGGGCAGGGTCTGGATGGCCCGCGACGAGCTGCTGCACCGCGACGTGGCCATCAAGGAGTTGATCCCGCCGTCCGGGCTGACCGAGGACGAGCGGCAGGAGATGCGCGAGCGCACGCTGCGGGAGGCCCGGGCGATCGCCCGGTTCAACCACCCGAACGTGGTGCGCATCTTCGACATCCTCCGGACCAACGGCGACCCGTGGATCGTCATGGAGTACGTCGCCTCCCGCTCCCTGCAGGACGTCATCGGGCAGGACGGCCCGCTCTCGGTCGAGCGGACCGCCGACATCGGCATGGGCATGCTGGCCGCGCTGCGGGCCGCGCACCGGGCCGGCGTGGTGCACCGCGACGTCAAGCCCGGCAACGTGCTGCTCGGCAACGACGGCCGGGTGGTGCTGACCGACTTCGGCCTGGCCACGGTCCCCGGCGACCCGGTGGTCACCCGGACCGGCCTGGTCCTCGGCTCGCCCGCCTACATCGCGCCGGAGCGGGCGCACGACGGCACGGCCGGCCCGGAGGCCGACCTGTGGTCGCTGGGCGCCACGCTGTACGCGGCGGTGGAGGGGCAGTCGCCGTACTCGCGCCCGTCCGCCATCGCCACCCTCGCCGCGCTGGCGACCGAGCCCCCCGCCCCGGCCCGCCGGGCCGGGCCGCTCAAGCCGGTGCTGAACGGCCTGCTCCGCAAGGACCCGGTCCAGCGGATCGACGCCGAGGCCGCCGAGCGGCTGCTGCGCCGCGCGGTCGGCCGCAAGCAGCGGACCAGCCTCAGCATGCTGCCGGGCGTCCGCCGGACCGTCGGCGACCGGACCACCGCGCTGCCCGCCGTGGAGCCGCGGCTGCCGGCCGCGCGCACGCCCGCGCCGACCGAGCCGCCGGCCACGACCGACGGCGCCCCGACGACGATGCTGGGCGGCGCCCCGGCCGCGGCGCGCGGGCTGGTCGTGGACCGGTCGGCCGCGCCCGAGTCCGCGGGCACCACCGTGATCGGCGACGCCCCGGCCGGGCCGCCCGCCCCGGCGCCGCGCACCGGCGGCGCCGACAAGGGCAAGCGGCCGGCCGGCAAGGGCGGCAAGAAGGGCAGGAAGTCCGGCAACCGCAAGCCGCCGCCCGCCGGCCCGCCGGCCCCGCCGCCGGAGCCGCCCGCGCCGCCGCCGTCGTTCGGCGCGCGGCTGGGCCGCCGGGTGGCCGTCGGGGGGGAGCTGGTGGTGCTGGCCGGCAGGGCCGCCGCCACCGCGGTCCGCCGCCGGCCGGTGGCGGCCGTGGCCGTGGTGGTCGTCGTCGCCGTACTGGCGGTGGCCGCCGTACTGCTGCTGCGCCCCGACAGCGGGCCGGGTGCCCGGCCCGGCGCGCCGGGCACGCCGCAGGCGACCGCGACCGGTGGCCCGTCCGGCGGGCCGACCGGGACGCCCGGCGCCAGCACGGCCCCGCCGGCGACCGCGCTGCCGGTGCCGGCCGGCTGGACGACGTACCGGGGCCGCGGCTACAGCCTGGCCATCCCCGCGGGGATGAGCCGGCAGTCCGAGGGCGAGGTCACGCTCCTGCGGGAGACCGGCGGGGCGTACCGGTTCGTGCGGATCCAGGAACTCGACTCGCGGGTGACCGACCCGGTGGCGTACTGGCAGCGGGAGATCCCGCGCCAGCGCGCCCAGTACGGCGGCTACCGCGAGCTGGGCGTGCGCCGGGTGGACTTCCGGTCCGGCGCGGCCGACTGGGAGTTCACGTACGAGGACAACGGGCGCAACCACGTGATCCACCGCGTGTTCACCACCGGCGGCCGGTCGTACACGCTGATGTGGCTGGCGGCGGACCGGCTGTGGCCGCAGAACCGCACCGGCCTGGACATCATGGCCGGCTCCTTCCGCGCCAACTGACCGGCGGCGCCAACTGGGCGCCGCCCGATGACGGCCGGCGCTCAGGGCGTCAGGAGGTCGTCCAGCAGGATCAGCGGCGCGGCGCAGTCGCGCAGCGCCGCGGCGACCATCGCGTCGTCCAGCACGGTGGCGGTCGCGTCCGCCCGGTCGCTGTCGGTGACCACCGCGGCGACCTCCAGCCCGCGCAGCCGGCGGCACAGGTCCGCCTCGCCGGGCCCGAGCACGTCGTACGCGGCGGCGAGCAACTGCGCGTGCTCCGGCTCGACGACGGCCTCCACGCTGGTCGTGGCGATGAGCAGCCGGGCGATCGCGTCGGTCTCGGCCGGGGCGAGGGTGGCGTACCGCGAGCGCACCTCGGCCACCGGCGGCGCCGCCGCGACGAACCGGCTCAGCGCGTCGGCGAGCTGGCCCCGCACCGGGGCGGTGAGCTGGTGCAGCTCGTACAGGTGCCGGCTGACCAGGTCCAGCAGCTCGTCGTCGGCGCCGGCCAGCACGATCAGCCGGAGCAGCGCGTGTACCGCGGCGGCGCGGCCGGTCACCCGGGGCAGCCGGACCCGCGGCGCGGCCGGGCCGAGCAGCGCGACCAGGTCGACGTCCAGCGAACGGATGTCCGGGACGGGCGTGCGCAGGGTGACCGTCCGGTCGGCGAAGCCGGTGTTCACCGGCCGGTAGCTCAGGGTGAACGGCGCCGGCGGCGTCGGCACGACCAGTCCGTCGGGGTGGGTGGCGGCGAACCGGTCCAGGAACTCCGCCCGGCTCGCCTCGTCGGCGGCCTGGTGGCCGGCGGCGACCGCCCAGGCGAACACCCACGCCGCGGGCAGCGGCTGCTCCGCGGCCAGGTACCGGCCCAGCCCCGCCACCAGCGGCGGGGACAGCCGGCCGAGCAGCGTCGGCGGGTGCAGGTGCGGGTCGGCGAGTGCGGCCAGGCCGTCCACCGTGGTCTCGAACGCGGCGGCCTGCGCGTCGAACGCGGTCAGGTGGCCGTACTCGCGGCGCAGCCGGTTGACCTCCGCGCCGATCGCGACGTAGTCGGCCAGGCCGTCCGGGTCGCCGGCCAGGTCGTGCAGCACCCGCCGCTCCAGCCCGGCCAGGTACAGCCAGAGGTGCGCCGCCGGCGTCTCGCCGGTCCGGCCGTCGGCGAGCCACTCCAGGTACGCGGCGCGCGCCCCGGCGGTGAGCGCGGCGTACGCGGGCGCGGCGTCGCCGGCCGGCGTCTCCTGGTCGAGCCGGACCCGGCGGACCGGCAGCTCGGGGTCGACGACGGCCGGTTCGGGGCCGGTCCGGTAGGCCGCCGGGACCGGGCCGCCGAGGTGGATGAGGCCGCCGGCGATGCGGTACCCGCGGACGGTCACGGGCGGGGCGTCGGCCGACAGCCACACCGCGGGGCGGGTGGCGGCGGGCAGTCCTGTCCCGGGGCGGGCCGTGGAAGTGGTCACGGGGTGCCCTTCATACGGGGTCGGGCGGGGGAGGGGGTGCGGTGCTACAGCGGGATGTTTCCGTGCTTCTTCGGGGGCAGCGTCTCGCGCTTCGTCGCCAGGGTACGCAGCGCGCGGACGATCTGCCCGCGCGTCTGCGCCGGCCCGATCACCGCGTCGACGTAGCCGCGCTCGGCGGCGATGTACGGGTTGGCGAGCGTGTCCTCGTACTCGGTGACCTTCTGCGCCCGGACGGCAGCGGGGTCGTCGGCGGCGGCCAGCTCGGCCCGGTACAGGATGTTCACCGCGCCCTGCGCGCCCATCACCGCGATCTGCGCGGTCGGCCAGGCGAAGTTCAGGTCGGCGCCGAGGTGCTTGGAGCCCATCACGTCGTACGCGCCGCCGTACGCCTTGCGCGTGATCACGGTGACCTTCGGCACGGTGGCCTCGGCGTACGCGTAGATGAGCTTGGCGCCGCGGCGGATGATGCCGTCCCACTCCTGCCCGGTGCCGGGCAGGAAGCCGGGGACGTCCACGAAGGTCAGTACGGGGATGTTGAACGCGTCGCACGTGCGGACGAACCGGGCCGCTTTCTCGCTGGCGGCGATGTCCAGGCAGCCGGCGAAGTGCATCGGCTGGTTGGCCACGACGCCCACCGGCCGGCCCTCGACCCGGCCGAAGCCGACGACGATGTTCTGCGCGTACAGCGCCTGCACCTCGGTGAACCCGGCGTCGTCGAGCACCGCCTCGATCACCCGGTGGATGTCGTACGGCTGGTTCGCCGAGTCGGGGATGAGCGTGTCCAGGGCGCGGTCGGCGTCGGTGAGCGCGAGGTCGGCCGGGGCGTCGTACGCGGGCGGGTCGTCCATGTTGTTGCTCGGCAGGTACGACAGCAGCGCCTTGACGTACTCGATCGCGTCCTGCTCGTCGCTGGCGAGGTAGTGCGCATTGCCGCTCTTGGCGTTGTGCGCCCGGCCGCCGCCCAGCTCCTCCATGGCGACGTCCTCGCCGGTCACCGTCTTGATCACGTCCGGGCCGGTGATGAACATGTGGCTGGTGCCGTCGACCATCACGGTGAAGTCGGTGACCGCGGGGGAGTAGACCGCGCCGCCCGCGCACGGGCCCATGATCAGGCTGATCTGCGGGATCACGCCGGAGGCGCGGACGTTGCGGAAGAAGATGTCGCCGTACAGGCCGAGGCTGACCACGCCCTCCTGGATCCGGGCGCCGCCGGAGTCGTTGATCCCGACCACCGGGCAGCCGATCTTCATGGCCAGCTCCATGACCTTGACGATCTTCTCCCCGAACACCTCGCCGAGCGAGCCGCCGAAGACCGTGAAGTCCTGGGCGAAGACGCAGACCTGCCGGCCGTCGACGGTGCCGTACCCGGTGACCACCCCGTCGCCGTACGGGCGGGTGCGGTCGAGGCCGAAGTTGGTGGACCGGTGCCGGGCCAGCTCGTCCAGCTCGACGAACGAGTCCTCGTCGAGCAGCAGCGCGATCCGCTCCCGCGCGGTCCGCTTGCCCCGGGCGTGCTGCTTCTCGACCCCGCGGGCGGACCCGGCGTGCACCGCCTCGTCGACCCGGCGGTCGAGGTCGGCGAGCTTGCCGGCGGTGGTGTGGATGTCGATGCCTTCGGTCTGCGCGGTCACGTGGGGATCGTAACGATCCTGCTTCCCGGCCGGACGTCGGCGTGTCAGCCGATCTTCTCCGCCGAAAGGCGAATTATGTCGGTATGGGTGCTTTTATCCTGTTTGGCGGCGTAGTCCTTCTCGGCGGGCTCGCCGGTCTCCTCGCGCTGCTCGGCCCCGACCGTACGGCGGACGCCCTCGCCGCCCGGCACGGCAGCCGCCGGGCCCGCCGGGGCGACTACCCGCCGTTCCGGGCCCAGCACCGGCCGCGCTCGCACCGCCGCCGCGCCGGCACCCTGACCCACCCGCCCGCGGGCCCCGGCCGCGCCGGCGCGGGCGCCGCCGTCCTGCTCCGCGGCGGCCCGGCCGCCGACGCACCGAGCCGGCCGTTCCGCGAGCCGACCCCCGTCCGGGTGTTCCCGGCCGCGGACGGCCGCCCGCCGGTCCCCGCCGCCCGCACCGGCGGCCTGTACGGCGTGCCCGCGCTGCGCGCCGCGGCCCCCGAGCCGGGCCCGGTCCCGCCCCGCCCGCGGGCGACCCCGACCACGGTCCGCTCCGCCGTCCCGCACTGACCCCGCGGCGCCGGGCACCCCGGGCCGCGCGGTCCACCCGGCGAGTGCGGCGCGCGCCCGGGTGGGCGCACTACGCTGGACCGGTGGGTGACATGCCGTACTCCGATCCGGACCGCCCGCCGCTGCACGGCCCGTCCCTGCGCCGGACGCTGCTCGTCCCCGGCGGGCTGTGGCAGCGGATCGTCCTGCACGAGGAGACCGCCTCCACCAACGCCGACGCCGTCGCCGCCGCCACCGCGGGCAAGCCCGAGGGCCTGGTCGTGCTGGCCGAGCGGCAGACCGCCGGCCGCGGCCGGCTCGACCGGGCCTGGCGCTCGCCGCCGCGGGCCGGGCTCGCCGTCAGCGTCCTGCTCCGCCCGGCCGAGGCCGCCGCCGACCGGGGCTGGCCGCCCGCCCGACCCGCGTCGTACGGCTGGCTGCCGCTGCTCGCCGGCGTGGCCGCCGTCGAGGCCATCCGCCGGGCCACCCCGCTGGAACCGGCGCTGAAGTGGCCCAACGACGTCCTGCTGCCCACCGACCCCGGCCCGGCCAAGGTCGCCGGCGTGCTCGCCGAGGCCGTGCCGTCCGCCGCCGGCCCCGCCGTCGTCCTGGGCATCGGGCTCAACGTCTCGCTGCGCCCGCACGAGCTGCCGCCCGGCACGCTGGCCACCTCGCTGCGGCTGGCCGGCGCCCCGGACGCCGACCGCGCGCCGGTGCTGCGCGCGCTGCTGCGCTCGCTCGCCGAGTGGTACGAGCGGTGGCGCGCCGCCGGCGGCGACCCCGCCGCCTGCGGGCTGTGCGAGGCGTACGTCGCCGAGTGCGCGACCGTCGGCGCCACCGTCCGGGTGACGCTGCCGGCCGGCGACCCGGTCGTCGGTACGGCCACCGGAGTGGACAGTGACGGCCGGCTCGTGGTCGCCACCCCCGACGGCCTGCACCCGGTGGCCGCGGGCGACGTGGTGCACGTCCGCCCGGTCTGACGGCACCTGCCGGCACCCGGCCGCACCCGCCCGACCCCCGGCCGCACGCGGACCGCGGGTCAGCGTGCCGCCCGTGTCGGGGGCCTGCGGCGGCCCGGCCCGGGATAGCCTCGGCGGCAGCCGCGGGTTCGTGGTGGTCCCGGCGGCGCCGCACTCCCGTGGAGGTCCCGATGCCGTTCCCACACGACGCGCTCGCCGAGAACGAGGAAGTCGCGCTGCACCTGCACCCGCACGCGAAGGCGCTCATCCGGCCGGCGCTGGTGGTGGTCGGCTCGCTGGTCATGCTGGGCGTCGGCCTGGCCTACCTGCCGCCGGGCCCGTCCGGCACCGTCAGCCTGTACGTCCTGTTCGGCCTCGTGCTCGTGCTGATCGGCTGCTTCGCCGCGGTGCCGTACCTGCGCTGGCGCACCACCCACTATGTATTCACCACCGAGCGGGTGCTCGTCCGGACCGGCGTCCTGCGGTGGGACCGGCGGGACATCCCCCTCAGCCGGATCAACGACCACGCGACGACCCAGCGGTTCGTCGAGCGGCTGCTCGGCTGCGGCACGCTCAGCATCGAGTCCGCCGGCGAGCGTGGCCAGATGGTGCTGGCGGACCTGCCCCGGATCGAGCGGGTGCAGACCGCGCTGTACGAGCTGGTCGAGGAGGACCGGCTGGCCCACCTGGCCGTCCCGGCGGCGCCGGACGACGACGAGCCGGACGGGACCCCGCTGCCGGGGCGCCGGTTCAGTCGGCGCGGGTGACCAGCGGCCCGGTCAGCGCGCTGAACTCGCGGTCGATGTCGTCGGCGTCGGCGTCCGCCCGCGGGGCCGGCACCGGCCGCCGCCCGCCGATGAAGACGAACGTGCGGTAGGACCAGAACCGGAACAGCGTGCCGAGGAACAGGCCGAGCACCTTCGCGGCGTTGACCGCCAGCACGCTCGTCATCGCCAGGCCGTACTTGGCACCGGCGAGGACCAGCAGCTCGATCGCCAGCCCGGCGAGGTTGAACAGCACGAACAGGGTGAACTCGCGCCGCTTCTGCGCCCGCGGCCGGTCCTGGTACGTCCAGTGCCGGTTCATCAGGTACGAGGTCACGGTGGCCACCGCGGTGGCGGCGACGTTGGCCTTGAGCTGGCCGGTGCTGAACACGGTGAGGATCAGCGCGTTGAACACCGCGAAGTTGACCACCGTGTTGGCCAGGCCGACGATCAGGAAGCGCAGCGCCTCCGGGCCGATCCGGCGCAGCCGCGACGGCAGCAGCCGGGCGAGGCCGGCCAGCGGGGCGGGCACCGCGGGGCCCGCGGCGGGGGCCGGGGCGGCGGTGCGGCGGCCGGTGGTGCGGGCCGGGCGGGGCTGCGGGGCGCGACTCCGCGTCGGCCGGGCGGACGCGCGGCTGCGCGGGCGCTGGGCGAGCGGTCGGGCTGGACGCATGCGGCCACCTTACGGGAGGGCCGGCGGCCGGGCCGGCCGCCGGTGGGGCGATGGGTCTTACGTCACCCCGATCAACGAGGATCGGCCGCCGGGTGCGCGACCTGCGGGGTTTCTGCGGTGAGGAACACAAATCGGCGGTACGACCAGAACCGGAACAATGTTCCCAGAGCGGTGCCGACGACGTTGGCGGCCACCAGGTCGGCCAGGTCCGTCCGGAAGGCCGGCCAGAGCGCGCCGAGGCCGTAGTGGCTGGCCGCGAGCACCGCCAGGGCGATCGCCAGGCCGACGGTGTTGAGCAGGAAGTACAGCCCGTACTCGCGGCCCAGGCCGGACCGGGCGCGGTGCCGCCAGGTCCAGAACCGGTTGCCCAGGAACGCCACGGTGGCCGAGACCACGGTGGCCAGCGTCTTCGCGACCAGCGGCTCCAGCCGGGCGTTGAGCGCGTAGAACAGCAGCGTGTCGACGGTGAAGGCGACGGCGCCGACGGTACCGAACTTGCCCAGTTCGTGCGCGAGGTGGCCGACCCGGGCCCACACCGCGGCCACGACCGAGCGCCGGCCCCCGGCGCGCGCCGGCGCCGGGTCGGCGAACAGGGCTTCTCCGCGGGGCACGGGCCAACGGTAGCCGAGCCGCGCCCGGGCCCCGGTGTCGGCGGTGTCACGGTTCGGCATGCATCGCGCCGCGGGGCAGCGCCCACGCGACCTCGGCGACCTCGACGTGCAGCCGCCGGCAGGCCGGGCAGGTGGCCAGGTGGGTGGCCACCTTCGACCGGGCCCGGTCGGCCAGGCCGCCGCGGACGTAGCTGCCGAGCTGCCCCGCCGCGGCGTGGCCGGGCGGGCCGGCGCCGGAGCTGATGTGCTCCTGCAAATAGATCTGCCGGAGCCGCTCGCGGGCGCGGTGGGCCAGCACGGACACCCCGTTCGGGGTGAGCCCGAGCAGGGCCGCGACCGCGGCCGGGCTGCCGCCCTCGACCTCGGTGTGCCAGAGGACCGTCCGCCACCGCTCGGGCAGCTTGCGGAAGGCCCGGGCGGCGTACCAGCGGTCCAGCGCGGCGACCGACGGGTCCTGGAACGGTTCGCCGCGCTCGTACCGGGTCGGGTCGTCGGTCAGCTCGACCCGGGCGGCGACCCCGGCGTGCGTCACCCGAAGGTGGCGCAGCGTGGTCAGGACGTACGGGAAGAACGCGCGCCGGGGACCGGACCCGCGGCGCATGGCGGCGAGCACCTTGGCGAACGCCTCGGCGACGAGGTCCTCGGCCTCGGTGCGGTCGCGGGTCAGGCCGTACGCCGCGCGCCGGGCCGCGGCGGCGTGCCGCTGGTACAACTGGGCGTACGCCCGGCTGTCCCCGGCGCGGACGGCGGCGAGGAGCGTGTCCTCGTCGCCCGGTGTCCCGGCCCGGCCGGGGGGCGGGGTCGGGTCGTGCGGTTGTGGATGGGTACGGCGGTGCGGCCCGGTGTGTCGGGGACCGGGCACGGGTGTAGCCATGCCGCCTCCGTTTGGGGGAGGGTTGGGGCGGAATGGTGAATTTTTACCGCTTCAGAGCGATTTGACGCAATTTTCGCCCCGCTCGGGAGTGTCGTGCGCTCCGCGATGTGCCGGGATGACCTCCACATGGCGGGTTGGTGAACGTACGCTGACCTGGGCTTGTGCATTTCTTCACAAGCCGGCGAGCTGCGGGGCCGCGAGTCGGGGTTTAGTCTGTTGCCCTACTTCCCGACACGCTGCCGCAGGCGTGCGAGGCCACCCACCCCACACCGGCCGGCGCACCCGGACAACGCGGTTCGCACCCGATCGGTTTTGCCGAGGAGATCCGTGATGAGTGCTCCGACCACCGTTCGCGGGCTTGAGGACGCGCCCACGTCCCATGCCGCGCTGCTCACCTGGGTGCGCGACGTCGCCGCGCTGACCACGCCGGACCGGGTGGTCTGGTGCGACGGATCCGCGGCGGAGTGGACGCGGATCACCGACGAGCTGGTCGACGCGGGCGTGCTGGTCCGGCTCAACCCCGAGCTGCGCCCCAACTCGTTCTGGTGTCGCACCGACCCGACGGACGTGGCCAGAGTCGAGGAGCGGACGTTCATCTGCTCCGTCGACGCCGCCGACGCCGGCCCCACCAACAACTGGGTGGACCCGGCCGAGATGAAGGCCACGATGACCGAGCTGTACCGGGGCTCGATGCGCGGCCGGACCATGTACGTCATCCCGTTCTGCATGGGCCCGCTGACCGCGGAGCGCCCGATGTTCGGCGTGGAGATCACCGACAGCCCGTACGTCGTCGCCTCCATGCGGGTCATGACCCGGATGGGCACGGACGTGCTGGAGCGGATGGGCGAGGACGCCGCGTTCGTGCCGGCGCTGCACTCGATCGGCGCCCCGCTGGAGCCGGGCGAGGCCGACGTGACCTGGCCGTGCAACACCGAGAAGTACATCTCGCACTTCCCGGAGAGCCGGGAGATCTGGTCCTTCGGCTCGGCGTACGGCGGCAACGCCCTGCTCGGCAAGAAGTGCTTCTCGCTGCGCATCGCCTCGGCCATGGGCCGGGACGAGGGCTGGCTCGCCGAGCACATGCTGATCCTCAAGCTCACCTCGCCCGAGGGCGTGGTCAAGTACGTCGCCGCGGCGTTCCCGTCGGCCTGCGGCAAGACCAACCTCGCCATGCTGGAGCCCACCATCCCCGGCTGGAAGGTGGAGACCCTCGGCGACGACATCGCCTGGATGCGGTTCGGCGACGACGGCCGGCTGTACGCGGTGAACCCGGAGTTCGGCCTCTTCGGCGTGGCGCCGGGCACCGACTGGAAGACCAACCCCAACGCCATGCGCACGCTGGCCGCGGGCAACTCGATCTACACCAACGTCGCGCTCACCGACGACGGCGACGTGTGGTGGGAGGGCATGGGCCAGCCGCCGGCCCACCTCATCGACTGGAAGGGCCGGGACTGGACGCCGGACAGCGGCGAGCTGTCCTCGCACCCGAACTCCCGCTTCTGCACCCCGATCGAGCAGTGCCCGATCCTCGCCCCGGAGTACGACGACCCGAAGGGCGTGCCGATCGACGCGATCCTGTTCGGCGGCCGGCGCAAGACCACCATCCCGCTGGTCAGCGAGGCCCGGGACTGGGTGCACGGGGTGTTCCAGGGCGCCACGCTGTCCTCGGAGACCACCGCCGCGGCCGTCGGCGCGGTCGGCGTCGTGCGCCGCGACCCGATGGCGATGCTGCCGTTCATCGGGTACAACGCCGGCGACTACTTCCGGCACTGGATCGAGATGGGCAAGGGCCGGGCCGGCGACGCGTCGCTGCTGCCCCGGATCTTCTACGTCAACTGGTTCCGCCGCGGCGACGAGGGGCAGTTCCTCTGGCCCGGCTACGGCGAGAACGGCCGCATCCTCAAGTGGGTCGTCGAGCGGATCGAGGGCACCGGCGGGGCGCGGGAGACCCCGGTCGGGTACGTGCCGACCGCGGCCGACCTCGACCTGGCCGGCCTGGACGTGGACCCGGCCGACATCGAGGCCGCCCTCCGGGTCGACCCGGAGGAGTGGAAGGCCGAGCTGCCGCAGATCAACGAGTGGTTCGAGAAGTTCGGCGACAAGCTGCCGGCCGTGCTGTGGTCGGAGCTGGACGCGCTGCGGGCGCGGCTGGGCGTCAACTGACGAAACGGGGCGAAACGGGGTCGCGGTCCGCCGCGGCCCCGTTCGCGCGTCCGGCCCCCTGGCGGGGGGTGGTTACGCTGGGTGGGATGTCTGTGCGAACTGCCGTGCGCCGCTGCCGCGTGCGCCTGTACCGCTCGCGGTTCGGGCTGTCCCGGTTCGGCCTCTTGCTGCGGTTGCTGCTGCGGCCGCGGGCGGCGGCGAAGGCGCTGCTGTACCCGCTGTACGAGCGGCGGCTCACCCGCGCCCTCGCGGGGGCCGCGGTGCCCCGGCACGTCGGGGTCATGTGCGACGGCAACCGGCGCTGGGCGCGTGAGATGGGGTACGTCGACCCCAACGACGGCCACCGGGCCGGCGCCGCCCGGGTCAAGGAGCTGCTGCGCTGGTGCGACGAGGCGGGGATCGGGCACGTCACGCTGTACCTGCTCGCCACCGACAACCTGCGCCGCCCGGCCGGCGAGCTGGACCCGCTCATCCAGATCATCGAGGACCTGGCCACCGAGCTGGCCGAGGCCGGCAACCCGTGGCGGCTGGTCATGGCCGGCGCCCTGGACCTCCTGCCGGCCGAGCACGCCGCCGCCCTCAAGGCCGCCCAGGAGCGCACCGCCGACCGGCGCGGCGCCGCCGTGGTCAACATGGCGGTCGGGTACGGCGGGCGGCGCGAGATCGCCGACGCGGTCCGGTCGCTGCTGGTCAGCCAGGCGGAGTCCGGCGGCACCCTGGCCGACCTGGCCGAGACCCTCGACGTCGAGGACATCGAGCGCCACCTGTACACCAGGGGCCAGCCCGACCCCGACCTGGTGATCCGCACCAGCGGCGAGCAGCGCCTGTCCGGCTTCCTGCTGTGGCAGTCGGCGAACTCGGAGTTCTACTTCCACGACGCCAACTGGCCGGACTTCCGCCACATCGACTTCCTCCGCGCCCTCCGCGCCTACTCCCGCCGGCAACGCCGCTACGGCACCTGACGGCGGGAGCGCGCCGGCGGACCCGGGGGTCAGCGGGTGGAGTCGTCCGGGATGACGATGGCCTCGCGGATCTCCACCGGGAGTTTCGGCTGGGCGTCGGCGCTGCCGTCCTTCGTGCCGCCGGCGACGATCCGGTCCAGGACCTCCAGGCCCGAGGTGACCCGGCCCAGCACCGTGTAGTCCGGCTTGATCTGGGCGACCGAGTGGACCAGGAAGAACTCGCTGCCGTTGGTGTCCTTGCCCTGGTTGCCCATCGCGACCGTCCCGCGCGGGTACGTCTCCTGCCCGGTCAGCTCGTCCGCGAACCGGTACCCCGGCCCGCCGATCTCGGCCTCCCAGATGTCCCCGCACTGGAGCACGCCGAGCTTCGCCGCCGTGGTCAGCCGCCAGCACCGGCTGCGGTCGTAGAACGTCTCCCGGACCAGGTGTACGAAGTTGTGCACCGCGCAGGGCGCGTTGCCGCGGTCGAACCGCAGCCCGATGTCGCCGTGGTTGGTCCGCAGCGTGAGGTGGACCGCGCCGGTGTTCGCCGCCTCGGCCGGTGGCGGGTCCACCGGTCGGGCCGCCGGGTTGTCCGGGGTGGGGATGAACGTGCAGGTCACGGGCGCGAGGCGGGGCGCCGGGGCGGCAGCGGCCGGGGTCGCGACGGCGGCGGGTACGACGGCGAGGGTCGCGGCGAGCGCGAGTGCGGCGGGATCGAGGCTCCTCATCCCGCCGAACCTAGCGGCCGCCCGGGCCGCGCGGAAGGGCCCTTGCAGCACCGGCCGAAGCCGGGTCGGTCAGGCGATGCGGCGGGTGTTCGGTCCCGTGTGGAGCATCGCGCGGACGTCCGCCGCCGGCAGCGGCCGGGCGAAGTGGTAGCCCTGGGAGAGCTGGTACCCGATCTTGCGCAGCCGCGCCGCCTGCGCCGCGCTCTCCACGCCCTCGGCGACCACGCCCAGGTCCAGGCCGTTGGCCAGGTGCAGCATCGCGATGGCGATCGTGGACTCGGTGTTGCTGTCAGTGATGTGGTCGATGAACGACTTGTCCACCTTGAGCACGTCCACCGGGATGGTCCGGAGCAGGCCGAGTGACGAGTTGCCGGTGCCGAAGTCGTCCAGCGCGATCCGCACGCCCAGCGCCGAGATCTCCCGCAGCGCCGCGCTGGCCAGCTCGCTGTCGAAGACCGCGGTCTCGGTGACCTCGATCATGAGGTGCCGCGGCGGCAGGCCGGTCTCGTCGAGGACCCGGGCGACCGTACCGGCGAAGCCCGGCTCGCGGAGCTGGCGCGCGGAGATGTTCACGCTCATCGTCCAGGTCTCGGTGACGTCCTCGGCCAGCCAGCGGACGGCCTCGTCGCACGCCTCGCGCAGGATCCACTCGCCCAGCGGGACGATCAGGCCGGTGCGCTCGGCGACCGGGATGAAGTGGTCCGGGCGGATGGTCCCGCGCTCGGGGTGCTCCCAGCGGACCAGCGCCTCGGCGCCGACGATCACCCGGTCGACCAGCCGGACGACCGGCTGGAACAGCAGCCGGAAGTGGCCCTCGGTGAGCGAGGTGCGCAGCTCGGCGCCGAGCGCCGCGTCCCGGTTGATCCGGACGTCCAGCTCGTCGTCGTACGTGGCGTAGCGGGACTTGCCGGCCTCCTTGGCCGCGTACATCGCCAGGTCGGCCCGGCGGATGACCTCGGTCGGGTCCAGGTCGGCGGTCAGCTCGGCGAGGCCGGCGCTGCACCGGACGAGCAGCGCGTGCCCGTCGACGATGACCGGCTGGCCGAGCGCCTCGGTGATCCGGTCCAGCACGGCCACCCCGTGCTCGCTGGCCAGGCCGGGCAGGAGCAGCGCGAACTCGTCGCCGCCGAGCCGGGAGACGGTGTCGCCGGGGCGGACGCAGGAGCGCAGCCGGCCGGCGACGTCCAGCAGCAGCCGGTCGCCGATGTGGTGCCCGAGCCGGTCGTTGATGGTCTTGAAGTCGTCCAGGTCGATGAGGGCGACGCTGGCCGGCTCGCCGCCGGCGGCGGTGGCGGCGACCCGCTCGGTGAACAGCCGGCGGTTGGCCAGGCCGGTGAGGTCGTCGTGGGTGGCCTGGTGGGCGAGCCGGTCCTGGGCGTCGCGCAGCTCGCGGACGGTGAGGTCCACCCGGCGGAGCAGCGCGGAGTTGTCCCGCAGGGCGGTGACCTGCCGGTACACGACGATGACGGTGAGCCCGACGGCGCTGGCGGCGACGATCAGCTCACCGACGCTGTGCCCGGCGACGACGAAGATCAGCAGGCCGTCGGTGGCGGCCACGGCCAGGTACGGCAGCCAGCCGGCGACCTTGGCGGTCCGGGTGCCGGCCCACGGCCGCTGCTCCAGCGGCGGCTGGCCCACGCCGGCGTACTGGAACATCGCGGCCAGCATGAAGCCGACCCCGACGAGCGTGATGCAGACGGTCGAGGCGACGACCGCCGCGCCGGCGGTCAGCGGCGAGACCGCGCCGATCAGCGCGCCGGCGCAGATCGTCCCGGCGAGCGTGTGCAGGGCCCGCCGGTCGACGGCGGTGACGCCGAACATGACCAGCTTGGCGATCGCCAGCACGGCGAGGAAGGCCAGCAGGACGACGGTGAGGGCAGCCGGGCCGCCGCCGATCCGGCTCCACTCCTCGGTCCGGCTGAACGACAGCCGCCAGGCGAACAGGCCGAAGCAGATCAGCATGATCGCGCCGTCGACGACGAACTGCTTGCGCTCGTGCGCGGTGAGCCGGTTCCGGGCGGGCAGCCGCAGCAGGGCGGTGAGCTGGGTGAGCACGCCGATGCCGTACGCCGCGATGGCGCCGGTGCTGGGCTCGGCCGGGTTGTTCGGGGTGTACAGGATGTTGTCGACGAGGTTGATCCCACCGCCGACGCCGACCAGGGCGATGGCGGCCGCCGACCAGTGCCAGAACCGCCGGGCGGCGGCGTTCAGGCCGGGCTGGCGGGCGACGTGCAGGCAGACGGCGGCGGCGAGCAGGCCGCCGGGCACCGTGATCACCCGGATCAGCCACGGGTTCGGCACGAAGCCGAGGGACTCGGCCGCGAGCGAGGCGGGGCCGAGCACGACGAACAGCACCCCGGTCCACACCGCCACGCGGTGCCACAGGGGGCCTCGTCCGTTCGGGGCCGCCATCACGGGTGCTCCTTTTGTCCTACCGGCCGGTCACTGGCCCATCGGCGCTGCCCGTGGCCAACTGAGCACTAGCGGTCACCTCCCCCGAACGGCCGACAGTGATCATCGGCCCCGCCCGGGTCTGGTATTCGCCCGTACCGGCGGTTAGCGTTCATGCCAGGGGGTGGGGGTTTCCCGACCCCACCGGCGGGTCGGGTCGCGGGCTGCGGATTGGTCGAGCTGCGGTGCGGGACCGGGCTTCCGGACTGCCGCGGGAGGGCACCCGTCCCGCGCCGGACGCCGGTCGTGGCGGGACCGGGCGGCGGGGTGCACCGCTCACCGGAGTGGGCGCGATGGAACTTCGTACGTTCGTCCTCGATACCTCGGTCCTGCTGTCCGACCCGGGGGCGTTCCGCCGGTTCGCCGAGCACGCGGTGGTCCTGCCACTCGTGGTGATCTCCGAGTTGGAGGGCAAGCGGCACCACCCGGAGCTGGGCTGGTTCGCCCGCGAGTCGCTGCGCATGCTCGACGACCTGCGGATCAAGCACGGCCGGCTGGACGAGCCGCTGCCCGTCAACGACGTCGGCGGCACCCTGCGGGTCGAGCTGAACCACGCCGACTCCTCCCTGCTGCCGCAGGCGGTGCGCAACGACAGCAACGACACCCGGATCCTGTCGGTCGCCCTCGGGCTCGCGGCGACCGCGCACGACGTGACGCTGATCACCAAGGACCTGCCGCTGCGGGTCAAGGCGGCGTCGGTCGGCGTGCCCACCGACGAGTACCGGCACGGCCAGGCGATGGACTCGACCTGGACCGGCATGGCCGACTGGGACCTCGGCGCCGACCAGGTCACCGCCCTGTACGGCGAGGGCAAGCTGGACCCGCGCGAACTGGGCGCCGAGGCGATCACCGCGCTGCCCGCGCACACCGGCCTGGTGATCTCGTCGCCGCGCGGGTCCGCGCTGGCCCGGATCCGGCCGGACCGGACGGTGCAGCTCGTCCGCGGCGACCGGGAGGCGTTCGGCCTGCACGGGCGCTCGGCGGAGCAGCGGATCGCGCTGGACCTGCTGCTGGACGACCAGATCGGCATCGTCTCCCTCGGCGGCCGGGCGGGCACCGGCAAGTCGGCGCTCGCGCTGGCGGCGGGGCTGGAGCAGGCGATGGAGCGGGGCAAGCACAAGAAGGTGATCGTCTTTCGGCCGCTGTACGCCGTCGGCGGGCAGGAGCTGGGGTACCTGCCGGGCAGCGAGCACGAGAAGATGTCGCCCTGGGCGCAGGCGGTCTTCGACACCCTCGGAGCGGTGGTGCACGAGAACGTCGTCGAGGAGGTCATGGCGCGCGGGCTGCTGGAGGTCCTGCCGCTGACCCACATCCGCGGGCGCAGCCTGCACGACGCGTTCGTGATCGTGGACGAGGCGCAGTCGCTGGAGCGGGGCGTGCTGCTGACGGTGCTGTCCCGGATCGGGCAGGGTTCCCGGGTCGTCCTGACCCACGATGTTGCCCAGCGGGACAATCTCCGGGTCGGCCGGCACGACGGCGTGACGGCCGTGATCGAGGCGCTGAAGGGGCACTCGATCTTCGCGCACATCACGCTGACCCGCTCCGAGCGCTCGGAGATCGCCGAAGTCGTGACCGATCTGCTTGAGGACATCCCGCGCTAGCCGAAGGGTGGGGTAGGCGCGGGCTCCGACTCGGGTTCACACCGGTCGGGGTCCGCGCAATCACCCGTGCGGACCGAGTGCCCTGGTCGATTTTCCGATAATGTCTGGATTTGGCTGGTGGGTTACTTCACATCGGCCGCCTCGGGGGGTAGCGCGCCGGCATCCGAGTGGGGAAATGTGTCCACCGGACGTGTGGCGTTCGGTGCCGCGTGCCGGGTGGACTCCGGCCGCGACGCGCGTGGGTGAGCGCCCCTGACGACGTGGCGCTGCCTGCGGCACCGCCCCAGACGAAAGGGACCTCCTCGTGAGTCCGCTGTGGAGCCGCCTGACTGTGCGCTCACTCTCCGTCGCCCTGTTGCTCACCGCCCTCGCCGGCGGCGTGTACGCGGGGTACGACCGGGACGACGAGCAGGCACCGGCCGCCGGGCCAGCACCCGAGCAGGTCGCGGCGCAGCAGGCCCTGGACGAGCGGGCGCGGCTGACCGTCGCCGCCTCCCGCCAGCGGGTCGCCCAGACCCGGGTCGCCCGCAACGCGCTCGCCAGCGCGCGGGCCGCCGCCGCGAAGGCGAAGCGGGTCGAGGACGCCAAGCGCCGCGCCGCCGAGGCGAAGAAGAAGAAGGCCAAGGACGCCAAGACCGTCGAGTACACCGGGCCGATCCCGGACTCCTGCGACGAGTACGACGGCAACCGCGCGATCGGCTGTGCCGAGCTGCTCAAGGCCGACTTCGGGCTGGACCAGATGCCCTGCCTGGACAAGCTGTTCAGCAAGGAGAGCGGCTGGAACCACCGGGCGCAGAACAAGAACTCCGGCGCGTACGGCATCCCGCAGGCGCTACCCGGTACCAAGATGGCCAGCGAGGGCAGCGACTGGCGGAACAACCCGGCGACGCAGATCCGCTGGGGCCTGGGCTACATCGAGGGCCGGTACAACAATCCGTGCGGCGCCTGGGCGCACTCGAAGCGCACCGGCTGGTACTGAAGCCGCGGGAACGACGCACGGTAAAGGGGGCGCCGGCCGGCGCCCCCTTTACCGTGCGCTCACGCGTCCGGCGTGGACGCCGGCTGCGGGTCGGGCGTCGGGGCCGGGGTCTCCTCGCGGTCGCCGCGCCAGCCCGGGTGCTGGTAGCAGGCCGGGTCCCACTGCCACGACTCGGCGTCGTAGTTGTCGATCCACTGGAGCCAGTCCGGCGCGTCGGCGCAGTCCGGCCGCGGCGCCGGCGGCGACGGGTCGACCGGTACGCAGTCCGTGGTGCAGATCGGCGACGGCGACGGGCTGCCCGGGCCGGGGTCGACCGGCTTGGGCTCGGCCGGCGGCTGCGGCTCGCGGATCGGCGGGATGACCGGGCGCGGCGCCAGCGGCGCGCCGACCGGCCGGTGCGGCTGGGCCCGGCGGACCGCCGCGGCGGCCGGCCGGCCCGGGGTCGGCGGGGTGGCCGTCGGGGCCGGGACGATCACGTCCGGCGCGGCCGGTGGGCGGGCCGGCGACGGGCCGAGCAGGCCGCCCCACTGGGGCAGCGTCGCGCAGTTGTGGCCGGTCGGCAGGTCGGTGCGGCCGCTGTCGAAGCGGCAGGCCCACCAGCGGGTGTTCAGGTCGCCGGCCAGCTCCCCGCGCGCGGCGGCGTCGAGCTGGTACTGCTCGCCCGCCGTGAGGTCCATGGGCGCCTCGTCGCCGTCGACCGCGACGCCCACGGTGGCGATGAGGGTGGCGGTGGCCAGAGTCCAGGCCATCGATCTACGCATAGCGCTAGTTTAGGGGCGAAAACACGCCGAACTGTCGATTCCTCGACACGCGTGTTCATTCACCCGTAGGCGACGCGCCGAGCCGGTGATCATCGTGGGGCTGGCGCGGGCGTGCGACCATGCGCGGCGAGGAGTACCGCGAAAGTGGGAGGCGGCCGTGCAGCGCAGGTGGTCCGGGCGAGTCGGCTCGGTGTCGGTCCTGACCGTGAGCGCGTCGGCGTTCCTGGCCGGGTGCGGGTCGGACCCGGTGGCGTACTGCGTCGACCAGTCCAACGTCGTCATCGCCGACCAGTTCTGCGACGACGACGACCCGACGTACGGGTGGATCAACAGCGGCAAGCACAAGACCAAGCTCAAGGCCGGGCAGAAGCTCAAGGGCGGCCAGCTCATCGCCCCGAAGGACAGCGCCGGCCGCAGCGCGGCCGGCCTGCCGGCGAACGGCGCGCTGGCCGGCAAGTCCGGCAAGGCCGGCGGGTTCGGCGGCGGCGGCCGCTCCGGCGGGTTCGGTAGCTGAGGCGGTGCGCCGCCTGCGGCTGCCCGAGCGCCCCGGCTGGGAGGAGCAGATCCTCGCCGACGGGCTGGTCTACTCGCCGACCCCGACGCCCGACGGCGGGCGGATCTCGTACTGGCGCGAGGGGGCGGCGTACGAGCTGACGCCCGCCGAGGTGGCGACGCTGGAGGCGGCCACCGCGGCGCTGTTCGAGATGTGCGTCGGCGCCGGCGACTGGCTGGCCGAGCGCCCGGACGTGCTCACCGCCATGGGCATCCCCGACTGGGCGCACGAGCAGGTCGTGGGCACCTGGCACGACGAGCCGGCCTGGCAGAGCGTGTACGGCCGGTTCGACCTGCGCTTCGGCGGCCTCGACCACCCGGACCCGGCGCTGCGCGTGCCGACCCTGTACGAGTTCAACGCCGACACCCCGACCTGCCTGGTCGAGTCCGCGTACGCGCAGTGGCGCTGGCGGGAGCAGGTGCGCCCGTCCGCCGACCAGTGGAACCAGCTCTACGAGCGGCTGGTCGAGGCGTGGCGGCGCAACCTCGGCCTGGCCGAGAAGCGGCTGGGGCACCGGCCGCTGGTGCACTTCACCTGCTCGTCGACCGAGTCCTCCGGCGAGGACGTGATGAACACCCAGTTCCTGCGCGACACCTGCGCGGCGGCCGGGTACGACACCAAGACCGCCTTCATGGAGGGTGTGCTGCTGGGCGCCGACGGCCGGTTCTACGACGGCGACGGCGTGCACCTGGACGTCGCGTTCAAGCTGTACCCGTGGGAGTTCATGGTCGCCGAGGAGTTCGGCCGGGCGGCCTTCGCCGACATGGCCACGATCGGCCGCCGCGACGGGTTCCGGCAGTACCGCGGCGGAACGGTGTGGATCGAGGCGCCGTACAAGATGATGTGGAGCAACAAGGGGCTGCTCGCGGTGCTCTGGGCGCGGTACGGCGACGACCCCGGCCGGGCCCGGCACCTCATCCCGGCCTGGTTCGCCGACCCGCCCGCCGGGCTGCCCGGCCCGCCGGCCGACCTGGCCGCGTACGTCCGCAAGCCGCTGCTCGGCCGGGAGGGCGCGAGCATCGAGATCGTCCGGCCGGGCGCCGCGCCGGAGACCGTCCCGGGCGAGTACGGCGCCGAGGGGTACGTCGTGCAGTCCTGGGCGCCGCCCCCGACCGTGCCGACCGGCGCCGCGTACGGCGAGGTGGTCCACCCGGTCCTCGGCGCCTGGCTGGTCGACGGCGAGCCCGCGGGCCTGGGCATCCGGGAGAGCGCGGGCCCGATCACCGACAACCTCAGCCACTTCGTCCCGCACGTCATCGGAGAGTGACATGTTCCTGGAGACGCTCGGCGACTACGCCGGCAACCTCGGCCACGCCGCGCTGATCCTGGCGATCGTGGCGCTGTTCGTCGGCGGCGGCTGGCACCTGCTGAACCTGATCACGCACGTCGACGACAACGCGGAGCTGTTCGAGCGGCGCAACGCGGCGTACCTGATCCAGCGGCTCGGCCTCAGCGTCGCCCAGGTGATCGGCATCCTGCCCGCGATCGAGCACTACGACCGGGCGCACTGGGGGGTCTCGGCCGGCTGGCTGGCGATCGAGTGCGCGTACGTGCTGCTCGCCGTCCTCGTCGCCCGGCCGGTCGTCGACCGGCTGGTGCTGCCCCGGGTGAACAACATGGAGCTGCTGCGCGGCGGCAGCCTGACCGTCGGCGTCACCGAGGCCGGCTTCTACCTGGGCACCGGGTTCGTGGTGAACGGGTCGCTGACCGGCGACGCCGGGTCGCTGCTGACGTACGTGACCAGCACGCTCGGCTTCTACGTGCTCGGCCTGGCGCTGGTCGCCGGGGTGTTCTGGCTGCACGAGCTGGTCACGCCGTACCACCTGCGCGAGCGCATCGCCGGCGGCTCGCTGCCGGCCGCGATCGAGGTGGCGGGCGTGCTGACCGCGCTCGGCATCGTCGTCCGCGAGGGGGTGGCCGGCGACTTCGACACCTGGGGCGCGAGCGTGGCCCGGTTCGGCGCGACGGTGGTGCTGGCGGTGGCGGCGCTGTACGCGTTCCGCTGGCTGATCGACCGGCTGGTGCTGCGCGGGCTCACCGTGCGGGCCACCCAGAACGCCGACAACCCCGTCGCCGCCACGCTGCTGGCCGGGCTGCTGGTCGGCGCGGCGTTCGCGGTCGCGGCGGTGGTCCGGACCCAGCTCTAGACATCCGTACCGTTTGTCCGGATGAGTTCGCCGGACGCGCGTCGGATTTCCCGCCCAGTACACGATTCCGCCACCCGCCGGGCAAGATGATGCCCATGACCGGGTACCCGTGGCCGATCGAGACGGCCACCCTCGACAACGGCCTGCGCGTGATCGTCAGCGAGGACCACCGGGCCCCGGTGGTCGGGGTGAACCTCTGGTACGACGTCGGCTCGCGGCACGAACCGGCGGGGCAGACCGGCTTCGCGCACCTGTTCGAGCACCTGATGTTCGAGGGCTCGGTGAACGTCGGCAAGACCGAGCACATGAAGATCGTCCAGGGCTCCGGCGGCACGCTGAACGCCACCACCAACCCCGACCGGACCAACTACTTCGAGAGCGTCCCCGCCGAGCACCTCGCGCTCATGCTCTGGCTGGAGGCCGACCGGATGGGCGGGCTCGTCCCCGCGCTCACCGCCGAGACGCTGGACAACCAGCGGGAGGTGGTGAAGAACGAGCGGCGGCAGCGGTACGAGGACGTGCCGTACGGCGACTTCTGGCTGCGGCTGCTGCCGCTGCTGTACCCGCCGGGGCACCCGTACCACCACGCCACCATCGGCTCGATGGCCGACCTGAACGCCGCCGCGCTGGAGGTGTTCCGCGACTTCCACCGCACGTACTACGTACCGCAGAACGCCGTGCTCACCGTCACCGGCGACAGCACCCCCGCCGAGGTGGTGGAGCTGGCCCAGCGGTACTTCGGCAACATCCCGCGCGGCGCCGACGTGCCGCCCGCGCCGGACGGGCGCGACCCCGCCCCGCTGGCCGGCCCGGTCCGGGACGAGGTCGTCGCCGACGTGCCCGCGCCGCGGGTGTACCTGGCCGTGCGCACCGCCCCGTTCGGCACCGAGGCGTACGACGCCGCCACCGTGCTCGCCGGCGTGCTCGCCGACGGCCGGGGCAGCCGGCTGTACCGGGAGCTGGCCGAGGGCCGGCGGCTGGCCCAGCCGGACTACCTGGCCGCGTACGGCGTCGACCTGGCCCACGCGCCCGCCCCGCTGATCCTCAGCGCCACCGCCCGGGCCGGCGTCGGCATCGACGAGCTGGAGGAGGGCCTGGTCGCCGTCGTCGACGAGGTGACCCGCACCGGCGTCACCGAGGACGAGGTGGCCCGCGCCCGGGCCCTGCTCACCACCGCCTGGTGGCGGCAGATGGAGACCGTCGCCGGCCGGGCCGACGTGCTCAGCCGGTACGCCCTGCAGTTCGGCGACCCGCGGCTGGCCGGCGACCGGCTGCCCGCCCGGCTCGCCGTGACCGCCGAGCGCGCCTCCGCGGTCGCCGCCGAGATCCTCGCGCCCGAGCGGCGCGCCACCATCCGCTACGTGCCCGAGGCCGCCCGCCGGGAGGAGACCGCATGACCACGCTGCTGACCGAGCGCCCCGGCCCCGGGGCGCCGCGCCCGTACACGTTCCCCGCGCTGACCCGGCTCGCCGTCGCCGGCGGCGAGGTCGTCGCCGCCCACCTGCCCGGCCAGCCGCTCGCGGTCGCCGCGCTGCTGCTCGACGCCGGCGCCGGCCGGGAGACCGCCGGCCGGGAGGGCGTCGCGGGCGTGCTGCTCAAGGCGCTGGAGGAGGGCACGGCCACCCGGGACGCCGCCGCGTACGCGCTCGCCCTGGAGGGCCTGGGCGCCGAGCTGGACACGCACGTCGACTGGGACTGCGCCGAGGTGAGCGTCACCGCGCCCGTCGAGCGGCTGCTCCCCGCGGCGGGCCTGCTCGCCGAGGCCGTCCGCACGCCGCGGCTGGACCCGGCCGACGTGGCCCGGGTCCGCGACGACGAGGCCGCCGCGCTGCGGATGCGCTGGGCCGGCCCCGGCCCGCGGGCGGACGCCATGCTGCGCGCCGCCCTGTTCGGCGACCAGCGGCCCGGCCGGCCGATCCACGGCGACCCGACCACCGCCGCCGCGCTCGCCGTCGAGGACGTCCTCGACCACCACCGGACCTGGCTGCACCAGCCCGGCGTGCTGCTCGTCGCCGGGGACCTGGACCGGCTCGACCTCCAGGCGCTCGGCGCGGTCGCGTTCGCCGGGACCGCCGGCGCCGTACCGCAGACCAGCGGGCTGATCGGCTCCGAGCTGGCCAGCGGCCGCCGGATCCTGCTGGTGGACCGGCCGGACTCGGTGCAGTCCACGCTCCGGCTCGGCCACCTCGGGCCGCACCGGGCGCACCCGGACCACGTACCGGTGCAGCTCGCCGGGACCGTGCTCGGCGGCGCGTTCACCTCCCGGCTGAACCACCTGCTGCGCGAGGTGCGCGGGTACACGTACGGCGTGCGCGGCGAGTTCGCCACCTCGCGCCGGTTCGGCCGGTTCACCGTCCGCGGCTCGGTGCAGACCGCGGCCACCGCCCCGGCGCTGGTCGACGCGGTCGGCGAGATCGTCCGGACCCGGACCGAGGGGGTCACCGAGGACGAGGTCGCGGTCGCCCGCTCGTGGCGGGCCGGGCAGCTCTCGGTCGAGTTGCAGACCGTGTCGTCGATCGCCGGCGTGCTGTCGTCCATCGTGGTGCACGGCCTGCCCGACGACCACGTGGTCCGGCAGCGGGAGAAGCTGCTCGCCGCGACCGCCGCGGACGTCTCCCCGGCCGCCGCGACCCACCTGCGCCCGGACGACCTGGTGCTGGTGGTGGAGGGCGACGCGGCCCGGATCCGGGCCGACCTCGTCGCCACGGGGCTGGGCGAGGTGGTCGACGTCGGCGCCGCCGCCGGGTAGCGCCGCGCGCCGGCGGTGCGCCGCGGGCGCCGCCCGCGGTGTCGTTGCCGGGCGCGGTGATCGCTCACTGTGCCCGGTCCGATGCCGACCGTCCGCACCGGACCCCGGATTCGCCTCCGCTATCGCCAGGAGCGGTGCGCAGTACCTATGATGCGGCGGCGCGCATTGATTCGCGCCGGTGGGCGTGGGCCGCGCACGGGCGCTCCCCGCCGGCGCGCGCCGGCCGGGTCGGTCCCCGCGAGGAGCGTATGGCAGTCGGCAACCGGTCGATCCGATCGAAGATCACCGCACTGGTGCTGACCCCGCTCGTCGCGGTGATGATGCTCTGGGGCTTCGCGCTCACCCTCACCGCCGGGCCCGCCATCAACCTGCTGCATTTCCGGACCGTCGCCCGGACCGTCGCCCAGCCCGCCGAGGTGCTCGTCACCGAGTTGCAGCGCGAGCGCCAGGTCTCGCTGATCTTCCTCGCCGGCCAGCGCCCGCTCGCCGCGCTGGACCGGCAGCGGCGGCAGACCGACGAGGCGGTCGCCGCGTTCCGCCGGCTGTCCGCCCTGCCCGGCGCCCGGGACGCGATGAACCCGCAGGCCCGGCACCGGGCCGACGAGCTGTTCCGGTCCGTCGCCGGGCTGCCGGCCAGCCGGACCCGGATCGACCGGCGGGAGACCGACCGGGTCGGGGCGCTGCGCGGGTACACCGCCGTCATCGACACCGCGTTCCGGCTGATGCCCGCGCTCACCGACGTCAGCGACGACGAGCTGGCCCGGCAGATGCGCACCCTCACCGACCTCGCCCGGGCCCGCGAGCTGCTCGCCCAGGAGGACGCGCTGGTCTCCGGGGCGCTGGTCGCCGGCCGGTTCGTCGACGGCGAGGCGAGCACCGTGAGCCAGCTCGTCGGGCTGCGCCGGCTGCTGTACACCGACGCGGTCGCGGCGCTGCCGGAGACCGGGCGGGCCGCGTACCGGACGCTCCAGGCGCTGCCCCAGTTCGAGGCGCTGCTGACGATGGAGGACCTGCTGGTCGACCGCGGCCGGACCGGCGACGCGCCGCCGGTCGACGGCCGGCAGTGGGCGGCCAACTACCGGGCGGTCGCCGACGCCGCCCGCGACTTCGAGGTCGGCCGGGCCCGCGCCGTCGCCGCCGCGGCCGAGCCGGTCGCCACCGACATCGTGCTGCGGCTCGCCATCGCCGGGCTGCTCGGGCTGCTCGCCGTCGTCGCCACCCTGCTGATCTCGGTCCGGATCGGCCGGTCGCTGGTCAACCGGCTCGGCCGGCTCCGGCACGCCGCCCTCGAACTGGCCGAGGAGCGGCTGCCCGATGTCGTCGCCCGGCTGCGCCGCGGCGAGGCCGTCGACGTCGACGCGGAGAGCCCGCCGCTGGGCGACGGCGCCGACGAGATCGGCGAGCTGGGGCACGCGTTCGGCGAGGTGCAGCGCACGGCCGTCCGGGCCGCGGTGGACGAGGCGGCGTACCGCAAGGGCACCGCGGACGTGTTCCTCAACATCGCCCGGCGCAGCCAGACCCTGCTGTACCGGCAGCTCGCCCTGCTGGACCGGATGGAGCGGGAGACCACCGAGCCCGCCGCGCTGGCCGACCTGTTCCGGGTCGACCACCTGGCCACCCGGCTCCGCCGGCACGCCGAGGACCTGGTGATCCTCGCCGGGGCGCCGCCCGGCCGCGGTTGGCGGGACCCGGTGCCGCTGGTCGACGTGCTGCGCGGCGCGGTCTCCGAGGTGGAGGACTACGCCCGGGTGGACGTCCGCGCGGTACCGCCGGCGGCCGTCGTCGGGCGGGCCGTCTCCGACGTCATCCACCTGCTCGCCGAGCTGGTCGAGAACGCCACCGTCTTCTCCCCGCCGCAGAGCCGGGTGCTGATCAGCGCGCAGGCGGTACCGGCCGGGATCGCCGTCGAGATCGAGGACCGGGGGCTCGGCATGCCCGCCGAGGCGCTCGCCGAGTGGAACCGGCAGCTCGCCGCGCCGCCCGCGTTCGACCCGGCGGCCAGCGCCCGGCTCGGCCTGTACGTGGTCGCCCGGCTGGCCGTGCGGCACGCGATCCCGGCGCAGTTGCGGCCCTCGCCGTACGGCGGGGTGACCGCGGTGGTGCTGCTGCCCGCGGCGCTGGTGGTGACCGACGAGGCCGGGCTGGCCGCGGCGCACCGGTCGGCCGGCCGCCGGCCGGGCCGGCTGCGCGCGGTGCCGCCGGCCGCCGAGCCGGCGCCGGCCGGGCGCCCGGCCGGCGCGCGCCGCCGGTCGGACCGCGACCTGCCGGCGGTGGCCGACGGGCGGGCCGCGACGGCCTGGGCGCCGCCGCCCGGCGCGGCCCGGCCGCGGACGGTCGCGCACGTCGGCGCGGGCGCGGTCGGGCCGCCGGTGACGCCCGGCGCCGACCGGGCCCGGTCGATCCCGGCGCCGCGCCCGCCGACCGACCCGCCGCCGGTACCCCGGGTGACCGCCGCGGGCGGGGACCCGCCGTCCGGATCGGACGACGGGGGCGACCCGGGGCTGTCGCTCGACGGGCTGCCGCGGCGGATCCGGCAGGCCAGCCTCGCGCCGCAGCTCCGCGGCGCCGGCGCCGACCCCGCCCCGGCCGCCCCGGCCGCGCCCGCCGCCCCACCGGCGGACGGGCGGCCGCCGGCGGAGATTCGGCGGATGATGAGCGAACTACAGGCGCAGACGCGGCGGGGGCGGGCCGAAGGGTCGACCGGGGCGGCGCGCGCGGCTACGGTGGCGGCGCGGCCCGACGACACGCACGACGGTCCGCCGTCGGCGTCCGGAGTGGAGGGGAGCGGGTAGTGGGGTTGCCGGGCAAGGAGTTGGACTGGCTCCTCGACGACCTGCTGGCCAGGGTGCCGGGCTGCGAGCACGCGGTCGTCCTCTCGGCCGACGGGCTGCTGATCGGCGCGTCCGCCGGGCTCAGCCGGGACAGCGGCGAGCACCTCGCCGCGATGGCGTCCGGCTTCGCCAGCCTGGCCCGCAGTGCCAGCCGGCACTTCGGCGCCGGGCAGGTGCGGCAGACGCTGATCGAGATGGACGACGCGTTCTTCTTCGTCACCGCCGCCGGCCCGGGCGCGTGCCTGGCCGTGCTGACCAAGGCGGACGCCGACATCGGGCTGGTGGCGTACGAGATGGCGATGCTGGTGGCCCGGGTCGGCCCGGACCTGTCGGCGACGGCCCGACCCGCCCCGGCGGCGGAGGCCGGCGATGGGCGTTAACGAGCGCCCCTCGGCCTGGTGGGACCGCGACGCGGGACCGGTGGTCCGCCCGTACGCGATGACCGGCGGCCGGGTCCCGGCGGCCCGGCGGTTCGACGTGGTGGCGCTGGTGCGGGCGGTGCCGATGGGCGGCGCCCTGCCGACGGACCTCCAGCCGGAGCACCGGGACATCCTCGCCGCCGCCCGTACGCCGATCACGGTGGCCGACCTGGCCGCCGAACTGGACCTGGCGCTCGGCGTCGTCCAGGTCCTCCTCAACGACCTGGCCGGCCAGGAGTTGATCTGCCTGCACGAGCCGGGGCGCGCCGCGGCGCTGCCGGACGAGAACGTACTCAAGGCGGTGGTCAATGGATTACGCGCACTCTGACCGCGCCGTGCCGCTGGCGCTCAAGATCCTCATCGCCGGCGGCTTCGGTGTCGGGAAGACCACGCTGGTCAGCGCGGTGAGCGAGATCCGGCCGCTGCACACCGAGGAGGTGCTCACCTCGGCCGGGGTCGACACCGACGACGTCTCCGGCGTCGAGCAGAAGACCACGACGACGGTGGCGATGGACTTCGGCCGGATCTCGGTCGGCTCGGACATCGTGCTGTACCTGTTCGGCACCCCCGGCCAGGACAGGTTCTGGTTCCTCTGGGACGAACTGGCCCACGGCGCGCTCGGCGCGGTGGTGCTGGCCGACACCCGCCGGCTGGCCGACTGCTTCCCGTCGGTGGACTACTTCGAGCGCCGGGGCACCCCGTTCCTGGTCGCGGTCAACTGCTTCGACGGCGAGCAGCGGTTCGCCACCCAGGCGGTGCGCAACGCGCTCGACCTCGACCCGGACGTCCCGGTGGTGCTCTGCGACGCCCGCGACCGGCGGTCGAGCAAGGACGTCCTGATCACCCTCGTCGAGCACGTGATGGACCAGGTGGCGCGCCACCCCGCGCCGGCGGACGCCGCGGGTCCTCGCTAGTCGGGCCCGGATCCGTCAGGATCCGGGGGTGACTTCCGCGGTGCGCCGGGCGTACAGCGCCGGCGTCCTCGTCGTGCTGGCGGCGCTGGACAACGTCGTGATCGGCCTCGTGCCGCCGCTGTACTCGCCGATCGCCGGGGCGCTGGGCGTGCCCGAGGCGGCGATCGGGGTGACGACGGCGGCGACGTACCTGGTCACGGCCGGCTCGGCGGTCGGCTGGGCGTACCTGGGGGACCGGTGGCGGCGCCGCCCGCTGCTGGTCGTCGGCACGCTCGGCTGGACGGCCGGCGCGCTCGGCACCGCCGCCGCGGGCGGCCTGCCCGGCTTCGTCGCCGCGCAGTTGCTCACCGCGCTGGGCCTCGGGGCGATCAGCGTGGTCGGCTTCAGCGCGGTCAGCGACCTGGTCGGCCCGCGCCGGCGCGGGCTGCTGCTGGCGCTGTGGGGGCTGTCGCAGGGCCTGGGCCTGCTGGTCGGCACGGTACTCAGCGGGGTGCTGGGGGCGCGCGACTGGACGGCGCCGTTCCTGCTGCTGGCGGCCGTGGGCGCGGTCGCCGCCGCGGCGTACCTGGGCACCGCCGACGTGCCCCGCGGCGGCGCCGAGCCGGCCCTGGCGCCGCTGTTCGCCGCCGGTGCGGGGTACGAGTACCGGATCCGCCCCGGCGACCTGCGGGTGATCACCGCCCGCCGGACGAACCGCTGGCTGATCCTGCAGGGCCTGACCGCCCAGGCGGCGTTCGGGTCGCTCGTCTGGCTGCCCCGGCTGTTCCAGGCCCGGGCGGAGGAGCAGGGGCTGGACCGGCCGACCGCGATCGTCGTCGGCAGCGTGCTGGCGGCGCTGTTCCAGCTCGGCGGGGCGCTGTCGCTGGTCGGCGGGCTGGTCGGGGACCGGGTGCAGGGCCGCCGGCCGGGCGGGCGGGCGCTGGTGGCGGGGGTCGGGGTGCTCGCCGCGGTGCCGCTGTACGTGATCCTGTTCCTGCTGCCGGTGCGGATCCCGGCGCCGTCGGGGGACGGCGCGGGGGCGGTCCTGCGGGCGGTGGTCGGCGGGGCGCTGACCTCGCCGGGGGTGGCGGCGGCGCTGCTGCTGGCGCTGGTCGCGGCGGGGCTGACGGCGGCGAACGCGCCGAACTGGTTCGCGCTGATCGCGGACGTGAACCCGCCCGAGCACCGGGGGACGGTGTACTCGCTGGGGAACCTCGTCAACGGGGTCGGGCGGGCCGGCGGGACGGCGCTGGCGGCGGTGGTGTTCCGGGCCGTGGCGGGGGCGTTCCCGCCGCCGCTGTCGTACGCGGTCGGGCTGGCGCTGTGCCAGTTGATGTTCCTGCCGACGGGGTGGATGTTCCTGCGGGCGGCGCGGACGGCGCCGGGGGACGCGGCGGCGGTGGCGGGGTTGCTGGCGGAGCGGGGGCACGCGGCCGGCCCGGCCAACAGGCCGGCCACGTGAGTTCTGGTTTCTTGCCGGGGGTCCGCCGGGGCGCGGGGGCGTTCGCTGCGGGGCGCGGGGGCGTTGGCTACGGGCGGGACGGGGCGGCGGGTGCCCCGGCAGGGGCGGTCAGGCTTGATCCCCTGCCGGGGCACCCGCCGCCCCGTCCCTCGCGTGCTGCCCTGACTTGCGGTCTTGCGGCTTGCGTATTTGCGGTTCTTGCGGTGGTCGTGCGCCGGGATGGTGCTTCTCTGACCGCTGTTGCTTTCTTCAAGAGACGCGGCTGTGTTCTGCGGTGGGGGCGGCCATGGCGGCGGCCAGGGAGACCTGGCGGAGGCTCCAGGCCGTGTCGGCGCCGGTACCGGGCTCGCGGCCCACCTCGAACTCCTCCTCGGTCATGGCCTGCAGGGCCGAGAAGGCCATGCCGATCAGGGCGGCCGCGGCCAGCAGGGTGATCGGGACCAGCAGCGAGAACGGGTTGATGCCGTCGACCGGGGCCGGGTCGCGGGAGAGCTGGACGTGCACCGCGGCCATGCCGGTGTAGTGCATGCCGCACACGGCGATCGCCATGACGGTCGCGGCGGCGAGGATCGGCCCCCAGCCCCTGACGACCGTGGTGAACCACAGGGCCGCGGTGGCGGCGACGACGGCGATCAGGCCGGAGACGGCGACCAGGCCGAAGTCGAACTCCATCACGCCGGCCAGCCGGACGCCGGCCATGCCGGTGTAGTGCATACCGAGGACGCCGAGGCCGGTGAACAGGCCGCCGCTGAGGATGCGCGGCAGCGAGGTGTGCTTCCAGCCGACCAGGAACAGGCCCACGCCGACCGGCACGACGCCCAGCACCATGCTGAGCAGGGTCAGCCAGGGGTCGAACCGGACCGGGCTGGCCGGCACCTCGAAGCCGAGCATGGCCATGAAGTGCATGAGCCAGATGCCGGTGCCGCCGATCGCGGTGGCGGCGATGAGCAGCCAGCGGGTGCGCCGGCCGCGGGTGCGCGAGTCCCGCGCCCTGGCCGTGCAGACGAGGCCGAGGAGCGACCCGAGGAACGCCATGAGGAAGGCGACGACGGGCGTGAACCAACCGTAAGTGAAGTGGTGAATCTCGGCCATGGTGGACACCTCAGTGAAGGGTAGAGGTCGGGGGTCCGGGCACACGTCAGTGCGATGTGGACGCTGCGAATTCAGCCATAGGGGCGGGTGCGATCGTCGCACATAAAGTGCGGCTCACGGCAAATGTGGGCCAAGTCATTGATGTCCGTGATGCATGGTCGCCGGACGGGGGAGGCCGTTTGTCCAGGTCACCCCGGTCATTCGGACAGGAACAACGAAACGGCGATCGCGGTATCGTACTTTCGGGTGGAAGTTATTCAGCTCTTTGGCTACCGTGGGGAGGCCACCACGTCGACGCACCCCGGCACGGCCGGGAGGGGGTGCGCGGCGGCGGCAGCCCGGGGAGGACCCGCTGATGGCCATGCCCGACAGCAGCACACGGGACCGGCGCGCCGCCATCGACGAGGGCCAGCGGCACGCGGCGCGGCGGCTCGACCTGCTGGCCTCGCTGCCCGAGCGGCACCCGTCCCGGGCGTCCGTCCGGGCCGAGGTGATCGAGGCGTGGCTCCCGCTGGCCCAGCACCTCGCCGGCCGCTTCGCCGGCCGCGGCGAGCCGGTCGACGACCTCGTCCAGACCGCCACGATCGGTCTGATCAAGGCCGTGGACCGGTTCGACCCGGATCGGGGCGTGGACTTCGCCGGGTACGCGATACCGACCATCGTCGGCGAGATCAAGCGGTACTTCCGCGACCGCACCTGGGACGTCCGGGTACCGCGCCGGCTGCAGGAGCTGCGGCTGGCGATCTCCGAGGCCACCGCCACGCTCCAGCAGGACCTCGGCCGTTCGCCCACCGTCGCCGACCTGGCCGGGCGGATCGGGGTCAGCGAGGAGGAGGTGCTGGAGGGCCTGGAGGGGGCGCGGGCGTACAACGCGGTCTCGCTGTCCACGCCGGCCAGCGACGGCGACCGGGCCACCGAGCTGGGCGAGATGATCGGCGCCGAGGACGACGGCTTCGAGGTGACCGAGCTGCGGGTGGCGCTCGGCCCCGCACTGGCCACACTGGACCGGCGCGAGCAGCGCATCCTGGTGCTCCGGTTCTACGGCAACCTCACCCAGTCGCAGATCGCCGCCCGGATCGGCGTTTCCCAGATGCACATCTCCCGGCTGCTGGCCCGGGCGCTGGTGCGGCTGCGCGGTCAACTGGCCGAGTGACCCGCGTCTCGATCGACGTTTACCGATCCGCGCGCGCGGGCAAAGACGGGCGCATGGACGTACTACTTTGGTTGCTCGCGGTGGTTCTGGTCGTCTCCGGCGTGGTGGCGCTCCTGCGCAGTCAGCTCCTCTGGGGCATCGTGCTGATCATTCTCGGACTGCTCGTGGGTCCGGGTGGGGTGAGTCTGTTCACCTGATGGTGGGCGGGCCGGCGCGAGCCGGCGGCGTGCCTGCGGGCCCGCCGCCGGCTCTCGTCGTTCGTGCGCCCGGACCGCCCGCGGCCCGGCGCCGGCGGCGTTTCCCGGGCGGCACCGACCGGGTAGGACACCACAAGGGGTGAACCGTGCGGCCGGCGGCCCCGTACACCCGGACGTGACATGCGTCGCATTGCCACGTTCGCAGGAGGTGTTGTGCCGATCACCGACACAGCTATAAACCGGGCAAAAGAGTGTTCTGTGGGGCGGTTTGCCCCAGTGCGACCGGCAGTCCCGGGCAGTGGACACCCGACTCTCAGCCGCCGCACAGCCACCCATGGCACGGTCGAGATCAGGCAGGCGGAATCACGGAGCGGGGTCACCCGTTGATAAGGCCGAGGGCGCTGACGGCGTGGCGACCGGGGGAGGACCAGATGAGCGAGCAGACCCCGCAGGCACCGCGGACCATCACGAACACCAGCGAGGGGATCGTGGAGACTCCAGAGAAGACGACCACCACCACCCTGCGTACCGACGAGGTTGCCGAGGAGCGCGACCTGGTCGGCGTGTATCTGCATGAGATCTCTCGCACACCGCTGCTCGATGCCGTCCAAGAGGTCGATCTGGCCAGGGCCATCGAGGCCGGCCTGTACGCCGACCACCTGCTCGAACGCGGGCGCAGCAAGCACGGCGCCACCGAGGAGGAGCTGGACGCCCTGGTCGCGGCCGGCGAGCGGGCCAAGGACCTGTTCATCCGGGCCAACCTGCGGCTGGTCGTCTCGATCGCCCGCCGGTACGTCCGCAGCGGCATGCCCATGCTGGACCTGATCCAGGAGGGCAACACCGGCCTGGTCCGGGCCGTGGAGAAGTTCGACTACGAGCGCGGGTTCAAGTTTTCCACGTACGCGACGTGGTGGATCCGGCAGGCGATCAGCCGGGCCATCGCCCAGCAGGAGCGCACCGTCCGGCTGCCCGTGCACCTGGTCGAGGACGTCAACCGGATGCGCAGCGTGACCCGGCAGCTCGTCCGGGAGCTGGGCAACGACCCCGAGCCCGAGCAGGTGGCGACCGCGCTGGGCGTGACCGTGGACCGGGTGCGCGAGCTGATGCGCTGGTCCCAGGACACGGTCTCGCTGGACACCCCCATCGGCGACGACGGCGACACCAACCTCGGCGACCTGGTCGCCGACAGCGACGCGCCGTCGCCGGAGGAGCTGGTCCTCTCGGCGCTGGAGCGGCAGCGGGTCGACCAGCTCCTGCACCAGCTCGACGACCGGTCCGCGGGCATCATGCGGGCCCGGTACGGGCTGGAGGACGGCCGGGAGCACTCGCTCACCGAGGTCGCCTCGCGGTTCTCGCTCTCCCGGGAGCGGATCCGCCAGTTGGAGATCCAGGCGCTCGGCCGGCTGCGCGAGCTGGCCCGCGCCGAGGGCCTGCGGGCCGCCTGACCGCCGGCACCGCCCGACCGACGCCGATCACGACCGCCGACCGACCACCGCCGACCGATAACGACAGTGGCGCCGCCCCACCGGGGCGGCGCCACTGTCGTTATCGGCCCGGCCGGCTCAGGGGCGGCCGTAGCCGTCGATGCTCATCATGCCGACCGGGGAGATCTTCACCGACTCGCCGTACGTCGGGGCGTGGATCACCTTGCCGCCGCCGACGTACACGCCGACGTGGCTCTGGCCGTTGTAGAACACCAGGTCGCCGGCGGCGAGGGCGGAGCGGTCGACTCTGGCCATCCCGTTCCACTGCATCCGGGCGTTGTGCGGCAGGCTGCGCCCGGCCTGGCGCCAGGCGGCCATCGTGAGGCCCGAGCAGTCGTACCCGCCGGGGCCGGCGCCGCCGAACTGGTAGGGCTTGCCGATCGCGCCGTACGCGAACGACACCACCGCCCCGGCGCGGCCGGACACCTTGGGCACCTTGCCCCGGTATCCGCCGCCGCCGGAGGTCTCGGTGCCGTACACCCTGCGGCGCAGCGCGTAGAAGTCGTCGAGGTCGGCCTCGATCTTCTCCTTGCGCTTGCCCAGGTCGCTCAGCTTGAGTTGCTGCCGGGCGGCCTCGGTGGCGAGCCGCTGATTGTCGGCCGCGTACGTCCGGGAGGCGGTGGTGAGATCGCTCACCCTGGCCTGCCGGCGCTGGGTGAGCTGGTCGATGACGCCGAGCCGGCGCAGCATGCTGTCGCCGTCCGGGTCGCTGAGCAGGGCGCTGGCCTGCTGGAGGTTGCCGACCTTGTACGTGGCCGACGCCGCCTGGGCGAAGTCGGCGCGGGCGGTCTCGACCTGCTTGGCCAGGCCGGGCATCCGCTTGGTCAGCTCGGCCACCCGCTTCTGGGTGGCCCTGAGGTCCTCGCGGGCCTCGTTGTAGTCCTCGGTCACCTGCTTGAGCACGGCGGACTGCTTGGTGATCTTCTGCTGCAGCTCGGCCTTGCTCGGGTCGGCGTGCGCGGGCGGTACCGCCGTGACGGCGCCGGCCAGCGCACCGGCGAGCAGGGCGCCGGTGAGGGCGCGCCGGGAGAGGGGTCGGGGGTGCACGTGGGCCACGGGAAGGAATCCTTATCGGGCTGTGCGACCGGCCGGGCCGGACGTGGGCCCGGCACCGCTGCGGGGTGCGCGGCGGCTGACGACCGGGCCGGTAAGTCGCAAACGTAGCTTGCACCCGGCCGACCGGCCAGGGTCGGGAGTACCGCCGGCCATGACCCGATCCGGTGAATTCCCGCCCAACATGGACACCCCGTGACGGGGTAAATGCTTACCGTGTAACGGTTGTCAGCCAACCGCTGCCGGTGCCGGATCGGCGGCCCGGGCCCTCGTGCTGACCACGTGCTCCGCCCAGAACGAGACAAACGGGATAGTTCCGGCAAGCATCACGAGCGCCATCAGCTTCAGGCTCCACTTCGCCCGGCGGCCGAGGTCGAACACGGCGATCAGGTACAGCATGTACAGGAAGCCGTGCGCCGGCCCCACGGTCTCGACGATCACCGGCTCGTCGGCCAGGTACTTCAGCGGCATCCCGACGACGACGAGCGCGATCAGCACGACGCCGACGACGTACGCGATCGCCCGGTACCGCAGCAGTGCACCCGCCATGACGCTCTCCCTCGTCCCGGCTCGGCCGGGGGTAGTCTCTCGCCCCGGCTCAGCCGGGGTAATCCGCCGGGCGGGCGCCGGGGTGGGCGGCCAGCCAGGCCAGGTAGTCGTTGTACGCCGCCAGCGCCGGGTCCGCGGCCGGCTCGCCGGCGGGGGCCGGCCCGGCGGGCCGGGCGGCGACCACCGGCGGGCGGAACCCGGCCGCGCGGTCGCGCGGCGGCGCGGCGGCCGCGCCCGGCCGCAGGGCGAGCTTGACCTCGCGCCACCAGAGGAGCACCACGAAGCCGGCGAAGATCGGCCACTGGACGGTGTACGCCCAGCTCAGCGCGTTGCCCGACGACGCCCGGCCGAACTGCCACCAGCCCAGGCCGAGGAACGCCGGCACCAGGACCGCGACCAGCCCGTGCCGGGCCAGCCAGGCGGGGGTGAGCAGGCGCCGCATGGCTCCGAGGGTAGCCCGCGGGCGCCCCCGGGCCGGGGCCGGGGTTTCGGGCGGGCGGCGGGCGGGCAGGCGGGGGGTACGGCCGAGCCCGGAGGTGCGCGATGGCGGAGTTGGTGGACGAGGGGATCGACCCCGGGCAGCTCAGCGAGGACGACCTGCTGCGCGAGCTGCGCAGCCTGCACCGCACCCGGCTGGACACGCTGCGGCACGGCGCCCGGCATGCGCTGACCAACCACCTGCGCCGGACCGCCGACCTGGAGGCCGAGTACCTGGCCCGGCACCCCGCCCGCGAGGTCGACCCGCACCGCCTGCGCGATGGCTGAGCGCCGGCCCGGCGCGCGGGCGGGCCGGCGGCGGGCTCAGCGGCCCCGGTGCTCGCCGACGGCGTCGGCGTGGCCCCAGCGGCCCGGCACGCCGCGGATCGCCAGGTGCCCGATCCGGTCCGGCAGGAACGGGTCCACGTGCAGCCCGGTCTCCTCGGTCGGCTCCAGGCCCAGCATGACCCGCAGCAGAAGCAGCGGGGCGCCGGTCGCCCACGCCTGCGGCGAGCACGCGGTCGGGTAGATGACCGGGACCTCGGTGGACCGGCGCGGGTACCCGGCGAACGCCTCCGGCAGCCGGAAGCCGACGTGCCGGGCCGCCTCCAGCAGCCCCACGGCCAGCCGGTTGGCCTCCTCCCGGCGCCCGTACCGGTACAGGCCCGCCGCCACCAGCGACGTGTCGTGCGGCCAGACCGTGCCGTTGTGGTACTCGATCGGGTTGTACGGCCGCTGCCCCTCGGCGAGCGTCCGCACCCCCCAGCCGGTGAACAACTGCTCGCCGCACAGGTGGGTGGCGAGCGCGCCGACCCGCTCGTCCGGCACGATGCCGCTCCACAGCAGGTGGCCGATGTTCGAGGTGAGCGTGGCCACCGGCTTCTTGTCGCCGTCCAGGGCGAGGGCGTAGTAGCCGTGCTCGGGCAGCCAGAACTTCTCGTCGAACCGGCGCCGCAGCCTGTCGGCGTCGGCGTCCAGGGCGTCGGCGTACGCCGGGTCGTTCCAGTACAGCCGGGCCAGCCGGGCGGTCCGGCGCAGCGCGTCGTAGCAGTACCCCTGGATCTCGCAGGTGGCGATCGGCGTGCGGGCGATCGTCGCGTCCGGGTGGACGATCGAGTTCCACGAGTCCTTCCAGCACTGGTTGTCCAGGCCGATGCCGGGGTTGCGGGTCTCGTACTCGACGAAGCCGTCGCCGTCCAGGTCGCCGTACCGCTCGATCCAGGTCACCGCGGCCCGGGCGGCGTGCTCCAGCGCGCGGACGGTCTCGGCGTCGCCGGTCCACCGCTCGTACTCGTCCAGCACGATCAGGAACAGCGGGGTCGAGTCGGCGGCCCCGTAGTACGGCGACTGCGGCCGCTCGCCGAAGTGCGCCATCTCGCCCAGCCGCAGCTCGTGCAGGATCTTGCCCGGCTCGGCGTCGCGCATGTCGTCCACGGCGGTGGCCTGCTGGGCGGCGAGCGCGCGCAGGGTGGTCCGGGCCAGCTCGGGGACGAACGGCAGCACCTGGTAGCTGGTGATCAGGCTGTCCCGCCCGAACACCGCCATGAACCAGGGCAGCCCGGCCGCCGGCAGCGACGCCGACCGGTCCGGGTACGGGTAGAAGCGCAGCGCGGCCAGGTCGATGATGCTGCGCCGGTACGTGGCCTTCAGGTCGGTCCAGTCGGTCTCGATCCGCGGGGCGGCGGCGAGCCACTGCGGCAGCGAGGCGGGCATGTCGGGGGAGTGGGCGCGCTTGGGCAGCGGCCGCTCCTCCTCCAGTGCCACGTCGACCTCGATGACGCCCTGCCAGGTCTCGTTCGGGCCGAGGCTGAGCCGGAACGTCAGCGACTCGTCGGTGAAGTACGCCCCCGGCGCCCGCAGGTGCGTCTCCCGGACGTAGTCGTCCCGTCTGTACCCGAGTGTGAGGGTGTCCACCTTCTGCACCCGGTACGACATGCCCTTCTTGTTCAGGCCGTCCTTGACCTCGAAGATGTCGGCGAAGTCGGCGTCGAACAGGAAGCTCAGCTCCAGCCGGACCGCCTCGTTGCCGTGGTTCTGGAGTTCGATCTCCTCGCGCATCCCGCGGGCCACCTCGCGCCGGCGGATGACCGACAGCGACGGGTTCCGGTAGATCGTGCCGGTGGGTTCGACCAGGAAGAAGGCGGCCTCGTCGTACTCGATCGTCTTGGCCGACAGGACGTCGAGCTTGCGCCCGTTGAGCCGCAGCTCCCAGCGCGACAGGTGCCGCATGTCCCGGTAGAACAGGCCGACGGCGGCGTCCGCGCCGGCGCGGAAGTCGCCCCGGCGGTCGCAGACGACGAAGGCGCTCCCCTGCAGGATGCTGATCGTTTGATCGGGCACGGCTCCTCCTGGCGGCCGGGGGCGGTCCGTACTACTTCATACCTTGCCGTGCAGCCCCATTCGGGCCAAGTGCCCATTTCGGGGATCTGGCTCAGTGCACCCCGGAATTCAGCATATTTTGAGGTTTGTCAGCCGAGTCCGGGGGGACGGCTGCGCCAGGAGGTGTCCAAATGGAGACGGAAGCCGACACTCGCCCGTTGCGGATCGCCATGGTCGCCCCACCCTGGTGCGAGGTGCCGCCCGCCGGCTATGGCGGCCTGGAGCAGGTACTGGCCCACCTCGTCGACGCGCTCGTGGACCAGGGTCACGACGTTACCCTGTTCGGCGCGGGGGAGCGGTCCACGACCAAGGCGCGCTTCGTCAGCACCGGCCCCATCCAGTACGACCGGATGAACTGGGCACTGCCCGAACTGGACCACATCGTCCGGGTGAACGAGATGCTCGACCGCGGCCGGTTCGACGTCGTGCACGACCACACCAACGTCGGCCCGCTGACCGCCGGCCAGCGCCGGATGCCCACGGTGGTCACCGTCCACAACCTGCCCCGCGGCCAGCTCGCGTCGTACCTGTCCCGGCTGGACCGCCGGATCGCGCTGGTGGCCATCTCGTACGCCCAGCGCCGGCTCGCCCCGCAGCTCCCGTGGTCGGCGGTCGTGCACCACGGCATGCCGGTCACCGGCACCACCCGCACCAGGCCCGGCGACGGACCGGCCCTGTGGCTGGCCCGGTTCTGCCCGGACAAGGCGCCCGAGCTGGCGATCGAGGCGTGCCGCCGCGCGGGCGTCCCGCTGGTGCTCGCCGGCAAGTGCCTGGAGCCCGGCGAGCAGCGGCACCTGGAAGAGGTCGTCCGCCCGCTGCTGCACGACGACGTCGAGCTGGTCATCAACGCCGAGCGGGCGGTGACCGCGGAGCTGACCGCGCGCGCCCGCTGCATGATCCTGCCGATCCGCTGGGAGGAGCCGTTCGGCATGGTGCTGATCGAGGCGATGGCCGCCGGTACGCCGGTGGTGGCCCTCGGCCGCGGCGCCGTCCCCGAGGTGGTGGAGCACGGCGTGACCGGCTTCGTCTGCCGCGAGCCGGAGGAGCTGGCCGACGCCCTGCGCCGGATCGACGAGATCGACCCGCGGGCGTGCGTGGCGCACGTCCGGCAGCGCTTCTCGCCCGCGCAGATGGCCCGCGGGTACGAGCACGTGTACCGCTGGTCCCGCCGCCGCACCCGCCCGGTGGACCCGCTGGCCGACCTGCGGGTGGCGCTCGACACCCCGACGCGCGAGCCGGCCTGACCGGCGGCACCGGCATGTGGGGGTTCGTGGCCGCGCACAGCCGCGGCGTCCTGACCACGCTCAAGCGCGACGGCCGCCCGCAGCTCTCGGTCGTCGACTACTGCTTCGACCCGGTGACCGGGCTGCTGCGCAGCTCGGTCACCGACGGCCGGGCGAAGGTCGCCAACCTCCGCCGCGACCCGCGGGCGAGCCTGTGCGTCCTCGCCCCGGACCTCGGCGCGTACGTCGTCGCCGAGGGCACGGCCACCTTCTCGGCGGTCGCCGCGCACCCGGACGACGCCGCGGCCGACGAGCTGGTCGAGGTCTACCGCGCGATCCGCGGCGACCACCCCGACTGGCCGGAGTACCGCGCGGCCATGGTCACCGACCACCGCCTCGTCCTCCGCCTGACCCTCACCCGCACCTACGGCCACGCCACCTGACCCGTACCCGCAAGCACCACCCACCCGCGCCGCACGACCCAGCCGAGCAGCGACCGTAGGGCCGAGCAGCGACCCGTGGGAAAGCCGACCGGGACGGACCCTCGCCCCTCCCACCCCCACGCCACGGAGCCCGCAATACTCCACCCGCCGCAGCGGGCCGCCGAAGTCAGCCCAGCGCCGCCTCGGCGTCCAGCGTCACCGCCGCGGCGTGCACGACCGAAGCGATCCGCAGCGCCTCGTGCACCTGCTCCCGCGACAGCCCCGCACCCCGCACGGCCTTCTCGTGCGACTCCAGGCAGGCCCCGCACCCCGTCACCGCGGACACCGCCAGGCACCACAGCTCGAAGTCGGCCTTGTCCACCCCGGCCTCGCGCGGCGCCGTGGCGATCGCCTGCATCCGCAGCCGCGCCGGGATGGTCGCGTACGCCTCGTCCCCGATGAGGTGCTTGGCCCGGTAGTAGATGTTGTTCATCGCCATGACCGCGGCCGCGGCCTTCGCCGCCGTCACGACCTCCGGCCCGATCACGGTCGCGGCCTCGTCGGCGACCGCCCGCAGCACCGCGGCGTTGCGCGCGGCCACCGCGCACGCCAACGCTGACCCCCACGCCTGCGCGGGGGTCAGCGTCGTCGCGTCGAGGACGGCACCGAGGTTGAGCTTGGTGTCCCTGGCGTACGCCGGCAGCGCCGCCCGGATGCCGTCGAGCGCCATGGTCAGCCGGCCAGCAGCGCGGTGGCGTCGAGCGTGTCGCCGCCCTTGTTCCAGTTGCACGGGCACAGCTCGTCGGTCTGGAGCGCGTCCAGGACCCGCAGCACCTCGCCGACGTTGCGGCCGACCGAGCCGGCGGTGACCATGGCGAACTGGATCTCGTTGTTCGGGTCGACGACGAAGGTGGCGCGCTGGGCGACGCCGTCCTCGCCGAGGATGCCGCACGCCTCGGCCAGCTCGCGCTTGAGGTCCGAGAGCATCGGGTACGGCAGGTCGCGCAGGTCCGGGTGCGCCTTGCGCCAGGCGTGGTGCACGTACTCGTTGTCGGTGGAGACGCCCAGCACCTGCGCGTCCCGGTCGGCGAATTCCTCGTTCAGCCGGCCGAACTCGGCGATCTCGGTCGGGCAGATGAAGGTGAAGTCCTTCGGCCAGAAGAAGACGACGCGCCACTTGCCTTCGTACTTCTTGTTGTCGATCTTCTCGAAGGCGTTCTCCGCGTCGAGCGAGACGCAGGCGGTCAGGTCGTACTCCGGGAAGTGGTCACCGACGGTCAGCACTGGGCTTCTCCTAGTAGCAACTTGCGGGTGGGCGTGCGAACAACCGAGTGTGACCGTAGCCGGGCGCACCGGCGAGTCCCCAGAAGAGTGCCGTGTGAAAGCAGTCACCGGGTGTGGCCCGATTGGCGGACGGCGCGATTGGGTATCGGCGGCCGTACGTGTTACAGACCCGGAGGTAGACATGCGGTTCAGCCGATCCCATACGACGATCAGTGTCTTCCTCGTGATCTGGCTGCTCATCGGCGTGCTCGCGGCCGCGCAGCGCGGCTACTTCTCCCGCAGCAACGCGAGCTGCGCCAAGCTGAGTGCCACAGCGCTCACGATCATCGCCGGCCCGCTCAACTACGTCGGCGCGAACCCGGCCATCACCTGTCGGCTGCCCGAGCCGTCGCAGTGACCGTCGGGATCGGATGACCCGGCCCGACCCGGGCCCCCATCCGGCCGCATCGCCGGCCGGACGCGGGGTCCGGGTCGGTCCGCGTACACAGGGTGAACGGGTGGCCGGCGAGCCTTTGTGGACGGTTCGTCCGACGCACGCGTGATCGTCACGCAGGGAAGTTCCAATTTCACGGCGAGTTGCCAACGGCGGCTCGCCGTAGGCATCCCCCGCCTGATTGGAGCCCCCATGGATCGTCGTCACCTGCTGCGCAGCGCCGTGGTCACCGGCGGTGCCGCCACCCTCGGCTTCAGCCTGCCGGCCCGCGCGCTGGCGTACCCGGCGCTGCCCGGCGCCAGCCCGTACGGCGCGGTCGGCGCCGCCGACGCCCGCGGGATCAAGCTGCCCGCCGGGTTCACCAGCCGGATCGTCGCGCGGTCCGGCCAGACCGTCGCCGGCACCGGGTACACCTGGCACAACACCCCGGACGGCGGCGCCTGCTTCGCCGACGGCAGCGGCTGGATCTACGTCAGCAACGCCGAGAACTCCAGCCCGAACGGCAAGGTCAGCGCCCTGCGCTTCAACAGCTCGGCGACGATCACCGCCGCGTACGCGATCGGCTCCGGCATGGCCCGCAACTGCTCCGGCGGCACGACCCCGTGGAACACCTGGCTGACCTGCGAGGAGGTGGACAACGGGTACGTGTACGAGACCGACCCGTGGGGCGTCAACGCCAAGGTGCAGCGGCCGGCGATGGGCCGGTTCAACCACGAGGCGGCGGCGTGCGACCCGGTGCGCAACGTCGTGTACCTGACCGAGGACAAGCCGGACGGCGGCTTCTACCGGTACGTCCCGACCGCGTGGGGCAGCGCGAGCGCGCTGGCCAGCGGCACTCTCCAGGTGCTCAAGCAGGTCGGCGGCGTGCTGTCCTGGGCCACCGTGCCGGACCCGGACGGCTCGCCGACCGCGACCCGGTACCAGGTCGCCGGGATGAAGGTGTTCAACGGCGGCGAGGGCGCGTACTACCGCAACGACAGGTGCTACTTCACCACCAAGGGCGACAACAGGGTCTGGGTGTACGACGCGGCGGCGAACACCGTGCAGACGGTCTACGACGACAACGTGCCCGGCGCGATGCTGACCGGCGTCGACAACGTGACCGGCGACGCGCACGTCGGCGACCTGTACGTCTGCGAGGACGGCGGCAACATGGAGATCTGCCTCATCACGCCGGGCGACGTGGTGGCGACATTCCTCCAGGTGACCGGGCAGAGTTCGTCGGAGATCTGCGGGGTGGCGTTCAACCCGGCGGGCAGCCGGATGTACTTCTCCTCGCAGCGCGGGACGACCGGCGCGGGGACGGGCGGGATCACGTACGAGATCTCCGGGCCCTTCCGCACCTCGCTCTAGCGGCGCGCGGCGCCCCCGCCCGCGTCGGCCGCGGCCTGCGCGTCGAGGCGGGCGAGGGCGTCCGGCCAGCCGACCGGCAGCGCGCCGGCCGGCACGGCCCAGTGGGTGAAGGTGACGCGGCGCATGGCGGGCGCGAGCGCGGCCATGGTGCCGCGGTGCGGTGCGGCGCGGGCGTACCGGTACAGGGCGTCGCGGCTCTCCCACGCCGACAGGGTGAGGAACGTGCGGCGCAGCGGGCGGGCGACCAGGGTCGCGCCGAGCGCGCCGGGCGCCCGGCGCACCTGCCGCCAGACGCCGGCCGTGTGCCGCAGGAACAGCAGGCCGTGCCACCACGAGCGGACCTCGAAGCGGGACGCCATCACGTACGCGGTCGCGGCGGGGTCGGGCGGGCGGACGGTGGTCCAGGGGAGCGTCGGCACGGCACTGGCCTCCTCATTATGGGTAGTGGCACTATCCGATAGTAGCGAGTAGAACTATCCATAACCAGAGGGGGACGGGTGCGGATCTCGGAGCTGGGCCGGCGCAGCGGCGTGCCGGTCGCCACGATCAAGTACTACCTGCGCGAGGGGCTGCTCCCGCCCGGCGTGCCGACGGCCGCGAACCAGGCCAGCTACGACGACGGGCACCTGCGCCGGCTGCGGCTGGTCCGGGCGCTGATCGGGGTGCGCGGGCTGAGCGTCGCGGCGACCAGGGAGATCATGGCGGGGGTGGACGCGTACGCCGGCGACACCCACCTGCTCCTGGGCCTGGTCCTCGGCGCCCTCCCCCCGGACGCGGGCGGGTCGGACGGTCACCCCGGTCGCGGCGCGGGCGCCGGCGGGCCGGGGGATCCGGCGGCGGGGGTGGACGCGCTCGTCGCCGCGCTGGGCTGGCGGGTGTCGGCGCACGCGCCGGCGCGGCGGGTGGTCGCCGACACGCTGGCGACGCTGCGGGCGATGGGCGAGGAGGCCGACTGGCGGCTGCTGCTGCCGTACGCCGAGCTGGCCGCGGCGACCGCCGAGCTGGACCTGGACCGGCTCGCCCGGGTCGACGAGCCGCTGGCCCGGGCGGAGCGGGCGCTGCTGCTGACGGTCCTGCTGGAACCGGCGCTGCTGGCGCTGCGCCGGCTGGCGCAGGAGCACGAGTCGGCCCGGCGCTACGGCGCCCCGGAGTAACCAGCGACCGACTGCCTTCTAAGCAGTTGCTCGTTCGTCGCCCGCAGTTGCTCGCTCGTCGGCCGGGCGGGTCGCCGTCACCGCCCAGACGCGGTGCGGGATCGACAGGACGTCGCCCGGGAAGTCCGCGGCGAGCAGCGCCCGCAGGTCCGCCGCGAACCGCGCCACCGCCCGCCGCGGCAGGCTCGCCCCCACCCCGGCGCTCGCCCGGATCCGGCCGACCCAGTCCGCCGGCCGGTACGGCACCGGCACGTCGAACGAGAACGTCTCGATCCCGGCGAAGCCGCCGACCGCCAGGTCGGTGAGCCAGCGCGGGTACAGGCCGGTGCCGCCGCCGAGGTACCAGGTCGGGTTGTGCCGCCGGATCAGCGCCTCCGTCGCCTCGACCACGTTGCCGGGCAGCGGCAGCCAGGAGAAGTGCGCGATGACCACCACCCCGCCCGGCCGCAGCAGCCGGTACACCTCGGCGGCGGCCGCGTCCGGCTCGAACCAGTGCCAGCACTCGCCCGCGGCGACCACGTCGAACGGCGGGTCGGCGGGCAGCCCGGTGCGCTCGGCGGAGCCGACCCGGTAGGTGACCGCGACGCCGGCGGTGGCGTCCAGCTCGCGGGCCCGGTCGAGCAGCGCGGGCGCCGGGTCGACGCCGGTGACGTCGGCGCCGGCGCCGGCGAACAGCCGGGCGAGGCTGCCGGTACCGGTGCCGAGGTCCAGCACCCGCCGGCCGGCGGCGGTGACGCCGCGGGCGGCGAGCCGGTCCAGCAGCTCGGGCGGGAAGCCGGCGCGGTGGCGGGCGTAGTCGTCGGCGGTGCGGCCGAAGTCCGGCGGGTCGGGTCGGTCCACCCTGATCCCCTCCTGCGGGCGAACGGTTCGGGTCAGGCCGCGGCGGGGAGGAGGTCGTCGGCCGCCGCGGCGCCGGCCGGCGACCAGGCCGCGTGGCCGCGGGCGGACCACAGCGGGACCAGGGGGAGGTCGCGCAGCGCGAGGTTCTCGGCGAGCCGGTGGTCGCGCAGGCGCGCCGCGGGGTCGCCGGCGGCCGCCGCACCGGCCAGGTACCCGGCCACCCCCGGCACGGCGGAGGCCAGGTCGCGCAGCACCGGGTCCGCGCTCGGGTACGGCAGCGCGTGGTCGACCAGGTACAGCCCATCGACCACGCCGACCGGCGCATCCCCGGCCGCGCCCGCGGGTGCGGCCGTCGGCGTTGCCGCCCCGGGTCGGACCCGGTTCGGCGCACCGGGGGTGTCGGGCGTCGGTGTGCCGGGCAGGGGTTCGGCGTGGATCGGCACCTGGAGGGCGTGGCCGAGGCGGTCCGCCAGCGCCGTCGCCCAGCGCGCCTGCGCCGGCCCGTACCGGAGCCGGATCGGGCCCGCCGGCGCGCCGCCGACCTCGCCCAGCGCCGCCCGGGCCGCCGCCTCGTCGTACAGGCAGGCCAGGCACGCCCGCTCGCGCGCCAGGGGTACCGCCGGCGGCAGCAGTGCCCGCAGCGGCGCGACCCGGTGCCCGAGCGCGCCGGCGGCCAGCGCCTCCCGGTCGATCATGAGCGACAGGGCGTGCCGGACGGTCGGGTCGGCGAACCGCCGGTCGCCCGGCGCGAAGCCGAGGTACGCGGCCGCGGGCTCCGGCCAGGTCCGGCTGCGCGGGCCGGGGTCGTCGGCCCGGTCCGGCGGTACGTCGGTGGCCAGGTCGAGGTTGCCGGCGCGGAGGGCGCGGCCCTGCGCGTCCGCCGCGAACACCCGCAGGTCCAGCCGCGCGGCGCGGGCCGGGGTGGGCCCGCTGTAGTCGGCGAAGCGCAGCAGCGTCGCGCCGCGGCCCGGCCGCCAGGCCCGGGCCAGCCGGTACGGCCCGGTGCCGACCGGCCGGCGGGCGAAGGCGGCCCAGTCGCCGCCGGCCAGCGCCGCCGCGGGCAGCGGCACCAGCGCGGGCGCCGCGAGGACGGCGGGCAGCTCGGCGAACGGCGCGTCCAGGCGCACTCCGACGGTGTGCGGGTCGACCTCGCGCAGCCCGGCCACCTCGCCGCTGCCGAGCGTGGCGCCGTGTACCCGGAGCGTGTCGGCGAGCAGGCTGCCGCTGCGCCAGCGCTGCGCGAGCCCCGCCCGCCAGGCGCCGACGAGGGTCGCTGCGGTGACCTCCGTACCGTCGTGGAACCGCCACCCCGGCCGCAGCCGGACGGTCCAGTCGCGCTGGTCCGGGCTGGTCACCGCGGCGGCGAGCCGGGGCACGGCGCGGCCGGCGGCGTCGACCTCGGTCAGCGGCGTCCACAGTGCCCGGCCGACCAGCCGGCCGGGGGCGTCGGCGACGAGACCGGGCAGCAGCGTCGCCGGCTCGGCCAGCCCGACAGCGGGGGCGCGGTCGGGCGCCGCCGCCCACGCGCCCGCGGCGACCGCCAGCGCGGCCGCGACGGTGCCGACGAACCATCGGGCGCGCATGCGCGGATTATGCCAGCCACGAGGTTGTCTGTGCTGACGCTCGTCCATATCCTGTCGGTGCCGGCGCGCCGCCCGTGGAGGAGTGTGGCCATGTCCGTAATGCGATCGTGGGCGTCCGGGAGCGGGCGGCCCTGGCCGGCGTTCGCCGGCGCGCTGACCGTGACCCTCGTCCTGACCGCCGGGCCGGCCCGGGCCTGCGACCCCGAGCAGCACCGGCACGCGGCGGCCGCCGCCGCGGCCGGGGGCCACGCCCACCACCGCGACGAGGGCGCGAGCAAGAACGTCAAGCTCGTCGGCACCGTGCCGGACGCCAAGGGCGCCATCTCGGTGAACTTCCTGACCTACGACGACGGCCGCGACGTGATGCTGGTGTCCGGCACGTTCGGCCTGAAGGCGTACGACGTGGCCGACCCGGCCCAGCCGAAGCCGATCGGCGCGTTCACCCTGCCGAACATGTGGGAGACCGAGAACACCGAGGTCGACCCCGAGCGCAAGCTGGTGTTCCTGGCCCGGGACCCGCGGGCGTTCGGCGGGAACACCGACACGGGCGAGTCCGGCGTCTACACGGTCGACGCGAGCGACCCGACGAAGCTGCGCCAGCTCAGCTACGTGAAGGTGCCGTCCGGGCACACGACGAGCTGCGTCAACAAGTGCCGGTACCTGTGGACCGGCGGCCCGTCCAAGGCCAAGAACATGCCCGCCGACTGGGGCGGCCGGCCGATCTGGGTGACCGACATGCGCGACCCGGCGAAGCCGACGGTGTACCCGGACCCGATCGACCTGAACCGCAACGACGGCAAGACCGACTACGTGCACGACGTCCAGCTCGACGCCGCGGGCGTGGCCTGGGTGTCCGGGCGCGGCGGCGTGCGCGGGTACTGGACCGAGGGCGAGCACGCCGACCCGGTGACCGGCAAGACCCGGACGGCGACCGCGAGCGACCCCGTCCCGTACGCCGGCGGCGGCATCGCCGAGACCGCGGCCCCATCCCGGTTCATGCACAACAGCTTCCGGCCGACCGGCAACCGCCGCGGCGACGGCGGGTCGGCGCGCGACGACCTGCTGTACATCACGGAGGAGTCGTTCGTCTCCGGCTGCGCCGGCGACGGCGTGCTGGTGATCGCTTCGATCGCCGGTTCGGAGAAGGGCCAGGCGTGGAAGTCGACGCCGCAGCAGCCGTACCGGCTGACCACCGTCGGCACCTGGAGCGTCGCCGGCCAGGACGGCACCGACAAGAACAGCGCCGACTGCTCGGCGCACTACTTCGACATCAGCGGGAAGATCCTGGCGCAGTCGTTCTACGCGCAGGGCACCCGGTTCCTGGACATCTCGGACCCGAGCAACCCGCGGCAGGTCGCGTACCACCGACCGGGCGACGCGGCGTCGTGGGCGCCGTTCTGGCACAAGGGCCTGGCGTACGTGGCGGACAACAAGCGCGGCGTGGACGTGCTGAAGCTGGAGGGCGTCGAGTGACGGGCGGTCGGGGCGCCGGACCGGTGCCCCGACCGCGCGGAGGCACCCGAATCCGCAGTCCGTGGCGCGGCGTCCCCGCAGCGGCGCGGAGGTGATGCATGATCGTCTCCGGTCACGAATGGCCGGCTGTCGGATAGCCGACATTCATTCGTTCACGTGAGTGCGGCGAAGTGTGATGCGTTTACGTTCGTCACTCGCTGTATCGCGGTTCCTGGGGCCGCGGTCCTGCTGTTCGCGGCCCGGCTTGCGTCGAACCGCGACGCCATTGGCCGAAACCACTGGTGAGGCCCACCTCGAGAGTTGACCGGGGTGCGCGCCTGCTCGTCGTGGGGTCCGTGGAATCGTGGTGGCAGTTGGAGTGCCTGCACGGAGCGTGACGAGCGAGACGATCAATGCAGCGCTTTGACAGCGCTCTTGGGCTCTGTCAATATGCACTTGCGCAGCGATGGACGTTCCTCAATTCTCAAGGAGTGCGTTAGCCGCGCAAAGCACCGCAAGCCAATTCGGGGAGGAATTGCAGTGCAAATGACGGCCAAAACAAGGTTTATTGCCAAGTCCGCAGTAGTCCTATTTCTCGGGGCCGGCGTGCTGATCGCGAGTGGGCCAGCTTACGGCGGTGGGACCGGCAACGTCGTACATAACTGCTATGGGCAGTGGTGGAACACGGCCTCAGCCCAAAAATGCAGCGTCGCCGGGGCATCGAGGCGTGGGCAGTACTATTCACGCACGACTTGCAGCGCCGAACCCGCTGATCGTGAGATTTGGGTCGGCCGCGACGTCGGCGACAGCAGGACCGAGCCGCTCTCGGACTGCCTGTTCAGTGCCACCTATGTGCACACTTCATTCAGCTGAATTGAGTTGGTGCAGCGCGTTATGGTAGCGGCGGCACTGCGACAGCAGTAGGCAACGTCGCCGGTTTCCTGATTCACGATCAGTGTGCCTATCCGCGACGCCTGCTGGTGGTCGTGTACCCTCTCACAGACTCCTGGATTCGTCACAGAAGGCGCCGGCATGACGTTAACGCTGGAAGATATCTCGCAAGGGTACGGACGACGCCCGGTGATCGATCGGCTCAGCCTCGAGTTGTCACCGGGTGTCGTCGGCCTGCTCGGCCCAAATGGTGCAGGTAAGACCACGCTACTGCGCACCATGGCGACAGTGATGCCCCCGAAGGCAGGCACCATGAGTCTGGGAGCAGTGACCGTGACGGGCGAGCGGCAGGTGCGCCTGGTGCGCAACCAGATTGGCTATCTGCCGCAAGACTTCGGGTATGAGCCCGGCATGCGGGTTCTCGATTTCGTACGTTACGCGGCTTGGATGAGAGGGATGCCGTCACGGGACTGGGACGCCGCCGCTCGCGTAGCTCTGGAAAAGGTAGATCTACACGACGAACGCCGAACGAGGATGAAGAAACTCTCTGGCGGAATGCGACGTCGTGCCGGTATAGCGTGGGCGATTGTCGGGGAGCCGCTACTGGTCTTGCTGGATGAGCCGACGGTTGGACTCGACCCCCGACAGCGCCTCCAGTTCCGGAGAATTGTCTCCGGATTGAGCTCGTCAATTGTGGTGCTGAGCACTCACCTGATCGACGACATCGATGCAGTATGCGATCGGGTGGTCGTTTTGCATGGTGGAGAGATCCGATTCGATGGAACTACTCGCGCTTTGGAGAATCTGGCACGCCACGAATTGCCGGGCAACAGCGCGCTGGAGCGCGCATATATGAGCTTGCTGCCCGACGAGGAGCAGAACTTGTGAGAAGCGCCTTGGTCCTGCACCTGAGGATGTCGCCGATTCGATGGATCTGGGTTCCGATGTTGGTACTCGACCTCGCCGTGCTTTTACTGCGCGGAAGCCACCACTGGATCGGGTCGTGGCCTGCCACCGGAGCCGCCGCGCAACTGCCGGCGTTCTTTCTCAGTATGTTGGCAGCAGGCGCTGCTGCCTGGTCAGCCGGGTCAACCACGCGCCACCGACTCGAGGAGCAACTGACTGCGGCCTCGAAGTCCCGAGTGAGATCCGAAGCCTACCGACTGTGCGCCACATTGATTCTGATGCTCATACCGTACCTGGCTGGTCAGGCCCTGGCATTCGGGCTCACCGCATGGACTTTTCCGTCGGGCTTGACCCTCTGGTTCGGATACTTCCTGATGGGGACTACGCTCCTGCTTCTCTCAACCGCGTGGGGATGGCTCTTCGGAAAGCATCTCGGTGCGGCGTTCGCTGCCGTATGTGCGTCGCTGAGCTGGGTGATGGCGGTACTGTTTTTTCTTATGTCATCAACCGACGGAATTGTCGTCGTGAGCGGGCCGGTGTGGCAGCAGGTCGACAATTCCGGCGCGCTCGTCAGGACGTTGACGGCGATCGGTCTGTGTGTGGCAGTCGTTTGGATTCCCGACATCGCTCGCCGGAAGCGGCAACAGTTCGCCCCGCTGTACTCGTTGACACTGGTTGTGGCCGTGTGTTTCGTCATCGGCAACACAACGGGCATCATCGATCGGAAACGTCCTGCGAACCCGCTGTGCACCGACGGTGCGGTGACGATCTGTTTGTGGCCGGAACACGAAAAGTATCTACCCATGGTTCAGGCGATCAGTAACAGGATAGATCGTCTTCCGGAGGGCTTCGCACTTCCTACGCGACTTCAGGAAAAGGGCGTTGGTCCGGCCGACTCCAGCGATGATCAGTCGCGGTACCCGGATGCGCACGGCGAATTTCTTATCATCGAAGGGAGCCGCTGGTCTGTGGCGTCGAGTGTTTCGACGGCGATCGTCAAGGAGACTTTTGCGAACTGCGACTGGGGTGCGATACAGAGCGCCAGGGACATCCGACCCGACGCTATCGCCAGTTGGACCGAGTGGTTTATCGCTGGTGGAGGCGGGCGTGACTACCGAACGAGCGGTGAGATGGATGACCTGCACCGGGCATGGCAACTCGCCGCGGATATCAGCCGCGACCTCCCGCCAGACGGTCAGGCGGCGTGGGTACGCAGAGAACTCGTGGACCTGAAAGCGCGATACTGTGCCACGCGGTAGCGATGCTCGCCTCAAGTGGCCGTTCCGTCCGTGCGCAACATTTGTGCGACTGCGGAACGGTGCGGCCGCAGTGTCGATTGGCCTGCTGCTCGGTATTCTGACCGCTGCTTTGGGCAAGTATGCGGTCGCATTACCGGCCGCGACAGAAGACCGCGCAGTCGTCCCCATGTGGCGATTGCTGGCCATGGGTGCAGGTGTGTTGCCGGCACTTGCTCTACACAGTTCGTTGGCGGACTTGGAGCAGCAGACGTCCACCATTCGCAAGATGGAGCGACGATATCTCGCCGGTGTGGCGACGGCGACAGGGTTAGCCTACCTGGCGGCAGCCGCGGTGACGTTGCCTATAACGTTGATAGCAGTGTTGGCGCGATCCATTGTTGGTTGGCTGGGCCTGTCGCTTCTCTCGGGCAGGTTTCTCGGGTGGAGATTGTCTTGGGGTGCACCAATCATGATCTTTGCTGTACTGGTCTACTGGGGGACCGGAGGTGATGGTCAAGTTTATGAGTGGTGGGAGTTCTCCGCGCGCCCGCACAGTGATTCGGCCAGCATGGCGCTGTGCCTCGTGCTGTTTGCCGTCGGCGTGTGTGCGCAGGCCATGACACCGTGGCGGATCCGGCGTCTGACATCGGTGCCGCAGGCCGGACGCCGGGGATCTCGCCCTCTGCGGCGACATACCTGACAACCCGCCGTGGAGTGCATCGTTGCGGCAGCCGGGCCGAGTCGAGCGCCGGCCTCGCCGGTCCGGTGCGCCGAGCCATTGGGCCGCGTTGACCGGCGATCCGCCGGGGGTCGCGGTCGTCCGAGCTCGCGGGGCGGCTGCGCCGGGGTGGTCGGGCGGCCGCTGGCGGGGTCGCGCGGAGCGCGCCCGGCAGGATTCGAACCTGCGACCAACTGCTTAGAAGGCAGCTGCTCTATCCGCTGAGCTACGAGCGCCGGGCCCGGGGAGGGCCGAAAGCAGGCTACCGTCTCGGCGGAATCGACGATGTGCCACGGGTCACCTGCTGACGTACCGGGGCAATCCGGGCTCAGTTCTCCACGTACGCGCCGAGCCAGCGCCCCCATTCGGTGAACAGGCGCTCGCGCACGTCCGGCGCGGACAGCGTCAGGTCGTGCAGGCCGCCCGCCACCCGGACGAGCGTCACGTGCCGGCCCAGCGCCGGTGCCCAGCGCGCCATGTGCGCGACATCCAGCACCGCGTCGGTGTGCCGTACCACGTCGTGCCAGCGGCCGCCGGTGTAGCTGCGGGTCGAGCTGGTGAGCAGGACCGGGGCGTCGATCGCCAGGCCCGCGCGCAGTCGCCGCTGCCCGTCCCGGATCGCGTGCAGCCAGCCGGCCCGCACCGGGAAGCCGGTCAGCGGCTTCCACGCCAGGTCGTACTCCCACGCGCCCCGCCGCGAGCGGTGCAGGCTCTCGCCGTAGTGCGCGGCCAGGCCGGCGGCGACCTGCTGCCGCGGCGCCGCCCGCCCGACCCGGGCCAGCGCGGTCAGCACCGGCCGGCGCATCAGCCAGGGGGCGCGGAAGTCGAAGAACGGGCTGTTCAGCAGCACCCCGTCGACCAGCCCGGCGGCCCGCCGGTCGTGCGCCCACAGCGCCGCGATCAGGCCGCCGGTGGAGTGGCCGAGCAGCAGCAGCCGGTCGTGCGCGTCGTCCTCCCGGATGATCCGGACGGCCTCGGTCAGCTCCGGGTCGTACTCGGCCAGGCTGCGGCAGAAGTTCGGCGTCTGGTGCGGGAGCAGGCTGCGGCCGTGCTTGCGCAGGTCGAGCGCGTAGAAGTCCCAGCCGCGGTCGACCAGGAAGTCGGCCAGGTGGGCCTGGAAGAAGTAGTCGACGAACCCGTGCAGGTAGAGCACCGCCCGCCCGCTCGGCCGCGGCGCCCGCCGCCGGACCAGCGTCGCGACGACCGGCCCCTCGTCGTCGGGCGCGAGGTCGAGGGTCATTTTCTCGTACGGCGGGCCGAGCAGGTCCGTCTCCATGACCGGATCGTACGACCGGTACGCCCCCGTTGGTGGCGCTTCGCACGGCGTCGCATTCCGGACGTGCCGGGCATCGCCGCCCTCGTCCACAGGACGGCTCCCGTCCACAGGGGAGGCGGTGCGGCGGTGGCGGCCGGCCCGGCCCGGCGGCGAGGGTGGCGGCCGAGGCGAGGAGGGCCGATGTTCGATACCTACGTGACGATCCGCGGGAACGTACTCGCGGCGCCGACCTGGCGCCGGACCCAGCGCACCCAGTCGCTCGTGGCCAACTTCAAGGTGGCGTCCACCGCCCGCCGGTTCGACCGGGACACGGGCGCCTGGGTGGACGGCGACAGCCTGCGCGTCCGGGTCAACTGCTGGCGCCGGCTGGCCGAGGGCGTGGCCGCGTCGGTGATGGTCGGCGACCCGGTGGTCGTGGTCGGCCGGCTGTACACCCGCGACTGGACGGACACCGAGGGCGCCAACCGGACCACCTACGAGGTCGAGGCGGTGGCCGTCGGGCACGACCTGTCCCGCGGGCGGGGCCGGTTCACCCGGCACCGGCCGGCGCCGGGCACGAGCGAGATCGTGGCCCCGGACCAGGACGAGCGGGTCCGCGGCGAGCCGGCCGCAGCGGTGGCGGGGCCGCCCGTCGCGCCGTACCCGGCGGGGGACGACGACTGGGACGACGCCCCGGTACCGGACGAGTCGCCCACCGACGCGCTCAGCGAGGTCCGCGGCGGCGGCTTCGACACCGACGGCCGCGGCTTCGGGGCGGTTCGCGGCCGCCCCGAGCGGGACGGCGGCGACGGCGAGCCGGCGGGGCACGATGGCGGCGGCGGGTCGGTCGACCCGGCGGACGGTCGGCCCGAGTGGGCGGCGGTGCCGGGATAGACCGGCCCGGGTACGGGCGGCGATAGGCTCGCGGCACGGCGGAAAGGACGGCGGCGGGTGAACGGGGATCGGGTGGACGGCGTGCGGGTGGACGGGCACGGGGTGGCGCGGGCGGCCGGGCTGGCGCTCGGCTTCGCGCTGGACGCGCTGCTCGGCGACCCGCGCCGGCTGCACCCGGTGGCCGGGTACGGCCGCGCCGCCGGCGCCCTCGAACGCCGCCTGCACCGCCCGACCCGCCGCGCCGGGGCCGGCTTCGCGGCGCTCGCGGTCGGGGCGCCGGTGCTGTTCGGCGCGGCGCTGCACGCCGCCACCCGGCGCCGGCCGGCGCTGCACGCGCTGGCCGTCGCCGCCGCCACCTGGACCGTCCTCGGCGGCCGCACCCTGCGCCGCGAGGGCGCCCGGATGGCCGCCGCGCTGGACGCCGGCGACCTGGCCGCCGCCCGCGGCCGGCTGGGCCACCTGTGCGGCCGGGACCCGGCCGCGCTGGACGCCCCCGACCTCGCCCGGGCGACGGTCGAGTCCGTCGCCGAGAACACCTCGGACGCCGTCGTGGCCCCGCTGCTGTGGGGCGCGGCGGCGGGACTGCCGGGCCTGCTCGGGTACCGGGCGGCGAACACCCTGGACGCGATGGTCGGCCACCGGTCGCCGCGGTACGCCCGCTTCGGCACGCCCGCCGCTCGGCTGGACGACCTGGCCAACCTGGTCCCGGCCCGGCTCACCGGGCTGCTGACCGTGGCGGCGGCGCCGCTGGCGGCGGGCGACCGCGCCGCGGCGTGGCGGGTGTTCCGGCGGGACCGGGCCGACCACCCCAGCCCGAACGCCGGCCAGTGCGAGGCGGCGATGGCCGGGGCGCTCGGCGTCCGGCTCGGCGGCCGCAACGTCTACGCGGGCCGGACCGAGACCCGGCCGCTGCTCGGCGACGGCCCGCGCCCGGCGGCGGCGCACGTGCGCCGGGCGGCGCGCCTGTCCGGCGCGGTCGGCGCGGCCGCCGCGCTGCTGGCCGTCGGCGCCGTGCTCGGCGCGGTCGCGGTCCGACGGCGGGTGGTGGCGGCGTGAGCGGCGGGCTGCTGGTCGCCGGGACCACGTCCGACGCCGGCAAGAGCGTCGTGACCGCCGGGCTGTGCCGCTGGCTGCGCCGGCGGGGCGTGCGGGTGGCGCCGTTCAAGGCGCAGAACATGTCCAACAACTCCGTGGTCGCCGTCGGCGCCGACGGCCGCGGCGGCGAGATCGGCCGGGCGCAGGCGATGCAGGCCGCGGCCTGCGGCCTGGCGCCGGACGTCCGGTTCAACCCGGTCCTGCTCAAGCCCGGCGGGGACATGACCAGCCAGGTCGTCCTCCTCGGCCACGCCGTCGGGACGGCCGCCGGGCGCGACTACCGCGCGTGGAAGCCGCGGCTGGCCGGCCCGGTCTTCGACACGTACGCGGCGCTGCGCCGGGAGTACGACGTCGTCGTCTGCGAGGGCGCCGGCAGCCCCGCCGAGATCAACCTCCGGGCCGACGACTTCGTCAACCTGGGCCTGGCCCGCCGGATGAACCTGCCGGCCGTGGTCGTCGGCGACATCGACCGCGGCGGCGTGTTCGCCTCGTTCTTCGGCACCCTGGCCCTGCTCGCGGCCGCCGACCAGGCGCACGTGGCCGGGTTCGTGGTCAACAAGTTCCGCGGGCACCGCGACCTGCTCCGGCCGGGCCTCGACGCGCTGGCCGGCCTCACCGGCCGGCCGGTGCTCGGCGTGCTGCCGTACGCGCCGGACCTGTGGCTCGACGGCGAGGACTCGCTCGCCCACGGCGCCGTCCTCGGCCGCCCCGCCCCGCCGCGCGGTACCCAGTGGCTGCGGGTCGCCGTGGTCCGGCTGCCGCGGATCTCCAACGCCACCGACGCCGAGGCGCTCGCCGCCGAGCCGGGAGTCCGGGTCCGGCTCACCACCGACCCGGCCGAGGTGGCCGACGCCGACCTGGTCGTCCTGCCCGGTACCAAGGCCACCGTCGCCGACCTGGACTGGCTGCGCCGGACCGGCCTCGCCGACGCCGTGGTCGCGCACGCCCGCGCGGGCCGCCCGCTGCTCGGCCTGTGCGGCGGCTTCCAGATGCTCGGCCGACGCATCCACGACGACGTCGAGAGCGGCCGCGGCACGGTCGACGGCCTGGGCCTGCTCCCGCTCGACACCACGTTCGCGGCGGACAAGACCGTGCGCCGCGCGGCCGGTACGGCGTTCGGCGGGGTGCCGGTCGCCGGGTACGAGATCCACCACGGGCGGGTCACCGCCGCCGCCGAGGGGCTGGCGCCGCTGCTGCTGGACGCCGCCCGCGGGCCGGAGGGGGCGCGGGTCGGCAACGTGCTCGGCACCCACTGGCACGGCGCGTTCGAGTCGGACGACTTCCGCCGGGCCTTCCTCACCGACGCCGCCCGGGCGGCGGGGCGGGCGGGGTTCGCGGTCGCCCCGGACACCCGGTTCGGCGCGGCCCGCGAGGCCACCCTCGACCTGCTCGGCGACCTGGTCGAGGAGCACCTGGACACCGCGGCCCTCTGGCGCCTGATCGACGGGGGCCCGCCGCGCGACCTGCCGTTCGTCCCGCCGGGCGCCCCCGACATCCCGGCGACGGCCACGCCGGATGCCGCGGGACCCGGCCGCTTCGGGCGGCCCGGCACCGCCGCGGCGGGTGGCGACGCCGAGGTCAGCGACGCCGTTCCGGACGCCGACCGGGCGGCGCGGTGAGCGGGCAGGGGTGCGACCCGGACGTGCACGCGCTCGCCGTCGCCGTCCGCGCCGGCCCGCCCAGGCTGGGCGCCGGAACCCGGCTGATCTGCATCGACGGGCCCAGTGGCACCGGCAAGACCACCCTCGCCGGGCGGCTGGCGGGGGCGCTGAGCGGCCGGTTCGACCAGCCGGCACCCGTGGTGTCCACCGACGACCTGCTCGCCGGCTGGGCCGACCAGTTCACCTTCTGGTCGCGGCTGGAGCGGCAGGTCCTCGCCCCGCTGCGGGCCGGGGTAGCCGGCTCCTACCGGCCGTACGACTGGGCGGCCGGGCAATTCCGCGACGAGCCGGTGGACGTGCCGGTGACCGGCGTGGTGATCGTGGAGGGCGTGAGTGCCGCCCGGGCGGCCATCCGGCCCGAGGCGACGCTGACGATCCTCGCCGACGCGCCCGCCGCCGTCCGGCAGGCGCGGGCCCGCGGGCGGGACGACCCCGCGACCCACGCGGCGTTGGAGCGGTGGTGGCGGGCCGAGGACGCGTGGTTCGCCGCCGACGGTACGGCCGCGGCCGTCGACCTCGTGTACCGCACGGGATGAGCGCCGCACCCGGTACGCCCCCTACGATCACGGGCATGACGACTCCGCTGACCGAGACCGACGTGCGCGCGGCGATCGCGCGGGAGCTGCCCGGCGTCCGGGCCGACCTGGAGCGGCTGATCCGGATCCCCGGCATCGCGTTCCCCGGCTTCGACCACGCCGAGGTCGACCGCTCGGCGGCGGCCACCGCCGAGCTGCTGCGCGGCTGCGGCCTCGACGTCGAGATCGTCCGCGCCGGCGGCCAGCCGGCCGTGATCGGGCGCCGCCCGGCGCCGCCCGGCGCGCCGACCGTGCTGCTGTACGCCCATCACGACGTGCAGCCCACCGGCGACCCGGCGCTGTGGGACGCCGACCCGTTCACCCCGGTCGAGCGCGACGGCCGGCTGTACGGCCGCGGCGCCGCCGACGACAAGGCCGGCATCATGGTGCATGTGGCGGCGCTGCGCGCGCTCGGCGACCGGCTGCCGGTCGGCGTGGTGGTGTTCGTCGAGGGCGAGGAGGAGTACGGCTCCGAGTCGCTGGAGGCGCTGCTGGAGGAGCACCGGCAGACCCTCGCCGCCGACGTGATCGTGATCGCCGACTCGGGCAACTGGGACATCGGCACGCCCGCGCTCACTACCTCCCTGCGCGGCATCGTGAACTGCTTCGTCGAGGTGCAGGTCCTGGCGTCGGCCGTGCACTCGGGGATGTTCGGCGGGCCGATCCCGGACGCGCTGACCGTCCTCGCCCGGCTGCTCGGCAGCCTGCACGACGACGCCGGCGACGTGGCGATCGACGGGCTGGTGGCGACCGAGGCGGCGCCGCTGGACCTGCCGCCGGAGCGGCTGCGCACCGAGGCGGGCGTGGTCGGCGGGCTGGAGTTCATCGGCACCGGCCGGCTGGTCGACCGGCTGTGGACCAAGCCGTCGATCGCCGTGCTGGGCATCGACGCTCCGCCGACGAAGGGCGCGCCGAACGCCCTCGTCCCGTACGCCAAGGCCAAGATCAACCTCCGGCTGGCGCCCGGCCAGGACCCGGCCGCCGCGTACGCCGCGCTGCGCACCCACCTGGAGAAGCACGCGCCGTGGGGCGTGCGGCCGACGGTCACGCTGGAGCAGGACGGCGCGCCGTGCGTGATCGACGCGGCCGGGCCGGTGTTCGACGCGGTCCGGTCGGCGTTCCGCACGGCGTGGGACGGCGTCGAGCCGGTGGACATCGGCATCGGCGGGTCGATCCCGTTCATCGCCACGTTCCAGGAGATGTTCCCGCGCGCGGCGATCCTCGTCACCGGCGTCGAGGACCCGCACTCGGCGGCGCACGGGCCGAACGAGAGCCTGCACCTGGGCGAGTTCGCCCGCGCCTGCCTCGCCGAAGCGCTCCTGCTCAACGCCCTCCCCGCCGCCCGCTGACCCCGGTGCCCCGCGCCGCCCTGCCATCAGCCGCCCGACGCCAGCCACCCAACCTCGGTCGGCCCGACGTCAGCGCCCAACCTCAGCCGGCCCGACGCCAGCCGTCCACCGTCAGTCGGCCCAAACGTCAGTCGGCCCGGCGTCAGCCGAGCGGGTGGTTGGCCGGGCGACGGGCCGGGGCGGCGGGCGACTCCGTCGCCGCGCGGGCCTCGCGGCGGGCCAGCCAGCCGAACCCCACCCACGCCATCGCCGCGAACAGCCACCACTGCACCACGTACCCGGCGTTCTGCCAGGTGCGCTGCCGCGGCGACGGCACCGGCACGAGCGCGTCGGTGGCCGGGTCGGGGGAGTCGGCGTCGCGCAGCAGGTACCCGCCGTACAGCGGGTACGGCAGCTCCGCCGCCAGCCGCGCCGGCGCGATCCGGCGCACCTCCGGCCGCCCGTCGATCCGGTCCGGCGGCGCCGCGCCGGACTCCGGCGGGGCGAGCCGGCCGACGACGGTCACCGGTCCGGTGGGCGCCGCCGGTACGGCCGGCCGGGTCCTGGCGTCGCCCGCGACCGCGGCCACCCAGCCCCGGTCGACCAGGACCGCCGCGCCGCTGGGCAGGCGCAGCGGGGTGAGCACCTCGAAGCCGCGCTCGCCGTCCAGCGTCCGGCCCCGGACCAGGATCTCCCGGCCGACGTCGTACGAGCCGCTCGCCGTGGCCCGCGCCCACCGCGCCGCGCCGGCCGGCGCCGGACCGACCCCGGCACCGCCGGCGCCGGGTGAGGCGGGGAAGGCGGGGCCGGGCGGGTCGGGGAGCAGGCCGGCCAGCGGCACCGGCGCCGCCGCCTCGGCGGCCGCGATGCGGTCGTTGGTGGCGGTCCGCTGGGTGTACCGGTCGTACTGCCACCAGCCCGCGAGCACCATCAGCGCCGACGCGGCCAGGGTGATGGCGGCGTAGCCGAGCCAGCGCGGGCTCGCCAGGAAGCGGTACACGCGCCCGAGGTTAGCCCGGGCGGGAACGGTGTGATTCGCGCCACTCGCCCGACCGGTAGGGCGTTCGGCGTGGCGGTCCGGCTCACCCGGTATCGTCCGGTCCCGGCGGTTCACCCGGAGCGCGCCCCCCGAACCGATCGAGCGAGAGGTGTGTCTGTGATCCGGATCGCGGTCCGCCGGTTCCCCCTGCTGACCGTCTCCACCCCGCGCCTGCACGTCCGGCGGCTGATCGAGGCGGACGCCGCCGCGGTCGCCGGCATTCTCGTCGACAAGCAGGTGCAGCGGTGGCTGCCGTTCTCCGCCGGGTTCGACCGGGCCGAGGGCCTGGCCTGGTGTACCGAGCTGGCCGACGAGCGGCGCGACGCCGGCGCCGGTGACCACTACGGCGTGGTCCGGCGGGAGGACGACCGGCTGGTCGGCTGCGTCTGGGCCAAACGCACCGACTGGGCGGCCCGGGCGACCGAGCTGAGCTGCGCGGTCGCCGCCGACGCCCGCGGCTTCGGGCTGGCCGCGGAGGCGCTGGACGCGCTGACCGTGGCGTTGGTCCTGGAGCACGGGTTCCACCGGGTCGAGGTCCGGGTCGCGCCGGGCAACCTGGCGTCGCGGCGGGTGGTGGAGAAAGCCGGGTTCACGTACGAGGGACTCATGCGCGACGCCGGCTTCACCCACAGCGGCCGGGTCGACCTGGAGGTCTGGTCGATGGTCGCCGCCGACCTGCGCTGAGACCGCACGCGCGCCGCCGCCGGCCCGAACCGGGCTCGGCGGCGGCGACGGCGTGGCGGAACGCTAGTGCAGGATCTTGGACGACGGGGCGTTGAACTTCTTCTTGGCCAGCCCGGCCGTTCCGTCCCGGAGTACCTGGCCGGCGGTCTGGATCGGCTTCCACGAGTTCCAGTCGCCGACGTTGTGGAACGGATTGTCCGGGTCGGCGACGAAGCTCGCCGCCGCCAACTGCGGCGTGTACCCGACGAACCAGGCCGCCCGGGTGTTGTCCGTCGTACCGGTCTTGCCGGCCACCGGCCGCCCGACGATCCCGCGCACCTGCGGCGCCGTCGACCAGCCGCCGCAGCCGCCGCGCTGGGCGCCCGAGCCGGTGACGCAGCTCGCCGCGTCCGTGGCCGCCCGGGCGACGTCCGCGCTGAACGCCCGGCGGCACTCGGGGTCGGCGACCTTGCGGCCGGCGTGGGTCAGGTCCCGGCCGTTGGCCCGCTTGATGCTCAGGACGGGGTTCGGCTTGCAGTACGAGCCCTCGGCGGCCAGCGTCGCGTACGCGTTGGCCATCTCCAGCGGCGTGGTGTCGGCGACGCCCAGGGTGAACGCGCCCCAGGTGTTCGCCTTCGCCGGCGACGCCTGCGTCCGGTCGATGTCGGTCCGCCACTGCAGGCCCAGCTTCTCGGCCATCCGGACCGCGCTCTCCGCGCCGACCTTCTGCTCCAACTGGACGAAGTACGTGTTCACCGACTTGCCGAAGCCCGACCACATGCTCTGCGTACCGGTCATGCCCTTGCTGGCGTTCGACGGGCACCACCGGCCGCCGCAGGACTTCGGGTCGTCCCACGAGGTGTAGTACTTCGACCGGTACTTGTACGGCGCGTAGTAGCTCGTGTTCAGCGGCAGCCCCTTGTCCAGCGCCGCGAGCATCGTGAACATCTTGAACGTCGACCCCGCCTGGTAGCCGGGCAGGTCGCCGCCGCCGAGCAGCTTGTTCACCGTGTTCGGGTAGTTGCCGCGCAGGTCGCCGCGCTTGGCCGGGTCGCTGTGCTCGCCGTTGTTCCGCTGGTCGAGCGAGTACACCCGGTTCACGCCCATCGACCGGACCCGGCCGGTGCCGGGCTGCACCGCGACCACGCCGTGCGCGAACGTGCTCCGGTTCCCCTCCTTGTTGACCACGTGCTGCTGGGTCTTCGCCTGGAGCTTCGGGTCCAGCGCAAGGATGATCTTGTACCCGCCGCGGCGGAGGTTGTCCTCCCGCTCGGCCGGGTTGTTGCCGAACGCCGGGTTGCCGAGCCACCAGCCCTTGAAGAAGTCGCAGTAGAAGCCCCAGTCGTTGTGCTTGCGCGGGACCGACACGCAGTCGTTCGGCGGGTCGGTCAGCCGCAGCACGATGGGCTGCTTCTTCGCCGCGGCGGCCTGCTGGGGCGTGATGTTGGCCAGCGCCGCCATCCGGTCGATGACGTAGTTGCGCCGCTCGGTGGCCGCCTTGCGGTTGTGCGCCGCCGGGTCGTACGCCGACGGGGCCTGGACGAGCCCGGCCAGCGTCGCCGCCTCGACCAGCGACAGGTCCTTGGGCAGCTTGGAGAAGAACACCTCGGACGCGGCGAACACCCCGAACGCCCGGTGCCCGAAGTACGCGGCGTTGAGGTACCGCTCCAGGATCTGCTCCTTGGTGAACCGCTTCTCCAGGATGATCGCCAGCCGCATCTCCCGGATCTTGCGGGCGCTGGTCTGCTCGGTGGCGTCCAGCGCCTCGCGCGGGGAGCGGGCGCCGTCGCGCAGCGCCATCCGGACGTACTGCATGGTCAGCGTCGACGCGCCCTGGGAGACCCCGCCGGCCCGCTGGTTGGCGACGAACGCCCGGGCGATGCCCTTGGGGTCCACCCCGCCGTGGTCGAAGAAGCGCGAGTCCTCCGAGGCCAGGATGGCCTGGGTCAGGTACGGCGTCATCGCCTTGATCCCGGTGTACCGGCGGTGCTCCTCGTAGAACATCGTCACCAGCGTCTTGCCGTCGCCCGCGTACACGTACGTGGTCTGCGCCGGCGCGGCGATGCGCATCTCCTTGGGCAGCGAGTCGAACTTCTCGGCCCCTGACTTCAGCGCCAGGCCGCCGACGGCGGCGATCGGGTACATCGCGGCGGCCAAGGCGACGCCGGAGATCACCCCGATCCGGAGGAACTGGGAGTAGAAGCGGAACGAAGCCAGGGCGCGCATGAACACATACAGAAAGTATGTCAACGACCATATCCGCACTGTGGAAACCGTCCAAGAGGTGTGAATCGCCCGGCGGGGGGGTTGCCGGGGGGTGGCGTCGGACTCCCGTGGGGGGCACGAGAGGATGCCCGGAGCGTGTGCGAAGCGCGGGGAGGCGCCCATGACCGAGCCGGACCTGGACCACCACGGCGACGCCGAGGTCGGCCCCGGCCTGGTCGACCTCGCGGTGAACGTCCGGCCCGGCCCGCCGCCCTGGCTGGCCGCCCCGATCGCCGCCGCGCTGACGCGCCTCGCCAGCTATCCGGACCCGCGCCCCGCCCGCGCTGCGCTGGCGCGGCGGCACGCTAGACCCTCCAACGAGGTACTGCTGACCGCGGGTGCGGCCGAGGCGTTCGTGCTATTGGGCCGGGCGTACCGGCCGCGCCACCCGGTCGTCGTGCACCCGCAGTTCACCGAGCCCGAGGCGGCCCTGCGCCGGGCCGGCCACGCCGTCGACCGGGTGCTGCTCGACGCCGCCGACGGCTTCGCCCTCGACCCCGCCCGGGTTCCCGACTCCGCCGACCTCGTCGTGCTCGGCAACCCGACCAACCCGACCTCCGCCCTGCACCCCGCCGACGCGGTCGCCGCCCTGGCCCGCCCCGGCCGGCTGCTGGTCGTGGACGAGGCGTTCGCCGACACCACCCACGCCCCCGGCGTCGCCGGCGAGCCCGCGTCGCTGGCCGCCCGCCGGGACCTGCCCGGCCTGCTCGTGGTCCGCAGCCTCACCAAGACCTGGGGGCTGGCCGGCCTGCGCGTCGGCTACGCCCTCGGCGCCCCCGACGTGCTCGCCCCGCTGGCCGCCGCGCAGCCGCTGTGGGCGGTCTCCACGCCCGCGCTGGCCGCCGCGCAGGCGTGCGCGGGGGAGCGGGCCGTCGCCGCCGAGCGGGCGCTCGCCATCGAGTTGGCCGCCGAGCGCGCCCACCTGGTCGCCGCCCTCCGGCGGCTGCCCGGCGTGCGCGTCCCCGGCGCGCCCACGTCGGCGTTCGTCCTGGTCACGCTGCCGAACGCGACGGCCGTACGGGCGCGGCTGCGCGAGCGCGGGTACGCGGTCCGGCGCGGCGACACCTTCCCCGGGCTGGGCGCCGACTGGCTGCGCGTCGCGGTACGACAGACTGCCACCACGGACGCGTTCGCGGCCGTCCTGGCGGAGATCATCGGGAGTGGGGCATGAGCGGACCGGACGGCCGACCGCACGACGGGCGCGGACCCGGCGCACCCCCGCCGACCGACACCGCGGACCCGGCACCCCGCGACCCGGCCGCCGCCCCGGACCCGTCCGCCGCTACCGGCCCGGCCGCGGACCCGCCCCGGTCCGCCGCGCCGGCACGGTCCCCGGCCGCCGCCGGCCCGGTCGCGGACGAGGAGCGGCTGCGGGCCGCCGTGGCCGCGATCCGCCCCGCCGACCCCGCCGCGCTGGCCGCCGCCCGGGACCGGCAGGCGCGGCTGACCAAGCCCGCCGGCTCGCTCGGCGCGCTGGAGGACCTGTCCGTCCGCCTGGCCGGCCTGGCCGGCACCTGCCCGCCGCCGCTGCCCGCCCCCGCCGCCCTGGCGATCTTCGCTGGCGACCACGGCGTGCACGCCGAGGGCGTGACCCCGTGGCCGCGCGAGGTCACCGCGCAGATGGTCGGCAACTTCCTGGCCGGCGGCGCGGTGGTCAACGCGTTCGCCCGCGAGGTCGGCGCCAGCGTCACCGTCGTCGACGTCGCCGTGGCCACCCCGCTGCCCGCCGCGCCCGGCCTGCGCCCGGCCCGGGTCCGCGCCGGCACCGGCAACCTCGCCGCCGAGCCCGCCCTGACCCGGGCCGAGGCGCTGCGCGCGCTCGCCGTCGGCCTGGACCTGGCCGGCGAGCTGGTCGACGGCGGCGCCGCGATCCTGCTCACCGGCGACATGGGCATCGCCAACACGACCCCCGCCGCCGCCCTGGTCGCCGCCTTCACCGGCGCCGCGCCGGGCGCCGTCACCGGCCGCGGCACGGGCGTGGACGACGCCACGTACGCCCGCAAGGTCGAGGTGGTCGCCCGCGCCCTCGACCGGCACCGCCCCGACCCGGCCGACCCGGTCGGCGTGCTCGCGGCCGTCGGCGGCGGCGAGCACGCCGCCCTGGCCGGCTTCATCCTCGGCGCGGCCGCCCGCCGCGTCCCTGTCGTGGTGGACGGCGTGATCGCCTGCTCCGCCGCCCTGGCCGCCGCGGCCCTCGCCCCCGCCGCGGTGGACGCGATGGTCGCCGGCCACCTGTCCGTCGAGCCCGGTGCGGGCGTCGCCCTGGCCCACCTGGGCCTGACCCCGCTGCTGGACCTCGGCCTGCGGCTCGGCGAGGGCACCGGCGCGGTGCTGGCCCTGCCGGTGGTCGCCGCGGCGGTCCGGGTACTGCACGAGGTGGCCACGTTCGACAGCGCGGGGGTGACGCAGAAGTGACCGGTACCGTCGCGCTCGTCGGGGCCGGCCCCGGCGACCCCGAGCTGATCACCGTCAAGGGCCTGCGCCTGCTCCGCGCCGCCGAGGTCGTCGTCACCGACCGCCTGGTCCCCGAGCCGCTGCTGGCCGACCTCGCCGCCGGGGTCGAGGTCGTGGACGCGGCCAAGGTGCCGTACGGGGCGGCGATGCCCCAGTCCGAGATCAACCGGATCCTGGTCGACCGGGCACTGGCCGGCAAGCGGGTGGTCCGGCTCAAGGGCGGCGACCCGTACGTCTTCGGCCGCGGCGGCGAGGAGCTGCTCGCCTGCGCCGCGGCGGGCGTGCCGGTCACGGTGGTACCGGGCGTGACCAGCGCGATCGCCGTACCGGCGGCCGTCGGCGTCCCGGTCACCCACCGCGGCCTGGCCCACGGCTTCACGGTCGTCTCCGGCCACCTCGCCCCCGACCACCCCGAGTCGCTGGTGGACTGGCCGGCGCTGGCCCGGCTGCGCGGCACGCTGGTGATCCTCATGGGCGTGCGGAACCTGCCGGCGATCACCGAGGTGCTGCTGGCCCACGGCAAGGACCCGGGTACGCCGGTGGCCGTGGTACAGGAGGGCATGACGCCGCGCGAGCGGACGCTGCGCGCGACGCTGGCGACGGTGGCCGCGGCGGCGGCGGACGTTCAGCCGCCGGCGATCACCGTCATCGGCCCGGTGGTCGACGCGCTGCGCTGACCGGCGCGCGGGCCAGCCGCCACCAGTCGTTCGGGTCCGTTTCCCGGGCGGCCGCGGCCAGCCGCCGCCCGGCGTCGGTGGTCACGCCGGCGAGGCAGCTATCGACCCACGGCTGGACGAGCGGGTTGCCGCGGGCGCCGTACTCGCGCGCCTGCAACAGGCACTCGATCCGGTCGGCGTCCTTGGCGCACCGGGCCTCCGCGGTGTCCCGGCCCTCGTACTCGGCTACCGCCGCCCGGAGCGCCGCGCGCGCCGGCTCGGCGACGGCCTCGGTCTGCAGGCCGATGACCTCGACGGCGTCCCGGGTGGTGACGTGCGGCTTGCCGAGCAGCGGTACGTCGCCGATCCGGCACTCGGGCAGGTCGTGCAGCAGGCCGAGGACGGCGGCCCGGTCGGCGTTCGCGCCCTCCAGAGTGGCCAGGACGAACGCGATCAGGCCGACCCGGTACGAGTGCTCGGCCACCGACTCGGGCTGCGGCACGCCGATGATCTGCCAGCCGGTGCGGGGGAGGTGCTTGAGGTAGCCGGCTTCGTGCAGGAAGGCGACGGTACCGTCGCCGGACGTCCCTGGCTCGCTCATCGTCATCTCCGGAGGTCGTGGCGGCGAAAGCGGGGAGCAACGGGATCGTAGCTGTGGGTCGGATCGCGGGCTGTCCACCCGCGACGGTGTCGTGCTGGCGACACATCGATGTCGGCAGCACGACTGATGGGTTCTGCGGCGGTGCGGGCGGTCGTAGCGTCGGCGCGTCACTGAATTCCCGCACTCGTGAGGACCTCCCGATGTACGAGATCTACCCCGTCATGCTGCTCGCCTCCGGCGCCCTGCTCCTGCTCGTCGGCGGCCTCCTGCCCGGCCAGAGCGCCGGCTCCCGCGCCCTGAACCTGGTCCTCGGCGTCGGCTTCGTCGCCTACGGCACGTACCTGAAGTGGTTCTTCACCGGCGACTCCTACCTGGTGCTCTACTACGCCTTCCTGGCCCCGATCTTCCTCATCTTCCGGGCCGTCGCGTCCCGCCGCGCCGCCGCCAGCGACTGACGTCGATCCCCGCCCGTGCGCCGCTGTGCCAGAATCTCGGCCGTACGTCCGTCGCCGGAAGCGGGCGGCGCGGCCGAGCGGTACCAGCGGGGGTGGCGAGGAGCATGGGCAGGCCGAATCTGCGTCGATGGGTCGCCGCCGCACTGGCGGCGACCGTGTTCGCCGGGCAACCCGCCGCCGCCGCGGCGGCCGCGCCGCCGCCCGGCGGGTTCCCCTGCCGATCCGGCGAGGGCAACTCCGGGCTGATCACCGGCATCAGGTCGCTGGGGTACGACGGGCTGGTCGAGGTGCGCGGCGTGTACCGGCACTGCCGGCCCGCGCCGGGCGGCGCCGCGTGGTGGGTGCGCGCGGCGTTCGGGCAGCACGGCCGCGGCATGGGGCCGGACGACGCGACGAGCGTCCGCAGCCTCCAGCGGTACCCCGACCGGCCGGACGCGCGGTTCTACCGGACGTACGTCCAGATGTACCCCGGCGCCCGGTACCTGTGCGCCCACGCCCGCGGCCCGTCGGTGCACTGCTGGTCGGTGCGGGTCAGCCGGGTGGACGGCGACGTGCAGGTGCGGGTGGACGGGCCGCGGGCGGTCCGCCGGTACCTCGACGTGCACTCCAAGCCGCCGGGGTTCGGCGGCAACTGCGGCCTGTGCTGGTGAGCCGGCGCGGCCCCGGTGGCCCCTGAGCGGGGGCCACCGGAGCGGGTCTCAGGACCGGTCGAGCAGGACGGCGCAGCGGATCAGTCCCAGGTGGCTGTACGCCTGGGGGTGGTTGCCCAGCCCCGACTCCGCCAGCGGGTCGTACTGCTCCGGCAGCAGGCCCGTCGGCCCGGCCGTGTCGACCATCTGGCGGAACAGCTCCTCGGCGTCGCCGCGCCGGCCGGTGCGCAGGTACGCCTCGATCAGCCACGCGGTGCAGATGTGGAACCCGCCCTCGCGCCCCGGCAGCCCGTCGTCCCACCGGTACCGGTACACCACCGGCCCCGACCGGAGTTCGGCCTCGACGGCGAGCACCGTGGACAGGAACCGCGGGTCGTCGTCGGGCAGCAGCCCGGACAGGCCGATCCACAGCGACGAGGCGTCCAGGTCGGCGTCGCCGTAGGCGACCGTGTACGCGTTCGCCTCCGCGTGCCAGCCGCGGTCGAGCACGTCCTTGCCGATCTGGTCGCGCAGCAGGTCCCACTCCGGGCGGTCGGCGCCGTGCGCGCGGACCACCCGCAGCGCACGGTCGACGGTCAGCCAGCACATGACCTTCGAGTACACGTGGTGCCGCGGCGGCAGCCGCGCCTCCCAGAGCCCGTGGTCCGGCTCGTGCCAGCGGCGCTGGACGGCCTGGACCATCGCCTCCAGCACCCGCCACTCCTCGTCCCGGACCGAGCCGCGCGCCTCGACCACGGCCGCCATCAGGTCGGCGACCGGGCCGAACACGTCGAGTTGGAGCTGCCGGTTGGCGAGGTTGCCGACCCGGACGGGGCGCGAGCCGGCGTAGCCGGGCAGGGTCTCGATGACCGCCTCGGGGCCGAGTTCGTACCCGTCCAGGGTGTAGAGCGGGTGCAGCCGCTCCGGGTGGCCGCCGGTGCGCTCGACGCAGCCGTCCACCCAGCGCAGCAGCGCCTCCGCCTCGGTCAGCGAGCCGAGGTCGACCAGGGAGCGCGCGGTCATCGCGGCGTCGCGCGGCCAGCAGTACCGGTAGTCCCAGTTGCGGATGCCGCCCAGCTCCTCCGGCAGCGACGTGGTCGCCGCCGCGAGGATCGCCCCGGACGGGTTGTAGCAGAGGCCGCGCAGGGTCAGCGCGCTGCGCAGCACGTGCTCGCGGGCGAGCTTCGGCAGGCGCAGCGACTCCGCCCACTCGCGGGACGGCTTCTCCTGGTCCTCCAGCCGGCTGGCGATCGGCTCGGCGTGCGCCTCCAGGCTGTGCGAGCCGAACCGCAGTTCCAGCGTCAGCTCGCCGCCGTGGGCGGCGAGGTCGACGGTGGCGTGGGCGCTGTCCCCGGCCGCCTCGCTGACGATCTTCCACTGGACGCCCGGCGCGTACAGGGCGACCGGCTCGCTGGAGCCGACCACGAGCAGCCCGTCGGGGGCGGCCTGCAGGTGCACGCCGATCTGGCCGAAGTCCGGCCGCGGCGCGAAGTCCAGCCGGGCCGCGGCCGTACCGGTGAGCGTGCGGTGCAGGGTCGAGTCGAGGCCGGACCGGCCGCTGCGCGCGTCGCCGCCCCTGGCGGTCTGGGCGGCGCCGCCGAGCCAGTCGGTGACGGTCAGGCCGGACCAGCGGGTCTCGACGGTCATCGTGCCGGGCCGGTACCGCTGGCCCAGCGGCAGCCCGCCGCGCTCCGGGGTGATCGTGAAGTGGCCGGCCTGCGGGCCGCCCAGCAGGTCGGCGAAGATCGCCGGCGAGTCCGGCTTGGGGTGGCACAGCCAGGCCACCCGGGCCTCGGGGGTGAGCAGGGCGACCGTCCGGCCGTTGGACAGCATCGAGTGCCGCTGGATCGGCGTGGCCCGCTCGCCGTACAGCCAGCTCCGCCGCACCTCCAGCAGCAGGCCGAGCAGGCGGGCGGCGTCCAGCGGCGAGGCCACCCGGTAGTCGGCCCGGGTCTCGCCGCCGCCGATCTTCACGCCAACATCGGGGCCGTGCAGGTGGGCGAACGCGTTCTCGTCGGTGACGTCGTCGCCGAGGAACAGCACCGCGCTCGCCGAGAGCTGCATCCGCAGCGCGTCCAGGGCGGTGCCCTTGTGGGTGGCGACCACGGACAGCTCGACGACCTCCTTGCCGTGCGTGACGTGCACGTCCGGCCAGCTCGCGACGCCGGCCCGCAGCTCGGCGGTGACGTGCGCGCTGACCGCCGGGTCGGCGCCGCGGGTGTGCACGGCGATGCTGGCCGGCTTGACCTCCAGCCGGATGCCGGGGGCGCCGCGGGTCAGCTCCTCGAGCGCGGTCAGCATCCGGGCGCGCAGCGCGACCAGGTCGGGGGCGAGCCGCTCCACGAACCCGATGTCGAACTCCGAGCCGTGCGAGCCGACCAGGTGCACCTCGCTGGGCAGCCGGGACAGCGCCGCCAGGTCGCGCAGCGCCCGCCCGGACACCACGGCCACGGTGGTCTGCGGCAGCGCGGCCAGCGCCCGGATGGCCGCGACGGCCTCCGGCAGCGGCACCGCCTTGGTCGGGTCCGCGACGATCGGCGCCAGCGTGCCGTCGTAGTCGCAGGCCACCAGGAGCTGCGGCACCCGGGCGATCCGCCCGACCGCGGTGCGCAGCTCGTTGTCCACGTCGGAGATCAAAGTCGTCACGCGTCCGCCCCCAGCTCGGTGAGGAACGACTTCGCCCATCGCTCCACGTCGTGATTCCGCAGGTGGCGCTGCATGATCCGCATGCGGCGCCGGGCCTCCACCCCGTCCACCGTCACGGCCCGGCGCAGCGCGTCCTTGACGCCCTCCGGGTCGTGCGGGTTGCACAGGAACGCCTGCTTCAGCTCGCTCGCGGCGCCGGCGAACTCGCTCAGCACCAGCGCCCCGCCCAGGTCGCCGCGGGCGGCGATGTACTCCTTGGCGACCAGGTTCATGCCGTCGCGCAGCGGGGTCACCATCATCACGTCGGCGGCCCGGTACAGCGCGGCCAGCTCCGCCCGCGAGTACGACTGGTGCAGGTAGTGCACGGCGGGCACGCCGACCCGGCCGTACTCGCCGTTGATCCGGCCGACCTCGCGCTCGACCTTCACCCGCAGCGTCTGGTAGTGCTCGACCCGCTCCCGGCTGGGCGTGGCCACCTGGACCATCACCGCGTCCGGGACGCTCAGGAAGTCCTCGTTGAGCAGCTCGCGGAACGCCTTGAGCCGCTGCTCGATGCCCTTGGTGTAGTCGAGCCGGTCCACGCCCAGGATGACCGTGCGGGGGTCGCCCAGCTCCTTGCGGATCTGGGTGGCCCGGGCCTGCACGTCCGGGTCGGCCGACATCCGCTCCATCTCGGCGGCGTCGATCGAGATCGGGAACGCGCCGGCCTTGACCCGGCGGCCGTCCACCTCGACGGTCTGGCCCACGTACCGCAGGCCGAGCAGGTGCCGGGCCAGCCGGACGAAGTTCTGCGCCGCCAGCCGCTGCTGGAAGCCGACCAGGTCGGCGCCGAGCAGGCCGCGCAGGATCTCGGTCCGCATGGGCATCTGCATGAACAGCTCGATCGGCGGGAACGGGATGTGCAGGAAGAAACCGATCCGCAGGTCCGGCCGGCGCTCCCGGAGCATCGCCGGGACGAGCTGGAGCTGGTAGTCCTGCACCCAGACGGTCGCGCCCTCGGCGGCCACCGCGGCGGCGGCGTCGGCGAACCGCTCGTTGACCCGCCGGTAGGCGTCCCGCCAGCTCCGCTTGTACATCGGCGGTTCCACGGCGTCGTGGTACAGCGGCCAGATCGTCGCGTTGGACTGGCCCTCGTAGTACCGCTCCAGCTCGTCGGCGCTCAGCGCGACGGGGTGCAGGTGGATGCCGTCCAGGTCGAACGGCTCGGGGGCGGCGCCGGTCCCGCCGGCCCAGCCGACCCAGGTGCCCTGATGGGCAGCGAGCACCGGGTGCAGCGCGGTGACCAGCCCGCCGGGGCTGCGCCGCCACTGGCCGCCCGCCTCGGTCTGCACCTCATCGACGGGTAGTCGATTGGCGACGACGACGAACGCGCTGCGTTCCGGCACGGGAATTGCACCTCCGGGCGAGCTGATGGGCTTCGTCCGAGCCTACTGAACGCCCGGGGGACAGGGGCGCAGGCGCGGAGATCGCCGGCGCTGATACCCCACCCGAACGATCGCAAACGCCGGCCCGACCGGGTGCATCGGGCCGCCGGGGGTCGCCCGGTCGCGGGCGGCGGGGGTGCCGGGGACCCCGCCCGCGGCCGGTCGGGGCACCCGGGGGATGGCCCGGGAGGATTCGGCTGCGCCCGGCCCGGGAGGATGGGGTACACCAGTCTGCTCTCTTCGGGAAGGTCACCACCTGTGGCGCAGTTCATCTACGTGTTGGAGAAGGCCCGCAAGGCGCACGGCGACAAGGTCGTGCTCGACAACGTCACGCTGAACTTCCTGCCCGGGGCAAAGATCGGCGTGCTGGGCCCCAACGGCGCGGGCAAGTCCAGCCTCCTGCGGATCATGGCGGGCCAGGACCGGCCGAGCAACGGCGAGGCCAAGCTGATGCCCGGCTACACGGTCGGCATGCTGGCCCAGGAGCCGCCGCTGAACGAGGCCAAGACCGTCCTCGGCAACATCGAGGAGGCCGTCGGCGACGTCAAGGCGACGCTGGCGAAGTTCAACGAGATCGCCGAGAAGCTCGGCGAGGAGTACACCGACGAGCTGATGGCCGAGATGGGCAAGCTGCAGGAGCAGCTCGACCACGCCGACGCCTGGGACATCGACTCGAAGCTCGAACTGGCGATGGACGCCCTGCGCTGCCCGCCGCCGGACGCCGACGTCACCCAGCTCTCCGGCGGCGAGCGCCGCCGGGTGGCGCTGTGCAAGCTGCTGCTGGAGAAGCCGGACCTGCTGCTGCTGGACGAGCCGACCAACCACCTGGACGCCGAGAGCGTGCACTGGCTGGAGCAGCACCTGGCCAAGTACGAGGGCACGGTCATCGCGATCACCCACGACCGGTACTTCCTGGACAACGTGGCCAACTGGATCCTGGAGCTGGACCGGGGCCGGGCGTACCCGTACGAGGGCAACTACTCGACGTACCTGGACAAGAAGGCCGCCCGGCTGGCCGTGCAGGGCCGCAAGGACGTCAAGCTGCAGAAGCGGCTGACCGAGGAGCTGGAGTGGGTCCGCTCCAACGCCAAGGCCCGGCAGACCAAGAGCAAGGCCCGGCTGGACCGGTACGAGGAGATGGCCACCGAGGCCGAGAAGACCCGGAAGCTGGACTTCGAGGAGATCCAGATCCCGCCGGGGCCGCGCCTGGGCAACACCGTGATCGAGGCGAAGGAGCTGGTCAAGGGCTTCGACGACCGGACGCTCATCGACCACCTGAGCTTCTCCCTGCCGCGCAACGGCATCGTCGGGATCATCGGCCCGAACGGCGTCGGCAAGACCACGCTGTTCAAGACGATCGTCGGGTTCGAGAAGCCGGACGCCGGCGACGTGCGGGTGGGCGAGACGGTCAAGCTGTCGTACGTCGACCAGAACCGGTCGGGCCTGGACGGCGACAAGACGGTGTGGGAGGTCGTCTCCGACGGCCTGGACCACCTGATGGTCGGCAAGGTGGAGATGCCGTCGCGGGCGTACGTGGCGGCGTTCGGGTTCAAGGGCCCGGACCAGCAGAAGCCGACCAAGGTGCTCTCCGGCGGCGAGCGCAACCGGCTGAACCTGGCGCTGACGCTGAAGATCGGCGGCAACGTGATCCTGCTGGACGAGCCGACCAACGACCTGGACGTGGAGACCCTGTCCAGCCTGGAGAACGCGCTGCTGGAGTTCCCCGGCTGCGCCGTGGTGATCTCCCACGACCGGATGTTCCTGGACCGGGTCGCCACGCACATCCTGGCCTGGGAGGGCGACGACGAGAACCCGGCGCAGTGGTTCTGGTTCGAGGGGAACTTCGAGGCGTACGAGAAGAACAAGATCGACCGGCTGGGCCCGGACGCCGCCCGGCCGCACCGGGTCACGTACCGCAAGCTCACCCGTGACTGACGTACCGACCGCGACCTCCCCGGTACCCTCGGTGCCGGGGAGGTTCGTCCATGAGTGCGCGCTGCGCTGGTCGGACATGGACGCGTACGGGCACGTCAACAACGCCCGGTTCCTCACCCTGTACGAGGAGGCGCGGGTGGCGATGATGTTCGTCGAGGGCCGGGTGCAGGGGCGGCCGCTGTTCACCGCGGGCGTGGTGGTGGCCCGGCACGAGATCGAGTACCTGCGGCCGGTCACGTACGACACGAAGGCCGCGGACCGGGCGCCCGCGACGGTCCGGATCGAGCTGTGGCCGGAGGACGTCCGGTCGGCGAGCTTCGCGATCCGGTACGAGCTGTTCGACCGCGGCGCGCTGGCCAACCGGGCCCGGTCGGTGCTGGTGGCCTACGACCTGGCGGCGGAGCGGGCGCGGCGGCTCAGCGCCGACGAGCGGGCGTACCTGACGGCGGCGGCCGGCGGGGGCGGGCCGGCGTGACCGGGGTGCCGCACGGCCTGGGCGAGTCGGCCGACGCCGGGGTGTTCCTGGCCCGGCTGACCAGGCTGGACGCCGCGGCGGTGGTCCGGCTGCGGCCGGCGCCGGGCGGCGGGACGGCGCTGTGGGCGGCGCTGCCGTGGCGGGTGCTGGTGACCCGGGCGCTGGCGGCGGCCGGGCCGCGCGACGCCGCCGGGGCGGCGCTGGACGCGACGGTGCCGGCGGCGGCGCTGCGCGACGCGCTGGCCGCGGGCGAGCCGGCGCTGCCGGCCCGGGTGGACACGCAGTGGCGCTGGCCGCTGCCGGGCGGTCCGGGGCGGACGGTCGAGCGGGTGCCGGTGGCGGCGCTGGCGGCGGCGGCCGCGGCGGCGGGGGAGGCGCTGCGGCGCACGCTGGGGCAGCGCGCGGTGGGCGAGCGGGTGCTCCGCGACGCGCTGCTGGACCACGTGACGATAACCGTTAATCCGGATAAGTCACTAGACAATTCGGACGACTTCGCGGAACCTTCCCGGGAACCCGTAGCGGTACCGCAAAGGTTGATCCAAGCTGTCGTACGGATGGGATTTCTCGGTGCGCTGAACGGGGTTGCGAAGCGGGACGTGGACGTACGTGTGAGCGGTACCTGGGTGGGATTGGCGGCGCGGTACGGAACGGCATGGCTCCCACCCACGAGCGGCTTCACGCTGAATACACAGTTTGTTCATACGTTTGGGCACGACCGGCTAGCCTCTTCCGTCCAGCAGTGGACGTAGGGCTGTGTCTACGGGCACTGGTGTGGGTACGGTCGTGCCGCGGTACCCACCCACCCGGCGACGGGCCGAACGCGGCCGGACGTGGCGGGGGTTCCGCTGGGAGCGAGGTGGCATAGGCGATGTCCTGGTGGTCATGGCGTCCGGGTGAGGCCGGAACGGAGACCGACACCAAGAGCGAGTCGCCGCCGGTAACGGCGGTGGAGGCAGTACGGGGAAGGCCGATCCCGGCGCAAGCCGGGCCGTCGGCCGTGGAGACGATCGCGCCGGTCGCGGTCGAGGTGGGTCCGGTCACGTTGCCGCGGATCGGACAGGCCCTCGACAAGCTGGACGTGCGGTTCCTGGCCGACGGGGACGGCAGCCTGCTGGCGATGTGGGAGCGGCACGCGGTGCTGTTCACCGTCGAGGGGCCGGACGACGAGATCCTGGTGATCCGCGCCCGCCCGCACGCGACGGTCCCGCCGGACTGGGCGGACCGGGCGTACCGGGTGGTGAACGAGTGGAACCACACCCGCCGGTTCTGCAAGGCGTACATCGGCGACCCGACCGAGCGCGGCCAGCTCCCGATCTACGCGGAGCTGCAGGTGCCGCTGGCATCCGGCGTGCACGACCAGCTCATGGTGGAGCTGGTGGACTGCGCCGCCGCCGTGGCGACGTCGTTCGTCGACTGGCTGCACGACGAGGGCGGCCTGCTCTAGCCGGGTGGCACGGACACCGGTGGCCGGGACCCCCGCGGGTCCCGGCCACCGTCCGTTCCGTGGCCCGGCCGGGCCCGGCGGCCCGCCCCGGTCGGGGTCACGGCAGCGGGAACATGCCGATCCGGCCGTGCTTCTCGCCGCCGAGCTTGTCGGTGTCCGAGCCGATCAGCAGGCCGGCGGGCGTGGCCACCAGCGTGCGCGTGCCGACCCCGCGGGCCTTGCCGGGATTCCAGGACAGGGCCTTGCCGGTCGCCGGGTGCAGGGCGGCCACGCCGGGGCGGGCGACCGCGCCGGGGCCGGCGCTCTCCTTGCCGAACGGGTTGTTCACCCAGCGCTGGTGCCCGCCGATGTAGACGGCCGCCTCGGTGACCGCGACGGCGTACAGCGAGTCGCCGCCGGTCCGGTTCACCCACACCGGCAGGTGCGAGCCGGCGCCGGCCACGTTGAACCGGGCCGCCGAGTCGCACAGGATCGCCGGGCCGGAGGCCCGGCCGGTGGTGACGATGACGAAGTGGTCGCCGCCCGGCGAGAAGTCCACCGCGCGCACGTACGTGTCGAAGCCGGCCATGCAGGCCGGGGCGTACGCGTTGGTGTACCAGGTGCTCAGCGCCGCGGTCGGCCCGCCGGTGTGGAACAGGGCCACGCTGTTGCGCGGCTGGCCGGCGGCGTACTTCATCGCGCCGATGATGACCAGGCGCTTGCCGTCGGGGGAGAGGGCGAGGTCCTCGACCCGGGGCCGCTGGAGGCCGGGCGCGGTGATCTTCGCGTCGAAGTCCGCGTCGACCGCGCCGGTGCCGGCGTCGACCCGGGCCAGCGCCGCCCGGGCGACGCCGTTGACGGTGGAGAACGTGCCGCCGAGGTACAGCCGGTTCCCGTCGGCGGCGAGCGCCCGCACGTCGCCCCAGTTGACGCCGACCTTGAAGCCGGGCACCCGCTGGCCGTCGTCGAGCGACAGGTACGCGACGCCGCGCTGCTTGGCGCCGTTGACGGTCTTGAACCAGCCGCCGATGTAGACGGTCCGGCCCGCGCCGGCGGCGAGCGCGTACACCGGCCGGTCGACCGTCGGCGCCCAGGGCAGGATCTCGCCGGTGGTCAGCTTGTACGCGAAGAGGTGCTTGCGCTCGTGCGCGGTCTTGCCGCTGCTGTCGGTGACCCCGGTGAAGTCGCCGCCCACGACGACCGTGTCGCCGACCAGCGCCACCGCCCAGACCGTGCCGTCGGTGACGTGCGGGGTGAAGTCGACGGGGTCCGCGCTGACCACGACCGGCAGCGGGAGGTCGGCGCGGGCGGGGGCGCCGGACAGCGGGCCGGCGGCGCCCAGCGCGCCGGCCAGCAGAAAGGCGGTCAGTCGTCGCATCGGCGCGGAACTCCTTCGGCTGCGGGATCAATCACCGGGTGCAACGACAACAATGCCCGATTGATCCTGAAACCTGACGAATTAGATCGACGAGTCCGCTATTCGGGGTCGTCCGTATTGACGAGGAAGTACGCCGCCCGCTCCAGGTAGTCCCACAGCGTCGCCGCCTGCTCCGGCGGGAGATCGAGGGTGTCCAGTGCCCGGCGCATGTGCCGCAGCCAGGCGTCCCGCTCGGCCGCGCCGACCCGGAACGGCGCGTGCCGCATCCGCAGCCGCGGGTGGCCGCGGGTCTCGCCGTAGGTGCGCGGCCCGCCCCAGTACTGCATGAGGAACAGGGTGAGCCGGTCCGCGGCCGGGCCCAGCTCCTCCTCGGGGTACATCGGCCGCAGCAGCGGGTCGTGCGCCACGCCGGCGTAGAACTCGCCCACCAGCCGCCGGAACGTCGGCTCCCCGCCGATCGCCTCGTAGAACGACACCTGCTCGACCACGCGCGCAACCCCGCCTCTCCGCCACCGGCCGCCCGCGGCGGCGGCCACCCCAACCGTACGGCCGGTCGGGGCGGGCCGGCACCCGCGGTCCGGGCGGCCGCGGCCGGTGGGCCGATCCGACAGCAACGTTCACAGTCCTCCGCGAGTGTCGTTCACGTCTTGTGGTTGCGGGGCGTGGAAGTGCCGGGTCGCGGCCGGTGCCCGTTCACCCGGGGTGTCCCGTCGTTCGCCCGACCCCGTGGGCGTGCCGGCCCGCGGTATTGACGATGTTTCACGTCTGCTCTTTACTCCGCGTAACGCAGGACACCCGCGCCGCCACCCGGCGCGCCTGCCGGCCCCCTCACGTCCGACCACCCGGGCGCAGTACCCGCTGTCGACCCGAACGTGGGCGGGCTCCGCCGAGGAGTCGAGTTCCATGAACAGGGTGCCGTCCGTCGCGGCGGCGGGGCACGACACGGGAAGCGGCGGCGCGGGCGGTGTGGCAGCGGAAGCGGTGGCGGGTCGGCGGGCGGCGGGTCAGGCCGCGGCGGCGCGGGCGCGGGCGTGCCGCGGGGTGCCCTCGGCGGCGGCCGGGGTCGCGGCCGCGGCGGCCGTCTCGTGGATCGCCCGGGCGAACATCTCCCGGCTCGGCCAGACCGCCGCCGCGAGCAGCAGCAGCCCGACGCCGGCCAGCCCCCACAGCCCGATCACCCGGGGCAGCGAGTGGTTCTCGGCCAGGCCGCTGGTCACCAGCACGCCGAGGCCCTGGCTGGCCTGCAGGCCGGTCTGCATCACGCCGAACGCGCGGGCCCGGAAGGCCGGCGGCAGCATCTGGACGAACAGGCCGTTCGCCGTCGGCAGCAGCGCCGCCGTGGCGAACCCACAGAGCAGCGTCATCACTGCCACCCAGGTCAGCGACGGGTCGATCAGCGCCGGCACCAGGCAGGCGGGCGTGAGGATGGCGAAGATCGGGACGAGCGTCTCCCGGCTCGTCGGCCGGATCGTCCGGGTGACGATCAGGCTGCCGAGGACGAAGCCGATCGGGTTCGCCGCCATGATCACCGACTGGGCCACGCCGTACCCGCCCGGGTCGGCGGAGAGGTGGCCGGCCCAGCCGGGCGCCAGCCCCTCGGGGACGACGGAGAACAGCGCCGTACCGAAGACGATCAGCGCGATCGCCCGCAGCGTCGGCCGCCCGAACACCAGCCGGAACCCGGCGCCCATCTCGCGCAGCAGGTGCTTGCGGGCCTGCGGCGCGGCGGGCCGCAGCCGGACCCCGCGCCAGATGATCAATGCGGACAGGCCGAAGGTGGCCGCGTTGAGCAGGATCGCCTCGCGGGCGGCGAACGCCGAGAGCAGGCCGCCGGCGACGTACCCGGCGATCTGCATCACCTGGCCGAACGTGCTGGCCAGCGCGATCCCGGTGACGAGCTGGCCGCGGTCGAGGATCTCCGGCAGGGTGGCCGAGCGGGCGGCCTGCGCGGGCGGCGTGGCGAGGCTGGTGAGGAACAGCAGGACCAGCATCGCCGGGATCGGCAGGCCGGGGATCGCCACGAGCGCCATCGCCACCATCCGGGCGATGTCGCAGACCACCATCACCCGCCGGTACGGGAACCGGTCGGCGAGCGCGGTCAGCAGCGGCCCGCCGACCAGCCACGGCAGGTAGCTGAGGGCGAACGTGGCGCCGGCCAGGCCGACCGAGCGGGTGAGCTGGAAGACGAGGGCGGCGACGGCGGCCTTGGCGACGTAGTCGCCCCACCAGGACAGGGCGTTGGCGGTGAAGATCGCGCGGAACTCGCGCACCCGGAAGACCTCGCCGAAGGTGGCGGGCCGATCGGCGGGACGCCCGTGCTCGGTCACCTCACCCCTCCGTCGCGCGCCGGCCGGCGACGACCGCGACGCCCGGGTCCGCGGCACCGGCTACCAGCCTGGTCCGGCCATCCGGTGTTCGCGGCCCGGCTCAACGAGGGCCATTAATGTGGCTCCCGGGTTCTGTCAAGACCGTCGGATGGCATTGCCCCACCTGAATATGGTGGCGTCGAGAATTGTGCCCGATCGACTGACCTCGCGCTAGTGCGATCAGGCACCTCTCTTATCGGGATATCAACTGCCAACCGGGCAATTCGGAACGGGCTCAGGTGGCGCCGCCCGGCTCGGGTCCGGTGTCGCCATTGGTCCGCGCGGGCGACCGGACCTCCAACCCGGCGTCGTCCAGCGCCTCGGCCAGCCGCCGGCGCAGCTCGCGGACGACCGTCAGGTGCGCGTCCACCGTCGTCTTCGCCGTCGCCCGCAGCACCGCGCCGTCCACGGTCAGCGCCTCCACCCCGACGACCGTCGGCGGGTCGATGAAGTCCTTCGCGAACACCTTGTCCGCGGCCAGCGCCGCGGCCGCCTCCGTCAGCACCCGGGTCGCCTGCTCCACGCTGGCGAACCCGATCGGCACATCCACCACCGCCATCGCCCAGCCCTGGCTCTTGTTGCCCACCCGGGTGATCTCGCCGTTGCGGATGTGCCAGATCACCCCGGCGGCGTCCCGGACCGTCGTGATCCGCCAGCCGACCGCCTCGACCGCGCCGGTGAACGGGCCGACGTCGACGATGTCGCCGACGCCGTACTGGTCCTCCAGCAGCATGCACACCCCGGCGATCAGGTCCCGGACGAGCTGCTGCGCGCCGAAGCCCAGCGCCAGGCCGATGATCCCGGCGCTGGTCAGCAGCGGGGCCAGGTTGAAGCCGAGGACGTCCAGCGCCCACAGGGTCGCCAGCGCGTAGACGAAACCGGTGATCGCGATGCCGAGCACCGACCGGACCGCGGCGGCCCGCTGCTCCCGGCGCTCCGGCAGCGGCACCCCGTCGGTCGCCTCCTCCTCGGTGGCCGCGCGCTGGCGGGCCGGGCGCAGGAACCCGCCGCCGCGCCGGACCAGCCGCTCCACCAGCCGGTGCAGCAGCGCCCGGACCACCGCCGCGCCGACGAACAGCAGCAGGATCAGCAGCGGCCGGGTCAGGACCCAGTCGGCCGTCTCGGCCAGCCACACGTTGTCGGTCCACTCGTAGAGCTGGGCGCAGAGGGTGGACTTCAGGCAGGGGGCGGAGGGCAGCGGCGGCGTCACCGCTCATTGGTACCCCATGGCCGTCGCGCGCCGGGCGGACGGGGCGTCCGTGGCGGCGCGGTGGCCCGCCGGTGGCGCCGGCGTGTCGACCGGGCGGCGAGCCGCGGACTGACCGTTTTCGGGGGTGCGCTCGGCCGATCTATCAGGGACGATGTTCACACGAACCCGTCGCGGGGCCTCGCCGTACGCCCGCCCACCCCGGCGGGGTGTCCGGCGGCCGGCCGGCTGGCGGCCCACCCGAGCGCGGTTCGGTCGCGGTGGCGCGCGGACCGGGCCGCGGGGTACGGCGCGACGGGCCGGCGGGAGGTCGGCCGATGGATGGAGCCCACTTAGGCGTCGCGCTGCTGTTGAACGCGACGTATGAGCCCCTGTGCGTGGTTTCGGTTCGGCGGGCCGCGATCCTGGTCCTGACCGCCAAGGCGAGTTGCGTCACCGACGGAGACGGGCTGCTGCACTCCTCGCGCGAGCGGATCCCGGTGCCGTCCGTGATCCGGCTGCACCGGTACGTCCGGGTGCCGTACCGCGGGCACGTCGGGCTGTCCCGGCGGGCGCTGTTCGCCCGCGACGGGGGCCGGTGCGCGTACTGCCGGGGTCCGGCCGAGACCGTCGACCACGTGCTGCCGCGCTCCCGCGGGGGCGCGCACGCGTGGGACAACGTCGTCGCCGCCTGCGCCCGCTGCAACCACACCAAGAGCGACCGGACCCCCGCCGAGATGGGCTGGCGGCTGCACGCGGTCCCGCGCACGCCCCGCGGCACGGCGTGGCGGGTCCTCGGCCACCGGGCCGCCGACCCGCGCTGGGCCGACTGGCTGGACCTGGAGCCGGGCACCCTCGAGCGGGCCGCCTGACCCCACCCGCCCGCGCACCGCGGCCCCACCCGCCCGCTCGCCGCGGCCCCCGCGGGGTCGCCCGGCCGCGCCGCTGCCCGGCAGGGCTGCCCGGTCGGCCGCGCGTACGCCCCCGGCGCCCGTGGCACCCCCCGCCCGGGCTACGGTGACAGACGCCGGAACGTACAACTCGGTGAGGGACGTGAAGTGGCTGTTTCCGAGACGGTGCTCGTCTTCGTCGGCATCCCGGCGTTGATCATGCTGGTCATCGGCGCCCTCGCGTACCGCGGCGGGAAGCCGGCGGGCGGTGGCCAGCGCTACCGCCCCGGCCGGCCGTACCGGGTCGGCCCGGTCTGGTTCCTCGCCGCGGGCGACCCCGACGCCGCCCCCGCCATCGCGGGCCGCGCCGAGGCGATTCCGGCCGGTACGACGGGAGGCGCTAGTGACCGCTGGTAACACTGTGGAGGCCGCGGACGGCGAGGTCCGCGAGGTCCCGTTCACCACCCGGCAGCTCCTCCGGCTCGACAAGGCCATGCGGACCGCCGACGCCAGCACCGGGCTGACCTTCTCCGTGTACGTGGGCGAGCTGGCCGAGCCGACCCGGGCGACCGCGGAGCGGCTGCACCGCGAGCTGCCGGCGCCGGCCGACTCGATCCTCATCGCCGTGTCGCCCGAGCAGCGCCAACTGGAGCTGGTCACCGGGCCGCGGGCGCGCAAGCGGGTCAGCGACCGGGACGCGAAGCTGGCGGCGCTGTCGATGGTCGCGGCGTTCGGCGGCGGCGACCTGGCCGGCGGGATCATCCTCGGCCTGGACCAGCTCGTCACCCACGCCGGCCGCTCCTGACCCTTTTGCTCCCGGCCGGTCAGCCGGCGGGCTGCCAGCGGGCCGGTGCGACCGCCACGGGGTTCGATCAGCTCGTGGGTGTTGCCGTCGGCGGGGAGCGCGGCGAGATCGGCGGCCGTCCAGGGCCCGGAGCGACCGCGGGTCACCGGCGCGTCGTCCGGGCCGGTGGGGTCGGTGCTCAGCGGTTGGGCCATCGGGGTCCACCTCCGGGAGAAGCCCAGCGCGGACCGCCGCCGCGGGCTGCCCCGTCGCGGGCCGCCGCGTGAGTACGCCCGCCGCCCCGGAGCCGGGCGATCCGGTCCGGGGCGGCGGGCGTGTGTCGGTGCGGCCGGCGGTGTCGCCGGGTGGGTCAGGGGCGGGCGTCGCGGGCGCGGGCCGCGCGGGCGCGGGCCGCGCTGTCCCGGCCCTCCGCGATCAGCCGCCGCAGCGGCGCCGGCTGATCGGGGTTGGCCGCCAGCCACTGCTCGGCCGCGTCGATCGCCGCGTCCGTGATCTGGAACGCCGGGTACCCCAGGCCGACGAAGGACTGCGCGGTCTCGCTGTCCCGCTCGGCCCAGATCCGGGCGACCACCTCGAAGAACCGGGCCGCGTACGGCTCGGTCAGGTCCGTCCGGGCGGAGTGCTGGAAGCCCTGCAGCAGCGAGCGCTGCTTCCAGTTCGGCAGCGCGGCCGGGCCGATCAGCTCCTGCCAGACCCGCTCCTTGTTCTCCGCCGTCGCCACCAGCGCCTCGGCCAGCGCGGCCTCGCGCTCGCCGCTGTTGGTCGGGTCGGCGCGCAGCTCCGCGGCGATCTCGGCGCTGCCCGCGCCGCCGACGGCCACCAGCGACTGCAGGACGCTCCACCGCAGTTCGGCGTCGACCACCAGGCCGGGGGCGACGTCGCGGCCGGCGAGCCAGCCGCGGAGCACCTCGACGTCGGCGTCGCCGCGGGCCGCCCCGGCGTACGCCCGGGCCCAGGCGAGCTGGACACCGCTGCCGGCGGGCGCCTCGCCCAGCATGCGCCGCGCGGTGGCCGCGAGCTTGGCCCAGCCGGCCGGGGCGGTCGGCGGGTCGGCGAAGAAGGTCAGCGCGGACGCCGCCTGGCGCAGCGTGGCGGTGATCAGGTTGATGTCCCGCTCGGCCGGCAGCGCGCCGATCACCAGGTCGAGGTAGTCGCGGGCGGGCAGCTCGGCGTCGCGGACCATGTCCCAGGCGGCGGCCCAGACCAGCGCCCGGGCCAGCGGCGCCTCCACCGTGCCGAGGTGCTTGACCACGGTGGCCATCGACCGGTCGTCGAGGCGCAGCTTGGCGTACGTGAGGTCCTCGTCGTTGAGCAGCAGCACGTCGGCGGCCGGCTGGCCGGCCAGCTCGTCCAGCACCGTCCGCTCGCCGGCGACCTCGACCTGCCGGTGCTCGCGCCGGCGCAGCGCGCCGTCGACCAGGTCGTACAGGCCGACGCCGAGCCGGTGCGTGCGCAGCACCGGGTGCGCGGCGGGCGCCTGCTGGGCGACCACGACCGAGGCGTACGTGCCGTCGGCGGCGATCGACACCTCCGGCCGCAGCGTGTTGACCTGCGCGGTCTCCAGCCACTGCGCGGCGAACTTGCGCAGCTCCCGCCCGCACGCCGACTCCAGCTCGGTCAGCAGGTCGTCGAAGGTGGCGTTGCCCCACTGGTGCTTGCGGAAGTACGTGCGCAGGCCGGCGACGAACGCGTCGATCCCCACGTAGGCGACGAGCTGTTTGATCACGCTGGCGCCCTTGGCGTACGTGATGCCGTCGAAGTTGACCTCGACGGCCTCGACGTCCGGGATCTCGCAGTACACCGGGTGGGTCGAGGACATCTGGTCCTGCCGGTACCCCCACGCCTTGCGCACGGACAGGAACGTCACCCACGCGTCGGTGAACCGGGTGGCCTCGGTGTTGCACCAGTGGCTCGCCCACTCGGCGAACGACTCGTTCAGCCACAGGTCGTTCCACCAGCGCATCGTGACCAGGTCGCCGAACCACATGTGGGCCAGCTCGTGCAGGATCGTGTTGGCCCGCTGCTCGTACTCGAAGTCGGTGACCTGCGAGCGGAAGATGTAGTACTCCTCGGCGTGCACGACGCAGCCGAAGTTCTCCATCGCCCCGGCGTTGAACTCCGGCGTCCAGACCTGGTCGTACTTCGGCAGCGGGTACCGGATGCCGAACCGCGAGTGGAAGAAGTCGAACCCCTGCGTGGTGATCCGGTGCAGGTCGTCGACGTCCATGTGCGCGGCCATGCTGGCCCGGCAGAAGTAGCCCATGTCGATGCCGTCGTGGGTGTGCCGCACCTCGTGGTACGGGCCGCCGCACAGCGCGGTCACGTACGTGCTCATCCGCGCCGAGGGGGCGAAGTGCCGGACGGCGGCGCCGCCGGGCCCGTCCTCGGTCCGCTCGACCGGCGCGTTGGAGACGACCTTCCAGTGCCGCGGCGCGGCCACGTGCCAGGTGTACACGCTCTTGAGGTCGGGCTGGTCGAAGCAGGCGAACACCCGCTGCGCGTCGTTGGTCTCGAACTGGCTGTACAGGTACACCTCGCCGTCCACCGGGTCGACCAGCCGGTGCAGGCCCTGGCCGCTGGTGGAGAACGGGAAGTCCGCGGTGACGACCAGCGTGTTCTCGGCGGCCAGGCCCGGCAGGGCCAGCCCGGCCCCGGCGGACCAGCCGGCGACGTCCAGCGGCGCGCCGTTGAGGGTGGCCGAGACGACCCGATCGGCGGCGACCTCGATGAAGGTGTCGACGCCCGGCTCCGCGCAGCGGAAGGTGACCTGCGTGACGCCGCGGAAGGTGTCGCTGCCGGGGCCGCCGGCGCCGTCGGTGAGGTCGAGGCTGATGTCGTACCCCACGATATCGAGCAGGCGCGCCCGCTCGCCCGCTTCGAGTTGCGTGAGGTTGCGTACTCCGGCCACCGGCGTCTCCATCCGCGTCGCTGCGCCGACCCCCGTTCACCAGACGAGCCGGCCCGTGCGGCCATCCTGCCATTGCGCGTCGGGCGCCGGGCGTGTGGCCGGCGAACCACGCGCGGAAGGCGACCCCGGTCGGGTCGCGGTTGGGTGTGGCCGGTTGCCTGTCCGGGACAAGAGGCGAAGAATAGCGCGAATCGGGCAGCAGGGCGTCAGGCCCGTCCCCGGCCGAGGAAAGGTCCCCCGATGTCGTTCGACCTCGCGCCCCGCACCGAGCCGGCCATCGACCGCGCCCGGCCGCGCCGCTGGACCGTCGTCCCCGCCGGGGCCGGCTCCGCCCTCGTCGCCCCGCCGATCGTCGTCTGGGCCGAGCCCCTGCCGACCCCCCGCCCCGCCGCCCCGAACGGGCAGCGCCCGGCGCCCGACCCGCGGGTCACGACGCGCCCGCGCGGCGGCGCGGTACCGTCTGCGTCCATGACCGTCGTGCACCCCATCCCGCACGCCTGGCTGACGGCCGGCGGCACCGGCGCCCGCAACTACGACGAGTTCGCCGGCGACGCGGAGATCACCGCCATCATCGAGCAGAACCCGTACAGCGCGCTCGCCGTCGAGATGCCGCACTGCGCGCCCGGCGCGCAGGGGCGCGACTTCTTCGCCTGCCTGCCGGATGCCGCCGCCCGGCTGGAGCAGGCCAAGAGCGCCGGCGCGTACCGGGAGGTCGGCGCCGCCGTCGTGCTGTACCGCATCTCCGGCCCCGACTCCACCCCGGCGTACGGGCTGTTCTGCCTCGTCGACACGGACCAGATCTCCACCGCCGCGGACGAGCCCGGCCTGGTGATCCGCAACGAGGACGTGTTCGCGCACAAGGTCCGCGAGCGGGTCGCGCTCGCCGAGGCCACCGGGCACCTGCTCTCGCCCGTACTGCTGCTCAAGGGCGACCGGGCCGCGGCCGGCGGCGGGCCGTCCCGGCTGCACGCGGCGCTCGCCGCCGCCTGCGACGCCGCGGGCGCCCCGGCGGCCGTGGACGTCGACCACGCCGGCCGCACGCACGCGATCTGGCCGCTGCCGCCCGGCCCGGACGCCGACCGGCTGTGCGCGCTGGCCGGCGACAGCGAGCTGGTCGTGGCCGACGGCAACCACCGCAGCCTGGCCGCGCAGCTCGGCCGGCTGGACCGGTTCCTCGCCGTGGTCACCACGCCCGAGTCGGTGCGCATCGACGGGTACCACCGGCTCGTCGGGCCGCTGCCGATCTCCCCGGTCGAGCTGGTCAACCGCCTAGTCGCGGCGGGCGCCGCGGTCGAGGAGCTGCCCGACCGGCCGGGGCAGCCGGCCGCCCGCGGGACCGTGCACCTGTACGGCGCCGGCCGCGGCTGGGCCGTCCGGCTGCCGGCCACGCCGGGCGCCGGCGAGGTCGACAACCTCGACCACGCGCTGGTCGAGCGGCTCGTGCTGGCCACCCCGCTGGGGCTCGACCCGGGCGACAAGCGGATCACGTACGTCGGCGGCGACTACCCGGCGTCCTGGCTGCACGGCGAGGTCGACGCCGGCCGCGCCGACCTGGCCATCCTCATCGCCCCGGTGACCGTGGACGACTTCCTCGCGGTCAACCTGGCCCGGCACAAGCTCCCCCGCAAGAGCACCTGGTTCACCCCGAAGGCGCGCGCCGGGCTGGTGGTCGCGCAGCTCTGAGCGGCCGCGCGGCGGGTGGTCGCGGCGGCGATGATCGGACCTGACACACTGCGCGGTATGCGCGTCTACCTCGCTGCCGACCACGCCGGCTACGAACTCAAGGTCCACCTCGCCCACCACCTCGCCACCCGCGGGTACGACGTGGTCGACGTCGGGCCGGCCGGCTTCGACCCGGACGACGACTACCCGGCGTTCTGCCTGCACGCCGGCGCCCGGGTGGTCGCCGACCCCGGCACCCTCGGCGTGGTCATCGGCGGCTCGGGCAACGGCGAGCAGATCGCCGCGAACAAGGTCGCCGGGGTCCGCGCGGCGCTGGCCTGGAGCGTGGACACCGCCCGGCTCGCCCGCGAGCACAACGACGCGAACATCGTCGGCGTCGGCGCCCGCCAGCACACGCTGGACGAGGCGACGGCGATCGTGGAGGCGTTCCTGACGACGCGGTTCAGCGGCGGGGACCGGCACGCGCGGCGGATCGCGCAGATCGCCGACTACGAGAAGTCGGGCGAGCTGCCGCCGCTGCCCTGACGCCGCCTCCCCGACGCCGCGCCGGCGGCGGGCATGGTCCGGCTGCCGGCGACCGGTCAGGTGCGGTAGCCGGGGAGGTCGGAGTCCGGGCGCCAGTTGCGCCGGACGATCGGCAGGTCCCGGTCCGCGGCGGCCAGGTCGGCGTCCGTGGGGCGGCATGCGTCGCGGGCGCGCAGGACCGCGCTGGCGGTGAGCTGGCTGGGCCCGGCGCCGACCAGCGCCCGCAGGCCGCGCTCGGTCTCGGCGTCCCGGTCGGGGCGGGCCCGCGGTACGCCGGCCGGCCGGCCCGGCGCCCCGGCCCGGTCCGGGTCCGGCGGCACCGGGCGGGACAGGTCCGGCGGCGCGGTGCGGGACGGGCCCGCGGTCCGGGGCGGGTCCGCGGCGCGGGAATCACCGGATCGGGTGGCCGCCCGCTCGGCCGGCGTCACCCGATCGGGCCGGCGGGGGGCGGGGCCGCGGCGGGGTACGCCGGGAGCCTGCCGCGCGGCGGTCCCGGACCGGGTGGCCGCGGAGTCGGCGGCCGCGGGTCCGCCGGCCGCGGCGGCGTCGGGTCGCCGGCCGCCGGACGCGTCGCCGGGGGCGGGCACGGGTCGGCGCGGCGGCGGGTACGGCCGGCGGGGCGGCGGAGCGGGAACGCGCGGCTCGTCGTCCATGCCGGGACCGTACTCCCGCACCGGCCGCCCGGAAAGGCATGGGCCATCCGCCCACCCCGGCCGTCGGCGGGGCCGCGCCCGCGCCGCCCCGCGCGGTGGACGCGCCCGGTGGAGGGGGACGGCTATCGTCGAATCGGACGGGCGCGCGCGGGTCGACCGATTCCATCCGGCGGACCGCGGTGGTCCGTTCACGGTCAGTGAGGAGTGCGCAGCATGGCGGACCGCACCGGACCGCCGGCGGACCTGCCGCCGGCGACCGACCCCTGGGCCGCCGCACGCCCGGATCCCGCACCGGGCGCCGCGGCACCCCCCGCGTACCGGCCGCCGGGTGCGGTGGACGCACCCCGGCCGCCGTACCCGGCCGGCGCACCCAGCCGGCCGGCACCGGCCGACCCGCCGCCGTACCGCCCACCGGCACCCGGCGGCACCAGCCCCGCGGGCCGGGCGTCCGCCGCGCACCCGACCGCCGTCCGCGCGGCCGGCGGCGACGAGCCCACGACCCCGAGCGGGGGCGTGCCCACCGGGCCCGCGCCGTGGCAGCTCCCCGGCTCGCCGAGCTACCACCGCGGCCGCGCCGTCGTCGGTGCCAGCGCCGCCCCGCCCCCCATGCAGACCACCTCCGAGTACCCGCCCGAACTGCGCGACGAGGCCGAGCGCGTGCTCGGCCCCACCCGCCCGCCGCGGGCCGTCCGGCGCCAGCAGCTCCGCCGGGGCGGCGCCTGGACCTGGTTCGGCGGCATCTTCGCGTTCATCTGCTGGGGCGTCTGGGCCATCTCCACCCGGGGCGGCGGCATCGCCGCGCCGGCTCTCGGCCTGGCCACCCTGGTCGTGGTGGCGCTGGGCGTGTTCGGCCTGTCCCGGCTGGTCGGCAGCGTCGTTCTGGAGCGCGGCCTCGGCCGGACCCGGCACAGCGCCTGGGGCGCCCACCTGATCACCGGCGCGTTCTGCGTGGCCACCGGCGTGGCCTACCTCGGCCAGACGCCCTGGCTGGTGGACGTCTGGAAGTTCCTCCGCGGCCTCGGCTGAGGGCGCGGCATGGACCCGGTCGACCTGATCGAGATCGGCGGCTCGCTGCTGGTGCTGACGGCGTTCGCGGCGGCCCAGCGCGGGCGGCTCGACGTCCGCTCGCCGCGGTACCTGCTGCTGAACCTCGTCGGCTCCGCCGTGCTCGCGGTCATCGCCCTGGCCCACGCCTCGTGGGGCTTCCTGCTGCTGGAGGGCGTGTGGGCGATCGTCTCGGCGGTCTCCCTGGTCGGCGTCCTGCGCGGCGGCGGCCGGGCGCCCGGCGACCGGCCGCACTGACCGACCACGCCCGGGCCCGATGCCGTACGGAGGGGTGGCCGGCGGCGGCCAGCGTGGCGGGGGCCGCTGGCCCCGCCGGAGGGGGAGCGGACCCGACGGCGGGGGAGAGCAGTGTCCGGACCGACGACCCGCGACGTGGTGACCGAGCTGCCGCACCGTCTCGCCGCCGGCGACCCGCAGCGCGGCGCCGAGCTTTACGCCCCCGCGGTCGACTGGCGGCTGTCCCGGCCCGCCGACGCCCACGGCGACCCGCGCACTCCCTGGATCCGCGACCGCGCCGCCCGGCGGGCCCGGCGGCCCACTGGCCGACCACCACGTCCCCGCGGCGGCGACGACGGTCCACCGCGCCCTCGCCGACTGACGCCGGGGGCGGGGTGCGGACGGATCGGGCCGGCGTGGCGGTACGGCGTTTCCGGGCGGGTCGCGGGCACTCGCCTGTCCGGGGCATTCGTCCGGTCCGGGACGGTGGCTAGGCTCGCTGGTATCCGCGAGTCGGAGGTGGACGATGCCCGAGCCCGCCGTACCCCATGACCCTCCCGACGAGGCCGAGCCTCCCGGTGAGCCCGTCACCACCGAAGAGCCCGCCACCCCGGACGAACCCGACGCGGGGCGTGGTCGGCGGGTCTGGCTGGCGGTACGGGAGCCGCTGAGCTGGCTGGCGGTGATCGCCGCGATCGCGGCCCTGTGCGGCGGCCTGGGGCTGCTGACCGGCGCCGACGAGCGGCCGGCGGGCCCGACCCACGTGCGCTGCACCCTGGGCATCTGCTGGACGAGCAGCGTTCCGTGACGGAGCGGGCGACGAGAATCGAACTCGCGTAATCAGTTTGGAAGAACGCCCGCCTTCGGCCGACATGACCGAATTCCCTGGTTGTGGATGCTGCCGTAGTGCTGCCCCGTGCCCGTTCGTGACCGCCGACGGACCGCCGTAGTGGCACGCCGATGGCACGGAGCACGGGCGCCAGCTATGCCCGCTACCTAGCTGTCATCCCGTCTGCCGTCGTCCCACCCGTGAGGGGTGTAGGGCTGCCCCGGGGTGGCAAGGTGGAGCGCCCCACGGACGTACGACCTTGCCACCCCGGGGCAGCCCTGCTCGGCTTGCCTGGGGCGTCGGCAGGCGGGATGACAGCGCCCCCGACCACCCACCACCGTGACGGCCGGCACACGCCCCGACCATCCCAGAGCAGGAGCGCCCCCGCCGGAGGCAAAGAACTTCTTTCCACTCGGCCGCGACGGGACCGCCGGCCAGGGGCGGAGCCGAAGCCCGCCCCTGATCTTGAGCTACCTGGCGCGGAGGGTGCAGGTGTCGCACTCCTGATGCGGGCCCATCCCGAAGTAGAGGTCGTGGATCACGTCGAGGTACGGCCCGGTGGTAAGCCGTCCGGCCTCGTGCTCGGCAGTCAGCGCCGAGATGAGGCGGTCCTTCTGGTTGTCGGATAGCGCGGGCGCGATGGTGTCCGAGTCGTACATCGTGGCCCCCTAGCGGGTCGGTGGTAGGTCGTCTGAGCGCAGCTCGACCGCGCCGCTGGCAGGCACGCAAGGATCGGCCCAATGAAATTGGGACGACCGCGAAGCGGTTTGCCTTGCGTGCCTGCCAGCGGTGTGGCCGCCTCCCGGCAGACGACCTGCCGCCGACCCGCGGTCGCCGCGATGTCCACCGACCCGGCGCCCCACCCCGGCTATCCCGCTGAGCAGGTCCCCGGCAACGCTGGTGAGCACCCCGCCCACCACCCCGACCCCAACCTCATCCCACCCGGCCCGCGGGCGGGCACAGACCCACGGCGCGGTGCCGTCGATGACGGGCGCCGATCCGGTTGTGGACGCGGATCAGGGCCCGCCACGCAAGCCGAGACCGGCCGAGGCCCGTTGGTCGGTACGAGTCGACTCGACATCGAGTCGGGGGAATGGCGACCCGGTGCCTGTGGCGTCCGCCCGCGCGCCCGAAGGGCGAAGCGTGGGCGGGTGCCGCAGGCACCGGACACGCCATCCCGCGCCGCGCGAAGCGCGGTGCCTTGATTCAGTACAGAACAATTCGGCAGTCAGACGGTCCAGGCCCAGCGACCGGCCCGTATCGCTGCGATGGTGGACGGACCACGGCGACGTAATGACCACCCGACTGTTGGCTGAGTATTGATCTTCACTCTCTCAAGGCACAAGGGCCACTCACCCGCCACCGAATCAAGCTGTCCAAACGAGTTCTTGGATCAGTTGTGCCGCCTGCCGAGGTGAGGTCTCAGTCGTGTCCAATGTAAGGTCGGCATTTTTCAGTGGCACAGTTTGATCCCAGGCCGATAACCGATCGCTCAGGTCAGTCCCCCCACGATTAGTAATACGACTTGCTGACTCTTCGCGACTGCACCATAGGTAGACTACTGACCATGTCGTTCCCGGCATCGCGTGTCTAACTGCATCGATACCCGCGGTCTGGCCGAGATGCACGACTGGAATACCGACCGCGAGAGCTGAGATCAGCCCTTCGCGGTCAATGGCGTAGGTAGCCCCGTATCGATGGTTTTCCCACACCAGAAGACCTGCGGACCTGAGGCGATCCATCTCAGCCAGAGTTATAATCCGGTAGCCGTCTGTCCGACCTGGTCCGGCCTTCAATCGCTTGAACAAGGCGAATATCGGATCAATCACATGCAGTACATCGGTGACCGTACTCTTGCCGGCGCCCGGTGGCCCGTACAGGATCAAGCCGACGCTCATGCTGAATCCTGATGACCAAGGATCTCACGCAGGAAGCTTCTAGCTTGAGTCGGTAGCGGGACACCGCTTGAGCAGTTGTCGATCACGTGGTGTGCGGCGGGCGGGCGGAACCCGATATCGATGCTGGCCAGGTAGCTCGGCCAATCGGCGAGCTTCGCAGAATCGCGTGCTGCTCCCCGATGCCTTACGTACGTGTGCATTGTCTCCGAGTCACAGTACAACCACACGAGCGTCGTTGTGGCATTGAACTCCTCGAAGCTCGCTTTTACGCGCTCGATCCACGCTAGATCATTGAACTCGCGCACAAATGGTGCGGTCACAACGGCGCTATTCCCGCATGCAACATTTTCTTCCGTGGCAGCAATAAGGGACTCATACTCGCGGGGGCGAATCTTGGTCAAATAGGTCGACGATTCTCGGTCGTGAGGCGACCGTCCGAGCTGTTCTAGTGCCGCCTCAACGACGGGTCGCGTTAAGGTGTCCTTATCGAGAATTGGCCATCCTGTGTTGCGAGCGAGAATGCGACCGAGTTCGGTTTTCCCGCTGCCGGCGTAGCCCCCAATCAACACGATATGCGGCTGAGCGGAACGGATTTCACGACGCCGGAGCTGCTCCGGTGCGTGGACAACGCGCTTGGAGCGGTCCTTGTTGACGATCATGCCGTCTTCCGCGAGGACTCGCATGGCCTCGTTGATCGTGAAGACGCTGACCCTCCACTGCTTCGCAAGCTCTCGGGTGGATGGCAAAACGTCCCCATGGCGAAGAACGCCCGCTTCGACTTTATTTCGAATGTTTCGTGCTACCTGCTGGTAGCGCGGATCGGGCTTGGTGAGCCGCTCATGGGCCGCCATCTCCCACCCTTCCGACTAGGCGTGACGCCGTTTGAGCGTATCAGCGACCTAACAGATGCGCCGTTGGGCAGCCTGCGGGTCCAGGTTTCCTGGTTGATCTAGGCATAACAGTTGCATGGTTTGGCTAACAACTGTTAGTGTGCTCTCAGCGGCGCCGATCGACCGGTGCTGATCAATCGATGGAGGTGGGCAGTGGCCCTCATTGGCGGACACCGTTTCAAGATCGCGTTCGGTGAGATGTTCCCGAACGGTTGTGTGCTGGTGCCGGACTCGATCGCTGAGGCGATGGACTTCGATGAGAAGTCGGGTCGGCGTACTCCGGCGAAGGACAAGGTCACTGGGCAGCGGGTGTATCAGTGCCGGGTGATGGACATGGATGAGCAGCTTGCGGGTCGATCGCGTGAGCTGACGGTCAAGGTGTTGGGGGATCACCAGCCGGCGCCGCCGGTGGGGCCGTTTCAGCCGGTGGAGTTCTCGGGGCTGATGGTCACGGCGTACGTGGGGCAGAACGGCCGGTTGGCGTACTCGCTGCGGGCGACGGGGATGTTCGCGCCGAAGAGTCAGGCGGAGTCGCGCGGCGAGGTCAAGGCTGCTGCGGGCGCGAAGGTGGGGGCCTGATGCCCTTCATGAACGAGAGTCGGCGGGCGGAGCTGCTGTCGATGTCGCCGGCTGGGCATCTGCGTGAGGCGGCGGCGATCGCTGCTACCCCGGTGTCCGCGGACAGCATGGTGGTTCGGCAGTTGGCGGTGACCAATGCGCTGCTGTTCGCGCTGGTCAAGTCGGCTGGGGTGGTGGCGTGATGGCGGCCCCGGTTCCGGCGCAGCGAACTCCGGTCGATGTGCTGCCGGCATGTGAGGCCGTGATCGGTGTGGGCGTCGCCGTGGCGACGCTGGGTCTTCCCACGCCGAGGACGATGAGGATGGACGCCGACCTGCGTGATCTAACTCTGTGCTTCGGGTCCGCGGAGGGCCTCGGCCTGTGGGTGGAGCACTTCGGTGTCGATGTCTGGCTCGTGACCGAACAGCCCTACGACCGGGGCGGGCGTCCGATGGTGCTGACCAATGCCTACGTGCGGTGTCCGTCGTGGCCCGGCTGGTCGATCCACCTGTCGTCGTGCCTGCCGGTGACCGAGCAGACGAGTTTCGTTCGTGGCGCTGCTGTGGCGGGCGCCTGATCGAGTTCGCGCGGGGCGGTCCCTGAGCCGTAGGAAGCCGGACCGCCCCGCTGCCCTCCCGAACCTCTTCGAGCCTGAAAGGGCGGTTTCATCATGCCTTCCAAGCGGTCGCGGCGCAGCGCCGTCACCCGTGCGAAGAAGTCGAAGTGCCCGCAGTGCCGGGCCATGTTCGCTCCGGCGGCGGCCGACGAGCTGCGCTGTGGCTTGTGCGTGGATCAGCTTGAGCTGCCGTTCCCGCCGACGCCGCCGGCGCGTGATGGGCGGGGTCGTTTCGTTTCCGCTGGTGGTGTCCGGTGAAGGGGACCCCGCTGTTCAACGTGCGTAAGTTCGCGGTTCCGGTGCCGTGGCCGCTGTTGGTCTTCGTTCTCGCGTTCGAGGTTGCGGTGTGCCTGGTCGGGGTGCTGTTCAGCCTCGTCACGGCGCTGTTCCGGTACCGGCGGGTTTTGCCCGAGCTGGCTGCGGGACTGCTGCTGATGGTGGCCGTGGACCGGTACGGCTGGCTGCCCACCACCCTCACCGTCGCGGCCTTGGTCGCGGTCCTGGCGCTCTGGTGGTGGCGGGGGCGGGCCTCGTGTCAGCGGCTGGTGTTGTGGCCGTTGCTGGCGCGGTGGCGGCGGCTGTGGGTGTACGGCAGGCAGTGGAACGAAACGCTGACCCTGACCGGGTTGGTCAAGGTCTACGAGGGTGGCCAGAAAGTTCCGGTGCTGCTGTCGGTGCGCTGCAACGACGCGACCGACGTGGTGCGGGTGCGGATGCCGCGGGGTCAGACCCCGGAGGTGTGGTACCGGCAGGCTCAGGCGCTGGCGCTGGCCTTCGGCACCCGGCACTGCCGCGTCTACAGCACCCGTCGTGATCCGGCTCCGGTTCGCTCCGGCCGGCTGGCGTGGCTGTGGCGGGCGGTGGATCGGATCAGGTTCCGGGATCGCCCCAGGCTGCTGTCGCTGGTGTTCATCCGCCGCGACCCGCTGCGCGCCGTCGTCGCCCCGCTGCCCGTGCCCACGACCCCGGACTTCACGCGCCTGCCGATGGGGCTGTGCGAGGACCTGTCGCTGTACCTGCTGCGGCTGCTGGCCACCCACGTCCTGATCATCGGCGCGACCCGGGCGGGCAAGGGGTCGGTCATCTGGTCGGTGATCCGCGCGGTGGCCGGCGGGGTCCTGTCCGGGCTGGTCCGGCTGTGGGTGATCGACCCCAAGGGCGGCATGGAAATGGCGCTGGGGGAGTCGCTGTTCAGCCGGTACGAGGACACCGACTTCACCGCGATGGCTCAGTTGCTCGATGACGCCATCGCGGAGATGAACCGCCGCAAGGCCCGTCTTCGCGGCAAGGTCCGCGTCCACGCCGCGTCCACCGACGAACCGCTGATCCTGATCGTCATCGATGAGCTGGCCGCACTGCTGGCCTACCTACAGGATGTCCGGCTCCGGGAGCGGATCACTCAGTCGTTGGCGATCCTGCTGTCGCAGGGTGCCGGCCTCGGTGTGCTGGTCGTTGGCGCGACGCAGGACCCCCGCAAGGAAGTGCTGTCGCTGCGGGACCTGTTCCCGACCCGGATCGCGCTGCGCCTCAACGACGCTGATCAGGTCGACATGTCGCTGGGGCTCGGCTCCCGATCCCGCGGCGCGCTGGCCGATCACATCCCGCGGACCATGCCCGGTACCGCGTACGTCGTGCTGTCCGACCGTCCCGAACCGGTCCGGGTCCGGTTCTCGTTCGTCGATGACGACCTGATCCGCGACATGGCGGCCACCTACCCCGCCCCGACCCCGGCACCCGTGCCGCTGGTACCGAAGCAGGCCACCCCCGCGAAGCCGGCCCGCCCGGTTGATCGGGACCGGACCGTGTACCGGCCGACCCGGCCGCTGCTGCCCGACAGCCTGCTCGGCGCACTCAACCCGGACCGGCGCGATGACCTCGGGGAGTCGGCATGATCCCCGACGCTGACCCGCCCCGGCTGATGCCGTTCGCTGACGAGCCCGACCCGGAACCGCGCCGTTTCTACCGGCTCCGCGCCCCCGACGTCGAGCGCACCTCGACCGCGATCACCGTACGCGTCACCCCCGGTGAGGGCCTCTACGTCGCCGTTGGCGCCGGGCGTCGCCGGATGGCCCTGACCACCGAAGAAGCGTGGGCGCTGTGGCGCTGTCTGTCCGAGGCGATCGCGTCGACGGGTACCCCGCCGGACTGGATTCAGGTCCACGTCAACCCCACCCCCCGCTGACCTTCCCCGCCCCGAACAGGGGCACGGCGCGCTGCGCCCACACGACTCGGAGCCGACCATGAAAAACACGACTCGTACCCGCCGCCTCCACCGACTCCCCACCCCCGCACCCTGCGCCGCCTGCGTCGGCGACGGCTGCCACGCCTGCGACCCCACCCGCGACCCGCTGATCACCACCATCCGCCGGCACGCCGCCGACCTGGCCGCCGAGGACACCGACGGCTACGGGCTGGGGTGGGCGGCATGAGCCACCAACTGTGGTCCTGGCTGCTCACCGCGGTCGGTGTCACCGGCCTGTGGCTGGCCGGACAGGGCCTCTGGATCGGCTGGGCCGTCGGTCTGGCCTCCCAACTGCTGTGGCTGGCCTACTCGATCACCACGGCGCAGTGGGGGTTCCTGGCCTCCTGCTTCGTCTACGGCACCGTCCACGCCTGCAACTTGTGCCGCAACCTGCGCCAACGCGCCGCCGACACCGGCGCCGACAACACGGGGGAGGCGGCCCGATGATCCGCCGTCACTGGATGCGCGCCCGCCCGAGCTGCCCGAGCTGGTGCCCGCAGGACCACCGCTGCACGGCCCGACACGGCTACCCCTCCGGGGAACACCGCTCCGCCCCGATCATCTGGCACACCGGCTACGGCGCAATCCACGTCGCCGCCGTCGCCCCGCTGACCGGAACCCCCCGGATCGAGATGACCACGGTCCTGCGCCTGGACCCCGACCGGTACACCGACCACGCCCGTGCCCTCGTGCCGTCCGTCGACCGCGCCGTCCGGGCCGTCCTGTCCGCAGCCCTGCCCGGGAGGGAGACGACATGAACTTCATCCGCGTCCGGATCATCGGGACCCCCGCCGACTGCGCCACCACCGTGACCCGGCTCCGCGACGTCCTGGCCGTGGTCGACATCTCCCGCTTCCTGCCCTGCCGTGATCGGCCCGGCCAGGTCCGCGTCTACCTCGTCGCCGCCGAAACCGAGAGGGAGGGCCACCGATGACCACCGCTGTCCTCCCCGCCCCGGCGGCCGAACCACGGCCCGGCTCCCGGACTGCCCGGCTGGCTGTCCCGATGAAGGTCGACATCCTGCGTGACTACGCCCGTGAGCTGGGCGTGTGCCTCAAGCCGGTGTTGCTGCGGCGGATCTGCACCACGACCGGTGTCACGTCGGTGTTGGAGATCCCGTGTGGTGCCCGGTTGGCGTCGAAGTGCGGGCCGTGCGCTGAGCGGAACCGGCGTATCCGGTTGCAGCAGATCCGGGCCGGCTGGCACCTCGATACCGAACCCGTCCCCGCCCCTCAACCGGCCGACGACGAGATGCGGACCCTCGTCGCGGTCCGGGCTGATCTGGAACACGCCCGCGCCCACGCCGGTGCCACCTCCGATTGGGTGGAGGTGACCGCGTGTGATGAGGCGATCGGGGAGATCGAGGAGTACATGTCCGGGCTCGGGCTGCGCGGGACTGCCGGCCCCACCACGGCCGAGGATCGGAAGGCCAAGCCGCGTAAGCAGCGCACGACCCGCCGCCGTGAGGACGCACCCGACCTGCCCAACCTGACCGTGGATCGGGGGCGCACGGTCGGTCGGGCGTTCACGGCACCGGATGGGCGCACCTACCGGCCGTCGATGTTCCTGACGCTGACTCTGGACTCCTACGGGCCGGTCCATACCCCGCGTCGTCCCGGTCGCCCGGCGTGCGGGTGCGGGGTCATGCATCACCGCGACGACCCGACCGTGGGTACGCCGCTGGACCCGGACACCTACGACTACCGGCGGGCCGCCCTGGATGCGATCCACGGGGCGAAGGTCGTGGACCGGTTCTGGCAGAACCTGCGCCGCGCCACCGGCATCAACGTCCAGTACGCCGGCAGCGTCGAACTGCAACGCCGGCTGGCGCCGCACTGGCACTTCGCCATGCGCGGCACCTTCCCCCGCCGGCTGCTCGCCGAGGTCGCCGCCGCCACCTATCACCAAGTGTGGTGGCCGGACCATCGTGAACCGGTGTACTCGCCCGACCAGGCGCCGACCTGGGACGCCGACGCAGGCGGCTACGTCGACCCCGACACCGGCAGGCTGCTGCCCACCTGGGATCAGGCCATGGACGACCTCGACCACCAAGGCACCGACGCTGAACCCGCGCACGTCGTCTGGCTCGGCAAGATCGACGCCAAGGGCGTCAACGCCGGTAGCCAGGACGCCGAGCGGACGGTCCGCTACGTGACCAAGTACATCGCCAAGGATCTGACCGACACCGTGAAGCCGGGCAACGACCGGGCACGGCAGCACTTCGACCGGCTCCACGCCGAACTCGTTCACCTGCCCTGCACACCCGGCTGCCCGAACTGGCTGCTCTACGGCATCCAACCGGCCAACTGCGACGGCAGCGAGAAGCGGCCCGGCCTGTGCCGCGGGAAGGTCCACCGCCGGGAAACCCTCGGCTTCACCGGCCGCCGCGTCCTCATCTCCCGGCAGTGGGCCGACAAGACCCTCACCGACATCCGCGAGGACAACCGCGCTTGGGTCCGCGCGCTCCTGGCCGACACCGACGGCGAAATCCCCGACGGCCCCGTACCCCGGGACGGCCAGTACGTGTACGAGTTCGCCAAGACCACCGACGCCGACGTACCACCACAACGCGTCCGCCTCATGACCGCCATCGCCACCCGCAACCAATGGCGCCGATCACTCGACCAGGCAAAACAGCGACACGCCGAACTCTCGGCAACAGAAGAAAGGAAGGCGGCATGAGCGCCGGGGGAGTCGTGAGGATCGGGCCTGAGCTGCTGACGTCGGATGAGGTGGCGGCCCGGCTGCGCTGTACGACGCGGTTCGTTCGTCGGCTCGTGGCGGATCGGCGGATCGCCTTCGTCAAGGTCGGCCGCAGTGTGCGGTTCGAGGAAGCGGCGTTGGTTGCCTACGTCGAACGCCATCGGGTCGCATCGCTCAGCCGGGCAGAGGTGCGGCTGGCCTTTCTGCGGGGCGAGGCGGCAGCCTGATGGCGAACAAGCCCGGACGGCGGCGCTTCGGCAGCGTCCGCAAGCTCCCCTCGGACCGCTGGCAGGCGCGGTACCAGGGCCCTGACGGACTCACCCGTACCGCGCCGCAGACGTTCGAGTCGGAGAAGAAGGCCGCCAAGTGGCTGACGTTGGTCGAAGCTGAGGTCATCCGAGGTGAGTGGGTAGCCCCGGAGGCAGGCAGCATCCTGCTGGACGAGTACGCCCCGCGCTGGATCGCTGAGCGCAAGTTGTCGCCCCGCACCCGCGAGAACTACGAGGATCTGTACCGGCTGAACATCGCCGCGTACCTCGGCAACCTCGCCCTGGGTGCGATCCGACCGGCCACCATCCGGAGCTGGCGCAAGCGAATCCTCGATGACGGTCGCCCGGAGCCGCAGGCCGTGAAGGCGTACTGCGTCCTTCGCGCGGTCCTGAACACCGCATTGAAAGAAGACGGGATCATTCGGGACAACCCGTGCCGTATTCGCGGCTACGACCGCTACCACACTCCGGAGCGGCCGACGGTCGGGATCGTCAAGGTCTACGAGCTGGCCGGCGCGATGCCGGATCGGTTCCGGGCGCTGGTGCTGCTCGCTGCGCTCTCCGGCCTGCGCTGGGGTGAGCTGATCGCACTACGACGCAGCGACCTCGACCTCACGGCCGGCACCGTGCGAGTCCAGCGCAAGTTGGCCACGCTCCGCAGCGGGAAGACGGAGTTCGGACCGCCGAAGACCGACAGCGGTGTCCGCACGGTGGCGCTACCGGAATCGGCAGTGGCCGCGCTCCGGACGCACTTCGGTGCCGGGTTCGTTCACGACGGGCCTGATGGTCTGGTCTTCACCGGCGCCAAGAACGCGCTCTTGCGATCCGGTACCTGGGCGCGGGCGGTGGCGTGGCGGTCAACGCTCGACCGGCTCGGCTTTCCGAAGGGCTTTCACTTCCATGATCTTCGGCATACGGGCAACACGTTGGCTTCCACCACGGGCGCCAGTACGCGGGAGCTGATGCACCGAATGGGCCACGCCAGCATGCGTGCCGCGTTGATCTACCAGCACGCAACCCGTGAGCGCGATGCGGAGATCGCCCGTGGGATCGACCAGCGCATCGCCAGGGCCACGGGGCAGCGCCCGGTCCGTGAGGAGACCTCGCCTGACGGGGAGAGGGTAGAGCCGCGCGGCGGCTAATGGCACGCCAATGGCACGCAAGATCGAAGAAGGCTGGAACTGACAGCGGCCCAGGTCCGGGGATAATGCCCCTGGCCTGGGCCGCTGTCATGTGGAGCGGGCGACGAGAATCGAACTCGCGTAATCAGTTTGGAAGACTGAGGCTCTACCATTGAGCTACGCCCGCGCGGCGCCGGCGGCCGGCGCACCGCACCAGGGTACTGAATCGCCCGCCCCGGCGCCCACCCGGCCACCCCGCCCGTGGCCGGGGCCACCCACGCCCGCCCGAGCGCAGCACATAGACTGCACCTCGCCACGGGGTGTGGCGCAGCTTGGTAGCGCACTCGCTTTGGGAGCGAGGGGCCGTGGGTTCAAATCCCGCCACCCCGACTGTCCGTCACCCGCTGTCGGTGCGTCTGGTCGCGCCCGCGGGCAATACCGACCGACCCCATCAGCAAGGAGTACGCCTGTGAACAGCACCGTCGAGACTCTCAGCGCGACCCGCGTGCGGCTCGCCATCGAGGTGCCGTGGGCCGACCTGGAGCCGAGCCTGAAGAAGGCGTACCGGGCGATCGCGCAGCAGGTGACCATCCCCGGCTTCCGCCGGGGCAAGGTGCCGGCCGCCGTCATCGACCAGCGGGTCGGCCGCGGCGCGGTGCTCAACGAGGCCATCCAGGAGGCGATCCCGCAGCAGCTCGTCGCCGCGTACCGCGAGCACGAGCTGAAGACGCTCGGCCGCCCGGACGTCGAGGTCGCCGAGGTCACCGACGGCGAGCCGCTGAAGTTCACCGCCGAGGTCGACGTCCGGCCCGAGGTCACCCTGCCCGACCCGGCCACCCTCGAGGTGACCGTGGACGAGGTGCAGGTCGCCGACTCGGACGTCGACGAGCAGGTGGACGGCCTGCGCCAGCGGTTCGCCACGCTGAAGACCGTCGAGCGGGCCGCCGCCGACGGCGACTACGTGCAGATCGACCTCAACGCGACCGTCGACGGCGAGGACGTGCCCGGCGGCAGCGCCGAGAACATCTCCCACGAGGTCGGCAGCAAGCAGCTCCTGGAGGGGCTGGACGAGGCCCTGGTCGGCCTGGCCGCCGGCGACGGCGCCACCTTCGAGACGGCCCTGGTCGGCGGCGAGTACGCCGGCCGCACCGCCGAGGTGAAGGTGCACGTCCGGACGGTGAAGGAGAAGGAGCTGCCGGCGCTGGACGACGAGTTCGCCCAGCTCGCCAGCGAGTTCGACACCCTGGACGAGCTGCGCGCCGACAGCCGCGAGCGGCTGACCCGGGTCAAGCGGGTCGAGCAGCTCTACGCCGCCCGGGACAAGGTCCTGGAGGCCCTGGTCGCGGCGACCGACGTCCCGGCGCCGGAGGGGGTCGTCCGCGAGGAGGTCGAGCACCGCAAGCAGGCGATGGTCGACCAGTTGGAGCGGATGGGCGCCAACCTGGAGGGGTACCTGGCCTCCGAGGAGAAGACCGAGGAGCAGCTCGACACCGAGCTGAACGAGGCCGCGGTCGAGGCCGTCAAGATCCAGATCATCCTGGACGCGCTCGCCGAGGCCGAGAAGGTCGAGGTCAGCGACGACGAGTTCGGCCGGGAGATCGTCCAGCGGGCGCAGCGGGCCGGGCTCCAGCCGCAGCAGTACTACGACCAGCTCGCCCGCGCCGGCACGGCCGGGGCGGTCTACGGCGACGTGCGCCGGGGCAAGGCCCTGACGCTGCTGCTGGAGAAGGCGAAGCTCACCGACTCGGCCGGCAACACGATCGACCCGAACGCCGCCGTGGGCGGCAGCGCGGCCGCCGCGGAGTAGCCGGGGCACGGGGGCCTGTTCCGCCCTGCGCTTTGAGCGAACAGGCCCCGTTGGCGGCCCGGCGGGCGCCCCCGACCGGCTAGGGTCGGGGCACGACAGACGTAGCGCCGACCCGCGCTCCGCCCGGACGCCCGCCGCGGCGTCGGAGGGCCGCCGGGACGGCCGCCGGACGGCGAAGGGCTGCCATGACTGACCTACACCTCCCCGCCTCCCCGCAGCTCCGCGGGGGTGGTGACCAGCTCGCGAGCCTGGACGACTCCGTCTTCAACCGGCTGCTGAAGGAGCGCATCATCCTCCTCGGCAGCGAGGTGACCGACCAGGTGGCCAACCGGATCTGCGCCCAGCTCCTGCTGCTCGCCGCGGAGGACCCGGAGCGGGACATCTTCCTGTACATCAACTCGCCGGGCGGCTCGGTCTACTCCGGCATGGCGATCTACGACACGATGCAGTACATCAAGAACGACGTGGCCACCTGCGCGATGGGCATGGCGGCGTCGATGGGCCAGCTCCTGCTGTGCGCCGGCGCGAAGGGCAAGCGGTACGCGCTGCCGCACGCGCGGATCATGATGCACCAGCCGTCGGGCGGCGTCGGCGGCACGGCCGCGGACATCGCCATCCAGGCGGAGCAGATGCTGTACACGAAGAAGATGTTCCAGGAGCGGGTCGCCTTCCACACGGGACAGACGCCCGAGCAGATCGAGGCGGACTCGGACCGGGACCGCTGGTTCACCGCCCAGGAGGCGCTGGACTACGGCTTCATCGACAAGCTGATCACCGGAGCCAGTCAGGTTCCGCAGGGCGCCGGCACGCTGAGCTGAGGAAGGTACCGACGATGCTTGATCCGATCCTGCCCCCGTCCCTGATGCAGGTGCACAACCGGTACGTGCTGCCGTCGTTCGTGGAGCGCACCTCGTACGGGATCAAGGAGTCCAACCCGTACAACAAGATGTTCGAGGACCGGATCATCTTCCTCGGCGTCCAGGTCGACGACGCGTCCGCCAACGACGTGATGGCCCAGCTCATCACGCTGGAGGGCACCGACCCGGACCGCGACATCACGATGTACATCAACTCGCCCGGCGGCTCGTTCACGGCCATGACGGCGATCTACGACACCATGCAGTACGTCCGCCCGGACATCACCACGGTCTGCCTCGGGCAGGCCGCGTCGGCCGCGGCGGTGCTGCTGGCCGCCGGTACGCCGGGCAAGCGGATGGCGCTGCCGAACTCGCGGATCATCATCCACCAGCCGGCCACCGAGGGCGGCTACGGCCAGGGTTCGGACATCGAGATCCAGGCGCGCGAAATACTGCGCATGCGGACATTGCTGGAGAATCTGCTCTCGCAGCACTCGAAGCAGGCGATCGAGAAGGTCCGCAAGGACATCGATCGTGACAAGATCATGACGGCCGCCGAGGCGTGCGAGTACGGGCTGGTCGACACCGTGCTGGCCAGCCGGAAGAAGGGCCTGGTGTCCGCTTAGCGGGCCGGATTCCCGGTTTCCGCGGGCCGGCCGGTGGGCGTCGTTCGCCGGCCGGCCCCGGACACACCCGCCGCCGGGGGTCGGAGAAATCCGTCGGAGCGGGTAACGTCGAATCCATGTCGGCATCGAGTGCGCGGCAAGTGGGCACTCGATGGACGTGAACACTCGACTGATGGGGTGTTCTCGGATCGCGGACGTCCCCGGACGATAGGGATGTGTGTGACGGACCATCCTCACGCCGCTGCGTACGCGCGGCGCCGAGTGCAGGGAGATGCGTAGGTGGCACGGATCGGTGACGGCGGCGACCTACTGAAGTGCTCCTTCTGCGGCAAGTCGCAGAAGCAGGTCAAGAAGCTCATCGCGGGGCCGGGGGTCTACATCTGCGATGAGTGCATCGATCTCTGCAACGAGATCATCGAGGAGGAGCTCGCCGAGTCCGGCGAGGTGAAGTGGGACGAACTCCCCAAGCCTCGCGAGATCTGCCAGTTCCTCGACTCGTACGTCGTCGGCCAGGACGCCGCCAAGAAGGCGCTGGCCGTCGCCGTCTACAACCACTACAAGCGGATCCAGGCCGAGGCGGGGTCCAGCGGCGGCGCGGACGCCGTCGAGCTGGCCAAGTCGAACATCCTGCTGATCGGCCCGACCGGCTGCGGCAAGACGCACCTGGCGCAGACGCTGGCGCGGATGCTGAACGTCCCGTTCGCCATCGCCGACGCGACCGCGCTGACCGAGGCCGGGTACGTCGGCGAGGACGTCGAGAACATCCTGCTCAAGCTCATCCAGGCGGCGGACTACGACGTCAAACGGGCGGAAACCGGCATCATCTACATCGATGAGGTCGACAAGATCGCCCGCAAGTCGGAGAACCCGTCCATCACCCGGGACGTCTCGGGCGAGGGCGTGCAGCAGGCGCTGCTGAAGATCCTGGAGGGCACGGTGGCCAACGTGCCGCCGCAGGGCGGGCGCAAGCATCCGCACCAGGAGTTCATCCAGATCGACACGACCAACGTGCTGTTCATCTGCGGCGGGGCGTTCGCCGGCCTGGACCAGATCATCGAGTCGCGCACCGGCAAGGGCGGCGTCGGCTTCGGCGCCCACCTGCGCGCGGTGTCCGAACGCTCGACCGACGACATCTTCGGCCAGGTCATGCCCGAGGACCTGCTCAAGTTCGGGCTCATCCCCGAGTTCGTCGGCCGATTGCCCGTGCTCACGAACGTGCGCAGCCTCGACCGCGAGGCGCTGGTGCAGATCCTCACCGCGCCGCGCAACGCGCTGGTCAAGCAGTACCAGCGGCTGTTCGAGCTGGACGGCGTCGAGCTGGAGTTCGAGCAGCCCGCGCTGGAGGCCATCGCCGACCAGGCGCTGCTGCGCGGTACCGGCGCCCGCGGCCTACGGGCGATCATGGAAGAGGTCCTGCTCAGCGTCATGTACGAGGTGCCGAGCAATCCGGACGCCGCCCGGGTGCTCGTCACCCGCGAGGTGGTCCTGGAGAACGTGTACCCGACGATCGTCCCGCGCGACTTCGTCGGCCGGCGGGCGCGCCGCGACCGCGAGGAGAAGTCCGCCTGAGGCGGCCGTAGTACGACCGTTCGCACCGCCCGCCGGCGTCGCCGGCCGGGCGGTGCGGCCGTTTCGGCGGGCCACCCGTGGGGCGGTGGCGGAACCGCCCTGCTGCGGCCACAGCGGCCGGACTGCCGGTGTGCGTGGGCCGCGTCGGCGTAGTGCCTGGTCAGCGAGGTGTGCCGGCCGTACCGCGGCCCGCGCGGGTGGACGGGCGGTCGAGAGTGTGACCCGGGCCATAGAGCGTCGATTTGACGCCGAGGTGACGGACCGCGTAACTTTCTCTCTGCCAGCGGGGAACGGACAAAACAGCCGGAACTCAGCGAACCAAGCTGAAGAAGGCAAACGGTCCGGTCCACGCAGGCGGGGAGCGACGGAGCGCACCGGTACGGAAGTGCCGGAGACGACCTGGCTCCCACGGGCGGTGCGAAGCGGATCGAAACAGGATTTGCCAACGCGGAGCCGACCGAGTAAGGTAGCTAAGCCGGCAGGAGCCGGGCGGGCCACCGCTCAGCGACACCCTCGGGTGGCGCGAGCGACGAGGCCGGCCGGTCTGCCAGAAACTTGAACTGCTAAGCTTCAACCGAAGCAGTTTGCAAGGAATCGGGCAAGGCGCCGATTTGACAGGCGCGAAATTGACCGAATAAGCTAGCAAACAACCCCGGAAAGAACGCCGGTAAAATCGGCCGCCTCAACGGTGCGTGTTTGTTCTTTGAGAACTCAACAGGGTGTTTTCTTTAGGATGCCAGTGCCATTATGAAATGGCAGCAAGTTAGTTATTGTTGCCGGGTTTTGAGTTTTTCAACGAAGGTTTTTGTTGGAGAGTTTGATCCTGGCTCAGGACGAACGCTGGCGGCGTGCTTAACACATGCAAGTCGAGCGGAAAGGCCCTTTCGGGGGTACTCGAGCGGCGAACGGGTGAGTAACACGTGAGTAACCTACCCTTGATTTTGGGATAACCCTCGGAAACGGGGGCTAATACCGGATATGACCTTTCACCGCATG
>NZ_BMQB01000005.1 GCF_014647895.1 Pilimelia anulata
TCAGCACCACCCCGACGCCAACCGGCGGCAGGTAACCCCACTCCGGGAAAGCGGGGGGACCTCAGGATGAATCCGGTGCGACCAGCGACCGGACGATGCCGAGGCTGCCATGGCTGTCACAGTCGTGCCCCGAGCCCGCAAGGTGACATGCGCTTCACCCCATCCGGATGGGGTGAAGCGCATGTCACGGGTCAGAGGTACGGGACCCCCTGCCGCTGCGGCCTCCGGCCGTCAGCGGTGCCGGGCTCAGCCGTTCGGCAGTGCCGAACCACCCCGCGAGGTCGGCTCCGCGTTTAGCGAAGCGAACCACGTCGCGACGCGTGGAACCGACCGGACGAGCGAGGTGATGTGGTCGACGTCGCCGACATCGGTCAGCGTCACGTCGGCGGCGGGGTGCAGCGACTCCGTGCACCGCACGCTGTTGGCGTACACCGCCTCGGGGTCGCCGTGGGCGGCGTACATCCGGACCGGCGCCGACGGCTTCCACCGCCGGCAGGCGTCGTCGTTGGTCCGCGCCGCCCGGGCGAGCGCGCCGGTGGGGTGGCGGAGTCGCTGGATGAACCCCGGCCGGAACAGGTCGGCCGGCTCGGCCGGCAGGCCCGCCATGGTCTCCTCGATCGTGTGCTCCCCGTCGAAGAGCGTCGCCACCCGCCCCGCGTACGGCGCCTTGAAGGCCGCTGACTCGTCCCGGTACAGGTGGTAGATCCGGTTCCAGGCCACCGTGAGGTACGCCAGGTAGTAGGTCGCCGCGCGGGGATCCACCGTGCCGTCGAGCGCGGCCGGCCACTCCACGTCGAACAGGTGGTACGCGCCGCTGATCGGGGCGAGCGCGCCGAGCGTGAAGTGGCGGTCGGCGCCCCGCTGCAGCGCCCGGGCGAGCAGGAACGAGCTGTTGGCGCCCTGCGAGAAGCCGGACACCGATACCGGCCCGCCCACGGCCCGGCCCCGGCGCGCGGCGAAGTGGCGGGTGGCGCGGAGCGCGTCGACCGACGCGCTCACCGTGGTCGCGGCGTGGAAGTACGGATGCGTACCGGGTCCTTCGCCGAGGCCGAGATAGTCCGGCACGGTGCTCGCGTAGCCCAGCGAGGCGAACAGCACCCCCGCGGCGCGGTCGCAGCACTCGCTCACCGACGGCGCGTCCCGGCGGTACGACTGGGTGCCGTGCAGCCAGACCGCCGGCCGCAGTCGCTCCGCGTCGGTGCGCGGCAGCACGACCAGCGTGCTGGCCGTGGTGGCCCGGCGGCGCACGTCGACCGTGCGGTAGACCACCCGGTACGCGTCCACGCCGTGCCGCGCCTCCGGCACGTGGACCCCCAGCGGTCGCAGCAGGTCCTCGACCTGCCGGGCATCCAGGCCCAGTACCGGCGTACTCGACACCACCGTGCCGCGCCCGCCGGCGCCGTTCGGCGCCGCGGCCCGTGCATCCGCCGGTGCCGGCACCACCATCGCGGCCGCGAGCGCCAGGCCGCCCCACTTCGCAAGCATCATGCGTCCAGCCTGGCGCCGGCCGGACCACGGCACACGCCGCCCACCACCCCATGCCCGGTGGGGCTAGCCCCCGTTACCGGGGTGGGGCCACCGCGGCCCGCCCGGCGGGGTCAGCGGCCGGTGGCCGCGGGGTGGGCGGTGATGCGGTCGGCGTCGCGGTAGATCACCAGGTCGGCGGCGGTGAGGGCGTCCTCGCAGCCGCCGTCCAGGACCGGGGTGGGCCGCTCCGCGCCGGTCGCCGGGTCGGCGGTGTGGCAGAACAGGTCCTCGTGGACGTGCAGCCGGCCGCCGGCGGTGAACATCCCGAACCCGAACAGGTCCTGGTACGCCCGGCCCGGGCGGGACCACAGCGGTGCGCCGGTGCCCGCGTCCTGCGCGGTGACCCGCGGCGACCCGGCCCGCGGCGACGAGGCCAGGTAGACCCGGCGGCCGTCGTCGTGGCCGGCGGCCAGCTCCGCGCGGCCCGCCGACCGCCAGCGTACGGTGCCGTTCGCGCCGTCGACCCGGACGACGGCGTCGGCGAAGTCCGGCGCGACCCGGGCGGTGCCGGTGGCGCGCCGGCCGTCGGGGGAGACGGCGAAGACCTTCAGGTCGCGGAAGGCGGTGGCCGTCCAGGCGACCGCGCCGGTGGCCAGCTCGATCGCGCGGTCGTCGCCGACCAGGCGGCGGCCGACGACCCTGGCGTGGTGGCCGAGGTCCTCCGCGGTCCACAGCGGAGTGCCGTCGGTGCTGCGGAAGGCCCGGTGCGTCTCGCCCATCGGCGCCTCCTTGTCGACGTCGACGATGATCATTCCGGGGGCGGTCAGCAGAACCGGCACGATGCCCAGCCGTCGGGACCACTGCGCCGCGCCGGTGCGCGCGTCCAGCACCCGGACCTCGTGGCTGCGGCTCGCCACCGAGTACGCCAGCGCGACGTGGCGGCCCTCCGCGGCCAGCCGGGCCGTCCACGGCACGGTCACCGGGTGCCGCCAGCGCTCGGCGCCGGTGCGCGCGTCGAGCGCCACCACGGCGTCCCGGCAGGCGACGAACAGGGCGTCGCCGGCGGCCACGATCGGCGAGCGCGCATCGGCGTACGGCAGGTCGACGCGCCAGACCGCGGTGGGGCCGGCCGGCCCGGCGGCGGCTGCGGCCGGGGTGGTCAGGGCCGCGACCAGCAGGAGCAGCAGCGCCAGCCGTACCGTGCCGCGGGCGCTCATCGGGTACCGCCCGGCTGCGCCGCGGCGCGGTCGGGGCCGTAGGCCGTCAGATGGGCGCCGTCGGTGGTGACGAGCAGGTCGCCGACGACCGTGCTGCGGCGGGGCGCCGCGGCGAACGGGGTCGCCACCTGCGCCCCGGAGGCGGCGTCGACGACGCGGGTGTCCGAACCGACGAGGATCCAGGCCAGGCCGGCGGTGAGGGCGAGATCCCCGGCGGTGGCCGTGCGCCAGCGCTCGGCGCCGGTCGCCGGGTCCAGGCCCGTCGTCTCGCGGTGGTTGCCGGAGACGACCAGGTTCGCGCCGTCGTCGGCCGCCGCGTCGACCTCGCCGGCGCGTCGCCACCGCTCGCTGCCGTCGCGCAGGTCGATGCGGGCCACGTGCGGCGGGACCCCGCCGAGGTCGCCGTACCCGGTGGCGAATCGGCCGTCGGGCGAGGTGGCGAGCGCGGCGAACCGGCCGGGTCGGATCCGCCAGCGCGGCACGCCGGTGCGGGCGTCCACCAGGGCGGTGCCGCGCGGGTCGCCCACCAGGGCGGCGCCGTCGACCACCGGGCCGAGCAGCTCCCCGGTCCGCCGCCAGCGGACCTCGCCGTCGGCGTCGTAGCCGGTCACCTGCATGCCGTCGTTCCGCGACATGGTGAGGACGCCGTCGCGGTGCCCGGCGAGCGCCTCGACCAACTCGGTGAGCTGGCGCTGCCAGCGCGCGGCGCCGGTGGCGCTGTCCCGGCAATCGAGGACGCACTGGACGGCGTTGCCGACGACGGGGGTCAGGAAGCTGTAGAGCGCGTCGCCGCCCGGCGCCAGGAACTGGAAGTAGTTGCTCAGCAGCATCGGGGCGAACCAGGCGCGGGCGCCGGTGTCGGCCCGGTGGCAGGCGATGCCGTCGACGAGCAGGAAGACCCGCTGATCGGCCGCGGCGAGGTAGTGGTCGGCGGACCCGCTGGGTACCTGCCACCTCTGCCGCACCGCATGGCCGCGCCGGCCGGTGGCGGGTGTGCCCCCGCGGGCCTCCGCCCGTGCGACCGGTGGGCCGCCGGGCGCCGCCGGCCCAACCAGAATCGTGCCGGCCGCTGCCGCGCCGGCCAGGACCAGGGCGCGCCTGGTCACCGTCCCCCGTGCTTTCACCGGTACCCCCGTACGCTGATGTCGGTGGATGCCCACCGGCTCCTGATTAGAGCGGACCCCGGCGCCGGTACGCCAGGCCGGCCGCCGCCGGAGCGGGTCTGCGCGGCGAGGTGGCGAGTACGGTGGCCGGCTGCGCTCACGGGACCACGGGTCGGGCGGCCACGAGGCCGACCGAGGTACCGCGAAAGCCCTTTGTGGACACGCGGGGAGACCGGCTCGCCGTCGCCCCGGCTGGTACTGCCCCGAGGAGCCGTATCCGCCCGGTCAGTCACATCAAGCGCCGCGCCCGAGACCGATGCATTAATGCCCGAATAGAAAGGTATGGGCGAATTCTGGATCGCAGGCGCGGGAGAGGGGAAGGCGGCGCGGGGGGTCGGGGCTGCCCGCACTGAGCCGCAAAAAAGCCGACCGCACAGAGCGGCCGGCGATCTCCGGGTGGATCTGGCGGTCCTGACGGGACTTGAACCCGCGACCTCCGCCTTGACAGGGCGGCGAGCACTCCAACTGCTCCACAGGACCTCGTGCAACCGGCCGAGGCCGGTCCGTGCCCCCAACGGGATTCGAACCCGTGCTACCGCCTTGAAAGGGCGACGTCCTGGGCCGCTAGACGATGAGGGCGGCGTCGTCATCCTCGCATATGCGGGGCGTACGGTGCGCGCCAGGCGAACCTTGGCGAGACCGCAACCCCGACATCCGGGAACCCGAACATGCCGCACTCACGTCCGGCACCGCCGGAGGCTCGGCCAGCATACGCGATCGCCGAACCCCGAGCCAATCCACCCTCCGGGCCGCCACCCCGCCCCCCGGCCCGGGCCCGAGCGACCCCGCGGTCGGGAGCAGGGCGCTAGCTGAGCGGCACCACCCGGAGCTTGCGCTTCAGGGCCGGGACGATCGTCCGGCAGGCCGCCACCGTGCTGCGCCGGTCCCCGCCCCCGTCGTGCAGCAGCACGATCGAGCCGCGGCGCGACCCGGCCAGCACCGCCGCGCTGATCCGGGACGCCGGCGGGCGCTCCCAGTCGCGGGGGTCCACGGTCCAGCCGGTCGGGATCATGCGCATCTCCCGGACCACCCGGATCGCCGTCGGGGTCCAGTTGCCGCCCGGGTGGCGGAAGAAGCGGATCGGGACGCCCGGTACGGCCTTGCGGATGGCGTCGTTGGTGCGGCGCAGGTTGGCCCGGATCTGGCTGGCGGGGGCGCGGCCGAGGTTCAGCTCGTGGTTCCAACTGTGGTTGCAGAGCTGGTGGCCCTCGCGGACGATCTGCTGGATCAGCTCGGGGTGGGCGCGCGCCTGGGTGCCGACCACGCAGAACGTGGCCCGGACGCCGTTGGCCCGCAGGATCGCCAGCACCTGCGGGGTGTACCCCGGCGCCGGGCCGTCGTCGAAGGTCAGCGAGACGCCGCGGCCCTTGGTGGTGGTGACCACGCCCGCGGCGAACACCCCGCTGGTGGGGCGGCCCGGCCGCTTGGCGGGTGGGCGGGAGGTGGCGGGGCCGGCCGTCGGGCGGCCGGGCCGCGCCGGGCCGGGCCGGGCCGATCCGGGGCCCGACGCCCCGGGGCCGGTCGCGCCGGGGTCGACCGCGCCGGGCCGGGACGTGCCGGTGGCGCGGTCGGCCCCGGCGCCGCGGCCGGGGGCGGCCGGCGCGGGCTGGGTCGCCGCGGCCGGCGTGAGCGCGGTGGCGGTGGGGCGGTCGAGCCAGCCCGCCACGGCCTGCGCGCTGAGCAGCAGGGTCGCGGTGAGGGCGGCGCCGAGCACGGTGAGGCGTCGGGTCACGGGGGTACTCCGAACCTTGGGGGTGCCCCCACGGTAGCGCCCCGACACACCCCCGATGAATACCAAAAAGGGTGGATGTTTCCCGGCTAGCCGGCCTCGGTGAGCGCGTTGAGGACCCCGGCGAGCCACGGCGCGTACGCCTGGGGGGCCGCCCGGACGGCCGTCCGGACGGTGGCCACCTCCGCCCAGCGGACCTCGTCGACCTCCGCCGGGTCGGCCTCGATGGTCAGGTCGGCCGGCACGACGCCGCGCAGGACGTGGTCGTACTCGTGTTCGACCAGGCCGCTGGCCGGGTCCTCGGCGCGGTACGTGTACCGCCCGACCTCGGTCAGCGCGACCGTGACGCCCAGCTCCTCCCGGAGCCGGCGCTGGGCGGCCTCGGGCACCGGCTCGCCGGGGGCCGGGTGGCCGCAGCAGGTGTTGGCCCAGCGGCCGGGGAACCGGGTCTTGGTGGCGGCGCGGCGCTGGAGCAGCACCCGCCCGGCCGGGTCGACCAGGACCACGGAGAACGCCCGGTGCAGCTCGCCGGGTGAGGCGTGCGCCGCGCCGACGGTCGTGCTGCCGCGGGCGGTGCCGTCGGCGTCGACGAGTTCGACGGGGAGTTGCTCCCGGGGCCTGGCCGGGTCGCCGATGCCGCTGGGGGCGCCGACTGCGCTCACTGTGCCACCTCGCTCACCTCGGATTCCCGGTCAGCCGCGCCGCGGCGAGCCGACCGGAGATCAACACCATCGGGACGCCGACGCCGGGCTGGGTGCCCGAGCCGGTGAACACCACGTTGGGCAGCGCCGGGTGCCGGTTGCCGGGCCGGAACGGCCCGGTCTGGCGCAGGGTGTGCGCCGCGGCGAAGGGCGTGCCCGCCGCCAGGCCGGATGCGGCCCAGTCGTCCGGGGTGACGACGCGCCGGCTGCGCACGGAGGCGCCGAGGCCGCGGTAGCCGCGCTCCTCGAGCGTGGCGATCAGCGCGTCGGCGTACCAGTCGCCCAGGCCGGAGCGCCAGGCGAACGGCGCGCGGTCCAGGTTGGGTACGGGGGCGAGAACGTAGTAGGTGTGCCGGCCGGCGGGCGCGACCGTGGGGTCGGTCCGGCTCGGGTTGGTGACGAGCAGCGACGGGTCCGACATCAGGGTGCCGTCGGAGATCACCTCGGCGAAGGTGCGGCGCCAGGCGCGGCCGAAGTGGATGTTGTGGTGGGCGATCCGCTGGTACTCCGCGGTGGCGCCGAGGTGCAGCACGACCGCGGAGGGGGAGTAGCGCAGCCGGCGGCGCAGCGGCGGGCCGGGCAGCAGGTCGTACGCGGCGGCCAGGTCGGGGTTGAGCACCACCGCGTCGGCGGGGATGCGGTCGCCGTCGGCGGTGAGCACCGCGGTGGCCCGGCCGTGCGCGGCCTCGACCCGGGCGACGGCGGTGCCGTACCGGAAGGTGACGCCGTGCTTCTCCGCCGCGCCGGCCAGCGCCCGGGCGACGGCGTGCAGGCCGCCGCGGGGGTGGTAGACGCCGGCGATGGAGTCCAGGTGGGCGATGACCGCGTACAGGGCCAGGGCCTGCTGGGGGGCCAGGCCGGCGTACATGGCCTGGAACGAGAAGACCCGCTGGGTGCGCGGGTCGCGGAAGAACTGGGCGATCTTGCGGTCGAGGCGGCGCAGGCCGCCAGCGGCGACCAGCCGGGCCAGGTTGGGGGTGAGCAGGTCGCGCGGGGAGTCGAGGTTCCGGTCGATGAAGTCGTCGCGCTGGATCCGCCAGAGCCGGGCGGCGTAGGCGACGAAGCGCCGGTACCCGGCCGCCTCGCGCGGGCCGCACACGGCGGTGATCTCGTCGGCCATCGCCTCGACGTCGGCGTGCACGTCCAGCGTGGAGCCGTCGGGGTAGAACGCCCGGTACGCGGGGGCCAGCCGGGTCAGGGTCAGCCAGTCGCCCAGCTCCTCGCCGACGGCGGCGAGCGCGTCGGCGATGAGGTCCGGCATGGTGAGCACGGTCGGGCCGGTGTCGTGCAGGTGCCCGTCGAGGGCGAGCTGGCCCGCCCGGCCGCCGGGGATGGGCTCGCGCTCGACGACGGTGACCCGCCGGCCGGCGCCGGCCAGGTACAGCGCGCAGGACAGGCCGCCGAGGCCCGCGCCGACCACCACGACGTGCTCGGCGGTGGCCGATGGCATCGACGGTACTCGCTGGATCAACTTATTCGCGCGGGCGGCCGGGACCTCGCTCGCCGCCGGACCGCCCACCCCAGACACGCTGGTTACCGTACCCCGACACCAGCCCCCCGGCCGGGTACGCGACACCGACAAATTCGCAGCATCCGGGTGATCCGGCCGCGCCGGGGGCATCGAACGGCGTCAGGCGGTGGCGGCCAGGTCCGGCCCGCGGCGCTGCTTGGCGGCGTACATGGCGGTGTCCGCGCGGTCGATCACGGCGTCCGCGCTGTCCCCGGCGTCGGCCACCACGGCGCCGAGGCTGATGCCGACCCGGACGTGCTCGCCGGCCAGGTCGAACGGCTCGGCCAGGGCGCGCCGGATCCGCTCCTCGATGCCGGCCCGGGCGGCGGCCGGCGTGGCCGTCTCGCAGAGCAGCAGGAACTCGTCGCCGCCGTACCGGGCCAGCGTATCGGCCGTGGCGACCACCCGGCCGAGCCGGCGGGCGACGGCGATCAGCAGGTCGTCGCCGACGGCGTGGCCGAGCCGGTCGTTGACGGCCTTGAAGCCGTCCAGGTCGGCGAAGATCACCAGGACGTCGCCGCGGCCGGGGCGGGTCAGGGCGGCGCTCAGCCGGCGGTAGAACTCCGCGCGGTTCACCAGGCCGGTCAGCGGGTCGTGGGTGGCCCGGTGCTCCAGCTCGCGGACGGCCCGGGTGCGCTGGCCGGCGAGGTACCCGATCCGCAGCATCACCAGCGGGACCGTGGAGAGCGTGCCGAGGGCGAGCAGCAGCCCGTCCACCGGCAGGCCGACCAGCACCCGGCCGGCGCCGAACACCGGGCCGACGGCGAGCGCGAGGCCGAGGAACGCGAGCCGGCGCGGGCTCAGCGGCTCGTGCCGGTGCGGCGGCGTCTCGGCGAACCGGCGGCTCGACGGGTGCAGGCCGATCGCGCCGAACAGCGTGTACGTCACCAGGAAGGCGACCTCGGCCCAGACGGGCCGCGGCCCGGTCAGCGAGCCGACCGTGGTCGCGAGCGCGACGTTCACGGCGAGCACGACCATCAGCCCGGCCAGGACGAGTTGCAGCGAGACGATCGGCTCGCCCGCGGTCTGGGCCAGCCGGGCCAGCGTGCCGACGAGGCCGACCAGCACCAGGATGTTGACCAGCAGGCCGAGCTGGGAGCCGACCGGGGTGTCGACCAGCCAGGGCTGGATGACCATGGTCCAGAGCAGGCCGCCGCCGGCCGTCGAGGCCACCCCGACGTCGAGCAGGCCGCCGATGTCGTTGCGGCCGCGGATGGCGGCGATGCCGAGCGCGGAGGCCAGCGCGAGCATGTGGCCCAGGCTGACCGCGACCTCGCCGGCCGCGCCGAGGGCCGGGTGGCCGAACTGCGCGGCGGAGGTGCAGGCGTTGCCGATCGCCAGGACGCCCATCGACGAGATGATCAGCCAGTTCGCCGGGCGCGCGGTCAGCACGCCGCGGCGCAGGCCGTACAGCAGCGGGATCAGCGCGCCGGCGGAGATGAGTACGTAGGTGAAGGCCCGGGCCCGCTCGGGCAGCAGCGCGTGCGCGGCCGTCGCGGTCAGCGACAGCACGAGGTACGCGGTGAAGTAGCCGCGGCGCACCATGTCAGGCCGCCCGGTGCCGGCTGGCGCCGCTGGCGTACCGCTCGGCGGACGCGACGGCGAGCATCTGGTGGATCTGCTCCGGGCTGGCCGGGCGGGAGAAGTGGTACCCCTGGGCCAGCCGGTACCCGAGGTCGTGCAGCACCCGGGCCTGGTCGGCCGTCTCGACGCCCTCGGCGACCGCGGCGAGCCGCATGGTCGTGGTGATCTGGATCAGCGAGATCGCGATGGCGGCCTGCTCGGCGGTGCCGGTGACCCCGTCGACGAACGACTTGTCGACCTTGAGCACGTCGACCGGGCAGGTGCGCAGCAGGCCGAGCGAGGAGTGGCCGGTGCCGAAGTCGTCCAGCGCCACCCGCACGCCGAGCCGGGACACCCCGCGCAGCGCGGTCAGCGCCGCGTCGCTGTCGAAGACGGCGGTCTCGGTGACCTCGACGATGAACCGGGACGGCTCCAGCCCGGTCTCCGCCAGGACGGCCGACAACTCCTCCGGGAAGCCCGGCTCGCGGAGCTGCCGGGCGGAGACGTTGACGCTCATCGTGATCGGCGCGGCGGTCGGGTCGTTGGCCCACGCGGCGGCCTGGGCGGCGGCCTCGCGCAGGATCCACCGGCCGAGCGGGACGATCAGGCCGGTGCGCTCGGCGACCGGGATGAACTCGCTCGGTGGGATCAGCCCGCGCCGCGGGTGCTGCCAGCGGATCAGCGCCTCGACGCCGGTGATCAGGCCGTCGGGCAGGGTGACGATCGGCTGGTACAGCAGGTGGAGCTGGCCGTACGTGCCGAGCGCCTGGCGCAGCTCGGCGCCCAGCTCGGCGTGCTGCACGCTGCGCCGGTCCAGTTCGAGGTCGTACGCGGCGAACCGGCCCTTGCCGTGGTCCTTGGCGGCGTACAGCGCCACGTCGGCGCGGCGCAGCAGCTCGGCCGGGTCCTCGCCGGCGTGGCCGTGGGCCAGGCCGATGCTGGCGCCGACGAGCAGCTCGTACCCGTCCACGATCATCGGGGTCTCCAGCGCCGTGATGATCCGGTTGATCACCTCGGTCGCCTTCTCCGGCGTGACGCCGACCATGAGCACGGCGAACTCGTCGCCGCCCAGCCGGGCGACGGTGTCGTGCGGGCCGACCGCGCGGGACAGGATCCGGCCCATGCCGACCAGCAGCCCGTCGCCGACGGGGTGGCCGAGCCGGTCGTTGAACGCCTTGAAGTCGTCCAGGTCGACCAGGGCGACGCTGATCCGGCCGGCGTTGACGTCGGTGCCGCGCGGGGCCAGCGCCCCCTCCAGCCGCTCGAGCAGCAGGGCGCGGTTGGGCAGCTTGGTCAGCTCGTCGTGGGTCGCCTGGTGCGTGAGCTGCTGCTGGTACCGCAGCATGTCGGTGATGTCGCGGGCGTTGGAGACGATGCCGCGGACGCTGGGGTCGGCGAGCAGGTTGGTGCTGACGAACTCCAGCCACCGGTACGTGCCGTTGGCGTCGGCGAGCCGGACCCGGTACGTGGCCACGCTGCCGGGCATCCCGGCGACCTCGCGGGTCTGGTCGGCGACGGTCTGCGCGTCGTCCGGGTGGATGTACGTGGTGAGGTTGAGCTGCTCGGCCTCGTCCGGGGCGACGCCGATGAGCTGGCGCAGCGCCGGCGAGGCGTAGCTGACCGTGCCGTCCGGCGAGGTGATCACGATGATGTCGGACGCCTGCTGCACCATCGAGCGGAACCGCCGCTCGTGGTTGCGGACCTCCTGCATGCTGGCGTCGAGCCGGCGCAGCAGCCGGGCGTTCTCGTAGAACGCGGCGAGCTGCCGGACCAGCACCAGCGTGACCAGCACGACGGCGCCGGTGACGATGATCCGGCCCTCGCGGCCGGCGTCCGGGCCCTCGACCAGCAGCAGCGTGCCGACGGCGACGACGCCGGAGTACGGCAGCAGGCTGAACGGCCGGTGCGCGGAGTGCTTGCGGTGGTGCCGGCCGGGCACCACCCGCAGTTGCCGCCGGGCGGCGGCCACCCACAGCACGGCCGCGGCCGGCACGCCGAGCTGGAGGAGCTGGGTGGCGTCGGCGACGAACGGCAGCATGAGCAGGGCGCCGGACAGGATCCCGACGAGCAGGCCCATACCGAGCAGGGCGGTGGCGAGCTGGTCGACGGGCCCGGCCCAGGCCAGGCCGACCCGGACGACGACGTACACGCTGACCGCGCCGAGCAGGGCGATGCCGAGCAGCGCGTGCTCGCCGGCGTTCGGGTCGGCGAGCAACTGGCGCAGGGTGAAGTGCCAGGCGAACAGCGCCGCGGCCACGAGCACGGTGAGCGAGTCGAGGCCGAAGGTCAGCCAGTCGTACCCGGCCCGGGGCGTCGCCGGCAGGCCCCAGACGGCGACGCAGAGCAGCAGGATCGCCACCCCGAAGATCCCCAGCTCGGCCTCGCGCAGGTACGGCAGCCCGAGCGGCGCCGCCCCGGCCACGACCAGGCCGGCAGTGGTGATCATGGCGGTACCGGACAGCCGGCGCCAGAAGGTGCGCAGCAGCCGCGGCCCGTCGGCGTACGCGCCGGCCCGGGCGAACGTGCGCGCGGCCAGCACGGCCGCGCCGGCCGCGATCCCCCAGCCGGCGACGCCGCGCACCAGCGGTGGGATCCCCGGCGCGGTCGCCACGGCGGCGGCGAGCACGGCAAGGACCGCGCTCACCACGACCGGCAGGCGTCGCCGCTCCAGCTGGATTGCCACCGACACGAGACCGCCAACCGTCAGAATCGATCCGGACACAAAGAGCTTGCGCTGAGCCCTTCGGCTGTCCCGGGCCGGACATGAGTCACCGCGGCGGCGGGCACCGGCGTTTCGCGTACCACCCGACTCCCCTTATTACGGAAAATTCTGATGGGTGCGGTTCGGGAACAACTCAGGTGCCGCCCGGTTGCGACGATGCTTCCGGTGACGGGCAAGGCACGGGGAGGAAACATCATGTTCGGAATCATGCGCGGCGGCTTCGGTGCCGTCCTGGCGACGGCGGCGGCGACGGCGGGGTTCGTGGTGGCGGCCCCGGTGCCGGCGTCGGCCGCGACGCCCACTTTCGGCAAGCTCGTCGCGTACGTCCGGGACGGCGACGTCTGGGTGTCGAAGGGCGCCACCGAGCGGAGGATCACCACCGGCGGCGACCACCGCCGCCCGCGCTGGTCCCCCGACCACCGCCGGCTCGCGGTGCTCAAGGGCGACCGGCTGTACGTCATGAACGCCGACGGCACCGGCCGGACCATGGTCACCGACCGCCCGGCCGCCGGCGCCGCCTGGTCGCCCGACGGCACCTCGCTGGCCTTCGCCTCGGCCGCCTGCCTCGGCGGGCCCGGCGTGTACCGGGTGCCGGCCGCCGGCGGCGCGCTGTCCGTCCTCTTCCCGGCCGCCTGCCGGGACCAGGAGATCCCGCCGGCCGACGCCCGCGCGCTGTCCGGCACGCTGGCCGACAAGCTGCGCCGCGACGACGCCGTGGCCTGGTCGCCCGACGGCACCCGGATCGCCTTCCGCGGCGGCGACTGCGAGTCGGTCGTCGACGACTGCCTGACCCTGGGCACCATCGCCACCGGCGGCGAGCGGCTGATCGCCGGGTACGGGGGCGGCGGCAGCGAGATGACCGGCTTCGCGGTCACCCCGGCCTTCAAGCCGGACGGCTCGGCGCTGGCCTTCACCGCGTACGCCACCGGCCCGGACGCCGACCTGCGCAAGCCGATCCACCTGGAGGAGCAGAACCTGGCCACCGGCGCCAGCCGGACCGTCGGCGCCGCGCAGGACCGCGAGCCCGCCTATGTGGACGCGAGCCGCCTGCTCACCACCGGCACCCACCGCGGCGGGAGCTGGGTCGTGCTGGTCACCCCGGCCGGCCGGGTGCCGTTCCAGCGTGGGTCGCAGCCCGCCTACTGACAGGCGTGACTATCGCGCCAGGGGGTAAGGAAAGAGGTGTGACGACGACGAACGCCGGGCTGCCGGGGCCGGAAGCGGGCCCCGACAGCCCCACGGAACTGTCCGGCCGGTCCTGGTGGCTGGCGGCGAAGCGGACGGCGGTCCGGGTGGTGCGCGACCAGCTCACCGACCGGGCCGCCGCGCTGACGTACTACGGGGTGCTCTCCCTGTTCCCGGCGCTGCTGGTGCTGGTCGCCGGCCTGGGCCTGCTGTCCGACGACACCGCCCGGACCCTGATCGACCAGGTGGTCGCCATCGCCCCGGTCGAGGCGCGGGACCTGGTGCTCACCGCGATGGACAACCTGCGGCAGAGCCGGGGCGCGGGCTTCGCCGCGATCGTCGGCCTGGTCGGCGCGGTGTGGGCGGCCTCGGGGTACGTGGGCGCGTTCATCCGGACCGCGAACGTCATCTACCGGGTGCCGGAGGGCCGGCCCGCCTGGAAGACCATCCCGCTGCAGGTCGGCGTGACCATGCTGACCGGCGTGATGCTCGTGTCCAGCCTGGTGATCATCGTGGTCAGCGGCCCGGTGGCCCGCTGGGTCGGCGACCGGGTCGGCGCGGGCGAGGGCGCGGTCACCGCGTGGGGGATCGCGAAGTGGCCGGTCCTGCTGCTGCTGATGGGGATCGTCGTCGCCACGCTGTACCGGGCCGCGCCGAACGCCCGGCAGGGCGGCTTCCGCTGGGTGTCGCCCGGCGGGCTGATCGCGGTGCTGCTCTGGGTGGTCGCGTCGGGCGGGTTCTCGCTGTACGCGTCCCGGTTCGGCAGCTACAACAAGACGTACGGCACGCTCGCCGGCGTCATCGTCTTCCTGGTCTGGCTGTGGATCTCGAACGTGGTGCTGCTCGCGGGGGCGGCGTTCGACGCCGAGTTGGAGCGGGCCCGGGTGGCGTCGGCGGGGTACGACCCGACCCGGGAGCCGTTCCTGGCGATGCGCGATGACCGGGCGGTACCGGAGCCGCCGGCCTTCGCGGACCCGGACGCGGCGCCGCCGGCGGACCGGCCGGCGCCCACCCCCGACCGCGGCGGGGCCTGACCGGGGCGGGGCCGGCCGGACGGGGCCGAGCGGACGGGGCCCGGGCGGCACAATATTCGGACCGGTCGATGTCGAACCGGTCGCCGGACCGCGCCGTGGTATCGGTCATGGGGACGGCGGCGCCGGTTGAGGCGGGGGCGACTTCGCGGCGGACGGCCCGCGCCGGCGGGACGATCCGCGGGGTCGGGGTCGATCCGGGGGTCAGCGTCGGTCCGCGGGGTCGGTGCGCACGTCGGGGTCGATCCGGGGACGGGGTCGATCCGGGGTCAGTTCAGGGCGTCGACGATCGCGCGGGCGCGGGACTCGTGCTTGGCGTAGGCGTCCGGGAAGGCCGACCGCTGGACCGCCTGCGCCGCCCGGGTGAGCGAGAGCTTCTCCCAGCCGGGCGTCCGGGCGAGCTTGCCGAAGAAGGCGTTGGCCGCGTACGCGGGGTCCATCAGCTCGGGCACCGAGCCCCAGCCCTGGCTCGGCCGCTGCTGGAACACGCCGACCGAGTCGTGGTCGGTACCGGTGCCGTCGTTGTTGATTCTGAGCGACGACGGGATGCCCGGATTGGCCAGGTTGCGCAGGTTGGTCTCCTGCATGGCCGTCATGAGGCCGACGAGCATCGCCCGCTCGGGGAGCTTGCGCTTGCGCGCCACGGTGACGATGACGTGCGCGTTCTTCATCTGCGCGCTGCTGAGCCCGGCGACCGGGCGGAGGACCTTGGTGGTCGGCTGCTCGGCCCGGCCCGTCTGCTGCGGCGCGGCGCGGCGCTGGCCGCGGGACGCCTCCGGCGCCTTCTCGACCCGCTCGACCAGCGCGGTGTCCTGCGGGGCGGCGGTGACGGTGCGGGCGGCGGTGACCGTGCCCGGGACCAGGCCGGCGACGACCAGCGCCACGATCAACCCGGCGACGCAGCCGAGGACGGTACCGAGGGGGAGCAGTGAGCGGCGGCGGATGCGGTGGCGGCCGCGGCGGCCGGCGGGGCGGCGGACAGCGGCGAGGTCGTGCGCGCTGTGGCCGGATTGTTTACGGAGGGTAGCGTTTCGCGACATTCGCACATGCGGGCGCCGATCGCCCGGCGTCCTGCGCGCCGAGACCGATGGCCCGCGGGTGAGGGGAAGATGCTCGCGGGGCATGTCCGAAGGTTAGGCAGCGCGGAGATGGCGGCCAATGGTTCGCACGGTCAGGAAGGGATCGGCCGTCCATGGCAGTCGATGGGTTCAATTCGATATCGATTTCCCCGAATAGGGGACCGCATTTCCGGTTGAGTCCCTTCAAATCGGGCGGAATGCGGTGCTGACTTGTCGGACTCGGCCGCCCGGGCGCCCGCAATGCGGTCGATGCGGATCTTGTGCCGATGAACGGCGGTTGCGGGCCGTTGGCCCGGCGGCAACAGAGCGTGCCGACAGCTCATCTGGGCAATGAGACGAATCACCGATAAGGCTCAGTATGGGCGAACGCGGGCGCGGCCGGCGGCGAAACGGCAGCTCGGCGGCGCTGCGCCGGTTACCGGCCGTGAGTGGCGGGCGCGGCCCCGGCGCCTTCACTCGTCCGGGGTCAGTACGGCCGACGGGGTACCACAGTGGAGGATTCGCTGGCTAGCGTGTCCGGGCATGACTGTCCGCCTCCCCGCTCGCCCCCGCTCCACCTCCCCGCTCGCCCTGATCGTCACGCTCGCCATGGTCGTCGCCGCCGGCGGCGGCGTCCTGACCGCCATGCTGCTCGCCCCGGGCGGGGCGACGGCGGGCGGCGTCTCGGCCGGGCGGGCGTTGCTGCTCGCCGCCGTGGTCTCGCTCACCGCCGTCGGCCCGGTCGTCCTGGCCTGGCTCGCCCTCCGCGCCGCCCGCCGTTCCCGCTGACCACCCCGCCCGCGTGGCTACCATGGCGGGGTGAATCCGGCTGACCCGCCGAAAGCGGACGCAACCCCGCTGCCCGGCCCGCCCGCGGCGCCGGCCGGTGCGTCCGCGGCACCCGGTCCGCCCGCGGTGCCGGCCGGGTCGGCGGGCGGGTTCGGGGCGCTACCGTCCTGGCTGGCCGCCGGGCTCGTCTTCCTCAGCAGCGGGGCCGTGCTCGTCCTGGAGGTCGTCGCGCTGCGGCTGATCGGCCCGTACGTCGGCGTCACCCTGCAGACCAGCAGCTCCGTGATCGGCCTCGCGCTGGCCGCCATCGCGTACGGCGCGTGGACCGGCGGCTGGTTCGCCGACCGGCGCGACCCGCGCCGCCTGCTCGCCCCCGCGCTCGTGCTGGCCGGCGTGGCGACCGGGCTGACGCTGCCGATCGTCCGGTACGCGGGCGAGCTGCTGCGCGGCAGCTCCGCGCCGGGCATCCTCGCGCTGACCGCGGCGGCGGTGTTCGTCCCGGCGGCGCTGCTGGCCGCGGTCACCCCGCTGGTCGTGAAGCTCCAACTCGCCGACCTCGGCCGCACCGGGCACGTGGTCGGCCGGCTGTCCAGCGTCGGGACGCTCGGCGCCGTCACCGCGACGCTCGGCACCGGGTTCGTCCTGGTCGCCGCGCTGCCCAGCAGCGTGATCATGCTGGTCCTGGCCGTGGCGCTCGGGCTCGCGGGGGTGGCGCTGGGGGCGTACCTGCACCGGACCGGCCGGGCCGCCGGCGCGCCGGCGGTGACCGCCCGCGGCGCCGCGGGGGCCGGGCTGGCGCTCGCCGCCGTCGCCGGGGCGGGGCTGACCGCGATCGCGCCGAACCCGTGCAGCCGGGAGACGGCGTACCACTGCGCCGAGGTCCGGGTCGACCCGCTGCGGCCGACCGGGCGGACGCTGGTCCTCAACTCGGCCCCGAACTCGTACGTCGACCTCGCCGACCCCGAGCACCTCGAGTACGACTACGTCCGCTGGATCGCCGCGTTCGCCGAGGCCGGCGCCCCGGCCGGGGCGCCGCTGGCGGTGCTGCACCTGGGCGGCGGAGGGTTCACGCTGCCGCGGTACCTGGCCGCCACCCGCCCCGGCACCGACAGCCTGGTGCTCGAACTGGACGCGGGCCTGGTCGAGCTGGACCGCGAGCAGCTCGGCCTGCGCACCGGCCCCGGCCTGCGGGTGCGCACCGGCGACGCCCGGGTGCGGCTCGCCGCCGAGCCGGCCGCCAGCCGGGACCTGCTGATCGGGGACGCGTTCGGGCACCTCGTCGTGCCGTGGCACCTGAGCACCCGGGAGCTGGTCGCCGACGTGCGCCGGGTGCTGCGCGCGGGCGGCCGGTACGCGCAGAACGTGATCGACTACCCGCCGTACCGGTTCATCCGGGCCCAGGTGGCCACGGTCGCGGCGGTGTTCCCGTACGTCGCGCTCGTGTCCACGCCGGCGGCGCTGGCCGGTCGGGAGGGGGCGAACTTCGTGGTGGCCGCGTCGACGGCGCCGCTGCCGATGGACGGGTGGCGCCGCCGGCTGGCCGGGCTCGGGCCGGGGGCGGCGGCGGTGCTGGACGGGGCGGCGCTGCGGGAGTTCACGGCCGGGGCGCGGGTGCTGACCGACGACTACGCGCCGGTCGACCAGCTCCTCCTCGGCCACGGCTGACCGCCGGCCGCGGCGGCGGGTCGGGTGCCGGGGCGGGTCAGGGGCGGGGCGGGGTCACGGTGTCGGGGTGCGGCGGGCGTCGACGCGCCGGTCCAGCTCGGCCAGGGCCTGTTGCTCCGCCGGCCCGGGCCCGGCCGCCACCGCCGGCCGGTAGCGCGGCGGGATCAGCCGGCGCACGCTGGCCGCGTGGTGCTCGCCGTCGACCGGCGCGCGGTACGCGAAGTGCCGGCCCACGATGACCCGCAGCGGCGTGCTCACCCGCGGCAGGTCGGCGCGCGCGCCGCGGCCGTCCGGGGGGACCCAGTAGCAGGTCACCCGCGCGTAGACCCGGGTGTCGCCGCGCAGTCGGTCGACCAGCCCGCGGTCGGCCCCGAACGGCGTGGCGGCGCACAGCGGCCGGCTCGGGTCGCCCGGCGGTGCGGCCGTCGCCCGCCAGGCGGGGTCGGCCTCCAGGCCCGCGACCACCGCGCCGGCCAGCGCGGCGGCGGCCGGCGGGGTCAGCGACGTGCGCCAGGCGCCGGCGATGAGCAGCGCCGCGGCCACCGCGGTCCCGGCCAGCAGCCCGGCCGACCGCCACAGCACCCCGCGCCGCCACCCCGCCCCCGCCGCCCCACCGCCCGCTGCCGCCGGCGACCCCGGCGACCCCGATGCCCCCGGCGCCGCTTGCGATCCCGCCGGCGACGCTTGCGATCCCGCCGCGGGCTCGCCGGAGCGTCCGGCTCCGGGCGTCGCGTCGGGGGCGCCGCTCGCGGCGGTGGGCGGGTCGGGGGTCGGCGTGGTCGGCACGGGCCGGCTCGCTATCGCCGCGCGGCCGCGCGGCCCGCCGCCAGCGCGTCGTGGACCGCCGCCAGCAGCTCCGGCTCCGTGAACGGCTTGGAGATCAGCCGGACGTCGTCCGGCAGCGTCCCCTGCTCGGTGAGCACCGGCTCCGCGTACCCCGACATGTACAGCACCGGCTGCCCCGGCCGGATCCGCGCCGCTCGCTCGGCCAGCTCCCGCCCCAGCATCCGCGGCATGATCACGTCGGTGATCAGCAGGTCGATGGCGTTGGCCGGGTCGTCGAGCAGTTCGAGCGCCTCCACGCCGTTGTCGACGATCACCACGCGGTAGTTGTTGCGCTCCAGCAGCCGGCCGGTGACCCGGCCGAGCGCCACCTCGTCCTCGACCACCAGGATCGTCTCGCCGGCGCCCCGGGTCGCCGCCGGCGTCGGCACCGCCTCCTCGACGACCTCCTCCATGGTGGCGGGGATCAGCAGCGTCACCGTCGTGCCGCGGCGCTCCTCGGACTGGAGCCAGGCGTGGCCGTTGGCCTGGGAGATGATGCCGTACACCGTGGCCAGCCCCAGCCCGGTGCCCTCACCCTTGGGCTTGGTGGTGAAGAACGGGTCGAACGCGTGCGCGGCGACCTCCGGCGGCATCCCGCTGCCGGTGTCGGCGACCCGGATGCACGCGTACCGGCCGGGCCGGGCCGCCGGCTGCTGCGCCCGGTACGCGTCGTCGACCACCACGTTCTCCGTGCTCAGGACCAGCCGGCCGCCGCCGGGCATCGCGTGCCGGGCGTTGACGGCGAGGTTCATCAGCACCTGCTCCAACTGGCCGGGGTCGAACCGGACGGCCGGCAGCCGCACGTCCAGCCGGACCACCAGCTCGATGTGCTCGCCGAGCGACCGGCGCAGGAGCTGGGCCAGCTCGCTGACGGTGGCGTTGACGTCCATCACCCGCGGCCGGACGACCTCCCGCCGGCCGAACGTGAGCAACTGGTGGGTGAGGTCGCTGGCCCGCTGCGCGGCGCGCTGGATCTGCTGGACGTCCCGGTGCGCGCTCGCCCACCGCTCCCCGTCCGGCTGCCCGCTCGCGGCGGCCAGCTCCTCGGCGACGAAGTCGCTGTAGTTGAGGATCACGCCGAGCAGGTTGTTGAAGTCGTGCGCCACCCCGCCGGCGAGCTGGCCGAGGCTCTCCAGCCGCTGCGCCTGCTGGAGCTGGGCCTCCAGCCGCTCCCGCTCGGCCTGCGCGCGCAGCCGCTCCCGCTCGGCCGTGGCCTCCAGCCGCTCGGTCACGTCGCGGATGGACGCCGAGACGACAGTGCCCTCCTCGGCCTCGAACGAGCTGAGGCTGATCTCGGCCGGGAACTCGGTGCCGTCCTTGCGCCGCGCCCGCAGCAGCGTGCTCTGGTGGCCCATCGGCCGCGGGCGCGGGTCGGCGAAGTACTCCTGGCGCAGGCCCGGGTGGGTGGCCCGCACGTCGGTCGGGACGAGCACCTCGACGGGCCGCCCGAGCAGCTCGTCCCGCGGGTACCCGAGCAGGGCCTCGGCCTGCGCGTTGACCAGCATGATCCGGCCGTCCCGGCCGACCCCGACGATCGCGTCCGGCGCGGCCTCCAGCAGCCCCTGGAACTTCGCCTCGGCCAGCTCCTCCCGGGAGAGGTCGCGGGACACCGAGGCGGCGCCGACGATCCGGTCGCCGCGGTGGATGGGGGCGATGCTCACCGAGACCGTGACGATCGTGCCGTCGGCGCGGCGGCGGCGCATCCGCATCCGGTCGACGTGCTCGCCGCGGGCGATCCGGGCGAGCACGTCGTGCTCATGGTCGATCTCCTGCTGGTCGTCCGGGACGATCACCAGGATCTCCTTGCCGATCACCTCGGCGGCCGGGTAGCCGTAGATGCGCTCGGCGGCGGAGTTCCAGCTCGTGATGATGCCGTCCAGCGTGCGGCTGACGACGGCGTCGTGCGCGGACTCGACGATCGAGGCCAGCAGCGCCCGCGCCTCCATGGCCTGGATCCGCTCGGTGACGTCCCGGACCGCGGCGGCCACGAGCTGCCCGCCGGCGGTGCTCAGGGCGGCCAGGCTGATCTCGGCGGGGAACTCGGTGCCGTCCCGGCGCCGGGCGGCCAGCGTCCGGCCGCGGCCCATCGCCCGCCGGCTGGGGGCGCCGGAGTACTCGAGCCGGTGCCCGGCGTGCCGGTTCCGGGTGTCGCCGGGGACGAGCGCGTCGACGGATTCGCCGATCATTTCCCGGGGGCCGTACCCGAACAGCTCCTCGGCCATTTCATTGGCCATCCGGACCACGCCGTCGCCGTCGACGAGCAGGATCGCGTCGGGGACGGCGTCCAGCAACTGTTCGGGGGTCAGCTCGGATGCGGGGAACATCATGCCCCTCTGGTCGCCATTTCCCGGGAGTTCCCGGGCCCTTCTGCCGCCTTCCCCGTCCACCGGCCCGAAAACGCGCGCCGATGCGTTTACCGCGCGCGGGTAAACGTCAGACGTATCCGTCCGGTCAATAGCGACGCGTCAGGGCCGGCGACGCGCGGCGGCCCGCTCGGGGCGGGCGGCGGCGGGCCCGTCCGCCGCGTCCGCGGCACGGGCGATGTTGCGGGCCATCCCGCCGAACACGAGGGCGTGGAACGGCGCGACCGCCCACCAGTACAGGTGCCCGGCCAGGCCGTGCGGGCGGAAGATCGCCCGCTGGTCGTACCGGGTGCCGGCCGGGCCGGCGGCGACCGCCAGCTCCAGCCAGGCCCGGCCCGGCAGCCGCATCTCGGCGCGCAGCCGCAGCAGCCGCCCCCGGTCCAGCTCCTCCACCCGCCAGAAGTCCAGCGCCTCGCCGAGCCGCAGCGAGTGCGGGTCCCGCCGGCCGCGGCGCAGCCCGACGCCGCCGACCAGGCTGTCCAGCCAGCCGCGCACCGACCAGGCGAGCGGGGACGAGTACCAGCCGGTCCGCCCGCCGACCGCCTCGATCACCCGCCACAGCCGCTCCGGCGGCGCGGCCACCGGCGCCGACCGCTCGTCGGTGTACAGCGAGCCGCCCGCCCAGTCCGGGTCGGTGGGCAGCGGGTCCGACGGCGCCGCGGCGCTGGACCAGCGGGTCTCCACCTCGCCCGCGCCGGTCCGGGCCAGCGCCAGCGCGATGGCGGCGTCGAAGCCGGTGAGGCCGCCGCCCGGCGGCGGGATCAGGGCGGCGATCCGCCGGTCCCGGCAGACCGCCTCGTGCACCAGGCTCGCCACCAGCGGCTTGGCCAGCTTGCCGGGGACCGGGGTGACCAGCCCGACCCAGTACGCCGACAGCCGCGGGCTGAGCGCCCGCACGCCCACGATGACCCGCGGGCGCAGGCCGGCGACCCGGGCGTACCGCTGCATCATCGACGCGAACGTGAGCACCTCGGGGCCGCCGATGTCGTAGTCGCCGTGCGCGTCGCCCGGCAGCGCGGCCGCGGCGACGAGGTAGTGCAGCACGTCCCGGACGGCGATCGGCTGGATCCGGTTGCGCACCCAGCGCGGCGTGACCATCGCCGGCAGTCGCTCGGTGAGGTACCGCAGCATCTCGAACGACGCCGACCCCGAGCCGAGGATCACCGCGGCCCGCAGCACGACGGTCGGCACGCCGCTGGCGAGCAGGATGTTCGCGACCTCGTCGCGCGAGCGCAGGTGCGCCGAGCTGCCGCCGCCGGTCGGCGCGGGCCCGCCCAGGTACACGATCCGGCGCACCCCGGCGGCCCGGGCGGCGGCGGCGAAGGCGGCGGCGCCGCGCCGGTCCTCGTCCTCGAAGTCGGCGCTGCCGAGCGAGTGCACCAGGTAGTAGGCGACGTCCACGCCGGACAGCGCCGGCCCGAGCGTGTCCGGCCGCAGCACGTCCCCCTCGGCCACCTCGACGTCGGCGGCCCACGGCACGTCGGCGAGCCGGCGCGGCGAGCGGGTCAGGCAGCGGACGGCGTGCCCGGCCGCGACCAGCCGCGGGGCGAGCCGCCCGCCGATGTACCCGGTCGCGCCGGTCACCAGGACCCGCATCAGCGGTTCAGCCACCAGATCGCGACGTTCAGGCCGGCGGCGAACGTCACCCACGCCCAGTACGGCAGGAGCAGCAGCGCGGCCCACCGGTCCACCGGCCGGAACGCCCGGACGGTCGCGCCGATGGCCAGCCAGAGCAGCGCGATGACAGCGATCGCCGGCCCGTACGCGTTCGCGCCGAAGAACACCGGCGTCCAGGCCGCGTTCAGCGCGAGCTGCACGCCGTACGGCCACAGGTGCGGGCCGGCGCCGGCCGCGCGCCAGGCCCGCCAGCCGGCGACGGCGATCATCGCGTACAGCACCGTCCAGACCGGACCGAACAGCCAGGACGGCGGCGCCCAGCCGGGCCGGCGCAGCGCGGCGTACTCGACCCCGGCGTCGGCCGAGGCGAGCCCGCCGAGCAGGGCGACGGCCGCGCAGGCGGCGGCGAAGACGGCCAGCGCGCCGAGCGCGGGGCCGCGGTGGGCGCGGGTGGCGAGCGCGGACATGCCGCCAACGTACCCACCCGGCCGCCGGCTACACCCCCCAGCGCCGCCGGTAACCGCCGCTGGCGTCGTACCGCTCGGCCTGCCGGTGCGGGTTGAACTTGCGGTACGGCCGGCTGTCGTTGCCGGTGCCGGCCACCCACTGCCAGTTGCCGTAGTTGTTGGCCACGTCCCCGTCGACCAGGGCGGCCATGAAGTGCGCGGCGCCGCGCCGCCAGTCCACCCCCAGGTCCTTGGTGAGGTACGAGGCGGTGACCAGCCGGGCCCGGTTGTGCATCCAGCCCTCGGCGGCGAGCTGGCGCATCCCGGCGTCGACCAGCGGCACCCCGGTCTCGCCGGCCACCCAGCGGTCGAAGTCGGCGTCGCTGCCCCGCCATTCGTCGGCGGCGCCGGGCCGGTACGGGGTGTCGACGAGCCGCGGGAACGCCGCGCACACCTGGTGGTAGAAGTCCCGCCAGCAGACCTGCCGGACGAACTCCTCCGGCACCCCCCGCTTGGTGATCAGCTCGCGCGGCGACAGGCAGCCGAAGTGCAGGTACGGCGACAGCCGCGACGTCCGGTCCCCGGCCAGGTCGTCGTGCCCCTCGACGTAGTCGGCGCCGGACCAGGCGGCCAGCCGCCGCCGGGCGGCCGTCTCGCCGCCGGGCACCGGCGCGTCGCCGGCGCCGCCGGGCAGCCGCCCGACGGCCAGGCCGGCGGGCAGCTCGACCTTCGCCGGGGCCCGCTCGACCGGCCGGTGGCTGACCTCCCGCCACTGCCGCCAGTACGGCGTGAACACCCGGTAGTGGTCGCCGCCGCCGGACGGCTTCAGCGCGAACGGCGGCACCACGGTCAGCCCGTCGAACGCCCGCAGCGCCAGCCGGTGCTCGGTACAGGCCGCGTCGAGCCGGCGGTACCGGCGCTGGGCGAACCCGGACACGTCCCGGCTGACCGCGACCCCCTGCGCGCCGACCTCGCCGGCCAGCCGGACCGTCTCGGCCACCGGGTCGCCCGCGCGCAGGACGAGGTCCCCGCCGCGGTCGCGCAGCGAGGCGCGCAGGTCGGCGAGCGCACCGGCGAGGAACCGGCGGCGCGGCTCGCCCGTCCGAATGGAGGGGTCGAGCACGAACAGCGGCACCACCCGGCGGGCGACCCGGCAGGCCGCCGCCAATGCGGGATTGTCGTGCACCCGCAGATCGCGGGTGAACAGCACGATGGCGGTGTCCATGCCATACCTCCGGGGAGTTGTCAGCCCATAGTGCCGGCCCCGGCCGATGGCCGCCGGGAAGCCGCGCCGGCCCGGCCCGGGGAGATTCCCGGGTTCGCGATGACGGCTGTCCACATGCGGACGCCGGGCCGTGAAGATGCCGCATCCCCGGACGAATGCCAGCCCGTCCGCGCCGGCGCATCGGTTGAAGGCGACAAATGGGGCCGTGGCCGCGACTTGCCCATTCAGGCTCGTGAAAACAATCGCCCCCTCGGCCTCTTGTGTCGTATCGACGTCATTCGTAATGTCTGCGCTCGCAACCGCAACCTCAGAGGGGACCAGACTCCAGATGAAGCTCCTTACCTGGCAGCGCGCGGCTCTCGTCATCGCTGTTCCGGCGATCGGGCTCGGCCTCGCCGTCCCGGCGCTCGCCGTGACCCCCGCGGTGCCGGTGGCCATCACCGACCCGAGCGGCGACGTCTACGACGACGACGACGAGCTGGCCGACGCGCCGTACGCCGACATCATCAACGCCGACGGCAAGAAGTCCGGCACCAACCTGGTGCTCACCTACAAGACCGCCAAGCAGCTCGACCCGGTGCAGGACCCGAACTGGGACAGCGACGAGACCTACACCGACTTCCTGCTGGACACCAACGGTGACGGCACCGCGGACTACGACGTCGAGTACGGCGTGTTCGAGGAGGAGGCGTACGTCGACGTCTACAAGCTGCCGGCCGGCGACGCCGACGAGCCGGTGTGCTCGGGTACCGCCGCCTTCACCAACGCCAGCCACACCGCCACCATCCCGCTGAGCTGCATCGGCAACCCGGCCAAGGCCGGCTACCGGGTCGAGACCGTCTACGACCAGGACGTCAACAGCCCGGACTCGCTCGCCGCGTACGACGTGGCGCCGGAGACGGGCTTCGCCCAGGTCGGCTGACCCTCCGGACCGACCGACGAGGTCCGCCCTACCCCCTCGGTAGGGCGGGCTTCGCCGTACCCGGATCTTGTTCGGGATCTTCCGCGATCGCCGTCGCATGCATAGAGTGCGATCCATGGAGCTGGAATTCCGGCACCTCCGGCTGGTGCGGGCGATCGTCGACACGGGATCGCTCAGTGCCGCAGCGACCGCGCTGGGGATGACCCAGCCGTCGGCGACGGAGGCGCTGGGGCGCGCGGAGCGGCTGGCCGGCGGCCGGCTGTTCCACCGCGGCGCCGCGGGCGCCGCGGCCACCCGGCTGGGCGAGCTGGTCGCCACCCACGCGCTGACCGTGCTGGAGGCGCTGGAGCGGTTCGACTCGACCGCCGCCGCGTACCGCGCGCCGGACTCGATGCCGACGATCCGGTTCGGCTGCACCCCCGGCGCCCACGCCGCCAGCCTGTCGCTGATCTCGATGCGGGTGGTCAGCGCGTCGGTGGACGTGCGCATCGGCGTGGACGGCTCCTCCTGGCTCGACCTGCTCGCCGACCGCCGGATCGACGCCGCGCTGATCGTGGAGTTCCCCGGCGCGGAGTACCCGGTGCCGCCGGGCGTGCAGCGGGTCGTGGTCGCGGTCGAGCCGCTGTTCGTCGGGCTGCCGGCCGGGCACCGGTGCGCCGAGCGGGCCGAGGTGGACCTGGCCGAGCTGGCCGGCGAGACGTACTGCATGATCCGCAGCCCGCGCCCCGACCTCGCGGTGCACCTCATCGGCGCCTGCCGCCGCGCCGGGTACACGCCGCGGATCAGCGACCTGGAGTTCGCCGAGACCCTGCCGATGGTCCAGCGCGGGCGGGGCGTGCTGGTGATGATGGCGTCCAGCCGGCCGCCGGCCGGCCTGTCGATCGTCCCGCTGGCCCGGGCGCCGCTGCGGATGCGGACGAGCCTGTACTGGCAGACCGACGGGCCGCTGCGGCCCGGCGACGTGCACCGGCTGTGGACGGAGCTGGTGACCAACCAGCGGGCCACGGTCGACGAGCGGCCCGCGTACCGGGCCTGGCGGGACCGGCACCCCGAGTGGCGGGCGACGCCGCCGCGGCCGGTGGAGAGCTACGACCCCTGCGCCTGACCGGCGGCCGGCGTCCGCGGCAGCTCCGCCCGGGCGGCGGGCGCCGGGGTCGCGGCGGCCGCGCGGGCGGGCGCGGTCCGGGCCGGCGGCTCGGCCGGGCGGGGGGCGGGGATGCGGCCGGCGGTCCGGCCCTCCAGCGGGGAGCCCAGCCAGCCGGGGTTGTGCGCGAACCACTGCGGCAGCCGGCACCGGTCCCGGGCCAGCTCGACGTACCGGGCGATGAGCGCGGCGCGGATCCGCTCGACCAGCGCCGCGTCGGCCCGCCCGGCCTCGGACCACAGCAGCAGGTGCCGGATCCGGAACGGCGTGCCGCGCAGCGCCACCACGACGCCGGGCAGCGTGATGCCGCTGTCCAGCGCCTGCACCAGCGCGACCGCGTCGCCGCGCCGGACGAGCTGGGTGGCCACGAGCGGGTCGGCCGCCCGGGCGGTCACCGGCCCGATGCCGGCCCGGCCGCACCGGTCGATCACGTGGAACGCGAAGTCGTCGTCGCCGGGGGAGACCAGCCAGCGGGTGCCGGCCATGTCGGCCAGGTCGGCGTCGCCCGGCCGGCGGGCGGCCGGGTGCTCGGGCGGTACCACCGCGAACACCGGCTCGGCGCCGATCGGCAGCATCCGCACGCCCGGCGGCGGCACCCACTCGCGGCCGGGGAAGTCCATGTGCAGGACCAGGTCCAGGTCGCCGTCGACCAGTCCGTTGACGGCGGCGGCCCGGGTGCCGACGACGGTCAGGTCGACGGTGCGGTCCGGGGCGACCCGGTTCACCACGGTGCAGGCGATCTCGGCGAGGACGCTGCGCAGCGCGCCGATCCGGAGCTGGCCGGCGCCGGCGCCGTCCTGGAGCCGGCGGACGGACCGGCGCATGTCGTCGACGGCCGCGAGCACCTCGTGGGCCCGGGACAGGAGCACCTCGCCCACCTCGGTCGGCCGGGCGCCGTGCTTGCCGCGCTCGAAGATCCGGGCGCCGAGGACGTCCTCGATGCGGCGCACCTGCGCGCTGAGCGCCGGCTGGGAGAGCCCCAGCGCCGCGGCCGCCCGGGTCACGCTGCCGGCGGCGTCGACGGCGGCTATGTACCGCAGGTGGCGTACCTCCAAGTCCATTCCTCACCCTAAATCCGCTGGTCGCCCGGTGGGAACAGGGCCGGCGGAAATCGGTGCGGGAAAGGAGGGCATAGGGCCGGCGTATGGGACATCGGGATTGGCCGGGCGCCCGCCGGTCCGCGCATAGTGGCGGAGCGACGCGGCGTGCTGACCCTGCGCAACGGTGTGGCGACGGGCCCGAACGGGTCCGCCCGCACTGGTGCGCGGATGCTGAACGCTATGACGTACGTGAATGAGATCGGCGGACCCGGGCGCGCTTCGACCGGGCATTCCCGGGCCGCCGGATGTCCGCGCGGGCGCGCGGCCGGCGTCGGGACCGGCGGCGCGCGCCCACCGGCGGCCCTTGGCTGTGCCGCACGGGGGACGGCGCGGGAGCGCCCCGGCCGGACCGGTTCTCACCGGTGCGGCCGGGGCGCCCGTTCGCGCGGATCCGGCGATCAGCCGCGGGCGGCCACCTGCGCGCCCGACAGCTTCCACGTGACGCCGGCGATCATGTTGGTCGCCAGGGTCAGCGCGTCCGGGCTCAGCGAGGTCTGCGTGTCGCAGGCCTTGTGGTAGCACGGGTCGAGGTTGCTCAGGCTGTCCTCGCTGATCACACCGCTCGCCGGGATGCCGGCGTTGCGGAAGGCGGCGTGGTCCGAGCGCGAGTTGATGTTGATTCCCACGTTCGGCACGTTGCGCGCGTCGAACCAGGCCTTCAGCTCGGCGCCCAGCGCCTTGTCGCCGTCGGTGTAGATGCCCCACTTGGAGACCTTCTTGGTCGCCACCATGTCGAAGTTCAGGTACGTCTTGATCTTCGACTTCTCGGCGGCGGGCAGGTTCTTCACCCACTGGGTCGAGCCGATCAGGCCCAGCTCCTCGGCGCCCCACCAGCCGAAGCGCAGGTGCCGCTGCGGCTTGAGCTGCGCCTTGGAGACCTCGAGGGCGACCTGGAGGATCGCGGCGGAGCCGGAGCCGTTGTCGTTCAGGCCGGGGCCGGCGGTCACGCTGTCGATGTGCGCGCCGACCATCAGGGTGTTGCTCTCGTCGCCGCCGGGCCAGTCGGCGATCAGGTTCCAGCCCTGCGCGCCCTGGTGGTTGAACGGGGCGAGCTGGGTCTTGAAGCCGGCGGCGTCGAGCTTGGCCTTGACCTGGTCGACGGACGCCTTGTGACCGGCGCGGCCGTGGGCGCGGGTGCCGCCGTTGGCGTCCGCGATCTTCTGCAGGTCGGCGATGTGCGTCATCACCGCGTCCTTGCTGACGGTCGGCGGGCCGGCGGTCACCAGGGTGGCGGGGACCGCGGCGGGCTGCGCGTTGGCGAGGGTGGAGGTGAGGACGCTCGCGGCGCTGACGGCGACCACGAGGCCGGCTACAGCGAGGGGGCGTAGGCGCATGGGCACTCCCGGGGGGACGGGCAGGCAGGGAAAGTCATCGATGTGTCGATGTGCCTCGACCGTACGTGTCCCGCGCATGCGTGTATAGATGCCAATCCATCAATCTGGTGATGCCCTCCGCGCCGTACGCCCGGATTTGCGGCACGGAACGCGAGCGGCGGTCGGGAACCGCGGGCGCGGCCGCGCCCCGCACGGTCAGCCGGCGCGCTGGGCCGGCGGGTTCAGCCAGATGTCGGCCCGGCTGCGCGGCGCGCCCAGCGACGTCAGCCGGCGGCGCAGCCCGGTCAGCTCGTGCGCGAGCAGCCCGTGCGGCTCGGCGGTCGGCGGCGGCAGGACGTCCAGCGTGGCCAGCGCGGCGTCCAGGTCGCCGGCGCAGGCGTGCGCGTCGGCCAGCCGGGCGGTGAAGATCAGGCTCTCCGGGGCGGGCGCGGCCGGGTCCCACACCCGGGCGATCTCCCGGACCGCCGACCGGGCCTGCCGCCGGTCGCCGCTCAGCGCCGCCAGGTCGCGCAGCGCCGCGCCGTGGTGCGAGGCGAGCACGACGTCGCCGCGCTGGCCGGGCAGCCACGGCGCGCTGAGCCGGTCCCAGCCGTCCGCCCGCCGGCGCCAGTCGTGGGCGAGCCGCAGGTGGTGCAGGTGCGCGTACGGGCGGCCGGCGAGCGCGTGCCCGCGGGCGGCGTGCAGGTTCGCCGCGGCCCGGGTCCAGGCCCGCTCGGGGCGGGTGGTGGCGAGGCGGCGGGCCAGTTCCAGCAGCGCGACGGCGTCCCGGTCGGCGCAGGCGACCATGCACATGTGCGCGAGCAGGGTGGCCCGGGTGTCGGCGGCGCCGGCCAGCTCGGCCCAGTCCGCGCCGATGCCGAGCCAGGTCATCGCCGGGCCGTTGCGCCCGCCGACGAAGTGCAGCCGGCCGGCGAGCCGGGCGTACGTGGCGGCCAGCCACAGCGGGATCCGCCGGTCGGCCGGGTCGGCGCTGGTCAGCGCCCACCGGCGCAGCGCGTGGCCGAGGGCCTCGACCAGCGGCAGCCCGCGGGCGGTGTGCTGCCGGTCGCCGGCCAGCGCGTACACGGCGGCGAGCGCGGCGAACGCGTGCACGGCGAACGGGTCCCGCCACTGCGGCTGCCGGGTGAGCCGGCCCGGTACCGCGAAGTACGCGGTCAGCGCCGCCGGCTCGGGCAGCGCGCACGCGTCGGCGGGGTGCAGCGGGCAGAACACGCCCGCCGCGGGCAGGTGGCTGGGCCAGCGGTTGTCCGGCCGCAGCACGGTCGCCGGCAGGACGCCGGCCGGCAGCGGTACGGCCGGGATCGGCGACGTGGACCGGCTGGCCGGGCGGCGGCGCCGGGTGGCGTGCCGCAGCGACGTCAGCGCGCCCTCGGCGCGCAGCAGCCGGTCGGCGCGCTCGGTGAAGTCCTCGCCGGGCTGCCGCCGGCCGGACTCCAGCCGGCTGATCTGGGTGTGGTGGTACCCCAGGCGGTCCGCCAGTTGGAGCTGCGTCAGCCCCCGGCGTCGCCGCAGGTCGCGCAGGAGTCGGCCGAACGCCGTCCAATCGACCTGTTCTGTCACCGTCAGCGTGTCCATTCCCGTCGGGCCCACGCCCGGCCGCGGGGGGCACGCGGGGGCGGTCCCTGCCGACGCGGGAACATTCCCGATCGGCGCGGAGGGGGTCCGGTCGGTGGCTGGCCAGGTCGGGCGCGGGGTGGGCGTCCATTCAACAGTTTTGATACTCGCTGATCCGAGCAGTTCTGTCACGCCGCGAAGTCGGCCACTGCCTCCGCGGGCTCGGTCATTGCGGTCAAATAGGGCGGCAATGCCTCAACCGTGCCCGTCGCGCGGACGTGCGCCCGCTGCCGGGCGGCCCCGATGCCGGCCGTCCGCAGCCGCTGCACGCCCTCCCGTACGGCCGCCAGGTCGCCGTGCCGGCGCAGCACCGGGGTGATCCGCGTGACCAGGTCGCGGAGCAGCCGGCCGGCGGTGCGCTGGGCGCCGGAGACCGGGTCGACCACCCGCCCGGCCAGGCCGTCGCGGGCGACCGCCCAGTGGGCGGCGCGCAGCAGCGCGTCCGGTACGGCGGGGACCGGCGCGCCGGCCGCCACGTCGTCCAGCGCCCGGCCGACCAGGCCGCGGACCAGCGCCGCCGACAGGACCGCGTCGGCGACCGTGGCGTGCACGTCGCCGAGCCGGATCTCCACCGTCGGCAGGTGCCGGGACAGCCGGGCGAACCAGTAGACCATTCCCTCGTCCATGATCACGCCGCCGTCGATCAGCCGCTCGACCAGCTCGGCGTAGTGGGCGGGGGAGCGCAGCAGCGGGGTCGGGCCGACCGTCGGCCAGGTGCCCCAGCGGACCGAGCGCCAGCTCGCGAAGCCGGTGTCCCGGCCGTCGGCGTACGGCGAGTTCGCGCTGACCGCGGCGAGCACCGGCAGCCACGGGCGCACGTGGTTCAGCACCCGGACGGCCAGGTCCCGGTCGGCGACCTCGACGTGCACGTGCATGCCGTTCAGCGCCGTGCCGTCGGCCAGCGCGCCGTACCGGTTGGCCAGCTCCAGGTACCGCGGCCGGGCCACCACCGGGGCGGCCGGGCCGGGCAGCGGCGGGGCGCCGACGGCGGCCAGTCGGGCGCCCGCGGACCGGGCCGCGGCGGCGACGGTGCCGCGCAGGTCGGCCAGCGACCGCTCCAGCTCGCCGAGGTCGCGGGTCGGCGGGGTGCCGATCTCCACCTGGGCCGAGAGGAACTCGTACTGCAGGTGGGCGCGCCAGTCCGCCGGCACCGCCTCGATCACCGCCCGGGACCGCGGGCTGGACTGGCCCGTGTCCGGGTCCAGCAGGAGAAACTCCTCCTCCACGCCGAGGCGCAGCGGTGGGCGAACGACACCGGAACCCGTCATCGGGCGGCCTCCCGTCTGGGTAGCGACATGTGTTCTCGCGGTACCCGAGCGGTCGGCGCCGGAAACGGGGCCCGTCCCCCGTCCGGGCTGCCCGATCAGCCCCGAGTGAGCTGCCCGTCGTGCAGGGTCAGTGCCCGATCGGCAACCTCCACGAGCGCCGGGTCGTGGGTGGCGACGACCACCGTGGTGCCGCGGGCGGAGACGGTGGCCCGGAGCAGCGTCATGATCGCGTACCCGGTCTGCGAGTCGAGCTGACCGGTCGGCTCGTCGGCGAGCAGCAGCGGCGGCTCGTGGGCCAGCGCCCGGGCGACCGCCACCCGCTGCTGCTGGCCGCCGGACAGCTCCGCCGGCCGCTGCCGGGCATGCCCGCCGAGGCCGACCAGTTCGAGCAGCATCGCCACCCGCTCCTCCCGGGCCGCCGCCGGTACGCCGGCCAGCCGCAGCGGCATCCCGACGTTCTCGGCGGCGGTGAGGATCGGCAGCAGCCCGAACGACTGGAAGACGAACCCGATCGTCTCCCGGCGCAGCGCGACCAGCTCCGCCCCGTCGGCGGTGGCCAGGTCCCGCCCGGCGACCGTGATGTCCCCGGCGGTCGGCCGGTCCAGGCCGCCGATCAGGTTGAGCAGCGTCGTCTTGCCGGCGCCGGACCGGCCGCGGATCGCCACCAGCTCGCCCCGCCGGGCGGTCAGGTCGACGCCGCGCAGCGCGTGCACCGCCCGGTCGCCGTGGCCGAACTCCCGGCGCAGGCCGGCCACCCGCAGGATCTCATCCGCCATCGGGCGCCCCGTCCTCTTCCTCCTCGGCGGGCCGGACCGCGACGTGGTCCGGCGCCAGGTCCAGCCGGACCCGGTCGCGCAGCGACAGCGCCGTCACGAACTCCGTCGGCAGTTGCAGCCGCCCGGCCCGGTCCAGGACCGCGTACTCGCGGGTCACCTCCTCGGTCCGGCCGTCGTCGCCGGTGCGGGTGGTGCGGCGCACCTCGGCCGCCGTCCGCCCGTCCCGGATGGCGACCGTGCGCCGGACCTGCCCGGCCACCGCCGCGTCGTGGGTCACCACGACCACCGTCGTACCGAGGGCGGTGTTGATCGTGCGCAGCGCCGCGAACACCTCGTCCGCGGTCGTCTCGTCCAGCTCGCCGGTCGGCTCGTCGGCGAGCAGCACCTCCGGCTCGTTCGCCATCGCCACGGCGACCGCGCAGCGCTGCTGCTCGCCGCCGCTCAGCCCGACCGGCCGCCGGTCGGCGACGCCGGCGACGCCGACCAGGTCCAGCAGCTCCCGGGCCCGGGCGTCCGCGGCCCGCCGGCGGCCGCCGGCCAGCCGGATCGGCAGCGCCACGTTCTCCGCGGCGGTCAGGTAGCCGAGCAGGTTGCGGCCGGTCTGCTGCCAGACGAAGCCGACCGTGCGCCGCCGGTACCGCAGCCGCTGCCGCGCGGTCATCGACAGCAGGTCGCAGTCCGCCACCCGGGCCACCCCCGCGGTCGGGGTGTCCAGCCCGGACAGGATGTTGAGCAGGGTGGACTTGCCGGAGCCGGACGCGCCCACGATCGCCAGCAGCTCGGACCGCCGCACCGTCAGGTCCAGCCCCTGCAGGGCGACGACCTCGACGCCCTCCGGCTGGTAGATCCGGACCAGGCCCTCGCAGACGATGTGCCCCGCGCCGGCCGCGCGGCCGGGCGTGCGGGCGGCCGCGGCGGCGCTCGCCGCCCGCTGCATCGCCCCGAGGTCGGGTTGCTCGGTCATGTCACCTCTCCCTCGTCCCGGCCGCCGCGGCGCCGGCCCGCGGCGCCCTCGACCGCCAGCGCGACCGCCGCGGCCGCGGCGCCGACGCCGAGCACCAGCGCGACCTGTCCGGCGGTCACCCCGACCGGTGCCGGGGCGCCGTCGGTGAAGTCGGTCAGCCGCAGCGCCGGGGCGAGCAGCCGGGGCAGCGCGGCGCCGGCCGCGGCGGCGGTGAGCAGGGTGACCGCCAGCGGTACGCCCAGCTCGACGGCCAGCAGCAGCCGCCACTGGCCGGCGGTGAGCCCGAGCGTACGGACCCGGCGGCGCAGCGCCACCCGCTCGGCCGCGCCGGCGAGCACCCCGAAGCCGATCGCCAGCAGCGCCAGCAGCAGCCCGGCGCCGGTGCCCAGGCGCAGCGCGGCGGCGAGGATCGGGTGCACGCCGCGGGCGTCCAGCTCGGCCCGGTACCCGGTCCAGCGGCGCACCTCGACCCCCGGCCCGGCGACGCCGCCGGCCGTGCCGGCGACCGCGATCGCGGTGGGCTCCAGCGGCCGCCCGGCGTGCGCGGTGACGGCGGCGCGGGGCAGCACCACGAAGTACGCCACGCCCGCCGGCACCGCCGGGAACCAGTCGGCGACCGCGGCCACCGCGAACTCGCACCGCTGGTCGTGCACCCGGGTGACGCCGCGGCCGGGCAGCCGCGCGGCCAGCGCGGGGGAGACCACCGCCGGCACCGGCCCGTCCCCGCACGCCGGCCCGCCGGCCAGCGCCGCCGGTACGGCCCGGCCGCGGCCGGTGGCCCGGTGCACCGCGGCGAGCGCCGGGGCGTCGACGACGAGGGTGTACCCGATCACCTCGGCGCTCTCGCTCGCGCCCATCCGCCGGTCGGCGAAGCCGCTGAGCACCGCGGCGGCCCGCGGCGCGGCGGTGAGCGCGGCGACGGTCGGCGCCGGCAGCGGCTGGCCGGTGACCACGGCGTCGCCGGGTACGGCCCGGTCCGCGGCGGTGTCCCGGCCGGCGGCGATGGACCCGTCGATCGCGGCCGCGGCCAGCGCGGTGGTCAGCGCGACGACGGCGATCAGCGGCCCGGCCAGCGGCTGCGGTGCCCGGCTGAGCCGGGCGGTGCCGAGGAAGAACGCCGCCCCGCGGGACCGCGCGGCGAGCCGGGCGACCGGCCGCAGCAGCAGCGGGTACAGCCGCAGCGCGAGCACGGTCGCGCTGGCCGCCACCAGCACCGGTACGGCGACCAGCAGCGCCCCGCCGCCCGCCCGGGCGGCGGCGACCGCCCCCGCGGTGACCGCGAGCACCAGCACCTCGGCGACCAGCCGGCGGGCGGCCGCGGCCCGCCGCCCGCCCCGGGCCGGCGGGCGCAGCGCGGCCAGGAACGCGGCCGGCAGCGCGAGCACGCCCGCGACCCCGGAGGCCAGCGCGAGCCAGGGCGGCCCCGCGGGCGCACCGGGCAGCAGGTACCCGGCGAGCACGCCGACGGCCAGCGCCGGCCCCGCGGTCAGCAGGCCCTCGGCGAGCGCCCGGGCGGCGACGGTCCGGGCGCCGGCGCCGCGGGCCCGCAGCAGCGCGATCTCACCCCGGCGGCGCCGGGCCAGCAGCGCGGCGGCCAGGCCGACCAGGCCGACCAGGGCGGCGAACACGCCGCCGGAGACCGTGGCGGCGGTCGCCGCGTTGGCCGCCCGGGCGGCGGCGAACCGGTCCAGCGGGCGGGCCAGGCCGGTGCCGAACCGGACGCCCGGCGGGGTGCCGCGGGCCACCGCGTCGAGGCCGCGCAGGACCGCGTCCAGGTCGGCGGCGCGGATCCGGCCGGGGTCGGTCCGGTACGTCCAGGCGTGGGTCACCGGCCAGCCGTGGCCGACGGCCGCGGTCATGCCGGCGTCGTCGGTCAGCGCGCTCACCTCGTACGGGGTGTCCGCGGCGGTCGGCGGGACCGCCAGCACGCCCGGTTCGAGCTGCCACAGCCCGGCGGCCGGGTCGCGCGCGGCGAAGACGCCGACGATCCGGGCCGGTACGGGCGCGCCGCCGGCCTGCGTCCGGCCGAGGGTGAACCGCGCCCCGACCCGCAGGTCGAGCTGCCGCGCGACCCCGTCGGCGACCGTGACCTCCAGCGCGGCCGGCGTGCTGCGCGGCCAGCGGCCGGCGGTGAGGACGGCGGCGTCCCGGGCGCCGGTGAGCGTGCGCAGGCCGATCGTGAGCGCCTGCCGGTCGGGGTGCAGGTCCGCGCCCGCGGCCGCCAGTTGGCCGGGGTCGACGGACGTGCCGTACCAGCGCTCGGCGACGAGCCGGCGGACCGCCGGCGGCAGCCCCGCCCCGAACCCGTCCAGCTCGGCGGCGCCGGCGGCCGGGGTCGGGTCGTCGGGCAGGCCGCGGGCGTCGAACCGGTACTCCAGGTCCCGCGCCCGCGGCTGCGTCCCGGCCACGGTGGCGCGCAGGCCGGCGTCGGTGGCCCGGGCGGTGAGCCGCGGGGCGGCGGTGAACACGAGCGCGGCCGTACCGGTGAGCACGGCCAGCGCCGCCACGTGCGCCGCGTACGCCCGCAGCCGCCGCCCGATCACGCCGCCACCCCCGGTCCCGGGCGGCCGCGCGCGGTCACGATCCGTCCCCGATCCGCCGGGCGGCCGCGGGCAGGTCGCGGCGGGCGCGGGCGGCCGTGGCCGCGCTGAGCAGCGCCGCCGCCAGCAGCACCGCGGCGCCCGTACCGGCCAGCGCCGGCCACGGCAGGACCAGCGCCGGCGCCGGTACCGGCCGCTCCGCCGCGGGGGTGAGGATCACCAGCGGCGCCAGCGCGGTCGCCACGACCGCGCCGATCGCCAGCCCGGCCGCCACCCCGACGCCGACCAGCAGCGTCTGCTCGGTGACGACCGCCCGGGCAAGCCAGCGCGGCCGGGCGCCGAGCGCGTGCAGGACGGCCAGCCCGCCGAGCCGCCGCCGCGACCCGGCCCGGGCGTCCACGGTGAACCCGGCCAGCGCGATCAGCAGCGCCCCGAACCCGACCACCAGGTATGCCGCCCGGGCGGCCCGCCAGGACGGGTCGGCGGCGTTCGCGGCGGCGACCGCCCGCCGGTCCAGCACGGTGAGGCCGGGCAGGTCCGCCGCGGCCGCGGCGGCGGCCGGGCCGTCGGCGGCCAGCCACCACTCGGTCGGCGCGGCGTCGGCGCCGGGCAGGTGCCCGGCCAGCGCGGGGGCGTCCAGCAGCAGGCCGCGGGCGGCGCCGGGGGCGCCGGGGAGGGCCTCGACCGTACCGGTGATCAGCGCGGGCACGGTCCGCCCGGCGAGCGGCACGCCGGCCTGCTGGCCGACGCCGATCCGCAGGTCGCGCAGCAGCGCCGGGGTGGCCAGCGCCGGCACCGGCCCGCCCGGCGCGGGGCGGGCGGCGGCGAGCGCGGGCAGCAGGTCGGCGCCCGGCCCGCGGACCACCCCGACGGCCGCGCGGGCGTCGAGCGCGAGCAGCACGCTCGTACCGTCCGCGGCGCCGATCCGTTCGCTGCCCCGGCGGACCGGCAGCACCGCCCGGGCGCCGGGCAGCGCGGCGATGGCGGCGGGCCGCCCGGCGGGCGCGGGCCCCGGTACGGCGGTCAGCCGCAGGTCCGCCCCGACGGCGGCGTCGGCCCGGTCGGCCAGCGACCGCTGCCAGGTGGCCACGGTGGACCAGGTCAGCGCGCTGACCGCCACCCCGGCGGCGAGCAGCAGCAGCGGGCCGGCGTGCGGCCGGCGGGCCACCTGCCGGATGCCGAGCAGGACGGCGGACCAGTCCCGCCGGTCGACGAACCGCTCCGCCAGGCCGATCAGCGGCGGGGCGAGCCGCAGCGCCAGCGCCGCCCCGGCGAGCACGGCCAGCGTCGGGGCGGCCACGAGCAGCAGGTCGGCGCCGGTCGGTGCGGGCCGGTCGCGCAGGGCGTACCAGGCCAGCACCGCCGCCGCGGCGAGCGCCAGGTCGAGGCCGGCGCGGTGGGCGGCGCCGAACCGGGTGGGGCGGGCGTGCGCGGCCAGCTCGTTGACGTACCGGTCGCCGACCCGCAGCGCCGGCACCGCCAGCGCGATCACCGCGAGCACGGCGAAGCCGCCGCCGACCAGCCGGGACGCCGGCCCGAACGGGGGCGCCGACCACAGCCCGCCGGCCGGGTCGAGGGCGCGCAGCGCCGCCGCGGTGGCGGCGGGGGCGAGCAGTGCCACCGGTACGACGAACACCGCCGCCTCGGCCACCGCCCACCCGGCGAGCTGCCGCCGGGTCGCGCCGCGCGCCCGCAGCAGCGCCGACTCGCGCCAGCGCGCGTCGTGCAGCAGCGCGCCGAGCAGCAGCAGCGTGTACCCGCTCAGCATCACCAGCAGCGCGACCGGGCCGAGCAGGGCGGCGCGCCCGGCGGTACCGACGACGGCCAGCCGCGCGGCCAGCGCCGCGCCGTCGGTCTCGGCCCGCGCGCCGGACCCGGCGGCCGCGGCGGCCCGGCCGCCCGCGGCGGGCAGCCCCGCGGCGACGGCGGCGGCCGCGGCGGCGTCCCCGCCGGCCGGGAACCGCGCGTCCGCGACCCAGCCCGCCCCGGCGCCGGCCGGGTGCAGCCGGTCGAAGTCGGCGGCGGCCAGCGGGAACGGCCAGCTCGTCGTGCGGCCGGGCGCGGCGTCGAGGGCGGCGGGCAGCAGCCGCCAGTACGGGTCCGCGGGGTCGCGCGGCGTCCACACCCCGACCACCAGCACCGCACTGGCCCGCCCGGTGGCCCGGTCGGTCAGCGGCACCCGGTCGCCGACCCGCAGCCGCAGCCCCGCGGCGACCGCGGCCGGCAGCGCCACCCCCGGCGCGGCCCCGGTACCGTCCGGCCAGGCGCCGGCGGCCAGCGTCGCGTGCGCCGGCAGGTCGTCGGCGGTGAGCAGGGCGGCATACCCGTCGGCGGCGCGGGCGAGCGCCCGCCCGGACCCGTACCGCGCCCCGGCCACCGGCCCGACCCCGGCCAGCGCGGCCCGTACCGCCGCGTCGTCCCCCGCTGTTCCCGGCCGGTGCACGAGCACGCTGCGCGCGGCGGGGGGAGCGGCCGCGACAGCGGCCCGGGCGCCGCGCACGCCGGCGTCCCGGTGCAGCGCGAGGACGGCGGTGCAGAGGGCGGCGGCGAGCAGGACGGTCAGGGCGACGGCGGCGAGCGGTCCGCGGGCCCCGGCGGCGCGACGCAGAAGCATGGGACGCGCACCCCCGATCGATCCCACAGCAGACCGGCCGATCCTAACGACCCCGGGCGACACCCTTGACCGCCCGAACGGCCACCGCTCGCCCGCCGGCCACCGCGCCGCCAGGTTGTCAGGTCCTCGGCCGGCCGGACTGTCGGGGACGTCGAGCTACCGTGCCGATGCGCCGGCGGCCGTCGGGGCCCACGGGCCGTGGTCGTCGCGGCTGTCGGTTCGTGGTCCCGGGTTGCCGAGTCGTATGTGCGTCGGGCTGCCGGTTCGTGGTCGTGGGGCTGATGGGTCGTGGGTCGTCGGGCTGACGGGCAGGATCGCGGCATGACTCTTCGCGACGTGCTGCGCGCCCTCCCGGTTCTCGCCGGACCGCTCCCGGCGTTCGACCCGGCTCCGACGCCGGATCACCCCGACGACCTGTTCGCCGACTGGCTCGCGGCCGCCGTCGCGGCGGGCGTCGCCGAGCCGCACGCCATGGTCCTCAGCACGGTCGACGCCGACGGCGTACCCGACGCCCGCGTCCTGATCCTCAAGGACGTCGACGCCCGCGGCTGGCAGTTCGCTGCTGACGCGGGCAGCGCCAAGGGCCGCCAGATCGCCGCGAACCCGTCCGCCGCGCTCACCCTGTACTGGCGGGAACAGGGCCGCCAGGTCCGCGCCCGCGGTCCGGTCACCCCGCTGGACCGGGCCACCAGCGAGCGGGACTTCCGCGCCCGCCCCCGCGACTCCCGCATCGCCGGCCTACCCGGCCGCCAGAGCGCCATCCTGGCGAGCCCTGCCGACCTGGACGAAGCGCGAACCACCGCCGCCTCCACCCTGGACCGGGCCCCCGACACGGTCCCGCCCCACCACACCGTCTACGCCGTGCAGCCCCGGACGGTCGAGTTCTGGCAGGGCACCCCCACCCGCCGCCACATCCGTCTCCGCTACACCCACACCTCCCACGGCTGGACCCAACACCTCCTCTGGCCCTGACCGCACCGCGTCATGCGCGGTACCGAAGGTCGGGCAGTCGAACAGCGCGGTCCCAGCCACGATCTGTCCGCGGAGGTACTCGGCGACCGCGTCCGGCTTGATATTGATGCTTTCCAGCCCGGCAATGGTCAAGGGAATGAGATCGACGGTGTAGGTGCCGCGGGTGGGGTCGTTGAATTCGGGGCCGGTGCGGTCGCGTTCGTTCCAGGCATCGATACGGCCGAGGTAGAAGTGCCCGCGGTCGGCGCCCCGGGCGAGGGTGAGGAGCTGGGGGTGGATGGCGGCAGTCCCGCCGAGTTCCTCGCGGATCTCGCGGTCGAGCGCGGCCCGAATGCGGGACGCGCCTGTCCACGGCAGAAGAGTGCGGGCACAGGTTGCCGTCATCGCCTCCAGAACAGTAGGTGGGTGACGCCGCTCGGGCTCGGCACCTCGTCGAGGTGGAAGCGATCGAGAAGATCGGTGTGGCTCTCCCAGAGCCGCTCTCCTCGGCCGAGGTCGATGGGTGCGACGGCGATGTGCATCGTGTCGACCAGGTCGGCGTCGATGAACTCGCGGACGGTGGCGACCCCGCCGCCGAGCCGCACGTCACGACCCGCGGCTGCTTCCTTGGCGCGGGCCAGGGCTTCGGCGGGGCTCGCGTTGAGGAAATGGAACGTGGTGTCCGCCAGGGTGAACGACGGGCGTTCGTGGTGGGTGAGGACGAAGACCGGTGTGTGGAACGGCGGGTTGTCGCCCCACCATCCCTGCCACTCGTGGTTGTCCCACGGGCCTCGCTGCGGCCCGAACTTGTTGCGCCCCATGATCTCGGCGCCGATGTTGTGGTCGTAGTCGCGGGTCATGTAGTCGTCCAGGCCGCGGCTGCCGCCGGGTTCCGTGCGGTAGACGAAGCTGGCCGTGTCGATGCGCCAGGAGAACAAGGCGGCAGGGTCGGCGTGACCGAAGGGCCGTTCCGGGCTCTGCCCCGCACCGGCACCGAACCCGTCCCGGGACACGGCGAAGCACTGGACCCTCAGCAGTTGCGGCATATCTCCTCCGGTCGGACGTGGTCGGCGCAGGACGGTTGCCAACTACAGCCAGTATCGGACCAGCCGGGCGCCCGCGCGCATGCCGGAGGCAAATCGGTAAGCCCGCACCCCACCGTCGACCTATTGGACGACCGACGGAGCCTGATCGTGTTGCGCCAGGTTCCGTCAACCCGAATGACTATGTCTAGTGGTGGTCACTTTTGCGACGACGACGCCGATACCAAGCCCGCCCGAGCCACTGTCGAAGACGCGGCTGCCACTCGCCTGGCAGCCGTCGCGGCACTAGGCGTCGTCTTTGCCCCAGTTGCCGAGTGCGACGATGGTCTCGCGCAAGGCGAGGCCGCGATCGGTCAGCGCATAGGCCCGAGTGTTGTGTCGGAGGGGCAGGCGGAACAGCACGCCAGCCGCTTCGAGCTCGCGCAGGCGTGTCGCGAGGATGTTCGTGGGCACGCCGAGGTCGCGCTGCAGGTCGCCGTAGCGTTGTGGCCCGTCGAGCAGCCGTTCCACGATGAGCAGGGCCCACCGTGCTCCGACGATGTCGAGGGCCGCGGCGAGGTCGCTCACGCGGTCGGATCGGCGTCCGCCTTCATCCAGAACGGTGAGTAGTGGTAGCCGTCGGGGTCGTCGAATTGGCGCTGGTACATGAAGGGGTAGTCGTCGGTGTCACCGATCCTCCCGCCGGCGGCGCCGGCGCGGTCGACGAGCTCGTCGACCGCCTCGCGGCTGCCCAGGTCGAACGAGACCGTGACCTTGGAGGGCGTCTGAGGTCCGCCGATCAGCTGCTCGACTCCGCCGACGCTCGCGTACATCTCGCGGCTGCCGAGCATGACGTACTGCTCGGGCGCGATCGCGAAGCATGACACGTTCTGGTCGGACATCTCAGCGTTGAGGGTCCAGCCGAGGGCGGTGTAGAAGGCGGTTGCGCGCTCGACGCTCTCGACCGGGCAGGTGATGAAGAGGCTCATGCGGCCCATACTTGCAAAATGCAAGTAGCTCGTCAAGGGGGCATACGGCCCGCGCGGTCGGCTACCGGCTGCGTCCCCTACGGTGGTCGGCCGCCGCGTGGTGAGCGCACCCTGGTGGCGGCGAGCGTGCACCTGATCTTCGCTCGAAGAGATCAACACGGTTTCATCACCCACCGCCCGCGCGGCGGCGCTTGTGCGAATGCTGCCTGCTGATCGGTGGTGGCTGCGTGGTGAAGGTCAATTCACGCTTACGACGACCTTGCCCAGCGCGAGTCCCTCACCCACCCGGGACAGTGCTGCGGGTACCTCGTCCAGGGTGAAGGTGCTGTCGATGTGAATTTTGAGGTGACCCGCTACGCACTGTTCGGCCACCGGTTCGAAGTGCGTCGGTCCCTCTCTGACGGCGAGCACGCTGAGCCGTCGACGCGTGAGCAGACCGGCCAGCGAGCCGAGGGTCAGGACGCGCAGCAGTGCGGATACCGATCCACCGACACACCGGTAACGGCCGCCGAGGGTCAGCGCCCTGCGGTAGGCGAACACCGACCGGTGTGCGACCAGGTCGAGGATGAGGTCGTACGGGCCGCCGCGGGTGAAGTCCTCGCTGCGGTAGTCGATCACCTCGTCCGCCCCGAGTGATCGCATGAAGTCGAGCTTGCCGGCGTTGTCGACACCGGTCACATGCGCACCGAGTCGCTTGGCGAGTTGGATCGCGAACGAGCCGGAACCCCCACCGGCACCGTTGATCAGGATCCGGTGACCGGCTTCGGTGCCGTCGGTCCCTTGCCGGGCGATCACACCGGCCTGCGGAATGGTCGACGCTTCGGCGAAGGTCAGTGCCGAGGGCTTTGGCGCCAGCACCGACTCGGGAGCGATCGCGTACTCGGCGAACCCGCCCTTGAGGGCGAGGTTGTCCCCGTACACCTCGTCACCGGGCCGGAACCGGGTCACATCCGGGCCGACCGCGTCGGCCCAACCGGCGATGTCCGAGCCGAGCGTCCGGCGTGCCGGCGCACGCAGCCCACCGATGCGCGAGTACAGCGGCGTGCCACGCAGTGTCTCCCAGTCACTGAGATTGACCGACGTCGCCGCGATCCTGACGAGCACCTGCCCGGCGGCGGGTGACGGCGTGGGAAGGCTCTCGATCCGCAACACGTCCGGGGGGCCGTAACGGTCGTACACAATTGCTCTCATCCGCGTCGTACCCCAACTCTCCGCTCGACGGCGGCCGCCCGGCATCCACCGCGGAGGGTCGCCATGTCCTTATAGCACGCCGAGACAAGCGGTTGATGTTCCGCGGCCGCAGGGATCCGCCAACCGGAGCCGACCGGAGGGGGCATGCACGCGCAAAGCAACCAGCGCGGAGATCTTCGGCTCCGGCGCGGACGGCCACAAAACAAGGACGAACGCCCAAGGAACTGCCCGTCACCGCGCACGACCGACGGCAGAGTACGCGTCGAACTCGCGAGCATCGAAGCTCCACACCGCGATGAGGGCTAGGCATGGGCTCTCAGTGTTTAGAAAGTATTCTTGGATCCGGTAATGCCGCCCATCACAGTTTTAGGATCAGGCCGATCACCGACGCTATCGCGATCAGTACATAGGTTGAACCCGCGCGTGAACGGCTTCCGAACATGCGTGGAAAGTGCCGCCAGGAAACGCCTTTGAGTGAAACTGCCCGTAGGCCGAAGACGTATTCATCCACCTCGACATCGACACCACGCCGACGGATGTGCTCCATCATGTCCTCAAGCTGATCGCTCCTCGCCAGCAGAGCATCCTGCCGGATTAGGTAGTCCGCCTCGATCAAGCACATGCCAGCGGCGACCAGGAGGCTCAGCCCCATGATCCAGCCTTGGTTTTTGTTCACGCCCAAGGCCAGCAACGCTGATGACAGGGTTATCGCCCATCCTTTTACCTTGAACCGGATGTCGTCGATTGCGTCGATTCGTGTCCGCACTTGTGCGTACTCGATCTCCAGCAGCTTCGTGACGTAACCAGTCTCCCCTGGCGATTGGCTCATGAGAGCAGCGTAAGAGGTCAACCCGCACGCGTGCATGGCAGCGAGTCGAAGATGGGCGCATATTCGGACAGACACGAGTAGAGCACCGGGTAACACTCGACGCCCCTGCGCACGCACTCACGTCGGCAGATTCGTGCGCTTGAACCCGGCTCGCCATGTTGACTGCACGGAGGGTGAGCGGGCCTCTGGAGCTACTGACGGGGTGCCACCGGGGCAAAGATACAGGCGGTACCGGTCCACGAACATCTCGCATGCGGCGTCGGCAACGTACCCGCCGACAGTCGCGAACGTCTGCCGCCCGACCTCGCGAACGAAGCCACACACGCGCATGAGCCGTACAAGCCACACAGGCGCGTGTCCGGCGAGCTGCCGTTCCGGGCGTCCTCGAGAGCACGGGTCAGTCCGGGCGGCGGCCGTACAAGGTCCGAACCGGATCACTGGCCGCGCGAGCGGGGAGGGGGTGGGTGACCCGGCAGGGGATCAAGCCTGACCGCCCCTGCCGGGTCACCCACCCCCTCCCCGCCCTACGGCCGCCACCTCACCCACCGCAAAGCCAGCCCACGACCCGCCCGACTCACCCCGCCGCCCCGCACCGCCAGCCCGACGACCGCCGCCACAACCCCGTCACACCAAATTCAGCCGACCGGAGCACCGCCCCGCCCGAGCCGAGCCAACCGAACCCGAGTACCCAAGGAATCCCCCGAAACCCGCTCCCCGGTCAACGCCACAGAACACAGCGCAGAGGCAAGAGCGGAAGCCCCCTCCCGCCGCCGAGCCGCATCATCCGCTAACGCCTCCACCAGCAGATCCACCGAAGCCCGAGCCATCCGCGCCCCCGGCAGAAACGGCCAAGCCGCCTGCCAGGCAGCGAACGGCAGCCGCACCAGATCGTGCCGCTGCGCCAAATGCGCCCGCTCGTGCGCCACCACAGCCCGCAGCGCCGCCGGCGACAGCCGGTCCACCGCCGACGACGTCAGCACCACCCGCCCCCGCCGCCCCGGAAGGCAGTACGCGGTAGCCGCGGGCGAGTCGAGCACCCGCCCGCCGGGCACCGCCGGCAGCGGCGCCGCCACCAGGTCCAGCAGTTCCCGGTGCGCCCGCCGCCGCCGTACCGTCCGCACCAGCACCACCCCGGTGACCGCGACCAGGTACGCGGCCAGTCCCGCCGCGCCAACACGCCCCGCCCCGGCGAGCGGCCCCCCGCTGTGCCCGTACGCCAGCAGCGCCCCGATCCCCGCCAGCCCCGACGCCGCCCCCACGCACTGCCAGGCCAGCACCGCCGGCCCGGGTCGGCGCAGCGCCGCCGCGCTGCCGGCGAGCCGCCCCGGTACCGGCCCGGCGAGCAGCACCGCGAGCGCGGCGAGCGCCGCGGCGAGCCAGGTCACGGCTCGCCGAGCCCGGCCAGGGCGCGGCGGAGCGCGGCCGTCTCGGCCGGCGAGGCCGTGTGGACGAACCGGGCCAGCGCCGCGTCGGCGTCGTCGGTGGTGCCGAGCGCCTCGCGGATCAGGTCGGCGGTGTGCGCGGCCCGGCTGGCGGTCGGCCGGTACCGGTGCCCGCGCCCGTCCCGATCCCGGGCGACCGCGCCCTTACCGGCGAGCCGGGACAGGACCGTGAGCAGCGTGGTGACGGCGTGCCCGCCGCCGATGGCCGCGCCGACCTCCTTGGCCGACAGCGGCCGGTCGGACCGCCAGAGGACCTCCATGACCGCCCGTTCCAGCTCACCCAGCCGTGGCATTGCTCACCCTTCCTCGCCGTACCGCACGGCGCCATTCTACGTTGGGTAGAACGTTCTACGTAACGTAGAAGTCCGGGGGTGCCGCCGTGCTCGACAATCTCACCGCCGCCCGCGAGCAGATGGCCTTCTCGCTCGGCTTCCACATCATCTTCGCCGTCTTCGGGATGGGCCTGCCCTGGCTCCTGCTGTACGCCGAGGGCCGCTGGCTGCGCACCGGCGACCCGCTCTGGTACGTCCTCGCCCGCCGCTGGTCGCGCGCCTTCGCCGTGCTGTTCGCCGTCGGCGCCGTCAGCGGCACCGTGCTGTCGTTCGAGTTCGGGCTGCTCTGGCCGACGTTCATGGAGCGGTACGGCGGCGTCTTCGGCCTGGCCTTCACCCTGGAGGCGTTCGCCTTCTTCCTGGAAGCGATCTTCCTCGGGCTGTACCTGTACGGCTGGGACCGGCTCCCCGCCCGCTGGCACTGGTGGACCGGCGTCCCGGTGGCCCTGTCCGGGATGGCCTCGGCCGGCTTCGTCACCACCGCGAACGCCTGGATGAACACCCCCGTCGGCTTCACCGAGGTCAACGGCGTCGTGGTCAGCGCCGACCCGCTCGCCCCGCTGCTCGCCCCCGCCACCCCGCACCAGGTCGTGCACATGGTGCTGGCCGCGCTGATGTGCACCGGCTTCGGCGTCGCCGCGGTGTACGCCACCGCGATGCTCCGGGACCCGGCCAAGCGGGCGGACCCGTACCACCGCCGCGGCCTCGGCCTCGGCCTCGCGCTCGCCGCCGCGGTGACCCCGCTGCAACTGGTCGTCGGCGACTGGGCCATCCGCGCGGTCGCCGACCGGCAGCCGGTGAAGCTCGCCGCGCTGGAGGCCCTGCACCGCACCGGCCCGGACGCCGCGCTCGCCGTCGGCCCGGTCGAGCTGCCCGGCGTGCTGTCCTTCCTGCTGCACGGCCGGACCGACGCCGTCGTCACCGGCCTGGACGCCGTCCCGCCCGCCGACCGGCCGCCGGTCGGGATCACCCACTACTCGTTCGACCTGATGGTCGCCATCGGGCTCGGGCTGCTGGCGCTGTCGGCGTGGGCGGCGTGGCGCTGGCGGTACCGGCGGGCCGACTGCTTCGCCGCGCCCTGGTTCCTGCGCGCGCTCGCCGCCGCCGGCCCGGCCAGCGTGGTCGCGCTGATCGCCGGCTGGATCGCCACCGAGGTCGGCCGCCAGCCGTGGATCGTGCACCTGAGGCTGCGCACCGCCGACGCCGTCGCCACCGCGCCCCGCCTGGAGTGGTACCTGTACGCCACCCTGGCGATCTACGCCGTCCTCGCCACCTCGCTGGTGGCGATCCTGCGCCGGCTCGCCCGCACGCCGATCGAGACCCGCCGCCCGGCGGGGGTCAGCGGCCCGGCGGGGGTCCGCCGTACGCCGGCCGGGGTCCGCCGGTGACCGCCGCGGACGGCATCCTGCTGATCATCGGCGGCGGCGTCGTCGCGTACGCCGTGTTCGGCGGCGCCGACTTCGGCGGCGGCGTCTGGGACCTGCTCGCCGGCCGGGACGCCGCCCACCGCGCCCTGATCGGCCGCACGATGGGCCCGGTCTGGGAGGCGAACCACGTCTGGCTGGTGTTCGTCCTCATCGGCCTGTTCAGCGGGTTCCCGGCGGCGTTCGGAGCGCTGTCGCGGGCGCTCGCGGTGCCGCTGGCGGTCGCGCTGTGCGGGATCGTGCTGCGCGGCGCCGCGTTCGTCTTCCGCCAGTACGGCGCCGACCCGGCCGGCGGCGACCCGGCCGGCGCGGTCCGCGGCACCGCCGCCTGGGGCCGGGTGTTCGCCGTCGCCTCCACGATCGCCCCGGCCGCGCTCGGCTACTGCGCCGGCGCCGTCGCCACCGGCCGCACCGGCGGGCTGTTCCCGCCGGTCGCGGGCGCGCTGGCGCTGGCCTTCTGCGCGTACCTCGCCGCCGTCTTCCTCTGCCGCGAGGCCGTCGTGGACGGCCGCCCGCGGCTCGCCGCCCGGCTGCGCCGCCGCGCGCTCGGCGCCGCGCTGGTCGCCGGGGCGCTGGCCCTGGCCGGTACGGCCGCCCTGCACGCCGACGCCCCCGCGCTCGCCGCGAAGCTGGTCGACCGCGGCGCCGCCGCGCTGGCGCTCTCCGCCCTCGGCGGCCTCGGCTCGATCGCGCTGCTGCTCGCCCGCCGCTACCGGCTGGCCCGGGGCGCGGCCGCGCTCGCCGTCGCCGCGGTGGTCGGCGGCTGGGGCGTGGCGCAGTACCCCGTCCTGCTCCCGCCGGACCTGACCGTCGCCGCCGCCGCGGCCCCCGCCGCCACGCTGCCGGTCACGCTCGGCGTGCTGGTGGCCGGGTTCGCGGTGACCGTGCCGTCGCTGGCCCTGCTGTACGCGGTGTTCAGCCGGCCGGCTCAGGAGCCGTCCACGTACAGCCACTGACCGTCCAGCCGGGCGAACGCGCTGTGCTCGCGCACCTCGCCCGCCCGGCCGCCGAGCCGGTACCGCGCCCGGAACTCCACCGTCCCGGCCGCGTCGAACAGCCCGCCGCCGCTGGTCGCCAGCACCGCCAGCCCGGTCCACTCCTGCCCGGGGTCGAGGTCGAGCCGGGGCGGTCGGGTGCGCGGGTGCCAGGTGCGGCGCAGGTAGCCGGCGTCGCCGCGGGCGAAGGCGGTGTACCGGGCGCGCATCAGCGCGACCGCCGTCGGCGCGGGCTCGCCGCGGTGGTACCGGCCGCAGCACGCCCCGTACGGCTCGCCGAGCCCGCACGGGCACGGCCCCGCCGCCCCCGCCGGCCCGCCCGGCCGGGTGCCGGCGGGGCCGGGCCGGGTGCCGCCGGCGCGGTCGGGCCGGGCGTCCTCGGGCCGGGTCCCGGCGCGGTCGGTTCGGTGCTGGCGGCGACGGCTCATCCCCGCATTGTCGCGCGGCCCGCATTGTCGCGCGCGGCCCGCCACTGTGTGCGGCCCGCGTTGTCGCGCCGGCCCGGCCGCGCGCCGCGCGGCTCAGGTGAGCTGGCGCACGCCGTCGACCAGCAGCCACACCCCGAAGATCGCGAACAGCGCCGCGGCGCCGAACCGCACCGCCCGCTCCGGCAGCCGCCGGCCGAGCTGCTGCCCGACCAGGATCGCCAGCGCGTCGGCCGCGACCATGCCCAGCGTCGAGCCCAGCCAGGTGCCGAACCAGCCGTGCCGGGTGGCCAGCGTGATGGTCGCCAGCATCGTCTTGTCGCCCAGCTCGGCCAGGAAGAACGCCCCCGCCACCGCCAGCACCGCCGAGCCGGTCGACCGCTCGGCCTTGCGCTTCTCGGCGTCGGTGAGGCTGTCCCCGCGCAGCGTCCAGGCGCCGAAGCCGAGGAACGCCACCCCGGCCAGCAGCGCGATCCAGCCGGTCGGCAGGGCGGCGCCGAGGCCGTACCCCACGGCCACGGAGACGGCGTGCACCACCGCGGTCGCCAGCGTGATCCCGAGCAGTACGGGCAGCCAGCGGAACCGAGTGGCGAACGTCAGCGCCATCAACTGCGACTTGTCGCCCAGCTCGGCCACGAAGATCACGCCGAAGCTCACGGCACACGCGACGAGGAAGCCGGTCATGGAATTGCCCTCCCGGTACGGCCGGGACAAGGGCACGCGGACCTCGACCCGGCAACGTGAAATTGCCTGAGTCGAAGGTCTCGCTCGCCCGGGCCACCGGCCCGGGCCGCGCGGCCGGACGCCCGTGGGCGTCAGTGTGTCGACCGCGACATTGGGAGCTACTCCCCCTCGCGCCCGCCACCCTAGCCGCCCGCCCGGCCCGCCGCCAACACCCCTTGCCCGGGCGTCGGGCAAATGCGTCTGATGGCTCACAGGAGCACCCACGGGGGTCGATTGCCGGTTAGGTTCGGGTATGCCCTCGCACCTCGAAGTGGAATCCACATTCGATCTCGGCGCCGACACGGCCCTGCCCGAGCTGGGCGCCGCCGTGCCCGACGCCCGGCTGGGCGAGCCGGCGACCCACACCCTCAAGGCCGTGTACTACGACACCGCCGACCTGCGGCTGGCCGCCCGCCGGGTCACCCTGCGCCGGCGCACCGGCGGCACCGACGCCGGCTGGCACGCCAAGCGCCCCGCCGAGCGCGGCCGCCGGGAGATCCAGGTCCCGCTGGGCCGGTCCACCGGCGTCGTCCCCGCCGCGCTGCGCGCCGAGCTGGCCGCGATCACCCGCGGTCGGGCGCTCCAGCCGATCGCCCGGGTCCGGACCGAGCGGACCGAGTACCCCGTCCTCGCCCCCGACGGCACCGTCCTCGCGCTCGTCGCCGACGACCGGGTGACCAGCGAGGTGCTCGGCGAGGACCTGCTCAGCCAGCAGTGGCGCGAGGTCGAGGTCGAGCTGGTCGAGGGCGACGACGAGGTGCTCGTCGCGCTCGCCGGGGCGCTGGAGGCCGGCGGCGCCACCCCCGCCGTCGTGGGCTCCAAGCTGGCCCGGACGCTGGGCGAGCGGCTGCCCGCCGTCCCGGCGCCCGGCCGCGGCGCGGGGGCGCTGATCACCGCGTACCTGCGGGCCCAGCGGGACGCGATCGTCGCCAACGAGCCGGGTGTCCGGTCCGGCGACCCCGACGCCGTGCACGACATGCGGGTGGCGATCCGGCGGCTGCGCAGCACCCTGCGCACCTTCCGACCGGTGCTCGACGACGCGGCCAGCGAGCCGCTGCGGGCCGAGCTGAAGTGGCTGGCCAACCTGCTCGGCCCGGTCCGGGACAGCGACGTGATGACCACCCGGCTCACCGAGGCCGTCGGCGAGCTGCCGGCCGAGCTGATCCTCGGCCCGGTCGACGAGCAGCTCGCCGGGTACCTGGCCGCCGACGCCGGCCCGGCCCGCAAGCAGCTCGACCGCGAGCTGGCCGGCGGCCGGTTCTTCGCCCTGCTGGACGCCGTCGACGAGCAGGTCGACACGCCGGTGCGGGCCGGCGCGAGGAAGCTGCGCCGGCTGGCCGCCGCCGCGCTGGACCGGGCCGACCGGGAGCTGGCCGAGGGCGACCCCGACCGGGTGCCGCCGGCCACCCGCCGGCTGCCCACGCCGGAGCCCGAGCGGGAGGCGAGGCTGCACCACGCCCGTCGGCTGTACAAGCGGGCCCGGTACGCCGCCGAGGCGCTCGCCCCGCTGGACCCGAAGCCGGCCCGCAAGCTGGTCCGCCGGCTGACCGCGCTCCAGGACGTCCTCGGCACCCACCAGGACAGCGTCGTCACCGGGGAGCTGCTGCTCCGGCTCGCCGCCCGGGCCGAGCGGGACGGGGCGAGCGGCTTCACGTACGGGGTGCTCGCCGTCGAGCAGCGGCTGGCCGGCGCTGCCGTCCTGCACGGGCTGCCGGCGGCGGCCAGGCGCGCGGCGGCCGGCAAGGTCCGCGACTGGCTCGCCGACTGACCACCCCGGGCCACCGGCCACCCGGGGCCGGCGTCCGGATCGGCGTCGGCCGACCGGGCCGATCCGGGCGGCCGCAACCGGATCGCAACCGGGGGCGCCGTCAGGTCGCCCGGACGCCGGTCGATCCACCCGTCTGCCAGGAGCGATTTCGGGAGCCGGGGAGGGGGCAGCCATGGGTACGCACCAGCACGCCGGCCGCCTGCACCGGCTCGTCCGGGCGCTGCGCTCGCCGCGCAGCCGCGGCCTGGCCTCCTTCTTCGGGCTGGCGGTCGCCGCGAGCGTGGTCTACCAGTCCACCGCCGGTACGTTCAGCGCCACGACCTCGAACCCCGGCATCGCCTTCGCCATGGGCTCGCTCAGCCTGAGCGACAACGACTCCGGCGTCGCCCTGTTCACCGTCTCCGGCATGGCGCCGGGGCAGACGGCGAGCAACTGCATCGTCATCTCGTACACCGGCGCGATCGCCTCGACGGTCAAGCTGTACACCGCGAACTACAACGCTACCGACGGCGCTGCCGACGGCGCCACGGCGCCGAACTGGCTGCGGATGCACATCCAGGTCGGTACGGGCACCTGCGGCGCCCCGGTGGGCCTGACCAGCGTCACGGCGGGCGCGCCGGGCGACACGATGACCACGGTCTCCGGCAAGACCAACTTCGGCAACGGGTACGGCACCGGCTGGACGAACGCCACCGGCGGCGACACCCGGGTCTTCCGGTTCACCTACACGCTCGACTCGGCGGCGCCGAACACCGCGCAGAGCGACGGCATCACGACCGACTTCGTTTGGGAAGCCCAGAGCAACTGACCCGGGCGGCGGCGTCGTCGCCGGTCAGCTCGCGGCCGGGCGGTCCGGGCGGCAGCGCTCGCCCTCGCCGCACGAGTTGACCAGGTTGTCGGCGATCCGGCGCAGCCCGGCGAGCAGCGCGCCGACCTCGTCCTCGGTCAGCCCCGCGGCGGTCAGCTCGGCGAGCTTCCCCCACGCGCACCGGATCCGCGCCAGCACCTCCGCGCCGGCCGGCGTCAGCGCGACCAGCGTCGCCCGCCCGTCGGTCGGCGACGGGCACCGCTCGACCAGGCCGGCGGCGGCGAGCTTGCGGACCGTACCGGAGATCGTCGGCGGCTCGCACCCGCTGGCCGCGGCCAGCTTGCCCTGGGTGCACGGGCCGTCGGCCAGGGCGAGGATCACGACCTCCTGGCCGGCGTGCAGGCCGAGCGGCGCCAGCAGGTACCCGGCCAGCGCGCGGTGCCGGAGCGCGATGGTCCGGATCACCTCGTTGAGCGCGTCGGCGCGGGTGGCATCCACGACAGCTCCTTGCGCGGTCGAAGGTTATGTGCATAACCTTTATGCGGATAAGCAATTTCCGGTCGCACCATCATCGCGCGATCACGCCCCATCCACCAGCGCCGCTCACCGGCGCCGGCCGGGATCCCACCCGCGGCCGACGACAACCGGTGCGGAATCAGACAGGAGTACCCGATGCGCATCCTGGCCATCTCCGGCTCCACCCGGCGGGAGTCGCTGAACACCCGCCTCGCCCACCTCGTCGGCACCGTCCGCGACGCCGACGAGGTGACGGTCGTCGCCGACCTGCACCGGCTGCCGTACTACGACGGCGACGTCGAGGCCGCCGGCACCCCGGCGCCGGTGGCCGAGCTGCGCGCCGCGGTCGCCGCCGCGGACGCGGTGGTGTTCGTGAGCCCCGAGTACAACGGTGCCACGCCGGGCGTGCTCGCCAACGCCGTCGACTGGCTCTCCCGCCCGTACGGCGAGTCCACGCTGCGCGGCAAGCCCACCCTGGTGCTCTCGGCCTCGGTCACCCCGTACGGCGGCAGCCGCGCCGCGACCCGGCTCCGCGAGGTCCTGACGGAGATCGGCGCGGTGGTCAGCCCGGAGCACCTGGCGGTGGCCGCCGCCCACGAACGCCTGACCACGGACACCGCCCTGACCACGGACCTGTCCACCACCCTCCGCGCAGCCCTGGCCACCCCCGACCTCACCCCCGCCTGACCCCGGCCACCGGGCCGGCGGCGTTTTTCCGGCGGGATTGAACGGCGGCGGGGGTTCGGGACGTACCAGTCGGTGCACCTGCCGTCCGTCCATCGGGAGGCCCACATGCGCCCCTGGCGTACCGCCGCCGCCATCGCCGTCGCCGGCCTGGTCGCCGTGCTGGTGCCCGCTGCCGCGGGCGCGCACGGGTCCGTCCAGCGCCCGGCCAGCCGGGGGTACGCCTGCGGGCCCGAGGGGGCCGCCCGGTCCACCGACGCCTGCGTGGCGGCGCGCGCCGAGGGGGACGTCACCGACTGGGACAACCTCCGCGTGCCGAACGTCGCCGGGCGCGACGCCGAGGTGATCCCGGACGGGCAGCTCTGCAGCGCGGGCATCCGCCGGTACGCCGGCCTGGACCTGGTCCGCGACGACTGGCCCGCGACGACCCTGCGGTCGGGCGCCGAGCTGACCTTCCGTTACCGGACGACGATCCCGCACCGGGGCACGTTCCGGTTCTACGTCACGAACCGCGCGTACACGCCGGACCGGCCCCTGCGCTGGGCGGACCTGGAGCGCGAGCCGTTCCTCTCGGTGACCGACCCCGAGGTGGTCGACGGCGTGTACGAGATCAGCGGCCGCCTCCCGGCCGACCGCTCCGGCCGCCAGCTCATCTATACGATCTGGCAGAACTCGGACACGCCCGACACGTACTACTCCTGCTCCGACGTGCTCTTCAGCGCGACCGGCGCCGACGGTACCGACACTGGCGCGGCCGACGACCCGGCCGCGTCCGGCGCGCCGGACGGGGCCGCGGCCACGGCGCCGGCGAACCGGGTGCCGCTGCCGGCCGGCGGGCTCGGCCGGGCGGTCCGGACCGGCTCGGTGGACCTGGTCACGTACCGGCTCCTGATCATCTCGGTCACGCTGCTCGGGGTGGCGGCGATCGCCGGCTTCACCCTGGTCCGCCTGCGCCGCCGCCGCTCCGGCTGACCCCGCCGCTCCCGGCCGCCGGCGACCCCGGCGGGGGTGCTTCGGTGCGCCTTGCGCTACTCGTCCCGTCTGGTCGCGGTTCGCTACCCAACGGCAACCTCCCCGCGTCAGGAGCGGCCCGCGCCGGCCGATCTGCGTGGAGTCGTACCACCGGGAGGAGTGTGGGCGCATGCGGGCGCGGGGTCACCACGGGGTGCACCGGGCCGGCGCGGTGGCCGTTGGCCCGCGCCGGGTCCGGGGAGTGCACCGTGCCCCGGGCGCGCACCCCCGCCGCCGCGACGCCGCCGTCCTCGCCGCGCTGGTGGTCACCGCGGGCGTCACCTGGCAGCAGACCGCCGGCGCGTTCAGCCGGACGACCTCGAACACCGGCAACTCGATGGCCCTGGCCACCGTCTCGATCAGCGACAACGACGCCGGCGCCGCGCTGTTCACCGTCTCCGGGATCCTGCCCGGCCAGACCGGCACCGCCTGCCTGGTGGTCACGTACAGCGGCAGCGCCACGTCGACGGTCAAGCTGTACACCGCCAACTACAACGCCACCGACGGCGCCGCCGACGGGGTCACCGCGCCGTCGTACCTGCGGATGCTCGTCCAGGTCGGCACCGGCACCTGCGCCTCCCCGGTCGGCCTGACCAACGTCACCGCCGCCTCGCCCGGCGACACGATGACCACGGTGTCCGGCAAGACGAACTTCGCCAACGGCTACGGCACCGGCTGGACCAGCGCCACCGCCGGCAACACCCGGGTCTTCCGGTTCACGTACACCCTGGACGCGGCCACCCCGACGACCGCCCAGAGCGACGGCATCACGACCGACTTCGTCTGGGAAGCCCAGAACAACTAGCCCCACGCCCGGTCGCCGCCGCACCCGCCCGCCGCACGACCGACCGCAGGACGGGCACCGCGACGATCGCGTCGTCGGCGTGCCGAGCACCGGGACGAAGCCCGGGATCAGGTCGACCGGCAGCGCGAGGTACGCCGGCAGCAGCCACACCCGCGCCCGGACGCCGGCCGGTAGGCAGGTCCCGGTCGGCGGCGAGCCGGCGGAGCAGCCGGAGCAGGTCCGGCAGCAGCCGCAGGGCCTCGGCCAGCGACCGGCCGCGCGGCCGGTCGCGGCGGGGCGTCCGGGCTGCGCGGGTGTGGTTGCCGGCGGCGGCCGCCTCCACATGGGAGCATGGGCTTCCGGTCCGGGTTCGGGGAGGCGCGGTGACGGTGACGGCGCGGGAACTGTTGGCGGAGATCCAGCGCGACGCGGCCGCCGTGCCGTGGGCGAACCGCTTCGTCGCGGCCGTCGCGGACGGGCGGGCGCCGCTGCCCGCCGTCGCCGCGCTCGCCGCCGAGGAGTGGCACATCATCCCGAGCGACCGGCGCAGCTTCCTGGTGCTCGCCGCGCGGTCCGCCGAGCCGGCCGCCATCGGCCTGTTCACCGCGCTGGCGCAGGGCGAGGACGCGGTGCTGCCGCTGGTCCCGCCCCTGGCCGCGGCGGCGGGCCTGGACGCGGCCGGCCTGGCGGCGTACGAGCCGCGGCCCGGCGCCCAGGCGTACGCCGGCCGGGTGGCCTGGCTGGCGCTGCACGCCGACCCGGCCGCGGCGGCGCTGGCGATCGTGGCGAACTTCGGGGCGTGGGGCGGGTACTGCGCGGCGCTGGCGGCGGGCCTGCGGGCGCGGTACGGCTTCGACGACGCGGCCTGCGCCTTCCCCGACTTCTTCGCCACCCCGGCGCCGGAACTGGTGGAGCGGGCGGTCGCGGCGGCGCAGGCCGCGCTGGACGCGGGCCGGCCGCTCGCCGACGCGCGGCGCCAGGGGCGGCTGCTGCACGCGTACGAGATGCAGTTCTGGGACACGCTCGCCGACCTGCCGACTTGACAGCCCGCGGCGTCCCACACATTCGTTGTGAAATTCGCCGCGGTCAATGCGAAATTGCCCGGGTGAATGCCCCGCGGCGCGGGCGCGCGGCGAGGACGGTGCCGCCGCGCGGCCTCACCCGCCGGCGGCACCGTCCTCGTCACCGGGGCGGGGTGGGGTGGGGACGGGCGACCCCGGTGCGCGGTGGGCATCCCTACGATGGGGCATCGGGGGGTGGCCTTCAATGGGCGCCGGTGCCCCTCGCGGCATCCGTGAAATCCCGCCACCGCTCCCGCCGCCCGTGTGCCGCGCCGGCCCGGCCGCGAATGTGAATTCGGGGATCGGCAGCGCAAAATTTGCGCCCGCGGGCGCCCCGGCGGGGTTGGCGCGCGGCCCGGAACGGCGGCGATAATCCGGCTTTCGGTCGCGTGTTCCCGGGAGCGGAATGGACGCCAGACTCGCGTTTGTGGTGCGGAACGGCCCGTTCCCCGTCGCGCTGCGCGCCGCCATCGCCCACCGCGGGCTGACCCTCAAGCACCTCCAGCGCCGGCTGGCCGGCGCCGGCATCCACGTCGGCATCGCCACGCTGAGCTGCTGGCAGTCCGGCCGCCGGCACCCGGTCCGGCCGGCGTCGCTGGCCGCGGTCGCCGCGATCGAACGCCTGCTCGACCTGCCCGCCGACTCCCTGCTCGCCCTGCTCCGCCAGGCCGACCGCGCCCCCGCCGCGCCGGGCTCCCGCCGGTACGCCGACATCCTCGCCGACCCGCGCAGCCTCGCCGGCCTGCTGGCCGACCTGGGCCCGTACGGTCACCAGCTCCAGGTCGTGACCAGCCACACGACCGTGCGCATCGGCCCGGACCGCACCCTGCGCGAACTGGACGTCTTCCAGGCGGTCGCGGCACTCGGCCCGGTCGACCGGGACATCGCGGTCTACACCGGCGAGGCCCGCGACGACCCGGCGGCGGTCCGCTTCGCGGGCCTGGAGGAGTGCCGGGTCGGCCGGGTCCGGCGGGACGCGGCGGCGGCCCGCTCGGTGGCGGAGCTGCTGTTCGACCGGCGGCTGGCGACGGGGGAGACGCACCTGTTCCGGTACCGGGTGACCGACGCCAACCCGAGCGTCTGCACCGAACACTTCCGCTGGCTGCCGCACCCGCCGGTGGCGATGTCGCTGCGGGTGGCGTTCGACCCGGCGGCGCGGCCGGCGCGGATCTGGCGCTTCACCCGGTCGCGCGAGGGGGGTCCGTACCGGACCCGGGAGGAGCTGCCGGGCCCGTACGACAGCGCCCACATCATCTCGGTCCCCGACAAGCCCGGCTGCATCGGCCTCTCCTGGGAGTGGTGACCGGGCGGGCGCGGTTACCCCCCGGTAGTCGTCGAACGGTTGCGAAATGGGGGGTGGGCGGGGGCGAGCGGACCGGCCCGGGATCGTGGGCCTCAGGGACGGGGGCTGGCCGTCGAAGGGGCGCACGGACGGCGACGGACGCCGCGGGGAGGTGAGTTCGAATGGTGTTGACCAGAGCGAGGGTGGCAACCGCAGCCGGTGTCGCGCTGGGGGTCGGGCTCACGTCGCTGATGGTCGTCCGGACCACCCAGGCCGTGTTCTCCGGCTACTCCTCGACGCCGTCGAACACCTGGGCCACCGGCGGCGCGACGCTGTCCAACGACGCCACCGCCTCGGCGGTGTTCAGCCAGGCCAACGACGGCACGCTCGCCGGCGGTCAGGTACTGAGCCGGTGCATCGTCGTCACGTACGTCGGCGCAACGACCCCAGCGGCCGTCCGGCTGTACGCCACCGCCTCCGGAGCCCTCAACTCGTACCTGTCCCTGGTCGTCGACCAGGGCTCCGGCACCCCGGGTAACGGGAGCTGCACGGGATTCTCCGCGAGCAGCGCGGGTATCTACTCGGGTACGGTCGCCGGCTTCGCCACCGCCGCGAACGCCTGGGGCAGCGGCGTGGGTAGCTGGTCGCCGACCGTGGGCGCAACCATGACCTACCGCTTCACCGTGACCGTGCAGAACCACCCCAGCGCCCAGAACGCGACCGGTTCGGCCACGTTCACCTGGGAGGCCCAGGCTTGATCGCAGTTCGGTCCCCCGGGCCGGACACGTCCCCCGCGCGGGGCCGCCTCGGCGCGCTGGCGACCGACGCGGCCCGCGTGGTCCTCAGCAGTACCCTCATGGCGGTGTTCACGCTGCTCGCGTGCGTCCTGGCGCCGCTGACGTGGGGCTGGCATGCGTACACGGTCACGTCGGGCTCGATGCAGCCGCTGGTCCGCCCCGGCGACGTGGTGCTGGCCAGCACGGTGGATCCGCGCCGCCCGCCGGATGTCGGCGCGGTCGTCGTCCTCAGCCCGATCGAGCGCGGCCGGCCGCCGATCACCCACCGGGTGGTCGAGCGGCTGCCGGACGGCCGGTACCGCACCAAGGGCGACGCCAACCGCCAGCCCGACGCCCGACTGGTCGACACCGGCCAGATCATCGGGCGGGCGCGGCTGGTGGTCCCGCTCATCGGGCTGGTGCCGCTGCGCCTCGGCCCGGGCGCGCCGGTCCTCGGCGTCCTGGTCGTGCTGGGCAGCCTCGCCGCGGGCCTGGTCGCGCGGCACCGGCGTGCCCGCCCGCCGACCCCGCCGGCCACGGCCGCCGCCGGGCTCGCGGCGGTGGTCCTGCTGGCCGCCGCCGGTACGGTCGCCACCGGCAGCCGGGCGGCCTGGGTCGGCACCTCCGGCACCCCGGCCCACACCTGGGTCACCTCGGACTTCTACTACGAAGCAATGGTCGCGTCCGCCCCGGCGTCCTACTGGCGCCTCGGCGGCAACAACGCCACCAGCGCCCCCGACGTGATGGGCGCGGCCGCTATGGCGCTGGTCAACACGCCGACCGTCGGTCGGCCGGGGGCGCTGCGCGGCGACCCGGACACGGCGATGGGCTTCTTCCGGGCGCCGGCCATCAGCTACGGGACGGTCACCTCGGCGGCCCACTCGTTCGCCGGCTCGATGACCGTCGCGGCGTGGTCCCGGGTGAGCGGGGTGACCAGCAACTGGCGGCTGGTCTTCAAGGGCACGTCCGGGAACCTCAACTACCTGCTCTCCTGGGACACCAGCGGGAACAACATGCGGTTCCTGGTGGACCCGGCGGCGACCAGCCGGGTCACGGCGACCGGCGCCTACCCGGCCGGCGGCGCCTGGCACTTCATCGTGGGCAGCTACGACGGCGCGTTCGTCCGGCTCTACGTCGACGGCCAGCAGCTCCACCAGGTCGCTCTGACCGGTGCGCTGAAGACCAACGCCAACGCCCTGACCGTCTCGGAGAACAACGCCTCCACCGGGATGATCGGCGACGTGGACGAGGTCGCGGTGTGGGGGCGGGCGCTGTCGGCCGGCGAGATCAACCATCTCTGGACCATCGGCCACCCCTGAGCCCGCGGGCGACGGGCGGCCGGGCCCCGAACGTGGCGCCGGCCGCGGGTCAGCGTCCGCCGCCGTGGCGGCGGAACGTCGGCTGTGGCCACCGCGCCCCGCGCTGTGAAAATTCGATCGCCGTTACCGGCCCCGATCACACCGCACCGCATTTACCGCCCCGATGGCCGTTATGCAGGAATCCAGCACCCCGAATATCTCCCGCAAACCGCCCACTATGGTGGGACCCGGGCGGGGAATCCTTTCGGTTTGCGACCGTTGTTTCTACCCTGAAAACGGACGAGCCGACGATTCGCGCAGCGCGCTCGGCGTCCGTTAGCCTGCGCCCGCCCCCGCCGCATCATCCGCTCGTACGGAAGCTCATGCCGATCACGCGCAGCAAACTGCTGGAATGGTTCCGCCGCTACCTGCCCGCCGAGGTGTTCGGCACCGCGACAGCCGTGCTCGCGGGCGTCCTCGCGTACCGGGTGACCGGCGAGTTCGCCGCCGCGGCGGCCGCCGGTGCGGTCGCCGAGAACGTCGGGTACTACGGCTGGTTCGCCGTCCGCGAGACCCGGCGCCACCTCGCCCTCCTGCGCCACGCCCCGCGCCGCCGCCGCCGGGCCGCCGGTCGGGCCGCCCGCGACCTGCTGATCGAGTTCGGGCCCGCCGAGGCGCTGGACAGCCTGCTCGTCCGCCCGGCCCTGATGTACGCCGGCGCGTACCTCGTCGCGCCCGTCGCCGCGGGTCTGCTCGCCGGCAAGCTCGCCGCCGACCTCGTGTTCTACGGCTGCGCCATCCTCGGCTACGAACTGCGCCGCCGCCACGTCGACGCCGCCCTCCCGTCGGCCGTACCGGAACGGACGCCATGCAGACCCCATTCCTGACCCTGGACCCGGCGGAGGTGGAGGCGGCGTACCGCCGGTTCACCGCCGCCCTGCCCGACGTCGTCGTCTGCTACGCGATGAAGTGTCAGCCGCACCCGGCGGTCCTGCGCCGGCTGGCCGCGCTGGGCAGCTCGTTCGAGGTCGCGTCGGCGGCCGAGCTGGACGCGCTGGTCGCGATCGGCGTCGACCCGGCCGGGCTGCTGTTCAGCCACCCGGTGAAGCCGCCCGCGCACATCGCGCACGCGTACGCGGCCGGCCTGCGCGCGTTCGCCGCCGACTCGGTGCTGGAGCTGGACAAGCTCGCCGCCCACGCCCCCGGCAGCCGCGTCTACCTGCGGATGGCCGGTCCGGCCTCGGCCAGCGTGGTGGCCAGCGAGGGCAAGTTCGGCGTCTCGCCGGCGACCGCCGCGGACCTGCTCCGCGCCGCCGCCGACCGCGGCCTGGCGCCGTACGGGCTGACGTTCCACGTCGGCTCGCAGATGCTCGACCCGGAGCCGTGGGTGCTGGCGATCAAGGAGGCCGGCGCCGTCATGGCGGGGCTGGCCGAGGACGGCATCCGGCTGGGCATGCTCGACATCGGCGGCGGCTTCCCCGTCCCGTACGCGACGCCGGTGCCGCCGATCGGCGCGTTCGCCGCCCGGATCCGGGCGGCGCTGGCGGAGTCCCTGCCGTACGACGTCGCGGTTGTCGCCGAGCCGGGCCGCTACCTGGCGGCCGCGGCCGGGACCCTGACCGCGACGGTGGTCGGCGTCGCCGAGCGCCCCGGCGGCACCTGGCTGCACCTGGACGCGGGCGCGTTCCACGGGCTGATCGAGGCGCTGGAGACCGGCAACACGCTGCGCTTCCCGGTCACCGACTCGCGCGACTCGCCGCGCCGGCGCCGCTACCACCTGACGGGCCCGAGCTGCGACAGCCAGGACACGATCCAGTACGACGAGCCGCTCTCGGCCGACCTCACCGTCGGCGACCGGGTGTACTTCGGCGCGGCCGGCGCCTACACGACGGCGTACTCCCGCGACTTCAACGGCCTGCCCGCCCCCACCGTCCACTGCCGCTGAGGCCGCGCGGCCCGGCGGTCAGCCCGGCGCGGCGCAGCAGCCGTCCGCGCAACCGCCGGGCGCGGGCGACCGCGCCGGCCGCGGGCAGCAGGTGTCGCCGCGCAGGGCGGCGCGGCCCTCCGCGACCGCGACGGCCGCGATGACCAGCGCCGCGACGGCGTCGGCCCGGGCCCAGCCGAGGACGCCGTGGAGGCCGAGGCCGACGAGCAGGACCGCGGACAGGTACGTACACAGCATGGTCTGCCGGGAGTCGGCGACCGCGGTGCGCGAACCCAGCTCGCGCCCGGCGCGGCGCTGCGCGAGGGACAGGCCCGGCATGACCGCGAGCGACACGGCGGCCAGCCCGATCCCGACGGCGGAGTGCTCGGCCGTACCGGTGCCGAGCAGCGCCCGGCCGGCCTCGACGGTGACGTACGCGGCGAGCGCGAAGAACGAGACCGCGATGACCCGCAGCGCCGCGCGCTCCCGGGCGGCGGGGTTCGGGCCGGCGAACTGCCAGGCCACGGCCGCGGCGGACGACACCTCGATGACGGAGTCGAGGCCGAACCCGACCAGCGCGGCCGAGTCGGCGGCGGCGCCCGCGGACAGCGCGACGGCGGCCTCGACGACGTTGTAGGCGATGGTGGCGGCGACCAGCAGCCGGACCCGCCGGACGAGCAGCGCCCGGCGGGCGGGGTCCGGCAGCAGCGGGCCCGGGCGGTCGGCGTCGGGGCGGCGGGCCATCAGCAGCAGCCCTCGGCGGCGGCGTCCGGGCAGGCGGTCGGGTCGACATCGAGGACCAGGCCGAGCAGGTCGTCGAGCGCGTGCCGGATCCGCGCGTCGGCGAGCGCATACCGGGTGCGGCGCCCCTCGGGCACCGCGACGACCAGGCCGCAGCCGCGCAGGCAGGCGAGGTGGTTGGACAGGCTCTGCCGGGTCACGCCGAGCCGCTCGGCCAGCTCGGCCGGGTAGCCGGGGCCGTCCCGCAGCGCGAGCAGCAGCCGGGCCCGGGTGCCGTCGGACAGCGCGTGCCCGAACCGCGCGAGCACCCGTCCGCGCGGCACCGTCTCCATTCCGCCGATAGTACAGCGAACGCTGTACTGTTCAACCGGGTCGGACGCCGGCCTTCTCGCGGATCCACGCGCGGTGGGCGGCGACGCTGGCGTGGTCCGCCGCCGGCGGGGGCGCGGGCCCGAATCCCCGATAGCGAATCGCATCCACCGAATCGATTCCCGGCCGCGGCGGTCCGACCGGTGACCGGAATGGGTGGTGCGGCCGGGTCGGCTAATTCGCCGCGTCCGGCGGCGGATTAGCCGGCGCGGTGGGGCTCGCGGTCGGTTGCTCCGGCGGGCCCACCCGGCCGATCCAGAGGTAGTCGCGGGGTCGGGTCATCGCCACGTACAGCAGGCGCTTGGCCTGGTCGAGCCGGTCGACGTCGCCCGCGCCGCCGCGCGCGGCCTGCTGGATGGCGTCGTCGTGCCGCGGCAGCAGGACGTACTTGAAGTCCAGGCCCTTGGCCTGCCGGGCCGTGCCGATCTTGATCCGGTCGGTGGCGTTGCCGTTGTAGTCGCGCAGCCCGAGGGTGCGGTGCCCGGCCGCGGCCAGCAGGTGGGCGTAGTGCGCGACGTGGCGGTGCTGGGCGCAGATGACGGCGGCCTCGCCGACGGCCCCCTTCCCGTACCGCTCGGCCAGTTCGGCCACCGCCCGCAGGAGCGCCCGGTCGTGCTCGCCGACGGTCGCGGCGGTGTGCCGGCTGGCGTGCCCGCCGTCCAGCGCCGTGGTGGCCGCGTGCTGGTGGATGGTCGTACCGTCGTGGTCCTCGAAGCTCAGCCCGGCCAGCACCTGGTTGGCCAGTTCGAGGATGGCCGAACTGTTGCGGTAGTTGAAGTCCAGCACCCGGGCCCGGGCGCCGCGGATGTTCAGCCCGGCGTCGGACAGCCGCCAGCCGCCGGGGTAGACCTGCTGGCGGGAGTCGCCGAGCAGCAGCAGGCCGGCGGCGCGGTGGTTGGTGAGCGTGGTCAGGATCCGTACGCCGGTGAGGGTGAGGTCCTGCACCTCGTCGGCGATGACCGCCGCGTAGCCGGGCTCGGGCAGCCCGCGCCGCACCTCGGCGAGCGCGAGGCTGAGGACGTCCTCGTAGTCGTGGCCCCCGCGCTCGGTCCGGAACCGCTCGTACGCCAGGTACAGCTCCCACACCGCCTCGCGGTGCGCCGGCCGCAGCGGCAGCCGGCGGCCGGTCCGCGGGGCCTGCCGGTACTCGTCGTAGTCGGTGATCCCGCGGCCCTTGATGACGTGGCTGATCTCGTCGCGCCAGTACCGGTGGTCGGGCTCCAACTCGGCGAGCACGCTGGTCCGGCCGGCCCGCGACCAGGCCAGCGGGAACCAGTTCGGCTCGCCGTTGGGCAGCCGGACGGGCCGGCCGCGCTTGCGCAGCAGCCGCAGCGCCCACCCGTGCAGGGTGAGGCACTCCACCCGCGCGGCCACCGCCGGCGCGAGCCGGGCGATGGACTCGGCGGCCACCCGCGGCAGGTTGGCCTGGAAGGTCAGGAACAGGACGGGCAGCGCCGACCGGTTGGCGATGTGCACGGCGCGGTGCAGGCCGATGACGGTCTTCCCGGTACCGGCCGGGCCGCTGATCCGCGCCGGCCCGGTCCACTGGGCGGTCACGAGGCCGGCCTGCGAGGAGTGCAGGAACGTCATCCACTGCGGCAGCGCGTCGGCCAGGCGGGCGCGCACGCCGGCCCGGGCCAGTTCGGCCGCGTCGAACAGCTCGCCGACCGCCGGGCCGGCGGCGTCGGCGCCGGTCGCGGTGAGGTCGGCCTGTCGGTGATGCGGGCCGAAGGTGTCCCGCAGGTGCTCGTACACCCAGCGCACCTGCACCGCACCCAGCCGCGGCGGCTGGGCGCCGACGACGGCGCGCAGCAACTGCCGGTGCCCCAGCACGCGGACGCGCCCCACGCGGTCGTCGGCGTCGTGCCCGACGAAGGCCAGCAGCACGTGCACGCTGATCGGCGGCAGGCCCAGCTCGGCGAGGGCCTGCTCGACGAGCCCGGCCGCCGCGGTGCTCCGCTCGACGCACTCCTGCCGGTCCTGCGTACCGGCGTGCAGCCGGCCGTTGACCAGCCGGGGGGCGTAGCGCCACTGCTTCGCGTCGACGACGAACACGCCGCCGGGCCCGACGAGCAGGAAGTCGATGTTGGCCGTACCGCCGCGGGTCAGCCGCCGGTCGGCCAGCAGCCGCCAGTCCGGCGCGCTGTGCACCAGCGAGCGCAGCAGGCCGTCGACAGTGCGTTCGCCGGCGGCGCCGGCGGCGAACCGGCGGGCCTGCTCGTGCACCGCCGTGGCCCAGCGCAACTGCTCGTCGCCGAGCAGCTTCAACTGCTGCGCCTGCGCATCCGCTGACCGGTCGGGCACCCCGCCACCTCCCCGCTGACAGAACGTAGCCAGCATAAGCGGTTTCGGTGAAGCCGGAGAACCACAGTGGACAAAGTGGTCAGGTTCCCGCGCCCGTTCGGCAGCGCGGGTCGCTACTCCCGCCGGAGGCCGGTCGAATGGCCGTCGCGACCCGGCCGGCACGCGGGTACCGGCGCCGAACTCGGTGCCCCTGGCCAGGGTCGGGGGTGCGGTAAGCTATCGCCGCTCACCGTGCGTTCAGGTGCTGAGAACGCCGAGTGGAACGCACGTTTCGATTGTTTCGGGCTGCTAGCTCAATGGCAGAGCTGCGGACTTTTAATCCGTAGGTTCAGGGTTCGAGTCCCTGGCGGCCCACAATTCCCGGAGCCGGCCCGGGTGCGCATCCGCGCCGCCGGTGACGCTACGGGTCGACGGGCGTGGTGTCCCATTCGGGGTGCCGTTCGAGCCAGGCCCGGTACACGTCGGTCGCCTCGACGAGGCTGTGCTGTGCGATGACCAGCTCCGTCCGGAGCTGCCGGACGGCTTCCGGGGTCAGGGCCGTGCGGGCGGACACGTACAGCCTCGTGTCCATCCGCAGCGGGGTCCCCGCCAGCGGTACGGCGACCAGGCCCGCGGGCGGCTGGCTGCTGGGCTTCATCAGCAGGACGGTGTGCGGGCGCCGGGCCACGGTGCAGAGGTCGGCGTGGTCGAGGTCCGCCAGGCGGGGGGTGTAGCCCACCCGTTCGCATTCGGTGATCACGTGGCGGGTGAGCCCGGAGGCGGGGTCGCGGGGGCCGCTGTAGGTCTCGGTGGCGAGTTCGGCCAGCTCGATCTCCGTTCGGCGGGCCAGGTAGTGCGTGGCGGGAACGCCGACGAAGACCGGTTCGACGGCGATGAGGTGGCGCTGTAGGTCGGGGTCGGCGGGTCGGGTGCCGGGATAGTCGAGGGCGATCGCGGCGTCGATGTCGCCCGAGGTCAGCATGGCCAGCGGTGTCCGGCCGTCCAGTCCCATTCTGATATCCGGGATCGCGCCCAGTACGTCCGCGACGATCCGCGCCAGGTGCGACGCCAGCGGGCCGAAGGTCGAGCCGACGCGGATGGTGGCGAGGGCGCCGCCGTGGTGGGAGCCGCCGCGCTCCGTTGAAAGCGGGTCAGCGCCTCGAGGACGACGAGTGCGTGGGCGGTGACGACCTCGCCGAGCTTTGTCGGCACTGTGCCGTCGGCGCGCCGGAGGAAGAGTCTGCCGCCGAGAATTCGTTCGGCGCGGGCCAGGGCCGCCGTCGCGGTCGACTGGCTCATTCCGACCGCTGCTGCGGCGGCGGTACCCCGCTGCCGGCCGCAGCACCGGCGGCGGCTGTCCCGGGCGTGGGCACTGCCGCCGAGCAGGCATACCGCGGCGTCGTTCGGAGCGGCGCGGCGGCGGGCGGCGGTTCCATGCGGGCCTCCTTCGAGAGCGAGCGCGTGCTGCCGAACGCGAATTTCACACCGGCGGCAGCGGGTGATCGTGGGGCGACGGGCACCATGCCGTCCGGCGGACAATCACCGCCGGAGCAGCCGAACCAGCCCACGCCGACCCGTTCCGGGGCCCGTCCGGGAGAGCGGCGGCGGGCATCGATGACTATCACCGCCGCGCCTGTCCGTGAACAATTCCAACGATCCATATCCCCCGTCTATGTGAATCGCCTATTCATGTCACGTTCGACCAATTCCATGGAGCCGGGCGAAGCCGGAGCGGCTGCGTACCGGGTGGGCTAAGGCCGCGCGGGCGCGAGCCGATCGGGTGGGTGGGAGCCCGTTCGGTGCGGGTGCTCCGTGATGCGGGTCGGAGGTGGGCGGCGTGGGTGCACCCGGCGCGACCACCGGGCGGCTGGCCGCCGCGGCCAGGGCGGCGTTCCGCTCCCGTACCGGCCGCGGTGTCCTGGTCGCCGCCCTGGTGGCCGGCGCGGCCGTCGCCCGGTGGGACGGCGTGCTGGCCGCGTTCTCGGCCACGACCACGAACCCGGGCAACTCGATGACCCTCGGTACCGTCGTGATCAGCGACAACGACGCCGGCGCCGCCATGCTCAGCGTGACCGGGATGCTGCCCGGCGGCACCGGTTCGGGCTGCGTGGTGGTCACCTACTCCGGCACCGCGCCGGCCACCGTGAAGCTGTACGCGGCCAACGCCGCCGGCGGCGACGGCGCCGCCGACGGGGTCGTGATCCAGAACTGGCTGCGGTTCCACATCCAGGTGGGCACCGGTACGTGCGGCGCCCCGGTCGGCCTGACCAACGTCTCCGCCGCGGCGCCGGGCGACCTCGCCACCGCCGTCTACACCAGGAGCAATTTCGGCAACGGCTACGGCACCGGGTGGACCAGCGCCACGTCCGGGAACACCCGGGTCTTCCGGTTCACGTACACCGCGGACGCCGCCACGCCGAACACCGCGCAGGGCGACTCGATCACCACCGACTTCGTCTGGGAAGCCCAGAACAACTGACGCCGCCCGGCGGTCGCGGCGGCGTCGGTCGGGCGCCCGGAGCAGCGGCGCGGCGAAGGTCCGGCCGTACGGGCCACATCGGACCGTCCGGTGCGGGCGCCCGGCCGCCCGGCCGTCCCGATCGGTGACGGACGGCCCCGACGGCCCCGGACCGGGCCGAACGCGCCGTACCGCCCCGAACCCGGCGCGTGTCGGCCACCCGGCGGGTGCGCCGCCGTCCGGGGCCCGGCCGCGGCGACCGATCGGCCGACCGCGGCCGCGGCGGGAACGGGCGTCGATGCGGACGCGTGATCCCCCGCCCAGCGGGGCAGCGCGGCAGCCACCGTGTGCAGAAGCGATCACGGTACGTTGCTGGTTGCGCGGCGATGTGATATCAACCACGTTCCGCTCCGGTCCCATCGTAGGAGGATGCACCAACGCGCCGTGGCGAAGCGCTCCCTCCCCCACCTCTACTGCGGAGTCGACTGATGATCATCGGTGTAATCCCGGAATCGCGGCCCGGCGAGACCCGGGTGGCGGCCACGCCCGCCACCGCGGCCGAGCTGATCCGGATCGGCTACGCCGTCGTCGTGGGGGCGGGCGCGGGGCGGCGGTCCGGGTTCCCCGACGCGGCGTACACCGCGGCCGGGGCGACGATCGGCGACCCGCTGGCGGCCGACGTCGTCCTGGCGATCAACCCGCCGCCGGCCGCGGAGCTGGATCGGCTGCGGCCCGGCGCCACCCTGATCGGCCTGCTGAACCCGCGCCTGGACCCGGAGCTGGTCGACGACCTGGCCCGGCGGCCGATCACCGCGCTGTCGATGGACGCGGTGCCGCGGATCTCCCGGGCGCAGTCGCTGGACGTGCTGTCCTCGATGGCCAACATCGCCGGGTACCGGGCGGTGATCGAGGCCGCGCACGTCTTCGGCCGCTTCTTCACCGGGCAGGTGACGGCGGCGGGAAAGGTGCCGCCGGCCAAGGTGCTCGTCGCGGGGGCCGGGGTCGCCGGGCTCGCCGCGATCGGCGCCGCCGGCAGCCTCGGGGCGATCGTGCGGGCCACCGACCCGCGGCCGGAGGTCGCCGACCAGGTCGCGTCGCTGGGCGGGGAGTACCTCGCGGTCGCCGAGGCCGGCGCCGAGGTCTCCGCGACCGGGTACGCCAAGGAGATGTCGGACGACTACAACGCCCGCGCCGCCCGGCTGTACGCGGAGCAGGCCGCCGACGTCGACATCATCATCACCACCGCCCTGATCCCCGGCCGGCCCGCGCCGCGGCTGATCACCGCCGACATGGTGGCGAGCATGCGGCCGGGCAGCGTGATCGTGGACATGGCCGCGGCCAACGGCGGGAACGTCGAGGGCACCGTCGCCGGCGAGGTCGTCGTCACCGACAACGGCGTGACGATCATCGGCTACACCGACCTGGCCGGGCGGCTGCCGGCGCAGGCGTCCCAGCTCTACGGCACCAACCTGGTCAACCTGCTGAAGCTGCTGACGCCCGGCAGGGACGGGCAGCTCGCGCTGGACTTCGACGACGCGGTACAGCGGTCCGTCACCGTCGTCCGGGACGGGGAGCTGACCTGGCCGCCCCCGCCGGTCGCGGTGTCCGCGGCGCCCGCGCCCGCCCCGGCGGCACCCGCGCCGGCCGCGGAGCAGCCGCCGCCGACGGCCGCCGCGCGGCGCCGGCCGGTGCTGGTCGGCGCGGTCGCGGCGGTCGTGCTGCTGCTGGTCACGGCGCTGTCGCCGGCGGCGCTGCGCGGGCACCTCACGGTGTTCGCGCTGGCGATCGTGATCGGGTACTACGTGATCGGGCACGTGCACCACGCGCTGCACACGCCGCTGATGTCCGTCACCAACGCGATCTCCGGGATCATCGTCGTCGGGGCAGTGCTCCAGATCGGGCACGGCGACTCGCTGGTCACCGGGCTGTCCTTCGTCGCGATCCTGCTGGCGACCATCAACGTCTTCGGCGGCTTCGCGGTGACCCGCCGCATGCTCGCCATGTTCACCAGGAGCTGAGCCGATGACCATCGAAGCGCTGGCCCAGGCGGCGTACCTCGTCGCCGCCCTCCTGTTCATCCTGGCGCTGGCCGGACTGTCCAAGCACGAGACCGCCAAGGGCGGCAACGCGCTCGGCATCGCCGGGATGACGCTGGCGCTGGCGGCGACCGTCGCGCTGGCCGCGGTGCACCGGATCAGCGGTACCGGCCTGGTCCTGCTCCTCGTGGCCACCGTCATCGGCGCGGCGATCGGCCTGTACCGGGCGCTGCGGGTCGAGATGACCGGCATGCCGGAGCTGATCGCGCTGCTGCACAGCTTCGTCGGCCTGGCCGCCGTACTCGTCGGCTGGAACGGGTACCTGCACGTCGAGGCCGACCCGAACGGCGCCGAGACTGCGCTGCTGCGCGGCCGGGAGCTGCTCGGCATCCACAGCGCCGAGGTGGTCATCGGCGTGTTCATCGGCGCCGTGACGTTCACCGGGTCGATCGTGGCGTTCCTCAAGCTCTCCGCGCGGATGCGGTCGCGCCCGCTCACCCTGCCCGGCCGGAACCTGCTCAACCTCGGGGCGCTCGCGGCGTTCGCCGCGCTGACCGCCTGGTTCGTCGTCGCGCCGTCGCCGTGGCTGCTGATCGTGGTCACCGCGCTGGCGCTGCTGCTGGGCTGGCACCTGGTCGCGTCCATCGGCGGCGGGGACATGCCCGTCGTCGTGTCGATGCTGAACAGCTACTCCGGCTGGGCCGCCGCCGCGGCCGGCTTCCTGCTGGAGAACGACCTGCTCATCGTCACCGGCGCGCTCGTCGGGTCGTCGGGTGCCTACCTGTCGTACCTCATGTGCCGGGCGATGAACCGCTCCTTCCTCTCGGTCATCGCCGGCGGGTTCGGCGTGGACGCCGGGTACGTCGACGACACCGACCACGGCGACCACCGGGAGACCAGCGCCGAGAGCGTGGCCACGCTGCTGGCCGCGGCCGACTCCGTGATCATCACGCCGGGGTACGGCATGGCGGTCGCCCGGGCCCAGCACGGCGTCGCCGAACTGGCCAGCGAGCTGCGCAAGCAGGGGGTGACCGTGCGGTTCGGCATCCACCCGGTCGCCGGGCGGCTGCCGGGGCACATGAACGTGCTGCTCGCCGAGGCGCGGGTGCCGTACGACATCGTGCTGGAGCTGGACGAGATCAACGAGGACTTCGGCAACACCTCGGTCGTCCTGGTCATCGGGGCCAACGACACCGTCAACCCGGCCGCCGCCGAGGACCCGGCCAGCCCCATCGCCGGCATGCCGGTGCTGCGGGTGTGGGAGGCCGACGAGGTCGTGGTGTTCAAGCGGTCGATGGCCTCGGGGTACGCCGGGGTACAGAATCCGCTGTTCTTCCGGGAGAACAGCGCCATGCTGTTCGGCGACGCGAAGGACCGGGTGGCCGACATCCTGCACGCGCTCGCCGCCTCGCCGGTGGACGACGCCCGCCGCGGCCGGGTCGGCCAGCCGGGCTGATTCCCCGCGCCGGCGTGACCGCCGCCCGGCGGCGTGCCGGCCCTGCGGGTCGGCCGCGGGTGGTCAGGGGCAGGTGTCGGGGCCCGGTACGGCGACGGCGTCCCAGGCCCGCCGGGTCGCGGCGCACTCGGGGCCGCCCGGGAACAGCTCCGCGGCCGCGGCCACCGTGGCCGCGCGGGCCTTGGCGTGGGTCCAGCCCGGGGTCTTGCGGGACAGGGCGCCCATGAAGATCTGGCCGGCCTTCTGGATGCCGATGCCGGTCAGGGTGCTGTTGTTGCAGGTCGGGGACTTCGGTTGCCCGTTGGTCGGGTTGGAGCCCTCGGCGAGCAGGTAGAACCAGTGGTTCTGCGGGCCGGCGCCCTTGTGGACCTCGGGTGCGCTGCCGGTCCACATGCAGTTCGGGTCGCCCACTTTGGACGGCTCGTACATGTACCGGATCGGGCCCCGGCCGAGCACGTCGAGCAGCTCGCCGACCTCGTAGTCCGGCGGGTCGGCGGGGTGATCGGCGTAGTGCTCGGTCAGCGCGCCGAGGATGTCGCCGGCCGACTCGGCGAGCCCGCCGGCCTCGATGCCGCCGCCGGCGCCGCCGGGGGTGTATCGGAAGATCGCGTGGCCGTACTCGTGGCCGATGGTGTCCAGTGTGGTGGTCTGGCGGCGCCGGTCGGCGGTGTAGCCGAAGTCGACGGAGCCGCCGCCACCGGGCGCGGTGACGCCGACCCGGGCCGGCAGGGTGCGGCCGGACCCGTCCACGCCGTCGCGGCCGAACCAGTGGCGGAGCATGTCCCACATGCGCTGGGCGCCGTACACGACGTCGACGCAGCCGGACGGCAGGTCCAGCGGCTCGCCGGTGCCGTGCGTGTCGTCGGCGCTGGTGAACGGCGCCCCGGTCGGGCCGGCGCAGGACAGGCCGGGGCGGGCCGGGTCGACCAGCCGGCCGGGCGACAGCTCGCCGAGGTCCTGCCGGCCGTAGTACGCGCCGTACCCGATCGCCCGGACGGGCGGGGCTGTCGCGTGCGTGGGTGGGATTGCCGCGGATGCCGGCGGGGTTGTCGCGTGCGTCGGTCGGGTTGCCGCGGATGCCGGCGGGGCCACCGCGGTCGCGGCGCCGAGGAGGAGCAGCGCCGCGGTGGTGGCGCTCCGGCCCGATGGGAACATCGCCGCACCCCCCGTACATCGATGTCCGCCACTGTAGTCGGTACGGCGGGCGGGGGCACGGGTCAGCGGCGCAGGAACCAGACGCCGCGGAACCGGTCCCAGCCGGTCGGGTCGCAGGAGAGCACGTACCGGCCGGTCCCCGCCGCGCCGGCGAAGCAGACCGTCCCGGTCAGCGTGGCGCCGGGGGCCAGCGGCCCGGCCCGCAGCGTGCCGCCGCGGCGCGGCAGGACGGTACCGGCGGGGGAGCGCAGTTCCCAGTCGTCGAGGGCGACCGGCAGCGGCCGGTCGTGCATGCTGCGGTACGCGACCACCGCGCACAGCGTGCCGGCCGGGGCGCTCGCGGCCGCCGCGGTGAGGTGGACGCTGCGCAGGATGACCCGGCCGGACCGGTCGGCGCAGTAGTCGTCGGCGTGGTCCTGCCCCGGGTACGTCGCCGGGCTGACGGCGCAGTGGGGGTGGACCGGGCCGGGGTTCGACAGGGGCGGCTCGACGAGGGCGGCGTACTGCCGCCGCACGGTGAAGTAGGCGAGGCCGACGCCGCCCGCGGTGTCGAGGCAGCACAGGCTGAGTACGGCGGCGACCACGACGATGATCACCGTACGGCGGTGCCGGCCCCCGGCCGGCGGCGGCACGGGCCACGGCGCCGGCGGCACGGCGGGCGGTGGCGGTACGGAGGACGGTGGCGGGCCCGGCGGCGGCGCGGGCGGCGGCAGCTCGGACATGCGGCCCCCTCCGTGATCGCGACCCCGTGACCGGCCCGCGGCTCGTGACCTGCCTCGCGGCTCGTGACCGGTCCCGCGGCCGGCCCGGCCCGGCCGTGTCGCCCCTGCCCGGGCAGCCTACGGCGGCCGCCCACCCGCCCGCGCCCGAAGCCGCGACCGCCCGCGGCCGAACCTCGCCGGAAGCGCCCGCGGCCCGCCGCGCGGTGGGCGTCCGCGGCGGCTCGCGGGCCGGCGGGGGCACCCGGGTGGGCGGTATTCTCCGGCCGGGCCGCGCCGCGGCGGCCCCCGACGGAAGGCGGAGTGCTGTGCTGGACCGGACCCGGATCGCCGCCGACACCCCCGCCGCCGCCCGCGGGGTCTTCCTCGACAGCGCCGGCTCGTCCCTGCCGCCCGCCCCGGTGGTCGACGCCGTCGTCGGCCACCTGCGGCGCGAGGCCGAGGTGGGCGGGTACCGCGCCGCGGAGGAGCGGGCCGCCGACCTGGACCGGGTCCGCGCCTCGGTCGGCGCGCTGCTCGGCGCGCCCGCGGACAGCATCGCCCTGCTCGACTCCGCGACCCGGGCGTGGACGCAGTTCTTCTACTCGGTACCGCTGCGCCCCGGCGACCGGATCCTGCTGTCCGGGGTGGAGTACGCGAGCAACGCCGTCGCCGCCATCCAGCGGGCCAGGGCGAGCGGCGCGACGGTCGAGTTCGTGCCGAGTGACGCGGCCGGGGCGCTCGACCCGGCGGCGCTGGCGGCCATGCTGGACGACCGGGTGCGGCTGGTGTCGGTGGTGCACGTACCGACGAACGGCGGCCTGGTGAACCCGGTCCGCGAGGTCAGCGACCTGGCCCACCGGTACGGCGCCCTGGTCCTGCTGGACGCGTGCCAGTCGGTCGGCCAGCTCCGGGTCGACGTGGGGGAGCTGGGGGTCGACGCGCTGTCGCTGACCGGCCGCAAGTGGCTGCGCGGCCCGCGCGGCACCGGCGCGCTGTACGTGCGCGGCGCGGTCGCCGACGCCCTGGAACCGGTGACCATCGACCTGCACAGCGCCGAGTGGACCGGCCGGGACGACTACCGGCTGTGGCCGGGCGCCCGCCGGTTCGAGCTGTGGGAGTCCGGCGTCGCCGACCGGCTGGGCCTGGGCGCGGCGGCGGACTACCTGCTGGACCTCGGGGTCGACGCCGTCGAGGCGGCCGTGCGGGCCGGCGCGGACACGCTGCGCGGGCTGCTCGGCGGGATCGCCGGGGTGACCGTCCGCGACCTCGGGCACCGGCGCAGCGGCATCGTCGCGTTCACCGTGGACGGGCGGGACCCGGCGGCGGTCCGGGCGGCGCTGCGGGAGCGCGACATCACGGTGACCGTGAGCACCCGGTCCGGGACGCTGGTCGACATGGACGCGCGCGGGCTGCCGGCGGTGGTGCGCGCGTCGCCGCACTACTTCGTCGGGCCGGAGCAGATCGAGGCGGCCGCCGCCGCGGTGGCCGACATCGCCGCGGGCCGCTGAGCGGACGGGGGCCGGCCCGCCGGCCCCCGTCCCACCGGGGTCAGTCGACCGCGGTGTCGTTCGGCACGGTCCGCCAGAGGCGGTCCGAGCTGGGGTACGCGGTGTCCAGGTACAGCGTGTCCCACGAGCCGTCGTTGTACCGGCGCAGCGTCAGCGCCAGCCCGTCGGCCGTCCGCGGGCGGTAGCTCCACCAGCCGGTGGTGGTGGAGCTGATCCGCTCGGGCTTGAGCAGCCACTTCTGCAGCTCGGAGCCGTCGCAGGTCTTGATCACGACGTTCGCGCCGCGGGCCGGGTTGGCGGCGGCCGGCTGGAGGCACTTGTTGGCCGCCTGGTTGCGCAGGACGTACAGCCAGTTGCCGCTCAGCCCGACCTCGCCGAGGTCCTCGACGTCCCAGACCTCGGTGCGGTACCGCCAGGCCGGGTCGCGCAGGGTGATCGCCTGCGCGCCGTCGGCGGTGCTGTCGTTGAGCGTGGCGAGGCGTCCGCCGCTGGTCTTGTTGATGATGTCCCGGTTCGGCACGGCCGCGGCCGCCGCGCCGGTGGCCGTCAGCGGGATCGCGAGCGCCACGGGCAGCACGACGCCCAGCAGCACGCGTCCATATCGGATGAAGCTCATATGTGTGTGTCTCCTCATGACCACTGTCGGACCGCGCGTCGGGCGCGGTCGGAAATGATCATGGAGGGCCCGGTCGGGGTCGACAGTGAGCCATGCGCATCCGTCACTCCCGCGGGTGGGGTGAACGGCCGCCGGCCGATCCGAGAGTTCCGGGCTGTGCGAACCGTCACGGTCGCTCAGCGACCAATACGGTCGCAAAGTGGCTAGCCTGGTCCCATGCCACGCCAGACCCGGCAGCAGGTCGACGACGAGATCATCGACTGCGCCGCCACGCTGTTCGCCCGCCACGGGCTGCGCGAGACCTCGATCCAGCGGATCGCCGACGCCGTCGGGTACTCCAAGAGCGGCCTGCTGCGCCACTACCCGTCCAAGGAGGCGCTCCAGGAGGCCGTGGCCGCGCGCTGCCTGGCCGAGCTGGCCGACGTCGCCCGCGGCGCCGCCGGCGAGCCGCCCGGCCCGGGCCGGGACCGGGCCGCGCTCACCGGCCTGGCCCACCTCGCGCTGCGCCGGCCGGGCTTCATCGCCCTGCTGCTCGCCGCCCTGCTGCGCGACCCGGCCGACCCGGAGAGCGCGCTGCTGGAGCCGGTCGGCGAGGTGATCGCCGAGGCGTTCGCGCTGGCGCCGCCGACCGAACCGGACACCGTGCCCGATCTCGGGCGGGCCATCCGGGTGGCCGGGGCCGTCGGCGCGCTGGCCGTCGCCCGGACCGCGCTGCGCCCGCACCTGACCGCCGCGTCGGCCGCGGACCTGATCGATGTCGCCCACCGCGCCCTCGGCCACCCGGCCGCGGACGCATACTGAACAGCACGGGGGTACCGCACATGGCACGACTGCTGCACCGGCTCGGGCTCGCGTCCGTCCGGCACCGCCTCGCCGTCACGCTCGCCTGGCTGGCCCTGCTGGTCGGCGGCGCCGTCGGGGCCGCGACGCTGGCCGGGGACACCATCTCGACGTTCGAGATCCCCGGCGAGGAGTCGACGACCGCGCTGGACGTGATGGGCGCGAAGTTCGGCGACAGCGCCACCGCCGGTACGGCCAGGGTGGTCCTCCAGGCGCCCGGCACCGGCCGGATCACCGAGCCGGCGAACGCCGCCGCGGTGGCCGGCGTCGTCGCCGACCTGCGCCGGCTGCCCGGCGTCGCCTCGGCCACCGACCCGCTGGACGCGCGCGGCCCCGTCGTCTCGCCCGACCAGCGGGCCGCGTACAGCACGGTCACCTACGCGGTGCCCGCCCCGGCCGTGACGGACGCGCAGCGCGAGGCGCTGGTCGACGCCGTCGCCGCGGCCCGCGGCACCGGCCTGACCGTCGAGGTCGGCGGCGAGGCGACGCAGGCCGCGGGCGCGGTCGGCGGCCCGGCCGAGGCGGTCGGCGTGATCGTCGCGCTGGTCGTGCTCGCGCTGACCCTCGGCTCGCTCGTGCTGGCCGGGATGAACCTGCTCACCGCGGTCGTCGGCGTCGGCATCGGGGCGCTCGGGATCACCACGCTGACCGGGTTCGCCGACCTCCAGTCCACCACCCCGGTGCTCGCCGTCATGCTCGGCCTCGCGGTGGGGATCGACTACGCGCTGTTCATCGTCACCCGGTTCCGGCACGAGCTGCGCGCCGGCCGGGCGGCCCCGGACGCCGCCGCGCTGGCCGTCGGCACCGCCGGCTCCGCCGTCGTCACGGCCGGGCTCACCGTCGTGATCGCGCTGGCCGGGCTGGCCGTCGCCGGCATCCCGTTCCTGACCGAGATGGGCCTGGCCGCCGCGGCCACGGTGGTGATCGCCGTGCTGGTGGCGGTCACGCTGGTCCCGGCCATGCTCGGGTACGTCGGCACCCGCGCCCTGCCCCGCCGCGAGCGCCGCGCGGCCGGCGGCGCCCCGGCGGTGGACGACGCGGCGCCCGAGCGCGGCTTCATCGCCGGCTGGGCCCGGGCGGTCACCCGGTACCGGTGGGTGAGCCTGCTCGCCACCGTCGCCGCGCTGGCCGTGGTCGCCATCCCCGTGCTGTCCATGCGGACGTCGCTGGCCCTGCGCCCCGAGGCCGGCAGCAGCGCCGCGGCCGCGGACCGGATCGTCGCCGAGCGGTTCGGCGCCGGCGCGGCCGCCCCGCTGCTCGTCCTCGTCGACGGGCCGGACGCCGTGGCGCACGCCGCGACCGTCCGGGCGCGGGTGGCCGGCCTCGGCGGGATCGCGCTGACCGGGCCCGTCCAACCCGCGCCGGACCGGACCGCCGCGCTGGTGAGCGTCGTCCCGACCACCGGGCCGGACGACGCCGCCACCGCCGACCTGGTCCGCGCGCTGCGCGCGGGCACCGACGACGCGCCGGGCGCGCGGGTGCGGGTCACCGGGCAGACGGCGATCAGCATCGACGTGTCGAACAAGCTGAACGACGCGCTGCCGCGGTACCTGGTGCTCGTCGTCGGGCTGGCGTTCGTCCTGCTGGTGCTGGTGTTCCGGTCGCTGCTCGTCCCGGTCGTCGGGGTGCTCGGCTTCCTGCTGACGATCGGCGCGACGCTCGGCGCCACCACCGCGGTGTTCCAGTGGGGCTGGCTCGGCGCCCTGGTCAACGTGCACACGACCGGGCCGCTGATGAGCCTGATCCCGATCATCATCGTGGGCATCCTGTTCGGGCTGGCGATGGACTACCAGGTATTCCTGGTCAGCCGGATGCACGAGGCGTACGCGCACGGCGCCGCGCCCCGCGCGGCCATCGTCACCGGCTTCCGCCAGGCCGCCCCCGTGGTGGTCGCCGCGGCGACGATCATGTTCGCCGTGTTCGCGGGCTTCGTGCCCGAGGGCGACGCCGCGATCAAGCCGATCGGCTTCGCCCTGGCGCTCGGCATCCTGTTCGACGCCGTGATCATCCGGATGGTCGCCGTACCGGCGGCGCTGGCCCTGCTCGGCGCCGCGGCCTGGCGGCTGCCGCGCTGGCTGCGCTGGCTCCCGGAGCTGGACGTCGAGGGCGCGGCGCTGGAACGGCCCGCCCCGGCCCGGCAGCCGGAGCCGGTCGGCACCCGCTCCTGACCGGCGGCCGCGGGTGGGGCGCGCGGCTCCCGCGCCCGCCCCGTGCCCCACCCACGCCCGCCCCGCGCGCACTCACGCCCGCCCCGCCCGGCGGCGCATACCCGCAGGCCCCGGCGGGGTAAGGACTCCGGCATGGATGCGGACGTGGTGGTGGTCGGGCTCGGGCCCGCGGGCGAGGAGCTGGCGGCGCACCTGCTGCGCGCCGGCCTGCGGGTGGTCGGCGTCGAGGCCGGCCGGATCGGCGGCGAGTGCGCCAACTGGGGGTGCGTGCCCAGCAAGATGATGGTCCGCGCCGGCAACGCGCTGGCCGAGGCCGAGCGGCTGCCCGCGCTCGCCGGCCGGGCCGAGGTGACGCCGGACTGGGCCCGGGTCGCCGACCGCATCCGGACCGAGGTGCTGCCCGGCGGCGACGACGCCGCCGCGGTCCGCGCGTTCGAGGCCAAGGGCGGGGTGTTCGTCCGCGGCCGGGCGCGGCTGGCCGGGCCCGGCGTGGTCGAGGTCGACGGCCGCGAGTACCGGGCCGCGCGCGGGGTCGTCCTGGCCACCGGCACCCGGGCCGCGATCCCGCCGATCGACGGCCTCGCCGACACGCCGCACTGGACCAACCACGAGGCCACCCACGCCGACCACCCGCCGGCCTCGCTGGCCGTGCTCGGCGGCGGCGCGGTCGGGGTCGAGCTGGCCCAGGCGTACGCCCGGTTCGGCACCGAGGTGACCGTGCTCGAATCGGCGTCGACCGTCCTGGCCGGCGAGGAGCCGGCGGCGGCGCTGCTGGTCGCCGAGGCGCTCGCCCGCGACGGGGTGCGGGTGCGCTGCGGGGTGTCCGTCGACCGGGTCACCCACGCCGACGGCCGGTTCACGCTGGCCGCCGACGGCCGCGACGTCACCGCCGAGCGGCTGCTCGTCGCGGCCGGCCGCACGTACGCCACCGCCGGCCTCGGCCTGGAGACCGTCGGCCTGAAGACCGACGGGCCGGTCGAGGTGGACGGCCGCCTGCGGGCGGGCGAGCGGCTGTGGGCGATCGGCGACGTGACCGGGAAGGGCGCGTTCACCCACGTGGCCACGTACCAGGCCGGGATCGCCGCCGCGGACCTGCTCGGCGAGCCGGTCCCGCCGGCGGAGTACCGGGCGGTGCCGCGGGTGACGTTCACCGACCCCGAGGTCGGGGCGGTCGGCCTGACCGCGGCCGCGGCGGCGCAGCAGGGGGTGGCGGTGCAGGTGTACCGGGCCAGCGTCCCCGAGTCGGCCCGCGGCTGGCTGCACCACGCGGGCAACAGCGGCACGATCGTGCTGGTCGCCGACGCGGACGCCGACGTGCTGGTCGGCGCCACCTCGGTCGGCCCGGCCGGCGGCGAGGTGCTCGGGCTGCTGACCCTCGCGGTGCACGCCCGGGTGCCGCTGCCGGAGCTGCGGCGCATGATCCACGCGTACCCCACGTTCCACCGCGCGGTCGCCGACGCCCTCCGCGACGGCCCGACCTGACCCACCCGCCCCGCCGGCCGCACCCGCCCGCCGGCACCGGCTGCGCCCTCGGTTCCGGCGCCGGCCGCGTTCGGCGCGGGTGCGCATCATGGCGCCCGGAGCGGGTACCGGAAGAGGCGGTGGCCGGCCCGCCGGGCCCCGTGTGCCGCCCGGGAGAGGAGTGCGCCATGCCCCGTTCCGACCCGCCCGACCGCCCGCCGGCCTGGTTCCGGATCGCCGCGCGGCTGCGCGGCGCGCTCACCTACGTCAGCGTGTTCGCCCTGCTCGGCGGCGCCGTCGCGGTGGTCGCGGGGCGGGACGGGCCGGTGGGGGAGGTGGGGCGCGCGGTGTTCTACGCCGGCATCGGCGCGCTCGCCGTCGTCATGGCCGCGACGCTGCTGCCCGGCGCGCCCGCCGTCCGGCCGCGGACGCTCGCGGCCCCGGTGCGCGGCCGCTGGCGGACCGTCAACAGCCCGGCGAACCGCCGCCCCAGCCACGGCACCCACGGCCTCGGCCAGACGCACGCCGTCGACCTGGTGTTCGACCCGGCCGACCGGACGCCGCCGCGGTTCGGCTGGACCGGCGGCTTCGTACCGCCGTCCGCCCGGCCGGGCTTCGGGCAGCCGGTGTACGCGCCGGCCGAGGGGACCGTCGTCGCCGTCCGGGACGGGCAGCGCGACCACCGCTGCCGGGCGAGCTGGCCGGGCCTGGTGTACCTGCTGGTGGAGGGGGTCGTCCGCGAGCTGCTCGGGCCGCGCTTCCTGCTCGGCAACCACATCGTGCTGGACGTCGGCGGCGGCGAGTACGTCGTCCTGGCCCACCTGCGCCGGCGCTCGCTGACCGTCCGGCCGGGCGCGCGGGTGGCGGCCGGCGCGGTCCTCGGCGGGTGCGGCAACTCGGGCAACAGCAGCGAGCCGCACCTGCACCTGCAACTCATGGACCACGCCCACCCGCAGGTCGCGGCCGGGCTGCCGTTCCGGCTCGCGGACGTGATCGGCGACCACGGGCGGCCGCTGGCGGGCCTGCCGCCGACGGGCGAGCACCTGCGCACGACCCGCCCGCCGGCCCCGACCATGCCGACCCGCGCCCGCCCGGTCCCGGACGCCGTCCGCTGACCCGAACGGCCCGCCACCCCGGTCGGGGGTGGCGGGCCGCTGGATCGGTACCGGCTCAGCCGGCGGGGCAGGACTCGTTGCCGCTGCTCTTGACCGAGACGGCGTCCCACGCCTTCTGCACGGCCGCGCACTCGCCGCCGGTCGGGAACAGCTCCTTGGCCGCCGCGACCGACGCGGTCCGGGCCCGGCTGTGCGACCAGGTCGACGTCTTGCGGTTCAGCGTGGCCATGAAGATCTGGCCGGCCTTCTGGATGCCGATGCCGGTCAGGGTGCTGTTGTTGCAGGTCGGGGACTTCGGCTGCCCGTTGGTCGGGTTGGAGCCCTCGGCGAGCAGGTAGAACCAGTGGTTCTGCGGGCCGGCGCCCTTGTGGACCTCGGGTGCGCTGCCGGTCCACATGCAGTTCGGGTCGCCCACTTTGGACGGCTCGTACATGTACCGGATCGGGCCCTTGCCCACGAGGTTGACGGCCTCGCCGACCTCGTAGTCCGGCTTGTCGTTCGCGTGGTTGGCGTAGTGCTCGGTCAGCGCGCCGAAGATGTCGCCGGCCGACTCGTTCATGCCGCCGACCTCGCCCTGGTACCCGCCGCCGCCGGGGGTGTTGCCGAACAGGCCGTGGCCGTACTCGTGCGCGACGACGTCGATGGGCGTGAGCTGGCGCTTGTTGTCCTGGGACTTGCCGAAGGTGGCGTACTGGCCGTTCCAGTACGCGTTGACCTCCTGCAGCCCGACCCGGGACGGGAACCACCGGCCGTTGCCGTCGATCCCCTTGCGGCCCAGCCACTCCTTGAGCATGGCGTCCTGCTTCTGCGCGCCGTACATGACGTCGGCGCAGCCCGAGGGCAGGTCCATCGCGCCGCCGTTGCCGTAGCTGTCGCTGGAGCTGGTGAACGGCGAGCCGTTCTGGCCGCCGCACTGCAGGCCCGGCCGCGCCGGGTCGACCAGCTTGCCGGCGGACAGGGCGCCGAGGTCCTGCTTGCCGTAGTACGCGCCGTTGCCGGTGGCGTGCACGACCTCGTTGCGGACCCGGTCCTCGATGACCCGCCCGGTCCGCGCGTCCAGCACGACGTGCAGCTTGGCCGGCGCGCCGGCCTTGTCGCGGCCGGCGACGACCACCTCGTACGCGAGCCGGCCGGCGCCCTCGGCGACGACCACCAGCCGCGGCGCCTCGGCGCTCTCCACCTTCCCGAGCTGGGCGCGGGCGATGCGGGTCGCCCGCGCCGCCGGGACGGTCGGGGTCAGCGAGCCCGGGTCCAGCGCGGCGTCCTGGGCCACCCACGTGCTCAGCGGCGCGCCCGCGGCGTCGGTGACGACGACGGCGTCGCCGCCGAGGACGGGCAGGCCGCGGTGCGTGCGCTCGTACGCGACGTACTGCAGGTCGCCGCCGGCGACGTTGGACTGCTGGGCGAACTCGTCGGCGGCGGCGCGGTGGAACAGGGCCGGGTCGTCGGCGAGGAGGCGGTCCGCCGTGGCGGCGGCGCGCAGCGCCGCTGCCGCCCGCGGGGTCGCCGCGGGGTCGGTGCCGGCGTGCCCGGCGGGGGCGGTGAGGGCGACGGCCCCGGTGACGGCGACGGCCGCCCCGGCGGCCCACACGACCTTGCGTTTCACGGGCTGCTCCTTCGAGGGGTCGGACCCGCCGGCGATGCGGGGCGTTCGGGTGCTCCACGCCGGCGGGGGCAGCGAGCGCCGGGCGGGCCGTGGCCGACCGCGCGGCACCCGGGGGGAACTGCCGCGGTACGTCCGCGAGCGGGTGCCCCGCCGCGGACGAGCCGAGTACCGGAGTGAAGACCATCGATCGATCCCGCCGCCAGGGGCCGGGGGTGACCGGGACCACAGAGTGTGAAAGAGCTGACAGTTATGCGCCGCAGGCTCGTTCACTTCGCCAGCTCCCCGGCGTTCACCAGCTCTGTTGAGCCGAAGATGATCCGCAAAGTGTGAAAGTTCCCGTGCGTTCAGCGACTCGGCTGTGAAAGCCGGCGGCGCATACTGGGCGGATGGACCCGGAGGGGCCGGCCCTGCGGCCGGAGCTGGCCGCGTACGCGCGGGCGGCGTACGGCTGGCCCGCCGACACCGCGATCACGCCGGGGCCGCGCGGCGCCCTCGGCCGCATCCACCGGGTCGCGGCCGGCGGCACCCGGTACGCGCTCAAGGAGATCCTCGCCGAACCGCCGACGCCCGCCCGGCTGGCCGCCGAGCTGGCGCTCGCCCGGCGGGCCGCGGCCGCGGGCGTCCGGCTGCCGGCGAGCCACCCCGACCGGTCCGGGCGGTACCTGCTCACGGCCCCCGGCGGCGGCTGGCTGCGCCTGTACGACTGGGTGGACCTGCGGCCGCTCGACCCGGCCGACCCGGCGACCCCGCCCCTGGTCGGCGAGCTGCTCGCCCGGCTGCACCGGTGCGCGCCGCCGGCCGCGGCCGAGCCGGGCGGGTCGGCGCCGGCCGCCTGGTACCACCGCCCGCCGGACCCGGCCGACTGGGCCGCGGTGGCGGGGTCCCGGGCGGAGTGGGGCGCGCGGCTGGCCGCGGTGCTGCCGGCGGTGGCGGAGGTGGCGGCGCTGGCGACCCCGGTGCCGGCGGCGGGGCTGCTGCTGTGCCACCGGGACCTGCACCCGGAGAACGTGCTCCTGGACCCGTCGGGGACGCCGGTGGTGGTCGACTGGGACAACCTCGGCCCGGCGGCGCCCGCCCGGGAACTGGCCGGGGTGCTGTTCGACTGGTTCTGCCCCGCGGGCGGGCCGGACCTCGCGGCCATGCGGTCGGCGTACGCGGCCTATGCGGCGGCCGGCGGCCCGGGGCGGATCCGCGGGGCGGCGGACTTCTCGATGCTGGTGGCGACCCGGCTGAACTTCCTCCTCGTCCAGGCGCGGGCGTGGCTGGACCCGGCGGGCCCGGCCGGGCAGCGGGCGTGGGCGGAGCGGGAGATCGACGAGGGCCTGGCCCTGCTCCCCGGGCCGCGGCAGGTCGAGGCGGTGCTGGCCGGGGTGCGACGGTCGACCTGAGCCGGGGTACCCCGTCGGCTCGGACGGGGTACCCCGGCTCGGGTTCCGCACCTGCCCGCGCGCGGCGCGGGCCCCGCTCCGGCTCCGGTCAGGAGGGGCCCGGGGCCGGGTGGGTCGGCGTGGCGGGCGGGGAGGTGTCCGCCGGTGCCGGGGGCGCGGTGGCCGGGTCGGCCGCGGCCGGGTCGGCCGGGTCCGTGGCGGCCGCGGTGGCGGGGTCGGCCGCGGGGTCGCGGTCGGCGGTGAACTCCGTACCGGCGATCAGGTCGGAGCGGCGGCCGTCCGGGCCGACCGGGCGGTCCCCGATCAGCGTGACCCGGTGCAGGGTGCGCGGCACGTCCAGCTCGCTCAGGTCCTCCGGCGCCAGGTGCGCGGTCGCCCGGTTGTCCCAGAACGCGACGTCCCCGGCCCGCCAGCGGAACCGCACCGTGTACGCCGGCCGGCTGATCTGCCCGAACAGCAGGTCCAGCACCTGCCGGCTCTCCACCGCGGACAGGCCCACGATCCGGCTGGTGAAGCCCGGGTTGACGAACAGGGCCCGCTCCCCGGTCTCCGGGTGCACCCGGACGACGGGGTGGACCGCGACGAGCAGGTTCTTGTTGATCCGGTCGCGGTACCTGGCGTTGTCCGAGGCGTCGATCCCGGCCAGGAACCGGTGCTCGGCGCGCAGCCCGTCCACGAACGCCCGCAGCGGCTCGGACAGCCCGCGGTACGCCGCGACCAGGTTCGTCCAGGTGGTGTCGCCGCCGAACTCCGGCACCGTCTCGGCCCGCAGGATCGACGCGGCCGGCGGGTTCACCGCGGCGGTGACGTCGGTGTGCCAGCCGGAGTAGTAGCTGTACTGCCGGCGGTGCTGGTCGCGGCGGTCGATGCCGTACTGCTCCTCGTACCTGCGCGGGTCGATCGTCAGGATCTCCGGGTGCTCCCGCGGCGCCGCGTCCTCGTGCGGGTGGGCGTGGGTGAGCGCGCCGAACCGCCGGGCGAACGCGATCTGCCGCGCGTGGTCGAGGTGCTGCCCGCGGAAGAAGACCACCTTGTGCGCGAGCAGCGCGGCCCGGATGCCGGCCACGTCCTCGTCGGACAGCGGGCGGTTCAGGTCGACGCCGGAGATCTCCGCGCCGATGTGGCCGGCGACCCGCTCGACCCGCAGCCCGGCGCCGCCCGCGGCGTCGGCGATCCCGCGGGGGGCGGCCTCGGCCGGGGCCGCGGCGGCTGCGGTGGCCGCGGCGGTGTCGGCCCGGGTGGCGGCTGGTGTGGTCGGGGCGGTGTCCGCGGGGGTGGCGGGTGCGGCGGTCGTCGGGGCGGTGGCGGTGGGTTGAACGGTCGCGGTCATGGCGATGCTCCTCGGGGAGAGGGGACGAGGACACTGCGCACCCGCCGATCCACCGGCTGTGCCGGCTCGGCGGGGAATGGCGGAATGGTGCGCGGAAGCGCGCGGAATCACGAAGCGGAATGGTCGCGAGTGGCGCCCGGGATGCGTCCGTACGGACGGGTGGAGTGGCTCAGGACCGGCGGGGACACAGCGAGCTGGCGACGCGGAGCAGGTCCACGTGCCGCCGCAGTACGCGGTGCAGAGCGCCGGCCCCGACATCGTCGACCACGGGGTGATCGGTCGTTCCGGGGAGGGGAGGCATGCACCGATCATTCGCCAGTAATTCCTAGCTGTCAAGTAGAGTTTCGTGCTGATCCGAAGGGGACGCTCGCGGTCTGACGTCGGATCATTCCCGGTGCGCGGGCGGAACGGGCAGCATCGCCCGCCCGGCCGGGCAGGTCGGCCGCGGCGGCCTTTCGACGGGCGCAGCGCGGGTAGCAGGGGCCGTCGCGTCCGTCCACCGGGGGAGCCCGCCATGCCCGAATCCGTCCCGCCGCCGCCCGCCGCCGCGCCGCCCGCCCCCGGCGCCGCCGCCTCCCGGCGGGAGCTGCTCCGCGCCGCCGCGGTCGTCGGCGGCGCGTCGGCCGGCCTGCTGCCGGCGATGACCGGCCTGGTCCCGCCCGGCGCGGCCGCCGCCGCGCCGCCGCGCGCCCGGGCGGGCACCGGCCGGGACGTCATCGTGCTGGGCGCGGGCATCGCCGGCCTCACCGCGGCGTACGAGCTGGCCGAGCTGGGGTACGGCGTGCGCGTCTTCGAGGCCCAGCAGCGCCCCGGCGGCCGCAACCTCACCGCCCGCCGCGGCACGGTCGTCACCGAGACCGGGCCCGGCGGGACCGTCCGGCAGACGTGCGCGATCGACGAGGGCCTGTACCTCAACCTCGGCCCCGGCCGGCTGCCGCACCACCACCGGCGCGCGCTGCGCTACTGCGCGGAGCTGGACGTCCCGCTCGAGCCGTACGTCATGCAGACCCGGGCGAACCTGTGGCAGTCGCCGCGCGGGTTCGCCGGGCGCGCCCGGCCGCACCGGCAGGTCGACTTCGACACCCGCGGCCACGTGGCGCAACTGCTGGTCAAGGCCCTGCGCCGGGGTGCCCTGGACGACGAGCTCGACCCGCGGGAGAAGGCCCAACTCGTCGAGCTGCTCGGCGCCTTCGGCGACCTGGCGCCCGACGGCCGGTACCGCGGCTCGACCCGGGCCGGGCTGCGCCGCCCGCTGACCGTCCGCAGCACGATGGAGCCGAACGAACCGGCGCTGCTGGCCGACCTGCTGGGCGGCGGCTTCTGGCGGCACCAGTTCTTCCACGGCGACGACCACCTGTGGCAGGCGACGATGTTCCAGCCGGTCGGCGGCATGGACCGGATCGTGGACGGCTTCACCCGCCGGCTCCCCGGCCGGATCCAGTACGGCGCCGAGGCCACCCGGATCACCCTGCTGCCGGACGGCGTCGAGGTGACCGTCCGGCAGAACGGCAGCACCAGCACCCACCGCGCCGACCACTGCCTGTCGAACATCCCGCTGCCGGTGCTCGCCACCATCCCGGCGAACTTCTCGCCGGGCTTCGCCGCGGCCGTCGCGGCCTGCCGGTTCGCGCCGACCTGCAAGGTCGGCTGGCAGGCGAACCGCCGGTTCTGGGAGTCCGACGACTACCAGATCTACGGCGGCATCTCGTGGATCGACGACCCGATCGACCAGGTCTGGTACCCGTCGAACGACTACTTCACCGGCTCGGGGACGCTGACCGGCGCGTACAACCGGTACGAGAAGGCGACCGCCTTCGGCGAGCTGAGCGTGGCCGAGCGGCTGCGCGCGGCCCGGGCCGCGGCGGCCCGGCTGCACCCGGAGTTCACCGACGAGTCCGTCGTGCCGACCGACCGCGGCGTGACGATCGCCTGGCACAGGGTGCCGTACCAGGCGGGCGGCTGGGCCGACTGGCGGGACACCCCGGAGCACCGGCTGGCGTACGGCCGGCTGCTCGCCCCGGACGGCCGGTTCTTCGTCATCGGCGACCAGGTGTCGCCGCTGCCGGGGTGGCAGGAGGGGGCGATGATGTCGGCGGAGTACGTGCTGGGGCAGCTCGGCGGGCAGGAGCGGACCGCGCCCCCGACGGTCCGGCACGCCCCGGACGCCCGCGCCCTCACCGGCGGCTGAGCAGCCCGTGCCGGCGGGCCCACGCGCCGAAGGTCGCGCCGGTGCAGGGCAGCCGCATTCCGGTGTGGACGAGCGCGTCGACGAGGTTCGTGGCGCCGGCCTCGGTGAGCCGGTCGGCCGCCAGCGCCCGGCGACAAGCCAGAGCGAGCCGTGCACCTCGACGCCGTGCCGGCGGCCGACCGCGACGGCCGCGCGGTCGTCGATGATCGCGATCGCCGGCCTGGTCCCGGCGTACGCCAGCACGCTGGCCTCGCCGAGGTTGCGGTCGCCGGCGCCGACCCGGCGGGTCCACTCGACGAACGCGCGGATCTGCCCGAGTTCGTCGAGCGGCGCCACGCCGAGCCAGGTGGCGTCGAGGACCGCTGCATGGCGGGGTGCCCGGGGAGTCCGGCCCTGATCTCGGCCCGGACGACGTCCGTGGTCCAGCACTGGTCATCGGCGAGCCAGTCGCCGAGCACGTCGGGTCGGTCCGCCCGCGCGAAGTGGATCAGGCAGGTGGCGTCGAGGACGAGCACCCGTGCCCCGGCGGCCGCGCTCCGACCGGCGGAGCGGCGCCGAGCGGGCGGGGTCACGGTGCCGGGTCGAGCGTGCCGTCGTCCGGGAGGTCGTCCAGCCCGACCTCCCCGTGCAGCATCTCCGCGGCCCGGACCCGGCTGATCCGGGCGTCGTGCAGCGCCCGCAGCACGGTGGCGGCGTAACCGGGCGGTACCCGGATCGCGGCGAGGTCGGGCTGCGGCGCCCAACCGACGGCGTCCAGGAACTCCGCCCGGCTGGGCGCCGGCTGGGCCCAGCGCCGCTGGGTCGCGTCGGCGAGGCCCGTGCGCCGCGCCTGGTTCAGCGCCAGCGACCACGAGACGCGGTACGTCGCGGCGACCGCGATCAGTCCGCCGCGCGTCCGCGTGGCGTCGGCGCCCAGCGCCTCGACCGGCAGGAGCAGCTCGGCCGCGAAGGCGTCGATGATGGCCTCGCGGCGGTCCCGGGAGGCGTTCACGCCGGGGTCGCTGGAGTACTCGTCGCCGATGACGAGGTGCCCGAGTTCGTGCGCGCCGGTGGCTCGCCGCCGGCCGGGGTCGCCCGCGGCGCTCACCACGCCCACGGCGAGGTCGCCGTCCACCAGGGACGCGCCGTCGCCCGGCAGGTCGACCACGAGGACCTGCTGGCCGGCGCGCTCGCAGACCGCCATCAGCGAGTCGATGGGCCCGGTGCCGAGGTCCAGCCGCCCCCGGAGCCAGCGCGCGGCGGCGCGGGCGTCGTCCTCGGCGGCGACGGGGTGCGGGTACCGGTGGAGGGGGGCCAGCCGCCAGCCGCCCCAGGCATGCGCCTGGCGCACGTCCGCGAGCCAGTCCTGCAGCGCGCCGTCGAGCCGGTCCGTGGCCCGCCCGCTGGCGGACGCCTCGTCCACGAGCGCCGCGCCGCGCCGGGACAGCACCGGCGGGGGCGGCGTGAGGAGTCGGTGCAGGGGCACGCCGAGCGCGCGGGCGAACTTCGTCAGCTCCAGCGCGTCGATCCGGCGGCTGCCCCGCTCGATCTTCGCGATCATGGTGCGGTCCAGGTCGACCCGCTCGCCCAGCGCCTCCTGGGACAGCCCGGCGGTCCGGCGCAGGCGCCGTACCTGTTCGCCGATGTCGGGCCAGTCCCAGTCCTGCACCATGGTGCGATAATCGCACACCGGCGGCGCCGGAGTCAGCGGTCGGCGGCTGTCCGACATCCGACACCGGCCCCGGTCGAGCCGGTCGGCCTACAGCGCGGTGGCCAGGGTGAGGACGCCGGCGGCGACGAGGACGCCCGCCCACATTCGGTCCAGGTTGAACCAGGCCCGCCGCAGCACCCCCACCCCGACCACCTCGTACACCATCCACGCCAGCGCCGCCGCCACGACCAGCATCGCCGCCGTGTGCACCCCGGCCGCCGCCAGCCCCGCCAGCGCCCCGCCCGGCACCGCCGCCACCCCGTGCGCGTGCCCGGCCGGCACCGGCGTCCGGACCAGGACCGGCAGCAGCATCAGCCCGGCGCCGTGCACCGACGAGACGAGGAACGACCAGCCGACCACGTGCGTCCAGGGCAGCCGCATGCCGGCCCAGCGGAAGTGCCGTTCGGACAGCAGCCGCCACAGCCCGTACCCGACCAGCGCCACCCCGCCGACGACGGCCAGGGCCGTCCCCGCCCCGGCCGACCGCCCGGCGCCGACGAGCGTGGCGACCGCCGCGACGGCCGCGGCGTGGCCGAGGGCGATGGCCGGCAGGGTGGTCAGCAGGGCCGACCGGCGGCCCTCCTGGAGCGCCCGGGCGACCGCGAACAGCCAGCCCATCGCCGGGTTGAGCCCGTGGAACGCGCCGAGCGCCGCCAGCGTGGCGAGCTGTCCGGCGGTCACGGCAGGCCCCCGGCGCCGGCCCCTGACGTCCGCACGGCGGCCGCGGGTGGCCTCCGCGCCGCGGCAACGGGTGGCCTCCGCGCCGCGGTCACGGGTAGCAGTACGAGTCGGAGGAGGCGTCGCCGCCGAGCAGCCGGGTCTGGTGCACCCGGCGGCCGCGGAAGGCGTCGCCGTGCGGGAAGAAGCGCCGGTCGAGGGTGAAGCCGGCGTCGGTGGAGTCCAGCTTGGCCTGCCAGGCGCCGACGCCGTCGGGGTAGAACTGGTCGTCCCAGGCGCCGTACAGCGAGTTCGTCACGTACACCCGGCGGCCGTCGCGGCTGACCTCGACCATCTGCGGGCCGCCGGCCAGCGGCAGCTCGGGGCGGGCCGGGTGCGGGGCGCGCCGGTCGATGCCGCCCAGCCGGACCGAGCCGGTGAGCACGGGCGCGAACGGGTCGGTGACGTCGTACCGGCGCAGCTCCCCGGTGCCCCAGCAGGAGACGTACAGGGTCCGGTCGTCGACGGACAGGTCGATATCGGTGACCAGCGGCGGGACCGCGCCGAACGGGCGCAGCAGCTCGGGCAGCCGGTCGGCGTCGGCGGGCTCGGCCGGGATCTCGATCACCTTGGTGGCCGCGTACCGGTCGCCGTCGCGGTGCCACACCCAGACCGAGGCGGCCAGCGTCTCGACGTCGACCACGACGCCGAGGAAGCCGTACTCCTTCGTCGGGTCGTGGGCGGGGCGCAGTTCGAGGGCCATCTGGTACCGGTCGCCGAGGTCGACCTCCTGGACGTGCCTGCGGGTGCGCAGGTCCCAGAAGTGCAGCCGGTGGCCGTACTGCCGGCCGAGCAGCAGCTCGCCGACGACGCCGTCCTCGATCATCGACGGCGTGCCCCACTCGGACGTGACCAGGACGTCGCGGGTGAGGTGCCACCAGAAGTCGTACGCCAGGTACTGCGGCCCGCGGTCGGCCTCCCACGCCCCGCGCACCGCGAACGTGGTGTGGTCGAGCACCGCGATGCCGCCCGGGCCCTCGGCGCCGCCGGCGCCGCCGAGCGCGGAGACGTAGATGCCGTCGGGTCCGCAGTGCACGGTGTGCGGGCGGGAGTACCCGGCGGCGGCCAGCTCCTCGGCCGGCAGCACCTTGACCACCTCGGGCCTGCGCGGGTCGCCCTTGACGTCGAGGACGTGGATCCGGGACGAGCGCAGGCCGGGGACGATCAGGTACCGCCGCTCGACGTGCGGGTGCGGGGCGGTCGGGCACAGCGCGCTGCTGCACGCGTTCCAGCCGAAGTGGTGGATCTCGTCGCCCCGGGTGGCCAGGTCGGTCCAGCCGACGACCTCGCCGTACGCGGCGGAGTCGGGGTCGACGTCCACGACGGCGATGGCGTCGGGCCGGTCGCCGGAGCGGTCGAAGGCCGCCACGTACGCCAGGGTCTCCGGCGGGGCGGCGGCCGCGTCCCGGGGCGAGGCGTAGAAGGTCGGGTCGGGGGTCCACCTGGTCACTGCCGCCTCCTCGGGCACACGGGAACAGCTATCCTACTGATCATGTAGGAGAAGTGGAACCGCTGGTCAGCGGTACGCGTTCTCCGCCAGGTTGATGACCCACGCGCGGCGCTCGGCGATCAGCCCGTCGCGCAGGACGAACACCTCGGCCATGGACATCCGGAGCACCTCGCCGGTGTCCCGGGTGGCCGTGCCGGTCAGCTCGGCCATCACGACGTCGCCCTCCTCGACCAGCCGGACCACGGTCAGCTCCGGCGGCCCGGCGAAGCCGGGGCTCTCGATCGCCCCGTCGTACGCGGCCTTGCCGGCCAGGTGGAAGTGTCCGAACACCGTCCACTCGACGTCGTCGGTGAGGCAGGACAGGATCTGCGCGTGGTCGCCCCTGCGGAACCCGTCCAGGTACCGCTCGACGACCTGCTTGTTCCTCGACATGCCCCCACCCCACCACGCACCCCCGACACCGCGGGCCGCCTCAGCCCCGCTCGGCGAGGTCCCGGATGCCCGCCAGCGTGGCGGCGATGCTGTCGCGCAGGGACGCCCGGCGCCAGGCGACGATCTCCGCGGTGCGCTCGGGCGCGCGGTCGACGGCCGCGTGCAGCCCGGACTGCGCGCCGGTCAGCCGCATCCCCAGCCCGAGCGCCGTCCCGCCGCCCGGTGCGCCGTCGGCCGCGGCCGGGGCCAGCGTGAAGTGCCAGAGCACCCGCCGCTGCGGCACGTCGCTGCCCGGGCCGGCGTACCTGCCGTCGTACGCCAGCACCGCCCACCCGAACTCCCGCGGCGGGGCGCACGCGACGATCTCGCAGACCGTCCGCCAGTCGCCCAGCCGCGGGTGGCTGTTGTACCCCGCGAACCGCGCCCCCGGCACCGGCCCGGCCGCGCCGTCGAGCCATTCGACCCGGCGCAGCTCGGGGCTGAACCGGGTGGGCAGGGCGATGTCGCTGACCAGCGCCCACACCCGGTCGATGTCCGCGGCGACGGGCGTTTCGTCGGCCACTGCGAAGTCCGTCAGATCGGTCACGTTCTCTCCCGTGTCGCTGGACGATCCGGCCGGCTGCCAGTATGTCGGACAACGGCGACCGGCCGGCCTCCCGGAGCGCGCGAGCGCCGGGGCACCACTTGCCGGCGAATCGCTGCTTATTACTCGTAACAGACACCTGACGGGCCGTCCCCGTCCGGCCGGGCCCACCCGTCCCCGCGGCAGCGGCACCCCTCTTGACCTCGGGTGCGGGAACATGGTCTAGTCCGGACCGAGCCACCGTCACCGGCCGAGGAGGCGACCCTGACCACCGCCAACACCGACATCGACGCCCGCAGCCCGGTGCCGAAGTACTACCAGCTCCGGGAAATCCTGCTCGACCTCATCGAGCGGGAGCTGGCGGTGGACGCCCCCGTGCCGAGCGAGCGCGAGCTGGCCACCCGGTACGGGCTGTCCCGGATGACCGCCCGGCAGGCCATCGAGCACCTCGTCTCCGAGGGCCGGTTGTACCGGGTCCAGGGGCGGGGGACCTTCGTCGCCCGGCCGAAGATCGACATCCCGCTCCGGCTGACCTCGTTCACCGAGGACATGAACGCCCGCGGGATGCGGCCGGGCTCGCTGGACCTGGGTCGCCGCACCTCGCCCGCGCCCGCCGCGGTCGCCCGCGAGCTGGGGCTGGGCCCCGGCGCGGAGGTGCACGTCGTCGAGCGGCTGCGGACCGCCGACGGGGTGCCGATGGCGATCGAGCGCTCGCACCTGCCGGCCGCGCTGGCCCCGGACCTGCTGCACCGGCCGCTGGAGAACCAGTCGCTGTACCAGCTCCTCGGCAGCGCGTACGGGCTCGTCCTGGACCGGGGCGAGCAGGTGATCGGCGCCGGCGTGGCCGACGCCGGGGACGCCCAGCTCCTCGGGCTGGCCGAGGGCAGCGCGGTGCTCCAGCTCCAGCGCCGCTGCTGGGCCGGCTCGGTGGCGGTCGAGTACGCGGTGTCCACGTACCGGGCCGACCGGTACCAACTGCGGGCGTCGCTGGACATGGCGCCCGAGCGGACGTGACCGGGTCCCGGTCGGCCCTGCTCGCGCTGGCCGACCGGTGCCTGTTCCCCGGCTTCGCCGGGCGCACCCCGCCGCCCTGGGTCCGGCGCGCCGCGCCGGGGCTGGGCGGCGTCGTGCTGTACGGCCGGAACCTGCGCCGCGACGGCGACGTGGCCCGGCTGGCCGCGGAGCTGCGGGCCGACGCCGACGTGCTGGTGGCGGTGGACGAGGAGGGCGGCGACGTCACCCGGCTGCACTACCGCGGCGGCGCGACCACCCCCGGCAACCACGTGCTGGGCCGGCTGGACGACCCCGGGCTGACCGCGGCGGTGGCCGCGGCGATCGGCGCGGAGCTGGCCGCCGCGGGTGTCGGCTTCGACCTGGCGCCGGACGTGGACGTCAACGTGGACCCGCTGAACCCGGTGATCGGCGTCCGCTCGTTCGGCGCCGACCCGGACCTGGTGGCCCGGCACGGGGCCGCCTGGGTGCGCGGGCTCCAGTCGCGCGGGGTGGCGGCCTGCGCCAAGCACTTCCCCGGCCACGGCGACACCAGGGTGGACTCGCACCACGGGCTGCCGGTGGTCGGCGGCGACGCCGCGCGCTGGCGGGCGGCGCACCTGCCGCCGTTCGCCGCGGCCATCGCCGCGGGGGTGCGGGCGGTGATGACCGCCCACCTGGTGCTCCCGGCGGTCGAGCCGGGCGTGCCGGCGACGCTGAGCCGGCGGCTGCTCACCGACGTGCTGCGCGGCGAGCTGGGCTTCGCCGGGGTGGTGATCACCGACGCGCTGGACATGGGCGCGATCCGCGACGGGGTCGGCGCGCCGGCCGCGGCGGTGGCCGCGCTGGCCGCCGGGGCGGACGCGATCTGCCTGGGGCACGAAGACGCCTATCGGATGTACCGGACGGTCCGGGCGGCCATCGCCGACGCCGCTGCCGACGGCGCGCTACCGCGCGCCCGGCTCGCCGAGGCGGCCGAGCGGGTGGCGGGACTGCGCGGGCACCCGCCCGGCGACCCGGTGCCGGCGGCCTCGCCGGCGGATCTGCGGGCCGCCGCCCGGCGGGCCGTGCTGGCCCGCGGGGTGGCCCCGCTGCGGGCCGCGCCGGTGCTGGTCGAGCTGCGCGCGGGCGGCAACCTCGCGGTCGGCGACGTGCCCTGGGACCTGGCCGGGCCGCTGGCCGAGCTGGGCCTGGCCCCGGTGCGCCGGCTCGCGTACGCGGGCGTGGTCCCGCCGGACGACCGGCCCCTGGTGGTGCTCGGCCGGGACGTGCCGCGCACCCGCCCGGCCGACTGGGCGGCGCTGCGCGCGGCCCGGCCGGACGCGATCCTCGTGGACGTCGGCCTGCCCCGACCCGACGCGCTGGCGGACCCGTACGTCCTGGTGGGGGGTGCGGCGCGCCCCAATCTCCGGGCGGCCGCCGAGGTGCTCGCGGGGCGCATCACTTGACGTCGATGCCGGCCTGTGTCAGAGTCCCCGCCAGGACTGGACCGGTATGGACCACCAGGGTTGGCCAGCGGGAACGGAGGAGCACGTGGGTGTTCGTGGAGCACTGACCGCGGCGGTGGCGACAGCCACGGTGGCGGCGGGCACGCTGTCCGGCTGCGGCGGTGACGCGGGTGAGCAGAACAAGGGCCCCGGCAAGCTGACCGTCTGGCTGATGACCGGGTCCGCGCCCGCGGCGCTGATCACCGAGCTGAACAAGGAGTTCACCGACAAGCACCCCGGCGTCGCGGTGGACTTCCAGGTGCAGCAGTGGGACGGCATCCAGGACAAGCTCACCACCGCCCTGGCCAGCAACGACCCGCCGGACATCGTGGAGCTGGGCAACACCCAGGCGCCCAAGTTCGTCACCGCGGGCGCGCTGGCCGACCTGACCGCCGACAGGGAGGCCCTCGGCGGCGCCCACTGGCTCCAGGGGCTCGCGGCCACCGGCGAGAAGGGCGGCAAGACGTACGCGACGCCGTTCTACGCCGCGAACCGGATCGTCGTGTACCGCAAGGACCTGTTCAGGAAGGCCGGCATCAAGGAGACGCCGAGGTCCCTCGACGAGCTGCTCACCGCGGGCGAGAAGCTCCAGGCGGAGAACGGCGGCAAGGACTTCCAGGCGCTGTACCTGCCCGGCCAGTCCTGGTACACCCTGCTCAGCCTCGTCTGGGCCCGCGGCGGCGACGTCGCGCGGGAGTCCGGCGGCACCTGGAAGGGCACGCTGGACTCGCCCGAGGCGCAGGAGGGCTTCCGGGACTACGCCCGACTGTACGAGAAGCTCTCCAAGGGCCCGGTCGACCAGGACGAGGCCAACCCCCAGCAGGCGACGGTCTTCGCCAAGGGCAGGGTGGGCATGTTCGTCGGCCTGCCCTGGGAGATCGCCACCGCCACGGCGGCCAAGGGCGGCGACCCGAAGCTGGCGGACAAGATCGGCGCGTTCCCGATCCCCGGCCCGGACGGCAAGCCCGCCCCGGTGTTCCTCGGCGGCTCCAACCTGGCGGTCGCCGCGGGCAGCGACGCCGCCAAGGAGGCCAAGGACTGGCTGGCGCTGATCCTGTCCGAGAAGTACCAGACCAAGCTCGCCGCGGGCGGCGTCGTGCCGGCGCTGACCAACCTCGGCGACTCGGTGTTCGGCGACAACCAGGCGGCGACCGTGATGGCCGAGGCGGCCGCCACCGGCGGCCGGGTCACCCCGCCCGTGCCGGCGTGGGCCGCGGTCGAGGCCGGCACCAACCCGATCAAGGACGCACTGACGAAGGTGCTGCGCGGCACCGAAGTGACCAAGGCCAGCAAGCAGGCCAGCGACGCGATCACCGCGAAGCTGGCCGGTCGCTGAGCCGGATGGACCGGCAGCGGAGGGGGGACCGGACGATGGGTGCGACCAGGACTCCCTCCGCTGCCGCCCCACTGCTGCCGGATCGTAGCGCCGCCCGGCGCCGCCGGCCACGCAGCCGGGGCGGGCAGCCCTGGCCGTACCTGCTGGTGCTGCCGAGCCTGGTGGCGATCGGGGCGCTGTTCGGGTACCCGGTCTGGCTGCTGCTGCGGATCTCCGTCCAGCAGCTCGGGCTGGCCGAGCTGATCACCCGGCGCACGGTCTGGGTGGGCCTGGCCAACTACGCGGAGATCCTCGCCGAGCCCGGCTTCTGGACCGTCGTCGGCCGGACGCTCGCGTTCACCCTGGCCAACGTCGCGCTGACGATGATCTGCGGTACCGCGATCGGCCTGCTGCTGGTCCGGCTCGGCCGGGCGATGCGGCTGGTCGTCTCGACCAGCCTGGTGCTGGCCTGGGCCGTCCCGATCGTCACCGCGACGGTGCTCTGGCAGTGGCTGTTCGACTCGACGTACGGGGTGCTCAACCACGTGCTGACCGCGGTCACCCCGTGGGACTTCACCGGGCACGACTGGTTCGCCACCGGGCTGTCCACGTTCGGCGTGATCACCGCGATCATCGTCTGGCAGGCCACCCCGTTCGTCGCGCTGACCGTCCAGGCCGGGCTGCTGGCCGTGCCGGGCGAGCTGTACGAGGCGGCGCGGATGGACGGCGCCGGCCCGTGGCGCACGTTCCGGTCGATCACCGTGCCGATGATCCGGCCGATCCTGACCGTACTGACGTTCCTGTCCGCGATCTGGGACTTCAAGGTGTTCACCCAGGTCTGGGCGGTGCGCCAGGGCGGCCCGGACGGGCAGACGGTCACCCTGCCCGTGTACCTGTACGACCTCGGCATCGCGTCCAGCTCCTTCGGCCCGGCCGCCGCCGGCGCCGTCCTGATGGTGCTGATCCTCGCCGTCTGCCTCGTGTTCTACCTGCGCCGCATGCTACGGACGGAGTTCGATTGACCCGCCGGATCCGGTCCCGCGCCCTCGCCACGCTCGGCGGGCTCGTCGTCGCCGTCCTGTACGCGTTCCCCGTGTACTGGATGCTCAGCACGGCGATCAAGCCCAACGTGGACGCCCAGACCAACCCGCCGCAGTGGTTCCCCGCGCGCCCGACCTGGGAGAACTTCGCCACCGCGCTGGACCGGCCGTTCTTCTGGACGTACGTGCGCAACAGCCTGCTCGTCACCCTCGCCGCGGTCGGCCTGGCCCTGGTGGTCGCGCTGCTCGCCTCGGTGGCCGCGGCCCGGATGCGGTTCCGCGGGCGCAGGGCGTACCTGCTGCTGATCCTGGCGGTGCAGATGGCGCCGTTCGAGGCGCTGTTCATCCCGTACTTCCTCGCCTTCCGGCAGTTCGACCTGCTGAACAGGCTGCCGGCGCTGGTCTGCGTCTACTTCGTCTCGGTGCTGCCGTTCACCATCTGGACGCTGCGCGGGTTCGTCGCCGCGGTCCCGGCCGAGCTGGAGGAGGCGGCGCTGGTCGACGGCTGCACCCGGTTCCAGGCGTTCCGCCGGGTCGTCCTGCCGCTGCTCGGGCCCGGCCTGGTGGCCACGTCGATCTTCGGTTTCATCACCGCGTGGAACGAGTACCTGTACGCCTTCGTCTTCATGCGCGACGACCAGCACTACACGCTGCCCGTGTGGCTGGCGAGCTTCCGGACCGCGTTCGGCAACGACTGGGGGGCGACCATGGCGGCATCCGTGCTGTTCACCGTACCGGTGCTGATCTTCTTCGTGGTGGTGCAGCGGCGGATGGTCGGCGGCCTCACAGCGGGGGCGGTCAAGTGACGGCCGCGCCCGGCGCGCTGATGGCCGCCGAGATCGCCGAGCAGCCCGCCGCGCTGGCCCGGCTGCTGGCCGCGGCGGGCGAGGTGCGCGAGGTGGCCGCGGCGGTCAGCCGGCGCCGGCCGCGGTTCGTGCTGCTCGCCGCGCGCGGCAGCAGCGACCACGCCGCGCTGTACGCGAAGTACCTCGCCGAGATCCGGCTGGCCCTGCCGGCCGGGCTGGCGTCGCCGTCGGTGACCACGCTGTACGGCGCCCGGCAGGACCTGGCCGACGTGCTGTTCGTCGCGGTCAGCCAGTCCGGCGGCTCGCCCGACCTGGTCGACTCCACCGACGCCGCCCGCCGGTCCGGGGCGCTGACCGTGGCCGTCACCAACGACCCCGGCTCGCCGCTGGCCGGCGTCGCCGAGCTGGTCGTGCCGCTGCACGCCGGCGAGGAGCGGGCCGTCGCGGCGACCAAGACGTACACCGCCGAGCTGCTGGCGCTGTACCTGCTGCTCGGCGGCCCGGACGCTCCCCGCCGCGCCGCCGCCCTGCCCGACGCCGCCCGCCGGGCGCTCGACGAGAGCCCGGCGGCCGGCGCCGACCGGTACCGGTACGCCGACCGGCTCATCATCGTGGGGCGCGGCTACTCGTACCCGACGGCCAGGGAGGGGGCGCTGAAGCTGATGGAGACGAGCTACCTCGCCGCGCAGGCGTTCTCCGCCGCCGACCTGGCGCACGGGCCGGTGGCGATGGCCGACGCGGCCGTACCGGTGATCGCCGTCGTGCCCGGCGGGCCCGCCGCCGCGTCCGTCGGCGAGCTGGTCGCCCGGCTGCGCGCCGGCGGCACGGACGTGCTGACGCTGCGCGCCGCCGACGGCGTCGCCGACGAGCTGCGGCCGGTCCTGGAGATCCTGCCGCTGCAGCGGCTGGCGTGGAAGCTGGCCCTGGACCGCGGGGGCGACCCCGACCGCCCGCGCGGGCTGGCCAAGGTGACGAGGACCCGATGAGCGACGACGACCTGGACCTGCTGCCCGCCGGCGAGCTGGTGGGCCGGCTGCTCGCGGCCGAGGAGCGGGTGCTCCCCGCGGTCCGCGGCGCCCGCGCGGCGATCGCCGCCGCGGCCGAGCTGATCGCGCTGCGGATGGGCGCCGGCGGCAAGCTGGTGCTGCTCGGCGCGGGCACCTCCGGCCGGCTGGCCGTCGTCCAGGCCGCCGAGCTGCCCGGCACGTTCGGCCTGGCCACCGGCGACGTCGCCGGGGTGTGCGCCGGCGCCGGGCCGTGGCTGATGGGCACCGACATGGACGAGGACGACACCGGCGCCGCCGTCCGCGACCTCGGCGGCACCGGGCTGGACGCGCGCGGCGTGCTGGTCGCGGTGGCGGCGAGCGGCAGCACGCCGTACACGCTCACCGCCGCGCGGCACGCGCAGCGGCTCGGCGTCGCCGTCGTCGCGGTGACCACCGTCGCCGGCTCGCCGCTCGGGTCGCTCGCCGACGTCGAGGTCGCCGTACCGGTGGGCCCGGAGCTGCTGCGCGGCTCCACCCGGCTCGGCGCCGGCACCGCGCAGAAGATCGCCCTGGACGCCGTGACCACCGCCGCGATGGCCCGGCTCGGCCGGGTGCACGGCACGCTGATGGTCGACGTCGTACCGGCGAACGCCAAGCTGCGCGACCGCAGCGCCGGCCTGGTCGCGGAGATCGCCGGCTGCCCGCCGGAGCGTGCCGCCGAGGCGCTGGCCCGGTGCGACTGGAACGCCCGGGCCGCCGTCCTGCACCTGCTCACCGGGCTGGCCCCGGCCGACGCCGCCCGGCACGCCGCCGCGCACCGCACGCTGCGCGCCGCCATCGCCGCCGCCGGGGCGCCCCGATGAGCGTGGTGGCGATCGACGTGGGCGGGACCACGCTCAAGGGCGCCCTGGTCGCCGGCTCGGGCGCGCTCGCCCGCCGGGTCGACCGGCCCACCCCGACCGGGCCGGCCGCGGTGCTGGGCGCGGTCTGCGCGCTGGCCCGCGAGCTGGCCGTACCGGGGGTCATCGCCGCGGGCGTGGTCGCCCCCGGCTGGGTCGACGCCGCCGCCGGCGTGGTCCGGTACGCGGCCAACCTCGGCTGGCGGGACGTCCCGCTGCGCGCCGCGGTGGCCGGCGAGCTGGGCGTACCGGTGGCGATCGAGCACGACATGCGCGCCGCCGCGCTGGCCGAGGCGGCCGACACCCCCGGCGACTGCCTGTTCGTCGGGCTGGGCACCGGCATCTCCGCCGGGATCATCCGGGGCGGCCGGGCCCGGGCCGGGGCGATCGGCGCGGCGGGGGAGCTGGGCCACGTACCGGTCCGGCAGCCGGGGGAGCGGTGCGCCTGCGGGCAGCGCGGCTGCCTGGAGCGGTACGCGTCCGCCGCCGCGATCGGCCGCCGGTACGCCGCGGCCGGCGGCACCGGCGGCGCCGAGGCGGTCGTGGCCCACCTGGGCGACGACCCGCGCGCGGCGGCGGTCTGGGCCGACGCGGTGGACGCGCTGGCCGCCGCCCTGCTCATCGGCACGCTCGTGCTGGACCCGGCGGAGATCGTGCTCGGCGGCGGCCTGGCCGGCGCCGGGGCGGCCCTGCTCGACCCGGTGGCCGGGCGGCTGGGCGCGCTGCTGGCCTGGCGGCCCCCGCCGCCGGTCCGGCTGTCCGCGCTCGGCGGCGACGCCGGCTGGCGCGGCGCGGCGCTGCTCGCGGGGAGGGCCCGATGACCGTCCTGAGTGGCGCGCGCGTGGTCACCCCGGAGGGGGTGCTCGAACCGGGCTGGGTGGAGCTGGCCGGCGACCGGATCGCCGCGGTCGGCGCCGGCCGGCGGGACGGCGAGGCGGTGGCCGGCTGGCTGCTGCCCGGCTTCCTCGACCTGCACGTGCACGGCGGCGGCGGGTACGACTTCGCGGCCGGCCGGGCGGCGATCGAGGGCGGGGTGGCCTTCCACCGCGCCCACGGCACCACCGGCAGCCTGGTCTCGCTGGTGTCGGCGCCCCCGGAACTGCTGTGCGAGCAGCTCGGCCGGGTGGCCGACCTGGCCGAGTCGGGGCTGGTGCTGGGCGCGCACCTGGAGGGGCCGTTCCTCGCCCCGCGCCGGTGCGGCGCGCACGACCCCGACCACCTGCTCGACCCGGACCCCGAGGTGCTGGCCGCGCTGCTCAAGGCCGGCCGCGGGCACGTGCGGGTGATGACGGTCGCGCCGGAGCTGCCGGGCGCTCTGGACCTGGTCGACGCGCTCGTCGCCGAGGGCGTGGTGGCCGCGATCGGCCATACCGACGCCACGTACGAGCAGGCGCTCGCCGCGTTCGCCAGGGGCGCCGCGCTGGTCACCCACGCGTTCAACACCATGCGCACGCCGCACCACCGCGAGCCCGGCCCGATCCCGGCCGCGCTGGACGCGGGCGTGCCCTGCGAGCTGATCAACGACGGCGTGCACGTCCACCCGGCGGCGGCCCGGCTGCTCACCGGCGGCCCGCTGGTGCTGGTCACCGACGCGATCGACGCGGCCGGGGCGGGAGACGGCGCGTACCGGCTCGGCGGCCGGGACGTGGTCGTGCGCGACGGCCGGGTGCGGCTGGCCGACGGCGGCGCGCTGGCCGGCTCGACGCTGACGATGGACGAGGCCGTGCGCCGCGCGGTCACCGACGTCGGCCTGTCCGTGGCGGCGGCGTCCGCGGCGGCCTCCGCGACGCCCGCGGCGGTGCTCGGCGTGGCGGACCGGTGCGGCCGGATCGCCCCCGGCCTGGCCGCCGACCTCGTGCTGCTGGACGACGACCTGCGCGTGCGCCGGGTGATGGCGCGCGGTTCCTGGCTCTGACCCGGTCGGCGGTGCCGTGCGGGCACCGGCGGCCAGCCCGCCCGGTGCGGCCACCGGGCGGGGGCCGGCGGCGGCCCCGGGCGGCGCTCCACGCCCGGGCCCGCCGCCGCGCGATCAGTCGATCCGCTCGCCCGTACCGGCGTGGAAGACGTGCACCCGGTCCGGGTCGATGTGCAGGTCGACGACCTCGCCCATCCGCAGCGGGCTGCGCCCGTCGGTGCGCACGACCAGCCGGCCGTCCGGGTCGTCGAGGGTCGCGTGGCCGTGCACGTACGCGTCCGAGCCCAGCTCCTCCACCAGGTCCACCACCAGCGGCACGCCGGTGCCGGCGCCGGTCAGCGCGACCGCCTCCGGCCGGAGGCCGAGCACCACCGTGGTCGCCCCGCCGGCGGCCGCGGCGGCCAGCCGGTCGCGGTCCAGCGGTACCCGCAGCGGGCCCAGCCGGGCGCCGCCCTCGACCAGCGGCACGGTCTTGAGGTTCATCCCCGGCGAGCCGATGAAGCCGGCGACGAACGTGTTGCGCGGCCGGTCGTACAGCTCCCGCGGCGGCGCGCACTGCATCAGCACCCCGTCGCGCAGCACGGCGACCCGGTGGCCCATCGTCATCGCCTCGACCTGGTCGTGCGTCACGTACACCGTGGTGGTGCCCAGCCGCGCCTGGAGCGCGGCGATCTGCGACCGGGTCTGCACCCGCAGCTTGGCGTCCAGGTTGGACAGCGGCTCGTCCATCAGGAACACCCGCGGCTCCCGGACGATCGCCCGCCCCATCGCCACCCGCTGCCGCTGCCCGCCGGAGAGCGCCTTCGGCTTGCGCTCCAGCAGCGGCTCCAGGTCGAGCAGCTTCGCCGCGTCGCGGACCCGCCGGGCGATCTCGTCCTTGGGCGCCTTCTGCAATTTCAGCGCGAAGCCCATGTTCTCGGCGACGGACATGTGCGGGTACAGCGCATAGTTCTGGAACACCATCGCGATGTCCCGGGCCTTGGGCGGCAGGTGCGACACATCCCGGTTGTCGATGAGGATCGCGCCGTCGTCGACCTCCTCCAATCCGGCGAGCATCCGCAGCGAGGTCGACTTGCCGCAGCCGGACGGGCCGACGAGAACCAGGAATTCGCCGTCGGCGATGTCCAGGTTCAGCTTGTCGACCGCGGGCGCCCCGCCGCCGGGGTAGCGGCGGGTGGCGTCGTGGTACGTGACAGTAGCCATGAAAGCGGTACCTTTCCACCGGCAGGAACGTGCCGGACGATCCGTTGTGGTTGGGCGGCGGGGGCCGCCGCCCGAGCGGCTTCGCTCTCCGCTCAAGATAGTCGCCGACCGATGCGTACGGGCTCCCCGAACCGGCCCGCGCCACTCGGCCGCCCGCGCGGATCCGGCCATTCGGGCCGCCGCCGGCCAACCGGGCCGCGGGCCGCCATCCCGCCCACCCCGGCCCGGTCCCGGTCCGCCCCGCCCCGGGCGCCCCGCGGGCCCCGGCGGTAGCGCGGATCACCGGCCGGATCCGGTTAGGGATCCGCGCGGCTGGGCAGGCTGGTGCCGTTCGCCCCTGCGCGCCGAGGAGGCCCCGATGTCCGCCGTACCGGACCAGCGCTCGCTGCACGTCGTCATGGTCGTGCCGCCCTACTTCGAGGTGCCGCCGCGCGGGTACGGCGGGATCGAGAACGTCGTGGCCGACCTCACCGACGCCCTGGTCGAGCGCGGCAACCGGGTCACGATGATCGGCGCGGGCCCCGGCCGGACCCGGGCACGGATGATCTCGCTGTGGCCCGAGCCGATCGCCGACCGGCTCGGCGAGACCATGCCGGAGCTGGTGCACGCGGCGCTGTCCCGCGGCGCCATCGACCGGCTGCACGCCGACACCCCCGTCGACGTCGTGCACGACCACACCGGCGCCGGCCCGCTCAACGCCGGCCACTACGCCACCCGCGGCATCCCCACGGTGGTGACCATGCACGGCCCGGTCCAGCCGGACAGCGTCACCTTCCTGCGCGCGCTCGCCGCCGACCTGGCGCTGGTGGCGATCAGCGACCGGCAGCGCCGGCTCGGCGCCGGGCTGCCCTGGCTGGGTACGGTGCACAACGCGCTGCGCGCGCAGACCTTCCCGTACCGGGCCGGCGACGACGGCTACGCCCTGTTCCTCGGCCGGTTCAACCCGGAGAAGGCGCCGCACCTGGCGCTCGACGCCGCGCACGCCGCCGGGGTGCCGCTGGTGCTCGCCGGCAAGTGCAGCGAGCCGCCCGAGCGCGCGTACTACGAGGAGCTGGTCGCGCCCCGGCTGGCCGACACGGACCGGATGCACGGCGTGGCCGACGCGGCCGCCAAGCGCGAGCTGCTCGCCAACGCCCGCTGCCTGCTGATGCCGGTGCAGTGGGAGGAGCCGTTCGGCATGGTGATGGTCGAGGCGATGGCCTGCGGCACCCCGGTGGTGGCGCTGCGCGGCGGCGCCGTGGCCGAGGTGGTCGAGCACGGCGTCACCGGGTACGTCGTCGACCACCCCGACGAGCTGCCGGCGGCGATCGCCGCGGTCGGCGCGCTCGACCCGGCGGCCTGCCGGGAGCGGGTGGAGCGGCTGTTCGGCGTCGACCGGATGGCCGCCGGCTACGAGGCCGCGTACCGGCTGGCGATCGCCAACCGGCGCGACATCCCGGCCGACACGCTGTTCGACCTGGTGCCGGCGCTGGACGCCGTCCCCGCGGGCCGGGACGGGCCGGCGGTCGAGGTCGTGCCGGCCGGCCCGGTCCGGGTGGCGTGATCAGTACGCGTACGCCGTACTGATCACCTCGTTCGGGCAGTCGTCGCCGTTGGCGACCAGCGCGTCCCGCTCCGCCGGGTCCACGCTCAGCCGCCAGCGCACCTTGGTGGCGACGAACTCGCCGAGGTACCGGCACCGCGCCGGCGGGTACGGCGGCAGCCACGTCGCCGGGTCCTGGTCGGCCTTGGCCTGGTTCACGTTGTCGGTGACGGCGACGAGCGAGCGCGGGTCGGCCAGGTCGTTGGCGTACTCCCGGCGCAGCGCGGTGGTCCACGCGTGCGCGCCGGAGTCCCACGCCTCGGCCAGCGGCACGACGTGGTCGATGTCGACGTCGCCGCCGACGGTCCAGGTCGCGTCGTCGTAGTACGAGTACCAGGTCGCCCCGCTCACCGCGCACGGCGGCGCCACGGCCGGCGGGGTGATCGACTCGGCGATCAGCACCTCGTTGCGGGTGTGGCAGCCGTCGCGGTCGGCGTCGACCCAGTGCGGGAAGAGGGCGCGCTGGTACCCCGCCCGCTGCTCCCCGGCGACCGGCAGGTCGGCGATCGCGGTCCGCAGCGCGGCCGAGTAGGCGTCCGGCGGGCTCACGACGCCGGCCGCGGCGGCGGCGCCGGCACCGGGCGTGGCGGCGGTCGCGGCGGTGGCTGCCGCGGCGGCCGGGGCCGTCGGCGGGAGGGCCAGTGCGGCCGCGGTCAGGGCGGCGGCGACGCCGGCCGGGAGTGCGGACGCGGTGGGTCCGATTCGCATTATTTGCCCTACTCGGTATGGGTTCGGGATCGACGCCCCACCCTCGCGCCCGGCACCGGTGTCGATGCGCCCCGACACGCCCCCGGACGGGCGCCGCGCCCGTCCGGGTGAGGGTGAACACCGGCATGCCACCCGAGGGAGGGGCTGCGTTCGGCGCGGATGGGGGGTAGCGTCCGGGGTCAGGACCCTCTCGGCGAGCCGCCACGTACACCGGCAAGTACGCCACCGGGATCGGCACGACATCGAACGGCTGATCGGAGTTGGCACCGTGACCCAAGCGAGCCAGCGAACCCTGCTGTCCATAACCCGCCTCGACGAACCGCCGGCCGCGGCCGTGCTGGCGCTGTTCGGCGACCTCGACATCGTCAGCGGCCCGCAGCTCGTCGCGGCCGTCGGGGACGTGCTGGCCGGCGGCGTCAGCGGCCGGATCGTCGTCGACCTCGCCGACGTCCCGTTCCTCGACTCGTGCGGGATCAACGCGCTGCTCGCCTGCCGGGCCGCCGCCGCCCGGGCCGGCGCCGGGCTGGCCGTCCGCCGCCCCCGGCCCTCGGTGCGGCAGGTGCTGGCGATCACCGGCCTGCTGGAGCTGTTCGCGGTACCCGCGGCCGCCTGACCGGGGGCGTCAGGCCGGCTCGTCCGGCGGCGTCGCCGCCCGGCTGCGGACCTGCCGCCAGCGCGCGACCACGCCCACCGTCACCGTGATGCAGATGCCCACCGCCGCCGCGCCCCACGGGCTGCCCGGCGCCACGGTGCGGCCGACGAAGCCGAGGGCGACGCCGTACGCCGTCCAGATCAGCCCGCCGGCCACCGCGGCCGGCAGGAACTGCCGCATCGGGAAGCGCAGCAGGCCGGCGCTGATCCCGACCGCCATCGTCCCGCCGGGCAGGAACCGCCCGGCCACCACCAGCCCCACCCCGGCGCCGCGGCGCCGCTCGATCCAGCGCAGCGCCGCCCGGGCCCGCGGCGAGCGGTCCGCCCGGCCGCGCGCGCGGCCGCTGATGCTGCGCCCGACGCCGTACGCGGCCAGGTCGCCGGCCACGGCGCCGAGCAGCGCGGCGACGCACATCCACGGCAGGTGCAGCTCGCCGCTGACCGCCAGGCCCATGCCCAGGGCCAGGCCGCTCTCGCTCGGCAGCGGCGGGAAAATGGCGGAGCCCGCGATCGACGACGCGATCACCGCGTAGATCCACGGTGATCCGATGATCGATTCCAGCGTCGCGTCGATGGGCCCAGGCTAGCGCAGCACCCTAACCGACGACACCCGATGGACGTGCCGATTTCTCGATCGCCGAACGAGATAACGGCGGCGAAAAGTTATCCCGGCATCCGGTGTATTCCGCCTGCCCACGGGTAGGAATGGGGCCGTTTCAGCCACGTCGGAGGCCGATAGTGCGGGGTGCTCGGACAGTTCTCCAAGTGTCGGAACCCCCCCTTTGGACCGGGTTACGATCCGCGCTGGATGGCTGACCGTGTGGACAGACGGATGCGCTATCCGCGCACGCAGTATTCCTGACTCTCGAGAGGAAATACCGCAATGCATATGGTCCATTCCCGGTCGCTTCGGCGGCCACATGCCTGGCTCGTGGCCGCCGCGGCCACGGCGCTCGCCGTGAGCGTCGGGACGCCGGCCCTCGCCGCGACCGTGCCCATGACGCTCAGCGCGGTATCCGGGCCGAGCCAGGGTGGCAACACCCTCACCGGTACCACCGCCACGTCGGTATTCAACTCGTCCACCGCGGTGGAGTTCCAGTACGTCGGCACCGGCACCGCCGCGGCCTGCTCGGCGACGTACCTCGCCCCGGCCGCCGTCGTGGTCGGCGGCAGCCCGCCGGTCCAGACCGCCGGTGTCCTCGCGGTCCCGGCGGCGAACGTGCGCGTGCTGTCCGGTACCAAGATCGCCATCACGGTGCCCTCCAGCGTCGCCCTCGCCGGCGGCCAGGTGACGGCCAAGTACAACGTGTGCGCCTACGCCGGCACCACCACCGGCGTCAGCGGCAGCCCGATCGTCGCCAACGCGGCCTACACCATCGCCGCCAAGCCGACCATCGTGTCGATCAGCCCGAGCACCGGCCCGGCGCTGGGCGGCAAGACCGTCACGATCTCGGGTACCAACTTCCCGACCGCGGCCGGCGCCCTCACCGCCAACATCGGCGGCACCCCGCTGACCGGCATCTCCGTCGCCGCCAACGGCAACAGCTTCACCGCGATGCTGCCGGCGAAGACGGCGGGCGGCCCGTACGCGCTGTCCATCACCACCGCGGGCGGCACGGTCATCCGGCCGTCGGCGTTCACCTACACCAACGGCATCGTGGCCGTCCCGAACACCGGGCCGAACACGGCGTCCACGGACGTCGACATCCAGGGCGTCGGCTTCGCCAACCTGGACTTCACCGCCACGTCCGGGTCGACCCCGAGCAGCAACAAGGGGCACGTCTACCTGGTGGACGGGGCGTACGACCCGACCGACAACAGCGGTAACAAGACCCTCGGCCCGCTGACCGAGTGCACGAACGTGCTGATCGTCAGCGACAACGAGGTCATCTGCACGATGAACCCGCAGGTCAGCCTCACCGCCGCCGGCGCGTACGCCAGCATCGCCGCCCGCACGGTCGCCGACGGTGCCACCACCAACGCCAGCACCACGCTGACCTCGGCGACGGCGAACTTCACCAGCGCCGACGTCGGCATGTCGCTCGCCGTGGCCAGCAACACCCAGGTGCCCGCGGGCACCACCATCACCGCGGTGAACAGCGCGACCTCGGTCACGCTGTCCGCGGCGGCCACCGCCACCGCCACCGGCGTCAGCACGACCATCGGCCCGCGCCAGGCGCCGTCGGTCACCACCGTGAACGGCAACACCGCCATCACCTCGGCGGGCAGCCAGTTCACCGCGGCCGACGTCGGCCGCCTGATCACCGGTACGGGCATCCCGGCCGGCACCACCATCGCCGCGTACACCAGCGCGACCGCCGTCACCCTGTCCCAGGCGGCGACCGCGGGCGGCACGGTGACGCTGACCGTGGCCAACCCGGTCGCGGTGCCGATCGGCGCCTACACGCTGACCGTCGTCAGCAACGGTGCGGTCGACGTGCAGGCCGGTGGCGCCAACGAGGACACCGCCTACACGCAGTCGATCATCTCCAGCGGGGCCACGTTCACGGTCGCGGACTACTGATCCCGGCCGCCGGACCGCTCCGGTAACGAAGTGGGGCGGCCCGCGGTACGTACCGCGGGCCGCCCGCCACGTCCGAACCCGGCCGACCACCGGCGCGCCGACCGCGCGCCGCGAGACGAGGCGAGGAGAGCATGCGCGACACCCACGTCGACCCGTCCCCCGAGACCCCCACCGGCCGCCCCTGGCGCCGCTGGGCCGCCGCCGGCGCCACGGCCGCCGGCGCCGCCGGCCTGGCCGCGGCGTTCCTGACGGCGAACACCGGCCCCGAGCCCACCGCCGGCCCGGTCCCCGAGATCGGCATCGAGACGAGCACCCCGACCGCGGCCGGCGGCGCCACGCCGACCCCGGCCGCCACCACCCGCCGCCCGGCCTCGAAGGCGCCGGCCGGCAGCACCGCGACCACCACCCGCACGCCCACCCTGCGCCAGCGCGTCGCCGCGGCCAAGGCCGCACCGCGCGCGCCGCTGGCGGCGCCGATCCGCAAGGCCGCCACGATCAGCGGGGTCCAGGTGGCCGAGTCCGGCAACCTGCGCAAGGACCGGCAGACGCTGCGCGTCGTCTCCGCCCGGGCCGACCTGACCGGCCAGCGCGAACTGGCCTGGGTGGCCGACGGCGGCGCGCCGGTGGGCACCGCACGGTGCACGCAGAACTTCCGGTTCAGTACCGCCCGCCCGGCCAAGGTCCGCCCGACCCTGCTGCTGTGCTGGCGGACGAGCGCCGCGCGCAGCGCGTACACGGTGATGGTGAACCTGAACGGCCGCCCGTCCCGGGAGGCGAGCATCGCCGCCCTCGACAGCGCCTGGGCGAAGCTCTAGCGGATCCGCCGACCCGGCCGCGAGCGGTTCGGCGGCGACGGGTTCAGCCAGTGGCACAGCGGGGTGGCGGCGTCTCGATCGTGAGGCGCTGCCACCCCGCCGTTTCGTCGGCGGTGACGGCAGCCGTGGTCCGGAGGGGCGGGCCGGCGCCGTTGCGGGTTGGTCCGGCGCCGGCCCGGCCCGGTGTGGCGCGGCGATCGCATGCCCCCGATGCGCACGCGTGCCGCGGTGCTCATGCCACGCCTGCCGTGGCGCGGCGGTGGTGGGTGGGCCGGACCCGGCCGCCGCTCGGCAGCGCGGGGCGGGTCCGGCCCGTCCGGTGGCGACGCCACCCGCGGCGGCAGCCGCGGGGCGCACCGTCGCCACCCGTTCGCGAGCCCGGCAGGGCCCGCTGTTGCGGAGTCGATCATGCCGTGGGCGCGCGCACCGCCCACGCGGCGACGCGGCGGCCGGCGTACCGGGACGCTGTCCGGACCATCCGCATTCCTTTCCCGAGCGAGGACTCGCGCCCCCTGCTTTCGGGGGCTGCGCATACCCTCACCCGCCGGCGGCCCCCGCGGCAACGCCCCCGCCGTCGATTCGGGACGCTGGAACGAAATCCAGCCCTTGACCTGCGCGAACGCGGCGTCCCGGAACGCGGTTGCGGGGCGCGGTAGCATGACGGCGAGCGGGTACACATCGGAACGTCACATTTGCCGGGAGGAATGTTGCCAAGAGACGACCTCGGCGACCTCCTCATGCGACTCAAGGATCGCCGCGGATACAGCTATGAATTGCTGGGCCGCAAGGTCAACGCGAGCAAGTCGACCATTCACCGGTACTGTTCCGGCGACTCCATTCCGCAGGATTTCGGGATAATCGAGCGAATCGCCCGGGCGTGCGGCGCGGACCGCAGCGAACTGGACGAGCTGTACGCCCGCTGGACCGCCGCCACCACCCCGGCGCAGGACACCGCGGCGGCGCCCGCGCCCTCCGATCCGCCCGCGGCGCCGGCCCCCGCCACCGATCCGACCTCACCCGCGGCACTGCCCACCGCCCCGCCGCCGGCCGGCACCGTGCCCGGATCGGGCCCGCCGGCCGCCGCGCCGCTCGCCGCCACGATGCTGGCCGACGCATCGGCGGGTGGCGCGCCGCCTGCCGTCGCACCGGACCCGGCGGCTTCGCCGGCCACCGCACCGGCGGCCGCTTCGGCCGATGCCGCCCCGCTCGGCCCCGCGCCGTCCGCCACCGCACCACCCGCCACCGCACCGTCCGCCACCGCACCGTCCGCCACCGCACCGTCCGCCACCGCACCGTCCGCCACCGCGCTGTCCGTCGTTGCGTCGCCCGCAGCGGCGTCGGCCGCGTCGACAGCGCCGGCCGCCGTCCCACCGACCACCGCCGCGCCCGGGGCCACCGTCACCCCCGGAACCCCGGCCGCCGCTACCCCCGGGGCCCCCGCCGCCACTCCCGGGAACCGTGCCGCGGCTACCGCCGCGGGCCGCACCGCCGCCACCACCGCAGCGACCCCCGCCACCAGCGCGGCTGACCGGTCCGCGGCCGCCGCCTCGCGAACCGGCGCGCCCGGCGCGATCCCGATCGAGCCCTCCGACCCGGCCACCCCGATCCTCGCCGCCGGCGACGCCGAGCCCGCCGACGCCGCCCCGGGCGGCTGGTGGAGTCGTACCCGGGTCATCGCGTTCGCGCTGACCGCCGCCTGCGCCGTCCTCGTCGCGGTGGGCCTGCGCGTCGGCTGGCACCGGGTCGACCTGTCCGGCTCGGACGCCGCCGCCAGCACCGACCACCTGCTCATGTCCGCGGGCTGCGGCGACGTGATCAGCATGGGCCAGCACGACGAGTGCGTGGAGGAGGTACAGCGCCTGCTCGCCAAGGCCGGCGCCACCCTGTCCGTCGACGCCGACTTCGGCCCGGAGACGCTGCGCCGGGTGACCGCCTTCCAGGTCCTCGCCGGCCTCACGCCCAAGGGCGTGGTGAACGCCGAGACCAAGCGCGCCCTGTACGCCGGCGCCGCCTCCCTGCGCACCTGGCCGGCGGCCGAGGTGGAGGCGCGGATCCGGCGGGAGTTCCCCGAGGAGCCCGAGCGGGCGGTGCGGATCGCCCGGTGCCACTCGTTCCTCGACCCGCTGTACGTCCTGCCCAACGCCAACGGCACCCGCAACTGGGGCGTGTTCCAGCTCTCCGACCAGCTCATGCGCCGGTACGAGGGCTCGCCGAAGCTGGCGCTGGAACCGGAGTGGAACATCCGGACGGCCCGCCGCGCCTGGGCCGAGCACCGCGACTTCCGGCACTGGCAGTGCGACAAGGCCGCCGCCCCGCACACCCCGACCCCCACGCCGTCCGGCTCTGACTCCCCGGGCAAGGCTGGCTCGTAGCGCCAAACAGTGATCAAGCAAAGTCGCAACTCCGTCCCGTCAGGGGGAAGGCACAGCCGGTCCGACACGATCGCAGGACGGGTACCATCCGCCCGCTGCACAGGAACCGCCTTGCGGTGGACAGCGGTGGTCGCCTGTACGGGCTGATCGGAGGTGCCCCACCCACCATGCCGGGACATCGTGCTTGCGGTGCCAATCACTGTTGTCAGGCTCGCGAACGGCCCGGCACTGCACTGTCGCACAACTGACACATCCGTTGTGGAACGCGCTGCTTACCGCGATTCTTTCCTCACCAACCGGAAGGAGAACGTGGAATGAAAGCTCCAGTTGTGAAGTTCGCGGCGGTGATTGCGCTTGGCGCAGGGCTCGCCGGCGTGAGTGGCCAAGCTGCGTTGGCGGCAACGTCCGATGATCGACGGCCGGCGACGGCTGTGGCGATCCATCAGGACGACCCCAGCCTGAAGGACCTCGTCGTCAAGGCACTGCGTGCCGGCGGACCGCTGCTTGCGCAGCTTCTGCGGGAGATGAGCCCGGAAGCCGCTGACTGGGTCAAGAAAAACGCTGCGGCACTAGCGGATTATCTCGAAGCGCACGACTGGTCTTACGCCGCCATCAAGAAGTTCCTGGTTGACCACGGGTGTCCGGAATCAGTTGCACACGTGATCGCAAAGGTGCTGTCGGAGATCGCGGACTAGGCGCTAGTAATAGCATAATACGGGGAGGTCATAAAATGAACAACTCGCATAGAATCGCAAAAATTGGCGCGCTTACACTTGCCGCGGTTCTTTCAGCCGGAGCCGGTGGAACGGCAGCCGCAGCGGCGCCGCCGTCCAGCAACATCGTCACCATTTCCGCATCGGCCGATTCGCGGGGGTCGGCCGTTGATCGTGGCCCGACGTCAAGCAACAGGGGCACACACTCTGGTGACACTGAGCGCAACGCGAGGATCCCGAAGTGGCTCAAGGACTTGATCAAGAAGCTACCTGAGCTTCCGGCGAAGGTGAAGGCGGGCTGGAACACCTTCAAGGCGTGGTACGACGGCTTGCCGACGTGGGCTAAGATCGCAATCTCGGCGATTTCTCCGTTTGGCACTCTTTACCAGATCTGGGAAATTTTGTACGACCTTTTGACCTGACAAGGAATCGCAGTGGATGCGGATGGCGCGGTTGGCCGCATCCACTGCGATTGTCGAAACCCTTAGTAGGAGTGACAGTGCGAACACGGTCGACGCTTGTCGAAAGTCGATCTTCAAGTGACCTGGATTGGCTAGCTGTCGGTATCAGCTTGTTGGTGGTGTCCTGGCTTGCCGAGACTTCCCTTCCAATCTGGGCCGATATCTTGATCACGATTACGGCGACTTTGGTCATCGGTCGAGTGGTAGTTCTGGTAATGCGTGGCGGTTGGCGTTCATTTTCGCCTTTGCGGTGGATCTTGGTTCTGTCTGCGGTGGTTATGGCGCTGCTGGTCGCTGTTCAGGTGATCCGTGGCTGGCTATGATGACCCGAGCTCGACGGGTGCCCGGATCATTGTAAAGGATCTAACAAAACGGTATAAGAAAGTTACGGCAGTCGAGGGTGTTACGTTCGATGTCGAACCCGGCCGAGTTACGGGCTTTCTTGGCCCTAATGGTGCGGGCAAGACTACAACGTTGCGAATGATTTTAGGATTGGTTCGCCCGACTGCAGGAGTAGCAACTATTGACCGTATACCATACGTTAAGCTTAATGAGCCATTACAAAAAGTCGGAGCGCTACTGGATGCGAGCATGGCGCACCCCGGTCGGACCGGACTAAATCACCTGCGTGCGATTTGCGCTGCAATAGGAATTTCTCAAGCCCGAGCCGATGAAGTGCTCTCATTGGTCGATCTCGATGTCGCCGGAAATCAAAAATTCAAGACATACTCGCTTGGTATGCGGCAGCGTCTGGGAATTGCGGCCGCGCTCGTTGCCGAGCCGAATGTTCTCATTCTCGATGAGCCGGCTAATGGTCTTGATCCGGAAGGAATTCGTTGGCTGCGCCACCTGCTGAAAAGGTTAGCTGCTGACGGTCGGACGATTCTAGTATCCAGCCACCTTCTCTCGGAGATGGAATTGATGGCTGACGACGTAGTTATTATCGCCAACGGCAGGCTCATAACTCAAGGCTCGATCCGCAAGGTCATTGCCGATGTATCCCCGCAAGTCAGTGTTTTCGTGCGCACCCCGCGTGCTGCTGACCTGCAAGCTGCCCTTACGGCAGCCGGAGCTGAGGCGGTCGAGGCCTACGGTCGAGATGGCTTGACTGTGCTTGGTAAAGACGCGGCAATGGTCGGACGGGTCGCGTTTTCAGCCGGGATCGAACTCCATGAATTGAGGGCTGAATCAGTTGACCTCGAAACAGCCTTTATGAAACTGATGGCCAGGGTGACGATAAAGTGATGAGACTGGCTCGCAGTGAATTAATCAAAATTCGAACGACGAGTATTGCCTGGATATTGGCTGGCTGTACAGGAGTGAGTTGGATACTGAGTGTTCTGGTAGCGCGCCGCCAGGTGGCAATGATCGGTGACGCAGATGAAGACCTGGGCATACCGGCACTGACGCATGTTGACGCCACGGCAAGTCTCTATACGGCGGGAACCATTCCGTCATTGATATTGACCATGCTGCTCGGCGTTGTCGTCATGACATCCGAGTATCAGCACCGAACGGCCGCCGCCGCCTTCTTGCTGGCCCCGCGTCGGGCGCCGATCGTACTCGCTAAGGTGAGCGCGATGGCGCTTGTCAGCACTGCATGGGCGTTGCTGATTGTTCTGCTCAACTTTTTTGTTGGCGTGCTTCCCCTGCGGGAACAGCTCGGCGGACTTCATGTCAGTGACAGTCGAATTATTTTGCCCATTATTGGAATGGTGCTCGCTCACAGCTTATGGGCAGCGATTGGAGTGGGCTTCGGTGTGCTAATGCGCAGCCAAGCGCTGGCTTGCGTGACGTCGATATCAATTACCTTTTTTGGGACGATTGCTGCGCTCATGGTGACCTCGCTGGCCGGAGTGTTCGGCGCGTGGGTCGAGGACGCGGCTATTGCGTTTCCCACTCTGGCGACCCTATCGATGGTGAGTGCCGAAGGGGCCGGCTCCGTTTCAAGCCTGGTCGGCGCGCTGGTCTTGGTGGCATGGGCGCTTTTTTGTACCGTCGGCGGGATCGTCTTGCTGAGGCGGCGAGACGTGACCTGACGGGCTCCTCAGCCGTCCTATCGAGGGGGTGCGCACGGCGGCCTGGGCGGCGTGGTGCGACGGCGCTGGCCGATGTCATGCTCACTTGGTGATCGGCAGTCGGCAGCATGTATGCCGCCGCGCCGTCGCGAAGGGCCCGAACGGTGACTCCCGCATGATGCGTGGGTGGGACGACATACATCGTCTTGCCACGTTCGCCAGTACCGAGCCGACCTCCCCGAGCGGGGCGCAACCTGCAGATTCGCCGGCCTCGGACCGACTCGGTCATGGCTGCGTTCGCTCTGCGGTTTGCCACCGCTGCCGCCCGGCTACCCGCACCTGCGCCGGACGATGCGGGTGCACCACGGCGCGGGCCTCCGCATCACCGCCGCCAGCCCGGCGGCCCCGGCGTGGACGTCCTGCTCCGCATCGGCGTCCTGCCCGCCCCGCGACCGCAGCCGCCCGCGAGGCCCGGCGCGCCGCCACCCCCGGTCACAGGGCGCGCAGGTGGGTGGTGATCCAGGCGAGCGTGGCCGGGGGCAGCGACGGGTGCACCGGCATCTGGAAGGTCGCCGCGTACAGCGCCTCCGCGTGCGGGTACCGCGCCGTCCGGTGCGCCGCGAACAGCGGCTGCCGGTGCAGCGGCCCGTGGTGCGGCCGGGTCGAGTCGGGCGGCAGCCCGGCCGCCGCCAGCGCGCGGGCGATCGGCGCCGGAGCGGCGGCGGTGGTGAGCACGAGCCGGTGGTGGTTCGGTACCGCCGCCGGGTGCGCCAGCTCCGCCAGCCGCCCGCGGTCGGGCAGCGCCGCGAGCAGTTGCGCCGCGTTGGCGTGCCGGGCCGCGACCTGGTCGGCCAGCCCGGCGAGCCGGCGCAGGCCGACGGCGGCGGGCAGGGCGCCGAGCTTGTAGTTGACGCCGTACCGGCCGCGCAGCCCGCCCAGCCGGACGAAGTGGTGCACCCGCTCGGCCAGCTCCGCGTCGTCGGTGAGCAGGAAGCCGCCCTCGCCGGTGGCGAGCGGCGCGCGGTCGTGGGTGGAGAAGCAGCCGACCCGGTACCGGGTGCCGACGTACCGGCCGCGCAGCGTCGAGCCGTGCGCCTGCGCCGCGTCCTCGACCAGCGGTACGCCCACCCCGGCGAGCACCGCGGCGGCCCCGTCGTCGTCGGCCGGGTACCCCCACAGGGACAGGCTGATCGCCGCCTTCGTCCGCCCGCTCACCCGGCCGGCGACGGCGTCGGGGTCCATGGCGAGCGCGCCGGGCAGCGTGTCGACCAGGACCGGCGTGGCGCCGGTGGTGAGGATCGGCATCGCGGTGGGCAGCGGCGCGGTCGCCGGTACGAGGACCTCGTCGCCGTCGCCCACGCCCAGCCCGGCGAGCGCCGCGTGCAGGGCGGAGCTGCCGGAGTTGACCGCGATGGCGAAGTCGACGCCGAACCACTCGGCCAGCGCGTCCTCGTACGCGGCCACCACCGCCGCCCCGCCGGACAGCCGCCCGTCGGCCAGCACGTCCGCGAGCGCGGCGGCCTCGCCGCAGGCCGGGGGCCGGTCCCGGTCGTCCACCGGGCGGTCGGCGCTGAAGAACAGGTCAGGAACCATCGCTGCGTACCACCTTGATCGTGTCGAGGGTGTCGGGGTTGTCGAGGTACCGGCGCATCGCCCTGGTGCGCAGCGGCGCCACGGGGTCGGGGCAGCGCAGGGTCCGGTCCGTGACCTCGGTGCCGGCCCGGTCGCTGAGCCGGGCGTACGTGTTCAGCAGGCGCTGCGCGGCAGCGGCCCGGGCGCACGGCGCCGGGGTGCGGCACACCGGGCAGCGGGTGCCGCCGCGCGGGGAGCGGTGCCGGTCCAGGTCGGTGACGACCATGGCGATGACGGACCGGGACAGGTACACCGCGCCGCTCACCGGTCTTCCCGCGGCCGGGGCAGCCGGTCGCAGGTCGGGCAGGTCAGCAGCCCCCCGCAGCCCGGGCACCAGTGTGCGCCCCCGCGCAGGCACCAGCCGGTCGCCGTGCCGACCAGGACGAGTGCGACCGTGCCGGCGACGGCGTACGGCCAGTAGAAGGTGAGATACACCGAGCCTCCATTGCGGACCGGAGGTCGCCCCCCGTGTTCGGCAACCACTGTGGACAGATTGCCAGTGAGAATCTCAAATCGCAAGGATCGATGATGGGATTGCGCACGGATGCTGCTCTGCGTCGATCCCCCGACGGTGGCGCATAATGGCGGCTGGCGTCCCGGTCCGGGACCGCTTTGCGATGGGGGTCCAGCGATGGCCGCGGCACAGGAACCGGCGCGGCGGCGCCCGGGACCGGCCGCCGGGCCGACCGTGGTGCGGCGCCAGCTGGGCAGGCAGTTGCGCCGGCTGAGAGAGGCCGCGGGCGGGGAGACCGTCGAGCAGGTCGCCGCCCACCCGGAGCTGGGCCTGTCGCGGGCGAAGCTGTACCGGCTGGAGCGCGGGCAGCACGCCGTCAAGCCGCAGGACGTCGCCGTCCTGTGCCGGTACTACCGGGTGGGCGACCGCCAGACCGACAAGCTGATCGCCCTGGCCCTCGCCACCCAGCAGGACAGTTGGTGGCATGCGCTGGGCGACGTCAATGTGCCGGAGTGGTTCAGCCTCTACCTCGACCTGGAGCCGGCGGCGTCCGCGATCCGGACCTACGAGGCGGAGCTGGTCCCCGGCCTGTTGCAGACGGCCGACTACGCGCGGGAGATCCACCGGGTGCACAACCCCGGCCTGTCCGCTGATCAAGTCGAGCAGCGCGTGGCCGTGCGGATGGAGCGCCAGTTACTCCTTGATCGACCCGGCGGGCCGGCGTCGCGGTTCGTGCTGAACGAAGCCACGCTGCTGCGGTCGGTCGGCGGCCCGGCGGTCATGCGGCGGCAGATCGAGCAGGTTCGGCGGATGGGCGAGTCGGCGAACGTGGTTATCAGCGTTCTGCGCTTCGATGTCGGCGTGCACCCGGGGATGCACAACCCCTTCGTGATTCTGGATTTCGCCGATCCGGCCGAGGATCCGCCTGTTGTTTACGTGGAGACGGTGACATCCGCGGGATATCTCCAGAAGGACTCCGATGTCCGTGACTACGCTGCCATATTCGAGCAGATCGAACAGCAGGCAACCCCGATCCAGGAGTATGTGACGTAATGCGCCAGTACGCGAAGGCCACGAGGTCGGGCAACGGCAACTGCGTGGAGTGGGCGGTGGAGCGCGACGGCGTCCACGTCCGGGACAGCAAGGACCCCGCCGGCCCGGAACTCCGGTTCACCCACGCCGAGTGGGCCGCCCTGACCGCCGCCGCCGCCACCGCCACCCCCCACCCGGCCATCACCCCCACCCCGACCACCACCACCCTGACCCGCGCCGGCCGCTCCCTGCGCTTCACCCCCGCGGAGTGGTCCGCCTTCACCCACGCCGCCGCCACGGGCGAGTGCGCCCGCCAGCCGCAAACATGACGCGTGAGCGGTGAACTCCGCCCGCCACCCCACGCGGACCCACCCCCCGCCCGGCGGCGGGTGGTGGCCTTCGGGGAGGTGCTCGGGCTCTCGCTGCTGTGGGGGGCGGGGTTCCTGTGGATCAAGCTGGCGCTGCGCGGGTTCTCGCCCGTGCAGATCGTGTTCGTGCGGCTGCTCGTCGGGGCGGTCATCCTCGGCGTCGTGGCGCTCGCCGCGCGGCAGCGGTTCCCGCGCGACCGGCGGACCTGGGGGCACCTCGCCGTGGCGGCGCTGGTGGCCAACGCGGTGCCGTACGTGCTGTTCGGCATCGGCGAGCGGACCGTCGGCTCCAACGTCGCCGGGCTGATCAACGCGACCACCCCGCTGTGGACGCTGCTGTTCGCCTTCGCCGCCGGCACCGACCGGTCGGCGGGGCCGGCCCGGGTGGGCGGGTTCGCGCTGGGGTTCGCCGGGACCGTGGTGATGTTCGCCCCGTGGAAGCATGCCGGCGAGTTCGCCGGGCCCGGCGGGCTGGCGATCCTCGCGGCGGCGCTCTGCTACGGGATCAGCTACGTGTACATGGCCCGGTACCTCACCGGCCGCGGCCTCCCGCCGCTCGTCCTCGCCGCGGGCCAGCTCCTCGCCGGCAGCGCGCTGCTGGCGCTGGCGCTCCCCGTCGCCGGCCTCGACCCGCCGACCTGGCGGGCCGACGCGGTGCTGTCGCTGGCCTGCCTGGGCGTGCTGGGCACGGCGGCGGCGTACGTCCTCAACTACCGGATCATCGCCGCCGAGGGGCCGGCGGTCGCCTCGACGGTGACGTACCTGCTCCCGGTCGTCGCCGTCGGCCTCGGCTGGCTGGTCCTCGGCGAGACGCTGACGCCGTCGGCGCTGGCCGGCATCGCGCTGGTGCTGGCCGGCGTCGCCCTCACCCGCCGCCGCTGAACCCGCGCACACGAGTGGGGGCGTGGCGCAATCGCCACGCCCCCACTCGCGCTGCCGCTCAGGAGGAGCGGTACGTCCGGTCGTAGTACGTGCCGACCTCGTCGCGGTAGTCGGCGCGGTGGTGCGCGTCCTCGTCGTACTCGGGACTCGACTTGACCTGGTCCTTCGTGCGGTCCAGGAACACCTTCTTCTCGGCGTGGTCGATCCGGTTGATCGTCCCCGCGGGGATGAGGACCTTCTTGCCGAAGATCCACGGGCCGGTGTCCACCACCAGCCGGCGGGCGTCGACCTCGTCGCTCGCCTCGTCGATCGAGCCGATGCTGCCGTCCGTCGCCTCGACGTCGTAGCCGACCAGCTCCTGGCCGGCCTGGTAGCCGCTGTCGGCGCGGTAGTCGTACGGGGTGAAGCTCGCGTCCGTCATGGGGGAGTCCCTCCTCAATGAACCGTGGATGGAACCGCCGGTACCCGAGGCCCCGGCCCGCTAATCCCGATCGGGCCTAAAGGTGGAAGTCGCCACACATGGTGGTTGAACGCGGCCGACCCGGGGTAGTCCGCGCGCATGCGTATCGTCATCACCGGGGCGACCGGCAACGTCGGCAGCGCCCTCCTGCGCCGGCTCGCCGAGGAGCCCGACGTCGAGCTGGCCGGCATCGTCCGCCGGCCGCCACTGGCCGGTGCGGGCGCCCCGTTCGACGACGTGCAGTGGCACGCCGCCGACCTCGGCAACCCGGCCTGCGTACCGCGGGTGACCGAGTGGCTGGCCGGCGCCGACGCGGTGATCCACCTGGCCTGGCGGATCCAGCCCTCGCACGACCGGACCGCGATGCGCCGGACCAACGTCGACGGCACCCGCCACCTGCTCGACGCCGTGGCCGCGGCGGGCGTGCCGACGCTGCTGTACGCGTCCTCGGTCGGCGCCTACTCGCCCGGCCCGAAGACCCGGTTCGTGGACGAGTCGTGGCCGGTGGCGGGCGTGGCCGGCTCGGCGTACAGCGAGGACAAGGCCGTGGTCGAGGCCCTGCTCGACGACGCGGAGCGGGCCGACCCCGACCGGCGGATCGTCCGGCTGCGGCAGGCGCTGGTGTTCCAGCGGCGGGCCGGGGCGGAGATCGTCCGGTACTTCCTCGGCGGGCTGGTCCCGAGCGGGCTGCTGCGGCCGGGCCGGCTGCCGGTGGTGCCCACGGACCCGCGGCTGCGGGCCCAGGCGGTGCACGCCGACGACCTGGCCGACGCGTACGCGCTCGCGCTGCGCAGCGACGCCCGCGGCGCCTTCAACATCGCCGCCGACCCGGTGCTGGACCCGCGGGTGCTGGCCGACCTGCTCCGCGCCCGCACGGTACCGGTGCCGGCGCTGCTGCTGCGGGTGGCCGCGGCGGCGACGTGGCTGGCCCGGTTGCAGCCGACGGACCCGGGGTGGGTGGACATGGCGGTGTCGACGCCGCTGATGGACGCCACCCGGGCGCACCTGGAGCTGGGGTGGAAGCCGCGCTACTCGGCGACGGAGGCGCTGGCGGAGATCGTCACGGGGATGGCGGCGCGCGCCGACGCCCCGACCCCTGCCCTCCGCGCCCACTGACCGACCCGGCCACTTGACCGGCCACGCCGTCGCGGGCCGCCGCTCACCCGGCCCGCCGGGTCAGGGGGCTGACCTCGTGCGTGGGGCCGGGAGGGGCGGCGGGTGCCCCGGCAGGGGTGGTCAGGCTTGATCCCCTGCCGGGGCACCCGCCGCCCCTCCCGACCGGTCCGTACGTTGCTCCCTGGCCGTGCGCGGGCCGTTTCCCGGTCGGTCCGTACGTTGCTTGCTGGCCGTGCGCGGGGCGTATTCCGGTCGGTCCGTCCGTTCTCGCGGTTGTGGTCGGGGTCTGTCTGTTGCCCGGGTCTCGTTACGGCTTGAGGAGGACCTTGATGGTGCCGTTGGACTTGTGTTGGAAGTCGGCGTAGGCGGTCGGGGCCTCGGTCAGCGGTACGCGGTGGGTGGCGAAGGTGTCGACGCCCAGCGGGTCGGCGTCGGTGAGCAGGGGCAGGATGTCGGGGACCCAGCGGCGGACGTTCGCCTGGCCCATGCGGAGCGTGATCTGCTTGTCGAACAGGGTGAGCATCGGCAGCGGGTCGGTCTGGCCGCCGTAGACGCCGATGATCGAGATCGTGCCGCCGCGGCGGACCGCGTCGATCGCCAGCAGGAGGGCGCTGAGCCGGTCCACGCCCGCCCGGCGCATCATGCGCTGGGCCAGCGCGTCCGGCAGCATGCCCGTCACCGCCTGCGCGACCGCGCCGCCGGGTGAGCCGTGCGCCTCCATGCCGACGGCGTCGATCACGCCGTCGGGGCCGCGGCCGCCGGTGCGGTCGCGCAGCACCTCGGCGACGTCCTCGTGGGCGCTCGCGTCGATCGCGTCGATGCCCCGGCCGCGGACCCGGGCCAGTCGGTCGGGCACCAGGTCGACGCCGATCACCTTGATGTCGCGGTGCGCGGCGATCCGCGCCGCCATGTCGCCGATCGGGCCGAGGCCCAGCACGGCGAGGGTCCCGCCGGGGGGCACGTCGGCGTACTCGACGGCCTGCCAGGCGGTCGGCAGCACGTCCGAGAGGTACACGTACCGGTCGTCCGGGCCGTCCGCCGGGACCGTGATCGGGTTGTAGTCGGCGTGCAGGACCCGCAGGTACTCGGCCTGGCCGCCGGGCACCCGGCCGTACAGCTTGGTGTAGCCGTACAGGGCCGCGCCCATGTCGTGCTCGCGCACCCGGGTCGTGTCGCACTGTGTCTGGAGGCCCAGCCCGCACATCGCGCACTGCCCGCAGGCGATCTGGAACGGGACCACCACCCGGTCGCCGACGCTCAGCCCGGACACCGCCGCGCCGACCTCGACCACCTCGCCCATCGGCTCGTGGCCGAGGATGTCGCCCTCGGTCATGAAGGGCCCGAGCACCTCGTACAGGTGCAGGTCCGAGCCGCAGATGCCGGTCGAGGTGACCCGGATGATCGCGTCCGTGGGCTCCTTGACGATCGGGTCGGGCACGGTGTCGACCCGGACGTCCCGCTTGCCGTGCCATGTCACCGCACGCATGATCAGCTCCTCGCGTCGTGGTCCGCCGTCACCCCGTACCTACCCGGGCACCCGGGTAGGTACCCCAACCGGGCCGTTTCGGGATCGGACGTACGGGTACGCGGTGGGGCATGGACCACACTCTCGACGCCCTCCTGGACGGGTACGCGTGGCTGCCCGCCCTCCGCCGCCGGCACGGCTCCGACCTCGTCCGCACCCGGGTGCTGGGCCGCCGGGCCGTGGTGCTGTGCGGGCCGGGCGCGGCCGAGTTCTTCGCCGACGACCGGGACGTGCAGCGCGGCGGGGTGGTCCCCGAGCCGGTCCGCGCCACGCTGTTCGGCGAGGGCGCGGTGCACGGGCTGGACGGCGCGGCCCACCGGCACCGCAAGGACCTGTTCCTGCGGGTGCTCGCGCCCGAGCGGGTGACCGCGCTGGTCGACGCGGCGACCGCCGCCTGGGACGCCCGGGTCGCCGCCTGGTCGCCCGGCGACCCGGTCAGCCTGCACACCGAGTCCGCGGCGGCGCTGGCCGGCGCGGCCGCGCTGTGGGCCGCCGTACCGGCCACCGACGACCGGCTGGCCGCGGACCTGGTCGCGATGGTCGACGGCTTCGCCACCCTCGGGCCGCGGCACTGGCGCGCCCGGGCCGCCCGGCGCCGCCGGGAGGCCCAGCTCGCCGGGCTGGTCGCCGAGGTGCGCGCCGGCGTGGTCCCGGCGCCGGCCGACTCGGCGCTCGCCGCCGTCGCCGCCCACCGCGAGCCGGACGGGCAGCCGCTCGACCCCGGTACCGCGGCCGTCGAGCTGCTCAACCTACTGCGCCCGACCGTGGCGACGTCCTGGCTGGTGATGTTCGCCGGGCACGCCCTGCACCGCTGGCCGGAGCTGCGCCCGCGGCTGGCCGACCCGCGGTACGCGACGGCGTTCGCGCACGAGGTCCGGCGCTTCTACCCGTTCGCGCCGTTCGTCGGCGGGCGGGCCGCCCGCGAGCTGTACCGCGAGGGCCACCGCATCCCCGCCGGCACGCTGATCCTGCTGGACGTCTTCGGCCAGAACCACGACCCGGAGCTGTGGCCGGACCCGTACCGGTTCGACCCCGAGCGCTTCCTGGACCGGGAGCCCGGCGAGTACGACCTGATCCCGCAGGGCGCCGGCGACCCGGCGACCGGGCACCGCTGCCCCGGCGAGCCGGCGGTGGTCCGGCTGCTCGCGGCGCTGGCGCCGCGCCTGGCCGCGCTGGACTACGCGGTGCCGGGGTACGACCTGCGCATCTCGCTGCGCCGCATCCCGGCCCGGGTGGCCGACGGGATGACGGTGCTGCCGGTGGCGGCCCGCGTCCCCGCCTGACGCCCGCCGCGCCGGCCGCCGGCCGGCCGCCCGCGCCCGCGGGCGCGGGTGCCGGCGGGTCTAGGTGCCGGTCTCGGCGTGCGGGGCGGCGACCTGCTTGGACTCGGGGGAGTTGCGCTCGCGCAGCACGATGCTGAGCACGATCAGCGCGCCGACCGCGAGGAACTCCGACTGCCAGTTCTGCAGCGACTGGAACCAGAACTCCGGCGCGCCGGCGAAGTCCCACACCCCGATCGGCGGCTTGCCGAGCAGCGTTCGCTCCGCGTTGTACGCGGCCGTGCCGCCGGCCAGGTGCCCGACGAACGACAGCGCGAACATGCCGAACAGCGCGATCGACAGGCTGTGCGCGTACAGCCGCCGCCACCACCCGCCGCGCCGCGCCGGCCACGGCGAGTCCGGCCCGACGCCGCGCTCCTCGCCCGCGTCGTCCACCGGCCGGGACTCGGCCGAGCCGCGCTGCACGAGCCAGGCGGTGAGCAGCACGTACGCGCCCATCTGGAGGAACTCCGACTCCCAGTTCTCGAACGTCGCCTCGGCGAACGCCCCGGAGCCGAGGTAGTCCAGCAGCGACTCGGCCGCCCGGCCGTGGTCGGCCAGGTCGGCGTTGCCCGCCCGCCAGCCGAAGTACGCCTGCCCGACGAGCAGCGCCAGGAAGACGCCGAAGACCACCAGGGACAGCCCGTTCCACCACAGCCAGCGCCGCATGCGCCCATCCTCGCCCGGCGGGCGCGGTTTCGCGCGCGTTCGCCCGGGTACCCCGGCCCCCGGGAGGTGGTGACGATGGCACCCCAGCAGGCGTGGAGCGCCAAGCGCGAGCGGCAGTACGAGCACATCAGGGCGAGCGCGAAGAAGCGCGGCGCGTCCACCGACACCGCGGAGGAGATCGCCGCCCGGACGGTGAACAAGGAGCGCGCCCGGCACGGCGAGGCCGAGGAGAGTTCCCGACTGTCCCGCGAGGACATCTCGTCGGGGCGGCGCGGGGGGCTGCGGTCGCACTCGGGGGCGGGGGGCCGGACGAAGGCGCAGCTCTACAACGAGGCCCGGAAGAAGAACATCCGCGGCCGGTCGACGATGACGAAGGCGGAACTGGAGCGCGCCGTCGACCGCTGACCTCGTGCCCGGGGTTGACATCCGTCGCTGCCATGTTTAACGTACTTGTTAATTAGCAGGTACGTTAAATAAGGAGTTGGGGTGGCGGACGATCGGCTGAGTCTGATCTTTTCGGCGCTGGCCGACCCGACGCGCCGGGCCATCCTGGCCCGCCTCGCCGACGGCGACGCCACGGTCGGCGAGCTGGCCGAGCCGTTCGACATCAGCCTCCCCGCGATCTCCCGGCACCTGAAGGTGCTGGAGCACGCCGGCCTCATCTCCCGCAGCCGCAGCGCCCAGTGGCGGACCAGCTCGCTGGAGGCCGCCCCGCTCGCCGAGGCGACGGCCTGGATGGAGCGGTACCGCCGGCACTGGGACGCCAACCTGAACCGGCTCGACGCGCACCTCAAGCGCATGCAGCAGCAACCCGAGGAGAGGACAGCACCATGAGTGAGCTGATCATCGACCGCACGTTCGACGCCCCCGTCGCCCTGGTGTACCGGGCGTTCACCGACCCCGACCAGCTCGCGCAGTGGTTCGGCCCGGTCGGCTGGTCGGTGCCGCGCGACTCGGTCGACGTGGACCCGCGGGTCGGCGGCCACCAGCGGCTGACCATGGTCAGCGACGAAGACCCGACCCAGCAGTCCCCGGTCGACGCCACCTTCACCGAGGTCGAGGAGAACCGGCTGCTGGTCGGCGTCCAGCGGGTCACCGGCGTACCGGGGCTGGCCGACGGCGACCTGACGCTGCGGGTGGAGTTCCACGACGAGGGCGGCGCGAAGACCCGGGTGGTCATCCGGCAGGGGCCGTTCACGCCGGAGTTCGAGGAGATGACCCGGCAGGGCTGGACCAGCTCCTTCACCAAGCTGGAGCGGGTCCTGGCCGGCTGAGCCACCCGCGCGGGCGCCCCGGACGGAGGAAACCGGGGCCGTCCGCGCGGGCGTGCGCCGTGGGCCGGGCCCGGTCGCCGATGATCGGCGTACGGGCAACGGGGGGTGCGGAATGCGTACGGTCGTGCTGTGGGTCGCCCTGCTCCTGGCCGCCGCGCCGGCCGCGCCCGCGGCGGCGGCCGAGCCGCCGGCGGGCGGGTTCGCCGGGATGGTGGCGCTGCCGGGCTGCTCGGGCGCGGTGGTGCGGTTCCGCGGCGCGCCGCCGGCCCGCCCCGCGCTGGTGCTGACCAACGGGCACTGCGTCGAGACCGGGATGCCGGCCGCCGGCGTGGTGCTCGTCGACCGGCCGAGCCGGCAGCCGGTGACGCTGCTGGCCGCGGACGGGCAGCCGGCGGCGGCGCTGGCCGCGGACCGGCTGCTGTACGCGACGATGACCGGCACCGACGTGGCGCTGTACCGGCTCGGGGTGAGCTACGCCGGGATCCAGCGCCGGTACGGCGTCGCGCCGCTGGTGCTCGCCGAGCGCGGGCCGGCGGCGGGGGCGCCGATCACGATCCCGTCCGGGTTCTGGCGGCTGACGTACCGGTGCGCGGCCGAGGCCACCGTGCCGGTGCTGCGCGAGGCGCAGTGGGTGTGGCGGGACGCGGTCCGGTACAGCGCCGCCTGCGACACCAAGGCCGGCACCTCCGGCTCGCCGATCGTCGACGCCAGCGGCGAGGTGGTCGGCGTGAACAACACCGGCAACGAGGGCGGCACCCCGTGCGCGCTGATGAACCCGTGCGAGGTCGGGCCGGACGGGGCGGTCGCGGTGCTGGCGGGGCGCGGGTACGGGCAGCAGACGGCGGCGTTCACCACCTGCCTGCGCGGCGGCTTCCGGGTGGACCTCACGGTCCCCGGCTGCCGCCTGCCCCGGCCGTACGGCCCGCACCCGCGCCACTGACCCCGCCGCCCGCGCCCGGCCGGCCGCGGCCAGCCGGGCGCGACCGGCGGGCGGGTGCGGCGGGCGGCGTCAGCGGGCGGCGCGGCGGGCGGCCAGGGTGGGGGCCCAGGAGGCCAGTGAGTCCAGTAGCGCGGACAGCGAGTGCTCGGCCCCCTCGGGCGCGGTGAACACCCCGTCCGCGACGGCCTTGCCGGCCCACGGGATCGAGCACATCTCCGGTACGCAGACGAGCTGCACCGAGGCCAGCACCGGCCGCAGGAGCTGGGCGGCCCGGGTGCCGGCGGCGATCCCGCCGTAGCTGACCAGGCCGACGGGCTTGTCGGACCACTCGCCGTACAGGTAGTCCAGGGCGTTCTTCAGCGGGGCGGTGTAGCCGTAGTTGTACTCGGGCAGCACGAAGGCGTACGCGTCGCCGGAGTCGATCCTGGCGCTCCAGTCCTTCGTGTGCTGGTGGGTGTACCGGCGCAGGCGCGGGTGCGCCGGTTCGTCCATCATCGGAAGGTTCCACTCCGCCAGGTCGACCAGCTCGACGTCGAAGGCACCGTGCGCGCCCGCCCGTTCGGCGACCCAGTCGGCGATCGGCCGGCCGATCCGGCCGGGCCGGGTGCTGGCGACGATGATCTGCAAGGTGGTCATGGAACCCCATCCCTCTCGGCAACCGCCCACGGATGGGCGCTGGGCGCGGCGGGCTGCCGGCCCTACACTCGGAACCGTGGCTGACCAGGACAAACGCGCCCCCGACGACGCGCTGGACCCGTCGGCCGCGGCCGCATCGACGACCGTACCCGCCCCCGCATCGACGGCCGTTCCCCCGCCCGTCCCCGCGGTCGCGGCGGCCCCGATCGCGGGCCCGCCCGGCACCGCGCCGGCGGCGGCCACCGAGGCGGCCGTGCCGCCGCAGCCCCGGCCGGCGGCGGACCCCGGACCGGCCCCCGGGGCGCCGGCGCCCCGGGGGCGGTGGTCGGTGCGGAGCTGGCGGCCGTGGGCGGCCGGGCTGGCCGTCCTGGCCGCGGCGGCGGTCGGCGCCGCCGCGCTCCTGCACCGTACCGGCGCGCCCGTGGCCGTGCCCACGCCCGCCGACCCGCCGCGTGTCGTCGTCGCCACCCGCGGGGCCGTACCGCGGGCCGCGCCGCCCGGGCCGAACCTGCCGACGATCACCTACCTCGGCCGGCTGCCGAAGGGCCTGCCCGCCGACCCGGCGCCGATGAGCGCGGCCCTGCTGACGACGGTCGTGCACCCGGAGCGGACGCTGCCGGTGTACGACAGGCCCGGCGGGAAGGCCGTGGTGTTCCTGCCGGAGAAGATCCACAACGTGCCGGTGTACGCGCCGCTGGTCCGGGAGCGGACCGGCTGGATCGCCGTCCTGCTGCCCTCCGGCAACCGGACGATGGGCTGGCTGCCGCCCGGCGGGTGGAGCCGGGCGAGCGTCCGGGACCAGGTGGTGATCCGGCGGAGGGCGCACACGCTGACCTGGCTGCGCGACGGCGAGCGGCGCGGGAGCTGGACGGTCAGCGTCGGCTCGAACACCTCGCCGACGCCGCTGGGCCGGTCGTTCGTGTTCGGCCGGTCGAGCCTGTCCGGCGAGGTGTACGCGGGGCTGGACGTGCTGGCGCTCGGCGCGGTCCCGGACGACCCCGACTCGGTGCCGGCCGGGCTGCGCGGCGCGCACATCGGCATCCACAGCTGGTACCGGGACACCTTCGGCGGGAACACCTCCGACGGCTGCGTGCAGGTCCCGCCGGCCGGGCACAAGCTGCTGTTGGCAAATCTGACCAAGGGCAGCGGGGTGCTTGTCCTGCCATAACGGCAAGCGCGAAATTCCTCCGCCGAACGGACGAGGCCGGACACCCGAACGTTCGTTACGGTCACCTCGTTGTGCACGCTTTTCCTCCATTGGGGAGCGTGTCAGTCCAACGAGGAGGACCCCTTTGCGACGCGCGCTCACGGCGGCCCTGGCCGCCGTACTCACGCTGCCGCTCGCCACTCCGGTGCAGGCCACCCCACCCGCGGCGGGCCCCGGCGCCGCGGGGATCGGCGACAGCTACTTTCCGCTGTACGGAAACGGCGGCTACGACGCCGCCCACTACGACATCCGGCTCCGCTACTACCCCGAGTCGGGCCGGCTGACCGGCGTGACGACGGTGCTGGCGACGGCCACCCAGGACCTCAACCGGTTCAACCTGGACTTCGCGCTCGACGTGCAGTCGGTGCGGGTCAACGAGCGCCCGGCGACGTTCGTCCGGGAGCAGGGCCGGGAGCTGGTGATCACGCCGGCCCGCGAGATCAGGTCGGGTGAGCGGCTGAACGTCGTCGTCACGTACGACGACAAGCCCGGCAGCAAGGTCGTCGACGGCTTCACCGGCTGGCGGACGACCAAGGACGGCGTCACCATGCTCGGCGAGCCCGAGGCGGCGCTGTGGTGGTTCCCGAGCAACGACCACCCCACGGACAAGGCGACGTTCGACGTCTCGGTGCTGGTACCGGAGAAGCTCGCCGCCCTCAGCAACGGCATCCAGGCCGGCGGCGACCCGACCCAGCCCATCGCCGGCTGGAAGCGGTGGAACTGGCGGAACAGCCTGCCGACCGCTACCTACCTGCAGTTCCTCATGATCGGCGACTACGAGATCCAGAAGGAGGACCTCGACGGCGTCCCGCTGCTGAACGCGTACCACCGCGGGCTCGGCGCCGCCCTGCCGGCGGCGAAGGCCAGCATCGGCCGGACGGCGGAGATCGTCGAGTGGCAGTCGGGGGTGCTCGGGCCGTACCCGTTCGCCACCCTCGGCGGGATCGCCGGGCCGCCGGACGGCTTCACCTCGGCGCTGGAGGTGCAGGGGCGGCCGTACTACGGTCCGGGCTTCTGGGCCCGCGGCAGCAACACGTCGGTGGTCGTGCACGAGCTGGCGCACCAGTGGTTCGGCGACTCGGTCTCGGTCAAGGACTGGCGGCACATCTGGCTGAACGAGGGCTTCGCCCGGTACCTGGAGTGGCTGTGGTCGGAGCGCAACGGCGACGGCACGGCGCAGGAGCTGGCCGACTACGCGTACGCCAGGGAGCCGGCGGACTCGGCGTTCTGGCAGGTCCTGCCCGGTGACCCGGGCGCGGACGACCTGTTCCACGGCGCGGTGTACAACCGCGGCGGCATCGCCGTGCACCAGGTGCGGCTGGCGATGGGCGACGCGGCGTTCTTCCGGTTCCTGCGCGACTGGCAGCAGAGCAACAAGTACGGCGTCGGCACCGTCGAGGAGTTCCAGCGCGGGGCCAGCCTGTACGCCGGCAAGGACCTGACGCCGGTGTTCCGGACCTGGCTGTTCACCAGGGGCAAGCCGGCCGCGCCGGCGGGCCTGCGGACCGGCGTGGTGGCCGAGCCGCGGAGCTGGCAGCGGATCGCCGAGGCGGAGCGCCAGCTCCACCAGGGGCACGCGCACTGACCCCCGCGGCGGCGCCGGTCCCGGGCTCTCGGCCCGGCCGGCGCCGCCGCCGGGCGGCCGCGGTCAGCGGCCCGAGCGCAGGGCGTCGCGGATGTCGGTGAGTAGGAGGACCTCCTCGCTGGGGGCCTCGGGCTCGGGCTCCTCGCCGCGCTTGCGCCGCTCGGCGAGCTTGTTCAGCGGCATGACCACGAGGAAGTACAGCGCCGCGGCGGTGAGGAAGAACGAGATCGTCGCGTTGATGAAGGCGACGTAGTCGAACGCGACACCGCGGACGGTCCAGGGCTTGCCCTCGATCTTGTCCTTGTTCAGGACCACGACCGTCAGCAACCGGATCAGCGGCTCCAGGAACGACTTGGTGAGGGCGTTGATCAGTCCGGTGAACGCCGCGCCGATGACGACGCCGACCGCCAGGTCGACGACGTTGCCGCGCATGATGAACTCTTTGAAACCCTTGATCATGCGTACAGGCTAGGGGTCCCGGTCGCCCGGCGGAACGCCCCCCGCAGCGGGATCAGGCCCCGGCGGCGAGCGCCTCGTCCACGGTCGGGTACGTCGGCAGCACCTCGTGCAGCCCGCTGACCTCGAGGATCCGCTGCACCCCGCGCTGCGGCGCCGCCAGCCGGATGTCGCCGCCGGCCGCCTCGCAGGCGTTCTTCGCCCGGACGAACACGGACAGGCCGGTCGAATCGCAGAACGACGTCCCGCCCAGGTCGAACACCAGCCGGCTCGTACCGCCGTCCACCAGGCCGGTCACGGCCTCCTGAAGCTGGGGCGCGGTGGCCATGTCCAGCTCGCCCGCCACCGCGATCACCGCGGCGTCCTGCTCCACCCGGGACTCCACTGTCAATGACATCGGTCCACCTCCCAGCCCAGAACCTACTCCACCCGCCGTGATGGGCGGGCGCGGTCGGCACTTGTCCACGCGCACGGTCTTCCCGGCGTCACCCTACCGCCTTGACCCGGGCTATTCACCCGATGAATAGTCGACCCATGTCCACGCCGCACGTCCTGCTGGGCCTGCTCGCGACCGGCCCGGCGCACGGGTACGACCTCAAGCGGGCGTACGACGCCCGGCTGCCCCGGACCAGGCCCCTCGCGTACGGGCAGGTCTATGCCACCCTCGGCCGGCTCACCCGGGACGGCCTGGTCCGGGCCGCCGGCACCGGGCGGGGGGCCGGGCCGGAGCGCACCACGTACGCCGTCACCGACGCCGGCCGGGCCGCGCTCGCCGCGTGGCTGGACGACGTCGAGCCGCCGGCCCCGTACGCCGCCGGGGCACTGCTGGCCCGGGTCGTCGTGGCGCTGCTCACCACCGACCCGGCCCGGGCCCGCGCCCACCTGGGGCGGCAGCGGGCCGCGCACAGCGCCCGGCTCCGCGAGCTGACCGCCCGCCGGGGCGACCCGGCGACGGGGCCGGGGGAGCGGATGGCCGTCGACCACGCCATCCTCCACCTGGACGCGGACCTGCGCTGGATCCAGCACACGACGGCCCACCTCGCCGACCTCGCCGCCGAGATGAACCCCGAACGCGTCGGCGGGGAGGGGTAGCGGTGGCTACGACCATCGGGGAATTGCCTGGTCGCTGCCCGTTGGGGACGCCGCCCGGCCCGGCTCCGGCCGGCGGCGGTCGCGGATGGACGGTGGTCGACGTCCGGGTGTATCACCGGAGAGTTCGGGATGTGATGACGATCAGGGGATTTACCTGGCAGGGGCGTGTGCCGTAACGTTGTGAATACCTACCAACTCCGGGGAGTTACTCCACCGCCCCTGAAGAGTCGCTGAGCCTGGCCGCGCTTGGTGAACGGGAACCGCAGCGAGGGTGCTGCGGGCACCGCGAGGCAGTGAGCTGACGTACCCGGCGTGAGGTCCGGGGGGTGATGGTAATGGCAGTCCTCACCGTGATCCGATTGAGCGAGGCGGCGCTGATCTGGGCCGACCGTCCACTGGGTGCCGCTGTGAGCCGGCAGCTCGATACCGCGCTGCAGAACCTGCTCGACGAGGGCGTCTCGCCCTTGGTCATCGACCTCGTCCGCGTGACGGCGATCGACACCGCCGTGGTCGAGGTACTCGCCCAGGCCGCCGAGGATGCCGGCCAACTCGACCTGGCGCTGCACCTGCGCCTGCCGGGGGGCCGCCGCGCGGTCGTCCGGGACGAGGTGGAACTCCGTCACGCCATCTCCCAGGCCTATCCCCGCGCCGCCTGACCCACCCCACCCACCACGCCGGGAGGTGGGAGGGGGAGGCGCGGCGCGCCGACCGGTCAACAAGGGGTGGGGTACCGAATCAGGCCCTTATTCGGTACCCCACCCCTTGTTGGTCTTGGCGGTCGCGCGGGGATGTCGGAAAGGTGACTGCGGCGCCGCGCGGGGGGCGGCAGCGTGGGGGCGTGGTCAGGGGGGCGCGGGTACCCGCGGGGTTGCGCGGGCGGCCGTTTCGGGGGCGGGACGCGGTGGCGGCGGGGCTGCTGACGCGGCGGATGCTGGGCGGCGGGAGCTGGCGCCGGCTGCTGCCGGACGTGTACCTGCACCGGGACGCCGTCCTCGACCACCGCACCTGGATCGAGGCCGCCGCGCTGCTGCTGCCCGCCGGCAGCGCCGTCGCCGGGTACAGCGCCGCCCACCTCTGGGGCGTCGACGTCCTGCCCCGACCGCCGCGCCCGGCCGGCGAGCCGGTGACCGTGATCGTGCCCGTGCCGCGCGGGCTGCCGGCCGAGCGGGTGCGGGAGTGGCAGCGCCGGCTCGAACCCGGCGAGGTGACCACGTTCGCCGGGCTGCCGGTGACCACCGGGCTGCGGACGGCGTTCGACCTGGGCCGGGAGGAGCCCGCCGTCGGGGCGCTGGCGGCGGTCGAGGCGCTGGCGTACCGGCGGGTGGTGCGCCTCGGCGAGCTGCGGGAGCTGGCCGCGCGGCGGCGCGGGTGGCCGGGCGCGGGCCGGCTGCGCTGGGTGTGCGCGCAGGCGTACCCGGGGGTCGGGTCGCCGATGGAGACCCGGCTGCGGCTGCTGCTGCGGGCCGGCGGGCTGCCACGCCCGCGGGTGCAGTACGAGGTGCGCGACCCGGGCGGCCGGCTGCTCGGTCGGCTGGACCTGGCGTACCCGCGCGAGCGCCTCGGCGTGGAGTACGACGGCGGCCACCACCGGGCGCGCGCGACGCTCCGCGGCGACCCGGAGCGCCTGAACGCCCTCCGGGTCGCCGGCTGGACGATCCTCCGCTGCACTCCGCTGGACCTGTCCGACCCACCCGCCCTGACGGCCCGCGTGGCCACCCTCCTGGGCCGCACCACCCCGCCGCCCCGCTGACCAGCGGCCGCGGCGTGGGGTCAGGCGAGGTCGAGGCGGTCCAGGGTCCAGGCCGACATGAAGGCCTCCTCGCGCCACGCGTCGTACCGGCCCGACGGACCGCCGTGGCCCGCGCCCATCTCCGTCCGGAGCAGGTACGAGCCCTCCGGGGCCCGGGCCCGCAGCCGGGCGATCCACTTGGTCGGCTCCGTGTACAGCACCCGGGTGTCGTTCAGCCCGCTCATCGCCAGGATCGGCGGGTACCGCCGGGCCGCCACGTTCTCGTACGGCGAGTACGACTTCATGTACGCGTACACCTCGGGGTCGGCCAGCGGGTTGCCCCACTCCTCCCACTCGACGACGGTCAGCGGCAGCGACGGGTCCAGGATCGAGGTCAGCGGGTCCACGAACGGGACCTGCGCGAGGATCCCGGCGAACGCCTCGGGCGCCAGGTTCGCCACCGCGCCCATCAGCAGCCCGCCGGCCGACCCGCCGCGGGCGACCAGCCGGGACGGCGACGTCCAGCCGGCGTCGGTCAGGTGCCGGGCGCAGGCGACGAAGTCGGTGAAGGTGTTCTTCTTGGCCAGCAGCTTGCCGTCGGTGTACCAGTGCCGACCCAGCTCGCCGCCGCCGCGCACGTGCGCGACCGCCCAGACCACCCCGCGGTCGAGCAGGGAGAGCCGGGCGATGGAGAACCACGGGTCGACGGACGACTCGTAGGCGCCGTAGCCGTAGAGCACCGCGGGCGCCGAGCCGTCCCGGGCGACGCCGCGGCGGGCGACGATCGAGATCGGGACCCGGGTGCCGTCGTCGGCGGTGGCCCACTCGCGGTGCTGCTCGTACGCGGTCGGGTCGAAGTCGCCGAGGACCGGGGTGCGCTTGCGCAGGGTCAGCTCGCGCTCGGCCAGGTCGTAGTCGTACACCGACGCCGGCGTGACCAGCGAGGTGTAGCTGAGCCGGATCGCGCCGGTGCGGTACTCGGGGTTGCTGGTCAGGCCGACGCTGTACAGCGGCTCCGGGAACGTGATGTCCCAGCTCGCGGTGCCGTCGACCGGCAGCACGCGCAGGCCGGTCAGGCCGTCGGCGCGCAGCGAGACGACCAGGTGGTCGTGGAATGCGTCGACGCCCTCCAGCCGGGTGCCGGGGTGGTGCGGGATCAGCTCGGTCCAGTCGGCCGGCGCGTCGGCGGAGGTGTAGGCGAGCGCGAAGTCCTCGGCGCCGTCGTTGTGCAGGATGAGGAAGCGGTGGCCGTGGTGGTCGACGCTGTACTCGATGCCCTGCCGCCGCGGCGCGATCACGGTGGGCGGCGAGGCGGGGGCGTGCGCCGGGATGGCCCGGACCTCGCTGGTGGTCTTGCTGTGCAGGTCGATGAGGATGAACTTCTCCGACCGGGTCAGGCCGACCCCGGCCCAGAACCGCTCGTCCGCCTCCTCGTACACCAGCGCGTCGGCGTCGTTCTTGGTGCCGACCTCGTGCCGCCACACCCGGTACGGGCGCCACTGCTCGTCCACGGTCAGGTAGAACAGCGTGCCGCCGTCCGCCGACCAGGCCGACCCGTACGCGGCGCCGGGGATCTCGTCGGGCAGCACCTCGCCGGTGGCCAGGTCCTTGATCCGCAGGGTGAACCGCTCGTTGCCGACGAAGTCGGTGGAGTAGGCGAGCCGGTTGCCGTCGGGCGAGACGTCGTACGTGCCGAGGGCGAAGAACTCCTGCCCGGCGGCGAGCACGTTGCCGTCCAGCAGGATCTCCTCGCCGGCCAGCGGGCCGCCGTCGGTCAGCGGCGGGTCCACCTCGCCGGCGGCGACCGCGCGGCGGCAGTGGATGCCGTACTGCTTGCCCTCCTCGGTGCGGCTGTAGTACCACCAGTTGCCGATCCGCGCCGGGACCGACAGGTCGGTCTCCCGGGTCCGGGCCTTCAGCTCGCCGAACAGGGTCTCGCGCAGGCCGGCGAGGTGGGCGGTGGCGGCGTCGGTGTACGCGTTCTCCGCCTCCAGGTACGCCCGGGTCTCGGGGCGCTCCTTGGCGGCGAGCCAGGTGTACTCGTCCTCGACCCGGTCGCCGTGGTACTCGCGGATGGACGGTTCGCGGTGCGCCACGGGCGGGGTGGCGGCCTCTCGACTGCTGGTCACCCTGTGCACGTTACCCGTACACCGCGCCCGGCCCCGGCCGGTTGCCGGCGCGCGCCCGCGCGCGCCGGGGCGCCCGCGCGCGGGCGCCCCGGCGGTGGGTCAGCGGACCTCCAGCGAGTCCCCGGCGAAGCCGGCGCACCGGTACTGCACCCACACCCGCAGCTCCTTGCCGCGGTCGCCGACGGTGGCGCAGCGGCCGTTGAAGTCCTGCGTGGTGAGGTAGATCCAGGACGGCCGGGCGGTGCCCGTGGGCGTGAACTGGATCTCCAGGTCGTCGCCGGTGAAGCCGGACCGGACGCTGTGCCGGGACCACAGCCCGGCCGCGCGGCCGTTGCTGCCGGCCTCGGCGGCCTTGCCGAAGTCGAACGTGCCGAGCAGGGTGAGCCGCGGCGCGGCGGGCGCCGCGGCGGCGGGGGCGAGGGCGACCCCGGCGGCGAGGGCGGCCGCGGCGGCGATGCGGGTGGTCGGAGCGATCACGTGGTGCCTCCTTGTGGCAGACGCACTTGTGGCAGGCGCGGCCGCATCCCCTGCGCGGCCGCCGGCCCAACGTAGGGCCGTCCCCAGTGGACGGCCGTGAGCAACGTCACGTATGAGAATGTTTCGGCTACCCGGTCGGCGGAGTCCGGCCGGACGACCGGTGGCGCCCGCGGCGGCCCGTAGGGTGGCGGCATGGAGCGCGTCGAGTTCGCCCGGGTCGGGCCGCCGTCGGTGCTGCGGCTGGTCGATGCGCCGACGCCGGTACCGGGGCCGGGCGCGGTGCTGGTCCGGGTGCGGGCGGCGGGGGTGCAGCCGTACGACGTGAAGGTCCGCCGCGGCGACCTCGCCGTGCCGCTGCCGTACTGCCCCGGCAACGACCTCGCCGGCACCGTCGCCGCGGTCGGCCCGGACGCGGCCGGGTGGGCCGTCGGGGACGAGGTGCTCGGCTTCGTCGACAGCGGCGGGTACGCCAGCCACGCCCTCGTGCCCGCCGACCGGCTGGCCGCCCGCCCGGCCGGGCTGGACCCGGTCGCCGCCGGCGCGCTGTCGGCGTCCGGGCAGACCGCCGACCTGGCGCTGGACGCCCTCGGCGTGGGCCCGGGCGAGACCGTGCTCGTGCACGCGGCGGCCGGCGGGGTCGGGACGATGGCGGTGCAGCTCGCCGTCGCCCGCGGCGCCGCCGTGATCGGCACCGCCGGCCCGGCCAACCACGACCACCTGCGCGCGCTGGGCGCCACCCCGGTCGCGTACGGCGAGGGGCTGGCCGAGCGGGTGCGCGCGGCCGCGCCCGGCGGGGTGGACGCCGCGCTGGACGCGGCCGGGCGGGGCGCGCTGGCGCCCTCGCTCGAACTGGTCGCCGACCGGGACCGGGTGCTGACGATCGCCGACTTCGCCGGCGCGGCCGAGCTGGGCGTGCGGACGCTGCGCGGCGCGCGCACCGGCGCCCGGCTGGCGAGGCTGGCGGCGCTGGCGGCGGCCGGGGAGCTGCGGGTGGCGATCCGGGCGACGTTCCCGCTGGCCGAGGCCGCGGCGGCGCACGCGCTGGTCGAGGCCGGCCACGGCCGCGGCAAGGTGGTCCTCCTGCCGCCGGCGTGACCCCGCCGCGCCCCGCAGCGAGCGGCGGGCGGTCGGTCAGCGGACGGTGAGCAGGCTGCGCAGGCCGGTGATGTCCAGGGTGCGGAGCAGGTTGCCGCTGACGTTCGTCAGCACGAGCACCGAGCGGGCGGCGGTGATCCGGCGGTTCAGCAGCATCAGCGTGCCGAGGCCGAGGGAGTCGCAGAACGTGACCCCGCCGAGGTCCAGCACGATCCGGCCCGGCCGTTCGCGCAGTCCCTCCTCCACCACGCGGGACAACTCGGGCGCCGACAGCATGTCGAGTTCACCGACGATGCGGAGGGTCAGCGCACCGGATTCGTCACGCGCGGTAGCGATATGCAGCCCGGGGCGGTTCATCCACCCCACGGTAACCGGGGTCGCGGCGGACCGCGCGGCGAGAGGGGGCCGCCCGGGGCGCTGTACCGGCCCCCGGGCGGCGCTGTCAGAATGGCCGGACTGTGAGTGAGACACGCGTCGCGGCGCCGCCGTACCCGGCCGATGCGCCCGTTTCCCGGGACCTGTTCGACCGCGCCCGCGCCCTGGTGCCGGGCGGGGTGAACTCGCCGGTGCGCGCCTTCGCGGCGGTCGGCGGGACGCCCCGTTTCATGGTCCGGGGGGCCGGGCCGTGGCTGTACGACGCGGACGGGCGTCGATACGTCGACTTCGTCAACTCGTGGGGCCCGCTGCTGCTCGGCCACGCCCACCCGGCCGTGGTCGAGGCCGTGCGCGCCGCCGCCGGGGACGGGACGAGCTTCGGCGCCCCCACCCCGGCCGAGGTCGAGCTGGCCGCCGAGCTGGTCGAGCGGACGCCGATGGAGCGGGTCCGGCTGGTCTCCTCCGGTACCGAGGCGACGATGTCGGCGATCCGGCTGGCCCGCGGCTGCACCGGCCGTACCAAGGTCGTGAAGTTCGCCGGCTGCTACCACGGGCACGTCGACGCGCTGCTCGCCGCCGCCGGCTCCGGCGTGGCCACCCTCGGCCTGCCGGACACCCCCGGCGTGACGGGCGCGGCCGCGGCCGAGACGATCGTGCTGCCGTACAACGACCTGCCGGCCGTCGAGGCGGCGTTCGCGGCGCACGGCGACGCCATCGCCGCCGTGATCACCGAGGCGGCGCCGGGCAACATGGGCGTGATCCGGCCGCTGCCGGGGTTCAACGCCGGGCTGGCCCGGCTCGCGCACGCGCACGGGGCGCTGCTCATCGTCGACGAGGTGATGACCGGGTTCCGGGTCCACCGCTCCGGCTGGGCCGGCCTGGAGCCGGTGGACGCGGACCTGTGGACGTACGGCAAGGTCATGGGCGGCGGCCTGCCCGCGGCGGCGTTCGGCGGCCGGGCCGACCTGCTGGACCGGCTCGCCCCGGCCGGCCCGGTGTACCAGGCGGGGACGCTGTCCGGGAACCCGCTGGCCTGCGCCGCCGGCCTGGCCACGCTGCGGCTGGCCGACGCCGCGGTGTACGGCGCCCTGGACGAGCTGGCCACGATCACCGGCCGGCTGGCCGGCGAGGCGCTGACGAAAGAGGGCGTGCCGCACACCGTGTCCCGGGCCGGGAGCATGTTCTCGGTCTTCTTCACCGCCGACCCGGTCACCGACTACGCCGGCGCCCGCGGGCAGCGGGCCGACGCGTTCCGGGCCTTCTTCCACGCGATGCTCGCCGGCGGGGTGTACCTGCCGCCGAGCGCGTTCGAGTCCTGGTTCGTCTCCGCGGCGATGGGGGAGGAGGCGCTGGACGCGTACGCGGCCGCCCTGCCCGCCGCCGCCCGGGCCGCCGCGGCGGTGGTCGGCGCATGACGACCACGCTCGTGCACGTGCTGCGCCACGGCGAGGTGCACAACCCGGAGAAGATCCTGTACGGCCGGCTGCCCGGCTTCCACCTCTCCGAGCTGGGCGTGCAGATGGCCCGGGCGGCCGCCGAGCACCTGGGCGGGCGGGACGTCACGTACGTCGTGGCCAGCCCGCTGGAGCGGGCCCGGCAGACGGCCGAGCCGTTCGCGGCCGCCTTCGCCCGGGACATCACGGTCGACGACCGGCTGATCGAGAGCGCGAACTGGTTCGAGGGCAAGCGCGTCTCCGTCGGCGACGGCGCGCTGCGCGACCCGCGCAACTGGTGGGTGCTGCGCAACCCGGCCACCCCGAGCTGGGGCGAGCCGTACGCCGACATCGCCGACCGGATGGCCGCCGCGCTGTTCGCCGCCCGGGACGCCGCCAACGGCCACGAGGCGGTGCTGGTCTCGCACCAGTTGCCGATCGAGATCCTGCGCCGCCGGATGCAGCGCCGCCGGCTGTGGCACGACCCGCGCCGCCGGCAGTGCGCGCTGGCGTCGCTGACGACGTTCCGGTTCACCGGCACCGCGCTGGCCGGCGTCGACTACGCCGAGCCGGCCGCGCACCTGGTCGCGCTGTCGGCGGCCCCCTCGGCCAAGGGCGCCTGAGCCCCGTGGCCGCCCCGACCCGGACCCACCCCGCGGCGCCCGCCGCCGGGCCGGTCCGCGCCGCGGCGGCCGCACCACCCCGGTCCGCCCCGCGTCGCGCGGCGCCCGCGGGGCGGCGGCGGGCGGTCGCGGCCGGGGCGGCACTCGCGGTGGTCGCGGGCCTGGCCGGGTGCGGCGGTACGCCCGCCGAGGCCCGCTGCGCCACCGACCCCGGCGGCTGGGTCCGCTGCGCGGCCGACGCCCGGACGCCCGCGCCGGACCTGCGCGGCGAGCTGGTCGGCGGCGGCACGTTCGACCCCGCCGCGGTGGCCGGGAAGGTCGTCGTCGTGAACTTCTGGGGATCCTGGTGCGCCCCCTGCCGGGCCGAGGCCGACGACCTCGAACAGACGTACCGGGCCGTCCGCGGCGCCGGGGTGGCCTTCCTCGGCATCAACGTCCGGGACGAGCGGGACAAGGCGCGCGCGTTCGAGCTGGGCCGGGTCACCTACCCGAGCCGGTACGACCCGGCCGGGCGGCTGGCGATCGGCTTCGACCTGCCGCCCAACGCCGTACCGGCCACCGTCGTGCTGGACCGGCGCGGCCGGGTCGCCCGGCTGCTGCGCACCGGCGTGCAGCGGGCGGCGCTGGAACCGGTGGTCCGCGAGATCGCCGCCGAGGCGGCCTGATGGGCGAGACGTTCGCCGGTACCGTCCAGGGCGGCCCGCTGCTGCTCGCGCTCGCCGCGGCGGCCCTGGCCGGGCTGGTCAGCTTCCTGTCGCCGTGCATCCTGCCGCTGGTCCCCGGCTACCTGTCGTACGTCACCGGGCTGGCCGGCGCCGACCTCGACGCCGCGCCCCGCCGCGGCCGGGTGCTGCTCGGGACGGGGCTGTTCGTGGCCGGCTTCGCGGCGGTGTTCGTGCCGCTGGCCGTGGTGTTCAGCGCGGTCGGCCGGTTCCTCGCCGCGCACCAGCGGGCGCTGGAGGTCGGCGTCGGCGCGCTGATCGTGCTGCTCGGCGTCGCCTTCCTCGGCCTGCTGCCCGGCACCGGCGGGCAGTGGCGGCTGACCCGGCTGCCGGCGGCGGGGCTGCTGGGCGCGCCGGTGTTCGGGGCGGTGTTCGCGCTGTCCTGGACCCCGTGCGTCGGGCCGACGCTCGGCGCCGTGCTCGGGCTGGCCACCACCACCGGCGCGGCCGACCGGGCGGCGCTGCTGGCGGTCGCGTACTGCCTCGGGCTGGGCCTGCCGTTCGTCGCGTTCGGGCTGGGCTTCCGGCGGGTGCTCGGCGCGTTCCGCCGGCACGCCCGGACCGTCACCCGGGTCGGCGGCGGGCTGCTCATCCTGGTCGGGCTGGCGCTGGTCACCGGCGGCTGGGGCGCGTTCGTGATCTGGCTGCGCGGGGCGTTCGGGGTGGGCGGGGTCGGGCTGTGATCCCGTTCCTGCGCCACACCTGGCGCCAGCTCACCAGCATGCGGACGGCGCTGATCCTGCTGTTCCTGCTCGCCCTCGCGGCCGTGCCGGGCTCGCTGCTGCCGCAGAAGAGCGTCAAGATCGAGGACGTCGAGGGGTTCGCCCGGCGGAACCCCGACGCCGCCCGCTGGCTGGACCGGGTGTGGGGGTTCGAGGTGTTCACCTCGCCCTGGTTCGCCGCGATCTACCTGCTGCTGTTCGCCTCGCTGGTCGGCTGCATCCTGCCCCGGGCCGCCGAGCACTGGCGGGCGCTGCGGGCGGCGCCGCCGGCCGTGCCCCGGCACCTGGACCGGCTGGCCGCGCACGCCGCGCCGGCCGACGTGCCCGGCGCGCCCGCGGACGTCGCCGACCGGCTGCGCCGGGCGCTGCGCCGCGGCCGGTGGCGGGTCGCCGTGCGGCCCGGCGACGACGGGTCGGTCGGGGTCAGCGCGGAGAAGGGGTACCTGAAGGAGACCGGGAACCTGCTGTTCCACACCGCGCTGATCGCGGTGCTGGCCGGCGTGGCCGTCGGCTCCTGGTACGGCTGGCACGGCAACCGGCTGCTCGTCGTCGGCCCGGACCACGCCTTCTGCGACACCGTGCAGCAGTACGACGAGTTCGCCCGCGGCCCGCGCGTCGACCCGGCGGCGCTGCCGCCGTTCTGCGTCGAGCTGACCGGCTTCACCGCGCGGTACCACGACACCGGGCTGCCGGCGACGTTCCGGGCGACGCTCGCGGTCGACGGCGACGGCGGGCCGCGCCGGGAGGAGCGGGTGGCGGTCAACGACCCGCTGCGGCTGCGCGGCGCGAACGTCTACCTGCTCGGCCACGGCTTCGCCCCGGTCCTGCGGTACACCGACCGGTACGGCCGGGCGCAGACCACCGCGGCGCCGTTCCTGCCGATCGACGACAACTCCACCGGCGAGGGCGCGGCCAAGTTCCCGGACGCCAACGTCGACCCGCGCACCGGCGCCCGGGACCCGCGGTTGCAGGTGGCGTTCGAGGGGCTGTTCCTGCCGACGGTGCCCGAGCAGCCGCCGTTCGTCCGGTCGGCGTTCCCGGAGGAGCGGGCGCCGGGCGTGATGCTGTGGGCGTACCGGGGCAATCTCGGCGAGGACGCGGGCATCCCGGGCTCGGTGTACCGGCTGGACAAGAAGGTCGTCGCCAACGGCGGCCTCAAGCAGGTCGGCGAGCCGAAGCTGCTGCGCCGCGGCGAGGCGTGGACGCTGGACGACGGCAGCCGGGTCGAGTTCCTCGGCAGCCGGCGCTGGGTGACCGTCTCCGTCCGGCACGACCCCGGCCAGGTCCCGGTGCTGGTCGGCGTCGGGGTGGTCCTGGTCGGGCTGATGGGCTCGCTGTTCGGCCGGCGGCGCCGGGTGTTCCTGCGGGTCACGCCGGGCGCGGGCGGCAGCCGGGTCGAGGCCGGCGGGCTGCCCCGCACCGACTACCCTGGCTTCGCCGACGAGTTCGCACAGGTGGTTGCCGGCGCCGTCGGGTCACCGGACCCGGGGCGGGGCGGCCGGGGAGGGGCCGACTGATGGCCGAACTGTCCGACCAACTGCTCGTGGCGACGATCCTCGCGTACCTGGCCGCGATGATCGCGCACGCGACCGAGTACGCGTTCGGCCACCGCAGCGCCGTCGGCCGGGCCGCCAACCGGGCGGCCGCCCCGGCCCCCGCCCCGAGCGCGACGGCCGGCGGCGGCGCCGCGACCGCCGTCCTCGAAGCGCCGCCGGCGCCGCCCGCCGAACGGCGCGGCCTCCCGCCGGCCCGGGCCGAGAAGTGGGCCGGGCACGCCGCGGTGCTGCTGACCGTCGGCGCGGTGCTCGCCCACGCCGGCGTGCTGGTCACCCGCGGCCTGGCCGCCGGCCGGCTGCCCTGGGGCAACATGTACGAGTTCGCGGTCGCCACCACGCTCGTCGGCGCGGTCTGCTGGCTGGTCGCGCTGGCCCGCCGCCCCGGCCTGCGGCACCTGGGCCTGTTCGTCGCGCTGGCCAACGTGCTGCTGCTCGGCGCCGCCGGGATGGCCGCGTACACCGCGGTGAAGCCGCTGGTCCCGGCGTTGCAGTCGGCCTGGTACGTGGTGCACGTCTCGACGATCATCGTCGCCTCCGGGCTGCTCATGCTGGGCGTGGTGCCGGCGGCGATGTACCTGATCCGCGACGGGTACGAGAAGGGCCGGTACCGGTTCCCGTACTCGCTCGGGCCGCGGCTGCCGCGCGCGGCGGACCTGGAGCGGCTGACCTTCCGGCTGCACGCGTTCGCGTTCCCGATCTGGACGTTCGCCGTCGCCGCCGGGGCGATCTGGGCCGAGTCGGCCTGGGGCCGGTACTGGGGCTGGGACCCGAAGGAGACCTGGGCGTTCATCTCCTGGGTCGTGTACGCCGGGTACCTGCACGCCCGGGCCACCCCGTACGTCCGCCGCCGCACCGCCACCTGGATCGCCGTCCTGGGCTTCGCGACGATGCTGATGAACCTGTACGGCGTCAACCTCTTCTTCTCCGGCCTCCACTCCTACGCCGACGCGGGCTGACCCGCCCGCACCCGGAGCGCCGGAGGGGAGGGCCGTGCAACCGGCCGACGAAGAGCGGTTCCGGGAGTTCGTGGCGGCCCGGTCGGGGGCCCTGCTGCGCAGCGCGTACCTGCTCGTCGGCGACCGCGGCCGGGCCGAGGACCTGGTGCAGACGGCACTGGTGAAGACGTACGCCGCCGGGCCGCGCTCGCGCGACACCGGCGCGCTCGAAGCGCAGGTGCGCCGGACGATGGTCACGACGGCGACGTCGTGGTGGCGCGGCCGCCGGTACCGGGAGCAGCCCGTCCCGGACGCACCCGCCGCGGTCGTCCCGGACGCCGTGGAGGCCGTGGCCGAGCGGGACGCGCTCTGGCGGGAGCTGCTGCGCCTGCCGGTCAAGCAGCGGGCCGTCCTGGTCCTGCGCTACTACGAGGGGCTGACCGAGGCGGAGATCGCCGACGTCCTCCAGGTCTCCCGCGGCACCGTCAAGAGCCACGCCTCGCGCGCCATCGCCGCGCTGCGCGCGAAGCTGACCGAGCCCTGTCCGGAGGTGGCGGCGTGAACGACGAGCGGGGGATCGGCGTCGACGTGGCGGGCACGCTGGCCCGGCGCGCCGCGGCCTGGCCGGGCCCGGTGGTGCTGTCCGCGGACCGCGTGATCGCCGCCGGCCGCAAGCTGGCCGTGCGCCGCCGGGCGGCCGCCGCGGCGGCCGGCGTCGCCGCGCTGGGCGTCGCCGCGGCCGGCGTCGGCGTGGTCGCGCACGAGCTGCGCGGCGCGGGCGGCACCGCGCCGGTGCGGCTGGACGTGGTCCGCGGCGGCGCGATCGAGCCGGCCGGCGGGCCGCCGGTGCCGCTGCCGGCCGGCGCGGCGGTGCGCGCGCTGACCCGGCTGCCGGCCGGCGGCTGGCTGGTGCGGTACCGGCCGGACGGCGCCGGCGCCGACGAGCTGGCCCGGCTGTCCGCGGCGGGCACCCTGACCGCGCTCGGCGCGGTGCGCGACGCCCGGGCCAGCGCCGACGGCGCGCACGTGGCCCTGCTCGGCCCGGCCGGCCCGGTCCGGGTGCTGCGGCTGAGCGACCTCGCGCCGGTGGCGAACCTGGTCGTCCGGCCCGCGCCGGCCGCGCCGGTGGAGCTGGCCCGGTTCGCCGGCGACTGGCTCGCCCTGCGCAGCCCGGCCGGCGGCGGCGCGGTCGCCGTCCGGCTGTGGAACTACCGGACCGGCGTGGTCCGCGACGGCGGCGCGAGCGCCGCGTTCGACCTGGCCGCCGGCTGGATCGCCCGCCGGATCGACGGCCCGGCGTGGCCGGCGGACGGCGCCTGCCTCCAGGTCGTCCCGGTGGCGGCCGTCGAGCCCGGCTCGGGCCTGTGCCATCCGCGGCTGCGGGTCGCGGGGGCGCCGCTGCGGCTGTCCCCGGACGCCCGCTGGCTGACCGCGCCGGCGGCGGACGACGCGGGGGCGGGGCCGCCCGGGCCGGTGCTGCTGCGGGTGGCGGACGTGCGGGCGGGGCGGTGGCAGCCGGTGGCGGCGCTGTCGGCGGGGGACGAGGTGGTGCAGTGGGTGGACGCGGAGCGGTACCTGGTGCGGCGGGCGGCGGGGCGGTACGTGGTGTGTGACGCGGCGGCGGCCTGCCGCCCGCTGGCGACCCCGGATTCCGGCTCCCCCGTCATCGCCGCCGCCCCCGGCCTGGGCGACCTGTAGCGACCGGTCCGGGCTGGCACTGCCGCTGCGACGGGGTCGGGGTCGGGTGGGTGCGTCGGTGCGGGAGGATGGGTGGATGGCCCGTGGTTTCCCGTACGCCGACCTGCCCGAGTTCCTCCGCGCCCTGGACACCGCCGGCGAGCTGCACCGGGTCCGCGTCCCCGTCGACCCCACGCTGGAGATCAGCGAGGTCGTCACCCGGACCGTCCGCGCCGGCGGCCCCGCGCTGCTGTTCGAGAAGCCGACCCGGGGCGACATGCCGGTGGCGATCAACCTGTTCGGTACCGAGCGGCGGATGGCGCTGGCGCTGGGCGTGGACTCGCTCGACGAGGTCGGCGACCGGATCGGGGCGCTGGTCAAGCCGGAGCTGCCGGTCGGCTGGTCCGGCATCCGCGAGGGGCTGGGCAAGGTCCTGCAACTCAAGGCGGTGCCGCCGCGCAAGGTGAAGGGGGCGGCCTGCCAGGAGGTCGTCTACCGCGGCGGCGACGTCGACCTGGACCGGCTGCCCGGCCTGCAGGTGTGGCCCGGCGACGGCGGGATCTTCCACAACTTCGGCCTGACCCACACCAAGCACCCCGAGACCGGCAAGCGCAACCTGGGCCTGTACCGGCTCCAGCAGCACTCCCGGAACACCCTCGGCATGCACTGGCAGATCCACAAGGACTCGACCGCGCACCACGCCGTCGCCGAGCGGCTGGGGCAGCGGCTGCCGGTGGCGGTGGCGTTCGGCGCCGACCCGGTGGTGACGTACGCGGCGACGGCGCCGCTGCCCAGCGACATCGACGAGTACCTGTTCGCCGGCTTCCTGCGCGGCGAGCGGGTGGAGATGGTCGACTGCCTGACCGTGCCGCTGCAGGTGCCGGCGTCGGCGCAGGTCGTGCTGGAGGGGTACCTGGAGCCGGGCGAGCGGCTGCCCGAGGGCCCGTTCGGCGACCACACCGGCTTCTACACCCCGGTGGAGCCGTTCCCGGTCCTGCACGTCGAGGCGATGACCACCCGCAAGCGGCCGATCTACCACTCGATCGTCACCTCGCAGCCGCCGCAGGAGGACCACGGGCTCGGCAAGGCCACCGAGCGGATCTTCCTGCCGCTGCTCAAGCTGCTGATCCCGGACATCGTCGACTACGACCTGCCGGCGGCCGGGGTGTTCCACAACTGCGTGATCGTGTCGATCCGCAAGCGGTACCCGAAGCACGCGCAGAAGGTGATGAACGCGATCTGGGGCGCGCACCTGCTGTCGCTGTCCAAGCTGATCGTGGTCGTCGACGAGGACTGCGACGTGCACGACTACGCCGAGGTGGCGTTCCGCGCGTTCGGCAACGTGGACTACGCCCGCGACCTGCTGCTCACCGAGGGTCCGGTGGACCACCTGGACCACGCCTCGTACCAGCAGTTCTGGGGCGGCAAGGCCGGCGTGGACGCGACCCGCAAGCTGCCCACCGAGGGGTACGGCCGGGGCTGGCCGGAGCCGATGGCGATGGCGCCGGAGGTGGCGGCGCTGGTGGACAAGCGCTGGCGCGAGTACGGCATCCCGGACCGCCGTTGACCGCCCCGGCGCACCCGCGCGACCCGAGCCCGCCGGCCCGCCGGTGACGGCCGCCCCGCCCGACTGGACGGCAGAGGTGCTGGCGCTGGTCGACGCCGACCGGCGGGCCGCCGGCCGGGCGGACGGGCCGGTCGTGCGCGAGGTCGACGCCGCCGGGGACTGCCGGATCACGTACGCCGCCGTACCGGCCGCCGGGCTGCCCGCCCTGATCGCGGCCGAGGCGCGGCGGGCGGACGCGGGCGGGTACGCGCTGGAGTGGAAGGCGTACGGCCACGACCCGGTCGAGCCGGGGCCGGCGCTGCTGGCGGCCGGCTTCGCGGCGGGGGAGCCGGAGCGGCTGCTGGCGCTGCCGCTGACCCCGGCGGCGCCGGCCGCCTTCCCGACGGCCGGCCACGACCCGCACCGCCTCACCCTCCCGCCCGACCCCGCACCGCCCGCGCCCGCCGCCGGGCTCGCGGAGGTCGTGGCGGTGGCCGTCGCCGTCGGGCGGGCCGACGCCCGGGCCGAGGCCGAGCGGCTCGCCGCGCTGCTGCGCGCCGACCCCGCCGCCCTCAGCGTCTGGGTCGACCGGGTCGGCGGCGCGCCCGCCGCGAGCGCCCGGGCGCACTACCCGCCCGGCTCGGCGCTGGTCGAGCTGGCCGGCGGCCGGACCGTGCCGGCGTACCGGCGGCGGGGCTGCTTCACCGCCCTTGTCGGGGCGCGGCTGGCCGAGGCGCTGGCGCGCGGCCGGCGGTACGCCGTGGTGGACGCGCTGCCGACGTCCGCGCCGACGCTGCTGCGCCGCGGGTTCCGCGAGGTCGGCGGCACCCGCCCGTACACCTACACCCCGGCCCGCTGAGCGCCCGCGGTACCCCGTCCGGGCGCGGCGGGTCCCGCACGGAAGACTGAGGGGCGTGACAGCGGTGAGGGCGTTCCTGCGTTTGGTGGCGATCGAGCACTCGGTGTTCGCGCTGCCGTTCGCGTACCTGGCGGCGGTGACGGCCATGCGGCCCGGGGTCGACTGGGGGGTGCTCGCCCTGGTCACGCTGGCGATGGTGGGCGGCCGGACGTTCGCGATGGCGGCGAACCGGATCATCGACCGGCACATCGACGCCCGCAACCCGCGCACGGCCGGGCGGGAGCTGGTGACCGGCGCGGTGAGCGTCCGGACGGCGTGGCTCGGCGCCGGGGCGTCGCTGCTCGTCCTGCTCGGCGCGGCCGCCGCGCTGAACCCGCTCTGCCTGGTGCTGGCCCCGCTGGCGGTGGCGCCGCTGGTCGTCTACCCGTACGGCAAGCGGTTCACCGACTGGCCGCACGCCATTCTCGCGCTGGCCCAGCTCGTCGCGCCGGTCGGCGCGTGGCTGGCGGTGACCGGTACGTTCGCCGGCTCCGGCCCGGCCTGGGTGCTCGGGCTCGCGGTGGCGCTGTGGATCGGCGGCTTCGACCTCATCTACGCCTGCCAGGACGCCGAGGTGGACCGGCGGATCGGCGTGCGCAGCGTCCCGGCGCGGTACGGCGTCCGGTTCGCGCTGGTCGCGTCCGCGGTGGCGCACGTGGTGACGTTCGCGCTGTTCGTCTGGTTCGGCGCGCTGGCCGGGCTGGGCTGGCTGTGGTGGATCGGGCTGGCGCTGGCGGGGGCGGCGTTCGCGTACCAGCACGTGGTCGTCACCCCGACCGACCTGTCCCGGGTGAACCGGGCCTTCTTCACCGCCAACGGCTTCGTAGCTATTGCCCTTTTTGTCTTCGCCCTCGCGGACATCCTCCTGCGCGGCTGACTCAGCCCCCTCAGGGATCCACCGCTCCGCGCCGATCCCGTCCCCCGGCACGACCGGAGGGAGCGGGCGATGGGTGCGGTACGGCTGGCGATGGCGCTCGGGACGGCGGCCCTCTGCGTGCTCGCCGCCGCCCCGCCGGCCGCCGCGGCCGCGGCGGCCGAGGTCACCGCCCGCGGCCCGCTCCAGCGGACCGTCGCCGACGCGTTCGACGGCGGGCACGCGCGGGAGCAGGCGACCGTCCGGGTCGACGGCGCCGACGTCCCGGTCCCGTCCGCCGCCGTCGCCGGCGTGCCGGCCGCCAGCACCGTCGAGGTCACCGTGCGCGCCGGCGCCGGCCGGACGGGCGGGGCGCTCGCCGCCGCGGTCGCCACCGGTTCGGCCCGGGTGACCGGCGTGCGGGTCGTCGCCGCGGCGGCCGCGACCGGCGCCACCGGGACCCACCAGATCACGCTGGTGCCGATGTACTGGGCCACCGCGTCCGTGCCGGGGGGCGAGCCGACCACCGCCGAGCTGACCGCCGCGGTCGGGGACGTGGACGCGTACTACGACGAGGTCAGCCACGGCGCGATCCGGGTCAACGCGCACCGCACGCTGCCCTGGACCAAGATCACCATGCCGGACGGGGCCAACTGCAACACCCAGATCGGCCGGACCCAGACCGAGGCGCTGCGGCTGGCCGGCAGCATGACGAGCAGCCCGCTGCACCACCTCGTCGCCTACTTCCCGCCCGCGGCCGGCTGCGGCTGGGCCGGGCTCGCGACCATCGGGTCCGGCTGGGGCTCGTACGGGATGATGTGGCTGAACAGCTACAGCGACGTCCGGGTGTTCGCGCACGAGCTGGGGCACAACATGGGCCTGCACCACTCGGGCGGGCTGCGCTGCCAGGACGAGGACGGCATCGAGGTCACGCTCTCCGCCGACTGCTCGATCGACGCGTACGACGACCCGTGGGACATCATGGGCAGCTCCCCGTACGGGCACGTGGGCCACCTGTCCACCGCCCGGCTGGCCCAGCTCGGCGCGCTGCCGTCGGCCGCGCAGCGGCAGGTGACGGTGGGGGCGCAGGTGCAGCTCGCGCCGGTCAGCGCGGTCGCCGGCGTGCGCAGCGTGACCGTGCCGATCGGGACCAGCACGTACCACCTGGAGTACCGCACCCCGACCGGCCTGGACGCGTGGACCGACGACCTCCAGTACCTCGGCAGCGGCGCCGGCCAGGGCTCCCGGTACCCGGGCGGCGGTCTGGTGGTCCGGCGCACCGACACCGCGCTGACCGACCCCGAGGACGAGATGTACGCCGTCCTGCACTTCCACCCGCTCTGGTCCGCCGACGTCCGCGGCCTCGGCCTCGGCGAGATGTGGCTGTCGCCGGACGGCGGCCTCGGCTTCCGGGTCGACGCCGCCGACGCCACCGGCGCGACCGTCACGGTGCTGCGGCCCGCCGACGTCACCGGGCCGAGCGTCGCGGTGACGTACCCGACGGCGAACGCCCAGCTCAGCGGCTCCTTCACCGCGAGCTGGTCGGCCAGCGACGACTCCGGTGTGGAGAAGGTGACCGTCGAGGTGGACGGGCAGCCGGTCGAGGAGGTCGTGCGCGACGGCGCGACGATGCCCACCTCGGTCGCCGTCAGCGGCGTGGCCAGCGGCGCGCACACGCTGCGGGTCCGGGCCGAGGACGGCGCCGGCAACACCGCGACCAGCGCGGACGTGCCGATCGCCGTGGACGCGCTGCCGCCGACCGTCACCGCGCCGCGGGTCTCGCTGCGCGCCGGTACGGTCAGCACCGCCGGCGTGCCGGTGGCCGTGGGCTGGGGCGCGACCGACACCGGCGGGATCTGCCAGCAGACGCTGACCCGGCTGCCCGGCGTGAGCACCTGGCCGACGGTGAGCGCCCGGTCGACGAGCGGCACGGTGAAGGTGGGCGAGGCGACGGCGTGGTCGCTGGCGGCGTACGACTGCCGGTACAACGTCCGGACGGCCGCCGGTACCGCGGCGACCGCGACGCTGGACTACCAGAGCAGCCTCGGCACCCGGTACGGCGGGCGGTGGGCGGTGGCGCGCAGCTCGGCGTACCTCGGCGGGACCGAGTGGCAGAGCCGGGTCCGCGGCGGCGCCTTCACCTACACCGCGACGGCCCGGTCGCTGGCCTGGGTCGCGGCGAAGGGCCCGACCCGGGGCACGGCGACGGTGTACGTGGACGGGGTCAGCGCGGGGACGGTCAACCTGTACGCGGCGTCGTCGCAGGTCCGGCAGCAGGTCTTCGCCCGCACCTGGCCGACCGCGGGCCGGCACACGATCAAGATCGTCAACTCGTCGCCGGCCGGCCGGCCGCTGATCGGCGTGGACGGCGTCACCCGACTGTCCTGACCGCTCGGCCCCGGCCGGCGGCGGTGCGCGGCGAGCGCTGCCCGGCGGGTCGGCCGGGCTCCGCCCGACCCGACCCGACGGCCCGCGCCGCCGACCGGCCGCCGCCGCTCGCGGGCGGGCGGGGCGGTGGCAGGATGGCGGGGTGGGTGAGCGGCGGCCGTGGGTGGTGGGGGTGTCCGGGGCGTCCGGTACCCCGTACGCCGCCGCCGTGCTGCGCGCCCTGCTCGCCGCCGGCCTGCCGGTCGACCTCGTCGTGTCCCGGGCGGCCCGGCTGACGATCCTGGACGAGACCGGCGGCGCGTTCCGGGACGGGCACTGGCGGGCCGACCTCGCCGCCTGGCTGGGTGCGCCGGCGGACGGCGACCTGCGCTACTGGCCCGCCGGGGATCTCGCCGCCGGGCCGAGCAGCGGCACGTACCCGACCCGCGGCATGGTGGTGGTCCCGGCGAGCACGGCGGCCTGCGCGGGGATCGCGATCGGGCTGTCCAAGGACCTGCTCCAGCGGGCGGCCGAGGTCACGCTGAAGGAGCGGCGGCCGCTGGTCGTCGTACCGCGGGAGACGCCGGTGACCCGCAGCCACCTGGAGCACCTGCTGGCGCTGCACGACGCGGGGGCGGTGGTCCTGCCGGCGAGCCCCGGCTTCTACGGCATCGGGGCGCGGGCGAGCGCGGCGCAGCTCGTGGACTTCGTGGCCGGCAAGGTGCTGGACGCGCTCGGCGTGCCGCACGACCTGCTGGAACGCTGGCGCGGCGGGTTGGGCGCCGGCCCGGCCTGAGCGCGGTCGGGGGCCGCGGGCGGGGTGGTGCCGGGGGCGCGGCCGTCGGAGGCGGCGCCCGGTGCGTCAGTACGTGCCGTTGGCGCTGAAGTCGGTGTCGAGCGCGTCGAAGTCGGCCTCGCCCTCGAGGAGCGCGCGTACCTCGGACTCCCGAAAGCGCCGGTGCCCGCCCGGCGTGCGAATGCTGCCGATCCTGCCGGCAGCCGCCCACCGCGTCACCGTCTTCGGATCGACGCGGAACAACGCGGCCACTTCGCCAGGCGTCAGCAGACGATCTCCCGTGTCCACGGTCCCCTCCTCGCGTCGATGAGGTCTGTCAGAAGTCAGGTACGCCCGTTCGGGTGATGACACGGGCCGTCCATAGGCATGTACGCCCATTAGAGCACCGGGATTAGTAGATGTCCGACAAACGCAGAAAACGACTATCTTGTACTATCGCTGTGTATCATTTGTGAGCTTTATTCGCCTCTGCTCGGGGCGCTCGAAGCGGATTTCCCCGTCCCGATAGGGTCACACTCCGTGGACGCCATCGACCGCGCGCTGCTCGATCTCCTGCGCGCCAACGCCCGCCTCTCGTACGCCGAGCTGGCCCGTCAGGTGGGCCTCTCCGCACCCTCGGTCCACGACCGGGTCGGCAAGCTCGAGGCGAGCGGCGTGATCCGCGGCTACCGGACCGACGTCGACCCGGAGGCCATCGGCCTCGGGGTCACCGCGATGATCATGATCGTGCAGGAGTCGGGGCACGAGATCGAGGACATGGCGCACCGGTTCCGCGCGCAGCCCGAGATCGAGGCGTGCTGGTTCATGGCCGGGCACGAGAGCTTCCTGCTGCTCGCCCGGCTCGGGACGATCGCCGAGCTGGAGCAGCTCATCGGCCGGATCAACCGGGTACCGGGCGTCGCGTCCACGAAGACGACGATCGCCCTGTCCACCAAGTGGGAGTACCGCCCCCGCCCGCCCCGGGAGCCGCCGCCCCCGCCGGAGGCGACGACCTAGCCCCGCCGGAGGCGACGACCCGGACCCCGCCGGGCGCAACGGGCATCGACCGCGCCGTCGTCACCAGTCGAGCCGGGCCGGGCTGAACCGAGCCGGGATGGAGCGGGTCGGGCGGGTCGGGTCGGGAGAATTCCGGTCAGCCGCGGCCGACCGGGTGGGCGCCCGCGCGGTGCCGCGGCCGCCGTCCGCCGGCGTCCCGGCCGCGCCGGCCGGCAGCGGCGTCGCGCGTCGCGTCGGCGCCGGGCCGCACGTCCGCCCGCTCGGCCCGGTGGCCGCCGCGCCACCCGCCGGCGCCGGCGTTGGCCCGGTCGCCCGCCTGTGCGCGCTCGGCCCGGCCGGGCCGCTGGCCCCGCCCGGCCCGGTCCGGACGGCCGTCCCGCTCCGGGCGGCCGTTCCGCTCGCCCCGCGGGGCGCCGCCGGCCCGGTCGCCGCCGGTCCGGCCGTCCCGGTCGGCCGCCGCGGCGGCCGACGTGCGGGCCGCCGGCCGGGGCCGGGCGCCGGTGATCGTCGCCAGCGCCGCGTCGCCCGGCCGCACCTTCGTCTCCGTCGGCGCCACGCCGGCCGTGGTCATCATCCGCAGCGTCGAGGCCCGCTGCTTCGGCAGCACCAGCGTCGCCACCGCGCCGGCCTCGCCCGCGCGCGCCGTCCGGCCCGCGCGGTGCAGGTAGTCCTTCGGGTCCCGCGGCGGGTCGACGTGCAGGACCAGCGACACCCCGTCCACGTGGATGCCCCGGGCGGCGACGTCCGTGGCGACCAGCACGCTGGTCCGGCCCTCGCGGAACTCCGCCAGCGTCCGGGTGCGCATCCGCTGGGTCTTGCCGCCGTGCAGCGCGCCGGCCGTCACGCCCACCTCGGCGAGCTGGCCGACCAGCCGGTCCACGGCGGCCTGGGTCCGGGCGAACAGGATCGTCCGGCCGTGCCGCGCGGCGATCGACGCGGTGACCGCGAACTTCTCCTGCGGCGGGATCACGAACAGGTGGTGGTCCATCGTGTCGACGGCCGCGGTGGCCGGGTCCAGCGAGTGCGTGACCGGGTCGACCATGAACCGCTGGACCAGCGCGTCCACGTCACCGTCCAGCGTGGCCGAGAACAGCAGCCGCTGGCCGACCGCCGGGGTGCGCTCCAGCAGCTTGGTCACGTCCGGCAGGAAGCCCATGTCCGCCATCTGGTCGGCCTCGTCGAGCACGGTGATCTCGATCCGGTCCAGCTCGCAGGCGCCCCGCTCGGCGAGGTCGCCGAGCCGGCCGGGCGTGGCCACGACCAGGTGCACGCCGTGCTCCAGTGCGGCCACCTGGCGGTCGTACGGCACGCCGCCGATCAGCGTCGTGACGTACACGCCGAGCTGCCGGGCCAGCGGCCGCAGCGCGTCGGCGACCTGGAACGCCAGCTCCCGGGTCGGCACCAGGACCAGCCCGAACGGCCGGTTCGGCAGCGACCGCCCGAACGTCGCCAGCCGGGCCAGCAGCGGCAGCCCGAACGCCAGCGTCTTGCCGGAGCCGGTCTGTCCGCGGCCGAGCACGTCCCGGCCGACGAGCGCGTCCGGGATGGTGGCGGCCTGGATCGGGAACGGCCGGTCGATCCCCTCGCCGGCCAGCGCGCGGACCAGCCGCCGGGGCAGCCCGAGCGCCGCGAAGTCGGCGGGGGCGGCGGCGGGCTCGGCGACCGCGCCGAGCTGGGCCTCGGTGGGCGTCAGCACGGACGGGTACGCGCAGGCAGCAGCGAACGTCGACACGGGAACCTCTCGGGGCAGGGCGCGCAGTGCCGGCGGCGGGCCGGGCGCGGTGGCGCGGCCACACCGGTACCGGGGGTCGGGCGTCACCGCCGGGCGACCGCCGGGCGGCGGGTGCCCCGGGCGACCCCGCGCGCGGCGCGGTCGCCGGGCGGCGGCGCCGCCGGGGCGGGTCCGCACACGAACAACCCCGCGAGTGTACGGGCGGAACCCGCGCAGCGCCTAACCGCTGATGACGGCGTTGATCAAATCGGCCACCTGGTTGCCGGCCAGCAGCCCGACGATCAGCCCGATGACGATCATCGCGCCGAGCATGCTCAGGCCGACGATGACCACCTTGCGGGTCTGCCGCTCGGGCGTCGGCAGGTCCAGCTTGCCGTGGGCGAGGATGTGCCCGGTCAGCGAGCCGGTGTTCTCCACCGCGGGGTTGCCGAACACCGGCAGCCGCGGGTTGACGCCGGTCGTCCCGCCGTACATGGTGCCGCGGCCGCGCGGCCGCGGCGGCAGGTTCATCGTCGGCGGGGGCGGCGGGAACGGCGGCGCCGGCATCGGGCCGGGCCCCGGCGGCACGGGCGCGGGCCCGGGCGGGATCGGCGAGGGCGGCGGGCTCGGTACGGGCGACGGCGGGATCGGCGACGGCGGCCCCGGCGGGGTCGGCGGTCCGGGCGGCGTCGGTCCGGGGCCGGGCGGCGTGGGGCCGGGCGGCGTGGGGCCGGGCGGCGTGGGGCCGGGCGGCGTGGGGCCGGGCGGCGTGGGGCCGGGGCCGGGGGGCGGCGTGGGGGCCGGTCCGGGCGGCGGGGGCGTCGGGATGGGCGGGGCCGGGGCGGGGCCCGGGCCGGGGGACGGCGGCTCGGCCGGCTCCGGCGGCTCGGCGGGCTTGCGGGGCTCGGCCGGCTCCGGCGGCTCCGCGGGCCTCGGCGGTTCGGCGGGGGCGGGCGGTTCGGCGGGCTCCGGCGGCTCGGGCGAGCGCGGCTCGGCACTCGCGCTGCCGCCGCCGCCTGCCGGGCCGCCGTTCGGGCTGCTGTTCACGGCGCTGGCCGCGCCGCCGTTCGGGCTGTTCGCGCCGCTGCCGTCAGTGGTGCCGGCGGGGCCGCCGTACACGCGGCCCTGGCGCGGTGGGGTGGGTTGGTCGACTGTGGCCCGTCCGCGGTTCGGTGGCCCCGACGCCGGCCGATCCGCCGGGGCGGGCGGCTCGGCCAGGGAGGTGGGGTTCCGTCCGCCGGCCGTGCCGTCCTGCTGCTGCATGCGCCCTCCCATGGCCGCCGCCCGTCCGACGGTTGCCCCGCCGATGCCTGCTCTTTGTACCGTGCCACGTCAATCGGGCGCTGGGTCGGGTCAAGGGTGGATTTTCGCCCCTGTGCTGTGTGACACCCGGCGCTATCCGCCAACCGAAGGGGTGGCGTACCGGGCATCGCGGGCGGAGCGCCCGGCCGTCGGCGCGGCCGTCGGCGTCGGCGTGGCGGACCCGCCGGGCGAGCCCTGGCCGGGTCCGGACGGCGTCGAGGGCTGGCTCGTGGGGCCGCCGGGCTTGTCGCCGCCGGGGTTGGTGCCGCCCGGGTTGGTACCGCCCGGCGGCTTGGTCCCGCCGGGGGGCTTGGTCGTCCCGCCCGGCGGCTTGGTCCCGCCGGGGTTGGTGCCGCCCGGGTTGGTACCGCCGGGCTTGTCGCCGCCCGGCTTCGCGGTGGGGATGACGGTCGGCCGGATCGTCGCCGGCGTGGACGGCTCCCACGGCTTGTGCGGCTTGGCGCCGCTGCCGGTGACGCCGGTGAAGACCCGGGTCGCGGCGTACAGGGTGCCCCAGGACACCGGTGAGACCTTCACCACCTCACCCGGCTGGGGCGCGTGCAGCATCCGGCCGCCGCCGACGTACAGCGCGACGTGGTGCACGTCCGCCGGGTTGGTGGTGAGGTTGAAGAACAGCAGGTCGCCGGGGAGCAGCGCCATCCGGTCGACGCGGAGGCCGGAGGTGGCCGCGTACTGCTGGTTGGCGACCCGGGGCAGCGTGTAGCCGCCGGCGCGCAACGCCATCATCACCAGCCCCGAGCAGTCGAACCGGTCGGGCCCCTCGGCGCCCAGCTCGTACGGCTTGCCGAGCTGGGCCATCGCGTACCCGAGCACGGCCCGGACCCGGGCGTGCGGGGACAGGCCGGCGGCGTCCCGGTACCCGGTCTGCCCGATCACCCGGTCCCGCTGCTCGCGCTGGCGGTCGGCGGCGGCGATCCGGGCGGCGTTGTCCCGGCGCAGCGCCGCCAGCGCGGCCCCCGCCCGGCCCAGGTCGGCGGTGAGCCGGACGTACCGGTGGCTCGCCGTCCGGTGCCGCGCGGTCGCGTCGGCGAGCGCGGCCTCGGCGGCGGTCGCGGTCCGCAGGGTCCGGGAGAGCTGCCCGGCCGCGGCCAGCGAGCCCGGTGCGGCCCCGCGCGGCCCGCTGAGCGTGCCCAGGTCGCGCAGGTCGTTGTCGCGCATGCCCGGCGGCAGGCCGGCGGCGTTCTTGTACGCCCGGTCGGCCACCACCTGCCCGGTCCGGCGGGCGGCGTCGAGCGCGCGCCGGGTGTCCCGGACGGTGGCGGTCAGCGTGGCGATCTCCTGGGCGGCCTGGTCCCGGTCCAGGGTGACGGCGGTGAGCCGCTGGCCGAGCCGCTGGATGTCCGCCTCGGCCCTGACGAGCTGGGCCGCGAGCGGGCCGAGCTGGGCGCCGGGCGGGTTGGTGGCGAGCCCGGCGTCGGTGCCGCCGGGGAACTGGACGGTCCCGGTGGAGCTGGGCCGGCTGCCGGTGTCGGGGATGCGGTCGGGCGGCCGGACGGGCGCGGCGACCGCCGGCAGCGCCAGCGCGAGCGCGCCGAGCGCGATGCCGACGGGGTACGGGTGGAGCCGTCGCCACGGCTGCCTGCCTCGCCTCGCCACTGCGCAAACCCCCTCGCTGTCCGGTACCCGCTGCGACGCGCCGATCGCCGCCGCGGTTCCCCGGTGCCGTCTTTCGCCCGGATCGACCCGCCGGCGACCCCGCCCGATCGCGCGCCGTTGCATTCCCCACTCTCGCAACCTCACCCCTGCCGCGGGGTGCCCGAGGAGGCAGGAGCGGGGCCGGGTCACTGACACTATGGGGAAAGCCGGGTGCGCCCGTCCACAGGCGACCGGTGATTGTCCGGAAATCGAGGTTTGTCCGTCGACCGGGACGGCGTGCGGGGACGGTCGTACCGGCGACGTACGCTCGTACCCGGCGGCGGCCCGGCGGACCGCCGCGGCGCGGGCGCCGGCCCGCGGGCGCGCCGCCCCGCGCGGGCGGCAGGCAGGAGGCTCCACGGATGACGGTGACCACCGCGCCGGGCGGCATCGACCCCGGGCTCAAGCGCGAGATCGAGGCGAAGGTGTACGCCGGCGAGCGGCTGGACCGCGCCGACGGCGAGGCGCTGTACGCCGCCGACGACCTGGCCTGGCTCGGCCGGCTGGCGCACCACAAGCGGGTGGCCGACAACGGCGAGCGGGTGATGTTCAACGTCAACCGCCACCTCAACCTGACCAACGTCTGCGCGGCGAGCTGCGCGTACTGCTCCTTCCAGCGCAAGCCGGGGGAGAAGGACGCCTACACGATGCGGATCGAGCAGGCGGTGCAGAAGGCCCGGGAGATGGAGGGCGAGCAGCTCACCGAGCTGCACATCGTCAACGGCCTGCACCCGACCCTGCCCTGGCGGTACTACCCGCGGGTGCTGCGCGAGCTGAGGGCGGTCCTGCCGGGGGTCACGCTCAAGGCGTTCACCGCGACCGAGGTGCAGTGGTTCGAGAAGATCAGCGGGCTGTCCGCGGACGAGATCCTGGACGAGCTGATCGACGCCGGCCTGGGCTCGCTCACCGGCGGCGGCGCGGAGATCTTCGACTGGGAGGTCCGGCAGCACATCGTCGACCACCACTGCCACTGGGAGGACTGGTCGCGGATCCACCGGCTCGCCCACGCCAAGGGGCTGCGGACGCCGGCGACGATGCTGTACGGGCACATCGAGGAGCCCCGGCACCGGGTCGACCACGTGATGCGGCTGCGCGAGATGCAGGACGAGACGGGCGGGTTCGCGGTGTTCATCCCGCTGCGGTACCAGCACGACTTCCACGACGCCCGCGACGGCAAGGTGCGCAACCGGATCCAGGCGCGCACCACGATGGCGTCGCCGGCGGAGTCGCTGAAGACGTTCGCGGTGTCCCGGCTGATGTTCGACAACGTGCCGCACGTGAAGTGCTTCTGGGTCATGCACGGCCTGTCGGTCGCCCAGCTCTCGCTGAACTTCGGCGTCGACGACCTGGACGGCTCGGTGGTCGAGTACAAGATCACCCACGACGCCGACGAGTACGGCACCCCGGCCACCATGCACCGCGACGACCTGCTCGAACTCATCCGGGACGCCGGCTTCCAGCCGGTCGAGCGCAACACCCGGTACGAGGTGGTCCGCGAGTACGACCCGCCGCAGCCGCTGGCCGAGCGGCGGGCCGAGCCGCAGCGGGTGTGGGCGTGAGCGAGCCGTTCCCGCGCCGCGACGACCGGCGCCGCATCGTGGCCCTGCCCGACCTGGCCGGGCTGTTCGCGGCCGGGGTGGTGGCCGGCGTGGCGGCGCTGGTGCTGTTCGACGGGCTGTTCGCGGTGGCCGGGCTGGGCGAGTTCGGCCGGCTGAACGGCTGGCTGGCGCTGATCCTGCCGGTGATGGTCGCGGTCGAGGAGTTCCGCGCGTGGTCCGGCTGGGGCCGGGTGCTGGCCGCGACCGGCGCCGCGGTCGTCGGCGTCGGCGCGGGGATCCTGGCCACCGGGCTGGTCGACTGGCCGCCGCTGCCCGGCGGGGCGCTCGGCGCGGCGGTCGCGGCGGCGGTGTACGCGCCGCTGTGGTTCCACGGGGTCCGGGCGGCGAGCGCCCGCGACGGCGAGAGGGTCAACGGATGAGCGCGTCGGTCAAGTACACCCTGGCCCGGCTGGGCCTGCTCGTGGCGATCACGGCCGCGCTGCTGCCGCTGGGGCTGAACCTGTTCGTCACGCTGCTGCTGGCCGTGGCGATCTCCGGCGGTCTGTCCTACTTCCTCCTGCGCCGCCTGCGCGACGCGATGGCCACGAGCCTGGCCGCGGGCGTCGAGCGCCGGCGGGCGCAGAAGGCCGACCTGCGGGCCGCGCTGGCCGGCGAGGAGCCGCCGGCCCGCGCGGCCGCGGGGGACCGACCTTAACGCCCGTTCGGCGTTTAGCTTCCCGGCGGCGTGGATTTTCCCGCCGTACCGCCGTTGACCTGCGGTGATGTCGCGCCGAGTCGAGTATCGAACCTGTTCGATGCTTGGCAGTACAGCGACCGACATCTATATTGAGCCCTCCCGGCACAGGCGTGAGCTTGCTCACTTTCCGGCCGTGCCCAGTCCGGAGGTCCCTCATGAGACTCCCCACCCACCCGGGGCGTCGGGTCGTGATCGCGCTGGCCCTGAGCCTGGCGCTCGGCGGTACCCTCACCGCCGTCGGTCCCGTCGCCGCCACCGGAACCCCCACCGAGACCACCCAGCGGTACGTCGTCTTCGGCGCGCAGACCTGGGAGGAGACCAACGCCGTCGCCGCCACCGGCGCCGCCGTGGACTACGTCGAGCACGGCAAGATCTACATCTCCGCCACGCCCGCCGAGCTGGCGGCCGTGCACGGGCTGGGCCTCACCACCAAGGTCGAGGCGCCGCCGGCCGAACCGGGCATGGACGCGTTCCTCACCGGCTTCCCGGCGAACATGCAGAAGTACCACGACTACGCCGAGATGACCGACGCGATCAACAAGCTGGTCGCCAGCAAGCCGGAGATCGCGCAGAAGCTCAGCATCGGCAAGTCGTACGAGGGCCGGGACCTGCCCCTGATCAAGATCTCGGACAACGTCAAGGACGACGAGCAGGAGCCCGAGTACCTGATCAGCGCGCACCACCACGCCCGCGAGCACCTCACGGTCGAGATGGCGCTGTACCTGCTGAACATGTTCATCAACGAGTACGGCAAGGACGAGCGGGTCACCAAGCTCGTCAACGAGCGCGAGATCTGGGTCATCCCGTCGCTGAACCCGGACGGCAGCGAGTTCGACATCTCCGGCAGCAAGCTGGCGATGTGGCGCAAGAACCGGCAGCCCAACCAGGGCGGCCAGGCGGGCACCGACCTGAACCGCAACTACGGCTACAAGTGGGGCTGCTGCAACGGCTCGTCCGGCAGCACCGGCTCGGAGACGTACCGCGGCACGGCGGCGTTCTCGTCCCCGGAGACGCAGCGGATCCGCGACTTCGTGAACAGCCGGAAGATCAACGGCAAGCAGCAGATCACGGTGAACCTGGACTTCCACACGTACGGCGAGCTGATCCTCTGGCCGTACGGCTACACCAACAAGACCGTCGAGCCGGGCATGACCCAGGACGACGTCAGCACGTTCTCCACCATCGGCAAGAAGATGGCGGCGACGAACAAGTACGACCCGAAGCAGGCGTCCGGCCTGTACATCACCGACGGGTCGAGCCTCGACTGGCTGTGGGCCGAGCACAAGATCTTCGGCTACACGTTCGAGATGTGGGGCGGCTCGGGCGGCTTCTACCCGGCCGACACGTACATCGACAAGGAGACGGCCCGCAACCGGGAGTCGGCGCTGATCCTCGGCGACCTGGCCGACTGCCCGTACCGGGCGATCAACAAGCAGGACCAGTACTGCAAGTGACGCCGGTCGTGGGGCGGGCGCCGCGGCGCCCGCCCCACGCGCGTGCTCAGGCGTGCGCGCTCGGCGCCTCGTCCATCCAGACCAGCGCGAACGCGGCCCCCTGCGGGTCGGCCAGGATCGAGAACCGGCCGCCGGGGAAGTCGGTCGGCGGGACGATCGTCGCCGCGCCCAGCCCCTGCGCCCGCCCGGTGGCGCCGTCCACGTCGACCACCGCGAAGTGCACCAGCCAGTGCGGCGGTGCCGGCGGCCCGTCGGGCCCGTCCATCAGCCCGGCGAGCGACTTCCCGCCGGCCTTGAACTCGGTGTACGTGCCGCCGCCCGCCATCGGGTTGTCGTGCGTGGCCCAGCCGAACACCGCCGGGTAGAAGGCGCGGGCGCCGGCCGGGTCGGTCGTGGACAGCTCCGTCCAGCAGTACGAGCCGTCGGCCTCGGTCAGCTCGAAACCGGTGTGCGTGCCCGGCTCCCAGGCGCCGAACACCGCGCCGCTCGGGTCGGCGAAGAACGCCATCCGGCCCAGGTCCCGGATCGCCATCGGCGGGACCACGACGCTGCCGCCCGCGGCCTCCACCGCCTTGCCGGTGCCGTCGAGGTCGTCGCTGCCGAAGTACGTCGACCAGACCACCGGCTGCTCCGGGCTGTTCAGCGGGCCGAGCGCGGCCACCCGCTTGCCGTCCTTGAGCAGCGTGGTGTACCCGCCGAACTGCGGGTCCGGGTCGGCCTCGGCCGTCCAGCCGAACAGGTTCGTGTAGAACTCGCGGGACGCCGCGGGGTCGGAGGTGCCGAGGTCGGCCCAGATCGGGGTGCCGTTGACGCTGCTCATCGGTACGGTGTGCTCCTTCGGAATCGGTGTGCGGTCTCGTCGTGCGGTGCGGCGGCCGGGGTCAGCCCGCCGCGGTGATCACGCAGAAGGTGCCGCCGGCCGGGTCGGCCAGCACGGCGAACCGCCCCTGCTCCGGGATGTCGGTCGGCGGCACGCAGACCATCCCGCCCAGCGCCTCGACCTGCTGCGCGGCGGCGTCGGTGTCCAGCACCGCGAAGTACGGCAGCCAGTGCGCCGGCAGCTCCGCCGGCCACTGCTCGCCGGCCATCTCGATCATCCCGGCGACCGGCCGCTCCTCGCCCCGCCGGCGGAACGTCGTGTAGCTGCCCGCGCCCATCGGCTGCGCGACGGCGACCCAGTCGAACACCGCGCCGTAGAACTCCGCCGACCCGGCCGCGTCGCGGGTGGCCAGCTCGTTCCAGCACAGCGCGCCCGGCGCGTTGAACAGCTCCGCCCCCGCCATCCCGGCCGGCTGCCACAGCGCGAACGGCGCCCCCGCCGGGTCGGCCAGCGCGGCCGCCGACCCCTCGCCGGCCACCGGCTCGGGCGCGGCGAGCAGCTTGGCCCCGGCCGCCTCGGCCCGGCGTACGGTGGCGTCGATGTCCTCGGTGCCGACGTACGTCGACCAGGCGGCCGGCTCGCCGTGGGCGGCCAGCGCCCCGGCGCCGGCCACGGCCCGGCCGTCCTTGCGGAACACCAGGTACCCCGGCGACCGGGCGCCGGGCTGGCTCGTCCAGCCGAAGAGGGGTCCGTAGAAGTCGGCGGCGGCCGCGGGGTCGGGCGTGGCGAGGTCGACCCAGATGGGCAGGTGGGCGGTGCGGGCGGTCATGGTGGCTCCCGGTCGCAGGGGGTGCCCGCCGGGGCGCGGCGGGCCGGACCGGTCCCCGCCGGCCCCTCCCACCGCATCCTGGCACCGACCCCCGACAGGATCGGCCGATCACCGAATCCGCCACCCATCCCATACCGCCGCGACACCGCCGCGTTCCCGCGGCTTCGCCGGCGACCCGCGTACGCCCGCTACTCCCGCCGCGCGGGCCGGGCCGGCACCTGCCGCGTCGGGGCGGCGACGGCCGTGTCGGCCGCGGGACTCGCCAGCGCCCGCTCGAACCCGGTGAACGCCTCGAACAGCCCCACCACCTCGAACGCCCGATTGCGCCGACCCAGCTTGACCTGCTGGATCACTCCGGCGTCCGTCAGGCGCCGGACGGCCTCGTTGACCGCCGGGAAGGAGCGCCCGAGCGCCGCGGCCGCGGTGGTGACGGTGAGGACCGGCAGCGTCGGCAGGGCGCGCAGGAGCAGGTCCGTGGCCGAGCCGGCCCGGACCGACCCGAGCCGTACGCGCCACTGCTGCTCCAGCGCGACCAGGTCGGTCGCGAACTCGTCCGCGTCGCGGCAAGCCCGCCCGGTCGCGGCGAGGAACAGCTCCAGCCACGGCAGCAGCCCCGCCGCCGGCGGCGCGGTCGACCGCGTGCCGTCGAGCGCGCGGATGTACTCATCGGCCCGGGTGGCCAGCACGAGGCTGATCGGGGGCACCATCCGCGTCGCCAGGCCGCGGCGGCGCAGGACCAGTTGGATCAGCGCCCGCCCGGTACGACCGTTGCCGTCGGCGAACGGGTGGATCGTCTCGAACTGGGCGTGGCCCAGCGCGGCCTGGAGCAGAGCGGGATGCCGATCGTGCGACAGGAAGGCGGCGAGGTCGGCCAGCAACGGCAGCACCCGGTCCGGCGGCGGCGGCACGAACGCCGCGGCGCACGGCGACATCCCGCCGATCCAGTTCTGCTCGGTCCGGACGATGCCCGCCCATGCCGCGTCCCGCGTTCCGGCCAGCAGCGCGGCGTGAATGGCCACCAGGTCGTCCACGGTGACCGCCCGGGCGGGGTCCGCGGCCAGGGTGAGGGCGGCGTCCAGCGCGTGGATGTTGCCCAGTACCGCCCGGGCCAGGGCGTCGTCGACCTCGAGGCCCGCCCGCTCCGCGGCCTCGCTGCGGGCCAGCCGCCGGACGTTGAGCACCAGGCCCTCGATCCGGGAGCTGGCCACCGCCTCGGCGCGCAGCAGGAAGCGCGCGAGCGGTTCGAGGTTCGCCAGCCCGGGGTGGTCGGCGTTCAGGCGGCGGACCGCCTGTTCGACATCGACCAGGTCGGCCACGGTCGCGGCGGGCAGGTCGAGGTCGAGGTCGGCGATGGGGTCGGGCACGTAGGCGCGGTAGCGGCACGGCGTGCGCTCGGCGCGCGTGCCGCCTGCCGGATCGCCCGGCCAGGTTGCCGCCCGGTAACTACCCACGTCCGCCCCCTCTTGTTGAAACTTAACGCATAAACCTTAATAAGCAGACTGCACGTGCAAGGCGACCGGAGCCGGTGGTCCGCGGGGAATCGGGTCGAGCGCGCGGGCGCTGCGCCGTATGCTGGTCGGCTCGTGCGCGGGCTCGCCGCCCGCGCCGGGCACTGCCGGTACCGCCTCGGGTGGCCGGGCGGCCCGGGTCAGGACATTCCGACCGGGAGGTGCCCACCGGATGAACCCCGCCAACCCCGCCGCGCTCGATGCCGAACTCGCCGCCGAGCGCGCCCACCTCGCCGCCGCCCGCGCCGCCCTGCACGCCATGCGGCTGGCCGCCGAGCGGGCGTACGACTCCGGCCACCTCATCGCCGGGGACCCGTTCGCCGCCGAGACCCTCGGCACCGCCCTCGCCCGCCGGGTGGCCGAACTCGCCGACGACCCGCGTACGCCGCTGTTCTTCGGCCGCCTCGACCTCGACGGCGCCGCGGTCGCCGACGACGCCGGGACCGACCACGGGGAGGTCGTCGCCGGCCGGTTCCACCTCGGCCGGCGGCACGTCGCCGACGCCGCCGGGGAGCCGATGGTGCTGGACTGGCGGGCGCCGCTGTCCCGCGCGTTCTACCGGGCCAGCGCCGCCGACCGGCAGGGCGTGACCGTGCGGCGGCGGTTCGGGTTCCACGAGGGGGAGCTGACCGGGTTCGAGGACGAGCGGCTGGACCGCGGCGAGGAGCTGGGCACCGCCAGCCGGCTGCTGACCGAGGAGATCGAGCGGCCGCGGGTCGGGCCGATGCGGGACATCGTCGCGACGATCCAGCCCGAGCAGGACGAGCTGGTCCGGGCGCCGCTCGACGTCAGCATCTGCGTCCAGGGCGCCCCCGGCACCGGTAAGACCGCGGTGGGGCTGCACCGGGCGGCCTACCTGCTGTACGGGCACCGGGAGCGGCTGCGCCGCGCCGGCGTGCTGATCGTCGGGCCGAACGCCGCCTTCCTCGGCTACATCGCCGCCGTGCTGCCCGCGCTGGGCGAGCTGGAGGTGGCGCAGGCCACGATCGACGAGGTCGTCGCGCGCGGGCCGGTGCGGGGTACCGACCCGGCGGCCGCCGCGGCCGTCAAGCACGACGCCCGGATGGCGGACGTGCTGCGCCGCGCCCTGTGGGCCGGCGTGGCCCGGCCGCCCGGCTCGCTGCGCGTCTCGGACGGCGCCTACCGGTGGCGGATAGACGAGGGCGTGCTGCGCCGCATCGTGGACGAGGTCCGGCGGGAGGACCTGCCGTACGGGATCGGCCGCGAGCGGGTCCGCAGCCGGATCGTCGGGCTGCTCCAGCGGCAGGCCGAGGCGCGCAGCGGCGAGTCGCCGGGCGAGGCGTGGCAGCGGCGGATGGGCCGGGGCAAGCCGGTCGCCGAGCTGGTCGACCACTGCTGGCCGGCGGCCACCCCGGAGTCGGTGCTGTACCGGCTGCTCGCCGACCCGGCGGCGCTCGCCGCCGCCGCCGACGGCGTGCTCACCCCGGCCGAGCAGGCGGCGATCGGCTGGCCGAAGCCGCCGCGCACCGCGCGGACCGCCCGGTGGAGCGCCGCGGACGCCGTCCTGCTGGACGAGCTGGCCGGGCTCGTCGAGCGGCCGGCGACCCTCGGCCACGTCATCGTGGACGAGGCGCAGGACCTGTCACCGATGCAGTGCCGGGCGCTCGCCCGGCGCACCCCGCACGGCTCGGTCACCGTCCTCGGCGACCTCGCCCAGGGGACGACGCCGTGGGCCGCCGCGGACTGGTCCGCCACGATGGCCCACCTCGGCAAGCCGGACGCCGGCGTGATCCCGCTGACCACCGGCTTCCGGGTGCCGGACGCCGTCGTTCGGCTGGCCAACCGGCTGCTGCCCGCGCTCGGCGTGGACGTCCCGCCGGGGGTGTCGCTGCGCCGCGACGGCGAGTTGACGATCACCGCCGTCACCGACCTCCCGGCCGCCGTCGTGGCCGAGGTGCGGCGGGCGCGCGGGCTGCCGGGGTCGGTCGGCGTGATCGTCCCGGACGCGCTCGCCGGGCCGCTGCGGGCGGCGCTGGCCGCGGCGGGGGAGCCGGTCGCCGAGGGGGCGACGGACGGGCCGGTGGCGGTCGTACCGGCCGGGGTGGCCAAGGGCCTGGAGTACGACCACGTGGTCGTGGCGGAGCCGGCGGCGATCGTGGCGGCGGAGCCGCGGGGGCTGCACCGGCTGTACGTGGTGCTGACCCGGGCGGTCTCGCGGCTGACCGTCCTGCACACCGAACCACTCCCCGCCGCCCTGACCACCTGAGGCCGCCGACCCGGCGCAGCGGCTGGTCGTGGACGCGGCGGCGCGATCGGCGGCACCCTCCGGTCAGCGGCGGGGCAGGGCGGCGGCCAGCCGGCGGGCCGCTTCGTGCAGGCGGTTCGGCGGGTGCGCCGCGTACCCCAGCACCAGGCCGGGCGGGCCGGGCCGCTGCCGGTGCAGGGACAGCGGCTGCACCACCACGCCGGCCGCGGCGGCCCGGTCGGCGAGCGTCCGGTCGTCGGGGCCGTCCTCGGGCAGCAGGATCAGCAGGTGCAGGCCCGCCGCCACCCCGGCCACCCGGGCCGCCGGCAGGTGCGCGCGCAGGGCCGCGAGCAGCGCGTCCCGGCGGTGCCGCTGGCGGGTGCGGACGCGGCGCAGGTGGCGTTCGTACTCGCCGGTGGTGAGCAGGTGGGCCAGGACGAGCTGGGGGAGCGCGGGGTTGCCCAGGTCGCTGGCGTACTTGGCGGCGAGCAGGTCGTCGTGCAGGTGGCGGGGCGGGAGCAGCCAGCCCAGCCGCATGCCGGGGGCGAGCGTCTTGGAGACGCTGCCGGTGTACGCGACGTGGCCGGGGACCGAGGCGTGCACCGCCGGGACGGGGGCGCGGTCGTACCGGTGCTCGGCGTCGTAGTCGTCCTCGATCAGCAGGTTGCCGGCGCCGGCCCAGGCGACCAGCGCGCGCCGGCGGGCGGGGCTGAGCACCACGCCGGAGGGGAACTGGTGGGCGGGGGTGAGCAGCGCCGTCGGGGCGCCGGTCGCCGCCAGGGCGGCCACGTCCACGCCCTCGGTGTCGACCGGGACGGGCTGCGGGCGCAGGCCCCAGTACCGCAGCTCCTCCCTGGCGCCGTGCGAGCCGGGGTCCTCGACCGCGACCGCCGGGCGGCCGGCGGCGCGCAGCGTGTGCGCGAGCAGGGCGAGCGACTGGGCGACGCCCGCGACCACGATCAGGTCGTCGGCGGCGGCCCGGACACCGCGGACCCGGGCCAGCCAGGCGACCAGGGCCGCGCGCAGGGCGGGGCTGCCGCGCGGGTCGCCGTAGCCGAGGTCGGCGCCGGTCGCGGCGGCCAGGACGGCGCGCTCGGCGCGCAGCCAGGCCGCGCGCGGGAAGGCGGACAGGTCCGGGACGCCGGGGGTCAGGTCCAGGTCGGCGGCGGGGTGCGGCGGGCCCGGTACGGCGGCCGGGGGCCGGACCGGCCGGGCGGTCGGGCGGGTGGCGGTGACGATCGTGCCGTCGCCGGTGCGGCCGAGGACCAGGCCCTCGTCGGCGAGCCGCTGGTACGCCTCGACCACCACGCCGCGGGACACGCCCAGGTCGGCGGCCAGCGCCCGGCTGGCCGGCAGCCGCGCGCCGGAGGTGAGCCGGCCGTCGGCGATCGCGGCGCGCAGGGCGGCCACGAGCCAGCCGGCCAGGCCGTGGCGGGGGGCCGCGGTGGGGTCGAGGTGGAGGAAGTCGGCGCCGCGGATTGGTCCGCCTCCTTGCGCGTCCAGTGGCCCTGTCCGTGGACCATCATGCCCCGCAGCATGGGCCCATGAACCCCAGAGTGCCCCGCCGGGCAACCCCCGCGCTGGCCGGTACCGCGGCCATGGTCCTCGTCGGCGGCAGCGTGGCGGTGTCCGGCGTGCTCGCCGCGGCGCCGCTGCTGACCGCGCAGGCCGTCCGGTACGCCGGGGCCTGCCTGCTCCTGCTCGCCCTCGCCCGGCTCGCCGGCCGGCGGGTCGTCGCCCCGCGCGGGGTCGAGTGGCTGTGGCTGCTCGGGGTGGCCGGGGCGGGGCTGGTGGTGTTCAACCTGGCGCTGGTCCGGGGCGCGGCGCACGCCGAGCCGGCGGTGCTCGGGGTGGCGGTGGCCTGCGTACCGGTGCTGCTCGCCACCCTCGGCCCGGTGCTGGAGCGGCGGCGGCCGCGGGCCCGGCTGCTGGTCGCGGCGGCGGTGGTGACCGCCGGGGCGGCGCTGGTCCAGGGCGTCGGGCGGGCGGACGCCGCGGGGCTGGCGCTGGCCGCGGTGGTGCTGGCGGGCGAGGCGGCGTTCACGCTGCTCGCCGTGCCGCTGCTGGACCGGCACGGCCCGTGGGGGGTGTCCGTGCACACGACGTGGCTGGCGGCGGCGGTGTTCGGGGCGCTGGCGCTGCCGGTCGAGGGGGTCGGCGCCGTGACCCGGCTCGGCCGGGCGGAGCTGCTGGCCGTCGGGTACCTCGCCGTCGGGGTGACGGCGGCGGCGTTCGTGCTCTGGTACGGCTGCGTGCACGGCCTCGGCGCCGGCCGGGCGGGGCTGCTCACGGGGGTGGCGCCGGTGGCGGCCGCGGCGGCGGGGGTGGCGCTGGGCGGACCGGCGCCGCGCCCGCTGGTCTGGGTCGGCATCGCGGTCGTCGCCGCGGGCCTGCTCCTCGGCCTCGGCGGACCGCGGTCCGGTGCGGCGGTGGTCGGGCGGGCGGGCGGCGGCGAGGGCGGTCAGCGGGGCGCGGCGACCAGGCCGGCGTCGCGGGCGAGCAGCGCCGCCTGCACCCGGTCGCCCACGCCCAGCTTGGCGAAGATCGCCGAAAGCTGATTGCGGACCGTCTTCTCGCTCAGCCCCAGCGCGTGCGCGATCCGCGCGTTGGAGCTGCCCGCGGCGAGCCGGCCGACGATGTCCCGCTCGCGGGCGGTCAGCCGGTCCAGCGGCGGCGGCAGGCCGGCGGGGGCGGTCATCAGCGCCGGGCCCAGGCCGGGCCCGAGCACGCTGCCGCCGCCGGCCACCGTGCGCAGGGCCTCGACGACCAGGTCGGGGTCGGCGTCCTTGACCACGTACCCGTGCACGCCCGCCCGCAGCGCCCGGGCCGCGGCGCCGTCGTCGCGGGTCATGGTCAGGATCAGGATCCGGACGCCGGGGACCAGGCGCAGGATCCGCCCGGCGGCGTCCAGGCCGTCGCCGTCGGGCAGCAGCAGGTCCATCGCCACGACGTGCGGCCGGCCGGCCGTCGCCTCGCGCAGCGCCTCCGCCACCGTGGCGGCCTCGGCGACGCTGGCCACCCACGGCTCGGTCTGGAGCAGCGCGCCGAGACCGCGGCGGACGACCGGGTGGTCGTCGACGATCAGGACCCGCCGCGCCGCCAGCATCCCGCTACCCCCACTCCGGTACCGGTACCGCGACCCGCTCCGCCGACCCGGCGGCCCGCTCCGGCGCCGGCGCCGTCAGCACCGTCGGCAGCCGGACCGCGACCGTCGTACCCGCCGGGCCGGACGTGACCGTGCAGTCCCCGCCCAGCTCGGTCGCCCGCTCGCACATCGAGGCGAGCCCGACGCCGGCGGGCAGCGCGCCGCCGTACCCCATGGTCGTGTCGTTGCGGACCATGGTCGTGTCGTTGCGCGCCATGGTCGTATCGTCGCGCGCCGCCGCCGGTACCGGAGCCGAATCCGCCCGGTCACCCCCGGCCGGGGGCAGGCCGGCGCCGTCGTCGCGAATGGTCAGCTCCAGCACCCGCCCGCACCGGACGGTCACCGTGCATTGCGTCGCCCGGGCGTGCTTGGCGACGTTGTGCAGCGCCTCGGCGACGATCCGGTACGCGGCGACCTCGATGGCCGCCGGCAGCTCGGTGTCGTCCGGCGGCGCCTCGACCGCCACGGCCAGGCCCGGCCCGGTGAACCGGGCCGCCTGCGCCCGCAGCGCCCGGATCAGCCCGCGGTCCAGCGCGGGCGGGCGCAGCCCGTCGACGAGCTGGCGGACCTCCGCGCTGCACAGCCGCAGGTCGTCGGCCAGCGCGGCGAGCAGCGGGGTGACCCGGTCGGCCGGGCCGGCGAGCCGGCTGGCGGCGCGGACCTGCATCGCCATCCCGGTCAGCGTCGGCCCGAGCCCGTCGTGCAGCTCCCGGCGCAGCCGGCGGCGCTCCTCCTCCCGGGTGGCGATCAGCCGCTCCCGGGAGCGCTGGAGGTCGCGGGTCAGCCGGGTCGACTCCGCCGCCACGGCCGCCTGGGTGGCGACGTCGGCGAGCAGGTGCCGCTCCCGGGCGGTGAACCGGCTGCCCGGCCGCCGGGTGGCCACGGCGAGCCGGCCCACCCGCTCGCCGTGCACGACCATCGGGAACGCCTCGACGTGCGCGGTCCGGCTGCCGTACTCGATCGGGGCGGGCGCGCCGGCCAGCTCGACGGCGACGTACCCGACCTGGAGCGACCGGCCGATCGTGTCGGCGAGCATCGGCAGCAGGGCGGTCGGCTCGACGGTCCGGCCGAGTACCTCGCCGAGCCGGGTGAGCACGTGGTACGGGTCGTCCCGGTCGCCGTACACGAGCCGGTCCACGCCCCGCTGTACCCGCCGGCGGACCGGCGCGAAGCACAGCGCCACGGCCACGGTGGCGAGCAGGTCGGACTGCCCGGCGGCGGTCGGCGCCCAGGCGCGCAGGAGCACGTCGCGCAGGACGTACACCAGGGCGAAGAAGCCGACCACCACCAGGAAACTCATGATCAGCCAGACCAGGGTGCGGTTGATCGCCTGGTCCAGCGCGTACAGGTGGTACCGCAGCACCGCGACCGTCATCGCCAGCGGCAGCGCGACGGCGGCGCAGGTCCCCGCCCACGGGACGGCGAAGATGTCCAGCGCGATCCCGGCGAGCAGGACCAGCCCGCCGGCGAGCAGGCAGGCGAGCTGCCGGCGCAGCTCGGGCGCCGCCCCGCGCCAGCGCACTCCCACGCTGGCCACCGCACCGAGCAGCCCGGCGAGGAAGGCCATCGCGGCGTACCGGGCGACGTCGACCAGCACCCCCGCGCGCCCGGCCAGCGCCGGGTCGCCGGTGAGCAGGTCGTGCGGGTGGTCCAGCGCCGCACCGGCGAGCGCCACCGTCACGACCGCCGCCGTTCCGGCGATCAGCCACGCCAGCGGGCGCCAGCGCGGCGACGGCAGCCGGCCGTCCGGGAAGGCCAGGAGCGTCAGGCCGAGCGCCGCGTACGGCGCGAACCAGGCGAACTGGCTCAGCCACGCCGCCGGTCCCCACGCGTTGCCGCACAGCGCCACGACCTCGACGGCCGCCAGCGCGCCCGCGGCGACCAGGCCGCGGCCGATCCGGTGGCCCGGGTGCTGGCGCAGCACCACCAGGCCGAACGGCGCGAACGCCGCGGCCAGCACCGACCACTGCCAGATGTTCTGCGGCACTCCCCGGCCGCCGCCCGCCGCGAGGCCGGCCAGAGCCAGCCCCACCGCCAGGCCGCCGCCGAGGAGTGTCCGCGCGCTGCTGCCCATCGTCCTCAGTGGTGCCGCAGCAGCTTGCACCAGAACCCGCACCGGTGCCCGCCGGCCGCGCCGAGGCCCGCCGGTGCCGCCGCCGGCAGCGGGCCGAACAGCGCCAGCACGTCCACCAGGTCGCCCTCGCGGATGCCGGCGGTCGCGACCGCGAGCACCCGCTCCCGGAGCAGATCGGCGCCGCCCGGTTCGCCGAGCGCCGGGACCAGGGTCGCCCCGCCGTCGGCGTCCCGCGCCGCCCGCTGCCCGGTGACGTCGAAGAAGTCCACCTCGCCGTCGGGCAGCTCCTTGTCGAGCACGGCCAGCTCGAAGTCCGGCTCGCTGTTGTAGGTGCACGCCCAGCGGTTCCCGCTGATGGCGATCACCGGCCACTTCAGCCCCATGACTGCCTCCCCGTTCCCGCCGGTCCCGACGGCCCCCGTGCCGCCGCGTCCCGGCTGACTCCCAGCTTGCCGCCGCGGGCCCGGCCGGCGCAGCACCTCGGGCGCTTGTCCCGACCCGGCGGGACAAGCGACCCCGGCGCCGGGGACGCCGCCGGCGCGACGGTGAGGACAAGCGAGAAGCACGACCGAGGGGGTGGGACCGATGGGGAGCACCGAGAAGCTGACCGCGGCCCGCGTGGAGGCACTGTTCGCCAGCGATCTGGCCACCGGCTGCCGAGCGGGGCGACGCCGCGCCGACGCGGCGATCCGCCGGGCGCTGCGCGCCCACGGCGGGACCCGCGGCTGCCTGGCCGCAATGGCGACCGAGTACGGCGACCACCCGGAGACCGCGGTACCGCGGTCGGCCTGGGCCCGCCGGCTGGTCGACCGCCTGTACCCGACGCACTGCACCCGCGGCTGACGCGGGGGACGACCACTCACCGCCGCGGCGTCCGGCCGCGGCACATTCACCGGGAGGAAATACATGGAGTTCATCACACCGCGGGTGCTCGCCGCCCTGGCCGCGCTCGCCGCGGCCACCCTGGGCGGCGCGGGCCTGGCCGACGCCGCGCCGCGCAAGGCGGCCCGCCCGGCCGCGCTGGCCGACATCGCCGGCACGCCGCCGCCCGGCTTCGCGTCCTGGGCGGCACTGGCCGCCGTCCAGACGCGGCTCACGGCGGCGGCCACCGCGCTGCGGGCGGCGACCGCGCACCGGCCCGGCTACGCCGGCATCGCGCTGGCGGTCGACCAGCGGCGGATCGACCTGTACTGGCAGGGCAGCGTGCCGGCGGCCGTCCGGCAGCGGGTCGGCGCGGCGACCCGGGTCCGCGCGGCCCGGTACTCGGCGGCCCAGCTCGCGGCGGCGGCCAAGCAGGTGCTGCGCACCCGCACGGTCGGCGGCGCCCGGGTGGTCCGGGTCGGCGCGGCCCCGGATGCCTCGGCCCTGGAGGTGTCGGTCACCGGCGGCGCGACCGCGGCCCGGTCCGCGGCGCCGGCGACGGTGGCCGGGGTGGCGCTGCGGGTCACCGGCGGCACGGCGGCGGACCCGGCGTACAGCCGGCTGGACGACACGCCCGCCTACTGGGGCGGCTCGCGGGTGCACAACGCCACCCGCGGCGGCCGGTGCACCGGCGGGTTCGGCGTCCGGGACCGGTCGCTGGGCATCACCGGCGTGCTGTTCGCGGCGCACTGCGGCGAGAGCGGCGACCGGTTCACCACGCCCACCGGCCGGACGGTCGGCAACGCGGTGGCCAAGTACCGGTACCAGGACACGATGGTGATCCCGGCCAGCGCCGGCGGCCGGATCTACGTCGGCGACCCGGCGGCGGCGACGTCGTTCCCGGTGGTCGGCGCGGGGTACAGCTTCCCCGGCCAGTGGATCTGCACCTCCGGCTCGTTCTCCGGCACCCGGTGCGCGATCCGGGTCGAGCGGACCGGCGAGTACGTCAACATCACCGGCATCGGGGTGGTCGGCCCGCTGGTCCGCGCCGAGCAGTGGTACCGGCAGAACGCCGTCGGCCAGGGCGACAGCGGCGGCCCCGCGTTCGCCGACGAGGGCGGCCGGGCCCGGGCGCTGGGTACGAACACCGCGATCGACGGCAACACCGCGGTGGCCTGCACCGGCGAGGGGAACCGGATCTGCGCCTGGCGGATGTGGTACGCCGACGTGATGAACGCGCTGGTCCGGCACAACTCGACCATCATCACCGGCTGACGCCGTACGGGAACCGGGGAGCGGCGGGGGTGGCCCGCCGCTCCCCGCCCGGCGCGCCCGGCCACCCGCCGCCCGCGGCCGCCCGGGGCGGCCGCCGGCGGGGCGGGGTGGTCGGGGTCACGGGGCGGAGCGGGCGGGCGGTCGTTACCGTGAGGTCATGAGCGAGGTGCGGCGGCCGCGGGTGGGGCACATCCAGTTCCTGAACTGTCTGCCGCTGTACTGGGGGCTGATGCGCTCCGGCGCCCTGCTCGACGTCGAGCTGGCCAAGGACACCCCGGACCGGCTCAACACCGCCCTGGTCGCCGGCGACCTGGACATCGGCCCGATCTCCCTGGTCGAGTACCTGCGGCACGCCGACGAGCTGCTCCTCCTCCCCGACCTGGCCGTCGGTAGCGACGGCGAGGTCCAGTCGGTGAACCTCGTCACCACCCGCCCGCTGGCCGAGCTGGACGGCGCCCGGGTCGCGCTGGGCTCCACGTCCCGCACCGGGGTGCTGCTGGCCCGGATGATCCTGGCCAGCCGGTACGGCGTCCGGCCCACCTACTTCCGCTGCCCGCCCGAGCCCACCCAGATGCTGCTGGAGGCCGAGGCGGGCGTCCTGATCGGCGACGTGGCCCTGCGCGCCCGGCTCGACCCCGCCCCCGGCCTGACCGTGGTCGACCTGGGCGCCCAGTGGCGGGACTGGACCGGCCTGCCGATGGTCTTCGCCGTCTGGGCCGTCCGCCGGGACTTCGCGGCCGCCCACCCCGGGCTGGTCAAGGGCGTGCACGACGCGTTCCTGCGCTCGCGCGACCTGTGCCTGGCCGAGCTGGACACCGTCGCCGCGGCGGCGGCCCGCTGGGAGAGCCTGTCGCCGGCGACGCTGGCGGGGTACTTCCGGGCGATCGACTTCGCGCTGGGGGAGCGGCAGGTGGCGGGGCTGCGGGAGTTCGCCCGGCGGGCGGCGGCGATGGGCGAAGCCCCGGCACTACCCGCGAACGGCCCGGCCTTCTTCCCCGGCTGACCCCGGCCGGCGCGTCTCCGTCGCACCGTCCGTATCGGACTCAGCGGTGGGGTCGCGCGCGGCACCCCGGTCGGTCCATCGTGGCCGTTCGGGGCCTGTCGGCCATCGATGCCCGCGCTTATCCTGCGGGGAGCCGGCGGTCAGCGTAACGGGGGTTACGACATGGTCCACGGACGACTGCCGCGCACTGCCGCGCTCATCGCCACCGCAACCCTGGCCGGTATCGGGATCGCCGCGCCCGGCGCCGCGGCGGCGACCGACCCGCCGGACGTCCGGATCACCGACGTCACCTTCCGCGGGGAGACCTGCCCCGGCAGCACCGGCGTCGCCTGGTCCGGCCGCGTGAGCGGGGTGGAGATTTTCCACAGCAGCTTCGGTGCCCTCGCGGGCTGGGTCCTCGCTATCGAAACGCCCTCCGCCGCCATCACGATCACGCAGCCGCAGGATATCGCCCTGTACGCGAAGACCTGGCGGCAGCTTCATGTGATGGCCCGCTACGGCCGGGACGCCCGCCGGCTCATCACCGGGGCACTGGACGAGCTGTAGCCGACGGGTGCCCGGTCAGACGCGGAGGGCCGCGCCGACCTTCCGGCAGAGTTCCGCGCCGTACGTGATGTCCAGTTCGGCCGGGTACCGGTTGACCACGCCGACCGCCCACCGGTCGCCGATGGCGAGGCAGTTCACCTCGTACAGCCCGGTCTCCTCGCGCGCGATCCACCCGTTCTTGATGGCGATGCCGTCGCGCTCGTTGCCGCTGAACGCGTCCCGCACCCCGAAGTCGCCGACGCCGCGGACCTGCCGCATCTCACCCAGCAGCCAGCTCGTCCACCGCGGCCCGGCCGCCCGGCCGCTGGCGATGCACCCGCCGAGCTTGGCGACGTCCCGGGCGGAGAGCCGGACGACGCTCCAGTTGCCGCTGGGCGTGCCGTCGGACAGCTTGCACACGGTCATCATCCGCTTACCGGAGGCCAGCCCGCCGAGGACCTCGTACAGCTCGATCGCCGCCTCGTTGTCGCTGTCCCGGATCATCACCCGGAGCTGCTCCAGCCGGGCCGGGGTCGGCTCCTCGCCCGCGACGGCGCGACGGCGCAGGTAGTCGGCGGCGATCCACGCCTTGACCAGCGACGCCGTGTTGTTCGGCTCGGCCATGCCGGCGGAGCCGTAGATCCGGCCGGTGCGCCGGTCCAGCATCGCCCACTCGGCGAGGCCGCGGTCGGGCAGCGTCAGCCGGACCGGGCGGATGGCCAGCGGGGCGAGCGTGGGCCGCGGCTTCGGCGGGACCGTCGGGTCCGGGCCGGGCAGTGCGTTGCCCAGGCCGGCGCCGATGCCGACCCACTGGGGGGAGCCGACGGCGTCCGGCAGGTACCGGACGCCGAGGCCGATCGCGATCGCCGCGACGAGGAGGAGGGCGCCGGTACGGAACACCCGGGAATTCCGGGACGGCCGGTGCGACGCCGGGGGGAGGCGCGTCATGGGGATGTACTCCGTGCGGGGGGTTTGCTCGGGGTGGCCCGAAGTGTATGGGGGCAACCTCGGCGTTGGCTGGGTGCGGGGGGTCGAATGGCCGGCCCCGCCGGGCAGCTCGGACCGTCCGGCGCCGGCAGCCGCCGGTTGGCCGGCACGTCATGTAACACAACTTGGCGATATTGGCCGCGAGCTGTAACACTGGTGGGGTGTACGGGAACGATTTCGGGGCGCCCGACGAGACGCCCGACCCGCACGCCGACGCCGCAGCCGCGGTGCTCGGCGAGGGCCTGCTGGGCGAGGTGGCCGCCGCCGAGGCCGCGCTGACCGCGGCCGCCCGCCGCGCCGTCGGCGCGACCGGCGGGGACGCCGCCGCGCTGCAGGCGTACTTCGACGCGGTCATCGCCGCCGACCAGAAGATCGAACCGCGTGACTGGATGCCCGACAAGTACCGGAAGACGCTGATCCGGCAGATCGCCCAGCACGCGCACTCCGAGATCATCGGGATGCAGCCGGAGGGCAACTGGATCTCCCGGGCGCCGTCGCTGAAGCGCAAGGCCATCCTGCTGGCCAAGGTGCAGGACGAGGCCGGCCACGGGCTGTACCTGTACGCCGCCGCCGAGACCCTCGGGATCAGCCGGGACGAGCTGGTGGAGATGCTGGTCAGCGGCCGGCAGAAGTACAGCTCGATCTTCAACTACCCCACCCTGACCTGGGCCGACGTGGGCGCGATCGGCTGGCTGGTGGACGGCGCCGCGATCGTCAACCAGGTGCCGCTGTGCCGCTGCTCGTACGGGCCGTACGCGCGGGCGATGATCCGGGTCTGCAAGGAGGAGTCGTTCCACCAGCGGCAGGGCTTCGAGGTGCTGCACGTCCTCGGGCACGGCACCCCGGCGCAGCGGGCGATGGCCCAGGACGCGGTGGACCGCTGGTGGTACCCGTCGCTGGCCATGTTCGGCCCGCCGGACGCCGACTCCACCCACTCCGCGCAGTCGATGGCCTGGAAGATCAAGCGCTTCTCCAACGACGAGCTGCGGCAGCGGTTCGTCGACATGTGCGTCGACCAGGCGGAGCATCTCAACCTGACGTTGCCCGATCCCGACCTGGAGTGGAACGAGCAGCGGCGGGCGCACGACTACACCCAGCCCGACTACGACGAGCTGATGCGGGTCATCTCGGGCCACGGGCCGTGCAACCGGCAGCGGATGACATTCCGGCAGAAGGCGCACGCCGACGGGCAGTGGGTCCGCGAGGCGGCCGCGGCGTACGCGGCGAAGCAGCGGCAGCGAGAGGCGGCAGCGGCATGACCGACCACGACCCGGCCCCCACCGGCCCGGCCGCCGCCCCCACCGGCCCGGCCGGGGCCGCCGCGCCCGCCGCCCCCGGCGGGGAGCCGCTGTGGGAGGTGTTCGTGCGGCCGCGGCGCGGGCTCGCGCACGGGCATGTCGGCAGCCTGCACGCCGCCGACGCCACCATCGCCCTGCGGCACGCCCGCGACCTGTACACCCGGCGGCAGGAGGGCGTGTCCATCTGGGTCGTCCCGGCCGGCGCGATCACCGCGTCCAGCCCGGACGAGAAGGACGCGTTCTTCGACCCGGCCGCCGACAAGGTGTACCGGCACCCGACCTTCTACGACGTCCCCGAGGGGGTGTCGCACCTGTGACGGCCGGCCTGTTCGACTACCTGCTCGCCCTCGGCGACGACGCGCTGGTCACCGCGCAGCGCCTCGGCGAGTGGTACGCCTCCTCCCCGGCGATGGAGGAGGACATCGCGCTGGCCAACATCGCGCTGGACCAGCTCGGCGCCGCCCGCCTGCTGCTGTCCTACGCCGCCGACGTGCCCGACACCGCGCTGCCCACCCGGCCCGGCGGCCCGCTGCCGGTCACCGAGCGGCCGCTGGACGAGGACGCGCTCGCGTACCGCCGGGACGACCGCCAGTTCCGCAACGCCCTGCTGGTCGAGCTGCCCAACGGCGACTTCGCCCACGCGATCGTCCGGCTGACGCTGCTGTCGGCGTACCAGGTCGCGCTGTACGACCGGCTCGCCGCCGGGTCGGACGCGCGGCTGGCCGGCATCGCGGCCAAGGCGCGCAAGGAGGTCGCGTACCACCTCGACCACGCCGGCACCTGGCTGCTCCGGCTCGGCGACGGCACGGCCGAGTCGCACCGGCGGGCGCAGGCCGCGCTGGACGAGCTGTGGCCGTACGCCACCGAGCTGTTCACCCCGCTGCTCGGCGGCCCGGTCGACCCGGCGACGCTGCGCGAGCCGTGGCTGGCCACGGTCGCGCCGCTGCTCGCCGGGGCGACGCTGACCCCGCCCGCGGACGCCCCGGCGCCCGCGGGCGGGCGGGACGGCCTGCACACCGAGTACCTGAGCTACCTGCTGGCCGAGATGCAGTCGCTGCACCGCGCCCACCCGGGCGCCCGGTGGTGACGGCCGTGCTCGCGCCGCCGGACGGGGCGTGGGCGGCCGCGGCGGCCGTCCCGGACCCCGAGCTGCGCGTGATCAGCATCGCCGAGCTGGGCATCCTGCGCGACGTCGCGGTCGACGCCGACGGCGCGGTCACCGTCACGATCACCCCCACGTACACCGGCTGCCCGGCGATGGACGCGATCCGCGCCGACGTGCGCCGGGCGGTCCGGGCCGCCGGGTACGGCCGGGTCGCGGTCGTGACGGTGCTGGACCCGGCGTGGTCCACTGAGGACATCACCGCCGCGGGGCGGGCGAAGCTCGCCGCCGCCGGCGTGGCCCCGCCCACCGCGCGGGGACCGGCCGGGCCGGTGCCGGTGCGCCTCTCGGTACGCTGCCCGCGCTGCGGCACGATGGACACCGAGGAGCTGAGCCGGTTCGGTTCGACGGCGTGCAAGGCGCTGTACCGGTGCCGCGCGTGCGCGGAGCCGTTCGACCACTTCAAGCCGCTGTGAACCCCCGAGGAGGCCGGCGTTGGCCAGCGTGACGATCCGCCAGCCGGCCCGCCGCCGGCCGGTCTTCCACGCGCTGCCCGTGACCGCGATCGACCAGCTCACCGAGGAGGCGCTGGCGATCACCTTCGCCGTACCGCCGGCGCTGCGCGGCGACTTCGCGTTCCGTGCGGGGCAGCACCTGACCGTGCGCCGGGTGGACGACGGCGGCGAGGAGGTGCGCCGCTCGTACTCGATCTGCTCCACGCCGGCGCAGCTCGCCGCGGCCGGGACGGTCCGGATCGGCGTCAAGGCCATCCCCGGCGGCTCCTTCTCGGCCTGGGCGGCGGCGCACCTGCGGGTCGGGCAGACCGTGGACGTGCTGCCCCCGCTCGGCCACTTCACCACCGCCTTCGACCCGGACCGGGCCCGCCGGTACGTCGGCATCGCCGCCGGCTCCGGCATCACCCCGGTGCTGTCGCTGACCGCGACCGCGCTGGAGACCGAGCCGGCGAGCACGGTGACGCTGGTGTACGGCAACCGGTACGCCCGCAGCGTCATGTTCGCCGAGGAGCTGGCCGACCTCAAGGACCGGTACCCCACCCGGCTCCAGGTCGTGCACGTGCTCTCCCGCGAGCCGCAGGAGGCCGAGCTGCTCTCCGGGCGGCTGGACGCCGACCGGCTGGCCCGGCTGTTCGCGTCGCTGGTGCCGCCCGCGGCGGCGGACGAGTGGTTCCTGTGCGGCCCGTACGAGATGGTGGAGACCGCGCACGCCCTGCTGCTGGCGCGCGGGGTGCCGGCCGGGGCGGTGCACAGCGAGCTGTTCTACGTGGCGTCCGCGGCGGCGGCCCCGGCGGGGGCGCCGGAGGCGGCGGCCGGCGACACCGAGGTGACGATCACGCTGGACGGGCGGGCGTCGACGTTCGCGATGTCCCGCGGGGAGCGGGTGCTGGACGCGGCGCTGCGGGTGCGGGCGGAGCTGCCGTACGCGTGCAAGGGCGGGGTGTGCTCGACCTGCCGGGCGAAGGTGGTGAAGGGGGAGGTGGAGATGGCGCACAACTACGCCCTGGAGCCGGACGAGGTCGCCGAGGGGTACGTGCTGACCTGCCAGTCCAGCCCGCTCACCGACACCCTGGAGATCGATTTCGACGCCTGACCCCGTCCGCTGTTTCGGCGGCGATAGCCTCGTGGCATGACCGGGCCGCTGCGCGACGGGAGATCAGCGACGAGGCGTTCGTCGCCCGGTACAGCGGCATCCAGCGGAGTTGGGCGCACCTGGAACTGCGCGACTCGTACGGCGTCGACCTCGATGTCGAGCCGTTCGAGCGGTGGCGCCGGGGCGAGCCCGACGACCTCGGGTACCTCGACGACTGGTGTGCGCTGCTCGGCGCCCTGCGGGCGCGGGGATGCACCCTGCGCCGGATCAAGGTGGTCAGCGAGCCGATCAGCGAGTACCACCGCTGGATCCACTCCATCCTGCACCGCATCGTGGCCGCGGGCGAGGAGACCCGGTGGTGCTCCCGCGGCGACATCCTCGCTGGTCCGTTGCCGGGCAGCGACTTCTACGTCCTGGACGGCGCGGAGGTCATGTTCCTGCGGTACAGCGGCGACGGCGTGGTCACCGGCCTGTTCGTGACCGAGGATCCCGCGGTCGTGCGGTTCTGCTCCGCGGTCTTCGAGGACGTCTGGAAACTGGCCACGGACCACCGTGCCTACCGACCCCGGCTCTGAGCTTGCCCGCGGCCGCCGGGCGCTGGGCGCACGACTGCGGCATCTGCGCGGGGACGCCGGGCTGACGGGGCGTGCGCTCGCCGACCTGTCCGGGGTGCACTTCACCCGCGTGAGCAAGATCGAGCACGGGCGGGTCACGCCGACGCTGGACAACCTGAGGGGCTGGTGCCGGGCCTGCGGCGCCGAGGAGGAGTTGCCGGGCCCCGTCGCCGCGATGCGGAGCGTCGAGGACGCCTACGTGGAGTGGCGAACCGTGGTGCGGCAGGGCATGAAGGGCGCGGCCCGGCCGGGCTCGCTGAACCACTATGCCCGGACGAAACTCTTCCGCATTCACGAGATCAACGTCATCCCCGGCATTCTGCAAACCGAGGAGTACGCGCGCGGGGTTCTCGACTTCTGGCGCGGCTTCCACGACATCCCGGACGACGTTGCGGAAGCGGCCTCCTTTCGGCTGCGCCGAGCCGCGCACGCGATGAATCCGGCCAAGCGGGTCGTCGTCGTGCTGGCCGAGAACGCGATTCGCACGCGTTACTGCGCGGCCCATGACGAGCAGCTCGTGGCACTGCTCGCCCACCTCGGGAAGCCGTACGTGTCGGTCGTGTTCTTCGAGTCGCCGTCGGCGGAGATCAAGGTCACCAGGCCCGCGGAGGTGGACATCTCCGTCCGGCTGTTCGCGCACCTGCAATCGCTCGCGGTGTACGGCGCCGCCGCCCGGCGGATCATCACGCGGGCGCTCGACGCGCTGGACCGACCGTTCAGGTAGGCCGCATGAGTGGGCCCAATTTTGTATGCTTGCATGCATACAAAATTGGGGGTACCGCATGCAGCCACCTGCCACCCTGATCGGCCGCGACCGCGAGTGGTCAGCGCTCGACGACTTCCTGTCCCATCCCGACCCGCATGTCCGGATCGCCGTCCTCTCCGGCCGCCGCCGCGTCGGCAAGAGCTACCTCCTGCGCGCCCTCGCCGCCGGTACCGGCGGGCTCTTCGTCACCGGCGTCGCCGAGGAGGACTCGCGGGCCGCCCGGCTGCGGCTGGCCGGCGACATCGCCCGGTACGCCGGCGTCGGCGTCGACCTGCTCGGCCCGGACGCGAGCTGGGAGGAGCTGCTGCGCACCGCCGTCGAGCTGGTCGTCCGGCACGGCGGGCCGGGCGGGCTGCTGGTGATCGACGAGCTGCCGTACTGGCTGGCGCACTCGCCGCAGGTCGTGGGGGTGCTGCAACTGCTGTACGACCGGTCGCGGGCCGGCGACGGGCCCGGCGGCGGGCGGGTGGTGCTGTGCGGGTCGGCGATGTCGGTCATGCGGGAGCTGCTGTCCGGGACGAAGGCGCTGCGCGGGCGGGCGGTGCTGGACCTGCGGCTGGACGCGTTCGACCTGCCCACCACCGCCGGGTACTGGGGGGTCGAGGAGCCGGCCGCGGCGCTGCACCTGCACGCGATCCTCGGCGGCTCGCCCGGCTACCGGGACCTCGCGCCGCGCGCGCCGCGCCGGCAGACCGACGTCGCCGGCTGGGTGGCCGGGACCGTGCTCAACCCCGGCCAGGCGCTGTACTCGCGCAGCGAGACCGAGTACCTGCTGCGCGAGGACCCGAAGTTCACCGGCAGCGCCCTGCACTACGGCATCCTGGGCGCCGTCGCGGCCGGGGCGAGCAGCCCGGCCAAGATCGGCGGGCTGCTCGGGCGGGACCGGACCACGCTCACCCGGCCCATCGACGCGCTCGTCGCCGCCGGCTTCCTGCGCCGGGACGTCGACCCGCTGTGGGAGCGGCGGACCGTGCTGACCCTCGCCGACCCGATCGTCCGGTTCCATCATGCGGTCACCGTGCCCCGGTACGAGCTGGTGGAGACCGGCGGCGCCGCCGCGGCCTGGCGGGACGCCCGCCCGGCGTACAGCGCGCGGGTCGTCGGGCCGCACTTCGAGTACCTGGCCCGGGAGTGGCTGCGCCGGCACGCCCCGGCCGAGCTGCGCGAGCGCAGCGGGCTGATCGCCGCGGCGGTGGTCCGGGACACCCGGGGGCGGGCGCAGCACGAGATCGACGTTCTCGGGCTCCGGTCGGGCGGGCGGCGGGCCGAGGTGACCGTGATCGGCGAGGCCAAGGCGACGGTCGTACCGCGGGGGCATGCCGACATCGACCGACTGGATCGCATTCGCGCGGTACTGTCCGATCGGGGCCATCGGACCGATCGGACCCGACTGGTCCTGTTCAGCATGTACGGCTTCGCCGAGGGGCTGCGGCGGACCGCTCCCACCAGGGCGGACCTGCTGCTCGTCGATCTGGCCGCCATGGTCCGGGGGGCCGATTGAACCCTGGACCGCGAGGCTTGTTTCATTGAATATGATGCATGGAATTTCGGCTGTCCCGAGGGGGTGGATGCGGTGCGCGACGAGGTATCACGGAGTCGGCACACCCGGACGAGCCGGGCGCCGGACGGGCGGGTACTCCGCATGTCCGCCGTCGCCGGGGCGCTGCCGGACGACTGGTTCTGGACGCTGCGGGTCACCGCGCCGCACGCCGCCGTCGGGCTGACCGTCGGCGCCGCCGGATACCTCGCCCGGCGCGCGGGGGAGTTCCCGCAGCGGGCCGAGGCGGTCACCTTCCGCGGGCAGCAGGTCGCGCTCAGCACCGGCGGTACGGCCGCCGAACCGCGCTGGCTCGCCGGCCTGGCCGGGCCGCACCACGACCTCATGGTCGCCGGCGCCGGCCCCACCCCGCGGCTGGCCGACGTGCTCGCCCTGCTCGACGACCTGCGCCCGGCGGACCACCCCGACGGCCTCGTGCTGCGGCCGGTCCCGGCCGTCCGGCTGTGGGGGCTGAGCGGCCGCCGGTACGTCGCCGGGGTCGGCACCGTCACCGTCTACCCGCGCGCCGAGGCCGCGGGGCTGGTTCCGGAGCAGCGCGGCAAGGCCGTCGCGCACGGCGAGGTCTGGGCGACCACCGCCGGCTTCGCGCCCGGCACCGGCGGCTACTTCGTGCACGCCGGGGAGAACGCCGTGGCCATGGTCCGGGACGAGCGCGGCGTCGAGCCCGACGCCACCGACGCCGCCGTCGCCGACCTGCTCGGCTCGCTGCGGCTCGACTGGGCGGAGGTACCCGCATGATCGCCATCCTGACCGCGGCCCTGGTGCTGTCCTGGGTCGCGATCGGCCTGCTCGCGGCCGGCTACGCGGCGCTGACCGTCCAGGTCCGCGCCCTGCGCAACGCCGCGCCGCCACCGTCCGGCGGGCCGACCGGCACCGCCCGGGTGCACGAGCTGGCCGCGCCGCGCCCCGAGGTGCTGACGGCCGTGCTCGTCGTCTCGCAGGGCTGCGCCACCTGCAAGACCGTCTTCCCGGCCTGGGCCAGCGCCGCCCGGCTGCTGCGCGCCCGCGGCCTGCACACCGCCGTGCTCAGCGCCGACGGCTCCGCGCACTGGGAGCTGGACCCGGAGGACCGGCTGCTGCTCCAGTCCCAGCTCTCCGCGCCGCTGCTGCTGGCGTACCAGCCGGCGCTGGCCACCGTCGACCACCACGGCGTCGTCCGGTCGACCGAGCCGGTCGGCTCGGTGCGGCGGCTGGAGGAGCTGTGCGCGGCGCTCGTCGTGGACGAGACGGCGGCGCCCCGGTGAGCGCCGACTTCTTCGCCGACATCCCCGGCTTCGCGCCGGGCGCGCTCGCCCGCGGCGCCGGGCCCGTCCCGGCCGCCGGGGCGCTCCCGGCGGTGCCCGCCCCCCGGTCGGCCCCCGCGGGCCCCGTCCGGGCCGGCGGGTTCGGGCGGCGGACCTTCCTGCGTACGGCGTTCGCCGGCGCCGGCGCGCTGGCGCTGTCCGGGCTGACCTGGCTGGGCGAGCGGCTGCCCGCGTACGCCCGCACCGCGCCCGGCCGCAGCTCGCTGCACCCGAAGGCGTGCATGGAGCTGGACATCCCCGGCGACACCCCGTGCTGGGGGCGGGAGCTGATCGCCAGCACGTACTGCGCCGAGGACGGGCAGCACCGCACCGACACCGTCCGCACGCCGGACGGCACGTACGCGTACGGGTGGGAGCCGACCTGCGGCGGGTACGCCGGCTGGTACTGGAAGAGCCAGGGCCACACGATCAACTGCTGGGACGGGTACGTCCGGGTCCGGGACGCGCACAGCGGCCGGGCCCACTACGCCACCACGTCCTGCCGGAACGAGCCCGGCGCGACCCCGGCCGTACCGTGAGCCGCCGGCCGGTCCCGGTCGGCGTCGCGGTCGCGCTGGCCGTCGCCGCGGCGGTGCTCGCCGCCGCCGCGTGGCCGGGCGGGCCGGTCGGGCTGCTCGTGGCCGCCGTCGGGCTGGCCGTGGTCGCCGGGCACTCCGTGTCCGGCTCCGTTTGAAGCCACAACTCGGCTGCATTGCTGGCCTCGTCGGTCTGGCGGGGTGCCCGGAGTGTCACGTACTTCAACCGCGGGCTCGTGCTCGGCGGGGCCGCCACCGGCGTGCTCCTGCTGCTGCCCGCGGCCGTCGCGCAGGCCGCCCTGCCGGCGGGCTGGCGCTGGGCGCTGCTCGGCGCCCTGGTGCTGGTCTGCCTCGGCTGCGACACCGTCCTGCCCTGGCGGCTGCCGCAGAACGGACGGCAGGTACCCAGCTCGATCATCGTCGAGACGGACGGGTCGGGGGCGCTGCGGTTCGGCTTCGAGATGGGTACCGGGCTGCGCACGTTCATGCCGAGCCACGTGCCGTACGTCGCGCTCGGGGTGGCCCTGCTCGTCGCGCCGTGGTGGCTGGCGCCGGCGGTCGGGGCGGCGTTCGGCGCCGGCCGGACGGTGATGGTCCGGGCCTCGGTCGGGTCGGGCGACCCGTCGGCGTGGGACGCGGCGTACCAGCGGTACCGCCCGCTGCTGCACGCGCTGGGCTGGGGCGCGGCCCTGGCCTGCCTGGCCGCGGCGTGGTGGTCGGCCGGCGGCTGACGGCGACGCGCTGATCCGGCCGCGCGGCGGCACGTCGGCCGGGGTCAGGCGCCGTCGGCGGGTGGTCGGTCCGACAGGCGGCGGTGGGCGTCGTCCACCCGGATCGTGCGGCCGGTGGCGTCCAGGTGCTCCAGCAGGGGGATCGCCACCCGGCGGCTGGTCCCCCAGGCCAGGCGGGCGGCGCTGGCCGTGAACGGCTGCGGCAGCTCCGCCAGGCGGGCGGCCGCCGCCGCGGGGGCGGCCGGGCCCAGCACCACCCCGCCCGGCAGCCGCAGCAGCAGCCCGGCCCGGGCCGCGGCGGCCAGCTCCCGGCCGCCCAGGCCCAGCGCGGCCAGCCGGTCGGCGGCCGGCGCGGCGAACGGCGCGTCCGCCAGCCCGGCCAGCAGCGCCGCCACCGCCGCCCGGACCGGCTCCGGCAGCCCGGCGTCGCCCGCGGCGATCCGCCCGCCCCGGCGGACCAGCGGCGGGGCCACCAGCGCCCCGGCCACCTCCGGGGCGACGCCCAGCGCCGCCGCCGCGGCCTCCACCGGCATCGCCGGGTGCAGCGGGTTCCCGGCCGCGTAGGCCGCCACCGCCGCGGCCAGCCGCCCGCGCAGGGCGGCCCAGTGGGCCGGGTCGGCGTACCAGTCGCCCGCCGCCGGGGTACCGGGCGGGGTCACGCCCATCGCCCGCAGCTCGGCGCCGCGGCGCAGGCCGTGCGCCGCCAGCAGCGCGGCGCCGTCGGGGACCCCGCCGGCCAGCGCGGCGGCGCGGTCGGCCGGGCGGTGCCGGCGGTCCAGCGGCGGCGGGCGGACGTCCAGCACCACGACCCCGACGATCGCGTGGCTGCCGGGGTCCCGCCAGAGCGCCCGGTCGCCGACCCGCAGCGGCAGCGGCCGGGCGAGCCGCAGCCGGGCGAGGTCGGGGGCGAGGGCGCGGGCGTGCACCGGGACCGCGGCCGACCCGACGTGCAGCATCCCGTCCCGCCCGATCCGCTCCCGCCCGCCGCCGCGGGCGGTGCGGCCGGGCCGGGTGTCGTCCGGGGCGGGGTCGAGGCGGACGTCGACCGTGTCGGCGGTCAGCCAGGCGCCCGGCGTCAGCAGCGCCAGGCCGCGGCGGGCCGCGGCACGCGGTACCCCGCGCAGGTTCACCGCCACCCGCGCCGCCGCGGCGACCGACTCCCGGGCCGCCCCGAGCGCCTGCAACCCGCGGACCCGCACCGGCACGTCGCCGAGCAGCAGGGCGTCGCCGACCCGCAGCGTCCCGCCGGACAGGGTGCCGGTGACGACCGTACCGGCGCCGGCGATCGTGAACGCCCGGTCCAGCCACAGCCGCACGTCGGCCGCCGGGTCGGGCGCGGGCAGGCCGGCGGCCAGCCGGTCCAGCGCCGCGCGCAGCTCCGGCAGGCCGGCGCCGGTGCGGGCGCTCACCGGTACGGCCGGCACCCCCGCCAGCGACGTACCGGCCAGCGCCGCCCGCGCCCCGGCCAGCGCCGGCCCGGCGTCGGCCAGGTCGGTCTTGGTGACCACCAGCAGCCCGTGCGCCACCCGGAGGGCGTGCAGGGCGCGCAGGTGCTCGTACGACTGGGCGCGCATCCCCTCGTCCGCCGCGACCACCAGCAGCGCCGCCGGCGCCGGCCCCACCCCGGCCAGCATCGTCGGGACGAACCGCTGGTGCCCCGGTACGTCCACGAACGCGATCGGCCCGCCCGCCGCCGGGTCGGTCCAGGCGAACCCGAGGTCCAGGGTCAGGCCGCGGCGGCGCTCCTCGGCGAGCCGGTCCGGGTGGGTCCCCGTCAGCGCCTCGACCAGCGCCGACTTGCCGTGGTCGACGTGCCCCGCGGTCGCGACGATGTGCACTAGCCGCCCAGCTCCGCCAGCGCGGCGGCGAGCGCGGCGTCGTCGGCGGGCGGGACGCTGCGCAGGTCCAGCAGCAGCCGGCCGCCGCTGACCCGGCCGAGGACCGCCGGGTCCCCCGCGCGCAGCGGCGCCGCCGCGCCGGCCGGCAGCGCCAGCGCCACCCCGGCCAGGACCACGCCGGGCGCGCCGCCGCCGCCGACCGTGGCGTCGGTGTCCACGATGGCCACCCCGGCCGCGGCCGGGCCCAGCCCCGCGAGCAGGGCCGCGGCGCGGTGCCGGAGGGAGGCGGTGTCCGTACGCAGTCCGGCCGCGACCGGCGGCGGCGGGCCGGTGAGGGTGGCCTCCAGCGCGGCGGCGGTGAGCTTGTCCACCCGCAGCGCCCGGGCCAGCGGGTGCCGGCGCAGCGCGGCGACCAGGTCGGCCCGGCCCAGCAGCAGGCCGCACTGGGGGCCGCCGAGCAGCTTGTCCCCGCTGGCGGTGACCAGCGCGGCGCCGGCGCGCAGCGCGGTGGCGGCGTCCGGCTCGTCGGGCAGCAGCGGCTCCGGCGCGAGCAGCCCGGACCCGATGTCGTACACCACCGGCGGCCCGAGCGCGGCCAGCTCGGCCACCGACGCCTCGGCGACGAACCCGGTCTGCCGGAAGTTCGACGGGTGCACCTTGAGGATCAGCGCGGTGTCCGGGCCCAGCGCGGCGGCGTAGTCGGCGGCCCGGGTGCGGTTGGTGGTGCCGACCTCGCGCAGCCGCGCACCGGCCGCGGTCAGCAGGTCCGGCAGCCGGAACCCGTCGCCGATCTCCACCAGCTCGCCGCGGCCGACGACGATCTCCCGGCCGGCCGCGAGCGCGGCGGCGGTCAGCGCGAGGGCGGCGGCGTTGTTGTTGACGACGTGCGCGTCCGCGGCGTCCGGCACGGCGGCCCGCAGCGCCGCGACCGCGGTCCGCGCGCGGGGCGCCCGGCGGCCGGTGGCGAGGTCGAGTTCGATGTCGACGGTACCGGCGGCGGCGTCCACGGCCGCCCGCGCCGCCGCGGACAGCGGCGCCCGCCCGAGGTTGGTGTGCACGAGGACGCCGGTCGCGTTGATCGTCGGCCGCAGGCCGCTGGCGTACCGGGGGAGGGCGGCCAGCGCGGCCCCGACCACCTCGGCCGGGGCCAGCGCCCCGGCCCGGGCGCGGTCGGCGGCGGCGGTGACGGCGGCCCTGACCAGCGGGCGGCCGAGCGCGGCCAGCGCGGCGGCGAGCCGCGGGTCGGCGAGGACCGCGTCGGTCCGCGGGATGTCACGCCGCGCGTCCATGCCCCACTCCTGCCTCCCCGTCCGCCGGTGCTCGCGGCCCGGGCGTCCGACCGGGCCACCGCGGCGGCCGTCGGTGCTCGCGCGCGGGCGGCGGGCGCGGTGGCGGAGGTGGACGGGAATCGAACCCGCCGGCGACGCCGCGCGCCGCCCACCGGTGTTGAAGACCGGGAGGGCCACCAGGCACCCACACACCCCCGGCGCCATCCTAGCCACGACCCCCGGCCGGGCGGGGTCCGTCGGCGGGCGCCGACCGGCCGCCCCGATCCGTGCGGCCGCCGCCTCCATCCGTGCGGCGCCGACCCGCCGCCCCGGCCCGCGCGGCCCCGACCCGCCACCTCGGCCCGGGGCGCCGGCGGGTGGCTAGGGTGGGCCGATGGTGCGGTTGACGCAGTACGCCCGCGGCGGCGGGTGCAGTTGCAAGCTGCCGGCCGGCGAGCTGGAGCGCCTGGTCGCCCCGCTCGGCGGCGGCGGGTCCGACGGGGTGCTGGTGGGGCTCGCGTACGGCGACGACGCCGCCGTCGTCCGGACCCCGGGCGGCAGCCGGGCCACCGTGGCCACCGCGGACTTCTTCGCCCCCGTGGTCGACGACCCGTACGACTTCGGCCGGATCGCCGCCGCCAACGCCCTCTCCGACGTCTACGCCGTCGGCGGCGAGCCGCTGGTCGCCCTGAACCTGCTGAGCTGGCCCCGCGAGACCCTCCCGCTGGACCTGGCGGGCGAGGTCCTGCGCGGCGGCGCCGCGGTCGCGGCCGAGGCCGGCTGCCCGATCGGCGGTGGGCACAGCATCGACGACCCCGAGCCGAAGTACGGGCTGGCGGTGACCGGCACGGTCGACCCGGACCGCCTCCTCACCCTCGACGCCGCCCGCCCCGGCCTGCCGCTGTCGCTGACCAAGCCGCTCGGCGTCGGGGTCCTCAACTCCCGGCACAAGGCCACCGGCGAGGTCTTCCCGGAGGCGGTGGCGTCGATGACCGCGCTCAACCGCGACGCCGCCCGGGCGGCGGTGGCGGCCGGGGTGCGCAGCGCCACGGACGTGACGGGCTTCGGCCTGCTCGGCCACCTGTACAAGCTGTGCCGGGCCAGCGGCGTGGGCGCGGTGCTGGACGCGGCGGCGGTACCGCTGCTGGCGGGCGCCCGGCGGGCGGTCCGCGACGGCCACGTCTCCGGCGGCACCCGCCGCAACCTCGACTGGGTCACCCCCCACCTGGACCCCGGCACCGCGGACGAGGAGACGGTCCTCCTCCTGGCCGACGCCCAGACCTCGGGCGGCCTCCTCCTGGCGGGCGGGATCCCGAACGCCCCGATCATCGGCGAACTGATCGCGGGCCCGCCCCGCATCCACCTGCGCTGACCGCGCCCGGCCGCGGCCGGTGCCGGGATGGGTCAGGGCTGGTCGTCGGCGAGGTGGCGGTAGGCCGTGCGGAGGATGTCCACCAGCGGGATGTGGCGGACCCGGACCGGGGGCGGGTCCAGTGCGCGCAGCAGGAGTTCCGGCGGGGCCGAGGACGGGATCGTGAGGCGCTCGCGCAGGCGGGCCACCGACACGTCGCCGGAGTAGAACCGCGCGACGTCCACCGGCGGCTCCGCCGCCGCGCCCACCGCCCGCTCCCCGCCGGCAACACCGCCGCCGGCCGCGCCCGCGCCACCCGCGGCATCGATCGCCCGGTCCGCCGAGCCGCCGCCCGCATCCGCGCGCAGCGCCGACAGCAGCGTCGCCCGGTCGCGTCCCCGCCAGGCCAGCACCAGGAACGGGTCGTCGTCGAACGCCTCCGCCAGCAGGTACAGCACCGCCGACAGGTGCTTGCACGGCCAGCCCGGGTCGGGGCAGGAGCAGGCCATCGCCAGCGTGTCGGGGAACAGCGGCGCCCCCACCGCGTCGAACACCTCGACGATCTCCGGCGGCATTTCGCCGGCCAGCAGCGCCGCCCGGTACACCGCCCGCCCGGCCAGCTCGTCCCGGACCGCCGTCCAGACCGCGTCGTCGAGGACGTCGATCCGGATCGCCACCCGGTACGGCTGCGGCCGCGAGCCCTGCACCAGCCCCTCGACCAGCCCCGGCGCCACGGTGTAGTCGCGCACCTGCCCCTGCCGCGCGTACGCCCGCCCGCGGGCCAGCCGCCCGCCGTCGCACAGGGATTCGAGCAGGTCCACGAACCGCCGCGACCACCAGTGCTCGCCCAGCGACCCGCGCCGCCCGCGGGCCCGGATGCCGCCCTCGACCTTGATCGGCTTCCCGGCCGCGAACCAGCCGTCCGGCCCCACCGGCATCACGCCACCGCCGCCGGGTCGAGCCGGAGCAGGTCGCGCAGGTCGTCGGTGGACAGCTCGGTCAGCCAGTCCTCGCCCGCCCCGATGACCTGCTGGGCCAGCGCCTTCTTCTTCTCGATCATCTCGTCGATCCGCTCCTCCAGCGTTCCCACGCAGACGAACTTGCGGACCTGGACGTTGCGCCGCTGCCCGATCCGGAACGCCCGGTCCGTCGCCTGGTCCTCGACCGCCGGGTTCCACCAGCGGTCCACGTGGATGACGTGGTTGGCCGCCGTCAGGTTGAGGCCGGTACCGGCGGCCTTCAGCGACAGCAGGAAAATCATCGGTTCGTCGTCGGCCTGGAAGCGGGCGACCAGGGCGTCGCGCTGCGGCTTCGGCAGGCCGCCGTGCAGCCAGAGGACCGGGCGGCCGAGGTGGGCTTCGAGGTACGGCCGCAGCAGCGACCCGAACGCCGCGTACTGGGTGAACACCAGCGCCTTGTCCCCCTCCGCCAGCAGCTCGGCGGCCAGCTCCTCCAACCGGGCGAGCTTGCCCGAGCGGCCGGCCAGCCGGGAGCCGTCGCCGAGCAGGTGGGCGGGGTGGTTGCAGACCTGCTTGAGCTTGGTCATCGCGGCGAGCACGTTGCCCCGCCGGTCGATCCCGGTGGTCGAGGAGATCACCGCGAGCATCTCGTCCACCACGGCCCGGTACAGGCTGGCCTGCTCCGGCGTCAGCCGGCACCACTCCTTCATCTCCGCCTTCTCCGGCAGGTCGGAGATGATGCTCCGGTCGGTCTTGAGCCGGCGCAGGATCAGCGGGCCGGTGGCCCGGCGCAGCGCCGCGGCGGCGTCCTCGGCGTTGGCGGCGGCGGTCTCGATGGGGCGCTGGTACCGGTCCCGGAACACCCGCGCCGGCCCGAGCAGCCCGGGGTTGCAGAAGTCCATGATCGACCACAGCTCGGCCAGGTGGTTCTCGACCGGCGTACCGGTCAGGGCCAGCCGGGTCCGCGCCGGGATCGCCCGGACGGCGCGGGCCTGCCGCGCGGCGCTGTTCTTGATCGCCTGCGCCTCGTCGCAGACGACCCGCTCCCAGGCGTGCGCGCGCAGCGCGTCGAGGTCGCGCAGCGCCGTGCCGTACGTGGTCAGCACCAGGTCGTGCGCCGCCACCGCCGCGGCCAGCCCGTCGCCGCGCTGCCGGCCGGCGCCGTGGTGCACGTACACCCGCAGGTCCGGGGCGAACCGGGCCGCCTCCCGCTCCCAGTTGCTGACCAGCGACATCGGGCAGACCAGCAGCGTCGGGCCGACGGCGCCGGCCTCCCGCCGGTGCAGCAGCAGGGCCAGCGTGGAGATCGTCTTGCCGAGGCCCATGTCGTCGGCGAGGATGCCGCCGATGCCGACCCGGCTGAGGAAGGCGAGCCAGGACAGCCCGCGCTGCTGGTACGGCCGCAGCTCCCCGGCCAGCGCCCGCGGCGTCGGCGTGGGTTCGAGCCGGGCGTCGAGGGTGCCGGAGAGCAGGTCGCCGAGCATCCCGTCGGCGTCCACCTCGGTGATCGGCAGGACGTCCTCGCCGCCGGCCACCTCGCGCAGCACCTCGCCGACGGACATCGTGCCGCTGCGCCGCCGCTGGAGCAGCGCGAGCGCGGCCGAGAGCTGCCGGTCGTCCAGCTCCACCCACTGCCCGCGGACCCGGATCAGCGGCACCTTCTGCGCGGCCAGCGCCGCCAGCTCCGCCTCGCTGACCGCCTGCCCGCCGAGCGCCAGCTCCAGCGAGAAGTCGACCAGCTCGCCGCCGCCGACCCCGCCGGCCGCGACCGCGCCGGGCCCGGCCGCCGACCGGCTGCGGGCGGTCAGCCGTACGCCGAGGCCCGTGCGCCCGGCCCAGGCCGGGAGCTGTACGCCGAAGCCGGCCGCCCGCAGCAGCGGCGCGCTGTCCCGCAGGAACTCGTGCGCGCCCGCGGTGTCCGTCGTCCACGCCGCGGGCGCCGGCTCGCGCAGGACGGCGTGCAGCGCCGGGAACAGCCGGACCGCCCGCCCGAGCCCGGCCAGCAGGACCTCGTCCGGGTGCGCGGGCAGCCCCGGCGGCCGGGCGCCCGCCCACAGGTCGGCCGCGGGTACCCACAGGCTCGGGTCGTCGACCGACTGCAACGCCCACTCGACCCGCCAAACGTCCTGGTCAGCGGGGTTATCCACAGAGTTATCCACAGGCTCCGGGGCGGTTGTCCCCGGGGGCTCGGTGAGCCGGAAGCAGAGCCGGCTGCCGGTACCGTCGGCGTGCGCGGCGTCGTACCACCGGCGCAGCGGCCGGGCCAGCCCGTCGGCCGCGTCCCGGTCCAGGTCGAGGGCCGCGTCGTCGGCGGTGAGCGCCCACAGCCACCGGTCCGCGGCCTCGGCCCGGGGGCCGGGGCGGGCGCCGCGCAGCAGCCGGTCCGGCCAGGCGGTCCGGGCGGCGGCGTCGACGAGCGCGCCGAGCGCGTCCGCCAGCGCCGCGCCGACGCCGGGCGGCGGCTCGCCGGCCGGGGCGAGCGCGGCGCAGGCGCCGGGCATCGCGGCGAGCAGCTCGGTGTACGCGTCGGTGTCGGCGCCGGTGCGCACCGGCCGCCAGCGGGCGGCGTACCGGTCGCCCTCGGCGACGAGCTGGGGGAGCAGGCGGCCGCGCCGGACCAGCGCGCACGCGTACCCGGCGAGCACCGCGAGGTACCGCACCGACCCCCCGGCCCGCCACGCCACCGCGCCGTGAGCCGCGGCGCCGGCGTGCGGCCCGCCCGCGCGGGCCGGATCGTCCGCGGCCGGGCGCCGGGCGTCCGCCGGTCCGCGTTGGCCCGGCTCGGCGGCGTCGGCGGGGTCGTCGGGGTCGAGGTCGGCGAGCAGGGCCAGGGCGTCGGCGGCCGGCAGGCTCACCGTGGGGACCAGCCAGGCGGCCGGGCGCGGGGTCCGGCCGGCGTCGGTCCGGGCGCTGTCCGGCGAGGGCGCCGGACCCGACCGGAAGCCGGGCAGGTGGGCGACGTGGGCGCCGGGCTCGCCGACCCCGAGGGCCGCGCGCAGCACCTCGGCGGGCGCGGCATGCGGATGCGCCCGCGGTCCGCGCCGCCCCCGCCGCTTGCCGCCGCGTCCAGCCGGCCCGGCACCGCCGTCCTGCCGACTCGCCGCCGGCCCGGCAGCGGACATGTCCCCCGTCGGTACGACGGCGTCGGCCTGTTCGCCCGCCGTCGTACCGGCGGGCGCGTCGAGATCGGCGGCCGGTGGGCGGTCGTCCTCGGCCCACAGCGTCAGCCGCGCCCCGACCCAGGCCCCGTGGACTGTGAGCAACCCGCCGCCTCCCGCCGCTACCGGCGGGCAAGTCTAGCCACGCGCACCGACAACCGGCCGGCGCCGCGCGCCGCCCGGCTACTGCTCGGTCAGCTCGTTCAGCGTGTGCAGGTCCTCCGGCGTCGGCTCCCATGCGCCGGCGGTGACGTTCGCCCGCACCTGCTCCGGCGTCGTCGCGCCCGCGATCACCGAGGTCACCGCCGGCTGCGCCGCGAGCCAGCCCAGCGCCACGTCCAGCAGGGTCAGGCCGCGCTCGGTCGCGTACTTCTCCAGCGCCTCGATCGTGTCCCAGGGCGCGGCGGCGAACCGGGTCGCGTACCGCGGCCGGGCCAGCCGGGAGCCGGTCGGGGCGGGCTCGTGCCGGCGGTACTTGCCGGTGAGCAGGCCGCTGGCCAGCGGCCAGTACGGCAGGAAGCCCAGCCCGTAGTGCGCGCAGGCCGGGATCAGCTCGGCCTCGACCTCCCGGTGCAGCAGGTTGTAGTGGTCCTGCGCGCTGATGAACGGGCTGCTGCCGCGCTCGCGGGCGGTCCACGCGGCGTCGGCGAGCTGCCAGGCGGCGAAGTTGGAGTGCCCGACGTACCGGACCTTGCCCGCCCGGACCAGGTCGTCCAGCGCCGCGAGCGTCTCCTCGACCGGGGTGGCGGGGTCGGGCTCGTGGAGCTGGTACAGGTCGATGTGCTCCGTACCCAGCCGGCGCAGCGAGCCCTCGACGGCCCGGACGACGTACCGGCGGGCGCCCCGGGCGCCCCGGTCGGCGCCGTTGAGGTCGCCGACGCTCATCCCGAACTTGGTGGCGATGACGGCGTCGTCGCGCCGGCCGCGCAGGGCCGCGCCGAGCAGCTCCTCGGACCGGCCGGGCGGGTCGCCGTACAGGTCGGCGGTGTCGAACAGGTTGATCCCGGCCTCCAGGGCGGCGCCGACGACGGCGTCGACCTCCCGCGAGTCGAGGCCGGCGCCGAAGGCGTTGCACCCGACCCCGACCACCGAGACCACCAGGCCGGACCGGCCGAGCCGCCGGTACCGCAGGCCCGGCGCCCGGGCGGCGGCGCCGGCCGGGCTGTCGGGGGTGAGCCGCTCGTCGATGCTCGTCACCCGTCCGAGCATAGGCGGCCGGGCGGGACAACGGCCGCATACCGCCCGCTCCGACCGGCCCGGACCCCGGCCCGGCGTGATTTCCGCCGCAGCCCGGCGCCCGGGCGGCGGGCCCGCCGGGCGGCCGGGTCGTAGGCTCGGGGGCGTGAGTGCGTCAGTGAGCGTCGTGGTGGGGTCCGACCGGGGTCGCGGACGGGACATCGACGAGATCCTCCGGCGGGGGGCCGACGGCGGGCGGATCACGCCCGACGAGGCCCTGCGGCTCTATACCGACGCGCCCCTGCACCCGCTCGGCGAGGCGGCCGACGCGGTGCGCCGGCGGCGGTACCCGGACGGGGTCGTCACGTACCTGATCGACCGCAACATCAACTACACGAACGTCTGCGTTACCGCCTGCAAGTTCTGCGCGTTCTACCGGGCGCCGAAGCACCGCGAGGGCTGGTCGCACCCGACCGAGGAGATCCTGCGCCGGTGCGGCGAGGCGGTCGAGCTGGGCGCCACCCAGGTGATGCTGCAGGGCGGCCACCACCCGGAGTACGGGGTCGAGTACTACGAGGCGCTGTTCGGGGCGGTCAAGGCCGCGTACCCCCAGCTCGCCATCCACTCGATCGGCCCGAGCGAGATCCTGCACATGGCCAGGGTGTCCGGCGTGTCCATCGAGGAGGCGGTCGTCCGGATCAAGGCCGCCGGCCTGGACTCGATCGCCGGCGCCGGCGCCGAGATGCTGCCGGACCGGCCGCGGCGGGCGATCGCCCCGCTGAAGGAGTCCGGCGCCCGCTGGCTCGAGGTCATGGAGGTCGCGCACGGGCACGGCCTCGAGTCCACGGCCACGATGATGATGGGCACCGGCGAGACCAACGCCGAGCGGATCGAGCACCTGCGGATGATCCGGGACGTGCAGGACCGCACCGGCGGCTTCCGCGCCTTCATCCCGTGGACGTACCAGGCGGAGAACAACCACCTCAAGGGCCGCACCCAGGCGACCCGGCTGGAGTACCTGCGGCTGATCGCCGTCGCCCGGCTGTTCTTCCACAACGTCGCCCACCTGCAGGCGTCCTGGCTGACCACCGGCAAGGACGTCGGCCAGCTCGCCCTGCACATGGGCGTCGACGACCTCGGCTCGATCATGCTGGAGGAGAACGTGATCTCCTCCGCCGGCGCCCGGCACCGGTCGAACCTGCGGGAGCTGATCTGGATGATCCGCTCCGCCGACCGGATCCCGGCCCAGCGGGACACCCTGTACCGGCGGCTCGCCGTGCACCGCACGCCCGCCGACGACCCGGACGACGCCCGGATCGTCTCGCACTTCTCCTCCATCGCCCTGCCCGGCGGCGGCCGCGGCGAGCCGGCCGCGGGCCCGCCCGCCGCCGCGCCCGCCGGGGCGCGGACGCTGCCGCTGGTGGAGGCTGCCCCGTCCGAGTGACGCGCCGTCCGTCCACGGGCGACAACGCGCTGGTAGACCGGGTCCGGATCGGACATTCCATATCGCTTGGTGCGCGAACGGGCGCTTTGCCTCGTTACGCCCTATGACGCACTGCTGCCGCTGCCGCGGCGCGCGTCGTAGGGCGAGCAACCGGGAGTGTCATGAAACCGTCCACCCGCACGGCGCGATTCGTCGCCGCGGCGCTGACCGCCACCGCGGCGCTGACCGTCGGCGCCGGCGCGCCGGCCGCCGCGGCGAACCCCGCCGACCTGGCGATCACGGTCGCCGGCACCACCCTGGCCGCGGGCGTGGCCAGCAAGGTCGCCGACGTCACGGTCCTCAACCGCGGCCGCCGGACGGCGACCGGGGTCACCGTCGCCTTCGACCTCGGCCGGCTGGACCAGCACAAGGTCGCGGTCAGCGTGCCGGACCCGCGGGCGTGCCGCACGCAGGGCCCGTACCTGTACTGCCGGGTCGACGACGTGCGCCCCGGCGGCGCGCTCGACCTCGCCGTCACGCTGCGCCACCTGACCGGCAGCGGCACCGCCGGGCGGCTGCGCGTCGGCGTCGTGCACGACGGCGTGGACGGCCGGCGGCGCAACAACGTGGCCAGCACGCCGGTGCGGGTGGGCGGCTACGGCGCCGACCTGTACGCGTACGCCCCCGACGCGCCGTACGACCGCAGGCGCGGCAGCACCGGCGCCGTCCGGCCGGGCCGGCAGGCCGAGCTGCACTACGTCGTCGGCAACGCCGGCAGCGCGCCGGCGACCGGCTTCATCGTCCGGATCGTGCTGCCCCGCGGCGCCACCTTCGCCAAGCTGTACAAGGCGTGCACCTACGACGGGAGCCGCCGGTCGGCCTTCTGCGTGTACCCCGACCTGGCCCTGGCGCCCGAGGGGCGGCGCGGCAAGGCCCCGTCCCGGCTGCGCTTCCGGGACGCCGTGGCAGTCTCGGGCAAGCTGTCCGCGCCGCGCTGGCTGGTCGGCGGCCGGGTCTCGGTGACGCCGCTCGGCGCGCCGGCCGCGGCGACCGACGACGCGGCGGTGCGCTCGCTGCGCCGGCTGCCCGACACCGACCGCACCGACAACGTGGACGAGATGGTCATCCAGGTCGGCTCGGCGCCGGCCGGCGGGACCGGCGGCGGGCTGGTCCGCGAGCTGCCGCTGACCGGCCGGGACGACGCGCCGCCGTTCGCGCTGACCGGGCTGGGGCTGCTGCTGATCGGGCTGGGCCTGCTGCTGTCGATCCGCCCGCGGCCGCGGCACCGCCGGCCGCTCTGACCGGCTGCCGTGCGAGAGTACGGGGCATGAGCCGGGCCCGACTGGACAAGCAGCCGCACGAGGTCGCCGCGATGTTCGACGGCGTGGCCGAGCGGTACGACCGGACCAACACCCTGCTCTCGTTCGGCCGGGACGCCGGCTGGCGCCGGGCCACCCGGGCCGCGCTCGGCCTCGCGCCCGGCGACCTGGTGCTGGACGTCGGCGCCGGCACCGGCGTCTCCACCGCGGAGCTGGCCGCCGCGGGCGCGCACGCCGTCGGCGCCGACCTGTCGCTGGGCATGCTGCGGGTCGGCAAGCGGACCCGGCCGGCGCTGCCGCTGCTGGCCAGCGACGCGCTGCGGCTGCCGTTCGCGGACGCCACGTTCGACGCGGTGACGATCTCGTTCGCCCTGCGCAACGTCGTGGACACCGACGCCGCGCTGGCCGAGCTGCTGCGGGTCACCCGGCCCGGCGGCCGGCTGGTGGTGTGCGAGTTCAGCCACCCGGTGTGGGGGCCGTGGCGCACGGCCTACCTGTCGTACCTCATGCGCGCGCTGCCGGCGGCGGCCCGCCGGGTGGCCAGCAACCCGGACGCGTACGTGTACCTGGCCGAGTCGATCCGCGCCTGGCCGGACCAGCGCGCGCTGGCCGCCCGGATCGCGGCGGCCGGCTGGGGCGCGGTCGGCTGGCGCAACCTCACCGGCGGCATCGCCGCCCTGCACCGCGCCACCCGCCCCCAGCGCCCACCCGCCACCCGCCGCTGACGCCCGCCCCGCTGACGCCGCTCCGTCCCGCTGCCGCTCTGCCCCGCCGGCGTCGTCCGTCCCGCGGCGGCGTTCGGCCCGCCGGCACCCGCCCGCCGTGGATGCCGCTGCCGTGTCAGCCGGCCGAAATTTCCCGCCCGATTCGCTCGAAAAGAGCCTGATCGGTACGCATCTGCCCGGGGTTCCCGGCTGCTGCCACCGGGTATCCATGGACTTGTTACGGGACGGTTGCAGGGAAACCGGTACATAACGGAGTTTCCGGTTCTAGGGTGACGGAGAGCCGGGAAGACCAGGCGCGAAGGGGGCGACGACATGACCACCGCTGTGGAGCAAGTGGCGACGCTGGGCGATCAACTCCGACTGCTCTCCGCCGAACGGCCGGAGCTGGCGCAGCAACTGCTCGCGGATCTCGTACAGGCCGTGGACGACACCACCGACGGCGCGCTGAGCGACCGGCTGGACGCCGACGCGCTGGCCGGGTTGGGCATTTCGCCGAGTTAGGTTCACCTAACACCTGCATGGTGTAGGGGCCGGTTTTAGACTGCCCTCCGAATGTGCTTGTGAATACTTTCACGAGCCCCGGACAACGGGCCCGGGCCGGTACCGCCGGCCCCGGGACCGCCCGGAGTAGACGAGGCGGAGGTGCAGTGGTGACCCCGACTGTCCCGACACCGCGCTCCGGTGTGGCGTACGACGCCGACGTGATCGTGGTGGGCGCCGGCCCCGGCGGTTCCGCGGCCGCGTACCACCTGGCCACGCACGGCGCCCGGGTGCTGCTGCTGGAGAAGACGCACTTCCCGCGCGAGAAGGTCTGCGGCGACGGCCTCACGCCGCGGTCGGTGCAGCAGCTCATCCGGATGGGCGTCGACACGACGGCCGACGGCTGGGTGCCCAACCGCGGCCTGCGCGTCATCGGCGGCGGGCTGCGGCTGGAGCTGGACTGGCCGGACCTGGCCAGCTTCCCGCCGTACGGCCTGTGCCGGACCAGGATGGACTTCGACGACATCCTGGCCAAGCGGGCCGTCGGCGCGGGCGCCGACCTGCGCACCGGCGTCACGGTCACCGCCCCGATCCTGGACGGCGCCGACCGCGTGGTCGGCGTGCTGGCCGAGGGCGAGGGCAAGGAGCCGCTGGAGTACCGCGCGCCGCTGGTCGTCGCCGCCGACGGCGTGTCCGGCCGGCTCGCCCTGGCGCTCGGCCTGGAGAAGCGGGACGACCGGCCGATCGGCGTGGCCGTCCGGCAGTACATCCGCAGCGCGGCCCGCACCCACGACGACTACCTGGAGTCGTGGCTGGAGCTGCGCAGCGCCGAGGCCGGCGAGGGCGTGCTGCTGCCCGGCTACGGCTGGCTGTTCGGCCTGGGCGACGGCCGGGTCAACGTCGGCCTGGGCGTGCTGAACAGCAGCGCGGCGTTCGGCAAGACCAACTACCGGCACATGCTGCGCGACTGGCTCGCCACCACGCCGCCGGAGTGGGGCCTGGCCGATCCGGACAACGCGGACGGCAAGGTCCTCGGCGCCGCCCTGCCGATGGGCTTCAACCGCACCCCCCACTACACCAGGGGGATGCTGCTCGTCGGCGATTCCGGCGGAATGGTCAACCCGTTCAACGGCGAGGGCATCGCGTACGCCATGGAGTCGGGCGAGATCGCCGCCGATATCGCGTTCACCGCGCTGGCCCGCCCGGCCGGCCCGGCCCGGGAGCGCGCACTTCAGGCGTACCCGGCGGAGTTGAAGGTGCGATTCGGCGGGTACTACCGATTGGGCAAGATCTTCGTCGACCTCATCGGCAACCCGGAGATCATGCGGATCTGCACCCAGCACGGGCTGCCGCATCCGACACTGATGCGGTTCGTACTGAAACTCCTGGCCAACCTGACGGACACGCGCGGCGGGGACGCGATGGACCGGATCATCAACGGGCTCACCCGGCTCACGCCGGCGGTCTGAGGCGGAAGGACGATATGTCGCTCTCGGCGTACGTACCGATTCTGGGGCTGTTCGCCCTCGCGGCGGGCTTCGCGCTGTTCTCCCTCGGTACCTCGCTCGTCGTCGGCCCGAAGCGGTACAACCGGGCGAAGCTCGAGGCGTACGAGTGCGGGATCGAGCCGTCCCCCGAGCCGGTCGGCGGCGGCCGGTTCCCGATCAAGTTCTACCTGACCGCGATGCTCTTCATCGTCTTCGACATCGAGATCATCTTCCTCTATCCGTGGGCCGTCTCGTTCAACGCGCTGGGCCTGTTCGGGTTCGTGGAGATGGTTCTCTTCATCGCGACCGTGTTCGTGGCCTACGCGTACGTGTGGCGCCGCGGCGGTCTGGACTGGGACTGACACATGGGCCTCGAGGAGAAACTGCCGAGCGGCATCCTGCTGACGAGCGTCGAGCGGGTGATCAACTACGCGCGCAAGTCGTCCACCTGGGGCGCGACCTTCGGGCTGGCCTGCTGCGCGATCGAGATGATGGCCGCCGGCGCCCCCCACTACGACCTCGGGCGGTGGGGCATGGAGGTCTTCCGGGCCTCGCCCCGGCAGGCCGACCTGATGATCGTCGCCGGCCGGGTGAGCCAGAAGATGGCCCCCGTGCTCCGGCAGATCTACGACCAGATGACCGCGCCGAAGTGGGTGCTGTCGATGGGCGTGTGCGCCTCGTCGGGCGGCATGTTCAACAACTACGCGATCGTCCAGGGCGTCGACCACGTGGTGCCGGTGGACATGTACCTGCCCGGCTGCCCGCCGCGGCCGGAGATGCTCATCGACGCGATCCTCAAGCTGCGGGAGAAGATCCTGTACGAGCCGATGGGCGCCAACGGCCGCAAGATGGCCGCCAAGCGCGAGGCCGAGGGCCGGGTGCCGGTCGTCCGGCCGGGCACGATGCCGTCGTCGTACCGCAGCGACAAGGGCCGCGCCCGGGAGTGGGAGGCCGCCGTCCGCGAGGGGCGCGAGGAGCAGCTCCGCATTCTCAAGTGGATGGAGCAGGAGCGGCACCTGACCGACGCCGGCCGGTGGACCGACGCCACGGCCGCGCCGGCGGGGGAGGGGCAGCGGTGAGCGAGAACCGGACCACGGCCGACGGCGGCGGCGTCCCCGTCTGGGCCCCGCCGGCCGGCGCCACCGCCGGCGCCCCGGCCGAGCACCCGCCGGCGGTGCCCGCCGGGCGCGGCATGTTCGGCGTGCAGGGCAGCGGCGACACCTCCGGCTTCGGCGGGCTGCAACCGCGCCGGGTCGGCCCGGTGCCGACGGCCCGCCCGTACGGCGGCCCGCCGGAGGCGCCCGGCCAGTTCGACGAGGTGTACGACAGCCTCGCCGAGGCGTTCCCCGGCCTGGACGACGCCGTCGAGTCGGTCGTCGTCGACCGGGGGGAGCTGACCCTGCACATCCGGGCCGACCGGATCGCCGAGGTCTGCCGGACCCTGCGCGACGACGAGGGGCTGCGGTTCGAGCTGTGCAACTCGGTGTCCGGGGTGGACTACCTCGGCGCCGACGAGCGGCGGTACCACGTGGCGTACCACCTGACCTCGATGACGTACCGGCGCCGCCTCCGGCTGGAGGTCGCCGTCGGCGACGACGACCCGCGGGTGCCCAGCGTCACCGGCGTCTACCCGACGGCCGACTGGCAGGAGCGGGAGGCGTACGACATGTTCGGCGTGGTCTTCGAGGGCCACCCGCACCTGACCCGCATCCTCATGCCGGACGACTGGGAGGGCCACCCCCAGCGCAAGGACTACCCCCTCGGCGGCGTCCCGGTCGAGTACAAGGGCGCCGAGATCCCGCCGCCGGACCACCGGAGGTCCTACCAGTGAGCTACGCGACCGAACGCGAGACGACGGAAGGCAAGGTCTTCACCGTCACCGGTGGGGACTGGGACCAGATCGTCAAGGGCATCGACCCGCTGCACGACGAGAAGATCATCGTCAACATGGGACCGCAGCACCCGTCCACGCACGGCGTGCTCCGGCTCGTCTGCGAGCTGGAGGGCGAGACCGTCACCGAGGTCCGCCCGATCGTCGGCTACCTGCACACCGGGATCGAGAAGAACCTGGAGTTCCGCAACTGGACCCAGGGCACCACCTTCGTGACCCGGATGGACTACCTGGCGCCGATCTTCAACGAGACCGCGTACTGCCTGGCGGTCGAGAAGCTGCTCGGGATCACCGACGAGATCCCGGAGCGGGCCACCACCATCCGCGTGCTGATGATGGAGCTGAACCGGATCGCCAGCCACCTGGTCTGGCTCGGCACGACCGGCATGGAGCTGGGCGCGATCTCGGTGATGCTGTACTGCTTCCGCGAGCGGGAGCTGGTGCTGGAGATCTTCGAGATGGTCACCGGCCTGCGGATGAACATGGCGTACGTCCGCCCCGGCGGCGTGGCCCAGGACGTCCCCGAGCCGGCCATCGCCAAGATCCGCGACTTCCTCACCATCCTGCCGAAGCGGATGAAGGAGTACGAGGACCTGCTCTCCGGCCAGCCGATCTGGACCGAGCGGACCAAGGGCGTCGCCGTGCTGGACGTGCCCGGCTGCCTGGCCCTCGGTGTGACCGGCCCGGTGCTGCGCTCGGCCGGCCTGCCGTGGGACCTGCGCAAGACCGCCCCGTACTGCGGCTACGAGACGTACGACTTCGACGTCCCGGTCGAGGAGACCGCCGACGTGTGGGGCCGGTACCTGGTCCGGATGGCCGAGATGCGCGAGTCGATGAAGCTCGTCGAGCAGTGCCTGGACCGGCTCAAGCCCGGCCCGGTGATGGTCGCCGACAAGAAGATCGCCTGGCCGGCGCAGCTCGCCATGGGCGCGGACGGGATGGGCAACTCCCTCGCCCACGTCGCCAAGATCATGGGCGAGTCGATGGAGTCGCTGATCCACCACTTCAAGCTCGTCACCGAGGGCTTCCGGGTCCCGCCGGGCCAGGTGTACCAGGCGATCGAGCACCCGCGCGGCGAGCTGGGCGTGCACGCGGTCTCCGACGGCGGCACCCGCCCGTACCGGGTGCACTACCGGGAGCCGAGCTTCATCAACCTCCAGGCGATCCCGGCGCTCTCCGAGGGCGGCCTGATCGCCGACGTGATCGCCGGCGGCGCCTCGCTGGACCCGGTGATGGGTGGGTGTGACCGATGACGACTGTTTCCGCGACCTCCCGGCAGGTGGTCGGCGTCTCGATCGACGGCGCGCCGCCGAAGCTGGACCGCCTCTCGCCGGCCGCCGCGGCGCTGCGGGCCGAGCTGGGCGCGCGGACCGACGCGATCCTGGCCCGGTACCCCGACGGCCCGCGCTCGGCGCTGCTGCCGCTGCTGCACCTGGTGCAGTCGGTGGACGGGCAGGTCACCCCGGCCGGCGTCGAGTACTGCGCCGCCGTCCTCGGCATCCAGAAGGCCCAGGTCGCCGCGGTGGCCACCTTCTACACGATGTACAAGCGCAAGCCCACCGGCGAGTACCTGGTCAGCGTCTGCACCAACACGATGTGCAACGTGCTGGGCGGCCAGGAGGTGTACGACACCCTCAGCGAGCTGCTCGGCGTCGGCCACGACGAGACCTCGGCCGACGGCCGGATCACGCTGGAGCACGCCGAGTGCCTCGCCGCGTGCGACTACGGCCCGGTGCTGACCGTGAACTACGACTTCCACGACGAGGTCACCCCCGACCGCGCGGTGGAGATCGTCAACGAGCTGCGCGCCGCCGGCGCGCCGGCCCCCTCGCGCGGCGCCCGCCCGTGCTCGCTGCGGGAGATGGCGGTGCAGCTCGCCGGCTTCCCGGACGAGCGCGAGGGCGCGGTCGCCGGCGCCGGCGCCGGCCCGGCCACGCTGCGCGGGAACCTGCTGGCCGACCGGTACGGGATCGCCGTACCGGACTTCGACCCGCACACGCCCATCCGGACCGGCGACGGCAACGCCGCGGCGACCGCCGCCGGGCTGGCCGCCAACAAGCCGGCCAGCGACGCCAAGCCCGCCGGCGACGCCCCCGCGCCGCAGCGCGAGCACCTCGAGGACGCCAAGGAGGCGCGCAAATGAGTGAGCCGAGGCGCGAGGTCGTCGAGAAGCTCACCCCCGTCCTGACGAAGCGGTGGCTGTCGCCGGACGCCTGGCAGCTCGACGTGTACGAGCGGCTGGACGGGTACCTGGCGCTGAAGAAGGCGCTGGCGGTCCAGCCGGACGACCTGATCCAGCTCGTCAAGGACTCCGGCCTGCGCGGCCGCGGCGGGGCCGGCTTCCCGACCGGCCTGAAGTGGGGCTTCATCCCGCAGAACGACGGCAAGCCGCACTACCTGGTGGTGAACGCCGACGAGGGCGAGCCGGGCACCTGCAAGGACCTGCCGCTGATGACGTGCGACCCGCACTCGCTGATCGAGGGCGTGATCATCGCCTCGTACGCGATCCGGGCCAACCGCGCGTACATCTACATCCGCGGCGAGGCCGTGCACGCCGCCCGCCGGCTGCGCCGGGCCGTCGACGACGCGTACCGGGCCGGCTACCTGGGCCGGAACATCCTCGGCACCGGGTTCGACCTGGACCTGGCGATCCACTCCGGGGCGGGCGCGTACATCTGCGGCGAGGAGACGGCGCTGCTGGACTCGCTGGAGGGCCGGCGCGGCCAGCCGCGGCTGCGCCCGCCGTTCCCGGCCACGCACGGCCTGTACTCCTGCCCGACCGTGGTCAACAACGTCGGCACGATCGCCAGCGTGCCGTACATCGTGCTGGGCGGCGCGGCCTGGTGGAAGTCGATGGGCACGGAGAAGTCGTCCGGCCCGATGATCTACTCGCTGTCCGGCCGGATCGCCGAGCCGGGCCAGTACGAGTGCGGGCTGGGCATCACGCTCAACGAGCTGATCGAGCTGGCCGGCGGCATGAAGCCGGGGCACGAGCTGCGGTTCTGGACGCCGGGCGGGTCGTCCACCCCGCTGCTCACCGCCGAGCACGCGGACGTGCCGCTGGACTTCGAGTCGGTGGCCGCCGCCGGGTCCATCCTGGGCACCACGGCGACGCAGATCTTCTCCGACCAGGACTGTCCGGTGTACTGCACGTACCGGTGGATCGAGTTCTACCACCACGAGTCGTGCGGCAAGTGCACCCCGTGCCGCGAGGGCAACTTCTGGATGACCCGGATCTTCCGGCGGATCCTGTCCGGCCAGGGTGCGTACGAGGACCTGGACACCCTGCTGGACGCCTGCGACAACATCCTCGGCCGCTCCTTCTGCGGCCTCGGCGACGGCGCGACCAGCCCGGTCACGTCCTCGCTCAAGTTCTTCAAGCAGGACTACCTGGACTACATCGAGGGCCGCACGGCCCCGCGGCTGAGCGCTAAGGTCCTGGCGGGAGCGCACTGACATGACTGATCTTGCCAAGCAGACCGATCTGGTCACGCTCACCATCGACGGGGTCGAGGTGCAGGCGCCCAAGGGCGAGCTGGTGATCCGGACCGCCGAGCGGATGGGCATCGAGATCCCCCGCTTCTGCGACCACCCGCTGCTGGCCCCGGCCGGCGCCTGCCGGCAGTGCCTGGTCGAGGTGGAGGGCCAGCGCAAGCCGGTGGCCTCCTGCACCCAGACCGTCGCCGACGGGATGGTCGTGCAGACCCAGCGCACCTCGGCGGTCGCCGACAAGGCGCAGCGGGGGCAGATGGAGTTCCTGCTCATCAACCACCCGCTCGACTGCCCGATGTGCGACAAGGGCGGCGAGTGCCCGCTGCAGAACCAGGCGATGTCGACCGGCCGGTCCGAGTCGCGGTTCCACGAGCACAAGCGCGAGTACGTCAAGCCGATGCCGATCTCCTCGCAGGTCCTGCTGGACCGCGAGCGGTGCGTCCTCTGCCAGCGCTGCACCCGGTTCTCCGAGCAGATCGCCGGCGACAAGTTCATCGACCTGATGGACCGCGGCGCCGCCGAGCAGATCAACATCTACCGGGACGACTACTTCGGCGGCGACGGCGACGGGTCCACGCCCGGCGAGGCCGACGCGCCGTTCCAGTCGTACTTCTCCGGCAACACCGTGCAGATCTGCCCGGTCGGCGCGCTCACCGGCACCCAGTACCGGTTCCGCGCCCGCCCGTTCGACCTGGTCTCCACGCCGAGCGTATGCGAGCACTGCTCGTCCGGCTGCGCCCAGCGCACCGACCACCGGCGCAACAAGGTGCTGCGGCGGCTGGCCGGCAACGACCCCTCGGTGAACGAGGAGTGGAACTGCGACAAGGGCCGCTGGGGCTTCCAGTACGCGCAGGCGTTCGACCGGATCACCGACCCGCTGGTCCGGGACGCGAACACCGGCGAGCTGCGCAAGGCGTCGTGGAGCGAGGCGCTGGCCCGGGCCGCCGAGGGCCTCACCGCCGCCCGGGACGGCCGGGGCGCCGCGGTGCTGACCGGCGGCCGGCTGACGATCGAGGACGCGTACGCGTACGCGAAGTTCGCCCGGCTGGCGCTGCGCACCAACGACATCGACTTCCGCGCCCGCCCGCTCGGCGGGGACGAGGAGGCCGAGTTCCTGGCCGCCTGCGTCGCCGGCCGCGGCGACGTCCGGTTCACCGACGTGGACGCCGCCCCCGCGGTCGTCCTCGCCGGCCTGGAGCCGGAGGAGGAGGCGGGGATGCTGTTCCTGCGCCTCCGCAAGAACGCGCTGTCCCGCAAGCTGCCGGTGTACGCGCTCGCCCCGTTCGTCAGCCGCGGGCTGGAGAAGATCGGCGCGACCGTGCTGCCGACCGCGCCGGGCGACGAGGCCCGGGCGCTGGCGTCCGACGCCGCGCTGGTCGAGGCGCTGTCCCGGCCGGGGGCGCTGCTGTTCGTCGGCGAGCGGATCGCCGCGACGCCGGGTGCGCTGTCCGCCGCCGTCACGCTCGCGGTCAAGACCGGCGCGAAGCTGGCCTGGCTGCCGCGCCGGGCCGGCGACCGGGGCGCGGTCGACACCGGCTGCCTGCCCAACGTCCTGCCCGGCGGCCGGGCCGTCACCGACGCCGCGGGCCGGGCCGAGCTGGCCGCCGCCTGGGGTGTCGCCGCCGACGCGCTGCCCGGTACGCCCGGCCGGGACACCGACGGCATCCTCGCCGCCGCGGCCGCCGGCGAGCTGGACGCGCTGGTCGTGGCCGGCGTCGACCCCGGCGACCTGGCCGACCCGCAGGCCGCCGAGGCGGCGCTGGACCGGGTGGGCTTCCTCGTCTCGATCGAGCTGCGGCTGTCCGCGGTGAGCCGGCGGGCCGACGTGGTCCTGCCGATCGCCCCGGTGGCCGAGAAGCCGGGCACGTTCCTGAACTGGGAGGGGCGGCTGCGGCCGTTCACGCAGGTGCTCACGTCGGCGGCGATGCCGGACGCCCGGGTGCTGGACGCGCTCGCCGGGCAGCTCGGCGTGGCGCTGCACGCGGGCGACGTCGACCTGATCCGGCGCGAGCTGAGCGGGCTGCCGGCGGCCAACGGGTCCCGGCCGGCGCCGCCGCTGGTCGCGCCGGAGCCGGCCGAGCCGCTGGGCCGCGGGCAGGCGTACCTGGCCACCTGGCACCAGCTCATCGACCTGGCCAGCGCGCTGGACGGCGACGAGCACCTGGGCGGCACCGCCCGCCCGCCGGTGGTCCGGATCAGCCCGGCCCGGGCGGCGGCGCTCGGCGTGACCGACGGCGACCCGGTCACCGTCGGCACCGACCGGGGCGCCCTGACCCTGCCGGGCGTGGTCACCGACATGCCCGACACGGTGGTCTGGCTGCCGACCAACTCACCCGGCAGCACGGTGCACCGTACGCTCGGCGCGACCTCGGGATCGATCGTCACGATCTCGGTCGCCGACTCTGGAGGTAGCCAGTGAGGTCGTACGCCGCGGCGCCCGACCCGGCGCTCACCGACTTCGGCACCGATCCCTGGTGGATCGTGCTGATCAAGCTCGTCTTCACGTTCGCCGTCGGCATGGGCCTGACGGTGCTGGGCGTCTGGTTCGAGCGGCGGGTCGTGGCGCGGATGGCGCAGCGGCCGGGGCTCAACCAGGTGGGCCCGTTCGGCCTGCTCCAGACGCTGATGGACGGCGTCAAGGGCATGCTGAAGGAAGACCTGCTGCCGAAGAAGGCCGACAAGGTCGTGTTCTTCTTCGCCCCGGCGGTCTGCGCGGTGTTCGCGCTGACCTCGCTGTCGATCATCCCGTTCGCCGGCAAGGTGAACCTGTTCGGGCACGTCACGCCGATGCAGGTCACCGACGTGCCGGTGGGCGCGCTGATCGCGCTGGCCTGCTCGTCGATGGCGGTGTACGGCATCGTGCTCGGCGGCTGGGCGTCCGGCTCGACGTACCCCCTGCTGGGCGGGCTGCGCTCGTCGGCGCAGATGATCTCGTACGAGGTGGCGCTCGGCCTGTCCCTGGTCGCGGTGTTCATGACCGCCGGGACGATGTCCACCTCGGGCATCGTGGCCGCGCAGGCGCACGGCACCGAGTTCACCGTCGCCGGCCTGACGCTGCACGCGCCGAGCTGGTACGTCCTGCTGCTGATCCCGAGCTTCCTGGTCTTCCTGGTGGCCGCGTTCGGCGAGACCAACCGGGCGCCGTTCGACCTGCCGGAAGCGGAGTCGGAGCTGGTCGCCGGGTACATGACCGAGTACAGCTCGATCAAGTTCCTGCTCTACATGCTGAGCGAGTACGTCGCCATGGTCGGCATGTCCGCCATGATCACGACGCTGTTCCTCGGCGGCTGGCGGGCGCCCTGGCCGATCACGCTGTGGGACGGCGCGAACTCCGGCTGGATCGGCCTGCTCTGGTTCTTCGGCAAGGTCCTGCTGCTGCTGTTCCTGTTCGTCTGGGTCCGGGCGACGCTGCCCCGGCTGCGGTACGACCAGTTCATGCGGTTCGGCTGGAAGGTCCTGCTGCCGATCAACCTGGTCTGGATCGTGGTGCTGGCCGGCATCAAGACCATGCAGAACGAGGCCGCCGAGGCGCGGACCAAGTGGCTGGTCATCGCCGGCGCCGTGGTCGTGCTGGGCGTGGTCGCGCTGCTCTGGCCGAACAGCCGCAAGCCGGCCGACGGGGAGGTGCCGCTCGAGGAGCGGCTCGCCGCCCGGCCGGACGGCGCGTACCCGGTCCCGCCGCTCGACCTCCAGGTCCCCCCGAGCCCGCGCGCGCGCCGGGCCGTCGCGGAGCGCCAGCCCGCGAACGTCGCTACCCACTCCGAGGAGGTGTGACGTGGGCGCGGTAACCGATGCGGTGAAGGGCTTCGGCGTCACCTTCGCGCACATGTTCCGCAAGGTCGTCACGACCGACTACCCGTTCGAGCACCCGAAGACGGCGCCGCGGTACCACGGCCGGCACATCCTCAACCGCCACCCGGACGGCCTGGAGAAGTGCATCGGCTGCGAGCTGTGCGCCTGGGCCTGCCCGGCCGACGCGATCTACGTCGAGGGCGGGGACAACACCGAGGAGCAGCGCTTCTCGCCGGGCGAGCGGTACGCGAGCGTGTACCAGATCAACTACGCCCGGTGCATCTTCTGCGGCCTGTGCATCGAGGCGTGCCCGACCCGGTCGCTGACGATGAGCAACGAGTACGAGCTGGCCCGCGACTCCCGCCGGGACCTGATCTTCACCAAGGAGCAGCTCCTGGCGCCCCTGCTGGAGGGCATGGAGAACCCGCCGCACGCGATGCGGCTCGGCGACTCGGAGAAGGACTACTACATCGGCGCGCTGGCCAACCCCGGCACGTCGGCGGGCGCGGAGCACGCGACGACCGAGCCGCGCGACTACCTGGTCGGCGGGCCGGGCGAGCCGTTCCCCGGCGCGACCCAGCAGGCCGACCGGGCGGCGGCGCACGGCCCGCAGGCGGGTGTCGCCGACGGTGCGGCGGGCGGCGACGGGCCGGCACCGGCGACGAGCGGAAGGGGCCGCTGATGACCGGCCAGGCGGTGCTGGCGGCGGCCGGCACGATGTCCGGCGGCGAGCTGGCCGCGTTCTGGGTGCTGGCGCCGCTGGCGGTGCTCGGGGCGATCGGCATGGTCACCGCCCGCAACGCCGTGCACTCGGCGCTGTGGCTGGTGCTGACGATGCTCTGCCTGGGCGTGTTCTACGTGATCCAGGCCGGGCCGTTCATCGGCGTCGCCCAGGTGATCGTGTACACCGGCGCGATCATGATGCTGTTCCTGTTCGTGCTGATGCTGATCGGCCGGGACGCGTCCGACTCGCTGATCGAGACGCTGCGCGGGCAGCGGACCGCGGCGCTGCTGCTCGGCATCGGCTTCGCCGCCCTGGTCGGCACCGGCACGTACCGGGCGCTCGACGGCGCCCCGCCCCCGGTGGACTTCAGCCAGGAGGCGGTCAACAACAACGTCCAGGCCGTCGCCCGGGACATCTTCACCAAGTACGTCTTCGCCTTCGAGGCCACCTCCGCGCTGCTGATCACCGCCGCGGTCGGCGCGATGATCCTGGCCCACATCGAGCGCGGCCGGGACGAGAAGGTCACCCAGCCGGAGCTGATGCGGGCGCGGTTCCGCCCCGGCGGCGGCCACCCGGGCGCCAAGGCCGGCCCGGGCATCTACGCCACCACGGACTCCAACGCCACGCCGGGCCGGCTGCCCGACGGCAGCCCGGCCCCGCAGACCGTGCCGTCGATCATGCCGCTGCGCGAGCTGACCGCGACCGAGATGGCGCCGAAGGGGACGGACGAGAAATGACCCCATCCGCATACATCGTGCTCTCGGCGGTGCTGTTCACCATCGGCGCCTGCGGCGTCCTGGTGCGGCGCAACGCCATCGTGCTGTTCATGTGCATCGAGCTGATGCTGAACGCGGCCAACCTGGCGCTGGTCACGTTCAGCCGGATCAACGGCACACTGGACGGCCAGATCATGGCGTTCTTCGTGATGGTGGTCGCCGCGGCCGAGGTCGTGGTCGGCCTGGCGATCATCATGTCGATCTTCCGGACCCGGCGCTCCGCCAGCGTCGACGACGCCAACCTCCTGAAGTACTGAGGTGCCCAGCGTGGAAACCACAACCTTCGCCGAGGCGACCGGGCTGCTCTCGCAGACCTGGATGCTCGTCGGCCTGCCGCTGTTCGGCGCGGCCGTCCTGCTGCTGCTCGGCAAGCGGGCCGACAAGTGGGGCCACTGGCTCGGCTGCGCCACCGTCGGCGCGGCGTTCGTGCTCGGCCTGTCGATGTTCCTGTCGCTGTCCGGGCTCGAGAACAAGGCCGTCGAGCGCAGCCTGTGGGACTTCATCGCCGTCGGCGGGCTGAAGGTCGACTTCGGGCTGCTGTACGACCCGCTGGCCGCCGTGTTCGTGCTGCTGATCACCGGCGTCGGCTCGCTGATCCACCTCTACGCCGTCGGGTACATGGCGCACGACCCCGGCCGCCGCCGCTTCTTCGCGTACTTCAACCTGTTCGTCGCGGCCATGCTGCTGCTGGTCCTCGGCAACAACTACGTGATGCTGTACTTCGGCTGGGAGGGCGTCGGCCTGGCGTCGTACCTGCTGATCTCCTTCTGGTACACCAAGCCGGCCGCCGCGACCGCCGGCAAGAAGGCGTTCCTGATGAACCGCGTCGGCGACGCGGGCTTCGCCATCGCGATCTTCATCATGTTCGCCACCCTGGGCACCACCCAGTACGACGAGGTGTTCAACGGCGTCGGCGGGCTCGCCGGCGGGACCGTGCTGGCGATGGGCCTGCTCCTGCTGCTCGGGGCGTGCGGCAAGTCCGGCCAGTTCCCGCTCCAGGCGTGGCTGCCGGACGCGATGGAGGGCCCGACCCCGGTCTCCGCCCTGATCCACGCCGCCACCATGGTCACCGCGGGCGTGTACCTGGTCGCCCGGTCCAACCCGATCTTCTCGGCGAACGCCGACCTCCAGCTCATCGTCGTCCTGGTCGGCGCGGTCACCCTGCTGATGGGCTGCATCATCGGCACGGCCAAGGACGGCATCAAGCGGATCCTGGCCTGGTCGACGGTCTCCCAGATCGGCTACATGTTCGTCGGCGTGGGCCTCGGCGGCGCCGCGTACGCGCTGGCGATCGTGCACCTGCTCGCGCACGGCTTCTTCAAGGCCAACATGTTCCTCGGCGCCGGCTCGGTCATGCACGCGATGAACGACGAGGAGGACATCCGCCGGTACGGCGGCCTGGCCAAGCACATGCGGGTCACCTGGCTGACCTTCGCGACCGGCTGGCTGGCCATCCTCGGCCTGTTCCCGTTCTCCGGCTTCTTCTCCAAGGAGCCGATCATCGCCGCCGCGTACACCGGCCACGGCTGGCGGCCCTGGGTGATCGGCACGGCGACGCTGATCGGCGCCGGCCTCACCGCGTTCTACATGACCCGGCTGTTCGTGCTCACCTTCCACGGCCCGCCGCGCTGGCGCGCCGACGCCCACCCGCACGAGTCGCCGCGGATCATGACGATCCCGCTGATCCTGCTCGCGGTCGGCTCGGTGGCGGCCGGCGGCCTGATGGCGACGACCGTGCCGGAGTGGCTGGAGCCGACCCTCGGCAAGCACGAGGAGGGCCACGCGGTCATCGGCCACTGGACCCTGACGATCCTCGCCACGCTGGTCACGCTCGCCGGGGCCGGGCTGGCCTGGGCGCTGTTCCGCAACGGCACGGCCGAGCAGGAGCAGCCCGCCGGGCCGCTGGTCACCGCCGCGCGCAAGAACCTGTACACCGACGCGTTCAACGAGGCCGTCTTCGAGAAGCCGGGCGTGTTCCTCACCCGGGCGCTGGTCTGGCTGGACAACCGCGGCGTCGACGGCGTCGTGAACGGGCTGGCGGCGGCGGTCGGCGGCGGGTCGGGCCGGCTGCGCCGGCTGCAGAACGGCTTCGTCCGGTCGTACGCCACCTCCGTGCTCACCGGGGCGCTGCTCGTCACGGGCGCGTTCCTCGCGATCCAGATGGGATGGCTCTCGTGACGTCCGCGGACTTCCCGTACCTGTCGTTGCTCACCGCGCTGCCGCTGCTCGGCGCGCTGGTGTTGGCGTTCGTCCCGCGGGACCGGGCGCAGCTCGCCAAGGTCATCGCGCTGGCCTGGTCGCTGGTCGTGCTGCTGCTCGGCCTGGTCATGTGGGGCGCGTTCCGGGCCGACGGGACCCGGATGCAGCTCCGCGAGTCGTACCAGTGGATCCCCGCCTGGGGCGTCCGGTTCACCTTCGCCACCGACGGCATCGGCCTGGTCATGCTGCTGCTGATCGCCGTCCTGGTGCCGGTGGTGATCCTGGCGAGCTGGCACGACGCCGAGCGGTCCAAGCGGTCGGTGCCGGCGTACTTCGCGCTGCTGCTGGCGCTGGAGTCGATGATGCTCGGCGTGTTCAGCGCCGCCGACGTGTTCCTGTTCTACGTCTTCTTCGAGGCCATGCTCATCCCGATGTACTTCCTCATCGGGTCGTACGGGCAGACCGAGAACGGCAAGCGGCAGTACGCCGCGGTCAAGTTCTTCCTGTACTCGCTCGTCGGCGGGCTGTTCATGCTGGCCGCGGTCGTCGGGCTGTGGGTGGCCGGCGGGCACACGTTCGACTGGCAGGCGCTGACCCAGATCGACATCAACGAGGGCACCGCGCGCTGGCTGTTCCTCGGCTTCTTCATCGCGTTCGCGGTCAAGGCGCCGTTCTTCCCGTTCCACACCTGGCTGCCGGACGCCGGCGGCGCCGCCCCCGCCGGGGCCGCCGCGCTGCTCGTCGGCGTGATGGACAAGGTCGGCACGTTCGGCATCCTGCGCTACTGCCTGCCGCTGTTCCCGGAGGCGTCGCGCTGGTTCGCCCCGTACGCGCTCGGGCTGGCGCTGATCGGCGTCATCTACGCCGCGCTGGTGGCGATCGGCCAGTCGGACATGAAGCGGCTGGTGTCGTACACGTCGATCGCCCACTTCGGCTTCATCGGCGTCGGCATCTTCGTCTTCACCACCCAGGCCGGCAGCGGCGCGGTGCTGTACATGGTCAACCACGGCCTCGCCACCGGCCTGCTGTTCCTCGTCGTCGGGATGCTGGTCACCCGGCGCGGGTCGGCCCGGATCGGCGACTTCGGCGGCGCCGGCAAGCAGCTCCCGCTGCTCGCGGGCATCCTGTTCTTCGCCGGCCTGGCCTCGCTGGCGCTGCCCGGCACGGCGCCGTTCGTCTCCGAGTTCCTGGTGCTGATCGGCACGTACACGGTCAACAAGCCGGTCGCGATCATCGCCACCCTCGGCATCATCCTGGCCGCCGCGTACGTGCTGTGGATGGTCCAGCGGACCGTCCAGGGCACGCCCAACCCGGCGCTGGCCGACCTCGCCCCGATGCGCAAGGACCTCAGCGTCCGGGAGAAGGTCGTCGTGGCCCCGCTGGTGGCGCTGCTGCTGCTGTTCGGCTTCTACCCGAAGCCGCTCACCGACGTGATCAACCCGGCCGTGGAGGCCACCATGGCGGACGTGGGGGCCAAGGACCCGGCGCCCACCGCCGTGCGGGCGGAGGAGAACCGATGACGGAGTTGGAGCTCCCGCCGATCGCGTACGGCGCGATCGTGCCGCTGCTCGTGCTGTTCGGCACGGCCTGCGTCGGGGTGCTGGTCGAGGCGTTCGTACCGCGCCGGCTGCGCTATCCGGTACAGCTCACCCTCGCCCTGGCCGGCCTGCTCGCCGCGCTGGTGCTGGTGATCGTCCGGTCCCGGGCGGACAACTTCGCGGTCGTCACCGCCGGGCACGCGCTCGCCGTGGACGGGCCGACGCTGTTCCTCTGGGGCGGCATCATCGTCCTCGGCCTGGTCGCGCTGCTGCTGATCTCCGAGCGCTCGCTGGAGGTCGGCGGCCCGTTCGTCGCCCAGGCGGCGATCACCGCCGGGTCCGAGATCGACCGGCGGCAGGCCGCCCGCGCGGCGGGCGGCACCGAGGTGTACCCGCTGGTCGTCTTCGCGATCTTCGGCATGGGCATGTTCGTCGCGGCCAACGACCTGCTGACGATGTTCATCGCGCTGGAGGTCTTCTCGCTGCCGCTGTACCTGCTGTGCGCGCTCGCCCGGCGCCGCCGGCTGCTGTCCCAGGAGGCGGCGGTCAAGTACTTCCTGCTGGGCGCGTACGCCTCGGCGTTCTTCCTGTTCGGCATGGCCCTGGTGTACGGCTTCGTCGGCACCGGCGGGGTGGAGAGCACGGTCAGCCTGACGTTCGCGCAGATCAACGAGGCCGCGACCAGCGCCAGCCGGGGCACCGGCCTGCTGTTCGCCGGGCTCGCGCTGATCGCCGTGGGCCTGCTGTTCAAGGCCGCGGCGGCGCCGTTCCACGTGTGGACGCCGGACGTGTACCAGGGCGCCCCGACCCCGGTGACGGCGTTCATGGCCGCCTGCACCAAGGTCGCCGCGTTCGGCGCGCTGCTGCGCGTGTTCACCGCCGGCTTCCCGGCGAACTCGTGGGACTACCGGCCGATCCTCGGCGTGATCGCCGTGCTGACCATGGTCGTCGGCGCGGTGCTCGCGGTCACCCAGACCGACATCAAGCGGCTGCTCGCGTACTCGTCGATCGCCAACGCCGGGTACCTGCTCGTCGGCGTGCTCGCCTTCAACCGGACCGGCCTGTCCTCGACGATGTTCTACGTCGTCGCGTACGGCTTCTCCGTGCTGGCCGCGTTCGCCATCGTGACGATGGTCCGCGACGCCGACGGCGAGGCCACCCACCTGTCCCGCTGGGCCGGGCTGGGCAAGCGCTCACCGGGGTACGCCGGGATCTTCACCTTCCTCCTGCTCGCCTTCGCCGGCCTCCCGCTGACCAGCGGCTTCACCGCGAAGTTCGCCGTCTTCGGCGCGGCCATCGAGGGCGACCAGGCGTGGCTGGTGGTGGCCGGCGTGATCACCAGCATGGTGCTGGCCTTCCCGTACCTGCGGGTGGTCGTGCTGATGTGGCTGTCCGAGCCGGGCGAGCAGACCCCGACGGTGTCGGTGCCCGGCCTGGCGACGTCGATGGCGCTGGCCTTCGGCGTGCTGGCGACGGCGCTGCTGGGCGTCGCCCCGCAGCCTGTGTTGGACCTCACGGACACCGCGGCGCAGTTCCTGCGCTGAGCGCCGGCGTGGGCCGCCCGATTTCCCGGCGATCATGTCTGATTTGCCGCTGAAATACCCTTGTCGGCCCCGGTGAATGGCCGGGGTGGCCGGGTGGGGGATGCGGCGGTGTGCAAGGGTGGGGATGTGGTGAGGACCCCTCAGACGTACGCCCACCGCGGTAGCAACAGCGCCGGCGACCACGGCACCGGTGACGACCGCGGGGCCGCCGCGCGCAACCGGCTCGGCGCGATCGGCGTGCACGTCGGCGACGAGGCGCTGGAGCGGCGGGTGGCCGCCGTGCTCGCCGACGTCGAGGTGGCCCTGCGGGAGAAGGTCGGCAGCGGCGACCCGCTCGTCGCCGAGGCCGCCGCCCACCTGCTGTCGGCCGGCGGCAAGCGGTTCCGGCCGCTGCTGGTCGCGCTCGCCGCGAGCTTCGGCGACCCGGCCGCGCCGGGCGTGGTCGACGCGGCGCTGGTGGTCGAGCTGACCCACCTGGCGACGCTGTACCACGACGACGTGATGGACGAGGCGCCCGTGCGCCGCGGCGCCCCCAGCGCCAACGCCCGCTGGTCCAACTCGCTGGCCATCCTCGTCGGCGACTTCCTCTTCGCCCGGGCCGCCCGGGTCGCCGCCGACCTCGGGCCGGACGCGGTGCGGATCCAGGCCGAGACGTTCTCCCGGCTCGTGCACGGGCAGATCGCCGAGACGGTCGGCCCGCGCGCCGCCGACCCGGTCGCCCACTACCTGCACGTGGTCGCCGAGAAGACCGGCTCGCTGATCGCCACCTCGGCCCGGTTCGGGGCGATGTTCGGCGGGCTGCCGGCCGCGCAGGTGGCGGCGCTGGCCGGGTACGGCGAGACGATCGGGGTGGCCTTCCAGCTCTCCGACGACCTGCTGGACATCGCCAGCGACGCCGGCGAGTCCGGCAAGACCCCCGGCACCGACCTGCGCGAGGGTGTGCCGACGCTGCCGGTGCTGTACGCGCTGGCCTCGGCCGACAGCGACGCGGGCGCGGTCCGGCTGCGCGAACTGCTCGCCGACGGCCCGATCACCGACGACGCGCTGCTGGCCGAGGCGCTGGAGCTGCTGCGCGAGTCGGCGGCGCTGAAGCGGGCCCGGGAGACCGTCCGCGGGTACGCCGACCGGGCCCGGGCCGCGCTGGCCGCGCTGCCGGACGGGCCGGCCAGGGCGGCGCTGACCACCCTCTGCGACCTGGTCGCCGACCGCACGGGCTGACCGTCCCGCGGGCTAGTTGCGCGCGACGTAGTGCAGGCCGATGTCGGCATCGGGGAGCTGCGTCGGGTACACCGCCGCCTCGTCCAGCGTGCCGATCAGGTAGTTGCTGGTCGGCAGGTTCGTGAAGCCGGTCAGGCTCATGCCGGCGAACCGCCAGTAGCCGGTGAAGTTGGCCGCCGTGGTCGTGGCCGCGTCGGTCGCGGTCAGCGTGCCGTCCACGTACAGTTTCATCCCCGACGCGCCCAGGCTCGCGGCGACGTGGTGCCAGGCCCCGTCGTTGACGGTTCCGGCCGACCTGACCGTTTTGATCGAGCCGTTGTTGACCCCGAAGGTGACCCGGCCGCCGCTGTCGACGTACAGGACCCGGTCGTGGTTGGCGTCCGAGGCGCCCGTGGTCGAGCCGGAGAAGCCGATCAGGGTGCCGCCGGCGGTGCCGGTGAGCCGGACGAAGCACTCCAGCGTGAACGGGTTCGGGTTGCTGCTCGACGTGCCGTAGTACGCGCCGTTGGCGGCCGTGAAGCCCACGCCGTACGTGCTCGCCTGGTCGCTGCCGGACAGCGCCCCGTCCAGCCGGGAGGTCGACGGGGAGACGGTCGTGCCGCCGGCCCGGGCGCTGGTGATCTCGCCGGCGCTGAGCGCCCGCGGGTAGACCCGGACGTCGTCGATCCGGCCGATCCACTGGTCCGCCAGCGCCGACGCCCACTTGGACCGGCCGACGACCACGTTGGTGGTGGCGTCCCAGTCGGCGGACTTGGTGTTGACGCTGCCGTTGCCGCTCGCGTCGACGTACAGGGTGACGGTGTTGGTGGAGTCCACGTACGTGGCGGCGACGTGGTACCAGGTGTTCAGGTTCGCCGCGGTCGTCCCGACCACCTGGTCGACGGTCGGCGAGTCGGCGTCGGTGCGGGTGGTGACGACCATGAACCGGTCCACACCGCCGTCCCGCTTGATCATGAAGGCGCTGCTGTCGGTGCCGACCTGGGCGACGGCGGCCATGGTCGCGTTGTCGGCCGTCGCGTAGACCCAGGCCATCGCGGTCCAGTCGGTGTCGGTGGCCACCCGGGCGGCGCCGAGCGCGTACCCGGTGCCGCTGGTGACGGCGAACGCCGAGCCGTACTGGCCGGTGGCGTTCCAGCCGGCGTTCGCGCCGGTCAGGGTGGCCGGCGCGGCCGCGCCGCTGGCGTCGGCGGCGGTGCTGCCGGAGCCCTCGTCGAACTTCAGCCAGGGCGCGGCGCCGTCGGTGCGCCCGTTGTACGTGCCGCTGCGGCCGCCGCCGCTGGAGTCGGCCATCGTGGACGTCGCCGACGACGACTGCGCGTCCTCGCCGCGGTAGTACAGCGTGGGGGAGTCGGCCCGGACGGCGCCGTAATAGCTGAAATCGGTACCCATCGCCAGCGAATTGGCAAGGTTACGGGTGGTGGCGGAGAACGCGGCGGTCACCGGGTCGGCGGCGAAGGTGACCAGGGCCAGGGCGGCGAGCAGCACGAACAGCCGGCGGACCGCTGTCCGCCGGCTGGGCATCATCGCCCGCCCGTGCCCGTCCACGGGCGGGGTGCCACCGTGGGTCATCCGACCTCCGAGGTATCCGCCTCTGACGCTTTCTTATCGGCAGAATTCGGGTGATTGTGAAGCGCGATCACCCGGTTATACATCCGGCGAACCGGGCGAATCGGCATGTCGGGACAGGTTTCGCGGCGGATTCATGCGGCGTCCGGTTCGATCGGGTACGGGCCGATCGTTACGCGCCGTCGCGGTCCGGGAGCGGGTCCGCGACGCGGCGGAAACGCCGCGGGCCGACGGGGCGCCCGGGGGTCGGCGGGCCCCGGCGGCCGGTGGGGCCGCTGTGTCGGCGGTGCCTCCCGGGGCAGCGTGCGCATCGATTTTCGTGCATACGTGGATCGCGAACGAGTCCGAAGTGGAGGGTGGTGGCGGTCCATGATCGAGTCGACTCAGCGTCAGCCTGATCGGTACGCAGAGTGGCGTTCCCGCGGCGCATCAGGGGCCGGCGGCGGGCGCCACGGGGGGTCGTGGCGGCTGGTCGGGCCGTCCACGGCGGCCCCGGGCGGGACACGAGGCGCTTTCCGGTCGGCTACCGCGTGTGACCGACATGTCTCCTTCGCGGTAGTACATGTGCGACCTACGGCGTAGCCGGACCTTCGCTGTTATCGGACCGGTACTCATTACCGGGAAATATGACCTAACGAGCACTGGACACCGCCGGTGGCGCTAGCCACACTCGCCTGTGGTCTAACTCACCCGTTCGATTGATCCGAACGGGCATTTCATGGTGCGAGCCAATTTCATATGGTGTAGCTCCCCGGCGGCGGAGGTGGTCTGTGCGCGACCCCCTAGCGGAACCTTCCGACCTCATCCGCAGCGTCTCCCGTGCGCTGCGGGTCCTTGAGGCGGTCGGTCGTGCGCCCAGAGGGCTGACGGTCAAGCAGATCGCCCGGCGATGCGAACTGACCGTCGCCACCACCTACCACCTCGTCCGCACGCTCGCGTACGAGGGGTACGTCTCCCGGCGGGAGGACGGCACGTACGTGGTCGGCCTGGAGATCGCCGACCGGTTCCGCGAACTGGTGGTCGCGTTCCGCGGCCCGTCCGCGGTCGGCGAGGTGCTGCACCGCGCCGCCGCCGACACCGGCCACAGCCATTACCTCGGCCGCTTCGTCGGCGGCCGGGTCGCGCTCACCGCCGTCGCCGAGGGCGTGCGCTCGCCCCGGCTGGAGGAGTTCGTGCCGGGCTTCGACGACGGCGCTCACGCCACCGCGCTGGGCAAGGCCCTGCTCGCCACGCTCACCTCCGATCAACGCCTGCGGTACCTGAAGGACTGGGGGATGCGTCCGTACACCCCCTCCACGCTCGTGACGCCGGAAGCGTTCGAAGCCGACGTGTCCGCGGGCGAGCGGCGCGGCCTCCAGATGGAGATCGGGCAGTTCCGGGGCGGCGTCGCCACCGCGGCGGTGGTGGTCACCGCCGAGCGGGACCTGGAGCGCCGGCTGGCCGTCGGCTGCGCGCTGCCGGCCGCCGACATGATGGCCTCGGCGCGGATCGTCCGGTCCCGGCTCCAGGCGGTCGCGCGCGCGGTGACCGAGGCGATCGTCGCCGACGCCGCCTGACCCGGCCGGCGGGCGCCGACCGCCGGCACCCGCGGGCCGGCGACCGCGCCCCCGCCCCGGGTTTCCCGGCCACCCCGGCCGGGAAAGATCGGCAAACGTTGATCTCTTGCGGTGGGCCGTCCGGCTGATGAACCGTACGGGCACCCTCCACGTACTCCCTGGCGGATGCGATGGAGGACCGGGGTGTGGCTACCAAGCGCGAGGGGACTGCGCCGGTGACCGGCGACAGCGACGAACGCCTGCGGGCGGTGCAAGTGGAGCACGGCGACGCGCTGTACGCGCACGCGCTCCGGCTCACCCGCGGCGACCGGCAGGGCGCCGAGGACCTGGTCCAGGAGACGTACCTGCGCGCCTGGCGGCACCCCGAGTCGCTGGACCCCGAGCGCGGGTCGGTGCGCGCGTGGCTGTTCACCACCGCGCGCAACCTCGCCATCGACGGCTGGCGGCGCAAGTCCGCCAGGGTCGGCGAGGTGTTCCCCGACACGATGCCCGAGCCCCCGGCGGGCGTGGACGAGACCGAGCGCGCGGTCGAGGCGTGGACGATCGCCGAGGCGCTGCGCCGACTATCCCCGGTACACCGGGAGGTGCTGTTGGAATGCTTCTACCACGGACGTTCGGTGGCTGAGACCGCCGTCCGGCTGGGCGTGCCGTCCGGCACGATCAAGTCGCGCACGCACTACGCGCTGCGCTCGCTGAAGGTGGCATTGGACGAAATGGGGGTGACGCGATGAGGTGCGAGTTCGAGCACAGCGACGCGTCCTACGTCCTCGGGGCCCTTTCGCCGGCCGAGCGGGACGAGTACGAGCACCACCTGGAGGGCTGCCCCGAGTGCCGGGAGGCGGTCGCCGAGATCGCCGTCCTGCCGGGGCTGCTGTCCCGGCTGGACCCGCTGACGGCCGAGGAGCTGCTCGGCGCGGGCCTGCCGACGATCCCCGCCCCGCGGGCGAGCGTCGACCCGCTGCCCCCGGTCGCGGCCCGGCCGGTGTCGCCGCGGCCGCTGGCCCGGCCCGCCGCGACCGCGGTCCGGCGACCGCCGCGCCGCCCGAGGATGCGGTACGTCGTCGGCGGCCTCGCGGCCAGCGGTATCGCGGCGGTCGTCGGCTTCGCCACCCTGTTGCCGCTCGGCGCGCCCGCGCCGGTGGCCGGGCCGACGCCGGCCGCGACCGGCAACGGCCAGCGCAACGGCATCCCCACCGGGGCGGCGCCGCGGCTGGTGCCGATGGTGCCGGTGTCGCGGAGCATCCCGATGAAGGCGGAGATCGGCCTGTCCCGGCACGGGTACGGCACGGCCGTCCGGATGCACTGCCGGTACGCCGACGCCGGCGCCGGCGCGCCGACGTGGACGGTGAGCCTGATCGCGTACGGGCCCAACGACCAGCGCGAGCAGGTCGGCTCCTGGGTCGCCGAGCCGGGCGGGCAGGTGGCGTTCGACGGGGTGACCCGGTTCTCCGGCGACCAGTTGGAGCGGCTGGAGGTCGTCCGGTCGGACACCGGCGAGAAGCTGATCTGGTACGCCGTGCCGCGCTAGACCACCCCGGTCCGCGGGTGCCCCGTTCGCTCCCTACGGGGCACCCGCGGCGGGGGGTGCCGGCCGCTCACCGGCCGGCGGGCACCGCGGCGCGGGTCGCGGGGGCCGGGCGGCGGGCGTGCCGGACGGCGTCGACCGTGAGGATCACCAGCGCCGCCCAGACCAGCGCGAACCCGGCCAGCCGGGCCGGCGGCATCGGCTCGCCGAGGATCAGCACGCCGCCGGCGAGCTGGAGCACCGGGACGATGTACTGCAACGGGCCGAGCACCACGAGCGGCAGCCGGTTCGCCGCGCCCGCGAACAGCAGCAGCGGTACCGCGGTCGCCGCCCCCGACGCGGCCAGCAGCGCGGTCCGGCCGGGGTCGGCGCCGAACTCGGCGGTGCCGTGCCACAGCAGCCAGCCGAGGTACGCGGCGCAGGGCAGGACCAGCACCAGCGTCTCGACCAGCAGGCCGGGCGCGGCGGGCAGCATCAGCCGCTTCTTCACCAGCCCGTACGCGGCGAACGTCACCGCCAGCCCGAGCGCCAGCAGCGGCACCCGGCCGTAGTCGGCGGTCAGCACGGCCACCGCGGCGGCGGCGACGCCGACGGCGAGCCACTGGGCGCGGCGCAGCCGCTCGCGCAGCGCCACCACCCCGAACAACACGGTGACCAGCGGGTTGACGAAGTAGCCCAGGGCGACCTCGACGACCTGCCCGGTCGTCGTGCCGTACGCGAACAGGACCCAGTTGGCGGCGATCAGCGCGGCGGCCAGCGCCACCCCGCCGAGCGCCCGCGGCGCCCGGAGCAGGTCGCCGAGCGCCCGCCGGTCCCGGCCGAGCGCGACGACGGCGGCCAGGACCGGTAGCGCCCAGACCACCCGGTGCGCCAGGATCTCGACCGGGCCGGCGGGCTTGAGCAGGTGGAAGTAGAGCGGGAAGCCGCCCCAGGCCGCGTACGCGCCGACGGCCCGGGCGTACCCGCCACGCGTGTCGTCGGGATCCATGCCGCCGACGCTAGCCGCGGCCGGGCCCGCCCGTCGCCGGCCAATCGGTAAGGACTGGCCTGCGGGTCGTACCTGTCAGTCGCTGTCCCCGCCGTCCGGCACGAACAGGTTGAGCAGCCAGCTCACCACGCCGACGATCAGCGCGCCGAGTACGGCGGCCCAGAAGCCGGACACCTCGAACGGCAGCCCGATCCGGTCGGCGATCCAGCCGGAGAACAGGAACAGCGCGCCGTTGACCAGCAGCGCGACCAGGCCGAGGGTCAGCAGGTAGAACGCGCAGCCGACCGTCTTGATGATCGGTCGGAGCACCGCGTTGACCACACCGAAGATCGCCGCGACGACGACCAGGGTGCCGACCTGCTGCGGTACGGAGTCCGTGGTGATGCTGATGCCGCCGACGAGCAGCGTGGCGATCCACAGCGCGACGGCGCTGATGCCGAGGCGGATGACGAGGCCCATGCCCGTGATCGTGGCACAGCCGGGCCAGCGGCGCCCGCACCCGGGGCGGGTCGGGGCGCGCGGCCGCGTCGCGGCACACCCGACGGGCGGTCAATCCAGCAAGCGGCGCTCGGCCGGCGTCGGCACCAGCGCCGCCCAGCGCAGCGTGCGCCGGCTGACCGCGCCGACCATGTCGGGGCGGATGCGGGTGAGCCAGTCGGCCGCCGTACCCAGGCCGAGGACGCCCCCGACGAGCGCCGCGGCGGCCGGCGGCAGCGGCTGGAGCACGACCAGGTCGGCCAGCGCCAGGGTGGCGCTGTCCACGGCCGCGACCTCGTCCCGGACGATCGCCTGGGCGTGCCAGGCGGCGTCCGCCGGCAGGTCGTGCGCGGCCGGGCCGGCGTCGATCACGGTCAGCAGCGGGTGCAGCGGGTCCGGCGGCAGCGCCGGCAGCGGGGCGCCGGGCAGCGCGACCGTCACCGCCGCCGACCCGGCCGCCCCGGCCAGCGGCGCCCACGCGGCGGCCCGGGTGGTCCGGACGACCACCCGGGCGCCGACCGCCAGCGCCCGCAGCGCGAGCAGCCGCGCCGCGCCGACCCCGCCGACCAGCAGCAGCCGGGTCGGCTCCGGCCGGAACAGCCGGACCGGCACGGGCGCGCCGGCGCGGTCCGCGCCGAGCAGCAGGCCCGCGGCCGGCACGGCCGGGGCCAGTGCCGCCGGGGCCGGCGCGGCGCCGGGCAGCCGCGCCCCGCCCAGCGGCAGGGTCGCCGCGAGCGCCGCCCGCTGCCGGCCGTCCCGGCGGACGGCGTACGTCCGGTGCGCGGTGGCCAGCGCGGCCAGCGCCCGCCCGGCGGCGGCCAGGCCGGTCCGGTCGGCGGCGGCCAGCCGGACCGCGAGGTGCGCCCCGTCGCTCACCGCGACGGTCACCGCCGCGGCCGGCAGCGCCGGCAGCCGGTCGAGCAGCCGGGCGGCGAGCGCCGGGTCGGCCGGGACGCGCAGCCGGTACCCGGCCTGGACCAGCCCGCCGAGCCGCAGCTCGCGCCAGCCCTCGCGGCCGGGCCGGTGCGGGTCGTGCCCGGCCAGCTCGGCCAGGGCCTGCCGCAGCGCCTCCGGGCCCAGCGGCCGGGCGGCCAGCTCGGGGTGCCGGCGGCGCAGCTTGCGCACGGCGGAGGAGAGCGCGCGGCGCAGCTCGCCGTCGGACCAGCCGCCGGCCGGCGCGCGCAGCGCGACCAGCGCCCGGGCCGCGGCGGGCAGCCGGCCGCCGGTCAGCTCCCGGTACGCCGCCGCGCCCGGCCCGCCGCCCGCGGCCGGGACGCAGCCCAGCACGACCTGCCCGCGCAGCGCCGGGCCGTCCGGGCCGCCCAGCGCGGCCAGCTCCGCCGGGGCCGGCAGCCGCAGCGCGGTCGCGCCGAGGACCCGGCCGGGGTCGCCGACGGCCAGCACGGCGGTCAGGCCGTACCCGTCGGCGAGCACCGCCGCGGTCTCGCCGTCCAGCTCGGCGGGGAGGACGCGGCTGCCCGGCGCGGCCAGCGCCAGCGGGACGTCCGGGCCGGGCGGGACGGTGCGCCGGCGGCCCGCGTACTCCGCCCACACGGCCAGCCACTCGTACAGCCAGCGGTGCCGCAGCCGCAGCCAGGCCAGTCCGATCACGACGGCCGCGGCGGCGGTCCCGGCGCCGATCGCCCCGATGCCGTACGGCGCCAGCGCGATCGGCAGCACCACGGCCGCCTGCGCGGCGACGACCTGGCCGACCCGGATGCCGCGGCGGCGGCCGGGCGCCGGGCGGACGGCCGTCGGCGTACTCACGGCCGTCATCGTAGGCGGGCCGATGTGGACGGCGGGCGGGCCGGCGCCGCGCGGGCGGGCCGGGCCGGGCCGCGGGGCCGCGGCGGGGGCGGCGCAGGGGCTAGGTTGTCGGCGGGGAGGGATGCGATGGCGACGCGGCAGGAGCAGCTCGACGCGTACCGGTTCGCCGTCGGGCGGGTCGTCGCCGCGCTGCTGCTGCGCGAGCCCGACCCGGCCCGCTCGCCGCTGCGCCGGGCCGCCGGCGCCGTCCTCGCCGGCCTGCTCGTCGCCGCGCTCGGCGTGGCCGTCGCCGCGGTCGCCGGCGTCGTCGCCGGGGGCGGGCAGCGGGACTGGCGGGCGCCGAACGCCGTCCTGCTGGTGAAGGAGACCGGCGCGCGGTACGTGCACCGCGACGGCCGGCTGTACCCGGTCGCCAACCTCGGCTCGGCGCTGCTGCTCGGCGACGGCGCCGCGCCGCGCCGGGTCGCCGCGGCGACCCTGACCGGCGTGCCGCGCGGCCTGCCGGTCGGCATTCCCGGCGCGCCCGACGCGCTGCCCGCCCGGCGGGCACTGCTCACCGGCCCGTGGGCGGTGTGCGCGCTGCCCGGCGACCGCCCGCGGGCCCTGCTGTACGCCGGCCGCCCGCCCGCCGGCGGCACCCCCGCGGGCGACGGCGGGGTGCTGGTCAGCGCGGGCGGCGCCGAGTACCTGGTCTGGCAGCAGCGCCGGCACCGGCTGCTCCGGCCGGACACCGTCCGGGCCGCGCTCGGCTGGACCGGCGCCCCGGCGGCGGCGGTGCCGGCGGCGTTCGTCAACGCGCTCGGCGCCGGCCCGGACCTCGACGGCCGGCCGCTGCCGGGCACCGGGCGCCCGGTCCGCGCGCTGCGGGGCGCCCGGGTCGGCGACGTGTACCTGGTGCCGGGGCGGGCCGGCGGCGTCGACCAGTACGCCGTCGCCGTGCCCGGCGGCCTCGCGCCGCTGACGCCGGTGCAGGCCAGCCTGCTGCTGGCCGCCGCCGACCGCGGCGACGGGGCGCCCCGGCCGCTCACCCCGGCCGCGTACGCCGCCGCCCCGCGCCGCCCGCCGCTGAGCCCGCCCGGTACGGGGCCGGCCAGCGCGCCGCGGCTTGCCGCCGCGGGGACGCTGTGCGCGCTCGTGCCGGACGAGCGGGGGGCGGCGGAGGTACGGCTGGCGGTACCCGGTGTCGATCCCGCAGCGGGCGTCTCGGCCGGGCCGGGCGGGGTGTCCCGGGTCGTGCTGCCGCCGGGCGGCGGGGTGCTGGCGCGGTCGGCGCCGGCGCCCGGGGTGGACGGCGCGCTGCTGCTGGTGACGGACCTCGGCCGGCGGTACGCCGTGGTGGACGACCGGGCGCAGCGGGCCCTGGGGTACGGCGGGGTGGCCCCGGTGCGGCTGCCGGCGGCGCTGGTCGCGCTGCTGCCGGCGGGTCCGGCGCTGGACCCGGCCGCGGCGGCCCGGACCCTGGCGCCGGGTAGTTGACCGCGCCGCGTGCGCGCGGTCGGTCGGTGGGTTGCACCGCACTGCGCCTCGTGCGTGGTCGGGGTGGCGTGGGTGCGGTAGCGCGGTTGGCGGCGGGTCGCAAGAGGAGTGACGGGAAGGCGACAGTCCGGGGTGACGGGGCCGCGGCGGCGGGGGCGGCGGGCTAGCGTCGGGGTCTCCCGGCGGGCGGTGTGGGCGCCCGCCGTTGGCTGAGCGAGGTGACCACCGTGCCCGACACCCGTGCCGAGGCCGCCGTCCTCGCGGCGACCGCCGACCGGTTCGAGTCCGTCAACGAGGCGTTGCAGACCATGCTGCGCCGGCTCATGTCCGAGCTGGAGACCCTGGAGACCGCCTGGCGCGGGGCCGGCGGGCGCTCGTTCCAGCAGGTCCAGCAGGCGTGGGCGGCCGACCAGGCCGCGCTGGGCCGGGCCCTGACCGAGACCGCGGAGGGGATCCGGTCGGCCGGGGCCCGCTACGTGGCGGCCGACGACGCGGTGGCGGAGCGGGTGGCCGGCAGCCACCGCGGCATCCGGCTGCCGCTGTAGGGGGCGGGGTGTCCGGGGTGCTGGAGGTCCGGTTCGGGGCGTTGCAGGAGGCGTCGGCGCACATCCAGGCGGCGCTGAACACGCTCGATTCGCTGCTCGGCCAGTTGGAGGGCGACGCGGCGCCGCTGGTGGCGACGTGGTCGGGCGCGGCCCGGGCGGCGTACGACGAGCGGCAGCGGGCCTGGCGCACGGCGAGCGAGGACCTGGCCGCGACGCTGCGCGACATCCGGCTGGCGGTGGACGAGTCGGCGGCCGACTACCTGGCGACGGAGCAGCGCAACCGCGCCCTCTTCGAGTGACCCCTTCCGGTCGCCGGCCCTGCCCGGGTCGCTGACCCACCCGGACCTCTGGCCCTACTCGGGTCGCTGACCACCCGGACCTCCGGCCCTACCCGGGGTCAGCGGCCGTTCTCGGGGTCACTGCCCCGCTCGGTTCATTGGCCCTGTTCGGGTTCATGGCCCGGCTCGGGTCGGTGGCCGTACCCGGGGCGGCGGCGGGGAGGGCGGCGGCGGTCGCGGGAGTGGCTGCGGACGAGGGCCGCCAGCACGGCCAGCACCAGGACCACGCCGCCGGCCGCGCCGAGGCGGAGGGCCAGGTCGGCCCGGCCGCCGCGGTACCGGCCCCGGGCCGCCTCGGCCGGATCGACCCGGTGCGGCGGCAGCGTCGCCGGCCCGCCGGGCGCGGCGGGACCGGGGTCGGCCTCGGTGACGGCGCGGTACGGGTTCAGCGCGCCGCGCCCGTACGCCGCCGGGTCGCCCGGCGCCGGGTCGGCCGTCGCGAGGAGCCGGTCGACCACCGCGTCCGCGGTCAGCCGCGGCCACCGCTGCCGGACCAGCGCCGCGGTCGCCGCCGCGTACGGCGCGGCGAAGCTCGGCCCGGTCAGCCGCGCGTACCCGCCCGGCCAGGTCGACAGCACGTCCCGGCCGGGCGCCACGAGGTCGACGCCCGGGCCGGTGCCGTCCCGCTCGCCGGTCGGGCCGGTCGCGCCGACCCCGAGCACGCCCGGGTACGCCGCCGGGTAGTTCCCGCCCGGCCCGCCGGCGGCGGCGACCACGACCACGTCCGCCCGCCGGGCCGCGGCGATCGCCGACCGTACGGCCGGCTCGTCGACCGGCAGGGCCAGGGACAGGTTCAGCACGTCCGCGCCCCGGCGGACCGCCCACCGGATCGCCGCGGCCACCCGCGCCGGCGCCGCGGCCCGCCCGGTCGGCCGCCCGTCGACGGTCCGGCGCTCGCTGACCCGTACGGGAAGGATCCGGGCGCCGGGCGCCAGCCCGCGCAGCGCCGACCGGCGGCCCGGCGCGGCCGCGATCAGCCCGGCCACGCCGGTGCCGTGCCCGGCGCAGTCGCCGGCCCCCGCGCCGCCGCCGAGAAAGTCGCCGCCGGTGAGCAGCGCGTCACGCAACTGCGGGTGCCGGCGGTCCACCCCGGAGTCGAGGACGGCGACGACCACGCCGGTGCCGTCCGCGAACGGCGCGACCCGCTCCGGCGCCAGCGCCCGCTGCGCCCACGACGGCGCATTCGCGCCGGTCAGCGGCGCGGGGTCGGGGCGGCAGGCCGCGGCGGCCGGCGCGGGCGGCGGGACGAGCACGCAGAGGACAGCCGCGAACCCGGCCGCAGCCCGCATCGTCTACCTCCCCGCGGCGTTGTGCTAGCAGTACCGCCGTCGCTGCGGACCGGCGAATTCGCGCCCCGGCGGCGATGCGCGCCCGGCCGGGTTCCGTCAGGATTGCATGTGGACGAATCGGATGGGGACCCCGATCGCCTTGTAAGTTGTACGCGTCGCACGTTCCTTGTGGGTGGAAGGAGGGTGGCCGTGACGGTGTGGGAGCCGGCCACCGAGCCGGAGATCGCCATGCGCGATGCGCTGCGGGCCACCGACCAGGAGCGATATTTTCGCGTCCTCGCCGACGCCGAACTCCTGCTGCCGGTGTCCGACGCGGACGTCAACGGCGACGGCTCGACCGTCGGCTGGGGTACGTGGACCACCGGCGGCCGGACCCACATCCTGGCCTTCACCTCGGACCGCGCCCTGCGCGAATGCCTCGGCGACCACACGGTCGCGGTGCGCCGCCTCGCGTACCGGGAGCTGGCCCGCGACTGGCCCGACGTCGAATGGTGGCTGGCCGTCAACCCCGGCCTGCCGATCGAGGGGTACCTGCCGGCGTGGTTCGTGGCCCAGGTCGCCCGCGGCGACGTCCGGCTGCCGGGCGACGCCGAGCAGGCCGCCGGCCAGGCGGCCCGGCCGGCGCGCGCGAGCGCCCGGGTGCCGGGCTCGCCGCCGCGCCGGGCGGTCGACGCCGCGCGGCAGCCGACCCCGCTGCCCGGCGAGCCGACGCCGCCGGCCCTCCCGGCCGGGGACCACCGCACGGACGGGCCGGCGAACCGGCCGGCGGCGAGCGGCTCCGGTACGGCTCGCGGCGCCGGGGCCGATGCGTCGTCGGGCGGGTCCGGCGGGGCGGTGCGCGGGTCCGGGGCGTCCGGGCGCGCGGGCGGGCGGAACGTGGGGGACCTGCTGGCGGGGGCGCGGGGGATGCGCTCGCGCGGCACGGCGGGTGTCGGCGGCCCGGAGTCGGGTGGTTCGGGGGCGGCGGGCGGCGCGGCTGCGCCGGGCGGCGGGGCAGGCGCTGTTGCGTCCGGCGGCGCCGGGCCGGGTGGATCCGCTACCGGCGGGCGCGCGTCGGATGCCGACCCCGCCGCGGGTGCCCATGACCAGGGACGGGCCGGCGGGTCGGCGGCGCGGCGGCCGCTTCCGTCGCGTACCCCGAGCCCGCGGCCGCACTCCGGCTTCGGGGGCGCCGCCGCTGAGTACGGGTCGGCGAGTGATCCGTCCGGGCTGGACCGCCCGGGCGACGGCGGCGCGGGTACCGGCGGTCGGGGCGGTACGTACGCGACGGGCGGTGGCTCGCCGAGCTACTCCCACGACGCGCGGGCGGGCGGCGGGTACGACGCCGGGGTGAACCCGGCCGGCCCGGACCGGGGTCGGCCGGCCGGCGCGGGGGAGCACGGCGGGACCGCGGCGGCCCGGCCCGGGGCCGTCGACGCGGACGGCCGGTCCTTCTCGGACGGCCGGTCTTTCCCGGACAGCCGATCGTTCCCCGATGGCCGATCGTTCCCGGATGGCCGGCCGGCCGGCGGTCGTGCTGCGGGCGGCGGTACCGCGGGTGGGGGCGGTGCCGCGGGTGGTGGCGGTATCGGCGATCAGGCCGCGGGCGCTGGTGGTGCCGGCGGCGTTGGCGCAGGTGAAGGGGCTGCGGGCGGCGCCGGCGGGCGCGGGTCGGCGGCGGGTGCCGCGGCCTACCGCGGCTCCGGTGCGGACACTTCCGCGCACGGTCCCTTCCCGCGGCGAGGGGGCTCGGGTGGCGCCGCGCCCGTCGGTACCGGGGAGGGTTCTGCCACCGCCGGTGCGGGCGACGCCGGTCCGGGCGGGGCGCGCTCCCGCGATGCGGGTGGCGCGACGGGCAGCGGCGGTACCTCGGGCAGCGGCGCGTCCGGGCGGGCGGCGGCGGGTGGCGGATTCCCCGGCAGCGCCCCCGCCGGGCGCTCCGGCGGCGCGGCTCCGGGCGGCCGGAGCGCGGGCCAGAATTGGCCGGACCCGGGGCAGAGCCGGGCGGATGCGGGGCAGAGCAGGCAGGACGCGGGGCAGAGCCGGGCGGACGCCGGGCAGAATCGGCCGGACACAGCGGGGCAGAGTCGGTCGGATGCGGCGGCGGGGCGGCCCGCCTCGGGTACGCCGCTGTCGCGGCGCCAGGCGCTGCTGGGTGGCGAGAAGGCGCGGCTGGTCCGGCCGGTGTCGACGAGCGGGACCGGCGGCCCCGGGCTCGCCGGCCGCGGCGACCAGCCGGGCTGGCTGGCCAGGCAGCAGCGCCTGGCCGGCGCCGGCGGTCCGGCCGACCCCGCCCGCGGCGGCGCCGACCGCCGTGCCCGCCGCCCGGCCGACCCCGACGGCACCGGACAAGCAGCGGACCGGCCCTCGCCGGAAGATCCCCTGTCCCCCGGCACCGCACCGGGAACCGCACCCCGGTCCGAGGGGGCCCCGTCCGGCGGGTTCCTGACCGGGGGTGCGGAGCAGCGCGGATCCGGCCGCTCCGGGAGCGCGAACCTGCCGCGGCGCGGCGCGGCGGAGCCACCGAGCGGATACGCCGCGGGCGGTGCGGCGACCAGCAGTGCGGCGACCAGCAGTGCAGCGATCAGCGGTGCAACGGCCAGTGGTGCGGCAGCCAGTGGTGCGGCGGCCGGCGGCGTCGCGGCCAGCGGTACGCCGGCCGCTCCCGGGCCGGGTGGTTCGGCGTCCGGCGGCTCCGCGCGCGCCGGATACCCGGCCACCGGGGACGCTCCCGCGGCCGAGGACAGCGCCCGGCCGGGCCACCGGCCGCCCGCGCGACCCGGGTACCTGTCGCCCTCGACCCCGCCGGCCCGACCGGACGCCGGGGGCCGCCGGCCCGACCCCGACGCCCCGACCGGCCGAGCCGCCGGCCCGGAGGCCGGACCCGGTCGAGCGCCGGCCCGGACGGCGTCCGAGCACCGGGGCGAGCCGCATCCGTTGGCCGGCTACGCGGCGGGCGACGTGCCGCGCGGGCGCCCCGCCCCGGACTCCCCTGGCGTCGGGGCGTCGGACCGCGCGACCCCGCCACCTCCCGCCGCGGACCCGGACGCCCCGCCCGGCAACCTGGTCGAGCGCTCGCTGGCCGCCGCGCTGGCCACGGGCGAGACCGACCGGTACGTCTCCACCCTGCTGCTCGCGACCGTCTGGCTGCCCGGCTCCCCGGCGACCGCCGGGGGCGCCCTGCCCGGCGGGGAGGGGTTCCGGTGGCCGACGGTACGGGTGGACGGCCGCGAGGCCATCGCCGTGTACACGGCCGCCCACCGCGCGGGCGGGGACCCCCCGCCGGTGGCCCTGCGCTTCCTCAACCTGCTCACGGCCTGGCCGAGCCCGGACCGCGCCTGCGCGGTGAACCCCGGTACCAGCCTCGGCTGGACCATCCCCGGCAGCCAGCTCATCGCGCTCGCCACCTGGGCCCGCAAGGCCGGCCTGGAACCCCCGAACACCACCCCGGTACCGACCCAGCGCCCCGAGCCCACCCCGCCGCCCGCGGACCCCGACCACCTCGCCGCCCGACGGCCCGACCCCCCGCCCTTCGCCAGCCCGACGAGGCCAGAGCACACCCCGCCCGCCGGCACGACCAGGCCGACCCCCGGCACACCCGCCCCGACCGCACCGGACCCGAGTACACCGGCCCCGAACCCGCCGGACTCGAACGCACCGCATCTGAGTGCACCGCATCTGAGTGCACCGGATTTGAGCGCACCGGACCTGAGCGCGCCGGACCTGGCAGCGCCGGCATCTGTAGCCCGTCCGGGCGCGCTCGATCCGACCGCGGCGCATTCGGCTCTGCCGGACTCGGCGGTGTCGGTTTCAGCGGTGCCGGAGTCGGCAGCGTCGGTCGCACCACCGGAGCCGTCGGTGGGGGGCCCGACCCCGGCGACCGGCGATCCGGCCCTCCCCGCGTTCGACCCGGTGGACGTCGACGCCACCACCGCACCGCCGGCAGCCGCGACCAGCACTCCGCGGAGCGGGACCGCCGACCTGCCGCCGGCCGACCCGGCGACCACCCCCGACGGCGATGCGCCCCGCCCGGCCGACGCCGCAGCAGCCAACCCCACAGCCAGGGACACCCTCGCCCGCCCGGAACCGGAGGGCGAGGCCCGGTTCGAGGGCGACCGGGCTGACCGGACTCCCACGGACCCCGCAGCCTCCGCAACCGCGGATACGGCTGCGCAGAAGGCGGATACGGCTGGGCGGAATGTCGCCGCCGACGGGGACGCTGACGCCGCGGACGGGCAGGTCGTCGCCGACACCGGGTCGGACATCAGCAGCGCGTTCGCCGCGCTGCGCGAGGAGCTGACGGCCGAGATCGACCGCGCGTTCCGCCGCCCCCGCAAGAGCGCGCCCCCGCCGACCCCCGCCGCCGAGCAGGGGGACGAACACCACCCGGCCACCCCCCAGCCGGGTGCACCCCACCCGGGCGCGTCGCCATCGGCGGCACCGCCATCAGCCGTACCGTCAGCGGCCGCACTGCCAGCGCCCGCGGCGGCCCCCGGCGACAGTGCGGTCCGCGGCGACTCGGTCGGCGTCGATGCGGACGAGGCAGTCGGCGAGCAACTTACGGCAACCGCGGCCGAACCCGGCTCGCTGGACATCGACCCGCTCGCCGACGATCCACCCGCCCCCGACCTGTCCTCGACCGGGCCCCACCCGGCCGCGGACGGCCCCGCCACACCGGACACCCCGGCGACACCGGACATCCCGGCCACACTGGACGCACCCGCGCCGGACGCCCCGGAGACACCCGCGCCGGACGTACCCGAGTTGGCCACACCCACGCCGGACATCCCCGAGCTGCCCGCGTCCGCGCCGCTCGACCACGCCGACGCAGTCGATTCGGCCCCCGCCCCGGCTGACCCGGCAACCGGCGATGCGCCGGACCCCCGGGTCGCGACCGGCATCGGTACCACCGAGCCCGGCCACGCCCCCGACGCGGCCGCCGAGCAGCCGATTCACGGCTCGGACGTCACGCCCGCGAGTGGGATGCCCGGTCAGGCCGCCCCGCTCGACGAGCCCGCTCATGCCCCGTCCGACGAGCCCCCTCACGCTCCGTCGAGCGGGTCGGCGGAGCCCACCGGCCGGGAGCACGACGCCCCCTCGTCCGGGAACGCCGACCCGGCGGCCAGCCCGCCGCACGCCGACCCGGCACCGTCCGACCCGGCACCGTCCGACCCGGCACCGTCCGACCCGGCAGCGTTCGATCCGGCACCGTCCGATCCGGCATCCTTCGACCCGGCCGCATCCGGATCGTCCGCCCCCGACCCGGCCCCCGACCCGACGGCACCCGCGCCGGACGTTCACCACCTCGCCGTCGGCGAACCCGCGGCCGCACCGACCACCATCGACCCCGCCGACCCGGCGGCCACCCCCACCGAGCACCCCATCGGCGCCGCGGGCACCACCGAGGCACCCGCCGCCGACGACACCACCGCACCGGCACCCGAGAGCGAGGCGGCGGCCACCGACGACACCGCGCTCCCGTCCACCGGCACCACCCACCCGTCCCGCCCGGCCGGCGACACCGCCCGCCCGGACGTCGAGCCGGATCCGGATCCCGAGGTGGAGCGGCCGGTCACCCGCAGCCCCGTACTGCAGAAGGTCATCCGCCCCGACCAGCTCGCCTACTACCTGGACCGCGGCTACGACCGCGTCTCGGGCTTCGTCCAGCGCGCCGACGACGTCGCCCACCTGCACACGCCGGGCTCGCTGATCTTCGCCCTCGGCCTCGGGTACGCCGGCAGCCCCTTCACGAACGAGACCCCCTACCTGCACGTCCTCCGCTGGGTGGCGCACTGCCCGGACCTGTACCGGGTCCCGTACGGCGGCCGCGACGAGGAGGACATGCGGGAGGTGCACGGCTGGGTGATCGAGCGGGAGCCGTTCCGCGGCAACGGCTTCGCCCCCGGCGCCAGCCGGGAGAGCATCGCCGAGCTGAAGGTGGACAGCGTGCGCCTGCCGCACGGCGCGCAGTTGTGGCGGGTGGGCGCCGACGGGGCGCAGCAGCTCGTCGCGGTCCTGGACGCCGACCGGGCGCGCTGGCGCCGGGTCGAGGAGGTGTGATGCGCGACGGCTACGTGGCCCGGTGGCGCGGCGACGAGTACGAGGCGAGCCCGGACGGCAGCGAGGTCCGCATCTACCGCGGCGACGCGGCGGACGGCTTCGCCGAGGTGGGCCCGGGCCGGTACCGGCGGGTGGTGCCGGCGGTGGAGGTGACCGACCTGTCGTACGTCCGGACGGTCTGCACCTGGCGCGACGCCCCGTTCCTGGTCCTCGGCGCGCACGAGGGCTGGCTCCGCCTGGAGTACACCGGCGGCCGCCGCCCGGTCGCGCAGGAGTTGAACCTGGAGGAGTTCGACTTCGGCGTCTACCAGGGCTGGGCCCCCGCCCACGAGGTGGCCGACCTCCACGAGACCCGCACGTAGGGCCCGGGTCAGTCGGCGTACCGGTACCAGCGGCGGTGGTCGAGCACGTCGTTGGGGCGGATCGGCCACGGCCCGATCCGCCCGTTCCGCCCGGTGTGCCGCCCCTGCGTCCGCTCGGGGTACGTCCGGACCCCGTACCGCTCCTGCCACTGCGACCACACCCGGTCCAGGAAGCAGTGGTGCAGCCAGAACAGCGGGTCGTTCGGCGAGACCCCCGACCCCATGTGCCCGGCCAGCGCGTCGTGCACCCGGTTGTGCGGCCCGTCCTCGAGCCGGTCGGTGAAGTCCGCGAACGACGCCGGCCGCTGGATCGACCGCGGGATCAGCCCCGGCCGCAGCCGCCGCCGCAGCGTCGCGCTGCCGAGCTGCCCCCGGACCACCATCGGCCACGTCGCCGTCGAGAAGAACACGCTGTCGTTGGGCGTCCGGTCGTCGGCCGGGCCGAGGAACGCGTCGTCGAAGACGTCCGCGCCGGCGTCGCCGTCGCGCAGCCAGTTCCACCAGGGGACGCTGACGTCCGGGTCGATGGTCTGCAACGCCTTCTCGAAGTCCAGCAGGAACTGCCGGTGCCACGGCAGGAACGACCACGACCCGTGCGCGTGCGTGGCGACCGCGCCGTCCACCCCGCGGAAGTACCGGTCGTGCGTGCGGACGAACTCGTCGTAGATGCTGATGCTGTTGCCCGCCCGGCGGACCCGCTTCAGCGTCAGCACCGCGTCCACGAACGCGGCCCGGTCGCGGCTGGACAGGTCGGCCTGGTCGTACCGGATGACGGTCATCGTGTCCTCAGTGCTCGTGCGCCGGCAGCGGCAGCAGCGGCAGGCCGTCCAGCCGCTCGACGGCCAGCCGGGCGGCGGCGGTGACGGTCGGGCGTGGATCGTAGTGGCAGACGCTGCTCACCCACCCGCCCTTGACGTACGGCATGAGGTGCAGCTCGACGCCGTCGATGAACGCCTTCTCCAGCGTCCGGCCGACCGCGTCGGCGTACCGGGCGACGACGAGCACCCGGCCCAGCAGCCGGGACACCTCGCCGGTCACCGCGCGCAGCCCGGCCGCCCGCAGGTCCGGCAGGCGGATCGTCGCGGCCTCGCCGCGGGTGGCCCGCTCCAACCCGAAGGTCCCGGTGCCCACCGTCAGCGCCCCGGCGACGCCGTAGCGCAGCATGTGTCGTCGTGTGAGTGCAGCCATGATCCTCCGATGTTCCGCAGGTGCAGCGTACGGAGTGATCTGCCCGGTTACGCCAGGCTTCGGGTGGAACGTCGCCCGGGTGGGGGACGGAAGAACAGTCCTTAGTGGTCGATCACTTGATCCATCTGAGGATTTCGCCGAGCACGTGGTCCGGGCGTTCCAGGTGCGGGAAGTGGCCGACGCCGTCGAGCGAGCGCCACTCGTACGGCCCGCTCACGTACCGCCCGGAGCCCTGCGCGGTCCGCGGCAGGATCGCGGTGTCGGCACCGCCGTGCAGTTGCAGCGTCGGGACGGCGGTGGGGCGCTGCATGAGCTTCACGAACCGGTACCCGTGCAGCCGCAGCACCGACCGGAACGACCACCGGTACCCCTCGAGCGCGCAGAACGCCGCCTGCGGGATCCGCATCGCCTCCCGGCACCGCGCGGCGTAGTCCGCGAAGTCCGGCCCGGCCACCCAGTCCGCGCCGCCCCACCGGGCGAGCAGCTCGCCGACCAGCGCGGCGTCGTCGCGGGTGAGCGCGTGCTCGTACCGCGGGATCTGGAACCGCAGGGTGAGGGCCGCCGCGGCGCCCTGCCCGCGCGGGTCGACCACGAGCGCGGTGCGCAGGCGCAGCGGGTGGGCCGCCCCGAGCACCACGAGCCGGCGGACCATCGCCGGGTGGAAGGAGGCGGCCGTCCAGCCGACCATGCCGCCGAAGCCGGCCCCGACCAGGGCCGCGGTGCGCTCGCCGAGGGCGCGGATCAGGCCGGTGACGTCCGCGGCGAGGGTGTAGCCGTCGTACCCGCGCGGCGGCTTGTCGGTGCCGCCGTACCCGCGCATGTCCACCGCCACGGCCCGGTACCCGGCGTCGGCGAGGGCGGGCAGCAGCCGGTGCCAGGCGTACCAGAACTCGGGGAACCCGTGCAGCAGCAGCACCAGCGGCCCGCTGCCGGCCTCGACGACGTGGAACCGGCTGCCGTTGGCCGACACGAACCGGTGCGCCCACGGCCCGTCGACCAGGACGCACGAGTCGTCGGCCGGCACGCGCATGGCAACAGGGTACGGGGTACCGGCACGGGGTGCCGACGACCGCGCGCGGCCGCCCGCGGGCGCGGCAGTTCGGCGGGGGTGCTCAGGTGGCGCGGGTGCGGGCGCGGCGGCGCAGCAGCAGCGCGCCCGCGCCCGCCGCCAGCACCGACCCGACCAGGACCGCCAGCTTGAGCCGCTCGGCCCGCCCGTCCCCGCCGAACGCCAGCTCCGTGACCAGCAGGCTCACCGTGAACCCGCACCCGGTCAGCACGCTCACCGCCGCGAGGTCCCGCCAGCCGACCCGCGCCGGCAGCGCCGCCACCCCCGCCCGGACGGCCAGCGCCGCCGCCCCCAGTACCCCGACCGCCTTGCCCACGACCAGCCCCGCGACCACCGCGAGGGCCAGCCGGTCGCCGGCCAGCCCGGCGAGCGCGCCCCCGCCGACGGCCACCCCCGCGGCGAAGAACGCGAACACCGGTACGGCCACCCCCGCCGACACCGGCTGCAACCGGCGGATCAGGGCGTCCACCGGCGCCGCCCGCTCGCCGTGCCGGGCGGTGGCCCGGCTGGCCAGCCCGAGCAGCACGCCGGCGACGGTCGCGTGCACCCCGGACGCGTGCACGCACGCCCACGCCGCGACCCCCACCGGCAGGTATATCCACCACGCCCGTACCCCGGCCCGCTGCAACCCCGCCCAGGCGGCGACGGCGGCGAGCCCGGCGGCCAGCGGCGCGAGCGCGAGCTGCCCGGTGAACAGGACGGCGATCAGCACGATCGCGCCCAGGTCGTCGACGATGGCGAGGGTGAGCAGGAACAGCCGCAGGTTCGCCGGCAGGTCCCGGGCAGCCAGCGCGAGGACGGCCAGCGCGAACGCGATGTCCGTCGCGGTGGGGATGGCCCAGCCGGCCCCGGCGCCCGGCGCCCCGGCGGCGACGGCGAGGAACACCAGCGCGGGCACGACCATCCCGCCGACCGCCGCGACGATCGGCAGCGCCGCGGTGCGCGGCCGGCGCAGCTCGCCGGTGACCAGCTCCTTCTTCAGCTCCAGCCCGGCGACGAGGAAGAACAGCGTGAGCAGCCCGTCGGTCGCCCAGCCGTGCACGGTGAGGTCGAGGTGCAGCGCCGCCGGGCCGATCCGGGTGGCGGCGAGGTCCCGGTACGCGGGGGCCAGGGGCGAGTTGGCGACGGCGAGGGCGGCGGCGGTCGCGCCCAGCAGGACCAGGCCGCCGACCTGCTCGGTCCGCAGGATGCGGGCGACCCCGCCGGCGGCCCGCCCGGCCCGGCGCCGCAGCGGCCCCCGCCGGCCGGCCCCGCCGACCGCCGGCCCGTCATCGGCGCCGCGGGTGGCGTCGGGAGCGGTTCCCGGACCGGGGGCCGGTGCGACGTCGGGGTCGGGGTCGGGGCGCCGGTGGCGGTCGGTGGCGCGGGGGCCCGGCGGGCGGCGGTGCGGCTGCGGCAACGGGGCCTCCGGTGGGCGGGCCGGGCGCGCCGGCTCCTCGTCCCCGCCGGCGGCGCCGGCGGGCGCCGACCAGACTTCCCGGCACACCGCCACCCACCCTACGCACCGCCGCCCGGCCCCGCCGCGTGATCACGCAGGGTGACCGGGGCGGGAACCGGGGACTGAACCGGCGCGTCTGATCCCACGTTGAACACAGCAACGCGCCACCCCGGCGGCCCGGTCTCGGTGAGGGGTGACCGGGTCCGCCGGGGTGGCGCGGAGGGGTGCCGCGGGTACTAGGAGAACTGCACCTTGACGCTGCTGCCGGTCTCCTCCAGCACCTTGATCTTCACGCCGGCCTTCGGGAGCTTGATGCCGTGGTTCGGCAGCTCCGCGAACCAGTACTGCTGGGTGTCGTCGAACAGCGGCTGGGCCGGCTTCCGACGCAGCAGGCTGGGCTGGCCGTTGACGTGGACCGTGAACGACTGCGTCGCCCGCAGGCCGAACGGCGCGTCGTAGAGCTGGACCCGGGCCCGCCACGGCGCGCCGGTGAGGTTCAGCATCGGCTCCGGGTGCGCGTCGATGTAGCCGAAGCGCACCTCACCCGGGTGGTCGGACACGTTGTTGTCCGCCTGGGACGTGTCCATGTACCCGATGAGCAGACCCGTCTGGTACGAGTAGTGGTCCACGAAGTCGGGCCGGTCCGGGTAGCCGTAGAAGTACGGGCCCCACTTGAGGTACTTGTCGTACTTCAGGTAGGTCCGGTTCCCGGCGATGTAGAAGTTGTCGTAGTACTCGGTGATGTTCGATCCGACGATCTTGAAGCCGCCGAGCGTCCACGTGCTGTCGCCGCCCTCGGCGCCGTCGGTGTGCACCACCTGGCCGTCGGCCGCGACGGAGATCTCGTCCACGAACAGGCCGCCCAGGTTCAGGCCGCCGTCGCTGACCGTGTGCAGCCGCACCTCGACCTTCTGGCCGGCGTACCCGGCGAGCGGCACGGCCAGGTCGGCCCACGTCGCGCTGGTACCGGTGAACCGCGGCCGGCCCAGGCTGTCCTTGGTGAACGGCTTGCCGCCGACGGTGCCGTCCAGCGGCGCCCAGTTCTTGCCGTCCGTGGACGCCTCGACGTACGCGTAGTCGCAGCACTCCTCGATCGCGAACCGGACCTTCGCGTTCAGCGTCGCCGACCGCTTGCCGGTCAGGTCGAACGCGCGGGTCAGCTTCGTGTCCAGGTTGTCGGCATTGCCGGACCAGTACTGCTTCGCCCCGGCGGCCGGCGCCCCGTACTCGCGGGTGACCGCCTTCTTCGGCAGCACCACGATCGCGGCCTGCGGCTTGTCCGACTGGTACTCCTGCGGGCCCAGCTCCAGCGTGCGGCTCTGCCCGGCCTTGACGATCTCGTAGTCCAGCCAGCCGAGCTGCAGCTTCTGCCAGGAGCCCAGGTCGCCCGGCTTGGTGCCGACGACGCCGTTCTCCTCGTTCAGCCGGCTCTGCGCCATCAGCGTCCAGTGCTCGCTGCTGTTGTCGCCGCGCCCGGTGGTGTCGTAGTCGTCCGGCAGGCCGAGGTCGTGGCCGTACTCGTGGGCGAAGACGCTGAGGCCGCCGTTCTCCGGCTGCATCGTGTAGTCGCCGACCCAGAGGCCGGTGTCGCCGATCTGGGAGCCGCCGCGCAGGTTGAAGTCCGGCCCGGTCACGCCGCCCTGGTCGTTGAACGCGTACCAGCGGTGGCTCCAGATGGCGTCCTCACCCTGCTGCGGGTCGGCGTCGGCCTCGTCGCCGCCGGCGTGGACGATCTGGAAGTGGTCCAGGTACCCGTCGGACTCGTTGAAGTTGCCGTCGTGGTCGTAGTCGTACCGGTCCCACGTGTCGAAGTCGGCGAGGTCCTTGCGGATCTCCTCGGTGGTCCGGCCCTTGGCCTTCTGGTCGGCGACCCACTGGTTCGCCGCGTCCTTGATCAGCTCCCACGTGGTGGGGCAGATGTGGTCGTTGCAGACCTTCTCGTTGTCGCCGTTGGCGTCGTTCGGGTCGTCCGAGGAGCGGCCGTACCGGGCCTCGTTGTACTTGACCCTGACCCAGTCGGTGACGGTCCCGTCGACGCTGTACCGGCCGGACGACTGCGACTCGTAGTACGTCCGGACCGACTCGACGTCCTTGCCCTTGCCGAAGTACAACTGCCGGTAGTGCTCCGGCGAGTAGTCCTTCTGCCAGATCGTCGTGTTGTCCTTGGACCGGTCCGGCTGCGGGATCTTGTTGACCAGCGGGCCCTCGAACGTCGCCGGGCCGGGTACCGCCGGCACCTCGTCCCGGTCCGGGAAGTCGGGGTGCCGCTCGTTGCCGAACTCCGCCAGGATCACGAAGATCTTGTCGGTCTTCTCGCGCTGCAACTCGACGTACTGGTCGACCTTGGCCTTGCCGCGGGCGATCCCGTTGGCCGGCGCGTCCGTCGAGCCGACCTTCGCCACCACGCTGCCGTTGACCGTCTTCGGCTTGAGCCGCCCGCTCAGGACATCGGCGACGGCGGATTCGCGCAGTGCGCGGCGCTTCTCCTCGTATGGATTCTTCAGCTCATCGTGATGAGCGTCGGTCGCGTCGGGGTGGGCCACGGGCGCACCAGACGGTGCGGCGACCGCCGCCGCGGGAGTGAGCGTGGTGCCCATCCCGGTGGCGAGGGCCACTCCGAGCAACCCGATCAGGGCCTTGCGCACGGACAACCTCCGGAGTGAGGGGGATCCGCCGATCATGTCCACCTAACGGCGGGCAGGCCGGATCGACGAACCTCGGTGAGTTCCGCTCTGCAAGGTAGACCGGCGATCACGATCTGTGAAGGGTGCGGAAGGATTCTCATCAATACCCGCTGGGCTGCCGGTACGGCACCGCGGCGGCACTCGACGGCGGCGTATGCCCACTGTGTCCGGTATGAGGAATGTGGCGGTGCGGGGGATTATTCGGGTGCAAGAGATCGGCCCCCATTGACCGGTGGTGAAGCGGACATTCCCCATGTTCGATGAATGTTGATCCGCTTCCCGGTCTGATCGGCCGTAGTCCGCGGGCGGTGCCGCTGCCCGGTGTCGCCACAACGGGCGCTGGAAGCGGGCAGCCGAATGCGGGTGCCGTGCGTCGATGTGGCGCGGCAGCGGCGGTGCGGTGCGGTGGCACGCGGCGCGGCGGTGCGGTGCGGTGGCACGCGGCGCGGCGGGCGCGGTGCGGTGGCGCGCGGCGCGGCGGGCGCGGTGCGGTGGCGCGCGGCGGGCGGGTGCGGTGCGGTGCGGGCTGCGTACGGCGGGCTGCCGGCTCGTCGAGCGGCCGGCAGCCCCGTGCGGTCAGGCGTCGTCGGTGGCCGGCCCCGACATTCCGGCGGCGATCAGTTCCATGACCGCCGAGTCCTGCAGCGTGGTCACGTCGCCCAGCGTCCGGTGCTCCGCCACGTCCCGCAGCAGCCGCCGCATGATCTTCCCCGACCGCGTCTTCGGCAGCTCCGGAACCAGCATGATCTGCCGGGGCTTCGCGATCGGCCCCAGCGTCCGCGCCACGTGCTCGCGCAACTGCCCGAGCAGCGCCGCCCCGTCCTCGCCGTCGGTCGGCACGTCGCCGCGCGGGATCGCGAACGCCACGATGCCCTGCCCGGTGACCGGATCCGACGCGCCCACGACCGCGGCCTCGGCGACCGCCGGGTGGGCCACCAGGGCCGACTCCACCTCGGTGGTGGAGATGTTGTGGCCGGAGACGAGCATGACGTCGTCCACCCGGCCGAGCAGCCACAGGTCGCCGTCGTCGTCCCGCTTGGCGCCGTCACCCGCGAAGTAGATCCACTCCTCGCCCTGGTCGGCGCCGGCCCCGAACCGCGACCAGTACGTGTCGAGGAACCGCTGGTCGTCGCCCCAGATCGTGCGCAGCATCGACGGCCAGGGCTCGCGCAGGACCAGGAAGCCGCCCCCGCCGGGGCCGACGGAGGCGCCGGTGTCGTCGACCACGTCCGCGTCGATGCCCGGCAGCGGCCGCATGGCCGAGCCCGGCTTGGTCGCCGTCACGCCCGGCAGCGGCGAGATCATCATCGCGCCGGTCTCCGTCTGCCACCAGGTGTCCACGATCGGGCAGCGGTTGCCGCCGATGTGCTCCCGGTACCACATCCACGCCTCGGGGTTGATCGGCTCGCCGACGCTGCCCAGCAGCCGCAGCGACGACAGGTCGAACTGCGCCGGGATGTCGTCGCCCCACTTGGCGAACGTCCGGATCGCCGTCGGTGCCGTGTACAGCAGCGTGACCCGGTACTTCTCCACCAGCTCCCAGAAGCGGCCGCGGTGCGGGGTGTCCGGGGTGCCCTCGTACATCACCTGGGTGGCGCCGTTGGCCAGCGGCCCGTACACGATGTAGCTGTGCCCGGTGACCCAGCCGATGTCGGCCGTGCACCAGTACACGTCCGTCTCCGGCTCGAGGTCGAACACGGCGTGGTGGGTGTACGCCGCCTGGGTCAGGTAGCCGCCGGTGGTGTGCAGGATGCCCTTGGGTTTGGCCGTCGTGCCGCTGGTGTACAGGATGAACAGCGGGTGCTCGGCGTCGAAGTCCGCCGGCTCGTGGGCGTCGTCGGCGGTGTCGACGGTCTCGTGCCACCAGCGGTCGCGGCCCTCGACCCAGTCCACGGCCTGCTCCGTCCGGCGGACCACCAGCGTGTGCCGGACGGTCGGGCAGTCCGGCAGCGCCTCGTCGACGATCGCCTTCAGCCCGCTCGGCTTGCCCCGCCGGTATCCGCCGTCGGCCGTGATCACCAGCGTGGCGCCGGCGTCGTTGATCCGCCCGCGCAGCGACTCGGCGGAGAAGCCGCCGAAGACGACCGAGTGGGTCGCGCCGATCCGGGCGCAGGCGAGCATCGCCACCGTCGCCTCGGGGATCATCGGCAGGTAGATCGCCACCCGGTCGCCGGCGCCGACCCCGAGCGCGGTCAGCGCGTTGGCCGCGCGGCAGACGCTGCGGTACAGGTCGGCGTAGGTGATCGTCCGCTCGTCGCCCGGCTCGCCCTCCCAGTGGATCGCCACCCGGTCGCCGTGGCCGGCCTCGACGTGCCGGTCGACGCAGTTGTACGCCACGTTCAGCCGCCCGCCCACGAACCACTTCGCGAACGGCGGGTTGGTCCAGTCCAGCTCCCGGCTCCACTCGGTCGCCCAGTGCAGCCGCCGCGCCTGCGCGGCCCAGAACGCGATCCGGTCACTCCCCGCCTCCGCGTACGCCGCGGCCGTCACGTTGGCCCGCGCCGCCAGCGCCGACGGCGGCGCGAACCGTCGGTCCTCGTGCAGCAGGTTGGCCAGGGTCCCACTCATTCGCCACTCTCCGAAATCCGGGTGCTGCCCGATTCTTACCGCCGTTCCACTGCGGAGCCTAGTAATTCCTTTCGATCATGGAGCTATTTGCGCCCGTGGCGGTGTGTCGGCGTCCGCCACGTCGGGTTCGCCGGTCGGCTAGCGTGGCGGCGTGGCTGATCCCCTGGCACCGCTGCTGGACCTCGCGGGCGTCGCCGACGACCTGGCCGGCGCCCGTACGGCCGTCGACGCCGCCCTGCGGCACCGCGCGCTGCGCCGGTCCGGCGGCCCGGTCGCGGCCGAGGTGTCGCTACGGGCGGCCGTGGCGAGCGCCGCGCTGGAGGGGGCCGAGTACGACGTCGAGGAGGTGCGCGGCGGCGCCGTGGCCGACCCGGTGCTCCAGGGCGCCCTGCGGGTGGCGCGCGGCCTCGACGGCCTGCTGGACGCCTGGCCGCGCGCCCCGCGCCAGGTCCTCGCCCGGCTGCACGTCCTGGCCGCCCGCGGGGTGGTCGCCGACGCCGCGCTGGGCCGCCCGGCCGACCCGGCGGTGGCGCCCCGGCTCGACACGCTCGCCGGGATCGTCGCCGGCGCCGCCGGCCCGCCGCTGCTGCGCGCGGCCGTCGTGCACGGCGAGCTGCTCGCGCTGCGGCCCTTCCCCGGGCCGTACGGCGTGATCGCCCGCGCGGCGGCCCGGTTGACGCTGGTCAGCGGCGGGTTCGACGTCCGCGGGCTCGTCCCGGTGGAGTGCGGGCATGTCGCCCGCGGGCCGGAGTACGTCGGCGCCGCCAACGCGTTCGCCACCGGTACGGCGGACGGCCTGCGGTCCTGGCTGCGGCACTACGCGGCGGCGACCACGGCGGCGGCGGGGGAGCTGACGACGCTGGCCGACGCGGTCCTGGCCGGCGCCTAGCGCACATACGGACGGCGCTCCCGTATCGGGAGCGCCGTCTCCGCACGTCCATCCGGGCTACCAAGCGTGCATCCGTCGTTGTCGGCGGTCCGCTCGGGATTCCGCCGCAACGCGCCATGATCCTGGCTGCTCGCGCGTGGGTACCCAGTGGCCGTACGCGGATCGCCGGGCCTCGTGAACCGGAACTCACGCTCCCCGTTCTCTCACTTACTGCGAGCGCCCGGTGATCCGTACTTGAAGTCTCGCCGCTGTGGGGTGCGACCGCCCGGGGTTCGGGCCAAGTTGTGACGGCCGGGCCGAATGAGGTGCACGGTGCCGCCGGCTCGCGCCGGAACCGTCGGTCGGCGATGAACACGCCCGACCCGCGGGTACAGGGGGGCGGTCGCTCGGTGTCGGCCCGTCATGGTGGAACGGGGGTTGTGGCGGGGTGGGCGGATTCAGGGAGCCGCCGGGGCGGACGCCGGACGTCCGGCGCTGGTCAGGCGACGCGGGTGCGGCGGTGCCGGCCGTACCAGGCGATGCCCAGCGCCACCCCCACGCCGACGCCGACCGCGGCCGCCGCCACCGGCACGGCCGGCCGCTCGCGCAGCCGGCGCCCCAGCGGTACCGGGTGCCGGAACTCCAGGATCGGCCAGGCCCGCTCGGCCGCCGCCCGGCGCAACCCCCGGTCGGGGTTGACGGCGGTGGGCTGGCCGACGCACTCCAGCAGCGGCAGGTCGCTGATCGAGTCGGAGTAGGCGTAGCAGCAGGCCAGGTCGTACCCCCGGGCGGCGGCCAGCTCGCGCACGGCGCTGACCTTGCCCTCGCCGGCCGCGTAGAACTCGACCTCGCCGGTGTACCGGCCGTCGGCCACCGCCATCCGGGTGGCGATCACGTCGGTGACGCCGAGCTGGGCGCCGATCGGCCGGACCATCTCCTCGCCGGACGCCGAGACCAGGACGACGTCCCGGCCGGCGAGCTGGTGCTCCTCGATCAGCGCGGCGGCCTCGGCGTACACGTACGGCTTGATCAGCTCGTGCAGCGTCTCGGTGACGATGGCGCGGACCTGGTCCACCTGCCAGCCGGCGCACAGCCGGGCCAGGTAGTCCCGGGTGCGCGCCATCGTGTGCTCGTCGGCGCCGCCGAGCCGGAACATGAACTGGCTGTACGCGGCCTGCACGACGTCCCGCCGGCTGATCAGCCCATCGCGAAAGAACGGCCGTCCGAAGGCCAGTGCGCTGGACTTCGCTATGACGGTCTTGTCGAGATCGAAAAAGGCGGCGCTTCGGCCCACGGCCGCAGAGTCTAGTAGGCCGCGCCCGCCACGGTGGGGAGGGCGAACCGGACGATCGTCCGCCAGGGGCGCTGGCGTGAAGAATGTCGCACGCTGTGTGTGGGAGTCGGCACTCGACGTAAACGCGACTCTCGGGCATGCTAGATGCAGGACGCAATTGCAGCGGACAAACCTCTCCCCCGACCGGCCTCCGCTGCCCGAGGATCCCGGCGACACCGCCCCCGGTGCCCGTCCGGGATGCAAGGCCCGCCGGCACGACCCCCGCTGCCGGTGGGCACGCCGGCGACCCGCGTCGTCGGCACGCCGGCGTACGCCGAGGCGGCGCCGGTACGACCGGTGGCCGCGGTCACCGGCCGTCGGCGGTCCCCAACCCCCCGGAGATCGCCGACCGGGTGCGGCTCGATTCCCCCTGAGCCGTCCCCCTCGACGGCCCCCGCCACCCCCGGCGGGGGTCGTCGCTTGTCCGGGACGGGTACGGCGTGCCCCGGCCCTCTCGCCCCTCGCCGGCTCGGCGACCGTGACCCGCGCGCCGGCCGTCCCGGACACCGTGAGGCGGCGCACCTGCGTGAGCCCGCGTGGCAACTGACGCGTTTCCGGGCCACCGACCTCGCCGGCCGGCTGCTTCTGCATCCGGCGCGGCACGGGCCAGCCCACCCGTGCCCGTCGTTCGGCGACCACCCGGACGGACGTTCCTCGCCTCCCGGCGCGCGGCGCACTCCGGACGTTCCGCGCCGCCGGCGCTGCACACTTCGTGCAGCCGCGCCGGCCTGCTCGCCGCCCGCGCCCTGGCCGCCGCCGCGCCGATCGTCGAGGTCGCGCCACCGGTACTTGTCGACGGCGCCGCTCCGCGCGGTCCGCTGTCGCGGTGCGGCGGGCCGCGCGCGGTAGCCGGTCGGGCTATCGCCAGCCGTGGTCGCGGCGCAGGGCGGCCGCGACCGTGTCGAAGCGCTCCCGGTCCAGCACGGCACCCTCGCGTCGGATCCCGTGCTCCGGTACGACCAGCACCCGGTCGAGCCGGACCCAACTCGGCCGTCCGGCCCCGTCCCACGGCCCGCTGCCGATCCCCAGCCAGTCCCGCTGCCCGTCGCGCTCGCCGTTGCTGCTGAGCATGAGCCCGAGCAGGCTGCGCCCGTCCCGGCCGACGACGAGCACCGGGCGGTCCTTGGCCCGGGTCGGGTCCTCCTCGTACGCGACCAGCGTCCAGACCACCTCGCCCGGGTCGGCCGCGCCGTCGAGTTGCGGCTGGTAGTCGACATGGCGCGCGAGCTGCGCGGTCGGTACGGACCGCGCAGCGTCGCGACCGTCCGACTCGCTGCGGTCCGTGATCCCGCCGCTGCGCTCCGACGTCCGGCCGGTTGCGCCGCTCGGCCCCGATACCCGGCCGCGCCGCGACTCGGTGTCGGTTCGTGGCGTGTTGCCCGGTCTCGGCCGATGGCTGTTCGTCGCGGCGCCGGTACTCGTCCGGGCGCTGGCCCCCGCCCCGGTGCCGGCTCCGGGCACGATGCCGGTCGGACCGCGGCGGGTCGGCTCGGGATGAGTCGGCCGGGCGGTGAGCAGGCGCCGGGCCAGCCGGATCGCCGCAGCCAGGGGTCCACTCCACCGATCGCGCATCAATGCACCCTACCCGCGCGCCACCGTGACCGGGATGTGGCAGCCGGCCGGCACAGTGGACGACCCCGGTCGGGTGATCGTGCCGCCGGACAGCGGGGTGTCGCAATGCGCACATTGCCGGCGGCGGGGTGGTGTGCCACCGTGTCACCGCGCGGCAAGTCCACAGCAGATTGCCGGTAACCCGCGCGCCACCCGCTCCCCGTTCGCGGTGCCGAGGAAGTCGATGCGCATGGTACAGCCAGGTCAGGTGATCCGGATCGATGAGGACGACTACGCCTACGGCGTCGGCGCGCTGACCCTCCGCGTGACCGACCTCGCCCCGCACGACGACCCGGGGTGGGTCCGGGTCAGCGGCGTGCAGATCCACTGGACGGGCGACGACGGTCCGAGCCGCGAGGTACTGGTCCGGTCGTCCGCCCAGGTCAGCACAGTCGCCCGCGGCGCCGCCGGCTGACCCCGCCCGCAGCCGGTCCCTGAGCCGACGGAACCATGCGGTCGGGGACCATGCGGGCGGCAGCAGCCGCCTGCGTGACCACCGGACGCGAAACGGGTGACAACGAACAGCACCGCATCCAGTACATACCGGGCGGTATCGAGCCACGGCCCCCGCCCGGGGCTTCACCGTGCTGCCCGATCCGGCTCGTCGATGGATTGTGGCCGCGACGTTCTCTTTGCTCCGCGGCATCGGTCCCCCTTTCATGGCATCCACATCGCGTCGGCCGGCCCCGGCGGCAGCCCGCGGCATCGTGCGTGCGGCACCACCGCTTACTCGCCGGGTCCTTTCGTCTCGTCAAGGTGGGGCCGTCGGGGCAGCAGTCCATCGCCAGGTAGACGCGTGCTGCCGTCCGGTTCGTCATGATTCGGTTCAGTCATTGTGTGGCTGGCGGCTCGGCTCTCCCCGGCGCTTCGGTCGTGACTGCCGATCGGGAGTTCGCGGTGCTCGGCGCAGCCGGGACACGCGGTGCCCGGCCGCAGCAGCCGCGCCGGCTCGAGCCGGCTCATTGTGGAGCGTCCGCGACCGTCGTCCGCGGTTATCCACAGGACGGTGGTTATCCACAGGCCGGCCGCTGCGGCGGTGGCCGGCGGTGGCGGCAGCGCGCAGGGTGAGCGCGCCGGAGCCGTTCACCGCAGGAGGCCGCGATGCCGCGCCGCTCACCCGTCCCCGCCACCCCGCCGGGGCCCGTCCACCCACTGCTGGTCACCGCCGACCGCGACCTGCTCGACGACATCCTGCGGCTGGCCGCGGCGGCGGGCGTGGAGCTGCGCGTCGCCCTCGACCCGACCGCGGCCCGGCCCAACCACGCGGGCGCACCCCTGGTCCTGCTCGGCGTGGACCAAGCGGGCGCCTGGTCCCGCGCTGACCTGCCCCGACACGATCGCGTCGTACTCGTCGCCCGCGGTACCCAGCCGCCGGCCGAGCTGGCCGAACGGGTCGGCGCCGCCTACGTCGCGCAGTTGCCGGAGGCCGAGCACTGGCTCGTCGCCCGGCTCGGCGATCCGCCGCCGGGCCGCCGCGCCCGCACCATCGCCGTACTCAGCGGCCGGGGCGGCGCCGGCGGCAGCGTACTGGCCACGGCCCTCGCCCGGACCGCGGCGCATTCGTCCCTGGGCACGCTGCTCGTCGACGCCGACCCCCTGGGCGGCGGCCTGGACCTGCTGCTGGGCTGGGAGGAACTCGACGGCCTGCGCTGGCCGGAGCTGACCGCCGCCCGCGGCCGGGTCGACGCCCCGGCGCTCGTTCGCGCGCTGCCGGGCCGCGGCGGCCTCTCCCTGCTGTCCTGGGACCGCGGTACGGCCGGCGACCTCCCCGCCGCGGCGATGGCCGCCGCGCTGGACGCCGGGCGCCGCGGCCGCGACCTGGTCGTCGTGGACGTCCCGCGCTACCTGTCCGCGGCCGCGATCCGGGCCCTGTCCGCCGCGGACCGAGCACTGGTCGTCGTACCGGCCGAACTGCGCGCCACCGCGGCGGCCGCCAGGGTGGTCGCCGCAGCCGCCGCACATCAGCAGCGCATCGAGGCGGTGGTGCGCGGCCCGGCACCCGGCCGTCTCCGAGCGATCGAGGTCGCCGAGGCGCTGGGCGTACCGCTGATCGGCACGCTGCGGCCCGAGCCGGGGCTGGCCGCCGCCCTCGAACGCGGCCGCGCGCCCGCGGCCAATCCGCGCGGCCCGCTGGCGACGCTCTGCCGGCAGCTACTCGTCGACCTGCTCGGCCCGTCCAGGGCGGTGGCCGCGTGAGCGCCCCCACCACCGGCGACCTGACCGCCCGCGTCCGCCGCCGGCTCACGGACAGCCCGACGTCCAACTCCCGTGCCGCCGTTGTCAGCGCGGTCCGAGCGGATCCGCACGCCGGTGTACTCGGCGACACCCGGGTCCTGCACCTCGCGGACCGGGTGCACAGCGACCTGGTCGGTGCCGGTCCACTCGCCCCGCTGCTCGCCGATCCGGCGGTCACCGACGTCCTCGTGAACGGCGTCGAGGTGTGGGTCGACCGGGGCGCCGGACCGCAGCCGGCACCCGTGCGGTTCGGCAGTCCCGAGGAGGTGCGCGCGCTGGCCCAACGCCTCGCCGCGGCGTGCGGGCGGCGACTGGACGACGGCTGCCCGTACGCGGACGCGCGACTGCCGGACGGCACCCGCGTGCACGCCGTCCTGCCGCCCCTGGCGGTCTCGGGGCCGTACCTGTCCCTGCGGACGTTCCGCCAGCGTCCGCTGACCCTGCCGGAACTGGTCGCCTGCGGCACGCTCACCCCACCGGTCGCCGCGCTGCTGCGCGCCGTGGTCGCCGCCCGGCTGGCGTTCCTGATCGTGGGCGGTACCGGCTCCGGCAAGACCACGCTTCTCGGTACCTTGCTCGGACTCGTGCCGGCGCACGAGCGCATCGTCATTGTCGAGGACGCCGCGGAGCTGCGCCCCGACCACAGGCACGTCCTCGCCCTGCAGGCCCGGACCGCCAACGTGGAGGGCGTCGGCGCCGTCGGCCTGCGCGAGCTGGTCCGCCAGGCGCTGCGGATGCGGCCGGACCGCCTCGTGGTCGGCGAGTGCCGCGGCGCCGAGGTGGTCGAGATGCTCGCCGCGCTCAACACCGGCCACGACGGCGGTGCGGGCACCCTCCACGCGAACGCCATCGGCGACGTACCCGCCCGACTGGCCGCCCTCGGCCTGCTCGGCGGCCTCGACCGGGCGGCGCTGTTCGCCCAGGCCACCGCGGCGCTGCACGTGGTGATCCACGTCCACCGCCGGGAGCAGCGCCGGCACGTGCGGTCCGTGGGGCTGTTGACCGCGGACGCCGCGGCCGGCGCGGTGGTCCGGCCGGCGTGGGACGCCCACCGCGGGGTCGGACCGGCCGCGGGCGACCTCGCGGCACTGCTGCGCCAGCGCGACGTCACCCCGCCGGCGCTGCTCCGGGAGCCGCGATGAGCGGGCACCAGGTGGTCGCCGCGGCCGCGGCGGCGTTGTGCGCGGCGGGCTCGGTGCTGTTCGGCGTCGCCCGCGCGGTCCGCTGGCGGGTACGCCGCCGCCTCGTCGGGATGACCCGAGCGGCCGTCCCGCGGCCGTCGGGCGACGACCCGCCATTCGGTACCGCCACAGCGCACCCGCCGAGCGGGGAACGGCCCCGGGCCACCGGGGCACAGCCGTCGCACGACGACCGGCGTCGACTGCGCGATTCGGCGGCCGCCTGGCTCGCCGGGCCGCGGCGATGGTGCGTGGTCGCCGCTGTCGCGGCCGGCGCCCTGGCAGCCGGCGGACCGGTGGCGGCGCTGGCAGCGGCCGGCTACGGCAGTGCGGCCCTGACCGCTTTGGACCGCCGTCGTCGCGCAGCCACCACCCGCGTGGACCGGCGGGCGGCGCTGGACCGACTGTGCGCCGTCGCCGCCGCACTGCGCGCCGGCCAGCCCCCGGCCGCGCTGCTCGGTACGCCGACGGACCTCCCCGGCACGGACCAGTTGCGCGTGGCGGTACGGCTGGCCGAGCGCACCGGCGCCCCGCTGGTGGAACTGGTCGAGCGCGTCGAAGCCGACCTCCGCGCGACCGAGCGCCTCCGCGCATCAACGGCGGCCCAGGCCGCGGGTGCCCGTGCGACCGCGCTGCTGCTGGCGGCCCTGCCGCTCGGCGGCATCGCCCTCGGGTACGGCGTCGGCGTCGACCCCGCCGCGATCCTGCTGCACACGCCGTTGGGTGCGGTCTGCGCGGTCCTGTCGATGGTCCTGCAACTCCTCGGCCTGATGTGGTCCCAACGGATCGCCGACGCGGCGGCACCGGCATGACCCGGCTCCCGCGGGCACATCCCGAGCCGAGGCGTGGGATGTCCCCGAGTGCCATCGAGCCCGGCCCTGCGGCGGTCGGACGGGGATCGTTCGCCGGATCGTCGGCCGTGCGATGGTCGGTGTCCGTCCTCGCGGGCGCGGCGGTGGCGGTACTGGCGGGTGGTTGGTGGGGCGCCGTACTCGGGGCGATCGCCGTCCCGCTGTTGGCGCGCTACCTGGCCGGGCTGCCGTCCGCGGCCGACCGGGCGCGTCGCGCGGCGCTGACCGCCGACCTGCCGCGCACCGCCGACCTCCTGGCGGCCGCCTTGCGCGCCGGTGCCCCGGTACCGCATGCCGCGAGCGCCGTCGCCGACGCGCTGGACGGCCCGATGGCCGAACTGCTCGGCCGCGTCGCCAGGGCGCTGACCTGGGGTGCGCCGCCCGCCGAGGCATGGGGTCACCTCGCGGAAGCGCCGGGCGCCTATCGCCTGGCCGACGCCGCGGTACGGGCCAGCGCCAACGGTCTCGCGCTCGCCGGCGCGCTCGGGCGGGTCGCCGACGACCTGCGCGCCGACCGCCGCGTCGCCGCCGAGGCGGCCGGCCAGCGCGCCGGCGTACTGATCGTGCTCCCACTCGGCCTGTGCTTCCTGCCGGCCTTCATTCTCGCCGGCTTGGTGCCGGTGATCGTCGCCGTCCTCTCGACGTCGGCACTGCTGTCCTGAAAGGGGAACTGATGAGGAGAATCCTGTCCCGGCTCCGCGAGGACCGGGGAATGTCCACCGCGGAGTACGCCGTCGGCATCATGGCGGCGGTGGCCTTCGCCGGCCTGCTGCTCAAGGTACTGACCAGCCAGAAGGTCCAGGCGGCCCTGACGGCCCTGATCGACCGAGCGCTGGCGTGACCGACCCGACCGGTACCGGATCCGCCGCTGGCCCGGCGGGTCCGGCCGGGCGGGGCGGCCGCCACCGCCGCCCGCCGCGCGGCCGCCCGGGAACCGCCACCGGCGCGGCACCGCCGCCGGGACGCGACAGCCGAGTCGGTCCCTTCCGACCTGTCCGAGCGGCCGTACGTGGTTGCACCTTCCGGGAACGACCACGGGCGGCGGTCGCGTCCGGTGCCGGTAACGATCCCAACGCCAACGCCAACGCCAACGCCAACGCCAACGCCAACGCCAACGCCAACGCCAACGCCAACGCCAACGCCAACGCCAACGCCAACGCCAACGCCAACGCCAACGGCTCCGGCGTTCGCGCCAACACCAATGTTGTGGCCGGCGCTGTGGCCGAAGCTGGGGGCGGGGCCGTGGCGGGGGCCGAGGTTGGGGCTGGTGTCGGTCGTATCGGCCGTGCAGTGTTGGTGGTCCGGGCCCGCTCCCTGCGTACGGTCGCGGTCGGGGTTCTGAAGCGGCTCCGGGCCAGGTTGTCGCGTGATTCCGGGATGTTCACCGCGGAGTTCGCCGCGGGACTGCCGGCCCTGGTCCTGCTCGTCGGGGTCGGCGTCACCGCTGTCGGTGCCGTCCACACCCGGCTGTGGTGCCTGGACGCCGCGCGGGAGGCGGCGCTCGCCCACGCCCGCGGGGCCGCCCCACCAACCCCGGCCGACGCCCCGCCGGGCACCAGCGTCGAGGTCTCCGCGGAGTCGGCCGCCACGGTCCGGGTGCACGTCACCGCCCCGATTCGCCTGCTGTGGGCACACGCGCGGCCGATGCGCGTCTCCGCGTCGGCCGTGGCGGCGCTGGAACCGGGCGTACCGACACCGCGCGCCGCCGGCCGACCGGACGACCGCAGTCCTGCCCGACCAACGAGTGAGCCGGGTCCGCCGTGAGCGGCCGTCGGGCAGAACGCGTCAGCGGTCGGGTGACCGGCGACCGCGGTTCGGCGTCGCTGTGGCTGTTGCTGGTCGGACTGGTGGTGGTCGCCGGCGCCGGCGTGGCCGTCTCCATCGGCACGGTACGGCTGGCCGGTGCCCGGGCTGCCGCCGCGGCTGACCTCGCCGCCCTGGCGGCGGCCCGCTGGACGATCGCCGACCCGCCGCGCGGCTGCGCCGCGGCGGCATCCATCGCCGCCGCCAATGCGGCGACGGTCGAGTGGTGCCGACCCGCCGCGGCGCACGTCGAGGTCCGCGTGGCCGTCCCGGTGCGACCGCTACCCGGGCTGCACCGCGTGGTCCGGGCCACCGCCCGCGCCGGCCCGCTGATCGCGCCCGGCGGCGGCACCGACCCGGCCGGGTCCGGGGAGTCGACCGCCGCTCGCGGGGCGGTCGCCGTCCGCGGGGCGCTCGCCGCCGTCCGCCGGACCGGCACCGACAGAGCCGGCTCCGAGCTGTTCGAGCACCACGTCCAGTACCCGGACGGCGGCGCGCTTGGCGAGCGGCTGGTTCCCGTTGCCGCACTTCGGCGACTGCACGCAGGAGGGGCAGCCGCCCGCGCAGCCGCACTCGGCGACGGCCGCGCGGGTCGCGCCGAGCCAGGTCGCCGCCGCCTCGTATGCGCGCTCGGCGAACCCCGCCCCGCCCGGGTGGCCGTCGTACACGAACACGGTCGGCGTGTCGGTGTCCGGATGGCAGGCCGTGGACAGGCCGCCGATGTCCCACCGGTCGCACGTCGCCACCAGCGGCAGCAGGCCGATCGCGGCATGCTCGGCGGCGTGCAGCGCCCCCGGTACGTCGGCCGGGTCGACGCCCGCCTCCGCCAGCGCCCCCGGCGCGACCGTGTACCAGACGGCCACGGTGCGCAGGTGCCGCGGCGGGAGGTCCAGCGGGCGGGTGTCCAGTACCTCGCCGGAGCCGAGCCGGCGGCGCTGGTACGACACCACCCGGTGCGTCACCTCGACATCGCCGAGGAACAGGCCGACCGGCCCGGCGTCCACCCGGGAGCGCACGCCGGACACGGTCAGGGCGGTGGTCTCCCGGGCGTGCGTGGTCCAGTCCGGCTCCTCGGCGCGGACCAGGGCCACGCCGTCGTCGAGGTCCAGCGACTCGACCACGTACGTCGCCCCTTGGTGCAGGTGGACCGCGCCGGGGTGCACCTGGTGGTGGGCCGCGCCCGCGTCGACCGAGCCCAGCAGCCGGCCGGTGCTGGCCTCCACGATCGCCACCGGGGGTCCGCCCGAGCCGCGCAGGTCGACGTCCGGGCGGCCGTCGTGGGTCCAGTACAGACCCGTGGGCCGGCGGCGCAGGGCACCCGAGGCCACGAGCCCGTCCGCGGCGGCCCGCGCCGCCGCGCCGCCGAACAGGTCGAGATCCGCGGGGGTCAGCGGCGCCTCGGCGGCGGCGCAGCACAGTTGCGGGCCGAGGACGTACGGGTTGGTCGGGTCCAGCACGGTCGCCTCGACCGGCGCGCCGAAGAGCGCGTCGGGGTGGTGGACGAGGTAGGTGTCCAGCGGATCGTCGCGGGCGACCAGTACCGCCAGCGCGTCCCGGCCGCTGCGCCCGGCCCGCCCGGCCTGCTGCCACAGCGACGAGCGGGTACCCGGGTAGCCGCAGATCAGGACGGCGTCGAGGCCGCTGATGTCGATGCCCAGCTCCAGCGCGTTCGTGGTGGCCAGGCCGGTCAGTGTGCCATCCCGGAGTCGGCCCTCCAACCGGCGGCGCTCCTCCGGCAGATAGCCGGACCGATACGCCGCCACCCGTGCGCCGAGACCGGGTACGGCCTCGTCCGCGGCACGGCGCGCCATGCTGGCGACGACCTCGGCGCCGCGCCGCGAGCGGACGAACGCCAGCGTCCGGACCCCGGCGATCACGGCGTCGGTGAGCAGGTCCGCCGTCTCGGCCAGCGCGGACCGCCGCTGCGACCGCAGGCCCCCTTCCGGATCGGCAAGGGCGTCGCCACCACCCACTACCACCCGTTCCACCGGTCCGCGGAGCGAGTCGCGCCGCCCACCGCGCTGACCGCCCGCACCGGGCTGACCGTCCGCACCGCCCCGACCGTCCGCACCGCCCCGACCGTCCGCACCGCCCCGACCGTCCGCACCGCGCCGGCCATCCGCACCGCGCCGACCATCACCGGCGGGTTCGGCGGGTTCGGCGGGTTCGGCGGGTTCGGCGGGTTCGGCGGGTTCGGGTTCGGCGGGTTCGGCGCGGTTGTCGGCAGTGGCGGTTGCGGTGGGTGGCAGTTGGCGGGGGATCGCGTCGCCCGGCAGCAGCGGAGGTTCGCAGAGTGCGAACGTCGTCGCGCCCCGCGGCGACGCGTCGTCCGTGACGGCGGTCACAGGTGCGCCGATCAGCCGCTCCGCGGTAGCCGCGGGATCGCCGGTCGTCGCGGACGCCAGGATGAACGTGGGGGAGCGGCGCGCCAGCCGGCGGAGCCGGCGCAGGACGTGCGCGACGTGCGAGCCGAACACCCCGCGGTACGTGTGGCACTCGTCGACCACCACGTACCGCAGGTGGCGCAGCAGTCGGGCCCACGCGCCGTGCCGGGGCAGGATGCCGCGGTGCAGCATGTCCGGGTTGGTCAGCACCAGTCGGGCGTGGGCGCGCACCCAGTCACGTTCGGTGCGCGGAGTGTCACCGTCGTACGCGGCAGGTCGGACGTCCGGCAGGTCGAGCGCCGTCAGCGCCTGCACCTGGTCGGCGGCGAGGGCCTTGGTGGGGGCCAGGTACAGCGCCGTCGCGCGCCCGTCGGCGAGCAGGTCGCTGAGTACCGGGAGGCGGTAGGCCAGCGACTTGCCGGACGCCGTACCGGTGGCGATGACCGTGTGCGTACCGGCGTGGGCCAGTTCCGCCGCGGCCGCCTGGTGCCGCCACGGCGCCGGTACGCCGAGTGCGGTGCGCAGTGCCGCGGGGACCCACTGCGGCCAGTCGACCGGTTCGGCGGTGCGGGCCGGAAGGCGTTCGACGTGCGCCACGATGTCAGCCCGGTCGGTGAAACGTGCCAGCATGTCGTCACAATGGGCCGACTCGGTCGTACGTACGGTGGGAAGGTTGCGGCCGGTCGCCATCCTGGTCACGCCCTGCACTGTGGCATCCCCGGCGCCGATCGGCCAGCCACGGGTGGGCGGAAAGTGCCCATCGGGATGCGTGGCCCCGGGGGTCGATGGTTAGATTCGTGGGATGCCGCAGGCGAGGGGGTGCACCGGATGGAGCTGGCGCTGACGACCCGCACCGTTGGGGATCACACGGTGCTGGAGGTCGGCGGCGAGGTCGACGTCTACACCGCACCGCGGCTGCGCGAGGAGCTGGTCCGACTGATCGACAGCGGCACCCGCCGGATCGTGGTCGACCTCGGCCGGGTCGACTTCCTCGACTCCACCGGGCTCGGCGTGCTGGTCGGTGCGATGAAGAAGCTGCGCGCCGCCGACGGCACGTTCGGCCTGGTCTGCGCGAAGGAGCCCCTACTCAAGATCTTCCGGATCACCGCGCTGGACCAGGTGTTCCCGCTGTACGACTCGGTGGACGCGGCGACGTCCGCGGGCGCCTGACCGGTTGATCGCGATGGCTGACGTACGGCTGCGCTTCTCGCCCGCGCCGGTGCATGTCCGGACCGCCCGGCTGGTCGGCGTGGCGGTGGCCCGGCGCGCCGGGCTGCGCGAGGAGCTGCTCGACGAGGTGCGCCTCGCCGTCGGCGAGGCGTGCGCCCGCGCGGTGGCCCTGCACCGTCAGTACGGGCTTCGTGACCAGGTACAGGTGGAGATCTCGGACACCGAGCCGTACACGGTTCGGGTGATCGACCGGGCGCCGGTCGAGGCCGGGCTCGGGCTCAGCGCCCTGCCGCCGGACGAGCTGGCGGACGAGTCGCTGACCGACGAGGCGCTGACCGTCGGCGTGGGCTTCGCGCTGCTCGCCGGGCTGGTCGAGGACCTGCAGGTCCGGCCGGTGGCCGAGGGGATCGGCACCGAGGTCCGCATGTCCTGGCCCCTGCACCGCCGCTGACCGACCGGAACAATCCCGAACCGACCAGCCGGAAACAACCCCGAACCGACCCGAACGACCCCGGAACCGACCCCGAACCGACCCGGACGCCGCCGGCCGGGCCGGGACAGATGCCCGGCCCGGCCGGCGGAATGCGGCGCGGTACGGCGGGGTGGGGCCGCCGCGGCGGGAGGGTCAGACCTCCAGCGTCGCCTCGATGCGCCGGAGCTGGTGGCGGGCCAGCGCGAGGTTCGCGCGGTCCTTGCGCAGCGCGAGGTACAGGAACAGGCCCTTCCCCGACCGGCCGGTCAGCGGCCGGATGAGGTGGTACTGGGTGTCGAGGGTGATGAGGATGTCCTCGATCCCCTCGCCGAGGTTCAGCATCTCGATGGTGCGCATCTTCGCGCGGATGACGTCCGTGTTGCCGGCGGAGGCGACGGTCAGGTCGAGCTCCTTGCCGCCGCCGGCGGTGGCCAGCGCCATGCCGCTGGTGTGGTCGACCAGCGCAACGCCGACGGCGCCGTCGATCTGCATCATTTCCTTGATACCGGTGTCCATGTCGGCCATGCGTTCAACTCCGTGTCTTGAGAGGGATCGTTCCGGGTCGCCGTGGTGCTGTTGCGGGGCGACCGCGTCTGTCAGCCGGCGTCCTGCTGCCGGGCCTTGCGGGGTAGCGATGCCATCGGCTTGCGTCGGGTGAGCCCGCCGGAGCCGTCCTTCTCCGACCGGCGCGTCTGCCGCGGGGGTGAGGGCGTGACGGCCGTGGGGAGCTTGCCGGCCAGGCGCTCCAGCGACCGGCGGGCCTCCAGGTTCACCCTGGCGAGGTTGGCCTGGCGGGTGGTCACGACGGTGAGCAGGGCATCGACCCCGGCGGCGTACGTCGTGATGTAGCCGCCGGCGCAGGTCACCACGGTCTCCCGGAGGTCGCCGTGCTCGACGGCCACGGCGAACCGGCGGGCCAGCCCGAGGTGGGCGGCCGACATCGCCGCCAGCGTCTCCGGCTCCAGGTCGTGCGCGTCGTGCGCGACGACCATCCCGTCGGTCGTGGCGAGCACGCTGCCGGACAGCTCGGGCAGGCGACTGCGCAGCCGGGACAGCTCCGTCAACACGGCGGGGTCCACTGTCACGTCCGGCCTCCTTCTGGTCAGGTTTTCTCCGATGGCGGTGGGTTCCGGCGGCGCGCGCGTCATGCCATCCCCCTCAGTGCACTGCGGAGGCGCAGCAGCAGCGCCTCGTCCGCCGCGGGAGCCAGCTCGGCCTCGGCCTGGCGCGGTCGCTGGCTCGGCTTGCGGCGGGGGAGTCGGAAGCCGCGGCCGGGGTTGGTGTCGGGGGCGCGCGGTTCGCTCGCCACGGCGGCCCCGGCCCGGCTGCCGCGTCCGGGCGCGGCGGGTTCGGCTAGGGGGCCCGCGCCGGTACCGCGACCGCCCCCACCGCCGGCCGCGCCGCCGGCGCCGCCGGACGCATCGTCGCCCGTGCCCGTGCCGCCAGACGTGCCCGAGCCCCCGTCGCCCACGCCGGCACCGCCCATGGCTCCGGCCGGGGATCCACCGGCGAAAGCCGATCCGCCCGCTACGCCGGCAGCGGAGCCGCTCGTGGCACCGGCGGCCGAGCCGCCCGCAGTGCCGCCGGCAACCGCACCCGGCGCGGAACCGCCGGCGGCTCCGCCGCCGCCGAGCAACGCGCCGCGCGAACCGACGGCACCCCGGATCAGGCGCCCGACCACACCGCCCGCCGCCGAATCCCGGACCCGCGGGTCGTCCGCGGACCCATCGCCCGCACCGGCGACCACCGACCCGGCGCCGCCCACCGCGCTCCCGTCACCCGGGTCGCCACTGGGCTCGCCACCCGGGCCGGCGCTCGACCTGACCGCGCCGCCAACCCCGGCTCCGCCAGGGCCCGCCGCGGCGGTGCCGCTGGCTGTGCCCGCGGCACCGCGCCCCCGGCCCACTGCGCCCTCGCCGTCCCGCGACCGCGTCCGCCCCGGCACGAGCGGCACCACGCCGGCCAGCGCCGTCGCACCGGCGCCACCCACACCGGACCCCGCAGCACCGCCAAACTCGCCAACACCCGATCCACCAGCACCCGCACCAGCGCCACCACTCGACCCGGCAGCCCCAGCCCCGGCCCCGGAGGGCGCGACGCCCCCCGCCCGCCCGCCCGTGGACCGGATCGTCTCCAGCAGCGACCCCGCCGGCGCCGAGGCCGGCGCCCCGCGCGACGTCACCGCCACCGCGTCCAGCGCCGTCCCCACCAGCGCCCGCGGTGACTCCCCGCGCGCGCCGGGCCCCACCCCGGTCAGCGCGTCGATCGCCCCGCGGGCCTCCCCGCGCAGCGCCACCCGCGCCGCCCCGCGCTCGCCCGGCGCCCCCCACTGCCGCGGTACGGCCGCCGGGGCGCGCGGATCCAGCGCCGAGCCCCGCGGGTCCCCGCCGCCCGCCGGCGCGGCCGGGCCGGGCGGCGGGAGGACGGGCGGTTGCAGCAGGCCGTCGGCGACCAGGCGGCGGACCTCCTGGAGGCAGGCGTACGCCGCCCGGCCGAGGTGCCGGGCCAGGTCGGTGGCGCTGCGCTGGCCGTCCGAGTGGACGATCAGCTCCCATTGCAGGGAGGTGAGCCGGACCCGGTCCCGGCGGATCCGCGGTACCGGGACGACCGGCGCCGCGTCGACCGCGGGGCGGTCGAGGATCTCGTCGAGCAGCCGGCGGCGGCGGTCCACCTCGGCGCTGAGCTTGGCCGCCGGTACGGCCGCGACCGGACCCAGCCAGTGCGGCCGGTCGGGTTCGAACCGGACCGGTACCGCGTGCGGCACCAGGACGAAGTAGGCGGCGTCGTAGATCACGCTGAGTACGCAGAGTTCCAGCTCGCCGCGGGTGAGGTGCCCCTGTTCGAGCAGGACGCCGCCGACCCGGTGCTCGCCGATGCCGGCGTCCACGGCCGACTGCCACACCTCGACCGGCAGCCGCCCGCCGATGGTGAGCAGGTCGCCGACGCCGGGGGCCAGCGGCGACGCCGCGTGGGTGACCCGGCCGTCGACCAGTTGCAGCAGGCCCGGCGGGTCGCTGCCGATGTGCAGGGCGCCGGTCGCGCGCGCGGCGGCGAGGTCCGCCAGAACCCGGTGCGGTTCGGCGGGACTCGTGAGCTTCACCGACCCTCCTCGGCGCGGGCTGGTCCGATGGCCATGGCGGTTCAGGCCCTGGCCGGGTGGGCGCCGAGTTCGCGCAGGCGGCGGCGGGCGACGGCGAGGTTGCCGCGGTCGCGGTCGAGCCAGAGGTACAGCACGAGCCGCGCGTCGAAGCCGGTACTCAGGCGGCGGAGCAGGTGGTACCCCGACCGGCTGGTGATGATCAGGTCCTCCATGGCGTCCTCGCGGGTCGCGGAGGTGAACGGCGCCGTCCTGGTCACCGCGGCCATCACCTCGCTGGCGCCGGCCGCGGCGGCGGCGTGGTCGTCCGGGGCGGCGCCGGTCGTGCCCAGGCAGGTGCCGGCGCCGTAGTCGACGATGCTGGCGCCCCGCGCGCCGGGGATCGTCATGGCGTGGTTCAGGTACGCCTCAACGGACACGTGTACTCCTCAGCCGGCGGGGCGGTTCGCGCAGCGGTCCCGTCCGCGGCGCGCCCGGCGGGGTGTCCGGATCCGCCCCGGCCCTCCGTCGGCGCCCTCACAGGTGGCTATCTTTCGGTGACTTTTGGCAACCGCGTCGGACTGTTTGTCCGACCCCGGAGGGTCACCGTCCGCGGGGGTGGGTGACCGCGTACCGAATGCGCGCGGTACCCGCGCGGGCGGGGGCGCGAAATCCTGTTCGCACCCGAATGGGTACGATGATCATGAAGGCCGCACACCGGTCCGTAACATACTGATATAGCGCCATACGCGTCACCCCGACACAGAGTGCTAATTCTCTTATTTCGGGCATTAGCCCGGTTAAGGTACGCGGGTCATATCCACGCATCCGCGACGGCCGTACGGTGATCGTGAGCTGGGTCACCCGACGAGCCGGGGCAATGGCGGCATCGACGCCCCACCACATCGGGCGCTTCCCCCGGAACGCGATTCCGCCGCATCCACGGCCGGCGTGTCCACCGCAACGGGCGCCGGATGTGAACGCTCGATGTCGGTGCGATCACCGGCGCGGTGCGCGTTCTACAGGAGGACTCGATTGTCCGGCATGGTCATGGCCGCTGACGGCGGCACTACATCCCTCACCGGCGGCAACGTCACATACATCGTGGTCGCGGTGGTCATCTCCCTCGTGGCGCTGGCCTTCGCCGCCGCCCTCACCCGGGCGGTGCTGGCGGCCGACCGCGGCACCGACTCCATGCAGGAGATCGCGGGCGCGGTCCAGGAGGGCGCGAGCGCCTACCTGTTCCGCCAGTTCAAGACGCTCGGCATCTTCGTGGTGCTGGCCGTCGTCCTGCTGTTCCTGCTGCCGGTGCACGACGTCGAGGGCAGCGAGCTGGGCGTGAAGCTCGGCCGGTCCGGCTTCTTCGTCATCGGCGCGCTGTTCAGCGCGTTCATCGGCGGCGCGGGCATGGCCCTGGCCACCCGGGCGAACCTGCGCGTCGCCGCCGCGGCGCGGGCCGCGACCGGCGGCCGCGAGGGCGCGATGAAGATCGCGTTCCGGACCGGCGGCGTGGTCGGCTTCCTCACCGTCGGCCTGGGCCTGCTGGGCGCCTCGGTCGTCGTGCTGCTGTACCGGGGCGACGCCCCGACCGTGCTGGAGGGCTTCGGCTTCGGCGCCGCGCTGCTGGCGATGTTCATGCGGGTCGGCGGCGGCATCTTCACCAAGGCCGCCGACGTCGGCGCCGACCTGGTCGGCAAGGTCGAGAAGGGCATCCCCGAGGACGACGCCCGCAACCCCGCCACCATCGCCGACAACGTCGGCGACAACGTGGGCGACTGCGCCGGCATGGCCGCCGACCTGTTCGAGTCGTACGCCGTCACCCTGGTCGCCAGCCTGATCCTCGGCCGCGCGGCGTTCGGCGAGTCCGGCCTGGTGTTCCCGCTGATCGTCAGCGCGATCGGCGCGGTCATCGCGATCATCGGCGTGTTCCTCACCCGGCTGCGCAAGTCCGACCGTAGCGGCCTGACCGCGATCAACCGCGCGTTCTACCTGTCCGCGCTGATCAGCGCGGTCGCGGTGGCCGTCGTCGCCGTCGCGTACCTGAAGCCGACCTGGGAGGGCCTGCTCGGCGTCGAGTGGCGGGAGAAGCTGGACGTCGACGGCGACCTGCCGCTCGGCCCGCGCGCCGTCGCGATCAGCGCGGTCGTCATCGGCATCGTCATCGCCGCGGCGATCCAGGCGCTGACCGGGTACTTCACCGAGACCGACAAGCGCCCCGTCCAGGACATCGGCCGCAGCTCGCTGACCGGCCCGGCGACCGTCATCCTCGCCGGCATCAGCGTCGGCCTGGAGTCGGCCGTGTACTCGGCGCTGCTGATCGGCGCCGGCGTGTTCGGCGCGTTCCTGCTCGGCGGCGGCTCGATCACGCTGTCGCTGTTCGCGGTCGCGCTGGCCGGCATCGGCCTGCTGACCACGGTCGGCGTCATCGTGGCGATGGACACGTTCGGCCCGATCTCGGACAACGCGCAGGGCATCGCCGAGATGTCCGGCGACATCGACGAGCAGGGCGCCCGCACGCTCACCGAGCTGGACGCGGTCGGCAACACCACCAAGGCGATCACCAAGGGCATCGCGATCGCCACCGCGGTGCTGGCGGCGACGGCGCTGTTCGGCTCGTACACCAAGACGCTGGTCAGCTCGCTCACCGAGGCGGGCGTGCAGGACGTCGGCACCGAGGTGCTGAACCTGCTCAACGTCTCCAACCCGCGCAACCTGGTCGGCCTGCTGGTCGGCGCGGCGGTGGTGTTCCTGTTCTCCGGCCTGGCCATCAACGCCGTCTCCCGCTCCGCGGGCGCGGTGGTCATGGAGGTCCGGCGGCAGTTCCGCGAGTTCCCGGGCATCATGGACCGCACCCAGCGGCCCGAGTACGGCCGCGTGGTCGACATCTGCACCCGGGACGCCCAGCGCGAGCTGCTGACCCCGGGCCTGCTGGCCATCCTGGCGCCGATCGCCGTCGGCTTCGGCCTCGGCGCGGGCGCGCTGGCGTCGTACCTGGCCGGCGCCATCGGCACCGGCACGCTGATGGCGGTCTTCCTGGCCAACTCCGGTGGCGCCTGGGACAACGCCAAGAAGCTGGTCGAGGACGGCGCGTACGGCGGCAAGGGCTCCGAGTCGCACGCCGCGACGGTCATCGGCGACACGGTCGGCGACCCGTTCAAGGACACCGCCGGCCCGGCCATCAACCCGCTGCTCAAGGTGATGAACCTGGTCTCGCTGCTGATCGCCCCGGCCGTCGTCGCGTACAGCGTCGGCGCCGAGGAGAACACCGCGGTCCGGATCTCGATCGCCGTCGCCGCGACGCTGATCGTGGTCGCCGCGGTCGCGTTCAGCAAGCGCAAGGGCATCGCCATGGGCGACGACCCGGCCGACGGCGGCGGCACCCCCGGCTCGGAGACGCCGGGCCAGCGGAAGGCGCCGGCGCAGGTCTGACCCGCGCCGCAGCGACCCCGGGCCCGGCCGGTCCGGGGTCGCTGCGCGTCCACATCGGATGACCTCCGCGAACGGCGGCGGCCGGCCCGACCCGTACGCTCGGTGCATGCGTTCCCCCCGCCGCCTCGCCGCGGCGCTGCTCGCCACCCCCGTACTGCTCACCGGCTGCGCCGGCGACCCCTCCGCGACCGCCTGGGCGGCGTCGGTGTGCGGGGCGCTCGCCCCGTGGCGGACCGAGATCGGCGCGTTCACCCAGCGGGCGCAGGAGCAGATGAAGGCGGCCACCACCCCCACCCAGGCCAGGGAGAACCTGCTGCGCATGTTCGCCGACGCCAGCGCCGCCAGCGAGCGGGCCCGGGCGGCGGTCAAGCGGGCCGGGGTCCCGGACGTCGCCGAGGGCCGGGCGGTCGCGCTGCGGTTCGAGCGCACGCTGAGCCGGATGCGGGACGCGTACGACCACGCCCGGCAGACCGTCGAGGGCCTGAGCACCGCCGCCCCCGACCCGTTCTACGAGGGCGTGGCCACGGCCGTGGCCACGCTGCGTCGCGAGTACGACGCCGGCGCCATGCTGACCGCCCGGGTGGAGTCCCCGGAGCTGAAGCGGGCGTTCGACACCGCCCCGCAGTGCCGCTGACCCGGCCGCCCGCGGAACATCCGATCTTTCCCGGCGGGGTCGACCCATCGAGGGACGTCCGGTGCCGCCGCCCGCCCCGCCCGCCCGGGAAGCCGGCCGGACCAGCGGCGGCGTTGCTGTCACTGGGCCGGGTGACCGTGTACCGTCCGTGGTCAGGGGCAGGGCGGATCACGGGGTAGCGCGATCCACGGGGTGACCCCGTCCACGGGATCACCCGGTCCACGGGTACTGCGGCCACGGGCCGGCCGGTCCGGCGGCGCGCCTCGCGCCGCCTCGGCGGCTGCCGGGTGGCGGCGCGCGCTACCGTGGGTTTCCGTCGCCGCCCGTACGGGCGCCCATGGCGGCGTCAACGGTTGAGGTCAGGGAGTGTCGTGCCGAGTAGCAGCACCCGCCTGGTGATCGTCGAGTCACCGGCGAAGGCAAAGACGATCTCCAGCTACCTCGGCCCCGGATACGTGGTCGAGGCCAGCCTGGGGCACATCCGCGACCTCCCACGCAACGCCGCCGACGTGCCAGCGAAGTACAAGAGCGAGCCCTGGGCCCGGCTCGGCGTGGACGTGGACAACGGCTTCGCCGCGCTGTACGTCGTCTCCACCGACCGCAAGCAGCACATCAGCAAGCTGAAGAGCCTGGCCGCCGAGGCCGACGAGATCCTGCTCGCCACCGATGAGGACCGCGAGGGCGAGGCGATCGCCTGGCACCTGGTGGAGACGCTCAAGCCCAAGGTCCCGGTCCGCCGGATGGTCTTCCACGAGATCACCAAGCCGGCCATCCAGGCCGCCGTCGCCAACCCGCGGGAGATCGACCGCAGCCTGGTCGACGCGCAGGAGGCCCGGCGGATCCTGGACCGGCTGTACGGGTACGAGGTCAGCCCGGTCCTGTGGAAGAAGGTCATGCCGAAGCTCTCGGCGGGCCGGGTGCAGTCCGTGGCCACCCGGATCGTGGTCGAGCGGGAGCGGCAGCGGATGGCGTTCCGCGCCGCCGAGTACTGGGACATCACCGCCACGCTGGCCGTGGCCGACCCCGGCGAGGGGCCGCGCACGTTCAGCGCGACGCTGGTCGCGCTCGACGGCGACCGGATCGCCACCGGCAAGGACTTCGAGGCGACGACCGGGCGGCTCAAGGGCAGCGCGGGCGCCGTCCACCTCGACGGCGACGGCGCGCGCGGGCTCGCCGCCCGGCTCGACGGCCGGCCGTTCGCGGTCACCCGGGTGGAGGAGAAGCCGTACCGGCGCCGGCCGTACGCCCCGTTCATCACCTCGACGCTCCAGCAGGAGGCGTCGCGCAAGCTGCGCTTCTCGGCGCAGCAGACGATGCGCACGGCGCAGCGGCTGTACGAGAACGGCTACATCACCTATATGCGTACCGACTCGGTAAACCTCTCCGAGACGGCCCTGGCCGCGGCCCGCCGGCAGATCGGCGAGCTGTACGGCGACCGGTGCGTGCCGACCGAGCCGCGCCGGTACCAGTCGAAGGCGAAGAACGCGCAGGAGGCGCACGAGGCGATCCGCCCCGCGGGCGACTCGTTCCGCACGCCGGGCAACGTGGCCGGCGAGCTGTCGCCGGAGGAGCTGCGGCTGTACGAGCTGATCTGGCGCCGGACGATCGCTTCGCAGATGATCGACGCGGTCGGCTCGTCGGTGTCGGTCCGGGTCCGGGCGACCACGGCCTCCGGCGAGGAGGCCGACTTCGGCGCGACCGGCAAGACGATCACCGAGCCGGGCTTCCTGCGCGCGTACGTCGAGTCCTCCGACGACGAGAACGCCGAGGCCGAGGACGCCGAGCGGCGCCTGCCGGCGCTGGCGAAGGACCAGCCGCTGACCGCGGACGCGCTGGCCGCCGTCGGGCACACCACGAGCGCGCCGGCCCGGTACACCGAGGCGTCGCTGGTCAAGGCGCTGGAGGAGCGGGGGATCGGCCGGCCGTCGACGTACGAGTCGATCATGCGGACGATCCAGGACCGCGGCTACGTCGTCAAGCGCGGCCAGGCCCTCATCCCGTCCTTCACGGCGTTCGCGGTGATCGGGCTGCTGGAGGGTTACTACCCGCGGCTGGTCGACTACGACTTCACCGCCGCGATGGAGAACGAGCTGGACGACATCGCCGGCGGCAACGCCGCCGCGATCGACTTCCTCACCGCCTTCTACTTCGGCTCCGAGCTGGGCGCCGACGGCTCGGTGGCGCGCGCCGGCGGCCTGAAGAAGATGGTCACGGAGAACCTGGCCGAGATCGACGCCCGCTCGGTGAACTCGATCCCGCTGTTCGTCGACGAGGAGCACCGCAAGGTCGTCGTCCGGGTCGGCCGCTACGGCCCGTACCTCCAGCGCACCCCCGAGACCCCCGCGGCCGACGGCGAGGCGCCCGAGGGCGAGCGCGCCGCGCTGCCCGAGGGACTGGCGCCGGACGAGCTGCACCCGGACAAGGTCGCCGAGCTGTTCATCGGCGGCAACGGCGAGCGGGAGCTGGGCGCGCACCCGGAGACCAACGAGCCGGTGATGCTGAAGTCGGGCCGGTTCGGGCCGTACGTGTCGACCGGCGACAAAAACGCCTCGCTGCTGCGCGGCCAGTCGCCGGAGGAGCTGACGCTGGAGCAGGCGTTGCAGCTCCTGGCGCTGCCCCGGCTGCTGGGCAACGCCCCGGACGGCGCCGAGGTCTTCTCGGCCGCGGGCCGCTACGGACCGTACGTGAAGAAGGGCGAGGAGTACCGCTCGCTGGAGACCGACGAGCGGATCTTCACGGTCACGCTCGACGAGGCGCTGACCCTGCTGGCCGCCCCGAAGGCCCGGCAGCGCCGCGAGGCCAAGCCGCCGCTGCGCGAGATGGGCAACGACCCGCTCACCGAGAAGCCGCTGGTGATCAAGGACGGGCGGTTCGGCCCGTACGTCACCGACGGCGAGTACAACGCCTCGCTGCGGCGCGGGCAGACGACCGAGGAGCTGACGCTGGCGCAGGCGTCGGAGATGCTCGCGGAGAAGCGGGCCAAGGGCCCGGCCAAGCCGCGGAAGAAGGCCGCCAAGAAGGCGGCGTCCGCCGACGGCGAGGCCGCTCCGGCGAAGAAGGCGACCCGGAAGACGGCCGCGAAGAAGGCCGCCGACGGTACGGCGAAGGCGCCGAAGAAGGCGGCCGCGAAGGCCACCGCGACGAAGAAGGCCGCCGCGAAGAAGGCCACCAAGAAGGCCGCGCCGCCGAAGGTCGCACCTTCGACGGCGGGTGCCGCCCACCAGACCGATTGACATCGGTCGCCGTACCCTCTCGAAAAGTGGGCGGACTTCGGCTACGGTCGATATCTCTGTGAAACAATGACGCTCGCCTATACGTGAACCCCCGCTGCGCGCACCCGCCGCCGACCGGCTCCGGGCGCCCGTCCGGGTGCGGAGCGTCAGTAGATCGATTCGCCCCGTTCTGCGAGCGAACTCCGCACCCCGATCGTTAGGGAGGGTGGAGCTGCGATATGTCGCTTCGGCGCGCGGGGGGCGCGCGTCGAGCTGTACGAGAGGGGGTGGCGGCGCGTGACGACTTCGGTCGTGAGCGGACCGTTGCGCCGGGTTCCGGTCCAGGGCCGCAGCGTGGCCCGGGTGAAGCGGATGCTCGACGCGTGTGCCGAACTGGTCGACGAGGTGGGGTACGAGGCGCTCACCACCACGCTGCTCGCCGAGCGGGCCAGCGTCGCCATCGGATCGGTGTACCAGTTCTTCCCCGACAAGCGGGCCATCGTCCAGGCCCTGACCGTCCGCAGCATGGAGGCGTACCTGGAGCGGCTCGCCGCCCGGCTCGCCGCCGAGGAGTTCGCCGACTGGCGCGACGGCGTCGACGCCGCCATCGACGAGTACGTGGCGATGCACCGCAGCGTGCCGGGCTTCCGCACGCTGCACTTCGGCGACGTGGTCGACGTCCACCTACTCGACGCCGAGCGGGACAACAACGGGGTGATCGCCGACCAGCTCGCGGGCGCGCTGGCGGCCAAGTTCCCGCTGCCGGACGGCGACCGGCTGCGGTTCGCGCTGGAGATCGCCATCCAGTCGGCGGACGCGCTGATCAAGATGGCGTTCCGGCGGGACCCGGAGGGGGACCCGGCGGTGCTGACCGAGGCGCGCACGCTCATCCGCGACTACCTCCAGCGCCACACCCCGTAGCCGTACCGGCGGATCCGGCCGCACCACCGCTCGCGGGGTGCGGCCGTCGCATGTCGGCGCGCGCCACCGGGCGCCGCCGGCGGCGTTTCGCGGCGGCGGGGTGCCGGCACCCGCTCGCCCGTCCCCGGGCTGCGGCCGGTCAGGCGCGCCGGGGCTCCGGGGCGGGGTGGCGGAGGGTCAGCCAGCGTTCGAACGCGACGGTCGCCAGCGGCGGGACCGACGCCAGCAGGGCCACCGCGGTCCGCCACAGCGACCACCGCTCGGCCCGGGCCGCCCACACCGTCGCGACCAGGTACGCCACGAACAGCCCGCCGTGCAGCCGGCCGAACAGCCACACCCCGGCGGTGGTCGTCTCGCTGACGTACTTGAGGTACATCCCGACCAGCAGCCCGGCCCAGGACACCGCCTCGGCCAGCGCCGCCCACCGGAACACCCGTCGTGCCTGCACTCCGCACCTCCGTGTCCGCCCGCTCAGGGTCCCCACGGTAGCCAACGGCCCGGCGGCGGGGCGGCGCGGTCCGCCGCACCCGCGACTGCGTCACACCGCCCCGGCCGCGCCCGTGACCGGGGCGCCGGCGGGCCAGCCGACGCCCGCCGGGCGCGAGGGCCTCAGGCGCGGGTGAGGGTGTAGGTCAGGGGCAGCTCCGCCGCCGCCTCCCCGCCGGCCGCCCGGCTCATCCCCGTCGCCAGTACCGCCTCCGCGATCTCCGCCGCGTGCGCCTCGACCGCCCCCGCCAGCTCCGCGTCCGCGGAGTCCCAGGTCAGCGCGATCCGGTCGGTGACCGCCAGCCCCGCCTGCTTGCGCGCCTCCTGCACCGTCCGGATCACCTCCCGGGCCAGCCCGGCCCGGCGCAGCTCCGGCGTGATCTCCGTGTCCAGCGCGATCGTCACCTCCCGCTGGGTGGTCACCGCCCAGCCGGTCCGCGGCGCCCGGGTGACCTGGAGGTCGTCGGCGGTCAGCGGTACGTCCTCGCCCTCGACCGACACCGTCGCCGTGCCGCCGTCCGCGACCGCCGCGGCCAGCGCCGCCGGGTCCGCCGCGGCGACGGCCCTGGCCACCACCTGCGTACGGCCGCCGAACCGCTTGCCCAGCGCCCGGAAGTTCGGCTTCACCGTGATGTCCAGGACCTCGCCCGCGCCGTGCAGCGGGGCCAGCTCGCGGACGTTCAGCTCCTCGGCCACGTACGCCAGCAGCTCGTCGGACGGCATCGCCCCGGCCGGCACGCCGAGCAGCGCCCGGCCGAGCGGCTGCCGGACCCGCAGGCTGTGCGCCTTGCGGGCGGCCCGGCCGGCGTCGACCAGCGCGCGTACGGTGGCCATCTCGGCCCGCAGCTCGGGGTGCAGGGCGGCGGCGTCCGCGACCGGCCAGGTGGACAGGTGCACCGACTCCGCCGCCGCGGGCGTGCCGGGGCGGATCGCGGTCTGCCACACGTGCTCGGTCAGGAACGGGATCAGCGGCGCCAGCAGCCGGGTCAGCACGTCCAGCGTCTCGTACAGCGTGGCCAGCGCCGCCGGCTCGCCGGCCCAGAACCGGGCCCGGGACAGCCGGACGTACCAGTTGGACACGTCGTCGACGAAGTCCGCCAGCGCCCGCCCGGCCCCGGCGGTGTCGAAGCCCTCCATCGCCTCGTCCACGACCCGCACCACATGGTGCAGCTCGGCGCGCAGCCAGCGGTCCAGCGGCGTCAGCGGCAGCGCCGCCGGCTCGTCGGCCGGGCGCCAGCCGGCGACCGAGGCGTACAGGGTGAAGAACGAGACCGTGTTCCAGTACGTGAGCAGCGTCCGCCGGACGATCTCCTCCAGCGGCGCGTCGCCGATCCGCCGGGCGCCCCACGGCGAGCCGGCGCAGAGCATGAACCAGCGCAGCGCGTCGGCGCCGTGCTGGTCCATCAGCGGGACCGGCAGGATGATGTTGCCCAGGTGCTTGGACATCTTCCGGCCGTCCTCGGCCATGATGTGCCCGAGGCAGAGCACGTTGTCGTACGAGGACTTCTCGAAGACCAGCGTGCCGATCGCCATCAGCGTGTAGAACCAGCCGCGGGTCTGGTCGATCGCCTCGGCGATGAACTGCGCCGGGTACGCCTCGGCGAACTTCTCCCGGCTGCCCGGCACGTGCGGGTAGCCGAGCTGGGCGAACGGCATCGCGCCCGAGTCGAACCACGCGTCGATGACCTCGGGCACCCGGTGCGCGCGGGCGCCGCACTGCGGGCAGTCGAAGCTGACGTCGTCGATGTACGGGCGGTGCGGGTCCAGGTCGGACAGGTCGCCGTGGGTGAGCCGGCCCAGCTCCGCCCGCGACTCCACGCAGGTGAGGTGCCCGTCGGCGCAGCGCCACAGCGGCAGGGGGGTGCCCCAGTACCGGTTGCGGGACAGCGCCCAGTCGACGTTGTTCTTCAGCCAGTCGCCGTACCGGCCGTCCTTGATGTGCTCGGGGTACCAGTTCGTCGCGGCGTTCTCCCGCAGCAGCGCGTCCCGGACGTGCGTGGTGCGGATGTACCAGGAGAGCTGGGCGTAGTACATCAGCGGCGTGTGGCAGCGCCAGCAGTGCGGGTAGCTGTGCTCGTACATCGTGGCCCGGAACAGCGCCCCGCGCTCGCGCAGCGCGTCGGTCAGCCCGGCGTCGGCGTCCTTGAAGAACACCCCGCCGACCGTCGGCACGTCGGCGGCGAACCGGCCGTCCGGGCCGATCGGGTTGACCACCGGCAGCCCGTACGCCCGGCAGGACGCGAGGTCGTCGGCGCCGAACGCCGGCGCCTGGTGGACCAGCCCGGTGCCGTCGCTGGTGGTGACGTAGTCGGCGAGGATCACGTAGTGCGCGTCCGGGATGTCGACCAGGTCGAACGGGCGCCGGTACCGGACCCGCTCCAGCTCCCGGCCGGGCAGGCTGGCGACGACCTCGGCGTCCTCGCCGAGCACGGCCTTGGCCAGCGGCTCGGCGACGACGAACAGGCCGTCGCCGGTGCGGGCCAGCACGTACGCGACGTCGGGGTGCACGGCGACGGCGGTGTTGGAGACCAGCGTCCACGGGGTCGTCGTCCAGATCAGCAGCTCGGCGCCGGCGTGCCCGGCCAGCTCCCCGACGACCGGCAGCCGCACGTACACCGAGGGGTCGGTGATCGTCTCGTACCCCTGGGCGACCTCGTGGTCGGACAGCCCGGTGCCGCAGCGCGGGCAGTACGGCGCGACCCGGTGGTCCTCGACCAGCAGGCCCTTGTCGAAGATCTGCTTGAGGCCCCACCAGACGCTCTCGACGTACTGCGGGTCCATCGTCCGGTACGGGTGCTCCAGGTCCACCCAGTAGCCGCACCGGGTGGTCATCTCCTCGAACTCGGCCACGTACCGCTGGACGGACTCCCGGCAGCGGGCGTTGAACTCGGCCACGCCGACCCGCTCGATGTCCTGCTTGCCGGAGATCCCCAGCTCCTTCTCCACGGCGATCTCCACCGGGAGGCCGTGGCAGTCCCAGCCGGCGATCCGCGGGACGTGGTACCCCTTCATCGTCTTGTACCGGGGGAACACGTCCTTGAACACCCGGGACTCGACGTGGTGGGTGCCGGGGCGGCCGTTGGCGGTCGGCGGGCCCTCGTAGAACACCCAGTGCGGGCCGCCCGCGGTCTGCGCGAGCGACCGGCCGAAAATGTCCTTCTCGCGCCAGTACCCCAGGATGGAGTGGTCCACCGCCGGCAGGTCGACGCGCGGCGGCAGGGCGGAGAACGGCGACTCGGACACCGGGTTGCTCCTCGCTGGTACGGCGGGTATTCGCCGTCGAATCGTATCGCCGCACCCCGGCGCCCCTCCGCCGAGTATTCGCCGCCCGGCGCGCCGCCGGCCGCCGCGCGGGCCCGGGATCGGCCCCGGGGCGGCCGTACGCCCGAGATGTCGGAATGCGGCCGATCGCCGGCCGCCGCTACAGTGAGGGCGTCACGCGCGCCGGCAGCCGGGTCCGCGCGCGCAGCCGAGGGGGCCGCCATCACCACCACGAGCGCCGGACCGGCCGGCGACAGCAGCGCGGGGCCGGCCGCGACCGCCCCCGTCGACCTCGGCGGCATCGCCGCGCTGCGCTCCGTGCTGCGCATCCGCCCGTTCCGCCGGCTCTGGCTCGTCCTCGGGGTCGCCTCGCTCGGCGACTGGCTGGGCCTGCTGGCCACCGCCGCGTTCGCGTCCGCGCAGGTCAGCGGCAGCGTGGCGCAGGGGCTCGCGTTCAGCTCGGTGATCGCCGTCCGGCTGCTGCCCGCGCTCGTCCTCGGCCCGGTCGCCGGCGTGCTCGCCGACCGGTGGGACCGCCGGTACACGATGGTCGTCTGCGACCTGCTGCGGTTCGTGCTGTTCGCCTCGATCCCGCTCGGCGCGGTGGTGCTCGACGACGGCGCCTCGATCGTCGGCTGGGCGGCGTTCGCCACCTTCCTGATCGAGAGCGTCACGCTGGTCTGGCTGCCGGCCAAGGAGGCCGCGGTACCGAACCTGATCCCGCGCAGCCGGCTGGAGGTCTCCAACCAGCTCACGCTGATCACCACGTACGGCATCACCCCGGTGCTGGCCGCGGCCGGCCTGTCGGTGCTCGACCGGGCGCTGCGCAGCGCGGTGCAGACGCCGCCGGACTGGGCCGAGCCGGCCAACCTCGCGCTGTACTTCAACGCGGTGTCCCGGCTCGCCCTCGCCCTGGTCGTCTTCTTCGGCATCCGGGAGATCAGCGGCCGGACGTACCCCGAGCCCGGCGACGGCCGGACCAGCATGCTGCGCCAGTTCGTCGACGGCTGGACGTACATCGGCCGCACCCGGATGGTCCGCGGCCTGGTGCTGGGCATCCTCGGCGCGTTCGCCTGCGGCGGCGCGGTGATCGGCGTGGCGAAGTTCTTCGCCGTCTCGCTCGGCGCCGGCGACGCCGCGTTCTACATGCTGTTCGGGGCGCTGTTCGTCGGCCTGGCCGCCGGCATCGGGGCCGGTCCGGCGCTGGTCCGCGCGCTGTCCCGGCGGCGCTGGTTCGGCATGAGCATCGTGCTGGCCGGGGCGTCGGTGTTCATCCTGGCGATGTCGGTGCACCTGGCCGTCGCGCTGGCCGGGGCGGTGCTGGTCGGCACCGGCGCCGGCATGGCCTTCCTGTCCGGCACCACGCTGCTCGGCGGCGAGGTCGGCGACGACGTGCGCGGGCGGGTGTTCGCGTTCGTCCAGACCGCCACCCGGGTCGTGCTGATCCTGGCGATCGGGCTGTCCGGCGCGTTCGTCGGCATCGGCGGCTCGCACGAGTTCCACCTCGGCGACGCCACGTTCTCCGTCTCCGCCACCCGCGCCCTGCTGTTCGTCGCCGGGCTGCTCGGCATCTTCGCCGGGATCAGCGCGTTCCGCCAGATGGACGACAAGCCGGGCGTACCGGTGCTGCGCGACCTGTGGTGGTCGGTCCGCGGCCGCCCGCTCTCGCCGGCCCAGCCGGTCGCCGGGCCGGGCCTGTTCGTGGTGTTCGAGGGCGGCGAGGGCGTCGGCAAGTCCACCCAGGTCAGCGCGCTGGCCGAGGCGCTGCGCGAGGCCGGGCACCGGACCACCGTCACCCGCGAGCCGGGCGCCACGCCGGTCGGCCGGCGGATCCGCGAGCTGCTGCTGGAGCGCAGCGACGCGCCGGTCACCCCGCGGGCCGAGGCGCTGCTGTACGCCGCGGACCGGGCGCACCACGTCGCCACCGTCGTCCGCCCCGCCCTGGACCGGGGCGAGATAGTGATCAGCGACCGGTACATCGACTCCTCCCTGGCCTACCAGGGGGCCGGGCGCACGCTGTCCGCCGACGACGTGGCCTGGGTGTCCGACTGGGCCACCGGCGGCCTGAAACCCGACCTGGTCATCCTGCTCGACCTCGACCCGGCCGTCGGCCTGCGCCGGGCCGCCGACCGGGGCGCGCCGGACCGGCTGGAGCGCGAGTCGCTGGCCTTCCACGGCCGGGTCCGGGAGGCGTTCCTGGACCTGGCCGCGGCCGACCGGGCCCGGTACCTCGTGGTCGACGCCGCCATGCCGGTGGCCGAGGTCGCCGCGGCGATCCACGAGCGGGTCGCCGACCTGGTCGACACCGCCGGTACGGCGCTCGCGCTCGCCGGGGCGCCGCGGTGACCGCCCCGCCGGTCTTCGTCGACGTCGTCGGCCAGCCCGAGGCCGTCGGCATGCTCGCCGCGGCGGCCGCCGCGGCCGCGGCCGCGCTGCGCGGGGAGCCGGCCGACCCCGGCGCGATGACCCACGCCTGGATCTTCACCGGCCCGCCGGGCAGCGGCCGGTCGGTCGCCGCGCGGGCGTTCGCCGCCGCGCTCCAGTGCCGCACCGGCGCCGGCTGCGGCGCGTGCCCCGGCTGCCACACCACGCTCGCCGGGACGCACGCCGACGTCCGTACGGTCGCGCCCGAGGGCCTGTCGATCGGCGTGCAGGAGATGCGCGCGCTGGTGCTGCGCGCCGCCAGCGCGCCGTCGGACGGGCGCTGGCAGGTGGTGCTGATCGAGGACGCCGACCGGCTCACCGAGGCCGCCGGCAACGCGCTGCTCAAGGCCGTCGAGGAGCCGCCGCCGCGGACGGTGTTCCTGCTCTGCGCGCCGAGCACCCACCCGGACGACATCTCGGTGACCATCCGGTCCCGGTGCCGCCTCGTCCCGCTGCGCCAGCCGGCGACGGCGGCCGTCGCCGAGCTGCTCACCCGGCGCGACGGTGTCGAACCCGACCGCGCCGCCCGGGCCGCCGCGGCGGCCCAGGGCCACGTCGGCCGGGCCCGCCGGCTGGCCCGGGACGAACAGGCGCGCGCCCGCCGGGACGCGGTGCTGGCCGTACCGCGGCAGCTCGGCTCGGTCGGCGCCTGCTTCACCGCCGCGGGCGCGCTGATCGCCGCCGCCGAGGCGGAGGCCGCGGCCATCGTCGCCGAGTCCGACGAGCGGGAGCGGTCCGCGCTGGCCACGGCGCTCGGCGCCGGCGGCACCGGCCGGGGTACCGCGGGCGCCGGGCGCGGCGCCGCCGGCCAGCTCAAGGAGTTGGAGCGGCGGCAGAAGTCGCGGGCCACCCGGGCCCAGCGGGACGCGCTGGACCGCGCGCTGGTCGACCTCGCCGGCTTCTACCGGGACGTCCTCGTCCGCCAGCTCGGCGCCCCGGTGCCGGCCGTACACGCGGACGTATCGGACACCGTCGCCGACGCCGCGGGCGCCTGGCCCCCGGAGAGCACCCTGCGCCGGCTGACCGCCGTGCTCGCCTGCCGGACCGCGATCGAGGCGAACGTCAAGCCCAGGATCGCCGTGGAAGCGATGACCCTCGATATCTGGCAGGGTTGATCAGATACCCGACACTTGTCTCGGCAGGGCACAATGATCGGCGTACCGTGCGAGCCGTGAGGGTGACCGGTGTCCTGGGATCAGACCCCGACGGGTACGTGGACGAGGCGTGGCTGGAGGAGGCCGCGGCGCGTTTCCGTCGGATCGGCCGACTGCGCGAGCGGTTGGCCGGGGCGTCGCACGAGATCGAGGTCAGCGTGCGATCACCGGACGAACTGGTGGAGGTGCGGGTCACCGCCGCGGGGTCCATAGTGGATGTACGTCTGGCCGCCGGCGCGTGCGCCCGTCCGGCCGCAGAGCTGGCTCATTCGATCAAGGCGGCGGTGACGTCCGCCCTCGACGGTGCGCAGTGGGCCAGGCACAAGCTCGAACGCGATCTCTTCGCCGAGTACGAGAGTCTTTCCCCAACCGCGAGACCCCAAGGGACCCCAGGTGGATGATCTGATAACCGTGGCCCGTGCCCTCGACGACGCGGCCGAGAAGCTCGCCGCCAGCGCCGGCCTGCTGCACGAGGCGGTCAGCGACGCCGCCAGCTTCGGCGCCGACGCCGCCGGCCACGCCGGCGAACTCGGCCGCACCCTGCACGCCCAGTGGATTTCCGCGCTGGACGCACGGCGCCGGGAGGTGGACGAGGCCCGCGACGAACTCACCGCGCTGCGGGCCGCGGTGGTCGACGCCGCGGCCGGGTACGCCGCCACCGACGTTTCGGTCGCCGCCGGCTGGGGGAACGAGGAGCGCTGATGGACGCGCTCGACATCGTGCTGGACCCGGCGCGGCCCCTCCTGGGCCGCGTCGACGACGTGCTGCGCGAGTACGGCGTGCCCGCCGAGCACCCCGTCCGCCCGCTGCTGCGCGACCTGGCGGCGCTGCCGGGCGCCGCCGTCGCCGCCGTGGCCGCGCTGCGCCCCGGCCCACTGGTACTGGCCCAGCGCCAGCTCGCGCCGCTGGTCGACGCGTACGACCAGGCCGCCCGCGCCGCCGCCGCCCCGGCGCCGTGGACCGGCGCCGCCGCCCAGTCCTACGCCCACCGCGCGGGCGCGCTCAGCGCCCGCCTGCACGGCGACGGCGGCGCCCGCCGGCTCGCCGACACCATCCGGTACGCCGAGGCCATGGCCACCTGGATGGTCACCGCCCGGACCGAGCTGGCCCGGGCCCTCGGCCGCGTGCTCACCTCCGCCGAGGCCGTCCGCCTGCTCGGCGCGCCCGACCGGGCCGACCCCGAGCTGCCGCTCGCGGCCGCCGCCGTCGGCGCCGAGGTGCTGGGCGCGATCGCCGCGGCCACCGACGACGCCCAGCGGCTCGGCGCCACCTGGGGCGAGCGGGTCGCGTACGCGCCGTTCTTCCGCCCCATCGACGCCGGCGGGCTGGTGGGCGGGGCGGTCACGGTCCGGCACGGGGGGTAGGCGCTTCGCCGCTGTCTGCATAGGCTGGTCGGATGGGCATGCTCTGCGCGGTCAGCTTCCACCGGTACGGGCGCCTGTACTACTTCGACCCCGGCGACCTCGCCCCGGCGGTCGGCGACGCCGTCCTCGTCCCGACCGACGAGGGTCCCGAGGTCGCCGAGTGCGTCTGGGCGGCCCAGTGGGTCAGCGACGACACGTCCGGCTTCCCCCGGCTGGTCGGCCCGGCCGGACCGTCCGAGCTGGACCGCGACGCCCGGCTGCGCAAGCGCCGGGCCGAGGCCAAGGTGGCGGCGAAGAAGCTGATCCGCGCGCACGACCTGCCGATGCGCGTGGTCGCCGTCGACTGCCTCGAACCCACCGCGACCGAGCCCGAGCGGGTCACGCTGTACTTCACCGCCCCGCACCGGGTCGACTTCCGCTCGCTGGTCCGCGACCTCGGCGCCACCCTGCGCTGCCGGGTCGAACTGCGCCAGCTCAACGCCCGCGACTCCGCCCGGATCCAGGGCGGCATCGGCTCGTGCGGGCGGGACCTGTGCTGCGCCACGTTCCTCACCGACTTCGAGCCGGTCACCGTCCGGATGGCCCGGGACCAGGACCTGCCGCTCAACCCGATGCGCATCTCCGGCGCGTGCGGGCGGCTGATGTGCTGCCTGAAGTACGAGCACCCGCTGTACCGGGCGTTCGCCGAGACCACCCCGCCGGTGGGCAGCCGGGTGGGCACGCCGGAGGGGGACGGGCGGGTGGTGGCGCACCACGTACCGGCGGACAGCGTCACGGTCCGGCTGGACGCGGACGGCTCGCGCTGCGCCTGCCCGCGCGCGTCGGTGTGCGCCCCCCGGCGCGCGTACGACAGCCGGGGCGAGGCGGTGCCGGCCGCGGACACCTGACCCGCGGGGGTGCTCGGCCGGGCCGTGGACGGGCGGTGTGCCCGGTCGTGGTCGGCCGGACGGGCGACTGCCGGCCGGCCGCGGGGCTCGTTGACCCCGGTACCACCCGCGCCCGGCAGGAGACCCCTCGGCCTGCACGAGAGTTCCGGAGCCACCGTGCGCGTGTCCAGACCCGTCCTGCTGACCGCGGCGACCGCCGCGGCCCTGGCGTACTGCGGCGCCCTCGCCCACCTCGCCGGCGTCGCCGTCGACCGGCTCCGCGCGGCACCCGCGCCCGGCCCCGCCGCCGCGCCCGCCCCCACCCCGGCCGCGGGCGCCGGCACGCTCGGCGCCGACCGCTGCCTGCCCGGCGACACCCGGACCACCTGCCGGCTGGCGTCCGCCCGCCTGGCCGCCGCCCGGACGGCCAGGGCCGCGACGGCGCGCAAGCAGCGCGAGGGAGAGGCACGGCGGCAGCGGGCGGCAGTGGCCCGCCCCGGTACCCGCAGCGGGGGTACCGGCCGGAGCGTCCCGGCGCGGACCGACCGGGACCGCAGCGGCTGGTGGCCGGGCCGGGGATGGCCGTCGCCGGGCGGCATCCCCTTCCGCTGGCGCGGCTAGCCGGCGAGGGGTTTCGTCCTCCGCTGGGCCGCCCGGCTGTCGGTGCCCGGCCGCGGGCGTCGGTATCCGGCTACGGGCGGATGACGATCGGGGGCTCGGCCAGGCGGACGTCGAGCGGCTGCGTCGGCTCGATCCACGACGCGTCCGGCGGCCCCGCGGGCGCCGCGCGCCACCGGTGGCAGACCCGGTCCACGGCGATCGGGTAGATCGTCAGCGTCCCGTCCCGGCCCAGGTGCAGCCGCAGGAACGACTTCGCGTCCTCGATGCCCTGGCCGGCGAACAGCTCGTTCAGGTTCACCCGGAACCGGCCCGCCACCAGCAGGTACCCGGCCACCGTCAGCCCGCCGAGCAGCCCCGACACCGGCCCGTACAGCGCGCCGGCCACCAGCGCCGGCAGCGGCCACACCCAGTCGACGAACGGCAGGTCCACCCAGACCAGCGCCCCGCCCAGCCCGACCAGCGTGTGCGCCACCCCGTGCCCGACCCCGAGCACGGTGTGCACCACCCGCCGCACCCCGTCGTCGCCCGGCGGCGCCGCGAACAGCACCGCACCCCAGACGAACAGCGTCAGCATGATCCCCAGCGGGATGCTGAACAGCCGCAGCTCACTGCCGTCCGGCCGGTGCCCGACCAGTTCGGCGATGCTGAGCATGAGCAGCGTGTGCGCGATCCCCAGCATCGTCAGGAAGCCCGGGTTGCGCCACGGCAGCCGGGCGAACACCCCGACGGCGTACCCCGCCGACCGCACCGCCGACGGGTACCGCGCCGCCAGCGTGAACCGCCGCGGCGCGCTGTGCTTGGCCGCGGTGGCGTCCAGCGGCGGCACGTCCACGGCCGCGGGCAACTGATGCGTGGCCGCCAGGTACGCGCCCCCGCCGCCGCACGTGATCAGCTCCCGGCCGGGCGCCGAGTAGCGGGCATAGTGGTGCAGGTCCCCGGCGAGCACGACCCGTACGCACGCGCCGGTCGGCTCCAGCACGGTCCGGATGAAATAGTCGACCGTCTCGTACGCCTTGGGCTGGTCCACGGTCTTCACCCAGCCCGGCGCCGGCACCGCGAGAATCACCCGGGCGCTCGGCCCGAGCCGCGCGGCGGCGTCGGTGAAGTACCGGAGCTGCGGGTCGTCCAGGTACGCCCCGAACTGCTCGTCGATCCCGAACAGCCACCAGTCGTGCGGCAGCGCCACGGCGAAGTACGACCGCGACTGCCGCGTCCGCCACCCGCCGATGTTGCCGGCCGGCTGCCGGGCGAACACCCGCAGGAACGCGGTCAGCCCGTCGTACCAGTCATGATTGCCGGGCACGGCGTACATGCTGGGCTGCGGCCCGACCCCCGGGGCGGTGGGCAGGGCGGCCCGGTAGGGCCCGCGGAACCGGTCCTCGTACTCGTCCGCCGACGCCGTCGGGTACACCTGGTCGCCGCCGAGCACGAGCACCCGGGCGCGGGGCAGCTCGTGGCCGTCGACGGCGAGGCTCGGCCGGGCGAGCAGGTGGGCCATGCTGTACGTGGCGTCGAAGCCGTCCCCGATATCGGCGATGTAGTCGAGCCACACCTCGTCCTGCGGTCCGCCGCCGGCCGGTCCCCCGTCGCACGTGCCGCTGCCGATCGGGCTCCCGCCGCCCGGATCGGGTCGGGTCGGGTTGGGCGGGCCGAGGGCGGCCGGGTCCGTGGGGACCGCGTGGTCGGTAGCGGCGGGGTCGGCGGTGGCGGCCGGGAGGCGGATGGACGTGCCGGCCGGCTCGACGTACAGGTCGGCGGGGAGGCCGCTCTGCAACTCCCGCTTGTCCAGGTACGCCCCGAACAGGGTCGCCAGCAGCGTGCGCAGGCCGGTGCTGAGCAGCAGCAGGGGGGCCAGCCACGGGACCGGCTCGCGGGGGGTGAAACCCAGCTCGCGGGGGTGCAGCGCGGTCGGGCGCTTCGGGGTCGTCGGCGTGTCGTCGGCGGGGGCTGCGGAGCGGTCGCCGGTCATGGTCGCAGCGTAGCGGCGGGCCGGCCGGGTGGGGGAGCGGGCGATCGGTTGGGCCACCCTGCGCACCGGGGGTGGGGGTGGTCGCGTACACTGCGCTACGTTGCCGCCTTAGCTCAGTCGGCCAGAGCGACGCACTCGTAATGCGTAGGTCGTCGGTTCGATTCCGACAGGCGGCTCCAACACAAGGCCCTGACCAGCCGAAACGCCGGTCAGGGCCTCATGTTTTTCGATGTGGGGTCCGAACCGGATCCGCTGCCGCCAGCCTCCTCGACGCAAGCGTGCCGGGCATTCGAGCGCCGCGGCGCCGCCGCTCTCTCGGGTCAGCTCACGGCGGGGAGGATGTCCTCGTCCAGGAAGGCGAGGATGTCGAGTTCGCGCTCCTCCACCTTCTTCGGCTTCCCGGTGGTGTCCTGGGTCGAGCTGAACACCAGGTCCAGGCTCGGAATGACGGCGACGTACTGCCCACCCCAGCCCCAGGCGAACTGCACCGCGTGCCCCTGCACGGTGGACAGCCACCACAGCGCGCCGTACTGGTACCGCGGATCCTTCTCCTTGTGCCCGGAGTACGTCCGGGAGAACGCGATAGCCTCCGGCGGCACCACCTGCCACCCGTTCCAGACGCCGTTGCGCAGGTACAGCTCGCCGAAGCGGGCCAGCGCCCGGGCGGGCAGGAAGACGTTGCAGCCGCCGGACGCGATGCCCTGCGGGTCGCACCCCCACGCCTGGTGGCCGATGCCCAGCGGCGTGAACAGGTAGTCGGTCGCGTACCGCTCGAGCGTGGCGCCGGTGGCGGCCTGGAGTACCGCCGAGAGCAGGTGGGTGTCGCCGGTGCTGTAGTGGAAGCGGGTGCCCGGCGTGGCGGCCAGCGGCTGGTCGAGGATCGCCTCGATCCAGTCGTCCTCGCCCTCGATCTCGTACTCGGTCTCGTCCTCGGACCAGGCCAGGCCGGAGCGCATCGTCAGCAGGTGCCGGATGGTGATGCCGGCCTTCTTCCCGCCGGCGGCGATCGCGGCCGGCAGGTAGTGGCCGATCGGGACGTCGTAGCTCGGGATGTGGCCGCGGCCGAGCGCGATGCCGTACACCGCCTGCAGGATGCTCTTGGACGCCGAGTGCACGTTGTTGCTCTGCTGCGGGCTGCTGCCGTGGAAGTAGCGTTCGTACACGAGGCGGCCGCCGCGCACCACGATGAGGCTGCGGGAGTTCTTCACGCCGTCGAACCAGTCCGCGGACTCGTTCAGCGAGGCCACGTCCACGCCGGCCGGAGCGAAGCCGGCGGTGGCCTGCCAGCCTTCGTCCGGATCACCACGAAATGCCCGTGCTGCGTTGTCGATGTAGAACTCTGCCACGGCGGAGCGCTCCTTCCGGCGACGCGATTGCAGGGCAAGGTACCAAGTCCCCGCCACCCGGTCATCGGGGAAGCCCGATGCGCCGGACGGCCGCCGCCCGCGGACACCGACCCCGCCCGCCGCCGGACACCACGCCGCACCGCGGCGACCCGGGTCGCCCGCGGAGCAGAGCCCGGGCGGTGGCGAGAAATTCGGTGGCGACTCACGCCGCCGGTGCCGGGTGGGGCCGGTCCGGCGGCGCATCCGCCCGGGTCCGCCACCACGGGCGCGACGCCAGCGCGGCCAGCCCGGCCCCCGCCGCGTTGACCAGGACGTCGTCGACCGACGACACCCGGTCGAGCCGGAGGACGTACTGGGCGGCCTCGATCAGCACCGAGCAGCCCGCCCCGAGCGCCAGGACCCGCGGTACCGACGCCAGCGCCGCGAACCGCATCGGCGCGAAGAAGCCCAGCGCCGCGAGGACCAGCAGGTTGCCGCCGATCCCGATCGGCCCCATCGTGGGCAGGTCCCGCAGCGGCACGAGGCTCACCCGGCCGGTGACGACGCCGGCGCCGGGGCCCGGCATCAGGGTCATCCAGACGAACGGCAGCGTCCCGTGGACCAGGCCCACCTCGGCCACCGACGTCCGCCACGCCGAGGTGCTCCCGGCGGCCCGCCGCCGGCGGGCCAGGGCCCACGCCACCAGCGCGGACAGCGGCAGCGTGACCAGCGCGAGCAGCAGGACGCCGTTGAACGTGTCGCCGCAGCCGTGCCACCGCCCGGCCGCGCACGCCGGGGCGGCCATCAGGAGCGGCCGCCGCACGACGTACGCGGCGGCCGCCGGGCCGAGGAGCGCCGAGCCGAGCAGGACGACCCGGCGCGCGCGGCGGGGCGGCGCCGCCGGGGGAGCGTTGCGGTTCACGCCCCCATTGAATACCGGGTCCGCGCCCCGCTGCTCCTCGCGTGATCACGAACTGCCCTTGCGGGTCGGGTTCGCGCCGTGCGGTCGGGTGGCGCTTGCGGTCAGGTCGCGCGGCCGTACAGGCGGGCGACGTCGGGCGAGTCGAGCCAGCCGCTGTACGTCGGCCCCTGCGGCCAGCCCGCCGGGGAGTCCTGCCACTCCTCCCGCCGCCCGTACGGCAGCACGTCGACCAGCGGGAACGTGAAGGTGAGCTGCTCGACGCCGCGCCCGCTCGTGTGCCAGGTGCGGTAGACGGTCCCGCCGTCGCGCAGGAAGACGTTCATCCCGAACCCGCCGCCGGGCGGCGCGTCGACGTCGGCCCCGAACGGGCTGTCGGCGGTGGAGTACCAGGTCATCGTGTTGCCGACGCGTGCGGCGTAGGCGAGGGCCTCGTCGATCGGGCCCGGCGTGACGATCACGAACCGGGCGTCGTAGTTGTCGAGGAAGTCCAGCCGGGTGTACGACGAGGTGAGGCTGGTGCAGCCGCCGCACTGCCACTCGGCGCCCGGGTGCCACATGTGGTTGTAGACGATCAACTGGGACCGGCCGGCGAAGATGTCGACGAGCCGGACCGGCCCCTCGGCGCCGACCAGGGTGTAATCGGGCATCCGCACCATCGGGAGCTTTCGGCGCTGGGCGGCGATCGCGTCGAGTTCCCGGGTGGCCGCCTTCTCCCGGGCGCGCAGCTCGTCGAGCGCCTCGCGCCAGGCGGACTCGTCGACAACGGGCGGCAGGGCCATGGTCATCATCTCCTTCGGTCGGCTCCGCTACGGGTACCCGGGAATCCGCCCCGGTCACACCCGGCGCGCCGACGACGCCCTAGCCCGCGGCCGGCCGGATGCCGTGCTCCGCGACGACGAACTCGGAGTGCATGGCCCGGACCGACGCCAGCAACTGCTCGCCCAGCTCGTCGCCGAGCGGCCCGTCCGGCCGCCAGGCGAGCACCAGCACGGCGTTCAGCGGGGTGTCCCGCAGCGCCACGTGCGCCATCCTGGCCTCCTTCCGGACGTTCGGCCAGTACGTGAAGGTGATCGCGCCGAGCGCGTGGCCGAGCGCCACCACCGCCGGCCCGCTGTTCGCGGAGCTGACCCGCGGCCGGATCCCGGCCGCCGTGCACGCCGTGTGGAAGTGGCCGGTCAGCGGCTGCGACTCGGGGAAGGCGAGGACGACGTGCTCGTCGTTGAGGTCGGTGAGTTCGACGGCGGGGCGCTCGGCGAGCGGGTGGGTGTCCGGCAGGCACAGGTACGGGTCCTGGACGGCGATCCGCTCGTGCCGGACCGGCTCCGGCGGCTCCGGGTCCAGCTCCGGGAAGTGGCGGAACATCGCGACGTCGATCTCGCCGTTGCCGAGAAGCTGGACGAGCCGCGGCCCGGACTCGTCCACCAGCAGGGACATGGGCGCGATGCCGAGGTCCTCCGCGCAGCGGACGAACGGCGTCAGCGTCGGCGCCGGCGCCGCGCCCAGCCGGACCGACAGCTTGCCGTTGTCGGTGGCCAGGCAGCGGCGGACGTCGGTGAACATGCGGTTCACCGCGGGCAGCACCGTGTCGGCGTGTTCGAGCAGGATCGCGCCCGCGGTGGTCAGCGTGATGCCGGACGGCTGGCGGTGCAGCACCGGCAGGCCGACGGCGCGCTCCAGGCGCTGTACGGCCCGGCTGACGCCGCTCTGGCTCATGCCGAGCTTCTCGGCCGCGCTGTTGATGGTGCCCGTCTCGGCGACCATCTGCAGGATGCGGAGCTGCTGCGGTTCGATGTCCATCGCTACACCCGCAGGCCCGCGTCGATCCGCGCCCGGTGGGCGTCGGCGACCGCGCGGGCGAAGTGCGGGACCTGCTGGGCCCAGAAGCCGTCCGGGCGGTACATCAGGGAGTGCCGGGACACCCAGGGCAGCCCGGCGATCGGGCGGCGGGTGGTGCCCGCGGTGGACGGCCCCCACCCCTGGGTGAGCGCCACGCTGCCGTCGAGCCGGACGACCTCCTCGTGCGGCCCGTACGCCGGCAGGTGGTGGACGATCTCCGGGGTGAAGCCGAACGGGCGGCAGACCCGGTGCAGGAACGCGATGCAGCTGTCCGATCCGGAGATCGCGATCCACCGCTCGTCGCGCAGCTCCGGCACGGTGACGGCGGACCGCCGGGCGAGCGGGTGGTCGCCGCTGAGCATGATGTGCGGGCACTCGTCGAGGACATGCTGGACGGACAGGCCGCTCGGCCGGGGGCAGGGCATGCCGGTCAGCTCGTGCACCAGGGCCACGTCGATCTCGCCGGTGACGAGCTGGTTGGTCACCTGCCGCAGCGAGTCGCCGACCGTCACCTCGATGGCGGTGTCGGGGAAGCGGCGGCGCAGCTCGTCCAGCAGCAGGTCGGCGAGGCAGCTCGCCGTCCAGCCGAGCCGGATCGTGCCGGCCTGCCGGTCGCGGTGCCGGGCGATGTCGTCGTGGATGGCGGCGCAGTCGTCCAGGATCTCGGCGGCGTGCTGGAGGACGACGCGGCCGAGCGCGGTCGGCCGGACGCCACAGTGGTGCCGGTCGAACAGCGGGCCGCCGAACAGGTCCTCCAGGCGCCGCAGCTGCCGGCTCAGCGCGGGCTGGGGCAGATTGAGCTGTTCGGCGGCCCGGTTGAGACTGCCGGCCGCGGCGACGGCCCGCAGGGTTCTGAGGTGATGCAGTTCGAGCTGCATGATGCCTCCGAGGGGTGGGACGGGGGCAGGAGAGCGGCGCGATGGGTGATGTGGGGCCCGCTGCGCGTTGGGGACGCGCTGCGGGCCCGGCCCGGGGCTCGCTCCAGCCCCGGGCCGCCGCTCGGGCGCGAATAGTGTGCCACAGATTACCGCTCGGTAACGGTGCCGGCGGCGGACCGGCAAGCCCGGTCAGCCGGTCTGCAGCAGCAGGTTGGGCGAGTCCGGGCCCGGGTCCTGCACCCTGTCCTTCGCGGCCGTACCGCGCATGACCTTGTCCAGCTCCTCGGGGGTCATCGCCGGGTGGGCGGAGAGGTGCATCGCGGCCACGCCCGCGGCGTGCGCGGCCGCCATCGACGTGCCGCCCGCCTTGGTGTAGGCCACGTCGCTGGTCGCGCTGGCGGTCGGGATGTCGTCGCCGGGCGCGAACAGGTGGACGCAGGTACCGAAGTTCGCGCTGGTCAGACGCCGGTCGGACCGGTCGATCGCGGACACGGTCATCGCCGTGGTCTGCCGACCCGGCGTGGTGTAGCAGCTGTCCACAGTGTCGTTGCCGGCCGCCGCCGTGTAGGCCAGGCCCTTCGTCGTCATGTCGTACAGGGCCAGGTCGATCACGGACTGGGCCGGGCCGGAGAAGCTGAGGTTGAGCAGCGCGGGGCGCTGCGCGTGCGCGCTCACCCAGTCCACGGCGGCGAGGATCTGCTCGCCGGTGCCGGTGCCATCGCAGCCGAGCGCGCGGACCGATTCGATGTGCACATTTTTGGCGGCGCCGGTGAACCGGCCGCCGATCGTCCCGGCCACCCGGGTGCCGTGCCCGTTGCAGTCCTCGCCGCTGCGGCCGGGCCCGCCGGCCGGGTCGAGCGCGTCGAACGCGGCGCGCGCCCGCCCGCCGAACTCCAGGTGGCTGGTCCGGATGCCGGTGTCCAGGACGTAGACGCGCACGTTCGCGCCCTTGTTCGGGTACCGGTACACGCGGTCCAGCGGCAGCGCGGGCTGGTCGATGCGGTCGAGGCCCCACGCCGGGAGGCGCTGCGCCCCGGCGACCCGGAACGTCTTGTCCGGGGTGACGGACTCGATCCGGCTGTCGGAGAGGTACTCGACGTACTGCTCGGTCGTGAGGGAGGCGGAGAACCCCTGCATGGAGGAGTGGTAGATGCGCCGCAGCTCGCCGCCGTACGCCGCGATCATCTCCTTGGCGGTGGCGGTGACCCGGCCGGGGTCGGCCGGGATGTCGCGCAGCCCGACGATGTAGACCTTGGTGTCCGCCCGGTAGACCTTGGTGTCCGCCTGCTGGGCGGCGGGGCGTTCCGCCGACGCGGCCGCGATGCCGGCCGGGGCGAGCGGGAGGGCAACCGAGACGGCGAGGAGCGCGGCCGTTCTCCAGTGCTTCGTGTGCATGACTTCCTTCCGGAGCGGGGGGAGGTGCCGGGGCCCGTCGAGCGGTCGAACCCCGGCACGCGGATCGGGGGACGTGCGGAACGGGTCACCCGACGCCGGCGCAGTCGCCGGGTGACCCGTTCCGGTCCTCTCGGTGGTGCGGGGGTGATCAGCGCGTCGCGGGGTACTTGTTGACGACGTTGGTCAGCCAGGTGCGCAGGGTCTCGGCCGAGTCGAAGCCGACGGAGCGGCTGCCGTACTCCTTGCCCTTGCCGACGCTGACCAGCGCCGGGATGCCGCGGACGCTGTACTTGCGGCTGATGTCCTTGTTCTTGTCGACATCGACCACGCCCAGGATCCAGGCGCCCTTGTCCTGCTCGTTGAACTTCTTCAGGTGCGGCTTCTGCACCTGACACCAGTGGCACCAGGTGGCGGTGAAGTCCAGCACGACGGGCTTGGTGTTGGACATGGCCATGACCTGCTCGTAGTTCGCCGCCGAGATCTCGATGATCGTCTCTTCGGCAACCGGGGCGGACGCGACGGTACCGGTGGCGGCCATGGCGGCGGCGGGGGTCGCCACCGCGAACGCGCCGGCCAGGGACAGCGTGCCCGCGAGCAGTGCGATCGTGCGCTTCATCGTGTTACTTCCTTCCGTTGGGCGGGTTATCGGGGGTGGGGCGGGTTATCCGGGCGTGACCGCCACGGACGATTCGGTGGGCAGGCCGGCGGCCGCCCAGTCCTCGATGCCCTCGCGGTACTTGCGAACGTGGAGGTAGCCGAGCTTGAGCAGCCGCTCGCCCACCAGGCCGCTGTTGCGGCAGGGGATGTTCGCGCAGTACACGACGACCGGGACGGTCTTGTCCGGGAGCACGGTGGGTGCGTACTCGTCGGTGAACTCGGCGGCCCGCTCGTACGGGAATCCGGGGATGTTGCGGGCGCCGGGGATGTGCTCCTGCTCGTAGTAGGAGACGGGCATCGTGTCGACCACGACGACCGTGCCGGCGTCGATCTCGGCGGCGAGTTCGTCTCGCGTGATCAGGGGCAGCACGTCAGGGTCCTTTCGTGGGGGTGGCGGGGACGGGGGTGGCCGGCGGTGCGGCGCGGCCGGCACGCGCCGCGCCGATCCGGCCGAGGACGATGTGCACGACGAACGCGACCACGACCGAGGTGATGGCGGCGCTGCCCAGCCCGGCGACGGCGGCGGCGGTGCCGGCGAACCAGCTCACGAGGGCGCGGGGCGCCCAGTCCGGCGGGTCGTGCGGGAGCGTGCCGGCGCGGCGGGCCACGTCGAGCGCGGGCCGGTACGTCCGGACGATGAAGTACTCGGCGATGATGATCCCGGCGACCGGCGGCGCGAGCATGCTGACCGCGGTGAGGAAGCCGGCGAAGGCGTGCACGATGCCGATCGCGGAGAGCAGCGTGCCGAGCACGCCGAGCGCGATCGTGACCGGGACGCGGCCGACCCGCCGCCCGGTGAGCACGTTGATCGAGTTGACCAGGCCGAGCGAGGACGAGTACAGGTTCCAGTCGTTGATCTTCAGGATCGCGGTGGCCAGCACCAGCGTGCCGAGCAGCCCGGACGACGAGGTGACGATGCCGACCACGTCGTTGGTGCGGGCGGCGTGGGCGAGCAGCACGCCGATCAGTCCGATCACGAACTCGCCGAGCGTCACCGAGATGACCGTCTGCTTGACGACGTCGGCCGGCCGGCGGTTGAACCGGGTCATGTCGGGCGTCATGATCGCGCCGAGGATGAACGCGCCGGAGACCAGCGTGATGCCGGCGCCGAGCGACAGGGTCGGGCCGGGCGGCGGCGAGGCGATCAGGTCGCCGAGCGAGTGGCTGCGCAGCGCGTCCACGATGGAGACCAGCGCCAGCGCCAGGAACGCGGGGACGGTCAGGTAGCCGACCCAGGCCATCGTGCGGAAGCCGTACGTGGTGATCGCGGTGATGGCGACGCCGCCGATCACGGCCCAGAGCCACTCCGAGGACCAGCCGGTCAGGTCGTGCATGCCCTGCGCGAACACGCCGTTCTGCACGCCGAACCAGCCGGCCAGACTGATCGCGACGAGCATCCCGACGAGCGCGGAGCCGCGCCGGCCGAACCCGGCCCAGCGGGCGAGCACCGAGGTGGACAGCCCCTCCCGGACGCCGGCGATGCCGAGCAGGATCGTGATGATCTCCAGCAGCGCGGAGCCGATGGTGATGGCGAGGACGGCATCCCAGAACGTCATGCCGTACCCGAGGATGGCACCGACCATGAACTGCTGGAAGGAGGAGACCTGGCCGAAGCGCTGGACGGCGACGGAGATCCACGAGCGGCGCGCGGACTGCGGTACGGGGACGAGCGAGTAGTCGTCGTGCCCGACGTTGGCGGTGAGAGTGTCAGCGTGGTTGGTCATGACTGCCGCTAGCTCGCACTTCCGAGCAGGGACAGCTCGCGGTCGAGGCGCTCCGCCGGCGCGGGGTCCTGGACGATCAGGAAGCCCTGGCGGGGGCGCGGCGCCCACTCCAGCTCGCGGTCGAAGAACCGCTCCAGGAAGCGCACCCGCTGGTGGTAGGCGAACAGGGAGCTGTCCGCGCCGACGATGTAGCCCGAGCCGGCGAACAGCGGCAGCTCGGCGAGGAAGTAGCGCACACCCAGGCTGAGCTGCTCGGGCGCCGCGGGACGGTCGTCCGGCAGCTTGCCGCTGAGCACCCACCGGGTGGCGTCGATACACGCCTCGCGGAACTGCTCGCTCTTGTCGTACAGCTCGTTGACGTGGCGGTGCAGCTCGACGTAGCGCGCGTTGGCGTACAGGTCCGCCATGCCCAGCACGCGGCTCTCCGGGTCCGCCAGCGGCAGCGTGGCCAGCGCGGCGCGGATCTTGTTGTGGGTGTACCGGGCCTGCCGGTGCGCCTTCTGCCGGGCCCGGCTGGCCGGGTACCCGAGGGCCTCGAACGTGTACGTGGTGATCTCGTCCGGGACGAAGAAGTGGAAGCTCGCGAACCCGTCGTGCGCCCACCTGGCCAGGCTCGCCAGCCGTTCGGTACTGAAGTAACTGTTAAAGGGGCTGACCCCGATGCACACATGCTCGTTTTGCCGCAGCACCGTTGCGCATTCGCTGGACAGCGGCTCCATCACATAGACCGCCATGACAGCCTCCATTCGTTATCACTGTTCGATAAGGAGTGTGGGTGGCGGTCCATCGGGCCGGTAATGCCAGCGGGGTATACCCCTCCTGCATAACCTCGGCACCCCGGACGCCGGCACCGATTCGCCTGCGCCGGAAAGCCCTCGTCAGCTCGGCGGGAGCACAATTCTGATCTTGTTGGGCGCGGCGGCGGGGGGTGACAGTTGCACAGTAAGCATTGACCTCGATCAATTAATTGGGTTGTTCGAGGGGGCTTGGCGCGGGGAACAGGAATTCAGGGCCGGCCGGGGCCGCCCGGAATCCGTTCGCGCTCTGTGCATTTCCTGCTACCCACCGTCGACCGGGACCCCGGTAAATGGCGGCGGCGCGCGGCCGGGGCTGCGGTCGACCCTCTCGCGGCGCGGGGGCGCCGGGGGTTCGGCGGCCGCCGCGGACGGGACCGGGTGCCGGCATCGGCTCGTGGGGTGGGCTGCTGCGGCCCGCTGATCGGAACGAACACCCGGCCCGGCCGGGTCGGCCGCTGCGGGGTGGGGGTCGGGTCAGCGGCGGCGGGCGGCGCGACGATCAGGGCGTACCCGCCGGTGCCGGGTGCGGGCCGCGCGGCGACACCTCGGGTCGCGGCCCGGGATCGGCGGCCGCGGCCCGGGCGATGGAACGGCCCTCCCCGGCCGCACCACCGCCCGGCCGCGGCCGCGCCGCCGACACGGCGGACCGGGGAAAGTCGCTGGTGACCGGTACCGCGACGGCCGTCGCGGTACCGGTCGGAACGCATCGGGGGCGGGTGGGCTCCCGCCCGCCGGTCAGCTCGCGGCCTCGGCGTGCCGGGCGTCGTGCGCGGCGGTCGCGCGCACGTTCGTCCGCAGTCGGCGGTAGCAGTTGTGGAGGAGGACGACGACCACGATAAAGTTCGCGGCGACCAACGGATGATTGTCCAGGATGAGCGCCTGCACCGCCCACAGCGTGATACCGGGCGTGAACAGCGCGAACCACAGCCACGAGAACCCGCCCGGCGGCTTGGGCGCGAAGTAGTCGAGGAGAAAGGCGCTCGTGCAGAGCACGCACGCGGCCCATCCGATGACCTGTGGAGCGGACACAATGCCCCCCGTTGAGCGATCCAGTACATCTAGGTCTGTCTATGTTGGGCACTCTAGCCCTGCATCCCCCACGGGTCACGCCCCGGGTCGCCCGCGCCACCCCCTCGACGAAAATTGGCAAGTACGAATGCGCCACACCGGCCGATCCCCGGGGGAGGCGCCGTGACCGAGCGGCCGCGAACCGTCCTGCTGCTCTCGCTCGGCGGGACGATCGCCATGACCCCCGGCGGCGCCGGCGGCGTCGTGCCGACCCTGACCGCCGGGGACCTCGCCGCCGCCGTACCGGGACTGGCCGGGACCGGCGTCGACCTGCGGGTCCACACCTTCCGCGGGCTCCCCGGCGCGTCGCTCGGCTTCGCCGACCTCACGGCGCTGGCCGCGCTCGTCGCCGACCGCACCGCGGGCGGCGACGTCGACGGCGTCGTGGTCACCCAGGGGACCGACACCATCGAGGAGACCGCGTACCTGCTCGCCCTGCTGCACGCCGGCCCGGCGCCGGTCGTCGTCACCGGGGCGATGCGCCACCCGGGCCTGGCCGGCGCCGACGGGCCGGCCAACCTCCTCGCCGCCGTCCGGGTCGCCGCCGCGCCGGCGGCCCGCGGCCTCGGCGTGCTGGTGGTGTTCGGCGACGAGGTGCACGACGCCCGGCGCGTCCGCAAGACCCACGCCACCGGCCCGGGCACCTTCCGGTCGCCGGACACCGGGCCGCTCGGCCACGTCGTCGAGGGCGCGGTGCGGCTGCTGGCCCGCCCGGCACCCGGGCCGACCGTGCCGCCGGCGGCGCTCCGCCGGGCCCCGCGGGTCGGGCTGTACACCGCGACCCTGGACGACGACGGCGCCCTGCTCGCCGGCGCCGGCGCCCTGGACGGGCTGGTGGTGGCGGGCTTCGGCGCCGGCCACGTACCCGAGCGCCTCGTCGGCCGGCTGGCCGACCTGGCCGGTCGGATCCCGGTGGTGCTCGCCTCCCGTACCGGATCCGGGCCGGTCCTGGCCGACACCTACGGCTTCGCCGGGTCCGAGCGCGACCTGCGCGGGCGCGGGCTGGTCGGCGCCGGGTTCCTCGATCCGTACAAGGCGCGCGTCCTGCTGTGGGCCGTCCTGGCGGCGGGCCTGGACGGGGCGGCCGTGGGCGCCGCGTTCGGGGCCGCGGGCGGCACCGGCGACCCCGACGGCTGGCCCTGGCCGGCCGGATAGCCCGGGCACCCGCGGCGGGCCGGTCCGGCTCGGTCCGGTCTGCGCCGGTGCCGGCGTACCACGTGGTCGTGCGGTCGGGCGGTCAGCCGCGGCGGGGAGCGGTCCGGCCGCCTCGCCCGCGCGCCGTGGTCCGGTCGTTTCGTGGCTCTGGCCGTGGCCGTCGCCGTCGCGGTCCGGCCGCTTCGCTCGCGCGCCGTGGTCCGGCGGGGGCCGGTTCGGTGTTGTGGGTTGTCGGCCGCGCCGGTCAGGTCGGTGGGGTGCCGGGGCGGTCGGGCGCGGCGCCGTCCGCCGGCAGCCACCAGGTTCCCGCGTGCCGCGGGTCGGTCAGCCAGCGGGCGCGCCGCAGCTCGTCGGGGCGCGGGCGCCAGTCGCGGTGCGGCAGCAGCGCGAGCCGCCAGGCCACCGTCGGGACGAGCCCGATGCCGAGCGGCCCGAGCAGCGCGTCGCGGCGGCGGTACGACACCCGCGGCGCCGCCCGGTACAGGAACAGCGCGGGAATGATCGAGCCGCCGACCAGTACCGCGACGAACCCGCCGGTGACGTCCTCGACGTAGATCCCCACGGCGATCATCGAGGCGAAGACGGCGAGTGGATCAGGCCCGCCACCAGCACTCGGGCGCCGCATCCGCGCGGTTCCGCGGCGGAGCTGATCATGATCGGAGCGCAGAGGATCGGCTGCCGCCCGCGGGTTCACCGCGTGCATATTCCGGCCTGTCGGCTACGTGACAGAGACATGGACGATCCTCACTGGACCCCGTTACCGTGCTGCTCCCGCTCCCTATCGATGGGATGGTCCGCGATGAACCGCACGCACCTCGTCCGGGCGGCCGCCTCCGCCGTCGCCGTGCTCGGCGCCGCCGGCCTGCCGGCACCCGCCGCCGCGGCGCCCGCCGGCACCGACCCGGACGTGCAGGTCCGGGACGTGACGCTGAACGGCACCGGCTGCCGCAAGGGCGACACCAGCATCGTCCTGTCCAACGGCAACCGGGCCATCGAGGTGCTTTTCTCCACCTTCACCGTCCGGGCCGGCCTGGTCGCCGGCGAGGACGGCGCCCCGACCTGGCTGGCGCGGGCCACCAAGAACTGCGTCATCAACCTGACGCTGTCGTACCACGCCGGCTACACCTTCGCGCTGACCTCGCTCGGCGTCCGCGGCTACGCCGACCTGCCGGCGGGAGCCGTCGGCAAGCAGACCACCACCCACTACTTCGCCGGCGCGCCGCAGACCGGCCGGGGTACGTGGGAGCTGAAGGGCCCGAAGACCGACGGGTACGCCTACGACGACGAGATCGCCACTCCGGACTGGAGCACGTGCGGCAAGCCGCGCGCCATCAACCTGAACATGCGGGTACAGGTCGTGGCCGGCGAGTCGCCGAGGGACTCGACCAGCGGGATGACGCTCGACCGGCAGGCGGGCCGGCTGTCCTGGAAGAACTGCTGACCCGGGTCAGTCCGGGGACCCGCCCCAGCGCTGGCGCGCCCGCGCCGCGGCCGGGCGCCGGCCGCCCGGGCGCCCCGGCTCCGCGGGCCGCCGTACCGGTCGCTGCTCGTCCGGGCGGGGGCGCCAGTCGCGGTGCGGCAGGTACACCAGCCGCCAGGCGACCACCGGGACCAGCGCGATCCCGATCAGGCACAGGCAGAGCAGGGCGTCGCGGCGGCGGTACGAGACCAGCGGCGCCGCCCACAGCATGAACAGCGCAGGGACGACGCCGGCCAGGGCGAGCGCCGGGACCGCGCCGCCCGTGGCGGCCGCGCCGAGCGTCGCCGCGGCGTAGGCGCCGCCGAACACGGCCAGGTCGGTCGCCCCCGCCAGCACCAGCCGGACACCGAACCGGCGCGGTTGCCCGACGGAGCGGATCATGGTCGGAGCGTAACCCGGGCGGGCGGCCGGGTGGCGCCCCGCGAGCCGGCCGCGCCGTCCCGGTCCCCGGGCGACCACCGGGAGTGGGCCGGGTCGCGCGGTCCCGGCCCGGCGTACGCTCGGCGGATGGGTGGGGTAGTGCCGTGGCTGGTGTGCGCCGCCGTGCTCGGCGCGGTGCTGTACGGGCTCGCGTGGCTGGCCGGGCGGGTGCGGCGCCGGGGTGGCGGCAGCGAGCTGATGGGCCCGGTCGACCTGATCTACCGGCCGCACGCCCACCTGCTCCACGCGGAGATCCGCCAACACGAACAGCGCCGCATCCCCCTCCCGGCCCCGAACGACCCGCACCGCCCCACCCCGCCTCACTGACCGGCCCGCCGGCGGGGTGGTCATCCCGCCGCCCCACCAGGGTGGTCCCGGGCGATCGGCCGCGCGGTGGTCGTACCGAACCGACCGGTCCGGACTCGCGACGGCGACGCGGGCAGCTCGACCGGCCGGCCGCGCCGGTGTCGCGTCCGGACGGTCGCCGGATCGGCCGATAGGGTGCGGGAGGACGAGGAGCCGACGGGCGGAGGCGACCCGGTGCGACGCCGTGACCTGCTGGCCGGGCCGGCCGGCACGCCGCTGGCCGGACCGCGCCCCGCCGCCGCCCCGCCGCCGGGAGACGTCGCGCCGCCACCCGCCGACGTCGTGGGCCGCCTGGCCGCGGCGCTGCGCCACCCCGACCCGGTACCCGCGGCCGGGCCCGGGCCGGCCGCGCCGGGCCGGGCGCTCGCCGCCGTCAAGGCGGAGTTCCGGGCCAGCCGGTACGCCGCCCTCGCCCGAACCCTGCCCGCCCTGCTCGCCGCCGCCGACCGGGCCGGGCGCAGGGACGCCGCCGACGCCGTCCGGGCCGAGGCGTACAACACCGCGGCGCACGTACTGATCAAGCTCGGGGTCGCCGGGCCCGCGTGGGTGGCGGCCGCGCGGGCGATGGCCGCGGCGGGGGTGCTGGGCGACCCGCTGGTGCTGGCCAGCGTCACCCGCAACGTCGCGTCGCTGTGCCGCGGGAACGGCCGGTACGGGCGGGCGCAGCGGCTCGCGCTGGCCGCGGCCGGGCGGCTGCGGGTCGGCGCCCGCCCCTGACGCCGCCCATCCCTGACGCCGCGGGCCACGGGGTCGCGGGTTCACCGGGGCCCCGGGTTCAGGGGGCCGCGTCGCGGTCGGTGTGGGCGCGGTAGTCGGCCTCCGGGACCGTGAGCAGGTTGCGGCAGGTGTCGCAGGCGGCGAAGTACGAGCCGGACCGGCGGATGATCGCGGTCAGCGTGCGCCCGCAGCCGGGGCAGGTGACGAGCGGGCGGGCGTTGCGCTTGCCGACGACGGGCACCCGGAACATCGCGTACTTGCCCAGCGGGCGCAGCGTGCTGCCGTCGCCGGAGAGCTCGTGCGACATCCCGCAGCCGGTGCAGATCACCCGGCGGGCCGTCCCGCCCTCGACCCGGATCCGGACGGTGATCGACGCCTCGCACGCGGTGCACGGGTGGGTGACCTCGCGCTCGGCCGGCTGCGGCGACGGGGTGCCGGTCGGGCGGGTGAACGGGGCGCCGCTGCGGGCCCGGTGCACGTGGAAGCTCTCGTGGCAGCGGCGGCAGCGGGTGGTAGCGGTGGAGCCGGGGAGGTTGCCGATGCTGATCGGCTGCGCCTCGCCGCAGGCCGGGCAGGCGACCGTCTCGGTGACCAGCGTGGCGGGCGCCTCGGCGGCGGCCGCGGCGCGGCCGCTGGCGGTCCGGCGGTCGGCCTCGGCGACGTGCCGGGCGATCTCGGCCACCCGCCGGCGGGCGTCGACGACCGCCGCGGCGTCGACGGTCGGGCGGTCGAGCGCGCGGGCCACGTCGTCGATCGTGCGGTGCAGGGCGCGGGCCGCGTCGGCGATGGTGCGGCCGGAGGTGATGACGTCGTACTCGCTGCCGAGCTGGGCCCGGATGCCGGCGACGATCCCGGTCAGCGAGTGTCGGGACTGGACCAGCAGCGCGTAGCACGTCTCGGCGGTGATCGTGCCGAGCTGGTTCTGCTCGATGGTCAGCGTCAGGTTGCCGATCTCGGTGCTGAGGTGCCGGCTGAGGCCGAGCAGCCGGTGGTCCGCCTCGGCGAGCGCGCGGTCGCGGGAGTACGCCGTACCGGTGGTCCAGGACAGCAGCACGCCGCCCACCCCGGCGAGCACGCCGCCCCAGGCGCGGAGGTTGCCGTCGGCGCCGTTGGCGGCCGCGTAGCCGCCCATCACCAGCAGGAGCAGCCCCACGATGACCTCGACGGGGCGGGAGACCAGGATGTCGAGCAGCTTGCGCATGGTCGTCCTTCCGGTGGCATCGGCCACTGAAACCACAGCATAGTGGGTGAATTGTTGTCGAGTGTGGAGCGAGTGGTTCATACCTTGGCAACAGGTGCGGTGCGTGCTAGCGTCGGAGCGTCCCCATCGGGGACGACGCCTTTGGCCCCCGGGATACGCCTTCGCTGCCCGGGGGCATTTGCTGTCCCCGGCCGGCCGGCGGGCGTCCGGCTGCCCGCCGGCCGGCCGATGCGGGGGTCAGACGGTGGTCACCGTGAGAGTGATGTTCGGGCAGGCGTCGCCGTACGCGGTCAGGGCGCTCTTCTCGGCACTGTCCACCGTGAGGCCCCAACGGATCTTGACCGCGACGAACTCGCCGATGTAGCGGCACCGCGCCGGCGCGTACGGCGGCACCCAGGTGGTCGGGTCCCGGTCGCCCTTGGCCTGGTTGACGCTGTCGGTCACGGCGGCCAGCGACCGGTTGTCGCCGAGGTCGTTGGCGAACGACTGCCGGCGGGCGGTCGTCCACGTCCGCGCGCCGGAGTCCCACGCCTCGGCCAGCGCGACCATGTGGTCGATGTCCAGGTCGGCGGGCTGGTTCCAGAGCGCGTTGTCGTAATAGGAGTACCAGCGGCCGCCGGTCAGCGCGCAGCCCGCGCCGACGCCCGGCGCCGTCGTCGCCTCGGCGATCAGCACCTCGTACCGGGTGTTGCAGCCGTCGGCGTCGGCGTCGGTCCAGTGCGGGAAGAGGCTGCGGCTGTACCCGGTACGCACCTCGGCCGCGACCGGCAGGCCGGCGATCGAGGTGTGCAGCGGGGCGGAGTGGGTCGCGGCGGCGGCCGGGGTGGCGACGGTGGCGGTGGCGGCGGCGGTCAGTAGGGCGGTGATCGTGGCGAGCGTGCGGGCTCGGTTCACGGCGGACTCCGTTCGCGTGCGGGACGGTTGTCCCCATGGAGCCCGGCGGTCCTGAATGGAGCCGGTGTGCGGGGTTACGCGGACGGCAACTCGCCGTGCGCCTCACCCGATCGCGGTAGTGCGTACGGGCCGGTTCGCGGTATCGGACCGTGCTCCGGCCATTCGGTGAGTGGACCCTCGGGCATTCGTTCGAATCGGGCGGTGCATTCGGGCGGCGACCGTACCGCGACCTGTCGGGAAATCGTTGCCTTCCGTAATTCGGGCATCGACGATGGGGGTTCCGTGAGCGATGGCGGCGTGGCACCGAGGGTGGACGATGCGGCGGTCGGGGCAACCGGGTCGATGGCCCCGGCACCCCGGCAGTCGGCCGGGCGCAGCGTGCCCAAGTGGGAGACGGACGCGCGGGAGCGCCTGCGGTCCGCGATCCGGCGGTACGCCCGGCCGCTGGCCGACCTGGTCGCTCGCGATGCCAACGAGGGCGATACACGGCTGCTCGTGACCGACTTCCTCTGCGACGGCCTGGGCTTCGACAAGTACGAGGACCTCACGACCGAGTACCAGGTCAAGGGCGAGTTCGCCGACTACGGCGTCCGCATCGACCGGCAGCTCACGGCGTTCATCGAGGTCAAGCGCTGCGCCACGAAGCTGACCGCGCGCCACCTCCGGCAGGTGGAGATGTACGCCGTCAACGAGGGTGTCGAGTGGATGATCCTCACCAACGGACAGCTCTGGCAGGTGTATCACCTGACCGGCGGGCTGCCGGTGACGGTGGACCTCGCCATCGAGGTGGACCTGCTCGCCGACGGCGGGCTCGCGGCCAAGGTCGACCTGCTGTTCCCACTCACCAGGGCGGCGTTCAAGCGGCGGCTCATCGACGAGATCTGGCGCGCCAAGGCGGCGACGTCGCCGCGCTCGCTCGCCGTGGCGTTGCTGTCCGATCCGGTGGTGGACGCGCTGCGCAAGGAGCTGCGCAAGCAGACGGGCCACAATGTCGACCCGAAGGAACTCGCGCGGCTGCTGACGACAACGGCACTTCGCGACAATTTGACCTGATGGTTCGGGGTGATCCGGAGCCCGCGCCGGCAATATGAGTGGCCGTTCATCCGCATGGCGATGGGCGGCCACTCTTGTTTGTCCGGGGGTCGCAAACCCGGCCCCAGCCGTCGAATCGCCGCGTGCGGGTAGCCGCGCGGAGCCTCGGGGATATCGCGCGGTGGAGTGGTTCATGAACTCTGCGTGTTCACCATCGTCCATCCGACCGACGCCGCCGGTTGCGGGGTTACGGCCTCCGGCGCAAATCCGGCGGATCGACGGTCGGGACGGCCCGGGCGGCGCGGGATCCCGCCCGCGCATCCGAACCGGTTGATCCGCCCCCCGCGGCACGCTCGTGGGATGGGTAAGAACTCAGTCGAGGAGCAGGGCAGTCCGATCTTCCTCGTGGGCGCCGCCGTCGGCCTCTGCGCGCTCGGCCTCCTCGGGGTGATCACGCAGCAGGTGCGGCAGGCCCGGGCCACCGAGGCCGCCAGCACCGCCGCGCTCGCCACCGCCACCCCGGCGCAGCGGGTCACGATCCGGCCCGCGTCCCCGGTGGCCCGCGCCGCCGTCACCACCGCGCCGCCGGCCGTGCGCGGGGCCTCGGCCACGTACTACGCCGCGTGCTCCGCGGTCCGGGCGGCCGGGGTCGCGCCGCTGGGCCGGGCCGACCCGGGCTACCGCGAGCGGCTGGACACCGACGGCGACGGGCTGGCCTGCGAGGCCGGGCAGCCGCCGCGGCGGACCGTGCCCGCCGTCGACGGCGGCGGGGACCCGGCCGGCGGGCCGCCGCGCGCGACGGCCCGGCCGCGGCCGTCCGACCGCCCGCCGACGCCGCGCCCGACCGCCACCACCCGCCCCCAGCCGTCACCCACCGGCCCCCCGACCGGCGGCTGACCCGCCGCAGCCCACACCACCCCGACCACCCACTCCCGGGAGCGCCGACCGCCCGCCGCAGCGTGCGGCGGGCGGTCGTTTGCCATTCGCCCCGTCGGGTACGGCAGACAGGGACGAGAGGAGAACGGCATGACAGGCCAGACACCGAACATCGGCGGCAAGCGGGTCGCCTTCCTGTTCACCGACGGCGTGGAGGAGAGCGAGTACGTCGCCCCCCGCGACGCCGTCGCCGCGGCCGGCGGCAAGCCCGAGCTGATCTCGCTGAAGCAGGGCCCGGTACAGGGGATGCGGCACACCGAGAAGGGCGAGGTCTTCCAGGCGGACCTGGCCGTCGCCGACGCGGACCCGGCGGCGTACGACGCGCTGGTGCTGCCCGGCGGCGTGGCCAACCCGGACCGGCTGCGCACCGACGAGAAGGCGGTCGCGTTCGTCCGGGCGTTCTTCGCCGCCGGCAAGCCGGTCGCGGCGATCTGCCACGGCCCGTGGACGCTGATCGAGGCGGACGCCGTCCGCGGCCGGACCGTCACCTCGTGGCCGAGCCTGCGCACGGACCTGCGCAACGCCGGCGCCACCTGGGTCGACGAGGAGGTGCACACCGACTCGGGCCTGGTGACCAGCCGGAAGCCGGACGACCTCCCGGCGTTCTGCGCGAAGCTGGTCGAGGAGATCGCCGAGGGCCCGCACGCCAAGCAGCGCGTCAGCGCCTGACGCCGAAGCCCCGATGGCCCGGGGGCGCCGACCGCTCCCACCGCGGCCGGCGCCCCCGGGCCACCGGCGGGTCAGGGGGGTCCGGCCGCGCGCGCGGCCTCGGCCTCGGCCTTGTGCGCCAGGCCCGTCCGGGAGTCGTACCGCAGGAAGCGCGGCAGCGCCGCGGCCAGCGCGGCCGTACCGGCGACGCAGAGCACGCCGCCCCAGACGATCGAGCCGCTGATCCCCGTCCACTTCGCCATCAGGCCCGCGCGGACGTGGCCGAGCAGCGGGCCGGACGTGTACGAGATCATTTCGATCCCGGCCAGCCGGCCGCGCAGGTGGTCGGGGATGGTCTGGTTCCAGATGCTCATCCGGAACAGGCCGGAGACCATGTCGGCGGCGCCGGCGAACGCCAGGCAGCCGACCGTGACCCAGAGCAGCGAGGTCAGCCCGGCGCCGACGATGCCCAGCCCCCAGGCGCCGGCGGCGACCAGCACCATCAGCCCGTGCCGGCGGATCCGGCCGGTCCAGCCCGAGGTCAGCGTGGCCAGCAGCGAGCCGACCGCGGGCGCGGCGTACAGCAGGCCGAGCACCTTGGGGCCGCCCATCTTGTCGGCCAGGAACGGGTACAGCGCCGAGGGCATCCCGAAGAACATCGCGTTGATGTCCACCAGGTACGAGCCGAGCAGCTCGGGGCGGCTGCGGGCGTACCGCAGGCCCTCCACGACCGTGCGCAGCGACGGGCGGTCGGCGTGCGGCGGCGGCGGGACGCCGCGCATCAGCGCCAGCAGCACCAGGGACACCGCGAACGTGCCCAGGTCGACGGCGAACACCCAGGCCAGGTCCAGCGAGGCGATGAGGATGCCGGCCAGGCCGGGCCCGGCCAGCGAGGCGATCTGCATCCGGAGGGAGTTGAGGGCGCTCGCCGCGGGTATGAGATCGGGGCCGACGATCCGGGGGACCATGCCCTCCAGCGCCGGCCGCTGGACGCCGTCCACCGCGGCGCCGAGCGCGGCCACGACGTACAGCAGCCACAGGCTCGGCCGGTCGGACAGCGCGTTGACCAGCAGGACGCCGGTCAGCAGGGTGAGCGCCAACTCGCCGACCAGCACCAGCCGGCGCCGGTCGAAGTAGTCGGCCAGCGCCCCGCCGACCAGGTCCATGATCAGGATGGGGACCAGCTCGCAGACGCCCAGCAGGCCGACGAGCAGGGGATCCTTCGTGATCGTGGCCACCTGGTACGGGACCGTCACATAGGTGATGAACGACCCCACGCCCGAGATCGCCGACGCGGCGTACAGGAACCGGAACTGCGGGATGTGACGCAGCGGACGAACGTCCAGGGCCAGGCGTCGCCAGCGGGAAGAGGTCACGTACGGTGAGTTTGCTGGACGGAGCGCGCGCCGTCGAGACGTTTATCCGCGTGCCTCCGGTCGGCCCGACGAACGGAGTGCCATGACCGCGGTCGCCGCAGCGCACGGGCAGCGCAGCTCGCTCAGCCACCGGCAGATCCTGCTGCTGATGTCCGGCCTGATGATGGGCATGCTGCTCGCCGCGCTGGACCAGACCATCGTCGGCACCGCCCTGCCGACCATCGTGGGCCAGCTCGGCGGCATCGAGCACTACTCGTGGGTGGTGACGGCGTACCTGCTGGCCTCGACGGCGTCGACGCCGCTGTACGGCAAGATCTCCGACCTGTACGGCCGCCGCCCGGTCTTCCTGTTCGCCATCGTGACGTTCCTGGTCGGCTCGGCGCTGGCCGGCGCGGCGCAGGACATGACCCAGTTGATCATCACTCGGGGCATCCAGGGGGTCGGCGCGGGCGGGCTCATGACGCTCGCCTTCACGATCATCTCGGACGTGGTGGCGCCGCGCGAGCGCGGCCGGTACCAGGGCCTGTTCGGGGCGGTGTTCGGCATCGCCTCGGTGGCCGGGCCGCTGGCCGGCGGGTACTTCGCCGAGCACGACTGGCGCTGGATCTTCTACCTGAACGTCCCGCTGGGCCTGCTCGCGATCGTCGTCTGCTACAAGGTCATGCGGCTGATCCCGTTCACCAAGCGCCCGCACACGATCGACTGGTGGGGCGCCGGGCTGCTGGTGGCCGGGGTGAGCTGCGTGCTGCTGGGGCTGTCCTGGGGCGGCAACGAGTACGCCTGGGGCTCGCCGACGATCCTCGGCCTGCTCGCCGCCGGGGCGGTGCTGACCGTGCTGTTCCTGCGCCAGGAGCGGCGGGTCGACGAGCCGATCCTGCCGCTGCGGCTGTTCCGGCACCGGACGTTCGCGCTGGCCAACGCGGCCGGGTTCGTGTTCGGCCTGGCGATGTTCGGGTCGATCATCTTCGTGCCGCTGTACCTCCAGATCGTCAAGGGGGCCACGCCCGCGCGCAGCGGCCTGCTGATGCTGCCGATGATGGCCGGCATCATCGCCACCTCGGTGCTGTCCGGGCGGCTGATCAGCAAGCTGGGCCGGTACAAGTGGTTCCCGGTGGCCGGCTCGGCGATCATGATCGTCGGGATGCTGATCCTCAGCCGACTGGAGGTCGGCTCGACGCTGGTCGAGGCGTCCATCGGCATGATCGTCGTCGGCGTCGGGATGGGCCTGTGCATGCAGGCGCTGATCCTGGCCGTGCAGAACGCGGTGGAGAAGCGCGACCTCGGCGCCGCCACCTCGGCCGCCACGTTCTTCCGGACGATGGGCGGCTCGTTCGGCGTGGCGATCCTCGGCGCGGTCCTGGCCGCCCGGCTGGGCGTGGAGATGGCCGCGAACAAGGCCGCCCTGCTGGCGAAGCTGCCGCAGGCCGCGGGCGCGATGGGCGGGCTGCGGGACATCTCGATCAACGACCCGGCCAGCATCCGGGCGCTGCCGGTACCGGTCCGGGAGCTGATCCAGGCCAGCTTCGTCTCGGCGCTCCAGACGGTGTTCACGGTGACAGCAGTGATCACGATCGCCGCGTTCGTGCTGACCCTGCTGATGCCGGACGTCGAGCTGCGCGGGCCGGCACCCGAGCCGGCGGCGGAGGGGCCGGAGGACGCCGCCGCCGACATGGAGGCGAAGACCCAAACGATGATCTAGCCGACACGACGCGACGCTACCCACGCCGGACCGGCGCGGGTAGCGGTCAGGCGGTCTTGCGGGGGCGGGTGGTCTTCTTCGCCGGCTTCTTGGCGGGCGCCTTCTTCGCCGCCTTCGCCGGCTTCTCCGCCGCGGGCTCGTCGGCCACCCGCAGGTGCGACCGGTCGCCGCCCGCCGCCTTCTTCGCCGGCGCCCGCTTGCGCGCCGGCCGCTCCGCCGGCTCCTCGCCGCGGGCCGCCTTCGCCCGCTCCACCGACGCCTTGAGCGCGGCCATCAGGTCGATCGCCGGCGCCGGCGCTGCCTCGGGCTCCTCGGCCCGGCCGACCTCCCGGCCGGCGAGCTTGGCGTCGATGACCTCCTGGAGCGCGGCCCGGTAGTCGTCGGTGTACTCGTCGGGGCGGAACTCGCCGTCCATCGAGTCGACCAGCGAGGACGCCATCGCCAGCTCCTGCGGCCGGACCCGGATGTCGTCGTCGAGGAAGCCGAACGACGGCGCGCGGACCTCGTCCGGCCAGAGCATCGTGTTCAGGACGAGGACGCCGTCGCGCACCCGCAGCGTGGCGAGCTGCTCGCGCTGGCGCAGCGCCACCTTGACGATCGCCACCCGCTCGGCGTCGGCGAGCGCCTCGCGCAGCAGCACGTACGGCTTGGCGGCGCTGCCCTCGGGTTCGAGGTAGTACGCCTTGGCGTACAGGATCGGGTCGACCTGGTCGGCCGGCACGAACCGGAGCACGTCGATCGCCCGCGAGGTGGACAGCGGCAGGTCGGCGAAGTCGTCGTCGGTGAGGATGACCATCTCGCCGCCGCCGGCGTCGTAGCCCTTGGCGATCTCGTCGTACGTGACCTCGGCGCCGCAGGTCTGGCAGGTCCGTTTGTACCGGATCCGGCCGCCGTCGGCGGCGTGCACCTGGTGGAAGCGGATGTCCTTTTCCTCGGTGGCCGAGTACAGCTTCACCCCGATCGAGACCAGCCCGAACGAGACCGCGCCCTTCCAGATCGCGCGCATGCCGTACTCCCTACCCGAAGATCGCGGCCGATCACCGACGGCCGCCCCCGATGTCTAGCATGACCAGGGTGTCCGCCGGTCCGATTCGTCCGATGCTGGCCGCTACCGGTGTGATGCCGGTAGGGGCGCAGTGGGCGTACGAGTTCAAGTGGGACGGGGTCCGCGCGGTCGCCGTCGCGGCCGGCGGGCGGCTGCGGCTGTGGGCGCGCAGCGGGGCGGAGATCAGCGTCGCGTACCCCGAGCTGGCGCCGCTGGCGGGCGCGCTGCCGGACGACACCGTGCTGGACGGGGAGATCATCACGCTGGACGCCGCCGGCGCGCCGAGCTTCGTGGCGCTGGCCGAGCGGATGCACGTCCGCGACCCCGCCCGCGCCGCCGCGCTCGCGGCGACCCGGCCCGTGACGTACATGATCTTCGACGTGCTGCGGCTCGGCGGCGCGGACGCGACCGGGCGGCCGTACGACGAGCGGCGGGCCCTGCTGGACGCGCTCGCCCCGGCCGGGTCGCACTGGGTCGCGCCGCCGTCCTTCGCCGACGGGGAGGCCACCGCGGCGGCCGCCCGCGAGCACGGGCTGGAGGGCATCGTGGCCAAGCGCCGGACCGCCCCGTACCGGCCCGGCCTGCGCACCGGCGACTGGGTGAAGCTCAAGTGGGAGGCCACCGACGACTTCGTCGTCGGCGGCTGGCGCCCCGGCGCCCGGGCCATCGGCGCCCTGCTGCTCGGCGATCCCGGGCCGGGCGGGCTGCGGTACCGGGGGCGGTGCGGCGGCGGGATCAGCGCCGCGGCCGAGCGGGACCTGCTCGCGGTCCTGGAGCCGCTGCGCCAGGCGGCGAGCCCGTTCCTGGACGTGCCGGCGCCGGACGCCCGCGGCGCGGTCTGGACCCGGCCGGCGGTCGTGGTCGAGGTCCGGTACGCCCACCGCACCCCGGACGGCCGCCTCCGCTTCCCCCGCTACCTGCGCCGCCGCCCCGACCTCACCCCGCCCGCCGCCGAGTCGGGCGCGGGGTCGTGAGTCCCGCGGCCGAGCCGGCGCGGGTCCGGGTGCGGGTCGAGGACCGGGAGCTGGAGCTGTCCAACCTCGACAAGGTGCTGTACCCGGCGACCGGCTTCACCAAGGGCGAGGTGATCCACTACTACACCGCGGTGGCCCCCGTCCTGCTGCCGCACCTGCGCGACCGCGCGCTCACCCGCATCCGCTACCCCGACGGCGTGGACGCGAACTCGTTCTTCGAGAAGAACGCCCCGGCCGCCACCCCGGACTGGGTCCGCACCGAGACCCTGCCCGCGCCCGGCTCGACGCTGGGCCGGGCCACCGTGGACTACGTGGTCGCCGACGACCTGCCGACGCTGGTCTGGCTGGCCAACCTCGCCGCGATCGAGCTGCACACCCCGCAGTGGCGGGTCGGCGGCGACCCGGACCTGCTGGTCATCGACCTGGACCCCGGCGCGCCGGCCGGGCTGCCCGAGTGCGCCCGGGTCGCGCTGGCGGTCACCGAGCGGCTGGCCGCGGACGGGCTGGCCGCGCTGCCGAAGCTGTCCGGCCGCAAGGGCATGCAGCTCGCCGCCGCCGTCTCCGGCACGCAGCCGGCGGACGTGGTCTCGGCGTACGTGAGGGGTGTCGCCGAGGAGCTGGCCCGGCGGCGGCCGGGTGAGGTGACCGCCGCGATGGCCAAGCGGGTGCGCGGCGGGCGGGTGTTCCTGGACTGGAGCCAGAACAACGCCGCCAAGACGACAGTGGCGCCGTACTCGCTGCGGGCCGGGCCGGCGCCGGCGGTCTCGGCGCCGCTGACCGCGGCCGAGCTGGCCGCGCTGGCCGACGGCAGCGCGCCGCCGCGGCCGGTCGGGCCGGGGGAGGCGCTGGACCGGGCGGCGGGCGGCGACCTGTGGGCGGCGCTGCTGGAACCAGGGCCGCCGGTGCCGATCTGACCAGCCGTTCGGGCCGGTCAGCGGGCCGATGGGCCATTCAGCAGCCTCGATGCCCGTGCTTGAATGTGGCGTCCCGATGATCATGTCGGCGGCACCCGCACCGGAGAGACGAGCACCCGCATGCGCATCCTGCTGGCCACCACCATCACCGCCGCCCTCCTCGCCGGGCTCGCCGGCCCCGCGGCCGCCGCGCCCCGCCGGGACGACCCGACGTACGGGATCGACGTGCAGAAGGTCGGCGGCACCGGCTGCCGGCAGAAGGACACCGTGATCGTGCTGTCGAACGACAACATGGCGATGACGGTCATGTACTCCGGGTACGCCACCCAGCTCGGCAAGAAGGCCAAGGCCGCGCACAAGGAGTGCCGGATCAAGCTGAAGCTGCGGGCGCCCAAGGGCAGCCGGTACTCGGTCACCGGGGTGTACCAGCGCGGCTTCGCCGACATCGCGACCGGCGCCGCGGGGACGTTCACCGCCGCGTACGGGCACCCGAACAGCAAGCCCGTCTACGCCAACACCCGCCGGTTCACCCCGCAGCCGGCCGCCGTCTGGCAGGACAACACGCCGGCCGACCTGGACTGGTCGCCGTGCGAGGAGAAAAAGGTGTTCCTCATCGACACCGACCTGGACCTCAAGGGCAAGGGCGCCGAGGCCAAGGACAGCTCGCTGACGCTGGACTCCAGCGACGCCGACGTGGCCACCCGGTTCAGCCTGCGCTGGGAGAAGTGCCGCTGATCGGGTGGTCGATCGGTCACCGGCCGGGCCCCTTCGTCCGATACGCCACAGCCGGGGTCGGCCCGCTGTCGCCCGGGCGGGGCAGCCGGGGCTGATCCGCGCCCGCCCGCGATCATGTTACGAAGTGTTCTTCCGCGATTACCGAGGGAGAACACATGCAGCTCGCCACCCGCGCCGCCGCGGTCTGCGCCGCGACGGCCGCGGTCGTCGCCGTCGCCGCGCCCGCCGCCGCCGGCCCGGACCGCCGGGGACCGGACCGGACCCCGCGCCCGTACGGCATCGAGGTCCTCGACCTGCGCGGCTCGGGCTGCGCCGACGACACCGCGACGGTGTCGCTGTCCAACGACAACCTGGCGCTGACCGTGGTCTACGGCGACTACTCCGTCGAGCTGGCCGCCGGGCAGCGCCGGGCGCGCAAGGACTGCCACATCTCGCTGCGGGTCCGTTCGCCGCGCGGCACCCAGTACGCGATCTCCTCGGTCGACCAGCGCGGCTTCGCCGACCTGGCCGGGCCGGTCCGCGGCCGGTTCACCGCCGACTACCACTACGCCCGCGGCCGGACCGTGTACCGGACCGCCAGGAACTTCGCCCCGCCGGTCACCGACATCTGGCAGGACACCGCGTCCGACCTGCGGTACTCGCGGTGCGGCGAGGACCGGCCGCTGCACCTCGACTCGTCGATCGAGCTGTGGGGGCGGGGCTCGGACGCGGCCACGTCGTTCCTCGCCATCGACACCACGGACGCCGACGCGGCGGCGACGACGTTCGGGCTGCGCTGGCGCCACTGCCGATAACCGCCGGCCGGCCGGAAAACCGGATATCACGGATGTACGTATTCGGCCGACTAATAGGTCTGGGATAGGGCGGATTTATCCGGCGAACGGCGCCGGCGGCGATGCGCATCGCGCGCAAAGGCGCATCGGTGATCGACAATGCCCTCGCGTTTCGTGAAGGATGGCGTGACTTTCCGTTCACGACATTGGGAGGGTACCCACTGATGCGAGTGAGTGCAGCGACGGCGGCGCGCCTCGCCGTCCCGGCGGCCGCGGTGCTGGCCGCCGGCGCGGTGGCCGTACCGGCACGGGCGGCGGACGCCGCGTTGAAGGTCGACATCGTCAGCGTGACCGGGACCGGCTGTGTCAAGGACGGCATCACCGTCACGCACGACTACCAGCAGGTCCGGTTCGCGGTCAGGGACCTGCGGGTGGACGCCGCCAAGCCCGGCGCCACCTGCGTGCTGACCCTGGACCTCACCGCGCCGGCCAAGCAGACGTACGCGATCACCGACGCGACCGTCGCCGGCCAGCGGACCATCGAGGCCGGGTCGACCGGCAGCGTGCGCGCGATCGTCGGCCACGGCAAGGACGCCAAGGACGTCACCGAGCCGATGATCAAGGGCGAGGGCGCCTGGTTCAAGGGCATCGACACCGCCGGGCAGAAGGGCGCCGGCTGCGGCAAGGCCGGCCGCTACACCCTCGACCTCGCGCTGAAGCTGGACCCGGCCAGGGGCGCCGACAGCGTGAAGGTCGAGGACCTGGCCCTGAAGTACCAGCTCAACGACTGCTGAGCAGCAACACCCGCTGAGCGCTACTGGTCGCTGGTCGGCAGGGGTGGGCCGAGCACGTCGTCGCCGTCGATGATCGTGTACGCGTACCCCTGCTCGGCCAGGAACCGCTGCCGGTGCGCGGCGTACTCCACGTCGATCGTGTCCCGGGCCACCACGCTGTAGAAGTGGGCCTGCCGGCCGTCGGCCTTCGGCCGCAGCACCCGGCCCAGCCGCTGCGCCTCCTCCTGCCGGGAGCCGAACGTCCCGGACACCTGGACCGCCACCGCCGCCTCCGGCAGGTCGATCGAGAAGTTGCCCACCCGGGAGATCACCAGCGTCCGCAGCTCGCCCGCGCGGAACGCGTCGAACAGCCGCTCCCGCTCCCGGTTCGTCGTCGAGCCCTGCACCACCGGCGCGTCCAGGAACTCGCCGAGCTGGCCGAGCTGCTCCAGGTACGCGCCGATCACCAGCACCTGCTCGGTCGGGTGCCGGCGGATCAGCGCCTCCACCACCGGCAGCTTCGTCCGGGCCGTGGCGGCCAGCCGGTACTTGTCCTCGGTCTCCGCCGTCGCGTACGCCATCCGCTCCGCGTCGGTCAGCGTCACCCGCACCTCGGTGCAGTCGGCCGGGGCGATCCAGCCCTGCGCCTCCACGTCCTTCCACGGCGCGTCGTACCGCTTCGGGCCGATCAGCGAGAACACGTCGCCCTCCCGCCCGTCCTCGCGCACCAGCGTCGCGGTCAGGCCGAGCCGGCGGCGGGCCTGCAGGTCGGCAGTGAACCGGAAGATCGGCGCCGGCAGCAGGTGCACCTCGTCGTAGATGACCAGGCCCCAGTCGCGCGCGCCGAACAGGTCCAGGTGGGTGAAGACGCCGCCGCGCCGGGCGGTGAGTACCTGGTACGTGGCGATCGTGACCGGCCGGATCTCCTTGCGCTCGCCGCTGTACTCGCCGACCTCCTCCTCGGTCAGCGTGGTCCGGGCGACCAGCTCCCGCTTCCACTGCCGGCCGGCGACGGTGTTCGTCACCAGGATCAGCGTCGTCGCCCCCACCCGGGCCATCGCCGCCGCGCCGACCAGCGTCTTGCCCGCCCCGCACGGCAGCACCACCACGCCCGAGCCGCCGGCCAGGAAGTGCTCGACCGCCTCGTCCTGGTACCGGCGCAGCTCCCAGCCGTGCGGGTCCAGCGCGATCGCGTGCGCCTCGCCGTCGACGTACCCGGCCTCGTCCTCCGCCGGCCAGCCCAGCTTCAGCAGCGCCTGCTTGAGCCGGCCGCGCTCGCTCGGGTGCACCGCGTACGTGTCGTCGGCGAGCCGGGCGCCGAGCATCCCGGCCAGCTTCTTCGCCCGCGCCACCTCGGTCAGCACGGCCAGGTCGGTGCCGTGCAGGACCAGGCCGTGCGCGGGGTCGTTGCGCAGGGTCAGCCGGCCGTACCGGTCCATCGTCTCGGCCACGTCGACCAGCAGGCCGTGCGGCACCGGGTACCGGGACCAGCGCAGCAGCGCGTCCACCACCGCCTCGGCGTCGTGCCCGGCGGCCCGGGCGTTCCACAGGCCGAGCGGGGTCAGCCGGTACGTGTGCACGTGCTCCGGCGACCGCTCCAGCTCGGCGAAGGGCGCGATGGCGCCCCGGCACGCCGCCGCGTCCGGGTGGTCGACCTCCAGCAGCAGCGTCTTGTCCGACTGCACGATCAGCGGTCCGCCGGTCACCGCACCTCCCCGCGAGGAACCCGACGCCGCACCCTGCCGCGAAGATCCCAATGCTCCAGTGTCCCACGCCGTCCCGGAACCGCCAGGGGTCGCGCGCGCCGCCCCGCGGCGGCACCCCGCGGCCGGGTCAGTCCGGGACCGCCGCCGTGATCCGGTGCAGGGCGAACGTGTGCAGGGTCTCCGTCCGCTCGTCCTCCGCCCGCAGGTAGCCGGCCGCCAGCGACACCGGCAGCACCAGCCGGGACAGGGTCGAGCCGTGCGCGTCCACGTACCCGACCCAGACCGGCTGCCGGTCCCGGACCGCCTGCTGGAGCACCGCCAGCGCCTCGGTGTGCGACTGGACCGGCGCCGGCCCGGCGTCCGGGTGCCCCTGCGCCGCGCGCAGCGCCGCCGGCGCCCGGCGGGCGGCCGACGCCCGCGCCTCGCCCCGGCGCAGCGCCTCGATGATCCCGGCCAGCCGCACGTCGGTCAGCGCCGGCGCGGCCGGCAGCACCGGCCGGCGCGGCGCCGCGGCGCCGGCCGCCCGCTGGGTGCGCGGGGTGGCCAGCAGCGCGGACCCGGCCGCGTCCTCCGGCACCGGCGCGTAGCCGGCGTCGCGCAGCGCCGCCACCAGCCGGGCGCTCTGGTACGGCGAGACCAGCACCGTCGGCGCCAGCCGGCGCAGCCCCAGCGGCGCCAGCTTGCGGTCGGTGAGCACCTGGGCCAGCAGCGCCTGGTCGTCGCTGCGCAGGTACCCGCCGGCGGCGCCCGCGCGCAGCCCGCCGTGCCGCCGGCCCAGGTCGTCGACCAGGTACGTCAGCGCCTGCGGCACCGGCGTGCGGGACCGGCGGCGGAACAGCCCGTGCAGGTCGTCGGTGGTGTTCCCGGCGTCCAGCGCGCGGCGGACGCTCGCCTCGGTCACCCGGTACACGTTCGCCCCGCCGCCGGACTCGTGCTCGGCGGCCAGTTCCAGCTCGGCGGCCAGCGCCGGCTCCGGCGGCCCCGGTACGACGACGGTCAGGTCCGCCTGGACGAGGAAGTGGTCCACCGGCGCCGGCAGCAGCGGGTCCAGCGCCGCCGCCAGCGGGCCGAGCGCCGGGCCGGGGTCGCGGACGCCCAGCGGGTCGTCGTCGGCCGCCCCCTCGCCGTCGTCGAGCAGCAGCCGGCCGTACGAGGTCAGCGCGTCCCGGCCGGTCACCCCCAGCCGGGCGGCCTCGGCCGCGGCCTGGCGGGTGGCCTCCTCGCGGCCGGTGACCCGCCGCGGCCAGCGCCACGCGACCAGCCCCAGCAGCTCCTCCGCCGGCGGCGCGGCGCCCGGCGGCAGCGCGGCCAGCGCCCCGAGCACCGACCGGCGCAGCAGCGGCGTGCCGGACCGCTCGACCTCGCCGGCCAGCGCGGTCACCGGCTTGTCCCGGTCGTCCCGGCTGCCGACCAGGCCGGGCTGGCGGGGCATCGTCCACCAGGCGTCGGCCAGCGCCGCCCAGCGCGCGGCCAGCGGCAGCACCCGCCACGTGTCGTACCGCGGGGTCGGCAGCAGGCCCGGGTTCGGCGCGCCCTCGGACCCGGCCACCAGCGCGGCGGCGGCGCACACCTCCAGCAGCAGCGCCGCCGTCGCCTCGTCCACCCCGGCGTCGCGGGCCAGCCGGCGGAGCTGCTGCACGCCCACCCCGCCGGCCCGCAGCAGCGGCACCGGCTCGGCGGCCAGGACCGCCAGCAGCGCCTCCGCCTGCCGGACCGCCTCCATCGCCTGCCCGGCCCCGGCCGCGTCGGCCGCGGCCGGCTCGCGCACGGCGGCCACCGCCGGCGGCTCCGGGCGCAGCGGCCCGAGCGGGCCGGTGTCGCGGCGCAGCAGCAGGCCGACCTCGCGGGGCAGCTCGACCGTCTCGTACCGGTCCGGCTCGACCGCCCCGCCCGGCACGCCGGTGGGGGCGAGCAGCCGCTCGCCGACCAGCCACACCACCGGGCTGTCCGGCTCGGCGGCGCTCTCCCGGCCGCGGCGGGCGCCCGAGCGGCGCTCGACCGACTCGGCGGCCACCGTGCCGACCGGCGGGCCGGCGGCGAGCCGGTCCAGCACCGCGCGGGCGGCCGGCGGCGCCGCCAGCACCGCCCGGCGCAGCCGGGCCGGGTCCGCGGCGAGCGCGGCCACGGCCGCCCCGAGCTGGATCGCCGGCCGCCCCAGCCCGGCCGGGTACGGCCCGCACACCTCGTCCACGCCGCCGGCCACCTCGACCGCGTCGTCCGGGCCGACGACCAGGTACGCCGCCCGCAGCGCCGCCAGCGCCGTGGCCGCCGCGGGCGTGCCGCCGGTGTACCCGGCGATGGCCGCCGCGGTGGCCCGGCCCTCCTCGTCGCGGGCCAGCCGCACGCCGTCCAGGACGCGCAGCGTGAACTCGTCCAGCCCGTCCAGCACCCGGGCGGCGCTGTGCCGGGTCTGGGCCCGGGCGGCCAGGGCGGTCAGGTCGCTGGGCACGGGCACGACGAGGTCGGGGCGCCGGCGCAGCAGTGCCGCCAGCTCCCCGTCGTCGAGCCCGCGCAGTACGTCACTCAGAGACATCGCCCACCAACGCTACCCGCCGCGAGGCCCGACCCGACCCGGCCCGCTCGCCGCGCCCCGCCCGTGACTACGGTGGGTACATGCGCGCGGTGGTGGGCTTCGACCTGGACCTGACCCTGGTGGACTCCCGGCCCGGCATCGCGGCGGTGTGGCGCCGGTTCGCCGCCGAGACCGGTACGCCGGTCGACGTCGACCTGGTCTGCGCCCGGCTCGGCCCGCCGCTGGCCGCCGAGATGGCCAACTGGGTGCCCGCCGACCGGGTGCCGGCCGCGGTGGCCCGGTACCGGGAGCTGTACCCGGCGTACGCCATCGACCCCAGCCCCGCGCTGCCCGGCGCGGCCGACGCGCTCGCCGCGATCCGCGCGGCCGGCGGCCGGGCCGTCGTCATCACCGCCAAGCTCGGCCGGCTCGCCGCGCTGCACCTGGACCACCTCGGGCTGGCCGTCGACGCGGTGGCCGGCGACTGCTTCGGCCCCGGCAAGACCGCGGCGATGCGCGCGCACGGCGTGACCGTCTTCGTCGGCGACCACACCGCCGACATGGCCAGCGCCGTCGCGGCCGGGGTGCCGGGCGTCGGCGTGACCACCGGCCCGCACGACGCGGCGGCGCTGACCGCGGCCGGCGCGGTCGCCGTCCTCGATGGGCTGGGCGGGCTGCCGGGGTGGTTGCGGCAGAGCTAGCCTTGATGTCCGGTTGGCGTGTCGCGTACCGACGCCGGCGCGCCGCGGCCCAGCGGGGGCGCGGACGGCGACCGGGCCGCCCGCCGGACCTGCACGTGCCAGCAATTCCCCCAAGCCGAAGTCGAGGTCAGCGGTGCCGACGGGTCGAGTCAAGTGGTACGACGCGGAGAAGGGCTACGGGTTCGTCACCAGCGACGAGGGCGGGGACGTGTTCCTGCCCAAGGGTTCGCTGCCCAGCGGGGTGACCGAGCTCAAGAGCGGGCAGAAGGTGGAGTTCGGCGTGGTGGAGAGCCGCCGCGGCAACCAGGCGCTCGGCGTGACGCTGCTGGACGCGCCGCCGTCGGTGACCGAGCTGCGCCGCCGGCCGGCGGAGGAGCTGCACGGGGTCATCGAGGACATGATCAAGGTGCTGGAGGCGAAGATCCAGCCGGACCTGCGCCGGGGCCGCTTCCCGGACCGCAAGACGTCGCAGAAGATCGCCGAGGTCGTGCACCACGTCGCCCGCGAACTGGAGACCTGAGCCGCGCCGCCGCGCGGGCGTCGCCGGTCGGGGGACGGCGGCGCGCGCCGGGCGGGGCGCGGACGACGCAATAGCGCCGCCGTGCAGCGCAGGGGCCGGGCGTGGTTCAGCGCAGGGGCGGCGTGGTTCAGCGCAGGGGCGGGGCGGCCGGGGTCAGGCCGGCCGCCGCGGCGCGGCCCAGCAGCGCCCCGGCGGCGGCGTACCCCTCGTCGCCGAGGGCCGCGGTGAAGTTGTTGACGTACAGGGCGATGTGCGCGTCCACCACGTCCGGCTCCAGCTCCTGCGCGTGCGCCAGCACGTAGTCGCGGGACGCCGCCGGGTCGGCCCATGCCCGCCGTACCGAGTCGCCCACCCACGCCGCCGCCGCGGCCGGGTCCACCGCGCCGCGGCGGGCGAGGATCGCGCCGAGCGGGATCGGCAGCCCGGTGTCCGCCTCCCACCACTGCCCGAGGTCGACCAGCGCCGTCAGCCCGTACCGGGGGTAGGTGAACCGGGCCTCGTGGATCACCAGCCCGGCGTCGTACCGGCCGGCGGCCACCCCCGGCATGATCTCGTGGAACGGCGCCACCTCGATCCGGCCCGGCGGCCGGCCGGCGGCCCACAGCCGCATCAGCAGGTACGCCGTCGTCCGGTCGCCCGGCACCGCCACGGTCGCCCCGGCGACGTCGAGGTCGGGGGTGCGGGCGAGCAGCAGCGGGCCGCAGCCGCGGCCGAGCGCCCCGCCGCAGGGCAGCAGGTGGTAGTCGCCGAGCAGCCAGGGCAGCGCCGCGAAGCTGACCTTCACCAGGTCGAACGCGCCGCCGGCCGCGGCGGTGTTGGTGACGTCCACGTCGGCGTACGTGACGTCGACCGGCGGGGCGCCGGGCACCGCGCCGTGCACGAGCGCGTGGAAGACGAACGTGTCGTTCGGGCAGGGGGAGATCGCCAGCGACAGACTCACCGCCCCACCGTACGGGCCCCGGTCCGCGGGCCCGGCGTCAGCCGATCTCGGTGCGGGTCAGCACCAGCTCGCCGGTCTGCGGGTACGCGTGCCACGTCCGCCAGCCCACCCGCCCGGCCCGGCGGGTCACCTGGAGCGCGGTGATCGCGTCGGGGTGGCCGGGGAAGGCGCCGACCAGCCCGTACGGGTCCGCGGCCACCATCCGCCGGACGATCGCCACCTCCGCGCTCAGCGCCGCGGCGCCCGGCCGGCGTACCTCGGCGGCGAACCGCAGCCCGTCCACCTCGGCCCGCTCCGGCAGGTGCGCCGGGCCGTCCGGCAGGCAGGCGACGGTCTCGATCCGGTCGTCCAGGACGACCTGGTGGGACGCCCCGAGCAGGTGCAGGCTGACGCCGGGGTCGGGCAGCGCGAGCGAGTACAGCGCCGGCAGCCGCGGCAGGGACAGCGTGAAGCTCAGGTCCCCGGCCGCGGTGTCCGCGTAGGCGGTGTCGAGGCTGACCAGCACGTTCCCTCCCCGGTCGATGGTTTCCGGTCGGCGATCGACCGGACGGTACCAAGCCGCCGCCACGGTTCACCCGCGCGGCGCCGCCCCGGCGAGCGCCGCCACGGCCGGGGCGGCGGCGGTGAGCGCGGCGAACGCCGCCGGCAGCCGCCACGCGGACCGGTCCAGCGGGCCGATCCCGTTGGACACCGTCCGCAGCTCCGCGAACGGCAGCCCGGCCCCGGCGGCGGCCACCGCCACGCCGAAGCCCTCCATCGCCTCGGCGACCATCGCCGGGTACGCCGCCCGCAGCACGCCGGTCGACGCCGCCGTGCCGGTCACCGTGGTCACGGTGACGATCTCGCCGACCAGCGCCGCGGGCAGCGCCGCGGCGAGCGGGCGCAGCAGCGCGCCGGCCGCCTCGACCACCGTGGTCGCGCCGAACCCGATCTCCTCGATCGGCTGGAACCCGTCCGGCGTCTCCGCGCCGAGCCACGCGGCCACCGCGCGCGTACCGAGCACGGTCGCGCCGAGCGGCGCGACCCCGACGACGCCGCCGGCGATGCCGGCGTTGACCACCGCGGCGTACGGCGTGCCCCGCCCCTCGGCGAGCGCGAGCAGCCGCGCGGTGCCGGCGGCCGCGGCGGCGGGCCCGATGCCCACGGCGTGCACGGCGACGTCGGCGCCGGCCGGCAGCCCCGCCCGGACGGCGTCGGCCTCCGGCTCGACGGCGGTGATGATCAGTACGGTCACTCGTCTCCTCCGGGGGGCGGGCCGGCCGACGGCCGGTAGACGTGGAAGCCGGGCGGGGCGGGCGCGCCGGGCGGGGTCCCGGGCGCGGGGCGGGCGCGCGGCGGCCCGGGCCGCCGCTCGGGGACGTCGTCGGCCTCCCGCCACCAGTCGGTGTCGCCGCCCCCCGCCGCGCCGCCGCCGGCCGCCCGGTCGGCGGACCCGCGCCGGTCGTCCCCGCGCTCGGTGCTGCGGTCGTCGCGTCGGACCGGTCGGCGTTCGGTCCCGGCGCGGCCCGGTTCGGCGCCCGGCCGGCGGCCCGCGCCGCGGCCACCCGCGCCGGGTTCGCCCGCGCCGGGTTCGGCCACTGTGGGGCCGGCCGGGCCCGCGGCGGCACCGCGTGCGTCCGGCCCGGACCGGTCGGCGGCGTCGGGGCCCGCGGTCGCGTCCGGCCCGGATCGGTCGGCGGGGTCGCCGGTCGGCCGGTCGCGCGGCGCGCGGTGCGGCCAGAGCAGGACCGCGCCGGCGAGCGCCCCGACCGCCGCCGCCGCGATCGCCGCCGCCGGTACCGCCCACACGCCCGCGGCCAGCCCCGCCGGCACGGCCGCCGCGCGCAGCGCGGTCCCCACCGCCGCGGCCGCGCCGCCGGCCCGGTCGGCCGCGGTGGTGAGCACGCCCGCGGTACCGGCCGCCGCGAGGCAGACCAGCGCGAGCAGCGCCGGCTCCAGCAGCGCCCCCGCGGCGAGCGCGCCCGTGCCGAGCAGCGCCGCCGGTCCGGCCCAGCGCGGCACCCGTACCCATCGCCCGGTCACCGCCCCGACGAGGACGCCCGCGGCGACGGCGGCGCCGCCGGCGATCAGCGGCCCGTTGCCGAGCCCGCCGCTGCCGCGGAACCCGCGCAGCAGCAGCGGTACGAGCAGCGTCACGGTCAGCGCCAGCCACCCGCCGGCCGCGGCCCATACCGGCCACGGCGACCCGCCGCCCCGGGCCCACCACCATCCCGGACGGTGCTCGCCGGCACCCGGCGCGCCGCCGCCGGTCCTCGCGGCACCGGCCGCCCGGCCGCCGCCCACCGCCCACGCCGCGGCCGCGGCGTCGTCCGGGGCCGGCAGCCGCAGGGCCGGTACGAGGCCGAGGATCAGCAGGACGAACGCGAGCTGCGCCGGCCGGCTCGGCCCCATCGCGAGCGCGACCAGCCCGAGCGGCGCGGCGAAGATCCCCGCCACCACCCCGTGCACCCGCACCCGGGCCCGGGCGCGGTCCCGGGCGGCTCCGGCCACCGTGGACAGCAGCGCCGCCAGCCCCACCCGGTACAGCAGGGCCAGCGCGAGCAGCCCCCCGGCCGCGGCCCACCACGCCCCGGTCACCGCGGCGCCGGCGAGCCACCAGGCCAGCACGGCCCGGCCGGCCAGCGTCAGCAGCGGCACGTACCGGGCGGCGGGGGCCAGCCGCGGGCCGGCCCGCAGCACCCCGACGGCCGCGCCGGCGAGCAGCGCCGCGGCGGCGAGCGCGGTGAGCGACGCGTACGGCCGCAGCCCCGGCACCGGCGGCGCGAGCAGCGCGCGCAGGACGCCCAGCACGACGAGGGTGTCCGCGGCGCAGGACGCGGCGTGCACACGCCGGACGTGCCGCAGCGCGTCGGTGGCCGGCGGCGGCATGGCGCGGCCGGCGGCGCGGCCGGTGCGCGCGGCGGCGCCGAACAGGAGGCGGACGATCCCGCCGAGCAGGTACGAGACCGCGCGGATGACCGGCATGGGCCCATCCTGGCGCACCGGGACCCGCCCCGCCGTACCGGCCACGCCGCCGCACGGGGAGTCCGCCAGCGGGAACCGGGTGGGATGCGGAAGAATGGCCGACGTGACCAGGACTACCGCCGCCCGACCCCGTCTCGACTCCGCCTGCGCGAGCGCCGTCGAGCCGGCCCGCGCCGGGATCACGGAGGTCGGCGAGGGAGATATCGGTGCCCATCTCGGCGTGGTGGCCGAGGCCGAGCGGGTGGTCACCCACTACTTCGCGTGCGAGCTGCCGGGGTACGTCGGCTGGCGCTGGGCGGTCACCATCGCCCGGGCCCCGCGCAGCCGGACGGTGACGGTCTGCGAGACGGTCCTGCTGCCGGGCGACGCGGCGCTGCGCGCGCCGGCCTGGGTGCCGTGGCGGGAGCGGCTCCAGCCGGGCGACCTGGGCGTGGGCGACCTGCTGCCGACGTCCGCCGAGGACGATCGGCTCGCGCCCGCGTACCAGCTCTCCGAGGACCCGGCGGTCGAGGACATCAAGTGGGAGCTGGGCCTCGGCCGGGTCCGGGTGATGTCCCGGCTCGGGCGCGGCGAGGCGGCGCAGCGCTGGTACGACGGCGACCACGGCCCGAGCGCCCCGATCGCGGCGGCGGCGCCGAAGACCGCGCGCTGCGGCGGCTGCGGCTTCTACCTGCCGCTGGCCGGCGCGCTGCGGGCGACGTTCGGGGCGTGCGGCAACCTGTACGCGCCGGACGACGGCCGGGTGGTCAGCGTGGACCACGGCTGCGGCGCGCACTCCGAGGTGCTGGTGGAGCAGCCGGCGCCGGTGGAGGAGCTGCCGACGGTGTACGACGACACCGAACTGGAGTCGGTCGAGGTGAGCCGCGCGGCCGGCTCGGTCGCCGACGGGGAGCAGCCCGAGCCGTACGGCCACGGCTGACCGCGTCCGACCTCAGTGGTCGGCGGGGTCCGCGGCGCGCCGGCGCCGGCGGTGCGCGTCGTGCCGGAGCATCGTGGCGAGCCCCGGCAGCCCCAGCAGGAAGCCGGCGAGGCAGATCCACAGCCAGTCGGTGTGGCCGCGGGCTTCCAGCCAGCCGCGGGCGGCCAGTAGCGTGAGCCCGGCGACCGCGAACGCGGCGAGCCCCGCGACGACGACCGGGACCATCGGCGGATCGAGCGCCCGGAGTCGGCGCGGCTCGTCGTCGTGTGCGGCCATTCGCCCAGCGTACGACCATCGCGGCGGTCCCCGGCACGCCCCCGGGGTGATCGACTGCATAGTGACCGGTGTCATAACCGGCTGGTCGTTAGCCAAGCGAACTACTACGATGGTGGAGAGAGACGGAGCGTTCAGGGAATGGCACCGAGTACCGTCGAGCCGCGCGATCTGGCGATCACGCTGCGCGACGCGATCACCCGGCTCAACCGGCGGGTCCGCCAGGCCCGCCCGGTCGGCGACCTCACCGTCGCGCAGTTGTCCGCGCTGACCAGCCTCGAACTGGCCGGCGACCTGACCCCGGGCGAGCTGGCCGACGCCGAACGGGTCCGCCCGCCGACGATGACGAGGATCATCGCCAAGTTGGCGGAGCGCGGCCTGGTCGAGCGCCGGCCGCACCCGACCGACGGCCGGCAGGCGATCATCGCCGCGACCGCCGAGGGCCGCGCGGTGTACGCGCGGTTCGCCCGGGTCCGGGACGAGTGGCTGACCCGCCGCCTGCGCGAGCTGACCGACGCCGAGCGGACGACCCTGGTGGCCGCCGCCGCGATCCTGCGCCGGCTGGCCCGCGACTAGCCGCACCCCGCGCCCCGTCCGGCCGGCGGACCGCATCCGCCGCAACGGACGTCACCGAGGGGGCGCATACGAGTGCGCACGAAGCTGGCCAGCGCGGTCCAATCACTCACGGTCAGGAACTACCGACTCTTCGCCACCGGACAATTGATCAAGCTGCTCGGCGTGTGGTCCATGTTCACGGCGCAGGACTGGCTCGTCCTGCAACTCTCCGGGGACTCGGCCACCGCGCTGGGGATGGTGACCGCGCTCCAGTTCATCCCGGTCCTGCTGCTCACGCTGTACGGCGGCCGGCTCGCCGACCGGTACGACAAGCGGCGGCTGCTGATCGCCGCGAACGCCGCCTGGGCCGCCCTCGCCGTCGCCTTCGCCGTGCTGGCCGCCAGCGGCGTCGTGACCCTCTGGCACGTGTACGTCTTCGCCGCCGCGATGGGCGTCAGCGCCGCCATCGAGACCCCGGTGCGGCAGTCGTTCGTCTCCGAGCTGGTCGGCCCGACCCTGCTGCCGAACGCGCTGTCGCTGTCCGCCGCCACCTTCAACTCCGCCCGCATCCTCGGCCCGGCCCTGGCCGGCGTGGCGCTGGCCACCATCGACATCGGTCCGACGTTCCTGCTGAGTACGGTGTTCGCGGTCGCGCCGGTGCTCACCTTCCTCCGGATGCGGACCGCCGACCTGCACCGCGACGCCCCCCGGGCGGCCGCCGACGCGCGGATCCGGGACGGCCTGCGGTACGTCGTGCGCCGCCCCGACCTGCTGGTCCCGATCGCGCTGATGAGCGTGGTGGGGCTGCTCGGCCTCAACTTCCCCGTCACCCTCGCCGCCCTCGCCAAGACCACCTTCCACACCGGCCCCGCCGCGTTCGGCCTGCTCACCACCGCCCTGGCCGGCGGCGCGCTGCTCGGCGCGCTGGTCAGCGGCAGCCGCCGGGCCCGCCCGTCGGTGTACGTGGTGGCCGGCGCGGCCGCCGCCTTCGGCCTGGCGGAGATCACCGTCGGGCTCGCCCCGAGCTTCGGCACCGCCGCCGCGCTGCTCGTGCCGACCGGGTTCTTCATGGTGCTGTTCGCCCAGGCGGCCAACCAGCGGGTGCAGATGGGCACCGACCCCGCGTACCGGGGGCGGGTCATGGCCCTGTACGTCCTCGTGTTCCTCGGCACCACCCCGATCGGCGCCCCGCTGGCCGGCTGGGTCGCCGAGCACGCCGGCCCCGGTACGGCGATCTGGGTCGGCGGGGTGTGCTCGCTGGCCGTCGCGGTCGTCGCCCTGACCTGGAAGCTGCACCGGACCGGGGAGCGGCTGGCCTTTCGGTGGGCACCCATCCCGCGGCTCTCGGTAGTCCCCTCGCCACACATCTGACCGGCCCAGCTCGGCATTTCGTCCCATTCCGACCAGTGGAGGCCCGTAAAGGTCGGTGGGTGTCGGCGGGTTGTGCTGAGGTAGGGGCATGGAGGCACTGATTGGGGCCGGGGCGCTGCGGGGCGGACTGGGCATGGAGTACGCGCGCCTGCGCGCCGCCGCCGAGGCGGCGCCGCCGGACACGCCCGTACCGACCTGTCCGCAGTGGAGCCTGGCCGACCTGGTGAGCCACGTCGCCGAGGTGTACCTGCACAAGGCCGCCTGCATCCGCGCCGGCGCCGGACCCGAGCCCGACCCGCCCGGGCCCGGCCCCGAGCCGGCGCCGGCCGTCGAGCTGCTCGACCGGGCGTACGCCGAGCTGTGCGCCGAGTTCGACGCCCGCGGCCTGCACGACCCGGCCGCGAGCTGGTACCCGCGGGACCCCACCGTCGGCTTCTGGATCCGCCGGATGGCCCACGAGACCGTCATCCACCGGCTCGACGCCGCGCTGGCCGCCGGGGCGCCGCTGCCGCCGGTACCGACGCCGCTCGCCGTGGACGGCATCGACGAGGTGCTGCGGGTGTTCCTCCAGTTCGGCACCCAGGAGTACGGCCGCATGTTCGGCCCCGAACTCACCGAGGCCGACGGCCGGACCGTCCTCGTGCAGACCGCCGGCCGCGGCTGGGCCGTCCGGCTCACGCCGACCGGCGTCGCCGTCACCGAGGCCGACGCGGACACCGCGGCCGGCGCCACGCTCAGCGGCGAGCCGTACGATGTGCTGCGCTGGCTGTGGCGGCGCGGCGGCGCCCCGGAGCGCGGCGGCGACGCGGCGCTGACCGACCGGCTGGAGGCCCTCCTCGGCACGGCCACCCAGTAGCCACCCGACCCGGCGCCCGCCGGGGCACAGCGGAGCGGAGGCGGCCGATGGCGCAGCCCGGGGCGGCCGAGCACGCCGACGCGGTCGGTAGCGGTCCCGGCCGCGAGGCATCCGGCGGGGTCGAGCGGCTGTTCGTCGCGGTGGACCCCACGCCGCCCGCCGCCGCCCACCTCGCCGCCGCGGTCGCCGACCTGGACGTCGGCCGCGCCGCCGCCCGCGGCGTCAACGCCCGCCCGGTGCCGCCGGAGCGCTGGCACCTCACCCTGGCCTTCCTCGGCGACGTACCGCCCGCCGACCGCCCCGCCGTCGAGGAGGCGCTCTGGGTCGGCGCGGCGGCCTGGCGCTCCCGCGCCCGCGACCCGCTGGTCCTGCACCTGGCCGGCGGCGGCACCTTCGGCCGCGGCCCGTCGACGATCCTGTGGGCGGGCGTCGGCGGCGCGGCCGGCGAACTCGCCCACCTGGCCCGGCAGCTCCGGGTGGCCCTGCGCCGGCGCCGGCTGCCGTTCGACGGCAAGCCGTTCCGCCCCCACCTCACCCTGGCCCGCCCCGGCACCCGCCTGGACCCCGCCCCCGACGTCGCCGCCCTGGCCGCCTACGCGGGCCCACCGTGGACGCCCGCGGCGGTCCACCTGTACCGCAGCACCCCGGGCCCCGACCCCCACTACACCCGCCTGTCCACCACCGACCTGCACCCCCCGCCCTGAACGCCAAGAGCGCGGCCCGAACGGGACGGACGGCTCGAACCCCACGAGCGGCTCGAACCCCACGAGCGGCTCGAACATCACGAGCGAGGCTTGGGCAGCACGAGCGGCTTGAACGGCACGAGCGCGGCTCGCGCGGCAAGAGCGGCTCGATGAGCGGCACGAGCCCCGGCAACGCAGCCCAGCCCGCGCGCACAGGTCGGGCAACCGCACAACCCGGCTCGGCAGGCAACGATCGACCACGGCCCACCCCCGCAAGGCAGGGCAGCAACGCGGAGCCGGAGGGGGCGGGTGCCCCGGCAGGGATCAAGCCTGACCGCCCCTGCCGGGGCACCCGCCCCCTCCCGCGCAACCCACGACCACACCAACGGCACCGACCACCCCACGCGGCGCCGACCACGTCATGCGGCAGCGACCACCCATGCGGCAGCGACCACCTCAAGCAGCGGCGGAACGGATAGCGCCGAAGAAACAGATGGTGCGAAGAAACGGATCAGCTCGACTCGCGGGCCGCCCCCGGCGCCCCGCCGAACAGCACGTCGTCCCAGCTCGGCAGCCGCTTCCGCGACTTCGTCGGCGTCTCGGACTCGGCCGCCGTCCGGCGCGGCCGCAGCACCGCGAGCGACGGTACGGCCGGCACCTCCTTCGGCGCGTCCGCGTCCTCCTCGAACGCCGACCCCGGCCCGCCGCCCAGCAGCGCCGCCGCCCCGCCGCTCACCGGCCTGGCCGGCCGCGCGGCCAGCCCGCCGCCGGCGGGCGAGTCCAGCGGCCGGTCGAGGCTGGCCAGCAGCGCGTCGCGGCCCGAGCGGATCGGGTCCGGCCGCCGCACCGGCTCGGCCAGCGCGGCCGGCAGCCCCCGCCCGCGCCCCGACTCGGCCGTCCGCGGGTCGCGCGCCGACTCCGGCCGCGGCTCGCTGGCGACCGGCAGGCCGTGCCCGCGGGCCGGCTCGCCGCGGCCGGGCAGCCCCGGCGCCGGCTCCTGGCCGAGCAGCGGCGCGGGGCGCTCGGTGCACAGGTACTGGGCCATGTCGTCGTACGCGCTGACGTGCTGCCGGGCCTTGTCCAGCTCCCACACCGCCTGCGCGGTGGCCTTGCCGGACGGCCAGGTGGCGACGATGCGCCAGGTGCCGTCGTCGCGCCGGTACGCGTCCCAGGAGATCTTGTCGGAGTCCACGCCGTGCTGGGTGAGCTTGCCGTCGACCACCTCGGCGAGCGTGGCGCCCTTGTCCGAGCCGCGCAGCCGGGTGCGGCGCGCGTGCTGGGCGAGCATGGCCCGCTCCTGGAGCACCGGGCCCGCGTACCGGAGCACCCGGTCGACCGGCACGCCGGCCACCCGGGCGACGTCGTCGGCGGTCTCGCCGGCCCGGATGCGGGCCTGGATGTCCCGCGGCGCGAGGGTGCGCGACGGGTCGGGCGCGGGCGGTGGGACCGCCGCGGCGCCGCTGCCGCCGTGCATCACGGTGCTGACGCGGTCGTCGAGGGGCAGCGCCAGCAGGCGCCCCACCTCGTCGGCGAGCACCAGGGCCTGACCGTCCTCAGAGAGGGCAACGAAGCGTACGGGTCGCATCGTGCCGCCTCCCCTCCCGCTGTAGCGTGTCCGCCGCTGCGCCGGCAACGGCCGCGGTTGAGCATGCCCCCCGCGCCCCCACCGTACGACATACGTCACTCATTGGGGTGAGCACACGCCGAGGTCCTCCGTCACATCCTGGCGATGAGGTAGTCCAGGCACCGGGTCAGCGCCTCCACATCGGCGGGATCGACGGCGGGGAACAGGCCCACCCGGATCTGGTTGCGCCCCAGCTTGCGGTACGGCTCGACGTCGACGATGCCGTTGGCCCGCAGCGCCGCGGCGAGCGCCGCCGCGTCCACCCCGGCGGCGAAGTCGATCGTCGCGACCACCGGCGAGCGCAGGCCGGGGTCCGTCACGAAGGGTGTTGCCACGCCCGACCGCTCCGCCCAGCCGTACAGCGCCGCGGCGCTCTCCGCGCTGCGCTTCGCGGCCCAGGCGAGGCCGCCCTGCGCGTTGAGCCAGTCCACCTGCTCGGCCGCGAGCAGGATCGTCGCGAGCGCGGGCGTGTTGTACGTCTGGTCCCGCCGCGAGTTCTCGATCGCGGTGGTCAGGTCGAGGAACGCGGGGATGTACCGGCCGGACCCCTTGATCCGCGCCGCCCGCTCCAGCGCCGCCGGGGAGAGCAGCGCCAGCCACAGCCCGCCGTCGGCGCCGAGCGCCTTCTGCGGGGCGAAGTAGTAGGCGTCGGTCTCCCGCAGGTCGACCTCGAGCGCGCCGGCCGCCGACGTGCCGTCGTGCAGCATCAGCGCGGTCGGGTCGGCGCCGGCCACCCGGCGGACCGGCACGGCCACGCCGGTGGAGGTCTCGTTGTGCGGGATGCCGTACGTGTCCGCGCCCGGCTCCGCGACCAGCGTCGGCGCCGAGCCGGGCTCGGCGGTGCGCACGCGCGGCGCGTCGAGGAACGGCGCGTCGTCGACGGCCCGGGCGAACCTCCCGCCGAACTCGCCGAACGCCGCGAGCTGCGCCCGCTGCCGGATCAGCCCGAACGCGGCCACCTCCCAGAAGGCGGTGGCGCCGCCGTTGCCGAGCACGACCTCGTACCCGTCCGGCAGGTCGAAGAGCGCGGCCAGGCCGCGGCGCAGCCGGGCCACCTGCGCCCGGACCGGTGCCTGCCGGTGCGAGGTGCCGAGGTACGCCGTACCGAGTTCGGCCAGCCGGGCGACGGCCTCGGGGCGCACCCGGGCCGGCCCGCAGCCGAACCGCCCGTCGGACGGCCGCAGCGCGGCCGGGATCTCGATCACCCTGTCCTCGCCCACGGCGCCATCCTCGCACCGCCCCGCCGACACCGCACCCCTGTCACCGGCGCGTGTCCCCGGCCCGGACGGCCGATCCCGCGCGGGCGGATTCGGGCGCCCCCGGTGACCGCGCAGGCGATCACCGCGTTCGCCGCCCGCGCGGGCGGGTACGGACGGTCGAGCGTCCCGGCACGGTCCGTCGACAATGCCCCGGCCGGGGCCGGCGCATGATGTTGCTCACATCGCACGGCCGGCCGGCCCCGGCGCGGGTGGGTGACCGGTTACCCCGGCAGCCGGGTGGGTAGGGCCGGTCGGGGCGTAACCCGCGGCGGTCGGGCGGCCCCGGGTCGGCCGGCGCGCGGGGATCACGAACGCCGTTCGCGCAACCCGGCTGCGTACGGTCGACTCTCCGCCTGGAGGGAGCACCCATGCTCGCGTCGCTGTTCCGCCCCCGCCCGGCCGCCCCGGCGCCCGCCGCCGAGCCGGCGGTCACCGTCAACCACCAGCTCCACATGCTCGACATCGCGGACGCGTTCGCGGCGCTCGACCGGGCCACCCTCGCCGGCGTGAACCCGCACCTGCGCGCGGGCCAGCTCGCCGCCCGGTGGGACCTGTGGATGTTCGTCGAGCGGATCTGGGACGACGCCGGGCGGCGCGGGATCGACCCGGCGGCGGACCCGCGGTACGCGGCGGTGGCGGCGCTGCGCGACCTGATGGGCACGCTGTACGAGACCGCCGACGAGGCGCAACGCCTCGCCGGCGACCTGGAGTACTAGCCGGCTCCGACCGGCGACCGGAGCACCGGCGGTGACCCGGAGGCCGGCCGCGGAGAGTCGGCCGGCGACGCGGAGAGTCGGTCGGTTACGCGGCGGCGGCGCTCGGGGCGATCGTCGGCCAGCCGGGGACGTCCTCGGGGTGGCGGGCGGCGGGCCCGACGTACCGGGCGGCCGGCCGGACGATCCGGCCGAGCTGCTTCTGCTCCAGCACGTGCGCGCTCCACCCGGCCACCCGGGCACAGGTGAACATCGCGGTGAACATCTCCGCCGGCACCTGCGCGAAGTCCAGCACCACCGCGGACCAGAACTCCACGTTGGTCTCCAGCACCCGGTCCGGCTTGCGGGCGCGCAGCTCGGCCAGCGCGGCCCGCTCCAGCGCCTCGGCCACCTCGTACCGGGGCGCGCCCAGCTCGCGGGCGGCCGTCCGCAGCACCCTGGCCCGCGGGTCCTCGGCCCGGTACACCCGGTGGCCGAAGCCCATCAGCCGCTCGCCGCGGTCCAGCGCCTGCCGGACGTACCCCTCGGCGTCCCCGCTCTGCTCGACCGCCTCGATCATGTGCAGCACCCGGGTGGGCGCGCCGCCGTGCAGCGGCCCGGACAGGGCGCCGATCCCGGACGACAGGCAGGCCGCGACGTCGGCGCCGGTGGAGGCGACGATCCGCGCGGTGAACGTCGAGGCGTTGAGGCCGTGCTCCGCGGCGGAGATGAAGTACGCGTCCACGGCCCGCACGTGCCGCGGGTCCGGCTCGCCGCGCCACCGGCGCATGAACCGCTCGGTCACCGTGGCGGCCTTGTCGATCTCCTTCTGCGGTACCGGCGGCACGCCCGGGCCGCGGGCGGCCTGCGCGATGAAGCTCAGCGCGGTCACCGAGGTGCGGGCGAGGTCGGCGCGGGCCTGCTCGTCGCTGATGTCGAGGAGCTGGCGCAGCCCCCAGTGCGGGGCGAGCATGGCGACCGCGGACTGCACGTCGACCCGGATGTCACCGGTGTGCACCGGTACGGGGAACGGCTCGGCCGGCGGCAGGCCCGGCCCGAACGCCCCGTCCACCAGCAGCGCCCACACCTGCCCGAACGACACCCGGCCGATCAGATCCTCGATGTCGACGCCGCGGTACCGCAGGCTGCCGCCCTCCTTGTCCGGCTCGGCGATCTGCGTCTCGAACGCGACCACGCCCTCCAGACCGGGCTTGAAATCCGACATGCAGGCCTCCTGCGCCGTGCACCGGGTGCCCCGGCGGCGGAAGCGGGGCACGATTGGACCATCATTGCTGCTCACGGGCCTGATCAGCGGCGTGAGCTGCGTCGCATGTCCGAACCTGAACCCGTTCTCAGCAGGCAAAACGTGGTGTGGAGAGGGAGTGGCGTGACGGTGAACACACCGGAGGTGGCCACGCTGCGGGCCGAGTACGAGCCGGCCGCGCCGCTGGTCGAGGCCGACCTGGCCGCCGAGTGGCCGGACCAGTTCGCCGCCTGGCTGACCGAGGCGCTGGCCGCCGGCCTCCCCGAGCCCAACGCGATGGTGCTGGCCACAGCGGACGAGCGGGGGCGGCCGAGTACCCGTACCGTACTCCTGAAGTCGTACGACCGGGCCGGCTTCGTCTTCTTCACCAACTACCGCTCGCGCAAGGGCGCCGAGCTGGCCGCGAACCCCTTCGCCAGCCTGCTGTTCCCCTGGCTGCGGCTGCACCGGCAGGTCATCGCGTGCGGCGCGGTGGAGCGGCTGCCGGCGGCGGAGAGCACGGCGTACTTCGTCAGCCGCCCGCGCGGCTCCCAACTCGGCGCGTGGGCGAGCCCGCAGTCGACGGCGCTGCCGGACCGGGGGGCGCTGACGGCGGCGTACGCGGCGGCGGCGGACCGCTTTGCGGGCGCGGAGGTGCCGCGGCCGGAGCACTGGGGCGGCTTCCGCCTGGTCCCGGACTCGGTCGAGTTCTGGCAGGGCCAGCGCGACCGCCTGCACGACCGCCTCCGCTACGACCGCACCCCGGACACCCCCGACTTCCACCTCACCCGCCTGGCCCCCTGACCCGCCGCCGCTGAGTTTCGTCACCCGGCGGCCGGCCGGTGCCGTTCCCCCGTCAGGCGTCCGCCAGGGCCGCGGCGATCATGCGGCGGGCCGCGGCGCCGTGGACGGCGCGACCCTGCTGATGAGCGAACAGGCGGAGATGGAGCTGGATCTCGGTGGGGCGAGTGACCTTGATCGCTGCGGTCGGCGTCTCGATCCGTACCACGGCCTCGTCGAAAATCCAGAACCCGGTGGTCGCCGACCCGGTCCGTACCGCGGACGACAGCGGCACGATGCCCAGCGAGACGAAGGGCAGGCGGGACACCCGAAGCAGGTGCGCGAGCTGCTCGGCGTGGTCCGCCGGGGAGCCGGTGTACCGGTATTGCAGCGCCTCCGCGCCGAGGACGACGGCGATTCGGTTGGTCGGTACGAGCGTCCGCGCGGCCCTGGCGAGCTTGAGCTCGACAGCGTCCGCCACGTCGTCCGGGGCATTCAGGAACTGCCGCCAGAACGCGGTGACGGCGCTGGCGTAGGCGCGGGTCTGGAACAGGCCGGGAATGATATTCAGCTCGTGAGTAGGAACCGTGTGAAGCCGTCGTAGGCGGTCGCGGCGGCCGGGCCGCCGATCCCCTTCATGCCGCCGACAACCCGCGTGTGCCACTCGACGTAGGCCGAGTCCACCGCGTGCAGCGTGGCGAGCAGGTCGGCCTCGCCCTCGGCGTCGCAAGCGGCGCACCACGCCCGGACCCGGCGGTCGTTCGGCAGGAGTGCGCCGTTCTCGAACTTCGACACGCGGGTGAAGTGGATGTCGATCAGTTCACCGAGGGCGCGCCCGGTGAGCCCGGCCGCGCGGCGGCGGAGTCGCCGGAGCCGGGCGCCGAGGGCGCGGCGGGCCTCAGCCGCCGGTGAGTCGAAACGCGTCATGCGGGGTCGCGAGGCGCCAGCAGGCGGCGAACGCGGTACGGCAAAGGTCGACCACCGCGCGGTCCTCCGACACGGCATAGCCGGTTGCCGCCCCGTCGCCGCTGAAGTGCAGGAACATCGCGGGTCGCGTCGTCGAGCAGGTAGAAGTCGTTGCCCGGCAGCGGTAGGCCGGAGAGCAGCCGCCGGGGACACCAGCGGGTCGGCTCGCCGGCAGCCACAATGTGCTGCTGGGTGCTGTGTACCCAGCGGTGGTAGCGGCTGACGGGCTCGGAGACCACCTTCACCCGCCGGAGGGCCCGGCCCGCGCCGGCCAGCTCACGTACGATCCCGCACCACCAGTCCAGGCCGGCGGGGTCGACGGGCTCGCCCGCGGCCCACTGCGCGAACGGTGCGATCTCCCGTTCGGTGCCGTACATGTCACGCAGCTCGAGGTGGTCCCACGACCGGGCGATGCCGCGGTAGCGGGCCCGGAACTCGTCGGCGTCGATCGGCCGCACGTCACTCGCCGGTGGTCAGGAAGGGAAGCATGCGGTATGGCACCTCGATGGCATCCTCGTGTGCGGGCAGCGCGAGCGTCGCGCGCGTTGCCGGGTCGAGCTTGAACCCCTGGATCACCCAGCTCTGCCGCTCCGGGCAGCGATACACCGTCGGTGAGTTGTCGTAGTTGGATGCCGGATCCTTACCCACGAAACCCACGAACTCGAGCCGCATGATGCCCTCCCGTTGGCTGTCTCGCTGCCCACAATGGTGACCGGCGGCCACGGACGGCGTCAATGACAACAATGTGCAAGTGCCACCCGCCCGCCCCGCCCCCGCGCGGCCGGGTCGGACAGGTGGCGGCGGTTGCGGATGTCGGGTCAGAAGTGGATGGTGCAGCTCACCCGGGGGTTGAACGGGGCGAAGATCCCCACCGGGTTCTGCGTGTACGCCCAGACGTGGAGGTGGTAGTGGACCGGCATCGACGCGTCCCGCCCCGGCGTCGGCCCGTCGAAGGCGCGACCGAACAGCGCCGGCCGGTCCCCGTCCGTGGCGAGGTCCTGGTCGCGGTCGGTCTTGAGGTACGCCACCGCGCCCAGCCGGCGCCCCTCCGCCGTCGGCACGTACACCAGCGACTCCGGCCGCAGCGGGTCGACCTTGCCGTCGGCGATGTGCGCGGGCTTGACGTACTGGTACCCGACCCCGCCGCTGCCCGGCAGCTCCACGCAGGTCGGCGCGGGCAGGTACCCGTCCCGGACCGCGGTCTTGGGGTTGGCGTACCGGGCGGTGGCGGCCCGCACCCGGTCGAGCTGGGCGGCGAGCCGGGCCGGGGTGGCCCGCGGGTCGGGCAGCGGCGCGGCGGTGCCGGCGGGCAGCGAGCGGCCGGTCGACGGCGACGGGGCGAGCGGCGGGCGGAACTGCGGCGCGGCCGCCGACGGGGTGATCGCGGCGGCGACCACCGCGGCGATGGTGGCGGCGACCAGCGCCGTGAGGACGCCGGTGAGGATGCGGCGCATCGTGGGGCTCCTGAGGGCAGGGTACGGATGACGGGACGCGATCACGTCCACACCGGAGCATTCTAGGTCTAATACGGACATCTCATGTATTTGGGGGCTAGTGTCATGGAATTCGCGCAAGTCGTCCGGCGTCGGCGGATGGTCCGCAACTACGACCCCGACCGCCCGGTCCCGCCGGCGACGGTCGACAGGCTGCTGGACCTCGCCGTCCGCGCGCCGTCGGCCGGGTTCACCCAGGGGTGGGGCTTCCTCGCGCTGGCCGCGGCGCCCGACCGGGCGGCGTTCTGGGACGCGGCCAGCCCGACCGACCCCGCCACCCGCAAGGACCCGTGGCGGGACGGCATGGGCCGGGCGCCGCTGGTCGTGGTGGCGTTCGCCAACGAGTCGGCCTACCTGGACCGGTACGCCGAGGCCGACAAGGGCTGGACCGACCGCGACCCGGACCGCTGGCCGGTGCCGTACTGGTACGTGGACGCCGGCTTCGGCGCGCTGCTGGTCCTGCTCGGGGCCGTGGACGAGGGGCTGGGCGCCTGCTTCTTCGGCGTGCCGCGGGAGCGGTGGCCGGCGCTGCGCGCGGCGTTCGGCGTGCCGGACCGGTTCGACCCGGTCGGCGCGATCACCGTCGGCTACCCGGCGGCCGACCGGCGGTCGCCGTCGCTGCGCCGCGGGCACCGGCCGCGGGACGAGGTCGTGCACCACGGGCGGTGGTGTCGGGAATCCGACACCCCGACTTCCGGGACTCCGGGGTAGGAATCAGACACTGTACGGAAAGAACAGACACCGGTGATGGATCGCCTTTTCCCGGCGGCCCGATAGGCTGGGGCGGCATCCGCTCGGGCAGGGCAACCGCTCGGGGCAGGGAAGCCGCTCGGGCAGGGTGGGGGAGGGGCGATGCTGCCGTGATCTTCAAGGGCGTGCGGGACGACCGGCCGTACCCGAAGCACGAACTGACCCTCAAGGAGTGGGCGACCATCCCCCCGCGGCCGGTCCGGCTGGACCAGCTCGTCACCACCAAGCGCGAGCTGGCGCTCGACAAGCTGCTCGCCGAGGACTCGACCTTCTACGGCGACCTGTTCCCGCACGTCGTCCAGTGGAACGGCGTGCTGTACCTGGAGGACGGCCTGCACCGCGCCCTGCGCGCCGCCCTCCAGCAGCGCAACTCCATCCACGCCCGGGTGCACGCCATCTGACTACGCTGGGCCGATGCGCACCGATCCGCTCGCCCTGCTCGACCTCGACTCGCTGCTCTCCACCGAGGAGCGCGCCACCCGCGACCTGGTCCGCCGGGTCGTCGCCGACCGGGTCCGGCCGCACGTCGCCGGCTGGTACGAGGCCGGCTCCGCGCCGGTCCGCGAGCTGGCCCTGGGCTTCGGCGGGCTGGGGCTGCTGGGCATGCACCTGTCCGGGTACGGCTGCCCCGGCGGCTCGGCGGTGGCGTACGGGCTGGCCTGCTTCGAGCTGGAGTCCGGCGACTCGGGCGTGCGGTCGCTGGTCAGCGTGCAGGGGTCGCTGGCGATGTTCGCCATCGCCCGGTACGGCAGCGAGGAGCAGAAGCAGCGCTGGCTGCCGGGCATGGCCGCCGGCGAGTGGATCGGCTGCTTCGGCCTGACCGAGGCCGACCACGGCTCCGACCCGGCGTCCATGCGCACCCGGGCCACCCCGGACGGCGCCGACGGCTGGGTGCTCACCGGCGGCAAGATGTGGATCACCAACGCGCCGGTCGCCGACCTGGCCGTGGTCTGGGCCCGCACGCCCGCGGGCGTCAACGGCTTCGTCGTGCCGCTGGACCGGCCCGGCGTCGGCGTCCGGGAGATCACCGGCAAGCTGTCGCTGCGGGCCAGCGCGACCGGCGAGCTGACGTTCGACGAGGTGCGCCTCGGCGCGGACGCGCTGCTGCCGGGGGCGCGCGGGCTGAAGGCGCCGCTGTCCTGCCTGACCGAGGCGCGGTACGGGATCGTGTGGGGGGCGCTGGGCGCGGCGTACGACTGTCTCACCACGACGCTGCGGTACGCGGGCGACCGGGAGCAGTTCGGCAAGCCGATCGCGGCCTTCCAGCTCACCCAGGCGAAGCTCGCCGACATGGCGGTCGAGCTGCAGAAGGGCTTCCTGCTCGCGCTGCACCTGGGCCGGTTGGCGGACGCGGGGACGCTGCGGCCGGAGCAGGTCAGCGTGGGCAAGCTGAACAACGTCCGGGCGGCGCTGGCCATCGCCCGGCAGTGCCGGACGATCCTGGGGGCGAACGGGGTGGCGGGGGAGTACCCGCCGCTGCGGCACGCGAACAACCTGGAGAGCGTGCTGACCTACGAGGGCACCTCGGAGATCCACCAGCTCATCATCGGCCAGGCCCTGACCGGCCACGCCGCCTTCGCCTGACAGTCGCACCCGCCGCGCCCGCCCGCGGAAACCGCGCCGGCCGGCGCTGCCGCCGGCGTCAGGCCGGGGAGGCGCGGTGGGACAGCGGGTCCGCGGCGGCGCGCTGCTGGGGGATCGTGTAGTCCGGCGGGTTCGCCGCCCGCTGGGCGTCCAGCACCCGGGTCGCCGCGTACAGCTTGACGATCAGGAACACCTCGAACGCCACCAGCAGCACCGACGCCGCCACCGTGGTGGCGATGATCGCGCCGATCGCCGGCCCGATGATGAACACCGCCATCTGGAACTCGATGCCGCTCACCAGGTGCGTCCGGATGCGGTTGCGCAGCAGCAGGTCCCGGCCCCAGAGCAGCATCGACAGCCGGTCCCGGAACGGGCGGTAGATGTCGACGGCGCTCGCGGTGGCGTCCTCGGTGCCGGCGGCGGCGTACGCGTCCTCGTCGGCGCCGTCGCCGCCGGGGCCGAGCCGGCGGGCCTCCCGGCGCAGCTTGCCGTTGATCCGCTGCATCATCAGCGCGTTGAGGTACCGGAACATGTCCAGGAAGACGACCAGCCCGCCCAGTGCCAGGTAGGTCAGGTCGCCGGTGCGGGCGTACTGGCCGCCCATCAGCGCCGCGGCGCAGACCAGGACCCGCAGCCGGTCGAGGATGTAGTCGAGCCAGGCGCCGAACTCCGAGCCGGTGCCGTTGAGCCGCGCGACCTTCCCGTCCATGCAGTCGACGACGAAGCTGAGGTGGAACAGCAGCGCGCCGGCGAGCAGGGCCGGGTACGCGCCGTCGAGGAAGCAGCCGGCGGCGCCGAGGCCGAGCAGGAACGCGACGAGGGTGAGCCTGTTCGGGGTGAACCAGCGGTAGGGGGCGGCCCACTGGACGAGGCGGGACGCCAGCGGGTCCACGAGGAGGACGGTCCACCACGCGTCGCGCGGCTTGTACGTCCGGGCGCGGACCTCGGTGATGGCCGGCCGGTGGTTCATGTCGGACCTCGTTCGGGGTGAGGGGAGGTCGGTCGGACACTACAGGTTACCGATGTGTTAACCCGAATTGACCAGCCAATGTATTGAATTCGATCAGCCGCTCGGTTCTGTCGGACCCGGAACGTACAGTGCGGACATGACTGGTCACGATGCGCTTCCCGACTCGCGGCCCGACCCTCTCCCCCCGGCGGCCGACAGCGCCCGGCCGCGAATCGCCCATTGGCGCGGTTTCCTCCCGGCGGCGCTGATCGTCGTCCTGATCGCGGTCGGCGCCGGCCTGGGGGCGCTGGCGCTGAGCCGCTTCCCGCGGCTCGGCGACTGGCTGGGCGTGCAGACCGTGGACCGCAGCCAGCCGGTGCTGCTGCGCAGCGTCCGCGACCTGAGCCGGCTGGTCGCCGCCGAGGGCAGCTTCCAGGTGGTCGTCGACCTCCAGCGCAACCGCAAGTACGTGCCGGACTTCCTGCTCCGCGAGCGCACGCTGTTCGTCGGCGCGGGCACGGTCGACGCGTACGTCGAGCTGGGCGCCCTGTCCGGCGGCGCGGTGGCGGTCGGCGCGGACCGGCGCAGCGCCACGGTCCGGCTGCCCGAGCCGCAGCTCGCGCCGGCCCGGCTGGACCTGTCCCGCAGCTACGTCTTCGCCGAGCAGCGGGGCGTGCTGAACCGGCTCAACGAGGTGTTCGGCGGCAATCCGGACCGGCAGCGCGAGGTGTTCGCGCTCGGCGAGCGGCGGATCACCGAGGCGGCCGGGGCGAGCGGGCTGGTCGAGCGGGCCCGGACGAGCGCGCAGCGCACGGTCGAGAGCCTGCTGCGGTCGCTGGGCTATACCTCGGTGACGGTGTCGTTCGGTGCGTCCTGAGGAGGACACCGACTAATAGGTTTAATTCCGTAATAACGGTTCTGCCACTTATTCCGGAAATGCCATCGCGCAATGCGGTGATCGTTATCGGAGCGGGCGGCCATTGTCGTCACTCGATCGGTAGGATCCGTCCGGCGACGGAGTCCTGTGATCTTGGAGGGGCGCTTGAGTGGAATCGCGCGCCGGTCCGCCCTCGGGCTGATCGGACTGGGGGCCGCGGCCGGAATCACCGCCGGGGTCGCCGAGTCCGCGCCGGCGGTCCGCACCCGCGCCGTCGCCCGGGCGGTGCCGCGCCAGCGCCCGGAGCCCGCCGAGCCGATCGGGCCGGGCGGTCCGCAGTCCGGCACCGGCGCCGGGGTCGGCGACAGGCTGGTGGTCAACCGTACCGCCAGCGAGAACGCCCTGCCCGGCACCGACGGCTGGGTACCCCGGCAGGGCGCGCTGCGGGTGACCGACCGGCACCGGCAGATCCAGGGCTACGCGTCCCGGACCAGCGTGAACGTCGGCGAGAGCATCGCCTTCCACGTCAGCGTGCCGTCCCGCGAGCGGTACGTCGTCGAGGTCATCCGGCTCGGCGACTACGGCGGCAAGGGCGGCCGCCGGCTGCGCCGCTCCGAGGAGCTGCCCGGCTTCCGCCGGCCGATCCCGGTGGCCACGCCGACCGGCACGCTGCGCTGCGACTGGCCCGTCTCCTGGGTGCTGGACGTGCCGCGCTCCTGGACCTCGGGCACCTACCTGGCCCGGTTCCGGACCCGCAGCGGCTGGCACTCCTACCACCCGTTCATCGTCCGCGACGACCAGCGGCGGGCCGAGTTCTGCGTGGTCCTGCCGACGACGACGTGGCAGGCGTACAACCAGTGGCCGCGCGACCTGCACCGCGGCAAGAGCCTGTACCACGGGTACGACAAGCACGGGAGGCTCGCCGTCGACCTGCGCGCCCGGAAGGTCTCGTTCGACCGGCCGTACCACGAGCAGGGCCTGCCCAGCCGGTTCGACAACGACCGGCACGCGATCGCCTTCCTGGAGCGCAGCGGCTACGACGTCACGTACGCGGCCAGCCACGACCTGCACAACGGCACCGTCGACCCGCGGCAGTACCGGGGCCTGGTCTTCCTCGGCCACGACGAGTACTGGTCGGCGGAGATGCGCCGGCGGGCGACCAAGGCGCTCGACGAGGGCGTGAGCCTGGCGTACCTGACGGCGAACAACGTGTACTGGAACGTCCGCTTCGAGGCGTCCCCCGACGGCATCCCGGACCGCACCCTGACCTGCTACAAGAACTCCCCCGACCCGCACGCGGCCGCCGGCGGCATCGGCACGAACCAGTGGCGGCTCGGCCGGTTCCGCGGGCCCAAGCGGCCCGAGCAGGAGCTGCTGGGCGTCATGTACAACGGGATCGTGCTGGCCCCGCGGCCGCTGATCGTCCGCAACAGCGACCACTGGTTCTGGGCGGACACCGGCGTGCGCGACGGCGACGCCGTCCCGCACGTGGTCGGCGGCGAGGCCGACGGCCTGCACCGGGCCGCCGCCCGGCCGCTGGACGGCGAGCACACGCTGCTGTCCCACTCCCGGTACCGGTCCCGGGCGGACCGGTCGATCCGGGTACAGAACACCTCGCTGCGCGAGCTGTCCCACGGCGGCATCGTCTTCGTCGCCGCGACGCTGAGCTGGCCGGCGGCCCTGGCCCGGTCCGGCCTCCGGGACGCGCGGATCCAGCGGGCCACCCGCAACGTACTGGACCGGATGCGCCGGCCGGGGTGATGATCGGAGCGGACCCCCGGCCCCGCCGGGACCGGGCGGTCCGCCGGCGAGTGCCGTACGCTCGCCAGACGGCCCACGGGCGCGGGCGCCCCGCCGCGTGGCCGGATCCAGGGAGGATCGGATGATCAGCGTCTTTGATCTCTTCAGCGTCGGGATCGGGCCATCCAGCTCGCACACCGTGGGGCCGATGCGGGCCGCGCGGACGTTCGTCGGCGGCCTCAAGGCCGACGGCCAGCTCAGTGCGGTACGGGCGATCCGGGCGGAGCTGTTCGGCTCGCTCGGGGCGACCGGCCACGGCCACGGCAGCGACGTCGCCGTGCTGCTCGGGCTGGCCGGCGAGGAGCCGGAGCGGGTCGACACCCGGTCGGTGCCGGGGCGGGTGGCGGAGATCAGGGAGCGCAAGCGGATCGCGCTGCTGGGCACCCAGGAGATCGACTTCGACGCGGACAAGCACCTGATCATGCACCGGCGCAAGGCGCTGCCGTACCACCCGAACGGGATGACCTTCGTCGCGTACGACGCGGCCGGCGAGCCGCTGCGGGCGCGCACGTACTACAGCGTCGGCGGCGGGTTCGTGGTCGACGAGGCCGCCGCGGGCGCCGACCGGATCGTCACCGACCCGACGGTCGTGCCGTACCCGTTCACCACCGGTACCGAGCTGCTCGCGCTGGCCGCGCGCACCGGGCAGTCGATCAGCGAGATCATGCTGGCCAACGAGGTCGCCCGCCGGCCCGAGGCCGACGTGCGGTCCGGGCTGCTGGAGATCTGGCGGGTCATGCAGGAGTGCGTGACCGCCGGCTGCGCCACCGAGGGCGTGCTGCCCGGCGGGCTCAAGGTACGCCGCCGCGCCGCCGAGGTCCGGCGCGGCCTGGAGTCGACCCACTTCGACACCGACCCGCTGCGGGTCATGGACTGGGTGACGCTGTTCGCGCTCGCGGTCAACGAGGAGAACGCCGCCGGCGGCCGGGTCGTCACCGCCCCCACCAACGGCGCCGCCGGCATCGTTCCGGCTGTCATGCACTACTACTCCCGGTTCGTCCCGGCCGCGAGCGAGGACGGCATCGTCCGCTTCCTGCTCGCCGCCGCGGCCGTCGGCGTGCTGTTCAAGGAGAACGCCTCGATCTCCGGCGCCGAGGTCGGCTGCCAGGGCGAGGTCGGCTCGGCCTGCTCGATGGCCGCCGCCGGGCTGGCCGAGGTGCTCGGCGGCACCCCGTTGCAGGTGGAGAACGCCGCCGAGATCGCCATGGAGCACAACCTCGGCCTGACCTGCGACCCGGTCGGCGGGCTGGTGCAGATCCCGTGCATCGAGCGCAACGCCGTCGCCGCGATCAAGGCGATCACCGCCGCCCGGATGGCGCTGCGCGGCGACGGCCAGCACCACGTCTCGCTGGACAAGGTGATCAAGACGATGCGGGAGACCGGCGCGGACATGAAGGTCAAGTACAAGGAGACCGCGCGCGGCGGCCTGGCCGTCAACGTCATCGAGTGCTGAGGGGCGCCGCCACCGGACCGCGGGCCGACCGGGAAGAATGACCCCGGACGGACGAAAGCGACGCGAGTGGGGTGGCGGCTTGATACGGGCACTGGTGGTCGGCGAGCCGCGCGACCCCGACCTCGTCGGCAACCTGCGCGCCGCCGGCGCCGTGGACGTCGCGGTGCTGGCGCCGGCCGAGCTGCCGCGGGCACTGGTCGACACGGTCGGGTTCGACGGCGCCCTGGTGGTCAGCGGCGAGCTGGTCGCCAGCCGTACGGTACTGCGGCACCTGCTCACCGCACCCGGCGGCGGCGCCGTCGCCCTCACCGGCGGCCCGGGCGCCGGGCCGGGGCTGCGGGTCGAGCGCGGGCAGGTCGTCGGCCTCGACGGCCCGGCCAGCTTCCTCGGCGCGCTGCGGCTGAACCCCGCCGCGGCCCGCGCCGTCGCCCCGGCGCAGCCGGCCGCCACCCCGGAGACGCTGCTCGGCGACCTGCTCGCCGCCGACCTCCCGGTCGCCGCCCATGGCGTCCGGCTGCTGGTCGCGGGCCGGGCCCGGGACGACGCCGCCGCGGCCGGGCTGGCCCGGCAGCGCGCCGGGATCGACGAGGACGCGGCCGCGCTGCGGCTGTCGGTCAAGGAGCGGGACGACTTCTTCACCACGTTCGCGATCTCCACCTGGTCGCCGCACGTCACCCGGCTCGCCGCCCGGGTCGGCCTCGGGCCGAGCGCGGTCACCGCCGTCTCCGTGCTGCTCGCGCTGCTCGCCGCCGCCGCCTTCGTCCGGGCCACCCGGCTGGACCTGGTCGCGGGCGGGGTGCTGCTGTACCTCAGCTTCGTGCTGGACTGCGTCGACGGCCAGGTCGCCCGGTACACCCGCCGGTTCAGCCGGTTCGGCGGCTGGCTGGACACGATGGCCGACCGGTTCAAGGAGTACGTCGTCTACGGCGCCCTGGCCTGGGGCGCGCAGCGGTCCGGGCTCGGCGACGTGTGGCCCCTGGCGATCGCGGCGATGGTGCTCCAGACCGTCCGGCACCAGACCGACTTCTGGTACGGCGCGCTGCACGACGCCGCGGTCCGCCGGCCGCGCGGCGGCCCCGGCGGGGCGCTCGGGCGGATGTCCGAGCGGGTGCAGGCGGACGCCGGGTCGGCCGGGTACTGGCTCAAGCGCATCCTGGTCTTCCCGATCGGCGAGCGGTGGGCGCTGATCGCGCTGGCGGCGGCGCTGTTCGACGGGCGGGTGGCGCTGCTGGCGGTGCTGACCTGCGGGGCGTTCGCGGCGGCGTACACGCTGACGCTGCGCTCGCTGCGCGCCCGGGTGATGCGGGTGCCGGTGCTGGCCGGGGTGGACCTGCCGGCGGTCCGGGACGAGGACCCGCCGACCCGGCGGGCGGCCCGCGGCTGGCGCCCGCCCCCGCTGCCGGCGACGGCGGCGGCGCTGCTGGTCGCGGCGGCGGCGGTGTACGAGGTGCCTCGCGTCCCGATCTGGGTGCTGCTGCTCCTGGTGTCGGCGGCGATCGGCCTGGCCGTGTGCTCGCGCGCCCGCCCGCACGACGGCCCGCTGGACTGGCTGGTGCCGGCGGCGCTGCGCGGGACCGAGTACCTGCTGCTCATCGCCGCGGGCCGGGCCGGCGGGGTGCCGTGGCCGCTGGTCTTCGCCGCGCTGCTGGCGCTGGCACTGCGGCACTACGACCAGCAGACCCGGATGGAGAAGCAGGCGCCGGCGGCGCCGCGGGCGCGGTGGGAGCTGCCCTGGCCGACCCGGGTGGTGGCGGTGGCGGTCAGCGCGGTGGCGCCGCCGCTGGCGGCGGTGGTGTTCGGGCTGCTGACGGCGGACTCGGTGGTCCTGCTCGGGGTCGACGTGGTGCGCAGCCGACGCGCCCACTGACGCGCCACTCCACGTGGGCGGCGAGGCCCTGCTACAAGGGACGTTTCCGGCGTTCGTTCGTGCGGGTAGCCTGGCTTCGCGTTCATCGGCCAGCACATTGCTGGTGCTGACCCGGGAGGTGTGGTGGCGCGAGCGACGAAGGCGGCCCACCCGACAGCGGTGAGTCCGATGATCCGCAGGCGGCGTCTCGCGGGGGAGCTGCGGTCGTTGCGCGAGCGGGCCGGCTTAACCGCGGAGCAGCTCGCCAGGGAGGCCGGCAAGAGCCGATCCATGCTGTCGCGCTTCGAGACGGCGGATCGGGTGCCGACCGTGGCGGACGTCAGCGATCTGCTCAGAGCACTCGGTACCGCCGGCGTGGCGGTGGACGACGCCCGTTGGCACGAGCTGGTGCAGATGGCCAGCGATGCCGGGGAGCGCGGGTGGTGGGAGTCGTTCGGTCCGGGGATGGGCGCGCGACAGCAGTTTACGCAGACCTGGAGTACGGCGCCGCCACCGTGCAGGAGTACCAGCTATTCGTCATTCCCGGACTTCTCCAGACCGCCGCGTACACGCGCGCCCGCGCGGAGCTGACGCGGATACAAGGGGGCGTGTCCGAGGCCGAGGCGGCCAGGTCCGTCGATGCTCGGCAGATGCGCCAGCGGATGCTGTCGCGCCCCGGCGGCCCTTCGTACCTGGCCGTGGTCGATGAGGTCGCCGTGCGACGTCCGGCCGCCGCCGCTCCGGTGATGCGGGAGCAGTTGCTCCACCTGGCTGACCTGGCCGAGGGCGACGGCCGCACGGGGGTGCGGGTCCTTCGACAAGACGCCGAGTTGCGGGACTACTGGTTGCCGCGGTCGCCGTTCAGTGTCTACCGGTACCGCAACGGCGACCCCACAGCCGTCGCGGTGGACAATGAGACCGTCGATCTGGTCTACACCACCGCCGATGAGGTCAAGCCATACGTCGAGCTGTGGGACCGGGTGGATGAGGCGGCATTGTCCGTCACCGACAGCGCGGCGCTGCTGCGTGCCGCGGCCACCAGCCAGCGAGGAGATTGAGGCCCGTGGAAAAGTACACCGCTTGGCGAAAGTCCTCACGCTCTGGCGGCGCCAACGACAACTGCGTCGAGGTGGCGTTCGCGCCCGACGGCAGTGTGGGCGTCCGGGACAGCAAGAATCGCGACGGGGCCGTTCTCGACTTCACGGCGGCGGAGTGGGGAGCGTTCGTCGGCGGCGTGAAGGACAACGAGTTCGACGCGCCTTCTGCGCCCTAGTCACGCGTTCATGTAGACGCTGCTCGCGCACGTTCACGCGGCGGCCACCCCGATCGGGGCGGCCGCCGCGTCCTGTTGATCGCGCTGTAGTGGCGCGGTCACGTTCTGCCTTGCCATCGACGTTCCACAGTGGGAAGCTGTCACGACCTCCAGTTATTCACATTTCATGATCTTGAAATGAGATCACTTATGGAACGCTGGCGGGAGAGCACTGTGAACGTCACTCTGTACTGGCCGTATGCCCTGGCTGCGGCCGCGCTGCTGGTGGCTCTGGGGCTTACCGTCGGTTGGTACGTCCGCCGGGCCACCTGGTGGTGTCCCCACTGTGGGCACGGTTTGACCTGCACGTTCTGTATGGGTCAGTCGATCCCCGGCCGGGCGCGCGCATGACGGCCCACCTGTCGGCGGCTCGGTGGCGGTCGGCCTCCCTGGACGATCCCCCTTTGCATGACCCCGACTCGGGCGCCGCATCAACCGCACATGGTCGGGGGACGAACCCATGCGTCTGACAACATCCGTTCGAGTGGTCGTGGTCGTCTGTGCCGGGGCAGTGATGGGTGCGGTAACCGGGGCGCCAGCGGCAGCCAACGTGCCGTCGGGCAGTCGGAATCAGCGCCAGGTCGCCGGGATCGGCTTTCAGGCATGGGACCAGGGCAACGATCGGTTGCGGCTGCTGAAGGTGGATCCGGACCGCAACTTTCGGTCCGGCTGGTGTCTGGATCCGTGGTTCGATTGGACCACGCAGGAACGCCCCGGCCCGGAGGGCGGCCGCTACCACTTCGATGGCCGCGTCGTCCGGACCTGCAACTCTCACCTCGGCTACGGTAAATCCTTCGTCGACCACACCGGCGGCCGTGATCTGCGCGGGATGCAGAAGGCCGGCACCTGCTACGGGCCGAAGGGCCGGACCACGGCGCGGGAGGGCAACTGCAACAACGCCCGCGGCCACACAATCACGATCACCAACGGGCGGACGAACGCCGCGCTGCCCAACCAGTGCACGCGGTCGTGGCGGGTCGACGCCGCTGCCCGCATGCCGATCTATCACGCTGGGGGAGTGAGTACCGAATGCCGCAGATGAACCGTAGGACCACGATCGCGGCGGTGCTGGTCGGCGCCGGGGTAGCGGCGGCGGGTGGCTGGCGAGCGGCCTCCGCCGAGTCCCGGCCCCCAACCGCGGCGGACGTCAACCGCGGCCGCGCGACGTACGAGCAGGTCGTCGGCCAGATCTACGGCAGCCGCGGCGACCGGCTCGCCGCCGAGGCGCTACTCGCCCGCAGGGTCCAGGCTCCGATCGCCGAGTGCATGCACGCCAAGGGCAGCGACTACACCCTGGCCGGGTCCGAGCGCCAGGCTGTCGCCGACCCGGCCCCGGGCGGGCTCAGCGCGTTCGCGCCGGTCGCCGGCACATTCTGGATCGCTGAGCAGAAGGCGAACGTCGCCAGGGCGCGCGACGCCCGCACCAACCCGGGCTGGACCCGGCTCCGTACCACGGCGCAGCGGGCGGCGTACGACGCGAACCTGGCCGCGTGCCTGAAAGCCGACAGCAGCGACCCCGGCTCGGCCAACCCGGCCGGGCAGGGCGCGCTGGCAGCGGCGCTGGAGGATGTCCTAGCCCGCGTCGAGCGCCGCGACGACATCGAGGCGGCCCTGGACAGGTACCGGGCGTGCCTGAACGACGCCGGGTGGCCGGTCGGTACGTGGGAGGAGCCGAACCGGGCGGTCGAGGATCGGTTCCCGGACGCCGACCGGTCGTGGGCCCGGGTCGCCGCCGACCCCGCTTGGACCAGCGCGGTCGAGGCGGAGAAGAGCGCGGCAGCCGCCGATGCCACCTGTCGGGGCGGGTTGCGCGACCGGGCGCTGGGCGCGGCCGCCGACCCGCTCGCCCGGTTTGCCGGGAACCGCGGCGTCGAACTGGCCGAGGTCGATCGGCAGTGGCGGGACATCCGCACCCGGGCCGGTGTCGCCGGCATCCGCACCGACGCGCGGCGGAATCAGGCGGCCGGGGCCGGTTCGTCGGCCGGCGTCGCGGCGTTCGGTACGCCGCCGGCCGTCCCCGGCGGGGCGGCGTCGGCGGTGTCCTCCGCGACCAGGTACGTCGGCCGCCCCTGGACCGCGGTGTAGATCCGCCCGATGTACTCGCCGAGCAGGCCCAGGCAGATGAGCTGTACGCCGCCCAGCAGCAGCACCGCCACGAACAGCGAGGCCCAGCCCGGCACTGTCACGTCGGTCAGGTACGCGACGACGCCGAAGCCCATCATGAACAGGCAGAACACGAAGCTGGCCAGCCCCAGCCAGGTGGCCAGGCGCAGCGGCGCGGCGGAGAAGTTGGTGACGCTGTCCAGCGCCAGCCGGACCATCCGGCGCAGCGGGTACTTCGTCTCGCCCGCCGCCCGGGCGGCCCGCGCGTACGGCACCTCGCCGCCGCGGAAGCCCAGCGAGGGCACGAGCAGCCGGTACACCGGCTGCTGCTCCGGCAGCGCCCGCAGCACGTCCACCGCGGCCCGGCTGAGCAGGCGGAAGTCGCCGGCCTGCCGGGGTACCCAGGTGCCGGCGAGCCGGCGCATCAGCCAGTAGTAGGCGCCGGCGGTACCGCGCTTGAAGCCGGTGTCGGTGGCCCGGTCGGTGCGCACCCCGTACACGACGTCGAGGCCGTCGCGGCGGGCCAGCGCGAGCATCTCGCCGATCTTCTCCGGCGGGTCCTGCAGGTCGGCGTCGAGGCTGACGACGTACGCGCCGCGGGCCCGGTGCAGGCCGGCGGTCAGGGCCGCCTGGTGGCCGGCGTTGCGGCGCAGCCGGACGATCCGGAGCTGCGGCCACAGCGCCCGGGCGCCGTGCAGCATCGCGAGCGTGCTGTCCCGGCTGCCGTCGTCGACCGCGAGCACCTCGTACGGCTCGCCGAGGGAGTCGAGCAGCGGCCGGAGGCGGGCGATCAGCGGGACGAGGACGTCCTCCTCGTTGTACATCGGCACGACCACCGACAGCGTCGGTGCCCGCCCGGCCAGCGCCTCCATGGGGCGCAACGGTACCAGCCGCCCCGTCCGTCCCCGGCGCGTCGCGCGCTCAGTCCGGCGGCGGCGTGACCAGCGTGACCCGGCCCTCGGCGAGCCGGTACGACATGCCGACGACCGCGCAACGCCCGGCCCGCCGGGCGGCCGCGACGGCGCCGTCGCCGGCGACCAGCTCGACCGTCCGGCGCACGTGCGCGGCGGACAGGCCGGCGCCGTCGGTGATCCCCTCCTGCCGGGCCCGCTGGACGCTGGGCAGGACCCGGTCGACGATCGGCCGCAGGCCGGGCGGCGGCGCGGTGCCGGCGAGCGCGGCCTCGGCGGCACCGACCGCGCCGCAGTGGTCGTGCCCGAGGACGACGACCAGCGGCGCCCCGAGCACCGCGACGCCGAAGTCGATGCTGGCCCGCACCTCGGGCCCGATGACGTGCCCGGCGGTCCGGACGACGAACAGGTCGCCCAGCCCCCGATCGAAGATGATCTCGGCGGCCAGCCGCGAGTCGGAGCAGCCGAACAGCACCGCGAACGGCTGCTGCTCGGCGGCGATGGCGGTGCGGTGCTCGGCGTCCTGGTTCGGGTGCTCGCGCCCGCCGGCGACGAAGCGCGCGTTGCCGGCGAGCAGCTCGGCGAGGGCGGCGGCGGGGGTGTCCGGGCGGGTGCCGTCGATAGTCACGCCCCCCAGCCTGCCATGGGCCGCCGCGCACCTTTCAGCAACCACCCCGTGCCGCGGGCTGGTTGCTCGATTGCGCGTAAATCAGACAATGTCCCTAGATTGGGGAAAAACCTGCACGTCCCGTGCCCGATCGCCCGAAAGTCGCGTTCGCTACGGTAACGGCTCGGCAGCGCCGCGCCGCGGGTCGCACCCCCGCGTACCCGCCCCGGCAACCACAAGCGGTAACCGCAGTGTCGACCCACAGTCCACAATCGACGGTACCGCCTGCGGCGCGCCGATCCCCTCCACCACGACAGTAAGGAGCGATGGTGCGCGTCGTCGGCATCATTCAGGCCCGGATGGCCGCCAACGGGCTGCCCGGCCAGGTCCTCCAGACCCTCAGCGGCCGCACCGTCCTGGACCGCATGGTCCACGCCGCGCACGACAGCGGCGCGCTCGACGAGCTGCTCGTCCTCACCGGCGCGGACGAGGCCGACGACGCGATCGTCGACGAGTGCCACCGCCTCGGCATCGCCGCCCACCGCAACCCCGACGGCGACCTCCTCCGCGGGCACCTCGACGCCCTGGCGGCGTACCCGGCGGACGCCGTCGTCCCGCTGGACGCGGACTGCCCGCTGCTCGACCCGGAGCTGATCGCGCTGGCGGCGCGCGTGTTCCGGACGGTGCCGAACCTGGACTACGTCAGCACCGCCTTCACCCAGACCCTGCCGATCGGGCTGGACGTCGAGGTGGTCGCCGCGGACACGCTGGCCCGGGTCGACGCGCTGGCGCTGGATGGGGAGCGGGCGTCGGTGACGGCGTACGTGGCGGCGCACCTGGACCAGTTCCGGGTGATGGGGCTGACCCTGCCGCCGGACCGGTCGCACCTGCGGCTGGCCATCGACTCGATGGAGGACTGGGCGCTGATCTCGATGGTGGTCAGCCACTTCGGGGACAGCGCGGTACCGGTGGACAAGCTGGTCGAGTGGCTGGACGCCAACCCGGCCGTCCGGGCGCTGAACTCCCGCCTCCCGGCCCGGGCGGCGTAGCTCCCGGCGGGGTGCCGGGGCGGGGCGCGGATTCGAGCGGTGTTTGACCGCGCGGGAATACCGTATGGCGTATCGAGATCGCCGCCGCTCGTCCCGAACCGGGAGGCCACCCCTTGCCGCCCCAGTCCTTCGCCCCGCCCCGCGCCCGCCGGTCCGACGTCGGACCGGCCGCGCTCCGCATCGCCCGCTCGGTCGCCGCCCGGACCGGGCCGATCGCGGGATTGGAGGACTTCCACCACTGGTTGTGCGCGTACCGCCGGCGGGCCTACATGGACGTCCGCCAGGTCCCGCTGGAGAGCCTCCAGGACTGGTACGCCGAGGGCGGCACCGGCAACATCCGGCACCGGACCGGCCGGTACTTCTCGGTCGAGGGGGTGGACGTGCACGCCGCGGACGGCGTGGTGGACCGGTGGCAGCAGCCGATCATCCACCAGGCCGAGACCGGGCTGCTCGGGATCGTCGCCCGGGAGTTCGACGGGGTGCTGCACCTGCTCATGCAGGCCAAGGCCGAGCCCGGCAACTGCAACGGCCTGCAGGTGTCGCCGACCGTGCAGGCGACCCGGAGCAACTTCAGCCGGGTGCACCGCGGCGCGGCCGTGCCGTACCTGGACTACTTCCGCGCCGGCGCGGCGGCCCGGGTGCTCGCCGACTCGCGGCAGTCCGAGCAGGGCTCCTGGTTCTTCCGGAAGCGGAACCGGAACATGGTCGTCGAGGTCGACGGCGAGGTCGACGTGCTGGACGGCTTCTGCTGGCTGACGCTCGGCCAGGTGCACCAGCTCCTCGGGCTGGACGACGCGGTGAACATGGACGCCCGGACCGTCCTGGCCTGCCTGCCGTTCGCCGGGCCGGGGCTGCTGCGGGCGTACGGGGCGGAGCTGGGGCCGTTCACCGCGGCGCTGGTCCGCTCGTGCGGCGGCGACGACGAGGCGCTGTGGGCGCTGGACGAGGTGCTGAGCTGGCTGACCGACCTGCGCGCGGAGCACCGGGGTACGGCCGAGCGGATCGCGCTGCGCGAGGTCGCCGGCTGGCAGTGCGCCGGGGGGCGGATCACGCACGAGAGCGGCCGGTTCTTCAACGTGGTCGGGGTGAGCGTGACCGCGGCCGGGCGGGAGGTCCGGTCGTGGACCCAGCCGATGATCGAGCCGTGCGACGAGGGGCTGATCGCGTTCCTGGCCAAGCGGATCAACGGAGTGCTGCACCTGCTCGTCCAGGCCCGGGCCGAGCCCGGCTTCGTGGACGGGGTGGAGCTGGGCCCGACCGTGCAGTGCACGCCGTCCAACTACGCGGGGCTGCCGGACGCGGCGGCGCCGGAGTTCCTCGACGATGTGCTGGGGGCCGGGCCGGAGCGGATCCGGTACGACGTGATCCTGTCGGAGGAGGGCGGGCGGTTCCACCACGCCCGGAACCGGTACGCGGTGGTCGAGGTGGGCGAGGGGTTCGAGCCGCGGCACCCGCGGTACCGGTGGCTGACGCTGGGGCAGCTCTCCGCGCTGCTGCGGCACAGCTACTACGTCAACATCCAGGCCCGCAGCCTGGTCGCCTGCCTGCACAGCCTGATCACCGGTACGGCCTGATCACCGGCCCGAGCGGCGACGGGCCCGGCCGGGGCCCGCGGGCGCCCGGCCGGGATCCGGCGGTCAGGAGTCCGGCGGCGGCGCCGGGCGGTCGCGGTCGATCGTCCGGGACCGGGTGTGCAGGCGGCCGCCCACCCGGACCAGCTCGTCGACCACGGTGAACGTCGACTCGATCCGCACCCGCCCCTCGGCGTCGGTGAGCGTGACCAGCGAGCAGTACCGCACGTCGAGCACCCCGTCGGCCCGGGCCGCGATCGCGTAGTGGTCGTTCCAGTGCCGGACGGCCACCGTCGCGTACCGGGGGAGGGCCTGCCGGGCGTGCGCCAGCAGCGCCTCCCGGCCGCGCAGCTCCTGCCCGCGGTGCACGTGCCGGGTCACCCCGTCGGCGGTGAACGTCGCCGCGTACGCCGGCAGGTCCAGGGCGTCGAGCAGGCGCATCTGATGGGCGTAGAACTGGAGGACCTCGCTGTGCAGCGCGGCGTCCACGGCGGTCATGCCGGCCCGCCCCCCTCGGCCGCGCCGTGGCCGCGGAAGCGCAGCCGGTCGGCGTACAGCCGGGACTCGCTGACCGCGACGGCCCGCAGCGCGCCGACGTGGCCGGCGAAGTCCGGGTGCGCCACGGCGGCGCGCAGCGCGGCGGCGTCGGTCCAGCGGGCGATGTTGACGTACCGGTCCTCGGCGTCGGTGGCCCGGCTCAGCGTGTAGCCGAGGCAGCCCGGCCGCCCGCTCATGAACACGGCGACCTCGGCGAACACCCGCTCGAACTCCGCCGGCGGGCAGTTCAGGCTGAACGTGTTGACGAACGTGACGCCCCCGTCCGGGGCCGCGCCCGCCGTCATCGGGCCGCGACCGTTCCGCGGGCCACGGCCCGGGCCCGGCGCGCCGCCGCGGCCTCCGCCGCGCCGCGCGCGGAAGCCGACCGGGCCAGCTCCGCCGGGTCGCGGGAGAGGTACGGGGCGACCGTGTGCGCGGCGGTGATGATCTCCAGGTCGTAGCCGAGGACACGGCCGAGGACCGTGCGCAGGTACGGCGCGCAGTGGTCCATGTCGGCGTCGGCGGAGCCGGCGCCGTAGTCGCCGCCGTACGCCAGCAGCACCGTCGCCGGGCGGTCGGCCAGCGCGCTGGTGCCGGGGGCGTACGGCAGGGTCCGGTTCGGGACGAGCGCCTGGTCCAGCCACGCCTTGAGGTTCGACGGGATGGTCCAGTTGTGCATCGGCGCGCTGATCAGCAGCGCGTCCGCGGCGAGCAGCTCGGCGGCCAGCTCGTCGTGCAGGGCCGCGGCGGCCCGGCCGGCGGCGTCGGCCGGCTCGGCGATCAGGGTGTGCACCGCGGCCGGGTCCGGGTGCGGCACCGGGGTGCGGACCAGGTCGCGGTGCGCCACCGCGAGGTCGGGCAGCTCGTCCGCCAGCGCGGTCCGGAAGATCCCGGCGAGGCTCCGGGACACCGATTGTGGGGACGGCGAGCAGTCGATGTGCAGCAGGCGGTTCACGGCGTGCCCTTCTCCCGGGGACGGTGGCCGCCGGCGGGCGCGGCGCGCGCCGGCCGCCGGCGCCCCCACGCTGGCGGCCGCCACTCGAACGCGGTCAGAGCGCCACTCGGCCGCCCCCGCCGCTGCCCCCGCCGCCGCTGCCGCGGCCGGTGCCCGGGGCGGCCGCCGACGGCGGCGCGGCGGGGCCGGCCGGGTCGGGGGTGCGGACGCCGACGAACAGGCCGCGGCCGGACTGCACGTCCGGCACGTACTCGGGGTCCAGGCCCGCGGCGCGGAACGCCGCCTCGTACTCGGACCGGTCGAACAGCATCGCCCGGTGCACCTCGCTGATGTGCTCCACCCCGTGCTCGGGCGTGGCCCGCAGGTAGTGCACCGCCATCCGGGAGGCGCCGCCGTCCCGGACCGTGTGCGCCACCCGGGCGATCGTCACGCCGTCGGTGCGGACGACGTCGCCGGAGACCCAGCGGTCCACGTACGTGTCCGGGAACCACCACGGCTCGACCGCGACGACCCCGCCGGGGGCGGCGTGCGCGGCCAGGCTGGCCACCGCCGCGTGCAGCTCGGCCAGCGAGCCGACGTACGCGATCGAGGCGAACAGGCAGGTGACCGCGTCGAACGTGCGGCCCAGCCGGAAGTCGCGCATGTCGCCGCGGTGCAGCGGTACGCCGGGCAGCTCGGCCCGGGCGATCTCCAGCATGGCCTCGGCCGAGTCCAGGCCCTCCACCCGGGCGAACATCCCGGCGAACGGCCGCAGGTGGCCGCCGGTGCCGCAGGCGACGTCCAGCAGCGACGCGGCGTCCGGGCGCCGGCGGCGGATCCACCCGGCCACGGCGGCGGCCTCGCCGGGGTAGTCCTTGCCGCGGGCGGTGTGCTGGGCGGAGTAGATCCGGGCGGAGTCCTGCCCGTACATGCGCTCTCCCCTCGGTCGGGCGTGCTCGGCGCGAGCGTCGCGCGCCCGCGTCGAGCGGCGGTGGAGCCGGCGGCGGGCTTGAGCGAACCCCGATCACGGCGGTCCACGCTGGAGCCATGACGACTCGGTCGGGGAACGGGAAGGGACGCACGTCCGGAGGCGGGACCGCCGTCGTGCTCGGCGGGACCGGGTTCCTGGGGCGGCACGCGTGCGCCGCGCTGCGCGCGGCCGGGTACGCCGTCCTCGCCGTCGCCCGGCACCCGCCCGGCGCCGGCTTCGGCCACCCGTTCCGCACCCTGGACCTCGGCGCCCTGCCGCCGGCCGGGCTCGCCGCCGCGGTCGACGAGCTGGGCCCGGACGTCGTCGTCAACGCCGTCGGCAGCATCTGGGGCCGGACCGACGCGCAGATGTGGGCCGCCGCGGCGGCGCCGACCCTGCGGCTGCTGGACGGGCTGGCGCTGGCCGCCCGCCGGCCGCGGCTGGTGCACATCGGCTCGGTGCTGGAGTACGGCCAGGGCCGCCCCGGCGCGCTCCTCGACGCGGCCACCCCGGCCCGGCCCACCAGCGCGTACGGGCGGGCGAAGCTGGCTGCCACCGAGGCGGTGCTGGCCCGGGCCCGGGCGGGGGAGCAGCCCGGCGTGGTCCTGCGCATCGTCAACCTGGCCGGGCCGGGCAGCCCGGAGGTGAGCCTGCTCGGCCGGGTGGCCAGCCGGATCCTCGCCGCGCGCGGCCGCCGGGCGGTGGTCGAGCTGGACCCGCTGCTGGCGTACCGGGACTACGTCGACGTCCGGGACGTGGCCGACGCGGTGGTCGCCGCGGCCGGCGCCCCGGTCTCCGGCGAGCTGATCAACATCGGGCGGGGCGAGACCGTCCGGGTGCGCAGCCTGGTCGACCGGCTGATCGCGTGCAGCGGGCGGCCGGTCGTGGTGGTGGAGCGCACCGGGCTCGGCATCCGGCACTCCACCGAGGACCGGCTCCGGGTGGACATCGCGCCGGCCGCGCGGCTGCTGGGCTGGCGCCCGGCCCGGCCGCTGGCCGGCGCGGTCGCGGACTTCTGGACCGAGTACGTACGCAGCCACGAGAACGGAGAGCCCACCGGATGACCACCCACGTTTGGGACTACCTGCCCGAGTACCGCGCCGAGCGGGACGACCTGCTCGACGCCGTCGACACCGTGTTCCGCTCCGGTCGGCTGATCCTCGGCCGCAGCGTCAGCGGCTTCGAGGCCGAGTTCGCGGCGTACCACGGGCTGCCGCACTGCGCCGGCGTCGACAACGGGACCAACGCCGTCCTGCTGGGGCTGCGCGCCCTCGGCATCGGGCCCGGCGACGAGGTGATCACGGTGTCCAACACGGCGGCGCCGACGGTCGTCGCCATCGACGCCGCCGGGGCCACCCCGGTCTTCGTGGACGTCCGGGAGGAGGACTTCCTGATCGACGTCGACCGGGTCGCCGCGGCGATCACCCCGCGGACCCGGGCGCTGCTGCCCGTCCACCTGTACGGGCAGTGCGTCGACATGGCGCCGCTGCGGCTGCTGGCCGAGCGGCACGGGCTGCGGATGCTGGAGGACTGCGCGCAGGCGCACGGCGCCCGGCAGCACGGGCGGCTCGCCGGGACGATGGGCGACGCCGCGGCGTTCTCCTTCTACCCGACCAAGGTGCTCGGCGCGTACGGCGACGGCGGGGCGGTGCTGACCGCCGACGCGGGCGTCGACGCGAACCTGCGCCGGCTGCGCTACTACGGGATGGAGAAGACGTACTACGTCGTCCGCACGCCGGGCCACAACAGCCGGCTGGACGAGGTGCAGGCGGAGATCCTGCGGCGCAAGCTGCGCCGGCTGGACGGGTACCTGGCCGGGCGGCGGGCGGTGGCCGACCGGTACCGGGCGGGGCTCGGCGACCTCGCCGCCGACGGCCTGCTGCTGCCGGCGACGAACCCGGGCAACACCCACGTGTACTACGTGTACGTGGTCCGGCACCCGGACCGGGACCGGATCATGGCGGCGCTGAAGGAGCACGACATCGCCCTGAACATCAGCTACCCGTGGCCGGTGCACACGATGTCCGGCTTCGCCCACCTCGGGTACGCGCCGGGCTCGCTGCCGGTGACCGAGCGGCTGGCCGGCGAGATCTTCTCGCTGCCGATGTACCCGTCGCTGCCGGTGCCGGTGCAGGAGCGGGTGATCGAGGCGCTGCGGACGGCCGTCGCGAAGGGCTGACCGGCCGCGGGTCCGGGGGACGCCGGCCCCCGGACCCGCGGGGCGTCAGGCGTGGACCAGGGCCGCGATGTCCTCGACCACCCGCCCGGCCGGCGGCATCGCCGCGACCTCGGCGGCCAGGGCGGCGGCGGCCTTGCGGTACCGGTCGTCGGCCAGGACCCGGCCGATGGCCGCGCCGATCTCGCCCGGGTCGGTGGTGTGCGGGGCCAGGGTCAGCGACGCGCCCTGGGCGTCGACCCGCTGCATGGAGGCCGCCGAGGCGAGCATCTCGGGCACGCAGAGCTGCGGCGTACCGGCGGCGATCAGCGTCATCGCGGTCACCCCGCCGCCGTGGTGCAGGACCAGGTCGGCGGTGGGGGCGAGGACGTCCAGCGGTACCCAGCCGGCCCGCACGCCCGGCCGGATCGCCCGCACCTCGGTGGCCACCGGCTCGGCGGTGGCCACCACGACCTCCACCTCGCTGTCGGCCAGCGCGGGGGTGGCCAGCAGCGGCCGGAAGAAGTCGGCCCCGAGCCCGGCGACGACCGAGCTGCGCGAGCCGGACGTCAGCACCACCCGCGGGCGTTTCCCGCGCGCGTACATCCAGGGCTCCAACGGGAACTGCTGGTTGCCCGGCGCCCAGCGCATCGGCGCGGCCGGCTCGGCGTCCGCCGGCCGGATCGACGGCGGGGTGATGTCCAGGAACAGCGCCGCGGGCGGCAGGTCGGCCAGCCCGGCGGCGGCCAGCTCGGGGCCCAGCTCGTCGACCGCGCCCCGCCAGTCCACCTCGGACCGGTCGTACGGGCCCCAGACGTGCCGGACGTGCGGCACCGACAGCCGGTGCGACAGCAGTGCGGCGGCGTGGTTGTACTCGCCGCCGACGATCACGTCCGGCCGCCAGCTCTCGCCGAGCCGGACCAGGCCGGGCAGGCTGCCGGCCGACAGCCGGGCGAAGCCGCGGCCGACGAAGTCCAGCTCGCCGTCCACGGTGTCCGGGCGGGGCAGCGGCTGCCCGCGCCGGTCCTTGGTCATGGCGTCGAAGATGCCCAGCTCGCCCACCGCCGCCGCGGGCAGGCCGAGGCCGGCGACGAGCGCGGTGTTCTCGGCCGGGCAGCCCACGATCACCTCGTGCCCGGCCGCCCGGGCGGCCCAGGCGAGCGGGGCGCTGGCGTGGATGGTCGCGGCGCCGCCACCGGCGACGAACAGGAATCGCACGACGTTCTCCTCATCCCTCGGGGCGCGGGCGCCCGCGGACGGGCGACCGCCGCGGGCCAGCGTGCGGGCCGCGGCTGGACGCGCGGTCGAACGCCGCCGGACCGGCCGGTCGAGGCGGCCTCCAGACCGCCGCTAGCGGGCATCGCCACGGTGGGCGGCACCGGGGGCGGCCGCGGTCGTCCGGGCCCGCCGGGGCCGCAGTCGGCCCGCCGCCGGCAACGACACGGTCCGGGTCGGACCGGGGGGAGTGGTGAGGGAAGCATGAGGACGAGGGCCCGGCTGGCCGCCGGGATCATGGGGGTCGCCCTGCTCGTGCCGTCGGCGGCGCCGGCCGGCGCCGCCGCGCCGGACGACAAGCCCGTGGGCACGTGGTCGGGCACCGTCAGCACCGGCGACGGGCAGATCGCCGTGAAGATGGGGCTGACCGGCAACGGCAAGCTGTGCCTGATCGCGCCGCCGCCCGGCCCGAACGGCGGGACCGAGGGCAGCGGCACCTGGAAGTCGACCGGCAAGAACAAGTTCCGGTTCCAGCTCACCGAGCGGTACTACGGGCCCGGCAAGAAGCTGACCGGCTCGCTGCGGGCCACGCACAACGCCAACCAGCGGGGCAGCAAGTTCACCAGCACCGGTACGGCGACGTTCTACGACGCGTCCGGGCACGAGCTGGGGTCGGGCGACGTCGCCAGCGACATGAAGCGGACCAGCAACAGCGCCAACTGCTGAGGGCGCCGACCCGGCGGGGGCGGGGCGGCCGGCGCCCGCGGCCCCCGCCGGGTCGGGCCGGCCACGCGGCCCGGGCCGGGCCGGTCACGCGGCCCGGGTCGGGCCGGTCACGCGGCGCAGGGCGGCAGGCCGCCGTGCAGCGCGACCATGTCGGCGAACGCGGCGGCCACGTCGAGCCGCGCGCCGGGCGCCAGGCCGGCCAGCTCGGCGTACGCGCGGTGCAGGTTGCCGGCCAGCCGCTCGGGGTCGACCAGCCCCCGGTACGGCCCGGGGCCCGCCGCGCGCGCGGCGGCCAGCGGCGTCCGGCCCGCCCCCAGGCCCCGCTCGGCGACCCGGCCGACCCAGTGCAGGTACCCGGCGGTGGCGTCGAGCACCTCCGGTCCGGCGACCGGGCCGTGGCCGCAGACGACGACGGCGGGGTCCAGCGCGGCCAGCCGGCGCAGCACCCGCAGCGACCCGGACACCGAGCCCATCAGCACGAACGGCGTCACCCCGGACCAGGCCACGTCCCCGGCGAACAGCACCCGCGGCCCGGGCAGCCAGGCGACCACGTCCGCGGCGGTGTGCGCGGCGCCGACGTGGATCAGCTCCACCGCCGCCGGCCCGTCGCCGACGGCCATCGTGTCGGTGAACGTGACGTCGGGCAGGCGCAGCGTCACGTCCCCCCAGTCCACCGCCGGCCACAGCGCGCACAGGCCCAGCCCGGCCTCGGCCATGTCCCGGCGGGTGCCCGCGTGGGCGACGACCAGGGCCGGGGCGAAGACGGCGTTGCCGAACGTGTGGTCGCCGTGGAAGTGGGTGTTCACCACGAGGTCCGGCCCGGCCGGGGCGACCGCGCGGACCGCCGCGCGCAGCCGCCGCGCCCGGGCCACCGTCGCCGCCGTGTCGATGAGCACGGTCCGGTCGCCGGCCCGGACCAGGCCGGCATTGTTCAGGCACCAGCCGCCGGGGAGTTGCTCGTACGCGTACACCCCGGCGGCCAGCTCGCGCAGCACCGTCACACCACCGCGGCGAAGCGCTGGAGCGTCTCGCCGGGGCTCGGCCCGTCGATCGCCCGGTGGATGGCGGCGGCGTCCGGGCCGTGCCTGTCCAGCCGGACGTGCGCCAGCTCCACCCGCGTCCCACCGGTGCCGGCGGGCCGGAACGTCACCTCGATCTCGCTCGCCCGGGCATCGTCCGGGATGGACCGGAACCGGCCGTCCACCCGCCAGGTGAGCCGCAGCCGGTGCGGCGGCTCCCAGGCCAGCACCCGCCCCCAGTCGACCTGCCGGCCGTCGGCGTCCCACTCGTAGTACCGGCCGCCGACCCGCGGCTCCATCGCCAGCCCGACCCGCGGCCGGTCGAGCAGGACGTGCGACGGCGGCCACCAGTCGGCCAGCCGCCGGGTGAAGGCGTCGAAGCACCGCTGCGGGTCCGCCGCCACCTCGACGGTCTTGCGTACGTCCGGGAACGGCTCCGGTCCCATCGGGCTCCCCTCTCGCCGCGCCCGGCGGTCGGGCGCGCGCCGGCCCACGGTGGCCGGGCCGACTCGACCGGCCGCGGAGCACCGCTCGACCGGCGCGCGCGGCGATTCCAACGGGCCTGGACCGCGAGTCGAGCACCGGCGGCGAGCCTCGGGCCGTACCCGCCGCGGCGGGCACCCCGTGACCGCGACCCCCGGAGGAGCCCCATGGCCCGCAGGGCAGTCATCACCGGCATCGGCGTGATCGCGCCGGGCGGCATCGGCCGCGAGCCGTTCTGGGAGCTGCTGCTCAGCGGCCGGACGGCGACCCGCACGATCACCCGGTTCGACGCGAGCGCGCACCGCTGCCGCGTGGCGGCCGAGTGCGACTACGACCCGGTACGCGCCGGGCTGGACCCGCAGCAGGTCCGGCGGACCGACCGGGTGTCGCAGCTCGCGATGTCCGCGGCCGGCGAGGCGCTGGCCGACAGCGGCCTGGACCTCGGCGGCGAGCTGGCCACCCGGACCGGGGTGGCGATCGGCAGCGCGGTCGGCGCCACGCTGACCATGGAGCGCGAGTACACCGTGCTGTCCAACGGCGGCCGGGACTGGGTGCTCGACCCCGACTACGCCGTCCCGCACCTGTACGACTGCTTCCTGCCCGGCTCGATCGCCGCCGAGGTGGCCGGCGTCACCGGCGCCCGCGGGCCGGCGGCGGTGATCTCCACCGGCTGCACGTCCGGCATCGACGCCGTCGGGTACGCCGCCGACCTGGTCCGCGACGGCACCGCCGACGTGATGGTCACCGGGGCGACCGACGCGCCGATCTCGCCGATCACGCTCACCTGCTTCGACGTGATCAAGGCGACGTCCGCCCGCAACGACGACCCGGCCACGGCCTGCCGGCCGTTCGACCGCACCCGCACCGGCCTGATCCTCGGCGAGGGGGCGGCGGTGCTGGTGCTGGAGGAGTACGAGCGCGCCCGGCGCCGCGGCGCCGCCATCTACGCCGAGGTCAGCGGCTTCGCCACCCGGTGCAACGCCTTCCACATGACCGGCCTCAAGCCGGACGGTCGGGAGATGGCCGCGGCGATCGGCGACGCGCTCGCCGAGGCCCGGCTGGACCCCACCGCGATCGACTACGTCAACGCGCACGGCTCGGGTACCAAGCAGAACGACCGGCACGAGACCGCCGCCGTGAAGCGCAGCCTCGGCGCGCACGCCCACCGGACGCCGATGAGCGGCATCAAGGCCGCCGTCGGCCACTCGCTCGGCGCGATCGGCGCGATCGAGATCGCGGCGTGCGCGCTGTCCATCCGGCACGGCGTGGTCGTGCCGACGGCCAACCTGCGCGAGCGCGATCCCGAGTGCGACCTCGACTACGTACCGCACACGCCGCGCGAGCGCCGGCTGGACGCCGTGCTGACGGTCGGCAGCGGGTTCGGCGGATTCCAGAGCGCCATGGTGCTGACCAGTTTGGAGCGGTCCCCGCGATGAATCAGGACACCGTCGTCACCGGCATCGGCGTCGCCGCCCCCACCGGCGTCGGCGCGCAGGAGTACTGGGCGGCCACGCTGAAGGGCGTCGGCGCGATCCGGCCGCTGGACCGGTTCGCCGCCGACCGCTACCCGGTCCGGCTCGCCGCCGCCGTCCCCGACACCGGGGTCGGCGTGCCCGGCCGGCTCGTGCCGCAGACCGACCGGCTCACCCGGCTCGCCCTGGTCGCCGCCGCGGAGGCGCTGGCCGACGCCCGCCTGGACGCCGCCCGGCTGCCCGAGTACGGCGTGGGCGTCGCCGTGTCCAGCAGCACCGGCGGCCTCGAATTCGGCCAGCGGCAGCTCCAGTTGCTGTGGGGGACGGGCTGGGAGGCGGTCAGCCCGTACATGTCGTTCGCCTGGTACTACGCCGTGAACACCGGCCAGATCTCGATCGGCAACGGCCTGCGCGGCCCCGGCGGCGTGGTCGTCGCCGAGCAGGCCGGCGGGCTGGACTCGCTGGCGTTCGCCCGTCGCCGGGTGCGCCGGGGCGCCAGCGCGATGGCCGCGGGCGGGTTCGACAGCCTGCTCTGCCCGTACGGCATGGCCGCGATGGCGGTCGCGGCCGGCGCCAGCCGGGCGACCGACCCGGCGACGGCGTACCTGCCGTTCTGCGCCGGGTCGACGGGCTTCGTGCCCGGCGAGGGCGGCGCCGTGCTGATCCTCGAATCCCGCGCGGGGGCCGCCGAGCGCGGCGCCCCGACGGTGTACGGCGTGCTGCGCGGGCACGCCGCCGCCTTCGACCCGCCCGGCGGTACGGGCGACGCGCTGGCCCGGGCCGCCCGTGCCGCGCTCGCCGACGCCGGACTCGACCCGTCCGACGTGGACGTGGTCTTCGCCGACTCCGCGGGCAGCCCGGCCGCCGACGGCAGCGAGGCCGGGCTGCTCGCGGACCTCTTCGGCCCGCGCGGGGTACCGGTCAGCGCGCCGAAGGCGCTGGTCGGGCGGCTGGGCTCGGGCGGGTCCGCGCTGGACGTGGTGTGCGCGCTGCTGGCCATCCGGGACGGGCTGATCCCCGCCGTGCCGGGGGTGGACCCGGCCGCGGTGGACCCGCGGGTGGACCTGGTGGTGGGCGAGCCGCGGGCCGGCGGGGTCGGCGCGGCGCTGGTGCTGTCCCGCGGGCACGGCGGCTTCGCCTCGGCGGCGGTGGTCACCGCCCCCTGACCGCCGGGGGTTGCCGGTCGGGCCCGATGGTGTCGCGGGCCCGACCGGGGGCGGGTCAGGCGGGGAGGTGGGCGTTGACCACGGCCAGGATGTCGCCCGGGGTGGTCACGTCGGCGGTCGCGGACTCCGGCAGCTTGATCCCGAAGTGCCGCTCCACCCGGCTGACCGTGTCGATCACGGCCAGCGAGTCGAACCCCAGGTCGGCCAGGCCGGTGTCGCGGATGTCGCCGGACACGTCGATGGATTCGTCGTCGCCGACGGAGCGCAGCAGGAAGTCGCGGAGCGCGTCGAGCGTCAGGGTCGCCATGGGGTTGGTCCTCTCCTCCGGGTTGCGGTGTCGCCCGCCGCGGGGGCCGGTACCGCCCGGCCGCGGGGTGCGGTGCTCGGTCGGGGTGCGGTGCTCGGTCACGGGGTGCGGTACCGCTCGGCGAACGCCCGGGCCCGGGCCAGCGTCGCCCGGCTGTTGGCGCCCAGCGCCCGGCGGACCGCCGCCCGGGCCGCGGCGGCGTCGGCCGGCGGCCGGGGCAGGGCGGCCAGGCCGGCCGGGTCGAGGATCACCCGGTGCCGGGCGGTGGCGGTGACCGTGCCGTCCGCCGCCGGGGACAGCGTCCAGTCGCCGTGGTGGGCGCGCAGCCCGGTCGGCAGCTCGACCTGCTTGAACACGATCCGGTCCGGCCGGGTGCAGACCCGGCCGGAGACGGTGGTGTGCACCGAGCCGTCCGGCGACCGGGTGTCCATCCGCAGGTACTGCAGGCCCGGCTGGTCCTCGCGGACGTCCACGCCGACGACGTGCGGCAGCCGCTCGGGCCAGCGGGCGGCGTCGTTGATGAACTCGTACACCGCGCCGGCCGGCCCGGCGATCCGCTCGCTGTCGGCGAAGTCCAGCAGCACGTCGGCCTCGGTGCCGGCGTGCTCGGCGGCGTGCCGCAGGTGGGCCAGCTCGGTGCCGCTGTTGCGGTCCACCGCGGCGGCGATCAGGTCCAGCGCGGCCGGGTCGTCGCCGGCCGCCCGGTACCGGTGGTCCAGCACCACCCGGCAGGCCGCCGGGCCGCGCTCCTCGATCCGCCACTCCCCGCTCATCTCGGCGACCGGCGCGGCCGGCTCGGTCTGGGCGAACGCGACCGTCCGGCGGCGCGGGTCCAGCTCGCGGCGGGACGCCCAGGTGCGCAGGGCGCCGTTGGCCATCGCCCAGATGCGGACGTCCTCGGCGCGGTCGTCGCCGCCGGTCCGCTCGGCGTGCACGGTGGGCGGGAAGTACAGCGGCCACAGGCGCACGTCGCCGACGATCCGGTACACCGCGTCGGCCGGTGCCGCCACGTCGATCCGATGGGACACTCGGGTACTGGTCATGCGGGCCTCCTGCCGCTGGTCTGCCACCGCGGCGCCAATCTGGCAGCGGGGCGTCGAGCGCCCCTACAGCGGCGGTGCAGCATCGGCCCGCCCGGCCAGCTCGCCGCTGATGAACGCCACCAGCGCCGCCGGCGTCGGGTTGTCCAGGACGGCCTCGGCGGGCAGCCGCAGCCCGGTCTCGGCGTTCAGCCGGTTGCGCAGGTCGACGCTGAGCAGCGAGTCGAAGCCGAGGTCGCGGAACGAGTCGCCGGGCGCGATGGCGGACTGGTCGTCGTGGCCGAGGACCTCGGCGGCGTGCGCCCGCACGAGCGCGAGCAGCCCGCGCCGCCCCCCGCCGCCCGCCGGTTCGGCGTGCGCCCGGGCCTCGTCGTCCGCCCCGCCGTCGTCCGCCCCGCCGTCCGTGGGCCCGCCGTCCGCCGGGGTGCTGTGCGCCGGCCCGCCGTTCGTCGGGGTGCCGTTCGTCGGCCCGCCGGGTGCCGGCGGTGGGGTCGCGCTCCACAGGCGGCCGGCGCGGCTGTCCGGCGGCACCCGGGCGGGGTCGGGCCGGACCGGGACGAGCAGCGGCTCCGGCGCGTCCAGCGCCGCGTCGAACAGGGCCAGCCCCGCCGCCGTCGGCAGCGGCGCCAGCCCGATCCCGCCCAGCGCCCGGACCTCCGCCGGGGTCAGGCCGCCGGTCATCCCGGTGGGCAGCTCCCACAGCCCCCAGGCCAGCGACAGCGCCGGCAGCCCGCGGCCGCGCCGGTAGTGGGCGAGGGCGTCCAGGAAGGCGCTGGCCGCCGCGTAGTTGGCCTGCCCGGCGCCGCCGAGCACGCCGACGGCGGAGGAGAAGGTGACGAACGCCGAGAGGTCAAGGTCGGCGGTCAGCTCGTGCAGGTACCAGGCGCCGTACGCCTTCGGCCGCAGGACCGCCGCCAGCGCCGCCGGGGTGAGCCGGGTCAGCACGCCGTCGCGCAGCACCCCCGCGGCGTGCACGACGGCGCCCGGCTCGCGGCGGGCCAGCAGGTCGGCGAGCGCCGCCCGGTCGCCGACGTCGCACGCCTCGACGACCGCGTCGGCGCCGCGGTCACGCAGCGCGGACCGCAGCGCGGCCGCGCCCGCCGCCCGCTCGCCGCGCCGGCTGGCCAGGACCAGCCGGCGCACGCCGTGCCGCTCGACCAGGTGCCGGGCCAGTACCGCGCCGAGGCCGCCGGTGCCGCCGGTGACCAGCACCGGCCGGTCCGGGTCCAGCGACCGGGGCATCGTGACGACGAGCTTGCCGCGGTGCACGGCGCGGCGCAGCAGGTCCAGCGGCTGCCGGGCCAGCCGGACGTCCCAGGCGCGGGTGGGCACCGGGTCCAGCGCACCGGCGGCGAACTGCGCGCCCAGGGCGTCCAGCGCGGCGCCGACGCCGTCGGGGTCGGCGCGCAGGATGTCGTACACCGCGTACCGCGTGCCGGGGTGGGCGGCGGCGACCGCCGCGGCGTCCCGGACGTCGGTCTTGCCCAGCTCGACGAAGCGGCCGCCGGGGGCGAGCAGGCCCAGGCCCGCGTCGACCGCGGCGCCGGTCAGGCAGTTGAGCACGACGTCCATGCCGCGGCCGCCGGTGGCCGCCCGGAACCGGTCGGCGAACGCCGCCGACCGGGACGAGGCGATCCGCTCGTCCGGCACGCCCCACGCGCGCAGCAGGTCGTGCTTGGCCGGGCCCGCCGTGGCGTACACCTCGGCGCCGCGGGCCCGGGCGAGCTGGAGGGCGGCCCGGCCGACCCCGCCGGTGGCGGCGTGGACCAGCACCGACTCGCCCGGCCGCAGCCCCGCCACGTCGTACAGCGCCTGCCGCGCGGTGACGAACGCGATCGGCACGCCGGCCGCGGCCCCGAACGACCAGCCCGCCGGCGGCGGCCGCAGCAGCCGCTCGTCCGCGACCGCCGCCGGCCCGAGCGCCCGGCCGAACACCCCGTAGACCCGGTCCCCGACCGCGTGCCGGGTCACCGCCGGCCCGACCGCCGTCACCACGCCGGCGCCCTCGCAGCCCATCGTCCGCTCGGTCGGCACCAGGCCCAGCCCGACGACGACGTCCCGGAAGTTCAGCCCGGCCGCCCGGACCGCCACCCGCACCTCCCGCGGCCCCGGCTCCGCCGCCGGGTGCGGCAGCAGGGCCAGGCTGTCGAACGCGCCGCGGCGGGCGACGTCCAGCCGCCAGGCGCCGCCGGCGGGCGCGGCGAGCGCGTCGGCCCGGCCGCGCAGCCGGGGGCGGTGCAGGACGCCGTACCGGACGGCCAGCTCCGGCTCCCCGGCGGCCAGCGCGGCGGGCAGCAGCGCCGGTACGGCGGCCGGGTCGTCGGTGTCCAGCAGCACGAACGCGCCCGGGTGCTCGGTCTGCGCCGCGCGCACCAGGCCGATCGCCGCCGCGGCCGGCAGGTCGGTGGCCAGCCCGTCGCCGGGCAGCACGGCCCCGTGCCGGGTCAGCAGGATCAGCCGGGTCCCGGCCGGCCGCGCCGCCCCGAGCCACTCCCGCAGCAGCCCGGCCACGGCCTCCACGGCGGCCGCGGTCCCGGCGACCGGGTCCCTGTCCGGGGTCGGGGGGACGAGGGTGTCCAGTTGCGCCACGACGGCCGCGGGCGGCGGGTCCGGGAGGTCGATCGGGGCACCGGGAACCAGCCGGACCCACGTCTGGGCGGCCGCGGCCGCGTCGCCGCCGACGGCGCCACCGACACCCGGCACACCGTCGCCGACGGCGACATCCGGCACACCGCCGCCGCGCGCGCCCACCGGCTCCCAGTCCAGCCGCAGGTTGACCGCAGCCGCCGTCGGTGCGGTCGCCGCGCCCGGCGCGGCGGTTGCGCTCGGCACGCCGAGGTCGGCCGGTGCCCCCGCCGCGTCCGGTGTCGCCGCGGTCGGGAGGGGGCGCAGGTCCAGGGCGGCGACCGCGGCCAGCACCCGGCCGCGCTCGTCGGCGCAGGTCACCGTGAGGCGGTCGCCGTCGGCGGCCAGCCGCACCCGCAGCGCCGCCGCCGTACCGGGCGCGAGCACGACCCCCCGCCAGGCGAACGGCACCCGGGTCGCCCCGCCCCCGAGCAGCGCCGCGTGCAGCGCCGCGTCGAGCAGCGCGGGGTGCACGGTCGGCCCGCCGCCCGCGGCCGCGGGCAGCGAGACCTCGGCGAACGTCTCGGTACCGCGCCGCCAGGCCCGCCGCAGCCCGGTGAAGCCGGGCCCGTAGCCGTACCCGCGCCGGGCGAGCCCGCCGTACGCGTCCGCGAGGTCCACTTCGTCGGCCGCCGGCGGCCACGCCACCGCCCACTCCGCCGGCCCGGCGGGGGCGGGAGTACCGGCGAGCGCCCCCTCGGCGTGCCGGCGCCAGCGGTCGCCGCCCGGCCCGCGGGCGTGCACCGTGAACGCCACCCGCCCGCCCCCGTCGGCCGGCTCGCACATCACCCGGACGTCCGCCGCGCCGGCCGCCACCGGGATCGGCGCCCCGATCGTCAGCTCCGCGACGGACCCCGCCCCGACCGCGGCGCCGACCTCGGCGAGCAGGGTCAGCAGCGCCGTCGCCGGCACGATCGCCGCGCCGCCGATCACGTGCTCGGCCAGCCACGGGTCCCGCCCCGGGTCGAGCCGCGCCGGGAACGCCGTCCCGCCCGGCAGGTCGAGCCGCCCGGCCACGAACCGCCCGGCCGGCGCCGCGTCGCGGGCCGCGCCCCGGTCCGCCCAGTACCGCCGCCGGTCGAACGCGTACGTCGGCAGCCCCACCCGCTCGCCCGGCGGCTGGACCGCCGCCAGGTCCACCGGCGTGCCCGCCGCGTGCACCGCCGCCACCGCGGCCAGGAACTGCCCGGCGCCGGGGGTGTCCCGCCGCAGCGACCCGACCACCGTCCCCGGCACGTCCAGCGCGTCCAGCGTCCCCTGGATCGCCCGGGCCAGTACCGGGTGCGGGCCGGCCTCGACGAACGTCCGCTGCCCGGCGGCGACGAGCTGCCGGACCGCCGGGGCAAACCGCACCGGCTCGGCCAGGTTCGCGCACCAGTACCCGGCGTCCATCGTGGCCGGGTCGATCCGGTCCCCGGTGAGCGTCGAGTACAGCGGCACCGCCCCCGCCCGCGGCGCGATGCCGGCCAGCCGGTCCAGCAGCGCCGGCCGCAGCGCCGCCATCGCCGGGGTGTGCGAGGCGTAGTCGACGTCGATCCGCCGGGCGTCGACGCCCCGCGCGGCGCAGCCCGCCAGCAGCGCGGCCAGCGGCTCCGGCGGGCCGGCGACGACGGTGTCGGTCGGCCCGTTCAGCGCCGCGGGCCGGACCAGGTCGGCCCGCGCCCCGAGCACGTCGGCGAGCAGCGCGAGCGTCGCGTCCCCGTCCAGCGGTACGGCGACCATCCCGCCCGTGCCGGCGACCGTGCGCAGCGCGGCGCTGCGCACGGCGACGACCCGGGCGGCGTCGGCCAGGTCGAGCACGCCCGCGACGTGCGCCGCGGCGATCTCGCCCTGCGAGTGCCCGACCACCGCCGCGGGCCGCACCCCGGCGGACCGCCACAGCGCCGCCAGCGACACCATCACCGCGAACAGCGCCGGCTGCACCACGTCGACCCGGTCGAGGTCCTCGCCGCGCAGGACGGCGGCCAGGTCGTGCGCCCAGTGCGGGGCGAGCGCGTCGGCGCAGTCCCGCAGGCTGTCCCGGAACACGGCCGACCCGGCGCTCAGCTCCACGCCCATGCCGCGCCACTGCGACCCCTGGCCGGGGAAGACCAGCACCGCCCCGCGCGGTGCCGGCGCCTCGGCGCGCAGCAGCACCGGCGCCCGGTACGGGCCGGGCACCGCGGGCACCGCCGGGCCGCCGGCCAGCCGGTCCAGGCCGGCGGCCAGGTCCGCCGGGTCGGCGGCGACCACCGCGGCCCGGTGGGCGAACCGGGTGCGCTCGCGCAGCGTCCGGGCGACGTCCTCGGGGCGCCGGCCCGCGACGGCCGGGCGCAGCGCCCGGGCCTGCCGGCGCAGCCCGTCGGCGGTCGGCGCGGACAGCAGCCAGGCGACCGGCGCGCCGCTGGCCGGCCCAACCGCCGGGGTGGGCGGCCCGGCCTCCAGGATCACGTGGGCGTTGGTGCCGCTGATCCCGAACGACGAGACCGCCGCCCGGCGCGGCCGCCCCGGCGGCGCCGGCCAGGGGCGGGCGGCGGTGAGCAGCGCCAGGCCGCTGCGCGGCCAGTCGACGTGCCGGGTCGGGGTGGCCGCGTGCAGGGTCGCGGGCAGCGTCCCGGCCGCCATCGCCCGGACCATCTTGATCACCCCGCCGACGCCGGCCGCGGCCTGGGCGTGGCCGATGTTGGACTTGAGCGAGCCCAGCCACAGCGGGCGGTCCGCCGCCCGGCCCCGGCCGTACACCGCGGCCAGCGCGCGGGCCTCGATCGGGTCGCCGAGCGCGGTCCCGGTGCCGTGCGCCTCCACCGCGTCCACGTCGTCCGGGCGCAGGCCGGCCGCGCGCAGGGCGCGCCGGATCACGTCCTCCTGCGCGGCCCGGCTGGGCGCGGTGAGGCCGTTGCTGGCCCCGTCCTGGTTGGTGGCCGTACCGCGGATCAGCGCCAGCACCCGCCGCCCGGCGGCGCGCGCGTCCCGGGCCCGTTCGAGCAGCAGCAGCCCGACGCCCTCGGCCCAGGCGGTGCCGTCGGCGGCGTCGGCGAACGCCTTGCACCGGCCGTCCGCGGCCAGCCCGCCCTGCCGGGCGAAGTCCAGGAACATCCCCGGACCGGCCAGTACGGCGACGCCGCCGGCCAGCGCCAGGTCGCACTCGCCCCGGCGCAGCGCGCCCGCCGCGAGGTGGATCGCCACCAGCGACCCCGAGCACGCCGTGTCGACGGTCAGCGCCGGCCCGCGCAGCCCGAGCACGTACGCCACCCGGCCGGACGCGACGCTCGGCGAGCAGCCGGTGAGCCGGTACCCGGCGCCGCCGTCGTCCGGGTCGTCCAGCCGCGGGCCGTACTCCTGCGCCATCGCGCCCAGGTACACGCCGGTGTTGCTGCCGGCCAGCGCCGCCCGGTCCAGCCCGGCCCGCTCGACCGCGCCCCAGGCCACCTCCAGCACGAGCCGCTGCTGCGGGTCCATACCGGCGGCCTCGCGCGGGGAGATGCCGAAGAACGCGGCGTCGAACAGGTCGGCGTCCGGCAGGAACCCGCCCCGCCCGGCGGCCCCGGCCGGCCAGCCGCGGTTGTCCGGGAACGCCGACGTCGCGTCCCGTTCCTGCGCGACCAGCCGCCACAGGTCCGCCGGCGAGCGCACCCCGCCGGGGTACCGGCAGTCCATCGCCACGACGGCGACCGCGTCGTCGCGCTCCCACTCGTCGCTTCCCGTCACCGGACCTCCCGCGGTCGCGCCGGGCCGCCCGCGCGGGCGGCCCGGCGGCGACGCTGCCGGCGCGGCTTCGAGCGCCGCCGGAGGATCGTTCGAGCGCCGGGCTTCCAGCGGGCGTCCACGCGGACTCGACCCGGCGCCGGGAGCCTCGGCGGCCTGAGCCAGTCGAACCGGAAGGGGCGGGACAGGTCGCCATGACACCAACCGCACGCCCGCGCCACGTGCTGCGGGAACTCCTCACCCAGCAGCTCGCCTGGTCCGCGGCCGGGCCCGGCGAGGTCGAGCACGGCACCGTGGCGGTGCCGCTGGACTACGCCGACCCGCGGGGCGAGCGGCTGACCCTCGCCCTGAGCCGGTTCCGCGCCCGCGACCCGGGCCGCCGCCGCGGCGTGCTGCTCGCCGTCAACGGCGGGCCGGGCGGGTACTTCGGACTGGGCCGGCGGTTCGCCTCGGCGCTGTCCGGCTCGCCGCTGGCCGACCGGTACGACATCATCGGCTTCGACCCGCGCGGCACCGGCGACTCCACCCCGCTGCTGGGCGAGGTGACCGGGACGGCCGCCCCGTTCGACTCCCGCCCGCCGGACGGCGACTTCGCCACGATCGCCGAGGACTTCCGCCGCCGGGAGGAGGGCAACCGCCGGGCCGGCGGCGACCGCCGCCCGCACTTCTCCACCCGCAACGTCGCCCGCGATCTGGACGTGGTCCGCCGCGCCCTCGGCGAGGAGCGGATCAACTTCCTCGGCTACACGTACGGCACGTACCTGGGCGCGGTGTACGGCAGCATGTTCCCCCGCCGCCTCGACCGCAGCGTGCTCGACTCCTGCGTGCACCCGGACTGGACCTGGCGGCAGCAGTTCATGGCGCAGGCCCGGGCCAGCCGGGCCAACGTGGACCGCTGGGCGGCCTGGGTCGCGGACCGGCACGACCGGTACGGGCTGGGCCGGGCGGCCCCGCTGGTCCGGGCGGCGGCCGACGCGGTGCTGGAGGGGCTGGTCGGCGAGCCGGACTCGCGCACCCTGCGCAGCAAGCTCGACGGCGCGCTGGGCTCCCGCTCGGCCGACCGGGCCCGCTGGGCGGACCTGGCCGAGCTGCTGCTGGACATCCGCGCGCACGGCCACCCGGCGGCCCGCAGGGGGCTGGCCGACGAGCGGGTGTGGCCGCCGGCCGACGCCGACGGCAGCGTCCGCTGCGGGGTGCTGGACGCGGTCTCGCTGGAGAAGGAGTGGCCGAGCGACCCCGAGGTGTACTTCGCCGACATGCGGCACTTCCGCGAGCACTACCCGTACGGCTACGGCGTGCACCGGGCCCAGCCGTGGGTGGGCGCGTTCCGCAGCTTCGCCGCGCCGGAGGCGCCGACCGAGCTGGTCCGCCGCCGGTACCCGGCCGGGCTGATCGTGCACGCCGACGGCGACCCGATCGACCACTACGACGGCGCCCCGGTGATGGCGCAGCGGCTCGGCCACCGGCTCGTCACCGTCACCGACTCGGGGCAGCACGAGATCTACCGGTTCGCCGGCAACGCGGCGGTGGATGCGGTGGTGGAGCGGTACCTGCTCGACGGCGTCCTGCCGGAGCGCGACCCGGCCCTGCCCGGCACCGTCGCCCGGCCGGACGTGCCGGCCGACGCGGCGGCCCGGCCGGTCGCGGAGGCCGCGCGGTGACCGGCGTGGAGGTGGAGACCGCGTTCCCGTACCACCGGCCGGCGCCGTTCACCCCGCCCGCCGAGTACGCCGCGCTGACGGCCGGCGACGGCGGCCGGGTGACCCTGGCGAACACCGGCCTGCGGGTGTGGGCGGTGACCGGCCACGACGCGGTCCGGCGGCTGCTGAGCGACCCGCGGCTGAGCGCGTCCCGGCGGCACGAGAACTTCCCGTTCTACTTCGTCGCGCCGCCGCAGGCCCGGACCGAGACGTCGTTCATCGGCTACGACCCGCCCGCGCACACCGCCTCCCGGCGCAAGGTGGCGGCGGCGTTCACCCTGCACCGGGTCCGGCTGCTGCGCCCGCGGATCGAGGCGGTCGTGGCGGCGCACCTGGACCGGCTCGCCGCGCTGACCCCGCCGGTGGACCTGCACCGGCTGTTCTCGCTGGCCATCCCGACCACGGTCATCTGCGGGATGCTCGGCGTGCCGCAGGACGACCACGACTTCCTCATCATGCACAGCTCCCACATGTTCGGCGGGCACAGCACGCCGGCCGAGCGCCGGGACGCGATCGTCGCGGTCAACGGGTACCTGGACCGCCTCGTCGCCGCCCGCGAGCGCAACCCCGGCGACGACCTGATCAGCTCGGTGCTGGACGAGTACCGCCGGGCCGGCGAGGAGCACACCCGCCGGGACGTGGTCAACATGATCCGGATGCTGATGAACGGCGGCCACGAGACCACCGCCAGCATGATCTCCCTCGGCCTGGCCTGCCTGCTGGAGAACCCGGACCAGCTCGCGCTGCTGCGGGCCGACCCGGCCGGCCTGATCGAGCCGGCCACGGAGGAGCTGCTGCGGGTGGTCAGCATCGGCGACGCCGCGGTACCCCGGGTCGCGCTGGCCGACATCCCGCTGGGCGACGGCGTGATCCGGGCCGGCGAGGGCGTGCTCTGCCTGCTGCTGGCCGCCAACCGCGATCCGCGCGCGTTCGCCGAGCCGGACCGGCTCGACATCAGCCGCGGCAGCCGCCGGCACCTGGCCTTCGGCCACGGTCCGCACCACTGCATCGGCGCCGAGCTGGCCCGGTTGGAGTTGCAGATCGCCTGGTCGGCGCTGCTGCGCCGGTTCCCGGACCTGCGCCTGGCGGCCCCGCTCAGCCGGGTGCCGCGCAAGGAGGGCGCGATCGTGTACGGCGTGTGGGAACTGCCGGTCACGTGGGGCGGTGCGGCATGACCCCGGCGCACTCGCCCGCGCCCGGCACCGCCGGCCCACCGGCCGCCGGTTCATCCGGCCCGTCGGCGTCGGCCGCCGGGTACGGGCCCGACCTGGCCGACGTGTACGACCTGGTCTACGCCGGCCGCGGCAAGGACTACGCCGCCGAGGCCGCCGAGGTCGTCGCGCTGATCCGGGCCCGCCGCCCGGCCGCCCGGTCGCTGCTGGACGTCGCCTGCGGCAGCGGCGGCCACCTCGGCCACTTCGCCGCGGCGCTCGGCGCCGCCGAGGGGCTGGAGCTGTCCGCGTACATGATCGACCGGGCCCGGCACCGGGCCCCGGACCTGCGGGTGCACCACGGGGACATGCGGGACTTCGCGCTCGGCCGCGCCTACTCGGCGGTGACCTGCATGTTCAGCTCGATCGGGTACCTGCCGTCGGCCGCCGACCTGGACGGCGCGCTGGCCGCGTTCGCCCGGCACCTGGAGCCGGGCGGGGTGATCGTGATCGAGCCCTGGTACACCCCCGACCGCTTCCTGCCCGGCTACGTCGCCAGCGACCTGGTCCGGACCGACGAGCGCACGGTGGTCCGGCTGTCCCACTCGACCCGGGACGGCGTCCACGTGCCGATCATCGCCCACTACCTGGTCGCCGACCGGGCGCACGGCGTGCACCACTTCACCGACGTGCACCCGATGACCCTGTTCACCGACGCGGAGTACCGGGCGGCGTTCGGCCGCGCGGGCTGCGCGGTGGCGTACGTCCCGTCGGACCGCTTCCCCTGCGGCCTGTACGTCGGCGTCCGCGACTGACGCCCCTGACCGGCCGGGCCCGCCGCGCGCCCGGCCGGTCAGGGGCGGTTCGCCGTGGTCCACATGTCGCGCAGGGACACCGCCAGCGGCACCCGCGGCGACCACCCCAGCAGCCGCCGGGCGAGCCCGATGTCCACCCTGGTCCACGGCCCGCCCAGCCCGAGGTTCGGCCCGGGCCGCTCGTCGACCAGCGACGCCGGGTACCCCGCGGCGGTGACGAACAGCCGGACGAACGCGCGCATGTCGACCGCCGCCCCGCTGCCCACGTTCAGGATCCGCCCGCTGGCCGCCGCGTCGGCGGCACGCACCACCGCCCCGGCGACGTCCCGGACGTCCAGGTAGTCGCGCGCGGCCGGGCTGATCCGGACCGGCATCCGCCGGCCCCCGGCCAGCGCCGCCCGGAGCAGCGCGACCAGCTTGCCGGCGAAGCTCGCCGGCGACGGGTGCGGCCCGCAGATGTTGGTCGAGCGCAGGACCAGGCCGTCCAGGTCGCCCGCGGCGAGCGCGGCCAGCACCGCGTCGGTGCCGGCGAGCTTGGTCCGGGTGTACGCCGTGCGCGGGTCCGGCGGCCGGGACTCGTGCAGGACCGTGCCGGCGGGGACCTCGCCGTACTCCAGCACCGTGCCGAGGTGGATCAGCCGGACCCGCCAGGGCAGCGCGCGGGCGGCGGCGATCACCCGGTGCACGAGGTCGACGTTGCCGCGGGCGTACTCGGCCGGCGACCGGGACCAGCCGTCGGTGGCGTTGGCGGCGTCGGTGGCGTTGACCACGGTGTCCACGCCGGACCGGCGGAGCAGCGCGCGCAGCCGGTCCGCGGGCGCCGTGCCGAGGTCCAGCGCCGCGAACTCCGCGCAGGCCAGGCCGGGCAGCGGGTGCCGGGCGACGGCGAGCACCCCGCGCCCCCGCCCGGTGAACGCCGCGCACACGTGCCGCCCGAGCCAGCCGGTCCCGCCGAGCACGGCCACCCGCCCGGCCGGCCCTGCCCCGTCCGCCGGCCGCGGCTCCCCGCCCGCCGCCCGGTCGGTCATCGGGTCCGGGGCGGGCGGCGGTGCCCGTCGGCCAGGGCGGTGACCAGCGGCACCGCGTCGACGGGGGAGCGGAGCTGCCCGAGCAGGTCGCGCGCGGCCCGGGCCCGCTGCCCGTACGCCGGCGCGTCCAGCAGCGCGGCGCACGCGTCGCGGACGGCCCCGGGCGTGACCTGCTCCGGCGGCAGCGCCCGGGCCGCGCCGAACTCCACCAGCCGGCGGATCGCGTCGTGCGGCTTGCCCCGGCCGGGGATGATCACCTGCGGCAGCCCGGCGTGCACGCAGGCCATCATCGTCCCCGGCCCGCCGTGGTGGACGACCGCGGAGCAGCCGGGCAGGACGGAGGTCAGCGACTGCCAGCCGGCGGCGAGCACGTTCGCCGGCAGCGGGCCGAGCCGGTCCACCAGGTAGTCGGCGACGGCCACCACCAGCTCCACCGGCAGCGTCGCCACCGCGCGGACCAGCTCGGCGAGCAGCGGCAGCCCGCCGATCGCCGGCTGCACCGAGCCGAGCGTGACGAGGATCCGCGGGCGGGTCGCGCGCCGCGCGCACCAGTCGGGCACGATCCCCGGCTCGCCGTACGGCACGTACCGCACCCGCTCCGCCGCCGGCGCGGCCGGCTCGCCGAGCAGCGGCGGGCAGTTGTCCAGGACGAGGTCGGGGTCGCCGATGCCGGCCAGGCCCAGCTCGGCCAGCTCCGGCGCCAGCTCGCGGGCCACCCCGTCCCGGATCGGCAGGTCGCCCGGCCCGACGGTGTGCAGCACCCAGGGGACGCCGTGCAGCGCGGCGGCGACGGCGGCGGGGGCGAAGGAGTACGACTCGGTGACGATGACGTCCGGCCCCCAGCCCCGGACCAGCTCGCTGGTGCCGGCGAGCGTCCGGGCGGCGAGCCGGCCGAACCCGGTGCCGACGCCGGCGGTCATCTCGGCGTCGGTCCGCGGTACCGCGACCGGCTGCCCGGCGCGGTCCCGGCTCATCACGTCGGCCATCTCCACCGGCCCGCTGACCGCGGCCAGCGGCAGGCCGGACTGCCGGACCGGCTCGTCGAAGCTGGCCGGCGCGCCGACCAGCACGTCGTGGCCGGCGGCGCGCAGCGCCCAGCCGAGTGGGACGAGCGGGAAGTACAACGGATGGGCTGGCCCGGTGGTCAGCAGAATCCTCATGCGCCGACCCTGCCGGCCGGGGCCGGAACGCAACTCGACTCCGGCTGGTCCCGCGCTCGGGCCGCGGCTCAGCCCCGGCGGCGGGCCGCGTCCAGTTCCAGGCAGTCGTCGTACGCCGGCAGCAGGCCGCGCTCCCGCGCCTGCGCGAGCGTCGGGGCGACCCGGTCCCGGTCGGACAGCACCGGGCCCGCGGCCGCGGGCACCGGCAGCCCGAGCGCGGGGTCGAAGGCGGACAGCGCGTGCTCGTGCCGGGCGTCGTACGAGCCGGAGAGCAGGTACGCCATCACCGTGTCGTCGGACAGCGCGACGAACGCGTGGCCGAACCCGGTCGGGAAGTACACCGCCGCGTGGCCCTCCCCGTCCAGCGCGACCGCGGCCCACCGGCCGAACGTCGGCGAGCCCACCCGCAGGTCGACGCCGACGTACCGGGCGCGGCCGCGCACGCAGTACGCGTACTGGGCCAGCCCCGGCGGCGCCGCGGTGAAGTGCAGCCCGCGGACCACGCCGCGCCGGGACCGGCTGACGCTGGCCTGCGCGACCGGGAACAGCGGGTGCCCGACGGCCGCGGCGTAGCCGGGCTCCTGGTACGGCGACGCGAAGTGGCCGCGCCGGTCGGGGAAGACGTCCGGGGTGAACGCGAACGCCCCGGCGACCGGGAGCGCGCGTGCGCGCATGGCGATCCTCTCGGTTCGGGCCGGCGGCGCCGGGAGGCCCCTCCCGACGCCGCCGGCGGCCAGCGCCGGCCGCCCGCGGCGGCCGGCCCGCTCGGCCGTCCTCCGCGGCGGCCGGGCGGCGGGCTACATGCCGGAGCCGGTCGGGCGCAGGGCCGCCCGGCCGTGGGCGGGGTTGAGCCGCTGCGGCGAGTCCAGCTCGTCGTCCGAGCGCAGGACCGCCTGTTGCAGCTCGCGCAGCCGCGCCGACGGCTCCACGCCCAGCTCGTTGTTGAGCGTGTTGCGCAGCGTCTTGAACGCCTGCAACGCCTGCCACTGCCGCCCGGACCGGTACAGCGCGACCATGTAGTACGCGCAGAGGTTCTCGTGCATCGGGTGCTGCGCGGTCAGCACGGTGAGTTCACTGAGGACGGCGTTGTGCCGGCCCAGGTGGATGTCGGCGGCGATCCGGCTCTCCAGCGCGTTGAGCCGCCCCTCCTCCAGGCGAGCCACCTCGATGCTCAGCGGCATCCCCGTCCGCACGTCGACCAGCGCCTGCCCGCGCCACTGGGTGAGCGCCATCCCGAGCAGCCGGGACGCGGCGGCGAAGTCGCCCGCCTCCATCGCCTTGTTGCCGGACCGGACCAGCTTCTCGTAGCAGCGCACGTCCACCGACTCCGGCGGGATGTCCAGGACGTACCCGTCGAACCGGGTCGCCAGGATCTCCTTGGCCTTGCCCCGGGCGCCGGGCGGCAGGGCCGAGTCGATGAGCCGGCGGACCTGCAGGATGTAGGTCTGCAACGTCGTGCGCACACTCGGTGGGGGTCGATCGCTCCATAACTCTTCGATCAATGTCGGCACGGACACAATTCGTTGTGCGTGTAGCGCGAGAAGTGCGAGAACTTGCCGCGGCTTGGCGGCGGTGGGGGTCAATGACTTGTTGTTGAGTGTGGCCTCGAACTCACCCAGAATCTTGATCTGCATCGTCCCTCATCATTGCTCGCCCCGTCGTGCGACGAAGGGCACCGGCTGCTGCAACCGCCACGCACGGACCGACGAGTTTCGCCGCGGCAGAGCAGGCGGACTACGGTTCGGTTTGCGGGCGCGTGGGTAACGAGCATGTCAGAACGCGGGACCTGACGCAATGATCCAATCCCGGCACTCAGCGTCATATACCCGGGCGCTTCCATAGGCCGATTATCTGCGTCGTGAAACACTTCGCGGTAAAGCCGTCCGTATACGACAGGTGATGCGGCGGTTACCGGCTCGCCGGCGCGGCTTGAGCGAGAATCAGTCCGCGCACGCCGCGGTGGTGGGCGGGGGTGCGGCGGGTCCGCGGCTGCGGACCGGGGCGGCCGGTGACGCGGCAATCGGCGAATAGTCAATGGACGGTGGTCGCGCAAGGTCGCTGTCATGTATCCGACAGCCACCAACAAGGTACTGAGGTACCGAATGGCTGCGACGCAGCGTCAACACGGCGCGACTCGCCGCGGCCTGCACCCGGACAAGTCAGGATTGTCGGAAAAGCGACTAGCTGCACGTGGCGAAAGGCGGGCGCCGATCCGGACCGGGAAACCGCCCGCCGGCGGCCGGGAATGTGCGGCGGCCCTGTTCGCGGCGGCGGCGCGGATGCGCGCTGGGCAGCATACTCCGACCCGCGGGAGCGGTACAGTCCGCCCCGCCGGCCGGCACACCGCCCCGAATCCGGCCCGGGGCGGCGCCGGATTCGGGGTCCGGTCAGATGACCCGCACCTCGGGCACGTACATGATCCAGCGCCCGCCGCGCTCGCGGAACTCGCGCTCATTGGCGATGATCTCGTCGGCGTGATTCCACGCGAACAGCACCGCGTAGTCCGGGAATGGGTCGCGGAATTCGGCCAGCGGCCGCACCGGGAGGTGAACACCCGGGGTCAACCGGCCCTGTTTGGCCGGCGTGGAATCGAATACCGCGTCGAGCAGCCCCGGCCCGATGCCGCAGTAGTTCGTCACCGTGGCGCTCTTGGCCGTCGCGCCGTATCCGACGACGTGCGCGCCGTCGTCGCGCAGCTTGTGCAGCAGCGTCGTGAGTTCGGCGCAGTTGTGTTTCACGTTGGCGGCGAACCGGTCGAGCGCGGCCGGTCCGGTCAGTTCCCGGCGGCGCTCATCGCCGATCAGCGCGGCGACCGCCGGGCGCGGCTGCCGGCGCCCGGCCCGGGCGAGCGTGTACCGCACTTCGCCGCCGTGCACCGGGAGCCGCTCGACGTCGACCAGCGCCAGGCCGGCGCGCTCCGCGACGGCCCGCACCGACGTCGCCGAGAACAGGTAGAAGTGCTCGTCGTAGATCTGGTCGAAGCTGCTCCGGTCGAGGACGTCGCCGAGGTACGGGTCCTCGAAGACGAAGACCCCGTCCGGCGCCAGCAGCGCGTCGACCCCGCGCAGCACCGAGTCGAGGTACGGGATGTGGCAGATCGTGTTCGCGGCGAAGATCACGTCGGCCGGGCCCTCCTCGGCCCGGACGGCCAGCGCGGTCGACTGCTCGAAGAAGTCCACCCGCACCCGCACGCCCGCGGCCGCCGCCAGGTCGGCCACCCCGCGGGACGGGTCGATCCCCAGGTGCCGGACGCCGTCGGCGGCCAGCGTCCGGAGCATGATCCCGTCGTTGCAGCCGATCTCCACGACGAACGGGTCCGGCCGCCGGCACTCCGCCTCGCGCAGCCGCCGGGCGGCCGCGGCGAAGTGCGCGCGCATCACCGCCGAGCCGGACGAGTGGTACGGGTACCCGGCGTGGAACATCCGCTCCCGCGGCACCTCCTCCAGCAACTGGACCATGCCGCACTCGCCGCAGGCGCCGACGGCCAGCCGGTAGCGGTACTCCGGGCCGGTGGCCGGCGGCGCGACGAAGGCGTCGGACAGCGGCTGCGAGCCGAAGTCGAAGAACTCCCGTACGGGGCCGCGGCAAATACGGCAAGTAGTCATGAATGTCACGGTATTGGCATTTGCTCGAACAGAGCTTGACGGCCACTGGATGCCCGACCACCGCCGGCGTCACCGCCCGCTCAGCCGGTACCGCGCCTCGGCCGTCGCCTTGTGCGGCTGCCACCACCAGTCGTTGTCCCGGTACCAGTCGACCGTCGCTGCCAGGCCCGCGCGCAGCCCCGCGTACCGCGGGCGCCAGCCCAGCTCGGCGCGGACCTTGCCGGTGTCCATCGCGTACCGCAGGTCGTGGCCCGGCCGGTCCGGCACGTGGTCGAACGCGTCCGCCGGCTGGTGCATCAGCTCCAGCAGGCAGCGCAGCAGGTCCAGGTTGCTCGACTGCACCCCCGAGCCGAGCAGGTACGCCTCGCCGATCCGGCCCCGGTCCAGGATCAGGTGCACGCCGTCGTTGTGGTCGTCCACGTGCGTCCACTCCCGCACGTTCGCCCCGGTCCCGTACAGCCGCGGCCGCCGGCCGGTCAGCACGTTGGTCACCTGCCGCGGGATGAACTTCTCCACGTGCTGGTACGGCCCGTAGTTGTTCGCCCCGTGCGAGATCGTTGCCGCCACCCCGAACGACCGGGCCCACGCCCGGACCAGCAGGTCCGCCCCGGCCTTCGTCGCCGAGTACGGGCTGGACGGGTTGTACGCCGTCCGCTCGGTGAACCGCCCGCCGCCGGCCAGCGGCAGCTCGCCGAACACCTCGTCGGTCGAGATGTGGTGCAGCCGCCGGTCGTACCGGCGCACGGCCTCCAGCAGCACGTGCGTGCCGACCACGTTCGTCCGGACGAACGGGTCCGGGTCGAGCAGCGAGTTGTCCACGTGCGACTCCGCCGCGAAGTGCACCACCACGTCCGCCTCGCGGACCAGCCGGTCGACCACCCCGTCGTCGCGGACGTCGCCGCGGACGAACCGGATGTCCGGCCGCACCGCCGCCAGGCTCGCCTCGTTGCTGGCGTAGGTGAGCGCGTCCAGCACCGTGATCTCGTACCGCGGGTGCCGGCGCAGCGTGCGATGGACGAAGTTCGCGCCGATGAAGCCGGCGCCCCCCGTGACCAGCATGCGCGTCATGCCCGCCAGGCTGGCCCGCCCCGCTCGAATTCCGGAGGGACCGGACTCGCGCCGCCCTCGGACGGGCCGCCGCCGGCCGCGGAGTAGGGGTGCCGGGCCGCTCGACCGCCCGGTTTTCTGGGGTACCCGCCGCCGCCGGGCGCGACTACGGTCGGGCCGACCCACCCCCGACGGGAGGCGAGCGATGAAGGGCATCGTGCTGGCCGGCGGCTCCGGGACGCGGCTGCACCCGGTCACGCTGTCGCTGTCCAAGCAGCTTCTGCCGGTGTACAACAAGCCCATGATCTACTATCCCCTCTCGGTCCTCATGCTGGCCGGGATCCGGGAGATCCTGATCATCTCCACCCCCCGCGACGTGCCCATGTTCGAACGGCTGCTGGGCGACGGCGCCGCCCTCGGCCTGCGCCTGACCTATGCCGAGCAGCCGGTGCCGCGGGGGCTCGCGGACGCGTTCCTGATCGGGGCCGAGCACATCGGCGGCGACCCGGTCGCGCTGATCCTCGGCGACAACATCTTCCACGGGTACGCCTTCTCCGAGCTGCTCCAGCAGCACAGCCGGAACGTCGACGGGTGCGTCCTGTTCGGCTACCCGGTCACCGACCCGCACCGGTACGGCGTGGGCGAGACCGACGCCGCCGGCCGGCTGGTCTCGATCGAGGAGAAGCCCCGGAACCCGCGCTCGAACCGGGCGATCACCGGCCTGTACTTCTACGACAACCAGGTCATCGACATCGCCAAGAACGTCCGCCCGTCCGCCCGCAACGAGATCGAGATCACCGCCGTGAACCAGGTGTACCTGGCCCGCGGCAAGGCCACGCTGGTCGACCTCGGCCGCGGGCTGGCCTGGTTGGACACCGGTACCCACGACGCGCTGCTGCAGGCCAGCCAGTACCTCCAGACGCTCGAGCACCGGCAGGGCATCCGGATCGCCTGCCTGGAGGAGATCGCGCTGCGGATGGGGTACATCGACGCCCGGGCCTGCCACGACCTCGGCGCCGCCCTCGCCCACACCGAGTACGGCCGGTACGTGATGGACGTCGCCGCCGAGTGGGCGGCCTGACCCCGCCTCGCCGCGCGCCCCCGCCGGGGCGGCTGTCAGCTCGCCCACTGCCGCGGCTCCGCCGGCAGCAGCGCGCGCAGGCCGGGGCGCGCGACGCCCAGTTTCCGGTACACCCGGGTCAGGTGCTGCTCGACCGTGCTCACGGTCACCACCAGCCGGTGCGCGATCTGCCGGTTGGTGAACCCGGCCGCGGCCAGGTCGGCCACCCGCCGCTCGGCCCGACTGAGCCCGGCGACCCGCGCCCCGGCGGCCGCGACCGGCACCGTGCCCGTGCGCTCCGGCGCCGCCGGCGCGGCGGTGACCGGGGGCGGCCGCCCGGCCGCGGCGGCCGTCCGCAGCCGCCGCTCGGCCCGGGCCACCGCCCCCGCCACCCGGTCGCGGTGCGCCGGCTCGCCGCAGCAGCCCGCGCCCCCGGAGCCGACGTTGCCCGGGTACCGCGGGGCCGTGCGGGGGTCGGCGGCGTCGAGCGCCGCGGCGGCGGCGGCGAGCAGCACGTCGGTCCGCCGGCAGCCGGGACCCGCGCCGGCCGGGCGGTGCCCCCGCGGCGGGTCGCCGGCCGCCGCGCCGTCGGGGTCCGCCACGCGGACCAGGTGCGCGGCGACCGCGGGCGCGGGCAGGCCGCGCAGGTGCAGCGCCCGGGCGATCCGGGCGTGCAGCCCGGCCCGCTCGCCGGCCGCCAGCCCGGCCAGCATCGCGGCCGCCAGCGCGGGGTCGCCGACCCGCCAGGCCGCGTCGACCAGCCCGGCGGCGAGCAGCGGCGGCAGCAGGTCGGCCAGCACCGCGGCCTCGACGCCGAGGACGTCGCCGACCAGCGCCGCCGCCGGTACGGCGACGGGGTGCCCCACCCGCAGCGCCGCCGCGGCGTGCGCCGCCCGCCGCGCCGGGCCCGCCGGCAGGCAGCGGCCGACCGCCCGGTCGAGCGCCGGGCCCGGCCCGCCGGCCCGGCCGAGCGCGTGGACGAGCCGCGGGTTGCCGCCGGTCAGCCGGTGCGCCGCCGCGGGTCGGGGGGCCGGGTACCCGCGCAGCACCGCCCGCACCCCGGCCGGGCCGAGCGGGCGCAGCGGCACCCGCACCCCGGCGAGCGCGCCCACGTACCCGGCCGGCTCGGTGGCCACGACCAGCAGCGGCGCGGCCCCCGGCCGGCACAGCAGCTCCTCGACCAGCCGCAGCGACGCGGCGTCGGCCAGGTGCACGTCGTCGACGGTGACCAGCGCCGGCCCGCCGCCGACCAGCGCGGCCAGCGCCGCGCCGGCCCGCCCCGGCACCCCCGGCTCGGCCCCGGCCGGACCGGGTGGCAGGAGGTGGCGGACGCCGCTCAGCGGGTCCGCCGCGCCCAGCGGCGACGTGCGCACCCGCAGGTGGCGGAAGCCGCGGGCGCGCAGCTCGGCCGCGAACCGGTCCAGCAGGGCCGTCTTCCCGACGCCCGCGCCGCCGGTGAGCACCGCGACCCGGCCGCCGCGCGCCGACCCGCTCAGGGCCGCGTGCAGCCCCCGCCGGGCCTCGGCCCGCTCGACCAGCGCGTGTGTGTCCACCGCCGTCAGAAGTTCCCCAGCCCGCCGCAGACGTTGAGCGCCTGGGCGGTGATGGCGTCGGCGGCCGGTGTGACCAGGTACCCGACCAGCCCGGCCACCTCGTCCGCGGTCGAGTACCGGCCGAGCGGGATCTTGGCGTTGAACTTCTTCAGCACCTCCTGCTCGGTGACGCCCCAGTGCGCGGCGTACCCCTGCCGCACCCGGACCGCCATCGGCGTCTCCACGTAGCCGGGGCAGACCGCGTTGACCGTCACCCCGCGCCCGGCCAGCTCGAACCCGACCGCCTTGGTGAAGCCGACCACGCCGTGCTTGGACGCGCAGTACGGCGCCGCGTACATGATCCCCTGCTTGCCCGCGGTCGACGCGATGTTGATGATCCGCCCCCAGTTCCCCCGGCCGATGCCGCCGGACCGCAGCACCTCCCGGGTCACCCGGAAGACCCCGTTGAGGTTCGTCTCGATCACGTCCTGCCACAGCTCGTCGGCGAGCGTCGCCGTCTCCCCGCCGCCGCTGCGGCCGGCGCTGTTGACCAGGATGTCGATCGCCCCGTACCGCTGCACCGCCGCGCCGACCGCCGCGGCCACGGCGGCGCCGGAGCGCACGTCGCAGGCGGTCCCGGCGACCTCGCCGCCGGCCGCGCGCAGCCGCTCGACCAGGGCGTCCACGTCGGCGCCGGTGCGGGCCGCGGCGAACACCGCGATGCCGCGCCCGGCGAGCAGCGCGGCCACTGCCGCCCCGATCCCGCTGCTCGCCCCCGTCACGAACGCCACCCGCTGCTGCTCCATCCGCTGCCTCCTCGAAGTCCGGCGCGCCGCCGCGCCCCCGCGCCGCATGCTCGCGGTCGCGGGTGGACGGTGGCCGGAGCGGTACTGGAAGCGCGGGGGCCGCCGCACCGGGACGCGCGGCGACCCCCGGCCCGGGGCCGGGCCTAGCCCCCGAAGGTGTCGGCGTGCTCGCGCACCCATTGGGTGAAGGTCCGTGCGGGCTTGCCGGTCACCTCCTCGACGGTGGGCAGGACGGTGTAGCCCGCCTCCGGCGGGTTGGTCCGCATCGTGAGGAAGAACTCGATGTCGCTGTCCGAGTAGCCCTCGCCCCGCCACTGCGCGACGATCTCGTCCCGGCTCAGCTCGACGTACCGGATCGGGCGGCCCAGCACCTCGGCGAGGATCGCGACCTTGCCCGGCGCGGTCAGCGCCTGCGGCCCGGTCAGCCAGTACTCCTGCCCGGCGTGCCCGTCGGCGGTCAGCGCGGTCGCGGCGACGGCGGCGATGTCCGCCTCGTGCACCATCGCGCTCCGGGCCTCGGGGAACGCCTCCCGGACCACGCCCTCATCGCGGATCGAGGCGGCCCACTCGAGCGCGTTGGACATGAACTCGACCGGTGCGAGGTGGGTCCACTGCACGCCGCTGGCCTCGACGGCCTGCTCCAGCGGGCTCTTGTCCACGTCGCCCTTGAGGATCGTCACCCGCTCGACGCCGGCCTTGGCCACCAGCTCGGCGATCTCGGCGCCGTTGGCCAGCGGCGAGAAGTCGGCGCCGTTGAAGCTGATCAGGTGTACGGCCCGGACGCCGGCGAACGCCTCGGCGAGCGTCGAGGTGTCGGTCAGGTCGCCCGCGGCCACCTCGACGCCGGCCGGCAGCCCGGCCCTGGCCGGGTTCCTGGTCAGCGCGCGTACCTGCTGCCCGGCGGCGAGCAGCAGCTCGACCAGCGGGCGGCCCACGTTGCCGGTCGCGCCGGTCACCAGGATCGTCATGGGATCTCCTTCGATCGGGCCCGGCGGCCGCCGGGCGGGGCGGGGCCGGCGCACGCCGCGCCGGCCCCGGATCACTTGCGGTTGTAGAGGCGCATCGAGAGGGTGCCGAACACGGCCAGCAGGACGGCGCAGGAGACCAGCACGTACGTCAGGCCGCCGGCGTGCACCGTCCCGGCCATCAGGCCGCGGGCGGTGGTGACGAGGTGGGTGATCGGGTTCAGCTCGACGAACGCCTGGAGCCAGCCGGGCATCGTCCGCGGCTCGACGAACACGTTGCTGAGGAAGGTCAGCGGGAAGATCACCGGCATGCTGATCCCCATCACCGACTTCTCCGACCGCAGCAGCAGGCCGAACATGATCCAGATCCAGGAGAACGCGAACGCGAACAGCACGATCAGCGCGATCGCCGCGGCCACGCCCGGCACCCCGCCGGCGGGCCGGTAGCCGAGGACCAGGCCGACGCAGGTGATGACGGTGGCGGCGAGCACGTACCGCAGCACGTCCCCGAGCAGCGCGCCGACCAGGGCCGCCGGCCGCCAGATCGGCAGCGTGCGGAACCGGTCGAAGATGCCCTTGGCGACGTCGGTGTTGATGCCCATGCCGCTGTACATGGTGATCAGCAGGACGCTGGTCACCGCGATGCCGGGCAGCAGGTACTGGAGGTACTCGGTCGTGGAGCCGGCCAGCGCGCCGCCGAACAGGTACGTGAACATCAGCGTGATGATGATCGGGAACACCGTCACGTCGAAGAGCTGCTCGGGCACGTGCTTGATCTTGAGCATGGCCCGCCAGCCGAACGCCGCCGACGCCGCGAACGCACTCGGCGGCTTCGGCCGCTGCCGCCGGTTCAGCAGCCGCCCCATGGTCTCCGGTACCGGGTCGAACGTGTCCGCACCCGCCGTCGCGCTGGTCATGCCGGCACCCCTTCCCGGACGTCGCCGCGCCGGTCGGTCAGCGCCAGGAACACCTCGTCCAGGCTCGGCTGCCCCAGCGAGAAGTCGTCCACCGTGATCCCCGCGTGCGCCAGGTCGCGCAGCGCCGCCGCCGCCCGCTCCGCGGCCGCCTCGCCGCCGGGCGCGTCCACCCGCGCGGCCAGCGCCGCCGGGTCGCCCTCGACCGGCTCGGCGCTGCCGAGCGCCTGCGTCAGCAGCTTGCTCGCCGCGTCCCGCTGGTGCGCGTCGCGCAGCCGGACGTGCACCGTGCCCGCCCCGATCGACGACTTCAGCTCGCCGGGCGTGCCCTCGGCGATGACCCGGCCGGTGTCGATGACCGCGATCCGCTCGGCGAGCCGGTCGGCCTCGTCCAGGTACTGCGTGGTCAGCAGGACCGTGGTCCGGTGCGCGACGACCGCGCGGACGATGTCCCACACCTGGTTCCGGCTGCGCGGGTCCAGGCCGGTGGTCGGCTCGTCCAGGAACAGCAGGTCCGGGGTGTTCAGGATGCTGGCGGCGATGTCCAGCCGGCGGCGCATCCCGCCCGAGTAGTTCTTCACCTGCCGGTCGGCGGCCGCGGTCAGCCCGAACGCGTCGAGCAGCTCGGCGGCCCGCTCGCCCGCGGCGGCCGACCGGTGGCCGAGCAGCCGGGACAGCAGGATCAGGTTCTCCCGGCCGGTCAGGTCGTCGTCCACCGACGAGTACTGGCCGGTCAGGCTGATCCGGCCGCGCACCGCGGCCGCCTCGCGCACGACGTCGTGGCCGAACACCCGGGCCTGCCCGCCGTCGGGGCGCAGCAGCGTGGCCAGCATCCGGACGGTGGTGGTCTTGCCCGCGCCGTTCGGGCCGAGGACCCCGTACACGGTGCCCGCGGGCACCCGCAGGTCCAGGCCGTCCACGGCCCTGGCCTTGCCGAAGACCTTGACCAGTCCGGCTGTCTCGATCGCGGGGTGGGCTGTGGAGTCGCCCATGCTCGTCTCCATTCGGCTCTCAACGGGTGTGACCCGGCGGCGGTCGGCCGCTCCGGCCACACCCATGAGGCGCCAGAACCCCGCCAGAACCCCGCTAGATCCCCCGGCGCCCCGCGCCAGCCGTTCCGCGGCGTCCGCGAATGGAACCACGACCGCGACGAGTGGTTGACGCGACAGCGGCGCCCGTGGCGTTTCGCACGGGCGCCGCTGTCACGGTGGTGCGGCAGGGTCAGGGGTCGGTGTAGATATCGTGGCGGCCGATGCGGCGCCAGCGGACCGCGGTCTGCCCGTCGAGCGGGAAGAACTCGAACGTCGCCCGGCCGTCCGGGCCGGTGAACGACCAGGTCATCTCCCAGATGCCGGACACGCTGCGCATCGGGGAGACCCGCAGCCGCGCCGGCCGGGTGAAGGTGCCCGGCGCCGCGGCGTAGTCGTCGCAGGCGGCGCTGAAGTCGGCCATCAGGGAAGCGAACCTCCGACGGTGCTCGGCCGGGAGGTTCTTGTAGTCGCGATCGAATCGGTCGGTGGTCTGGAACTTCACGACGCGTCGGCGTCGAGCTTGCGCAGGTGCGCGGCGAAGTCGTCCACCGTGTCGTGGGTGGCGGTCCTGCCGGCGGCGACCAGTGCGTCGACCTCGCGCTCCCCGGCCTGCCAGCGCTCATCCCAGAACCACGCCTCGCGGGCGGGCACGGCCACGTTGGGGCGTAGCTCCAGGACGCCGTCGGCGCGCTCGGTGATCTCGACCTGGGCGCCGGGCTTGTCGAGTCCGTACCGCTTGCGCAGCACCGCCGGGAGGGCCACCGTCCCGCGGCCCTGTACGGAGACGAAGTCGTGGAACAGTTCTGCGGCGGCCGGGGTGCCGCGGTGCGGGGGTACCGGGATCGCACTCATGCCCCCAGCGTGCGCCTGTACCGCTAAACCGTCAAGCCGCAAAGCTGCTTTACAGAAAAACGGCAACAATTATCTCCCTTATGTGGCTCGAACAGCAGTAGCATCACTATTGCCCCCGGCAGCGTCATCCGCCCTCACCCCCCTCGACGCATCGAGGGCGGCATACCCGGCGTCAGCGGGTCCAGCGCACCTCGGACTCCGGCAGGTACCGGCAGGTCGCGCCGGTGGTGACCGCCGCGCGCAGGTGGGCCGCCAGCTCCGGGTGCCGCTCGTCCAGCTTCCGCAGGACGTCGTGGATCCGGGCCGTCACCGCCTTGCGCGCCCGCTCGGCCTCGTCGCCGAGCCGGCGGCTGCGCCCGCCCAGCCCGACCGCGTCGCGGAGCTGCCGCAGCAGCGCCTGCCGCTCGGCGTCCAGCCGGGCCGCCCGGCCGTCGTCGCCGCGGCCCAGCGCCCGCTCGATCTGCTCGTCCAGGTCGCCGAGCCGGCGCTTGTACTGCGCCTTCGCGGTCTCGTCCAGGACCGGGTCGCCGCCCAGCCCGCGCGCCGCGACCACGGTGTCGCCGCCCTCGGGGCTGAGCAGCCGGACGGCCGGCACGTCCACGCCCGGCTGCCCGAGCAGCGCGTGCAGGTCGCGCAGGCCCTTGGCGTCGCCGATGCGCACGGTCCGGCCGGCGAAGGCCAGCGTCCACGTCGACCCGCTGCGCCGGAACTCCGCCCCGGCCGGCGCCGCGGCCGGGGCGGCCAGCAGCGCGACCACGTGCGCCATGCCCAGCGCCGCCGCGGCCGCCCGGGCCTCGGCGGCCGCGCCGGCGGCGGCCGGGTCGCCCCGGTCGGCCAGCAGCCGGGCCAGGTGGGCCCGGGCGAGCACCGACCACGGCGCCGCCTGCAGCCGGTCGGCCGACTCGCGGGCGGCGGCCAGCGCCTCGGCCGCCACCGGCCACCGCCCCGCGGCCGCGTGCACGAGGCCCAGCCACAGGTCCACCGGGCCGCTGATGTCCGCGCCGTACAGCGAGACCAGCCACTGCCCCCGCACCGGCGTCAGCGCCTCCGTCGCCGCCCGGCACAGGTCCGCGTCCCCGGCCGCGGCGGCGGTGTGCGCGAGCAGCCGCAGCCGCAGCGGCTGCACGGCCCGGGGGAGCGCGGCGGGCTCGGCGAGGTAGCGCAGCCCCGGCCGCGGGTCGCCGCGCTCCACGGCGGTGATCGCCGCGAGCAGGTCCGGGTGCGGGTGGCCGGTGCCGGCCAGGCTGCGGTGCAGGCCGTCCAGCGCGTCGAACCGGCCCTGGAGCAGCCACAGGGTCCAGCGCAGGTGCTCGTCGACGTACTGGACGTCCAGGTTCTCCCGCGCCTCGGTCAGCGCCAGCGCCCGCCCCAGGTGCGCCTCGGCCTCGGCGAACCGGCCGGTGTGCGCGCTGACCACGCACCGGTCGATGTACGCGGCGTTGGCGTACCGGGCCAGCGCCTCCCGGTCGGCCAGTGCCACGAACGCGCGGAAGTGGTCCAGGTAGGCCGGGTCCCCGCGCTCCAGGTGCGCGACCCAGCGCAGCGACGCCGCGAAGTACTCCAGCTCCCGGTCGCCCCGCCGGTGCCCGACCGCGGCCAGCTCGTCGATCAGCGCCAGCCGCTCGCCGGCCGCGCCGGGGCCGCGCAGCGCGTCCAGCCGGGCCCACAGGCTGAACGCCAGCGCCTCGTCGTCGTCGCCCCGGCGGGCCGCCGTCGCCACCCGCCGGGTCAGGCTCTCGGCCAGGTCGTCGACCGAGTCCGGCGCCGGGCCGCCCGCGGGCCGGCCGTGCGCCTCGGCCAGCAGCGCCGCGGTCAGCGCGTCGTCGTCGCCGAGGCCGTGCAGGACCAGCGCCGCCCGGGCCAGCACGTCCGGGTCCGGCGCCCGGCGCGCGGCGGCGGCCACCTCGCGGAAGATCCGCCGGGCGGCGTCCCGCTCGCCGAGCCGGTGCAGCTCGCGGGCGAGGTCCAGCGAGACGATCGCGTGCCGGCGGGGGTCGTGGCCGGTCAGCAGCGCCAGCGCCCGGCGGTAGTGCCCGACGGCCTCCTCGGCGGCCAGCCAGGTGCCGGCCTCCCGGCCGGCGGCAAGCAGCAGCGCGACCCGCCGGTCCCGGTCCAGCGCGGCGCCGGCCAGGTGGGCGTGGTGGGCCAGCTCGGCGGCCCGGCTGCGGTCGGCCGCGCCGGGCCGGTCCAGCGCCCGGACCGCCGCGGCGTGGGCGCGCTGCCGCCGGTCCGCGGGCAGCCCGTCGTACAGCGCCTCCCGGACGAGGTCGTGGGTGAAGCCGAACCGCCCGTCGCCCTCGACCAGCACCAGCCGCGCGGCGACGGCGTCCTCGAGCAGCGCGTCCACCGCGTCCACCGGCTGCCCCGCGGCCGCGGCCAGCACCCGGTGGTGGAACCGCCGCCCCAGGACGGCCGCCGCGGTCAGCAGCTCGGCCACCGGCGCGGCGAGCAGGTCCAGCCGGGCCCGGACGGCGTCGCTGATCGGCGCCGCCATCGCGGTCGCGGAGCCGACCGAGGCCCACAGCCGGGCGACCTGCTCGACCAGGAACGGGTTCCCGCCGGTCCGGCCGAGGACGGTGTCCACCAGGTCCGCCGCCGGCTCGCGGCCGGCGGTCCGGGCGATGAGCCGGCCGACCTCGTCCCGGCCGAGGCCGGTCAGCGTGACGCTGGTGGCCTTCTCGGTCAGCGGGGCGAACAGCGCGCCCGGCGCGTGCTGCTCGGCCACCTCGACGTCCCGGTACGCGCCGACCAGCAGCAGCGGCTGCAACCACGACTCGCGCATGGCGAACCGGAGCAGCCGCAGCGACGCCGGGTCGGCCCACTGCAGGTCGTCCAGGATCACCGCGACCGGCCGCCGCTGCGCGGCCTCGACCAGGACGGACGTCACCGCGTCGGACAGCGCGAACGGCTCCGCGGCGGCGTCGGCGGCCGGCGCCTCGCCGAGCAGCGCGGCCAGCCGCGGCCCGCCCGCGGCGGCCAGCCCGGCCCACTCGCCGGCGCCGACGCCGCGGCGCAGCCCGCGCAGGACCTGCACCCACGGCCAGTAGCCGGGGGCGCGGTCGACGTTCGAGCACCAGCCGGTGAGCACCAGCGCCCCGCCGGCCCGGGCCTCGTCGGCCACGTGCGTCAGGAGCGAGGTCTTGCCGATGCCGGGCTCGCCGGTCACCAGGACGAGGCCGCCGCGGCCGGCGACCGCGGCGGCGAGGCGCGCGCGCAGGACCGCGGTCGGGTGGCTCCGGCCCAGCAGGGCCGGCGGCAGGGCGTCCATGACAGCTCGACCCTACCCGGGCCACCCGCCCGCCGGGCCGCCCGGTCAGTCCTCCCCGGCCGCGGCGGCCTCCTCGATCCGCAGGATCGCCGTCGACCAGGCGAAGCCCGCCCCGGCGCCGACCAGCGCGCAGAGCTGCCCCGGCCGCAGCGCCCCCGCCCGGCGCAGGTGGGCCAGCCCGCCGAACTGGTCGCCGGCGCCCAGGTGGCCGACCGTCCGGCCCCACTCCCAGGCGGTGCGTTCCAGCGGCACGTCCAGCGGTTCGAGGAACTGGTGCCGGACCCGGGGCAGCCCCAGGTTGGGCAGCACGAACCGGTCGATCTCCCGCGCCCCGACCCCGGCCGCCGCGAGCGCCCCGTCGTACGCCCGCCGCTGCCCGGCCCGGATCCGGTCCAGCAGCGCGGTCATCCCGTACCGGCGCAGCAGCCCCGGCCGGTGCGCGTCCAGGTCGATCGGCCGCCGGGCGGCGAGCGCGGCGGCGGCGAACGGGTCCGCCCCCCGCCCCAGCTCCTCCAGCTCCGGATCGGACACCGTGACCAGCCCGAGCAGCCGCGCGAACCCGCCCCGCCGGGACAGCACCGCCGCCGTGCCGCCGTCCCCGCACACCGTGCCCGGGTCGGTGTGCCACCGGTCGAAGCCGGGCGGGCAGAACCGGTCGCCCGTGGTGATCAGCACGCTGTGCCGCGCCGGCTCGGCGCGCAGGTGCGAGGCGGCCAGTTCCAGCGCGGCCATCCCGCCGTTGGAGAGCTGCCCGACGCCGACCGACGGGCAGGCGTTGCCGAGGGCGCGCCGCTGCACGTACGAGGCCGGCGCCCACAGGTCGTGGCCCTGGAAGTACGTGCTCGCGTGCAGCACCAGGTCCACGTCGCCGGGGCCGCGCCCGGCCGCCGCCAGCGCCGCCCGGGCGGCGCGCACCGCGAGGTCCGGGCCGGACTCCGCCGCCACCGCCACCGACCGCAGCCCCGTCCGCCGGATGGTCCGCCAGTCGGCCGCGCCGCTGGCCGCGACCTCGGCCACGGGCGTCGGCTCCGGCACGTACAGGCCGACGCCGGCGACGTGCAGCGCGGTCACGGCACCCCCTCCCGGGTACCCCGGGCGGGTCCCTCGCCCCGGCAGCGTCGGCGGCGTTGTTCGGGGGCGGCTGGAGCGGCGGCGGAGCAGCGCCGGTCCAACGCGCCTCCGGCGCGCCTCGAACCGCGGCCCGTATCCAGGTCCGGTGAGCGAACCGACGATCGACCCCGACCGGGTCGCCCTGCTCCTGCCGGGCCAGGGCGCCCAGTACCCGCGGATGGCCGCCGGCCTGTACGGCCACGACCCGGCGTTCAGCCGCGCGATGGACGAGGCGTTCGACCACCTCGGCGACGCCGCCGCCGGCCTGCGCGCCGAATGGCTGGCCGCGCGCCCGTCGCCGGCGTACGACGACGTGACCGTCGCCCAACCCCTGCTGTACGCCGTCGACCACGCCCTCGGCCGCGCGGTCCTCGCCCGCGGCGCCCGCCCCGCGGCCCTGCTCGGCCACAGCGTCGGCGAGCTGGCGGCCGCGACCCTGGCCGGCGTCCTCGACCTCGCCGACGGCATGCGGGTCATGCGCGCCCGGATGCGGCAGTTCGCCGACACCCCGCCCGGCGGGATGCTCGCGGTCGCCGCCGCCGTCGCCGAGGTCGCCGACCTGCTCGGCGCCGACGTCCACCTGGCGGCGGTCAACGCCGCCCGGCAACTGCTGCTCGCCGGCACCGACCCGGCCCTGGACCGGGTGGCCGCCGCCTGCGCCGCCCGCGGCCTCACCCACCGCCGGGCCCGGGCCCGGCAGGCGTTCCACAGCCCGCTGGTGGCCGCAGCGGTCACCGCGTCGCTGCCGGACTGGGAGCGGGTCCGCCTGCGCCCGCCGGCCCTGCCGGTCTACTCCGGATACACCGGCGCGCCGCTGACCGCGGCCGAGGCCACCGACCCGGGGTTCTGGGCCCGCCAGGCCGAGCGGACGGTCCGGTTCGACGCCGCCCTGCGGACGGTCCTGGCCGCGTACGACGGGGTGTTCGTCGAGGCCGGCCCGGGCGGCAGCCTCAGCGCCCTGGCCCGCCGGGCGGGCCGCCCGGCGCTGCCGCTGCTGCCCGACGGCCCGCGCGGCGACGCGGCGGACCGCGCGACGTTCGCGACCACCCTGGCCCGCCTGCGCCCGCCGACCCCGCCGACCCCGGCGCGGCCCGGCGCGGCCGTCCGTACCCCGGCGCGCCCGGTCGCCGAGCCGCCACCCGGCCCGGCGGCACCCCCGGCCCGCCCGGCTGCGCCGGCGGCGGGGCGGTGACCGCCGAGCCGGTCGCGGTCGTCGGGCTGGCCTGCCGGCTGCCCGGCGCCGACGACCCCGCCGCCCTCTGGGACCTGCTCGCCCGCGGCGGCGACGCGGTCGGCCCGCCCCCGCCCGGCCGCGACAACCGCCGCCCCGGCGGCTACCTGGCCGACGCCGACGGCTTCGACGCGGCGTTCTTCGGCATCCCGCCCGCCGAGGCCGCCGCGCTGGACCCGCAGCAGCGCCTGCTGCTCGAACTGGCCTGGCACGCGATCGAGGACGCCCGCCTCCCCGCCGACCGCCTGGCCGGCACCGACACCGCCGTCTACATCGGCGCCAGCGCCGACGACCACGCGGTGCGCAGCGCCGCCGCCCCGCCCGGCGTGTACACCCTGACCGGCACCGCCCGCGCCTTCCTGGCCAACCGCGTCTCGTACGCCCTCGACCTGCGCGGCCCGAGCCTGACCGTCGACACCGGACAGTCCTCGTCGCTGACCGCGGTGCACCAGGCGGTCCGCAGCATCCAGCACGGCGAGTGCGGCCTAGCCCTGGCCGGCGGCGTCCAGCTCAACCTGCGCGCCGGCGCCGACCGTACGGTCGAGGCCATCGGCGCCCTGTCCCCGCACGCCCGCTGCCGGACGTTCGACGCGGCCGCCGACGGCTACGTCCGCGGCGAGGGCGGCGCCGTCGCCGTCCTCAAGCCGCTGCGCCGCGCGCTGGCCGACGGCGACCGGATCCACTGCCGCATCCTCGCCACCGCCGCCAACCACGGCGGCCGCGCCGCCGGCCCGACCACGCCCAGCGCGGAGGCCCAGCACCGCCTCCTCACCGAGGCGTACGCCCGCGCCGGCCTCGCCCCCGCCGCCGTCGGCTACGTCGAACTGCACGGCACCGGCACCCCCGTCGGCGACCCGGTCGAGGCCGCCGCCCTCGGCGCGGCCCTGGGCCGCCACCGCCCGCCGGACGCGCCGCTGCTGGTCGGCTCGATCAAGACGAACATCGGGCACCTGGAGGGGGCGGCGGGGATCGCCGGCTTCCTGAAGGCCGCGCTCGCGGTGCGGCACCGCCGGATCCCGCCGAGCCTGCACTTCCACCGGCCGGCGGTGGACCTGGCGGCGCTGGGGCTGCGCGTCTGCGCCGAGCTGCGGGACTGGCCGGCCGGGACCCCGGCCGTCGCCGGGGTGTCGTCGTTCGGCATGGGCGGCAGCAACTGCCACGTGATCCTGGCGTCCCCGCCCGACCCGGCGCCCGCGACCCGCCCCGCGGCGGCCGCCCGGCCCGTGGCGCTCCTGCTGGGCGGCCACGACGCGGCGGCCGTGCGCCGCCGCGCCGCCGACCTCGCCGACCACCTGGCCACCCCCGCCCCGGCCGGTTCGCTGGCCGACGTGGCGCTGTCCCTCGCGGACACCCGCGCCGCCCTGCCCGCCCGCGCGGCCGTCGTCGCCGCCGACCGCCCCGCCGCCGCCCGCGCCCTGCGCGCCCTCGCCGCCGACGCCCCCGACCCGGCCGTCGTGACCGGCGCCCGCCCGTACGGCCGGATCGCCTTCCTCCTGCCCGGCCAGGGCGCACAGCGCCCCGGCATGGGCCGGCTCCTCTACGGGGCGTACCCGGCGTTCGCCCGCAGCCTCGACCGGCTCGCCGGGCACCTGTCCGAGCCGCTCGGCGTACCGCTGACCGACCTGCTCTGGCACCGCCCCGACCTGCTGGACAACACCGCCCACACCCAGCCGGCCGTCTTCGCGGTGACCGTCGCGACCTGCGACCTGCTCCGCACCCTCGGCATCGTCCCGGACCTGCTGGTCGGCCACTCCCTCGGCGAGCTGACCGCCGCGTACCTGGCCGGCGCGCTCCCGCTGGCCGACGCCTGCCGCCTCGTCGTCGCCCGCGGCCGCCTGATGGGCGCCCTGCCGCCCGGCGGCGCGATGGTCGCCGTCCAGGCGACGGAGGAGGAGGCCCACCGCGCGGCCGCCGCGGCGCGCACCCACCTGAGCATCGCCGCCGTCAACGGCCCCCGCTCGGTCGTCCTCTCCGGTACCGCCGCCGCCGTCGGGGCCGCCGCCGACCACTTCGCCGGCCTGGGCCGCCGCACCCGCCGCCTGCGGGTGTCCGGCGCCAACCACTCCGCGCTGATGGACCCGGCCGCCGCGGACCTGCGCGCCGCGGCCGCGGCGGTCGACTGGCGCACCCCGTCCGGCCCGACCCTGGTCTCCGCCCTGACCGGCGACGCGCTCGCCGCGGTCACCCCCGACCACTGGGCCCGGCACCTGCGCGCGCCGGTGCGCTTCGCGGCGGCGGTCCGCCGGGCGCACGACCTCGGCGCCCGCCTCCTCGTCGAGGCCGGCCCGGGGCACGCGCTGACCACGGCGGCGGCGGAGACCGTCCCCGACGCCACCCGGGCCGCCCCGCTGGGCGACCCCGACGAGCCCGCCGGCGTGGCCCGCCTGGTGGCCGCCGCGAGCCTGGCCGGGGTACCGGTCGACTGGCGCGCGGCGGCCGGCCCGGCCCGGCTCGTGGACCTGCCGCGCTACCCCTTCGCCCGCCCGCTGCCGACCCCGACCGCGTGGACGGACGGCCCGATCGCCGCTGCCCCGCCCGCCGCCGGCCCGACCACCGGCGGTCCCGCTGCCGGCGGCCCCACCACCGGTGGCCCCACCACCGCCGGCCCGGCCGCCGCGGACCCGGCCACCCTGGTTCTGGACCGCACCCGGGTCGCCCTCGGCTGGCCGGACGGCACCCCGGTCGACCCGCAGCGGGCGTTCACCGACCTCGGCCTGGACTCGCGGATGGCGGTCGCCCTGCGCGACGACCTGGCCCGCCGGACGGGCCGGGAGCTGCCGGCCACCCTGCTGTTCGACCACCCGAACCCGGCGGCGCTGGCCGCGGCCCTGCGCGGCGACGACCCGCTCTGACCTCGCGTTTCCGGCGCGGTTCCACACTTGCACGAACCCCTCCCATCGCCCTGCGTCGATCGTTACGGTGACCGCTCGTACCTCGCCGAACGAAGGGGTGTGCCGTGCGTCCGAAGAGTCTGCTCGCCGCCGCCGCGGCCGCGATCCTGGCCGGCACCGCCGCGCCGGCCGCCGCGGGCCCGCCGCCCGCCGGGGAGTACGCCGGCATCGTCAACCTCTGGACGTGCTCGGGCTCGCTGGTCCGGTTCACGCAGTCCGCCGACACCGACCGGGCGCTCGTCCTGACCAACGGCCACTGCTGGGAGAAGGGCTTCCCCACGGCCGACCAGGTGATCTACCGGGAGCCCAGCAAGCGCACGGCGCTCGTCCTCCCGCCGGACGGCGACGGCACCGGCACCGGCTTCCCGGCCGACCGGATCGAGTACGGCACCATGCGCGACACCGACGCGCTGATCTACCGCCTCGCCGCCACGTACGCCGAGGTCCGCGAGCGCACCGGGATCTCCGCGCTGACCCTCGCCGCCCGCCCGCCCGCGCCCGGCATCCGGATCGTGGTCACCTCCGGCGCGAAGAAGAAGATCTACCGCTGCACGTACGACAAGCAGGTCCACCGGCTCAAGGAGGGCACCTGGGTCTGGCGGGACGCGATCCGCTACCCGGAGTGCCCCGTGATCCCCGGCACCTCCGGCTCCCCGATCGTGGACCCGGCCACCGGCCTCGTCGTCGGCGTCAACAACACCACGCCGATGGGCGGCGGCAACTGCCAGTTCAACAACCCGTGCGAGGTGGACGAGGACGGCCGGGTCACGGTCACCCCGAAGGCGGGCTACGGCACGCAGACGTACCTGTTCACCGAGTGCCTCAACGAGCGCCGGGAGATCGACCCGACCACCCCCACCTGCCGGCTCCCGAAACCGCCGACACCCACCCCCACCCGATAAGGACTTGCCGTGAACCGAATCCTCTGGACCCTCTGCGCCCCGCTCGCGATCACCGCGCTGCTCCCGGCGACCGGCGTCGCCGCCGCGCACCGCGCCGCCGACCCGACGCCGTCCACCCGCATCGTCGGCGGCAAGGAGCTGACGTCGCTGGAGCAGAACCCCGGCGCCACCGGCCTGCACGTGAAGACGGACATCCCCGGCAACGGCGGCTTCATCTGCGGCTCCATGCGCATCGGCCCGACCTGGGTGCTGACCGCGAAACACTGCATCATGGACAAGTACACCTACACCCAGGTGTCCACCAACACCATCAAGCGCAGCGAGGGCCCGCGGCCCAACATCGTCCGGGTCATCAAGCACCCGAAGAAGATCGACCTGGCGCTGGTCGAGATCGACGACGCGAACGCCCCCGGCAAGATCCTGCCGTACAGCGACAAGGGCCCGGCCATCGGTTCGTCGGTCCTCAACTACGGCTGGGGCCGGGTCGACCCGGACAACCCGAGCCCGGTGCTGAAGGTCGCCGAGGGTACCGTCGCGCGCTACTCGCAGAGCCCGGTCACCAGCCCCATCGACCTGACCGAGGGCGTCGACCTCATCTTCAAGCCGGTGGACGGCCTCTGCTGGCTGGGCGACTCCGGCGGCCCGCTGCTGGACCGGACCGGCGCCGTCGTCGGCGTCACGTCGTGGAGCAACGGCAACGGCACCATGAACGGGATCTGCGCCCACCTCTCCCTGGCCCACCAGGGCACCGCGAAGTGGATCGCCGACACGACCGGCATCAAGCCGGGGACGCGGTTCTGAGGTCCCGGACCCCGCGATCGGCCCGTTCGTGGGAGGCCGAGGCGTGGGCGCGCCGGCCCCTTCGATCGGGGCCGGCGCGCCCACGCCGGTCACCGGCCGGTCGGCGCCCGGTCGACGTGGGTCAGGTGCAGGCGAACTGGCGGGAGTTGTACCCGCCCTCGATGGACCAGTACTTGGTCGCGCTGCTCGTGCACTGGTAGTTGGCCCCGCCGGTGCCGGTGGCGACGGTCGTCCAGGTGCCGGTCGGGTTCACCGGCAGGGGCCCGTCGTACCGCCGGATCTGGATCGGCTGCGGCGTCGACTGGGTACCGCAGACCAGGTAGTGGTAGGCCCCCAACTGCCCGCCGGCGAGCGTCATGCCGCGGCGGGGGTGGCACGCGCGGGCCTCCGCCGGGGCGGCGACCACCGCCGTACCGGCAATGACGGCGCCGACCGCCACGGCCGCCGCGCTGATGCGGCGCATCCGCTGGAACATCGGGACTCTCCTCACGTCACCCGGGCGGTCCGCGACCGCCACCGGAGCGGGTGCCCGGCCGGCGGGGCGCCGCGTTCGTACGTCGGGCGGGCGCCGGGTGGCCGGAGTCATGGCCGCCCACAGTGGATCGGACCGCGGGCCCATGACGGCACAGGCTGATTTGGAAAGGCTAACCTAATTTCCGAGTGCGGAGCAGTGCCGGCGACCGCACCACCCGCAAGCGTGACGCCGGCCGGGCGACGGCATCGTCGCCGCACCCCGACTCCGGTCAACGGCCGCGGATCGGCCGGCACCGGGCCGCCCGGATCGGGGGCGGGCTGGTCGGGCCGAACCCTTGCCGCGGGCGGACGGATCGGGTCGGAGCCTGGCCACCGAACGCCGACACCGACCCGCCATGAGGTCAGCGACGTCATGGCGCCCCCGAAAGGTAGTTGTGGTCGGCGGGCAGGATGGTGGCATGACGCTGTTCGTGTGCGGCCGGTGCGGCGCGCGGCTGACCGCGAACGTGGCGGAGATGCCCCTGCCGACCGCCCAGACCGAGGCGGGCCCGCTTGTGCCCGCCGGCCGGTACGCGACCGCCCCGCCGCCGCCCGGCGACCCGGCGCAGCGCGGAATCGTGGTCCTGAACCCCGCGGACGTCGTCCACCTGGAACCGCACCCCGAATCCGCCCGCTCCGCGGGCTGCTGCGGCCCGGCCGGCGGCGACGGCTGGAACCGGCGCTGCCGCTGCGGCGCCGATGTGGCGGTGCTGGCGGCCGACTGCTGGCAGGCGGCCGAGGTCCGGCTGAACCCGGGGCTGACCCGCCGCGCCCGCGGCCCGGCGCCGCGCGGACCGGTACTGCGTTGACCGCTGCCGCGCGGCCCCCCGCTGGGCGTCAGCAGCAGCCCGCCGGTGCCCCGGCGGTGACCGGCCGGCCGGCGCCGGCCGGGGTGCAGCACGCCGCGCCGGCCGGCTTGTCGCGCCGGTCGGCGTCGGCCTTGACGGTGTACACCTCCCACGGCTCGCCGCCGGGCCCGCGGACCCACACCTTGTCCTGCAACGCGTAGCAGCACTCGGTGTCGTTCTCGGCCACCGTGGCCAGCCCGGCGCCGGCCAGCCGCTCGGCGGCGGCCTCGACCTCCGCCCCGGTGAGGACCTCGACCCCGAGGTGGTCCAGCGCGGTCGGCTCGCCGGCGGCACCGTCGAGGAGGACCAGCTTGAGCGGCGGGTCCGCGACGGCGAAGTTGGCGTAGCCCGGCCGGCGCTTCGCGGGCTCCACCCCGAACAGCCTGGTGTAGAAGGCCACGGAGCCCTCCAGGTCGGACACCCGCAGCGCGAGTTGAACACGGGACATGGCAATTCTCCCGACCGCCGGTCACCCGGCTTCTGCTTAGATGGCTATCGAATCAGGGTCCCAGCCTTGCACGCTGTTTCGAGAACTGTCAAGCTAGAAGCATGTCGAAACAAGAGCTGCCGGTGGTGAACCCCGGCGCCGTCGCCTGCTGCCCGCCGCTGTCGGTCAGCCCGCTCGACGCCGCGCAGGCCGCGACGGTGGCGCCGATGTTCAAGGCGATGGGGGACCCGGTCCGGCTGCGCCTGCTCTCGCTGATCGCCTCGGCGCCCGAGGTCTGCGTGTGCGACCTGACCGCGGGCTTCGCCCTGTCCGGCCCGACGATCTCCCACCACCTGCGGGTACTGCGCGAGGCCGGCCTCATCGCCGGCGAGCGCCGCGGCACCTGGGTCTGGTACCGCGTCCGCCCCGACGCGCTCCGCCAACTCGGCGCGCTGCTCGCCCTCGCCACCCCCGCCACGTGACCGCCCCGCCGCTCGCCCGCCGCCTGCTCGCCGAGTTCACCGGTACCGCGCTGCTCGTCCTCGCCGTCGTCGGCTCCGGGATCATGGCCGAGACCCTGTCCCCGCACGACGCCGCCGTCCGGCTGCTGGCGAACTCCCTCGCCACCGCGCTGGCCCTCGGCGCGCTGATCCTGACGTTCGGCCCGGTCTCCGGCGCCCACCTCAACCCGCTGGTGTCCGCCGCCGACTGGTGGCTGGGCCGCCGCCGCGGCACCGGCCTCACCGCCCGCGCGCTCGGCGGCTACGTACCGGCGCAGGTCACCGGCGCGATCGCCGGCGCCGTCCTGGCCAACACGATGTTCGACCTGCCGCCGGTCAGCCTCGCCCACACCGCCCGCACCGGCGCCCACCTGTGGCTGGCCGAGGCTGTCGCCACGACCGGCCTGATCGCCCTGATCTTCGCCCTGGCCCGCTCCGGCCGGACCGCGCAGGCGCCCGCGGCGGTGGGCGCGTACATCGGCGCGGCGTACTGGTTCACGTCCTCGACGGCGTTCGCCAACCCCGCGGCCACCGTCGGGCGCGCGTTCTCCGACACGTTCACCGGCATCGCGCCGGGTTCGGTACCGGGCTTCGTGGGCGCCCAGGTGGCCGGCCTGCTGCTGGCACTCGGCCTGCTGGCGGCGCTCTACCCGTCGGCCGGGGGTGCCGCCGACGTGGTCGTCCCGCACGACGATCCGCCGACTGTCGACACCGAGGAGGCCACCCGTGGCCGGTAGGCCGAGCGTGCTGTTCGTGTGCGTCCACAATGCCGGCCGGTCGCGGATGGCCGCCGGGTGGCTGCGTCATCTCGGCGGCGACCGGGTCGAGGTCCGGTCGGCCGGGTCGGCGCCGGGGGAGCGGGTCAACCCCACGGCCGTACGGGTGATGGCCGAGGTCGGCATCGACATAAGCTCGGGCGCTCCGACGGCGTTGAGCCGGGAGTGGGTGGAGGCGGCCGATGTCGTCGTCACGATGGGCTGCGGCGACACCTGCCCGGTGTTCCCGGGCAAGCGGTACGAGGACTGGGCCCTCACCGACCCGGCCGGCCAACCCCTCGACGTGGTCCGCCGGGTACGCGACGAGATCAGAACCCGCGTGCAACACCTGCTGACCGACCTGACTGGCACCGGATGAGCAACCCGCCGCATCTCCCCGCGAGCCCGCGCGCGACCGCCGGCCGACTCACCCCGGGCGACATCGCCGCCCTGTACCGGACCATCGATGACCTGGTAACCCTCGACACCATCCGGGGATCGACCGGTCTCGCCCCCCGCGCCGCCGCGGAGTTCCGGACGGCGGCAGCGCGACTCGGCGCCGACCCGCGGGCCGCCCGCGACGCGGCCGCGGTCGTCGCCGAGCTGGGCGAGGTCGCCGCCTGGATCGCCCACGACGCCGACGACCAGCCGGCGTCCCGTCGGCTCGCCGGCGAGGCACTGCTGATCGCACGCCGCGCGGGCGACGTGAACATGGAGCGGTTCCTCGTCTCGCACCTGTCCATGCAGGCCGCCCACCTCGGCCGGGGCACCGAGGCCCTGGCGCTGGCGGACCGGGCGCTCGCCGGGGGGCCGCGATCCAAGCGGGTACGGGCGATGTTCGCCGTCCGTCGCGCCCGCGGCCTGGCGCTGCTCGGCGACCGGGATGCCGCCCTCGATGCTCTGGCCGCCGCGCGGTCACTGCTGGCCGACAGCGTCCGGATCGAGGACCCACAGTGGACGTGGTGGCTGCACGAGGCCGAGTTGGCCATCCACGAGGCGCGGATCCGGGCAGCCGTCGGCGACCTGCGCGGCGCGGTGGACCTGTCGGCGCGGAGCGTGGCGGTGCTGCCCCCGCGGCAGGGCCGGGACGCGGCACTGTACCGAGCGTGGCTGCTGCACGACCTGGTGGCCGTCGGGGCGTGGTCGGACGCGTCCGGGGTGGCGGGGGAGCTGCGCGCCCGGGGCGGGGCAGCGCGCACGGCGCGGGTGGCCGGCATCGTCGCCCGAACGCTCGCCCTGGCCGAGCGGGCGGCCGCGCCGACGGCGGTCAAGGATGCGCTGCACGCGCTCGCCGTTTGACGCCGTCGAGAACGGCGAATGTTCGCCTTTCGGGCGCAGGTTGTCCCCGGGATGTCCCCATACGGGGAGTGACCGGGATTTGATCTACGTTTGAGCGGTTTTTCCCAGCTCAGCAGGGTGCCCCCGACAGGAATCGAACCTGCGACCTGCGGTTTAGGAAACCGTTGCTCTATCCCCTGAGCTACGAGGGCGCGCGAGCACTCAGCCTACACGCCCCACCCACCCCGCCGACCCCCGCCGCATCACCGGCCCCGGCCCCCGCCGATCCCCGCTCCCACCCCCCACCCGGCGGTACGATCCGCAAGAAAGCCCTGCAAATCCGGTCGTCCCACGCAGTACCGGAGCGCACTGCTTCCGGTCCCGCGCGGCCGCCGCGACGAGCAGCCCACCCCGGCCCGTGCCGGTACCCCGCCGAGGCGGGGACGGTCGGACCCCGCGCACCTCCGGAGGGCACCATGGCCAAGCACGGGACCATTCGCGCCGGTACCAACCTCACCCCGGCGGACCTGCCGCCCCTCGACGTCGCCACCACCCCCGCCGCGGAGATGAATGCCGCCGGGATGGCCGCGGCCGGCATGGCCGCCGAGCGGCCGGTGATCGAGGAGGCGCCGTTCGCGTGGCGGGCGCTGGCCGTGCTGGGGGCGGCCACGATGGCGTTCGGGATCGCGGCGCTGGCCTGGCCGAACGCGTCGATCACCGTGCTGGCGGTCATGCTGGGGGCCTGGCTGCTGGTGGCCGGGTTCGCGCGGATCCTCGGGGCGTTCCTGCCGCGCGGCGGCGGGGTGGGGGAGCACGTCATGTCCGGGGTGACCGGGGTGGTGTTCCTCATCGCGGGGGTCGCCTGCCTGCGGGACCTCGCCCGGGGCGTGGGGCTGCTGGCGGCGATCGTGGCCGTGGCGTGGATGCTCAGCGGGGTGTCCGCGATGATCATGGCGTTCCGGGCCGGGGGCGGGGCGCGGATGGCGTTGGTGGCGCTCGGGCTGGTGTCGCTGGCGGTCGGGATCATGTTCCTGGTCATGCCCGAGATGTCGCTGACCGCGCTCGTGCTGATGATCGGGATCAGCGCGCTCGCGATCGGGGCCATCGAGGTGGCGTCGGCGTTCCAGCTCCGCCGGGCGCTGCCCTAGGTGGCGGGCGGGGCGCGCCGTCCGGCCGTCACCCTGGTCGCCCTGCTGCTGGTGTACGCGCTGATCGTCGCGTTCGACACGACGGCGTTCACCGGGCCGCTGCGGATCGCCGGGGTGGCGGTGGCGCTGGTCGGCGCGCTGCGCTGGCGGCGCCGCCGGCTCGCCCCGGCGCTGGCCGTGGCCGGGGTCGCGTTCGGGCTCAGCGTCGCCGCGTCGGTCACCGGGGCCGGCGACCTCGCGGTGGCGCTGTCCGCGGGGGCGATGCTGCTGGTCGTCGCCGCGGCGACCGCGGCCGTCGGCCGTACGGTGCTGCGGCCCGCGACCGAGGAGCAGGCCGTGGCGGGGGCACTGTCGGTGTACCTGCTGCTGGCGCTGTTCTTCGCCACCCTGCACCAGCTCCTCGCCGCGGTGACCGCCGGGCCGTACGTGCACGGGGTGGACCGGGCCGACGACACCGCCGGCTTCCTCTACTTCAGCGTCATCACGATCACGACCGTCGGGCTGGGCGACCTCACCCCGGTGGGGGACGCGGCCCGGGCGGTCACGCTGTCCGAGGCGCTGGTCGGGCAGTTGTACCTGGTGGCGATCGTCGGCGCGGTGGTCAGCGCCTGGACCCGCAAGCCCCGCCCCGACCACCCGGACCCACACTGAGCCCCGCGGCGCCGTCCGCCGGCCGCCTCGCGACCCGCCGCCTCGACCGTGCCGCGACCCGGCCGAAGCGAGCAGCGGGTCAGCGGGCGAAGGTGCCCACGGTCGCGGCGCCCGCCAGTTCGTGCCCGGCCAGCGCGCGGTGCACGTCCGCCGGGTCCGGGTGCGCCGGCAGGTCCAGCGGGGCGTCGACCGCGAACAGCCGGAAGACGTACCGGTGCGGGCCGTCCCCGACCGGCGGCTGCGGGCCGCTCCAGCCCGTCTCGCCGAACCCGTTCGGCCACTCCCGGGCGCCCGGCGGCACCCGGCCCTCGCCGACCCCGGCGGTGTGCGGGTCGATGCCCGTGACGAGCCAGTGCAGGAACGGCTCGTCGCCGGGGGCGTCCGGGTCCTCGCAGAGCAGGATCAGCTCCTCGGCCGTGTCCGGCACGCCGGACCAGGCCAGCGGCGGCGACACGTTCCCGCCCGGCCGGGACAGCCGCGGCGGCAGCGGGGCGTGCTCGTCGAACGCGTCGCTGCGGACCGTGAGCAGCGCGCCCGGCACCCCGCGCAGCGGCGCCTCGTACGGGAAGCCCAGCGGCTCCGGCGGCCGGCCGAACGGCTCGTGCTCGTCACTGACTCGGGTGCTGCTCATGCTCACCTCCGCGGCGGATCAACGGTCCCGGGCGTACCCCGGCAGAGGCCGACAAAACGTGACCCCCGGCGGCGCCGATAGACTGCGCGGACTTCCCTGGATCCCGGCCGCGGCGGCCGTACGGACGGAGTGTCGATGCTGACCATGCAGCAGGCCCTGGCGCGGCTCGCGGAGTACTGGGCCGGGCACGGCTGCCTGACCGTCCAGCCGATGAACACGGAGGTCGGCGCGGGCACCCTCAACCCGGCGACGTTCCTGCGCATCCTCGGCCCCGAGCCGTGGCGGGTGGCGTACGTCGAGCCGTCGGTCCGCCCGGACGACTCCCGGTACGGCGACAACCCCAACCGGATCCAGACGCACACCCAGTTCCAGGTGATCATCAAGCCGGAGCCGGTCGACGCGCAGGAGCTGTACCTCGGCAGCCTCGCCGCCCTCGGCATCGACGTGGCCGCGCACGACGTGCGGTTCGTCGAGGACAACTGGACCTCGCCCGCGCTCGGCGCCTGGGGCCTGGGCTGGGAGGTCTGGCTGGACGGGCTGGAGATCACCCAGTTCACGTACTTCCAGCAGGCCGGCGGGCTGAACGTCGACCCGCCGTCGGTCGAGATCACGTACGGCATCGAGCGCATCCTCATGGCGCTGCAGGGCGTCACCCACTTCAAGGAGATCGCGTACGCCGAGGGCATCACGTACGGCGAGGTGTTCGGCCAGGCCGAGTACGAGATGTCCCGGTACTACCTCGACGACGCCGATGTGGACACCAACCGCGCCCTGCTCGACGCCTACGCCGCCGAGGCGCAGCGGATGATCGACGCGAAGCTCCCGGTACCGGCGCAGAGCTACGTCCTGAAGTGCTCGCACGCCTTCAACGTCCTCGACGCCCGCGGCGCGGTCTCGACCGCGGAGCGGGCGGCCGAGTTCGCCCGGATGCGCCGGCTCGCCGGCGACGTGGCGAAGCTGTGGGTGCAGCGCCGCGCCGAGCTGGGCCACCCGCTCGGCCTCGCCGCCGCGCCCGCGGCCGGCGTCGCCGCCGCGGCCCCGGCGCCGGCCGACGACCGGGCCCGGACCCTGGTCTTCGAGGTCGGCACCGAGGAGCTGCCGCCCGCCGAGGCCCGGGCCGCCACCGACCGGCTCGGCCGGGAGATCACCGAGCGGCTCGCCGCGACCCGGCTCGCGCACGGCGCGGTCGCCGTCCGGGCCACCCCGCGCCGGCTGGTCGCGACCGTCGCCGACGTGGCCGCCCGCGAGCCCGACCACGTCCGCACGGTCAAGGGCCCCAAGGTCGCGGCGGCCTTCCGGGACGGGCAGCCCACGCCCGCCGCGGCCGGCTTCGCCCGGTCGCAGGGCGTCGCCGTCGAGGAGCTGACCAGGGCGGACGTCGGCGGGGTGGAGCACCTCGTCGTCCAGCGGGAGGAGCGCGGCCGGACCGCCGGCGAGGTGCTCGGCGAGGTGCTCGGCGGGGCCGTCGGCGCGCTGCGGTCGGCGAAGAACATGCGCTGGGCCGACCCGGACCTGTCGTTCAGCCGGCCGATCCGCTGGCTGCTCGCGCTGTGGGGTGAGCACGTCGTACCCGTCACCGCCGGCACCCTGGCCGCCGGCCGGACCACCCGCGTCCTGCGCACCGCCGCCGCCCCGACGGTCGAGGTCGCCGACGCCGACGGGTACGCCGGCACCCTGGCCGCCGCCGGCATCGTCGTCGACCCCGACGCCCGGCGCCGGGCCATCCGCGACGGTGCGGCGGCGCTCGCCGCCACCGTCGGCGGGACCGTCGACCTCGACGGCGAGGCCGCCCTGGTCGAGCAGGTCGCGTACCTGGTGGAGCAGCCAACGCCGATCCTCGGCGCGTTCGACCCGGCGTACCTCGACCTGCCCGCCGCCGTGCTCACCACCGTGATGCGCAAGCACCAGCGGTACCTGCCGGTGCGCGGCGCCGACGGGGCGCTGCTGCCGTACTTCGTCGCGGTCGCCAACGGCCCGGTCGACGCCGACCGGGTCCGGGCCGGCAACGAGGCGGTGCTGCGCGCGCGGTACGAGGACGCCGCCTTCTTCTACCGCGCCGACCGCGGCACCCCGCTCGACGCCCTGCGCGACCGGCTGCGCCGGCTCACCTTCACCGACAAGCTCGGCTCGATGGCCGACCGCGCCGCCCGGATCGGCGGCCTGGCCGGCGGGCTGGCCGACGCGATCGGCCTGGCCGGCGCCGACCGGGCCACCCTGGACCGCGCCGCCGAGCTGGTCAAGGTCGACTTCGCCGCGCAGATGGTCACGGAGCTGACCAGCCTCGCCGGCGTGATGGCCGGCGACTACCTGCGGCACGCGGGCGAGAGCGCCGCCGTCGCCGACGCGGTGTCCGGGGCCGAGCAGCCGCGCGCGGCCGGCGACGCCGTACCGGCCACGCTGCCCGGCGCCCTGCTGTCCCTGGCCGACCGGCTCGACCTGCTCGTCGGGCTCGCCGCCACCGTCGGGCTGCCGACCGGCAGCAGCGACCCGTTCGCCGTCCGGCGGGCCGCGCTCGGCCTGCTCGCCGTCCACCGCAGCCGCCCGGCGTTCGCGGCGCTCGGCCTGCGCGCGGCGCTGGCGGCCGCGGCCCGGCGGCAGCCGGTGGACGTACCGGACGCCGTTCTCGACGCCATCGACGAGTACCTGACCGCCCGGCTGGCCCAGGCGCTCACCGAGGAGGGCCACCCGGTCGACCGGGTCCGGGCGGTCCTGCCGTACGCCGACCGGCCGGTCCGCGCCGACCGGGCGCTGGCGCAGCTCGCGGCGGCCGTGGAGAGCGACCGGTTCCGCGCGCTGGCCGAGGCGATCCAGCGGTGCCGGCGGATCGTGCCCGGCGACGTGGCGGCGGGGTACGACCCGGCCGTACTGGTCGAGCCGGCGGAGCGCGCGCTGCACACGGCGCTGGCGGACGTCCGGTCGGAGCTGCCCGAGCGGCCGGACCTGGACGAGTTCGGCAAGATCGCCGGGCGGCTGGTGGCGCCGATCGGGGTGTTCTTCGACGAGGTGTTCGTGATGGCGGAGGAGCCGGCGCTGCGGGCGGCCCGGCTGGGGCTGCTGGCGACGGTCCGGGACCTGGGCGCGGGCGTCCTCGACTGGGACCAGCTCCGCCTCTGACGCCCGGCCTCCCACCGCCGGCCGGTACGGGGCGCTCGCCCGGCTGGCCGGCGGTCAGGACAGGGCGCGGCTGGTCAGCCAGGTGCCGGGTACGCGCCACGTCTCCACGCTGAACGGCGCCCCGCGCCGGGCCGGGTTGTTGCGGAAGACCGTGAGGTCCCCGCCGGGCGCGACCGCGATCAGGTCCCCGCGCCCGTCCCCGTCGGCGTCGGTGCCGGCGAGCTGCCGGTGCCCGGCCCAGCGCAGCTCGGCGATCCGCCAGGCCGCGGCCCCGAACGGCGCCCGCCCGACCACCCCTGCCGGCCCGGCCGGGCCGGCTGGCGTGGTTGCTCCGGCCGGCGCGCCCGGGCCGCCGGGCCCGGCGGCTCCGCCGGGGGTCGCGGCGCCCGCCGGTGCGGCGGCAGCGCCGGTCGGGCCCGTCCGGGCGGCCGGTGTCGTGGCGTTCGCCGTGGGCGCCCGCCCGGTGCCGGTGTTCCGGAAGCCCTGGAGGGAGCCGTCCGTCGCGGCGATCACCAGGTCCGCCCGCCGGTCCCGGTCCAGGTCGGTGAGCACCAGTTGCCGGACCCCGACCGGGGCGACGATGCGCCAGGCCGGCTGCCCGGTGAACGGCTGCCGCGGGTCGCCGGTGTGCACGAACCCGACCAGCCCGCCCGCGCCGTCGACCCCGACGAGGTCGGCGTACCCGTCCCCGGTGAGGTCCCCGGCCGCGAGCTGGCGCAACTGCTGCCACTGGCCGGGCATCGACCAGGTGGCGTCCCCGTACGGCGCCGCGCCCGCCCGGACCGCCCGCCCGCCGTGCCGGTGCACGGTGAGCGTGCCGTCGGTCCGGGTGGTGATCAGGTCGGCGAAGCCGTCCCGGTCGACGTCGCCGCGGGTCAGCCGGGCGGCGGTGGACCAGTCCCGGACCGCGTCCCGCCACGCCACGGCCGGCCTGCCGCGGCGGGCCGCCCGCTCGTACCCGAACAGCCGCCCGTCCCCGTCGATCGCCACCAGCCCGGGCGCCCGGCCCACGGGCACCGGGGCGACGGTGGGCGCGCTCGGCACCCCGACCGCGGCCCCGCCCGGCGGGTGGACGTACCCGGAGATCAACACGTTGTTGGCGCCCGCCCGGGCGGTCAGCGGGTCGACGTCGCGCTCGACCACGGCGTTGCCGTAGTTGCCGTCGACGGTGCGCAGGACGCCGTCCGGCCGGACGGCGGTGACGACCGCGACATGCCCGCCGAGTTCGCGGGCGGGCTCGCCGTAGACGACCAGGTCACCGGGGAGCGGGCCGCCGCCGCGGGTGCCCGGCGGGCGGGCGCTGAACAGGCCGCGCGCCTGCCCCCAGCCGCCGAGGGCGGTGGCCATGTACTCGCCGCGGGGTACGTCCGGCACGCCCGCCTGCTCCCACACCCAGGTGGCGAACATCGCGCACCAGTCGGTGCACAGCGGCCCGTACGGCTGGCACTTGCGCCCGCTGGCGGCCACGCCGACCTCGGCCCGGGCCCGCGCGACGATCGCCGCGCCGGGGCCGGCGGCCGGATCGGCGGGGACGGTCGGGGCCGCGCCGGCGGGCGCCGCCGCCAGCAGCAGCGCCAGGGTGGCGATCGTCGCGTACCGAATCCGCCGCACCACTGCTCCCACGGTCTGTGCCCCCACACCGCTCGCCGTCTCGCGCTCCCCGCCGACCTTACTGTCTCGCCGTCCGACAAAGTGGACATCGACGGAATCGGATTTCTACCCCGCCGTCCCCACCGACCCCACGCCGACCACGAGAAACACCGCCGGGCCCCGACTCGCTCCACCACGAGAAACACCGCCCCCGGCCCACCCGGCCGAGAGAAACACCGCCCGCCTCCGAACCGCCCGGCCGAGGGAAGCGCCGCCCCGCTCCCGCCCCGCCCGGCCGAGAGAAGCTCCTCTCGGAGCCCGACCCCGTCCGGGCCGGGAGGACGCCTCGCGGCGGTCGTTGGGGTGAGGTGTCTGTTCGAGAGGGTTGTCGGTGTCCCCGGATATGTTGATCTTGTGGGTTCGGGTTGCGGGGTGGGGGCGGGCGCCCCGGCAGGGGCGGTCAGGCTTGATCCCCTGCCGGGGCACCCGCCCCCACCCCGACTGGCGCCGACCCGTTGGATGCGACCCGTTGGGCGCCGGGTGTTGGCGGCGTCACTCCGTCGTTCGTGCGAAGTGCGGTGCGGTGCGGCGGCGGTAGCGGCAGCAGCGGCAGGGGTGCGCCCGGTGCTCGGCGTGGGGTCTCCGGAGTGGACTCTCCGTGATCGGTGCCACTCCGGTGCGGCGCGAATCTGTACTAATACGGGTTTTTGCCCCGGACTCGATCCAGCTCTATATACTGACGATTAGTCAAAGTCAACCGGATGAACGGCTGGATTTTTGTAGGATGGTTGCCATAGGTTAAGTGTGCGCCCAGCCCCCACGCGTTCGATCCAGGAGGACTGATGAGCACGACAGTGCCGACCCGCACCAGCAGCCCGGCCCCTGTCGAGACCGAGTTCGACAGCGTCTCCCGCGAGCGCCTCGCGCTGCTCGCCTCGCTCCCGGCGCAGCACCCCTCCCGTTCGGCGCTGCGCGACTCGGTCATCGAGTCGTGGCTGCCGCTGGCCCGCAAGCTCGCCCTGCGGTTCACCCACCGCGGCGAGAACACCGACGACCTGATCCAGGTTGCCACGCTCGGCCTGATCAAGGCCGTGGACCGGTTCGACCCGTCCCGCGGCGTCGACTTCGCCGGGTTCGCCATCCCGACCATCGTCGGCGAGATCAAGCGCCACTTCCGCGACCGTACGTGGGACGTGCGCGTCCCCCGCCGGCTCCAGGAGCTGCGGCTGCACATCGCCGAGGCGCGGTCCACCCTCACCCAGAGCCTCGGCCGCTCGCCGACGGTCACCGACATCGCCGACCACCTCAGCGTCAACGAGGAGGACGTGCTCGAGGCGCTGGAGGCGGCGCACGCGTACAACGCGGTGTCGCTGTCCACGCCGCTCGGCGGCCACGACGACGGCGGCGGCGAGCTGGCCGACACGCTGCCCGAGCCGAGCGACGACTACGCCGCCGCCGAGCTGCGCGCCTCGCTCGGTCCGGCGATCGCCCAGCTCGACCCGCGCGAGCAGAAGATCGTGCTGCTGCGCTTCTACGGCAACATGACCCAGTCGCAGATCGCGGCCGAGGTCGGCGTCTCCCAGATGCACGTGTCCCGGCTGCTCACCAAGGCGCTGGGCAAGCTGCGCGGCGCCCTCGCCTGAGCCAACCATCCGCCCACCGGCGACACCCGGTCCGCCCGCCGCGGACCGGGTGTCGCTTCGTATCGCCCGCCCGCGACCGCCGGGCCGTCAGCCGTTCAGGGCGCGGCCGGGGAGCTTGACGACCGCGACGAAGAAGTTGTCGATCTGCCGTACCACGTCGATGAACTGCTCGAAGTCCACCGGCTTCGTCACGTACGCGTTGGCGTGCAGCCGGTAGCTGCGGACGATGTCCTCCTCCGCCTTGGACGTGGTCAGCACGACGATCGGGATCGTCCGGAGGTTCTCGTCGGCCTTGAGCCGGGCCAGGATCTCCCGGCCGTCGTACTTGGGCAGGTTCAGGTCGAGCAGGATCAGGTCCGGCCGGGGCGCGTCGGCGTACGGCTCGCGCCGGTACAGGAAGTCCAGCGCCTCCTCGCCGTCGCGGACCACCCGCAGGTCGTTGGCGACCTTGTTCTCCTCGAACGCCTCGCGGGTCATCATCTCGTCGCCGGGGTCGTCCTCCACGAGCAGGACGACGATGGGCTGCTGCTTGGTCTCGGTCATCCTCGGTCCTCGGTCGGGGGCGTCGGGGGAGTGTTCTCGGACGGTACCGGCAGGCTGAAGCTGATCCGCGTGCCGTCGGTGTGCGCCGGGTCCAGGGCGATCCGGCCGCCGTGGTATTCGACCACCTTCTTGCAGATCGCGAGCCCGATCCCGGTACCGGGGTAGGCGTCCCGGGTGTGCAGTCGCTGGAAGATCACGAAGATCTTGTCGGCGAACTCCGGCGGCACGCCGATGCCGTTGTCGGTGACGGCCAGCTCGTACCGGTCGTCGACCCGGGCGCAGGTCACGGCCACCTCCGGCGGTACGTCCGGCTTGGCGAACTTCACCGCGTTGTGGATGAGGTTCTGGAGCAGCATGGTCAGCAGGGTCGGGTCGCCGACGACCGTCGGCAGCGGGTCGATCGCGACGCTGCCGCCGGCCTCGTCGAGCATCTCCCGGATGTTGCGCTCGGCCGTCGCGCCCACGTCGGCGAGGTCGACCGAGGTCCGGCCGCTGTACATCCGGCCGACCCGGGAGAAGCGCAGCAGGTCGTTGATCAGCACCTGGAGCCGGGAGGCGCCGTCCACGGCGAACGCGATGTACTGCCGGCCGCGCTCGTCCAGCAGGTCGTTGTACCGCCGTTCGAGGAGCTGGCAGAACGACGTGATCTTGCGCAGCGGCTCCTGCAGGTCGTGCGAGGCCACGTACGCGAACTGCTCCAGCTCGGCGTTCGACCGCCGCAGCTCCACGGTGTTCTGCTCCAGCTCGTCCCGCCCGCGCTGCAGCTCGTCCCGGTTGCGCTCCAGCTCGTCCCGGCTGCGCTGGAGGTCGTCGCGGGCCCGCCGGGTGGCGGTCAGCTCGGCGACGATCCGCTGCCGCATCGCGTCGATGTCCGTACCGAGCCGGCGCAGGTCGGCGACCCCGGTCGCGGCGACCCGGTGGTCGAACGTGTCGCCCTCGACCACCCGCCGGGTGTCCTCGCCGAGCCGGCGCAGCGGCCGGACGACGCCCCGGTGCAGCCCGAACGACAGCGCGAGCACCGCCAGCACGACCAGCGCCACGATCCCGACCAGCGTGCCGGTCTGCCACCGGGTCTGGCCGGCGAGCACCGCCCGCTGCGTCTCGCGCAGCTCCAGCAGCTCCCGGTCCAGCGCGGCCAGCCCGTCCCGGACGGCGTCGAACCGCGCCTTGCCCACGGCCGCGGCGGGCGCGGCCCCGCCGCGGGTGATCGGCTCGGCGTACGCCGCGCGCCAGTCCGCGGCGGCGCTCGCCACCCGGTCGGCCTCGACCCGCGGCGCGGAGTGCGCGGCCAGGTACTCGTGCAGCCGCGCCTGCGCGGTGTCCTCCCGCTGCCGGCCGGCGGCGTACGGCGCGAGGAACGACGGGTCCCGGGCCAGCAGGTAGCCGCGCACGCCCGTCTCCTGGTCCACCAGCGCCGAGCGCAGCTCGCCGGCGGCGGCGCGGCTGAGCGCCACGTCCTCGACCAGCACCCGGGTGGTGGAGCCGGTGCGGTCGAGCGCGAACCACCCGGCCAGGGCCGCGGCGGCCAGCAGCGCGCCGAAGACCGCCAGGGCCCGCGCGAACCACTGCTGGGCGGTCAGTCCGGACGGCATCGGGGGCTCCACTTCACGTGCACGAGGGCGAGGTCGTCGGCGAGCCGGCCGCCGTCGGCGGCGGTGACCTCCTCGACCACCGCGTCGACCAGCGGACGGGGGGTCCCGCGCCGGCGCAGCAGCGCCACGATACCCACCAGCCCGTCGACGCCCAGCCGGTCGTCGCCCGCACCCACCCGGCCGTCGATCAGCCCGTCGGTGTACAGCAGCAGCTCCCCGCCCGGCGGCAGCGGCAGCCGGGTCGCCGGCCGGCGGCGGACCGGCGTGCGCAGCAGGCCGATCGGCGGCTGGTGGTCGACCCGCAGCGCGGCCGCCCCGGCGCCGACCAGCAGCGGCGGCGGGTGCCCGGCGCTGAGCACCTCGACGGCGGACCGGTCGGCCGGGATGCCGACCAGGCAGACGGTGGCGTACGTGTGCGGCGACGGCCGCTCGGCGGTCAGCACCCGCTCGATCAGCGGCAGCGCCTCGGCGTCGGACAGCCCGGCCAGCACCGCCGTCCGCCAGCAGATCCGCAGGCAGGCACCCACGGCGGCCTCGTCCGGGCCGTGCCCGGAGACGTCGCCGATCAGCGCCCGGACGGCGCCGTCCGCGCTCTGCACCAGGTCGTAGAAGTCGCCGCCGAGCAGCGCCCGCTGCCGCCCCGGCTGGTACCGGACGGACACCGCCAGCGCCGCGTCCCGGACGATCGGGCGGGGGAGCAGGCCGCGCTCCAGCCGGGCGTTCTCGGCCGCCCGGCGCTGGCTGTCCCGCAGCCGTACGGTCGCCACCTCGGCCCGCTTGCGCTCGACGGCGTAGCGGATCGCCCGGGCCAGCGTCGACGGGTCGATTTGTCCTTTGACCAAGTAGTCCTGCGCCCCGGCGGCGACCGCGGCGGCGCCGGCGGCCTCGTCGTGCAGGCCGGTGACGACGATCAGCGGCACGCCCGGCGCCGCGGCCAGCACGGCCGGCAGGCCGGCGAGCCCGCGCCCGTCCGGCAGGTGCAGGTCGAGCAGGACGCAGTCCGGCTGCTCCCGGAAGTACGGCTGGGCGTCGGCCAGGCAGTTCGCGACGGTGACGGACGCGCGCAGGCCGCTGTCGGCGATCCACTCGGTCAGCAGGAACGCGTCGCCGTCGTCGTCCTCGACGAGCAGCAGCCGCAGCCGGTCGGTCTCCGCCGGGCGATTAAGCTCGTGCATCCCGGCATCGCTCGCGGTGAACTGCCTACTATCGGATACTGAATCGGGCCCCGCTTCCGACGAGAGGTTCATGCCATGCCGCCAGTTGGTCGTCGGACGCCCCGGGCCGGGCCCGACGCCGACAGCCTGGACGCGCTGGCCGACGTCGTGATGGCCTGCACCGACCGGGCCCGCGAGGCCACCGCGCCGCGCCTGTCCCACCTGCAACTACAGGCGCTGACGGCGATCGACCGGCACGGCGAGCTGAACCTGGGCAGCCTGTCCGAGCTGCTGTTCACGGTGATGTCCTCGACCAGCCGGCTCTGCGACCGGCTGGAGGCCACCGGGCTGATCGAGCGGCACCCGCGGGAGGAGAACCGGCGGGAGATCGTGCTGAGCGTCTCCGCCGACGGCCGCCGCCTGCTGGACCGGCTGCGCGAGCACCGCCGGGTGGCGCTGGCCAGCGCCCTGGCCGACGGGGCCGGGCTCATCGGCGTCTCCGTCCGCCCGGCGCTGCGCACCGCGACGGACGGCCACCGGCGCCCCGCCTGACCCTGCTGTCCACGGCCGCTCCCTCGGGTGCCCCGGCCGGGTTCGCGCGGGTGCGCGATCGACGCCGGTTCACACTTGCCATAGTGCAACATTTGGCGGGCGGCACGGCAACCGGGGTCCGGACACGGTGCGGGGCGCGGCACCGCAACCGGTGATCCGCGCCCCGATGGATCCGGGCGTCAGCGCTCGTCGCGCAGCGCGTCCTTCGCCCCCTCGCCGAGCTGCTTGGCCTTCGCCGCAGCCTGCTCGGCCAAGCCCTCGGCCTGCAGGCTCCGGTTCCCGGTCGCGCTGCCGAGCTTCTCCTTGGCAGCGCCCTTCAGCTCCTCGGCCTTGTTCTCGATCTTGTCGCCGGTGCTCATGACTGCCTCCCGGGTTATCGGTGCCGTTGGTCGCGTACGACGCACTTATCCACAACGGCCGGATCCGAAACCGGGATGATCGCGAATGCGACGCGCGTCACTCCCGCGCCGGGCCGTTCCAGTCCAGGCAGGTGACGACGGCGTCGTCGTCCAATGGGGAGGCGCCGTGGTGGGTGAGCAGGTCGCCGACGACCGTCCGCACGGCGTCCAGCGCGGCCATCGGCCGGGTGCGGCGCAGGATCTGCCGGAGCGCCCGCTCGGCGTACCGGATGCCGTCGCCGCCGATCAGCTCGCTGACCCCGTCGCTGATCACGATCAGCCGGTCGCCGGGGGCGAGCCGGAGGTGCTGGGCGCTGTACTCGGTGCCGTCCTGCGCGCCCATCGGCGGGTGCTGGACCAGCCCCACCATCTCGTAGTCGGTGTCCCGCAGCAGCAGCACCGTGGGCGAGCCCGCGTCGATGAACGTCACCCGGCCGGTGGTCACGTCCAGCTCCAGCAGGAGCGTGGACAGGTGCAGCTCGCCGCGGAACTGGCTGTACAGCGCCTGGTCGGCGAGACTCGCCTGGTCGACCAGGCCGAGCCCGGCCCGGCGGGCGTTGCGCAGGGCGGTGATCGCCACGGTGGTGAGGGTGGCGGCCTCCATCCCGGTACCCATCCCGTTGGTCACGGTGACGTGGAACCGGTCGGCGTCGCGGGACCAGTCGAAGCTGTCCCCGCGCACCGCGTACGCCGGTTCGAGCTGGCCGGCGAAGTCCAGCTCCGCCGACGTGTACGCCCGGCCGGGCAGCAGCGCCCACTGCATCTCGGCGGCCAGCGTGAGCCGCCGGGTGCGGCGCACCTTCGTGTACCGGTCGGTGGCCAGGTCGGCCGCCGGCAGCAGGTGGGCGAGCGCGGTGGCCACGTCGGCCAGCGCGATCCGGTCGTCCTCGGTGGGGCCGGGCTCGCCGAGCCGGACCCGCAGCACGCCGAGCCGGTCGCCGCGCAGGGTCACCGGCAGGTACAGGTCCCCGCCGTCGGCCACCGGCTGCTGCTGGGTGAAGCAGCGCGCGCCCGGACCGGCGGTCAGCGGCGCCGCCGGGCCGCCGGGGTCGAGGACGGGCAGCAGCGTGACGAGCTGGTAGTCGGTCAGCAGCAACTCGGTGGCGGTGACGCCCAGCTCCGCCCGTAGCTCGTCGGCGAGCACGTCGACCAGCGCATACGCCGGCGCGGTCGCCATCGCCTCGAAGATCCGCGTCATCGGCCGCATCGGGCGGCCCCCACCGCGCGACCGCCGTCCCGCCTTGATCCGATCCCGCACCACATGACCCGCATCCGTTCCTCGAAGCGTCCGACGATTGCCATACAGCAACATTATGACGGTTGCCATAGTGCAACATTCGGTCCCGTCGCCGCGTGCCGGGTCCGCCCGCGCGGCGCGGCAGGGCCACTGTGGCGTTTACCGCTCCCCGGTCGATGGGTACCCAGGGTGAATGATCACCAATCGAACCGAGCCGGCCGAGCGGGCCGAGCCGCAGCCGCAGCCGCCGGAGGTCGAGTCCGAGCCCGACTTCGCCGAGGAGCACGCCTCGACCGCCGTGGACGAGCGCATCCTGAGCGACCGGTCCGATCGGGAACCGGAGAGCCCGCGCGGCTGGTCCGGGATGGAGTAGGACTGCCGGCCCCGGCTTTCGCTGCCCGGGCTGTGCTGTCCGGTGCCGGGGGCGGCACGACAGAGGGCGGGCCATGGCCCGCCCTCTGTGTTCCGGTACCCCGTCCGCGTGCGCCCTACCGGTGCGGCCGGTGCCCTTGTCGTGCGTGCCGGGTCAGGCCCGGCGTCCCGCGATGGCGCGGTAGCCCAGGAGCAGGATGATCGCGCCGACGATGGCCGTCAGCCAGGTGCTGATGTCGAAGAATCCGTCGACCGGGTCCACGCCGAAGATCGCCGAGCCCAGGAAGCCACCCAGCAGCGCACCGACCACGCCGATCACGATCGTGACCAGGATGCCGCCGGGGTCGTTGCCCGGCACCAGCGCCTTGGCGATCAGACCGGCCAGTAGGCCCAGGATGATCCAACCCAGAATTCCCATGTTCCTCACTCCTCGGGGGGTGGACCCTTGCGGGTCCGACGTCGCTCCCCCGGCGGCGGATCCTGGGATCCGCTGTGCCTCCACCGGGGCGTCGACCCTCGACGGGTTCGACGTACGGCGACGGTGCCCCTTGGGGCAACTTCCGAAACCCCGGTGTGCGGGTGGCCACCTGCGGAACCGGGCGAACGGCGCCGGCGACCCGGTGCGTGGCGACCCGGCGCACGGGGCCGGTGCGCGGGGCCGGTGCGCGGCGGGCCGGGCGGATGTCGCTGCGGCACGACACCCGCCCGGCTGCCGAGGTAAGGCTAACCTATTTTCAGCCTATCTTCAGTGGCAGATGGGCGGTGCTGAACCGCTCGTCCACCTCGACCACCGTCCCGGCCCGGTACCGCAGCGTGTGCTCCCGGTCGGTGGAGATCAGCACCAGCCCGACCCGGTGCCCCGCGCCGAACACGTGGTCCTGCGTCTGCAACGGCACCGTCAGGTCGTAGAACTTGCCCTGCTGCACCGACTTGTCCGCCCACAGCCCGTGCCGGTTGCGCACGTCGACCCACCCGCGACTGACGATCTTGTACGGCGTCTCGGCCAGCCGGTACGACGCCCGGGCGAAGCAGCCCGGGTCCTCCGGGATCCCCGGCGCCACGCAGTCCAGCTCGGTCGGCGACCGCTGGATGCCGGCGAACCGGGTGTCGGTCCCGTAGTCGACCAGCAGCGCCGTCAGGAACGGCGACGCCCCGGTGAACCGCGCCCGCACCCGGACCCTGCCGTCCCCGCTGTACCGCACCGGCGCCGCCAGCCTGTCCGACAGGAACTGCAACCGCCCCGGGTCGCCGCCGATCTCGGTCGCCACCAGGCTGTCCGCGGTCCGGCCGGGGTCGTCGGTGAACGCCCGGGCCGCCTGCCCCGGCGGCAGCCGCAGCGCGCCGCCACTGCCGTCCAGCGGCAGCGCCTCCGGCCGCACGCCCGGCACCGGCCAGTCCGCGGCCTCGGTCCAGGTGCCCGGCCGGGTCTCGACCGCGGCACGCGGCTCCCGCATGATCCCGTTGTCGATGCCGTACAGCCAGCAGTCGAACCACCGGTGCAGCGTCCGCAGCCACTCCGCCCGCCGCACGTCGAACGGGCTGGAGTGGTTGCCCTGGGTCAGCCAGACCTTGCGCGGGACGCGGTGCTCCGCCAGCGCCGCCCACCACGGGCCGACCTGCCCGACCCGCACGTTCCAGTCGTTCAGCCCGTGCACCAGCAGCACGCTGGCCCTCACGTTGCCGGCGAACCGGACGTAGTCCCGGTCGTGCCAGAACGCGTTGACGTCCCCGGTCCGCCGGTCCTGCCGCCGGGTCAGGTCCGCGATCACCGCCGCGCACTTCTCGGGCTGCTTGCGGGTCAGCACCGCCCTGGCCAGGATGTCCGCGTCCTCGCCGAGGAAGCCGCCGGGCGCGACCACGCCGCCGCCGGAGCGGTAGTAGTCGTACCAGTTGGAGATCGCCGCGATCGGCACGATCGTGGCCAGCCCCTCGACGCCGGTGGCGGCGACGGCGTTGGGCAGCGTCCCGTTGTACGAGACGCCGATCATGCCGGTCCGGCCGGTGCTCCACGCCGCGCTGGCCGGCGAGCCGTCCGGGGCGGCGCCCTTCGCCCGCCCGTTGAGCCAGTCGATCACCGACCGCATCCCGACGGTCTCGTTGCGCCCGCCCGAGGTCGGGCAGCCGGTCGAGCCGCCGGTGCCGAGGCTGTCGGCGAAGACCACGGCGTACCCGCGCGGCACGAAGTAGTTGTCCAGGTACCCGCCGAACAAGATCGTCTCGTCCCGCCGCTCGCGCGCCGGCGGCCCGGCCGGGTCGCCGGCGCCGCGGTCGATGTCGTCGTGGTTCGGGATGTCCAGCAGCCCGGCGTAGTACGGGCTCGGCTGGAAGATCACCGGCACCCGGACCCCCGGCGCGGTCCGCGGCCGGATGACCCGCACCGCCACCCGGTCCCGCACGCCGTCGGCGTCGGAGTCCACCGGCGTCTCGACGGTCAGTTGCTCCCGAATAGCGTCTTTGTACTCATAGGTGGGTTCCGTGCCGCGCGGCGCCGGCGCCGCGGCCGCGGCGGGCAGCGCGGGCGCGCACAGGGCGGCGGCGCACAGCACCGCCACCAGCGAACGAACAGAAGACATCGACAGCCCTCCCCGGGGGGCCCGCGGCGCGGGCCAGCGGCCACATCGGCGCGCACTATAGCGACGGCGTCGAGATCGGTCGATCGACGGCCGGCGGTGGCGGGGGACCGGTACGGTGGTCGGGTGATCGACTGGTCCCGCGTCGACGGCGTGGTGCTCGACTGCGACGGCCTGCTGGCGGACACCGAGCCCTGCTGGTTCCGCGCCGAGGACTCGATCTTCGCCGAGTACGGCCGCCGCTACGGCCGCGCCGAGCAGGCCGAGCTGATCGGCACCGAGTACCGCGCGGCCGCCGCCCGCATCGCCGCCATGCTCGGCCACCCGGGCCACGCCGAGCGCATCGCCGACACCCTGCTCAGCCGCGTCGCCGACGAGATCCGCCGCGGCGCCCACCCGATGCCCGGCGCGGTCGCGCTGGCCCGGGCGTGCGCGGCCCGGCTGCCGGTCGCCGTCGCCAGCAACAGCCCCCGCCCGCTGGTCGAGCTGACCCTGGCCGCGATCGGCCTGGCCGACCTGCCGGTGGTGACGGCGGCGGACGTACCGCGGCCGAAGCCGGCGCCGGACGTGTACGCGGCGGCGTGCGCGCGGCTGGGCGTAGCGCCGGGGCGGGCGGTGGCGTTCGAGGACTCGCCGACGGGGGCCCGGGCCGCCAGGGCGGCGGGAATGTACGTGGTGGCGGTGCCGTCCCTGCCGGACCAGGAATTCGACGCGGACACCCGGGTACCGTCGCTGACCGACCCGGTGATCACCGACTGGCTGGCCCTCATCCACTCCGCCTGAACCGCCATTTCCCCCGTTCCGCCGGCGTACGACGGAAGTGGCAGCGCGCCGCCGCGCGTATCGCGAAGGGGGAAAGGTTGGCGCCAATACCTTCCCGTCCGGGCGGCCGAATGGAAATCTGGCGCCACTCGGACGGCCGGAGGGCGCACAATGGAATCATTCCGACCGGAGCTGCCGGATTCCGATGGTGCATCGGGCCCACCGTCGGGCGGTGAGTCGCCGCTGATGCCGGGGCGCTCGGCGTCCGGCTGCGGGTGATCCGGGTACAGTCGGGGCGCTCTGGGCGCGCACTGGCCGCTGCCGCCGACTGGCCCGGCTCCAAGGTGTCCAAGATCGAGAATGGCCGCCAGCTCCCCACCGAGGCCGACCTGCGCACCTGGCTGCGGAGCTGCTCGCCGGGCGACGACGCGCTGCCGGCGGAGCTGCTCGCCGCGCTCCGGTGCACCCAGCGGTCGTGGCGGGCCCGGCTCGCGGGCGGCCTGGCCGCCGTCCAGCTCGACTACCACGAGGCGGTCGCGGCCAGCCGCGTCGTCGCCTCCTTCGAGACCGCGTACGTCCCCGACCTGCTCCAGATCCCGGACTACGCCCGGGCCGTGTTCGCCGACGCCGCCCGGCGGCACGCGCTGGGCGACGCCGGCGTGGCGGACGCCGTCCGGGCCCGGCTCGCCCGGCAGCCGTACCTGTACGACCCGGCGAAGCGGTTCGAGTTCCTGCTGACCCCGATGGCGCTCGGCTACCTGGTCGCGCCGCCGGCGGTGATGCGGGCGCAGCTCGACCGGCTGCTGTCGGTGATCGGGCTGCCCGGCGTCCGGTTCGGGGTGATGCCGGTGCCGACCGCGGCCCGGCGCCGCCGGTGGTCTCGTTCGCCCTGCTGGACGACCTGGTGGTGATCGAGGACGCGGTGACCGAGCACGTGGTCCGCGGCGACGCGGTTCCCCGCTACCGCGCCTGGCTGGACGAACTGTGGTCCCAGTCGCTGGAGGGCGACGCCGCCCGCCCGGAGATCCACGCCGCCCTCGCCCGCCTCCCCACCTGACCGCGACCGGCCGGGCCGCGGGCGGGCGTCAGTGGCCGCGCTCGATCCACTCGGGCAGGTGGGGGGCCTCGGCGGCGATCGTCGTCGACCCGCCGTGGCCCGGGTGGACCACCGTGTCCGGGGGGAGCACCAGCAGGCGGCCCCGGATCGAGTCGATGATGGTCGGGAAGTCCGAGTAGGACCTCCCCGTCGCGCCCGGCCCGCCCCGGAACAGCGTGTCCCCGCTGAACACCACCCCGCTCGCCGGCGCGTACAGGCAGCACGCCCCCGGCGCGTGCCCCGGCGTGTGCAGCACCCGCAGGTCCAGGCCGCCCACCGCGATCACCTCGCCGTCGCCCAGTTCGGCGTCCGGCGCGCGGCCCGGGTGGGTGGCGTCCCACAGCGGGCGGTCGTCGGGGTGCAGCAGGATCGGCGCGCCGTACCGGTCGGCCAGCTCCGGCGCCGCGTTCACGTGGTCGTTGTGCGCGTGCGTACAGACGACCGCCACGAGCCGCCGGTCCCCGACGGCGGCCGCGATGGCGGCGGCGTCGTGCGCCGCGTCGATCACCACGCACTCGCGGTCGTCGCCGACGACCCACACGTTGTTCTCCACGTCCCAGGAGCCGCCGTCCAGGGTGAACACCCCGGCGGTCACGACCCGGTCCAGTCGGGCGGTCACAGGACCACCACGCTGCGCAGCACCTCGCCGCGCTCCATCTTCGCGAACGCCGCCTCGAGGTCGCCGATCCCGATCTCCTCGGTGACGAACCGGTCCAGCGGCAGCCGGCCCTGCCGGTACAGCGCGATGAGCAGCGGGAAATCCCGCTCGGGGAGGCAGTCGCCGTACCAGGACGACTTCAGCGCCCCGCCGCGGCCGAACACCTCCAGCATCGGCAGGGTGAGCTGCATCTCCGGCCGCGGCACCCCGACCAGCACCACCGTGCCGGCCAGGTCGCGGGCGTAGAACGCCTGCTCGTACACCTTCGGGGTGCCCACCGCCTCGATCGCCACGTCGACGCCGAAGCCGCCGGTCAGCTCGCGGATCGCGGCCACCGGGTCGGTGTCCGCGGCGTTCACGGTGTGGGTGGCGCCGAATTCGCGCGCCCAGCCGAGCTTCCGGTCGTCCAGGTCCACGCCGATGATCGTGGTGGCGCCGACCATGGCCGCGCCCGCGATCGCGGCGTCGCCGACGCCGCCGCAGCCGAACACCGCTACGGAGTCGCCGCGCTGCACGCCGCCGGTGTTCACCGCCGCGCCGACGCCGGCCATCACGCCGCAGCCGAGCAGGCCGGCGACGGTGGCCGGGGCGGCCGGGTCGACCTTCGTGCACTGTCCGGCCGCGACCAGGGTCTTCTCGGCGAACGCGCCGATGCCCAGCGCCGGGGACAGCGGGGTGCCGTCGGGCAGCGTCATCCGCTGCTTCGCGTTGTGGGTGGCGAAGCAGTACTGCGGGCGGCCGCGCTTGCAGGCCCGGCAGGAGCCGCAGACGGCCCGCCAGTTGAGGATCACGAAGTCGCCGGGCGCCACGTCGGTCACCCCGGCCCCGACCGCCTCGACCGTGCCCGCGGCCTCGTGGCCGAGCAGGTACGGGAAGTCGTCGCCGATGCCGCCCTGGACGTAGTGCAGGTCGGTGTGGCACACCCCGCACGCCCGGACGTTCACCACCGCCTCGCCGGGCCCCGGGTCGGGCACGACGATCGTGGTGAGCCGGGTCGGCTCGCCCTTGCCGGGGGCGATGACCCCACTGACCTCGTACGGCACGTCGGACCTCCTCGTCGCGGGACTCTCCCGGCATCCGAGCTTACGGCCGGCACCCGCCCGACCGGGTCACACAGCGGGTACCCGGGCGCGGTTGGTACCGTCGGCCGATGGCTGACGGTCACAGACCCGGGCCGGGCGGACCCCCGGTCCACGCCCGGCGCCCACCCCACCGCGGGATCGCCGTATGCTGATCCTGACCGGCCTCGCGCTCATTCTGGCGCTGACCGCCGCGACCGGCTGGTTCGTGGCGCAGGAGTTCGCGTACGTGGCCGTGGACCGCGGCCGGCTGCGCGCGCTCGCCGACGACGGCGACGCCGCCGCGCAGCGGGCGCTGCGGGTGACCGGGCGGCTGTCGTTCGTGCTGTCGGGCGCCCAGGTGGGCATCACCGTGACCGCGCTGCTCGCCGGGTACGTCGCCGAACCGTTCCTGGGCGAGGGCCTGGCGCCGCTGCTGGGCGCGGCGGGGCTGCCGGCGGCGGTGAGCCTGTCGGTGTCCGTGGCGCTGGCGCTGCTGCTGGCGACCGTGATCCAGATGGTGCTGGGCGAGCTGGCCCCGAAGAACCTCGCCATCGCCCGCCCCGTGCCGCTGGCCCGGGCCCTGGCCCGCTCGACGCTGCTGTACCTGACGGTCGCCGGGCCGGTGATCCGGGTGTTCGACAGCGTCTCCAACCGGCTGCTGCGCCGGGTCGGCATCGAGCCGGTGGAGGAGCTGCCGCAGGGCGCCACCCCGGAGGACCTGGACCGGATCATCGCCGCCTCCCGCGACCGCGGCCTGCTCGACGAGGACACCTCCCGGCTGCTCGACCACGGCCTCGACTTCGCCCGCCGGACCGCCGGCGAGGTGATGGTCCCGCGGGTCGACGTCGTCACCGTCGCCGCCGACGCGCCGGCCGCCGCCGTCGTGGCGCTGCTGGACACCGGGCACAGCCGGTTCCCGGTCACCGGCCGCAGCGTCGACGACCTGGTCGGGGTGATCTCGGTCGCCGACCTGGCCAACCTGCCCGCGGCCACCCGGCCGGACGTCCCGGCCCGGGCCGTGGCGGCGCCGCCGCTGCTCGTACCGGCGTCGCTGCCCCTGCCCGCCGCGCTGGACCTGCTGCGCACCGAGCGCCGCCAGCTCGCCTGCGTGGTGGACGAGTACGGCGGCTTCGCGGGCGTGCTCTCGCTGGAGGACATCGCCGAGGAGCTGGTCGGCGAGATCCGGGACGAGGACGACCACCCGAGCCCGGCCGCGCGCGAGCTGGGGGAGCGGGCCTGGTCCGTACCCGCCCGCTGGCGGCCGGACGAGGTCGCCGACGCCACCGGCATCGCCCTGCCCGGCCACGACTCGTACGACACGGTCGGCGGGCTGGTGCTGCACGCCCTCGGCCGGCTGCCCGCGGTCGGCGACGAGGTGGTCCTGCCGCCGGGCGTCGGGCAGCCGGCGGTCACCCTGCGGGTCGAGGCCGTCCAGCGGCACGTGCCCGTCCGGGTCGCGGTCCGCGCGGGGGAGCCGTCGTGACGCCCGCCTGGTCGCTGGCCGTCTCGCTGCTGCTACTGGCCCTGAACGCGTTCTTCGTGGCCGCCGAGTTCGCCCTGGTCGCCGCCAAGCGGCACCGGTTGGAGGAGGCCGCCGCCCGGGGCAGCCGGTCGGCCGGCGCCGCGCTGGACGGGGTCCGCGAGCTGTCCATGATGCTCGCCGGCGCGCAGCTCGGCATCACCCTGTGCACGATCGGGCTGGGCGCGCTCGCCAAGCCGACCGTCGCCGACCTGCTCTCCCCGGTCCTGGGCGCCACCGGCCTGCCGGACGCCGCCGCCTACGCGGTCGCCTTCATCGCCGCCGTCCTGCTCGTCGGCTTCCTGCACGTGGTGATCGGCGAGATGGCCCCGAAGTCGTGGGCGATCAGCGGCCCGGAGCGCGCCGCCCTGCTGCTCGCGCCCTCGTTCCGGCTGTTCACCCGGCTCACCCGGCCGGCGCTGCGGGCGCTCAACGGCATCGCGAACGCCTGCCTGCGGCTGTTCGGCGTCGAGCCGCGCGACGAGCTGTCGACCGCGCACGGCCCGGAGGAGCTGCGCCTGCTCGTCGTCGCCTCGCGCGAGCACGGCACGCTCAGCGTCGGCCAGCACGACCTGCTCACGGCGGCGCTGGCCGTCCAGCGCACGACGCTGGCCGAGGTGATGATCCCGGCGGACGCGATCGTGGGCGTCCCCGCCGACACCGACGCGGCCGGCATCGAGCGCCGGTACCGCGAGACGGGCCGCTCCCGCCTGGCGGTCGTGCGCGACGGCGCGATCGTGGGCTTCGTGCACCTGCGCGACGCCGTCCGGGCCACCAGCGCCGGCCGTACGGCGTCGGCGGCCGACCTGGCCACGCCCGCGCTGCGCCTGCCCGCGGACCTGCCGGTGGCCGCGGCGGTCCGCCGCCTGCGCGGCCACCGCGCCCAGCTCGCCCTGACCACCGACCGCGCCGGCACCCTGACCGGCCTGGTCACCCTGGAGGACCTCCTGGAGCAACTCCTGGGCGAGTTCACCGACGAAACAGACCCCCTCCCGGCCACGTAGAAACAGGGGGTACGAACCGCAACGCATGAGCGGGAGGGGCGCCGGAGCGCGATCAGCCGCCCGACGGGCTCGTCGGCAGGAGGACGCGGAAGGTGGCGCCGCCGTCCTCCGGCCGGTGCAGCTCCACCCGCCCGCCGTGCGCGTTCACGATCGCCGCGACGATCGCCAGCCCCAGCCCCGTACCGCCGCCCTTGATCCCCCGGGCCCGGCTGGAATCGGCCCGGTAGAAGCGCTCGAACAGCCGCTCCGCGTGCGCGTCCGCGACCCCCGCCCCCGTGTCGGTGACCTCCAATACCGCGCACGGCCCGGCGAGCGCCACCGCGCCCGGCGCGCTGGCCTGCGGCGCCGGGCCCGGCCAGCCGCGCGACTGCCGGCCGACCCGGACGGTCACCGGTACCGAATCGGCGGTGTGCTGGAGCGCGTTGGCGACGAGGTTCGCCGCGACCTGCCGCAGCCCCGGCTCGTCGCCCGGGATGGTGACCGGCTCGATCGTGGCCGCGTCGTCGGTGAGCGCGGCGAGTTTCACCGACCGGCCGGGGGAGCGGGCGTGCGCGTCCCGGACCGTGTCGGCGGCCACCTGGAGCAGGTCGACGGGCGCGCGCTGGAGGGCGCGGCGCTGGTCCAGCCGGGCCAGCAGCAGCATCTCCTCGGCCAGCGCGGCCATCCGGGTGGCCTCCTGCTCGATCCGGGACATCGTGTCGTCCAGGACCGGGCCGGGCGGGGCGCCGCCGCGCCGGTACAGCTCGGCGAAGCCGCGGATGGAGGTCAGCGGCGTGCGCAGCTCGTGCGAGGCGTCGGCGACGAACCGGCGCAGCCGCTCCTCGGACGCCCGGCGCGCGGCGATCTCCGCCTCGATCCGGGTGAGCATCGAGTTCAGCGCGGCGCCGAGCTGCCCGGCCTCGGTGTGCGGGTCGTCGTCGTCCACCCGGCGGGCCAGGTCGCCGCGGGTGATCTCGGCGGCGGTCTCGCCCATCCGGGTGAGCGGGCGCAGCCCGAGCCGGATCACCGCGCCGCCGACCAGGCCGAGCAGCAGCAGGACGGTCACCGTCACGCCGATGTCGATGAACAGCAGCCGCTCGCTGGTCTGCTTGACCTCGTCCAGCGCGACGCCGACGAGGACGAGCCCGCCGGTGTTGCCGACCGGTACCGCGAGCAGCCGCCACTCGGTCTGCCCGTCGGTGGCCGGCACGGTGTACGGCGTCTTGGTCCGGGCCCGGGCGAGCAGCGTCTCGAACGACTCCACCCGCGGCTGCGACGCCCCGGTGATCCAGCCGTGCCGGGTCTCCCGGCGGCCGTCCGGGCCGAAGACGATCAGGGCCTGGTCGGGGCCGAGCCGCTTGGCCATCCGCCGGTGCCCGCCGCCGGTGACGACGCCGCTCTCCGGGTCGGCCCCGCGGGCGTACGGGCGGCTGAGGCCGATGAGCTGCCGGTCGATCTTGGCGGTCAGGTAGCTGCGCAGCAGGACCAGGCCGGCGGTGTCGGCGACGACCAGCGCGAGCGCCGCCATGACGCTGGTGACCAGGATGAGCCGGGAGCGCAGCGTCCACTGTCGCCAGGGGCGCAGGAAGCCGCGGCCGGGGCAGCGGCACCGCGCGCCGGCGCGCGCCGCCGCCGGGGCGGGGGCGGCGCGCAGGTCCAGCGTCGGCTCCTCCTCGTCCGCGGACAAGGTCAGACTTCCTCGCGGGGCAGGCGCAGGGTGTACCCGACGCCGCGGACCGTGTGGATCAGCGCCGGCCCGTGTCGGTCGATCTTGCGACGAAGGTAGTAGACGTACGACTCGACGATCCGGCCGTCGCCGTCGAAGTCGTAGTTCCACACCCGGTCCAGGATCTGCGCCTTGCTGACCACCCGGCCGGCGTTGATCAGCAGGTACCGGAGCAGCTTGAACTCGGTCGGGGACAGGTCGACCTGCCGCCCGGCCCGGCGCACCTCGTGGGCGGCCTCGTCCAGTTCCAGGTCGGCGAAGGTGAGCAGCGGCTTGATCCCGGGGCCCTCCGGGTCGGTCCGGCTGCGGCGCAGGATGGCCCGGATCCGCAGCACCACCTCCTCCAGGCTGAACGGCTTGGTGACGTAGTCGTCGCCGCCGACGGTCAGGCCGGAGATGCGGTCCTCGACCGCGTCCCGGGCGGTCAGGAAGATGATCGGCATGTGTCGACCCCTGGCGCGGATGCGCTGGGCCACCTCGAAGCCATCCAGATCGGGCAGCATCACATCGAGCACGATAAGGTCCGGGTCGAAATCCTCGACCTCCGCGAGCGCGTCGGTCCCGGTACCGGCCACCCGGACATCGAACTCGACCAACCGGAGGGTGGCGGCGAGGAGCGCGCAGATGTTGGGTTCATCGTCCACGACGAGTACCCGCTCGACCCGCGCAGATGTGGCCATTTGGTCGACTGCCGGGGCACTGACGGTCGTTCCGGCTGCCCAGTTCGTCTCAGACTGCATCCGAATTCCTGTAGCGGTTGCGCGGAAAATCTGTTGGGAGCAGCTTAGCGGTACCTTAACGATCTATCGACGTCGCTCATTGCGCACGGATGCGTCCCGGTTCCCGGGAGACACCGTGATGGGATGTGACGATTCCATTACAGATCGTATCGATCGATGTCTGTGCAGGGAGTACATAGCGGACAGTTCCTCGGCTCCGAGGTTGCTCTGAGGTTGCTACGAGCTTTTCCCCAGCGTTCATGGGTTCGATAGCCGAGCGTGCGGGACTTCCGGGGGAGGAAACCGCACGTAGCCGTCTAGAGCGGCACAAGCCCAGCCGAGAGATTGGTGTCTCACAGATGACCGCGCCGATCCACTGCCGCCCGCACGTGTTGTATCGACTTGCGGCGTACCGCGACCGCCGCCATAGTCGTTCCGTCTTTGTGGTCGGTCATACGACCGCGGCGTAAGCGCCGGCGGTCGCGGAACCGCGGACAAGAGCCATATCCCGCACCGCCGTGCGATAGCGGCACGTTTCAGGTGCGGGGGGCTCATTTCCGGCATGTGGGTAGTGCTCGCATGTGGACCCACCCAAGCTTGGCCCGGCCGATCCACCTCGGCGGGGCACCCGTGCCAGAGCTGGAGAAAGGACTGCCATGGAGTCGGCAGCGGAGCTGTGCCTGCACGAGCTCTTCGAGGCCACCGCACGTAAGTCGCCTGACGCGATCGCGGTGACCTGCGGCCCGCGCGCGACCACGTACGCGCAGTTGGACGCCGCCGCCAACCGGCTGGCCCGCCATATCCGGGCCTTGGGCGCCCGGCGCGGCGATTTCGTCGCCCTCTTCCTCACCCGCTCCGACCTCGCCATCGCCGCGATCCTGGCCTGCCACAAGGCCGGCGTGGTGTACGTGCCGATCGACCCCGGCTACCCGACCGAGCGCATCCGGCACATCAGCGACGAGCTGGGCGTCGCGCTCTGCCTCACCGACCTGGACCTGGCCCACCGCACCGACGACGCCTACCCGGCCACGCCGGTGGAGGTCATCACCGTCGACTCGCCGTACGTGGCGCTGGCGGCCCCGGCGCCGTACGAGCCCGAGCCGCCGGTCGGCTACGTCTCGCCGTACGACCTGGCGTACGTCATCTACACCTCCGGCACCACCGGCCGGCCCAAGGGCATCATGACGGAGCACCGGCACGTGACCCGCTTCGTCAGCGCCTTCAACGAGGTCTGCGCGACCGCTCCCACCGACCGCGTCTACCAGGGCTTCTCGCTGTGCTTCGACGGCAGCATCGAGGAGATCTGGATGGCCTTCTCCAACGGCTCCACGCTGGTCGTCCCGGAGACCGGGGCGCCGAAGTTCGGCGACGACCTGGCCCTGCACCTCGCCGAGTTGGACGTCAACTACTTCTCCACCGTTCCCACCGTTCTCGCGACGATGGGGCACCCGGTACCGAGCCTGAGCACGATCGTGCTCTCCGGCGAGGTCTGCCCGCCCGACCTGGTCGCCCGCTGGGACCGGCCGGGGCTGGCGCTGTGGAACGTGTACGGCCCCACCGAGGCCACGGTCAACACCACCGCCTTCCGCTGCCGCGCCGGCGTGCCGATCAACATCGGCCGCCCGCTGCGCGGGTACCACCTGGAGGTCGTGGACGAGGAGCTGCGCCCGGTCCCCGAGGGCGGGTCCGGCGAGCTGGTCATCCGGTCGGAGACGCTGGCCCGCGGGTACGTCCGCCAGCCGGACCTCACCGCCAGGGCGTTCGTCAGCCTCGACGGCGACGACCCGTGCCGGATCTACCGCACCGGCGACCTGGTGCGGCGCAACGAGTACGGCGAATTCGAGTTCTTCGGCCGGATCGACGGCCAGGTGAAGATCCGCGGCAACCGGGTCGAGCTGGGCGAGATCGAGTCGGTGCTCACCGAGTGGCCGCAGATCAAGGCCGCCGCGGTCAAGGTCGTCGAGGTCGAGGGCCTGCAGGAGATCGCCGCGTACGTCGTCACCGACGCCCCCGCGGCCGACCTGGACCGCGACGGCGTGCTGCGGCTGCTCCAGGACCGGCTCATGCCGTACATGCTGCCGACCTTCCTCGACGTCATGCCGGAGATGCCGCGGACCACCAGCGGCAAGGTCGACCGCAAGCTGCTGCCGCCGCCGAGCCAGCAGCTCACCCGCGCGGTCGGCGACGTCGACCCGCCGGCCACGCCCATGGAGGCCCGGATCGCGGACGTGTACGCGCAGGTACTCGGCGCGCCGGCCGTCTCGGTCACCGCGGACTTCTTCCTCGACCTGGGCGGGCACTCGCTGGTGGCGGCCAAGGCCGCGACCTCGATGCGGGACACCGTCGGGCACCCGGTGACGGTCCGGGACATGTACAAGTTCCCGACCGTCCGCGGCCTGGCCGCGCACCTGGACGGCCTGGGCCCCGCGCCCGTGCCGGGCAGCGCCGGCGTGCCGCCGCGCGGCCCGAGCGCCCGCGAGGTGTACGAGGGCCAGTCCAAGCTGTCCCGGTGGACGACCTGGACGCTGCAGGCGCTGTCGATGTACCTGTTCGGCGCGTTCTTCTCGCTGCTCCCCGCGGTCGCCTTCTTCCTGACCGTGTTCTGGGTGCTCGGCGAGCTGTCGACGCTCTGGTTCGTGATCATCACGAGCCTGCTCGCCCTCGGCGGCTGGCCGCTGATCATCGTGCTGTCGATCGCCGCCAAGTGGATCCTGATCGGCCGGTACAAGCCGGGCGAGCACAAGCTCTACAGCTTCTACTACTTCCGGTTCTGGCTGGCCGCCCGGTTCACCGCGATGAGCGGCGTCGGCGCGCTGGTCGGCACCCCGGTCATGTCGCTGTACTTCCGGCTGATGGGCGCCCGGGTGGGCAAGCGCTGCCACCTGATGACCACCGAGGTCGGCGCCTGGGACCTGATCAGCATCGGCGACGACAGCAGCGTCGGCGCGTCCACCCACCTGCTCGGCTGGCGGGTGGAGGACGGCCTGCTCAAGCTCGGCCGGGTCGACATCGGCGACCGCTGCTTCGTCGGCATCCACTCGGCGATCGGCCTGAACGCCGCCATGGGCGACGACTGCGCGCTGGACGACCAGTCGCTGCTGCCCGACGGGCACGTGATGGCCGACGGCGAGCGCCGCCGCGGCGCCCCCGCGGTGCCGGCGCCGGTGGAGCTGCCGGACCGGACCGCGCACGCCTCGACCGCGAAGCGGTTCTTCTTCGGCTGGCTGCACGTCGCCGCGGTGGACTTCTTCTTCTGGCTCGGCAGCGGCATGTTCCTCGCGCTGATGTTCCTGTTCCGCTGGATGCTGCTGCACCTGGGCATCTCCACCTCGATCGCGGCGCTCGCGCTGGCCCTGCCGGTGCTGCTGGTGATCGGCGTGTACCTGTCCGCCTTCTTCAAGTGGCTGATCCTGCACCGGATCGAGCCGGGCGTGTACCGGACCGAGAGCATCCTGTACGTCCGCAAGTGGATGTCGGACCTGCTGATGACCCGGGTGAAGCAGGCGTTCCTGCCGATCTACACGACGCTGTACCTGCCGCCGTTCCTGCGGCTGTTCGGCACGAAGATCGCCCGGCGGGCCGAGATCTCGACGATCTGGAGCATGCAGCCCGAGCTGACCGAGATCGGCCCGGAGAGCTTCTTCGCCGACGGCGCGATCATCGGCGGCAAGCGGGTGCACCACGGCGTGTTCCAGGTCGGCTGGAACCGGATCGGGGCGCGCAGCTTCGTCGGCAACAGCGCGATCCTGCCGATGGGCAAGAGCATGGGCGACAACGGCCTGCTCGGGGTCCAGTCGCTGCCGCCGGCGGGGATGGACACCACCCCGGACGGCTGGGAGGGCCTGGGCGCCGAGGCGTTCACGCTGACCCACCGGGTCAAGGTGGACTCGTTCGACCCGGCGGTGACGTTCCAGCCCTCGAAGTCGCTGTACCTGCAGCGGGCGCTGATCGACGGGCTGCGGGTGCTGATCCCGTACTACGTCGGGCTGGCCGCGCTGGTGCCGTACCTGTACTGCCTGTGGTGGGCGCTGTCCACCGGCGGCGTGCTGCGGGTCGCGCTGGTCGCGCCGGTGGTGGCGATGGCCTTCGCGGTCGCGTCGATGCTGTTCGTGGCCTTCCTCAAGAAGACGATCATGGGTACCTTCAAGCCGGTGATCAAGCCGCTGTGGTGCACGTACGTCTGGCTGAACGAGATGGTCAACGGCATCTACGAGTCGGTCTTCTCGCCGGCCGTGTCGTCGCTGCTCGGCACCCCGTTCGCCGCGCCGTTCTTCCGCCTGATGGGCGTCAAGCTCGGCAAGCGGGTGTACCTGGCCACGACGCTGTTCTCCGAGTGGGACCTGGTGGAGATCGGCGACCACGCCGCGCTGAACCACGGCGCCGTCGTGCAGAACCACTTGTTCGAGGACCGGGTGTTCAAGTCCAGCAGCATGCGGATCGAGGCCGAGTCGACGGTGGGCAACATGGCCATCGTCCTGTACGACTCGGTGCTCTCCCGCGGCGCCTCGCTGGGCCCGCTGTCCCTGCTGATGAAGGGGGAGACCCTGCCCGAGCACACCGCGTGGCACGGCATCCCGTGCGAGCAGGTGGCCCGACCGGTCGCCCCCGCCGCGCCGGTGCCGGCCGTCCGCCGCGACCCGCTGCCCGTACAGCGCGTCGCCGGCGAGGCCCTGACCGAGCGCACCCTGGCGGGCGCCGGCCACCGCTGATCCAGTACCGCCGCCCGGCGGCCCGCGCCACCGGGGACCACTCTCTCTCCAACATCCGCAACATGTGGGGGTAAGCACCGATGACCATCACTGCCGAGCCGGCTGCCGGCACGTCGCTCGACGTGCCGCAGCTCGGCCAGCCATACGACTACCGGCGCCGGCCCCTGGTCGAGCCGGACTGGACCCGCTTCCCCGGCTGGCGGGGCATCACCCGCGAGCAGTGGGAATCCGCCCAGTGGCAGCGGGTCAACTGCATCAAGAACATCGGTCAGCTCCGCACGCTCATGGGCGACCTGCTCGACGAGCGGTTCTACACCGACCTGGCCGACGACCAGGCGCGGCTGGCGACGATGTCGATGCTGGTGCCGCCGCAGATGATCAACACGATGGTGCCGTTCGAGCCGATGACGACGGAGGCGTTCTACGCCGACCCGGTGCGCCGGTACATGATCCCGGTGGCGTCGGACCGGCACGTGGAGTGGACGTCGCACCCGTACGCGACCCGCGACTCGCTGCACGAGCACGACATGTGGGTGGCGGAGGGCCTGACCCACCGGTACCCGACGAAGGTGCTGGCGGAGCTGCTGCCGACCTGCCCGCAGTACTGCGGGCACTGCACCCGGATGGACCTGGTGGGCAACTCGACCCCGCAGGTGGACAAGCTGAAGCTGGTCCTGAAGCCGGTGGCGCGGTACGACGCGCACATCGACTACCTGCGGGCGACGCCGGGCGTGCGGGACGTGGTGGTCTCCGGCGGCGACGTGGCGAACGTGCCGTGGAAGAACCTGGAGTCGTACCTGACCCGGCTGTTGGAGATCGACAGCATCCGGGACATCCGGCTGGCGACCAAGGCGCTGATGGGCCTGCCGCAGCACTGGTTGCAGTCCGACGTGGTCGACGGGCTGGGCCGGGTGGCCAAGCTGGCCCGCGAGCGCGGGGTGAACGTGGCGATCCACACGCACGTCAACCACGTGCAGTCGCTGACGCCGCTGGTGGCGGCGGCGACCCGGGCGGCGCTGGACGCCGGGATCCGGGACGTCCGCAACCAGGGCGTGCTCATGCGCGGCGTGAACGACACCCCGGAGGCCCTGCTGGACCTGTGCTTCGGCTTGCAGGGTGAGGCGGGGATCCTGCCGTACTACTTCTACA
>NZ_BMQB01000006.1 GCF_014647895.1 Pilimelia anulata
GGCCGACGACGGACATGGCGCAGGAGAACCGCCAGTTGCGGCGGGAGAACGCTGAGCTGCGCCGTGTCAACGAGGTCCTCAAGGCCGCGTCGGCGTTTTTCGCCTCGGAGTGCGACCCAACGCCCTGATGGAAAACTTCTTCTCCACCCTGAAGATCGAACTCGTCTACCGCACCACCTGACGCACCCGCGAGGAAGCCGAGAACGCACTGTTCGCCTACATCGACACCTGGTACAACACCCGACGCATCCAACACGAACTCGGCTACCTCAGCCCCGACGAATGCGAGACCACCTGGCACCAGACCAACATCGGCCAGCCAGGATCACTCAGCACCACCCCGACGCCAACCGGCGGCAGGTAACCCCACTCCGGGAAAGCGGGGGGACCTCAGTAGATCAGAGCCTTCAGCGACATGCCCCAGCGGCGCTTGAGTTCGTGCAGCCGACCGAGTCCAGCTTGCCGGGCAGTTCGTCGCGCAATTGGCCCGTTGGCGCGAGGAGGTGTGAGCCGAACGCCGTTGCCTGCCGGTCGAGCAACTGACTGCCCAGCTCGGCGTCATGGCGCAGCAGCAGGTGCCCGAGCTCATGCGCGGTGTCCATCCGCGAGCGTGCCTTATCGTTCTTGCTCGGGTCGGCGAACACGAACGGGCGCTGCCCGTCCCAGTGCGGGAACGCGTCGACCCGGTCGGACACGATGCGATCTTCGCCTCGCGCAAGGGCACCTGGTTGTCCCCGCAGAACGTACGCCGCCAGTGGCGCCAAGCCCGAGCCGACGCCGGACTCGCATGGGTCACCCCGCACACCTTCCGCAAGACCGTCGCCACCCTCATTGACAAGGACGCCAACGCGAAGAAAGCTGCCGCCCAACTCGGGCACGGCAGCGAGGAGATCACGAAGAAGCACTACATCGTCAAGCCCGCTCTGGCCCCGGACGTATCGGACATCCTCGAACAGCTCGGTGCGGGCTCGCCGAAGGCCGACACGGTGCCTCCCAGGCACGAGTGAGGCCGACCGGGTGATCCCCTCCAGGCAACCGCCACAGCGGGCGACCCCGCGCCCTAGGGACCTGATCGCCGCCACGGGTAAATGGGGGTTTCGGGGGACGGTTCAAATAGCCATGGACAGAAATAAGGCCCTGACCGGCGTTTCCGCTGGTCAGGGCCTTGTCTATGTCGGGGTAGCCGGATTTGAACCGACGGCCTCTTCGTCCCGAACGAAGCGCGCTACCAAGCTGCGCCATACCCCGGTGTTACACACCCCGCAGGGTGCCGCAATATCGTAGCCCACCCCCGGAGCCCCCCGCACATCGGCACCCTCCGCCGCGCCGGAAGACCCGACCCGGCGGCGGCCTCACCGCGGGATCAGCGTCAGCAGCGACGCCTCCGGCCGGCAGGCGAACCGGACCGGCGCCGTCGGGTGCGTCCCCACCCCCGCCGACACGTGCAGCCACGCCTCCGACCCCGGCCACCGGTGCAGCCCCTTGGCCATCCGGCGCGGCAGCCCGCAGTTCGTCACCAGCGCCCCCACCCCCGGTACGCACACCTGCCCGCCGTGGGTGTGCCCGGCCAGCAGCAGCCGGAATCCGTCCGCCGCCATCAGGTCCAGCAGCGCCGGTTCCGGGGAGTGGGCGAGCGCCAGGTGGGCGTCCGCCCCCGGCGTGACCTCCCCGGCCACCGCGGGCCAGTCGTCGCGCTGTAGGTGCGGGTCGTCCACCCCGGCGATCTCGATCTGCCGGCCGCCGGCCTTCAGGACGGTCCGGGCGTTGTTGAGGTCGGCCCAGCCGACGCCGGTGAGGACCTCGCGCAGCTCCTCGTACGGCAATTCGACCCCGTGCCGGTACTCGCGCTCGCGCCGGAAGTAGCCGAAGGGGTTCTTCCAGACGGGCCCGGTGTAGTCGTTCGAGCCGAAGACGAACGCCCCCGGCAGCCCGAACAGCGGCTGCAACGCCGCCACGACGGTGTTCAGGGCGTCCGGGTGGGCCATGTTGTCGCCGGTCACCACGACCAGGTCGGGGTCGGTGCCGACCAGCGAGGCCACCCAGTCGCGCTTGCGCTCCTGGCCGGGGGTGAGGTGCAGGTCGGACAGGTGCAGGACGCGCAGCGGCTCGGCGTCCGTGGCGAGGATCGGCACGTCGAAGCGGCGCAGGGTGTACAGGTGGCGCTCGACCAGCGCCGCGTACGCCAGGGCCCCGGCGCCGGCGAGCGCCAGCGCGCCCGCGGTGCGGACCAGCGGGGAGCGGGGAGTAACGGCGCGCATGCCCATGCGTACCAGAGTAGTTTTTCCTGCCATGGGCAATCTCAAGGACTCCCTCAATGCCGACCTGCGGACCGCCATGAAGGCCCGCGACCAGGTGACCACCTCCACGCTGCGGATGGCGCTGGCGGCCGTCCGGGCCGAGGAGGTGGCCGGTACGGCGGCGCGGGAGCTGTCCGACGACGAGGTGCTGGCCGTGCTGACCAAGGAGGCCAAGAAGCGCCGGGAGGCGGCGACGGCGTTCGGGGACGCCGGGCGGGCGGAGTCGGCGGCGAAGGAGCGGGCCGAGGGCGCCGTGCTGGACCGGTACCTGCCGGCGCAGCTCGCCGACGGGGAGCTGGCCGGGGTCGTGGCGCAGGCGCTGGCGGCGGGCGGGTTCGCCGGGCCGAAGGCCATGGGGGCGGCCATGCAGGCCGCCCGGGTCGCGGTCGCGGGCCGGGCCGAGGGCGGGCGGGTCGCCGCCGAGGTGCGGCGCCAGCTCGGCGCCTGACCGGGTACCGCGGCCCGATCCCGCCCCGAAAGGCGGCCGACCGTACCCCTGCGGAGCGGCGATCGTACCCATCATCGTCGATGAATGGGGGCTGCGGGGAACCGGACGGGCTCCTAGCATCGTCATTCATGAATGACTTTCGGGACGGGATCGTTCGTGGCCGATAGCGCGGTGGTCGAGCAGGGGCAGCGGTGGGCCAACGCGACGTACGGCAAGGTGGCGGGGTACCGGGCGTGCGCCGTCACCGGCCGGGCGGACGCGGCGACGGTCGCGTCGTGGACCATGGGGCTCCAGTACGAGCTGGGGATCACCACGCTGGCCGCGAGCTTCGGCCCGGCCACGCTCGCCCGGCTCGCCGAGCGCGGCGGGGTGCCGATGGACGAGCGGAACGCGAACCTCGCCCGGATCGTCCAGTACGCCCTGCACGCCCGCGAGTACGACGCCGGTCCGGTCGACGGGACCATCAGCGGCGGCACCCGGGCCGCGCTGCGCGCCCTGGCCGGCGACGCCGGCGTCGCGGTGGGGGCCGGCAAGCCGGTCCCGCCGAAGCTGGTCAAGGCCATGCTCACCCTCGACGCGCACCGGCTGCGGCCCGGCGGCTCGGCTGAGATCCGCAAGCTCCAGCAGTGGCTGAACGGCGCGCACCTCGGCCGGCGGGACTTCTTCGTCGGGCCGGCGGACGGGCGGTTCGGGCGGGACACCCATCGGGCGCTGATCCTCGCCGTCCAGTTCGCCCTCGGGATGACCGACGACCAGGCCAACGGCGCGCTCGGCCCGGCCAGCCGGGAGGGGCTGCGCGGGCACCCGGTGGGCGAGGGGGCCGGCGGCGAGTGGGCGCGGCTGCTCCTCGGCGGGCTGGTCGCCAACGGGTACGGGCGGTTCGGCGACCGGCTCGACGCCGAGGCCGTCGGGGCGCTGAAGCGGTTCCAGGAGTTCTCCGCGCTGCCGGCCAGCGGCCGGGGCGACTACCCGACGTGGGCGCAGCTCCTGGCCTCCAACGGCGATCCCGAGCGGGCCGGCACCGCCACCGACGGGATCGCCACCGTCACCGCGCCGCGGGCCAGGGCGCTGCACGCCGCCGGGTACCGGGTGCTCGGGCGGTACCTCGACGAGCAGCCCGGCGGGACCCTCAACAAGGAGATCCAGCCCGGCGAGCTGGACACCATCTTCGGGCACGGGCTGCGGGTGTTCCCGATCTCGCAGTACTGGGGCGGCGAGCGGGACTACTTCACCCGGGCGCAGGGCCTCGAGGACGCCGCCGGGGCGCACGCCGCGGCGGTCAAGTACGGCTTCAACCGCGGCACGGTCATCTACTTCGCCGTCGACTACGACGCCACCGCCGCGCAGATCGACAGCCACATCCTGCCGTACTTCGAGGGCGTGGTGGCCGGGCTGGCGGAGAAGGGCAAGCGGTACGTGCACGGCATCTACGGCTCGCGCCACGTGTGCGCGCAGATCAGCGCCCGGACCGGCGCCCGGTGGTCGTTCGTGGCGGGGATGTCGTCCGGGTACTCCGGCAACGTCGGCCACACGCTGCCGGAGAACTGGTCGTTCAACCAGGTGCAGGGCCTCAGCGTCGGCACCGGCGACGGGAAGATCCCGATCGACAAGAACATCCACCGCCCCGGTACCGACCCCGGCGCCGCCTCGGTCAACGACCCCGCCGCGACCGTCGACGAGCTGGTCGCGCACGTCGACGCGCTGCACGCCCGCGCCGTCGGCGACGGGTCCGGCGACCCCGCCCGGCTGGTGCTGGGCGCGCTGCGGCACGACGGCACCACCGGCGGCGCGTGGCGCACGCTGGGCGGGACCGACCCGGCGTTCGCCGAGCGGGTGCGGGCGGCGGGCGTACCGGTACCGCGGGAGGTCCGCGACCCCGTGCACGACCTCGACCTGGACGTGGCCCGGATCGCCGCCGCCGCGACCGGCTGGCTCGACGCCGCCCCGCCGCCCGGCCGGGCCGGCGACGGCGACCTGGCGAGCTGGGGCGGGGACCTGCTGATGGCGTACGGGCAGTGGCGCCGGGACAGCGCCGGGTACCGCTCCGGCCACCGGTACGCCGTCGAGCGGCTCGGCCGGCGCGGGCGGCGCGGCGCGCTGGCGCTCGCCGACCTGGCCGAGAGCGCCGACGGGTACCACCTGGCCGCGCTGCTGCGCGGCGGCGCCACCCTGCCGGCGGCGCTGCGCGACCACTTCTTCGGCGACGGGCGGCGCACGCGGCTCGGCCGGTTCCACGCGGCGCGCTTCGGCGGTACGGCCGACGGGGTGGCCGCGGTCGCCCGCGACCTGCTCGCGACCGCCGGCCGCGGGCCCGCCGAGCAGCGGGCGGCGCTGCTGCGCGCCACCGGCGGCCCGGACGTCACCCCGCCCGACCGGCTGCCGCCCGCCGCGCTGGACGGGTTCGTCCGCGGCTTCGCCGACCTGCTCGGCGAGCGGGTGCGCGACGAGCGCGCGCTCGCCGCCCGGCTGGGCCCGGCGCGCGGGGGTGCGGCGTGACGGCGCGCCCGGGCGGCGGCCCGGACCGCGCGGGTGAGCGCCCCGTCGTCGCTGCGGAACCCCAGCGCCCGCTCCCGGGGCAGCGCCGGGGCGGGCAGCGGGCGGGCGGCCCGGTGCCGGGTCCGGTCGCGCCGTGGGCGGTGCGCCGGCGGGTGCTGCTCGGGGCCGGTGCGGGCGCGGTGGCGCTGGGTGCCCTGCCGTCGCTGCCGGCCGCCGCGGCGGCCCGGTGGTCGGCCGAGGGGGAGTTCCGCCGGTACCGGGTCGAGGGCTGCGACGCCGAGGTGGCGCTGCGGGCGGGGGACGCGGCGACGGTGCTGCTGCACTGCGTGCGCCGGTTCGCGTACGGGATCGACGACTCCCTGGCCACCGCCGACCTGGTCGGGCACCTGCCGGACGCGCGCGGCCCGCACGCCGCCGACCACCGCTCGGGTACGGCCGTGGCGGTCCGGCCGGCCTGGTACCCGGCGGGGGCGGCCGGCGGGTTCGTGGCGCGCGAGGAGGCGCTGATCCGGGACATCCTGCTGGACCTGGACGGCGTGGTCCGGTGGGGCGCGGACCTGGACCCGGTCCAGGAGTCGCTGTTCCGGATCGACGTGGGGCCGGGGGACGAGCGGCTGGCCGCGGTGGCGGCGCGGATCCGGGGGTGGGCGGAGCGACCGGGGGAGGGCGCGGGCGCGGACATCGACCCGGCCGACCCGGCCCGCCTGCGCCGCGCGACCGCCCTGACCCGCCGCCAACGCTCATCCGACTGACGCTCACCGTGCTCCGCGTGGGCGTTCGGGCTGGTCAGCTCTTCCAGGAGGCTCCAGCGCTCGGGCGGTCATCCGTGAATTCCCCACCGCCGTGCCGGACCCGCCGAATCCGGCCGGGCTGCCGATCACCCCAAGGGGGCTCGCCGCCGATGTCCGTGCACTGTCGACATCACGACAGTGCACGGATCCACGGTCAGGGTTGGGGGCCGCCGCGGGGGCGCTGGGTGGCGCTCGGGCGGGTGCGCGGGCCCATCGAGACCTCGATGACCACCGTGCTGCCCTTCGGGGCGAAGTAGTTCGGGTCGGTACCGGCGACGGTGCCCGGCGGGCAGGACGACCGGACGCCCGGCGGCGGCCCGATCTCCGCGTTGAACCCGGCGTCGCGCAGGCGCTCCCGGGCGTGCTCGATGCTGCGGCAGGTCACGTCCGGGATGCGGACCTGGTCGCCCTGCGCCGTCCGCTCGCCGGGGGCCGGGAACTCCTCGCTGGACCGGCCGCTCAGGCCGTCCCGCGCGGTCTGCGCGACCGCGTTGTTGACCGCGAACACGTCCATGCTGCGGTACGTCTGCGCCCAGTCCGGGTCGGCCATCGTCCCGGCCACCGCGAGCTGCCGGGTGGAGAGGGCCAGGGTCGCGGTCTTGTTGTTCTCGGTGGTGCCGGTCTTGCCGAACACCGGGTGGCCGACCGTGCCGCGCACGCCCGGCGCGGTCCCGCCGCCGCTGTCGCAGTTGCCGGCCTGCGCGCGGTCGCCGAGCGGGCAGCGGGCGGCATCGACGACGGCGCGGGCCGTCTCGACCTTCATCACCTGCTCGCACTTCGGCTCGCCGGAGCGCAGCTTGTTGCCGGCCTGGTCGAGGATCTCCTGGACCGGGGTCGGCGCGCAGTACTTGCCGTCGGCGGCGAAGGTGGCGTACGCGTTGGCCAGGTCCAGCGGGGTGGACGAGGAGACGCCGAGGGTGAACGCGCCCCAGTCGCCGGGGTCGGCGGCGAGCCGCGCGTCCGGCTCCGGGGCCCGGAACTTGATGCCGGTCCGCTTGGCCATCTCGACCGCCGCGTCGGGGCCGACCTTCTCGATCAGCTTGGCGAAGAACGTGTTCACCGACCGGCCGAAGCCGCTCCACATGTTGCGGTTGCCGGCCATCGACTTCGAGGCGTTGCTGGGGCACCAGCGGCCGCCGCAGGACGCCGGCCCGGAGGCCACCGCGAACCGGGTGACCGCGCGGTTCGGCGAATTGATGGTGTACGAGAGCGGGTAGCCCTTCTCCAACGCCGCGGCCATGGTGAAAATCTTGAATGTCGAGCCGCTCTGGTAGCCGTAGATGTCGCCGCCGCCGGTGATCAGCGGGTTCGTCGTCGTCGGGTACGTGCCGCGGATGCCCGCCCGGCGCTTGTCCGGATTGGTGGATTCGCCATTCTTCGGCTTCCGCGGGTCGTCGATCCCGTAGCTCCGGTTCGTCGCCAGCGACCGGACCCGGCCGGTACCCGGCTCGACCGCCGCCAGCATCAGGGCGTGCTTATTGCCGGTGGAGTAATTGCGCTCCACCGCCCGCTTCGTCGCGTCCTGGACCTTCGGGTCGAGGGAGGTGACGATGCGGTAGCCGTGGGACATCAGGGCGCGCTCGCGGTCGTACGGCGTGTCGCCGAACGCCGACTGCTCCAGCCACCACCGGTAGAAGTAGTCGCAGAAGAAGCCCCAGTCGTTCTTCTTCGTCGACACGCAGCCGTTCGGTGTCCGCTTGCCCTTCACGCCGAGGCCGGCGAGCTTGGCCTTGTTGGCGTCCTCCGGCTTGATCGCGCCGATGCTGACCATCTGGTCGATCACGTAATTGCGCCGGGCCTGGGCGAGCGGCTTGCCCTTGGCGGTGGTCGGGTCGAACGCCGAGGGCGCCTTGACCATGCCGGCGAGCATCGCGGCCTCGGCGATGGTGAGGTCCTTCGGCGACTTCTCGAAGTAGACCTTGGCGGCGGCGAAGACGCCGTAGGTGCCGTTGCCGAAGGGGGCGATGTTGAGGTACCGCTCCAGGATCTCGTCCTTGTTGAGCTTGCGCTCCAGCGACATCGCGTACCGCATCTCGCGCAGCTTGCGCGCGGGGGTGTCCTCGGTGGCGGCGACGACCTCGGCGGGCGTCTCGGCGGAGTAGGAGATGGCCTGGCGGACGTACTGCATGGTCAGCGTCGAGCCGCCCTGCTGCGCCTCGCCCTTGTTGTTGACCACGAGCGCGCGGGCGATGCCCTTGGGGTCGACGCCGTTGTGCTCGAAGAACTGGTGGTCCTCGGCGGCGATGATCGCCTGGCGCATCAGCGGGGAGATGTTGGCGAGCTTGGTGTCGCTGCGGTTCTCGTCGTACATGGTGGCGAGCAGGGTCTTGCCGTCGTTGGCGAAGACGTAGCTGATCTGCGGGGCCTGCTTGACGGTCAGCTCGCTGGGCAGCTTCTCGAACGTCTCGGCGCCGGCCTTGGCGGCCAGGCCGCTCATCGCCGCGCCGGGGAAGGCCGCCGCCGCGACCACCAGGCCGGCGAGCACGCCGGCGACCGCGAGGGTCATGGCCTTGCCGGCGAGGCTGCGGTTGTCCGGGCGGAGGTTCTCGACCAGTTTGCCGTCCTGCAGGATCTGCTTCACGTGGTCGAATCGGAACAGGTCCTGGACCGCGTCGATCCGCCGCTGCCGGGGAATGCCGTCCGGGTCCCCGTCGCCGCTTCCCGCCGGGCCCGCTGGGGCCCGCCGGGTCTGGTCGGGGATGCCCTCGTGCGTGCCCGTACCGCGTCGATGGTCATCACTACCGCCGAACAAATTCACGCGGGACAGCGTACGTGACCGACTCCACCCCAGCCCTCAGGCGCCCGGTCGATTCGCGGCGATGACCCGGCACCTCCGGGTGAGCCATTTCCTTCCCACTCAGTTCTCGTTGTGTTCTACACGCGTCCCCCGGCGTGCGGTTGACTGACAACCGGTGATCCACCCCCTAAGTCTTGGTTCGCTCTATTTCAGTAGGGCGTGTCTGTTTCGTGCGATCTCGGTCGGGTTACGCGTCCCACGGGGTACCCGCGTCCGCGCTTCGACGGTGCCGCTCGGGTTACGGCCCGGGCCGGTGACCAGCGCCTCCGGGTGAATGCCCGGTACGGCCGGGGCAGTTGATTTAGCAGACAACGTTGCGTAATCGGACGACTACGGAGCATGATGGTCCGGCGAGTGTCACACAGCGCCCGGAAACAGCGGGCAAGCGATGGCGGGTTGTTGACCGAGCTGCTGGCGGCGGGGGGTCGCCCCGGCGGCGCGGGGGACGCGGATCCCGGGCGCGATCGTGGCATGGGGGAACGCGACAAAGGGGGACGTGCACTAATGGGCATGATCACGGACTGGCCCAGCCTGGCCGCGTGCCGGAACGGGGACCCGGACGCGTTGTTCGTCCAGGGTGCCGAGCAGAACGTCGCCAAGCGAATCTGCCGCTCCTGCCCGGTGCGGTACGAATGCCTGGCCGACGCGCTGGACAACCGGATCGAATTCGGGGTCTGGGGCGGCATGACCGAGCGGGAGCGCCGCGCGCTGCTGCGCCGGCAGCCGAACGTGACGAGCTGGCGGAAGACGTTCGAGGTGGCCCTGGCCAAGCACTCCGGCGCACCGGCGACCATCGACGAGCACGGCGACAAGGAACTGGTCACCACCGGCTGAGCGCCGGTCAGGACGGCGGTACGGCCCGGGCCAGGTCCGCGCCGATCCGCCGCAGCCCGTCGACGTTGTGCACGTCGGCGGGCTGGGCCGGTACCGCGACCGCCGGTACGTCCGGGAAGTCCGCGGCGAACCGCGCGGCCGTGCGCCGCTCGCGGTCGCGCAGCGCGACCAGCGCGGCGTGCACGCGCAGGGCCCCGGCGGTCAGCGCGTGCTCGGCGGGCAGCTTCTCCGCGGCGGCCGCGGCGTCGGCCGCCGACAGGTCCGGCAGGTCGGTGCCGTGCACCCGGTTCAGGACCAGGCCCGCCAGGGGCATCCGGTCGGCCCGCAGCCGGCCGGCGAAGTAGCCGGCCTCGCGGATCGCGTCCGGCTCCGGGGCGGCCACGACCAGGAACGCCGTCTCGGTGTCCTGGAGCACCCGGTACGTCTGCTCGGCCCGCTGCCGGAAGCCGCCGAACATCGAGTCCAGCGCGGCCACGAAGCCGGACAGGTCGGTCAGGAGCTGCGTCCCCAGCACCCGCTGGACCGCCTTGCTGAACAGGCCCATCGACGCCGTGACCAGGCTGAACAGGCTCCGCCCGCCGGCCCGGGCGGGGGCCAGCAGCAGCTTGAGCATGCGGCCGTCCAGGAACCGGGCCAGCCGGGCCGGGGCGTCCAGGAAGTCCAGCGCCGAGCGGGACGGCGGGGTGTCCACGACGATCAGGTCCCAGGCGTCGCGGGCGCGGAGCTGGCCGAGCTTCTCCATCGCCATGTACTCCTGCGTGCCCGAGAACGTGGCGCTCATCGCCTGGTAGAACGGGTTCGCGAAGATCTCCTCGGCGCGGGCGGCGTCGGTGTGGGCGAGCACCACCTCGTCGAAGGTGCGCTTCATGTCCAGCATCATCGCGTGCAGCTCGCCCGCGCCGGCCGGCTCGATGCCGGTCACCGGGCGCGGGGTGTTGTCCAGCTCGCGCAGCCCGAGCGCCTGCGCCAGCCGGCGGGCCGGGTCGATGGTCAGCACCACCGTACGGCGGCCGTGCACCTCGGCGGCCCGGACCGCGACCGCCGCCGCGGTGGTCGTCTTGCCGACCCCGCCGGCCCCGCAGCAGACGACGATCCGCACGCCGCGGTCGGCGAGCAGCCGGTCGACCTCCAGCACCTCCGCCTGACCCACGCCCAGACCCTATCCGCTCGCCCCCACCCCGCCGACCAAGGGAGCGCGGGGGCGCCGCGGCGGGTCAGGGGTCGAGGAGGTGGCCGGCCAGCGCGGCCAGGGCGGGCGGGCCGATGTCGCCCGGCAGGTGCGGCAGCGCCACCACCGGGCGGCCGAGGGTGTCCAGGTGGGCGCGCAGGTCGGTCTCCAGGGCGCGGCGGGTGCGGTACGCCTCGGCCTCGGCCCGCAGCGCGCCGACCGTGCCGGCGTCGGTGGGCAGTCCGGCGGCGGCCAGGCCGCGGCGCAGGCCGGCGGCGGTGAGCCGGCCGGGCGGCAGCAGCGGCGGGTGGGTCCGGTTGACGATCACCCGGCCGGTGCGCAGGCCGAGCCGCTCCAGCTCGGCGAACGCGTCGGCCGCCTCCTGGACCGGCATCTCCTCCAGCAGCGTCACCACGTGCACGACCGTCATCGGCGAGCGCAGCAGCGTCGCCACGCCCTCGCTCTGGGTCTTGATCGGCCCGACCTTGGTCAGCCGTGCGGTCTCGGCGGTGACGTTGAGGAACCGGCCGATCCGGCCGGTGGGCGGGGCGTCGAGGACGACCGCGTGGTACACCCGCTGGCCGTCCACCGCGCGGGTCGTCGCCTCCTTCACCTTGCCGGTGAGCAGGACGTCGCGCATCCCCGGCGCGATCGTCGTGGCGAAGTCGATCGCGCCGATCTTGCCCAGCGCGCGGCCGGCCGCGCCGAGCCGGTAGAACAGCGACAGGTACTCCAGCAGCGCCTCCTCGGCGTCCACGGCCAGGGCGCGGACCTCGCCGCCGTCGTCGGTCCGGGCGACGGTCCGCTCCTCGTACGGCAGCGGCGGCACCCCGAACAGCGGCGCGATGCCCTGCCGCCCCTCGACCTCGACCAGCAGGACCCGGCGGCCGCCGCCGGCCAGCGCGAGGGCCAGGGCGGCGGCGACCGTGGTCTTGCCGGTGCCGCCCTTGCCGGTGATCACGTGCAGCCGGGCGGGCCAGGCGGACTCGACGGAGTGGGGGCGCACGCTGGCGAGGGTAGCCGAGCCCGCCGACCCGCCGGTCGCCCCGCGCCGCGGTCACCGCCGGGAGTCCCGGCCGTGCGGTCCCGGGTCGAGCGCCCGGCCGCCCGGTCCCGGGGTCGGGCGTTACGGTCGCGGTCGCCGGGGTCGGCCGGACCACCCGGTCGCGCGCTCCGGGGTCGGCTCAGCCGGGCTGGACCTCGCAGACGAACCAGCCGTTCTCCCGGATCGTCGTCAGCCGCAGCCGCTGCTGGGCCGACCGCTCGTCGGCGGTGGCGATGCTGAGCGTGGTGTCGACCTCGGCGCGGTCCGGCTTGGCGCCCTCCTCGATCACCGGCGGGGAGAACGACAGCTCGGGCTCGTCCAGGTTGCGGGTGGCGGCGGTCAGCTCGTCGATGCGGGCGGCGACGGCCTGCTGGTTGCGGGCGTCCGGGCAGGTCAGGGCGGCGGCGCGGCCGGGGTCGCGCTGCTGGTACGCGGCCTCCATGAACTGCGTGGCCGCCTCGATCGGCCCGGAGGCCCCCCGGACCGCCGGCTCCCGGCTGGTCAGGTAGAAGGTGAGCGCGCCGCCGGCGCAGGCGAGGATCACGGCGCCGAGCACGGTCAGCAGGACGCCGCGGCGGCTGAGCCGGCGCTTGTGCCGGGCGTGGAAGCTGTCCGGCTGGTGGTCGTCGGGCGGGGGGTCGACGGGCGGGCGGCGCTTGGCGAACCGCGGCGGTCCGGCGGCCGGGGCGGGGCCGGGCGGCTCCGTGGCGGGCGGCGTGCCGGCGTCCGGACCGGCCGGTGGGGCGGTCGGTGCGGCTGCGTCGGGCGCGGGCGCGTGGGGCGGGGTGCTCTCGGGTGGCGTGGTGTCGGGGGCCGCTGCGTCCGGTGGGGTGGCCGTGGCGTTCGGGGTGGGGGCGCTCGGCGGCCCGGCCGGTGCGTCGGGGGCGGGTTCGGTGGCGGCCGCGGCGGGGCGGGACCTGCGGCGCCTGGCGGCCTGCTCGGCGTCGATCGGGCCCACACCGGTCAGGGACGGCAGGTCGATCATGGCGGGCGGCGGCGGGCCGGACGGCTTGCTGGGCGCGATCCAGGGGGCCGCCGGGAGCGGGCCGAACTTGGCCTCGGTACCGGCGATCCCGCTCGCCGGGTAGGGGAGGGCGGTGCGCTCCGGGGCGGCCGCCTCCGGGCCGGCCGCCTCCGGGGTCCGGCCGTCGTCGGGCTCGGTGGGGGCGCCGTCGCTGCCGGGGCGGGCGTCGGCCGGCGTACGGGTGCCGGCGGCGGGGGCGCCGGGCGCCGGCGAGCCGCCGGGTGCGGCCGGGCCGCCGGGCGCGGGTGGGGTGTCCGGGGTCGGGTCGAGGGCGAGGTCCGACAGGGGGCGGCCCGAGGGTGGGGTGCCCACGGCGTACACCGGTGGGGTGGGGGGTGCCGGCGGCGGCTCGGCGGCTTCCGGCCGGCGGCCGGCGCGGCGGCGGAACCAGCGCCGTGCGCCCGAGCGCTCCTCGCCCCCGTCCGCCGCTTCCGCTGCGCGCGGCGGGTCCGGTGCGGCCGGGGCCGCGTCGCCGGGGTCGAGCGGACCGGGGGCAGCGCCCGGTGGGAGGTCGGGCCCGCCGGAGGCCGGGGGTGTGCCGGGCGGGCTCGGTGGGGTCTCCCGGCGGGCGCGGCGGCCAGCGCGGGTGTGCGGTGCCGGGGCGTCCTCGGCGGCCTGGGTATCCGGGCCGGCGGCCGGCGGCGTCGGGGCGTCCGGATCGGTGATCGGCCCCCCGGCGGCCGTGGCGGCCGTGGCGGCCGGTGGCGTGCCCGGCATTCCGGGGCCGTCGGCCGGTGGTGTGCCCGGCATTCGGGCGTCGGCGGCCGGTGCGGGGGTGGCTGCCGCGCGGGCGGCCTTTCGGCGAGCCGAGCGGGTCGGCTTGCGGTGGGCGCCGACCCGGGGGCGCGGTGCCGCTTCCGGGTCGTCCGCCTGCGCCGATTCGGCCGGTGACTGCGCGTCGGACTGCTGGTCCGCGCCGGCCGAGTGGCGGGCGGCGCGGCCCGCGCGCTCGTCGCCGGGCTCGCCCGGGGGCTGCGGCGACGCCGTCGCCGGGCCGTCGGCGGCGGTCGGGGTGTCGGCGGCGGCGTCCCGGCCGTCCGGGCCGTTCGGCGGGGCGGGGTTGCCCCTGGCGCGGCGACCGAAGCGGAAGCGGCTCGACGGGGCGGCGTCGGGCGCTGCCGCGTCGTCGGGGGCCCCCGGTGCGGTGGTCCTGCCGTCCGGTGCCGGCGTGCCCGGCGGTATGTCAGCGGTGGTGCCGACCACGTCGGTTCCCGCGCCGGCGGGGCCGTCGGCGCCGCCCTGTCCGGTCGGTGCGCCGTGGTGGCCGCCGGGCGCCGTGGCGGGCGGGTCGTGCCGGCCGTGGGCCGTTGTCGCCTCGGCGCCGTGCGAGCCGCGGCTCGTCGGGGTCGCGTTGCCGGGGGTCGTCGAGGCGGCGGCGCCGACGGGGCCGTCCGGCGGGGTGGGGGCGCTGTGGCGGTCGCCGGTCGAGCCGGCCGGGGGCGGCGGGGCGCCGGGCAGCGCGCCACCCGGCGTGCCGTCGGGCAGCGTGCCGCCGCGCGGGGGGAGGCCCCCGGTCGGGCCCGCCGCGGGGGAGGCGGCGGGGGGGCGCGCCGGTGGGACGGGTGCGGTGTCCGGTCCGCCGGCCGGGCCGGCGGTGCGGGGGGTCGTTTCGGCGGCGTTCGCGGTTCGCGCGGTGTCGCGCGGGTCGGTGCTCGGGGGAGCCATCGGGCGCAGGCTATCCCGTGGCTCGGTACCCGCGATACCGGCCGGGGGGCCGCCGCCGGGTCCGGTGTAGGCCGCCGGGCGGGGGCCGCCCTTGAGCCAGGCGGTCCGGGCGTCCATGCCGGAGTAGGGGTCGGCCGGGTCCGGCCGGGTCGAGGCCATCCCGCGGTCCGCCGGATCCGCGGACGCTCCGCCGGGTGCCGGGGAGCCGCCGGGGACGCCCGCGGTGCCCCCGATACCCGGGCTCCGTCCGGCGCCGCCCGGGACGGTCGTCTCGCTTCCCGGGCCGGCTGTCCTGCCTTCCGCCGGCCTGCCTTCCGCGCTGGCCGGCCGGCGTCCCGCGCTGGCCGGGATTCCCCCGGCAGCCGGGGCGGGTCCGGGGTCGGCCGGGTCACGAGCGACACCGGCCGCGCCGAGTGCTGCGATGGTCGCGTCGGGGGTCGCGCTGGCGGCACGTCCCGTCCCGGCCGGGTCGCCGGGGCCGCCCGGGAGGAAGCCGCCCGGACCGCCCGGCAGGAACGGGTCGCGCTCGCCCGGCAGCGGCAGGCCGCGCCCGCTCGCCCCCGGCAGTGGAAGGCCCCGCCCGGCTCCGCCGCTTTCGTCCGACAAAGGCAGGCCCCGCCCGCCCCCGCTGCTTTCGTTCGGCAGGGGGAGGCCGCGGGGGGCCGGGTCGGTGTTCGGTGGTGCGGTGCTCAGTGGGCCGGGGTCGGCCGGGCCGGGAATCGGGGTCGGGGTGCCGCCGGATGCGGGGCGGCCGCCCGGGACGTCGTCGTCCGGCGGGGACTCGCCGAGCCAGCCGCCGGGTGTCAACTCCGTCGCCACCGGCGCCCGCGCCCCCCGCGGCCGGCCGAGCCCGTCCGCGCCCGGCTCCGCGCCGCCGCCGGCCGCCGCTCCGCTCGAGGGCGGCTCGGCGGGGTCGCCGAGGGGGTCGCGGGGGTACCGGTCCGGGTCGGGTTCGAGTGTCGCCCGGGCCCCGCCCGCCGGCGCGGGCGTGCCGGCGAACGTGTCGTCCAGCGCCCAGCCCGGCCGGGCCGGCTCGGCCAGCGGCCCGTCGTACCGGTCGGCTCCGGGACCGCCGCGGGCGCCCGGTTCGGGGTACGCCGGGCCGCGGTTGCGCTCGTCCGGCGGGTCGCGCAGCGGATCCGGGTACGCGGCACCGGCCGGTTCGTCCGGCTGCCGGGTGGTCGGATCCGTCACTGCCCCTCCCCGCCGCTCGGGGCCCGGTGGCCGGGCCCGTGGCGAATTGCGCTGTTTGCCAGCCTAGTGCGTCCGCGACCGGCGCGGAGGACTCGCGCCGGTAAGGTGCGCGCATGCAGAAGTGGGAGTACGCCACTGTTCCCCTGCTGGTCCACGCGACCAAGCAGATTCTCGACACCTGGGGCGAGGACGGCTGGGAGCTGGTCACCGCCGTCCCGGGGCCGAACACCGAGCAGCTCGTCGCGTACCTGAAGCGTCCGAAGGGCAGGGGCGAGTGAGCGCCGTCGACCCGTACGCCAACCTGAGCCGGCTGGGGCTCGCGCTGCCGAAGGTGGTGCCGCCGCTGGCGGCGTACAAGCCGGCGGTCCGGTCGGGCGCGTACGTCTACGTCTCCGGCCAGCTCCCGCTGGCCGACGGCGTCAACCCGACCGGGAAGCTGGGCCGGGAGGTGAGCGCCGAGGACGGCGCCGCCATGGCCCGCCAGTGCGCGCTCAACGGGCTCGCCGCGATCGAGGACCTGGTCGGGCTGGACAGAGTCGTCCGGGTCGTCAAGATCGTCGGGTTCGTGGCGTCCGCCGAGGGGTTCACCCAGCAGCCGGTGGTCGTCAACGGGGCCTCGGTGCTGCTCGGCGAGGTGTTCGGCGCGGCCGGCGAGCACGCCCGCAGCGCGGTCGGCGTATCGGAGCTGCCGCTCGGCGTTCCGGTGGAGGTCGAGATGATCGTGGAGGTCGCCGACTGATCCGTCCGGGTCGATCCCGGGGGTACGCCCCGGGATCGACCGCGGTACCGGCGGGCGGTGGGGAAGTGTGGGCCCGGCCCGTAGGATCGGCGGCATGGTGGGGGGACCGGCGCGACTGACGGCGCCAGCGGCCGCCGTCGCGGAGCGGCTGCCCGGCTGGGCGACGCTGGTGCGTGCACCCAACCCCGGCCCGATGACCCTGGACGGCACGAACACCTGGGTCCTGCGCGCCGCGCCCGGCGCCCCGGCCACCGTCGTCGACCCCGGCCCGCGCGACGCCGGCCACCTCGCGGCGATCCTGGCCACCGGGCCGGTGGCACACGTCCTGGTCACCCACGGGCACCACGACCACGTGGACGGGCTGGCCGACTTCCTCGCCTCCTCGGGCGCCCGGGTCGTCGACGGGGGCGCGCTCGACGGCGTCGAGGTGACGCCGCTGGCCACCCCCGGCCACACCGCCGACTCCCGCTGCTACCTGCTCGCCGCCGCCGGCGAGCGGGCCGTCGCCACCGGCGACACGATCCTCGGCCGCGGTACGACGGTGGTGGCCCACCCGGACGGCGACCTCGGCGCGTACCTGGCCAGCCTGGAACTGCTTACCGCGTACGCCGGGGTGCCCGCGCTGACCGGGCACGGCCCGCCGCTGGCCGACACGGCCGCGGCCGCCGCGCACTACCTCGCCCACCGCCGCGCCCGGCTGGACCAGGTGCGGGCGGTCGTCGCGGCCGGCGCGGACACCGCGGCGGCGGTGGTCGACGCCGTCTACGCGGACCTGCCGCCGCACCTGCGCACGGCCGCGACCTGGTCGGCTCGGGCCCAGCTCGACTTCCTCGCCGCCGAGCGCGGCGGGCCGGCGCGATGACCTGCCCGCGCTGTGGCACGGTCGCCGTTCCGGGTGCGTACTACTGCCACCGGTGCGGGCTCGCGCTCACCGTCGACGCGACGCTGCCGGTCTCCGAGCGGCGGGTGGTCACCGTGCTGTTCGGCGACCTGTCCGACTTCACCTCCTGGTCCGAGGAGGTCGACCCCGAGCGGGTCGGCGCGGTGACCGACCGCGTGCTGGCCGCCCTGGCCGGGGCGGTGAAGACGTACGGCGGGCACGTCGACAAGCTCACCGGCGACGGCATCATGGCCGTGTTCGGCGCGCCCGTGGCGCACGAGGACGACGCCGAGCGGGCCGTCCGGGCGGCGCTGTCCATGCAGCGGTCGGTGCGCCGGGTGCTGGACGACGAGCGCGGCGGCGGCGCCCCGCTGGGGCTGCGGGTCGGGCTGAACACCGGCGAGGTGGTCGCGGGCGTGCAGGCCGCGCTGGAGTACACGGTCATCGGCGACACCGTGAACACCGCGGCCCGGCTGTCCGACGCCGCCGCCGTCGGCACGGTGTACGCCGGCTCGGGTACGGCGACCGCGACCCGGCACGTGGCGTCCTGGCGGCAGCTCCGCCCGCTGCGGCTCAAGGGCAAGCGGGCGCCGGTGGAGGCGTACGAGCTGCTCGGCATGCACGACGCCCCCGGCACCCGGCCGGGCCTCGGCGACGAGGCGCCGTTCGTCGGGCGGGAGGCCGAGCTGGGCCGGTTCGAGGGCCGGCTGGCCGAGATGGTCGACCGGCGCGACCCGCAGGTGGTGGTGATGACCGCCGAGGCCGGTACGGGCAAGAGCCGGCTCGCCGCCGAGGCCCGGCGGGTGGCCGGCGAGTTCGAGCCCGGCCCCGGCCCGTACGCGGGGCGGCCGCCGCGGGTGCTGACCGTGCGCTGCGCCGCGTTCGGCGAGCGCCGCCGGCTGGCGCCGCTGGCCGACCTGGTCAAGCTGGCGCTGGGCCTGCGCGCGACGCCGACCGGCCCGAACGCCCGCGGCGCGGTCGCCGACCGGCTGGAGCGGGTGGTGCTGCGGCCGGGCGCCGAGGCGGCGGTGCCGACCGAGCCGCTGCTGGCGCTGCTCGGCCTCGGCGACGCCGCCGGGCCGGGGCCGGACGAGGAGCGCCCCGGCACCACCAAGGTCATCGACGACGGCACCGACCAGGTCGCCCGGGCGGTCGGGGCGCTGCTCACCGCGCTGGCCGAGCAGGGCCCGGTCGTGGTGATCGTGGACGACCTGCACGACGCCACCCCGGAGGCGATCGCCGCGCTGGGCGTGGCGTTCTCCGCGATCGAGGGGCCGGTGCTGGGCATCCTGCTCGGCCGGCCGGAGCTGGTCCGGACCGCGGGCGCGCTGACCGGCATGGCCGAGGCCGAGGTGCTGGCGCTGCCGCCGCTGCGCGGCGCCGACGCGGCCCGGCTGCTGTCGGCGTACCTGGGGGGCGGGCGGCTGCCCCAGCCGGACACCGACGCGCTGCTCGCCACCGCCCAGGGCAACCCGTTCTACCTGGCCGAGCTGGTCACGCTGCTGATCGAGCGGGGCGCGCTGACCGAGGGCCCGGCCGGGGCGGAGGGGCGGCCGGTGTGGCGGCTGGCGCCGGGGTCGCTCGGCTCGCGGCTGCTGTCCCGGGACCTGGCCGCCGTCCTCGCCGCCCGGATCGACGCGCTGCCCGGCGACGCGCGCTCGGTGCTGCGCGACGCCGCGGTGATCGGCGACACCGTGCCGCTGGACGTGCTCACCGCGCTGCGCCAGCGCCGGGCCGGCCGGCCGTGGACCGGCGCGGAGAGCGAGAAGGCCGTCGACGACCTGCTCACCCGGCGGATGCTGCACCGGATCAAGCAGGGCTTCGCGTTCCCCACGCCGCTGATGCGGCAGGCCGCGTACGCGGGCATCGGCAAGGCCGACCTGGCCGCCCGGCACGCGTACCTGGCCCGGTGGGCGGCGGCCGAGGAGCCGCCGCGGGGGCTGGACGCCGCCGTCCGGGCCGACGACCGGGACGCGTTCGTCGCCCACCACGTCGAGCGGGCGGCGGCGCTCGCCGACGAGGTCGGGCTGCGGGCGGACGCCGCCGCCCGGCAGGTCCGCCCGCTGGGCGTGGCCGCGCTGAGCCGGGCCGCCGCCCGCGCGGTCGGCCGGGGCGAGCCCGGCCCGGCGGTCGGGTACGCCGAGCGCGCTATGGTCCTGGCCGGCGGCCCGCTGCCGGTGCCGGACCAGCTCGTGTACGCCAGGGCGCTGTTCCAGCGGCAGCGGGTCGACGACGCGCTGGCCGTGGTGGAGAAGCTGATCGGCGACGAGGTGCTCGGCGTGGACCGGGCGCACGCGCTGCTGCTGGCCGGGCGGGCGTACCGCACCGGCGGGGACGTCGAGCGGGCGGCCGAGGCGTGGCGCGAGGCCGCCGACGTGGCGGCGGCGGCGAACGCGATCTCCCCGCGCACCGAGGCGATGCGCCGGCTGGGCATGCTCGACTACGTGGCCGGGCGGCTGGCCGAGGCGGGGGCGCGGTTCACCGCCGCGTACGAGCTGGCGGTGGAGGCCGGGGACCGGCGCAGCCAGGCGTGGTCGCTGCAGAACCTGTGCTGGGTGGAGACCGCCCGGGCGGACTTCGCCGGGGCCGAGTCGGCGCTGGCCCGGGCGTCGACGCTGTACTCGGCCCTGGAGGACCCGATCGGGCAGGCGTGGCTGCGCGGCACCGCGGCCTTCACCCGGCTGCTGGCCGGGCGGCTGGGCGAGGCGCAGCGGCTGGCCCGGCAGTTCCTGCCGGCCGGCGAGCGGGTCGGCGACGGCTGGGCGGTCGGGACGCTGCGCGCGGTGACCGGGTACGCGGCCTGCGAGCTGGGCGACCTGGGCGAGGCCGACGGGGAGGCGCGGGCGGCGTTCCGCGATTTCGCGAACGTCTCCGACGACTGGGGGCGGGGCTTCGCGCTGGTGGTCCGGGGGGCGATCGCGCGCGGGCTGGGCGAGCCGGACCACGCGAGCGACCTGCTGGCCGAGGCCCTGCGGTACAGCGAGCGGCTCGGCCACCCGATGCTGCTCGGCATGGCCCGCACGCTGCGCGGCTTCGTCGCCCTGGACCGCGGCGACGCCGACCGGGCGGCGGCGGAGGCGCAGGCGGCGCTGAGCGTGGCCGGGCCGGCGGAGGCGCTGCCGGCGGCGCAGGTGGGGCCGCGGGCGCTGCTCGCGGCGGCCCGGCTGGCCGGCGGCGACGCCGCGGCGGCCGTGCGGCTGTTGCAGCCGGTGGCGCAGGCCGGGGACGCGCCGTCGCTGCTGTTCGCCCGCCGCGAGGCGCAGGCCGGGTACGCGGCGGCGCTGCTGGCCGCGGGCCGGGCGGACGAGGCGCTGTCCTGGGCCCGGTCGGCGCTGGTCGCGCCGGGGGAGGACGTGCGCAGCGGGGTGCTGGCCACCCGGACGCTCGCCGAGGTGCTGGCGGCGCGCGGCGAGCTGGCCGAGGCGCGCAGCGCCGCGGGCGAGGCGGTCCGGCTGGCGTACGCGACGGAGCAGGTGTCCGGCCGGGCGGCGGCCGACGAGCTGGCCGCCCGACTGGGGGAGTGAACGGGACGGGGCGAGGTGCGGAAACACCGGGGGATTTGTCCGACTCAACGGTCGCTTTTCGGTCAGTCGGGCGAGCGCGTAGCGCTCCGCCGTAGCGTACGGTGCTTGCTGTGACCGACGGACCATCCAATTTTCGCGCCCCGAGCGTACCGGGATTGTCTGATTTCTCCCTGCTTGCCCGGGGCGGGTACGCGACGGTCTACCGCGCGGTCCAGAACTCCGTCGGCCGCGAGGTCGCCGTCAAGGTCGAGAACCACCGGCTCGACAGCGACCGGGACCGCCGCCGCTTCTTCCGCGAGGCCCGCGCCTCGGGGCGGCTCAGCTCGCACCCGCACGTGGTCGACCTGTTCGACGTCGGGGTCACCGGCGAGGGGCACCCGTACCTGATCATGGAGCTGTGCGACGGCTCCTACCTGGACCGGATGAACAACGCCCCGCTGACCGCCGGCGAGGCCCGCGACCTGGGCGTCCGGATCGCCGACGCGCTAGTGTACGCGCACGAGTGCGGGGTGCTGCACCGCGACATCAAGCCGGCGAACCTGCTGCACTCGTACTTCAACCCGGCCGTCCTCGCCGACTTCGGCCTGGCCGTGCTCGCCGAGGCCCGGGACACGGCGGTGACGGTCGAGGTGATGACCCCGGCGTACGCGTCGCCGGAGATGTTCCGGCACAGCCAGCCGACGTCGGCGGTGGACATCTACGCGCTGTGCGCCACGCTGTACGCGGTGATGCACGGGCGGCCGCCGCGCTGGGGCGAGGCCGGCAACCCCGGCCTGCTGACGCTGATGGACCTGTTCAGCCAGCCGATCCCGCCGCTGCCCGGCGTGCCGCCGGTGCTGCTGGACGTCCTGCGCACCGGCATGTCCAACGAACCGGCCGAGCGGCCGAACGCCGCCGAGCTGCGGGACACCCTCGCCGGCCTGGTGCTGCCGGGGGACGAGCCGCCGGGGCGGCGCTCGGTACTCGGGTACGGCAAGGCCACCGTCCGGGCGCGCGGGACGGCGCCGGCGCCGCGGACGGCGACCGAGGGCGGCGACCAGCCGTCGGGCGGGTCCAGCACGACGGGCGGGTCGCTGCGCCGCATCTTCTCCTGGCCGTTCCGCTAGCCGTTCCGCCGGCCGGGGCGGTCAGCCCTTGGGCGGGAGGGTGACCCTGGTCGAGGTGTCCTTGTTCGGGTAGCGGCTCGGCGGGGCCAGCCACAGCTCGACCGCGCCGCCGCGGCTGCCGACCCTGAACTTGATCGTCACCTCGTCGGCCCTGCCGGGCGCGACGTCGTCCAGCCGCAGCACCTCGCAGCCGTCCTTGCCCGCGTGCGCGGTGGCCTTGCAGTACTTGGAGGCCACGGTCACGCCGGCCGGGACCCGGGCCAGCAGGGCGTAGCCGCGCAGCGGGATCGTGCCGGCGTTGGTCACGGCGGCGGTGACGGCGACCGTACCGCCGTTGTTCGCGCCCGGCTTCGCCGCGAGCCGGACCGGCAGCCGGGCCGGCCAGGCCACGGCGAACTCGCTGTTCGCCCCGACGCCGGCGGCGCCGGCGCCGCGCACCCAGCCCTTCGCCTCGACGCCGAACACCGGCTCGGCGGTGGCCGAGCGCAGCCGTACGGTCGCCTCCTTGCCGCCCTTGGCCGGGACGGTGCCGAGCGCGCACGACCAGGCCGCGGCCACGGTCGCCGGGACCGCCGGCAGGGTGCCGGGGTCGACGGCCGTGCAGCGCTTGTCGTCCCGGACGGTCAGGGTGGCCGGCAGCAGGAGCTGGACGGTGCCGGGCGTACCGGTCTCGTTGGGGTTGCCGAGGGCGATGTCGAGCTTGCCGTGCGGTACCCAGGGGTCGTTGTCGAGGGCCACCGGGCGCGGCGCGGTGGTCACGGGCGCGTCGTCGGCGGGCGCCGCGGCAGCGGGTACGGCGGCCGGGAGGACGGCCAGGGCGGCGGCCGCGGCGAGCGCCGCGGTGCGGGGGGTGCGAGACATCTGCTTCCCGTCGTCGAGGGGTTCGGGGGTGTGGGTGTCGGGCGGCCCGCGTCGGGTACGGGGGCGGCGGCACGGCGATGCCCGCACACGTGGGGTGTGCGGGCATCGATCGAACGCGGTCCGCCCGGCGGCAGCCTACCCGGGGGTGGCGCCGCGCGGGGGGCGGGTCAGACGCGGGCGCGGCGGGCCAGCCGCTCCGGGTCCAGGATGATCACGCTCTTGCCGTCCAGCCGCAGCCAGCCGCGGGAGGCGAAGTCGGCGAGGGCCTTGTTCACGGTCTCCCGGGAGGCGCCGACGAGCTGGGCCAGCTCCTCCTGGGTCAGGTCGTGGGTGACCCGCAGGACGCCGCCGTCGCGGGTGCCGAACCGGCTCGCCATCTGGAGCAGGTTCTTCGCGACCCGGCCGGGGACGTCGGTGAAGATCAGGTCGGCGAGCGCGTCGTTGGTCCGGCGCAGCCGGCGGGCGAGGACCCGCAGGAGCTGCTCGGCGATCTCCGGGCGGTCGGCCAGCCACGGGCGCAGCGACGCCTTGCGCAGCCGGGCCAGCTTGGTGTCGGTGATCGCGGTCGCGGTGGCCGTCCGCGGGCCGGGGTCGAACAGCGACAGCTCGCCGAGCATGTCCGACGGGCCCATGACGGAGATCAGGTTCTGCCGGCCGTCGGCCGCGCGGCGGCCGAGTTTGATCTTGCCGGTGAGGACGATGTACAGGCTGTCGCCCTGTTCGCTCTCGTTGAACAGGATGTCGCCCTTGCGGACCTCGACCGTCTCCATCTCCTTGGCGAGCGCCTCGGCCGCCTCCGGGTCAACGCCCTGGAAGATTCCGCTGCGGGCCAGTACCTCGTCCATCGCCCAACCTTTCCGGGATTCCGCGCTCCCGCACCGTCCGCCGGCGGGCCCCCCGCGGACACCGACCGTGTGCGGCCGGCGACCCGCGCGGTCGCCCCCGTGCCGACTCACCCGGCGCGGGGCGTCTCCCGCGCCGATTCTCGCCGTACCGCTTGCTCCCCCGTCGCGTGGCCAGTCTAGGCACATCCGTACCACCTTTGGGGGCGACCCCCGAGGCTTATTCACGGTTCGTATCCGGCTGCGGGGCGTGTTCATCCCCAGGTCGGGGCGCTCCCGGCGGGCGCCGGCGGGCCAGCGAATCATTACGGAGCGTAAACGTCCGCCGATGCGTCCGGCGGCTCGGGCGGTCGCGATCCGCGGTCCTTTGGGGACTGTCGGGGGTGGCCGGCGCGGGGGTAGGGTGCGGGTGCCATGGACGCCGACGAGTCGTTTCCGCCCGCCCCGGGACCGCAACCGGGGCGGTCCGCCGGCGTCCCCGCACCGCCCCGCGCCCCGACCGCCGGCCCCGACCGCCACCCCGCCCCCGCGCCGCCGGGGGGCGAGCATGCCGCCGCCGACCGCCGGGCGGGCGTCGACCACCGCGCGGCGGACGGGTTCGCCGCCGGCGAGGGTACGGTGCCGCTGGGGCGGGTGCCCGGGCCGCACGCCGGCGGGCCGCGGGCCATCGGCGTCGCCCGGACCGGCGCCGCCCACCGCATCCCGACCGGCGAGTGGCCGCACACCACGCCGCGCGGCCGGCACGAGCACGCCTCGGCCCGCCGGTTCGGCCGGATCGCCGCGATCGGCGGGGTGGCGCTGCTCGCCTTCGTCCTCGTCGCCGTCGCCACCGTCGCCGCCGACCGGGCCCCGCACGGCGTCCCGCGCTGGCTCACCACCGACGCCGCCGACCAGCAGCCCACCACCGGCGGCCGGGGCGGGTCGACCGCGCAGCTCCCCGAGGCCGGCACGGTCACCCTCGCCGCCACCGGCGACGTCATCCTCGGCAGCGCGCCCGACCGGCTGCCCGCCCGCGACGGCGCCGGCTTCTTCGCGGACGTGCGCGCGGCGCTCGCTGCCGACCTGACCATGGGGAACCTGGAGCAGCCGCTCACCGAGGACACCGGCGTCGGCAAGTGCCGCCCGCCCGCGACCGCCTCCGGCGGGTCCGACATCACCGTGCTCAGCCGGGTCACGCCGCCGCCGGTGGAGTGCTTCCAGTTCCGGGCTCCGCCGGGGTACGCCGCGCACCTGCGCGCCGGCGGCTTCCACCTGCTGAACCAGGCCAACAACCACGCCAACGACTTCGGCGGCGCGGGCATCCGCAACACCCGGCGGGCGCTGGACCGGCAGGGCCTGCGGTACACCGGCGCCGCCGACGAGGTGACCGTCGTCCAGGCCGGCCGGGTCCGGGTGGGGGTGGTCGGCTTCTCGGTGTACGCGTGGTCGAACAACCTGCTCCGGCTCGACGAGGCCGCGGCCGTCGTCCGGCGGGCGGTCGCCGCGGCGGACGTCGTCGTGGTCCAGGCGCACATGGGCGCCGAGGGGGCCGACAAGACCGCGGTCCGGCCGGGCGAGGAGCGGTTCGCGGGAGAGAACCGGGGCGACCCGGTCGCGTTCTCCCGCGCGGTCATCGACGCCGGCGCCGACCTGGTCGTCGGGCACGGCCCGCACGTGCTGCGCGGGATGGAGTTCTACCGCGGCCGGCTGATCGCGTACAGCCTCGGCAACTTCGCCGCCGGCGGCGCGGTGCTCCGCGAGTCCGGCCGCAGCGGGCTCGGCGGCGTGCTGCGGGTCGCCCTGCGCCGGGACGGCACCTGGTCGGCCGGCGAGTTCGTCTCCACCGCGATGGCCGACGGGCGGCCGACGGTGGACCGGGCCGCGCGTAGCGCCGACCTGGTCCGGACGCTGTCGACCCGGGACTTCCCGCGGACCGGCGCCCGGTTCGACGTGGCCGGGCGGATCGTGCCGCCGCTGCGCCGCTGACCCCGGTCGCCGCGCGCGCCGGCTCCCGCCCGCCGCCGCGGCGCCCGGCGGCGGCGCCGCGTGGCCGGTGTCGGGGGTGGGCCGTAGGCTCGGTCCGTGAGCCGTGCCGTGCCCCCCGCCGCCGCTGACCAGCGCGCCACCCGCCAACGCGCCGCCGGTCAGCGCCACCGCACCGAGACCCCGATCGGCCGGAAGCGCCGCGCGCGCCGGATCGCCCGCGCGCTGGCCGAGGCGCACCCCGACGCGCACTGCGAGCTGCGCCACGACAATCCGCTGCAGCTCGCCGTCGCCACGATCCTGTCCGCCCAGTGCACCGACGAGCGGGTCAACGCGGTCACCCCGGCGCTGTTCGCCCGGTACCCGACGGCGGCCGACTACGCGGGCGCCGACCGGGCCGAGGTGGAGGAGCTGATCCGGCCCACCGGGTTCTTCCGGAACAAGACCGAGTCGCTGCTCGGGCTCGGCCGGGCGCTGGTCGACCGGTACGGCGGCGAGCTGCCCGAGACCCTGCCCGAACTGGTCGAGCTGCCCGGCATCGGCCGCAAGACGGCCAACGTCATCCTCGGCAACGCGTTCGGCGTGCCCGGCCTGACCGTGGACACCCACTTCCAGCGGCTCGCCGCCCGGCGGTGGCAGTGGACCGCCGAGACCGACCCGGTGAAGATCGAGCACGCCGTCGCCGAGCTGATCGAGAAGCGCGACTGGACCATGCTGTCGCACCGGATCATCTTCCACGGCCGCCGCGTCTGCCAGGCCCGCAAGCCGGCGTGCGGGGCGTGCTCGCTGGCGGCGCTCTGCCCGGCGTACGGGGAGGGGCCGACCGACCCCGCGGTCGCGGCGCGGCTGCTGAAGGGGCCGCGGGCGCGGGAGCTGGCCGAGCTGGCCGGGATCGACCCGGACCTGGTACCGGCCCACGCGGCCCCGGAGCCGGCGTGACCGCACCGCCGCCGGCGCCTGACCGGCCCGCACGTCCAGCGCCGCCGGCGCTGCCCGCACAGCCGCCGCCCGGCCGGCCGGCACAGCCAGCACCGCCGTCGCCGCACGCACGGCCGGCGGGCGCGGGGCGGGTGGGCGCGGCCGTGCTGCTCGCCGGCGTCCTGGCGGTCGGGGGCGGGTGCGGCGGCGGGCGGCCCGCGGCGGCGCCGGCCGCGACCGCGCCGGCCCCGTTCGCCGACTGCGCCGACCTCACCACCGCGACCCCCCCGTCCGCCGGCCCCCCGTCCGCCGGCACCCCGGATGCGGGAGTGTCCGGTCCCGCGGCGGGGAGTCCCGTACCGGGGGTGGAGCTGGCGTGCCTGGCCGGCGGGCCCGCGGTGGCGACCGCGGCGCTCGCCGGGCCCGCCGTGGTGAACCTGTGGGCCACCTGGTGCCCGCCGTGCCGGGCCGAGCTGCCCCTCCTCCAGCGGTACGCCGACCGGCACCGGGGCGTCCGGGTCGTCGGCGTCGTCACCGAGGACGACCCCGCGCTGGCCGCCGACCTGGGCCGGGAGGCGGGCATCCGGTTCCCGCAGCTCGTCGACCGGGCCGGCGCCCTCAAGCGCGCGGTGGGGGCGCCGGGGCTGCCGGTGACGCTGTTCGTCGGGCCGGGCGGGACGCTGCGGTACCTGCACCGCGCCCCGCTCACCGACGCCACCCTGCCGGCGCTCGCCGCCACCCACCTCGGGGCCGGCGGGTGAGCGGCCCGGCGGGCCGGCCGCCGGGCTGGTGGGAGCCGCTGCTCAGCCGGGTCCGGGACGCCCGGACCGAGGACTTCACCAGCCTGCGCCGGCCCGAGCCGGGCGGGCGGGACAGCGCGGTGCTCGTCCTGTTCGCGCAGGACGATTCGGGCGAGCCGGACGTACTGATCATTCAGCGGCCCCGCACCATGCGCACCCACGCCGGGCAGCCGGCCTTCCCCGGCGGGGCGGCGGAGCCGGCCGACGCGGACCCGCCGGCCACCGCGCTGCGCGAGGCCGGCGAGGAGGTCGGGCTGTGCCGCGACACGGTGACCGTGCTGGCCACCCTGCCGGAGCTGTGGATCCCGGTCAGCGACTTCGTGGTGACGCCGGTGCTGGCCTGGTGGCACGCGCCGCACGACCTGCACGCCGTCCAGGTGGCCGAGGTGGCCCGGGTGGCCCGGGTCCGGGTGGCCGACCTGGCCGACCCGGCGAACCGGCGGCAGGTCCGGCACCCGAGCGGCTGGGTGGGGCCGGCGTTCGCGGTCTCCGGGATGCTGATCTGGGGTTTCACCGCCGGGGTGCTGTCCCGGCTGCTGGAGCTGGGCGGCTGGGCCCGGCCGTGGTCGGCCGACCGGCTCACCGACCCGGGGCCGTACGACGCGCCAGCCGGACCGCCCGTTGTGGGCTCCGGGCCCGACACGCCCGTACCCTGATGGGGTGTCCCCGCTCGACTACTTGCTGATCCTGCTGATGCTGGCGTTCGCCTTCAGCGGCTACCGCCAGGGCTTCGTGACGGGGGCGCTGTCGTTCGCCGGCTTCTTCGGCGGCGCGGTCGTCGGCCTGCAACTGGGCCCGTGGCTCGCCAACCGCATCGCCGACCCGACGGTCAAGGTGACGATGGCGCTGGCCGCCGTCTTCGGCCTGGCCGTCGTCGGCCAGGCCGCCGCCGGGTTCCTGGGCGCGCGGCTGCGCCGCGGGATCCGGCACAAGTACGGGCGGGTGGCCGACGACATCGGCGGCGCCGGGGTGTCCCTGGTGGCGATGGTGCTGGTGGTGTGGCTGGTGGCCGTACCGCTGGGGGTCTCCTCGCTGCCCTGGCTCGCCGCCGCGGTCCGCACCTCGAAGGTGCTGGACGGGATCGACTCGGTCGTCCCCGAGCAGGCCAAGGCGATGTCGCAGCGGCTGCGCGAGAGCGTGGACACCCGCGGCTTCCCGGACGTCTTCGACGGCCTCGACGCCACCCGGGTCACCGAGGTGGCCCCGCCCGACCCCGGCCTGGCCCGGTCCGTGGCGGTCACCACCGGCAAGCGGTCGGTGGTGAAGGTGCTCGGCACGGCGCCGTCCTGCGCCCGGCGGATCGAGGGCTCCGGCTTCCTGTACGCCGAGGAGCGGGTGATGACGAACGCGCACGTCGTCGCCGGCACCACGCAGGTCCGGGTGGAGCTGGACGGCAGCCGGTACGACGGGACCGTGGTCGTCTACGACCCGGGCCGCGACCTCGCGGTGATCCGGGTGCCGGGGATGCGCGCGCCGGTCCTGCCGTTCGTCCGGACGCCGGCCGTGACCGGCGCCAACGCGGTCGTGCTGGGCTTCCCGCTGGACGGCCCGTTCAACGCCCAGGCGGCCCGGGTCCGCGACCTGCGGCAGATCACCGGCCCGGACATCTACGAGAAGAACAAGGTGACCCGGCAGGTCTACACCCTGCGGGCGCTGGTCCGCAGCGGCAACTCCGGCGGCCCGCTGGTGTCGACCGACGGCCGGGTGCTCGGGGTCATCTTCGCGGCCGCGGCCGACGACAAGAACACCGGCTTCGCCGTCAGCGCGGCCGAGGCGGCGGGCGTGGCCGAGGTCGGCCGGACGGCCGACAACCGCACCCGCACCGGCCGCTGCGCCTGACCCGCCGCGGCACCGCGCCCCGACCGGCGCCCGCCGCTCGCACCGGCCCCCCCGCGGCCGGTGCCGCGCCGCCGCGGTCACCGGTACGCGGCGGCGGAAATCGGCCGGCGGGCCCGGGTACCCGATTAGAGTCCGGTCGCACGGACGGTGATGGGGGGCGTCGTGGTGCGGATCGGGTGGTGGGTCGCGCTGGCCGGCGTCGTCGCCGCGCCGGCCCCGGCGGTCGCCGCCGGCCCGGCCGGCGAGGGGCTGCCCGAGCAGCCGTTCCGGCTGGTCGCGGACGGGCAGTGCCTGAGCGTGGGCCGGCTGCCGGGCGGCCAGTACGCGGCGGCGCTGCGGCCCTGCGGGCCGGACCGGACCCAGCACTGGCGCGGCGTCGGCGGGCACCTGGCCAACGTCGGCGTCAACGCCTGCGTGGTCGACCCGCCGGCGGCCCGGGCGGACGGCGAGGGCGTGGGCCTGCGCCGGACCTGCGGCGACCGCAATGTCCCCTGGATGCGGATGAGCCTGGCGGACGGGCACCTGCGCGGCGACAGCGTCCCGCTGGGCGCCCGCTGCGTCTACCTGGACCGCTTCATGGACACGATGATCATCGGCCGCTGGCACACGGACTGCGCCCGCGCCGCCACCTTCACCCCCCAACCCCTCCCGCCGGACCCGACCCCGTCCGCGGGACGCTGACCGGACCGCGACCGCCCGGCGGCGGACGCGGGTGGGGTCAGCGGCGGGGGCGGGTGACGCTGGCCACCAGGGCCGCCAGGACCAGGCCGCCGGCCAGGATCAGGGGGAGGCGGCGGTCCGGGACCGGGACCGGGCCCACCGCCGTCTCCGCCGTCGTCGCCGCGCCGCCCAGCCGCGCCGTCCCCGGCTCGGTGCCCGGCTCCGCCCCGGCCGCCCGGGTCTCCGCCAGCGGGTTCCCGGTGACCGCCGGGACCGGCGCGATCAGCGCCGCGTACGGGTCCACCGCCCCGTACCCGTACGCCGGGTCGCGCCCGGTCGGGCCCAGGTCGCGGGAGGTGCGCAGGAGCCGTTCGATGACCTGCCCGGCCGGCAGGTCCGGCCAGCGGGAGCGGACCAGCGCCGCCGACGCCGCCACCAGCGGGGCGGCGAAGCTGGTGCCCTGGACCGTCCAGTACCCGCCCGGCCGCGCGCCCACCAGCGACGTCGCCGGGGCGCTGAGCGCGGTGGCCGGGCCGGTGACCGCGCTGCGCCAGCTCCGCTCGGGGTCGCGGGTGAGGCCGGAGACCGCGACGACGCCGGGGAACCGGGCCGGGAACCACACGCCGGACGGCGCGCCGGGCCCCAGGTTGCCGGTGCAGGCGACGACGACGACGTCGTGCCGGAACGCGTACCGCAGCGCGTCGGCCAGCGCCTCGCTGCCGCCCGCGCCGCCGAGGGAGATGTTGAGCACGCTGGCGCCCCGGTCGACGGCCCAGCGGATGCCGCGGGCGACGACGGCGGCGTCGTCGTACCGGTTGCTGGCGTCCAGTACCCGGACCGGCAGGATGCTGGCGCCCGGCGCGACGCCGACCGCGCCGGTGCTGTCGTCGGCCCGGCCGGCGATCAGGCCGGCGACGGTGGTGCCGTGGCCGACCGCGTCGTACGTGCCGTCGTGGTCGTCGCTGACCAGGTCGAGGCCGGGCAGGACCCGGCCGGCGAGGTCGGGGTGGGAACTGTCCACGCCGGAGTCGATGACGCCCACGGTGACGCCGGCGCCGGTCGCGTGCCGCCAGGCGGCACGCGCGTGCAGGGCGCCGAGCTGCCACTGTTCGCGGCGGGCGGTGACGGCGTCCGGTCCACTGTCGGCGCCGGTCACCGCGGCGGCCCGCGCGGCGGCGCCCCGGCCGCCCGGCGCCGCGGCCGCGGCCCCGGGTAGGGCGGTCAGGGTGAGGGTGGCGACGCTCAGGAGCAGCGCCGCGGAGCGGCCGACCGGCCGGCGGTCGTGCGAAGCGGGCAACGCGTCGATCCTCGGGGAATCCCGGGCCGCGGGGGCGGCCCACCTGTCAGTGCCGCCAGCGACGGCATGCTGCCCGACAGCTTAACCTCACTTGTCCAAATTTGTCTGGATTATGGGCCTATCGGCGTTGCGTTGATCAATACGGCGGCAGGTATCCAACCTGGATCAACGCGGCACCCCGCTGCCGGGTCACCAGCCAGCCGCGACCCGGCGGCAGCGGACCGGGCCGCACACTGCCCAACAGTTCGCCCTCGCCGCGGTCACCGGACATCACCAGTCCCGGTGACGACAACTCGCGCAAACGCTGGATGACCGGTTCGAACTGGGCCCGCGCCGCGCCGCCGGACCGGCGCGCCAGGACCAGGTGCAGGCCGATGTCGCGGGCCCGCGGCAGGAAGTCCAGCAGCGGCAGCAGCGGGTTCGTCGGGCCGCCCGCCACCAGGTCGTAGTCGTCGACCAGGACGAAGCAGTCCGGGCCCGTCCACCAGGACCGGTCGCGGAGCTGCGCGGCGGTGACGTCCGGGCCGGGCAGCCGGCGGCGCATGTACCCGGCGACGGAGTCGACCAGCTCGGCCGTCCGCTCGGCGGTGCTGCCGTACCCGATCAGGTGCTCCGAGGTGATCGCGCCGAGCAGGCTGCGCCGGTAGTCGACGAGGACCAGCCGGGCGGCCTCCGGCGGGTACCGCCGGACCAGCGTCGTCGCCAACCCCCGCAGGAACGACGACTTGCCCGCCCCCGCGTCGCCGAACACCAGGAAGTGCGGCTCGGCCGCGAAGTCCACGGTGGCCGGGCGCAGGTCGGCCTCGGCGACGCCCACCGGCACCGCCCAGCCCGTCCCGGCGGCGCCGGCCAGCTCGCCGTACGGCACCAGGGTCGGCAGCAGCCGGACCGCGGGCGCCGCCGGCCCCGCCCACTGCGCCGCGACCGCGGCCGGCAGGGCCGCGGGGTCGGGGCCCAGCGCGGTGACCTCCGGGCGGACCGTGCGCAGGTGCAGGCCCTCGGCCGTGACGCCGCGGCCGGGCGCGCCCGCCGGCACGTTGCCGGCCGCCCGCCGGGAGACCAGCGAGTCGGCCGGGTCGCCCAGCCGCAGCTCCACCCTGGACCCGAACAGCTCGCGCAGGCCCGCCCGGAACTCGGCCCAGCGCAGCGCCGAGGCGACCACGTGCACGCCGTACGACAGCCCGCGCGCGGCCAGGTCGGCGATGGCGGGCTCCAGGTCGGGGTACTCGGCACGCAGCGTCGCCCAGCCGTCCACCACCAGGAACACGTCGCCGTACGGGTCGTCGTCCGGCCGCGCCGCCCGGTACGCCCGCATCGAGTCCACCCCGGACGCCGCGAACCGGCGCTCCCGCGCGGCCAGCAGGGCGGCCAGCTCGCCGACCGTCCGCCGGACCGCGGGCGCGTCGGCCCGCCCGGCCACCCCGCCGACGTGCGGCAGCCCGGCCAGCGGGGCCAGGGTGCCGCCGCCGAAGTCCAGGCAGTACACCTGCGCCTCGCGCGGCGTGTGGGTCAGCGCGAGCCCGCAGACCAGCGCGCGCAGCGCGTGCGACTTGCCCGCCTGCGGGCCGCCGACCACCGCGACGTGCCCGGCGGCGCCGTCCAGGGCCAGCCAGAGCAGGTCGCGGCGCTGCTCGTACGGGCGGTCCACCACCGCCACCGGCACCTGCAGCGCGCCGTGCAACTGCGGGTTGGCCACGGCCAGCCCGCGGTCGGGGTCCACCCGTAGCGGGCCGAGGATCTCGTCGAACGCCGGCGCGGCCGACAGCGGCGGCAGCCACACCTGGTGCGCCGGCGGGCCCTGGCCGACCATCCGGTCGACCAGCAGGTCCAGCAGGCTGCCCGCGGGCGCCGCCGGGGGCGCGGCGGCGCCCGGCGGGGCGGGCGCGGCCTCCGTCGTGTACGCCAGGGCCCGCGGCGGCTCGCCGGGCGCGGCGCCCGGCGGGCGGGGGCGGGCGTACGGGCCGGAGACGTACGCCGCCCGGAACCGCACCAGCGGGTCGGTGCCGGCGCGCAGGTACCCGTGGCCGGGAGAGCGGGGCAGCGCGAACGCGTCCGGCACGCCCAGCACCGTGCGCGACTCGAGCGAGGAGAAGGTGCGCAGCCCGATCCGGTACGACAGGTGCGTGTCCAGCCCCCGCAGCCGCCCCTCCTCCAGCCGCTGCGAGGCCAGCAGCAGGTGTACGCCCAGCGACCGCCCGACCCGGCCGATCTGGACGAACAGGTCGATGAACTCCGGCTTCGCGCTCAGCAGCTCGGAGAACTCGTCGCAGACCAGCAGCAGCGTCGGCAGCGGCGCCAGCGGGGCGCCGCCGGCCCGGGCCCGCTCGTACGCCCGCACGCTCGGCTGGTTGCCGGACCGGCGCAGCAGCTCCTGCCGGCGGACCAGCTCGCCGTTGAGCGCGTCCACCATCCGGTCGACCAGCGGCAGCTCGTCGGCCAGGTTGGTGATCACCGCGGCGGTGTGCGGCAGCCGGTCCAGCGACGCGAACGTCGCCCCGCCCTTGAAGTCGACCAGGACGAAGTTCAGCTCCTCGGACGAGTGCCGCACCGCCAGCGCCAGCACCAGCGTGCGCAGCAGCTCCGACTTGCCCGAGCCGGTCGCGCCGACGACCAGGCCGTGCGGGCCCATGCCGTCCAGCGCGGACTCCTTCAGGTCCAGCTCCACCCCGCCGCCGTCGGTGCCGACGCCGATCGGCGCCCGCAGGTGGTCCCGGGCCGGGCGGGCGGGCCAGGCGGCCGGGGGGTCGAAGCCGTCCGGGTCGATGCCGAGCAGGTCGGGCAGGCCGGGCGCGCCGGCCAGCGGCTCGGCGCCCGGCGCGGCCGCGGCGGCGAGCCGGCGCGGGGCGAGCAGGCGGGCCAGCGCGCCGGCGCTGACCGGGTCGAGGGCGTCGGCGGTACCGGCGTCGGCCGCGCCGTCCCGGGTCGCCGTGCGCAGGGCGCCGCCCGGGCCGACGGCCAGCGCGAGCACGCCGCGGCCGGGCCGGGCGGGCGCCGGGTGGTCCAGGTCCAGCACGGTGACGCCGGCGGCGGGCTCGGCGCCGAGCAGCGCGGCGCCGGCGGTGTCGCCGCCGTCCAGCACGACCACGACATGCGGCCCGGCCGGCCCCGCGCCCGCCGCGCCGAAAGCGCCGCCCGGCGCCGCGCCGAACGGACCGCCCGCTGCCGCGGTGAACGGGCCGCCCGGTGTCGTCGCGGCGTGGGGGCCGGGCGCCGCCGCGTACGGGCCGCCCGTCGGGGCGGGTGCGGGTCGGCCGTGCGGCGGGCGCGCGCCGAGGACGTCGCCCAGCAGGCGTTCCAGGCCCGCGGCGGTCGGGGCGACCAGGCGGAGCGGGCCGAGCGCGTCCGTCGCCCGGGGGTGCCGGGCGTGCGGCAGCCACTTCACCCAGTCCCACTCGGCCGCCCGGCCCGGCCCGGCGCAGACGGCGACGACCAGGTCGTCCGGGGCGTGGAACACCGCGAGCTGCGCCAGCACCGCGCGGGCCAGCGCCAGCGCCGCCGGCGCCGGCTCGGCGCCCGCCCCGCCGTGCAGGTGCACCCGGCCGAAGCCGCGCAGCGCCACCGCCACCGGCAGGTCCGGCACGACGGCGTACGTGGCCAGGAAGCGGCGCAGCGCCCCGGCCGCGGTCGGCTCCGGCTCGCCCGGCCCCGGCGGCGGGGCGACCAGCGGCGTGGCGAGCGTCTGCGGCCCCAGCCCCACCCGGACCACGCCGAAGTCGGCGTCGCCGCGGCGCCGCTCCCACAGCCGGTGGCTGTCCGCCGTCGACCAGAGCCGGTCCGGGTCCGGGTGCCGGTAGAGCTGGCCGACCCGCTGGGCCCGGGCGGTCCCGCGGACCTCCCGGCGCAGCGCGGCGAGCCGGCGCAGGTACTCCCGCCGGGCGGCGGCCAGCTCGCCCCGGCGGGGCGAGCCGCCGGCCCGCGCGGTGACGAGCATGGCCAGCGTGGACAGTCCGAACAGGCCGCCGGCCACGTACGCGTACGCGCCGCCGCCCCGCCCGACCAGCATCGCCATCGCCACGCCGCCGCACAGCACCGGCAGCAGGACCAGGGCCCGCTGCCAGCGCCCGTCGGACTCCGGCGGTACCGCGGGCGGCGGCTCCAGCCGGACCTCCCCGCCGGGGATCGGCGGCGCGGGCCGGCGCGGCTGGCGGCGGACGACGGTGGTGCTCACGGCGGCCTCCCCGCCCGCCGGAGGGGGTCGGGCGAGCGTGGTTCATCGTAGGCAGTGCCCGACCCGGGCGCGGGTCCGATGGGTACAGTGCGCGGGATCGCACGGGGCCGGCGGGGTGGAGGAGGGTCGATGGCCGAGGAACCGACCGGACCGACCACGATGGCCGCCGGGCTCGTCCGGCTCACCGTCAGCGCGCCGGCCCGCCGGCTGGACCTCGCCGTACCCGCGCACGCCCCGCTCGCCGAGCTGCTCCCGGAGATCCTCCGGCACGCCGGCGAGGAGCTGGCCGACGCGGGCGAGGAGCACGGCGGCTGGGCGCTGCGCCGGCTCACCGGCGAGCCGCTGGACCCGGCCGCCCACCTGTACGCCCAGGGCGTGCGCGACGGCGCGGTCCTGCACCTGGTGCCCGCCGGCGCCCGCTGGCCCGAGCCCGAGTACGACGACGTCGTCGAGGTCGTCGCCGACGCCGCCCGCCGGCAGGGCGCCGGCTGGGACGCCGCCCGCACCCGCCGGGCCTGCCTGGCCGCGGGCGGGGTGCTGCTGGCCGTACCGCTGGCCGGGCTGGTCGCCGCGGGCGGGCCGGCGTACCCGGCGGCCGTCGTCGCCGGCACCCTCGCCGCCGCGGGCGTCGTGGCCGCGCGGGTGTACGGCGACCGCGGGCTCGGCGTCGCCCTGACCGGGTACGCCCTGCCGTACGCCCTCGCCGGCGGCGCCCTCGCGGTCGCCGCCGGCGGCGCCGGGCGGCTGCCCGGGCTCGACTGGCTGGGCGCGCCCCAGTTGCTGGTCGGCGGCGTGGCCCTCGCGGTCGCGGCCCTGGCCGGGCTGCTCGGCGCCGCGGCGGGGCGGCGGGTGCACGTCGCCGGCCTGTTCGCCGGCGGCGGCGCGGCCCTGGCCGGGCTCGCCGGCTACGCCGCCCGGGCGGAGACCGTCGCGGCGGTCGCGCTGGCGGCGCTGGTCTGCGGGCTCGGGCTGCTGCCGCTGCTGGCGATCCGGCTGGGCCGGGTCCCGGTACCGGCGCCCGCGGAGCCCGCCGGCGACGCCGCGCCCACCGACGCGCTGCCCGACCCGGCGGCGGTCGGCGCCGCGGTCGCCCGCACGGCCGCGCTGCTCGTCGGGCTGCTCGCCGGGCACGCCGTACTGTGCGCGGGCGCGGTCCTGGTCCTGGTCGGCGCCGGCGGCCCGGCCGCGGCGGCGCTCGGCGCGGTGGCGGGGGCGGCGCTGCTGCTGCGGGCGCGGGTGTTCGCGGCGGTGGCGCAGCGGGTGCCGGTGCTCGCCGCCGGACTGGCGGCGCTGGCCCTGGTCGGGCTGGGGCTCGCGGCGGGGGCCGGGCCGGTGGCGCTCGGCCTGCTCGCGGCGGTGCTGCCGGCGGCGGCGGTCGCGGCGATGCTGCTCGGCGCGGCGGAGCGCCCCGTCTCGCCCTACCTCGGGCGGCTCGCGGACCTGCTCGACACCGCGGCGCTGGTCTCGATCGTGCCGGTGGCCTGCGCGGTCCTCGGCGTGTACGGCCAGGTCCGCGTGCTCGTCGGCTGAGGGCACCCGGGGCGGGGGTCGGGCCCCGCCCCACCGGGGTGCGTCAGTGGGCGGCGCCGCCGTTCTCGGCCGCGGTGGCCTCGGCCTCGGCGAACCGCTTCCGCGAGTTCAGGATCTCGGCCTCGGCCTCGGTGCGGCCGACCCAGGTCGCGCCCTCGACGGACTTGCCGGGCTCCAGGTCCTTGTACACCTCGAAGAAGTGCTGGATCTCCAGCCGGTCGAACTCGGCGAGGTGGTGGATGTCGCGCAGGTGCTCCATCCGCGGGTCGTCCGCCGGTACGCAGAGCAGCTTGTCGTCGCCGCCCTTCTCGTCCGTCATCCGGAACATGCCGATCGCCCGACAGCGGACCAGGCAGCCCGGGAACGTCGGCTCCTGAATCAGCACGAGCGCGTCCAGCGGGTCGCCGTCCTCACCGAGCGTGTTGTCGACGAAGCCGTAGTCGGCGGGATACTGGGTGGAAGTGAACAGCGTCCGGTCCAGGCGGATACGACCCGTGACGTGGTCGACCTCGTACTTGTTGCGGTGACCCTTGGGGATCTCGACCGTGACGTCGAAGTCCATTCCACGCTCCTCGTTACTGTTCTCCGTCGCCGCCGTTGGCCGGCTGTGAGTAGTGTCCCGTAGGACCGGGACGGACGCGTGAGGAGGGCTGGGTGGGGAGGCGAGGTTCACAGGACGATTCTGTCGAAGCCGACGCAACTCCGGCGGCCGGTGGCGGAAATCCGTCCGAGGAACCGACGCTGGAGCAGCCGTACGGTCGACCCGCCGCGGATTCGTCCCGTTCCGGCGGTGTGTCGGGCGCGGTGCGCCCGGGCGTGCCGGGTGGGGCGGAGGGTGCCGCCGTGCCGCCTCCGCCGGGTGCCGGCGGGGGTCCGGGTAGCGGGCCCGGTGCCCCGCCCGATCCGGCGGGCGGACCGGCCGGCGGCGGGGTTGTTCCCCCGTTCGGGGCCGGTACGGGGGTCACGCAACGTGAGCAGGGCTCCGCTTCGGCGGGTGCGCCCGACGATCCGGACCGGACCGAGGACCTCTCCGTACCGCCCCGCGCGGGCGCCGGCGACGGCGTGACCCGGGACTTCCCGGCCGCCCGCGCCGACGACGGGGACCGCACCGAGGACCTCGGCAACCCGCCCGGCCCGACCGCCGGCTCCGCTGGGCCCGCCGCCGCTGGGCCCGCCGCGGCGATGGCCGGCGGCCCGGCCGTACCCGCCGCCCCGGCCGGGGTACCGTCGGCCGACGGCGGCGCGGACCCCACGCTGCGGTCGGTGCCGCGGCTGCCGACGGCGGCCTGGTCGGCGAGCGCGTCGGCCGTGCCGTGGCCGCCCCCACCGGCCGCCGCCCCGCCGGCCGCCCCGCGGTTCGCCTCCATCCCGCCGCCCCCGCCGGGCGTGCTGCCCGGCGTCGCCGCCCCCGTCCCGCCCGCGCCGCAGGTCGGCTCGGCAGGTCCGGTACAGCCGGCCACGGCCGCCCGCTCCGGACCGACGCGCGCCGGCGTGGCCCCGGTACCCGCCGGTGCCGGCGCGACCGTACCGCCCGCCAGCCCGACCGCACCGCCCGCCGGCAGCGTCACCTCTCCCGAGACCCACTCGGCGACCTCCTCCGCCACCCCACCGGCAACCGCCCCGAGGGGAACAGCCCCGCCCGGCACCGCCCCGCCCGGCATCACCCCGGCGGGCAGCGGCCCGGCCGGCGGCGACCCGGCGGGCAGCGGTCCGGGCGCCGGCGGTCCGGTGGGAATCGCTCCGCCCGGTCCCACAGTGCCCGGGAACGCTCCGCCGGGCGCGCACGCTGCGCCCCCGGCCGCACCGCCGCTCGCGCCGCAGGGGACGGCCGTGCGGCCGCGCCGCCGGTCCCGCCGCCTGCTCGTCGGGCTCGCCGCCGGCCTCGTCCTCGCCCTGCTCGGCGGCGCCGGCGTCGTCGCCCAGCGCGCCGGCGCGCTCGACCGCCTGCTCGGCGACCGCCGCGCCGCGCCGGCCGCCGGCCCCGCGCTGGTCCCGGCGGCGCCGCCCGTCCTGACCGCGGCGGACGGCACCGCCGCCACCGCCGCGGGCGTGCGGACCGCGCTCGACGCCGTCCTCGGCGGGGCCGGCATCGGCGGCGCCGTCGGCGTCTCGGTGGTGGATTTGGACGGCGGCGCCGTGCTGTACGACCGGCGGGCCGCCGCCCCGCTGATCCCCGCCTCGACGATGAAGCTGGTGACCGCGCTGGCGGTGCTGTCCGCGCGCGGCCCGGCGTACCGGATCGCCACCCGCGCCGTGGCCGGCGAGCGCCCCGGCGACGTGGTGCTGGTCGGCGGCGGCGACCCGACGCTGAGCGCCGACGGCGCCGGCACCTACCCGTTCGCGGCCCGGCTGGACCGGCTCGCCGCCCGGGTCCGGGCGGCGCTGGGCGGCCGCCGCCCGAGCCGGGTGCTGGTGGACACGTCCCTGTTCACCGGGCCGGTGTTCGGCACGGGCTGGGACTCCGACATCCCCACCGGCGGCTCCGGCGGCGCGGTCACCGCCCTGATGATCAACGCCGGCCGGGCGCACCCCGGCGACGAGGCGCCCACGCCGCGGCACCCGACGCCGGACCTGGCGGCGGGGCGGGCGTTCGCCGCGCTGCTCGGCGCCGGTACGGTCGCCCGCGGCACCGCCCCCGCACCCCCGCCGGCCGGCGCCGCCGCCCGCCGCGCCGCCGCCGACCCCACCGCCGCCGACCCCGCCGGCCCCGATCCCGCCGACCCGACCGCCGCAGAACCGCCGGCCACCGGCGGAGTGGCCCCCGGCGCCACCGCGCCGAGCGGCACCCCGCCCGCCCCCGGCACCGTGCTCGGCTGGGTCGAGTCGCCGCCGCTGCAGCGGCTCGTGGACGTCATGCTCGCCGACAGCGAGAACATCGTCGCCGAGACGCTCGCCCGGCAGGTCGCGCTGGCCCGGCAGGAGCCGGCGTCGTTCGCCGGGGCCGCCACGGCCACCGGGGCGGTGCTGGCGGACCTGGGGCTGTCCGGGGCCGGGCGGACGCTGTCCGACGGCAGCGGGCTGTCCCGGCGCAACCTGCTCTCGGCGGAGCTGCTGACCGGGGTCATCGCCGCGGCGGGGGAGAAGCCGACGCTGGCCGGGCTGTACGACGGGCTGCCGGTCGGCGCCTGGTCCGGCACCCTGCAGCGGCGGTTCCGGGCGGCGGACGGGTCCGCGCGGCCCGGCTGGGGCGTGGTCCGGGCCAAGACCGGGACGCTGCGCGACGTCAACGCCATGGCCGGCGTGGTGACCACGGCGAGCGGGCGGACGCTGGCGTTCGCCGCGCTGGCGAACAACTCGCCGCTGGGCCCGTTCGAGACCGAGGCCGCCCTGGACGACCTCGCCGCCGCCCTGGCCACCTGCGGCTGCCGCTGACCCCACCGCCCGGGTCCGGCCCGCACGCGGCCCCGCCGGGCCCGCCCTGTCGGCACCCCGGCTCGCGGTGGGAGTCGGGCGGGCGCGGCGCGGGTACGGTGGGCGGATGGGGCAGTTCGTGGACTGGGACCTGGCCGCCGGCACCGCGGGCGCATTCGGCCGCACCGGGCCGGCCATCGAGCTGGCCGAGGCGCGGGCCGTCGTCGCCGACCTGCGCCGGCTGACCGAGGAGGCGGCCGGGCACGTGGCGGCGTTCACCGGGCTGCGGGCCGCGGTCGCGCACCCGCCGGTCCGGGTGGTGGACCGCGCCGACTGGGCCCGGGCCAACGTCGACGGGCTGCGCCGGGTGATCGGCCCGCTGATCGGCACGCTCGCCGACGGCAAGCAGCCCGGCCCGGTGGCCACCGCCGTCGGCGCGCGGCTCAGCGGCGTCCAGGCCGGGACGGTGCTGGCGTACCTGTCGGGGCGGGTCCTCGGCCAGTACGAGGTCTTCGCCGGCGACCCCGGCCAGCTCCTGCTGGTCGCCCCGAACATCGTGGACGTCGAGCGCCGGCTCGGCGCCGACCCGCGCGACTTCCGGCTCTGGGTGTGCCTGCACGAGGTGACGCACCGCACCCAGTTCACCGCCGTACCGTGGATGCGCGCCCACTTCCTCGCCGAGATCGCCCAGTTCGTCGAGGCGGCCGGCGACCCCGGCGACCTGGTGGAGCGGCTCCGCCGCGGCCTGGCCGGCCTGGCCGGCGCCGCCCGCGACGGCAAGGGCTCGCTGGTCGAGCTGGTCGCCACCCCGGCCCAGCGCGCGGTGCTGGACCGGATCACCGCGCTGATGACGCTGCTGGAGGGCCACGCGGAGTTCGTCATGGACGAGGTCGGCCCCGAGGTGATCCCGAGCGTGGCGACGATCCGCGCCGGCTTCAACGCCCGCCGCCGCGGCGGCAACGCCGTCGACCGGCTGCTCCGCCGGCTGCTCGGCGTCGAGACCAAGATGCGCCAGTACGCCGAGGGCCGCACGTTCGTGCACGGCGTGGTCGAGCGGGTCGGGATGGCCGGCTTCAACCGGGTCTTCGCCTCGCCGCTGGCGCTGCCGCACCTCGACGAGCTGACCGCCCCCGAGCGCTGGATCGCCCGGGTGCACGACACCGCCGCGTGACCGGCCCGCCGGCCGCCGTCGCCGCCGTCCGGGTGGCGGTCCGGGCCGCCCTGCTGCCGTACGCCGGCGGGGGTGCCCCCGTGCTCGTCGCCTGCTCCGGCGGCGCCGACTCGCTGGCGCTGGCCGCGGCGGCCGCGTTCGTCGCGCCCGGGCTGGGCCTGCGCGCGGGCCTGGTCACGGTCGACCACGGCCTCCAGCCCGGCGCGGGCGAGCGGGCCCGCGCGGTCGCCGCCCGCGGCCGCGAGCTGGGCCTGGAACCGGCCGACGTGGCGACCGTCGACAGCACCGGCCCCGGCGGCCCGGAGGCCGCCGCCCGCGCCGCCCGGTACGCGGCGCTGACCGCCGCCGCGGCGGCCCACGGCGCCGCCGCCGTCCTGCTCGGCCACACCCGCGACGACCAGGCCGAGACCGTGCTGCTGGCGCTCGCCCGCGGCGCCGGGCCGCGCGGCCTGGCCGGCATGCCGGCGGTGCGCCCGTACCGCGGGACGGACCTCGTCCGCCCCCTGCTCGACCTGCCCCGGGCGACCGCGCGGCGGGCCTGCGCCGACCTGGGCCTGGCACCGTGGGAGGACCCGCACAACGCGGACCCCGCGTACGCCCGCAGCCGGGTCCGCGCGACGGCGCTGCCGGCGCTGGTCGACGCCCTCGGCGAGAGGGTGGTGGCGAACCTGGCCCGCTCGGCGACCATGATCGCCGCCGACAACGCGGCCCTGGACGCCCTCGCCGCCGCCGCCCTCACTGACGCCCTGACCCCGGACCCCGCACCGCCGAACCACGCCCCGTCCGGCGCAAGCGTCCGCGCCGGAGCCGCCGGGTCGGGCGGCGTCGACCCGTCCGGGGCGCTGCGGGTGTCGGTGCTCGCGGGGCTGCCCGCGGCCGTGCGGACCCGGGCCCTGCACGCCAGCGCCCTCGCCCGCGGTGCCCCCGGCGGGGCGCTGGCCCACCGCCACGTGGCCGCCGTGGACGCCCTGGTCACGAACTGGCGCGGCCAGGGCCCGATCGACCTGCCGGGCGGCCTGCGCGCCCGCCGCGCCGGCGACCTCCTGCACTTCGACGGCCCCGCCGCCCCCTGAACGCGGCGCACTGCGGTGCGGCGATTCGGGCTGGGGAACGGGTGCGGCAGCGACTCAGGCGGCGGCGGGGAGGTCCAGGAGGACCCGCCAGCGGCCGTGCACGCCCGGCTGGACGTGCATCCGCCCGCCCTCCGCCACGACCATCCGCCCGCACACCCGCAGCCCCACACCGGGCGCCGGCACCCCGGCCGCGCCCTCGGCCACGTCGTTGGCCACCGACACCCGGACGAACCCGCCGACCGGCTCCGCGGCGACCGTCACCGCCCGGCCGGGGGCGTGCCGGGCGGCGTTGGCGAGCAGCGCCAGCACCACGTGGGCGAGCGCGTCGGCGTGCCCGTGCGCGTACAGGTCGTCGGGCACCTCCCAGCACACCGAGTCGGCGGCGGTCCGGCCGAGCACGACCAGCGGGGCGAGCACGCCGCCCACCTCGTACGGCTGGCTGGCCGTGATCGCCCGCCCGCGCCCGCGCATCCCGATCAGCGCCGCCTCCAGGGCGGTGACGAGGTGGACCTGGTTCGGCGGCAGCGGCTCCCCGGCGGCCGCGGGCGGGCCGGGCCGGGGGCGGGTCAGGCCGGCGAGCCGGTCGGCGACGATGCGCCGGACGGTGTCCCAGCGGTCGGGGTACCAGCGGGCGGGCGCCACCCCGTACAGATCGTTGCTCAATTCATCGCCCGCCTTCCCGCCGCGCCGCTCGCAGCCGACCGGGGGTACGCGACCCCGCCCGGTCCCGGTTGACGCCGCCGCGCGAACCATCCGTTCGGGCCGGCGGGGGCCGCCGCGCGGCGGACGGACAAGCCCGGATCGGGCCGGCGGACGCCTGCGAAACAGGCGAATGGGGCGGATCGGAAGTGGGGGTCCCCGGTGTACGTCGGCGCACGGGATGCGGCACCCTGGGTGCATGGCTGACGGCTCCTGGTACGACGCCGACATCGACCGCGTGATCCTGACCGAGGAGGAGATCCAGGAGAAGGTCCGCGAGCTGGCGGCCAAGGTCGCCGCCGAGCACGCCGACGCCACCGATGGGCTGCTCCTCGTCTGCGTCCTCAAGGGCGCCCTGATGTTCATGGCCGACTTCTCCCGGGCGCTGGGCCGGATCGGGCCGCCGACCGAGCTGGAATTCATGGCCGTCTCGTCGTACGGGCACGGCACCGCCTCGTCCGGCGTCGTCCGGATCATGAAGGACCTGGACCGGGACATCGCCGGCCGCCGGGTCGTCGTGGTCGAGGACATCGTCGACTCCGGGCTGACCCTGTCCTGGCTGCTGCGGTACCTGGAGTCGCGGAACGCGGCCAGCGTGGACGTGGTCGCGCTGTTCCGCAAGCCGGACGCCGTCCGGGTCGAGGTGCCGGTCCGGCACGTCGGCTTCGACCTGCCCAACGAGTTCGTCGTCGGGTACGGGCTGGACTACGCGGAGCGTTACCGGGAGGCGCCGTTCGTGGGCGTGCTCAAGCCCGAGGTGTACCAGCGCGGCTGAGCCGGCGCCCTTTCGGCCCTGCCGGAGACGCCCGCGCCCATGCGTAGCCGGTGACGGTGTAACGTCGAATAGCCGGTCGTCTACCATGACCGGCCCGCCGCGCTGGCTCGCCGCGGTTCGTCGTCACCCTCCGTCGCGGCACCGGTCGCGGGGAGCGTGCGAAGGGCCGGTAAGGGTGTGCCGGCGTCGTGTGACGGACGTCGATCAGGAGGATCCGGGCGCGCGCCCGACTACAGCATGGAACGTACGCGTTTCTTCCGCCGGCCGGTGGTCTGGATCATCCTGGTGATCGTCGGCGCGGTCCTGCTCAGCTCCTTCTTCGCCAGCGGCTCCAGCTACCACGCGGTGACCACCTCGCAGTTGCAGGAGAAGCTGGCCAACGCCCAGATCAAGAAGGCGTTGATCCAGGACAAGGAGCAGACCGTCCAGCTCGACCTGGAGTCCCCCGCCAAGTACGGCAAGGTCGAGACCACCCGGATCCAGGCGCAGTACCCCAGCGGCGCGGCGACGAAGTTCTTCGAGCAGATCCAGGCGTCCGCGGGCGCCGGCCGGATCAAGGAGTACGACACCGAGCGCAACGAGGACAGCATCCTCGTCAGCCTGCTGCTGAACCTGCTGCCGATCGTCTTCCTGGTCCTGCTGCTGTTCTTCTTCATGTCGCAGATGCAGGGCGGCGGCTCGCGGGTCCTCAACTTCGGCAAGTCCAAGGCCAAGATGGTCTCCAAGGACATGCCCAAGACCACGTTTTCGGACGTGGCCGGCGCCGACGAGGCCGTCGAGGAGCTGCACGAGATCAAGGACTTCCTGCAGAATCCGGCGAAGTACCAGGCCCTCGGCGCCAAGATCCCCAAGGGCGTGCTGCTGTTCGGCCCGCCCGGTACGGGCAAGACGCTGCTCGCCCGGGCGGTGGCCGGCGAGGCCGGGGTGCCGTTCTACTCGATCTCCGGCTCGGACTTCGTCGAGATGTTCGTCGGCGTCGGCGCCAGCCGGGTCCGGGACCTGTTCGAGCAGGCCAAGAGCAACGCCCCGGCGATCGTGTTCGTGGACGAGATCGACGCCGTCGGCCGGCACCGCGGCGCCGGCATGGGCGGCGGGCACGACGAGCGGGAGCAGACCCTCAACCAGCTCCTGGTCGAGATGGACGGTTTCGACGCCAAGGGCGGGGTCATCCTCATCGCGGCCACCAACCGGCCGGACATCCTCGACCCGGCGCTGCTGCGGCCCGGCCGGTTCGACCGGCAGATCGCCGTGGACACCCCGGACATGGAGGGCCGCAAGGCCATCCTCAAGGTGCACGCCAAGGGCAAGCCGTTCACGCCCGACGTCGACCTCGACTCGGTCGCCCGGCGCACCCCCGGCTTCACCGGCGCCGACCTGGCCAACGTCATCAACGAGGCCGCGCTGCTGGCCGCCCGCAACGACAAGCGGGCGATCGGCAACGAGTTCCTCGAGGAGTCGATCGACCGCGTGGTCGCCGGCCCGCAGCGGCGCAGCCGGGTGATGAGCGAGAACGAGAAGCGGATCACCGCGTACCACGAGGGCGGGCACGCGCTGGTCGCCTGGGCGCTGCCGCACTCCGCGCCGGTGCACAAGGTGACGATCCTGTCCCGCGGGCGCTCGCTCGGGCACACCCTGGTGCTGCCGACCGAGGACAAGTACACCCAGACCCGGGCCGAGATGATCGACACCCTGGCGTACGCGCTGGGCGGGCGGGCCGCGGAGGAGCTGATCTTCCACGAGCCGACCACCGGCGCCGGCAACGACATCGAGAAGGCCACGAACCTGGCCCGGGCGATGGTCACCCAGTACGGCATGAGCAGCAAGCTCGGCGCCGTCAAGTACGGCACGACCGGCGACGAGCCGTTCCTCGGCCGCACGTACGGGCACGAGCGCGACTACTCCGACACCGTCGCCGCCGAGATCGACGCGGAGGTGCGCTCGCTGATCGAGCTGGCGCACGACGAGGCGTGGGAGATCCTGGTCGAGTACCGGGACGTGCTGGACAGCATCGTCGTCGAGCTGATGGAGAAGGAGACCATCTCCACGGCCGACATGGCGCGCATCTGCGCCCGGGTGGAGAAGCGCCCGCCGATGGCCCCGTACAGCGGCAACGGCAAGCGCCGCCGCTCGGGTACGCCGGCGGTCCCGACGCCCGTGGACAGCGCGGGCAACGGCGTCCCGGCGAGCAACGGCGGCGCCCCGGCGGCCGCGGGCGGCGCGCCCGCAGCCGACGGGTCCGGCGACGGCGACACCCCGGCCCCGGCCGGGCCGGGCGGGGACGGCACGCCCTGACCGGCCGGCACGACGACGCCCCCGCGCCGGGGGAGCAGCACCCTGTCCTGGACCACCTCGCCGCCCGGCTGGTCGACGGCCGGCTCACCGGCGGGCCGGTCGAGGACGCCGTGGACCTGCCGCGGATCGAGGCCGCGGTGCGGGAGATCCTGATCGCGCTCGGCGAGGACCCGGACCGGGACGGCCTGCGCCGCACCCCGGGCCGGGTGGCCCGGGCGTACGCGGAGCTGTTCGCCGGGCTGCGGGTCGACCCGGCGCGGGTGTTGACGACGACGTTCGAGGCGGACCACGACGAGCTGGTCCTGGTCCGCGACATCGAGGTGATCTCGCTCTGCGAGCACCACCTGCTGCCGTTCCGCGGCGTCGCCCACATCGGCTACATCCCGGGCGACGACGGCCGGATCACCGGACTGTCCAAGCTGGCCCGCCTGGTCGACGTGTACGCCCGGCGGCCGCAGGTGCAAGAGCGGCTGACCTCGCAGATCGCCGACCTGCTGATGTCGGCGCTGTCGGCCCGCGGGGTGATCGCGGTGCTGGAGTGCGCGCACCTGTGCATGGAGATGCGCGGCATCCGCAAGGCCGGCGCGCAGACGATCACCTCGGCGGTGCGGGGGCTGTTCAAGGAGGACGGCAAGTCCCGGGCCGAGGCGATGTCGCTGATCCTGCGCCGCTGACGGTCAGCCGGGTCCCGCCGAGGCGCGGGCCAGCCGGTCCAGCGCCGGCAGGGCCGCGGACAGCGCGTCGTGGTCGGCCGGCGGCAGCGTGGTGAGCAGCGCGCGCAGCGCCGCCGCCCGCTCGGCCCGGCGCCGCCGCACCGCGGCCCGCCCGGCCGGCGTCAGGTGGACCCGGACCGCACGCCCGTCCGCCGGGTCGGGCACCCGCTCGGCCAGCCCCGCCCGCTCCAGCCGCGAGACGAGCTGCGTCATGCCGGGCTGGGTCACCCCCTCGGCCGCGGCCAGCGCGGACAGCCGCTGCGGACCGTGCGCGGCGAGCCGGCGCAGCGTACCGGCGGTGGCCCGGCTGACCGGCTCGGCGTGCGCCCGGCGGAGCAGGTCGAGCAGGCCGTCCAGGACCGTGCCGAGGTGTCCGATGTCGACGTTCTGCGCGTTCGGCAGCAATGTGTACCCAGAGCCCCAGCGTCGTACCCCAATAACCGACCAATGCGATCGTACCGGGACGTATGACGTTTCGGCCGTGCCCCGACGGGGTGAATCAGGCCAGCCCGGCCAGCGCGAACAGCAGCGGCAGCGCGCACGCCGCCGCGCCGACCAGCGGCGTGCGGTCCAGCGTCCGCACCGCCGGGCCGACCCCGGCGATCAGGCCGACGACGAGCCAGCCCAGCCCGTACGCCAGCAGCGCCATGCCCGTCATCCAGACCAGCGCCAGCGCGGACGCGGGGGTGCCGCCGACCGCGTACAGCACGAGGTTCACCACGAACGCGACCGCCGCGAACGGCCCGTACACGAGCAGGTTGCGCTGCCACGCGCCCGGCCCCGCCGGCGCGGCCGGGCCGGCCAGCGCCGCGGGGGCCAGCAGCGCGTCGGCGGCGTCGGCGAGCGCCGCGGCCCGGCGCAGCGCGGTCAGCGCCCGGCCCGGGTCGGCGCCGACGGCCTCGGCGGCGGCGTGCGCCTCGGCCGGTACGGGGGCCAGCTCGGCGGTCAGGCCGGCGCTGACCAACCGGGTCCGCTGGGTGACCAGCCGGTCGCGCAGGGCGTCCAGTTCGTTGCGGACGGCGTCCGGCGCCGCGGAGCCGGCCTCGCCGGCGGCCCGCTGGACGAGGTCCAGCTCCTGCGTCGCGGCCACGTACTCGCCCCACAGGTCCTGGCTCACCGGGCGGCCCCCGCCGGGGCAAACGGCACGATCACCGAGGCCCGGTCGGCGTGCCGGTCGAACAACAGGGCGCGCTGCGGCCGGTACCGCCAGTCCAGCGGCTGCCCGGTCAGCGCGGCCACGTCGATCCCGGACACGTCCAGGAACACCAGCCCGGCCAGGTCGTCCCGGCCGCGGGCGCCGAGCGCGTCGCTGAGCCGGCGGGCGCTGCGCCACCAGGAGACCACGTGGATGCCCCGGGCCGGCCCGCCGTGCAGCAGCTCGCGCAGGGTCTCCGGGGGGAGCTGGCCGGTGTCCAGCAGGGCGTCCATGCCGAAGACGATCACGCAGGCCGGCCCGTCCAGGGCGTACCGCAGGCCGCCGGCGTCGACCAGGTCCACCTCGTGCGCCGCGGACAGCTCCTTGGCCAGCGTGTCCGCGGCCGCCGCGCCGTCGGGCTCCGCCGCGCAGACCACGAACCGGGTCGGCCGGTCCGGAATGGCCAGCGACCGGGCGGCGGTGTCCAGCAGGTGCGCGCCCTCGCCGCCGGGCGCGACGATCGCCAGGTGCCGGCCGGCGGACTTGTCCAGCGCGAACGCCGCCGTCGCCCGGGGCAGCTCGATCGTGTGCCCGAGCAGCACCGCCGACCGGGTGACCCGCCCGGCCAGCGCCGCCCGGTACGTCGGGTCGTCGGCCAGCGCCGGGACCGCGCCGCCGTGGAAGACCGCGGGCGGCCCGCCGTCCGGGGTGCGGGTGGTGAAGCCGCGGCGGCGCAGCGCGTCCAGCGTCGCCCGGCTGGCGTACGGGTCGGGGAAGCGGATCGTCTTCTCGTGCCCGCGGGTCGCCCCGCGCGGCCCGCCGAAGCCGCCCGCCGTGTTGATCACCGCCGTACCGAGGGCCAGCCCCGCCGCCGCGTCGTTGGTCGGGTCGAGCACGTCCCCGCCGCCGGGCAGCGCCACCCGGACCGGGAACTGCCCGCCCAGCGCCTCCCGGGTGCTGGCGAGCTGCGGCAGGTCGCGCATGGCGCCGCCGGCCAGGACCAGGTGCACCCCGTACGTGCGCCCGCGCCGGGCCAGGTCGTCCAGCAGGGCCCACGCGTCCGCGGTCAGCCGGTCGTCGGCGCCGACCAGGCGGGGGAAGTCGTCGATCACGCAGACCAGCCGGGGGAGCTGCGGCCCGGTGGCCCGCAGTTGCGCGTACCCCGGCACGCCCAGCCCCGCGCAGGCGCGCTCGCGCCGGCGCAGCTCGCCGGCCAGCTCGCGGAGGACGGCGAGCCCGTACTCCCGGTCCGCGGCCACGCCGACCACCCGGACCTGCGGCAGCCAGCCGTCCTCGCCGGGCGCCACCTCGGCGGCGACCCCGCCGTCGCCCAGGTCGACCACGGACAGCTCCAACTCCGCCGCCCGGTACCGGGCGGCCAGCCCGTGCACGACGTTGAGCAGGAACGCCGACCGGCCGGCGCCGGGGCGCCCGCTGATCAGCCAGTGCGGGGTGAGGTCGTTGAGCCGCAGCTCGATCGGCCGGTCGCCGTCCGCCCCGACCGGCGTGCCGACGCCCTCGGTCGCGCACAGCGGCGCCTCGTCGGCGGGCAGCAGGTCGGCCAGGCGCAGCGCGCCGCTGCCGGCCACGCCGGCCGCCGCGCAGAGCCGGGCGACGAGCGCGCCGGGCGGCTCGGGGTCGAGCACGACGGGCGCGTTCAACCCGCCGGACGCCCCCGGCCGGGCCGCCCCCGGTACGCCGAACAGCGCCCCGGGTGGGTCGCCGACCAGCGCGTACCGGTCGCCGACCGCGACCCGGGTGGCCCGCGGCAGGGGCCGGGCGACCGGGTCGGCGGCGGTCGGCGCGCCCGGCCAGCCGGCGAGCACGAGGTGCAGCGCGGCGTCCGGCCCGTGCTGGGCCAGCGCCCCGAACCGGGCCAGGTCGGCCCTGGTCAGCCCCGTCGGCAGCCCGGCGGCGAGGAGCAGCAGGTGCCGGTCGTGCCGGGGCCGCCGGCCGCGCTCCGGCGCGATCCACTGCTCCGCCTCGGTGAGCAGGGCGCGCAGCCCGTGCGCGTCGACCGCGGGCGGGGCCATGATCCCGGCGTCGGTGAGCGGCGCGAACGGCGCGAACACCCCGCCCCCGCCGGGGTCGACCGTCCGGACCAGCAGCGACCCCGCCGGTACCGCGGCCAGCAGCCGCAGCAGCAGCGTGCGCAGCAGGCCGGCGACCCGCGGGTCCCGGGCGTCCCGGTCCAGCTCCAGGTGGCCCTCGCCGAGCAGCGGTACGACGACCGGGAACTGGGCGTCGCCGCGCGGCCGGCCCACCCCGAGCCGGACGAACCGGGGCCGCGGGGCGGTACCGAAGTCGGCGGTGAAGCCCTCCACCAGCGGCGCGCCGAGCCAGCCCGGCGCCAGCGCCACGGCGGCCTTGCCCAGCCGCCCGGCCAGCGCCGGCAGGTCGGTCCGCGGCGGGGCGCTCGGCGGCGGGGTGTCCAGCAGCGCGGCGACGGCGGTCGCGGTCGCGCTGGCCTGCCGGTACAGCGTGGCGGCCTCGCCAAGTCGCGTCGTCACCGCCCGCACCTCCCATGCCCGGGTAAGACCGTAGCGCAGACTGTATTCCGGATGTGCGCGCGGCAGCCCGTGCCGGCCCGCCCGTCACTCCCGCGGGCCGGCCCGCCGGCGCCCCGCGGACCGCGTCGAGTGCCCCGGCGTACCGGGACGAACCGTCCCCGCGCCGCACCGGCCTACGTGGAGGGATCGCCTTCGCCGCGCCGCCCGCCGCCGAACGCCCGGCGGTGCGCCCCGCCCGGCCGGGCCGGCAGGATGGTCCACGTCAGACCCCACGGCGTCGCCGCGCCCGCGCCCCGGTGCAGGGTGAACGCCGCCAGCGCCGCCGCCATCACCAGCAGCCCCGCGGCGGTGCTGGCGCCGGGCGTCTCGCGCAGCAGCAGCAGCCCGAGCAGCGCGGCCAGCGCCGGCTCGATCAGCGCCAGGCTGGTCGCGGTCGCCGGCGCGGTCCGCTCCAACCCCCGCCCGAACAGCAGGTACGCCCCCACCGTCCCGGCCGCCGCGAGATAGCCGACAACGATCAGCGCGCCGGGCGCGGCGAGCCACCCCACCCCGGTCAGCGCGACCAGCGGCGTCATCGCCAGCCCCGCCCCGAGCAGGCTGACGGCCATCACCGTCGGCGACGCGGCCCCCTTGCCCACGGCCACCCCGCAGGCCGTCGCGAACCCGGCGTACGCGGCCCCGCCGGCCAGCCCGCACAGCACCCCGGCGGCGCTGACCGTCCCGCCGCCCGGCCCGAGGACCAGGCAGGCGTTGGCGGCGACGGCGAGCGCGGTGCCGAGGTACCAGCGCCGCCCCGGCCGCCCCCGGCGCAGCAGCACGGCGGCCAGCCCGGTGAAGATCGGCGTACTGGTGGCCGTCACCACGGACCCGACCGCCACCCCGGTGAGGTGCATGGCGGAGAAGTAGCAGCCCTGGTAGATCGCCATCCCGCCGGCCGCGACCAGCACCACGGGCAGCGCGTCCGGGATGGCCCGCAGCCGGCGCAGCGCCGCCGGCCGGCAGCCGAGCAGCGCGAACAGCACCCCGCCGCCGAGCATCCGGGCGGCCCCGACGGCCAGCGGGTCGGTCCCGTCCGGCAGCAGCGCCGCCGCCGGCCCGACGGTGGCCCAGAGGGCGGCCGCGAGCAGGACCGCGGGCACCCCCACCGGTACGGCGGCGCGCCCGGCCCGGTTCCGCCCGGCCGGGCGCTGCCCGATCACCGGCAGCGCGACGGTCGTGGGGTCGCGCCAGGCCGGCGCGGCGGGGGCGGGGCGCGGCGTGGCCGGCGCCGTCACCGCTGCGCGGCCGGCGCGAGCGCCGCGGCCGGCGGGGCGGTGGGTGTGGCGGTCGGCCCGGGCGGCGGCGGGGTCGGCCCGGGCGTGGCGGGCGGCGGCGTGGGCTGCGGCCGCCGGGTCGGCGTCGGGTTCGGCGCGGGCGGCGGCGTGGCGGGCGGTCGCGGGGTGGTGACACCCGGTACCGCGACCGGCGCCGACCACGGGCCCCACGGCCCGGCGCCGCGGTGCCGGAGCACCCGGACCCGGTACTGCCAGCGGCCGCGGTCCGAGGCCCGGACCGTGCAGGCCGGCTGGCGCAGGACGCCGGTGCAGCCGGGGCCGGGGGAGGAGGAGCGGTACGCGGCGGGGCGGCGCCGCACCTCGTACCCCCTGTCGCCGCGGCGGGCGGTCGCCGGCCAGGTGAGGGTGACCCGGTACTTGCGGACGGTGACCGCGGGGGCGACCGGTCCGGGGGTGGCGGCGGGGGTCGGCGGGGGAGTGGTCACCCAGGGCGCGACGGTGGCGGTGGCGGTGGCGGTCGAGGTGGTGAACCAGGCGGCCCAGGCGGAGCCGGTCAGGATTCCGGCGACGACGATGGCGCCCGCGGCGAGGGCGTAGACGGTGCGCCGGTTCATCGACTGCCTTTCGCTATTCGGTACCGCGCTGTGTGGGATCGGGCCCGGGGGACGGATCGACCCGACCCCACACAGTCCTCAGTCGGCGGTGGTGCGCAGCCGCAGGGGGAAGTGGAAGCTCGCCCCTTGGCAGCCGTTGTCCGACGCCGAAGTCATCGAAATCAGATTCGTGCCGAGAATGGTGCCGTTCTTGTTCGCCTCGATCGCCTTGTTGGGGAAGAAGGGGAACCCGTGGGTCAGGCCGGTCTTCACGCACTGGGGGTGGCCGGGCTGCACGGCGATCGGGCCGTCCAACGTGATGCGGCTGATCCGCACCGCGTAGGGGTTCGGGTTGTGCACGACGATGTGCAGTCCGTTGTGCTTGAACGGCTTGATGGGCTGGTCGGTGACGGTCACGCCGACAATTTGCGCCGGTTGCAGGTCCTGGCTGCTCGTCAGGGCGAGCGCTTCGGCCACTTCGTGCCAGTTCGCCCACGCGGCCGCGCCCACGACCGTGACGAGCAGCGCGCTGCTGGCCGCGATGTATCGCTTGCGAACGGGGTGCACGGTCCTCCTTCCCGTCGGCGGACGGGTGGCGGGGGTGGACTCCGGGTGCGAGTCCACCCCCGAATGCCGTCAGGCCAGGTTGGCGGTGACCTTCACCGGGATGCTGAAGGTTGCGCCCTGGCAGTCGTTGTCCGCCGTGGCGGGAGCCACCATGGAAACCGCCCCCGTCATCGTGACCGTGACGGTCTGGTTGCCGGGCAGATCGGTGCGGGACAGCGGCGCGCTCGTGTTCAGCGAGACGTCGCCGGCGTTGCACGCCGACGGGGTGGCCGAGACGGACGGGTTCAGCGCAATACCCGCGATGGTCAGCGCGTCCGCGTTCGGGTTGTTCAGCGTCAGCACGAAATCGCGAGTGGCACCCGGCTTGAGCGCCGGCGTGCTGATCACCGCACCCTCCACGACGATGGGCTGGAGTTCGGCCGCCGTGGTCGACGCCGTACCGGTGCCCTCCTCGTACCAGGCGGCGAAGGCGACTCCGCCGACAATGGCCAGGGTGGCGGCGGCGGCGCTGGCGACGACGGCGGAGCGCTTGGTGATCTTCATGCGGACGGAACTCCCTCGTGACTATTCCTGGGACGGTCCGGGGCCGCCGACCCCCGCGCTGGGGTCGCGAGTGCCGGCGGCGCGAACCATCTCGATCACTGAGGGGAACGGTCCCCGCCGATCCCGCGTTGCGGCATGCATCGGTGAACTCCGGTGTTCCGCCGGTCGCGGTAAGTCACCCGGCCCGGGCGGTCCCGGGACGGGCGTCGATGGCCGCCGCGTTCCGTGCGGCGGTGACGGTACGTTCGGTCAATGATGTCCGCGGATTCCCCCCATCGAGGGTCTTGACTTACGTCGGCGGCGCACCGCGCAGGTGCTCGAAGATCAGGCTCGTCTCGGCGTGGGCGACGTCCGGTTCGCCGAGGAGCGCGTCGGTGACGAAGTCGCGGAGCGCGTCGGCGTCGGCAACTGCCACGTGCAACAGGTAATCGGTGCGTCCGGTGACGTGGTACAGCGCGAGAACCCCCGGCAAACTCTGGGCGCGCGACCGGAATCGAGCGACTTGCCCGCGTTCGTGCCGGGCGAGCCGGACGGCGACCATCGCCTGCAGGGGGCGGCCGAGGGAGGCGAGGTCGACCTCGGCGTGGTATCCGCGCAGCACCCCCCGCTCGCGCAGCGCCCGGACCCGGGCCAGGCAGGTGGACGGCGCGATGCCGAGGGCGGCGGCGAGGGCGGCGTTCGGGGTGCGGGCGTCGGCGACCAGCAGGCGGACGAGCGCGCGGTCCAGGGCGTCGAGGGCGTCGTTCGGCACGGGGCCCATTCTGCCGGATCCATGAACGTCTCCGTGCGGCAACTTCACCGGTTCGCCGAACAATGTTCGGCCTCCTTGCCAAGTCGCCCGTACGAACTCACCATCGCCGGTATGTGGAACCGCACCTTCTCCGAAACCGACGCCGTCCACGGCGGGCGCTCCGGCCTGGGCGACCTGCCGGCGCACGTGCCGCCGATCGACCTGTCCACGACGTACCCGCTGCCCGGCGTGGCCGCCGGCGGGGACAGCTACGAGACGCTCGCCACCGGCGGCCGCCCGGTGAACGGCGAGAGCCCGGTGTACCAGCGGCTGTGGAACCCGACGGTCGCCCGGTTCGAGGAGGCGCTGGCCGCGCTGGAGGGGCTGCCCGAGTCGGTGGCGTTCGCCTCCGGCATGGCGGCGCTGACCGCGGTCCTGCTGGCCAGCGTGCAGGAGGGCCGGCCGCACGTCGTCGCGGTGCGCCCGCTGTACGGCGGCTCCGACCACCTGCTGGCCAGCGGCCTGCTCGGCACCGAGGTGACCTGGGCGGCGCCGGACGGGGTGGCCGCGGCGCTGCGCCCGGACACCGGCCTGGTGCTGGTCGAGACGCCGGCCAACCCGGACCTGCGGCTGTGCGACCTGGACCGGCTGCGCGCCGCGGCCGGCGACGTGCCGGTGCTGGTGGACAACACGTTCGCGACGCCGGTCCTCCAGCAGCCGGCCCGGCACGGCGCGGACCTGGTGCTGCACTCGGCGACGAAGTTCCTGGGCGGGCACGGCGACGCGCTCGGCGGCGTCGTCGCCTGCGGGCCGCGCTGGGGCGCGGCGCTGCGCCGGGTCCGGGCGATCACCGGCGGCCTGGTCCACCCGCTCGCCGCGTACCTGCTGCATCGCGGCCTGCAGACGCTGCACGTCCGGGTCCGGACGGCGCAGGACGGCGCCCGCGACCTGGCCGCCAGGCTGGCCGGCCACCCGGCGGTGACGGCGGTGCACTACCCGGGCCTGCCCGGCGCGGACCCGGCCGGGCTGCTCGGCCGGCAGCTCGCCGGGCCGGGCGCCGTGCTGGCGTTCGAGGTGGCCGGCGGCGGGCCGATGGCGGCGGCGGTCGCGGGCGGCTGCAAGCTGATCGCGCACGCCGTCTCGCTCGGCGGGGTGGACACGCTGATCCAGCACCCGGCGTCGCTGACCCACCGCCCGGTGACCGGCGACGCCGCCCCGGCCGCGGCGCTCCTGCGGCTGTCCGTGGGGCTGGAGGATCCGGCTGATCTTTGGTCTGACCTGGTCACAGCCCTGGACGGGGCCGTCGCCGTTCCATAACCTTTCGACATACGTCTATGCCACGTATGGTGGGCCCGGTCATCCACCCCGGCCCCTCCACCCCCGTCGAGGAGATCGCAATGCGGCTACGAACCCCCATCCTGGCCGGTACAACAGCACTCGCCGTCGTCGCCGGAATGCTCGGCGTGACGAGTGCCGCCGCGAACCCCACCGCGGCGGTTGCCGAACAGCTCGTCCCCGCCGACCCGCCGGAGATCCCCGGCTCCGCCGCGGTGGCCCACCTCACCGAACTGCAGAAGATCGGCGAGCAGAACGGCGGCACCCGGGCGCACGGGCGCCCCGGCTACAAGGCGTCCGTCGACTACATCGAGGGCAAGCTCAAGGCCGCCGGCTTCACCGTGGACGTGCAGAGCTTCTCGCACAACGGCGCCACCGGCTACAACGTGATCGCCGAGTGGCCGCACGGCGACCCGAACCAGGTCGGCATGATCGGCGCCCACCTCGACTCGGTCACCGCCGGCCCCGGCATCAACGACGACGGCTCCGGCTCGGCCGCCGTCCTGGAGAACGCGCTCACCGTCGCCCGCTCGCAGGTCAAGCCGACCATGCGGATGCGGTTCGGCTGGTGGGGCGCCGAGGAGCTGGGCCTGATCGGCTCGAAGAAGTACGTCGCCGGCCTCTCCGCCGACGAGAAGAAGAAGATCAAGTTTTACCTGAACTTCGACATGGTCGGCCAGAAGAACATCAAGAGCTGGGGCATCTACAGCGACTCCTCGGACATCAGCGCGCTGTTCAAGGAGTACTTCGACGCCAAGAAGCTGACCACCCGCGGGATCAACTGGGGCGGCAGCTCGGACCACTCGTCGTTCAAGAGCGCCGGCATCAAGGTCAGCGGCATCGGCGACGACGACGACCCGTGCTACCACGCCCGGTGCGACACGATCACCAACGTCGGCGACGTCTCGATGGGCCACGCGAGCAGCGCCATCGCCCGCGTGTTCTGGAAGCTGACCGGCGCCCAGCGCACCGCCCGCCCGTAGCCACACTCCCGCGCACAGGAAGCGGCCCGCCACGGATGTCCGTGGCGGGCCGCTTCCGCGATCAGGCGCCGGTCACTTCACGCTGTTGACCACGACCGTGCCGCGGCCGACGACCGTGCCGAACTCGGTGACCAGCTCCAGGTCGCCGGTCAGCTTCCGGTCCGCGCCCGGCCCGCCCGCGGTGCGCAGCACCCCGGTCAGGTCGGCCTTGGCGCCGTTGGCCAGGGTCAGCGAGCCGGCGGCGGGGCGCAGCGAGCCCAGCGCGGGCGCGTAGTACGCGTCCACGTAGTCGTACGCCGTGCTGCCCGCCGGGATCGCGTACCCGCTGACCACCACCGTGTACTGCCCGGCCGCTGGGCTGGCCAGCGTCACCGACTCCTCCGAGTCGCCGTCCGCTGCCTGGCCCACGACCCGGCCGTTGAACTCCACCGCCAGGTCCAGGTCGGCGCCGAGGTCGGCGGGCTTGCCGATGGTGGCGCTGAACTTCTGCGCCCCCGCCGGCACGTCGACCGTGTACCGCTGCTCCGCCCCGACCGCGATCGTCGGCCGCGCCGACTTCAGGCTGCCCAGCGGGCCCGCCCGCCCGGTCACCGCGGTGCCGGCGAACGTGTTCGTCAGCGACCACTTCACCGGCACGTCGGTGTTCGCCGGCGCGGACGGGATCGTCAGCACCTCCGGCGCCACCTTGATGCCGAGCGCGGTCGCCGTCAGCGAGAACGGGTTGTCCAGCGTCGGCGACGTGCGCCGCGACTCGACCGTGAACTCCCACAGCCCCGGCATCGGCGCGGCGTACGAGCGGCGGACCGGGTCGCACACCTTCGCGTCGGAGAAGTTGGTGTAGCAGTTCAGGCTGGACGAGCTGTCGATCGGCACGCCGTACGGGTTGATCGCCAGGAACCGGGTCTGCGACCCGGTGGCGATGTCCGACAGGTGCACCTGGAGCGCGGTCGCCCCGGCCGGCACGTCGACCAGCCAGGAGCGGGCGTTGTTGCGGTCGATCGAGCCGCGCACCTGCTGGCCGAAGTCCGGGCCGGTCAGCCGCGCGTTCGGCGCCGCGACCACGGTGGACACCTCGGCGTCGACCAGCGGGCTGGCCGGGTCGTCCACGGCCAGGATCGCGCTGTGCACGCCCGGCCCCGGCTTCGCCGTGACCTCGACGGTGGCCGCCTGGCCGCGGACCAGGTTGACCGTCGCCGGCGCGCTGAACGTGCCGTCGTTGCCGACCCACTTCAGGTTGTGCGCGATAGCGCCCTTCGGGCCGGTGGCCCGGGTGACGGTGACCTTGTACGTCTTCTGCTCATTCGCCCGGTGCCCGCCCGCGGCCGGCGCGCACCGGTTGTACAGGCCGGCGCCGCGGTGCGGCCGGGTCAGCTTGTCCGACAGCGGCGTGCAGACCGGGGCGTCGACCGAGTAGATCCGGGCGTCCGGGTTCTTCTCGATCAGCTTCCACGCGCCCGGCACCGAGATCAGGCCGAAGCCCTGCGCGTACGTCGGGTAGCCGGCCAGCGGCTTCGCCGAGCTGAACAGCGCCCGGCGCAGCAGCGCCGGCGTCACCGGCTGGCCCTTGGCCCGGGCGGCGCCCAGCAGCACGGCCGCCGCGCCGGTGGCCTGCGGCGCGGACATCGAGGTGCCGTTGAACATCGCGTACCCCGGCGGCAGCGGGTACCCGGCCTCGGCGACCGGCGACCCGTTCTGCCACAGCGGCGTCGACGAGATCGCCGAGCCCGGCGCGACGACCTCCGGCTTGAACCCGCCGTCCTCGCGCGGGCCGCGCGAGGAGAAGGTGAACAGGCCCTGGTCGTTCCTGACCGCCGAGCCGTAGTTGCTCAGCCAGGTCGCCTTGCTGACGCTGGCGCCGACCGAGACCACCTTGTCGGCCACCGACGGGTCGCCGACGGTGTTGATGCCCGGCCCGGAGTTGCTCGCCGACACGAAGAGCTGCACGCCGTAGTCGGTGATCACCCGGTTGTACAGGACCGCGCGGGCGTTGGCGCCGTCGTTGAGCGCCGGCAGGCCGCCGATCGAGATGTTGACGACGTCGACCCTGCGCTTGGTGACCAGCTCCACCAGGCCGTCGGTCAGCGCCGCGGCCGTGCAGCCGCCGCCGAACGTGCAGGCCCGGGCCGAGACGAGCTTGGCGCCGGGCGCCGCGCCGTCGAACACCGCGTTGCCGAACAGGTCGTTCGCCGCGGTGATGCCGGCGACGTGGGTGCCGTGCGAACCGTCCACGATGCCGATGTTGACCACGTCGACCACGCCCGGCCGGCCCAGCGGCGCGGCGCTGACGTCCTCGCGGAACTCGACGGTGAACGGCAGCCGCTCGGCGACCGGCGTCTCCGGCTTGTCCGTGCCGAAGTACTCGACCTGGAACTTCTCCTTGTACGGCCGCAGCGCCGGCCCGTCGGTGAAGTCGTTGTCCAGGTCGGCGTCGACCCGGATGTCGTTCGTCACCGGGTCGTACAGGATGCCGAACTCGTCGGTCTTGTCGCCGTCGCGGTTGGCGTCGCCGCAGTTCTCGCAGCCGGACGCCGCGTCCGTGACGGCCTCCTTGAACAGCCCGAACCGGTACGCGCCGGCCGGCGCCGTCCAGGTCTTGCCGTCCAGGGTGAACGTCGGCCCGGTGACCGCGGTCAGCATCGGCACCCAGGTGCCGTCGTTCTCCACCAGCGGCGCGGTCGCGGTGAACCAGTCGACGATCTTCCGCTCGCCGGTGGTCGTCTTCGCCAGCGCCGGGTGGTCGACGGCCACGCCCGAGTCGAGGATGCCGATGGTGACGCCCCGGCCGTCCGCGGCCGGGTTGGCCTTCTGGAACTCCACCACGCCGGTCTCGCGGATCGGCATGAACGGGTTGTCGGCCTTCGTCCCCGCGCCGGGCGCGTCCGGCGACGGCTTGTTCGGGCCGCGCTTGCCCGCGGCCGGCCGGGCCGGCTCGGGCTCGCGCAGCCGCTCGTTCAAGTCGACCGCGGCCACGCCGGGCAGCTTCGCCGCCGCGACCGCGGACCCGGTCGGGATGCGGACGTGCAGGTACCCCAGCTCGTCGCTGCGCTTGGCCACCAGCGCGCCGAGCCCGGCCAGCTTGCCGGCGACGGCGCCGGTGCGGCCCTTGTCGGTCGCGACGATGAGGTCGACGAACCGGGCGTGCTTCGCGGTCGCCTCCGCGAGCAGCCGCATGTCCTGCGGGTCGAGGGTGTCGACCGGGGCGTCCTTGGGCGGGTCCGCCGCCACCGGGTTGACCGGGCCGGGGCCGGCGGCGGGCGGCGCCGCCGCGGCCGGGGCCGCTATCGCCAGGCCACCCGCCACGAGGCCGGCGGCGAGGAGCCCGACGCCCGTGCGGGCGGGGCGGGAGTGCTGATTCACGAACTGCCTCCGTACGCGAATCGGGTGACCCGCTCCCGCACATCGGAGTGTCGTGGGCGGGTCACTCTGGTGAGTTGGCGACACCCTACGTCACCCCGTCCGGCGCGGCCGGCGATCGCGCGTTCCGGGCGGTGAACGGGCAAGCGGCGGCGCCGCGCATTTGCGTACGTCTCGCCCGGTGTGCGGAGCGGGATCGGCGGGATTCGCGACGGTACCCGGACGGCGAAAACTGTGAACAATCGCGTTGCCGGGCGGCCGGCACCCCGGTCCGCGGCGGCCGGCCCGCCGGGGCGGGGTCCGATGGGGAGGGCGGCGGCGGCCCCCGATCGGGCGTACCGCGACGCGGCCGGGCGTGGCGGCGGGGCCAGTAGGCTCGGCAGGGTGGATACCCATGGTGGCGCCGACCCGACGCCGGACGTACCCGAGCCGGTGCGCGACCCCGGCCCGCAGCGGCGGGGGGACGCGGCGGCGGACGGGCGCGGGCGGGCGGGCGGCGAGCAGCGCGGACGCGCGGGTGCGGCCCGGCCGGGCGCCGGCGGCCCGCCGGCCACGGCGACGGCGGCGCACCCCGGCGCGGTTCCGGCCCAGCCGGTCCCGCCGCCGAACGAGCCGGCCGCGCCCGACAGGCCCGCCACGGCCCGCGACTTGTTCGGCGGGGCCGGTCGGGGCGCGCCGGGCTTCGGCGGGGCCGCAGGAGCCCCGGTCGACGCGGCCGGTGCGGCGGGTCCGGCGGGTCCGGCCGAGCGGGCGGGTGCGGCCGGTGGGATGGGCTCCGCGGGTCCGGGTGGTTCGGCGGGTTCGGCCGGCCCGGTGGACCCGGTCGATCCGGCCGGCTCGGCGGGTTCGCCCGGCCGGGTCGGTTCGGGCGGTCGGGTCGGTCCGGGCGGCGCGGCGGGCCCGGGCGGCGCGGACGTGGCCGCGGAGCGGGCGCGGCGGCAGCGGCTGCTGCTCGGCGTCGGCGCCGGCATCGTCATCCTGCTGCTCGCCGGCGGCCTCGGCCTCGGCGCCCTGCTCTACGCCCGGGCCACCACCCCGCGCACCGACACCCCCGACGCGACCGTCGACAACTACCTGCGCGCCCTGCTCGTCGACCGCAGCATCGTCGACTCCCGCACCCTGGCCTGCCCGAACGCCGGGCCGCTCGCCGCCGTCGAGGACCTGCGCGACGAGGCGCTGGACCGGGAGAAGGAGTTCCCGGACAGCCGCGTCCAGATCAGTTGGGGCGCGCTGGCCACCACGACCGACGGCCCGGACCGGGTGACGGTCGAGACGGACGTCTCGGTGATGGGCATCTTCGACAGCCAGGTCCGCAGCCGGCGGGTGGACACGTGGCGGTTCGGCCTGCTCCGCGACGGCGGCTGGCGCGTCTGCACGGCCGTCAAGGTCTGACCGCCCGCCCTACTCCAGCCAGAGGGTCGCGACCGGCAGGGCGCGGGTGCGCGGCGGCTTGCCGCTCCACGCCCACCGGTACCACTCCAGCTCCGCCGCCACCCGGACGCACACCTCGCCGTCGGCGCCCTCGTGCAGCTCCGACACCGCGCGCAGGTCGCGGGCCACCCGGTCGCCGTCCCGCCAGGCCAGCCGCCGGCCGGTCACCGACCCGGCGTCCAGCACCGGCACGGGCGGGCGGGGCGCCGGGTGGTCGAGCGACACGAGCTTCGACACCGGTACCGCGGCGGCGGCGTCGGCGACGGTTTCCACCCACACCCGGTCGACCGGGACCAGCGGCGCGAACACCTCGACCCGCTCGGCCTCGGCGCGGTACCACTCGGCCTCCGGCAGTACCGGGACCAGCGTCCGGCTGCCCTGCACCACCGGGTCGTCGGCGCGCAGGTCGCCGCGCCAGCCGTGACCGGGCAGCCCGGTCAGCACCCGCCGCCCGCGCAGCGCCCGCTGGCCGGCGGCCGGGCGGGCCACGACGGCCGGCGGCGGCTCGGCCCCCCAGCCCGCCGGGTCGGCGAACGGGTCGGACCACTGCTCGCTCATCGTCTTACCTCAGGGTGATGCCGCGCTGTCGGAGGAAGTCGACCGGGTCGACCGCGCCGCCGCTGCTGCGGTCGCCGTTCAGGTGTACCTCGAAGTGCAGGTGCGGTCCGGACGAGTTGCCGCTCGTCCCCACCTGCCCCACCGGGTACCCCGCCGGCACCGACTGCCCGACCTGGACGGTCGGCCGGCGCACCAGGTGACAGTAGCGGGTGATCACCTTGTCGGCGTGGGTGATCTCCAGGTACCAGCCGCAGCCGGGCGTGCTCGGCGACCCGTCCCGGTCGCACCAGTACGACGGCCGGGAGTCGTTGTCGCACTCCAGGTGGGTGACCACGCCCCCGGCGGCCGCCCGGATGGTGGTGTACCGGCGGGCGCCGAGGTCGATGCCGTGGTGGCTGGGCCGCTCCGCGGTCCGGAACCCGGACACCACCCCCGCCGGTACGGTCGGCGCCCAGCCGGAGGCGGCGATCTCGCCGCTGCCGGCGCAGGCCAGCGCCCCCGTCGCGGTGGCCGCCGCCCGGGCGGCGCCGTCGGCGAGCGCGTTGACCACGTCGGTGGCGAGCGGCTCGTGCTTGGCGTACGCGTCGGGGTACGCGCTGCGCTGCACCCGCTGCGCGGCGACGGTCAGCGCCAGCTTCTCCCAGCCGGACACCCGGACCAGCCGCTCGAAGAACTTCCGCGCCGTGTACGCCGGGTCGCGGAGCTGCCGCGGCGTCCCCCAGCCCATGCTGGGCCGCTGCTGGAACAGCCCGATCGAGTCGTGGTCGTTGCTCGCGCCGAGGTGCCCGAGGTTGGTCAGCCGCGACTCCTGCATCGCGGTGGCCACGCCGACGACCCACCCCCGCGGCGGTACCCGCATCTGCCGGCCGACCCGGATGATGACGGCCGAGTTGGTGAGCTGGTCGGTGCTCAGCCCCCGTACCGGGGGCAGCTTGCCGGTCAGCGGCAGCAGCCCGCCCTGCCCGCAGTTGGCGAGCGCCTGCGCCGCGCTGGACTCGCGGGCCCCGCCGAAGTTGGTAATGATCACCGCGGCCGCGCCGCCCCCGCAGCAGAGCAGCGCGAGCGCGCCGGTCAGGGCGAGGGCGAGGGCGCCGCGGCGGATCGGGGGTCGATTCACGCCGCCCTCCCGCCGGTTCTTCGCCGCACCCGCCCGGCCCGCGCCGCACCGCGGGTCGGGGGTCGCGGGGTCATGTCGGTTCCCAGTCCACCGCGTCGACCAGCCACCGGCCGCCGTCGGCGAGCAGCCGCAGCTTGAGCTGGCCCCGCCGGGTCGGGACGGCCGCCTCGGCCAGGTACTCGTTCAGCGCCGTCACCGTCGCCGCGCCGCCGAGCGCAGTGGCGGGGACGCTGGCCGGGTCGGCGTCGGCGAACTTCTCCGCCAGCCCGGCCGTCATCATCGGCCGCAGCCGGTCCCGCCAGCCGGCCGGTTCGCGCGGCCCGGTCAGCCAGGTCGCCGCGAACGTGCGGGCGACCCGCTCCGGCGGGCTGGCGCCGGGCAGCGCGGCGAGCCGCGGCGCCGGCGGCGCCTTCTCGCCGTCGTCGCCGACCGTCGGGTGCACGGTCGGGATCGGGTCGACCGGCGGGCCGGTGCTCGCGTCCTGCCGGGGCGGCGCGAGCAGCGACGTGGTCGCGAGGATGCCGACGACGACCACCGCGAGGGCGAGCGCGACGCCGTACCGGGAGCGCAGGAAACCGACGAGCAGCCGGCCGGTCACGCGCATCCCGTCACCTCGCCTCGGCCCGCTGCCGCGGCGTGCTCGCCGGCACCTCGACCTCGCCCGCGCCCGGCCGGAAGACCGTCACCGTGGCCGGCTCGTCGGGCACGCCCGGTTCGGACCAGCCCGGCGTGGTCCGGGCCGGGCGCGGCCGGGTGCCGGTCTCCGGGCGGCCACCGTCGCTCGTGCTGCGCACCGGCTCGGTCCGCGGCGGCGGGCCGCCCTCGACCGCGCCGTCGCTGGTCGGGGCGACGCCGGGCGAGTCGATCCGGGCTTCCGGCCGGACGGTCGTCTGCGCGACGGACACCTGGTTGACCGTGAGCCGGTTCGGCCCGCCGTCGGTGAACAGCCGGCGGTGCCAGCTCCCGGCGCCGGCCACCACCCGGCTGGGGTTCTTCCCGCCCAGCTCGGTGATCCGCCGGTACGGCCGCAGCAGCAGCCAGCCGACCACGCCGCACAGCCAGACCAGGGCGACCTGGAGCCAGCCGGGCAGCGTCGCCGTACCCATGATCATGTCGACGGCGAACAGGTAGATCGCCGCGCCGGTGCCGAAGATGGCGATGTTGAACACCGCCGCCACGACCGCGTTGGCCAGCCGGCGCACGCCCGCGCCGGCCGGGCGGAGCAGGCCGATGGTGCCGAGCAGCGGCGCCGCGATCACCGCCCAGCGGAACAGCAGGAAGCCGAGCAGCACCAGCAGCGACGCGGTCAGGTCGAACATCGCGAACAGCAGCGCCGCCAGCAGCGCGATGAACCCGGCGCCGATCCGGTCCATGCCCTTGGCCCCGGTCAGGTACTGGTACGCCTCCGGGTCCTCGGTCTTGATCTGCCCGACGACCTTGCGCCACTGCGCGTTCTTCGCCGCGATCGTGGTCTCCCGGGTGCTCGGGTTGGCCCGGATCTTCGCGGCCTCGTCCCAGCTCAGCGCCTTCGCGTCGTACAGCGCCAGGCCGTACTTGCGGGCCGTGGTGCTCTCCGCGGAGCCGAGCAGCCCGCGCAGCCAGTTCTTGTACAGCATCGACTCGGTGACCGTGTCCGACGCCCGGATCGCCGGGGGCCGGTGGTCCTTGCACGACTCCGGGTCGGCGTCGTCGCACTTCGGCAGGGCGACCGGCCGCGGCCCGACCGCCTCGTGCACCACGCCGAGCGAGCCGATCAGGGTGGCGTCGGCCAGGTTCGCCGACCGGACCGGCCACGCCGCGATCGCGGTCACCGCGGTCATGACCAGCAGCGCCCAGCCGGCGGTGGTCAGCGCGCTGCTCATGTCGGACTGCCGGGACCGCCAGATCAGGTACAGCCCGACCACGCAGAGCGTGAGCAGCCCGAAGACGCTGAACACCTTCTCGTAGATCGCCCGGGTGGCGCCGGCGACCATCGGGTCGGCCCAGTTCCACATGCTGCGCGGGTCCCACGCGCGCTCGCGCAGCGCGTTCGACGCACCGATGATCATGGTGGCGCCCATGAACTCGATGTTCGCGATCTTGGTTTCCATCTGCATGTCGAGCAGCTCGGGGATACAGCCGGAGCTGGTGTTCGGGAAGTCGTAGCCGGCGTACGCGTACTGGCTGTACATGCCCTGCGGCCCGCCCCGCTCCGCCGACGCCGGCCGCGACCCGAACCAGCCCGAGATGCCGGAGCCGGGGCTGTCCGGGACGGGCGCCTTCTCACACGCCTGGTCCGGCAGGTCCTTGAGCCTGGCCGCGCAGCCGCGGAAGTCGTTCTGCCACTGCGCCGGCGAGCACAGGTCGACCCGCGCGGCCGCCGCCGCCGCCCGGCCGCGCGCCGCCGCCGGGCTCGCCGGGGCGAGACAGGTCAGCGCCGCCACGAGGACCGCGAGGAGCGCGGCGACGCCCCGCCGCGGGGACCCGGACCCGACTCGCCTCGACAATGTCAGCCCTCCTCGTCATCGCCGGTCGCCACGTCCGGCACCAGGCCGGGCCCGGCCTTCGCGGCCGGGGTGGTGTCGAGGTGCTGGAGCAGGCCCTCGACGTACGAGACGTCGACCCGCACCTTCTGTACCCGTCCGTCGGTGTCGCGCATGACGAACTCGCGGAAGCCCAGCCGGGCCGAGGACGCGGTGTCGACCTGGGACAGCGAGGCCAGCGTCGCCTCGTACCCGTCGCCGACCGGCACCCGCAGCAGGCGCAGCGCCTCCGAGGCGATCTCGCTGTCCTCGGCGATCCGGCCGACGAACACGGTCGACACCAGGTTCTGCACATCCAGGCCCAGGATGTCGCGCGGGTTCTGCGAGGCGACCAGCGCGGCCAGGTTCCACTTGCGGGAGTCGCGGGCCAGCCGGACGAGGAACGAGCGCCCCGAGCGCCACCCCTCCATGAAGTGCGCCTCGTCCAGCCCGACCAGCTTGCGCTGACTCATCGTGCCGCCGTAGCAGCGGCGGACCGCCAGCCGGTGCGCGGTGTGCAGCATCGGCAGCGCCAGCGCCTCCTCGGCCGACCAGTACTCCCGTTCGATCTTGAGGTCCGGCAGCCGGAGCCCGGCCATGGTGATCACGGTCAGCGCCGCGTCCGCGCCCAGCAGCCCCTCCGGCTGCCGGCCGAAGAACAGCAGCGCCAGCGGCATCTCGGCGGTGTCCAGCAGCAGGTCGGCCAGCTCCCGGGCCGCCTCGTCCTGGCCGCGCAGGCAGGTGATGACGTCGTCCAGGGTGGACGTCTCCTCGGCCGGGACCTGCCGGACCGCGTGCCGCAGCAGCGTCGCCGTCGACGCCTCCCGGGCCACCTGCGGCGGGACCAGCATCATGCAGATGTCCTGCACCAGCATCCGCCGCTCGGCCCGGGCGTTCGACACCGCGATCTCGAACTCCCGGTCGCCCGACGCGCCCGTCGCGAACTCCGTCCGGGTCGGCGTCGGGATCAGCGAGTACGGCGCCAGCGTCCCCTGCTCGGACCCGGTCAGGTTCAGCACCCGGCTGTACGGCCGCAGCTCCGGCATCGCGCACAGCCGGGCCAGCGGGCCGGACGGGTCCAGCAGCGTGACCTGCACGCCGCGCCGCGCCGCCAGGTAGCCCAGCGCGCCGAGCAGCGTCGACTTGCCGCCGCCCGGCTCGGCCACGAACACCGCCAGGCCGGACCGCTCCCGCACCTCCATCGGGAAGTGCAGGTCCAGGAACACCGGCCGCCGGCAGGTGCCGGCCGTGCGGCCGATCAGGTCGCCGCGCCGGTCGCCGACCGTGCTCGCCGCCTGCGGCAGCGCCGCCGCCAGCAGCTTCACCGGCATCCGGCGCAGGTACCCGGTGTTCGCCACCGGCTCGCCCGGGATGAACTCGCGGGCCAGCCAGTCCTGCTGCTTCGGGTGCTGCAACGACAGCCGCAGCTCCCGCGAGTACAACTGCATCAGCCGCCGGGCCCGCTCCAGGCACTCCTCCCGGGACCGCCCGCCGACCGCCACCCGGTGCCAGCCGTGCGCCCGGGCCGACTCCACCGGCAGGCCGGTGGTCATGTCGTCGCCGATGTGCAGGGCGCGCTTGGCCAGCCGCTCCAGCTCGGGCGGGGCGTCGATGCCGTGCTCGGCGTAGTCCTGCTGCTGCGACCGGATCATCCGCAGCCGGTGCTCGAGGTTCTTGAACGAATCGTTCGGCCCGAGGATGTCGATCCGGCTGGACAGCTCCATCGGCCACGGCAGCCGCTCGTGGAAGTGCAGCCACGGCTCGTGCCGCTCGGGGATCTCCAGCGGCTCCATCCGCCCGACCGTGAGCACGGCGACGTGCCGCTCCTCGCCGGTCATCCGGTTCACCAGCTTGACCGTGCTGCCGTACGGCGTGCGGTACCGCTCGATCTGCTCGGTCAGCCCCAGCAGGTCGGCGGTGTCCCAGCGCCCGCCGGCGCCCGGCGACAGCGCGCCCGGCGGCGCCATGCACAGCGCCACCGACCGGTACAGCAGCCACTCCAGCTCGTGCGCGCTCGCCCGCCGCCCGCGCATGCCGAACGCGCCCAGCACCTCGTCGAACTGCTCGACCGTCCGGCTCATCCGCTTGCGCTCGGTGTCGGCGACGCCGCGGCCGAACGCCCGCAGCAGCCGCTCGCCCAGCGAGTCGCCCAGCGACCGCCGGTGGAACGTCACGCCCAGGTACGTCTGCCCCTCGGCGTGGTTCACCGACAGCAGGTGCCGCTGCGCCGCCACCAGGTGGTCCGGCCAGGAGGTCGCCCCCGGTACGGCGGCCAGCGGCGCCGGGGTGTGCGCGTCCACGGTGCGCGCCCACTCGTCGGCCGGGAACGGCCGGGTCGTGCGGCGCAGGTGCAGCCGGAACCCGGCGAGGCCGGCGTACTGCTCGGAGATCGCCGACAGCAGCGCCTCCCGCTCGGCGTCCGGGCGGAACGCCCACCGCGCCTCGGGCAGCCAGTACCAGGCGGTGACCGTGTGCGGCGTGAAGGTCAGGTGCCCGGCGATCTCGGTGATCGCCAGGTCCACGGCCGGGTCGCGGTCGCGGAACCGCGGCTTGCGCGGGGACGGCCGGCGGACGACGAGTTCGCCCCCGCCGCGGGACGACCGGCGGACGGTCGACGTCCGCTCCCGCGGCTGGCGCTCGCCCGGCTGGCGCTCGCCCGGCGGGCGGTTGCCGGGCTTGCGCTCGGGGCGGCGCTCGGCCGGCGCGGCGGTGCGGTCGCGCGGGTCGGCGGGGTCCTCGCGGTACCAGGCGTCGGCCGGGCGCTGGGCCGGTCGGCGGCCCGGCCGCTCGATTCCGGTGCCGATGCCGATGCCGATGCCGGTGCCGTCGGCCGGCGGCCCGGTGGGACGGCGGGGGTTGTCGACCGGGCCCGCCGGGGCGGGGGCGATCGCGTACACGCCCGGCGCCTCCTCGGTCAGCGCCGGCCGTGCGCGGTCGACCGCGGCCCCACCCCGTCCGACCGCGGACCTGCCCTGCTCGACGGTCGATTCGCCGTGCCCGGTCGGCGTGCCGCGCCCGGGCGGTGTGCCGCGGCCGGCCGGCGGGGCTGTGGGGGCGGCCGCCGTCGGCTCGCGCGTCGGCGGGCCGGCGTCGAGCACGTCGACATCCAGTACGTCGACGTCGGCCGCGGCCGGGTCGAGCGGGCGGACGTCCAGCACGTCGGCGTCGAGCACCCCGGGGTGGTCGAGCACCCCGGGGTGGAGGACGTCGGCGTCGAGGGCGTCCCCGTCGAAGACGTCGGCGTCGTGCGGCCGGCCGGCCGGCGGGCCGGCCCGCCCGGGCAGCGGCGCGGACCCGACCACATCGGCCTTGATCACCTCGGCCTCGACCACGTCTGACCCGACCATGTCGGCCTCGACGACGTCGGCGTCGATCACGCCGCGGCCGCGCGGGCCGCGGTCGCGCACGGTGCGGATCCGGCCGACCGCCTCGGCGGCCGTCGTCCGGGCGCCGGCCCGCGGCGGGCCGCCGACACCGATCGCACCGGCCGCACCGCTGTCCGCGCGCCGGTCGTCGCCGGGCACCCGGCGTCCGTCGCGCGGGTCGCGTCCGGGCAGCTCGGCCGCACCGTCGCGACCGTGCTCCCGGGCCGCTCGCTCCCCGGCCGCCCGCCCACGGACGACCGGATCCCGCACCGCCCGACCCCGAGCCGCCGACTCCCGTGCCGACTGGTCCGGCGTCGCGGGCTCGCGCGCCGGCTGGTCCGGCGTCACGGACTCTCTCGCTGCCCCGTCCCGCGTCGCTCGGTCCCGCGTCGCTCGGTCCCGGGGGAGTGGCTCTGCCCCGGTCGGGTCGCCGGCGGCTTGCCGGGCGCTGGCCGGCTCGATGCCGTTCGGTCGGGTGCCGGGTGGGTCGACCAGCCCGGTCCAGGCGCTCTCGCGCGGCACCGGCCGCCGCCCCCCGGCCGCCCGGCCGCTGCCGGCCCGCACCGCGGAGTTGCGGGCGGCGTCCCGCGCGCCGGGGCCACCGGCGCCACCGAGGCCGGCGGCGCCACCGGGGCCGCCCGAGCCGGCCCGGCCGTCGGCGCTGTCCCGGTCGCTGCCCGCGCGCCGCGACGCGGCCCCGCGACCGGGATTGTCCCGGCCGGGTCGCTCGCGCCGGTCGCCGCCCACCCGCCCGGCGTCGTCGCCGGGCCGTGCCCGCCCGGACTCGTCGGCCGGCCGCGCCCGCTCGCCGGCCCGTCGGCCCGGCCGCGACTCCGCGTCCGCTCCGTCGCCCGGTCCGGCGCCGGGTCGCTCGGCGGTGCCGCGGGCGCCGAGCGCCCGCCGGTCGGCGGCGCGGCGGGTCGCGGCCGGCGCGCCGGCATGCGGCTCCGGCCGCTGCGGCGCGCGCGCCGGCTCCTCGGCGAACAAATCGAGGAACGGCGACTCGATGTCCAGCTCGGACGGTGCGCCGGCGTCCGGCCGGGGCGCGAGCGGCGGGCGCGGCGGGCTGCCGACCGCGCGGAACACCGCCACCGCGCCGTGCCCCGGGCTCGTCACGAGGTCGCCCTCGATGATCCGGTCGTCGTCGGTACCGCGATGGTCGGGCGTGGAATCCGTCACGTCAGCTCCTGCCGCACTCGTATCCGGTTCGCCACCAACCGGGGGTCACGCTGCTCCACCGCGGGTTCGCGGGTGCGTCGCCAGTCGGTCAGCGCCGTGCGGATCACCGCGCGGGCCGGGCGGTCGGGGTCGACGTGGCGGAAGACGAACGAGGTGGTCACCATCGCCAGGGCGATGGGCCAGGCAGGGAAGATCTCGACCTCCTGGGTGAACAGCCAGGAGACGAACATGTACGCGGGCACCAGGATGATGAACAGGCCGTACTGCGCGTACGGCAGGTGCACCGGCAGCGTGTAGCCGGGGGGACCCAGGTAGACGAGGCGGGCCCGGTAGATGTCGTCGTCGGTACGCAGCCGCATGCCGACCTACTTGAACATCAGGCCGATGAGGTACTCGCCGACGAAGAACATCGTCGCGGCGCCGGCGATGAACCCGAGCCCCACGATCGCGATGGCCGAGCTGGTCAGCACCTTGCTGATCTCGCCGCGGCTGGCCCGGCCGATGAAGATGATGCCGAGGATGGCGAGCAGGATCGGCGCGATCTTGCTGGCGAAGAAGCTGACGACGCCCTCGGTGTTGACGCCCTTCGGCGGGGCGGCGGCGTGGAGCGCGAGCAGTGCCTCGCGCGGGTCGCCGACGGACCACGCCGCGTGCACGAGATCGCTGGCGCTCATAACACTCCGTTCGTCACCTCGCCACCGGGGGTGAGCGAGTCTGTGCCGGTTTGTCGGACTTTCAACCTATTTCCGCAGGCCCAGGCACTTGATGCCCCGCATTTGCAGAGCGTACGGGTCGCCCCCCTTCAGAACAACCTAAGAAGAGTGTTCTCACTGGGCCTCGTGATGCGGTTGAGACGCTCCCCACCTGCGCGAACGCCCCGGGGATGCCCGAATCGGGCACCGCGGGCGATCCGGTCGATCATGGGCGGCCCAGCGGGACACGCCGCCGACACGCCGACCCTCGACGTGATCACGGGCACGCGGGGCGCGGCAGCCGCCGCGGCCCGCCCGGCGTACCGTCGGGCCGGTGAACACGCTCCCGCCCGGTCCCGTCGTCATGGGGGTGCTCAACGTCACCCCCGACTCGTTCTCCGACGGCGGCCGGTACGACTCGCTCGACGCGGCCGTCGCGCACGGCGTCGCGCTGCGCGCCGACGGGGCGGACTACGTGGACGTCGGCGGCGAGTCCACCCGGCCCGGCGCCGCCCGGGTCGACGCCGACACCGAGAGCCGCCGGGTGCTGCCGGTGATCCGCGCCCTGGTCGCGGCCGGCGTACCGGTCAGCGTGGACACCACCCGGGCCCGGGTCGCCGAGGCGGCGCTGGCCGCCGGCGCCGCGCTGGTCAACGACGTCTCCGGCGGCCTCGCCGACCCGGCGATGGGCGCGGTCGTCGCCGCCGCCGGCTGCCCCTGGGTCCTCATGCACTGGCGCGCGCACGCGCGCGACATGGCCGCGCTGGCCCGGTACGACGACGTGGTCGCCGACGTCCGCCGCGAGCTGACCGGCCGGGTCGACGCCGCGCTGGCCGCCGGGGTCGCGCCCGACCGGCTGATCCTCGACCCCGGCCTGGGCTTCGCCAAGCGCCCGGAGCACAACTGGGCCCTGGCGGCGCGGCTGGGCGAGCTGGTCGGGCTGGGCTTCCCGGTGCTGTTCGGGGCGAGCCGCAAGTCGTACCTCGGCGCCCTCCTGCCGGACGCCGCCGGCCACCCGCGCCCGCCGGCCAGCCGGGAGGCCGCGACGCTGGCCACGTCCGTGCTCGCGGTCGCGGCCGGGGCCTGGGGGGTGCGGGTGCACGCGGTCCGGGCGACCGCCGACGCGCTCGCCGTCTGGGCGGCCACCGGCCGCCCGGTCGTCGGACCCACCTGATTAGCTGTGCGCATGGCGGAACCATCAGCCCCCGGACCGGCAGCCCCCGGACCGGCACCAGCGCCTCCCGGGCCGGTGCCAGCGCCTCCCGGGCCGGTAGCGGCCCCCGCGGCTGGATCGGCGGCCCCCGTTGCGGAACCGGCAGCCCCCGCGTCGGAGCCGGCGGCGCCCGGCACGGACCGGATCACGCTCACCGGGCTGCGCGTGCGCGGCCACCACGGCGTGTTCGACCACGAGCGGGCGGCCGGGCAGGACTTCGTCGTGGACGCCGTCCTGGAGGTCGACCTCGCGGCGGCCGGGCGCAGCGACGCCCTGGCCGACACCGTCGACTACGGCACCCTGGCCGACCGCCTGGCCGGGATCGTCGCCGGCCCGCCGGTGGACCTGATCGAGACGCTGGCCGCCCGGCTGGTCGACGCCTGCCTGGCCGACCCGCGGGTGCGGGCCGCGACGGTGACGGTGCACAAGCCGTCCGCGCCGATCCCGCTCACCTTCGCCGACGTCGCGGTCACCCTCCGCCGCGAACAACCGCCCGCCGCCGGCCCGGGGGAGGGGCCGTGAGTCGCGCCGTGCTCGGCCTCGGCAGCAACCTCGGCGACCGGATCGGCCACCTGCGGGACGCCGTCGCCGCCCTCGACGACGTGCTCGTCCTCACCTCCGGCGTGTACGAGACGCCGCCGTGGGGCGACGCCGACCAGCCCGCGTACCTCAACGCCGCCGTCCTCGCGGTCGCGCCGGACGTGCCGCCGCGGTACTGGCTCGACCGCGCCCGCGCGCTGGAGGACGCCGCCGGCCGCCGCCGCGACCCCGACCGCCGGTACGCGCCCCGCAGCCTCGACGTCGACGTCGTCGCGGTCTGGGACGACGCCGACGCCCCGGTGTACAGCGACGACCCCGAACTGACCCTGCCGCACCCGCGGGCGCACCTGCGCGCGTTCGTGCTGCGCCCGTGGATCGACATCCAGCCGTACGGCGAGCTGCCCGGCCGCGGCTGGCTCACCGACCTGCTCCAGGTCGAGCCCGTCCTGGGTGACGTACCGGACATCAAGGGCCGACCCGACCTGCCGCTAGGCTCGTAGGCGATGAGCGCACCGGACCAGCCACCGGACCCGCCCCCGCCGCGGGGCCCCGGCCTCGTTCCCACCAGCCCGTCCACCCTCGTCCTCGCCGGCCTGCTCACGCTGGCCCTGTCCTGGCTGCTGATCAGCCGCTTCTACGGGCAGCTCCCGGCGCTGCCGTGGGTACCGGCGGCGTGCAGCGCCGTCCTCGCCGTCGTGGCGTTCGTGCTGGCCGCGCAGACCCGGGCCCGGGTCGCCGGCCGGCGGGTCGCCGCGCCGCTGCTCGTCGCCCGGCTGGCCGTGCTGGCCAAGGCGTCGTCGGTCACCGGCGCGGTGTTCGCCGGCATGTACGGCGGATCGCTGGTCTGGCTGATGATCGAGCAGGCCCGGGCCGGCTCGACCGAGGCCCGGACGGCCGACGTGCCGGTCGCGGTCGCCGGTACGGTCGCCGCCCTCGCCCTGGTCACCGGCGGCCTGCTGCTGGAGCGCGCCTGCCGCGTCCCGCCCCGCGACGACGACCCCGAACCCCCGCCCGCGCCCCCGGCCTGACCCGCCGCGACAGCGCCGCGCGACGCCCGGGTGACCCTCCGCGGCCGCCCGGGGCCGGGGCCGCGGTAACCAGCCGGACATCCGGTTACGGCTGACCGTTCGTGCCGGTAGCGTGCGCCGGGAGACGAGCGGAAGGCAGGGTCATGGCTTACGGCGACCGGGACGAGGGCACGTCATTCGCCCAGTTCCCACCCTATGTCGACGAGGTGGACGACCCGCGCGTACCGCAGCAGCGCACCGCATACGACCGGATCAAGGACTTCCGCGACCCGCCCCGCCCGCTGCCGGCCGCCCCGGCCCGGCCGCCCGCGGCGGTCCCGGCCGAGGTGCTCGACCGGGTCTTCGACGACCCCGAGCAGGGCGAGCCCGGCCGCGACCGGCTCGGCTTCCACCTGTTCTGGGAGGCCGCGCTGCTGGTCGCCGCCGCGCTCGCGGTCGCGCTGCTGTACCGGCGGGACGCGGCCGGGTTCGCCGGCGACGCGCGGTCCGCGCTGCTGGTCACCGCGGCCGGGTTCGGGCTGCTCGCGCTGGCCGCGGACGTGAGCCTGCGGGCCGGCGCCGCGAACCTCGCCATCGGCCCGATCGGCGTCGCCGCCGCGCTGCACGTCGCCGAGCAGGGCGACAAGGGGACGCTGACCGCCGCGGTCGTCGCCGTCGGCGCCGCCGCCGTCGTCGGGCTGCTGCTCGGCCTGCTCGTCGGGCTGCTCCAGGTGCCCGGCTGGGCGGCCACCGCCGCCGCCGCGCTCGCCGCGGCCGCGCTGGTCGCCGGCCGCTCCGCGCCGGTCGAGCCGCAGAACGGGTACGTCCTGCTCACCCACGCCCTGCCGCTGGCCGCCGCGGTCGGCGTCGCGCTGGTGCTGCTCGGCCTGCTCGGGGCGGGCCGCCGGTTCCGCCGGGTGCTCGGCCGGTTCCGGCCGGTCCGCGACCCGGCCGTCCGCCGGGGCGGGGCGGCGGCCGCCGTCGTGACCGCCGCGCTGACCGCGAGCTGCGCGCTCGCCGCGGCCGGCGGGGCCGCGCTGACCGCCCTGGCCGGGGAGCCGGTCGTCCCGAACAGCGGCCTCCAGTGGACCGGCCTCGCCCTCGGCATCGCCCTGCTGGGCGGGGTCAGCGCGTACGGGCGGCGCGGCGGCATCGCCGGCACCCTGCTCGCCACGCTGCTCGTGGTCGCCGTCGGCACGCTGGTCACCGAGCCGCCGTACGTGCTCGCCGCCCTGGCCGTGCTGGGGGGCCTGGTGGTGACCCGGCTGGTCGAGCGGTACGGCCGCCCGCCCGCCGTCGCGGGCTGGTCCGACGCGCCCACGCGCGAGTCGTGGGTCGGCGACCCCGACCGCCGCTGACCGGTGGGGCGGGCGACCCGCCGGTAGGGTGGGCGCATGAGCACCGCCGAGGGTTCCGCACCGGACGTCGCCGCGCTCGACGCGCTGCCCACCGAGGAGCTGCGCCAGCGGGCGTTCGCCCGCGCCCGCCAGCGGGTCGACCTGCGGTTCTTCTGGTCGGTCATCCAGCACCTGCCGCACGCGGCGGCGGTCGAGGACCTGGACGGCTCGCTCGGCGCGTACGGCGCCACGGTCGACGACGCGGTGGCGATGTGGCGGGAGTTCCACGGCCACGGGTACGGCGCCAGCGAGCCGCTGCTGCGGGCGGCCTTCATCGAGTACCTGCGCGGCGGCGACCCCGGCTGAGGCGTCCGGTTCCCCTGTCGGCCGGCCGGCGCCCGGTTCACCCCGGCCGGATCGGGCCGGGCCGCTGACCGTGCCGGAACGGCACCAGCGCATTCCCATCGGGCATTACCGTCCGTAGCGTTCCTCGCATGCCCAGCGTCGACCCCGCATCCGTGCGCGGCGCCCGCTCCCTGCTGTTCTGGGGCGGCGTCGTCGCGGCACCGGTCGCCGCACTGATGATCCTGTTCGCTGACGGTGACGGCGGGCTGCGGATCGCGGCGGTGGTGGCGGTCCTCGCGGTCGTCGTCATCGGGCTGTCCGGCACGCTGCGCGGCGGCATGGCGAGCCTGGACCGCGTCGAGGAAGCCATCTTCGACGAGAGCGACGCGCTGCGCGAGGACCTGCGCGAGGACATCAAGACGGCCGTCCGGGCGGTGCACAAGTCGCTCGTCGAGAAGCAGCACGGCTCGGCCGGCGAGGTGGCCGACCTGCGCGCCCGGATCACGCACCTGGAGACCGGCCCGCCCGCCGCGGCGCCCGAACCGCCCCCGCAAGCGCGGGCCGACCGGCCCGGCGACGACCAGCCCGAGTCCGAGCAACCCCGATACGAGGTACCCGCGATGATCGAGCAGCAGCGCGACGGTGACTGGCAGTACGCCAACGACCTGCAGGGCAGCGCCCGACGCGACCCCGTCAACGACCGGGGCCGGTCGGGCGCCGCGGGGTCCCGCTGGGCGGAGACCGACGGCCGCGGCCGACCCCGGTACGGGGCCGGGTACGCCGACGAGCGGGACGGCCGGTGGACCGCCGAGCAGCAGTGGCCGGCCGAGCGCGCCGACCGGGGCTGGACCGGCCAGCCGGCCGACCAGCAGCGGTGGGCCGCCGACCCGCGGGCCGACCAGAGCCGGACCGACCAGAGCCGAGCCGATCAGAGCTGGACCGACCAGAGCTGGGCCGAGCAGCCCGCCGCGCCGCGCTGGACCGAGCCGCCGGCCGACCCGCGCCGGGCCGCCGACGCCCGGTACGCCGACGCCGCCCGCTGGGCCGCCGAGGAGCCGGCCGGGACCCGGTACGTGCCCGGCCGCACCGACCGCGCCGGCTACGGTGCCGAGGCCGCCCGGGCCGCCGCGGGCCACCCCGCCGCCGAGGGCTGGGTCGCGGGCTACCCCGACGGCGGCTACGGCTCCGCCGCCACCGACGGCTACGCCGACCCCCGCGCGGCGCTGCCCGAGGGCTACGCCGACCCCCGCGCCGCGGCGGCGACCGACGGTTACGCCGACCCCCGCGCCGCCGCGGCGACCGGCGGCTACGCCGACCTGCAGGCCGCCCGGACCGACGGCTACGGCATCCCGGCCGTGACCCACGCCGCCGACGAGCGCTGGCCCGACCCGCGCGCCGACCGGCGCTGGGCCGACGACCGCTACACCGACCCCCGCGGAGCCGACCCCCGCCAGCCCGACGCCCGCCACGCCGACCCCCGCCACGCCGACCCCCGGCCCGCCGAGCACCGCCGCGCCGAGGCCCGCCCCGCGGACCCCCGGTACGCCGACCAGCGCCCCGCCGCCGACCAGCCGGCCGACCAGCGCTGGACCGAGCCCGCCGACGCCCGCTACGCCGACCGCGCCGAGCCCGCCGAGGGCCGCTACGCCGACCGCGCCGAGCCCGCCGAGGGCCGGTACGCCGAGCGCGCCGACGCGGCCGGGTACGCCGAGCCGACCCGGTACGGCGCCGCCCGGCACCGCGCCCAGCGGTACGAGGAGCTGTCCCGGTACACCGAGCGCGCCGCCGCCCGGCACGCCGAGGAGGAGGCCACCCGGTACGCCGAGACCGCGGGCAACCCCCGCTGGACCGAGGACCGGCACGCCGAGGAGCGGTTCGCCGGCCGGTACGCCGACGCCCGGTACGAGCAGCGCCCGGAGACCCGCTGGGCCGAGCCGCGCGGCGAGTCCCGCTGGACCGACGCGCGGAACGTACAGCGCCCGGCCGAGTCCCGGTCCGCCGGCTCCCGGTACGCCGAGCAGTCCCGGCACGCCGAGGAGGCCCGGATCGCCGAGGCGCGCGCCGCCGAGGCCCGGGCCGCGGAGCGGTCGGTGCCGTCGGCGCACAACCGCCGCGACCGGTACGCCGACGCCGCCGCCCGCCCGGCCGGGGCGCAGCCCAGCTACCGCGACGAGGCCCGCGGCTACGCGGCGCAGGGCTACCGCGCGGGCGAGACCTGGTAGGCGCTACTTGTCGATGTCGCCGACGACGAAGAACATCGAGCCGAGGATGGCGATCAGGTCCGGCACGAGGCAGCCGGGGATCAGCGTGGCCAGCGCCTGCACGTTGGCGTAGGAGGCGGTGCGCAGCTTGAGCCGGTACGGCGTCTTCTCGCCGCGCGAGACCAGGTAGTAGCCGTTGATCCCGAGCGGGTTCTCGGTCCACGCGTAGGTGTGGCCCTCGGGCGCCTTGACCACTTTGGGCAGCCGGACGTTCACCGGTCCGGTGATCCGGTCGACCCGGTCCAGGCAGGTGCGGGCCAGGTCGAGGGAGGCGTACACCTGGTCCAGCAGCACCTCGAACCGGGCGTGGCAGTCGCCGGCCGTCCGGGTGACGACCGGGACGTCCAGCTCGCCGTACGCCAGGTAGGGCTCGTCCCGGCGCAGGTCCAGGTCCAGCCCGGACGCCCGGGCCACCGGCCCCGACGCGCCGTACGCGGCCGCGGCCGCCGCCGACAGCACGCCCACGCCGACCGTACGGGCGAGGAAGATCTCGTTGCGCCGGATCAGGTTGTCCAGGTCGGGCAGCCGGCGGCGGACCAGGTCGATCGCCGCCCGGGCCCGCCCGGTCCAGCCGGCCGGCACCTCCTCCTTGAGCCCGCCGACCCGGTTGAACATGTAGTGCATCCGCCCGCCGGAGACCTCCTCCAGCACCTCCTGCAGCGCCTCCCGCTCGCGGAACGCGTAGAAGACCGGCGTGATCGCGCCGATCTCCAGCGGGTACGAGCCGAGGAACATCAGGTGGTTGAGGACGCGGTTCAGCTCGGCGAGCGCCGTGCGCAGCCAGGTGGCCCGCTCCGGTACCTCGATGCCCATCAGCCGCTCGACCGCGAGCGCCACGCCCAGCTCGTTGCTGAACGCGCTCAGCCAGTCGTGCCGGTTCGCCAGCACGAGGATCTGCCGGTAGTCGCGCACCTCGAACAGCTTCTCGGCGCCGCGGTGCATGTACCCGACGACCGGTTCGCACGCGGTCACCCGCTCGCCGTCGACGACGAGCCGCAGCCGCAGCACGCCGTGGGTGGACGGGTGCTGCGGTCCGATGTTGAGCACCATGTCGGTGGCCGCGACCCCGCCCTGCGTGCCGACGACCATCTCCCGCGCGCTGTCCTGCACCCGCCCATCCTCCCATCCGCCGCCCGCCACGCCGGCCCGGCGGCCCACGCGCCACTGCGGACCGCCAGCCGGCGCCATCCCGGGCCGGCGCGCCCGCGCGCCATTCGGGCCGGGGGGCCGTTGCCATTCCGGGCCGGCGGGCCAGCGCGCTACCCCCTGCCGGCGGTCCGCGGGCCACCCCGGGCCGGCGGCCGCGTTACCCCGGACCGGCCGCCAGCGGGTCGAGGTCGCCGAGGCCGCGCGGGTGCAGCAGGAACCAGTGCCCGCCCAGCCCGCCCGGGTCCAGCAGCTCGCCGGCCGCGCCGGCCGCCGCCAGCGCGCGCAGGTACGCCGCCGGGTCGCGGTGCGCCGATTCCAGCGGCGGCCGGCCGCCGTCGACGCCGAGCGCGCGCAGCGCGTCCCGCTGCCGGACCAGCCGGTACGGCGCCCCGGCCGCCGCCGCGGCCGAGTCCAGCGCCACGTGCGCGGTGAGGTCGGTGCGCCCGTCCGGGACCGGCGGCACCCGCCGCCCGCCGCGGTACCCCACCAGGCTCCCGCCCGCGGGCCGGTCGGCCAGGGTGTGCCCGTAGTCGACGGCCAGCGCGACGCCCCGGCGCAGCCGGGCGACCGCGCCGGCCCACGCGGCGTCCCGGCTCCGGCCGATCTCCGCCGGCCCCGGGCCCGGCCACCAGCGCGCGCACCACGCGGCGTCGGCGGCCGCCAGCGGCCCGCCGCGGCCCTCGCGCCCGGCGGCGTCCACGGTGACGTACCGGCCGGCGCGGGCCAGGTCCAGCGGTACGTTGTCCAGCCACTCGGTCGCCAGCAGCACGCCGGTCACCGCGTCCGGCGCGGCGGCCCGCCAGTCCAGCCACGCCGGCAGCCCCGCGGGCCGGGGCGCCACCTCGACCGCGACGGCGCGCAGCCGGGCCCGGACGCCCGCCGGCAGCGCGGCGGCGAGCGCCAGCAGCAGCTCGCCCCGCCCGGCGCCGACGTCGACGAGGTCGAGCGGGTCGGGCCGGCCGAGCGCCGCGTCCACGGTCGCGACCAGGCGGGCGAGGGCGCCGGCGAACAGCGGCGAGGCGTGCGCGCTGGTCCGGAAGTGGTCGGCCGGCGCGCCGCGGCGGAAGAACCCCGCGGGCCCGTACAGCGCCCGCTCCATCGCCGCCCGCCACGTCTCGCCGCCCACGGCGCCCGACGCTACGCGGCCCCGCCCCGGCGGCCGGCCGGCGGTGCCGGAAACGCGCTCGGCGGGGCGCCGGGCGGGCAGTAGGGTCGCGGTCATGGTCAACCTGACGGAGCCGCTGCGCACCGAGCGGCTGGTGGTCCGGCCCTACACGCCCGCCGACCTGCCGCACGTGCGGCACATCCAGTCGCTGCCGGAGGTCACCCGGTACCTGCTGTTCGGCCCGCGCGACGAGGCCGAGGCGCGGGTGCAGTTGGAGCGCAAGGTGCGCCGGGGCGGGGTGCTGGCCGCCGAGGGGGACGCGCTGGAGCTGGCCGTCACCCTGCCCGACGGCACGTACCTCGGCGAGGTCCTGCTGTTCCACCGCAGCGCCGAGCACCTGGGCGGCGAGCTGGGGTACATGTTCCTCCCCGAGCACGGCGGCCGCGGGTACGCCACCGAGGCCGCGGCGGCCCTGCTCCCGCTGGCCTTCGACGGCGCCGGCCTGCACCGGGTGCACGCCCGGCTGGACGCCCGCAACCGCCCGTCGGCCCGGGTGCTGGAGCGGCTGGGCATGCGGCTGGAGGCCCATTTCGTCCGGAACGAGTACATCAAGGGCGAGTGGACCGACGAGCTGATCTACGCCCTGCTCGCCGACGAGTGGCGCGCCGCCCGGTCCGGCTGACCCGCCGGGCGGCTGCCGGCGCGCCGGGCAAAACGTGGCGTATCCGGCGGCGGGAGATTGGTCACAGGGATGGTGGGATCGCGTCCGGGCGGGCGCATACTGGCGCTCGACCGGTACCCCGTCCAGGACTGGATCACGACATGAGCGCACCCGTGCGCCCGCCCGCCAGCCGGGCCGGCGACCCCCGCACCGCGCCGCCCCCCGGCCCCGCCCTCCGCGTCGCCCTGGTCGGCCCCGGCCGCGCCGGGAGCGCCGTCGCCGCGGCACTCGCCGCCGCCGGCCACCACATCATCGCCGTCGCCGGCCGCACCCCCGGGACCGCGGCCCGCCTGGCACACGACCTCACCGCCGGCACCGCCGCCGATCCCGCCCCGCCCGCCGCCCGGGTCGTCGCCGACCCCCGCGCGGCCGCCGAGGGCGCCGATCTCGTCGTCGTCGCCGTCCCCGACGCCGCCGTCGCCGATGTCGTCGCCGCGCTCGCCCCCGCCGTCGGCCCCGGCCGGGTGGTGGCGCACCTCTCCGGCGCGTACGGCCTCGGCGTCCTCGCCCCCGCCCTCGACCGCGGCGCCGGCGCGCTCGCCCTGCACCCCGCGATGACCTTCGTGGGCGACCCCGGCGACGCCGCCCGGCTCGCCGCCGGCGTGACGTTCGGCGCGACCGCCTCGCCGGGCGCCGGGGCGGTCGCCCGGCGGCTGGTCGCCGACCTCGGCGGCCGGTTGGAGTGGATCGCCGAGGCGGACCGGGTGCGGTACCACGCCGCCCTCGCCCACGGCGCCAACCACCTGGTCACCCTCGTCGCCGACGCCGCCGAGCTGGCCGGCCGGGCCGGGGTGGCCGACCCGGCCGCGCTGCTCGCCCCGCTGCTGCGCGCCGCGCTGGACAACGTCCTGGCCCGCGGCGCCGCCGCGCTCACCGGCCCGGTCGCCCGCGGGGACGCCGCGACGGTCCGGGCCCACCTCGCCGACCTGGACCGGACCGCGCCGGGGATCGCGGCGCCGTACCGGGCGCTGGCCCGCCGCGCGGCCGACCGCGCCGCCCACCCGCCGGCGACCACCGCGGCCCTGCACGCCGCCCTCGCCGACCCGCCCGCCACCCCGACCGACCCGGCCGGGGGTGCGCGGTGACGCGGCTCGTGCACGACCGGGGCGCGCTCGCCGCCGCCCGCGACGCCCTCCCCGGCACCGTCGCCGTCGTCATGACCATGGGCGCGCTGCACGAGGGCCACGCCACCCTGCTGCGCGCCGCCCGGGCCGCCGCCGACCGCGTCGTCGCCACGGTCTTCGTGAACCCGCTGCAGTTCGGGCCGGCCGAGGACTTCGACCGGTACCCGCGCACCCTCGACGCCGACCTGGCCATCTGCACCCGGGAGGGCGTGGACCTGGTCTTCGCCCCGGACGCCGCGGAGCTGTACCCCGCCGGCCGGCCCGCCACCGCCGTCTCCGCCGGCCCGCCCGGCGAGCTGCTGGAGGGCGCCAGCCGGCCGGGCTTCTTCACCGGCGTGCTGACCGTCGTGCTGAAGCTGCTCCAGCTCACCCGGCCGCACCTGGCGTTCTTCGGCGAGAAGGACTACCAGCAGCTCACCCTGGTCCGCCGGATGGTCCGCGACCTGGACGTACCGGTGCGGGTGGTCGGCGTGCCGACCGTGCGGGAGCCGGACGGGCTGGCGCTGTCCAGCCGCAACCGGTACCTCGACCCGGCCCAGCGGGCCGCCGCCCTGGCCCTGTCCGCGGCCCTGCGCGCGGGCGCCGCGGCGGCCGCCGCGGGCGCCGGAGCGGCCGGCGCGCTGGCCGCCGCGCGGGCCCACCTGCCGCCCGCCCCGGACCCGCCCGGCCCGGCGGACCCGGTCCTGGACTACCTGGTCCTGACCGACCCGGACCTGGGCCCGCCCCCGGCCGCCGGCCCGGCCCGACTGCTGGTCGCGGCCAGGGTCGGCGCCACCCGACTGATCGACAACGCCCCCCTCGACCTCGCCCCCACGCGCTGACGGGAGACCGCCGTGATCCGCACGATGCTCAAGTCCAAGATCCACCGGGCCACCGTCACCCAGGCCGACCTGCACTACGTGGGGTCGGTCACGGTCGACGAGGACCTGATGGACGCCGCCGACCTGCTCGCCGGCGAGCAGGTGGCGATCGTCGACGTCACCAACGGGGCCCGGCTGGAGACGTACGTGATCCCGGGCCAGCGGGGCAGCGGCGTGATCGGCATCAACGGCGCCGCCGCCCACCTGGTGCACCCCGGCGACCTGGTGATCATGATCTCGTACGGGCAGTTCGAGGACGCCGCCGCGCGCGCGTACGAGCCGCGGGTGGTGCACGTCGATGCCCACAACCGGATCATCGAGCTGGGCGCCGACCCCGCCGCGGCGGCCCCCGGAATGCCCGGTGACCTGCGTCGGGGCGACCTGGCCGCTACGGTCGGATAGGGGCGCCCGCGGCGCCCCGGCGGAAGCGGTGCGCGAGGGAGGGCGGATGCGGGTCGGACGGGCACTGCGCGCGGCGCTGGTCCCGGCGCTGCTCGGCGCGCTCGCCGCCTGCGGCACCGGCCGCCCGCCGGGCATCGACGGCGTGCTCGCCGACGAGTGGCCAGACCTGCCCGAGCTGACCACGTTCACCCCGCGGGACGAGACCTGCCACGCGGCGTTCGCCGAGTCCGGGCCGCGGGCGGCGTACGAGCCGGTGGACTGCGACAAGCCGCACAAGACCGAGACGATCCACGTCGGCGGGTTCACCGGTACCGCGGCCGAGGCCAAGTCCCCGCCGACCACGTCGTCGGCGGCGTACCGCGGCGCGTACGCCACCTGCGACAAGGAGGCGACGAAGTTCCTCGGCAAGGACTTCCGGTACGGCCGGCTGTGGCTCGGGGTGACCGTCCCGTCGAGCCCGGGCTGGGCGGGCGGCGCCCGCTGGTACCGGTGCGAGCTGGGCGAGGTGGCCAACGTCGAGGACTTCGGCGACCTGATCAACCGCTCCGGCACCCTGGCCGACGGCCTGGCCACGGCGTCGCCGCTGGACCTGGGCTGCTACCGGGTCACCGCCTCGGCCGCCGGCGCGATCACGAAGATGACCCCGGTGGCCTGCACCGGCCGGCACAACAGCGAGTTCGTCGGCGTGTTCACCGCCCCGGCCGCGCTGGCGTACCCGACGACCGGCCCGGACTGGGAGCGGATGCACACCCGCTGCCGGGCGGTCGTGGCGACGTACGTGAAGGTGCCCAACGACGCGAACCTGCGCTACCGCACCGGCACCGTCGCCGTCCCCAACACCGAGGAGGACTGGGAGGCGGGGAACCGCGGCGTGCGCTGCTACCTGTACGTGAACACCGGCAAGTTCACCGAGTCCCTCAAGGGTGCGGGCGTCAAGGGCCTGCCCGAGCGCTGATGGCGCACCCGGCGTTGGGCGCCGGGGGTCCGGCCGGGTTGAATGAGGCCATGAGGCCGCCCCTGCCCGCCCTGCCCGTCCGCCTGGCCGCCCCCGACCCGGGCTGGTCGGAGACGACGGACGTCGTCGTGGTGGGCTCGGGCATCGCCGGGCTGACCGCGGCGCTGCACCTGCGCGAGGCGGGCCTGCACGTCACGGTCGTCACCAAGGTCAACATCGACGACGGCTCGACCCGCTGGGCGCAGGGCGGCATCGCCGCGGTCCTGCACCCGCTGGACACCCCCGCCGCGCACGCCGCGGACACCGAGGTCGCCGGCGTCGGGCTGTGCGACCCCGCCGCGGTCCGGGTGCTGGTCGAGGAGGGGCCGGAGCGGGTCCGCGAGCTGATGCGCTGGGGCGCCCGGTTCGACCGGCACCCGGACGGCTCGCTGATGCTCACCCGCGAGGGCGGCCACCACGCCGACCGGATCGTGCACGCCGGCGGCGACGCCACCGGCGCCGAGGTGCAGCGGGCGCTGCACGAGGCGGTCCGCCGCGACCCGTGGATCCGGCTGGTCGAGCACGCCCTGGTCCTGGACCTGCTGCGGGCCGCCGACGGCCGGGCCTGCGGGCTGACCCTGCACGTGCTCGGCGAGGGCAGCGAGGACGGCGTCGGCGCGATCCTCGCCCGGGCGGTCGTGCTGGCCACCGGCGGGATGGGCCAGGTGTTCGCCGCCACCACCAACCCGGTCGTCTCCACCGGCGACGGGGTGGCGCTGGCGCTGCGGGCCGGCGCCGCGGTCACCGACATCGAGTTCGTGCAGTTCCACCCGACCGCGCTGGCGGTCGGCGGCGGCGTGGCCGGCCCGGCCGCCGCCCAGCAGGCGCTGGTCTCCGAGGCGCTGCGCGGCGAGGGCGCCCACCTGGTGGACGCCGCCGGCCGCCGGTTCATGGTCGGCCGGCACGACCTGGCCGAGCTGGCCCCGCGCGACGTCGTCGCCAAGAACATCCACCGCGAGCTGCTGGCCACCGGCGCCGACCACGTCTTCCTGGACGCCCGGCACCTGGGCGCCGGGTTCGTCCACGGCCGGTTCCCGACGATCGTCGCCTCCTGCCGGGCCGCCGGCATCGACCCGGCGCACGACCTGGTGCCGGTCACCCCGGCCGCCCACTACGCCTCCGGCGGGGTGGTCACGGACCTCGCCGGCCGCACGTCGATCCCCGGCCTGTACGCGTGCGGCGAGGTGGCCTGCACCGGCGTGCACGGCGCCAACCGGCTCGCCTCGAACTCGCTGCTCGAGGGCCTGGTCTTCGCCCGCCGGATCGTCGACGACATCGCCGCCGGCCTGCCCCCGCAGGCCGACCCGGCGCCCGCGCCGGCGGGCCCGGCCGCGGCGGTCGACCCGGCCGGGCGGGCCGCCCTGCAGCGGGCGATGACCCGCGGCGCCGGCGTGCTGCGCTCGGCCGACTCGCTGGCCGGCGCGGCCGCCGCCCTGGTCGAGCTGGCCGCGGCCCCGGCCCCCGCCGGCACGGCGAGCTGGGAGATGGCGAACCTGGCCACCGTGGCGACCCTGCTGGTCGGCGCCGCCGCGGCCCGCGCCGAGACCCGCGGCTGCCACTGGCGGGAGGACTTCCCCGAGGCGGCCGACCGCTGGCGCGGGCACCTGGTGGCCACCCTCGACCCGGACGGGAGCCGGCGGGACGCCTGGCGCCCGGTGGCGCCGGCCGCCCCGGCCGCCGCCCCGACGAACGGAGGAGCGATGCGCGACCGCACCGCCGCGGCCCTGCGGGCCGGCGGCCTCGACCCGGCCGGGGTCGCCCGCCTGGTCGCCCGCACGCTGGACGAGGACCTCGGTACGCCGTGGCGCGACGTGACCTGCGAGGCGACCATCCCGGTCGACCAGCGGGACACCGCAGACGTGGTGGCCCGGGCCGACGGCGTGGTCGCCGGCCTCTGGGTCGCGGCCGCCGTCTTCGAGACCGTGGCCCCGGACGTGGCCGTCGAGCTGCGCGCCGCCGACGGCGACGCCGTGGCCCGCGGCGACGTCCTCGCCGTGGTCAGCGGCCCGACCCGGGCGCTGCTGGGCGCCGAGCGCAGCGCCCTGAACCTGCTCTGCCGCGCCGCCGGCGTCGCCACCCACACCCGCCGCTGGGCCGCGGCGCTGGACGGCAGCAAGGCCCGGGTGCTGGACACCCGCAAGACCACCCCCGGCCTGCGCGCGCTGGAGAAGTACGCGGTCCGGGTCGGCGGCGGCACCAACAAGCGGATGGGTCTGTACGACGTGGCCATGATCAAGGACAACCACAAGCTCGCCGCCGGCGGCGTGGGCGAGGCGTACCGGCGGGTCCGGGCGGCGTTCCCGGACGTGCCGGTGCAGGTGGAGGTCACCACGGTCGCCGAGGCGGTCGAGGCCGTCGGGGCGGGCGCCGACTTCCTGCTGGCCGACAACCTGCCGCCGGACCGGCTGCGCGAGGTGGTGGCCGCCGTCGGCGACCGGGCCGAGCTGGAGGCCACCGGCGGGCTGGTGCTGGCCGACGCCGCGGCGTACGCGGCCACCGGCGTCGACTACCTGTCGGTCGGCGGCCTGACCCACTCGTCGCCCATCCTGGACATCGCACTGGACCTGCGGGTACGGGGAGCCTGACGTGCTGCTCTGCATCGACATCGGCAACACCAACACCGTGCTGGCCACGTTCGCCGGCGAGAAGCTCGTGCACTCGTGGCGGATCAAGACCGACCCCGAGGCGACCCCGGACGAACTGAGCCTGCTGTACCGCGGCCTGCTCGCCGGCGACGCCGTCGAGATCACCGGGGTGTCCGCCTGCTCGACCGTGCCGAGCGCGCTGCGGGCGCTGCGCAAGATGTTCGAGAAGTACTACCCGCACGTACCGACGCTCGTCGTGGAGCCCGGCGTGCGGACCGGGGTGAAGCTGCTCATCGACAATCCGAAGGAGGTGGGCACCGACCGGGTCGTCAACACCCTCGCCGCATACACCCTGTACGGCGGCCCGTCGATCGTCGTGGACATCGGCACCACGAACACCTTCGACGTCATCAGCGCGCGCGGCGAGTTCCTCGGCGGCGCGTTCAGCCCCGGTATTCAGATCTCGTTCGACGCGCTCGCCGCCCGGGCCGCCCAGCTCCGCAAGGTCGAGCCGGCCGCGCCCGCCTCGGTGATCGGCAAGAACACCGTCGAATGCCTCCAGGCCGGCATGTACTTCGGGTACGCCGGCCTGGTCGACCGCATCATCGAGCGGATGGGCGCCGAGCTGGGCCCGCTGCGCGCGGTCATCGCGACCGGCGGGCTGGCCCCGGTGGTGCTGGACGAGTGCCGCTCGATCACCCACCACGAGCCGAACATCACCCTGATCGGGCTGCGCCTGGTGTACGACCGCAATCACCCCGCCGACGCCGGGCGCTGATCGGGTTGTAAGGGGTCGGGCGGGGTTGAGTAGGCTCGGGCGGTCCCCATTGACCCCGCCGGCGGCGCCCGGACCGCGCGACGCCGCCGCGGCCCGAGCCCGATGTGCGAGGAAGCCCCGTGACCGAACAGGCACCGCCGACCGCCGACGACGACCTGCCGGAGCAGCTCCGGATCCGGCGGGCCAAGCGGGACGAGCTGCTCGCCGAGGGCGTCAGCCCGTACCCGGTCGCCGTGCCGCGCACGACCACCCTGGCCGCCGTGCGGGCGGCGTACGCCGCGCTGCCGACCGACACCGCCACCGGCGACACGGTCTCGGTGACCGGCCGGGTGATCTTCGTACGGAACACCGGCAAGCTCTGCTTCGCCACGCTGCGTGAGGGCGACGGGACCGAGCTCCAGGCGATGCTGTCCCTGGACCGGGTCGGCGCCGACCGGCTCGCCGGCTGGAAGCGCCTGGTCGACCTGGGCGACCTGGTCTCGGTCACCGGCGAGGTGATCTCCAGCCGGCGCGGCGAGCTGTCCGTGCTGGCCGACCGCTGGGACCTCGCGGCCAAGGCGCTGCGGCCGCTGCCGGTGGCGCACAGGCCGCTCAGCGAGGAGGCCAGGGTCCGGCAGCGGTACGTCGACCTGATCGTCCGCCCGGCCGCCCGGGAGACCGTCCGGGCCCGGGCCGAGGTGGTCCGGACGCTGCGCGGGGTGCTGCACGAGCGGCAATTCGTCGAGGTCGAGACCCCGATGCTGCAAACCCTGCACGGGGGCGCGGCGGCCCGGCCGTTTGTCACGCACAGCAATGCGCTCGATACGGATCTTTATCTGCGGATCGCCCCGGAGCTATTCCTCAAGCGCTGCGTCGTGGGGGGCATCGAGCGGGTTTTCGAGATCAACCGTAACTTCCGCAACGAGGGCATCGACTCCACCCATTCGCCGGAGTTCGCCATGCTCGAGGCGTACGAGGCGTACGGCGATTACGACACGATGGCCGCGCTGACCAGGACGTTGGTCCAGGCGGCGGCCCATTCGCTGAGCGGTTCTCACGTCGTCACGCATGCCGACGGGACCGAGTACGACCTGGGCGGCGAGTGGGCCACCGTCACGTTGTACGGGTCGCTCTCGGCCGCGCTCGGCGAGGAGGTGACCCCGGTCACCCCGATGGCCGAGCTGGTCCGGTTCGCCGAGAAGCACGAACTGGCCGTCGACCCGAAGTGGGGCCCGGGGAAGCTGGCCGAGGAGCTGTTCGAGCACCTGGTCGCCCCGACCCTGCACGCGCCGACCTTCGTCCGGGACTATCCCGCCGAGACCAGCCCATTGACCCGGGCCCACCGGAGCGCGGCCGGGGTCACCGAAAAGTGGGACCTGTACGTCCTCGGGGGTGTCGAGTTGGCCACGGCCTACTCCGAGCTGGTCGACCCGGTCGAGCAGCGGGAGCGGTTCCGCGCCCAGGCTGAGCTGGCCGCCCGCGGGGACGCCGAGGCCATGCGCCAGGACGAGGACTACCTGCGGGCCATGGAGTACGGAATGCCGCCCGCCGGCGGTATGGGAATGGGAATCGACAGACTGATGATGGCCCTGACCGGCCTGGGAATTCGGGAAACCATCCTGTTCCCCCTGGTCCGGGCCGAGTAACCACCCCCGCCGGGGCGATCCTGCGCGCCCCGGCGAAACATGTTGCGGATCCCATTGACGCATCCGGCGGCTATTAGGATATTGTGCAGGGCATCACGCGTTCGACGTTCGTGGGCTTTAGCAGTTCGTGGGCCAATGATCGTGGAGAGTGATCGTTTGCTCACGCAATCGTTCACGGAGAGCGTCCGACCCACGCGAATGTGTCGGGAAATACAGTGCCGTGAGCGCGTACGAAGGCGTGCCCGGTCGCATGGTCCCTGGAAAGGTATCCGCAGTGGCAAAGCAGATCATCCACAAGCTCGTCGACGACATCGATGGCGGTGACGCCGACGAGACCGTGAAGTTCGCGCTCGACGGCGTCCAGTACGAGATCGACCTGTCCAAGCAGAACGCCGCCAAGATGCGCGACGCGCTGAAGAACTACGTCGCCAATGGCACCCGAATCGGGCGCGGCGGCGTGGTCGTCGGCGGCCGGGCCGCCCGCGGCCGCGGCGTCCCGCCGTCGGACCGGGAGCAGAACAAGGCGATCCGGGCGTGGGCCAAGAAGGAGGGCAAGGACATCTCCGACCGCGGCCGCATTCCGGCCGAGATCGTCGAGGAGTACAACGCGCGGGCCGGCCGCTGAGCCGGTTCCACCAGCACGCCGCCACGGGCGGCCGGGCGCTGCGGCGCCGGGCCGCCCGTGCTGCTTTCCGGGAGCGATTTCCGGGGACGGGCCGGCCCGGGTTCCCGGGCGGGCCGGGCCGGGTCCGGGGCCGCCGGCCGGGCCCGGCCGGCGTTGTCCACAGGCTGTGGACAACGGGCTGCGGCGCCGCCGCCCGGCGGGGTAATTTCGCTCTGCGCGTACAGCGGCCGCGCGGGGAAGCCCCGGCGCGGGCGCGCGGTTAGGGAAAACGTCCGCTCCGGCGCCCCGGCGGCGGCGCGGATCAGCAGGTAGCGCGTTCGTGTGGCCGGCAGGGTCGGCCAACGGCGATAGAGTGAACGGACACCGCCCCGGGGCATCGGGGCGGGGCGCCGACGGACCGGATCGATCCCGGCGCACGCCGCCGGCCGGCGGCGTGGCACGGCGCCGCGGGGCACACCCGGCGCGGACAGCGCCGAATGTCACGCGGCGCTCGGCACGGCACGTGAGGAGCACGAGGGATGTTCGAGCGGTTCACCGACCGAGCGCGGCGCGTTGTCGTCCTGGCCCAAGAAGAGGCCCGGATGCTCAACCACAACTACATCGGCACCGAGCACATCCTGCTCGGGCTGATCCACGAGGGCGAGGGCGTCGCCGCCAAGGCCCTCGAGAGCCTCGGCATCTCGCTGGAGGGCGTCCGCCAGCAGGTCGAGGAGATCATCGGCCAGGGCCAGCAGGCGCCGAGCGGGCACATCCCGTTCACCCCCCGGGCCAAGAAGGTGCTGGAGCTGTCGCTGCGCGAGGCGCTCCAGCTCGGCCACAACTACATCGGCACCGAGCACATCCTGCTCGGCCTGATCCGCGAGGGCGAGGGCGTCGCCGCGCAGGTCCTGGTGAAGCTGGGCGCCGACCTCAACCGGGTCCGGCAGCAGGTCATCCAGCTCCTCTCCGGGTACCAGGGCGGGAAGGAGCCGGCCGCCGCCGGCACCGCCACCGGGGAGGCGGGCGCGCCGTCGACCAGCCTGGTGCTGGACCAGTTCGGCCGCAACCTGACCCAGTCCGCCCGCGAGGGCAAGCTCGACCCGGTCATCGGGCGCGAGAAGGAGATCGAGCGGGTCATGCAGGTGCTGTCCCGCCGCACCAAGAACAACCCGGTGCTCATCGGCGAGCCCGGCGTCGGCAAGACCACGGTCGTCGAGGGCCTGGCCCAGAAGATCGTCAAGGGCGAGGTGCCCGAGACGCTGAAGGACAAGCAGCTCTACACCCTCGACCTGGGTGCCCTGGTTGCCGGCTCGCGGTACCGCGGCGACTTCGAGGAGCGCCTGAAGAAGGTGCTCAAGGAGATCCGCACCCGCGGCGACATCATCCTGTTCATCGACGAGATCCACACCCTCGTCGGGGCGGGCGCCGCCGAGGGCGCGATCGACGCGGCCAGCATCCTCAAGCCGATGCTCGCCCGCGGCGAGCTGCAGACGATCGGCGCGACCACGCTCGACGAGTACCGCAAGTACGTCGAGAAGGACGCGGCGCTCGAGCGCCGGTTCCAGCCGATCAACGTGCCCGAGCCGTCGGTGGCGCACACCATCGAGATGCTCAAGGGCCTGCGCGACCGGTACGAGGCGCACCACCGGATCACGATCACCGACGCGGCCCTGGTCGCGGCGGCGAACCTGGCCGACCGGTACATCTCGGACCGGTTCCTGCCGGACAAGGCGATCGACCTGATCGACGAGGCCGGCGCCCGGATGCGGATCCGCCGGATGACGGCGCCGCCGGACCTGCGCGACTTCGACGAGAAGATCGCCAACGTCCGCCGGGACAAGGAGTCCGCGATCGACGCGCAGGACTTCGAGAAGGCCGCCCAGCTCCGCGACGACGAGAAGCAGCTCCTCGGCCAGAAGTCGCAGCGGGAGAAGGAGTGGAAGGCCGGCGACCTGGACGTCGTCAGCGAGGTCGACGACGAGCAGATCGCCGAGGTCCTGGCGAACTGGACCGGCATCCCGGTGTACAAGCTGACCGAGGAGGAGACCGCCCGGCTGCTGCGCATGGAGGACGAGCTGCACAAGCGGATCGTCGGCCAGCTCGATGCGGTCCGCGCCGTCTCCAAGGCGATCCGCCGCACCCGGGCGGGCCTCAAGGACCCGAAGCGCCCGGCCGGCTCGTTCATCTTCGCCGGCCCGTCCGGCGTCGGCAAGACCGAGCTGACCAAGGCGCTGGCCGAGTTCCTCTTCGGCTCCGAGGAGGCGCTGATCCAGCTCGACATGTCGGAGTTCCACGACCGGTACACGGTGTCCCGCCTCGTCGGCGCGCCCCCCGGCTACGTGGGCTACGACGAGGGCGGCCAGCTCACCGAGAAGGTGCGCCGCCGGCCGTTCTCGGTGATCCTCTTCGACGAGATCGAGAAGGCCCACCCGGACGTCTTCAACACGCTGCTGCAGATCCTGGAGGACGGCCGCCTCACCGACGGCCAGGGCCGGATCGTGGACTTCAAGAACACGGTCATCGTCCTGACCACCAACCTGGGCACGCGCGACGTGGCCAAGGCGGTGTCGCTGGGCTTCCAGCAGTCCGAGGCGTCCGAGGCCAGCTACGAGCGGATGAAGACCAAGGTCACCGACGAGCTGAAGCAGCACTTCCGGCCCGAGTTCCTGAACCGGATCGACGACACGATCGTCTTCCCGCAGCTCGGCCAGGACGAGATCCTGCAGATCGTGGACATCATGATCGCCCGGATCGAGACCCAGCTCAGGAACAAGGACATGGGCCTGGAGCTGACCGACAGCGCCAAGAAGTACCTGGCGAAGAAGGGCTTCGACCCGGTGCTGGGCGCCCGGCCGCTGCGCCGGACGATCCAGCGCGACCTGGAGGACACCCTGTCCGAGCGCATCCTCTTCAACGAGCTGCGCCCCGGCCAGATCGTCATCGTGGACTGCGAGGGCGACCCCGACCAGGTGGAGAAGGCCAAGCTGGTCTTCCGCGGGGCGGACAAGACGTCCCCGGTACCGGAGACGATCCCCGCCGACCTGGCCGCCGACGCGGCCACCGCCGGCGGCCCGGCCAGCACCCCGCCGGAGGAGAAGGCCTCCTAGCCGGGCGGCGGAGAGCACGGGAACGGGCGGTCGGCGTCGAGCCGGCCGCCCGTTCCGCATCCGCGGCCCGGCGCCGGGGTCGGCAGGGCGGGGGTCAGGTCGGTAGGGCGTACCGGCCCGGGGTGGGGGAGACCACCAGGCCGTCGGTCAGGAGGCTGGCCAGGGCGCGGTCCCGCTGTACCGCGTCCGCCCACACCCCCGCCAGCGTCGCCGCCGGGACCGGGTCCACCGCCTCGCGCAGCACCGCGAGCAGCAGGCCGCGCACCTGCCGGTCCGTCCCCGCGTACGCCTGCGGCCGCCGGCTCGGCCCGGCCGGCAGCGCCCGGCCGCCCCGCCGCCAGGCGCACCGCCCGCGCACCGGGCAGGCCGGGCAGCGCGGCGCCCGCGCCGTGCACACCACCGCGCCCAGCTCCATGAACGCCGCGCTGGCCCGCGCCGCCACCCCCGGCGCGACCGGCAGCAGTGCCTCGGTCGCGGCCAGGTCGGCCCGGGTCGTGGTGGCGCCGCCGTCCGGCTCGCCGGCCACGCAGCGGGCCACGAACCGGCGCACGTTGGTGTCCACCACGGGGTGCCGCTGGCCGTACGCGAACGCCGCGACCGCGCGGGCGGTGTACGCGCCGATGCCGGGCAGCGCCAGCAGCACGTCGAGGTCGGCCGGTACCGCGCCGCCGTGCTCGGCGGTGATCGCCGCCGCGCAGGCGTGCAGCCGCATCGCCCGCCGCGGGTACCCGAGCCGCCCCCACGCCCGGATCGCCTCGGCCACCGGCTCGGCGGCGAGCGCCGCGGGCGCCGGCCACCGGTCCAGCCACTCGCGCCAGACCGGCAGCACCCGGCGGACCGGCGTCTGCTGGAGCATGATCTCGCTGACCAGGACGCCCCACGCGCCGGCGTCGGGCGCGCGCCAGGGCAGGTCCCGGGCGTGCGTGTCGTACCACGCCAGGGCCTCGTCGGCGACCGTCGGCATCCGTCGATTCCTTCCGCGGGCGCCGCGGCGGCGGGCCCGGCGCGGGCGCCCGGCCGACCCGGGGCGGGTCCACTCGTGGGGGAAGTGTCTGACTGAGACGTCGACAGTACTGCCGCCGGCCGGCCCGCCGGATGGCGGGCGGGAACGGCCGGCGCACCGGCGCGTCGTGGCCGTTCGGCTGGCGTGTCGCGGTTACGGTGAGGACATCATGCGAATGACGGTGGGCCCTCTGCCCTCCGCCGTCTACTGGCGGCGGCGCGCTGTCGTGCTCGGCGGCCTGGTGCTGCTGGCATTCATCCCGTACGCCGCGTGCAGTGCCGGCGAACCGGACAAGCCGACCGCGACCAGCGACAGCACCCGCACCGAGGAGCCGGGCATCGGCGGGGACCTCGGCAGCGCGGACCCGGGCGCGGTCGCGCCGTCCACGTCGGGCAACGCCGCCGGTACGCCCGGCCCCGCGGGCGCGGGCACCGGCAAGCCGACGCCGGCGGTCGCGCCGGTGCCGGGCGGCGCCCCGGCCGCGCCGACGCTGACCGCACCCTCCTGTACGGACACCGACCTGGCCCTGACGCCGGTACCGGACCGGGCCGGCGCGCCCGCCGGCACCGCGCTGTCGATCCGGCTGGTGGTGCAGAACGCGGCCACCCACTCGTGCGCCCGGGACCTGGGCGCGGACGCCCAGGAGCTGCGCATCGTCCGCGGCGCGGAGACGATGTGGTCGTCCGACCACTGCGCGACGGGCCGCAATCTGCCGAACGTCCGGACGATCCGGGCGGGGGAGCGGCTGGAGTACATGGTGACCTGGAACGGCCGATCCAGTACGCAGGGGCAGAAGTGCGGCAGCGGCGTCCCGATCGGGGCGATGCCGGCCGGCTCGTACGAGGTGATCGCCCGGGTGGGCACCAAGCTGAGCGCGCCGGTGGCGCTGCGCGTCGGCTGAGGCCGCGCGGCGGCACCCGGGTCGCTCCCGGGTGGGCCGGACGCCGATCCGGGGGCGTATCGGCGTTGTCGTAGACTCGCGCTGGTCGGTGCACGACCGCGCGGGAAGGCGGCCTCCGGACCCATGAATCTCGACAACGCTCGGCGTGGACGCATCGTCATGCTCGTCGACAACGGCGTTCTCGGCGATTCGCGGGTGCAGAAGACGGCCCGCTCCGCGGCCGAGCGCGGCTGGGACGTCACGCTGCTCGGCCGGTCGCTGACCGGCCAGCCGCAGGAGTGGTCGCTGGGCCCCGCGACCGTCCGGCTGCTGCCGATGCCGACCGCGATGGGCCGGCGCCGGCACGAGTTCCGGCGGGCCTGGCTGCGGTACCCGCTGGCGTACCCGCAGAACGGCATCGCCGCCCACCGCGCGGCGGTCGTCCAGTCCTGGCGGGCCGACCTGGACGTGCGCGCCGCGCAGCTCACCCTGGCCGAGCGCGCCGGCACCCCGGCCGAGCGGCTGCGCGGGGCGCGCCGGCGGATCCGGGCCGAGCGGGCGGCGGCGAAGCTGCTCGGCAAGTGGGTGTGGCTGCGCACCGGGATGCTCAAGCGGGCCCGGTCCCGGCGCAAGCTGACCGGCCCGTGGGACCGGCTGTACACGGTGTTCTGGCAGAGGGCGCTGGGCGACCGCGCGTGGCGCCGGCTGGAGCCGGGGCTGTGGGACTACGAGCGGGCGTACGCGGCCACGGTGGACGCCCTGGCCCCCGACCTGATCCACGCCAACGACTTCCGGATGCTCGGCGTCGGCGCCCGGGCGAAGATCCGCGCCGCTGCCCGCGGCCGCGACGTCAAGCTGGTCTGGGACGCGCACGAGTTCCTCCCCGGCGTGAAGCCGTGGCAGGACAACGCCCGCTGGCGGCCCGGCAACATGGCGCACGAGCGGGAGTACGCCCCGTACGCCGACGCGGTGATGACCGTCTCGCCCGCGCTGGGCGACCTGCTGCGCGCGGAGCACGAGCTGGCCGCGCAGCCGGCCGTGGTGCTCAACGCCCCGGCCGCCGACCACGCCCCGGCCGACGCCGGCCCGGCGCCGGACCTGCGCGCCCGCTGCGGCATCGGCGTGGCGACCCCGCTGGTCGTGTACAGCGGCGCGGCCGCCCCGCAGCGCGGCCTGGGCACGATGGTCGAGGCGCTGCCGGACCTGCCCGGCGTGCACACCGCGTTCGTGGTCAACCAGCCCGACGGCCACTACGTGACGTCGCTGGTCCGGCGGGCCGCCGAGCTGGGGGTGGCCGACCGGCTGCACGTGCTGCCGTACGTGCCGCACTACCACGTGGTGCCGTACCTGGCCGGGGCCGACGTGGGCGCGATCCCGATCCACCACTGGCCGAACCACGAGATCGCGCTGATCACGAAGTTCTTCGAGTACTCGCACGCCCGGCTGCCGCTGGTGGTCAGCGACGTGAAGACGATGGCGGAGACGGTCCGGGCGACCGGGCAGGGCGAGGTGTTCACGGCGGTGGACACGGCCGACTACGTTCGGGCGGTGTCGGCGGTGCTGGCCGACCCGGCGCGGTACCGGGCCGCGTACGCGACGCCGGGGCTGCTGGCCGGCTGGACCTGGGAGGCGCAGGTCGACACGCTGGACGAGCTGTATCGAGGGCTGCTGCCCGCCGCCGGGCGGGCCGCCGGGGTGCCCGCTGGTCGGGCCGAGAGCACGGGCGAGGGCTGAGTGGCGCAACCGGATGTGACGGTGGTCGTCGCCGTCTACAACACGATGCCGTACCTGACCCGGTGCCTGGAGTCCCTGGTGAACCAGAGCATCGGGGCGGACCGCATGGAGGTCATCGCGGTCGACGACGGGTCCACCGACGGCAGCGGGGCGGAGCTGGACCGGTTCGCCGCCCGGTACCCCGAGCTGGTCCGGGTCCGCCACCAGCCGAACTCCGGCGGCCCGGCCGAGCCGAGCAACCGCGCGCTGGAGGAGGCCACCGGCCGGTACGTGCTGTTCGTCGGCGCGGACGACTACCTGGGCCCGCAGGCGCTGTACCGGATGGTCGCGATGGCCGACCGCAGCGGCGCCGACGTGACCCTGGGCCGGGTGGTCGGGGTGAACGGCCGGTACGTGGACCAGCAGATCTTCGAGCGCAACGCCGACGACGTGGACCTGTACGACTCGGCGCTGCCGTGGTCGCTGGCCAACACGAAGCTGTTCCGCCGGGCGCTGCTGGACAAGTACGAGCTGCGCTTCCCGACCGACATGCCGATGCTCAGCGACCAGCCGTTCACGCTGGAGGCGATGGTCCGGGCGGAGCGGATCGCGGTGGTCGCCGACTACGCCTGCTACTACGCGGTCCGCCGGCTGGACTTCAGCAACATCACCTTCAAGCCGCGGCGCAGCGACGTGAAGCTGGACTGCGTCGGCAAGCTGATGGACTTCGTCGCCGAGCTGATCCCGGCGGGCCCGAAGCGGGACGCGATCCTGCTCCGGCACTTCCGCTGGGAGGTGGCGACGCTGATCGGCCGCGACTTCCCGAACCAGGACGCGGCGACCCAGCGGCGCATCCACGAGGGCGTGCGCCACCTGGCCGACCGGTACCTGACCGACGGGCTGCGCGAACGGCTGTTCGTGCCGGAGCGGGTCCGGATCGCGTACGCCCAGCACACGCCCCTGGCGGAGCTGCTGGCGTTCCTGCGGGTGCAGCAGGACGAGGCCGACCCGCCGCTGGTGGTCGACGGCGGGCGGGAGTACGTCGCGTACCCCGGCTTCCGCGACCCGCGGCTGCGGCTGCCGGACGACGTGTTCGCGCTCAGCCCGGCGATGGCCGTGGACTGGCTGGCCCGGCTGGACACGGTCGGCCTGAGCTGGGCCGGCGGCCGGACCGGCCGGCTTACCGTGCACGCGCACAGCACCCGGCGGCAGCTCGCCGACCTGCCGCGCGGTGACCTGAGCATCCGGGCCGGCGACGCCCGGGCCACCGTGCTGGCGGACGCCGACGAGGCCGGTACCCGTGTGCGTGGTTCGTTCCAGTTCACCGACTTTTTTGATGAATCGTCCCACCTGGGCAGCGTGCGGGTCGTTGAAGCCAGCGTCACCGTCGCCGGCCGCACCGGTACCGCCGGGCTGCGCGCCCCACGCGGCCTCGGCGCCCGGCGGGTCCTGCACCGCCGCGGCGCCCGCCTGTACGTCGTCACGCTCACCGCGAACCACCACGGCCGCCTGGTCGTCGCCATCGCCCCGGTCACGCCCGGTCGGGTGATCCGCCGGCTGATCAGCCGGTCCCGAGGAGGAAAACCATGAAGATCTGTGTCGTCGCGCTCGGAAAGATCGGCCTGCCGCTCGCCGTGCAGTTCGCCGCCAAGGGGCACGAGGTCGTCGGCGCCGACGTGTCGGAGCGCGTCGTCGCCCTGGTCAACGAGGGCACCGCGCCCTTCCCCGGCGAGACCGACCTGGACGTCACCCTCAAGCGGGCGGTCGAGGCCGGCACGATGCGCGCGACCACGGACACCGCCGCCGCCGTCGCCGGGTCCGAGGCCGTCGTCGTCGTGGTGCCGCTGTTCGTGGACGCCGACGGGGTACCGGACTTCGGCTGGATGGACGCCGCCACCCAGGCCATCGCCAAGGGCCTGCGCCCCGGCACCCTGGTCAGCTACGAGACCACCCTGCCCGTCGGCACCACCCGCAACCGCTGGGCGCCGATGCTGGAGCAGGGCTCGGGCCTGACCGCCGGCACCGACTTCCACCTGGTGTTCAGCCCCGAGCGGGTGCTCACCGGCCGGGTCTTCGCCGACCTGCGCAAGTACCCCAAGCTGGTCGGCGGCATCGACGAGGGCTCCACCGCCCGCGGCCTCGCCTTCTACGAGCAGGTGCTCGACTTCGACGCCCGCGACGACCTGCCGAAGCCCAACGGCGTGTGGAACATGGGCAACGCCGAGGCCGCCGAGCTGGCCAAGCTGGCCGAGACCACGTACCGGGACGTCAACATCGGCCTGGCCAACCAGTTCGCCCGCTACGCCGACACGATCGGCGTGGACGTCAACACCGTGATCGACGCCTGCAACAGCCAGCCGTACAGCCACATCCACCGGCCCGGCATCGCCGTCGGCGGCCACTGCATCCCGGTGTACCCGCGGCTGTACCTGTGGAACGACCCGGCCGCGACGGTCGTCCGCGCGGCCCGCGAGGCCAACGCGGAGATGCCGGAGTACGCGGTGCAGCTCCTCGCCGACGCGTACGGCGACCTGACCGACGCCGAGGTGCTGGTGCTGGGCGCCGCGTACCGGGGCGGGGTGAAGGAGACCGCGTTCTCCGGGGTGTTCCCGACGGTCGCGGCGCTGCGGGCCCGCGGGGCGCAGCCGTACGTGTCGGACCCGATGTACACGCCGGAGGAGCTGGCCGCGCTCGGGCTGCCGGCGTACTCGGGGCAGCCGGTGACGGCGGTGGTGGTGCAGGCGGACCACGCGGAGTACCGGACGCTGGGCCTGAAGGACCTGCCGGGCGTACGGGTGATCGTGGACGGCCGCCGGGTCACCGACCCGGACCGCTGGACCGGCGCCCACCACGAGGTCATCGGCGGCTGAAACGTCCTTGCCGCCATGCCTGCACAGCCGCCGGAGTGCAGGCATGGCGGCGGTGACCATTCGGAACGTTCCCGACGACGTGTACCACGCGCTGGCCGGCCGGGCCGCTCGGAGCGGCAGGTCGCTACAGGAGTACCCCATCCACGAACCGGCGGGCCTCCTGACCGACCGCGACGCCAACCGCCCCTGACCGCCCCTTCGGCCGCCGAGCTGCGTGCGCGCCTTCGGCCACGGGTGATCAGCGGGCGACGGCCAGCTTGTACAGGGCGGTGAGCTGGGCGTTCGCCGCGTGCGTCAGCGCCACCGGGTCCACGTTGGCCGCCGTGTCGCAGGCCCGGTGGTAGCACCCGTCGTACGGCTGCCCGGCCGTCCCGCCCCACTTGCCCGCCTGCGCCTCCGTCTTCTTCGCCCCCGCGCCGCCGTTCACCCCGGTCGCCGGCAGCCCGGCCGTGTCGAAGCCGACGTTGTCCGAGCGCCGGGCCAGCTCCACGCTCTCCTCGACCGGTACGCCCCTGGCGTCGTAGTACTCGCGGAACAGCGTCCCCAGCGGCGTGGCCGGGTTGTTGACGAAGTAGCCGCCGTTGGGCGAGCCGACCATCTCGAAGTTCAGGTACCCCTTGATCCGCGCCCGGGCGGCGGCGTCGAGCCCGCGCACGTAGTGCAGCGACCCGACCATCCCCGGCTCCTCGTCGCCCCAGAACGCGAACCGGACCCGCGCGGCCAGCGCCGGCTTCCGCTCGGCGAGCACCAGCGCGGTCTCCAGGACGGTCGCCACCGCCGCCGCGTTGTCGTTGAGGCCGGGCGTGGTCGAGACGCTGTCCAGGTGGGCGCCGAACAGGTAGAGCCGCTGCGGGTCGCCGCCGGTACTGTCGGCGAACAGGTTGACGCCCTTGCACTTCGGCGGGCAGCCCTGCGTGCTCACCTCGTAGCCGGCGGCGCGCAACGCCCCGGCGACGTGCTGGCGCAGCGCCACCTCGCCGGGGCTGCCGGTCAGCCGGTGGCCGCCGTTCTCCGCGGTGATCCGGGCGAACGTGGCCAGGTGCGCCCGCAGCGATTCCAGCGTGATCGTCGGGATGTCGGCCGGCGCGGGCCGCGCCGCGGCCGGGGCGGCGGCGCCTGTCAGGAGCAGGGCTATCGCCATCGGTACGGCGCTGCGGCGCATGGGTGGACCTCCCGCGGGTATGCCGCGACGGTATGGCCGCCCGGCGCCGCCGGACAACGTGCGGACCGGTTTCGTGGCCGGTCCGTTGCCCGCTATGCGCGGCAGCCCGCCGGCGGCTATGACCCGGCGGCGGCGAGCAGTGCGGGCGGGCGGTCCGAGGCCGGCCAGACGTACGGGAGGCCGGGCGGGGTGTCGGCGAACCGGTCGCCGTAGTGCGCCGGGTCCTTGGTCAGCAGCGACGACCGGTGGCTGCGGTGGAACTCCTCGTCGCCGAGCCACGGCGGCAGGTCGCCGGCCGCCGCCAGCTCCGCCCGGGTCCGCACCGCCGCCGGCCCGCCGGCCGCGACCAGGTCGGCCGCGAGCGTCCCGGCGCAGGTGTCGGCCCGCCCGGTCGCGCACCACACGGCGCACATGTCGAGGCCGTACCGGACCAGCGCCTCCTCGTACCCGGACCACATCTTGACCGCCGGGTGGTGCCGCCAGCCGTACCCCGGCACGGTCAGGCCGCGCAGCACCTGGATGGTCTCCACCCGCTGCTTGCCCAGGCGCCGCTGGTCGAGCGCCAGCGCGCTGTCCCGGAAATCGGGGTACGGCAGGAACGTCTGCATCCTCCCGTTCTACCCCGTACCGCCGGCGGCCACGCCCCTCAGCGGGCAGGCGGGGCGGCCGGGTCGCGGGAGATCACGTTGCCCTTCTCGTCCACCCAGCCGCGCGGCCGGGCCGGGTTGCCGGCGACGAGCTGGTACGGCGCCACGTCCTTGGTGACCACCGAGCCGGCGGCGACCATCGCGTACTCGCCGACGGTGATCCCGCAGATCAGGGTGGCGTTGGCGCCGATCGACGCGCCGCGCCGGACCAGCGTCGGGGTGATCTCCCAGTCGGGGTTCTGCGCCCGCGGGCGGAAGTCGTTGGTGAACACCGCGCACGGGCCGACGAAGACCTCGTCCTCGATCGTCACGCCCCGGTACACCGACACGTTGTTCTGGATCTTCACCCGGTCGCCGACGACGGCGCCCGCGTCGACGTAGACGTTGCGGCCGATCACGCAGTCCGCGCCGATCGTGGCCGTGGACCGCACGTGCGCGATGTGCCAGATCTTCGTGCCGGCGCCGACGGCGGCCCCGGACTCGACGTCCGCGCTCGGGTGGGCAAAGAAGTCCATCGGCTCGCTCTCTACTTGTTCATGTAGGACTCGTACTCGCGGCACACGTCGGCCGTCGGGCCGTCCGCGCGGATCAGGCCGCTCTCCAGCCAGATCGTCCGCTCGCAGGTGGTCTTGATCGTGCCGATCGCGTGGCTGACCAGGAACACCGTCCCGGCCTCGGCCCGCAGCTCGCGCACCCGCCCCTCGCTGCGCCGGCGGAACCGGGCGTCGCCGGTGGCCAGCGCCTCGTCGATGAGCAGTACGTCGTGCTTCTTGGCCGCCGCGATCGAGAAGCGCAGCCGGGCGGACATGCCGGAGGAGTACGTGCGCATCGGCAGCGAGGAGAAGTCGCCCCGGTCGTTGATCCCGGAGAACTTGATGATCTCCGGCGTCCGGACCTTGACCTCCTCGGGCGACATGCCCATGGCCAGGCAGCCCAGCGCCACGTTGCGCTCGCCGGTGAGGTCGTTCTGCAGCGCGGCGTTGACCCCGAGCAGCGACGGCTGCCCCTGGGTGTAGATGTGGCCGCGCTCGACCGGGAGCAGGCCGGCGATGGCCCGCAGGATCGTCGACTTGCCGGAGCCGTTGGAGCCGATCAGGCCGATGGCCTCGCCCCGGTACGCGGTGAAGTTCACGCCCTTGACCGCGTGCACCTCGGTGACGTTCGGCGCCCGCTTGCCGGTGACCAGCCGGCGCAGGCCGGCGACCGGGGTGTTGCCGGTCGCGCTGCCGGCGCCGTGCACCCGGTAGACGATGTGCACGTCGTCCACGATCACGGTGGGGATGCGCTCGCCGTCGCTGGTGGTCGCCGCGTCGGCGGCGGTGCTGGCCTCAACCACGTCCGTACTCCTGTTCGCCGCGCCAGAAGTAGACGAAACCGCCGAGCCCGACCAGCAGGGTCCAGCCCCCGGCCACCAGCCAGGTGACGCCGATCTCGTTGGTCAGCGGGACTTCCTCCATCATCGCGTGCCGGATCAGCTCGATGTACGCCAGCAGGGGGTTGAAGCCGACCAGCTCGCGGGCCCACGGCGGGAGGTGGTTGGCGAAGAGGGTCACGCTGTACAGGACGCCGGAGCCGTACATCCAGGTCCGCAGGATGAACGGCATGACCTGCCGCAGGTCCGTGAGCTTCGCGCCCAGCCGGGCCATCGCCAGGGCCAGCCCGGCGTTGAAGATGGACTGGAGCAGCAGCGCCGGGACGACCAGCAGCCACTGCGCGGTGATCCGCTCGCCGGTCACCAGCATGATCCCGGACAGCACCAGCATCGAGGCGATGATGTGCTGGAACTGCACCATCGTCAGCGCCAGCGGCAGGCTGGCCCGGGGGAAGTGCAGCGCCCGGATCAGGCCGAGGTTGCCGCTGATCGCCGACAGCCCGGCGCTGACCACGGCCGAGGTGAAGGTGAAGAGGAAGATCCCGGCGCACAGGTACCCGATGAAGTTCTTCATGCCGTGCCCCGCGTGCAGGATCACGCCGAAGATCAGGTAGTACACGAGGGCGTTCGTGACCGGCGTCAGGACCTGCCAGATCCGGCCGAGCTTGGCGGTGGAGAACTGGGCGATGACCCGGGCGTTGGCGTAGGCGGTGATGAAGTGCCGGTACGCCCAGAGCTGCCGGGTGTAGGCGAGGAGGCCGGGTCGCGCGCCGGCGACCCCGAGGCCGTGCCGGGCGGCGAGCGCGGCGGCGCCGGGCTCGGTTCGCGTCCCGGCGGTTACCGCCGTTTCGGCCATAGGGGTGGCGCTCCGATCTTCGTGGCTGGTGGGGCGCATGACTCAGGGTACGGGGTGCGGCCCGTCCCGGGTCCCCCCACCGTAGGGCATCGGCCCGTCGAGACGCAACCGTAGCGTCGTTACGCTATAGTGCGTACGTGGCGATCACCGAGAACCGACGTCCCTCCGGCACCGGCCGGGCCCCGGCGGGCGCCGCGGTGCTCCGCGACGAGGTCACCACGGCGATCCGCGGCGCGGTCATGAAAGAGCTGGCCGACGTCGGGTACGGGCGGCTCTCCATCGAGGCCGTGGCCCGCCGCGCCGGCGTCGGCAAGACCGCGATCTACCGCCGCTGGCCGTCGAAGCTGGACATGGTCATCGAGATCGTCTCGGCCATCGCCGGGCAGCGGCTGCCGCTGCCGGACACCGGCACCCTCCGCGACGACCTGCGGGTACTGCTCCAGGCCCTCGCCCTGGGCCTGCGCCACCCGCTCGCCTCGCAGATCATCCCCGACCTGCTCGCCGAGGCCGCCCGCACGCCGCAGATCGCCGAGACGCTGCTGGACACGCTGCGGACCCACCAGCGCGACATCGCCGCCCGGATCGTCGGCCGGGCCGTCGAGCGCGGCGAGCTGCCGGCGGCGGCGTCGACCGAGCTTGCCGTCGACCTCATCCTCGGGCCGCTGTACTGGCGGGCCGCGATCGTCCGCACCCCGATCGCGCCCGCGTACCTCGACTCGCTCGCCGACGCCGTCGTTGTATCCCTGGGCGGCCGCGTCCGCACCGAACCGTAACCATTACCACCTGACCTGCGGGAACAGCCTGCGGCTACGCTGGCACGGCCCGCACCACCAGCGAAGGAGAGCCCATGTCCGGGCAGCACAACGAGTTCATCCCGCCGGCCAAGCCGGTGATCGGCGAGGCCGAGATCGAGGCCGCCGTGCGGGTCCTGCGCAGCGGGATGGTCGTCCAGGGGCCCGAGGTCGCGGCGTTCGAGCAGGAGTTCAGCGCGCTGGTCGAGGGGCGGCACTGCATCGCGGTCAACTCCGGCACCTCGGCGCTCCAGCTCACCCTGCTGGCGCTCGGCTACGGCCCCGGCGACGAGGTCATCGTCCCGTCCTTCTCGTTCGCCGCCTCGGGCAACGCGATCCGGCTGGTCGGCGCCACCCCGGTCTTCGTGGACATCGAGCCGGACAGCTTCTGCCTCGACCCGGCCGCCGTCGCCGCCGCGGTCACCCCGCGGACCGTCGCGATCATGCCCGTCCACCTGTACGGCCACCCGGCCGCCATGGACCGGATCATGGAGATCGCCGCCAAGCACGGCCTCGGCGTGGTCGAGGACGCGGCCCAGGCGCACGCCGCCGCCCTCGCCGGCACGCCGGTCGGCGCGTGGGGCACCGCCGGCTGCTTCAGCTTCTACCCGACCAAGAACATGCACAGCCTCGAGGGCGGCATGATCACCACCGCCGACGCCGGGCTCGCCCGCACGCTGCGGCTGCTGCGCAACCAGGGCATGGAGCAGCGGTACGCCAACGAGGTCGTCGGCGCCAACATGCGGCTCACCGACGTGGCCGCCGCGATCGGCCGCGAGCAGCTCAAGCAGCTCCCCGGCTGGACCAAGCAGCGCCAGGCCAACGCCGCGTACCTGGACGAGCACATCACCACCGCCGTCACCCCGCCGGTGGCCGAGGGCGCAACCCACGTGTACCACCAGTACACCGTCCGGGTGTCCGGCGACCGGGACGCGTTCCAGGCGTCGTTGAAGGAGAAGGGGATCGGCAACGCGGTCTACTACCCGACGCCGATCCACCGGCTGCTGCCGTACCTGGTCGACGGCAAGCCGGGCCCGTGGGACCTGCCGGAGACCGAGAAGGCCGCCCGCGAGGTCGTCTCGCTGCCGGTCCACCCGGCCCTGACCACCGCGCAGCTCGGCCGCATCGCCGCCGGCGTCAACGCGAGCGCCTGACCCGCCGTACCGAATTCGAAGGAGTACCGCATGACCACCACCCTCCGTGCCGGCCTGATCGGGCTGGGCGCGATGGGCCGCAACCACGCCCGCGTCCTGTCCCGGCTCGACGGCGTGGAGCTGGTCGGCATCATGGACCCGGCCGGCGACCCCCAGAATGCCGCCCCGGCGCCCGTCGTGGCCTCGCTGGAGGAGCTGCTCGCGCTCAACCTCGACTACGCGATGGTCGCGTGCCCGACCGCGCTGCACGAGAAGATCGGCCTGGCGCTCGCCGACGCCGGCGTGTGCGCGCTGATCGAGAAGCCGCTGGCGCAGAACGTGGACGCCGCCCGCCGGCTGGTGGACGCGTTCGAGCGCAAGGGGCTGGTGGCCGGGGTCGGCCACATCGAGCGGTACAACCCGTCGCTGCAGAGCCTGCGGCAGCGGCTGGAGTCCGGCGACCTCGGCGACATCTACCAGGTCACCACCCGCCGGCAGGGCCCGTTCCCGCACCGGATCGCCGACGTCGGCGTGGTGATGGACCTGGCCACCCACGACGTCGACCTGACGGCCTGGGTGACCGGCAAGGAGTACCGCGCGGTATCGGCCCGGACGGTGTCCCGCTCCGGCCGCCCGCACGAGGACATGGTGGCCGCGACCGCCCAGCTCAGCGACGGCCTGATGGTCAACCACCTGGTCAACTGGCTGAGCCCGCTCAAGGAGCGGCAGACGGTCGTCACCGGCGAGCGCGGCTGCTTCGTCGCCGACACGCTGACCGCCGACCTGACCTTCTACGCCAACGCGGCGATCGACACCGAGTGGGAGGCGCTGCGCAACTTCCGCGGCGTCGCCGAGGGCGACATGGTCCGGTTCGCGATCCCGAAGCGGGAGCCGCTGCTGGTCGAGCACGAGCGGTTCCGGGACGCCGTGGACGGCAAGGAGAGCGGGATCGTCACGCTGCGCCAGGGCCTGCGGACGGTCGAGGTGTGCGGGGCGATCCTGGAGTCGGCCCGCGAGGGGATCACGGTGGACTGCGCCCCCGCGTAACCCGCCCGGCCGCACCCGCGTGAGAGGGTGCCCGCGTCGCCGCCGACCCGGTGGCCGCGGGCGCCCTCTTTGGCTATGTATCAATAAATGCGACATATACATGTCCATGTAGCCATGCGTTGATCTTCGGTAAAGCGCCTGTTCAGCGGCTATACAGTGGAATGTGACGCCGATTATGGGCGTTCTCTTCCTCTTTGCCCAGTGGTACGTTCCGTGGCCGAACGCTGGCCGCGGTGGGGATGCAGGGTGTCGATCGCACTCGATAGGATCTGACCACAGACGACCCGGACTCATCCGTGCGCGTCCCCGAGCGGCATCCGTCAGGGCCGATGCGGTCCGACCGGTGGGCCACCGGGTACGCGCCCGCGATCGCGTACATGGAGGAGCCCTGCACATGGCCGTGACGTCAGCACGGCGGGTGGCCGTCCTCACCCCGTGGTACCCGACCCGGCAACAGCCGTTCGGCGGCACCTTCGTCGAGGCGATGGTCCGCGCGGTGGCCCCCGGCTGCGACGAGATCGCGCTGCACCACTTCGACTCCTGGGGCGCGGCCATGACGATCGCGACCGAGTCCGCGGTGCTGGCCGCCCAGGACGCGCTCAGACCGGACCTGCCGGCCACGGTCGGCCGGGTCGCCAACGCCACCGTCGGGTACCACCCGGTGCCGGTCGTGTCCCGGTCCGGGCGCCCGCGCATCTCCCGGCTGCACGCCGAGGCGATGCGCCGCGCGTTCGGCGGGCCCATCCCCGCCCCGGTCGTGCACGCCCACGTCGGGACCCCGACCGCCTGGGCCGCGCTGCAGAACCTGGCCCCCGGCGCCGAGCTGTACGTCACCGAGCACATGTCCTTCCTCGCCGACATCCTCGCCGAGCCGGAGAGCCGCGCGATGTACGGCGAGGTGCTGGCCGGCTGCACCAAGCTGTTCGCCGTCGGGCAGGTCCTCGTCGACCAGCTCCTCGACGCCTTCCCGGAGCACGCCGGCAAGATCGTGATCGTGCCGAACCCGGTGGAGTTCGGGCCGGAGCGCGCGGAGCCCGTCCGGGAGCTGCTGCGCTGGCTGTACGTCGGCTCGTTCATCGAGCGCAAGGCCGTGCACCTCATCGTGGAGGCGTTCGCCGCCTGCCGGGCCGACGACCCCCGGCTCACCCTGACCCTGGTCGGCGCGGTCGGCGACAGCACCCGGCTGCACGACCTGGCCGCGAGCCTCGGCGTCGCCGACGCCGTCACCTTCACCGGCGCCGTCCCGCACGCCGAGTCGCTGCGCCTGATGGGCACCCACGATCTGCTGCTGCACGCGAGTCGCTGGGAGACCTTCGGGATGACCCCGGTCGAGGCGATCAGCGCCGGCACCCCGGTCGTCGTCACCCGCTGCGGCGGCCCGGAGGAGACCCTGGCCGACGTCGTGGACGTCGCCGGCGAGCTGGTCGCCGTCGAGGACACGGCCGGCTCGCTCATCGCCGGCTACCGGCGCCTGCGCGACCGGTTCGACACCCGGATCGACCTGGCCGAGGCCCGGCGGCGGCTGGTCGCCCGGTACGGCCCCGCCGCCGTCGCGGCGCACCACCACCACCACTGGTTCGGCGACCCGGCCCCGGCCGACCGCCCGGCGGCCGTGCCGCCGCAGCGGCGCGCCGCCGACGCGCCCGTCACGCCGGGGGTGACCGCGTGAGGGTCCTGATCGTGGCGCTCGGCGCCGCCCGCCGGACGGCCGCCCGGGCCGAGGCCGAGGCCGTCCGCGCCGCGGGCGGCGAGGCGAGCCTGTTCACCCACGAGCCCGGCGCCTGGACGCACGAGCTGGCCGCGGCCGGCTTCCCGGTGCACTTCCGGCGGGAGCTGCTGTGGGCGGGGCACTGGCCGCAGTGGATCGCCCGGCTGCTGGTCTGGCGGATCCCGCTGTTCCTGCTGCACCGCCCGGCCGTCGGTCCGCTGCGCGCGCCGCTGCGCCGGCTCGGGCGGGCGTACCAGCGGCGGATCGCGTTCCCGGTGCAGCGCCGGCTCGTCGACCGGGTGCACCGCCGGCTCTGGCCGGCCGCGGCCGCCCGGCTGTTCGCCGCGCACGTCGCCGCCGGTGGGTACGATGCGATCATCGCGGCCGACCCGCACGCCATCCTGCTCCTGCACGACGCCGTCCGGGCGGACGCCGCCGCGCGGCGCCGGGCCCGGATCGCCTACAGCTTCGACCACCTGGCCGTACGGGGTGACGCGTGAACCGCCGCCTGCTCTTCCTGGGCTTCTTCCTCCCGCCGTCGCGGGCCAGCGGCGTGTACCGCACCCGGGCGATGGTCAACCGGCTGGCCCGCGAGGGCTGGGACGTCACCGCGCTGGGCGCGCCGCTGGAGTTCCTGCGCGACGTGGTCCGGTCGACCGACGACAGCCTGCTCGCCACGCTCGACCCGCGGGTCCGGATCGAGCGCCCGCCGCTGGACACGTACGTCTGGGAGAAGGACCTGCGGCGGTACGGCCGGCTGCGCCGGTTCCTGCCCAAGGTCGCCAAGCGCCGGTACGAGGTCGTCAGCAACCTCAACTTCCCCGAGCACTACGGCTCCTGGGGCTGGTCGTGCGTCCGCGCCGGCCTCAAGCTGCACCGCGAGCGCCCGTTCGACGCCGTCGTCGCCACCGGCAACCCGTACGCGACGTTCGCCGCCGCGCACACCCTGCACCGGCTGCGCGGCATCCCGTACGTGATCGACTTCCGCGACTCGTGGACGCTGGACCAGTTCGGCGACACCGTGAAGTACCCGCCGAACCACCCGGCCTGCCGCTGGGAGCGGCGGGCGATGGGCCGCGCGGCGAGCTCGGTGTTCGTCAACGAGTGCACCCGGCAGTGGTACGCCGAGCGGTACCCGGCCGTCGCCGACCGCACGATGGTCGTGCCCAACGGCTGGGACCCGGACCTGCTCGACCTCAGCGGCCTCGCCGACGGCGCGGGCGCGCCGGCGGACCGGCCGCTGCGGCTGGGCTTCCTCGGCACGCTCACCGACCGGATGCCGATCGGCGAGCTGGTCGCGGCGTTCGGCGCCGCCCGCGGCGCGCCCGAGCTGGCCGGCGCGACCCTGGACCTGTACGGGCACCTGGGGTTCACGCCGAACGCGGTGGCCGCGCTGCGCGAGCTGCTCGGCCTGCCCGACGGCGCCGACGAGACGCCCGGCGGGATCCGGTACCGCGGCCCGGTCAGCAAGACCGAGGTCGCCGGCTTCTACCGGGACAGCGACGTGCTGGTGTTCCTCGCCGGCGGCTCGCGCTACGTCACCTCGGGGAAGATCTTCGAGTACATGGCCGCCGGCCGGCCGATCGTGTCGGTGCACGCGCCGGGGATCGCCGCCGAGGACGTGCTGTCGGGGTACCCGCTGTGGTTCACCGCGAACAGCCTGGAGCCGGGCGCGCTGGCCGGGGCGATGCGCGCGGCGGCCGACGCCGCCCGCACGGCTCCGCCGGCGCTGCGGGCGGCGGCGCGGGAGTGGGCGGTCCGGTACCAGCGGGACCGGCTGCTCGACCCGTTCGCCACCCGGCTGGCCGAGATCGTGGACGGCCGCCCGCTCACCCCGGCGGCGGCGCCGAGCGCGCCCGTGCGGGTCGGGGAGCCGGTCTGATGGCGGCGCCGGTGGTGTACCTGTCGTTCGTCATCGAGCCGCGCGAGGCGGTGAAGCTGGCGGTCGCGCAGCTCCTGGACGACGGCCACGACGTGATCCTCGTCACGATGCGGGCTGAGGCGTGGGCGGACCTGGCCGCGCGGCCGGGACTGCGCGTGTTCGACATCGGCGCGGCCGAGTACCGGCACCCCGCCCGGGCTGGACTTTTGTCCATTGTGGACCGCAGGCCGCGGCGGGTGCTGCGCGGGCTCGCCGCCGCGACCGCGCGCCGCCGCGGCGTCTCGGCGGCCGTCGGCGGGTTCGAGCGCGGGTACGGCAAGCTGACCGGGGCGTTCGACCGGTACGTCTACCTGCGCGGGTACCGGCTGTTCCGCCCGTACGTGCTGGCCCGGCTGGCCGACCGCGCGGTCGGCCGGCTGCTCCCGCCGGAGGTGCGGCTGATCGTCGCGGCGGACAGCCTCGCCGTGAATTACGGCCACTGGCTCGCCCGGCGGTACCCGGCGGCGGTCGCCAGCGCCGATTACCACCGGCGCCCGGACCCGGCCCCGGCGGCGGGCTGAGCCGCCGCGGAGCGTGACCGACCCGCCGGCGGGGGGCCGCCCGGCGCGCGTTGACTGATCCATATCGATCGGTGATAGTGGCCGATGTTTCGGTCGGCCGATCGGTTGCGGGGGTTCCATCGGTGAACGCGTCGATGCGTACGGTCATGGGTTGGTGCGGGCAACGGCGCTCCGCGGCACGCGGCACGATCATGGCCGGGCTGGCAGCCGCGCTGGTGGTGAACCTCGGCGCGCCGGGCGCGTTCGGCGCGCCCGCGCGCCCGGCGGCGCCCGTCGCGCCGCACGCGGTGACGCCGAAGCCGCAGCAACGCTGGGGCTCGGCCGACGGGCTCGGCCACCTGGCCGCCGGCAGCGCGAACCGGCACCTGCCGGCCTCCACCCGCGGGCGGTTCCCGCTGCTGGCGCCGCGCGCGGTCCGGCCCGGCAACGCCGCGAGCTTCCGGATGCTGACCGCCGCGCCCGCGGCCGCGGGGCTGCGCGCGGGCGCGGTCGAGGTGCCGGAGGGCGCCGGGCCGGGCCGGCGGCTGTTCCGCAACCCGGACGGCACGCAGACCACCGAGCTGAGCCTCGCCGGCCCGGACGTGGGCAGCATCGGGCCCAGCGACGCGATGTACGTGCACGGGACCGGCTCGGTGGGCCGCAACAGCGAGTACCTGTACGTCGGGCGCGGCCCCCGCGACCCCGGGGTGCCCGCCGAGGTCGACAGCCGGCCGGCCGCGACATACCTCAAGTTCGACGTGGACAGCATCAGGCGGCACACGATCCTCGGCGCGATGCTCTCCTACGCGCAGGCGTTCGCGCCGACCTGCGCCGCCCGGGCGATGACCGTGCACCCGGTGACCGAGGGCTGGTCCTCGGGCGGCGACCACGGCTACCCCGGCCCGCGGGTCGGCGGCTCGCTGGCCCGCAAGTCGGCCAACCGCGGGTACGTCCCGCACGGCCAGCAGTCGCCCTGCCCGGCCGGCGCCGACGCCGTCGACCTCGGCGCGGCCGGCGCCAAGCTGATCCAGGGCTGGGCGAACGGCGCCGCCAACAACGGCCTGTCGCTGCGCGCGTCCACCTCGGACGCCTCGGCCTGGAAGGCGCTCGCCGGCCCGGCCACCCCGAACAAGCCGAAGCTGTACGTGACGCACTCGCCGTACAACGCGGCGTACGCGATCCCGAACCCGCGCCCCAACCCGGAGGTCACCCAGGCCCGCGGCGGGCGGGTCGCGGTCACCGTCACCAACCGCGGCGCCGCCGACTGGAAGGTCGGCGAGCACTACCTCGGGTACCGGATCTACGGCGCGGCCGACCACAAGCCGATCGGCCAGCAGAAGGCCGGCGCGCTGCCGGCCGCCGTGCCGGTGGGGAAGTCCGCGACAATCGACGCGCTGATCCAGCCGCTGCCGCCGGGGGCGTACCTGATCGACTTCTCAATGGTGGTCAAGGGCGCGTTCTACACCGACCACCAGGTCCCGCCCGGCCGGCTGACCCTGCACGTGTTCGACAAGCCGGCCGACATCCGCGCGGCCTTCCCGCCGAACGGGTACACCAGCGAGGTACTCACGCCGACGCTGCTGGTGCAGGCCGTCGACCCGGACGCCCCGGCGAACTCGGCCCTCCAGTACCGGTTCGAGCTGTGCGACAACGACGACGACGGCAACCCGATCAAGGCGACCTGCAAGACGACGCCGTACTCGACCGACTCGATGTGGACCGTGCCCGTCGGCCGGATGCAGTGGAGCAAGGGGTACACCTGGTCGGCGACGGTCAAGGACACCAGCACCGAGGTGCCGCTGGGCCGGGCCACGATCGGCACCGCGGTACCGCAGCCGGCGATCGTCGGCAACCTGGCCGGCGCGCCGCAGGCGGCGCAGGGCCGCGAGTTCGACGCCCGGCTGGGCAACGTCAGCTTCACCGCGGTCGACGCGACGCTGGCCGGCACCGGGCTCGACCCGAACGTCGTCCGCACGTACAACAGCCTGGACCCGCGCCGGGACGGGCTGTTCGGCGCCGGCTGGTCCAGCCGGTTCGACATGCGGCTGACCGCGGACACCGACGGCAGCGGCAGCCAGGTGGTCACGTACCCGGACGGGCAGGTGGTCCGGTTCGGCCGCAACGCCGACGGCACGTACGCGGCGCCGCGCGGCCGGGTGGCCAAGCTGTACGTCGAGCGGGACGCGTTCCGGCTCAAGGACCGCACCGGCGCGGTGTACAGCTTCGGCAGCAGCGGGCGGCTGTTCCGGGCCGAGGACCGGTACGGCAAGGCGCTGCGGCTGACGTACGACACCCAGCTCGGCAGCGGCAGGCTCGTGTCGATGGAGGTGCTCGGCAACGAGGACAAGCCGATCCGCACGCTGCGGATCGAGTCCGACGGCAAGCGGATCCGGAAGATCTCCACCGAGCCGGTCAACGGCGCGCCGCTGACCTGGTCGTACGAGTACGAGGGCGACCTCCTGCGCCGCGTCTGCGGGCCGCGGGCCGGCGAGTGCGCCGCCTACGAGTACACCGAGGGCAGCCACTACCGCACGGCCGTGCACGACGCCCGCCCGGAGTCGTACTGGCGGCTCGGCGACCCGGTCGGCGCCGACGCGGCGGCCAGCGACGTGGCGGTGAACCTCGGCCGGGACGCCGGGAAGGCCCGCAACGTCACCTTCGGGGCCGACGGCCGGCTGGCCGGCAGCCCCAACAAGGCGGCCTCGTTCAACGGCGTCGACTCCTCGATCGCGCTGCCGATGGGCGCGCTGAAGAAGGCCCGCGACGCCGCGGTCGAGCTGTGGTTCAAGCTGCCGCCGGGCCACAACCCCGGCCCGCTGCTGGCCTACCAGGACGCGCCGGCCGGCTCCAACAAGGTCACCAAGGGCGTGCCGATCCTGTATGTCGACCGGGACGGCTTCGTCCGCGGCCAGTTCGCCACCGGGCGGATCGAGCCGATCCGGGCGCCGGTGTACCTCCTCGACGGCAAGTGGCACCACGTCGTGCTGTCCGCCGCCAACGGCGTGCAGACGCTGTACGTGGACGGCGTCGCGCAGGGCAAGCTGACCGGCGCGATCGACTCCGCGGCGCTGAACCACGCCCAGATCGGCGCGGGCACGGCCACCGGCGCGTGGCCGGAGTGGTTCGGCCAGCCGACCCAGTCGTTCGGCGGGACGATCGACGAGGTCGCGCTGTACCTGCGGCCGCTCGGCCCCGAGGCGGTCGCCGCGCACTACGGCATGGCCGGGGCCGTCGCGCACCGGCTGAGCAAGTACACGCTGCCCAGCGGCCGGGTCGCCGCCGAGGCGGAGTACGACGCCGACGCCGACCGGGTCCGCGAGTACACCGACGAGCACGGCGGCACCTGGGAGATCGGCCGCCCGACCGTCTACGGCGACGCCACCGACCTGCGGCTCAGCGTGCAGGTGCTGGACCCGCGCGACCACCCGTACCTGTACGAGTACGACGCGCTCGGGGGCCAGATGCTGCGCTCGGGCACCCCGCTCGGCATCGAGGCGGTCGACGACGACCCGACCCGGCCGACCCCGAGCCCGTCGCCGACCGGGCCGGTCGAGGTGTGCACGAAGCCGGACCCCGGCGACCCGATGTTCTGCACGGAGATCCCGTCCAGCGGCGGCGGTCCGGTGTTCGTCAAGCACCCGCTCAAGGGCATGGCGATCCGGTCGTTCGAGTACGACCGCGGCCGGCTGCGCACGATCCGCAACGAGAACGGCTTCGCCGTCGAGCTGGCGTACGACAAGCGCGGCAACGTCACCCAGCGCAGGACGTGCCGCACGCTGGAGCCGGCCGGCGGCTTCGGCCAGTGCAGCACCACGTACTCGACGTACCCGGCCGGGGTGACCGACCCGTTCGACCCGCTCGGCGACCTGATGACCGAGAGCCGGGACGGCCGGTCGGCCGACGCCAGGGACGAGACGTACCTGACCAGGCTGGAGTACGACCCGTTCGGCGCCGTCCGCAAGCAGACCAGCCCCGGCTGGGTGGAGGTGGCGCACCGGTACACGACGGGGTTCTCGCCGGCCGCCGACGGCGGCACCACCCCGCCCGGCCTGCTCGCGGCGACGACGGACGCGAAGGGCAAGGAGACCACCTACGCCTACTACCGCACCGGCGACCTCGCCCGGGTCACCGAGCCGTCGGGGCTGCGCACCGAGTACGCGTACGACGGGCTCGGCCGCAAGCTCACCGAGAAGGTCATCTCGGACACCCACCCGGCCGGCGCGACCACCACGTACACCTACGAGGAGCACGGCTGGCTCGCCTCGGCCACCGGCCCGGCCACCCGCAACGCGGTCACCGGGGCCGAGCACCAGCAGCAGACCACGTACGCGTACGACCCCGACGGCGCGCTGCTGTCCACCACCGTCGCCGACCTGAAATCGGACGCGCCGAAGCGGACCACGACGACCGAGTACGACGAGTACCGCAACGCCGTCCGCACGGTCGACGCCGAGGGCGGCGAGACGACGTACGACCACGACCGGTTCGGCAACAAGGTGCTGGAGGTCGACGCCAACGGCAACCAGTACGCCTACCGGTACACCGCCGCGCAGAAGATCGCCGAGGTGCGGCTGCGGGACTGGCGCGACGACCCCGAGGACGCGCCGCGCCGGGCGAGCCGGGACCTGGTCCTGCACTCGTACTCCTACGACTACGCCGGCCGGCTGGCCAGCGACACCGACGCGATGGGCCGCCGGCTGGAGTACAGCTACCTCGGCGACGACCTGCTGCACCGGATCGTGCTGAAGAACCTGGTCATCCCCGGCTGCACGAAGCCGAAGCCGGAGGACTGCCGGCGGGACTACGTCGTCGAGGAGAACTCCTACGACAACGCCGGCCACCTGGTCCGGCGGACCGGCGCCGACGGCAAGCGGGTCCAGGAGTTCGGCATCGACCCGGCCGGGCGGATGACGTTCACCGCCGACGACCCGAACGGGCTGGACCGGCGGACCGCGTTCCTGCGCGACGGCAACGGCAACGTGACCCGCACGAACCGGTACGGCCGGCCGTCCAACATGCCGGGCTTCTTCCGCCCGGACCGCACCGAGCAGGTCGAGTTCGACTACAGCCCGGCCGGGCGGGTGACCGAGGAGCGGGTCCGCGACGTCGACGGCAAGCAGGTCCGGACCACCGGGCACGCGTACGACCAGCGCGGGCTCCCGCTGTCCACGACCGACCCGCGCGGCTACGCCGAGGGCGCGGACAAGTCGGCGTACACGACGACCTTCGCCCACGACGAGCTGGGCCGGCAGACCTCGGTCACCGCGCCGGAGGCCCCGGTCGAGGCCGGCAGCGCCCGCCGCGGCCCGCGCCGCGGCGCGGCCAGGGCGAGCACGGTCAGCGGGTACGACGCGTTCGGCGACCTCGTCGCCGTGCGCGACCCGCGCGGCCACGTCACCCGGACCGAGTACGACCGGCTCGGCCGCCCCGTCAAGCGGATCGCGCCGGCCTACCGGGCGCCCGGCAGTGACAGCACGGTCACGCCGACGGAGGAGACGGCGTACGACGCGCTCGGCAACGCCGTCCGCGTCCGCGACGCCGAGGGCAACGAGACCCGGCTGAGCTACGACCGGCTCAACCACGTGATCACCCGGGACGAGCCGGCCGGCGACGGCGGCCGGGCGATCCGCCGGTACACCTACTACCGCACCGGCGAGATCCGCTCGGTCACCGACCCGACCGGCGCGTACAGCGAGTCCACCTACGACGAGCTGGACCGGCTGACCTCGGTGACGCAGGTGGAGCGCCGCCCGGCGCGCGCCGAGCTGACCACCCTGATGACGTACACGCCGGCCGGCGACCTTGCCACCGTCACCTCGCCGACCGGCGCGGTGACCACCCACCGGTACGACGCCGCCGGCGACCGGACCGGCACCACCAGCCCGAACGGCGTCACCATCGGCTTCGGGTACGACCAGTTCGGCCGCCTGGCCCGGACCATCGACGGCCGCAACCGGGTCGTCCGGACCGACCACAACGCCTTCGGCGAGCGCAGCCGGGACTGGAACGCCAAGCCGGCCAGCGACCCCGCCGCGGACGAGATGCTGCGCGAGCAGCGGTACCGGTACGACGACGCCGGCAACCTCGTCGAGTCGATCGACCCGGACAAGCAGTCGACCACCTACGAGTACGACGCCCTGAACCGCCTCGCCAAGCAGGTCGAGCCGGTCAGCGCCGACGAGTCGATCACCACCACGTTCGGCTACGACGTCGCCGGCAACCGCGCCCGGTACACCGACGGCCGCGGCCACAGCACCTTCTACACCACCAACAGCCTCGGCCTGCCCGAGTCGGTGATCGAGCCGCGCACCGACGCGCACCCCGAGCCGGACCAGCGCACCTGGACCGTCGGGTACGACCCGCTCGGCCGGGCCCGCCGCCTGGTCGCGCCGGGCAACGTCGCCCGGGAGCGCACGTACGACGCCGCCGGCCGGCTGCGCACCGAGACCGGCACCGGCGCCGAGGCCGGCACCGCCGAGCGCAGGCTGGGCTACGACGCGGCCGGGCGGCTGACCACCAGCGCCGGGCCGAAGGGGACCAGCGAGTTCACGTACAACGACCGCGGCGCCCTCATCGGCTCCACCGGCGCGGCCGGGCGGGCGACGTTCGCGTTCGACGGCGACGGCAACATGGTCGGCCGGACCGACGCCGCCGGCACCGCCACCTTCGGCTACGACCGCGGTCGGCTCGACACCGTCACCGACGCGGCGACCGGCGCCACCCAGCGGTACGGCTACGACGCGGCCGGCGCGACCGGGAGCATCGACTACGGCGCGGGCCGGGTCCGCACGTTCGACTACGACGCGTTCGGCCAGTTGTCGACCGACGTCCTGCGCAACGCCACCGGCGCCACGGTCGCGTCCGTGACCTACGCCTACGACCTCAACGGCCACCTGACCCAGAAGAAGACCGCCGGGGTGGCCGACGCGGGGACCAACGCCTACGCGTACGACCGGGCGGGTCGCCTGACCAAGTGGACCGGCCCGCGCGGCACCGTCGACTACGCCTGGGACCGGTCCGGCAACCGCACCCGCGCCGGCCCGAAGACCTCGACGTACGACGAGCGCAACCGGCTGCTCGCCGACGGCGACTACACGTACGCGTACACCGCCCGCGGCACCCGGTCCGGGCGGACCAGCTCCGGCCTGACCGAGCCGTACTCCTTCGACGCGTTCGACCGGCTGGTCCGCGCCGACAAGGAGGAGTACGCGTACGACAGCCTCGACCGGGTCGCCGACCGCAACGGCGTCGACTTCGCCTACGCCGGCACCAGCGACGAGCCGGTCGGCGACGGCGAGCAGCAGTTCGCCCGCGGCCCCGCCGACGAGCTGCTGGCCGTCGCGCAGGGCGACCGCAAGCACCTGACCCTGCTCGACGCCCACGACGACGTCGTCGGCACCCTCGACCCGGCCGACAGCGGCGCGGCGACGCTCCCGGCGTCCACCTCCTACGACCCGTTCGGCCAGGTCACCGCCCGGACCGGCGAGACCGGCCGGATCGGCTTCCAGGGCGACTGGACCGCACCCGGCACGGGCCGGGTCAACATGGGCGCCCGCTGGTACGAGCCGAACACCGGCGGCTTCGCCTCCCGGGACAGCGTCGCGTACCGCGCCGGCGACTCGATCCTCGCCAACCGGTACGCCTACGGCGCCGGCGCCCCCCTCGACCACGCCGACCCGGACGGCCACTGGCCCGGCTGGCTCGACCGCGCCCGCCAGTCCGCCGGCAACATGATCAGCGGCGCGATCTCCGCCGTCGGCCACGCGGTCAACACCGGCATCCGGTTCATCGGCTCCGCCCTGCGCACCGTCGGCCACTACCTCAGCGAGGGCGCGAAGTGGCTGTACCAGAAGGTCCGCGCCGGGGTGAGCTGGGTCGCCGAGAAGGTCGGCCAGGGCATGCGCGCCCTGCGCGCGGGCTTCAACTGGGCCAAGGAGCGCGCGGCGGCGATCGCCAGGGCCGCGTACGAACGGGCGCGCGAGGTCACCAGACAGGCCCGCGCGGCGATCGACCACGCGATCAAGCACACGGTCCTGCCGGTCCTCAAGGCCGTCACCAAGCCGGTCCTCAACGGCCTCAAGGCCGTCGTCTCGGCCACGGCGAAGCTGCCCGCGGCCGTCGTCTCGGTGGCCCGCCAGGCGATCGCCGACCCGGCGAAGTTCGCCAGGGACCTGTACGAACGCTCGGTCGAGGCCGCCGGCGCGGTCGTCGAGACGGTCTCGCAAGCCGCCCAGGCGGTCGGCCAGTTCGTCGCCGACAACAAGGCGGCGATCATCGGCGCGGTCGCCGGGATCGCGGTCGGCATCGGCTGCGGCGTCGCGATCGGCTGGACCGGCGTCGGGGCGGTGGCCTGCGGGGCGCTCGCGGGGGCGGTCGGGTCGGCGGTCACCGGGGCGATCAACGGCGAGCGCGGGATGGACCTGGTCAAGTCCACGGTGGGCGGGGCGCTGCTGGGCGGCCTGACGGGCGGACTCGGCTCGGTCGCCGGAGCCGGCCTCAAGGCGGGCATCGGGGCGCTGTCCGGCGGCCTGCGCGGCGCGGGTACGGCGGCGCGGCAGGCCATGGCCGGGGAGGCCGGGGAGATCGCGGCCGGGCGGCTGTCGGGCGGGGCGCTGCGCGGGGCGCGGCCGTGCAACAGCTTCACGCCGACGACGGCGGTGCTGATGGCGGACGGGTCGAGCAAGCCGATCGCGGACGTCAAGGTCGGGGAGATGGTCCGGGCGACCGATCCGACGACAGGGAAGACGGAGTCGCGCGCGGTCACCGACGTCATCGCCGGGGACGGCGACAAGTCCCTCGTGGAGATCACTGTCGAGAGCGGTCGGGGGAAGGCCGGGAAGGTCACGGCTACCGACGGGCACCACTTCTGGGCGGTGGATCTGCGGCGGTGGGTCGAGGCGAAGGACCTCAAGCCCGGTTACCGATTCCTCACTGCGGACAACCGCCCTACGCGCGTCCTCGGCACGCGGTCCTGGCGACAGCAGCAGCCGGTCTACAACCTCACTGTTGACGGGCTGCATTCGTACTATGTTTCGAGCGGCGCGAGTGACGTACTCGTCCACAATTGCGGCCGGCACGAGCTGGGCGGTGGCCGGCACCGCCAAGCCGGCGAGGGGTATGTCGGGCGGCACCGCGCGCCGGAGTACAAGACCTACCACGGCCGCCACTTCGCGGAGGGCCCGCCGGATTACGTCGGTGCGCACCGGGCGGACACGCTGTTCGACAAGCTCGGCGCCAAGATCGGCCCACAGGTGCACGAGGCCGGTCACCAGGGCTGGGAATTGTCGAGCCAACTCGCCGGCCTGGTCGAGGGGGCCACCACATCGCCAGCTCTGATCGGTGGTGCCCGTGGACTAGGCTTCGTGATCGGTGGCGTTCGCGGGTGGATGGCCGGCGCGCGCGACGGCGCGAATCCATGGCGGCTACCGGTCTACACCAGACCGCACGATTTCACCTAGCTACGGAAGCCGAAATGGAATTCACGCGACAAGCGATGCAGGTTCTGCGCGACGCCGTCGATCAGTGTCGTGCGCGGGGTATCGGCCGAGTGGAAACCGGACACCTCCTCTACTGCTTGTGTCCGGCGTTACCGCCGTACCATCAGCGGGTCGCGGGTGTGCGCGAACGGCTGTGGAGAGAAGCCACCCGGGAGACCGGCGGTACGGCGGCGGAGCTCCGCTACTGGCGTGCGACGGAGGAGCGCAACCCCCCGAGCGAGAGTGCCCGCTGGTCGGTCGATGCGGCGTTGCGCGAGGCGACGGGGGGAGCCGATGCCTCGTTCGGACCCGCGGCCCGGGCCGCCCTGCGCCGCGCGGTGGAAGTCGCGAACGATCACGGTGCGTGGAACGCGGACGCCATCCACATGTTGATCGGCGCTGCCCAGCCGACGGACACCGGTTTGTCGCGGTTGCTGGCGGCCGCGGATGCCACGAGCGCGGCGCTGTTGGCGGATCCGCAGGTTGCGGAGGTCCTGGGGAACACCGGCGAGCCGGTCGCGGCCGGCTGTGGCGTGCTCCGGGCCTCGGGCGCGTTCGTCGACAAGCCGGGCAGGGGGATTCGCCTGCTCGCGCGGTTCGGGGGTCGGTCGAAGCGATGGGACGGGCAGCCGGTCCTTTCCGCTGTCGCCCGCGAGGCGGAACGCCAGGTCCAACGATCCGGGTCCGCGTCGGTGGCCGACGCCCACCTGCTCCTGGCGCTCGCCCAGTTGGCGACCGACGTGGCCGTCCTGGGCGCCTCCTTCGTCCCGGAGTTCGCCGGGACCGACCGCACGCTCACGGCACTGCGCCGGGCAGCGGGGAATCCCGAGACGTTGCAGATGGCCGCGGCGGAAATCGTCGATGTACGGGGGGAGTCCGATTCGCCGTTTGCCGCGCAGGCGGAGGAGCGACTGCGCGAGTGGTTCGCCGGCAGCGGCATTCAACCCGTTCAGGGCGACACCATTTTGCGCCGACTTCTCGAGCAAGGCGACGATTCGGTGAGTGCCCTGCTGCGGCGGGCCGGACTCGATCGAATCGCCCTGGCGCGCGTGATTCCGCCGCCGCAGTAACGACCCCACCTGCGACGGCGTTGGACCCAATCCTGCGAAAGGTAGTCATGTGATAGTCGGAAGATCGTGGCGATCGGCGGCGCTCGGCGCGGTGGTGACCCTCACCGCCCCCCTCTTGTTCACCACGCCGGCGGTGGCGGGCGGTGCGGCCGGGTGGAAGTGCGGAAAGACCGCGTGGGTGTTCGCGTCCGTCAAGGATAAGGACAGCACGAGCCTGCACCTGTACCAGATCAGTGGCCCCGGCACCGCCACCCCCAAGGTCGCCAAGAAGACCGAGTTCGGCAAGGGCTGGGATCAGTACGGCCGCATCCTCGGCGGCCCGAACGGCCGCATCTACGCCATCCACCCCACCGAGGGCCTGTTCCGGTACCGGTGGCTCGGCGACAAGTGGGAGGAGCCGAGCCGCAAGCTGATCAGCAAGAGCTTCACCCGGTACGCCGGCTCCGCGAACCGCAACAAGATCACGGTGGATCACCGCGGCGACATCTACCTGATCGACGGCGAGGGCGTGCTGCGCGCGTACCGGTGGAACGAGGCGGCCAACGACTGGGACTTCGCCCAGCGGCCGCTCGCGACCGGATGGTCCAAGTACGACATGGTGACCGCCGTCGGCCCCGGCGTCCTGATGACCCGGACGCCGGCGGGGGTGCTGTTCCGGCACCACTACGACCTCACCACGCAGCGGTGGCTCGCCCGCGACGTGCAGGTCGGCAACGGCGGCTGGCAGCGGTTCGACCGGGGGGTCACGTCGGCGGGCGGGGAGACGCTATTCGCCCTGAACGACGACCACCAGCTCCTGCACTACCGGTACGAGCGGTCGAACAACTCGTGGCCGGTGCAGGCCGCGAGGGTCGTGGACAAGTGGGACGAGGTCCGCGACATCGCGGCGACCAGCACGACCTGCACCGCCGACCTGCCCGCGCCGGCGGACGTGGAGGTGCCGCTGCGGTCGTTCAGCCGGGTGGCCGCCCTGCGGGCCGGGGGCGCCAGCGGGCCGCTGGACGTCGCGCTGACCGACAACGCCGGGGTGCTCCGGCACGGGCGGCTGTCCGGCGGCGGCACCGTGCAGTGGACGCCGATCTCCGGTGACCAGGCGTTCGCCGGCGAGCCGGTGCTGACCGCGAGCCCCAAGGGCGTCGTGTCGGCGTACGGGCACAACCAGAACGGCAACGTCCACGTGATCGCGCAGGCGGCCGAGGGGTCGCCGGCGTTCAAGCCGCCGGTCAACCTGGGCGGGGAGTTCGAGGACGCCGCCAGCGTGGTGACCCTGACCGACGGGCGGGTGATCGTCTTCGCGGTCGACCCCGACGGCGGCCTGTGGAGCCGGACGCAGGACCCGGCCGCCGACGACGGGCTGCTGCCGTGGGTGAGGGTCACCGCGCCGCCGCTCGCCGAGGCGCCGTGGGCCGCGGCGCTGAGCGACAACGGGTTCGAGCTGGTCGGCCTGGACGCGTCCGGGGAGCTGCGGGGCGTCCGGTACGGCAAGGGTGCCTACGGCGAGTGGCAGAGCCTCGGCCAGGGGACGGTCGGCGAGCCCGCGGCGATCATCACGGCCGGCCCGCGGGCGCGGGTGTTCGCCCGGCTGCCCGACGGCCGCCTCGGCTCGCAGACGCAGAACCTGAACGGCACGTACCCGCAGAAGTGGAGCCCGGTCGGCGACCTCGTCGTGACCGGCGTCCCCGCGGCGATCCAGGGCACGACCCAGGACAGCCGGGTGCGGGTGGTGGCCCGGACCGAGGACGGCGCGATGCACCAGATCGCCGAGACGGCGAACGGCTCGGACACCTGGGGCTCCTGGGTGCGGATGACGCCCGCGGGCGAGGTCGCGCAGAGCGACCCGACGATCGCCACCCTCTCGGTGGACGGGCTGAGCACGTGGGGCGTGCTGTTCCGGTCGCCGGACGACGCGCTGCAGCTCTGGTACCAGAAGAACCCGCGGCGGGCCGGCAGCGCCGGCTTCGCGCGCGTCCGCGTGCCGATCCCGACCGGGCGGTGAGACAGCGGTGGGGCGGCCGGTTCACCCCGGCCGCCCCACCGCTCCGCGGCCGGGTTGACCCCGGCCGCCCTGCTTCAGTGGCCGGACCGGGCGGCCAGGACGCGGACGACCTCCTGCGCGGCCCGCCCGTCCCCGTACGGCGCCCCCCGCTCCGCCCCCGGCGCCGGCCGCGTGGCCAGCCCCCGCCACCGGTCCGCGCCGACCTCGCGCGGCTCCGGCACCAGGTGGTTCCAGCCGTCGGCCAGCGTCTCCACCCACTCCGTCTCCGGGCGCAGCGTGGTGCACGGGCGGCCGAGCAGGAACGCCTCCTTCTGCAGCCCGCCCGAGTCGGTGACCACGCCGGCCGCGCCGAGCACGCCGGCGACCATGCCCGCGTACGGCAGGGGGCGGCCGACCCGGACCGCGCCGCGGCCGAGCTTCAGGCCGTGCTGGTCGGCCTTGGCGACCAGCCGCGGGTGGGCGAGCAGCGCGACCGGGACGGGCAGGTCGGCCAGGGCGTCGAGCAGGCCGGCGAGGCGGTCGCGGTCGTCGGTGTTCTCGGCGCGGTGCAGGGTGGCCAGCAGGTACGGGCGGGTCGGGTCGATGCCCTCCGGGAGCGCCGGCGGGGGGACCTCGCCGCGGGTGACCGCGTCGCGGACGCGCAGGCAGACGTCGACCATCACGTCGCCGACCAGGACCGAGCGGGCGGCCAGGCCCTCGGTGGCGAGGTGGCGCACGGCCTCCTCGGTGGGGGCGAGCAGCAGGTCGGCGGCGTGGTCGGTGAGGACGCGGTTGTGCTCCTCGGGCATCCGGCGGTTGAACGAGCGGAGGCCGGCCTCCAGGTGGGCGACCGGGATGTGCTGCTTCACCGCGGCCACGGCCGCGGCCAGCGTCGAGTTGGTGTCGCCGTAGACGAGGACCCAGTCGGGGCGGTCGTCGAGGAAGACCGGTTCGAGGGCGGCCAGCATGGCGCCGGTCTGGGCGCCGTGGTTGCCGGAGCCGATGCCCAGGTGGACGTCTGGGTCGGGGATGCCGAGGCCGCTGAAGAAGACGTCGGACAGGTCGGCGTCGTAGTGCTGGCCCGTGTGGACGATGCGGTGCTCGTACGGGGTGTCGGCGAACGCGGCGGCGACGGGGGCCAACTTGATCAACTGGGGGCGGGCCCCGACGACGCTGACGACCTTCACGGGCGGATCCCTCCGGCGGTACGGGCGGAATGAGCGCCTACACCGTACCGGCTCGGCCCCGCCCCGCCCGGACGGCCCGCCCGACACCGCCATGCGGTACTTCGAAGCGTGGTCGTGCGACTACGGAAAGTGCTAGATGTAGCGTTCCAGGATCGACGCCTCGGCCAGCCGGGACAGGCCCTCCCGGACGCCGCGGGCCCGGGTCTCGCCCACCCCGTCGACCGCCTGCAGGTCCTCGACCGTCGCGCCGAGCAGGCGTTGCAGGCTGGCGAAGTGCTCGACCAGCCGGTCGATCACCGCGCCGGGCAGCCGGGGTACCTTCGCCAGCAGCCGGAAGCCGCGCGGGCTGACCGCCGCCTCCAGCGCGTCGGTGGCGCCGGGGTAGCCGAGGGCGCGGGCGACCGCGACCAGGTCGATCAGCTCGGCGGCGTTGAGCAGGTCCAGCTCGACCAGCGCCTCGTCCAGCGTGCGGGCCCGCCGGCCGGCCGGCAGGTAGTCGCGGATGACCAGGGTGCGGTCGGCGTCCACGCCGGCCATCAGCTCGTCGAGCTGCAGGGCCAGCAGGCGGCCGTCGGTGCCCAGCTCGACCACGTACCCGGCGATCTCGTCGGCGATCCGGCGGACCATCTCCAGCCGCTGCACCACGGCGACCGCGTCCCGGACCGTCACCAGGTCCTCGATCTCCAATGCGGACAGCGTGCCCGAGACCTCGTCCAGCCGCAGCTTGTACCGCTCCAGCGTGGCGAGCGCCTGGTTGGCCCGGGACAGGATCGCGGCGGAGTCGTCCAGCACGTGCCGCTGGCCGTTGACGTACACGCCGATGATCCGCATCGACTGGCTCACCGAGATCACCGGGTGGCCGGTCTGCTTGGCGACCCGCTCGGCCGTCCGGTGCCGGGTGCCGGACTCCTCGGACGGGATGGACGAATCGGGCATCAGGTGCACGGCGGCGCGGACGATCCGGGTGCCGTCGCTGGACAGCACCACTGCGCCGTCCATCTTGCATAGCTCGCGCAGCCGGGTCGCGGAGAACTCGACGTCCAGGGCGAAGCCGCCGGTGCAGATGCTCTCGACCGTCCGGTCGAAGCCGAGGACGACCAGGGCGCCGGTGCGGCCGCGGAGGATGCGTTCGAGGCCGTCGCGCAGGGCCGTACCGGGGGCCATCAGCGCCAGGGTCGCCCGCAATGGGTCACCCGCACTGGTGCTGACGTGCTGTGCACCGCTCAACGCGACCCCCCAGGACCGGCTCGCCGCGCCGACGACCGCCGCGCGGCCCGGCCCGGCGTACGCCGGACCGGTGGGCTCGTGCCGCCGCGCCGGCTCGCCGCGACCGGCCTCCCGCTCGTCCCGGGAACGCCCGTCGCCGGACCGCCCGTCACCGGATGCGCTGTCGCGGTGACGCTCGTCACCGGAACGGTCATCGCGATGGCGGGCGTCGCGGTCAGTCGGCACCCCCACAGTCTACGGACTTCCCACCAGCGGTGGCCGGTCCGGGGGATCCGTCGGATTCCGTGCATCTTTCGTTCGCGGCAGCGACGTCGATCACTCGGCCGACACCCGGGCGGCCCAGTGCAGCGCGGCCTTCACATCGGCCACCTCGATCACCCGGAGCCCCTCCGGCGGCGACCCGGTCTCGCCGCCCCCGCAGCCGGGCGGCACCAGCGCCGCGGTGAAGCCCAGCCGGGCCGCCTCGGCCAGCCGGCGGCCGACCGCCCCGACCCGGCGGACCTCGCCGGTCAGGCCGACCTCGCCGATCGCCACCAGCCGCGGGTCGATGGCCAGGTTGAGGCCGCCGGAGGCCACCGCGAGCGAGACGGCCAGGTCGGCGGCCGGCTCGACCACCCGCATCCCGCCGACGGTCGCCGCGAACACCTCCCGGTCGTGCAGGGTCAGCTTGCCCGCCCGCCGCTGGAGCACCGCCAGCACCATCGCCAGCCGGGCGCCGTCCAGGCCCGATACCGTACGGCGGGGCGAGCCGGCCACGGTCGCGCCGATCAGCGCCTGCACCTCGGTGACCAGGGCGCGGCGGCCCTCCATCGCCACCGTCACGCAGGTGCCGGGGACGGGCTCGGCGTACCGGGTGAGGAACAGGCCGGACGGGTCCGGCAGGCCGGTCATCCCGCCCTCGTGCATCTCGAAGCAGCCGACCTCGTCGGCCGGGCCGAACCGGTTCTTCATGCCGCGGACCAGCCGCAGCGCCGAGTGCCGGTCGCCCTCGAAGTGCAGGACGACGTCGACCAGGTGCTCCAGCACCCGCGGCCCGGCGACGTTGCCGTCCTTGGTCACGTGCCCGACCAGGACCGTGGCGATGCCGCGCTCCTTGGCGACCGCGACCAGCGCCGCGGTGACCGCCCGGACCTGGGTGACCCCGCCGGCGATCCCGTCGGAGCCGGCCACGGAGAAGGTCTGCACCGAGTCGACCACCAGCAGGCCGGGGGCGACGGCGTCGAGGTGGCCGAGCAGGGCGCCGAGGTCGTTCTCCGCGGCCAGGTACAGCCGGTCGTCCAGCGCGCCGATCCGCTCGGCCCGCAGCCGGACCTGGCTCACCGACTCCTCGCCCGAGACGACCAGGGCGGGGGTGCCGGCGTGGCACGCCCACTGCTGGGCGACGTCCAGCAGCAGGGTGGACTTGCCGACGCCGGGCTCGCCGGCGAGCAGGACCACCGCGCCGGGGACCAGGCCGCCGCCGAGGACCCGGTCCAGCTCGCCGACGCCGGTGGGCTTGGCCCGGGCCGGGGCGGCGCTGATCGTGGCGATCGGCCGGGCCGGCTCGCTCGGCGCCCGCGCGACGACGGCCTTGCCGGCCACCACCGGGCCGGACACCGTGCACTCGACGATCGCGCCCCACTCGTGGCACTCGGGGCACCGGCCGACCCACTTGGGGGGCTGGTGCCCGCACGCGTCGCACTCGTACGCCGGGCGCTCCTTCGCGCCCCGCCGCACGCCCTGCCTGACCCCGCTGGCGCCCTGCCTGATCCCGCTGGCCCCGCTCGCTGTCGTCACTCCGGCACCATAGACAGCACCGCCGACAAACCGCGGTCAGTGGCCGCCCGACTCCCCGCCGTGGTCGGCGGTGGCCCGCGGCAGCGGGGTCAGCGGCGAGCCGACCGGCGCCACGACCGGCAGCACGGTGCCGTTGCTGAAGGTGAACCGCAGCGGCACCGACATGCCGGCCTTCAGCGGCGCGGCCAGGCCGGTGATGGACAGGTACTGGCCCTGGGCCGCCCCGAGGTTGAGGAAGCCCCAGGCCGGGAGGTCGATGGTGGCGCCGCCGCCGGTGCCGCCGGGCCGGGCGCTCGGGCTGGCGCCGGGGGCGACCGCCGTCGCCGAGGGCGCGCCGGGGCCCACCGCGGTCGCCGACGGGGCACCGGTCGGGGCCGCGCGGCCGCCGGCCGTGCCGCCGTGGCCGGCGCCGCCGGCGGGGGTGCTGCCGTGGGCGCCGGGCTCGGCCGAGCCGTGCGCGTCGGGGGTGGCGGCCGGGGCCGTCGCGACCGTGCCGCGGACCAGCTCGACGCCGCCGGCGCCGATCACCTGCGCGGCCGGGTCGGCCGCGGCGCTGTCGACGGACACCTTGACGGTCACCGCCTCGGGGGTGTCGTTGAACACGCTCACCGCCAGCGGCGCCGCCCCGCCCGCGGGGTAGCCGGCGAGGGTGCCGTACAGCACCAGGGCGTCCCGGACCGACAGCTCGCCGTCGCCGACGGTGACGGCGGCGCCCCCGCCGCCGACCGCGGGCTTCTTCCGCGCGGTCTCGGTGACCTGGCCGGCGGAGCAGCCGGTGAGCGCCAGCGTGGCGACACCGGCGAGCAGGCCGGCGGCCCGGCGGTGGGTCGAGCGCGTCACTGGGTCCTCCGCGTCACTGGATCCTCCTCGGAGCGCGTCCGCGGCGGGCTGTGCGGCCGGCGGTTGCGCCGCCGCTCAGCCTAGTTGGCCGCGCGCCGCCGCGAGCGCGGACCCTAAGGGAGTCCGTGCGCGCCGCTGACCAGCAGCGCGACGTCCAGGACCGCGACGGCCATGACCGCCCGGAAGATGTACCCCGGCCGCCGGCCGGCCCGCTGCGCCCGCCGGTCGGCCAGGCCGCCGGCCAGCAGCGCGGCGGGGGCCGCCGCGAGCGCCGCCCAGCCCCACCACGCCGGCGGGCCCGGCGGGCCGAGGGCGAGGGTGCCGGTGGCGGTGGCGACCAGCAGCGCGCCGGCCAGCCGGGAGCCGGCCGGGCCGAGCCGCTGGGGGAGGCCGCGGACGCCGGTCCGGGCGTCGTCGGCCAGGTCGGGCAGGGCGTTGGCGAAGTGGCCGCCCGCGCCGAGCAGGGCCCCGGCGGCGACCAGCCAGGCCGGCGGGCGGACGCCGCCGGCGAGCAGCACGAACGCCGGCAGGGCGCCGAACGAGAACGCGTACGGCAGTACGGAGGCGGGGGTGCGCTTGAGTGGCCAGTCGTACAGCAGCGCGCTGGCCAGCGCGGCGATCAGCACCAGCCCGGACCGCAGGCCGGTGGCGAGCGCCAGCCCGGCGCAGGCCAGCGCCGCGGCGGCCCCGGCGAGCGCCACGGCGCGCCGGCTCAGCCGGCCCGCGGCGACGGGCTTGTCGGCCCGCCCGGCGGCGGCGTCGCGGTCGGCGTCCAGCGCGTCGTTGACCCAGCCGACGGCGAGCTGGCTGGCCAGGACGGCGGCGCAGACCAGCGCCAGGGAGCCGGGCGGGTGCCCGCCGCCGTACGCCAGCAGGCCGGTGAGCGCGGTAACGGCGACGGCGGGTTCGGGGTGGCCGGCGCGCAGGAACGCCCACCCGCGGCGCGTGGGACCCCCGCCGGGCCGGGGCGCGGGGGCGGCCGGCCGGTCGCCCGCGGGCACGGGGGCACCCCGCCCGCTCGCCGGCCGTGACATGCCGGCCACAGTAGACCCCTGCCCGCCCGTCCGCCAGCCCTGGTTTGCCGGCCGCAATCGTGCCAGGCTGGCTCCCATGCGGACGGTCGGCGGGGCGCGGATGTGGCGGGCCGCCGTCGGCGCGACGCGCCGGGCCGCGCTGCCCCGCGCGGGCCGCGGCGCGACCCCGCGCGACCCGGCCGCGACGCCGCGACCCGGCCCGGCCGCGGCGCGCGCCGGCCGCGATCCCTGCCGCGACCTCCCGCGCAACGACCCGCGCCAGTACGACGCGCTCGCCGACCAGTGGGGGCGGCCCGGCGGGGCGTTCGCGGTACTGCGCTGGCTGGCCGCCGCCCGGGCCGCGCTGATCCCCGCCGCCCGCCGGCCGGGCGCGCTGCTGCTCGACCTCGGCTGCGGCGGCGGGCTGCTGGCCCCGTACGTCGCCGGGCTCGGGTACCGGCACGTCGGCGTGGATGTGACGGCCTCGGCGCTGCGGTACGCCGCCGGCCGGGGCGTGCGGCCGGTGCTGGCCGACGCGACCGCGCTGCCGGTGGCCGACGGCGTCGCCGAGGTGGTGGTGGCCGGCGAGCTGTTCGAGCACGTCGCGGACCTGCCGGCGGCGGTGGCGGAGGCGTGCCGGGTCCTCGCGCCCGGCGGGGTGCTGGTGCTGGACACGCTCAACGACACCCGGCTGAGCCGCTGGCTGACGATCACGGTGGCCGAGCGGCTGCCGCGGGTACCGGTCGGCCTGCACGACCCGGCCCGGTACGTGGACCCGGCCCGGCTCGGCGCGCTGTGCGCCCGGCACGGCGTGCGGCTGCGGGTGCGCGGCGCCCGGCCGACCGTGCTGCCGACGCTGCGCTGGCTGGTCAGCGGCGACGACCGGGGGCGGATCGTGCCGATCCGGTCGACGGCGGTGCTGTACCAGGGCCTCGGCGTCCGCGCGGCCGGGCGGACGGCGCCCGATGGCTGACCCGGTGGCCGCGGCGGCCCGGCTGGCGCCGCGCTTCGCCGCCCGCGCGCCCGCGCACGACGCGGCCGGCTCGTTCCCCGCGGCGGACTTCGCCGACCTGCGCGACGCGGGCCTGTTCGGGCTGATGGTGCCGGCCCGGCTGGGCGGCGGCGGGGCGGGCTTCGGCACGTACGTCGAGGTCGCGTACGAGCTGGCCCGGGGCAGCGGCGCGACCGCGCTGGTGTTCAACATGCACGCCTCGGTCACCGGGGCGCTGGCCGCGGTCACCGACGACGTCGCCCTCGACCTCGGCGTACCGGACGCGGCGCTGGCCGCCCGGGACGCGGCGCTGGCCGGCGCCGCCGGGGGCGCCTGGTACGCGGTGGCGATGAGCGAGCACGGCGTGGGCTCGCGGCTGTCCCGGCTGGCCACGGCGTACGAGCGGGTCGGCGACGGGTACCGGATCACCGGCCGCAAGACGTTCTGCTCGGGCGCCGGCCACGCCGACGCGTACCTGGTCGCGGCCCGGTCCGGCGACCGGGTCTCGCAGTTCCTCGTGCCCGCGGGCACGCCGGGCCTGGCGGTCGAGCCGACCTGGGACGCGCTCGGCATGCGGGCCACCTGCTCGCACGACCTGACCGTCGACGTGACCGTCGGCCCGGCCGCCCTGCTCGGCGGCGTGGAGGGCCTGGCGCTGGCGGTGGCGGCGCTGATGCCGCACTGGATGGTGGCGAGCTACGCCGCGGTGTACGTCGGGGTGGCCAGGGCCGCGGTGGACGCGGCCGCGGCGCACGCCCGCGAGCGCGGCCACGCCGACCTGCCGGCGCTGCGCGCGCGGCTGGGCCGGGCGGACGCCGCGGTGGCGGCGGCGCTGGCGGTGGTCCGGGAGGCGGCCCGCCTGGTGGACGCCGCCCCGGACGCCGCCGCGACCCGGGCCGCGGTGTGGCGGGCGAAGCTGCTCGCCGGCGACACCGCCGCCGAGGTGGCCGCGTCGATGCTGGCCGCGGCCGGCACGTCGGCGACCCGGCGCGGGCACCCCCTGGAGCGGCTGTACCGGGACGCCCGCTGCGGCGCCCTCCAGCCGCCGACTTCCGACGTCTGCGCCGACTGGCTCGGCGCGGCGGCGCTCGGCGCCGACCCGGACGGGCCGGGGCGCTGGTGACCGGCGCCCGGATCGCCGGGGTGGGGGTGGCGCTGCCGCCGGCGACCCGGCAGGACGCGCTCTGGTCGGGCTTCTTCGCCGACCACTACGCCGGGGCGGCGCAGCCGCTGGCCGAGCGGATCTTCGCCAACGCCGGGGTGACCACCCGGCAGGCCGTGGTCAGCCCGCTGGTCGAGGACGTCACCGCCTGGTCGACGGCCCGCCGGATGGGCCGGTACGCGGCCGAGGTGGTCCCGCTCGGCGCGACCGCGGTGACCCGGGCGCTGGCCGCGGCGGGGCTCGCCGCCGCCGACGTGGGCCTGCTGGTGGTCTGCTCCTGCACCGGGTACGCCACGCCCGGCCTGGACATCCTGCTGGCCCACCAGCTCGGCATGGCGACGACGACGCAGCGGCTGTTCGTCGGGCACATGGGCTGCTACGCGGCCCTGCCGGGCCTGGGTACGGCCGCCGACTTCGTCCGCGCCCGCGGCCGCCCGGCGGTCCTGCTCTGCGCGGAGCTGACCAGCCTGCACGCCCAGCCGTCGACCCGGGACGCCCAGCAGATCGTGGCGCACGCGCTGTTCTCCGACGCCGCCGCGGCCGCCGTGCTGGTGCCGGGCGCCGGGCCGGGGTACCGCGTCCGGGATGTGGTGTCGGTCACGGACACCTCCACCGCGGACCTGATGACGTGGACCGTCACCGATCTGGGCTTCCGGATGGGCCTGTCACCGAAGGTGCCGGACATCCTCGCCGTGCACGTGGCGGACCTCGTGGCCGACCTGCTGGCCCGGTACGGGCTGACGGCCGCCGATGTCGACGGCTGGGCCGTCCATCCGGGTGGTCCCCGCATCCTCCGAGTGGTGGAGGCGGAGCTGGGCCTCGGGCCGGCGGCGCTGACGGCCTCGCGCGGCGTCCTGGCGGCGCACGGCAACTGCTCGTCGCCGACGGTGCTGCTGATCCTCGACGCGCTGACCAGGCAGCCCGCCCCGCCGCGGTGGGTGCTGCTGCTCGCGTTCGGTCCGGGCCTCACGCTGTACGCGGCGCTGCTCTCGGCCGCCGGCGGCGGCCCGCTCGGGCGGCCCGGCCCGCCGATCGGGTGATCGGGAGGAAGGGTGCGGCAACCGCGTACCGGACATCAGGTCGTTTCCACTCCGCATAGTGGAATTTCCGGCGGGTCAGCCATATACCCCGGTAAACAGTTGCCGTGATGAATTCGTTACGCTGGGTTACGAAAGTGGCCCGGGAGTCTCTTGTCAAGCGGTAGCAATGCGCCTCACATGTGCTCTGAGCTGCATATACGACCACTGCCGCAGGGGGACACCCGTCTCGGAGCGTGTTACCCTGGACACAGCGAAAGGGGTTTCGAACCTATGGTTTTCAGTGTCGGCGAGACCGTTGTTTACCCCCACCACGGGGCCGCACTCATCGAGGCAATCGAGACCCGGGTCATCAAGGGCGAGGAGAAGCAGTACCTCGTCCTCAGGGTCGCGCAAGGTGACCTGACGGTCCGGGTTCCCGCGGAGAACGCCGAGATCGTGGGCGTGCGCGAAGTGGTGGGCGAGGAGGGCCTGAGCAAGGTCTTCGATGTTCTGCGCGCCCCGCACACCGAGGAGCCGACCAACTGGTCGCGTCGCTACAAGGCGAACCTCGAGAAGCTGGCGTCGGGCAACCCGCTCAAGGTCGCCGAGGTCGTCCGCGACCTGTGGCGCCGGGAGCGCGAGCGCGGCCTGTCCGCGGGGGAGAAGCGGATGCTCGCCAAGGCCCGCGACATCCTGGTCGGCGAGGTCGCCCTCGCCGAGAAGAGCAGCAAGGACGAGGCGGAGATCCTGCTGGACAAGGTGCTCACCGAGGCCTGAGCCCCTTCGCCGCACGCATAGCAAACGGGACCGCGACGTGACCACGCAGCAACCTCTGCGCGGTGACGTCGCGGTTCTCGTTCCTGCGGCCGGGCTCGGCACCCGGCTCGGGCCGGGGGCGCCGAAGGCGCTCCGTACGCTCGCCGGCGCCCCGATCCTCTGGCACGCCGTCCGGCGACTGGCAGCCGCGCCCAGTGTGGGGGCGATCGTGGTGGCCGCTCCGCCGGGCGACGTACCGTACGTCCGCGACCTGCTCGCCGATGCGGTCGCGCTCGGTACCTCCGTTCCACCCGTGACGATCCCACCGGAGCGCGGGGCCGCCGCCGGGGCTGGGGATACCCCCGGGGCGGCCGCCGCATTACCGGAGTATGGATCTGACGTAGCCCCTGACCAGGGCGTTCCCGCTTCCGGCGAAAAAGTTTCTCCCACTGTGGAGCGGCCCCCGGTGGTCCTCGTGGTGGCCGGCGGGGCCACCCGGCAGGCGTCCGTCGCCGCGGCGCTCGCCGCCGCCCCCGCCGGGCTCGACATCGTCGCCGTGCACGACGCCGCCCGCGCGCTCGCGCCGGTCGCGCTGGTCGAGGCGGTCGCCGCCGCGGTCCGGGCCGGCGCGCCGGCCGTCGTACCGGTGCTGCCGGTCGTCGACACCGTCCGCGGCGTCGACGCCGCCGGGGCGCTCGCCGGCGTGGTGGACCGGGCCGCGCTGCGCCGCGTCCAGACCCCGCAGGGCTTCGCCCGCGCGGTGCTGGCCCGGGCGCACGCCGCCGCGGCGGACGACCGCACCGACGACGCCGGGCTGGTGGAGGCGCTCGGCGTACCGGTGGCGGCGGTGCCCGGCGCGGAGGCCGCATTCAAGATCACCACGCCGTACGACCTGGCGCTCGCCGAGGCCCTCCTCGCCCGCGCGGGCGGGGAGGGGGAGTCGTAGGCTGGCTCGGGTGAGCGCACCCCGGATCGGCATCGGTACCGACGTGCACGCCTTCGACCCCGACCGGCCCTGCTGGGTCGCCGGCCTGCACTGGCCCGACCAGCCCGGCCTCGCCGGCCACTCCGACGGCGACGTCGCCGCCCACGCCGCCTGCGACGCCCTGCTCTCGGCGGCCGACCTGGGCGACCTCGGCAGCAACTACGGCACCGACCGCCCCGAGTGGGCGGGCGCGGCGGGCACGGCGCTGCTCGCCGAGACCGCGCGCCGGGTGCGCGCGGCGGGGTACGCCATCGGCAACGTCTCGATCCAGGTCATCGGCGTCCGCCCGCGCCTCGGCCCGCGCCGGGCGCAGGCGCAGCGGGCGCTCGCCGACGCGCTCGGCGCGCCGGTCACCGTCGCCGGTACCACCACCGACGGCCTCGGCCTGACCGGCCGCGGCGAGGGGCTCGCGGCGATCGCCGTCGCGCTCGTCCACGCCGCGCCGCCGGGGGCGTAGCGGTGGACGCCACCGCCCGGGACCGGGCCGAGCTGATGGCCGCCCTCGGCTGCTACGACGACGCCGTCGCCGAACTGGCGGCGGCACCGGCGGACGGGGCGACGGCCCTGCTCCGGGCCCGCATCGCCGTCGCCGCCGGCCGCCCGCAGGACGCCCTCGACGCCCTCGACGCCGCACCCTCCGCGGGGCCGGGCGATGTCGGACCCTCCGCGGGGCCGGGCGATGTCGGACCCTCCGCGGGGTCGGGCGATGTCGGACCCTCCGCGGGGTCGGGCGATACCGGGCCTTCCGCGGGGTCGGGCGATACCGGGCCTTCCGCGGGGCCGGGCGATACCGCGCGGCCCGCCGGTGGTCCCGGGCTCACCGGCGGAGCGGGGAGCGGTTCGGGGTCCGGAGCTGTCGATGGCCCGGGATCCGCCGGGGGCGGGTCCGTCGGTGGTGTGGGATTCGGTGGCGGCGGGACGTCCGACAGCTCGGGCTCTGCCGGCGGCGCGGGGTCGGGCGGCGGTCGCGGTGGCGCGGCGGGGTCCGGTGTCGGCGAGGTGGCGGTGCTGAGCGTGCGGGCGATGGCGTTGATCGACCTGCGCCGGTACCGGCGGGCGGCGGCGCTCGGCGCGCGGATCCTCGCCGGCTGGGCGGCCGATGTGGACGCGCTCTGCGCCGGCGCCGGGGCGCTGGCCGAGTCGCGCAACGGGCCGCGGGCGCTGTCGGCGGCCTGGGACGCGGTCCGGCTCGCCCCGGAGCAGGCGCGCACCCACCTCGTCCTCGGCCTGGTCGCGGCGGGGCTGGGGCAGTACGAGCTGGCGGCGCGCGCGTACGCGGAGGCGCTGGAGCGGGAGCCGGACCTGGCGGCCATCGCGAACGATCCCGGCGTGGGGCGGCTGGAGATCCGGCGGCAGCACCGGGCGCTGGAGCGACTGCTCGGGCTGGGCCCCGGCGGCGCCCCGCCGCTCACCGGCCCCGAGCCGACCACCCCGACCCCACCCGGCGGCCCCGGCCGCCCCGGCACCGCCCGACCCGGCCCCGGCGACGGGAGCGGCAGGTCGGGCACCGGCCAGGACGGCGCCGGCCGCCGGCCCCCCGACCGGTTCGACGCGGGCGGCGCCGCCGAGCGGTTCGACGCCGCTGCCGCCGCCGGCCGCCGGGACGCGGCAGCCGCCGCCGGGCGCGCGGAGGCGGCCGCGGGAGCCGACCGGTCCACGGCCGACGGCCCCGGGGCCGGCGGACGGGATTCGGCCGGGGTGGCGGGTGCCGACGGCGCGGTCCGCGCACCGGACCCGGCCGACCGGGCGCCCGAGCCGCCCGCCGGAGCGGGTCCGTCCGGTGCCGGTCCGTGGGGCGGCGCCGGGGCGGTCCGGCGCGACGGCCAGCGGGTGCGGGAGGCGGCCGTCGCCACCCACGGCAGCGCGCTGGCCGCCGTACTCGTCGTCGGCGCCGGCCTGCCGCTGCTCGGCGGGGCCGTCGCCCTGCTCGCCGGCCTGCTCGCGGTGGTCCTCGGCGGCGCGGCCGTCGGGCTGTGGGCACGGGCGCGGTTCGCCCGGACCGGCCGGACGCTCGGCGCGCTCGCCGCCGGCCTGCTGGGCGCGGCCGCCCTCGCCGCGCTCGCCGCGACCGGTCTCTGGTGGCCGCTGATCCCGGCCGCCCTGGCCGCCACCGCGGGCCTGGTCCGCACCCGCCGCTGACCCGCCGGCCAACGGCCGACGGGGCGGGAAGTCCGTTCGGGGCGGGCGGCCGGCACTCCACCCCTGGCACCGGCCGCCCGCCCCGAACGTGTCCGCGGGTGGTGCCTACTCCGTGTCCGAGGCCGCGATGCGGCCCTTCTCCAGGTACACGTTGACGCGGCCCGGCCGCAGGTCCGTCGTGACGACGTAGCACTCGTTGTCGGCGCCGACCACCCGGATCTCCGCCTTGGCGCCGAGCCGCTTGCGCAGCGCGTCGACGGTCAGCCCCCGGTACGGCGTCGGGGTGGGGAACATCCCGGCCCGCTCGGCGGCGGTGCACGGCGTGCCGCTCTGGCCGCCCGGCGACCGCTGCGGCGGCTGGGCGTCGCCGCCCGGCGGGGCGGTCCGGCGGCCGTCGCCCGCCGGTGGCGGGGAGGGCAGCGTGGGGGACGGCTCGGCGCTCGCGGTGGGGGAGCCGCCGGCGAGCGGCGGCACCACGGTGGCGTCCCCGTCGGCGCACCCGGCGACGGCCAGGCAGCCGCCGACGGCGAGCGCGAGGAGGGCGGGGCGTACTCGACTGCGCATCATCACCCCATCGTTGCGCGGACGACGACGCCGCGCTCCAGGTAGACGTTGGTCCGGGCGGGGTTGTAGTCCCGGGTGAGCGGGGCGCAGCGCCCGTCCTGCCCGATGACACGCAGCAGGGCGCCGCCCAGTTCGGTCCGCACCTCGGTGAGCGAGCGGCCGAGGTGGGCGCGGACGGCCGGCCCGACGAGGGCGTCGTCCGCGGTGCAGGCGTGCTGGTACGGCGCCGGGTCGTCGGCCGGCACCGTGGGCGCCACGGGGTAGCCGGGGAGGGTGCCCGCGTCGGCGGTCGGCGGGTTGCCGGGCACGACGAGGGCGAGCGCGGCCGCGGCGCCGACGGCGATGGCCGCGGTGCCGAACAGCAGCCGTCGCGGGGCGCGGCGGCGGTGGGGCGCCACGCTCGCGGCGCCCGGGTCGGTGGTGCTCATGTCGGATCGGACGCACCGCGGGCCCCCGCGGATCCATGTCGGTCCGGTAATAACCCGGCGGGGGCCCACCCGTCCGGGTCGGCCCCCGCCGCGACGGATGGGCGGTTCAGTCGGGCTGGCGGTTCCAGGTCCAGGCGTAGTTGTCGTCCTCGCAGGCCAGGGCCGGTTCGCACAGGTCCAGCGGGCGGAAGGTGTCGACCATGACGGCCAGCTCGTCGAAGTAGTCGGCGCCGATCGACCGCTCGGCCGCGCCGGGCTGCGGCCCGTGGGTGAAGCCGGACGGGTGCAGCGAGATCGACCCCTGGCCGATGCCGGAGCCGCGCCGGGCCTCGTAGTTGCCGCCGGTGTAGAAGAGCATCTCGTCGGAGTCGACGTTGTGGTGGTTGTACGGCACCGGGATCGCCAGCGGGTGGTAGTCGACCTTGCGCGGGACGAACGAGCAGATCACGAAGTTCGGCCCGGCGAACGTCTGGTGCGCCGGCGGCGGCTGGTGGATCCGGCCGGTGATCGGCTCGAAGTCGTGGATCGAGAAGATCCACGGGTACTGGTGGCCGTCCCAGCCGACGACGTCGAACGGGTGCTGGGCGTACGTGTGCTTGGTCCAGCCGCGGCGGTGCTGGACGAGCACGTCCACGTCGGTGGCGTCGACCTGGATCAGCTCGGCCGGGCCGCGGATGTCCCGCTCGCAGTACGGCGAGTGCTCCAGGTACTGCCCGCGCACCGACAGGTACCGCTTCGGCGGGCCGATGTGCCCGCTGGCCTCGATGCCGAGGATCCGGACCGGGCCGCCGGTGGGCACCACCCGGTAGATCGTCGAGGTGGGGATCAGCACGTAGTCGCCGGGGACCGCGTCGAGCACGCCGAAGCTGGTCTCGACCCGGGCGGTGCCGGCCTCGATGTACAGGCACTCGTCGCCGATGGCGTTGCGGTACAGCGGCGAGGGGGTGTCGGCGAGCACGTACGACACCCGGACGTCGTCGTTGGCCAGCAGGTGCTGCCGGCCGAGGACCGCGTCGGTACCGGACGAGTCGAGCTTGTGGGTGACGAGGTGGCGCGGCTTGAGCGGCCGGTTGGGCTGCCGGCTCCACGCGGGCGGGGTGTACGCCTCGGCGGCGGTGATCGCCGTGGGCGCGTGCCGGTGGTACAGCAGCGACGAGTCGGAGGAGAAGCCCTCCTGGCCCATCAGCTCCTCCGCGTACAGCCCGCCGTCGGGCTTGCGGAACTGGGTGTGCCGCTTCCGCGGCACCTCGCCGAGACTGCGGTAGTGCGGCATGGCTCTGCCTCCCGAAACGGTCCGACTGCGGGTGCGGTCCGAGCGGGCGGGTGTTGCCAAGAGGCGTCCGATAATCGGACGTTGTTGTCCGCTCTCTGTAGCGTCCACTAGGTTGTCACCTGTGTCAACGCAGCAGTCAGCGTCCACCGCCAAGCCGGGGTCCGCCGTGCCCGCACCGGCTGTCCCCGCCCTCTTCGCCGGGCTCGTCGACGACGCCGCCGTCTTCCCGCCCGGCAGCGCGCCGCTGCCCGACGCGGTCGCCGCGCACCGGCGGCACCGCGCCGCGTGGTACGCCGACCTGGTCGGCCCGCTGCTCCTGCCGGCCTCGGCGCTGCCCGCCGCGGCCGAGCTGCTCGGGCCCGACGAGACCGTCGCGATCGGCCTGATCGGCGACACCGGCGTGGCCGGCCTGCCGGCCGCGCTCGCCGGCGCCGACCCGCGGTTCGCCGTCCATCAGGCCGAGGTCGCCGTCGCCAAGCGCGGCGAGGACCCGCAGCCCGGCCTGGCCGCGCTCATCGCGCACTACCGGGCCCGGCCGCAGCTCCGCGGGTACGCCGAGATCCCGCTGGCCACCGGCCTGCTCAGCGCCCTCGACGCCGTCGCCGCCGCCCGGGCCGGCGGGGTGTCGGTCGCGCCGAAGTTCCGCACCGGCGGGCTCGCCGCCGAACTGTTCCCGACGCCCGTCGAGCTGGCCGCCGTCATCTGCGCCTGCCGGGACCGGGAACTGCCGTTCAAGCTGACCGCCGGCCTGCACCACGCCGTCCGGCACACCGACCCCGGCACCGGGTTCACCCACCACGGGTTCCTCAACGTGCTCGTCGGCGCGGTCGGCGCCGCGCGCGGCGCCGAGGTCGACGAGATCGCCGAGCTGCTCGCCGCCACCGACCCCGCCCCGCTGGTCGCGGCCGTCGCCGACCGCACGGCCGCCGCCCGGCCGCTGTGGGTCGGGTACGGCTCGTGCAGCGTCACCGAGCCGCTGGACGACCTGATCGGACTCGGACTCATCGCCAACCCCCGAGGAGCGCAGCCAAGTGCCTGACCAGACCGGCCCGTACGGGCTCCACCACCTGCCGTACGGCGTCTTCTCCCGCGCCGGCGACGCCCCGCGCGTCGGCGTGCGGATCGGGGACGAGGTGTTCGACCTCGCCGGCGCCGAGGCGGCCGGGCTGGTCGACGCCGGGGGCGCGTTCGCCGCGCCGACGCTCAACGCGCACCTGGCGCAGGGCCGGGCGGCCTGGGCCGCCGCCCGGGAGCGGATCACCGCCGTGCTGCGCGCCGGCGGCGACGCCGTGGCCGGGCTGCTGCACCCGCTGGCCGGGGTCGAGCTGCGGCTGCCGTTCGCGGTCGGCGACTACGTCGACTTCTACTCCTCCGAGCACCACGCCGCGAACCTCGGCGCGCTGCTGCGGCCGGGCTCGCCGCCGCTGCTGCCGAACTGGAAGCACATCCCGATCGGGTACCACGGCCGCGCCGGCACGGTCGTCGTCTCCGGCACCGACGTCGTCCGGCCCCGCGGGCAGCGCAAGGCGCCGGCCGCGGACGCCCCGACGTACGGGCCGACCGCGCGGCTGGACATCGAGGCCGAGGTCGGCTTCGTCGTCGGCACCGGCTCGGCGCTGGGCGAGCGGGTCGGCGTGGACGCGTTCGCCGACCACGTGTTCGGCGTGGTGCTGGTCAACGACTGGTCCGCCCGGGACATCCAGGGCTGGGAGTACCAGCCGCTCGGCCCGTTCCTCGGCAAGAGCTTCGCGACCTCGGTCAGCGCGTGGGTGACCCCGCTGGCCGCGCTGGCCGGGGCGTGGGTGCCGGCACCGGTGCAGGACCCGCCGGTGCTGCCGTACCTCACCGGCGAGGCCCACCTCGGCCTCGACCTCACGCTCGAGGTCGAGTGGAACGGCACTGTCGTCTCCCGGCCGCCGTTCGCGCCGATGTACTGGACGCCGGCCCAGCAGCTCGCCCACCTGACCGCCAACGGCGCGTCGATCCGCCCCGGCGACCTGTACGCCTCGGGGACGGTCTCCGGCCCGGAGCGCGACCAGACCGGCTCGCTGTTCGAGCTGACGTGGGGCGGCGCCGAGCCGGTCACCGTCGGCGACGCCAAGCGCGGCTTCCTGGAGGACGGCGACACGATCACCCTGCGGGCCACCGCGCCCGGCCCGGACGGCGCCGTGGTCGCGCTCGGCGAGGTCGTCGGGACGATCCTGCCCGCCCGGCCGTAGCGGAACGGTCCTCGCGCGCCGGGATCCCCGCGGGATCCCGGCGCGCGCTCGTCCGGCGAAGGGCGGGAACCCGCCCGGCGGTGCCGCTAGCGTGGGGTGGGGGTCGGCCCGAGGAGGACGGATTGTCGACGATCACCGTGAGCCAGCACGTCGCCGCCCCGGTGGACCGGGTGTGGGCGCTGCTGACGGATGTACCCGGCCGCGCCGAGTGGCTCTCCACCGCCGGCGCGGTCGAGCCGGTGACGCCGCCGCCGTTCGCCGCCGGGACGGTCTGGCGGGAGACGCACCGGATGCCCGACGGCGCCGACGCCACCGAGGAGTACCGGGTGCTGGCCTGCGAGCCGCGGCACCGGTTCGTGCTCGGCTCGCCGGGGGAGGGCGCGGCGTACGAGACTGCCTACACCCTCGCGCCGGTCACCGAGGGGCGGCACCGCGGCGGGACGCTCGTGACCGTCGACCAGGAGGGCCACGCCGAGGGCGGCCGGGCCCGGATCCTCGAACTCGTCCTCGGCGGCCTCGCCACCCGGACGGCCGAGGGGGCGCTCCGGCAGGAGCTGGCCGACCTCGCCCGGGCCGCCGCCCACCCCGGCGGCGACGCGGACGGCGACGCCACCGCCGCCTGACCGGACGGCCGGCCGCCGGCGGGGGTGCGGGCGCTCGGTAGGGTGCAGCACCATGGACGTCGCCCCGTCGCGCCGCCCCGGGCGGGCCCGCACCTGGCTGGCCGCGCTCGCCGCGGTCGCCCTCCTCGCCGGCCTCGGCGCCCTCGCCGCGTACCGCACGCTGCGCCCCGCCGAGGTGGTCACGCTGGCGCAGGGCCCGTACCCGAGCGGCCCCGGCCGGCCCACCCAGCTCTACGGGCGGCTGGCCAACGCACCGCTGTTCATCGGCACCGACCTGCGGGTGTACGCCGACAAGTTCCAGGTCAAGGCCGACGGGCCGGCGCACACCCGGTACCAGACCAGCCCGTACTGGGCGCTGCGCCGCTGGCCACAGCAGGTCCTCGGCGTCGTCGCCACCGACCGGCTGGCGGTGACCCGCTGGTCCGACGGCCTGCTGACGGCGACCGACCTGCGCACCGGCGCGCTGCGCTGGCGCACCCCCGGCCCGGCCGCGCCCGCCGGCGCGGGGTACACCGGCCGGCGCGACGGCGCCACCACCGTGTACACCCCGGCGGGGATGCACGCGACCGCGGACACGATCGTGGTCGCCGGCGCCACCGAGACGATGGCGCTGGACCACGCGGGCGCGGTCCGCTGGCGCCGGCCGGGCGACCGGTGCCTGCTGGACGCGTTCACCACGACCGGGGAGCTGCTGGCCGTGATCCGCGGCTGCGGCCCGGCGACGATCGAGTACGCGGACCCGCGGACGGGCGCCCGGGTCGGCACCTGGCGCGCGGAGCGGGAGGGGGCGGTCGTCACGCCGCTGGGCTGCGGCCCGGCCCGCGGCGGCTGCCTCGGCGTCCGGATCGTCACCCCGCCGGAACCGCCCGCCCTCACCCCGTCGCCCGCCCGCCCGGCGCGCCCGCCCGCCCGCCCATCCGGCGCCGCGGCACCGACCGCCCGCCCGGCGGGCGGCGCCCCGCCGGTCGTGCCGCCACCGCCGGTGCCGGGGGCGCCGACGACCGCCGCCTGGCTGCTCACCGCCCCCGCCCGCCCCGGCGCCGTACCCCGGCCGGTCCGCGCGCCGGGCCTGGACGCCGACGGCGCGATGCCGATCGGCCGCCCCGACGGCTCGGTGCTCGCCGCGACCGTCGCCGACGGCGCCGCCGTGGTCAGCGGCGCGGTCGACGGCCGGCCGCGCTGGCGCTGGCGCGGCCCGACCGCGCCGGTCCCGCCGGCCGCCGACCTGGCCGCGCTGCTCGGCCTGCCCGCCCCGGCGGTGCCGCCGGTCGGGCCGCGCGGGGTCGACCCGTCGGCGCCGGCGGTCCGGCACCTGCTGACCGCGTACGGCGACAGCCTCTACGTGAGCACGGCCGCCGGCCGCGCCGCGGAGCTGGACCTGCGCACGGGCGCGCTGCTGGCCGGCATCACGCTGGACAAGTCGCTGCACCCGGACGACTGGGTCCCCGGCTTCGCCGTCGGCGGGCCGCACCTGGTCGTGTTCGAGCAGCTCCGGGCCGGCGCGTCGGCCAGCCCGGACGACGACGAGTACTACCTGACCGGCGAGCCGGTGATCATCGCCGGCCCGTTCTACGACCGGCGGGACCACGAGCTGAAGTAGCTACCGGCGGCCGATCGTCAGCGTCGGCGTGCTGGTCGCGGCGAAGAAGTCGTTGCCCTTGTCGTCCACGACGATGAAGGCGGGGAAGTCCTCGACCTCGATCCGCCAGACCGCCTCCATGCCCAGCTCGGGGTACTCCAGCACCTCGACCCGCTTGATGCAGTCCCGGGCCAGCCGGGCGGCCGGGCCGCCGATCGAGCCGAGGTAGAAGCCGCCGTGCTCGCGGCAGGCGCGGGTGACCTGCGCCGACCGGTTGCCCTTGGCCAGCATGACCAGCGAGCCGCCGGCGGCCTGGAACTTCTCGACGTACGAGTCCATCCGGCCGGCCGTGGTCGGGCCGAACGAGCCGGACGCGTACCCCTCCGGGGTCTTCGCCGGGCCGGCGTAGTAGACGGCGTGGTCGCGCAGGTACGCCGGCATCGGCGCGCCCGCGTCGAGCTGCTCGGCGATCTTCGCGTGGGCGATGTCGCGGGCCACGACGAGCGGGCCGGTGAGCGAGAGCCGGGTCTTGACCGGGTACCGGGACAGCTCCGCCCGGATCTCCGCCATCGGCCGGTTCAGGTCCACCCGGACGACCTCGCCGCCGTCGAGCGCGGCGTCGGTGACGTCCGGCAGGTACCGGGCCGGGTCGGTCGCCAGCTTCTCCAGCCAGACCCCCGACGGGGTGATCTTGGCGACGGCCTGCCGGTCGGCCGAGCAGGACACGGCGATCGCCACCGGGCAGGACGCGCCGTGCCGGGGCAGCCGGACCACCCGCACGTCGTGGCAGAAGTACCGCCCGCCGAACTGCGCCCCGATGCCGAACTCCCGGGTCAGCTCCAGCACCTGCTCCTCCAGTTCGAGGTCGCGGAAGCCGTGCGCGGTCATGTCGCCCGCGGTGGGCAGCGCGTCGAGGTACTTGGCCGAGGCGTACTTGGCGGTCTTCAGCGCGAACTCCGCGCTGGTCCCGCCGACGACGATCGCCAGGTGGTACGGCGGGCACGCGGCCGTGCCGATCAGCCGCAGCTTCTCCTCCAGGAACTGCATCATCCGGGTGGGGTTCAGCAGGGCCTTGGTCTCCTGGTACAGGTACGACTTGTTCGCCGACCCGCCGCCCTTGGCCATGAACAGGAACTTGTACGCGTCGGCCACCCCGCCCGGGTCCTCGGCGTACAGCTCGACCTGGGCCGGCAGGTTGCTGCCGGTGTTCCGCTCGTCCCACATGGTCAGCGGGGCGAGCTGCGAGTAGCGCAGGTTCAGCTTCGTGTAGGCGGCGTGCACGCCGCGGGCGATGGCCTCCTCGTCCCGCCCGTCGGTGAGCACGTGCCGGCCGCGCTTGCCCATGACGATCGCGGTACCGGTGTCCTGGCACATCGGCAGCACCCCGCCGGCGGCGATGTTCGCGTTGCGCAGCAGGTCCAGCGCGACGAACCTGTCGTTGGCGCTGGCCGCCGGGTCGTCCAGGATGGCCCGGAGCTGGGCCAGGTGCGCCGGGCGCAGGAAGTGCGCGATGTCGTGCATGGCCTCGGCGGTGAGCTGGGTGAGCGCCGCCGGCTCGACCGTCAGGAACCGGCGCCCGCCCGGCCCCTCGACCACGTCGACGCCCTCGTCGGTGATCAGCCGGTACTCGGTGGTGTCGGCACCCAGCGGCAGCAGCGGGGCGTGGGCGAATGCGGCGGCGCTCATAACGTGCCAGCTTAAGCCCGGCCGGTCGCGGCGCCGCAGCGGCGGGCGGGCGCGGCCGCGCCGGGCCGGGGTCAGCGCGGGGCGAACCGGGCGTACCCGATGTCGGCGCCGCTCAGCAGGACCAGCCCGGCCGGGCCCACCGCCACCACCTTCGCCGTCGAGCCGGTGCTGAGCAGTTCGGCGCCGGTCTCCGGGCGCAGCGCGGTGATCCGCTCGCCGGCCCGGTCCACCACCAGCGCCGCGGCCGGGGTCAGCGCGACCTGCGCCCGGTCCGGCAGCCGCCGCTGCCAGGCCCGCGCGCCCGCGCCGAAGGCCACCCCGCGCAGCCCGCCGCCGCCGACCACCAGCGCCCGCCGGCTGTCCACCCCGGCCACCCGCTCGCCCCGGTCGGCCGCGCGCCAGAGCGTGCGCCCGTCGTACGCGTCGACCAGCAGCTCGCGCCCGCCCGGGTCCACCCCGACCAGCACGCTCTCGCCGCCGCTCGGGTCGTCGCGCTGGACGCAGCCGCGGCGGACCGTGCGCAGGTTCAGCTCCGGGCGGGCCCACGCCTCGGCCTGGGTACCGGGGTCGGTGGCCGCCACGTCGAACCAGCAGCCGCCGTCGCGCGCCTCCGCCCGGATCCGCAGCACCCGGCCGCCGGCGACGACGACCCGCTGGTCGGCCGCGGGCGGGGCCTCCTGGCGCAGCGCGCCGGCGGCGGTGTCCACGACGTACACCGTGTCGCCCACCGGGAAGCCCAGCACCGGCGGCAGCGGCGCCGGGCCGGCGGCAGCGGCCGGCACCGCCGGGGCGGCCAGCGGCCGGGCGCCGGGCAGCGGCGGGTTGTCGGCGAACAGCACGAAGTCCGGGCTCGGCAGCGGCACCCGCCAGCGCGGTCGGCTGCCCCGCGGCGCCCACGCGGTCAGCGCGCAGTCGCCCGCGGCGGCGCAGCCGAGGTCCAGCACCGCGTCCCGGTACGTCCACACCGCCGCCGCCCGCTTCTCCTCGCGCAGCGCCCGGCCGGTGCCGGGGTCGAGCACCCGGTACCCCTCGGTCAGCAGCTCGCCGGTGACCACCACGGCGGACCGGCCGTCCCCGGCGACGGCGGACCAGTCGGCGTCGGTCCTCCACCGCCGCCGCCCGTCGGCGAGCGCCCGGGCCTCGGTGAAGTCGCGGTGCTCGGCGACCAGCACGTCCCCGGCGAGCGTCACGGTGTGCGGGGTGCCGCCCAGCCGCTGCTGCCAGGCCAGCCCGGCGTCGGCGAGCGGGCGGCTCGCGTGGACGAGCCGCCAGAGCGGGGCGAGCGGGTTCCACACGCCGGTGGCGGCGAGCACGATCAGCACGACCGCGCTGAGCGCCAGCCAGCGCGCGATCCCGGCGTTGTCGCGGCGGGGCACGCGTGCACGGTAGTGGCGCCGCGCCCGCGCCGCGGGTCAGCCCGGTTGTTCCGTGTCGTACCGATTGAGGGGTTTATGGGGCAGCCGGCAAAGCGGGGCCGCGGGGGCGCCCCAGCAGGGACAATGTAGGGGGCCCGGCTCGCGGGCCGGCTCACCGATGGGTACCAGCCAGTGAACGTGACCTCGCTGCTCACCACGCTCGTCGCGCTCCCCGCGGTGGCGATCCTGGTGCGCGCGGCCGTCCTGTGGCTGCGCCGGCGGGACCCGATCGACGGGCAGATCGCCCTGCTGTTCGTCCCCGACCTGGTGTTCCTCGTCGCCGACCTGCTCTGGTACGCCACCGGCCGCACCGACCTGACCGGCCCGGTCGCGGCGCTCGCGCTGGCCCGGGCGTACCAGACGCTGCGGATCGCCGGGCTGCTGCGGCCGACGGCGCGCTGGCTGGAGGGCGCGGCGCTGGCGGCGGTGCTGCTGCTGTCCGTGCCGATGGCCGCCGTCGACCGGCCGGTCCCGCCCGCGGTCGGCATCCCGTACGCGGCCTGCTTCGTCGCCATCGAGGTCGCCGCCGCCCGGCTGTTCGCCGCCGAGGCCCGGCACCGCCGCGGCACGCCGGCCGTCCGGCTGCGGGTGGCCGCGGCCGCCACGCTGCTGTTCGCCGGGGCACCGCTGCTCGCCGTCGTCGGCACCCGGGCCGGGCTGATCACCGACGACGGCGCCAACCACCACCTCGCGCTGACCGGGCCGGGGGTGGCCGTGCTGGTGGCGTACGAGAGCTGCCTGGTGCTGTCCGCGCTCGGCTACCTGGTGGCGTTCGTACCGCCGCGCTGGCTGCGCGAGGTGTGGGCGACCCGGGCGGCGAACGTCGTCGGCGAGCGCCTGCTGGACGCCCCGCCGACCGAGGCGGCGGAGCGGCTGTGGCGCCGGTACGCCGGGGTGGTCCGCGACGTGACCAGCGCGGACGCCGTCGTGGTGCTGCTCCGCGACCCGGCCGGCGCGCTCTGCCGGGCCGGCGCCGCCGGCACCGACTGGGCCCCGCCGCCCGGCCTGCCCGCGGGCGCGCTCGACGCGCTGCTGGGGCTGCGCCAGCCGGTCGCCGTCGGCGCCGCCCGCGGCGCGGCCAGCCGGCACGCCGGCGGGCCGCTGCTCGCCGACCTCGCCGCCGGGCCGGGCGCCGGGCTGCTGCTCACCGCCGTACCGCTGCCGCCGCCCCGGCTGGCCGGCGGCGCGCTGGTCATCGCGAACCGGACCCGCGGCCTGTTCGCCGGGGACGACCTGAAGCTGGTCGCCCGGATCGCCGTGCTGTGCGGGGTGCTGGCCGAGCGCAGCGCGGTGCTCGCCGACCGGGAGGCCGCGCTGGCCGAGCAGCGCCGGCTGGGCGCCGAGCTGGCGGCGTCGGTCCGGGCGCTGACCCGGGCGGACAACGCCAAGCGGGACTTCCTCGCCGCGATGAGCCACGAGCTGCGCACCCCGCTGAACGCGATCATCGGCTTCTCCGACCTGATGCGGGCCGACCTCGCCCCGGACGACCCGCACGCCGCGTGGATCGGGCACGTGCACACCAGCGGCCGGCACCTGCTCGCCCTGATCAACGAGCTGCTGGACCTGTCCAGGGTCGAGTCCGGGACGATGGAGCTGGACCCGGCCGACATCCGGCTGGACCGGCTCGTCCGGGACCTGGTCAGCTCGCTCGGCCCGCTGCTGGATCCCAAGCGGCTGCGGGTGGCGGTCGAGGTGCCGCCGATGCTGGTCCGGGTGGACCCGGTGCGGTTCCGGCAGATCCTGGAGAACCTGCTGGCCAACGCGATCCGGTACACCCCGGAGCGGGGTCGGATCACCGTCGCGGCCGGCGCCGCCGGGCCGGACCTCACGGTGGCGGTCAGCGACACCGGCGTCGGCATCGCCGAGGCCGACCTGGACCTGATCTTCGACCCGTTCGCCCGGGTGGGGGCCGCGGGGGAGCGGTCCGGCGGGACGGGGCTGGGGCTCGCGGTGGTGCACCGGATCGTCCGGGCGCACGGCGGCGACATCGCGGTGGCGTCGGTGCCGGGGGCGGGCAGCACGTTCACGGTCACGGTGCCGGGCGCGGCGCTCGGCCCGGCCGCGCCGGACCCGCCGCCGGCGCCGGGCGGGGTCGCCGCGGGCCTGGCCGCGGGCCCCGACGGCGGCTGCTGACGGGGCACTTCAGTGGGTGGGCGGCTCGGTCGGCGGGCGGGGCGCGGTGGCGGCGTGCACCAGCGGCAGGGTGCGCAGCGGGATCCGCTCGGCCAGCGCGATGAACGTCGAGGCCCGGACGATCCCGTCGTACCCGACCACCTGGTCGATCACCCGCTGCAGATCGGCGTTGGTCCGGGCGACGATGCGGCAGAGCAGGTCCCCGGCGCCGGAGATGGTGTACGCCTCCAGCACCTCGGGGATGTCCCGCAGGTGGTCGGCGACGGCCCGGTGGCCGTACCGCTGGCGGATCTCCAGCGTGACGAAGGCCATCACCCGGAAGCCCAGCGCCGCCGGGTCGATCTCCGGGCCGAGCCCGCGGATGACCCCGCGCGCCTGCAACTTGTCCAGCCGGGCCTGGGCCGTACCGCGGGCCACGCCGAGCCGGCGGGACAGCTCCAGCACCCCGATCCGCGGCTCGGCGGTGAGCAGATCGATGAGTCGGGCGTCGAGCGCATCGAGCGACATCGGGGACCTCCGGGGGCGGGCCGGCCCGGCATGTCGCGTCGGGCTGGACAGATTGTCCAGCATACTCGGGGTTCCGGTTGTCGTTCCGTACAAGCTGACCAGCTCGGAAGAGGTCAGTTGCCCAGTTGCGGGCGAGCGGGGCATTCTCGGACTCTCCACCGCCACAGGGAAGGGGTCATCGACTATGACCGATCTCACGACCGATCTCGACGCCGAGGTCAACGTCGACGATCTCGTCGGCGCCGTCGCGCACGACATCTCCGCGGACCCGTTCCCGATCAAGGGCTGGGACCACGTCCGCTTCTACGTGGGCAACGCCAAGCAGGCCGCGCACTACTACTCGACCGCGTTCGGCATGACGCTGGTCGCCTACCGCGGCCCGGAGCAGGGGCACCGGGACCACGCCGAGTACGTGCTCACCTCCGGCGGCGTGCGGTTCGTCCTGGCCGGCGGCGTGCACGCCGGCGCCGAGGCCACCCAGCACTACGCCCGGCACGGCGACGGCGTCATCGAGATCGCGCTGGAGGTGCCGGACGTCGACAAGAACTACGCGTTCGCCATCGCGCAGGGCGCCACGGGCATCCAGGAGCCGACCGACCACAAGGACGAGTACGGCACGGTCCGGACCGCGTCGATCGCGACGTACGGCGAGACCCGGCACGTCCTCGTCGACCGCTCCGGCTACACCGGCCCGTTCCTGCCCGGCTTCGTCGCCCGGCAGCCGCTGGTGGCCAAGGCCCCCGGCGCGCCGAAGCGGTTCTTCCAGGCGGTCGACCACATCGTCGGCAACGTCGAGCTGGGCAAGATGGACGAGTGGGTGTCCTTCTACAACCGGGTCATGGGCTTCATCAACATGGCCGAGTTCGTCGGCGACGACATCGCCACCGACTACTCGGCGCTGATGAGCAAGGTCGTGGCCTCGGGTACCCGGAAGGTCAAGTTCCCGCTCAACGAGCCGGCGGTCGCCAAGAAGAAGTCGCAGATCGACGAGTACCTCGAGTTCTACGGCGGCCCGGGCGCCCAGCACATCGCGCTGGCCACCAACGACATCCTGGCCAGCGTCGACGCGATGCGGGCCGCGGGCGTGGAGTTCCTGGCCACCCCGGACTCGTACTACGACGACCCGGAGCTGCGCGAGCGCATCGGCAAGGTCCGGGTCCCGGTCGAGGAGCTGAAGAAGCGCAAGATCCTGGTGGACCGGGACGAGGACGGCTACCTGCTCCAGATCTTCACCAAGCCGCAGCAGGACCGCCCGACGGTCTTCTACGAGCTGATCGAGCGGCACGGCTCGCTGGGCTTCGGCAAGGGCAACTTCAAGGCCCTGTTCGAGGCGATCGAACGCGAGCAGGAGCAGCGCGGCAACCTGTAAGACTGTCGGGGTGACGAACCCTGACGAACACGGCGAAACGGGCTCGGCCGGTCCTCCGGCCGAGCCCAGCGCCGCCCCGGACCCGCCGCCCGCCGCCCCGGCCCCGGCCCCGGTTGAGCCGACCACGGTCGACGCGGCTCCGGTCGCCTCGGCTCCGGTTGACCCGGCGCCGGCCGGCGCGGCGGTGGTGGAGGAGCGGCGGCTGGCCTCCTTCGGCAGCCGGCTGGCCGCCTTCATCCTCGACGCCACGATCGGCGTCCTGCTGCTCGGCCTCGGCCCGCTCGCCGGCGCGGTCGGCTCGTCGAACACCGGCGAGGGCCCGACCATCTCGCCCGGCGGGCTGGCGGTCTCGCTCGGCACGGCCGGACTGCTCCAGTACCTGTACTTCGTCGAGCTGGTCGTCCGGCAGGGCCGCACGCTCGGCAAGCGGACCTGCGGCGTGGCGATCGTGCCGGTGGAGCCCGGCGCGCGGCTGCGCCGCTCGACGCTGCTGATCCGCTGGGCGACGCAGTGGCTGCCGGCGCTGTGCGTGCCGGCCTGGGTGCTGCTCGACGGGCTGTGGCAGCTCGGGGATCATACGTACCGGCAGTGCCTGCACGACAGGGCGGCGAGGACGATCGTGGTGAGGGTGAGCGCATGACGGAACCGACGGACCCACCCGGCCGGGCGACCCCGCCCGTCGCCGCCCCGACCCCGCCCGCCCCGCCGCCGACCGCTCCCGACCCCGCCGCGCGCCCGGCGGCCGAGGCGCCGGCCGCCGCCGACGTGCCGCCCGGCGGTCCCGCCGGGTACCCGGCGCCGCAGCACGCCGGCCACGGCGCGCCACCCGCCGCCGCACCGCATCCCGGCGCGGCGCCGTACCCCGGCGCCCCGGCCCACCTCGCCGCGCCGTACCCCGGTGCGCCGTACCCCGGTGGCCCGGTGGCGGCGCCGCCCGCGCTGACTCCCGGTGGGCAGCCGCTCGCCGGCTTCGGCATCCGGCTGGGCGCGTACCTGCTGGACGGCCTGATCCTCGGCCTCGCCTCGCTGGTCGTCGCGCTGCCGCTGATGCTGCTGGCGTTCGGCGCCGTGGCGGTCCTCAGCGACGCCGACGCCGAGCCGGAGCCGGCGGTCGTCGTCCCGCTCGTCCTGCTCGGGTACGCCGTGCTGTTCGCGCTGATGTTCGGCCTGTCCTGGGTGTACCACGTGGAGCTGGTCCGCCGGACCGGGCAGACGCTCGGCAAGCGGCTCTGCGGGATCCGGATCGTCCCGCTCGACCCGCGCGTGCCGCTGACCCGCGGCATGCTCGGCCTGCGCTGGTTGATCGCGACGCTGCCCGGGGTCGTCGTGCCGTTCTGGAACCTGCTGGACGGCCTGTGGCAGCTCTGGGACAAGCCGTACCAGCAGTGCCTGCACGACAAGGTCGCCCGCACCGCCGTGGTCGTGGACCCGCGATGAGCCTGCCCCCCGGCTGGTACCCCGACCCCGCCGACCGCAGCACCCAGCGGTACTGGGACGGCGAGGGCTGGCTCGGCGCGCCGCTGCCCGTCGCCGCCACCCCGCCCCCCGGCCCGCCCCCGGCGGACCCGCCCGCGACCCCGGACGGCCCGGCCGCCGGCGGCGGCTGGCTCACCGGCCCGCCGCCCGCGCCCGCCACCCAGCCGAGCCCCGGCCCGCCGCCGGGATCCGGCGCCCCGCCGGCCGCGGGCCCCGGCGCCCCGACCGGCGCGGTGGGCGGGCCCGGCGGAGCCCACCAGAACCCCTCGGCCGCATGGCCGGACCACCAGGGCGCGCCCCGGCCCGGCCCCGCCAACCCCGGCCACCCCGCACCCGCCGACCCCGGCCACCCCGCATCCGGCGGCCCCGACCACCCGGTGCCCGGCGGCGTCCCGACCGGCCTGCCCGGACCCGGCCAGCCCGGCCACGGCCAGCCCGGCCCGTACCCCGGCGTCCCGGCGTACCGCGGCCCGCTGCCGCCCGCGATCGTGCACGGCCTCCCCGTCGCGCCGCTCGGCGCCCGGTTCGTCGCCCGGGTGATCGACGTCGGCGCCGTCGGCATGCTCGCGCTCGTCGTCAACTCCTGGTTCCTGTACCGGGCCGGCGAGCTGCTCATCCCCATCTGGCGCGAGGTGATCGCCGCCTCCCAGCGCGGCGACGTCTACCGTGCGCCGCCGCCGCCCGAGCTGGACACGTACCTGATGCTGATCCTCGGCATCACCACCGCGCTGTGGGCGGCGTACGAGATCCCGGCGCTCGCCTTCGGCAACCGCACGCTCGGCAAGCGGCTGGCCGGCATCCAGGTGGTCCGGCTCGACCGGGCCGGCCCGATCGGCGTCGGCCGCGCGCTCCTGCGCTGGAACCCGCTCGGCCTCGCCACCCTCCTCTGGTGCTGCGGCTGCCTCGGCCCGGTGCTGCAGTTCATCGACTGCGTCGCCGTGCTGTACAACCGCCCGCTGCGCCAGGCCCTGCACGACCGGGCCGCCATGACCGTGGTCGTGGCGACCCCGCGCACGCCCGCCGCCGGTGACCCTGCCGGCGCCCGTCCGACCGGAGACACCCCATGACGAAGTTGACCCGACCCGACCTCGACGCCCTGCCGAACTACGTCCCCGGCCGCAGCCCGGCCGACCTGGCCCGCGAGCTGGGGCTGCCCGAGGCGATCAAGCTGGCCTCGAACGAGGTCCCGTACGGCCCGCTGCCCGGCGTGGTCGACGCGGTCGCCGGGGCGGCGGCCACCGCGCACCGGTACCCGGACATGGGCGTGCTCGCGCTGCGCGACGCGCTGGCCCAGCGGTACGGCGTCGACCCCGGCCGCGTCGCGACCGGCTGCGGCTCGGTGGCGCTGGCCGAGACGCTGGTTCGGGCCACCTGCCTGCCCGGCGACGAGGTGGTCTTCGCGTGGCGGTCGTTCGAGGCGTACCCGATCATCGCCGCCACCTCCGGCGCGACCGCGGTCCGGGTGCCGAACACCGCCGCGCACGCCCACGACCTCGACGCGATGGCCGCGGCGATCACCCCGCAGACCCGGCTGGTGCTGGTCTGCAACCCGAACAACCCGACCGGTACGGCCGTCCGCCGCGAGGAGCTGGACCGCTTCCTCGCCGCGGTCCCGGACGACGTCCTGGTGGTGCTGGACGAGGCGTACCGGGAGTTCGTCACCGACGCCGACGTCCCCGACGGCCTCACCTACGCCGACCGCCCGAACATCGTGGTGCTGCGCACGCTCAGCAAGGCGTGGGGCCTGGCCGGGCTGCGGATGGGCTTCCTGATAGCCCAGCCGGAGGTGGCCGCCGCCGTCCGCAAGGTGGTGACGCCGTTCTCGGCCAGCTCGACCGCGCAGGCCGCCGCGCTGGCCGCGCTGGCGCAGGCCGACGAGATGCGCCGCCGCTGCGACCTGGTCATCGCCGAGCGGGAGCGGCTGCTGGAGCGCAGCCGCAAGCTGCTGCCGGACGTACCGGAGACCCAGGCCAACTTCGTCTGGCTGCCGCTGCGCGACCGGGCGGTCGAGTTCGCGAAGTCGTGCGAGGCCAAGGGCGTGATCGTCCGGCCGTTCGCCGGCGACGGCGTCCGGGTCACGGTGGGCACGCCGGCGGAGAACGACGCGTTCCTGGCCGTCGCGGAGTCGGTGCTCTGAGCCCGCGCACCGGCCGCGGGCGGCGCCGCCCGCGGCCGGTTCCGGCGCCAGCGACGTGGGTCGATTCACACTCGTTGACACAGCGTCACTCGGCGCCATAGTCTGATCGGCGATATCCATCAAGACCGGCTTAGGGACAGGCCCGATGACGCCGGGGCAGCCGCCGTCGAGGTAACTCGACGGAATGGTGCCAAATCCTGCGGGGACCTTCGTCGGGTCCGCCGGTAGATGGATCGCTGGAGACGACGGCCGTCAGGCTGCCCGCCGCCAGTCGATGCGTACCTGGTATCACCGCAGCGTTTGGTTTCCGCCCCGCCGGGTGTGGCCCCTGAGCCCCCGGCCAGGCGGAGTGATCCAGGATGAACGCCACCACCGCACCGACCCCGGCGCCGCGCACGGCCGCCCGGCGGGTCGCGTTCGCGGCGTCCCTGGAACTGCGGCACGCCGGCCGCCGCACCCTCACGATCCGCGCCGAGCAGGTCGGCCGCGCCGACGCCCCCGCCGTGATCGTCGCCGGCGGCATCTCCGCCCACCGGCACGCCGCCGCCAGCCCCGAGCACCCCGAGCCCGGCTGGTGGGACGCCCAGGTCGGCCCCGGCCGCGCGCTGGACCCCGACCGGTACCGGGTGGTCGCGATGGACTGGCTCGGCGGCGACGGCGCGCTGGAAGCCCCCGTGGACAGCGCCGACCAGGCCGACGCGCTGGCCCTGGCCTGTACCGAGCTGGGCGTCGACCGGGTCGCCGCGTTCGTCGGCAGCTCGTACGGCGCGATGACCGGCCTCCAGTTCGCCGCCCGGCACGGCCACCGGCTCGACCGGCTGGTCGCGATCAGCGGCGCCCACCGCCCGCACCCGTACGCCAGCGCGCTGCGCGCCGTCCAGCGGCAGGTCGTCGAGCTGGGCGCGGCCGGCGGGCGGGCCGGCGAGGGCCTGGCCCTGGCCCGGCAGCTCGCCATGCTGACGTACCGCACGCCGGCCGAGTTCGCCGCCCGGTTCGCCGACCCGGTCGCGCTGGTCGACGGGCACGCCCGGGCCGCCTCGGCGGACTACCTGGAGCACTGCGGGTCCAAGTACGTCCGGCACACCTCGCCCGCGGCGTTCCGATGTCTCTCCGAGTCGATCGACCTGCACGCCGTCGACCCCGCCGCCGTCCGCACGCCGACCGTCCTCGTCGCCGTGGAGGAGGACCAGCTCGTCCCGCCCGCCCTCGTCGCCGAACTCGCCGACCGGCTGCCCGCCCCGGTCCACTTCTCCCGGATCAGCTCGCTGACCGGCCACGACGCCTTTCTCACCGAACCCGACCGGATCGGCGCGATCCTGCGCGCCGCGCTCACTGGAGGTCCCGCATGACCGAGCTGTCCCCGACCACCCGCGCCGTGCGGGCCGGGATCGACACCGACCCGACGTACGGGGCCGTGGTGCCGCCGATGGTGCTCTCCAGCAACTTCAGCTTCGCCGGGTTCGACGACAAGCGCACGTACGACTACACCCGCAGCGGCAACCCGACCCGGGACCTGCTCGCCGACGCGCTGTCCGCGCTGGAGGGCGGCGCCGGCGGCGTGATCACCGCGACCGGCATGGGCGCGATCACCACCGTGCTGCACGCGCTGCTGAGCCCCGGCGACACGCTGGTCGTCCCGCACGACTGCTACGGCGGGAGCTGGCGGCTGTTCGACGCGCTGACCCGCAAGGGCCTGTTCCACCTGGTCACCGTCGACTTCACCGACCCGGACGCGGTCGCCCGCGCGCTGGCCGCGGAGCCGACCGTGGTGTGGCTGGAGACGCCGTCGAACCCGCTGCTGCGGATCACCGACATCCGGGCCGTGGCCGCCGCCGCGCACGAGGCCGGGGCGACCGTGGTCGCCGACAACACGTTCCTGTCCCCGGCGCTGGCCCAGCCGCTCGCGCTCGGCGCCGACCTGGTCGTGCACTCGACCACGAAGTACATCAACGGCCACAGCGACGTCGTCGGGGGCGCGATCATCGCCGGCTGTACCGAGCTGGCCGAGCGGATGGCCTGGTGGGCCAACTGCCTCGGCGTGACGGGCAGCCCCTTCGACGCGTACCTGACCAGCCGCGGCCTGCGCACCCTGCCGGCCCGGATGCGGGTGCACCAGGAGAACGCCGCCGCCGTCGCCGCGGCGCTCACCGACCACCCCGCCGTCGCGGCCGTGCACTGGCCCGGCCTGCCGAGCCACCCCGGCCACGCGATCGCCAAGGAGCAGTACCGCGGCTTCGGCGCCATCGTCAGCGTCGAGCTGGCCGGCGGCGTGGACGCAGTCCGCGCGTTCCTGGACGGCCTGCACTGCTTCACCCTGGCCGAGTCCCTCGGCGGCGTGGAGAGCCTGGTCGCCCACCCGGCCACCATGACGCACGCCGCGATGTCCCCGGAGGCCCGCGCGGTCGCCGGTATCGGCGACGGCCTGCTGCGGCTGTCCGTCGGCATCGAGGACGCCGCCGACCTGATCAACGACCTGGTGGCCGCCCTGGACCGCGCCGGCACCGCCCTCGTCGACAGCGCCCCGGCCGCGGCCCCCGCCGCCGCGCTGGCGGCGGCCCGGTGAGCAGTCTGGTCGAGGCACCCCGTACGACCGCGGCGCCGGTGACCACGGGCGTGGTCCTGCTCGGCACGGGCGTCGTCGGCACCGCGTTCCTGGACCGGCTGCACCGGCTGCGCCGCAAGGGCATCGGCACCGGCCTGCGGCTGGTCCAGGTGGCGAACTCCCGCCGCCGGATCGCCGCGGCCGCCGGCCTGGACCCGCGGACGGTCGCCCAGCGGCTGCCCGAGGGCCGGGTACAGCGGCTGGACAGCGTCGCCTCGGCGCTCGGCGCGTCGGGCGTGGTCGTCGACGCGACGGCCAGCGAGGAGGTCGCGAGCTGGCACGCCCGCTGGCTGCGCTCCGGGCTGGCCATCGCCACCGCCAACAAGGCGGGAATCGGCGCCGACCTGAACCGGTACCGGTCCATCGACGCGCACGCCGCCCGGTACGGCGCCGCCGCCACGGTCGGCGCCGGCCTGCCGCTGCTGCGCGCGCTGGACCGGCTGCGCGGCGGCGGCGACCGCATCCACGGCCTCGCCGGAGTGCTGTCCGGGTCGCTGGCCTGGCTGCTCGACGCGTACGACGGCCGGCGCTCCTTCGCCGACCTGGTCCGCGAGGCGCGCGCGCTCGGCTACGCCGAGCCGGACCCGCGGGTGGACCTGTCCGGCGTGGACGTCCAGCGCAAGCTGCTGATCCTGGCCCGCCGCTCGGGCACGGCGCTGGCCGCCGACGCCGTCCGGGTGGAGTCGCTGCTGCCGCCGGCGCTGGCCGCCGCCGACCCGGCCGGGGTCGACGCGGCGCTGGGCGCGCTGGACGCCCCGATGGCCGCCCGGTACGCCGCGGCGGCCGCGGGCGGCCGCACCCTGCGGTACGTCGCCCGGCTGGCCCCGGACGGCGGCGCGAGCGTCGGCCTGGAGGCGCTGGCCGCGGGCGACCCGCTGGCCGGCGGGGGCGGCTGCGACAACCGGGTGACGATCACCAGCGACCGGTACCCCGACCGCCCGCTGGTCATCCAGGGACCGGGCGCGGGCGCGGAGGTGACGGCGGCGGCGCTGCTGGACGACGTCCTGCGCCTGGCCGGCCCGCGCGCCTGACCGCTCCCGACGACGAACGGCCCCCGCGATACCGCGGGGGCCGTTTCTTGTCGTCGGGCGGTGGGGCCGCTAGCGCAGTTCGCCCGGCAGGCGGGCCGGCGGCGGTGCGTACGTCATCGGCACGCTCACCCGCCCGGCCGGCTTGATCGCGTCCGGCGCGTCGACCGGCAGGTTCAGCCGCGAGCGGGACAGGTCGATGTCCACAGTCGCCCCGGAGCTGCGCCCGCCGAACCGGAGCTGGTCGGACAGCAGCAGCGACAGCCCGAGCTGGTGCCCGGAGCGGATGAGCTGGTCGGTACCCATCAGCGTGATCGTCACCTCGGTCCACTCGCCGACCGGCAGCGGCGTCCTGCTGCTGAGCGAGGTGCGGTGCTCGGCGCTCTGCCAGCCCCGCCCGAACACCGCGTACGCGGCGTTCTTGGTGGTCGCCGGCCGGTTGGCGTAGCAGCCGTCGTCGGTGGCGATCTTGCCGCCGAAGCAGGACTCGCCGCTGCCGGAGCTGATCCCGGCGAACACCTTGCGGTTGCCGTAGTCGACCAGCCGGGCCACGAGCGGCGTCTGCGGCTTGTTCGACTTGATCGTCAGGGTGACCGTCGGGAACCCGCTCACCCGGACGTTCTTCGCGACCGGCGCGGAGAGGAAGAGCTGCCGGTACGGCTGCTTGCTGTTCGGCGAGCCGGACACCTGGTCCTCGGAGCTGAGCGACTGGTCCTTGATCGTCACCGTGCCGGTGCCCGTCGCGCCGCCGTCGAGGCCGCCGGTGGTCAGCCCGATCCGGGCGTCGGCGGCGACCGGCCAGGCCGGGTCCTGCTGCCAGGTCTCGTTCTCGAACTCGACGTCGGACAGCGGCTTCTTCATCACGTCGTTCGGCAGGCCCATCAGCCAGTGGTCGAACCACTCGTGCAGCTGCTTGACCCACTCGGTGCGGCGGTAGTCGAACGGGTCGGCGTGGTCGGACCGGGCCAGCCAGATCTTGCGCGGGACGTTCTGCTGCGCGAGCCCCTTCCACCACTTGCTGAAGTTGATCGGCATGACGTTCATGTCCTCCTGGCCGTGGATCACGAACACCGAGGAGCGCACCTTGGCGACGTCCTTGATGTGGTCCCGCTCGGCCCAGAAGTTGTTGTAGTTGCCGGTCGAGTCGTCGGCGGCGGTATTGAGCTTGGCCTGGATCGGCCCGCACACGCCCTGGTTGTTGCCGACGGTCTTGCCGAGGCCCGCCATGTACTGGCTCTTGGTGGTCAGGCCCTCGTACCGGTTGTAGTAGTACCAGGACGAGATCGCCACGATCGGCACGATCGTGCGCAGCCCGACCACACCGGTGGCGGCGGCGCCGTTGGGGATCGTCCCGTCGTACGACTTGCCGATCATGCCGACCGACCCCGTGGACCAGTCGGCCTTCGCCGCGGCGCCGCCGTTGACGTACGAGGCGGTGTTGCGGCCGTTGAGCCAGTCCACCACCAGCGTCGCCGAGGCCACGTCGTTGCGCCCGCCGACGTCGCCGCAGCCGGTGGAGCGCGCGGTGCCGACGAGGTCGAGGGCGGCGACGGCGTACCCGTGCTCGACGAAGTAGTTGTCGTAGAACTGCGGCATGTGGGTGTGCACGCCGTCGTTGCCGTACTTCTTCTTCTCCGAGTCCGAGCCCCGGCCGCAGCAGGCGTAGTACGGCGACGGGTCGATGATCACCGGGATCTTGATCCCGGCCCGCGCGGCCTCGGCCGGCCGGACGATGTCCACGACGATCACGTCGTTCTTCCCGTTGCCGTCGCTGTCGATCTTCGTGTCGACGCGGACGGACTCGCGGATCGCCTTGCTGTAGTCGTACGTCTTCACGGTCTTGGTACCGCTGACGAACGGGCCGCTCACCGGCGGCGGCGGGGTGATGTCGGCGGTCTCCGCGGGCGCGGCGCCGGGCGGCGCGGCGGCGGTCGCGGGGACGGCGGTCAGGGCGGCGCCGAGCAGCGCCGCGGTAAGGCCGGCGGCCAGGCGGTGGCGGGTACGGGTGGCCCGGTGGGGGGCCGGCGCGAGGTACCGGGGGTGGGTGACCATGCCCGAGGATATGCACGTACGTCGATCGAAGGGAACCCTCCGGCGGCCCTCCATCCGCACCCGGCAACGCCCATCACCGCTGGTTGATCCGCCACCCGCGACAATCCACCCCATCCCGCATCAATCCCGCCACCACCCGGCCCCCGGGTCCCCGCCCGGATCCTTGGCCCGGATCTCCGCTGCCGAATCCCGGGACCTCGACCCCGGCGCCCTGGCTTTCCGGCCCAGCCCCGATCCCCGAGCGATGGCGATCGGGACGCGCCCGGAGCCCCCCGACGCTCCGATCTCCCCGACGCCCGACGCCCGACGCCCGACGCCCGACATCGGTTCCGGTGTCCGCCCTCTGCCCGGCCCCCGGTCCCCGGCCCTTGACGCCCGGCCCCGACGCCGGCCCCGGCGACCGGTGGTGGCGGTTGGGGTATGCCTGATCAGCCGGCGCGGTCGCGCGGTCGAAGGCAGAGCTGAAGTGGGTGCATTTCTGGCTGTGGGAACGATCAGAAACGCACCCACTTCCGTGGGAACCCCCCGGGTGCGCGCGAAGTGGCAAGGGGCCGGTGCACCGGGGCGGCGGACCAGGGCGTGCGGCCGGCTACGCGTGGCGCGGTCGGGCTGCGCGTGCACGGACGGGCTGGCGTGACGCGGCGGGCGCGGGCCGCGGCTGGCGTGACGTCGCGGGCGGGCAGTGGGCCCGCGGCAGGCATCGTGCGGCCGGCGCGGGCCGGAGTCGGGGGTGGTTCGCGGGTGCGGGTGACGTGGCCGGCGAGGCCGGGGGAGGCTGGCGGGGCGGGTGTTGCGGGTGGTGTGCGGGGTCAGGGCTTGGTGGGGCGGAGTTCCTCGCGGAGGTTCAGGCGGTGGCGGCGGCGGATCTCCGCCTCCTGGTAGTGGCGCTGCTCCTCGTCCGTCTGCGGGTTCAGCGGCGGTACCGGGCGGGGGCGGCGGGCGTCGTCGACCGCGACCATCACCAGGTGCGCGGTGGCGACCGTGGTCTGCGGGGCGGTGCTGTCCCACCGGTCGGCCCGGGCCACGACGGAGACCTCCATCGACGTCCGCCCGGCCCACGTGCACACGGCGTCGACGTGCAGGACGTCGCCGACCCGGACCGGTGCCAGGAACGCCACCTCGTCCATGAACGCCGTCACCGCCGGGCCCTCGCTGTGCCGGGCGGCCACCACGCCGGCGACGCTGTCCACGAGCTTGAGGATCTCGCCGCCGTGCACCGTACCGAGCAGGTTGGTGTCGTGGTCGTCCATGATCTGGGACAGCGTCAGCCGGGACTCGGACGGCGCCTTGCCGATCTCGATCGCGCCGCCCTGGCTGGCGCGGGCGTGGGCGTTGGTCGGGGCGACGGTCATGCTGATACTCCCTGGTCGAGCGGCGTCCGGTACGGGCGCTCTCCCATGATCGTGTGCCGGCGCCCCGCCGCGCCACCGAACGTGGCCCCCGCCACCCGTGACCGCGCCCACCCACGCCGCGCCCGCCATCCACCGCGGCCCGCCCGCGAGCCACCCGCACCGCGCCCGCAGCCCGACCGCGCCGGCCGCAGCCGAGCGGAGGCCGCACGGCGGCGTGCGGACCCGGCTACCCGGATCGGCCGATCGGGTGGGTCGGAACAGGACGCCGTGGTGGAAATCTCGCTGTATCGATGGAGACAGTCGGGGTGGAAGTGCCTATTGTGGAAATCGCACTTCGCAACGACCCGCGCCGATGCCCGCGCGGGTGTACAGCCGTCGCCACGTACCCGAGCGCGCACCGCCGGCCCGGCGGGACCGCGCGTGGCGTCCGCGCGCCGGACACCCGAGCGCGCGCCCGAGGGCGGCCCGCGGCAATTACGTAGAGTAGTCGCGTACTGACTGTAATGTCTGGATAGCGAAGTTCAGCCAGTAGCACCCGATAGCGTGTCGCCGTTACCGAGGGTGGTGGCGACCAACCAGGTATCCGCGTACCGGCCTGGCGCCCGATTACCGAGAGTTGCCCGATACGCGAATATTGTTGTAGCACGAGCGCGGTAGCACCGACCGGGGCTGGGGAGAGCCCCTCACTCGGAGCCACCGCCACCACCGACGTGACGAGCGAGAGGACACACCCAGGTGCGTACCTTCCGGAACCCGACGCCGTGCCACCGGCGATCGCTATCCGTTCGGCTCACCGCGGGCCCCGCGGCTCGTCCGTTGCCCACCCGTACCGACCGGCACCGGGTCGCGTAGGCCCACCGCCCCCACCGCACCCCCACCCGGCCCCGCGGCCCCCACGTCCGCGGCGGCCGGCGGATCGAACCCGCCGGATCGACTCCGCCCGCACCGCCATGCCCGGCGCCGCTCGGCGCCGCCCACCGTGGGACCCCCTGCTCTGCTCACCCCTCATCCCGCGCCGCCCCACCGCGCCCTGCCGCGCGGTGGGCGCTCAGTGCGCGCTGGACGCGAACGGAGATATCCATGTCGACTTCCGCCGTGTACGCCACCATCCCGGTCGTCTCCGCCACCGGCACCGGCGGCACCACGCTGTCCGCCTTCCACGAGGCGCTGGTGCACGTCAACCTCGGCCACTACAACCTGATCCGGCTGTCCAGCGTCGTCCCGCCGCGGACCTCGGTCGACGCCAGCGGCGCCACGCCGGTCCCGGTCGGCCAGTGGGGCGACAAGATGTACTGCGTGTACGCCGCGCAGTGGGCCACCGAGACCGGCGAGGAGGCGTGGGCCGGCATCGGCTGGGTGCAGCGCAAGGACGGCAAGGGCGGCCTGTTCGTCGAGCACGAGGGCACCAGCGAGCGGTTCGTTCGCAGCGCCATCCTGACCAGCCTCGCCGACCTGGTCAGCGGCCGGGAGGACGAGTTCGAGGCGCCGGAGCTGACCGTCCGCGGCGCGGTCTGCGAGGGCAAGCCGCTGTGCGTGCTCGTCATCGCCCCGTACGAGGCGGCCTCCTGGGCCGGCGCCCGCTGAGCGCGGCGCGGGCCGGGCGGCCCGATCCGGTCAGGCCGCCCACTCGGCGAGGAGCGCCCGCTCGTCGTCCGGCGCCAGCCCGCACGGCCGCCCGCCGGACCCGTCACCCTGTGTGTCGGCCGCGGCCCCGGCCAGGCCGTCGCGGAGCGTGTCGGCCAGCGGCCGGGTGACCAGGCCCGCCGCCCGGGCCCGGGCGGTGTCCCGGTCGTTCATGCCGGCGTACGCCGGCTCCAGCCACAGCGGCAGCGACCGCGGCCCCGCCCACGGCTGCACCCCGCGCGCCGCCAGCCACTGCGCCGGCGCCGCCCGTACCGGTCCGGTGTGCCCGGCCACGTCCCGGGCGACGGCCAGGTGGTCGGCCAGCGGCAGCGCGTCCCCGGCCGCGTTGAACACCCCGGCCGTACCGGCGGCGGCCGCCGTCACCAGCCACGCCGCCAGGTCGCGCACGTCGATCACCTGCGTGCGCAGCCCCGGTACGTCCGGCACCAGCACCGCGCCGCCCGGCCCGGCGGGCCGGGCGAACCGCTCCGGGTAGTACGTCGTCCGGCCGCTCCGGTCGCCGGGCCCGCCGATCAGCCCGGCCCGGGCGATCAGGTGCCGCCCGGCGAACGCCGCCGCCACGTGCGCCTCGCCGGCGGACTTCGCCGCGCCGTACTCCACTGCCGACGCCATCGCGTCCCCGGCCAGCGGCGGCAGCACCGGCGCGGTCTCGTCGGTGCCGGGTGTGCGCTGGTCGGCGTACGCGGAGCAGGACGACACGTACCCGAAGTGCCCGGCCCGGCCGGCGAGCGCCGCGGCGGCCCGCCGGACGTGCCCCGGCTGCCGGGCGACGTCCACGACCGCGTCCCACTCGCCGGGTACGCCCTCCCACAGCGCCGGGTCGTCCCGGTCGCCCGCGACGAACCGCACGCCCGCCGGCGCCACCCCGGCCGTGCCGCGGGCGAGGCAGGTCACCGCGTACCCGCGGTCCACCGCCGCTGCCGCCACGTGCCGCCCGAGCCACGCCGTACCGCCGAGCACCAGCATCCGCATCCCCCGAGCCAACCCCGCCGCCCCCGGTTCCGCCACCGCTGTTCACAGTGGGCGAACACCGCAGCCGCCCGCGCCACCGCGCCGTCCCGCGCCACCCCGGCGGCGATCCGGCCGGCGGGCGGCCGCGGCGCGGTCGTCAGCGGCGCCAGGCGATGCGCCGCCGGGCGACCAGCTCGACCGTCAGCGCCACCGCCACCGTCTCCACCGCGAGCAGCCCGACCAGGACGAGCAACTGCGCCGCCCCCGCCTCGACCGGCGTGGCGCCGCCCAGCAGCACCCCCACGAACGCGCCGGGCAGCGTGACCAGCCCGACCGTCCGGGTCTGGTCCAGCGCCGGCAGCAGCGCCTCGGCCGCCCGCGGCCGGCACACCTCCAGCGCCGCGTGCCGGCCGGTCAGCCCGAGCGCCAGCGCCGCCTCGTACTCGCCGAACCGGTCCGCCAGCGCGTCCAGCGCCCGCCGCCCGGCCAGCGACGTCGCCGTCATCGTGCCGCCGATGAGGATGCCGGCGACCGGTACGACGGCGATCGGCGCCCGCGGCACCACCCCGGTGGCGAGCAGCACCCCCAGCACCGGCAGGGTGGCCGCGGCGAGCACCGCGCCGGTCCACGGCGCGGCCCGCAGACCGCCGACCCGGCGGGCGGAGGTGAGCGCGGCGACGCTGAGCATCAGCGCGACGAACAGCGCGGTCAGGCCGGCGGAGCGGAGCACGGCGACGACGACGAGCGAGACGGCGGCGAGCTGGGCGGCGGCGCGCAGGCAGGCGACCAGGATCTGCCGGCCGACGCCGAGCCGGGCGAGGGCGGCGCCGGCGGCGGTGAGCAGCGCGAGCGCGGCGAGGACCACGGCGTACGCCGGCCCCGGCGCGATCGTCCCCCCACCCACGCGGCCCACCCTAGCGGGGCGCGGTCAGCGGTCGAGGACCACGTACTCGTACTCGTCGTTGTCGATCAGGCCGTTGCCGTTGTGGTCGATGTACACGACCACCGAGATGTCGGTGTCCGGGCGCAGCGGCGGGGGCGTCTCGATCCAGTACGGATACGTGATCCGGGAGAAGAGGATCGCCTGCTGCTCGCTCGACACCGGCGCGAGCCGCCGCCCGGCGAAGTAGTTCTGCGCCGCGTCGGTCAGCACCAGGTCGCCGCTGCCCGCGGCGGTCTGCGCCATGCCGGTGCCCGGCCGCAGGAAGGGCACGTCGTCGACCCGGTCGCCGGCGGCCAGCCGGAAGATCGAGCCGTCGACCCACGCGCAGAGCTGGACGGCCCGCCCCGCGCCGGGCTTGGGCAGCCGGATCTCGAACGGCCCGGCCCCGATCGGCACCACGACGTCCCGGCGGTCCGCCCGGCCGGTGCCCCGGTCGCGGATCGGCAGCCGCCGGTCCTGCTGCCGGAACTCCAGCCCCAGCCACGGGGTGCGCAGCAGCGCGTCCACGGGCGCCGGGTCGGCCGTCGGCCGCGGCGGGTCCGGGCGGGCCCGGCGGCCCGACGCCCACCAGCCGACCGCGGTGGCGGCGAGCAGGCAGGCGGCCAGCGCGAAGGCCACCCGCCGGGTGGACCGCTCGGCCCACGCGGGCGGCCGGATCCAGTTGGCCAGCATGCCGGCGACCGCCGACAGCCCGGCCAGCGTGAGGCCGACGACGAACAGCGCCATCGGTCGAGTATCCCATGTGGAGCGACGGGCTCAGGCCACTTCGAGCCAGGACGGGTCGAGCGGCTCGGGATAGTGGCAGGCGGTGACCAGGTCCCGCGCGGTCGGGGTCAGCGTCGGCTCGATCGTCGCGCACCGCTCCTCCGACCGCCAGCAGCGGGTCCGGAACCGGCAGCCGGTCGGCGGGTCGATCGGGCTCGGCACGTCCCCGACCAGCCGGATCCGCGCCCGCGGCGGCGCCCCCCGCAGGCCGGACAGGTCCGGCGCCGCCGACAGCAGCGCCTGCGCGTAGGGGTGCATCGGCGACCCGTACAGCGACTCCCGCGTCCCCAGCTCGACCACCTTGCCGAGGTACATCACCGCGACCCGGTCGCAGAAGTGCCGGACCACCCCGAGGTCGTGGGCGATGAACACGAACGCGATGCCGAACTCCCGGCGCAGCTCGTCGAGCAGGTTCATCACCTGGGCCTGGATGGACACGTCCAGGGCGGACACCGGCTCGTCGGCGACGATCACCCTCGGCTTCACCGCGAGCGCCCGGGCGATGCCGATGCGCTGCCGCTGCCCGCCCGAGAACTCGTGCGGGTACCGGCCGTGGTGCTCCGGGTTCAGCCCGACGATCTCCAGCAGCTCCTGCACCCGGGCGGTCTCCCGGGACCGGTCGACGATGTGGTGCGCGCGCAGCGCGGTGGCGATGATCGTGCCGACGGTGTGCCGGGGGTTCAGCGACGAGAACGGGTCCTGGAAGATCAACTGGATCTCCTGCCGGTACGGCCGCAGCTTGCGCTGGCCGAGCCGGGCGATGTCCACGCCCCGGTACAGGATCTGCCCGCCGGTCGGCTCCAGCAGCCGGGCGATCAGCTTGGCGGTGGTGGACTTGCCGCAGCCGGACTCGCCGACCAGGCCGAGCGTCTCGCCCTCGCGCAGCGTGAACGACACCCCGTCGACCGCCTTGACCGTCCCGCCGCGCCGGCCGCCGCCGGCCGGGAAGTGCATCCGGACGTCGCGCAGGGCGAGCAGCGGCTCGCCGTCGACCCGCGGCACGCGGCGCCGGGCCCGGTGGTTCCTCGCGTACACGCTCATCGCGCGCTCCTCACGGCAGCCGGGGCAGGATGTCCTGCACGAAGATCAGTTCAGGGCGGGCGAGGTGGCAGCGGGACAGCCGCCCCGGCTCGCTGCTGCGCTGGGCCAGGGCGGGCACCTCGTCCGCGCACCGGCCGGCGGGCACCCGGTCGCGCATCGCGCAGCGCGGGTGGAACGCGCAGCCGCCGGGCAGGTCGGCCAGGCTGGGCGGCAGGCCGGGGATGGGCCGCAGCGGCACCGGGTCGCCGGACAGCGCCGGGATCGACTCCAACAGCCCCCACGCGTACGGGTGCAGCGGGCGGGCGAGGATCTGCTCGACGCTGCCGTACTCGACGGCCCGGCCGGCGTACATGACCAGGACGTCGTCGGCGATCTCGGCGACCACCCCGAGGTCGTGGGTGATGAACACGACGGCCGAGCCGAACTCCTGCTGGAGGTCGCTGATCAGGTCGAGGATCTGCGCCTGCACGGTCACGTCCAGCGCGGTGGTCGGCTCGTCGGCGATGAGCAGCTTCGGGTCGTTGACCAGCGCCATCGCGATCATCACCCGCTGCCGCATGCCCCCGGAGAACTGGTGCGGGTACTCGTCCAGCCGGCGGCCGGGGTTCGGGATGCCGACCCGGTCGAGCAGGTCCGCGGCCCGGGCCCGGGCGGCCCGCTTGCCGACCCGGTGGTGCGCCCGGTACGCCTCGACGATCTGGTCGCCGACGGTGAAGTACGGGTGCAGCGACGACAGCGGGTCCTGGAAGATCATCGATGCGCTGGACCCGCGGACCCGGCGCAGCTCCCGCTCGGGCGCGCCGACGATCTCCTCGCCGCCGAGCCGGATCGAGCCGCTGATCCGGGTCCGCTGCGCGTCGTGCAGGCCCATCACGGCCATGCTGGACACGCTCTTGCCGGAGCCGGACTCGCCGACGATCGCCAGCGTCCGGCCCAGCGGCACCGAGTAGCTCAGCCCGCGGACGGCCTGCACCACGCCGCCGGCGACGGGGAAGCCGACCCGCAGGTCCCGCACGGTCAGGTACGGATCGTCGAAGGCCATCTGCTCACCCCAGCCGGACGCGCGGATCGAGGACGGTGTACATCAGGTCGACCAGTAGGTTCAGCGTGACCAGCAGGATCGCCCCGACCAGCACACTGCCCATGATCACCGGCATGTCGTTCTGCGCGAACGCGTTCAGCGTTAGCGTGCCCAGGCCGGGCAGGCCGAAGATCCGCTCGGTGAAGAACGCGCCGGTGAGCTGCGCCGCCAGGTCGATGCCGAAGATCGTGGTGACCGGGCCGAGCGCCGCGCGCAGCCCGTGCCGGTACACCACCCGGCGCTCGCTGATCCCCTTGGACCGGGCGGTCCGGACGAAGTCCTCGCCCAGCGCCTCGATCATGGACGCCCGCGAGTACCGGGTGTACGCCGCCGCGTTGACCAGCCCCAGCGTGACCCAGGCGGCGAGCAGCCCGTTGAACCAGGCCAGCGGGCTGTCCAGCGGCGACGTCCAGCCGGACGGCGGCAGCACCCGGCCGGCGACGTACAGGGCGAGGATCAGCGCGACCACGAAGTACGGGATCGACGACAGCACCAGCGTGCCGGCGACGGTGACCCGGTCCAGTGTGGTGCCCCGCCGGCGGGCGGCGACGATCCCGTTGCAGACGCCCACCAGCAGGTACACCACGGCCGCGCCGAGCACGATCGAGAAGGTGACCGGTGCCGCGTCGGCGAGCAGCGTCGTCACCGGCTGGCCCAGCTTGTACGAGTAGCCCAGGCACGGCGGCCCGCACTCCACGGTCGTGCCGCCGCTGCTGATCGTCTGCCCGACGAAGATGCCCTTGACGTACTGGCCGAACTGCTGCATCACCGGGTCGTCCAGGTGCAGGCTGGCGGCGATCTCCGCCGCCCGCTCGGGCGGGCACTTCGCGCCGCAGACCGCGCCGACCGGGTCCTTCGGCGCGATGAAGAACAGCACGAAGCTGACCAGCAGGGTCACCAGCACCACCGCGGCGGCGCTGGCGACCCGGCGCAGCAGGTACCCCGCCACCGGCTACTTCTTGAGGAACATGTTGGGCAGGAACGGCATGCCCATCGTCGGGTCGGCCTCGCAGCCGCCGACGTTGGTGCCCTGCACGATGGCGGTCTTGTCGTAGTAGTGGGGGAGGAAGATGTACTTCTCCATGATCTCCTCGTCCAACTCCGCCCACTTCTTCTCGGACTCGTCGGCCGGGAGCTTGGTCAGCTTGTTGATCCGCTTGTCGAGCTTCTTCTCGGCCAGCATTCCCCAGCTCTGGCCCTCCTCGACGCTCTGCGAGCGGAACAGCACCGGGAACCAGCTCCCGCCGGTCGGCCAGTCCGAGCACCAGCCGGCCGGGCCCTGGCCCATGTTCACCGGCGCGGTGTAGTCGGACTTCTTCGCCCGCAGCTCGGCCGTGGCCACGCCGATCGGCTTGACCTTGAAGCCGGCCTTCTTCAGCGCGTCCGCCCGGACCTGGCTGACCTGCTGGGGCAGCGGCTGCTGGTTGTCGTAGTACCAGCTCAGCTCGAAACCGACCGCGTCCGCCTCCTCCAACATCCTGCGGGCGCCGTCGGGGTCGCCCTGGCCGATGCCGTCCAGGTCCTCGACGGGGGTGTACTTCTCGTACCCCGGCACGCTCGGCGGCAGCACCGTCGAGGACCGCTCGGCCGTCAGGTCGGTGAGCCCGGACGTCTTGCGCACCTGGTCGTACGGGTACGCCCGGGCGATGGCCCTGCGCACCGCCAGCGGCACCTTCCGGCTGTCGATCTGGACGCCGATGTTGCACGGGCTGTCGCCCTTGACCAACTGCGCCGACCGCGCCCCGGTCACCTCGGCCAGCACCTGCGCGTCGGCCTTGGTGTAGCTGACGCCGTTGCTGTCGTCGCCGTTGCTGGCCAGGAGCTGCTTCTGCGTCTTCACCGCGTCCTGGCCCCAGCGGAACCGCCAGCCGTCGACGTACTGGTGCCGGACCGGGTCGGAGTTGGCGTCCCACTGGTCGTTGCGGGCCAGCGTCAGCTCGGAGCCGGGCGTGTACTTGTCGAACTTGTACGGGCCGGTGGCCAGCGGCTTGTTCTTGTACTCCTGCTTGCTGTCCTTCGCCTCCGGGATCGGCGTGAACATCGGGAAGGAGAGGTAGAACGGCAGGTCCGAGAACGCCTTGCCCAGCTTGATGACCAGCTTGTCGCCGTCCACCTCGACGCCCTTGTACTCGGCCCCGCGCTCCTTGTACGGGCCCTTGTAGGACTTGCCGTCCTTGAAGAACGACATCTGGTACGTCGGCCCGGTGGGGTAGATGTCGTGCGCGAAGGACCGCTTGATCGCGTACGCCAGGTCCTCGACCCTGATCGGGCTGCCGTCCTCGTACTTGCCGCCCCTGAAGGTGAACGTCCACGTCTTCTTGTCGTCGGAGACCTCGCCGACGTCGGTCAGGTCCGGCACCAGCACCGGCTTGCCGGCCCGGATGTCGAACTGCGTCGGCGTCCGGAACAGCAGCTTGCCGATCTCGTTGCTGTCCACCGCGTAGATCGCCGTCGGGTCGAACGTCTCCGGCGGCGTCTGCCCGTACACGGTCAGGATGCCGCCCTTGCGGGCGCCGGGGATCTCCCGCGCCGGGCCCTTGGCGTCGGGGTCGACGCTGTTGGTCTGGACGCCGATCTGCGGCGGCGCCGAGGTGGCCGGGTTCGCGCCGCTCGGCGGCCGCTGCACGCCGCAGCCCGCCGCGCCCAGCGCGGTCGCGGCGACCGCCGCGACGGTGACGTTCCAACGCTTCACGACAACTCCCATTCCGGGTGGTTCACCTGCGGGTCTTCGGGTCGAACGCGTCCCGCACCGCGTCGCCGAGCAGGCTCAGCGCGAGGACGAGGGCGGTGACGCTCAGCACCGGCAGCCACAGGTAGTGCGGTACCGCCTCGTACGAGCTGACGGCGGCCGAGATGGTGACGCCCCACGAGGGGGTGGGTTCGGTGAGCCCGACGCCGAGGAAGGTCAGGCCGGCCTCGGCGACGATGTAGCCGGGCAGGGCCATCGAGATGGAGATGACGATCGGCGCGACCAGGTTCGGCAGCAGCTCGCGCGCCAGCACCCGGTACGTCGGCACGCCGAGCACCCGGGCCGCCGCGATGAACTCGCGCTCGCGCAGCGACAGCACCTCGCCGCGGATCAGCCGGGCCAGGCTGGCCCAGCCGAACACCGACAGGACGAGGATCAGCGAGTAGAACCGGATCTCCGAGACCACCTCGGGGGCGGCGTCGTCCGGGGTCAGGCCCAGCACCGCCATCAGGGTGGCCGGGGTGGCGATGGCGAACAGCAGGTACGGCAGGCTGAGCAGCAGGTCCATCACCCAGGACAGCACCCGGTCCACCCAGCCGCCGACGAAGCCGGAGACCAGGCCGACGGTCACCCCGACCACCGCGCTGACCGCGGTGGCGATCGCGGCGACGAGCAGCGACGGGCGGGCCCCGTACGCCCACCGGGCGAACAGGTCCCGGCCGAGCCGCGGCTCGACCCCGAACCAGTGCTCCGGCGTCATCCCGACCAGCGGCAGGCTGGTGGCCTCGTCGATGAGGTCGAAGTGCGGGTCGAACGGGTTCTGCCCCGACCAGCCCGCGAGCACCGGCGCGAACACCGCCACCAGGACGAAGAACAGCACGACGGCCAGGCAGGCCATCGCGGTCCGGTCCCGGCGGAGGCGGCGCAGCGCGATCCGCGTCGGCGAGCCCGTATCGGGCGGCCGCGGGCGTGGTGGCGCTTCCGGCTCCACCCCGTACCTCCCTCGAACCCGGCGCCACGGACAGTGAGCGCGAGATGTCTTCGCGTACTGCGATGAACCTCACGCTAGCGTCCTGTAGACGATCTTCGATATAGCTGGATAGCGATCTTTACCGATCCGCGTCGCCGGCGCCCGCACCCTTCGGCCCGAACCGGGCAACCGAGTGGCTGGCCTGCGCGAACGCGGCTGTTACGGGTGGCGCCGGTGGGGCGGATCGGTTGCTCGCGCACCCCTGGCACGCGCGGTGCGGCCGCGCGGTTCAATGATGTTTGTCGATTCCGGGAAAGCCGCGCGGGGTACGGGGGGTGCGCGTAGCGTCGCGTTCGGTGGACCTGCGGGGAGGCGGCCATGTTCGTTCAGTTGATCATCGGACGGGTCGCGGACGCCGACGCGCTGCGGTCGGCCCTCGCGCGCTGGCGGACCGACCTGGCCCCCGGCGCGACCGGCTGGCTGGGCACGACCGCGGGCCTGACCGACGACGGTACGTTCGTCTGCCTCGCCCGGTTCTCGTCGCCGGCCGCGGCCCGGCAGAGCAGCGACCGGGTCGACCAGCACCAGTGGTGGATGAGTACGGCCAAGACCCTCCACGCCGAGCCGGCCTTCCACGACTGCGACCGGCCGCTCACCCTGCTCGGCGGGGCCAGCGAGCGGGCCGGGTTCGTCCAGGTCGTCGAGGGGCGCACGGCCGCGCCGGAGCGGCTGCGCGAGCTGCTGGACCACACCAGCGAGCAGCTCGGCGCGCTGCGCCCGGACCTGATCGGCGGCGTCGTCACCGTCACCGACGACGGGACCGTGCACCGGGTGAACTACTTCACCTCGGAGGTGGACGCCCGGCTCGGCGAGCGCAAGCCGGAGCCGCCGGGGCTGCGGGCCCAGCGGGCGCGGCACGACGAGCTGGTCAGCACCGACCGGTACCTGGACCTCACCGACCCCTGGCACCTCGCCCCGGCACTCACCTAGCGCCGGCCCCGCGGGTCAGGTCGCGGCGGACCAGTCCGCGCGGGTCAGGCGGTACTCGACCTCGCCCTGCTCCGTACCCGGCAGCGGGTCGGCGAACGTCCGGTGGTGGGTGGCCACGTGGCGGAAGCCGAGCCGCCGCAGCACCGCCCGGGACCGGTCGTTGACCGCCATCGTCTCGGCCCACACCGCGGCCGTCGCCGGGTCGGCGAAGGCGTGCGCCAGCAGCGCCCGGCCGCACTCGGTGGCGTAGCCGCGGCCGCGGGCGGCCGGGGTCAGCCGGTACCCCAGTTCCAGCTCGCCGGGCCGGGCCGGGTCGGGGCGCAGCTCGCCCCAGCCGGCGAACGCGCCGCCGGCCTCGATCGCCCAGTAGCCGAACCCGGTGCCGTCGTATCCGCGCATCCGCGGCAGCACCGCGGCGGCGACCCGGGCGGCGTCCGGCGGGTCGGCGGCGATGTACCGGCGGACGGCGGCGTCGGCGTCGAGCGCGGCCAGGTCGGCGGCGTCGGCGTCGGTCAGCCGGCGCAGCCGCAGCCGCGGGGTCGCGATCTCGTCCACCCGCCGAGCCTCCCACCCCCGCCGTCGGACCGCGACGGGAAATCCGCGCCGGCCCGGCCCGGACCACGGCACCGGTCCGGGCGCCGCGGCCCGGGAGCGGAGCGGCCGCGGGGCGGGTCCGGGGACCCGGACCCGCCCCGCGCTACCTCGTCGACTCAGTTGTCGGCCAGGCGGAACGTCACCTCGCTGCCGGCGGGGTCCACCCGCAGCTTGGTGCCCGCCGGCGGCCGCAGCGTGTAGTCGCTGTCCGTGGACAGGACCACGATGCCCAGCCGCCGCCCGCTGGCGATCGCCCGGTCCTGCGGCTCCAGGTCGAACGTCACCGTGACCGCCTTGCCCGGCGTCAGCGGCGTGCCCTTCTCCAGGCTCGTCGCGTTCTGCGGGTCGGCCCAGCCGCGGGTGATGTGGGTGGCGTTGCCGCTGCTGTCGTACGACGCCAGCGCCACTGTCAGGTTGGCCGCGGTCTTGTTCTCCACCGCGACGTTCAGCTTCACCCGGACCGTGCCGGTGATCCGCTTGTTCCCGCTGACCGGCTCGGTCAGGTAGATCAGCCGGCCGCCCTTGGCCGCGTTGCCGCCGCCGATCAGCGTCCCGACCTTGGCGCTGCGGCCCTCGTCGGTGAACGACTGCGGGGTCGTGCCGGCCGGGGCGCCGGCGGTCAGCGTGCCGGGGTTCGTCGCGTCCTTGGCGCCGAGCTGGTACGTGACCTCCTTGGCGGCCGGGTCCGGCCAGTCCGCGAACTTCTTCCAGGTGCCGTCGACGTCCACGTCGGCCTTGGGCTCGCGGTCCACGCCGTTGTCGACGCCCTTGAGGTACTTGTCCCACCAGCGGGTCAGGAGCTGGTTGTAGCCGGGGAAGCTGCTGCCGGTGCCGTGGCCGCCGCGGTGCAGCAGGATCCGGCGCGGCTTGTTGGCCTTGGCCAGCGCCCGGTACCACTTGGCGTAGTGGGCGCCCTTGACGTTCCAGTCGCCCATCCCGTGCACGACCAGCACCGCGGCCTTGACCTTGTCGACCTTGTCGACGTACGCGCGGTCCTTCCAGAACTGCGTGTAGTCGCCGTGCTCGCGGCCCTGCTGCTGGGTCAGCTTGTTGATCTGGCCGGCGCAGCTACCGCCCTTCTTGACCACGGCCTTGGCCAGCACGTCCGCGTCCTCGCCCTGGTAGCCGCCGGGGGCGACGACCAGGCCGTTGGCCCGGTAGTAGTCGTACCAGTCGGCGATCGCGGCGACCGGGATGATCGCGGCGAGGCCCTCGACGCCGGTGGCGGCGACCATGTTCGGCAGCGTCCCGTTGTACGAGACGCCGGTCATGCCGACCTTGCCGGTGGCCCAGTCCGCCCGGACCTCCTGGCCGCTGGAGTTGTAGCCCTTCGCCCGGCCGTTGAGCCAGTCGACGATGGCGACGCCGCCGAGCGCCTCCTGCATGTCGCCGGAGGTCGGGCAGCCGTCGCTGCCGGAGGTGCCGATGCTCTGCCCGGCGATGGTGGCGTACCCGTCGGCGAGCAGCTCGTCGAACATGTAGCCGCGCAGGTTGCTCTTGCGGATCGGCTTGGGCTCGCGCGGGATGGCCCCGTCGGTGAACGACGTGCTCTCCTGCGGCAGCTTGTTCACGTCGACGTTGTGGTTGGGGGCCTGGTTGAGGCCGTCCTTGTACGGGGTGTGCTCCAGGATCGCCGGCACCTTGCCGCTGGAGGGGCGGTTGATGTCGATGGCGACGCGGTCCTTGCGACCGTTGCCGTCGCTGTCGACCTGCGTCTCGACGTACACGCGCTCGGCGATGTACGGCGCGGCGGCGGTGCGGTGTGCGGGTGCGGCGGCGAGGGCGGCCGCGGGGACCAGTGCCGCCGCCAGCGCGCCGACTGCGGTCAGCGCGAGGGGCGAGCGCCCGAGTCCGGCCATGGGAAGGTGCTCCCTTCGTGGCGCCCCGCAGGGGTGGTCGGGGCGGCGGGGGTTGGGTGTGCGTGCTGCTGATGCGGTGGCGGGCGCGTGGGGTGGCCGCGGCCGCCGGATGGCAGACATTCACAGTCGTCGTTACATGTGGGGGAAGGTTGTCATGAACCGGCGGCCAGGTCCATAGGCGATCGCCACCGACTCCGGGCTTTGTCCCGGTTGTGCGGATTTGCGTTTCGGAATGGGCGAACCGGGTCCGGCAATCCGGGCCCCGGGTGCTCCGAGCTGGGCTCGCGTGGCCGGATAGTGACGACTATCACAGCCCCCAATGGCCGGATTCCGGCCCGCCGAGTGGCGTACGGACCCGCGATCGCGCGGGCCGCGGTAAAGTCAGTCCTTTTCGGACGGTTGCCGTACGTGGCCGGCCCCGCCGCGCTCCCCGCCCGGAGTCGCGGGGCTACGCCTCGTGTTCGCGGCATAGCAGCCGGTGGGGTGCCCGTGCGGGTGGCGCGGCCCCCTCGGACGGGCGGTCCCGGGTGACCGCCGACGGTAACGCTCCGTAGGGGGTGGTATGGACCCTCGAATGGGTTACGCAGTGACACGTTGTGCTGGTGTGCACTAGTCAACCGTCGGATTTCTGACAGTTACCTAGCCAACCGGACAACAGCTTGTAATCTAGCTCACACCGTAAACACATCTTTCGATGGAGGTAGCGCCGCGTGTCCAAAGCAGACAGTATGCGGTGGGATACGCAGCGATGACGGAAGATCGTTATTTCCGGCCGGTCATGCATCGGACGACCCGGAAGGAGGCCCAGCGCAGACCCGGCTGGGGCTGAAGCCGGCGGGGCGAGCGGGACCTGGCGGATCGCTCGGCCACTGGATGGCACCCTCTCCCCGACCATGACGGTCGCAGTGGTCGCCCGGCGTGCTCCCGTGCATGTCGGGGCGCCGACGTGCGGCGCTCGGCGGAATCCGCGAGCGCGCACAGACCCGCGAAACGGAAGTCAATGAGTGAAACCACGGTCGCCGTCCTCCTGGACCGCCTCCACCGCTGCCAGGTGGACGAACGTCGCCGGATCGCCCGCGAGCTGCACGACGTCATCGCGCCGACGCTCGCGGTGGTCCTGCACGACCTGGAACTGTTCGGGGCCCTCCGGCACACCTCGCCGGCGCGCGCCGAGGCCAAGTTGGAGGCCGCCGCCGCCCACCTGCGCGCGGCGCTCGACCAGCTCCGCGGCGTGACCGCCGCGCTGCGCCGCGAGCCCGGCAGCGGCGCGCTCGGCGACGAGCTGCGGCTGTACCTCGAGGCCGCCGGCTTCACCGCGCCCACCCGGCTGCACGTACCCGACGTCGAACCGCCGCTGCCCCGGGCGATCCGGGGCGAGCTGTACCTGATCCTGCGCGAGGCGCTGCGCAACGCTCACCGGCACGGGCGACCCACCGTCGTGGACATCGCCATCGGAGTGGTGGGCAATCGGGTGACGGCCAGCGTGCGCGACGACGGCGTCGGCTTTACCGTGGACGACCCGCCCTCCACCGGCATCGGCCTGCTGTCGATGCGCGAGCGTGCCGCCGCCTGCGGCGGCACGGTGGTGTTCCGGCGCCGGGAGAGCGGGGGCACGGAGGTGGCGGTCGAGATACCGCTCGGCGAGGAGGAGGAATGAGCACGGCGCTCGCCGGTGCGACCGAGGGCCACCCGGTGACGGACTGGCTGCGCCTCATGCTCGTCGACGACCACACGCTGTTCCGCGAGGGCCTGGCCGAGCTGCTGATGATCGAGGCGGACATCCGGGTCGTGGCGCAGGCCGCCGACAGCGAGACCGCGGTCCGGCTCGCCGCCGCCGCCCGGCCGGACGCGGTGCTGCTGGACGTCGAGATGCCGTACGCGCCGGTACAGGAGACCATCGGCCGGCTGCAGGAGGTGTGCCCGGCGGCCCGGGTGCTGATCCTGACCATGCACGACGACCCGCTGCTGGCCAACCAGGTGATCGAGGCCGGCGCGCACGGGCTGCTGGCCAAGACGATCACCCGGCAGCAGCTCGTGCACGCGCTGCGCGCCGTCGCGTACCGGGACGAGCTGGTGCCGCCGCCGATGCGCCGCCCCGGCGACACCGGCCCGCCGCCGACCGTGCTCAGCCCGCGCGAGCGGCAGGTGCTGGAGCTGGCCGGGCAGGCGCTCAGCAACGCCCAGATCGGCGCCCGGCTGTTCATCACCGAGGGCACGGTCAAGCGTCACCTGACCAACATCTACGCCAAGCTCGGCGCGGTCTCCCGGCTCGACGCGGTGAACAAGGCCGCGGCCCTGCGCTGGATCCGCCCGCGTGTCCCCTGACCCGCCCGCCGCCGCCCCCGGCCGGCCGGGCGGTGCGCTAGCGTCGGCCCGGTGAAGCTCGTACTGGACCTGCACGACGTCTTCAACCGCGGCCAGGAGATCGACCGCGCGCTGCGCGGCATCATCGACGAGGCCGTGGCGAAGAAGGCGCCGCTTGTCGAGATCATCCCCGGCAAGGGCTCCGGCCAGCTCAAGAAGCGCGTGCTGCGGTTCCTGGAGCAGAAGGAGATCAAGGCCCTGTACCACCGGGTCGAGAAGGATTCGAAGAACTTCGGGCGGGTTTTCGTCCACTTCCGCTGGCGCTGACGTTTCGCCCGGGTAGCGGCGCAATGGGACAAACGGCTCGGCGGTCGTGCGCGCCCGGCCGTACGTTTGGCAGCATGACACTCCGCGACCGACGCCGGGCGACACCGGCTCGCGTGCCGCGCGTCGCACCCACCCCGGCCCGCGCAGCGCGCCGGGGCCCGGCCGGTACGGTCGGCTGGCCGCACCCCGCGGCCGGACCGCAGGAGGAGGCGACGCCGTGACGAGCGACCCCGCGACCGCCGCGCCGCCGGCGACCCGCGCGGCGGCGCCGCGCCGGCTCAGCGTGCTGCTGATCGAGGACGACGCGAGCGACGCCTTCCTCGTCCGCGAGCTGCTCGACGAGGTCGACGCGCCGATCGCGCTGGGCGTCGCCGCGAGCATCGCCGAGGCGCGGTCCCGGCTGGACGCCGTGGACTGCGTCCTGCTTGACCTCGGGCTGCCCGACGCGCACGGGCTGGCCGGCCTGCGCGCCGTGCTCGACCTGGCCCACCACGCGGCCGTCTGCGTGCTCACCGGCCTGCACGACGAGCACCTCGGCGAGGCCGCGCTGGCCGAGGGCGCCCAGGACTACCTGGTCAAGGGGCAGGTCGACGGGGTCCTGCTCAGCCGGGCGGTGCGGTACGCGGTCGAGCGCAAGCGGGCCGACGAGAACGCCCGCCGGCTGCACGAGGCCGACCTGCGCCAGGCCGAGTCGGCCCGGCTGGAGCGGGGACTGCTGCCGCAGCCGCTGATGGAGTCGGCGCGGCTGGACGTCCGGTCGTTCTACCGGTCCGGCCGGCAGCGCGGGCTGATCGGCGGCGACTTCTTCGACGTCGTGCAGACCGCGCCCGACCGGGTGCACCTGATGGTCGGGGACGTGTGCGGGCACAGCGTCGAGGAGGCCGCGCTCGGCGTCGAGCTGCGCGTCGCCTGGCGCGCGCTGACGCTCGCCGGGGTGCCCGAGGAGGCGGTGCTGCCGGCGGTCGAGCAGGTGCTGATGAGCGAGCGCCGGGCGCCGGAGATCTTCGCCACCGCGGCCACCGTCGTGCTCGACCTGGCGGCGGGGCGGGCGACCGTACGGCTGGCCGGGCACCCGCCGCCGCTGCTGCTCGACCCGGCCGGGGCGACGCCGCTGCCGGCGCCGTCGGGGCGGCTGCTCGGGGTAGTGCCGCGGCGGCCCGACCCGTACACCGTCGACCTGCCCGCGCGGTGGTCGCTGCTGCTGTACACCGACGGGCTGATCGAGGGCCGGTCCGGCGTCGGGGAGGAGCGGCTGGACCTGCCCGGCCTGTGCGGGCTGCTCGCCGAGGCCGAGCGGACCGCGGTCCGCGGGCCGGCCCTGCCGGGCTGGCTGGTCGGCCGCGCGGAGGCGGCCAACGGCGGGCCGCTCGCCGACGACGTGGCCATCCTGCTCGCCTCCGGCGGGGACCTGCCCGCGGGCGGCGGGAGCCCGCTCGCGGCCGGCGGGGGGCCGGCGTGAGGCCCGAGCGGGTGGGCCTGCGCACCCGGGTGACCGCGCTCTGCGCGGCCGTCGGGCTGCTGCTGCTCGCGGTCGCCGGCGGCGCCACGATCCTGGCCAGCCGCAGCCGCGGGCACACCGACCGGCTGGCCAACGAGATCAAGCCCGCCCGGACGGCGGTCGAGGCGCTGCGCTCCGGCGCGATCGAGCAGCGCAGCTCGATGCGCGGGTACGCCGCCACCAGCGACGCCAACGAGCTGGGCGCGTACCGGCGCAGCGCCGCCGAGCAGCAGCGGCTCGCCGCGGACCTGCACCGGCTGTTCGCCGGCGAGCCGGCGCTGACCGCGCAGCTCGACGCGGTACTGGCGGCGAGCGACCGGTGGCGGTCGCAGGTGGCCGAGCCGATCATCGCGGCGACCGCGGCCGGCGGCCCCACGGCGGGCCAGGCGGCGATCCGGCGGGTCACCGGCGAGCAGTTCACCGAGCTGCGCAACGAGCTGGACGCGCTGCTGCTGCGGCTGATCCAGCGCACCGACGACGCCGTGGACGCCGTCCGGGCGCTGGCCAACCAGCTCTACCTGCTGCTGGCTGCCGCGGCGGTGTTCGTCCTGCTCGCCGCGATCCTGCTGGTGGTGATCATCCAGCGCTGGGTGATCCGGCCGGTGACCCGGCTGGCCGGCGAGGTCCGGCTGGTCGCCGCGGGCGACTTCGGCCACCGGATCGCCCCCGCCGGCCCGGCCGAGCTGAACCGGCTGGCCGCCGACGTGGAGACGATGCGGCAGCGGATCGGCGCCGACCTGGACGCGGTCCGGGCCGCCCGGCGCGAGGTCGAGGCCGCGAACGCGGCGCTGGAGGCGCAGGCGGCGGAGCTGACCCGGTCGAACCGGGACCTGGAGCAGTTCGCGTACGTCGCCTCGCACGACCTGCAGGAGCCGCTGCGCAAGGTGGCGAGCTTCTGCCAGCTCCTGCAGCGCCGGTACCTCGGGCAGCTCGACGACAAGGCCGACCAGTACCTGAACTTCGCCATCGACGGCGCCCAGCGGATGCAGCGGCTGATCAACGACCTGCTGGCCTTCTCCCGGATCGGCCGCCGGCGCACCGAGTTCGCCCCGCTGGACCTGGACACGGTCCTCGGCGACGTCCGGGAGCAGCTCGACGGCGCGATCCTGGCGGCCGGCGGGACGGTCCGCTGGTCCGGGCTGCCGACCGTGGTCGGCGAGGAGTCGCTGCTGTCCGCGGTGTTCGCCAACCTGGTCGGCAACGCGCTGAAGTTCCGCCGCCCGGACGCCCCGCCGGAGGTCGAGGTCAGCGCCCGCCGGGTCGGCGACGAGTGGGAGCTGACGGTCGCCGACAACGGCATCGGCATCGGCCCCGAGTTCGTCGACAAGGTGTTCGTGATCTTCCAGCGGCTGCACGGCCGGGACGCCTACCCGGGCACCGGCATCGGCCTGGCGATCGTCAAGAAGATCATCGAGTACCACGGCGGGCGGGTCTGGGTGGAGCCGCGCGAGGCGCCGGACGCCGACCCCGGCACGGTCATAAGATTCACCCTGCCGGCCACAGCGGCCCCGACCGGGGCGACGGCAGCGCCCGAGGAGGTCACGGGATGACCCCGACCGCCGCGCCCATCGAGGTCCTGCTCGTCGAGGACGACCCCGGCGACGTGCTGATGACCGTCGAGGCGTTCGAGCACAACAAGCTCGGCAACCGGCTCAGCGTGGTCCCCGACGGCGCGGCGGCGCTGGCCTACCTGCGCCGCGAGGAGCCGTATCCGGACGCGGTCCGGCCGGACCTGATCCTGCTCGACCTCAACCTGCCGAAGCGGGACGGCCGCGAGGTGCTCCAGGAGATCAAGGCCGACGAGGACCTGCGGCAGATCCCGGTCGTCGTGCTGACCACCTCGCAGGCCGACGAGGACATCGTCCGCAGCTACGCGCTGCACGCCAACGCGTACGTCACCAAGCCGGTGGACTTCGACCGGTTCATCGAGGTGGTGCGCCAGATCGACGACTTCTTCGTCAGCGTGGTGAAGTTGCCGCCGCGGAATTGACCGCGATGTACGAGCGGGTCGGCGAGCTGCTGCGGGAGACCGCGGCCCGGATCGTGCTGCCCGGCTACGGCCGCCTGGAGCCGGCCGACGTCCGGTCCAAGGCCGGCGGCGACCTGGTCACCACGGTCGACGACCGGGCCGAGGCGGCGCTGACCGTGGGCCTGGCCGCCCTGCTGCCCGGGGCGACGGTGGTCGGCGAGGAGGCCGTCGCCGCCCGGCCGGCGCTGCTGCGCGCGCTGGCCGCGCCGGGGCCGGCCTGGGTGGTGGACCCGGTCGACGGTACGGCCAACTACGTCGCCGGCAGCGGGCCGTTCCTCATGCTGGTCGCGCTGCGCCGGGGCGGGGTGACCGAGGCGTCCTGGCTGTACGACCCGCGGGCCGACGAGCTGTGGCACGCGGTGCACGGCGGCGGCGCGTACCGCAACGGGCGGGCCGTCGCGGTCGCCGCCCGGCCGGCGGCGCCCGACCGCGGGGCGGTGTCGGCCCGCTCGGTCCCCGAGCGGGTGATCGCCCGGGCCCGCCGGGCCGGGTCGGCCGAGCTGCTGCCGGGGCTGCGCTGCGCCGGGCGGGAGTACCCGGACATCGTCACCGGCGTGCAGGACTTCGCGCTGTTCTGGCGGACCAAGCCGTGGGACCACCTGCCGGGCGCGCTGCTGCTGGCCGAGGCGGGCGGGGCGGTGGCGCACCTCAACGGCGAGCCGTACACGCCGACGACCCGGTACCGGGGCCTGCTCGCCGCGGCCAGCCGGGCCGGCTGGGACCGGCTGGCCGCGGCGCTGCGCCCGCCGAGCTGACCCGCGCGGCGGGCTAGGGGCGGCCGTAGGAGTGGATCTCGGCGTAGCCGATGGCGTCGACCCGGACCGTCTCGCCGTAGCCGGGGGAGTGGATGATCCGGCCGCTGCCGACGTAGACCGCGACGTGCGACAGGTCGCGGTGGTAGAACACCAGGTCGCCGGGGCGCAGGTCGGCCCGCTGCACCACCGGGACCAGGCTGCGCTGGCCGGCGGTGCTGTGCGGCAGCGTCCGGCCGGCGGCCCGCCAGGCGGCCAGGGTGAAGCCGGACGCGTCGTACCCGCGGGGGCCGTCGCCGCCGAGGGCGTACGGCTTGTCCAGCTCCCCGTACGCGAACCGGACCGCCCGGGCGGCCGGGCCCTCGACGACCGGCGGCGGCCCGACGTCGAGGTCGGCGCGGCGGCGCCGCTCGGCGCGCAGCGCGTCGCGGGCCTCGGCGTCGTCGATCAGGTCGCGCAGCCGGCGGATCTCCCCCTGTACGTGCACCCGCTTGGCCCGGAGCTGGGCGTGCTTCTTGCGCTGCTCGGCGGCCAGCGCGGCGAGCGCCTGCTGGGCCTTGCGGTAGTGGTGGTTGGCCTGGTCCAGGTGGGCGACGGCCTTCTGTTGGTTGTCGGCGAGCCGGGTCACCACGATCAGCCGGTCGGTGAACTGGGCGGGGTCGTCGGCGCCGAGCAGGATGCCGACCCGGTACCCGGCGGCGATCCGGTACGCGCCCGCGGCCAGCGCGCCGACCTTGCCGCGCTGCTGCTCGACGGCCTCGCGCATGGGGGCGAGCCGGGGGGTCAGGTCGGCGAGCTGGGCCCGGGTGGCGTCCAGCTCCTCGCGGATCCGGTTGTACTCCTCGACGACGGCGTCGAGCTGGTGGCGGGCGCGGCGCAGTTGCAGGTCCAGCGGCGCGGCGGCGGCGGCGCTGGCGGGCGGGGTGGCGAAGGGGAGCGGGAGGAGGGCCGCCCCGAGGGCGGCGGCGAGGGTGAGGCGACCGGCACGACGGCCGGTCACGGCAGGCGAGAACACATTCTGCTAACGACTCCTTCAGCGCAAAAGTCGCGTAACACCTCTTTGTGACGAAACCGCATAATTAGGACACAAGATCGAGACGTACGGCCGGCAGCGGTCCCGGGTCGGGCCGCTAGGCTCGGGTCGTGGCGACCTCTAGCCGGCCGGACGACCCCACCGCGCCCACCCCGCAGCCCGCCGCGCCCGGCGCGGCGCCCGCCGACCCGCCGTCCTCCACAGGCGACACGCCGGCCGCCGCGCCGCCGACGCCGGACGCGGTGAACCCGAACGCCGTAGCCCCGGACGGGGTGGCGGCGACCGCCCCGACGCCGGGCACCGCGACCGCCGCGGCCGGTGGGGTGGCCGGGATCGCCGCCGCCCGGCCCGGCCGCCCGCGCCGGACGGCCTCCGCGGCCGACCGGTCGGCCATCCGGATGGCCGTGATCGTCGGCGGCCTGATCGCGGCGCTGCTCGGCGGCTTCGGCCTCGGCCGGGCCGCGACCGCCCCGACCGCCGGCACCCCCGCGCCCGGCGCCACCCACACGCACGCCCCCGGCACGCCCCAGCACGGGCACGGCGGCACCGCCGGCGCCAACGGCGAGTCGGTCGTCGGCGGCACCGCCAACGGGCTGGCCGCCGTCGCCGCCGGGTACCGGATCGTGGCCGCCAGCACCGTCCTGGCCGCCGGCGCGACCCGGCCGTTCACGTTCCGGGTGGTGGACAGCGCCGGGGCCACCGTCACCCGGTTCATCGACGCGCACGAGCGCAAGCTGCACTTCATCGTCGTCCGCCGGGACCTCGGCGGGTACCAGCACCTGCACCCCTCGATGGCGCCCGACGGCACCTGGCGGATCCCGCTGCGGCTGCCCGGCGCGGGCGTGTGGCACGCGTACGCCGACTTCACCGCCGCCGACGCGACCGGCGCGCAGACCCCGGTCACGCTCGGCATCGACCTCACGGTGCCGGGGGAGTACCGGCCGGCGCCGCTGCCCCCGCCGGCGCGGGTGGCGACGGTCGGCGGGTACCGGGTCGAGGTGGACGGCACGGCCACCTCGGGCGCGATCCAGCCGATCCGGTTCCGGGTCACCCGCGGCGGCGACCCGGCGCCGCTGGACCGGTACCTGGGCGCGTACGGGCACCTGGTGGTGCTGCGGGCGGCGGACCTCGGGTACGTGCACGTGCACGCCGAGGTGACGATGGCGGCCGACGCGGTGCAGTTCTGGCTGTCGCCGCCGAGCCCCGGCACGTACCGGATGTTCCTCGACTTCTCGACCTCGGGCCGGGTGCTGACCGCGCCGTTCACGCTGACCATCCCCTGACGCCCCGCCGCGCGCCCCGGGCGGGGTCAGCCGGCCGCGAGCATCCCCGCCAGCGCGGGCGTGACCCCGTACGCCGCCGCCAGCGCCGCCGCCTCCGCGCGCTGCGGCACCGCGGTGCGGTGGCAGCGCAGCAGCGTGTTGCGCGGGGTGTGCGCGGAGTCGACGAACTCGACGACGTCCACGGCGTAGCCGTGCTCGCGCAGCAGCGCCGCGCGCAGCGCGTCGGTCAGCGTGTCGGCCAGCCGCTCGCGCAGGATGCCGTCCCGGGTCAGCGCGGTGGCCGGCGCCCGGCGGAGCTGCGCGGCGAGGTCGTGGTGGCAGCAGGGCGCGGCGAGCACCCACGGCGCCCGCCAGGCGACCGCCCGGGCCAGCGCCCCGTCGGTCGCGGTGTCGCAGGCGTGCAGCGCCAGCACCACGTGCGGCGGCGGGGCGACGGGCGCGTCGGCGATCGTCCCGGCGACGAACCGGACCGCGTCCGCGCAGCCCAGCTCGGCGGCCAGGGCGGTGTTGCGGGCGCGCTGGTCGGCGCGCACGTCCACGCCGGTGACCTCGACCGGCAGCCCGCGCCCGGCGAGGTACCGGTACGCGGCGAACGTCAGGTACGCGTTGCCGCAGCCCAGGTCCACCACCCGCAGCGGTTCGGGCAGCCCGTCGGCCGGCAGGGTGGCGTCGAGGGCGCGCAGGAAGGCGTCCACCTGGCGCCGCTTCGCGGCGCCGCCGCCGATCGCCGCGAACAGCGGGTCGCCCGGGTCGAGCAGGTGCCGCTTGGCCCGGTCGTGCGCGGCCGGCGGGGCGGGGTCGGCGGGCGGGCCGCCGCGGTGCACGTACGCGTCGCCCTTCTTCGAGATCCGGACCTGGAGCACTGCCGCCCGGGTCTCGACGTGCCAGTTGCCGTACGGCTGGGCCAGCAGCGCGTCGACCGCGGCCGCGGCCGGCGCCCCCGGCGGGACGTTGCTGGTGTGCGGCCGGACGCCGTCGGAGGCGACGACCTGGAGCCGCGCGCCGGCGCGCAGGGCGACCGGGCGCAGCTCGGCCCGGACCGGGTCCGGCACCGGCGCGCCCCGGCGGCGGCCGGCGGCCACCGCCCGGACCAGGCCGGGGTCGAGCAGCGCGGCGCGGACCTCGGCCAGCGCCGCGTCGAGCCCGGGCACCGTCAGCCGGCGGCCGGCGTGGCGTCCCGCCCGCCGGAGCCGCGGCCCGACCGGCGGCGCCGCCGGGCCGGCTTGTGCGCGTCGCCGTCGGCCGGCGCGTCCTCCCGCGGTCCGTTGCCCGCGGCGGCGCGCGGGGCGTCGTCGCGGTGGCTGTTGTCCGGGCGGGCGTCGCCGCCGCCGCGCGGGGCGTTGTCCGCGCGGGCGTCGCCGGCGTCGGGGCCGGCGTTCGGCGTACGGGTGTCGTCCGCGCCCCCGCGCCGGCGGCGCCGGCGGGTGCCCCCGGCGGCCTCGGCCGTCGGGGCGGCGGGCGTGGCCCCGGCGGCGGCCGTGGCGGCCTCCGCGGCGACCTCGGCGCCGTCGCGCCGGCGGCGGCGCTGCCGGGACGCGCGCGGCGCGCTCTCCTCGGTCGTCGCGGCCGGGCTGTCGTCCCGGCCGCGCCCGCGGTCGCCGTCGCGGCGCTCGCCGCGGCCGCTCCCGCCGCGGCCGCTGTCCCGCCGGCCGTCCCGCCCGCCCCGGCCGCCGTCGCGGCCGCGCCGCGACGGGCCGCCGAGGTCCTCCTCGTGCTCCGCGGCCAGGCCGGCCCGGGTGCGCTCGGCGCTGGGCAGCGTGCCGGTGATGTCGGTGGGGATGGCCAGGTCGGCGTACAGCCACTCGGAGGTGTGGTACGTCTCCGGCGGCTCGGGCATGGCCAGCCCGAGGTTCTTGTCGATGATCTTCCAGCGCGGCGCGTCCTCCCAGTCGACGAAGGTCACGGCGACGCCGGTCGCGCCGGCCCGGCCGGTCCGGCCGATCCGGTGGGTGTACGTGGCCTCGTCCTCGGGGCAGTCGTAGTTCACCACGTGGGTGACGCCGGAGACGTCCAGCCCGCGGGCGGCGACGTCGGTGGCCACGAGTACGTCGATCTTGCCGGTCCGGAACGCGCGCAGCGCCCGCTCCCGGGCTCCCTGCCCGAGGTCGCCGTGGACGGCCGCCGCGGCGAACCCGCGGAAGTCCAGGTCCTCGGCCACCCGGTCGGCGGCCCGCTTGGTCCGGGTGAAGATCATCGTGAGGCCGCGGCCCTCGGCCTGGAGGATCCGGGCCAGCACCTCGATCTTGTTCAGCGAGTGCGTCCGGTACACCACCTGGGTGGTCAGCGGCGACGGGCCGGTCTCGGCGGTGTGCCCGGCGTGGATCGTCACCGGGTGGTGCAGGAACCGGCGGGACAGCGCGACGATCGGGTCCGGCATGGTCGCCGAGAACAGCATCGTCTGCCGCTCGTCCGGCAGCATCGCCAGGATCCGCTCGACGTCGTCGAGGAAGCCCAGGTCGAGCATCCGGTCGGCCTCGTCCAGCACCAGGTGCCGGACGGCGTTCAGCTTCAACTTCTTCTGCTTGGCCAGGTCGAGCAGGCGACCGGGCGTGCCGACGAGGATCTCGACGCCGGTGGTCAGCGCGTCGACCTGCGGCTCGTACGCGACCCCGCCGTAGATCGACAGGACCCGGACGCCGCGGACCTTGCCGGCCGTGGCCAGGTCGGTCGCGACCTGCAGGCCGAGTTCGCGGGTCGGGACGACGACGAGCGCCTGCGGTACGCCGCTGGCGCCCTCGTCCGGGGCGAGCACGCGGTCGATGAGCGGGATGCCGAAGCCCAGCGTCTTGCCGGTGCCGGTCGGCGCCTGCCCGATGAGGTCGGTGCCCCGCAGGGCGATCGGCAGGGCGTACTCCTGGATGGCGAACGCGTGCGTGATGCCGGCCGCCGCGAGGGCCTCCACCGTCTCCGGGCGGGCGCCCAGCTCGGCGAAGGTCGGGCTGGCGGGGCGTTCGGCTGTGTGCTGCTCTGTCATGGGGTTTTCTGGGGTGCCCTCTCGTGGGTGCGCCCCGGCGTGTCGAAGGGCGCGGCTGTGTGGTGCGGCCGTGCGGCCGCGCTGTGCAGTCGCGGCTGGGCAGCCGCGGCCGGGTGGTCGCGACTGGGTGGTCGCGCCGGGTTCGGGTCGCGGCCGTGCGGTCGCGGCTCCGGGTCGCGGCGGGCCGCACGCGGATGTCCGCGGGCCGCGCCTGGCTGTGGTACGGCGGCAGGCAGCGCACTGCCGTCGCGTCGTCGGTGTGGTCGTCCGAACGGGCGCCGCCGGCGCCGCAAACGCCGGGTGCCTCCGGTCCCCCGGTCGGCCACTCCGCCGGTGTGCCGACCGCCGGACCGTCGGCCGGGTGCAGTGGCCGGGTCGGTGCAGTGGTCGGCCGGCCCGGAGTCCGGCACCGACCCCGGACGGGTCCGGGGCGCCGGATCGGACGGTCCGGGTCGAGCGGTGGAGTGGTCGGCCAGCCGGCAACCATCCCCACCATCCTACCCGACCGGGCCGGCGGTCCCCGGTAGCCCGCACATTGATGGACATTCCGGACGGCGAGGTCGAAAAAAATGAGCAGCAGGCCCGGCCCGCTGCTCATCGGGTGCGCGGCGTCAGCGGGCGGCGAAGCCCACCGAGCGCACGGTCGCCTCGGCGATCTCGACGTACGCCAGCTTGTCGGTCGGCACCAGCACCCGCCGGCCCTTCTCGTCGGCGAGGCTCAGCACGCCGGAGTCGCCGTTGACGGCCTCGGTGACGAGCTTCTCGACGTCCGCGGGGGACTGGTCACTCTCGATCACCAGCTCCCGGCCGGCGTACTGCACGCCGATCTTGACCTCCACGTGGAAACCTCCCGCTCGTCGCGAAAAACGTCACCCGCAGCCTACCCGCCCGGGGACGCCGCAACGGCCAGCCCGAGCAGGGACCGGGCGCCGCGGTCAGTCCGCCGGCCGCTCGTCGACCCCGTGCAGCGGGAACGAGGCGATGCCCCGCCAGGCCAGCGTGGCCAGCAGCGCCACGGCGTCCTCCTTCGGCAGCGAGCGCCCGCCGCCCAGCCAGAACTGCGCCGCCTGCACCGCCGCCCCCACCAGCCCGGAGGCCAGCAGCTCGGCGTGCGGGCGGGGCGCCCCGGTACTGGTCATGATCTCGTCGGCGACCGCCGTGCAGCAGGCCGACTCGACCCGGTCCATCCGCTCCCGGACGGCCTGTTCGTTGCGCAGGTCGGAGGCGAACACCAGCCGGAACGCCCCGCTGTCGTGGTCGACGAAGTCGAAGTACGCCCCCACCGCGGCGTGCACCCGGCCCTTGTTCTCGCTCTGCACCCGCATCGCCGCGTGCACACCGTCGATGATGGCCTCGCAGTGCGTGTCGAGCAGCGCCAGGTACAGCTCGAGCTTGCCGGGGAAGTGCTGGTACAGGACCGGTTTGGACACTCCGGCCCGCTCGGCGATGTCGTCCATCGCGGCCGCGTGGTACCCCTGCGCGACGAACACCTCCTGCGCGGCGGCGAGGAGCTGCTTGCGGCGCGCCGACCTGGGCAGCCGCGCCGGCCGCCCCTCCGTACGCGTTCCAACCGAGTTCATCGACCCCTCCGCACCCGCGCACCCCCTCGGGCCGATGACGACCCCGCGCGCGGCATCATCTCACCGTAGAGCCCGCACGGCTGTCGCGTGGCTCCTCCGTACCGCACGCACACGGTAGCCTCAGCAGAGGTGACCGAGGAGCACACGGTGGACGAAACAGGGCAGCCCGGCGGCGCCGCGGCGGGCAGGGAGGGCGGTGCCGGGGAGGCCGTGGACACTCCGAAGGAGAACGGGGGCTGGCCGCCGGTCGAGCCCGAGGGGCGCAACGGCACGCGGTACCCGTCCGCCGCCGCCCTGTGGAGCACCACCTACCCGCCGCCGTCGCGCTGGGACTGGTCGGCCGAAACGTCGGACCGGCGCGAGGCCACCCCGTCCACCTTGCTCGTGCCGGACGGGCCCGTGCTGCCGCACCGGGTGCCGGTCGACGACCCCCCGGCCGGTCCCGCCGCCGCCCCGCCCGCGCAGACCCCCGAGCTGGCCCGGATCGCCACCCACCTGCGCCGCGACGACGAGCCCGGCGCCCCGCGGGAGCGGCCGGAGGGGTTCGACGTGGACGCCGTCCTCGGTGCCGCGCACGACGTCGGCGGCGTCCGCGGCGCGTCGCTGCGCACGACCCCCAGCGGAGCACACCTGCTCCGCCTCGATCTAGCCGACGGGGCCGACGCGGCCCACGTGAGCCGGGAGGTGGCCCGCATGCTCCAGGAACGCCTCGGCCTGGCGGCCAAGCCGCCCCGCCCCGCGGTCGAGCCGGAGCCCCGGCGCATCCCGCAGCAGAGCGAGCCGGACCGCCGCCCGGCCCACGCCGCGCCCGACCCGGTGGCGCCCCGGCCCTCCCGGCGCGGCCGGCGCCGCGCGGTCGACGGGGACGCCGACGCGGGCTGGCGGCCGCCGGCGCCGTCCCCGCGCCGCCCGGTCGACCCGGCGGGGTACGGGCCGACGCCCGCCCGCCCGCCGTGGGGACCGTCGACGGGCCCACTCGGGCTCGGCGAGTCCGGCGAGCCCCGCGAGCCGGGCGAGTCCGGCGCGGGCCCGGCCGGTGACGCCGCGCCGCCGCCCGCCGCCCGGACCGTCCCGGCGGTCGGGCCGACCACTCGGGCCATCGGGGCGGCACCGGGGTGGGACCCCGGCTACCCGGCCGCCGGGCCGGTGCCCGACCACGACTCCCGCTATCCGGGCGCCGACCCGACCGCTCCGGCCGCCGGGGCGCCGCCGCTGGGCGGCGACGCCGTGGACCCGAATGCGGCGGCGCCGCTGCGACCGGGTCCGGCCGGACCCGACGACGGGCCGGCCGGGCCGCTCCCGGCCGGTGGACCCTTCCGCGGACCCGATCTTTCCCTGGCATCCGGCGGGCTCGGCGGGTTCGCCGCGCCGCCGGGCAGCAACGGGGCCGGCGCGTTCGGCCCGGCCGGCGGGTCGACCGGGGAGCCGAACCCGGACGGGGCGTACGAACCGCGCCCCGGCCCGCGGCCCGACCCCCGCCTCGACCCGCATCCCGACCCGCGCGGCCCCGGCCGCACCCTGTTCGACCCGGCGCCCGCGCCGGCCGCACCCGGCGCGCTCCCGCCGGCTGCGGCCATTCCGCCAGGCGGGGCCGTTCCGCCGGTCGGGGTTATCCCGCCGGTCGGGGCCGTTCCGCCGGCTGCGGCCGTCTCGCCGGTCGGGGTCACCCCGTCTGCCGGGGGCACTCCGCCGGCTGCGGTTGTCCCGTCGGCCGGGGCCACTCCGTCGGCGCCGGTCACCTCGCCGGCCGGGGTCGTCTCGCCTGCCGGGAGCGCCCCGGCGGCGCCGGAGGTCGCCGGGTCCGGCCCGGCCGGGCCCGCCGAACGGGCCGCCGTCATCCCGCCGCCCGGCCGGCCGGTGCGGCGCGACCCGTACGGCGTCGACCACCCCGGCGGCGCGCCGGCCGGGGTAGCCGGGCGGCCCGGCGCGCCCGCGCGCGTCGTGATCGAGCACGTCGGCCTCACCGTGACCGGCCTGGACGGGACCGTCGAGGTACGCCTCGCCGCCGGCGACCGCACCGCCCGCGGCGCGGCGAGCGGCCCCGCCGTCGACCGGTACGTCCCCCGGCTCTGCGCGGCCGCCGCCGCGGCGGCGATCGGCGAGCTGGTCGCCGCGGCCCGGCCGGGCGACGCGCCGGGGCGGTGCTTCGTCGAGCACGCGGCGATCGTCCCGCTGGGCACGTGCGAGGTGGCCGTGGTGGTGATCCTGCTGGTCTGCGACGGCTGGGTGGAGCAGCTCGCCGGCTCGGCGATCGTGACCGGGGACCGGACCAGAGCCGCGGTCCGGGCCACCATGGCTGCCGTCAATCGCCTGCTCGACGCCCTACTGTGAGGGGATACGCACCGCTACGGGAGGGGGGTACGGCGCCGTGACGAGCACCGACGTGGGCGCCCCGGCGGTACCGGCGGGGTCGTGGCCGCCGTGGCCGGGCCGGCTGGTGGAGTTCGGCGGCGCGGCGCTGCACGTGCGCGACACGCCGAGCCCGGCCGCGGGCGCGCCGCCGGCGCTGTACCTGCACGGCCTCGGCGGCTCGGCGCAGAACTGGACCGACCTGGCCGGCCTGCTCGCCGACCGGGTCGCCGGCCAGGCGATCGACCTGCCCGGCTTCGGGCGCAGCGCGCCGGCGGGCACGTACTCGGTCGCCTCGGTGGCCCGGCGGGTCGCCGCCTGGATCGACCGCGACGAGCGCGGGCCGGTCCACCTGGTCGGCAACTCGTTCGGCGGCGCGGTGGCCGTGTGGGTGGCCGCCCGGCGGCCCGACCTGGTCCGCACCCTCACCCTGATCTCGCCGGCCATGCCGTTCCTGGACGCCCGGCGCTCGCTGCACGGCTCGATGCTGCCGCTGCTCGCCGTACCGGGGGCGAGCCGCATCGCCGGCCGCCGGCTGGCCCGCACCGAGCCCGCCGACCTCACCCGGCAGGTGCTGGAGGCGTGCTTCGGCGACCCCGGCCGGCTCAGCCCGCAGCGGGTGGCGGAGGCGGTGACGGAGGTCAGCGACCGGTACGTGCTGCCGTACTACCCGTCGGTGTACGTCCGGACGCTGCGCGGGCTGGTGCTGACCTTCCTGCGGGCGTACCTGCCCGGCGCCGGCTCGCTGTGGTCCATGGCCCGCGGGATCACCGCCCCGACCCTGGTGATCGGCGGCACGCTGGACCGGATCGTGGACGTACGGGTGGCCCCGCGGGTCGCCGGCGTGATCCCCGGCGCCCGGCTGTCGATGCTGGAGGGCGTGGGCCACGTCGCCCAGATGGAGGTCCCCGACCTGGTGGCCCGCGCCGTTCGCCGCCTGGTCGACGGCCGGTAACCTGAACGCGCCCGGTCGGCCGGGTGACCGGCCCGCCGCGGCCCCGGGGTGATCGGCCCGGGGCGGCCGGCGGGATCGGCGCCGGCGCGGTGCGCGCGGTGATCCCGGTCGGGCGTACGCGCGGTCGCGCCAACCACCCATAGTGCGGCATAGCGCGCATTGTGTCCGGGCGGGCCGTGGTCGAGACTGTGCACCGGTACGGGCGGGGCACTGCTGTTCGCGGCGCGAGTTGCACCGGCCCTTACCGCACATAGTCCGGTTTATCTCCTTATGGTGGTAAGGGTCCGAGGAAATCGAGCGGCCGTACGAGCAGCGGGGAAAGCGGGGGGATGCCGATGGCGAAGCCCGCCGGTCCGCGCCGCGACCAGCGCCCCGACCGCGCCGCCGACCCGACCGGCGACCGGCCCGCCGGCCCCGGACCCGAGCCGGGCCGCGCGCCCGACCGCGACCGGGCCGCCCGCGAGGCCGCCTGGGCCGAGCAGGACCCGGCCGCCTGGGAGCGCCCGGACCCCGCCGCCTGGGCCGAGCCGACGCCGGTGGCCGGCATCCCGGTCATCCCCGGCCGCCGCCCCCGGACCCGCCCGAGCAGCCGCGCCGTTCGCCGCGACGCCGCGACCACTCTCGACCCGGACGCCGCGACCGGCCGCGACCCCGACGCCCCGCCGCGCACCACCCGCCCGTCCGGCGGTCGCCCGTCCGGCACCCGTCCGGCCGATTCCGGCCCCGGCGTCGACCCCGACCCGGGCGCCGCGCCGGGCGGCCGCCCGGCGCGCTCGGCCGGCGACCGCACGCTCCGCCCGGCCACCGGCGACGGCCGGCCCCGTCCGACCACCGGCGACGGTCGCCTGCGTCCGGCCACCGGCGACGGCCGGCTGCGCCCGACGATCGGCGCTCGCCCGACCATCGACGACCGCCGCACCCGCCCGACCGGCGGCGGCCGCACTGCCGGTCCGACCGACGACGCCCGCGCCCCCGGGCCGGCTCGCGACGGCCGCGTCCCCGGGGCACCTCGCGACAGCCGCGCCGCCGGGCCGTCCGCCGCGGATGGCGGCGGGCCGGCCGGCGCGGGCGACCGGCGCACCAGCGCCCGCGGCCCCGTCGGGCGGCTCACCGGCGCCGGCCGGGCCGCGCTCGCCGAGGCCCGCCGCCGCGAGGCCCGCCCGCTCCCGCCACCCACCGACGACCGCCGGCGCCGCGCCCAGCGCCGCCGGCAGCGCGTCGGCGTCGTCGCCGTGCTGCTCGCCGCCGCCGCGATCATCGGCGTCGACCTGGCCCGGGACGAGGACAGCCGGACCACCGGCCGCCCGCTGGCCACCACCGAGGCCCCCACCACCCCGAGCGCCACGGCGACACCCAGCCCCACCGGTACGACGGCGGCCTTCCCGAACGCCGGCCCGGGCACGTTCGGCTACGCGGCCGGCACCTCCCGGGTGTACGGGCGGTCGGGGCCGCTGCTGCGGTACCGCGTCGGCGTCGAGTCCGACACCGGCCAGGACCGGGCGGCGTTCGCCGCCGCCGTCGAGCGGACCCTCGGCGACCCGCGCGGCTGGACGGCCGGCGGCGAGCGCCGGTTCCAGCGGGTGCCGGCCGGGGCGACGGCCGACTTCAGCGTGCTGCTGGCCACCCCGGTGACGTCCGAGCGGATGTGCGCCGCGGGCGGGCTGCGCACCGAGCGGTTCACCAACTGCCGGGTCACCGGCCGGGTCATCATCAACCAGGCCCGCTGGTGGCAGGGCGTGCCGCGGTACCGGGCACCGCTGGCGGAGTACCGCGAGTACGTCGTCAACCACGAGGTCGGCCACGAACTCGGCCGCGGCCACGAGGGCTGCCCGCGCCGCGGCGCGCCGGCGCCGGTGATGCAGCAGCAGACGCTGGGCCTGCGCGGCTGCATCGCGTACGGCTGGCCGTACCGCGACAGCCGCCCGTACACCGGCCCGCCCGTCCCCTGAGCGGGGCCGATAATGGCGGGGTGGACCCGCAGGAGTACGTGGAGGCCGTGCTGCGCCTCGTCGAGCGCATCCCGCCCGGCCGGGTGATGACGTACGGCGCCGTCGCCGACGCCCTCGCCGACGCCTCCGGGCAGAACTCCGCCCGCCGGGTCGGCACGATCATGGCCCGGCACGGCGGCGGCGTGCCCTGGTACCGGGTCGTCAACGCCGCCGGGCGGGTCGCCCCGTCGCAGCCGGCGGCGGCGCTGGCCCGGCTGGCCGGCGAGGGCACCCCGCTGCGCGGCGACCGGGTCGACCTGCGCCGCGCCGCCTGGTACCCCGACGACCCGACCTGACCGCACGGCCCCGCGCCGCCCGGCCCGGCGGCGGCCGGCCCGGGCGGCGCGGGGCTCGGTGCCGCGGGGCCCCGGCGGCGCGCGGCCCGCGGCCGGGGTGGCGGCGCGGCGGTAGGGTGTCCGGGTGGGATTGCCGGCCGTACTGGGTGAGCCGATCCGGTTCGTACTGAACTGGGGTCGGCGCTACTCGCTGTGGGTGTTCAACTTCGGCCTCGCCTGCTGCGCGATCGAGTTCATCGCCGCCAGCATGTCCCGGCACGACTTCATGCGGCTCGGCGTGATCCCGTTCGCCCACGGCCCGCGCCAGGCCGACCTGATGGTCGTCTCCGGGACGGTCACCGACAAGATGGCCCCGGCGATCCTGCGGCTGTACGAGCAGATGCCCGAGCCCAAGTACGTGATCTCCTTCGGCTCGTGCGCCAACTGCGGCGGCCCGTACTGGGACTCCTACTCGGTGACCAAGGGCGTCGACCAGCTCATCCCCGTGGACGTGTACGTGCCCGGCTGCCCGCCCCGCCCCGAGGCCCTGCTGCACGGCATCCTGCGCCTCCAGGAGCGGATCGCCGGCGAGCAGGCCGGCATCGGCGGGGTGCCCCGGCCGGACCCGCTCGCACTGACCGCGCCCCTGGTACCGCCGCCGGCCTGACCCCCGACGCGCCGAACCGGCCCGGTGACCCGGCGGGCGGCAAGTAGGCTGCGGGGCGTGAGCGAGCAGCAGCGGGCCGGCGTGATCCTCGATGTCCTCGTCCGGGAGTTCGGCGAGTCGATGGGCCGCGACCCGGCCGCCTTCCGGCGCAAGTTCCGCAAGATGGCGGCGTCGCCGTTCGCGTTCTACCGGGGCAGCGCCAGCCTGTTCTACGCCGACCTGACCGGCCCGTACGCGGACGGGGAGTTCCTCGACCCGCGGACCAGCCGGGTGTGGATCCACGGCGACCTGCACGCGGAGAACTTCGGCACGTACATGAACGACGCCGGCGTGCTCGTCTTCAACGTCAACGACTTCGACGAGGCGTACGTCGGGCCGTTCACCTGGGACCTGAAGCGGTTCGCCGCCAGCATCGCCCTGCTCGGGTACGCCAAGGCGCTCTCCGACGCGGTGATCGGCGACCTGGTCAGCCGGTTCACGGCCGCCTACCACGCCGAGCTGGCCGCCATCGCCGCCGGCGGCGACGACGCGATCGGCTCGATCACCCTGGACACGGCCACCGGCGTGCTGCGCACGGTCCTGCAACGGGCCCGGCTGAGCACCCGGGTGGACCTGCTGGCCAGCCAGACCACGATCGACTCGTACGAGCGCCGGTTCTCGCTCGGCGAGGGCGTGTACGAGGTCGACGACCCGACCCGGGAGCGGGTGGCGGCGGCGTTCGACGCGTACCTGGGCACCCTGCCCCGGTCCACCGGGGTCCGCCCGGTCGCGGCCCGGATCAAGGACGTGAAGCTGCGCAAGGGCGTGGGCATCGGCTCGGCCGGTCTGCCGTCGTACAACCTGCTGCTGGAGGGCCACACCCAGGCGCTGGAGAACGACGTCGTGCTGTACATGAAGCAGGCCCAGGTCCCGGCGGTGGCCCGGCACATCGACGACCCGCGGGTGGCCGGCTACTTCCTGCACCAGGGCCACCGGACGGCCGAGTCGCAGCGGGCGTTGCAGGCGCACGCCGACCCGTGGTGCGGGCACACCGTGCTCGACGGCGTCGGCCAGGTCGTCGCCGAGGTCTCCCCGTACGCCGCCGACCTGGACTGGGCCGACGTCAACGAGCCGGCCGAGCTGGCCGACATCGTCACCGACCTGGGCCGGGCCGTCGCGCGGATGCACTCGGTCGCCGACGACGAGTCCGCGCACGACCTGGTGGACTACTCGACCGAGGAGGCGATCGCCGCGGCTGTCGGGACCGACCCGGCGCCGCTGGCCGCGTACCTCGTGGACTTCGCCCACGCGTACGGCGGCCGGGCGCGGGCCGACCACCAACTGTTCGTCGACCTGTTCCGCAACAATCGCCTCCCCGGCCTCTAACGGGTCACGTCGCCCGGCCGGGGCCGGCCCAGCCCGCCACCCGCAAGGCGGAGCCGGGACGATGTGAACAGCATGCTGATCCATGATCGGACAGGATCGGTGCCTCCCTCCACGACGTACGGCCATCCTGACAGGACCCACCGACATCCCCGGTCCGGCCGACCGCGGCGGGCCGGGCGGGCCCTAGGATCGGGGCATGGGTGAGCAGGAGCCCGCGGCGCTGCTGGCCGCCGCGCTGGGCGACGCCGAGGCGGTCGTCGGGGTATCGGCCGGCGGCCCGTACGCCCGCGGCACGGTCGACGTCCCGCCCGCGGCCTGGCCGGCGGCGGTCCGCGCGGCCCGGGACACCCCGGCCGTGGCCTGCGACTTCCTCGACTGGCTGAGCGCCGTCGACGAGGGCGACGGGTACACCGTCGTCGCCCACCTCTGGTCCACCACCGCCCGGCACGGCCTGCTGCTGCGCACCCGGCTGCCCGCCGTCGACCCGGCCGTGCCGTCCGTGGTCGACACGTTCCCCGGCGCCGCCTGGCACGAGCGGGAGACGCACGAGATGTTCGGCATCGACTTCCCCGGCCACCCCGGCGGCCTGCGCCCGCTGCTGCTGCCGCCGGAGTTCGAGGGCCACCCGCTGCGCAAGGACTTCGTCCTCGCCGCCCGGGTCGCCAAGGCGTGGCCGGGTGCCAAGGAGCCGGGCGAGGCCGCGGGCGGCGGCCGCCGCGCCCCCGCCCGCCCGCCGGGCGTCCCCGACCCCCGCGAGTGGGGCCCGGCCGCGGTCGACCCGGCCGCCGAGCCGGACGGTACCGCGTGAGCGCCGCCGAACTGGCGCTGCGGGTGGCGCTCGTGCTCGTCGCGTTCCTCACCCTGCCGCTGCTCGTCGGCCAGGCCGAGCACAAGGTCATGGCCCACATGCAGGGCCGGCTGGGCCCGATGTACGCGGGCGCGTTCCACGGCTGGGCGCAGCTCATCGCCGACGGCGTGAAGTTCGCCCAGAAGGAGGACATCACCCCGCGTGGCGCCGACCGGGCGGTGTTCCGGCTGGCCCCGGCGGTGGCGCTGCTGCCGTACCTGGTCGTACTGCTCGTCATCCCGCTCGGCCCCGGCGACCTGGTCGCGCAGCCGCTGGACGCCGGGCTGTTCTTCGCCCTCGCCGTCCTCGGCGTCGGGGTGCTGTCGCTGCTGATGGCGGCGTGGGCGTCGGCCAACAAGTACAGCCTGCTCGGCGGCCTGCGCGGCGCGGCCCAGCTCCTCGGGTACGAGCTGCCGCTGGTCCTGTCGGCGGCCTCGGTGGCGATGGCCGCCGGCACCCTCTCGCTGCCCGGCATCGTCGAGGCGTGGCGGCCGTGGTGGCTGCTCTGGCAGCTCCCGGCGCTGCTGGTGTTCCTGACCGCGGGACTGGCCGAGATCCGCCGGCCGCCGTTCGACATGCCGATCGCCGACTCGGAGCTGGTGTTCGGGTACCTCACGGAGTACACGGGGCTGCGCTTCGCCCTGTTCCTGCTCGCGGAGTACGTGGGGATCGTGGTGATCGCCGCGCTGACGACGGTGCTGTTCCTCGGCGGGTGGAAGGGGCCGTTCGCGGACGGCGCGCTGGGGTGGCTGTGGACGCTGCTGAAGGTCGGCGGGGTGAGCTTCTTCGTGATCTGGTGCCGGGTGGCGTTCCCGCGGCTGCGGGCGGATCAGTTGCAACGGCTGTGCTGGCAGGGGCTGGTACCGGTGGCCCTCGGGCAGTTGGTGTTGACGGCCGCTGTCGTGGTGGCCATCTGAGGGTCGGCCGCTTTGCGCTTGTGCGCTTCGGGCTTTGCGTTCGGCCCGCGTTGTGGGCTCTGTGTTGTGGGCTTGCGCTTTGGGCTTGCGCTTTGGGCTTTGCGTTGTGGGCGGTGGGGAGGGCGGGTGCCCCGGCAGGGGCGGTCAGGCTTGATCCCCTGCCGGGGCACCCGCCCTCCCCACCGCAGCGTCCGTACTCGGCTCGCGGTATCGGGCTGTGGTCTCGCCGAGCACCGTGGTCGGTGTGGTGACCACAGTGGCTCGACCGGCGGGGCGGGTCCATGCCCGTTGCCGGGCGGCCAGGATCGACGCCGTCCGGACCTCGATGAACCGCGTCGCGGGTGCGGCACCTTCGATGACCCGGCGGCTTTCACGGCGATCCACTGCTCGCCGTGCCGTTCGCGGATGTCCCCGACGGCGTCGATCTTGACGATGATCGAGCCGTTCCCCGTCACGTATTCGACGGTGCGTAGCACCAGGATGTCGCCGGTTCTCAGCATTCATACCTCCTGCGTCGATCGGTACGGGAGCGACGGAGGCCGGCTCTCCGTCGCCGTGGCGGCCCACCCCAACCGGCCCGCCGCAGCCGAATCGGCGGACGGCGTCAGGGACTCGTCGGGCTTGCTGCCGGGACGACCCTGTCCGGGTACGTCCTTGCCGGTCGACGGCCTTGCTCACGGTTTCCTCCTGACCACATCGGGTGGTCGTTCCAAGATGGGTTCGGCCAACATGAGGAAACAGGCGCGGCCTTTGGAGGCACGATGCGACTCGACTTCATCGGCAAGGACCCCGAGTCCGGGCGTGGCGATTCTCCGACGGTCTACCGTTGCCCGGACCGGGACAGCTACGTGATCCAGGGCTGGAAGCTCGACCCCGAGACGCTGGCCTCGCTCCATCTCCCTGGCCACGAGGACGCCGTGGAGATCCCCGCACGAATGCTCCGATTCCTCCAGCTCCCGAAGTAGGTGTCTTTGTTCGAGGTGGACCGCGCCGAGTTCGTTCGCCGGTACAGCAGCGTGCGGCGCAGCTGGGCGCACATGGAGCTGCGCGACTTCTATGGTGTGCCCGGCGATGCGGAACCCTTCGCGCGATGGCGTCGCGGCGAGTTGACCGACCTGAGCTACCACGACGGCTGGGCGAGCCTGGTCAGCGCGGGTTAGTAAGATCGAGAATGGCGCGGTCACCCCGACCCTCGGCAACGTCCGTGCATGGTGTCGCGCGTGTGATGCTGCGGATGAGCTGCCTGACCTCGTCAGTACCTTGCGGTCGATCGAGAGCGCATATGTCGAATGGCGGGCTCGGGTGCGGGATGGCATGCGCGGCGCTGCCCGGCCGGGCTCGCTGGAGCAGTACACCCGCACCCGCCTGTTCCGCATCCACGAGAGCGCCGTCATCCCCGGCATTTTTCCAGACCGAGGCGTACGCACGCGGGATCATCGGATTCTGGCGTGAGTTCCACCGTATTCCCGATGATGTGGAGGAGGCCGTGCGCTTCCGCTTGGAGCGAGCACGCAGGGTGATGCACGCGGGCAAGCGGATCGTGGTCGTTCTCGCCGAGAACGCGATCCGGACCCGGTATTGCGCGGAGCATGACGAACAACTGGTGAAGCTGCTCAGCGTCCGAGCCCTGCCGTACGTGTCGCTCGGGATCATCCCACTCGGCACTCTGGTCCGCTGCACCGGCGCGGGCACGGGTTTCTGGATCTACGACAACAGCGCGGTGTACCTCGAATCGCCATCGGCCGAGATCAAGGTGACCCGGCCGGGCGAGATCGACATCTACGCGCGGGTCTTCGCTCACCTCCAATCAGTCGCCGTGTACGGCCGGGACGCCCGCCGGATCATCACGCGCGCGCTGGACGACTCTTAGGCTTTCGGATGGCGCGCGGGCGCGGGGCGCGTGGACGGGGGTGCTCGCGCGGACGCTCTGGGACTCGGCAGAGGTGATGTGGACGTTTACTTTCTGAGTGGCGGTCGCCATGTTTTCTGCACTACGGCGGGCGCGAGTGGTCGGCAGGCAGGTGGTTGCGAGGAGCGGGCGGGGTGGACTTCTGTGCCGACTTGTTCGAGTGGGTCTGGCCACTGCCCACCAACCACGACGAGTGCCGGCCCGAGTAGCAATGCGGGCAGCGGAGCGGACCGACGGGTACGGTTGGCGTGGATGGACTGATTCTGACGGACCGTATCCGCCGGTAGATTCCCAGCTCAACAAGTGTCGCCCCCGCACGCGCGGGGATCTTCCCCAGCCGGGCGTGTTGGCGGGGCTGTTGGCCATGTCGCCCCCGCACGCGCGGGGATCTTCCCCCCTCGTCGGTGGGCAGCAGGTCCCGCATGGCGTCGCCCCCGCACGCGCGGGGATCTTCCCCACCCACCCGTCGTCGTCCGCGGCAACAACAAGTCGCCCCCGCACGCGGGGGGATCTTCCTAGGCCCGAGCGGGTGAGCATGCGCATGTCGGTCGCCCCCGCGCACGCGCGGGGATCTTCCGGAAGACACCTCCCATGAGGAGGGGTCTGGGCGTCGCCCCGCACGCGCGGGATCTTCCCGAGGCGCCGCGCGGTGAGCGCGATCATGACGCGCGGGGATCTTCCCCGCGGGGGAGTGTCGGGACGACTCGCTACGGTGTCGTCCCCGCACGCTAGTGGATCTTCCGCCGAGCGCGACGGCGAGGCTGTCGTCCATCCAGTCGCCCCGCTGCGCGGGGATCCTTCCCTGGGATGTGTGGGAGGTCCAGGACGTCCCCGAGTCGTCCCCGCACGCGCAGGACTTCCCGCGATCAACTGCTGGCACGGCTCGGGCGTGGCGTCACCCTCGCACGCGCGGGAATCTCTGCACGGCGGTGTGTCGTAGCCCTCGGCTCGGTGTCGCCCGCGTGTGCAGGGATCCTTCGTTGTGGCACTCGTCCACGATGATCCGGGCATCGTCGTCCCCGCACGCGCGGGGAGCTCACCCCGCAGCATCACCCCGACCTCAGCTGATCGCTGGTCGCCCTTGCAAACGCCGGACCTCCTGCGATGAGTAGCGGCACGATCGGGCTCGCGCGCGCCATGTGGTCGGGGGTGCTCGCGCGGAGGCTCGGGGACACGGCAGGATGAGCGGTATGGGACTACCGGGCGAAGGGTTGCTGAAGGGGCTCGCCGTCACCGGGCGGACGATGACCCGCCGCGCCGGCACGCAGCAGTACCCCGACACGCCCCCCGACCTCCCACCCCGCTCCCGCGGCGTCATCGCGCTGCGGGAGGAGAACTGCACCGTCTGCATGCTCTGTGCGCGCGAGTGCCCGGACTGGTGCATCTACATCGACTCGCACAAGGAGGAGGTCGTCGTACCGGGTGCGGCACGGGCGCGGCAGCGCAACGTGCTCGACCGGTTCGCGATCGACTTCTCGCTGTGCATGTACTGCGGCATCTGCATCGAGGTGTGCCCGTTCGACGCGCTGTTCTGGTCGCCGGAGTTCGAGTACGCCGAGTATGACCTGCGCGACCTGCTGCACGAGCGGGAGCGGCTGGGGGAGTGGATGGCGACGGTACCGCCGCCGCCCGCGCACGACCCCAACGGCGAGCCGGCCAAGGAGGAGGCCGCCGCGGCCAAGCGCACCGGACCCGCCGCCGCGCCGGCCGGCGCTCAGCCGTCGGTGACCGCCGGACCAACTCGCCCCGCTCGCCCGGCCGGGGAGGCGCGGCCGACCCGCCCGCCACGCGCGGCCGGAACGGCACCGCCGGCAACCGAGCCGTCCGCAACCGCACCACCCACGACCGAATCGGGCGCGACCGCACCACCCGCGACCGAATCACACGAGACCGAACCGCGGGCAAGCGAACCGCCCACGCCCACCGGCCCCGCCACCGCTCGGCCTGCCGACCTGCCGCCTCCCGGTCCGCCGAAAGCCGTTCCGCCGCCCGCAGCGCCCCCGCCCGCCGTGCCGCCGGACGGGGATGGCGCGTGACCGCCGCCGACGCGCTGCTCGTCGCGCTCGGGGCGATCGCCGTCGCCGCCGGGTTCCGGGTGGTGGCCACCGCGCACGTCGTCCGGGCCGGGCTGCACCTGGTGCTGTGCCTGGGCGCGCTCGCGGGGATGTACCTCGTGCTCGGCGCCGAGTTCGTCGCCTGGGTGCAGGTGTTGATCTACGTCGGCGCGGTGGTGGTGCTGCTGCTGTTCGCCGTGATGCTCACCCGGGCGCCGATCGGCGCGGCCGACGACCTGGACCGGCCCGGCTGGGCCGCGCCGGTGGTCGGGGGCGCCGCCGGACTGGGCCTGGCCGCGCTGCTGGTCGACGCGTACCGGTGGACGAGCATCGACCCGCCCCCGCCCGGTACCGCGGGCGCGATCGGCGCGGAGGTGTTCGCCACCTGGGTGCTGCCGTTCGAGGTGGTGTCGATCCTGCTGCTGGCCGCGCTGGTCGGCGCGATCGTCGTCTCCCGCCCGGCGGAGCGCGGCTGATGCACCCCACGATCCCGTACGTAACGGCCGCGCTGCTGTTCGGCCTCGGGGTGTTCGGCGTGCTCCGCCGGCGCAACGCCGTCCTGCTGCTGATGGCGGTGGAGCTGCTGCTCAACGCCGTGAACCTGGTCCTGGTGACCGCGGACGCCACGGTCCGCGCGACGCTGGCCGGGGCGCTGCCGTACGGCGGGCAGGTGTTCGCCCTCTTCATCATCGTGCTCGCCGCCGCCGAGATCGGCGTCGGCCTGGCGCTCATCCTGCGCCTGTTCCGCACCCGCGCCACGGTCGCCACCGACGCCATCCCCCTGGACGCGGACGCGAGCACGGACACGAACACGGACACGAACACGGACACCGAAGCCCCGGTCGCCGAGGGCAAACCCGCCGAAGGCAGACCCGCCGAGGAAACCCCCGCCGGGGGTGTGCGGTGAGCGCCGTCGCCGTCGGGTACGCCCTGCCCGCCGTACCGCTGGCCGCCGGCCTCGCCGGGCTGCTCCTGCCGCAGTCCGCCCGCCGCGCCGGCGCCGCTCTCGGCCTGGCCGGCGCCGCCGGCGCGCTGCTGCTCGCCGTCGCCCTGCACCTGCTCCGCCCGGAGGTGTACCACCACCTGCGCTGGGCCGACTTCGGCGACCTGGCCGTCGGGCTGGACGTCTGGCTGGAGCCGTCCACCGGGCTGTTCGCCGTGGCCGTGGCGGCGGTGGCGCTGGCGGTGCAGGCGTACTCGGTCGGGTACCTGCGCGGCGACGACCGGTACGCCCCCTACGCCGCCCAGATCAGCCTGTTCACCGCGGCGATGCTGATCGTCGTGGTGGCCGGCGACCTGGTCCTGCTGCTGGTCGGCTGGGAGGTGATGGGCCTGTGCTCGTACCTGCTCATCGCCCACGACCGCCGGCTCGACGCGGCGCCGGGCGCCGCGGTGAAGGCGTTCCTCGTGACCCGGGTGGGCGACGTCGGGTTCCTGCTCGGGATCGCGCTGCTCGCCGTCCGGGCGGACTCGCTGAGCCTGCCCGCCATCGCCGCCGCCGACCTGCCGCCGGGCGTGCTCGCGGGGGCGAGCCTGCTCATCCTGTGCGGGGTAATGGGCAAGAGCGCCCAGGTCCCGCTGCACACCTGGCTGCCGGACGCGATGGCCGGCCCCACCCCGATCTCCGCGCTGATCCACGCGGCCACGATGGTCGCCGCGGGCGTGTACGTGCTGGTCCGGCTCGACGCCGTGTTCACCGGCCCGGCCCGCGCGGTGCTCGGCGTGCTCGCCGCCGTGACGCTGCTGCTCGGGGCGCTCGCCGCCGCGGCCGCCGACGACATCAAGCGGGTGCTGGCCTGGTCCACGGTGTCCCAGGTCGGGTACATGATGGGGGCGATCGCCCTGCGCCCGGTCGCGAACGCGCTGTTCCACCTGCTCACCCACGCCGCGTTCAAGGCGCTGCTGTTCCTCTGCGCGGGCGCGGTCATCCACGCCGCCGGCACCAACGCGATGCCCGGCGGGCTGCGCCGGCGGATGCCGGTGACGTTCTGGTGCACCGCGATCGGGCTCGGCGCGCTGGCCGGGGTGCCGCCGCTGTCGGGGTACGTGAGCAAGGAGATGATCGTGGCCGCGGCCGGCGCGGCGGGCGGGCCGGTGGGCTGGACGTTCCGGGTCGCCGCGCTGCTCGGCCTCGCCCTGACCGCCTACTACGCCGCCCGGCTGCTGCTGCGCACGTTCGCCGGCCCGGCCGGGCCGGCCGCCGCCGGCGCGCACGACCCGGGCTGGTGGATGCGCACGCCGATGCTGCTGCTGACCGTACCCAGCGCCCTGCTCGGCCTGGCCGCCCTCGACGGCGACGCCCGCCGGCTGCTGCGGCTGGCCGCGCCGCACCTGTCCGCGGACGCGCTGCTGCCGCTCGCGCTGACCGCGGCCGGCCTGGCCGCGGCGTGGTGGCGCTGGCGGCGCGACCCGGCGATGCCCGGCCCGCGCGCCGCGGCCGCCGGCTTCGGCGCGGACGCGGTCCAGCGGGCGCTGGTGGTCCGGCCGACCGCCGCGCTGGCCCGGGTCGCCCGGGCCGCCGACGAGCGCGGCCTCGGCGGCGCGGTCGCCGGCCTCGGTCGGGCGGTCGACGCCGCGGCCGAGCGGGTCGCCGCGCTGCACCGCGGGCCGCTGCCGCGGGCGACCGCGCTCGCGCTCGGCGGGCTGGTGCTCGCCGCCGCCGCGGCCGGGCTGCTCGGGGGCGCGCGGTGAGCGGCGCGGCGCTGGTCGCCGTCCTGGCCCTGCCGGCCCTCGGCGCGGTCGCGGCCGTCGCCGTCCGCGGGGACCGCGCCGGGCGCGCGCTGGCCGCGGCCGCCGCCGCCCTCACCCTGGTCGCCGCGGCGTTCCTCGGCCCCGGTACCGGGCCGGCCGGCGGGCCGCCGCGCTGGCACGACCTGGACCTGCCCTGGGTACCGGCGCTCGGCCTGCGCTTCCACCTGGCCGTGGACGGCATCGCGTACCCGCTCGTGCTGCTCACCGCCCTGCTCACGCTGCTGTGCTGCGGGTACCTGCTGGCCCGGCCGCCCGAGCGCGGCGGGCGGGTGCTGGCCGCGCTGCTGCTGCTCGTCGAGCTGGGCGCGCTCGGCACGTTCCTCGCCTGGGACCTGGTGCTGTTCTTCTGCTTCTTCGAGGTCGTCCTGCTGCCGATGTACGCGATCATCGCCGGCTGGGGCGGCGCCGACCGGCGCCGCGCGGCGCGGCTGTTCGTGCTGTACACGCTGGCCGGCTCCGTCCTGCTGCTGGTCGGCGTGCTGACCGTGGTGACCGCCGCCGGTACGGCCGACCTCGCCGCCCTCACCGCCGCGCACGGCGCCGGCCTGCCCCGCGGCGTGCAGGCGACGGCGTTCGCGCTGCTGGCGCTCGCCTTCGCGGTCAAGGCGCCGCTGTGGCCGCTGCACACCTGGCTGCCCGCCGCGCACACCGCCGCCCCGACCGTCGGCAGCGTGCTGCTGGCCGGGGTCCTGCTCAAGCTGGGCACGTACGGGCTGATCCGGGTGGGCCTCGGCGTCACCCCCGACGCCGCCGTCGCGGCCGGCCCGCTGCTCGGCGCGCTGGCCACCGCGGCGATCCTCGTCGGCGGACTGGTCTGCCTGGCGCAGACCGAGCTGAAGCGGCTGATCGCGTACTCCAGCGTCGGGCACATGGGCTTCGTCCTGCTGGGCGTCGCCACCGGTACCGAGATCGGCCTGCACGCCGCCCTGGTCGGCAACGTCGCGCACGGGCTGATCACCGGCCTGCTGTTCTTCCTGGCCGGAGTGATCCGCGACGGTACCGGCACCGGCGACCTGCGCGACCTCGGCGGCCTGCGCGAGCGCGCCCCCTGGCTGGCCGGCGTGCTCGGCTTCGCCGCGGTCGCCTCGCTCGGCCTGCCCGGCCTGGCCGGCTTCTGGGGCGAGGCGTTCGCGGTGGTCGGCGCGTGGCGGGCCGGCGGCGCGTACTGGGCCGCGCTCGGCGCGCTCGCGGCGCTCGGCGGCGCGCTGACGGCCGCGTACTTCCTGCGCCTGCTCCGCCGGGTCAGCCACGGCCCCGCGACCCCCGCGGTCGCCGGCCTGGCCCGCCCCGCGGCGGCGCAGTGGTCGGTGTGGGCGGTGCTGGTCGGCCTGACGCTGCTGCTCGGCCTGCTGCCGGCGCTGGTCCTGGAGCCCGGCCACGCCCCGCTGCGGTACCTGGTGGGGGAGTGATGACCTTCGACCACGCGGCGCTGCTGCCCGCGTACCTGGCCGCCGGCACCGCCCTGCTCGTCCTGCTCGCCGACCTGGTGTTCGCCCGCCGCGGCGCGGTCCTCGGCACGGCGGCGCTCGGCGCGCTGGCCACCGGGGTCGGCGCGGCCGTCGTCGGCGCCGGCGGGACCAGGGAGACGCTGTGCGCGGCCGGCGGCTGCGCCTACCGGGCCACCGGGTACGCCGCCGTCGTCGCCGCCCTGTTCGCCGCGCTCACCCTCGGCGTGCTCGCCCTGGCCGCGCCGCTGCTGCGCGAGCCGGACGTCCCCGCCGGCGAGTGGTGCTTCCTGCTGGCCGCCTCGATGACCGGCGGCGTCGTCCTCGGCTACGCCGCCGACCTGGTCACCCTGCTGGTCGCCGTCGAGACGCTGACCCTGCCGCTGTACCCGCTGGTCGCGCTGCGCGCCCGCCGCCGCGCGGCCGGGGCGGCGGTGACGTACTACGTGGTCAGCGTCGTCGCCTCCGCGGTGAGCCTGCTCGGCGCCGCCCTGCTGTACGCCGCCACGGGCCGGCTGCACCTGGCCGCGCTGGCCGCCGGCCCGGCCGCCGACACCCGGCTGGCCGCCGTCGGGACCGTCCTGCTGCTGGTCGGCCTGGCCGTCAAGGTCGCCGCCGTACCGGTGCACGCCTGGGCCCCCGCCGTCTACGACGGCGCGGCGCTGCCGGTCACGGCGTACCTGTCCACCGCCGCGAAGGTCGGCGGCGCCGTCGCCCTGCTGGCCCTGTGGCGCGGCCCGCTCCCCGGCCAGTGGACAGGCCCCGCGCTCGCCGTCGTCGCCGCGGTCACGATGACCGCCGGCAACCTGGCCGCGCTGCGCCAGCGCCGGATCGTCCGGCTGCTGGCGTGGTCGTCGGTGGCGCAGCTCGGGTACGTCCTCGCCCCGCTCGCCGTGGTCCTGTCGGCCGGCCAGCGGGACGGGGCCGCGGTGCGGGCGGCGGGCGCGGCGGCGCTGGCGTATCTGGTGTTCTTCGTGCTGATCGAGTTCGGCGCGTTCGCGGCGCTGGTGGCGCTGCGCGGCGCGGCCGGCGACGGCGGCACGATCGAGTCGTACCGGGGCGCCGCCCGCGACCGGCCCCTCGCCGGGGCGGCGCTGGCGCTCGCGCTGGTCGGCCTCGCCGGCCTGCCGCCGGGGCTGGCCGGGCTGTTCGCCAAGATCACGGCGACCCGGGCGGTGCTGGCCGGCGACCTGCCGTGGCTGGCGCTGCTGATCGCCGCCAACACGGTCCTGGCCCTGGCCTACTACCTCCGCCCGGCCACTGCCCTGTACCGGCGCGGTGGGACCTTTGTCGGGTTCGCCGGCCGGCCGTGGAGTGTCACCGCGGGGCTCGGCGCCGCCACCGCGGCCGCCGTACTGGTGGGATTCGCCCCGCAGTGGGTACTGGACCTGGCGGCCCTGCCCTGGTGAACACGGCGGATTCCCGGGTTGCTCCCCGCCGGCGCACAGCTCGGCCGGGTTAGCTGGGGCGTGCGGCCCCCACTCGCCGCGCACCGGAGGTGTTCCACGTGCACGGGCACCACAACGGCCTCAAGACCGCCGCCCTGCTCGGCCTGCTCACCGCCCTGATCATCGGGGTCGGCTACTGGCTGGGCGGCAGTACCGGGGTCATCATCGCCACGGGCGTCTCCCTGGTGATGAACGCCGTCAGCTACTTCTGGTCCGACCGGATCGCCCTGCGCTCGATGGGCGCCCAGCCGGTCACCGAGGCCGAGCTGCCCGACCTGTACCGCATCGTCCGCTCCCTGTCGGCGGCCGCGAACCAGCCCATGCCCCGCCTGTACGCCAGCCCGACCCTCCAGCCCAACGCCTTCGCCACCGGCCGCAACCCCCAGCACGCCGCGGTCTGCGTGACGGCCGGCCTGCTCCAGATGCTCGACCCCCGCGAGCTGCGCGCGGTCATCGGCCACGAACTGTCCCACGTGTACAACCGGGACATCCTCCTCTCCAGCGTCGCCGCCGCGCTCGCCGGCATCATCACGATGCTGGCCAACCTCGCCTTCTTCCTCCCGTTCGGCGGCGGCGACGACGAGGACCGCCCCAACCCGCTGGTCACCCTGGTCCTGCTGATCCTCGGCCCGCTCGCCGCGACGGTGATCCAGCTCGCGATCAGCCGCAGCCGCGAGTACCAGGCCGACGCCTCCGGCGCCGCCCTGACCGGCGACCCGCTCGCCCTGGCCAGCGCGCTGCGGAAGATCCACTACGGCGCCAGCCGGCTGCCGCTCCCGCCGAACGGGCAGCTCACCAGCACCGCGCACCTGATGATCGCCAACCCGCTGTCGGGGGGCGGCATCGCGGCGATGTTCAGCACCCACCCGCCGATGGAGGACCGGGTCCGCCGCCTGGAGCAGATGGCCACCGGCATCGTCGGCTGACCATTTTCGGCAGCCGGTCGAGGCCCGCCGTCCCGCGCCCTCCGCTGAGGTCGCCGCCGTGACCGCGGCCACGGCGAAATGCCGTACCGCCGCCCCACGGGCGTGGCTAGGCTGTGCCGGCCCGCCATGATCGAGTGGGCGCCGACCCCGTGGCACCCGGCGTCCGCCCGCCCCGCTCGCCCTACCCCGGACGCCGCGGTACCGCACCCCGAGCGCGAGGAGGCGGACCGTGCCGGCGTTGCGCCCGTACGCGGCCCTGTGGCGCATCCCCGGCGCCCCCGCGCTGCTCCTCGCCGGCGTCCTCGCCCGCCTGAGCATCGGCGTCACCCCGCTGGCGATGCTCCTGCTTGTCCAGCGCGGCACCGGCAGCTACGCCCCCGCCGGCCTCGCCGACGCCATCGCGGCCCTCTCCGGCGCCGCGCTGGGCCCGCTGCTGGGCCGTCTCGCCGACCGCATCGGCCCGGCCCCCGTCCTGCTGACCACGGGCCTGGCCCACCCGCTCGCCCTGCTCGCCCTCCTCTGGGCCGTCCACACCGGCCCGCTCCCGCTGATCCTGGCCGCCGCGGCCGTCACCGGCGCCACCTTCCCGCCCACCACGGCCGCCGTCCGCGGCGCCTGGAACGACCTGACCGAGCCCGCCACCGGGCGCGCCGACCTGCGCGCCCCCGCCCTGGCGGCGGAGACGTCGCTGTTCGAGGTCGTCTTCATCCTCGGCCCGCTGATGTTCGCCGGCCTGACCCTGCTGTCCGGCCCCGAACTGGCCATCGCGGCGGCCGCCGCCACCACCCTGGCCGGCACCCTCACCCTGGCCCGCGGCCGGGTGATGCGCGGCTGGCGCCCGCACCCGACGGCCGGCCCGACCCGCGGCGCGGGCGCCCTGGCCACCCCCGGCTTCCCCACCCTGCTGGCCGCCGTCGGCCTGCTCGGCCTGGCGTTCGGCGCGATGGCGGTCACCGTACCGGCGTTCGCCACCCAGCACGCCCCCACCGCGGCCGAGGCCACCGCCGGAATTCTGCTGGCAGTCTGGGGCGTCGGCAGCGCGGTCGGCGGCATCTCGTACGGCATCCGCCCGCCGACGGCGCCGCTGTCCCGCCAGTACGGCGCCTTCGCCGCCCTGCTGTCGGCGGCCCTGCTCTCGTACGCCGCGATGCCCGACGTCCTGCCCCTGGGCCTGGCGCTGACGGTCGGCGGCGCGGCGATCGCCCCGGCGCTGACGGCACAGAACAGCCTCGTCGGGCGGATCACGCCGGCGGGGATGCGGAACGAGGCGTACACGTGGGCGACGACGCTGATGGTGGCGGGGAGCGCGCTGGGCGGGGCGCTGGCGGGGGTGGTGGTGGAGCGGGCGCACGGGGTGGCGTGGATGTTCGTCATCGCGAGCGCGGTGGTGGCGGTGTCGGCCGTCCTGACGTCAGCGCGCTCGGGCGCGGTGTACCGCGCGGACGTCCCTCAGCCGGCATGAGCCCGGCGGGAAGCAGGCACGGGTATCGGACGAGCGGCCGGGGAGCGCCGGGCGGCGGTGCGCCCGCGGGGCCGCGACCTCCGGAGAGGGTCGCGGGCCCGCGGGCCGGAGCCGATCGCTCAGCGGTAGTTGGTGAACTGATCCCGCAGGCCCTCTGACCTGGGCATCCATACCGCTGTCATCCCTCTAGGCCGTCATCAGGCCGTGGCGACGGCCCTTCGTGCCCCAACGCCTTGTCCACCGCGTTGCGGGTGCGCTCCTGGTCGGCATCAGGTGGGTGTAGGTGCGGAGCGTGAAACCCGGGTCCGAGTGCCCTAGGTAGGCAGCCAGGGCCTTGATCGACTCACCAGCGTCGAGCACCGAGGCATAGAAGTGCCGCAACGCGTGCATCCCGTTCTTTCGCGCCTTGGCGATCCCGGCCGCAGTGACCGCGGGCCACCAGCTCTCCCGGTTGAGCGTGTTGCGGTCCAGCGCCACGCCGCTCTTGTCGTAGATCAACAGATCAGCCGTTATCGGCTTGCCCGACGGGATCTCCCAAGGGAGCACCAGGGACTTCGGCGCCCAAGCGGCGACATGGGCCTCAAGGCGGCCCGGCAAGCGGGCCGCACGCGCCGCCGCCAGGGCGCGCGGCCTCCACGCCGCGGGGCTCCGTTCCGGCCGCGTAGCACGCCCGGCGCCTGGCGCTTCGCCAACACGACAACGCCCCGGGCCGCCGAGGCTGGCAGCGCGGGGCGTTGCGTCGCGCGCATCGAGGTGCCCGCCGTGCGGGCCGTACGTGCACCAGCTCGGCGACCAGGCCGCCGTGGTGGATGCGGCCTGCGGCCGTAGCCGGTTGCGGTTAGAGCGCCTCCGGCGGGGGCGCTCCTGCTCCGGGATGGCCGAGGGTCGGCGCGGCCGTCGCGGCGGGTGCGTGGTCGGGGTGGGGCTGGGTGCCATCCCGCCTGCTCTCGTCCCGGGCAAGCCGAGCAGACCGGCCCCGGGGTGACCAGGTCGTACGTCCGCCGGGCGCTCCACCTGGTCACCCCGGGGCCGGCCCGCACCCCAGAGGGCGGGACGACAGCAGACGGGATGGCAATGCGACGTCTAGACCTGGATGGCTCTGGCTAGTGGGCGGCGCCGTTTGCTATTCGTAGTACGTCCGCGCAAAGGAACAACCTATGAGTTCGGCGGCCGGTTATCTCTCGAAGAACCCCAAGGGTCACTAACTTGGAAATTGCCTGATTGGCGGTTTCGAATGGTCGATCAATCAATTTTGCCGCTGTCGAAACATCGATGATCGGGAAACCGATAAGGATATCGGCGACTTCCATTGCGGCCCCTCGCGCCCCAGCCTCGCGTAGCCGGGCAGAGTAGGAGGACTTTAGTGCGAGAAGATCGTTGATTGTCTTGACGCCGTTTTCGGCTTGAATCTTCACGCCTTCGGAAATGAACGATACCCAAGGGTTGAAGTCGCCTGTGTGACTTACCTTCAACAAGCCCGCGATGTAGTCGTCCTTCCGCTCTTCCAGCCATCTTGCTAGATTGAGAACAGGCTTGGTCATAATATTGTCGGCTATGAGCTGAAGGACCATGATCAGTCTGCCTAGTCGCCCGTTTCCATTGTTATATGGATGTAGCGTCTCGAACTGATAGTGACCCATCGCTATTTTGATGACCGGGGAGAGCGGAAGAGTGTTGTCGTTTACCCACTTCTCCCAATCGCTGAAACCGTCGACCAATATTGGGCCGGGCGGGCTTGGCACTAAACGCGCTTCCGAGATCGGCCTGTTCTTCGGTCCGATTGCTACTTGATGTTGCCGTAAATCGCCTGCCTCGCCAGAGTCGTCGGGGGTATTCCTTACAATTTCTTTTTGGACTGGCCCCAGAAGGGTGCGGCAGATTGGGTACTTCTCACTACGTTCCAAGGCTAATTCAGTTGCGCGGATATAGTTGATGACCTCGCGCTGCTCTTGTGACTGTTGGTTCTCGGCCAAGAACTCGGCCTCAAGAACCTCATCGAAGGTGGCGTAGGTGCCTTCGAGAGCGGAGGTGGCTACTGCCTCACGACGCAGAATCGGCCTGACCAAGAGCTCGGGCCTGGGCAGCTGGGTCATGGCTTGGTCAAGGCGCGCTAGCTGCATCGCGGCAGCGGTAGCGATCTGATGGGTAGCCGGCAGGAGATCAGGCGACGAAGGGAGGGGTTTAGGCACATATGCCCAGTACCTCCAGTCGTCACCGGTGCGGGGATCGGTGCCCGAGATGGGCTCTAGGCGCCCAATCGGGGAGTTGCGAAGGCCTTCCACGTCCACGTCATTCAGGTTAGCGCGCCCATCCCTGAATGTGCGGGCGGGTGGTTCAGGTTTCGTGCGCACCGCTCGGCGACATTCAGATTTCAGGCCAAAACCTGAACAGCGAGCATGCTCGTTCAGGTTTCTGATGCAACCCGCTGCTCTGTTCAGGGTCATGGGCAGAAACCTGAATGAGTTCCGAAGGGCGGGCGATGAAGGTTCACGCTGCTGCTCGTGCCTGGCGAGCAGGCCCGCCCAGGCTCTATCGCCTGGATCCGGCAGCGGCAAACCTGAAGGACGCCCAGGCCGTCACCAGGCCGTCGAGCGTTGAACTCTAGCAACCAACGATGACCAGCGATATCGGGGTTTCCGCAGGTCATCGTCAGCCTGATGTGGACTGACCTGGGGTGCGGTTCATCCGCTAGCGGTAGTTGGTGAACTGGAGGGCGATGTCGATGTCCGCGGACTTCAGCAGCGTGATCACGGCCTGCAGGTCGTCCTTCTTCTTGCCGGTCACCCGGAGCTGGTCGCCCTGGATCTGCGCCTGGACCCCCTTCGGCCCCTCGTCCCGGATCTTCTTGCTGATGACCTTGGCCTTCTCCTGGTCGATCCCCTGAACGATCTTGCAGTCGATCTTCGTGGACTTCCCGGACGTCCGCGGCTCGCCGGCGTCCAGCGCCTTCAGGGAGATGTTCCGCTTGATCAGCTTCTCCTTGAACACCTCCAGCGCCGCCCGCACCCGGTCCTCGGTCTCGGCCGTCAGCGTCACCGCCTCCTCGCCGGACCAGGCGATCTCGGTGCCCGTCCCCCGGAAGTCGAACCTGGTGGACAGCTCCTTCTCGGCCTGCCGGAGGGCGTTGTCGATCTCCTGCCGGTCGACCTTGCTGACGATGTCGAACGACGGGTTGGCTGCCATGCGCGCACTCCTGCGGGTGAGGTCGGACCGGTGGGCTTCGCGGGCCGGAGCGCTGTGGCGGCGCTCCCGGCATGCCGGAACGGTACCCGGTTGCGGGACGGACCGGGCGTACCGCTATCCTTGCTGACGCCGTCGCGACACGGGCGGTGCACTGCCCGGCGGGTTGCCCGAGCGGCCAATGGGAGCGGACTGTAAATCCGTCGCGAAAGCTACAGAGGTTCGAATCCTCTACCCGCCACCAGCTACACCGAAGGCCCCTCAGTCGCTCGAACAGCGACGAGGGGCCTCCGCGTCGGTGAGCCCTCGACGCGGTGCGGGTGTCCCGCCACAGCCTGCTTCGGGCGTTTTGCGGCCCACCCCGGACGCCGTTCGGGCCGCGGGTGTGCGGCTGCCCGGAGGGAGCCCGGCTCCCGCGGCCGCGCGAACCCGCGCCGCACGCGCGCTCCGAAGTCGGGCGAGCACGACAAGTTCGCCTTCCCGAGTGAATAGCGATCAGCGTACGGAATGCAATTCCGGAGAAGCCGTTTCGGCAATCCGCTATTCACAGTGGTCGATTCGGTTGTCCACGTAGGGAGCGGCGATACGAGACCGGGGGAGCCTCAAGCCGGTCCGGCGGTGGTCGATGGGGCAGGGGAACATGCTCACTGCGAAAGGACACCGATGACCGCCCCGGCCCCGATGCACCGGCAGATGAGCACGACGTCGATCCTGCTGTACCTGCTGGCCGTCCCGGTCCTGATCAGCCTCTGCCTCGGCGGCTGCAACGCCTTCGGCGCGGCCGTCGGCGCCACCGACGACCAGTCGGTCGAGTCCACCCAGCGCTGACCCGCACGGCGTGGTCGACTACGTGACCGGTACGCCCAGCATCGCGACGATCCGCTCCCAGTCCGCCAGCTTCCGCAGCCGCAGCTCCGTGACCAACTGTCGCCGGTCCAGCAATTCCTCGATCCGCGGTACCGCGACCTCCACCAGCAGGTCCGCCAGCGTCGGCCCCACTCCCTCGGCATAGGGATCGTCGGGAAAGGCCCACCACGACGGATCGGCCGCCCGGAACCGCGCCAGCATCGCCGACTCCGGCCCCAGCACCTCGCGCCACAGCCCGTCCTCGGCCCGCGGCCCGGTCCGCGGCATCACCACCCCGCGCGCCGCCCGGTCCGCCAGCCACGGCTCCGGCGCCACCGCGAGCACCGCCGAGAACTCGACCTCGTCCCGCGAACTGGCCGTCGAGGTGCGCAACTCCACGATTCCGTGGTCGCCGAGCGGCGACCGCAGCCACCACCGGCCGCGCGAGCCGCGCATCCCCGCTTCCCGCAGCGCGGGTCCGACGATGTCGCGCAGCATGCTGCGGTAGCGATCGAGGGCTGACACGTACTGTCCTACCTTTCCCCGTCCGTGGTGGCGCACGGCGGCACCGGCCGCGCGGTTCATCGACCGGCCGCGGCGCTGGGCAATTGTCCACGCGCTCCGCGCCCTCGACCGCCACCCACGAGAATTGGCAAACTGCAGCCGCCAGCCGCCAGCCGCCAGCCGCCAGCCGCCAGCCGCCAGCCGCCAGCCGCCAGCCGCCAGCCGCCAGCCGCCAGCGCGCACGATCAATGCGCGCGACAAGAAGGTCCGGACCCAGCCGCACGACCAAGGCTGTACAAGGCCGCGTCGAACCCCGACCCACACCCGATCGCGGCCAGCGACCCCGGTCGGCCCCCAATCGCCCACCCGACAACCGGGTCCGCCACCCGATCCGCCGACCCAACGACGGCCGCCCATCGCCGTCGCCACCGCGCCCCACACGCAAGGCAGGCGCTCAACCACGGCACGTAATCGAGCCGCCACCCCGCCCGCGACCCGCCGAGCGCGTCGCCCGCGCCCGTACGGCGTACTGCACGCGCCGGCCGCGTCACGCCCCCGCAGTGCCCCGGGAGCGCCGCGAACACATCGGAATCCCTTGTCCCAACAAGATCAATGATCACGCCCGTAACCTGGGACAACGCCCTGGCACAGCCCGGAAAACACGGCCCCGGACGGCCCGCCGCAACGCATCTCACCGATATGTCCGCACAGGAGTCCAATGACCGCTGTGCGGGGTCAACCGATCGGCCAGAATTAGTACTCCGCGGTGTCGGACGCTGTCCCGGACACTGCGACCGTCCGTGCCCATGTGGCACCATCAGTGCTACCAACGAACCGGACATCGGGCCGGCACCGCACCTCCGCAGCAGTACCGCAACCGGGACGTATCACCATCCCGCCCGCCGGTGCCCGACGGTGCGTGGGAATCCCGCCACACCGCACGACAGGAGCACATCATGCGCGAAAGCCGGATCGGCCGTAAGGCCGGGCGCGCCGCCCTCATCGCCGCGGCCGTGCTGGCGCTCTCCGTCGTCGGCATCACCGTCGCCTCCGCCCAGACCGACGACCGGGGCGGCAACTCGACGAACAACAACCACCAGCGCGGCAACGACTCCGACCGCGGCCCGGTGCACAACTCCCCGAACCCGTTCCGCGACATCGAATGGATGTAACCCCTCCGGCTCCGGCCGGGAGGGCTACCCGACGCGAAACCTAGGGGCCGCTGGTGTCCAAGCCCGTCGTCGCCGATGCGCGCCCGCCCCAGCTCATTTGGCTGGTCACCGGCGCGCTCGGTCTCGTGGCGGCGGCCCTCACCGGTGTCGCTCTCAGCTACGACGGCAAGCCGACGCTGGACCAGTGGCCGCAGGCCCTGTGCTTCCTCGTCCTCTTCATCGCCGCTGACGCCGCCTACCTGCGGGTCGACTTCCGGCGGCAGGTCTTCAGCATCAACATCTCCGAGCTGCCGCTGCTGCTCGCGCTGTTCTACCTGCCCGCCGTACCGCTGATCGTCGTGCGGCTGGCCGCCGCCGGTATGATCTACCTGGTCCGCGGCCGGCTCGGCGCGACCGCGATCAAGCAGTGGTTCAACTTCTTCACCAAGGCCGCCAGCACGAGCGCCGCCGCGGCGATGGTGGCCGCGTACCGGCCGCTGGACACCGCCAACGTCGAGACCTGGCTGGTCCTGGTCGGCGCGGTCCTGCTGCACATCCTCGTGATGATCGCCAGCATGTCCGCGGTGCTCGCGATCGCGCACGGGCGGCGGGCCTGGCACGAGGTCACCCGGATGGCCGTGCCCGCGCTGGCGGTCGGCGTCGTCAACATCACGCTCGGCCTGGTCGTGCTGCTGGTGTTGAAGCAGAGCGCGTGGGCGGTCGCCCTGCTCGGCGTGCTCGGCGTGTCGTTCGTGCTGGCGTACCGGTCGTACTCGCGGTTCATGCGCCAGCACCACCGGCTGCAGGAGCTGTACGACCTGACCGAGCACGTGCGCGAGACGCGGCACGAGACGACGCTGTACGACCGGCTGCTGCACGGCACCCGGCAGATGCTGCGCGCGCAGTACGCGACGCTGTGGCTGCCGGCCGACCGGCGGCACCCCGAGATCCTGCTGACCTCGAAGATCGACGTACCGGGGCTGATCGACCTGCCGGGCACGCCGGACGCGCTGCGCCGGTACGCCGTCGAGCACGGCGAGACCATCGCGGTGGGGGCGAACTTCGACCCGCCCGCCGCGGCCACGCCCCGGGTCGGCACGGACGTGATCGTCGTACCGCTGCGCTCCGGACCGGTCGTCATCGGCTGCCTGGAGGTGGCCGGGCGGATCGGCGATGTGAACTCCTTCCACCCCGAGGACGTCCGGCTGCTGGAGACCGTCGCCGCGCACGTCGGCGTGGCGGTGGAGAACTCGCGGCTGGTCGACCGGCTGCGCTTCGACGCGTACCACGACGCCCTGACCGGGCTGCCCAACCGGCGCCGGGTGCTCCAGGCGCTGGAGGAGTCGGTGAAGTTCCGCGCGCCCGGCGAGGTGGTCGCGGTCCTGCTGTTCGACGTGGACGGGCTGCGCGACGTCAACGACTCGCTCGGCCACTCCGCCGGCGACCGGCTGCTGGTCGAGGTGTCCAAGCGGCTGCGCGAGCTGGCCCCGCCGGCAGCGCTGGTCGGCCGGCTGGGCAGCGACGAGTTCGTGGTCACGCTGCGGGTGGAGAACGTGGAGGCCGCCGCCGTGCTGGCCGCCGGGCTGCGCGAGCAGCTCCGGGTGCCGATGGACTTCGGCGCCCTGACCCTGGACGTGGACACGGCCGTCGGCGTCGTCGTGCACCCGGACCACGGCAGCGACCCGGCGACGCTCATCCAGCGGGCCGACGTGGCCGCCCGGGCGGCGGAGCTGATCCCGGCCGGGGTGCAGGTCTTCAACCCGGCGCTGGAGTCGCGCTCGGTGCGCCGGCTGGGCCTGGCCAACGACCTGCGCCGCGCGATCGACCAGGACGAGCTGGAGATCTACTTCCAGCCGCAGGTGTCGCTGGCGGACAAGCACCTGGTCGGCGTCGAGTGCCTGGCCCGGTGGGAGCACCCCGCGCACGGCTCGGTCGACCCGGAGGACTTCGTCGCCGTCGCCGAGCACACCGGGCAGCTCAGCCGGCTCACCGAGGCCGTGCTGAAGGAGGGCCTGCGCCGGTGCCGGCAGTGGGCCGACGCCGGCCGCCCGCTCAACGTCGCGGTCAACCTCTCCTCCCGGACGCTCGTCGACGCCACCTTCCCGGACCGGGTGGAGCGGCTGATCCGCGAGTTCGAGGTCGACCCCGCCCGGGTGACGTTCGAGGTGGCCGAGGACGGCGGCGCGCCCGACCGGCCGATGCCCACCCTGCAGCGGCTGCACGAGATCGGCGTGCAGCTCTCGGTGGACGACTTCGGGACCGGCTACTCCTCGCTGTCCTACCTGCGCCGGCTGCCGGTGCAGGAGGTCAAGATCGACCGCACCTTCGTGCAGGGGATGGCGACCGACCCCGGCGACCTGGCGATCGTCCGGGCGGTGGTCGACCTGGCCCGCCACTTCGGCCTCACCGTCGTCGCCGAGGGCGTGGAGAGCGAGCTGACGCTCAACCTGCTCCGCGAGATGGGCTGCGACGTGGGCCAGGGCTTCCTGTTCAGCCGGCCGCTGCCGTACGAGCGGCTGGAGGCGTGGCTCGGCCAGCAGACCGAGGCCGAGCGCACCCCGGCGGGCGAGGTGCGCCGCCTGCGGGCGGTGCCGTAGCGCCGGGTTCGCCCAGCGTAGGGGTGGGTTCGCGGCGAGTGGGGGGATCTGGTTTCCGGGCCCCGGGGCGGTTGTGTACTCTTACTCCTGCGCGTCCACAGGGGCTTGCTCCCCGTGGTCATGCGCCCCCTTAGCTCAGTCGGCAGAGCGTCTCCATGGTAAGGAGAAGGTCTACGGTTCGATTCCGTAAGGGGGCTCCAACCCGAGGTCGGCACGCCGGTTTCGGTCGCGGCGGTGTAGCTCAGATGGCAGAGCAAGCGGCTCATAATCGCTGTGTCGCCGGTTCAAGTCCGGCCACCGCTACGGTGACGTCCCGGACGTCGCGGGTTCGCCCCGGACCCGCTTTGCAGCGCGGCACGGCCAGCGGCTAGTCTGGTACGCCGTTAGGTTGACTTCAGCGAGGAAGGCACTCCGCCGTGGCCAAGGCGACCGATGTACGTCCCAAGATCACTATGGCGTGTGTGGAGTGCAAGGAGCGCAACTACATCACGCGCAAGAACCGCCGCAACGACCCGGACCGCGTCGAGCTGAAGAAGTTCTGCCCCCGCTGCGGCAAGCACCAGGCGCACCGCGAGACCCGCTGACGCGCCCACCGGCCACTGCGACGCCCCCGAGCCCCGCTCGGGGGCGTCGCGCGTTCGGCGGCCCCGAGCGGCCCCGGTAGGGTCAGCAGCCATGCCACTGGATCCCGCGTACGCCGGCCGCACCTACCCGCCGGCGCCCGTGTACGGGGTCGGCCGGGAGAAGATCCGCGAGTTCGCCCGCGCGATCGGCGCGACCGACCCGGTCCACCACGACCCCGCCGCCGCCCGCGCTCTCGGCCACCCGGACGTGATCGCCCCGCCGACCTTCGCGATCGTGATCTCCGGCGCGTCCATGGACGTCGTCTACGCCGACCCCGACCTCGGCCTGGACTTCAGCCGGGTGGTGCACGGCGAGCAGCGGTTCACCCACGCCCGCCCGGTCCGGGCCGGCGACGAGATCGTCTGCGTGCACCGCATCGCCGAGGTCACCACGCGCGGCGGCCACGGCTTCCTGACCACCCGCTCGGAGCTGCGCACGCCCGCGGGCGAGCCGGTCGCCGAGGTGTCCGCCAAGCTCGTCGTGCGAGGGGAGTGACATGGGCCTGCCCACCCAGACCTACCGGGTGACCCGGGCGGACCTCGTCCGGTACGCCGGCGCCTCCGGCGACTTCAACCCGATCCACTGGAGCGACCGGCAGGCCGCCGCGGTGGGCCTGCCGGGGGTCATCGCCCACGGCATGCTCACGATGGCGCTGGCCGGGCGCGCGGTCGCCGCGTGGGTCGGCCGGGCGGACGCGATCGTCGAGTACGGCGTGCGGTTCGCCCGCCCGGTGGTCGTCCCGGACGACGACGCCGGCGCCGAGCTGACGGTCGACGCGGTGCGCCGGGAGCCGGACGACGCCGGGCTCACCCGGCTGGACCTGACCGTCACCTGCGCCGGCGAGAAGGTGCTCGCGCAGGCCAGGGCGCTGGTCCGCTGGCCGACGCCCGATAGTGGTCAGGGGTAACTTCCGCCCGGTTGGGAAACTCCCGGCGCAACCCGTACACTGGTCCGCCGTGGGGCTGATACCCCTGCTCCGGCATGCGCACCCGACGGGTCATCCGTCGTTCGCCCTGTGCTCGGTGTAGGTTCACTCCCACCTAGGGGTGTGGCGCAATTGGCAGCGCAGCGGTCTCCAAAACCGCAGGTTGCAGGTTCGAGTCCTGTCGCCCCTGCGCCTGGGGCCGGACGGCTCCCGGGTGGTCCCGCGAAGCGGGGTCGCCGAGGGTCGTCCGGGACCACGGGGCCCGCCGCGGTCCCGCAGCGCGCGTCACGGCCCGCCGGACATCGGCGGGCGGCCGACGTGGCGGCGCGACAGACACCCCGCGATGGAAGAGGGCGAAGTGGCGGAAGACAAGCGGCGCGGCGAGGAGCCCGCCGACGAGCAGTTCGACGACGAGCCGGAGACCGCCGCGGACCCCGCGGACGACAACGGCCGGGTCGACGCCGTCGAGGACGACAGCCCGGTACGCGAGGCCAAGAAGAGTTCGGGCCGGGTGGGACCCATCGGCCGCCTCGGTCGGTTCTTCCGCGAGATCGTGGCGGAGCTGCGTAAGGTCATCTGGCCGACCCGCAAAGAGCTGGTCACGTACACCGCCGTGGTGATCGTCTTCCTGTCGATCCTCACGGCGATCGTCGTCGGCCTCGACTACGGCTTCGCCAAGGGCATCCTCGCCCTGTTCGGCAGCGGCAAGAAGTAACCCGACGGAAGTGAGCGAGCGTGCCTGAGTACGACGAGACCGCCCGGACCGGCAACGGGGCGTCGGTGGTCGACGACTCCGCGCCGGGGCAGCCGGACGCCGCCGAGGCGATCGCTGCCGCGGGGGATTCCTCGCCGGGCGCCGCACTCGTCGAGCCGGCCGCGGCGACCACAGCGGACGCGGCGACCACAGCGGACGCCGAGCCGACGCCCGACGCCGCCGCCGACGACGAGCCGGTCGCCGCATCCGACGAGCCGGCCGCCGCCGATGAGCCGGTCGCCGGGGACGACGAGCCGGCTGCCGACGAGGCCGCTGCCGACGAGGCCGCCGATGACGAGCCCGTCGCGGCCGCCGGGGACGATGCCGCCGGCGGGGACGACGCCGGGGACGGGGACGACGACGCCGAGCCCGCGGCCGAGGAGGAGTTCGACCCGGTCGCCGCGCTGCGGGCGAAGCTGCGCTTCGCGCCGGGCGAGTGGTACGTCGTGCACTCGTACGCCGGCTACGAGAACAAGGTCAAGACCAACCTCGAGACCCGGATCACCTCCCTCGACATGGAGGAGTTCATCTACCAGGTCGAGGTGCCGACCCGGGAAGAGGTCGAGGTCAAGAACGGCAAGCGGCTCCAGGTACAGAACAAGGTCTTCCCGGGCTACCTGCTGGTCCGGATGGAGCTGTCCCCGGAGTCGTACTCCTGCGTGCGCAACACGCCGGGCGTGACCGGCTTCGTCGGCGCCACCGACCGGGCCGACCGCCCGGCGCCGCTGAGCCTCGACGAGGTCATGAAGTGGCTGGCCCCCGCGGTCGAGACCGAGACCAAGAAGGCCAAGCCCGAGGTCAAGGTCCTGGACTTCGAGGAGGGCGACTCGGTCACCGTCACCGACGGCGCTTTCGCCTCGCTGCCGGCCACGATCAGCGAGATCAACGCCGACCAGCAGAAGCTCAAGGTGCTGGTGTCGATCTTCGGCCGGGAGACGCCGGTCGAGCTGAACTTCAACCAGGTCGCCAAGATCTGACCGGCGCCCGCTCCGAGCGCGTCGATCGAGGGCCGTACCCCGCGGGGTACGGCCCTCGATCCGTTCCCGGGTCGGCCGCCGGGTCGGCGGGCGCCCGGGTTAGATTGGTCGGCGGTCCGCCGCCCGCCGTGCCCCGCACGCGGGCCGGGCCGGTACCCCGACCATGTGGGAGGGCGCCCCCGCGCGGCGCGCCCGCCATCGACCACAGGAGCAACGACATGCAGCACGGCAAGAGCTACCGCAAGGCCGCCGACCAGATCGACCGGGCGAAGCTGTACCCGCCGGTCGAGGCCGTCGAGCTGGCCAAGAAGACCAACCCGGCCAAGTTCGACGCGACCGTCGAGGTGGCCATGCGGCTGGGCGTCGACCCGCGCAAGGCCGACCAGATGGTCCGCGGCACGGTGAACCTCCCGCACGGTACGGGCAAGACCGCCCGGGTCGTCGTCTTCGCCGGCGGCGCCAAGGCCGAGGAGGCCACGAACGCGGGCGCCGACGTCGTCGGCACCGACGACCTGGTCGCCCGGATCCAGGAGGGCTGGCTGGACTTCGACGCCGCCATCGCCACCCCGGACCAGATGGCCAAGATCGGCCGGATCGCCCGCATCCTCGGCCCCCGCGGCCTCATGCCGAACCCGAAGACCGGCACGGTCACGATGGACGTCGCCAAGGCGGTGGCCGACATCAAGGGCGGCAAGATCAGCTTCCGGGTGGACAAGCACTCGAACCTGCACCTGATCATCGGCAAGGCGTCGTTCAGCGCCGACCAGCTCGTCGAGAACTACGCCGCCGTGCTGGACGAGGTGCTGCGCGCCAAGCCGTCGTCGGCCAAGGGCACGTACCTGCAGAAGGTCACGCTGAGCACGACGATGGGCCCGGGTGTCCCGATCGACCCCAAGGTGATCAAGAACCTGCGCGAGACCGACGTCGTCTGACGTCCGCCGCAACGCACGAAGGGCGCCCCGCGGGGCGCCCTTCGCCGTTCCCGCCGGCGCCGCGGCCCGGCCGCGGGGGTCGCCGGGAACGCGGCCCGGGCGGCCGGGTACAGTACCGGGTGTAGTTCCACCCACAGACCGCTGGTCGCCGCATCGAACCCCGATCGGCCGAAGGTCCCGCCACGGCGGGCGACCCGCGCAGGGAGAACGGCAGCGACGAGCGGCCCCGCGCCGCCCTCCGCCCCGTGCGCCCTGCGCCGGGGCGTCTTTCGTCGGTAGGCCCGCCCCCGAGGCGCCAGCCCGAACCACGAGAGAGGAGGGACATGGCGGACAAGCCTGTACGGTCCGACAAGGCCGCCGCGGTCGCCGAGCTGACCGACAGCTTCAAGAACTCGCCGGCCACCGTGCTGACCGAGTACCGCGGCCTGACGGTCGCCCAGCTCACCACGCTGCGCCGGTCGCTCGGCCAGGGTGCCAAGTACTCCGTCGCCAAGAACACGCTGGCCAAGCGCGCCGCGGTCGAGGCCGGCATCGCGGGCCTCGATGAGCTGTTCACCGGTCCTACCGCGCTCGCCTTCGTCGCCGGCGACCCGGTCGAGGCGGCGAAGAGCCTGCGCGACTTCGCCAAGACCAACCCGCACCTGATCATCAAGGGCGGGGTGTTCGAGGGGCGCGCGATCTCGGCCGACGAGGTCAAGAAGCTCGCCGACCTCGAGTCCCGCGAGGTGCTGCTGGCCAAGCTGGCCGGCGCCATGAAGGGCAACCTGAGCAAGGCTGCGGCCCTGTTCCAGGCCCCGCTGGCCAAGGCCGCCCGCGCGGCCGCGGCTCTGCGCGACAAGCGCAGCGAGGGTGGCGAGGGCTGACGCCCACCGCCGCCCCACCCACACGTCGTAGAGAAAGCCAGGAAAGGACGCCCCACATGGCGAAGCTGAGCACCGACGAGCTGCTGGACGCCTTCAAGGAGATGACGCTGATCGAGCTCTCCGAGTTCGTGAAGCAGTTCGAGGAGGTCTTCGAGGTCACCGCGGCCGCGCCGGTCGCGATCGCCGCCGCCGGCGGCGGTGGCGGTGGCGAGGCCGCCGCCCCGGTCGAGCAGGACGAGTTCGACGTCGTGCTGGAGTCGGACGGCGGCAAGAAGATCCAGGTCATCAAGGTCGTGCGCGAGCTGACCGGCCTGGGCCTGAAGGAGGCCAAGGACACCGTCGAGGCCGCGCCGAAGGCCATTCTCGAGAAGGTCAACAAGGAGACCGCCGAGAAGGCCAAGGAGAAGCTGGAGGCCGAGGGCGCCAAGGTCACCCTCAAGTGACCTGACGCCGACGCGTCCGCCGTGGGCGGGACCCCCGAACCGGGGTCCCGCCCACGGCTCGTTTCCGGGCGGGACTTGCCGCGGTACGGCGGCCGGGGGTCAGCCGGGCGGCGGCCGGTCCGGCTCCCGCGCAGCGGCGGGCGGCGAGGTCTCGGCGGGCGGGGCGTCGGCGGGCCGAGCTGCCCCGGCCGGGGGAGGCGGGTCGGGCAGCGGCGGCGCGGCGGCGGGCGGCGGAGTGTCGGGGGGCGCTGGCGCGGCGGCCCGGCGGCGGCGGGCGCGGTGCGGGAGCGTGTCCCGGCGGACCCACGCCACGAACGCCAGGATCGCCGCGAGCAGCGTCGGCGCCCGGGCCAGGTCGGGGTGGCCGAGTACGACCACCTGGGTGACCGCCGCGCCCGCCATCACCAGCGCCAGCCCGGCGGCCGCGAGCCCGGTCAGCCGGGGGATCAGCAGCCCGATCGCGCCGAGGGCCTCCAGCGACCCGACGACGTACCGGAACCACTGCCCGGCCCCGATGTCGGCGAACAGCGTCACCGCCGCCGGGTCGCCGAGCAGCTTGGGGACGCCGGCCCCGAGCAGCAGGTACAGCGCGACGGCGCACTGCAGGAACCAGGCCAGCCGCCGGCTGCGCCGGGTGAGCACCGTGCGGACGTCCGCCGTGGGGGTGGTCATCGGCCGGTTCCCCCGCGGGGTGGAGGGGTGTGCCCCGGGATCTGCTCCATCCCTCGATACTGCGCGAGGACCGGGTGGTTTGTCCCGTTCTCCGGTGCGGTTCGGGGGCGGAGCGCGATCTCTCGGTTGCAACCCGCAGTCCGGCCCTTGACTGGATCTGCCTGGCCAGGCACGCTGACATCAGCACAGCCTTCCGGCGCGACGTGAGCCACCCGCCCCGCGGGTCACCGGCGCACACCGCGGCGGGCCCTGGGACCGTTCGGCGTCCCCGGCCGCGCCGCCGTGCTCCACCCGGTTCACCGTTGTCCGCGGCCGCGCAAGCCCGGTTTCCGGGTGCGAACGGCCGCCGCCGCTCGTACCGTGGTAGCCGTATCCGGGCGCCGCGCGGTGGTGGCTGGACAGCGGTTGGCCGCTCGGCTACACTGCTAGTTTGCGCTGCCTTCCGAACGTTTTCCTGCCCAAATCTGCCCGCGATCGTCGGTTGATCTTGGTGTGGGGCCCTCGGAGTGCGCGTGAAACGGCCGTTGCAGCACCGGTCCTCGGAAGGACGCATCTTGGCAGCTTCCCGCCCTGCGAAGACCAGTCGTAATTCGCTAGCTCCCCGCCGGATCTCCTTCGGCAGGATCACCGAACACCTTGAGGTGCCCAACCTCCTCGCCATCCAGACCGAGTCATTCGACTGGCTGGTCGGCAACGAGGCATGGCAGACCCGGTCGGCCGAGGTCGCGCACGCGCGCTCCGGCCTGGCCGAGATCCTCGAGGAGATCAGTCCCATCGAGGACTTCTCCGGCACAATGTCGCTGTCCTTCTCCGCGCCCCGCTTCGACGAGGTCAAGGCCTCGATCGAGGAGTGCAAGGAGAAGGATCTGACGTACTGCGCGCCGCTGTTCGTGACCGCGGAGTTCACCAACAATACGACTGGCGAGATCAAGAGCCAGACCGTCTTCATGGGTGACTTCCCGATGATGACGCCCAAGGGCACGTTCATCATCAACGGCACCGAGCGCGTCGTGGTCTCCCAGCTCGTCCGGTCCCCGGGCGTGTACTTCGACAAGCAGCCGGACAAGACGTCCGACCGCGACCTCACCAGCGTGAAGGTCATCCCGAGCCGCGGCGCGTGGCTCGAGTTCGACATCGACAAGCGGGACACCGTCGGGGTCCGCATCGACCGCAAGCGGCGGCAGGCCGTCACCGTGCTGCTGAAGGCGGTCGGCTGGTCCGCGGAGCAGATCCGCGAGAAGTTCGGCTGGTCCGAGCTGATGATGACCACGCTGGAGAAGGACCACGTCGGCGGCCAGGACGAGGCGCTGCTCGACATCTACCGCAAGCTGCGCCCCGGCGAGCCGCCGACGCGCGAGAACGCCCAGACCCTGCTCGACAACCTCTTCTTCAACCCGAAGCGGTACGACGTCGCCAAGGTCGGTCGGTACAAGTTCAACAAGAAGCTCCTGGTCGACGTCCCGATGACGACCGGGGTGCTGACCGAGGACGACATCGTCGCCACGGTCGAGTACCTGTGCAAGCTGCACACCGGCGAGGAGCCGGACGAGCGTCAGGTCTACGAGGCCGACGACATCGACCACTTCGGCAACCGGCGCCTGCGCACGGTCGGCGAGCTGATCCAGAACCAGGTCCGGGTCGGCCTGTCCCGGATGGAGCGGGTCGTCCGCGAGCGGATGACCACGCAGGACGTCGAGGCGATCACGCCGCAGACCCTGATCAACATCCGCCCGGTGGTGGCGGCGATCAAGGAGTTCTTCGGCACCTCGCAGCTCTCCCAGTTCATGGACCAGACCAACCCGCTGGCGGGCCTGACCCACCGGCGCCGGCTGAGCGCGCTCGGCCCGGGCGGTCTGTCCCGGGAGCGGGCGGGCTTCGAGGTCCGGGACGTGCACCCGTCGCACTACGGCCGGATGTGCCCGATCGAGACGCCCGAGGGCCCGAACATCGGCCTGATCGGCGCCCTGTCGACGTTCGCCCGGGTCAACCCGTTCGGCTTCATCGAGACGCCGTACCGCAAGGTCGTCGACGGCCGGGTCACCGACCGGATCGACTACCTGACCGCCGACGAGGAGGACCGGTTCGTCAAGGCGCAGGCCAACTCGCCGCTGAGCAGCGACGGCGCCTTCGCCGAGGACCGGGTCCTGGTTCGCCGGAAGGGCGGTGAGGTCGACTTCGTCGCCCCGGCCGCCGTCGACTACATGGACGTGTCGCCGCGGCAGATGGTCTCCGTCGCCACCGCGATGATCCCGTTCCTGGAGCACGACGACGCCAACCGCGCCCTGATGGGCGCGAACATGCAGCGCCAGGCGGTGCCGCTGGTCAAGGCCGAGGCGCCGTTCGTCGGTACGGGCATGGAGTACCGGGCCGCCGTCGACGCCGGCGACGTGGTCGTGGCGGAGATCGCGGGCGTGGTCGAGGACCTGTGCGCGGACTTCATCACGATCCTGCAGGACGACGGCTACCGCCGGACGTACCTGCTGCACAAGTTCCGCCGCTCCAACGCCGGCTCCTGCGTCAACCAGAAGCCGATCGTCTTCGAGGGCGACCGGATCGAGGCGGGCCAGGTCATCGCCGACGGCCCGTGCACCGACGACGGCGAGATGGCGCTCGGGCGCAACCTGCTCGTGGCGTTCATGTGCTGGGAGGGCCACAACTACGAGGACGCGATCATCCTGTCGCAGCGCCTCGTCCAGGAGGATGTCCTCACCTCGATCCACATCGAGGAGCACGAGGTCGACGCGCGGGACACCAAGCTCGGCCCCGAGGAGATCACCCGGGACATCCCGAACGTCTCCGAGGAGATGCTCGCCGACCTCGACGAGCGCGGCATCATCCGGATCGGCGCCGAGGTCGTCCCCGGCGACATCCTGGTCGGCAAGGTCACGCCGAAGGGCGAGACCGAGCTGACCCCGGAGGAGCGGCTGCTCCGCGCGATCTTCGGCGAGAAGGCGCGCGAGGTCCGGGACACCTCGCTGAAGGTGCCGCACGGCGAGACCGGCACGGTCATCGGCGTCCGGACCTTCTCCCGCGAGGACGGCGACGAGCTGTCGCCGGGCGTCAACGAGCTGGTCCGGGTGTACGTGGCCCAGAAGCGCAAGATCCAGGACGGCGACAAGCTCGCCGGCCGGCACGGCAACAAGGGCGTCATTTCCAAGATCCTTCCGGTCGAGGACATGCCGTTCCTGAGCGACGGCACGCCCGTCGACATCGTGCTGAACCCGCTGGGCGTCCCGTCCCGGATGAACATCGGGCAGGTCCTGGAGACGCACCTCGGCTGGCTGGCCAAGACGGGCTGGAAGGTCGAGGGCGAGGACGCCGAGTGGAAGAAGTCGCTGCACGCCATCGGCGCCAGCGAGTCCGAGCCGGACACGAACCTCGCCACGCCCGTCTTCGACGGCGCGAAGGAGGAGGAGATCACCGGCCTGCTCGACAGCACGCTGCCGACGCGGGACGGGGTCCAGCTCGTCAACTCCACCGGCAAGGCCCAGCTCTTCGACGGCCGCTCCGGTGAGCCGCTGCCGGACGCGATCGCGGTCGGCTACATCTACATCCTGAAGCTGAACCACCTGGTCGACGACAAGATCCACGCCCGGTCGACCGGTCCGTACTCGATGATCACCCAGCAGCCGCTGGGTGGTAAGGCGCAGTTCGGTGGCCAGCGCTTCGGCGAGATGGAGTGCTGGGCGATGCAGGCGTACGGTGCCGCGTACGCCCTGCAGGAGCTGCTGACGATCAAGTCCGACGACGTGGTGGGCCGGGTCAAGGTCTACGAGGCGATCGTCAAGGGCGAGAACATCCCGGAGCCGGGCATCCCGGAGTCCTTCAAGGTCCTGCTGAAGGAGCTCCAGTCGCTGTGCCTCAACGTCGAGGTGCTGTCCAGCGACGGCGTGGCCCTGGAGATGCGCGAAACCGACGACGAGGTGTTCCGCGCCGCGGAGGAACTCGGCATCGACCTCTCTCGCCGTCCCAACGAGGGCGCTATCACGGTCGACGAAGTGTGACGCTGAATTCGGACACGTGAGGCTTGTGGGGGCGGGGCCCCCACAAGCCGAGCGCCCGATAAGCAACAGAAACCGCGAGTAAGGGTGTGGCCTGCACCACAACAGGCTTACCAACCTCCGGTTTCACAAAGCGCAACGGAAAGGGATCAGGGGCTGGCGAGCCAGCCCCTGATCCCGGGCCCGAGAAAAGCGCAATAGACGTAAAGAAAACCGGCACCACCAGACTCGAGGGATAGCGGATGCTCGACGTCAACTTCTTCGATGAGCTTCGAATTGGGCTGGCCGCCGCCGAGGACATCCGGCAGTGGTCGCACGGTGAGGTGAAGAAGCCCGAGACCATCAACTACCGGACCCTGAAGCCGGAGAAGGACGGGCTGTTCTGCGAGAAGATCTTCGGTCCCACCCGGGACTGGGAGTGCTACTGCGGCAAGTACAAGCGGGTCCGGTTCAAGGGCATCATCTGTGAGCGCTGCGGCGTCGAGGTGACCCGGGCCAAGGTGCGCCGCGAGCGGATGGGGCACATCGAGCTGGCGGCGCCGGTGACCCACATCTGGTACTTCAAGGGCGTGCCGAGCCGGCTGGGCTACCTGCTGGACCTGGCGCCCAAGGACCTCGAAAAGATCATCTACTTCGCCTCGTACGTGATCACCACGGTCGACGCCGAGGCGCGGCACCGCGACCTGTCCACGGTCGAGAACGAGATCTTCGCCGAGAAGCGGCAGCTCGAGAACGCCCGCGACGCCGAGATCGAGCGCCGGGCCACCAAGCTGGAGGCGGACCTCGCCGAGCTGGAGGCCGAGGGCGCCAAGGCGGACGTCCGGCGCAAGGTCAAGGAGTCCGGCGAGCGCGAGATGCGCCAGATCCGGGACAAGGCCCAGCGCGAGATCGACCGGCTGGACGAGGTGCTCGACACCTTCCGCAAGCTGGACGTCAAGCAGCTCATCACCGACGAGCTGCTCTACCGCGAGCTGCGCGACCGGTTCGGCGACTACTTCACCGGCGCCATGGGCGCCGAGGCGATCAAGTCGCTGCTCGACACCATGGACCTGGCGGCGGAGGCCGACAACCTGCGCGAGACGATCCGGACCGGCAAGGGCCAGCGGAAGATCCGCGCGCTCAAGCGGCTGAAGGTCGTCGCGGCGTTCCTGAACACCAGCAACTCGCCGGGCGGCATGGTGCTGGACTGCGTCCCGGTGATCCCGCCGGACCTGCGGCCGATGGTCCAGCTCGACGGCGGCCGGTTCGCCACCAGCGACCTGAACGACCTGTACCGCCGGGTGATCAACCGGAACAACCGGCTCAAGCGGCTGATCGACCTGGGCGCGCCGGAGATCATCGTCAACAACGAGAAGCGGATGCTGCAGGAGGCCGTCGACGCGCTGTTCGACAACGGCCGCCGCGGCCGCCCGGTCACCGGCCCCGGTAACCGCCCGCTCAAGTCGCTGTCCGACATGCTCAAGGGCAAGCAGGGCCGGTTCCGGCAGAACCTGCTGGGCAAGCGGGTCGACTACTCCGGCCGGTCCGTCATCGTCGTCGGCCCGCGGCTGAAGCTGCACCAGTGCGGCCTGCCGAAGCAGATGGCGCTGGAGCTGTTCAAGCCGTTCGTGATGAAGCGGCTGGTCGACCTGAACCACGCGCAGAACATCAAGAGCGCGAAGCGGATGGTCGAGCGGCAGCGGCCGGTCGTCTGGGACGTGCTGGAGGAGGTCATCGGCGAGCACCCGGTCCTGCTGAACCGGGCGCCGACCCTGCACCGCCTCGGCATCCAGGCGTTCGAGCCGCAGCTCGTCGAGGGCAAGGCGATCCAGATCCACCCGCTCGTCTGCACCGCGTTCAACGCGGACTTCGACGGCGACCAGATGGCGGTGCACGTGCCGCTGTCGTCCGAGGCGCAGGCCGAGGCCCGCATCCTCATGCTGTCCAGCAACAACATCCTCAAGCCGGCCGACGGCAAGCCCGTGACCATGCCCACGCAGGACATGGTCATCGGCCTGTACCACCTGACCCACCAGAGCGCGGGCGGCGCCGGCGAGGGGCGGACGTTCAGCTCCGACTCGGAGGCCCGGATGGCCTTCGACAACAGCGAGCTGGACCTGCAGGCCCCGGTCCGGATCCGGCTGACCGGCGTCATCGAGGTCGACAACGGCCCCGGCGGCGCGAGCTGGTCGGCGCCCGAGGACTGGGTGCCGGGCGAGCCGCTGGTCGTCGAGACGACGCTGGGCCGGGTGCTGTTCAACGAGACCCTGCCGCCGGGGTACCGGTTCGTGAACTACGAGGTCCGCAAGGGCCAGCTCTCGGCGATCGTCAACGACCTGGCCGAGCGGTTCCCGAAGGTGGCCCTGGCCGCCACGCTGGACGCGCTCAAGGAGGCCGGTTTCCACTGGGCCACCTGGTCCGGCGTGACGATCGGCATCGGCGACGTCATCGCCCCGCCGCGCAAGCGGGAGATCCTCGAGTCGTACGAGAAGAAGGCCGAGGTCATCGACAAGCAGTACCAGCGCGGTCTGATGACCGCGGGGGAGCGCAGCAGCTCGCTGATCGACATCTGGACCGACGCGACCAAGGAGGTCGCGAAGGAGATGGAGACGGCGCTGCCGCAGGAGAACCCGCTGTGGAAGATGATCAACTCGGGTGCCCGCGGCAACCTGCTCCAGCTCCGCCAGATCGCGGCGATCCGCGGCCTGGTGGCCAACCCCAAGGGTGAGATCATCCCGCGGCCGATCAAGTCCTCGTACCGCGAGGGCCTGTCGGTGCTGGAGTACTTCATCTCCACCCACGGCGCCCGCAAGGGTCTGGCCGACACCGCCCTGCGGACCGCCGACTCGGGTTACCTGACCCGGCGGCTGGTCGACGTCTCCCAGGACGTCATCATCCGCGAGGAGGACTGCGGCACCGACCGGGCGATCCCGATGCAGATCGGCGAGAAGCTGGACGACGGCGCGCTGGTCGTGCACGAGTTCGCCGAGACCGGCGCGCACGCCCGGACGCTGGCCGACGACATGTCCGACCCGGCCGGCAACCTCGTCGTCGAGCGCGGCGCCGACCTCAACTCGATCCTCATCGACAAGCTGGTCGCGGCCGGCATCGGCGAGGTCCGGGTCCGGTCGGTGCTGACCTGCGAGTCCAAGCTCGGCGTCTGCGGCGCCTGCTACGGCCGCTCGCTGCCCACGGGCAAGACGGTCGACGTCGGCGAGGCGGTCGGCATCATCGCCGCCCAGTCCATCGGCGAGCCGGGTACGCAGCTCACGATGCGTACCTTCCACACCGGTGGCGTCGCGGGTGAGGACATCACCCAGGGCCTGCCCCGGGTCCAGGAGATCTTCGAGGCGCGCGTGCCCAAGGGCAAGGCGCCGATCGCGGAGACCCCCGGCCGGGTGCGGATCGAGGACGGCGAGCGGTCCCGGAAGATCATCATCGTGCCGGACGACGGCAGCGACGAGATCGTCCACGACAAGATCTCCAAGCGGGTCCGGCTGCGCTCCCACGACGGCGACCACGTCAAGGTCGGGGAGAAGCTCACCGAGGGCACCATCGACCCGCACGAGCTGCTGCGCATCCTCGGCCCGCGGGCCGTCCAGGTCCACCTGACCCAGGAGGTCCAGGAGGTCTACCGGTCGCAGGGCGTGCTCATCCACGACAAGCACATCGAGATCATCATCCGGCAGATGCTCAAGCGGGTCACGGTCATCGACTCCGGCTCGACCGAGTTCCTGCCGGGCGTGCTCGTGGACCGCGCGGTGTTCGAGTCGGAGAACCGCCGGGCCGTCGCCGAGGGCGCCGAGCCGGCCGCCGGCCGGCCGATCCTGATGGGTATCACCAAGGCGTCGCTGGCCACGGACTCGTGGCTGTCGGCGGCCTCCTTCCAGGAGACGACCCGGGTGCTCACCGATGCCGCGATCCACGCCCGCAGCGACTCGCTCATCGGGCTCAAGGAGAACGTCATCATCGGTAAGCTCATCCCGGCCGGTACGGGCATCAGCAAGTACCGCAACGTCCGGGTCGAGCCGACCGAGGAGGCCAAGGCCAAGGTGTACTCGATGACCGGGTACCCGGAGGCGGACTACGGCTTCGGCCCCGCCTCGGGCCAGGCGGTCCCGCTGGACGACTTCGATTTCGGGTCGTACCGCTGACGCGGTACGCGGTGACAGTCGGGTCGTACCGGTAGGTCCAGTGCCGTTGACCGCGGCGGCATCCCGAGGGATGCCGCCGCGGCGGCGTTGGCGGTGGTATCCAGGGAGCGTGGTAGCCGTACAGCAGCCGACGCCCGCCTCCAAGGCGCCCGCCGTCCTCACCCTGGGCACGGTCGCCGTGCTGACCGGCGTCCTCGTCGTCGGGGTGCTGCCGGCCGTCGTCGCGCTCCAGCTCGGCGCGCAGGCGCGGCGGGAGGCCCGTGCCGCCGCGGGGTACCTGGCCGGCGCGCCGTACGTGCGGGCCGGCGAGATCCTCGCCTTCATCGGCCTGGGCCTCGCGGCCGTGGGTGCGGTCGGCTGGGCCATGTGGACGTGGTGGTCGGGCGCCGGCGACCCGGACTTCCCGGCTACGGTGCAGTGAGCGCGGCGCGCGGCGCCGGACCGAGAGGACGGGGAGCGCCATGACCGAGCCGGGCCACGTCCCGCCGGACCACCGGCCGTGGGGCCGCCCCGCCCCGGAGCACGCGCCACCGCCGGGCCCTCCCTCCCCGGACCACGCCCCGCCACCGGGTCACGCGCCGCCACCGGATCACGCCCCACCAGCGGACCACGTCCCGCCAGCGGACCACGTCCCGTCAGCGGGTCACGCGCCGCCTGCGGGTCAGGCACCGCCGGGCGCCGGGTCCGGTCGGGGTCCGGCGGGCGGCACCCCGCCCCACTACGCGCCGGGCGCGCCGGCCGCGGCGGTTTCGGGCGGGCCGCCGCCCGGCCACGCGGCGCCCCCGCAGCGCTACCTCCCGCCGGCGGGCCACGCGCCGCACCACCACGGCCGGCACGGCCCGCACCACCACGCCGTGCACGCCGGCCACCCCGACGCACCCACGCCGCCCGCGGCCGGTCCTGCCGGGTACGGTCCGCCCGCGGCTGGCTCTGCCGGGTACGGCCCGCCCGGCCCGTCCGGGTACGCACCCGGCGGCCACCTGTACGGCGGGCCCCCGGACCGCGGCCACCCGCACGGCGGGCGCCCGGAGGCCGGCCGGGTGCCGGGGCTCGCCGCCGCGGCGGCCGCCGTCCCGCCATACCCCGGCGGACCGGCCCCCGGCTACCCCAGCCGGGCCACCCACCACCCCGGCCCGCACGCCGCGCACTGGCCCGCCCCGGCCCGGTACGTGCCCGTGCCCGGCAGCGGGTACGTCCTCGGCCTCATGCCGGTACCCAGCTCGGTCGCCGGGATGGCGATCGGCGCGCTGGTCGCCGGCCTGGGCGCGCTGCTGGTCAGCCTGCTCGCCGTCCTGCTCGGGCTGGGCGGCGCCACCGCCGGCTGGGGCGTGCTGGTGGCCGGCGCGATCGCGATCCTCACCGTGCTGCTCGGCGGGGGAGCGGTCGGCCTGGGTACGTACGCCCTGCGGCAGATCCGCCGGTCCTCCGGCGGGCTGCGCGGCCGGGGCGCGGCGGTGTGGGCGGTCGTGACCGGCGGGCTGGCCATCGCGCTGGCGCTGTGCGCGCTCGGCGGCGCGGCGCTGATCCAGTTGACCTGACCGGCCGCCGCGGCGGGGGATTGGTCAGCGCGCCGCCGGGCCGGTCGTTAGACTGGCGCGCGGCGGCGGGGACCCGGTTTTGACCTCCGTCCCGGCGGTCGGTACTCTTTGCGATCGTGCCCGGGGCCTGCCCGGGCGCACTCGTGTGCGCGTTGTCCGCGGCGAGGGCGCTCGATCGCCCGCCCGTCCGGCACCGTCGCGCGGTACGACGCCGACCCGGTGTCGGGCCGCCCGGGCGCACCGGCGACAATGGCAGACCGGCACGCATTCAGTGTGCCGCCCGAGCGGACAGCGCCCGCGCTGATCGCCCGGGATGAGCGCGCGCAAGCGCGCGTCGGGCGACACGCCCGACCGCGGGGGTCGGAGACGGCCCGCGCACCACCACGGCCCGGCCTCCGGTCGGACCGGCACAGCAGTCGGCGCGGCCGTGAACGACGGCCGAAAGGCCCGTCGCGCCGTTTACCGGCGATGGCGCGTCAACAGACAGGGAGCGGAGAGACCCGGTGCCCACGATCCAGCAGTTGGTCCGCAAGGGCCGCCAGGCGAAGACGAGCAAGACGAAGACGCCGGCGCTGAAGGGGAGCCCCCAGCGGCGCGGGGTGTGCACCCGCGTCTACACCACCACCCCGAAGAAGCCCAACTCGGCGCTGCGCAAGGTCGCCCGGGTGAAGCTCAGCAGCCAGATCGAGGTCACCGCCTACATCCCGGGCGTCGGCCACAACCTGCAGGAGCACTCGATCGTGCTCGTCCGCGGCGGCAGGGTGAAGGACCTCCCCGGCGTTCGGTACAAGATCGTTCGCGGTTCGCTGGACACCCAGGGCGTTCGTAACCGCAAGCAGGCCCGTAGCCGCTACGGTGCGAAGAAGGAGAAGAGCTGACATGCCGCGTAAGGGCCCCGCACCGCGTCGTCCGTTGACGCCGGACCCCGTGCACAACTCGCCGCTGGTCACCCAGTTGGTGAACAAGATCCTGCTCCGCGGCAAGCGCGGTCTCGCCGAGAAGATCGTGTACGAGGCCCTCGAGGGCGCGCGGGAGAAGTCGGGCACCGACCCGGTGGTCGTGCTCAAGCGGGCGATGGACAACGTGAAGCCGACCCTGGAGGTCCGCAGCCGCCGGGTCGGTGGCGCGACGTACCAGGTGCCGGTCGAGGTGCGGCCGGCCCGGGCGATGACGCTGGGGCTGCGCTGGCTCGTGCAGTACTCGCGGGCCCGCCGGGAGAAGACGATGGTCGAGCGACTGATGAACGAGCTGCTCGACGCCAGCAACGGCCTCGGTGCCGCCGTCAAGCGGCGCGAGGACACGCACAAGATGGCGGAGTCCAACAAGGCCTTCGCGCACTACCGCTGGTAACCAGCCCCTTTTGAAGACGACGAAGTAGGGACGAAGCAGTGGCCGCCGCAGACGCGCTCGCCAAGGTACGCAATATCGGCATCATGGCGCACATCGACGCCGGTAAGACCACCACCACCGAGCGGATCCTGTTCTACACCGGCATCACGTACAAGATCGGCGAGGTCCACGAGGGCGCCGCGGTCATGGACTGGATGGAGCAGGAGCAGGAGCGGGGCATCACCATCACCTCCGCCGCCACGAAGTGCGAGTGGAAGGGCCACACGATCCAGATCATCGACACGCCTGGCCACGTCGACTTCACGGTCGAGGTGGAGCGCTCCCTGCGGGTGCTCGACGGTGCGGTCGCGGTCTACGACGGTGTGGCGGGCGTGGAGCCGCAGACGGAGAACGTCTGGCGGCAGGCGGACAAGTACAACGTCCCGCGCATGTGCTTCGTCAACAAGCTGGACCGCACCGGGGCGGACTTCTTCCGCTGCGTCCAGATGATGATCGACCGGCTGAAGGCCACGCCGCTGGTTCTGCAGATCCCGATCGGCACCGAGGGCGAGCACATCGGCGTCGTCGACCTGGTCGAGATGCGGGCGCTGACCTGGCGCGGCGAGACCCAGAAGGGCGAGGACTACGCGGTCGAGGAGATCCCGGCCGACCTCGTCAAGCAGGCCGCCGAGTGGCGCGAGAAGCTGATGGAGACGCTCTCCGAGGTCGACGACTCGATCATGGAGAAGTACCTCGAGGGCGAGGACATCGGCGTCGCCGAGATCAAGGCCGCGATCCGGAAGGCGACGATCGCGGGCAAGGCCAACCCGGTGCTGACCGGCTCGGCGTTCAAGAACAAGGGCGTGCAGCCCATGCTCGACGCCGTCGTGGAGTACCTGCCGTCGCCGCTGGACATCCCGGCGATCGAGGGCACCGCGACCGACGGCGAGACGACGCTGCTGCGCAAGCCGGACGCGAAGGAGCCGTTCTCGGCGCTGGCCTTCAAGATCCAGACCGACAAGCACCTGGGCAAGCTGACCTACGTGCGCGTCTACTCCGGCACCCTGGAGTCCGGGTCGCAGGTCATCAACTCGACCAAGGACCGCAAGGAGCGCATCGGCAAGATCTACCAGATGCACGCCAACAAGCGGGAGGAGCGCCCCTCCGCGCAGGCCGGCGACATCATCGCGGTCCAGGGGTTGAAGCAGACCACCACCGGCGACACGCTGTGCGACCCGAACAACCCGGTCATCCTGGAGTCGATGACGTTCCCGGAGCCGGTCATCCAGGTCGCCATCGAGCCGAAGACCAAGGCCGACCAGGAGAAGCTCTCCACCGCCATCCAGCGCCTCGCCGAGGAGGACCCGACGTTCCGGGTCAACAACGACGAGGAGACCGGCCAGACCATCATCGCCGGCATGGGCGAGCTGCACCTGGACATCCTGGTCGACCGGATGCGCCGCGAGTTCAACGTCGAGGCGAACATCGGCAAGCCGCAGGTGGCGTACCGGGAGACCATCCGCCGCGCGGTGGAGAAGGTCGAGTACACCCACAAGAAGCAGACCGGTGGTTCGGGCCAGTACGCCCGGGTCATCATCTCGCTGGAGCCGCTGCCGCTGGACAACGACGCCCCGACGTACGAGTTCGCGAACGCGGTCACCGGCGGCCGGGTGCCGCGGGAGTACATCCCGTCGGTCGACGCCGGCGCCCAGGACGCCATGCAGTACGGCATCCTGGCCGGCTACCCGCTGGTGGGCGTCAAGCTGACCCTGGTCGACGGCCAGTACCACGAGGTCGACTCCTCCGAGATGGCGTTCAAGATCGCCGGCTCGATGGCGCTGAAGGACGCGGCCCGCAAGGCCGACCCCGCGCTGCTCGAGCCGATGATGGCGGTCGAGGTCACCACTCCGGAGGAGAACATGGGTGACGTCATCGGCGACATCAACTCGCGGCGTGGCACCATCCAGGCAATGGACGAGCGCGCCGGTGCGCGCGTCGTCCGGGCCCTGGTGCCGCTGTCGGAGATGTTCGGCTACGTCGGCGACCTGCGGTCGAAGACGGCGGGCCGGGCGAGCTACAGCATGCAGTTCGACTCCTACGCCGAGGTTCCGCAGAGCGTCGCGAAGGAGATCATCGCCAAGGCCACCGGCGAGTAACACCGGTGGTCGGGGCGGGCTTGCGCCCCATCGGGCCTGACGGCCGCAACCAGGCTTCCCCGGGGTGACCCGGGGAGACCGTCGACAGAGTCCCTAGCGGGCAACAGCACGCGGGGCGTACGAACCGGAAGTCCACAGGAGGACACCAGTGGCGAAGGCGAAGTTCGAGCGGACTAAGCCGCACCTGAACATCGGCACGATCGGTCACATCGACCATGGCAAGACGACGCTGACCGCGGCCATTACCAAGGTGCTGCACGACAAGTACCCGGACCTGAACCCCTACACGCCGTTCGACGAGATCGACAAGGCGCCGGAGGAGAAGGCCCGCGGTATCACGATTGCCATCGCGCACGTCGAGTACCAGACCGCGGCGCGGCACTACGCGCACGTGGACTGCCCCGGTCACGCCGACTACGTGAAGAACATGATCACCGGTGCCGCCCAGATGGACGGCGCGATCCTGGTGGTCGCGGCGACCGATGGCCCGATGCCGCAGACCCGCGAGCACGTGCTGCTGGCCCGCCAGGTCGGCGTTCCCTACATCGTCGTGGCGCTCAACAAGAGCGACATGGTCGACGACGAGGAGCTGCTGGACCTGGTCGAGCTGGAGGTCCGGGAGCTCCTGTCGAACCAGGAGTACCCGGGCGACGACCTGCCGGTCGTCCGCGTCTCGGCGCTCAAGGCCCTGGAGGGCGACCCGAAGTGGTCGGAGGCCCTGCTGGAGCTGATGGACCAGGTCGACACCGCGATCCCGGAGCCGGAGCGGGAGGTCGAGAAGCCGTTCCTCATGCCCATCGAGGACGTCTTCACGATCACCGGCCGCGGCACCGTGGTCACCGGTCGCGCGGAGCGTGGCATTCTCAAGCCGAACGAGGAGGTGGAGATCGTCGGGATCCGGGAGAAGTCGATCAAGACCACCGTCACGGCGATCGAGATGTTCCGCAAGGTCCTCGACGAGGCCCGCGCGGGCGAGAATGTCGGCCTCCTGCTGCGCGGCATCAAGCGCGAGGACGTCGAGCGCGGCATGGTCTGCGTGAAGCCGGGGACCAACACCCCGCACACGGAGTTCGAGGCCACGGTCTACATCCTGTCGAAGGAGGAGGGCGGCCGTCACACGCCGTTCTTCCAGAACTACCGTCCGCAGTTCTACTTCCGCACCACGGACGTCACCGGCGTCGTCACGCTGCCCGAGGGCACCGAGATGGTCATGCCGGGCGACAACACCAGCATGGCGGTCAAGCTGATCCAGCCGATCGCGATGGAGGACAACCTCCGCTTCGCGATCCGCGAGGGTGGCCGCACCGTCGGCGCCGGTCGGGTCACGAAGATCATCAAGTGACACGGCGACGCCCGCTCCCCGCGTGTCGGGGAGCGGGCGTCGGGCCGCTCCGCACGAGTGGCCACCCCCGCGTTCGGGTGCCGTACGCGGTACGGCATAATGAACAGGTTGCGTAGCGGGCGGCCGGGGCACTCCCCATCGGCGGGGTGAACGGGCCACCACTCGCGGCGACCGGAGGCCACCGGCCTTCATGTCGCCCCACTTCCGCAGGTCAGGACCAGCCGGCCGGATTTCCGGCCGGCGGCGTGGCGCGCCGAGCGGGCCCGGGTAGGACGAAGTTGTCCGCGCCGTGGACCGCCCGAGATCGCGACACGCCCGACCGCGGGGGTCGGAGAAAAGGTCGGTGCGTCGGCGGTGTGCCGGCGAGGATCGCAGAAGAGAAGGAACGGAAGCCATCATGGCGGGACAGAAGATCCGCATCCGGCTCAAGGCGTACGACCACGAGGTCGTCGACTCCTCGGCGCGCAAGATCGTCGAGACCGTCACGCGGACCGGTGCTCACGTGGCGGGCCCGGTGCCGCTGCCGACGGAGATCAACCGCTACTGCGTGATCCGCTCGCCGCACAAGTACAAGGACTCGCGGGAGCACTTCGAGATGCGCACGCACAAGCGCCTCATCGACATCCTGGACCCGACCCCGAAGACGGTCGACTCGCTGATGCGGCTCGACCTGCCGGCCGGCGTCGACATCGAGATCAAGCTGTAGGGACTGCGAACTCATGGACAGGCAAGTGAAGGGCATCCTGGGCGCCAAGCTCGGCATGACCCAGGTCTGGGACAACAATCGTGTTGTCCCGGTGACCGTGGTCCAGGCCGGCCCGTGCGTCGTCACCCAGGTCCGGACCGCGGACAAGGACGGCTACTCGGCGGTGCAGCTCGCGTACGGCGCGATCGACCCGCGCAAGGTCAACAAGCCGGTCTCGGGCCACTTCGCCAAGGCCGACGTCGCGCCGCGCCGGCACCTGGTCGAGCTGCGCACCAAGGACGCCAGCGAGTACACCCTCGGCCAGGAGGTGACCGCTGAGAGCTTCCCGGCCGGCGCGGTCATCGACGTGACCGGCAAGACCAAGGGCAAGGGCTTCGCCGGCGTCATGAAGCGGCACGGCTTCCACGGCCTGCGCGCCAGCCACGGCGTCGAGCGCAAGCACCGCTCGCCCGGCTCCATCGGCGGCTGCGCGACCCCGGGCCGCGTGTTCAAGGGCCTGCGGATGGCCGGCCGCATGGGCGGCCGCCGGTTCACGGTGCAGAACCTCACCGTGCAGGCCGTCGACACCGAGCAGAACCTGATCCTGGTCAAGGGCGCGATCCCCGGCCCCGCCGGCGCGCTCGTCCTGATCCGAACCGCCGCGAAGGGTGGTGTGACCCAGTGACCTCCGTGGACGTGATCGACGCGACCGGCAGCAAGGCCGGCTCGGTCGAGCTGCCCGCCGACATCTTCGACGCCAAGGCCAGCATCCCGCTGATGCACCAGGTCGTCGTCGCCCAGCTCGCCGCGGCGCGCCAGGGCACGCACAAGGTGAAGACCCGCGGCGAGGTCGCCGGCGGCGGCAAGAAGCCGTACAAGCAGAAGGGCACCGGCCGCGCCCGGCAGGGCTCGATCCGCGCCCCGCAGTTCGCCGGCGGCGGTGTCGTGCACGGCCCGGTGCCGCGCGACTACAGCCAGCGGACGCCCAAGAAGATGAAGGCCGCCGCGCTGCGCGGCGCGCTGTCCGACCGGGCGCGCGGCGGGCAGGTGCACGTCGTCTCGGCGTTCGTGGACGGCGAGACGCCGTCGACCAAGGCCGCGCTGACGGCGCTGCGCAAGGTGACCGAATCCCGCCGGGTGCTCGTCGTGCTCGGCGTCGAGGACGAGGTCAACTGGCTGTCGCTGCGCAACCTCGGCGGCGAGGGCGTCCACCTGATCGAGTCGGGCCAGCTCAACACGTACGACGTGCTGGTCGCCGACGACGTGGTGTTCACCACCGAGGCGCTGGAGGAGTTCCTCGGCGTACCGGCCGAGAGCAGCGAGGAGGCGGGCAAGTGAGCACGGTTGCCGACCCGCGTGACATCATCCAGACCCCGGTGATCTCGGAGAAGAGCTACGGGCTGCTGGACGACAACTGGTACACGTTCCTCGTCCACCCGGACGCGAACAAGACCCAGATCAAGATCGCGATTCAGCAGATCTTCAACGTCCGCGTGCTGACGGTCAACACGATCAACCGCGAGGGCAAGCGCAAGCGGACCAAGACCGGCTTCGGGCAGCGCAAGAGCACCAAGCGCGCGATCGTGAAGCTGGCCGACGGCGACCGCATCGAGGCCTTCGGCGGCCCGGTCAGCTAGGGATGTGACTAAAGATGCCTATCCGTAAGTACAAGCCGACGACGCCGGGCCGACGTGGCTCCAGCGTCGCCGACTTCGCCGAGATCACCCGGTCCACCCCCGAGAAGTCGCTGCTGCGCCCGCTGCCCAAGAAGGGCGGCCGCAACGTGCACGGCCGGATCACCACCCGGCACCACGGCGGCGGCCACAAGCGGCAGTACCGCCTGATCGACTTCCGCCGGGTGGACAAGGACGGCGTGCCGGCCAAGGTCGCGCACATCGAGTACGACCCGAACCGGACCGCGCGGATCGCGCTGCTGCACTTCGCCGACGGCGAGAAGCGGTACATCCTGGCGCCGAAGGACCTCAAGCAGGGCGACCGGGTCGAGCAGGGCGTGGGCGCGGACATCAAGCCCGGCGCCAACCTGCCGCTGCGCAACATCCCGGTCGGTACGACGGTGCACTGCGTGGAGCTGCGCCCCGGCGGCGGGGCCAAGCTGGCCCGCTCGGCCGGCGCCGGCATCCAGCTCCTCGGCCGCGAGGGCGTGTACGCGACGCTCCGGATGCCCTCGGGCGAGATCCGGCGGGTCGACGTGCGCTGCCGGGCCTCGGTCGGCGAGATCGGCAACGCGGACCAGTCAAACATCAACTGGGGCAAGGCCGGCCGGATGCGGTGGAAGGGCAAGCGCCCGACCGTCCGCGGTGTCGCCATGAACCCGGTCGACCACCCGCACGGCGGTGGTGAGGGCAAGACCTCGGGTGGCCGCCACCCGGTCAACCCGAAGGGTAAGCCCGAGGGCCGTACCCGTCGCAAGGGGCAGGCGAGCGACAAGCTGATCGTCCGCCGTCGTTACGCAACCCGGAAGCGGGGTTAATCCGCCATGCCACGCAGCCTGAAGAAGGGCCCGTTCCTCGACGACCACCTGCTCAAGAAGGTGGAGACGCAGAACGAGAAGGGCTCGAAGAACGTCATCAAGACCTGGTCGCGGCGTTCGACCATCATCCCGGAGATGCTCGGCCACACGATCGCGGTGCACGACGGCCGCAAGCACGTGCCGGTCTTCGTCACCGAGGCGATGGTCGGGCACAAGCTCGGCGAGTTCGCGCTGACCCGCACGTTCAAGGGTCACGAGAAGGACGACCGTAAGAGCCGGCGTAGGTAAGACCGAGTAGAGGATCAAGGGGTTACAGCGATGCCAACCAACGACGCTCCGGTGCTGCCGGGCGCTCGGGCGAGCGCGCGCCACGTGCGCCTCTCGCCAACCAAGGCGCGCCGCGTGATCGACCTCGTCCGCGGTCTGCCCGCGAAGGAGGCGCTGACGGTGCTCCAGTTCGCGCCGCAGGCCGCGAGCGAGCCGGTGTACAAGGTGCTGGCGAGCGCGATCGCCAACGCGGAGAACAACGAGCGGCTCGACCCGGACTCGCTGCTGATCAGCGAGGCGTACGTGGACGAGGGCCCGACCCTGAAGCGGTTCCGGCCGCGGGCCCAGGGCCGGGCGTACCGCATCCGGAAGCGGACCTGCCACATCACCGTCGGCGTGGTGGCGATCGCCGCGGCGACGGCGCGGCCGAAGGCCAAGAAGGCGAAGCCGGCGGCCGCGCAGGCCGAGGAGGGGACCGAGTAATGGGTCAGAAAGTACACCCGCACGGGTTCCGGCTCGGCATCTCGACCGACTGGAAGTCCCGCTGGTACGCGTCCGACAAGCTGTACAAGGACTACATCGGCGAGGACGTCAAGATCCGCAAGATGATGTCGAAGGGCCTCGAGCGGGCCGGCATCTCCAAGGTGGACATCGAGCGCACCCGGGACCGGGTCCGCGTCGACATCCACACCGCCCGCCCGGGCATCGTCATCGGCCGCAAGGGCGCCGAGGCGGACCGGATCCGCGGCGAGCTGGAGAAGCTGACCGGCAAGCAGGTCCAGCTCAACATCCTCGAGGTCAAGAACCCGGAGTCGGACGCGCAGCTCGTCGCGCAGGCCGTCGCTGAGCAGCTCTCCAGCCGGGTCAGCTTCCGCCGCGCGATGCGCAAGTCGATGCAGTCGGCGATGAAGAACCCGCTGTGCCGCGGCATCCGGGTGCAGGTCTCGGGCCGCCTCGGCGGCGCCGAGATGAGCCGGACCGAGTTCTACCGCGAGGGCCGGGTCCCGCTGCACACGCTGCGGGCCAACATCGAGTACGGCTTCTTCGAGGCGCGCACGACCTTCGGCCGGATCGGCGTGAAGGTCTGGATCTACAAGGGCGACGCGGTGCCGGGTCGGGAGCAGCCGACCGAGCAGGCACCGAGCGGCCGCCCGCGCCGGGACCGCGCCGAGCGTCCGCGCCGGGCCCGCTCGGGCTCGTCGGGGACGACGGCCGGCGGCACCGAGGCGGGCCGCGCGGCCCGGGACGAGGCCCCGGCCGCGGCCCCGGTCGCCGCGGCGGCCGCCGCCCCGGTGGCGACCGAGACGCAGACCGGTGCGGCCCCCGCCGCACCCGATCAGCAGCAGGAGGGCTGACCGATGCTGATGCCGCGTAAGCCCCCGAAGGGCTTCCGCAAGCCGCACCACCCGGACCGCAGCGGCGCGTCCAAGGGCGGCAACCGGGTGGTCTTCGGCGAGTTCGGTATCCAGGCGCTGGAGCCGGCCTACGTGACGAACCGACAGATCGAGTCGGCCCGTATCGCGATGACCCGGCACATCAAGCGTGGCGGCAAGGTGTGGATCAACATCTTCCCGGACCAGGCCCTGACCAAGAAGCCGGCCGAAACCCGGATGGGCTCCGGCAAGGGCTCGCCCGAGTGGTGGGTCGCGAACGTCAAGCCGGGTCGCGTGCTGTTCGAGATGTCGTTCCCGAACGAGGCCATCGCGCGTGAGGCGATGCGCCGCGCGATCCACAAGCTGCCGATGAAGTGCCGCATCGTGACGCGCGAAGTGGGTGAGAGCTGATGGCCGCGGGCGTGAAGGCCGCCGAGCTGCGGGAGTCCTCCGAGGAGGAGCTGGTCGCGCAGTTGAAGGAGGCCAAGGCGGAGCTGTTCAACCTTCGGGTGCAGTCCGCGACCGGTCAGCTCGACAACAACCGCCGACTGCAGGTCATTCGGCGGGACATCGCTCGGATCTACACGATCATGCGTGAGCGCGAGCTGGGACTCTCGGCCGCGCCGACTGAGGTGACTGCGTAATGACTGAGGCAGCAACGACCGAGGTGCGGAACCGGCGTAAGGTCCGTGAGGGCCTGGTGGTCAGCGACAAGATGGACAAGACCATCATCGTCGAGGTCGAGGACCGCGTGAAGCACCCGCTGTACGGCAAGGTCCTGCGCCGTACCAGCAAGCTCAAGGTGCACGACGAGCAGAACGTGTGCGGCATCGGCGACCGCGTCCTGATCATGGAGACGCGCCCGCTGTCCGCGACGAAGCGGTGGCGGCTGGTCGAGGTCATCGAGAAGGCCAAGTAGTCGCACGGCGCGTGCCCGGCCGCCCCGGCCGGGCACCGCCACGCTGATGAGTTCTTCCAAGCTCCGGTGCGCCGGAGGACTGGCGGACATAGGAGAGAGACGTGATTCAGCAGGAGTCGCGACTGCGGGTCGCCGACAACACCGGTGCGCGGGAGATCCTGTGCATCCGGGTGCTCGGCGGGTCCGGTCGGCGCTACGCGGGCATCGGTGACGTCATCGTGGCCACCGTCAAGGAGGCCATCCCCGGCGCGAACGTGAAGAAGGGCGACGTCATCAAGGCGGTCGTCGTGCGTACGGCCAAGGAGAAGCGCCGCCCGGACGGGTCGTACATCCGGTTCGACGAGAATGCCGCGGTCATCATCAAGGACGGCGGGGACCCGCGCGGAACGCGCATCTTCGGCCCGGTCGGCCGGGAGCTGCGGGACAAGCGGTTCATGAAGATCATCTCGCTGGCGCCGGAGGTGCTGTAAACCGTGAAGATCAAGAAGGGCGACACGGTCGTCGTCATCGCCGGCCGGGACAAGGGCCGCCAGGGCAAGGTGCTCGCCGCCTACCCGCGGCTGGACAAGGTCCTGGTCGAGGGCGTGAACCGCGTCAAGAAGCACACCCGGATCAGCCAGACACAGCGCGGCAGCCAGACCGGCGGCATCGTCACCCAGGAGGCCCCGATCCACGTGTCGAACGTGGCCTTCAGCGAGGACGGCAAGCCGACCCGGATCGGGTACCGCGTCGACGACAGCGGCCAGAAGGTCCGCATCTCGCGTCGTACCGGTAAGGACCTGTGATGACGGCAGCGACCGTAGAGAAGACCATCCCGCGGCTCAAGGAGCGGTACCGCGCCGAGCTGGCCGCGAAGCTGCGCGAGCAGTTCGGCTACGCGAACCCCATGCAGACCCCCGGTCTGGTCAAGATCGTGGTCAACATGGGCGTCGGCGACGCCGCGAAGGACTCGAAGGTGATCGAGGGCGCGCTGCGCGACCTGGCCACCATCACCGGCCAGAAGCCGCAGCTCCGCCGCGCGACCAAGTCGATCGCGCAGTTCAAGCTGCGCGAGGGCATGCCGATCGGCGCGAAGGTCACCCTGCGCGGCGACCGGATGTGGGAGTTCCTCGACCGGCTGCTGTCGATCGCGCTGCCGCGTATCCGGGACTTCCGCGGCCTGGACGGGCGCAAGCTCGACGGCAACGGCAACTACACGTTCGGTCTGACCGAGCAGTCGGTGTTCCACGAGATCGATCAGGACAGGATCGACCGGACCCGGGGCATGGACATCACGGTCGTCACGACCGCCAAGACCGACGACGAGGGCCGGGCGCTGTTGAAGCTCCTGGGCTTCCCGTTCAAGGAGAACTGAGCGAGATGGCGAAGAAGGCGCTGATCATCAAGGCCGCCGCGAAGCCGAAGTTCGCCGTGCGTGCGTACACCCGCTGCCAGCGCTGCGGGCGTCCCAAGGCCGTGTTCCGCAAGTTCGGACTGTGCCGGGTCTGCGTCCGGGAGATGGCCCACCGCGGTGAGCTGCCCGGCGTGTCGAAGGCTTCCTGGTAGTTTCCGGACGCCGGCGGGGCTCGCCGGCGGAGCCGGAATTGGCTATTGCTCTTCGCCGAAGGCCCACCGCTACCGGCGGGAACCGCGGCGAGAAAGGCTGACATTCCCATGACGATGACCGACCCGATCGCAGACATGTTGACGCGTCTGCGCAACGCCAACCAGGCGTACCACGACCGGGTGGTGATGCCCTACTCGAAGATCAAGGCCAATGTGGCCGAGGTCCTCAAGATCGAGGGGTACATCACCGCCTGGGCTGTCGAGGAGCCCGAGGAGGGCGTCGTCGGCAAGAAGCTGGTGGTGGACCTGAAGTTCGGCCAGAACCGCGAGCGGAGCCTGGCGGGCATCCGCCGCGTCTCCAAGCCCGGCCTGCGGGTGTACGCCAAGTCGCAGGAGCTGCCGCGCGTGCTCGGCGGCCTGGGCGTGGCGATCATTTCCACGTCCCAGGGGCTGCTCACCGACCGGCAGGCCCGCAAGCGAGGGGTGGGCGGGGAAGTCCTCGCCTACGTTTGGTGAGGAAGATCAATGTCGCGAATCGGACGTAAGCCGATCCCGGTCCCGGCCGGGGTCGAGGTCACCATCACCGGGCCGACCGTCAAGGTCAAGGGGCCCAAGGGCGAGCTGTCGCACGACGTCGTCGAGCCGATCACCGTCAGCCGGGCCGAGGATGGCTCGATCGACGTGAACCGGCCGAACGACGAGCGTCGGGCGAAGGAGCGCCACGGCCTGAGCCGTACGCTGATCAACAACATGATCGTCGGCGTCACCGAGGGCTACAAGAAGACGCTGGAGATCAACGGCACGGGCTACCGGGTCACGGCCAAGGGCTCGGACCTGGAGTTCGCGCTCGGCTTCTCGCACCCGGTCGTGGTGACCCCCCCGACGGGGATCACCTTCGCGGTGGAGAAGCCGACCCTGTTCCACATCTCCGGCATCGACAAGCAGCTCGTCGGCGAGATCGCGGCGAACATCCGCAAGATCCGCCCGCCGGAGCCGTACAAGGGCAAGGGCGTGAAGTACCAGGGCGAGGTCATCCGCCGCAAGGCCGGAAAGGCAGGTAAGAAGTGAGCGCCACGCTCCTCAAGCGCCGCAGCGGTGGCGGGGTCGCGGGCAAGCGCCTGGTCGGCAAGGCCCGGCGGCACTTCCGCGTCCGCAAGCGGATCACCGGTACGGCCGCCCGGCCGCGCCTGGTCGTCACCCGGTCGCTGCGCCAGATCACGGCCCAGATCGTCGACGACTCCGTGGGCCGTACGCTGGCCTCCGCGTCCTCGCTGGACGCCTCGCTGCGCACCGTCGGTGGCAGCAAGAGCGACCAGGCCACGAAGGTCGGCACCCTGCTGGCCGAGCGGGCGCAGGCCGCGGGCATCGACCGCGTGGTCTTCGACCGCGGCGGCAACCAGTACGCCGGTCGGATCGCTGCGCTGGCGGATGCCGCCCGCGAAGCCGGTCTCCAGTTCTAGTCCGTCACGAGTAGGAAGGAAGGCTGCTGATGCCAGGTCAACAGCGCCGTGGCGGCGGGTCCGGTGGCAGCGAGGGTGGTCGCCGCGACAACCGCCGTGAGGGCGGTCGCGGGAACGCGTCCGCCGAGAAGACCCCGCACCTCGAGCGGGTCGTCGCGATCAACCGTGTCGCGAAGGTCGTCAAGGGCGGTCGTCGGTTCAGCTTCACCGCCCTGGTGATCGTCGGCGACGGCGACGGCACGGTCGGCGTCGGGTACGGCAAGGCCAAGGAGGTGCCCGCGGCGATCGCCAAGGGCGTCGAGGTGGCGAAGAAGCACTTCTTCAAGGTGCCGCGGATCGGCGCGACGATCCCGCACCCGGTCCAGGGCGAGGACGCCGCGGGCGTCGTGCTGCTCAAGCCGGCCTCCGCCGGTACCGGCGTCATCGCCGGTGGCCCGGTGCGTGCCGTGCTGGAGTGCGCCGGCATCCACGACATCCTGTCCAAGAGCCTCGGCTCGTCGAACCCGATCAACATCGTGCACGCCACGGTCGCCGCGCTGCGGAGCCTGGAGTCGCCCGAGGCGGTCGCGGCGCGTCGTGGCCTGCCGGTCGAGGATGTGGCCCCGGCCGCGATGCTGCGCGCCAAGGCCGAGGCCGCCGGGGTGGGTGCGTGATGGCCCGCCTCAAGGTCACCCAGCTCCGCTCCGAGATCGGGGCCAAGCACAACCAGCGCGAGAGCCTGCGTTCGCTCGGCCTGAAGCGGATCAATGACGTGGTGGTCAAGGAGGACCGTCCCGAGATTCGGGGCATGATCTTCAAGGTCAGCCACCTCGTGAAGGTCGAGGAGGTCGAGTAATGACGATCAAGGTCCACCACCTCCGCCCGGCCCCCGGCGCCAAGACCGCCAAGACCCGGGTGGGTCGCGGCGAGGGCTCCAAGGGCAAGTCGGCCGGGCGCGGTACCAAGGGCACCAAGGCGCGCAAGAACGTCCCCGCGGCGTTCGAGGGCGGCCAGATGCCGATCCACATGCGGCTGCCGAAGCTGAAGGGCTTCAAGAACCCGTTCCGGGTCACCTTCCAGGTGGTCAACCTGGAGCGGCTCGCGACCCTCTTCCCGGAGGGCGGCGAGATCGGCCCGCTGGAGCTGGCCGAGCGCGGCGCGGTCCGGCCGGGTCAGCCGGTGAAGGTCCTCGGCGACGGCGACCTGAACGGGGTTGCGCTGCAGGTCAGCGCACACGCGTTCAGCGCGTCGGCGAAGGAGAAGATCGGCGCGGCCGGCGGCTCGGTCACCGAGCTGTAGTCTTCCTAGCGCGTGGCGGGCAGGCACATCGATGTGCCTGCCCGCCACGCGCTATGGCAACGGTCGAAAAGCGAGTAGAACAGTTCTGGCCGCCGAGGCATCTCGGCGGCCAGAACGATGTTATTCGGGGCAACCGCCCGGTATTCGTGCGGGGCGGTGGTGCTACTTTCCGCAGTTCTGGCGCGTCTCGTTCGAGAAATCGGAGAGGTACTTGCCGGCGATCCTGCCCTTGACCAGAGTACGGAAAGTATGCGTACCGGTCTTGGCGCAGTTATAGCGGATGTACTGCCAAGTGCCGTTCGCGGCACCGTCACCCTTCTTTACGGTCTCCCAGCCGAGCCACCGCTTGCGCTGAATCTCGAGGTTGAATCGACCTGCGCACGGCGACCCCGTGGAACGTCCGGAGCCGACGATCTCGTTGCCGGACCGGTGGGTGTTACCGGCCTCCAAGCCACACGCGCGCAGAATTGCGGCGGCATCACCGGGCGCTGCGGCGTTCGCCGGTGCATTCACTGTCGCCATGCCGGTGAACACCGTGGCAGTGGTGAGTGCGAACGTTGCGATCCTTCGCATCGGCTTCGTCATGACTGAACTCCTATCGCTGATCGGTGCTGAACGAAAGCTTGGTAACCGCACTGAATTCGTCGTCCTGGTCGACGGTCACCGCCACCAGCACGCACTCCTGGCTGACGGCGCAGTCGATCGCTACGGGTTCACCCTGGTCATCCGTGCCGTCGAACTTCCTGGACAGGGTGGTGGTGCCGCTGGCGGCGCCCGCTTGGTTCGACACGAGGGTGAGTGGCGCAGCGGTGGAGCAGACGACGTTGGGTGCCGCCGCGCCGTTGCACTGGAAGACGTCCAGCTCGCTGTCGGCCGGGAAGTCGCTGGTTCGCACGGTCACGGTGCTTCCGTCCTGCACGGGATTCCCCGGCTGGAAGGAAATCGATGGAGCCGGTGATACTGCCGCGGCAGCACCCTGCTGTAGCGAACCGACGCTGAACAGCGATACGGCCGCCGCAGCCGCAATAAGGTACCTCTGCTGCATTACCCCGCCTTTGCTGAAAGAGTGCGTCGCCGGATTGCGATCACAGCTATTTTGTATAGCTGTAAATCCTTGATCGCATCCGTTGTGTCACCTACCCGACAGCGCAGGGCTGCGCAGTGCCGCAGCGGTTCGGGGTGCTCATTAGCGGCAGCACCCTGCTGACCAGCCTCAACACGTCATCGGTCGATCCCGGTGGTTACTGGGCGGCGATCCCCGCGAGGCGACCCGAGATTTCGCGGGGTCGCGCCAGCTCCTCGTCGATGCGCAACGGGTTCGTGGCGCGAGAGTGCAGCGGCGTCCGCGCGTCGGTGGTCCCGGCGCGTATGGGGGTGGCTGTGGTCGATCGAGGCCGCCGCGCAACATGAATGAAATTGATGTTTAGCCTGGTCGTCGCGAGTTGACGGAGGCTGGGGCGGCGGCTGCGCGGCGGGATCGACTAGCATGACGGTCGGTGTCGCCGACGATGGGCGATCCGTGCCGGGTCAAGCCGCTCCTCGACGGACCGGCTTGGTACTGTACGGTGCCCGGCAGTCGGTCGACGCTGCCGTGAACCTGCCTGCCATGGGCGCAGGCATGTACCAACGCAGGAGGAATCGTTGCTGTCCGCCTTTGTGAGTGCGTTCCGCACGCCTGACCTGCGCAAGAAAATCTTGTTCACGCTCGGGATGATCGCGGTCTACCGCCTCGGCGCAACACTGCCGGGCCCGGGTGTCTCCTATGGAAACCTTCAGGAATGCTTGAAGGTTTCGCAGAATGATACCAGCGGCGTCTTTACGCTACTGAATTTGTTCTCCGGTGGAGCCCTGCTCTCGCTTTCGATCTTCGCCCTCGGGATCATGCCGTACATCACGGCGTCGATCATCCTGCAGTTGCTCACCGTGGTGGTGCCGCGGTTCGAGCAGCTCCGCAAGGAGGGCCAGTCGGGGCAGGCCAAGATCACGCAGTACACCAGATACCTGACACTCGGTCTCGCCGTGCTGCAGTCGGCGTCCTTCATCGCGCTGGCCCGCTCCGGCACGATCTTCGGCAACGCCTGCCCGCAGAACGACGCGCGTTTCACGATCATCCCCGACATGAGCGGCGAGGGGATGCCGTACTGGCTGACCCTGGCCACGCTGGTCATCACGATGACCGCCGGCACAGGCGTGATCATGTGGCTGGGCGAGCTGATCACCGACCGCGGCGTCGGCAACGGCATGTCGGTCCTGATCTTCACCTCGATCGCCGCCCGGCTCCCCGCCGAGGGCTGGCGGATCCGGGAGAAGGGCTGGGACAAGTTCAGCCTGGTCATCATCATGGTGCTGCTGGTCATCGCGCTCGTGGTCTTCATCGAGCAGGCGCAGCGCCGGATCCCGGTGCAGTACGCCAAGCGGATGGTCGGCCGGCGGATGTACGGCGGCACCTCGACCTACATCCCGCTGAAGGTCAACCAGGCCGGCGTCGTGCCCGTCATCTTCGCGTCGTCGCTGCTGTACCTGCCGCAGCTGCTGCTCCAGTTCTTCGACCAGAACAACCTCAACGGCTGGCAGCGGTGGGTGAACGACCACATCGTCTCGGCGACGGCGTGGGAGCACATCGTCATCTACTTCCTGATGATCATCTTCTTCACCTACTTCTACGTGTCGATCACCTTCAATCCGACCGAGGTGGCCGACAACATGAAGAAGTACGGCGGCTTCATCCCGGGCATCCGGCCCGGCCGCCCGACCGCGGACTACCTGGACTTCATCCTGAGCCGGATCACGCTGCCGGGCTCGCTGTACCTGGGCCTCATCTCCGTCCTGCCGAACTTCATGTTCATCTGGCTGGACAAGGACCAGTTCCAGAACTTCCCGTTCGGCGGTACCGCGGTCCTCATCATGGTGGGTGTGGGCCTGGAGACCGTGAAGCAGATCGAGAGCCAGCTTATGCAGCGCAACTACGAAGGGTTCCTGCGCTAGTGGGTCCGGGCAGCCACCCGACCGCGGGAGCGGTCCGATGATGCGCCTGGTGCTGGTGGGCCCGCCGGGCGCGGGCAAGGGTACGCAGGCCGAGTTCGTCGCGGCCCACCTCGCGGTCCCGAAGATCTCCACCGGCGACATCTTCCGCGGCAACGTGGCCCAGGGGACCCCCCTGGGCCTCCAGGCCAAGCGGTACATGGACTCCGGCCAGCTCGTCCCGGACGAGGTCACGATCAACATGGTTGCGGACCGGCTCGCCGAGTCGGACGCCGCCGACGGGTTCCTGCTCGACGGCTTCCCGCGGACCACGCCGCAGGCGGTCGCGCTGGACAAGCTGCTGGCCGACCTCGGCACGGCGATCGACCTCGTGCTGGAGCTGGTGGTCGACGACGACGAGGTGATCCGGCGGCTGTCCGGCCGGCGCAACTGCCGCGGCTGCCAGAAGATCTGGCACCTCGAGTTCGACGCGCCGAGCCGGGAGAACATCTGCGACCGGTGCGGCGGCGAGCTGTACCAGCGCGACGACGACAAGGCCGAGACGATCGCCGAGCGGCTCCGGGTGTACGCCCGGGACACCGCGCCCCTGGTCGACTACTACGGGGCGCAGGGCAAGCTCGTCGGGATCGACGCGACCGGCCCGGTCGAGGACGTGACCAACCGCGCGATAGACGCGCTGCGTTCATACGGCGGGTAGGCGTGCGGCAGCAGGATCTCGACATTCAGCTCAAGACGCCGGAGCAGATCGCGCTCATGCGCGCCGCCGGCCTGGTGGTCGCCGACGCGCTGGCCGCGATGCGGGCGGCGGTCGCGCCCGGCGTGTCGACCGCCGACCTGGACGCGATCGCGGAGTCGACCATCCGGGCGGCGGGCGCGGTCCCGTCGTTCAAGGGGTACCAGGGCTTCCCGGCGTCGATCTGCGCCTCGGTGAACGAGCAGATCGTGCACGGCATCCCCAGCAAGGAGCAGGTGCTGCGGGCGGGTGACGTGATCTCGCTCGACTGCGGCGCGGTGCTCGACGGCTGGCACGGCGACGCGGCGATCACGGTCGGCGTGGGCGGGATCGACCCGCGGGTGGCCCGGATGGCCGCGGTCGCCGAGGACGCGATGTGGGCCGGGATCGCCGCCGCCGCCCGCGGCTGCGCCAGCGGCCGGGGCCGGCTGACCGACATCTCCGCGGCCGTGGAGCGGACGATCCGCAAGGGCGGCCGGTACGGCATCGTCGAGGGGTACGGTGGCCACGGCATCGGCACCGAGATGCACCAGGACCCGCACGTGCTCAACCACGGCCGCCCCGGCCGCGGCCCGGCGCTGGTGACCGGGCTGTGCCTGGCCATCGAGCCGATGGTCACGCTCGGCTCGCCGAAGACGGTCGAGCTGGACGACGGGTGGACGGTCGTGGCCCGGGACGGATCGATGTCCGTCCACGTGGAGCACACGATGGCGCTGCTGCCCGACGGGGTGTGGGTGCTGACCGCCGCCGATGGCGGGCGGGAGCGGCTGGGCGACCTGGTCACCGCCCGGCAGCCCGCGCTGCATTGACCGCCGTACCGCCGGCCCCCGGTTTGGCGTCGCTCGAACGGGGGGCGTAGACTGACCGCTTGGCGCTCGGCGTCCCATCCTGCCTGTCCAGCATCGGCCACTCCTCGCGGGTCAACTCCTCGCGGGACTGCCCGATCGGGCAGCGGACGGGCCGCGCGGCGCCTGTTCCCAGGATCCCGACGTAGGTAGCGGAGGACATGCCGAAAAAGGACGGGGCCATCGAGATCGAGGGCCGGGTGATCGAGCCACTCCCGAACGCAATGTTCCGGGTCGAGCTCGCCAATGGCCACAAGGTCCTGGCCCACATCAGCGGCAAGATGCGGCAGCACTACATCCGCATCCTGCCCGAGGACCGGGTCGTCGTGGAGCTTTCCCCGTACGATCTGACCCGCGGGCGCATCGTCTACCGCTACAAGTAGCCGGGTACAACCCCACCGCCCACGCCGCGGGCCTCGCGGCGCCGGGCATGGACCGAAAAGGCACACCGTGAAGGTCAAGCCGAGCGTCAAGAAGATCTGCAACAAGTGCCGCGTCATCCGCCGGCACGGCCGGGTCATGATCATTTGTGACGACCCGCGCCACAAGCAGCGCCAGGGCTGAGCCCCGGCTCGACGCACACAGTTGAATAGCTCGCCCCAGCGGGCGGCCGTGGCCGGACCGGCCACGCCCATGGCGCACCAGCGCCGCCGCCCGCTCACCCCCGGTCGGAGGCCGGGGCCCCACGGGCACCGGCGCTGCGCCGGGTGGGGGACGGGGTGGGCGCAGACCTCCGCGCACAGTTAGGAAGTACGCCCACCGATGGCACGTCTAGTCGGCGTCGACCTCCCCCGCGAAAAGCGGATGGAGATCGCGCTCACCTACATCTTCGGGGTCGGTCGCACCCGGGCACTCGAAACGCTCGCCGCCACCGGCATCGACAACAACAAGCGGGCCAAGGACCTCACCGACGAAGAGGTCGTCCAGCTCCGCGATTACATCGAGGCCCACTTCAAGGTCGAGGGCGACCTGCGCCGCGAGGTCGCCGCCGACATCCGCCGCAAGGTCGAGATCGGCACGTACCAGGGCATCCGGCACCGCCGGGGCCTGCCGGTACGCGGCCAGCGCACGCGTACCAACGCCCGGACCCGCAAGGGCCCGAAGCGGACCGTGGCAGGCAAGAAGAAGGCCGGCAAGAAGTAATCGTGATGAGGAGCCACTGAGTTATGCCAGCGAAGGCACGTGCCGGGGCCGCGGTCAAGAAGGTCCGGCGTAAGGAACGCAAGAACGTCACCCACGGGCACGCCCACATCAAGAGCACCTTCAACAACACCATCGTGTCGATCACCGACCCGACCGGTGCGGTGATCTCCTGGGCGTCGTCGGGGCAGGTCGGGTTCAAGGGCTCGCGCAAGTCGACCCCGTTCGCCGCGCAGCTCGCCGCCGAGGCCGCCGCCCGCCGCGCGATGGACCACGGCATGAAGAAGGTCGACGTGTTCGTCAAGGGCCCGGGCTCGGGCCGGGAGACGGCGATCCGGTCGCTCCAGGCCGCGGGCCTGGAGGTCGGCCAGATCAGCGACGTGACGCCGCAGCCGCACAACGGTTGCCGCCCCCCCAAGCGCCGCCGGGTTTGATGCGTACGGCCGCCGCGAGAACGTCGCTGGCGGCACCGCGGCCGGACTTGTGTGCGCCAGCACACGGTGTCCGGCCGCGGCACCGCCAGCGCCGCCCTCGCGGCGGCCACCGGCGTTGGATCAAGAGCTTTAGAATTGGGTTTGTGGGCGTCATATAGCGGGTGCCCCTGACGAAAAGAGATCGACAGTGCTCATTACTCAGCGACCCACGCTGTCCGAAGAGGCGATCAGCGAGACGCGGTCGAAGTTCACGATCGAGCCGCTGGAGCCCGGCTTCGGGTATACGCTCGGCAACTCGCTGCGGCGGACGCTGCTCAGCTCGATCCCGGGCGCGGCCGTCACCAGCATCAAGATCGACGGCGTGCTGCACGAGTTCACCACGATCCCCGGGGTCAAGGAGGACGTGGTCGAGCTCGTCATGAACATCAAGGAGCTGTCCGTCAGCTCCGAGCACGACGAGCCGGTCAGCATGTACCTGCGCAAGCAGGGCCCCGGCGACGTCACCGCGGGCGACATCCAGCCCCCGGCCGGCGTCTCGGTGCACAACCCGGACCTCAAGCTGGCCACGCTGAACGGCAAGGGCCGGCTGGACATGGAGCTGACCGTCGAGCGCGGCCGCGGGTACGTCACCGCGGCGCAGAACAAGAACGCCTCGGCGGAGATCGGCCGGATCCCGATCGACTCGATCTACTCGCCGGTCATGAAGGTCACGTACCGCGTCGAGGCCACCCGCGTCGAGCAGCGGACCGACTTCGACCGGTTGATCATCGACGTGGAGAGCAAGGCGTCGATCTCGCCGCGGACCGCGCTGGCCTCGGCCGGCTCGACGCTGGTCGAGCTGTTCGGGCTGTGCCGCGAGCTGGACGAGTCGGCCGAGGGCATCGACATCGGCCCGTCGCCGCAGGACGCGCAGCTCGCCGCCGACCTGGCGCTGCCGATCGAGGAGCTGGACCTGACCGTCCGGTCGTACAACTGCCTCAAGCGCGAGGGCATCAACACCGTCGGCGAACTCATCGGGCGCACGGAAGCCGATCTTCTGGATATAAGGAATTTCGGCCAGAAGAGCATCGACGAGGTCAAGATGAAGCTCGCCGGGATGGGCCTGGGGCTCAAGGACTCCGCCCCGACGTTCGACCCGGCCAATGTCGTGGACTCCTTCGGCGAGGTGGACTACGACAGTGACGACTACCGCGAGACCGAGCAGCTCTGAGGCTGCCGCCACCTGAGACTAGGAGCACCAATGCCCACGCCCACCAAGGGTCCGCGCCTCGGCGGCAGCCCCGCGCACGAGCGACTGATGCTGGCGAACCTGGCCACGTCGCTGTTCGAGCACGGGAAGATCAAGACCACCGAGACCAAGGCCAAGCGGCTGCGCCCGTTCGCCGAGCAGCTCATCACCAAGGCCAAGCGCGGTGACCTGCACGCCCGCCGCCGGGTGCTGTCGGTCGTCCGCGACAAGGACGTGGTCTTCAAGCTGTTCGACGAGCTGGCGCCGCGGTTCGCCAACCGCCCCGGCGGCTACACGCGGATCACCAAGACCGGCCCCCGCAAGGGCGACAACGCGCCGATGGCGATCATCGAGCTGGTCGAGGAGCTGGTAGAGACCGCGCCGGCGCGCAAGGCCCCGGCGAAGAAGGCCGCCCCGAAGCCGGCGGCGCCGGCCGAGGCCGTCGCGGAGGAGCCCGCCGAGGCGACCGCCGCCGAGCCGGCGGCCGCCGACACCGAGGCCGCCGCGGCCTCCGCGTCGGGCGACGTCGAGGGTACGAAGGACGCCGAGGGCGACAAGTAGTCCGCGGATCCGACAATGGTGGGGGCGTTCCGCGCGGGCGGGGCGCCTCCACTCGCATGTGGACGGGAGGGGCGCGGTGCGGGTACGGCTGGACGTCAGCTACGACGGCACCGACTTCGCCGGCTGGGCGGTCCAGCCGGAGCAGCGGACCGTGGCCGGGGTGCTCGGCGACGCGCTGCGCACGCTGTACGGGGTGGACCGGGTCGACCGGCTGACCGTGGCCGGGCGCACCGACGCCGGGGTGCACGCCACCGGACAGGTCTGCCACCTGGACCTCGACCTCGCCGAGCTGCCCGGCAACGCGCTGCACCGGCTGAACCGGTTCCTGCCCGACGACGTGCGGGTGCGGGCGCTGGCGGCGGTGCCGGCGAGCTTCGACGCGCGGTTCTCGGCGACGCACCGGCGGTACGAGTACCGGGTCACCGACGCGGCGTACGGCGCCGAGCCGCTGCGCCGCCGCGACACGGTCGCCTGGCCGCGCCCGCTCGACGCCGACCGGCTCGCCGCGGCGTCGGCGGGGCTGCTCGGCGAGCACGACTTCGCGGCGTACTGCCGGCGCAAGGACAACGCGACCACCATCCGCGCGCTCACCCGGCTGGACTGGCGGCGCGACGGCGACATCCTGCTGGCGACGGTCCAGGCGGACGCGTTCTGCCAGGCGATGGTCCGCAGCCTGGTCGGGGCGCTGCTGCCGGTCGGCGACGGGCGGCGCGGGCCGGACTGGCCGGCGAGCCTGCTCGGGCGCGCCGAGCGGGCCGGCGAGGTGACGGTGGCGCCGGCGCACGGGCTGACGCTGGTGGAGGTCGGGTACCCGGACGCGGCGGAGTACGCGGCGCAGGACGCCCGGACGCGCCGGCTGCGCACCCTCCCGGCGGGCACGCCGTGACCGCCGACCCGACCGTGCCGCCGGCCGGCGGCGACGACGGTGTTCCGGCGGCGGCCGGGGGCGGCCCGCGGCCCGCGGCGGAGCACTACTTCGCCGCCGAGCCGGGCAGCAGCGGGCGGACGCACGCGGTGGCGTTCGCCGCGGGCGGGCGGGAGTACACGCTGACCGCGGGGCGGGGGGTCTTCTCGGCGCGCCGGCTGGACCCCGGTACGGCGGTGCTGCTGCGCAAGGCGCCGCTGCCGGACGCCGACGAGGTCGGGCCGCTGCTGGACCTGGGGTGCGGGTACGGGCCGATCACTGCCGTGCTGGCCGACCGGGCGCCGGGGGCGACGGTGTATGCGGTCGACGTGAACGCCCGGGCCCGCGAACTGACCGCGGTCAATGCCGCGGCGGTCGGGGCGGCGGAGCGGGTGCGGGTGAGCGACCCGGACGGGGTGCCGGCCGGGGTGCGGTTCCGGCAGGTGTGGAGCAACCCCCCGATCCGGGTGGGGAAGGCGGAGCTGCACGCGCTGCTGGAACGGTGGCTGCCGCGGCTGGCCGACGACGGGGTGGCGTGGCTGGTGGTCGCGCGGCACCTGGGGGCGGACTCGCTGCAGGAGTGGCTGGTCGGGCTGGGCTGGGCGGTGTCGCGGCAGGCCAGCCAGAAGGGCTTCCGCGTCCTGCGCGTCAGCCGCGACTGACGGATCAGGAGTTTCCGCCGGCATGGCCGCGGCGGCATCGCCGTGGCCATCGGATCGGCGCCCTCGGGTTACCGCCGTGCGATGGCACGGACAACTACGGGCGGTGTACGGGCCCGAGGTCGGGGTCCAGGTAACCGGGGCAGTGGTCGTGGCGGTCCCGATAGCAGTTGGTCGTCAGAGGCGCTTCCACTCGTGCTCCTCCCGAACCCGGTTCCGGCGACCGCCGGACTCCCGCGGGGGAGCGGAGTAGGAGTGGAAGCCCGCATCGAGGCAGGGCCAGGGGAGGCCGCAGACGCACAGCCCCGTGTCGCCCCAGCGCCACACATGCCACCACGGAACACGCCTCCGGTGATTCATTCGCCCCCCTGCCCCCGTCGGCGGGGCCCGTCGTCGGTGACCCCGTGGTCAGGACCGTAGGGCGGTACGCGAGCGCGGAGGGGCAGGGTTTCTGGCCTACGACGTCAGGCCCACCAGGGTGGCGGCCTCGTGGGCGAGGGCGCGCTGGCCGCGGATGTCCAGCAGGTCGAGGGCGATCCGGCGGGCGAACGGGTTCCAGCGCACGGTGTCCGGCGCCGACGCGTGCGCCGCCCGCAGGGCCGCGACCGTCTCGTCGTGGGTACCCCGCTGGTGGTGCGCCCGCGCCACCTCGACCAGGTGGCGCGCCCACCGCGGCCGGGACGGCAGCGGGGTCGCCCGGCCCGCCGCGCGCAGCGCGGACCCCGGCCGCCGGAGGTCGACCTCGATCGTCGTGGTGTGCACGGCGACGAAGGCGGGCCCGAAGCCGGTCTGCCGCTGGAAGTACCCCGCCGGGAGCCGGTCGGCCACCGCGGCCGCGCGGTCCAGGGAGCGCAGCGCCCGCCCGGACTCGCCGAGCCGCGCCGCGATCGTGGCGACCTCGGAGTGCAGGGCGCCGTACAGGGCCAGAAGTTCCGTCGAGCCGTCCGGCAGCCGCGGTTCGACCTCAGCGAGGGCGCTGTCCAGGGCGTCCAGGCCGGCCTCGAAGTCCCCGGTCTCGCGGTGCGCCAGGCCGGCGCCCCACGCGGCGGCGGCCAGCGCGACCGGCTCGGCGGAGTCCCAGCCGGCCACGACCATGCGGTCGATGACCCGCCAGAGGATGTCGCTGGCCCCGGACTGGTACGCCACATAGGTCTGCGCGAGCCCGCACACGTCGGCCAGCAGCCCCTGCGCGGCCAGGAGCGGGCCGCGCTGGTCCTGCGCCCGGACGGTCGCGTGCGCGGCCGCGAGGAGGTGGGCGACCCGCGGGCCGACGGCCGTGCGGTGGTGCGGGCTCGCGTGCCGGAGCCGCCAGGTCGCGGCGATCTCCCGGCGGAGGTCGGCCAGCGGCAGGGCGGCGCCGGCGTCCGGGCGGTTGAGGGCGGACCGGACCGCCGCCAGCGCCGGGTGCCGGGGGCCGGACAGGCTGACCGGGGCGGCCCGGGCGTCCTCGGCGAGCGCCGCGACCGGTACCCCGAGGGCGGTCGCGAGCTGGGTCAGCATCGGCAGCCGGGGCGGGAGGAGGGTGCCGGTCTCGACCGCCTTCAGCCAGCCCGGCGACCGGCCGACCAGGCCGGCGAGCACGGGGCGGCTCTTGCCGGCGCGCGTGCGGCACAGCTTGATGCGTTCGCCCGTCGTCAGCGTCGGAGGCTCCACCGCCCAACGGTACGGCCGGCGGGGCGGCGGGGTAAGCCCGCGGAACCGGGTACGGGTACTCATCCCTCGGTGCGGGGGCGCGAATAGCGTCGGCCGCATGACACAGGGAAAGCGACGCTCGGCCGGCTGGGCCGGCCCCGGGCGCTGAGCGCGCCGAAATTCGGTGCCGCGGAGGGCGGCGCGGCGGCACGATGGCGGCATGGGTTACGTGGATGTCGCCGGGGTCGCCCACACGCTGCCGGACGGCCGGGAGCTGTTCGCCGACGTGTCGTTCCGGGTCAGCGACGGCGCGAAGATCGCGCTGGTCGGCCCGAACGGCGCGGGGAAGACCACGCTGCTGCGGCTGGTGGCCGGCGACCTGCCCGTCCGGACCGGCGGGATCGCCCGGGTCGGCGGGCTCGGGGTGATGCGGCAGTTCATCGGGATGATCGGCGACGACACGGCGCTGGCCGACCTGGCGCTGTCGCTGGCCCCGCCCGCGGCCCGGGCGGCCGGCGAGCGGCTGGCCGGCGCCGAGCGGGCGCTGGTCGCGGCCGAGGTCGGCGGTCGGCTGTCCCGGGGCGCCGAGCGGGCGCAGTTGGCGTACGCGGAGGCGCTGGGCGGCTGGGGCGAGGCCGGCGGGTACGAGGCGGAGGTGCTGTTCGACACCGTCGCCACCGCGGTGCTGGGGCAGCCGTGGGAGGCGGTGCGCGGGCGGCTCGTCCGGACGCTGTCCGGCGGGGAGCAGAAGCGGTTCGCGCTGGAGCTGCTGCTGCGCGGGCCGGAGGAGGTGCTGCTGCTCGACGAGCCGGACAACTTCCTCGACGTACCGGGGAAGCGGTGGCTGGAGGAGCGGCTGGCCGAGTCGGCGAAGTCGGTGCTGTACGTCTCGCACGACCGGGAGCTGCTCGCCCGGACCGCCGACCGGGTGGTGGCCGTCGAGGGCGGCAGCGCGTGGGTGCACCCGGCCGGCTTCGCGTCCTGGCACGACGCGCGGGCGCACCGGCACGACCGGATGGAGGAGCGGCGCCGGCGCTGGGACGAGGAGCGGGAGAAGCTGCGCCAGCAGATGCTGATGTACAAGCAGAAGGCGGCGTACAACGCGGACATGGCCTCGCGGTACCAGAGCGCGCGGACGAAGCTGCGCAAGTTCGAGGAGGCGGGGCCGCCGCCGCTGCCGCCGCGGGACCAGGACATCCGGGTGCGGCTGGCCGGCGGGCGCACCGGCAAGCGGGCGGTCGTCTGCGAGGGGCTCGAGCTGGACGGGCTGACGTACCCGTTCGACCTGGAGGTCTGGTACGGCGACCGGCTGGCGGTGCTCGGCGCGAACGGTACCGGCAAGTCGCACTTCCTGCGGCTGCTCGCCCGCGGCGGCACCGACCCGGACCCGGCGGCGGTGCTGCCGGACGGGCGGGCGCTCGCGCCGGTGGCGCACGGCGGCGTCGCGCGGCTGGGGGCGCGGGTGGTGCCGGGGCACTTCTCGCAGACCCACGACCGGCCGGAGCTGACCGGGCGGACGCTGGCGGAGATCCTGTGGAACGGCGACGAGCGGCGGGCCGGGCTGGACCGGAACGCGGCGATGGGGGCGTTGAACCGGTACGAGCTGGCCGGGCAGGGGGACCAGCGGTTCGGCACGCTGTCCGGCGGGCAGCAGGCGCGGTTCCTGGTGCTGCTGCTGGAGCTGTCCGGGGCGACGCTGCTGCTGCTCGACGAGCCGACGGACAACCTGGACCTGGCCAGCGCGCAGGCGCTGGAGGACGGGCTGGCGGCGTTCGCCGGGACGGTGGTGGCGGTGACGCACGACCGCTGGTTCAGCCGGTCGTTCGATCGCTTTGTCCTTTTTGGCGCGGACGGTGAGGTGGCGGAGGTGCCGGAACCGGTCTGGGACGTGCGCTGACGCTGTGGCGACCGGCACCCGCTCTGGCGTCCGGCGCCCGACGGTCGTAGGGTGCGACCCAAGCGAATCCGCGGGAGCCCGGAGCCACCGGGCTGAGAGGGGGGCTGGCGCCCCCGACCGCCGTACCTGATCCGGGTAATGCCGGCGCAGGGAGGAGCCCACCGTGTCGTCCCTTCCCCGATTACACCTGCTGACCGACACCCGCCCCGGGGCGCGGCCGCTGGACGTGCTGCGGGCGGCGCTCGCCGTACCGGTGCCGGCGGCGGTCGGGCTCGCCGTCCAGGTCCGGGTCGAGGACGCGTGGACCGACCGGGAGGCGTACGCGCTGGTCGGCGCCGCGCTCGCGCTGTGCGCCGCGGCCGGCGCGGTGTGCCTGGTCAACGACCGGCTGGACGTGGCGCTCGCCGCCGGCGCGGCCGGGGCGCACGTCGGCGCCGAGGACCTGCCCGTCGTCGCCGCCCGCCGGGTGCTCGGCGGCGGCGCGGTGCTGGGCGCCACCTGCCGGACGCCGGGGGAGGCCCGGGCCGCCGTGGCCGCCGGGGCGTCGTACCTGGGCGTGGGGCCGGCGTACGGGACCAGCACTAAGGCCGGGCTGCCGACCGCGATCGGGCCCACCGGCCTGGCCGCGGTCGTCGCCGCGGTACCCGCCACGCCGGTGGTGGCGATCGGCGGGATCACCGCCGCCCGGGTGCCCGCGTTGCGCGCGGCCGGGGCGCACGGCGTCGCCGTCGTCGGCGCGATCAACTGCGCCGCCGACCCGGCCGGGGCGATGGGCGAGCTGTACCGGGTGCTGGGGGCGGCGGCGTGAGCCGGGTCGCGGTGGTCGGCGGCGGGCCGGTCGGGCTGGCCGGCGCGTACGAGTGCGCCCGGCGCGGGCACGCGGTCACGGTGTACGACGCGGGCGGCGGGGCCTGGCGGGCCTCGGCCGGGATGCTCGCGCCGGTGGCCGAGTCGTACTTCGGCGAGCGGGAGCTGACCGCGCTGCTGGTGGCGGGGGCGGCGGCGTGGCCGGCGTTCGCCGCCGGGCTGGCCGGCGCCGGGCCGGACCCGCTGGGGCTGCGCACCGACGGGACGCTGATCGTCGGCTGGACCAGCGACGACCTGGCCGAGGTGGCGCGGCTGCGGGCGTACCAGGAGAGCCTGGGGCTGCCGATCGAGGCGCTCGGCGCGGACGCGGTCCGGGAGCGGGAGCCGCTGCTGTCGCCGCGGGTGCGCGGCGGCGCGCTGGCGCCCGGCGACCACGCGGTCGACCCGCGGCGGCTGGTGGCGACGCTGCGCGCCGCGGTGGCCGCCGCCGGCGGGTCCGTCGTGGACGAGTCGGTGGCCGCGCTCGACGCGCTCGACGCCGACGTGGTCGTGGTCGCCGCCGGGCACGCCGCCGCGGCGCTGACCGGGCTGCCGATCCGGCCGGTCAAGGGCCAGGTGCTGCGGCTGCGCACGCCGGACGGGGCGGCGCCGGGCTTCCGGCACGTCATCCGCGGGCTGGCCGACGGGCGCCGGGTGTACTGCGTGCCGCGGGCCGACGGCGAGGTGGTCGTCGGCGCGACCGTGGAGGAGCGCGGGGACGCGCTGCCGACCGCCGGCGGGGTGCTGGAGCTGCTGCGCGCGGCGACCGACCTGCTGCCCGAGCTGGCCGAGTACGCGCTCGCCGAGGTGTCCGTCGGGCACCGCCCCGGTACGCCGGACAACGGGCCGGTGGTCGGCCGGCTGCGCGACGGCGTGCTCGTCGCGGGCGGCTTCCACCGGCACGGGATCGTGCTCACCCCGCTCGCCGCCGCCGCGATCGCCGACCTGGTCGACGGCGCGGAGCCGGCGCCGCCGTGGGCGCCGTTCCACCCCGACCGCTTCCGGAGGGCCTGAATGCGCCTGTCCATCAACGGTGTCGGCCGCGACCTGGCCGCCGACGCCACCGTCGCCGACGCCGTCGCCGCGGTCGCCGCGCCCGCGCGCGGCGTCGCCGTGGCCGTCAACGGCGCGGTCGTCCCGCGCGGGACCTGGGCCCGGCGCCCGCTGGCCGCCGGCGACCGGGTCGAGGTGCTGACCGCGGCGCAGGGGGGCTGACGTGGACGACCTGGTGATCGCGGGGGAGAAGATCGGCTCGCGGCTGATCCTCGGCACCGGCGGCACGGCCAGCCTCGCCGCGCTGGACGCGGCGATCGAGGCCTCCGGCACCGACCTGGTGACGGTGGCGCTGCGCCGGGTGGACGCCGCCGCCGGGCAGCCCGGCGGGCTGCTCGACCTGCTGGACCGGCGGGGCGTCCGGCTGCTGCCGAACACCGCCGGCTGCTACACCGCCCGGGAGGCGGTCGCGGTGGCCCGGCTGGCCCGGGAGGCGTTCGAGACGTCGCTGGTCAAGCTGGAGGTGATCGGCGACGACCGGACCCTGCTGCCGGACGGCGTCGAGCTGCTGCGGGCGGCCGCCGAGCTGGTCGCCGACGGGTTCACCGTGCTGCCGTACACGACCGACGACCCGGTGCTGGCCCGCCGGCTGGCCGACGCCGGCTGCGCCGCGGTGATGCCGGCCGGGTCGCCGATCGGCTCCGGGCTGGGGATCAACAATCCGCACCAGATCCGGCTGCTGCGGCAGGCGGTCGACGTACCGGTGATCCTCGACGCCGGGATCGGCACCGCGTCCGACGCGGCGCTGGCGATGGAGCTGGGCTGCGACGCCGTCCTGCTCGCGTCGGCGGTGACCCGGGCGGCGGACCCCGCGGCGATGGCCGCGGCGATGCGACACGCGGTGGCGGCCGGGCGGCTGGCGTACGGGGCGGGGCGCATCCCGCGCCGGTTCCACGCCCTCGCCTCCACCCCGGACGAGGGGAGGCCCGAGCTGTGAGCGCGCGTACCTGGAGCCCGCCCGAGGTGGTGCCGGCGCCCGCCGCCGGCGCGGTACCCGGCGGGGTGTGGCTGCTGACCGACCGGCGGGCCGCCGCCCGGCCGCTGCCCGAGCTGGTCGCCGCGGCGGTGGCCGGCGGCGTGCGGACCGTGCTGCTGCGCGAGCGGGACCTGCCGTACGGCGAGCGGCTCGACCTGGCCGGCGCGCTGCGGGCGCTGCTCGCCCCGGTCGACGGCCTGCTGATCGTCGCCGGCCCGGACCCGCTCGGCGGCACCGCCCGCCACCTCCCCGACCCCGGCACCGCCACCCCCGCCACCCCCGGCACCGCCGCCGGGCCGGACGACGACGCCGGGCGCGGGGGCGACCTCCCGGACCGCGCCCCGGCCGGCGCCGCCGGCGCCGGGGACGACGGCGCCGCGGGGGTGCCGCGCGGGGACCGGAACGTGCCCGCGGACTTCGCGATGGCGCCCGGCGCCCCGCCCGGCGGGCTCGTCGGCTGGTCCTGGCACGGGCGGGGCGAGGTGCCCGCCGGCGCCGCGTACGTGACCCTGTCGCCGGTGTACCCGACCCGCTCCAAGCCCGGCTACGGCCCGGCGCTGCACCCCGCCGGCCTGGCCGCCGGGGTGCGCGCGCTCGGCGGCCGGGTGCCGGTGGTGGCGCTCGGCGGGATCGGCACGCCCGCGCAGGTCCGCGACTGCCTGGCCGCCGGCGCGCACGCCGTCGCGGTGCTCGGTGCGCTGGCCCGGGCCGACGACCCGGCGGCGCTGGCCGCCGCGCTGGTGCGCGCGACCGGGCGGCCGCCGGCGGCCACCCGGACCCCGCCCGCGCCCCGCCGGGGCGGCGCGTGACGCCGCCCGTCGTGCTCACGATCGCCGGGTCCGACTCCGGCGGCGGGGCCGGCATCCAGGCCGACCTGAAGACGTTCGCCGCGCACGGCTGCTACGGCGCCAGCGTGCTCACCGCGGTCACGGCGCAGAACACCCGCGGCGTCACGGCCGTGCACGCCGTCCCGGTCGACATCGTCGCCGCCCAGCTCGACGCGGTGCTCGCGGACCTCCCGGTCGCGGCCGTCAAGGTCGGCATGATCGGTACGCCCGCCGTCGGCGCCCTGCTCGCCGGCCGCGCCGCGGCCGGCGCGCTGCCGCGGCTCGTGGTCGACCCGGTGCTCGTGGCGACCAGCGGGGACCGGCTCGGCGCCGTCGAGGCGGTGGCGCCGCTGCTGCCGTACGCCGAGATCCTCACCCCGAACATCGCCGAGGCGGCCGCGCTGCTGGGCCGGCCGGTGCGGACGCCGGGCGAGGCCGCCGCGGCGGCCGCCGCGCTGGCCGCGCGCGGCCCCGCCGCGGTCGTGGTGACCGGCGGCGACCTGCCCGGCGAGCCGGTGGACAGCCTGTGGAGCGCCGGCACCGGCGCCCGGGCGCTGCGCGGCCCGCGGGTGGCGACCCGGAACACGCACGGGACCGGCTGCACGTTCGCGGCGGCGCTCGCCGCCCGGTTCGCCCGGTACCCGGCCGAGGGCGTGGCCGACGCGGTCGCCGCGGCGAAGACCTACCTGGCTCGGGCGCTGGCCGGCGCGCGCGAGTGGAGCATCGGCGCCGGCCACGGCCCGGTCGACCACTTCGCCCGGGACACCCAGGGGAGGAGAGGGTAATGCGACGCAAGGTCTACGTGGGGGGTTCGCGGCCGGACATCCGGGTCCCGTTCGCGGAGGTGGATCTCACCAACGAGGACCCCGCGGTCCGGCTGTACGACACGTCGGGGCCGGGGTCGGAACCCGAGGTGGGGCTGCCGCAGTTGCGGGCGCACTGGATCGACGAGCGCGGCGACACCGCGCTCGGCCCGGCCCGCGGCCCGGCGACGCAGGGGCAGGTGGTCCGGCACGCCCGGCCCGGCCGGCGCCCCACCCAGCTCCACTACGCCCGCCGCGGGGTCGTCACGCCGGAGATGGAGTTCGCGGCGATCCGCGAGGGCCTGGACCCGGAGGTGGTGCGGGCGGAGATCGCGGCCGGGCGGGCGATCCTGCCGAACAACATCAACCACCCGGAGAGCGAGCCGATGCTGATCGGCGAGCGGTTCCTGGTGAAGATCAACGCGAACATCGGCACCAGCGCGGTGTCCTCCTCGATCGCCGAGGAGGTGGACAAGCTCACCTGGGCGACCAAGTGGGGCGCGGACACGGTCATGGACCTGTCCACCGGCAAGCACATCCACGCCACCCGCGAGAACATCATGCGCAACAGCCCGGTGCCGATCGGCACGGTGCCGCTGTACCAGGCGCTGGAGAAGGTCAACGGCGACCCGAAGGCGCTGAGCTGGGAGGTGTACCGGGACACGATCATCGAGCAGGCCGAGCAGGGCGTCGACTACATGACCGTGCACGCGGGCGTCCGGCTGGCGTACGTGCCGCTGGCCGCCGACCGGGTCACCGGCATCGTCTCCCGCGGCGGCTCGATCATGGCGGCCTGGTGCCTGGCGTACCACGAGGAGAACTTCCTCTACACCCACTACCGCGAGCTGTGCGAGATCTTCGCCGAGTACGACATCGCCTTCTCCCTCGGCGACGGCCTGCGGCCGGGCTCGATCGCGGACGCCAACGACGCGGCCCAGTTCGCCGAGCTGGAGACCCTGGGCGAGCTGACCCACATCGCGTGGGAGTACGACGTGCAGGTCATGGTCGAGGGCCCGGGCCACGTCCCGATGCACAAGATCAAGGAGAACGTGGACCTCCAGCGGGAGAAGTGCGCCGGGGCGCCGTTCTACACCCTCGGGCCGCTGACCACCGACGTGGCGCCGGCGTACGACCACATCACCTCGGCGATCGGCGCCGCGATGATCGGCTGGTGGGGCACGGCGATGCTCTGCTACGTCACGCCCAAGGAGCACCTGGGCCTGCCGAACCGGGCCGACGTGAAGGCCGGGGTGATCGCGTACAAGATCGCCGCGCACGCCGCCGACCTGGCCAAGGGGCACCCGACGGCGCAGGAGTGGGACGACGCGCTGAGCAAGGCGCGGTTCGAGTTCCGCTGGCAGGACCAGTTCAACCTGTCGCTGGACCCGGACACCGCCCGCGAGTACCACGACGAGACGCTGCCGGCCGAGCCGGCGAAGACGGCGCACTTCTGCTCGATGTGCGGGCCGAAGTTCTGCTCGATGAAGATCAGCCAGGAGTTGAAGGAGTACGCGGCCAGCGGCATGGCCGCCAAGTCCCGCGAGTTCGTGGACGGGGGCGGCCGGGTGTACCTGCCGGTCACGACGCAGTGAGCCGGGCGGTGCCGGTACCCCGCGGGGTACCGGCACCGCGGCGCGGTTCGGTGGGCCCGGCGGGGTATCAGCGGCCCGGCCGGGCGGTGCCGTCAGGGGACGAGGCGCTCGATCGTCGCGGCCCCGTGCTCGGCCAGCTCGCGGCGGGCGTGCTCGACGTTCTCCGGCGTCGGGTCCTGGCCCTTGGCCACCGTCACGTCCTCCGGGTCCCAGGGCTGCTCGGCGCCGGTCCGGTAGGTCGGCGGCGCGGCCGGGGCGTCCGGTGCGGTGCGGTTCATTTCTTCCTCCTGTATCGGTTCGCGGTAGTGCCCGCTCGCGGGCCCCGGCCCGGGCGGGCCGGGGCCCGGGGCGCGTCAGCGCGAGGGCGGGGCGCCGGAGATGTCGGCCAGCGCCGAGGTCCGGTCCTGCTCCAGCGCGAGGTCGCCGATCGAGACGATGCCCACCGGCCGGTCACCCTCGGTGACCGGCAGTCGCCGCAGCGCGTGCTTGCGCATCAGCGAGACGGCCTCGTTGATCGGGTCCTGCGCGGAGATGCTGTGGATCGGGCCGCTGGCGATCTGGCTGATCCGGGCGGACTTCGGGTCCAGCCCGTCGGCCACCGCGCGCACGGTGATGTCACGGTCGGTGACGATCCCGCGGAGCTTGCCCTGGTCGACGACGAGCACGTCGCCGATGTCGCTGTCGCGCATGTACCGCGCCGCCTCGGTGAGCGTGGCGTCGGGCGCGAGACAGATGGGGTCGGCGGTCATCACGTCGCGTACGGTCGCAGCCATGGGGTACCTCCTCGTCCGGGGATGAGCTGGTCCCGTTCGAGTACCCGGGTCCGCCCGGTCCAACCCGAACGGGGTGCGCCCACCCCGCTTTGACCGGTGCGTCGGGGGCCCGGTATCGTTGCCCGCTGGTGTGCGACCCGGGTTTTGGCTGACCCGGGTGCGGCGAGACATGCTGTCGCCGCCACCTCCGCGTACCGAGCCACCAAGCACCGAGGGCGGATCGTCCCCGACTACGAGACAAGGTTTACCTGTGCGTACGTACAGCCCGAAGCCGGGTGAGATCGAGCGTCACTGGCACGTCATCGACGCCGCTGACGTCGTCCTTGGCCGCCTGGCCACGCACGCCGCGACGCTGCTGCGCGGCAAGCACAAGCCGACCTTCGCCCCGCACGTGGACACCGGCGACTTCGTGATCGTGGTCAACGCCGACAAGGTCGCGCTGACCGGCAACAAGCGCGAGACCAAGATCGCCTACCGTCACTCCGGCTACCCGGGCGGCCTCAAGCAGGTCCGCTACGGCGAGCTGCTGGACAAGCGCCCCGAGCGGGCGGTGGAGATGGCCATCAAGGGCATGCTCCCGCACAACAAGCTCGGTCGTAAGCTGATCAAGAAGCTGAAGGTCTACGCCGGCACCGACCACCCGCACGGCGCCCAGCAGCCGGTGCCGTTCGAGATCAAGCAGATCGCGCAGTGACGACGAGCGACGAGGGAACCACCATGACCGACGACCTTTCCGTGCCGACCCCGGTCGCCGTCGCCACCCCGGTGGAGACCGGCGCGGTCGCCACCGCCACCCCGCGCGTCCCGCGCGGCGACCGCCCGATCCAGACCGTCGGCCGCCGCAAGGAGGCCATCGTCCGGGTGCGCATCGTCCCCGGCAGCGGCAAGATCGTCTGCAACGGTCGCGAGCTGGAGCAGTACTTCCCCAGCAAGGTGCACCAGCAGCTCATCCGCGAGCCGCTGGTGACCTCGGAGAAGAACGAGGCGTTCGACGTCCTGGCGAACCTGCGCGGCGGCGGCATCACCGGCCAGGCCGGCGCGCTGCGCCTGGCCATCGCCCGGGCCCTGTGCGTGAACGACATCGAGGACCGCCCGGCGCTCAAGAAGGCCGGCTTCCTCACCCGGGACGCCCGGGTCAAGGAGAGCAAGAAGTACGGTCTCAAGAAGGCCCGCAAGGCGCCGCAGTACTCGAAGCGCTGAGCGACCGCACGGCACGCGTGGCCGGGAACGCCCACGAGGGCGCGCCCGGCCACGGGCTTTTCCGGGCCGCGCGCGGCCCCGACAGCAGGAGGTACGGCACATGGGTCGACTCTTCGGCACCGACGGCGTCCGCGGGCGGGCCAACGCGGACCTGACCCCGGAGCTGGCGCTCTCCGTCGCGCTGGCGGCGGCGCACGTCCTCGCCGAGAGCGACCGCAGCCACGCCCCGCTGGCCGTCGTGGGCCGCGACCCGCGGGCCAGCGGCGAGATGCTGGAGGCGGCCGTCGTCGCGGGACTGACCAGCGCCGGCGCGAACGTCGTCCGGGTGGGCGTGCTGCCCACGCCCGGTGTGGCGTACCTCACCGCGGAGACCAGCGCCGACCTCGGTGTGATGCTGTCCGCCTCGCACAACCCGATGCCGGACAACGGGATCAAGCTGTTCGCCGCCGGCGGCCACAAGCTGCCGGACGAGGTCGAGCAGCGGATCGAGGACGCCATCGCCGCCGCGGCCGGCGGCGACCCGGCGGCGGCCTGGCAGCGCCCGGCCGGCCCGCGGGTCGGCCGGGTCAACGACCTGCTGGACGGCGCCGACCACTACGTCAAGCACCTGCTCGGTACGGTCGACGCCCCGCTGGCCGGGGTCAAGGTCGTGGTCGACTGCGCCAACGGCGCCGCCGCCGACATCGCCCCGGTCGCGTACCGGGAGGCCGGCGCCGAGGTGGTCGCCATCCACGCGGCGCCGGACGGGTACAACATCAACGACAACTGCGGCTCGACCCACCTGGACCAGGTGCGCGACGCCGTCCGCGCGCACGGCGCCGACCTCGGCCTGGCCCACGACGGCGACGCCGACCGCTGCCTGGCCGTGGCCGCCGACGGGTCCACCATCGACGGCGACCAGATCATGGCGATCCTCGCGCTGGCCATGCGCGACGCCGGCAAGCTCACCGACGACACGCTCGTCACCACGGTCATGAGCAACCTCGGCCTGCGGCTGGCGATGACCGCCGCGGGCGTCCGGCTGGTCGAGACCAAGGTCGGCGACCGGTACGTGCTGGAGGAGCTGCGCAGCGGCGGGTACGCGCTCGGCGGCGAGCAGAGCGGCCACCTGGTGCTGCCCGCCCACGCGACCACCGGCGACGGCGTGCTCACCGGCCTGCAGTTGATGGCCCGGATGGCGGCGACCGGCCGCTCCCTGGCCGACCTGGCGTCGGTGGTGACGCCGCTGCCGCAGGTGCTGATCAACGTACCGGTGGGGGACCGGGCCGCCGGGGCGTCCGCGCCGGCGGTGCTGGCCGCGGTGGCGGCGGCGGAGGGCGAGCTGGCCGGCAGCGGCCGGGTGCTGCTGCGGCCGTCGGGGACCGAGCCGCTGGTCCGGGTGATGGTCGAGGCGGCGACGGGGGAGGTGGCGTCGGCGGTCGCGGAGCGCGTCGCCGCCGAGGTCCGCCGCGCCAGCCCCGCCTGATCCCCGGCCGCGAGCCGAGTGCGCCGGCACCCGGGCCGGGGGCTGGCCCCGGCCCGGGTGAGAGTGCGGTCGCGGGTCAGACGGGGAAGCGCAGGTTGACTGTCACCGGGCCCGGTACCGCCGGAATGTGCAGGGGCTTGGCGGTGGCCAGCGTGTGGGCGTTGTCGTGCCAACCGCTCCGGGGCGTGTGGGTGTCGTCGTTGTTCTCGGCGTACGCCTTGTAGGTGTGCCCGGCCGGGACCACCAGGGTGTACTGATCGTCGCGGTCGACCTTCCCCTGGCCGGAGAGCTCGCCGGTCTCCGCGTCGCACAGTCGCACCACGCCCCGGCGGTGGGCGGGAGTGACGGCACCCTTGACCTCGACTCCGGCGACCAGCCGCGGTGACCACGTGGTGGTCCTGCCGGATTCGACGCGGACGGTCTGCGCGTCGGCGACGTTCACCGCCCCGCCGGCCCACTGGGTCGGGAACTCTGTTCCGCCAGCGCCGAAGTTGAGGCTGAGCGACCACTCGTACGGCCCGAGGTCGTAGTCGTACGAGCCGTCCTCCCGGGTTTTCCAGCCGACGCCGGATCCCGTGGGGAGCGGGCTTTCGTAGCAGGGCCGGACGTCCGTGCCGAGGTGGAGGAGCTTGCCGTACGGGCTGCCGTTCGGGCGCAGGACCCTGCCGGCGAGCCGGCCGGGTTCGTCGAACAGCACCTGCGGTGCGGATGTCGTCCGCCCCGGTGCGACGGTGACCACAGCCGCCTGCCGTTGTTGGCCGGAGCCGCCGGCGGTGCCCACCCACTGGGCGCCGAGACCGGCGGCGGACGAGTAGAGATTGTACGGGCCGGCGGGGACCGGATCGCTGATCGCCGCGCCCGCCGGGTCGCTGACGACCGCCCCCTGGACATGGCGCAGCTGGGTGTCGAACAGCGGGCGGATATTCACGTCGGCCCGTTCGACGGGCGCGCCCGTCGAACGCCGCTTGACGGACGTGCTGATGACGCCGCCGACTTCGAGCACCGAGGTGAACTCACGCGGCATCTGCGGCTCGACCCCGGCGATGGACTCGACGTAGTACCGCTGCGGATACCGGCTCAGGTCCTGGCTGGTGTCGACCGTCAACATCTGGTCCGTGGGCAGACCCGTGAACGTGATGCTGGTGCTGGTTCCCTCGGTGCACTTGATCCAGCTTCCGACACTCGCACTGACCTCCGTGCAGAAGCCCTGGACCGGCTTGCCGGTGGTGGCGTCCTTGGCGCGCACCACGAGTGCGTCGGCGCCGGCCCGGGTCGGCGGTGCCGCCGTTCCCGGCGCCGGGACGATGGCGAGGGCCGCCACCGCACCGGTGACCACCACATTGATTCGTCGCATTGCTTCACCTCCAGGTGATTTGCTGTGGCCTTGACTCGGTCGCGGGGCACGGCCCCGTGCCGTGCGAGCGCCCCCCGTTGCCATCGGCGTTCGCGCGGCTGCTGCTGCGGTCTCAGGCGGCCCGGTGGCCGGCGGATGCCGGCGGCCGGCTGAGCCCGGCGAGCTGCGCGGGGCTGAGGCGCAGTGCTGCGGCAGCGGCGTTCTCGCGCAGGTGGGTCGGTGAGCTGGTGCCGGGAATCGGGACGGTGACATCGCTGGTGGCGAGCAGCCAGGCGAGTGCCACCTGCGCCGGTGTCGCGCCGAGTTCGCGGGCGACCGCCGCGACGCCCGGGTGAAGGCTCCGGGTGGCGCCGATGGGCAGCCAGGGGATGAAGGCGATTCCCGTGCTCGCGCAGTGGTCCAGCACCGGCTGGTGCGCGCGGTCGTGGACGCTGTACCGGTTCTGCACCGCGGCGATGGGGGCGATGCGCTGGGCGTCGCTGAGCTGCGCGACGGTCACCTCGGACAGGCCGATGTGCCGAATTTTTCCTTCGCGCCGCAGCTCGTGCAGAGCACCGATCTGGTCGCTGAGCGGCACCCGCGGGTCGATCCGGTGGAGCTGGAACAGGTCGATGCGATCGAGTTTCAGCCGGCGCAGGCTCAGCTCCGCCTGCTGGCGCAGGTACTCGGGTCGCCCCAGCGGGACCCAGGTGCGCTCGGCCGGCCGAACCTGGCCGGCCTTGGTGGCGATGACGAGGTGCTCCGGGTAGGGGTGCAGGGCCGCGGCGAGCAGTTCCTCGTTGGCCCCGAGGCCGTACGCGTCGGCGGTGTCGAAGAACGCGATGCCGAGGTCGACGGCCAACCGTGCCAGGGCGACGCCGCCGGCCGGGTCGGTGGCCCGGCCCCACGCGTCGGGGCGACCGAGGCGCATGGCCCCGAGTCCGAGGCGGCGCACGGTCAGGTCACCCATGGTGAGTTCGGGGTTCGTCATGGCCACCAGCGTGCGGGAAGCACTTCCGGCGGCGCGATAGATTCGTTCCGTGGCGAATCCGGGATTGACGCTGTCGTTCTCGTCGGCGGATCTGACGCGGATCAGGTTCGCGGTCTCGCCACTGTGGGAGGCGGCGGCGAGCGTGCGGCTCCTCCAGGACGGGCGGTCGTCGGACGGGCTGCACGGCCGGTGGCTGGAGCAAGCCAGGCAACGGCTGCGCCGGGTCGACGCCGCGGACGTCCGACCCTTCGTCGAGCTGGTGCGGGCGTATGCGCCGTTGTTCCCGGGCTTCCTCAGCCCGCCGCCGACGGCATCGGTACCGGATCTGGGTCTGGAGCTGGCGGCACTGGCGGCCACGCCGCCCGATGTGGTGCGCCGGGGGCTGGCCCGACCTCCCCGCCGGCTACCCCCCGACCTGGTTCGCCAGTGGAGTGATCCGGTGGCCGGCCTGGTGGCTCTGGCCGAAGCGGTGCGCGTGTACTGGTCAGCGGTGCTGGAGCCGTACTGGCCGAGGATGCGGGCGGTGCTCCGGGCGGACGTCGCCGTTCGGGCCCGGGGTCTGGTGGAGGGCGGCACGGAGCGCCTCTTCGACGATCTGCGCCCGGCCGCCACCTGGACCGGCGGTCATCTGCGGGTGGCCAATCCGCGGACGCGGTCCGTGGAGTTGGGCGGCCGGGGTCTGCTGCTGGTGCCGTCGGTGTTCGTCTGGCCGCGGGTCTACGCGAAGGTGACCCGTCCCTGGCAGCCGACCCTGCGCTACCCGGCGCGCGGATTCGCGGACACCTGGGCGTCCCGATCGGGCGGCTCGGCCGGCCTGGCCGCGGTCGTCGGCCACTCCCGCGCGCTGCTCCTGCAGCAGTTGGCCCTGCCGGCATCGACGAAGGACCTGGCCGCCGCCACCGGTCTCTCGCCCGCATCGGTGTCGGCGCACCTGTCGGCGCTGTACGCCGGTGCCCTGGTCACGCGACATCGCATGGGGCGCAGTGTCCTGTACGGGCGGTCGGTTGCCGCGGAGACCCTGTTGGCTGCCCAGGCGCCGCCGTAGGGGCCGACGGGTGGCCCGATGCGTCCGCCGCCGGGTGCCGTGGCCGCGAAGCACCGAGCGGATAGATCCCGTCCTCGACGCGGTCGGAATCCGGCATGCCTTCGCGGGCCCGTCAGGGGCGGATGAGGTCGAAGCAGCTCACCTTGGCGTTCGGGCCGCTGTTGCGGCGCTCCACCCGGATCGCGCCGCCCTGGCTGATCCGGCAGGTGAGCTGGCCGGTGGTGGCCTGCGTCCGGGTCGCCTCGAACCGGACCGCGATCGCCTCCTGCGTCGGCGCGAAGCCCGTCGCCCACGGCAGCGTCACCCGGGCGAACCGGCGGGCACCGCCGTCGCTGCGGAAGAACGTCACGTCCGCCGGGCCGGTGCCGGTCACCTCCAGCAGGATCTGCCCGGCCACCGGGCCGTCGGCGGGCTTGCTCGTCGCGGTGGCCGAGCGGCCGGTGCCGGTGCGGGCGGCCGTGGGCGTACCGGTGCCGGTGCGGGCCGCCGTGGCCGTGGCCGTACCGCGGGCGCGCGGCTCGGCCGTGGGCGTCGGGGACGGCGTCGCCGGCGGCGCGGTGAGCGTCCCCGGGTTGCCGCCGAAGCCGAACGACGGCACGGGCGCGCTGGTCGGCCCCGACTTCTCGCGCAGCCCGGCGATCACGACGCCGCAGCCGACGATCAGGACCGCCGCGCCGGCCAGGACGGCGTACGACAGCCAGCGGTTCTCCTCCGGCTTGGCCGGCGCCGGCCCGCCGGGCGGCGGGAGCGGGCCGGCGGGGAGGCCGGCGGCGGGGACGGGCCCGGTCGGCGGCGGCGGGCCGGCGGGCTCGACGACGGGGATGATGGCGGTGTCGGCCGAGGGCCCGCCGAGCGGCGGCACCCCGGGCGGCGGGCCCACCGGCGCGGCGGGCGGCTCGCCGCCGGCGGGCAGCGCCGGCCCGGACGCGCCGGGATCGATCCCGTGCGGTCCGGTCGCGTCCCGTGCGGGCCCGGCCGGATCGCCCGCCGGCGGCGGGGGCGGGTCGTGGCCGGGCGGGTCGGCGGCCGCGGACAGCGAGCGGTACACCGCGGCGCCGGAGCCGCCGGTCGCCGGCCACACGTCGCCCTCGGGCTCGTCGTCGGCGGGCTCGCCGCCGGCGCGCGGGGGAGTCGGCGGGTCGGCCGCCGCGCCGTCCCGGCCCGCGAACGGCGGTCCGGACTGCTCCGGCCGCTCCCGGTCGTCGGGCGGTGGGGGTGGCTGGCTCATCGCGCGGGCTCCTCGGGGGCCGGGCGGGTGCCGACCGCTCTCCGCACGCTACCGCCGCATTACGCCCGGTACCGGGCAAAGCGGCCAGCCTGCCCACCCCACTCCGGCCAGTCGCCACCCCACTCCGGCCGGGCGCCCCGCCCAGCCCGCCCCGCCGGTCGCCCCGCCTCGCCCGGGCTGCCCGCCCCACCCGAGCCGGCCGCCCCGCCCCATCCGAGCCGGCCGCCCGCCCCATCCGAGCCGGCCGCCCGCCCCATCCGAGCCGGGCGGCCGGCGATTCGCGGTGGGCGGTCGGGTGGTGGCTGCGGCGTACGTCCGGTCCCGGGTGTCCGACGTACGGCCGATCGGTCGATTCGCCCGGACCATCGGGTTTCGGATGCGGCCGGGCCGGACGCCCAAATCAATCAGGACGGCTGCTCGAAACAAGGGTATCCGCGCAGGTGTGCTGCGCGTTCGTCGGCTACGCTGCGGGGCATGTGCGGAATCGTGGGGTACGTCGGCGGTCGGCCGGCGCTCAATATCGTCCTGGACGGACTGCGGCGGCTGGAGTACCGCGGCTACGACTCGGCCGGCGCCGCCGTGCTCGGCGGCGGCGCGCTGCTGACCGAGAAGCGCGCCGGCAAGCTGGCGAACCTGGAGAAGGCGCTCGCCGAGCGCGGTACGGACGGCATCGAGGCCGGCGCCACCGGCATCGGCCACACCCGCTGGGCCACCCACGGCGGCCCGACCGACCGCAACGCCCACCCGCACGCCTCGCCGGACGGCCGGGTCGCGGTGATCCACAACGGCATCATCGAGAACTTCGCCAAGCTGCGCGCCGAGCTGGAGGGCACCGGCGTCGAGTTCGCCAGCGACACCGACACCGAGTGCGCCGCGCACCTGCTCGCCGGCGAGCTGGCCGCGGTCAACGCCGAGGGGACGACCGGCCCGGCGGCGCTCGCCGAGGCCATGCGCCGGGTGAGCCGGCGGCTGGAGGGCGCGTTCACGCTCCTCGCCGTCGACACCGCCGCCCCGGACGCCGTCGTCGGCGCCCGGCGCAACTCGCCGCTGGTGGTCGGCCGCGGGGACGGCGAGTACTTCATGGCCAGCGACGTGTCGGCGTTCATCGCGCACACCCGCGAGGCGGTCGAGCTGGGCCAGGACCAGGTCGTCCTGATCACGCCGGCGGGCGTCGAGATCACGGACTTCGACGGTACGGCGGCCACCGGCCGGGACTACCACGTCGACTGGGACGCCGCCGCCGCCGAGAAGGCCGGCTACGACTACTTCATGCTCAAGGAGATCGACGAGCAGCCGCGCGCGGTGGCCGAGACGCTGCTCGGCCGGCTGTCCGACACCGGGCAGATCGTGCTGGACGAGGTCCGGCTGACCGACCAGGACCTGCGCGACGTCGACAAGGTGTTCATCGTCGCCTGCGGCACGGCGTACCACGCGGGGCTGGTCACCAAGTACGCCATCGAGCACTGGACCAGGATCCCCTGCGAGGTCGAGCTGGCCAGCGAGTTCCGGTACCGGGACCCGGTGCTGGACCGGTCCACCCTGGTCGTGGCGATCTCCCAGTCCGGCGAGACGATGGACACGCTGATGGCGCTGCGCCACGCCAAGGAGCAGAAGGCGCGGGTGCTGGCGATCTGCAACACGAACGGCTCGACGATCCCGCGCGAGTCCGACGCCGTGCTGTACACCCACGGGGGCCCGGAGGTCGCCGTGGCGTCGACCAAGGCGTTCCTCACCCAGCTCATCGCCTGCTACCTGGTCGGCCTGCACCTCGCGCAGGTGCGCGGGGTGATGTTCGCCGACGAGGTCGCCGCGGTGGTCGAGCGGCTCCAGCGGACCCCGGACCAGCTCACCGACCTGCTCGCCGGGATGGAGCCGGTCCGCCAGCTCGCCCGCGACCTGAAGGACGCCTCGACGGTGCTGTTCATCGGGCGGCACGTCGGGTACCCGGTGGCGCTGGAGGGGGCGCTCAAGCTCAAGGAGCTGGCGTACATGCACGCCGAGGGGTTCGCCGCCGGCGAGCTGAAGCACGGGTCGATCGCGCTGATCGACCAGGGCACGCCGGTGGTCTGCATCGTGCCGTCGCCGGTCGGCCGGGGGGTGCTGCACGACAAGATGGTCAGCAACATCCAGGAGGTCCGGGCCCGCGGCGCCCGCACGATCGTCATCGCCGAGGAGGGCGACGAGGCGGTGGCCGCGTACGCCGACCACCTGATCCGGGTGCCGCGCACGCCGACGCTGCTGGCGCCGCTGATGACGACGGTGCCGTTGCAGGTGCTGGCCTGCGGCATCGCCGCCGCCCGCGGCAACGACGTGGACCAGCCGCGCAACCTGGCGAAGTCCGTCACGGTCGAATGACCGTGGCCCGCCGGGGCGAAGTCCGTCACGGTCGAATGACCGTGGCCCGCCGGGGCGAAGTCCGTCACGGTCGAATGACCGTGGCCCGCCGGGGCGAAGTCCGTTACGGTCGAGTGACCCTGGCCGCCGGGTGGAGTGAATGACCGTCACCTGCCCGGACGCGTCCGTAGCGGTCGAATGACCGGCCCGGCGGGGTCCGTCGCGGTCGAATGACCGCGCCCGCCGGGCGGTGTCCGGCACGGTCGACACGGCGCCGCCGCGCCGGCCGCTACCCTGGCCGGCGTGGTGGTCGCGATCGGTGTGGACGTGGTGCGGGTGGAGCGGTTCGCCCGGGTGCTGGAGCGGACCCCGCTGCTCGCCGAGCGCCTGTTCACCGAGGCCGAGCGGCGCACCCGGGCCGGCAACGCCCGGCCGGCGGAGTCGCTGGCCGCGCGGTTCGCCGCGAAGGAGGCCGTGGCCAAGGCGCTGGGCGCGCCGAGCGGCATGCGCTGGCACGACTGCGAGGTCGTCACCGACCCGGACGGGCGGCCGTGGCTGACGGTCGCCGGTACGGTCGCCGCGGTCGCCGCCGAGCGCGGCATCGCCCGCTGGCACCTGTCGCTGTCGCACGACGGCGGCGTCGCCGTGGCGATGGTCGTCGCCGAGCGGTAGCCCGCGCCGCCCCCGGGCGGGGTCGGGCCGGCGCCGCGGGCGGCCACCGAGCCGTGCCCGAGCGGCCCGCGCCCGCCGGACCGGGGATCATCGGGCCGAGCCGGTACCCGGGCGGCCGCGCCCGCCGGAACCGCGCGGCGCGTTCCCCGTAAGCCGTACCGCGCTGGTACCGGCGTGCTAACACTGACGGGCATGAGCGTGCTGCGGACCGCGTACCGGGTGGCCGACGTGCGGGCGGCCGAGGCCGCCCTGCTGGCGACGCTGCCGCCGGGCACCCTGATGGCGCGCGCCGCCGCCGGGCTGGCCCGCCGCTGCGCCCGGCTGCTGGCGGACACCGGCGGCCGGTACGGCGCCCGGGTGCTGCTGCTGGTGGGCGCGGGCGACAACGGCGGCGACGCGCTGTACGCGGGGGCCCGGCTGGCCCGCTCCGGCGCCGCGGTCCGCGCCCTGCTGCTCGACCCCGAGCGGGCGCACGCGGGCGGCCTGGCGGCCCTGCGGTCGGCCGGCGGGCGGGTCGTGGACGCCGTACCGGACCGGGTGGACCTGGTCGTCGACGGCATCGTCGGCATCGGCGCGGCCGACGGCCTGCGCCCGCCCGCGGCGGCGGCGCTGTCGGCGGCGCTCGCCGCCCGGCCGCGCACCGGGGACCGGCCGGCGATCGTGGCCGCGGACCTGCCCAGCGGCGTCGCCCCGGACACCGGCGACGTGCCCGGCGTCGCGGTCGCCGCGGACGTGACGGTGGCGTTCGGGTGCCTCAAGCCCGGCCTGCTGGTCGGGCCCGGCGCGGCGCTGGCCGGCGAGGTCGAGGTGGTGGACATCGGGCTCGGCCCGTGGCTGCGCGGCGACCCCGCGCTGCGGGTCGCCGCCGACGAGCAGGTGCGGCGCTGGTGGCCGCGCCCGCAGCGGACCTCGGACAAGTACCGCCGCGGGGTGGTCGGCCTGGCCACCGGCTCGGCGACGTACCCCGGCGCGGCCGTGCTGTCGGTGGCCGGGGCGCTGGCCGGGCCGGTCGGGCTGGTGCGCTACGCGGGCCCGGCGCGGGAGTTCGTGCTGTCGCGGTACCCGCAGGTCATCGCCGCCGCCCGGGTGGGTGACGCCGGGCGGGTGCAGGCGTGGGTGTGCGGCTGCGGCCGCGGTACGGACGCCGCCGCCGCGGCCGAGCTGCGCGCGGTGCTCGCCGCCCCGGTGCCCGCGGTGCTGGACGCCGACGCGCTGACCCTGCTGCTGGACGGCGGGATGGCCGAGCTGCTGCGCGGCCGCGCCGCGCCGGTGGTGCTGACCCCGCACGACGGGGAGTTCCAGCGGCTCGCCGGTACCGCGCCGGACGGCGATCGGGTCGGCGCCGTACAGAAACTGGCAAGTTGGACCAACGCCGTCGTGCTGCTCAAGGGCGACCGGACGGTCGTCGCGGACCCGTCCGGCGAGGCGTGGGTGAACCCGACGGGGAGCCCGGCGCTCGCCACGGCCGGCACGGGGGACGTGCTGGCGGGCCTGATCGGGGCGCTGCTGGCCGCCCGGGTGCCGCCGCTGCGCGCCGCGGTCGCGGGGGCGTACGCGCACGGCCTGGCCGGCCGCGCCGCCACCGGCGCGGTCACCGCCCCGGACGTGGCCGAGGCCCTGCGCACCCTGGCCCCGGCCTAGGCCGCGGCACCGGGCCCGGGCCGCGCGCGGGCCCGCACGTGGTTGAGCCCCGCGTACAGGGCAGGACGCGGGGCTCAACACGAATCCGGCATTACCTCGCCGGAGGAGGCTTACAGCGGGCGAACCTCTTCGGCCTGCGGGCCCTTGGGCCCCTTGCCGATCTGGAATTCGACCCGCTGGTTCTCCTCCAGCGACCGGTAGCCGCTGGTCTGGATGGCCGAGAAGTGGACGAAGACATCGTTACCGCCCTCGTCGACGGTAATGAAGCCGTAGCCCTTCTCGGCGTTGAACCACTTGACGGTTCCCTGTGCCATTGCTGGCGCCTTCCTGATGGTGCGGACATAACTGGCGCAAGCAGGCAATATAGACCACATCGCGCAGTGGTAACTGTACACCGGGTAGGTGTCCTCCCACCGCCGCGGCGCGATTCCGCCTGCTCGGGATCACGCTAGGCGTTCAGTACGCTGTTCGCCATGTGGCAGGCGGAAGTGCGCGTCGACCTCGCGGCGATCCGGGACAACGTGGCGCGGCTGCGCGCCGGCACCGCCGCCGAGCTGATGGCGGTCGTCAAGGCCGACGGGTACGGCCACGGGGCCGTGCCGAGCGCCCGGGCGGCGCTCGCCGGCGGCGCGACCTGGCTCGGCGTCTGCACGCTCGGCGAGGCCGCTGACCTGCGCGCCGCCGGGATCACCGCCCGCGTCCTGGCCTGGCTCACCGCCCCGGACGCCGACTTCGCCCCCGCCATCGCCGCGGACGTCGACCTGTCCGCCAGCTCGCTGGAGCAGCTCGCCGCGATCGCCGCCGCCGCCGGCCCGGCCGGGCGGCCGGCCCGGCTCCACCTGAAGGCGGACACCGGGCTCGCCCGGGCCGGCGCGCCGGCCGGTGCCTGGCCGGCGCTGGTCGAGGCCGCCGCCAAGCACGCCGCCGCGGGCGCGGTCGAGATCGTCGGCGTGTGGAGCCACCTGGTGTACGCGGACGTGCCCGACCACCCGACCACCGACCGGCAGCTCGCCGCGTTCCGCGGGGCGCTGGACGTCGCGGAGCGGCACGGGGTCCGGCCGCCGCTGCGGCACCTGGCCAACTCCGCCGCCACGCTCGCCCGCCCGGACGCCCACTTCGACCTCGTCCGGCCGGGGCTCGCCTGCTACGGGCTCTCGCCGATCCCCGGCGCCGGGCACGGGCTGCGGCCCGCCATGACCGCGCGGGCCCGGGTGCTGCTCACCAAGCGGGTGCCGGCGGGGACCGGGGTGGCGTACGGGCACACGTACGTCACCGACCGGGAGACCACGCTGGCGCTGCTGCCGCTCGGCTACGCCGACGGGGTGCCCCGGGCGGCGTCCAACGCGGGCCCGGTCCGGCTCGCCGGCCGGGTTCGGACCATCGCCGGCCGGGTGAGCATGGACCAGATCGTCGTCGACTGCGGCGACGACCCGGTCGCCCCCGGCGACGAGGCGACGCTGTTCGGCCCGGACGGCCCCACCGCCGACGACTGGGCGGCGGCCGCCGACACGATCAACTACGAGATCGTCGCCCGGTTCGGCAGCCCCCGGGTCCCCCGGACGTACGTGGGGCTCGACGCGTGAGGGTGCCGCGCCGGGCCGGGCTGATCAGCGCGGTCGTCGGCCTCGCCGCGGCCGGCGTGGCCGCCGGGGTGGCGGTCCAGCGGGCCGCGGTGCGGCGCAGCCGGGGCGGCGCCGACCCGTACGCGGACGAGCCGTTCGGCGCGCTGCCCAGCGACGAGGTCAAGCTGGTCGCCACCGCCGAGGGCGCCGACCTGTACGTCGAGATCGTCGACCCGGCCGACGGCGTCGAGGTGGACGTCGACTTCGCCGGGGTGTTCGACCTGCCGCCGGCCGACCCGACGATCGTCTTCGTGCACGGCTTCTGCCTGGACATGGGCACGTTCCACTTCCAGCGCCGGGAGCTGATCCGCCGCGGCGACCACCGGATGGTCTTCTACGACCAGCCCGGCCACGGCCGCTCGGGCGCGCTGGACGCCGGCGAGTACCACCTCTCCGCCCTCGGCGACGCGCTGCGCGCGGTCATCGACGGCACCACCGGCGGCGGGCCGGTCGTGCTGGTCGGGCACTCGATGGGCGGCATGGCGATCATGGCGCTGGCCGAGCAGCACCCGGACCTGTTCACCGACCGGGTCGCCGGCGTCGTGCTGATCTCCACGTCCGGCAGCCTGCTCGGCGGCGCCCGGATCGGGCTGCCCGCGCTGGCCGCCCGGTTCGCCCGGCCGCTGCTGCCGCTGGTCCGCCGCGGCGCCCGGCTCACCGGCCCGGTGCTGGACCGGGCCCGGCTCGCCTCGGCCGACCTCGCGTACCTGCTCACCCGCCGGTACGGCTTCGGCGGGCCGCGGCCCAGCCCGGCCCTGGTGTCGTACGTGGAGCGGATGAATTCCCGGACCTCCGCCGAGACCGTCGCCGGCTACCTGCGTACGCTGAGCACCCACGCGCGGCACCCCGCGCTGGCCGCGCTCCGCGACGTGCCCACGCTGGTGGTCGTCGGGGGCCGGGACGTGATCACGCCGCCCGAGCACTCCGAGGAGATCGTGCAGCACCTGCCGGACGCCCAGCTCGTCACCGTGCCCGACAGCGGGCACGTCGTCATGCTGGAGCACCCCGACGAGGTCAACGCCGCGCTGCTGGCGTTCCTCGACCGGGTCATGCCGGGCGGCGCGCCGTGACCCGCGAGCTGCGCTGCGCCACCGCCGCCGACACCCACGCGCTCGGCGAGCGGCTCGCCGCCGTCGCCCGGCCGGGCGACCTGATCCTCCTGTCCGGGCCGCTGGGCGCCGGCAAGACCGCGCTGGCCCGGGGCATCGGCGCCGGGCTGGGCGTGGCCGGGGCGGTCACCTCGCCGACGTTCGTCATCGCCCGGGTGCACCCCGGCGCGCCGGCGATGGTGCACGTGGACGCGTACCGGCTCGGCGACACCCCCGACCCGCTCGGCGAGATCGACGCCCTCGACCTGGACGCGTCGCTGGACGAGTCCGTGACCGTGGTCGAGTGGGGCGACGGGGTGGCCGAGCGGCTGGCCGACGCGCACCTGCACGTCCGGATCGACCGGCACCCCGACGACAGCCGGGTGATCACGCTGGCCGGGCACGGCGGCGACTGGGACCGCCGGGTGGCGGCGGCGTGACCATCGACCTGCTCGGCCGGCTGCCGGGCGAGTGGCTCACCGCGATCACCCCGCTGATCGACGCCGACGCGACCGCCGAGCTGGCCGCCTTCGTCACGACCGAGTACGCCACGCACACGGTGTACCCGGCGCCGGACGACCTGTTCGCCGCGTACCGGCACTGCCGGGTGCGCGACTGCCGGGTGGTGATCCTCGGGCAGGACCCGTACCACGGGGCCGGGCAGGCGCACGGGCTGAGCTTCAGCGTGCCGCCGGGCGTCCGGGTGCCGCCGTCGCTGCGCAACATCTTCAAGGAGCTGGCCGAGGACCTCGGCGTCGGCCCGGCCGCGCCGGACCCGAGCGCCGTCCTGCCCGGCCTGCCGCTGCCGCCGCCGCGGCTGCCGAGCCGGGCCAGCGGCGACCTCACCCACTGGGCCCGACAGGGCGTGCTGCTGCTCAACGCGGTGCTGACCGTCCGGGCGGGCGAGGCCGGCTCGCACGCCGGGCACGGCTGGGAGACGTTCACCGACGCGACGATCCGCGCGCTCAACGGCCGGGACCAGCGGATCGTGTTCCTGCTCTGGGGCGGCTACGCCCGGCGCAAGGCCGAGCTGATCACCGCGCCGCAGCACGTGGTGCTGGAGGCCGGGCACCCGAGCCCGCTGAACCCGCGCGGGTTCGCCGGCAGCCGCCCGTTCAGCCGGGCCAACAAGGCCCTGGTCGACGCGGGCCTGCCCCCGATCGACTGGTGACCCGCCGCGCCGTCCCGGCGCCGGGACGACCCGCCGGCCGGCCCGCGTGCCCGCCCGCCGCGCACCGGGGTCGGGCGGGCGGCGCGTAAGCTCGCGGCGTGCTTGCGCTAGTGGTCGACTCCGGTACGCCCGCCGTCACCGCCGGGGTGGTCGAGGTCGCCGCGGACGGTGTCGCGGTGCGCGCCGAGCGGGTCACCGTCGACGCGCGGGCGCACGGCGAGCTGCTCGCGCCGCACCTGGCCGACGCGCTGGCCGCGGCCGGCGTCCGCCGGGAGGAGCTGGCCGCCGTCGTCGCCGGGGTCGGGCCGGGGCCGTACACCAGCCTGCGGGTCGGGCTGGTCACCGCCGCGGCGTTCGCGCAGGCGCTCGGCGTGCCGGCGTACGGCGTGGGGACGCTCGACGCCCTCGCCCGCGGCACCGCCGGCCGGCTGCTGGTGGCCACCGACGCCCGTCGCCGCGAGGTCTACTGGGCCGTGTACGCCGACGGCACCCCGCTCACCCCGCCCGCCGTCGCCGCCCCGGCCGCCGTCGCCGCGGCCATCGCGGGGTACGGCGTGACCGCCGCGCTCGGCGAGGGCGCCGCCACCTACGCCGACGTGCTGGGCCTGCCGCTGGCCGACGCCCCGCCGTACCCGGCCGTGGCCGCGCTGGCGGCGCTCGCCGCCGACCGGGTCCGGGCCGGCGCGCCCGGCGAGCGGCTCACCCCGCTGTACCTGCGCCGCCCCGACGCGGTCGCCGCCGCCGCCCGCAAGCCCGTCCGGCAATGACCGCGGCACCGGCGAGGACCGCCGCGGCGAGGCTCGGCCGGCTGCGCTGGTGGCAGCTCGACGCCGTGCTGGCGGTCGAGGCGGACCTGTTCGGCGTCGAGCGGTGGACCGCCGCGATGTTCTGGAACGAGCTGGCCGCCGGCCACCACTACCTCGCCGCCACCGCCGCCGACGGGACCCTGCTCGGGTACGCCGGCCTGGCCGTCGCGCCGGGCGAGGCGTGGGTGCAGAACATCGCCGTCGCCCGCCCCGCCCAGCGCGCCGGGGTCGGCCGGGCGCTGCTGGAAGCGCTGCTGGCCGAGGCCGAGCGGCGGGGCGCGGGCGCCGTGCTGCTGGAGGTCGCCGCCGACAACGGGCCGGCGCAGCGGCTGTACGACGCGTACGGGTTCGTCGGGGTCGGCGTGCGGCGCGGGTACTACCAGCCCAGCAACACCGACGCGATCGTCATGCGGCGGCGGCCGTGATCGTCCGGATGTGGGAGGTGCGGGCGTACCCCGGCCACGCCGCCGCGCTGCTGGACTGGCTCGCCCACACCGCCCTGCCCGCCGTCGCGGCCGAGCCGACGCATGCCGGCAGCGAGGTGTTCGCCTCGGCCGACCACCGGGTCGTGGTGCTCAGCCGGTGGCGCGGCGAGCCGGGCGCACTGCCCGACCCGCCGGCCGCCTGGGTGGCCCGCGCGCCCCACTCCTGGGACTTCACCCCGGTCGACCTCTAGCCGCGCTCCCGGCCGGCCGCGCACGCCCCCCGGCCGGGTCGGCGGGCCCGGCCGGTCCGCCCGGCGCGACCGGGCCCGGGGCGGGAAATCCGGTGGCGGGGGACGGGCGTCGATCCGTAACGTCGGCGGCCTGATGCGTACCCTCCCCGTCGCCGACCCCGGCACCCCCGACCACCGCTCGGCCGCCCGGCTGCTGTGGTGGCTGGCGCGCAGCCACGGCCGGACCGTCGCCCTCGGGGTCCTGCTCGGCGTGCTCTGGATGGGCCTGTCCGCGCTGATCCCCGCCGCGATCGGCCGGGCCATCGACGACGGCCTGCTCCGCCGCGACCCGGCCGGGCTGCTCACCTGGAGCCTCGCCGTCGCCGGGCTCGGCGTCGGCGTCGCCACCGCGGCCGTGTGCCGGCACCGGGTGGCGGTGTTCAACTGGCTCGGCGGCGCATACCGGACCGCGCAGGTCGCCGTCCGGCAGGCGATCCGGCTCGGCGCGGCACTGCCCCGCCGGGTGCCGGCCGGCGAGCTGGCCAGCATCACCACCTCCGACGCCCCGCACATCGGCAACGCCCTCGACCTGACCGCCCGCGGCTCCGGCGGCCTGGTCGCGATCGTCATCGTCGCCGTGGTGCTGCTGCGCACGTCCGTGCCGCTCGGCCTGGTCGTGGTGCTGGGCGTACCGCTGCTGATGGGCGTCGTCGGCCTGCTCATCCGCCCGCTGCACCGGCGCCAGCAGGCGTACCGGGACCGCGAGTCCGCCCTCGCCGCCCGGGCCACCGACATCGTCACCGGCCTGCGCGTGCTGCGCGGGGTGGGCGGCGAGGCGACGTTCGCCGCCCGGTACCGGGCGCAGTCGCAGGAGGTCCGCGCGGCCGGTGTCGGCGTCGCCCGGGTGGCGTCGCTGCTGGACGCCGCGCAGGTCCTGCTGCCCGGCGTCTTCGTCGTGATCGTCACCTGGCTGGGCGCCCGCCTGACGCTGGCCGGGGCGATCACCGTGGGGGAGTTCGTCGCCTTCTACGGGTACGCCGCGTTCCTCGTCCAGCCGCTGCGCCACCTCACCGAGGCCGTCGAGCGGATCACCCGGGCGTTCGTCGCCGCCCGCCGGGTGGTCCGGCTGCTCGGCGCCGAACCGGCGTTCGCCGACAGCGCGGGCGCGGTCGTCACCGGCGTGCTGACCGACCCGGACTCCGGGCTCGTCGTACCGGCCGGGGAGCTGACCGTCGTCGCCTGCGCCGACCCGGCCGAGGCGCTCGCGCTGGCCGACCGGCTCGGCCGGTACACCGACTCCGCCGCCACCCTGGCCGGCGTGCCGCTGCGCGCGCTGCCGCTGGCCGGCGTCCGCGCGGCCGTCCTCGTCGCGGACAACGACGCGCACCTGTTCGCCGGCCCGCTGCGCGACCAGCTCGCCCCGCGCGGCGCGGGCGACGCGGCGCTCGCCGCCGCGCTGGCCGCGGCCCGCGCCGAGGACATCGTCGCCGCCCTGCCCGACGGCCTCGACACCGTCGTCGCGCCGCGCGCCCGGGACCTGTCCGGCGGCCAGCAGCAGCGGCTGCGGCTGGCCCGGGCGCTGCTGGCCGAGCCGGAGATCCTGCTGCTGGTCGAGCCGACCAGCGCCGTCGACGCGCACACCGAGGCGGCGATCGCCGCCGGCCTGCCGGCGGCCCGGGCCGGCCGGACCACCGTCGTGTTCAGCGCCAGCCCGCTCGTGCTGGCCGCCGCCGACAGCGTCGCGTACGTCGCGGGCGGCCGGGTGGTCGCCGCCGGCGCCCACCGCGACCTGCTGCGCCGGGTCCCGGCGTACGCGCGCACCGTGCACCGGGGGGAGGAGTGAGATGAGCACGTCGCTGCCCGTCGCCGACGCGGCCACCGTCCGCCGGTACGCCGGGCACCTGCTGCGCACCGAGCGCCGCCCGCTGTCCGGCGTCCTCGCCCTGCACGCCGGCGCGGCGGTCACCGGCCTGGCGACGCCGTGGCTGCTCGGCCGGCTGGTCGAGGCGCTGCGCGGCGGCACCGGCGGCGGCGCCGTCGACCGGATCGCGCTGACCATCGCCGGCTTCGTGCTGGCGCAGGCGGTGTTCGCCCGGTTCGCCTCGTACGTCTCCGCCCGGTTCGGCGAGAAGGTGCTGGCCCGGCTGCGCGAGGAGTTCGTCGAGCGGGTGCTGGCCATCCCGCTGCCGGTGGTCGAGCGGGCCGGCACCGGCGACCTGCTCACCCGCACCTCGCGGGACGTGGCGGCGCTGGCCCACACCGTGCACCGGGCGGTCCCGGAGACGCTGATCGCGCTGGTCACGCTGCTGCTCACCGGCGCGGCGCTGCTGCTCAACTCGCCGCTGCTCGCGCTGCCGGCGCTGGTCGTCGTGCCGGCGCTGTGGGTGAGCACCCGGTGGTACCTGCGCCGCGCGCCCGACGGGTACCTGGCCGAGAACGCCAGCTACTCCGACATCACCGAGGGCGTCGCCGAGACGGTCGAGGGCGCCCGGACGGTCGAGGCGCTGCGGCTCGGCCCGGCCCGGCTGCGCCGCACCGACGCGGACCTGCGCCGGTCGTACCGGGCCGAGCGGTACACGCTGTACCTGCGCACGGTGTGGTTCCCCGTCGCCGAGACCTGCTACGTGCTGCCGGCGGCGCTGACGCTGCTGGCGGGCGGCTGGATGTACCTGCGCGGCTGGGTGGGCCTGGGCGCGGTGACGGCGGCGACGCTGTACGTGCAGCAGCTCGTCGACCCGCTCGACCGCCTGCTGTCCTGGCTGGACGAACTCCAGGTCGGCGGCGCCTCCCTGGCCCGCCTCCTCGGCGTCGCCCGCCCGACCCCCGACCCCGACCCCGCCGCCGGACCGGTGGCGCGGGCGGCTCCCGGCGGGTCCGGCGGGCTCGTCGTGGCCGGCGTGCGGTTCGGGTACGTACCCGGCCGGGAGGTCCTGCACGACGTCTCGCTGCGGCTGCGCCCCGGCGAGCGGCTGGCGATCGTCGGCCCGTCCGGCGCCGGCAAGTCCACCCTCGGCCGGCTGCTGGCCGGCATCCACCACCCGGACGCCGGCACGATCACCCTCGACGGCGTCCCGCTGTCCGCCCTGCCGCCGGAGCGGCTGCGCGGCGAGGTCGCGCTGGTCACCCAGGAGCACCACGTCTTCGCCGGCACCCTGCGCGACAACGTCGCCCTGGCCCGCCCGGACGCGTCCGCGGCCGAGGTCGCGGCGGCGCTCGCCGCGGTCGACGCGCTGGCCTGGGCCGAGGCGCTGCCCGCGGGCGTGGACACCGCCGTCGGTACCGGCGCGCACCCGCTCCCGCCCGCCCGGGCGCAGCAGGTCGCGCTGGCCCGGCTGGTGCTGGCCGACCCGCACACGCTGGTGCTGGACGAGGCGACCTCGCTGATCGACCCCGGCGCGGCCCGGCAGCTCGAACGGTCGCTGGCCGCGGTGCTCGCCGGCCGGACGGTCGTGGCGATCGCGCACCGGCTGTTCTCGGCGCACGACGCCGACCGGGTCGCGGTGGTGGTCGACGGGCGGATCGCGGAGCTGGGCACGCACGACGAGCTGATCGCCGCGGCGGGCTCGTACGCGGCGCTCTGGCGCACCTGGCACGGCGACGCCGCGGCCCCGCGCCAGCGCCGGGCGGCCGGCCCGCCGATCGCCCCGGCCGCCCGCTGACCGGTTCCCGCGAGCCCCGGCGCCCGCGGGCCGGCGGATCCGCGAGGAGCTGCTGCGCGGCCGGCACCCGCGAGCCCCGGCGTCCGCGACCGGCTCCGGCGGGCTAGCGGGGCAGGGGCTGGCCGAGGAGTGCCATGGGCGCGTCGCCGATCCGGGTCAGCACCAGCGTGGCGCCGTGCGGGCCGGACAGCCCGAGCCGGCGGCGCAGCGCGTCCGGCTCCAGCGGCGAGGACCGCTTCATGATCTCCAGCCGCCCGATGCCCCGCTCGCGCAGGTGGGCGCGCAGCCGCTTCAGCCCGAACGGCAGTACGTCGGTCAGCGCGATCCCGCGGCCGTACGGCGTGGCGTGCGGGGTGTCGGTGTACACATAGGCCACCCGCTCGTCGGCGAGCCAGCCGGCGACGGTGTCGGCGAACTCGGCGACGAGGTGGGCGCGGACGACGGCCGGGTCCGGGTCGTACAGGTACCGCCCGACCGCCCGTACCGGCGCCACCCGGTCCCCGCCCCCGACCAGCTCGGCCGCCGGCGCCACGACCGTCCCGGCGGCGGCGGCCGCCCGCGCGGCCGGCAGTACGGTGGCGCGCCGGGGGACCGCCGCGAGCGGCCCGCACCAGGCCGCCGCCTCGACCAGCTCCCCGCCGACGCTCACCCACTCGCCCTCGGCGCCCGGCGGCAGCAGCGCGTGGTCGATGCCGGGCGCCAGCTTGAGCGCCGTCCGCGGCACCCGGCCGGGCAGGGCGGCGACGAAGTCCCACGGCGGCGAGTACGCGGCCGGGTCGAACACCCGGCTGCCGCCGCGCCGCCGGGCCGGGTCGCAGAACACCGCGTCGTACCCGGACAGGTCGACCGCGGCGGCGTCCGCGCAGCGCACCTCGACCCGGTCGGCCAGGCCGAGCGCGGCCGCGTTGTGCCGGGCCAGCGCCGCCGTACCGGGGTCGGCCTCCACGGCGAGCACGGCGATGCCGGCGCGGGCGGCGGCGAGCGCGTCGGCGCCGAGGCCGCAGCCCAGGTCGGCCAGCCGGCGGACGCCGGCGGCGGCCAGCCGGGCGGCCCGGCGGTCGGCGACGACCCGGCGGGTGGCCTGCTCCAGCCCCGGCCGGGTGTACAGCAGGGCACCCGCGTCGGCGCCGAACTTGGCCGCCGCGCGCCGGCGCAGTTCGGCCTGGGTGAGCGCGGCGGCGGCCAGCTCCGGCGGGGTGCCGGCGGCGCGCAGCGCGGCCGCGGCGGCGAGCGGGTCGGTGCCGGCCAGCGCGCCGGCCGCGGCCAGGGCCGCGGTGCCGGCGGGGGAGCGCAGCGCGGCGAGCAGGTCGGGGTCCACCGCACCATTCTGGCGGCGGGCCCGGCGGTCAGCGCGCGGCGGTGGGCTCGATGACGCAGTCCGGGCCGGGGAACAGCAGGCTCTCGTGCCCGTCCGGATAGCGGATCCGGTACGGCGGCGCGCCGTCCATCCCGCGTACCTCGATGATCTCGCCGATCTTGTCCGCGGCGCCGACCGCGTTGCTGTGGACGTGAATCCGGTCACCGATCGTGGCGTGCATCCCCGACCCCTTCCGCCGGTCCTGTTTCCGGGCTACCGGAGCAGGGTGCCCACGGCCGGCCGGGTCATGCGGGCCGCGGGCCGGCAAAAGGGGCATGACCGGCGACTCAGGGGGGTGGCGGTTTGGCACTCTCCTTGACGGAGTGCCAGCCGGCGGCCTAACGTGCGATTAGCACTCTCGTGGCGAGGGTGCCAACCGCTTCCGCGGGTCCGCCGTGGGGGCACCACCAGGACGCCAGGCGAGACCGGCACCCGCGACGACGGCCAACGCCTGTGTGGCATGAGCGACATATATGCCCCGGGAGGGTATTCCTGTGACTACCGCGACGAAGGTTGCGATCAAGCCGCTTGAGGACCGCATCGTGGTCCAGGCCAACGAGGCCGAGACGACCACCGCCTCCGGCATTGTCATCCCCGACACCGCCAAGGAGAAGCCGCAGGAGGGCACCGTCCTCGCCATCGGCCCCGGGCGGATCGACGACAAGGGCAACCGCATCCCGGTTGACGTGAAGGTCGGCGAGACCGTCCTCTACTCGAAGTACGGCGGCACCGAGGTCAAGTACGGCGGCGAGGAGTACCTGGTGCTCTCCGCCCGCGACGTCCTCGCCGTCATCGAGAAGTAAGCAGGTCAGGCGAATGCCCCGGGTGAACCGACCCGGGGCTTCACTGCGTCGAGGCCCGCGCCCGCCCGGACGGCGGCCCGCGGATCGCACCGTAGAGAGGACATAATGGCCAAGATCCTGAGCTTCTCGGACGCCGCCCGCCACCAGCTCGAGCACGGCGTCGACGCGCTCGCCGACGCCGTGCAGGTGACGCTGGGCCCGAAGGGCCGCAACGTCGTCCTGGACAAGAAGTTCGGCGTGCCGACGATCACCAACGACGGCGTCACCATCGCCAAGGAGATCGAGCTGGCGAACCCGTACGCCAACCTGGGCGCGCAGCTCGTCAAGGAGGTGGCGACGAAGACCAACGACGTCGCCGGCGACGGCACCACCACCGCCACCGTGCTGGCCCGCGCCCTGGTCCGCGAGGGCCTGCGCAACGTCGCCGCCGGGGCCAACCCGCTCGGCCTCAAGCGCGGCATCGACATCGCCGTCGAGGCGGTCTCCGCCGCGCTGCTGGACAAGGCCGTCGAGGTCAACAGCTCCGAGCGGATCGCCCACGTGGCGACGGTCTCGGCGCAGGACGCCACGATCGGCGCGCTCATCGCCGAGGCGATGGAGAAGGTCGGCCGGGACGGCGTCATCACCGTCGAGGAGGGCTCGACGCTGGCGACCGAGCTGGCCGTGACCGAGGGCATGCAGTTCGACAAGGGGTTCATCTCGCCCCAGTTCGCCACCGACGCCGAGGCCAGCGAGGCGGTGCTGGAGGACGCGCTCGTCCTCATCACCACCTCGAAGATCTCCTCGGTGGAGGAGATCCTGCCGCTGCTGGAGAAGGTCATCGCGGCGGGCAAGCCGCTGCTGATCGTCGCCGAGGACGTCGAGGGGCAGGCGCTGGCCACGCTGGTGGTCAACGCGATGCGCAAGACGTTCAAGGTGTGCGCGGTCAAGGCGCCGGGCTTCGGCGACCGGCGCAAGGCGCTCCTGCAGGACCTGGCGATCCTGACCGGCGGCGAGGTCGTCGCCACGGAGCTGGGCTACAAGCTCGACTCGGTCGGCGTCGAGCTGCTGGGCCGCGCCCGGCGGGTCGTGGTCGACAAGGAGAACACGACCATCGTGGAGGGTGCCGGCACCGCCGACGCCGTCCGGGACCGGGTGGCGCAGATCCGCAAGGAGATCGAGTCGTCCGACTCGGACTGGGACCGGGAGAAGCTGGGCGAGCGCCTGGCCAAGCTCTCCGGTGGCGTCGCGGTGATCAAGGTCGGCGCGGCCACCGAGGTCGAGCTGAAGGAGCGCAAGCACCGCATCGAGGACGCCATCGCGGCGACCCGGGCGGCCGTCGAGGAGGGCATCATCCCCGGCGGCGGGGCGGCGCTGACCCAGATCACCTCGGCGCTGGACAAGCTCGACCTGACCGGCGACGAGGCCACCGGCGCGGCGATCGTGCGGGCGTCCCTCGTGGAGCCGCTGCGCTGGATCGCGCAGAACGCCGGCCACGACGGGTACGTGGTGGTCGAGCGGGTCCGCGCCGCCGAGTGGGGGCACGGCCTGGACGCGTCGACGGGCGAGTACGTGGACCTGTCCGCGTACGGGATCGTGGACCCGGTGAAGGTCACCCGCAGCGCGCTGTCCAACGCCGCCTCGATCGCCGGCCTGCTGCTGACGACCGAGACGCTGATCGTGGAGAAGCCGGCCGCGCCCGAGCCGGCCGACCACGGCCACGGCGGGCACGGCCACGCGCACTGAGGCAGTCACGTAGTACGGCACTTCGATGCGGCCCGCGGTCCTCACCGCGGGCCGCATCGCTGTCCGCGGCCGAATCACCGGCCCGGTGCGCGGCAATGGCCCGCGGTGTGGGGCCCGTGGCGTGGCCACGGGCCGCCGCGGAGATGAGCGCTGGGCCGGTTGCGCCGCGGCGCGGGGCCGGCCCGCCGCGGGGTGCGGGCATGGGGGCGCCGGGTCCGGCGCTGCCATGCCGGACCCGGCGGCGGCCGACCGCGGGCCCGGTCGACCGGAGGGCGCGCTGGGGCGCGCCCGCTCGCGCCCGGCGTCAGCCGGCGAGCGCGAGCAGTCGGTGGCGTTCCGTTTCGCCCATACCACCCCAGATGCCGTACGGCTCCCGGACCGACAGCGCGTGTCGCGCGCACTCGCGGCGGACCGGACATTCGGCGCAGATTGCCTTGGCGCGGGCCTCCCGCTGGCGGCGGGCCCGGCCGCGCTCGCCCTCCGGGTGGAAGAACTGTGCGCTGTCCCGGCCGCGACAGAGGCCGGCCCGCTGCCAGTCCCAGACCTCCGTCACCGGGGTCGGCAATCTGCGCACATCAGACATTTGGTACTCCTTCCGCGCGGAACCCGCAGCCGGGCAAGTTCAGCCGTAGGCGTTTGGGCCTGAGCGTCGTTGATGTACCCGGGGGCGCAAGTTCATACACCCGTGGGTACGGCAGCGCCGGTAAACGATCGAAAGTCCGGTAGGGAACTGTTCGGAACTTTCCGCTTGTTTCCCCCAAAAGCACGTAATGATCAAACGAACGCGTGGTCTCCTCCATAGAGGAGAGGGGAAAAAACAGTGCGTAGCGTCCTCGTGTGCGTCCGGTCTTCGCCCGCAGCCCAGGCGGTGGCCACCTGCGCCGCCCGACTCGGGCTATCGGCGCAGGTCCGGACCGCCATGTCGGAGACTGAGGTCATCGCTCGGCTCGCCGAGCGACCGGCCGACGTGATCCTGGCTGACGTCGCCGTCACCAGATCCGACACCGTTGGCTTCACCCGGCGTGTCCTGGCCCGCGCGCCGGGGGCCATGCTGGTGCTCTTCGGCGCGGAGGATCCACGCGTCGCCGCCGCCGCGGTCGCGGCCGGGGCCCGGGCCTTGATCCGGGGTACCGAGGATCTCGTCAGCACCGTCGCCAAGGCGGTGCTGCTGCTGGGCATGCCGGCGCGGACCGCCGGGCCGGTCGCGGGCGCCCCGATACCGGCCGCGGCCGCCCTGCGCGGGGCCAACGCGCCGTCCCGGTTCGGCACCCCGGTCGGGCGCAAGGGCGCCCCGCTGGGCCCCGAGGGCGCCCGCGCCGCCGGGGCCGAGCTGGTCGCGGACCCCGCCGGGGTCCGGGTGCCGGGCTCGCCGGTACCGAGCCAGCGCGACTTCGGCGACCCGGCCGAGGCCGCGCGGATGGCCGCCCGCGGCATCGACCCGGGCTACGGCGCGGGCCTGCCCGCCGCCCGGCGGGTCGTGCTGACCGAGCGGGAGATGCAGGTCCTGCGCGGGATGGCCGACGGCAAGAGCAACGCCGAGATCGGGCGCGAGCTGTTCGTCTCGGAGGACACCGTCAAGACGCACGCCCGGCGGCTGTTCCGCAAGCTCGGCGCCCGGGACCGCGCACACGCGGTCGCGGCCGGTTTCCGGGCCGGACTGGTCGTCTGACCGCACCAGCGGGGCCGGATGGGATCCGGGAACGAACGGGGGCCCGGGCGCACAGCGCCCGGGCCCCCGTTCGCGGTCAGCTCGCCGGCTCGTCCTCGGCGTCGCCCAGGGCGTCGTGCACCCCGTCGGCGTACCCGCGGGCGTACTCCCACGTCACGTAGTTCTCCGGGTCCGGGTCGTACGCCGGCTCGTGCACCCGCGGCCGCCCGGAGTCCAGCAGGTGCTTGAGGTTGCCGCGCAGCAGGTCCCAGTCGAAGTAGTGCGGCTCGCGGCAGTCCTCGCACTCGATGACGAGGCCGCGGATCCCGCTCGGCTCCAGCAGGGCCCGGTAGATCTCCAGGTCCGCCAGGTCCTCCAGCACGTCCCGCCGCTCCGGCTCCGACAGCGGCGTGGTGCTGCCGTCCGCGGCGGGCTCGTCGAGGCCGGCGGACGGATCCGCGGGATCCCCGCTGAATGGGTCGATCGGCTCGTCATGCACGCCTCTCACGGTATCCCCCCGAGCGCCCCCGCGGGGACCGCCGGGATGGGGAGGGGTACCGGTACCGATGGGGCCGGCACCGGGGCGGCACCCGGCCCGCGGGTACGATGGGCGCTCCGCCGCCGCGCTCCCCGGGAGGTCGCCGCCAGTGCCGCCGAACCACGTCCCCGCCGATCACGCCGCCGAGCTGCCGCTCGGCCTGACCTACGATGACGTGCTGCTGGTGCCGGCGGAGTCGGACCTGATCCCCAGCCAGGTCACCACGGCCACCCGGCTGACCCGGAACGTGGCGCTGAACATCCCGCTGGCCTCCAGCGCGATGGACACCGTGACCGAGGCCCGGATGGCGATCGCCATGGCCCGCCAGGGCGGCATCGGCGTGCTGCACCGCAACCTGTCGGTGGAGGAGCAGGCGACCCAGGTCGACCTGGTGAAGCGGTCCGAGTCCGGCATGATCACCAACCCGGTGACGTGCAGCCCGGCGGACAGCCTGCGGCACGTGGACGGGCTCTGCGCCCGGTTCCGCATCTCCGGCGTCCCGGTGGTCGGCGCGGACGGCATCCTGGTCGGCATCGTGACCAACCGGGACATGCGGTTCGTCACCGACCTGGACGTGCCGGTGCACGAGGTCATGACCGCGATGCCGCTGGTCACCGCCCCGGTCGGGGTCGGCAAGGACGAGGCGCTGGCGATCCTGCGCCAGCACAAGATCGAGAAGCTGCCGCTGGTCGACGGCGCGGGCGTCCTGCGCGGGTTGATCACGGTGAAGGACTTCCGCAAGAGCGAGCAGTTCCCGCTGGCCGCCAAGGACGACGCGGGCCGGCTGCGGGTGGCCGCGGCGGTCGGCGTGGGCGAGGACGGGTACAAGCGGGCCCGGGCGCTCATCGAGGCCGGCGTCGACGTGATCATGGTCGACACCGCGCACGGGCACAACCGGGCCGTCCCCGAGCTGATCGCCCGGCTCCGGCAGGAGTCGTCGGTCGACCTGGTCGGCGGGAACGTCGCCACGTTCGCCGGGGCGCGGGCGCTGGTCGAGGCCGGCGCCGACGCGGTCAAGGTCGGCGTCGGGCCGGGCGCGATCTGCACGACGCGGATCGTGGCCGGGGTCGGCGTGCCGCAGATCACCGCGATCATGGAGGCGTACCGGGCCTGCGGGCCGGCCGGCGTGCCGGTCATCGCCGACGGCGGCATCCAGTACTCCGGCGACATCGCCAAGGCCATCGTCGCGGGCGCCAGCAGCGTCATGCTCGGCGGCCTGCTCGCCGGCTGCGCGGAGAGCCCCGGCGACCTGATCTTCATGAACGGCAAGCAGTTCAAGTCGTACCGCGGCATGGGCTCGCTCGGCGCGATGGCCGCCCGCGGCGCCGCCGCGCAGTCGTACTCCAAGGACCGCTACTTCCAGGCCGACGTCACCGAGGCCGACAAGATCATCCCGGAGGGGATCGAGGGCCAGGTGCCGTACCGGGGGCCGCTGGCCACGGTCGCGCACCAGCTCGTCGGCGGCGTCCGGCAGGCCATGTTCTACTGCGGCGCCGCGACGGTGGACGCGCTGCGCGAGCGCGGCCAGCTCGTCCGGATCACCGCCGCGGGCCTCAAGGAGAGCCACCCGCACGACATCCAGATGACGGTCGAGGCGCCGAACTACCACTCCCGCTGACGCGGGCGCGAGGAGTACGAACGATGCGAGACGTGGTCGAGATCGGCCTGGGCAAGACCGCCCCGCGCGGGTACCACCTGGACGACGTGGCGATCGTCCCCAGCCGCCGCACCCGGGACGTGGACGACGTGTCGACGGCCTGGCAGCTGGACGCGTACCCGTTCGGCATCCCGTGCGTGGCGCACCCGTCCGACGCGACGATGAGCCCGGCCACCGCGATCGCCGTCGGCAGGCTCGGCGGCCTCGGCGTGCTCAACGCCGAGGGCCTGTGGACCCGGCACGAGGACCCGGAGCCGCTGCTGGCCGACCTGGCCGCGCTGCCGGCCGACGAGCGGTCCACCGCCCGGCTCCAGGCCGCGTACGCGGCGCCGATCCTGCCCGACCTCATCGGGGTGCGGATCAAGGAGATGCGCGCCGCCGGCGTCACGGTCGCGGTCCGGGTCTCGCCGCAGCACACGCTCGCGCTCGCCCCGGTGGTGCTCGCCGCCGGCGTCGACCTGCTGGTCATCCAGGGCACGATCGTCTCGGCCGAGCACGTCTCGTCCACCGACGAGTCGCTGAACCTCAAGGAGTTCATCGCCGACCTGGACGCGCCCGTCCTGGTCGGCGGCTGCACCGACTACAAGACGGCGCTGCACCTCATGCGCACCGGCGCGGCCGGCGTGATCGTCGGCACCGGCGGCGGCGCCGCCTCGACCACCGACACCGTGCTGGGCATCCGGGTGCCGATGGCCACCGCCATCGCCGACGCCGCCGCGGCCCGCCGCGACTACCTGGACGAGACCGGCGGCCGGTACGTGCACCTGATCGCCGACGGCGACATCCACACCTCCGGCGACATCGCCAAGGCCATCGGCTGCGGCGCCGACGCGGTCATGCTGGGCAGCCCGCTCGCCCGCTGCGCCGGCGCGCCGGCCGGCGGCGCCTGGTGGCACTCGTCGGCCAGCCACCCCAAGCTGCCCCGCGGCGGTTTCACCGCCGCGCAGCCGGCCCTCGGTACGCTGGAGGAGCTGCTGTACGGGCCCGCGGACCGGGCCGACGGCGCGCTGAACCTGTTCGGCGGGCTGCGCCGGTCGATGGCCAAGTGCGGCTTCAAGGACGCCAAGGAGTTCCAGAAGGTCGGCCTGGTCCTCGATCGCTAGCCCGCCGGCCAGCCACGGGGGTGGGGCATGCCGGGCCGGGACGCGGAGTACCTGGCGGCGCTGCGCGACCAGCGCGCCGCCGCGGGGGCGCTGGCCGGCGACCCGCCCGCCGGGGACGACGGCGCCCTGGTGCGGTACTGGCGCGAGGTCGACCGGGCCGTCACCGCCCGGCTGCCCCGGCCGGACGTGCGGGTCGCCGCGCTGACCGTCCCCGGCGCCGCCGGCGACCTCGCCGCCCGCCGGTACCACGCCGCCGGGGGCGACCCGCGGACCCTGCTGCTGTACCTGCACGGCGGCGGCTGGTGCTTCGGCGACCTCGACACCGCCGACCCGGTCGCCCGGGCGCTCGCCGTCGACTGCCGGCTGGACGTGCTCTCGGTGACGTACCGGCTCGCCCCCGAGCACCCGTTCCCCGCCGGCCCCGACGACGCCACCGCGGTCCTGCGCTGGGCGCTGTCCGGGCCGCCCGAGCTGGCCGGCGTCACCCGGCTCGTCGCCGCCGGGGACAGCGCCGGCGGCAACCTCGCCGCCGTCGCCGCCGGGCGGCTGCGCGCGGCCGGCGGGCCGCTGCCGGCGGCGCTGCTGCTGCTGTACCCCGGCGTGGACCTGCGCGACGTCCCGCCCGCGCCGGCCGACCCGGACGGGCTGCCGGCCGACGACGGCTCCGGCCCGCTGGCCAACCGGCGGCGGTACCTCGCCGGCGCCGACCCGGCCGACCCGGCGGCCTCGCCGCTGCTGGCCGACCCGCGCGGGCTGCCGCCGACCGTCGTGGTGACGGCCGAGTACGACCGGTACGCCGCGCAGGGCGACGCGTACGCCGCGGCGCTGGCGGCGGCCGGCGTGCCGGTGGCGCACGTGCGCGCGGCCGGGCTGGACCACGGGTTCGCCAACCTCGCCCCGCTGTCCCGGGTGGCGGCCGCCGCCGTGGTCGACGCCGCCGAGGCGCTGCGCTCGTTGATCGATCTGCCGCACTGAGCCGGCGGGCCGGCGGCGGGCGGCGCGGGTACCGACGTCTATCGTGGAAGCGTGAGCGGTTCGGCACCCAGCGGTGATCTTCGCAGCGACGACGCATGCAGCAGTGACGTACACGGCGCTGACGTGAGCGGCAGGGGTTCGGCACGCGGCGGCCGGGTCCGGCGAAGAAGCGGGGACGGCCGGGAGCCGCGGTCGGGGCGGGCCGCGCTCGCCGCCGCGCTGGCCGCCGCGTTCGCGCTCGCCGGCTGCGGCGACGAGCCCGGCCCGGTCCGCTGGCAGTCCCGGCCCGACAGCAGCGCCGCCCCGGTCGCCGGCGCGGCCGGGATCGGCGACCCCTACTTCCCGACGTACGGCAACGGCGGCTACGACGCCCTCGCCTACCGGATCGCCGCGCGGTACCAGCCCGCCGACGACACGCTCACCGCCACCGCCACCATGCGGGCCACGGCGACCAGCGGCCTGACCTCCTTCCACCTCGACCTCGCCGGGCTGACCGTCGACTCGGTCACCGTCGACGGCAAGCCGGCCACCGCCGCCCGGCAGGAGGACGAGCTGGTCGTCACCCCGGCCGCGGCGCTGCCGGCCGGGCGGGAGTTCACCGTGGTCACCGCGTACCGGGGGAAGCCGCGGCAGAAGGACAACCCGGCGCTCGGCGGCGGCGGCTGGCTGCACACCACCGACGGCGCGGTCGCGCTCGGGCAGCCGGAGTCGGCGTCGACCTGGTTCCCCGTCAACGACCACCCGGCGGACAAGGCGACGTACGAGTTCGCGCTCGCCGTCCCGGACGGGCTGGTCGCGCTGTCCAACGGCGTACCCGGCGAGCGGACGGCCGAGGGCGGCTGGACCACCTGGGCCTGGGCCGAGACCACGCCGATGGCCAGCTACCTGGCGACCGCGGTGATCGGCAGGTACCGGGTCACCCGCGGCACGCACAAGGGCAAGCCGGTGCTCACCGCGGTACCGGCGTCGGCCCCGGCCGGCGGGCTGGCCGAGCGGTCGCTGGCCCGGACCACCCGGATCGCCGACTACCTGGAGACGGTCCTCGGGCCGTACCCGGTGGCCGCGTACGGCGGGGTCGCCATCGCCGACGACCGGATCCGGTATGCGCTGGAGACGCAGAGCCGCCCGGTGTACGGGCCGTCCTTCTTCACCTCCGCGGAGAGCGCCGAGGACGTGATCACGCACGAGCTGGCGCACCAGTGGTGCGGCAACAGCGTCTCGCTGCACCGCTGGGAGGACATCTGGCTCAACGAGGGCTGCGCGACGTACGCCGAGTGGCTGTGGTCGCAGGAGCGCGGCGTGCGGACGGCGGCCGCGGAGTTCACCCAGCGGTACGACGCGTCGCCGGCGGCCGTATGGTCGCTGCCGCCCGGCCGCCCCGGCGCCGACCGGATCTTCGACGAGTCGGTGTACCAGCGCGGCGCGATGACCCTGCACGCGCTGCGCAGGACGGTCGGCGACGACGTCTTCTTCCGGCTGCTCAAGGAGTGGACGGCCGGCAAGCGGGACGGCACCGCCACGACGGCCGAGTTCGTGGCGCTGGCCGAGCGGCTGTCCGGGCGCGACCTGAAGGCGCTGTTCGACGCCTGGCTGTACGGCTCGAAGCGCCCCGCCCGCCCCTGACCGCGCGCCGAACCGGCCCGGCCGCGCCCGCCGGGCCGGCATGATGGGCCGATGGACTGGAAGCTGGAGTTGGTGGTCGTACCGGTCAGCGACATCGACCGGGCGAAGCGGTTCTACGCCGAGCAGGTGGGCTTCGCCGTGGACCACGACAGCGCGATCAGCCCGACGATCCGGATCATCCAGCTCACGCCGCCGGGGTCGGGGTGCTCGATCAGCATCAGCCAGGGGCTCAGCGACATGGCGCCGGGGTCGATCAAGGGGTTGCAGCTCGTGGTGACCGACATCGACGCCGCGCGGGTGGCGTTGCTGGAGGGCGGGGTGAACGTGTCCGGGGTGCAGCATTTCGCCGAGGGTGGGGTGCTGCGGGCGGGGCGGGGCGGGCGGTGGAACTCGTTCCTGTTCTTTGCTGATCCGGATGGGAATTCCTGGGCTGTTCAGGAGCGGCCTGTCGGTGGTGGTGATTGACCGTTGTGGTCGTCGTGGTGCCGTGCCTCGTGGTGGTGGGAAGCCTGTTGTGGTCGCCGTATGTGTGCTTGTTGCGGTGTTCTTTGCTCTTGGTCAGCGCCAGCGGGAGGTGGTGTAGGCCAGGGCGAAGAGGAGGAGGACGGCGGTCACGGCTGTCCAGCGTTGGCGGATGGTGGTGGGGGAGGCGCGCATCGGTTCGCCCGTGCGGGGGTCGGTGACCGAGCCGTGGATGAGTTGGGGGGCCAGGGTCGCCGCCGCCAGGGCGCTGGCCGGGAGCAGGCCGAGGAGGAGGACGCGCCAACCGTCGATCTCCAGGAACGGGCGGTGGATCAGCAGGTACGGCGGGACCGCCAGGGCGAGCGACAGCAGGCCGGGCAGGGCGCCGGTCCGGCCGCCCAGCCGGCGGGTCCAGGCGGTGCCGACGGCCGCGCCGACCGCGGCGCCGACCGCGCTGATCACCAGGCCGAGCGTGACCACCGCGTACGTCTGGCGGGCCAGCGCCCGCACCCCGCCGAGGGTGAGCAGCAGGCCGGGGGCGGCGACGGCGGCGAGCGCGGTCGCGCCGGCGATCTGGTGGACCAGCGGGACGAGAGCCGCGGGGCCGAGACCGGCGTGCACCTCGCGGGCGACCACCCGCGGGTCGGCCAGCGGCGCGGGGGCGGCGAGCCGGCGGTCGCAGTCGGCCAGCGCCGCCGACACCGCGTCGGTGCGGACGCCGCGCTGGAGCAGCTCCGCGGCGAACAGGTCGCGCCACTCGGCGGGCGGCCCCGCGCCCGGCGGTGGGGGATCGGTGGTGGATTCCCGCATGACGCTGAGACTAGGGCGCTACGTGATCAGCGAGCGGCGAGGTCGACATTGGTGACCGTGATCACCGGGAGTGGACCAGGCCGGTGTTGCGGGCCAGGAACGGCCGTACCGCGTCGGCCCGGACCGCGCGCAGGAACTGCCGGCCGACCGGTTGCAGCGCCTCGCCGCGGTACCCGCCGCCGGAGCCGACCGCGTCGCCCGGCAGGCTGACCAGCGTCATCCGCGCCGGGGTGACCCGGCGCAGCGAGTAGGCGAAATCCACCACGGAGTGACCGCGGCCGTCGTAGGTCAACGAGTCCCGGACGGCGGCGAGAATCCGGGCGAGTTTCGCGGCGTCGCGGTGCGCGCCTTGTTTGACCAACTTGGTGAGAATCGCGCGGATGAGCTGCTGCTGATGCTTCTGGCGGGTGTAGTCCGAGCCGGGCAGGTACCGCTGCCGGCCGTAGTCGAGGGCCTGCCAGCCCGTGAAGTGGCGGACGCCGGGGCGGTACACCATCTGCGGCCCGACGTACCCGGTGCTGCTCGCGCCCGGCTCCCGGTGCTTGCCGTCCGGCTGCCGGTGGATCGAGGTGACCAACCGGTCGACCCGCAGGTCGACGCCGCCGACGGCGTCGACGAGCTTGGTGAAGCCGCCGAAGTCCAGCACCGCGCCCGCGTCGAACCGCGGGATGCCGGTGTACTTGCTGACCGTCAGGGACAGCAGCCGGAAGCCCTGCGCCCGGTCCGGCCGCGCCCGGCCGGGGACGACGCTGCCGAAGCTCATCGCGTGGGTCAGCTTGGTGCGCTCGCCGGCGAAGCCGGCCGGGGCGAACGCCGGGATGTCGACCACCAGGTCGCGCGGCAGCGAGTAGAGGTAGGCGGTGTCGAGCGCCCGCGGTACGTGCAGCAGCAGGACCGCGTCGGCGTTCGGCCGCCAGTTCGGGTCGCTCTGCCGCGGGTCGATGCCGACGATGAGGATGTTCAGCGGGCCCCGGAGCTGCCGGCCGACGAGCCCGGCCGGGGTGCGGGGCGGGGCCGGGGTGGCGCCGAGCAGGTCGGCCGCGCCGGGCAGGAGGGCGCTGACGGCGCCGTCGCGGGCGGTCCGGACGGCCTGGACGGCGAGGGTGGCGACCAGCGCGGCGGCGACGACCGCGGCGGCGGTGACGACGACCCAGGGCCGCCGGGCCCGCCGGATGCCCGCGGCGGCCGGGGCGGGCGCGGGTGTCGGCGCGGCGGCGGGCGCGGTCGCGTCGGGCGCGGTTCGGGGCGCGGGGATCGCGGCAGCCGGGGCGGCGGCATCGGCCGGCGCGGCCGCGGTGCCGGGGTCGGTGTCGGTGTCGGCATCGAGGGAGTCGGCATCGGGGGAGGAGGTGGCGGCTCCGGTTTCGGGAGGCCCGGCGGTCCCGGCTCCGGCGGTGGTGGTGGCGTCAGGGGGCGCGTCCGTGGCGGTGTCGGGGGGCGCGGCGGTGGTGCCGGCGTCGGGGGACGCGGGTGCGGTGGCGGGGCTGTGGTGGTCGGTCGGCGGGGTGGGGGCGGGCTGCTGCTCGTCCGGCATGGGGTCCCTCCGGGAGATCATTCCCCATCGTCGGCCGGGCGCCGCCGCCCTCCCATCCCCGGACCGGCTCGGTCGGGCCGCCGACCGTCGTACGACAAAATGGACACCGCACCGCGATCGCGGCACCCGCCCCGCCCGCCCCGGGCGGTCCGCTCAAGATCACCACTCTCGGTAAACTGGTGGGCATGAGTACCCCGCGGCCCGTTCTTGTTGTGGACTTCGGAGCGCAGTACGCGCAGTTGATCGCCCGGCGGGTCCGCGAGGCGCGGGTGTACTCGGAGATCGTCCCGCACTCCACGCCGGTCGCCGAGCTGCTCGCCCGCGACCCGGCCGCGATCATCCTGTCCGGCGGCCCGTCCTCGGTGTACGCCGACGGCGCCCCGCAGGTCGACCCGAAGCTGTTCGACGCGGGCGTACCGGTCCTCGGCATCTGCTACGGCTTCCAGGCGATGGCCCGCGCCCTCGGCGGCGAGGTCGCGCACACCGGCACCCGCGAGTACGGCCGCACCCCGCTGCGGGTGGCCGGCGACCCCGGCGTGCTGCTGCGCGACCTGCCGGCGGAGTTCGCGGTCTGGATGAGCCACGGCGACGCCTGCGCCGCCGCCCCGGCCGGCTTCGCGGTGACCGCGTCGTCGGCGGCGCCGGTCGCCGTCTTCGAGGACGTCGCCGGCCGGCGCGCGGGCGTGCAGTTCCACCCCGAGGTGCTGCACACCGAGCACGGGCAGACGATCCTCACCCGGTTCCTGTACGACATCGCGGGCCTCGCCCCGACCTGGACCCCGGCGAACATCATCAGCGAGCAGGTCGCGGCCGTGCGCGCGCTGGTCGGCGACAAGCAGGTGATCTGCGGGCTGTCCGGCGGGGTCGACTCGGCGGTGGCCGCGGCGCTGGTCCACCGCGCGGTCGGCGACCAGTTGACCTGCGTGTTCGTCGACCACGGCCTGCTGCGGGCGGGCGAGGCCGAGCAGGTGGAGAACGACTACGTCGCCGCCACCGGCATCCGGCTCAAGGTGGTGGACGCCCGCGAGCGGTTCCTGTCCGCGCTGGCCGGGGTCAGCGACCCGGAGGACAAGCGCAAGATCATCGGACGTGAGTTCATCCGGGTGTTCGAGGCGGCCGCCCGCGAGGTGGACGCCGAGCGGGACGTGGAGTTCCTGGTCCAGGGCACGCTGTACCCGGACGTGGTCGAGTCCGGCGGCGGCACCGGCACCGCGAACATCAAGAGCCACCACAACGTCGGCGGGCTACCGGACGACCTGCGGTTCGCGCTGGTCGAGCCGCTGCGCACGCTGTTCAAGGACGAGGTCCGCGCGCTCGGCCTGGAGCTGGGGCTGCCCGAGGCGATGGTCTGGCGGCACCCGTTCCCCGGCCCGGGGCTGGCGATCCGGATCATCGGCGCGGTCACCGAGGACCGGCTGGCCACGCTGCGCGCCGCCGACCTGATCGGCCGCGAGGAGCTGACCGCCGCCGGGCTGGACCGCGAGGTCTGGCAGTTCCCGGTGGTGCTGCTCGCGGACGTGCGCAGCGTCGGGGTGCAGGGCGACGGCCGCACGTACGGGCACCCGGTGGTGCTGCGGCCGGTGTCCAGCGAGGACGCGATGACGGCTGACTGGTCCCGGCTGCCGTACGAGGTGGTCGCCCGGATCTCCACCCGGATCACCAACGAGGTGCCGGAGGTCAACCGGGTCACCCTCGACGTGACGAGCAAGCCGCCGGGCACGATCGAATGGGAATGATCTTCTATACAACATCGGACCCGTACGGGTGAACTGACTGTCAGGAATCCGACACTTTCTGGCAGTGGCATGTGTCCCTTGCGCGAGGATTCACGTCGTGACCCCCGCGCTTGAGCCACTTCGCCGCATCGCCGCATACGCGGTGTGCACCGACGACAACGGTCGGTTCCTGCTCGTCCGCGCCTCCGCGCGCGCCGGCACGCCCGGCGTGTGGTCCCTGCCCGGTGGGGCGGTGGACCACGGCGAGGACCCGATCCACACGGTGGTCCGGGAGACCGCCGCGGAGACCGGGCTGTCGATCGCCGTGAGCGGACTGCGGCACGTCCTCGCGGACATGCGCGCCCTGCCGCACCGCGGCATCACCATCCACACGGACCGGCTCATCTACACCGGCAGCGTCCGCGGCGGCACGCTGTGCGACCGGGTCGGCCAGCCGACCGACCTGGCCCGCTGGCTCGCCCCGGCCGACGCCGAACTGCTGCCGCTGCGGCCGTTCACCGCGTCCGCCATCGGGCTGCCGCCGGGCCCGGTCGACCTGCGGCCGGAGGAGGCGCCGGACTTCCCGTCCTTCTACGCCACCCCCGGCCCGGACGGGCTGCACCGGGCGCAGCGGTTCGCCGCGTACGCCGTCGCCACCGACCCGGACGGCCGCGTCCTGCTCACCCGCATCTCGCCCGGCTACCCGGGCGGCGGGCGCTGGCACCTGCCCGGCGGCGGCACCGACTACGGCGAGCAGCCCGGCAGCGCGCTGATCCGCGAGCTGGTCGAGGAGACCGGGCAGAGCGGGCGGCTGATCGACCTGCTCGGCGTCGCCAGCCACCGGGACGCCGCGTCGCTGGGGCCCGAGGGGTATCCGATCGACTGGCACGGCGTGCGCGCCTTCTACCGGGTCGAGGTCGACGTGCCGGCGCCGCTGAAGGTGCTGGACGTGGGCGGGTCGACCTGCGACGTGCGGTGGTTCAGCCCGGCGGAGCTGGCCGCGCTGGCCGAGGACGACCTCACGGAGGTCACCGCGGAGGCCGTGCACGCCGCCGGCCTGCGCTGACCGGCGCTCGGGAGTGGGCGCCGGTACGGTGGATCGGTGCAGGGGGAGCGGAGGATCGCCGCGTACGGCGTGTGCCGGGACGACGCCGGCCGCGCCCTGCTGGTCCGCTGGCCCGGCACCGGGGACTGGACGCTGCCGGGCGGCGTCGTCGGGCACGGCGAGGACCCGCGCGCGGCGGTGGCCCGGGCGGTGGCGGACACCGCCGGGCTGGCGGTGGCGCCGGTCGCGCTGCGCGCCGTCGAGTCGTACCTGGTCGCCGAGCCCGGCGCCACGGCCCACGTCGACGGCATCGTCTTCGACGTCGTCCCGGTCGACGCCCGCCCGACCGCGGGCGGCGCGGTGAACGCCGACCGCCCGGCCGCTGACGATCCCGGTCCGGCGGAGTTGCGGTGGTGGGCGGAGAGTGAGCTGTCCGGCCTGGCGCTGGATCCGTTCGCCCGGCCGCCGCTGGGCCTGGACCCGCTGCCCGCCGCCGCCCTGCCGTACCCGCCCGAGCCGCCGCCGGTCGCCGAGGCGCGGCTGCGGGCCGGCGACCGCGGCCAGCGGTTCAGCGCGTACGCCCTGACCACCGACCCCGCGGACCGGGTGCTGCTGACCCGCAACGCCCCCGGCTACCCGTACGCCGGCCGCTGGCACCTGCCCGGCGGCGGCACCGACTTCGGCGAGCAGCCGGCGGTGGCGGTGCTGCGCGAGCTGTGGGAGGAGACCGGCCAGCGCGGCCGGGTCACCGGCCTGCTGGACGTCGGGCACCGGCACACCCCGCGGGCGTTCGGCCCGGAGGGGCGCCCGCTGGACTGGCACGTCGTGCGGGTGCTGTACCGGGTGCTGGTCGACGAGCCCGGGCCGGCCCGGGTGCTGGCGCCGGGCGGTTCGACGGCCGCGGCGCGCTGGTGGAGCCGGGCGGCGGCGGCCGATCTGGCGCTCACGCCCGCGGCGGCGGCGGGGCTGGAGTGGTGGGCGTGACGCGAACCCGACGCCCGTCCCTTTCGGGGCAAATACCAGACATTTTCGTGCGGTATCGTAGCCCGTAGTAGGGCGATTGGTCGCTATTTCAGCCGGCCATTCGTCGTAACGCGGTATCGCCAAGCCGGCCTGCCTGTGCGATGGTGTAGGCCGCGTGGCAAGCGGCCGCGCGGGGACGGCGAGCGGGGGGCGAAAGCTCTGCACTGTACCGCCGCCGTGCCGATGAACAGGCCGATGGAGGAGTACGTGCAACGAACCCTGTGGCGCCGCCGGCGAGCCGGCGACAGCCCGCGCCCCGGTGGCCAGCGCCGCTGGTCGGGCGGCCTGCGGCGGGGCGGCAGCCTCGCCCGGCGGGTACTGCTGATCCGCGTACCGCACCGGCGCGACGGCTCGCACGGCACGTTGCTGCGCACCCGCACGGCCATGGGCCTGCTGCCCCGCCAGGGCACCCGCCCGGCGCCGCCGGCCGGGTCGGCCCCGGCCGCCCACCCGCGCGCCATCCCGCTGCTGCCCGGCGACCGCACGGTCGCCCGCCGGGTGAAGTTCGCCCTGGTCAACGCGTGCACGCTGGCCAGCCTCGCGCTCGGCCTCGGCGCCATCTTCCTGGCCATGAACGGCGAGCCGCGGATCGCCGCCGCCCTGCTCGTCGGCTGCGTCGCCTTCGACGGCGTCGACGGCCTGCTCGCCCGCCGGCTCGGCGTGGCCAGCCCGTTCGGCGCGCAGATGGACTCGCTCGCCGACATGTGCTCGTTCGGCCTGGCCACCCCGGTCGTGGTCTACGCCTCGCTGGCCGGCGACGTCCCGCCGGCCGCCGCCGCCGTGGCCTGCGCGCTGGTCGCCGGCTGCGCCGCGATCCGGCTGGCCCGGTTCAACGTGTCGCCGCGCGACGGCCGCTTCTTCAGCGGCGTACCGACGACGATGGCGGCCGCCGTGCTCGCCGTCGCGGTGCTCATCGGCCTGCCCGTCCCGGGCATGGTGATGGTCGCGGGCGTGGCGCTGCTGGCGTTCGCGATGGTGTCCAGCTTCCCGTACGCCAAGCTGGCCCGGCTCGCCAAGTTCCCGCCGTGGCTGTGGCTGGCGCCGCTGGCCGGCGCGTTCGTCGACGTCCGGCTGACGTTCGCCGCCGTCGTGGTCGGCTACCTGGCCAGCGGCCCGCTGCTGTGGTGGCGGCAGCGCGCCGCCGAGCACCCGGACGCCCTCGCCGGCTGACCCGCCCCGCAACGCACGAACGACCGGCCCGCGAACGCGGGCCGGTCGTTCCGTATCCGGGTCAGGACCAGCGGGCGATCGGGGTGGTGCCGCCGACGACCCGCTCGCCCGGCGCCACGACCGCCTCGGCCGCGTCGGCCGGCAGGTACACGTCCGTCCGCGAGCCGAACCGGATCAGGCCGAACCGCTCGCCGCGCGCCAGCAGCGCGCCGACCGGCGCGCGGTGCACGATCCGGCGGGCGATCAGCCCGGTCCGCTGCGCCACCACGACCCTCCCGCGCTCGGTGTCGAGGACCGTGTACGCGGCGACGTTGTGCTCGGCCGCCGCGGTCATCGCGTTGGCGTACCCGCCGTCGACCACGAAGTAGTCGGCCACCCGCCCGGCCACCGGCGACCGGTTGACGTGCACGTCGAGGACGGACAGGAACACCGCCACCCGCAGCCACTCGCCCGGCCCGCCGCCGAACCGCTCGTCGACCAGCCGTTCGACCGAGAGCACCTTGCCGTCGGCGGGCGCCACGACCGCGTCCGCGTCGGCGGGCAGGTCGCGCTCGGGGTCGCGGAAGAACGCGGCGACGGCCGGCGCGGCCAGCGCCGGCACCAGCCAGGCGCGCGAGCGCGGCCGGACCAGCCGCAGCAGCGCGGCGGCGCCGAGCGCGATCCCGGCGGCGGCGACGCCGTTGGAGTCGATCCGCAGGTCCCGGGTCAGCCGGACGCTGGACGGGCGCTCGGCCGGGGCCAGCTTCGCGGCCGTCGCCGCGTCCGCCTCGGTCCAGCGCAGCCGGTGCACCCGGACCGGCGGCCGGTGCCGCAGGATCAGGTCGGAGCCGACGCCGAACAGCACGGCCTGCCGGTCCAGTTCGCCGGCGGCGGGCGCGCCGTACAGCGGGGCGGCGACGACGAGCACGCCGCCGGGCGCGAGGTACTTGGTGTACCCGTCGATCCGCTCCCGCGCCTCCTCGGCACTGCCGGTCAGCGGCCGGCACACGATCAGCACGTCGGCCGGGTCGGCCTCGCCGAGCCCGTCCACCACCCGGACCTGCTCGCGCAGCCAGCTCCCCAGCCCGGCGAGGTGGGCGCGCAGCGCGTCGCCGGCCGGCCCCTCGCCGACCAGCGTCAGCGCGTCGCCGGGGCGGACCGCGTCCAGCGCGGCGTCCAGCGCGGGTGTACCCGGCTCGGCGTCGATGAGCAGGCCGGTCTTCGGCCCGGGGTGCCGGCTCAGCTCGGTGGTGAGGACCCGGGCGGCGCGCGCGTCCAGCTCCACGGCGGCGGGCGGGGCGTCGGCGAACGGGGCGGGCTGCCCCGCGGGGTCGGCGGGCGACTGGCTCATGGACGCTCCTCGGGTCAGGGCGCGGTCGGGGCGCCGTCCAGCATATTCACCCCGCCCCGGGCCCGTCCGCGACGCCGGGTGTGTCGGAAGTGGCGGGCGTGCGGCTGTTTCCATGATTTTCGGACACCTGCTTCATTGCGGTCGGATAACCATTCGTCATCATCACGGTGCTGGAGCCGCCGCGAGCGGCAGGCTGGACAGCGGCGTGCGCACCGGGCAAGGGGGGACCCGAGCCGGTGCACGCGCCGGCAGCGTCCCCCGGTAGGGTGACGCCGCTGTTGGCTATTCGTGTTCGTGGGGTGCGGCCGCAACGCGTATCGGCTTGATAACAGCATCTTCACGTTCCACACATTTCAGTGCACAGTGACAGCGACCTCACATTCCCACGTGAGCGCCCCTGAGGAGGCATTCGCATGCGCGGGAGCACCCCACGTAATGTTGCGGCCGGTTTGGCCGCACTGGCCCTCGTCGCGGCTGCTGCCGGTTGCGGCGACTCGAAGAGCGGCGGCGGCGACTCCGCCAAGACCGCCGACGGCGCGATCAGCATGCACGGCACCCAGCCGCAGAACCCGCTGGTTCCCGCCAACACCACCGAGACCGGTGGCGGCAAGATCATCGACTACCTGTTCAGTGGTCTGGTGCGCTACCCCGTGGGTGGCGGCAACCCGGAGAAGCAGGTGGCCGAGTCGATCGACACCACCGACTCCAAGGTATACAAGATCAAGATTAAGCAGGGCACGAAGTTCCACGACGGGACCGAGGTCAAGGCGAAGAACTTCGTCGACGCCTGGAACTGGGCGGCCTACTCGCCGAACGGCGCCTCCAACGGCACGTTCTTCAACGAGATCCAGGGCTACGCCGACGTCCACACCGAGGACCCGGACGCCGACGGCCCGAAGAAGGCCCCGGAGCCGAAGACCAAGGAGATGTCGGGCCTCAAGGTCGTCGACGACTACAACTTCGAGGTCACCCTCCAGGCGCCGTTCTCGATCTGGCCGACCAAGACCGGCTACAGCGCCTTCATGCCGCTGCCGGACTCCTTCTTCAAGGACCCGACGGCGTTCGGCAAGAAGCCGATCGGCAACGGCGCGGTCAAGTTCGTGAGCTGGCAGGACAACGTCGAGGTCAAGCTGGCCCGGTTCGACGACTACACCCTGGACGACAAGGTCAAGGTCAAGGACGTCACGATCAAGCTGTACCAGCAGGACTCGGCGGCCTACACCGACCTGCTCGCCGGCAACCTCGACTTCATGGAGCAGGTGCCGATCTCGGCGCTCGCCGGCCAGAAGTGGAAGGGCGACCTCCCGGACCGGACGATCGAGGGCAACATCCCCACGACCGGCCTGATCGCGTTCCCGATCTACGACAAGCGCTTCCAGAACCCGGACCTGCGCAAGGCCGTCTCGCTGGCGATCAACCGGGAGCTGATCTCGGACAAGATCTTCTTCGGCAGCCGGCCGCCGGCGGACAGCTGGGCCAACCCGAGCACGCCGGGCAACCCGGCCGGGGGCTGCACGGTCTGCAAGTTCGACGCCACCGAGGCGAAGAAGCTGCTGGAGAAGGCCGGCGGGTTCTCCGACGAGATGGTCTTCTACTACAACGCCGACTCCAGCCACAAGGAGTGGATGGAGGCCGTCGCCGACGCCGTCAAGACCGGGCTGGGCATCAAGGCCCGCGCCGAGGGTGTGCCGACCTTCGCGGTCTTCCGGCAGCTCATCGACGAGCACAAGATGAAGGGCCCGTACCGCGCGGCCTGGCAGCAGGACTACCCGGACGTGGAGAACTGGGTCGGCCCGCTGTACGTCACCGGCGGCTCCTCCAACGACGGCCTCTACAGCAACAAGGACGTCGACAAGCTCTACAAGGAGGGCACCTCCGCCAAGGACCTCGACGGCGCGCACGCCAAGTTCGCCGAGGCCCTGAAGCTCGTGGACGCGGACGTTCCGTCGATTCCGGTCTACTTCTACAAGAGCCAGGCGGGTTACTCCGAGCGCGTGGCGAACGTCAAGGTCGATCACGTGGGTGAGCTCGACATCTCCACGATCGAACTCAAGTAATACGGCTATGCTCTGGGTCCGGTCCACCGCAAGGTGGGCCGGACCCCGTGCACCCAACCCCCGGCGCGCGACAATTGCGTGAGTTGACCGCATTCGCCGACGCGGAATTTGCTTCTGTCAGTTGGAGGAACGATGGGCCGTTACGTCCTGCGACGGCTTCTACAACTCATTCCCGTCTTTATCGGCACGACATTTCTGATCTATTGGCTGGTCTGGGCAGTGCCGGGCGATCCGTTCGCAGGCAAGTGCGGTGAGCGCCGTTGCCCCGATTCGTACATCGAGAAGATGACGCAGCTCTACTCGCTCGACCAGCCCCTTCCGGTGCAGTACGTCAAGTACATGACGAATCTGCTCCAGGGCGATTTCGGGACGACCTTCGGTGGCCAGGATGTCGGCCAGCTCATTCTCACCGCGTACCCGAATACCGCCAAGCTCGCCCTGGTCGCGCTGGCCGTCGAGACGCTGATCGGCATCACCGCCGGTGTCCTCACCGGCCTGCGCCGCAACGGCTTCCTGGACAATCTGACCCTGGTCTCCACGCTGTTCCTGCTCGCGCTGCCGACCTTCGTCACCGGCTTCCTGCTGCAGTGGTTCCTGGGCGTCAAGCTGGGCCTCGTCCGCCCGACCGTGTCGGCGGAGGCCCCGTTCAGCGAGTTGCTCGTGCCGGGCTTCGTGCTCGGCAGCGTGTCCCTCGCGTACGTGACGCGGCTCGCCCGCACCAGCATCGCCGAGAACCGCCGCTCCGATTACGTGCGCACGGCCATCGCCAAGGGACTGCCGATGCGCCGGGTTGTGGGCATCCACCTGCTGCGCAACTCGCTCATTCCGGTGGTGACCTATCTCGGCACCGACCTGGGCGCGCTCATGGGCGGCGCGATCGTCACCGAGGGCATCTTCCAGATCAACGGAATCGGCCGGACGGCGTACCGGGCGATCGTCACCAAGGAGGGCGGGACAGTCGTTTCCGTCGTCGTCGTCCTGGTGCTGGTGTACCTCTTCATGAACCTGCTCATCGACCTGCTCTACGCGGCGCTGGACCCGAGGATTCGCTATGAGTGACATCAGTGACGTGGGCACGGTGGCGTCGCCGACGGCGACCCCGCCGCCGACGATGTCGGCCGCCCCGGCCGAGGCTGCACGGAAACCGCGCGGCCAGTTCGCCGACGTGTGGGCGGAACTGCGACGCAAGTCGATGTTCTGGATCTCGATGGCTCTTATTGTCGTTTTCCTGGCAATGGCGGCCTTCCCCGGTTGGTTCACCTCCATCAACCCCGACACCAGCTCGCTCGCGACCAATCTGCAAGGCCCGTCGAGCGCACACTGGTTCGGCACCGACATCCAGGGCCGGGACATTTTCGCCCGGACCATCTACGGCGCGCAGGCGTCCATCGTGGTGTCGGTCCTGGCGACGCTCGGCACGGTCCTGATCGGCGGCCTGATCGGCACGCTGTCCGGCTACGTCGGCGGCTGGGTCGACGGCCTGCTGTCGCGGATCGCGGACGTGTTCTTCGGCCTGCCGTTCGTCCTGGGCGCGCTGCTGATCCTGTTCACCTTCAACCCGCCCGGCTCCACGCCGAGCAAGCCGAAGGTGATGGCGCTGGTGGTTGCCTCGCTGTTCGTGCTGTCCTGGCCGGTGTCCATGCGGATCATGCGGTCGGCGGTGCTGAGCGTGCGCGAGGCGGACTACATCGTGGCCGCCCGGGCCCTGGGGGCGAGCCCGGTGCGGATCGTCTTCAAGCACGTGATCCCGAACTGCCTGGCCTCGCTGCTGGCGTACTCGACGGTGCTGATCGGCTCGTTCATCGGCGCGGAGGCGACGCTGTCGTTCCTCGGCGTCGGGCTGCGGCCGCCGGCGATGTCCTGGGGCATCATGATCAATGAGGCGCAGAACTACCTGCGCCTCGTGCCCGGCTGGCTGTTCTTCCCGGCCGCGTTCCTCGTCCTGGCCGTGCTGGCCTTCGTCATGCTGGGCGAGTGCGTCCGCGAAGCCCTCGACCCGAAGCTGCGGTAGGTGATCGCGTTGTCCAATCTCACTGTCTCCGAGCCGGCATATGCGGCCTCGGGCCCCGGCTCCCGGCCGCTGCTCGAGGTCGAGGGCCTGCACGTCGAGTTCCGCACCCGGGAGGGCGTGGCCAAGGTCATCAACGGCGTCACGTACGACGTCCGGGCCGGCGAGACGCTCGCCGTACTGGGCGAGTCGGGCTCCGGCAAATCCGTCACCGCCCAGACGATCATGGGCATCCTGGACGTGCCGCCCGGCCACGTCAGCGCGGGGTCGATCCGGTTCCACGGCAAGGACATGCTCAAGATGTCCGCCGAGGAGCGGCGCAAGATCCGCGGCGAGGGCATCGCCATGGTGTTCCAGGACGCGCTGTCGGCGCTGAACCCGACCTTCACGGTCGGCTTCCAGATCGCCGAGCAGTTCCGCGTCCGCCGCGGCATGGGCCGCCGGGAGGCCAAGCGGCGCGCGATCGAGATGCTCGACCTGGTCAAGATCCCCAACGCGAGGCAGCGGGTCACCGAGTTCCCGCACCAGTTCTCCGGCGGCATGCGGCAGCGCGTGATGATCGCGATGTCGCTGGCGCTGGACCCCGAGGTGCTCATCGCCGACGAGCCGACCACGGCGCTCGACGTGACGGTCCAGGCGCAGATCATGGACCTGCTCGCCGAACTCCAGCGCGAGCGGCAGATGGGGATGATCCTGATCACCCACGACCTCGGCGTCGTCGCCGACGTCGCGGACCGGATCGCGGTCATGTACGCGGGGCGGATCGTCGAGCAGGCGGACGTGCACGAGCTGTACGCCCACCCGGCCCACCCCTACACCATCGGCCTGATCAACTCGATCCCGCGGATCGACGAGAAGGGCCAGGAGCTGCGCACGATCAAGGGCCTCCCGCCGAACCTCATGCGCATCCCCACCGGCTGCCCGTTCCACCCGCGCTGCCCGCGGGCCGAGCAGCTCTGCACCCAGCAGCTCCCGCCGCTGCTGCAGGTCGGCCCCAGCCGGGCCAGCGCATGCCACTTCGCGGAGGAGCTGGTGAACCGTGGCTGAGAAGATCCTCGAGGTCGACAACGTCGTCAAGCACTACCCGGTCACCCGGGGCGTGGTGTTCAAGAAGACGATCGGCCACGTCAAGGCCGTCGACGGGGTCAGCTTCGACCTGCACCACAGCGAGACGCTCGGCGTGGTCGGCGAGTCCGGCTGCGGCAAGTCGACGCTGTCCCGGGTCCTGATGAACCTGGAGCGGCCGACGTCGGGCGCCGTGCGGTACCGGGGCAAGGACATCTCGAAGCTGCGCGGCGCGGAGCTGAAGCGGATGCGCCGGCAGATCCAGCTCGTCATGCAGGACCCGTACACCTCGCTCAACCCCCGGATGACGGTCGGCGACCTGATCGGCGAGCCGTTCGAGATCCACACCGAGGTGGCGCCGAAGGGCAGCCGGCAGGGCAAGGTCCAGGAGCTGCTGGAGCTGGTCGGCCTCAACCCGGAGCACCTCAACCGGTACCCGCACCAGTTCTCCGGCGGCCAGCGGCAGCGCATCGGCATCGCCCGGGCGCTGGCCCTGCGGCCGGAGATCGTCGTCTGCGACGAGCCGGTCTCGGCGCTGGACGTCTCCATCCAGGCCCAGGTGATGAACCTGCTGGAGAAGCTCCAGCGGGAGCTGGGCCTGGCGTACATCTTCATCGCCCACGACCTGTCCGTGGTCCGGCACCTGTCGGACCGGGTCGGCGTCATGTACCTGGGCAAGATGGTGGAGCTGGGCAGCGACGAGGAGATCTACGAGCGGCCCACCCACCCGTACACGCAGGCGCTGCTGTCGGCGGTACCGGTGCCGGACCCGACGGTCCGGGAGCAGAAGCAGATCATCCGGCTCACCGGGGACGTGCCGTCGCCGGTGAACCCGCCCTCGGGCTGCCGGTTCCGGACCCGCTGCTGGAAGGCGCAGGACCTGTGCGCCGAGCAGGTACCGCTGCTGACGCTGCGGGAGCGGACGGACCACCCGTCGGCCTGCCACTACGCCGAGATCCGGGAGATCGTGCAGACGCACGAAGCCTGAGATCGGCGCGATCCACAACGCCGCGGCGCGGGGCAACCCGCACCGCGGCGTTTCCTCGTCCGGGCCGGCACCTCATTCGATCGCGCCCATGGTCGCCGCGACCAGAGGCGGGCCGCGCTCCCGAACATCGCCTGTGCGTGCAGGTCGGCGTGGAGGCGCAGGTACAGCCGGACCTCGGACGGCCGGGTGACCCGGAGCTGCGCGGTCGGCAACTCGACCGCCACCGACTCCTCGTCGAGGATCCGGAAGCCGACCGCCGGGACCCCGTACATCTGCCGGTCGCGCGCGATGACGCCGACCGAGATATTCGGCCGGCGCATCATCGTGAGCAGGTGGGGGCAAGCTGCTGCCCGTGCCCTGCCGGGTCGCAGTACCGGGTGGTGAGCGCGGCCTCCGCGAGCAGGACCGAGATCCGGTTGGTCGCAGCGCGAGGTCGAACGTGCGCCGGCGCAGCTCGATCGCCTGCTCGATGTCGTCGGGCGCGTCGAAGAAGTCCCGCCAGTAGCGCATGGCCGCCCGCGGCCGTTCTCGATCCGGCTCAGCCAGGTGGGGTGGGTGCCGATGAGCGCCGCCAGCGCCCGCCCCGTCCGGCCGGCGGAGCGCCGGATCCGGCGGAGGCGGGCGCCGAGCGACGCCCGAGCCTCGTCGGCCGCGGAGAGGCGGCCGGTACTCATCGTGGTCCGTGGCCACCTCCCGGAGTCGGGCGAACGCCCCCGGTACCGCGCGACCCGCGCCCCGAACTCGTCGGCGGTCAGCGTGCGGAGCACCTCAGCCCCGGCCCCGGAACAAGTGCATCATGCGGGCCGGGATCTCCACGACCGTCTCGTGGCCGGGTACCGCGAGTGCGGCCAGCCTCCGGGTCGTGGACGCGCCAACCCTGCACGAGGTACGAGTCGCGATCGGTGCGGTACAGCGAGGGGCAGTTGGTGTGCTGGCTGTGGGGATCCTTGCCGAGAAACCCAACCTTCACACTGCGCTCCCTACGCGTCGGCGAACATGAGGCGAGGTACCGAATGCGGGCTTGTTGAGGTACCTCAGCTCATGTCGGTCGGCCTACAGCGGGCCGCGGCCGGCGCGGAGGAGGAGGAGGGCGAGTTGGACGCCGTCCTCGCCGATCGCCTGGCGGAACTTCGTCAGGATCTGCTGCTCCCTGGCCAGCGCGAGCCGGGTACCCCCGCCGGCCAAGCGGGCCCGGCCGACCTCTCGGGAGATCGCGGCGCGTTCCCGCCAGAGATCCAGCATCGTCGCGTCGATCTGGTCGATGCGGGCGCGCAGGTCGGTCACGTCGGGGGCGGTGGTGGTGTCAGCGGGCGGTACGGACATCTCGATCTCCTCGTGCGGTACGGGATGGTCGAGCCGGAACAATCACGAAGGCCCCGGGCTCGACGAGCCCGGGGCCTTCGTGGACAGTTCTCAGGCGCTGCCCACCGGCTTCGGACTCGGCAGCACATAGCCGAGGAAGCCGGTGGTAAAGGAAGCGCAGGTCACGCAGTCAGTATGCGCGACGCGCGGCACCGGGGCAACCGAATCGCCGCCACGACTGGACAACACTGGCCGTCCGGCCCGGGGACCGGTCCCGCCGCGGCCGACGGCCACGAGGACCGCGGCGGGACCGATCGGGCCGCGCCGCCAGCGCCCACCCCCACGCGGTTGCCCCCAGCGTGTTCAGGCCGCCGGGCGCGGACCCGATCGTGGGGATGGTCGTCGGATCGACCGCTGTGGTTCCCGGTTCCGCCGAACTTTCGGCCGGGAACGGCCCCCGGCCACCCACGGCGCCGCCCCGGACGGCGATCTCGCAGTGGTCCCGGCTCAGCCGATTCTCGTCACCCGGTCCGCCGGGCCGGGCGCCACCGGGCCGGCGGCCAGGTACGCGACCAGGGCGTCGATGTCGAAGCCCGGCGCCACGGCGCGGTCCGTCCCGCCGGTGAGGGCCGCGAAGCCGTCGCCGCCGTTGGCCAGGAAGTCGTTGGTGGTGACCCGGTACGCCCGGGCCGGGTCCAGCGGCACCCCGTCGACCGTGGCCGCGGTGATCCGGTCGCCCGGCGCGCGGCGGGTGTCGTAGGTGAACCGGACGCCCGCCGACGGCTGGAGTACCCGCTGCGGGCCGGCGACCGGGAACTGCTGCTCCAGCGCCGCCCGCACCTGCGCGCCCGTCAGGGTCTGGGTGACGAGCAGGTTGTTGAAGGGCTGGACCGCGAACGCCTCGCCGTACGTCACCTCGCCCGGCTGCTCGCCGCCGGCCGACGCCCCGTGCACGAGCGGCGCGCGGACGCCGCCGGGGTTCATCAGGGCGAGCTGCGCCCCCGCGCCGCGGGTGCGGGCGAGCTGCGCGTCGGCGATGACGTCGCCGAGCGGCTGCTCGCCGCTGGCGGCGGGGGTGTTGCCGATGTCGGCGGTGATCCGGCCGACGACGCGGTTGGCGAGCGGGGCGACGGCGGTGCGGTACTTGTCGGCGAGGCGCTTGGCGGCCGGGTCGACCAGGGCGGGGTCGCGCAGGTACGCGCCGGTGGCGTCCTTGCGCCAGCCGCCCTGGCCGTCGGGGATGCCGTTGACGACGATGTGGTTGCGGGCGGCGACCTCGGTGAACCGCTTGGTGCGGCGGTCCAGGGTGATGCTCAGGTCGGTGATGAGCTGGCCGTTGCTGCCGGCGCTGGTGACGACCGTCGGGGCGCCGGCGGCGTTGGGCAGGCTGCACGTGTAGAAGCGGTGGGTGTGGCCGGAGACGACCGCGCCGAACTCCGGGGCGAGCCGGGCGACGATGTCGACGACCGGGCCGGCGAAGTGCGCGCAGCCGCCCGGGGCGGGGGCGGTGCCGCCCTGCTGGCCGCCCTCGTGCAGCAGCAGGACGACCGCGTGCACGCCGAGGTCGCGCAGGCGGGCGGCCCAGGCGTTCGCGGTGGCCGCCTCGTCGAGGAACTCGACGTCGGCGACGCCGGCCGGGTTGACGATGCCGGCCGTACCCTTCAGCGTCAGGCCGACGAAGCCGACCGGGACGCCGTCGATTGTCCGGACGGCGACCGGCGGCAGGACCGGCTTGCGGGTGCGGCGGTCGACGGTGTTGGCGGCCAGGTACGCGAACCGGGCCCCGGCGAAGCCGTCGCCGTCGGCGCAGCCGTCGACCGGGTGGCAGCCGCCGCGGTCCATCCGGCGCAGCTCGGCCACGCCCTCGTCGAACTCGTGGTTGCCGACCGCGCTGATGTCGAGCCCGACGAGGTCCATCAGCTCGATCGTCGGCTCGTCGTGGAAGGCGGCCGAGACCAGCGGCGTGGCCCCGATCAGGTCGCCGGCGCCGACGGTCAGGGCGGGCCGGCCGGCGGCCGCCGCGGCCGCGCGGCGCCGCTGTAGCCAGGTGGCCAGGTACTCCACCCCGCCGGCCGGGACGCCGGTCACCGCGGCGGCGCTGCCGGCGGGTGGGTCGACGGCGCCGTGGAAGTCGTTGTACCCGAGCAGGGTGCCGCGGGCGAGCCGGTCGCCGGCGCCGAGGGTGACCCGGACCGGGGCCAGCGGGTCGGCCGCGGCCGCGGGCCGCGGGAGCGGGGTGAGCGTGACGGCCAGCGCCAGCGCGGCGGCGAGCCCGGTGCGTACGCGGGTCGATGTCGTCCTCATGTCGACATCCTCGCCCCGCCCCGGTGACCGGGCCACCCCGACCGCGTGAACTCCGCGCGCCGGAGTGTCGGTGGGGCGGCCTAGACTCGGTAGGCGATGCAGGCACTCTTCGACCCACCTCCCGTCCAGCCGGTCCAGCGGGATGGTGCGTACGCCGACGACCGGGCTCCCGCCGACCCCGAGGCCCTGCTCGCGGGCCTGAACGACGCCCAGCGGGCGGCCGTCGTCCACGCCGGCAGCCCGCTGCTGATCGTGGCCGGCGCCGGCTCCGGCAAGACGCGCGTGCTCACCCACCGGATCGGCTACCTGCTGGGCGCGCGCGACGTCCACCCCGGGCAGATCATCGCCATCACCTTCACCAACAAGGCCGCCGCCGAGATGCGCGAGCGGGTCGAGGGGCTGGTGGGGCGGCGGGGCCGCTACATGTGGGTGTCCACGTTCCACTCCGCGTGCGTGCGCATCCTGCGCCGGGAGCACGCGGCGCTCGGGCTCAAGTCGGGCTTCACCATCTACGACGCCGACGACAGCCGGCGGCTGATGCAGCTCGTCGCCCGCGAGCTGGACCTGGACCCGAAGCGGTACGGCGCCCGCGCGCTGGTCACCCGGGTGTCCGCGCTGAAGAACGAGCTGGTCGACCCGGAGCGCGCCACGGCGGAGGCGAAGGGGCCGCAGGAGCGGGCGGTGGCCGAGGCGTACACGCTGTACCAGCGGCGGCTGCGCGAGGCACACGCGCTCGACTTCGACGACCTGATCATGACGACCGTGCACCTGTTCCAGGCCCACCCCGAGGTGGCCCGGGTGTACCGGCAGCGGTTCCGGCACGTGCTGGTCGACGAGTACCAGGACACCAACCACGCCCAGTACATGCTCATCAAGGAGCTGGTCGGCCCCGCGGGCGACGCCGAGCTGCCGCCGGCCGAGCTGTGCGTGGTCGGCGACGCCGACCAGTCCATCTACGCCTTCCGCGGCGCGACGATCCGCAACATCATGGAGTTCGAGCGGGACTTCACCGACGCCGCGACGATCCTGCTGGAGCAGAACTACCGCTCCACCCAGACGATCCTCAACGCCGCCAACGCGGTGATCGACCGCAACGCCGGGCGCAAGCCGAAGCGGCTGTGGAGCGAGGCGGGCGCGGGGGAGCCGATCACCGGGTACGTCGCCGACACCGAGCACGCGGAGGCCGACTGGGCCGCCCGGGAGATCGACCGGCTGGTCGACGCGGGCGCGGTCCGGTACGGCGAGGTCGCGGTGTTCTACCGGACCAACGCGCAGTCGCGGGTGTTCGAGGAGGTGTTCATCCGGCACGGGCTGCCGTACAAGGTGGTCGGCGGGGTGCGCTTCTACGAGCGGCGGGAGGTCCGGGACGCGCTGGCGTACCTGCGGGCCATCGCCAACCCCGACGACACGGTGAGCCTGCGCCGCATCCTGAACACCCCGCGGCGGGGGATCGGCGAGCGGGCGGAGGCGTGCGTCGAGGCGCTGGCCGCGCGCGACCGGCTGTCGTTCGGCGCGGCGCTGCGCCGGGCGGCGGACGCGCCGGGGATGCCGGCCCGGGCGGCGAAGTCGATCGAGGCGTTCGTGGCGCTGCTGGACGAGCTGCGCGACCTGGCCGCCACCGCCGCGCCGGACGAGGTGCTGGAGGAGGTGCTGCGCCGCACCGGGTACCTGGCCCAGCTCGAGGAGAGCCTGGACCCGCAGGACGAGGGCCGGGTGGAGAACCTGCAGGAGCTGGTCAGCGTCGCCCGCGAGTACGCCGAGCGGGCCGAGCTGCTCGCGGCCGGCGGCGACGCGGGGGAGGAGGCGGCCGAGCCGGCGGCGCAGGCGGACGACGCCGCCGAGGGCGCGGCCGCGGCCCGGCCCGCCGGCACGCTGGACGGGTTCCTGGAGCAGGTGTCGCTGGTCGCCGACGCCGACCAGATCCCCGACGACGACCCGGACCACACCGGCGTGGTCACGCTGATGACCCTGCACACGGCCAAGGGGCTGGAGTTCCCGGTCGTGTTCCTGTCCGGGTTGGAGGACGGGACGTTCCCGCACATGCGGTCGCTGTCCGACCCGGGGGAGCTGGAGGAGGAGCGGCGGCTGGCGTACGTGGGGATCACCCGCGCCCGGCAGCGGCTCTACGTGTCCCGGGCGATCACCCGGGCGGCGTGGGGGCAGCCGCAGTACCAGCCGGCGTCCCGGTTCCTCGGCGAGCTGCCGGCCGAGCTGGTCCGCTGGGAGCGGACCGAGGCCGCCGCGACGACGTGGTCCGGCGGGGGCGGGCACGGCGGGCGGGCGGAGCGGTCGTCGTTCGTCGGCGGTACGCCCAAGGGCGCCGAGCTGGCCGCCCGGATCGGGGTGGACGCGAGCAAGTTCCGCGCGGCGAGCGAGCTGTCGGCGGCGCCGGTGGTGGCGGCGGGGGACCGGGTCAACCACCAGCGGTACGGGCTGGGGCGGGTCGTCGCGGTCGAGGGCGCGGGGCCGCGGGCCAGGGCGCAGATCGACTTCGGCGACCAGACCCTCTGGCTGATCCTCCGGCACGCCCCGCTGGAGAAGATCTAGCGCGGCGCCGACCCGCCGGGCCGGATCGCGCGGCGGGTCAGCAGGAGGTGCGGATGCCGCGGGCGCCGAGCCAGCCCGCCGGGTTGACCTGGTTCCACAGGCCCTTGTGGACCTCGAAGTGCAGGTGCGGGCCGGTCGAGTCGCCGGTGCTGCCCTCGAACCCGAGGACCGTGCCGGCCTTGACCGGCTGGCCCGCCCGGACGGCGGTCTTCTGCATGTGCGCGTAGTGGGTGAGCGTGCCGTCGGCGTGCCGGAGCATGACCGAGATGCCGTACCCGGCGTAGTTCCAGCCGGCGGCGACGACCACGCCGCGCTGCACCGCCCGGATCGGCGAGCCGGCCGGGCGGGCGAAGTCGATGCCGGCGTGCAGCACGCCCCAGCGCTGCCCGAAGCACGAGGTGACCGACGCGCCGGGCAGCGGGTGGCTGTACCTGCGCGCGGCGGCCAGCGCCCTGCGCGCGGCGGCCCGGACGGCCAGCGCCCGCTTCTCCCGGGCGCGCTGCGCCGCGCGCGCCTCGGCGGTGGCGACGACCACCCTGGCCGTGCCGCGGGCGGCGACCCGCGGCGCGGGCGTGGTGAGCGCGCGGACGGCGTCGTTGCGCGGGCTGCCGCGGCTGGCCACGTCGGCGGCCCGGCCGGCGTCGGCCGCCGGGTCGCCGGCGAGTGCGGCGGTGCGGACCGTGTCGGCGGCGGGGTCGATGCGGGGCAGTTCGACGGTGTCGGCGAGGTCGGAGCCGCTGGCGGCGGAGCCGAGGGCGACCGCGGCGGCCGTCACGCCGAACACGGCGGCGGTGGCGGTCGGCCCGACCTGGATGCTGACCGGCGCGGCGTGCGCCCCGCGGGCGAACGGGGGCGCGCGGTGGGCGCCGGGCGCGGCGGTGGCGCGCCGGCGGCCCCGGTAGCGGTCCGGACGGTCCGGCACGTGATCTCCCCCCGGCTCGGCGGTCCACTCCAGGGTTCCGCCGGGCCGGCGCGGCCGGCATCGGCCGGCGACCGCGTCCCGGCCCGCAGTCGGGCGGGCGGAATGACCGATTGGCCGGACGGTAGGGCGCAAAAAAGGGCATACGGCGCGATGATCGCGGCGCCGTATGCCCTCGGTGATCAGGTGGTTACGCGGTGGAGCTGAGCCCGCCGTAGATGGCCTCGACCTCGAGCTTGATGTTGACGCCCTTGGCCTCGAGGAACGGGATCGGGTCGACCGCCTCGCCGCCGGACCGGATCTCCAGGTACAGCTCCGGCGCGTAGGCCAGGCCCGTGTTGCCGACCAGGCCGACCTTGTCGCCGGCCTTGACCTGCTGGCCCTCGCTCACGGCGAGGGAGGACTGGTGGCCGTACAGCGACTCCAGGCCGTTGCCGTGGTCGATCACCACGGTGTACCCGTACGCGCCCATCCAGCGGGCGACCTTCACGGTGCCGGCGTGTACCGCGCGGACCGTGCTGCCCTCGGGCGCGGCGAGGTCGATGCCCGGGTGCATCTTCCCGTCGACGACGCCGAACGGGGACGTGAAGTGGTACCCCTTCACCGGCAGCAGCCACGCGTCGGCGGCCTGCTGGTCGACGGAGCGGGTCACCTCGGCGCGGCGGGTGCTCCGGGAGGCGGCCTGCGGGTTGTCCCGCTCCGCCAGGTCCTGCGCGATCTGCGACGACTCGGCGACCTTGGCGAGCGTCGCGTCGGGGATCTCCTTGGCGTCGGGGAAGAAGGCGCTGGCCCCCATCGCCACCATTCCGGCCCCGACGAACGCGCCGGTCACCGCCGCGGCGTACCGGCTGCGCGGCGGGGTCGGTACCCGCCGGCGACCGCGATACCGGTCCGGCTCAGACGACAAACGCTGACGCACGCATATCCTCCGTAATCGGTGTCCATGGTGGTCGGCGGGCGGATGTATTGGGGGTGACCCGCTGGCCGATGTCCCCTCCGCCGGTGGTGCCGGTGGCGGGTGGGTCCTGCGGACGGGTACGTGCGCGCGGCGGCGGCGGTTCGAGCCGTTCGCGGCACTCACCCGTCTGGGGTGCCGGGCTCCGGTGCGTGGCCGGTGCCCATGCTCTTCAGTTGGCTGGCACTCCCGGCGCGGGTGCGCGTGCGGCAATTGCGCGCATGCAGCACGTGCCGCGGATGGAAATGCCGTGCAGCCAGCATATCGATGGCCACGCGACACCGTAGCTAACGCCTACCCCCCGTTACAAGTCACTGGGGGGCCAGAATGCGACCCGGGTGCGTCTGTCCGTCGTAGAGCGCCCGATTCTGTTGCGGTATAAGGCGATTAGACCCGACTTCGCTCAGTAGTCAAGCACATGACGCAACGTATTGTGTCCGGAAGGTAGTACTTGATCAGCTTATCGGGTGACGCCCGGCGGACCGGACGGGGGACACCGTCGGGGACCCACCGGCCGGGGTGGGTGGGGTCCCGCTTCCGGGGACGCGTTACCGTGCGTCGAAGGGTCGGCCGCCGGAAGGGTACTGCCTGATGAGCTCACGGATTCGCGTCGTCGTCGCCAAGCCCGGCCTCGACGGCCATGACCGCGGCGCCAAGGTCGTCGCGCGCGCGCTGCGCGACGCCGGCATGGAGGTCATCTACACCGGCCTGCACCAGACGCCGGAGCAGATCGTGGAGACCGCGATCCAGGAGGACGCCGACGCGGTCGGCCTGTCCGTGCTCTCCGGCGCGCACATGACGCTGTTCCGCAAGGTGCTCGACCTGCTCGCCGAGCGCGACGCGCGGGACATCGTGGTGTTCGGCGGCGGCATCATCCCGGACGACGACATGCCCGAGCTGTCGCGGATCGGCGTGGCGAAGGTGTTCACGCCCGGCGCGACCACGTCCTCGATCGTGGAGTGGGTCCGGGCGAACGTGAAGACCGAGTCCTGACCGCCGCCCGCGCGCCCGCCGGACCGCGGCGGGCCGGGCGGGACGGAAATTCCACCCCGGAGTGGCGCCGGACCGGGGCGGAATGTGAATCCTTCTCGGACATTCGGCTCCGGACACACGAAAATGAGGGGCCGGGCGCACCCCTCACACGCCCGGCCCCTCCATGCACGACGCCCCGCCGCCACCCCTCGACCGACAGGGCATCGGCCGTCCATGCGACCCGCCGGCGGCTCGCGCCGCGGTCCGGGTCGGTAGTCGTCGCGGGCGCGGTGGCGCCGGCGACATCCTTCTCAACGACGGCTCTCGGGCGAGGTGACGCACCTCGCAGAGAAACTTTGTCCTGGTATGCCGGATTGCGCCGACCCGGTCGGGTGCCGGTACCGCGACCGGGTCGTCCGCGGCGCCGCGCCCGGGGAAACACCGCGTGACGCGAGCGTGTGCGGTACGGCACACGCCGCCCCCGACGCCCGGCCCCGGCGCGCCGCCTCGATAAGCTGCGCCGAGGGCCCGCCTCGACCGGAGCGGCGGGCGGCACACTCTCACCCTCGCCGGCGGGCCGTCACGCGCGCCGCGCAAGAGAACGGGACGGACGCACAGGTGGACCTGTACGAGTACCAGGGGCGCGACCTGTTCGGAAAGCACGGCCTGCCCGTGCTCGACGGCGGCGTCGCCACGACCCCGAGCGAAGCCCGCGCCATCGCCGAGCGACTCGGCGAGCGCGTGGTCGTCAAGGCCCAGGTCAAGGTCGGCGGCCGGGGCAAGGCCGGCGGCGTGAAGCTGGCCGAGGGGGCCGACGAGGCGGAGGCCAGGGCCACCGACATCCTCGGCATGGACATCAAGGGCCACACGGTGCACAAGGTCATGGTCACCGTGACCGCCGACATCGCCGAGGAGTACTACCTCTCCTACCTGCTCGACCGCGCGAACCGCACCTTCCTCTGCATCGCCAGCGTCGCCGGCGGCATGGACATCGAGGCCGTCGCCGAGCAGACGCCGGAGCAGGTGGCCAAGATCGCGATCGACGCGCTCAGGGGCGTGGACGAGGCGAAGGCGCGGGAGATCGTCACCGCGGCCCGGTTCCCGGCCGAGGTCGCCGAGCAGGTCGTGGTCATCGCGCAGCAGCTCTGGGCGGCGTTCGTCGCCGAGGACGCCACGCTGGTCGAGGTCAACCCGCTGGCCAAGACGGCCGAGGGCCGGGTGCTCTGCCTGGACGCGAAGGTCACGTTCGACGCCAACGCCGACTTCCGCCAGCCGGAGCACGAGGCGTACGTCGACCAGTCGGCGATCGACCCGCTGGAGCAGCGGGCCAAGGAGAAGGACCTCAACTACGTCAAGCTCGACGGCGAGGTCGGCATCATCGGCAACGGCGCCGGCCTGGTCATGAGCACGCTCGACGTGGTCGCGTACGCGGGCGAGGACTTCGGCGGGGTCAAGCCGGCCAACTTCCTCGACATCGGCGGCGGCGCCAGCGCCGACGTGATGGCCAACGGGCTGGAGATCGTCCTCTCCGACCCGGCGGTCAAGAGCGTCTTCGTCAACGTCTTCGGCGGCATCACCGCGTGCGACGAGGTGGCCAACGGCGTCGTGCAGGCGCTCGCCCTGCTGAAGCAGCGCGGCGAGGACGTCACCAAGCCGCTGGTCGTCCGGCTGGACGGCAACAACGCCGAGGCCGGTCGGGCGATCCTCGACGGCGCGGCGAACCCGCTCGTCCAGCGGGTCGACACGATGGACGGCGCGGCCCGCCGCGCCGCCGAGCTGGCCGCGGCCTGAGCGGGGAGGGTTACTGACATGGCTATCTGGCTCACCGAGGACTCCAAGGTCATCGTCCAGGGGATGACCGGCTCCGAGGGCATGAAGCACACCCGGCGGATGCTCGCCGCGGGCACCGCGATCGTCGGCGGGGTCAACCCGCGCAAGGCCGGCACCACGGTCGACGTGGACGGCACCGGCGTACCGGTGTTCGGCACGGTCGCCGAGGCGATCAAGGAGACCGGCGCGGACACCTCCGTGGTCTTCGTGCCGCCGGCGTTCTGCAAGGGCGCCGTCATCGAGGCGATCGACGCGGGCATCGGCCTGGTCGTCGTCATCACCGAGGGCATCCCGGTGCACGACACCGCCGCCTTCTGGGCGCACAACAACGCCGCCGGCAACCGGACCCGGATCATCGGGCCCAACTGCCCGGGCATCGCCTCGCCGGGCAAGTCCAACGCCGGCATCATCCCGGCCGACATCACCGGCCCCGGCCGGATCGGCCTGGTCTCCAAGAGCGGCACGCTGACGTACCAGCTCATGTACGAGCTGCGCGACATCGGCTTCTCCACCAGCGTCGGCATCGGCGGCGACCCGGTCATCGGAACCACGCACATCGACGCGCTGGCGGCGTTCCAGGACGACCCCGACACCGAGGCGATCGTGATGATCGGCGAGATCGGCGGCGACGCCGAGGAGCGGGCCGCGGACTTCATCAAGCAGTACGTGACCAAGCCGGTCGTCGGCTACATCGCCGGCTTCACCGCGCCCCCCGGCAAGACCATGGGGCACGCCGGCGCGATCATCTCCGGCTCGTCCGGCACCGCCGAGGCGAAGAAGGCGGCGCTGGAGGCGGCGGGCGTGCGGGTCGGCAAGACGCCGACCGAGACCGCCAACCTCATGCGCGAGGTCATGCGCCAGCACGTCTGAGGCGCGGACGACGCGAGCGCGGCCCGGGCGGGCCCGGCCGGACCGGTCGGACCCGCCCGGGCCGTTCCGGCTGCCGGGCCCGGACCTCCCCGCGGGCGCGGCAGCCGCCGATGGTCCGCCGTGGGCGCGGCACCGGTCGATCAGGCCGCCGTTCCCGCCGTTGATCTGCAAAGGTGGAGGGGATGGCAGCCACGCGCGACGACACCGACCCGGCCCGCGACAGCGACCCGGCCGGCGACGACGCGCAGCCGACGGTCCTGCTCGACCTCGACGAGCTGCGCAGTCGCCCCACCGTCGTCCTGCCGCGCCAGCGCCGGCCCGGGCGCAAGCGGGCGCCGCTGCTGCTCGCCGCCGCCGTCGCGGTCGGCTGGGCCACTCTGGTCTCCGCGCTGCCGCCGCTGCTCGCCGGCTGGTTCGCCGGCACCGGCTTCGGCACCGGGCTGCGGCTGGGCCTGGCCGGCTGGCTGCTCGGCCACGGCGTGCCGGTCCGCACGGCCGTCGGCCCGCTGACCCTCGCGCCGCTCGCGCTCGGCGCGCTCGCCGCCTGGCGGCTGGAGCGGGCCGGGCTGCACGCCGTCCGGGCGATCGGCGCGCGCCGCACCGGCGCGATCGGCCGCACGCTCGCCGTCGCGGGCGCGCTCGGCCTGGTGTACGGGCTGGTCGGCGGCCTCGCCGCGCTCGTCGTCGGCGGGGACGGCGAGGTCGCGGTCACCGCGTGGCGGGCGGTGCTGACCCTGACGGTGTTCGGCGCGGTCGCCGGCGGCGTCGGCGCGGCCCGGGCCAGCGGCGCGGCCGCGCGGCTGCACCGGGCGCTGCCGGTGCCGGTCCGGCTGGCCGCCCGGTTCGGGACGGTCGCCGCGCTGACCCTGCTCGCGCTCGGCGCCGCCGCGGCGGGGCTGGCGCTCGCGCTGGCCTGGGACGACGCGAGCAAGGTGCTGGGCGCGTACCGGACCGGGGTGGGCGGCCAGCTCGGCCTGACCCTGCTGTGCGCCGCGTACCTGCCGAACGTCGCCGTCTGGGCCGCGGCGTACCTGCTCGGGCCGGGCTTCGCGCTCGGCACCGAGACGAGCGTGACCGTGGCCGAGGTGCACGTGGGGGCGCTGCCCGCGGTACCGCTGTTCGCCGGGCTGCCCGACGGCGACCTGGCCGGGCTCGGGCTGTTCGTGGCCGCGGCGCCGGTCCTGGCCGGCGGGTTCGGCGGCTGGCTGCTCGCCCGGGCCGCGCCGCGCGGCGGGGACGGGCCGGACTGGTCCCGGCTGCTCGGCGCCGCGGCGCTCAGCGGGCCGGTGGCCGGGGCGCTGCTCGGCGCGGCCGCGTGGGCCGGCGGCGGGGCGCTCGGCGCCGGCCGGCTGGCCGAGCTGGGCCCGGTCGCCTGGCAGGTCGCGCTGGTCGCGGCCGGCGGCGGCCTGGTCGGCGCGGTACTGGTCGCGGCGGCGCACGGCCTGCTGCGCGGCCGCCGCCGCTGACGGCCGCGCCCCCGGCGCCGGCCGGCCGGGCCGGGCACCGGGGGCGCGGGGCGGGTCAGTTGTTGTTCAGCCCGAAGCTGCCCGTGACGGCGCTGATGATGCCGACGATGATCGACAGGGCCGCGAGGCCGAATCCCACGTACGCCAGCGTCGGCTGCTTGGCGACCTTCTTGGCCTCCAGCAGCGACAGCACCGAGAAGAGGATGCCCAGCGGCGCGCAGCACAGCGCGAACACGATGCCGAGAACGCCCCACAGGGTGGTCTTGTCGTTCCCCGCCGGTACGGGCTGCTGATATGGAGCGGTCACGTGATCCTCCCGGTCTACCGCGTCGGTCCGGCGGGCGCCGGCCGCACGGCCTGTGGCTATGGATGCCGGGGCACCGGCCCCGTCGGCCGGAGGGTAGCAATCCGGGGCCCGGCAATGTGCCCGGTCCGGCCGGGCGGTGCCCGATTCGCGATCCGGGGCCGACGGTAGGGTGCACGGGTGACCGACCCCGGCAGCACCCCCGTCCGCCGGCCGCCCCGCGCGCCCGGCGCCCGGCTCGTCGTCCTCGTCTCCGGCGGCGGCAGCAACCTCGCCGCGCTGCTGGCCGCGTGCGCCGACCCCGGCTACGGGGCCGCCGTGGTCGCCGTGGGCGCCGACCGCGACGGCGCCGCGGGCCTGGACCGGGCGGCCGCCGCGGGCGTACCGACGTTCGTGACCCGGCTGCGCGACCACGCCGACCGGGCCGCCTGGGACGCCGACCTGACCGCCCGGGTGAAGCAGTACGAGCCGGACCTGGTGATCTCGGCCGGCTTCCTCAAGCTCGTCGGCCCGGCGTTCCTGGCCGCGTACGGCGACCGGTACGTCAACACGCACAACGCCCTGCTGCCCGCCTTCCCCGGCATCCACGGCCCGCGCGACGCGCTGGCGTACGGGGTGAAGGTCGCCGGCGCCACGCTGTTCTTCGTCGACGCCGGCGTGGACACCGGGCCGATCATCGCCCAGGTCGCCGTGCCCGTCCGCGACGACGACGACGAGGCGGCGCTGACCGAGCGCATCAAGGTGGCCGAGCGGGCGCAGCTCGTCGAGTACGTCGGCCGGCTCGTCCGGCACGGCTGGACCATCCGCGACCGCAAGGTCACCATCGAAGGGGCAAGCACCGCATGAGCGACGCCGACGCCGCGCGCCGTCCGATCCGCCGCGCGCTGGTCAGCGTGTACGACAAGACCGGCCTGGCCGACCTGGCCGTGGCGCTGCACGGCGCCGGGGTGGAGATCGTCTCGACCGGCTCGACCGCCGCCGCCATCGCCGCCGCGGGCGTGCCGGTGACGCCGGTCGAGCAGCTCACCGGCTTCCCCGAGGTGCTCGACGGCCGGGTCAAGACGCTGCACCCGCGGGTGCACGCCGGGCTGCTCGCCGACCTGCGCCGGGACGCCCACGGCACGCAGCTCGCCGAGCTGGGCATCCCGCCGTTCGACCTGCTGGTGTCGAACCTGTACCCGTTCCGCGACACCGTCGCCTCCGGCGCCGGCCCGGACGAGTGCGTCGAGCAGATCGACATCGGCGGCCCGGCGATGACCCGCAGCGCGGCGAAGAACCACGCCAGCGTCGCGGTCGTCGTGGCGCCGCGGCAGTACCCCGACCTGGTCGCCGCGCTCACCGGCGGCGGCTTCACGCTGGCCCAGCGGCGCGAGCTGGCCGTCGAGGCGTTCCGCCGGACCGCCGAGTACGACGTGGCCGTCGCCTCCTGGCTGGGCGCGCAGGCCGCGCCGGCCGGGGAGTTCCCGGCCTGGGCCGGGGCGACCCGGCAGCGCGCGGCGGTGCTGCGGTACGGCGAGAACCCGCACCAGCGGGCCGCCCTGTACCGCGACGGCGACACCGGCCTGGCCGCGGCGGAGCAGCTCCACGGCAAGGAGATGTCGTACAACAACTACGTCGACACCGACGCCGCCTGGCGGGCCGCGCACGACCACGCCGAGCCGGCTGTGGCGATCATCAAGCACGCGAACCCGTGCGGCATCGCGGTCGGCGCGGACGTCGCCGAGGCGTACCGGCGGGCGCACGCCTGCGACCCGGTGTCGGCGTACGGCGGGATCATCGCCGCCAACCGCCCGGTGACCGCCGCCATGGCCGCCGCGGTGACCGAGGTGTTCACCGAGGTCATCGCCGCCCCGGCGTACGGGGACGGGGCGCTGGAGCTGCTGCGGGCCAAGAAGAACCTGCGCATCCTCGTGGTCACCGGCGGCGGCGACGAGCCGGTCGAGTACCGGCCGATCGGCGGCGGCCTGCTCGCCCAGACCCCCGACCGGATCGACGCCCCGGGCGACGACCCGGCGGGGTGGACGCTGGCCTGCGGCGACCCGGCCCCGCCCGCGGTGCTGGCCGACCTGGCGTTCGCCTGGCGGGCCTGCCGCGCGGTGAAGTCCAACGCGATCCTGCTCGCCGCCGGCGGCGCGACCGTCGGCGTGGGCATGGGCCAGGTCAACCGGGTCGACTCGGCCCGGCTCGCGGTCGCCCGGGCGGGCGACCGGGCGGCCGGCGCGGTGGCCGCCTCGGACGCGTTCTTCCCGTTCGCCGACGGGCTGCGGATCCTGCTGGACGCGGGCGTCCGGGCGGTCGTCCAGCCGGGCGGCTCGGTCCGGGACGAGGAGGTCATCGCCGCCGCGAAGGCCGCCGGGGTACCGCTGTACCTGACCGGTACGCGGCACTTCTTCCACTGACGAGCGCCGCCCGCCCGCCGGGGCCGTGCCGGTGCTGCCGCGCGGTCACGGCGGGTGACGTGGGAAAATCGGGCCTGCGCCCCGTGACCCACCGCGGGCGCGGAGGGAGTGCCCGGTGACGGCGACGGTGCTGGACGGCAAGGCGACCGCCGCGGCGGTCAAGGACGACCTGCGGCAGCGGGTCAAGGCGCTCGCCGAGCGCGGGATCGTCCCCGGGCTGGGCACGGTCCTGGTCGGCGACGACCCGGGCTCGCACGCGTACGTGGCCGGCAAGCACCGCGACTGCGCCGAGGTCGGCATCGCCTCGCTGCGCCGCGACCTGCCCGCCGACGCCGGCCAGGCCGACGTGGACGCCGCGGTCGCCGAGCTGAACGCCGACCCGGCCTGCCACGGCTACATCGTCCAGTTGCCGCTGCCGCGCGGCCTGGACACCCAGCGGGTACTCGAGGCGATCGACCCGGACAAGGACGCCGACGGCCTGCACCCGATCAACCTGGGCCGGCTCGTGCTGGGCTATCCCGGGCCGCTGCCGTGCACGCCGCGCGGCATCGTGCACCTGCTGCGCGCGTACGGGGTGGAGCTGGCCGGCGCGCACGTCGTCGTCGTCGGCCGGGGCACGACGGTCGGCCGGCCGCTCGGCCTGCTGCTGACCCGGCGCAGCGAGAACGCCACCGTGACGCTGTGCCACACCGGCACGACCGACCTCGGCGTGCACACCCGGGCCGCGGACGTCGTGGTGGCGGCGGCGGGCGTACCGGGGCTGATCACCGCCGACCTGGTCCGGCCCGGCGCGGCCGTGGTCGACGTGGGGATCACCCGGGTCGTCGGCGCGGACGGCAAGGGCGTCTACACCGGGGACGTGGCGCCGGACGTGCGCGGGGTGGCCGGCTTCGTGGCGCCGGTGCCGGGCGGGGTGGGCCCGATGACCCGGGCGATGCTGCTGGCCAACGTGGTGGAGCGCGCGGAGCGCGCCTGACGGGTGGTGGAGCGCGCGGAGCGCGCCTGACGGGTGGTGGAGCGCGCCGAGCGCGCCTGACGGGTGGTGGAGCGCGCGGAGCGCGCCTGACGGGCGGGCCCCATGGGGGGCCGCGTCGGGTGCGCCTTCGGGCGGCGGCGGTGACCCGGACGGGTGGCGCCGCGGGGTGCGGATTAGGGTCGCGGTAGGCAATCGCCATCCGAGCCGGACTCACCCGGGAGGGTACATGGGCAAGAAGGTCACAGTGGTCGGCGCCGGTTTCTACGGCGCCACCACCGCGCAGCGCCTCGCCGAGTACGACATCTTCGACACCGTCGTGCTCACCGACATCATCGAGGGCAAGCCGGAGGGCCTGGCCCTGGACCTGAACCAGTCCCGGGCGGTCGAGGGCTTCGAGACCGAGCTGGTCGGGCGGACGACCGGCACCGACGGCAGCGGGTACGAGGTCATCGAGGGCTCGGACATCGTGGTGATCACCGCCGGCCTGCCGCGCAAGCCCGGCATGAGCCGGATGGACCTGCTGGAGACCAACGCCCGGATCGTCCGCGGTGTGGCCGAGAACGTCGCCAAGTACGCGCCCAACGCCGTGATCATCGTCGTGTCGAACCCGCTCGACGAGATGACCGCGCTGGCGCAGCTCGCCACCCAGTTCCCGAAGAACCGGGTCATGGGCCAGGCCGGCATGCTGGACACCGCCCGGTTCACGAACTTCGTGGCCGAGGAGCTGAAGGTCCCGGTCGGCTCGGTGCGCACGCTCACGCTGGGCTCGCACGGCGACACGATGGTCCCGGTCCCGTCCCGCTGCACCGTGGACGGCAAGCCGCTGGCCGACCTGCTGCCGGCCGAGAAGGTCGAGGAGCTGGTCGTCCGGACCCGCAACGGCGGTGCCGAGGTCGTCGCGCTGCTCAAGACCGGCTCGGCGTTCTACGCGCCGTCGGCCGCCGCCGCCCGGATGGCCCGCGCGGTCGCCGAGGACTCCGGCGCCGTCCTGCCGGTCTGCGCCTGGGTGGACGGCGAGTACGGCATCTCCGGCGTGTACCTGGGCGTGGAGGCCGAGATCGGCGCCGAGGGCGTGCGCCGGGTGGTCGAGACCCCGCTGACCGAGGCCGAGCTGGCCGGGCTCAAGGAGGCCGCCGAGGCCGTCCGGGCCAAGCAGGCGGACGTCGCCGACCTCTGACCGGTCGGCGCGCGGGCCGGGGTGCGGCACCCGGCCCGCCGCGCCCGGCGGGCGGCGCCCGGCGGGCGGTGCGCGCCGGGCAAGCTTTTCCGGGCGCGGCGCGGGCCGCGGCCGCGGGCGGCGGGGCTCGCGGGCGGGCTCAGCTCGCGTTCTGCCAGAGGCCGATGACGTTGCCCTCGGGGTCGGTGAAGTACCCGACGAACCCCATGTCCCCCACGGCCTGCTTGGCGAGCACCGTCTTGCCGCCGGCCCGCTCCACCCGCTCCAGCGAGTCGGTCACGTCGGCCACGTCCACGGTCAGGACCGGGTGGTGCAGCGGGTCCTTGCGCTCGAAGATCCCGCCGTTGATCGCGCCCGGCTTGGTCGGCAGGCCGTTCTCGCCCGTCTGCGTGGTCTGGACGATCGTGTAGTTCATCTCCGGCATCGGATTGACCACCCAGCCGAAGACGTCGGCGTAGAAGCCGCGGGCGCGCTCGACGTTGTCCGCGGGGATCTCGAAGTGCACGACCTGTCCGCTCATGTGCCAGCCCCTCGTGGAGTGGTTCGTGACCTGCCTCTCCCGCGATGCTAGACCCGCGGCGGGGGCCCGGGTGCGCGTTGGCCGGACCCCGCCGCGGGCGGCTCGCCGGCCGGGCGCGGCACCGGCCGGGCGGGTCGAACGTGTCCGCCGCGCCCCGGGCCGAAACCCGGCGCCGGCGGGCGGTCCACCGTGGGCGGACGGTAGCCGGTTCGGGCATTCGGGCGCTGTCAGACATTTGTCACAGTCGGTTGGTTGACCGGCGTCGGGGCGGGTAGGCAGGCCCCGGCCCGGCCGCCGCGGCCACTACGCTCGGGTACCGGCGGGCGGCTTTACCCGGGTGCCGCACGTTGCAGTACGCTCGTACGGTTGGCAGACGTGTGTGAGAGGAGCGCCCGCGGGATGGCGAAGATCAAGGTGAACAATCCGGTCGTCGAGCTCGACGGGGACGAGATGACGCGGATCATCTGGAAGCAGATCCGCGAACAGCTCGTCCTGCCGTACCTGGACGTCGAGCTGGACTACCACGACCTGTCCATCGAGCACCGGGACGCCACCGACGACCAGGCGACGATCGACGCGGCGAACGCGATCAAGCGGCACGGCGTCGGCGTGAAGTGCGCCACCATCACCCCGGACGAGGCCCGGGTCGCCGAGTTCGGCCTGAAGAAGATGTGGCGCTCGCCGAACGGCACCATCCGCAACATCCTCGGCGGCGTCGTGTTCCGCGAGCCGATCATCATGTCGAACGTGCCGCGGCTCGTCCCCGGCTGGACCAAGCCGATCATCATCGGCCGGCACGCGCACGGCGACCAGTACAAGGCCACCGACTTCGTGGTGGACCGGCCGGGCACGCTGACCGTGACCTTCACCCCGGAGGACGGCACCGAGCCGATGGAGTTCGAGGTCGCCAAGTTCCCCGGCGGCGGCATCGGCATGGGCATGTACAACTTCGACGAGTCCATCCGGGACTTCGCCCGGGCCTCGTTCCGGTACGGCCTGGCCCGCAACTACCCGGTGTACCTGTCGACGAAGAACACGATCCTCAAGGCGTACGACGGCCGGTTCAAGGACATCTTCGCCGAGGTGTTCGAGGCCGAGTTCGCGGGCGACTTCAAGGCCGCCGGCATCACGTACGAGCACCGGCTGATCGACGACATGGTGGCCGCCGCGCTGAAGTGGGAGGGCGGCTTCGTCTGGGCCTGCAAGAACTACGACGGCGACGTCCAGTCGGACACGGTCGCGCAGGGCTTCGGCTCGCTGGGCCTGATGACCTCGGTGCTGATGACCCCGGACGGCCGGACCGTCGAGGCCGAGGCCGCGCACGGCACGGTCACCCGGCACTACCGGCAGTGGCAGAAGGGCGAGAAGACCTCGACGAACCCGATCGCGTCGATCTTCGCCTGGACCCGCGGCCTGGCCCACCGGGGCAAGCTGGACAACACCCCGGCGGTGACGGAGTTCGCCCAGACGCTGGAGCGGGTCTGCATCGACACCGTCCAGTCCGGCCAGATGACCAAGGACCTCGCGCTGCTGATCGGCCGGGACGCGCCGTGGCTGACCACGGACGAGTTCATGGCGGCGCTGGACACCAACCTGTCCCAGCGCCTGGCGGCCTGACCGCCGGCTGACCCGCGGCCGGGCCCCGCTCGCCCGGCCGGTCCGTCCGTTCGACGTCGGAGCGCGCCACCCCCGCGGGGGTGGCGCGCTCCCGTCGTCTCCGGTCCGTCAGATGCCGTGGCCGCGGCGGTGCAGCGTGGCCAGGACCCGGTCGACCGGCACCGCGCCGGTGAGCGCGGCCAGCGCGATCGCCGCCCGCGGCTCGCGCCAGTTGTGCCGGACCGTCTGCCGGGTCCAGTGCCACGCCTGCCGGCGGTCGCCGGCCGCGGCGGACCAGCAGGCGAGCTGCCCGTACACCCGGGCGGCGCCGGGGCGGCTCTCCCGGATCTCCGGGTGCCGGCCGAGCATCCAGCGCAGTGACGTGATCTTGGTGCCGTACTCGTACGCGAACTGCGACGTCCGCCCCCACAGCACCCGGACCAGCGGCTCGTCCAGGTGGGCGATCGGGCGGCGGCGGGCGGCGCGCAGCAGCAGGTCCCAGTCCTCGTTCTGCGAGCCGGGGGCGTCCTCGGCGACCAGGCCGATGCCGCGGTCGCGGGCGGCGACCAGGCTGTCCCGGCGGACCAGGAACGTCGAGGCGTGCAGCATCGCCATCCGGGACCGGGCCAGGTCGGCGACCCCGACCCGGTCGGTGCCGGCCCGGCGGGCGGTGAGCGCGCCGCGGAACTCGACCTCGATCGCGCAGGTCGCGAACTCCGCCTCCGGCCGGGTGCGCAGCAGCTCGACCTGGCGGCGCAGCTTGGCCGGCGCCCACACGTCGTCGTCGTCGCAGAACGCGACCCACTCGGTGTCCAGGTCCAGGATGCCGGTGTTGCGCGCGCCGGACAGGCCCGGCGCGCGGGTGTTGGCCAGCACCCGGACGGCGTCGGCCGCGACACTCTGGTCCGGCTCGGTGCGGTCGTGCACGACGACCGTGGTCAGCCGGCCGGGGTAGTCCTGCGCGGCGATCGCGGCGAGCGCGCGGCGCAGCAGCTCCGGCCGGTCCCGGGTCGGCACGACCACGCCGACCGACGGCCACGCCCCGCTCACCGCCCACCTCCCGCCCGCACGCCGCCGGCTTCGACCGCGCCGGCCGCGCCGCCGGTTCCCGCCGCGGCCGCCGGATCCCGCCGGGCCGCGGCGCCGCTGCCGGCCGCCGGGTCGCGCCGCGGCGCCGGGTCGCCCGTACCCGCCGGGCGGTCGCCCGCAGCCGGGTCGCGCGGTGGCGGCGGGGGAGCGGCGGCGGGGGCGGGGACGCGCAGCGGGTAGCCGTACCGGTGCAGCAGCGGCGCGCACAGCGCGGTGACCAGCCGGCGCTGGCCGGCGGGCAGCGCCGCCCGCCACGCGTCGTCGCGGCGCAGCGCGATCCGGCCGGAGGTGAACCGCATCGGGTTGCCGGCGGCGCTGTGGCCGGGGCGGACGTCGACGTGGCCCGGGCCGAGGAAGTCCGGGTCGGCGCCCGGCGGCAGCCCGGCGAACCGGGCCAGGTGCCGCAGCGTGCCGGCCGGGTCGGCGAGGAAGTCCTCGTACCGCAGCCGGGTCAGCGGCACCCCGCGCCGGCCGAGCAGGCCGAGCGCCGCGTTGTGCGCCGTCCACAGCAGTGCGCTGCGGGCGGGGGAGTAGCGGGTCATCTGCTCGCCCTCGGCCTCGGGGCGGGCGACGGTCCGGGTCCAGGAGTACGCGACGCCGCGCGGGTCCCGCACGACGTGCGCCACCCGCAGGTCCAGCGCGCCGGGGTGCAGCCAGCGCAGCACGTGGGCGAGCGCGCTGTGCTTGGACGAGTCGACCAGCACGGCCGCGCCGGTGACGGTGGCGGCGGCGCGGTACACCGCGGCGTAGTACGCGCCGTACGCGAGCACGTCGGCCCGGCGCCGCGCGGGCAGCCGGCGGCCGGCGAGCGCCGGGATGTGCCGGGTGCGCTCGACGGCGTCGCGCAGGGCCAGGACCCGGTCGACGTCCACGCCGGACCAGCCGCCGAACGCCTCCTCGCCCACCGCGGTCCAGAACGCGCAGTCGGCGAACGCGGCGCCGCAGCCGCAGCGCTCGTTGTCGCGGACGTCGCGCTGCCAGAGGTGGACCACCTCGCCGAGCGCGACGACGCCGGGCAGTTCGCCGAGGGTGCGTTCGAGCAGGGTGGTCCCGCTACGCCCGAGCCCCCCTAAAAAGAGGACAGATGCCACTTTGACCCTTTTCTAGTCGTTATACCCATAGAACGATCGATTAGGGGTCGGGGGGCGAGAGTTGTCGCAGCATGACACGTTCGCGCAGGTGGCCGTCGGCGCCGGGCGGTTCGACGCGTGTACGGAGGACGAGGTCGTGGCCGCCGTCCGGGCCGCCCTGCGCGACGGCCTGGGTGGTCGGATCATCACCCCTAACGTGGACATTCTCCGCCAGGCCCGGCGGGACCCCGCGGTGCGCGGGTACCTGGCCGACGCGGACCTCGTCGTCGCCGACGGGATGCCGCTGGTCTGGGCCAGCCGGCTCGCCGGCACGCCGCTGCCCGAGCGGGTGGCCGGGTCCAGCCTGCTGCTCTCGCTCGCGGCGGGGCTGGCCTGCGACCGGCGCTCGCTGTACGTGCTGGGCGGCGAGCCGCGCGACGGCGACGGCGACCCGGCCGGTCCGGACGGGGCGCTGCGGGCGGCGGTCAAGCTCGCCCACGCGTACCCCGGCCTGCGGATCGCGGGCGCGCACAGCCCGCCGTACGGGTTCGAGCGGGACCCCGACCGGCTCGACGCCGTGGTGGCCGCGGTGGCCGGGGCCGCCCCGGACCTGGTCTGCGTGGGCGTCGGCTTCCCCAAGCAGGAGTCGGTGATCTCGGTGCTGCGCCGCCGGCTGCCGGGCGCCTGGTACCTGGGCTGCGGCGCCGCGGTCAACTTCGTCGCCGGCGACCGGGTGCGCGCCCCGGAGTGGATGCAGCGCAGCGGCTTGGAGTGGGCCCACCGGCTGGCCAGCGAGCCCCGCCGGCTGGCCACCCGCTACATCGGACACGACGCCCCGTACGCCCTGCGCCTCCTGGCCGGCGCCACCCTCACCCGCTACCGCCCCGGCCAGCGCCCCCCGGCGGACTGACCCGTCCCCACCCGGCACCCCGCGTACGGACGTGAGGTGGGGAGGGGCGGGTGCCCCGGCAGGGGATCAAGCCTGACCGCCCCTGCCGGGGCACCCGCCCCTCCCCACCGTCCGAACGAACCGGGGAAGCCCGGCCGCGTCAGGCAGGCGGCACCCGGCGGGCGACGTACAGGACGGTCACCGCGAACCGGTCCGCCACCGACAGCCGGGTGAGCAGCGCGTCCACCGGCCGGACCAGCAGCCGCAGCCACGCCCGCCCGTACCAGCCGCGGGGGAACAGCGTGCACCCGCGCACCCGCTCCAACTCGAACCCGTGCCGCGCCAGCAGGTCGGCCACCTCGGCGTGGGACAGCTCGGCGTACCAGGTGGACTTGCCCCGGTGCCGCAGGTGCCGCAGCGAGTGCCGGTTGCCGTGGTTCTCCAGCACGAGCAGGCCCGCGTGGGCGTGCGGCAGGGCGGCCGCCGCGAACGCCAGCGCCCGGTCGCGCACCTCGGCGGGCACGTTCAGCAGCAGCCGGAACACCGTGACCAGGGCCGGGCCGTCGGCCGCCGCGGGCAGCGGCACCGGGCCGTCGGCCGGGATCACCCGCAGGTCGCCGACCGTGCCGTCCCGGCGGGCCCGGTCCAGCATCTGCTCGGACGGGTCGTACCCGTACGCCGTGCGCACCAGCCCCGCCAGCATCCGCATCCCGCGCCCGGTGCCGCAGGCGAAGTCGTGCTGCACCGGCCGGCGGTACGGGAACTCGCGGGCGACCAGCTTGCGCAGGTACCGCCGCTGCCGCGCGCTGACGATCGAGCTGTAGCTGCCCGGCGCGTACACCTCGTCGGCGTACTTGGTCACTGCCTGCTCGTCGGTGAAGACGGCCGGGTAGTCGGTCGTCGCGGTCATGCAACCCCCTCGGTGGATGGTCCGGCGCCGCGGCCTCCCCGCGGTCGCAGCGTGCGGAGCGCGTCCAGCGCGAGGGGGCGGCGCAGCAGCCGGGCCCCGGCGGCGTACGCGGCGCCGCCCAGCACCAGCGCCGCGCCGAGCCCGGCCCAGCCGCGGCCGAGCAGCGCCGTGGCCGCGGCGGGCAGCGCGCCGAACGCGGCCACCGCCAGCCCGGCGGCGGCCAGCGTGCCCCGGCCGAACGGGTGCAGGCCCAGCTCGCGCCGGACCCGGGCGAGCGGCAGCAGGTTGTTCACCGCGATGGCCGCGGCCAGGCCGAGGGCCGCGCCGAGCGCGCCGAGCCGGGGGATGGCCAGCGCGCCGACGGCGACGAGGGCGGCCAGCGCGATGCCGACGCTGAGCAGGTTCCACCGGGTGCGGCCGCCCATGGCCAGGACCATGTCGACCATGCCGCAGCCGGTGGCGAGCAGCATCGCGCCGGCGAGCACGGCCACGACCGCGCCGCCGCCGGCGTACGCGGGGCCGAACAGCCCGAGGTACAGCGGCGCGAACGCCAGCACGAGCAGGTGGATCGGCCAGGTGGCGAGGACGAGCCAGCCGGTCGCGACCCGGTACAGCTCACCGGCCCTGGCGGTGTCGCCCGTGCTCAGTGCCTCGGCGAGCCGCGGCTGGACGGCCACCGAGATGGCCTGGTTGGCGAGCTGCCCGGCGACGACGAACCGGCCGGCGACGGCGTACGCGGCGGCCGGGCCGAGGCCGCCGAGCGCGGCGACCAGCAGCACGTCGACCCGCTGGAGCGCGAGCTGGAGGACGGACGCGACCGCGCGCGGCCAGCCGAACGCCCAGAACCGGCGGCGGAACGCCCGCCGCCCGGCCCGGTCCACCGGCGGCCGCGGCCCGCCGGCCCGGACGGCGGCCCGGTGCACCCGGCGCAGGTGCCGGGCCGCGGCGAGCGCGGTCGGCAGGTACGGCCCGGCCCAGGCCAGCGCGAACGCCCACAGCGGCACCGGCCGGTGCCCGGCCAGCAGGCACAGCCCGCCGACGCCGACGAGTTGCAGCGCCGGGCGGGCCAGCCGGTCGAGCAGGACGGTCGGGCGCATCGCCCGGTACCCGCGGGTCGCGGCGAGCAGGGTGTCGGCCAGCGCCACCGCCGGCAGCAGGACGGCCAGCGCCCGCAGCGGCTCGGCGACCAGCGCCGGGTCGTGCCCCTCGGCGGTGGCCCGGGCGATGGCCGGCGCCGCCCACCAGAGCAGCCCGCCGAGCGCGGCCGCGGCCAGCCCGACCGGGACCAGGCCGGCGCGCAGGCCCTCGCGCAGCAGCTCGGGGGTGCCGCCGGCGCGCAGCCGGGCCGGCCAGTAGACCAGGCTGGTCGACGTGCCGAGCTTGGCCACCCCGCCGGCCAGCGTGAACGCGGCCACGGCGGCGAAGAAGCCGCCGGCGGCGGCCGGGCCGAGGCCGCGGGCGACCGCCCAGGTGACGCCGACGCCGCAGACGGCCGCGACGCCGCCGCCGACCAGGTTGGCCGCCCCGCCGCGCGCCACGGCCGCGGTCTCCCCGCGGTCGGCGCCGGCCTGCCCACCGGCGCCGACCGCCGCAGCCGGGCCGCTTGCGGCGGCCGGACCGTCCGGCGTGAGCGGCCCGTCCGGTGCGGCCGGGTCGTCCGGTGCGGCCGGGGCCGGGGGAGGCGCGGGGGCGGGCGGGGCGGCCCGGGTCACCGCAGGCGCCAGATCGGCGGGCGGCCGAGCCAGTGGCCCAGGTGCTCGTCGTACGGCGCGTAGTAGTCCCACAGCGCGGCCCGCAGGTTCGGGTCCATCGGCGCCGGCCGCGGGCGGGCGTTGTGCCGGGCGAAGTCCGGGTACCCCATCGAGGGCAGGCCGAGGAACGCCAGCACCTCGTCGTACACCTTCTCCGGCGTGGTGAAGAAGCGCTCGCTCTCGACCACGTGGATGCGCTCCCGGCCGAGCACGTCGGCGAGCTTGGCCAGCCGGCTGGCGTACTCGCCGCGGGCCAGGTACGCGTGGTGCTGGTGGCTGAAGCTGTAGTACGCCGGGTCCGTGGCCAGCCGCTCCTCCTGCCCGGCCAGCCGGCGCGGCTCGGCGGCCAGCGCGTCCGGGAAGGAGGTCAGCGGCTCGAAGCCGCGGGCCACCTCGTGCGCGTGCTGCGAGTACGCCCGCTCGACCGGGTCCCGGACCAGCACCAGCAGCTTCGCCTTCGGCAGCCCGGCGGCGATCCGGCGGCCGGCGAGCGGGTGGTACATGTAGTACGGGCTCGACTCGAACGTCTGCGGGTTCACCCCGGTCGCCGCCCGCACCCGGGCGGCGGCGCGCTGGGTGGGGAAGTGGCCGCGGTACCACTGCGGGCCGCGCGCGTACCCGGTGTCGAAGTAGTGCACCCCCTTGTGCAGCACGGCCTTGAGGATCGCCGGGTGGGCGGCGAGCGCCCGGTACAGCGACGTGGTGCCGCAGCGCTGGCCGCCGCAGATGAGGAACGACGGCAGCATCCGGTCGTCGGCGGTCAGCCGCCCGTACGTCCGCCAGCCGGCGTGCGCGACCTGCTTGACCGGCATGGGCACCCGGTCCCCGGTGATCAGCCTCATCGGTCCGCCACCCGGGCCACCAGGACGGGCAGCAGCCAGGTGCCGAGCACGCCCAGCCGGGCGCCGGCCTCGGCCTGCCGGTCGGCGAGGTACCGGGCGGCGAGGTCCACGAGGTACAGCAGCGCGGTCACCTCCCGCGCGTCCGGCGGCACCTCCGGCAGCAGCTTGTCCAGCCGGGCCAGCGTGCGGGTCAGCGCGGCGGTCGCGTCGGTCGTGCCGGCCAGCCGCTTCTGCAGCTCGTGGTGGACGGCGTCGAAGCCCATCGGGACGCCGACCCGGTACCGCTCCCAGTCCCAGACCAGCAGCGTGTCCACCAGCGTGGCCATGTTCCACGGCGACCAGTCGCCGTGCCACCCGCCGTACCGCAGCTCCGCGGCGCCGTGCCGGTCGACCAGCGTGCGGGCCGCGTCGGCCAGGGTGGCGCCGTCGGCGGTGTCGGTGAGCAGCGCGAGCCGGGCGCGCAGGTCCCGCCAGTACGCGCTCGCCCCCAGCGGCCCCGCGCCGACCGCGCCGGCGTGCGCCAGCTCGCGCATCGCGGCGGCCAGCTTGTCGTCGGTCAGCGGCGCCCGGGGCAGCCAGACCGGCAGCGCCGACTGGACCAGCACCTCGTGGCCGTTCCACTGGCCGTGGTGCAGCAGTTGCGGCACCCGCAGCCGGGTCAGCGACGCGTCGGCCAGCGCGGTCAGCGCCGCCGCCTCGTGCCGGACCAGCGTGCGGGTCAGCGGCCCGGTGCCGAGCTTGGCGTACGCGACGGTCTCGCCGGCCGGGGTGATCAGTTGCAGGACCGGCTTGCGGTTGGCCCGGGCCGGGCCGATGTGCACGCTGACGTGCAGCTCGGCGCCGAGCGCGGCGGACAGGTACCCGTCGATCGTGCCGGCCGGGTCGCCGGTGACCGTGACCCGGTCCGGCAGCAGCACGGCGTCCGCGCCGGTGCGCAGCGCGGCGATCACCGCCTCGCGCTTGAGCCGGGCCAGCCGGGAGCCCGGCTCGGCGTACCGGCGGACGGCCGCGGCGGCGACCCGGCGGGACGCCACCGGCACCATCAGCACCGGCCGGCGGGCGTGCGGCACCAGCGCGTACGCGGCCACCGCGTCCGGCGCCGGGCGGGCTATCGCCCGGGTCTGCGGGTAGAGCACGCCGAGGACCTCCTCCAGGTACGCGGCGCGCCGGTCGCGGTCGTCGGCCGTCAGGCCGGCCGGTGCGGTCTGGAGTGGACTCATGCGGAAGACCCCCGGAGGTGCTGGCGCCAGAGCAGCGCGTACCCGAGAAACGTGAAAATCAGGGGGGTGACCAGGGCGTTGTACCAGAGCGTCGCGACCAGCGAACTGATCAGCGTGACGCTGCCGGCCAGGCCGACCGCCGTGTGGTCGCGGCGGAACCGCCACAGGCCGTAGCCGAGGAAGCCGAGGTACCCGATGGTGCCGGCGAGCCCGTGCGCGTACAGGAGCTGCCAGAGCTGCCCGGTGCCGCCGATGGTGAAGTTGCCGCAGCGGGCGCAGTCGGCGCGCTCGCCGACGGTGATGGAGTTGCGGCCGCCCAGCGTGCTGCGGGTGGAGCCGTACCCGACGATCGGGGTGGCGAGCAGCCCCTCGACGGACTTCTCGGCCAGGTACGAGCGCACCCCGTTGGACTTGCCGTTGTCCAGCCGCGCGGTCAGCACGTCGCCGAGCGGGGTGGCCAGGACGAGGCCGCCGGCGAGCAGCACGGCGCCGGCGAGCGCGCCGAACGCGGCCAGGTTCCCGCGCAGCGCCAGCCGGACGGCGACGTACACCGCGGACACGGCCAGCCCGATCCACAGCCCGCGGTTCAGCGAGATGATCACCGGGGCGATGCTGGCCGCGAGCACGCCCGCGGCGAGCAGCTTGAGGCCGGGGCGGCCGAGCCGGCCCCAGACGGCGGCGATGAACCAGCCGACCAGCAGGCAGTAGTTGTTGCCCCAGGTGTTCGTGTACCCCCACGGCGCGGCCGGGCGGGGGGCGGCGCCGCCGACCAGGTCCATGATCTGCGCGGCGTACGGGTGCACCAGCGATTGCACGAACGGCTGGTTGCGCACCCCGGCCGGCAGCAGCAGCTCCACCGGCGAGGTGAAGGCGAAGTGCCCGGCGACGATGCCGAGGAAGCCGCCCGCCACGGTCACGCCGAACAGCCAGCCGAGGAGCTGTACCAGCCGGCGCCGGGGCAGCTCCGCCTCGGCGAGGTTGCCCGCGTAGAGCAGGACGACGGTGGCCACGCCGTACTGGCTGATCCGGTACCCGGCGCCGAACAGCCGGTCGCCGATCGCGCCGGGCACCGTGCCGGGCGGGTCGGCGTCCAGCGCGGCCAGGCCGATCACCACGGCGGCGAGGAAGACCAGCCAGAACAGGAAGCCCGGCGGCGTGCGCAGCACCCGGCCGCTGCGGTGGGCGCGCAGGAGCAGGTACGCCATCGGTACGGCGGCCAGCGAGAAGACCAGCACGCCCAGGCCGAGCGCCCACCACAGCGGGAACGCGGCCAGCGGCGCGACCAGTGGCCAGGCCGGCAGCGGGCGCAGCCCGCCGGCGTGCCGCCCGGCGACCGTCGGGTGCGGGTCGGTGGCCGCGCGCGGCGGGCCGGCGGCCGGGGCCGGCGCGGTCACCGCCGGCTCGGGGCGGGCACCGCGGCGCGCGGCGCGTCGGCCGGGCGGGCCGGCGCCGGGACCGCCACGTCGAGCGCGCGGATCGGCGCGGGCGCCGTGCGCGGGCGGCGGAACGCCCGGGGCAGGATCACCGCGCCGAGCAGCCGGACGCCGACCCGGCGGAGCTGCTCCTCGGCGTCGATGAGCTGGACCCGGCCGGTCAGGTGCAGCGGCACCGTGATGATCGCGGCGTCGGCGTCGCTGGCCAGGCTCTGCGCCTCGGCGCCGGTGGTGGTGGCCGGGGCGGCGATCACCACGTACTCGCCGCAGTCGCGGACCGCGGTCAGCGCGGTGCGCAGCGTCGGCGCCGTCAGCGGGTCGGCGTCCTTGACGGCGGTGACCAGGACCCGCATCCCCGGCACCTGCGGGCACGGGTGGGCCGCGTCGGCGACGCTCGCCTCGCCCTCGGCGACCGCGCCGAGGCCCGGCCCGTCCGGCAGGTCGAGCAGGACGGCCAGCTCGTTGCTCGCCGCCCGGTGGGTGCTGACCAGCACGACGTCGTCGCCGGTGCGGGCGAGCGCGGCGGCCAGGTTGGCGGCGACGAGCACGCCGCTGGGCCCGTCCACGGTGCTGGTGACGAGGATGACCCGGGAGTCGCCGTCCAGGCCGGCGATGACCTCGTTGCGCAGCCGGTGGAACATCCGGCCGCCGGGCCCGTGCGGGGTGAGCAGCCCGGCCGGCGCGGTGCGCGCGTCCAGGGCGGCCAGCACCGGTACGCCGGTGCGGCGCCGCACGTCGCCGGTGTGCCGGATCCGCCGGCCGAACCGCTCGCGCAGCAGCGCCACCCCGGCGCCGAGCATGAGGCCGGCCATGGCGCCGGAGGCCAGGTACAGCATCCGGTTCGGCGCGATCGGGGTGTCCGGCAGCGCGGCGTCGCTGATCACCCGGCCGACCCGGACGGTGGCCGTGGTGAGCTGGTTGTTCTTCTCGGCCAGGTTGTTGATCTGGTTGACCAGCGTCTGCCGCTGGCTCTCCAACTGCGGCCGCCCGGCGCCGCCGCGGACGGTCGCCAGCCGCCGGTTGACCCGGGTGAGCGCGACGTTGAGCTGGTGCAGCCGGGTGCCGAAGGCCCGCCCCTGCCCGCCGAGCACCGCCCGCGCGGTGGCCTCGCGGTTGGCCAGGTACGCCGCGGCGACCGCGCGCGAGCGCGCCTGCGCCTGCTGCGGCGTCGGGCCGGTGACGCTGACCCGCAGGACGGTGGTGTTCGCCGGCACCTCCACCCCGACCGAGGCGACGAGCTGGTCGGAGGTGACCGTCCGCCCGAGCAGGTCCGCCGCCGCGGCCGCCACCGCGTCGGAGCGGACGACCTGCGCCTCGGTGTCGAGGTTGATCGCGTCCTTGGTCCGCCCGCCGACCACGTTCGTGTCCTGCCCGGCGGGCTGGACGAGGACGGAGGTGGTCGCCTCGTACGTGCGCGGCACCGTCCGGGCGACGAAGTCCGCGGCGAGGACGCCCAGGCAGGTCAGCAGGAGGACGAGCCAGCCCCGCCGGCGGAGGAGTCCGACGTAGTCGGGCACGGTGGCAGGTCCCGGTGCGAGGACGGGCATGCAGGCCCCTTCGTGCTGGTGTCGGGTACCCGTTCGGAGGGCCGAGTGAGGGTCGGCCGGAGCGCCGGTGGGGGCGGCGTGCGGGCAGCTTTCTCTGACCCAACGCCCGATTACCACCGTTAGTTATTAATTTGTCCGTATTGTTCCCCCAGATGTGAGGGAGATCCGCTTCTGGGTGAACCTGGCGTGTCGCGTTACCGCGCGTCGGCGGCGCCGCCCGCGGTACCCGCGCGGGCACCCGCCGGGGCGCCGGTCGGGGCGCCCGCCCGGGCACCCGGGGCGTCGGCCGCACCCGGCGGCGCTGTGGCCGGCGGGGGCGGGTCGGTCGGGGGAGGGTCGAGCAGGGCGCCCGGCAGCGTCAGCGTGAACGTCGAGCCCCGCCCGGCCGCCGAGGACAGCGTCAGGTCCCCGCCGTGCGCCCGGGCCAGCCGCCGCCCGATCGCCAGCCCCAGCCCGGTGCTGCCGGCCCGCTCCGGGCCCACCCGCCCGTACGCGCGGAAGACGAGGTCTTGGTCGGCCGGGTCGATGCCGGCCCCGGTGTCGGCGACCCGGACCAGCACGTCCGCGCCCCGGGCGGCGGCGGTCACGGTGACCCGCCCGCCCGGCGGCGTGTACTTGATCGCGTTGGACAGCAGGTTCTCCACGATCTGCCGGAACCGCAGCGGGTCGGCCGACGCGGTGAGCCGGGCGGCCCGCACGTCCACCCGCAGCGCCCGGTCCGCGATCATCGGGTGCAGCGCGGCGAGCAGCTCGTTGATCGCCGCGTCGACCCGCACCGGGCGCCGGTCCAGCTCGACCCGCCCCGACTCCATCTTGGCGAGGTCCAGCAGGTCGTTGATGAGCGCGAGCAGGTGCCGGCCGCTGCGGTGGATGTGCGCGACCCAGTCGGCCTGGATCGGGTCGGTCTCGGCCAGGTCCGCCCGGACCAGGTCGCTGAATCCGATGATCACGTGCAGCGGCGTGCGCAGGTCGTGGCTCATCGCGGCGAGGAACTCGTTCTTCGCCCGGTGCGCCTCGGTCAGCGCGGCGACGGAGGCGGCCAGCTCGTCGGCGAGCGCCCGCTGCCGGACCAGCAGCGCCCCGCGCTCGGCGAGCACGGCGACCTGCCGGGCCGCGTCGGCGAGCGGCAGCAGGTCGTCCTCGGCGAACAGGCTGCGGCCGCGGTTCAGGGCGACCAGCGCGCCGCCGCCGGGCAGCGGCACCGCGGTCAGCCGGGCGCCGGGGCGGGCGGCGGCGTAGCGCGCGGCGAGCGGGCCGCCGCGCCCGCCGGGGCGCAGCAGCACGGGCTGCGGCGCGGCCAGCAGCGCGGCGAGGTCCGCGGCGGCCGGCCGGCCGGGGGCGGCGGCCGGGTCGGCGGTCCCGGCGGCGCGGCGCGGCGGGCCGCCGGCCGGGCCCGGGAGCAGGACGTCGACCGCGTCGGCGCCGGTCGCGTCGCGGACCGCCGCGGCGTACCGGTGCCACAGCCGGTCCGCCGGCTCGGTGGCCGGGGCGTCGGTGATCCGCCGGTGCACGCGGTGCAGGGCGGCGGCCGACCACAGCCGGCGCAGCCGGTCCGGCGGCACGAACGCGACGAAGTACGCCCCCGCCGAGGAGAGCAGCAGCAGCCGGTACAGCACCTCGGCCGCGACCCCGGCCGGCGTCACGCCGACGATGTGCGCGCCCGGCGTGACCGTCCAGCCGAGCAGCCCGGTACCGGCGGCGACGGCCACGACCGCGACCAGCGCCCACGAGCCGCGCGCCCCGGCGCGCAGCCGCAGCGCGGACAGCCCGCGGCGGTGCCGGGCCTCGGCGCCCAGCGTCCGCGCGGCGACGACCTCGGCGCCGACGAACAGCGCCGCGTACGCCGCCCCGAGCAGCGGCGGCACCGGCCGCTCGACGAGCAGCAGCGGCGGGAACAGCGCGACGGCGCCGGCGCACGCGGCCCGGCGCACCCAGCGGTCGACCGGGCGCATCGTGTCGGCGAGCCGCAGGACGAGGTACGGCCGCAGCAGGTATAGCGCCGACACCGCGGCGACGGCGGCGACCAGCGGCCGCCCGGTGACCAGCCGGGCGCTCTCCACGACGGACACCGCCGCGCCGACCAGGAAGATCAGCGCGATCAGCCCGGCGATCGGGTCCCGCCGGCGCCGGTAGCGCAGGGCGGCGTACCCGGTCAGCGCCAGCGACAGCGCGGCCGTGAGCCACGCGAGCGCGTCCTGGACCGCCACGCCCGTCAACCGCCGATCGTCGAGACGCCGCCCGGGGCTACGCGGGCTCGACCCAGCCCGTCTCGGCCAGGTACCCCAGCACCACCGCGGCGGCCTCGTCGACGCTCAGCCGGGTGGTGTCGATGACGAGTTCGGCGTCGGTCGGCTCCTCGTACGGGTCGTCGATGCCGGTGAAGTTCGCGAGCTGCCCGGCCCTGGCCCTGGCGTACAGGCCCTTGCGGTCGCGCTGCTCGCACACCTCCAGCGGGGTGGAGATCCAGACCAGCACGAACCCGGCGCCGGCCTCGATGGCCGCCCGGCGGGCGGCGGCGCGGGCCGCGGCGTACGGCGCGATGGGGCAGCAGATGGCCAGCCCGCGGTGCCGGGCGATCTCGGCGGCGACCCAGCCGATCCGGCGCACGTTGGCGTCCCGGTCGGCCTTGCCGAAGCCGAGCCCGGCGGACAGCTCGCGGCGCACCACGTCGCCGTCGAGCAGGGTGACGGTGCGCTGGCCGTCCTCGCGCAGCGTGTCCGCGACGGCCCGGGCCACGGTGGACTTGCCGGACCCGGACAGCCCGCTGAAGAACAGCACCAGCCCGCGGTGCCGGCGGGCCGGGCGGGCCCGGGCCAGCTCGCGGGCGACCGCCGGCGGGGTGTGCCACTCGGGGAGCGGGAAGCCGCGCTCCAGCGTGTCGTTGATCTCGTCCGGGCGCAGCGCGAGCCGGCGCGCGCCGGGCGGGATCTCCTCCAGCGAGCGCCACTGCCCGTCCCGCTTGTCGTAGGCGAGGTCGCGCGGCACGAGCACCCGCGGCCCGCCGCCGGAGATCATCGCCTCGCCGGTGGAGAGCAGGTGGGTCACGCCGTACGCCGCGGCGACCCGGGAGCGCAGCACCGCGGTGCCGATCTCGTCCGGCCGGCGCGGGGCGGGGACGGCCACGATCGTGGCCCGGGGGAGCCGGTCGCGGGCGGCGAGCACGGTCCGCATGAGCACCTCGGGCGCGAGCCCGTCCGGGCCCGGCTCGTCGACCGGGACCATCACGAGGACGTGCGCGGACAGCGTCCGGGCCGCGTGGGTGATCTGGGCGAGCTGCGGCCGGTGCAGCGGCCGGTCGGCGAGCACGCCGAGCACCCGGCCGAGCGGCAGCGTCGCGCGCACCTCGGCCGGGGTGAGCCGCAGCCGGGCGAACGGCCGGTGCCCGCCGTCGCCGACCCGCTGCACCGACCCGCCGACGCCGGCGGCGCCGGGCCCGGCGGGCCAGAGGTCGGTCGCGGACAGCGCGGCGATCGGCGCGCCCTCGGGGTCGGTGAGCACGACCGTACGGCGGTCGCCGCCGAGCTGCTCGGCGACGGCGGTGGGCAGCTCCAGCGTGACCGGCACCGGCCACGGCGTGCCGTCGGCGAGCGTGCCGCGCTGGGCGACCGCGCGCAGGTCGGCGGCGCCGTGGAAGCCGGCCAGCGGGGTGTACGCGCCGCTGAGGAGCAGTTCGAGGTCGGCCAGCTCGGCCGGGCGGGGGGTGTGGGTGGGCGAGTCGCGCAGCACGTCCTCGGGCAGCGGTGACCTATCCAACGCGACCCTCTCCTCGGCCCCGGAAATCGCCGGTCCGGCACGACCGACCGGCACAGTCTGTCAGGACCGTCGGACGAGGTCGAGGCGGCTATGCCGTTCGTTCGTACTTGTACGCTTTTGTAGGCTTTTGCCGGATATTGCAGACTCTGCTGTGAGGAGCCCGGATGAGCAAGCGCCCCGCCCGCCGCCGGCTGCCCGTCCGGGTCGCGGCGATCCCGTGGCGGACCGGCGTCGCCGCCGCCACCGGGACGCTCGTCCTCATCGCCGGCGCGGCGTGGTACGCCGTCCGGCCGCTTCCCTCCCGGCAGCTCGGCAAGCCGGTGCTGCCGAGCCCGTCGGTCTCCGGTGCCACCCGGCTCGGCCCCGCGCCCGCGCCCAGCGGCTCGGGCAAGCTCGCCCCCGACTGCCGGGTCGGGCTCAAGCTCGTCCCCACCTGCGGGGTGCTGTGGGGCGTCGCGCCCGGCGCGTTCACCGTCGACCGCGGGACCCGCGCGCTCGCGGCCTTCGAGCGCAGCACCGGCCGCACCCAGTCGATCTACCACGCGTACCACCGCGGCCAGAAGGGCCTGTTCCCCACGGCCGCCGAGCGCCGGCTCGCCGCCGAGCGCGGCCGGGAGCGGCTGCTCTTCCTCAACTGGAAGCCGACCAGGCTGAGCTGGGCCGAGATCGCCCGCGGCGGCGCCGACGGGTACCTGGACCGGCTCGCCGCGCACATCCGCCGCACCCACCGGGAGCGCTTCTTCTTCACCGTGCACCACGAGCCCGAGGACGACGTGCGCCCGCGCCCCGGCTCCGGGTACACCGCCGAGGACTACGCGGCCATGTACCGGCACGTCGTCACCCGGCTGCGCAGCCGCGGCGCGACGAACCTGGTCAGCGTCATCGTGCACATGGCCTACCCGAAGCTGACGAGCCAGTGGTGGTTCGACGCGCTGTACCCCGGCGACGACGTGGTCGACTGGATCGGCTTCGACACGTACGCCTACAGCGACCCCGGCTACGGCCACGGCGACTTCGCCGAGCTGGTCAACCGCCGCTCCGCCCGGTACGGCTGGCCCGGCTTCTACACCTGGGCGACCACCCGGCACCCGGACAAGCCGCTGATGGTCGCCGAGTGGGGGGTCTGGCACTCGGGCGCCAACACCGCCCACCAGGAGCGCTTCTACCGCAGCGTGGCCCGGCAGATCGGCAACTTCCCGCGGATCCGCGCGATGGTCTACTTCGACACCCCGAGCGACCAGCGCAAGCGCGACTCCCGGCCGACCCGGACCCGGGCCGGGCTGGACGCGTTCCGCACCCTGGCCCGCGACCCGGTCTTCTCGGTCCGCGTGGGACCGCGCCGCTGACCACACCGGACCACCGCAGGACCCCGCCACCGGCCCGCCGGCGGCGGGGTCCTGCTTTTCCGGGCCGTGCCCCGCGATCGGGAATGATCTCCAGAATCGCGCGATTCGGTCGATTTGGGTGTGTCGGCGCGGGCGGTCGAGGCGGCGCCGGGTGAACGGCCCGCCGGTTCACGGCATTCGGTCTTAAGTGGTGCGTGCCCGAAGCCGACGCCCCGTGTTCATCGTTCCGATGTGTGCAGGCACGATTCCATCCGATGTCGAGGTGCACACAGTGGTTACTCAGTCAGGACGCCGCCGCGGCGGCGGCGTCACCACCCGGCTCAGCCTGGCGCTCGGTGCCTTCGCTCTCGGCCTCAGTGCCCCGGCCGCCGCCGCGGTGGCCGCGCCGCCGGAGCCCATTGCGGACAGTGCGGCCAAGCTCACGGGCCCGGTGAAGTCGCTGCCCGACCTGAACGCCCCGGAGCTGAAGGGCGACAAGGACAGCAAGGGAGCGGCGTCCGTACTGAGCACGCTGCCGAAGGAGCTGGACTGCAGCGACGACGGCGACTGGGTGTTCCGGATCGACGGCGTCGGCCACCGCAGCAAGGTGCCCGCGCCGAAGTTCATCGTCGCCAAGGCTGCCAAGGGCAAGCCGGCGTTCGCCAAGCTCGCCTCCGAGGAGCGCGGCGCGGCGTACTACTCGGTGCCGGGCGAGGCGAACCTCACCGGCCACGCCGGGGCCTGGATCTCGACAGCCTGGAAGGGCACCTTCACCCTCATCGCCGCGCCGTGCGAGGCGCCGACGCTGACGGCCGAGTCCGAGCCGACGCTGGTCGTCAAGGGCAGCAAGGTGTTCGTCTCCGGCAAGCTGACCGACGCCGACGGCGCCCCCGTCGCCCGGCACGAGATCACGCTGGAGAGCGCCTGCTCGGACCGGTGCCGCCGGTACGGCAAGGGCGACAGGGGCCGGCACGGCAAGGTGCTGCGGGCCAAGACCGACCGCAAGGGCCGGTACTTCTTCAAGCTGCGGCCCGGCGAGATCGGCCTGCACGAGCTGACCGTCCGCAGCGCCGCCCGCGCCCCGGAGGCCGGCGAGCCGGGCCTGGCCAGCGCCACCAAGACCCTCGGCGTGTGGGTCGTCCCGCACAAGAAGTTCCACAAGTCCGGCGAGCTGGGCAGCTCCAAGGGCGACGCGCTGATCGCCGGCCCGAAGGCGACCGTCCTCACCGGTGACGGCTTCCGGCCCGGCAGCGACGTCGCGATCCTGCTGTACGGCGAGCCGACCGTGATCACCGTCGTGAAGGCCGACGGCGAGGGCCGGATCTCGGTCGAGGTCGACCTGCCGGCCGACCTGCGCGGCGAGCACCGCCTGGTCGCGCTCGGCGAGGACCGCAGGTGCCGCCCGCGGATCCTGATCCGCAAGGTGACCGTCCAGGCGCCGCCGACCAAGCCGGGCGGCGGTGGCGGCGGGGACACCGGCACCACCGACCCCGAGCCGCAGCCGGAGCCGAGCACCAAGCCGGTCGCGAACACCGAGACCGACGGCAGCACCCTCCCGGTGACCGGGGCCTCGCTGGCCGGCGTCCTGGTCGGCGGCGGCGCGATCGTCGCCGGCGGCGTGGGCCTGCGCTTCCTGGCCCGCCGGCGCCGCGGCGCCACCCCGTTGGGCTGACCCCGACACCCTCACAGGGCAACCCCGCGATCGGTCCCCCCGGTCGCGGGGTTGCCCGCGTGCGGCGACCTCGCTCCGTTACCGCCGACCGGCTCACCCCGGACCGGTCGGCCGGGTGGGCGGGCCGGCCGGCGGTCAGCCGGTGTTGCGGAGGCCGGCGGCGATCCCGTTGACCGTGGTGAGCAGGGCGCGTTCCAGGTCGCCGTCCGGAGCGTCCGCCGCGCGGTGCTGGGTCAGCAGCGCGACCTGGAGGTGGTGCAGCGGCTCCAGGTAGGTGTCCCGGACCGCGAGCGTGCGGCGCAGCGCCGGCTGGTCGTCCAGCAACGCCGCCTGGCCGGTGACGGCCAGCACCTCGTGCACCGTCCGGTCGAACTCGCCCCGGATCCGGTCGAAGATCGGCCACAGCTCCGGCGGCGCCAGCGACTCGACGTACCGGCGGGCGATGGCCAGGTCGGTCTTCGCCAGGGTCATCTCCACGTTGGACAGGAACGTGCGGAAGAACCGCCACTCCCGGTACATCTCCGCCAGCACCGGCCCGAGGCCCGCCGCGCGCGCCGCGGCCAGGCCCGCGCCGACGCCGTACCAGCCGGGGACGACCTGCCGCGACTGCGTCCAGCCGAACACCCACGGGATCGCCCGCAGGCCGCCCAGCCCCGCCCCGGCGTCGGGGCGCTTGGCCGGGCGGGAGCCGATGTTCAGCGCGCCGAGCAGCGACGTCGGCGTGGTCGCCCAGAAGTACGCCGGCAGGTCCGGGTGGTCCACCAGCTCGCGGTACGCCCGCAGCGACGCCGCCGCCACCCCGTCCATCGCCGAGTCCCAGCGGGCGAGCGTGCCGGCCGGCACGGACGGCCGCCGGTGCAGCACCGTGGCCTCCAGCGTGGCGGCGACGGTCAGCTCCAGGTTCTCCCGGGCGAGGCCGGGCAGGGTGTACTTGTCCGAGATCACCTCGCCCTGCTCGGTGACCTTGATCGCGCCGTCCAGCGTCCCGTACGGCTGGGCGAGGATCGCCTCGTGCGTCGGCCCGCCGCCGCGCCCGATCGTCCCGCCCCGGCCGTGGAACAGGCGCAACTGCACGCCGTGCCGGGCCGCCGCGTCGCGCAGCGCGCGCTGCGCCCGGTGGATGCCCCACTGGGCGCTGGCGATGCCGGCGTCCTTGTTGGAGTCCGAGTAGCCGAGCATCACCTCCTGCACGTCCCCGCGGGCCGCCACAATCGCCCGGTACGCCGGCACCCGCAGCAGCGCGTCCAGCAGCGGGCCGGCGTCGGCCAGCTCGGCGGTCGACTCGAGCAGCGGGACCAGCCCGATCGACGCCCGCCCGGCCGCCGGGTCGACCAGCCCGGCCTCCCGGGCGAGCACGGCCGCGGCGAGGACGTCGTCCACGCCGCGGGTCATCGAGATGATGTACGACTCGACCACCGACGCCCCGAACCGCTGCTGCGCCGCCCGCACGGTCGCGAACGTGGCCAGCGTCCGCGCCGGCCCGTCCGGCAGGTCGGGGTCGGCGCCCCACAGCGGCCGGCGCCCGGCCAGCTCGCCGGCCAGCAGGGCGGTGCGGGCGGGCCGGTCCAGCGCGGCGTAGTCCGTCTCGCCCAGCTCGGCGTACCGGTGGGCCAGCACCGCGTGGTGGGCGTCGGCGTGCTCGCGGATGTCCAGCGTGGCCAGGCCGAGCCCGCAGGCGGCCACCGTGCGCAGGGCCGTCGCCACCCGGCCGTCGGCCGCCAGGCGGCCGCCGTGCGCGGCCAGCGAGTCGCGCAGCACGGCCAGGTCGGCGCAGACGCCGGCGACGTCGGCGTAGTCGCGGCCGGGCGCCACCGGGCGGCCGGCGGCCAGCCGGTGCCGGGTGTGGGCCAGCCGGGCGCGGATCGCGCGCAGCTTCAGCCGGTACGGCTCCGCGTCGTGGTTGCGGCGCAGCCGGGCCTCGATCTCCGGCAGCGCGGCCAGGTCGGCGTCGAGGCCCGCCCGCAGCTCGGGGCTGACCCCGCGCAGCCGGTCGGAGACCGACAGCTCGGCGATCAGGCCGTCCACGAGCTGCTCGACCGCCTGGAGGCCGTACTCGTGCTGGATCAGCAGGACGTCGCGGGTGACCGCCGGGGTGACGTACGGGTTGCCGTCCCGGTCGCCGCCGATCCAGCTCCCGAAGCTCAGCGGCCGGGCGCCGGGCGGCAGCGTCACGCCCAGCCCGGCGAGCGCCGCGGTCAGGTCGTCGAGGACCGCGCCGACCGGCCCCCCGGCCAGGTCGCGCAGGTAGTACACGGCGTTGCGCGCCTCGTCGGTCGGCTCCGGCCGGTGCACCCGCAGCTCGTCGGTCTGCCAGAGCATGTCGAGCAGCTCGGCCAGCCGGGCGTCGTCCGGCCGGGGCGTGCCGGTGAGCGCGGCCTCGGCCGCTTCGGCGTCCAGCACGTCGGCCACCGCCCGCAGCTTGATCAGGATCGACCGGCGGGCCGCCTCGGTCGGGTGCGCGGTGAACACCGGCCGGACCGCCAGCCGCGCCGCCGCCTCGGCCACCTCCGCCGCCGGGATGCCGGCGGCGGCGATCCGGGCGCCGGCCCGCTCCAGCCAGCCGCCGTGCGCCGCCCGCTCGCGGCGCAGCGCCCGGGCGCGGTGCGCCTGCTCGGTGATGTTGGCCAGGTGGAAGTACGTGGCGAAGGCGCGGGCCAGCAGCGTCGCGGTGCCGACGTCCACCCCGGCGAGCTTGCGGGCCGCGGCGTCGTCGTCGGCGCGGACCAGCGCGCGGACCTCCTCGACCAGCGCCAGCAGGCCGGAGCCCTCCTGCCGGGCGAGGGTGTCGCCGAGCAGCGCGCCGAGCCGCCGGATGTCGGCGCGCAGCGCCGCCCCGTCAGCGCCGGACCCCTGCCCGCTGCCCGCCCGACCAGCAGCGGCACCGTCGCCCGTGCCCGCTCCGTCGGTCGTCCCGTGGGTGCCGCTGTCGCCGTCCACGGCCGTTGCCCGTTCGCCCGTCCCGCCGCCCCGCATGAGCGCTCCGCCATCCCGCATGAGCGATACGTTGCCACGCCGCCCGCCGCCGTCGCTGCCTTCCGCGGACCCGAATTCCGTGATCACGCCGAAGCGACGGCCATATGCCCGATCGGTCCGTCCGCTCGACATGATCACCGGGGGCGGGTGCGACCGGGAGCGGCGTGAAGATCAACGGCTGGGCCGCCCGGCAACCGGAAATCGTATGGGTGGAGGGCCTGCCGGGGCGGCGGCCGCCCGGCGCGCGGGCCGATCCGACCGGCCGCCGCGCCCGCCCGGTGCGGGACGTGAGTCGCGCCACACGCCGCCCGCGCACCGGACCGGCACCCGCCACACCGAGCCGCACCCTCACCCGCGCCGACCCCAGCCATGTCCGCCGGTTGCCGGTTGCCGGAGGTGGGGGTGGGGGTGGGGGTGGGCCACCGCCATGTCCGCCGGCTGTCGGAGGTGGGGGTGGGGCCGCCGCGGTAGCGCTTGACCAGCGGGTACCTACCCGACACACATCCGCGGCACCGGCCCCGCCGCGGCCCTCCCCGTACCGGCGACGGTGGTCGCGGGTGCCCCCATCGCCGCACGTCGGCGGCGTAGCGTGGCGCCATGCTGACCAGTCCCGCGAAGGTGGCGCCCGGCGACCGGGTGGCCGTCGTCTCGCCGTCGGCCGCCCTCGCCGACGTGTTCCCGCACGTGTACGAGCGCGGCCTCCGGGTCCTCCGCGACGACCCGGGCCTCGTCCCGGTCGAGTACCCGACCACCCGGGTCGGCGGCTCGCCGGCCGCGCGGGCGGCCGACCTGACCGCGGCGTTCGCCGACGACTCGATCGCCGCGGTGCTCGCCACGATCGGCGGCGACGACCAGCTCACCGTGCTGCCGCACCTGGACGACAAGGTGCTCGCGGCGAACCCGAAGCCGTTCCTCGGCTACTCCGACAACACCTGCCTGCTCCACCACCTGGCCGGGCTGGGCGTCGGCGGCTGGTACGGCGGCTCCGTCATGGTCCACCCGGGCCGGGCGGGCGGGCCGCACCCGTACTCGATGCACTGGCTGCGCACGGCGCTGCACGCGACCGGCTGGCACGCCCTCGACGTGCCGGCGGGGTTCACCGACGAGGACGCCGACTGGAACGACCCGCACGCCGCGCCGCCGCCGATGCGGCCGGCGACGCCGTGGGTGTGGGCGGGCGCGACCGCCACCGTCGAGGGTCCGTCGTGGGGCGGCTGCCTGGACGTCCTGCCCTGGCTGGTGCTCGCCGGCCGGCTGCCGGACGGCCCGGACGGGCTCCGGCTGGACGGCGGGGTGCTGCTGCTGGAGACGTCCGAGGAGCTGATGACGGACGTCGAGGTCTACCGCGTGCTGCGCGCGCTGGGGGAGCGCGGCCTGCTGAGCCGGTTCGGCGCGGTGCTGGCGGGGCGGCCGAAGGCGTGGAGCATCCACGACCGGCGGGGGCTGGACCAGCGTGCGGTGTACACCGCGCGGCAGCACGCCGCGGTGCGCCGCGCGGTGGCCGAGTACGCGCCGGGCGCGGTCCTGGTGCTGGACGTCGACTTCGGGCACACCGACCCGCAGGCGGTCCTGCCGTACGGCGGGCGGATCCGCGTCGACGCCACCACCGGGACGATCAGCGCCCACTACTGAGGCGTGGCACGGCCCCGGCGGCGCCGCGGGGCGCGCCGGGCCGTGCGGCCGCGCTCAGACCCGGGCCGACTGGAGGGCCAGCGGGTCGGCCGGCGCGGCGGACCGGGCCTTGGCCATCTCCTCGCCCAGCTCGGCGAGCCGGTTGCGGCCGAGCGCCTTGCGCACCTCGGGGAACCAGTCCTGCTCCTCCTCCTGCACGTGGTGCCGGACGTTCTCGATGAGGACGGTCACCTTCGCGTCGAAGGTCTCGTTCCGCGGGTCCAGCTCGCGCAGTTCGGAGAGCAGCCACGCGACGACGTGGTGCTCCTCGACCGATTCGAGCACGTGCTCGTCGGTCGCCGGCACGCTCTCCCGGGCGGCCGGGTAGAAGACCGTCTCCTCGATGTACGCGTGCGTGGTCAGCTCGTTGCAGATCTTGTCGACGAGCTTGCGCTTGGCGGCGCTCGTGGCCGAGTCCTTGGTCTTCTCGAACTCCTTGAAGAGCTGCTCGACCTTCTTGTGGTCGTCGCGCAGCAGCACGATCCCGTCCATGTTCGCCTCCGAGAGCCGCAGATGATCGGACACCCCATCGCATACCCCCTGGCCGCGGCCGCTACGCCAGGGTTTGGGGGTTGTCACTTACGGCAATGCACGCAGTACGGCCAGTGAGGAAGGGAGTGGCATGTCCACGGTCCTGGAGAGCGTCGAGGTGGCTGCCCCGGTGCACGCCGTCTACCACGAGTGGGCGCAGTTCGAGCGGTTCCCGGAGTTCATGTCCGGCGTCGAGGAGGTCGAGCAGACCACCGCCACGCACACCCACTGGCGGACCCGGATCGCGGGCGTGGAACGGGAGTTCGACGCCGAGATCACCGCCCGCGACCCGGACCGGCGGATCGCCTGGGTCGCCACCGGCGTCGCGCACCGCGGCGAGGTCACGTTCGAGCCGGTGGACGGCGCCCGCACCAGGGTCACCGCCCGGCTGGACTTCGTCCCCGCCGGGGCGGCCGAGCAGGTCGGCGACCGGCTCGGCCTGGTCGACCAGCGGGTGCGCGGCGACCTGCGCCGGTTCAAGGCGTACCTGGAGGGCGGCACCACCCGGCGCGCCCACCCGGCGGTGACCGCCGCGGACCTGCACCGCGTCCGGCGGTCGCCGACCGAGGCGGCGTTCCGGGCGGAGTTGCCGGGCCTGGCCGTCCGGCCGGGTCGGGAGAACCTGCCGCTCATCTGACCGCCCCCGCCAGCCCGATGGGCCGCCCCGCCCGCGACCCGCGCCGCCGCCCGCCGCCGGCCCGCCGGGCCCGCGCCCGGCCCGGTGGCGTCCGGGTACGGGCCCGGCGGGTGGGTATGGGTCGGGCATGGCAGACGACGCGCAGCAGGCCCCGCCCCCGCAGGAGCAGCCGTACCCCGGCCGCAGCGGCGACCCGGACCCGGCGCCGCGGGACACGATGGCCGACCACCCCGGCCGCGACCTCCTGCGCGACCGGGTCGCCCTGATCACCGGCGGGGACTCCGGCATCGGCCGGGCCGTCGCGGTGGCGTTCGCCAAGGAGGGCGCGGACGTCGCCCTCGCGTACCTCAACGAGCACGACGACGCCGAGTACACCGCCGAGCTGGTCCGCGCCGCCGGCCGCCGGTGCGTCTGCTGCCCGGCAACCCGGCCGAGGAGCACCACTGCGCCGAGGTCGTCGAGCGGACCGTGGTCGAGCTGGGCGGCCGGCACGTGCTGGTGAACAACGTCGCGTACCAGCGGCCGGCGCAGCGGTGGGAGGACATCGACCCGAAGCAGTGGGAGCACACGTTCGCGGTCAACGTCGGCAGCTACTTCCACGTCACCCGGGCCGCCCTGGCGCACCTGCGGGCCGGCGCCGCGATCATCAACACGGCCTCGGTGAACGGGCTGCGGGGCAACCGCGACCTGATCGACTACTCGGCGACCAAGGGGGCGGTGCTCGCCTTCACGATGTCGCTGGCGCAGTCGCTGCTGGACCGCGGGATCCGGGGTCAACTGCGTCGCGCCGGGGCCGGTGTGGACGCCGCTGATCCCGGCCACGTTCGACGCCGAGAGGGCCGGCGGGTTCGGCGGGCAGGCACCGATGGGGCGGGCGGCGCAGCCGGGACGAGATCGCCCCGTCGTACGTGTTCCTCGCCAGCGAGCGGCTGTCCTCGCACTACTCCGGCGAGGTGCTGGCGCCGGTCGGCGGCGAGACCCACCCCGGCTGACGCGGCGCCCGGCCGGCCCCGCGCGACCCCCACCGGCCGGTCGGACCGGGCGCGCCGTCGTTCGGCCGGGCCCGCCCGACCGGTCCGCTGACCCTGATCGATGGATTCCGGACGTCGTAGGCGCCATTACGTATTGCGCCGTTGCGGTCACAGCGCGGAGTGCTGTTCACTGGGCTCAGTCGCCCCAATTACGGGGAAATCGGGGAGAATCGCGGCTTCTGTGGTGAGGAGCCGCCCGCCAGGTCGGGTCGTCGGGGCCCGGCGTGCCGCGCAAGGGGTGGGGTCGCGTGTCGGGCGATCCCACCCCTTCGGCCTTCGTCGCGGGCCCCGGACGGCCGCCGCCGTCCGGGGCCCGGCGCGGCGTCAGGGCGCCGCCGCCACCAGCGGCTTGCGCGGGCGGACGATCCGGATCGTCGCCGGCGGCCGGTGGCTCAGCCGGGCCGGGGTCGACTGCGGCCGTACCTTGTGCACGAAGTCGTGCCGCGCCCCCGCGAAGTCGGACCGGTCGTCGAACATGTCCAGGCTCATCTCCGCCAACTCGCGCGCCTCGTACGCGTCCAGCGGCACCGGCTCCGCCGCCAGCCGGTCGGCCTTCGCCGCGCACAGCGCCGCCGCCCGGCGCGGCTCGGCCGCCCGCGCGGCGACCTCGCCGAGCCAGTCCAGGTACGCCGCGTGGTCGCATGGCCCGACGTCGTCGAGCAGCCCCAGCCGCAGCGCGGCGGCCGTGCCGATCGGCAGCCTGTCCTCCAGGAGCTGCCGGGCCAGCCGGCTGCCGACCCGCCGGGGGAGCGTGTACGTGTGCAGCTCCGAGCCGTACAGGCCCATGTCGTAGTACGGGTTCAGCACGATGCCGTCCCGGGCGGTCACGATGTCCGCGCCCAGCGCCAGCATCACGCCGCCCGCGCCGGCCGGGCCGCCGAACCCGGTGAGCACCACCTGCCGGGTGTTCGCGGTGATGGCCCGGCAGACGGCGTTGATCGCCTTGATGTTCGTCCACGCCGTCGCGGCGGGGTCGCTCGCCGCCTCGATCACGTTGAGGTGGATGCCGTTGCTGAACACCTCCGGCCCGCTGGCCAGGACGATCGCCCGGGTGTCCTGCTGCGCGGCGTGGCGCAGCGCGGCCAGCATCCGGCGGCAGTGCCCGCTGGACATCGCGCCGTTGTAGAAGTCGAACGTCAGCCAGCCGACCGCGTCGTCCCGGCGGTACCGGATCTCGGCCGGGCCGTCCCCGCCCTCGCCCGCCCGGGACGTCCGCGGCACGCCGCGCAGCCGCCGGCTGAGCAGCGTCGTCGCCGGCAGCTTGATCCGCGGGCCGCCGCCGTCGGCGGGCGCCCGCAGGTGGCCGAGCCAGACGCTGCCGTCGCCGGTCGCGACGCGGATCGCGTGGTCGCGCTGGGCGAGCACGGTACCGGGCGCGCGGCCGGGGACCGGGCCGGCGGGGTGCGCGTCGAAGATCAGCGTCGGCCGGCCGCCCAGCGTCGCCCGGACGCCGGGGGCGCCGTCGGCCGCGCGGACCCGGCGGACCAGGTGCGCCGTCGGGTCGGACCAGTCGCACGCGCGGTCGGCCCCGGTCATCGCCGGCCGCAGCCGCGCCCCCGGTACGCCGGGGGCGGCCGCCGCCAGCGGCGTGGGCCGGAACGCCGGGTCGGCGGCCTTGGCCACCACCTCGGCCACGCACTCCAGCGCGGCGTCGGCGACCGGTCCGTTGTACACCGCCGACTTGCGCGCCGGCTCCGCCGGCAGCGGGAACGTCCGGCTGGCCCAGATCGGGCCGGCGTCCATCTCGTCGATCGCCTCGAGCGCCGTGACCCCCCAGCGCGGCGCCCCCTCGGTGATCGCCCAGTCCAGCGAGGACGGTCCGCGGTCGCCGACCGGTCCGGGGTGGATGATGACCGTCCGCCACCGCTGCCACACCCGCGCCGGCACCCGCTCCTTGAGGAACGGGCACAGGACCAGGTCCGGATTGGCCGCCGCCACGCCCTCGATGATCGCTTGTTCGCTCGTCGCCAGCAGCACGCCGACGTCGTGGCCGGCTTCCCGCAGTGCACACCAGACCCGTTGGCTGAGTCCGTTGAAGGCGGAAACCAGCAGCAGCACTCGCACGTCGCATCCCCTTTTGCACACCATGGCCGGCCGGTCCCGGTCGGCCCCGACTGCCTCGGTCCAGGGATCGCGGCGCCCACGAAGCCGCCCTGCGCCGCCCGGCCGTCGCCGGCGTGCGGTGGGATGGGGAGGGGAAGAAGTGCAGGTAGATCCTGTGTGGACCAATTTGTGAGGCCGAAGCATTGTCATGCCGATTCGCGCGCGATCGACGGACAGCATGTGCGACATGACGGAGACGCAAGATGCCGGCGCGCCCTCCGGGCGGCCGGTCGGTGACGTGCGCGTGAACGTGCGGTGGATGGGTCCGGGTCGATGGATCAGCGCCGTCGCTCTGGGAAACGGCCCGAGTGGCGGATGGTTACGGGTCGATGTGTGCAAGTTGCAGATTCGCGCGCTGCTCCTGTTCAAATGCCTGGTCGCGGGCCCCGCGGGCAAGCTAACTGTCGGCAAGCCGACAGTGTGGTGCGACTAACAGGGCATTACATCGGCGCATTGTTAGCGTCGCGACCGGACGTCGCACTGCCAGATAGAGCACGGACAGTACGGGCCGACCGGGAGCGCCCGCGCGCCGTACCCCGCCGACACCCGCCGGCGTGGCCCCGGCGCTCCCGCCCGCGTACGACGGCGCGCGCACTCGGCACCACGAGATAGCGAACCCCGCGACGCAGCCGGCGCCGCGGGGTTCCGCACGCGACCACCGCCCGGCAGCCCGCCCCGCCGCCGGTACCGCGGCCTTCTGCGCGCATCCGCCCCGCCCGCCGGGTCGTGGCCGGGGCCACCCCGCTGCTCCCCGCTCGCCGCGGCCCGACCGCGCGGTGGAGAGTGGGGTCGTGGCCGCCCCCGGCCGGGCCGCCGCCGCGGGGCGCCCACAGCGCGAGCGGCGGGTGCCGGAGCCGGCGACCCGGCGGGCGCCGACCCGGCCGCCCGAATGACCCCGCTCGGGCGGATTCACCCCGGGATGCGCCGGACCCGCCCCGGCGCCCGCCGGCAATGACGGGGGTGGCCGATATGGTCGGGGGACCGCCCGCGCCCCGCGTCCCGCGGCCGCGCGCACTGCTCCCGGAGGTTCCGCGATGAAGCTCGCCGGTCTGCTGCCGGCCGTCCTCGGCGACACCGCGCTGGCCCGCGCGCGCACCCTCGCCGCGGCGGCGCACCCCGAGGCGGTGGACCTGACCGGGCCGGCGGCGCTGCGACCGTACGTCGTCGCGCTGCTGGCCGCCGCCGGGTCCGGCGCCGGGCGGCCGGTGCTGGCGGTGACGGCGACCAGCCGGGAGGCCGACGACCTCGCCGAAGCGGCGGCCTGCCTGCTGCCGCCGGAGCACATCGCCGTCTTCCCCGCCTGGGAGACGCTGCCGCACGAGCGGCTGTCCCCGCGCTCGGACACCGTCGGCCGGCGGCTGGCCGTCCTGCGCCGGCTGGCCCACCCCGAGGACACCGTCGAGGGGCCCGTGCGGGTGCTGGTCGCGCCGGTCCGGTCGCTGCTCCAACCGCAGCTCAAGGGCCTCGGCGACCTGCCGCCGGTCACGCTGACCACCGGCGCCACCGCCGACCCGGCGGAGATGGCGCGGCGGCTGACCGACCTGGCGTACGCGCGGGTGGACCTGGTGACCAAGCGGGGCGAGTTCGCCGTCCGCGGCGGCATCCTCGACGTGTTCCCGCCGACGGCCGAGCATCCGCTGCGGGTCGAGTTCTGGGGCGACGACGTCGAGGAGATCCGGACCTTCGCCGTCGCCGACCAGCGCACGATCGAGCCGGTCGACCGGCTGGACGCACCGCCGTGCCGGGAGCTGCTGCTCACCGACGACGTCCGGGAGCGGGCCGCCGCGCTGGCCGGGGACCACCCCGAGCTGGCCGAGCTGCTGGACAAGCTCGCCGGGGGCATCCCGGTCGAGGGGATGGAGTCGCTGGCGCCCGCGCTGCTCGGCCCCGACCGGCTGGAGCTGCTGATCGACTGCCTGCCGGCGCACACCCACGTCCTGCTCTGCGACCCGGAGCGGATCCGGGCCCGGGCGCACGACCTCACCCGTACCTCGGCGGAGTTCCTCGAGGCGAGCTGGGCGGCCGCGGCCGGCGCGGCGGGGCGGGCGCCGATCGACCTGGGCGCCGCCGCCTTCCGGACGCTGGCCGAGGTCCGCGGGCACGCCGACAAGCTCGGGCTGGCCTGGTGGACGCTGGCGCCGTTCGGCATCGCCGGCGAGAGCGCGGAGCCCGCCGCGGCCGAGCCGTGGCTGGACCCCGTACCGGCGGCCGAGGTCGCGCCGGACGAGGGCACCGCGCTGACCCCGACGGCGGCGGCGGTGCCGCGGTACCACGGCGAGACCGAGCGGGTCGTCGCCGACCTCACCCGGTGGACGGCCGCGGGCGCCGCGGTCGTGCTGGTCTTCGCCGCGCCCGGCCCGGCCCAGCGGGCGATCGAGGTGCTCCGGGACGCCGGCCTCGGCGCCACGCTGGTCGACGCGGTCGAGGCCGCGCCGCCGGCCGCCGCGATCACGGTCACCTGCGGCGGGCTGCACGAGGGCCTGGCCCTGGACGAGCACCTGATCGTCGTCACCGGCGAGGACATCACCGGCGGCCGCGGCGCCACCACCCGGGACATGCGCCGGATGCCGAGCCGCCGGCGCAACACCATCGACCCGCTGGAGCTGCGCCCCGGCGACCACGTGGTGCACGAGCAGCACGGCATCGGCCGGTACGTCGAGCTGGTCCAGCGCAAGATCAACGGCGCGGACCGGGAGTACCTGGTGATCGAGTACGCCGCGTCCAAGCGCAACCAGCCGCCGGACCGGCTGTACGTGCCGACCGACCAGCTCGACCAGCTCTCCCGGTACGTCGGCGGCGAGCAGCCGACCCTGCACAAGATGGGCGGCGCCGACTGGCAGAAGGCCAAGGCCCGGGCGCGAAAGGCGGTCAAGGAGATCGCCGCCCAGCTCATCCAGCTCTACGCCGCCCGGCAGGCCAGCAAGGGCCACGCGTTCGCGCCGGACAGCCCGTGGCAGCGGGAGCTGGAGGACGCCTTCCCGTACACCGAGACGCCGGACCAGCTCGCCGCGATCGACGAGGTCAAGGGCGACATGGAGAAGTCCACCCCGATGGACAGGCTGATCTGCGGCGACGTCGGGTACGGCAAGACCGAGATCGCGGTCCGGGCGGCCTTCAAGGCGGTCCAGGACGGCAAGCAGGTCGCGGTGCTCGTGCCGACCACGCTGCTCGCCCAGCAGCACTTCAACACCTTCACCGAGCGGATGGGCCAGTTCCCGGTGGCGATCCGGCAGCTCTCCCGGTTCCAGACGCCGAAGGAGGCCGAGCGGACCATGGAGATGGTCGGCGACGGCACCGCCGACATCGTCATCGGCACCCACCGGCTGCTGTCCAGGGCCACCCAGTTCAAGCACCTGGGCATGGTGATCGTGGACGAGGAGCAGCGGTTCGGCGTCGAGCACAAGGAGCACCTCAAGACGCTGCGGGCCAGCGTGGACGTGCTCACGATGTCCGCCACGCCGATCCCGCGGACGCTGGAGATGGCGATCACCGGCATCCGGGAGATGTCCACGATCGCCACCCCGCCGGAGGAGCGGCACCCCGTCCTGACGTACGTCGGGGCGCAGGACGACAAGCAGATCGCCGCCGCCATCCACCGCGAGCTGCTCCGCGACGGCCAGGTCTTCTACCTGCACAACCGGGTCGAGTCGATCGACCGGGCGGCCCGCCGGATCCGGGAGATCGTGCCCGAGGCGCGGGTCGCCGTCGCCCACGGGCAGATGTCCGAGGAGGCGCTGGAGAAGGTGATGGTCGGCTTCTGGGAGAAGGAGTTCGACGTCCTGGTCTGCACCACGATCGTCGAGTCCGGCATCGACATCGCCAACGCCAACACCCTCATCGTCGAGCGGGCCGACCTGCTCGGCCTGGCCCAGTTGCACCAGATCCGCGGCCGGGTCGGGCGGGGGCGGGAGCGGGCGTACGCGTACTTCCTGTACCCGCGGGAGAAGCCGCTCACCGAGCAGGCGCACGAGCGGCTGGCCACCATCGCCCAGCACACCGAGCTGGGCGCCGGCATGTACGTGGCGATGAAGGACCTGGAGATCCGGGGCGCGGGCAACCTGCTGGGCGGGGAGCAGTCCGGGCATATCGAGGGCGTCGGCTTCGACCTGTACGTCCGGATGGTCGGCGAGGCCGTCCAGGCGTTCAAGGGCGAGCGCCCCGAGGAGGAGGTCGAGGTCAAGGTCGACCTGCCGGTCGACGCGCACCTGCCGCACGATTACATCGGGGTGGAGCGGCTGCGGCTGGAGATGTACCGCAAGCTCGCCGCCGCCCGCGACGCCGACGCCCTGGCCGGCGTGGTCGCGGAGATGACCGACCGGTACGGCGAGCCGCCCGCCGCCGTGGCCAACCTGGTCGCGGTGGCCCGGTTCCGGCTGCTGGCCCGGGCGTACGGGCTGACCGACGTGTCGTTGCAGGGCAAGCACATCCGGCTGGCCCCGCTCGCCCTGCCCGACTCCCGGCAGCTCCGGCTCAAGCGGTACCACCCCGACGCCGTGTACAAGGCCGTCACCGAGCAGGTCAGCGTCCCGCACCCGCGGGACCGGCGGGTCGGCGGCAACCCGCTGCGCGACCTGGCGCTGCTGGACTGGGTCGGACAGCTCCTGTCCGACGTGCTCGGGCCACCGGCCGGCACCTGACCGCCCGCGTGTGGGAGGGTGGGTACATGCAGGGTCGTCGCATCGTCGCAGTGATCGGGGTGGCCGGCTTCGCGCTGGCCGGGCTCGTGGGTTGTCGGTCCGATCCGGGGGTCGCCGCGTACGTCGGCGACCGGCGGATCAGCGACACCGAGGTCGCGGCCGTCGCCGACGAGTACGTGGCCAGCCTGCCCGCCGCCAACCAGGCCGCCGTCAACCGGACCGACCTGCGCGCCCAGGTACTGCGGCTGATGATCGTCGGGGACGCCGTCGACGCGTACGCCAGGGCCAACAGCATCCCGGTCGCGCAGGTGCCGCTGAACGAGTTCGCCACCGCGCAGAAGCTGCCGCCGCAGATCCGGCTCACCCCGCTGTTCGCCAAGTACGTCGCCGGCCAGGACGCGCTGCGCAGCCGGGTCAAGCCGGTCGCGCCGTCGGAGGAGCAGAAGCGCGAGGCGTACCGCAACACCACCATCCAGGGCCGTCCGCTCAGCGAGCCGTTCGAGGCGGTGTCCAACAACTTCAGCACCGAGACCCTCGGCGTGCCGCTGGCGCTGCGCGACCTCGTGGCCAGGGCGCTGACCGACGCCCGGGTCACGGTGAACCCGCGGTACGGCAGCGACTTCCGGGTGCCGTTCGACATCCAGAGCGCCGAGTCGTACTACGCCGTGCCGATGGGCCCGTCGGTACCGGTCAAGGACGCGCCCGCCGACGCCCCGCGCACGGCCGCCCCGGCCGAGCCCGACCCGGGCCACGACCACGGGTGAGCGCCCGGGTCGTCCTGCTCGTCACCTCGCCGCGGCTGCCGGCGGGGCTGCTGTCGGCCGCCGCGTGGGACCTGCTGCGCGCGCACCCGGTGCTCGCCGCGGGTGAGTCGCCGGCCGTCGCGGCCGTCCGGGCCCAGGGCGTGCCGATCGCCGTACCGGCGGGGCCGCCCGCCGACGCGCTGCTGGCCGCCGCGGACGCCGACGGTACGGCCGTGTGGCTGGCGGCGCCCGACGGCGACGCCGCGCTCGCCCGGGAGCTGGGCCACCGGCTCGCCCGCGAGCCCGGCCGGGCCGCGCTGGAGGTGCTGCCCGGCTCGTGGGACCCGCCCGGCGCCCGGCTGCTCGACGTCGTCGCGGTGATCGACCGGCTGCTGTCGCCCGGCGGCGACCCGTGGAAGCGCCGGCAGACCCACCGCAGCCTCGCGCCGTACCTGATCGAGGAGTGCTACGAGACGTTCGACGCGATCGAGGCCGGCGACCCGGACGCGCTGCGCGAGGAGCTGGGGGATCTGCTGCTCCAGGTGGTCCTGCACGCCCGGCTGGGCGAGACCGCGGACGAGCCGTGGACGGTCGACGACGTCGCCGGCGACCTGGCGGAGAAGCTGATCCGGCGCAGCCCGCACGTGTTCGGCGACGCCGAGGTGACCGACCTGGACGCGATCACCGGGCAGTGGGAGCGGATCAAGCGGGCGGAGAAGGGCCGGACGTCGGCGTTCGACGGGATCGTGCTCGGCCAGCCGGCTCTCGCCCTGGCCGCCAAGATCCACGACCGGGCCGAGCGCGCGGGCCTCGCCGCCGGCGCCCGCCCCGCGGCCGCCCCGGAATCGCCGGACGGACCCGGCGTCGCACCGGCGGCCGGGTCGGCCGGGCCCGGCGGTGCGGTCGGGCCGCCCGGCGGGGAGGAGTCGGTAGGGGCGGCGCTGTACGCGCTGGCCGTCGCCGCGCGGCGCACGGGCTACGACCCGGAGGCCGCGCTGCGCCGCGCCGCGCTGGCCGAACTGTCCCGCCTCCGCGCCGCCGAGACCGTCGCCGCCCCGCCCGCGGCCGGCCCGGGGGCCGCCGGGCCGACCGCGGCCGGGCCGGGCGTCACCGCGCCGGGCGAGTAGGCCGCGGGCCGACCGCGAGCCCTCGATCGGGCCGGCCGGATCGTTGCGGGCCGGGTCAGCCGGCGCGGCCCGTGCGGGCGCGGAGCTGGGCCGCCAGCACGTGCCGGCGGATGCGGGTCGCCTGCGCCTCCGACGGCTCGAACACCACCACCACGTCGACGGAGCGCAGCGCCGGCTGCTCGATCACCCGCAGCACCCGCCCGCGGACGTCCACCGGCCCGTCGTCCAGGGCGAACTCCACCGACACCGGGTCGCCCGGCGCCACGTCCACGAACCGGAACCGCCCCCGCACGCCGCGCTCGCCGACGTCCACCACCTCGGCCTCGACCGGCTGGCCGGGCGGGTCGGTGCGGCGCAGCCGCAGCGGCTCGCCGCCGCCCCCGCGCACGTACGCCCGCTCCTGGGCGACCGCGACAGCGCCGACGACCTCGACGTCCCACGTGCCGTGCGGCTCGGGGCGGACGGTCGCCAGGTGCACCGGCGCGTCGTGCCGGCCGCGCTGGTCGGTCCAGCGCAGGCCCAGCGTCACGCCCGCCGCGGGGGCGTCCGCGGCGGCGATGGCGGCCGGGGCGGTGAGGGTCAGCCGGCCGGCGTCGGCGCGCTCCACCCGGCAGGGGTGCAGGACGCCGTCCACGACGACCTGGACCCGGGACCCCGTGCCGGGCAGGTTCGGTCCGCTCATCGCCCTGATCCTCCCACGCGCCGGCCGCGAATCCGGCCCGGCCGCGGGCCGAAGATCCCCGGGCGCGGGCCGAAGATCCGCCGCGGCGGGCCGGGGATCCGCCACGCGCGGGCCGGGGATCCTCCCATGCGCGAGCCGGGCCGGCGGGTCGGCCGGGGGACGCGCGGCGCGTCCCGTCACAGTTCCGCGGGCCGGCGCGGCGCGGCCCCACCGACTGGATACCCTCGCGGTGGGTGCCCGCAGGGATTCGGACAACCCGTACCGGACGTCGCGAGGAGGAGCAATGGCTACCATCGAGGCAATCTTGGCTCGGGAGATCCTGGACTCACGGGGCAACCCCACGGTCGAGGTCGAGGTCGGGCTGGACGACGGCTCCACCGGCCGGGCGGCCGTCCCCTCCGGGGCGTCGACCGGGGCGTTCGAGGCGGTGGAGCTGCGCGACGGGGAGACCGGCCGGTACCTCGGCAAGGGCGTGCGCAAGGCCGTCGAGAACATCGAGGAGCGGATCGTCGACGAGCTGATCGGCCACGAGGCCAGCGACCAGCGCGCGATCGACGCCGTCATGCTGGACCTGGACGGCACCCCGAACAAGGCCGACCTGGGCGCCAACGCGATCCTCGGCGTCTCGCTGGCCGTGGCCAAGGCCGCCGCCGACTCGGCCGACCTGAGCCTGTTCCGGTACCTGGGCGGCCCGACCGCGCACCTGCTGCCGGTGCCGATGATGAACATCCTCAACGGCGGCGCGCACGCCGACTCCAACGTCGACGTCCAGGAGTTCATGATCGCGCCGATCGGCGCGCCGACGTACGGCGACGCGCTGCGCTGCGGCACCGAGGTGTACCACGCGCTCAAGGCCGTGCTGCGCAAGCGGGACCTGTCCACCGGCCTCGGCGACGAGGGCGGCTTCGCGCCGAACCTGCCCACCAACGCCGCCGCCCTGGACCTCATCGCCGAGGCCGTCGAGAAGGCCGGGTACCGGCTCGGCGCCGACGTGGCGCTCGCCCTGGACGTGGCGGCGACCGAGTTCTTCGCCGACGGCGCGTACCGGTTCGAGGGCGCCGCCAAGAGCGCCGACGAGCTGGTCGCGTACTACACCAAGCTCGTCGAGAGCTACCCGATCGTGTCCATCGAGGACCCGCTGGCCGAGGACGACTGGGCCGGCTGGGCGGCGATCACCGCCGCGCTCGGCGCCCGGACCCAGCTCGTCGGCGACGACCTGTTCGTCACCAACCCCGAGCGGATCGCCCGCGGCATCGCCGAGCAGACCGCCAACGCGGTACTGGTCAAGGTCAACCAGATCGGCACGCTGACCGAGACGTTCGACGCGGTCGACCTGGCCCACCGCGCCGGCTTCCGGACGATGATGAGCCACCGCTCCGGCGAGACCGAGGACACCACGATCGCCGACCTCGCCGTCGCCGTCGGCAGCGGCCAGATCAAGACCGGCGCGCCGGCCCGGTCGGACCGGGTGGCCAAGTACAACCAGCTCCTGCGCATCGAGGAGGAGCTGGGCGACGCGGCCCGGTACGCCGGCGCCGCCGCCTTCCCGCGCCTGCGCGGCTGACCCCGCCGGAGCGGACCCACCGGGGGCGGCTCACCCGTACGGGTCGGCCGACGCACTACGATCGGGGCATGCAGCGTCGTCAGCCGGCCGGGCCGGGCACCACGCGGCGCGCCGGTCCGGCCCGCGCCGGCGGCGCCCGCGCCGGCCGGACCGGCGGCACGCCCCGCGGTACGGCCAGGGAGCGGGAGCCGCGCGACGGCGCCCGCCGCGCCCCGGCCGCTCGCCCCGCCGGGCCGCGCCGCGCCCCGGCGGGCCGCCCCGGCACCGAGCGGGTCAGCGCCCGGCCGCCGCGCCGGCTGACCGGGCGCGCCGGGGTGCTGCTGTTGCTGCTGTTGGCGCTCGCGCTGGGGTACACCTATCCGGTCCGCCAGTTGCTCAACCAGCGGGCGGAGATCGCCCGGCTGGAGGCCGCCAACGCCGCCAAGCGGGACAGCATCGACGCCCTGAAGGAGAAGAAGCTGCTCTGGGAGGACGAGGCGTACGTGGCCAAGGAGGCCCGCCGCCGGTTCTACATGATCTTCCCGGGCGAGAAGGCGTACGTCGTGTTCGACCGCGGCCCCGGCCCGGCCACCGCGCCGGACCGGCGCCCGGCCGAGCCGAGCTGGTCCGAGAAGCTGTGGTCCAGCGTCGCCTCGGCCGACGCCGCCGGCCGCCCCTGATCCCGCGCCCGCCACCGCGCACCCACCGCACCGCCCCGCGCCCGCACCGCACCGCACCGCCGAGTCGCCCAGCAACCCCCGGGAGCACCGTGAAGTCCGCACCGCCCGCGCTGCCGCACCGCGAGCCGGCCACGCCCGCCGACCTCGCCACCGTCGCGGCGCAGCTCGGCCGCACCCCGCGCGGCACCCGCGCCGTCGCCCACCGCTGCCCGTGCGGCAAGCCGGACGTCGTCGAGACGACGCCGCGGCTGGCCGACGGCACGCCGTTCCCGACGGTCTTCTACCTGACCTGCCCGAACGCCACCGCCGCGTGCAGCCGCCTGGAGTCCGGCGGGCTGATGCGGGAGATGGCGGACCGGCTGGCCGCCGAGCCCGAGCTGGCCGACCGGTACCGGCGGGCGCACGAGCACTACCTGGCCGTGCGCGGGGCGATCGGCGACGTACCCGAGATCGCCGGGGTGTCCGCGGGCGGGATGCCCGGCCGGGTCAAGTGCCTGCACGTCCACCTCGGGCACGCGCTGGCCGCCGGCCCGGGCGTGAACCCGTTCGGCGACGAGGTGCGCGAGCTGATCGGCGAGTTCTGGGCCACCCCCTGCCGCGGGGCGGACGCGTGAGCCGGGTCGCCGCCGTCGACTGCGGCACGAACTCGGTCCGGCTGCTCGTCGCCGACCTGCACCCGGCCGGCGCGACCGAGCTGGTCCGCGAGATGGAGATCGTCCGGCTCGGCGAGGGCGTCGACCGGACCGGCCGGCTCGCCCCCGCCGCGCTGGACCGCACCCGCGCGGCGCTGGCCCGGTACGCCGGGCTGATCGCCGCGCACGACTGCGCCCGGGTGCGGATGTGCGCGACCTCGGCCAGCCGGGACGCCGAGAACGCCGCCGAGTTCACCGCGATGGTCGAGGCCACCCTCGGCGTCACCCCGGAGGTCATCTCCGGCGCGGAGGAGGCCCGGCTCTCGTTCGCCGGGGCGATCGACGGCCTGGCGGCGCCCGGCCCGCGGCTGGTCGTCGACATCGGCGGCGGCTCGACGGAGTTCGTCCTCGGCGACACCGCGGTGGCGCACGCCCGGTCGGTCGACGTCGGCTGCGTCCGGATGACCGAGCGGCACCTGCACGCCGACCCGCCGACCGCCGACCAGGTCGCCGCGGCCGCCGCCGACATCACCGCGGCCGTCGACGCGGCGCTGGACGCGGTGCCCGGCCGCACGGCCGCGACGTTCGTCGGCCTGGCCGGCAGCGTGACGACCGTCGCGGCGCTGGCCCTGGGGCTGCGGGCGTACGACCCGGTCCGGCTGCACCACGCGGTGATCCCGTACGGGGATGTGGCGCGCGTCACCGACGAGCTGCTGACCAGCAGCGTTGCCGCCCGCCGGGCGCTGCCGGTCATGCACCCGGGCCGCGCGGACGTCATCGCGGCCGGCGCGTTGGTGCTGCGTACGGCTATGGAGCGTACGGGTCACCAATTCGTTACCGTCAGCGAGCACGACATCCTGGACGGGATCGCCGCCAGCCTGCGGTGATCGACAGTGGAGGAACTGTCGATTACCCGACAGTTCACCGCACCGCGCCGTGTCGGCGGGCACCGCTACACTGCCGCAGACCTCCCGAAAGGAACCGGCTGTGTCCACGCCACACCCGCCCTCATCGGGCCGTTACGACGCGCCGACCGACCGTCCCGACGCCGATGGCGCGCGCCCGGCCCCGCCGGCCGAGCCGCCGTACGTGCCGGTCCAGCGCGGCGCGCCGCCCGCCGACCCGGACGCCACCTCGATCGGCCTGACCCCGCCGCCGGGCTGGGGCCCGCCCGCCGCCGAGCCCGCGGCCGCGCCGCCCGCGCCCGACGCCCCGCCCGGCTGGGGTCCGCCGGCGCCCGCCGCCCCGCCCGTCGGCTGGGGCCTCTCCGCACCGGCGCCGGACCCCGCCGCGCCCCCGGTTCAGGACCCGTTCGGGTCGGCCGGCGACCGCTTCCCGCCGGCCGCCGGGGACCGGCTCCCGCCGGCCGCCGCGCCCGGTGACCCGTTCGCACCTCCCGGTGGCGGCGCGAACGGGGAGCCGTTCGGGCCGGCCGGCCCGTACCCGGCGGACGGCGCGCCGGCCGGCTGGGGGCCGCCCGCCGCCGGCCAGCCCGACCCCGCCCCGGCCGCCGAGCCGGACCCCGAACCCGCCGCGCCCCCGGCCGCCGCCCGCGAGCCCGGCCGGCGCAGCCCGTTCGTCAAGGTCATGCTCGTCATCGGCCTGGCCGCCGTCGTCCTCGCCGCCGCCGTGGGCTGGCAGGTCGCCCGGCACCTGACGTACGAGCCGGAGCCGCGCGCCGCCGTCGGCGAGTGCCTGGTCGGCGAGCAGCCGAAGGCGATGAAGAAGATCGCCTGCGGCGACGGCGCCGCCCGCTGGCGGGTGCTCGGCAAGGTCGACCAGATCACCGAGCAGCAGTTCAACGCGAGCAACACGATCTGCGCGGCGTACCCGGCCGCCGAGTACACCTTCTGGGAGGCCGCCGACCGCGACGGCGCCCGCGGTTACGCCCTGTGCCTGGGCCCGATCAAGCGCTGACCGGCGCGCCGGGTACGCCGGAAGCGCGGGCCGTGGCGGCGGTGCGCACGGCCGGCGGGGTCCGGGCGGCGGCCGGGCGCGCCCCGGACCTGCCGGCACTGGACCGCGCGGTCGTCGGCTGCTTCGCCTGCGCCCGGCTGGTCGCCTGGCGGGAGCGGGTCGCCGCGGAGAAGCGGGCCGCTTTCCGCGACCGGGAGTACTGGGGCCGCCCGGTCCCCGGCTTCGGCGACCCGGCCGCCCGGATCGCCATCCTCGGCCTCGCCCCCGCCGCGCACGGCGGCAACCGCACCGGCCGGGTCTTCACCGGCGACCGGTCCGGCGACGTACTGTTCGCCGCGCTGCACCGGGTCGGCCTGGCCAACCGGCCGGACAGCACGTCGCGCGACGACGGCCTCGCGCTGCGCGACACCCGGATCGCCGCCGCCGTCCGCTGCGCCCCGCCCGACAACAAGCCGACGCCCGCCGAGCGGGACACCTGCGCGCCGTGGCTGCACCGCGAGTTCGACCTGCTGCGGCCGACGCTGCGGGTGGTGGTCGCGCTGGGCGGGTTCGCCTGGGCGGCGTTCTGGCCGCTGCTGCGCGCGGTGTACGGCGCCCGCCCGCCCTCGCCCCGGCCGGCGTTCGGCCACGGCGCCCGCTGGCTGCCCGCCGATCCGGCGCTGCCGGCCCTGCTCGGCAGCTACCACGTCAGCCAGCAGAACACCTTCACCGGCCGGCTCACCCCGCCCATGCTCGACGCGGTGCTGGTCAGCGCGCGGGAGCTGGCCGAGGGTCGCCCGGATCACATGACTCGCTGATCACACCGGGGGTTCGGCGGGCGCCCGGGGGAGCAGGATGAGGCCATGAGTGCTGAGCGGATTCTCGTGGTCGGGGCGGGGCACGTGGGGCTGTACGCCGCGCTGCGCCTGTCCCGCAAGCTGCGCGGGGCCGAGGTGATCGTCGTCGATCCCCAGCCGCACATGACGTATCAGCCGTTCCTGCCGGAAGCGGCGGCGGGGAACATCTCGCCGCGGCACGCGGTCGTGCCGCTGCGCCGCGAGCTGCGCGGCTGCCGGGTGATCAACGGGCACGTCGCCCGGATCCGGCACGCCGACCGGGTCGCCACCGTCGAGCCGATCTCCGGGCCGCCGATCGACGTCCCGTACGACCACGTCATCGTCGCCCCCGGCTCGGTCTCCCGGACCCTGCCGGTCCCCGGCCTGCGCGAGCAGGGGATCGGGTTCAAGAGCATCGGCGAGGCCATCTACCTGCGCAACCACGTCCTCGAGCGGCTGGACGTCGCCGCGGCCACGGCCGACGCCGGCGTGCGCCGCCGGGCGCTGACGTTCGTCTTCGTCGGCGGCGGGTACGCCGGCATCGAGGCGCTCGCCGAGATGGAGGACATGGCCCGCGACGCGCTGCGCTACTACCCCGAGCTGACCCCGGCCGACATGCGCTGGGTGCTGGTCGAGGCGACCCAGCGGGTGCTGCCCGAGGTGGACCGCGACATGGGCGCGTACACCGTCCGGCAGCTCCTCAAGCGCGGCCTGGACATCCGGCTGGGCACCCGGCTCGAGTCCTGCGTGGACGGCGAGGTGGAGCTGTCCGACGGCGAGCGGTTCGACTCGGACACGATCGTCTGGACCGCGGGCGTGCGGCCGTCGCCGATGCTCAACCAGACCGACCTGCCGCGCGACGACCGCGGCCGGATCACCTGCGCGGCGACGCTCCAGGTGGTCGACGCCGACGGCCGGGTGGTGCCGGGCGCGTGGAGCGCCGGCGACTGCGCCGCCGTGCCCGACCTGACCGGCCCGCCCGGCGCGCTCTGCTCCCCGAGTGCGCAGCATGCGGTCCGGCAGGCCCGGCGGCTCGCCGACAACATCGCCGCGGTGGTCGCCGGGCGCGCGCCGCGGGAGTACCGGCACAAGCACGTCGGCAGCGTCGCCAGCCTGGGGCTGCACAAGGGCGTGGCGCAGGTGTACGGGATCAAGCTCACCGGGCTGCCGGCGTGGTTCATGCACCGGACGTACCACATGAGCCGGATCCCGTCGCTCAACCGCAAGGTGCGCGTGGTCGTCGACTGGACGCTCGCGCTGTTCACCCGGCGCGAGGTCGTGGCGCTGGGCCAGTTGGAGCACCCGCGGGAGAGCTTCGCCGAGGTCACCCCGCCGGTCCCGGCCGGCGACGGGCAGCGCCCGGCCGAGCAGCGCGGCTGACCGCCCGCCGGCCCCCGCCGCTGTCGCGCCGCGGGGGGGGCCGCACCGGGCTCAGCCGCGCTCGACCCGCCAGGTCGTCGCGTCCGCCAGCCGTGCGCCGGGCCGGGCGAACAGCGCGGTCAGCGCCGTCCGGATCGCCTCGGCGTTCGGCTCGGCGTCGACCACGGCGACGCAGTCGGCCCGCCAGAACTCCAGCGCCACCCGCAGCGCGTCCCGGTCCGCGGGCCCGACCGGGGGTACCGCGCCGGAGGTGGCGACCTCCTCCAGCCACTGCGCGATCGGGAACCGGGAGACGCCCATCGCGCCGCTGCCGTCGGTGCCGTACGGGCCGATGAAGAACCCCTCGGGGATGGCGAACGCGATGTTCGTGGCCGTCGGGTACCGCATCGGCCCCGGCCGCGGCGGCGTCGCCAGCGGCACGGTGACCAGCACGCCGTTCTCGGGCGCGCACTGCTTCCACGCCCCGCCGCTGATGAACGTCGGCAGCGGCGGCCGGGCCGACACCGGCAGCGGCGCCGGCGCGATCGGCAGCAGCGCGGCCGCGACCAGGGCCGGCACCCCCCAGCGGACGGCCCGCTCGGGGCGGCGCAGCGCGGCGTGCACGACGTACGCCAGGATCGCCGCGACCAGCGGGATCGCCGCGAGCGCGAACCGCATCGGCAGCGCCCCGTCGATGACCGGCACGTTCTTGATCGCCATGTACGGGCCGTAGAAGCCGGTCCGCTCGCCGTTGACCACGAGCTTCGGGCCGAGCGAGAACGCGGCCATCACCAGCGCGCCGACCGCGCAGGCGAGCACCGCCGGCTTGCGGATCAGCCAGACCGCCCCGGCGACCGCGACCAGGATCAGCGGCAGGCCGAGGAAGGTGTTGTACTCCGACGGCCCGGTGGTCAGCCGCGCCGCCGCGTCCGAGCCGGCCAGCGACAGCGGCGAGATGGCGATCCAGCTCGCCAGGTCGGCGGAGAAGTAGTCCGGCGCGAAGATCCCGTCCTTGACCCCCTGCGGGCCGAGGAACTGGAACCACAGCGGGTACGCCAGCGCCGCGCCCGCCACCACCGCCGTGACGGCCATCGCGGCCAGGAACCGCGGCGCCGCCCGGCGCGCCGCCGGCCGGGCCAGCGCGTACGCGCCGACGACGAACAGCAGCGTGAACGCGGTGAGGAACAGCACCTCCTCGCCGATGAACACCTGCACGAACACGGTCGCCGCCAGCGCCAGCGAAGCGACCCAGAAGGCGCGCTCGCGGCGCGGCGCGGCCGGGTCGCCGGTGCGGGCGAGCACGATCACCCACCAGACCATCAGCGGGACCAGCCACTGCGCGCTCATGTGCAGGTGCGAGATGTTCTGCGAGACCATCCCCGGCGCGAAGCCGCAGAACGCCCCGGCGATGCCGGCGGCCAGCCGGTGCCGGCGCAGGCCGCGGGCGAACAGCAGGTACCAGGCGGCGGCCGTGCCGGCGAGGTTCAGCGTGGCGAACAGCGCGAACGTCACCGGCGCGCCGAACGCCAGCGTGACCGGGGTGCCGAGCAGGCCGAGGGCGATGACCGTGGTGTTGGCCATCAGGTTGAACCCCTCGGGGGCGTTCAGCCGGTCGCTGAGCAGGCCGGACCCGCCGGTCCAGAGCAGCGTGTCGTTGGCCAGGAACCACTCGTACAGGGTCTGGTCCTCGGCGTTGAGCGAGAGCACCCGCTCGGTCGGCGCCACCCAGAGCTGGCTGAGGACGACGAACGCGGCCACCAGGTAGCCGGCGCACACCAGCACGTCGACCGCCGCCGGGCCGCGCCACCACCCCCGCCCACCCGTGGCCGACGGTACGGCGGCGGGCGGCTCGGTGGCCGGCGGTGCGGTGGCCGGCGGTGCCGCGGTGGCCGGTTCGGTGGCGGCCGGCTCCGCCCGCTCGGCGGCGGCCGGTGCCGGGGCGGTCGGTTCCGGCGCGGCCGGGGCCGCGGCGGACGGCTCGGCCGCGGTCGGCCCGGTGCTGGCGGCGGATCGGTCGTTGTCGAGGGGTGAGCTGTGCGTCACGCACCAGACCCTAACGGTGCGGTCCGGACGGGGGACCCCCCGCTCGGCGCCGGCGGGGTGTGCGTCCGTCCGATCGACCGGATACGGTGAGTGCGGGCTACCCCCCGCCCGGGTGGTGGAATGGCAGACACGGCCGCCTTAAAAGCGGCTGCCGAGAGGCGTGCGGGTTCGAGCCCCGCTCCGGGCACCGCAGCCCGGCGGCCGCCCGCCGGGCCCGCCGCGTCGCGTGTGCCGTACCGCACCCGATGTCGGATTGCCGACCGTGTCCGCGGTGGCGGACAGGCAGTACGCTTACGCGGTACGTCATGGTTGAGGAGGAGCGACGTGAAGAGTCACAACCCGGTGCTCAGCCGGCTGGGGGAGGCCGCGCAGCGGGAGCGGGCCGCCGGCTACGCACCGCCCGCCCCGGCCGGCCAGCCGTACCCGACGGGCGCCGGCTTCGGCGCGGCCCCGCCCGTCGTGGCACCGATGACGATCGACGACGTGGTGGTCCGCACTGTCGGCCTGCTGGCCCTGGTGGGCCTGGCCGGCGGGGTCGCCTGGGCCACGGTGCCCGACGGGCTGGCGCTGCCGGTCATGCTGGGCGCGGCCATGCTCGGCCTCGTGCTGGGCCTGGTCATCTCGTTCGCCCGGGTCACCAACCCGCTGGTCATCGGCGCGTACGCGCTGGTCGAGGGCGCGTTCGTGGGCCTGATCAGCAAGTACTTCGAGCAGCAGTTCCCCGGCATCGTCGTCCAGGCGGCGATCGGGACGTTCGGCACGTTCGTCCTCATGGCCGTCCTGTACCGGGTCCGGGCCATCCGGGCGACGCCGAAGTTCGCCCGCGGCGTGCTGTTCGCCCTGGTCGGCGTATTCGCGCTGATGGCGATCAACTTCGTGCTGGCGCTGTTCGGCGTGAACATGGGGCTGCGCGACGGCGGGGCGCTGGCCATCGGCTTCAGCGTCGTCTGCATCGTCGTGGCCGCACTGACGTTCATCCTCGACTTCAACCAGATCGAGGAGGGCGTCCGGTACGGGCTGCCGCGCAAGTTCGCCTGGAACTGCGCGTTCGGCCTGGTCGTCGGCCTGGTCTGGATGTACCTGGAGATCCTGCGGCTGATCGGCTACCTGCGCGACTGACGCCGCACGCATCGACCCGAACGGGGGCGCCGCGCCGCGGCCGCCCCCGTTCGGCGTTCCCGCCGCTGCCGGGACCGGCGGGTCAGCGGGCGGCCGGGCGGGCGAGTACGCTGCGCGCATGAGTGGGGCGGAACTGGCGCGGGTCGTCGATCTCCTCGTCGCCCAGGTGGCACAGTGGACGCCCGCCCGCTGGGCCACCCCGATCGAGGCCGGTGGGCCGTCGCGGGCCGAGGTCGTGCACGGGCTGGCCCAGCGCCTCGCCGACCTGGCCGCCGAGGCCGAGGGGGAGCCGCGCCGCGACCTGCCCCGGCTGGAGAACGACCTGGCCCTGCCGGACCAGCTCCGGGTGGTCACCCGCGACCTGCTCGTCGCCGGCGCCCCGGACGGCCTCACCCACGCCGCCGCGGCCGACGCCGCCGAGGTCCGCTCGACCCTCTGACGGTGCCGCCGGGCCCGCCGCCGCGCGGCGGCGGGCGGCCGGACGGCGCCCGCGCGGGCACCCCGGCCGGTCCGCCCGGCCGCTAGGACAGCCGCTCGAAGATCATCGCCATGCCCTGCCCGCCGCCCACGCACATCGTCTCCAGGCCCAGGGACCCGTCGTGCCAGTCCAGGGCGTTGAGCAGCGTGCCGGTGATCCGGGCGCCGGTCATGCCGAACGGGTGGCCGACCGCGATCGCGCCGCCCATCACGTTCAGCTTCTCGATCGGGATGTCCAGGTCCCGGTACGACGGGATCACCTGCGCCGCGAACGCCTCGTTGATCTCCACCAGGTCGATGTCCGCCATCGCCATCCCGGCCCGGGTCAGCGCCTGCCGGGACGCCTCGACCGGCCCCAGCCCCATGATCTCGGGGGACAGCGCGGTGACGCCCGAGCTGACGATCCGGGCCAGCGGCGTGATGCCCAGCTCGCGGGCGCGGGCGTCGCTCATGACCACCACGGCGGCGGCGCCGTCGTTGAGCGGGCAGCAGTTGCCGGCGGTGATCCGCCCGTCCGGCCGGAAGACCGGCTTCAGCCCGGCCACCCCGTCGAGGGTCACGCCGGGGCGCGGGCCGTCGTCGGTGCTGACGACCGTACCGTCGGGCAGCGTCACCGGGGTGATCTCGCGGGCCCAGAAGCCGTCGGTGATGGCCCGCTCGGCGAGGTTCTGGCTGCGGACGCCGAACTCGTCCATGTCCGCCCGGCTGACGCCCTTCAGCTCGGCCAGGTTCTCGGCGGTCTGGCCCATCGCCAGGTAGATGTCGGGCAGGTCGCCGCCCGCCCGCGGGTCCCGCCACGGCCCGTCGCCGCCGGCCGCCCGCCGGGCCGACCGGGTGCGGGCGGCGGCGAACCGCGGGTTCTGCCAGCCGCCGCCGACCAGCTCCGCGGCCTCGGGCGGGAGCGCGTCGGAGTTGCCCCGGGCGTACCGGGAGACGCACTCGACCCCGGCGGAGACGAACACGTCGCCCTCGCCGGCCCTGATCGCGTGGAAGGCCATCCGGGTGGTCTGGAGCGAGGAGGCGCAGTACCGGGTGACCGTGGCGGCCGGCAGCCGGTCGTACCCGAGCAGGGTGGCGACCACCCGGGCCATGTTGAAGCCCTGCTCGCCGCCGGGCAGGCCGCAGCCGAGGTACAGGTCGTCGATGGTGGCGGGGTCCAGTTCGGGGACCTTCGCCAGCGCGGCGGTGACCGCGGCGGCGGCGAGGTCGTCGGGGCGCAGCTCGCGCAGGGAGCCCTTGGCGGCGCGCCCGATCGGCGTACGGGCGGTGGCGACGATGACGGCTTCGGCCATGCACCCACAGTAGGCCGGAAATCACCCGAGCGCCCCGGGTCGGGGCGGGTCAGTGCTTGGTGGTCGGGCGGGAGACGGCGGCGAACAGCGCCGGCAGCATCGCGTGCGCCCAGACCCGGTACCCGTCGGCCGAGGGGTGGTACCCGTCCCGGCACAGCGTGCCCGCGTCCGCCCGGAACACCGGCCCGGTCAGCCCGCCCAGGTCGACCGCCGTACCGCCGGCCCGGCGCACCGCCGCGGCCTGCGCCCGGGCCAGCCGCCGCCCCTGCGCGCCGAGGAGCCGGCGCAGCGGCTGGGCCACCGCGCGGGCGGCGCCGAGGTCCGGACAGGTACCCACGACGACCGCGACGCCGGAGTCGGCGAGCCGGCGCACGGCAGCCCCCAGGTACGTGGCCGCGTCGACCCGGCGGCGCAGGCCGGTCACGTCGTTGGCGCCGACCAGGATCACCGCGACGTCCGGCCGCTCGCCGAGCAGCGCCCGGGCGACCTGGGTGGCGAGGTCGGTGGACCGGGAGCCGGAGACGCCGACGCTGGACAGGTGCACCCGCCGCGGCGGCAGCGTCGGCACGCCGGCCACCGCGCTGGCACCGCCCGCGGTCGGGTCGCCGGTGGCGAGGAACCGGGCGAGCTGCCCGCCGATCGTGTCGGTGACCCGGTCCACCCCGACGCCGAGCGCGGTGGAGTCGCCGAGCAGGACCAGCCGCAGCGGCGCCGCCGCCGGCGGGCCGAGCTGAGCCCGCAGGGTCAGGCCCAGCTCCGGCTGGGCGTACCGGCGACCCCGCGCCAGCAGCGCCTCGATGCCGAGCAGGGCGGCACCGCCCACCGTTGTGGCGATCATGGTGACCGCCGCCGCGCGTCCGAGCCGCATCATCGTGCACTCCACTGGGGAATCCGCCTGGCCACCGGCCAGCCTACGGGTCCGTCCGGTCGGTCGGGAATCGGTCGTGAGCAGGGAGTTCGCCTCAGCCGCCGGGTGCGCCCGGAGTGGCCGGCGCCGATCCGTGCGGCCCGCGGCGTCCGGTTCGGCGCCGGCCCCGCCACGCCGGGGGTTCAGCCGGACGGGCGGCCGGGCATCATGCGGGCGGGTGAGCGGGCCCGGGGCACCATGGAGGGTGGAGGTGAGCCGCATGACGAGTACCGGTCGAGCCGGTGCCGGCCAGGGTCGGACCTACGCGGGTCGGAGCAGCGCGGCGGGGCGCGGGCTGCGCCGCGCCACGGCGTTCCGGGCGCTGTGGCGGGCGCTGACCGCGGGCGCCCGCGGCGGGCCGTCGATCGGGGCGCGGCTGGCCGCGCTGCCCCGGATGCTGCGGGCGTCGCTGCGCGGCGAGTACGACGCCGGCTCGCGGATCCTGCTGATGGCGGCCGCCGCGCTGTACGTGGTCTCGCCCATCGACGCCGTGCCCGAGATCTTCCTGGCCGTCCTCGGCCTGGTCGACGACGCCGTGGTCATCACCTGGCTGGCGGGCAGCCTGCTGGCCGAGACCGAGCGGTTCCTGGAGTGGGAGCGCCGCCGCGCCGGCACGATCGACGGCGACGTCCTGCCCTGACCGCGCTCGCTACGATGGCGCTCGGTGGCGCGGGCGCGTCGGGACGGAGCTGAGTAGGTGCAGTACTTCGAGAACGTCGTCGAGGCGATCGGCAACACGCCGCTGGTCCGGCTGCGCAGCGTCGTCGGCGACGCCGCGCCGACCGTGCTCGCCAAGGTCGAGTACGTCAACCCGGGCGGCTCGGTCAAGGACCGGATCGCGGTCCGGATGGTCGAGGCGGCGGAGAAGTCCGGCGCACTGCGCCCCGGCGGCACGATCGTGGAGCCGACCAGCGGGAACACCGGCGTCGGGCTGGCCCTGGTGGCGCAGTTGCGCGGGTACCGGTGCGTGTTCGTCTGCCCGGACAAGGTCAGCGAGGACAAGCGCAACGTGCTGCGCGCGTACGGCGCCGAGGTGGTCGTCTGCCCGACCGCGGTGGCGCCGGAGGACCCGCGCTCGTACTACGAGGTCTCCGACCGGCTGGCCCGGGAGATCCCCGGCGCGTGGAAGCCGAACCAGTACGCGAACCCGGCCAACCCGCAGTCGCACTACGAGACCACCGGCCCGGAGCTGTGGCGGCAGACCGAGGGGCGGATCACCCACTTCGTCGCCGGCGTGGGCACCGGCGGCACGATCTCCGGCACCGGCCGGTACCTCAAGGAGGTCTCGGACGGCCGGGTGCAGATCATCGGCGCCGACCCGGAGGGGTCGGTGTACTCGGGCGGCACCGGGCGGCCGTACCTGGTCGAGGGGGTCGGCGAGGACTTCTGGCCGGAGACGTACGACCGGACGATCTGCGACCGGATCGTCGAGGTCTCCGACACCGAGTCGTTCGACATCACCCGGCGGCTGGCCCGGGAGGAGGGCCTGCTCGTCGGCGGCTCCTGCGGGATGGCCGCCGCCGCGGCGATCACCGTCGCCCGCGAGTGCGGCCCCGACGACGTCGTGGTGGTGCTGCTGCCGGACGGCGGGCGCGGGTACCTGTCCAAGATCTTCAACGACGACTGGATGGCCCGGTACGGCTTCCTGCACACCGGCCGCGAGGGCGCGACGGTGGCCGACGTGCTCGCCGGCAAGGACGGCGTCCTGCCGCAGCTCGTGCACGCCCACCCGACCGAGACGGTCCGGGACGCGATCGACTACATGCGCGAGTACGGCGTCTCCCAGCTCCCGGTGCTCAAAGCCGAGCCGCCGGTGGTCACCGGCGAGGTCGCCGGCGCGCTGTCGGAGAAGGCGCTGCTGGACGCCCTGTTCACCGGCCAAGCGCAGTTGCACGACATGGTCGAGAAGCACCTGGCCGAGCCGCTGCCGATGATCGGCGGCGGCCAGCCGGTCGGCGAGGCGGTGGCGCTGCTGGAGAAGGCGGACGCCGCGATGGTGCTCATCGAGGGCAAGCCGGCCGGCGTGCTCACCCGCCAGGACCTGCTGGCGCACCTCGGCCACTGACGGCCGTGAGAGCGGACGATCGGGTACGCCCCGATCGTCCGCTTTTTCGCGCCCGGCCCGCGGCGAGCGCGGCCCGGGTGGTCGGCTCACCGCATCGAGTGACGAAGAGGTGGGGGAAGTCGCACCGGTTGTCCGTTTTCTCGGCGCAACTCGCGCGTTAGTCCGGGTGGCAGCACGCCGACGACAACTCCAGACGCTCCCTCCGCGGGACCCCACGGCGCCCCGCCAGCGCCCCGGGTCCCGCACCAACCCGCCCAGGATCAGGTGATCGGCAAGCCTCCGCCGGTCCGACGCCTCCGGCCAGGCGTTTCTCCCCGGTTCACGGGCGGGAGCGGCGGGCGGGAGCACGCGCAGCGGTTCCCCCGCAAACTCCGCAGCGCGCGCTCCCGCCCAGCCCGAAGCTTTCTCGGCTCGATGGGCCCGCCACTCCCCGCGCACCCGGCCCGGCGCTCCCCGCTCCCGCGGCCCCGCTCCGGCCCGGTGCTCCCGTTCTCGCGGCCCCGCGCGCGGCGCCCCGCCGCCGGCCCGGCGGTCTCAGCTCTCGGCCAGGCCGGTGAAGCTCACGCCCCGGAAGGCCGCCAGCCGCTCGCCCGCCGCCGCCAGCGCCCGGTCCAGCGCCGCGCTCGCCGGCCGCCACCACTGCACCGCGAGGGCGAACCGCTTCCCGCTGGTCCGCGGCCGCCAGACCCCCGCCACCTCGCCGTCGACGAGGACGCCGCCGGGCCGCCCGATGACCGCCCACAGCGTCTTGTGCCGGGTGCCGTCGGGCAGGAGCAGGTCGCGGTCGCGGCCCTGCAGGTACGCGTCGTACGGCCCGACCAGCCGCAGCTCGCCCCTGACCGGCGTGGCGTCGGCCAGCGCCGGCAGGTCGTCGGCCAGCATCGCCAGCCCGCGGCGCGGGTCGTCGCGGACGCTGACCGGTACGGCGTCGTCGGGCCACAGCCGCTGCACGTCGCGCAGCGGCGCGTCCAGGAACGCCGCCACCTCCTTCGGCGTGGCCGGCCCGTGGAACCGCAGGTAGTTGCGGACCACGTCGAACCGCGGCGCGGCCCGGTCGCCGAGCGTGCCGAACGGGTTGGCCCGCAGCTTCGGGATGCGGCGCAGCACCGGGGGAGCGGTGTCCGGGGTCAGCTCCAGCGCCGCGGGCAGCATCGCCAGCCGGAACAGCATCTCGCCGGGGTGGGTGGCGCCGCACGGCCGGCAGTGCCGCAGGTACGGCTCCGGCAGCAGCTCGGTCAGCGCGGCCGACAGCCGCCCCTTCGGCGTACCCGCGGTGACGATCTTGCGGGCGGCGGCGGCGACGGTCGCCAGCGCCTCCAGCGCCGGGATGTCGGCGGCCCGGAGCGTGCGGTTGGCGTCGAAGATCCGCTTGCCGGCGTCGGCCTCGGAGAACGGCGCGGTAGCGACGGTGACGGCGGCGGCGTCGGCCCGCCGGTACAGGTGCGGGGCGCCGCGCAGCGTCCAGGCCAGCAGGTGCTCGGCCGGGGCGGGCGCCCCGCCGCCGCGGATGTGCAGCGCCCAGGCGGCGCCGTCCGGTCCGGTGTCCTGCACGCCGTGGTCGAGCAGGTCGACGCCGCGCGCGCCGCTGCCGTCGAGCTGCTGCCGCTGCCACCGGTACGCCAGGACCCCGCGCCGGGGGTACGCCCGCTCCGCCATGCCCGTAGCGTACGGGCGGGGTGTGACGCGGGGGTCACAGCCGGCGATACATCACGTGCAGCCCGACCCGGCCGTGCCGCCGCGACTCGAACGCCCCCGGCACCGTACCGACGACCTCGAACCCCAGGTCGCGCCACAGGTTGACGGCGGCGGTGTTGGTCTCGACGACGGCGTTGAACTGCATCGCGGCGTAGCCGGCGGCGCGCGCCCGGCCCAGGACGTCGACGCCCAGGGCGCGGCCGACGCCGCGGCCGCGGGCGGCCGGCGCCACGATGAAGCTCGCGGTGGCGACGTGGGCGCCGCGGCCCGGGCGGTTGGGGCCGAGTTTGGCGGAGCCGAGGACCGTGCCGCCGTCGTCCACCGCGACGAGGGTGAGGGCCGGCGGGGGTTCGTGCCAGATGGCGCGGAGGGTGGGCTCGTCGTCGGGGTACGCGTAGGTCTCGCCGTCGGCGACGATCGCGGCCAGGATGGGGGCGATCGAGGGCCAGTCGGCGGCAGTGGCGGGGCGGATCTCCATGGGGCAATTCCAGCGCATTCCCGTTCCCGGGGCAACGAATTATGGTTCGAGAATCACTCAATGCCCGCGGGACTCGTGAATGTGGGCAGCGGCCTGTTGTTCGAACAACTCAATCATGGTGATCTGTAGCAATGGGTGACGTGCGATGTGCATGAGTGTCGGTACCACGACGTGCCGCGTGTCCCGTTGTCGCAGCAGTGTGAGCAGCGCCATCAGGGAGCTGTGTGAGCCGTGGTGGTGCTCGTAGAAGATGTCCGCCAGGCTGTAGCCCTCATTGACGGCGAATTCGTAGAGGAGCCATTCGTTCTCTCGCCGCTCGTGGTCGTGCACGTCCGGCGGTACCGAAGGTATCCGTAGATCAACGGTCGCATGCCTCTCTTCCGGCTGGGCGCGGCCGGCAGCGGGTTCGTTGGAGTCACCCCTTCGACATCCGACTCCGCGCCCGGCGTTGCCGGCCGGCTCGGTTCACTCTGGCCCGAAGCGGCCCGCCCCTCGACGGCGTAACTGCGGCAGGTCTGTGGCATTCCGGATGCAGGTCGCGCGTGACTCATGTGGACATCGGAATCCTGGCGTGCCCTACCATGCTGTTCAGCAGCCCTCGGGAGGATGAGGCCGTGCCCCACAGACGGGGGAACTCGCGCGCCGCCGCCGGGTCCTCGGATTCAGCCAGGAACGGCTGGCACACGAACTCGGGGTGGACCGGACGACAGTGGCGCGCTGGGAGATCGGCGCGACAGACCCGCAGCCGTGGGCCAGACCGAGGCTCGCCGCGGCTCTGGCAGTCGGCCTGGACGAGCTGGCCCGGCTCCTCGACCCCGCGAGCGCAGCGGGCAGTCAGCGCCACCCAGCGGGAGAGCGGCCGGTACCGGCCGCTGACGGTGCCGCGTTCGCGGCCGCCATGCAGTCGTTCCGCATAGCCGACCGGCAGGTCGGCGGCGCCACCTGTACGCGACGGTGATCAATTACCTGCGCAGCGAAGTATGCCCGCAACTCGTTGGTTCGGGCGGAGCGTCCCGTGCCACCTTCACCGCCGCAGCGGCCTTCACGGAAATGGCAGGATGGATGGCTCACGACGTCGGGCGTACGCTCGCCGCTGAGCGTCATTTCAGTCGCGCGCTGGACCTGGCTCGCGCGGGTGATGATCGGTTCATCGAGGCGCACATATTGGCGAGCATGAGCCACTTGGCCAACTATCGGCGGAACCCGATCGCGGGAATGGAGTACCCACATCGGGCATTGGTGATGCTCGCCGACGGGCCGCGGTATCCGGTTCTCGAAGCGCGGCTCATCGCCATGCAGGCGCGCGCCCGGGCCGGCCTGCGGCGACCGAGGGAGACCGCCGATCTGCTGATTCGGGCCGAGTGGGCACTCGCCGCGTCGCCCGCAGTCGAGCATTCGCAGTGGGTCAGCGGCTTCGATGAGGGCGCGCTGGCCGCCGAAGCGGCGCGGTGTATGTACGACCTCGTCGACATCGCCGGGGCGGAGCGGCAGGCCCACCGCGTCGTGGAGCTGCGCGCGGACGATCGGCTGCGGAGTCGCGCGTTCGGGCAGCTCCCTCTAGTGGCCGCCCTATTGCGCCGGGGCGAGGTGCCGGCGGCATGCAGCCTGGCCACGCGCGTGCTCGACGCCACGCAGCATCTCGGCTCGTTCCTGGTGGTCGAGCAGCTCGCCGGCTTCCGGCGCACGGTGGAACCGCACCGGCGTAACACGTCCGTCGCGGCATTCACGGCTCGTCTCGATGAAGCCCTCGTCGCGCGTCGGTGGCTCTGCCACGGGCCCGCGGAGGATGGCTATCCATCAACCCGTGAGGAGGCATGGTGAACGATGAGGTGCCGCTGTACCGGCGGGATCCGGTGGCGTGGCGGGCGCATCTCGCGGCGGGCAACGCGACGCAGCCGCGCAAGCGGGTCAGCGCCGACCTGCTGATCCGCGACCCCGCCGGCCGGATCCTGCTCGTGGATCCGACGTACAAGCCCGGCTGGGACCTGCCCGGCGGCAGGGCCGAGGCGAACGAGCCGCCCGCCGCCGCGGCCCGGCGCGAGGTGCGCGAGGAACTGGGCCTGGACGTACCGCTCGGCCGGCTGCTGGTCGTGGACTGGGTGGCGCCGCACGACCCGTGGGACGACCTGCTGGCCTTCATCTTCGACGGGGGCGTGCCGTCCGCTGCTGTCCTGGCCGGCCTGGAACTGGGTAACGGTGAGCTCGCGGCGTACGCGTTCTGCGACCCGGCCGCGGCGGCGGAGCGCCTGCGCCCGCACGTGTGGCGACGGGCGGCCGCGGCACTCGACGCCCTGGCCGGCGGCCCGGCGCGTTACTTGCAGGACGGTCGAGTGGGCTAGGGAGCGTCTTATGGATCAGTGGGTCGTTGGGTGGGCATGGCTGCTCGTCGGTGGGTCTCT
>NZ_BMQB01000007.1 GCF_014647895.1 Pilimelia anulata
CCAAGGAAATCAAACTGCAACCAGCCGACTCTAACACATCACCCGCCGGGCGCTCGCGGGACGGCGAGACGAAGCCACCATCAGGCACCGGTCCCAGTGGACCGATGTCGGTCCACGGGCGTACGGCGTGCGCGACGGGATCCGGTGGCGGGTTCGGGTCGGGTCGCCGTGGCGGGATGCACCAGGCTGTTACGGCTCCTGGCAGGCGGTGTATGCGCTGTTTCGCCAGGGGCAGCGCGCCGGGATCTGGGCCGGCATCGTGACCGGTCTGCAGGTCCAGGCGGAAGCCGCGGGGCTGATCTGCTGGGACGTCAGCGTCGACTCCACCATCGCCCGGGCGCATCAGCACGCCGCAGGCGCCCGCACCCGGCCCGATGCGCAGGCCGAACCGCCCGCAGGGCCGGGCGCGGAACCAGCCGATCACGCGCTGGGTCGTTCCCGCGGCGGCTGGACCACGAAGCTGCACCTGGCCTGCGAGCAGGGCGGCAAGCCGTTGTCGATGCTGCTGACCGCCGGACACCGCGGTGACAGCCCGCAGTTCGGTCCCGTGCTGGCCGGTATTCGGGTTCCCCGGCCGGGTGCGGGCCGCCGGGTGCGGGCCGTCCCCGCGTCAGGCCCGACCAGGTCATCGCAGACCGGGCCTACACCTCCCGCGCCAACCGCGCCCTGCTACGCCGACGCGGCATCAAGGCATGCATCCCAGCAAGACCGACCAGGGCGCCCACCGCCGCGCCAAAGGCTCCCGCGGCGGACGCCCACCCGCCTTCGACCCGCAGGTCTACCGCCAACGCCACGCCATGGAGTGCGGCATCAACCGCCTCAAGCGCCACCGCGGCGTGGCCACCCGGTACGACAAGTTAGCCGTCCGATACGAGGCCACCCTCCACATCACCGCGATCAACGAATGGCTACACGCAGGCCGGCGACTGGATCCGGCCGGTGGTGGACGGTGCTGACCGCCATCGCGGCATCGACGCTGCGCGCGCATGACCGCCGACGGTTCCACCGCCGTCACGATACGGTCGGGCGGTTCGTAGGAGCCGGTGCCGGCGCCGACGTTGAGCACCGTTCGGGCATCCCCCAACGCCTCCCAGATGCGCGCGGCGATTCGGCTCGGTGCGTCGCGTCGCCGGGTAGTCCGATCCGATGGCGTCGTAGAGCTGCGCGCCGAACATTTTCAACTGCTCCTCCGGCGCGGTACTGATTCCCATCGCTCGCGCCTCCAGCTCCCGATCGATGGCTGCCACCATGGCGGCAGCGCGGTCGCGCTGTTCCAGCAGTAGGCCGCGCAGCCTGAGCAGGTGCGCGACCACGTCGGTGGCCGGGTCCTCGCCGACGGCTGCAGGAGCCCGATCTCATCGTAGTGACGCAGCGTGCGAACGGTGACCCCGTCAGCTCGGCCGCCCGCCCACGGTCAGGTACTCATCCACACCCCGACCATCTGCCATAACGCCACGCCAGGGACAAGCCACCAACTCCCGAGGCGGTCGGTCCTCCGTCCACTGGCAGTTGCCCCTACGACAACGACGGACCGAAGGGTCCGGAGCATCGACGACAACGCCAGGGGAGGACATAGCGCACCCGACGCGGCAGAAGGTACGTAGGCCGGGTCCGCCGGGAGGGGTTCTTGCGGCTGCGTCCTACCGTGATCGATCGATGGGCCCCTCGAAAGGCGGATGGGTTTGGCGCACACTGACCTGTACCTCGTGCGACATGGTGAGCAGGACCCCGCCGCTCACACCCCGGACGGAGGTCTCTCCCACGCCGGGCGCATTCAGGCCGACCGGGTTGGCCGGCGCCTTCGGACATTGCCCTTCACGGCGATCCATCACAGCCCGCTGGTACGGGCCGCCCGGACCGCCGACATCGTCGGCGGATATCTCCCGCACGTACCGCGTCACGCCTGTCACCTCGTCACTGACCGCACCCCGACCCCGTCCGTCGGACAGCGCGGCCGATACCCGCGCCGGTGGCACGACTGGCTCGACGGTGTCCCCGACGACGAACGCGACGAGGACGCGATCGCTCTGCAAGCCGCTGTCGAACGTCTCGGCGTCGCCGGCGACGACGAACGGCACGAGCTGCTGATCACGCACAACTTCGTGATCGGGTGGTTCGTTCGGCACGTCCTGGACGCCCCGGTATGGCGTTGGCTCGGCCTCAACCAAGCCAACTGTGCCATCACCATCGTCCGATGGGACACCAACCGCCCGCCGACCCTGGTCAGCTTCAACGACACCGGACACCTGTAGCCGGAAGCACCACCGAGCACCTCTGCCCCGGGATCCGATAGGCGGCAGATGAGCGCAGCTAATCTTGGTGTGGAGCGAAGCCGGAATGCGAATCAGAACGGTGCGGGGCCGCTACCGGTGAGTGTCACCAGGATCTGCGTCGCGAGCAGCTTCCGGACGCCGGTGACGGACACCGATCCGATCTGGTCGTACGGCAGTTCCAAGGAAAGTTCCTCGCCAGCGTTGCGGATGTCCGCGCTGGTCTGGTCCGGACGGAACGTGCCACCCCAGCCCTCGATACCTCCGCGCTGATTGGTGCTGAGCGAAGCCGTGCCGGCCACCTGGGTGCCGCCGGCGAGGGTCAGCCTCGCCGGACCGGAGTAGGTCGTCATGGTGCCCAACGATACCGGGGCTCCGCAGCATTGCGCCCACCCGTGGGTGATCTGGCCAGCGTCTGACCCCCCGCCTTGGCGAATATTCGGTGCACGACCGGCCCAGCGGCAGCGCGCACGCTCGGCGGCAGATGAGTACGGCCGGCGGCGGCACCGTCACCCACCGAGCCCCGCCGAACGCTCACCAAACCGACTGTCTTGCCGGCGACGTCTGGATTGGGCAAGACTGTTGGGATGACGGTGACGGTGGTGCCAATGGACCCCACGCATCACAGCTTCGGACAGGCGAGCGGCATGTTCGACGAGTACCGCAGTCACTATGGCCACCGGCCGTCGCCCGAAGCGGCCCGAGCATGGTTGCATGCGCAGCTGTCTCAGCAGCGGCTGTCGCTGGCCGTAGCCGTCGATGACCTGGATCTGGTACACGGCTTCATCACGACGACCGTTATGCCGGCGTCGATGATGTTGGGAACCGCGTGGTCGATCCGGGATCTGTATGTCGCAGAACGGTACCGCCGTGCCGGTGTCGCCAGCAGGCTCCTTCGGCATGCCATTGTCCAGGCGCGTGCCGCGGGCGCGGTGCGGGTGTCGCTGCACACCGAACCCGATAACGCCCCGGCCCTGGCGCTCTACACGGGGGCCGGGTTCGAACCGGTCGACGGACTGACGTTGCTGAACTTCACCATCGTGACCGAGGCCGGCGGATAGCGGCGCAGCACCATGGGCCCACCGCGATGACATTCGCGGAGCCCGTGCACTGCCCTCCCACCACCCGCGCCAACAGCGGCAGGTGCGGACGCCCTTGCCGGGGACCGTCAGGGAGACTGGAACAGTGACAAGCATTGGCTCAGTGCAGAGGTATGACCCTGACGAGGGCTGGGGTGTCATCGACGGCGCTGATGTTCCCGGCGAGTGCTGGGTGCATTTTTCCGCCATTGCCGCCGACGGCTACCGGCAGCTCGTGCAAGGGCAGATGGTCTTCTTCCGGGCCGAACCGGTGGCCCAGGACGGCTACGCCTTTCGAGCGGTGAAGGTCTGGACAGGTGCCACCGAGCCGCCGGATCGACCTTCGCCTCGCACGAGCCCCAACGCCTACCACACCTCGCTGACGCTCACCTTCGAGTCGCCTCACCCCGACGATCAAGCGGGCGTGTAGGCGTTACCACCCGCACGCTGTGCGACAGAAGAGCAGCCGTCATTGGGTCGTTCGATTCGGCGAGGCGAGTTCGCCGGAGTCACCGTCCCCAAAGTCACGGCCGCTACCGAGAGTTGCAATCGAAATGTTGTGTCGTGCCACACGAAAGCTACTAGCCTCCCTGACGCTCTTCGATAAGTTTCCCATGGCCATGCGACGGTCGCAAATTTCCGATAGAACAGAAGCTGAAGATCAACTGCGTATGCGACCTTTCGGCCTTCGTTATAGGAAATTACCAACCCTCGCCCATCTTCATCAACCTGAAGTTGTTCAATCTTCTCAAGCGCAGTATTGAGACCAGAATGGCATCTGGCGCTAATGGGCGATATCACCTGACCCCGACTCTTAATCCGCGGGTTCGGGGTTCGAGTCCCCGGCGGCGCACCAACGTAATCATGCCCTGACCGGGGAGAACTCCCACGGTCAGGGCATGTTCCTTGTTGCAGGTGGATCTTTGTTTGATCGACGGTTCAGGACACCCTGTCAGGGTTCCGGGGCGGTTCGGGCCTGCCCGACGCGGTCCGGTGCGCGGGTCCGATCCTCACCTCATGGGCAGTACGGTTGTCCGCTCCGGCGTTCGGCAAAAGGGCGGTGCCGTATCCGTGGTCAGTCCAGCGTCAACGCGAAGATCTGTGCCCGGTTCTTGGCGTCGGAGGGCTGCTGCTGTAGGGCGGACAGGTCGCCGTCGGTCATGGCCAGGGCCAGGCCGCTGAGCCGGTTGACCAGCTGGTACCGGCCGTCGGCGATGCGCGTCATGGTCCACTGCTGGTCGGTGCCCGTGATGGCGCAGGGGCGCAGGGTCAGCTCGCCGCCAACCGTGGTCGTGCGGTTGTTGCTCACGCACAGGGATGTCGAGGCGAGCTTGAGCTGCCAGTACTGTCCCCGGGCGGTCAGCCGCCAATGCTGGCTGGTCGCGGTGCTGCGGGGGCTGTGCGTGACCACGGCGCCGGGCAGGCTGTTGGTCGGAGCGGACACGGCGTCCCGGGAGCTGAGGGCGGCCAGGTGGTAGGTGCCGGAGCCGCCCAACGGCGCCGGGTCGGCGATCCGCTCGACGCGCCACCGCTGGCTCGCCGCGCCCGTGTACACCTGCTGCTTCATCAGCGAGCTGTCCGGACGATCCTGGGTCAGCGCCAGGCCCGTCAGCCAGTTCAGGATGCTGTACGAACCGTCGGTGTGCGGCAGGTAGGCCCAGCGCTGTCCGTCCTCAGCGGCGCATTCCTCCTGGTACGAACGGGTGCCGGGCTTCTGGCTACGGTTAGCGGAGTCGAGGCAGAGGAGGCTGTCGTTGTTCATCAGCTGGATACCCGTGTCGTAACCGATCAGCCACTTCTGGGTGGCGGAGGCGCTGTTGGCGGGGGCGGCGGACAGGTAGCGCTTGCGATCGTTGGTGGAGCCGTTGGCGGGGTCGATGTCCAACGCCGCGCCCGACGCCACGTTCGTCACCGTGTAGGTGAAACCCGGCCGGGGGTAGTCGACGTTGCTGGGAGTGTCGCTGGTGTGGAAGAACCGCGACCGCGCGAGGTTCCAGTGGGTGGCCAGGTAACTGCCCGCTGGCGGGGCGACGTTGAAGTAGTCGTCGCCGGCGCAGTCGGGTAGCCGCTTGGAGTCCCACTCCGGGCAGTCGGGCGTGGGCGTCTTGTCGTCGTGACACATCATGTCGAGCGACTGCGTGCAGTGCCCGTCGTCAGCGTGCGGGGCAGAGTCCTGCACCGCGCCCAGCGCGTGCCCCATCTCGTGGGCGATCGCGTTGGCGCCGAGGCAGCCGGCGGTGGCGTCGACCCGCAGGTAGCTGGTGCCGGTGTTCGAGGCGTTGTCGGGGCCGGGCGAGTCGTCATGGGAGTACTCGGCCATGCCGCAGACTTCCGTGGACTCAGTGATCATCAAATACTTGCGGTCATTCCGGTCGTAGCCGAGGGCGCGGACCGCGTCCACCGACGGGTCGAAGTCCTTGAGGGAGTCCTTCGGCACCACCACGTGCTTGACCACCGCCCCGCAGCCGTCACCGACCTTCTCGGTCAGGAACCGCAGGTGCCGGCTCTGCCCCTGTCGCGCCGCGCCGTCGTTGAAGGCGGCGTCGGCGTTCAGCAGCCACGCTTGCAGCACCGGCTGCATCGCCGCGTAGCGGTCGGGCATGGTGGCCTCCCGCACGTAGAGCACCTCGACGCGGGCGCCGTCGTTGCCATCGCAGATGAAGCCGGTCATGTCAGCGCCGTTTGCCGACGACCTCTTCGGCGGCGTCGAGGTGGGCAGCGGCCCGGTGGGCACGCCCACGCGCCCCCCGGGCAGCACCTCCGGTACCGGGGCGTGCAGCCGCGGGCCACCGCTCGTGCGTACGTCGGGCGCCGTCGGGCCGGCAGCCGACCCCGGCAGCGCCACCAGCAGAAGAGCCATTGTGGTGGCAATCACTGTTTGCATCGTGGTTTCCTCTCCCTGGTGCCCTCGCTACGAGGACACGGAGTGCGCCATCCCGGCGCCGACCACATCGTCGACATCGGAGCCGCACCATCCCTTGGTCGACCCATGGATTCGCGACGATCGGTGTGGTGTGGCGCACTCGGCGTTGGCAGTGGGTGGGACGTGATCGGTGCGATCCGTCTCCGTTTGCTGCACCAACGCTGGGGCAATCACCGGGAGCGGACAAGCAGGTGGGACGGCCCCGGGACGCCCGGGATACGGAGCCGGTGGTGGGCTGGGCCCCGGGCGATCACGCGGGACGTTCACGTTGAACTGAACGTCCCGGACCGAGTGGTCAGGCCGGACAATCGCCCGGGCGCATCCCTCGCCTTCGGCGACACCCACGCCGCCGCGCGGCGCGAAGCAATCAAACACGGTTGGCCGGTTTGCGCACTCCCGGGTAGGCATCGCCCCCCCAGCAGGTCGCCGAGGAAATCAACGCCCTCCTTGGTCGGATGGGCCTCAAGCCCCTCACGGTGACATGCACGCCGACCGCAGCATGTGCGTGTGTTGGAGGACCGCAGGCCAGGGGGCAGGAGATCCGGGTCTTGGTTCAGCGCGCGCGGCGGTAGTGCATGGCCACTGCGCCGTTGCGCATGGGCTCCGCCGAGAGCAGCTCGAGCTGGCAAGTGCCGGCTGTTGGTCCACGGAAGGTCTCTGCGGGTTGCCACCCGCGCCGGATGTTCTCATCGCTGGCCGGCATGTGGGTGCGGAAGCGCGGCGATGCCGTCGGGCGGGCAGGTGCCGGGAGCGCGCTACCAGGCGACCGGCAGGCGGAGCGGGCCGCGGACCAGGTTGTCCGTCCGCCAGCGCAGCTCGGCGTCGGGGACAGCCAGGCGCAGCCCCGGGAACTCCCGCAGCAGCGCGCCCAGGCCCACCTCCAGCTCCATGACGGCGAGCTGGGCGCCGAGGCAGTAGTGCGGGCCGAAGCCGAACGTCAGATGGGGGTTCGCCGCGCGTTGCAGGTCCAGCCGGTCGGGCTCGGCGAAGACGGCCGGGTCGAGGTTCGCCGAGCCCACGACCGGGAAGACGGTCTCCCCCGCGCGGACCACCGTCCCGGCCATCTCCACGTCCTCCACAGCCACCCGGGGCATCGTCTCCGGGCCGCCGATCGGCACGTACCGCAGCAGTTCGTGCACCGCCGTCGGCACCAGCGCGGGTCGGGCTGCCAGGTCCGTCCACTCCCCGCGGGTGAGCAGGGCGTGGACGTGGTTCGCGATGGCCGTGGCGGTCGTCTCGTGGCCGGCGACCAGGATCGTCACGCCGAGGGAGACGAGTTCGTGCTCGGTCAGCGGGGCATCCTCCCCCGTGCCGGCCCGGATGATGTCCGAGAGCAGGTCGTCGCGGGGCTCGGCGCGGCGGGCTGCGACGTGCTCCCGGAGGAACGCCTCCAGGTGGGCAGTGGCCTGACCGACCTCCTCCGCGGAGGCCGCGCCGCCGCCGAACATCTTCTCGGAGAAGTCCCGGAACAGGTGCCACTGTGCGAAGGGCACGCCGAGCAGCTCGCAGATCACGGTGACCGGTAGCGGCGCGGAGAAGTGCTCCACCAGGTCGACGGGGGAGCCGGCGGCCCGCATCCCGCTGACCAGCTCCTCGACGATCTGGGTGGTGCGCGGCCGCAGCCGCTGGGCGGCCTTGCGGGAGAACGCCCCGGCGACCAGCCGGCGGACACGGCTGTGGTCCGGCGGGTCCATCGCCATGAGGTTGCCGCCCCGGGTGCGCCACTGGGTGGTCCGCGGGATGTCGGCGTCGACGGTGGCAGCCCGGCTGAACCTGGAGTCGCCGAGCACCGTCTTGACGTCCTCGTGCCGGCTCACCAGCCAGCCCTCGCCGCCGTACGGCAGTCTCGCTCGCTGGACCGGGCACCGCGCGCGCAGCCGGTCGAACTCCGCCGGGACGCCGGGCCTGCCGTCGTCGGGGAACGGGTAGTCCAGCGCGTCGGTCGGGCCGCTCATGCGGGCACCCCCGCCGCGCAGGGCAGGTCGGCCCGCCGCTGGGGCAGCGGCCGGACTCCCCGGATGGCGCTGCCGACTGACGTCGAGTCACCCAAGTGGACCATTGGCTCATTGTCCACACGGCTGCGTCGTGCGTCGATGGCTGGGAGCGGACGGGTCGACACTGGCAACACCGGCGCACGAGGGCCGAATCGACGGCGGTACGTCGGAATCAGATGGGTGTCCGACGCGGTCCGGCCGGCCGGGTCCGCCGGGACGGCACGGACGCCGCCCGGTCGTTCGCCGGACGCGGCGCCGCCCCCGCGTCCTCGCGGCATAGCCGGGCGAGGCCGCTGACCGTGCAGTCGAGGTCTACGACCGGAAAGGGTGGCCGGTCACGTACGGCGTGACCGGCCGATACGACGGCGTTTCGGTGCGGGTCGCCCGCGTTCAGCCGGCGGCGGACCACCGCAGCACCGGGGATTTCCTTGCGTAACTCGCCAACCCGCCCGGAGGTGAAGGTCCACCGTCTCGATCCAGCACCGCGCTGGATGCGCGGCTGGTGGCGGGGCGGCCCACGACTTGTCCCGTCCGCGGTCGCTGCTCCGGGCTCGTCGCATGGCACGCCGGCCGGGGTAACCACTACCCAACCGGGCAAAGGGGCGTTGGGGACCGTTGGTATCGGGCCGGCGGCGTGAACGGTGTGATGTCTCTATGTGGTTGGCCACGGGCGCGGTGTGCAGTCCCGCTGCCGGCGCGAAGGCTGGCGCTTGCCGCGGTGGGCCTGCGCCGTCGGTTGTCGATCCTGCCCGCGACCGCCATGACGCAAGGGATCCTCGGATTCAGCGGACTCGCATTACTCGTAGCATCAGGTCTACTCAACCCACAGCAATTCGTCCCTCTGTGCGAATGTAATAGCGCGTATTTCGAAGTGAAGTATGCGCATGAAAGCTGCGCGACTGAGCCGTTTCTCCGCGGCGGGCGCCGCCTGTATCACCGCGGCGCTCGCTGGCGTTCTCCTGCCCGGTCCGGCTGTAGCCGCCGGTCCAGTCGGTGCGGTCATCCCCGCCGCCGCGCCGGTGCCCGGCAACTATCTGGTCAAGCTCTCCGGCGATCTGTCCACGGCTGCGGCGGGGCGGTCCGCCGCAACGTTGGCGCGGCGGTTCGGCGGGCATGTGGCCGCCGAACTCGCCAAGCTAAGCCCTGCCGGGTCTTGTTGCGACCGCCTGTCGTTGATGGGGCCGATTGATGTTCGCGGCACGCCGTCGGAACCGGGAGGTCGGCGCTAGCCCCCCGTCGTCTCCGCTGCCAACCCGCCGGGGTGGGCAGCGGAGACCTCCGAAACCCGTGATGATCCCCGATCCAACCGACCGCTCACGCGGCGAAGTCCGCGATAACTTGGCATCTAAACAGAATAGACAGAATAACGTGGCGCCGAAGATTCAAAGTAGAAGGGGCCGAGTCATAACTCCCGCATGGTTATCGCTATAGCTGGAGTCTATGGGTCGTTGGGATTGTTCATGCGCATGGCATGACAGTGATAGTGATCGATGTGCCGTAATCGCGTTCGGCGGAACCGCGCCCGCCGGCCGGCAACATCACCCCGGGATCCACCTCCCTAGCCAGTGAGGTTCGAATGCACCCTTTACCCATTGCCGCGTGGGCGACGGCCCTCGCCGTTGGCCTCGCCCCCACTCCTGCCGCCGCCGCCCCCATCGCCGCGTCGTCGTCGATGAGCGCGCCTGTGCCCACGTCACAGAGATTGGTCTCTCCCGGTACGGGCCACACTCCGGATCCGGCGCTTCGGGGCCTCTCGGCCACGGCGAACGCCCGACTCGGGCTCTGGGACAGCAGTCGCGCGCGAGCGGGACAGTCCGCCCGCCCGCAGCTGACCCGTGGCATGGGCGTCCTGGTCGTCTCGGCGAAGGAGGCCCGCACGGGTGAGCCGGTCGAGCGGTTCTGCGCCACGATTCTCGCTGCCGAGAACCTGACCGAGTGCACCGGTAGCGGCGCGCTGACGATTCGTGGCCTGCCCACCGGCCGAGCCCTCCCGGTGGTCGTCCGGCCCGACGGCGGCCGTAACCTCCTGGCCGACTTCGTCGCACCCGTCATCGGCGCCGAGCAGCCGACGGCCGCGGCCGCGGTGTTCGGCCTCGGCGGCACCATCGCCGCGCGCGTCACCGACCGGCGCACCGGCGAGGTTTACGCCGACGACACCAGCATGCTCTGGATCCGGACCGTGAGTGCGGACAGCACCTGGGCCTTCGTCGGACTCACCGAGGGCGACGACAAGGGTTTCATTCACAGTGAGCCGCTGCCAGCGGGCGATTACCGAATCTTCGTCGCGATGGGTCCGGGGGGCCGGTTGGGTAGCCAGTGGGTCGGGGCCAACGGCGGCAGCGGACGCGAGCACCAGGCGGCGACGGTCACCGTTGGCGAGGATGGTGAAACCGTAGCGCCGGCGGTGCTGTTGGATCCGGCCGGCACGGTGCATGGCAAGGTGCTGCACCCCGACGGCAGCCCCGTCGTGAGCGGTATCGCCGGCTACGAGTCCTACCGCTACAACGACCAGGCCCTCTTGGTGGACTCCATCGGCGCCGACGGGGCGTTCCGGTCCAGGAACCTCGGCCCCTACGAGTGGGCAATCCGGTTCATGCCGAACGCAGAGACGGAAAGCTCGACACCCGACCAGTGGGTCGGCGGCACCATCCGGGAACGCGACGCCACGACCGTGCGCGTGGAGCCCGGCGTCGACAAGGAGCAGGACTTCCGGCTCGCGGCCGGGACCACTCTGGAAGGCAAGGTGTCCGGTCCGACCGGCGACAACGCCAAGCGCTACGCCCTTCTGGTCGACGCCCGCGAGGGCGTGGTGGCCGGCTCCTACGTGACCGGTACCGAGCCCACCTACTCGTACCACGTCATCGGCGGTTCCGACATCAAGATTCGCGCCGCCACCGTGGAGAACGACGACCCCCTCGGGTTCGGCTGGCACGACAATGCCGCCTCATTCGACGAGGCAACCCCGATCCCCGTACCCGCCAGCGGCAAGGTGACAGTCGACCTCCGCTTCCCCACCACGGCGCGCTGAACAGCCTCACCCGCAGCCGTAGTCACCCGACGCGCGCGGTTCCGGGTTCCGACGACCACAACGGTGGCCGGAACCCGAACCGCGCCGGTCCCGCGGGCCCACGCAGGCGCACGGCGGGACCGAATGATCGGTTCGGTAAAGCCCCACCCCCCGCACCACACGAACGCTCACCCCTGGAGGACTCCCGATGAATCGGCGCCTACCCCCGGCCCTCGCAGCCGCCGCCGTCGTCCTGTTCGCCCCCGGCCTATCCGGGCCCGCTGCCGCTGACCCCCACCACCACCGGATCGTCGGGGGCAAGCCCGCGGCGGAAGGCGCTTACCCGTGGGTCGCGCACCTCAGCATCATGTGCGGCGGCTCGCTGGTCTCCCCGGACATCGTCCTGTCGGCCGCGCACTGCTTCGAGGGGGGCAGCGGCCGAACCGGGATCAGCGTCGGGAAGGTCAACCACACGCAGGGCACCATTCGGAAGAGCGCCGGCGTGAAGTACGGCGTTCCCCCGCCGCGCTATGGCCGCAACGTGGCACCCGGGGCCGTGTCCGACTGGGCCGTCATCAAACTCAACGAGCCGGTCACCGACATCACGCCCGTCGCCGTACCGACCGACGACAAGTACGACTCCACCCCGACCTTCCGGGCAATGGGTTGGGGAGACACCCGCGAGGGCGGCGAGGGAACCACCTTGCTGCGCGAAGTCGACCTCCCCCACATCCCCGACGCGAAGTGCAGCGAAATCTTCGCCGGGGCGGAGATCTGCGCCGGGGACCTGGCCAAAGGCGGCATCGACACCTGCCAGGGCGACTCCGGCGGCCCCCTCGCAGCCCGCGACGGCGACCGCTGGGTGCTGGTCGGCCTGACCAGCTGGGGCAAGGGCTGCGCCCGGCCGAACAACCCCGGCCACTATGCCCGGGTCAGCGCGTTCATCACACCGATCAAGAACGCCATCACCGCCCTCGGCGGCACCATGCCCGCCGGCTGGTGAAGCTGCATACCCGGACCAGAAATACGCCGAAACGTCGAACTGGCGGTCCCCGGCGCTGGTCCCGGCGCCCGGGTCCGGGGTCCGCAGGTGGATGCGTTCGGGCCAGTCGTGGCGTTGGTCGTTGTTGACGAAGTAGCCGCGGAACGGGGCGGTGCGCTCGTCGTCGGCGACATCGATGACGTAGCCGTAGCCGGGCATGAGGGGGAACTGCTTGGGGGAGCGGCTCCCGTTGCCGAGCCGATGATCCGCGGACTGCTGGGCTCGGGTCGGATGATCCCGGCGGGCGCCGGTCGCCTCGCCCTGGCTTGGCAGCATGTCGCGTACGACGTTGCTGCGGCTGATCCGGGCGCTGTCAGTGCCGGAACCAGGCACAGTCGCCGTCGTCGGGATCGACGACTTCGCGTTCCGCAAGGGCCACAGCTACGGCGGCATCGTGGTCGACATGCACACCCGCCGCCCCGTTGGCCTACTCACGGACCGGCGGGCCGACAGTTTCGCCGACTGGCTGCGCGCCCACCCCGGCGCGCACGTGATCTGCCGGGACGCGCCAGCGGCTACGCCGAAGGCGCGCGGCTCGGCGCGCCGGAGGCGATCCAGGTGGCCGACCGCTTCCACCTGCTCTACAACCTCACCGAAGCGGTGGACCGGATCGTGCGCGCGCACCGCAAGTGCCTACGCGAGCAGCCCCCACAAGAAGCCGCCGCGCCGCCCGAGGCGCCGCAGCGGCGCGACGGCGGCCGGCGGGCCCAGCTGACCCGGCAACGACACGCTGAGATTCACGCCCTGCACAGCAAAGGCGTCGGAACCACCACGATCAGCAAGACGCTGAACCTCGATGGCAAGACCGTGCGCCGCTACCTGGCCGCGGGAGTCGCCGACGAATTCACCGAGCTTGTTCCGCGGGTGCGTGAGTTCGACGAACATGTCGGCTACCTTGCCCAGCGTTGGCAGCAGGGCGTCACCAACGCCGCCGTCCAACCACGCAACTACGACACCGCGGCTACCGGGGCAGCGAACGCAGCGTGCGCCGGCTGCTGCAAACCTGGCGCAACGGCACCGCACCGGCGGCGATCATCACCAGTATGCCGAAGCCCCGGCACGTCACCGAGTGGATCATCCGACCCGCCGCGCAGCGCACCGAAGAAGAACACGCCGACTTGGGCCGCATCCTGCAACGCTGTCCAACCCTGCACACCGTCAACCACCTCGTCAGCGACGTCGCCGGGATGCTGCGTCACCTCCAAGGCCCGCACCTGGACACCTAGATCGCCGAGGCCCGGGCCAGCGGCATCCCCCAGCTCAGCCGGTTCGCAACCGGCCTGCTCAACGACTACGACGCCGTCCGCAACGGCCTCACCCTGACCTGGAACAGCGGCCCGGTCGAAGGCAACGTCCGCAAACTGAAGTCGATCAAGCGACAGATGTACGGCCGAGCGGGCTTCGACCTCCTACGCCGCCGCGTCATCCTCGCCGAGTAGCCGACCCCGCCCACCGATCACGGACTTCGTGCCAGAGCCAGTATCTACTGGCCGCCGTCACGATGGGTTACGCGATGGTTCTGGCTGGTGTGATCGACGTGTGATCCACGGTATCGGAATAGTTCGACAGAACGTGGCATCGCCTGTCACGAGTGTGGGCGATTTGCTGGATCAGGTGGCATTATCTGACCTCTTCTGGCATGGAATACCAGAATTGCACTCATTCTCTTAGTCCGCGGGTTCGGGGTTCGAGTCCCAGGCGGCGCACAGACATAATCAGGCCCTGACCCGGGAAAACTCCCGCGGTCGGGGCCTGTTTTTTTCGTGTGTGGATCTTTGTGTTATCGACGGTCGGGGACACCCCTGTTCGAGCCGGATGGTGGGTGGGTGGTGGCGTGATGTGCCCGTCACTGGCCTGTGGGCCGTGGCCCCGGGGTCCGCCGTGGATTCGGGGGTGTGCGGCCGTCAGCCGGCTGTCCACCCCGGCGGCTGGGGCCCTGTCCCGTGGATCTTGGGTGTCGTTCGTTAGATAGCTGCGGCTCGTGGAAATCTGAGTAGCGCTGAGTGTGCTGTGCTGGAGCCGTGGCTGCCGGCGCAGCCTGCTCCGGGATAGGCGGTGGCTCGATCATCGGCAGGTCATCAGCGCGATTTGCTGGGTCGAGCGCACCGGCTCGCCGTGGCGTGATCACCCGAGTGGCGCGGCCCGTGGAAGACCCCGTGTCAGCGGTTTCGTGGATGGGCCGCGGACGGCACCCGGGCCATGCTCAAGCAGAAGGTCATTGCTGTGGCCGAAGCCGACGGTGACCTCGACTGGGACGCCCGGGTCGACTCGACGATCGTGCGAGTGCACCAGCACGCGGCGGGGGCTCGTAAAGGGGGCTCGACCCGCAGCGGTCGCGGGCACGTCAAGGGGAGCCGACCGCGGGCTGCTGCGTTGCCGAGACATCGTCACGGGTCATCCCCGAACCCAACGACCGGATCGCCAACCGGAAGCGACGCGGCCACGCCGGCGGCAGAGCACCGAACTGCGACCGCGCCGCCTACCGCCGACGCAACCGGGTAGAACGCGGATTCAACCGGCGCAAACACTGGCGCGGACCGGATCCACGGGACACGACCCGGCCGGCCCGGTCAGATCGAGAGGAACCTCGTGCCCGGCGCATCGTCGTAGCCGACCACGGAGTTCTCCCCACCGGCATTCAGGTGGTACGAGGTCGACAGACGAAAAGTCAGGTTGCGCGGGTTCTTCAAGCAGCTGAGGTCCAGTACCAGGGTATGCAGACCCTTCGCGTACAAAGCCTTGCCGCTGCAGATCGGCTCGGCGTCGTCGCTGTCGTCGGTGGCGTCGTACACGGCGGTGGCGAGTTTGCCATCCTTGTTGACGGCGTACACGGCCGAGAAGTCGGGGTCGTCGTCTTGGTTAGTGTCGATCGTGAACTTTGCGTGACTGTCCTTGCTGGCCCAGTTCTTGTCCTTGAGCGGGCTTTGCGACTGCGCCGTCTTATAGGTCAGCGTCAGCTCGGAGCGGGTGATCACACCCTCGATGAGGGCGATATCCCCATAGGGCGCCGTTACCTTCTCGCCGTTCTCATCGACCACGTCGCCGACAGCGTCCTTGTATGGCTGCTGGCTGACCGACTGTGCGGTGGCGGCTGTCGCGGAAGCCGTCACCGCAGCGGTGAGCGCGGCGGCGGAAACACCGAGCACACCGTAACGCAAGATGGTACCGATCATGATTCTTTGTCTCCCTCTGTTACCCCGTGGCCAGCGGACATGCTACGAATACCGCTGACTCCGGGGCAAGCAAAGAATGGCTGACGGTAGCCGGTTGCGAACCGGGCGGACTGGCACGCCGAGCCAACTGCGTCCCTTTTGTCATCACGCAGTGGAGGATGAATCGGCTGGCACCGGACATGTCTGAATGGTGGGGCAGAATTCGGAGTGACTCATGTCATGCCGCAAATATGTTCCGCAGATGGGCTTTATTCAAGTCCTGCACTGATATCGCAAGCAATTACATGGAATTAATCGAAAGTGAAACAGTCGGGATTGAAGGGGAAGCGACACAGCCATAGCCGAACTGATCACGATCGACGTCTTCGACAAGCCCACCGCGCGCCCGGTGCTCGCCGGCATCATCACGGCCGCGTGGGTTGCCGCCGCGGTCATCGAACCACGGCACTACGAAGTCGCCGCCGGCCCGGCGGGCTACTCCTTCACCGGCCCGGTCGGCGCCGCCTGCCCCAGTGCGTCCAGCACAGCCCGGAAGAGTGGATGCTGCTCCGCCCCGCTGCGCACGGCCGCGAAAACGCGCCGGGTGGGCGCGATGCCGTCGACGGGACGCACGACCACCCCCGTGAGATCCACGCCGTGCAGCGCCGAGCGCGGCACCAGCGCCACGCCCGCCCCGGCGGAGGCGAGCGCCACCACCGCGCGGAAGTCATCCGAGAAGTGCTCCGCCCGCGGCTGGAACCCGGCGTACTCGCAGGCCAGCAACACCACGTCGTGACAGGGGTTCCCGGGGTGCTGGCCGATCCACGAGTCCTTGGCCAGATCCGCCAGCGGCACCCGCTCCACCCCGGCGAGCCGGTGGCCGATCGGGAGGATCGCGTCGAACGGCTCGGCGTACAGCGGCACCTGGGTCAGCCGCGGGTCGTCCGCCGCCGCACCCCGGTACTCGACGGCGACCGCGACGTCGACCTGTCGTTCGAGCACCATCGGCAGGCTGGCGTTGCCCTCCACGTCCTGCACCCGGACGTGGATGTCGGGCGACGCCCCGGCCAGCTCGGCCAGCGCCGGCGCCACGACCAGCCCGATGCCGGTCGCGAAGGACGCCACCCGGACCGTGCCCGCCGCCCCGGCGCCGTACGCGGCGAGTTCGGCCCCGGCGCGCTCCAACTGGGCGAGCACCGCGTGGGTGTGGCCGAGCAGGATCTCGCCCGCGGGCGTGAGCCGCACCCCGCGGGCGCTGCGCTCGACGAGCCGGTGGCCGGTCTCCTGCTCCAGCGCGGTCAACTGCTGGGAGACCGCGGACGGGGTCAGGTACAGCGCGGCGGCAGCCGCCGTGACCGTGCGGTGGTCGGCCACCGCACGGAGGATGTGCAGCCGCCGCGCGTCGATCATGAGAGGGATTCTCCTACGTCGGGAGGCGGCTACGCCACCGACAGCTTCGCCCGGGCCGCCACGAAGGCGTCCACCGCCCGGTCCACGTCCGCCGCGGAGTGGGCGGCGGAGAGCTGGACGCGGATCCGGGCCTGCCCCTGCGGCACCACCGGGTAGCTGAAGCCGATGACGTAGACGCCCTGCTCCAGCAGCAGCTCGGCCATGCGCGCGGCGACGGACGCGTCGCCGATCATGACGGGGGCGATCGCGTGGTCGCCCGGCAGCACGTCGAAGCCCTCCCGGGTCATGCGGGAGCGGAACAGCGCGGTGTTCGCCGCGAGCCGCTCGCGCAGGTCGCCCGCCGATTCCAGCAGGTCGAGGACCGTGAGCGAGGCGGCGGCGATCACCGGGGCGAGACTGTTGGAGAAGAGGTACGGGCGCGAGCGCTGGCGCAGCAGGGCGGTGATCTCGGCGCGGGCGGCGACGTAGCCGCCGGAGGCGCCGCCGAGCGCCTTGCCGAGGGTGCCGGTGATGATGTCGACGCGGTCCATGACGCCGTGCAGCTCCGGGGTGCCGCGGCCGCCGGGGCCGACGAACCCGACGGCGTGCGAGTCGTCGACCATGACCATGGCGTCGTACCGGTCGGCCAGGTCGCAGATCTCCCGCAGCGGGGCCACGTAGCCGTCCATGGAGAAGACGCCGTCGGTGACGACCAGGCGGCGGCGGGCGCTGCCCGCCTCCTTGAGCCGGGTCTCCAGCTCGGCCAGGTCGCGGTTGGCGTACCGGTACCGGCGCGCCTTGGACAGCCGGATCCCGTCGATGATCGAGGCGTGGTTCAGGGCGTCGGAGATGACCGCGTCCTCCTCGCCGAGCAGGGTCTCGAACACCCCGCCGTTGGCGTCGAAGCACGACGAGTACAGGACCGTGTCCTCCTGGCCGAGGAACGCCGACAGCCGGGCCTCCAGCTCCTTGTGCACCTCCTGCGTACCGCAGATGAACCGCACGGACGCCATGCCGTAGCCCCAGCGGTCCAGCGCCGCGTGCGCCGCGGCGATCACCTCGGGGTGGTCGGCGAGGCCGAGGTAGTTGTTCGCGCAGAAGTTGAGCACCTCGCCGGGGCGGCCGCCCGCGGTGACGTCGACCGTCGCGGACTGCGGCGTGCCGATGACGCGCTCCGGCTTGTGCAGTCCGGCGGCGCGGATCTCGCCGAGGGTGGCGCGGAGGTCGTCGCGTACCGAATCGAACATCATCAGTCCTTGTGGGTGTCAGAGGGTCCAGTCGAGGAGGACCTTGCCGCCGCGGCCGCTCGCCGCGTCGGCGAAGGCCGCGTCGAAGTCGCGGTAGCCGTACCGGCCGGTGATCACCGGGGTGAGGTCGAGGCCGGCCTCGAGCAGCACCGACATCGCGTACCAGGTCTCGAACATCTCGCGGCCGTAGATGCCCTTGATCGTGATCATGGAGGTGACGATCCGCGACCAGTCGACGGGGAACTCCCCGGACGGCAGGCCGAGCATGGCGATCCGGCCGCCGTGCGTCATGTTGGCGATCATGTCGCGGACCGCCTCGGGCTGCCCCGACATCTCCAGGCCCACGTCGAAGCCCTCGCGCAGGCCCAGCTTCCGCTGCCCGTCGGCGATCGTCGCGTTCGTGACGTTCAGCGCCAGGCTCGCGCCGACCTTGCGGGCCAGCTCCAGCCGCTCCTCGCTCACGTCGGTGACGACCACGTTGCGGGCGCCCGCGTGCCGGGCCACCGCGGCGGCCATCAACCCGATCGGACCGGCCCCGGTGATCAGGACGTCCTCGCCGACGAGCGGGAACGACAGCGCGGTGTGCACGGCGTTGCCGAACGGGTCGAAGATCGCCGCCACGTCGAGGTCGATCGGGCGGCGGTGCACCCACACGTTGGTCGCGGGCAGCGCGACGTACTCCGCGAAGGCGCCGTCCCTGCCGACGCCGAGGCCCACGGTGGCCCGGCAGAGGTGGCGGCGCCCGGCCAGGCAGTTGCGGCACTTGCCGCACACCAGGTGGCCCTCGCCGCTGACCCGGTCGCCCACCGCGATGTCGGCCACGTCCCGGCCGGTCTCCACGACCTCGCCGGCGAACTCGTGGCCGACCACGAGCGGCGTCGAGATGGTTCGCTGGGCCCAGCCGTCCCAGGCCCGGATGTGCAGATCGGTACCGCAGATCCCGGTGCGCAGCACCTTGATCAGTACGTCGCCGGGGCCGATGACCGGTTCCGGCACCTCCGCGAGCCGGAGCCCGGGCTCGGCTCTCTCCTTGATCAGCGCCTGCACAGCCGCGGCTCCTGCGGGTCGGGGCCCGGTGGGCCATGCCGAGCAGCCCGGGCCGGGGGAGGGGTGGGAATCGATCAGAATCTGTCACACGGCCGCGCCCGCGGTCCATCGAAGATTTCTTAAGCGCCGCCGCAGCTCTCCTTCACGCCCGCACCGGCCGGCGCCGCCCCGGCGACCGCCCGCGCGCCCCGCCCCATGCGGCGGCGGCCGCCCCCTGGACCGGGGTCCCGGGGGCGGCCGTGCGGGCTTCCGGTCGGACCGGAGCGGCCTCGGCGGCGGGTCAGACGCGCCCGAAGAACAGGCTGCCGGGTGCGTCCGGGTCGTTGGAGAGGTAGTGCTCGCGGATCGAGCGGATGAACTCCTGCCGGGAGATCATGCCGTCGCCGTCGGTGTCCAGCTTCTCGAACGACTCCATCGCCTCGGGTGCGTCGCTCTTCCACACGTCGCGCAGGAAGCGGGCGAACTCGTCCTTGGCGATCTCGTTGTCGCCGTCGCCGTCGATGACGTCGAAGATCGCGTGGCCGCCGCCCTCGGCCACGTTGAGCCGGCTGGTGTCGATGACCGCGAGGCGGTTGGCCGTGACGAACTGCTCCTTCGTGAGCCGGTCCGCGTTGACGCCCGAGTGGCGCAGCAGCTCCAGCCAGTAGATCTGGGTGAAGGTCTGGAGGGCCCGCGCCCGGCGGTCGTTCTTGTCGAGCTTGTAGGCCTGGATGTAGCGGTCGGCGAGCTGCTGGTAGTCGGTCCAGTCCACGTGGCCGTCGTTGTTGGCATCCATGATGTCGAAGTTGCGCTCGAGCTTGATGGTGACGATGTCCTGCATTGTCCTGGTCAAGACTGGCTCCTTCGGTGAGGTCTTCCGGCACAGGAGTAGAACCCGCTGAGCGGCGGACCAAACCAGAAGTAGTGGACTAATCGTCCTTCACCGCGACCTCGTAGATGATCTCCAGGCCGTCCTCCTCGTCCCACTGCTCGCCGACCGCGGTGAACCCGAACCGGGCCGCCAGCCGGTACGAGGCCACGTTGTCCGGGCGGATGCTCACCCGGGCCGTGCGCACCCCGGGCTCGCGCGCGGCGCGTGCGAGCAGCGCCGCCAGCGCCGCCAGGGCGTAGCCGCGCCGCCGGTACGCCGGGTCGACGGTGTAGCCGATCTCGACCATCCCCGCCGCGTCGGGCGGGCCGTGGTAGCCGGCGTGCCCGACCGCGACCTGCTCGCGCTCGCACCAGACGACGCCGTTGACCCACCCGGCGCTCGCCGGGTCCGCCGCGATCTGCTCGCTGCGCATCCGCCAGATCCCGCGCGACGCGGGGTCGAGGAACAGCGGCGTCAGGGGTACGGGACTCACCGCGTTCGCCGCGGCCAGGTCGCCGTCGGCCAGGGCCCGGTACACCGGGCCGGTCAGGTGCACGATGCGCACCCGCTGCCCGGGCCGGTCGGCCGGGTCGATCCGCTCGTCGGAAGCCACCGGCAGATCCTGCCACGCCGCCCCGGCCACCGGCGGCCGGCGGGCGTGCGTCGCCCGCCGGAGGCGTGACTCCCGCGGCGGCGGGGCAGGATGGGGCGCGTGAGTCCCGTGCCGCCCGCCGTCCGCGCCCTCGTCGCGCTGCTCGCCGTGACCGCGGCGGCCGCCGTCGCGGTCGAGCTGGTCAACTGGGCGTACGCGGCGGACGCCGGCTGGCCGCTGACCGTGCGCACGGGCTGGGCGCTGCTGCGCGGCGTCGGCTTCCTGGTGCTGATCCGGCACGTGCGCCGGGGTCGCGCCGGGGCCCGCCCGTTCGGGCTGATCCTCGCCGTGACCACGGTCCTCGCCGTGGGCCGGCTGCTCGTCCCGCGCAGCGGCCTGCCCGCCCTGCCCGGCGTGCTCGGCTTCGCCGTGCTGGTGCTGCTGTGCCTGGCGGTGGTGCTGATGCTGTACCGGTCACCGGCCGTGATCGCCCAACTGAGCCGGCCCCCTCGGCGGCTGGTCGCGGGCCGCGGCGGGCTCGAGTTCCGGGACGGCGCCGTGCGGCACGTCGACGCCCGGGCGCTGACCGCCCGGGTGGCCGCGTTCGCGTACGGCCCGCTGATGCTCGTCCCGGCGGCCGTCGCCGTGGGCGAGGTGGTCGGCGGCCGGGTGGCGGTCCTGCCGGTGGTGGTGGCGTGGTTCGCGCTCGGGATCGGGGTCAGCTACGCCGTCCTGCTCGCGGCCATCTTCCTGCTGCGCGGCCACGGCTGGGCGCGGCGGCTGCTGGTGGCGATCAGCGTCGGCGTCCTGGTGTTCGACCTGCCGCTGTGCTGGTGGCTGCTCGGCGTCGACGGCCTGGTCCGCGACGGCGGCCCGCTGGTCGTGGCCGCCGGCCTGGCCCTCTACGCCCTGCGCCGCGGCGGGCCCCGGCGGACCGCGGCCGGCGGCCGGGCCGACGCCGCGTTCGCCGCCGCGCCGACCCGCCCGTAAGCCTCAGCTCGGCCCCGCGCCGGCCGAACGGGCACGGGTCACGTGTCGGTCGGGAGGTGGGCGATGGGAGCACATCGCTCGATCCCGCGCTGGCACCGCCTGCCGGCCCGGCTGCTGACGGTGGCCGCGGCGGTGCTCGCCTGGTGCCTGACCGTCCCGGCGGAGGCCGCGTTCCTGGGTACCTCGGGCAATCCGGCAAACGGGCTGTCGGTCGCGGCGGCGTGGGGGACCTACCCGCAGGCCACGACGGCGTACGGGGCGTCCCACTACTACCGCAACGAGCAGTCGGCGTCCTCGTCCGCCACGGTGGCCGCCACCGACAGCAGCGGCAACGGCAGCAACGGTACCCACAACGGCCGCACGGACGGCGCCCTGAGCTGGCACTCCTTCAGCGAGGGCTCGGGCACGAGCGCGTACGACAACTCCGGCAACCACCTCACCGCCACCGCCCAGGGCACGACCGCCTGGGCGACCGGGATCAGCGGCAACGCCGTCGACTTCACCGGCAACGGCTACTACAAGAGCACCTCGCCGGTCGACACGACGCAGAGCTTCACCGTGACCGCGTGGGCGTACCTGACCAGCAGCGCCACCGGGTCGCCGCGGACCGTGGTGAGCCAGATCGGCACCGACAGCAGCGCCTACATCCTCAAGCTGGTCTACAACTCGGGCTGGCGGTGGTACGCCACCATGCCCCGCGACGACATCGACAACCCCGGCAACGACGAGACCTACGTCAGCGCCACCAACGGCACGCCGACCAACCAGTGGAACCACGTCGCCCTCGTCTACAACGACTCCGCCAACCGCCTCTACCTGTACGTCAACGGCAGCGGCAACACCTCGAACGTCGCCAAGAGCAACGAGTGGAACGCCACCGGCGGGATGGTCGTCGGCGGCGCCCGGTGGGCCGGCATCGGCGGCGTGGGCGCCAGCTACCTGGACACGTTCGCCGGCCGGGTCGACGACGTGCAGACCTACCAGCGCGCCCTCAGCGCCTCGGAGATCGACTCCATCTACGACAACCCCGGTACCGCGTACGCGCCGTTCACCGCGCAGCGCACCGGCGCCCTCGGCGGCTCCCAGAGCAGCACGAAAGCGATCGCGTACGCCGGCACCGCCGGCACCTACACACCCGCGACCCAGGCCAACCCGACGACGTTCAGCACCGAACTGTGGTTCAAGGCCACCGGCGGCCTCGGCGGGGGCCTCGCCGGCTTCTGCAACACCCAGACCGGCGCCGGGGCCAGCGTCGACCGGGTGGTCTACCTCGACAGCGGGGGACGGATCTCGTACGTCGTCAACACCACCACCCTCAGATCCCCCAGCGCCTACAACGACGGCGCCTGGCACCACCTCGTCGCCACCTACACCTCGACCAGCATGGTCCTGTACGTCGACGGCGCCAGCGTCGCCAACACCGGCTCGCCGGCCGCCCCGGAGAACATCACCGGCTACTGGCGATTCGGCGGCACCAACCTCACCGGAATGAGCAACCGCCCCGCCCGCGACTACTTCGTCGGCACCCTCGACGAACTCGCCGTCTACCCCGGCCAGCTCAGCGCGGGCGCCGTCACGTTCCACTACGGCCGTCGCAACACCTGACCCCCGCCTTCACGATCGAACGTGAACGCGTGCGTTCCTCAATATAAGCGGCCCGCATGGATGCCGGGATCGGTCGCATATCCGTCGAGACGTGGATGCTCATCAATGTCTGATGCTGGCGGCTCCGCGAAAGGCGTTGACCGCGGCCGCCGTGGTGGTCGGAATGAGCCAGCCGGCCGCGACGATGGCACTGGCCCGGGCCGAGCGGATCGTGGGCGGCAGGCTGTTCCACCGCGGCCCCGCGGGGGCGGTGACCACCGGGCTCGGCGAACTCGTCGGCGCAACGCCATCACCGTGCTGGAGGCGCTGCGGAGCTTTCAGGGGATCGCGTCGCCCCGGTCCCCGGCCGGCCCCCGCGTCATCCGGATCGGTTCGGCTCCGGGCATGCTGACGTCGGGCCTGACGCAGATCATCGAGGAACTCCCGGGCGCCGTACCGGACGTGCGGATGGCCTGGACAACCGGCTGTGGCTGGCCATGCCGACCTCCGGCCGCCCGGGCGCCGCCGTCGTCATCGACCACCCCGGGACCCGGGCCGCCGCCCCCGGGGTGCAGCGCCACGTCATCGCGGCCGAGCCGCTGTTCATCGGCGTCCCCGCCGCACACCCCCTGGCCGGCCGGACGGAGATCGACCTCGCGGAGCTCGCGACCGAGATATTCCGGGGGGTGCGCGCCCCGGGCGTCGAATTCGACAACCACGTGATTGCCGTGTGGGAGCGCACGGGCTTCACGGCCCGGATCGCGGCCCACGTCGAGTACCCCGACTTCGATCGGGTGGCGGAAATTCCCGACATCGCGCTGTTCATGAAGCCCGACGCCGTGGCGCCCGCCGGAATGGTCGCCCTGCCGCTGGTGGGAGCGCCCCTGCGGATCACCACGAGCCTGCTCGTGTCCGCCGACAGCAAGCTCACCGCGGACGACGTCCACCTGCTCCGGTCGGAGCTGGCCGCGGCGCAGCACCGGTTCGCCGAATCGGCGGGCGTGTACCGGGCCTGGCTGGACCGCCACCCCGAATGGCACACCACCCCCGCGGCCGCGTGACCGCCGCCCGTCCGCGGCGGGGGCCCTCTCGCCGGGCTGCTCACCAGCGGCCGCCGCCGCTTCCGCCGCCGCGCTGATCCGCTGCTCCTCGTCGCGGTGCTTGCGGTACTGGACGACCGAGTACCCGATCGCGGCCGCCCACACCGCGTAGATGACGGCGTAGAACGCGTACCGCACGCCGTCGCCGGCGTCGATCCAGTCGCTGCGCAGCAGGGTGCGGGTGTTGGTGAGGATGATGACGCCGCCGACCAGGGAGCCGAGCACCCGCGGCGGGATGTGCCGGACCAGCCACGCGGCGACCGGCGCGGCGACCAGGCCGCCGAGCAGCAGCGCGAGCACCCAGCCGGGGTTGACGCCCTCGGAGCCGATGCCGACCAGGAAGCCGATGCTGGCGGCCACCGCCACCAGGAACTCGCTGGTGTCGATCGAGCCGATCGTCTTGCGCGGTTCGAGCCGGCCGCTGGCCAGGATCGCCGGGGTGCCCACCGGGCCCCAGCCACCGCCGCCGGTGGAGTCGACGAACCCGGCGACCACGCCGAGTGGGGCCAGGAAGCGCTTGCGCAGCGGCTTGCCCGGGTCGCCCCGCGGGAGCCCGACGGCCGTGAACCGGATCAGGACGTACAGGCCCAGCGCCAGCAGGATGATCGACATCAGCGGCGCCGCGGTCTCGGTCGACAGGCCGGACAGGAAGGTCGCGCCGGCGAACGCGCCGGCCGCGCCCGGTATGCCGATCTTGAGGACGACCCGCCAGTCGACGTTGCCGAACCGCCAGTGCGACAGGCCGGACGCGAGCGTCGTACCGATCTCGGCCAGGTGGACGGTCGCGGACGCGGCGGCCGGGTTGGTGCCGATCGCCAACAGCAGCGTGGTGGACGTGACGCCGTAGGCCATGCCCAGGCTGCCGTCCACGAGCTGCGCGCCGAGACCCACCAGTGCGAGCAGGAGCAGCTTCCTCATGTCCACCGCCGTGTTGGGTAGAGAACGGGGTTGATCGGCCGGTCAGGGACGCTGCGAATATCCCAGTTAACCTACCGATTCAGTAGAGAATACGAGCCACCGCCCGATCCGGCAATACCCACTCGGCCCGGCCCGCCCGCCGGATCGGCCCTGCCGTGATCGGCCCTGCCGGCGGCGGTCCCGTCGGCGGCGGCCCTGTCGGCGGCGCTGTCGCCGGCGGCCGCGTGGTCGTCGAGGTACGCGTGCAGTGCGGCGGCGCCGGCGAGCAGCGCGCGGCCGCGGGTCGCGAGCCGGTCGTGCCAGTCGCGCAGCGCGGCCGCCAGCGGCGCGACGCCGCCGGCGGCGCGGACCTCGGCGAGCAGCGGGGCGATCCGGTCGAGGAGGTGGCCGCCCCGCCGGAGCTGGTGGGCCAGCAGGGCGTCGCGGACGTCCGCGGGGCGGTAGACCCGGTAGCCCGTCCGCGGGTCGCGGGGCGGCCGGAGCAGGCCGGCGCGCTCCCACTTGCGCAGGGTCGCCGGGCGCACGCCGAGCCGGCGGGCCAGCGGGCCGACGAACACCTCGCCCCGCTCCGGCGGTACGGGATCGAGGTCCCGGAGCGCGGCCTCGACGGCCCGCAGGGTGCGCCGGTCGTCGAGGAGGCGGGCGTGGCTCTCGTCGACGAGCCGGAGCGCGTCCGCGGTCCGGCCCCGGTTGATCGCCTGCATGATCGCGGCGGCCGCCCGGTGGCCGTGCCCCGGTACGAGGGCGAGGAACGCGCGCAGTGCCCGCGCGTGCCGCGGGGTGTACGTGCGGTAGCCGTGCGCGGTGCGGCCGGCGGCCGGCAGGATCCCGGCCGCCTCGTAGTTGCGGACCGCCTGGGTCGACAGGCCGTGCTCGCGCGCCAGGTCCACCGGCTTGAGGCGACCGCTGCTTTGAGGGTTTCGCGGCACTGTCCTGCTCGCTGTCTGCGGAAAGTCTCCACCGTCGGTTCAACGATAGCGTTGAGGGAATGACAGTCGACGCCGCCTCCGTCATGGGGCTGTTCCCCGCCGTACCGCGACTGCTCGCCCTCGGCGAGCCCACCCACGTCGACGGCACCCTGCTCGACGTGCGCAACGACCTGTTCCGGCAGCTCGTCGAGCGGCACGGGTACCGGACGATCGCCCTCGAGACCGACTGCCTGATGGGCCTGGTGGTGGACGACTTCGTCACCGGCGGAGCGGGCACGCTCGACGACGTCATGCGGCGCGGCCTCAGCCACGGGTGGGGCGCGTACGCCGGCAACCGCGCGCTGGTCCGCTGGATGCGCGCCCACAACGCGGGCCGGCCCGCCGCCGAGCGGGTGCGGTTCGCCGGGTTCGACGGGCCGCTGGAGATCACCGGTGCCGCGAGCCCGCGGCAGGCCCTCACCGCGCTGCACGCCCACCTCGCCGCCCGGCTCGACGCCGACCTGCTGCCCTGTACCGCCGCGGCGCTCGACGGGCTGCTCGGCGCCGACGACCGGTGGACCGACCCCGCGGCGATGCGGGACCCGGCCCGGTCCGTCGGGCGGACCGCCGACGCCGCGCGGCTCCGGCTGCTCGCCGACGACCTGGTCGCGCTGCTCGACGCGCAGGCCCCGCGTCTGGTCGCGGCCGCGGCGCCGGGGGAGCGGGAGCGGTCGCTGCTGTACGGCCGCACCGCCACCGGGCTGCTGCGGTACCACTTCTGGCTGGCCGACCCGTCGCCGAACCGGCTGGTGCGGCTGCTCGGCGTCCGGGACTCGATGATGGCCGCCAACCTGCTCGCCCTCGCCGAGCGGGGGCCGACGCTGGTCAACGCCCACAACAGCCACCTCCAGCGGGACGAGAGCAGCATGCGGATGGACGGGCAGCCGCTGCGCTGGTGGAGCGCCGGCGCGATCGCCGCCACCCGCCTCGGCCCGGCGTACGCCTTCCTGGCCACGGCCGTCGGCACGCTGCGCGACCACGGGGTCGGCGCGCCGCCCGCGGACACCGTCGAGGGGCTGCTGTACGCGCTCCCGGACGACCGCCGCCTGGTCGACCCCGGCGAGCTGGCCGCCGTCCTCGGCGACACCGCGCCGGCCGCGCGCGTCTCCCCCTGGCACGGCTACGCCCCGCTGGACCCGGCGCACCTGGCCAACCACGACGGGATCGTGTTCGTCAAGGACGCCCGGCGCGACTGAAATCGGCGGCCCGCCCACCGACCGGCGCGATGACCCCGGGTGGCGCTGCCCGGATCCCCGGTCCTCGCCGACACCCGCGGGCATCGACCGGTGTCGCCGCCGGAGAATCGCCGGAGGGAGTTCTTCTGCTACCACCGGGACCGGCGCGACTCCCCGGCGCTGCGCGCGGCGCTGCTCGAACAGCACGGGTCCTACATGGACGCCTTCGCGATGGTGGCCCGCGGCCCGACCCTCGCCGCGGACGGGGTCACGCCGACCGGCAGCGTGCACATCGTCGACGTCCCGGATGTCGCGGCCGCCCGCGCCTTCGCCCTCGACGGGCCCGACTACCGGGCCGGCGTGTACCGCGACGTCCTGCTGCGCCGCCGGCGCAACCTGCTCGGCCGCACCATGTGGGAGTTCCCCGGCGACCCGGACGGCGACCGGTACCTGGTCCTCGGCCGAGCCGCGGCCCGCGACGGCCGCGACCGCCCCGGACCGGGACGACCTGATCGCGTACGGGCCGCTGCTCTCCGACGACGGCGCCACCCGCCCGGGCACGGCGGCGCTGCTGCGGGCGCCGGACCCCGCCCGCGCCCTGCTCACCCCGGACCGGTACGCGGAGATCGAGGTGCGCCGGTGGACGTTCGGCGGCCGGCGTCCCCGAGATATCAGCCCGGCGGCCGGCCGGCCGCGCGGTAGCGCCCCGGGCTCGTCCCGGCGTACCGCTTGAACGCCCGGCCGAACGCGAACGGCGAGTCGTACCCCACCTGCCGCGCCACCGCGTCCAGGGTGGCCGTGCCGGCGCGCAGGAGCTGCTGGGCCCGCAGCATCCGCCACTGGGTCAGGTAGGCCAGCGGCGGCTCGCCGACCAGCGCGCCGAACCGCCGGGAGAACGCCGCCCGGGACAGCCCGGCCACCCCGGCCAGCCCGGCGACGGTCCAGCCGCGCGCCGGCTCGGCGTGCATCGCGGCCAGGGCGCGGCCGACGGCCGGGTCGGCCAGCGCGGCGAGCCACTCGGGGCAGGCGTCGCGGTGCCGCTCGCACCAGCTCCGCAGCACGTACGCGAGCATCGCGTCCACCAGCGCCCCGACGATGGCGGTGGAGCCGGGGCGCGGCTGCTCCACCTCGGCGGCGAGCAGGTCGACCGCGGCCCGCAGGCCGGGGTGGCTGCCCCGGCTCGCCGGGATGTGCATCACGGCCGGCAGCGCGCGCAGCATGGGGTGCGGCGGGACGGCCCGGTCCAGCAGGTAGGCGCCGCAGAGCATGGCGGTGGCCGCGCCCGCGCCGCCGAGCCGCACGGACGTGCCCGCGCTGTCCGCGGGGTGCCGCTCGGCCAGCCGGATCCGGTCGGCGGGTGCGGTGTGCGGGTCGTCGCCCACCGTGTGCGCGGTGCCGTGCGGCAGCAGGACCACGTCCCCGACATCCAGCCGCAGCGGCGCGGCGCCGGCCGCGGTGAGCCACGCCGAACCCTGGAGCAGTACGTGGAACTGCGCCGCGCCCGGCTCGTCGAGCCGGATGGCCCACGGCGCGCGCCCCACCGTCAGGGCCGAGACCGGCCGCCCGACCTGGGCGGCCGCCAGCACCTCGCTGAGCGCGTCCACCCCGCGACCCTACCGCGCCGCCGCGGAGACGATCGGACATCTTTCGGCGACCGATGGGCCTGGTACGTCTCGCCGGGGCGCTGGAAGCTGGACGCACAGCGAGCGCGAGGGAGCGACCCCGGCACCCTGGCGGGGGCGCTGCGCGGCGTCCGGCGGGCGTACCTGATCCTCCCGCAGGGCACGACGCGGCCGGCCACCCGGATCGGGGAGTTCCTCGACGCCGCCGCCGGCACCGGCCTGCGCCGGGTCGTGCTGCTGTCGGCGTACGGCGTCGACGGCGCCGAGGGCTCCGGCCTGCGCGAGGCGGAGAAGCTGGTCGAGGGCAGCGCGCTGGACTGGACGATCCTGCGCCCGAACTGGTTCCTCCAGAACTTCTCGGCGGGCTTCTTCCTGCCGCCGATCCTCGCCGCCGGCACGGTGCCCGTGCCCGCCGGGGACGGCGCGGTCAGCTTCGTGGACACCCGCGACATCGCCGCGATCGCCGCCGAGGCGCTGACCGCCGACGGGCACGCCGGCCGCGGGTACCCGATCACCGGCCCGGCCGCGGTCACGTTCGCCGACGCGGCCGCGGCGATCTCGGCTGCCGCCGGCCGCCCGGTGCGCTACGTCGCGACCGACCCGGCGGAGACGCGCGCGGCGCTGCTGGCGGGCGGGGTGTCGGCGGAGTACGCGGACCTGCTGCTCCTGCTCTACGCCGGCATCCGCGCCGGCCACAGCGCGCCCGTCACCGACACGGTCGAGCGCCTGCTCGGCCGCCCGGCGCGCGACCTGGCCGCCTTCGCCGCCGAGCACGCGGCGACCTGGCGCGGCTAGCGACGCCACCCCGTTCGATCCCGGTCCCTGTCGGTCCGGCCCCGTAGGATCATGGGGCTGACCGGTGGGGGCCGGGAACCGCGACGAACGGAGCGACCGGATGAGCCGGCACGTCCAGATCACCTTCGACGCGCGGGACCCGCGCGCGCTGTCCACGTTCTGGCGGGACGCGCTGGGCTACGTCCACCCCGCCCCGCCCGGCGTCGAGCTGCCCGACGGCGCCGACCCGCTGGCCGCGTGGGACGACTTCCTCGCGCGGATCGGCGTACCGGCGGACCAGCGCAACACGCGGTCGGCCATCGAGGACCCCGAGGAGCGCGGCCCGCGGCTGTTCTTCCAGCAGGTACCGGAGGGCAAGGCGGCCAAGAACCGCGTGCACCTCGACGTGCGGGCGGCGCCGGGGCTGGCGGGGGACGACCGGATGGCGGCGCTGGAGGCCGAGTGCGCCCGGCTGGTCGCGCTGGGGGCGACCCGGCTGCGCCGCGAGGACCCGGCCCCGCCGCTGAGCGCCGGCCACCTCGTCCTCGCCGACCCCGAGGGCAACGAGTTCTGCCTGGACTGACGCCGTCGGTCCGCTCAGGACTCGCGGTCGAACAGCCGCTTCGACCAGAGGTACCCGCCCAGCGCGATGACCGCGCACCAGCCGAGCGCGAGCCACCCGTTGCGCCCGACCGGCCCGTCCAGCAGCAGGCCGCGCAGCGTCTCGATGATCGGCGTGAACGGCTGGTACTCGGCGAACCAGCGCAGCCCGGCCGGCATCGACCCGGTGGGGACGAACCCGCTGCCGAGGAACGGCAGCAGCACCAACGGCATGGGCAGGTTGCTCGCGGTCTCGACGCTCCGGCTCACCTGGCCGAGCGCGACGGCCAGCCAGGTGAGGGCGAACGCCACGACCAGCAGGAAGCCGGCCGCGGCCAGCCAGCCGAGCGGACCGGCGGTCGGCCGGAAGCCGACCAGCAGCGCCGCGCCGACCACGATCACCAGGCTGATCGCCGCCTGGATCACGCTGCCGAGGACGTGCCCGGCCAGGACCGAGACGCGGGCGATGTGCATGGTGCGGAACCGGGTGATGATGCCCTCGGTCAGGTCCATCGCGATCGAGATCGCGGTGCCCTGGACCGTGGCCGCCACGGTCATCAGGATGATCGCGGGCGCCACGTAGTCGGCGTACGCCGCGCGCCCGCCGGCCGCGCCGGCCACCGGTCCGCCGAGCCCGGCGCCGAGCGTGCCGCCGAACACGTAGACGAACAGCAGCAGGAGCACGACCGGCATCCCGACCAGCATCAGCGTCATCGACGGGTACCGCAGCATCCGCCTGAGGTTGCGGCGCAGCATCGTCGCCGAGTCACGCAGCGGGTGGAGCCGGAGCGCCGGGGTACTCATCGGCGGGTCACCTTCCCTCGTTCGCGGGGCCGGTCAGGGCCAGGAAGACGTCGTCCAGGTCGGGGGTGTGCACGGACAGCCCGTCGACCTCGACGGCGCGGTCGTCCAGGCGGCCGATCAGCTCCCGCAGCGCGCGCAGGCTGCCGTCGCCGGGCACCCGCAGGGTGAGCGCGTCGTGATCGCGCGCGGCCGGGCCCAGCACCCGCAGGGCCGCGTCGAGGCGCTCCCGGTCGGCGAACCGCAGCCGGACGTGGCCGCCGGGGATGCGCCGCTTCAGCTCCTCCGCGGTCCCCTCGGCGACCACCCGGCCGCCGTGCAGGACCGCGATCCGGTCCGCCAGCTCGTCGGCCTCGGCCAGGTACTGCGTGGTCAGGAAGATGGTGACGCCGTCGGCCACCAGCTCCCGGATGATCTGCCACATGCCCCGGCGGCTGCGCGGGTCCAGCCCGGTCGTCGGCTCGTCGAGGAAGATCACCCGCGGGCTGCCGACCAGGGTCATCGCCAGGTCGAGCCGCCGCCGCATGCCGCCGGAGTACGTCGCGGCGGGCCGGTCGCCGACGTCGGCGAGGTCGAACCGCGCGAGCAGCCCGGCGACGCGCCGCCGGCCCCCGGCCCGGCCGAGGTGGTGCAGGTCGGCCATCAGCCGCAGGTTCTCCGCGCCGGTCAGCAGGTTGTCCACCGCGGAGAACTGGCCGGTGACGCCGATCGCGGCGCGGACCGCGGCGGGCTCGCGGGCGGGGTCGTGCCCGGCGACCCGGGCGGTGCCGGCGTCGGCGCCGGTCAGCGTGGACAGGATCCGGACGGTGGTGGTCTTGCCGGCGCCGTTCGCGCCGAGCAGCGAGAAGACCGTCCCCGGCGGCACGTGCAGGTCCAGGCCGTCGAGCACGACCTGCCCGCCGTACGACTTCCGCAGCCCGGTGACGGCGATCGCCGGCCGGGGTGACTGGCTGGTCATGGCTGCCTCCGGGGTCAGGCGCGGTGGATGGTGATGTCGCCGTACGAGGTCCGGCCGCGCACCTCGACGGTCTCGGCGGCGCCGTCGGGGCTGGCGGCGTTCTCCAGCAGGTTGCGCACGTGGCCGAAGCTGGTGTTCACCTCCAGCCAGGCGGCGGTGCCCGCGGCGATGCCGACGTCCAGGTCGCCCATGGCGGTGCCGAGCGCGACCGAGCCGCGGACCACCTCGCCGACGCGGACGCTGCCGTTGGACGTCTTCGCGTCGACGCCGGCGCCGGCCCGCTCGATGCGGATGTCGCCGTTGGCCGCGCGCACCCGCACGTCGCCGGCGACCGCCCCGATCGCGGTGTCGCCGTTGGAGTTCTTGACCACCGCGGCGCCCTCGACCCCGCCGATCCGGATCCGGCCGGACCCGGTGGAGACCTCGGCGTCGCCCGCGACGCCGTCGGCGGTGACGTGGCCGGCCGAGGTGTCCAGGCGCAGCGGCCCGGTCCGTTCGAGCCAGAAGTGCCCGGCGGACGTCCGGAGCCGGCACTCGCCGAGCCGGCCGGTGCCGCGGACGTCGCCCACCTGCAACTCGACGGACACCCCGGAGCCGCTGGGCAGGGCGATGGCCACGTCGACCGACCTGGTCCTGCGGGAGAAGTCGAAGGCGCGCCCCTTCGGCCCGACGACCCGCAGCAGGCCGTTGGTGAAGTCGACGCGGACCTGCGCGGCGGCCGCCACGTCGGACTCGTCGGCGGGGTCGCTCGGGCGGATGTCGACGACGGTGTCGGTACGGTCGCTCGCGGCGATCCGCACCTCGCCGACGCTGAGTTCGACGGTGACGGAAATCGGTTCGGGCGTGGCGAAATCGGGCATGGCGAATCCCCGCATCATGAGTGGGTGAGATCGTCCCCGCGGACCGGGGACGTGACGGAAAGGGCGTGCGGTACGGCTAGCGCACCCAGCCGGTGAACCGCTGCCGGGCGCGTTTCCCGCTGGCCGGCAGCGGGCCCCGCTGGTCCCGCTCGGACCGCTGCAGGGCGGTGGCGGCCGACCGGACCAGCCAGGCGTTGACCGACCGCCCCTCGCCGGCCGCGGCCTCCTCGATCGCGGCCTTGAGCTGCTCCGGCAGGCGGACGTTGATCCGCGCGGCGGGGCCGTCCCCGTCGATCGGTGGATCGCTGTCCGCCGCCCCGGCGGCGTCGCCGGGGTCCGGGTCGAGCGGCTCGGCGGACGGCAGGGCCACGACGAAGCTCGGGTCGCGGCCGCGCAGGCGCAGCTCGACCGAGCCCGGGGCCAAATCCCGGGTGATCTCGTCGGCGGCGGCCGACAGCGCGTCCAGCAGGGCCATCCGGATCGCCGACTCGAGCGAGCCGGTCAGGCGTTCGACCAGCGCGCGCGCCTCGTCCCCGCCGGCTTCGGCGAGCGTGGCGAACTCACGGCCGAGGTTGTTCACATACGGGGTCAGGTCCATGGCACCATGATGGCACACTCGTGGCACCACGACAAGGCCAAGTTGGCTCAGTTTGGTGCCACGCGGCGCGTTGCTGGGTCAGCCGGGGTGATGGCGGCGCGGTGGCGCTGCGTCCGGTACAGGAGCCGGGCGCCGTGCAGGGCGAGGTTCACCGCCGCCGGGCCGTAGTAGACGAGCCGGAACGCGGGTCCGGACAGGGCGTTGCGGGCGGCCGGCGGAACGAACAGCGAGACCGCCCCATCGCCGGTGGTGCCGTCGACTGTGGATGATGCGGTACGGAGGAGCCACGGGAGTGTGGCCGGGTACCCGATGCCCGCCGGCGGGTGCTGTGCGAACCTTCGCGTGTTCGAGCGGCGGGCACGGGGTGGGCAGGTGACGATCGGTCGCCGCGCGGCCGGTGGGCCGTCGTACCGTCGGCTCGCCATCGGGGAGCAGTACATGATCAAGCGCATCGTCCCGGCCGCCCTCGCGGCCACGGCCCTCGTCGCGTCGGTCGCGGCGCCGGCCGCCGCCCGCCCCGCGACGACCTTCCAGCTCCAGCAGGGATCGAACACGCTGTCGGGTACGTACCACATGGTCGCCGACCCGCAGTACAAGACCTGGACGATCGACTACCACCACAAGGTCAACGACGGTTGCAGCGGCCTGTTCTACAGCGAGCGCTGGCAGGCGCCGCCGGAGGACTACGGCCAGCCGCCGGGGCCGCACCCGTTCTGCGCCCCCGCCTCCGCGAAGATCGAGGGCGTGATCATCCAGTTGGCCGCGCGGAACTACTACATCCCCGGCCTGATCCTGTGCCGGTCCGCCACCCTGCCGGTGGTACCGAGCGCCGCCAACTGCACCGCCCCGCGCGCCCTCACGGTGTGACCGACCACCCGCGGCGCCGGCCCGTCCGCGCCGGTGCCGCGGTCAGCCGTCGGCGGCGTCGGCGGGTATCGCGGGGTCGGGGGAGCGCATACGCTCACCTCGGCCCCGATCGATGTCCGTAAGGAGACCCGACCATGCGATCAGCCGCCGCCCGAACGGCCCTCCTCGCCGCCGCGCTCCTGCTCGCCCCCACCCCGGCCGCGGCCGCCCCCGCCGCCCCGCCGCCGACCGTGGAGGAGGCCCGCCTCGCCGAGCAGATCCCGCGCGACATCCTCCGCCGCAGCGGCTTCGACGCCCACGCCCCGGCCCTCGACCGGGCCCTGGCGGCCGCCGCCGACCTGCCCGCCGCCCGCGCGGCCGTGCACGCCGCCGGCCGGCGGCTCTGGGCCGACGCCGTCGCCCGGGCGCAGGGCGGCGCCGGCGGCGACCTGCCGGCCGCGGACGACCGCCCGCTGTACTGGGCCCGGCTCGGCCTGACCGGCGCGGTCCGGCAGTGGCGGCCGCCGTACCCGGTCGAGCCCGCGCGGTACGACGAGCTGCTCGCCGACCTGGAGACCACCTCGCGCGGCCGGGACACCCTGCGCCCCGACCTCCCGGCCGGCACCCGGCGGGTCCTCGTCACCGGGTTCGACCCGTTCGGGCTGGACGGCGCGGTCGGCAACAGCAACCCGTCCGGGGCCGCGGCGCTGGCGCTCGACGGGGTCACCCTCGACACCCCGGCCGGCCCGGCCCGGCTGGAGACCGCGATCTTCCCCGTGCGCTGGGACGACTTCGGTGCGGGCATGGTCGAGCGGACGCTGGTGCCGTCGTTCGCCGCCGGGCCGCAGCGGGCGGACCTGTTCGTGACGGTCAGCCAGGGGCGGCCGGGGCGGTTCGACGTCGAGCGGTACAACGCCGCGTACCGCGGCGGCCAGCCGGACAACCTGCGGGTCTCGCGCAAGGGCCTGATCCCGATCCCGGCCGGGGTGCCGACCGTCGAGCCGCAGCCGAAGCGGACGGTCACCTCGCTGCCGTACGCGGCGCTGGTGGCCGCCGGTACGAAGCCCTTCCCGGTGTACGACAACACCAGCGCGACCGACACGGTCGGCTCGGGCGGCGACTACCTCTCCAACGAGATCGCCTACCGCGCCACCCTGCTGCGCGACGCGACGCAGCTCGCGGCGCCGGGCGGGCACCTGCACACGCCGGTCCTGGCCGGCGGCGCGGGGGAGGACCCGGTGACCGGGCCGACGCTGGCCCGCAACCGGGAGACGATCCTCGGGCAGATCCGCGCGCTGCTCGGCGTCGCCCTCGGCGCGCCCGCCGCCGGCCGCTGAGCTACCGCACCCCGCCGCCGAGGGACGCGACCCGCTCCAGGGTGGCGCGCATCGCGTCCCAGGCGGCCGCGCCGACCCGGTCGCGCCAGTCGGCCTCGACCTCGGCGATGAGCGCGGCCGCGGCGGCCACGACCGTGCGGCCGCGCGGCGTCGGGCGCAGGATCCGGGCCCGGCGGTCGGTCGGGTCGGCGGCGCTCTCCAGCAGGCCGAGGCGTTCGAGCGCGGTGGCGAACTCGCCGAGGGCCTGCTTGGTCATGCCCACGCGGCGGGCGAGGTCGGTCACCCGCAGGCCGTCCGGCGGGGTGAGGCTGAGCAGGCGGATCTGGGACGAGCGCAGCCCGCGCAGGTCGTCCGGGAGCCGGCCGGGCGGCGCCTGCGCGAGCCGGTCGGCGTAGTCGCGGCTGAGCGCCTGCAGCGCGTGGCCCAGCAGCAGCATCGCATGATCGGAGTACGCCCGGTTGACGTCGGTCATAAGGCAACCTTACTATCTCGACCAGGTGGGAAGGTAGCCTGACGAGCCGAGGAGTATGCCATGGTATCGACCCCGATCGACCGGTCCGGCGTTGGCCTCGGCGCGCTGCTCGGCGTCCCGGACGCGGACGCGCCCGCCGCCCTGGCCGAGCTGGTCGGCGCGGCCCTGGGGGTCGCGCCCGACCCGGCCGCGACAGTGGTCGAGGACGTACCGCACGAGATGGGCTCGCCGGCCACCGGCGGCGTGCACCGGATCCGCGGCGTCGACGCGGCCGGGCGGCCGTGGTCGCTGTTCTGCAAGGTCCTCCAGCACGCCCGGCACTGGCCGCTGCTGGTGCACCTGCCGCCCGCGGCGGCCGAGTGGTTCGTCGCCGACTTCCCCTGGCGCAGCGAGCTGGAACTGTGGGACCCGGTCGTCCAGGGCTCCCTGCCGACCGGCCTGCGCAGCCCGGTCCTGCACCGGGTGGTCGACCTCGGCGACGACCGCGTCGCGGTCTGGCAGGAGGACATCCCGGTGGTACCCGCGGAGTGGGACCCGGACCGGTACGCCGACGCCGCCGAGCTGCTCGGCCGCTGGAACGCCCGCTCCACCGCGGCCGGGGTGCTCGCCGTCAACGCGTACCCGCCGTGCCACGCGCTGCGGGTGTACGCCGAGCAGGCCGTCGCCCAGCGCGGCCTCGGCCCGCTCGCCGACGACGCGCTGTGGTCCCACCCGCGGCTCGCCGCGCACGGCGACCTGCGCGCGCGCCTGCGCCGGCTCGGCGGGCACATCCCGGCGCTGCTCGACCGGCTGACCGCCCTGCCCCAGTGCCTGCCGCACGGCGACGCCAGCCCGCAGAACCTGCTGGTCGCCGCCGCCGACGGCCCGGCGCGGTTCGTCGCGATCGACCTGTCCTTCCGGACGCCGCACCCGCTCGGCTTCGACCTCGGCCAGTTGCTCGTCGGGCTCACCCACGCCGGGATCCAGCCGGCGGCGCTGCTGCCGGCGATCGCGGACACGATCCTGCCGGCGTACCGGCGCGGGCTCGCCGCCGAGGGGCTCGACGACGCGGCGGACGCGGCGGCGGAGGGGTTCGCGCTCGCGACGCTGGTGCGCAGCGGGTTCGACGGGTTCCGGTACGACCTGATCGACAGCGCGGACCCGGCGGAGCAGCGGGTGTTCGACGAGCGGGTGGCGATGTCCCGCGCCCTCGCCGACCGAGCCGAACCGTGGGTGACCGGCTGAGTCCGATCAGGAGGGCGGCGGCGCCGTCCGCCGCGGGAGAGCCGGCCGTGTCGGCAGCAGGTCGCCCCCTGACTCACAGGTCGTGCAGGATCACCGGGACGTCGTGCCGGGAGTCCACGCCCAGCTTGTGCAGTACCCGCCCGACGTGCAGCTCCGCCGTCCGCGGCGACACGTACAGCTCCGCCGCGATCCCCCGGTTGCTCCGCCCCGCCGTCAGCAGCCGGGCCACCGCCACCTCCCGCGGCGACAGCGCCCACCCGTGCCCCGGCCGCCCCCGCCCGCCCGGCTCGGCCGCGCGCAGTGTCCGCAGCGCCGCCCCGCAGCGGGCCGCGTCCACCGGCGCGCCCAGCGCGGTGTGGGTGTCGACGAGTTCGGCCAGGGCGTACGACGCCGCGGCGGTGTCGGCCGGCGCCGCCGCGGTCGCGGCCCACTCGGCGGTCAGCGCCGCGTAGTACGGGCAGCCGAGGTCGCGGTACGCGGTCCGGGCCGTGCGGAAGTGCGCGGCGGCCCCGGCGGCGTCGCCGCGGTGGGCGGCGAGCTGGCCGCGGCCGGCGGCCAGGGCGGCGGTGACCAGCGGGGCCGCGACGGTGCGGGCGCCGCGTTCGGCGTCGGCGAGCAGGCGGGCGGCGGTCTCCGGGCGGTCGGCGGCGAGCTGGGCGGCGAGGGCGGCGGGCAGGAGTTCGCCGGCCCACGCCCACACGCCCTTGTGCCGCAGCAGTGCCGCGCCGCGGTCGGCGTCGGCGGCGGCCGGGGTGGCGTCGCCGGCGGCGAGGCGGACGCGGATCAGGCCGGCGATGGCGCTCAGCGCCACCGGGGCGATGGCCTCGGCGGGGTCGGCGGCGCCGACGGCGGTGAAGTGGGCGACGGCCTCGTCGGCGGCGCCGGTGACGGTGGCGAGCCAGCCGGCGACCAGGCGCAGCTCGCTGGCGAGCTGCCGGACGTCGCGGTGCTCGTCGGCGAGGTCGGCGGCGCGGCGGGCCAGGCCCGCCCAGCGGCCGGCGAACCAGTCCAGCCGCATCTCGATGGAGACGGCGTTGAGGTGGTCGAACGGGATGTCCGCGCCGCGGGCCCAGTCGGCGCCGGTGCGCAGCAGCGTGCGGGCGCGGGCGAACCGGCCGATGTTGGCGCAGGCGTCGGCGACGTTGTAGTACATCCTGGACACCTCGCGGCGGGCCGGCATCGCGGTGACCGCCGGGCGGAGGGCCACCGCCTCGGCGTACGCGGCGGGGTCGCCGACGAGGATCCGGGAGCTGAGGGTGCTGGCCCGCAGGGAGTGCCGCTGCTCCTCGTCGGCCGCGGCGGCCAGGTGGGCGTCGGCCCGGGCGGTCCACGCGGCCAGCTCGGCCAGCGGGGTGATCGCGTCCACCGGGCTGGCCAGGACGACCACGGCGCGGGCGGCGAGGTCCGGCCGGTCGGCCAGCTCGTCGGCGGCCCGCTCCAGCTCCGCCCGCGCGGCCCGGGCGGCGCCCGGCTGGCGGAACAGCAGCAGCCCGTGGAACAGCCGCAGGTGCGCCCGTGCGCCCGCCGACAGCCGGGGGTCGCGCAGCAGCGCGGCGAGGACGGCCAGCGAGTCGCGCTGGTCGGTGTTGTACTGCGCGACCCGGCCCACCCGGACCGCCAGCCGGTCCAGGTCGGCCGGCGGCAGGCCGGGCTCGGCGAGCAGCCGGTGCAGCAGGTCCGCGGCGGTGGTGGCGTCCGTGCGCGCGGCGGCCCGGTCGGCGGCGGCCACGCCGTACCGCAGCCAGTCCGCGCGCCGCCCGGCCAGCCGGCTGTGCTCGGCGAGCGGGACCAGCGGCCGCGGCTCGTCGGCGGCGAGCAGGTCGGCGGCGCGGCCGTGCAGGTGCCGGCGCTCGGGGCCGGTCAGGGCGGCCCGGGCGGCCTCGCGGGCCAGCGCGTGCCGGAAGTCGAGCAGCCCGTCGGGGCGGTCGACCAGCAGGTCGTGCGCCAGCGCGCCGGCGACCGCCGCCGGCGCCTCGGCGGGCGGCAGGTCGACCAGGACCGCCAGCCGCTCGGCCGGCGCCGGTACGCCGAGGACCGCCGCCGCCCCGGCCAGCCGGCCCGCCGCGGCGGGCGCGGCGCCGAGCCGCTCGGCCATGGCCTCGCGCAGCAGGACCGGGACGGCCGCTCCGGCCAGCAGCCGGCGGGCGGCGGCGCCGTCGGCGCGCGCGGCGGCGGCCGGGTCGGGCAGGGACCGCAGCGCCTCCTCGACGACGAACGGGATGCCGGCGGTCCGCTCGTGCAGGCGGTCGGCGAAGCCGGCCGACACCCCGGCGCCGCCGAGCAGGCCGGCGGCCAGCTCGCGGACGCCGTCCGGGGTGAGCGGGGCCAGCGCGAGCGGCAGGCTGCGCACGCCGGGCCGCGGCCGGTACGCGCCGCCCAGCGGCAGCCCGCCCGGCCGGTGGGTGAGCAGCAGGGTGAGCCCCGGCGGCGGGTCGGCGGCGACGAAGCGCAGCAGCTCGCGGGTGCCCTCGTCGGCCCAGTGCAGGTCCTCGACGACGAGCAGCGCGCGGCCGCAGGCGGCCAGCACCTCGCGGGCGGCGCGCAGCACGCGGTGCCGGTCCCGGCCGCCCGGCCCGTCCGGCAGGTGCGGGGACAACTCGGGCACCAGGTCGCGCAGCACCGCGGCCGCGGGGGTGAGACCCGCGGGGTCCAGCGCGGCGCCGGCGCCGCGCAGGGCGTCGACGATCGCGCCGTACGGGTACGGCTCGCGCGCCGGGTGGCAGGCGCCGGCGAGCACCGCCGCGCCGGCGAGGTCGGGGTGGTCGAGCAGCTCCAGGACGAGCCGGGTCTTGCCCACGCCCGCCTCCCCGGCGAGCAGGATCACCGCCGGCGGCGCGGCCGCGGCGGTGCGCAGGGCGCGCAGCTCGGCGGCGCGGCCCACCAGCGCCGGCGCGCGCACCCCGCCCATCGCACCTCCCGCTGCCCGTACCCGCCGGGGTGGGCCAGCGTACGGGCGGGGGCCGGCGGCGACCAGCGGCTCCGCCGATCGGCCGAGCATGGCGTGCGCCCGGCCGAGCGCGCCTCCGCCGCCCGGCCGACGCCGCCGCGGGGTACGTAGCCGGCGGCTCTTAAACACGTACTCGCCGACCTTGTCGCCCCGCCGCGGGCAGTGAACCATTCCGATACGTCATCCACCATCGGGACGGTCGGCCCGGGCGCCCGTCCTGCCGACCGGCCGCGGCCCGAACCGCGGCGGGAAGCGAAGACATGACCAGCAGTAGCCGAGCGGCGGCCCTCGCCGCCGCGCTCGCGGCCACGGCTGTCCTGACCACGGCCACCCGGGCCGCCGCCGACACGACCCCGCCGCCGGAGCCGGGCCGCGGGGTCATCGACGGCAACGACCACGACCGGGAGGCCCCCGGGCGGCCCGGCTGTACCGCAACGGCAAGGAGAACTGCTCGGCGTCGATCACCGCGGCGCAGTACATCCTCACCGCGAAGCACTGTGTGGGGGGATCGTTGGCGTTCCGCATCGGCAGCACCGACCGGTACGCCGGCGGGTGGGTCGCCAACGGCACCCGCACCACCACGCACCCGTCGGCCGACCCGGCGATCGTCCAGCTCGACCGGGCGGTGGACACCGGGTTCTCGCCGCCGGGGTCGGGCGGGGACGTGTACAACGGCCGGTACGTCTCCGTCTTCGGCCGGGGCGCCACCTGCACCGACCAGGCCGAGATCAACTGCCGGTCCCGGTACCCGGGGTACGCCCGGATGCGGGTGACCGGCACCAACGGCCGCGACCACCGCGGCGGCGCCGCCGTCGAGGCGACCCACCACGACGGCGTGGCGGCCGGCGGCGACTCGGGTGGCCCGATGTTCGCCCGCGGCAAGCAGGTCGGCGCGGCCTCGACCAGCGACCGGAAGAGCTACGTCGCGTACACGAACATCACCCGGTACCGAAGCTGGATCCGCGGCATCGCCGGCGTGTGATCCGACCCGGACGCGGCCCGGCGGCACTCGGGGTGGAGTGCCGCCGGGCCGTCGCACGCGCGGAAGGGGCCCCGGGGGCCGGGGTCGCGCGGTCCACCCACCAGCGGCCCCGGCCCCCCGGGCTCCTGTCAGTGGTGGTGGTGCGCGGGCCCGGCGAGCGCGGCGGCCCGGGCCAGCGCGGCCTCGGCGGCGTTGGCGCTGCGCGGCTCGGGGGCGCCGCCGACCTCCAGGTCGACGCAGTTGTAGAACGCCATGTCGGTGTCGGCGATGTTCCACCGGGCGAGCAGCTTGACCCGGCCGCTGTGCCCGCTCAGGTCGACCGTGTGGGTCACCTTCGCGCCGGGCACCCTGCCCTTGTCCACGAAGTGCGCGACGCGGGTGCCGCCGATGAGGTACTCCCAGTCCCGGGTGGAGTGCGGCACCGGGATGCTCCAGGTGAACTGCACCGCGCCGCCGACCCTGGTGGCGGGCCAGTCGCGGGTCTCGTCGTCCAGCTCGCGGAACCGGCTGCCGCCGCTGCACTTCGTCGAGCCCTTGAGCGCCTCGACGCTCCACGGCTCCCAGATGACCTCGCCGCAGCTCTCGATCTTGTTGGCGGCGCAGTACGCCTGCCTGCTCTGCGGTGTCGAGATGTAGCCGTGCGCGGCGGCCGGCGCCGCCGTGACCAGCAGGGACGCCAGCACGGTCGCGGCCGTGAGCAGCGGCAGGGTGATGAGTCGCCTCATGCGGTTCTCCTCGCGGGGGTTCGGGCGACGGCGATCGGTCCGCCCGGCAGGTCCGGGCCGATCGCCGTCGCCGGCTCGGTCAGGTCGGCACGGTGAAGACGGCCACCGCGCGCCAGCCGTCGGCCTCCCGGGTGACCTTCATGATTCCCTCGGGCAGGAAGATGGAGTCCTGCTCGTTGCGGGTGCGGTTGCCCTTGTGCTCGGTGTACGGCGCCTCGGCGTGCACCGAGCTGTTCAGGGTCTCGTCGAAGTACGTCTGGGTGGTCAGGACGCGTCGCTTGTTGACGTGGAACATGTTGTGGATGTGCACGCACCGGCCCGGGTACCAGCCCGGCCAGATCGTGACGAACTCGACGGCGCCGTTGGCGTCGGTGACCTGGGCGCCGCGCAGGTAGCGGGTGGGGGTCTGCGGGTCGGTGGCGGGGAAGGGCCCGACCCGGGCCCTGTCGAAGCCGGAGTACGCGCCCATGTGGTCGCAGTGCCAGATCTCGGCGACGGCGTTGGGGATGGGGTTGCAGTTGCGGTCCTGGACCTTGATCGCCACGCGCAGCAGCGTGCCCCGCTTGTCCTCGCGGATGTCGCTGCGGATCTTCTTGGCGTCGAACCAGTACGGGCCCTCCATGGCGGCCTTGGTGAGCTGGCAGGCGCCGACGCCGTCGAAGACGGCGGGGTCGATCCGGGCGTCGAGCGGCCGGACGGGCACCTGCCCGCCGTCGACCGACCGCGCGGTGGCGCTGCCGGTGCTCGCCGCCGCGATCAGCGCGCCGAAGCCGACCGAGCCGGCCCCGGCGATGATCCGCCGGCGGCTGACGCGCTGCCCTTCATGGTCATCGTGCTCGTGCATCTGACCTACTCCCTACAAATTTGGCGGTTAGCCGAGAACGTAGAGCAGGTCTAGACCACTGTGCAATAGACGACCGTGATTATTGCGTACCGGTGTTCACCCTGCGCACGCTGCAACAACGGCAGCGGCGGGTGTGCATGTGTGCGGCTGTGAATTTTCATTCACAGGGTGGGTGTGTTCGGGGTGGCCGGGCGGGGTCCGGCGGGTGGGCGTTCACCGAGCGGGGTGTGGTCCGGCCAACCTGTGGGATTCCCACACATTCGACTCTGTCAATGTTATTGGCGTGGTGTGGGCAGCCGGAAATGCGTCGCCGGCGACGCGCGCCGGTGTTCGGGTGTGCCCTCGGGTGTCCGTTGGTTCCCATCGATGACATTGATGGGGTTCGTGATTTCCGGGCACAGCGACGCCGGTCGATAGTGAGGGTCCGCCCACCCCGCGATCCGCTCAACCCTCCCCGGCCGCGCGGCCCGCACCCCTCCCGAACGGAGCGTTCACGTGCGCATTCGCCCCACCCCGGTCGCCCTCGCCGCGGCCGTCCTGCTGCTGGTCCAGCCGGCGGCCGCCCCGGCCGCGCCCGCCCCCGGGCCCGCCCCCACCGTCGTCCGCGAGGTGTTCTCCCCGGACGGCACGATCAGCCGGGTCCGGGTCACCCCCGACGCGCGCCGGGCCACCCCGCCGGTCGTCCCGGCCGACGTCATCCCGATCCAGCAGACCGGCCCGTCGGCCTCCCGGTTCGACCTGGTCTTCGTCGGCGACGGCTACACGCAGGCCGAGCTGGAGACGTACCACCAGCACGTCGTCGGGCGGTGGGAGGAGCTGACCGGGATCGAGCCGTACAAGTCGCTGAAGGACTCGTTCAACGTCTGGCAGGTCAACGTCGTCTCGGCCCAGTCCGGCGTCAGCGGCGACCCGACCCAGGGGGTCAAGAAGAACACCGCCCTGGGCATGTACTTCTTCTGCACCGGCATGGAGCGGCTGCTCTGCGTCGACGAGGGCAAGGCCAAGCAGTACGCCGCCGCCGCGCCCCAGGTCGACCAGGTCCTCGCGGTCGCCAACAGCACCAAGTACGGCGGCGCCGGCGGCGGGGTCGCCACCTCCTCGGGCGGCAACGCCCAGTCCGGCGGGATCGTCGCCCACGAACTCGGCCACTCCGTCGGCGGCCTGGCCGACGAGTACGACTACCCGAACGACCGGTACACCGGCGCCGAGCCCAGCGAGGTCAACGTCTCGACGTACCCCAGCGCCACGATGACCCAGAAGAAGGTCAAGTGGCACGCCTACATCGGCAAGGACTCCCCGGACGGCGGCAGGATCGGCACCTTCGAGGGGGCGTACTACTACAAGCGGGGCGCGTACCGGCCCACCGAGAACTCGCTGATGCGCTCGCTCGGCCGCGAGTTCAACCTGATCGGACTCGACGTGATGAAGGCCGCGATCCTGCGCAAGACCAAGCCCACCGACTGACCCCACCGACCGGGCCACCGACCGGGCCGACCCGACCGGGCCGGGGCGGGGTGCACCGGCGGCGATGGGAGAGCGCCGCCGGCGCCCCGCCCCCGCTCCCGCCACGATTCATGCGCGCGGCGAAGCGCACCGCAACGGCCGGTTGAGGGGTGGTGCGCGGCGATCTAGGCTCGGATCGATGGAGCTGGAACTGCGCCACCTGCGGACGGTGTGCGCGATCGCCGAGACCGGCAGCCTGACCAAAGCGGCCGCCGTCATGCGCATGTCCCAGCCCGCCCTGACCGCCCGGCTCCAGCGGCTGGAGGCCGAGCTGGGCGCGAGCCTGTTCGTCCGCAGCGCCCGCGGGATGGTCCCGACCACCGTCGGCGAGTACGTCCTGCTGCGCGCCCGGGCGATCCTGCACGGCGTGGCCGAGCTGCGCGGCGGCGTGGCCCGGCAGTGGGGCGGCGGCGGTACCCCGGTCATCGCGCTCGGCGGCGCGGTCGGCTCGGTGTCGATCGGGCTGGCCGACCGGCTCGGCGCGCACCTGCCGGGCGTCGAGGTCCGGCTGACCATGGAGTACTCGCCGCTGCTGCTCTGGGACCTCGTCGGCGCCGGGCGGTTCGACCTGGTGGTCACCGTCGACTACCCGGGGTACGAGCTGCACGCCACGCCCGCCATGCGGTGCGCGACGATCGTCCGGGAGCCGGTGTTCGTGGCGCTCGCCGCGGGCGACCCGCTGGCCGCGCTGGCCGAGGTGCCGCTGGCGGCGCTCGCCGACCGGGCCTGGGTGATGACGCCGCCGGACGGCGCCGGCTGGCCCGACTGCTTCCTGGCCGCCTGCGAGCAGGCGGGGTTCCGGCCGCGGGTGCCGTACACGACGCCCAGCTCCGACTCGATCCGCACGCTCGTCGCCGGCGGCCGGGCGGTCGCCGCCTGCCAGCCGGTGTACCAGGCGGACGCCGACGTCGCGGTCCGGCCGCTGGCCGGCAACCCGGTCTCGATGCGGCACGTGCTGGTCTGCCCGACGGACGGGCGGCTGGCCGGGGACCTGCCGGCGATGCTGCGGCTGGCCCGGGCGGCGTACTGGGAGCACGTCCGCGAGCACACCGCCTTCCACGACCTGCTCCGCGCGAACGACCACGCGAGCGACCCGGCGGCGGATCCCGCCCAACCCGCCACCGACCCGGCCGCCTGACGCCGCCGCCCGCCCGCGTCCCCGGCTGCCGCCCGGATCCGGCGTTCACAGTTAGCGTCATCCGCGGCAACGGAAATCCGGGGCATGCGCGGCGAAACGGGGATTCGACCCGGCCGGTGGTCCATACCGGTCCGCACCTGGGGCACAAGCAGCTCGGAACGGTCATCACGTCCGCCGAACGGCGGGAACGGCCGCGTGAACGGGCCAACTGTGCACCTTGACATCGAATTATGTGAATACCTATCGTCCCCCCTTGCCCGGGCCCGCTCGTGGGTCCCTCACCGATGGGCTAGAGGAGACACTCAGTGAAGAAATCCCTCCGCCGCATCCTGCTGGCCGGGTCGACGGCCGCGCTCCTGCTCCTGCCGACCGTCGTCCCCGTTACCCCGGCGAGCGCCCATCCGCCGGCCCCCGCGACCCCGAGCGCCGACAAGTGGCTCGTCGGCTACTTCGCCGCCTGGGGGGTGTACGGCCGGAACTACCACGTCAAGAACATCGACACCTCCGGCTCCGCCGCCAAGGTCACGCACATCCTGTACGCGTTCGCCAACACCACCGGCGGCCGCTGCACGATGGGCGACGCGTTCGCCGAGTACGAGAAGGCGTACCAGGCCGACCAGAGCGTCGACGGCGTCGCCGACACCTGGGACCAGCCGCTGCGCGGCTCGTTCAACCAGCTCCGCAAGCTGAAGAAGAAGCACCCGCACATCAAGGTCATCTACTCGGTGGGCGGCTGGACCTGGTCCAACGGCTTCCCGGCCGCGGCGGCGAACCCGGCCGCGTTCGCCGACTCCTGCTACAACCTGGTCGAGGACAAGCGCTGGGCCGACGTGTTCGACGGCATCGACATCGACTGGGAGTACCCCAACGCCTGCGGCCTGGAGTGCGACAAGACCAGCGGGCCCGAGGGGTACGCGAGGGTGCTGACCGCGCTGCGCGGCAAGTTCGGCAAGGACTACCTGATCACCTCCGCGATCACCGCCGACGGCAGCGAGGGCGGCAAGATGGACGCCGCCGACTACGCCAAGGGCATCGCGCAGCTCGACAAGGTGCTGCCGATGACGTATGACTTCTTCGGCGGCTGGGACCCCAAGGGCCCGACCGCGCCGCACTCGCCGATCACCGACTATCCGGGCATCCCGAAACCGGGCTTCTGGTCGGACGCGGCGCTGCAGAAGCTGAAGAAGAAGGGCGTACCGGCGGACAGGATCCTGCTCGGCGTCGGCTTCTACGGCCGCGGCTGGACCGGGGTCACGCAGGCCGAGCCGGGCGGCACCGCGACCGCGGCGGCGGCCGGCACGTACGAGGCGGGGATCGAGGACTACAAGGTCCTCAAGGGCAAGTGCCCGGCGACCGGCACGATCGCCGGCACCGCGTACGCCAAGTGCGGCAACAACTGGTGGAGCTACGACACCCCGGCGACGCTGGGGGCCAAGATGGCGTACGCCAACCAACAGGGCCTCGGCGGCGCGTTCTTCTGGGAGTTCTCCGGCGACACCCCGAACGGCGAGCTGATCAGCGCGCTGAAGAGCAAGCTGTAACCGGCGCGGGCCGCCGCCCCGCCCCCCGCTCAGCCGGGCGGGCCGGGGGCGGCGGCCCCCGGCGGCACCAGCCCGGACCGGTACGCGAACACCACCGCCTGCGTCCGGTCCCGCGCCCCGAGCTTCATCAGCACCCGGCTCACGTGGGTCTTCACCGTGGCCGCGCCGAGCGTCAACCGGGCGGCGATCTCCGCATTGGACAGCCCGGCCGCCATCAGCACCAGCACCTCCCGCTCCCGCTCGGTCAGCCCGGTCGGCACCCCGGCCGGCGGCGCGGCGGGCGCCGCGGCGATCTCCGCGATCACGCCGCGGGCCACCGGCGGGTCCAGCCAGGCGTGGCCGTCGGCGACCGCGCGGATCGCCGCGGCCAGGTCCGTCGGCGCCGCGTCCTTGAGCAGGAAGCCGGCCGCGCCCGCGCGCAGCGCCTCCCGCACCCGCTCGTCGCTGTGGAAGGTGGTCAGCACCAGCACCCGGGCCGGGCCGCCGGCCTCGGTGATCGCCCGGGTGGCGGCGACGCCGTCGAGGATCGGCATCACCACGTCCAGCACGACCACGTCCGGCGCCCGGCTGCGGGTCAGCGCGACGGCCGCGGCGCCGTCGGCGGCCTCGCCGACCACCTCGATGCCCGGCGTCGCGTCGAGCACCATCGCGATGCCCGCCCGGACGAGCGGCTGGTCGTCCGCCAGCACCACCCGGATCGTCACGTGCCCACCCCCGCGGCCACGGGCGCGGCCGCCGCCGGCAGCACCGCGGTCACCGTGAAGCCGTCCGGCCCCGGGCGCGCGGCGAGCGTGCCGCCGACGGTGCGGACGCGCTCGCGCAGCCCGACCAGCCCGAGTCCGCCGGACGCCCCCGTCCGGCCCGATGCCGCCGCGGCCCCCGGCGCGCCGCCGCGGTCGGCGACGGTGACGGTCAGCACCCCCGGCCGCCAGGCCAGCCGGACCCGGACCGCCGTACCCGGCCCGGCGTGCTTCATGCAGTTGGTCAGCGCCTCCTGCACCACCCGGTACGCGGCCAGCCCGACGCTCGGGTCGACCGCGCCGGGCGGCCCGTCGGTATCCGCGGTGACGGCCAGGCCGGCGGCCCGGCACTCGGCGACCAGCCGGTCGATGTCGGCCGGGCCGGGGCTGCCGGCCGGCGGCGCGTCGTCGGCGCCGGCCGAGCGCAGCAGCCGCAGCATCCGGCGCAGCTCCTGCGTCGCCTGCTGGCCGGCCGACCGGATCGCGTCGAGCGCGGCCGCGGTCGGCGGGTCGGCGTCGCCGAGCCGCGCCCGCGCCCCGGCGGCCTGCAGCAGCATCGCGGTGACCGCGTGCGCGACGATGTCGTGCAGCTCGCGGGCGATCCGCAGCCGCTCGGCGCGCAGCGCGCCGGCCGCCGCGTCCCGGTGCGCCGCCGCGGCGGCCGCGGCCCGCGCGTCGGCCTGCCACGCCCGGTGCCCGACGCCCGCGGCGACCGCCAGCAGCAGGGCCTGGAGCAGCGCCGGCGGGCCGACCGCGCCGGGCGCGGCGCCGGCCCGCAGCTCGGCCGCGGCCTGCGCGGCCAGCGGCAGCAGCCCGGCCAGCGCGGCCGCGGCGGCGGCCCGCGGCCGCCAGCGGGCGGCCGCGGCGTGCACCGCGACCACCACCCCGGCGACCGTGGCGTAGCCGGGGAGCAGCAGCGGGGCGGCGGTGGCGTACCCGAGCTGGACGGCCAGGACCGCGCCGGGCCGGGCGTGCCGGGCGGCCAGGGTGAGGAACGCCGCCGGGGCGGCCAGCGCGGCGGCCCAGCGGGCGGACCCGGCCGGCGCCGTCGCCCACCACACCAGCAGGTCCACCGCGGTGCAGGCGGCGATCACCCCGGCGTCGGTCCACCGGTGGCGGCGGGTGTCCCCGGTCATCTCTGCCCCCCTCTCGCTCCTCCACGCTACGAGGCCGCGCCCGGCCGCCTCGTCCGTTCCCGGGATGACCCGGCCATCCGCCCCGGGGCGGACCCCGGCCGCCCGGCCCCGCCCGGCGGCGGACCCCGGATCTCGGCCCCCGCGCGGACGCCGGGAAAGGCGCGAATCGCGATTCTGGAATACGTCCCGCTGATACGGGACACGGCATTCGCCAACCGAGGGGGAAATGGCATGAAGAACATCCGCAGTACGGTCCGCGGCCTCCTGCTCTGCACCACCGGGCTCGCCGTCCTCGCCGTACCGACGGCGGTGGCCGCCGCGCCGCCCGCCACCGGTACGCCGGTCACCGACGGCACCCGGGCCGGCGCCCCGCGCGGCGCCCCGGCAGCCCTGGCCCGGGCGATCGTGCACAAGACCCCGCGGGTCGGGTTCACGGTCGACGGCGTGGCCGGCAAGGGCAGCCAGATCAGCCGGTACGACGGCCGGGCGCTGTACTTCATCGCCCACCCGGCGGCGAACGGCCGCGCGGCGCGCCTGGAGGGCTTCACCAGCCTGCGGGTGTTCAAGGCGAAGACCGCGCGGATCGACGCGGCCGCGCGCAAGCGGTCGGCGAGGGTCGCGTTCGGCGTCCAGCGGGCGGCCGCGACCAGCGGTACGCCGGCCGCCGCGCTGCCGGCGCTGACCACGGACCGGTCGTGGTTCCACGAGCACGGGAACTTCGGGGGCAACCGGTTCGCGGTCCGGGTCGGCACCGCGGTGAACGACCTGACCCGGTTCGACATGAGCTGCGTCCTGTGGTGGTGCACGAGCTGGAACGACCAGCTCTCGTCGGTCGCGGCCAACGGCTGGAACGGGACGTTCCTGTACGAGCACATCTACTACCAGGGCAGCGCGCTGTACCTGCCGCCCGGCTACCTGGCGCCGAACCTCGGCTACTGGGGCTGGAACGACCGGACCTCGTCCATCTGGGTCCGCGCCTAGCGGGTCGGCGGCGGTGGGGCGGGCGCGGGACGCCCGCCCCACCGCCGCGCTTACAACCATGAATCGGACGAATCGACAGGAACGAAAGGTGTCGAGGTACGTCGAATCGACGGCGGGCCGCGCGGCCGCTCACTAGCCTGCTCAGGGACGGCCCGCGACCCGCTCGCGACCCGGGAGACAGCCATGACGACGACGTCGGCACCCCCGCCGCCGGCCGGCGCGCCCGCTGCGGCGGTGGGCGACCTGCTGGTCGAGGCCGGGCCGCTGTCCAGCCAGCAGATGGCCGACGCCATCCGGGCCCGGGTGCGCACCGGCACCCGACCGGAGACGATCCTCATCGCCGGCGGGCTGGTCCGCCGGGCCGACGTGTACAGGACGCTCGCCCGGGCCGGGGCATCCTCTACCTCGACGACCTCGACCACGAGCCGCTCGACCCGGACCTGCTCGACCCGCTGGACCCGGCGCTGCTGGTCAGCGAGGCGTGGTTCCCGGTCCGCCGGATGGGCGCCGACCGGGTGCTGGTGGCCACCGCCGAGCAGCCCACGCCGGAGCTGCTGTCCGCGCGGCCGATCGCGGTGGTGGCCCCGGGCGTACCGGTGGTGGCGCTGGCCGCGACCGCGACGCTCGGCCTGCCGCTGCCGGTCGCCGAGATGACGGTGGCCCTGACGGCGGTGGCGGTGACGATCCTGCCGCCGATCCGGCGCCGCTGGTGGCTCGGCGCGCTGCTGGCGGGCGCTGGTCCAGGCGGGCGTGCCCTGGCCGGTCTGACCGTCCGGTGTGTCCATTCCGCTGTCGGCGTTGCGAATGTCACATCGAATAACCGCTATTGCCGGGACAGCAGGCGTTATTCAACATCATCTATCGCGTTTCCCGCTGCCGTTGTCGCATCGCCACCCTAGGCTCGAATTCGCACCGGGCAATGCGGACCGGCCACTGCCGGGCGGTCCGCGCTGCCATTTTCCGAAGATGCGTCACCGGACTCCGGGAACGGGAGACACCAACGTGAACACCTTCATCGCCCGCACCGCCGCCGTCGCCTCGGCCGCCGCCCTCGGCGTGGCCGGCGCCGCCGCGCCGGCGGCTGCCGCCGCTCAGCCGCAGCTCAGCTACATCGCCACCATCCGGGTGGACGGGGGCGGCGGCAGCCAGTACTTCAAGGCCCGCCTGATCCAGCCCGACGACGTCCAGGCGGCGACCGACAACCTCAACGGCAGCAGCATCAAGCACATCAACGGCCGCGTGGTCCGCACCGGCCCGGACATCAACACCGGCTACACCTGGCACCTCGACCCGTACGACGTGGCGTTCGTGGACATCTCCGCCGAGGTGTGCGACGGCCTGCCGAGCTACGTCGCCGGCGACCCGGCCAGCTACACCCGGTACTGCCCGTGGCACACCAAGGTGACCGACCTGCTCGCCACGTACAGCCCGTACAAGCCGAAGGGCTGAGCGCGCGGCGGCGGCGCGGACTCCGGTCCGCGCCGCCGCCGGGGTGGGGATTCGGGCTCAGCTCCGCTGGTTGTCGCCCGCGCAGCGGACGTCGACGTTCTCGGTCGCCTTCCCCTCGGTCACCGGTACCGCCGTGGCGGCGCCGGCGTCCGTCGCGGCCGGGTACCAGCAGCGGTTCCCCGCGACGACCTTGAGCTGCTGCCCACCCGTGGCCCGGATCGTGTACCGGCCGTCGGCGTCCAGTTCGTCCACCCGCTCCGCCGCCAGGTCGCCGGTGCGCGCGCTGTACGCCCGCACCATCACCCCGGCCGCGGTGTAGCCGGGCGTGCCGCGGACCGTGCCGCCGCCGGTCAGCGTCGCGTCCTGCCCGACCACCCCGCCCAGCGGCACCCGGCGGTACGCCGCGGCGAACCGGTCCGGCTGCCCGCCGGACCACTGCCACGCGTACGGCGCCGGCGCGGTGAACAGCACCGGCCAGGCGAACGGGCCCAGCCCCTCGATGCCGTACCGGCCCTCCTCGTCGGTGCACTGGCGCTCGCGCGGCCCGCTGCCGAAGAACGACCGCTCGATCGCGAACGGGAACGCGCACACCGGCCGGACCACCTCGCCGCCGGCGCCGAGCACCGTGCCCTCGATCGCCCCGGACCGGGTGATGCTGATGGTCGGCGCGGTCAGCCACGCGTCCGGGCGGACGGTCAGTGCGGCCGCCCCGCGCCGGTCGCCGGTACCGGCGCTCCGGCCGACCCACTGCAGGCCGTGGTCGGGGCAGTCGTCGTCGTCGCAGATCCCGGCGCCGGCGAGCAGGTGGACGGTCGCGCCCGCGGGGTACGGGCCGAGGGTCAGCGTGCCGTTCCCGTCGGTGCACGGCCCGTCCACGCCGACGCCGCGCGCCCCGAACCGCACCCCCCGCCCGACCCCGGCGGGCCGCTCGCCGGCACCGTTCGCGGCGCGGTCGCCGGCACGCGCGGTGCGGTCGGCGGGTTGCAGGGGGGCGGTGTAGGGCGGGTTCTCGCCGGGGCGCAGCGCCAGCACGCAGACGCCCGCCGCCGGGCGCCGGGTGCCCGCCTGCACGGCGTTGACCACGATCGCGCCGACCCGGTCCAGCGGGACCCGGCGGTCGGCCCGCTTGCCCGGCCGGACGTCGATGGTCAGCTCCGGGCCGCGGTGCCCGACGCCGCCCTCCACCGCGAACGCCCGCGGCCCGCCCGACGGCGCCCGGTCCAGGGTGGCCACGCCGCGGGCGTCGGCGCAGGCGCGCAGCGCCCCGACGGACAGGCACGCGTCGGGTACCGCGGCGCCGGTCGCCCGGTCGACGAACGTGGCCCGGACGCTGCCGCGGTCGAGGAACCGCTCGTCCAGGGTCAGCGCGCCGCCGGCGGCGACCCGGTACGCCCGGGCGTCGGCGAGCCGGGACCGGCCCGGCCGGTACTGGTGCTCGAACTCCGGCGTCCAGGCCGACATCCGGTACGCGCCGGGGCGCACCCGCAGCGCGTACCGGCCGTCCTCGCCCGCGTCGGTCGCGATGGCGGTGCCGTTCTCGGTGTACACGCTCACCCCCGCCGCGGCGGGGGCGCCGTCGGGGTCGGTGACCCGGCCGGCGATCGTCGCGAAGCCGGGTACCAGGGCCAGGTCGGCGACGGCCCGGCCGCCGGTGCCGACGGTCAGGGTGGCGCGGTCGCCGGCGGTGCCGGACGGGCCGTGCCACTGCTCGGGCAGCCCGGTGCCGTCGGCGCGCAGCGCGTACTGGCCGGGCGGGACGCGCAGGGTGTACCGGCCGTCGGCGCCGACGCAGGTACGGGCGGCGGGGGTGGTGTCGTCGGTCCAGCGTGGCAGGGCGGCGGCGCACGCGCCGGCCGCGGGCCGCCCGGTCGCGGCGAGGGTGAGGACGCCGGTCAGCGTGCCGGTCGCGGGCCCGGCGGTCGCGGGCGCCGTGGCCGCCACCGCGGCCGGTACGGCCACCAGCGCGGTCAGCAGGAGTCGTCGCATGTGGTCCCCTCCGAGGAAGCGGCTGGGGACCAACGTAGAACGGCGGGCTATCAGCGGGCTATCACGACATCGATGGGCGACGAGGTCTGTGCCTCGTCGCCCATCGGCCGCGGTCACTGGCGGGCGCCGGCCAGCTTCCACATCACGGTGGCGACCGCGTTGGCCGCGATGCCGATCGTCTTGCCGTCGACGTTGGTGAAGCTGTCGCACGCCTTGTGGTAGCACGGGTCCAGGTTGTTCATGTCGGCGTCCGAGCCGATGCCGGTCACCGGGATGCCCAGGCGGGCGAACGAGGCGTGGTCGGAGCGGCCGGCCGGGTCGATGGTCGCCGTCGGGATGCCGCGCTTGGAGAAGTAGTCCTTGAAGTGCTGGTTCAGCGCGGGGCCCTCCTTGTAGATGCCCCACTTCTTGGTGTTCTTCATGCCGACCATGTCGAAGTTCAGGTACGCCTCGACCTTGCTCTTCTCGGCGCCGAGGCTGTTCGCGTAGTACTTCGAGCCCTGCAGGCCGATCTCCTCGGCGCCCCAGAAGCCGAACCGCATCCGCTTGTCGGCCTGGACCTTGCCGCGGGCGACGGTCAGCGCGTTCTCCAGCACCGCCGCGACGCCCGAGCCGTCGTCGTTGATGCCGGGCCCGGCCGGGACGGAGTCGGAGTGCGCGCCGACCATGACGATCTTGTCGCCGGTGCCCCAGTCGGCGATGACGTTCCAGCTCTGCGAGCCGTTCGCCGTGAAGGGCTGGACCGTCACCTTGAAGCCGGCGCCCTCCAGCGTCCGCTGGATGTAGTCGACCGTGGCCTTGAAGCCGGGGCGGCCGTGCGAGCGGGTGCCGCCGTTGGACTCGGCGATCTGCTGGAGCTGCCGCAGGTGGGCGAGGGGGGCGTCGTCGGAGATGACGGGCGGGTCGGCGGCGCGGGGGGCCGGCGCGGGCCCGGCGGGCGTGGCCGCCCAGGCCGAGGTGACCGTCAGGACCGCGCAGGCGGCGGCCGCGAGGCCGGCGGGTGCGAGCGTACGGAGCCGCATGGGTTTCCTCCGGGGGGAAGGGGGAGGTGGGGGCGCGGGCGGCGTGATATTGCCCACGGTGCATGCGTACGCTAACCCGACCCCCCGCCCGAGGCAAAGACCGCAGTCGATGTGATGACCGTTCCTATGGATTGCCGGGGTCGGTGGGTGGTGTTCGGCGGAATGGGATTCGCCGGCGCGAGCGGGCTCTTAATATTCGCGCATGCCGACAAAACGGTCGATCGTCGCGGTCATCGCGTGGGCCTGCCTCCTGCCGCCGGCCGCCCCCGCGGCGGCCGCCCCGGCCCCGGTATCGGCGCCGGCTCCGGGCCCGGCCCCGGGTGTGGCGCCGGGCGTGCGCGCGGCTGCGGCGCCGGGAGCGACAGGGGAGGTGCCGGCCGCGGGCGGGCTGCCGCGGGTCGTCGGTGGCGGGGCGGCGGCGCCGGGGGCGTACCCGTGGATGGTCTGGCTCTCGGTCGGCTGCGGCGGGACGCTGATCACCCCGCGGCACGTCCTCACCGCCGGGCACTGCGTCGGGGCCTCGCCGCGGCTCGCCGCGATCACCGTCCGGGCCGGGGCCACCGACCTCGACCGGCCGGGGCTGCGGGCGCGCAGCGTCGCGGTGTACCGGTCGCCGCGGTACGTCGCCGCCACCGCCGGCGAGGACTGGGCGGTGCTGCGGCTGGACCGGGCCCTGCCGCTGCCGCCCCTGCGGCTCGCCGCGGCGCCGGTCACCCCGCGCGAGCCGCTGCTCGTCCTCGGCTGGGGCGCGGTGCGCGAGGACGGGCCGGCGCAGCGGGTGCTCCGCCGGGCATGGGTGCCGTTCGTCCCGGACCGGGCGTGCCGGCGGGCGTACGACCCGCTCGGGTACCGCGTGCTGCGCGCCGAGATGATCTGCGCCGGCGATGTCCGCCGCGGCGGCGTGGACGCCTGCCAGGGCGACTCCGGCGGGCCGCTGGCGTACCGGGCCGGCGGGAGGTGGACCCAGCTCGGCATCGTGAGCTGGGGCAACGGCTGCGGCCGCCCGGACTACCCCGGCGTGTACGCCGAGGTGCCCGCCTTCCACCGAGTGATCATGGCGGCGACCCGGCGGACCTGAGCCCCCGGCCGGCGGCCACCAGCGTGCCGGCGAGCGCGAGCGCGGCCGCGGCGTACGTCCCCGCGCCCGGCGGCCCGGCCGCGCCCGGCGCGGCCAGGTCGAGCAGGACCGCCCCGACGAGCTGCCCGGCGATCGTGGCCAGGGCGAGCAGCAGCACGCCGGTGTGCCGGACGGTCGCCGCCGCGATCAGGATGAACGTGACGCCGAGCGGCCCGCCCAGGTACAGCCACGGCGCTGCCGGCAGCGCCCCCGGCGCCCCGCCCGCGGCGAGGTCGACGGCGAGCAGGAGCAGCAGGGCGGCGGTACCGACGGCGAAGTTCAGCAGCGTCGCCGGCCAGGCGCCGCCCGCGACCTGCCGGACCCGCCCGTTCACCGCCGCCTGCACGCCCACGCCCAGCCCGGCGAGCGCCGGCAGCAGGGCGAGCCACACCGGTACGCCCGGCGGCGGCCGGCCCCCGGCCAGCGCGACCGCGCCGACGGTCAGCGCCGCGCCCGCGAGCCGGGCGCCGCTGACCGGCTGCCGGCCGTGCGGGCCGAGCCCGAACCGGTCGGCGAGCAGCCCGCTGACCGCCTGCCCGGCGACGACGGCGACGGTGAACACGGCGACGCCGAGGACCGCGGCGGTCAGGCTCTGGCTGGCCACGAACGCCGCCCCGCCGAGCCCGCCGAGACACTCCCACCAGCGCAGCCGCCCGGCCCGCTCACCGGTGCCCCGGCCCGCGGCGGCCGTCGGGCGCACCGCCGCGTGGACGGCGGCGGCCAGCCGTCGGGCCCCGCGCCGCCCCGCCGGCACCGCCGCCGTGGCCGTACCGACCAGCAGCAGCCCGACGCCGAAGCTCACCGCCGCGGCCGCCACCCCGTCGCCCAGCCGGGCGCCGAGCGCGCCGTTGACCCGCGCCTGCGCGGCCGAGCCCACGCCCGCCAGCGCCGCCAGGGCCAGCCCCGCGGCGCGCCGGCGGGCGGGGCCGGGGCTCAGTCGCCCGCCCGCCCGTCGAAGTCGATCGCCGAGTACTGGCGCAGCTTCTCCAGCCGGTGGTATGAGTCGATCACCCGGATCGTCCCGCTCTTGGACCGCATGACGATCGACTGGGTGTACGCCCCGCCGGACCGGTACCGCACCCCCTTGAGCAGGTCGCCCGAGGTCACGCCGGTGGCGACGAAGAACATGTTGTCCCCGCGGACCAGGTCGTCGGTGGTCAGCACCCGGTCCAGGTCGTGCCCGGCGGCGATGGCCTTCTCCCGCTCCTCGGCGTCCCGCGGCCACAGCCGGCCCTGGATCGCCCCGCCCATGCACTTGAGCGCGACGGCGGCGACGATGCCCTCCGGGGTGCCGCCGATGCCGACCAGCAGGTCCACCTCCGAGGACTCGCGGGCCGCGCTGATCGCCCCGGCGATGTCGCCGTCGGAGATGAACCGGATCCGGGCGCCGGCGTCGCGCACCTCCTTGACCAGCTCGCTGTGCCGGGACCGGTCCAGCAGGCAGACGGTCACGTCCGAGACGCCGGTGTTCTTGACCTTGGCGACGCGGCGGATGTTCTCGGTGATGCCGGCGTCCAGGTCGATCACGTCGGCGCAGTCGGGGCCGACGGCGAGCTTCTCCATGTAGAAGACGGCGCTCGGGTCGTACATCGCGCCCCGCTCGGCCACCGCGAGCACCGCGAGGGCGTTCGGCATGCCCTTGCTCATCAGCGTGGTGCCGTCGATCGGGTCGACGGCGACGTCCACCTCGGGGCCGGTGCCGTCGCCGACGCGCTCGCCGTTGTACAGCATCGGGGCGTTGTCCTTCTCGCCCTCGCCGATCACCACGACGCCGGTCATCGGGATCGAGTTGATCAGCTTCCGCATGGCGTCGACCGCCGCGCCGTCGCCGCCCTCCTTGTCCCCCCGGCCGACCCACCGGCCGGCGGCCATGGCGGCTGCCTCGGTGACCCGGACCAGGTCCAGGGCCAGGTTCCGGTCGAGCTCCTGGGGCGTGCGGGTGCTGGTCATGCGGCTCCTCCTCGCGGTGGCGGGGCGGTCGCCGGCCGCGGCCGGCCGGCGGTACGTGCCCCGGCCGGGCGCTGCTGCCGCAGGGCGGCCCGCACCGGCCGGGATCACCGGCCGTGAATGCGACCGGCCCTCGAATCCTGCCAGGTCCGAGCCCCGGCTGGCCGGGCGGGGCGCCGATCGGCGAGGATGGGCCCGTGCCGTCCGAACCCGCTCCGCCGCCCGCCGCGCCCCCGCCCGCGGGCGCCCGCCCCGCCGCCGCGCCGGCCGGCCGGCGGCCGCGGGACATGGTGCTGTCGCTGGTCGCGCTGATCGTGCCGCTGGCGGTCCTGGGCGGGATCTACAAGTACGTACAGCGCGGCGACGAGCCCCGGGTCGCCGACGTGGCGCCGGTGCTGGACGAGGCCCGCCGCGCCGGCGACTTCCCGGTGGCGGCGCCCGGCGACCTGCCGGGCTGGCGCCCGGCGAGCGCGACGTACGCCGCGGGGGACGGGCGGGCGGTGCTGCGGATCGGGTACGAGGCCCCGTCCGGCGCCGGCCTGCAACTCGTGGAGAGCGACCGCCCCGCCGACGCTCTGCTGGCCGACGAGCTGGGCCCGACCCGCCCGGCCGGCGCGGTCGCGGTCGCCGGCCGGGACTGGCAGCGGTACCCCGGCCGGCCGGGGGAGGAGGCGCTGGTCCTGCTGGCGCCGGAGCGCACGGTCCTGGTCCTGGGCCCGGCCGGCGCCCCCGAGCTGGCCACGCTGGCGGGCAAAGTAGTCCTCTAAGCAAATATTGCTAGCGCAACTATCGCGCGGTACGCTGGACCCCGACCACCTACCGGGGAGGCCCGCCATGACCGTCGCCCACGCGCCCGGCGCCGCCTACGACGCGTACCTGCGCACCGCCGCGCCCGCCAGCGCCGCCCAGCCCGCCTGGACGCCGGCCGACGGCCCGCTGCCCGCGCTGTACCTCAGCCACGGCGCGCCGCCGCTGTTCGACGACCCGGTCTTCCTGCGCGAGCTGGGCGACTGGGCGCTGACCATGCCGAAGCCGCGGGCGATCCTCATCGTCTCGGCGCACTGGGAGCACGCGCCGCTGGGCCTGTCCAGCGCCGCCGCGGCGCCGACCCCGGTGTACGACTTCGGCGGGTTCGCCCGGCGCTTCTTCGAGATGCGCTACGACACCCCCGACGCGCACGCGCTCGCCGCCCGGATCGCCGCCGTCCTGCCCGACACCACCGACCTGCACGAGCACCGCAGCCGCGGCCTCGACCACGGCGCGTGGGTGCCGCTGAAGGTCATGTACCCGCACGCCGACGTACCCACCCTGCAGCTCAGCCTGCCGACGAGCGACCCGACGGCGCTGCTCGCCCTCGGCGCCCGGCTGCGCCCGCTGCGGGACGAGGGCGTCCTGGTCATCGGCTCGGGGTTCATGACCCACGGGCTGCCGTACGTCACCAGGGAGATGGTCACCGACAACCGCCCGCCGGGCTGGTCGGCCGACTTCGACGCCTGGGCGGCGGACGCGCTGGCCCGCGGGGACGTCGACGAGCTGGCGGCGTACGCGGACCGGGCGCCGGGGATGCCGTACGCCCACCCGACGGTCGAGCACTACCTGCCGCTGTTCGTCACGCTCGGCGCGGCGACCGACCCGACGGCACCGGTGACGACGGCGGTGCAGGGGTACATGATGGGCCTCTCGAAGCGCTCCTTCGCCATCGCCTGACCCTGACTCGGCCGCGGCCCCGACCCGGCCGCCGCCGGCTGGCGGCCCGCGGCTAGTCGGCGGCGCGGGCCGCGCGGGCGGCGTCGAGGCGCTCGCGGGCCCCGTCCAGCCAGCCCTGGCAGATGTCGGCGAGCCGCTCGCCGCGCTCCCACAGCGCCAGCGACTCCTCCAACGTCCCCCCGCCGGCCTCCAACTGCTCGACCACGCGCCCCAACTCGGCCCGCGCCTGCTCGTAACTCAACCCCTCGTCACCCACGCGCGCACCCTACCGCCCCGCCACGGGGACGGACCCCGCCGCGACCGGGTGCATTCCCGGTCGCCGGGGCAGCCGCGAATGCACCCACTCCCGACCCCGGCGGCGGTCAGTTCCGCGGGAGGCGGGCGGTGGCCGCAAGGGTGTCGGTGGCCAGGCGGAGGCGGAGGTCGTCGCCGTCGGCGACGTCCGCGGCCGCGCGGACCACGTGGCCGTCCGCGCGCTGGACGATCGCGTACCCGCGGGACAGCGTCGCCCGCGGCGACAGCGCGCGCAGCCGGGCCAGCGTGTGCGCCAGCCCGTCGGCGGCCCGCAGCACCCCGTGGTCCAGCACCCGGCCGGCCCGGTCGCGCAGCGCCGCCACCTCGCCGGCGGCCCGGTCCAGCGCCCGCTCCGGGTGCGCCAGCACCGGCCGGGACCGCCAGGCCGCGATCCGCTGCGCCTCCCGGTCCAGCAGGTGCCCGACCGCCCGGTCGAGCCGGTCCCGGGCGCCGCCGATCAGCCGTACCTCGTCGGCCAGGTCCGGCACCACCCGCTTGGCCGCGTCGGTCGGGGTGGACGCCCGGACGTCGGCCACCCAGTCCAGCAGCGGCGTGTCCGTCTCGTGGCCGATCGCGCTGATCACCGGCGTCCGGCAGGCGAACACCGCCCGGCACAGCGCCTCGTCGGAGAACGGCAGCAGGTCCTCGGTGGAGCCGCCGCCGCGGGCGATGATGATCACCTCGACCGCCTCGTCGGCGTCCAGCACCCGCAGCGCGTCGATCACCTGCTGCGCCGCGCCGGTGCCCTGGACGGCGACGTTCACCGTCCGGAAGTCGACCGCCGGCCAGCGGCGGGCGGCGTTGGTCAGCACGTCCCGCTCGGCGGCGCTGGCCCGCCCGGTGATCAGCCCGACCCGGCCGGGCAGGAACGGCGGGCGCCGCTTGCGCTCGCGGGCGAACAGCCCCTCGGCGGCCAGCAGCGTGCGCAGCTTCTCGATCCGGGCCAGCAGCTCACCGATGCCGACCTGGCGGATCTCGTCGGCGCGCAGGTTCAGCGTCCCGCGGGCCGGGTAGAACTCGGGCCGCGCCCGGACCACCACCCGGGCGCCGTCGGCCAGGCCGGGCGCGCCGCGGTCGAGGACGTCGCGGTGGGCGGTCACGGTCAGGCTCAGGTCGGCGGACGGGTCGCGCAGCGTCAGGAACACCGTCTGCGCGCCGGGCCGCCGCCCGAGCTGCGCCACCTGCCCGTCGATCCAGACCCAGCCCAGCCTGGCCACCCAGGCGCCGATCTTCTGGCTCACCACCCGGACCGGCCAGGGCTCCTCGGACGTACTGCGTGCGACCTCCACCACGCGCCCACCCTAGCCCCGCCCGATTTCCGGTACCGCGCCCGATTCCGCCCGTCAGCCCCCTGATCAGGCAATCGGCCGCGGCGGCGCGGGGCACGTACCATGGCGGCGTGAGCGAGGGGCAGCGGAGCAAGCGGGTGTTGTTGGCACAGCCGCGGGGTTACTGCGCGGGTGTGGACCGGGCGGTGCAGACCGTCGAGGAGGCCCTGAAGCTGTACGGCGCGCCGATCTACGTCCGCAAGGAGATCGTGCACAACAAGCACGTCGTCCGCACGCTGGAGGAGCGCGGCGCGATCTTCGTGGAGGAGAACGAGGAGGTGCCCGAGGGCGCCACCGTGATCTTCTCCGCGCACGGCGTGGCCCCCGAGGTGCACGAGCAGGCCCGGGACCGCTCGCTGAAGGCGATCGACGCCACCTGCCCGCTGGTCACCAAGGTGCACCAGGAGGCCCGCCGGTACGCCGCCGAGGACTACGACATCCTGCTCATCGGCCACGAGGGCCACGAGGAGGTCGTCGGCACCGCCGGCGAGGCGCCCCGGCACATCCAGCTCGTCGACGGGCCGGACGACGTCGACAAGGTCGCCGTCCGCGACCCGGCCAAGGTCGTCTGGCTGTCCCAGACCACGCTGTCGGTGGACGAGACGATGGCCACCGTCGACCGGCTCAAGCGCCGGCTGCCGCTGCTCCAGTCCCCGCCCAGCGACGACATCTGCTATGCCACCCAGAACCGCCAGCTCGCGGTCCGGGAGATCGCGCCGGAGTGCGACGTGGTGCTGGTGGTCGGGTCGCGCAACTCGTCCAACTCGGTCCGGCTCACCGAGGTGGCGCTCGACTACGGGGCGCGGGCGTCGTACCTGATCGACTTCGCGCACGAGATCGACGAGGCGTGGCTGGCCGGCGCGACGACGGTCGGCCTGACCTCGGGCGCGAGCGTCCCGGAGGAGCTGGTGCAGGACGTGCTGGCGTACCTGGCCGCGCGCGGGTTCGGCACGGTGGACACGGTGCACACGGCCGAGGAGCGGCTGACGTTCGCCCTGCCGCCGGAGCTGCGCCGGGACATGCGCGCCGCCGGCCGCACCGCCTGACCGCTCCCGCCGCCGCACCGACACTGTCCGGTCCGGATGTGCGCCGGCCGCGGCCGGCGTGGTGCCGCGGCCGGGCTGCCCGGCTGTGGGGCGTCAGGTCGCCGGGACGGGGTGGATCGCCGCCGGCCCCGCCGAGCCCGGCGTGACCGCCGCGGCGCCGGTGGCCCGGACCAGGAACAGGCCGACGCCCATGCTGGAGACCGCGATCACGTTGTTCTTCAGGTACGGCGCCGCGAAGATCACGCTCTCGAACCCGCTGGCGTTGGTCCTCGGCGCGACGTCCAGGTAGCCCAGCTCCTCGGCCCTGGCGCCGGCCGCGCCGGCGGTGGAGAGGATGCGCAGGCCGCCGTTGTACGACGCCTGGATGTGCCGGTCGCCGACGGTGTACCCGTTGTGCGGGGTGAACTCGCCCCGGCTGGTCCTGTCGATCCCGACCAGGCGCGGCGCGTCCAGCTTTTGGATGTCCCAGATGTACGTGCGGCTGCCGCCGGCGTTGCTGACCAGCTCGTCGTTCATGTGCAGGTACTTGCCGTCGCCGGTCGGGAAGCCCTGGTGCGGGAAGTTGGCCTCGGGGTACGTGGCCCCGCCGAGCACCTTCGGGCTCGCCTTGTCGGTGATGTCGATGATCTCGAACCGCTTGCCGAAACCGGTGAAGTTGTACGCGATCTGCCGGCCGTGGTACCGGCTGTCCGGCCCGCGGTAGTCGTTGTCGAGCGCGATCTCGTGCGAGTACGTCGTCGTCCCGGCGCAGCCGACCTGCTTCGGCGCGAGCGGGCTGGCCAGGCTGACCACGGCGACCCGCTTGCCGCACAGCTCGCCGCCGGACAGGTACATCGTCGCGGTCTTCTCGTCGATCCAGATCGTGTGCACCTTGCTGAAGCCCTGGCTCCACACGACGTCGTGCTTGAACGTCTGCGGCGCGGTCACCCCGCGCAGCCGGGTCAGGTCGAAGATCTGGATGCCGTTGCCGGTGCTGACGTCCTTGCCGACGTAGGCGAGATTCCGGTACACCCGCACGTCGCACCAGATCGACGCCTGCGCGTTCGCCGGCAGGTTGCCGAGGTAGACCGGCTTGAGCGGGTCGTCGACGTTGACGAAGGAGACGCCGTTGTCCCGGCAGAAGACGACGTACTGCTTCTTCGTCTCCGGGTCGGTCCACGGCCAGACGGGCCCGGCGCTGCTGCCGCCGCCGAGCTGGCTCTGCGGGGTGAAGCTGAGCAGTTCCACGTTCTTGCAGAGGTAGTCCCGGATCCTGCCGTTGCTGCACTGCTCGGCCCGGCCGGTGATCGGGCCGGCGTTCTGCCAGGCCGGGATGTAGGCGCGGACGGCCTGCGCGCGGTTCGCGTCGACCGCGGCGGGGCTGAGGTCGCAGGCGAGCGCGGGCCCGGCGGCCGCGGCGGCGAGGGCGGTCGCGGCGAGGACGGTGACGAGGCGGTTCCCGGCGCGGCGCATGGCGTCTCCCTTCGTCCGATACGCCGGTGACCGTAGCGTTCACAGTGATGAACGTCAATGCAATGAATGGGGGCGGCCCGGCCGCCCCCATTCATTGATTACCGCCGCCGGTGCCAGGGTCCGGTGATCGCAAGAATGTGCCCCGGCGCCTGGATGTTGGCGAACAGGATGCGGCCGTCCGCGGAGAATGTCGGGCCGCAGAATTCGCTGTCGTTCAGGTCGTTGCGGGCCAGCGCGTACGTCTTGCCCTGCTCGGTCACGCCGACCAGGTGGGACACGCCCGCGCCGTCCTCGGCCAGGATCAGCCCGCCGTACGGCGAGACCGTGATGTTGTCCGGCCCGTCGAAGTTGGCCCCGTCCACGTCCGGCGTCTGGTTCACCCCGAACAGCGTCTTCAGCTCGACCGTCGCCCGCCGCGGGTCGTAGAACCAGACCTGCCCGTCGTGCTGCTGCGGGCTGCCGTCGGCGGTCCGGGCGAAGCTGGCGACGAAGTACGCGCCGCCGTCGCCCCACCACGCCCCCTCCAGCTTGTTGCTGTTGGTGACCACGCCGGCGGCGAACTGCTTGCGCACCGAGGTCGTCTGCGCGTCCCGGTCGGCGACGTTGATCCAGGTCACCTTGTACTTGGTCCCCGGCGCGGTGGCCGCGGCCAGGTCCGGCACGTGCACGCCGTCGAGCGTGCAGCGCATCGCCTGGAGCTGGCCGGCGGTGTCGCCGCCCGGCGCCAGCGCGAGCGCCCGCAGCGCGCCCTTGCGGCCCCGGAAGTGCCGCGGCGGTACCCACCGGTAGTACAGGCCGTGCGGGTTGCCGGCGTCCTCGGTCAGGTAGATCTCGCTGCTGTGCGGGTTGACCACGACGGCCTCGTGGGCGTACCGGCCGAGGAACTTCAGCGGCACCGGGTCGCGGTTGGCCGCCTGGTCGTACGGGTCGACCTCGAAGACGTACCCGTGGTCGCGCAGGAACCGGCCGCCCTTGCGCTGCTCGGTCTCCTCGCAGGTGAGCCAGGTGTCCCACGGCGTGATGCCGCCGGCGCAGTTGTTGTGCGTACCGGCCAGGCTCACGTAGTGCTTCACCCGGTTGCCGGTGCGGTCCACCTCGATCGTGGTGGTGCCGCCGCGGGCGCCCGTGTCGTACGTCAGCCCCGCCGCCGTCGGCACGCCGTTCGGCTCGCTGCCGCCGACCTCGTGGTTGGTGACGAGGACGCTGCCCTTCTGCTTGCCGGGGAAGCAGCCGATGCCGTCCGGGTCGTCCGGGCACAGCTCGCCGGTGTCCAGGGTGGTGCCGCCGGTCTTCGCGACCAGCGTGTACGAGAAGCCGGCCGGCAGCGCGAGGACGCCGGCCGGGTCGGCGATCAGCGGCCCGTAGCCGGTGGGCGGCTTCGGGGCGCCGAGCGCCGCGGCCGGCCCGGCGAAGATGTCGAGGTTGCCGGCCAGGGCGATGCCCATGCCGCCGGCGGCGCCCGCGCGGAGCAGGCCGCGCCGGGACAGGGCGGAATCGTGCGGTGTCGTGGTCACGATGACTGCCTTTCGCGGGTTGTCGGTTGCCGTCACTCAAGCCGCCGTAACCCAACGGCAGCCGACGGCGAGACGAACCCCCGCCGAACCCCTGCACCGCGGGCCGGGTGAGCCCGCCGCAGTGATGCACACTGATCTGTTCGGCGGCCCGATCGCGGTCGGCGGCCCGGCCGATGCGCCATCGTCCGTCCGGCCGGCGTCACCGGGCGGGCGGCCCGGGGCCCGCGGCACGGTGTTCCGTTGCCCGGTCGATCCGCCGCGCCGCGCTCCGGGCCGGCGGCGGGGGCGGGCGGGGTTGCCCGGCGGGCGGGGGCGGGCCGGCGTAGGTTGGCGGGGTGGAGCAGCGGCTGAACTTCGTGACCCTCGCCGTCCGCGACGTCGCCCGGTCCCGGGCGTTCTACCTGGACGGCCTCGGCTGGCGGCCGGCGTTCGAGGCGCCGGGGGAGGTGCTCTTCCTCCGCGTCGCGCCGGGCGTGGTGCTGTCGCTGTGGTCGCGCGCGGGCTTCGTGGCCGAGCTGGGGTACGAGCCGGCCGACGGCCCCGCCCCGCTGACGCTGGCCCACAACGTCGGCGCGCCGGCCGAGGTGGACGCCGTGCTCGCCGCGGCGGTGGCCGCCGGGGCGCGGCTGATCAGCCCCGGCACGGCCCGCGACTGGGGCGGGTACAGCGGGTACTTCGCCGACCCGGACGGCTTCTGCTGGGAGGTCGCGCACAACCCCGGCCCGATCGGCGTCGAGGTCCTGGCCGAATCCCGCGCCGCCACCCGCCCCGACTGACGCCGCCGCCTCCGGGCGGGACCGGGGTGCGGTGGTCAGGCGTCGGTCAGCTCCGGGGCCTGCGGCTGGCGCGGCGCCAGCTCCACCTGCGCCGGCGCGGCCAGCGGGCTGTCGGACACGCCCAGGTCGGCGAGCTTGCGCGCGCTCACCAGTACCCGCGACTCCAGCGACCCCACCGCCCGGTTGTACGCCGCCACCGCGCTGCCCAGCGCCCCGCCCAGCTTGCCGACGTGGTCGCCGAGCGTGCCCAGCCGCCCGTACAGCTCGCGGGCCAGCGTGTGCACCTCCTGCGCGTTGCGCGCCAGCGCCTCCTGCCGCCACGAGTACGCCACCGTCCGCAGCAGCGCCACCAGTGTCGCCGGCGTGGCCAGCACGACGTCGCGGGCGAACGCGTGCTCCAGCAGCGTCGGGTCCCGCTGCAGCGCGACGTCCAGGAACGGGTCCGCCGGGACGAACAGCACCACGAACTCCGGCGCCGTCGGGAACGCCGACCAGTACGACTTGGCCGCCAGCGCGTCCACGTGCCCGCGCAGGTGCTTGGCGTGCGCGGCCAGGTGCCGGTCCCGGGTGTGCTCGTCGCGCGCCTCCATCGCGGACAGGTAACCGTCGAACGGCGCCTTCGCGTCCACCACCACCGACCGCCCGCCGTGCAGCCGGACGACCAGGTCCGGCCGGACCACCGCGTCGTCGGTCGCCGCGTGCACCTGCTCGGCGAAGTCGCAGTGCTCCAGCATCCCCGCCGCCTCGACGATCCGGCGGAGCTGGTGCTCGCCCCAGCGCCCGCGCACCTGCGGCGCGCGCAGCGCGGCCACGAGCTGCCGGGTCTCGGTGCGCAGCTCGCCGGAGACCGTCGTCATCGCCTCGATCTGGGTGCGCAGCTCGGCGTACGAGCCGACCCGGTCGCGCTCCAACTGGGCGACCCGCTGCTCGTACCGCAGCAGCGACTCGTGCAGCGGCGCCACCGCCCGGGCGACCGCCTCGGCGGACTGCGCGGTCGCCTCGTGCCCGAGCGTCCGCAGCGACTGCTCCAGCCGCGTCTCACCGTGCTCCCGCGCGGCGAGCGTGGCGCGCAGCTCGGCCCGCTCGGTGGCGGACCGGCCACGGGCGGCGTACCAGCCCAGCGCCGCACCGACGCCCAGGCACACCACGACGACGAGCACCGTCGAGAACGTCATGCCGACACCCTGCCAGCCCGCACCGACATTCTCCGCGCGCCGCGACGATCCCCGCGCGGCGCAACCATTCATCCGCGCGCCTCCACTCCGCACGGCGCGCCCCGCGGCGCTTCCCTCCCCACGCGACCTCTCTCCGCGCGGCCCATCTCCCGCGTGGCGCGGCCGGCGCGTCGGACACCCGACAGCCCGGCCGCGCGGGCGGCGGGGCGGTACTACCGTGCGGGAATGGTGGTGTTGGCGGTGGTGGTCGGTGGGCTCTGGACGGTCGGGTTGGTGCTGCTGGTGCGCACCGCGCGGCGGCGGGCGGCGGGAGCGCCGCCGCGCTGGCAGCGGGCGGGCGGGGTGGCCGGCCGACCCGCGATACCCGCGGGTCGGCCGGTCGGCGCCGTCCTGCCCGGCGCCGACGGCGTGGGCATGGTGGAGGCCGGCACCCTGGACACCGGCACCGCCGACTGCGCCCCGAACAGCGGCGACACCGGGACCGCGGGCGGCAACGACAGCGGTTGGGGCATGGGGGGCGGCGGCTGGGGCGGCGGCGACAGCGGTTCGAGCCCGAGCGGCGGCGACAGCGGCTGGGGCGGCGGGGACGCGGCCGGCTGGAGCACCGACTCGGGCGGCGGCTGCTCATCCAGCGACTGACCACCACACCGAGCCACCACCCGGGCCCCCGCGCCACCCGCTCGCGATCATGAGGTCGGATACCTCAACCGCGCCGGATTCGGTACCTCAGCCCATGTTCCCGGGCGGGTGGGGTCAGAGGGCGCAGGCGATGACCAGTTCCGTCGTGCGGTCCGGGTGGAGTTCCAGGGTGTCGATGCGGCCCGCGGCGCGCAGGTCGTCCAGCGCCGTCGCCAGTACGTCCAGCTCCGCCGCCGGCCCCAGCGCCTCGGCCAGCGGCACGGGCGCCTTCATCGACAGCTTCCGCTGCGACTTCGCCCGCCGGACCTGGCCGAGCGCGTCCCGTACCACCGCCAGCAGCGCCGGGTCGCCCTCGTCCGCGCCGAACCGCTCCACCTCCTGCGGTGTCGGCCACGGGCTGGTGTGGACGGAGCCGCCCCGCCACCACGACCAGACCTCCTCGGTCACGTACGGCAGGTACGGCGCGAACAGCCGCAACTGCACCGACAGCGCGTTGGCCAGCGCCGCCCGGGCCGAGGCCGCGCCGGGGTCGTCGGCCGGCCCGTACGCCCGCTCCTTGACCAGCTCGATGTAGTCGTCGCAGAACGTCCAGAAGAACTGCTCCGCGGCCACCAGCCCGGCCGTGTGGTCGTACGCCGACAGCCCCTCCGTCGCGGTCGCGACCGTGCGGGCCAGGGCCGCGAGCATCGCCCGGTCCAGGGCGGCGGTGGCGGGCGCGCGCAGCGCCTCGGCCGCGCCGAGGCCGAGCACGAACCGGGCGGCGTTGAGCAGCTTGGTGGCCAGCCGCCGGCCGACCCGCATCTGCCCCTCGTCGAACGCCAGGTCGGTGCCCGGCCGGCCGCTGGCGGCCCAGTACCGGACGGCGTCCGCGCCGTGCCGCTCCAGCAGGTCGACCGGCGTGGTGGCGTTGCCGGCGGACTTGCTCATCTTCTTGCGGTCCGGGTCGAGGATCCAGCCGGAGACGACCGCGTGCCGCCAGGGCAGCGCGTCGTGCTCGGTGTGCGCGCGCAGCACGGTGGCGAACAGCCAGGTCCGGATGATCTCGTGCGCCTGCGGGCGCAGGTCCATCGGGAACACCCGGCCGAACAGGTCCGGGTCGCGCTCCCAGCCGCCGGCGATCTGCGGCGTCAGGGACGAGGTGGCCCAGGTGTCGAGGACGTCCGGGTCGGCGGCGAACCCGCCCGGCTTGCCGCGGTCGGCGCGGATGAAGCCCGGCGGGGTGTCGGTGGACGGGTCGACCGGCAGCGCCGACTCCGGCGGCAGGATCGGGCGGGAGTGGTCGGGGCGGCCGTCGTCGTCGAGGCGGTACCAGACCGGGATGGGCACGCCGAAGAAGCGCTGCCGGCTCACCAGCCAGTCGCCGTTGAGGCCGCCGACCCAGTGCTCGTACCGGTGCCGCATGTGCGCCGGCACCCAGTCCAGCTCGCGCCCGCGGTCCAGCAGCGCGTCGCGCAGCGCGGCGTCGCGGCCGCCGTTGCGCAGGTACCACTGGCGGGTGGCGACGATCTCGAGCGGCCGGTCGCCCTTCTCGTAGAACTTCACCGGGTGGGTGATCGGGCGCGGCTCGCCGATCAGCGCCAGCGCCGCGCCGAGCGCGGCGACGATCTCCCGGCGGGCGGCGTTGACGGTGGCGCCGGCCAGCGGCGCGTACGGCGCGGCGGGCACCCCGGCCGGCGGCTCGGCGGCGAATCGGCCGTCCCGGCCGACCAGCACCCGGGTGTCCAGGTCGAGTTCGCGCCACCAGGTGACGTCGGTGAGGTCGCCGAACGTACAGACCATCGCCAGGCCGGTGCCCTTGGCCGGGTCGGCGAGCGGGTGCGCCCGAACGGGCACCTCGACGTCGAACAGCGGCGTGCGGGCGGTCCGGCCGACGAGCAGCGCGTACCGCTCGTCGTCGGGGTGGCAGACCAGCGCGACGCAGGCGGGCAGCAGCTCGGGGCGGGTGGTGTCCACGAACAACGGTCCGGTGGGGCCGGCGAACTTCAGCCGGTGGTACGCCCCCGGCCGCTCCCGATCCTCCAATTCGGCCTGCGCGACCGCGGTGCCGAAGCCGACGTCCCACAGGGTCGGCGCCTCCGCGGTGTACGCCTCGTCGCGCGCCACCGCCCGGACGAACGCCCGCTGCGCCGCGGTCCGCGCGGCCGCGCCGATCGTGGTGTACGTCAGCGACCAGTCCACGGACAGCCCGAGCCGCCGCCACAGCTCCTCGAACACCTGCTCGTCGCGGGCGGTCAGCGTCTCGCAGAACGCGACGAAGTTGCGCCGGGAGATCGCCCGCGGCGGGTCGAACGGCCGCTCCGGCGGGGTGAGGTCGGCGTCGTACGGCAGGCCCGGGTCGCAGCGCACGCCGTACACGTTCTGCACCCGGCGCTCGGTGGGCAGGCCGTTGTCGTCCCAGCCCATCGGGTAGAAGACGGCCCGGCCGCGCATCCGCTGGTACCGGGCGACGACGTCGGTGTGGGTGTACGAGTAGACGTGGCCGAGGTGCAGCGAACCGGAGACGGTCGGCGGCGGGGTGTCGATGCTGAAGACGTCGGCGCGCTCGCGGGTGCGGTCGAACGCGTACGTGCCGTCGGCCCGCCAGCGCTCGGCCCACCGCTGCTCCAGGCCGTCGAGCGAGGGCCGCTCGGGGAGCGTCCCGGCGCGCGTCCCGTCCGCGCCGCCCCGCCCGTCCGCGCCGCCCGCTGCCGGGTCGTCGCGCGGCGGTGCCGGCTCACTCGCGCCGCCGGGCTCGGCTGACCCGCTCGGGTGGTTCGGCCCGTCCGCTTCCGTCATGCCCGGATCGTACGGGCCGGGTCCGACACCGGCGATCCATTACCGCGGCCGGGGGCGCGCCCACCGCGGCCCGGCCGGGACGAGGGCGGCGTGGGACTCCTCCGGCGCGCCTTGCCATCGGGGTCCCACGCCGCCCGCCCATGGCGGGTCACGATCGGGGTGGGGCGACCGTGACCCGCGGACCCCGGGTCGTCGGCCGCCGGCCGCCCGGCGCGCCCGTGGGCGCGCCGATCTGCGGCGGGGACGCGATGGCCAGCGCAGCGGGGGTGGAACGCTTCACTGCATGCTCCAGGGTGGGTGACCGCACCCGGGTATCGACGAACCCGGATGCATGCTCGCCGCCATGATGTGTGATCCACGTCGCGAATGTCGATGCGGGCCATTAGCCAATGCGAGCGTTAACAGTCATTCACCTTTGTCGGGCATTGTGAAAGTAGTTGCTGACCTGCACTAACGCTGGCTCATGCCGGCCTCGTGTAACAGCAACCAACTTTTTACGTGCGTACCCCAGCGGTAGCCGCCGAGGCTGCCGTCGGTGCGCAGGACCCGGTGGCACGGTACGAACAGGGCGGCCGCGTTGCGCGCGCACGCCGCCGCGGCGGCCCGCACGGCCGCCGGCCGGCCGGCCCTCGCGGCGAAGGCGGTGTAGCTCTCCGGCGTACCGGCCGGGATGTCCCGCATCACCGTCCAGGCCCCCGCCATGAACTCCCCGCCGGACCGCTGGTGCACCGGCACCCGGTCGAGCGCGGCGAGGTCGCCGGCGAAGTAGGCGTCCACCGCCTTGCTGATGTCGCCCAGCTCGGCCCGCGGCCGGGTCGGGCCGCGCAGCTCGGGGTGGATCAGCGGCAGCAGGTCGGCCGGGTCGGCGGTGAAGCCGGCGGCGCGCACGGCGCCGTCCGCGGCCAGGATGGTCAGCGGTCCGGTGGGCGTGGTCGAGGTCAGCAGATCGATCATCGGGCGGCTCTCCAGAGGTGCATCAGGGCGTACCCGCGCCACGGCCGCCAGGCGGCGGCGTGCGCGGCGAGCGCCGCGGGGGAGTCGGGCAGGTGCAGGGCGGCGGCGCCGCGGCGGGCGCCGAGGTCGGTGGGGAGGAAGGCGTCCGGGTCGCCGAGGGCGCGCAGGGCGACGTACTCCGCGGTCCACGGTCCCACGCCGGGCAGCGCGAGCAGGCCGCGGCGTACGTCGTCGCGGTCGGCGCCGGGGTCGAGGGTGAGGTCGCCGGCCGCGACGGCGGCGGCGAGCGCCCGGAGGGTGGCCCGCCGCGCGGCGGGCATCCGGAACGCGGCGTCGGGCAGGTCGGCGAGCGCGCCGGCGTCGGGGAACGACACCAGCCCGCCCACCCCGCCGTCCCCGGCCGCGGCCCCGTCCCCGACCGCCGCACCCTCGCCGCCAGCGCCAGCGCCAGCACCAGCGCCAGCGCCAGCACCAGCACCAGCACCAGCGGTGGCGGCAGGGGCAGCAGCGGTGGGGTGGGCGGCCGCGGCGAGGTGGGCCAGGACCGTGCGGGCGCCGGCCACCGACACCTGCTGCCCGACCACCGCGCGCACCGCCAGCTCGAACCCGTCCACCGCCCGCGGCACCCGCACCCCCGGCGCGGCCGCCACCGCCGCGGCCAGCGCCGGGTCCGCGGCCAGGTCCGTGTCCACCGCCGCCGGGTCGGCGTCCAGGTCGCACAGCCGCCGACACCGGGCCACCGCGGGCGCGAGGTCGCGGGTGTCGGCCAGCCGCAGCGTCGCGCTGAGGTACCCGTCGGCCGGCGTGAGCGCGATCGCCCCGGCGCCGTGCGGCAGGCGGACCGCCCGCCGGTACCCGGTACCGTCCGCCGCCTCCACCCCGGCCACCGCGCGGTCGGCGAGGTACCCGAGCAGCGCGCCCGCGTGCAGCGGCGGCCGGTACGCCAGCCGCAGCGTGATCGTCCCCGCGGCCGGCTCGGGCGCCCGGGCCCGGGCCGCGGTGCGCAGCGCGGACGGCGGCACCGCGTACACCGCGGCGATCGTCTCGTTGAACTGCCGGACGCTGCCGAACCCGGCCGCGAACGCCACCTCGGCCAGCCCCAGGTCGGTCGACTCGATCAGCGTCCGGGCGGTCTGCGCCCGCTGCGCCCGGGCCAGCGCCAGCGGCCCCGCGCCCAGCTCGGCGGTGAGCAGCCGGTGCAGGTGCCGGGCGGTGTACCCGAGCCGGGCGGCCAGCCCCGGCACCCCCTCGCGGTCGACCAGCCCGTCGCCGATCAGCCGCATCGCCCGGCCGACGGTGTCGGCCCGGCCGTCCCACTCGGGCGAGCCGGGCGCGGCGTCCGGCCGGCAGCGCCGGCAGGCCCGGAACCCGGCCCGCTGCGCGGCGGCCGCGGACGGGTAGAAGCGCACGTTGCGCTGCTTCGGCGTGGTCGCCGGGCAGGACGGCCGGCAATAGATGCGGGTCGAGGTGACAGCGGTGTAGAACCAGCCGTCGAACCGCGGGTCGCGGCTGTCGACGGCCCGGTAACAGCGGGCGAAGTCCAGGTCCACCCCTCGATCCTGCCCCGCCGACCCGGGCATTGCTCGCGGGAATCGGACCTGACGGTTCGGGCCCGCCGGGTCAGGGCCGGTACGCCGCCAGCCGCACCCCGTCCGCCGCGTACAGCGTGCCGTCCGCGACCACCGCGTGCCCGACCGTCCCGCGCAGCGCCGGCGCCCCCGGCACCGCCCGCCCGGTCGCCGCCGCCCGGATCGCCAGCGCCCCGCCGGCCACCGCCGCGTACACCAGCCCGCCGGCCCGGGTCGGCCGCCCGACGGCGCCGCCGAGCGGCACCGACCAGTCCCGCCGCCCGCTGGCCGCGGCCAGCGCGGTCAGCGCCGCACCGCCGCCCACGAACACCCGCCGCCCGTCGGCGGCCACGCTCGGCCGGGCGATCCCGCCGAGCACCGGCGCCGACCAGCGCACCCGCCCGCTGTCCGCCCGGACGGCGAGCAGCGCCGCGCCCTCCCGCGCGTAGAACGTCCCGCCGGCCGGGTCGGCGGCGAGCACCTCCCACGCCCGGCGGGTCTGCCAGAGCACCCGACCGGTCCGGGCCGACACGGCCACCGCGCCCGGCGCGGGCGCGTCCTCCCGGGTCAGCAGCAGCCGCCCGCCGGCCGCCACCGGAGCGGCGTTCAGCGCGCGCGGCACGGCCCAGGCCCGGCGGCCGTCGCCGACCCGGTACGCCGTCACCTCCGCCGTCGTCGACGGGTCCACGCCGGACACGATCGCCAGCCCGCCGGCCACGACCATCGTGTGCATGGGCGCGTCCCGGCGGAGCTGCCACCGCCGTACCCCGGACCGCGCGTCGTACGCCGCCAGCGTCCCGTTCGGGTCCGACACCGACTGGCAGTCCGACGACGCGGCGACCAGCAGCCCGCCCGCGACGGCCAGCCGGGGCGTGGTCGTGTCCATCGGGTCCTCGACGTCGTGCCGCCACAGCACCCGCCCCGACCCGGCGGCGAGCGCGGCGAACCCGCGCTGGTCCGGGTGGAACGCCCGCCCGTCGGCCAGCACGGGCGGCCCCTGATTGATGCAGGAGTACTCCGGCACCGTCGGCGACGTGACCCGCCACCGCGGCCGCAGCCGGTCCACGCTGCCCGCGTTGAGCACGTCCTCGACCGGGTTGTAGCCGCCGTTCGCCGCGTCGTACCCCGCCTGCGCCCACCCGCCGCCGGCCGCCGCCGCGGGCGCCGCCGCGCCCAGCCCGACCAGCGCCGCGACGGCCGCGGCCCAGCCGCGATTCCCCCGTACCATCGACGTCCCCCTTTGCTCAGTCGCCAAACTAGGGTCGGCCGGGCGGGCTAGTATCGATGATCGAAAACTTTCACGCGGGCGGGTCCGGCGCCGGCGCGGTCGGCGGGGGAGGGCGCGTGGTGCGCACCGCCGCGGCGCTCGCCGCCGCCCTGGTCGCCGCCGGCATGCTCGCCATGACCACCGCCGACCTGCGCGCGGGCGTACCGGCGTTCGTCAGCGAGTCCGGCACACCGGCCGCCCCCGCCGCGGACCTGTACCGCGCCGGCGTCCTCGCCACCGCCCTCGGCGTCGCCGCCCTCGGCCTGGCCCTGCACCGCTGGGGCCGCGGCGCCGCCGGGAACGCGAACCCCGCCGGCCGCCCGGCGGCGTCGCTCGGCGCGGCCGCGCTGCTGCTGCTCGCCGCCCCCGCCGCGGCCACCTCCGCCCTGGTCCACTGCTCGCCCGGCTGCCCGCTGCCGCCGTACCAGCGCGCCACCCCCGCCGACCTCGTGCACGCCGCCGCCAGCATCGCCGCGCTGGGCCTGCTCGCCCTGGCGATGGTCCTGCTGGCCGCCCTTGCCCCGGATCGCACCCTGCGCCGCCGCTGCGTCGGCGCCGCGGTGCTGGCCGTGCCGGTCCTGCTCGTCGCCGCGTCCTGCCTGGCGTTCGTCGGCCGCTCGACGTTCACCGGCCTGGCCGAGCGCGCCGGCCTGGCCGCGGTCGCGGCCTGGCTGCTGATCGTCGCCGTACGCCTGGTCGGGCACCCGGACGTCAAGCGGTCCGGCCCGCGGCCCGGCGCCGGGGGCGGGCGCGGGGTGGGGTCGTCCGGGACCGCGGCGGGGACCCGTAAGCTGGTTTGACGTGAGCCTCACCATCGGCATCGTCGGCCTGCCCAACGTCGGCAAGAGCACGCTGTTCAACGCGCTGACCCGCAACGACGTCCTCGCGGCGAACTACCCGTTCGCCACCATCGAGCCCAACGTCGGCGTCGTCGGCCTGCCCGACGACCGGCTGGCCGTGCTCGCGGGCATCTTCGACTCCGAGAAGGTCATCCCGGCGCCGGTCTCGTTCGTCGACATCGCCGGCCTGGTCCGCGGCGCCTCCAAGGGCCAGGGCCGGGGCAACGCGTTCCTGGCCAACATCCGCGACGCCAGCGCGATCTGCCAGGTCGTCCGCGCCTTCTCCGACCCGGACGTCCTGCACGTCGACGGCAAGGTGTCGCCCGCCGACGACATCGAGACCATCAACACCGAGCTGGTCCTGGCCGACCTGCAGACGATCGAGAAGGCGCTGCCCCGGCTGCAGAAGGAGGCCAAGCTCCGCAAGGAGCGCGCCGGCATCGCCGCCGCGGCCGAGGCCGCCGCGAAGCTGCTGGACGCGGGCACCACGCTGTACGCGGGCGCGGCCGCCGCCGGCATCGACACCGACGCGCTGCGCGAGCTGCACCTGCTGACGACGAAGCCGTTCCTGTACGTCTTCAACGTCGACGAGGCCGAGCTGAACAACGCCACTTTCCTGGACGAACTCCGCGCCCTGGTCGCCCCCGCCGAGGCGATCTTCATGGACGCCAAGGTCGAGTCGGAGCTGATCGACCTGCCGCCGGACGAGGCGCTGGAGCTGCTGGAGTCCACCGGGCAGACCGAGCCGGGGCTGCACCAGTTGATCCGGGTGGGGTTCGGCACGCTCGGGTTGCAGACGTACCTCACGGCCGGGCCGAAGGAGGCGCGGGCGTGGACGGTCCCGGTGGGGGCGACGGCGCCCGAGGCGGCCGGGGTGATCCACACGGACTTCCAGCGGGGGTTCATCAAGGCGGAGGTCGTGTCGTACGCCGATCTCGTGGAGGCGGGGTCGATGCAGGCGGCGAAGTCGGCGGGGAAGGTGCGGATGGAGGGGAAGGACTACGTCATGCGCGACGGCGACGTGGTCGAATTCCGCTTCAACGTCTGACCGCGAAGAGTTCGGCCGGCAGCGCACTCCTCGCCCGGCGCGCTATTCGTCGCTCATCCCGGACCTGCGGATGAAGGCATAGACCGCCGAGGTGCCCCGTCCGTTGTCAAGGTCGGCTATCACGAGGCGGTCCGCGGTTACGGCGATCTCCCGTCCGCACCCGCTTCCGGTGTCGACCCACACCCGGACTATTCCGTCGGCCGGCAACTCGCGTGGGCCGACAGCCAGGATTGTCCTCATCCTTCTCCCTTCGGGCGGTCCGAGAACGCAGCGGCTCGTGACGGTCGGCCGCATCCTCCGATCGTTATCGTTGGATCACGGATTGTGAAGAAGGGTGCTGTCCGTCAGGTGTCCCCGGACAGTCGGGCGGACAGCTCCTCGGCCCGCCGGACCAGCGCCGCGGCGCCCGACGCCGAGGCGACCACCCGAACCGCCTCGGCGGCCGCCCGGGCAGCGGTCGGGTTCCCGGCCCGGGCGAGGGCGTGCGCCAGGTGGAGCCGGTACTCCGCCGCCCACTCGGCCCCGCGCTGCTCCGCCGGGAGCGCGTCGAGCCCGGCCGCCAGGAGGTCCACCGCGCGGCGATTCCCGTCCGGCTCGTGCTCGCCCAGCAGCGCGTACACCCGGCCCTGCTCGATGTCGAAGAACGCGGGGGACCGGTAGTAGTGCCAGTCGGGGACCGGACCGCCGTACTCCGCGAACCCGGCCGTCAGGTCGGCGGCCTCGGCCAGCGCGGACCCGACCCCGGCCCGGTCGTCGCGCATCGCGTGACCCCGGGCGAGCTGGAGCGCGTCGTACGCCCGCTGGCCGATGAACACCCCTCGGTCGCGCATCGCGGCCTCGGTCAGCCCGACCATCGCCCCCGGCTGACCCATGCGCTCGGCCAGGTATCCCTTGAAGCTCAGCGCGGTGGCGGTCATCTCCCGGCCGCCGATCTCGGCCGCCAGGGCCAGCGCCCGGTCGAAGCGCGCGGCGGCCCCGGCGGGGCGGCCGGTGGCCACGGCGAGCCAGCCCGCGAACTGTGCCCACTGGCTCGCCACGTCCACGAGATCCGAGCGCAGGTGCCCGGATGTCTCGGTGACCAGGTGCTCGATCACGCAGAGTTGACCGACGACCGGTCCGAGCATGGCGGCCGAACCGATGGTGTCCTCCAGGCGGCGCTGGTGGGCGAGCACGGTGGCCAGAGAGGCCACAGTGGACAGGTCCACGCGTCGGGGGTGCCGGACGACGTGAGCCACCCGGGCGGCCTCGTCCGGGTCCGGTAGGCCGCTGCCGGCGACCGCCATCGCGGCCAGCTCGCCGCCCGCCCGGAGCGCGTCGTCCAGGCGGCGGGCGATGTCGTACCCGGGGCGGGCGCGGCCGGTCTCGAGGTCGTGGACGAGCGTCTTGCCGTGGTGGACCAGGCGGGAGAGGTCACGGACGGACAGGCCGCGTTCAGCGCGCAACCGCCGCAATGTAGCCGAAAAACGCGGATTCACGATACTGTTCGGCATTGGTCACCTCCCCGTGGAGGAATGTGGGCGGGGCGTGCCGCTACTCTCGACCGCCGGAAACCGTTATCCGGCAAGGGAATCGACTCAACCCCAACAGCATGACGCTACGACACCGTGGCTACGAGCGGACCGATATCAGTTCCGCTCGGCCGGCGGCCTGGCTACGCGGCGTACGGGTCCCGTACGGGCGCGCGACCGCCAATGATCGCGGCCTGCACGTCGCGCAGTCCCGACGCACCGACGTAGTACCGCCCGCGGGTCTCGCCGCGGGCTTGGAGCAGACCCGCTGCGACCATCATCCGCATGTCGCGGTTCGCGGTTCCCACCTCGATCTCGGCGTCCTTCTCGTACACCGGCCGGCGGACCTTGAGGCCCAGCGTGGCGGGGTACAGGGCGTGAATGCTGCGCTCGGGCAGCCGTTCGGCCCGGACCACCGTCTCGAGTTCGATCCAGATGCGCGCGGCCTCGTCCACCCGTCGCAGTACCGTCTGCGCCTGCATATGGTGGGCCATGAGGTTGAACCGTACCCAGGCGGTCGTGTCCCGCGCAGGACTCCAAACGCCCGCACCGACGTCGGCGAGAACGGCGTAGTACGCCTGCGTGTTGCGGCCCAGCCACTCCTCGATACTGCTGAACTCGGGGGCGAGAATCCGTTCGCGCGCCAGTACGAGGGTTTGCAGCGCGCGCGCCATCCGCCCGTTCCCGCCCCGGAAGGGGTGGATCATGACCAGGTTCAGGTGCGCCATCGCCGCCCGGACGAAGACGGGGCAATCCTCCGGGGCTTGATCGAGGGCGAGCACCAATTCCCGCATGAGCCCCGGAACGTCGTCGGCCGCCGGGCCCTCGTAGACGGTGACGTCCCGCTCGTCGTCCCGGACGAAGATCTGGCCGGGTCGGTACCGGCCCGGGCTCTTGCTCAGGTCGTGCCCCAGCATCATGAAGTGCAGGCTGCGGATCAGCGACTCGTCGCACGCGAACGATGGATCGTCGGCAAGCTGTTGGATGTAGGTCAGCGCGTTGCGGTAGCCGACGATCTCCAGCGTCGTACGGTGGTCGGCGTCGATCGGCTCCTCGTCCTCCAGCACGGCCAGCGCGTCGTCGAGGCTGACGTCGTACCCCTCGATGCTGTTGGAGCCCCGGACCGCGCGGGCCTTGAGGTTGCGCCTGAGCTGTCCCTTCCAGCGCCGCGGCTCGTGGAGGTGCAGGCGCAGCTCACGGCGCAGCTCGTCGATCTCCGCGACGACCCGCAGGTCGTCCGGCACGAGAGTCGGGGCGGCGAACAGCACGCTCCGACGATGGCAGATTGACAAATCATCTGTCAACATTGACAGATGATTTGTCAATCTGTTCATTACTCTATGTGATTGACTGAGGGGTGCGCGGTGATCACCACCCACCCCTCAGTGACTTTCAGTAGCGGCGCGCGCCGGAGAGCTTCCAGGCGACGTGGGCGATGGCGTTCGTCGTGACCCCCATCGTCCGCGCATCCACGTTGCTCGTCGTGTCGCAGGCCTTGTGGTAGCAGGGATCCGACCCGGACCCGATCCCGCTCACCTTCACCCCGATCCGCAGGAACGACCCGTGGTCGGACCGGTCCCCGTAGTTCACGTTCTTGGTCGGGATGTTCTTGCCCTTGAAGTAGTCCTTCCAGATCGCGTTGTACTCGCTGCTCTGCTCGTACACGCCCCAGGTCTGCGTCCCCTTCGCCCCGACCATGTCGAAGTTCAGGTACACCGCGATCTTCTTGCGCTCGTCCGCGGGCAACTGCTGGGTGTAGTACTTCGAGCCGATCAGGCCCAGCTCCTCCGCGCCCCACCAGCCGAAGCGCAGCCGCTTGGCCGGCTTGACGTTCGACTTGGCGACCTCCAGCGCTACCGCCATCAGCGACGCCGTGCCGGAGCCGTCGTCGTTGATGCCCGGCCCGGCCGGGACGCTGTCGAGGTGGGCGCCGAGGAACACGACGTTGTTGGCGTCGCCGTGCGGCCAGTCCGCGATGAGATTCCAGCCGGTCGCGCCGTTGTGGGTGAAATTCTGCACGGACGTCGTGAAGCCGGCGGCGTCGAGCTTGCCCTTGACGTAGTCGATGGACGCCTTGAAGCCGGGCCGGCCGTGGGCGCGGTTGCCGCCGTTGGCGTCGGCGACTTTCTGCAGGCCCTGGATGTGCTCCATCGGGGCCGACTCCGGGATGACCGGCGGGTCGGCGGCAGCGGCGCCGCGGGCGCCGGGAACGGTGGGGAGGATCTCGGCCCATGCGGTACCGGCGAGGGTGGTGGCGCCGAGCGCCGCCGCGACCGCGCCGGCCACGAGGGTACGGAGGTGCATCATTTTGCTCCCGGGGGGAAGGGGCAGGGATTGCACCGTAACCGGGAACAAGGATCGGCGGGAGCCGATGGGTGACGCGGATTTTCCACGTACCGCGTGCCGGTGTGGAATCGACCGACGTCAGTCCAGCAGCGTGGTGGTCAGGTCGACGGTCGTGGGGGTGTCGCCGGCGCGGTGGCCGGTGCCGCTCTCGGCGATCAGCCGCGGGCGCGGCGCGCCCGCCACCGCCTCGCCGGCGCCGGTCATCGCGACCGCGTGCCGGCCGACGATCGTGCGCTGGTTGGTGAACGTGGTCGCGCCGCCGCGGTCCCACTCGACCGTGTCGGCGGTGACCGTGACCAGGGTGAGCGGGGTGCGCACGGGGGCGCTGCCGCGGATCGTGATGGTGGCACCGGTGGGGCCGCCGCGGCCGGGGACGGCGCAGCCGTGCAGGGTGCCGGCGCCGCTCACCGCGCCGGTCCCGGGGTCGATCCGCAGGCGCAGGTGGCCGCCGGCGCACAGCGGGGCCGGCTCCGCGGCCGCCGCGGGGGCGGGCGCGGCGGGGAGCAGGAGCAGGGCGGCGGTGGCGATCGTACGGGCGCGCAGCGGCATGGGACCTCCCGAGAACAAGCCGATATCTGGGCAAATCGGACTCGCTCTGCCAACGAACGAGGAGGACGGGGCGGTGTGCGCCCGGTGGGCGTAGCACGATGGGCGCAGCGGAGCCGGCGCCTCCACTGGGGACGGCGCCGGCACCGGGCGCGGGGTCAGGGGAGGCGCTTGGCGCCGGCCAGCTTCCAGGAGACCGCGGCGATCGCGTTGGCGCTGACCGTCATCGTCTCGACCGAGACGTTGGTGATCGTGTCGCACGCCTTGTGGTAGCAGCCGTCGTCGGTCTTGCCGCCGAAGCCGGATACCTTGATCTTGGCGTTCTTGAACGAGAGCTGGTCCGAGCTGGCCTGGTAGTCCTCCGTCGGGATCTGCTTGCCCGCGAAGTGCTCCTTCCAGACCGACGCCACGTCCGGCGACTCCTTGTAGATCCGCCACTTCTTCAGGTCCTTCACGCCGACCATGTCGAAGTTGAGGTAGATCGAGATCTTCTTCTTCTCGTCCGCCGACAGGTTCTTCAGGTACTGCGCCGAGCCGATCAGGCCGTTCTCCTCCGCGCCCCACCAGGCGAACCGCAGCCGCTTCTCCGGGCGCAGGTTCGACTTGGCGACGAGCAGGGCGTTCTCCAGGACGGCGGCGCTGCCCGAGCCGTTGTCGTTCACGCCCGGCCCGGCGGTCACGCCGTCGAGGTGGGCGCCGACCATCACGACCTGGTCGGCGTCGCCCTGCGGCCACTCCGCGATGAGGTTCCAGCCGGTCGCGCCGCCGTGCGTGAAGTTCTGGACGGACGTCGTGTAGCCGGCGGCGTCGAGGGCGGCCTTGACGTGGTCCAGCGACGCCTTGAAGCCGGGGCGGCCGTGGGCGCGGTTGCCGCCGTTGCCGTCGGCGATCTTCTGGAACGTCTGCAGGTGGGCCATGAGGGCCTCGCCGGGGATGGCCGGCGGGTCGGCGGGCACCGCCGGGTTCGCCGGGGCGGGCGCGGCCGGCGCGAACAGGACGAGGGTGGCCGCGGTACCGGCGGCGAGCAGGGCGCGGAGACGCATGCTTTCCTCCAAGGGGGTGGGTGGAGCGCCGGCACGGCGGCGCCAACCCCACCGGCTCCGCGTACCGTACGCGGTGCACGGGGCCCTTGGAAAGACATTCGTCGATGGATAGCTCAGCGGTCCGGTTCCTCCGTCACCGCCCGGTACACGTCCTCGATCCGGGCGGCCATCGCGACGGTGCCGGGGTGCAGGGCCTCATCGGGCGAGTGCAGCCGGATCAGGGTATGTCCGTCGTGCCGGTGTACCCGGGGACGGATCTGCAGGACGTCGGCGATCACCGTGATCCGTTCGGTGAAGGCCGCGTGCTGGCTGTCGTCCAGGGCCAGCGACCGGTGGATCTCCCGGCCCTGGCGCGCCCAGCCGGCGAGCAGCGCGAACGCCTCCGACAGGTAGTCCGGCCGGCGGCTGATGCTCCATGGCACGCGCACCGCCACTTCCTCCCTCGGGTCGCGACCGACCCTGGTGTCGGCCCGGCCGGCCGGGGACCGGCCCGCGGCGCGGACCGTCCGATCGGCGGCTGTGCCGGGTCCCCGTGCCGCCTACGATGAGGCGGCGACCGGCGCATGCCCGCCCGGCACGTCGGCGCCGGTAGCGGAGCGGCGCGGCGTGCCCGGTCGACCAGGCGAGTAGGGCGGGCGACCCGGGCGGCGGTGTGACAGCCCGCGGCAGGCGGCTGTCGGGAGCGGGCCGGCGAGCGTGGAGTCGACGGTGTCGTTCCGTGGTGCGATATATCGGTGGTGCGTCGGGACTGAGTTCATCTTGTTGCTGAGTCGTCGCCCTACCGTAGTGAAAATGTGCTGCCAGTCTGCCCTCCATCGCGATGCGTGTCCATGCCCCATAGTTTCGTGTTCTGAGAGCCGGCCGGATGACGGTGCTTCCCCGAACGCCCGAGGGTCTGGCAATGTAGTTGCACGTGCCGACCAGATGGACAGCCCGTATTGAGTCCGATGACCGATTTCCCGGCCCCCGCACCCCGGACGGGCCGGGCATGCCGGTGATCGTCGGGGCCGCCATCCTCGAGGGCGGGCGCGTCCTGGCCTGCGAGCGCGCCGAGCCCGCCGAGGTGGCCGGGATGTGGGAGTTCCCCGGCGGCAAGGTGGACCCCGGCGAGAGCGAGGTGGCCGCGCTCATCCGCGAGTGCGAGGAGGAGCTGGCGGTCGACGTCGAGGTGTTCGAACGGGTGGGTGACGACGTCCCCCTCGCGGGCCGCGACTACGTCCTCAAGGTGTACGTCGCCCGGCTGCGCGGGCCGCGCCGGCCGCGCGCGCTGGAGCACAGCGACCTGCGCTGGCTGGGCGGGGCCGACCTGCTGTCGGTGCCGTGGCTGCCCGCCGACGCGCCGATCGTGGCGGCCCTGCGGCCGTACCTCATCGAGGGCTGAACGCGCGGAGGGCGCCGGAGCCGGTCGGCTCGGGCGCCCTCGCGACGTGCGGTCAGCGGTCCGGTCGGTGGCCGGTCAGCGGTCCGGGTGGTGGTAGTTCAGCCCGTCGGCCGGCAGCGGGAACTCCTGGTCGCCGAACGGCGACGCCGCCGCCGGCCGGTTGAACGTCAGCTCCGTGATGCCCATGTGGCCGTCGTCGTCGAGCGTCGCGGCCTGCGGCGCCGGCTTCGGCCGGCCCCAGTTGACGCCCTCGTGCGGTTCGTCCGAGTGCACCCGGCCCACCGTACCGTCCACCGCGCCCTCCAGTTGATCGCGCCGGAAGATCTTCCGGCCGAGCCATACCAGGGGATCGTACTTCCGATCGACGACGCGCTCCTTCATCGGGATGATCGCGTTGTCAGTGATCTTGATGTGCTCGGGGCAGACCTCGGTGCAGCACTTGGTGATGTTGCAGTACCCGAGGCCCATGTCCTCCTGTGCGTAGTTCTTCCGGTCCTCGCGCGCGTCGAGCGGGTGCATGTCCAGCTCGGCGGCCCGGATGAAGAACCGCGGGCCGGAGAAGGCCGGCTTGTTCTCCTCGTGGTCGCGGATGACGTGGCAGACGTTCTGACAGAGGAAGCACTCGATGCACTTGCGGAACTCCTGCGAGCGCTCCACGTCGATCTGCTGCATCCGGTAGTCGCCCGGCGCCACGCCCTCCGGCGGGGCGAAGGCCGGCGTCTCGCGCGCCTTGGTGTAGTTGAACGAGACGTCGGTGACCAGGTCGCGGATGATCGGGAACGTCCGGATCGGCGTGACGGTGACCGTCTCGTCCTCCTCGAACGTCGACATCCGGGTCATGCAGCCCAGCCGCGGCTTGCCGTTGATCTCCACCGAGCAGGAGCCGCACTTGCCGGCCTTGCAGTTCCACCGGCAGGCCAGGTCGGGCTCCCGGGTGGCCTGGAGGCGGTGGATGATGTCGAGGACGACCTCGCCCTCGTTCACCTCGACCTCGTAGTTCTTGAGCGAGCCGCCGGCCGCGTCGCCGCGCCAGACCCTGAACTTGCGGATTCCCATTACTCGCCCGCCCCCTCGGCCAGGGTGTCGAACTCGGCCAGCTCTTCGTCGGTCAGGTACTTCGACAGCTCGGTGCGCTCGAAGAGCTGGATCAGCTCCGGCCGCATCCGCGGCACCGGCTTGTGGGTCAGCTCGACCTGGTCGTCGCGCAGCGAGCAGATGAGGTTCTTGGTCCGCCACTGCGGGTTCATGCCCGGCGCGTCCTCGCGGGTGTGGCCGCCGCGCGACTCCTCCCGCTCCAGCGCCGCCTTGGCGGTGCACTCGGAGACGACCAGCATGTTGCGCAGGTCCAGCGCCAGGTGCCAGCCGGGGTTGTAGCGGCGGCCGCCGGTGGCGCCCACGTTGCCCACCCGCTTGCGCAGGTCGGCGAGCTTGACCAGGGCGTCCTCCAGCTCGCCGCGGCGGCGGATGATGCCGACCAGGTCGCCCATGACGGTCTGCAGCTCGGCCTGGAGCGCGTACGGGTTCTCCCCGCCGGGGTTCTCCAGCGGCGCGAGCGCCGTCGCCAGCGCCTCGGCCACCGCCCGGTCGGCGGCCCGCGGCCGCGCGGCCGGGCCGTCGGCGTGGGCCGCGGCGTGCTCGCCGGCCCGCTTGCCGAAGACCAGCAGGTCGGACAGCGAGTTGCCGCCGAGCCGGTTCGACCCGTGCATGCCGCCGGAGACCTCGCCCGCGGCGAACAGGCCCCGGACCGTACCGGTGGCGTGCGCCGAGTCGGGCTCGACCTCGACCCCGCCCATCACGTAGTGGCAGGTCGGGCCGACCTCCATCGGCTGCTTGGTGATGTCGACGTCGGCCAGCTCCTTGAACTGGTGGTACATCGACGGCAGCCGCTTGCGGATCGTCTCGGCGGGCATCCGGGTGGAGACGTCCAGGTACACGCCGCCGGCCTTGGTGCCGCGCCCGGCCTTGACCTCGGAGTTGATCGCCCGGGCGACCTCGTCGCGGGGGAGCAGCTCCGGGGGACGCCGGTTGTTGTCGGCGTCGGTGTACCAGCGGTCGGCCTCCTCCTCGGTATCGGCGTACATCTTGCGGAACACGTCCGGGACGTACTCGAACATGAACCGCTTGCCCTCGGAGTTCTTCAGCACGCCGCCGTCGCCGCGCACCGACTCCGTCACCAGGATGCCCTTGACCGACGGCGGCCAGACCATGCCGGTCGGGTGGAACTGGAGGAACTCCATGTTGATCAGGTTCGCGCCGGCGCGCAGGGCGAGGGCGTGGCCGTCGCCGGTGTACTCCCAGGAGTTCGAGGTCACCTTGTACGACTTGCCGACGCCGCCGGTGGCCAGCACGACCGCCGGCGCCTCCAGCAGCAGGAACTCGCCGGTCTCGCGGTAGTAGCCGAAGCAGGCCGCGACCGCGTCGCCCTCCAGGATCAGCTCGGTGATCGTGGTCTCGGCGAAGACCCTGATCCGGGCCTCGTAGTCGCCGAACTCGCGCTTGTCCTCCTGCTGCAGCGACACGATCTTCTGCTGGAGGGTGCGGATCAGCTCCAGGCCGGTCCGGTCGCCGACGTGCGCCAGCCGCGGGTACTCGTGCCCGCCGAAGTTGCGCTGGCTGATCTTGCCGTCCTTGGTCCGGTCGAACAGCGCGCCGTACGTCTCCAGCTCCCAGATGCGGTCCGGGGACTCCTTGGCGTGCAGCTCGGCCATGCGGAAGTTGTTGAGGAACTTGCCGCCCCGCATGGTGTCCCGGAAGTGGACCATCCAGTTGTCGTTGCTGTTGACGTTGCCCATCGCCGCGGCGGCGCCGCCCTCGGCCATGACCGTGTGCGCCTTGCCGAACAGCGACTTCGAGATGATCGCGGTCTTCTTGCCGGCCAGCCTGGCCTCGATCGCCGCGCGCAGGCCGGCGCCGCCGGCGCCGATCACGACGACGTCGTACTGGTGTCGTTCGATACGTTCAGTCATTTTCCGCCGCGCCTCAGTTGAAGAACCGGAAGTCGGAGAACCAGCCCGCGGACACCGCCATGATGTAGAAGTCGGTCAGCATGACCGTCCACAGCGACAGCATCGCGAAGAAGCCGTGCCTCGGGTTGAGCTTGGAGATGAAAACCCACATCCGGTACCGCAGCGGATGCTTGGAGAAGTGCTTGAGCTTGCCGCCGAATGTGTGCCGGCACGCGTGGCAGGAAGCGGTGTACCCGGCGAGTGCCAGCACATTGATCCAGATGATCAGCGTGCCCAGGCCGATGCCGAACCCGCCGTCCTTGCCCTGGAAGGTGTGCAGCGCATCCCAGACGTTGATGAGCAGCACGATCGCGGCGGCGTAGAAGAACCAGCGGTGCGAGTTCTGGAAGATGAGCGGGAACCGGGTCTCGCCGGTGTACTTCTTGTGCGGCTCGCGCACCGCGCACGCCTGCGGCGAGGCCCACAGCGAGCGGTAGTAGGCCTTGCGGTAGTAGTAGCAGGTGAGCCGGAACCCGCCGACGAACGGGAAGACGATCGCGCCGAGCGGGATGAAGAACGGCATCGCCGGCAGCGGCTGGCCGAAGTGGGACGCCTCCGGCAGACAGTCCTTGAACAAACAGGGCGAGTAGATCGGCGTCAGGTAGCCGTAGTCACCGACCACGTAGTACTTGCCCATGAACAGGCGGACCGTGGAATACACGATGAAGAGCAGCAGAATCGCGCCGATGGTCAGCGGCGGTAACCACCACCGGTCGGTGCGGAGTGTCCTCGCCGCGATTGCGGCCCGCGGCCGGGCCTTCTGCGGCCGCATTGCCGTCGTTGTCATGTGTCAATCTCCCTGGCGGGCGCCTGTGGTCGTCGGCGGCGCGCGGCGGGAACCGGGCCCCGGCTGCCGGACCGCGCCGCTCGCGTGTGCGCGCCGAAGGGTGATCGGCACGCAGGTGCACACGTTACGCCGTAACTCGTGGACGACGTGCGCAGGGAGTCTCGCGCGTGGCTAACGGGTTACGAAAGTCCACACGTCACATCCGGCCCCGGATGTGGATAACCTCACTCAACGGGGCGGGGTGAGGTTAGCCTAACTTACCCACCCCGCCCTTGTCATCGACCGGAGTCGCGGCGCGCCGCCCCGACCGGGTCCGCCGCCGGCTCAGCCGGCCGCGCCGCCGGTGAAGTGCCAGCCCGCCAGGTGCAGCGCCGGGGCGCTGACCCAGCCGCCGAACCACTCGCCCGGCACCCGCGTCGGGACCGCGCCGATCCCGCGGACCGCGCCCGGCGCGAGCGCCCGCGGGTACGACTGGGTGAAGCGCAGGTTCGACACCGGCCCGGCCAGCTTCCCGTCCTCGATCAGCCAGATGCCGTTGCGGGTCAGCCCGGTCACCACCAGCGACTTCGGGTCGAGCACCCGGGTGTACCAGAAGTCGGTCACCAGCAGGCCCCGCTCGACGCCCGCGACCAGCGCCGCCGCGGCGGGGTCCACCGCCGGGTGCGGGTCGGCCGTCGGCGCGTGCGGCCCGGCGCCCGGTTCCAGCGCCACGTACGCCGGGAACGGCCCCCAGGCCACCTCGGGCCCGGCGTGCCCGGTCGAGGCCGCGCCCGCCTCGGCCGCGGTCCGCCGGTCGTGCGCCACGCCCCCGGTCACGCCCGCCTCGACCAGCGCCAGCCGGCCGCGCGGGGTGCCCTCGACGTCGAACGGCAGCCCGCCGCCGGCCACGTCGTCGACGATCGTCACCGCCGGGTCGAACTGGGCCTCGCCCGGCGCGGCGAAGCTGCGCCGCTCGGCGAACGCCCGCCCGTTGAAGCCGAACGCGGACAGGTTCTCCAGCACGTCGGAGACGGCGCCGGGCTCCAACACCACCTCGTACACCCCCGGCGGCAGGTCCGCCGCCCCGGTCGCGGCGCGCGCCTTCGCCGCGGCCCTGGCGCCCAGCGCGCCGCCGTCCAGCGGGCCGAGCCGCGGCCCCGAGTCGCGGGCCACCGCGTCCGCGCCCGGCGCCCGGGCGATGCCGTCGATCGCCGCCTCGGTGAGCGCGGCCGTGAGCTGCTGGCCCGCGCTGTTGGCGAAGGCCGCGGCGATCGTCCCCGTCCGGCAGTACCCGGCCGTGGGCAGCCCGTCGGCGGCGGCCACGAACGCCCGCACCGCGGCGGCCCGGTCGCCCGGCGTCGCCGCGGCGGTCGCGTCGTCGTACCCCGCCGCGCCCGCCGCCGGCGCCGCCGGGGACAGCCCCGGCCAGTGCGGGTCCGGCGGGCACAGCTCGGCCGACGCCCGGGCCCGGGCGACCAGCCCGGCCAGCCCGTCGTCGCCGGTCAGCGTGGTCGAGCCGGTGACCGTCCGGCCGTCCAGGTGCAGCCGCAGCGACACCGCGGTGACCTCGTCGGCGACGTTCTGGTGGATCACCGAGTTCGCGAACCGGGTCAGCCCGTTCGCGGCGTGCCGCACCGACACCTCGGCGTCGCCGCCGCCGGCCCGCCGCACCTCGGCCAGCACCCGGGCGGCCAGCTCCAGCTCGCGCGTCATCCCGTCACCCCCACCCGTACGTTGCGGAACCGGGCCGGCGCCGCCGGGTGCCCGGTGTGGCCGACCTGGCCCGGCTGCCCCTTGCCGCAGTTCGGCGTGCCCCACGGCACGATCTCCGACGACAGCATGTCCATCGACCCCCAGAACACCGGCCCGATGCCCGTGTAGGTGGGGTTGCGCAGCATCCGCCCGCGCTTGCCGTTCTTGATCTCGTACCCGATCTCGCAGCCGAACTGGAAGTTCAGCCGCCGGTCGTCGATCGACCAGGACCGGTTCGTCTCCATGAACACGCCGTCGTCGGTCGCGGCGATGATCTCGTCCAGCGTGTGCGGCCCCGGCTCCAGCCCGACGTTGGTCATCCGGACCATCGGCAGCCGCGACCAGCCGTCCGACCGGACGCTGCCGGCGTAGTCCAGCCCCGCCGCCGCGGCCGAGTCGCGGCCCGCCAGCACGCCGGTCCAGATGCCCTCCCGGACCGCGTACCGGGCCGCGGCCGGCGTGCCCTCGTCGTCGAAGCCGAAGCTGCCCAGCGCGCCGGGGATCGTCGGGTCGATGGTGATGTTCATCAGCGGCGAGCCGTACTTCAGGCTGCCCAGCTTCGCCAGGTCCAACCAGGACGTACCGGCGAACGCCGCCTCCCAGCCCAGGATCCGGTCCAGCTCGATCGCGTGCCCGACCGACTCGTGGATCTGCAGCGCGAGCTGCTCCCCACCGAGGATCAGCGTCGTCTCGCCCGCCGGGCACGCCGGCGCGGTCAGCAACTGCCGCGCCTCCGCGGCGATCCGCTCGGCGTGCGCCGGCAGCGCCAGCGACTCCACGAACTCCCAGCCGGCCGTCCGGTAGTCGCCAGTGGACGACGGGTACGACCGGATCTGGGTCTCGCCGTCGCCGATCGCCAGCGCCGACATCCCGCCGCCGCATTCCCGGGTCCGTTGGTCGATCCGGTGCCCGTCGGAGGAGACGAACCACTTCGACGTGTCCCACACCCGGTACAGCGCCGTCGCCAGGTCCGCGCCCGCCGACCGCATCGCCGCCGTCACGCCGACCAGCAGGTCGCCCTTGACCGACAGCGGCACGTCCAGCGGGTCGGTGCCGCAGGGCGACGACCAGCTCGCCACCACCGGCTCGGCCGGGGCGAGGTCGGTCGCCGGCCCGGCGACCGTCGCGCTCGCCTCGGCGATCTCCGCGGCCCGGTGGCCGGCGGCCCGCGCCGCCGCGGTACCGGTCTCGGGCAGGGCGAAGAAACCCCACGAACTGCCCACCAGCGCGCGGACGCCGATGCCGGCGTCCTCCTCGCGGGTGAGCTGCTCCACCTCGCCGTTGCGGGCATCCATCGATTCGTAGCGCCGGTGCATCAGCCGGGCGTCGGCGTACCGCGCTCCGGCGTCCAGCGCAGCCTGGACAGCGGCCTCGGCCGCCTCGAATTCCGTCACCCGCCGACCCTATGTGAACGAACGTTCGGTTGGCTGCCCTTGCCACCTCGCGGCAACTTGCCAGTGCGTGCCATGTCGGGTGCCACGGCGGGCCGGCTGATTCACGGCAGCAGGGCCGCCGGGTCGATCGTCACCCGGACCGGGTCGGTCAGCTCCAGCCGCGCGCCCGGGCCGGCCGCGACCCCCTCGGCGTACGTGTCGCCCTCGCGGCGGTGCAGGTGCAGCCGCGGCCCGCGGGGCTCCACCAGTAGTAGGTAGTGGTCGATGCCCGCCGCGGCGTACACGTGCATCTTCTGTACTCGGTCGGTCATCGCCGTGCTCGGCGAGAAGATCTCGGCCACCAGGGCCACCCGCTCCGCGGGAACGACCAGCTCGTCGCGGTCGATCGCGGCGTCGGCGAGCACCAGGTCCGGAATGGGGATGCGGCCGGGCTTCAGCCGCAGGTTGACCGCGGGCAGGACGAGCAGGCCCGCGGCGGCGGCCGGCTCCTCCAGAAGCCGCGCGAGCCGATGCGAGATCGCCCGATGGCGGGGGGTCGGCGCGGGCGTTACCTGAAGGCTCCCGTCGATCCGTTCGATTCGATTGTGGGTCTCGCCCATGCACCCGTTCGGCGTGGCCGCGACGGTCCGCCGCGCTACGGGGCGAGGTGGCGGACGAGGAACTCGCGCTCCAGCCGCAGCAGCCGCGGCCCGATCCCGCCCGCCGCCATGTGCGACGCCCCCGGCAGCGGCAGCACCGCGTGCGGCCGGCCCGTCCGCAGCAGCTCCGCCGACAGCCGCAGCGTGTGCGCCGCCACCACGTTGTCGTCCACCAGCCCGTGCGCCAGCAGCAGCGGCCGCGCCTCGTCCGGCCGGATCGGCGGCTCGGCCGCGAGGTCGAGCAGGCTGTGGTGGGCGTACACGTCGGTGCCGTCGTCGGGGGCGCCCAGGTAGCGCTCGGTGTAGCCGGTGTCGTACAGCGTCCAGTCCGTCACCGGGGCGCCCGCGACGCCGCAGCGGAACACGTCCGGGCGGCGCAGGACCGCCAGGGCGGCGAGCCAGCCGCCGAACGACCAGCCGCGGATGCCCACGCGCTCCAGGTCCAGGTCGGGGTGCTTGTCGGCGAGCGCGCGCAGGCCGTCGACCTGGTCGGCGAGGACCACGTCGGCCATCCGGCGGTAGATCGCCTTCTCGAACGACGGGGCCACGCCCGGGGTGCCCCGGTTGTCGATCGAGACGACGGCGAAGCCGGCGTCGGCGAACCACTGCCGGGCCAGCCAGTAGTTGCGGATGGCCAGGACCTCCTGGCCGCCCGGGCCGCCGTAGATGTCCAGCAGGACCGGCAGCCGGCGGCCGGCGACGTGCCCGGTCGGGTACAGCACCGCCGCGGGCAACGCACGGTCGGTGACCCGGTCCAGCAGCGGGCGCGGGGCGTACGGGGGAGTGGCGCCGACGTTCGGCAGGGTGGCCAGCTCGACCCCGCCGCGGCGGACCGACCAGACGGTGCCGGTGTGGTCCAGGCAGGCCCGGCCGATCGCGAGCACGTCGCCGGCGACCGCGGCGACGTGCCAGCCGGGCTCGTGGGTGAGGCGCTGGGCGTCCACGCCGGTCGTCGCGACGGCGGTGCGGACCCGGAACAGGTGCTGCTCGCTGGGCTCGCCGTCGCTGCCCTCGACCAGCAGGTCGCCGTCGGCCGCGCCGACCACCCGGCGGACGTACAGCGAGGGCGGGGTGAGCAGGGTGCCGTCGGCGAACAGGCAGCGGGCGTCGTACCCGTCGTGCAGCAGCTCGCCGCCGACCAGCACCCGGCCGTCGGGCAGGTGCAGCGGGGTGCCGTCGATCGGCTCGACCCAGCGGGTGTCGGTCAGCTCGGCGTGCACCTGGGTCTCGCCGGTGCGGGCGTCGATGGCCAGCACCAGGCCGTGCTGCTGGCTGCGCCGCAGCACGGTGATGAGCGGGCCGCCGTCGGCCCACTGGGCGGCCACGACGTACGGGTACAGCTCGCGGTCCCAGCGCACGTCCACCCAGCCGCCGTCGAGGTCGAGCAGGTGCAGCGAGACCTCGGCGTTGGCGGTGCCGGCCCGGGGGTACGCGACCTCGTGCGGCGGCTCCTCCGGCTTGCTCGGGTCGTGCAGGTACCAGCGGGCGACCCGGGTGTTGTCGACCCGGGCGGCGAGCACCGTCCGGCCGTCGGGCGACCACCACCAGCCGCGGTGCCGGCCGAACTCCTCCGCCGCCACGTGGTCGGCCAGGCCCCAGGTGATCGAGGCGCCGGGCTCGCTGGCCAGCAGCGTGTCCCGGCCGTCGGCGTCGACGACCCGCAGGGCGCCGTCGGTCACGTACCCGATCCGGGTGCCCGTGGGGTCCGGGCGGGGGTCGACGACGGGGCCGGCGGTGCCGATCGCGGTCACCGCGCCGGTGGCCGGCTCCGCCCGGTACAGGCGGCCGGCCAGGGTGAACGCGGCCACCCGGGCGGCCGGGTCGGCGGCGTAGCTGCCGATGCCCTCGGCGGCCAGCCGCATCCGCTCGCGCAGCGCCCGCTCGTGCGCCGGCAGCTCGCCGCCCTCGCCCAGCGCGGCCGGGTCGGCCACGAGCCGGGTCTCGCCGCTGCCCACCTCGTACGACCACAGCCGGTCGACCGGGTCCTCCGGACCCTGCGAGCGCAGGTAGAGCACGCGGGAGCCGTCCGCCGCGACGGAGACCGCCCGAACCATGCCGTACCGGAAACGATGGGTGCGTGCCGCCAACTCCGGAAAGTCCACCCGTCGATCCTCCCCCATCCCCGGCCCCCGGGTACCCCCGGCACCGCAACTCGCCCGGGCGAAACCGACCCGTCCGGATGCCCCGGCGGGGGGTCGGGCCCCCGGACTACAGTGGCGCGGTGAGCAGCGAGCGTCGGATCAACAGCGGTCCTCGGATCAACAGCGACCGTCGGATGGTGTTCGTCCACGCCCACCCCGACGACGAGGTCATCGGCACGGGCGCCACGATGGCCCGGTACGCCGCGGCCGGCGCGCACGTCACTCTGGTGACCTGCACGCTCGGCGAGGAGGGGGAGATCCACGTACCCGAGCTGGCCCACCTGGCGGCGGCCGAGGCCGACCAGCTCGGCGGGTACCGGATCGCCGAGCTGGCCGGCGCCTGCGCCGCGCTCGGCGTCGCCGACCAGCGGTTCCTCGGCGGGGCCGGCCGGTTCCGCGACTCCGGGATGATGGGCGAGCCGACCAACCAGAACCCGCGCTGCTTCTGGCGGGCCGACGTCGACGCGGCGGCGGCGTACCTGGTCGACGTGCTGCGCGAGGTCCGGCCGCAGGTGCTGGTGACGTACGACCCGAACGGCTTCTACGGGCACCCCGACCACATCCAGGCGCACCGGGTGGCGATGCGGGCGGCCGAGCTGGCCGGACCGGACGCCCCGGACAAGATCTACTGGACGGCGGTGCCGTTCTCCGCGCTCGCCGCCGGGATCGCCCACTTCCGCGAGTCGACCGACAACCCGTTCGCCGGGGTGGAGCGCGCCGAGGACCTGCCGTTCGGCACGCCGGACGAGGAGATCGCCGCGGCGGTGTACGCGCCGGAGTTCCAGGCGGCGAAGCTGGCCGCGCTGCGCGCCCACGCCACCCAGGTGCCGCCGACGTCGTGGCTGTTCTCGATGGCGTCGAACTTCGGCGGGGAGTTCCTCGGCATCGAGCACTACCGGCTGGCCCTGGGTAAGCCGGGGCCGGGCGAGGGGCCGTACGGCTGGGAGACCGACCTGTTCGCGGGGCTGGACGCGTGACCGACCCCGCGGGCCCGCCCGACCCCGGTCCGGCCGCCGCGGCCGAGCCGGGCCCGCCCCCCGGCGACCCGGCCGAGCCCGTGCCGCCGCTCATCCCCGAACGGTGGCGGGGGCCGGTGGACCGGGCGCTGCGGATCACCGGCGGCGTCCTCGCCGTGCTGCTCGCCGTGCTCACCGGGGCGCTGGAGCTGATCCTGGTGCCGCTGCGGGTCGGCGGCATCCCGGTCGGCCTGTGCGTGCTGCTCGCGGTGGCCGTCAACTACCTGCTGCCGCGGTTCACCGAGGCCGCCACCGGCGCCCGCTGGCCGGCGCTGCTGGCGTTCGTCGCCTGGCTGATGGTGATGCTGCTGGCCGCCGGCCGGCGCAGCGAGGGCGACCTGCTGGCCACCGGCGTGTTCGCGGTGCTGGTCAACGTCGCCGGCTCGCTGGCGTTCGGCATCGCGATGTACCGGATGATGCTCGCCACACCCCGCGCCCGGCCGCCCCGCCGCCCGCGCCGCACTGACCGCTCCGGGCGCGTGGGCTGGTGTCCGGCCCGGAAACGGACTAAGACAGTCCCATGGCGGAGAGAGCATTCCCGGCCCGCTGGCGAACCGTCGCGGTGATCGCCGGCGGGCTGTTCGCGGTCAACCTGGTGGCCCGGCTGGTGGTCCGGCTGTGGTACGCCGACGACGGGCTGGCCGCCGACGCCGTGACGCTGAGCATGCTCGCCGCCGTCGGCCTGGCCTGCCTGGGCCTCGCGGCGTGGTGGAGCCGGTACCGGCCGGTCGGCGCGTGGGCGGCGGACCTCGCCCTGGCCAGCGGCGGCGCGCTGCTGCTGGCGGTGCTGGTCGGGCCGTTCGCCAGCGGGGCCGGCCCGTTCACGTACGGGGCGGGGGAGTTCTTCAAGCAGATCTGGCAGTGGGGCGGCGTCTCGATCGTGGGTGCGCTGATCGGCCTCGGGGCGGTGACGGCGCTGGGGTTGGACGCCCGGTCGCGCGGGCTGCGCCGGTACGCCGAGGCCAAGCGCGCCGAGGCCCGCCTGCCGCGCAGCTAGCCGGGCGCGGGGGAGCGGGGCGGGCGGTCCGGGCGCGGCGGGACGCGCTTGGCGCGGTGCACGGCGGCCAGCGGGACCGTCACCGGGCCGGCGGCGGTGGCCACGGTCAGGGACGTGTCGGACAGGTCGGTCAGGGTGCCGAGGTGGTCCCGGAACAGGGGGCGCCCGGCGCGCTCGCCGGCCCGCGCGCGGACCACGACGCGATGCCCGAGATCGTCGTTTCCGAGCACGAATGCCCTCCCCGGGGGTACGTCGGGAACCACGCGCCTGCCGGGCGCGGGGCGGCGACTGGATACTAGGCTGCTGAGGGTCGTGCACACGCGGCCCCATCGCGTACCCGGCCCCGCGCGGGCCATCAGCGTACGGGCACTGTGAAGGGAAGACCCGTGACTTACATCATCGCCGAGCCGTGCGTCGATGTTCTCGACAAGGCCTGCATCGAGGAGTGCCCGGTCGACTGCATCTACGAGGGGGGCCGGATGCTGTACATCCACCCCGACGAGTGTGTCGACTGCGGTGCGTGCGAGCCGGTCTGCCCCGTCGAGGCGATCTTCTACGAGGACGACGTCCCGGAGCAGTGGAAGGACTACACGAACGCCAACTACGAGTTCTTCAACGACCTGGGCTCCCCCGGCGGGGCCTCGAAGGTCGGGAAGATCGAGGCGGACACGGCGTTCGTGGCCGCGCAGCCGCCGAAGGAGGGCGACCACTGAGCGCCGTGTCGGCCCACCTGCCCGACTTCCCCTGGGACCAGCTCGCCCCCGCCAAGCAGCGCGCCGCCGCCCACCCCGACGGGCTGATCGACCTGTCGATGGGGGCGCCGGTCGACCCGGTCCCGGACGCGGTCCGGCGGGCCCTGGCCGACGCCACCGACACCCCCGGCTACCCGCTCACCGCCGGCAGCCCGGCGCTGCGCGCCGCGATCAGCCGCTGGTGCGTCCGCGCCTGCCGGGCCGAGCCCGGCTTCGGCGTGCTGCCGACCGTGGGCTCCAAGGAGCTGGTCGCCTGGCTGCCGACGCTGCTCGGCGTCGGCCCCGGCGACGTGGTCGTGTTCCCCGAGGTGAGCTACCCCACGTACGAGGTGGGGGTACGGCTGGCCGGGGCGACCGGCGTCCGGTCCGACGCGCTGACCGCGGTCGGCCCGGACCCGCGGGTGAAGCTGGTCTGGGTCAACTCGCCGGGCAACCCGACCGGCCGGGTGCTGCCCGCGGCCCACCTGCGCAAGGTCGTCGACTGGGCCCGCGAGCGCGGCGCCGTCGTCGCCTCGGACGAGTGCTACCTGCCGCTGGGCTGGGAGGAGGAGCCGGTCTCGGTCCTCGACCCGGAGGTCAACGGCGGGGACCACCGGGGGATCCTCGCGGTGCACTCGCTGTCCAAGCGGTCGAACCTGGCCGGGTACCGGGCGGCGTTCGTCGCCGGCGACCCGGCGATCGTGGACGAGCTGCTGCTGGTCCGCAAGCACGCCGGGCTGATCGTGCCGGCGCCGGTGCAGGCGGCGATGGTCGCGGCGCTGGACGACGAGGCGCACGTGGCGGTCCAGCGGGGCCGGTACGCCGCCCGCCGGGCCGCGCTGCGGCCGGTGCTGGAGGCGGCCGGCTTCCGGGTGGAGCACTCGACGGCCGGGCTGTACCTGTGGGTGACCCGGGACGAGCCGGCGGCGTCCACGGTGGAGTGGTTCGCCGACCGCGGCCTGCTGGTGGCGCCGGGCACGTTCTACGGCCCCGGCGGCGGGCGGCACGCCCGGGTGGCGCTGACCGTCAGCGACGCCCACACCCGCGCCGCCGTGGCCCGCCTGACCGCCTGACCGACCGCGCGGCCGTGGCCCGCCTGACTGTCTGGCCGGCCGCGCCACCGGGCCCGGCAACCCCGTCACCGGGCCCCGCGAACCCTGCGTCGCGCCGGTCGGCGGCACCGGGTCGCGCCGTCGGCGGCCACGGCCTGCCGGCGGTCGGTCACCGGGCGTGCGGTTCGGTGGGATCGACGGGCGTCGGGGTGCCGGCGGGCGGTGCCCGGGCTAGCGTCGGGGCATGACCGACACCCCGTACGTCGCCGTCCGCGGCGAGGCCACCGTCGACGCCGACCCCGAGCTGGCCCGGCTCTCCGCCACCGTGACCGTCCGCGCCGGCGAGCGCGAGGCCGCCCTGCGCACGCTGACCGCCCGGGTCGCCGACGTCCGCGCGGCGCTGGACGAGCGGGCCGCGGCGATCGAGCGGCGCGACGACGGCGCGCTCCAGGTGTATCCGGAGCTGACCGGCGACAACCAGCGGGTCGCCGCGTACGTGGCCAGCCTGGGCGTCACCGTGACCGTCACCGACTTCGCCGCGCTCGGCGAGCTGCTGGCCGCGCTCGGCGGGCTCGACCACGTGTCCGTCGCCGGGCCGTGGTGGGAGCTGCGCCCGCAGTCCCCGGCCGGGTCGGCGGCCCGCCGCGCGGCGGTGGACGACGCGGTCGGCCGGGCCCGGGAGTACGCCGCGGCGGTCGGCGCCGCGCTGGACCGCCTGGTCGCGATCAGCGACCCGGGCACCTCCGGCGGGTACGGCGGCGGCGGGGGCGCCCGGATGGCCTACGCGGCCGCCGAGTCGACAGTGCTGGACCTGACGCCGGTCCCGCAGAGCGTCACCGCGGCGGTGGAGCTGCGGTTCACCCTGACCCCGCCGACGGCGTTCCCCGGCGCGGACCGGGCCGCGGGTCACCAGCCCGGGTAGCGGTCCCACCAGTACGGGTCGGTCGGCGTCGAGCCGTCGGTGCCGGCGGGGCTCTGGCTCATCTGCCGGACCAGGTCGCGGCTGAGCAGGTCGGCCACCCAGACCAGTTCGAGCCGGGACAGCCAGTCCACCGGCAGCGGGTCCGGGCCGTGCCGGGCGCCGAGCAGCGCGCCGGTGATCGTGGCGACGTGGCCGCCGTCGCCGGCCGCGGCGGCGAACAGGATCGCGTCCCGGATGCTGTCCCGCTCCGGGAAGGACGCGACGACGTACAGCGCCCCGGCGACCGCGCCGACCGCGGTGCCGGCGCCGGCCCACTCGGCCAGCCGGACGGCGGCCCGCGGGTCGGCCGCGGCCTCGTCGGCGGCGCCCCGGAACTCCGCCGGGACGGGCCCGAGGCCGAGCCGCACGGCCCGCTCCTCGGCGACCGAGGTGGCGTGGCCGATGGTGGCGTCCTCGCTGAGGAGCTGGATCGCGGTGGCCGCGTACCCGGCGGCGACGAGCGCGTCGTCCCGGTGGGTGAGCGCGGCGATGTCGGCGGCGAGCCGGGCGGCCTGGCCGGCCCGGGCGTACATGCCGACCGGCAGGGTCCGGATGACCGCGCGCGGGCCGTGGGTGACCCGCGGCGGCGCGGTGTCCGGCGCGCCGCCGGGGCCGCCGCGCAGCGCGGCGATGGTGGCCGGGGCGGGGCCACGCACCTGCGCGAGCACGGGCACCTCGGCGAGCCAGCCGTCGAGGAACGGCTCGCCGGTGCCGTCGGGGTCGATGACGCCCTGCAGGGCGGCCCACCGCCGGTACGCGCGCCAGACCGCGTGCGGCGGGTCGAACGGCCCCTGGAGCGCCGACCGGACGTCGGCCCGGATGAGCCCGTCCACGGTGAAGCAGGCGAGTTGCCCGCCGCTGGTGGCGGCGAGGCTGCCGGCGTCGGGGACGAGGCCCGCCGTCGCGCCGATCGCGTCGCCCAGGACGAGGCCGAGCAGGCAGCCACGGGCCGCCGCTATCGCTCCTGCCGCCAAGTGGTCCTCCCCGAGTCGGGTCCATCGTCAGCGGGCGCCCCGGCGGCCGCAAGTTTCTGTCCACCTTCTTGCACACCCAGGGTGGCATGCTGCCGGTGCGGCACGGGTACGCGCCCGGACGGCGTGAGGATATGGAACTTTCAGCCGTAATTCGGCGTATTCGACCAGAGTTGCCCTGCTGTTGACTCTATGGTGAGAAAGGACCCGGGGTTGGGCGCCGCCGCAGGCAGGAGGAGATCCAGGTGGGTAGCGGGACGAGGGATCCACTTCGGATCGCGCTGGTCGTGCCCCCGTACTTCGACGTGCCGCCCGCCGCGTACGGCGGGGTCGAGGCCGTCGTGGCGGACCTCGCCGACGCGCTCGTGGCGCGCGGCCACCGGGTGACGCTGATCGGCGCCGGAAAGCCGGGCACGGCCGCGGACTTCCTGCCGGTGTGGGACCGGACGATCCCCGAACGACTCGGCGAGCCCTTCCCCGAGCTGGTGCACGCGGCGGTCAGCCGGCGCGCGGTCGAGCACCTGGCGCTGCGCGGCGGCCTCGACGTGGTGCACGACAACACGACGTCCGGGCCGCTCAACGCCCCGGCGTACGCGCACCTCGGCCTGCCGACCGTGGTGACCGTGCACGGCCCGGTGGACGGCGACCTGTACCGGTACTACCGGGCGCTGGGCACCGACATCGACCTGGTCGCGATCAGCGACCGGCAGCGGGCGATGGCGCGCGACCTGAACTGGGCCGGCACCGTGCACAACGCGCTGACCCTCGAAACCTGGCCGTACCGCGAGGAGAAGGGCGACTACGCCCTCTTCCTCGGCCGGTTCCATCCGACCAAGGCCCCGCACCTGGCCGTCGAGGCCGCGCACGCGGCCGGCGTCCGGCTGATCCTCGCCGGCAAGTGCGCCGAGCCGCCGGAGCAGGCGTACTTCCGGGCCGAGGTCGAGCCGCGGCTGCGCGACACCGACGAGGTATTCGGCGTCGCCGACGCCACCGCCAAGCGCGAGCTGCTGGCCGGCGCCCGCTGCCTGCTCTTCCCGATCCGCTGGGAGGAGCCGTTCGGCATGGTGATGATCGAGGCGATGGCCTGCGGCACGCCGGTGGTCGCGCTGCGCGGCGGCGCGGTCCCGGAGGTGCTGGTGCACGGCGAGACCGGGTTCATCTGCGACGACCCGGCCGAGCTGCCGGCCGCGATGGCCCGGGTCGGCGAGATCGACCCGGCCGCCTGCCGGGCCAGGGTGGCGGCGCACTTCAGCGCCGAGAAGCTCGCCCTGGGGTACGAGACGGCGTACCGCACCGCGCTGTCCCGCCGGCAGGCCACCGCGACCACGCTGGCCGCGCTGGACACCGAGCTGGACGCCCTGGACGCGCTCGCCCCGGCCGGCGGGACGCCGCCGGAGCGCTGACCGCCGGCCGCGCCGGGCGGGTGGCCCGCCCGGCGCCGCGCGGCGTCAGTTGTGCGCGTGCAGGTCGCTGTTCAGCGCGATGCCCTGGCCGGACCGCGGCCGGGCCTCCAGCGCGCCGGACTGCGCGTTGCGCCAGAACTGGAGGTTCGGCACGCCGGACAGGTCGCGGGCCTTGACCACCCGGCCGTCCGGCAGGGCGATCTTGGAACCGGCGGTGACGTAGCAGCCGGCCTCGACCACGCAGTCGTCGCCGAGCGAGATCCCGACGCCGGCGTTGGCGCCGAGCAGGCACCGCTCGCCGACCGAGATGGTCTCCTTGCCGCCGCCGGACAGCGTGCCCATGATGGACGCCCCGCCGCCCAGGTCGGTGCCGTCGCCGAGGACGACGCCCGCGCTGATCCGGCCCTCCACCATCGAGGTGCCGAGCGTGCCGGCGTTGAAGTTGCAGAAGCCCTCGTGCATGACCGTCGTGCCGGCCGCCAGGTGGGCGCCGAGCCGGACCCGGTCGGCGTCGCCGATCCGCACGCCGCTCGGCGTGACGTAGTCGACCATCCGCGGGAACTTGTCGATGCCGTACACCACCAGCGTCCCGCCGCCGGCCCGGACCAGCGCGCGCAGCTCGTCCACCCGGTCCACCGGGGCCGGGCCGGCGCTGGTCCAGGCGACGTTGGCCAGCAGCCCGAAGACCCCGTCGAGGTTGGCCTGGTGCGGCTTGATCAGGCGGTGCGAGAGCAGGTGCAGCCGCAGGTACGCGTCCGCGGCGTCGACCGGGGCGTCGGCCAGCGACTCGACGACCGTCACCACGACCCGGCTGCGCAGCCCCGGCAGCGGCCGGTCGCCCAGCACCCCGGCCGGCAGGCCGATCAGCGCGGCGCCCGCGGGCCCGTCCAGCGGGCCGCGCGCGCCGGCCCCCGCCGCCGGGTCGCCCGCCGCGGCCGCCGCGTCGCCGGGCGCCGGGCCGAGGCCGAGCTTGCCGGCCGGGTACCAGGTGTCGAGGATCTGCCCGTCGGCGGTGACGGTGGCCAGCCCGATGCCCCACGCGGGGGAGTGCAGTGCGGTCATAGCACGTGACGGTACCGTGCCTGACATGGGTAACCCGCTGACCCCCGAGGTCCTCGCCGATCCCGTCGCCCTGACCCGGACATTGGTGGACATCGAGTCCGTGTCCCGCAACGAGCGGCAGATCGCCGACTGCGTCGAGGAGGCGCTGCGGCGCATCCCCGGCCTCACCGTCGCCCGGCACTCGCACACGATCATGGCCCGGACCGACCTGGGCCGCGCCCAGCGGGTCGTGCTCGCCGGCCACCTGGACACCGTCCCGCTCGCCGACAACTGGCCGAGCCGGACCGAGGGCGACATCCTCTGGGGCTGCGGCACCTCGGACATGAAGTCGGGCGCCGCGCTGGCCCTGCACGCGGCCGCTACCGTGACCGCGCCGCGGCACGACCTGACCTTCCTGTTCTACGAGGCGGAGGAGATCGAGGCCGAGTACAACGGCCTCACGCTGGTCTCCGCCGTGCACCCGGAGTGGCTCGCCGCGGACTTCGCGGTGCTGCTGGAGCCGACGTACGGGCGGGTGGAGGCCGGCTGCCAGGGCACCCTGCGGGTGGCCGTGCGGCTGGACGGGGTCCGGGCCCACTCGGCCCGCTCGTGGCTGGGCAGCAACGCCATCCACGCCGCCGCCGAGCCGCTGGCCCGGCTGGCCGCGTACCGGGCGCGGCAGGTGGAGATCGACGGCTGCACGTACCGGGAGGGGCTCAACGCCGTCGGGATCTCCGGCGGGGTGGCCGGCAACGTGATCCCGGACGAGTGCGCGATCGTGGTCAACTTCCGGTTCGCCCCGGACCGGTCGGTGGCCGACGCCGTGGCCCACGTCCGGGCGGTGTTCGAGGGGTACGAGCTGGACGTCCTGGACACCGCCGGCGGCGCCCTGCCGGGCCTGGACCAGCCGGCCGCCCGGGACTTCATCGCCGCCGTCGGCGCGACCCCGGCGGCGAAGCTCGGCTGGACGGACGTGGCCCGGTTCTCGGCGCTCGGCGTACCGGCGATCAACTTCGGGCCCGGCGACCCCAACCTCGCCCACAAGCGGGACGAGCACGTCGAGATTCCGAAGATCGTCGAGGGGGCGGCGACCCTGATCAATTGGCTGACGGCCTGACCGGGGCGGGGCGCGGGTCCAGGATGGAGGGCGGTGCGGGGGCCGGGGATCGATCCGTTTGGTTGACCCCGGACGGGGTCGGCGGCCCGGCGGCGCACGGTCGTCGATCAGGCGACCGCGGGGATCCGTTCGTCCGGCGTCAGATCCTTGGCGTCGAGATCCCGGACGGCCGCGGCGAGCCGGCGCGCGGTGACCGCCGCACGGATGCGGCGATTCAGGACACGGCGTCGGCGGTCCAGATCGGTGCGGATCATCGGTGGTGCCCCCTTTCCCCCGTTACGGGTAATGCACGGCATACCCGCGTCTTTACGTTATAGACGCTTCAAGGGCGGAAAAGGTTGCGGTCTGCGCCGATACAGTCGACAGACACTACGGTGGTGACCATGACTGATCTCCCGGGTGCCGCGCCCGGCCGCGGCGGTGCCGAGCGCGCACCGGTGCGCCGCGGGCGCGAGCGGCACAGCGGCGCCGTACTGACCCGGCGGGACTCGATCCCGCCGAGCACCGCCGACCAGCGGCTGCTGGACTCCCGCTCGCGGGAGGACTGGAAGACCAAGGACTCGTGGCGGGCGCTGCGCATCCTGTCCGAGTTCGTCGAGGGCTTCGACACGATGGCGGACCTGCCCGCCGCGGTCAGCGTCTTCGGCTCGGCGCGCAGCAAGCCCGACAGCGACGAGTGGCGGCTCGGCGAGCGGATCGGCCGGGCGCTGGCCGCCGCTGGGTACGCGGTGATCACCGGCGGCGGGCCGGGCGTGATGGCGGCGGCGAACAAGGGCGCCGCCGAGGCCGGCGGGCTGTCCGTGGGCCTCGGCATCGAGTTGCCGTTCGAGCAGGGCATGAACGAGTGGGTCGACCTGGGCATCGACTTCCGGTACTTTTTCGCCCGCAAGACGATGTTCGTCAAGTACGCCCAGGCGTTCGTCGTGCTCCCCGGCGGGTTCGGCACGATGGACGAGCTGTTCGAGGCGCTCACGCTCGTCCAGACGCGCAAGGTGACCCGGTTCCCGGTCGTGCTGATGGGCACGGCGTACTGGGGCGGCCTGGTCGACTGGATGCGCACCGCGATGGCCGGCGCCGGCAAGATCGCCGAGGCCGACCTGGACCTGCTCACGGTCACCGACGACGTGGACGAGGCGATCCGGCACATCGTGGCCGCCGACGCCGCGCTGGCCGAGCAGGCGACCGCCGAGCGGGCGTCCACCGACCGGCTGGCCCGGGACCAGCGGGCGGCCGCCGACCGGCTCTGACCCCGGCGCCGGCCGCGCGGTGGGCCCGGGCGGCGGGTCGCGGCCACAGGCGCGCCTCAGGGCGTGCACAGGTCGTCCTGCTAGAACCGGCACATCGGGACGAGTCGGCGAGCGGAGGACCCGGGTGAGCGCCAGCAGCCAAGCGGCGGGGGCCGGCACGCGCGTGCTCGTCGTGGACGACGAGCCGAACATCTCCGCGCTGCTGTCGGCGACCCTGCGACTGATCCAGTTCGAGGTGCGGGTCGCCGAGACCGGCAACGAGGCGCTGATCGCGGCCGAGGAGTTCGACCCCGACCTGGTCGTGCTGGACGTGATGCTGCCCGACCTGGACGGTTTCCAGGTCGCCCGCCGGCTGCGCCAGGCCGGGCACGCCACCCCGGTGCTGTTCCTCACCGCCCGGGACGCCGTGGAGGACCGGATCGCCGGGCTCAGCGTCGGCGCCGACGACTACGTGACCAAGCCGTTCAGCCTGGAGGAAGTGGTCCTGCGGATCCGGGCGATCCTGCGCCGGGCCGGCGTGGAGACCGCCGAGGAGCCGCCGACCGCGGCCGAGCCCACCGTGCTCAGCTACGCCGACCTGGAACTGGACGCCGACGCGTACGAGGTGCGCCGGGGCGGCCGGCGGATCGACCTGTCGCCGACGGAGTTCCGGCTGCTGCGGTACCTGCTGGCCAACGCCGGCCGGGTGGTCAGCAAAGCGCAGATCCTCGATCGCGTGTGGGAGTACGATTTCGGCGGTGACGGCCGGATCGTGGAGTCTTATGTGTACTACCTGCGCCGCAAGATCGACCGGGAGGGCCCGGCGCTGATCCACACCGTCCGCGGGGTCGGCTACGCGCTGCGCCTGCCGCGGGGCGCCGACGCGTGACCGACGCGGGTCGCCGGTGGCGCCGGTGGCGCGGCTGGCGACAGTGGACCCTGCGCGCCCGCCTCGCCGTCGCCCTCTCCCTACTCGCCGCCGCCGGCCTGCTTGCCGCGAACACCGCCGGGGTGGTGCTGCTGCGCACGTACCTGGTCGCGCAGGTGGACCAGCGGCTCACCGGGATGAGCAACCGGGCCGTCCGCACCCCGCCGCCCGGCACCCCGGCGCGGACCCCGCCCAACCGGGCGCTGGGCTCGGACTTCGTCGTGTACCAGTACCGGGCCGACGGCACCCTGATCGAGCGCAGCGGCACCGACCCCGAGGCCAGCCCGCCGGTCCTGCCCGGCTACGCCGACCTGCGCGCGCGGGCCGGCAAGGGCCCGTTCACCATCGGCAACGGCGCGACCGCCTGGCGCACCCTGGCCCGCCCGCGCGACGACGGCGGCCTGGCCGTGCTCGCCGCCTCGCTGCAGGAGGTGCACGCCACCACCCGGTCGCTGCTGCTCATCGACGCCGCCGCCGGCGGGGTGGTCCTGCTGCTGCTCGGCCTGGTCGGGTACGTCGTCGTCCGGATCGGGCTGATGCCGCTGACCCGGATGGGCGAGGTGGCGGCGCGGATCACCGTCGGCGACCTGTCCCGCCGGGTCCCCGCCGGCGACCCGCACACCGAGCCCGGCCGGCTCGGCGCGACGCTCAACGGGATGCTGTCCCGGCTGGAGGCCGAGGTGGCCGCGCGGGCCCAGTCCGAGCACCGGCTGCGCCGGTTTCTCGCCGACGCCTCGCACGAGTTGCGCACGCCGCTGACCTCGATCCGGGGCTTCGCCGAGCTGTACCGGCGCGGCGGCGCCCCGCCCGGCGCGATGCTGGACGAGACCATGGGCCGGATCGAGGACGAGGCCGCCCGGATGGGCCTGCTGGTCGACGACCTGCTGCTGCTCGCCCGGCTGGACATCCAGCGCCCGCTCGCCCGGGAGACCGTCGACCTGCTGGCCATCGCCACCGACACCGTCCGGGACGCCCTGGTCCGGGCCCCGCAGCGGACCATCACGGTCGCCGCCCCCGACAGCGGGCCGGTGCTGCTGCCCGGCGACGAGCCGCGGCTGCGCCAGGTCGCCGCGAACCTGGTCAACAACGCGCTCCAGCACACGCCGGAGAGCGCGTCGATCACCGTCCGGGTGGGGCGGCGCGAGGCCCGGCCGGACAAGCTCGGCGGCGCGACCGGCGCGGTCGCGGTGCTGGAGGTCGCCGACACCGGCGAGGGCATCCCCGAGTCGCACGCCGAGCGGGTGTTCGAGCGGCTGTACCGGGTGGACCCGAGCCGCAGCCGGACGCTGGGCGGCGGCGCCGGGCTGGGCCTGGCGATCGTCTCGGCGATCGTGCACAGCCACGGCGGCACTGTCGCCCTGGACACCGCGCCGGGCCAGGGCGCGACGTTCCGCGTGCTGCTGCCGATGCAGTGACGCCGCCGCGGCCGCGGCCCGCGTTCCCGGCGCCGCCGCCGGGCCGGATGCTCGCCGCCGCCCCCCGGCGCGGCACCGGCCGCCCGGGCCGGTGACGACCCGGGCTACTTCGCCGTACCGGTGACCGCGGTCGCCGTGACCGTGCCGTCGTCGGCGGCGGCGCCGGTGACCGTGACCCGGCTGCCGACGGCGAGCTGCGCCGGGGTGGCCGGGCGGGCCAGCGTGACGGCGGTGCGGGTACCGGTCCGGACGGTGACGACCTCGCCGTCTGCGGTCTGGACGTAGACCGTCCGGCCGTCGACCAGCTTGACCGTGCCGGTGATCGGGGCGGCGCCGGTCTGGCCGCCCGGCCCGCCGTTGTTGCCGGGGCCCTGGTTGTTGCCGTTGTTCCCGCTGCCGGGGCCGTTCTGGCCGCCGGGGCGGTTCTGGCCGTCCCGGCCGCCGCCGGGGAAGCGGCCGCCGTCCCGGCCGCGGCCGCCGCCGTCGTCCCCGCCGCCGACCGCCCGCTGGGTGTACGCGCCGCCGAGGAAGCCCGCGCCGAGGACGAGCACGAGGCCGAGCAGCACGGTGCCGCGGTTCCACCAGCGGCGCGGGGCGGCGGCGGCCAGCTCGTCGGCGAACCCGTCGGCGGGCGGGGCGGGGGCGAGCGGGTCGTGCCCGCCCGGCGGCGGGTCGCCGTCGGCGCCGCCGTCGGTGAGCAGGCGGTGTGCGGTCGGCTCGGGCTCGGCGGGCGTCGCGGCGGGCGGGTCGGTGTGGGGCAGTGTCACGGTGTCCGCGTCGTGGTCCGTCGGCGGGAGGAGCCACCACTGTTCGCCGGCCGCTGCGTCGTCGGCGGCCACCGGCGGTGCGGCAGCCGGGTCCGCAGTGGACGGGTCGGCGGGCGCTTCCGCGACCGCCGGTTCCGGGGTGCTCGACTCGGCAGCGTCCGGTTCGGCGCCGTCCGGTTCCGCGGCGTCCGGTTCGGCGCCGTCCGATTCCGCGGCGTCCGGTTCGGCGCCGTCCGGTTCGGCGGGGGTCGGTGCTGCGGGCGCCGTCGCCGCGGACGGCGGTGGGGTGTCGGCCGGGTCGCTGGGGAGAGCGTTCACGGGAGCCTCACTCGTACCGTAGGGCGTCGATCGGCCGCAGCCCGGCCGCGCGGCTGGCGGGGAGGCCGCCGAAGATGAGTCCGATGGCGATCGAGACGCCGAGCGCCAGGGCGATCGACGCCGGTACGACCACCGGCACCACGCCGACGATCGGGAACCGGGCGCCCAGCAGCGCCACCCCCACCCCCAGCGCCCCGCCGACGACGCTGAGCAGCGTCGCCTCCACGAGGAACTGGGCCAGGATCACCCAGCGCGGGGCGCCGAGCGCCTTGCGGATGCCGATCTCCCGGGTCCGCTCGGTGACGGTGACGAGCATGATGTTGGTGATGCCGATCCCGCCGACGAGCAGGCTGATCCCGGCGACGGCGCCGAGCAGGACGGTGAACGTCTGCGCGGTCTCCGTCTGCGTCTGGAGGAGCTGGGTGGCGTTGAGGATGCGGTACGGCGTCCGGGCGTTCTGCCCCGTGCCGGTCGTGGCGGCGACCCGCAGCCGCTGGTCGAGGATCGTCGCGACCTGGGTCTGCACGTCGTTGACCCGGGCCGCCGAGGTGGCCTCGACCAGGATCGAGCTGAGCTGCCCGTACCCGGTCAGCGTCTGCCGGACGGCCGACAGCGGCGCGATGACCACGTCGTTCGGGTCGCCGAAGCCGGCCGTGCCGCGCGGGCCGAGGACGCCGCCGACGGTGAACAGGGTGCCGTTCGCGGTGAGCTGCTTGCCCAGCGGGTCGACCCGGCCGAACAGCTCGGTCGCCACGGTGTCGCCGATCAGCACCACCCGGCGCCCGGCGGCCTCGTCGGCGTCGGTGAACGCGGCGCCGCGGGCGATCGGGATGTTGGCGGCGGCGAAGTAGCTGGCCCGGGTACCGATGAACTGGTTCACCTCGTGGTCCACGCCCTCGAAGGCCAGCGTGCCCGACGTGCTGGCCACCGGGGACACCGACTTGACGTCGGGCGCTAGCAGCGGGTCGCGCAGGGCCTCGGCCACCGGTACGGTCAGCCCGCCCGTGCCGCCGCGCCCGGTCGGCTGGACGGTGACGGTGCTGGCGCCCAGCGCGGCGATCCGGTCGCTGACCGCCCTCGCCGAGCCGGTGCCGACCGCGACCAGCAGGATCACCGACGCGACGCCGATGAGGACGCCGAGGACGGTGAGGGCGGAGCGCAGCTTGTTCGCGGCCACCCCGCGCAGGGCGAACCGGATGACCTCGCGCAGGTTCATCGCGCCCCCTGCCGGACGTCGGCGGCGACCTCGCCGTCGCGCAGCGTGATCAGCCGGGCGGCGCGCTCGCCGACCTCGGCCTCGTGCGTGATGAGGACGATCGTGCGGCCGGCGGCGTGCAGGCCGTCGAGGATGTCCAGCACCTCGGCCGTGGACCGGCTGTCCAGGTTGCCGGTCGGCTCGTCGGCCAGGACCAGCGACGGCATCGTGACCAGCGCCCGGGCGACCGCGACCCGCTGCTGCTGGCCGCCGGAGAGCTGGTTGGGCTCGTGCTCGGTCCGGCCCTCCATCCCGACCGCGGCGAGCGCGGCCCGGGCCCGGCGGCGGCGCTCGACGGGCTTCACCCCGGCGTACGCGAGCGGCAGTTCGACGTTGGCCAGCGCGGTCGTCCGCGGGATCAGGTTGAACGCCTGGAAGACGAACCCGATCATCCGGTTGCGGACCAGCGAGAGCTGCCGCTCGGACAGGTCGCTGACGTCGACGCCGTCGAGCAGGTACCGGCCGTCGGTCGGGACGTCGAGGCAGCCGATGATGTTCATCAGCGTCGACTTGCCGGAGCCGGACGAGCCCATGATGGCCAGGTAGTCGCCGCGGTCGACGGTGACCGAGACGCCGCGCAGCGCGCGGACGGTGGCCTCGCCCTCGCCGTACACCTTGGTGACGCCGGCCAGGTCGAGCACCGGGTGGGCGGCGGGGGCGGTCATCCGCGACCACCGCCCTGGCCGCCGCCGCCGGGTCCGCGGCCCCCGCCGCCGATGCCGAAGCCGCCGGGGCCGAAGCCGCCCTGGCCGCGGCCGTTCTGCCCGGTACCGGTCGGGGTGGGCAGGACCACCTGCTCGCCGGGCTCGACGCCCTCGGCGATCTCGACGAACGCCGCGCTCTCCAGGCCCACCCGCACCTGCCGGACGGTCTGCCGGCCGTTCTCCAGCACGGTCACCGTGCGCCGGTTGCCGGCCTTGTTGACGGCGGCCGCCACCACGTACACCGTGTCGGTCGCCCGGCCGGTGACCACGCTGGCGGTGACGGTCTGGCCGGCGCGGGCGGCGGCGGGCCGCTCGGCCAGCGAGATCGTGGCCGCGTACGTGACGACGCCGTTGCTGCTCGTCGCGTTGGGGTCGATCGTGACGACCTTGCCCTCGACCCGGGTGTCGGCCAGGGCGTTCCAGGTGACCGTGGCGGCCTGGCCGACGCGCAGCCTGACCGCGTCGGCCTCGGCGAACGACGCCGTCACCTGGAGCCGGCCGAGGTCGGCCAGCTCGATGAAGCCGCTGGTGCCGCCGGTCGACGCGGACGACGCGGCGGTGCCGGTGCGGCCGGCGCTGTTGTTGCCGGCCCCGCCGCCGGTGCCGCCGCTCGTGCTTCCGCCGCTGCTTCCGCTGCTTCCGCTGCCGCCGGAGGAGCCGCCGATGCTGCCGTTGATCTTCGTTACCGTGCCGGCGATCGGCGCGGTCAGGGTCGCGCCGGCGACCGCGTCCCGGGCCTCCCGCACCGCGAGGTCGGCCTCGGTGACCTGCGCCTGCGCCTGGCTGGTGTCCTGGCCGGCGTCGGACGCCCGGGTCACCGCGTCGTTGGCCGCCGACAGGTCCGCCCGCGCCGCCGTCAGGCCGCGGCGGGCCGCCGCGGCGTCCACCGTGGCCAGCGTGGCGCCCTTGGCGACCCGCTGGCCGACCCGGACCCGGATGTCGGTGACCGTACCGCTGGTGGTGAAGTCCGCCGCCGCCGTCAGCGCGCTGGCCACCGAGCCGTCCGCCTCGACCGTCGCGGTCAGGTCGCCGGTCAGCACCGGCACCGTCCGCGCGCCCGTCGCCGCGGGCTCGTCGGCGCCGCCGGTGACCGCCCGGTACGCCCAGAAGCCGCACCCGGCGACCAGTACCAGCAGGACCGCGTTGACCAGCAGCGTCGGCCGCTTCGTCCGGGCGGACAGCGCGGCCGCCGCCGCGACGGGGCGCGCCACCGCGCGCCGCACTCTCACCATGCCGTCCGGACCCTCTCGCCCTCGGCCAGCCCGGAGGTGACCTCGATGTACTGATCGCCCTGCACGCCGACGCCGATCGGCCGGTCGCTCGCCCGCCCGTCGGCCACCACCCGGACCGTGCCCCGCCCGGCCGCGATGTCGTGCACGGCGCCGGTCGGCACCCGGACCGCGTCGCGGACCGCGCCGGCCGTGACGAGCACCCGGGCGCTCTGCCCGAGCAGCAGGCCGGCGGGGGCGCGGGCGAAGCCGAGCACCGCCCCGTACGTCACGACCGCGTTCGTGGTGGTCCCGACCGGGTCGACCGCGGTGACCGTGGCCGGCACCGGGTCGGCGATGCCGGGGATGGTCACGCTCGCGGCCTGCCCGGTGGCCAGCCGGCCGGCGTCGGCCTCGGGGAAGCTGGTCGCGACCTGGAGCCGGTTCACGTCGCTGACCTCGATGAACGTGCCGCCTGCCCGGGCGGCGGTGCCGACCTTGCCGGCGAGGGCGAGGACCTTGCCGGCGATCGGGGCGGTGATGGTGGTGCCGGCGAGCTGGGCCTCGAGGTCGGCGAGCTGGCGGCGGGCCCGGTTGACCCGCTGCTCGGTGGAGAGGATCGCGTCCCCGCCCTGGCCGCTGCCGTCCTGCCCGGCCCCGCTCCGGCCGTCGCCGTTCCGGCCGCCCGGGGCGCTGCCGGCGCGGCCGGATCCGTTCTGCCCGTTCCGGCCGGAACCGTTCTGTCCGCCGCCGGTGCCGTTCCCGCCGGGGCCGCCGTTCTGGCCGCCGCCGCCGCCGTTTCCGTTCCCGTTCCCGGTGCCGTTCCGGCCGCCGCCGGTGCCCGTGCCGCCGCCCGGGTTGCCGGGACTGCCCGGTCCGCCGGAGCCGCCGGGGTTGCCGGTACCGCCGCCGGGGGTGCTCGGGTGCGGCTTCGTGGGGGACGGTGACGCCGTCGGTGTGGGGGAAGGGGAGGGGCTCGGGCAGGGGCAGGGGTGCGGTGGGCGCGGGTGCCGCGGCCGCGGGTGCCGGCCCGGGGGCTCGCCCGCGTCGGGGTCGTCGTCGGGGTGGTACAGCGGCTCGTACTCGGCGACCAGCCGCAGTGCGACCCCGCCGCCGCTCGCGCCGTTGGTCGCGGCGGTCGCCGTGCCGGCGGCGGTCGCGGTGGCGCCGGCCGCGGCGGCGGGTACCGCGGTGCCCGCCGCCGCGGCGGTGTCCGTGGTGGTGCCCGCCGCGGCGGTGTCTGTGGTCGTGGTGCCGGCGGCGGCGTTCGCGGCGGTGGTGGCCGCGGCGCGGGCCTCGGTCAGCGCCGTCTCGGCCAGGTCCAGGCCGGTGCGCGCCAACCCGACCCGCTCGGCCAGGGCGCTGCTGTCGATCGCGGCGAGCACCTGCCCCACCCGGACCGGGTCGCCGACCCGGACCCGGACGGCGGTGACCGTGCCGTCGGCGGTGAAGGCGAGGCTGCGGGTCCGGGTCGACTCGACCGTCCCCGTCGCCGAGAGCTGGACCGTCACCGGTCCCCGGTCCACCGTGGCCGCGGCGGCGGGGTCGCCGGGGGCGGCGTCCCGGGTGATCGCGTACGCGGTGCCGGCGGCGGCGACCTGGGACAGGACCAGCAGCCCGAGCATCACGCGCAGTTGCCGCCGGTCGGGGCGCGGCCACCGGCCGCGGCCGGTCGGGCGGCGCGTCGCGACGAGCGCCGCCAGCGGGCGGCGCGGCCTGCCGCCGCGCCACGGCAGGCGCGGCGGTCCTGGCAGTTTCCGCAGTTCACCGCGGAGCCAGGCGGGCCCTCGGGGGAGGATTCGGGTCGCCATACCGAGCGAGTATCACCGTCCGTGCTGACGGTGCGGTGGACCGAACCTCGGAGTTACCTCATAGTCTGCGATCAATTCAAAGGTAACTCCCAGTTATGGCCGACCGGACTCCGAGGTGTGCGGCGTTGGCTGTTGGTCGCAAACCCGCCCCCGCGGCGGTCCCCACGGGCCCACCCTTTTCGCCCGAACCCACTCCACCGAGGAGGAAGCCGGTGCGGCGTACAGGTAGGTCGATGGCGGCGCTCGGCGCCGTCCTGGTGGCGGGCGGGCTGGTCCTGGCCGGCTGCGGCGGCGACGACGAACCGGCGGCCGGGAACGGACCCGGCGGCGACCGCGGGCGGGGCGGCGCGTTCACGGCTTACGTCAACTGCCTGCGCGACAACGGCGTGGTGCTGCAACTGCCGTCCGGCCGGCCGGGGCGCGGCGACGGCCAGGGACGACCGGGCGGCGAGGGGCAGGGCCGGCCGGGCGAGGGTCGACCCGGCGACGGACCGGGCGGGCCGGGTGGACCGAGCGGCGATGGGCAGGGGCGGCCCGGTGGCGATGGGCAGGAGCGGCCGGGTGACGGGCCGGGTGGTCCGGGCCGGCGGCCCGGCGGGCCGTTCCGCAAGCCGGACAGCGTCGACCAGGCGACCTGGGACAAGGCGCAGCAGGCGTGCGCGTCCGTCCGGCCGACGCTGCGGCCCGGCGGCGGGCGCGGCGGGCCCGGCTCGGCGTACCGGAACTGCCTGCGCGACCAGGGCGTGACCTCGCGCAACCCCGACGAGGCCGACCCGACGGTCGCCAGGGCCCTGGCGAAGTGCAAGGCCCTGCGGCCCTCCCCGGCGCCGACGGGCTGAGCCCGACCGGCCGAGCGCGGCGCGGACCCCGTCCCCCGATCGCGCTGCGCCGGAGCCCGGTGGGACCGTCCCCGCGGCCCACCGGGTTTCCGCGCCCCCCGATCGTCGGCGTGGTGCGGCGGGGGTTCCGTCACACCGGCGTGGTGTCATGGCGGCGTGAGTACGCCGCAGTTCCGGTTGGTCCGTCGGTCCGCCGACGGATCGCCTGACGCGGCCCACCGGCCCGCCGACGGACCGGTCGACGCGACTTCCGGGCTCGCCGACGGATCGGCTGACGCGGCCCGTCCGGCCGGCGACGGCGCGGGCGGCGGGCTCGCCGGTGGCCCGGCCGCACCGGGCGACCCCGCGGGGCCGGGGCGCTCGGCGTTCGTGCCCGACCCCGCGCAGCAGCGGGTGATCGGGCACACCGCCGGGTCGCTGCTCGTGCTCGGCGCCCCCGGTACCGGCAAGACCAGCGTCCTCGTCGAGTGCGTCGCCGCCCGGGTGGCCGGGGGCGTCGACCCCGAGCGGGTGCTCGTGCTCACCTTCGGCCGCCGGCCCGCCGGGGCGCTGCGGCACCGGATCGAGGCCCGGGTCACCAGGGCCGCCGCGGCCGTGCACGAGCCGCTGGTCCGGACCTTCCACGCGTACGCGTTCGGCCTGCTCTGCCGCGCCGCCGGCAGCCGGGGCGAGCCCGCGCCGCGGCTGCTCAGCGGCCCCGAGCAGGATCTGATCATCCGCGAGCTGCTGGACCCGGCCGACGGCGCCGACCCGGTGCAGTGGCCGGCGGGGCTGGCCGCGGCCCGCGGTACCCGGGCGTTCGCCGGCCAGCTCCGGGACCTGCTGCTGCGCACCGCCGAGCGCGGCGTCGGCCCGGACGAGCTGGCCGCCCTGGGCCGCGCGGGCGGGCGGGCCGACTGGGTGAGCGCGGCGGCGTTCGTCGACCAGTACGTCGAGGTGCTCGCGCTGCGCGAGGCGACCACCCGCGGCGCCCCGGCGTACGACCACGCGGAGCTGATCCAGGCGGCCGCCGCGGCGCTGCGCGAGGACCCCGAGCTGCTGGCCGCGGAGCGGCGCCGGCTGGCGTACGCGTACGTGGACGAGTATGCCGAGACCGACCCCGCCCAGCGCGACCTGCTGGCCCTGGTGGCCGGCGGCGGGGCGCCGGTGGTGGCGTTCGCCGACCCGGACAGCGCGGTGTACGGCTTCCGCGGCGCCGACCCGGCCGGCGTGCGCGACTTCGCCGACCGGTTCGCCGGCCCGGCGGGCCCGGCGGGCACGGTGCTGCTGGACCGGGCGTACCGGTCCGCGGGCGACCTGCACGCGGCCACCCGCCGGGTCGCCGCCCGCCTCCGCGGCCCCGGCCCCCACCGCCACCCCACCCCGGCCGCCCCACCCGAGTCCGGCGTGGCAGCGACCGGCGCCGCCCCCGCGCCCGAACGGGAGCCGGCCGCGCCCGCCCGCCCGCGCCCCGACCCCGACCGCGGCGACGGCGCCCGCCCGCCGGTCGAGGTGGCGACGTTCCGGACCGGGACCAGCGAGGCCGCCTACGCCGCCCACGTGCTCCGCGAGGCGCACCTGCGCGACGGCGTCCCCTGGTCCCGGATGGCCGTGCTGGTCCGGTCCGCCCGCGGGCAGCTCCCGCTCGTCCAGCGCGCCCTGCACGTCGCCGGCGTGCCCACCGCGCTCCAGGTCGAGGAGCAGCCGCTGCACCTACAGCCGGCGGTGGCGCCGCTGCTGCTCGTCCTGCGCTGCGCCGTCGACCCGGCCGCGCTGGACGAGGACGCCGCGGTCGCGCTGCTGCACTCGCCGCTCGGCGGCGCCGACCCGCTGGCCGAGCGGCGGCTGCGCCAGGGCCTGCGGGCGCTGGCGCTGGCCGCGGGCGACGACCGGCCCACCGGCGCGCTGCTGGTCGAGGCGCTGCGCGACCCGGCCGAGCTGGCCCCGATCGAGCGGCGCTGGGCCGCGCCCGCCCGGGCCGTCGCCGGCCTGCTCGCCGAGGCCCGGACCGCGCTCGCCGTACCGGGGGCCACCGCCGAGGACGTGCTGTGGGCGGTCTGGCGGGCGACCGGGCTGGCCGAGCGGTGGGCGGCCCGGGCCACCCGGCCGGCGCGGGCGGGCGAGGCCGGGCACGTGCACCGGCGGCGGGCCGCCGCCGCGGACCGGGACCTGGACGCCGTCGTGGTGCTGTTCGACCTCGCGGCCCGGTTCGTCGACCGGCTGCCGGGCGCGCGGACCGAGGTGTTCCTGGAGCACGTCCTCGGCCAGCAGTACGCCGCCGACAGCCTCGCCCCCAGCGCCGACCGCGGGGCGGCCGTCGCGCTGCTGTCCGCGCACGCCGCGAAGGGCCTGGAGTGGGACGTCGTCGTGGTCGCCGGCGTCCAGGAGGGGGTGTGGCCGGACCTGCGGCTGCGCGGCAGCCTGCTCGGCGCCGAGCGGCTGGTGGACGTGGTCGCCGGCCGGGGCGACGGGACCGCCGCCGCGGCCACCGCCGGGCAGCTCTCGGCGCTGCTGGACGAGGAGCGCCGGCTGTTCCACGTCGCGGTCAGCCGGGCCCGCCGCCGGCTGGTGGTCACCGCGGTGGCGTCCGGGGCGGTGGGCGGCGCGGACGGGGAGGAGCAGCCGAGCCGGTTCCTGTACGAGCTGGGGGCGGTCGCCGCGGGCGACGAAGGCGGCGAGCCCGCGCTGCCGGTGCGCCGGCTGCCCCGGGCGCTGACGCTGCCCGCGCTGGTGGCCGAGCTGCGGGTGGCGGTCGCCGACCCGGCGGCGCCGGCGGCGCGCCGCGCGGCGGCCGCGGCCGAGCTGGCCCGGCTGGCCGCCGCCGGGGTGGCCGGCGCCGACCCGGCGGGCTGGTGGGGGCTCGCGCCGCTCTCCGACGACGGGCCGCTGCACGGGCCGGACGACACCGTCCGGGTGACCCCGTCCACGATGGAGAGCGTGCTGCGGTGCAGCCTGCGCTGGCTGCTGGAGCGGCACGGCGGCGCCGAGGCGGCGAGCGCCGCGCAGGGCGTCGGCAACCTGGTGCACGCCGCGGCGATGCTCGCCGACGACGCCGGCGCCGACCGGGGGGAGCTGCTGGCGTACGTGGCGGCGCGGTTCGACGCGATCGAGCTGGCGGCGCAGTGGCTGGCCGGCCGGGAGCGGGCCCGGGCGGAGGTGATGGTGGACAAGCTGCTGCGCTGGCTGGCCGCCAACCCGCGCCGGCTGCTGGCGATCGAGAAGGAGTTCGCGGTCCGGCTGGCCGACACCGCCCCGGTGGTCGAGCTGACCGGCCGGGTGGACCGGCTGGAGGTCGACGACGCCGGCCGGCTGGTCGTGATCGACCTGAAGACCGGGCGGACCACCTCGGTCACCGAGCCGGAGCTGGCCGAGCACCCGCAGCTCGGCGCGTACCAGGTGGCGGTCGAGGAGGGGGCGTTCGCCGAGTACGGCACCGAGTCCGGCGGGGCGGCGCTGGTCCAGCTCGGCACGTCCGCCGCGGCGGCGGGGGAGCAGGTGCAGCCGCCGGTCGCCGGGGCGGACGACCCCGGCTGGGCCCGGGCGATGGTCGACCGGACGGCCCGGACGATGGCCGCGGCGACGTTCGCCGCGGTCGGCAACGCCCGCTGCCGGACCTGCCCGGTCCGGGTCTGCTGCCCGGTCTCCGGCAAGGGCCGGCAGGTCGTCGCGCCGGGGGAGGGCGGATGACCGCCGTGGACGGCGCCCGCCCGGTCGGCGCCACCGTCGGGCCCCGGTACACGCCGGTGGAGCTGGCCGGGCTGCTCGGCCTGCCGCACCCGCCGACGGACGAGCAGGCGGCGATCATCGCCGCGCCGGTCGGCCCGCTGCTGGTGGTCGCGGGCGCCGGCTCGGGCAAGACCGAGACGATGGCCGGGCGGGTGGTCTGGCTGGTCGCCAACGGGCACGTCCGGGCCGACCAGGTGCTCGGGCTGACGTTCACCCGCAAGGCCGCCGGGGAGCTGGCGCACCGGGTCCGGACCCGGCTGCACCAGCTCGACCGCCGGCTCGGCCACCCCGCCCGGGAGCCGGACGCGGGCGTCGGCGGCGAGCCGACGGTGGCCACGTACCACGCGTACGCCGGGCGGATCGTCACCGAGCACGGCCTCCGGGCCGGGTTCGAGCCGGCCGCCCGGCTGCTCACCGAGGCGAGCTGCTGGCAGCTCGCGGACGCGATCGTGCGCACGTACGACGGGGACCTGTCCGACGTGGACCGCGCCCCGGCGACCGTGGTGGCCGACCTGATCGGGCTCGCCGGGGAGCTGGCCGAGCACCTGGTGTCCGCCGTCGACCTGGCCGAGTGGACGGGCGCGTTCTGCGGCCGGGCCGAGGCGCTGCCCGGCCGGGTGTACGCCGACGTCCGCGAGCTGCTCGGCCGGCAGCGGGCCCGGCGGGCGCTGCTGCCGCTGCTGCGCCGGTACGCCGAGCGCAAGCTGGCCCTGGAGGCGATGGACTTCGGCGACCAGCTCGCCCGCGCCGCCGCCGTCGCCCGCGACCACCCGGAGGTCGGCGGGGTCGAGCGGGACCGGTTCCGGGTGGTGCTGCTGGACGAGTACCAGGACACCTCGCACGCCCAGGTGGTGCTGCTGCGCGCGCTGTTCGGCGGCGGCCACCCGGTAACCGCGGTCGGCGACCCCTGCCAGGCGATCTACGGCTGGCGCGGCGCCAGCGCCGGCACCCTGGACCGGTTCCCGGCCGCCTTCCCCGACGCCGCCGGCGACCCGGCCCCGGTCCGCGAGCTGCGCACGAGCTGGCGAAACCGGCCGGAGATCCTGACCGTGGCCAACGCGCTGTCCGCGCCGCTGCGCGCCGCCGGCGCCCGGGTGGCCGAGCTGGCCGCCGCCCCGGCGGTCGCCGCGGCCGTCGGCGGGCGTACGGCCCGCGGGCAGCGCGCGGCCACCGTCCACTGCGCCCTGCTGGAGACGTACGCCGACGAGGCCGACTGGCTCGCCGACTCGGTGGCCGGCGCCTGGCGGGCAGCGGCCCGGGTCCGGCCGGACACCCCGCCCGCGGCGATCCCGGTCGAGCGCCGGCCGACCACCGCGGTGTTGATCCGGGTGCGCAAGATGATCCCGGCGATCGAGGCGGCGCTGCGCGCCCGCGGCCTGCCGGTGGAGGTCGTCGGGCTGGGCGGGCTGCTGGACACCCCCGAGGTCCGGGACGTCGTCTGCACCCTGCGCACCCTCGCCGACCCGGCCGACGGCGCGGCCCTGCTGCGGCTGCTCACCGGCGTCCGCTGGCGGATCGGCCCGCGCGACCTGGTCGCCCTGCACCGGCGGGCCCGCCGGCTCGCCGCCGACCGGCGCGACCCCGGCGGCGCCGGGGAGCCGGACATCGTCACCGACCGGCTGGACGACGCCACGCTCAGCGAGGCGCTGGCGGACCCGGGCGACCCGGCCGGGTACTCGCCCGCCGGGTACGCCCGGTTCGCCGCGCTGGCCGACGAGCTGGCCGGTCTGCGCCGCCGGCTGGACCAGCCGCTGCCCGACCTGGTCGCCGACGTCGAGCGGACGGTCGGCCTGGACGTCGAGGTGGCCGTCCGCGCCGGCCGGGCCGGCGACGCCGGCCTGGCCCGGGCGCACCTGGACGCGCTCGGCGACGCCGCCGCCCGGTTCGCCGCCGAGTCGGACGCGCCGTCGCTGACCGCGTTCCTGGCGTACCTGGCGGCGGCCGAGGACGAGGAGCGCGGTCTGTCGCCCGGCGAGGTGGACGTCGCCGAGGGCGCCGTGCAGATCCTCACCGCGCACGCGGCCAAGGGCCTGGAGTGGGACGTCGTCGCCGTCGCCGGCCTGACCGCGCACGTGTGGCCGGGGCGGGTACAGGGCGCCGACCACTTCCTCAAGGGCGTGGGCTCGCTGCCGTTCCCGCTGCGCGGCGACGCCGCGGGCCTGCCCGAGCTCGACCTGGCCGGCGCCGCCGACCAGCGGGAACTGAACGAGGCCCGCAAGGCGTTCCTGGCCGGCTGGGCCGCGCACGACGAGCGGGAGGAGCGCCGGCTGGCGTACGTGGCGGTGACCCGGCCGCGCCGGCTGCTGCTGGCCTCGGGCCACTGGTGGGGCGAGGACGTGAAGCGGCCGCGCGGCCCGTCGGCGTTCCTCGACCGGATCGGCGAGGAGTGCCGGGCCGGGGCCGGGGTGGTGGACCACTGGGCGCCCGCGCCGGCGGACGGGGCGGCGCACCCGCTGGCGGCGGCGGAGCGCACGGCGCAGTGGCCGGCGGACCCGCTGGGCGCCCGCCGCCCGGCCCTGGCCGCCGCGGCCGACCTGGTCCGCGCCGAACTGGCCGCCCTGCGCCCCGCCCGCCCGGCGGCCCCGCCCACCGCCGACGGGGCCGATGCCACCCCGGACCGCTCCGACGTCACCGCCACCGCCACCGCCGGCGCCACCGCCACCGACGAGGACGAGGACGCCGACGGTGATCCGGTGGCGCGGCGGTGGCGGGCCGAGGTGGAGTTGCTGCTCGCCGAGCGGGAGCGGCAGGCCCGCCGCGCCGGCCCGGTCGACGTCCCGCTGCCCGCGCACCTGTCCGTCTCCCAGCTCGTCGCGCTGCGGCAGGACCCCGCCGCCCTGGCCCGCTCCCTGCGCCGCCCGGTCCCGCGCCGCCCCGACCCGTACGCCCGCCGCGGCACCGCCTTCCACGCCTGGCTGGAGCGCCGGTTCGGCGGCGACCGGCTGTGGGACATCGAGGAGCTGCCCGGCGCCGCCGACGAGGACGCCGCCGGCGACGAGCAGCTCGCGGCGCTGCGCACGGCGTTCCTGGCCAGCGAGTGGGCCGACCGGACGCCGGCCGAGGTCGAGGTCCCGTTCGCCACGGTCGTCGGCGGGGTGGTGCTGCGCGGCCGGATGGACGCGGTGTTCGCCGACGCCGCCGGCGGGTACGACGTCGTGGACTGGAAGACCGGCCGGCAGCCGACGGGCGCCGCCGCCCGGGCGGCGGCGGTGCAGCTCGCGGCGTACCGGCTCGCCTGGGCGCAGCTCGCCCGAGTGGATGTACTCAGCGTGCGTGCCGCGTTCCACTACGTAGCCGCCAACGTGACCGTGCGGCCGGCGGACCTGCTCGACGCCGACGGGCTCGCCCGACTCGTCCGCGGTGTCCCGAACGGCTGACCGGCCGGGGTGACACGACCGCGCCATTTCCCTAGTAACTCGCTAGGATTAATGGACGGCCGTCCCTGCCCCGGGAGCGCGCCGGGGACGGAGGCCCGACATGCGCACGATCACGTCCGGCGGGACCGTGGCGATCGTCGGCGGCGGCGCCAGCGGCGTGCTGACCGCCCGCGAGCTGCTGCGCCGCACCGGCAGCCGGGTGCACCTGGTCGGCGCCGAGCCCACCCCCGGCCCCGGCCTCGCGTACGGGGCGGCGGCGCCCTGGCACCTGCTCAACTCCCCGGCCGGCACGATGAGCGTCGACCCCGACGACCCGGAGCACTTCCGCCGCTGGTCCGCCGCCCGCGGCCGGCCCCTGGCGGCGGACGGGTTCGTCGCCAGGCAGTGGTTCGGCGCGTACCTGCGGGAGACGTTCGCCGAGTTGGCCCCCGCGTACCCGGACCGGCTCGCGGTCACCCGGGCCACCGTCGACCACGTCGGCCGCACCCCCGACGGCACGGTCCGGCTGCTGCTGCGCGACGGCGCCGAGATCGCCGCCGACCGGGTGGTGCTGGCCGTCGGCAACGCCGCCCCCGGCCTGCCGGGCTGTATCGGGCCGCACCTGTACGGGCACCCGGCGGTCGTCACCGACCCGTGGGCGCCGGGCGCGCTCGCCCGGATCGACCCGGCCCGCCCGGTCCTGCTGCTCGGTACCGGCCTCACCGCGGTCGACGTGGCGCTCACCCTGGCCCGCGGCGGCCACCGCGCCCCGATCGTCCTCACCTCCCGGCACGGCCTGCTGCCCCGCACCCACCGCGGCGCGCCCGACCCCGACCCGGTGGGCCGCCCGGCGGCCGGGCCGCCCGACCCCGCGGCGACCGGCGCCGGGCCCGCCGCCGCGCCCGCGCTGCACGCCCTCGCCGCCGTCTGGCCGCCCGTCGCCCCGACGCTGGCCGCGCTGGTCCGGGCCGTCCGGTCCGCCGCGGCGGCCAGCGGCGACTGGCGGGCCGCCGTCGACGGCCTGCGCCCCCACCTGGACGGGTACTGGCGCGGCCTCACCCCCGCCGACCGCGGCCGGTTCCTGCGCCACCTGGCCCGGTACTGGGAGGTGCACCGGCACCGGATGGCCCCGGCCGTCGCCGCCGAGCTGGCCGCGCTGCGCTCGGCCGGCGCGCTGGCCGTCCGGCCCGGCGGGCTGCGCGAGCTGTGGGCCGACGCCGACAGCGTGCTGCGCGCCCGGCTCGCCGACGACCCGGCCGGCGAGGAGCCGTACGGCGCGGTCGTCAACTGCACCGGCCCCGGCCTGTGGCCGGCGCACGCCGCCCCGGTCGTGCGCAGCCTGGTCGGCGCCGGCCTGGCCCGCCCCGGCCCGTACGGGCTCGGCCTCGACGTCACCCCCGAGGGCGCGCTGCTCGACGGCACCGGCAGTCCGCAGCACACCCTGTGGACGGTCGGCCCGGCCCGGCGCGGCTGCCTGTGGGAGACCACCGCGGTACCGGAGATCCGGGCCCAGGCCCGCGCGCTCGCCGACGCCGTGGGCGCGCTGGCGACCGCCGGCGCGGCCTGATCGCGGGAATCGGCGCGGGAGTGCGGGCGGCGCAGCCGTACGCACGTTAGGGTCTGCGTGTGGCGAAGGCGGTGAAGGTACCGGTGACCCGGTACCCGACGGAGCGGTTCACGTTGGACAACGGCCTGCGGGTGGTGCTGAGCCCCGACCGCAGTGCCCCGGTCGTCGGAGTGGCCGTCGTGTACGACGTCGGCATCCGCTCCGAACCGGAGGGGCGCACGGGCTTCGCGCACCTGTTCGAGCACCTGATGTTCCAGGGCTCGGCGAACCTCGCGAAGCTGGAGCACTTCCGGCTGGTCCAGGGCTCGGGGGGCAGCTTCAACGGCTCCACCCACCTCGACTACACCGACTACTACGAGATCATGCCGAGCAACGCGCTGGAGCGCGCGCTGTTCCTGGAGGCCGACCGGATGCGCGGCCCGGTGCTGACCGAGGAGAACCTGCGCAACCAGGTCGACGTGGTCAAGGAGGAGATCCGGGTCAACATCATGAACCGGCCGTACGGCGGCTTCCCCTGGCTGAAGCTGCCGCCGGTGATGTTCGAGACCTTCCCGAACGTGCACGACGGCTACGGCTCGTTCGTCGACCTGGAGAGCGCGACGGTCGCCGACGCCGAGGCGTTCTTCCGCAAGTACTACGCCTGCGGCAACGCCGTCCTCGCGGTCGCCGGCGACCTGGACGTGGCCGGCTGCACCGCGCTGGTCGAGCGGCACTTCGGCAGCGTGGCCGCCCGCCCGGCGCCGGCGCTGCCGGACTTCGACGAGCCCGACCTGACCGCCGAGCGGCGCAGCTCGTACACCGACCCGCTGGCCCCGCTGACCATGGTCGCGGCCGGCTGGCGGGTGCCCGACCCGGTCGCCGACCTGGCCGCCTACCTGCCGTACGCGGTGCTGGCCGAGGTGCTCACCGACGGCGACGCCTCCCGGCTGGTCCGCCGGCTGGTCCAGGACGACCGGTCGGCCACCCAGGTCGGCGGGTACCTGGGCTTCATGGGCGACGCGTTCGACGCGCGCAACCCCACCGCCTTCCTGCTGCAGGCCGGCCTGCCGCCGGGCGGGACCAGCGACGCCGTGCTGACCGCCGTCGACGAGGAGCTGGACCGGCTGGCCACCGGCGGCGTCGCCGCCGCCGAGCTGGCCCGCACCGTCGCCCGGATGTCCACCCACCTGCTGCGCGACGCCGACACGGTGCTCCAGCGGGCGCTGCGGATGGCCGTGTTCGAACAGCAGCGGGGCGCGCCCGAGCTGCTCAACGAGCTGCCGCGGCTGATCTCCGAGGTGACCGCCGAGCAGGTCGGCGCCGCCGCCGCGGCGCTGCGCCCGCAGCGCCGCGCCGTGGTCGAGGCGATTCCGGGGGGTGCGCGATGACGACGATCACGGAGCTGCCCGCGCTGGGCAAGCCGGCCAAGCTCAAGCTGCCGCCGCGGGCCGAGCGCACGCTCGCCAACGGCCTCACCGTCATCGCCGTGCGCCGCCCGTCGGTGCCGCTGGTCGAGCTGCGGCTGCGGCTGCCGTTCGCCCGGGCGCCGCTGGCCCGCGCCGGGCTGCTCGCGTCGGCGCTGTTCACCGGTACGCAGCGCCGCTCCGCCGTCGAGTTGGCCGCGGCGCTGCAGGCGATCGGCGGCGGCTTCGGCGCCGACCAGGACCCGGACTGGCTGACCATCTCCGGCAACTGCCTGGCCGGCGGCCTGGACACCGCGCTGGCGCTGCTGCACGAGGTCGTCACCGAGCCGGCGTACCCGGCGCACGAGGTGGGCACCGAGCGGGAGCGGCTGGCCGACCACATCGAGGTCGCGCAGAGCCAGCCCGGCCACCTGGCCCGGGCGGCGCTGCTGCGGCGCCGGTTCGGCACCCACCCGTACGCGGTCGAGCTGCCCACCGCCGAGCAGGTCCGCGGCATCAGCCCCGGCCACCTGCGGACGCTGCACGCGCAGCGGGTCGGCGCCGAGGGCGCGATCCTGGTGCTGGTCGGCGACGTCCGGCCGGAGCAGGCGCTGGACCGCGCCGAGGCCGTGTTCGGCGAGTGGGCGGGCCCGGCGACCAGCCGGACGATCCCGGCGCTGCCGGCGGCCCGCCCGGCGCCGCTGCTGCTGGTCGACCGGCCCGGCTCGGTGCAGTCCTCGCTGCGCATCGCGCTGCCCGCGGTCGGCCGCAAGCACCCCGACCACGTGCCGATGCAGCTCGCGAACCTGGTCTTCGGCGGGTACTTCTCCTCCCGCTGGGTGGAGAACATCCGCGAGGACAAGGGGTACACGTACAGCCCGTTCGCCAACGTGGAGCACGCGGTCGCCGGCTCGGTGCTGGTGCTGTCCGCCGAGGTCGCCACGGAGGTGACCGCGCCGGCGCTGGTGGAGACGCTGTACGAGCTGGGCCGGGCCGCCAGCCTGCCGGCCGAGCCGCACGAGCTGGAGCAGGCCCGCAACTACATCCTCGGCGCGCTGCGCATCCAGCTCGCCAGCCAGGCCGGCCTGGCCGGGCTGGTCAGCACGTACGCCGGGCACGGGCTGCGGCTGGAGCACGTCGCCACGTACAGCGAGGGGCTGGCCGCGGCGACGCTGGACGAGGTGCACGCGGCCGGGGCGCGGTACCTGGCCCCGGCGAACGCGGTCGGCATCGTGCTGGGCGAGGTCGGCCGGGTCGAGGCGGGCCTGGCGGCGCTGCTGCCGGTGGAGCGCGAGTAGGCCGCCCGCCGGCGGGCCGGGGCGGCCGCCGGGGTACGGCGGCGGGATCGGTTCGGGAGGCACAGCACATGGGTGACGGGGCGGGCATCCCGCTGGGCCGGTCGGTCATCGACCGGGCGGCCCACCACCGCGGCGACCCGGCGTGGCTGACGGCCGCGTGGGCGCGCGGCCGGGTGGTCGTGGTGGACACGGCCGCCGGCGTGACGCTGGTCGACGCGGCCGGCGCGCTGGTCCTGCGCGACCCGGCCGGGGTCTCGCTCGACGCGGCCGAGGCGCTGCTGGACGCCGCCGCGGCCGACCCGGCGCTGGTGGACCCGGCGGCGCGCGGCGCGTACTTCCTCGGGGTGGACGGCGACGGCACGCCGTACTTCGCGGTCGACGCCCCGCTGGCCGCCGGCCCCGGCCAGCGGCTCGCCGGCCTGCGCGACCTCGCCGACCGGCTGCCCGCGCGCGACGCCGACCTGCTCGTCACCGCGCTCGGCGTGGCGCACTGGCACGCCCGGCACGGCCACTCGGCCGCCACCGGCTCGCCGACCCGGGTCCGCGACGGCGGCTGGACCAGGGTGGACGCGGCCGGCGCGCAGTCCTGGCCGCGCACCGACCCCGCCGTGATCATGCTGGTGCACGACGGCGGGCCCGGCCCCGGAGGGCGCTGCCTGCTGGCCGTGAACGCGTCCTGGGACGACGCCGCGGTCAAGCGGTTCTCCTGCCTGGCCGGGTTCGTCGAGCCGGGGGAGTCGGCGGAGTCCGCGGTCGCCCGCGAGGTGGCCGAGGAGGTGGGCGTGCCGGTCGGCCCGATCACCTACGTCGGCTCGCAGCCCTGGCCGTACCCGTCCTCGCTGATGCTCGGCTTCCTGGCCCTCGCCGACCCGGCGGTACCGGTCCGCGAGGACCCCGCCGAGATCGCGCTGGCCCGCTGGTTCACCAGGGCCGAGGTGGCGGCGATCCGGGCGGGGGAGGAGCGCCGGCTGCCGGGCGGGGCGCGTATCGCGGTGACGAGCAACGCGTCGATCTCGGCGTCCCTGATCGACCACTGGCTCGCGAGCTGACCCACCGGGCGCGCGTCGACCGCGCCCGGGCGGGAGCCGCCGCGCGCCCCCCGGCCGGGCGGAGCGAACGAGGGGGCGGGGCGGCCGGGTGGCCGCCCCGCCCCCTCGGGCGGTGATCGCTTCTTCAGGCGCGGTCGAACTCGCCGTCCCGGATGCCGGCGAGGAAGCCCTGCCAGGCGTCGCGGCCGAAGAAGAGCACCGGGCCGCTGCGGTCCTTGCTGTCGCGGACCGCGACGTGCGCGCGATTCAGGGTGGCGACCTCGACGCAGTTCGTCGAGGCACTGCGGGCAGCCGTCCGCCACTTCGCGTTGCGCAGCAGGTCGGAAACCTCGGGCGTGGTCATTGCGGTACTCCTGTGGTGGTGAGGTTGGGTTTCGCGCGCGGCCGCCGTCGGACCGGCACGCTCATTGGTGCGGCGCGGCGATCGTCGGGGCCGCGCGTGGTGCCGGGGGTTTCGCCGGACGGCCGGCGGTTTCGCCACCCGAGACGGGCGGCGAGTCGGCGGGGGTGGGGGGCGTGTCGCCCCGGACGGCCGCCGCCCGCGCGGCGAACCATGCTCTCGTCTCCTCCGGCGACCGGGCCGCCTCCCGCAGCCAGCCGAAGGCGCTGAGGTACTCGCGCAGGCTGGTGCCGTCGCTGAGCAGGTGGTCGCGGGCCAGGGCCTCGACCGCGACCGTACCCGGGTCGTCCGGGTCCACGAATTGGTAGATCGAGAAGGACGTGGCCGGCACGTACCACGGGCCGACCACCACCTCCGGCGCGAGCAGCCGCAGCGTGACGTGCGGCAGCGCGGCCACCTCGTACAGGTGCTGGAGCTGGTCGGCGAGCACGTCCGGCGGCGCCACCCGCGGGGAGAACGCCGACTCCTCGAGGATCGCCTCGTACATCGGCGGGTCGGTCTCGCTGTGCAGCAGGCTGGTCCGCGCGGCCCGCGCGGCAACCTCCGCGTCCAGGTCGTCCGGTCCGGACGGTCGGCCGCCGAGGATGCGCCAGCGGGCGTAGCCCGGCGTCTGGAGCAGGCCCGGCAGCATCTGCTGGGCGTACTCCCGGATCATCGAGCAGCCGACCTCCAGCTCCGCGTACGAGCGCTGCTGGGGGGTCATGGACGGGTACGCGCGCATCCACCCGCGGCTGTTGCCGGCGTCGCGCGCGATGGCCACGAGCTGCTCGCGCAGCGGCCCGGTGGTGCCGTACAGGTCCAGCAGGTCGAGGATGTCGCCCAGGTCGGCCCGGCTGCGGCCGTTCTCGATCCGGGAGATCTTCGAGGACGAGGCCCAGCCGATCATCTCGACGACCTGGTCACCGGTCAGACCGGCCGCTTCGCGGAGGCGGCGCAGCTCGGCGCCGAGGCGGCGACGGCGCACGCTGGGGCTCGCTGCGCGGGGCACCGGCGGAACCTCCTTCGGAACGGGGTGTTCGACGACCACGTTGGACGGTAGGATGATCACTGCACTATGTGATCACCCGGGCGGCGATCACTCGGACGGCTCGGAGAGCGCCGGCCGTTCCGACCTTACTGCCGTCCCGCTCGCGCGCTGAACCCGTTCGCGAGCGTGGACAGCGTCGATCCACAGGGCAGCATCCGACCACGGGGCCGGCGTCCGACCACGGGGGCATCGCTGATCTTCGCAAGAACTCTTTCTAAAGATACCTTGTGGGCCGTACGCTGGCCGGGTGACCGGCGTCCAGAGAGTGAACGATTTAGAAGTGCATGAGGTGCGGGATCCACAAGAACTGCGTGCAATTGCGCATCCGGTCCGCTTGCAACTCCTCGACGAACTCTTCCTGGGCGGCCCGGCGACGGCGACCGAGTTGGCCGAGCGGCTCGCCCAGAGCCCCGCGAACTGCTCCTGGCACCTGCGCCAGCTCGCCCGATACGGGTACGTCGAGGAGGCCGGGGGCGGCGCCGGCCGACGCCGCCCGTGGCGGGCGATCTTCCGGCCGCGCCGCTGGGGCGGCCACGACGAGTCGACCGCGCTGGCCCATGCCGGCAGCGCCGTCAGCGAACTGCTGCTGCACCGCGAGCTGGAGCAACTGAGCCAGTGGCGGGCCGCCCGCGCGGCCGAGCCCACCCCCTGGCGCGACACCGGGTTCGTCAACCAGGCCATCGGCTGGCTCACCGCCGACGAGCTGGCCGCGGTCTCCGCGGAGATCGACGAGATCCTGCTGCGCTACGCCGGCCGCACGGCCCACCCCGCCGAGCGGCCGGAGGACGCCCGCCCCGTCCGCTTCGTGGCCTGGGGGGTGCCGGTACCCGCGCCGCCACAGTAGACCGCACCCACCCCGCGCACCGGGCGGCCGGGCGCACTCCCCACCGTCGCCGCCGGCACCGGCACCACCACCCCTCCCCCCTCGACCGGAGTGCCCCTGAATGCGCACCGTCCTGAAACTCCCCGAGTTCCCCCGACTCTTCGCCGGCCTGGTCGCCAACCTGGTCGCGGATTCGGTCCTGGTCCTCGCGCTCGCGATCTGGGTCAAGGACCTCACCGGGTCGGACGGCCTCGCGGGGGTCACCCTCTTCGCGGTCGCCGCGCCGATGGCGCTGGCGCCGCTGGTCGGCTGGGTCGTGGACCGGTTCCCGCGCCGGCCCTTCTTCGCCGCCGTCAACGCCGGCGCCGCCGCCGCGCTGATCCCGCTGTTCTTTGTCCAGGGTCCGCACGACGTCTGGATGATCTATGTGGTCGCCGCCCTGTACGGCCTGGCCGGCATCGCCGGCAACGCGACCCTGTCCGCCCTGCTCCGGGAGATGCTGCCGGCGCCGCTGCTGGTCGAGGCCAACGGCGCCGTGCAGACCGTGAAGCAGGGCCTGCGGATGTGCGGGCCGCTGGTCGGCGCCGGCCTGTACGTCGCCGTCGGGCCCTGGTCGCTCGCCGTCGTCGCCGCGACCGGCTTCCTGCTCGCCGCCGGCGCCATCGCCTCGCTGCCGCCCGCGCGGCTGCGCCTGCACGTCCCGCGCCAGCCGCTGCGCGACGAGCTGAAGGCCGGGTTCAGCCACCTGATCGGCCGGGCCGCGCTGCGCCGCACCGTCGTGGGCGCGGCCGTCGCGATGCTCGCGCTGGGCTTCGGCGAGGCGCTGATCTTCGCGTACGTCGACCGGGGGCTGCGCCTGAGCGACCCGGGCTTCGTCGGCGTGCTCATGGCCGTCCAGGGGGTCGGTGGGCTGCTCGGCGGGCTGGCCGCGCCGGCGGCGATCGGCCGGCTGGGCGAGATCGGCGGGGCGGCGCTGGGCCTGCTGCTGTTCGTCCCGGCCACGCTGGCGCTGACCATCCCGATCCTGCCGGTCGGCATGCTCGCGGTGGTCGTGTTCGGCGCCGGGGTGCCGATGGCGATCGTCGGGATCACCACGCTGGTCCAGCGGTTCACCCCCGCGTACCTGCTCGGCCGCGTGACCGCGGTCAACGACGCGATGATCATGGGCCCGCAGGCGGCCTCGATCGGCCTCGGCGCGGTCCTGGTCAGCTTCGTCGACTACCGCGTGCTGTACCTCGGGATCGCGCTCGTCGTCGGCATCGCCGGCACGTACCTGTGGCGCGGCCGGCGGCTCTCGCCGCCGATCCCGCGCGTGCGCGCCATCGAGCCGCCGACCCGGGCGACGGCCCCGGCGGCGGCGAGCCGCCCGACCGCCGCGGCCTGACCCCGCGCCGCGCCCGGCCGGCGGCCGGTCCGAGCCGGCGGTCCTCCGCCGGCTCAGGCCGCGAGCTGCGCCGTCACCTGGGTGATCGTCGGGTTGGTCAGCACCGTACCGTCCGGGAAGGCCACCGTCGGCACCGTCGCGTTTCCGCCGTTGGCGCTCATCACGAACGCCTCCGCCGCCGGGTCGTGCTCGATGTCGACCACGCGGTGCGCGATGTTCGCCCGGTCGAGCTGGGCCTTGAGCCGCTTGCAGTAGCCGCACCACGCGGTCGAGTACATCGTCAGCATGCCGATCGCCACCTCTCCCCGGGCCGCGCCCGCCCGGCGCGCCCCGCCGTCGTCGGGGGACGGGGGCCACACCGGCCGCCGCCCCCCGCGCAACGTCGGTGGGGCCCGGGACAATTCCGGGTGTGACGCAGACCTCCGCCGACCGCGTGCTCGCGGGCCTGGACGCCGACCAGCGGGCGGCCGTGACCGCCCCGGCCGGCCCCGTCTGCGTGCTGGCCGGCGCGGGCACCGGCAAGACCCGGGCGATCACCTCCCGGATCGCGTACCGGGTGCAGGCGGGCCTGATCCCGGCCCGGCACGTGCTGGCGGTCACCTTCACCGCGCGGGCGGCCGGCGAGCTGCGCGGCCGGCTGGCGGCGCTGGGCGCCGGCGGCGTCCAGGCGCGCACCTTCCACGCCGCCGCGCTGCGCCAGGTGCGCTACTTCGCCTCGCGGCTGCTGCACGGCCGGGCGATGCCCGAGCTGCTGGACAGCAAGATCCGCCCGGTCACCCTCGCCGCCGCCCGGGCCGGGCTGCGCGCCGACGGCGCCGCCGCCCGCGACCTGGCCGGCGAGATCGAGTGGGCCAAGGCCAGCCTGGTCGAGCCCGACGCCTACCCGGCCGCGGCCGCCGGCCGGGAGACGCCGTACGAGCCGGCCCGGGTCGCCGCGGTCTTCGCCGAGTACGAGCGGCTCAAGCGGGCGCAGGGCGTGATCGACTTCGAGGACGTGCTGCGCGCCGCCGTCTGGGGCATCGAGGAGCACCCGGACGTCGCGGCACAGGTCCGGGCGCAGTACCGGCACTTCGTCGTCGACGAGTACCAGGACGTCAACCCGCTCCAGCAGCGCCTCCTCGACGCCTGGCTGGGCGGCCGGGACGACCTCACCGTCGTGGGCGACGCCAGCCAGACGATCTACTCGTTCACCGGCGCGACCTCGGCGTACCTGGTCGACTTCCCGCGCACCCACCGCACCGCGACGGTCGTCCGGCTGGTCCGCGACTACCGCTCCACCCCCCAGGTGGTCGGCCTGGCCAACGCCGTGATCGGCCGCGCCCGCGGCAGCGAGGCCCGGCTCCGGCTCGCCCTGGAGGGCCAGCGCCCGCCCGGCCCCGAGCCCGAGTGGCGGATCTTCGCCGACGAGACCACCGAGGCCGCCGCCGTCGCCCGCCGCTGCGCCGACCTGATCGCCGCGGGCGCCCCGGCCAGCGAGCTGGCGGTGCTGTTCCGGACCAACGCCCAGTCCCCGGCGTACGAGGAGGCGCTGGCCGCGGCCGGCGTGCCGTACGTGGTCCGCGGCGCCGAGCGCTACTTCGCCCGCCCGGAGGTCCGCGCGGCCCTGGCCGCGCTGCGCACCGCCGCCCGGACGGCGGACCCGGCCGCGCCGCTGCCCGCGGTGGTGGCGGAGTCGCTGGCGGCGACCGGCTGGCAGCCGGGGGACCCGCCGCGGGGCGGCGCGGCCCGGGAGCGGTGGGAGTCGCTGGCCGCCCTGGTCGCCCTGGCCACCGAGTACGCCGGCCCGACCACCGTCGGCGGGCCCGCGGTTGCCGGGTCCGGGGTTGCCGGGTCCGCGGTCGGCGGTTCCGGGGCCACCGGCGACGGTGGCGGTTCCGGGTCCGATGGTTCCGGGGGTGGTGGTGCGGGCGCGACGCTGGGGGACTTCTGCGCCGAGCTGGCCCGTCGGGCCGATGCCGCGCACGTACCCACCCTGGCCGGCGTCACCCTCGCCTCGCTGCACGCGGCCAAGGGCCTGGAGTGGGACGCGGTGTTCCTCGTGGGGCTCGCCGAGGGCACGCTGCCCACCACGTACGCCCGCACCGACGCCGCGGTCGAGGAGGAGCGCCGGCTGCTGTACGTCGGCATCACCCGGGCCCGGCAGCGGCTCTGGCTCTCCTACGCCCGGGCCCGCGGGTCCGGCGGCCGCAACCGGCGGCCGTGCCGGTTCCTGCCCCAGTTCGACGGCACCACCGACCGCACGCCGGCCCCGGCGGCGAGGAGTCGGAAACCCGACAGGCCGGTCCGGATCGCCACCTGCCGGGTCTGCGGCGCCACCCTGCTGGCCGGCGTCGACCGCAAGCTCGGCCGCTGCGCCGACTGCCCCTCGGACGTCGACGAGGCCCTGCTCGACACCCTCCGGGGCTGGCGCGCCGGGGTGGCCGACGCGCACGGCGTCCCTGCGTACGTGGTGTTCACCGACGCCACGCTGACCGCGCTCGCCGAGCGCCGCCCGGCCACCGAGGCCGAGCTGCGGGCGATCCCCGGCCTGGGCCCGCGCAAGATCGCCCAGTACGGCGCCGCCGCGCTGGCGATCGTCGCCGGCCGACCGCCGGAGGATCCGACCGGGTAGCCACCGAAGAAACGACGGAAATACGTTTGCCCCCGGTGCGGGGTTGGGCTTAGCCTCGATTCCGCGCCCCTTCGGGAGTCGTGTCCACCGCTTTCCGGGACAGTGTTTTTCCAGGTCAATGGGCCTGTGTTCCGGGCCGTGGGGGATTCCGCGACGACCGCCGGGACGGTAAGCTGAACCGGGCTCCCGCACGGGGGCCCACCCGGACCGGGCTCCGCTGTGAGCCCCGATCGACAGCCGACGAGGAGGTGTTCCCCGATGGAGATCAACATGACTGGCACAAGCGCGGTCGGCCCCACGTGGACGCCGCCCACCGCTGTCGCGCACCCGATCCCGGGTGCCGCGCCGTGGTCGCGCCCGAGCGCGGGCGCCCCGGCGCAGCCGGCTGTCCAGCGTGAGCGCGGCATCGCGTACACCGTCACCACCCTGCTGGGCCGGACTCTGTCCGCTGCCGGCACCAAGAAGCGTTTCGTTACCGATCCCCTGCGCGGAGTTCCGCCTCGAAGTAGGCCGGCCTGATTGTCAGGCCCTCGGCTCGCTTGAGGCCGCGGAACCCGTAACCGGGATCCGCGGCCTCAATTTTTTTGTCCGGAACAGGTGACCAGTTGATCAAGACCGAGCCATACCCGATCGCCCCACTCGCCCGCACCGCCGACCGAGGAAGGACCGACGCCATGACCCTGTCCCTGGCTCCACCGCCCCGGGTGGAGTTGTCCGCACTGCCCTGTCGCAACTTCGAACCCGACCTGTGGTTCGCCGACGCCCCGGCCGAGCTGGAACTGGCCAAGTCCCTGTGCAGCGACTGCCCGGTCCGGCGCGAGTGCCTGGCCGGCGCCGTCGAGCGGGCCGAGCCGTGGGGCGTGTGGGGCGGGGAGATCTTCGAACGGGGGGCCGTGGTGCCGCGCAAGCGCCCGCGCGGCCGTCCCCGCAAGACCGACCTGGCCCGCGACGCGGACCTGCGTACCGAGGTGGCGGCGCGACTGACCGCCAACGGCCTGGCCGGAACCCCGGTCGCGGCCTGACGAACGGCCGGCAACACCCGAGAAGGCAACACCCGAGAAGCGCACCACAACCCGAGAGGACCACTGAGATGACCAGCTCCCTGACCGGCCTGCACCTACTTCACCAAGCGCTGTCGCGGGCGCGAACGCGCCGGCCTCAGTCCGTTGTACAGGCGACCACTGAGGCACCCCGCTCCGCGCTCAGCACCGCCGCACGGGCCCGTCGCCAGGAGGCGACGCGGCTGCTGTACGGCTGAGCCGCACCCCGATTCCTCCCCGTATCGGGCGGGGGCGCCCGGGCCGGCGCCCCCGCCGCGGCCCTGACCGCACGCCCCCGGCGTGCACCGATCCGAGAGGATTCCCTCGACATCACGGGGTATCACTGCGATGACTACGTTCTTCGGCTGGGCCGGCCCCGGCTGACGCCCGCCGCCCGGACCTGTTCCGTCCGCACACACCGACCCGCGCTCGTACGTCTCCCCGCGTACGGGCGCGCCCCCCGTTTCCGGCCGCTGGTCACTCCGCGAAGCCGGGTAGCCAGTCGTGCACCACCGCCCGGTACGGTGCCCGCGCCTCCAACTGGCACAGCACCCCGATCGACCCGAGCGTCACCCGGTGGATCAGCAGGTACGACGGCGGCAGGTTGAGCTGCCGGCTGAGCTGGTACGCCGGGCTGCGCGGGCTGCCCAGCCGGGCCGCCTCGGCGCGCAGCCACGCCCGGGTGAAGTGGAACTCCTCGGCCGCGATCGGCTCCAGCATCGGCAGCAGGAAGTCCAGGATGGCGACCGGGTCGATCGCCTCGTCGGTGACGAACCCCTCGACCCGCAGCCCCGCCACGACCTCCTCGGCCTCGCCCGCCAGCGCCAGCCGGACCAGCCGGCCGATCGGCTCCGGCAGCCCGTCGGGCAGCCGCGCGACGGCGCCGAAGTCGATCACGCCCAGCCGCCCGTCCGGGAGCAGCCGGAAGTTGCCGGGGTGCGGGTCCGCGTGCAGCAGGCCGGCCCGCGCCGGCCCGGAGAAGTGCAGCGTGGCGAGCTGCCGGCCGGCCCGGTCGCGCTGCTCGGGCGTACCGCCGGCGATCACCGCGGACAGCGGCGTCCCCTCGATCCACTCAGTGATCAGCACCCGCGGCGTACCGGCGACCACCCGCGGGACGTGGATCTCCGGGTCGTCGGCGAACCCGTCGGCGAACGCCCGCTGCGCCGCCGCCTCCAGCTCGTAGTCCAGCTCCTCGGTGATCCGGGCGCGGATCTCGGCGACGAGCGGCTTGATCTCCATCCCCGGCTGAATGATCTTGAATAGCCCGGACAGCCGGGCGAGCTGGTTCAGGTCCGCGACCAGCGCCTCGCCGGCGCCCGGGTACTGGATCTTCACCGCGACCTCGGTGCCGTCCCGCCAGATCGCCCGGTGTACCTGCCCGATGCTCGCGGCGGCGGCCGGCCGGTCGGAGAACTCGCGGAACTTGCGCCGCCACTGCCGCCCGAGCTGCTCGGCGAGGACCCTGTGCACGCTGGCGGCGGGCAGCGGCGGCGCGGCCTCCTGGAGCTTGGTCAGCGCCTGCCGGTACGGCCCGGCGAGGTCCTCGGGCAGCGCCGCCTCGAACACGCTCAGCGCCTGCCCGAACTTCATCGCACCGCCCTTGAGCTGGCCCAGCACGCTGAACAACTGCTCGGCCGTACGCTGCTGGAGTTCGGCGCTGACGACGTCGGACGCGATCCCGGTGACCCGCTTCCCGAGCCCCAGCACCGCCCGCCCGGCGAAGCCGAGCGGCAGGGCGGCCAGCTTGGCGGTCCGGGCCACGGCCCGGCGGGGGATATCGCTCATGCCCCGATTCTGACCGACGCGGCACAACCGCGTGCTCCGGCCGTCGCCGCCCACCCCCCGGCCAGCCCGCGGGGCGGACCCGGCGGGGGCACCGGACACCGCCCCCGCCGCCACCCGGAAGCCCCGGCGCGAGCCCGGTCGCCCGGTGCGGGCGGTGACGGCGGCCTCGACCGTCCGGCCCGGTGCCGTCGGCGCGGGGAGCCGGTCCCCGCGCCGCTCCCGCGCGCACGCCCGGCGCGGTTTCGTCCGGAGTCGGTCGCGGTCGGGGGTCCGCGCAGTGTGCGGTCGGGGGTCCGCGCAGTGTCGAGTGGCCGGTGTGACGGCGGTCCATGGTGCCGGCGGCGGCGATGTCATGCCGGTACCCGCTGATCCCCGGCCTGCCGGGGGTGGGTCCCGCCGCCGCGGGCGGCCGCTGCGGGGGCGGCGCAGTCGCAGTGCGGGTGGTGGGTCCATCGGCGCCAGCGCGGCGCGCCGTCCCGGTCGAACTCCACCAGCGCGCCGATCGTGTCCGGCGCCCGGCCGTCGATGAGCGCGAGCACTTGGCCGGCGGCGTACGCGGCCGCGGCGTGCAGTGTCACCGCCCCGGCCGGCGCGGTACCGGCGAGGACCCGGGCGGCGAGGTCGGGCCAGCCGGGGTCGCGGTCGGTCCGGTGCCGGTCGAGGCAGCCGAGGCACGGGCCGCCGGCCGGCGGGACGAGCGGCCCCACCGCGACGATCGGCCCGCGGGCGCCGACGACCAGGTGCGGCTGCCGCCGCCGGGCGTGGCCGAGCGCGACCAGCGTCGCCGGCCGGTCCAGTCCCACGTGGACGACGGCGCTCGCGCGGCGGGTCAGCCGGCCGGTGTCGACGTCCGGGGCCACGTCGGCGATGGCGGCGGTGATCGCGAGCCGCCGGGCCGGCGCGGTGACGGGGTCGAGGCGCCCGACCCCGGCGGTGGCGAGCAGGCGGGCGAGGACGGTGCCCAGTTCGGCGCCGGCGGGCGCGGTACCGGCGACGATCTCCAGGCGGATCCGGGCGGCCGAGCGGGCGGTCAGCGCCGCCGCGGGCGGGCGCCAGGGCTCGGCCAGCGCCAGCGCGGCGGCCTCCGCGGCCAGCCGCCGGCGCCGCTCGGGCGGCAGGCCGGGCGGGTGCAGGTCGCCGGCCGGCAGCGCGACGCCCGCCCGGCGCAGGGCGGCGATGAGGTCGTGCACGCAGCCCGCCGGTACGCCGGCGCCGGCCGCGCGGCGGACGATCGCCGCGACGGTGTGCCCGCCGTCGAGCAGGTCGACGACGGCCGCCAGGGCGGGGTGCGGCAGCTCGATCAGGCAGTGCGGTCCGGGCTCGACGCCGAACTGGAGCAGGCGCGGCCCGCGCCGCAGCAGCGGCAGGCCGGGGACGAGGGTGGGGCGGATCGCGGTGGGCATGGCGGCACGCTCCCACGATCCGGCGGGGCGGCGGTGCGCGCTGTCCACAGGAGGTATCGGTCATTGCCGACCGAACGCCCGCGGCGGCGGGTTATCCACAGGGCCTGTCGGATGCCCGACAGTCGCCTCATCGGCGGGCAGCGATCCTTCGCCGCCCCGGGTCCGCCGCGGACGGTGGACAACGCGGGCGCCCGGTGCGGCGACGTCCGTGAGTCCGCTCGCGGCGCGAGCCCCACGCCGTACTCGAATCAGGGTCGCGGCCCGCACCCGATCAGGGTCGCGGCACGCATCGGGGTCGCGGCATGCAGAAGCCGGCTGGTGTCCGGGCCCGCGCCCGTCCGCCAGCCGGCTCGCCGCCGATCAGTGCTCCGGCGCGCCGATCAGGCCTGGGCCTTCGCCTTGCCGAGGATCCGGTTGACGGTGGTACCGCAGACCGGGCACTTGCCCTTGGCCATCTCCATGCCGGTCTTGGACACCGTGACGTTGCCCTCGAACGTGCGCTTCTCCTTGCACTTGACGCAGTAACCCTCGTAGTTCTGGGCCACGGTGTCCTCCTCGTCTCGTCCGTCGCGCGCCGGGGCGCCCGGTGGGACGCCGGCGGCGGGTCGACGGCTGGTGCGTCCACTCGTCGTGGCCGCCGGTCCGCGCCTCCTTCGGTACCCGAGGTGGCGCGTTTTCATGTCGTCGCCGGGTGGGAGCCCCGGCCAATTGAGTGTGCATGTCCCGATCGTCCGTGTATGCGAACTTAGTCGGGACACGCCGTACGGTTGACGAAACGGTGAGCGCTGAGCACCCGGTCGGAGAAAAATTCGGACCTGCGGCGCATAAGGTCGATTTCCCGGCGGGGTACGGAGTGTCGAGTCTTGCGGCCCCCTGCCCCTTACCGGCTAGCGTGCCAGCGTGAACGTCGTTCGGAGTCGCGCGGAGCACTGATGGGCGGGGCGCGCAAGCCGGTGGTCGAAGTACGGCGCAGTCAGCGCCGGCGGCGAACGGTGTCCGCTTATCGGGACGGAGAGCGCGTAGTCGTCCTCATCCCGGACAAGTTCTCCCGGGCCGAGGAGTCCGAGTGGGTGGAGAAGATGCTCGCCCGGCTCGCCGCCAGGGAGCAGCGCGCCCGCCGTACCGACTCCGACCTGGCCGCCCGCGCCCGCCGGCTGATCTCGCAGTACCTGGACGAGCACGGCGAGAGCGCCATGCCGGTCAGCATCCGGTGGGTGCACAACCAGAGCGGCCGCTGGGGCTCCTGCACCCCGGCCGACCGGACGATCCGCATCTCGCACCGCATCCAGGAGATGCCGGACTGGGTCGTCGACTACGTCCTCCTGCACGAGCTGACCCACCTGGTCGTGCCCAGCCACAACGAGGTCTTCTGGTCGCTGGTCGGCCGGTACCCGAAGGCCGAGCGCGCCCGCGGCTTCCTGGAGGGCGTCGCCGCCGCGACCGCCCTCACCCTCGACGACTGACGGGCGGGCCGGCCGCGCCGGGTGATCGCGCGGGCGGGTCGGCGCCGGTACGGTGTCCGATGTGGTGGATCGGGTCGTCGTCGTGGTGCTCGGCCCCCCCGCCGCCTGGGCGCCGCCCGGCGTCGCCCCCGCCGACTGGCGGGCCGCGCTGGCCGAGGACACGATCGACCTGGCCGGAACGCTGGCCGGGGTCCGGGTGGCGATCGCCGTCCGGGACGCCGAGCGGGACCTCGCCGCCGCCCTGCGCTGGCCGGGCATGGCGGTCCTCGCCCTCCCCGCGCTGACCGCGCCGGCGGTGCTGGCCGCGGCCGCCGCCGGCGGGGCGACGTCGGCCGTGCTGCTCGCCGCCGACCTGCCGGACCTGCCGCCGCTGCTGGTCGGCAAGCTCCTCCGCCCGCTGACCTCCCGCCCGGTGGCCGCCGCCCCCGACGCCTCCGGCCGGGCCGCGCTCGCGGGGCTCGCCAGCCGGCTGCCGGCGCCGGGCTGGCTGCCCGCCGCCGGCCTGGACGACCTCTCGGCCGCGGCGGTGCGGGCCGCGGCGCCGCGGCCGGCCGACGTCGCCGTGACCGCCGGCTGGCGCCGCCTGCGCGACCCCGCGGACCTGGCCACCCTCACCCCGGCGCTGGCGGGCGCCGACACCACCCGCACCCTCCTCGCCGACGCCGACGCCGACGCCGACGCCGACGCCGACGCCGATACCGACGGCGCCGGGACCGCGGAGCCCGACACCGCCACGGGGGCTGGCCGAGACCGCGGCCCCGACACCGTGGACTAGCCGAGACCGCGGATTCGGACCCCGGCCGCGCTCGCTGCGCCGCCACCCGTGCCGCAACGACGCTCGGCCCGGCGAATCGCCGGGCCGAGCGCAAACGAAGCGCGAACGAGCGCGGTCAGCCCGCCGGGGGCGGCTCCTCGGTCGGGCCGGGATCGCGGGTCAGCGCGTCGAAGTCGATCTCCTCGCTCGTCGCCGTCGCGAACTCCGTCGGATCGGCGAAGTCCGCCGCCGTCGGCAGCAGGTCCGGGTGCCCCCAGATCGCGTCCCGGCCGGCCACGCCGCGCTCGCGGGTCAGCGCCGTCCACACCTCGGCGGCCTCGCGCAGCCGCCGCGGCCGCAGCTCCAGCCCGACCAGCGCCGCGAACGTCTGCTCGGCCGGGCCGCCGGCCGCCCGGCGCCGCCGGAACGCCTCGGCGAGCCGGTCCACCTGCGTGATCCGGCCGTCCACCGCCGCGTCGACGACGTGGCCGACCCAGCCCTCGACCAGCGCCAGCGTGGTCTCCAGCCGGGCCAGCGTGGCCTGCTGGGCGGGGGAGTCGGCGGGGGCGAACACGCCGTTGAGGTCCAGCTCCTGCATGCTCGCCGGGTCCATCGGGTTCACCCGGCCGAGGGCCTCCTCGATCCGGTCCTGGTCCACCCGGATCCCGGCGGCGTACGTCTCGACCGTCGCCAGCACGTGCCCGCGCAGCCACGGCACGTGCCCGAACAGCCGCTGGTGCGCGGCCTCCCGGAGCGCCACGTACAGCCGGACCTCGTCGGGCGGCAGTTCGAGGCCGTCGCCGTACGTCTTGATGTTGGCCGGGACGAGCGCGGCCGCGCCGGGCGGGCCGAGCGGCAGCCCGATGTCGCCGGCCGAGAGGACCTCGGCGGCGAGCGAGGCGAGCGCCTGGCCGAGCTGGCCGCCGAACATCGCGCCGCCCAGGCTGGCCATCATCGCCTGCATCGGGGCGAACTGGGCCTTCGCCTCGGGCGGCACCAGGTCGCCCATCGCGGCGACCATCCGGCCGGCGACCGGGTCGCACAGCTTCTTCCAGACGTCGAGGGTGCGGTAGATCCACTCGTTGCGGTTCCACGCCTCGGTGGTCTGCACCCCGGACGGGAGCGCGCAGACCGGCTCCAGCCACAGGTCGGCGAGCCGGATCGCCTCGTCGACGGCGTGCCGGTCGTACGGCGACGGCGCCGGATCACCCTCCTGCGCGAGCGCGTTCGCGGCGAGCTGGCGGGCCAGGTCCCAGTTGACCGGGCCGCCGCCGGGTGTCGCCAGCAACTGCTGGAGCTGGCTCATCATGGCCTGGAGCTGCGCGGGATCGGCCGGGTCGGGACCCTGGCCGGGGAGGCTGAAGCCGAAAGGAATGTCGGGCACCACTCCACGGTACGCCGCCCCGGCACCACCGACACCGGCGTCCGCGCCGGCAGCGGATAGGCTCGCCGGCATGAGACGTCGGGGTGTGACGGTGCTGGTCGGGGCGGTCCTCGTCGGGCTGCTGCTCGCCGGGCTGCTGTCGGCCCCCGTCCCGTACGTGATCCTCGGTGCCGGGCCGACCGTCGACACGGTCGGCACCGAGAAGGGCAAGCAGGTGATCAACGTCACCGGCCGGGCCACCTCCGACTCGGCCGGTCAGCTCCGGCTCACCACGGTCGGCGTGCAGGGGCGGACGGACCTGGTGGCGGCCATCGCCGCCTGGTTCGACCGGAGCGAGGCGGTCGTCCCGCGGGAGCTGATCTACCCGCCGGGCCGCAACGAGAAGGAGGTGGACAAGCAGAACCAGGAGGAGTTCGCCCGCTCCCAGACCAGCGCCGAGACGGCCGCGCTGCGCCACCTCGGCTTCCCCGTCCGGATCCGGGTCAGCCGGATCGTGCCCGGCGGCGCCGCCGAGGGCGTCCTGCGCGCCGACGACGTCGTCACCGGGGTCGACGGCAAGAAGATCGACAGCGGGGCCGCGCTGACGGCGGCGATCCAGGCCGCGCCCGCCGGGACCCGCTTCCGGGTGGCGTACGAGCGCGCCGGCAAGCCCGCCGCCGCGGCGCTGGTCAGCCGCGGCGCCGGCGACGACCCGCCGCGGATCGGCGTGGAGATCGAGCAGGAGCAGCCGCACCCGTTCCAGCTCAAGATCGACGTACCGGAGGAGATCGGCGGCCCCAGCGCCGGCCTGATGTTCGCCCTGGGCATCATCGACAAGCTCACCCCGGAGGACCTGACCGGCGGGAAGGTCATCGCCGGCACCGGCACCATCGACGACGCCGGTAAGGTCGGACCGATCGGCGGCATCCCGCAGAAGCTGGTCGGCGCCCGGGCGGCCGGCGCCACGTACTTCCTCGCCCCGGCCGACAACTGCGCCGAGGCCGCGGCCAACCCCGTGGCCGGCCTCACCCTCGCCCGCGTGTCCACGCTGGATGAGGCCCTGGCGGCGCTGGCCGACATCCGCGCGGGGCGGCCGCCGAAGCCCTGCTGAGCGCCGCGGCCCGCGGGTCGCGGCCGGTCCCGGGATCGCGTCGTACGCTGTGGGCGTGGTCATCAGGAACGCACCGCTGCCCCGGGTCAACCGCCGGGGCCGAGCGGCCATCACCGTCATTGCCGGGGCCTTCATCCTATTCAGCGTGCTGAGCTGGGCGGTCCAGGCGTACACCGACTGGCTGTGGTTCGACGAGGTGCGCTTCACCGGCGTCTTCTCCACCGTCCTGCTCACCCGGCTGGTGCTCTTCCTCGCCTTCGGCGTCGGGATGGGCCTGGTCGTGGGCGGCAACCTGTACCTCGCGTACCGGCTGCGCCCGCTGCTGCGCCCGCACTCCGACGAGCAGGCGACGCTGGAGCGGTACCGGATGCTGCTCACCCCCCGGATCGCCACCTGGCTGCTCCTCCCGGCGGCCGTGGTCGGGGTCTTCGCCGGCCTGTCGGCGCAGGCCCAGTGGGGGCAGTGGCTGCTGTTCCGCAACGGCGGCGACTTCGGCGTCGCGGACCCCGAGTTCGGGGTGGACGTCGGCTTCTACGTGTTCGAGTACCCGTTCTGGCGGTACCTGCTCGGCGCGGTCTTCACCGCCCTGGTGCTGTCGCTGGTCGGCGCGCTGGCCGTGCACTACCTGTTCGGCGGGGTCCGGCTGCAGGGCGTCGGCGACCGGATGACCAACGGGGCGCGGGCCCACCTGACCACGCTGGTCGCCCTGTTCGTGGCCGCCAAGGCGGTGGCGTACCTGCTGGACCGGCGCGGGCTGCTGCTCAGCCACAACGAGGCGACGAACCTGTACGGCGCCGGCTACACCGACGTCAACGCGCTGCTGCCGGCCAAGGAGATCCTCGCGTACATCTCCGTGCTGGTCGCCATCGCCATCCTCGTCTTCTCCCACGCGATCATGCGCAACCTGCTCTGGCCGGGCATCGCGCTGGCCCTGCTCGGGGTGTCCGCGGTGGCGATCGGCGGGCTGTACCCGGCCGGCGTGCAGTACTTCTCGGTCCGCCCCAGCGTGCCGAGCAAGGAGGCCGAGTACATCGACCGCAGCATCAAGGCCACCCGGACGGCGTTCGGGCTGGAGGGGGTGCAGTCGACGCCGTACGACGGGCCCAACACCTCGCCGCGGGAGGCCGCGTTCAAGACCGACAAGGCGGTCGTCCCGAACATCCGGCTGCTCGACCCCGACCTGGTCTCGGAGACGTTCACGGCGCTGCAGCAGGTGCGCAACGTCTACGACTTCGGCGAGAAGCTGGACATCGACCGGTACGTCGTCGACGGCAAGCTCCAGGACTACGTGGTCGGCGTCCGCGAGGTGGCCGACGACCACCTGAGCGGCCAGCAGCGGGTCTGGCAGAACCGGCACACCGTCTACACCCACGGGTACGGCCTGGTCGCCGCGCCGGCCAACCGGGTCTGCAACGGCCAGCCCGCGTTCGTCTCCGGCTTCCTCACCGACGACGCGCGCGGCGGCGGCGACAGCCAGTGCAACGCCGACAAGGAGCAGATCCCGGTCACCGAGCACCGGGTGTACTACGGCGAGCAGCTCCCGCCGTACGCGATCGTCGGCAAGCAGCCCGGCGGCCGGGACGTCGAGTTCGACCGGCCGACCAGTGCCGAGCAGGCGAAGAGCGGCGAGGACCAGGTCAACTTCACCTACGCCGGCGCCGGCGGCATCGAGGTGGGCTCGCTGACCCGGCGGCTGCTGTACGCGCTGCGCTTCACCGAGGGCAACTTCCTGCTGTCCAACGCGGTGAACGACGAGTCCAAGCTGCTCTACGTCCGGGACCCGCGGGACCGGGTGCAGAAGGTGGCCCCGTTCCTCACCCTCGACGGCGACCCGTACCCCGCGGTCGTCGGCGGCCGGATCCAGTGGATCATCGACGGCTACACCAGCGCGAACACCTACCCGTACGCCCAGCAGGTCGACCTGGCCGCCGCCACCTCGGACGCCTCCACCGGCCGCGGCACGGTCGCCCAGCAGCGGCAGGACGTCAACTACCTGCGCAACTCGGTGAAGGCCACCGTCGACGCGTACGACGGCACCGTCACCCTGTACGCCTTCGACGAGACCGACCCGATCCTGCGCGCGTGGAACGCCGCCTTCGGCGGCGACCTGGTCAAGCCGCGGGCCGAGATCCCCGCGGAGCTGATGGCGCACCTGCGGTACCCGGCGGACCTGTTCAAGGTCCAGCGCAACCTGTTCAGCCGGTTCCACGTCACCGAGAGCGGCGCCTTCTACCGCGAGTCGGACCTGTGGCAGGTGCCCAACGCGCCGGCCCTGCCGGACGCCGGGGTGAAGCAGCCGCCGTACTACCTGCTCACCCAGCTCCCCGGCCAGGCCGCCCCGCGGTTCCAGCTCACGGCCGCGCTGAGCCCGAAGGACCGGCAGAACCTCGCCGCGGTCCTGTCCGGCTCGTACGACGACAAGGGCACCCCGACCCTCCAGGTCGCCGAGCTGCCGTCCAGCTCGGTCGTGGCGGGTCCGATCCAGGTACACCAGGAGATGGTCAACGACGGCCAGATCCGACCGATCCTCAACGGTCTGACCGCGGACGGCAAGGCCGTGGTCGAGTACGGCAACCTGCTCTCCCTGCCGTTCGACAACGGCATGCTGTACGTCGAACCGGTGTACGTGAAGAGCACGGCGAACGTGCGCGCGTACCCGACCCTGCAGTTCGTCATGGTCAGCTACGGCGACGCCCGGGCGATCGCGTCGACGCTGTCCGAGGGCCTCGAGAAACTCCTGGCCGCCGGGCGGAACCGACCGCCGGGCGGCGGCACGCCGACCCCCGGCCCCACCCCCACGCCGACCCCGACACCGGGTCCGACCGGTACGGCCACCCCGCCGAGCGTGGCGGCCGCCGCGGCGGAGCTGGACCGGGCGATCGCCGAGGTCCGGGCGGCGCAGCAGGCCGGGGACTTCGCCCGGTACGGGCGGGCGCTGCAGCGGCTGGAGACGGCGATGCGGAACTACCAGGCGGCGCGGGCGGCGTCCGGCGGGCGCTGATCGCGGTCGGCCGAGCGGGCCGCCATCGCCGTTGACGCGGCGGTGGCGGCCCGCTGCTTTCCGGGTTATCAGGGGGTTGAGCTGGGGTTATCGATGGGTGGCTATGGGGGGTGGGGAGCCGTTTTGGCGGGCGGTGGGTGGGTGCGCTACTGTTAACAAGCCGACGCGGGGTGGAGCAGCTCGGTAGCTCGCTGGGCTCATAACCCAGAGGTCGCAGGTTCAAATCCTGTCCCCGCTACAACGGAAGTGGCCCCCCAGAGAATTCTCTGGGGGGCCACTTCGTGCTCGGCGCAGGCAGTGATCCGACCACCGCGACGGTGGTCGGCCCGGAGACGTTCGAGGGGGAGCCATGGGGGACGCGGGCAGCCCGCCGCCGCCCGACGCCGCGGTGCGGGACCGCATCGGGGCCAGCTTCGCGCGGCAGGGCCTGATGCGTCACCTCGGTGCCCGGCTGACCCACGTCGGGCCGGGCTGCGTGCGCATCGCCCTCGCCAACCGGCCCGAGGTGACCCAGCAGCACGGCTACATCCACGCGGGCGCCACCAGCGCCATCGCCGACACCGCCGGCGGTTACGCGGCTCTCACCCTGTTCCCCGCGCACACCGAGGTGCTCACCGTGGAGTACAAGATCAATCTCTTGGCCCCCGCCGCGTACGCGCACATCGAGGCGGTCGGGACCGTGCTGAGGTCCGGCCGGACGCTGACCATCTGCCGCTTGGAGGTGTTCGGCGACCCGGGCGACGAGCGGGTGCTCGTCGCGGCCGGCCAGCAGACCCTGTTCCGCGTCCCGGCCGACCCCGCCGCGCACCCGCCGTCCCGGTAGGGCCCGATCGGGCCGTCCGGCACCGGCCGCTCCCTGCCGTTCGGGGTCCGTCCGGCGGGCCCGTCCGGTGCGGCGGCACGGCGGCGGCGACCGTCGCCGGGCCCGCGGGGTCGGCCGGTCCGGCCGCGACCCGCAGGCGCGGCGAGCGGCCTGCGGGTCGCGGCGGTGCGGGTCTGGCACGATCGGCGGTATGCCGAACGGGAAACCAGGGGACAGCCCGGTCACCGACGTTGTCGTCCACCACCTCGCGGTCTTCGGTTGGCCATGCGACGACCTGATCCGGGAGATCGCGGAGCTGGGTGGCGGCGCCGAGTTGGCGGGACTGCACCTGCATGGCCTCGATCCGCGGTCCGGCGGGAAGCCCGACCTCGCCGTACTGGCGGAGCGACTCCGCATGGTCAGGGACCATCTCCCGCGTTGACGACCCGGCCCCGCACCGTCGAATTCCGGGGCCGGGTCCGTATGGCGGCCGAGGTCAGTAGGCGGGGCGGGCGTAGGTGACGGTGTACGGGTTGGCGGTGTTCACCACGAAGGGCAGCTTGCCGCCGTCGTCCTTGACGTAGGAGTTGATCGTCCAGGTGCCGCAGCCGGCGGCGGGCAGGTTGACGACGAGCGCCTGGGTGATCCGCGTGTGGTGCACCGAGCGGCTGACCGACGTGGTCGTCGGGTTGGTCGCCTGGACAGCACACGACCCCGTCGTGACCGACGGGGTGGCGACCAGCCGGGCGTAGATCCGGGCCGTGTCGGTCCCCGACGAGTCCGGGTTGCCGGTGGGGCAGTGGTTGTCCTTCTGGTAGCAGCTCGTCGTGTAGATGTCGGAGACGGCGACGAACGACGTCGCGTTGGCCGCCGTCCGGTAGCCGCTCAGGACGTTGACCTGCGCGTCCTTGCCGTTGTCGAAGTACAGGTTGGCCGGGGTGTCGGAGACGACCTGGCGGCTGTGCGCCGGGTCGATCGGCCCGCTGATGTCACCCAGGAAGCCGGAGACGAGGGCGGCGGTCTCCTCCCCATCCGACAGATCGCGGCCGACGTAGACGCGCTCGTGACACTCGTAGTCGCCCGCCTCGGGAGCCCGGAAGAGAATCCGGCCCATCAGTGTCTTGTCCGGCCCTCCGCGCAGCAGGTTCGGCCCGCCCGGCCACACGTCGGCCGTGGGCAGGGTGGATCCGCCGATCTTGTTGCAGGTGATCTTCATGCTCACCGATACGCGGCCGGGCTCGCCGTTCACCCTGGAATTCCCCACGACGGCCTCGGCGCGGAGATTGCGGGTGTCGCCGGCGGCCAGGCCGCGGAACTTCAGGGTGGCGCGGATCGCGCCCTCGCTGCCGGGCGGGTTCTCGGGCATCGTGGTCGGGGTGGCGCGGGAGATCGCGACGTAGTCCGGCACGGCATCGGCCAGCGCGGGTGCCGGTACGGCGATCGGGGATAGGGCGGTGAGCAGCGCGCCGATTGCGGCGGCGCGCCGGTGCCACGGTCGACGGCTGGGTAGTGCGTTCATCGATCTTCCTCCCGTGGTGAGCGAACAGCGGCGGTGCGCCACCCGGCCGGGGTACCGCATGACCGGCGATCGGGCGGGGCAACCTGCGCCCACCCTGCGGGTCGATGCGGGCGGAAGCCCATGGGTCTGTCCGGTACTCGACAGCCATTCGGCAAACCGGGCCGATCGGTCCGCCGTGCGGCGGGTGGTGGCCGGCGGTGACCGGCGACCGGTCGGAGGCGACGGGAACGCGTACCGCCGGACGCGCTACCCGCCCGGTCGTCGCGGCGGGCGTCCGCCGGGTCAGTCGGCGGGGCTGACGTGGGCGGCGAGGAGGCGCCAGTCGGGGCCGCTGCGGATCCACGTGCGGGTGTAGCGGACGTGCGCCGTGAACGCCTCGCCCCGGAGCCGCCCCGCCAGCCGCCCGCGGAACCACGTCACCCCGGTGTCGCCGGCCACCAGCGCGTCCAGCCCCTCCTCGGTGACCTCGGTCAACGCCTGTTCGCCCGAGCGTTGCAGCGCCAGGTCGTCCTGCTTGGTGTACATCCGCCCGTCCGGCCCGGTGAACCGGAGCCGGTCGTCGATGAGCCGGTCCAGGGCGTCGGCGTCGGCGGCGAGCTGCGCGGCCTGGAGGCGGCGGTCCGCGGCTCGGAGCGCGGCGAGGTCGGAGGCGTCGGTCACGCCCGCCAGCCTGGCCGCCCGCGGTACCGGCGGCAAGCCGTTCCGCCGCTGGCGTACTCCCGGCTCGACGCCCCGGATCCGCCCCGCGCCGGCTGGATCGGCGGCGGGGCGGGCTCATTCGTCGCACAGGGCCGCGCCGCTGATCAGGGCCCAGCCGCGCAGGGCGGCGTCGCGGGGGAGCAGGGCGGCGACGCCGTCGAGGACGAGGCGGCTGTGCAGGTCCACCGTGACGCCCGGTACGCCGTGCGGCAGCCGCGCGTGCCGGATGTGCGGGTGCACCTGCCCCGACCACCACCGGACCTCGGGCGGGCGGGTCGCCGCCGCGGCGAGGCGGCGCAGCTCGTGGGCCATCGACTCGGCGATGTACCGCCACGACGTGTGGGTGGCCGGGCGCTGGTCGACCAGCGCGGCGAGGGCCAGCAGGTGCTCGGGGGTCAGCGTTCCCGGCGGGCGTGGGTGCGGCGACATCGTTACAGCACAGTGGACGCGGGCGCGGCTGTCCCCATGTGCGGGACCATGCGGGGAACGGGTGGTGCTGTGGGCATGGTGCGCCGCTCGGGCGGGCGGTAGCGTCGCGGTGGGAGGTGCCGATGTCCGGGGGTACGACGTCCACACCGAACGGTGCGCTCGGCGCGCTGATCGCCGAGGCCGGCTGCTCCTGGGCCGGGCTCGCCCGGCGGATCAACGCGGCCGGCGCCGACGAGGGGCTGGCGCTGCGGTACGACTACACCGCCGTCCACCGCTGGGTCCGCAAGGGCGAGCGGCCGCGGCCGCCGGTGCCGGCGCTGATCGCCCGGGTGCTGTCCGAGCGGCTGGGGCGGCGGGTCACGCCGCCGGACCTCGGCCTGCGCGACGGCGAGTCGGTGGCCGCGCGCGGGCTGCGGTACGCCGGGACGGCCGGCGGGGCGATCAACACGATCATCGACCTCGGGCGGGCCGACCCGGACGGGCGCGGGGCGATCGAGGCGCCGTTCATCGTCGCGGCTCTCGGCGGGCCCAGCCGGGACTGGCTGCTGGCCCAGCTCGCCGAGTTGGCCACCGAGCGCGGGCCGCGCCGGATCGGGCTGCGCGAGGTGGCCGGGGTGCGGGACATGTTCGCGCTGTTCCAGGAGCTGGACGTCATGCGCGGCGGCGGGCACGCGCGGACCGCGCTGGTGCAGTACCTGAACGGGTACGTGCTGCCGCTCGTCGCGCGCGAGCACGAGCCCGGCGTGCGCGCGGCCGTGCAGGAGGCGGCGGCCGAGCAGGCGTACCTGGTGGGCTGGATGGCCTACGACGACGGGGCGCACGGGCTCGCCCAGCGGTACCTCATCCAGGCCCTGCGGCTCGCGCAGGAGGCCGGGGCGGCGGCGCTGGGCGCGCACATCCTCGCCGGCATGTCCGACCAGTCGAACCTGCTCGGGCACCCGCGGGAGGCGCTCGCGCTGGCCCGGGTCGGGCGGCAGGGGATCGGCGACGCCGGATCGCCCGCGTGCCTGGCCGACCTGTACGTGCTGGAGGCGCGGGCGCTCGCGGCGCTCGGCGACGGCGCGGGCGCGGCGGGTGCCGTGGCGGCGGCGGAGCGGGCGTTCGGCCTGGTGGACCGTGCCGCGGAGCCGGAGTGGGCGCGGTACCTGGACGCGGCGTACCTGTTCGGCGAGGCCGCGCACTGCTTCCGCGACCTGGGGCGGGCGGCCGAGACGGCGCGGTTCGCGGGCGAGTCGATCGCCGCCGCGGCGGCGCAGGGGCGGGCCCGGCGGGGGGCGCTGAGCCACGCGGCGCTGGCGGCGGGCCACCTGGCGGACGGCGAGGTGGAGGCCGCGGCGGCCGCCGCCGGCCGGGTGCTGGAGCTGGCCGCCGCGGTCGACTCCTCCCGCTGCCGGGCGGCGGTCCGGGACCTCGACCGCCGCCTCGCCCCGCACGCCACCCTCCCGGCGGTGACCCGCTTCCGCGCCCGCGCCGTGGAACTGTTCGGCCTCGCGGCCTGACCCCCCGCGCCACCCCCCCCGTGCCGCGCGCTCGGGAGGATGGGGTGGCGCACCCATGAGGGGTGGATTCGGTACGTGCGGACTTGTCGATCTTCACTGGACCGGTTAGGACTTCGCGCCCTGCCCCTCGCGGCGGCGGCGGCCGGGTCGGCGGGGTTCTACGCTGCCGGGCGGTGGTGCGCAGGGTGCGCGCCCGACGGCGGAAGGTGAACCCCGCAATGCGTACGCTCCTCACCGCGGCGACCATCGCCACCGGTACCGTCCTCGCCGCGGTCGTGGCGCCGCCCCCCGCGCTGGCCGGCACCGTGCACGACGTGCACCTCACCGCCGAGGAGGTCGTACCGCGGCCGGGGCCGGCGGGGGCGCACGGGTCGGCGAGCCTGGACTTCGTCCTGCACGATGGGCGGCTCTGCTACACCCTCGGGTACGCCGGGATGGCCGAGCCGACGGCGGCGATGGTGCACCAGGGGCCGTACGGGGTGGCCGGGCCGGTGGTCGTGGACCTGGACATCGCCGGGAACGGGGTCGCGGCCTGCATCGACGCGGACAACGACGTGCTGTTCCGGGTGGCCGCCGCGCCGGACATCCACTACCTGCAGCTCCACACGCCGGACTCGCCCGGCGGCGCCATCCGCGGCCAGCTCGGCTGAGCCCGCCCCGGCCGCCCGCGACGCCGACCGCTGGGGGCCGCCCGCGACGCCGACCGCTCGGGCCGGCCGCCGGGCCGACCCGGCGGCGTCGGCTGAGCGGCGTGCGGCGCGCGGGGAGTGGAGCGGGGTGATCGCGGGTAGCGGACGGTCATGCCGAACGACGCGCCCGCCCCGCCGCCCGACGCCGAGCACCCGGTGGACACCGGGCATCGCCGCCCGCCCGGGCTCGACGACACCACCGTCGACGCGCTCGGCCGGCTGAGCAAGGCGCTGGAGACGATCGAGCGGGCGCGCGGGCACCTGTACAGCCTGCACCAGCTCACCGGTACCGCCGACTTCGAGCTGGACGCCGCCGTCGAGCTGCTGCGCCGGGCCGGGCACGACGGGTACGCCGACCGGATCGAGCGGGAGCTGGTCGGGCGCAACGTGCTGGCGGGGCGGTGGACGTACCAGATCGTCGAGGAGTATGACGACGGCTACTACGCGACGTTCCGGCGGATCGAGCGCGCGGCCCGGGAGGAGCTGGCGGGCGGGGTCCGGCACCTGTACGAGGCGGAGTTGAAGCAGCGCCGCCGCACCCCCGGCCAGCCGGGCCACGAGACCGAGCCGGCCGGCGACACCGCCCGCCCCTGAGCGCCCGCCCGGCCAACCGCCGGCGCGCGATCGCGGCGGCCGCCCGCCCGGCCGGGAGCGCGGAGGCGGCCGCCGTCCGGCCGTGGGCGGTTGGCGGCCCGGATCAGTGGGTCGCCGCGCCCGTCGTCGCCGCGGCCACCCGCTGCTGGGGCAGGTCCGCCGGCGCCTCCGCGTCATAGTCGTCCGGCGCCGTCCGGTCCGTGCCGGCCGGTACGCCCGCCCGGCGCAGCACCAGCGTGCCCAGCGCCGCCACCGCGAGGTTGAGCAGGACCGCCACGAACCCGGCGTAGACCGTCAGCTTCGTGTCCGGGCCCAGGTGGGACAGGGCGAACGCCGAGCCGCCGAAGTGCTGCCGGGTGCCGGCGGCGTTCGGCGTGGCGTACAGCATCGCCAGGCCGGCGGCCAGGCCGACCGCCCAGCCGGCCAGCAGCGCGCCCCGGTGGAACCAGCGGGTGAACAGGCCCAGCGCCACCGCCGGCAGCGTCTGGAGCATGATCACGCCGCCGATGAGTTGCAGGTCGATGGAGAACTGGGGTTCCAGCAGCAGGATGCACAGCACCGCGCCGACCTTGACCAGCAGCGACGCGACCTTGCTGACCGTGGCCTCCTGCGCCGGGGTGGCCCCGGGGCGCAGGTACTCCTTGTAGATGTTGCGGGTGAACAGGTTCGCCGCCGCGATCGACATGATCGCGGCCGGGACCAGGGCGCCGATGCCGATCGCGGTGAACGCGACGCCGGTGAACCAGTCCGGGAACATGCGGTCGAAGAGCTGCGGCACGACGGTGTTGGTGTCCGTCCCGATCGGCGTGACGCCGGCCGCGATGGCCATGAAGCCGAGCAGCGCGATCAGGCCCAGGAGCAGGGAGTACGCCGGCAGCGCCGCCATGTTCCGCTTGACCGCGTCGCGGCTGCGACTGGCGAGCACGCCGGTGACGGAGTGCGGGTACAGGAACAGCGCCAGCGCCGACCCGAACGCGAGCGTGACGTACTGCAGGTGCTGGCCCGGCTGGAGCAGGAGCCCGTCGCCGGCCGCGGGCGTGGCGGCGAACTTGCGCGCCGCCGCGTCGAAGATCGTCGACCAGCCGCCGAGCCGGTACGGGATGTACAGGACGGCCGCCAGGATCACCACGTAGATCAGGGTGTCCTTGACGAACGCGATCAGCGCGGGCGCCCGCAGCCCGGACCGGTACGTGTACGCCGCCAGCACCGCGAACGCCAGCACGATCGGCCAGTGCCCGGTCACGCCCATCGTCTTGAGCACGGCCTCGATGCCGACGAGCTGCAGCGCGATGTACGGCATCGTGGCCACCAGGCCGGTCACCGCGACGGCCAGCGCCAGCGTCGGCGAGTCGAACCGCGCCCGGACGAAGTCCGCCGGGGTGACGAACCCGTGCCGGTGCGCCACCGACCACAGCCGGATCAGCACGAGGAAGACCAGCGGGTACGTGACCACGGTGTACGGCACGGCGAAGAAGCCCATCGCGCCCGCGCCGAAGACCAGCGCCGGAACGGCCACGAACGTGTAGGCCGTATAGAGGTCGCCGCCGATCAGGAACCACGTCACCCACGGGCCGAAGCTGCGCCCGCCCAGCCCCCATTCGTGCAGGTGGGCCATGTCGGCCGGGCGGCGCCAGTGCGCGGCGGCGAAGCCCAGGCCCGCGACCAGCAGGAAGCCGGCCGTGAAGATGGCGAGCTGGGTGACGTTCATCGACGGCCCCTGGTCAGCAGGTAGGCGGCGGCGGTGGCGACGACGCCGAGGCCGATCCAGGCGAGCTGGACCCAGTAGAAGGCCGGCAGGCCGAACAGGCGCGGCTCGGCGGTGTTGTACACCGCCGTGATCAGCGGTATGACGACCGGTATCGCGAGCAGCCAGTACCAGGGATTGCGATCACCCTGCGTACGCCGCGCCGCCCCGCGGGCGCCGTCGTCCACAGTGCCGCCGGAGGTGCCCCCGTCGCCGCCGCCCACCGGGCGCGGCGCCCTCTTGCCCGCCATGTCGGGCGACACTAGCAGTACCGGGAGCCCGACGGAATGTATCGACGCGGACCCCGTCGTGCGAATCACGCCATCTTTGCGTTGACCAGCGCGCGACAGCGGCGGGGTGGTCCGGTAACTTCATCCTCGCCGCACCGCCCCGTGCTCGGGCGGGGCGGTCCACATTCCTGGGTGCGGACGGCGGGGTGGGTGTTGAGGACGAGAGCGGTCCCGTGCTGCTGAGCCGACTCCGCATCCGCGGGAAGCTCGGCCTCCTCAGCGCCGTACCGCTACTCGCCGTGATCGCCCTGGCCGTGCCGGTCGTGAACCAGCGGGTCGACACCGCCGGCCGGGCGGCGCTCGCCGCCGCCCGGGCCAGCCTGGCCGCCGACGTCGGCCAGCTCATCCAGGCCCTCCAGCAGGAGCGCCTGGTCCTGCTCGGGGTCGGCGTCGGCGCCGCGCCGCGCGCCCAGCTCCAGGCGCAGGTCGAGCTGGTCGAGCGCCGCGCGGCCGCCCTGCGCACCCGGGACCTGCCGGACGGCGTCGCGCTCGCCCCGGCCCTGGACGCCGTCGGCGGGTACGCCCCGCGGCACGCCGCCCCGGCCGCCGCCGACCCGCGCGCCGTCGTACCGGGGTACGGCGGCCTGATCGGCGGGCTCATCGACGCCCTCGGCCTGCGCGCCGGCACCGACGGCGGCACCGGCCGCCAGCTCTACGCCCTGGACGCCGCCCTGCGCACCGACGAGGCGCTCGCCGTCGCCGGCGTGTACGCGTTCCTGCTCGGCGTCCCCCGGTACGACCACCTGCTCGCCCGGTACCACGGCGCGCAGGCGGTGTTCGCCGCCGACGTCGACCGGTTCCGGCACTTCGCCACCCCCGCCCAGCAGACCCTGTACACCCGGGTGGCCCGGGTCGGCGAGGTCGTCACCACCGAGCCGGGCGTCGACCCGCGGCCCGCGCTGCGCGCGCAGGCGCTGCCGGACCTGCTGCGCGCGCTGTACTACCGGGGCAGCGCCGACCGGGTGGTCAGCGAGCAGATCGTCGGCGACGTCACCGCGCTGGCCGACCGGGACTACCGGGCGCAGGTGCTCGGCGCGATCCTGGTCGGCGTCGGGGTACTGCTGCTCACGGTGTTCGTCGTCGGGTTCTGCCTGGTCGTCGGGCGCCGGGTGGTCCGGCCGCTGACCCGGCTGACCGCGTCCGCCGAGCGGATCGCCGCGATCACCGAGGACGAGCTGCTGCGGGTCGTCGACGACGAGGTCGAGGCCGCCCGCCCGGTCCGGCTGGACCCGGTCGCCACCGACGCGCCGGACGAGATCGGCGAGCTGGCCCGCGCCATCGAGGGCGTGCAGCGGACGGCGGTCAGCCTGGTGCACCGGCAGGTCGCGGTCCGGCGCAACATCGCCCAGATGTTCCACCACGTCGGCCGGCGCACGCAGGCGCTCGTCGCCCGGCAGACGATCGGCATCGAGACGCTGACCGGCGCGGAGACCGACCCGGTCCGGCGCGCCGACCTGACCCGGCTGCTCCAGCTCACCGGCCGGCTGCGGCGCAACGCCGGCAGCCTGGTGGTGATCTCCGGGGCGGTCGGCACCGAGCCGCCGACCGAGCCGCGCGCGCTGCGCGACATCGTCCGGCTGGCGCTGGCCGAGATCGAGGACGGCGACCGGGTCGACATCGAGGTCCCGGCCGCGCTGGCGGTCGTCCCGGCGCTCGCCGGGGACGCGGTGCTGCTGCTGGCCGAGCTGGTCGAGAACGCCTGCGTGTACTCCCCGCCGACCAGCCGGGTGACCGTCGCCGCCGAGGAGACCAGGGCCGGCGCCCGGGTCCGCATCACCGACGCCGGCATCGGGCTCAGCGAGGGCCAGCTCACCACCGAGAACAGCCGGCTGCGCCAGCGCGAGCGGCTCGACCTGGCGCCGACCGGCGCGCTCGGGCTGTTCGTCGTCGGCCGGCTCGCCCGCCGGCACCGGCTGCGGGTCGGGCTCACCGCGGACCCCGGCGGCGGTACGACGGCGATCATCGAGCTGCCCGCCCGGCTGCTCGCCGACGACGTGCCGCCGCGGGTGGCGGTACCCGGTCCGGCGCCGCCCCGGCGGCCCGGCGCCGCGCTCGACCGCGCCCGGGCGGCCGTCACCGAGGGCCCGTCGTGGAGCGGCTTCATCCCCCTGCAACGCCCGGCGGCCGAGCCGTGGGCACCCCGGTACGAGAACAGCGAGGAGGCGCCGGTGTTCCCAGCCACCGCCGCACCGAGACCGATCCCCCTCCCCGCCGCCCCGGCGCAGCGCGCCGGCGACGACGGGCTGATCCGCCGGATCCCCGGCGCGACGCTGCCGGCCCGGGCCCGGGCGGTCGGCGTGCAGCCGGCGCCGGCCGGGGCGCCGACCCACGACCCGGCCGCCGTCCGGGCGCTGGTCGAGGAGTTCGAGTCGGGGGTGGCGCGGGCCATGGACGAGTACGGCCCGGCGAGCGGGGAGGTGCGGCGGTGACGAACGCGCAGCCGATCAGCGGCATGACGTACGAGGTGAGCGACCGGCTCAGCCCCGAGGCGGAGAACTTCAACTGGCTGCTGGACTCGTTCACCGCGCACTGCGCCGGGGTCCGCGAGGCCATCGCCGTCTCCGCCGACGGGCTGCTCATGGCGGTGTCGGCGGTCAGCGACCGCGGGCACGCCGAGCGGCTCGCGGCGGTGGTGGCGGGGATGACCGGGCTGGCGTACGGGGTGGCCGGCACGTACCGGCTCGGCGCGCTCAACCGCGTGATCATCGACATGGCGGACGGGTACCTGCTGATGACGGCGATCAGCGCCGGCAGCGTGCTCGGCGCGATCGCCGACCGCAGCGCGAACCTGGGCACGGTGGCGTACGAGATGACCCGGTTCGCGGCCAGCGCCGGGCCGTCGCTGTCGCCGGCGCTGATCGCGGAGCTGAAGCACACGGTCCACCGCTGACCCACCGTTCGCTGCCCGCCGGTCCGGCGGGCGGAACCGCCGGCAGTCGCTGGCCCGGCGGGCGGCGTCGGCCCGGCGGCGGGCGGGTGTCGGGGTGGGGCGGCATACTGGCCGCCGTGACCGACACCGTCGCCGCCCGGCTCGACCGCGTCCGGGGCCGCGCCGCCCCGCTGCGGCACAACGCCCGGACCATCGCCGCGCTCACCGGCAACCCCGGCTGCGCCCGGCGGGCGGTCGTGGACGCCGCCGGCGTCGACAAGACCGCGCTGGCCGCGCACGTCGGGCACCCGTCCCGGTACGGGCAGTCGCCGTTCGCGATCGCTCGCGGGCACGCGTTCGAGGCGCGGCTCAAGGCCGACGGGTACGCCGCCCTGCGCGGGGTCATCGCCGCCAAGCTGCCCGGCGCCGCGGTCGACGGCCCGGTCGAGGACCTCGGCGGCGAGTCCGGCGCCGACCACGCCGCCCGGTACGCCCGCACCCGCGCCGCGCTCGCCGACGGCACCGCCGGCCTGGTCGACCACCCGCTGCTGCGGCTGACCGTCGCCGGCCAGGTGGTCCACCTGGAGCCCGACCTGGTGGCCTGCCGGGTCGCCGGCCGGCTGCACGTCGTCGAGATCAAGTCCTTCCCGATCCTGGACGGCCGCGCCGATCCGCCGAAGGTGGCCGCCGCGGCGACCCAGGCCGCCGTGTACGTGCTGGCGCTGCGCGAACTGCTCACCGCGGCCGGCGCCGACCCGGCCGCGGTCGCCACCGACGCCCTGCTGGTCTGCCCGCGCGACTTCGGCCAGCAGCCCGCGGGCGCCGTCCTCGACCTGCGCCGCCAGGTCGCCGTGCTGCGCCGCCAGCTCCGCCGGCTCACCCGGCTGGACGCCCTGCTCGCCGACCTCCCCGCCGGGTACACCCTGGACCTCGGCGACCCGGCCGCGCCGCGCCCGGCCGGCGAGGTCGCCGCGGCCCTCGGCGCGCTGCCCGCCCGGTACGCGCCGGACTGCCTGGCCGCGTGCGAGCTGGCGTACCACTGCCGGGCCGAGGCCAGCGGCAGCACTGCCGCGCTCGGGCCCGCGGTCCGGGAGGAGCTGGGCGGGGTGGCCGACGTCCGGGCGGCGCTCGCGCTGGCCGACGGCGCGCCCGCCGCGCCGGGGCAGGAGGAGGCGGCCGCGCTGCTGCGCGCCGCGGCCCGCCTCCGCGCCGACGCCCTCGCCGCGCCGGCCGCGGCGGGGCGGCCGGCGTGAGCGCGCTCACCGCCCTGGCCCGGGCCAGGGCCGCCGCCGCGGGCGTCGCCCAGCCGACCACCACCGTCCGGCACCGGCACGTCGCGGCGCGCCCGCTGGTCTGCGTCCCGCTCGTCCTGGCCGGCGAGGCGCACGCGCCGCTGGCCGCGCTCGTCGGCACCGACCGGCGGGCGCCCCGGCTGCTGGTCGTCCCGCAGCCGCGCAACCGGGAGCTGCGCTTCGCGTTCGCCGCCGCGCTGGCCGCGGAGATCCTGCCGTACCTCGACGGCCACCGCGGCCCGACCGAGGAGGTGCCCGGCCGGGAGGTCCGCCAGCGCTACCTCGACGCCCCGCAGCTCTGGCTGCCGAACCCCGGCGGCGTCGCGTTCGTCGCCCTGCTCGGCCGGTCGCTGCGGTTCCGCCGGACCGACGGCGAGCACCCGGTCCCGCCGGAGCTGCCGCTGCTCGGCCGGTGGCTGACGTTCCTCGCCGACCGGGCCGAGCTGCCCGGCGCCGACCTGCTCGTCCCGGCGACCGCCGCGCTCGCCGAGCACTGGGCCACCGGGCAGAGCGCCGTCGAGGACGCCCACCTCGCCGCCCTGCTCGCCTGGATCGACCCGCCCGAGGGCCGGACCGGCCCGGGCGCCGCCGCCGCGGCCGAGGACCCGGCCGCCTGCCCGCCCGCCGGCCCGGCCACCGACCCGACCTTCGACCGGGACGTGCTGGCGCCGCTGATGACCGCGTACGACCGCGGCGACCCGGCCGCCGGGGACCGGCTCGCCGCCGCGCTGCGGGGGCAGCTCGCCCCGGTGTGGGCGGACGTGTGGCGGGCGTACGACCTGCTCGCGGCCCTGCCGGCCGGGGCGTCGGTGGCCGCGCGCTGGGCCGCCGACCGGGACGCGTTCACCGGGTACGCGGCGCACGTCGACGCCGGCGGCCCGCCGCAGCGCCGGTGGGACACGGCGGTCGGCGCGGCGGCGCGGCTGCACCGGCTGGAGCGGGCGGCGTCGGCGTACGCGCTGCAGCGGGCGTACGACGACCCGCTGGTCCTGGCCGAGTACCGGCTGTCCGGCGAGGCGTTCGCCGGCGAGGTGGTGCTGGCCGACCCGACCCGGATCGACGACACCGGCCGCCGCCCGGTCCTGCGCCCGCGGCTGCTGCTGCGCTCGGCGGACCCGGTGCACCTGCCGCCCGGTACGGCGCTGTGCTCGCCGCAGCGGCCGAAGCAGCGGGCCACGCTGATCTCGGTGACCGGCCGGGACGTGGTGCTGGAACTGCGCAGCGGGATGGGGCGGGGGCGCACGCCGGAGCCCGGCTCGGTGCCGGGGGTGGGGGAGCGGCTGGCGTACACGACGCTGACGGACGCGTTCGCGCCGCCGCCGGCCTTCCCGCCGCCCGAGGAGACACCGTGGACCCACGGCGGCCCGCCGGCCGAGGAGGAGCCGGCCGCGTCCGGCACCGCCCCGGCTGCCGCCGGTTGACCGGCCGCGCCGGCCCGCCCGCCGCCGCGGCGCCGCCGATCCCCGCCCGGCGGCGGGGTCAGCGCGGTCGAACGGTGGCGAGGAGGGCGTCGAGCGGCCGCGGCAGCGCACCCCGGCGGGCCGCCGCCTCGACGAGCAGCCGGGCGTAGCGCAGCTTGCGCCGGGAGCCGCTGCCGAGGAAGCGGTGCATCTGCTCGGCGGTCTCCCGGCCCCGCCAGGCGGGCTGGCGTTGCAGCGACCGGAACGAACCGAGGTCGCCCTGCGCCGCGAAGAGTTCCTCGACGCCGTCGACGCCCACGGCGCGGATCAGCTCGTCCTCCAGATCCGCCGCGCAGACGTGGAATCCCGGGTGCGCCGGGTCGAACCGCGCGCGGGGCGGGCCGACGCCGGCGGCGACCAGCCCCCGCCGGACGATCCCCGCCTCGGGCAGGTCGCAGAGGCCGGCGAGGCGCACCCCGGGGCGCAGCGGGCCGAGGTCGGCGAGGAAGCGGCCGATCGCGTGGGCGCCGCCGATCGGGACGACGGCCACCCGCTCCGCGTCGAGATCCCGGCCGAGGCACCCCGCCGCCGTGGCCACGGCGATCAGGTCGCTGACGCCCTCCACGAGCACGACGGCCGCGGCGTCGCCGACCCCGGCCAGGGCGCGCGCGGTGGCCCGGACCGGCGCGCCGGGGCCGCTCGGGTAGCCGTCGAGCGCAAGCCGGGCCAGCTCGCGGCGGCGGGTGACGTCCATGGTTGTCCCGATCCTGTCCGGGATGGTGATCCCACCCCGCCCGGCGGCGGGCCGATCCCGGCCGTCATCATCGGCGGCTCCCGGCCGGCCGGCAAGCGATTTGCCGCCCGGGGCGGTCAGTCGGATTCGGCGCGGCCGCGGCGCCAGTAGCCCATGAACGCCACCCGGTCCCGGGCCAGCCCGCAGTCCGTCACCAGGTACCGCCGCAGCGTCCGCACCACCGCCGCCTCCGCGGCCAGCCAGCAGTACAGCCCCGCCGCCGGCCCCCGGTCCGGCACCTCCCACAGCACGTCCTCGTCCACGTCCACCTCGGCGACCTCCTCGCCGCCCGGCGCCGCCGGCACCGCCGCCCGGACGGCCGGGATCAGCGCGCTGCCCGGCTCGGCGTCGCCGCGGGGCAGCCAGGTCGCGCGCAGCGGGCCCGCCGCCTCGTACGGCAGGGCGTCGGCCCGGTCCGGCACCTCGATGAGCGCCTGCCCGACGCCGGCCGGCAGCCGCTCCAGGATGGACACGATCGCCGGCGCGGCGGTCTCGTCGCCGGCCAGCAGGAGGTGCGGGGCGTCGCCGGGGCGGAACTCGCGGCCGCCGTGGTCGCCGGCGTAGCCGGCGTTCGGGCCGATGATGGCGAGCGGGTCGCCGCGGCGGGCCAGGGCCGCCCAGCTCATCGCCGGGCCGGCGGCGCCCTCGTGGACGGCGAGGACGACGTCCAGTTCGCCGCGGTCGGCGCGGACCGCGCGGACGGTGAGGGTGCGCAGCGGCGGGCGGCGGTCGTCGGGCAGGGCGCGCCAGCCGGCGTACCAGTCGCCGCCGTCGGGCAGCGCGGTCAGGCCGAAGCCGGGGACCGGGAAGGCGACCTTGATCCGCTGGTCGTACCCGCAGTCGGCGAACTCCGCCACGTCCGGCCCGACCAGGGTGAACCGGCGGAACGTCGGCGAGAGCTGGGCCACCTCCGCGACCACCACGTCGAACCGCTTCCACGCCGCCACGGCCGTCATCCGCTCCTCCTCGCGCGCCACAGTAACCAGACGAAGTACGGCGTCCCGACCAGGGCCGTCACCAGCCCGGCGGGCACCTGGGCCGGCGCGATGGCCGTCCGGCCGAGGGTGTCGGCGAGGCTGACCAGCAGCGCGCCGAGCAGCGCGGCCACCGGCAGGACCCGCCCGTGCGCCCCGCCGACCAGCGCCCGCGCCGCGTGCGGGGCGACCAGGCCGACGAAGCCGATCACGCCGACCGCGGCGACCGCCGCGGCGGCGAGCAGCGCGGCGGCCAGCAGGATCACCAGCCGGCTGCGCTCCAGCCGGACGCCGAGCACCCGCGGGGTGTCGTCGTCGAGGGACAGCAGGTCCAGGGTGCGCCGGCGCAGCGCGATCACCGGGGTGAGCAGCAGCAGCGCCGCCGCGACCGGGATCACCTGCGCGAGCGTCCGCCCGTACGTCGAGCCGGACAGCCAGGTCAGCGCCTTGGCGGTGTTCCACGGGTCGGACAGCACGATGATCATCGTGATCGCCGCGAACGTGCCGTGGTAGATCGCCACGCCGATCAGCACCAGTCGGTCGGCCCGCAGGCCGTCGCGGCGCCGGGCCAGCCCGTACACCAGGGCGAACGCCGCCAGCGCGCCGGCGCCCGCGACGCCGGCCATGGTCCAGCCGCCGGCCAGCGGCGCGTACGTGATCAGGGCGACCGCCGCCACCCCGGCGCCGCCGGTGATGCCGAGCAGGCCCGGTTCGGCGAGCGGGTTGCGGCAGACGGCCTGGACGGCCGTGCCGGCGATGCCCAGCGCGGCGCCGGCGGTGAGCGCGGCGAGCACCCGCGGGTACCGCTGGTCGAGCACGAACGTCAGCGCCCGGCCGGTCCGGCCGCCGAGCCAGTTGGCGACGTCGCCGAGCAGTACGAGCGTGTCGCCGAGCAGCAGCCCCGCCACGCCCGCGCCGGCGACCGCGACGCCCGCGGCGGCGAGGACGAGCCGAACGTACCCCCGGCCGCGCAGCACCGCCGGGTTCCCCGCCGGCGGCTGCCGGGTGGGGCCGGAGTCGCGCTGCCCGCGGGCGAGCCAGACCAGGACGCCGGCGCCGAGCACGGTCGTGACCACGCCGGCCGGCAGGTCCACGCCGGCCCGGGCGCCGAGCAGGGCGCGGACGGCGAGGTCCGCGCCGACGATGATCAGGGCGCCGGACAGGGCGGCGGCCGGCAGCAGCGCCCGGTGCCGGCCGAGGCCGGGCACGACCCGGGCGAGCAGCCGGACGATCACCGGCGCGCACAGCCCGACGAAGCCGATCGGTCCGGCGATGCCGACCGCGGCGGCGGACAGCGCGACGGCGAGCAGCACCGCGTACAGCCGGGTGCGGCGGACCGCGACGCCGAGCACGGCGGCCGAGTCGTCGCCGAGGGACAGCAGGTCCAGCCGGCGGCCGAGCGCGGCCAGCGCGAGCCCGGCGGCCAGCACGATCGGGCCGAGCTGGGTCACCGCCCTCAGGTCGCTCTGCACGAGCGTGCCGCTGCCCCAGGCGAACCGGCCGACCGTGCCCTGCTCGAACAGCAGCAACAGCAGCATGGTCAGCGAGCCGAGGGCGAGCGCGACGGCGGAGCCGGCGAGGATCAGCCGGGTCGGCCCGCCGGCGCCGCCGGCCGAGAGGAGCAGGACGAACGCGGCCGCGAGCAGCCCGCCGGCGAACGCCACCCCGCCCGCGGCGAGCACCGGCAGCGCCACCCCGAACGCGGCCACCGCGACGACCGCCAGGTGGGCGCCGGCGTTGACGGCGAGGGTGTCCGGCGAGGCCAGGGTGTTGCGGGCGACCGACTGGAACGCCGCCCCGGCCAGGCCCAGCGCCGCGCCGACGACCAGCGCGGCGAGCAGCCGGGGGAGCCGGGCGGCGACGAGCACGTCCAGCGTGCCGGGGTCGGCGCCGGCGAGCGCGCGCAGCACGTCCGCCGCGCCCGCGCCGGACGTGCCCTGGGTGACGTGCAGCGCCGCGAGCACGACCAGCAGGGCCGTGCCCGCGCCGAACAGCGCCGCGAGCCGCCCGGCCCGCGGCGGCGGGGGCGCGGGCGGGCCCGGCCGGGCGGCCGCGGCCGCCGCCACGGCCGCGCCGCCCGCCCGGAGCCCGCGCCCGCCGCTCAAGCGCCGAAGACCTTGACCAGCTCGGCGGCGTACTGCCGGCACGAGGCCGGGCCGCCGAAGGTCCAGATGCCCGGCGTGAGCTTGCGGACCTGCCCCTTCTGCACGAAGGTCATCGACCGCCAGATCGCGTTCGTGCTCAGGCCGGCGGCGAAGACGTCGTCGCCGGCCGAGGCGTTGTAGAGGAAGTGCAGGTCCCGGGTCTTGAGCGGGGTCAGGCCCTCGACGTCGGTGGTCCCCAGGCCCCACAGTGCGTCCACCTTGCCGGTCCAGGTGTTCGCCAGCCCGACCCGGGTCGCCACGTCGGAGACCAGCGCGCCCCGGCCGAACATCCGGATCGAGATCGTGCTGCCCTCCTTCCAGCCGTCGGCCATGGCGAACGGCTTGCCGGCGTGCCCGGCGGCGGCCAGCTTGCCCTTGACCCCGTCGAACGCGGCGTCCATCGCGGCCAGCTCGCGGTCGGCCGCGGCCGACGTCCCGGTCGCCGCGGCGAGCAGCCGGAAGTCGTCGCGCAGCCGGTCGAGGTTGCGGGTGGCGTCGCTGCCCTTGGTGACGATGACCGGTACGTACTTCTCGAGCTGCGCCACGACCGGCGACTTCGACTCGTCCTCCATCACCACCAGGTCGGGCTGGAGCTTGACGATCGCGTCCACGCTGGGCTCGCCGCGGGTGCCGACGTCGGCGACGGACGGGTCCAGCTTCGCGGCGGTGACCCAGGTGGCGTACCCCTTGGTGTCGGCGACGCCGACCGGCATCACGCCGAGGGTGGCCAGCATCTCGGCCTCGCCCCACTCCAGCGCCACGACCCGGCTCGCCGGGCGCTCCAGCTTGATCTGCTTTCCCCGGCTGTCGGTGACCGACACCGGCCCGCCGGTCGCCGACGGCTCCGCCGCCCCCGGCTTCTCGGTGGTGCCGCAGCCGGCCAGGGCCAGCCCGGCCGCGGCCAGGACGGCGAGCGTACGCAGGCGCATCATGACTTCTCTTCTCTCCGTTCGCCGGCGCGGGCGACGGCCGCGGCCCGGCTGCTGTGCCGGCCGACCGGCCGGCAGGTGAGCCGACCGGAGTCGGCGTCGACGGCCACCTCGACGGTGATCCCGTACGTCTCGCTGAGCGCGGCCGCGGTGAGCACCGCGGCGGGCGGCCCGGCCGCGCGCACCCGCCCGCCGTCCATCAGGACGACGTCGTCGGCGACCGCGGCGGCCTGGTTCAGGTCGTGCAGCACCACCCCGACGGCGACGCCGTGGGCGTCGGCGAGGTCGCGGATCAGGTCGAGGACCTCGACCTGGTAGCGCAGGTCCAGGTACGTCGTCGGCTCGTCGAGCAGGATCGTGCCGGTGTCCTGCGCCAGGCAGGAGGCGAACCAGACCCGCTGGCGCTCGCCGCCGGACAGCTCGTCCACCCCGCGGTGCGCCATCGCGGTGACCCCGGTGACGGCCATCGCGTGCGCGACCGCCGCGGCGCCGGCCGGGTCGTCGGCGCGCCAGCGGCCGCGGTGCGGGTGCCGGCCGTACCCGACGACGTCGCGGACGCTGACCCCGCTCGGCGCGGGCCGGCTCTGCGCGAGCAGGGTGACCCGGCGGGCGAAGTCGCGGGGGGCGAGGGCGAGCGCGTCGGCGCCGGCGGCCAGGGTGACCCGGCCGGCGGTCGGCTTGTGCAGCCGGGCCAGGGCGCGCAGCAGGGTGGACTTGCCGCTGCCGTTCGGGCCGATCAGCGCGGTGACCCGGCCGGGGTGCAGGGCGATCCCGGCGCCGTGCACGACGGTCGTCCGGTGGTAGCCGAGGTCGAGGTCGGCGCCGGCGAGGGCGGGGCGGGCGGCATCGGGCACGGAGTGAGGTTAGCCTAACCAAAACAGAACGCCAGTCGGTCGTTCGGCCCCATCCGTGCCGAAACGCCCGGACCGCCGCCCGAGTCGCGCCACCCTGCCCCGCCCGACCCAATTGCGCCCGCCCTCGAGTGGCGTGGATCACACCCACGTCTTCCGTCAGCAGGGCGGGGTTGCCTGCGGCGGTTCGCGGTGGCGGTGTGGCACGCTGTCCGGCGTGACCCCGACGGCCCGCGCCCAGCAGGTGACCGACGCCGTCCTCGCCGACCTGCTCGGCGGCGCCCACCGCGGCGTGGTCGTCGACTCCCCGCCCGGCGCCGGCAAGTCCACGCTGGTCGTCCGGGCCGCCCGCGAACTCGCCGCCACCGGCGCCCCCGCGATGCTGGTGGCGCAGACCAACGAGCAGGTCGACGACCTGATCGACCGGCTCGCCGCCGCGGACGACCGGCTGCGGCTCGGCCGGCTGTCCGCCGCCGACTACCGCCCCGCCGACCGGGTCGCCCGGCACCGCAACGTCCGGGTGGCCGCCAAGGTCGCCGACCTCGACGCGCCCGCCGTCACCATCGGCACCGCGGCCAAGTGGGCCACCGTCGCCGAGGGCCGGTGGCCGTGGGCGATCGTGGACGAGGCGTACCAGATGCGCTCGGACGCCCTGCTGCGCGTCGCCCCGCGGTTCGACCGGGCGCTGTTCGTCGGCGACCCCGGCCAGCTCGACCCGTTCTCCACCGTGGAGACCGCCCGCTGGACCGGCCTGACCTGGGACCCGATGCAGAGCGCGGTCGCCGTCCTGCTCCGGCACAACCCGGACCTGCCCGTCCACCGCCTGCCGGTCTCCTGGCGGCTCCCGCCGTCCGCGGCCGGCCTGGTCGCCGACGCCTTCTACCCTGACGCCCCGTTCGCCGCCGGCACCGCGCCCGGTGACCGCAAGCTGGACCTGCCGCCCGGCGGCGGGGACGCCGCCGACGCCGCCCTCGCCGCCGCGGCGGACACCGGCTGGGGCCTGTACGAGCTGCCGGCCGGGCACACCCCGCGCACCGACGCCGCCGCGGTCCGCGCCTGCGCCGACCTGGCCGCCCGCCTGCTCGACCGCGGCGCCACCGCGACCTGCGAGCGGGCGACGGCGCCGGTCACCGCGGACCGGATCGCGGTCGGCGCCGCCCACCGCGACCAGGTAGCGGCGATCCGCGCGGCCCTGCCCGCGCGCGCCGCCGCGGTCACCGTGGACACGGCCAACCGCCTCCAGGGCCGGGAGTACGACGTGACGATCGTGCTGCACCCGCTGTCCGGGCGGCGGGACGCGACGGCGTTCCACCTGGAGGCCGGGCGGCTGTGCGTGCTGGCCAGCCGGCATCGGCAGGCGTGCGTGGTGGTGGCCCGGGCGGGGATCGCGGAGCTGCTGGACGCCCACCCGTCCCGGGAGCCGGTCCACCTGGACACGCCGACCCGGTTCCCGGACGGCTGGGCCGCCCACCAGACGCTCCTCGCCCACCTCGGCGCCACCTGAGGTCGGGGAGGGCGGGCCCGCCCTCCCCGATCAACGGTTCAGCAGGTCGGGGCGAGGAGGGCCGGTTCGGCGAGCGGGGTCGGGGTCCGGCCGGCCAGGTGGGCGGCCATCACCGAGATCAGCTCGTACGCCAGCCGGGCCGCCGCCATCCCGGTGATCTCCGCGTGGTCGTACGCCGGCGCCACCTCGACCAGGTCCGCCGCGACGACGTTCAGCCCGGCCAGGCCGCGCAGGATCGCCAGCAGCTCCCGGCTGGTCAGCCCGCCGCACTCGGGCGTACCGGTGCCGGGGGCGAACGCCGGGTCGAGGACGTCGATGTCCACCGAGACGTACACCGGGCGGTCGCCGAGCCGGGCCCGCATCCGCTCGACGACGCCGTCGACGCCGAGGTCGTCGAGCCACTCGCCGTACACGATCTCGAAGCCCAGGTCGGCGTCGGCGGTGAGGTCGGCCTTGTCGAACTGCGGGCCGCGGATGCCGATGTGCAGGCAGTGGTTGCGGTCCAGGTAGCCGGCCTCGGCCGCGCGCCGGAACGGGGTGCCGTGCGAGTGGCACTTGCCGAAGTCGATGTCCCAGGTGTCCAGGTGGGCGTCGAAGTGCACCACGGCGAGCGGGCCGTGCCGCTCGGCCGCCGCCCGCAGCAGCGGCAGGGCGATCGAGTGGTCGCCGCCGAGCGTCATCAGCCGGGCGCCGGTGGCGAGCAGGTCGCGGGCGCCGTCGGCGATCAGCTCGATGGTGGCGTCCATGTCGAACGGGTTGACCGCGAGGTCGCCGGCGTCGGCGATCTGGAAGTCGGTGAGCGGCGCCAGGTCGAGCAGGTGGTGGTACGGGCGCAGCAGCATGCTGGACTGCCGGATGTGGTTCGGCCCGAACCGGGCCCCCGGCCGGTAGGTCACGCCGGAGTCGAACGGCACCCCGACGACCGCGATGTCGGCGCGGCCGACCTGGTCGAGCCGGGGGAGCCGGGCGAAGGTGCTGGCGTTGACGTACCGCGGCGTGTGCGTCGCGTCGGGGGGACCGATGGGTGGCTGTCGGCCGATGGTCATGGTGATCCTTCGAGGTCAATCGGGGGTGGTTGCCGTTGTCGAAGGTGACGGCAAAACGGGGACGCTAGCACGTCCGTCACTGCCTGCGGAGGGGCGGCAGGGTTGCGACGATCACCCCGAAGCCGGTGCGGGAGCCCGGCGGGCCGCCGGGCGGCGCGGGCCGCGGGCGGGGAACGGCGGCGCGCGCCGGGCGGCGGTGGGAGCCGGGCGGCGGCGGAAGGGGGGAGCGGGCGCGGGCCGCCGGGAGCGGGCGGCGTGGGCCGGCTCCCGGGCGGCGGGCGGACTCAGTCCAGGATCTTGATGTCGCGGGTGAAGTACACGCGGTCGGCGATGGTCCGGGCGTCCGGCTTGGGCTCCGGATAGTAGACGACGGCGTTCTCGGCGCGCTCGCCGTCGAGTTCGAGGGAGTAGTACGACGCGCGCCCCTTCCAGAGGCACACGGTGTGCTTCTCGGACGGCCTCAGGACGTCCTCGCGCACCGACGCGCGCGGGAAGTACTTGTTGCCCTCCAACACCACGATGTCGTCGCTCTCGGCGACGACCACGTCGTTCCACACGGCCTTCGGCATCCCTCAACGCTAACGCGCTCCCGCCGGCTGTGCCCCCAATCACCCTGAATTGCCCGAAGGCCGCGGGTGGGCATCGACCGGACCCCGTACCGCAAAACCGCGGAATCAGGCGCCGGCGGCCGGGTCGGCGCGGCCGGGCGCGCCCGCCGGGCCGGCGGCCGCCAGCGGCGGCGGGCCCGCGCCGGGCCGCAGGTAGCCCGCGACGGTCGTCAGCAGGTCGGCCGGGCCGAAGGGCTTGACCAGTACCGCGGAGACGCCGACCTCGCGGGCCCGGTGGTCGCGCGGGTCGATGACGCCGGTCACCAGGACCACCGGGGTGTGCGGGCGGTCGGGGTCGCGGCGGATCTCGTCGCAGAGCAGGAAGCCGTTGATCAGCGGCATGTCCACGTCGGTGAGCACCAGGTCGGGCCGGTGTTCGCGGAACGCCCGCAGGGCGGTCTCGCCGTCGGGCACCGCGAGCACGCGATGGCCCGCCTCCGTGAGCACGCGGGTGAGAATCTCCCGCGCTGCGGGCTCATCGTCCGCGGCGAGAATCAGCGCCATCTGCGTCCCCCCTCGCGCACCGATCGGCTCATACAGTACTCCGCTGGCACTACGATGGGTAGTGGTGTGCCTACCTGTCGTAGTGCCAGGTGGTTTGCCCGAACGGCCCGCCGGGACCACCGGCGACCCGAGCGCCGAGGAGATGCCCGATGGCCGAGCCGACCCGTCCGCCGCAGCCGGACAACGAGGAAGCCCGGCTGGCCCGCCTGCGCTCCCTGGACGTGCTCGACACCCCGCCGGAGGAGGAGTTCGACCAGATCGTCGCGCTCGCCGCCCGGGTCTGCGGCACGCCGATGTCGCTGGTCAGCCTCGTGGACGCCGAGCGGCAGTGGTTCAAGGCGAAGCTCGGCCTGGACATGCAGGAGACGAGCCGGGACCTGTCCTTCTGCGCGTACGCGATCCTCGGCCGGGACCTGATGGTGGTGCCCGACCTGACGCGGGACGCCCGGTTCGCCGGCAATCCGGCCGTCACCGACGAGCACGGCATCCGGTTCTACGCCGGGGCGCCGCTGGTCACCAGCGACGGCTTCCCGCTGGGCACGCTCTGCGTCGTGGACGCCCAGCCGCGCCGGCTCAGCGTCGACCAGATGCGCGCCCTGCGGGCGCTGGCCCGGCAGGTCACCGCCCAGCTCGAACTGCGCCACGCCGCCGGCCGGATCAGCGCGGTCAGCCACCACCAGCAGGAGGTGGACCAGCGGCTCGACGAGGTCGTGCACCTGGTCCGGGCGCACCTGCGCGGGCCGCTGGCCGACGTCCGGGCGTACCTGGACCTGCTCGCCGCCGGGATCGCGCCCGACCCCGACCTGACCGCCCGGGCGGCCGGGGTGGTCCGGGCCAACGCCGGCGAGCTGCGCGCCCTGGTGGACACCGTGCTGGCCGTGGTCGGCGGCGACGGCGCCGGGCTGCGGCTGCGGATGGTCGACCTGACCCGGCTGACCGCCCGGGCGGTCGAGGCGGTCCGGCCGATCGCCGGGATGAAGGGCATCGGCATCCTCCACCCGGACGGCCCCGAGCTGCCCATCCTCGCCGACCCGGTCCGGCTGGAGCAGGCGCTGGCGCACCTGCTGTTCGCCGCGGTGAAGTTCACCCCGGAGCACGGCCGGGTCCGGGTGACCACCGAGGGCGAGCCCGCGCCGGGCCTGCGGCTGGACGACCTGGAAGCGCCCGGCGGCGCCCACCCGCACCTGTTCGAGCACCTCTACCGCGGGGCGATCGCCACCCCGGCGCCCGGCCAGCCGGACGCCGGCCTCGCGGTCACCAAGCAGATCCTGGACGTGCACCACGCCACGCTGGCGCTCACCGACCGGCCGGGGGAGGGGACCAGCCTGCACCTGGTCTTCCCGCCGCACCTGCTCGCGACCCCGCCCCCCGTCGCGGTGGCCGCCCCGGGCTCGATCGCCTGACGCCCGATCGCCCCGGGGCCCGATCGCCCGAGGCCCGATCACCCCGCGCCCGATCACCCCGCGCTCGATCCCACAGCGCGCACGACAGCCAGTGCTCGATGCCCGGCGCCCGAAACCAGCGCCCGACAACCGCGCCCGACCCCCCGCGTTCGGTTGCATAACGGTTAGCTACGCCACAACCGCGGAGCGTTTTCTCAGGTAGGGGGTGCCACCCCCCGATCAACCATGCACTTCCGACGACCACCCCGGCGGAGGCAGGAACGCAGCAATCCCGTGCGGCCACACGGCCGTGCGGTGCGGACCCCTCTCCCCCCCCGGAGGTGCATGGATGCGCCCGATCCATCGGCTGGGCGTCAGCCTGCTCGTCGCCCTGTTCACCGCGCCGCTCGCGCCGTTGGCCGCCTCGGCGGCCCCGGCGAGGCCGGCGCCGAAGCCCAAGGTCCAGGTCGGCGGGTACGTCAAGACCGTCGGCCGGGCCGTCGCCAAGAAGCCCACCTCGAAGGCGTTCGAGGTCCTGCCGGAGTCGGCGGACCTGCGGCAGTGGGCGCCCGCCATCGGCAACCAGGGGCAGATCGGCTCCTGCGTGTCGTGGTCGATCGCGCACAACATCATGGGGTACTGGGCGAACCGGACGGGCGGCTCCGGCGCCCCGTACGCGCCGCTGTACCTGTACATGCGGACCGTGGCCGCCGGCGGCGCCCCGAACGCGGGCACCAACCCGGACTACGCGCTGCAGACCGCGACCAACTCCGGCGTGGACACCCAGGCCGACTACTTCCAGGGCTACTACAACTACCAGACCGCGCCGACCACGGCGCAGATCGCGAACGCGGCCAACTACCGGGTCAGCGGCTGGACCCGGCTGTGGCTGGGCGCCGGGCAGACCACCACCGCCAAGGAGGCGATGATGGCGGCGATGGCGTCCGGCAACCCGGTCGCGATCGGCATGCCCGTGTACAGCAACTTCAGCGCCCTCGGCGCGCACACCATCTACAACTCCGCCTCGGGCAGCATGCTCGGCGGGCACATGATGGCGGCCTTCGCGTACGACAGCCAGGGCATCACCGTCCGCAACTCGTGGGGCGGCAACTGGGGCAACGCGGGCGAGGCGAAGCTGTCCTGGTCCTGGGTGCTCAGCCGGGTGGACGCGGCGTACTCCGTGCGCGGCATCACCACCCCGGCCACCCCGGTGGCGATGAAGCCGTCGATCGCGTCGATGTCGGCGGTCAAGGGCGCCAACACCGGCGGTACCGAGGTGACGCTGACCGGCTCCGGCCTGGCCGACGTGACCTCGGTGACGGTCGGCGGCGCGGCCGCGACGAACCTGCAGAGCGCCCTGGTCAGCGGCTCGACCCGGCTCACCTTCCGGACGCCGGCCGGCAGCAACGGCGTGGTGGACGTGCGGGCGACCAGCTCGGGCGGCACGAGCGACGTCGGCACCCAGACGAAGTTCACGTACCAGAACCCGCCGCCGCTGCTGAGTTCGCTCAGCGCGAGCAGCGGCCTGGTCTTCGGCGGCGAGACGGTCACCGCGACCGGCAACTACTTCACCGGCGCGACGCCGAAGGTCACGGTCGGCACCAAGACCGCGACCGGCGTGAAGGTGGTCTCGGCGACGTCGCTGACGTTCAAGGTGCCGCCGCAGCCGGTGGGCACGTACGACGTGCGGCTGGCCAACGCCCTCGGCGCGAGCGGGGCGCAGTCCTACGGGTACACCAACCCGCCGGCGCCGACCGTGACCGGCGTGACGCCGAGCAGCGTGCCGTACTACAAGGCGTCCACGGTCGTGGTGACCGGGCAGGCGCTCGACCGGGTCACCGGGGCCACGCTCGGCGGTACCAAGGCGACCTTCACCAAGGTCTCGGCGACCTCGGCGAAGGTGTCGGTCCCGGCCGGCGCCGCGGGCAGCTTCGCCCTGGTGCTGACCAACACGGCCGGCTCCAGCCAGGGCGTGACCGTGACCCGGACGACCCCGTCCGCGCCGACGCTGTCCTCGCTCAGCACCAGCACGGGCTGGACGTACGCGACCACGTCGGTGCTGGTCACCGGCGCCAACCTGACCGACGCGACCGGCGCCACGGCGAACGGCGCGAAGGTCACGATGGCGAAGGTCTCCGACACCCAGGTGAAGGTGACCATGCCGAAGGCGGCCGGCGCGGGCGTCTCGCTGGTGCGGGTGACCACGCCGGGCGGGACCAGCAACGCGGTGAACTTCACCTACACCGCCCCGGCGGCGCCGACCCTGGCGTCGCTGAGCGTGGGCAGCGCGGCGTCCTCGGCGGCGAAGACGCTGGTCACGATCAACGGGACGAACCTGACCGCGGCCAGCCGGGTCACGGTCGGCGGGCAGTCGGTGTCGTTCAGCCGGCAGTCGGACAGCCGGGTCGTGGCGACGCTCGGCAAGCGGACCGCGGGCACGTACCACGTGCAGGTGACCACGCCGGGCGGGGTGACGACAACGTACGGCGGCAGCGCCTTCCGGTACGTCTAGCTCACCCGGACGTACCCGTCCGAATCCCCCGATGGTCAGCGCAGGGCCCCGGTACGCGACGTGCCGGGGCCCCTGCGCGTTTTGTCTGTCGGCCGCACGGCTCACCTCCGACCCCGGTTCGTGAATGTGATCTACGTCACACAGGACCCGTTCATCCGGACCCCGTGGTCCCGCGTACTCCCCGGCACAGGCGATCCCCTCCTCCCCGGGGTTGCGCCGGAGAGGAGACCGATGGACACCGGGCGTGTGCGGGTCGCGGCGGTGGTCGGGGTGGCCGTCGTTGCGGCGGCCGCGGTGACCGTCCCGGCGCTCGCCGAGCAGGACGACGACGGGGCCGGCTCCCCGTACGTCCAGTTCGTCGCCCGCGACCTGAAGCTCTCGCCGCGCGCGGCGGCCGCCCGGGTCCAGCGCGAGGCCACGCTCGCCGACACCGGCAACCGGGTCGACGCCGGGCTCGGCGACCTGGCCGGCGCGGCCGGCGGCAGGTCCGCCGCGGGCGGCGGCGGCAAGGTCGACATCGGGCAGATCGCGGGCCTGATCGCCGGCGCCGCCAAACGGGGCGGCGGCAACGACGGCGGCGGGAACGCGGGCGGCGGCGGTGCCGGCGGCTTCGACCCGGCGCTCATCGCCCAGCTCATCCAGCTCGGCGCCGCGGCCGGCGCGGGCGCGGCCGACGGCGCGGCGAACAACGGCGGCGGCGGGAACGTCGACGCCGGGCAGATCGCCGACGGCGCGGCCGGCATCGCCGGCCTGATCGGCGCGCTCGGCGGTGCGGGTGGCGCCGCCGGACCCGCCGGCCTGTTCTCCGGTACCTGGGCCACCGGCAACGGCCGCACCCTGAACGTCGGCGTCACCGACCGGCGCACGGCCAACGCCGTCCGCCGGGCCGGCGGCACGCCGAAGCTGGTCCGGTACAACGCGGCGCAGCTCGCCACGGTCAAGGCGGACCTGGACAGCCGGGCCCGCAACATCGGCTCGCGCAGCGCCGCCGGCTGGTACGTCGACCCGGCCAGCAACAGCGTCGTGGTGCTGGCCGCGCCCGGCCAGGAGCAGCGGGCCAGCTCGTGGGCGTACCGCAACGGCGCCCCCGGCCCGAGCATCCGGGTGGTCCGCTCGGCCGAGCGGCCCCGGCCGCTGATCGACGTGCGCGGCGCGGACCCGTACCTGATCAACAGCGCCGCCCGCTGCTCGGTCGGCTTCGCCGTGCAGGGCGGGTTCGTCAGCGCCGGGCACTGCGGCACCGCGGGCCAGCGGACCACGGCCGGCGCCGACGAGCAGTTCCAGGGCCTGTTCGGGGTGTCGTCCTTCCCCGGCGACGACTTCAGCTTCATCCGGACCGCGTCCACGTTCACGCCGATCCCGGCGGTGGCGACCGAGCGCGGCCTGATCCCGGTGACCGGCGCCGCGGAGGCGCCCGTCGGCACGACCGTCTGCCGGTCCGGCTCGACCACCGGCACCCGGTGCGGGGTGATCCAGTCCAAGGACGCGACGGTCAACTACGCCGAGGGCGCGGTGCCGGGGCTGACCCGGACCAGCGTCTGCGCCGAGCCCGGCGACTCCGGCGGGCCGTTCTTCTCCGGTACCCAGGCCCAGGGCATGACCTCCGGCGGCTCGGGCGACTGCGTGGTCGGCGGCACGACGTTCTTCCAGCCCGTCACCGAGGTGCTCGACCGGGTCGGCCTGAACCTGCTGGTCCTGCGCGGTGGGGCGAACGCCGAGGCCAACGCGAGTGCCGGCGGCGGCGCCGTGGCCGTGGCCCGGGCCGGCGGCGCGGTCGCCGGGGCGGGCCAGCAGATCGGCCCGCCGGCCGTCGACCCGGGCAGCGGCGCCGCCCCGAACCCCGGCGGCGGCAGCAGCAACACCGGTACCGGCGGCGGCAACCGCGGCAGCAGCAACGGCGGGAACGGCAGCAGCAACGGGAACGGCAACGGCAACGGAAACAGCAACGGAAACAGCAACGGCGGCGGTGACAGCGGCGCGGTCAACCGGCCGGTGGCCTGCCGGAACGCGGACGCCGCGTTCACCGGCGAGCTGGGCACCGGCGACGAGGTGGTCCAGCCGGACGGCGGGTCCTTCCGGGCCGACGCCGGCCCGCAGACGGTCTGCCTGACCGGCCCCGGCGACGCCGACTTCGACCTCTCCCTGGAGAAGTGGAGCGGCCTGACCTGGAACACGGTGGCCAGCGGCGTCGCCGACGGCTCCACCGAGGTGCTCCGGTACACCGGCGACGCCGGCCTGTACCGGGTCCGGATCGCGACGAGACAGGGAACCGGCGCGTACACCGTGTCCGTCGGATAGGCACGATCACCAGCGAGGATCGTCGATATTCGCGGACACCGCGACACAACTCCACACATCCCGGCGTCCTTGACAGTGCCGGTCGGTCGTCCCCCTCGGCCGGTTGTGGTCAAGGCACCGGTCGACCGGCAACGCGTCTTGGTGAGGGAGACGCCGCGCCGGCCGGCCGGAACCCATAGAGGTGTCGGCGCTCCTTTCCGGTAGTTGCGGGCCGGGAAGGGGCGCCGACACGGTTTTCCGGCCACGTCCGGGCCCGGACGCCGGGCCGTCGGGCGTACGGGCGGGTCGGCGTCGGGCGTACGGGCGTCAGACGTACAGGCGGGTCAACGTGCGGGCCACGCAGCAGGGCTTGCCGCCGGAGCGCGGCTCCACCGTCACCGCCAGCTCCAGGTGCAGCCCGCCGGGCACCTCGCCCACCCCGGCCACCTCGACGCCGGCCCGGATCTCGTCGCCGGTGCGCAGCGGGGCCGGGAAGCGGACCCGGTCCAGCCCGTAGTTGACCCGCAGCCGGGCCCCCTCGACGGCGAACACCTCGGTGACCAGCGTCGGCAGCAGCGCCAGGACCAGGTACCCGTGGGCGATGGTCCCGCCGTACGGGCCGGCGGCCGCCCGGGCCGGGTCGGTGTGGATCCACTGGTGGTCGTCGGTGGCGTCGGCGAACCCGTCGATCCGGGCCTGGTCGACGGCGCGCCAGGCGCTGTACCCCAGGTGCTCGCCGACGGCGGCGCGCAGCTCGTCGGGCGCGGCGAACGTACGCACGGGTGTCAGACCTCCGAGAGCTGGACCATGATCCGTACCGTCGTGCCCGCGGCGCCCGTGGTCACCGACATCGCGGTGCTCAGCCGGCGGGCGAGCCACATGCCCCAGCCGCCGGCCACGTCCGTGCGCGGGCGCTCCCGGCCGACCGGGTGGTCGCCGGGCAGCCCGGTACCGGCGTCGGCCACCTCGCAGCACAGCCCCTCGCTGGCCCGCCACAGTCGCAGCCGGCCGGTCCCGCCGCCGTGCCGGACGGCGTTGGTGACCAGCTCGTTGACCGCCAGCACGAAGTCGTCGAGCGACTGGTTGGCCAGCCCCGCGGACCCGGCGGCGGTGCTCAGCAGGTGCCGGATGGAGGTGACGTCGGCGTGCGCGAACTCGCGGTCCAGCAGCTCCTCGCCAGGCAGCGGCGCGGGGACCGGATCGGTCGACGCGGAACCAGAGCTGACCACGGCATCCTTCGGCGGCGGAGGCGGACGGGACGATCGGGCGGGCCGGCCCGGCGGCCGGCGCGGGCCGGTGCGGCGGGCCACCCGCGGGGCGGGCGCTCCGCCCACCCTACGACGCCCCCGGCGCCCGCGCACCAGCAGCGTACCGTCCCGGTCCGTAGGCTGGTCCGGTGCGCTTCACCCCGACCCACCCGGACGGCCTGCGCGAGGCGCTCTGGCGGGCCGTCGCCGTGTACCGGGTCCTGGCCCTGGTCTTCGTCGCCTACCTGACCGCGGTCAACAGCGCCGGGTACGCCCACCCGCCGTACGCCTGGCTGGCCCTGGCGGTGATGGCCGCCTGGACGGCGGCGACCGGGTGGGGGTACGCCGACCCGGCCCGCCGCCGCTGGCCGCTGCTGGGCGCCGACCTGGCGGTGACCGCCGCGGTGGAGCTGAGCACCCTGTGGGTGGTGGGGCTGGACCCGCTGCGGCACCAGTTGCCCACCCTGGCGCCGGCCTGGATCGGCGGGGTCGTGCTGGCCTGGGCGGTGGCCGGCGGGCGGCGGCGCGGGCTGGCCGCCGCGGTCGTGCTCGGCGCGGTCGAGGGGGTGGTCCGGGGCAGCGCCGGCCAGGCCGCCGCGACCGGGATCATCCTGATGCTGCTCGCCGGCCTGTCCACCGGCCACGTCGCCAGGCTGGCCGCCGACGTCGAGCGGCGGCTGCGCGAGGCCGCCCAGCGGGAGGCCGCCGCCGCCGAGCGGGAGCGGCTGGCCCGGGGCATCCACGACTCCGTCCTCCAGGTGCTGGCGATGGTCGCCCGGCGCGGCGCCCGGCTGGACGGCGAGGCCGGCGAGCTGGCCCGGCTGGCCGGCGAGCAGGAGGCGGCGCTGCGGGCGCTGATCGGCGCCGCCCCGCCCGAGCCGGCCGGCGGCGAGGCGGACCTGCGCGCGCTGCTGCGCCCGTACGCCGGCCGGTCGATCTCGGTGGCCGCGCCCGCCGCCCCGGTGCCGCTGCCGGAGCCGGTGGCCGCGGAGCTGGCCCGGGCGGTCGGCGCGGCGCTGGCGAACGTGGCCCGGCACGGCGGCCCGGCCACCCGGGCGTGGGTGCTGGTCGAGGACGAGCCGGCGGCGGTGACCGTCACCGTCCGCGACGACGGGCCGGGCATCGTGCCGGGCCGGCTGGACGAGGCCGCCGCGGACGGCCGGCTGGGCGTCGCCCAGTCGATCCTCGGCCGGCTCGCCGACCTGGGCGGCACCGCGACGATCCACTCCGAGCCGGACGAGGGTACCGAGGTGGAGCTGCGGGTGCCGCGTACGCTGCGGGGATGACCGATCCCACCGAGCCGATCCGGGTGATGGTCGTCGACGACCATCCGATGTGGCGCGAGGGCGTGGCCCGCGACCTGGCCGAGGCCGGCTTCGCCGTGGTCGCCGCGAGCGGGGAGGGCGGGCAGGCCGTCCGGCTCGCCCCGGCCGCCCGCCCGGACGTGGTCGTGCTGGACCTGCAGTTGCCGGACATCGGCGGCGTCGAGGTGATCCGCGGCCTGGCCACCGCCGCGCCGGCCGCCCGGGTGCTGATGCTGTCGGCCAGCGGCGAGCAGCAGGACGTGCTGGACGCGGTGAAGGCCGGCGCCACCGGGTACCTGCTCAAGTCGGCGAGCACCGCGGAGTTCGTCGAGGCGGTGCGGGCCACCGCCGCCGGGCGGGCGGTGTTCACGCCGGGCCTGGCCGGGCTGGTGCTGGGGGAGTACCGCCGGCTGGCCGGCGGCGCGCCCGGCGGGCTGCCGGCGCCGCGGCTCACCGACCGGGAGACCGAGGTGCTGCGGCTGGTGGCCAAGGGCCTGTCGTACAAGCAGATCGCCGACCGGCTGACGCTCAGCCACCGGACGGTGCAGAACCACGTGCAGAACACGCTGAGCAAGCTGCACCTGCACAACCGGGTGCAGCTCACCCGATACGCGATCGAGCGCGGCCTGGCCGCCGACTGAGCGCCGCCGTCGCCGCGGTTGACCCGGACCGCCCACGGGGCGCTCCCGGCGCCCCCGCCGTCGACGACGCGGGACCGGCCCGGGTCGCCGCGGCGGCCGGCGGCGCCGAGCGCGCCGGCGAGGACAGCACCGGGGATGCGTGTCACGGCCGTGTCCTTACGCGGTGGGTGTCGTCCGCGCGGGCGGAACGCCGTCCGGAGAGCCGTTGTCCGCCCGGCGCGCCGGACTTGCCGAGCGGCGATACCTAGCAGTACTATGCATTGCAGTTCTAGGGAGGGTCCGTGCACATCACCAAGGACCTGGTCGCGGCCTCGGCGACCCCGCTCGTGCTCGGCATCCTCGCCGACGGCGAGAGCTACGGGTACGCGATCCTCAAGCACGTCAACGACCTCTCCGGCGGGCGGCTGGAGTGGACCGACGGGCTGCTGTACCCGCTGCTGCACCGGCTCGAGCGGCATGGCCACGTCGAGGCGACCTGGCGGACCCCCGAGGGCGGGCGCCGGCGCAAGTACTACCGGATCACCGAGCAGGGCCGGGCCGAGCTGGCCGAGCAGCGCCGCCAGTGGGCCGCCGTCGTCGACGCCCTGCGCGGCGTCTGGCGCGCGGCGCCGGCCGTCCTGCCGATCCCGGCGGTGGCGGGATGACCGCCGACGACCCCGCCGGGACGACCGCCGACGACGCCGGGACGACCGCCGACGACGCCGGGACGGGTGCCGACGCCCGGCAGGAGGCCCGGATCGCCCAGTGGCGGGCGTACGTGGAGCGCCGCCGCGAGCTGCACGACCCCGACGCCGACGAGCTGGAGGACCACCTCCGCAGCCGGATCGCCGAGCTGACCGAGGCCGGGCTGGCCGCGGACGAGGCGTTCCTCATCGCCGTCAAGCGGATGGGCGACCTCGACGCGCTGGCCCGCGAGTTCGCCCGGGAGCACTCCGAGCGGCTGTGGAAGCAGCTCGTCCTGCCCGCCGGGGCGGACCGGCCCGCCGGCGGCCGCCCGCGCCGCGAGCTGCTGGCCATGGTGCTGTGCGCCGCCGGCGCGGCGCTGGCGGTCCAGGTGCCGGGCCTGTTCGGGGTGGACACGTTCGGCGCCGACGGCGACTTCCTCGCCCGCAACCTCGGCCTGTTCGCGCTGGCGCCGCTGGCCGCGTACTTCGCCTGGCGGCGCCGGGTCGGCCCGCGGGTGCTCGGCGCGCTGGCGCTGCTGTTCGCCGTCGGCGCGGCCGCCGCGAACGCGTACCCGTCGGCCGCCGACTCGCAGAGCGTCGTGCTCAGCGCGATCCACCTGCCGCTGGCGCTGTGGCTGGCCGTCGGCGTCGCCTACACCGGCGGCGACTGGCGCTCCGGCCGGCGCCGGATGGACTTCATCCGGTTCACCGGCGAGTGGTTCATCTACTTCGTGCTGCTGGCGCTCGGCGGCGGCGTGCTGACCGCGTTCACGCTGGGCACGTTCCGGGCGATCGGGATCGACGCCGAGAGCGTCGCCTCCCAGTGGCTGCTGCCCTGCGGCGGGATGGCCGGCGTCGTCGTGGCCGCCTGGCTGGTCGAGGCCAAGCAGAGCGTGATCGAGAACATGGCGCCCGTCCTGACCCGGGTGTTCACGCCGCTGTTCGCCGCGGCGCTGCTGGCCTTCCTCGGCGCGGTGATCTGGACGGCCCGCGGCATCGACGTCGAACGGGACGCGCTGATCCTGTTCGACCTGCTGCTGGCCGTCGTGCTGGGCCTGCTGCTGTACGCCATCTCGGCCCGCGACCCCGCCGCGCCGCCCGGACCGTTCGACCGGTTGCAGCTCGGGCTGGTGGTCAGCGCGCTGGCCATCGACGTCCTCGTGCTGCTGGCGCTCGCCGGGCGGATCACCGTGTGGGGGTTCAGCCCGAACAAGACCGCGGCGCTGGGCGAGAACGTCATCCTGGCCGCCAACCTCACCTGGTCGGCCCGGCTGTTCCTCGGCTTCGTCCGCGGCCGGCTGCCGTTCGCCCGGGCCGAGCGCTGGCAGACCCGGTACGTCGCCGTGTACGCGGCCTGGGCGTGGCTGGTGGTGCTGGCCTTCCCGCCGCTGTTCTCCTTCGCCTAGCCCGGGCGCGGCGGCCCGCGCTCGCGGGCCGGGTCGGCCGCGGGGCGGGCTAGGACCAGGAGCGGCCCGTCCAGGAGCGGCCGAACCACGTGCCGGTCGTCCAGGAGCGGCCGGTCCAGCTCCGGCCCGTCCACGAGCGCCCGGTCCAGTTGTCGCTGGTCCACGAGCGCCCGGTCCAGGACCGGCCGGTCCACTCGCCGGTCGCCCACCGCCTGTTCCCCGGCGGCCCGGTGAAGTCCCTGCCGGTCCAGGTGTTGCCGTTCCAGGTGCCGTCCTTCCAGGACTTGCCCTCGCGCGCCTGCGGCGCCCACCTCCGCGCGTCCCACGGGCTGCCGAAGATGTCCCGCTCGCCGGTCAGCTCGGCGCCGGACTCGTCGGCCACCCGGGCGGTGCCGCGGGAGGCGTCCAGCGAGCCGAGGCCGGTTGCGGCCGGGTACGCCTGGGTCGCCTCCTTCGGCCCCGGCACCGCCAGCGCGGCCGCCCCGCCGAGGTCGACCTGCCCGGCGCCCGCGGCGACCGAATCGGCGCCGGCGATCGGGTCGGCCGAGTCCACCAGCAGCCGCTTGACCTGGTCCGGGGTGAGCGCGGGCCGCTGCTGGAGCAGCAGCGCCACCGTGCCGGAGACCACCGCGGCGGCCTGCGACGTGCCGCTGCCGCGGAACAGCCGCGGCTCGCCCGCGGCGTCCGCCAGCCGGGCGCTCGGGTACGCGTTGTCGATGTACGAGCCGGGCGTGCGCAGCGACACCACCGAGGTGCCGGCGGCGACCACGTCGGCGTGCCGGGTGGCGCTGCCGCGGCTGCTGAACGCCGCCACCCGGTCGTCGGCCCGGTCGTCGGTGCCGCGGCCGTCGACCGCGCCGACGGCGATGACGTACGGGTTCGCCGCCGGCATCGTCACCCGCGGCGCCTCGGCGCCGTCGTTGCCGACCGACACGACCACCACGATGCCCTTGCGCCAGGCGGACTCCACGGCGTACGACAGCGGGTCCAGCCGGGGGTCCTGGGTGGTGTCGGTGCCGAAGGACAGGTTCAGCACCCGGATGTTGAGGTCCTTGTCGTCCCGGTGCGCGACCACCCAGTCGATCGCCGCGAGCACCTGGGACACGTCGCTGGCGCCGTCCGCCGCCGCCACCTTGAGGCTGACGATCCGGGCGCCCGGCGCGACCCCGTCGAAGCGCGCCGCGCCGGCCGGGGTGGCCGCGTCGCTGCCGGCGATGATGCCGGCCATGTGGGTGCCGTGCCCGTACGTGTCCAGGCCGGCCAGGTCGGGCGCCTGCGACTCGAACGACAGGTCCGGGCCCTGGACGACCTTGCCCGGGCCGTCCAGCCCGGCGACCGGCGTGACCCCCGAGTCGATCATCGCGACCCCGATCCCGGCGCCGGTCAGCGCCCCGGCGTCCGGGCCGCCCCTGGGCCCCGGCTTGGTCGCCGCCTTCTTGATGGCCGCCGGGTGGGCGCCCTTCCCGCCGTCGTCGCGCCACTTCTCGCCGGTCGGCGCCGGGGGCGCGGCGGCCTTGAGTCGCACGGGCGCGTCCGCGGTCACCGCCGCGACGCCGGGCGCCGCCCGCAGCGCCGGCACGGCCGCCCGCGGCACCCGCGCGGTGAAGCCGGAGATCACGTCCAGCGGCCGACCGACCGCGCCGCCGAGGCGGCGCACGGCGGCCCCGGCCGCGGCGGCGTCCGCCGGGGCGGCGGTCCGCACGATCACGTCCAGGTCCGCGGCGGGGGTGGCGGCTGCGGGGGCGGTACCGGTCAGTCCGGCCGTCGCCAGTGCGCCCGCGAGGCCCACCGCGGCCCGCCGGGCCCACACCCATGTCGTACGACGCATATACCGCTCCCGCAGCCGTGCCCGGCGCGGCGGGGGGAGGGGCCGGCCGTGGCGGAGCGCAGGATCGGCCGCCGCGCCCCGGACCTGAGGCCGCGGACCGACCTCGCCGCCGCCGGACCCCGCAAACCCCCGGCTGCCGGCACCCCGCGCTCCCGCCGCCGGCCGGCGCCCGCCACACCGAAAGCCGCCCGCGGACGCCGGAAGAATGGTCCGCGGACAGCGAGAACAATCAATAGTGCAGCCCGGTGCGGTCCGGGTGAAATTTCACCGCACTGCGCGGGGTGATCGAATGCGCGCCCGGCCCCGATGAGCGCCTGTGAGCTGGGATTATGCTGCTCCCGGTCGAGTCATGGCGGACGTGTTCGATTCCATTGATGGCTGGACCTTGTCGAATTCGGCGGTCCGGGAATCGTGCTATTCCATCGGGCATTGACGGCTTCCGCGGGGTGGCCTACGGTCGGCCTCGGCCCATCGATGTGCCCGGATGGTTCCGGTGCGTCCCCCGGCGCCCCCACGCCGGCACCTCGCCCCCGAGGTGGACCCCAGAGGAGACGACATGCACCTGCGTACCCGCGCCGCCCTGGCCGGTGCCGCGGCGCTGGCGACGCTCGCCGCGGTCGGCCCGTCCGACCCGGCGGCGGCCGCCACCCGCCCGCCCGAGGTGATCAAGAACGTCGCCTACGCCCCCGCCGAGCCCGCCGGCAGCAAGGGCCACCTGCTCGACCTGTACCTGCCCGAGGGCACCGCTGCCCGGCCGCTGGTCATCTGGACCGGCGGCTCGGCCTGGCAGCGCGACGACGGCAAGGAGCGGGCCGGGGCGGTCGCCAACGCCCTCAACCCGAAGGGGTACGCCGTCGCCGGGGTCAGCATCCGGTCCAGCTCGCAGGCGACGTTCCCGGCGCAGGTGCACGACCTCAAGGCCGCGATCCGGTTCCTGCGGGCCAACGCGGCGACGTACCGGCTCGACCCGAAGCGGTTCGCGTACCTCGGCGACTCCTCCGGCGGCTGGACGGCCGACATGGCCACCCTGACCGGCGGCGTCGAGGCGCTCGAGGGCGGCATCGGCACCACCGGGGTGCGCAGCGACGTCCAGGCCGGCATCTCCTTCTACGGCGTCAGCGACCTGCGGAAGCTGGGCAGCGCGCAGGGCGGGGCGCCGCACGAGAAGCTGATCGGCTGCTCGATCAAGGAGTGCCCGGAGAAGGCGGCGCAGGCGAGCCCGATCACGCACGTCGACCGGGCCGACCCGCCGCTGCTGCTCCTGCACGGCCGGGCCGACGCGGTGGTGCCGCACGAGCAGACGGTCCTGCTGTACGACGCCCTGAAGGCGGCCTGCCGGGAGACCCGGTTCATCTCGGTACCGGGCGCCAACCACAACATGAACGATGTGATGAGCCCGTCCCGCCACGGCACGCAGACGGTCTACACGGTGACCGATTGCAAGGAAACCGTCACCAACGGCACCCCCAACCCCACCTGGGACACCATCGCCACCTTCCTCGACGCCTCCCTCGGCGCTGCCATCGAACCTGCTGACCATGCAAGATCGTCATGACGGGTCAGGCGCGAGTCAGGTCCGAATGATCATGAACTGAACCCGAAGTCCGGAACCACTGGGCGGGGCGGCTCGTCGGATCGGCATGAGGCAGACGGGGAGAGTCGCCGTGGGCTGGTTGCCCACCGTGGCCGCGGTTACCGCAGTCATGGCCGGTGCGACGGGTTGCGGCAGCGTGGTCGACAGACCCCGGGAGGACGCCGTCGGCGCACCGACGGCCACGCCCACACCCACCACGGACCTGGCACTGACCAGGGCAAGTGCAAGAATCGCCGACTGGGCGACCGACAGCTACGCCGACAGCTTCGCTGGCGTGTGGATTCGGGACGACCCCCCGAGCCTGGTCCTGTACCGGCGGCCCGCCGCGGGCTTCGACGCCGCCGCGCGGCAGCGGGCCGGTGGAGTGGCGATGGAGTTTCGGGACGCGAAGCACAGCCTGCGAGAACTCCGAACGGTGGCCGCGGGGGTGATGGGCGATCGCGAGCAGTGGTCGCAGCGCGGCGTCAAGGTGATATCTGCGACCCCGCTCGTGGACGGCAGCGCCGTGGAGATCGCGATTTTCAACTACTCGAGCGACAAGCAGAACTTATTGGACGCGCAGTACCGCGGGCGCGTCCGGGTCGTCGGGGGTGATCCGATCGTACCGCCGCTGCGGTTCGTGTCGCCGTCCGCCTCACCGAATCGATGAGCGAGCCGACAAACGCGAGCGTCTGTCGCGTTTGTCGGCTCCTCGCGTTATCGCCTGACGCTGAAGGTGCGGTTGGAGTTCGCGGTCTTGAGGCCCCCGAGCGCGTGCGTGATGTCGGGAGCAAAAATTCGACTGCTGCACTTCCGGCTGGCGCTCCCCGGCTCGCCGGCACGCGGCTTCTCGTGTGATCCCGTGGCCATGCCGGAGATAATTCCCCTGGCGTCCACGCCGTCGCCGTTCAAGCTGAACACCGGACCGCCGCTGTCGCCGTTCCCGGCGAGTACGGCCCCGCTCGTGCCATCGATCTGGATGTTGCGAGTGGTTCGGCCGTACCCCGGAAGATCAATGGAGACGTTGACCTCGCCAGCGCGTCCGCCGCACCGGATTCCGGAAGGAGCTCCGGATGGGCAGAGTTGTGCACCGGCCACGGTTCCCAGCGCGCCCTTGACCTTCTTCTGGAACTGACCGCCGGTGCCGTACCAGCCGCCGTCCCACACCTGGTTGTCCACCTTCGCGCTCAAAACCATGGCGTCGAAGCTGCGCGCCTCCTTGCTCCAGGTATTGCCGTAGCCGGAGCTATCGTTGTACCAGTGGCCCTGACCACAGTGGCCGGCTGTCAGCAGTACCTCTGCGGCGGGCGAGGAAACGGTCAGCGAGAAGGCCGAGGAGCACATGAGTATCCGCCGCTGGAGTTGCGCTTCATGAGCGCTCCGCCGGAGTGAGGTTCGCGGTCGTGGGCGCGGCTCTCGTTCATGTTGTTGTTGCCGGCCACCGGAACGATGGTGGTGTGCGGCCGGTATGTGAGCGGAATACTCGACCGCCATTTCCGGTCGGGTGTCCCGGTGGGCCGCGGGTCTCCCGTGCTGTCGAGTTCGACGAACAACCCGGTTCCGTCGATCGTCGGCCCCACCGCCGATACGTGAGGCTGGGTGCGATCACGCGATGGCCCCATGTGGGAGTCGGCGATGCGGTCGACCTCGGCCAGCAATTCCTTTTCCGTGAAGGGAGCCGACGTCACGTCGACTACCAACCCGTTCGGCTTCACCGATTCAACAAGGCGTTTGCGCGTGCGATGGCAGTTCACCTCTCCAATACAGCGTGAGTCGGCCGGCATCGGCGTCGAGATACGAGCTGGCATAGCCGTTGTTCTTCCACGACCTCGCTCAGCATCCGCTGCCGTTCGGCGGGATCGAGAGTTGCCACCGACACGGCTGTCGCCTCGGCGGGGGCTGTGGCCGCTTGGAGCGGAACCCCGATGGCCGCCAGTAGGGTCGCTGCCGCCACGATACGAATAATCCCCGTCACTGTGCGCACCATCCGATGTAGATGCACTGTGTGGGTGCATCATGTCGGTGGCGGACGGAGGTCGGTACCGTTCAGTCGGAAGCCCGACTCCGGCTATCGCCGGCGGTCGATTCGCTCATGGCGGTGGTCCGCTGAAGGATGCGCTCGGTCGACTCCGTGATCAGGGGAGGCCGGTGGAGAGGAGGGCCCAGACGACCTTGCCCGTGGGGGTCGGGTCGACGCCCCAGCGGGCGGACAGGGCCTCCACCATGATCATTCCCCGGCCGCCGGGGATGGCCGGCGTCTGGGCCAGTCGGGGCTTGGGGAGCTGGGGCGAGCCGTCGTGGACGGCGATGTTCAGCCCGTCCGTGCGCAGCTCCACCACCAGCTCCAACGGCGTCTGCGCGTGCACCACCGCGTTGTTGACCAGTTCGGTGGCGACCGTGCACGCCGGCCCGGCCAGCGCCGCCAGCTCGTTGCGCGCGCACGCCTCGGTGATCAGTTCGCGGGCCCGCCGGGCGGCGCCCACCGCCGGCAGCAGGCGGATCCGCAGTTCCGTGTCCGGCGTCGTGCTCATCTCGTCAACACCCACCCTGCCGGGCCAGCGCCCGGCGGGCGACCAGCGCGGCCGTTCCGGCGGCGAGGCCCACGACCGTTGAGGCACGGAACGCGGTGCGCGCGAGCCCGTGGAACCCGCCGGGGATCCGGGCGTCGTCGCCGCTCTCGGTGAACAGGTTCCCCGGCCCGGCGGGTGCGTGCGCCCGCCCGAGCGCGGTCCAGCCGGCGTACCGGCCGACGATCCGCTCCGCCAGCGCCGGCGCCAGCCGGACCGGCCAGACGCTCAGCCGGGCGGCCGTGCCGACGTACACCTCGCGGCGTGGCTTGCGCAGCAGCCCGACGATGGCCCGGGCCGCGGTCGACGCCGGGTATACCGGCGGGACCGGCCGCGCCGCCCGGCCCGCGTGGTTGGCCGCGTGCCGGAACAGCGGGGTGTCGATGCTGTACGGCAGCACCGTGCACACCGCGATGCCCCGCTCGCCGGACAGCCGCAGCTCCTGCCGCACGCTCGACCCCAGCGCCCGCACCCCGTGCTTGGCCGCGGCATAGGCGCTCTGGTACGGCGCCGCGACGGTCGCCAGCACCGACGCGTTGTTGATGATCATCCCGCGGCCCGTCCGGCGCAGGTGGCCCAGCGCCGCGCGCATGCCGTTGGCGACGCCGAGCAGGTTCACGTCCAGCACCCGGGCGAACTCCTCGGCGGGCAGCTCGGCGAAGCTGCCGTACGCGGTCACGCCCGCGTTGTTGATCCAGACGTCGAGCCGGCCGTACCGGTCCACGGCCGCGTCGCCGAGCCGGTCGACGGCCGCGGGGTCGGTGACGTCGGTCGGGACCACCAGCGCCGGGGTGCCGACCCGCGCGCACTCGGCGGCGACGGCCCGCAGGGCGTCCTCGCGGCGCCCGGCCAGCACCGGCCGCGCCCCGCGGCGGGCGAGCGCGATCGCCGTGGCGGCGCCGATGCCACTTCCGGCACCGGTCACCACGACCACGGGGTCGGTTACACGCGGTAGCGCCATGAGGCGCGAATACCCGATGACCCCTCCCCGAAACACCCGTACCGGCGTGTCACGCCGCGCGTGAGGTGAGCGCCGGTGTCCGGTCCGGCAGCTCGGCGATCTCGTGGTGGTGCTGCGGCTCGGCGTACCGGGTCATGCCGATCACCGCGGCGAGCGTCACCAGAAAGCCGATGCCGGCCAGCCACTCGAAGCCCGGCCGCACCTGGTCGCCCAGGAACAGCAGGCCGACCACCGCCGCCGGGACCGCCCCGGCCGCGTCCATCGCCGCCACCGCCGCGGTCGTCGAGCCGCGCTGCATGGCGAGGCCGAGCAGCAATTGTCCGACTATCGAGTGGGCGACGAGCAGGTACAGCAGCGGGTCGGTCAGCACCGCCGCCGGGTCGTGCAACGAGGCCAGCGGCCGCGCGGCCACGGCCGCGGCCGAGAACGCCAGCCCCGCGAGTGACCCCAGGGCCACCGATCCGGGGGCCCCGCGCAGCCGCACGGCGAACCCCGACAGCAGCGCGATCAGCGCCAGTACCGCGGCCAGCCAGACCACGCCGCTCAGCCCGATCGGCAGCGCGGGCGCCGGCTGGGCCGCGGCGACCAGCCCGCCGACGCCGAGGAACAGCAGCACCAGCAGCCACACCTCGGCCCGCGGCAGCCGCCACTTGACCACCAGTACGCCGAGGATCGCCGTCACCCCCAGCCCGGCCGCCACACTGGCCTGGACCAGGAACAACGGCAGGTCGCGGCGGGCCAGGAAGGCGAGCACGAAGCCGAGCGTCTGGCAGCCGACGCCGAACAGGTACGTCCGGTGCACCGCCAGCCGCAGCAGCAGGCCGGGGTCGAGCGTGTGGTGCACGGTCGTCCGCGCGGCGGCGATGGATTGGAGCAGGTTGGCCACCCCGTACGCCACGATCATGGCGGCAAGGAAGATCCAACCGGACGACATCACCAGGCGAGGATAGTCGTTGCGGGGGCCGCCGCCGGGCGGGGTCGCCCGGGTCAGGCCCCCTCGGCCCCCGGCCGGGGCCCGGACAGGCGGTCCAGGACGGCGGCGTGCAGCGGGCCGTTGGTGGCCACCGCGCTGCCGCCCCGGGTGCCCCCGTCGCCGGCCAGGTCGGTGAACGTACCGCCGGCCTCGCGCACGATCGGGATCAGCGCCGCCAGGTCCCACAGCGACAGCTCCGGCTCGACCATGGCGTCCAGGGCGCCCTCGGCGAGCAGCATGTACCCGTAGAAGTCGCCGTACGCCCGGGTCCGCCAGACGTCCCGCATCAGGCCGAGCATCGCCGGCAGCCGGCCCTCCTGCTCCCAGCCGGTCAGCGACGAGTAGCACAGGCTCGCGTCGGCCAGCCGGGACACCGCGGACACCCGCAGCGTCGCCGCCCCCGCCGGGTGCCGCCCCGCATACGCTCCGTGACCGGTCGCCGCCCACCAGCGCCGCCCCAGGGCCGGCGCCGAGACCATCCCGACGACCGGCTCGTCGTGGTCCAGCAGCGCGATCAGGGTGGCCCAGACCGGTACGCCGCGGATGAAGTTCTTGGTCCCGTCGATCGGGTCGATCACCCAGCGCCGCGCCCCCGCGCCCCCGGTGGCGCCGAACTCCTCGCCGACCACGGCGTCCCGCGGGCGGCTGCGGCCCAGGATCGCCCGGACGGCCTTCTCCACGGCGGTGTCGGCGTCCGAGACCGGGGTGAGGTCCGGCTTGGCCGTCACGTGCAGGTCCAGCGCCCGGAACCGCGCCATGGACAGGGAGTCGGCGGTGTCCGCCAGGATGTGCGTGAGGGCAAGGTCGTCGGCGTACCGCGTCATGGCCGGAAACCTAGCCGATCCCCGCCCGCCGCCGGGCGCGCGCGGGGTGGGTGTCGGCGCGCGGGCGTGGCGGTGGTGCGGTGTCCGGGGCGGGCGGGGTGGTGGTGCGGTGTCCGGGGTGGTGCGGTGCCCGGGCCGGCGCGCGGTGCTCCGGGCGGGGCGCGGCGGGCGGATTCGCGGTAGGTTCGCGGGCGTGAAGCCCGAGGCGCTGTGCGGATTGCTGGCGGAGTCCGACCGGCTGGCGGTGTTCGCCGCCGTGGTGCTCGGGGCGCGCTCGCCGGGCGAGGTGGCCAGGGCCACCGGCCTGCCCGGCCGCACCGTCGTCGTCGCGCTCGGGCGGCTGGAGCAGGGCGGCCTGGTCAGCCTCGCCGACGGCGGGCTGCGCGCCGGCGAGGAGCCGTTCCGCGAGGCGGTCCGCTCGGCCGGGGCCGCGCCGCCCGAGCCGCTGGACGACGACCCGAGCCGGGCCGCGGTCCTGCGCCACTTCCTCCGGGACGGCCGGATCGCCGCGCTGCCGGTGGTCCGGGCCAAGCGCCGGGTCGTGCTGGAGCACGTGGTGGTGACGTTCGAGCCGGGCGTGCGGTACCCGGAGCCGGCGGTGGACGCGCTGCTGCGCGCGTTCATGGACGACTACGCCACGCTGCGCCGCAGCCTGATCGACGAGGGCCTGCTCGGCCGGGACCAGGGCGTGTACTGGCGCACCGGCGGCCCGGTCGACCTCTGACGGGACCGCCGGCCCGGCCCGCACCGCGTTCGCCGGGCCGCACCGCGGTCGCGGGCCCGCACCGATCCGCGGTCGCGGCGACCCGGGGGGCCGGCCGGCTCAGGTGAGCGAGTCGCGCGAGGCCAGCAGCCGGTGGTACGACGCCAGCCGGCGCTGGTCCGCCTTGCCGCCGGCCACCCAGCCCGGCAGGGCGCAGTCCGGGTCCGCGGCCGCGTGGCCGCAGTTCGGCGGGCAGGTCAGCGTCCCGTCGACCAGGTCCGGGAAGCCGTGCAGCACGTCGTTCGCGGACACGTGGGCCAGCCCGAAGCTGCGCACGCCGGGCGTGTCGATGATCCAGCCGGCCGCGTCCGGCAGCCGCAGCGCCACCGCCGACGTGGACGTGTGCCGCCCCTTGCCGATCGCGCTGACCACGCCGACCGCCCGGTCGGCGTCCGGGACCAGCCGGTTCACCAGCGTGGACTTGCCCACGCCGGAGTGCCCGACCAGCACCGACACCCGGCCGGCGAGCGCGGCGACCAGGGCCGCCGGGTGCTCGTCCGGGCGGCACAGCACGTGCGGCAGGTCCAGTTCGGCGTAGTAGTCCAGCACCCCCGCCGGCCCGGCCAGGTCGGCTTTCGTCAGGCAGAGCAGCGGGGTGATGTCCGCGTCGTACGCCGCCACCAGGCACCGGTCGATGAACCCCGGCCGCGGCTCCGGGTCGCGCAGCGCGCTGACGATCACGAGCTGGTCGGCGTTGGCCACCACGACCCGCTCCAACCGGCCCTCGGGCGTGCTGTCGTCGTCGTCCGCGGTCCGGCGCAGCACCGAGCGGCGCGGCGCGATCCGGACGATCCGCGCCAGGCTCCCGGCGTCGCCGCTGACGTCGCCGACGAGCGCCACCCGGTCCCCGACGACCACGGACTTGCGGCCCAGCTCACGGGCGCGCATCGCGGTCACCGGCGTCACGTCCTCGTCGACCACGCACGAGTACCGGCCCCGGTCCACGGCGATCACCAGCCCGTCCGCGGCGTGGTCGTGCCGCGGCCGGGTCCGGGTACGCGGCCGGGACGCGCGCCCCGGCCGCACCCGGACGTCGTCCTCGTCGTACTCCCGCTGCTTAGCCAGGGTTGCCCTCCGCCGCTCCGGTCACCAGCGTCGACCATAGTCGGGGGAACTCCGGCAGGGTTTTCGCGGTACAGCCGATGTCGTCCACGCTGACCCCCGGCACGGCCAGCCCGAGCACCGCCGCCGCGTGCGCGAGCCGGTGGTCGTCGTACGTGGCGAACACCCCGCCGCGCAGCGGGCGCGGGACGATGGCCAGCCCGTCCTCGCTCTCCCGCACGTCGGCACCGAGCCGGCCCAGCTCGGTGGCCAGCGCCGCCAGCCGGTCGGTCTCGTGGCCGCGGATGTGCCGGATGCCGCGCAGCCGCGACGGCCCGTCGGCCAGCGCCGCCAGCGCCGCGACCACGGGCGTCAGCTCGCTGATGTCGCCGAGGTCGACGTCGAGGCCGTGCACGGTACCGGTGCCGGCGACCGTCAGCCCGTCGTGGTCCAGCGTGACCGCACCGCCCATCCGGGTCAGCAGGTCGCGCACCTCGTCGACCGGCTGGGCGCTGCTGCGCGGCCACTGGCGCAGCGTCACCCGGCCGCCGGTGACCAGCGCGGCGGCGAAGAACGGCGCGGCCCCGGACAGGTCCGGCTCGATCTCCCAGCTCCGCCCGGTCAGCCGCCCCGGCTGGACCACCCAGGTGTCCGCCCCGGCGGCGTCCACCCCGGCGCCGGCGCTGCGCAGCATGTGGACGGTCATCCGCAGGTGCGGCGCGGACGGCACCGGCGGCCCGTCGTGCCGGATCGTCAACCCCTCGCCGAACGCCGCCCCCGCCAGCAGCAGCCCCGACACGAACTGGCTCGACGCCGACGCGTCGATGGTCACGGTCCCGCCGGCGACCTTCCCGGTCCCGTGCACGGTGATCGGCAGTCCGCCGTCCGCGGTGTCCACCCGCACGCCGAGCTGGCGCAGCCCGTCCAGCAGCGGCCCGAGCGGCCGCCGCCGGGCCGCCGGGTCGCCGTCGAACGCCACCGGCCCGTCGGCCAGCGCGGCCAGCGGGGGCAGGAAGCGCATGACCGTACCGGCGAGGCCCACGTCGATCCGCGCCGGCCCGTGCAGCGGCTCGGGCCGGATCATCCACCGGTCGTCGTCGACGGTGGAGACGTGGCAGCCGAGCGCCCGCAGCGCCGCCGCCATGAGCGTGGTGTCCCGGGCGCGCAGCGGGGCGTGCAGCGTGGACGGGCCGGCGCCGAGCGCGCTGAGGACGAGCGCCCGGGCGGTCATCGACTTGGAGCCGGGCAGCGTGACACTGCCGGCCACGGGGGCGGGGGCCGGGGGAGCGGACCAGGGCACGGGGGGCCCGGTCGGGGTCTGGGTAGCCACACCCCCATCCTGCCCGCTGCCCCACCCCCGCACGTCCCCACCCACCGCTTCTGCCACCCGGCGCGCCCGGCGGCCCCGAGCAGCCGGCCGTCGCGTCGGGGTGAGCTGCGGTCGGTGGGTGGGGGCGTTAGGTTGGCGGGATGTGTGGGCGGTATGCGACCGTGCGGCAGGCGGACGCGCTCAGCGCGGCGTTCGACGCCGTCGACGAGAGCGAGGGCGGGCTCCTCGTCGACTACAACGTGGCGCCCACCGACCCGGTACCGATCGTCCGGGTGACCCGGCGCCCCGACGGCGACCGCGAGGTCGAGCGGCGGGTGCTGACCGTGGCCCGGTGGGGCTTGGTCCCGCACTGGGCGAAGAATCCGCGGGCCGGCGCCCGCATGATCAACGCGCGGGCGGAGGGGGTGGCGGAGTCCAGCACGTACGGGCGGTACTTCGGCACGCACCGCTGCCTCGTCCCGGCCGAGGGCTGGTACGAGTGGAAGGGGCGCGGGCGCCCCTACTTCATGACCGGCACCGGCGGCGGGCCGCTCGTGTTCGCCGGCCTCTGGGCGGCCAGCGCGGCGGTCCCCGGCCGGTACACCTGCACGATCCTCACCACCGCCGCGGTGGGCGACCTGGTCGACGTGCACGACCGGATGCCGCTGCTGCTCGACCGCGACCGCTGGTCCGACTGGCTCACCGGCCCCGCCGGACCGGACCTGCTCGCGCCGCCCGCCCCGGCGACGGTCGCCGCGCTCGAGGTCCGGCCGGTCGGCCCGGCCGTCGGCGACGTCCGCAACGACGGTCCGGACCTGATCGCCCGGGTCCCCGACCACGAGTCGGACGACCCGCCGGCAACCCTGTTCTGACGCGGGCCGGAGGCCGGCGGAGGTCCCGGACCGTGGCCACCGGCGACGGTCACCGGCGGCCCGGCCGGCGCTGGGTTGTGGTGCGCCGTGCCCACGCGGTCGCCCCGGCTCTCGTAGCGCACAGCGACGGGTCGCGTCTTGCTAACCGACATTCCCGGACGCCGGATCCGGCAGTACCCCGCCTTTGTCACCCGGTCCGCCGCGCCCGCCCGACCCCTGCGGTCCCGGACCCCTGCGCGCTCCGACCCGACGCCCTCCGGGCGTGCGGATCGCACCGAACGCCTGCTCCCGCCGCGACCCCGCGCGGGCGCATCCGGCGCCCCGTACCGAGCCGTTCGGAGGCCGTCGGACGCCCACGGCGGAGGCGTATCCGGGGATGCCTGGTAGTGGGGGTTGCGCCACGCTCGGTGACACCCTCCACGATGGATAGCCGTCAATCTTGTCTGATGTGTCGCCTTGTTGTCAGATGACTGGCAGAAACCCGATTGAACCCTTGTGTGGGCTGCGCCAATGCGATACAAACCGCGCGGTTGACAGCGAGCGGGGCAGGTGAACACATGACTCGGGCACGGCCACCACGGGCGCAGGAGATCGACGCCGCGCGGGGCGATCCGCGGTTGCGACGAGCCCTCGTCGAGCGGCGCGGCGACCCGGCTTGGCGGGCCGCGGGCGCCTGCCGCCGGGCCGATCCCGATCTCTTCTTCCCGGCCCCCAACGAACCCGCGGTCGCGGCGCTCGCCGTCTGCCGGGCCTGCCCGGTACAGGGGTCGTGCCTCGCCTGGGCGCTGGACGTCGGCGACTGCCACGGCGTGTGGGGCGGCACGACGCCGAAGGAGCGGCGCGCGATGGGCGTGATCTGGCCGGGGCGGTGCCGCGCGACGGACGACGGCCCGCCGGTCCGCGACCTGCTGCTGACCCTGGCCCCGCCGCCGCCGGCCCGCACCCCGGCCGGCGCCTAGCCGACCGGGCCCGCCGGCCCGGAGCCGCGCCGGGTCACGCCCGCCGCCGTCCGTCCCGGCGTCGGCGTGCCGCCGCTGACGCACGCGCCCTCCACCCCGAGCCGACGCCGCCGCTTCCACGCGGCCGCCGGCGCCACCCGGCCGCCACCCGCGGCCGCCACGGTCAGCGTGCGCCCCGCACCGCACGCGGGGCGCACGCGCCGCACCTCCCGCCGCCGCGCGGCGGCCACGCGCAACCCGCCACCGGCGGCCGCGAACAACCCGCCACCGGCGGCCGCGGGCAACCCGCCGCCACCGGCCACGCGCAAGGGCCGCCACCGGCGGCGGACAACCGCCACCAGCTGGCCGCGTCGCGCTCACCCGGCCGCGCGGTGCCGGTCCGCCCGCCCGGACCCGCCGCGACCTGCTGTGATGGCCGGATGGAGCACGAACCGTACGACGTGGCGACCCCGAGCGGCCCCGCCCGCCTCGACCTGACCCCGCCCGGGGCCGGCGCCGGGCACTGCGTGCTCGCCCTCGGCCACGGCGCCGGCGGCGCCGTGGACGCCCCGGACCTGCGCGCGGTGACCGCCGCCGTCGCCGCCGCCGGCGGCTGGGTCGCCAGGATCACCCAGCCGTACCGGGTCGCCGGGCGGCGCGCCCCCGCCCCGGCGCCGCGGCTGGACGAGGCGTGGGCGGCCGTCCTCGCCGCCCTGCCCGGGCTGCTGCCGGCGGCCGCGCGCGGGCTGCCGCTGGTCGCCGGGGGGCGGTCCAGCGGCGCGCGGGTGGCCTGCCGGACCGCCGGCGCGGTCGGCGCGGCAGGGGTGTTGGCGCTGGCCTTCCCGACCCACCCGCCGGGCAGGCCCGAGCGGTCCCGGGTGGACGAGCTGGCCGCCGTACCGGTGCCGGCGCTGGTGGTCAACGGCGACCGCGACCCGTTCGGGGTACCGCCGGTCCTGCCCGGTGTCGAGCTGGTGGTGCGCCCGGGCGACCGGCACGCGCTCAGCACCAGCGGGCTGGGCGAGTCGGTCGTGAGCTGGCTGTATCGATGGAGCTGGCTGCCACCCGAACGGAGGACTGCGTAATATGCCCCATTATCGTTGACTTATTCGGTACGCAAAGATTGGCAATGCGGGGGGACCGGAGGCGTCCCCCGCGGATCTCCCAGATCCTCCCGGCCCCGACGCGCGACGCGTCGGGGCCGGGGCGCGTCCGGGCCGGAATGCCGGCGCCCCCGGCGCCGTTGTACGCCGCGGACGCGCACCGCGTTCGGGGAGGAGCCCATCGTGCCCGCCACCACTGCCGCCGCCGCCCAGCGATTGATCCGCGTCGTCCCGCCGCCGCGGCGCTCCGCCGGCCCGGACGGCGTATCCTCGGCACGGCAGCCGAGAGGGGACGTCCGGGTGAGTGAACCCGAGCAGACCCCGCCGCGAGCGGGGGCGAGGACAGGCCGGGCGGGTGCGCCCGGCGACCGGCGCGAGGATGCCGCGGCGCAGCGCGCCCGGTTCGAGCACGACGCGCTGCCGTTCGTCGACCAGCTCTACGGCGCGGCGCTGCGGATGACCCGCAACCCGGCCGACGCCGAGGACCTGGTGCAGGAGACGTTCCTGAAGGCGTACGGGGCGTTCCACCAGTTCGAGCGGGGCACGAACCTGAAGGCGTGGCTGTACCGCATCCTCACGAACACGTTCATCAACTCGTACCGCAAGCGCCAGCGCCAGCCCGTCCAGGCGCCGACCGAGGAGATCAGCGACTGGGTGCTGGCCGAGGCCGAGTCGCACACGTCCAGCGGCCTGAAGTCCGCCGAGACCGAGGCGCTGGAGCGGCTGCCCGACAGCGACGTCAAGACCGCCCTGCAGGCGCTGCCGGAGGAGTTCCGCCTGGCGGTGTACCTGGCCGACGTCGAGGGCTTCTCGTACAAGGAGATCGCCGACATCATGGGCACGCCGATCGGCACCGTGATGTCCCGGCTGCACCGGGGCCGGCGCAACCTGCGGCGGCAGCTCGAGCAGTACGCGGCCGAGCGCGGCATCACCCGCGCCCCCGCGGTCGACCCGGCGCCGGCGCGGTAGGAGGTGCGACAGTGACTGGCTGTGCCGACGACGACGCCGAGGACTGCCGCGAGGTGCTGGGCGAGGTCTACCTGTACCTCGACCTGGAGTGCGCGGAGACGCGGCGCGAGCTGATCCGGCGGCACCTGGACGAGTGCTCGCCGTGCCTGCGCGAGTACGGCATCGAGCAGGAGGTGCGGGCGCTGGTGGCCCGCTGCTGCGGCGCCGAGCGGGCGCCGGACGAGCTGCGCGAGCGGCTCCGGGTGAAGCTGCGCGAGCTGGTCGTCGAGGTCGAGGTCGACCCCCGCGGGCCGGATTAGCCCGCGGGAGCCGGCGCGGTCACGCGTTGGGGCGCTTGCCGTGGTTGGCGGCGCTCTTCTTGCGCGCCCGCTTCCTCCGAGCCTTCTTCGCCATCGCGGTCTCCTCTCGCCGGGCGGATACGTCGGTGCCCATCGTAGGCGGCCCGCCGCGCCGGCCGGGCGCAGCCCGCCGGCCCGGCCACGCGGCGGGCGCGCGCATGATTGGATACCGGAGCATGGCCGGGCCCGCCCGGCCGCCGGACGGCGGCGTGCCCACCCGCACGCCACGAGAGGGAGTAGGGACCGTGGCCGAAGAGATCCGCGCGGAGATGGTGGCCAACGTCTGGAAGGTCGTCGCCTCCGCCGGCGACGAGGTCGCCGAGGGGGACACGCTGGTCATCCTCGAGTCGATGAAGATGGAGATCCCGGTGGTCGCCGAGAGCGACGGCACGGTCCGCGAGGTCGCCGTGAACGAGGGCGACGTCGTCCAGGAGGGCGACCTGATCGCCACCATCGAGTAGCCCGCCCGGCGGGTGGCCTCGGCCGGCGGCGCAGCCGCCGGCCCTCAGGTGCGGTCGAGCAGCTCGTTGCCGACCGCGAGGGCCACCCGCAGCCGCTCCTCCTCGTCCAGCTCGGTACTCAGCCAGTGGGCGGCGGCGTGGGCGGCGAACAGTGCCAGGCCGGTGCGCATCTCGGCCTCCGGGCCGGCGTCCGGACCGCAGATCACCCGGACGAGGTCCCGCATCCGCTCCTTGAGCCGGGCGGCGGACGGGCTGGACCGCAGCGCCGGCTGGTTGCGCTCGAAGAAGCGCATGAGCCGCCGGTTGGCCGGCTGGCGCAGGCCCTCGGCGTACCGGGCCAGGACGTCGCGCCGCAGCTCCCGGTCGGGCTCCCGCTGCCGCCCGTACGCGATCAGCTCGTCGAGGAAGCGCAGCCGGTCGGCGAGCACGCTCTCGACGATCTCGTCCTTGCTCTTGAAGTGGTAGTACAGGGCCGCCTTGGTCACGCCGAGCCGCTCGGCGATCTCGCGCAGTGCGGTCTGCTCGTACCCCTGCTCGGCGAAGAGGTCGAGCGCCACGTCCCGGATCCGGGACCGGGTGTCGCCCGGGCGCTCCCTCACGACGGCTCCTCCGCTGGCTCGGGGTGGGTGGTGCGGGGTGGGCTGGTGCGGGGTGGGTTGGTCCGGCAGCCTACCGGCACCCCCTACTCTACTTACCGGCCGGCAAGTAAAGTAGGGGCGAAGCCCGATCACCCGGGACCCCGGCGATGGGAGGCCCTGCCCCGTGTCCAGTACCACCGCGCCGTCGCTCAGCGGCCCGGCACCCAACATCCGTACCGTTCTGCCCGGTCTGATGCTGGCGATGCTGCTGGCGATGCTCGACAACATGATCGTCACCCCGGCGCTGCCCCGGATCCTGGGCGAGCTGGGCGGCGTCAGCCACCTCTCCTGGGTGGTCACCGCGTACATCCTCGGAACGACCGTCTCCACCCCGATCTGGGGCAAGCTGGGCGACCTGTACGGCCGCAAGACGGTCTTCCTGACCTCGATCGTCCTCTTCCTCGTCGGCTCGGCGCTGTGCGGCGTCGCCGGCACCGACCTGCTCGGCGGCACCGGCAACGGGATGGCCGAGCTGATCGCCTTCCGGGCGGTCCAGGGCCTCGGCGCCGGCGGCCTGATCGTCGGCGTGATGGCGATCCTCGGCGACCTGGTGCCCCCGCGCGAGCGCGGCAAGTACCAGGGCCAGTTCGCCGGCATCATGGCCCTGGCCATGGTCGGCGGGCCGCTGGTCGGCGGCCTGATCACCGACCACCTGTCCTGGCGCTGGGCGTTCTACGTCAACATCCCGCTCGGCGGCGCCGTCCTGGTGCTGCTCGCCGCGACGCTGCACCTGCCGAAGCGGCGCACCGAGCACCGGATCGACTGGCTGGGCGCCGCGCTGCTCACCGTGGGCGTGACCGCGCTGGTGCTGATCACCACCTGGGGCGGTACCGAGTACCCCTGGCGCTCCGCGCAGATCCTCGGCCTCACCGGGCTGGCGGCGCTGGCGCTGGCGGCGTTCGTGGTCGTGGAGCGGCGGGTGGCCGAGCCGATCCTGCCGCTGCGCGTCCTGGCGAACCGGAACTTCGCCCTGATCACCCTCGTCGGCTTCCTGCTCGGCTTCGCGATGTTCGGCGCGCTGAGCTTCCTGCCGCTGTACCAGCAGACCGTGCAGGGCGCCTCGGCCACCAACAGCGGCCTGCTGCTCCTGCCGATCATGGCCGGCGCGATGGTGACGTCGCTGCTGGTCGGCAAGCTGATCACCAAGACCGGCCGGTACCGGATCTACCCGATCCTCGGCGGCGTGTTCATGGTCGCCGCGTCGCTGCTGCTCGCGCAGCTCGACGTGCACACGTCCAAGACCACCGCCGCGGCGTACATGGTGGTGCTCGGCATCGGCCTGGGCTGCCTCATGCAGACCACGATGCTCATCGCGCAGAACAGCGCCGAGCAGCGGGACCTGGGCGTGGCCAGCAGCACCGCCACGTTCTTCCGGTCGATCGGCGGCTCGTTCGGGGTGGCGCTGTTCGGCGCGGTCTTCGCCCACCGGCTCGCCGACGGCCTGGTCGCGCGGCTGGGCCCGGCGGCGCCGACGCTGGACGGCGGGGGCGGCTCGTTCGACCCGGCCACCCTGGGCGCGCTGCCGGCCCCGGTGCGGGAGGCGCTGTTCGGGTCCATCGCGGACGCCACCTCACAGGTGTTCCGCTGGGCGCTCCCGTTCGCCATCGCGGTGCCGATCCTGGCCTGGTTCGTCCGCGAGGTGCCGCTGCGCGGGTACAACGACGCCCCCGGCGAGACGCTCGCCGAGGCGACGGGCGCACCGGCCGCCGCGGCGGAGGCCGCCGCCGGCGGCCCGGTCGCGGGGGAGGGCCGGGACCGCGCCGGGGCCCGCTGAGGCCGATCGGTCATCGGCCCGTGGCGGGCCGGACACAGTGGTGCCCCCGGCCATTCAGCCGGGGGCACCACTATCGGGTTACGGGATCCTGCGTGGATCAGGCGGAGGCGGTGACGCGGAGGCCGCCGCGGCGCTTCAGGGCGCGGCGCTCCTCTTCGCTCATGCCGCCCCATACGCCGGCGTCCTGACCGCTGTCCAGAGCCCAGGACAGGCACTGGTCGGTCACGGAACAGCGACGGCAGACGTTTTTCGCCTGGTCAACTTGCAGGAGTGCGGGGCCGGACGTCCCGATCGGGAAGAACAGCTCCGGGTCCTCGTCGCGGCACAGGGCACGGTGGCGCCAGTCCATGGCGGCAACACTCCTTGTTCGTGGATCGGTGGCGGTGAAGGCGGGTGGTGCTGTGCGCATGCGTCCGCGTGTCGGCGGGCCCGGAGCGGGGCCGGAGCGCGACAGCGCGTGAGCAAGATTGTGGAAGCGGAAGTGGATCGTGTTCGTCGGCGCGCGTCAGGTCCCACCCGCGTCGGCGCAGTCGGAACGGCGCTCCTATCCGGTTCGCTTGTGAATGCTTTCACGAACTCCCCGGATGTCAAGGGGATGCTCGGAAAAAAATACGGTCGGTGAGCCAACTCACCGGGGTTATGTCCTGTTTGCTGGCAGATCGGGAGGTGTCCGCTGCAACAGCCAGTGACAAGGCTAGTACCGTTCGTGCGGGCCTGCTGGCATTTCCATCGCGTGTCGCTTGCGTGTCGATCGGGTGACGGGCCGCGCGCTCGGTGCGCATCCGCCAATTCCGACTAACCGGCGCTGTTGAGCGTGGTCAATCTCTCAGCAGATTACGCGCACCGCGTCCGGCACGCTCAGAAAACGCACCTTCTGTCGTTCGCCGAGGTAGTCCCCGTCCAAGTGAAACGGCTCCGGTCGGTGCGAGGTAACGGCGAACTCCGATAGGTCATGCCGGCGGAGCACATGGCGCCCGCGCGGCGGTCCGGCGAGCATCCGCAGGGCCGCCCACGCGGAACCGGGGGAGCGTAGGCCGCGGAACCCCAGGACGTCGAGCCCTTTGTCGAAAGATGCATCCGGGTTGGGGTCGATCGGCCGGTCGCCGAGGTACGTCCACGGCGCACCGTTCTGCACCAACGCCGTCGCCAGGCCGGTGTCCGGCTCCTCGCCCGGCCGCTCCAGCGCCAGCGCCGGCTCCTCGCCCAGCTCGACCAGGTACTGCCGGGCCGCCGCCCGCAGGTACCGGCCGGCGGTCGCCGTCCGGCCGCGCAGCCGGGCCCGCTCCACCTCGCGGATCACCGCGGCGTCCAGCCCGAGCCCGGCGCAGAAGACGAAGTACCGGTCGTCGGCCCGGCCGAGCCCGACCGTCCGGGAGCGGCCCAGCCGCAGCGCCTCCAGGATCGCGCCGGTGCCCTCGGTCGGCTCCCGGGGCAGCCCGATCGCCCGGGCGAACACGTTCGTCGAGCCGCCGGGGACCACCGCCAACGCCGGCCGCCGGTCGGACCCGCCGCCGGCCGGGTCGGCGTCGGCCAGCAGCCCGTTGACCACCTCGTTGACCGTGCCGTCGCCGCCGAGGGTGACGACCAGGTCGACGCCGTCGGCCGCGCCCTGGCGGGCCAGCTCGCCGCCGTGGCCGCGCCGCCGGGTGGTGGCCACGGTCAGGTCGACCTCGCTGCGCAGCGCCCGGACCAGCACGTCCCGGGTGCGCTCGGTGGTCGTGGTGGCCTTCGGGTTGACCACGAGTAGGGCCCGCATGGTCACCGACTGTACCCGGGGAGGTCGGTGCCCACGCGCGGCGCGCGGCCGGCCGCGCGGGCCCGCCCGGCGCGCCCGGCGTGCGGTAGGGTGCCGGCGTCCGCGCCGGCCCCGCGCCGGCCCGCCCGGCCCCCGGAGGTACCGATGTCCGCCGAGGTACCGACGTCCGACGGGGCACCGACGTCCGACGGGGTGCCGCTGCCCGCCCGCCCGACGGCCACGCTGACCGCTGCCGTGTGGCTGCTGTACGGCGAGGCGGTCGCGGTGACCCTGGTCGCCGGCTGGCTGCTCTGGGCGGACCTGTCCCGGGCCGCGGCGAGCGTCGCCGGGGCGCTGCTCGTCACCGCGTTCGCGATCGCCGGCGCGGCGCTGCTGTGGTACCTGGCCCGGGCGCTGGCGGCCGGCCGCGGCGGCGGCCGCGGGCTCGCGGTGGTGCTCCAGTTCATGTTCCTCTCGATCGGCTACTACATGTCCACCGGCGGGCTGCCGGCGGTCGGCGCGGCCGTCCTCGGGTACGCCGGCAGCGCCGCCGTCCTGCTCTGCCTGCCGCCCACCACCCGGGCGCTCGGCCTCGATCGACGGTCGTAGTCGGTACCCAACCGGGCGATCCGGCATGTGCCTAAAGCGATATTTCCGGCGTGACCGAACGTCCGATCAGCACCCCGGACCTAGGCTCACGCCTCGTGGATTCAACTATCCCGATGCCTGAGCGCCCCCACACCGAGGACCCGCACTGCCGACCGCCGGCCTATCAGGTCCTGGCGGACGATCTGCGTACCCAGATAACCTCCGGCATCCTGCGACCCGGGGACCGGCTGCCGACCGAGCCCGAGCTGTGCAGCCGCTCCGGAGTGAGCCGCAGCACCGTCCGCGAGGCGCTGCGGATGCTGGCCAGCCAGCACCTCATCATCACCACCCGCGGCGTCTTCGGCGGCAGCTTCGTGGCCGAGCCCAACCCCGAGCGGCTGGCCGAGTCGCTCGCCGGGGTGCTGCATCTGCTGTGCGCGTCCGGGCCGACCTGCGGCGAGCGGTCGCTGGAGGTACGGGAGATCATCGAGGTCCCCGGCGCCGGCCTCGCCGCCAGCCGGCGCACCGACCGGCAGGTCAACCAGCTCGACCGGACGATCGTGAACCCGCTCGCGCCGCTGCCCGCCCGGCTCGACGACTACCAGCAGTTCCACGGCGTGCTCGCCGCGGCCGTGCACAACCCGCTGTACGAGATGCTCGTCCGCCCGCTGCACCGGATCAGCGTCGCGGACTGCCTCGGCGAGGACCCCGCCGTCTGGACCAGGGTCGCCGACCACTGCCGGGACCTGACCGCGCGGGTGCGCGGGCGGGACGTCGCCGGTGCTCAGGAGGCGGTCGCCGACCACCTGCGGTACCTGCGCCGCCGCGTCGACGGCCGCCGGTCCGACCCGCACGCCGCGGGCGGCCACGGCCCGGCCGCTCCGGGCCCCGGCGGGCATGGTCCGGGCGCGCACGGGTCGGGAACGCACGGGTCGGGCGGGCGCGGCGCCGACGACCGCCACCCCGGCGGCCGCAGCGCGGACGTCACGCTGGCCGGGGGCCCTGTCGCTGGCTGACCAGCCGGATCGTCGCCACGCCGTCGGCCGACTCGGCGACGGCGTCGGTGGTCAGCGCCGTCAGGACCTTCCAGGCGAACGAGGCGTGCGCCGGCAGGCTGGAGCCGGACCGGGTCCGGGCGCTGACCGCCACCGTCAGGGCGTCCTCGGAGACCGCGAACTGGCACTCCAGCTCGGCCCCCGGCGCCGCGATGGCCAGCAGCATGGCGCACGCCTCGTCGACCGCGATCCGCAGGTCCTCGATCTCGTCGAGCGCGAAGTGCAGCCGGGCGGCGAGGCCGGCGGTCGCGGTGCGGAGCACCCCCAGGTAGCCGACATCCGCCGGTACGGTCAGTAGGACCAGGTCGTCCTCGACGATAGCCTGGTCGTCCGTCGTCAACTGGCTCACGCGCACCCCCTCCCCGGGCACTCTACTGGGCCCGGCGCGACGCGGGGCGGGGTGACGGCACCCGTCGGCGTGACCCCGGCGCGCGTCGGCGGCCGGCGCTGGCGCCCCGCGCTTACCCTCGGCGGATCACCCACACACCCGCGGCACCCGCCGCACAGATCGGAAGTGCGACATGGCCACCGGCACTGTGGACCCCCTGGACCCCGTGTTCGACCTGCACCGCGGCGGCAAGATGGCGATCGCCGCGACCGTACCGCTGACCAGCCGCGAGGACCTCGCCCGCGCGTACACCCCCGGCGTCGCCCGGGTCTGCGAGGCCATCGCCGCCGAGCCCGAGCTGGCCGACCGGTACACCTGGGCGGGGCGCAGTGTCGCCGTCGTCACCGACGGCTCGGCCGTCCTCGGCCTCGGCGCCATCGGCCCGCGGGCGGCGCTGCCGGTGATGGAGGGCAAGGCGATCCTGTTCAAGCAGTTCGCCGGCGTGGACGCGGTACCGATCTGCCTGGACACCACCGACGTCGACGCCATCGTGGCCACGGTCGCCGCGCTCGCCCCCTCGTTCGGCGGGATCAACCTGGAGGACATCGCCGCCCCCCGCTGCTTCGAGATCGAGCGGCGGCTCGACGCCGCGCTGCCGATCCCGGTCTTCCACGACGACCAGCACGGCACGGCGATCGTCGCGCTGGCCGCGCTGCGCAACGCCGCGAGCCTGCTCAGCCGCAAGCTGCGCGAGCTGCGCGTGGTGATCAGCGGCGCCGGGGCGGCCGGGCACGCCGTCGCCCGGATGCTCATCGCCGGCGGCGTCCCGGCCGAGACCATGATCGTGCTGGACTCCCGCGGCATCCTCGGCCCGGACCGCGCCGACCTGCCCGGCGCCAAGGCCGAGCTGGCCGCCGCCACCAACGCCGAGGGCCGCACCGGCGGCGTGGCCGAGGCGCTGCGCGGCGCGGACGTGCTGATCGGCGTCTCCGGCGGCACCATCCCCGAGGCGGCGCTGCGCGGCCTCGCCCCGGACGCGATCATCTTCGCGATGGCCAACCCGCACCCGGAGGTCCACCCCGACGTGGCCGCCCGGTACGCCGCGGTCGTGGCCACCGGCCGCAGCGACTTCCCGAACCAGATCAACAACGTGCTGGCCTTCCCCGGCGTCTTCCGCGGCGCGCTGGACGCCCGGGCGAGCCGGATCACCGACGGGATGAAGCTGGCCGCGGCCGACGCGATCGCCGCGGTGGTGGCCGACTCGCTCACCGCCGACGCGATCGTGCCGAGCCCGCTCGACCCGCGGGTCGCGCCCGCGGTGGCGGCGGCGGTGGCCGCGGCGGCCCGCCGCGACGACGCCTGCCGCCCGCCCCTGCCCTGACCGCGCCGCCGGACAGCCGCCCCGGGTCAGGGGCGGCCCAGGCGGTCGGTGAGCACGGCGACCGTCCGGTCGGCGCGGTCCAGCTCCGCCCGGGCCCCGTCCGACCCGTACAGCGACCACTGGAGGAAGGCCAGCGTCGCGTCGGCGACCGCCCGGAACGCCGCGCCCTCCCCGGTGCGCAGCGTGGTTCCGTGATCACCGTCCGGTAGCGTCAGCAGCGCCTTCGGCCACGGGACGGCGTCGAACGCGGCCTTCCCGTCGGCGTACTCGATGATCGGGTCCCGGCGCCCGTGCACGAACAGCATCGGCGCCGGGCTGCCCGCGTACGCCACGTTCACCCCGAGCGTCCCGCCGGCCAGCACCACGCCCGCCCGCAGCCGCGCGTCCCGGCGCAGCGTGAACAGGCCGATCGTGGTGATCCCGCCCGCGGAGTGCCCGGCGGCGGCGACCCGGTCGGCGTCCAGCCGGCGGTGCAGCGGGTGGCCCCCGGCCCGGTTCAGCGCGAGCACCCGGTCCAGCACGGCGCTCGCGTCGGCCGGCTGGGCGAGCACGTCCAGCGGGGACAGCTCGACGCCCCGCGACGTGCGCGGATAGGTCGGCGCCGCGACCACCAGCCCGGCGGCCGCCCACCGGCGCAGCAGCGGCCGGTAGTCCGCCGGCAGCCCGCCGAGGCCGTGGCTGAACAGCACCACCGGGTACGGCGCCGCGTCGGCCGCGCCGTCGGGGTACCACAGCGTCACCGGCAGCCGGCGCTCGCCGCGGCGGACGGTCAGCTCGCGGGTGGCCACGGCGTACCCGCCGGCCGGCAGCGCCCGCGGGGCCAGCGGCGCGGCGGTCGGCGACGGCCGCGGCGCGGCGGCGGCCGGCGGGGCCGGTCGGGCGGACCGGTCGGTGCAGCCGGCGAGGCCGGCGGCGGCCAGGAGGCCGGCGAGCAGGGCGGCGAGCGGGCGGGTCACCCCGCCATTGTGGCGCGCCGGCACGGCGGGCCGGCTCAGCCGGCGGGGTCGAGGTCGCGGACGCGCATCGACGTCCGGTACGCCGAATCGCCCTGCTGGCCGATCTCCCGGTAGCCGCGGGCGTCGTGGAAGGCGAGCGAGGGGTCGTTGCGGGGGATGAGGTTGACCTCCAGGGTCAGCCGCCCGTACGCCGCGGCCCGGGCCTCCACCCCGTCGTACGCGAGCCCGGCGAGCCCGCGCCGGCGGAAGTCGGGGTGCACGACGATCCGGTCCAGGTACAGGAACCGGTCGAACCGCTGCGCGAACCACGCGTAGTTCACCGAGTCGTACGTGGTCCCCGACTCGACGGTCACCACGAACCCGGCGAACGCCCCGCCCGCGTCGAGCACGTCGACCCGGCCCCACTCGTCCCGGAACCGGGCCAGCCGGCCGGCGTCGAGGGCGGAGACCATGGGCAGGTGGGCGGCGTTGAGGGCCAGGATCGCGGGCGCGTCGGCGGCCGTCATCGGGCGCAGTGCGGCAGGGGGCATCCCGGTACCGTACCGGCCCGCCAGCCGTTACCGTTCGCAGATGGATCGTTACCGTTCGATTGTTGATGTCCATCTCATTCTGGTCCGGGACGGACGCATCCTGCTGGGCCTGCGCCGGAACACCGGCTACGCCGACGGGCACTGGCACCTGCCGTCCGGGCACCTGGAGAAGGGCGAATCGCTGCTCGCGGGCATCATCCGCGAGGCGGAGGAGGAGATCGGCCTCCGGTTGGCGGCGGCGGACCTGCGCTTCGTCCAGCTCGTCCACCACGCGGACCCGGGGGAGGAGCCGCGGGTCGGCGTCTTCTTCGAGGCGACCCGCTGGACGGGCGAGCCGGTCAACGCCGAGCCGCACAAGTGCGCCGAGCTGCGCTGGTTCCCGGCCGCCCGGATCCCGGCCGAGACGCTGGCCTACCCGGCGGAGGCCATCGCCCGGTACCTGCGCGGCGAGCCGTTCGCGGTGCACGGGCTCTGACCGCCCCAACTCGCCGCCCGCCCCACCGTGGCGGTGAGCCGGGTCACCGCTAATCCGGGCGCGGCGCGCCGGGTCGCGCACCCCCGCTGGCCGGCGAACGCTATGGTCGTGGCCATGCCGGACATGTACAACGACCCCAGCGGCAACACCGCCCAGTTCCGGGCGTTCGCCGCTACTCCCGCCCCCGCCCCGGAGAAGAAGTCACCCGTCGGCCTGTTCGTCGGCGTCGGCGTCGCCGCCGTCGTGGTCATCGGCCTGATCGTGTGGGCGCTCGTCTGAGCGCCGACCACCCGTACGAAGCACCCGAGGGCGCCCCGGCCGGGGCGCCCTCGTCGCGTCTCACTCGTCCTCGTCGTCGTCCAGTCTGGCCAGCCAGGTGGCGAACCGCTCGATGGGCGTCTCGAACTCCGGGTTCAGGTCCACGAAGTCGCGCAGCCGCTCCGCGAGCCACTCCACACTGACCGACTCCTCGCCGCGCCGCTGCGCCAGCTCCTCGATGCCGCGATCGGTGAAGTACATGTCAGAGCTTCGGCAGCGCGGCTTCGAGCAGCGCCCGCTGCTCCACTTCGTGCGACTTGGACGAGCCGCCGGCCGGCGCGGCCGCGGCCGGGCGGGAGATCCGGCGCAGCCGGACCCCGTCCAGGTGCTCCAGCAGGTTGAGCGCCACGAACGACCAGGCGCCCTGGTTGGCCGGCTCCTCCTGCACCCAGGCGACGTCGTCGGCGTTCGGGAACTCCGCCAGCGCCGCCCGCAGCTCCTCGACCGGCAGCGGGTAGAGCTGCTCCATCCGCAGGATCGCGGTGTCCGTGACGCCCCGCTCGGTCCGGGCGGCCAGCAGGTCGTAGAAGATCTTGCCGGTGCACAGGACCACCCGGCGCACGTCGGCCGCGCGCACCGAGCCGTCGGCCAGGGCCGGGTCGGCCAGCACCGGCTGGAACGTACCCTCGGTGAAGTCGCGGACGTCCGACACGCACTGCTTGTGCCGCAGCAGCGACTTCGGCGTGAACACCACCAGCGGCTTGCGCTTCGGCGACAGGGCCTGGCGGCGCAGCAGGTGGAAGTAGTTCGCCGGGGTGGTCGGGATGGACACCCGCATGTTGTCCTCGGCGCAGAGCTGTAGGTACCGCTCCGGCCGCCCGGACGTGTGGTCCGGGCCCTGGCCCTCGTGCCCGTGCGGCAGCAGGATCGCCATCGAACTCTGCTGGCCCCACTTGGCCTCGCCGGCCGAGACGAACTCGTCCACGATCGACTGGGCGCCGTTGGCGAAGTCGCCGAACTGCGCCTCCCACAGCACGAGCGCCTCGGGGTTCTCCACCGAGTACCCGTACTCGAAGCCCATCGCCGCGAACTCGCTCAGCAGCGAGTCGTGCAGGAAGAACCGGGCGTTGCCGCTGGCCAGCTTCGCCACCGGCAGGTGGTCGTTGCCGGTCCGGGCGTCGACGACCGAGCCGTGCCGCTGGACGAACGTGCCGCGCCGCGAGTCCTGCCCGGCCATCCGGACGGTCACGCCCTGGTGCAGCAGCGAGCCGAAGGCGAGGATCTCGCCGAAGCCCCAGTCGATGCCGCCCTCGACGGCCATCTTCGCCCGCCGGACCAGCAACTGCTGGACCCGCTTGTGCGGGGTGAAGCCGTCCGGCAGCTCGACGTGCGCCCGGCCGACCGCGGCGATCACCTCGGGGTCGGCGGCGGTCGGCACCACCGGCTCCGGCTCCGGGCCCGGCCGGGCGGCCCGCCGGCCGCCGGCCGCCGGCTCGTCCCGGGTCGCCTTGAAGACCTGCTCCAACTGCGCCTGGTAGTCGCGCAGCAGCTCCTCGGCCTGGACGACGGTCATGTCGCCGCGGCCGATCAGCTCCTCGGTGTACAGCTTCCGGACGCTGCGCTTGGTGTCGATGATCTGGTACATCTCCGGGTTGGTCATCGACGGGTCGTCGCCCTCGTTGTGCCCGCGCCGGCGGTAGCAGACCAGGTCGATGACGACGTCCTTGTTGAACGCCTGCCGGTACTCGAACGCCAGCCGGGCCACCCGGACCACGGCCTCCGGGTCGTCGCCGTTGACGTGGAAGATCGGCGCCTGGATCATCCGGGCCACGTCGGTGCAGTACAGCGACGAGCGGCTGTACTCCGGCGCGGTGGTGAAGCCGACCTGGTTGTTGACCACCACGTGCACGGTGCCGCCGGTGCGGTACCCGCGGAGCTGGGACAGGTTCAGCGTCTCGGCCACCACGCCCTGCCCGGCGAACGCCGCGTCGCCGTGCACCAGCACCGGCAGCACGGTGAAGCCCTGCGGGCCGAGGTTGAGCCGGTCCTGCTTGGCCCGGACCACGCCCTCCAGGACCGGGTCGACGGCCTCCAGGTGGGACGGGTTGGCCACCACCGAGACGGTGGTGGCGTAGTCGCCGTCCGGCGTCGTGTACTTGCCGGACTGGCCCAGGTGGTACTTCACGTCGCCCGAGCCGTGCGCCGACTTCGGGTCCAGGTGGCCCTCGAACTCGAAGAACACCTTCTCGTACGGCTTGCCGACGATGTTGACCAGGACGTTGAGCCGGCCGCGGTGGGCCATGCCGATGACGACCTCGTCCAGCTCGGTCTCGGCGGACGCCTGGAGCACCTCGTCGAGCAGCGGGATCAGCGACTCGCCGCCCTCCAGCGAGAACCGCTTCTGGCCGACGTACTTGGTCTGGAGGAACGTCTCGAACGCCTCCGCGGCGTTCAGCCGGTTCAGCACGTGCTGCTGGGCCGGGCCGTCCAGCTTGGTGTACTTGCGCTCGACCCGGTCCTGGATCCAGCGCCGCTCCTCCGGGTCCTGGATGTGCATGTACTCGATGCCGACCCGGCGGCAGTACGAGTCGCGCAGCACGCCCAGCACCTCGCGCAGCTTCATCCGGCGCTTGCCGTTGAAGCCGCCCACGGGGAAGTAGCGGTCCAGGTCCCACAGGGTCAGCGAGTGCTGGAGCACGTCCAGGTCGGGGTGCTTGCGCATGTGGAACTCGAGCGGGTCGGTGTCGGCCATCAGGTGCCCGCGCACCCGGTACGCGTGGATGATCTCCAGCACCCGGGCGTTCTTGTCCACCTCGCCGTCGACGCCGGCCGGGGTGTCCCGGACCCAGCGGATCGGCTCGTACGGGATGCGCAGCGCGGCGAAGATCCGGTCGTAGAACTCGTCGCCGCCCAGCAGCAGCTCGTGCATGACCTTGAGGAACTCGCCGGACTGCGCGCCCTGGATGATCCGGTGGTCGTACGTCGAGGTGAGCGTGATGACCTTGCTGACGCCCAGCTCGGCGAGGCGCTCGTCGGACATGCCGGCGTACGGCGCCGGGTACTCCATCGCGCCGACGCCGATGATCGTGCCCTGGCCGACCATCAGCCGCGGCATCGAGTGCACGGTGCCGATGCCGCCCGGGTTGGTCAGGCTGATCGTGGTGCCGGCGTAGTCCTCCATGGTCAGCTCGCCCTTGCGGGCGCGCCGGACCACGTCCTCGTACGCCTGCCAGAACTGCCGGAAGTCCATCTGCTCGCAGCCCTTGATGGACGGCACGACGAGCATCCGGGAGCCGTCCGGCTTGGCCAGGTCGATGGCGATGCCGAGGTTCACGTGCTCCGGCCGGGCCAGCACGGGCTTGCCGTCGGCCTCGGCGTACGAGTTGTTCAGCTCGGGGTGGGCGGCCAGCGCCCGGATCATCGCGTACCCGATCAGGTGGGTGAAGCTCACCTTGCCCCCGCGGCCGCGGGCGAGGTGGTTGTTGATCACCACGCGGTTGTCCACCAGCAGCTTCGCCGGCACCGCCCGGACGCTGGTCGCGGTCGGGATGGCCAGCGACGCGTCCATGTTCTGCACGATCTTGGCGGCGACGCCGCGCAGGGGCGTCGTGGCCGCGCCGCTCGGCGCGGCGGGCGCCCCGGCGCCGGCGGGCGCCTTGGCGGCCGGCGCGGGCTTCGGGGCCGGCGCGGTCGGCATCGTCGCGCCCGGCGTCCCGGCGCCGTTGGGGGCGGCCGGGGCGGCGGGCTCCACCGCGGCGCCGGCGGCGGGCGCGGCCGTACCGGCCCGGGCGGCGGCGACCGCGGCGGTCGCCGCGCTGGCGGCGGTCGGGGTGGCGCTGCGATGGCCGTCCGTTACCGGCCGGTAGTCGGCGAAGAAGTCGTGCCACGCCGGGTCGACGCTGGAGGGGTCGGTGAGGTACCGCTGGTACATCTCCTCGACAATCCACTCATTCGTCCCGAAACCCGCCAGTGGATTGTCCTGCGAACTCTGCTGGGTCGACACAGCCGGTACGCCTCTTCCTCGCGATACGACCACCGGTGGCGGTGGTGCGAGCGTCCGGCCACCCCGCACCCGGGCGCTCACTGTCGGAAAGTCGGTACCAGATTACGCCTGCGCGTCACGCGCCGTGCCGGTGCGTCGGCACCCGCCACCCGCCCCGCGGCGCGGTCCTGCCCGACCGGGCAGTCCGCGCCGGTCAGCCCGGCGGTCGGGGCGGTCCAGCGATCGCAGCGGCCCAGCGGTCGGGCAGGTCCAGCGATCGTGCCGGCTCAGCGGCCGGGGCGGGTCAGCCCACGTCCCGGCGGCGCACCAGCACCGCGCCGACCACCGTCGCCAGCACCGCCCAGCCCACCAGCACCAGCGCCAGCACCCAGCGCGGCGGCAGCCCGTCGTCGCCCCCGCCGCCGAACACCAGCATCGCCGAGGCCACCGCCGGCACCGCGGTCAGCGCCCGCACCACCCCCTCGCCGAGCAGCGCGGCCAGCCCGGCGACCGCCGCGACCAGTGCCAGCGTGCCGGCGAAGTTCACGCCCAGGGCCAGCGCCGCCGCGCCCGCCTGGTGCCGGACCAGCGCGCCGACCCCCACCCCGAGCATCGCCCACAGCGCGAACGTCAGCCCGCTCAGCACGATCGCCGGCCACACGTCCGGGTGGGTCGGGCCGACCGCGCGCGGGTCGCCGTCCGGCAGCGCCAGCGGCGACGCCGCCAGCGTGAGCAGCGTCGTACCGGCCCAGAGCAGCAGCCCGCCGATCGCCGCCGCCGCCGACTTGGCCAGCAGGACCGGCGTCCGGTGCGGGCTGACCAGGAACGTCGCGAGCGCCGTCCGGTGCTGGAACTCCGCGGTCATCACGGTGGTGCCCAGGACCAGCGCCACGGTCATGCTGACCAGGTACCCGGACGTCCAGTAGTTCAGGTACCCGACCAGCACGGCGCTCGGGTCCGGCACCTCGACGTCCCGGTCGGCCCGGACGATCAGCGCGTTGAACAGCAGCGCCACCGCCCACATCACCAGCGCCACCGCCGACAGCACCAGCCACAGCCGGGTGGTCCGCAGCTTCAGCAGCTCGGCCCGCAGCAGTCTCATCGCACGTCCGCCCGTCCGGCCGTCAGATCGAGGAAGGCGCGCTCCAGGTCCGGCGCCTCCGGGGTCAGCTCGTGCACCTCGATGCGCGAGGCGAGCGCGGTCCGGGCCACGATCGGGGCGTCCACGCCGGTGACGTGCAGCGCCCCCGCCCCGTCCGCGGTCACCGTCGCCCCGGCGGCGCGCAGCGCGGCCGACAGCTCGGCGGCGTCCGGCGTCCGGACCAGCAGCGCCGGCCGCTGCGCCGCCGTCACCACCTCGCCCACCGGCCCCTGCCGGACCAGCCTGCCCGCGGCGATGATCACGACGTCGTCGGCGAGGAGCTGCATCTCGGCGAGCAGGTGGCTGGAGACCAGCACGGTCCGGCCCTGCTCGGCCAGCGACCGCAGCAGCGACCGGAGCCAGTGGATGCCCTCGGGGTCCAGCCCGTTGGCCGGCTCGTCCAGGATCAGCACCCGCGGGTCGCCCAGCAGCGCCGCGGCGATGCCGAGCCGCTGCAGCATGCCGAGCGAGTAGCCCTTCACCCGGCGGCGGGCGGCGGGGCTCAGGCCGACCGTGGCGAGCACCTCGTCGGCGCGGCTCGCCGGCAGGCCGGCGGCCACGCAGATCACCCGCAGGTGGTCGCGGCCGGAGCGGCCGGGGTGGGCGCTGGACGCCTCCAGCACGGCGCCGACGCGGCGGATCGGGGTGGGCAGGCGGTGGTACGGCAGGCCGTCGATCGTGGCGGTGCCGGCGGTCGGGCGGGCCAGCGACAGGATCATGCGCAGGGTGGTGCTCTTGCCGGCGCCGTTGGGGCCGAGGAAGCCGGTGACGCGGCCGGGCTCGACGGTGAAGGAGAGGTTGTCGACGGCGGGGAGCTGGCCGTAGCGCTTGGTGAGGTTGGTGACGGTGATCCTGCCGTCGGACATCCGGCTCCTCTCGCGGGGTTGTCGTGGAGCCTAGGTGGGTTGTCGGGGTTGGTGGTGGATCTCGGTTGATTGGACTTGTTGCGTGTTCTTTCGTGTGCTCGGGCGGGGAGGGGCGGCGGCCGGCACCGCCGTCAGGCGTCCGGGCGGGCCGCCATGTGCGACAGGCTGAGGTAGGAGATGCTGATCTCGGTGTGGGGAATGGGGATGTCGACCCTGCGTACGATCTCGCCACCGGTGCGGTCGAACACGGTGTACGTGAGGTTGCCCTTCGCTTCCCGGATCGTGCTGACGGTGTGCAGCCGACCGGCGGAGAAGGCGTAGAGCGTCTGCATGTCGTGCACGCCGGTGGCGAGGCCGGTGTTGAAGCGGGTGGTGGTCCGGCCCGTGGCGATGTCGGTGGAGAAGACCCGGCCGTCGCCGTTCACCCAATGCAGCTGGTTGCCGCGCAGATCCTGTACGGCGTAGTCGAAGTCGTCCGAACTCGGTTCGGTGCCGTCGGCGAAGGTCAACGGGCGGATCCGCGCCCTGCCCGTACGAGTGTCCCAGGAGACGATCGATGGTCGCGCGATGCCGGAGCCGTTGCCGTCCTCGGATAGGAACTCCAGCACGCCGTTGCGGCACGGAACCTGTCCGATGACGGTGCTGCCGCTGAAGAACGGCCGCCAGGCGATGACCTTCTCGCCGCTCTCCGCCGGGTACAGCCGGGCCAGCATCTGCGGCCGCGCGGCCGGGTCGGCCGTGGTGCCGGGCGAGGCGGACGCTTCGGCGGCGTGGGTGCCGGTGTTGTCGGCCAGCCCGAAAATCTCACCGCCGCAGAGCGCGCCGGTGAAGTAGTTGCCCTGCACGTCGTGCAGCCGGGAGCCGTCGGCGGTGATTGCGGCGACCTGGTTGTTGTACCCGCGGTCGCTGTCGCCCCCGCCGTTGTGGACGCCCACCGCCCCGCCGGCGGGCAGCGCGAACATCAGGTTCTGCGCGGTGGTCTTGGGGTTGTCCGTCTTCCGCAGCCCGGCCGCCGTCAGGTGGTAGTCGCTGCTCTCGTCGGTGAAGTACAGGCCGTGGTCCGACCACGCCGGTCTCATCATGTCCATGCGCTTGGTCCGCACGGCGCGGAACGAGCCGTCGCCGTTGACCAGAATCAGGTATCCCGGCTCGTGCACCTCCCCGATCGGGGTGAACATCTCGGAGTTCTGGGGCCCGACGAAGAAGGCCATCACCGCGTCGCCCAGCTTCACCTCGCTGTGCGGCACCACCGCGCGGTCGAAGAAGTCCGACCCGGTCGACAGCGAGCAGGACGCGCATCCGGCCAGCGCCACCGCCGCTGCCACCGCCGCGGACCCCGTGCTCTTGATCATCCGATTTCCCGCACCTTTCCCGGCCCACGGACGGCGCGCCGCCCCCGGCGGAACCGCCTGCCCGTGCCCGCCGGGATCACAGCGCGATCCACACCGCGGTGGAGGTGGCGAGGGGGGTGGTCGAGCTGTCGTACAGGGTGGTGTTGACCCGCGCCTTGCGGCCCTCGGTGGCGAGGCAGGTGCCGACCACCACGCACTGCTCGCCCGGACGCGGTACCGCGGTGACGGTGGTCGTCATGCGGCCCAGCACGTAGGGGCGGCCGGGGGTGAGGACCGACCAGCCGCCGGGGCAGTCGAGGGCCGCCCAGACGTGCGTCGGCGTGACGTCGTCCGGGGCGGTGAACGGGGTCGCCGTGCGCCCGTCCGGGAGGGGGCCCGGCGTCAGGTGGAGGCCGTCGCGCGCGGCCCGGCCCGGCCCGCAGACCCAGCAGGTCGGGAACGGGTGGTCGGTGCTGCCGGGGTACCGGGTCGCCGCCTCCGCAGCCGCGACCGGGTCGACCGGGGGTACCGGGTCGGTGACGGCGGCCGCCGGGGTGGCCTCGGCGATCAGGGTCTCGCCGTGGGTCAGGGTCAGGCCGCCGCCGGCGGTGCGGCCGATGGTCAGGTCGGTGTCCAGGGGCGGGGGCCGGCGGAGGGTGATCGTGGCGGTGGCCGTGGGGTCGGGGTTCAGGGCGGCGGCCAGCAGGCCCGCGGTCCAGCCGCCGTTGGCGGAGTCGGGTGGGCCGTTGAAACGTCCGGGTATGCGCACCCCGGCACGGTACCGCCGTTCATCCAGCCGTCGCCGGGCCGCATCCCGATCGACATCGTTTCGGCAGGTCAGACGCTTTCCATCGACGTATGGCAGTTCTTCTGACCACCCCGACCCGCACGAGCGGGTACACCCTGCTGCTCACCGACGACGCGCACCACGTGACCGCGGCGCAGCAACTGCGGCACCGCGTGTTCGCCGACGAGCTGGGCGCCACGCTGGCCGGTGACGCCGACGGGATCGACGTCGACGAGTTCGACGCGTACTGCGACCACCTCGTCGTCCGCGAGGACAGCACCGGCGCCATCGTCGGCACCTACCGGATGCTGCCGCCGCAGGCGGCGGCCCGGGCCGGCGGCCGGTACGCCGACACCGAGTTCGAGTTGAGCCGGCTGGACGGGCTGCGCCCGTACGTGGTCGAGGCCGGCCGCTCCTGCGTCCACCCGGACCACCGGTCCGGCGCGGTGATCAACCTGATCTGGGCCGGCATCGCCCGGTACCTGCACCTGCACGGGCTGAGCTGGCTCGGCGGCTGCGCGTCCGTACCGCTGAACGGGCCCGGCGGGACCGACGCCGCCGCGGCCGTCTGGAAGGCGATCGCCGCCAAGCACCTCGGGCCGGCGGCCATGCGGGTCACCCCGCGCCGGCCCTGGCTGGCCGAGCCCGGCGTCGCCGCGGCGGTCGCCGCGGCCGACGAGCGGGCCGGGCGGGCGGCGATCCCGCCGCTGCTGCGCGGGTACCTGCGGCTCGGCGCGTGGGTCTGCGGCGAGCCCGCGTACGACCCGGCGTTCGGCGTGGCCGACCTGTACGTGCTGCTGTCCGTCGACCGCATCGACCCGCGGTACCGGCGGCACTTCCTCGGCGCGACGCGGTGAGCGTCGCGCCGGCGGGCCACGCGCCCGGCGGCGGCTCGCTCTGGCTGCCGCGCTCCTCGTGCGGCGCCGGCTGCCGGGCCGGTAGCGCGCCGGCGCCCGGCCGCGGCGGGTGGCGGCTGCTGGCGCTCGCCGGCGTCCTGCTGGTCACGCTGCCGCTGCTCGCGCCGATGGCCGTGCCGCGCTGGCGGCCGGCGCTGGTCGGCCGGTGGGCCCGGGCGGTGCTGCGGGCGCTCGGCGTCCGGCTCACCGTCCGGGGGCGGGCCCCGCGCGGGGCGGCGCTGCTGGTGGCCAACCACGTCTCCTGGCTGGACGTGGTCGCGCTGCTCGCCGTCGTACCGGCCGCGCGGCTCATCGCCAAGCGGGAGGTCCGCGACTGGCCGCTGCTCGGCTGGCTGGCGGTGCGCGGCGGCACCCTGTTCCTGGACCGGTCCCGGCCGCGGCTGCTGCCCGGCGTCGTCGCGGCGGTGGCCGACCGGCTGCGGTCCGGCGCGCCGGTCGCCTGCTTCCCCGAGGGGACGACCTGGTGCGGGCCGGTCGGCGGGCGGTTCCGGCCGGCGCTGTTCCAGGCGGCGCTGGACGCGGGGGTGCCGGTGCTGCCGGTCCGGGTCCGGTACGCGGCCGCCGACGGGCCCACCCGGGAGCCGGCGTTCATCGGCGAGGACAGCTTCGTCGACTCGCTGCGCCGGGTCGCCGGGGGGCGGGCGCTCGCGGTGTCACTGACGCTCCAGCCCGCCCTGTACCCGACGCCGGAGGCCGACCGGCGCGCCCTCTCGGCCACCGCGGAGGCCGCCGTCCACCTGGCCGTCGCCGCGTAGCGCCGCCGGGGTCCGGCGGCTCCCGGGTTTCTTTCAGCGATGGCGCAGGATGGGGTCAGGGAGCGGGGACAGAATGGGCGCATGGTTAGCGTCGCTGGTTCCCGCTCCGACCCCGAAGCCCGGCTGCTGGTCGTCGAGGACGACCCGAGCATCCTCGAGCTGCTCTCCGCCAGCCTGCGCTATGCCGGGTTCGACGTCACCACCGCGAGCAACGGCAGCAACGCCGTCGACGCCGCCCGCGAGGCCAAGCCCGACCTGGTCGTCCTGGACGTCATGCTGCCCGACCTGGACGGCTTCGAGGTCATCCGGCTCATGCGCGAGGAGGGCGCCCGTACGCCGGTCGTCTTCCTCACCGCCCGGGACGCCACCGAGGACAAGATCCGCGGGCTGACCCTGGGCGGCGACGACTACGTGACCAAGCCGTTCAGCCTGGAGGAGCTGACGGCCCGCATCCGCGCGGTGCTGCGCCGGACCGGCGGCGAGGCGACCACGCCGCGGCTCAGCTTCGCCGACCTGGAGCTGGACGAGGAAACGCACGAGGTGTACCGGGCGGGGCGGCAGGTGCAGCTCTCGCCGACGGAGTTCAAGCTGCTGCGGTACCTGCTGCTCAACGCCAATCGGGTGCTGTCCAAGGCGCAGATCCTCGACCACGTGTGGAACTACGACTTCCGCGGCGACGACAACATCGTCGAGTCCTACATCTCGTACCTCCGTCGCAAGATCGACAATGTGGAGCCGCGGCTGATCCACACGCTGCGTGGGGTCGGGTACGTCCTGCGCAAGCCGGCGGCATGACCGCCGACCCCGGCCGGGGGTCCGCGCCGCCCCCCGACCCCGCGACCCCGCCCGCCCCCGCGCCGCCACCCCCGCATCCGCCCGCCGCGGCGGGCGCGGCACCGTCCGCCCCCGGTCCGCCGGCGCAGCCGGGTGGCCCCGCCCCGACCGATGTGCCGGGCGGAGCGAACGCCGTACCGCCGCGGTCCGACGCCGCGCCGCCCCCGGCCGGCCGGCGCGGCGGTCGCGGGCCGCGGGTCGGCGCGGTACCCCGGCTGCCCGTCGAGCGGGCCGCCGGGCTGCTGCGCCGGACGCCGCTGCGGGTCAAGCTCGTCGCCGCCGTCCTCGCCCTGGTCTTCGCCGCGCTCGTGGTGACGAGCTTCGGCGGGGTGTTCGCCCTGCGCTCGTACCTCACCGACGCCATCGACGACGAGCTGCGCACGACCGCGGTGAACGTCCCCCGGTACGTCGGCCGGAGCCGCGAGGAGCTGCTGCCCAGCGACTTCGTCATCTCGATCACCGACTCCGCCGGCATCCCGCCGACCCGGCGCACGCAGACGCACGCCGGCAACCGCCGGCTCACCGACCTGCCGCCGCTGCCGGACCCGGCCGAGGCGCGGCGGCTGGTCAACCAGCCGTACACCGTCAGCGCGGTCGGCACCTCGACCCGGTGGCGGGTGCTCGTCCTGCTCCCGACCGACCGGGACGACGAGGACGACGAGGATGAGCGGATGCTCGTCGTCGCCCGCGACCTGAACGACGTGGACCGGGCCGTCGGCCTGCTGGTCTGGATCGACGTGCTGGTCGGCGGCGGCGTACTGATCATGCTCGCCTCGCTCGGCGCCGCGCTGGTCCGTACCAGCCTGCGCCCGCTGGTCCAGATCGAGCGGACGGCCGCCGCGATCGCCGCCGGCGACCTCAGCCAGCGGGTGCCCGACCCCGAGCCCGGCGCGCGCCAGCCGGCGACCGAGCTGGGCCGGCTGTCCCGGGCGCTGAACGCGATGCTGGTCCAGATCGAGAGCGCGTTCACCGCGCGGGCGCAGTCGGAGCGGGCGGCCCGGACGGCCGAGTCCGACGCCCGCGGGTCGGAGGCGCGGGCGAAGCGGTCCGAGGGGCGGATGCGGCAGTTCGTCGCCGACGCCTCGCACGAGCTGCGCACCCCGCTGACCACGATCCGCGGCTTCGCCGAGCTGTACCGGCAGGCCGCCGCGGCCGACCCGGTCGAGGGCGCCCGGCTGGTCCGCCGGATCGAGGACGAGGCCGCCCGGATGGGCCTGCTGGTCGAGGACCTGCTCCTGCTGGCCCGGCTGGACCGGCAGCGCCCGGTGGCCCGGCAGCCGGTCGAGCTGGCGGTACTGGCCAGCGACGCCGTCCAGGCCGCCCGGGTGATCGCCCCGGACCGCTCGGTCACGCTGGACCTGCCGCCGGGCTCGGCCGGGCTGACGGTCAGCGGCGACGACGCGAAGCTGCGCCAGGTCCTCGGCAACCTCATGACCAACGCCCTCACCCACACCCCGGCCGGCGCCGCGGTCACGCTGCGGCTGCGCGACGGCGGCGACGGGCACGCGGTCGTCGAGGTCGCCGACACCGGCCCCGGCCTGGCGCCGGAGCAGGCCGAGCGGGTGTTCGAGCGGTTCTACCGGGCCGACGCCGCGCGCAGCCGGCACGCCGGCGAGCACACCGGCACGGGCCTCGGCCTGGCGATCGTGGCCGCGATCGTCGCCGCGCACGACGGCGCGGTGTCGGTCGAGTCGGCGCCGGGCGCGGGGGCGACGTTCCGGGTGCGCCTGCCGCTGGTCGCCCGAAATACTACCGACGAGTAGTTCGTTCACAGTCAACGTCCAGGGCCGGTTCAGGCGCGGCCAAGAACCATCGGGGAGAGTTAAGGGCATGACCGATCACGACGCTCCGCACGGCGAGACCCACCGCACCGAGCCGCTCCGCCCGCCGGGGACGCCGGAGCCGGCCCGGGCGCCGGTACCGCACCCGGCCGGCGTCACCGCCGAGACCCCGCCGGTGCCCGCGGGCGTCGGCACGCCGGCCGACCGGCCGGGCGGCCAGCCGGGGGCGTACCCGCAGGCGACCTGGACCTCCCCCTCCGGGTACCAGCCGGCGTACGACCGCCCGGCCGCGCCGACCGAGCCGCACATCAGCACCGCCGGCGGCTACCCGGCCGGCGCCGCGCCCTGGCTCCAGGGCACCGGCGCCCAGCCGACCGTCGAGCAGCCGGCCCCGAACCGCAAGCGCGGCCGCACCGGCCTGGTCGTCGGTCTCGGCGTCGGCGCGATCGCCCTGGCCCTGTGCTCCGGCGTCGCCGGCGCCGCGATCACCCACGCGATGAGCGACGACGGCCCGGTCACCACCCTCGACCGCGCCGGCAACGGCGCCCCCGCCGCCGTCCTGAACCGCGACTCGCTGGCCGGCATCGCCGACGGCGTCACCCCCAGCGTCGTCGCGATCAGCACCGGCCAGGGCGAGGGCTCCGGCGTGGTGATGAGCGCGGACGGCTTCGTCGTCACCAACAACCACGTCATCGCCGCCGCTGGCACCAACGGCCGGGTCAGCGTCGCGTTCAAGGACGGCCGGACCCTCCCCGGTACGGTCGTCGGCACCGACCCCCGCACGGACCTCGGCGTGGTCAAGGTGGCCGCGACCGACCTCAAGCCGGCCAAGTTCGGCGACAGCAGCGGCATGCGCGTCGGCGACACGGTCATGGCGATCGGCAGCCCGCTCGGCCTGCAGGGCTCGGTGACCGCCGGCATCGTGAGCTTCATGAACCGGACCATCCAGGCCGGCGGCGGCGAGAACGAGTCGCCGTTCGGCTCGCCGGCCCAGGGCCAGACGCTGTCCGGCCTCATGCAGACCGACGCGCCGATCAACCCCGGCAACTCCGGCGGCGCGCTGGTCAACCTCAACGGCGAGGTCATCGGCATCAACACGGCCATCGCGACCGCGGGCAGCCAGGGCAACATCGGCGTCGGCTTCGCCATCCCGAGCAACCGGGCCAAGACGGTCGCCGAGCAGATCAAGTCCGGGCAGAAGGTCAGCCACCCGTACATCGGGGTGAACCTGACCGACGCCGAGTCCGGCGGCGCGCTGATCACCGCGGTCGCGCCGACCAGCCCGGCGGCCAAGGCGGGGCTGCAGAAGGGCGACATCATCACCGAGTTCGGCGGCCGGAAGATCGGCAAGGCGGACGACCTGGTGTCGGCGGTCCAGGCCGGCAAGGTCAGCGACAAGCTGGCGGTGAGCTACACGCGCAGCGGGACGGCCGCGAAGACGACGGTCACGCTGGGCGAGTCCAACTAGGCGCTTCATCCCCTCCCCGGTCGGCGGGGCGCGACCACGGGGGCGGTCGCGCCCCGCCGACGCACGCTGACCGGTCCCGCGGGCCGGTCAGGCGAGCGGGCCGACCCTCGATACCGGCGCCGGGACGCCTCAGTCGAGCCAGTGGAGGGTGCGGTCGACGGCCTTGCGCCAGCGGCGCAGCCCCTCGTCCCGCACCCCCGCCGCCATCGTCGGCGTCCACCGCCGCTGCTCCGCCCAATTCGCCCGCAGCGCGTCCAGATCCGGCCAGAACCCCACCGCCAGCCCGGCCGCGTACGCCGCGCCCAGGCATGTCGTCTCCGCCACCGACGGCCGCAGCACCGGTACCCCGAGCACGTCGGACTGGAACTGCATCAGCAGGTCGCTGGCGGTCATCCCGCCGTCGACCTTGAGCGCGGTGAGGTCCGTCGCCGCCTCGGCGTTCATCGCCTCGACCACGTCGTACACCTGCCAGGCCGTCGCCTCCAGCGCCGCCCGGGCCAGGTGTTCGCGGGTGACGAAGCCGGTGAGGCCGGCGATGACGCCGCGGGCGTCCGGGCGCCAGTGCGGGGCGAACAGCCCCGAGAAGGCGGGGACGATCACGCAGCCGCCGCTGTCGGGGACCCGGCCGGCCAGGGTGTTGACCTCGGGGGCGCTGCCGATGATGCCGAGGTTGTCGCGCAGCCACTGGACCAGCGCGCCGGTGACCGCGATGGAGCCCTCCAGCGCGTACGCGGCCGGCTCGTCGCCGATCCGGTACGCCACCGTGGTCAGCAGGCCGCGTTCGCTCACCGTCGGCGCGGTGCCGGTGTGCAGGAGCAGGAACGAACCGGTGCCGTACGTGCATTTCGCCTCGCCGGCGGTGTAGCAGGCCTGGCCGAACAGGGCGGCCTGCTGGTCGCCGAGGGCCGCCGCCACCGGTACGCCGCCGAACGGGCGGGCCTCGCCGTACACCGCGGCCGACGACCTGATCTCGGGCAGCATCGCCCGCGGGATGTCGAAGGCGGCCAGCAGGCTGTCGTCCCAGTCGAGGGTGGACAGGTTCATCAGCATGGTGCGGCTGGCGTTGGTGACGTCGGTGCAGTACTCGCCGGTGAGGCGTTCGATCAGCCAGGTGTCCATCGTGCCGAACCGGACGCCGCCGTCGGCGGCCCTGGCCCGCAGCTCGGGGTCACGGTCCAGCCGCCAGCGGATCTTCGGGGCGGAGAAGTACGTGGCCAGGGGGAGGCCGCAGCGGTCGCGGAACCGGTCCTGGCCGCCGTCGGCGGCCAGCTCGGCCACGAGCTTGTCGGTGCGGGTGTCCTGCCAGACGATCGCGTTGCCGATGGGTTCGCCGGTGCGGGCATCCCAGAGCAGGGTGGTCTCGCGCTGGTTGGTGATGCCGATGGCGGCGAGGTCGGCGGGGGCGAGGCCGACCCGGTCGAGGGCGCCGCGGGTGACGGCCTCGACCCGGTGCCAGATCTCCACCGGGTCGTGCTCGACCCAGCCGGGGCGGGGGTAGCGCTGGGCGTGTTCGCGCTGGGCCTGCGAGACGATCGCGCCGGCGGCGTCGAACACCATGCAGCGGGAGGACGTGGTGCCCTGATCGATGGCGGCGATGTAACGCGTCACCCGGACAGTCTGGACCATAGCCCGGTAAACAGGGAAGTTCCGGGCCGGTACCCGTCCGATTCCGCCAGTGGCGCGGGTCGATGCGACCGGCGTATCTCGCGTGTCGCGGTCGATGTCGGTTAGCCTCCGGGCGAGGCGCTGGGAGGCATGGACCGATGTCAGTCGTGGAGAGCCGAACCGATGTGTGGCAGGTCCTCGCCGGACGTGCGCCCGGAAGCCCCGATATGCCGGACGTGTCCGCAGCGGACGACCTGCTGCACCCGCACCGCGCGCGGCCGGTGCTGCGCGCGGGCGTCGAGCGGGTCGCGCACACCTCCGTGCGCGGCGAGCCGTACGTCATGCTGCGCTCGCCCGACCCCACCGCGCGGGCGCACTACCTGCGGCTGACCGCCGCCGAGGCCGAGCTGACCCTGCTGATGGACGGCAGCCGGTCGGTCAACCAGCTCATCGCCGAGTACACCCGGACCACCGGGCGGCTCGCGTCCGAGCAGGTGGTCCGCGTGATCGCCGACCTGGCCGCGAACCGGATGCTCGACGGCGACCCGCCCGCGCCGGCCCCCGCCCGCTCGCTCGGCGCGCGGCTGCTGGCCGTGCTCGGCGGGCGGCGGATCGCCGTGGCCGACATCGACGGCGCGGCCACGCTGGCGTACCGGGGGCTGGGCTGGCTGCTGCGCAAGCCGGCGGTGCTCGCCCAGGCGGTCGTCGCGGTCCTCGGGGTCGTGCTGTTCGCGTGGGCGTGGAGCACCGGGGTGCACCCGCTGTTCCGGACCGGCGGCTCGTACGGCACCGGGCTGCTGATCCTGCTCCTGCTGCACGTGTTCGCGCTGGCCGTGCACGAGCTGGGGCACGCGCTCGCCGCCAAGCACGCCGGGCGGGAGGTGCCGGCCGGCGGGGTGCTGCTGTACTTCGGCATCCCCTCGGTGTTCGTGGACACCACCGACGCGTGGCTGGCCGGGCGGCGGGCCCGGCTCACCGTCACCGCGGCCGGGCCGGCGGCCACCCTGGTGCTGGCCGGCGCCGCGCAGCTCGTCGGGCTGGTGCTGCCGCCGGTGGCGCCGGTGGCGTTCGCGCTGGCGTTCGTCTGCTACTTCCAGACGCTGATCAACCTGTGCCCGCTGCTGCCGCTGGACGGGCACTACCTGCTCGCCGACTGGCTGGAGATCCCCGGGCTGCGGGTGCGCGGGCTGGCCTGGCTCTCGGCGCGGGTGCGCGGGCGGGCGACGCCGTGGCGCGAGCTGGACGGCGACGGGCGGCTCGTCGCGCTGTACGGGCTGGCCGGGCTCGGCCACCTCGTCATCACCGCCAACCTCGCCGTCCGGCTGTGGCGGGACCGGGCGTCCGGCCTCGCGCTCGGGCTGTGGGACGACGGGCCCGGCGGGAAGCTGCTGCTGCTGGTCGCGCTGGGCGCGCTCACCGCGCCGCTGCTGTACGCGGTCGGCCGCTGGGTGGCCCGCCTGCTGCGCCGCCGGGCCGGCGCGCGGCGCGCGGCCGGCGAGGTGTCCCGGCGGCTGACCGCGCTGCGCCGGACGATCCTGGCGGGGCTGCCCGAGGGCACGCTGGCCGGGCTGGCCGGGCACGCGGTCTGGCGGGTGCCGGCCGCGGGCGAGGTCGTCGCGGTCGCCGGGCGGGTGCCGGCCGGGGTGCTGGTCGTGGTCGCCGGGGTGGCCGAGGCGCGGGCGCCCGGCGACGTGGCCGGTACGGTCCGGCAGCGGATCGGCGCCGGCGGGATCATCGGCCTGGCCCCCGCGCTGCGCGGCACGTCGTCGCCGCTGACCTGGTACGTGGGCCGGGAGACCGAGCTGCTGGCGATCCCGGCGAGCGCCGTCGTAGCGGCGATGTCGCCGCCGATCCCGGACCCCGGCGCGACCGAGCGCGGCGAGGCGGAGCTGCTGTTCGCGGACACGCCGGCGCTGGAGTGGCTGCCCGAGGAGGACCGGCTGGGCCTGGCCGCCGCGGCCACCCCGACCTTCCTGAACCCCGGCCAGCCGGTCACCCTGACCCCGGACCGGGACGCCGTCGTCATCGCCTCCGGCGAGGTCACCCTGCCGGACGGGCGCGGGCTGCGCCGCGGCACGCTGATCGGCCCGCTCGGCGACGGCGCCGAGACCGAGGTGGGCGTCGCCCGGACGCCGGTCCGGCTGTGGACGCTGGCCGCGCAGGCCGGCTCGCCGCTGCTGGTCTCGTCGGTGCTGGGTGCGGGCCTGCCCGACGCGCACGGCGCGGTCCCGCCGGTGCGGGTGTTCGCGGGCGCGGGCGTGATCGCCGCGACCGGCGCCGCCCCGGCGGACGGACCGCACCCGACGGACGCGTACCCGCCGCTGGCCGCGCCCCCCGGACCGCCGCCGGCGCCGGCCCGGGACCGGGACCGCGGCTTCCAGCGCGGCCTCTGGTGGCTGGTGACGCCGGTGCTGGTCACCGCGCTGGTGCTCTGCGGCAGCCAGGCGCTGCCGGCCGCGGCCTGGTCCGAGCTGCCGGACGACCGGCTGCTGCTGACCGCCGAGAAGGGCGCGGTGGACGCCGTCGTCGGCGGCGCGCCCCGCCGGCTGGACGCGGGCGACCGGGCGTACCTGGCGGCGGGGGACCGGGTCACCGCCGCGGACCGGGCGACCGCCACCTTCACGTACCGGGGCGGCGCGACCACCCAGCTCTGCGCGGGCGGCGAGCTGGTCGTCGGCGCGCTGGGCGGCGAGCGGGCCGCCGGGCCGCGGGCGGAGCTGGAGCTGGCCCAGGGCACGCTGATCGCGGACACCGCCGCGACGAGCACGGCGTACCCGGCGCTGTCGCTGACCGTCCGGGGGAGCGCCGGGCTGCTGACCAACGCCGGCGCCGCCCGGTACGCGGTCTCCGCCGACCGGACCGCGGTGGTCCGCGGCGGCGTGCTGCGCGACGGCGCCCCGCTGGCGACGAGCGCGGGCGAGGTGGCCTGCGACGCCGAGACCGGGTTCCCGACCGAGACGCCGCCGACGCTGCCGCCGACGTTCGCGCCGACCGCCACCGCGACGCCGACCACCTCGCCGAGCGCGTCGCCGAGCCCCACGCCGTCGGCCACGCCGAGTCCGACGCCGTCGCCGACGTCCGCGCCGACGACGCCGCCGTCGCGGCCCACCACCGGGCCGACCAAGCCGCAGCCGGACAAGGTCGCGCCGCGGATCACCGGCCTGTCGGCCAGTCCGGACGCCATCGACCAGGGGCCGCCGCCGGCGGAGGCGTGCAAGCCGCCGGAGCGGATCATGGCCGACACCGCCACCGTCACCGTCTCGGCCGCCGACGCGACCGACGGGGCCGGCGCGCTCGCGGTGACCGTGGGGTGGAGCACCAGCGCCGCGGCCGGCGAGGTCACGCTGACCCGCGACGGCGGGCGGTGGACCGGGTCGTTCAAGGTCGGGTACGCCGACGGGCACAAGACCGGCGGGAAGATCGCGATCAGCGCCACGGTCACCGACAAGGCCGGCAACACCGGTCGGTCCGGGACGAGCATCAGCCTGAACCCCTGCAAGCCGACTTGAAGCACACCCACCCCGACCGCCACCCCCAGCGCCACCCCGACCGCCCCGCCCGCGCGGTGAGGCCCGGCCCGCACCCGCGGGCGTAGCGCACCGGGCGGCCCCGTCCGCGGACGGCACCCGTCCGCGGGCGGCACCGGGCCGCGCCCCGCCCGCCCGCGGGGTCGGACGCCGGCGGCCGTACGGTGCGGAACGTCGGAGCGGGCGGCCGCGGTTGAGCCGATCCGGACCGGGTATATCGCCTCGCGATCGGCGCGCGGCGGCGCGCGCCCGCGGAGGGGGCGACGGTGGCGGAGGGCGGTCCCGAACCGGCGGCGAGCGGCACCCGCGGCCAGCTCGTGATCATCGGCGGGGCCGAGCGCCGCGACGACGCCCTGGACGGCATCCTGGCCCGGTTCGTCGCGCTCGCCGGCGGCCCGGCCGCCGACCTGGCCGTGGTCGCCACCGCCAGCGCCGAGCCCAAGGTGCTCGAGGACGAGTACGTCGACGCGTTCACCCGGCTCGGCGCCGGCCGGGCGCACGCCGTGCCGATCCGCAGCCGCGCCGACGCCAACAGCGCGGCGGTTGTCGATGCACTCCAGTGCTGTACGGGCGTCTTCTTCACCGGCGGCGACCAGCGCAAGATCATCTCCACCATCGGCGGCTCGGAGGTCGACTCGCTGCTGCACCGGCGGGTGGACGCCGGCGGCGTGGTCCTCGCCGGGACCAGCGCGGGCGCGGCGATGATGTCCGGCACGATGGTCCGCGGCGGCCGGCTGAACAGCGTGAGCACCGAGGCCGTCCAGACCGGACCCGGGCTCGAGTTCCTGCCCGGCGTCCTCATCGACATGCACTTCGCCGAGCGCGGCCGGCTCAACCGGCTGCTGTCGGCCATCGCGCTGTACCCGCACGAGCTGGGCCTGGGCATCGACGAGGACACCGCCATCGTCGTCGACGGCTGCTGCTTCGACGTGATCGGCTCCGGCGCGGTCACCGTCATCGACGCCGGCCACGCCACGATGATCCGCACCCCGGCGGACGACGAGGGCCTGATCGCGCTGTCCGGCGTCGGGCTGCACGTGCTGCCGGCCGGGCACCGGTTCGACCTCACCGCCCGCGCGCCGGTACCGCTGGCCGCGCCGGCGAATACGCAGGATTGGGGAACATCGGCGTGAAGATCGAGCGAGTCCGGACCCTGCGCGGGCCCAACCAGTACCTGTACCGCCCGGTGGCCGTCGCCCGGGTCGAGCTGGGCGAGCTGACCGAGCGGGAGACCACCGACTTCGCCGGCTTCGCCGATGCCCTGCTGGCCGCCCTGCCGGGACTGCGCCACCACCACTGCGCCGCCGGGCGGCCGGGCGGGTTCGTCACCCGGCTGTACGGCGGCACGTACTTCGGGCACGTCGCCGAGCACGCCGCGATCGAGCTGTCCAACCTGATCGGCCGCCCGGTCAACTTCGGCCGGACCACGTACGCCGGGGCGCCCGGCCGGTACGACGTGATCATGGAGTGCCCGGTGGACGAGCCGCTGGACTCGCCCCTGCCCGAACTCCTCCTGCGCACCTCGGCGGCGCTGCTGGCCGACCTGCTCGCCGGCCGCCCGCCCCGGCACGCCGCGGCGCTGCCCGGCCTGCGCGACCGGTACGCCGCCGAGGAGGTCGGCCCGAGCACCGCCGCGATCATCGGCGCGGCCCGGCGCCGCGGCATCCCGGTCGAGCGGCACCGCGGGCTGAGCCTGGTCCAGCTCGGCCACGGCGTGCACCGGCGCCGGGTGTGGGCGGCGCTGACCGACGGCACCAGCGGCATCGGCATCGACGTCGCCGGGGACAAGGAGCTGACCCGGCAGCTCCTCGCCGACGCGGGCGTGCCCGTGGCGGCCGGCGGGCGGGCCGACTCGTACGTCGCCGCCCGGGAGCTGTTCGCCGCGCTCGGCGCGCCGGTCGTGGTGAAGCCGGCGCACGGCCGGCAGGGGCAGCAGGTGCACCTCGACGTGACCACGCCGGCCGAGCTGCGCGCGGCGTTCACCGCCGCCCTCGGCTTCGGCGGGGACGTGGTCGTGGAGCAGCAGCTCGCCGGCCGCGACTACCGGGTCCTGGTGGTGGACGGCGCGGTGATCGCCGCCGCCGAGCGGATCGCCGCGCACGTCACCGGCGACGGCGCCGCCACCGTGGCCGCGCTGGTCGACCGGGCCAACGCCGACCCCCGCCGCGGCGCCGGCCACGCCCGCGCGCTCACCCGGCTGGCCCTGGACGACGCCGCGCTGGCCCTGCTCGGCGCCGCCGGGTACACCCCGGCCAGCGTCCCGCCGGCCGGCGAGACCGTGTGGCTGCGGCGCAACGCCAACCTGTCCACCGGCGGCGTCGCCCGCGACGTCACCGACCGCGTGCACCCGGACGTGGCCGAGCTGTGCCGCCGGGTGGCCGGGCTGGTCGGCCTGGACATCGCCGGGGTGGACCTGCGGCTGCCGGACATCGGCGGGCCGCTGCCGCCCGACGACGGGGGCCGCCGCCCGTCCGGCGGCGTGGTCGAGGTCAACGCCGCGCCCGGCCTGCGGATGCACCTGGAGCCGAGCGAGGGCCGCCCGCGGGATGTCGGCGCGGCCGTCGTGGACATGCTGTACCCGGACCGCTGCCCCGCCGGCGCCCCGGTCGCCGCGCCCGGCCGGATCCCCACCGTCGCGGTCACCGGGACCAACGGCAAGACCACCGTCACCCGGCTCACCGCCCACCTGCTCGCCGGGCACGGCCTGCGGGTCGGCGCGACCACCACCGACGGCGTGTACGTCGGCGGCCGGCTGATCCAGCGGGCCGACGCCACCGGCCCGCGCTCGGCCCGGCTGGTGCTGGACGACCCGACGGTCGAGGCGGCCGTGCTGGAGACCGCCCGCGGCGGCATCGTCCGGCGCGGCCTCGGCTACGACCTGACCGACGTGGGCATCCTGACCAACATCACCGGCGACCACGTCGGCCAGGACGGGCTGGACAGCGTCGCCGACATCGCCGACGTCAAGGCGCTGGTCGCCGAGCGGGTCCGGGTCGGCGGCACGCTGGTGCTCAACGCCGACGACGCCCGGGTGCGCGGGATCGCCGCCCGGCCCCGGGTCGGCGCCGCCGACAAGCGGGTCGTCTGGTGCACGGTCGACCCGGCGAACCCCACGGTCCGGGCGCACCTGGCCGCGGGCGGGCGGGCGTACCTGCTGGACGGCGACCGGCTCGTCGAGGCCACCGGCGCCGACGTCGTCCCGCTGCTGGACGCCGCCGAGCTGCCCGGCGGGTTCGGCGGGCTGGCCTCGTACGCCGCCGCCAACGCCCTGATGGCCGCGGCCGCCGCGCGCGCCCTGGACGTGCCGGCGGCGGTGGTCACCGCCCGGCTGCGCACGTTCCGGGCCGAGGACAACCCGGGCCGCGGGGTGCTCTGGTACCGCGACGGCGTGCACATCCTCGTCGACTACGCGCACAACCCGGCCGCGATCGAGGCGGTCACCGAGCCGCTGCACCGGCTGTGGGGGCGGTCCAGGGCCATCGCCGCGGTGACGCTGCCCGGCGACCGGCGCGACGACCTGATCGCCGCGTCCGCCCGGGCGCTCGCGGCCGGGTTCTCCCGGGTGGTGCTGTACGAGGACCACGACCTGCGCGGCCGGGCGCCCGGCGAGCTGCCGACGCTGATCGGGCACGAGATCGTCGCGTACCGGGCGGACACCCGGCGGGTGATGGCCGCGGACCCGCGGGAGGCGGTGGCGGCGGCGCTGGCGATGGCCGATCCCGGCGACGTGGTGCTGGTGATGTACGAGCACATCGACGAGGTGCAGGCGGTGCTGCGCCGGCTCGGTGCGGTCCCCGCCGGCAGCACCGGCCCGGTCGAGCCGGCCCCGGCGCTGCTCGCGCCGCTCGCCCCGCGCTGAGCGCGACGGGTCCGGCGTCCCCGCGGCCCCGACGCCGGCCGGGGTTCAGCGGCGGGGGAGCGGGACCACCCGGTCGGCCAGGGCGTCGGCGTCGGCCGCGTCGTGGGTGACCAGGATCGTCGGGCCCGAGTGGGCGCGCAGGTGCGGGCGCAGCTCGGCCCGGATGGCCGGGCGGAGCTGCGCGTCCAGCGCGGACAGCGGCTCGTCCAGCAGCAGCAGGTCCGGGGCGGCGGCCAGCGCCCGGGCCAGCGCGACCCGCTGCGCCTGGCCGCCGGAGAGCCGGTCCGGCCGGTGCCGGGCGTGCGCGGCCAGGTGCAGCCGGTCCAGCCACGCGTCGGCCGCCCGCCGGGCGGCGGCCCGGCCGGCGCCGGCGCAGCGCGGCCCGAACGCCACGTTCTCCCGCACGCTCAGGTGCCGGAACAGCAGGTAGTCCTGGAACACCAGGCCGACCCGGCGCCGGTGCGGCGGGACGTGCACGCCCGCGGCCGGATCGTCGAGCGTCCGGCCGCCGAGCCGGATCGTGCCGCGGTCCGGGCGGTGCAGGCCGGCGAGCGCCCGCAGCGCGGTGGTCTTGCCGGCGCCGTTCGGGCCGACCAGCGCGACCACCTCGCCGGCCGCGGCGGCCAGGTCGAGGTCGAGCACGAGGTCCCCGCGGCGCAGCGTCACGGCGGCGGCGAGCGCCCCGCCGGCCGGGCGCGGTTCGGTGCCGGCGGGGTCGGTCACCGGACCGCGCCCCACCAGCGGTCGCGCAGCGCCACCAGGACCAGCGCGCAGACGCCGAGCAGCAGGAGGCTGAGCGCCACCGCGCCGGCCGGGTCGGTCTCCAATGCCAGGTAGACAGCGATCGGCACGGTCTGCGAGCGGCCGGGGACGTTGCCGGCGTACGTGATCGTCGCGCCGAACTCGCCGACCGCCCTGGCCCAGCTCAGCGCCGCCCCGGCGAGCACGCCCGGCGCGACCAGCGGCAGGGTGACCCGGCGGAACACGGTCCACGGTCCGGCGCCGAGGGTCGCGGCGGCCTCCTCGACCCGCCGGTCCACGGCCCGCAGCGCCCCCTCGACGGCGAGGACGAGGAACGGCAGCGCCACGAACACCTGGGCCAGCACCACGCCGGCGCCGGTGAACGGCAGGCTCACCCCCCACCACCGGTACACGTGCGCGCCGACCAGGCCGGCCCGCCCGAACACCAGCAGCAGCGCCACCCCGCCGACCACCGGCGGCAGGACCAGCGGCAGCACGACGGCCGTGCGCAGCAGCCGCCGCGCGGCCCCGGTGGCCCGACTCAGCAGGACCGCCAGCGGTACCCCGAGCAGCACGCAGAGCAGCGTGGCGGTGGTCGCGGTGAGCAGCGAGATCCGGACCGCGTCCAGCGTCGCCGGCCGCCCCCACCAGTCGCCGAGCGCGGTCCACGGCGCGCGCACGAGGAGCCCGGCGACGGGGGCGAGCAGCAGGGCGACGGCCAGCGCGGCGGGTACGGCGAGCAGCCGGCTCACGGGGTGTCGAAGCCGGCCCGCCGGAACACCGCGCGCGCCCGCTCGCTGGTGACCAGCGAGACGAACGCCGCGGCCAGCTCGGGCCGGGGGCTGCCCTTGAGGGCGGCGACGGGGTAGTCGGTGGCCGAGACGGGCGACTGGGCGAAGTCGACGGCGTCCACGGTGGCGGCGGCGGCGATCGCGTCGGTGCGGTAGATCAGCGCGGCGTCGACCTCGCCGAGCGTGAGCTTGGTGAGGGTGGCGTTGGCGTTCTGCTCCAGGCTGGGGCCGCGCAGCACGACCCGGGCGGCGCGCAGGGCGCGGTCCGCGGCGGTGCCGCACGGTACCGCGGGCGCGCACCGGGCCACCCGTAGGCCGGCCCGGCCGAGGTCGGCCAGGGTGCGGATGTTGCGCGGGTTGCCGTCCGGTACGCCGATCACGAGTCGATTGCGGACGAACGTCCGCGGCCCCTCGGCCAGCCCGCCGCGCACGACGGTGGCCATGGTGTCGGGGCTGGCGGCGGCGAAGACGTCCGCGCCGGCGCCGCCGACGAGCTGCTGGGCGAGGGTGGAGCTGGCGCCGAAGTTGAACGCGACCCGGGCGCCCGAGTTCTCCCGCTCGAACGTCCCGGCGAGGTTCTGGAACGTGTTGGTCAGCGAGGCGGCGGCGAAGACCAGCACGACGTTGTCCGGGCGCCCGGGGTCGCCGCAGCCGGCCGCGGCGAGGACGAGCGCGGCGAGGGCGGACAGCAGCCGGCGCCGCGCGCGGGGCCGGTCGGGCGTACGGCTCACCGGCGCATGGTAACCCGCCGGCGGGCCCGGACGGCGGAGCGCCGCCGGCCCGACCGGGCCGGCGGCGCTCACACGACGCGCGGGAGCTGCTGGATCAGCAGTCCTTCCAGCTCAGGTAGTACTTGGTGGCCACGTCGATCGACTTGCTGTCCAGCGTCAGCTCGCTGAGCGAGTCCTTCGACGCCTTGCCGGCGTCGACCTGGACCCGGGCGTTCATGTTGAACGCGCGGGTCTCGCCGCACGGGCTGTAGTTCGGCACGGCGATCTCGTCGGTGTACGAGTAGACGTCGGTCTTCGGGCCCTTGAGGTCCGAGGTGCCCTGGCCCGTCTCCTTCATGCCGGCGAAGTAGTACGTGGTGATCTGCTTGCCGGTGGAGCCGGCCGCCAGGTCGGCGAAGCCACGCGCGGTGACCGTGGTCAGCGCGAAGGTGTAGCCGCTCTTGTAGGCCAGCTTCAGGTTGATGACGCAGTTCTTGTTCGCCCGGTCGACCCACGGGGTCGTGCCGTTGTCCTTCGGCACCTTGCCGGCCTGGGTGGTGAACGCGGAGAACAGCACGTCCATCGCCTTGTTGCCGTTGGACATGACGATGCTGGTGTCGGCCTTCTTGCAGCCGGTGCCGTTCAGCGTCACGTCCTGGATCTTGACGTCCGGGTCGAACTTCTTGCGGGCGGGCGCGGCGGAGGCGGGGGCGGCGAGGCCGGAGACAGCGATGCCGGCCGCGGCGAGGGCGGCGCCGAACGCGATCGCGCGCTTCTTCATGGGGTTCTCCCTGGGTATGCGGAGTGAGGGGGTGGTGCCTACGCCATGGGTGGCGGGAGGGGAGCGGAGAGAGCACCGCCGAACTTCTCCGACGGTGCTCCCTACGTTGGTGCGTTCAGTTGGCGAGCGGAAGAATCAGCAGTTCTTCCAGCCCAGGTGGAACTTGGTGGCCACGTCGATCGACTTGCTGTCGAGGGTCATCTCGCTCAGCGAGCTCTTCGACGAGCTGCCGGCCGCGACCTGGACGCGGGCGTTCATGTTGAACGCGCGGGTCTGGCCGCAGACGCTCCAGTTCGGCGTCGCGATCTCGTCGGAGTAGGAGTAGACGTCGGTCTTCGGGCCCTTGAGGTCCGAGGTGCCCTGGCCCGTCTCCTTCATGCCGGCGAAGTAGTACGTGGTGATCTGCTTGCCGGTCGAGCCCTTGGCGAGGTCGGCGAAGCCACGCGCGGTGACCGTGGTCAGCGCGAAGGTGTAGCCGCTCTTGTACGACAGCTTCAGGTTGATGACGCAGTTCTTGTTCGCCCGGTCGACCCACGGCGTGGTGCCGTTGTCCTTCGGCACCTTGCCGGCCTGGGTGGTGAACGCGGAGAACAGCACGTCCATGGCCTTGTTGCCGTTCGACATGACGATGCTGGTGTCGCCCTTGCGGCAGCCGGTACCGTTCAGCGTGACGTCCTGGATCTTGACGTCCGGGTTGAACTCTTCCGGCGTGGCGGCGGCGACGGGGGCGGCGAGGCCGGTGACGGCCAGACCGGCCGCCGCGACTGCGGCACAGATGCCGTGAGTGCGCTTCATGGAGATGTCCCCTCAATCAGTTGTGCGAGTCAGTGGAGCTTTCTCCACGCCGGTGCGGGGGCCCTGGCGTTGAGGGAGTCTGCTTCACCGGATCGGGTTTGCGGGATCCCGTTGGCGGCAACTTAGCAGTCCTCATTGACTATCGTCAATAACATGTTTCAGGCATTTTTCCATATCACCGTGATATGGAACAGGAGTGATCAGGATCGTCAATAGGACGGCAAAAGCCCAGGTCAGAGGCCGTTTGGCGACGAGGTTGCGGCTGCTCGAACGTGAGCTGCCTCACGCGCTCGCTGCCCGAAGGGATCGGCGCATCCTGCCGTGCGGGAGCGCGGATATGGCCGAACGGATGATGGGTTCTTTGTGCCAAAAATGGCTTTCGAGAGTTCCACCAACATCAATGCCATGGACGCCGGTTGACGCGGCCCTCAGCAGTCGGCCGGCCGGGTGGCCCGGACGGTCAGCAGGACGTGCAGCCCGGCGACGCTCGCGAGCAGTCCCAGTGCCACCCCGCGCAGTCCCGGCAGCGTGATCCCGGGCCAGAACGCGAGCGCCAGCCCGGCCGCGATCGCGGCCGCCGCGGTGAGCACCGCGCCCTGCAGCGCCCAGCCGCCGCGGGCGCTGGACGTGGCCGCCAGCAGCCCGGCGATCCCGCCGGCGAGCCAGGCCATCCCGAGCACGATCGCCAGCACGCCGGGGCTGGTCAGCAGCCCCCGGACGCAGACCACGCCGACGCTGACGTGCAGCAGCCCGCCGACCGCGGCCAGCGCTCGGGCGGCGCCGGTACCGGTGTGGGTCAGCGCGGCCTCGGCGAGCTGGAGGGCGCCGGAGACCACGAGCCAGGCGCCGAGGACGGCGGCCAGCATGGCGATCGTCCCCGGCGGGGTGACGGCGAGCGCGCCGGCGCTGACGATGGCGGCGGCGGCGGTGGCGACCGAGAGGCGCTGGTGCTCGCGCAGCGCCCTGGCCTCGGCTCTGGTGTCGGCCCACGGGTCGGGCAGCGTCCACGTCTGCGACACGCGAAGTTCGGCGGACGTGGTCGGGCTGCCCATGGGCGCGCTCCTCTCGGCACCGGGAAGGGCGCGCGGGGCGACCCCGGATTCCTGCGCAAATGTACCCCGTGATATAGGGCAAATCCGGATGAATCGCGGGGATTTGCCTCGCTGAACCGGGTGGGATCACCCGCCCGACCCGGGTACGCGTGCTCACCCGCCGGACGGCCGGGCCGGGTGATGATCGTGGGGTGACGTACCCATGCCCGTACTGCGGCGCCACCGCCGACCCCCGCGGGGGCTGCCCGCGCTGCGGCGCGGCCCCGGACCCCGAGGCCGCCGAGGTCATCGCCATCGACCTGCGCCTGCCGGCGCTGCGCGCCGAGGCCGAGCACGCGGCGGCCCGGGCCGCCGCGGCCCGGACGGCATGGGCGGAGGCGGAGGAGGGCGCGGCGGCGGCGGTGGCCGCGCTGCGCGGGGCGGGGGAGCGGCGGGAGCGGCTGGTGGCGTCCATCGTCGACCGCGTCCGCGCCGCCGCTCGTCCGTCCGGTGCGGACGCCGCCCGGCCGGGTGCCGCGCCGGCGGACGCCGGCGGCGCCGCGACCCCGAACCCGACCGCGACGGTCGCGGGCACTGCTCCGTTGGGCGCAGGCGCAGGCGCAGGCGCAGGCGCAGGCGCAGGCGCAGGCGCAGGCGCAGGCGCAGGCGTGGGCGCGGGCGCGGGCGCCTGCGCGGGCGTAGACACGGGCGTGAGCGCGGGTGCGGGCGTGAGCGCGGGGGAGGGTGCGGGTGCGGGGCGGGCGGTGTCGCGGGCGGCCGGGCGGGAGACGTCCACCCGGACCGTGCAGACCGTCCTGTTCGTCCTCGGTGGACTGCTGCTCGGCTCCGCCGCCATCGCGTTCACCGCGGTCGCCTGGGCCACCTTCGGGCTCGTTGTCCGCGCCGGCATCCTCGCCGTGATCACCGCGCTGTTGCTCGCCGTACCGCCGCTGGTCCGGCCGCGCGGGCTGCGCGGTACCGCCGAGACGAGCGGCGCGCTGGCGATGCTGCTGCTCCTGCTGGACGGGTACGCCGCCCGGGCCGTCGGGCTGGCCGGCCTGGGCCGGGTGCCCGGGGCCGGGTACGCGGCCGCCGTCTGCGCGCTCGTCGCCGCGGTGGGCGTGGCGTACGGGCGGGCCGCCGGCGTGGCCGCGCCGCGGTACGCCGCCCTCGTCGTCGCCCAGGCCGTCGCCCCCACGGCCGCGGCGGCGGCCGGCGGCGACCCGGCCGCGGTCACGCTCGCCCTCGCCGCGCAGGCCGCCGGCAACGCGCTCGTCGTCGACCGGGCCGCCGCCCGCGGGCTGCGGCTGCTCGCCCGGGTCGCCGGGATCGCGGCCGCCGCGGCGGCGCTGCTGGTCGGCTTCACCGCGCTGGCGTACGGCGGCCGGGCGGCGCTCGGCCCGCTCACCGGCGCGCTGCTCGCCGTGGCCGGGGTGCTGGTCCTCGGCGCGTACCGCGGCGACCACCCGCGGGTGCGCGACCTCGGCGACGGGGCCGCGGTCGTCGTCGCCGGCTGCGCGCTGACGATCGGCGCCGGGCGGCAGTGGCCCGGCCCCGGCGGGACCGGCGCCGCCGCCGCGGTGGCGCTGCTGCTGGCGCTCGGGTACACCGCGCTGCGCGGCCGGCCGGGCGCCCGGGTCGACCGCAGCGGCCGGCTGGCGGTGGGGTGGTTCGTCGCGTTCGTGGCCGCGCCCGCGCTGCTGGCCGCCGCCGTCACGGCCGCCGCGGCGGCGTTCGAGCGCACCGCCGGGCGGGGCACACCGTGGCTGTGGGTGAGCCTGCCGGCGCTGCTGGCGGTCGTCCTCGCCGCGCTCCTGCTGCTGCGCGCCGCCCCGGCGCCGGCCCGGGCGCACCGGGCGGACCTGCTGTGGGCCGCGCTGGTTGTCGCGGTGCCGCTGGCCGGCGGGGTGCTCGCGCTGCCCGGCCGGTGGGTGGCGCTGCCGGCGGCGGCGGTCGCCGCGCTGCTCGCGGCGCGGGCGCCCGCCGGGGCGACGGCGACGGCGGTCGTCGGCCGGGCCGCGGCCGCGACCCTCCTCGGCGGCTACGCGCTGCTGCTCACCATCGGCCAGCCGGGCGCCAGGGCGGCCGCGGCGGCCCTGCTCGTGGCGGGAGCGGCCCGCGCCGCCACCGCCACCCGGTCGGCCGACGCCCGGACCACCGCCGACTCCCGGCCCACCGCCGACTCCCGACTCGGCGCCGATGCCCGGCCCACCGCCGCGGCACCGGACGCCGCCGGGGTACCGGACGCCGCCGGTCCCGCGCACGTCGCCGCCCGTCCCGCGCACGCCGCCGGGGTGCCGGACGCCGCCGCCGATCCCGCGCACGCGACCGCGGGGACGTCCGGGAGGACCGCCCGGCGCGCGGTGGGCGCGGTCGGGGCCGCGGTGGCCGTGCTCGGGCTGCCGCTGGCGCTCGTCGCCGCCCTCGCCGCCGTCGACACCCCCGACCGCTGGCGGGCGCGGGCGTACGCCGTGCTGCTCGCCGGCCTCGTCCTCGCCGTCGGCGCGCTCGTCCGCCACTGGCCCGCGCACCGCTGGCCGGTCGTCGGCGCGGTCCTCGCGCTCGCCGCGGTCCTGCCGCTGTGGGCCGGGGCCGGGTCGACCGACGAGCCGCTGGCGCTGTACGCCGGGCTGGCCCTGCTCGCCGTCGCCGCGACCGTCCGGCGGACCGGCGCCCGGATCGGCGCGGCCGCCGGCGCCGCGGTCCTGCCGGGGCTCGCCTGGCTGGTCGGCTGCGCGCCGGCGCTCGGCGGGCTGCTGCTCACCCCGTACGGCTGGCTCGCCGCGCCCTGGACCGGCCGCCCGCCCGGCGTCGGCCTCGCCCCGCCCGCGGGCACGGCGGTCGGCGGATACGCGATCGGGTTCGCGGCCGCCGCTGGCGTGGCGCTGCTCGGCGCCGCCGTGGCGGTGCTGGCCGCGCCCCGGCTCGGCCGCCGGACCGCGCACTGGCTCGGCGGCGCGGCGCTGCTCGTCACCGCGCCGCTGGCGCTGGCCGCCGCCGGCGCGCCCTGGCCGACCGTACCGGCGGTCGCGTTCCTGCTCGGGTTGGCCGCACTGTTCGCCGCGGCCCGGCACGCCGGCCCGGCCGAGCGGCTGGTCGCGGCCGGCGGGACCGGCGCCGCGCTCGCCGGCGCGGGGCTGGCCGCGCTGCTGGCGACCCGCTGGTCGACCATCGCCGGGCTCGCGGTGGCGGTCGCCGCCGCGCTGGCGGTCGGCGCGGCCGGGCGGCTGGTCGGCACCCGGATCGCCGGCTGGGGCGCCGCGACCGGCGCCGGGGTGCTGCTGGCCGCCGCGGTCGGCGGCGCGGCCCGGCTGGGCGTCGCGTGGACCGGCGTGCTCGTCGTCGGCGCGGCCGTCGCGGCGCTGGCCGGCGGGGCGGCGCTGCGCGCGCGGCGGCCGGTGGAGGCCGCGGCGGTCGACGCGGCGGCGGCCCTGGCGTACGCGGTCGCGCTGCTGCTGACCCTCGGGTCGCCGCGGCACGCCGCGCTGGCGCTCCTGCTCGGCGGCGCGGCGCTCGGCGTGCGGGCGCTGCGCCCGGCCGAGCCGCCGGTCCGCCGCCGCGGGTACGTCGCCGGCGCCGCCGCGCTGGAGGTCGCCGCCTGGTGGTGCCTCGCGGTCGACCTCGGGTACGCGGCGATCGAGGCGTACACCCTGCCGGCGGCCGCGGTCGCGCTGGCGTTCGGCTGGTGGGCCCTGCGCCGGCGGCCGGAGCTGAGTAGCTGGGTGGCGTACGGGCCGGGCCTCGGGGTGGGGCTGCTGCCCACGCTGGCGGCGGCGCTCGGCGGCGGCGACGCCCCGCTGCGCCGGCTGCTGCTCGGCGCGGCGGCGCTCGGGGTGCTGCTGCTCGGCGTGCGCGGCCGGCGGCAGGCGCCGGTGGTGCTCGGCGGCGCGGCCGCGCTGCTGCTGGCACTGCACGAGCTGGCGGTGCTCTCGGAGCTGCTGCCGAGCTGGATCCCGCTCGCGGCCGGCGGCGCCGTGCTGGTGTTCTGCGCGGTGACGCTGGAGCGGCGGCGCCGGGACGTGGCCCGGCTCGCCGGCACCGTCCGCCGGATGAGCTAGCGTTCGGGGCGGGCGGCGCCCGCGGCCGCCCGGCGGGTGGACCATCGATGGGCTGAATGTCCGGCTCCGCGCTGCCCGTGCGCCCGCCGGCACCATCGGCTGACCGACCCCGGGTGGTATTGGGGAAACGGCGGATGGAGCGGGCATCATGGGCGGGTGAGATTCGAAGTCAGCAAGGTCCTCGACGCGATCGAGAAGCGGCTCTCCACCGACCCGGCGCTCGCCCGGGGGGTGCTCGACCTCGCCGAGGTGGTCCGGTACGCGGACCTGGACAGCGGTCGCCCCGCCACCCTGCTGCGCCTGGGCCACGTCGTCGACGCGCTGAGCCGGTACGTCGCCGAGGAGAACGTCCCCGTCCACGTCGTCGCCGACCGCGGGCTGCTCTCCGACGCGGATCTCACCTCCAACGAGCGCATGGTGATCCGCCGCTGGGCCGACGACGGGCTGATCGAGGTGCTGCCCACCGTCGGCGCCCGGGTGCTGGAGGTCGCCGTCCTCACCGGCCTGCCGCTGATCACCCGGCAGACGTTCGGCGGGGCGGTCGGCCGGCTCGCCTGGCTGGCCGCGCCGGGGCGGCTGCTGGCCCCCGTACCGGGGCCGGGCGGGGCCGTGCTGGAACCGGCCGTGACGACCGACGCCGGGGCGGTGGCCGGCGCCGGCAGCCCGCCGCCGGGGTACGGCGGCCTGCCCGACCCGGAGACCGCCCGGCGGGTGCTGTCCCGGCTGTGGAAGTGCCCGGACCCCGGCTGCGCCGCGTTCGGCCCGGCCCGCCTCGGCCGGCCGGGCGGGCAGCCGCCGCCGCGGCTGCGCGACGGGGTGCCGTTCTGCCCGCGGCACGACGAGCGGCTGCTGCCGGCCGGGCCGCGCCCGGCCGCGGAGCTGATGGTGGTGCGGGTCGACGGCGCGATCCGGCAGCGGTTCGTGGTCTCCACCGACCAGCCGGTGACGGTCGGCCGCGCCCCGGACGGCGCCAACCGCAGCCCCGGCGTGCTCATGCTCGGCCCGTGGCTGGGCGAGGAGGCGCGGCGCTGGATCAGCCGGGCGCACGTCCGGCTGGAGCTGCTCGGCCGGGACATCCTGGTCCGGGACGTGAGCACCAACGGGACGGTCGTCCGGGTGGACGGCTCGATGGCCGAGTCGAACCGGCTGCTGCTGACCCGCGACCAGGTCCGCACGCTGGCCAAGGAGGACGTGGTCGAGCTGTACCCGGGCGTACAGCTCGCCCGGGCCGGGCGGTGGGCCGCGGGGGGCGTGGCCAACCCCGAGTCGGTGATGTCCGACGCCCCCACGATGATGATGCAGCTCCCGCCGGCCCCCTGACCGACCCGGCGACCGGGCGGCGAGCCCGGCCGCGCCGCCCGCGCCGCGCCGCGGTCAGAGGATCGCGGTGAACTGCTCCAGCGCCCAGTCGATCTCGTCCGCGGTGACCACCAGCGGCGGCGCCAGCCGGATCGTCGACCCGTGCGTGTCCTTGGCCAGCACGCCGCGGGCCAGCAGCCGCTCGCTCGCCTCCCGCCCGGTCATCCGGGTCGGGTCGATGTCCACGCCCGCCCACAGGCCGCGCCCGCGCACCTCGGTCACCCCGGCGCCGATCAGCTTCGCCAGGCCGGTGTGCAGCCGGTCGCCCAGCTCGGTCGCCCGCTCCTGGAACTCGCCGGTCTCCAGCAGCCCGACCACCTCGGTGGCGACCGCGCAGGCCAGCGGGTTCCCGCCGAACGTCGAGCCGTGCTGGCCCGGCTGGAGCACGCCGAGCACGTCCGCGTCGGCGACCACCGCCGAGACCGGGACGATGCCGCCGCCCAGCGCCTTGCCGAGCAGGTACATGTCCGGCACCACGCCCTCGTGCTCGACGGCGAAGGTGCGCCCGGTCCGGCCCAGGCCGGACTGGATCTCGTCGGCGATGAACAGCACGTTCGACGCCGTGCACAGCTCCCGGACGCCGCCCAGGTACCCCGGCGGCGGCACCAGCACGCCCGCCTCGCCCTGGATCGGCTCCAGCAGCACCGCCACCGTGCTCTCGGTGAGCGCGCCGCGGATCGCGTCCAGGTCGCCGTACGGCACCACGGTGAAGCCCGGCGTGTACGGGCCGAAGTCGGCCCGCGCGTCCTCGTCGGTGGAGAACGACACGATCGTCGTGGTCCGGCCGTGGAAGTTGTTCGCCGCCACCACGATGTGCGCGGTGTCGGCGGGCACGCCCTTGATCCGGTACCCCCACTTGCGGGCCACCTTGATCCCGGTCTCCACGGCCTCGGCGCCGGTGTTCATCGGTAGCACCAGGTCCTTGCCGCAGAGCGCGGCCAGCCGCCGGCAGAACTCGGCGAACCGGTCGTGCAGGAAGGCCCGCGAGGTCAGCGTCAGCCGGTCGAGCTGGGCGTGCGCGGCGGCGACCAGCGCCGGGTGGCGGTGGCCGAAGTTCAGCGACGAGTAACCGGCCAGGCAGTCCAGGTACCGGTTGCCGTCGATGTCGGTGACCCAGGCGCCCTCGGCGCTGGCCACCACGACCGGCAGGGGGTGGTAGTTGTGCGCGGTCCAGCGGTCGGCATCGGCCACTGCCTGCGAGGTACGGGGCGTCGGGTCGGTCATGGCGGTTCCCTCCCACGGGCTGTTCGTCCGGCGACGCCGATTCTGGTGGATGCGCCGCCCTCCGGCCCCATCTTTCGCCATCGGCCGAGCGGGCGCCGTCCCGGGCCGCCCGGCGGCGGTCGCGAGCAGCGGGTACATCCGGTTACTGCCCCATCGGCCGGGTGGTCGGGGTTCGTCAGCCGCCGCGCGGATTGCCCCCTCCCCGGGCGCGGATCCACGATGGTTCTGGCTATTCTTCGATCCGACCGGCCGGCACCGCCGGCCGGTGACGCGCCGGCGCCGCCGGCGCGCGGGACTCAGGCGGCCCGCTGCCCCCGGCGGCGCCGCCGGGAGAGGGCACCGTGAAGCGCATCGACCGTCGCGCCGTACCCCCGGCCCTGGCGGGCCTCCTGGCCGCCCTGCTGCTCGCCGCCGCCGGCTGCACCGCCGCCGGCACGGGCGGCGGCCAGGCCGCCGGGCGCGCCCGCACGCCGCAGGAGGCCCTGCAGGCCGCCGCGCCGGACCGGTCCGGGGGCAGCTTCCGGTACACCCTGGCCGACCCCGACAGCACCGGCACCGGCGTGCTCGACCCCCGCGCCGGCCGCGGCCTCATCGAGATCAACCAGCGCGAGCCCGGCGACGACCTGGTCGTCAAGACCGGCTTCCTCAAGATCGGCCCGGACCTGTGGACCCGGATCACGCCGAGCCGCCGGGTTCCCGGCTTCCCCGTCCCGGACAAGTGGCTGCGGATCGACCCGGCGAAGGTGACCAGCACCGACCTGCTCGCCGAGTTCGCCGCCGACCCGACCGGCGCCGCCGCGCTCGCCGCCCGCACCGGCGGGGTCACCGCCGACCCGTCCGGGTACCGCGGCACCGTCGACCTGACCGCGCTGGGCGGCGTCGAGCTGGTCCCGCCGGCCCGGGTCACCGCGCTCGGCCCGAAGGCCGCCGCGGTGCCGTTCGAGGCCGTCGTGGACGCCGAGCAGCGGCTCAGCAAGCTCACCGTCCGGGTGCCGGCCGCCGGGAGGGCGAAGGCGTACGAGCGGGTGTCCACGTACGGCGACTACGGCGCCGCCGCGATCCCGGCCGCGCCGACGGCGGCCATCGACGCCCCGGCCGGCGTCTACGACCTGCTCAACAAGTAGTGCCCGCCGCCGCGCGCGGCCGGGCGCTGCCGTACGCCCTCGCCGCGCCCTTCCTCGCCCTGTACACCGCGCTGTCCGTGCTCCGCTGGGAACGGATGGAGACCACCGCGTTCGACCTGGGAATCTTCACCCAGGCCGTCCGCTCGTACGCCGAGCTGCGCGCCCCCACCGCCGACCTCAAGGGGCCCGGCTTCCCGCTGCTCGGCGACCACTTCCACCCGATCCTCGCGCTGCTCGCCCCGTTCTACGCGCTGTGCCCGACGCCGGTGACGCTGCTGGTGGCGCAGGCGTTCCTGTTCGCGCTGTCGATCGTCCCGCTGGCCCGGCTCGGGATCGCCCGGCTCGGCGCGTGGCCGGGGTCGCTGCTCGCGGTCGGGTACGGGCTGTCGTTCGGCGTGCAGCAGGCGGTGGTGTTCGACTTCCACGAGATCGCGTTCGCGGTGCCGCTGCTGGCGTTCTGCGCCGAGGCGCTGCTGACCGAGCGGTGGCGCCGGGCCTGCTGGTACGCCCTGCCGCTGCTGCTGGTCAAGGAGGACCAGGCGGCGCTGGTGGTGGCGATCGGCGGGTACCTGCTGCTGCGCGGCCAGCGCCGGCTCGGCGCCCTGCTCGCCGGCGCCGGGGTGCTGGTCGGCCTGCTGACCGTCCTGGTGGTCGTGCCGGCGTTCAACCCCGACGGCCGGTACCCGTACCTCGGCTCGGTCGGCGGCGGCGGCGAGAGCAACCCGCTGCTGCGGCTGCTCGCGCCGGCCGACAAGTGGCACCTGGTGTACGTCCTGCTGCTGGCCACCGGGTTCCTCGCCGCGCTGTCGCCGCTGGCGCTGGTGACCGCGGTGCCGCTGGCGGTCCGGTTCTGGACGGAGAAGCCGGCGTACTGGGACAAGGCGTTCCACTACAACAGCGTGCTCATGCCGATCCTGTTCGCCGCGGCCGTCGACGGCCTGGACCGGCTGCGCCGCTGGCTCGCCCCCCGGCTGGCCGCCCGCCCCGGGCTCGCGGCGCGCCCCCGGCTGGCCGCCGGGCTGCCGGTGGCGCTGGCCGCGCTGGTCGCCGGGCACGCCGTGCTGGCCACGCTGACCGGGCAGCCGCTGGGCAAGCTGCTGCGCCCCGGCTACTGGCGGGTGCCGGCGGAGACGACGGCGGCGAAGCGGTTCCTGGCCGAGCGGGTGCCGGACGGGGCGGTGGTGGCCGCGGACAACCGGGCCGCGCCGCTGCTGGTCGACCGGTGCGTGGTCCGGATGTTCCCGGATGCGGTCGACCCGCGCGGCAACCCGCTGGACCCGCCGCGCCCGCCGACGGCGGAGTGGATCGTCACGCTGGACCCGCCGAGCGCGTTCCCGCTGCTGCCGCCGGCCTACCGGGCGTACGAGGAGACGCTGCCGGGCCTGGGGTACCGGCGGGTGGACGAGCGGGCGGGCGTGCGGCTGTACCAACGCGGCTGACCCGCGCCGTGGCCCGCGGGGGGTCCGTTCGCGGGCGGGCCGGGGGCGGGCGCGTCAGCGGGTGCGGCGCAGCCAGAGCAGGCCGAGGACCGGCAGCAGCAGCGGGACGAAGCCGTACCCGATGCCGTAGTCCGACCAGACCGTCGCGTCCGGGAACGCGCCCGGCCACAGCAGGCTCGCCGTCCCGACCGCGAGGACGCCGGCCAGCTCGACCGAGCAGGACAGCCAGGCGGCCCGCCGCCCGGTCCGGTCGCCGCGGGCCAGCCCGACCGCCGCGACCAGGTAGATCACGGCGGCGAGCGCCGACAGCAGGTACGCCACGGGCGCGTCGTCGAACCGGGTGGCGAGCTGCACGCCCGCCCGGGCGCCGGCGGCGAGCGCGAACACCCCGTACACCCAGACGAGGACGCGGCCCGGCCCGGTCCCGGTCCGCCGCTCAGCCATGGACCTGCTGCAACCGCAGGATCAGCACCGGCAGCAGCAGCCCCGCCCCGCCGATGATCGCCGAGCCCCACCGGGTCGGCTCCATCCGGGCCAGGATCACCGAGCCGGGCAGCAGGGCGAGCGTGGTGATCGCGTACCCGGCGAACGTGGTCGGCTCGGCGGGCCGGTCGCCGCCGACCAGCTCGACCGCGACGACCGCGGCGAGGATCACCACGAGCAGCTCGACCAGCCCGGCGCCGAGTTGCAGCACGCGGCCGGGGCGGCGGTCCAGGGCGGTGGCCAGGCCGCCGGCGGCGGCCAGGGCGAGGGCGGCGATCATCACCACGTCGGCCAGTCCGGAGTTCACCCGGTCACTGTACTGAGCCGGACAGGTCGTGGTACCGCCAGCCACGCTCGGCGAACCCGGCCGCCGCGGCGGCCCCGGCGGCCGCGGCGTCGCCCGGATCGTGCACATAGGTCGGTACCGCGCCCTCGTCCAGGCTGCGCCGGGCGGCCGCGGCGAACAGCCGGCGGGCCAGCCCGCGGCCGCGGGCGGCCGGCGCGACGTCGACGGCGAGTTCGTGCCCGCAGGCGGTGTGCCGCCGGACCCCCACCCCGGCCAGGTACGCGCCGGTGTCCGGGTCGCGGACGACCAGCACGGGCGAGTCGTACGCGGCCAGCCACACCGGCAGCGCCGGGTCGCCGGCGGGCAGCCACTCGCCGGCCTCCGGCAACGCGGCCGGGGCGCCGGTCCAGCGGAAGACGCCCGCGTACAGCCGGCGGCGCGGGTAGCCGACGAGCGCGGGCAGGTGGTCGGGCAGCCCGGGCGGGCCGGGGCGCGGCGGCCCGGGCGCGGGGCCGGCGGGGGCGCCGGCACCCCCGGCGTAGGCGGGCCGGCGGGCGGCGTCCGCGTCGGCGTCCGGGCGGGCGATGCCGGCGGCGCGGCGGACCTCGGGGGCGGCCACCGGCGGGACGGACAGCAGCAGCCCGCCGGGGTGGCCGACGGCGATCGCGGGGTGGGTGCGCCCGTCCCAGCCGGGCTCCAGCCGCCGGCCGGAGCCGACCACCTGGAGCGGGGCGAGCGGCGGCCACTGACCCAGCCAGCCGGCCAGGTGGTGCAGGAGCCGCCGTTCCACGGGCACCCCCGGGTGTTCGGAGTCGCCGGGCGCGGTGCGGTCGGCGGTCGGACCGCCGACGGTACTACCTCGGCGGGGCCCGTGCCCGCCGGTCGCGCTACTGCTGCGGCGGTACCGCGGGCAGCAGCCCGTGCCGCGCGGCCACGATGACGGCCTGGGCGCGGTTCTGCACCTGCAGTTTGGTGTAGATGCGGGCGACGTACGTCTTGACGGTACGCCGGCTGACCTCGAGCGCCTCGGCGATCGACTCCAGCGTCTCCCCGTCGGGCAGCCGGGCGAGCACCTGCTGCTCGCGGGTGCTGAGCGCGGGTACGGCCGAGCGGCGGGCGCGGGGGAGCAGGGCGGCGCCGGGCGCGCGGAACCGGTCCGGCTCCAGCGACGCCTGGCGGATCACGGCGGCGAGCGTCGGCAGCGGCGCCGAGCGGCTGACCAGGGCGGACAGCCCCGCGTCGGCGGCCCGGGCGAGCAGCTCCTCGTTCGGCTCGTGGGTGATCAGGACGATGCCCGGCGCCGGGTACCGGCGGCGCAGCTCCTCCGCGGCGGGGAAGCCGGGGCCGTCGGCCAGCTCGACGCCCACGGCGATGACCGTGGGGCGGAGGCGGTCGACGAGCGGGAAACCCTCGGCGGCGGCGGCCGCCTGGCCGACCAGGGCGATACCGGCGCTGCGCTGCGCCAGGTACGCCAGGCCGAGCCGGGCCACTTCGTGCCGGTCGAGGGCGACCAGGCGGACGTGGGCGGCGGCGTCGCGCTGCGGGAGGATCGGTGCGGGCATGCCCTGACCTTCGGCACGCTCCCGCCCGGTACGGGTGTGGCCGGAGAGTACTTCGGGTGCGGTGCGGTTGTCCGCGCCCGGAGTGGCCGACGCCACTCGTCGGACCCCCGCGGGGGCGGGCGTACGCCATGCGGCACGTCAGAGTGATAAATCCGCTTATAGTGGTCTTCGCTGCGGGATCACGTGGCGCCGGACCCGCACGGCCGGCGCGGTAGGCACAGAAGCGGGGCGATCCGATGAGTCGACTGCTGGTCGTCGAGGACGATCCGGACATCTCGCTGGCCCTGAAGCTGCTGTTCAGCCGCTCCGGGTACGAGGTCCACCACGCCCGGGACGGCCGGGCCGGGCTGCGCGACGCCTACGCCGAGCACCCCGACCTGATCGTGCTCGACGTCGGCCTGCCGGAGATGGACGGCTGGCAGGTACTGGAACGGCTGCGCGACATCAGCGACGTCCCCGTGCTCGTCCTGACCGCGCACGGGCAGGAAACGGACAAGGTACGCGGACTGCGCAGCGGGGCCGACGACTACCTCACCAAGCCGTTCGCCAACGCCGAGCTGCTGGCCCGGGTCGAGGCGCTGCTGCGCCGCTCGACCAGCTCGACCTCGTGGGCCGCCCAGGTGTACGACGACGGGGTGCTGCACCTCGACCCCACCTCCCGGCGGGTGTTCGTCGAGGGCACCGAGGTGCGCCTGACGCCCACGGAGTTCCGCCTGCTCAACACCCTGGTCCGGCATGCCGGCGCGGTCCTGTCCCCGAACCAGTTGCTCAGCCAGGCATGGGACGACCCGACCGGGATCGGACAGGAGCGGGTGAAGTTCGCGGTCCTGCGGCTGCGCCGCAAACTGGGCTGGACCGACCCGGACGAGTCGCCGGTGGAGTCGGTGCGCGGCTTCGGGTACCGGTACCGCCGCCCCACCACCGCCGCCAACGCCCCCGGCGGCGGCGCGGGCGCCGGCCCTGCCGGTACCGACTGACCCCGGCGCCCCCGGGCCGGGCACCCCGCACCGCGCTTGCACCCGACCGACACCGCCGGTGCGCGGCAGGTCCGGCATCGTGGATCCCGGAAGAGAAGCCGTTCCGGGGGAGTAGCCGTGGTAGACCGTGATCTCGACGTGACGCCGTTGATCGACCTCAACGCCGACGCGCACGTCCACACGGGCTTCTCCGTGGGCCGGGACAGCGTGGGCGCCATCGTCACCGCCGCCGAGCGCGTCGGCCTGCGCCAGCTCACCTTCGCCGACACCGTGACGCCGCGGGTCAACTGGCTGCCGGTGTACCAGAAGTCGATCCTGCGGGCCCAGCAGCGCACGGACGTCGACCTGCGCATCGGCGTCGAGGTCGAGGTCGTCCGCGCCGACGGCTGGCTGGACTTCCCCGAGGACCTCGGCGGCCTGGACGTGCTCAGCATCGGCGCCGGCCGCCTCCCGCTCGGCGACGAGCTGCTGGAGCCCCGCCGGGTGACCGACCTGCTGCGCACCGGCGCCCTGCGCGCGGTGGACGTCGTCGACCTCGCGGTCAGCGCCACCGTCAGCGCCGTGGAGCGCGCCTCCCGCTACGCCCCCACCCAGCTCGCCCGCCCCCTCGGCCTCCTCGGCCAGGTCGGCATCGACCTCGCGGAGCTGGACGAGTCCGTGCTGCACCCGCTCATCGAGGCGTGCCGCTGCACCGGTACCGCGGTCGAGGTCAGCGAGTCGTGGCGGGCCCCGGCCGCGCCGCTCGCCGGGCTGTTCGCGGCGGCCGGGGTGCCGCTGCTGGCGGCGAGCGACGCGCGGGACGTGGCGCAGCTCGGGCAGTGGCGGTACGTGGCCCGGCTGCTGTCCAGCCTGGTCATGGCCGACGCCCAGCGCGCTGCCGCCTGATCGTTTCGCTTGCCTTGGTGCCTTGGTGCCCTGCTGTTGGCACTGCCTTGTGGTGCTTGTGTTGGGCGATGCCTTGCGTCGGCGGCGCTACTCGGCCGGTAGTGATCCGGCGTAGGTGACGCCGCGGGACACCCATGCGTGGAGTTGGCGCTCGGTCGTCAGGGCGGTCGGGGCGATGTGCAGCCAGCCGTTCAGTTCGCGGCCGCGCATCTCGAACCGGCTGGCGCCGGGGCGCTGGACCAGGGTCGGGGTGTCGGCCGGGTCGACGCGCAGGAGCAGGCCGCCGCGGCCGCTGGCGGCGACCGCCATGTTGCCGTCGACCAGGAACGCCAGGCCGCCGAACATGCGTTTCTCCGTCAGGCCGGGTTGGTCCCGCACGATCTCCCGGATGCGGTCGGCGAGATCCTCGTCGTGGGCCACGCCGATCAGTGTCGCACCGGCGGTGGTCGAGTGGATGGGCCATTACGGTGGTGAGGTGACCAGCGACGGGAGTCGGGACGCCCGGGTGGCGGACGTGCACGAGTTGGCTTCGGCCATGCCGCACGTCACCGTCGAGTACGGCGGTGGCGAGAATCCGGTGTACCAGGTCGGTGGGAAGTCGTTCGTCTTCTTTCGCACGCCGCGGCCGGACGCGGTGGATCCGGTCACCGGGGAGCGGTACGCGGATGTGATCGTGTTCTGGGTGCCGTCCGAGGCGGACAAGCAGGCATTGGTACAGGACGAGGCGTCGCCGTTCTTCACCACGGCGCACTTCAACGGCCATCCGTCGGTGCTGCTGCGGGCGGTGCGTATCGGTGAGCTGACCCGGGCGGAGTTGGCCGAGGTCATCCAGGATGCGTGGCTGTCCCGCGCCTCGAACCGCAGAGCGGCCGCGTGGCTGAGCGCCCACCCGTCGATTCGCGAAGAATAGTTTTCGGGTAGGGCCGTCAAGTCGCGGGAGATCGTGAGTCCACGCGATTCCGGGATCCGCCTCCCATCGCCGCCCAGCCGGCCGAGCACGAGCGGCCCAACGCCCCACAGCAGCAGAGCCAGCCAGTCGATTTCCAACCCCCCCGCCGGCGAGCATCGAGAGCAGAATCAGTACCGCGGGCAGTGCCACCACGAAAGCTCCGGCGACGACATGCAACGACCGCACGTTGACCCGATCCCTGCCCCGGCCCCGTCGGCCATGCGCCCTCACCTCTCGTACTGCGGGCTGGTCATCACGCCACTGCGCCCATATGCCAATGGCTCATCGGCCGGTGTGGCATGTCTCAAGAATGGGGAACAGAACGCCCGCGCGCGCGCCAATGCCCGAGAGCACGGCCGAAACGCCTCCGCGGCACTGACCGCACGGTGGGCCGCTCGGTCCGGTACCACCTGCTCCAGCGCGGCGGCACCGTGATTGGGCTGCTCCGACGGGAGGCAGTACTGTCCGTGGGATGAGCCGGATCTTCAGGACCAGTGTCGCGTCGGTGTACCCCCACTATGTGACGAAGGTCGAAAAGAAAGGGCGCACCAGGGTAGAGCTGCACCGGGTCATCGAGTGGCTGACGGGCTTCGATGATTCCACCCTGGAGCATCATCTGGCCGCGGGTACCACCTTCGAGGACTTCTTCGCCGCTGCGCGGCTCAACCCGCGTGCCTCGTCGATCACCGGGACTATCTGCGGGGTGCGGATCGAGGATATCGATGATCCCTTGATGCAGAGGATCCGCTATCTCGACAAACTGGTCGACGAACTGGCCAAGGGCAGGCCGATGGACAAAATTCTGCGGACATAGCGCCGGGCGGGTCGTGGTTCGCGTTATGTGGCTCGGTGTTTCTTGGCCCGCGATTCAGAGACCGAGCACTCCACGCAGATTGGACTCGACCTTTCGCATTTCCGCGGGCGCAAGTCGACCGAGTCGCCGCCGGAGTCTCGGTTTATCCACCGTATGCAAGTCCGTGCAATTCACGTACGACTCGGGGTACTTCGTCACGCCGGCCTCCGGGCCGATCCGCACGTGTGTCGCGGCCGGACCCTTCGAACCCGTCACCAGCACGACGGTGACGGCCGACAGGGGTTCCGCTATACGGTTCACCGTCAGGATCACGACAGGGTGCGGACCCGCCCCCGGTACCGCACACCCCCACACCTCGGCTCTCATCGGCGCCAAGCGTTGAGGTGTCGCTACCACTGTTCGTTGTCCGCCAGCGCCAGTTCCTCCTCCGTCACCGGCGCGACACCTTCCGGGAGCGGCGCGGGCTGTCCGCCGTAGAAGCGTTGGATCTCACCGGCGGTAGCGATTTCCCGGGCCTCCCTGACCAGCAGGCGCACTCCCTCACGCAGCGCTTCGGACGTCGTGGTCAAGCTCAACTGCTGCATCGCGGCCCGGAGTTCCGCGAACTCATCGGCCTGTAAGCGGACCTGGGCAATGCTGGAAGCCGAGCCCGCCCGCCTCGCGTCGACCCCGGTCGCCCGCCCTTCGGGCGCCGCCGAGCCCTTCCGACGCCTCGTCGCCGGTTCCTTCTGTCGTACACTTGTCATACGGCTGAGTATGGCTGACCCTCGGCCGTCCGGCAAGCCCGATCGCCGCCCGTCGAGCGGGCGGGCGGGCTGAGCACCATCCACCAACGTGCTCGGCGTCTCCCGGGGCACGCCGGTACGGCTCGCCCAACCCGCACCAGGGAGTGCGCTGAGTGGATGCCGGGGCAGGCTCGTTTGTCATGGAGACCAGCGGCCTTACTGCGGAGGTGGGCAGTTATCGCGAGAACGCGGGTGCTTGATATCGGTCCGGCGCGAGGGATTCAACTCTCCGCAAGGCGCAGGAGCGCGACGGCGCGCCGCGACCGGTCGGACCGACGCGGCCGTCCCGGTCAGAAGGGGGGTGCGTCCTGGCCCATCAGGGCCAGCACCACGCCGCCCTTCCCGCTCTTGACCCCCTGGACCACGACCTTGCCGGTGCTGCCGTCCGGCAGTTCCAGGGTGAAGGTCTTCCCGACCGCGTTCTTCGGCCCGTTGCCGGCGCTGTTGGCGAGCCGGAAGTCGCCCGCCCAGGACGGGATCCCGCTCTTGCGGGCGGGCTCGGCGAACAGCCCGGCGGTGCCGGGGGTCCTGGTGCCGTCCGACGACAGAAGCACTGCGGCGCTGCGATAGGTAGCCATATGCTGCAAGGCTACCCCGGACCGCGCCCGCCCGCGCCACGACAGCAGCGCCGCGGGGAGCACGGGGAGGGGCAGGGCCATCGATTGCGTCACACCGCCGGCTCGGCGGCGGATTCGGATGCGCCGGCGCTCGCCCCCCGGCGGCGCTCATCGGTCTGCCACGATGGCGGCGTGGACGAGAGACTCACCCCCATCCTGCACACGGCGGATGCCCGAGCTTCCGCCGCCTGGTACGGCCGTCTCGGTTTCGTCGGGCAGTGGGAGCACCGGTTCGGGCCGGGCTTCCCGTTGTTCCTGTGCGTCTCGCGCGGGTCGATGCAGCTCTACCTGTCGGAGCATCGCGGTGATGCCCGACCCGACACGCTCCTGTACCTCCACGTCGCCGACCTCGAGGCGGTGGCGGCCGAGTTCGGGGCCGCCATCGAGGATGCCCCGTGGGGGCGGGAGGTGCACTTGCGGGATCCGGACGACAACCGGTTGCGGGTGGGCTGCGGTCGAACCCCGCGCGCTTGATCCGTCGCTACCCGCCGGCGAGCAGGGCCCGGACGGGCGCCACCGGGACCACGTTCTCCGCCCTGGTCGCCAGGTCGGGGTCCACCGTGACCAGCGCATCGGCCTGTAGCCGGACCAGCGCCAGGTACTCCGCGTCGCGCAGGGTGTCCCAGTCCTGTTCCCGGGCGATCCGCCACGCCATTCCGCGGGACACCCGGTCGCCGAGCAGCCGCATCCGCACCTCGGTGACCCGCTCGTGGGTCCGCAGCGCCGCCCGTTCGGTGCGCCCGCCCCGGCGGACGTCCCGCAGCAGCAGTTGCAGTACCTCCGACCGGATGGTGTGCGGCGCCACGAGCTGGTGGTTCGGGTCGACCGATCGATCGTTGTCGAGCAGATGGAGCAGCGTGGGGGCGTCGATGACATAGCGCGCCATGCCGCCAGGATAGAGGCGCGGACACTGCTGGACGCGCCCCCGAAATCGCCGCCCGCGAGCGCTGGCGAAAAGTGATATCACTTTGCTATCGTGAAGCTATCTTCGGAGGAAGGAGCGTCACATGACGGAACACCTCGACCTGCCCACCCCGCAGGTGCGCGAGCGCATCGCCAAGGGAGCCTCGGGCTGGCCGGTCCTCGGCCTCTCCGCGCTGCTGAACCTCCTCGGCATCGCCGTCTTCGTCGTCGGCGTGCAGCGGGAGAGCACCGTCGCCATCGCCAGCCTCGTCGGCGTCAGCGTCCTGCTCGTGGTGGTCGCCCTGATCATCGCGGCCGGGCTGACCCCGGTGGCCCCTGGCGAGGCCCGCGTGCTGCAGTTGCTCGGGCGCTACACCGGGACCGTCCGCACCGACGGGCTGCGCTGGGTCAACCCGCTCACCGCCCGGCGCCGGGTCTCCACCCGCATCCGCAACCACGAGACGGACGTTCTCAAGGTCAACGACGCCGACGGCAACCCCATCGAGATCGCCGCCGTGGTCGTCTGGCAGGTCGAGGACACTGCCCGCGCCGTCTTCGAGGTCGACGACTTCATCGAGTTCGTCGCCATCCAGACCGAGACCGCCGTCCGGCACATCGCCAACAGCTATCCGTACGACGCGCACGACACGGCGCTGATGTCCCTGCGCGACAACGCCGACGAGATCACCGCCCGGCTGTCGGAGGAGATCGGCGCGCGGGTCGCCGCGGCGGGCGTCCGCATCGTCGAGTCGCGGTTGACCCGGCTCGCCTACGCGCCCGAGATCGCCCACGCCATGCTCCGCCGGCAGCAGGCCAACGCCATCGTCGCCGCCCGGGCCCGCATCGTCGAGGGTGCGGTGGGCATGGTGGAGATGGCGCTGCTGCGCCTCGCCGAGAACCACGTCGTCGACCTCGACGAGGAGCGCAAGGCCGCGATGGTCAGCAACCTGCTGGTCGTCCTCTGCGGCGACCGGGACGCGCAGCCGGTGGTCAACGCGGGCACCCTCTACGCCTAGCCACATGGCCGTCGAACGCAAGAAGCTCCTCGTCCGGCTCGACCCGGCCGTGCACGACGCGGTGGCGCGCTGGGCCGCGGACGAGTTCCGCAGCGCGAACGCCCAGATCGAGTACCTCCTGCGCAAGGCGCTCGCCGACGCGGGCCGCCTGCCCCGCGGGGTCGGCCCGATGCGCGGACCCGGCCGGCCCCCCGCGACACCCGACCCGGAAGGGGAATGACATGGCCGTACCGGACAGCCTGCCGCAGCGGATGTTCCTGCTGGCGTACGACCCGGACAAGGGCCGGATCCGCGCGGGCGGCAACACGGGCGCCGTACTGCGCGCCGCGGCCCTCGCCGACCTCTACCTCAGCGGCCACCTCGCCGACGAGCGCGGCCGGGTCGCCGTCGTCGGCGTCCGGCGCCCCTGCCCCGATCCCGTCCTCGCGGCGGTGCTCGACGAGGTCGCCGGCGCCCGGCCGCGCAAGTGGCACACCTGGGTCGGCCGCCGGCAGCGCGCCGCCGTCGGCGCGGTGCGCCAGCAGCTCGGCGACGGCGGCTGGGTCCGGCTCGAACCCCACCGGATCCTCGGGCTGTTCCCCACGGTCCGGGTGACCGTCCGCGACCCCCGCGTCCGCAAGGAGCTGGTCAGCCGGGTCACGGGCGCCCTGTCGAGCCCCGTCGGCCGGGTCGAGCCGGCCGACGCCGCGCTGGTGGCCCTCGTCGCGGCGGGGGACCTCCACGGGGTCCTCGACCGCCGGACCAAGCGCGCCCACAAGCAGCGCATCCGGGAACTCACCGAACGCAGCGGACCCGCCGGTCCCGCCCTGCGCAAGTCGATCCGGGACGCGGCCGCCTCGGGGGGCGCGGGCTAGGGTATGTCTTCAAAGGGGTTTGATCCATTGGAGTAGCGCGGCGATGGTGACCGTGGCCCGGTAGGAGGTGGCGGTCTTGTCGTAGCGGGTGGCCACGGCTCGGTGTTGCTTGAGTCGGTTGAAGCAGCGTTCGACGACGTTGCGGCGCTTGTAGAGGTGGGTGTCGAAGGTCGGTGGTCGGCCGCCGGCGGCGCCGCGGCGGCGTCGGTTGGTCTGCTGGTCGGCGCGTTCGGGGATGGTGTGGGCGATGCCGCG
>NZ_BMQB01000008.1 GCF_014647895.1 Pilimelia anulata
GTCGGGAGTATGCGTACTACGACCCGATCGACACGCTGCCGGAGTCCGGCCAGCGCTGGTGGGCCGCCCAGCGCCCCTGAACCACCACCGGACAGCGCGCGACCCCGACCGATGTTCCGGTCGGGGTCGCGCGCTGTCCGGGTGCTACTTGCCCAGCACCCGGCGGCCCATGTCCTTGATCTGCTCGGCGGCCTGACCGGCCTTGCCGGCCAGCTTCTCCTGCTCGCCCTCGCGCTGCAGGTCCGGGTTCCCGGACATCTCGCCGACCTTTTCCTTGGCCGCGCCCGTCAGCTCCTCGGCCTTGTCCTGGACCTTCTCGCGGATGCCCATTCCACCCTCCCGAGTCGTGTCGCACTCCTGGTCTGCGGCGCCGCTGAGCGGCACACAGCCCGGAATTCCCGATATCACCCGAGCCGAAACCCCTGTTGGTCGGTGCGAAGCACCTTTGGGGTTTTGAAGTGTGTGCGGAGCGCACACGCCCTAGGGCATCCTAGGACGATAGGTCGAGGGGGTTAAGGACGATTGGGGTGGGGCGCACGTCGCCTGAGGCATCCTAGGAAGGTGGGTTCCGGTTCGGGACGGGGCGGGCGGGTAATGGGGGCGCGAATGCCCACCGCGCCCGAGGGGAAGCCCCATGAAACCGGTCAAGCTGTCGATCATCTACTACTCCGCCACCGGCACCCTGCACGCCATGGCCGAGCGGCTCGCCGCCGCCGGCGAGAAAGCCGGCGCCGAGGTGCGGCTGCGCAAGGTCGCCGAACTGGCCCCGCCCGAGGCCATCGCCAGCAACCCCCGGTGGGCGGCGCACGCGGAGGAGACCGCCGGATACACCCCCGCCACCGCCGACGACATCGTGTGGGGCGACGCGGTCCTGCTCGGCTCCCCCACCCGGTACGGCAACGTCGCCAGCCAGCTCAAGCAGTACCTCGACACCCTCGGCCCGCAGTGGAGCAAGGGCCAGCTCGCCGACAAGGTGTACGCCGGCTTCACCGCCAGCATGACCGCCCACGGCGGCCAGGAGTCCACGCTGCTGGCGCTGTACCAGACCATCCACCACTTCGGCGGGATCGTCGCCGCCCCCGGCTACACCGACCCGCTCAAGTACACCGACGGCAACCCGTACGGCGTCTCGCACGTCACCGGCGGCGGGAACGACGCGCCGCTCACCGACACCGACCACGCCGCCCTGGACCACCTCGCCCAGCGGGTGGTCACGATCGCCGACCGGCTGCGCGGCCGCTGACCGGGGGTCAGACCCGCGGGGCGCGGCTCTCGTACGGCGTGGACAGCACCACCGTCGTCCGGGTCGTCACGTTCGCCGCGGTCCGGATCTCCTGCAGCAGCCGCTCCAGGTCCGCCGGGTTCTCCACCCGGACCAGCAGGAGGTAGAAGTCCTCGCCGGCCACCGAGTAGCACGAGTCGATCTCGGCAAGGTGGGAGAGGCGCTCGGGGGCGTCATCCGGCTGGGACGGGTCCAGCGGCCGGATCGCCACGAAGGCCGCCAGCGGCAGCCCCACCGCCTCGAACGACACGGTGGCGGTGTACCCCTTGATCACGCCGCGCTGTTCGAGGCGGCGCACCCGCTGGTGCACCGCCGAGACCGACAGGCCGACGCGCTCGGCGAGGTCGGTGAACGACAGGCGGCCATCTCCCGCGAGCGCCGCCACGATGGCGCGATCAGTGTCCTCCACGGGTGCAACCTACACCGCCGCGCGTCGGCCGACACCGGCCGTGCGGGCGGCGCGCCCCCACGACGGTCGTCGATGGGCGAACGGCCGGTGTGGGCGTTGGCGCCGGCGGGTACGGTGAACCGGCAATGAATGGGCGAGCGCCGACAGTTTCCGCCGGCGCCGGGAGAGGCGGTGGCCGCGTGCGGGAGACCGAACGGCCGCGCCCGCACGACGGCGGCCGCACGACGGTCCGCTCCCCCGCCGCGCTCGACCACGCAGCCCTGCTGTACGCCGACGGCTTCGAGTACGCGGTCGGGGTGACGGAGTTCGTCCGGTCCGCGCTGGCCGACGGTCGGCCGGTGCTGGTGGCGGTACCGGGCGCGCGGGTGGACCTGCTGCGCGGGGCGCTGGCCGACGTGGCGGACCGGGTGACGTTCGCCGATCTGGCGGTGGCCGGGCGCAATCCGGGCCGGATCATTCCCGAGGTGCTGCTGACGTTCGCCGCCGCGCACCCGCGGCAGCGGATCGCGGTCCTCGGGGAGCCGGTGTGGGCGGGGCGCAGCGCGATGGAGTACCCGGCGTGCGCGGCGCACGAGGCGCTGCTCAACGTGGTGCTGGCGGACCGGGCGGCGGCGGTGCTGTGCCCGTACGACGTGGCGGCGCTGGAGCCGGCGGTGCTGGCCGACGCGGCGCGGACCCACCCGGTGCTGGTGGAGCGCGGGGTGCGCCGGCTGAGTGGCGCGTACGGCGACCCGCTGGCGACGGCGCGGGACTTCAACCGGGCGCTGCCGGAGCCGCCGGCCGACGCGGCGCGGCTGGCGTTCGCCGGGGAACTGGAGCTGGGGGCGGTCCGGCGGTTCGTACTCGGCCGCGGCGACGCCGCCGGGCTGGACCCGGACCGGCTGGACGACCTGACGGCGGCGGTCAACGAACTGGCCGCCAACAGCGTCGAGCACGCGGGCGGGGGCGGCGTGGTGACGCTGTGGCGGGAGGGTCCGGTGGTGGTGTGCCAGGTGGACGACGCCGGGCACCTGGCCGACCCGCTGGCCGGGCGGCTGCCCCGGCCGGCGCACCTGCCGCGCGGCCGCGGGCTGCTGCTGGCGAACCGGCTGTGCGACCTGGTGCGGGTGTACACCCGGCCGGGCGGGACGAGCGTGCGACTGCACCTGGCGGCCTGACGCCGCGGCGCCGGGACCACCGGGTCGCCGCGCGACATCCGAAGCCGGGCGCGCCGGACCGACCCCGGGGCGGGTCAGCGGGGTTTGCGGCGGGCGCGCAGGAACGGGGTCAGGCCCTGGCCCTCGTCGGCGGCGATGAACGCCGCGTGCGCGTTGAACAGGGCCTCCTCGGCGTGCGGGATGCAGCCCCACACCGTCTCCCCCCAGGGGTCGGCGAGCTTGACCTCGGCCGGGCTCGGGCAGGGCGCGCCGCCGGCCACGCCGATCCGGCACTGCGCCGGCGGCCGCCCGCGGCGGGCCGACGCCGCGGCCGCCTCGGCGGTGATCGAGTACCGGCTGCGGCCGTCGCCGGCGGGCTGGCCGGGGCGCAGGTCGCGCATGCCGTACACGACGACGTTGCCGTCGGGGTCGACGACCCGGACCTCTCCCCCGGCGGCGTGGTCGGGGTGTCCGGCGTGGTCGGGGGCGTGGCCGGCGGCGGCCAGCCGGGCGGTGACGGCGTCGAGGTCGTCCACCCAGACGTAGACCTGCAGCGGCAGTTCGGCGGTGAACAGCGGCGGGCGGACGTCGGCCAGCAGCAGGGTCGAGTCGCCGCAGCGCAGGTAGCACCAGGTGGAGTCGTCCGTGCCGCCCTCCCGGTCCGCGGTGAAGCCGAACAGTTCCCAGAACGCCCGGGACCGGTCGAGGTCCTGCACGTACACGACCGGGATGAGCGCGGTCACGATGCCCTGCACACGGACACCCTAGAGGATGGCGGGCGCCGGGCGGCGCCCGCCGGCGGGCGGCTCAGCGGGTGAGCTGGCGGGCGATCACCAGGCGCTGGATCTGGTTGGTGCCCTCGACGATCTGGAGCACCTTGGCCTCGCGGAAGTACCGCTCGACGGGGTGGTCGGCGACGTAGCCGGCGCCGCCGAGGAGCTGGACGGCGTCGGTGGTGACCCGCATGGCGGTGTCGGTGGCGAACAGCTTGGCCTTGGCCGCCTCGGCGGAGTACGGGCGGCCGGCGTCGCGCAGCCGGGCGGCGGCCAGGGTGAGGGCGCGGGCGGCGGAGATCTGGGTGGCCAGGTCGGCCATGAGGAAGCCGAGGCCCTGGAACGAGGCGATCGGCTTGCCGAACTGCTGCCGCTCGCGGGTGTAGGCGACGGCGTGGTCGAGGGCCGCCTGGGCCAGCCCGACGGCACAGGCGGCGATGCCGAGCCGGCCGGAGTCCAGGGCGGTCATGGCGATCCGGAAGCCGATGCCCTCCTCGCCGCCGATGACCGCGTCGGCGGGCAGCCGGGCGCCGTCGAAGGAGATCTGCGAGACCGGGGAGCCGTTGAGGCCCATCGTCCGCTCGGGCTTGTGCGGGGTGATCCCGGCGGCCGGGACGTCGGCGTACAGGCAGGAGATGCCATCGGAGCCGGGCCCGCCGGTGCGGGCGAAGACGTGGTAGAAGTCGGCGTGGTGGGCGTGGGTGATCCACGCCTTGGTGCCGCGCAGGACGTACCCGTCGGCGTCGCGGTCGGCGCGGGTGGTCAGCGCGGCGGCGTCGGACCCGCCCTGCGGCTCGGACAGGCAGTACGCGCCGAGCCGCTCGCCGGCCAGCAGGTCGGGCAGCAGCTCCCGCTGGGCGGCGGTGCCGTACCCCGCGATCGGGAAGCAGGCCAGCGTGTGCACGCTGATCGCCTCGGCGACCGTCAGCCAGCGGCTGGCCAGGATCTCCAGGACCTGCAGGTACACCTCGTACGGCTGGCCGGCGCCGCCGTCGGCCTCCGGGTACGGCAGGCCGAGCAGCCCCGAGCGGCCCAGGGTGCGCAGCACCTCGCGGGGGAACTCGCCGCGCGCCTCGAACTCGGCGGCGCGCGGCGCCAGCTCCCGGTCGGCCAGCTCGGTGGCCAGGTCGAGCAGGTCGCGGGCGTCGTCGCTGGGCAGGATGCGTTCGATCACCCCGCAACCTTAACGGTCGTTCCGGCCGCTGTCCGACCCGCCGGTGGCTCAGGGGCAGGCCGCCCCGGCGCAGCGGCGCTGGGCCGCGAGCGCGGCCGCCAGCGGCCCCACGGCGGGGTCGTTGCCGGGCTTGCGGTCGCCGTACAGGTTGGTGAGCTGCCACGGGTCGGCGGCGAGGTCGTAGTACTCGCGGTCGGTGACCCGGCCGCTGTCGTCGTAGACCTCGGTGTACCGGTACCGGTCGGGGACGAGGGTGGACGCCCAGGGCGGGATGCCGGCGCCGTTGTCGCTGTCCCGCCAGTACTCGGTGAGGATCCGGTCCCGCCGGTGGCCGCCGAGCAGGCTGCGCCCGTCGGTGGCGTAGCTCGGGGCGAGGCCGGCGGCGTCGAGGATGGTCGGGGTGATGTCGACGTTGGCGGCGAGCCGGTTGTCGGTGCCGCGGTCGATCCGGCCGGGGAGGCTGATCAGCAGCGGCACCCGCTCCGCGGCGTCGTACGGCATGAACTTCTCCATCAGGCCGTGCTCGCTCCAGAACTTGCCATTGTCGGAGAGGAACACGACGAGGGTGTTGGCGAGTTCGCCGCGGGCGGCCAGGTGGCGGCGGATCGACTCGATCGCGTCGTCGGCCGAGAGCTGGGTGCGCAGTTGCGCCTGCCGGGTGCGGGAGCCCTCGGCCTCGCTCTTGCCGAAGTTGCGCACGTACCGGGGCTTGTCCGAGCGGTCGGCCTCCCGGGTGGCCGGGCTGCCGTCCCAGGTGAAGGGGACGTTGGCGTACTTCGGCTCGGGGGTGAACGGCGAGTGCGGGGTGACGAAGCCGGCGTTGACGAACCACGGCCGGTTGTCGTCGCGCTCGAACTCGTCGAGGTACCGGTTGATCTGCTCGCCGATGAACGTCGTCGAGTACCGCGCCCGCACGCCCTTGCCGTCGACGTTGAACAGCGCGTTGTCGTAGCCGCCGCCGGCGAGCGCCCACCGGTCGACGTACGGCGGCTGCTTGTGGATCTTCCAGGCGTTGAACAGCTTGCCGACGACGGCCGTGCGGTACCCGGCGGTCTTCAGGTCGTGCACGACGGTGCGGTCGTGGTCGAGCCGGCCGATCGCGTTCTGCGCGACGACGCCGTGGTTGTGCGCGTACCGGCCGGACCAGATGCTCGCCCGGCTCGGGCAGCAGCTCGGCGTGGTGACGACCGCGTTCGGATAGCTGCGGCCGTTGCCGCCGAGCCAGGCGCGGGTGCGCGGCATGGCGACCATGGACTCGGGCCGGGCGTCGTCCAGCAGCAGGACGAGCACGTTGGGCCGCTGCGGCGGCGCGGCGGCGATCACGGCCGCCCCGCCGGCCATCGTGGTCAGGACGACCGCTGCCGCGGCCAGCACGCTCCGGTGTGCACGCATCGACGAAACCTCCCCCGTTGGAACCGTCGCCGCAGGACGCTACGCAGGTCGCGGGCGGGGAACAAGGCGCGACACGGTACCGTCGGCGGGGATGAGTCCACCGATCGGGGGGATATTCGCGGTGGGGGCTGGGTCGGCGGTGGGGGCTGGATCGACGGCGGCCGGGGCGGGGGCGCGGTGGACGCCGCGGGTGCTGCTCGCGGTGGTGCTCGGCGCGCTGGTGGTCTCGGGCGTCGCGCCGTACGACCGGCTGACCTGGCTGCTGGAGACCGTGTGGGTGATCGTGGCGGTCCCGGTGCTGGTGGTGACGTGGCGGCGGTTCCCGCTGACCACGCTGCTGTGCGCGCTGCTGGCGGTGCACGCGCTGATCCTCATCGTCGGCGGCCACTGGACGTACGCCCGCACGCCCGTCGGCAACTGGCTGCGCGACGTGCTGGAGCTGAGCCGCAACCCGTACGACCGGATCGGCCACTTCGCCCAGGGCTTCGTGCCGGCGGTCCTCGTCCGCGAACTGCTGGTGCGCACCTCGCCGCTGCGCGGCAGCCGCTGGCTGGCGCCGCTGACGGTGTGCGCGTGCCTGGCGTTCAGCGCGTTCTTCGAGCTGATCGAGTGGTGGGCGGCGGTGACCGGCGGCGCGGCCGCCGACGACTTCCTCGCCACCCAGGGCGACGTGTGGGACACCCAGTGGGACATGTTCCTCGCCCTGTGCGGGGCGATCCTGTCGCTGCTGCTGCTGAGCCGGCTGCACGACCGGCAGCTCCGCGCCCTCGCCGCACCGGCCCGCGGCGGCGTGGACGTGCGCGCGTGACCGGCGGACTGCGCACCGCCGTCGACGCCGCCGGCGTCGCCACCCTCACCCTGGACCGGCCGGCCAAGCGCAACGCGCTGACCGCCGACATGTGGGCGGCGCTGCCCGGCGTCCTCGACACGCTGGCCGCCGACCCGGCGGTGCGGGCGCTGGTGCTGGTCGGGGCGGCGGGCACGTTCAGCGCCGGCGCCGACATCGACGAGCTGTACGACAGCTACGGCGAGCCGGACGCCGCCGACGCCTTCCACGCGATCAACGTCGCCGCCGAGGTGGCCCTGGCCGGCTTCGCCCACCCCACGATCGCCGCGGTCGAGGGGGCGTGCGTGGGCGGCGGCTGCCAGCTCGCCGTCGCCTGCGACCTGCGGTTCGCCGCCGCCGACGCCACCTTCGCCGTGCCGCCGGCCCGGCTCGGCGTGGTCTACCCGGCCACCGCGACCGTCCGGCTGGCCGGGCTCGTCGGGCCCGCCCGGGCCAAGTACCTGCTGTACAGCGCCGCCCCGATCGACGCGCACCGGGCGTTCGCGTACGGCCTGGTCGACGAGGTGGTGCCCGGCGACGTGGTCGAGCGGGCGGTGGCGTTCGCGGCCGGGATCGCGGCGAACTCGGCGCAGACGATCGGCGCGGCCGGCGACGTGCTGCGCGCCCACCTGGCCGGGCGGGACCCGGACGGGGCGGCGGCGCCGTGGGAGCGGCGCTCCCGGACGGCCCCGGACGTGCGGGAGGGGCTGGCGGCGTTCCGCGAGCGCCGCGCCCCGCGCTTCCACCCCGACTGAGCGGCCCCCGTCAGGAGTCGAGGCGGCGCAGGTAGCACCACTCGATGTCGGCGGGGCGGTAGCCGAGGCGGGTGTTGACGGCGAGCATCGGGGCGTTCACCGCGTCGTTGCCCGCGTACGCCGCCCGCAGCCCCGCCGCCGCGGCCCGCCGCAGCGCCTCGATCTTCGCCAGCCGGGCGTACCCCTGGCCGCGGAACTCGCGCAGCGTCCCGGTGCCGGCCGACAGCACCCGGCCGCCGGCCCGGTCGGCGTCCAGCAGCGCCACCGCCACGCACCGGCCGTCGACCAGCGTGGCGGTGCTGAGGTCCTTGTCCAGGTCGAGGCGGGTCCACACGTCGGCGTCCCAGTCGGCCCGGCTGACCCGGTCGAAGCTGACCGTGCCCGGCTCGTCGGCCATCGTGGCGGTGTCGACGGAGTACAGCTCGTCGGGGTCGACCGCCGACCAGGGCAGCACGGTCACGCCCGGCGGCAGCGGCTCGGCCGGCGGCGGGTTGGCCAGGTCGAGGCGGCTGATCCGGGACTCGTCCACCGGGCGGAAGCCGTGCCCGGCGGCGAAGCCGGCCGTGGGCAGCGTGGCGGGCCCCCAGGCGGTGACCCGGCGGGCGCCGACGCCGGCCAGGTGCTCCAGCAGCCGCGCCAGCAGCACGGAGCCGACCTGCTGGCGGCGGGCCGGCTCGTCGACGATGACCTGCACGTGCGCCTGGCCCGGCTCGCTGGTCATCGTGTTGAGGTGGGCGCGGCCCGTGCCGAGCACCGCGCCGTCGCGCTCGGCGACGAACCGGGCGGCGCCGGCGCGCGGGTCCGCGTCGTCGCGGGCCCACCGCTGCCGCAGGCCGGCCTCCGTGCCCGCCTGCCAGGGCGCGACCGCCGTCCGCAAGCGGTGGAAGTGCGGCAGGTCGGCGGGCCCGGCGGGCCGGATCGTGGTCATGCCTCCCTTTGTACCGGGACCGGCAACCGATTTCCGGTGCCCGGCTGCGCCGGCCGGGGCCGGCGGGCCCCTAGGATCGGCGGGGTGACCCGCCCGCTGCTCGCCGTCGACGCCCCCAGCCTGTACTTCCGCGCGTACCACGGCATCCCCGAGTCGGCCGCCCGGACCGACGCCGGGGAGCCGGTCAACGCCGTGCGCGGCTTCCTGGACATGCTGGCCACCCTCATCCGCACCCGCCGGCCGGGCCGGGTGGTGTGCGCGCTGGACGCCGACTGGCGCCCCGCGTTCCGGGTGGAGCTGCTGCCCAGCTACAAGACGCACCGGGTGGCCACCGGCGACGCCGAGGAGATCCCGGACGGGCTGAGCCCGCAGGTGCCGGTCATCCTCGAGGTGCTCGATGCCGTCGGGATCGCCGTGTTCGGGGTGGCCGGGTACGAGGCCGACGATGTCCTCGGCACGCTGGCCACCGTCGCGCCCGCGCCGGTCGAGGTCGTCTCCGGGGACCGGGACCTGTTCCAGCTCGTCGACGACGCCCGCGGGGTGCGGCTGCTGTACTGCGGGCGGGGCGTGGCGAAGCTGGAGGACTGCGACGACGCCGCCGTCCGGGCCAAGTACGGCGTCCCGGCCGCGGCGTACGCCGACTTCGCCGCGCTGCGCGGGGATCCGTCCGACGGGCTGCCCGGCGTCGCCGGCGTCGGCGAGAAGACCGCGGCCCGGCTGATCGACCGGTACGGCAGCCTCGCCGGCATCGTCGCCGGCATCGCCGACGACGCCGCGGCGTTCGCGCCGGGGCTGCGCGGCAAGCTCGCCGCCGCGACCGACTACCTGGCGGTGGCGCCGGGCGTGGTCAACGTGGTCCGGGACGTGCCGCTGCCCGCGCACGACGCCGACCTGCCCGCCGTGCCGGCGGACCCGGACCGGCTGGTGGAGCTGGCGCAGCGGTGGAACATCGCCGGGCCGGCCCGGCGACTGGTCGACGCCCTGGTCACCGCGGCCTGAACCGGCGGCCCGGCGCGGGCCGGATGGGGGGCCGGCCGGGTCAGACCCAGAGGCCGAGGAGCGCGCCCATCAGCATCGCCGCCAGCACGTCGTGGGCGCCGTCCAGGACGCTCAGCGCCACCGGCCGCTGGGCGAACCCGTTGTGGATGAAGTGCGCCCCGGCCCGCAGCACCAGCGCCAGCACGCCGGCCAGCAGCACGCCCTCGCCGACGCCGTGCGCGTCCGTGGCCAGCATCAGCGCGTTCAGCGTCGCGGCGCTGGCCAGCGCCACCACCGCCAGGATGCCGAACTGGGCGCCCATCCCCCCGGGGTCGCCGTCGGTCCGGACGCCCGCGAGCGCCGCCCAGCGCGCCCCGAACACCCGCTGGTGGTACCAGACGTACCCGACCGCGAAGTTCGACAGGGCGGCGAGCACCACCGCGAGCCAGCTCACCTCGCCGAACGCCTCGAACAGCTCCATGGCGATACACCTCCCGTGTGTACGGCGGTACGGGGGTGGGACGCCCCGGCGCGGGGTCGGGCGCCGGTCGAGATCCGATCTTTACCGGGGCGTGGCCGCGGCGTCACCGCCGGCCGGGCGTCAGGCCATCGTCGAGTACGCCAGCACCCCGCGCCGGACCGCGCTCATCGCGTCCCTGGCCGCCGAGCGCAGCGCGGGCGGCGCGCCGGCCGCCTCGGCGAGCTGGCCGAGCAGGTCCAGGACCTGCCGGGACCAGCGGACGAAGTCGCCGGCCGGCATGTCCCCGTCGGCGTGGCTGGCCAGCACCTTCGCCAGCGCCTCGCCGCGGGCCCAGCGCAGCATCGGCCAGACGAAGCCGAGGTCCGGCTCGCGGCTCAGTTCCAGCCCGGCCGCCGACTCGGCGGTGCGCAGCCCGTCCCACAGCCGCAGGGTCGCGTCGACCGCGTCGCCGATCGGGCCGTGCGGCACCGCCACCCGGTCCTCGGCCTCCCGGCGCGCCTCGTACACCAGCACCGACACCGCCGCGGCCAGCTCGGCCGGGGCGAGCCCGTCCCACACCCCGGCCCGGACGCACTCGGCGACCAGCAGGTCGGCCTCCGTCCAGATCCGGGACAGCATCCGGCCCGCGTCGGTGACCTCCCGGCCGCCGGGGCCGGCGGTCAGGTAGCCGCGCTCGGTGAGCACCGCGCACACCCGGTCGAACGTGCGGGCCAGCGAGTTCGTCCGGTGCGCCACCTTGTCCCGCAAGCCGCGGGTCTCCCGGTCCAGCCGGTGCCGGCGCTCCGCCCAGCGGGCGTGCTCCTCCCGCTCGGCGCAGGCGTGGCAGGGGTGCCGGCGGAGCTGCGCGCGCAGGCCGGTCAGGGCGTCGTCCTCGCCGGCGCGGGCCCGGCCGGGGCGGCGGCCGGCGCGCCGCGGCACGTCCAGCCGGCGCAGCTCGGCGGCCAGGTCGCGGCGGGCCGCCGGGTTGCGGGCCTGGAACCCCTTCGGTACGCGCAGCCGGCCCAGCGCCGCCACCGGCGTCGGGAAGTCCGACGTGGACAGCCGCCCGGCCCACCGGTCCTCGGTCAGCACCAGCGGGCGCGGCTCGCCGCTGTGCGCGGTGCCGGGGTCCAGGACGACGGCCAGGCCGGCGCGGCGGCCGCTCGGCACCTGGATCACGTCGCCGGGGCGCAGCGCGCGCAGCGCGTCGAGGGCGGCCGCCCGGCGCAGCTCCTGCGACGCCCGGGCCAGCTCCCGCTCCCGGTCGGCGATCGCCACCCGGATCGCGAAGTACGCGGCGAAGTCGCCGTGGTGGCACTCGGCCTCGGCGCCGTGCGCGTCCATCGCCGCCTGGTTGCGCTGGACCTGCTGGGCCAGCCCGACCACCGACCGGTCGGCCTGGAACTGGGCGAACGACGATTCCAGCAGCGCCCGGGCCCGGTCGATGCCGACCGAGCCGACCAGGTTGACGGCCATGTTGTACGACGGGCGGAAGCTGGACCGCAGCGGGTACGTCCGGGTCGAGGCCAGCCCCGCGACGTGCCGCGGGTCGACCTCCGGCGCCCAGAGCACGACCGCGTGCCCCTCGACGTCGATGCCGCGCCGGCCGGCGCGGCCGGTGAGCTGCGTGTACTCCCCCGGCGTCAGGTCCACGTGCGCCTCGCCGTTGAACTTGACCAGCCGCTCCAGGACCACGCACCGGGCCGGCATGTTGATGCCCAGCGCCAGCGTCTCGGTGGCGAAGACGGCCTTGACCAGCCCCTCGACGAACAGCTCCTCGACGGTCTCCTTGAACGCCGGCAGCATCCCCGCGTGGTGCGCGGCGATGCCCCGTTCCAGGCCGTCGCGCCAGTCCCAGTAGCCGAGCGCCGCCAGGTCCTCGTGCGGGATGTCGGCGCCGCGCCGCTCGACGATCCGGCGGATCGCCTCCCGCTCGTCCGGGCTGGTCAGCCGCAGCCCGGCGGCCAGGCACTGCTGCACGGCCGCGTCGCAGCCGGCCCGGCTGAAGATGAACACGATCGCCGGCAGCAGGTTCTCCCGGTCGAGCCGCTCGATCACCTCGTGCCGCGGCGGCGGCGTCCACCGCCGGCCCCGGCCCGGCCGCCCGCGCAGCGGGCCGGCCTCGCTGATCCGGCGCAGCGACTCCCGGCTGTACCGCAGCAGCTCGGGGTGCACCTCGTGGGCGCGGGCGGCGTCGGAGTCGTGGAACAGGTCGAACATCCGCCGGTTCACCAGCATGTGCGGCCACAGCGGGACCGGCCGGTGCTCGCTGACGATCACCCGGGTCCGGCCGCGGACGGTGACCAGCCAGTCGGCGAACTCCTCCGCGTTGGACACCGTCGCCGACAGCGACACCACGGTCACCGACGGCGGGAGGTGGATGATCACCTCCTCCCAGACGGCGCCGCGCAGCCGGTCGGCGAGGTAGTGCACCTCGTCCATCACCACGTACGACAGGCCGTCCAGGGCCGGCGAGCCGGCGTAGAGCATGTTGCGCAGGACCTCGGTCGTCATCACGACCACCGGGGCGTCGCCGTTGACGGCGTTGTCGCCGGTCAGCAGGCCCACGTTGGCGGCGCCGTGGTGGGCGACGAGGTCGTGGTACTTCTGGTTGGACAGCGCCTTGATCGGCGTGGTGTAGAAGCACTTGCGCTGCTGGCGCAGGGCCAGGTGCACCGCGAACTCGCCCACGACCGTCTTGCCGGCGCCGGTCGGCGCGCACACCAGGACGCCCTCGCCCTGCTCGAGCGCCTCGCAGGCCGCGCGCTGGAAGTCGTCGAGGTCGAAGGCGCGGGTCGGCAGGAAATCGGTCAGCGCCGGGAACCCGGCGGCCATGGCCGCCCGCTGGCGCGCCGCCGCGTACCGCTCGGCCGGCGAGGTCATCTCGCAAGCGTAGTGCCCGCGCGCCCCCGCGGCCGCACCGGGCGGGCGATCATGGACGGGCGCACCCCGTCCGGGGAACGCTCGTTTTCGGCCCGGGCGTCCGAGTCGATAGGGTGCACGGCGTGCCGGAACCAGCCGAGCCCCACGACCGCCCCTTCGACGCCGTCCTGTTCGACTTCCACGGCACCCTCGCCAGCGCCGAGGACGCGGTGGCCTGGGTCAGCGGCGCCGCGGCCGCGTGCGGCCACTCCCTCGACCGCGGCCGGGCCACCGGCCTCGCCGACCGGCTGCTCACCGCCGGCCGGCCGGGCGGGCCGGCGCCCGCGCGGATCCCGCCGCACCTGGCCGAGGTGTGGGGCGACCGGGACCTGGACAGCGCCGCCCACCGGGCCGCGTACGTCGGGCTCGCCGCCACCGTCGACTGCGGCATCGACGGGCTGGCCGAGGCGCTGTACGAGCGGCACCTCGACGCGGCCCGCTGGCAGCCGTACGCCGACGCCGCCCCCACGCTGCGCGCGCTGCGCACCGCCGGCCTCGGCGTCGGGGTGGTGAGCAACACCGGCTTCGACATCCGCCCGCACCTCGCCACCCGCGGGCTGGCCGCGCTGGTCGGCGCGTGGGCGCTGTCCTACGAGGTCGGCCGCTGCATGCCCGACCCGATGATATTCCACCGGGCGGCCGCGCAGTTGCGGGTCGACCCCGAGCGGGTGCTGGTGATCGGCAGCAGCCCGGTCGACGCCGGCGCGGTCGACGCCGGCTGCACCGTCGTGGTGCTGCCGGCGGGCGCGCCGGGCGCGGTCAACGGGCTGGCCGCGGTGTGCCGGCTGGCCGGCGTGCCGCAGCCGTAGCGACGACGCCGTCCGCGGCGGCGCCGCCGGCCGGGCGCGGCGTGACCCGCCCCGGCGGGGTCAGGTCGTCTCGTCGTAGCGGCGGGACGTGGGCAGGGGCTCGGCCACCGGCTCGGGGGCCCCGACCGGGTCCGGCGCGGCGATCGGCTCCCGCGGGTGCGCCGCCACCGGCTCGCGCGCGGCGTCGTCCAACGGGGACAGCTCGTCGTCGTCGACCGCCGGCGCGGCGGGCTCCCGGCGGCTGCGCCGCCGGTCGTGCAGGAACGCCACCCCGAGCGCGACGAAGTACAGCAGCGACAGCGCCCCGGCCAGCAGCACCATGCCGAACGGGCCCGGGTCCGGCGTGGCCACCGCGGCGAACGCGAAGCACAGGAACACGATCACCCGCCACCAGCTCGCCAGCCGGCGGGCGCTGACCACGCCGGTGAAGTTGAGCATGAGCAGCAGCAGCGGGAACTCGAACGCCACCCCGAACAGCAGGATCATCGTGGTGACGAACGAGATGTACGACTCCACCTCCAACTGCACCCGGGACCCGTCGTGGCCGGTGACGCCCGCCTCGATGAGGAAGAACAGGCCCTTCTCCACCACCGCGTACGCCAGCGCCGCCCCGCCCGCGAACAGCGGCGCGGCGATCGCCACGAACACGTACGCCCACTTGCGCTCGTGCCGGTGCAGGCCCGGCGCGACGAACGCCCAGAGCTGGTACAGCCACACCGGGCCGGAGACGATCAGCCCGATCCACAGGGCGAGCTTGAGCTTGATGATGAAGCCGGTCGCCGGCGACATCTGGAAGAACGGCTGGCAGACGCCGTCCACGGTGTAGCCGGGCAGCCGGCAGTACGGCTGCTTGAGCAGGTCGTACGCGCCGTCGGCGAGGAAGAACCCGACGACGAGCCCGAGCACCACCCCGAGCGCGGCCCAGAACAGCCGGTCACGCAGCTCGCGGATGTGCTCGATCAGCGTCATCGAGCCGTCGGCGGCGCGCGCGAACCGATCCGCGCGGCGCCGCCGCAGGACGAAGGCCATGACCGGTACCCCGGGTCAGCGGTCGTGCGCGCGCTGTACCGGGTCGATGACCTCGCCCTGGGCCACCGGTGGCTTCCGGTCGGCCGGCGGGCGGTCGTCGGCCAGCGGCTGCCGGCCCGACTGCGCATCGGCCTTCTCGGACAGGTCGTCCTTGGGCGGCGAGTCGACGAGGTCCTTCGTCTCCGCCTTCATGATCCGCAGCGAGCGGCCCAGCGCCCGAGCGGCGTCGGGCAGCCGCTTGGCGCCGAAGAGCAGCACCAGCACCGCCACCAGGAGGAGGATGTGCCAAGGCTTGAGGGCATTCATCGGGCCAACACACCTTTCGCGCCACGCTGTTGCGGCCGTCTTCGACAGGGTCCGGCGCGGGCAGTCGCGCCGGCCGGGCATCGATGCCCGGAGCCCGGCCCGGGCATCGCCGGGCCGCACTCCTCGATCCTACGCGGCGCCGTCCGCCCGCCGCTCCCCCGCGCGGTCAGCGAGCGCCGGGTGCGCGGCGAGCGCTTCGGCCCGCTCCCGCAGCGCCTCCAGCCGGCCCTGCAGGGCCCTGGCCTGCTCCTGCCTCGCCGACAGGTCGACCACGGCCCGGCGCAGCGGCCCCAGCCGGCGCAGGACCGCCCGGGCGGCGCCGCCCAGCACGAGCAGACCGAGCAGGGCACAGACGCCCCAGAGCAGCCAAATGTTCACCGACGACCCCACGAGCGTCAGCCTACTGCCCGGCCGGTTCGGGCGCGGCGTACGCCTGCAACGCGGCGCCCGCCTCCGCCTCGACCGCGGCCCGCAGCTCGGGCGGCGCCACCACCCGGGCGTGCGGGCCGAGGCCGAGGACGAGCCGGCGGGCCCACGCGGGGTCGGTGACCCGCAGGGTCACCTCCCACTCGGCGCCGTCCTCGGTGACGCTCTCGCACGGGTAGTACTCGGTGATCCACCGGCCGGCCCGGCCCACCCGGAGGGTGACCAGCGGCAGGTCGGGCGAGGCGCGGAACACGCCGGCGGCGAGGTCGGCGGGCGTGGCCTGCGGCGGCGGGGCGGCCGGCTCGGCCAGCTCGGTGAGCACGTCGATCCGGTCGGTGCGGAACAGCCGGACCGCGCCGGCGCTGCGGCACCACGCCTCCAGGTACGCCCGCCCGGTCGTGACGAACACCCGCAGCGGGTCGACCACCCGCCGGGTCGTGGCGTCCCGGCTGGCCGTGTAGTACGTCAGCTCCAGCGCCCGCCCGCGCTCGACCGCCGCGCGGACCTCGGCGACCCGGTCGGCGTTGCCGGGAAGGCTGACCGCGACCGGCGCCCCGGCGACGTCGCCCGCCGCCGACTCGATCTTGGCCAGGGCCCGCTCGATGGCGTCCCGGTCGGCGACGCCGGGGGTCTCGGCGAGCATCCGCAGCGCCACCACCAGGGCGAGCGCCTCGTCGGCGGTCAGCCGCAGCGGCCGGTCGATGCCGGCGTCGTAGGTGATCGTCACCCGGTCGCCGTCGAGCACCATGTCGATGAGGTCGCCGGGCCCGTAGCCGGGCAGCCCGCACACCCACAGCAGCTCCAGGTCCTCGCGGAGCTGCCGCTCGGTGATCCCGAGGTCCGCGGCGGCCTCGCCGAGCGCGATGCCGGGGCGGGCGAGCAGGTACGGCACCAGGTTCAGCAGGCGGGCCAGCCGGTCGGCCGAGGCGTTCACGCCGCGCTCCCGGCGACGATCTCCTTGAGCCGGCCGATCACCGCGTCGCGCAGCTCCGGCGGGCCGACCACCCGGACGTCGGCGCCGAACCCGGCCAGGTACCCGGCGAACGAGTCCACATCGGCGAACGACAGGGTCAGCCGGTCCCCGCCGGGGGCCGGCGCGGCGGACCGGGCCCAGCGGCGCAGCCCGGCGGCCCGCCCGGCCCGCGCCCACACGGTCGCCTCGCCGGACCGCTCCGGCGCCCCGGACCAGCGCCGGACCTGGCTGAGCAGGTCGACGTCCGGCCGCTCGTAGGCGCCGGGCTCGCCGACCGGCCGGACCGGGCCGACGATCCGGGACAGCCGGAAGCAGCGGGTGGCGGCCCGGTCGAGGTCGTGGCCGACGACGTACCAGCGGCCGCGCCAGCAGACCAGCCCCCACGGCTGGAGCCGGCGGGCGGTCGGGGCGTCGCCGGACGGCACTCGGTGGGTGAACGTCACCGCCCGCCGGGCCCGGGCGGCGGCGGTCAGCGGCGCGAACGCCGGGTCGACCGTGACCAGCGGCTCCAGCCCGACGGTGGCGCTGTCGTCGACGTCGATGCCGGCGGCGCGCAGCTTGGCCAGGCCGGACGAGGCGGCCGCGGCCAGGCCGGCGTGCTGCCACAGCCGGGCGGCGATGCCGACGGCCGCGGCCTCGTCGGCGGCCAGCCGGACCTCGGGCAGCGCGTACTCGCGGTGCGCGATCCGGTACCCCTGCTCGGTGTCGAAGACGCTGGTCGTACCCATCTCCAGCGGCACGCCCAGGTCGCGCAGCTCGGACTTGTCCCGCTCGAACTTGCGCTGGAACGCCTCGTGCTGCTTCGGGTCCCGCCCGTCGTGCTCGTAGCCGGGTACGGTCGCGGCGATCTGGGCAGCGGTCAGGAACCGCCGGGTGGACAGCAGGCAGATGACGAGATTGACCAGGCGCTCGGTGCGGTTCCGGGACACCCCACGCACGCTAGCAGTGCCGCGCGCGCGGCGTCCGCCACCCACCCCGCGGCGGCGAGCCGGCGGCCCGGCCGGCGCGCGGTCGGCTACGGTACTTCCCCGTGGTGCGATGGCGGACGGCGACGATCACCGCGGTGCGCGGGTCCTGGCGCGGCGCGGCCGCGTACGACGCCGAGGTGGCCGGCGAGCCCGGGCCGGTGGCGGCGCTGGCCTACCCGGCGCTGGTGGGCGAGCCGCGGGTCGGCGACCGGGTGCTGCTCAACGTCGGCGCGCAGGCGATGGGCCTGGGCACCGGCGGGTACGCCCTGATCGTGGCGCTGCCCGACCGGCTGCCGGCCGACCCGCCGACCGACGCCGCGACCCGCGACCACGGCCACGTGGTCAAGGCCCGGTACACGCCGCTGCAGCCGATCACGCTGGGCGTGGACGAGGAGGCCTCGCCGCACCGGGCGGCGCTGGCCGACGCCGACTCCCTGGACGGGATGCCGGTGGTCACCGCCGACCTGCACTCGGCGCTGCCGGCGATCCTGGCCGGCGTCCGCGCCGACCGCCCGGACGCCCGGGTGGCGTACGTGATGACCGACGGCGGCGCCCTGCCGGCCTGGTTCAGCCGCACCCTGTCCGGCCTGGCCGACCACCTGGTCGGCACGGTGACGACGGGCCAGGCGTTCGGCGGCGACCTGGAGGCGGTCACCCTCCACAGCGGCCTGCTGGCCGCCCGGCACGTGCTGCACGCCGACGTGGCGATCGTCACCCAGGGCCCCGGCAACCTCGGTACGGGCACCCGCTGGAGCTACTCCGGCGTCGCCGTCGGCGAGGCGGTCAACGCGATCGGCGTCCTCGGCGGCGACCCGATCGGCGCCCTCCGGCTGAGCGCCGCCGACCCGCGCCCCCGCCACCGCGGCCTCTCCCACCACGCCCACACGTCGTACACCCGGGTGGCCCTCCACCCCGCCACCCTGGTCCTGCCGACCCCCCTACCACCGACCCTGGCCGCCGACATCGAAGCGGCCCTTCCCGCCCTGACAACCCGCCACCACGTCGTCCGCGTGGACACCGACGGCCTGGACAGGGCCCTGCGCGCCTCCCCGGTCCCCCTGCGCAGCATGGGCCGCCCCTACGACGCCGACCCCATCCACTTCCTCGCCAGCGCCGCCGCCGGCCGCCACGCCACCACAAAAATCCCCTGACCCGAAAGCAGCCGAAAGCCGAATCACCAACCCCGACCACAAAGGCTTACAAAAAGGAATCGCGAGCACCACCACCGCGACATCCGTACGGACGTGAAGCGGGAGGGGGCGGGTGCCCCGGCAGGGGATCAAGCCTGACCGCCCCTGCCGGGGCACCCGCCCCCTCCCGCGCCCACGCACGGCCCCGACTCACCCGGCCGCCCCGCCCGGTCCGGCCAAACGACCGACCCCGAACCGCACCGGCTACATGCTCGCGATCAACCGATCCACCCGCTCATCGTGCGCCCGGAACGGATCCTTGCAGAGCACCGTCCGCTGCGCCTGGTCGTTCAGCTTCAGGTGCACCCAGTCCACCGTGAAGTCCCGCCGCTTCTCCTGCGCGTGCCGGATGAACTCCCCGCGCAGCCGCGCCCGGGTCGTCTGCGGCGGCGTCTCCTTCGCCTCGTAGATCGCCAGGTCGTTGACCACCCGGTCGACCTTCCCCCGCCGCTCCATCAGCCCGAACAGCCCCCGCCCGCGCCGCAGGTCGTGGTACGCCAGGTCGAGCTGCGCGATCCGCGGGTGCCCCAGCGGCAGGTCGTGCTTGCTCTGGTAGCTCTCCAGCAGCCGCAGCTTCGTCACCCAGTCGATCTCCCGGGCGACGGGGTCGAGGTTGCCGGACTCCACCGCCGACAGCACCCGCCCCCACAGCTCCACGACCCGCTTGGCGATCGGGTCGTCCTCCCGGGCCACGAACTCGGCGGCCTTCGAGTGGTACTCCTGCTGGATCTCCAGCGCGCTGACCTCCCGCCCGGACGTCAGCCGGACCAGCCGCCGGCCGGTCACGTCGTGGGAGACCTCGCGGATGGCCCGGATCGGGTTCTCCAGGGTCAGGTCGCGCAGCACCACGCCGGCCTCGATCATGCGCAGCACCAGGTCGGCGCTGCCGACCTTGAGCATCGTGGTGACCTCGTTCATGTTCGAGTCGCCGACGATGACGTGCAGCCGCCGGTACCGCTCGGCGTCGGCGTGCGGCTCGTCCCGGGTGTTGATGATCGGCCGGCTGCGGGTGGTCGCCGAGGAGACGCCCTCCCAGATGTGCTCGGCCCGCTGGGACAGGCAGTACACCGCGCCGCGCGGGGTCTGCAGCACCTTGCCGGCGCCGCAGATGAGCTGCCGGGTGACGAGGAACGGGATCAGCACGTCGGCCAGCCGGCCGAACTCGCCGTGCCGGGAGACCAGGTAGTTCTCGTGGCAGCCGTACGAGTTCCCGGCCGAGTCGGTGTTGTTCTTGAACAGGTAGATCTCGCCCGCGATCCCCTCGTCGTGCAGCCGCTTCTCGGCGTCGACGAGCAGGCCCTCCAGGATCCGCTCGCCGGCCCGGTCGTGCGCGACCAGGTTGATCACCGAGTCGCACTCGGGCGTCGCGTACTCCGGGTGGGAGCCGACGTCGAGGTACAGCCGGGCGCCGTTGCGCAGGAACACGTTGCTGGAGCGGCCCCAGGAGACCACCCGGCGGAACAGGTACCGCGCCACCTCGTCGGGCGAAAGGCGACGCTGGCCTCGGTAGGTGCAGGTGACCCCGTACTCGGTCTCAATGCCGAAGATGCGACGCTCCATAGTGAGACATTAGCCGCCTGTGGGCATTTGGTCACTGGGGCGCGGCCAATGCGCGCCGCGGGCGTCGCACGATCGTCTAACCGGCCGGGTCGGTGGCGACGAGGCTGTGGACGTGCATGTCGTGCCACCCGTCGGCGTGCCGCAGGGCGTGCCGGTGGGTGCCCTCGGCGACGAACCCGGCCCGGCCGGCCACCCGGCACGAGCCGGCGTTGCCGACGGAGTGGCGCAGGTGGACCCGGCCGAGGCCGAGCCGGTCCAGGCCCCACCGGGCCGCCGCCCGCAGGGCGGTGCTGGCCACGCCGCGGCCGCGGGCGCCCGGCAGCGTCCAGTAGGTCGCCTCCGCGCCGCCGTACCAGAGGGATACCTCGGACAGCGACACCCGGCCGCGCGGCTCGCCGCTCGCGGCGTCGGCGACCAGCCAGTTGACCGCCCGCTCGGCGGCGAGCTGCGCGGCGTAGTCGGCGATCCGGGCGGCGGCGGCCGCGGGCGTCATCGCGGCCTCGAGGTTCCAGTACGCGATGTGGGGGTCGGCGAACGCCGCGACCAGCACCGGGGCGTCGGCCGGGGCGAACGGGCGCAGCAGCAGGTCGCCGGCGTACAGCCGGGGCTGCGGCACGCCGGCGAGCGCCCCGGCCGGGACGACCGCCGCGGTCCCGTCGGCGGGCCGCCCGGCCGCCGGGCCGGGGGTGGCCACGGCGGCGGTCAGGCCGGGTCGGCCGGGGTGCCGGTGGCCGTGGCCAGCAGCGAGGTCAGGGCGTTGCCGGTGATCCGGCGGAACGTGCGGCCCTGCCGGCGCCGGTCCAGGACCGCGACCTCCAACTGGTCGGCGGCCAGGGTGCGCGGGGCGCCGTTCTCGCCGCCGACGCTGGCCAGGGCGTCCACGGCGACGTGCAGGGCGCCGGCCAGCGCCATCGCCGGCTCGTGCCGGTCGCGCAGGACCGCGCCGATCGCGTCGGCCTGGCCGCCCATCGCCATCCGGCCCGGCTCGTCCTGGACCGAGCCGTCGTAGGTGAGCCGGTACAGCTCGTCCTTCTCCGGGCTCACCCCGACCTCGGCGACGCAGATCTCCACCTCGAACGGCTTCTGCTGCTCGGTGAAGATCGCCCCGAGGGTCTGGGCGTACGCGTTGGCCAGCGCCCGGCCGGTGACGTCGCGCCGGTCGTAGGCGTAGCCGCGCATGTCCGCCATCCGGACGCCGGCCGAGCGCAGGTTCTCGAACTCGTTGTACCGGCCGACCGCGGCGAAGCCGATCCGGTCGTAGATCTCGCTGACCTTGTGCAGCGCCTTCGACAGGTTCTCCGCGACGAAGAGCACGCCGTCGTCGTAGCTCAGCACGATCGCGCTGCGGCCGCGCGCGATGCCCTTGCGGGCGTACTCCGAGCGATCCCGGGTGATCTGCTCGGGAGAGGCGTAGAACTGCATGGCCATACCGGCGGTGCTCCTTCGTCTGCGGTCACGACTGGCTGGGGCCGCGCCGGGCCGGCGCGGCGGTGCGGCTCACCCGCCGGGCTGCGCGTGCCGGGCGTCCACGACCGCCCGGGCGATGGCCTCCGTCCGGTCGTCGGGCAGGCGCTGGGTGCCCTCGGCGGTCGCCGACATGACCACCGGGAAGATCTTGCGGATCAGGTCGGGGCCGCCGGTGGCGGTGTCGTCGTCGGCGGCGTCGTACAGCGCCTCGACGGCCAGCCGGGTGGCCTCGTCGGCGCTGAGGCCGGGGCGGTACCGCTTCTTCAGCGCGGCCTTGGCGAACAGCGAGCCGGAGCCGATGGCCTCGTACCCGGCGGTCTCCTCGTACCGCCCGCCGGCGATGTCGAAGCTGAAGATCCGGCCGGGCGCCTGGCCGGGCGGGGCGTCGAGGTCGAAGCCGCCGAACAGCGGGATGACCGCGAGCCCCTGCAGCGCCGCGCCGAGGTTGCCGCGGATCATCGTGGCCAGCCGGTTGGCCTTGCCGTCGAGGGACAGCATCGCGCCCTCGATCTTCTCGTAGTGCTCCAGCTCGACCTGGAACAGCCGGATCATCTCGATGCCGATGCCGGCGGTGCCGGCGATGCCGATGAGCGAGTACGCGTCGGCGGCGTGCACCTTCTCGATGTCCCGGCTGGCGATGAGGTTGCCCATCGTGGCCCGCCGGTCGCCGGCCAGCACGACGCCGTCGGCGTGGCTGATCGCGACGATCGTCGTGCCGTGCGGGACCGCGTCGCCCGCCGCGGCGGGCAGGTCCCGGCCGCCGGGGATCAGCTCGGGCGCGGCCACGCTCAGGAACTCCGTGAACGAGGACGTGCCCGGCGCGGTGAAGGCCGCCGACAGTCGCCGGGTGGGATCGAGACCTGCTGCCACGGTGTTCCTTTCGGTACGGGTTACGGGTGCGTCGGGCGGTCGGCGCCGGGCACCGGCGGGGCCGCGCGGGGACAGTATCGCGCGGACCAACCCGGCGTCATGATCGTGGTGGGCATCTTCCGGGCGCGCCGCGGACGGGCGACCACCGCCGGATGTCCGGATCGTTGACTATTGTCCGCCCTTTTGGATGTAGCCGCGGACGAACTCCTCCGCGTTCTCCTCCAGGACCGAGTCGATCTCGTCCAGCAGGTCGTCCACGTCCTCGGTGATCTCCGCGTGCCGCTCGGCGACCTCCGGGTTGGCCTCGGGGGCGACCTCCTCGGTGCCCTCCTCCCGGCGCGAGCGCCCCGACTGCGACTGTCCGCCAGTGTCACGGGTGGCCATCGGCTCCTCCTCGTGGAGTGCGAGCCCCGGGCGGGAGATCCATGCCCGAGGCGTGTTCATGAAACGTACCGTGTCGGTACGACGGATTACCCGCCCGTTTGGGCGAGTTTCGCTGTCAGCGTGCCGATCAGTTCCCGGCCAGCGCCTCCAGCAGATCCTTCGCACTCGGGCAGCGGTCGAAGAGCTGGCCGACGTGCGTGCGGGTACCGCGCTCGGGCTCCATCATCGGCACCCGGACCAGGGACTCGCGGCCGATATCGAAGATCACGGAGTCCCAGCTCGCCGCCACCACCTCGGGGGCGTACTGGGACAGGCAGCGGCCGCGGAAGTAGGCCCGGGTGTCGGCCGGCGGCTCGGTCATCGCGGCGTCGACCTCGGCCGGGTCCAGCAGCGTCTTCATCGCGCCCCGGGCCACCAGCCGGTGGTACAGGCCCTTCTCCGGACGGACGTCGGAGTACTGGAGGTCGACGAGTTGGAGCTTGGGCGAGGACCAGGCCAGGTTCTCCCGCTCCCGGTACCCCTCCAGCAGCCGCAGCTTGGCCACCCAGTCCAGCTCGTCGGCGCACAGCATCGGGTCCCGGCCGAGCCGGTCCAGCACGCCCTCCCAGCGGGAGAGCACGTCGGCGGTCTGGGCGTCGGCGTCGGTGCCGTACCGGTCGTCGACGAACGAGCGCGCCCGCTCGTAGTACGCCCACTGCAGGTCCAGCGCGGTCAGCCGGCGGCCGTCGCGCAGCCGCATCCGGTGCTTGAGCGTCGGGTCGTGGCTGATGTGCTTCAGCTCGGTGACCGGGTCGGCGATCGCCAGGTCGCCGGCGATGGCCTTCTCCTCGATCAGCGTGAGGATGAGCGCGGTCGTGCCCATCTTCAGGTACGTGGAGATCTCGGACAGGTTGGCGTCGCCGATGATGACGTGCAGCCGGCGGTACTTGTCGGCGTCGGCGTGCGGCTCGTCCCGGGTGTTGATGATCGGCCGCTTGAGGGTGGTCTCCAGGCCGACCTCGACCTCGAAGAAGTCGGCCCGCTGGGTGAGCTGGAAGCCGCTGCCGGCGCCGTCCTGGCCGAGCCCGACCCGGCCGGCGCCGCAGAACACCTGCCGGGTCACGAAGAACGGGGTGAGGTGGGTGACGATGTCGGCGAACGCCGTCTGCCGGCGCATCAGGTAGTTCTCGTGGGCGCCGTAGCTGGCGCCCTTGTTGTCGGTGTTGTTCTTGTAGAGCTGGATCGGCGGGGTGCCGGGGATGGTGGCGGCGCGGCGGGCCGCCTCGGCCATGACCTTCTCCCCCGCCTTGTCCCAGCGGACGATGTCGCGCGGGCTGGTGACCTCGGGGGTGGAGTACTCGGGGTGGGCGTGGTCGACGTACAGCCGGGCGCCGTTGGTGAGGATGACGTTGGCCAGGCCCAGGTCCTCGTCGGCCAGGGCCTCGGCCGGGTCGTAGGCGGCGCCGGCGTAGGTGAAGCCGCGGGCGTCGCGCAGCGGCGACTCCTCCTCGTAGTCCCAGCGGGCCCGGCCGCCGCGGTTCAGCTCGGGGCGGGCGCCGTACGCGTTGACGACCTGGCTGGAGGTGACCATCGGGTTGGCGCCGGGCTGGCCGGGGACGGAGATGCCGTACTCGACCTCGGTGCCCATGATCCGGCGGGCGCTCATCGCGGTACCGCGCGGGAGTGGTCGCTGGGGTTTCCGGTCACGGGGGTACCCGCCGGGTGCGGCGGCGTGGTCGCGTTGGCCATACGTCGAGCCTAGTCCGCGCGGGCGGCCCGTGGCGCGGGGCGCGGCGGGGGTAAACGTTGGTGGTACGGCACGCGGCGACGGCGCCGCCGGGCGGACCCGGGCGGCGCCGTCGTGCGGTGCGGGGCGGCCTAGAGGTACTGGCCGGTGTTGCTGGCGGTCTCGATGGAGCGGCCCGCCTCGGAGCCCTTGCCGCCGGAGACCAGCGTGCGGATGTAGACGATCCGCTCGCCCTTCTTGCCGGAGATCCGGGCCCAGTCGTCGGGGTTGGTGGTGTTGGGCAGGTCCTCGTTCTCCCGGAACTCGTCGACGCAGGCGTCGAGCAGGTGCTGGAGCCGCAGCCCCTTGCTGCCGGAGGAGAGGAACTCCTTGATGGCCATCTTCTTGCCGCGGTCCACGATGTTCTGGATCATCGCGCCGGAGTTGAAGTCCTTGAAGTACAGGACCTCCTTGTCCCCGTTGGCGTAGGTGACCTCGAGGAACCGGTTCTCCTCGGTCTCCGAGTACATCCGCAGGACCACCGCGTCGATCATCGCCGCCACGGTCGCCTTCGGGTCGCCGCCGTGCTCGGCGACGTCGTCGGCGGCCAGCGGCAGTCCGGTGAGGATGTACTTGGCGAAGATGTCCTTCGCGGACTCGGCGTCCGGCCGCTCGATCTTGATCTTCACGTCGAGGCGACCGGGGCGCAGGATGGCCGGGTCGATCATGTCTTCCCGGTTGGAGGCGCCGATGACGATGACGTTCTCCAGGCCCTCGACGCCGTCGATCTCGCTGAGGAGCTGGGGGACGATGGTGTTCTCCACGTCGGAGGAGACGCCGGAGCCGCGGGTGCGGAACACGGAGTCCATCTCGTCGAAGAACACGATGACGGGGGTACCCTCGCCGGCCTTCTCGCGGGCCCGCTGGAAGATCAGCCGGATGTGCCGCTCGGTCTCGCCGACGTACTTGTTGAGCAGCTCGGGGCCCTTGATGTTGAGGAAGAAGCTGGTGTGCTTCTCCTCGCCCTTGCGCTCGGCGATCTTCTTGGCCAGCGAGTTCGCCACCGCCTTGGCGATCATCGTCTTGCCGCAGCCGGGCGGGCCGTAGAGCAGGATGCCCTTCGGCGGGCGGAGCTGGTGCTCGCGGAACAGCTCCGCGTGCAGGAACGGCAGCTCGACCGCGTCCCGGATCATCTCGATCTGCGAGTGGAGGCCGCCGATGTCGGTGTAGTCGACGTCCGGCACCTCCTCCAGCACCAGCTCCTCGACCTCGCTCTTGGGGATGCGCTCGTACGCGTACGCCGAGCGGCCCTCGACCATGAGCGCGTCGCCGGCCCGCAGCGGCACGTCCGCCAGGGTGTCCGCCAGGAAGACGATGCGCTCCTCGTCGGAGTGCGAGATGACCAGCGCGCGATCGCCGCCCTCCAGGATCTCCTTGAGCATCGCGATCTCGCCGGTGCGCTCGAAGCCGAGCGCCGCGACGACGTTCATCGCGTCGTTGAGCAGGACCTCCTGGCCCCGTCGCAGCTCGTCGGTCGCGATCGAGGGCGAGACGCTGACCCGCAGCTTGCGCCCGCCGGTGAAGATGTCGATGGTGCCGTCGTCGTGCCCGGCGAGGAAGACGCCGTAGCCGCTGGGGGGCTGGGCGAGCTTGTCGATCTCCTCCTTGAGCGCGACGATCTGCGCCCTGGCCTCCTTGAGCGTCGCCACGAGCCGCTCGTTGTTCTCATTCGTCCGCGAGAGTTGCGCCTGGGTCGCCGCCAGACGCTCCTCGAGCTGCCGCACGTGCCGAGGGCTCTCGGTCACCTTGCGCCGGACCATGGCCAGCTCTTCCTGGAGGAATGCCACCTGGGCGGAGAGGTCCTGTGCCTCTTTCTCCCACCGAGCGGCCCGCGAACCGGTGCCGCCGCCATGCGCGTCGCCGCCATGGGGCTCGCCGCCGCCATGCGCATCGGAGCTGCGTGCCACGTCCCACCTCCCCGGGGGGTTCGAACGTTGTGCTCTCAACCCTAACCGTTCACAGGGCATTCAAGGCAGACCCGACACCCCGCTTGCCCCAACGTTGATCCGCACCGGCGAGTGCGCCCGGGCCACCCGCCGTACGGTCGGGTACGGTCGGTGGACTGACGGCGAACCACTCGGCGCGCTATCGCCACCGCTGACCGGTTCAGCGATGGCCGGATATCGACTCCCGGATACGACATTTCTGTTATCACCGTGTAAATACGTCGATCACCGGCAAAAGCGATGGTAGCGCGCAGAAGTGTTCCCCGTGTTGTTTCTCACGGTACGGAGGGGGCGGATGGGAACCGAGGGGCCGGTGGGGGCCGGCGCGGCCGCGGCGGATCTGCGGGTCTACGTCGATCAGGATCTTTGTACCGGCGACGGCCTGTGTGTCCAGTACGCGCCCGACGTCTTCGAGTTCGACATCGACGGCCTCGCGTACGTCAAGGGCGACGACGGCGAGCTGCGCACCGCCCCCGGCAGCCGGGTGGGGATCCCGGACCGGCTGCGGCTGGACGTGCTCGACGCCGCCCGGGACTGCCCGGGCGAGTGCATCCACGTCCGCACCGCCGACGACCGCCCGGTCGACCCGCCGGCCTGACGCCCGCGGGCGGATCGGCGGCCCGACACCCGCCGGAGCGGGCCGGCGGCGGGCCGCGGCGCTCGGCCGGGCCGCGGTGCTCGGAACGGCCGCGGCGGTCAGACCGGCCGCGGCCGTTAGAGCAGCGGGCGGCCGACCAGGCCGGCGACGACCCGGGCGAAGTCCTCCAGCCGGCCGATCTGGCCGGCGCCGCCGTCGTCGAGGGTCTTGCTGAACCGCAGCGCGTCGTGCCGGTACCCGGTGCCGCCCTGGTCCGGCGGCGCCGAGCCCTCGTCGACCGAGCTGAGCAGCAGGTACACGTCCACGCTGTCGACCTTCACCCGGCCGCCGTCGAGCCGGGTGAGCCGGCGCCGGCAGCCGACCTCGGTGACCGTGGACAGCGGCACCACCCGCAGCGACGACGTCATCGCGCCCGGCGGCCCCTCCCCCGGCGGCACGTCCTCGCCGTGCCACAGGATCAGCCGGCTGCCGTCGCAGACCACGGCCTCCTGCCACACGCCGTTGACCTCGTTGACGAACCGCTCCAGCGTGAACGCCACCACCCGGGCGCCGCGCAGCGCGCCGCCGAGCGCCTCCAGCGCCACCTCGGGGTCGCGCAGGTAGGCGCGGGTGGCCGAGTCGAGGTCCTCGTACGGCGACCAGTCGGGGAACACGGCGGGTATCTCGTTCGGGCCGAAGGAGGGTCGGCTCACTCGGGCTCACCGCCGCCGGGTTCGGCCGCGGCTGCGGCGAGCGCCCGCTTCAGCGCGTACGCCTCGGCGCCCTTGCTGGGCTTGCGCCGGCGCGGCGGCGCGGTGACGCCCGGCGCGAGCCTGCGCGCGGAGACCAGGAACGCGGTGTGCGCGACCATCCGGTGGTCCGGGCGCACGGCCAGGCCCTCGGCGTGCCAGTCCCGGACCAGCGACTCCCAGGCCCGCGGCTCGGTGAAGCCGCCGCGCTCGCGCAGCGCCTCGACCAGTTCGGAGAGTTGCGGGGTGGTGGCCACGTACCCGATCAGCACGCCGCCGGGGACGAGCGTCTTCTCGACCATGTCCAGCACCTCCCAGGGGGTGAGCATGTCGAGGATGATCCGGTCGAAGCCGGCGTCGTCGGTGCAGTCGGCGACGTCGCCGGTGCGCAGGGTCCAGGCCGGGTGCGGGGCGCCGAAGAACGCCTCGACGTTGCGCCGGGCGATGGCGGCGAAGTCGTCCCGGCGCTCGTACGAGACGACCTCGCCGGCGGGGCCGACGGCGCGCAGCAGCGAGCAGGTCAGCGCGCCGGAGCCGGCGCCGGCCTCCAGCACCCGGGCGCCGGGGAAGACGTCGCCCATGGCGACGATCTGGGCGGCGTCCTTCGGGTAGATCACCTGGGCGCCGCGCGGCATCGACATGACGTAGTCGGCCAGCAGCGGGCGCAGAGCCAGGTAGGCGGTGCCGCCGGCGGACGTGACGACGCTGCCCTCGGGCAGCCCGATCAGGGCGTCGTGGGCGAGCGCGCCGCGGTGGGTGTGGAACTCCCTGCCCGGTTCGAGGACGATCGTGTGCATCCGCCCCTTCGGGTCGGTGAGCTGGACCCGGTCGCCGGTGCGCAGTTCGCCGCGGCGGGGTGGGGGCAGCGGCGCGGCGTCACGGGTTCCGGCGGCGGCGGACGGGGCGCGCTCCACGGGTCACTTCCTTTGCGAGTCGAGCCAATCGGACAGCGTGGCGGCCCGCAGGACGCCGCACACATCTTCGCCCGAGGTCACGAGGTACAGCGCGGCCGGGTTCGACGCGACGGCCCGCCGCAGCTCAGCCGGGGGTAGGTGGTCGGGCAGCGCGGGCATCGCCGACAGCGCCCGGGCGACCGCGGCCACGTCCAGTCCCGGGCGCCGCTCGGCCGGTACGGCGGCCGCGGCGGCCTCGTCCACGATCGCCGACACCCGCCCCTCGGGGTCGAGCACGGCGAGGACGGCGTCGGGGTGGCCGCTGTCGGCGAGCTGCCGCTGGGCGTCGGCGAGGCTGGTCCCGGCCGGGACGGTGGCCAGCGGCGCGGCGAGCGCCGCGAGCCCCTCGCCGACCGGCCCGCGGGCGGCCCGGATGGCCTGGCCGGCGCCCTGCCACAGCGTCATGACCAGCAGCAGCGCGAAGGCCAGCCCGAAGAACGAGTGGAAGCCGAGCTGGAACAGCAGCAGCGCGGCGACGGCGGTGGCCAGGGCGAGGCCGCGGCCGATCCAGCCGGCGACGAGGATGCCGCGGCGGCGGTCGCCGGTGCCGCGCCAGAGGGCGGCGGCGAGCATCCGGCCGCCGTCCAGCGGCAGGCCGGGCAGGCTGTTGAACACGCCGACGATGAGGTTGCTCGCGGCGACCTGGCCCACGACCGTGTCGACGATGTCGAGGTTCGTGCCGGTCGCCGGGATGAGCGTGGCGACCAGCGAGGCCACCGCGCCGAGCAGCAGCGAGACGACCGGGCCGGCGGCGGCCACGCTCAGCTCGACGCCGGGGCGGGGGGCGGGGCGGTCCAGCTCGGTGTAGCCGCCGAGCAGCTCCAGGGTGATGCCGCGGACGCCGATGCCGTGGTGTCGGGCGACGAGGGCGTGGCCCAGCTCGTGCAGCAGGACCGAGAGGAACAGCAGGACCACGAAGCAGCCGGCGATGACGTACCCCACGCCGGTGTCGTGGCCGCCGGACACGGTGACGACCGGGCCGTACGCGAGGGCGACCAGGCCGGCGAAGGCCAGCGCCGAGGGCTGGAGCCGCACCGGGGCGCCGGCGAGCCGGCCGAGCGGGATGCCCGGGCGCCGAGCGTCGCCGGGCGCGGTGGGGGGCGGTACGGCGGTCATGACACTCCTTCGTTTCCTCGGGGAGAATGCTACGCATCCCGCCGGGTCGGTGACGTGTCGTACCGGTGCCCTAACCTTCGGACATGAGCGCGGATACGGCACCACCCCCGGGCACGCCGGACACCCCGCCGGCGGCCGAGCCGGCCCTGCCCTCGCTGTCGCCGTCGCGGGCGGCGGACTTCAAGACCTGCCCGCTGCTGTTCCGCTTCCGGACGATCGACCGGCTGCCCGAGCGGCCGACCGCCGAGCAGGTGCGGGGCACGCTCGTGCACGCCGTCCTGGAGCACCTGTTCGACCTGCCGGCCGGCGACCGCACCCCGGCCGCGGCGGCGGCGCTGGTGGCGCCGCGCTGGGCGGCGCTGGTCGAGGCCGAGCCGGCGCTGGCCGAGCTGCTGCCGGACGAGGCGGCCGCGGCCGCGTTCCTGGACTCGGCCAGGGACCTGCTGACCGGGTACTTCGCGGTGGAGGACCCGCGGCGGCTGGAGCCCGCGGAGCGGGAGAGCCTGATCTCGACCGTGGTCGCGGACGCGCTGCTGCTGCGCGGGTACGTCGATCGGCTGGATGTGGCGCCCGACGGGGCGGTCCGCGTGGTCGACTACAAGACGGGCGGCGCGCCGCGGGAGGCGTTCGAGGCGCGGGCCCTGTTCCAGTTGAAGTTCTACGCGCTCGTGCTGTGGCGGGCGCGGGGGGTGGTGCCGCGGGCGCTGCGCCTGCTGTACCTGAAGGACGCCGAGGTGTGCGACTACCGGCCGGACGCCGAGGAGCTGGCCCGGTTCGAGCGCACCCTGCTGGCGCTGTGGGGGGCGATCGAGCGGGCGCTGGCGAACCGGGACTTCCGCCCGACGCCGAGCCGGCTGTGCGACTGGTGTCACCATCGGGCAATCTGCCCGGCGTACGGGGGCACACCGCCGCCGTTCCCCCAGCTCATCCCCGTTGCCCGCGCGGTGTCCGGCGACCGCCGGGCGGAGGCGGGGCGGGACGGCTGAGCCGCTGCCCGAACGGGCAGGCGGGGTCCGCGGGCGGCTTGCGGGGTCGGGATAGCGTCTGGACGTCGCGTTCGTCGCGGCGCTATTCGGAAATGGGTTGGGAGACATGGTCGTGGAATCGACACCGGTGGCCGCGCGCGCGGTCGACCTGTGGAAGCGGTACGGCTCGGGCGAGGCGCAGGTGGTGGCGCTGGCCGGGGTGAGCGTGGAGCTGCGCAGCGCGGAGTTCACCGCCGTGATGGGCCCCTCGGGGTCGGGCAAGTCGACGCTGATGCACTGCCTGGCGGGGCTGGACACGGTGTCGGCGGGCGAGGTGTACGTGGGCGACACCAGGCTGGCCGGGCTCGGCGACAAGGGCCTGACGGCGCTGCGCCGGGACCGGATCGGCTTCGTCTTCCAGCAGTTCAACCTGCTGCCGACGCTCAGCGCCGAGGAGAACATCCTGCTGCCGCTGACGATCGCCGGCCGCAAGCCGGACCGGGAGTGGTTCGACACGGTGGTGGACACCGTCGGGCTGCGCGACCGGCTGACGCACAAGCCGACCGAGCTGTCCGGCGGGCAGCAGCAGCGGGTGGCGTGCGCCCGGGCCATGGTCGGGCGGCCGTCGGTGGTCTTCGCCGACGAGCCGACCGGCAACCTGGACTCGAAGTCCGGTGCCGAGGTGCTGCGCTTCCTGCGCTCCGCCGTCGACGACCACAAGCAGACCATCGTCATGGTCACCCACGACGCGGGTGCCGCGAGCTACGCCGACCGGGTGATCTTCCTCAAGGACGGGCAGGTCATCAGCGAGCTGGCCGAGCCGACCGCCGAGGCCGTCCTGGACCAGCTCAAGGGCCTGGAGACCGGCGGGGAAGGCCACTGATGCTGCGCGCCAACCTGCGCGGGCTGCTGCACCGCAAGCTGCGCCTGACCCTCGCGGTCATCGCGATCGTGCTGGGCATCGGCTTCTTCTCCGGCGCCCTCGTGCTGTCCGACACCCTCGGCAGCCGGTTCGAGTCGATGTTCTCGTCGATCTCGACCAACGTGGCGGTGGAGGTGTCGGCCCGGACCGACCCGAACCAGGGCCAGCCGCAGCGCCCGCCGACGCTGACCGAGGCCGAGCTGGCCCGGATCCGCGCGGTCGACGGCGTCGGCGCCGTCGGCGCGAACGTCCAGGGCATGAACGTCGTGCCGTACGACCAGCGCACCGGCAAGCCGCTGCCCGGCGGCGGGGCGCCCCAGTTCGGCTTCGGCATCGAGCCGGGCGGCGACCCGATGAACGTCATCGAGCTGCGCGAGGGCCGCTGGCCGGCCGCGCCGACCGAGGTGGCGCTCACCAAGCACACGGCGAGCTTGACCCACACCGCGCTCGGGCAGAAGATCAAGGTCTTCATCCCGCGGCTCCAGCGGCCGGTGGAGTACACGGTCGTCGGCCTCGGCGGGTACGCCGGCGGCCGGGACAGCCTCGGCGGCGAGAGCATGGTCCTGTTGCCGATGGCCGAGGCGCAGCTCGCCTTCTACGGCCGGGTCGGCCAGTACGGCGGGGTGTCGCTGGCCGCCCGCGACGGGGTCAGCGACGAGGCGCTGCGGGACCGGGTGGCCGGCGTGCTGCCGGCCACATTCGAGGCCAAGACCGGCGCGCAGAGCAGCGCCGACCAGGCCGCGGCGATCTCGGACGCCATCTCGGGCGTGACCACGTACGTGCTCACCCCGTTCGCCGGGGTGGCGCTGGTGGTCGGCATCTTCCTCATCTTCAACACCTTCAACGTGCTGGTCACCCAGCGCGCCCGGGAGCTGGCGATGATGCGCGCCCTCGGCGCCGGCCGCGGCCAGGTCACCTGGTCGGTGCTGGTCGAGGCGCTGATCGTCGGCGCCGTCGGCGCCACCCTCGGCCTCGGCCTGGGGATCGGCATCGGCGCCCTGGGCACGTGGGCGCTCAGCGCGCTCGGCGACTCGCCGCTGCCCGGCAGCGGCATCGACGTCGGCGCGGGCACCGTGCTGTCCGCGTACGGCATCGGGATCCTCGTCACGGTCGTGGCGGCGCTGATCCCGGCCGTGCGGGCCTCCCGGGTGCCGCCGCTGGCGGCGATGCGGGAGATCGCGCACACCGACAAGCCGCTGCGGCTGCGGGCGGTGGCCGGCGCGGTCGTCGGCCTCGCCGCCGTCGGGCTGGTGGTGGCCGGGCTGCGGGCCAAGGGCGACGGGCTGACGCTGGTGGCCGTTGGCTGCGTGGTGACCTTCCTCGCCGCGATCGTGCTGGCGCCGCTGATCACCCGCCCGGTGGGCCGGCTGATCGGCGCGCTGGTCGGCTGGGGCGTGCCGGGGCGGCTGGGCGTGCGCAACGCCGTCCGCAACCCGCGCCGGACCGCCGTGACCGCGGCCGCGCTGATGATCGGCATCATGCTGGTCACGGCGGCGAGCGTGATCGCCACCTCGTTCAAGGAGTCGATCACCAAGGAGCTGGACAGCACGCTCGGCACCGAGCTGACCGTCACGACCGGCTTCGCCGCCCCGCCGGACGGCACGATCGGCTTCTCCGAGGCCGCCGCCGCCCGGGTCCGGGCACTGCCGGGCGTCCAGGACGTCGTCACGTTCCACATGACGGTCGGCGCGAAGCTCAACGGGACGGTGTACGAGTCGGTCGGCGCCGGGACGCTGGACAACGTCGCCGCCGCCGAGCGGACCATGGGCCTGGAGCGGGTCCGCGGCGAGGTACGGGCGCTGAACGCCGGCGAGCTGGTCGCGGACGAGAAGACCGTCAAGGACCGCGGCTGGAACCTCGGCGACACCATCCGGGTGGGCCTGCCCGGCGGCGAGCGCCCGTACAAGCTGGTGGGCGTCAGCGCGGCGACCCCGCTGTGGACGAACTTCGTCATGCTGCCGACCAGCGCCGCCGCCGACTTCGCCGGCCCGCTGGCGTCGCAGGCGATGGTGGACGTCCGCGACGGCGCCGACGTCGCCGCGGTGAAGCAGCAGGTCACCGACATCATGGTCGACTTCCCGTCGGTCACGGTGGCGGACAAGGAGGAGACGACCAAGCAGCTCACCACGCTGTTCGACATCGCCATCACGATCATCACGGTGCTGCTGAGCCTGGCCATGCTCATCGCCCTGCTGGGCATCCTCAACACGCTGCTGCTCAGCATCATCGAGCGGACCCGCGAGCTGGGCATGCTGCGGGCGATCGGGCTGGGCCGCGGCGGCGTGGTCCGGATGGTCGGCACCGAGGCGGTCCTGATGTCGATCTTCGGCGGGCTGCTCGGCATCGCGGTCGGGCTCGGCATCGGCGCGGCGCTGGCCAAGGCGCTGGAGTACCAGGAGTTCACCAGCGGCGTCTGGGTGCCGTGGGGCCAGCTCATCGCCGCGGTGATCGTCGCCGCGGTGGCGGGCGTGTTCGCCGCGATCATCCCGGCGGTCCGGGCGGCGCGGCTGAATGTGCTGAACGCGATCGCCTACGAGTGAGATCGGCGCGGCGGGGCTCCGGTAACGGGGCTCCGCCGCGGTCCGCGGTCCGGTCCGCGGTTGTCGGTCAGCGGGCGGGCCGCAGGTTGCAGGACGGCAGGCCCGAGCGGAAGCCGTCGAAGAACGCGTCGGTGCGCTCCTTCGCCGTACCGTGCGCGTCCGGCGCGAACCACTGCTGCCCCGAGTCGTCGCCGACCGCCAGCAGGCCGCGCCGCAGCTCGTCGAGGTCGCCGTCCTGGAGTTCGAGCGAGCCGGCGCTGACCGAGTCGCTGATGTACGCGCCCGCCATGCAGTCCGCCTGCAACTCCTGCTGGATCGTGAACCGGTGCGAAATGGCCAACCGGGCCTGGACGGCGTGGGCGTACTCGTGCCCGACCAGGTAGAAAATGAACGCGTCGCCGATCCGCCGGAACTGGCCGGCCGCCCACGGCTCGTCGTAGGCGATGAAGTCCCCGGCCGAGCAGTAGGCGGCGTTGTTGCGGCCCAGCGGCTCGCCGGCGCAGGTCACCTCGCCCGCCGCGCGGTACGCCTGGAACCGGGCCACCGGCCGGAACGCGCGCCCCTGGTCGGGCATCGCCGTCGCCCAGTACCGCTCCACGCTCCCCCGCGCGTCGTTGACGTCCTGGCGGAACTCGGCCACGCTCGTGCCGCCGTCGCCCTGCCGCGCGCCGGCGGCGGTCCCGGCGGTGCCGCCGCCGGCCGTGCCGCCGGCCGGGGACGGGGCGGCGCCGATGTCGATCCGCGGCAGGGCGCAGCCGCCCAGCGCGAGGGCAAGCGCCGCCGCGGCGGCGGCGAGCGCACGGCGAGCGTGGGGACGGCGGGCGGTGGACCGGGCCGGCGTGGTGGCCGGGGGCGTGGCCTGCACGGGTTGTGGCCTCCGTACGGGGAGAACGGACGACTGGCTTTGAAGCGTAGCCCGCCGAACGGGGGGATCGAGTCGCCCGCGGGGTCGACAAACGACGGGGGCTCCGCGCGGATCCCGGACGGTCGGCGGGCGCGGGCAACCGAACGCGGTACGGCCGGCCGGCGGTTGCACCGGCCGAGTCGGACATCCCGGATTCGACCGCGGTCGTTGCCGTCGACCCGGGTGGCACCACCGCCGGAAAGGCGAGGTTCCGTACGCGCTTGCCGACCTACGGCCAGCGAAGGTCCGCGACGTAGGACGTGCCCTCGGTGCCCGCCATGAAGATTTCGACCTTCGTTCCCGCCTTGACGATCCCCACCGGCTCGGTCCGCATCCCGTCGGCGCACGAGTGCTCCCAGATCCGGGGCGCATCGTCGAACTCGATCGTCGTGGTGAGGGTGCCACGGTCGCATTCCAGGTGGAACGTCATCGGCGCCGTCCGCTTGGTTCTCGTCTCGGCCGAGCTGTTGGTGGGGAGCCCGCCGATGCTCATCCAGAACGTCTTGTCGTCCTGCTCGATGGACGACGTGAACGACGCCGACGGCAGCGGCTTCGGGGCAGCCGAATCGTGGGCGGACGTCGGGGTGGGCGTGGGCCGGGGTGCCGGGTCGCCCCCACATCCAGCGAGCAGGAGCAACCCGGCCACCACGGCGACGCAGCGGGTCCTGGTCACACCTTGAGGTACGGCTTGCCGTCGTTGCACTGCGGCGGCCGGGAGCCCAACGACTTCTTGGACGACCAGATGCACCAGCCGATCGCCCGACTCCGCGCGGACACGTAGGTGGTCAGGAGCTTGCGGTTGATCTTCTTGCAGGTGCGCGCGGCGAGCTGGTACTTCTCGCCGGTCACCACGAGCCGTGCCCTGCCCCAGAAGGCGTTGCCCCAGCGCTTCGCGGGCACGTTGGTGGACGCCTCGGTAGAGGCGGACACCCCGATCGTCGCCTGGATCGTGTGATCCAGCTTCGCTTGGAGGGTGGCGACGATCACGCTTCCCTCGCCCGACACGCCGATGCTGTGGCCGATGGACAGTTCGCCGCTGATGCCCGACGTGAGCTTGTGCGACCCAGCGCTGTTGAAGAAATGGGAAATGTTCGGCCCGACCCGGCCCATCCGGTCGTCGAACCTCTTCTTCTTGTGGTAGATCCACTGACCCTTGCAGTCGGGATCGCCGGCCGCATGCGCGGGCGATTGCTCGTCCGGCAGATCCTCGCCGCGGGTGCCGGCCGCTGCCGGATCCTCCCAGTCCGCCGGAACGCCGACGTCGGGCTCCTCACCTGCCTCGATGATCACGAACGGCCGATCAGCGGTGGTGACCTTCGGCGCTGCGGACGCAGCGGACGAAGGCACGACCGCCGCCGCCGCTGTGGCCAGGGCTACGGCGCTCACAAGACGCCGGGTGGCACGTCGCATTCGCGTGCATCCTTCCGTCGGGCTGGCCGACGGAAGTTATCGAACGGGAGGACAGTAGGGAACCGAAATGTCAGGTAGCCGACAATACGGTCACCGTACGTGATTCGGGATCGCTACTTGGCGTTGAAGTAGTTGGCGTCGGGGTGGTGGGTGATCAGGGCGTCGGTGGACTGCTCCGGTATCAACTGGAACTCCTCCGACAACTCGACCCCGATCCGCCCCGCGTCCAGCAGGTCGACGATCGCCGCCCGGTTCTCCAGGTCCGGGCACGCCGGATACCCGAACGCGTACCGGCAGCCCCGGAACTCCGTCTTGAACAGCCCGTCCACGTCCGCCGGGTCCGCGTCGGCGACCGTACCGCCGGACGGCAGCGCCAGCTCCGCCCGCACCCGCCGGTGCCAGTACTCGGCCAGCGCCTCGGTGAGCTGCACCGACAGGCCGTGCACCTCCAGGTAGTCGCGGTACTCGTTGGCGGCGAACAGCTTGTTCGCGTACTCGCTGATCGGCTGCCCGACCGTCACCAACTGGAGCGCGACCACGTCCGGCGGGCCGCCCTCGGTGCGCGGGCGCCAGAAGTCGGCCAGGCACAGCCGCCGCTCGGCGCGCTGCCGCGGGAACCGGAACCGGGCCCGTTCCCGCTCCCCCGCCGCGTCCAGGATGACCAGGTCGTTGCCCTCGGCGTACGCCGGGAAGTAGCCGTAGACGACCGCCGCCTCCAGTACCTTGTCGGCGATCAGCCGGTCCAGCCAGTAGCGCAGCCGCGGGCGGCCCTCGCTCTCCACGAGCTGCTCGTACGACGGGCCCTTGCCGCCGCGCACCCCGCGCAGCCCCCACTGGCCCATGAACGTCGCCCGCTCGTCCAGCAGCGCCGCGTAGTCGGCCAGCGGGATGCCCTTGACCACCCGGGTGCCCCAGAACGGCGGGCGCGGGACCTCCACGTCGGTAGCCACGTCGGCGCGCACGCTGTCGTCGTACAGGTCGGGCAGGTTGTCGGCCGCGGCGGTGGTCCGGGCGCGGCGGGCCCGGCGGGCGGCCAGCGCCGCCTCGCGGACCTCGTCGACCATCGGGCGCTCGCCGCGCTTGGCGGCCATCACCCGGTCCATCAGGGACAGGCCCTCGAACGCGTCCCGGGCGTAGTGCACCTCGCCGGCGAACATCGCCCGCAGGTCGTCCTCGACGTAAGCCCGGGTCAGCGCGGCCCCGCCCAGCAGGACGGGCCAGCGCTCGGCGACGCCGCGGCTGGCCATCTCGGCCAGGTTCTCCTTCATGATCACGGTGCTCTTGACGAGCAGGCCGGACATGCCGATGGCGTCGGCGGCGTGGTTCTCGGCGGCGTCCAGGATCGCGTTGATCGGCTGCTTGATGCCGAGGTTGATCACCTCGTAGCCGTTGTTGGACAGGATGATGTCGACGAGGTTCTTGCCGATGTCGTGCACGTCGCCCTTGACCGTGGCCAGCACGATCCGGCCCTTGCCGGCGCCCTCCTCCTTCTCCATGTGCGGTTCGAGGTACGCGACGGCGGCCTTCATCACCTCGGCCGACTGGAGCACGAACGGGAGCTGCATCTGGCCCGAGCCGAACAGCTCGCCGACGGTCTTCATGCCGTCCAGCAGCAGGTCGTTGATGATCGACAGGGCCGGGCGGATGGCCAGCGCCGCCTCGAGGTCGGGCTCCAGGCCGGTGCGCTCGCCGTCGATGATCCGGCGCTTGAGCCGCTCCTCCAGCGGCAGCGCGGCCAGCTCCTCGGCCCGCGACTGCCGGGCCGAGGCGGCGTCGACGCCCTCGAACAGCTCGATGAACCGCTGCACCGGGTCGTAGCCCTCGCGCCGGCGGTCGTAGACCAGGTCCAGGGCCACCTCGCGGCGCTCGTCCGGGATCTGCGCCATCGGCAGGATCTTGGAGGCGTGCACGATCGCGCTGGTCAGGCCCGCCTGTACGCACTCGTGCAGGAACACCGAGTTGAGCACCTGCCGGGCGGCCGGGTTGAGGCCGAACGACACGTTGGAGATGCCCAGGGTGAAGTTGACCCCGGGGTACCGGCGGGAGATCTCCCGGATCGCCTCGATCGTCTCGATGCCGTCGCGCCGGGTCTCCTCCTGGCCGGTGGCGATCGGGAAGGTGAGGCAGTCGATGAGGATGTCCGCGCGGTCCAGCCCCCACCGGCCGGTGAGGTCGTCGATCAGCCGGGCGGCGATCCGGACCTTCCAGTCCTTGTCCCGGGCCTGGCCCTCCTCGTCGATGAGCAGCGCGACGACGGACGCGCCGTGCTCCTTGACGATGGGCATCATCCGGGCGTACCGGGAGGTGGGGCCGTCGCCGTCCTCGAAGTTCACCGAGTTGACCACGCACCGGCCGCCGAGCATCTCCAGGCCCGCCTCGACCACCTGCGGCTCGGTCGAGTCCAGCATGATCGGCAGGGTGGAGGCGGTGGCGAACCGGCCGGCGACCTCCCGCATGTCGACGGTGCCGTCCCGGCCGACGTAGTCGACGCACAGGTCCAGCACGTGCGAGCCGTCCCGGGCCTGGCCGCGGGCGATCTCCACGCAGGCGCCGAAGTCGGCGGCGAGCATCGCCTCGCGGAACGCCCTCGAGCCGTTGGCGTTGGTCCGCTCCCCCACCATCAGGATCGAGGCGTCCTGCCGGAACGGGGTGTGGTGGTACACGCTGGACACACCCGGCTCGGCGGCCGGGGTACGGGTCGGCGCGGGCGTGCCGCGCAGCGCGTCGGCGACCGCGGCGATGTGCGCGGGCGTGGTGCCGCAGCAGCCGCCGACCAGGCCGACGCCGTACTCGTCGACGAACCGGCGCAGCCACTCCACCAGGTCGTCGGGGGTCAGCGGGTAGTAGGCGCCGTCCGGGGTGAGCTGGGGCAGGCCGGCGTTCGGCATCACCGACAGCGGCACCGCGGCGTGCCGGGACAGGTACCGCAGGTGCTCGCTCATCTCGGCCGGGCCGGTAGCGCAGTTCAGCCCGATCAGGTCGATGCCCAGCGGCTCCAGCGCGGTCAGCGCCGCGCCGATCTCGCTGCCGACCAGCATCGTGCCGGTGGTCTCGACGGTCACCTGGCAGATCAGCACCACGTCCCGGCCGCCGGCGGCGATGGCCCGCCGGGCGCCGACCACGGCCGCCTTCGTCTGGAGCAGGTCCTGCGAGGTCTCCACGATGAGGCCGTCCGCGCCGCCGGCGATCAGGCCGCGGGCGTTGGCCTCGTACGCGTCGCGCAGCTCGGCGTACGTGACGTGGCCGAGGGTGGGCAGCTTGGTGCCGGGACCCATCGCGCCGAGGACGAACCGCGGCCGCTCGGGGGTGCTCGCGGCGTCCGCCGCGGCCCGGGCGATCCGGGCGCCGGCCTCGGCCAGCTCCTCGACCCGGTGCTCGATGTCGTACTCGCGCAGCGCGGACAGGTTCGTCCCGAACGTGTTGGTCTCGACGCAGTCGGCGCCCGCGGCCAGGTAGGCGGCGTGCACGTCGCGGACGACGTCGGGGCGGGTGACGTTGAGGATCTCGTTGCACCCCTCCAGGTGCTCGAAATCGTCCAGCGTCAGGTCGGCCGCCTGGAGCATCGTCCCCATGGCACCGTCGGCCACGAGGACCCGGCTGGCTAGCGCCGTGCGCAGGGCGGAGGGGGCGGCGGTCGCGTCGCGCGCGGTCGCCGGCTGGCGGGGGGCATCGAGCGTACGGGCAGCATCGATGGGCGTGTGCTGGGCCACGTGACCAGGCTACTCTGCGTGTCCAGTGCCGCCCGGCCCGGCATCCGCGCGCTCCGGGCGCGGCGCGCCGCGCCGGTTGCGCGGGCGGCACGTAGGCTGAGGGGGTGCGTCAGCGAAATGTAGGGATCGGCCGGATTAGCGGCTCGGGTGCGCCCGGCCGGCGCCCCGGCGTACGGCGGAGCGGAGCGCGGCGGTGACGGAGTTCGATGGCTTGCCGGTGCTGCGCAACCCCGTGGCGGTGGCGGCGTTCGAGGGCTGGAACGACGCCGCGGACGCGTCGACCGCCGTCGTGGACCACCTGGAGCAGGTGTGGGAGGCGCGGGCGATCACCGAGCTGGACCCCGAGGAGTTCTACGACTTCCAGGTCAGCCGGCCGACGATCGCGATGAGCGAGGGGGCGACCCGGCGGATCGAGTGGCCCGCCACCCGGTTCCTGGTGGCCTCGCCGCCCGGCGCCGAGCGGGACGTGGTGCTGATCCGCGGGATCGAGCCCAGCATGAAGTGGCGGACGTTCTGCACCGAGGTGCTGGAGGTCTGCCACAGCCTGGAGGTCGAGCGGGTCGTGCTCCTCGGTGCGCTGCTGGCCGACGTGCCGTACACCCGGCCGCTGCCGATCAGCGGGAGCGCCTCGGACGCCGGGGCGGCCGACCGGTACCAGCTCACCCCCACCCGGTACGAGGGGCCGACCGGGATCGTGGGCGTGCTGCAGGAGGCGTGCAACCGGGCCGAGGTGGACGCGGTGTCGTTCTGGGTGCACGTACCGCACTACGCGAACAACCCGCCCTGCCCGAAGGCGACGCTGGCGCTGCTGCACCGGGTCGAGGAGGTGCTGGACCTGCCGGTACCGGTGGCGGACCTGGCCGAGGAGTCCGCGCGCTGGGAGAAGCGGGTCCGGGATGCCGCCGAGTCCGACGCCGAGCTGGCGGACTACATCCGCGAGCTGGAGGAGCGCGTCGGCGACGACAGCATCCAGCCGCTGACCGGCGACGAGATCGCCAGCGAGTTCGAGAAGTACCTGCGCCGCCGGGGCGGCCCGGCGGGGCCGACCGCCACCGGCTGAGCCGCGAGCGTGCGGTGGGGGTGGCGCCGGGTTCGGCGCCACCCCCACCGCTGCGTCAGTCGAAGTTCAGCGAGCCGCCGCGGGTGCGCTTCAGCTCGTAGAAGTCCGGGTAGCCGGCGAGCAGGCGGGCGCCGTCGAAGATCCGCACGGCGTCCTCGCCGCGCGGGATCGAGGACAGGACCGGGCCGAAGAACGCCACCCCGTCGATGTGGATCGTCGGGGTGCCGACGTCCAGGCCGACGGGCTTCATCCCGGCGTCGTGGCTGCGCCGCAACTCCCCGTCGTACGCGGTGCTCGTCGCGGCCGCCGCCAACTCGGCCGGCAGGCCCACCTCGGCCAGCGCCGGCGGGATGACCGCCGCGTAATCCTTGTTGCCCTCCTTGTGGATCCGGTTGCCCAGGGCCGTGTACAGCGGCCGGAGCACCTCGTCGCCGTGCTGCGCGGCGGCGGCGACGGCCACCCGGACCGGGCCCCACGCGCGGTCCATCAGCGCGCGGTACTCGGCGTTCAGGTCGCGGTCGGCGTTGAGGATGGACAGGCTCATCACCCGGAATCGCAGGTCGATGTCGCGCTGCTGCTCCACCTCCAGGATCCACCGCGAGGTGATCCACGCGAACGGGCAGACGGGGTCGAACCAGAAGTCCACGGTCGCGGTGCCGGTGCCGGCCGCCGCGGGGTCGATCGTCGGTGCTGACGTCATGATGCTGGGCTCCTCCCGGGGGATGTGCCGGGGCCAACGCCGCGAACGCGGTTCACCTTCCCAGTGGGCAACGATTCCGGGCGGGCAACGGTATGACGTCGATCACGTCGGTGCGGGCGGGCGGCGCCGGCGGGTGTTCGGCGTGTCGCGGTGCGTCGGCACGCGCGTGCTGGGGCATCCTAGGAACCTAGGGGTAGGAATCGGATGGGGTGGTCGAGGTGAGCATCAATCCGGGCGCAGCGGAATTCCCGCACCGGCAGATCGCGGCGCAGCTCCGCGCGCAGGTCCGCCAGGGCGACTGGGGGCCGGGCGAGCGGCTGCCGTCGATCCCGGCGATCGCGGCGAGCTACGGCGTGGCCAAGCAGACCGTGCAGCGGGCCGTCGACCAGCTCCGGGTCGAGGGCGTGCTGATCACCAAGCCGGGCAGCGGCACGTACGTGCGGGGCACCAAGCGGCGGCTCAACCGGCTCTCCCGCGGACGGTACGGGGCGCTGCGCGGGTACCACTCCGACCTCGCCGCCCGGTACCGGCAGTACCTCACCGAGGTCGGCCACGCGCCCGCCCCGGCGGAGGTGGCCGACGCGTTCGGGGTGGCCGACGGGGCGTCCCTGCTGGTCCGCCGGCACCTGGTCCGGACGCAGGACGCGCCGGTGGAGGTCGGCGCCTCCTGGTTCCGGCCCGCCGACGTCGACGGGACGCCGGTGGCCCGGCAGGAGGCGTTCGGGCGGCCGCTGTACCAGGAGGTCGAGGAGGCCACCGGGCGCCGGTATGCCCGGGCCACCGACACGATCAGCGCCCGGCAGCCCAGCCGGGAGGAGGCCGAGCAGCTCCAGATCCGGCCCGACACGCCCGTGCTGCACCTGCTGCACGTGGCGTTCGACGGGTCCCGGCGGGTGATCGAGGTGGCGCAGGCGACCTGGCCGGGGCCGATGACGTCGCTGACCGAGGAGTACGCGATCCCGGCCCCGCACCGGCCGGACGACCAGCCGGGCTCCGCGCTCGACGCCGAACCCGGCCTGGTCTTCGGCTGACTCCCCCGGCGGCGCCGGCCGCTAGTAGGCGAACCCACTGACGGTTCCGTGCAGCCGACCGCCGATGCCGGCGAGCTGGTGTGCGTTCGCGGTGGTGGCGTCGCTGGCCACCCGGGCCCGCGCGGCGTCCCCGGCGACCTCGCGAACGCCCTCGGCGATGCTGGCCACGGCGGCGGCGGCCTCGGCGACGCTGCGCCGCATCTCCGACGTGGTGGCCGTCTGCTCCTCCACGGCGGCCGCGATGACGGTTTGCAGGCTGTTGATGCCGCTGATCACGTCCGAGATGCGGCCCATCGCGCCGACGGCATCGCCGGTGCCGCTCTGGATGGCGACGATCTGGACGCCGATCTGCTCCGCCGCCTCGGCCGTGGCCCGGGCGAGCTCGCGCACCTCGCCCGCGACTACCGCGAACCCGCGACCGGCCTCGCCGGCCCTCGCCGCCTCGATCGTGGCGTTCAGGGCGAGCAGGTTGGTCTGGGCGGCGATGGAGGCGATGACCTCGAGGAACTGGCCGATCTGCTCACTGGCCGCGGCGAGGCCGCCCACGCCGTCGCGTGCCAGGGCGGCGGTCTCCACCGCGGCAGCGGCCACCCCGGCCGCCTCCTGCGCGCTGCGGGCGATCTCCGCGATCGACTCGCCCATCTGCTCCGCGCCGGCCGCGATGCTGTCCACCTGGGCCGCCGCCAACGCCGCCGACGAGGTCAGGCCGTCGGCGCGCTCGTGGGCCTGCCCGCCCAGGTCGCCCGCCGTCGCCGACTCCGCGCGCACGTCGTCGGCCACGCCGTGGATCTGCTCCACGGCACCGGCCAGCTCGCGCATCAGTGCCTGCATGCGGCCGATGAGGGCATTCGCCGCGGCGGCGACCGCCCCCAGCTCGTCCCGACGGCTCTCGTCGAGCCGCGCCGTCAGGTCGCCGTCGCCGCCGGCGATCTGCGCCAGTCGGTCGCGCAGGGCGCGCAGCGGCCGGCGGATCGACCGGGTGATCCACTGTCCCAGCAGGACGAGCAGGGCCATCGCGCAGCCCGAGGACACGACGATCACCCAGCGGGCGGTGCCCGCCGTGTCCTCCATCCGCTGTTGCGCCCGGGTCGACTCGGCCTCGATCACGTCGGTGGTCCCGCCCATGCCGTCCTCCAGTTCGTGGAAGGCGTGCAGGAAGGCGGGCAGCCGCCGCTCGGCCGCGTCGTGCCGGCCGGCCGCCGCCTCGGCCACGAGCGACTCGGCGGCGGCGAGGTACGCGGCGAGCGCCGGCGCGAGGCCGTCGAAGGCGGCGGCGATCGCCGGGCTGTCCACCAGTTCGCGGGTGTGGGCGATATCGGCGCGGAAGGCCGCAGCGTGGGCGCGGCTCTCCTCGGCGACGGCGCTGCGCTCCGCGCCGGTGCCGGCGCGCAGCGCCGTCAGGACGTCACCGCGCAGCGCGTCGTGCATCATGTCGGCGTGGCCCTGGGCGCGCACCATCTCCTGCCGGACGCTGCTGCGCTGCGCGGCGGCGGTCATCGACCCGAGCTCGGTGTATCCCACCGCGCCGACCAGGAGGATGAACCCGGCCGCCAAACCGGTCAAGAGGTTGTTCCGCCCGGATACCGTGAGGGCGGGCCGCATCGCTGAGGAAGGCATATCTACCTCCGTCGAAATCGGGCGGGCTGCCGCGCAACCCGACAGGCGGGCAGATCGGCGCCGACGATTCCGGCCTGAACATTTCGAAACGGAGAACTCCCCCACGCAACGGTGATCCGTCCCACAGACTGGGGGGATGCCCGACGCAGGCGTCAGCGCCACCGTCCTCGGCCGCATGATCGTGCAGGCGAGCAGGGTGCTGGACGTGCCGTTCGGCGCGGTGCTGGACCGGCACGGGGTCACCCGCAATGGCTGGTGGCTGCTCAGCGAGCTGTACCGCAGCCGCGCCGGCGCGCTGGCCACGCTCGGCGAGCACGCCCGGCGCAGCGCTCTCGCGGCGTCGTCGGCGACGGTGGCCGCCGATCAGCTCGTCGGCCTCGGGCTGACCCGCCGGTGGCGCCCGGCCGGCAACCGCCGGATCACGATGATCGCCATCACGGACGCGGGTGTCGCCTTCGTCGAGGCGGTGCGAGCCGATCTGGAGGTCGCCGTGCACCGGCTCTACCGGCTCTACGACCCGGCGGAGCGCGAGACGCTCCACGGCCTGCTGTCGCGCCTTCTCACCGACCCGGCGGCGCCCGCCGCCGGGTCGGACGCGACGCCGTAGGCGCACCGTGCGGTGGCCGACGAGCGGTCAGCGGGGCAGGAGCCTACCGGCGGCGTACAGCAGGCCCGCCGCGCCGCACAGGGCCAGCGCCAGCAGCCAGTGGGTGATCGTCGCGCTGATCGCCCCCGGCCCGCCCAGCGTGCCCGACAGCTCCGCCGGGGTGGCGTGCGCGGCCCAGTACGGGAACCAGAACGCCCGCCCCAGCACCAGCACGGCGACCCCGACCGCGAGCGCCCGCAGCAGCCACCCCACGACCGCCGCCGGGCGCGGGCGGGTCGATCGGATCAGGGCGGTGGCGAGGCTAGGCACGGCTCACGTCCAGCTCCACGCCGAGCAGGGCGTCGATCGCGTTGCGGACCAGCGCCGGGGCGTCCGGGTCGTCGCCGCTGCCGGCGACGGCGGCCTCGGCCCACCAGTCCAGCAGCGAGAGGGCGCCCGGCGTGTCCAGGTCCTCGGCCAGCCGGCCGCGGAGCCCGGCCAGCAGCTCGGCGCCGGACGGGCCGGCGGCGGCCCGGGCGGCCTCGCGCCAGCGGTGCAGCCGGGCCCTGGCGATCTTGAGCAGGTCGTCGGTCCACTGCCGGTCGGCCCGGTAGTGGTCGGCCAGCAGGGCCAGCCGCAGGGCCATCGGCGGTACGTCGTCGGCGAGCAGGGTTCCCACGAACACCAGGTTGCCCTGTGACTTGGACATCTTGTCGCCGTTGAGCCCGATCATGCCCGCGTGGACATAGTGCCCGGCGAACGGCCGCGCCCCGGTCAGCGTCTCGGCGTGCGCGGCCGAGCACTCGTGGTGCGGGAACAGCAGGTCGTTGCCGCCGCCCTGGACGGTGACCGTGTCGCCGAGCAGTTCGAGGGCGATCACCGCGCACTCGATGTGCCAGCCGGGCCGGCCGTCGCCGAGGACGCCGCCGGGCCAGGACGGCTCGCCGGCCCGGGCGCCGCGCCACAGCAGCGGGTCCAGCGGGTCCCGCTTGCCGGGGCGCTGCGGGTCGCCGCCGCGCTCGGCCGAGAACGTCAGCATCTGGTCCCGGGACAGGTGCGACTCGTAGCCGAAGTGCGGCGCGGCGGTGAGGTCGAAGTACATGTCGTTGGTGCCGTCGTCGAGCCGGTACGCGGCGCCGCGGGCCAGCAGCTCGGCGGTGCGCTCGGCGATCACCGGGATCGACTCGACGGCGCCGATGTAGTGGTCGGGCGGGATCAGCCGCAGCGCGCCCATCTCCTTGCGGAACACGGCCGTCTCGCGCTCGGCCAGCGCCTCCCACTCCTCGCCGTCGCGGGCGGCCCGCTCCAGCAGCGGGTCGTCGATGTCGGTGACGTTCTGCACGTACGCGACGTCGCGGCCGGCGTCCCGCCAGGACCGCTGCACCAGGTCGAAGGTGATCATGGTGGCGGCGTGGCCGAGGTGGGCGGCGTCGTACGGGGTGATGCCGCAGACGTACATGGTCGCCGGCCCGCTGCCGGTCGGGTGGATGGCGCGGCGCGCCGAATCGAAGAGGGCGAGCGGCTGGCCAGTGCCGGGCAGGCGCGGGACCTCGGGTCCGGACCAGGATTCCATGTCACCCACCCTAGCGACCACTCCGGCGCGTCCCGGTGATGATCGGCCCGGACGGGCATCGGCGCAGGTCAGATGGGCGGCCAGGGGATCGCGGTGCGGTCGTCCGGCGGCACCGGGAAGGTGCCGGCGGCGGCCAGCACGGCGGTCCGGCCGACCAGCGCGGCGATCTCGCCGGCGGTCAGGTGCGCGGCCAGGCCGGCGGCCAGGCCGGCGCCGTACGCGGCGGTGAGCCGGGCCAGCGCGGCCCGGACCGGGTCGGGCAGCGGGCGGCCGGCCCAGCCCCACAGGATCGTGCGCAGCTTCGGCGCCGCGTGGAAGCACAGGCCGTGGTCGACGCCGTACAGCCGCTCCCCCGCCCCGGTCAGCACGTGCCCGCCCTTGCGGTCGGCGTTGTTGGCCAGCACGTCGAACGCGGCCAGCGCCGCCAGGTCGGCGTCGTCGGCGTGGGCCAGCACGTACGGGCGGCCGGCGTCGTCGCGGGCGGCGAGCACCGGCAGCCAGCCCGCCGGCACCTCGTCGGCGGGTACGAAGCCGACCGGCGGCGGGGCGGCCTCCTCGATCCACACCTGGCAGGAGCCGACGCCGAGCGGCCCGTCGCGGAGCACCGTCGGCGGGACGAACGACCAGCCCGCGGCGGCGGCCACCAGGTACGCGGCGACCTCCCGGCCGGCGAGCGTGCCGTCGGGGAAGTCCCACAGCGGGCGCTCGCCGCGGACCGGCTTGTACACGCAGGCGATCCCGCCGCCGGGGGCGTCGACGCGGGCGTACAGCGTGGTGTTCGAGGCGTCGGTGAGCCGGCCGGTCAGGTGCAGCGCGCCGTCGACGAAGCCGGGTGGCGGGTCGGTCACCGGTGATAGCCGTTGTGCCGGGGGCACAGGTGTCCCCCGGTGTCGAGCGGCTGGCCGCACAGCGGGCACGGCGGGCGGCCGGCGGAGACGACCAGCCGGGCCCGGGCGATGAACGCGCGGGTGGCCTCCGGGGTCAGCCGGACCCGCAGCCGGTCGAGGTCCGCGTCGATGATCTCGTCGTCGGCGCCGCCGTCGTCCTCGCGCTCCTCCGGCTCGTCCTCGCGCTCGGTGTCGCCCGCGGCGACGGCCTCGATGAGGACGGTGGCCGACTCGACGTCGAAGGCCAGGCCGAGGGTGCCGACGCGGAACTCCTCGTCCACCGGGGTGTCCAGCGGGCCGTTGTCCGGCGGGTCGTCCGCGGCCTCCGGCACGTCGGTGGCGAACCGGCGGCGGGCCTCGGTGAGCAGCTCCTCCAACTTGTCGGCGAGCAGCACGACCTGGACCTTCTCCAGCGCGACCGAGACGAGCCGGCCGCCGCCCTTGGCCTGGAGGAAGAACGTCCGCTCACCCGGCGGACCCACCGTCCCGGCGACGAACCGCTCCGGCGGCTCGAACGCGTACACCTGATGGGCCATGCCCCGACCCTATCCGGCGCGCTGCGCGATGGCGACTACCCGTAGGTCCATCCGCCCGCGCCGCCGCCGACGGCCGCGTCGGACGCCGCGGCGCCGGCCACCGCGCCGCCGCCGGGCGCGGCCGGCGCGGCGGCGCCGGTGTCGTTGAGGCGCAGCAGGAACGGGCGCAGCTCGGTGTACCGGACGGCGGTGATCGAGGCCGGGTCGACGACGATCCGCTGGTACAGGTCGAGGTGCAGGCCGAGCGCGTCGGCCACGATGGCCTTGATCACATCGCCGTGGCTGCACGCCACCCAGACGGCGTCCGGCCCGTGCTGGGCGGTGATCCGGTCGTCCCACTCGCGGATCGCGGCGACCGCGCGGGCGGACATCGCGGCGAGCGGCTCGCCGGCCGGGAACGTCACGGCGCTCGGGTGCTGCTGCACCCGACTCCACAGCGGATCGGTGGCGAGCCGGCGCAGCGGCTGGCCCTCCCAGTCGCCGTACCCGCACTCGGTCAGCCGGTCGTCCACCGTGACGCCGACCCGGGGCAGGGCCAGCCGCAGGGTCTGCCGGCAGCGGCGCAGCGGGCTGCTGACGACCGCGGCGGGCGCGGCCGCGCGCAGCCGCGCGCCGACCGACTCGGCCTGGGCGCGGCCGACGTCGTCGAGGTGGACGGCCCGCCGGCCGGCCAGGGTGCCGTCGGCGTTGGCGGTCGTCCGCCCGTGCCGCAACAACAGTACGGTCGCCATGCCCCCACCCTACGGACCGCGGCGGCCGGCCCGGGAGGGTTCCCGGGCCGGCGCTAGTGCGCGGCCAGCCGGCCGGTGGTCAGCAGGGCCAGCAGCACCGAGCCCAGGGCCACCCGGTAGAGCACGAAGACGTACAGCGTGTGCTGCACCACATAGCGCAGCAGCCAGGCGATCGCCGCGTAGCCGATGGCGAACGCGATCAGCGTCGCCACCACCATCTGCGCCCCGGACGGGACCAGCCCCTCGCCGGCCGGGCTGAACACGTCCTCCAGCGAGAAGACGCCGCTCATCACGACGGCCGGGATGGCGAGCAGGAACGAGTACCGGGCGGCGGCCTCCCGGGTGAGGCCGAGGAACAGGCCGGCGGACAGGGTGCCGCCGGAGCGGGACACGCCGGGGATCAGCGCCAGCGCCTGCGCCAGCCCCATCCCGATGCCGTCGCGCAGGGTGAACCGGGTCAGGTCGCGCTCCTGCCGGCCCCAGTACTCGGCGAACGCGATGACGAACGAGAACACGATGAGCATCGTCGAGACCAGCCACAGGTTGCGCGCCCCGGACCGGATCTCGTCCTTGAACGCCAGCCCGACCACGCCGATCGGGATGGAGCCGATGATGACGTACCAGCCCATCCGGTAGTCCATCGTGCCCCGCCGGGTGCGGTCGAACACGCCGGCGAACCAGGCGGCCGTGATCCGGCCGATGTCGCGGGCGAAGTAGATGAGCACGGCGGCCTCGGTGCCGAGCTGGGTGACCGCGGTGAACGAGGCGCCGGCGTCGGCGTCGAAGAACAGCGCCGAGGTGATCCGCATGTGCGCCGAGGAGCTGACCGGGAGGAACTCGGTGAGTCCCTGCACGATGCCGAGGACGATGGCCTCGATCCAGGTCATGTGCTGCGTCATGCGTCCACTCCGGGGGCGTCGTCGTCGGGGGCGGCGGTGCCGGCGAGTCGGTGGGCCTCGGCGACCGTGCGCAGGGTACGCAGGCCGGTCTCCCGGTCGACGCCGCCGCCGAGGTTGACCGACAGGGTGGTCACGCCCGCGGCGGCGTACGCGGCGAGGCCCGCGGCGATGCGGGCCGTCGAGCCGAGCAGGGCGGTCCGGTCGATCAACTCGTACGGCACGGCCGCGGCGGCGTCCCGGTGCCGGCCGGCGAGGTAGTGCTCCTGCACCTCGTCGGCCGCCGCAGCGTAGCCGAGCCGGCCGGCGAGCGCGTGGTAGAAGTTGCGCTCGCGGCTGCCCATCCCGCCGATGTAGAGGGCGGCGTACGGGCGGACGGCGTCGGCGCAGCGGGCCAGCGTCGCCGGGTCGTCGTCGGCGGCGGGCACCACCGGCACGGCGGCGACCAGGTCGAACGGCCCGGTGCGGCCGCCGGCGGCCCGGCCGGCGGCCAGCGCGGCCCGGGTGTCGGCCAGCGCGTCGGGGGCGACGAAGATGCCCAGCCAGCCGTCGGCGATCCGGCCGGCCAGCTCGAGGTTGCGCGGGCCGACGGCGGCGAGGTAGATCGGCAGGTCGGGGCGGCGGGGGCGCAGCGACAGGCGCAGCGCCTTGCCGGGGCCGTCGGGCAGCGGCAGCGGGTAGTGCGGGCCGGGCGAGCGGACCTCGGCCCGGGCCAGCGCCAGCCGGACGATCGCCACGTACTCCTCGGTCCGGGCGAGCGGGCGGGCGAACCGCACGCCGTGCCAGCCCTCGGAGACCTGCGGGCCGGAGACGCCGAGGCCGAGCCGGAACCGGCCGCCGGACAGGTCGTCCAGGGTGGCCGCGGTCATCGCGGTGGCGGCCGGGCTGCGGGCGGGGATCTGCATGACGGCGGCGCCGAGGTCGATCCGCCGGGTACCGGCGGCGAGCCAGGCGAGGACCGTGGGGGCGTCGGAGCCGTACGCCTCGGCGACCCAGGCCACGGCGTAGCCGAGGCGCTCGGCCTCCCGCACGAGGGCGAGCTGGTCGGCGGGGTCGGTGGCGGAGGTCCGGTAGCCCAGATTCAGGCCCAGTCGCACGATGCCCGTTCCTCCCCCGGTGCCGGTGATCCGCGGTCGCCCCAGGTTACGCGGCGCGCCCGGGCGACGTGGCCGCGACACCCGGTGCGTCGGCCCGGGCGCGGGATGCCGCCGCGCGCGGTTTGTGCATAGGGTGCTGCCCATGCAGCAGCGCGCACTCGGAGGCAGCGGCCTGACCGTGCCGCGGCTCGCCCTGGGCACGATGACCTGGGGGCGCGACACCGAGGCCGACGACGCCGCGGCGCAGCTCCGGGCGTACCTGGACGCGGGCGGCAACCTGGTCGACACCGCGGACGTGTACGGCGACGGCGCGGCCGAGTCCGTCCTCGGCGACCTGATCGGCGACCTCGCGCCGCGGGCCGACCTGCTGATCATGACGAAGGCGGGGCTGCGCGGCGGCGGCCAGCCGCGGCGCCGGGACGCCTCCCGCGGCCACCTGCTCGGCACGCTGGACGCGGCGCTGCGCCGGCTCGGCACGGACTACGTGGACCTGTGGCTGGTGCACGGGTACGACCCGGCCACGCCGCTGGAGGAGACGCTGAGTGCGCTGGACCACGCCGCGGCCAGCGGCCGGGCCCGGTACGTCGGGGTGTCGAACGTGGCCGGCTGGCAGCTCGCCCGGGCGGCGACCTGGCAGCGGGCCTGGCCGGGCCGGGCGCCGATCGTCGCGGCGCAGCAGGAGTACTCGCTGCTGCAGCGGGGCGTGGAGCGGGAGGTGCTGCCGGCGTGCGCGGCGCTGGGCGTCGGGCTGCTGCCCTGGTCGCCGCTGGGGCGCGGGGTGCTGACCGGCAAGTACCGGGACGGGCGGCCGGCGGACTCGCGCGGGGCGTCGGCGCACCTGGCGTCGTTCGTGGCGCCGTACCTGGAGCCGCGGGCGTCCAGCATCGTCGAGGCGGTCAGCACCGCGGCCGGCGGGCTGGGCGTGGCGCCGCTGGAGGTGGCGCTGGCCTGGCTGCGGGACCGGCCGGGGGTGACCGCGCCGATCCTCGGCGCCCGGACCGTCGGGCAGCTCCGCGGGGCGCTGGAGGTCGAGCGGATCACCCTGCCGGCCGAGATCACCCGGGCGCTGGACGACGTGTCGGCGATCGAGGTCGGCTACCCCGAGCGCGCGGGCTGACCGCGCCGGGCGCGGTGAGTGACGCGGTCGCCGCCGCCCGGCACGATGGGGTCATGGAGTACGAGTACGCGCCGCTGCACTTCGGGCCGGAGGTGGACCGGCCGACCGCCGCGGCGCGGCTCGCCCTGCACGCCGAGTTCTCCGGCTGGGAGCTGTGGCGGGTGCTGCGGTTCCGCGACGGCAGCCGGCGGGTGTGGCTGCGCCGCCGGCTGCCCCGGCTCGGGTCAGGCCGAGCGCAGGAAGTGGTCGAGGACCCGGGCGCCGAAGCGTAGCCCGTCGACCGGCACCCGCTCGTCGATGCCGTGGAACAGCGAGGCGAAGTCCAGGTCCGGCGGCAGCTTGAGCGGGGCGAAGCCGAAGCACTGGATGCCGAGGGTGGCGAACGCCTTGGCGTCGGTGCCGCCCGACAGCATGTACGGCACGGTCCGCGCGCCGGCGTCCTCCCGGCGCAGCGCCGCGCCCATCGCGTCGACCAGGTCGCCGGCGAACGTGGTCTCCAGCGCCTCCTGGTCCTGGACGAACTCCAGCTCCAGGTCCGGGCCGATGACCTCGCGCAGCTCGGCCAGGAACGCGTCGCGCTGGCCGGGCAGGGTCCGGCAGTCGACGGTGGCGGTGGCCCGGCCGGGGATGACGTTCTCCTTGTACCCGGCGTCCAGCCGGGTCGGGTTGGCGGTGTTGCGCAGGGTGGCGCCGACGATCCGGGCCAGCGAACCGAGCTTGCCGAGTACCAGCTCGGGGTCGTCGGCGTTCAGCTCGACGCCGAGCGCCTCGCCGACGGCCTCGAGGAACTGCCGGACCGACGGGGTGAGGGTGACCGGGAACCGGTGGGCGCCCAGCCGGGCGACGGCCTCGCACAGCGCGGTGACGGCGTTGTCGTCGTGCAGGAACGAGCCGTGGCCGGGGCGGCCGGCGGCGGTCAGCCGCAGCCACTGGATGCCCTTCTCGGCGGTCTGGATCAGGTACAGCCGCAGGTCGTCGCGGACGGTGTACGAGTAGCCGCCGACCTCGCCGATCGCCTCGGTGACGCCGTCGAACCAGTGCGCGTGCTCGCGGACCAGGTACCGGGCGCCGAGGTCGCTGCCGGCCTCCTCGTCGGCGGTGAACGCCAGCACGATGTCCCGCGGCGGGGTGTAGCCGGTGCGGCCCCAGTGCCGGACCACCGACAGGGCCATCGCGTCGAAGTCCTTCATGTCGATGGCGCCGCGGCCCCACAGGTACCCGTCGCGCAGCTCGCCGGCGAACGGGTCCACCGACCACTCGGCCGGGTCGGCGGGGACGACGTCGAGGTGGCCGTGCACGAGCAGCGCGGGGCGGCCGGGGTCGGCGCCGCGCAGCCGGGCCACGACGCTCGCCCGGCCGGGCGCCGCCTCGTGGATCTCGCTGGCGACCCCGGCGGCGTCCAGCACGGCGGCGACGTACTCCGCGGCGGACCGCTCCCCCGCGCTGGTGCGCTGGTCGCCGGTGTTGGTGGTGTCGAGGCGGAGCAGGTCGGCGCAGAGGTCCACGACGTCGGCGTCGGCGGTGGAGGCGGGCCCGGGCGCGCCCGGCGGCGTCGTGTTCGCGGTCATGCGACTGTCATACCAGCCCGACCGCCCCCGCCGCGACCGTCACGCGTGGACGGTCGCCGGCTCGTGGGTGGCGGACTCGATGTCCCGGGCGGCGGATTCGAGCAGGTGGTGGGCCAGGTCGAAGAGCGCGCGGGCCGCCGCCAGTTCGTCCCCGATAGCAGGATTCTCCTGATCTGTCGGGTTACGCCGCGCGGCTCCCGCGCCGCTGATGATCAGACCCGCGTCCACCCGCAGCCGGGCCTCCGCCCTGGTCTGCCGGGTGTCGGGGTCCTCGTCGATCCGGATGTCGACGCTCCAGAGCTTCGGTGCGGTCATGGCACACCCTCCCGCGCAGTGGGGTTCCTCACTCCCGAGCCTCCCACCGGGATCGGCCGGCGGTGGGTGGATCGAGGGACGCCGATCGGGCGTCCCATCAACGGGATCGACGACCGTCCCCGTCCGGCGCGGCGGGGAAATTGACCGAACGGACCGGCCGAAAACTTCCGGTTGGCGAATCATCGATGGATTCGGTGGGCTTCCCTTGCATCCTCTCCACGTCCTACCGTCACGGTATGAACCTGGAACTGCGGCACCTGCGGGTGGTCTGCGCCATCGCGGAGACCGGCAGCGTCACCAAGGCGGCGTCCCTGCTGGGCCTGGCCCAGCCGGCGCTGACCGCGCAGCTCCAGCGCATCGAGCGGACCCTGGGCGGGCCGCTGTTCGACCGGGACCGGCGCGGCGCCCGGCCGACGGCGCTCGGCGAGCTGGTGCTGGCCCGGGCGAAGGTGCTGCTGCCGGCGATGAAGGGGCTCCAGGAGGAGGCGGCGCGGCTGGCCGGGGTGAGCACCGGCGCGGCCCGGTACCGCGTCGGCGCCGTCGACGGCTCCGTCCTCGGCGGCCTGGTGCACCGGATCAACGCCGAGGTGCCGGACGCGCAGATCAGCACGTACCCGTCCGGGCGGCCGGACGAGCTGGCGCACATGGTCGTCGGCGGCCGGCTCGACTTCGCCCTGATCGGCATGTGCGGCCACCCCGGCCCGATCACCGACTTCGGAATCACCTGGCGGCAGATCGCCCTGGACCCGGTGCACGTCCTGCTCAACGAGCGGCACCCGCTGGCCGGGCGGGAGGAGATCGACCTGGCCGAGCTGGCCGGCGCGCAGTGGGTCTGCCGGCCCGGCGACACCTGCTTCGGCGACTGCTTCGCCGCCGCGTGCAGCCGCGCCGGGTTCACCCCCGGCCGGATCCTCGAGGCGGACGAGCGGGCCTGCATCGACATCGTCGACTCCGGCGAGGCCGTCGGCCTCTGCCAGCCGACGTTCCGGCCGGTCCCCGGCCTGGTGCTGCGGCCGCTGACCGGGTCGCCGATGCGCTGGCGGCAGCTCATCGGCTGGCACCCCCAGTCCGACGCCGCGGCGGTCGCCGACCGGGTGCACGGGTACGCCCTGGACGCCTACCGGGAGTCGATCGGCCGGCACCCCGCGTACCTGCGCTGGCTCGACCGCAACCCGGCCTTCGGACCCGTCACCGCACCGGTGGGTTGACGCGGACGAGGTTCGCGGGTGACCTTTGTGGTCGATCGGCGTTGGTCCCCACGGCGGACCCCCCGGCGGCGGTACGCCGGGCGGCCCGTGGGGGCGGGGGCGGCGCCGACGCCCACCCCGTGATGAGGAGCACCCCATGACGCGCAGGCTCGCCGCGATCGCGGTGGCCGTGGCGGTCGTCGCCGGCGGCGTACTCGCCGTGCCGGCGGTGGCCGACGTGTTCCGCGCCGACCGCACCCCCGACCCCGACCCGGTCGCCGCCGACCCGGACGCGCCGCTGCTGCGCGCGCTGTCCCGCGACCTCGCGCTGAACCCCGACCGGGCGCGCAGCCGGCTCGCCGCCGAGCGGCGGGCGTACGCGACCGAGACCGCGCTGCGCGGCCGCCTCGGCGGCCGGTTCGGCGGCGCCTGGCTGGCCCGCGACACCGACCGGCTCACCGTCGCCGTCACCGACCCCGACCGGGCGGCGGCCGTCCGGGCCGCCGGGGCCACGCCGCGGCTGGTCCGGCACAGCGAGGCCGCGCTGGCCGCCGTGCAGGCCCGGTTGGAGCGCCGGGCCCGGTCGGCGCCGGTCGCCGGCTGGTACGTCGACGTGGCCGAGAACACCGTCGTCGTCCTCGCCGACGGCGACGGCACCCGCACCCGGGCGTACCTGCGCCGGGCCGGGGTCGACGACGGCGCCGTCACCGTCCGGTCCGCGCCCGGCCGCCCCCGGCTGTACGCCGACCGCCGCGCCGGCGGCGACGGGTTCCGCGGCGACGGCGGCGCCTGCTCGATCGGCTTCGCCGTCGAGGGCGGGTTCGTCACCGCCGGCCACTGCGGCCGCGTCGGCAGCGGCGCCCGGACCGACGGGGACCGGCCGCTGGGCAGCTTCGCCAGCACCCACTTCCCCGGCGACGACTACGCGTTCGTCCGCACGGCCGAGAGCGTCGCGCCGGGCGTGAACGACCACGGCGGCGCCGCGGTGCCGGTGCTGGGCGCGCGCGAGGCGCCGGTCGGCGCGTCGGTCTGCCGGTCCGGCGCCCGCACCGGCTGGCGCTGCGGCACGATCCTCGCCCGCAACGCCACGGTCAAGTACGCCGAGGGCAACGTCACCGGCCTGACCCGGACCGACGTCTGCGCCGAGCCGGGCGACTCCGGCGGGAGCTGGATCTCCGACGGGCAGGCCCAGGGGATCACCTCCGGCGGCTCCGGCGACTGCACCGACGGCGGGGTCACCTACTTCCAGCCGCTGCGCGAGGCGCTGAGCGCGTACGGGCTCAACCTGCGCGTCGCCGACCCGCCGCCGCCCGCCCCCGGCACCGGCTGCGCCGGGCTGCCCGTGCGCGGCCCGGCGACGCTGCGCGACGACGCGCCGGCGTACCGGCCGAACGCCACCTACTACGTCAGCCGCGCCCCCGGCACCCACCGCGGCTGCGTCGCCGCGCCCGGCGGCGCGCCGGTCACGCTGGCGCTCGAGCGGTGGACCGGCAGCTCCTGGGTGACCGCGGCGACCGCCCGCGGCGACGGGACCGCGGCGCTGCGCCACCGCGGGGTGGCCGGCTACTACCGGTACCGGGCGGGCACCGACGGCGGGCCGGTCGGGGCGACGGTGGGGTACGCCGCGCCCCGGTAGAACGCCGCCGGCGGTGGCGGGCGGCCGATAGCCTGGCCGCGACGTGTCCCCGCAACCACGGAGGTTCCCAGGTGCCCATGCCGTTCGCCCGCCCGGTCGCCGCGTTCGCCCTCGCGCTCGCCGTCGCCGCACCGCTGGGCGCGCCCGCACCGGCCGCGGCCGCACCACCGTCCACGCCGTACACCGGCATCGATGAGAAGCTGATCCGCTCGCTGCTCAGGGCCGAGGTGGCCGCCGGCATGCCGGGCGTCTACACCGAGGTCCGGGCCGGCGCCGAGAAGGCCCGGCTCGCGCAGGGCCTCGCCGACGTGCCGGGCGAGCGTCCGATGGAGACGTACCTGCGGCACCGCGTCGGCAGCATCACCAAGACGTTCGTCGCCACCACCGTGCTCCAGCTCGTCGCGGAGAAGAAGGTCGGCCTGGACGCGCCGATCGCCACCTACCTGCCCGAGCTGCTGCCGGCGACCGGGCCGGACGGCAAGCCGGACCGGGGCGGGCAGATCACCGTCCGGATGCTGCTCCAGCACACCAGCGGCCTGGCCAACTACACCGACATCCTCACCACCAGCCCCGAGGCGATCGACTGGGCCCGGCACACCACGATCCCGCCGGCCGTGCTGGCCCGGATCGGGATCGGCGGGGCGCCGGTGTTCGCGCCGGGCAAGGGCTGGTCGTACTCCAACACCAACTACCTGCTGGCCGGGCTGGTGATCGAGCGGGTCACCGGCAAGCCGTACGCCGAGGAGGTCGGGCGGCGGATCCTGGCGCCGCTGAAGCTGGCGAACACGTACGCGCCGGGCACGCAGCCGCGGATCCGGGGCAAGCACGACCGGGCGTACATCGCGTACGACGCCGCCGGGCGGCGCGACTACACCGACTTCAACATGTCCTGGGCGTGGGCGGCCGGCGAGCTGGTCTCCACCACCGCCGACCTGAACACGTTCTACCGCGCCCTGCTCACCGGCAAGCTGCTCGCCCCGGCGCAGCAGGCCGAGCTGCTGCGGTTCGCCGAGACCGGCCAGCCGGGCGTGCGGTACGGCCTGGGGCTGCTGGCCGTGCAGCTCCCCTGCCCGACCGGCGCGCAGTGGTTCTACGGCCACGACGGCGGGACCGTCGGGCACCTGACCTCGTCCCTGCACACCCCGGACGCGACCCGCCAGGTGACCACCGCGGAGAACCAGAACGTCTGGGTCACCGACGCCGAGGCCGAGCGGGTGTTCGCGGCGAAGGGCCGGGCGCAGTACGCCTCGCTGTGCAACGCCGCGCCGCCGGCCGACGTGGCCGCCCTGCGCGCGGCGCGCCGGGCCCTGCCCCGCGGCCCGCTGGGCTGACCCGCGGCCGGGCACCCCGGCTGCGCGCGGTCAACGGCCGGACCCCCGCTCGGGGTCCGGCCGTTGCGTCGTCGGGGTGCGCCCCGGCCGGCCTCCGCTCCGGCCGCGGGCGGGTCAGCCGGCGCGCCGCTCCTGGAGCTGCTTGCAGCCGACGCAGGTGGTCGCCCACGGGAACAGTCCCAGCCGCTCGACCGGGATCGGCGCGGTGCACCGCTCGCAGTAGCCGTACGTGCCCTCGCCGAGCCGCTGGAGCGCCAGCTCCACCTGCTCGCGCCGCTCGGAGATCCCGCGCAGCACCGACAGCTCGCCCTCCCGCTGGGAGGTCTTCGTGCCGATGTCGGCGTCGTCGTCGCCCGCGGTGTCGGCGAGGTGGGCGCGGCTGAGCTGCTGGGTGAGGCTGACCGCCTCCTCGTACTCGGCCTGCAGCTCGTTGTGCCGGCGCTGGAGCCCGGCCTTGATCTCGTCGATCTCGGCCTGACTGCGCGCGCCGCCGGAGCGCTGGGGGGTGACCGCGCCGGCGCGGGCCTCCTCGACAAGCATGGGTCCTCCTGTGCTGCGCCGCGGCACCCGGCAGGGGCCGGGCGCCGCGGCATGATTCTCGGCAGATGTGGGTCGGCGAGTACCCGCGGCACGAACCCGTTAAACGCGCGTTCACCCAGAATGTCGGAGAAGCGCGAATTGATGGGCATCACTGTAGTACGGGGCGTTCGGCAAATTGCCGGAAATTCCATGATTGCCGGTCTTGCCGGGTGCGATGGCGGCGGTCATTCCGGTCGGGCCGTTCGGTGGATCCGCAGGTCAAGAGGCACCCGCCACGATGAGGCGTCCGTTTGCTACCCCTCCCCGGGAGCCCGTATGAAGTTATCTGCGCGAATCAGCGCGGCGTTCGCCGGATTGATCCTCGGCGGCGCAACAGCTCTGGTGTCCGTCACCCCCGCCTCCGCCACCATCCCGGGCCTCGGGTCGGTTCTCGGCGACCAATACAAGAACGCCGACTCGTACGCGAACAACGGCGGGTGCGGCACCCTCGAAATCGTCAAGTCGCTCGGCCTGGACCTGAGCTGGGGCAGCAAGATGTCCACCTGGGACATGCCCGACCACGGCTCGGTCGACGAGATCACCGCCGAGGTGGACACCGACGGCGACGGCCGCTCGGACAAGAAGGTCAAGGTCGGCAAGGACCGGCTGCTCGGCAAGAAGATGGACGACGGGCTGTGGGGCGGCTCGCACCTGGTCGGCGGCAAGAAGCAGTACTGGCTGGCCAGCTCGGACAAGGGCTGGAACATCGTCAAGTCGTACGCCACCGTCTGCTCCGGCGTCGCCATGTACGTGGCGATGAACTGCCTCTGCGGGTACGGCGTGCTCGGCGGCTGGATGTACGGCTACGACGACGACGGCCGCGACCACGACAAGGGCCGGGACGAGGACAAGGGCCGCGACCACGACAAGGGCCGCGACGACGACCGGGACCGCGATCGGGACCGCGACCGGGACAAGGGCCGCGACCACGACGACGATGACTACGGCCGCGACCACGACGACGAGGACGACTACGACTACGACCACGACGACGACTGCGACGACAGCGGCAAGGGCCGGGTGTGCAGCAGCGCCGAGCACATCGGCGACTACGACGACGAGGACGACGACTGCGTCGACACCGGCAAGGGCCTCGTCTGCCGCGCGGACGACGACGACGAGGACTACGACTACAACACGCTGCCGGTGACCGGCCTCGCGCTGGGCGGTGTCGCCGGCATCGGCGCCCTGCTCGCCGCGGGCGGCGCGCTGGCGCTGGTCGCCACCCGTCGGCGACGGGCGGCGCGCGCGCTGCTCTGACCCGGCCGACCGGACGGACCGCGGGCCCCGCACCGAGCACACCGGTGCGGGGCCCGCAGCCCGTTTCGCGGGCGCCGGGCCGGCGCCCGCCCGCGGTCAGTAGCGGCGGACCACCGCCGCCGCGCCGCCGCCGCGCCGGGTGGGCTCGGCGACCGCCTGGAGCGCCCCGCGCGGGCCGAAGCCGATCGCGGTGGCCGCGCCGATCTCGTCCCGCCGGGCGAACGTGTGGCCGAGCGCCGTCAGCCCCACCGCCTCCGGCAGCGCCAGGAAGCCCGCCTCGGCCTCGACCTTCTCGGTGTTGCGCTGGGTGGCCCGCGGGGCGGCGAGCGCCGCCGGCAGGGTCATCCCCAGCTCCAGCCGGTTCAGCAGGATATGCAGCACCGTCGTGATGATCGTCGACCCGCCGGGGGTGCCCAGCGCCAGGACCGGCTTGCCGTCGGCGAGCAGGATCGTCGGGGACATCGAGCTGCGCGGCCGCTTGCCCGGTCCGGGCAGGTTCGGGTCCCGGGCGGTGCCCTGGCTCGGGGCGAAGCTGAAGTCGGTCAGCTCGTTGTTCAGCAGGAAGCCGCGGCCGGGTACGACCATCGCGTTGCCGCCGGTCTCCTCGATGGTGAGGGTGTAGGCGACGACGTTGCCCCACTTGTCGGCGACGGTGAGGTGGGTGGTGCTCTCCCCGCCCTCGATCGGCGAGCCGCCGGGCGCGGCCTTCGGGCAGGCACCCGGGGCGGCCGGGTCGCCGGGGGCGACGGGCTTGGGCAGGGCCCGGGCCGGGTCGACCAGGCAGGCGCGGCGGGCCGCGTACGGGTCCGTGAGCAGCGCCTTGGCGGTGGCCTTGGGCACGCCGTCGCCGAGGTACCGGTTGCGGTCGGCGAAGGCCAGGGCGCTGGCCTCCAGGTACCGGTGCAGCGCCTGCGTGCGGGGCAGCCCGGCGAACCTCGTGGTCTCCAGGATGTTCAGCGCCTCGCCGACGGCGACGCCGCCGCTGGAGGGCAGGGCCATGCCGTACACGTCGAGGTCGCGGTACCGGGTGTAGGTCGGGCCGGGCCAGCGCAGCCGGTACCCGGCCAGGTCGGCGGCGGTCAGCGCGCCGGGCCGGATCGCGTACGGCCAGGCCGGCCGGTCGGCCGCCAGCGGCGGCCGCGCCACGGTGGCGGCGATGTCGGCGGCGATCGGGCCGCGGTAGAACGCGTCGGTGCCATCGGCGGCGATGCTGCGGTACGTGCGGGCCAGGTCCGGGTTGCGGAACGTGCTGCCGACGGCCGGCGGGGCGCCGCCCGGCAGGTACAGCGCCCGGGTCGGGGTGAACTGGGCGAACGCGTCGGCGTTCTGGGCGACCTGGGCCCGGAACGTGGGGTCGACGGCGAAGCCGGCGTCGGCGACGTCGGCGGCCGGGCGCAGCGTGTCGGCCAGCGAGCGGGTGCCCCACCGCTTCAGCGCGTCGCGCCAGACGTGCAGGGTGCCCGGTACGCCGACCGAGCGCCCGCTGACCCGGGCCTCGGGGAAGGCCAGCGGCTTGCCGGCGTCGTCCTGGAGCAGCTTCTCGGTAGTGGCGGCCGGCGCGGTCTCCCGGCCGTCGATGCTCTGCAGCTTCCCGGATTTCGCGTCGTAGTACAGCAGGAAGCCGCCGCCGCCGATGCCGGCGGAGAAGGGCTCGGTCACGCCGAGCGCCGCCGCGGCGGCGATGGCGGCGTCGACGGCGTTGCCGCCGTCGCGCAGCACCCGCAGGCCGACGGCGGTGGCGGTCGGGTCGACGGTCGAGATGGCGCCGCCGGTGCCCTCGGCGACGGGGTCCCGCGGCGGGTCCGCGGCCGCGGCCGGGGCGGGGGTGGCGAGGCCGAGGAGCAGGGCGGCGCCGCCGGCCGCGGCGGTGGCGCGGCGCGCGGCGGTGCGGATGCTGCCCGGGGCGATCGGGACGGGAGCGACGAGTCGTCGCATTCTGCCTCCTCATCGTGGTTGCGGTCGGAACCTGCCTACCCGTCCCGATCGACGGGGGCAAGCGTGCCCGGTGTGCCGGGAGGGGTGGCGCCGGGTGTCGGCGGCGGCGCGCCGCCCGGGGAGTTCTCAGGCCGGGGTGCCGGGGTGCCGATGCCGGAGGGGTGGAGGACCGTACGCACCGACCCTCGTGAGGAGCACTGTGCAGCTCAACCCCGCCGTCCTGCCGCCCGCGGCCGAGCGCCTGCCGCACCGGCCGGCGATCGGTGCCGGCCGGGTCGCGATCGGCCTGGGCCTGTTCGGGCTGGCGCTGCTGCCGGTGTTCGCCGGCCGCCTCGGCGGGCCGGTCGGCCAGCTCCACCTCTTCTGGACCTCCATCGCCGTCCTCGACCTGATCGCCGCCGTCGCGGCCCGCCGGGTCGCGCAGCGGCTGGCCGCGCCGCACATGCGCCGGTTCTGGTCGGCGGTGGCGTTCGCGTCGCTGCTGTTCACCGTCGGCGACGTCGGCTACGCCCTCGGCAACCTGGGCCACGCGGGGTCACTGGGCGAGGCGCTGGTCGTCGTCCGCAACCTGACCCTGGTGATCGGCTGCGCGGCGGTGCTGGTGGCGCTGCTGCGGTACCCGTCCAGCCGGCGCACCGTGCGCGAGCGGGTGGGCTTCTGGCTGGACACCGGGACGGTGCTGGTCGGGGCGGCGGTGTTCCGCTGGTACCTCGGCGTCGCCCCGGACGCCGGCGGCCGGGAGATCGGCATCGCCGTGCTGACCGCCATCGTGCTGATGGTGGCCGCCTTCGCCGGCGCCCGGCTGATCGTCAGCGACGACCCGCCGGTCGGCCGCTGGCCCGCCACGCTGCTGATCGGCGCCACCGCCGGCGAGGTGCTGTGCGACGCCGTCCTGCCGTTCCCGACGCTGGCCACGGCCGGGTCGTACGGGCCGCTGATGCTGGTCCGGATGCTGCCGGCGCTGGCCGTCGCCATCGCCGCGACGCTGCAACTGCGGCTGCTGCGGTACGGGCGGCCGAGTGCGGGCCGGTTGCGGCCGCGCCGGGCGTACAGCGTGCTGCCGTACGTCATGGTCGCCGCCGTGTTCACCCTGCTGCTGTGGAACCTGCCGATCGTGGACAGCCGGGCGCTCGGCGTGCTCACCGGCGCGGTCGGGATCGTCGCGCTGGTGCTGGTCCGGCAGCTCGTGGCGTTCAACGAGAACCACCGGCTGCTGCGCCGGGTCGACGAGAGCCTGGCCGACGTGCAGCGGCACGAGCAGCGGCTGCGGGCGCTGCTGCGGCACTCCTCCGACGTCACGTCGATCATCGACGCGAACTCCCGGTACGCCTACGTCAGCCCGTCCATCGCCCGGGTGCTCGGGCACCCGCCGGAGGCGGTCACCGGGCAGCACTCGACGGCGTTCATCCACCCGGACGACCGGGTGGAATTGCAGCCGCTGATGTACGAGCTGCTGGCCTCGCCCGGCCACACGGTGACGTACCAGGCCCGGTACCGGCACGCCGACGACTCGTGGCGCTGGCTCGAAGTGATCATGACGAACCTCATCGACCAGCCGGACGTCGGCGGCCTGGTGAGCAACGCCCGCGAGGTCACCCGGGCCCGCGAGCTGCAGGACCGGCTCCGGCACGAGGCGTCGCACGACCCGCTGACCCAGCTCGCCAACCGGGCGCTGTTCACCGACCGGCTCACCCGGATGCTGCACGAGTGGACGCCCGGCGTCTCCTCGGTGACCGTCCTGGTCATCGACCTCGACGACTTCAAGCGGATCAACGACAGCCTCGGCCACCACGCCGGGGACGAGGCGCTGATGGCGCTGTCGGACCTGGTCCGGGCGGCGATCCGGCACATCGACGTGGGCGCCCGGCTGGGCGGCGACGAGTTCGCCATCCTGCTGCCGGACACCACGCCCGGCGAGGCCACCCTGGTGGCCCAGCGGCTGCTGGAGTCGCTGGAGCGGCCGGTGCTGGTCGGCGGGCGGATGCTGCGGCTGCAGGCCAGCGTCGGCATCGCCGCCGCCGGCGACCGCGACCCGGTCGCGCTGCTGCGGGCGGCCGACGCCGCCATGTACGCGGCCAAGCAGCAGGGCAAGAACCGGTACGTGATCCACGACCCGTGGACCGCCGCGGCCGCCGACCGGGCGGTCGAACGGTGACCGCGCTGCGCGCCGTGCTCGGCCGGCTGCCCCTGCTGCTCGCCCTCGCGGGCGGGGTGGCCGGGCTGGCCTGGCTGGCGCTCGGCGCGGCCGGCGTGGTGCTGCCGGTGCTGGCCGGATTCGCCCCGACGGTGCTCGCCGTCGGGGCCGCCGCCGTCGAATGCTGGCGGGCCGCGCTGGCCCACCGGCTGCCCGAGGCGCGGCGGTACTGGCTGCGGTTCGCCGGCACGATCACGCTGCTGACCGCCGGCGGGATCGCCAACGCCGTGCACACCCTGACCGCCCCGACCGCGCACGCCGGCCAGCGGGCCGGGGTGTCGGTGTTCGCCTGGTACGCCGCCGCGCTGCTGGTGCTGCTGTGGGCCCTGCTGCGGCTGCCCAGCCGCACCGAGATGACCCGGCAGGCGCGGCTGCGCTTCGCGATGGACGCCGGGATCGTGCTGATCACCGCGGGCGTGTTCGTCTGGTACTTCTCGTTCCGGCACTTCCAGCAGTGGGACGTGCGGCCCGGCAACGCCGGCCCGGCCCTGGCCATCGTCGTGCTCGGCTTCATCGGCGCGTTCGCCTTCCTCAAGATCAGCCTGCTCGGCGCCGGCGCGGTCGACCCGGTCGCGATGCGGCTGCTCGCCCTCGCCGCCGCGGTCGGCGCCGGCGCGGGCGCGCTGTCGCCGCTGTTCGCCGGCCGGCCCAACCTGGTCCCGTCCGTGCTGGCCCTGCCGCCGGTGGCGATCCTGGTGGCGCTCGCCGCCGACCGGCAGCGCCGCCGGCCCGCCGAACCGCCGCCGGCCGGGCGGGCGCGGCGGCCGTTCAGCACCCTGCCGTACCTGGCCGTGGGCGCCCTGGACACCCTGCTCGTGGTCACCTCGTGGGGCGGCCGGACGCCCGGCCTGGTCGTCGCCGTGGCCGCCGTCGTGCTCACCGCCGTGGTCGTGCTGCGGCAGATCACCGCGCTGCGGGAGAACGGCAGCCTGCTGCGCCGGGTCGACCACACCGTCCGCGAGCTGCGCGACGCCCAGGCCCAGCTCGCCCACCAGGCGCAGCACGACAGCCTGACCGGGCTGGGCAACCGGCGGCTGTTCGAGGAGCGGCTGGCGCTGGTCGAGGGCGACGGCACCGCGGCGAGCGTGGTGCTGATCGACCTGGACGACTTCAAGGTGATCAACGACCGGCTCGGCCACGCCACCGGCGACGCGCTGCTGGTCAGCATCGCCGACCGGCTGCGCGGCTGCCTGCGCGCCACCGACACCGTCACCCGGCTCGGCGGCGACGAGTTCGCGCTGATCCTGCCCGGCGTCACCGCCGGCGGGGCGGCCGAGCTGCTGGACCGGATCACCGACGCGCTGGACCGGCCGATGTCGGTCAACGGGTTCGACCTGCTGGTGACGTCCAGCATCGGCATCGCCGACACCGCGCCCGGCCTGTCCCCCAACGAGCTGCTGCGCCGCGCCGACCTGGCGATGTACGCGGCGAAGTCCGGCGGCAAGGGCCGGCACCGCCGGTACGACGTGGGCCTCGACGACGTCGCGGCGACCGACGCGCAGCTCGGCGCCGACCTGCGCCGGGCGCTGGCCGCCGCCGAGTTCACCCTGCTGTTCCAGCCGATCGTCCGGCTGCCCGACGGGATGATCGTCGGCGCCGAGGCGCTGGTCCGCTGGCAGCACCCCGAGCGCGGGCTGGTCCGGCCGGACCAGTTCATCGCCGCCGCCGAGCGCACCGGCCTGATCGTCCCGCTGGGCGAGTGGGTGCTGCGCGAGGCGTGCCGGCACGCCGCCGGCTGGCAGGTGCGCGACGGCGCCACCCAGCCGTGGACGGTCAGCGTGAACATCTCCGCCCGGCAGTTGCGCGAGCCCGAGATCGCCCGGACCGTCGAGGACGCGCTGCGCACCAGCGGCCTGACCCCGGACCGGCTGATGATCGAGGTCACCGAGACGGCCGTGTTCGACAACAGCGCCGCGGTCGACGCGCTGGACAAGATCTCCGCGCTGGGCGTGTCCGTGGCGCTGGACGACTTCGGCACCGGCCACTCGTCGCTGGGCCTGCTGCGCTCCACCCCGGTGGACGTGCTCAAGGTGGACAAGACGTTCGTCGACGGGGTGCCCGGCAACGAGCAGGAGACGATCATCGCCACCGCCATGCTCCAGATCGCCGACGGGCTCAAGCTCGGCACGATCGCCGAGGGCGTGGAGAGCGGCAAGCAGGCCGAGCAGCTCCACCGGCTCGGCTACCGGTACGCCCAGGGCTTCCACTTCGCCCGCCCGATGGCCCCGGCCGACGTCGGCGCCCGGCTCGGCGCGGCGGCCGGCGCGGGGACCGTGACCTGGCGGCTACTCCGGGGCGTCGAGCCGGAGCCGCACCGCGCGCAGTAGCTCGTCCCGGCTGAACGGCTTGGCCAGCAGCACCTGGTCGCCCTCCAGCGTGCCGCGCGAGGCGAGCACCGGGCGGGCGTAGCCGGAGACGTACAGCACCCGGGTGCCCGGCCGGCTCACCTCCAGCCGGGCGGCCAGCTCGCGGCCCTGCATGCCGGGCATCACCACGTCGCTGACCAGGAGCTGGATCGGGCCGGGGTGCTGCCGGGCCTCCTCCAGCGCGGACCGGCCGTCGGCGGCGAGCAGGACCTCGTACCCGGCGCTGCGCAGCGTCCGGGCGGCCACGCCGCGCAGCGCGGCCTCGTCCTCGACCAGCAGGATCGTCTCGCCGCGCGCGGCCACCGGCGCCGCCTCGACCGCGGGCGCCGCGGGCGGGCGGACCGGCAGCAGCACCACGATCGTCGTACCGGCGCCGACCGCGGACTCGATCCGCACGTCCCCGCCGGCCTGGGTGACGATGCCGTACACCGTGGCCAGGCCCAGCCCGGTGCCCTCGCCGCGCGGCTTGGTGGTGAAGAACGGCTCGAACGCCCGGTCCCGGATCTCCTGCGGCATCCCCGAGCCGGTGTCGGTGACCCGCAGCCGGACGTACTCCCCCGGCGCCGGGCCGCCCGGCTCGGCGCCCGGCGGCGCCACGACCGTGTCGGTGGACAGGGTCAGCGTCCCGCCGCCGGGCATCGCGTCCCGGGCGTTCACGGCCAGGTTCACCAGGAGCTGCTGGAGCTGGCCGCGGTCGGCGGTCACCGGCGGCGGGGTGCCGCGGCGGCGGACCCGGACGGCGATGTGCTCGCCGACGGACCGGCGCAGCAGGTCCAGCAGGCCCTCGATCACCGCCGGCAGGTCCAGCGGCTCGGCCCGGACCGCCTCCCGCCGGGCGAACGACAGCAACTGGTGGGTCAGCTCGCTGGCCCGCTGCGCCGCCCCTACCACCTGCTGCGCGTCGGCGGCGATCGCGGCCGGGTCGCCGCCGGTGCTGGCCTGCTCGATGACGAACTCGCCGTAGCTGAGGATCACCCCGACCAGGTTGTTGAAGTCGTGCGCCACCCCGCCGGCGAGCTGGCCGAGGCTCTCCCACCGCTGGGCGCGCTGGAGCTGGGCGTCGAGCCGGTCCCGCTCGGCGATCGCCCGCAGCCGCTGCTCCTCGGCCCGGGCCCGCAGCCGGTCGGTGATGTCGCGCAGCGCGGCGCAGCGCAGCGGCCCCTCGTCGGTGTCGGTGACGCTCAGCGTCAGCTCCACCGGCACCGCCCCGCCGTCGCGGCGGATCGCCCGGCTGACCACCGGGGCGTCCGCCTCGCCGCCGACCAGGCCGCCGGGGACGAGGGTGTCCACGTCCCGGTCCAGCAGGTCCGGCAGCGGGCGGTCGAACAGCCGCTCGGCCCGGCTGTTGGCCAGCACCACCCGGCCGCGCCGGTCGACGGCGATGATCGCGTCCGGGGCGGCGTCGAGGACCGCGCTCAGCCGGGCCTCGGCCCGCTCGCTGTCGCTGATGTCCCGGGCGATGGTGGTGACGCCGACGATCGTGCCGCGGCTGTCGGTCAGCGGGGACACCGCCAGCGACACGGTCAGGTGCCGGTCGCGCCGGCTGAACCGGGCCCGGAACCGGTCGATCCGCGCGCCGCCGGCGACCCGGCGGACCAGCTCGCCGATGTCCGCCCGCTGGTCGGCCGGGACGAGCACGTCCGCGGAGCGGCCGATCACCTCGTGGGCGCGGTAGCCGTACAGCCGCTCGGCGCCGGGGTTCCAGCTCAGGATCGTCAGGTCGAGGCTGAGCGCGACGATCGCGTCGTGCGAGGAGCGGACGATCGACGCGAGCAGTTCCCGGTCGGCCGGGTCCGGTTCGGGTGCGGGCACCGGGCGCCTAGCCGGCGGCCCGGCCGCGCAGCAACGGCAGGACGTCGTCGCGGTACCGGCGCAGGAACGCGCGCTGGTCCGGGCCGGGCGCGTGGAAGACGAGGTGCCGGAAGCCCAGGTCGAGGTACCGGCCGATCGCCGCGGCGTGCGCCGCCGGGTCGGCGGAGACGATCCACCGGCTCGCCGCCCGCTCCTCGGACAGCGCGTCGGCGCGCCGCTCCAGCTCGGCCGGGTCGTCCACGCCGGTCTTCTCCTCGGGCGTCAGGGCGAGCGCCGCCCAGTGCCGGGTGGCGGCCCGCGCGGCGGCGGGGTCGGGGTCGAACGAGACCTTGACCTCGATCATGAGGTCGGCCGGCGGGGCGCCCGGCGGGCGGGCGGCGGCGTGCGCGGGCAGCAGGGTGTCCCGGTACAGCGCGTCGCCCTTGCCCGAGGTGCAGATCAGGCCGTCGCCGTGCGCGCCGGCCAGCCGGGCGGCGCGCGGCCCGCCCGCGGCCAGGTACAGCGGCACGGGGGTGTCCGGGCGGTCGTAGATGGTGGCGCGGCTGGTCCGGTAGTACGCGCCGGCGAAGTCGACCCGCTCCTCGGTCCACAGCCGGCGGATCAGCGCGACGGCCTCGGCCAGCCGGTCCAGCCGCTCGCGCGGGGCGGGCCAGGCGGCGCCCAGCGGCGCCTCGTTGAGCGACTCGCCGGAGCCGAGGCCGAGGACCACCCGGCCCGGCGCCAGGCAGCCGAGGGTGGCGAACGCCTGGGCGATCACCGCCGGGTGGTACCGGAAGGTGGGCGTGAGCACGCTGGTGCCCACGACCACCCGCTCGGTCCGGGCGACCAGGGCCCCCAGCCAGGGCAGGGCGGCGGGGGCGTGCCCGCCGGTGTGCCGCCACGGCTGGAGGTGGTCGCTGACGAACACCGAGTCGAAGCCGCACGCCTCGGCGGCGACGGCGAGGTCCAGCAGCTCGACCGGCGCGAACTGCTCGGCGCTGGCCTTGTAGCCGAACCGGATCGGCGGCATCCGCTGGCCCTTACGCCCCGGCCACCAGCTCGGCGAGCTGCACCGCGTTGAGCGCGGCGCCCTTGCGCAGGTTGTCGCCGCTGCAGAACAGGGCGAGGCCGTGCTCGACGGTCTCGTCGGCGCGGATCCGGCCGACGTACGTCGGGTCCTGGCCGGCGGCGCGCAGCGGGGTCGGCACGTCGACCAGCTCGACGCCGGGGGCCGCGGCCAGCAGGGCGGCGGCCCGCTGCGGGGCGATCGGCCGGGCGAACCGGGCGTTGATCTGGAGGCTGTGGCCGGTGAACACGGGCACCCGGACGCAGGTGCCGGAGACCCGCAGGTCCGGGATCTCCAGGATCTTGCGCGACTCGTCGCGCAGCTTGCGCTCCTCGGAGGTCTCGTTGGAGCCGTCGTCGAGGACGCTGCCGGCCAGCGGCAGCGCGTTGAAGGCGACGGTGTCGCCGAACGCCCGCGGCTCGGGGAAGTCGACAGCGGTACCGGAGAAGGCCAGCGCGCTGGCCCCGTCGCCGGCCTTGGCGACCTGGTCGGCCAGCTCGGCCACGCCGGCGAGCCCGGCGCCGGAGACGGCCTGGTACGTGGCCACCACCAGCGCGGTCAGCCCCGCCTCGGCGTGCAGCGGCCGGAGCACCGGCATGGCCGCCATCGTGGTGCAGTTGGGGTTGGCGATGATGCCCTTGGGCCGGTGCGCGACGGCGTGCGGGTTGACCTCGGCGACGACCAGCGGGACGTCCGGGTCCATCCGCCAGGCCGACGAGTTGTCGATCACGACGGCGCCGGCGGCGGCGACCCGCGGGGCCAGCTCGCGGGAGGTGGAGCCGCCCGCGGAGAACAGGGCGATGTCCAGGCCGGCGTAGTCGGCGGTCGCGGCGTCCTCCACCGTGACCTCGCCGTCCTTCCAGGGCAGGGTGCGACCGGCCGAGCGGGCCGAGGCGAACACCCGGAGCTGGCTGACGGGGAAGTTGCGGTCGGCCAGGAGCTGGCGCATGACCGCGCCGACCTGACCGGTGGCGCCGACGATACCGATTCTCATGCCGCTCAGGCTACCGAATGCGAGCCGGGATTGATCGATGGATATTCGTCACTGCGGCGGGTTCAGCGGCAGCCGGACGACGAACTCCGCGCCCCGGGCGGCGTCGTCGGCCAGCGCGATGCTGCCGCCGTGCCGCTCCACGATGACCCTGGTCAGGGCCAGGCCGAGGCCGGTGCCGGGAATGCCGCGTTCGTGCGCGGTCGCCCCGCGGAAGAACCGGTGGAACAGCTTGTCCCGCTCCGCCGCGGGTACGCCCAGGCCCTCGTCGGCGACCGTCAGCTCGGCGATGTCGTCGTGCCGGTGCAGCCGGACCCGGACCTCGCCGCCCTCCGGGCTGTACTTGACGGCGTTGGAGAGCAGGTTGTCGACGACCTGGCCGAGCCGCATCCGGTCGCCGGTCAGCGGCAGGTGCTCGGGCAGCTCGCCGCGCAGCCGGACCCGCCCGTCGGCCGGCGCCCGCTCGGCCAGCCGCCGCTCGACCAGCTCGGCCAGGTCCACCGGGGCCCAGATGAGGCTGATGTGCCCGGACTCCAGGCCGGCGAGGTCGAGCAGGTCCTCGACGATGCCGCGCAGGGTGGCGGCGTTGCTCTCGATCCGGCCGAGCAGGGCGATCCGCTGGTCGGCCAGGTCGGCGTCGCCCTCGCGGAGCAGCTCGGCCAGGGACGCGATCGCGGTCAGCGGGGTGCGCAGGGCGTGGCCGGCGAGCGCGATGAACTCGTCCCGGGTCCGGCTCAGCTCCTCGGCCAGCGCGGCGGCCCGGCGCTGCTCGAGGTAGTGGGCGACCTGCTCGGCGACGCTGTCCAGCAGCTCCCGGGCGCCGTCGGCGCGGGCGCCGCGGGTGCGCAGGCTGCCGAACCGGTGGCCGCCGAGCGCCACCGGCGTGACCTCGGCGGCGCCGGCCGGGTCGGCGGGCGGCTGGCCGTCGGCGGGCGCCGGCCAGCGGGCGGCCCGGCGGGTCCGGCCGCCGACGGCGTCGTCCAGCCACAGTTCGGCGCCGGTGGCGTCGAGGGCGGCCCCGAGCGCGGCGAGGATCGCGGCGTACACCCGGTCGGGGGCGGCGCCGGGTACGGCCACGGCCCGGGCCACGGCCAGCTCCGCCTCGCGCAGCCGGCGCCGGCGCCGGGCGTCGGTGACGTCGTGCACGGCGACGATCGCCCCGGCCGGGCGGCCGTCGGCGTGCCGGAGCGGGAGGCCGTTGATCGACCAGGTGCGCGCGGTGCCCGACGGCGGCCGGTACAGCACCCGGGCGTCGCGCACCCGCTCCCCGCCGTACGCCCGGGCGAGCGGGGTGTCGCCGACCCGCAGCGGGTGGCCGGCGGCGTCGCACAGCCAGGGCAGCACGTGGTCGGCGTCGGCGCGGACCGAGGCCGGCATGCCCGGCAGGGCGCGCAGGGCCTCGTCGGCCAGCTCGATCGTCCCGTCCGCGTTGCACGAGATGATCATGATGTTCTCCACGCTCTCCAGCAGGCCGGACAGCAGCAGCGGGGCCCGCCGGCCGAGGTCCGGGGTGCGGGCGGCGCTGACCATGCCGGCGATGTCGCGCAGCGTGGTGTAGTCGGCGGGCTGCCAGGCGCGCGGGTGCAGGTCGAGGGCGGCGACGACGCCGACGGGGCGGCCGTCCGGGTCGGGGATGTCCACGCCGAGGAAGGCGTGCACGTCGCCGGGGGCGGCGGCCCGGGTGTCGCGCAGCTCGTACGGCTCGCCGGTGTCCCGGACCAGCTCCACGTACGGCAGGGCGCTGTCCAGCACGTCGTCGTCCGGCCGCGCCCGGGCGGCCCAGCGGTCCCGGACGGCGAGGTGGTCCCCCGCGGCGAGCCAGACGGCGGCCAGCGGCGCCCCGGTGGCCAGGGCGGCGAGCCGGGCCCAGCCGCGGGCGGCGTCGCGCGGGAGCCCGCGCCCGGCCGCGTCCGGCTGCTGGGCGACGGCGGTCGCGGTGACACCCCGCGGTTCAGTCATGGGCACCTTCGCGGAGAAGCGGGTTCGCCGGTCGCGGTCCGCCCCGCGGCGGGTCGCGCTGGCCCGGCGAGCGGGCGGCGCCGGCGAGCGTCGGCCGGATTCGCCGGCAGGATCCTGACTTTACCTTTCTACATGATTCGTGCCTTTTTCTTCCCGAATGACGGGCCGGAAAGGGATGGTTTACCGCCTTTCTACTCCGGCGCCCTCGGGCCGGCCCGAGGGACAACCCACCTGCACCCGGAGTGCACCGCGGGCTCGGGCGCAGCGAACCGATGGTCAGGGGACCCCCTGTGTGCCGAGTCGAGAGGTCCCCGCATGACCAGCCGGAAGTCGATCGGTACCGCCTGCGCGCTCGTCGCCATGGTCAGCTCCCTCGTCGTCATCCCGACGCCGGCCGCCGCCGCCCCCGTGGCCGGGCGGGTCGCCGTCGCCGGCGGCGTCACCATGCGCAAGGGCGCCAGCACGAAGACCGCCGCCGCCGGCCACCTGCGCAACGGCGCCCGGATGACCATCCGCTGCGCCGTCTCCGGCCAGACCGTCAAGGGCAGCGTCCGCCGCTCCCGGGCGTGGGCCAGGCTGGCCAACGGGGCGTACGTGTCGATGGCCAACGTCCGGTACAGCACGTGGCCGCGCACCTGCGCCAAGTCGGTCAGCGGCCGGGCCGTCCGGGTGTACGCCGGGGCGGTCGTCAGCGCCGACGGCGGCGTGCGGCTGCGCACCGGCCCGTCGACCCGGTTCCCGATCGTGGCCAGCGTGCTCAACCGGACCAAGCTGCGGCTGACCTGCGCCGCCACCGGCGAGCGGATCACCGGCACCCGGGGCACCACGACCCAGTGGGACAAGCTCGCCGACGGCCGGTGGATCTCGCACGCGTACGTCAGCGCCGGCCGCCTGCCGCGCTGCGCCTCGGTGCCGAAGCCGCCGGCGGTGCTGACCAACGCGCAGTTCATCAAGCTCGCCGGGCCCGGCGCGCAGCGCGGCTGGCGCGAGTACGGGGTGCCGCCGTCGGTGACCATCGGCCAGGCCATCCTGGAGTCCGGCTGGGGCCGCAGCGCGCTCGCCGCCGTGCACCACAACTACTTCGGCATCAAGTGCAACGGCAAGGGCCCGCTGGCCAGCGGCTGCTACAGCTACCAGACGTTCGAGTGCAGCAGCAACGGCAACTGCTTCGACATGAGCGACTCGTTCCGCACGTACCGGGCGCCGGCCAACTCGTTCCGGGACCACGGGCTGTTCCTGCGGTCGAACTCGCGGTACAAGGGCGCGTTCACGTACACCCGCTCGTCGAACCAGTTCCTGTACCGGATCTGGAAGGCCGGGTACGCCACCGACCCGCAGTACTACGCGAAGGTGACGGCGCTGATGAAGTCGCACAACCTGTACAAGTACGACACCTGGCGCTGAACCGGGCCGGTCAGCCGCCGCCGAGCAGGTGGGCGTTGACCGCCCGCACCGCGGCCCCCAGGGCCGGCCGGTGCCGGACGGCCAGGCCCGCCGCGCGCAGGTCGGCGGCGCCGGTGCACGGCGCCAGGTCGGGCGGCTCGGCCAGCGCGTAGACGACCGCGGCGGCGCCGCTGTCGATGATCAGCGCGGTACAGCTCCGCGGGCGCGACCGGCGATGGGTGCACGGCTCCAGCGAGCTGTAGACGGTCGCGCCGGCGGCGGCGCCCGGCGGCAGGGCCGCCAGGGCGGCCTCCTCGGCGTGCACGGCCGGGTCCCCGCCCTGGCGGGAGTGGCCGCGGGCCAGGACGGTGCCGTCGGGGGCGACCACCAGGGCGCCGACGGAGTACGCCGTCGGGCTGGGCGGGCAGCGCCGGGACAGCGCCACCGCCTCGGCCAGCCACCGGTCGTCGTCCGCCGGCGGGGGTGCCTCCTCGGTCATCCCGCCAGGCTACCCACGGGGTCCCCGCGGCCGGCGACGCACGGGTCCGGACCTCTCGCGGCGCACGGGTCCGGGCGACGCACGGGCCAGGGCGACGCACGGGCCAGAGCGGCACACAGGCCAGAGCGGCACACGGGTCCGGACGGCGCGCTGCGCACGGGTCCGGGCATTTCGGCGGCGGTGGCCGACCGGGCGCGCGGCGGTCGGGGCGGGCCGGGGCCGGACAGCGCACCGCCCCGCGACCGGGGGGCGCGGGGCGGTGGCTCGGGGCGGGCGGCGCGGCGGCCGGCCGCGGTCAGTGCTGCGGGGTGGCCAGTTCGGTGTCCAGCAGGCGGAGCAGCTCGTCGGCGTGCAGGGCCGCGATCGGGGCGACCAGGTCCGGGTGCCGGAGCAGGACGGCGGCGCGCAGGTCCTGCTCGTCCGGCGCCAGCAGCCGGCGGAACCGGGCGGCCAGGCCGCGCGAGCCGGCCCGCTGGCCCAGCGTCGCCACGGCGGCGTCGGCCAGGGCGGGGTCGGTCAGCAGGTTGCCGGCCCAGCTCGCGGCCACCTCGTCGACCCAGGTGCGCCACTGCTCGGGCTCGGCCAGCGGGGCCGCGCCGAAGATCCAGTCCAGGTGGTCGGCGCCGCCGGGCCCGGCGATCGTGAGCAGCTCGGCGTCGATCGTCGTCGGGTACCGCAGCCAGGCGGCGACCGTGACGGCCTGCCGGGCCTGCAACTCGACCAGGGCGCTGCTGAAGGCGCCCGGCCAGGGGGCGGGGAACGAGTGCGCCAGCCAGCGGGCCGTCGCGGAGACGACCGGGGCCAGTTCGACCGGCATGGTGGCGGACACAGCGTGCTCCCCTGTTTTCGGCGGGCCACCGCGGCCCGGGTACGGGGATACGGGCCGCCACGGAGGCAGCCCGTATCTCGTCACCCGGTCCCATCGGCGGCCCGGCCGGCCACCTGAGCACCCGGTCAGGCGTCCGGTGTCGCCCCGCTCACACCGCCGTGCGGGGTGTGGTCGGCGGGGATGACCCCGAGCCGCCCGGCCCGGTAGTCCTCGAACGCCCGCACCAGCTCGGCCTTCGTGTTCATGACGAACGGCCCGTAGGCGGCCACCGGCTCCCGGATCGGGCGGCCGCCGAGCAGCAGCACGTCCAGGTGCGGGTACCGGGCCTCCTGCCGGTCGTCGGCCCGCAGCCGCAGCGCCGACCCGGCGCCGTGCACCGCGAGCTGGCCGGCGCCGATCGGCCGGGCGTCCGGGCCGACCGCGCCGCGGCCGGCGAGCACGTAGGCCAGCGCGTTGAAGTCGGCCGACCACGGGACCGTCAGCTCCGCGCCGGGCGCGATCGTGGCGTGCACGAGCGTGATCGGGGTGTGCGTCACGCCCGGCCCGCCGTGCCCGGCCAGCTCGCCGGCGATGATCCGCAGCAGCGCGCCGCCGTCGGCGCCGGCCAGCAGCGACACCCGGCCGCCGGCGATGCTCTGGTACCGCGGCGGGGACATCTTCAGCTCCCGCGGCAGGTTCACCCAGAGCTGGATGCCGTGGAACAGGCCGCCGCTGGCCACCAGGTGCTCCGGCGGGGTCTCGATGTGCTGGAGGCCGCTGCCGGCGGTCATCCACTGGGTGTCGCCGTCCGAGATCAGCCCGCCGCCGCCGTTGGTGTCGCGGTGCGCGAACTGGCCGTCGATCATGTACGTCACGGTCTCGAAGCCGCGGTGCGGGTGCCAGGGGGTGCCCTTGGGCTCGCCCGGGGCGTACTCGACCTCGCCCATCTGGTCCATGTGGATGAACGGGTCCAGCGCGGCGAGGTCCACGCCGGCGAACGCCCGCCGGACCGGGAAGCCCTCGCCCTCGAACCCCTGCGGCGCGGTGGTCACCGAGGTCACGGGGCGGACCGCGGCGCCGGTCGCCTCGGGCAGCCGGGGCACGGTACGGATGTCCTGAACGGTCACGGCCGGCATGGCTTTCCTCCTCGACTCGACTCCAACGCCTCCCCGAACGATACTTGCTTCGACAATATTCCGCAGATTCACTGCCGCGGGCGGCGGCCGGGGGCGGGCGTCGACGGAGGGTGGTGGGCGGGGCGGTCGGGCGGGGGGCGTACGGTGGCCCGCGATGGTTCTCGTCGCTCGGCGCCGGTGCGGCGCCGCCCTCGTGCTCGCCGCGGCGCTGCTGCTCGCGGGCGGCTGCACCCAGCGGCCGACCTTCGTCCCGGCGGCCGGGACCCCCACGCCGTCGGCCGGCGCTCCCGGCCCCGGTGCCGGGCCGACGCCGGGTCCCGGGCCGACGCCGGGCGCCACGCCCACGGCGAGCGCACCGGCCGCGGTGCGGTACGCGTTCCCGGTCCGCGGCCCGGCCTCCTACGCCCGGACCCACCACGACTACCCCGCCGCCGACATCATGGCGCCGTGCGGCGCCGCCGCGCTGGCCCCGGTCGACGGCGAGGTGCTCGAGGTGAGCCGGGTCGACCGGTACCGGCGCGCCGTCGACGACGGGGCCACCCGCGGCGGCCTGTCGATCTCCATCCTGGGCCGCGACGGCGCCCGGTACTACGGCTCGCACTACGCCGCCATCGATCCGGCGGTCGCGCCCGGCCGCCCGGTGCGGGCGGGGCAGCGGATCGCCGCGGTGGGCCGGACCGGGGACGCGAGCGCCTGCCACATCCACTTCGGCCTGTCCCCGGCGTGCGCCCGGACGGGCGACTGGTGGCTGCGGCGCGGGGCGATCTGGCCGGCGGACTACCTGGACGCCTGGCGGGCCGGGCGCCCGCTGTCGCCGGCCCGCGAACTGCGCGCCTGGCGCCGCACCCACGGCTGCCCCCGCGCCTGACCGCCCGATCGGGACAGCGGGCCGCCGGCGCGGCCGGGCCCGGCCCGCGCCCGCCGCCGGACACCCGCACCCGCGGGGCGAGCGCGGGCGCGGGATCGGCGACGGGCGGGCCGTCAGGTGGCGCGGGCCAGGCTGACGCCGAACAGGCCCTCGGGGTCGGTCCACCAGTGTTCGAGGGCGAACCCGTGCGCGGCCAGCTCCGCCGCGATCCGCTCCCGCCGGAACTTCGCCGACACCTCGGTGCCCAGGTCCTCGCCCGCCGCGAACTCGACCGTCAGGTCCAGCGCGGGCAGCCGGACCCGCATCGCCCGGCTCGCCCGCAGCCGCATCTCGATCCACTCGCGCTCGGCGTTCCAGTGCGCGACGTGCGCGAAGGCCGCCGGGTCGAAGTCGGCGCCCAGCTCCCGGTTCAGCACGCGCAGGACGTTGCGGTTGAAGTCGGCGGTCACCCCGGCCGCGTCGTCGTACGCCGGGACCAGCACCGACGGGTCCTTCACCAGGTCGGTGCCGAGCAGCAGCCACTCCCCCGGCTCCAGGACGGCGCGCAGCGAGTCCAGCAGCGCCGCCCGCTCCTCGGGCAGCAGGTTGCCGATCGTCCCGCCGAGGAAGGCCACCAGCCGGCCGCCGCCGGGCGGGATGCTGCCCAGGTGCCGGGTGAAGTCCCCGACGATGCCCTGGACCTGGAGGCTCGGGTACTCCCGGGCGATCGCCGCGGCCGAGTCGGTCAGCGCGGCCGCGGACACGTCGAACGGGACGAACGCCGCGAGGCTGCCCTCGTCGTGCAGCGCGGACAGCAGCAGCCGGGTCTTCTCCGACGCCCCCGAGCCCAGCTCGACGAGCGTCTTGGCCCTGGCGATCGCCGCGATGGAGCGGGCCTGCTCGCGCAGGACCGCCCGCTCGGCCCGGGTCGGGTAGTACTCGGGCAGCCGGGTGATCTCCTCGAACAGCTCGCTGCCCCGGGCGTCGTAGAACCACTTCGGGGTCAGCCACTTCGGCGTGGCGGTGAGGCCGGCGCGCACGTCGGCCCGGAGCGCGCGCGCTAGGTCGTCATCGTGGAGCAGGTGCTTGAGCGGCGCGGGCGTCATCGGGCCTCCTGGTCTATCGGCGTACTGCTGATCAGTGAATCGTGTTTCACGGTGCCGGGTGTGGCCTCCACCAATCGGCCGTCGCCGACCGGCTGCCAGGCCGGGTCGGCGTCCAGCGGTTCGGAGGCGAGCGTGGTACTGCCGGCCGCCACCCGGTACCACAGGGAGTGGCCGAGCGTGCTGGCCACGGCCACGGCGGGCCCGACCAGCAGCAGGTTGAGCCGGGCCGCGGGCACCGCCGCGGCGGCCCGGCGCACGGTGTCGGCGACGGCGGCCGCCGGGGTGGCGCCGGCGGCCAGGGCGTGCCGGACCAGCGCCCACAGCAGCGCGGCGTCGCTGGGGGCGTCGAGCAGCAGCAGTTCCCGGACGGGCAGGGTCGCGGCCAGCGGGGCGAGGCTGTCCGGCCAGCCGGGGACGACGCCGTTGTGGCTGAACAGCCACCGCCCGTCGGTGAACGGCGCCGCCGCGGTCTCCACGCACGGCATCCCCACGGTCGCCGACCGGACGGCGGCGAGCAGGCTGCCCGCCGTCGTCGCCGCGGCGAGCGCGGGCAGCGAGGCGTCGGCCCAGATCGGGCAGTCCCGGCGGTACCGGACGGCCGGGCCGCCGCCGGGCGGGAACCAGCCGACGCCGAACCCGTCGGCGTTGATCGTCCCGCCGCCGCGCATGTCGGTCGGCGCCCAGGACTGGCGGACGAGCGCGTGCGGGTCGTCGAACAGCGGACCGGCGAGCGGCATGGGCGGCCCCAGCCTGGCCAGATGGCGGCACATCGGGTCAGCGCACCTCGCCGGGGCGGGGGTCGCGGGCGCAGCGGAAGCCGCTGAAGATCTGCCGGCGGATCGGGTGGTCCCAGTTGCGGAACGTCCCGCGGCAGGCCAGCGCGTCGGTGGCGAAGGCGCCGCCGCGCAGGACCCGGTACCGGGGGCCGAAGAAGACCTCCGAGTACTCCCGGTACGGGAAGGGGGCGAAGCCGGGGTACGGGGCGAACGTGCTCGCCGTCCACTCCCACACGTCGCCGACGAGCTGGTGCACGCCGGCCGGCGAGGCGCCCTCGGGGTACGCGCCGACCGGCGCCGGGCCCAGGTGCCGCTGGCCGAGGTTCGCGTACCGGTCGGTCGGGGCGGCGTCGCCCCACGGGTACCGGCGGGACCGGCCGGTGGCCGGGTCGAACCGGGCGGCCTTCTCCCACTCGGCCTCGGTGGGCAGCCGCTTGCCCGCCCGGGCGGCGTACGCGTCGGCCTCGTGGGCGCAGACGTGCACGACCGGGGCGGCGGGGTCGAGCGGCTCGACCCGGCCGAACCGGCGCTGCGCCCAGCCGTCGCCGTCGCGGACCCAGTGCAGCGGGGCGGCCAGGCCGGCCTCGCGGCGGTGGGCCCAGCCGGCGGCGGTCCACCAGCGCGCGTCGGCGTACCCGCCGTCGGCGACGAACGCCGCGTACTCGGCGTTGGTGACCGGGTGCGCGTCCAGGAAGAACGCCGGCAGGTCGACCACGTGGGCGGGGCGCTCGTTGTCCAGCGCCCACGGCTCGGTGGAGGTGCCCATGGTGAACGCCCCGGCCGGGATCAGCACCTCGCCGGCCACCGCGGCGCGCGCCGGCGGGGGCGGCGGGGCGTCCAGCACCGGCGGGCCGGCGCGGAGCTGGTGGGTGGCCAGCATCGTCTCGGCGTGCTGCTGCTCGTGCTGGAGGATCATGCCGAAGCCGAACCCGTCGTCGTGCAGCCGGCTGCCGGTGAACGGCACCGCGTCGAGCAGGTCGAGCACCTTGCCGCGGACGCTGGCCGTGTAGGCGCGGGCCTCGGCCGGTTGCAGCAGCGGCAGCGCCGGCCGGTCCCTGCGGGCGTGCTTGAACGCGTCGTACAGCTCGTCGATGTCCGACCGCACCGCCGCCCGGGCGCCGAGGTCGCGGACGAGCCACAGCTCCTCCTGGTTGCCGATGTGCGCCAGGTCCCAGACCAGCGGCGACATCAGCGGCGAGTGCTGGGTGATCAGCTCCCCGTCGTCCACGGCGGTCAGGCCCAGGGTGCGGGCCCTCGTCCGGTCCAGGGCGGCGGCGACCGCCGCGCGCAGGCCGGCGTCGTCGCCGCGCAGCGCGACCGGGTCGACGATCGATCCGTTCATCCGGCACCCCCCGCCCCCGCCGTACCCAGTCGGGCGGCGATGCTCACCCGGGCCGCGGCGCGCCGCGGCTCCGGCAGGTCCAGCGCGGCCAGCCCGTCGATCGCGAGCGCCAGGACGGCGCGCGCGGCGGGCCCGACGACCGGGTCGGCGAGCCCGGCCCGGGCGGCCCGGCGCCAGCGGTCGGCGGCCGGCGCGCAGAGCCGGGCGGCCTCCGCCCGGATCGCCGGGGTGGCCAGCAGCGCGCACAGCGCCAGCACCGGCGGTGCCCAGGCGTCGGCGGGCTGCGCGTCGAGGTACCGGATCTCCAGGTACCCGCGCGGCCGGACCGGCGGGAACAGGGTGCTGAGGTGGTACTCCAGGTCGGCCGTGGTCGGCGGGCCGGGCAGCGCCCCCTCGATCCAGTCGGCGAACGTGGTGCCCGGCGGCGCGGTCCAGTCGCCGCCGGGGCGGCGCAGGCAGAGCAGCGGGGCGGCCAGGGCGTACGCCGCCCAGGCGGTCGCCGGCGGGACGTCCGCGGCGGCGACGGTCCAGACCGGGTCGGTCCGGCCGACGTCGATGTCCAGCCAGGCGCACATCCGGGCGGACGCCCGGCCGGTCGGGCGTCCGGCGTGCCGGTCGGCGGTGGCGAACGCGGCCAGCAGCGGCGGCCCGAGCAGGTGGGCCAGGCGCCACCGCTCGGCGGCCTCGGACCGGTCCCCGGCGTCCAGGCAGACCTGGAGGCCGGCCGTGCTGCGCATCATGATCCCGCCGGCCGGGCCGGAGCGGGCGTACGCGGCGGCCATCGCGTCGTACCGCGGCGAGGCGAGCACCGGGTGCGGCGGCCGGTGCGGGTCGAGCCCGGACCGGCCGAGGGCCAGCCCGTGCCGGCCGACCAGGTCGGCCAGGTGCGCCAGGTCGGCGTCGGTGGCGGCCAGCAGCTCGTCGAGGTCGGCGTACGGCGGGGTGGAGATCTCCACCTGCCCGCCCGGCTCGACGGTGACCCGGCCGCCGCGGGGCAGCGGCGCGGCCGGGCCGCCCAGGCCGGCGGGTGCGTGCGGGCCGAGCGCCGCCGTGAGCACCGCCGCGGTGAGCTGCCGGCACGGGTCGTCGGCGTGGTGCACGGTGAACTCCAGCTCCGCCCCCGTGCGGGTGGCCGCCCCGTACCGCAGCGCGCCGGCGGCCACGTACGCGCGGGCGCGGTCGACGGTGGTGAGCACCTCGGCCGGCGCCGCGCCGCGGGCGGGGCCGGCGGGCCGGGCGGTGGCCGGTGGCGGATGGTGGAGCATCCACGCGCCTTTCGTCCGGTTACGGGGGACCAGTACGAACGTACGGTGTTACGGGCGGACCGGTGCGCCGGATCAACCGCGCGCGGCCGGCGGGCGCGGTGGGGATGGGGCTCGGATTCGGGAAAGGGACCCGGATCAGGACAGGGTCCATCGGACAGGGAATGTGCGCACGCCCAGTGGTATGACCCTAGCCGGTACGACCGACATCGGCCCGCCGCTCGGCCCGGCCGGCCTCAGGGGCGGGCGTCGGCGTCCACGTGCCGGACCAGCGCGAGCTGGTCGCCGGACTCGATCCGGCTCGCCCGGCTGTCGTCCAGGCCGACCACCTGGCCGCGCCGGATCACCGCGATGACCAGGTCGGCCAGCTCCCGCGGCGGGCGGCCGACCTCCTCCCGGGTGGCCGAGCGCATGGCCAGGCTGATGCCCTCGCCGGGGGCGAGCAGGTCCTCGACGACGTCCAGCAGCGGCGGGGCCGAGCTGGACAGGCCGAGCAGCCGGCCGGCGGTCGCCGAGGAGACGATCACGTGGTGGGCGCCGCTCTGCCGCAGCAGCGGGGCGTTCTCCGCCTCCCGGACCGCGGCCACGATCCGGACCTTGCCCGCGGTGAGCTGGCGGGCGGTCAGCGCGACCAGCACGGCGGCGTCGTCCCGGTCGGTGGCGATCATGAGGGTGCGGGCGCCGGTCACGTTGGCCTCGACGAGCACGCCGGAGCGGGTGCCCGAGCCCTCGATCGCGACCAGGCCCGCGGCGGCCGCCTCGCGGACCCGGGACGGGTCCCGCTCGACGATGACGATCCGGTCGGCGGGGGTGCCGTTCTCCAGCAGGGCGCTGACGGCGCTGCGGCCCTTGGTGCCGTACCCGCAGATGATGACGTGGTCCTTCACGGTCTTCCTCCAGCGGTTCACCCGCAGGCCGCTGCGGTACTGCTCGGTGAGGATCTCCAGGGTCGTACCGACCAGGATGATCAGGAACACCACCCGGGCGGGGGTGATCAGCAGGACGTTGACCAGCCGGGCGTGCGGCGAGGCGGGGGTGATGTCGCCGTACCCGGTGGTGGAGAGCGAGACGACCGCGTAGTAGCACGCATCGAGCAGGGTGATGCCGTCCTCGTTGACGTCGCGGTACCCCGCCCGCCCCGCGTACACGACGCCCACGACGAGCAGGATCAGCGCGACGGCCGAGCCCAGCCGCGCCGCCAGCGCCACCAGCGGACGCTGGCGGCGCGGCGGCAGGTGAACGGCCCGGGTCGGGGCCGCGCTCGATTCCTCGGCGTCCACGCCGCCACCCTATGCGACACCCCCGCCCCCGCGGTGGTCGGACCGCGGGGGCGGGGTGCGCGCCGCGGCTCAGTCGCGGCCGGGGGCCGGGCCGTCGGTGAACAGGGCGCGGGCCAGGTCGGCGAGGTCGCCGGCCGCGTCCGCGCCGGAGCGGGCGTGCGGGATCCGGCCCGGCGCGGCGAGCACCGCGGCGGCGAGCGTGCGTCCGGCCGTCGCGTCGCGCCGCTCGGCGTCGAGCAGGTCCCGCTGTACCCGCGCGTCGGCCCGGGCCTCGGCGGCCCGCTCGTTGGCCTCGGCCGCGGCGAGCCGGGCGGCGGCGACCGCGCCGCGCTGGACGGTGACGCCGAAGAACGCGCCGACGGCGGCGAACACGACCGCCTCGAAGCCGGCCAGGAGGTAGACGAGGCGGTCCCAGTGCGGGTCGTCGCGCATGGTGGCCAGGACGATCAACGCGACGGCGAAGACGACGAGCAGGGCGAGCGCGACGATGGTCTGGAGCCGGTCCAGCCGGGCGCCGGGCGGGTTCGTCGGGGGCTTGTCCGGGGGATTCGGTACGGGCATCGGGGGCCTCCCTCACCGAGGATGTCCATCCACGGTAGAGCCCGGCCGCGGCCCGCGGAAGCGGGCCGCGGCGATCGACCGCCCTCAGTCCGGCGCCAGCCCGGCCAGCGCGTCGGGCAGCCCGGCGGCGTACAGCACGACCAGCCGGGCGGTGGCCCGGGTGAGCGCCACGTACAGGTCGCGCAGCCCGCGCGGCGAACCGGCGGCGATCGCGGCCGGCTCGACCAGCACCACCGCGTCGAACTCCAGGCCCTTGGCCCGGCCGACGGTGGCGATGGTGACCCGGGACCGCTCCGGGTGGGCGGCCCGGACGACCGGCGCGAGGGCGGCGTACCGGTCCTCGGGCAGCAGCACCCCGACGGTACCGGCGCCGACGGCCGCGCGCTCGGCGGCGACGGCCTCGACCAGCGCCGCGGGCAGCGCGGCCGGGTCGACCGGCAGCGCCCGCGGCGCCACCCCGGCGGACCGGACCGCCGTCGGCGCCGTGGCGGCCGGGTCGATCGCGGCGAGCACCCGGGCGGCCGGCGCCATCAGCTCGGCGGGGGTGCGGTAGCTGACGGTCAGCTCGGTCAGCCGCCACCGGTCGGCCAGGTACGGGCCCAGCGCGTCCGCCCAGGACGTCGCCCCGCCCCGGTGCCCGGTCTGGAACACGTCCCCGACGATCGTCATCGACCGGCTCGGGCAGCGGCGCATGAGCAGCCGCCAGTCCATCGCCGACAGCTCCTGCGCCTCGTCGACGATCACGTGCCCGTACGCCCACTCCCGGTCGGCCGCCGCCCGCTCGGCGGCGGTCCGGGCGTCGACGTCGACGTGCCGGGCGGCCAGCCGGTCGGCGTCGAGCAGGTCGGTGGCGGCGAGGATCTCGGGGTCGTCCTCGTCCTCGACGTCGATGGACGCCGACCCGCGGACGATCTCCAGCGCGCCCTCGGCGTACGCGACCGCCCGGCGCTGCGCGCGCGCCGCGGCCAGCCGCTCGGCCCGGTCGTCGGTGCCGAGCAGCTCGGCCGCCTCGTCCAGCAGCGGCACGTCGGCCGGGGTGTAGGCCGCGCCGTCGGGCCGGTGCAGCAGCCGGCGCTGGTCGGCGGTCAGGGCCGCGCCGGCGACCTCGATCCGGTCGGGGTCGCCGAGCAGCTCGGCGACGAGCCGCTCCGGGGTGAGGATCGGCCAGAGGGCGTCCAGCTCGGCCCGCAGGCCGGGGTCGCGGCGCAGGTCCCGGCGCAGGTCGGCGCGGTCGGCCTCGGTGAGCAGGTTGGCCCCGCCCAGCGGGTCGGCGCCGAGGGTGTCGGCGAGCGCGTCGGCCAGGGCGTGCGCCACCTCCAGGTCGAACAGCGGCCGGGCCGGGTTGTGCGGCTGCCCGGTGCGGCGCACCCGCTCCCGGGCGGCGGCGACCATGGCCGGGTGCAGCAGCACCGTCCCGTCCTCGGTCTCGATCGGGATCGGCTCGTCCGGTACCCGCTGCCGGTCGGCGACGGCGGCGGCGAGGACGCCGACCATCACCGGGTCGCCCTTGAGCGCCGCCACCGCCGGGTCCTCGGTGCGCCGGGTGGTGACGCCGGGGAACAGGTCGCCGGTGGTGCACAGCACCACGCCGGTCTCGGCCAGCGACGGCAGGACGTGGGCGATGTACCGCAGGAAGGTGGTGTTCGGCCCGACGATCAGCACCGCCCGGCTGCTCAGCTCGCGCCGGTGCGTGTACAGCAGGTACGCCGCCCGGTGCAGCGCCACCGCCGTCTTGCCCGTCCCCGGCCCGCCCTGCACGACCAGCGCCCCGGCCAGCGGCGCCCGGATGATCCGGTCCTGCTCGGCCTGGATGGTGGCGACGATGTCCCGCATCCGGCCCGACCGCGGGGCGGCCACGGCGGCGAGCAGGGCCGCCTCGCCGGTGATGTCGGCGGCCCGCTGGTCCCCCGCCCCGGCCAGGTCCAGCACCTCGTCGTCCACGCCGAGCACCCGCCGGCCGGCGGTGCGCAGGTGCCGGCGCCGGCGCACCCCGGCGGGCGCGGCCGCCGTGGCCAGGTAGAACGGCTGCGCGGCCGGGGCGCGCCAGTCGACCAGCAGCGGCGGCCCGTCGTCGGCGTCGGGGGCGCGCAGGCCGATCCGGCCGATGTACGTGGTGCCGCCGGCGGCGGCGTCCAGCCGGCCGAAGCACAGGCCGTCCTCGACCGCGCCGTACCGGGCCTCCTCGCCCCGGTGCCGGACCACCCGGCTCTCCCGCTCGGCGCGGATCGCCGGCGTGCCGCCGTCCTCGCGCAGCGCGGCGGCCAGCTCGGCGCCGGCGGCGGCGCGCAGGTCGTCCAGGCGCGCGTACAGCACGTCGAGGTGGCGCTGCTCGGCCGCGAGGTCCGCGGCGTCGGCGCGGCGGGGTTCGTCCAGTCGACTCGTTGACAATTCCTGCCCTGTCCGTTAAGCTGGAGGTAGAACGGATCGCGATAAGCGGTCCGTTCTTGTTTTGTGCGGCCCCGTGCTGCGTTTTGTGCGGACCATTCTGCCCGGCGGCCGCGATTCCCGCCCGGGTGGCCCACGATTCCGCCCCGGCGGCCGCGATCGGCCAATCGCCGACAATAGCGCTCGCGCGCGGCCCCTGCGCCCGATCGGGCACAACGTCCGTTTTCCGCCGGTCCAACCGGCGCGGCATCCCGCGCGGCCCGCCCCGGGTTCCGGACCGCCGGCTGACCCCGGGCCGCTGCCGGATTCCTCATCATTTCCCTGAACGCGCGCTCACCCACTCGGGGGACCTCCCGACCCCCGATCGGGCGCGCCCACCAGGGAAAAGGTCGTGCGTGTGGAAAAGCCGTCCCCAGCCTCATCCGCCGGGCGCATTTCTACGTACCTCATGCCGCAACCCGACCGCGACCCGTGCGGGGTGCCGCCGGTCCCCCGGTGAGCAGGACATGCGCAGACACGGACGAGGAGCCCATGCCTAAACGCGAGCGAGCGCAGCGGACCGCGGGTGCCGAGAGCACCGCCAGCCCCCCGCGCCGTCGGCTGCCGCGCTTGTGGACGATCGCCGCGGGCGTACTGGCGTTCGCCGCCTTCTACGCGGTGGCCGCGTCCAGCACCGCCGGTCGGGTCGCCTATACGTTCGTCTTCTACTTCATGCACTTCTATGCGGGCGTGTTCATCCTCATGGGCCTGACCGGCACGGTCATCTTCGGCCTGGTGGCGACCGACCGGATCGTGCTGAACCCGCGGCTGCGGGTGTGGATGCAGGCGATCCACCGGTGCATCGCCGCGTTCTCGATGATCTTCCTAGCGGTGCACGTGTGGACGAAGGCGACCGGCGGGACGATCACGCCGTTCAACGCGCTGGTCCCGTTCACCAACCCGGGCGCGACCACCAACCTGTACCTCGGCCTCGGGCCGATCTCCGGCTGGCTGATGGTCCTGATCTTCTGGACCGGCATCGCCCGGGCGATCTTCGCCGACAAGTGGAGCCCGCGGGTGTGGCGGCTGCTGCACAGCGCCGCGTACCTGGTCTGGCCGCTGGCCCTGCTGCACGGCCTCGGCGCCGGCCGGCGCCCGGCCGGCTGGGTCACCGCGAGCTACCTGATCTGCGTCGTGCTGGTCACCGCCGCGCTGATCCTGCGCCTGGCGACCAGCCGCAACAAGGCCCGCGAGCGCGGCCGCAAGGCCCGCCCGGCCATCGCGATCGACGCCGAGGGCCGGCAGGTCCGCACTGTCGACACCACATCGGCCCGCGGCCGCGCGGCGGCGGCGCCGGCCGAGCGGACGACGAACCCGCTGGAGGAGCGGTGGGCGACCGCGGCGGAGTCCTGGGCGTCCAGCGCGCACGCGCTGGTCTCCGAGGAGCCCGCGCCCCAGCCGGCCGCCGCGGCCGAGCCGGAGCCGGAGCGCGCGCCCGAGCGGGAGTGGGCCGCCGAGCGCGTCCCCGAGCGGTCGGAGCGCGACGCCGAGCGCGAATGGGCCCCGGAGCCGGTGGCCGCCGGGCCGCCGGGCCGCCGGGCGGCGCCCGCCCCCGCGCCCGAGCGGCCGGCGTACGAGCCGGCCGCCGGGTACGACGACCGGGCGGGGTACGACGACCGCGCCGGCTACGAGCCCCGGCCCGGGTACGACGAGGACGCGGACGCCCGGTTCGCCGAGCGGCTCGACGCCGAGCCGGCCGACCCGTACGACGGCCCGCCGGCCCGCGCCGAGTGGTACGACGAGCCGACCGGCGAGGTCGACTGGCTGGACGAGCGCGCCGCCGAGCCGGAGTACCGGCCGCGCCGGCTGCGCGAGTACGAGCCGCGCGACGCCGACCGCCCCGCCCGCGCGGTGGCCCGGGCGGCGATCGGCTCCCGGGTCGACGAGCGCGAGCTGGAGATCGACTTCGACGGCGTGTACGCCGACGGCCCGCCCGGCACGTTCGGCCGGATGGAGCCCGACGACACCCCGACGCTGGTCAACCTGGCCGCCCGGCGGGCGCGCCGGGCGGAGCGGGGCGAGCGCGGCGAGCGCAACCGCGGCCGGTCCCGGTCGCCGCGGTCCGAGGAGTGGTACGCCGACGACGCGTACGGCGACCGCTGGCGGGAGGCACAGTGAACGGTAAGTCCGTCCCGTTCGTCGTCTCCATCGGCACGCCCCGGCTGACCGCCGGCTTCGACGTCTACCGCCGGCTCAACCTGTGGGTCCACGAGGAGGTGCACGGCGGCCTGCCCGAACTGGGCATGGAGGAGCTGGTCGAGCTGGCCGACCGGATCAGCCTGAAGGGCCGCGGCGGCGCCGGCTTCCCGTTCGCCCGCAAGCTGCGCGCGGTGATCGAGTCGGCGGAGAAGCGCAACCTGCCGACCGTCGTGGTCGTCAACGCGACCGAGGGCGAGCCGGCGGCGTGGAAGGACAAGACGCTGCTCACCCGCGCCCCGCACCTGATCCTGGACGGGGCGACGCTGGTGGCCGAGGCGCTCGGCGCCGAGGAGATCGTCCTCGGCATCGGCGACGACGGCGTCGGCGAGCGGTCGCTGACCGGCGCGCTGGCCGAGCGGCAGATGCCGGTGCCGACCCGGGTCGTCGCCGTACCGCACCGGTTCATCTCCGGCGAGGGCGGCGCGATGGTCAACGGGATCAACGGCCTCGCCCACATCCCGCCGGGTGTCAAGGTCCGGTCCAGCGACTCCGGGGTGGACGAGCTGCCCACGCTGCTGTCCAATGCGGAGACGTTCGCCCAGCTCGCCATCGCCGCCCGGATCGGCGCCGAGCACTACGCCTCGGTCGGCACCCGGGCCGAGCCGGGCACGGTGCTGCTGACCGTCTCCGGCAGCGCCGAGCGGCCCGCGGTGGTCGAGTGCGCGGCCGGCACCCCGCTGCGCGAGGTGCTGCGGCTGTGCGGCGCCGAGGTCGGCTCGGGCCTGCTCACCGGCGGCTTCCACGGCAAGTGGATCACGGCGGAGGCGGCCGAGCGGGCGGAGGTGTCCCGGTCCGGCATGTCCGCCGTGGGCGGCTCGCTGGGCGCCGGCATCCTCATCCCGCTCGGCACGAAGACCTGCCCGATCGGCGAGGTGGCCCGGGTGGTGCAGTACCTGGCCGGCGAGTCGGCGGGCCAGTGCGGCCCGTGCCGGTTCGGGCTGCCGGACGTGGCCCGGCTCGTCCGCGAGGTGGTCGCCGGCACCGGCGGCGTGGCGGCCGTCCGCGCGGCGGTCGGCGTGGTCAAGGGCCGCGGCGCGTGCAGCCACCCCGACGGTACGGCGGCGTTCACGATCTCGGCGATGGACACCTTCGCCGAGGAGATCGAGGAGCACGCCCGCAACGGCGGCTGCGGCCGGTCGGTCGACGAGGTGCTGCCGATGCCGCGCCGGGTCGGCGACGGCGTGCTGCGGCTGAGCGTCGACTGGAGCCGGTGCGACGGCCACGGCCTGTGCGCGTACGTGGCGCCCGAACTGATCCGACTGGACGGCAACGGCTTCCCCGCCCTGCCCGACCTGCCGGTGCCGCCCTGGCTGGAGGGCGACGCCAAGCAGTCCGTGAAGGTCTGCCCCGAACTGGCCCTGAAACTGAGCCGCGCCGGCGCGCCCGCGCCGGTCGCGGCCCCGAGACGGCGCTGAGCGGCTCAGCCGCTGCTCAGCGTGACCACTGCCCGACCAGGGTGCCCGTACCGACAGTAGGAACACCGACAGCGACGGCCTCCCCGACCGCCGCCCGACGCACGAGGATGGTGCCGACCGATGAGCCCCAGCCCGCAGACACCCCCGCCGGCGCCCACCGGCAATGCCATCTGCCCCGTTCGCCGGGGGCTGCTCGCCGCGGCCGGCGGCGTGAGCGTCGTCGCCCTGCTGGCCGCGTGCGGCGACGGCTACAACGACTACCAGGTACCGCCGGTGGACAACGCCGGGGCCGCCGGCAACGACCCGGCCGCCGGCGGCGGCGCCGCCCCCGACCCGGCCGGCGGCGGGGGCAATACCGGCGGCAACGGCGGCGGCGCCAACGACGGCGGCGGCGGTGGCGGCGCGGCGAACGCGCTGGCCAGCACCGACGAGATCCCGGTCGGCGGCGGCAAGGTCGTCGACGGTCTGCTGATCATGCAGCCGGAGCAGGGCCGGTTCCGGGCGTTCGACGCGGCCTGCCCGCACCAGGGCGTCCAGGTCAGCCCGCCGAAGAACGGCACGATCAACTGCCCCGGCCACGGGGCGCAGTTCGACGACCAGGGCGGGGTGACCAACGGGCCGGCGCAGTCCGGCCTGGTCCGGCGCAAGCTGCGGGTACGCAACGGCAGCATCTTCCGCGCCTGACCCCACCCCCCTCCAGTGGCGGCCGCCCGTTCGGGCGGCCGCCACTGTGCGTCCCCGGGGCGGGCCCGCTCCGCACCCGGACGGCCAGCCCCCCGCGACCCCGCGGCCGACAGCACCCCTCCCCCACCACAATTACGCTGAGTAAGTACCGATTTCTCCGGGATACGGAAGGGACCGCCCGTGACCGCGGCGACCGACGCTTCGACCCCCACCCGCGCCACTACGGACGGTGAGCGACTTGCCACCCGACCCGCGCGGGAGCGGCTGAGCCGCAAGCTGGGCGCGTACGTCCTGGGCGCCGTCGCCGCCGCCGGCATCGGCGGCCTGCTCGGCTGGCAGGCCCCGGCCGCGCTCCACCCGCTGTTCGGCGGCGACCACGTCGGCGCGCCGGTGGCCCGGCTCGCCGCGGACCTGGGCTGCACCGACCTGCGGGCGCTCACCCGCCCCGGGACCTCGACGTACCGGTACCACGAGCGCGGCACCTGCGTGCTCGGCGGCACCCGGCTGACCGTGATCACCTTCGACCGCGCGTCCGACGTCACGGCCTTCACGGCGATGATGAACGGGGTCGTGCCGCTGCTGCACCCGACGTGGAGCGGCGCGACCATCGCCACCGGGGACGGGTGGGTGGCGTTCGACCAGGCGGCGATGTCCGGCGCGGCGGCCGAGGCCGCGGTCGCCGCCGCCGGCGAGGGCCGCACCCACGTCATTCCCTGATCGTCATTCCCCGATCGCCGAACGACCGGCCGGGATCGGGTCAGTGGTCGCCGAGGGCCATCATCGCGCGATGGACCAGCGCCCACGCCGCCGCGCCGTGCTCCGCCTGCCGCTGGAAGTCCTCGAACAGCCGGACGTACGTGCAGATCTCCGCCGGCTGCGTCACCCGGAGCTGAGCCGACGGCGTCTCCAGCATCACCAGCCCGTCGTCGAAGATCCAGAATCCGATCGAGGCGATCCCGCGGCGCAGCCGGTCCGACGGGATGATGCCGACGCTGACGTACGGCAGCAGCATGATCGACAGCAGGTGCAGGAGCTGGGCGGCGTGCACGGCGGGATCGCAGAACCGGGTCCGCAGGACGTCCTCGGCCAGCACCGCGACGATCCGCTTGCCGGGATTCAGCGCCCGCGCGTTGCGCCGGTGCCGGAACGCGATCAGCTCGGCCGAGTCGTCCGGCGCGTCGTAGAAGTCGCGCCAGTACCCGATCAGCGCGCGCATGTACGGCTCGGTCTGGAACACCACCGGCAGGACGTTGACCTCATGGATCCGGAACACCGTGGTGCGGTCGTAGGTGGCCAGGGAGTTCGGCGCGCCCATGCGCTTGATGCCCGTCCGGACGCGGGTGCGCCACTCGACGTACCCGGCCTCGACGTTGGTGAGCGTGGCGACAAGGTCGGGCGCCTGATCATCCGCGCCGCAGGCGGCGCACCAGTCGCGGATGTTCTGGACGCTCGGCGCCTGCGCACCGTTCTCGATCTTCGATACGCGGGTGAAGTGCTGCCCGGTCCGTGGGGCGAGCGCCCGGGCGGTGAGCCCGGCCATCCGGCGCAGGCGGCGCAGCCGCGCACCGAGGACGCGCCGCGCCTCGGTGACGCGCTGGGGGTCGGCCGTCATCGTGGTCGGTGCCCGCCGCCCAGCACGCCTCGAACGCCGTCCGGCACAGGTCGACGGTCTCCGGCGCGTCGGTCAGGCTGTAGCCGACCGGCGAGCCAGCGCCGTCGAAGTGCGGGAACAGCACGGTCTCGTCGTCCAGGACGTAGAAGTCGGCGCCGGGGAGGGCGACCGCGGCCACCGCCCGCCGGTCGCACCAGCGGGTCGCCTCCCCCGCGTCGACGACCGGCTGGATGATCGCGCGGATCCACCGGTGGTACTCGCTCGGCGGGTTCCCGACGACCTTGACCCGGCGCAGGGTGCGGCCGGCGGCGGCCAGCCCGCGCAGCAGCTCGCACCACTCGGCGAGGTAGCCGGGGTCGGCGACGCCGTCGCGCAGCCAGCGGGCGAAGGGGCCGTTCTCGACCGCGGTGCCGTACGAGTCGCGCAGTTCGAGGTGGGCCCACGAGTGCCGAATGGCGCGGTACCGCTCGCGAAATTCCGCGTAGTCGATGTCGCGCATTCAACCCCCGACCGGCCGGAACAGCGGGAGCATCCGGGCCGGGATCTCCACGCAGGTCTCGTGGTCGGGAATGGCCAGCTCCGCCAGCGCGGCGGGGTCGGTCACCCGCCAACCCTGCACGATGTACGAATCCCGATCGGTGCGGTACAGCGCCGGGCAATTGTCGTTGCCCGAGCCCGGATCCTTTCCCACGTACGTCAGCTCCACGCGGGCTCCCCAGTGGACGGTGGCGTGGATCCGCTTCCATCGTCGCCCGGTACGCACAACCCCCAACATTCAGCAACGGTTTCCGTTCGGGCGGAGATGCGCCGGACGCCGATGCGGGCCGGGCGGTTCCGCGGCAGCGGCTGTCGGGTGGGTGCGCCGGCCGCGCACCCACCCGAACTGCGACGTCAGTGCGCGCCGGCGTCCGTGATGGCCCGGTACTGCTCGTCCGTGAGGGTGATCGCCGCCGCCCCGACGTTCTCGGCCAGGTGGTCCAGCGACGCCGTACCGGGGATCGGCGCGACCACCGGCGACCGCCGCAGCAGCCACGCCAGCGCGAGCTGCGCCGGCGTGTGGCCGGTCTCCTTGCCGATGACGTCCAGCACGCCGCCGGGCCGGGCCAGCTCGCCGGCCGCGACCGGGTACCACGGGATGAACGCGATGCCCTCGCGGGTGCAGTACTCGACCACGTCCTCGCTGGACCGGTCCGCCACGTTGTACAGGTTCTGCACGCTCACGATGTCGATCACCCGCCGGGCCCGCTCGATCTCGTGCACGCTGACCTGGGACAGCCCCACGTGGCGGATCTTGCCCTGGTCGCGCAGGTCGCGGATCGCGCCGAGGGAGTCCTCGACCGGTACGTGCCGGTCGATCCGGTGCAGTTGCCACAGGTCGATCCGCTCGACGCCGAGGCGGCGCAGGCTCAGCTCGACGCACTGGCGCAGGTACTCCGGCCGGCCGACCGGGTGCCAGGCGTCCGGGCCCGAGCGGGTCAGCCCGCCCTTGGTGGCGACGAGCAGGCCGTCGTACGGGTGCAGGGCCGCCCGGACCTGCTCCTCGTTGATCTCCGGCCCGTAGCTGTCCGCGGTGTCGATGAAGGTGACGCCCAGCTCGACCGCGCGGCGCAGCACGGCGAGCGAGTTGGCGGGGTCGGCGGGCCGGTCCCAGATGCCGGGCCCGCACAGGCGCATGGCCCCGTACCCGAGCCGCCCGACCGTCAGGTCGCCGCCGATGGTGAGGCCGCCGCCGAGGTGATCCGTGGTGTTCTGCATCCCCCGAACCTATCCGCCGCCCACCCGGCCCCGCCCACCCGAGGCCCGGACATTCCGGACCCGGCCGCGCATACTCGGGGCGTGACGAGTATCGGGCCCGACGGTCCCGCCCCCGACCTGACCGGGCTGATCCGCACGCTGCGGCAGGCGCTCACCGAGGGCGCCGGCGGTACGACGGCGGCGTCCTCGGCCGCGGCGGTCGCCCGGGCGGCGCAGGGCGGCCGGATCGGCCGGGCGGCGGACGGGCCGGCCCCGCACGCCCCGTCGCAGCTCGTCCAGCTCCAGCAGACGCTGCGCGCGAGCCTGGCCGCCGGCGGCGGGCCGGCGGCGGTGGCGCACGCGGTCCTGACCGCCCTCGACCGGCTGACCGACGCGCCCGCCGGACCGGGTACGACCGGATCCGGCCCGGGCGGCAGCGCGGCGGCGGGCACGGCGGGCGGCTCCGGCGGCGCGGTGGCTGGCGGTGCGGTGCCGGGCGGCGGGGCGATCGCCGGGGGCGGCGGTGCCGGTGGGTCGGCGGCGGGCCCCGGTGGCACGCCGGGCGGGGGTGGCGTCGGTACCGACGGGGGCGGGGCGGGCCGCCCGGGGGCGGGCACCGGAGCCGGCCCGGGTGGGGTCGCGGGCGGAGCGGGCGGCGCCGGCGGTGGACCCGGCGCCGGGGCGGGCGGCGTCGGCGGTAGCGCGGGCGGCGGGGCGGGTGCAGCGGGTGGCCCGGTCGGGCCCGGCGGGCCGGGCGGCGCGGGCGGCGCGGGAACGGGCGGCGGGACGGGAGTGGGTGGCGGAACGGGGCCGGCCGGTGGCGGGACGGGAGTGGGGGGTGGCGCGGGCGGTGGTCCGGCCGGTGGCGCGGCCGTTCCGCCGCACGGCGGGCCGGGCGGCGGCGGCGCACCGGGCGGCACCGCGGTGCCCGGCCGACCCTTCCCGCCCGGCGGCGGCGCTGTCGGTGGCGTCGGCCCGGGCGGCCTCCCGGTCAACCCCACCCCGCCCAGCGGCGACCCGGTGGGCCCCGGCGGGCAACCCCTGCCCGGACCGGTGACCACCAACGCCCCCGGCCGGACCGCCCGGCCGCTCAACCCGCCCGGTACCCCGCTCACCGCCGACGGCGTCCGGCGGGCACTGGACGCGCTGCTCCCGGCGGCCCCCGAGGCGCGGTCCGCGCAGCTCACCCGAGCTGTCGGCTGGCTGGTCGAGAACCTGGACCGGCCGCAGGTCGTCGCCCCGGCCACCGCGCAGCTCGGCCCCGCGGTCGCGGCGCTCGGCGTCCGGCCGGAGCAGGCCGAGGCCCTCGCCGTGCTGCTCTCCGACGCCGCCCGGGCCAACGGCGTCTGGACGCCGCGCGAGTGGACCGCCTGGCGCGCGGCCAGCGGCCTGGCCGCCCGGTGGGTCGCCGAGGGGGCGGCGGCGGGCTCGTACGCGCCGCCGTACTGGACCGGGACCGTCGTCGAACGGGAGGAGCGCCGGCCGGACCTGGCGGTGCTGCGGGTCCGGACGTACCTGCCGTACCCGTACGCCGGCGGCGAGCGCGCCCCCGTCGAGACCGGCCACCACCGGGACGCGTGGCGGCCGTGCTGGATCGCCGGCGGCCCGCGCCCGGACAACATCGTGGAACTGCACGTCCGGGCCGAGGGCGCGGACGCCGTGGCGACGGCGCTGGTGGGGCGGGTGGCGGTCGGCGACCCGGTCCGGCTCGGCCCGCCGGTCGGCGGGCCGGCGGTGGACCCGGCGGCGGCCGGGTTGCTGTTCGTCGCCGAGGACACCGGGGCCGCGCCGGTGCTGGGGCTGCTCGCCGAGCTGCGCGCCGCCGGGGACCGGCGGCCGCGGGCGGTGCTCCACTGGGTACCGCCGGGCGAGGAGTCGTACGACCGGGTGCGGCTCGCGGCGCTGGCCGACACCGTCGTGGTGCACAGCGCGGTGGAGCTGGCCGGGGCGCTCGCGGGGCTGCCGCTCGCGCCGGACTGGTGGGCGGTGGCGGCGGGCTCGCCGACGGGGGTGGCGGCGGTGCGGACGGCGGTCGCGTACGCCGGGATCCCCACGGCCCGTACGGTCCACGCGGCGGTCGGCCCCGACGACTGACCGCCCACACCGGGTGCGATGCCGACCGACACGACCATGCTCCGATACGGACAGCCCGGCGGGCCGCTCCGTGTTGCCGGCGTAGCTGTCCGAACCGAGTCAGCTCTCTGCCGGTCGCGTTGCCCGGGTTCCCACGTACATGGACCATCTCACGTCGGGTTCGCCTGGACGAACCTCGATCCTCAAGCCGGGCTCGGGCTGCAACAGGCGAATCTCGGTGCTCCGGATCGGAGCGACCTCATCTTCGTCGGTAGCGCACTCGAAAGGGAACGTCCCCTGACCGACGACGTTCACGGTCGCCGAACTGCCGACGCAGAGGATGCCCACCCACAGGTAGCCGACCGGCGCGTTGACGACCGTAGCGGGCGCCGTTCCCGTCGTCGGTGGAACCACGGCGAGCTGTCGCGCCCCCATCGGGAGCCGGGAACGGCAGTCAGGCCGGGCAGCGGTCGGGGTGATGCCGGCCCCGAGGGTGCCCCGGAGCCAGCGGTGGAGGGGGTCGCTCGTGGCGGGGATCCTCCCGGCCGGATGACCACGTGGCCCACCGAGAATCACGTGGCCTACCGAGAATTAAGAGGAGCCCGGCGGGTCCACCCCCGCCGGGCTCCTCTGGTGGCGCCTACCGCCAGGAAGCGCCACGAGCAACGTCTCGTGTCATCGGGTGGGTGCCGGCGGCCCGGCCGCGGTCGCATCGCCACGCAAGACCACGGCCACCCCGGCCGTACGGGGGCGGTGCCGGCCGGCACCCATCCGATTGCGCTTTAGTTTAGGCAAGGCTTACCTAAGTGCAACCACCGGGGTGTGTGACCCACACCACTCAGGTACGCGGGCGGGGCTCGCCGGTGCCCGCCAGGGCCGCCGCGACCGCCGCCGGGTCGACCGCGGCCAGCGTCGGCGGGTCCCAGCGCGGGTTGCGGTCCTTGTCGATCAACTGGGCCCGGACGCCCTCCGCGAAGTCGGGTCCGTCCAGTAGGGCCGTGGCGACGGCGTACTCCCGGTCCAACGCGTCGACCACCGTCCCGGTCGCGCCCCGGCGCAGCAGTTCCAGGGTCAGGGTCAGCGACATCGGCGAGCGGGCGGCGATCTCCGCCGCGGCCGCCGCGGCCGGGCCGCCGCGGGCGCGCAGCCGGTCGAGGATCGCCGGCACCGAGTCGGCGGCGTAGCAGTCGGCGATCCAGTCGGCGGCCGCGGCCAGGGGGGCCGGCGGGGGCGGCGCGGCCGCGGCCGCGGCCGCGGCGGCCGGGTCGGTGTCGGCCAGGGCCGCGCGAAGGGCCGGCAGCCGGTCCGCCGGGACCCAGTGGTCGGCCAGGCCGCAGGCGATCGCGTCGGCGCCGGTGACGGTCGTACCGGTCAGCGCCAGGTGGGTGCCGGCGTGGCCGGCGCGGGCGAGCAGGTGGGTGACGCCGACGTCCGGGACGAAGCCGATCCGGACCTCGGGCATCGCGAGCTGGGTCCGCTCGGTGACGATCCGGAGCGTGCCGTGCGCGGAGACGCCGACGCCGCCGCCCATGACCAGGCCGTCCATGAACGCGACGTACGGCTTGGGGTAGGCGGCGATGCGGGCGTTGAGCCGGTACTCGTGCGCCCAGAAGGCCCGCGCGGTCGCGCCGTCGCCCGCGCGGGCCGCGTGGTACAGGGCGCGGACGTCGCCGCCGGCGCACAGGCCCCGCTCCCCCGCGCCGTCGATGAGGACGGCGCGCACCCGGTCGTCGTCCGCCCAGGCGACCAGGGCGGCGTCGAGGTCGCGGACCATCGCGTCGGTGAGCGCGTTGAGGGCGGCGGGGCGGTTCAGCGTGAGGTGGCCGAGGTGGCCGGTCACGCGGGCGAGAACGTCGGACATGACGGGCATCCTGCCCGACGCCCGCGGGCCCGCCCGCGGCGGGCCGGGCCGCCCGGCGGGACGGGGAAGCGCGGGCGGCCGGGACGCCCGGGGAACCGGCGGCCGGACCGGGCGGCCCGGGATGCCGGGTGCGCGGACGGCCGGCGCGCCCGGGAGACTGGCGGCCGATCGAGGACCGGGCCGGCCCCGGCGGTCGAGCGGGCGGGGCGACGGCGGGAGTGCGGGTGCGCAGGGTACGGGTGATCGGGGTCGGCGCGGGCGACCCGGGCTACGTGACGGTGCAGGCGATCGAGGCGATGCGCAGCGTCGACGTCTTCCTCGTGCTGGACAAGGGGCCGGCGACGGCCGATCTGACCGAGGCACGGCGGCGGCTGTGCGCGCGGTTCCTGGACGACGGCGCGTACCGGATCGTCACCGTGGCCGACCCGCCGCGGGACCGGGCGGCCGCCGACTACCCGGACGCCGTCGACCGGTGGCGGCAGGCCCGGGCCGGGGCGCTGGGGGCCGCGCTGCGGGCCGAGCTGGCCGACGGGCAGGTGGCCGGGATCCTGGTGTGGGGGGACCCGGCGCTGTACGACCCGACGATCCGGATCATGGCGGACCTCGCGGCGACCGCGGACGTCGAGTGGGACGTGCTGCCCGGCATCAGCGCGGTGCAGGCGCTGGCGGCGCGGCACCGGGTCCCGCTGCACGCCGTGGCGGCGCCGGTGCACGTCACGCCGGCCCGGCGGCTGGTGGACGAGGGCTGGCCCGCGGGCGCCCGGGACGTCGTGGTGATGCTGGACCCGGACCTGTCCGCCGCCCGCGCCCTGCGCGGCCGGGGCCTGCACCTGTACTGGGGCGCCTACCTGGGCACCCCCGACGAGCTCCTGGCCGCGGGCCCCCTGGACGTCGTCCTGGACGACGTCCAGGCGACCCGCGCGGCCGCCCGCACCCGCCACGGCTGGCTGATGGACACCTACCTGCTCCGCCAACCGTGATCCACATGAGCCCAGCGGCCGAATAGCCCCGCATGAGGTCACCAGCCGTGCGCGCCGCCCAGCCACGCCGGAGGAGGGTGGGTCAGGGGCGGGTGGTGAGGGTGGTCAGTTCCGTCAGGACCGTGGGCCAGGCGGGGCTCAGGGGGTCGATCAGGGCGTAGTGCTCGGCGTCCGGGATTTCCACCAGGCGGGCCGAGCGGGTCGCCGCGTACGTGCGGCTCTGGGCCGGCGGGACCTGCTCGTCCAGGGTGCCGTGGATCAGCGTGGCGCGCACCGGCGGCCGGGACAGCGGCTCCGCCTCGGCGTACCGGTCGGGGACCTCGTCGGGGCCGCCGCCCAGCAGCGCCGCCACCGCGCCGTCGTCGAGGTCGAGGCGGTACGCCTCGGCGAGATCGGTGACCGGGGCCAGCGCCAGCACCCCGCGGACCGCCGGCGCCGCGCCGCCGGCCCACAGGGCCAGGTGGCCGCCGGCGGAGTGGCCGATCAGCAGCACGCCCGGCGGCGGGGTCGCGCCGGCCGCCGCCAGGTGCGGCGCCGCCAGGTCGGCCGCCGCGGCGAGCGCCGCGGTCACGTCGGCGGCGGTGTCGTCCCACCCGGTGCGGCGGTACTCCGGTACCGCGACCGGCCAGCCCCGCGCGGCCAGGTCGGCGGCCAGCGGGCCGACGTGGGCGCGGTCGTACTCGGGGCGCCAGAAGCCGCCGTGCAGCAGCACCACCAGCGGCCGGCCCCGCGGCGCCGCCGGCAGCCGCAGGTCCAGAACCCGGTCGTCGCCGGAGTCGTAGGAGAGCACGTGGTCGGGCGGCGGGGCGGGGCGGGTGAGCACGGAGCGCGGGTCGTCCACGCCGGCAGGCTATCCCCCGGGGCGGCCGGCATGCCATCGCCCGAGCCACGGGCCATCGCCCGAGCCATAGGACGGCGAACACCGGACGCGACGGCGGGGGCCGCGGTGCGATAGAAAGACCGGGGACCGCCGCCGTGTCGGGTTGTCCCGCCCGGCCGCGGCTCCCGCCGTACCGTCGGGGATGAGGCGAGGAGGCCGAGTTGAGCGCAGCCGAGGAAGCCGCCCTGGCGCGGGACGCCGCGGAGCCGGGGCACCGGGAGCTGTTCCACGTCCCGCCGGCGACCGGGGGCGGGTACCCCGAGGCGGCGTACTTCGCCGGCAACTCCCTCGGCCTCCAGCCGCGCGCGACGGCCGGCGAGCTGGCCGAGGACCTGGCCGACTGGGCCCGGCTGGGCGTCGAGGGGCACCTGGAGGCGGGCCGGGCCTGGCTGTCGTACCACGAGCTGCTCACCGGCGCGGCCGCCCGGCTGGTCGGCGCCCGGCCCAGCGAGGCCGTGGTGATGAACTCGCTGACGGTCAACCTGCACCTGCTGATGGCGACGTTCTACCGGCCGGCGGGCGAGCGCACCCGGATCGTCATCGAGGACTCGGCGTTCCCGTCCGACAGCTACGCCGTGCGCAGCCAGGCCCGCTGGCACGGCCTGGACCCGGACGCGACCGTGCTGCGGCTGCGCCCGCGGGCCGGCGAGGACGTGCTGCGCACCGAGGACGTGTGCGCGGTCCTGGCCGAGCAGGGGCCGACGATCGCGCTGGTGCTGCTGGGCGGGGTCAACTACCTGACCGGGCAGTTCATGGACATCCCGGCGATCACCGCCGCCGGGCGGGCCGCGGGCGCCGTGGTCGGCTGGGATCTGGCGCACGCCGCGGGCAACGTCCCGCTGGCCGTGCACGACTGGGGGGTGGACTTCGCGGCGTGGTGCTCGTACAAGTACCTGAACTCCGGGCCGGGCGCGCCGGCCGGGGTGTTCGTGCACGAGCGGCACCTCGGCGACCCCGACCTGCCCCGGCTGGAGGGCTGGTGGAGCACCGCGGCGGCGACCCGGTTCGAGATGGCGCCGGTGTCCCGGCCGCCGGCCACGGTCGAGGCGTGGCAGGTGTCGAACCCGCCGATCCTCGCCATGGGGCCGGTGCGCAGCAGCCTGGCGATCTTCGACAGGGTGGGGATGCCGGCGCTGCGGGCGCGCAGCGAGCGGCTGACCGGGTACCTGGCGGAGCAGCTCGACGCGATCCTGCCGGGGCGCCCGCTGGCGGTGCTCACGCCGCGGGACCCGGCCGCGCGCGGCTGCCAGTTGTCGGTGCGGGTGACGGGCGTGCGGGCGGGCGAGGTGACCCGCCGGCTGCGGGAGGAGCACGGGGTGATCGCTGACGCGCGGGAGCCGGACGTCGTCCGGCTGGCGCCGGTGCCGCTGTACTCGACGTACCACGACTGCTGGCGCGCGGCGGCCGCGCTGGCCGCGGTGGTGCCCGCGTGAGCGCGCCGGGCGGCAACCGGGTCGCGGTGGTCGGGGCCGGGCTGGCCGGGTCGCTGCTGGCCTGCTTCCTGGCCCGCCGGGGCCACGCGGTGACGCTGTACGAGCGGCGGCCCGACCCGCGCGGCGGCGCGGCCGAGCGGGGCCGGTCGATCAACCTGGCGCTGTCCGAGCGGGGGCTGGACGCGCTGCGCCGGATCGGCCTGGACACCGCGGTGATGGCGGCGGCGCTGCCGATGCGCGGCCGGATGGTGCACCCGGTCGCGGGCGAGCCGGACTTCCAGCCGTACAGCCTGGACGGCGACCGGGCGATCAACTCGATCAGCCGGGGCGCGCTGAACAACGCGCTGCTCGACGCCGCGGCGGCCCGACCCGGCGTGACCGTCCGGTTCGCGCACAAGCTGGTCGGGCTGGACGCCAAGACCGGCGCGCTGGCGTTCGAGACCCCGGACGGGCGGGTCGAGGCGGACGCCGACATCGTGCTCGGCGCCGACGGCGCCGGGTCGGCCACCCGCGGCGCGCTGCACGACGCCGGCCTGGTCGGCGAGGACGTCGAGTTCCTCGACTACGGGTACAAGGAGCTGTCGATCCCGGCCGGCGCCGACGGCGACTTCGCCCTGGACCCCGGCGCGCTGCACATCTGGCCGCGCGGCTCGTCCATGATGATCGCCCTGCCGAACCCGGACCGGTCGTTCACCTGCACGCTGTTCTGGCCGCTGACCGGGGCGGGCAGCTTCGCCGCGCTGACCACCGACGCGGAGATCGGCGGCCACTTCGCCGCGCACTACCCGGATGTGCCGGCGCTGGCGCCGGACCTGGTCGCCGACTTCCGGGCCAACCCGGTGGGCAAGCTGGGCACGGTCCGCACGCACCCCTGGCAGGCGTACGGGCGGGTGGCGCTGGTCGGCGACGCCGCGCACGCGATCGTGCCGTTCTACGGGCAGGGCGCGAACTGCGCGTTCGAGGACGTGGTCGAGCTGGACCGCTGCCTGGACGCGCACGGCGACGACTGGCCGGCGGCGCTGGCGGCGTACGAGCGGAACCGGGCGGACAACGCCGAGGCGATCGCCCGGATGGCGCTGGAGAACTTCGTCGAGATGCGCGACCGGGTGGCCTCCCCGGTGTTCCTGGCCGGGCGGCGGGTGGAGCACGCGCTGCAGCGGGCGCTGCCGTCGCTGTACCTGTCCCGGTACGAGCTGGTGTCGTTCTCGACCATGCCGTACGCGGCCGTGCAGCGGCGGATCCGCCGCCAGCACCGGGTGCTGGCGGCGGCGGCCGCGGGCCTCGGCGGCACCGGCCTGCTCCTGCTGGCCCGGGCGCTGCGGGGGCGGCGGTGACGGCCGAGCCGGACTGGCCGGCCGAGCTGATGGCCGGGCGGTCGCCCGGCGGGCCGCGGCACCTGCCGCACTTCGTCGACGGCGCGTACGTGCGCGGCGGGGAGACGTTCGCCAAGCACAGCCCGGTGACCGGCGCGCACCTGTTCGACGTGGCCGAGGCCGACGCCGGCACGGTGGACCTGGCGGTCGCGGCCGCCCGGCGGGCGCTGCGCGGCGAGTGGGGGCGGCTGGGCGAGCAGGGCCGGGCGGCGCTGCTGCGCCGGGTGGCCGACGAGCTGGAGCGGCGGTTCGCCGACCTGGTGACCGCGGAGGTCGCCGACACCGGCAAGTCGATCTCGCAGGCCCGGACGCTGGACATCCCGCGCGGCGCGGCGAACTTCCGCGCCTTCGCCGACATCGCGGCGACCGCGCCGACGGAGTCGTTCACCACGGTGACGGCGACCGGCGGGCGGGCGCTGAACTACGCGGTCCGCAAGCCGGTCGGCGTGATCGGGATCATCGTGCCGTGGAACCTGCCGCTGCTGCTGCTCACCTGGAAGGTGGCGCCGGCGCTGGCCTGCGGCAACGCGGTGGTGGTCAAGCCCAGCGAGGAGACGCCGTCCTCGGCGACGCTGCTGGCCGCGATCCTGCGCGACGCGGGCGTGCCGGACGGCGTGTTCAACGTCGTGCACGGCCACGGCCCGGGCGCGGCCGGCGAGTTCCTCACCACCCACCCGGGCGTGGACGCGATCACCTTCACCGGCGAGTCGGCGACCGGCTCGGCGATCATGCGGGCGGCGGCCGACGGGGTGAAGGCGGTGTCGTTCGAGCTGGGCGGCAAGAACGCCGGGCTGGTGTTCGCCGACGCCGACCTGGACGCGGCGGTGGCCGGGTCGGTGCGGTCGGCGTTCACCAACGGCGGGCAGGTGTGCCTGTGCACCGAGCGGCTGTACGTGCAGCGGCCGGTGTTCGAGGAGTTCACCGCGCGGCTGGCGAGGGCGGCCGCCGCGCTGCCGGCCGGCTGGCCGTCGGACGAGGCGACCGCCACGATGCCGCTGATCTCCCGGCAGCACCGGGAGAAGGTGCTCGGGTACTACGCGCTGGCCCGGGCCGAGGGGGCGAGCGTGCTGGCCGGCGGCGGGGTGCCGGGGTTCGGCGACGCCCGCGACGGCGGCGCGTACGTGCAGCCGACGGTGCTCACCGGGCTCGGCCCGGCGGCCCGGACCAACCGCGAGGAGATCTTCGGGCCGGTGGTGCACGTGGCGCCGTTCGACACCGAGGAGGAGGCGTTCGCGCTGGCCAACGACAGCCCGTACGGGCTGGCCGCGGCCGTGTGGACCGGCGACGTGGGCCGGGCGCACCGGGCCGGCGCCGCGCTGGACGCCGGGATCGTCTGGGTCAACACCTGGTTCCTGCGCGACCTGCGCACCCCGTTCGGCGGGGTGAAGGCGTCCGGGGTGGGCCGGGAGGGCGGCACGCACTCGCTGGACTTCTACAGCGAGCTGACCAACGTCTGCGTGGCGGTCGACCCCTGACCGGCGGGACGGTCCGGGCGGGTTTCGTGGGAAGCGGAGGAAGAGTGGGCGACAACGGGTTCGACGCCGACGGCGCGGTCGCGGCGCTGGACGGGGCGCGGCGCAGCGGGGTGCCGGTGCCGCCGCTGCGCGACCGGCTGATCCCGGCCGGGGACATCCCGGCGGCGTACCGGGTGCAGCGGGCGCAGGTGGACGCGTGGGTGGCCGCCGGCCGGCGGCCGGTCGGGGCGAAGATCGGCCTGACCGCGCCGGCCGTGCAGCGGGCGCTGGGCATCGCCGAGCCGGACTTCGGGGTGCTGTTCGCCGACATGGCCAGCGACGACGACGCCGTCATCGACGTGACCGCGCTGCTCCAGCCGCGGGTCGAGGCGGAGGTGGCGTTCGTGCTGGGCGCGGACCTGCCGTACGAGCGGGTGACCGCCGCGGACGTGGTCCGGGCGGTGGACTTCCTGCTGCCGGCCATCGAGGTGGTCGACTGCCGGGTCGCCGACTGGGACATCTCCATCGTGGACACCGTCGCCGACAACGCGGCCGCGGCCCGGTACGTGCTCGGCACCGCCCCGCGCCGGCTCGCCGACGTGGACCTGCGGCTGTGCGGGATGGTGCTGACCGACGCGGGCGAGCCGGTCTCGGTCGGCGCCGGCGCCGCCTGCCTGGGCAACCCGCTGAACGCGGTGGCCTGGCTGGCCGGTACGCAGGCCCGGTTCGGGGCGCCGCTGCGGGCCGGCGACCTGGTGCTGTCCGGGGCGCTCGGGCCGATGGCGCCGGTGCGGCCGGGCGCGGCGTACGAGGCGCGGATCTCCGGGCTCGGTTCGGTGCGCACCCGGTTCAGCGGGGCCGCCGCGTGAGCGCTGGGGTGGCGGTGATCGGGTCGGGCAACATCGGCACCGACCTGATGATCAAGGTGCTGCGGCTGTCGTCGGCGCTGCGGATGGTCGCGCTGGTCGGCATCGACGAGGAGTCCGACGGGCTGGCCCGGGCCCGGCGGCTGGGCGTGGCCACCACCGCCAAGGGCGTGGACGGGCTGGTGGCGATGCCGGAGTTCGCCGACGTGCGACTGGTGTTCGACGCCACGTCGGCGGGCGCGCACCGGCACAACGCCGCGGTGCTCGCCGGGCACGGCCGGATCGTCGTGGACCTCACCCCGGCGGCGATCGGCCCGTACGTGGTGCCGACGGTGAATCTCGACGCCCACCTCGACCGGGACAACGTGAACATGGTCACCTGCGGCGGCCAGGCCACGATCCCGATCGTCGCGGCCGTCGGCCGGGTGGCGCCGGTGGCGTACGGCGAGATCGTCGCCTCGATCGCCTCCCGCTCGGCCGGGCCGGGCACCCGGGCGAACATCGACGAGTTCACCGAGACCACCGCCCGGGCGATCGAGGCGGTCGGCGGCGCCGAGCGGGGCAAGGCGATCATCGTGCTGAACCCGGCCGAGCCGCCGCTGCTCATGCGGGACACCGTGCACTGCCTGGTGCCCGACCCGGCCGCCGACCGGGCGGCCATCGCGCAGTCGGTGGTGGACATGGTGGCGGAGGTGCAGCGGTACGTGCCGGGCTACCGGCTCAAGCAGGAGGTGCAGTTCGACGCGGTCGACGCGTACGTGCCGCAGCTCGGCCGGCACCTGGCCGGCCTCCAGGTGTCGGTGTTCCTGGAGGTCTCCGGGGCCGGGCACTACCTGCCGGCGTACGCCGGGAACCTGGACATCATGACCTCGGCCGCCCTGCGCACGGCCGAGAAGCTGGTGGAGGTGCGCGGATGAGCGGGACGCCCCGGCTGTACATCCAGGACGTGACCCTGCGCGACGGCATGCACGCCATCGCCCACCGGTACACCGTCGACGACGTGCGCCGGATCGCCACGGCGCTGGACGCCGCCGGGGTGGCGGCGATCGAGGTGGCGCACGGCGACGGCCTGGCCGGGTCCAGCGTCACGTACGGGCACGGCGCCGCCGCCGACGCCGACTGGATCGCCGCGGCCGCCGACGTGCTGACCCGGGCCCGGCTGACGACGCTGCTGCTGCCCGGCATCGGCACGATCGCCGACCTGCGGGCCGCCCGCGACCTGGGCGTGACCAGCGTCCGGATCGCCACCCACTGCACCGAGGCGGACATCGCCGCGCAGCACATCGCGTGGGCCCGGGACAACGGCATGGACGTGTCCGGGTTCCTGATGATGTCGCACATGTTCGATCCGGCCGGGCTGGCGGCGCAGGCCAAGCTGATGGAGTCGTACGGCGCCCACTGCGTGTACGTCACCGACTCCGGCGGCCGGCTGCTGATGTCGGACGTCGCCGAGCGGGTGGACGCGTACCGGCAGGTGCTCGACCCGGCCACCCAGATCGGCATCCACGCCCACCACAACCTGTCGCTGGGCGTGGCCAACTCGATCGTCGCCGTCGAGCACGGCACGACCCGGGTGGACGCGTCGCTGGCCGGGATGGGCGCGGGCGCCGGCAACGCCCCGCTGGAGGTGTTCGTCGCCAACGCCGAGCTGCTCGGCTGGACCCACGGCTGCGACGTGTTCGCGCTGATGGACGCCGCCGAGGACATCGTCCGCCCGCTGCAGGACCGGCCGGTGCGGGTCGACCGGGAGACGCTGTCGCTCGGGTACGCGGGGGTGTACTCCAGCTTCCTGCGGCACGCCGAGCGGGCCTCGGCCCGGTACGGCGTGGACGTGCGGGAGATCCTGCTGGAGCTGGGCCGCCGCCGGATGGTCGGCGGCCAGGAGGACATGATCGTGGACGTGGCGCTGGACCTCGCCGGCGCGAAGGAGGACGACCAGTGACCGACCCCGCGACCCTGGCCGCCAGGCTGGACGACGCCGCGCGCGGCGCCGCCGCGATCCCGCAGCTCACCCTGGACGTGCCGGGGCTGGACGAGGGCGCCGCGTACGCCGTCCAGGCCGCCCTGCTCGACCGGCGGCTGCGCCGCGGCGAGCGCGCCGTCGGGGTCAAGCTGGGCCTGACCAGCAGGGCCAAGATGGCCCAGGTCGGGGTGGACGAGGTGATCCGCGGCGGGCTGACCGACGCGATGCGGGTCGCCGACGGCGGCACCCTGGACGTCGGCGCGCACATCCACCCGCGGGTCGAGCCCGAGGTGGCGTTCCTGCTGGACGGCCCGACCGGCGAGTTCGCCACCGGGGTGCGGGCGGTCGCGCCGGCGCTGGAGGTGATCGACTCCCGGTACGCCGACTTCCGGTTCACCCTGCCGGACGTGATCGCCGACAACACCTCGGCGGCGGCGTTCGTGGTCGGCGAATGGCAGCCGGTCCCGGCCGGGCTGGACAACCTCGGCGTGCTGCTGGAGGTCGACGGCGAGGTCGCCGAGACCGGCTCGACCGCGGCGATCCTGGGCGACCCGCGGCGGGCGTACGCGGCGGCGGTCCGGCTGGCCGCGGCGCACGGGGTGGTGCTGGAGCCGGGCTGGATCCTGCTGGCCGGCGCGGCGACCGCGGCGGTGCCGCTGCGGCCGGGCGCGCACGTGCGGGCCGTGGTCGAGGGCCTGGGCACGGCGTCGCTGACCGCGGCGGGCCCGGCGTGACCGGGCTCGGCGCCGGGGCCCGGGTGGTGGCCGGGAAGGCCACGCCGCGCGGGGCGTTCCCGCACGTCAAGGTGGCCGGCGGGCTGATCTTCGTCTCCGGTACGTCCAGCCGCCGCGCCGACAACAGCATCGCCGGCGCGGCCGTGGACCCGTTCGGCACGACGACGCTGGACATCCGGGCGCAGACCCGGGCGGTGATCGAGAACATCCGGGACCTGCTCCGCGCCGCCGGGGCCGACCTGGCCGACCTGGTCCAGCTCACGACGTACCTGGTCAACATGAACGACTTCGGCGGCTACAACGAGGTCTACGCCGACTACTTCGACGCCACCGGCCCGACCCGGACCACCGTGGCCGTGCACCAGCTCCCCCACCCGCACCTGCTGATCGAGATCCAAGCCGTGGCCGTACTGCCGCAGGAGGCGCCGTGACCCAGCCCCACTCCGCCAGCCGGATCGACTTCGCCGACTGGCTCGCCGAGAACCGGCACCTGCTCAAGCCGCCGGTGGGCAACCGGCAGATCTTCACGTCCAGCGAGGACTTCGTGGTCATGGTGGTGGGCGGGCCGAACGCCCGCACCGACTACCACGTGGACCCGTACGAGGAGTGGTTCCACCAGGTCAAGGGCACCATGCACGTCAACCTGATGACGCCGGACGGGCCGGAGACGGTCACCATCGGCGAGGGCCAGATGTGGATGCTGCCGCGCAACGTCCCGCACTCGCCGCAGCGCCCCGAGCCGGGCTCGATTGGCCTGGTCATCGAGCGGGTCCGGCCGGAGGGCACGCTGGAGCGGTTCCAGTGGTACTGCGAGCGGTGCCACGCCCTCGTGCACGAGGTGGAGTTGCAGGTCCGGGACATCGTGGTCGACCTGCCGCCGATCTTCAGCGCCTTCTACGCCGACGAGGCCGCCCGCACCTGCGGCGCCTGCGGGGCGCTGCACCCGGGCAAGGGCTGATGCCGCCGGTCGTCGACGTCCACACCCACCTCGTCCCGAAGGGCTGGCCCGACCTCGCCGCCGCGTGCGGCGGCGGGGGTTGGCCGTGGCTGCGGATCGACTCCGAGCGGGAAGCCATGATCATGCTCCGGGACGCCGAGTGGCGCCCGGTCCGGTCGAGCGCCTGGGACCCGCCCACCCGGCTCGCCGACATGGCCGCCGACGGCGTGGACGTCCAGGTGGTCTCCCCCACCCCGCTGTTCTTCTCGTACGAGCGCCCGGCCGCGCAGGCGGCCGCCGTGTCCCGCATCTTCAACGACCTGACGCTGGCGGTCACCGCGACGGCGCCGGACCGGCTCGTGCCGTTCTGCCAGGTGCCGCTGCAGGACGCCGACGCCGCCTGCGCCGAGCTGGACCGCTGCCTCGCCGCCGGCCACGCCGGCGTGGAGATCGGCAACCACGTCGGCGACCGGGACCTCGACGACGCCGGCGTGGTGCAGTTCCTCCAGCACTGCGCGGCTGTCGGGGCGCCGGTGTTCGTACACCCGTGGGACATGCCGGAGAGCCCGCGGCTGGACCGCTGGATGGCCCGCTGGCTGACCGGCATGCCCGCCGAGACCCACCTGTCGATCCTGGCGATGATCCTCGGCGGCGTGTTCGACCGGGTACCGGAGTCGCTGCGGATCTGCTTCGCCCACGGCGGCGGCAGCTTCGCGTTCTGGGCCGGGCGGGCGGACAACGCCTGGCATCGCCGGGGCGACCTGGTCCGCGGGGCGTCGCAGCGGCCGCCGAGCGCGTACGCCGACCGGTTCCTGGTGGACTCGGTGGTGTTCGCGCCCGAGGCGCTGCGGCTGCTGGTCGCGACGATGGGGGTCGAGCGGGTGCTGCTGGGCAGCGACTACCCGTACCCGCTGGGCGAGCGGCCGGTGGGGGCGGTGGTCCGGGCGGCGGACTTCCTCACCGACGCCGACCGGTCGGCGCTGCTGGGCGGCAACGCCCTGCGCTTCCTCGGCCGCTGAGCCCGCCCGCCCCGCCGGCTCAGCGGCGGCGGGCCGCGTGCTCGGCGCGGGCCGGCGCCCCCACCCGGTGCAGGTGGCGCAGCGCCTCGCGGTACGAGGCGACGAGGCCGGTCTGTTCGTAGGACACGCCCAGTTCGGCGCAGTGCGCCCGCACGATCGGCTGGGCCCGGCGCAGGTTGGGGGTCGGCATGCCGGGGAACAGGTGGTGCTCGATCTGGTAGTTCAGGCCGCCCAGCGCCGCGTCGGTGAGCCGGCCGCTGCGGACGTTGCGCGAGGTGAGCACCTGCTTGCGCAGGTAGTCCTCGGTACCCGTCGGGTGCGGCATGCCCTTGTGGTTGGGCGCGAACGTCATGCCGAGGTAGACGCCGAACAGCGCCTGGTGCACGACCAGGAAGGCGAGGGCCTGCAGCGGCGACAGGACGATCAGCAGCGCCGCGAGGTAGCCGACGGCGTGCGCGACGAGCAGCGCGCTCTCCAGGCCGGGGCGCTTCACCGTGCCGCGGCGCAGCGCCTTGACGCTGGACAGCTTCAGGTCGACGGCGAGCAGGGTGAGCAGCGGGAAGAACAGGCCGGCCTGGTGCCGGGTGACGAAGCCCTTCAGCCCGCGCCGGCCGAGCGCCGACTCCGTCGCCCAGATGAGCACCTCCGGCGCGACGTCCGGGTCGAGGTCGTCGTGGTTGGGGTTGTTGTGGTGGCGGGTGTGCTTGTCCGTCCACCAGCCGTAGCTCATCCCGACGCCGAGGTTGCCGGCCAGCCGGCCGGCGAACGCGCCCGGGCGCTTGGTGCGGAACACCTGGCCGTGGGCGAGGTCGTGGGCCAGCAGCCCCACCTGGGTGAACGTGACGGCCAGGAACGCGGCCGTCAGGAGCTGCCACCAGGACGAGCCGATGAGGAAGAACGCGGTCCACCCGCCGAGCAGCATGAGCGTGACGACGCCGGCCCGGGCCAGGTAGTAGGCGGGGCGGCGGTCCATCAGCCCCTCGGCGCGGATCCGGCGGGCCAGCGTGGCGAAGTCGCTGCCGGTCGTCGGCGGCGCCGGCGTCAAGGTTGCGGTCATGCCCCCAGTACATCGACCGGGGCGTGCCCCGTCAGGAGTGCTGGGTCCAGCCGCCCGGGGGTGCTGGCACCACCATCGGACCGGCCGCGAACGGGCACAATATGGCGCATGGACAGGGCCGGGAGCGGCGCGCGGGCCGGCCGATGGGTCCGGCGCCGGGTTACCGCCGTGCTGGGCGGTCTCGCCGCCGCGGGGCTGGCGTTCACCAACCTTCCGCTGCTGGTCGTTTCGGTGGCGGCGCTCGCGCTGGCGCCGGTGCCGTTCCTGGGCCTCGCGCTGCTGCCGTGGACGATGACGCTGGTCCGGCTGCGCGCCGACCTCGAACGCCGGCGGGCGTCGCTGGCCGGCGTACCGGTGACCCGGCCGTACCACCCGCCGCCGGAGCGGGCGGTGGCCGGCGGGTGGCCGCGCTTCCGCTGGGTCGTGACCGACCCGGCCACCTGGCGGGACCTCGCCTGGCTCCTGCCCGGCGCGATCGTCGGCTTCGCCCTCGGCACGATCGCGGTGGCCGTGCCGCTGTACGGCGTCGCGGGGTTGACCCTGGCGCCGGTGTGGATCGCCCTCGGCACCGGCTGGTACGGCTACGGGGCGACCTGGTCGGCCGACCCGCCCGCCGCCGGCCTGCTCTGCGTGCCGCAGGGGGCGGCGATCCTCGCCGTCGGCCTGTGGGTGGCGCCGTGGCTGCGCCGCGTCGACGCCCACTTCGCGCGGCTGTTCCTGGCCCCCACCGAGGCGGCCGAGCTCCGGCTGCGCGTCGTCCAGTTGACGGTGACCCGGGCCGACACGGTGGACGCCCAGGCGGCCGAGCTGCGCCGCATCGAGCGCGACCTGCACGACGGCGTCCAGGCCCGGCTGGTGTCGCTGAGCATGACCATCGGCCTGGCCGACGAACTCATCGACCGGAGCCCGGCCGAGGCGCACCGGCTGCTCGCCGAGGCCCGCGAGTCCAGCGGCGCGGCCCTGGTCGAGCTGCGGCACCTCGTCCGCGGCATCCACCCGCCCGTGCTGGCCGAGCGGGGCCTCGGCGGGGCGATCCGCGCGCTGGCGCTCGGCCTGCCGATGCCGGTCGCGGTCGACATCGACCTGCCGGGCCGGCCCGACACCCCCGTGGAGTCGGCGGCGTACTTCGCCGTCGCCGAGGCGCTGGCCAACATGATCCGGCACAGCCGCGCCCGGTCCGGCTCCGTGCACGTACGGCACGCCGCGGGCGCGCTGACCCTCGTGGTCGCCGACGACGGCGCCGGCGGCGCCGACCCCTCGGCGGGCACCGGCCTGCGCGGCATCGAACGCCGGCTCGCCGCCTTCGATGGCACGATCGACCTGTCGAGCCCGCCCGGCGGGCCCACCGTCGTCACCATGGAGCTGCCGTGCGCGTTGTCATCGCCGAGGACCACGCCCTCCTCCGGGACGGGCTGATCCGGCTCCTGCGCGCGTTCGACTTCGACGTCGTGGCCGCCGTCGACAACGGGCCGGACCTGCTGCCCGCGCTGCTCACCCACGAGCCCCGGGTGGCCGTCATCGACGTCCGCCTGCCGCCGACGTTCACCGACGAGGGCCTGCAGGCCGCGCTGGCGGCCCGGCGGCGGCTGCCCGGCCTGCCGGTGCTCATGCTCTCCCAGCACGTGGAGCCGCTGTACGCCCGCGAGCTGCTCGGCACCCCGCACGGCGGGGTCGGCTACCTGCTCAAGGACCGGGTGTCCAACGTCAGCGAGTTCGTCGACGCCGTCCGCCGGGTCGCCGGCGGCGGCACCGCCATGGACCCGGAGGTGGTCTCGCAGCTCCTCGCCCGCCGGGAGCCGCTGGCGGTGCTCACCCCCCGGGAGCGGCAGGTGCTCGGCGAGATGGCCGAGGGCCGGTCCAACGCCGCCATCGCGGCCGCGCTGCGCATCACCGAGAAGGCGGTGAGCAAGCACATCAACAACATCCTGACGAAGCTGAACATGCCGCCGTCCGAGGACGACAACCGCCGGGTCCTCGCCGTCCTGGCCTACCTCAACAACACGTGAGGCGGCCCGGCTAGTGGGCGCGGTCGGCGTCCGCGGGCCGGCCGTCCGCCGTACCGGAGCGCGGCTGCGGCAGGTCGACCACCTCGGCGACCTTCGCCGCCACGTCGCCCGGCAGGTCCTCCGCCCGCCGGGCCTCGGCCTCCTGCTCCTGCTTGACCTCGACGCGGGCGGCCTGCCAGGCCGACCAGTGCCCGGAGACCAGCGCCCACAGGGACAGGGCGGAGACGTACGCGACGGAGTCGAGCCAGCCGGCGGCGAGGCTGATCGGGATCATGACGATCCAGAAGACCGTGAGCCAGCCGTTGATGCGGCGCATGAGGGCGGGATCGCCCTGGACGGCTGCCCACAGGGACTTGACGACGCTCACGGGGCTGGGTTCCCTTCGCCTGGCGCGGCGGGCGATCCAGCCGACTGGGTGCCATCGTTCAGCAGTGCGGGCGGCGCGGCAAGCCGCGACGGTGGCGGGGCCGGTGCGCCCAACGAATTGGCCGACCCCGCCGCCGGAACGCTACCGGCCGGTAGCCGGCGCCGGGTCGGCCATCCGGCCAGACTGCCGGCGCCGCGCGCGGCGGTCAGGGCGGGGGCGGGTCGTCGGGCGGCGGGGTGCGCGGGCGCCGGCGCTCCGTGGAGACGACCAGGGCCACGCCGAGGACGATGATCGCGCCGCCGGCCAGCACCCGCGGCCCCACCGGCTCGGCCAGCAGCAGGGCGCCCAGGGCGACCGCGACCGCGGGGTTCACGTACGCGTACGTGGCCACCAGGGACAGCGGGGCGTGGTGCAGCAGCCACACGTACGCCGTGAAGGCCAGCAGCGAGCCCGCCACCGTGAGGTAGGCCAGCGCGCCCCACGCCCGGCCGGACACCGCCGCCGGGTCGAAGCCGACCCCCTCGCCGGTGCCGAGGCCGAGCAGCAGCAGGCCCAGCCCGCCGAAGGCCATCTCGTACACCGTGGCGACGAACGGGTCCGCCGGCAGCGGCAGCCGCCCGGCGGCGAACGAGCCGGTTGACCAGCTCGCCGCGGCGACGAGGACGAGCAGCGCGCCGCCGAGCGGCGCGGCCGGCCCGCCGCCGGACGGCAGGACGAGCAGGACCAGGCCGCCGAAGCCGACCAGCACGCCGGTGACGGTGGCCGCCCGCGGGCGGTCGCCGGTCGCGGCGCGCAGGACCACGACCAGCAGGGGCACCACGGCGACGAGCAGGGCGGCGATGCCGGACGGCACGCCCATCGCCGGGGTCTCGGCGAGCACCACCAGGCCGTTGCCGCCGACCAGCAGCAGGACGCCGACCAGGGCGCAGGCGGCCAGCTCCCGCCCGCCGACCCGCAGCGCCCCGGCGCGGCGGGCGGCCAGGACGACGGCGAGGACGCCCGCGGCGCAGGCGAAGCGGGCGCCGGCGGACAGGAACGGGGGTACGTCCTCGACGACGACGCGGATGGCGAGGTAGGTCGAGCCCCAGACCACGTACACGGTGGCGAGCGCCGCCCACACCGCGCCCGCCCCGGGGGCGCGGCCGGTCCCGGTGGTGGCGGTGGGGGTGGTCACCGGCCCACGGTACGACACCGGCCGGAGCCGATGATCGACGCCCGCCCCGCGCCGGACCCGCGGCGGCGCCCGACCCCATGCCGGCCCCGGGAATGGGGGCGGTGGGTCGATCCGGGGGGAGTGGGTCAGGCGGCGGCGAGGGTGTAGCCGGCCTCGTCGATCGCGGCCGCCACGGCCGCCGGGTCCAGCGGCGCGGCGCTGGTGACGGTGACCGCGCCGGTGGGCAGGTCCACGTCGACGGCGCGGACGCCGCCCAGCGCGGTCAGCTCGGCGCTCACCGCGGACACGCAGTGCCCGCAGGTCATGCCCTGGACGGTGTAGGTACGGGTCGCATCAGCCACTCCCTCATCCTAGCCCGTACCCCTGGGGGGTACCAGGGCCCGGTCGGCGGCGGATGCGGGGGCACGGGCATAAGCGTCTTGATCCGAAATATCGGCTCGAATCCGGCGCCACGATCGGGGTCGGTCGTTAAGCGGAGTGTGGCCGACCGATCGTCCGTGACGAAGCTCATGCGGACCCTGCTCACCGAGGCGGGGCGCCGGGACCCGTACCCGGTGTACGAGCGGCTGCGCGCGCTCGGCCCGGTGCTGGCCATGCCCGGCGGGCGGCTGACCACCTCGTACGCGGTCTGCGCGGGGATCCTGCGCGACCCGGCCTGGCACACCCTCGACGCCGCCTGGCGGGACGCGCACGAGCCCGGCTGGCGGGCCGACGCGGGCCGGGTCGGGCTCAGCCGCACCCTGCTGTCGCTCAACGGCGACGCGCACGCCCTGGCCCGCCGGCACTGCGCCACGCTGATCGCCCCGCACGCCGGGGACGCGACCCGGGCGCTCGTCGCGGACATCGTCGACGAGCACGTCGACCGGATCGCCCGGCAGACCCGCGGCGGCGGGGTCGCCGACGCCGCGGCGGTCCTGGGCGCCGACCTGCCGATCGCGGTGGCCTGCGCGGTGCTCGGGCTCCCCCGCCGGGACGCGCCCGCCGTCGGGGCGGTCGCGGCCGGCATCGCCGGGTCGTTCGGGCCCGCCGGGGCGGCCACCGACCGGCGGGCGGCCCGGGCGCTGCGGGACTGGCGGGCGTACTGGGACGAGCTGGTCCGCGGGGCCCGCCGGGTACCCGGCGGGGCGGTCGGGCGGCTGTGCGACACCGTCGACCCGGCGCTGGCGGAGCACCTGCCGTACCTGGTGGCGTTCTTCGCCGGCGCCGCGTACGAGACGACCGCGGGCCTGCTGCCGGAGGCCGTGCTCGCGCTGCACCGCAACCCGGACGCCGCGGCGCGGCTGGCCGCCCGGCCGGAGCGCATCCCGGACGCGGTCGAGGAGCTGGCCCGGCTGGTCACGCCGGCCCAGTTCACCCAGCGGTACCCGACCCGGGACGCCGAGGTGGCCGGCGTGCGGTTCCGGGCCGGGCAGCCGGTCCGGCTGGTGCTCGCCGCGGCCAACCGGGACCCGGACGTCTTCGACGCCCCGGCGGTGTTCCGGCCGGGGCGGCCGGGCCGGCACCTGGCCTTCAGCGCCGGCCCGCACTACTGCCAGGGCGCGGGCCTGGCCCGGCACGAGTGCGCGCTGCTCATCGCCGCGCTGCTCGACCGGCTGCCGGACCTGTGCCCGGTGGACGGCGGCCGGTACGGCGGCGACATCGCGTTCCGCCGGCTGCGCGCGCTGCCGGTGCGCCGCGCGCCGGTCCCGCGGCAGGCGCCGCGCCCCGTCCGCACCGTCGAGGCCAGGGAGGCCCTGCGATGATCACCGTTCCCGACCGCGTCGCCGTCACGGCCGCCGCGGCGTACCTGCCCGAGCGGGTGCTCAGCGACGCCGACGTGGTGGCCCGGATCGACGGCTCCGCCCCGCTCGCCGGCACGATCGCCCGGGCGACCGGGGTGACCGGCCGGCACGTCGCCGCGCCCGACCAGCAGGCGTCCGACCTGGCCGTGGCCGCCGCGACGAAGCTGCTCGCCGACCGCGGGCTGGCGCCGGCCGACCTGGACCTGCTGATCTTCGCCTCGGCGTCGCAGGACCTGATCGAGCCGGCCACCGCGCACATCACCGCGCACAAGCTCGGCGCGCGCTGCCCGGTGTTCGACCTGAAGAACGCCTGCAACAGCTGGCTCAACGGGGTCGAGGTCGCGGCGGCGCTGGTCGGCGACGGCCGGTACCGGCGGGTGCTCGTCTGCACCGGCGAGGTGCCCAGCCGCACGGTCTCCTGGACGGTGCCGGACCGGGCCGCGTTCACCGCCCAGTGCGCGGCGTTCACGCTGTCCGACGCGGGCGGGGCGGCGCTCGTCGAGCCGGTCGCGGGCGGGGGCATCCGGTACCGGGCGTTCGCCGCCGACTCGACCGCCTGGGACCGGGCGACGATCCGCGCGGGCGGCACGATGCACGGCCTCGACCCGGCGTACGCGCACTTCCGCGGGGACGGCCGGGCGCTCAAGGAGGCGTGCGAGCGGCTCGCCTACGCGGCGTTCACCGAGGCGCTCGCCCGCACCGACACCCGCTGGGACGACTACGCCGCGATCTGCGTGCACGTCGCCGCGGTGCCGCACCTGTACGAGATGTGCGAGCGGGCCGGCATCCCCACCGACCGGCTCGTCCCGACGCTCGCCGGCCACGGCAACACCGCGTCGGCGACGCTGCCGCTGCAACTCTCGCTCGCCCTCGACCGGGGCCAGTGCGGGCCCGGCGACCGGGTCGCGCTGATCGGGCTCGCGTCCGGCATCAGCCTCGGGATCATGCTCCAGGAGCTGCCGTGAGGCTCTGGGTCGTCGTACCGGCGCACAACGAGGCCGCCACGATCGGCGCGACGCTGGCCGCGCTCGCCGCGCAGTGGGTGCCGCCGGCCGGGATCGTGGTGGTGGACAACGCCAGCACCGACGGGACCGCCGCCGCCGTCCGGGGCAGCGGCGTCGCCGCGCACCTGGTCGCCGAGGCCGAGCGCGGGGCGGGGCGGGCGGCGGACACCGGCTGCCGCTACGCCATCGCCCGCGGCGCCACCCACCTGGCCCGGACCGACGCCGACTGCCTGCCGGACCGGGACTGGACCATGGCGATCGCCGCCGGGTTCGCCGCCGGGTACGGGTTCCTGGCCGGGCGGCTGTACCCGCGCACCGACGACGGGCCGGTGCCGCTGTCGCAGCGGGCGCTGCTCGGGCCGGTGCAGTCGGCGTTCCACCACCTCGGGCGGCTGCGCCCGGACAACCGGGGCCGCGCGTACCGCGGGCCGTACGTGCTCGCCGCCGGCGCGAACCTCGCCATCACCGCCGAGCTGTACGAGCGGTCCGGCGGGTTTCCGCGGGCGGACTTCTCGGCCGGGTTCGAGGACCGGGCGCTGGCCAACCGGGTGCGCGCGGTCACCGACCGGTACGCCCGGCGGCCGGACATGCGGGTGCGCTGGTCGATGCGCCGGGTCCGGGAGCAGGGGTGGCCGGCGACGATCGCCTGGTACACGGCGCGCCGCCCGACCGGCCCGGCCGACGTCCGCGAACCCGCCCGGGCGGGCGCCGACCGCCCCTGAACCGCCGCGCGGGCCGGGGCGCGCCCGGCCCGCGCGCAGCCGGGCGCCACCCGCTCGACCGCCCGCGGAGGCTGGGCCGCGACCTGCGCGCGGCGGGGCGCGACCCCTGCTCGACCACCCGCGGAGGGGGCCGGGGCCCGGTCCGCGGGTGGTCGGGCGGCACTCGGCGCGATTGTCGGGGTTCGATGTTGCCGCGGCTGGTTACCGTGGGTGGAGCAGCGGTGATCGACACCGCGCCGACACCCGAGGGGAGCCAGCGCGATGATGACCACGACCCGACCGCGCCTCGTCCGCCCGCGCCACCACCGCATGATCGCCGGGGTGTGCGCCGGCCTGGCCGAGCGGTTCGGCCTGTCCCGGACGACCGTGCGGATCCTGTTCGTCCTGTCCTGCCTGCTGCCCGGCCCGCAGTTCCTGGTCTACCTCGCGATGTGGATCATCGTGCCGAGCGCCTGACGGAGCGGCGGGGACGGCGTCAGCCCATGGACTTGGCGCCGTCGATCGTCTCCCGGACGATGTCGGCGTGGCCCGCGTGCTGCGCCGTCTCGGCGACGATGTGGGCCACGACCCGCCGGGCCGACCACGTGGTGCCCGGCGGGAACCACGGCGCCTCCGGCAGGGGGTGGGCGGCGTCGAGGTCCGGCAGCGTGCGGACGAGGTCGTCGGTGCGCGCGGCGACCTTCTCGTACTCGGCGAGCACGTCGGCGAGCGTCTCGCCGTCGAGCAGGCGGAAGCCGTCGGCGTGCCGGCGCCCGGCGTCGGGGTCCGTCCAGGACGGCATGGCCGACGGGCCGTCCACGATGAAGTTCGCCCAGTTCTCCTCGACCTGCGCCACGTGCTTGATCAGCCCGCCGACGCTCAGCTCGCTGGCCGAGGGAGCGGAGCCGGCCTGGGCGTCGGTCAGCTCGCGGGACGGGTGGCGCAGGAAGTAGCGGGCCTTGGCCAGCGCGTCGAGCAGGTCGGTGCGCTCGCGGGCGAGCCCGTCGCTGGGGTCGGCGTGCGGAATGGGCGCGGTCATCGGCTGCCTCGTCTCTCGGTCGGCGGTCTTCGCGGTACGGCGGTACCCGGTGTCCCGACGCGTTCGGGTCCGGGGGTGCGGCGCTCCGCGGGCCCCGAGCGCATCGGGGCGCAGGGGCGCGCCGCGGCGGCGTTGCGCCGTCCCCCGGACGCTACCGCCGACCCCCGACATTCCCCGCCCACCCGCGGAATCGCGCCGCGGCGATCGCCGGAACAGCAGGCGAATCCCGGGCGGCGACCGGCGGAATCGCACGCAGCGGAGTCGGCCGGTGACGCGATGGCCGGCCGGGACGGGTCAGCGGGTGCAGGCGTCGCCGAGTCGGGCCATGCAGCGCGGCAACTCCGCCTCCGTCAGCGGCGGCTCGGGCAGCGGGTGGGCGCGGTCGGCCCGGTACGCGTCCAGCAGCAGGTACAGGTGCCGGCGCCAGACCCGCGGCGCCACGCCCGCCGTGGCCCGGATGATCCGGCTCTGCGACCAGACCAGGAAGAACAGGTCCGGCATGGCCAGGTCGGGCCGGATCGCGCCCGCCCGCTGGCCGCGGTCGAGTACCGCCCCGCCCAGGGCCGCCACCTGCTGCTGGATCAGCGCCAGGTCGCCGTTGGGCGGCAGTTCGAGCGCCGCCAGCTCGCAGAAGCCCAGGTCGCCGGCCTGCATCTCGCACAGCGTCTCCAGCAGGCCGGCGAAGGCGGTCCAGGCGTCCGGCTCGGCGACCGCCCGCTCGGCCCGGTCGAGGACGACCCGCATCTTCTCGGCGAAGACCGCGGAGATCAGGTACCCGCGGGTCGGGAAGTGCCGGTACAGCGTGCCGATGGCCACGCCCGCGTCCCGGGCGATCCGCTCCAGCGAGACCTCCAGCCCGTCCGCGGCGAAGGCGGTCCGGGCCGCCGCGACCAGGGCGTCCCGGTTGCGCTGGGCGTCGCGGCGCAGCGGCCGGGGCACCCCGGGCGCACCGGCGGTCCCGGGCGCCACAGTGGCGGGGGTGGGCGCGGCCTGCTGTGTCATGTTCCACAGCATAACAAGTCGAGGGCGCCCTCGACTTGCTGTAGCTTACGAAAGTGAGGCGGGCCTCCCCTTGGCTCGCCACCCAGCTCAGCGCAGCTCACGGCCGTACCAGCGCCGCCGCGCCGTCCCGATGAGGAGCCCCTCCATGCCCCACGCCACGATCGACGCGCCGCGGGCGGACGCCGCGCCGGCCGCGCCCCGGCACCGCTGGTGGGTGCTGGTCGTCATCGGCCTCGCGCAACTCATGGTGGTGCTCGACGCCACGATCGTGAACATCGCGCTGCCCTCGGCCCAGCAGGCGCTCGGCTTCACCGACGGCGACCGGCAGTGGGTCGTCACGGCGTACTCGCTGGCGTTCGGCAGCCTGCTGCTGCTCGGCGGGCGGATCTCCGATCTGTTCGGCCGCAAGCGCACGTTCATCGCCGGGCTGGTCGGCTTCGCCGCCGCGTCCGCGCTGGGCGGCGCCGCCGGCAACTTCGAGGTGCTGGTCGTGGCCCGGGCCGCGCAGGGCGTGTTCGGCGCGCTGCTCGCCCCGGCGGCGCTGTCGCTGCTGACCACCACGTTCACCGAGGTGCGCGAGCGGGCCCGGGCGTTCGCCGTGTTCGGCGCGATCGCCGGCGCCGGCGGCGCGATCGGGCTGCTGCTCGGCGGCGTGCTGACCGAGCAGCTCGACTGGCGCTGGACGCTGTACGTGAATGTCGTCTTCGCCGCCGCGGCCATCGCCGGCGCGGCCGCGCTGCTGCCGCGCGGCGTCCGGGACCGGGCGGCCACCCTGGACGTACCGGGCACGCTGCTGGTCTCGGCCGGCCTGTTCGGCATCGTGTACGGCTTCGCCAACGCCGACTCGCACGCCTGGGGCGACGTGGCCACCTGGGGCTTCCTCGCCGGCGGCGCGGTGCTGCTCGCGGCGTTCGCCTGGTGGCAGACCCGGGCGGCGCACCCGCTGCTGCCGCTGCGGATCCTGCTGGACCGCAACCGGGCCGCCTCGTACGTGGCCATGCTGATCAGCGGCGCCGGCATGTTCGGCGTGTTCCTGTTCCTCACCTACTACCTGCAGGGCACCCGCGGGTACACGCCGGTCGAGACCGGCCTGGCGTTCCTGCCGCTGGTCGGCGCGCTCATGCTGACCGCGACGCTGTCCACCACCGTGCTGGTGGCCCGGTTCGGGCCCAAGCCGATCGTCCCGGTCGGGATGGGGCTCGCCGTCGGCGCGCTGCTCTGGATGACCACGCTGGACCTGGACAGCAGCTACGGCACGCACGTCCTGCCGCAGTTGGTCATGATGGGCCTGGGCCTCGGCCTGATCATCGCGCCGTCGATGAACGTGGCCACGGCCGGCGTCGACCCGCACGACGCGGGGGTCGCCTCGGCGACGGTGAACACCGTGCAGCAGGTCGGCGGCTCCATCGGCACCGCGCTGCTGAACACGCTCGCCACCAGCGCCGCCACCGACTACCTGGTCGGCAAGGACGTGCGGCTGCCGGCGGTGCTCGCCGGGGCGAGCCTGGAGAGCGCGCACACGGCGTACCTGTGGTCGGCCACGTTCTTCGCCGCCGGCCTGCTGGTCAGCCTGCTGCTGTACCGGCGCGGGCGGGTGGCGGCGCTGGTCGGCGCCCCGGCCGTGCACGTCTGACCGTCAGTCCCGGTCCGGCCCCGGGTGCGGGGTCGGGCCGGACAGCGGGCAGTGCGCCGCCCGCTCCACCGGCAGCCGCGCCGGCGGCGGCTCCGGGCGGGCCCGCACGCACAGCCCCGCGACCGCCGCGCCGGCCGCCATCAGCCCGGCGCAGATCAGCACCGCGCGGCGGAACCCGCCGGCGAATGCCGCCGGTTCGAGGTAGTCGGCGCCGCCGATGCCGGCGAGCACCGGGATGACCGCGACCGCGAGCAGGCCGGCGGCGCGGGCGACGGCGTTGTTCACCCCGGAGGCCACCCCGGCGTACCGGTCGGGGGCCGCGTCCAGCACGGTCGCGGTGAGCGGGGCGACGGTCAGCGTGAGCCCGGCGCCGAAGACCAGCGCGGCGGGCAGGACCGCGAGCGGGTACGACGCGCCCGGCCCGATCCGCAGCATCAGCAGCAGCCCGGCGGCGCAGCCGAGCGGCCCGAGGGTCATCGGCAGCCGCGGCCCGATCCGCTGCGCCAGCGCCCCGGCCCGGGCGGAGAACAGCAGCATCAGGCCGGTGACCGGCAGCAGCGCGGTCCCGGCCAGCAGCGGGCGGTAGCCGGCGACGACCTGCAGGTGCAGGACGAGCAGGACGAAGACGACGCCGAGCGCCGCGTACACCAGGAACGTGACCGCGTTGGCCGCGGTGAACCGGGTGTCCCGGAACAGCGCCGGCGGCACCAGCGGGTGCGCCGAGCGCCGCTCGACCACGACGAAGCCGGCCAGCGCGGCCGCCCCGGCGAGCCCGGCCGCCCACACGGCCGGCCCGGCGCCCGCGCCGGCCGTGGTCAGCGACCACGTGACCAGGCCGAGGCCGCACGCGCCGAGCAGCGTCCCGGCGAGGTCGAGGCCGCGGGCCGCGGCCGGGTCCCGGGTCTCCGGTACGTGCCGGCGGCCGACCAGCAGGATCAGCGCCGCCACCGGCAGGTTGACCAGGAACACCGCCCGCCAGGACCACTCCAGCAGCCACCCGCCGACGAACGGGCCGACCGCCGCGGCGGTGCCGCCCAGCCCGGACCAGGCGCCGACCGCGGCGGCCCGGTCCCGCCCGTGGAACGACGCCGAGATGATCGCCAGGCTGCCGGGGGTGAGCAGCGCCCCGCCGACGCCCTGCAGGGCGCGGGCGGCGACGAGCGCGCCGACGTTCGGGGCGAGGCCGCAGAGCAGCGAGGCCAGCGCGAACCAGGCCACGCCGACCAGGAAGAGCCGGCGGCGGCCGTACCGGTCGCCGAGCGAGCCGCCGAGCAGGATCAGGGCGGCCAGGGCGAGGGTGTACGCGTTGACCGTCCACTGGAGGCCGGCGAAGCCGGCGCCGAGGTCGGTGCCGATGCCCTTCAGGGCGACGTTGACGACGGTGCCGTCCAGCATGACCAGGCCCGAGCCGAGGACGGTGGTCAGCAGCACCCACCGCCCCCGGGCGGTGCCCATCCGCAGCTCGTCGGCCATCCGCTCCCCTGCCCCCGCCGGCGCCCGGCATCGGCGGTGTCGGATCGGCGACAGAGTACCCGGGTACGGGTACTCACGCGCCCCGAACGGCCGGTACCGAGGATCAATGGTGTCGGGCGGCGACCGCCGCCCGCGCTCCACACCGGACCCGGAGGTACCCCCGATGACCGCGCTGCCGCTGACCGCCCGCCCGTACGCCGTCGCCGTGGCCGTGGCCGCCGCGATCCCGGCGTACGCGTGGACGCTGGGATCGGCCGCCGCGACCGGCTGGGAGCACCTGCCGCTGGTGGCGCTCACCGCGCCGGGCGCGCTGCTGCCGCTGCCGGCGGCGCTGGACGGCGGGGCGGCCGGGGTGTGGGTGCGGGCGGCGGTCGGGGCGGCCGCCGTGCTGGGGGTGCTGTTCGGTGCGGCCGGCCTGCGCCGCGCCCGCCGCGCGGGCCGGGCCGCCGACGCGGGCGTTGACCGGCTCCGGGCGGCGGCGTAGCGTTCGTTCAGTAGGTTCTGAACGTTGATGATGGTCGGGAGTGCCGGTGGGGCCCAGCGCGGGTGAGGCGGAGTTCGTCGAGCGGATCGGGCTCATGTTCGAGCAGCTCAGCGGGCAGCGGACGGCCGGGCGGATCCACGGCTGGCTGATGATCGCCGATCCCGCGCACCAGTCGATCACCGAGATCGCCGCCGCCCTCGGGGTGAGCAAGGCGTCGGTGAGCACGCTGGTCCGGCAGCTCGAGGCCGGCTCGCTGGTCGAGCGCGTGCCGGTGCCCGGTACCCGGCAGCACCACTACCGCATCGCGGAGGGGGGCTGGGCGCGGATCTGGCGGTACCGGATCGCCCGGCTGCACGCCGTCCGGGAGACCACCGCGCTGGGGCTGCGCGCCCTCGGCCCGGACAAGCCGGGCCAGCGGGAGCGGGTGCACGAGCTGGGCGACCTGATCGCGTTCCTGGAGGACGAGTACGGCGAGGCGTTCATCCGCCGCTGGGAGGCGTACCGGGAGCGGCAGCGCGCCGCCCGGGCGGCGGGGAACCGGGCGGAGGGAGCGGCGGATGACTGACGGTACGGCGATCGAGGTGGCCGGGCTGACCAAGGCGTACGGGGCGGTCCGCGCCCTGGACGGCCTGGACCTGCGCGTGGCCGCCGGGGAGGTGCACGGCTTCCTCGGCCCCAACGGGGCCGGCAAGACCACGACGATCCGGGTGCTGCTCGGGCTGCTGCGCGCCGACGGCGGCACCGCCCGGCTGCTCGGCGGCGACCCGTGGCGGGACGCGACCGCGCTGCACCGGCGGCTCGCCTACGTGCCCGGCGACGTGACCCTGTGGCCGAACCTGACCGGCGGCGAGGTGATCGACCTGCTCGGCGCGCTGCGCGGCGGGCTCGACCCGCGGCGGCGGGCCGCGCTGGTCGAGCGGTTCGACCTGGACCCGGGCAAGCGCGGGCGGGCGTACTCGAAGGGGAACCGGCAGAAGGTCGCGCTGGTGGCCGCCCTGGCCGCGGACGTCGACCTGCTCCTGCTGGACGAGCCGACGTCCGGGCTGGACCCGCTGATGGAGGAGGTGTTCCGCGAGGTCGTCGCCGAGGAGGCGCGCGAGCGCGGGCGGACGGTGCTGCTGTCCAGCCACATCCTCTCCGAGGTGGAGGCGCTCTGCGACCGGGTCAGCATCGTCCGCGCCGGCCGCACCGTCGAGACCGGGACGCTGGCCGAGCTGCGCCACCTCACCCGGACCACGGTGACCGCCGAGCTGGCCGCGCCGGTGGCCGGGCTGGCCGACCTGCCCGGCGTGCACGACCTGCACGTACGCGGCGACCGGATCGCCTGCGAGGTGGACGCCGCCGCGCTCGGCCCGGTCCTCGGCCGGCTGGCCGCCGCCGGCCCGCGGGCGCTGACCGCGCAGCCGCCGACGCTGGAGCAGCTCTTCCTGCGCCACTACCGCGACGAGCTGCCCGCCGGCGGTGCGCGGTGACCGCCGGTACCGGCCGGCTGATCCGGCTGGCGCTGCGCCGGGACCGGTGGGTGCTGCCGCTGTGGGTGCTGCCGATGGCGCTGCTGCCGGCGGCGTACGCGGCGAGCTTCCGTGGCCTGTACCCGGGCGGGGTCGGGCTGCGCGAGTACCACGACTCCGTCGCCGCCAACCCGGCGATGCTGTCCACCGTCGGCCCGATCCTCGGCTCCTCGCTGGGCGCCGTGGTCGCCTGGCGGTGCGGGTTCCTGCTCGCGCTGGTCGGGCTGGCCGGGCTGCTCACGGTCGTCCGGCACACCAGGGCCGAGGAGGACGCCGGGCGCCGCGAGCTGCTCGGCGCCGGCGCGGTCGGCCGGCTGGCGCCGCTGGCCGCGGCCCTGGCCGTCGCCGCCGGGGCGCTGCTCGCGCTCGGCGCGGTCGCCGCGCTGGCGCTGGGCGCCGGCGGGCTGCCGTGGCCGGGCGCGGTCGCGCTGGGCGGCTCGTTCGCGCTGGCCGGGCTGGTGTTCGCCGCCGTCGGCGCGGTGGCCGCGCAGCTCGCCCGGTCGGCCGGGGCGGCCCGCGGGGTGGCGCTGGGGGTGCTCGGCGCGGCGTACGCGCTGCGGGCGGCCGGCGACGCGGCCGGGCCGGGCGGCGGGGCCGCGTGGCTGTCGGCGCTGTCGCCGCTGGGCTGGGCGCAGCGGGTCCGCCCGTTCGCCGGCGAGCGCTGGTGGCTGCTCGGGGCGCTGGCTGCCGTGGCGGTCCTGCTGGCGGCCGGGGCGGCGGCGGTACAGGCACGGCGGGACCTCGGCGCCGGGGCGCTGCCGCAGCGGCGCGGGCCGGCGGCGGCCGGGTGGGCGCTGCGCGGGCCGGTCGGGCTGGCCTGGCGGCTGCACCGCGCGTCGCTGCTCGGCTGGCTGGCCGGGCTGACCCTGGTCGGCCTGGTCGTCGGCGGCGCCTCGGCGGGCATCGACGAGATGGTGGCGTCGAGTCGCGAGCTGGGCGACCTGCTCCCCCGGCTCGGCGGCGCCGCGGCGATGCGGGACACGTACCTGGCCGCGACCGCCGGGATCATGGCGCTGGCCGCCGCCGGGTACGCCGTCTCGGCGACGCTGCGGCTGCGCGCCGAGGAGTCGGCCGGCCGGGCCGAGCCGATCCTGGCCACCGGACTCGGGCGGCTGCGCTGGGCCGGTAGCCACCTGCTGTTCGCGCTGGGCGGGCCGGTGCTGGCCCTGCTGGGGTACGGCGTCGGGTCGGGGCTGACCGCGCACGACCCCGGCGGCGCGCTCGCGGCGGCCGCGGCGCAGGTGCCGGCGGTGTGGGTGCTGGCCGGGGTGGCGCTCGCCGCCTGCGGCCTGCTCCCCCGGCTCGCCGCCGGGGTGGCGTGGGGCGCGCTGGGGCTGTGCGTGCTGCTCAGCCTGGTCGGCGCGCTCGCCGGGCTGGACCAGTGGGTGCTGGACCTGTCGCCGTTCGCGCACGCGCCGCGGCTGCCCGGCGGGACGGCGCACGCCGCGCCGCTGCTGTGGCTGGCCGGGACGGCGGCGGCGCTGCTGGCCGCGGGCCTGGCCGGGCTGCGCCGCCGCGACCTGGCCGGCTGACCGGCGGCGGGGTTGCGTAGCCTCCTCCCATGGAGGACGGGCCCGTGCACTGGTTCACCGAGAGCGCGCTGCCGTACGCCAGCCCGGGGGTGCGGGTGCAGGTCGCGTACACCGCGGTCCGGCACGACGAGCGGACCCCGTACGGGCACGTGCAGGTCCTGGACACCCCGTTCCACGGGCGGGTGCTCGTGCTCGACGGGATCATCCAGACCACCGAGCGGGACGAGGCGATCTACCACGAGATGCTGGTCCTGCCGCCGGCGTTGCAGCACGGCGCCCCGCGCGACATCCTGATCGTCGGCGGCGGGGACGGCGGCGCCCTGCGCCGGGCGCTGCGGCTGCGCAGCCTGCGCCGGGTGGTCCAGGTGGAGATCGACGAGACGGTCACCCGGGTCTGCCGGGAGCACCTGCCGGCGATCGGCGGCGACGCGTGGGACGACCCGCGGGTGGAGCTGGTGTTCGCCGACGGCGCGGCGTACGTGGCCGACGGCGGGCCGGCGTTCGACGTGATCGTGCTGGACCTGCCCGACCCGATCCCCGGCGGGCCGGCGGAGCCGCTGTTCGGCGCCGACTTCCTCGCCGCGGCGGCGCGGCGGCTCGCGCCGGGCGGGGTGCTGGCGTTGCAGTGCGGGTCGCTGACCGTACAGCCGGCGGAGGTCGCCCGGACCCGGGCCGCGGCGGGGCGGGTGTTCGCGGACACGCTGCTGCACCACGCGGTGATCCCCGGCTATCAGCTCACCAGCTTCGGGTTCCTGGTCGCGGCGGCGCATCCGCTGCGGCCGGCGGCGGCGGTGGCGGCCGGGGACTGGTCGAACATCGACGGGGTCAGCGAGCACCTGACGCCGGAGGTGTACGCGGCGTCCACTGTGCTGCCCCCGCACCTCGCCCGCCGCCTCGCGACCGCCTGACCACCGATCGACTTTCCTTATCCGGCTGGCTCCTCACGGGCGACCAGGGCGCCGGCGATCATGCGCCGCTCCGGGACCGCCAGCGGGACAAGCCGACGCTCCGACCCAGCCGACCTCCTCCCTCCTGGACAACCGAGCACCTCCCGGTTGCCGGCGTCTCCACCCGCTGTCTGGCCCGCTGGACGCTGGCGGCTCTGATCTCGATGAACCTGACTTCCGGCTGCTTCCGCCAGGTGATCTGGTCACACTTCACGCTGATCCACCAGCCGCCGTCGTCGTAGCGCCTGTCGCCTACGGCTGTCACGGTGACGAGGATGCTGCCCTGCCCCGTGCGCCACTCCGTCTCGCGCAGGATCAGCACGTCACCGCGGCGGAGCATCGGGGCGGCCTCCTTGTTGTCCGAGCGGGTTGAGGGTGGAGGCCGGCTCGGGTGACCGGCCTCCACCTCCGAGACAGCGCACCCTCACCTACCCGCCGCGGTTCGTGGACTTCGCTCACGGCGTCAGGGCCTTGTCGGGCTTGCTGCTGGTTCTCAAGCCAGGATGCATCGGTGGCCGGACCCACGACCTTGCTGTCCTTTGCGCATTGATCCGCTTGCCGGGCTACGGAACGATGGCAACCGAGCAAATCGGAGCAAAACTCACGACGGGAGGCGACGACGTGCGTGTGGAGTTCTTGGGCAAGGACCCCGGCAGCAACCCCGGTGACTGTCCGTCGCTATACCGGACGGACAGGAACACGTACGTGGTCCAGGGCTGGGTGGTGACCGATCCCGAGGAGCTCGCCGCCATGGATGTCCCAGAAGGAGAGAGCGTGGTAGAGATCCCAGCATCGGATGATGCCGCTCTTCGCCCGCGGGGTATAGCGTGCGAGAGATCAGCGCCTCCGAGGTAGCGGACCTTCGCCGCAACATCCAGCGATCGTGGGAGCACCTCGAAACGCGGGATTCCTACGGCACTGCCGAGGAACTGCCCTACATGGCTCGCTGGCAGGAGAGCGGGGACACCTCCTGGCTCACCGAGTGGCCCGCCATGAACGAGTGGTGCGGCATGCTCCGCTCGCACGTCACCAACGGTCGCAAGCTCCGCCGAGCCCGGATAGTCAGCGAGCCGCTGAGCCGGTACCAGCAATGGAGCGTGCTCGTGGCTCCACCCATGGTCGACGCCGGTGAGGACATCCGGTGGTGTCCCCGCCGCCTTGTCTGCGAGATCGGAATCCCCGGCAACGACTTCTACCTGCTCGACGGCCGGATCGCCGTGTTCCTGCACTACGAGGGTGACGGCAGCTGACCGGCTACACCACCACCGAGGATCTCGCCGTCCTCGACCTCTGCCGGCGGGCGTTCGAGGACGTGTGGAGCCTGAGCACGCCGCACCGTGACTACAAGCCCCAGTAGCGCCGCACGCGAGGAGCGGCGAGCCCTCGGCGTACGTCTCCGTCAGCTTCGCATCGACGCCAGGCTGACGGCGACGGCGCTCGCGGAGACCTACGGCTGGCAGCTTTCCAAGGTCAGCAAGATTGAGCACGGTAAGCAGCTTCCATCGAAGGACGATATCCGCGACTGGTGTGCAGCCTGTTCTTGTCTCGAGCAGTTCCCTGACCTACTGGCCACCTTGGAGAACGTCAATTCCGCGTACATCGAGTGGCACCTTCAGACCCGCGCGGGCCAGAAGCGCCCGGGCGGCTCCAAGGACAAGTACGAGCGCACCACCCTGTTCCGCATCTTCGAGCCCCTGGTAATGCCCGGCATCTTGCAGACCGAGTCCTACTACCGCTCGATCCACGCGAGCTGGCGGTCCTTCCTCAGCACGCCGGACGACGTCGAAGAGGCATTGGCCTATCGGGCTGAGCGGACAGAGCGTGCCCTCACGGCCGGCAAGCGGGTTCTGGTCGTGCTCGGCGAGGAAGTCTGTCGAACTCGCGTGACCGGACCGAGCGAGCATGAGAGCCAGCTCGCACACCTGCTTGTCATGGCGAAGCATCCTGCCATCTCGCTCGGCATCATCCCCAGCATCACCGTCCGGATGCTGGTAGCGAACGTGGGCTTCTGGATCTTTGGGATGTCGGAAGTGTCAGTCGAGACCCCCACCCGCGGCCGTTCGGATGACTCGGCCGAAGGAGATCCAGCAGTACGAGCGGCTATTCAGTGTGCTGCAAGCCCAAGCGGTCTACGGCAGGGACGCTCGTCGCCTGGTCACGAAGGCCATGGACGAGCTGTAGCCTCCGGGCGGCTCAGGGCCAACGTCAGCCAGAACACTGAGGTCGACCGCGAGTTCGCGGACATGGTCGCCGCGCTAAGGCCCGTGCTGCATTGACAATGTCCTGAATCGACGAATCCGCGGTCACGGGGTGGCCGAGCGAGCGCACTCATCCGCTGATTCGGGCGGCGATGGCGTCGGCGAAGGCGGCCAAGCGGGCCGGGTCGGCCTGGCGGAAACCCAGCGACGGCTCGGTCAGCTCCACCTCCAGCACCAGCGGTCCGGCCGGGCCGCGGACCACGTCCACCCGGCCGTACAGCAAATCGGCAACCGCCACCCCCGCATCGGCCGCGGCCGCGTCGAGGCACCGCCGCGCGAACGCCACCAGCGCCGGCGCGGCCCCGACGGGGGCGAGCCGCTCGGACCGGTACAACTCGCCGCCCGCCGGGTCGCCCGGGCCAACGGACAGCATCGCCCCCTTGGTGAAGGCGTGCGAGTACCGGCCGCCGACGAACACCAGCGCCGTCTCCCCCTCGGCGTCGACCGCCGGCTGGTACGGCTGGACCAGCGCCGCCCGCCCCGCGGCGTGCAGCGCCCGCAGGTGCGCCGCGGCGGCGTCGGCGGTCGCCGGGTCGAACCGGCCCGCGCCGCGGGCGCCGGCGCCGACCGCCGGCTTGACCACGATCGGGCCGGCGACCGGGCCGAGCGGCTCCCCCGGCTCGCGGACTGCGGTCGGCACGACCGGTACGCCCGCGGCGGCGAGCCGCAGCAGGTACCGCTTGTCGGTGTTGCGGCGCAGCACCGGGTACGGGTTGGCCAGCCGCGGCACGGCCGCCGCCCAGGCGAGGAAGTCGGCGGGCCGGTCGGTGTAGTCCCAGGTGGCGCGCAGGACGACGAGCGCGCCGGGCGGCGGTGGGCCGGCGTCCCACGGCTGCCAGCGGGCCGGGACGCCGCGCGCCGCGAGCAGCCCGGGCAGCGCGGCCTCGTCGCCGTCGCCCGCGGGGCAGCGGGCGCACGAGGCCAGCACGACCGCGGTCGGCGGGTGGGGTGCGGTCGGCATCGGGCGGCGCTCCTCGGCTCGGGTGATCTTCCCGAACCGTAGCCGGCGCCGCCGGCGGCGCCGGCACCGATGGGTCGTCAGGCGGCGTGCGGGAGGCGGACCGTCATCGTGGTGCCGATGCCGACCGCGGACTCCGCCCGGATCGAGCCGCCGTGCGCGTCCACGATGGCCTTCGCGATGGCCAGCCCGAGGCCGGTGCCGGGGACCGCGTCGCGGCGCGCCCGGTCGGCCCGGAAGAACCGGGTGAACAGCTTGGCCTGCTCGTCGTCCGGGATGCCGGTGCCGGTGTCGGCGACCGCCAGGACCAGCCGGGCGCCGTCGGCCCGGGCGGTCACGGTCACCCGGTCGCCGGGAGCGGAGAACTTGACCGCGTTGGACAGCAGGTTGAGCAGCGCCCGCTCGAGCTGCGCCGCGTCGGCGTCCAGGACGGGCAGGTCGGCGGACACCTCGGCGGCCAGGGCCACGTCGGCGGTCCGGGCGGTGCCGGACATCGCGGCGAGGCAGCGGTCCAGCAGCGCGGCGACGTCCACGGCGCCGCGGGACAGCGTGACGCCGCCCTGGTCGATCCGGGTGAACGTCAGCAGGTCCTCGATCAGCTCCAGCAGCCGCTGGCCGTTGTCGTCGATCACCTTGACCATGCGCTGCTCGGTCGGGCCGAGGGTGTCGGTGTCGGCGAGCAGCTCGGTGTACCCGCGGATGGAGGTCAGCGGGGTGCGCAGCTCGTGCGAGACGGTGGCGATGAACTGGCTCTTCATCCGGTCCAGCTCGCGCAGCCGCTCCTCGGTGGCCCGGGCCCGGCTGATGTCGTGGAAGACGGCCACCGCGCCGGACTGGCCGAGGCCGCGCAGCGGCCGGCCGGAGACGGAGATGTGCAGGCCGGCGGGGTGCGCGGCGTTGCGCAGGACCATCGGTACCTGCTCGGTGGCCTCGCCGCGCAGGGCGCGGACCAGCGGCAGCTCGTCGGTGGGGAACGGCGTCTCGCCGTCCGGGCGCAGGATGCCGTAGTGCTCCTGCCAGTGCTCCGGGCCGTCCCGGTCGGCGGCCGCGCCGAGCATCTCCCGGGCGGCCGGGTTGTGCAGCAGGAACTCGCCGTCGGCGTCGACCACGCCGACGCCGTCGGAGATGCTGTCCAGGATCGCGCCGAGCAGGTGCGCCTGCTCCTCGGCCCGGGTCCGCTCGGCGGCCAGCTCGGCGGTGGCCGCGGCGACGGCCGAGCGGGCCCGGCTGCGGCCGGTGGCGAGCGCCCAGACCAGGCCGCCCAGGAGCAGGGCGACGAGCGTACCGGCGCCGGCGACCACGGCCGGCAGCGCGCCGCCGCCGGTGACCAGCGCGGCGCCGCGGGCGGCGACGGCGAGCCGCCACTGCTGGCCGGCGACGGCCAGCGGCAGGTCGCGGACCACGTCCCGGCGGCCCTCGACCGCGGCGCGGTGGGCGTCGATGGTGACGGCGCGGCCGCTGTCGTCGGCGGCGGTGAGCGCGACGTCGACCAGGTCGGCGGCGCTGCGGCTGCTGAGTGCGGCCGACATGAAGTCGCGGCCGCGGATGCCCAGCAGTACCCAGCCGCGGAACGGGCGGGCGGCGCCGGCGGTGGCCGGCCCGTACACCGGGGCGGTCAGGGTGAACGACATCTGCCGCTGGTCGGCGGGCAGGGCCCGGTCGATGAGGAGCTGGTACGCCGCGGACAGCGCGACGTCGCCGGTCCGGCGGGCGGCGGCGAGCGCCCGGGCGGGGGCGGCGGCGCGGGAGGCGTCGACGCCGAGCCGGGCCGCGTTGCTGCCGTCGAGCGGGACGCTGAGGACGGAGAAGTAGTGCTCCCGGCCGGTCCGCTCGGTGCTGAGGGTGAGCCCGGGCACGCCGCGGCCGCGCCACAGCGCCCGGGTCGCCGGGATCGCGGCGTCGGTGGCCGGCACGAGGTAGGCCACCGAGGAGGCGCCGGCCAGCCGCAGGTCGCGCAGCGCGGCGACGGAGGTGTCGAAGGCGCCGCGGGTCAGCGTGGGGTGGGCGCTCAGCGCGCCGGCGACCGTGCGCAGGGTGTCGACGTACCGGTTGGCCTCGGCGCCGACGGCGTCGGCCGCGGCGGCGGCCCGCCGGTCGAGCTGCTCGGCGACGAGGTGCCGCTGGCCCGCGGCGAGCGCGGCGCCGGCGCCGAGCGCGATGGCGGCGGAGAGCACGACGACGAGGCCGGCCAGCGCTCCCGCCGACCGGCGGCCGCACCGGCTGCCCGTCCCCTTGTCCACCACGGCACACATATCGACGCCGGGCCGGCGGGGGTGAGGAAGTGCAACCCGATCGCTCCACCGCCCGGCCGGCGGCGTGCCCGGCACCCCGGCCGAACCGGATCGAATCCGACGGAACGGGCGCTACGGTGGGAGAATGCGGGGCGTCGGGGAGGTGAGCGCATGGCGACGGTGCTGATCGCGGAGGACGACACCGACATCCGAGACCTCGTGATCTTCCGACTGAAGCAGGCCGAGCTGGACGTCATCGAGGTCAAGGACGGCCTGGCGGCGGTCGCCGCGGCCCTGCGGGACCGGCCGGACGTGGCGGTACTCGACGTCGCCATGCCCGGTTTGTCGGGTCTTGAGGTGTGTCGGCAGCTACGCGCCGCCCCCGAGACCCGGCACATGCTGATCCTGCTGCTCACCGCACGGGCCCAGGAGACCGACATCGAGCAGGGATTCGCCGTCGGCGCGGACGACTACATGACGAAGCCGTTCAGCCCGCGGGAGCTGGCCACCCGCGTCCGCTCCCTGCTCGACCGCCCGCGGGAGTAGGGCCGTGGGCCGCCCGCCGACCGTGGGGCGCCTGCTGCGGCGCGCATTCGGCGTGCTCGTGACGCTGGTCGGCCTCGCCGGCATCGCCGGCATCACCACCGCGCTGGTGCAGCAGGACACCGTCCGCGACCTCACCGGGCACGTCGGCCCCAGCCGTACCGCGAACCTCCAGCTCCGGATCGTCATGCTGGACGCGCAGCGCTCGGTCCGCGGGTACTTCCTCAGCGGCGGCACGCCGCTGCTGGCCTCGTACGAGGGGGCCCGGACGGCGTACGAGCCGACCGTGCACCACCTGCGCGTGGTGGCCGGCGCCGAGCACGCCGCCGAGGTGGCCGAGCAGGACCGGCTGGCCCGGCGCTGGTGGGACTTCGTCGCCGCGCAGCTCACCCGCCCGGTCGGCAGTGCGGGGGTGCGGGCGCAGGTGCCGTCCGGGCAGGCGCTGTTCGACGAGTTCACCGCCGCCAACGACCGGCTGGAGCGGCAGCTCGACGACGAGAACCGGGACCTGGCCGCCCGGGCCACCGGGATCAGCATCGGCCGGCTCGCCGGCACGGTCCTGGTGGTCGCGGCCGCGGCGGCGCTGGCCTGGTACGTGGCCCGGCGCACCACGGTCCGGATCGTCCGCCCGCTGGGCGAGCTGAGCGGGGTGCTGGCCGAGCTGGGCGGCGGCGACCCGGACGCCCGGGTGCGCGCCCGCTCCGACGTCGTCGAGCTGGCCGCCGTCGCCGAGGCGACCAACGCGATGGCCGAGGAGGCCGCCCGGACCCGGCGGCTGCAGGAGGGCATGTACCAGCAGGAGCGGCGGCTGGTGGACAACCTGCGCCAGCTCGAACGCGCCCGCAACGGCTTCATGAGCACGGTCTCGCACGAGCTGCGCACCCCGCTGACCAACATCGTCGGGTACCTGGAGACCCTGCGCGACGCCGGCGACCTGACCGCTCGGCAGGACCGGACGGTGGCGGTGCTGGAGCGCAACACCGACCGGCTCCAGGCACTGGTGGACGACCTGCTGGTGCTCTCCCAGATGGAGTCCGGCACGCTGACCACCCGGCCGCAGCCGGTCGACATGGCCGCGCTGGTCAACGCCGGGATCGACGCGATCCGGCCCGCCGCCGAGGCCGCCCGGCTGACCCTGGACGCGACCGTCGGCGGCCCGACCGTCGCCTCGGCGGACGCCGGCCAGCTCAGCCGGGCGATCGCCCACGTGCTGAACAACGCCGTCAAGTTCACCCCGGCCGGCGGCCGGGTCACCGTCACCGTGAGCACCGAGCGGGACGTGATCACGATCCGGGTGTCCGATACCGGCATCGGCATCCCGGCCGAGGACCAGACGCGCCTGTTCGCCCCGTTCTTCCGGGCCCGCAACGCCGTGGACCGGGCGGTCCAGGGCAGCGGGCTCGGGCTGGTGATCGTCCGGACGATCGTCGTCCGGCACGGCGGCGCGGTGGCCATCGAGTCGGCGCCGGACCGCGGCACGTCCGTCGCGCTGACCCTGCCGGCGGCCGCGCCGGACGGCGGGGCCGACGGCGGGGGTTGATCCGCGGTCGGGCCGGGTACTGCCCGGTGGCACCGCCGGGAGGGGAGGGCATGATGTCGAACGTGCAGCAGCCGGAGTTGCGGCGCAGCGGCCATGACGCCCTGGTCATGGACAGCGTCAAGGGCGAGAACCGGGACCGCGGGGTCCGCCGCGGCGCCGACCGGCACCCGGTGCCGGCGGACCAGCGCTCGCCGTACGGGCCGGCGCCGACCCGGGCCCGGACTGACCGCCGGGCCGCTCAGCGGGGTACCCCCGGCCGGTGCGCGCCGCCGGGCCGGGGGCCCGCCGGACCGTCCGCGCGCCGCCGCCACGGCGGCACCTCGGCGTAGCTGAGGGCGCGCAGCCCCCACTCCACCGGCCCGTACGGGTGCCGGCCCAGCCACCACGCGCTGAACGCCAGTTGTACGGCGAACAGCCCGAGCCCGGTCAGCACCGCGGCCAGCGGCGACACCCGCCCCATCAGCCCCAGCCCGTACCCGGTGAAGACGAACGCGGCGAACAGCGACTGGAACAGGTAGTTCGACAGCGCCATCCGCCCGGCCGGCGCGAACAGCCGGCCCAGCGGCCGGATGCCGTGGAACAGCAGGACCGCGGCGGCGCCGTACGCGGCGGCCAGGGCCGGCGAGGCCAGGTACCCGTACGAGATCGCGAACAGCTCCAGCGCGGTGTCGACGTAGTGGGCGTTGGCGAACGCGTACAGGATCGCGCCGGGGATGCCGACGAACGCGCCGCCGGCGATGATCCAGCCGAGCAGCCGCCGGTGCCGCGCGGGGTCGGCGAGGAACCGGGCCCGCCCGGCGAGCATGCCGACGAGGAACATCGCCAGTACCGCCGGCGCCTGGAACTCCAGCAGGACCGAGAGCATCTCCCGGAAGTCGACGAGGTGCTGCGCGATGATGTCCGACGCCCCGCTGCGGTAGACGGCGTGCGCCGCCTCGGCCCAGTCCCGGACCTCGCGGGCGTCCACCCCGTTGGGGGTGTCCAGGTGCCAGGCGATCGTGGCCCAGTACCCGTAGTAGTGCACCCCGGCGACGAGCAGCGCCCCGGCGAGGCCGGCCGCGACCCGGCCGGGGATGCGGTGCAGCAGCAGCAGGACCAGGCCGAGCGAGGCGTACAGCATGAGGATGTCGCCCTGGAACAGCAGCACGGCGTGCAGGGCCCCCAGCACGAACAGGCCGAGCAGCCGGCGCAGGAATCGCGGGACGAACGGCGTGCCGCGCCGGGTGGCGGACGTCATTTGCAGGGTGAGGCTGTACCCGAAAAGAAACGAGAACAGCAGGTAGAACTTGGTCTCGCAGACCAGATCGACCACGAATGCCACGGTGGCGTCGATCGGGCGGTCGAACTCGGGGGCGAGGACGCCCGTGCCCTTGTAGTCCGAGGCGAAATATCCGATGTTGACCATCAGAATGCCCAGCAGCGCCAGGCCGCGCAGGGCATCGACGTGGACGAGGCGGGCGGTCCCGGGCGCGGCGCCGTCCCCGGTGCCCGGGGAGACCGCGGCGCCCGGTGCCGACCCGTCGAGGGTGTCTTGAGTCATCACATACCCGGAGCTATGGGACCGACGGGGAGCACCGCCGGCTGGTGCCCCGCCGGCGTCGCGGCCGCCGTCGGGATAACTGCGCACATTCTCGCCGGGGAATCTTTGAGCCAGCTCAGCGAATCCTATGGATCCGCTGTCAATCCGGCGCCGGGTATTGACGATCCCGGCCATTCATCGAAGTCCATCCGAACGGACCCGTCCGTTCGGCGGCCGACCCATTGCGAGTCATCGATCGGCTCCCTAGCCTTGGACCGTCGGGGCAGTGCAGAGGGAGGCCCGAACACAATGGGAATGACGAGCAGGCGAGCGGTTTCGGCATTGGCTGCGCCGATCCTCGTGCTCGGCCTCGGCGCGTGCGGCGGTGACGACAGCGCGGGGGCGCCGACGCACCCCGTCGGCCGGGCGAGTGCCACCGACCCCGGTGCGGACGTCTACGACGACAACGACGAGCTGACCGACGCCCCGTACGCCGACATCGTCTCGATCGACGCGCTGCGCTCGGCGACCAAGCTGGAGCTGCGGTACGCCACCCGCAAGCCGCTGGACCCGACCAAGGACCCGAACTGGGTCAGCGACAGCAGCTACACCGACGTGCTGCTGGAGACGACCGGGGACGACAAGGAGGACTTCGACGTCGAGTACGGGGTGCTCGACGGCGGGCTGTACGTGGACGTGTACCGGGTGGACACGCAGGAGGAGCCGCCGGTGCTGTGCACCGGGGAGGCCGAGTTCAGCGAGAACACCCACGTGGCGACGGTGCCGCTGGACTGCCTGGGCGACCCGGACGCGATCGGCTACCGGGTGGAGACGGTGTACGACCAGGAGGCCGACGCCGAGGACTCGCTGGCCGCGTACGACGCGGCGCCGGACGCCGGCTTCGTGACCGTGCACTGACCCCGGGGCCGGCGCGTCCCGGGGCCCGGCGCGGCGCCCCGGCGTCAGCCGCGGGCGCCGGCCGGGCGGTGGGCGAACGTGCGCCGGTAGTCGGTCGGGGTGACCCCGACCGCCCGGGTGAAGTGGTGGCGCAGCAGCGCCGCCGAGCCGAAGCCGCTGCGCGCGGCGACCTCCTCGGCGCCGAGCGCGGTGTCCTCCAGCAGCCGGCGGGCGTGCAGTACCCGCTGGGTGGCCAGCCAGCGCTGCGGCGTGGTCCCGGTCTCGGCGACGAACCGGCGGGCGAACGTCCGCGCGGACAGGTTCGCCCGGTCGGCCAGCGCCGCCACGCTGTGCTCCTCGTCCAGGTGCTCCAGCAGCCAGGTGAGCAGCGGGGTGAGGCTGTCGGCGGTGCACTCGGGCACCGGCGCGGCGACGAACTGCCGCTGCCCGCCCTCGCGCTGCGGCGGCACCACCATCCGCCGGGCGATCGCGGTGGCGACCTGCGCGCCCAGTTCCCGCCGGACCAGGTGCAGGCAGGCGTCGATCCCGGCGGCGGTGCCGGCACTGGTGATGATGTCGCCGTCGTCGACGAACAGCACGTCCGGGTCGAGCGCGGCGGCCGGGTACCGGCGGGCGAACTCGTCGGCGTGCCGCCAGTGGGTCGTGCACCGGCGGCCGTCGAGCAGCCCGGCGGCGCCGAGCACGAACGCGCCGGTGCACAGGGAGAGCAGCGTCGCGCCGCGGGCGGCGGCCGCCCGGATCGCGGCGATCACCTCCGGCGGGTACGCGTCCCGGATGCCGATGGCCGGTACGGCGACCAGGTCGGCGCCGGCGAGCGCGGTCAGGTCGTGCTGCGGGGTCAGGGCGACGCCGACGCTGGTGGGGACCGGTTCGCCGGGGCGGGCGCCGCACACCCGGAAGTCGAACGGGGGCACGCCGTCGTCGGTCCGGTCGATGCCGAAGACCTCGCACAGCACGCCGAACTCGAAGGGGGTCATGCCCCCGGTGGCGATCACGCCGACGGTCCGCAGCATGGGCCCAGGGTAGCTGGCAGAATCTTGTGGCACAACGTCAGTTCTGCCACTGGTGGCAGGATATCGAGCAGCCTTAAATTAGTGCCATGATTCTTCTGCTGCTGTTGACGGTGTCCCTGGCCCTGCTCATCGCCGCGGTGGAGCGCCGGCACCGGCGCGCGCCGGCCGCCTGGCCGCTCGGCGGTACGGCCGCCGACGACCGCGACCGGGTCCGCGCCGCGGCGGACCTGCGGGCGCTCACCGCCCGCCCGGTCGCCGCGGTCCCCGACCGCGGGCCGCGGCGGCGGGCCCGGTTCGCGGCTGCGGCCCGGCCGGCCCGGGCGGCGCACCCGGCCGACCGGTGCCGGACCGCGTGACCGCCGGGGCGGCCGGCGGGGTCAGAGCATCGACATGTGCACGTGGTCGGTGTGGTCGCTGGCCCCGCTGTAGCCGTTCCAGCCGGTCGCCGGGAACCAGATCCGCCGGTACCAGATGACGTACAGGATGCCGAGCCGGTCGGCGTTGCGGACCAGGAACGCCGTGAGGTTGTTGCCGTACATCTTCTCGTCCCGGTTCGCCGCCGGGCGGAAGCCGCTGCTGCGCAGCGACCAGTCGCAGGCCCGGCCCTTCGGGTGCTCGAACGGCCCGCCCGGCCGGTAACAGCCGACGAAGCGGGCGAAGCCCGCCCGCTTGACCTCGCGGTACGCGTGCAGGGTGCGGGCGGTGACGCAGCCGCCGGTGGTCGGGTCGTCCCGGTCGCAGGGCAGCGGGCCGAAGCTGCCGTCGGCCGAGCGCGGCCCCGGCTTGGCCACCGGCGACCTGGCGCTGACCATCCCCTCGGTGAGCGAGCGCCCGCCGACCAGCGCGAGCGCCTTCTCCGCCTCCTGCTTCTGCTTGTCCATGATCGACAGTTGCCGCTGCTCCTCGCGCAGCTCGCCGTCCAGGGCCGCGCTGGCCCGGTTCAGGTCGGCGAGCGCGGCGTTCAGTTCGCGCAGCTTCGTGTCGTTGATGGTGTTCAGCTCGTTGAGTCGGGTGGCGCGGCTGAGGAAGGAGCCGGCGGTGCCCTCCTCCAGCAGCGTCGCGGCCATGCCGAGGCGGCCCACCCGGTAGCTGCCGGCGGCGATCCGGGCCACCTCCGGGACGAGCGCGTCGTGCCGGGCCCGGGCCTGCTGCACCCGGGCGGACAGCAGCGCCTGCCGGCGCTTGGACGCGTCGACCCTGGCCTTCGCGGTGGACCAGCCGCGGCCGACCTGCTCCAGGACGTCGCCGAGCAGCGGCGGGGCGGCCCGCTCGCCGGCGGGGGCGGTGGGCGCCGTCCGCGGCGCGGCGAGGGCCGGCGGGGCCGGGGCCAGCGGGGTGAGCAGCGCCAGCGCGCTGGCTGACAGGCGAGTGCGGAGCAACGAACCAGACCCTCCCGATCGCGTACCGGTGCCGTGCCTCGATCGGCGCCGCCGCGGGCGCGGCGATGGCACCGCGGCGGTGGCCCGCCGCTCCGATGGCGACACGCATTGTGTCAGGCGCGCCGCGCCGCGAATCGACCCGGCAGCGCGGCGGGCCGCCGGGGGCGGCCGCCGCGGGGCCGGGTCGGGCCGGGCGCGGGAGCACCGACGGCGCACGCCCGGGGGCGGGCGGCGCCGTGGGGGCGGGCGCGTCGGCCCGCGTGTCGCGCCGCCACGATACAGGACGAAATGCCGCGTACCGCGATGCAGATCACGGTGCGCCGGCCCGCCGGTCACCCCGCCGGGCGATCGACCAGCGGGTATTGCCGGCACCGGCGGCGGCCGCCGCGCTTGCCAAGTGGCGGGACGGGTGGACCGGGAGTCCGTTTCGCGAGGTGTCGGGGGGCGGGTCGGTGGGGTGAGCGGGGGTGCGGCGTTCGGGGTCGGGGTGGGTGGGGTGCGGGGAAACGCGTGCCGTCCGGCGGTGCCGGGGTGGCTGGCCTAGACTCGGCCGGGTCCGGCGGCGGAGGAGGGTGCGGTGGCAGGGAGGACGCGGTGGCGTCGCTGAGCTACCTCGCCGTACTCGCCGCGTGCGTGCTGGTCACGCTGCCGCTGGAGTTCGCCCTCGGCGCCCGGGTGCTGCGCCGGCCGCGCCGGCTCGCCGCCACGCTGGCGCTGACCGCGATCCCGTTCGTCGTCTGGGACCTCGTCGCCGTCGCCCGCGGGCACTGGTGGTTCGCCCCCGGCCGGACGGTCGGCCTGCGGCTCGCCGGCCTGCCGGTCGAGGAGTGGCTGTTCTTCCTCGTCGTGCCGCTGTGCGCGCTGCTCACGTACGAGGTGCTGGGCACCCGGCGGCGGCGCGGATCGGCGGATACCCGTGATCGGTGAGTACACCGTGGCGGCCGTCGCCGCCCCCCTGCTCGTCGTCGCCGTCGAGCTGACCCTCCTGCGCACCGGGCTGCTGCGCGAGGGCCGGTACTGGGTGACGGTGGCGATCGCGCTGGGCTTCCAGGTGCCGGTCGACGGCTGGCTCACCCGGGCCGACGCGCCGGTGGTGCTGTACAGCGACGCGGCGACCTCCGGCATCCGCTGGCCGTGGCACATCCCGATCGAGGACTTCGGCTTCGGGTACGCGCTGGTCACCGCCGCCCTGCTCGCCTGGCGCTGGCTGGCCGACCGCCCGCGCCGCGGCGCCGCGGCCCGCGCCGCCGCCGCAGCGGCCCGTACCGACCCGGCCGGTCCCGCGGCGACCCATCCCGAACCCGCCCGCACCGCCGCCGCGGCCCGCCCCGAACCGGCCGATCCCGGGGCGGCCGGCACCGGACCCGCCCGTACCGAAGCGGCCCCGGCCGGGGCCGGGGGTGGTGGCGATGGGTGACGCGGCGCGGTCCGGCGGGCTGCTCGGGCACGCCGCCCGGCGGCTGGTCCGGCGCGGGCTGCGCGGGGTGTGGCTGGCCGGCGACCGCCCGCCCGGCCCGGTGGTCTGGGCCGCGAACCACCACTGCTGGTGGGACCCGTTCGTCGCGCTGGCCCTGCTCGACCGGCCGGGCAGCCCGCTGCTGAGCCGGGAGAACGCCGACCGGTACCGGTTCGTCCGCCGGCTGGGCGGCTTCGCCGCCGACGAGCCGCGCCGCGGCCTGGCGCTGCTCGGCCGCGGCCGCACGCTGATCGTCTACCCCGAGGGCGAGCTGCGCCCGGCCGGGCCGCCCGGCCCGCTGGCCGGCGGCGCCGCCTGGCTGGCCCGCCGCGGCGGGGTGCCGCTGTGGTCGGCCGCGACCCGGGTCGTCGTGCGCGGCCACCAGGCCGCCGAGGCGTACGTGTGCCTGCGGCCGGTCCCCGGCGGCGGCACGGCGGCGCTGGCCGAGGGCCTGGCCGCCGACCTGGCCGCGCTGGACGCCGCCGTCGCGGCCGCCGACCCGCGCGCCCCGCTGCCGGGGTACCGGCCGGCGGTGGCCGGGCGGCGCAGCGCCGAGGAGCTGCTGGGCCGCTGGTCCCGCCCAGGCGTACCGTCACCGCCCGCGACCGGGCCGGGCAGCGGCCGGGACACGACCGGCGCGCCGGCGGGGCCGGCGTGAGCGGGCGGGCCGCGCGGGTCGCGGCGGGGGCCGGCGTGCTGGTGGCCGCGTTCCACGCCGTGAAGGTCGCCGGGCTGCTGGCCAACCTGCGCGCGTTCCCGACGCTGCGGCCCGCGCCGCCGGGCCGGGCCGGCCCGCGCACCTCGCTGCTGGTACCGGCCCGGGACGAGGCCCTGCGGCTGCCCGCCGCGCTGCCCGGCCTGCTCGCCCAGCCGGCCGACGAGATCCTGGTCCTGGACGACGACTCCACCGACGACACCGCCGCGATCGTCGCCGCCTGCCCGGACCCGCGGGTGAGGCTGCTGCGCGGCGCGCCGCTGCCGCCCGGCTGGGTCGGCAAGAACTGGGCCTGCCACCAGCTCGCCGGGGCGGCCACCGGCGACCTGCTCGTCTTCGTCGACGCGGACGTCACGCTCCGGCCCGGCGCGCTCGGCGCCCTGCACGCCGAGCTGGACCGGCAGGCCGCCGACGTGTTCTCGGTCTTCCCCCGCCAGCACACCGGCACGCTCGGTGAGCGGGTCCTCGTCCCGCTGATCGACGAGACGCTGCTCGCCTTCCTGCCGCACGGCCTGCTGCGCGCCCCGGTACCGGCGGCGGCCACCGCCAACGGCCAGGTGCTCGCCTTCCGCCGGGCCGCGTACGACCGGATCGGCGGCCACGCCGCCGTGGCGGGCGGGATCCTGGAGGACGTGGCGCTGGCCCGCCGCGCCCGCCGCCTCGGCCTGCGGCTGGGCCTGGCGCTGGGCGGCGACCTGGCCGGCACCCGGATGTACCGCGGGTACGCCGACGCCGTCCGCGGCCTCGGCAAGAGCCTGCGCGCGGCGCACGGCGGCAGCGACGCCGCCCTGGCCGCCACCCTGGCCTGGCACCTGCTCGCGTACACCGTGCCCTGGCTGCGCCTGCGCGCCGGCGGCGCGTGGCGGGCGGCCGCGGTCCTCGGCCTGGTCGAGCGCCTGCTGACCAACGCCAAGACCGGCCGCGGCGCGTACGCCGAGGCCGCCCTCGTGCCGCTGACCGCGCCCGCCGCCGCCCCGGTGTACGCGGTGGCGCTGCGCCGGACCGCCCGGTGGAAGGGGCGCGACTACCGGTGACCCCGCCCGCCCCGCCCGGCTTCCACCTGTGGCGCTGGACCCGCGACCCGCTCGCCCTGCTGGCCGACGGCGCCGCCGCCGGCCCGGTCTTCCGGCTGCGGCTGTGGCGCCCGGCCGTCGTCGGCTACCGGCCGGAGTGGAACCGCGCGGTCCTCGGCGACCTGGACACCTTCCGGGCCCGGCGCAGCCTCAGCGGGCTCACCCCGTACCTGGCCGCCGGGGTCGTGCACGCCGACGTCCCCGAGCACCCGCAGCGGCGGGCCGCGCTGAACCCGCCGTTCCACCGCCGCGCGCTCGCGGCGCTGGCCGGCCGGCTGGCCGCCGTCGTCGCGCCGCCGGCCGGCGACTTCGAGGCGCTGGACTGGGCCGCCGGCGCGGTCCGCCGGATGCTCAACGCGGCGCTGTTCGGCGACCGCCTGCCGGCCGAGCTGCTGGCCGCGTTCCTGGCCCCGCTGCACGCGCCGCTGCCGGCGCCGCTGCTGCCCCGGCGCCGGCTGTTCCGCCGGGTGGACGCCGCCATCGCCGCGGTCGCCGCCGACCCGCCCGCGGGGTCGATGGCCGCCGCACTGGTCGGGCTGCCCGACGCCGGCACCGAGCTGCGGGTGGCGCTGGCCGCCGGGTACGACACGACCGCGCACACGCTGGCCTGGGCGCTGTGGCACCTGGCCGCGGCGCCGGTCTGGCGCCGGCCGGAGCTGCTGCCGGCGGTCATCGACGAGGTGCTGCGGCTGTACCCGGCCGGCTGGATCGGCAGCCGCAGCGCCGTCCGGGACACGGTCGTCGCGGGCGTGCCGGTCGCGGCCGGGACGCTGGTGCTGTACTCGCCGCTGCTCACCCACCGGGACCCGGCGCAGTGGCCGGAGCCGGCGGCGTTCCGGCCCGAGCGGTTCGCCGACGACGGCCGCCCCGCCTGGGGGTACCTGCCGTTCTCGGCCGGGCGGCGGACCTGCCTCGGCGCGCACCTGGCCCGGCTGATGCTGCGCACCGCGCTGGCGCCGTTCTGCGCCGGCGACCTGGTCGTCCGCGGCGGCGACCCGGCCCCGGCGGCCGGCATCACGCTGCGCCCGGCCGCCCCGCTGCTGCTGACCCGCCGGGCGCGGCCGGCGGCCCGGCCGGCGGTCGCGGCCGCGGCGCGGCCCCCCGGCTGAGCACGCACGCCGCGGCGATGCGCAGCCGCCGCCAGCGCGGCACGGCCGCCCGGCCGGCGAACACGTCGTACCGGCGGGCCACGATCTCGTCCAGGATCCCGCCGTACAGCCGCCGGGCCGCCCGGACGCACGTCCGGGACGCCCCGGTCAGCCCGCGGATGCCCGGCTCGGCCGCGGCGTAGTGCACCAGGGCCCGGTCCACCTCGTACGCCAGCAGCGCCCGGATCCGCTCGCCGGCCGGCGAGTCGGGCAGGCCGCCGGCCCGGTGCGCGGCGACCAGGTCCGCCCGGTCGACCCCGTGCGCGGCCAGGTCGGCCAGCGGCAGGTACAGCCGGCCGCGGTCCAGGTCCTCGCCGACGTCGCGGATGAAGTTGGTGAGCTGGAAGGCCAGGCCGAGCTGCCGGGCCGGCTCGCGCACCGCGGCCGGGTCGGGGGCGGCCAGGATCGGCAGCACCATGGTGCCGATCACCGCGGCCGAGCCCTCCATGTAGTCGAGCAGGTCCGCGTACGTCGGGTACGCGGTCACGTGCAGGTCCATCGCCATCGAGGCGAGGAACGCGGCGAAGTCGGCCGGGTCCTGGCCGCACCGGTCGACGGTGTCCAGCACGGCCGGCAGCAGCGGGTCGTCGCCGGGCCGGCCGGCGGTGAACGCCGCGCCCCAGGCGCGCAGGTCGGCGGCGGTGCCGGCGACGTCGACGAGGTCGTCGGCGTGCCGGGTGAACGCGTACAGCGCGTGCACGTGCCGCCGCCGGGGAGCCGGGAGAAGGCGGGTCGCCAGGTAGTACGACCGACCGTGGCGACGCATCACCGCGCGACAGTGCGCGTACGACTCGGTCACCGTCACACCTGCCGTCACGCCGCCTCCTCCGGGCCTCTCCCCCGCCGCAGCCGATTCCCGGTTGCGCACCGGACGAAACCGTACCGACGGGATGTCCGTTTGTTCAGGTTTACCGCCCGCCGGGGCGGGAAGTCCCGTCGACATGCGCACGCCGGACTCCCGTTCCCCCGCGGGCATCACCCTGACCGTCATCGGCCTGGTCCTGCTGACCACGGCGACCCTCACCGTCGCCCACGCCGTGCAGCGGGTGCTGGTCTGGCTGGTCATCGCGATCTTCCTCGCCACCGCGATCGCGCCCGCCGTCGACCTGCTCGAACGCCGGGTGCGCCGCTGCCCCCGCTGGCTCGCCACGCTGGTCGTCTTCCTCGGCGCCACCGTACTGGTCGCCGGCGTGGTGACCGCGTTCGCCATCCCGCTGGGCCGGGAACTGGCCCAGCTCGCCGAGCGGGTCCCGGACCTCGTCCGGGACACCCGCGCCGGCCGCGGCCCGCTGGCCGGGCTGATCGAGCGGTTCCGGGTGCGCGAGTACCTGGCCACCCACGGCGACCAGGTGCGGCAGTACCTCACCTCGCTCGGCACCCCCACCCTGTCGCTGCTGCGCGGCGCCGCCAACACGGTCGTCGGCGCGGTGACGGTGGTGGTGCTGACGTACGTGGTGGTGCTCCAGGCACCCCGGATCGTCGCGGGCCTGCTCGGGCTGTTCCGGCCCGACCGGTCCGCCCGGGTCGCGGACGTCGGGCGGCGGTGCGCGCGCACGGTCACCGGGTACCTCACCGGGAACCTGGTGATCAGCGCCGTCTGCGGCGGCCTGACGTACGTGACCCTGCTCCTGCTCGGCGTCCCGTACGCCGGCCTGCTGGCGCTGTTCGTAGCGCTGATGGACCTCATCCCGCTGGTCGGCGCGACGATCGGCGCGGTGGTGGCGGTGCTGGTCGGCTTCACCGAGTCCACCCTGGCCGGCGTCGTGCTGATCGCCTTCTTCGTCGTGTACCAGCAACTGGAGAACCACCTGCTCCAGCCGGTGGTGTTCGCCCGCACGGTGCAGCTCAGTCCGCTGGCGGTGCTGATCGCGATCCTGATCGCGGTCGAGCTGGCCGGGATCCTGGGCGCGCTGCTGGCGATCCCGGTGGCCGGGATCGTCAAGGTGCTGTGGGGCGAGCTGCGCCCGGCGCTCGTCGACGGCCCGCCGGACGGCGCCGCCGCGGGCGGCCCCGACGCGGCGGGCCCGGGACCGGCCGCGGGCGGCCCGGGCAGTGCGGGCAGCACGGACGCCCCGGCGGCCGGCTAGTCGGCGGCGGGTCGGCCGGCGGCGGTGGACCGGTCGGCGGGGGCCGGCTGATCGGCGGGGGTCGGGTGACCGGCGGGGGCCGGCTCGGGCGGCGGGGGCATGCGGGTGCTGACCGCGACGCGGTTCCAGACGTTGATCGTGGCGATCGCGAGGATCAGGTTGGCCGTGCCCTCGGCCGCCCAGTGCTTCTCCGCCGCGGCCCACACGTCGTCGGGCACCCCGTGCTCGCCGAGCCGGGTGACGGCGTCGGTGAGCGCCAGCGCCGCCCGCTCCGCCTCGGTGAAGAACGGCGCCTCCCGCCAGGCGGCCACCGCGAACAGCCGGCGGCTGGACTCGCCGGCGGCCAGCGCGTCCGTGCTGTGCATGTCCACACAGAACGCGCAGCCGTTGAGGATCGAGGCGCGCAGTTTGACCAGATCCAGGGTGGACCGGTCGACCGCGCCGCGCACGTACTGCTCCAGGGCCAGGACCGCGCGGTAGCCCGCCGGGGCCACCTCCGCGAGGTTCATCCGAGTCATGCCGCCACCCTAGTCCCGCCCCCCGACACCGTACGGCCCGTCAGCGGCCCGTCGCGCGGCGGATATCCGCCGGTCGCCGCGCCGTTGCCGGTCGTTCGTGATCCACATGACACCGCCAGCGCGGCGCGCCGGACAATCATCCGCGTGTCGGGCGGCGCGCATAACCAACGGCGGCCGGCTCCGCCATCCCCTGCACGAGTGCCGCGGGGTGCCCTGGGCCGGCGCCGGTCGCGGTAACGTCTGCGCATGACGAACGCGCTCCACGGCTACCATGGTGACCTGCTCGGCGCGGCCCGCGCCGGCGACGACTTCAGACGGGTACTCGCCACCACCGACCACGCGCAACTCGTTCTCATGACGCTGGCCCCCGGCGAGGAGATCGGGTCGGAGGTCCACCACGGCGTCGACCAGCTCCTACTCGTGGCGGCCGGGGCCGGCGAGTCCGTCGTGGACGGGCAGCGGCGGCCGTTCGGCGAGGGGCACGCGGTGCTGATCCCGGCGGGCGCCGAGCACAACATCGTCAACACGGGCGCGGTGCCGCTGCGCCTGGTCAGCCTGTACGGCCCGGCGGAGCACCCGCCCGGCACGATCCACCCCACCAAGGCCGACGCGGACCGCGCCGAGCACGACGAGCCCGCCACCGCCTGACCGACCGCCCCCGTACGCAACGCCGTCGACCCGGCCCCCACGGGCGGCCGGGTCGACGGCACCGCCCGTCGATCCGGCTCGGCGAGCTGCGCGACGCGGGGCTGGTCTCAGCGGACGAGTTCTCGGCCGAGAAGGCGGAGATCCTGGCACGCATCCGACCGGCGGCGGGCCGTCCGGCCGGTCCGGCGGCGTCGCCGGACCGGCTCGCACCGCTCCGCGCCGGACCGCCGCCCGCTCGCCGGAGCGCCGCCGGTCAACGCCGGCCGGGGCGGCGGAAGCGGGCCGCGGGGCGGTGCCGGCGCTTGAGCACCGCGCGCAGCACGAGCAGCGCCGTGATCGCGACCGCCTGCCCGCCGAGGACGATCCGGTTGACGTCGACCGCCGGCCGCCAGGAGACGCGGCCCTCCCGGAGCACGAACACCCCGAGCGGCCGGGCCGAGAGCCCGAGGCCCGCGCCGCCGCCGGACGCCCCGCCCCGCTCGCCGGCCGAGCCGGCGCTGCTGCCGCCGCCCCCGCCGCCGCGGACCTTGGCCACCGGCAGGATGGTCAGCCCGTCCCGGCTGATCGGCGCGCCGAACACGCTGTCGGCCCGGGCGTTGTCGACGAGCCCGTGAATGGTCTCCAGCGTGCTCGTGTCGTTCTCCAGCGTCTGGGTCATGCCCGCTCCCCCTCGCGATGTCGCGTCGCCGGCCGGGCGGCCGACGGGGCGGGATACCCGCTCGGCGCGGGTTGACCCGCCCGGCAGGGCCCCGCCGCCTTGCCCGATCGGGCGGCCGTCGGGGCCGGGGCGGCGGCCCCGGACGGGCGCCGGCCCCGGCCGAGTCGCCTCGGGCCGGGGCCGGGTGTGCCGTGGTACGGGTCAGGCGTTGATCTTGCCGACCGGCGGTGCGGTCACCGTCCGGGCGCCCTTGCGGCCGCCCAGCACGATCGTCCGCAGCGAGCTGTTGTTCGCGGTGGACAGCTCGTGCAGGCTGCCGTTCGGGTTGGCCGTCACCTTGATCAGGTACGTGCCGTTCGGGATGTCGGTGATGTCGAACTCCTGGTCCGGCCGCTCGGGGCCGTACGTGTCCCCCCAGCCGACGTCGAGCCGCTGGCTGACCTCCATCTCGGACTCGCCGCCGCACTCGTTGACCCGCAGCCCGAGGTTGCCGGGGCGCAGGACGGCGTTCTTGCCGAGCAGGTCGACCTGGTCGGTGTTCGCGATGCAGAACGCCTCCTTGGCGCTCTTGATCGCGAGCGAGCCGTCCTGCTTGAGGAGCTGGTAACCGGCGAAGTCCTGGAAGTGCCAGTGCAGGTGCAGCGGGCGCGGGTCCCACTCCATCTTGCCGACATTGACGTAGCCGACCTCGTTGCCGGCGGCGTCCAGGAAGTACTGGTACGCGTCCATGTACGGCTCGTTGGTCGTGCGGAAGCCGTCGACGAACAGCGGGGCGTCGCCGTCGACCCACACGGTCGAGCCGAACTTGACCATGTCCCGGTCCTCGACGCCGTCGGCGGTCGTGCCGTGGTCGGTCGAGATGTCCCACGCGGGCACGGCCCGCAGGTCGGGCTTCGGGGCGTTCGGGGGTACCCCCTGCGGGCCCTTGTGCCACTTGACCCGGCCGGGCTGCTCGCCCGGCGGGCCGTCCAGCCGCAGCTTCTGCCGCGCCGCCGGGGACAGCGCCCGGCCGGCGTCGCCGTCCTTGCCGTTGACGACGCTCAGCTTCAGGCTGGCCTCGGCCTGCGCGTCCGGGATGCCGAACGCGGCCCGGTACGGCGCGGTGACCGACACCCGCACCGAGTACGCGCCGACCCGCAGCGGCAGCCCGACCTCGTTGTCGTCGCCGAAGAACGGCATGAGGCCCCACTTGCGCGGCATGCCCCACACGTTGCTCTGCGCGAACGGGTTGGCCTTGCAGGCCACCGGGTACGGGTTGGCGGCCGGCGCGTCCGGCGCCATCCGGGTGTCGGCGCCGTTGAGGCACAGCGCCTGGTCGATGTCCGCGACGACCGCGCCGCGGCTGTTGGTCACGGTGATGTCGAAGAAGTGGTCCAGCTTGTTGAGGTCGGCGGCCAGGCCGTCGGCGAGGAGCACGTCCTTGCCGGCATCGCCCTTGTCGCGGACGATGCGGGCCTCGACCGGCTTGTCGTACGCCGCGCGGCGCACGTGCAGCTCGATCGGGTTGGCCCCGCTGATCAGGTACATGTCGAGGTCGCCGTACGCCAGGCCGGCGTCCGGGTCGATCGTGGCTTCGGTCGTGGTCTCGAAGGTGGCCAACCGCAGTGCGGGTTCTGCGGTGCTGGGTGCGGCCAAGGCAGAGCTGAATGTCGCGGTAACGGCCAGGACGGCGCTCGCGGCATAAGCCAGGCCCCGAACGAGTGGTGTCACACGGTCCCCCAGGGGCAGTGATGAACGCGGATTTCGCCGACCACATGCTCACACGACCGGGGGGCCGGTCAAGTTGGACTACGGGTGGTAACTGGATAACTGCATCCGGCCACTTCACATACAGACGGACACGACAATCGGGACGCGCCCCGGCGGCGCCGCGCGGGCGGTCGGGAGCGCCGCACCGGCCATCCCGGACGGACGCCGCCGGGCCGCCGGTCACGCCCCGCGCGGCGGGACGAACTCCAGCGCCTCGGCCAGCGGCTTGCGGTCCAGCCGGGGCACCTCGCAGTCCGCGGCCGGGTAGCCCACCGGGAACAGGATGTACGGCCGCTCGTGCGCCGGCCGGCCGAGGATCCGGGACAGGAACGCCATCGGGTTCGGCGTGTGCGTGAGGGTGGCCAGGCCCATCGTGTGCAGGGCTTCGATGAACAGCCCGCAGGCGATGCCGACGCTCTCGTTGACGTAGTAGTTCTTCCGCAGGCTGCCGTCGGGGCGCGGGGTGGCCTTCTCGGCGAAGCAGACGACCAGCCAGGGGGCGACGTCGAGGTACGACTTGTCCGAGCCGGTCTCCAGCGGCGCCAGCGCCGCCCGCCACTCCTCGGTGATCCGCCCGCCCTCGTAGTTCAGCCGCTCCTCGACCTCGGCGGCCTCGCGGATGGCGTGCCGGACCGCCGGGTCGCCCACCGCGACGAACCGCCACGGCTGGTGGTGGGCGCCGCTCGGGGCGGTGTTGGCGCAGCGGACGGCCCACTCGATGCACTCGGCGGGCACCGGGTCCGGGCTGAACCAGCGCACGCTGCGCCGGGCGTCCAGGTGGGCGTGCAGGGCCGCGGCGCGGGCGAGCGCCTCGGCGGCGGGCAGGCGGGCGGGGCGGTACGCCTCGAACGGGTGGGCGTGCGCGCGCTGGGTCACGGCGTCCTCCGGGGGTGGCGCCGGGCGGTGGGGCGCCGGCGGGAACGGGAAGGGAACGCGGCATCATCCCGGGTGCCGGCCGGCCGGACCACCGAAAAAGCCGACATAACGCACAGCGAGATCGGGCGTCGCGGCCGGGACGGCGGCGGGCGGCGGCCCCGGGGCGGGCCGGCCGGGGCGGAACGGGGCGGGACCGGGCGGCCCCGTCGGACGATCGGCCGGATTCGGGCGACGAGGTCGTTCAGGTCCGGGCCGCAGCGCCCGAACGTGCGGACGTGACCAGGATTGCGGCCCGCGCCGCCGGGCGCCCGCGCGGGCGCCGGGCGGCCGCCGTGCTGGCCGCGGCCGCCGTCGCGCCGCTGCTGACCGGCTGCGCCGCGCTCGGCCTCGGCGGCGAGGACGGCAGCGGCGGCGACGGCAGCGCGTCGGGCGGCGGCAGCGGCGGCGTCGGCTGGCAGGTGTACGTCGCCGGCCGGCCGCAGGCGTCGCCGACCGAGCCGCCCAACGGCCGGTACCCGTCCAAGCCCGGCAGTGGCTACCTGCCTTACCCGGCCGGCGGCGGCGCCGGCGCCTCGGCCTCCCCGGCCTGCACCAGCCGGCTGCGGATGGGCACGTTCGACAGCGTCGGTGTGACCCCGTCCGCCGGCAGCGCCCTGGTCACCTGGGCCAAGCTCGGCGACAGCCGGGTGCAGACGTACCGCGTCGCCGCCGTACCCCAGCTCCCCGTCAACGGGGTGGTCGAGGAGCCCACGTGGGTCACCGTCCCGGCCGGGTCCGGCTGCGGCGAGCAGTCCACCACGATCGGCGGGCTGCGCAGCGGCGGGCAGTACGTGTTCTGGGTCGACGCGGTCGCCACCATCGCCAGCGGGACCAACGCCGGCGTGCAGCAGGACAAGATGCGCGGCCGGTCGGTCGGCGTCCGCATCCCCTGAGCCCCGCCCCGCCGCAAGCCAGCCCGGGCCATGCCATGCCATGCCGAACGGGCGCCGCGATGTCGCGGCGCCCGTTCGCTGCTGTCGGGCCCGTCAGCCGTCGACGACGTCGCGCAGCGGGGTGGCCGAGACCGTCGGGGCCGGGACGGCGTTGCCGCCCCCGCCGGTGCTGCCGTCGTCGTGCAGCACCACGCCGGGGCTGTTCCACTTCTGGAGCTGGACCAGCGACGGCTCGTTGAAGTCGTCGTCGTCGTCCTCGGCCACGGCGTTGGTCCGGCAGGTCACGACCATCATCTTGAAGTTGATCGTGTAGCCCTGCCAGTAGATGTTCTGCTGCTTGATGTCCGAATCCCGGTCGGTCTCCTCCGGGCTGACCCGGGTCAGGCACTTCCCGGTCGCGGGGTGGAACAGCCGGTACTTGGTGTTGTAGTCGCCGGTGTCGCCGGTGCGGACCCAGTTCTGCGCGGCCCGGCCGGTGCAGGAGACCGGGCGGACGACGTTGCGCTCCTTGGGCTCCAGGCAGTACTTGGTCAGGTTCTTCATCGTGTACACCGGGCCGGGCGCGCTCTGCCCGGTGCCGGTCGGCGTCGCCGGGATGCGGAAGAGCTGGGCCCAGTTGATCGCGGTGAGCTGCGGGTGCTGGAAGCACTCGGTGTTCGCCACGAACGTCGGGTCGTCGACGGTCTCCACCCAGATGTTGTTGCCGCTGTCCACGGCCATCGCGCAGGTGTTCGGCGCGCCGGTGCTGCGGAGCTGGGTCAGCTCGCACGGGTACGTGATGCCCAGCTCCGGGCACGCCGCGGTGCGGAACCCGGCCTGGCCCGGCCCGGCCTTCTGCAGCGGCGCGAAGTGCTGCTTGGAGTTCAGCGTCGTGCCCCGGCAGTTCACGCCGTTGCCCAGGTTGATCGCCGAGCCGTCCGGGTCGGGGTCGACCACGTTCAGGCACAGGCCGCTCAGGCCGCCGGCCGCGGTACCCAGCTCGAAGTTGCGGTTGTTGGTGTAGTACCAGCGCTGCCGCGCCGGCACCGGCGTCACGCACCTGCGCATCCGCGGCACCGCGCCGACCGAGGGGCTGTCCGAACCGGCGTCCAGGCACATCGCCTTGGCCGCGTCGCTGGCGGCGCGCAGCGAGCCGACCGTGGCCAGCGTGAGGTCGGTGCGGTAGTACCAGTACTGCTTGTAGTTGATGCCCATGTCCTCGGTGAAGTTCCGGGGGCAGGGCTTCATCGACACCGGGCCGTTCTCGTCCGGCACCGACTTGACCGCGTCCAGGCAGATCGCCTCCTGGCCGGTGCCGCCCGCCGGGTCGGTCCACGTCGGGATCAGCCGCGGCTGGGTGTACAGGTCGATGCTCGGCTCGTACGGGGCCACGCTCAGCGCGCCCGGCCGGACCGGATAGAAGCCGGTCAGCCGCCGCTGCGACGCCCCCTCGGTGCCGGTGGCGATCAGCCGCATCCAGCGGGTCGTCGGCCCGCAGTGGGCCGGGTCGTCCTCGCTGGCCACCGGGCGGTCCTCGGCTGCGTTGTCCCAGAACTGGGCCGTCACGGTGTACCGGGACGTGCCGCTGCTCGCCACGAAGGTGATCGGCTCGGTGTCCCGCTGGTTGCCGCACAGCTCGTTGTACGTCGTCAGGCTCCGCACCCGGGCCAGCGCCACCTCCAGGCCGGTCTGCGCCGAGCGCAGCGCGCCCTCCCGGTTGACCGTCTGCCGGGTGCTGCCGATCTGGGTCATGGCGGCCGGCAGCGCGGTCGCGCTCAGCCCGACCGACACCAGCACCAGGAGCATCGCCATCGGCAGCGAGCCCCGCTCGCCCCGGGCGACCCGCGCCACCGCTCGCCTCATCACGACACTCCCATGATCGACTTGCACTGATCCAGCCGGCCGCCGCTGTCGCTGCCCTGGTTGGGCAGCTCGAACGTCTGGTCGAGCCGGCGACCGGTGGTGTTGTCACTGGTGGTGGCGGTGATGGCGATGTTCAGCCGGGCGGCGTCGCCGCCGCTGGGGTACTGGAACGCGGTGGCGTTGGAGGCGGTGACGTTGCTGGCCAGCACGGTCGACCGGACGGCGGCGCCGTCCAGCGGCAGCGGCGCGGCGCTCTGCCGCAGCCGGCGGTCGGTGCCGAGGACCAGCCGGAAGCACTCCGGCTCGGTGGCCCGCTCGGGCAGCACGAAGGTGATCGCGGCGCCGCCGTTGCCCACCTCGACGGCGCTGGCGAAGCGCAGCACGGCGTCCACCCGGTCGAACGCCCGGGCGACCTCCTGCTGGGTCCAACTGATCTGCTCGGTCCGGGCGAGCGTGCGGCGCATGGCGATGATGCCGCCGGTGAAGACCACCATGACCACGGACATGATCCCCAGGCACACCAGTACCTCGGTCAGCGTCACGCCGCGGTCGTCGCGCGGGTCCGGCCGGTTCACGAGCGGAACCCCGGCTCGACCCGGGCGGCGCTGAGCAGCGTCGCGTCCTCCAGCACGCAGGTGCCGGTGCGGCACGGCCAGGTGACCCGGACGGTCACCCGCAGCAGCGCCGCGTCGTCGGCGTCGCCCGGGCCGTCCAGGCAGGCGGCCGGCGAGGGCGCGGTGGTCGGCACGGGGTTGGGCAGGTGGCACCGGTCGATGTCCCACGCCCGGCTGTACCGGACGCCGCCGAGGTCGACGTACTGGCAGGTCTGCGGCTCGGCCGGCGCCGCGCAGCGGTCCGGGGCCGTGGCGGCGGTGTCGCCGGGCTCGTCGTTGCCCTGGATCCAGGTCTCGACGGCGGCGGCGCCCTTGCGCTGGGCGTAGTCGAAGGCGGACGTGGCGGCCTGGCTCGCGGCCTGCCGGTCGGCCTGGTCGTGGGTGGTGCCGAGGGTGACGACGAAGAACGAGGTCACGGCGGACATGACCAGCCCGATGACGACAAGCGACACCAGCAGCTCCACCAACGTGAAGCCGCTGTCGGTACCGCTACCGCCGTCCGTGGACACGTTCCCACCTACCCTTCTTCACGCTTTCTCTCGGCCGTGCGGGGGCGGACTTGACCAAAACCCCCTCGACCCGCGGGTTTGCGCCCGGTTGCCCGTTTGTTACCGATGAGTAGACGGGCCGGAACGCGTCGATGGGCGCCGGGGATCCGGCGCCCATCGAGTGGTTCGTGGCTGTTTGTCTTATCCGGGCTTATGCTTCCTTGATGTAGGCGCGCTGACCCACGGTGGACTTCGCCGGGCACTCCGCCTCGCCGAGGTCGGCGAGCTGCTTCTTGATCACTTCGACGGTCACGTCGCACACGGCCGCGGCGACGCTGACGGCCACGTTGTTGAGGATGGCCACGTCGTTGCCGTTCAGCACGTCCTTGACGAAGACGTTGACCAGGCCGTCCCCGCGGGCGGGGGCAGCGGCGGCCGGGGTGGCGGCCACGGCCGGGGCGAGCGCCATGGTCGCGGCGAGGGCGACGGCGGTGAGGCTCCGGTTGATCCGCATGATGTCCTCCAAGACATTCCGGTATTCCGATATGTGGATGTGCTGTCCCGCCGTCCCTACCCGGCCCCCGGAGATCGATACACCCCATTCAGTCAGCCATTGCGCGCGGCACTGGCGGACCCGGGCCCGGCCGGCGCCGGGCGCAACCCCGGTGCGGGTGACACTCCGAGGGGGACACTCGCACGGCGGATCGGCCGTCCCGTACCGGTTCGTCCGGGGTGGCGGCGCACGGGCGGCGGGCGATTCGTCGCGAATGACCGGCGGTCGGTCGGTCCCCGCCGGGGGTCGGCCGCGCGCCGCGACGCTGACGTGGACATTTGCCATGCGGTAACGTTCGACGGACTCGCACATCGATCCCCCCGGCGAGCGCGCCGCGACCGGCGTTCGCCCGAGTCACGGAGGTTGTCGTGAGTGACACGGTGGTCGGTATCGCCCCCGGGGTCGACACCCCGGAGGACGGCGGCGACCTGACGGTCAGCGAAGCCGAGCTGCGGCGGCTGCTCGCCGGGCTCACCGCGGTCCGCGACGGCGACATCGGCACCCGGCTGCCCGAGGGCTCCGAGGGGCTGCTGCGCGAGATCGCCAGCGTCTTCAACGGCATGGTCGACCAGCTCTCGCTGTTCACCTCCGAGGTGACCCGGGTGGCCCGCGAGGTGGGCACCGAGGGCCAGCTCGGCGGGCAGGCCCGGGTCCCCGGCGTCTCCGGTACGTGGGCCGACCTGACCGACTCGGTGAACGCGATGGCCGGCAACCTGACCGACCAGGTCCGGTCGATCTCCCAGGTCGCCACGGCGGTGGTCAAGGGCGACCTGTCGCAGAAGATCACCGTGGATGCCCGGGGCGAGATCCTGGCCCTGAAGAACACGATCAACACGATGGTCGACCAGCTCTCCTCGTTCGCCGACGAGGTGACCCGGGTGTCCCGCGAGGTGGGCACCGACGGGCGGCTGGGCGGCCAGGCCGACGTCAAGGGCGTCTCCGGTACCTGGAAGGACCTCACCGAGTCGGTGAACCTGATGGCGGAGAACCTGACCGCGCAGGTCCGGTCCATCGCCCAGGTGACCACGGCGGTGGCCAAGGGCGACCTGTCGCAGAAGATCCGGGTGGACGCCCGCGGCGAGATCCTCGAGCTGAAGGAGACCATCAACACGATGGTCGACCAGCTCTCGTCGTTCGCCGACGAGGTGACCCGGGTGGCCCGCGAGGTCGGCACCGAGGGCAACCTCGGCGGCCAGGCCACCGTGCGCGGGGTGTCCGGGACGTGGAAGGACCTCACCGACAACGTCAACGTGATGGCCTCCAACCTGACCGCGCAGGTCCGGTCGATCGCCCAGGTCTCCGGCGCGGTCGCCCGCGGCGACCTGTCGCAGAAGGTCACCGTCGAGGCCAAGGGCGAGGTCGCCGCGCTGGCCGGGGCGATCAACACGATGGTGGACACGCTGTCGGCGTTCGCCGACGAGGTGACCCGGGTGGCCCGCGAGGTGGGCACCGAGGGCATCCTGGGCGGCCAGGCCCGGGTGCCGAACGTCGCCGGTACCTGGAAGGACCTCACCGACAACGTCAACTCGATGGCGAACAACCTGACCAGCCAGGTCCGCAACATCGCCCAGGTGACCACCGCGGTGGCCCGGGGCGACCTCACCCGCAAGATCGACGTCGACGCCCAGGGCGAGATCCTGGAGCTGAAGACCACCATCAACACGATGGTGGACACGCTGTCCTCGTTCGCCGCCGAGGTCACCCGGGTGGCCCGCGAGGTGGGCAGCGAGGGCCGGCTGGGCGGGCAGGCCGAGGTCGAGGGCGTCTCCGGTACGTGGAAGCGGCTGACCGAGAACGTGAACGAGCTGGCCGGCAACCTGACCCGGCAGGTCCGCGCCATCGCCGAGGTGACCAGCGCCGTCGCCGAGGGCGACCTGACCCGGTCGATCACCGTCGACGCCTCCGGCGAGGTGGCCGACCTCAAGGACAACATCAACGCCATGGTCGAGTCGCTGCGCGACAGCACCAAGGCCAACCAGGAGCAGGACTGGCTCAAGACCAACCTGGCCCGGATCTCCGGGCTGATGCAGGGCCACCGCGACCTCGCCATCGTCGCCGAGCTGGTGATGGACGAGCTGGCCCCGCTGGTCGAGGCGCAGTACGCCGCGTTCTACCTCGCCGAGGACGCCGACGGGCGGACCGAGCTGGAGATGATCAGCGCGTACGGGCTGCCGGCCGCGCAGCGCACCCCGGCGCGGTTCCGGCTCGGCGAGTCGCTCGTCGGCCAGGCCGCCCGCAGCCGCCGGACGGTGCTCGTCGAGGACGTCCCGGCCGGGTACGTGTCGATCACCTCCGGCATCGGCAGCGCCGACCCCGGCAGCCTCGTGGTGCTGCCGATCGTCGCCGAGGAGCAGGTGCTCGGCGTGATCGAGCTGGCCAGCGTGCACCGGTTCACCCCGGTGCACCGGGCGTTCCTCGAACTGCTGATGGAGACCCTCGGGGTCAACCTGAACACCATCGTCGCCAACGCCCGCACCGACGAGCTGCTCGCCGAGTCGCAGCGGCTCGCCGGCGAGCTGCAGGCCCGGTCCGAGGAGCTGCAGGCCCGGCAGGACGAGTTGCAGCGCAGCAACGCCGAGCTGGAGGAGAAGGCGACCCAGCTCGCCACGCAGAAGCGGGACATCGAGACCAAGAACCGGGAGATCGAGCAGGCCCGGCAGGAGCTGGAGACCCGGGCGCAGCAGCTCGCGCTGGCGTCCAAGTACAAGTCGGAGTTCCTGGCCAACATGAGCCACGAGCTGCGCACCCCGCTGAACAGCCTGCTCATCCTCGCCCAGCTCCTCGCCCAGAACCCGACCCGCAACCTCACCGCCAAGCAGGTCGAGTACGCCGGCATCATCCACTCCGCCGGCTCCGACCTGCTCCAGCTCATCAACGACATCCTCGACCTGTCCAAGGTCGAGGCCGGCAAGATGGACATCACCCCCGAGCGGGTGCCGCTGCGCCAGCTCCTCGACTACGTGGAGGCCAACTTCCGGCCGCTGACCACGCAGAAGGGCCTGACCCTGCGGGTGGGCACCGCGCCCGGCGTCGCGCTGGACCTGGTCACCGACGGCGCCCGGCTCCAGCAGGTGCTGCGCAACCTGCTCGCCAACGCGGTCAAGTTCACCGAGGTCGGCAGCGTCGAGCTGCGGATCGAGCCGGCCGACCCGGCCGAGGTGCCGCCGGCGGTCCGGCACCACGGCCCGGCGATCGCCTTCCGGGTGATCGACACCGGCATCGGCATCGCCGAGCCGCAGCTCGAAACGATCTTCGGGGCGTTCCAGCAGGCGGACGGCACGAACAGCCGCAAGTACGGCGGCACCGGCCTCGGCCTGTCGATCAGCCGCGAGCTGGGGTACCTGCTCGGCGGGGCGATCACCGCGACCAGCACGCCGGGCACGGGCAGCACCTTCACGCTGTACCTGCCGGTGGCCCGGCCGGACTTCCAGACCGCCGCCGAGGCCGCGGCCGCGGCCGGCGAGCCGGGCGCGGCGCCGCCCCGGCCGGGCGCGGCGGCGCGGCCCGGCCGCCGGCTGCTGGTGATCGAGGAGCGGCCGCGCGGGCTGCTGTCGCTGGTCGCCGAGAGCGCCGGCGCCCAGATCGACCGCGGTACCGACCCGCACAGCCCGCCGCCGCGGGTCGAGGTGGTGACCGCGCTGAGCGCCGCCGAGGGCGCCGCGGCGCTGGCGGCGCAGCCGTGCCACTGCGTCGTGCTCGACCTGGACCTGCCGGACGGGGCCGCGCGCCGGTTCCTCGCCGCCATGCAGGGCGACGCCGCGCTGGCCCACCTGCCGGTGCTGGCGCACAACAACCGGCGGCTCGCCCCCGACGACGAGCTGGCGCTGCTGTCCAGCCGGGAGCCGCTGGAGCTGCTGTCCAGCCTGGACGAGCTGCGCGAGCGGATCATCCTGCACCTGTCCGCCGACGAGCCCGGCGACGTCCTGCCGCTGGTCCGCCCCGAGCCGGCCGGCACGCTGGCGCTGCCGGCGACCCCGGCGCCGCGGGCCGACGACGGGCTGGCCGGGCGGACGGTGCTGGTGGTGGACGACGACGCCCGCAACGTGTACGCGATCACCAGCGTGCTCGAACTGCACGGGATGCGGGTGCTGCGCGCCGACGACGGCCGGCGCGGCATCGAGATCCTGGCCGCGCACCCGGAGATCGACCTGATCCTGATGGACGTGATGATGCCGGAGATGGACGGGTACGCCGCGACCACCGCGATCCGGGCCATGCCGGAGTACGCTGGATTACCCATCATCAGCGTCACCGCCAAGGCCATGCCGGGCGACCGGGAGAAGAGCATCGGGGCCGGCGCCAACGACTACGTGACCAAACCCGTGGACGCCGGCGAGCTGATCGACTGCATCCGCCGCTGGCTCGGTACGGGCGCCAGCGACCCGCAGCCCTAGCCACCGATGGGAGACACCGTGGCCCAACCCGCCGGTGCCGGGCGGGCCGGACCGGCCGCCCCACCCGACCCCGCCCGCAGCGCCGGCCGGCTCGCCGCCACCGTCGACCGGCTGCGCGCCGAGGTCACCCGCGCGCACGCCGCCGCCGACGGCCGCGCCCTCATCGACCTGGCCAAGGGGGTGCTGATCGCCCGGTTCGGGTACGGGCCGGTCGAGGCCAGCCGGCAGCTCGCCGACCTGGCCCGCGACGGCAGCGTGAGCCAGCTCGCGCTGGCCGCCGACATCGTCAACCAGGCCGCCAGGGACCAGGTCACCGACGCCACCCGGGCATTCCTCCAGCTCACCTCCACGATGCCGGACGCCGACGAGGCGAGTGCGGTGACCCGGCTGCGCACGGCGCAGGCCAGCGCGCTCACCACCGACGACGCGCTCGCCGTCGCCGGCTCGCTGCTCGCGCACGCGCTCGCACCGCTGGGCGCGTCCGCGGTGGCGATCTGGATGGCCGGGCCGGACGGCTCGCTCAGCCTGGCCGGCGCCGCCGGCTTCCCGGCCGCCGAGGTGCGGAGCTGGCGGTTCGTCCCGCCCGGCGTGGCCACGCCCGCCCGGACCTGCCTGGCCGACCGCCGTACGGTGCACTACCCGTCGCTGGGCGCCGCCGGCCTGCCGTCGATCGGCGGGCGGCAGCAGCCGGACAGCGGCCGGACCGTGGTGCCCGCCGGCACCGGCGGCCGGATCGCCGGCGTGCTGGAGATCTGCTGGCCGCGCCCGACGCCGGAGCAGAGCCCGCGGGTGCAGCGGCAGTTCGAGGCGCTGGCCGAGCTGTGCGCGCACACGCTGGAGCGGGCGGCGCCGCCCGCCCCGCCCGGCGACCGCCCGCCCGCCGCGGAGGAGATCGTCGACTTCGTGGACGGGCTGGAGGACGCCGCGCTGGTCCTGGTCCCCGAGCCCGACGCCGACGGCCAGCCCGCCGACTTCCGGATCGCCCACGCCAACCCGCGCTTCGTCGACCCGGCCGGGCGGCCGCGCGCGGCGGTGGCCGGGGCGCGGCTGCTGGAGGTGTACCCGATGGCGGCCGGGGCGTACGGGCTGTTCGAGATGGTCGAGCGGGTGTACGCCACCGGCGAGCCGTTCCGGGCCGAGCGGATGACGATCACCGCGCTGGTCGACCAGGTGCCGCTGCGCGGCGCCGCCGGGATCAGCATCGCCCGGCTCGGCGGCGCGGTGGTGCTGAGCTGGCGGGTGGACGACGAGTCGGCCCGGCTGGCCCGGCTGCTCCAGCACGCGCAGCGGCTCGGCCGGATCGGCGGGTTCGAGGAGCACATCGGCACCGGCGACATCGCCTGGAACAGCCAGCTCCACGAGCTGTACGGGCTGCCCGCCGGCGCCGGGCCGATCCCGCTGGCCCGGCTCGCCCGGCACGCGCACGCCGACGACGCCGGCACCGTGGAGCGGTTCCTGCGTACCGTGCTGCACCACCGGCGGCCGGCGTCGACAGCGTTCCGGCTGCACCGGCCCGACGGGATCGTCCGGCACATCCGGGTGGTGGCCGAGCCGGTGCTGGACGGGCACGAGCACATGGTCGGGGTGCGCGGGGCGTACCAGGACATCTCGGCCCAGCACTGGACCGAGGTGGCGCTGGCGGCCACCCGCGAGCAGCTCGCGCACACCGCCCAGGAGTCCGCCGAGCGCAACCGGCTGGCGCTGCAACTCCAGCACGCGATCATGCCGCCGACGCAGGGGCCGATCGAGGCGTGCGGGCTCCGGGTCGGGGTCCGGTACCGGCCGGCGGAGAAGGACCACCTGGTCGGCGGCGACTGGTACGACGCGGTGGTGCTGCCGTCCAAGCAGGTGCTGCTGTGCGTCGGCGACATCGCCGGGCACGGCATCGACGCCGCCACCGGCATGGTGGTGCTGCGCAACGCGCTGCGCGGGCTGGCCACCACCGGCGCCGGGCCGGGGCAGCTCCTGGCCTGGCTGAACGTCGTCGCGCACCACCTGACCAAGCAGGTGACGGCGACGGCGGTGTGCGGCCTGTACGACCCGGACAGCGCGACGCTGCGCTGGGCCCGCGCCGGCCACCTGCCGCCGGTGCTGGTCAGCGGCGGGGCGGCGCGGATGCTGCCGCAGATCCCCGGCATCCTGCTCGGGGCGCTGGCCGACAGCGAGTACGCCGAGCACGAGGTGCAGCTCGGCGCCGCGGACACGCTGCTGATGTACACCGACGGGCTGATCGAGCGGCGCGGCGACAGCCTGGAGGACGCGCTGAGCCAGCTCCTGGACACGGCGGCCCGCCCGGCGACGGGCCTGGACAACCTCCTGGAGCAGCTCCTCACCTTCACGAACGCCGACACCGACGACGACACCTGCATCATCGCCGTCCAGCGCGACTGACCCGCCGCCCGGCCGGCTGCGGCGGGGGGCGGGTGGGGTCAGGCGCCGGGCTGCGGGGCGGCGACCGGGCTGCGGTGGCCGGCGCGGCTCACCGCGCGGACGCCGAACAGGACGTTGTCCTTGGACAGGTCCACCGTCGCCGTGGTCGTGTCGCCGACCGGGATCACGTGCGTCCACTCCGGTTCGGTGGTGTCCCGCCACACCACCTCGTACCCGGCCAGGTCCGGCTCGGGGCCGCGCCGCCAGCGCAGCGTCGTGTCGTTGGTCAGCCGCGAGGTGACGATCACCGCGTCGCGCGGCGTGCCCGGCGCCCGGGCCAGCGACCACAGGGCCGCGCCGTTGACCCGGGCCACCCGGGCGATGTACGCGAAGTCGCAGAACTCGGGCAGGTCGCCGTACTGGACGCCGTTCTCCACCCGGACGTCCTGGTGCTCGTGGTCGAAGTTCTCCCGCGGCTCGGTGAACCGGGCCGCCGGGTAGCCCTGCTGGAGGAACGAGATGTGGTCGCTGCCGCGCAGGTACCGGTCCCGCCGCCAGACCACCCGGACCCGCATGTCGGTCGCCGGGTTCTCGGCGACGTCCCGGACGAACCGGCCGAGCTGCCGGGACGGGCCGTCGTTCTCCCCGCCGGTGGACTGCCGGGTGGTGGTCTGCTGCGGCGTCTCCGCGGTCGGCACGCCCTCGACGAACAGCCGGACGGAGTGCGGGTCGGGCGGGGTGCCGTCGAACGCCTCGCTGGCGCCGACGATGTCGTTGCTGAACATGCCCTGCACGTCGACGTTCGCCGCCTTGAGGGACTTGGCCAGGTGGGCCGAGCCGAACAGGCCCTGCTCCTCCCCCGCGACCAGCGCGAACACCAGCGTCGCGCCGACCTCGCGGGTGGCGAACAGCCGGGCCAGCTCGAGCACCGCGGCGACGCCGGAGGCGTCGTCGTCGGCACCGGGGGCGTCGGAGGTGAAGTCGAGGACGTCGGTGACCCGGGAGTCGTAGTGGCCGGTGACGACGTACGTCCGCTCGGGGCTGGTGCTGCCGCGCAGGGTGGCGACGACGTTGGTGATCGGGGTGTCGACCGGCAGCCGCGGCCCGGCCGGCTGGACGAACCGCTGCTTCTCGACGGCCATCCGGCCGCCGGCGGTGGCGGCGATGGCCTGCAGCTCGGCGTACAGCCAGTCCCGGGCGGCGCCGATGCCGCGGGTGGGGTGGTCCTGGCTGGACATGGTGTGCCGGGTGCCGAAGGCGACGAGCCGCCGTACGGTCGCCTCGATCCGGCCGGGGTCGACGGCCCGCAGCAGCGCGACCAGGTCGGGGTCGGGGTCCTGCGGGGCGAGCGGCCGGCCGGGGCCGGCGGCGCGGCGGGGGGTGGCGGGGGCCGCGGTGGCCTGCCGTGGGATCAGCGGCGCCGCGGCGGCGGCGACCGCGCCGGTGAGCACGGCGCGCCGGCCGGGGTGGGTGGGGGGTGCCGGATCGAATCGAGGATCGCCCATGTCCGGCATCGTGGTACGCCGCGGCGGGCGTGTCCAGACCCGGGCGGCCGACGGTCAATCCCGGTCGGCGGGCGGCGGTGGCCGATCGGCGACCGGGCGGCCCTGCGGGCGGTGCGGCAGCAGGGTCCACAGGGTGAGGAAGACCAGGGCGACCGTGGCGCTCAGCGCGAACGCGAGCGCCCGGTCGAGCAGGAAGTCGGTGATCAGCAGGACCGAGCTGACCATGGCGACCAGGGTGAGGGCGAGGCCGCCGGTGGCCATCCGGTGCGCGAACATGACCAGCTCCGGCTTGCGGTTGCGGCGGAACTGCGCCCGGTGGAACGCCACCGGCGAAATGATCATCGCGGCGGCGCCGGCGGCGCTGAGCAGGGCGACCAGGTAGACGTTGCGCTCGAAGCCGGTGGTCTCGGTGAACCGGGCGTTGAACGGCAGGATCAGCAGGAAGGCGAACAGGATCTGCACGCCGGTCTGCGCGACCCGCAGCTCCCGGAGCAGTTCGGTGAAGGTGCGCCGCCAGCGGTCCCGCTCGTCCTCCCGCCGCCCGGCATCCGACGCGTCCTCGGGACGCGCGGCCGGCTCGGGCGGCGGGGGGCGATCCGCGGGGTCGCGGGGCGCGGACCGGCGCCGCTGCGGGAGTACGGACAGCGCGCGCCAGGCCATGCCGGGTTGATGCCCGGCCCCGCGGGCGGGCAAACCACCCGCGGGAGGTACGGGTCACGAACGGGTGCAGGTGCGGCCGTCGACGGCCGGCAGCGGGGTGAAGCCGTACGTGCGCAGGGTCGCGAGCACGCCGGCGCCGCCGGCGCACAGGTAGCCCGGGCCGGCGGCGTCGAAGCCGACCGCGCGGACCGCCTCGGCATGGCCGGGCAGCCGGGTGTCGAGGATGTGGTGGACGGTGCGGGTGCCGGGGAAGCCGCCGTTGATCACGGCGTCGTCCGGGCGGTAGCGGCCGTCCGCGTCCGGGCCGCTGACCGGCTGCCGGCCGGCCAGCGCGCCGATCGCCGCGCCGCCGCGCCGGTCGGCGGCGACGCCGTTGGCCTGCGCGACCCACCCGGCGGCGGAGTACGGCAGGATCGCCGCGGCCCGGTCGGCCGCCGGTACGGCCGCGCCGTCGTTCTCGGGGACCTCGCGCAGCGGCCCGCAGGCCGTCGACGGCTCGGCGCCGAGCAGCGTGCCGACGAAGAACGCGCGGGTGCCGGATGCGGCCGGCGGCAGGTACCGGACGATCGGGCCGGCGGCGCCGCCGACGGCGGACCAGTCGGTGACCGCGCAGGAGTAGATGCCGCGGAGCTGGTCGAGGGTGAGGGTGGCCGGGGCGGCGCCGGGGTACCGGGCCCAGGAGACGGCGTCGCGGGCGAAGCCGAAGTAGACCAGCTCGGCCGGGTCGCCGGCGGCCCGGCCGCTGGACGAGCGGGCGATGTCGACGCAGGCGGTGGCCCGGTTGGCGGGGTCGACCAGGGCGGCCTTGCCGGCGCCGGAGCCGGCCGGGGCGGCGTACGTGGCCGGCGGCCGCTCCTGCCCGGCGGCGACCCAGCCGCGGCGGGCGCAGGTGGCGTCGGCGGGCGCGTCGACCGGGGCGGCGGGCCGGACGGGGACGTTCACCGGGATGTCGCCGTCGGGGTTGGCCGCCCGGTCGGCGGCGTACCCGGCGAGGACGGCGCCGACGACGTCCTGCGTGGTGTCGGAGCCGACGGCGGTGAGGACCTGGACGACGCCGTCGCCGGCGGGCGCCGCGGCGGCCGGGCCGGCGGCGAGCGGGCCGGCGGCGGCGTGGGTCGCGGCGAGGCCGACGGCGGCGGTGCGAACGATGGCGCGGAATCCGCGTGTGGGCATGGCGCTGCCTTCCCTCGTGCTGGCGGCCCGGCGGGCCGCGGACGGGACCCATTCACCTCCGCCGCGGCGACGCCGACGCCGCCGGCGGGTGGCCGGGACCTGTCCGGCGCGCGTCCGGCCCGCGCCGGGCGCGAGTGGACGGATCGTGAACTCTCGATGGCCGGTCCGCTGCCGCGGTACCGGCCGGCCGGCTGGCGCGCTTAGCCTCGGCGCATGCCCGCACCGGTGTCCGATGTGGAGGTCCGCTATGCCCGCGGCTTGGCCGGCGTGCTGCTGGCCGACCTGCCCGACCGCTGGGCGCACACCGCGGGCGTGGCCGCCCGCGCCGCCCGGTACGCGGCGGGGTTCGGGCGGGCCGACGCCGACCTGCTGGTGGCCGCCGCGTGGCTGCACGACGTCGGGTACGCCGACACCGTCCGGGACACCGGCTTCCACCCCCTCGACGGCGCCCGCTACCTCGACCGGGCCGGCTGGCCGCCCCGGCTCACCGCGCTGGTCGCCCACCACTCCGGCGCCCGGTTCCTGGCCCGCGAGGTGGGGCTGGCCGGGGAGTTGGGGGCGTACCCGCGGGAGGATTCGCCGCTGGCCGACGCCCTGACCGCGGCCGACCAGACCGTCGGGCCGCGGGGCGAGCCGACGACCGTGGACGCGCGGATCGCCGAGGTGCTGCACCGGCACGGGCCGGGCTCGCCGTACGCCGGGGCCCGACTGCGCCGCGCGCCCTACCTGGTCGCCGCCACCCGCCGGGCCGCCGCCCGGCTGGCCGCCGCCGCCCGCCCGGGCGCGGCGGCCCGCCCGGACCGCGCGGGTGCGGTGGGCGGCCGGTAGTCGGGGCGCTCAGCCGGCGGCGCGCAGGTCGCGGGTCGGCGTCCAGGTGCAGGTCCAGCGGGCCGGCGCGCGCGCCGCGGCCGGCCCCGGGCCCGCCGGCGCGGCCAGCCGCGCGGCGAGCGCGTCGTCCCGGCCGGCCAGGTCGGCAGCGGCCAGGTGCCGGCGCAGCCGCCGGTTGTACTGCCGGATCGTCGCCCGGTGGTCGGGGAAGCGGAACGCCGCCAGGTACCGGCCGACGTCCAGCCGGGCCACGGTCGTGGCGTCGCCGCACGGCTCGACGATCGGCATCAGCCAGTAGTGCACGTTGCACGACGGGTCCGGCTTCTCCTCCTGGTACACGTGCACGTAGTCGATCCCGAGGGCCGCGCGCATCCCGGCCCGGACCGCGCGCAGGACCAGCGCCACCCGCAGGTGGGTATCCTCGTCCATCAGGTCCAGCGCGGGGTACTGCCGGTCCAGGCCGACGATGTAGAAGCCGGGCAGGGCGTGCGAGGCGTCCTGCCGGACGCAGACGCCCCGGTGGTCGTACACCGGTTGCAGCGCCTCGTCCAGCACGTCGCGGTGCCGGCGCAGGAACACGCAGCGCGGGGTGTCGGCGGGCACCAGGTAGCAGCGCAGGTCGCGCGAGCCGCCGAGGAAGTCGAGGTACCGGTACCCCGGCGGGGCCGGCGGCAGGACCGTCCCGCGGTCGATGTCGTGGTAGCGCATGTCGGCCTCCGTCGGCTGGGCCCGGGGTCCGGGCGCGGGCCGCGGGCCGCGACTGCGGCCCCTCCCCCGCCGTCGGCCGTTTCCCCGCCGCCGGGAGCGGCAATCGTCGCCGGCGACGTCGTGCGGACAGCGCGAATGTCGGGCCGGGGCCTTGCGCGCCGCGCCCGGGCGGCGCGCCGGGCCGGCGGGGGCGCGGGCGGTATCGTTTCGGGTCCGCGGGCGCCGGGTAGGGCCGTCCCGCTGATCACCCACTCGGCGCCCGGCCGCACGCCGACGGGCACCGCCGTCCACCCGGGAGTGCCCCGCATGCAGTTGCCCGAGCCGCGCGGCCCGGTCTCCGCCCGCCTGTTCCCCCGGCTGCCCGGCCGGCCGGGGGCGCTGCCGGCCGGCCTGCCGCCGTTCACCGGCGACCCGCTGACCGACGACGACCTGCACGTGACGCTGTTCGCCTGCTACGAGCTGCACTACCGGGGCTGGGACGGCGTCCCGGCCGAGTGGGAGTGGGCGCCGGAACTGCTGCGGCTGCGGGCGGCGGCCGAGGAGCGGTTCCTGCGCGGGCTGCGCCGCCGCGTGCCGGTCCCGACGACGCCGGAGCCGGAGCCGGCGGCCGTCGCCGCGGCGCTGCGGGCGCTGGTCGCGGCCGACGACGGGCCGCCGCTGGCCCGGTACCTGGAACGGCGGGCCGACGCGGCCGAGTTCGCCGAGTTCGTGGCGCACCGGTCGGTGTACCACCAGCGGGAGGCCGACCCGCACACCTGGGCGATCCCGCGGCTGGCCGGCCCGGCGAAGGCGGCGCTGGTGGAGATCCAGCGCGACGAGTACGGCAACGGGCGGCTGGACCGGATGCACAGCACGCTGTTCGGGCACGTGCTGGCCCACTTCGGGCTGGCCGGCCGGTACGGCGCCCACGTCGACGCGGCCCCCGGCGTCACCCTGGCGACGAACAACCTGATGTCGCTGTTCGGCCTGCACCGGGCCCGCCGGGGCGCGCTGCTGGGCCACCTGGCCGCGTACGAGATGACCTCGTCGCTGCCGAACCGGCGGTACGGCAGCGGCCTGCGCCGGCTGGGCGGCGCCGCCCCGGCGACCGACTTCTACGACGAGCACGTCGAGGCCGACGCGGTGCACGAGCAGATCGCCGCCCGGGGCATGTGCGGGGCGTTCGCGGCCGCGCACCCGGCGGAAGCGGCGGACGTGCTGTTCGGGGCGGCCTGCGCGCTGTACCTGGACGGGCTGTTCGCCGCGCACCTGCTCGACGCCTGGGCGGCCGGGGCGTCCTCGCTGCGCCCGGCCCCGCCCGCCGCCGCGGCCGCCTGACCGGCACGCCCGGCCGGCCGGGCGGCAGCACGGGCCGAGCGGCAACCGCGGACCCGGCGACGCCCCCGCACGGCACCGGGCCGACGGGGTCAGCCCTCGCGGTGGTCGGGGGCGGTGAAGCCGACGAGCTTGTGCGTACCATCGCAGAACGGGCGGATCGCCGAGCGCCCGCACCGGCACAGCGCGACGGTGGCCCGCCGGGCGTCCACCGGCTCGCCGGACTGGGTGACGATCGTGAAGTCGCCGCGCAGCAGCAGCGGCCCGTCCGCGCACACGACGATCTCGGCCCCGGTACCCGTACCCGTGCGCGCCATCCGCGCCTCCCCTCGCCGCGGCCCCGATTCCCCGCCGGGCGCCCGGCGAAACGCGGCCGGGCGGTGCGACGGCGGGGCGGCCACATCGGACGGTAGCCGGGCGGCCGGACGGGCGGAAGCGGTCAGTCGGTCGGCACCTCGCGCAGCCCGCCGGTGCGCACGTCGTAGACGAAGCCGCGGACGGCGTCCGTGTGCGGTACGAACGGGTCGGCGCGGATCCGCCCGACCGACTGCCGCACGTCGTCGTCGAGGTCGGTGAACGCCTCGCTCGCCCACGCCGGCTTCAGCCCGGTATCGGCGACGATGCCCGCCTTGAGCTCGTCGTCGGTGAACGTGAGCATGCCGCAGTCGGTGTGGTGGAGCAGCACGATCTCCCCGGTACCGAGCAGCCGCTGGCTGATCGCGAGGCTGCGCAGCACGTCCGCGGTGACGACCCCGCCGGCGTTGCGGATCACGTGCGCGTCGCCCTCGGCGAGCCCGAGCAGCCGGTGCGGGTCGAGCCGGGCGTCCATGCACGCCACGACGGCGACCCCGCGGGCGGGCGGCAGCGGCAGGTCGCCGCGGTCGAAGGCGGCGCGGTACGCCGCGGCGCTGTCCAGCAGCGCGTCGGTGACGGACATGTGGTACCCCATTCCGGCGCCGCGGCGCGGGATCCCTTCCCACCACTCCCGTCGGCGCAGGGGGAATATAGCCCGCCGGGCGAGCCGCAGCCAGGGACAATATTCCTGTCAACCCGATCGGGATTGTGGGAAGGTTCAGCGGCCGATACGCTGGACCGGACGGCGGTGGGGGACGCACCGACACCCGCCCGGTCCGGTTCCCGGGCGGGCGCCGCGCGCCTTCACCACCGTCGCCACCCGACCGCGCCCCGCGGGGAAGGCGGTCCGCCACAGCGCCGGTGCCCGGTCCCGGCACCCGACCGCGCCCCCGCGGGGAAGGCAGCGCCGCCATGTCCACACCCCCCGACCACCTCGTGCTCGCGGCCGCCCTCGACGGCGCGGGCTGGCACCCCGCCGCCTGGCGCGAGCCCGACGCCGACCCGGCGGCCCTGTTCACCGCCGGCTACTGGGCCGGGCTGGCCGCCGAGGCCGAGCGCGGGCAGCTCGACTTCGTCACGATCGACGACGCGCTGCGCCTCCAGTCCGACGGCGAGGCCGCCGGCCCGCGCGCCGACCGGGTCCGCGGCCGGCTCGACGCGCTGCTCGTCGCCGCCCGGATCGCCCCGCTGACCCGCCACCTCGGCCTGGTCCCGACGGTCGTCGCCACGCACACCGAGCCGTTCCACGCCGCCAGGGCCGTCGCCACCCTCGACTACGTCAGCCGCGGCCGGGCCGGCGTCGCCGTCCGGGTCACCGCCGACCCGGCCGAGGCCGCGCACCTGGGCCGGCGCACGTTCCCGGCCGGCGCCGCGGACCCGGCGGTCGCCGCGGGGCTGGCCGCCGAGGCGGCCGACTACGTCGAGGTGCTGCGCCGGCTCTGGGACAGCTGGGAGGACGACGCGGAGATCCGGGACGTCGCCACCGGCCGGTTCATCGACCGGGACAAGCTGCACTACATCGACTTCGCCGGGCCGCACTTCCGGGTCAAGGGCCCGTCGATCACGCCCCGGCCGCCGCAGGGGCAGCCGCCGGTGCTCGTACCGGGTCGCGACGACGCGGGGTACGGCCTGATCGCCGGCTCGGCCGACGTCGGCCTGGTGGCGCCCGCCGACACCGCCGCCGCGGCCGCGCTGGCCCGCCGGCTGCGCCCCGGCACCGGTACGACGGCCGGCGCTGCGGCCGCCGCGACACCGGCCGCGGCCGCCCGGGCGGCGGCCGGACCCGCGCACCCGTCCGCTGGCCCGGCCGACGACGTCCGCGCGTCGGCCGGGCCGGCGGCGGGCCCCGAGCCGCCGGCCGGGCCCGCCCACCTGCTCGCCGACCTGGTCGTCCTCCTGGACGCCGACGCGGACGCCGCCGCGGCCCGCCGGGACCGGCTCGACCGGGCCGCCGGCGGGGCGCCCGCCGCCGGGCCGGCGGTGTTCGTCGGCACGCCCGTCCGGCTGGCCGACCTGCTCGTGGACTGGCTGGCGGCCGGCGTCACCGGCGTCCGGCTGCGGCCCGCCGCCCTGCCGCACGACCTGCGGCAGATCACCCGGCTGCTGGTACCCGAGCTGCGCCGGCGCCGGGTGTTCCGGTCGGGGCCGCCCGCGCCCACGCTGCGGGCCCGGCTCGGGCTGCCGCGGCCGGCCAGCCGGTACGCCGCCCCGGCCGCCGCCGGGGGTCGGCGATGAGCCGGCCGCGTAAGCAGATCCACCTGGGCGCGCACTTCCCCGGCGTGAACAACACGACCGTGTGGAGCGACCCGCGGGCGGGCAGCCAGATCGCGTTCGACTCGTTCGTCCACTTCGCCCGGACCGCCGAGCGCGGCCGGTTCGACTTCCTCTTCCTCGCCGAGGGGCTGCGCCTGCGCGAGCAGCACGGGCGGCTCCACGACCTCGACGTGGTCGGGCGGCCGGACACGTTCACGGTCCTCGCCGCGCTCGCCGCGGTCACCGACCGGATCGGCCTGGCCGGCACGATCAGCTCGACCTTCAACGAGCCGTACGAGGTGGCCCGCCAGTTCGCCACGCTGGACCACCTGTCCGCCGGGCGAGCCGGCTGGAACGTCGTGACGAGCTGGGACGCGTTCACCGGCGAGAACTTCCGCCGCGGCGGGTACCTGCCGCGGGAGCAGCGGTACGAGCGGGCGGCGGCGTTCCTCCGCGCGGCCCGGCACCTGTTCGACTCCTGGCGCGGCGACGAGATCGTGGCCGACCGGGACGCCGGCGTGTTCCTGGCCGCCCCGGACCCCGGCGCCTTCGCCCACCGGGACGACCACTTCGACATCGCCGGCCGGTTCACCGTCCCGCGCAGCCCGCAGGGCACGCCGGTGATCTTCCAGGCGGGCGACTCGCCCGAGGGCCGGGACTTCGCCGCCGCCACCGCCGACGCGATCTTCAGCCGGCACAGCGCGTTCGACGACGGGCGGGCCTTCCACGCCGACGTCAAGGCCCGGCTCCCCCGGTACGGGCGGCGGCCCGACGACCTGCTGATCCTGCCGGCGGCGACGTTCGTCCTCGGCGACACCGACGCCGAGGCCCGCGAGCTGGCCCGCGAGGTGCGCCGGCAGCAGGTCAGCGGCGCGACCGCGATCCACCTGCTCGAACAGCTCTGGAACCGGGACCTGTCCGACCACGACCCGGACGGCCCGCTCCCGGCGGTCGACCCGTTGCCGGGCGAGAACACCGTCGCGCACGGCCGGGCCAGCGTCCGGATGCACCGCGACCCGCTCGCCGTGGCCCGCGACTGGCGGGCCCGGGCCGCGGCCGGCAACCTGTCGACCCGGGAGCTGATCATCGAGGTGACCGGGCGGCAGTCCTTCGTCGGCTCCCCCGCCACGGTCGCGGCGGCGCTGGACCACTTCGTCCAGGCCGACGCCGCCGACGGGTTCATCCTCGTGCCGCACCTGGTGCCCGGCGGCCTGGACGGGTTCGTGGACCGGGTGGTGCCGCTGCTCCAGGAGCGCGGCTCGTACCGCACCGAGTACACCGGCCGCACCCTGCGCGAGCACCTCGGCGTGGCCCGGCCGGCGGGGGTGGGCGGATGACCGGCGTACCGCTGACCGTCCTGGACCTGGTGCCGATCCCGGCCGGGGCGACCGCCGCGGCGGCGCTGCGGGCGAGCATCGAGCTGGCCCGCCGGGCGGAGGAGTTCGGCTACGCCCGGTACTGGGTCGCCGAACACCACCTCAACCCCGGCGTGGCCGGCACCTCCCCGGCGGTCGTGCTGGCGCTGGTGGCCGGCGCGACCGCCCGGATCCGGGTGGGCTCCGGCGCGGTCCAGCTCGGCCACCGCACGGCGCTGGCCACGGTGGAGGAGTTCGGCCTGCTGGACGCGCTGCACCCCGGCCGGCTCGACCTGGGCCTGGGCCGCTCGGGCGGCGCCCCGCCGGCCCGCCCGCCGGCCGACCCCGCAGCCCCGGGGCCGGGTCCGGCCCCGGCCACGAACCCCGCGGCCACCGCGTCGGCGGCCGGCTCGACATCGACCGAATCGGACGCGACCGCGGGCCCGGCGGCAGCGGTGGACCCGGGCCCCGCGACCGGGGCCGGGGCGGGTGCGGCGGCGGGTGGGCTGGTCATTCCCGCGCGGTTCTCGTTCGCCGCGCTGCTCGACTCGCCCCGGTTCGCCGTGCAGAAGTTGCTGCTCAACCCGCCCGGCGCCGTCCCCGCGGACTACACCGCGCAGGTCGGCGACATCCTCGCGCTGCTGGCCGGCACGTACCGGTCGCCGGCCGGCACCCCCGCGCACGCCGTACCCGGCGAGGGCGCCGACGTACAGGTGTGGATCCTCGGCAGCAGCGCCGGCGAGAGCGCGGCCGTGGCCGGCGGCAACGGGCTGCGGTTCGCGGCCAACCACCACGTCAGCCCGGCCACGGTGCTGGAGGCGGTCGGCGGGTACCGGGCGGCGTTCCGGCCCGGCGCGGTGGACCGGCCGTACGTGTCGGTCTCCGCGGACGTGGTGGTGGCCGACACCGCGGCCGCGGCCCGCCGGGCGGCCGCCGGGTACGGCCTGTGGGTGCGCAGCATCCGGACCGCCGCCGGCGCGATCCCGTTCCCGCCGCCCGCGGCCGCCGCGGCACACGAGTGGACCGAGGAGGACCGGCGCCTGGTCGCCGACCGGCTGGCGACGCAGTTCGTCGGCACCGCCGCCGGGGTCGCCGACCGGCTGGACGGCCTCCGGGCGGCCACCGGCGCGGACGAGCTGATCGTCACGACGATCACCCACGACCCGGCCGACCGGATCCGCTCGTACGAGCTGCTCGCGCACGAGTGGGAGCGCCGGCACCCCGGCTCGCTGCACCCGGCCGGGTCGCGCGGGTGACCGGGCCGCCGGCTACCGTGCAGGCATGGCACGCTTCCGCGGTACCGGCAACCTGACCCTCGGCGACGGCACCGACCTGCCGGTCGTCGTCGACCTGCACTCCCGCGTCGAGGGCGGGCGGCGGATCTGGGACGGCACGGTCACCGCGACCGACGAGCGCCGCGCCGGCGTGTTCTGCGTCGACCTCGGCAGCACCCGCCCGCTGCGCCTGGACATCGGCGCGGACGGCGCCGTCGCGCTGCGCCGGTCGGCGCCCGACTCGGTCGCCGTCGAGGTGGCCGGCGAGGGGCCCGCGCCCTTCTAGTCCGGGCGGCGGGGTTTGACGCAATAAACAGAACGTAGAAACCACGGAACGTTTCCACTCGTTCACATATTGACGCTCATACGTCGATGCGGCGCACGGAGCTGCGGTTTTCACCTGTGCACGAGCCGTTCGGGCAGCCGATTCAGCACTACCGGATATTGACGGGCATCTCTCTACACTACGGCGTCACGCCGCACCCGAACGGCCGCGAGGCCGGCGGCCCACCGTGGAGGAGAGCCCGAATGACACCGTTGCGCCCCACCCCGCGTACCTGCACCCTCGCCGTACTCACCCTGGCCGCCGCGCTCCTGGCCGGCCCGGCGCCGGCCGCCGCCGCCCCCGCCGGCGACCTGCCGACCGGCCTGCTCGACGCCGGCGGCGCGCCGCGGATCCCGGGCAGCTACATCGTCGTCCTCGGGGACGGCGTCCGCGGCGACGTCGCCGGCCGGGCCCGGGCGCTGGCCGACCGGTACGGTGGCAGCGTCACCCACACCTGGTCCGTCGCGCTGCGCGGCTTCGCGGCCCGGCTCACCGCGGCGCAGGCGCAGCGGCTCAGCGCCGACCCGGCGGTGCAGTACGTCGAGCCCGACCCCGTCGTGCACGCCGCGGGCGCCGCCGACGAGACGCAGCAGAACCCGCCGTCCTGGGGCATCGACCGGATCGACCAGCGCGCCCTGCCGCTGAGCAAGTCGTACACCTACCGCAGCACCGCCCCGAACGTCACCGCCTACATCGTCGACTCGGGCATCAACACCGCGCACCAGGACTTCGGCGGCCGGGCGTCGTACGGGTACGACTTCGTCGACAACGACAACACCGCCCAGGACTGCCACGGGCACGGCAGCCACGTCGCCGGCACGGTCGGCGGCGCCACCTACGGCGTGGCCAAGGGCGTCAAGCTGGTCGCCGTCCGGGTGCTGAGCTGCAGCGGCAGCGGCAGCGGCTCCGGCGTGCTCAACGGCGTCGAGTGGGTGGCCAAGAACGCGGTGAAGCCGTCCGTGGCCAACTTCAGCATCGTCGGCGGCGGCAGCAGCCTCGAGGCCGCCATCAAGAAGTCGATCCTCTCCGGCACGGTGTGGGCCCTGTCGGCGAACAACCAGTCGACCGACGCCTGCACCAGTTCGCCGGCGAAGCTGCCCGAGGCGATCACCGTCGGCAACGTCACCAACGCCGACGGCCGCGCCGGCAGCTCCAACTACGGCTCCTGCCTCGACATCTGGGCGCCCGGCAGCTCGATCGTCTCCGCGTCGCACAACAACAACAGCGGCAGCCGCACGATGAGCGGCACCTCGATGGCCTCCCCGCACGTCGCCGGCGCCGCGGCCCTCCAACTCGCCGCCAAGCCGACCGCCACGGCCGCCGAGGTCCGGGACGCGCTCGTGGCCGCGGCCAGCAAGGTGACGATCGGCGACGCCAAGCCCGGCTCGCCGAACCTGCTGCTGAACACCCTCGGCGGCGCCGCGCCGCGCTGACCGGGCACCGCCGGCGGCGGGTGCCACGCGGCGGGGGCCCGTCGGCACCCGCCGTCCCGGCCGGAGTGGGCCGGGGGTCCGCGGCGCCGTGCGCGGACCCCCGGCGGCTCAGGCCGGCGTCACCAGGTGCCGCGCGTACGCGGTCGGGGTGAAGAACGCCGGCAGGTCCTCGGCCAGCGCGTGCTCGGCGAACAGCGCCACGGCCGCGTCGACCCGGCCGTGGCCGGCGGCCGGCCGCTCGCCGCGCAGCGCGGCCGCCTCCTCGTCCAGCAGGGTCCGGACCAGGTCCGCGGTGACCGCGCCGCCGTCGGCCAGCGGCGTGCCGTGGTGGATCCACTGCCAGACCTGGCAGCGGGCGATCTCGGCGGTGGCCGCGTCCTCCATCAGGTTCGCGATGGCCGCCGCGCCGGTGCCGCCGAGCCAGGCGTCGAAGTACCGCAGGGCGACCGCGACGTTGGACCGCAGCCCGGCGGCGGTCACCCGGCCGGGCGTGCGGTCGACGGCCAGCAGGTCGTCGGCGGTGACCACGACGTCGTCGCGGCGCTTCTCCACCTGGTGCGGCCGGTCGCCCAGCACCGCGTCGAACGCCGCCCGGCACGCCGGGACCAGGCCGGGGTGCGCCACCCACGAGCCGTCGAAGCCGTCGCCGGCCTCGCGCTCCTTGTCCGCCGCCACCCGGGCCAGCGCGACCTCGTTGACCGCCGGGTCCCGGCTGGGGATGAACGCGGCCATCCCGCCGATCGCGTGCGCGCCGCGGCGGTGGCAGGTGCTCACCAGCAGCTCGGTGTACGCGCGCATGAACGGCACGGTCATCGTCACCCCGGCCCGGTCCGGCAGGACGAAGTCCGTCCGGTGGCCCAGATTCTTGATCATGCTGAAGATGTAGTCCCAGCGGCCGGCGTTCAGGCCGCTGGAGTGCTCGCGCAGCTCGTGGAGGATCTCCTCCATCTCGAACGCCGCGGTCAGCGTCTCGATCAGCGTGGTCGCCCGGATCGTGCCGACGGGCAGCCCGACGTACCGCTGGGCGAAGACGAACACGTCGTTCCACAGCCGCGCCTCGCGGTGGTTCTCCAGCTTCGGCAGGTAGAAGTACGGGCCGCTGCCGGCCGCGAGCTGCGGCCGGGCACAGTGGAAGAAGTACAGCCCGAAGTCGACCAGGCTCGCCGCGATCGGCCGGCCGTCGACCAGCACGTGCTTCTCCACCAGGTGCCAGCCGCGCGGCCGGACCACGATCGTGGCCGGGTCCGGCCCGAGCGCGTACCGCTTGCCGCGCGGGTCGGTGAAGTCGATCCGCCGCTCGATCGCGTCCCGCAGGTTGAGCTGCCCGCCGACGACGTTGTCCCAGGTGGGTGCCGACGCGTCCTCCAGGTCGGCGAGCCAGACCCGGGCGCCGGAGTTGAGCGCGTTGACGGTCATCTTGCGGTCGGTCGGGCCGGTGATCTCCACTCGCCGGTCGACCAGGCCGGGCGCCGCCGGCGCCACCGACCAGGTCGGGTCGGCGCGCACCGGCGCGGTCTCCGGCAGGAAGCCGGGGAGCTGGCCCGCGGCGTACCGGGCGCGGCGGGCCCGCCGGGTGTCCAGCAGGGCGACCCGCCGGGCGGCGAACCCGCTGTCCAGGGCGACGAGGAAGTCCAGCGCCGCCGGGGTGAGGACCTCGTCGTACCGGTCGCGCATGGGTCCGGTGATGCTGATTCTCATGCGAACTGCTCCTCTTCCGTGGAGCCGCGCAGGGCGGTCGTCGCGGCGGTCGGGTTGAGCACGGTACCGATCAGGTCGAAGTAGCCGGTGCCGACCTCCCGCTGGTGCTTGACCGCGGTGTAGCCGAGCGGCTCGGCGGCGAACTCGCGCTCCTGCAGGTCGACGTACGCGGACATGCCGTCGGCGGCGTACCCGCGGGCCAGGTCGAACATCGCGTAGTTGAGGGCGTGGAAGCCGGCCAGGGTGATGAACTGGAACCGGTACCCCATGTGGCCCAGCTCCCGCTGGAACTTCGCGATCGTCGCCGGGTCCAGGTGCTTGCGCCAGTTGAACGACGGCGAGCAGTTGTACGCGAGGAGCTGGTCCGGGAACTCCGCCTTGATCGCCTCGGCGAACCGGCGGGCCACGTCCAGGTCCGGGGTGCCGGTCTCCATCCACAGCAGATCGGCGTACGGGGCGTAGGCCAGGCCGCGGGCCACGCACGGGTCGAGCCCGCCGCGCACCCGGTGGAAGCCCTCGGCCGTGCGCTCGCCGGTGAGGAACGGGCGGTCCCGCTCGTCGGTGTCGGCGGTGAGCAGGGTGGCCGACTCGGCGTCGGTCCGGGCGATGATCACGCTCGGGACGCCGGCCACGTCGGCGGCGAGCCGGGCCGCGTTCAGCGTCCGGACGTGCTGCCCGGTCGGGATCAGCACCTTGCCGCCCAGGTGGCCGCACTTCTTCTCGGCGGCGAGCTGGTCCTCCCAGTGCACCCCGGCGGCGCCCGCGACGACCATCGCGGTCATCAGCTCGTACGCGTTGAGCACGCCGCCGAAGCCGGCCTCGGCGTCGGCGACGATCGGGGCCAGCCAGTCGGCCACCGCGTCGTCGCCGTCGGCGGCCGCGATCTGGCCGGCGCGCAGCAGCGCGTTGTTGATCCGGCGGACGACCGCGGGCACCGAGTTGGCCGGGTACAGGCTCTGGTCGGGGTACGTCTGCCCGGCCAGGTTGGCGTCGGCCGCGACCTGCCAGCCGGACAGGTAGATCGCCTTCAGCCCGGCCCGGACCATCTGCACGGCCTGGTTGCCGGTGAGCGCGCCGAGCGCCGGCACGTAGTCCTCGTCGTGCAGCAGCGCCCACAGCCGCTGCGCGCCGCGGCGGGCGAGCGTGTGCTCCTCCCGGACGGGGCCGCGCAGCCGGACGACGTCGGCGGCGTGGTACGTGCGGGCCACCCCCCGCCACCGCGGGTCGGTGCTCCACTCGGTCCGCAACTGCTCCACCGATGCGCTCATCCCGGGCCTCCCTCCGGTCCGTCAACGTGACGTGCCGCACACCTTGGCACGGGCGTCGGGGCCGGGTCGAGACCCGCAACAAGCAAAACCTTGAAAAGCTGGCACATCGTTTCGCCAACTTGCGAAGGCCCGCTTGGCACGCGTGCTAACGTATTCAACCCCGTCGACCCAGCGGGATCGAGCCGCGTCGAAGCGCGGCGCGTGCGGGGACGCGGGCGCGAGGAGACGCCATGGCCAGGACGTTCGCCGGCAACCGGCTGCGCCGGCTGCGCGAGGAGCGCGGGCTCAGCCAGGTCGACCTGGCCCGCCAGCTCGGCATCTCGCCCAGCTACCTCAACCAGATCGAGCACGACTCGCGGCCGCTGACCGTGCCGGTGCTGATCCGGATCACCGAGGTGTTCGGGGTGGACACCGCGTACTTCGCCCCGCACGACACGCCGCGGCTGGTCGCCGACCTGCGCGAGGCGCTGCCCGCCCGGGCCACCCTGCCCGACCTGACCGAGCTGGCCCGCCGGCTGCCCGAGGTGGCCGAGGCGGTGATCGACCTGTACCGGCGGTACCGGCAGACCGACGACCAGCTCGCCGAGGTGGTCGGCGACCGGGACTGGACCGGCGCCCGCAGCCCGCACGAGCAGGTCACCGACTTCTTCTACCGGCGGCAGAACTACATCCCGCACCTGGACGCCGCCGCCGAGGAGCTGTCCGCCCGGATCGGCGTGCGCCGGGGCGAGGCCCGGGCGGCGCTGCACGACCGGCTGGCCGACCTGCACGGGGTGCGGATCGTCGCGCAGGACGCCGACGCGCTCGGCGGCGAGCTGCACCGGTTCCGGCCCGGCACCCGGACGCTGTACCTGGCCGGCTCGCTCGGCGCCGGGCAGCAGGCCATCCGGATGGGCGCGCAGATCGCGCTGCTGGAGTACGCGGCGCTGATCGACGAGATCATCGAGGCGGAGCGGTTCGACGACATGCAGACCCGCATCCTCACCCGGATCGGGCTGGCCAACTACTTCGCGGCGGCGCTGATCCTGCCGTACGCGAAGTTCCTGGCCGCGGCGGAGCGGCTGCGGTACGACATCGAGCTGCTCGCCGGGCACTTCGCCCTCGGCTGGGAGAGCATCTGCCACCGGCTGAGCACGCTGCAGCGGCCGAAGGCCCGCGGGGTGCCGTTCTCGTTCGTCCGGGTGGACCGGGCGGGCAACATGTCCAAGCGGCAGTCGGCGACCGGGTTCCCGTTCTCCCGCTCCGGCGGCACCTGTCCGCTGTGGAACGTGTACGAGGCGTTCAGCGCCCCCGGCCGGGTGACCGTGCAGGTGGCGGCGATGCCGGACGGACAGCGGTACCTGTGGATCGCCCGCACGGTGACCCACCGGCACGGCGGGTACGGCCAGCCGGGCAAGACGTTCGCGATCGGCCTGGGCTGCGAGATCCGGCACGCCGGCCGGCTCGTCTACTCCGCCGGGATGGACCTGCACGCCACCGACGCGGCCACCCCGATCGGGCCGGGCTGCAAGACGTGCGAGCGGCCGACCTGCCCGCAGCGGGCGGCGGCGCCGATCGGCGGGCGGCTGGACCTGGACGAGAAGCGCAGCACGTTCATCCCGTACCCGCTGCTGCCCCCGGGCGGCGCGGCGCCCTGACCGCGCCCGGCCGGCGCGGCGGTCAGTCGGCGGCCGGCCGCTGGCCCGCGCGGACGTCGGCGAGCGCGGCCGCGGCCACCTCGACCTCGCCGGCCAGCCGGTCGGCGGCCCGCTGCTGCTCCTCGGCGACCCGCCCGATGTCCCCGACGCCGGACCGGGCCCGGTCGACCGAGGCCGACAGCGACGCCACCGACCGGGCCACGCCGTCGGCGTCGGTGTGCAGCGTGCGCAGGGTCGCGGCGATCCGCTCGGCGGCCCGGGCGCTGCGGTCGGCGAGGTCCTTCACCTCGTGCGCGACGACGGCGAAGCCGCGCCCGGCGGCGCCCGCGCGGGCCGCCTCGATCGTGGCGTTGAGCGCGAGCAGCCGGGTCCGGCCGGCGATCTCGGTGATCACGGTGGCCAGCTCGGTGACGGTCGGCAGGCTGGCGCCCAGCGCCGCCGCGGCCCGGTCGACCGGCTCGCGCAGGCCGGCGGCGTCCTCGATGGCGGCCTCGGCGGTGCCGGCGCCGCCGGCCAGGTCGCGGGCCGCGGCGGCGACCCCGCCCAGCCGCTCGACGGCGCCGGCCAGGTCGTCGGCGATGGCCGCGAGCGCGGCCCCGGCCGCCTCCCGGCTCGCCGCGTCGGCGGCGGTCTGCTCGTCCTCGCGGGCGGCGAACCGGTCCCGCAGGCCCTGTTCGTACTGGCGGTGGGTGTGCTCCAGGAGCTGCTGGTGCGCCTGGAGGTTGCCGAGCATGCCGTTGAACGTCCGGCCGAGGGCGGCGATGTCGCCGTCGCCGGCGGGCTCGATCCGCAGCGACAGGTCGTTGCCGGCGATGATCTGCTCGGCGGTCCGGCGCAGCGGCCGGACCTCGTCCCGGATGCCGCGCCGGATCAGCCACAGGATCGCGACGGTGATCAGGACGACGGCGACGGCGAGCAGGCCCAGCACCCGCAGCAGGGTCTCGGTGGCGAGGTCGTGGATCGGGCGCGGGACGTCCGAGCGCAGGGTGACCGGCCCCTCGTTGACCGTGGGCAGCGCGGCGGACATCCGGATCCGCTCGCCGCGGGTCTGGGTACGGACGTCCAGCGTCCCGAGCGCGGTGCCGAAGTCGCGGTGCGCCACGCCGGGCGGGGCCGCGCTCTCGACCACCTCGATGCGCTGGTCGAGGGTGGTGCTGAGCTGCTGCTGCCAGGCCGCGTCGAGTGCGGAGAGGACGATCAACCCGCCGACCGCCGGGCCGCGCCCGCCGTCGCGGACGACGGCCAGGCCGCAGTAGGCCAGCGGCCCGTCCGGACCCTTCACGACGCCGCAACGCGTGGCGCCGGGCGCGCTGTCCGGGTCGTACATGCGGCGCAGCACCGCCGGGTCGGCCAACGCCCCGGTCGGCGGGCCGTACTGCCCCGCGGCGTCGATCGGCCCGCCCACCCGGACGACGCCGGCGCGGTCGACGCCGAGAACGCCGGTGACGCCATAGAGGTTGCGCAGGATCGCGCCGGGGAAGTCGCGGGCGAAGCCCACCCGGTCGCGGGTGCGGATCTCCTCGTACGCGACGGTCCAGATCGCGTTGGTGGCGCCGAAGTCGGTCAGCCGCTGCGCCCGGGCGTTCAGCGCGACCTGGAGGTCCCGGCCCTCGTCGCCCACGGCGCGGCGCTCCAGCCGGTCGAAGGCGTTGACCGCCACCAGCCAGAGCGGGACGGCGAACGCCCCGAGCAGCACCAGGACGCCCGCGAGCAGGCGCCACTGCGACCACTTCCACATGATCGTGTCATCGTTACAGACCGCGGCCGCTCCGCGGGGTCCATTCCGTCCACGGCCGCCGGACAACCCCGTGGTGCGCCCGGGGCCGGTGTGGCAGGCTCGGCCGCATGGGGCAATCGGGGAACGAGCGGGCCCCGGCGCTGCCGCTGGCGACCGCGCGGCTGCTGCTGCGCCCGGTCGCGGCCGCCGACCTGGACGACGTGTGGGCGTACCAGCGGCTGCCGGCGGTGGCCCGGTACCTGCGCTGGGAGCCGCGGGACCGGGCGGCGGCGCGCGCGTCGGTGGCCGACATGGCCGGCGAGCGGGCGCTGGCCGCCGAGGGCGACTGCCTGACCCTGGCGGCCGAGTGCGGCGGGCGGCTGATCGGGACGGTCGAGCTGGTCTGGGTCAGCGAGGCGCACCGCGCGGGCGAGCTGGGCTGGGTGTTCCACCCGGCGTACCACGGGCGGGGGCTGGCCACGGAGGCCGCCCGGGCGCTGCTGGACTGGGGCTTCGCCGGGCGGGGCCTGCACCGGATCGTCGCCCGCTGCGCCGCCGGCAACGCGGCCTCGGCGCGGCTGGCCGAGCGGCTGGGCATGCGCCGGGAGGCGCACTTCGTCGAGAACAACCACGTCAAGGGCGAGTGGCGGGACGAGTACGTGTACGCGATCCTGCGCCGGGAGTGGGCCGGGGGCACGGGGTAGGCCCCGCGGGGCCGGTGTGGCCGGCGGGAGTCCTCAGCCCGGCGGCGCGGCGGCCGAACATCCCCGTGGGCCAGCCGCAGGAGGCGGTGGCGCCGTAGACCCGACGCCACGGAGGCCCCCGTGCTCACTACCCCGACCCGCCGCCTGGCGTACGCCGTCGCGGCGGCGGCCGCCGCCGGCGCCGTCGCCCTGCCCGCCGCCCCGGCCAGTGCCCACTACGGCCAGGTCGTGCCCGCGGTCGAGTGCGTGACCACGCCGGTGGACGGCCGGTACCGGGCCATCTTCAGCTACACCAACTACGCGGCGTCCACGACGACCGTCGCCCTCGGCAGCGGCAACGCCGTGACCCCGAGCACGCTCAACGGCACCCAGCCGACCCGCTTCTCCCCCGGCCAGCGCCGGGCCGCGTTCACCACCACCGCCGTGCCGGTGGGTACGGAGATCCGGTGGACGGTCAACGGCAACGCCGCGACCGCCCGGGCCTCCTCGCGGAGCTGCGGCCCGCAGGTCAGCCTGCCGGCCGACGGCAACGGCACCGGCCCGCTGATCGCCCTGGGCATCAGCGGCCTGGTGACCATCGCCGTCCTCGTCGTGCACAAGCTGCGCCGCCGGCGGGCCTGATGTACAGCGTGCTGGCCGTCGGCGCGCACCCCGACGACATCGAACTGGGCTGCGGCGGCGCCCTGGCCGCGCACGCCGCGGCGGGCGACGTGGTGACCATGCTGGTGCTCTCGGGCGGGCAGAACGGGCCCGGCTCGGTGAGCGAGCGGGTCGCCGAGCAGGAGGACGCCGCCCGGACCCTCGGCGCGGTGCTGCTGTGGGGGCACCTGGTCGACTGCGCCGTCACCGCCGACGCCGGGACGATCTCGGGGATCGAGCAGGTCATCGACGCCGTCGCCGCCGACGTGATCTACGTGCACGCGCCCGACGACTCGCACCAGGACCACCGGGCCACCGCCGCCGCGGTCGTCTCGGCCGCCCGGTACGGCACCCGGGTCCTGCACTACCAGAGCCCGTCGACGACGGCGTTCGAGCCGACCGTGTACGTCGACGTCGCCGCGCACCTGGACCGCAAGCTCGCCGCGCTCGCCTGCCACCGCAGCCAGGTGGCCGGGTCGGCGATGGTGGACCCGGAGGCGGTCGCGGCCGGCGCCCGGTACCACGGCGCCCGGGCCCGGATCCGGTACGCCGAGGCGTTCGTCCCGGCCCGGTTCGTCTGGGACCTCGGCCGCATCCCCGCCGACGCGCCGCCGGCCCGGGTCGCCGTGGCGCCCGGCCAGGCCACCGCGCCGCCGTGGTGAGCACCGCACCGGGCGCCGGGGGGCACGTCGAGCGGCACTGGATCGCCCTGGTGGTCTACGCGCTCACGTTCGCCGGCGCCGTGTGGCTGATCGGGCTCGACCTCACGCTGGGCGTCATCGCCGGCGTGCTCAACGTCGTGTTCCTCGCGTTCTTCTTCCGGCACCTGGCGTTCGCCATCTCGGCGGCCCGCTGGGCCGAGGCGGACCTGGAGGCGGCGAGCATCGGCCTGGAGGGCTTCACCCCGCCGGTGGCCGTGCTGGTGGCCTGCAAGAACGAGGAGCTGGTCGTCGACGGCATGGTGGCCGCGCTGCTCGGGCTCGACTACCCGGCGGACCGGCTGACCATCGTCGTGGTCGACGACGCGTCCACCGACGGCACCGGCGCCCGGCTGGACGCCTGGGCGGCCACCGACCGGCGGCTGCGCGTACTGCACCGGCCCGAGGGGGCCGGCGGCGGCAAGTCCGGCGCGCTCAACGACGCGCTGGCCGGGGTGGACGCCGAGATCGCCGTGGTGTTCGACGCCGACCACGAGCCGGCCCGCAACGTGCTGCGCCGGCTCGTCCGGCACTTCCGGGACCCGTTCGTCGGCGCGGTCATGGGCCGGTGCGTGGTGCGCAACGGCGCCGACTCGTCGCTGGCCGGGACGATCTTCGTGGACTACCTGTCCGGGTACCTGGTCAACGAGTACGGCCGGCAGGCCCTGTTCGAGCTGCCGGCGTACGGCGGGGCGAACTGCGCCGTGCGGGTCAGCACGCTGCGCGCGCTCGGCGGCTGGAACCCCGACACCGTCACCGAGGACACGGACCTGACCCTGCGGGTGCTGCTGGCCGGCGGCCGGGTCCGGTACGACCCGACGGCGGTGGACTTCGAGGAGGCCGTGCACTCGACCCGCCGGTTCTGGCGGCAGCGGCACCGCTGGGCGCTCGGGCACCAGAAGTGCCTGCGCGACTACTGGCGGCCGGTCGTGCGCAGCCCGCACCTGGGCCTCATGGACAAGATCGAGACCGTGATGTTCCTGTGGGTGTACCACGTGCCGGTGCTCTGCGGGCTCGGCCTCGCGCTGACCCTGCTGCGCGCGTTCGGCGTCGGCGGGCAGGCGATCGTGGGCCTGCTGCCGCTGTCCGCGCTGCTGTTCGCCGGCCCGTTCGCCGAGCTGGCCGTCGGGCTGATCATCGGCCGGGTGGAGCGGCGGGCGGCCTGGCAGCTCGTGGCGTTCCTGCCGGCGTTCGGGCTGTCCATCCTGACCGCCACCCACGCGTACCTCGACGGCATGGTCGGCAAGCGGCTGAGCTGGGCCAAGACCGCCCGCTCCGGCACCGTCGGCGCGGCCCCCGGCGCCGCCCCGGCGCGCCGGCCGGCGACCTTCGCCCGGCGGGCCGCCGCGCCCGCCCCGACGGGGGTGCCCCGGTGACCGCGGCGGTCGGCGAGGGCCGGCTCGTCCGCCGGGTCCGGGCCAGCCGCCGCCGTCCCGGCGCGATCGCCCGCCGGCGCAGCGTGGTGCTGGAGCTGGTCGGCGCGGTCGTCTGGTGCTACGGCGGGTTCACCCTGCTCATCGACCCGGCCCGGCGGGCCGAGGTGAAGCTGGTCCTGCTGCTGCTCGGGCTGTTCGGCGAGAACCGGGTCGCGGGCGCGTTCGAGGACACGTTCCTCGTCTTCGGCCCGGACGGCGGCATGATGCTGGCCGTCCTCACGCCGTCCTGCTCGGCGCTGGCCGCGCTGCTCGCGCTGGGCGCGCTGGCGCTGTTCCTGCTGCGGGACCGCCCGCACGCGCTGCTCGGGGTCGCCGCGGCGGCCGCCTGGGTGATCGGGGCCAACCTGGCCCGGCTCGTCGCCTCCCTGCTCGCCGGTGTCGCGTACGGCGAGGGGGCGCTGATCCTGTTCCACGACTGGGTCGGCGCGCTGTTCAACTTCGCCTACACGCTGATCGGACTCCTCATCTTGATCACCACGACGATGCACAGCGCCGAGCGGGCCGAGCAGGACCGCAGCGGCCGGCACACCGCCAACCGCCCCGACGCCTGGGCCCGCCCCGGCCTCGGCTACCGGGCCGACGACGCCGCGGCCGCGAGCGCCCCGCGCGGCAAGTACCGGCTGATCTCGTTCGTCCACCGGTTCCTGCTGCCCCGGCCGGTGTCCCGCTGGCTGGGCGCCCGCCGCGAGCGCAGCCGGGTCGACTACCGGCTGGGCCACCTCGGCCCGCAGGCCCGGGCGAACCGGGTCGCCGCGCTGGCCGCCAAGGGCCTCGGCGTGCACACCGCCACGCTGCTGGCCGTCGCCTCGCACGAGACCGACCCGGTGGTGCTGGACGCGCTGGCCGCGGCCGTCGCCGCCCGGCAGTGGGAGCCGGTGACCCGGCCGCAGGTGACCGCGCTGCGGCTGTGGGCCCGGGCCTGGATCATGCGCGCGCCCGAGCCGACCCCCGGCGCGGGCGTCGGCGAGCGCACCGTCGCCGTCACCGGCGCGGGCGGCCCCGCGGGCGTCGCGGTGATCCGCGCGCTGCGCGCCGCCGGCCACCGGGTGCTCGGCCTGGACGCCAACCCCGAGGCGGTCGGCCTCCGGCTCGCCTCCGCCGCCGGGGTGCTGCCCCGGGCCGACGAGCCGGGGTACGCCGCCGCGCTGCTGGACCTCGTCACCGAGCACCGGCCGGACGCGCTGGTCTGCACGGTCGCCGAGGAGTACGCCGCCCTGGCCCCGCTGGCCGACGCGCTGACCGACCTCGGCTGCCGCACCTGGCTGCCGGACCCGGCCGCGTCCGCGACCTGCCTGGACAAGCTGGCCTTCGCCGGCGCGCTGCACGCCGCCGGCGTGCCGCACCCGCCGACCGCGGCCGGCGCCGCCCGGGCGGCGCAGCTGCCGGGCCCGTGGATCGTCAAGCCGGTCCACGGCCGCGGCAGCCGCGACGTCGTCGCCGCCGATACCGCCGCCGAGCTGGCCGACGCGCTGGCCCGGGTGCCGGACGCGCTGGCCCAGACCCGGCTCGCCGGCCGGGAGTTCACCGCCGACGCGCTCGTCGGCCGGGACGGCACGCTGCTCACCTGCGTACCGCGCTGGCGGGACGAGACCAAGGCCGGCATCTCGGTGCGCGGCACCACGTTCGACTCGGCCGCGGTCACCGCGATCGTGGCGGCGACGCTGCGCGCGGTCGGGCTGACCGGCCCGGCGAACGTGCAGGGCTTCGTTGCCGACCCGGAGGCGCTCGCCGCCGACCCCGACGCCCCGGTGCGGGTGGCCGTGGTCGAGGTGAACCCGCGGTTCTCCGGCGGGCTGCCGCTGACCCTGGCCGCCGGCGCGGACGTCGTCGGCACGTACCTGGCCGGCATCCTCGACCCGGACGCCGAGCTGCCGCGGCTGACGTACGAGCCGGGGGTGCGGATGGCCCGGCACTTCAGCGAGGTGTACACGGCGGCCGACGGCGCGACCGTCCCCGACCCGCTGCGCCCGGCGGCCCACCCGGCCCCGGCCGCGCCCGCGGCCGCCCCGGCAGCCGGCACGGCGCCGGCCGGTGCGGTGCCGGCCGGGTCGGCGGCCGGTCCGGCCGCGGCGGCGCCGGTGGGTGCGGCGTGACCGCGCGGCGGCGGGTCCTGGTGCCGTGCGGCACCCGCCCGGAGATCATCAAGCTGGCGCCGGTCGTCCGGGCGCTGCGGGCCGCCGGCCACGCCGTGACCACGGTGGACACCGGCCAGCACGCCGCCGCGGCGCTCGGCGCCGCCCGGTACGCCGAGCTGGGCCTGCCCGTCGACATCGCGCTCACCCTGCCGGCCGGCGACCCGGCGCAGCGGCAGGGCGCGCTCACCGCGGACGCGATCCGGACCGTCGGCCGGGTCGCCCCCGACCTGGTCCTCGCCCTCGGCGACACCGCGACCGTGCCGGCGTACGCGCTGGCCGCCCGCGGGCTCGGCGTGCCGTTCGGGCACCTGGAGGCCGGGCTGCGCAGCTTCAACCAGCGCAGCGTCGAGGAGGTCAACCGGCGGGTCGCCGCGGCCGCAGCGCAGCTCCACTTCGCCCCGACCGACCGGGCGGCGGCGTTCCTGGCCGCCGAGGGGGTGCCGGACGAGCGGGTGTTCGTCGTCGGCAACCCGGTCATCGACGCGCTGCGCGAGCGCGGCGCCGCGCCGCTGCCGGCCGACCTGCGCTCCGGCGTGCTGGTCACCGCGCACCGGCCGACCAACGTGGACGACCCGCAGCGGCTGGCCCGGCTCGTGGGGCTGGTCGGGGCGCTGGCCGGGCGGGTCGGCCCGGTGACGTTCCCGCTGCACCCGCGGACCGCCGACCGGCTGCGGGCCACCGGCCTGCTCGACCGGCTGGCCGGGCTGCCCGGCGTGGCGCTGGTCGACCCGCTGCCGTACGACGCGCTGCTCGGCGCGCTGGCCGGCGCCCGGGTGGCGGTCACCGACTCCGGCGGCATCCAGGAGGAGGCGGCGTACCTCGGGGTGCCCGTGGTCGTGCTGCGCCGGTCCACGCCGCGCTGGGAGGGGGTGTCCGCCGGCGGTACGGTGCTGTCCGGCCTGACCTCCGACGACGAGGCCGACCGGGCGCTGGCCGCCGCCGCCGGGCTGAGCGAGCCGGCCGCGCTGGCCCGGCTGGCGGCGCTGCCCTGCCCGTACGGCGACGGGACCACCGGCGCCCGGGTCGCGGCGATCCTCGGCGACCCGGCCACCGACCGGCTGCTCGACCTGGTCGAGCCCGACTTCACCGCCGGCCCGCCGCCGGTGGGGGCCGCCCGGTGACGCCCGCGGCCGTCGTCGTCGACCTGGACGACACGCTGTACCCGCAGGCCGCGTACCTGGCCGGGGCCGCCGACGCGGTCGGCCGCGCCGCGGCCGGGGCGGGGCTGCCCGGCCCGGCGGTCGGCCGGGCGCTGCGCCGGGAGCTGGCCGCCGGCTCGGACCGCGGCGGCACCATCGACCGGGCGCTGGCCGCCTGCGGCGTCGACCCGGCACCGGAGCTGGTCCGGGAGCTGGTCGCGGCGTTCACCGCGCACGCGCCCGCCACGCTGCCCCGGTACCCCGGCGCCGACGCGGCGCTGGCCGCGCTGCGCGACCGCTACCCGGTGGCCTGCCTGACCGACGGCGCCCCGGCGATCCAGCGGGCAAAGCTCGCCGCCACCGGCCTGGCCGCGGCGTTCGACGCGGTCGTGCTCTCCGACGAGCTGGGCGGCCGGGCCGCCCGCAAGCCACACCCGGCCGGGCTGGTCGCCGCCGCGGCGGCGCTGGGCGTGCCGGCCGACCGGGTCGTGATGATCGGCGACCGGCCGGGCAAGGACGTCGCGGTGGCCCGGGCCGTGGGGGCGCGGGCGATCCGGGTGCGCACGGGCGAGTACGCCCGGGCCGCCGACGAGCCCGCCGCCGACGCCACGGCCGACTCGTTCACCGCGGCCGCCGCCCTGCTCCTCACCTGACCCGCCCGGGCCGGCGGTCCGCCCTGCCCGACCCGGCGACCCCGCGGCCGGGGAACGCCGCAGCCCGCAGCCGGTGGCCGGTGATGGTCCGCCGGAGCAGCATCGCATGCCGCGCCGCCCCCCGCTCGGCGTACGCGGGTGTGGTCAACGCCACCCATTCACCTTCGCCGCGCCACCGCTGCCCGCCCTGACCAGGTCGTTCACGGTGGACGGTCGCGCCCGCCCGCACCCGCCCCGGCCGGGGCCCCGCGGGGCGGCGCGCGGAAAAGGACATCGACCCATCCGCATCGGTTTGAGCACCCACCCGGGCCGGGTTAGCTTCGTCGCGTCCTGATCGGACACGTCGGATCCCGGGTGCCCGCGCAGCGGCGCGCCCCGAGTCATGGGGTGAGAGAGGATGCCGCCCACCCGCCCGCCCGCCCCGCCACCCCCGGACCGGCCCCGGCGCATCCACGCGCTGATCCCGGTGCACCGCCGCGCCACCGTCGCCGAGACGATCGACAGCCTGCGCCGGCAGACCCGCCCGCCGGAGGAGATCGTCGCCGTCGTCAACAACTGCCGCGACGACACCGCCGCCGTCGCCCGCGCGGCCGGCGCCCGGGTGATCGAGATGCCGATCAACCCCGGCCTCAAGGCCGGCGCGATCAACCACGGGCTCGCGCTGCTGGACGCCGAGCTGGGCGACGACGACGCGGTGTTCGTGATGGACGCCGACACCACCCTGGCGCCGGTGTTCTTCGCCGAGGCCGAGCGGCGGCTGGCCGACCCCGCGGTCGGCGGGGTGGGCGGCAGCTTCTACGCCGCCACCGAGGACAACCTGCTGCGGGTGGTGCAGGGCAACGAGTACGCCCGGTACGTCCGGCAGATCAGCCGCCGCCCGCTGGCCCGGGCGAACGTGCTCACCGGCGCCGGCGCGATGTTCCGGGTCGGCGTGCTGCGCGAGGTCCGCCGGGCCAGGGACGAAGGCCGGCTGCCGGGTACCGGGTACTACCAGACCGGCGTGCTCACCGAGGACAACGAGCTGAGCCTGGCCATCCAGCGGCTCGGCTACCGGATCGTCTCGCCGAAGGCGTGCGCGCTGTACACCGAGGCGCCGGCCACCCTCGGCGAGCTGTGGCACCAGCGGGTGCGCTGGCGCCGCGGCGCCCTGGAGAACCTGCGCGACCACGGGCTCAACCGGACCACCTGGCCGTACCTGACCAAGACCTGCTGGACCGCGTTCGTCACCCTGCTCTCCCTGCTGTACCTCGGGCTGATCGCCGGGATCGCCGCGACCGACGCCGGGTCGCTGCGCTGGCAGCCGTTCTGGATCGGGGTGTTCCTGGTGTACCTCGCCGATCGGGTGTGGACCTGCCGGGGCCGGGGCGCGCGGCCGACCGCGGTGGCGCTGTGCGCGCCGATCGAGATCGCGTACGACCTGTTCCAGCAGCTCGTGTTCATCGCCGCCTGCTACCGCTTCGCCCGGCGCAGCGACCAGCGCTGGGCGCCCCCCGACCCGGAAGGAGCCCCATGTACGGCAAGGTGACCGGCGGCGTCGGCGCGGCGGGCGGTCTGGCGGCGCTGGCCGACACCGGCATCTCGATCATCTGGCTGCTGATCGGCGCGGTCGCGCTGATCGGGCTGGGCGGCGCGCTGCTGCGGTTCGTCCCGCGCCGGGAGAACTGAGCCCCGCCCGTCCAGTTGCGCTCTCTGGCGGCGGCTTGCCGGCGGCGCGCCCGCCCGTTTCACTGGCCGGGTGGGCGTCGCCCGCCGACCGGACGGGCGGCCGGACGGGCGACGCGCGCAGCCGGCCGCGGCGGCTACCGTCCGCGGTACGGGCACATCGGGCGGCGAGGGGTGCGCATGGGCGGAACCCGGCGGCGGGCGCTGGTCGCGGCCGGCCCCGCCGCGGCGCTGCTGGCGGCCGCGGCGCTGCTGGCCGGGTTCCCCCGGCCGCCGCAGCCGCCCGCCGCCGGCGCGGCCCCGCTGGCCGGCGCGCTGCCGGGCGCGGTGGTCTCCGCGCCCGCCGCCGACCGGCTGCCGGACGGCACGACGTTCGCGCCGCGCCTCTACCCCGCGGCGGACCGCGCGATCGGCACCGCCCCCACGCCCGACGGCCTGGCCCAGCGGGTGCTGGCCCGGTACGCCGACGGCCGGCTGGTCGAGCTGCGCCGGGTGCCGGCCGCCCGCAACCCCGACTTCGCCGGCTTCGCCCCGGCCGGGCCGGGCGCGGTGGTGTGGGCCGAGACCGTACCGGCGCCCGGCGGCGTCAACGTGACCGCGATCCTGCTCGGCGACCCGGTCGCCGGCACGGCCCGGCTGCTCGCCGCGGACGCCGGCAACCCGGTGCTGCGCGGCAGCGCCTTCGACCTGGTGGTGGCCGAGGGCGCCGTGCACTGGGTGCACTGGGCGGTCGGCGGCGTGCGCGGCCGCACGCCGGCCGAGCTGCGCGCGGTGCCGCTGGCCGGCGGCCCGGTGCGCCGCCGGACCGTGCCGCCGCTGGTCGCGCCGACGGCGTGGCCGTACCTGACCAGCGCCGAGAGCGACGTGTCGATCCCGACGGTGCTGTACGACGTGCGCCGGCGGACCAGCCGGGTGGTGCCGACCGACCCGACCGAGTCGGCGCGCTGCCGGCCGTCCTGGTGCCGGGTGGTCGTGGGGCAGGAGAGCGGCGCCGGCCGGGTCGACCTGATGCGCCCGGACGGCCGGGACCGGCGCCGGGTCGCCGGCGCCGACGCCACCGAGGTGATCGCCGACCTCGCGGTGGCCGACCGGTTCGAGCCCGTCGGCGTACCGGAGCCCGGCCGCGGGACGGTGACCCTGCGCCTGGTCGACCTGGCCACCGGCCGGCTGTTCGAGGTCGACCGCGGCGTCGCGGTCGTGGCGGCCGGGCCGGACACGCTGTGGTGGGCGGTCGGCCCGCCCGGCGGCCCGTACCGCTGGCGGGCGGCGGACCTGGCGCGGGCCGGCGACCCGTCCCCCATGTGAGACAAACGAGGTTCAAATAGTTGAATCCGGCTATCGTGGGCGGGCTGTCGTTTCCCGGGGGAGATCATGCCGAACGCACTCGGCGCGGCCCTGGCCGCCGCGCCCCTGCTCGCCGTCCTCGCCGCGCCCGCCACCGCGGCGCCGGCCCGCCCCGCGCCCGCGGCGCCCGCCGGCCCGGCCGCCGCGCCGGGTTGGCCCGCCCCGGGCTACGACGCCGGCGGGTCCCACTACAACCCGGACGAGTCGGTGCTCCACGCCGGCAGCGTCCGCCGGCTCGCCCCGCGCTGGCGGCTGCCGCTGCGCCCCGGCGCCTGCGGCACCGCCGGCCCGGTGATCGGCGCCGGCCTGGCCGTCACGGCCGACGCCGACGGCATCGCCGCGCGCCGGGTCGGCGACGGCACCCCCGCCTGGCGGGCCACCGCCGCCGCCGACCGCGCGCCGACCGGCCTGGTCATCGCCGGCAACCTGCTCGTGCACACCGCCCGGCGCGGGCCCTGCCGCTCCGACGGCGGCGCCGCCGACGGCCTGGTCACCGTGTACGACCTCGGCACCGGGGCGCGGCGGTGGAGCGCGCGGGACGACACCGCCACGGACCGGGTCATCGTGGACAACGGCCACGTCATCGTCAGCGGCGACAACGTCAATGGTCCGACGATTACCGCGTACCGGATCACCGACGGGCGCGTCCGGTGGACCCGCGACGGCGACGCCGACACGCACCGCATCGTCAGCACCGTCGTCGCCGACCACACCCTGCTGGTCGAGCACCGGGGCGAGTTCCGGGGCCTGGACACGGCGACCGGTGAGCTGCGCTGGGGCGGGCGGGACGGCTGGTTCACGTACCTCGCCGCGGCCCCCGGCGGCCAGTACTACGTGGGCGATGCGACCACCTGGTCGCTGTCCGCGCACGCGCCCGGCGGCGACGACCCGCAGTGGAGCGTGGACGCCGTCAGCGACCGGATCGCCGCCGACGGCCGCCGCGTGTACCTGGGGATCGGGGACCGGCTCGCGGCGTACGACGCCCGCGACGGGCGGCTGCGCTGGTCGGTGCCGTGCGGCGGCCGGGTCGGTCGGCCGCTGCGCGCCGGCGGCCTGGTCTACGCGCCGGTAGCCGGCGGCCCGCTCGTGGTCCGCGACGCCGCCACCGGCGCCCGGGTCGCCGCCGGCTCCGCGCTGGCCGGCCCGCTGACCCCGGTCGCGGTCGCGGGCGGCCGGCTGTACGCGCGCACCGGAACGGACCGGGTGACCGTCTTCGCGCCCTGACGCCGGCGCCCGTGGATCATCATCCGTCGAAGAGAACTCAGTTATCGCTTCGCCCCGCCGTCTGATCCGGCATGGGGGCGGCCATGGATGGCCGTCGTGATCAGATGGACGAAGGAGCGATTCGTGATTGCTTCACGTGGGCAGTCGGCCCCTGCCGGGTCCGGCGCCCGTTGGCGGGTTATGCGTACGGGTAGGACGGTTACGGCCGGTGTGGCCGTGGCGATGATGGTGACGATGCTGGACGTGCCGGCGCGCGCGGCCGGCACCGACGCGGCACCGGACGAGGCGACGGCGGTCGCGGCGGCGCGGGCCGGCGGCGAGCGGGTCCGGATCACCGGGCTCACCACCGAGACCGACGAGGCGTGGGCGCTGCCCGACGGCACCGTCGAGTGGTCGCACCACTACCGGCCGGTACGGCTGGAGCGCGACGGCGACTGGGTGCCGGTGGACACCACGCTGGAGGTCCGGCCGGACGGGACGGTCGGGCCGCGGGCCGCCGCCGCCGACATGGCGTTCTCCGGCGGTGGCACCGAGCCGCTGGTGGCGCTGGCCAAGGAGGACAGCACGGTGGCGTTCGGCTCGCCGCTCGGCGCGCTGCCGACACCGGTGCTCGACGGCGACACGGCCACGTACCCCGAGGTGCTGCCCGGCGTGGACCTGCGGCTGCGGGCCGACGTGGACGGGTACGCCCAGCAGCTCGTCGTCAAGAGCGAGGCCGCGGCGGCCAACCCGGAGCTGGACCGGCTCACCTTCCCGATGGTCCGCGAGGACGCCACCGTGCGCGCCGACGCCGCCGGGAACCTGACCGTCGCCGACGCCACGGGGGCGGAGCTGTTCATCGGCGCCACCCCGACCATGTGGGACCAGGACTTCGCCGACGCGCACCGGGACACCGGCGGGCAGCCCGACCCGGCGCACCACGGCGTCGAGGAGGAGATGGCCGTCGCGGTCACCGCCGACAGCCTGTCGATCGTGCCGGACGCGGCCATGCTCGCCGACCCGGACACCACGTACCCGGTATACATCGACCCCGGTTACACCGCCCCCCGGCGCAACTGGACGTACACCAGCTCCGCCACCCCCAACACGAACTTCTGGAACTCCGGCGCCGACGCCCCGATCGGCACCCCCAACGCCGGCGCCACCAAGTACCGGTCGTACTTCGTGGAGAACGCCGACAACATCCCCTGGACCCCCTCCGACTACCTGGTCTCGGCCAAGCTCCAGCTCCAGTTGGAGTACTCGGCGTCGTGCGTCCCGATGGAGTTCAGCGCGTACTCGCTGACCAGCTCCCCCGGGCTGACGACGACCTGGAACAGCCAGCCGGGGATCAACAAGATCCTGTCCAGCGCGACCACGAACCTCGGGCGGCCCGGCTGCGCCGACCCCGGCACGGTCAAGCTGGACGTCACGTCGCTGGCCCGCAACTCCCAGCTCAACGGCTGGAACAACGTCAACATCGGACTGAAGGCGACGAGCGAGACCGACACCCGCGGGTACAAGACCTTCTCGAACAACCCCAAGCTGGTCGTGGTCTACACCTCGTACCCGCGGTTCGTCGCCAACGCGATGCTGCCCGGCGGCGCCTGCGCCACCGGCGCCGGCCGGCCGGTCGTCAACACGGCGACGCCGGCGCTGGCCGCCGAGTACAGCGACAGCGACTCCACCACCGCCGACGTGACGGTCGAGTGGTGGGACGTCAACGGCACCGCCCCGCTCGGCAGCACCACGCTGGCCGACGCCGACCTGCGGCTCACCCCGACGGCGGCGGTGCCGGGCGGGCAGCTCGCCCACCTCGGCACGTACAAGTGGCGCAGCCGGGCGTCCGACTCCGGCGCCGAGACGCCGTGGTCGGACTGGTGCGAGTTCACCGTCGACACGACCGTCCCGGACGTCTCCTCGCTGGACTACCCGGAGAACGCCGGCGGCGGACCGGCCGGCAGCGCCGGCACGTTCGCGATCAGCCCGCCGCCGGGGATGCCGGACGTGGCCACGTACACGTACTGGCTGAACGGCGGGGCGACGACGCAGGTGGCGGCCGACCCGGCCAACCCGGTCGCCGTCACGGTGACGCCGACCACCAGCGGGGACCAGGTGCTCTCCGTGGTCGCCCGGTCGTCGCTCGGCGTGGACTCGCCGGCCCGCGCGTACCGGTTCCGGGTCGGCGCCGACGCGCTCGCCGCGCTCGAACCGGTGCCCAGCGGCGGCGCGAGCGGCACCGGCCAGATGGAAACGTCCGAGGATTGGGTGTCCACGTCGTCGTCGAACGTCCCGCCGTGGGACGAGGGCGCCTCGGCGAGCACGATCCGGTACAGCCCGGCCCGGTGCACGGCGGCGCTGGACAACCCGCGCGGCTCCGGCGCGGCCGGCACCGCCGGCACGGTGGCGGTGCACGGCCTCGGCTCGTGCGACGCCAACGTCAGCACGCTCAGCGCGCGGACGTGGCTGCTGCGGATGGACCAGTGGGGCTGGACCCTGGTCGGCGATTCCGGGGTACGCCGGACCACCGGCATCGATACGATCAGGAGCACGGCCGCGAGCCCGTCCTGCATCGGCCGGCCGGCCGGCACGTACCGGGGCACCACCTCGCAGATCAGCGTCGAGTCCGGGAGCAGCTACCACGCGGCGCTGTCCCGCTCGCGCACGACCGTGAGCTGCACGCCGGGAGGGTGAGATGACGCTGCGGCGCCCGCGGGCGCCCGGCTCCGCCGCGGGTCGGCCGTTCCGGCCGGCCCGCGCGGGGCGGTCCGCCGCCTCGCCCCGGCACCCGCTGCCGGGGCGGGCGGCGTGGCCGCTGCTGCTCGCGCTGCTGCTCCCGACCGGCTGCGCCGGCGACCCACCGGGCCCGCCGGGCAGCGGGTCTCCGGGCAGTGCCGGGACGCCGGGCGGGGCTCCGCGGGGCGCCGGGTCGCCGGGCGGCGGCGGGTCGGGCGGGGTGCCGCTGCGCGAGTACGTGCCGCCGCCGGACGCACCGCCGGGGGTCGTGCTGCTGCGGCCCGGCGGGGCTGCCGTGCGGGGGCTGCTGGTGCGGGCGCAGTGGCGGGGGCGCAGCGACGCCGCCGGCACCCGCGGGGTCCCGCGCGCCGGCGCGGTCGCGCTGGCGGCGGGTGTGCCGGTACGGCTGCGGATCGACACGGCCGCGCCGCCGGCCACGGTGGACGTGCTCACCTACTCGGCGGTGGACGGCCGCGGGCTGCCGGTCGGGGCGCCGCGGCTGCACGAGTGCGCCGGTGCCGGGCCGTGCGGGTACACCGCGACCGGCGGCCGGGTCACCGTGCGGTTCACGCCGCCGGCGGGCTGCCGGCTGCTGGTGCTGGCCGGGGCCTGGTCGGTCGCGGAGGGCGGCGCACCGACCGCTCTCGCCCTGGCCTCCTGGGCTTTCCCCACCGAACCGTGACCCCCGATCGCTGTGGCGCCCGCGCGGCGCCGGCCTGACACCGGCGTCGCGCGGGCGCGGCGGGGTCAGGCCGGGTGGGTGGTCGTGGCGTCGGCGGTGCCGCGGCGCTGGTCCGGGACGGCCGGGGTGCGGGCGTCCGCGTCCGCCGGGGTGGCGCCCACCGGCACCGCGGTACGGGCGGGGTCGCCCGTACCGTCGGCGGCGGGGTCGGGGTCCGTCGGGGTGGCCGTGCCGTCGTAGGCCGCGCGGTCCAGGATGCCCGCGCGGGCCGCGACCACCACCGGGACGAGGAGCTGGCCGCCCACGTTGGTCGCCGTCCGGATCATGTCCAGGATCGGGTCGATCGCCAGCAGCAGTGCCACCCCGGCCAGCGGCAGCCCGAGGGTGGACAGGGTCAGCGTGAGCATCACGATCGCGCCGGTCAGGCCGGCGGTGGCCGCCGAGCCGACCACGGCCACGAAGGCGATCAGCAGGTAGTCGGTGAGGCCGAGGTCCACGCCGAAGACCCGGGCGACCAGGATCGCGGCCAGCGCCGGGTACACCGCGGCGCAGCCGTCCATCTTGGTCGTGGCGCCGAACGGCACGGCGAACGACGCGTAGTCGCGGGGCACGCCGAGCCGCCGCGCGGCCCGCAGCGACACCGGCAGGGTGCCGAGCGAGGAGCGGGACACGAACGCCAGCTCCAGCGCCGGCCAGGCGCCGGCGTAGAAGCGGACCGGGTTGAGCCGGGCGGCCAGGGCGAGGATCAGCGGGTACACGCCGAACAGCACCAGCAGCGAGCCGACGTACACGCCGACGGTGAACCGGGTCAGCGGGGCGAGCAGGTCCCAGCCGTACGAGGCGACGGCCCTGCCGATCAAGCCGGCGACGCCGATCGGGGCGAGCCGGATCACCCACCACAGCGCCTTCTGCACGATCTCCAGCACCGACCGGCCGACGGCCAGGAACGGCTCGGCCCGGTCCCCCACCGCGAGCGCCGCCGCGCCGGTGACGATGGCGAGGAAGACGATCTGCAGGACGTTGAACTCGACGAACGCGCCGACGGCGTTGCTCGGCAGGATGCCGGTGAGGAAGTCGGTCCAGCCGCCGGCGGACTCCGGCGGCTTCGCGGCGGGGTCGACGGCGAGGCCGCGGCCGGGGTCGAGCAGCAGGCCGAGCCCGATGCCGACGGCGACCGAGAGCAGCGCGGTGAGGGCGAACCAGCCGAGCGTCCGGACGGCGAGCCGGGCCGCGCCGGCCACCCCGCGCAGGCCGGCCACGCTCACCACGATCGCGGTGAAGACCAGCGGCGGGACGGCCAGCTTCAGCAACTGGACGAAGATCGCGCCGACCCGGGCGAGGGTCTCGGTCAGCCAGTCCAGGGCGAGCCCGCGGGCCAGCAGGCCGAGCAGGACGCCGGCGACGAGGCCGGCGAGGAGCTGCGCCCAGAGGGGGGTCCGGCGCAGCGGGCGGAGGGCGGCGATGGCCATGGGGGTGTCCTTGTCTCGGGGTACCCGCGCCGACGGCGGGCGTATAGCATGCTTTTCCTATCGTAGAACTAGGGTTTTGACAATGGGCCCACCGGGGCGGGAGGAGCATCGATGGATCTGGAGCTGACGGGCAAGCGCGCGCTGGTGACCGGCGGCAGTCGCGGGATCGGCCTGGCCATCGCCCGGGCGCTGGCCGCCGAGGGCGCCGACGTCGCCATCGCCGCCCGGGACCGGGCCCGGCTGGACGCCGCCGCGGCGGCCCTGGCCGGCCGGGGCGGGCGGGTGGTCGCGGTGCCGGTGGAGACCGGCGACGACGCCTCGGTCCGGGCGGCGGTGGCCGCGGTCACCGAGCGCCTCGGCGGGATCGACATCCTGGTCAACAACGCCGCGGCGCCCGGCGGGCTGAGCCAGGGCGTGCCGCCGTCGCGGGTCACCGACGCGCAGCTCGTCGACGACGTGAATGTCAAGGTCACCGGGTAACTGCGCACCGCCCGGGCGGTCGCCCCGGCGATGGTCGCCCGCGGCTGGGGGCGGATCGTCAACATCGGCGGCCTGTCCGTCCGGTCGGCCGGCAACCTCGTCGCCACGCTGCGCAACGCCGGCGTGGTCGCGCTGACCAAGAACCTCGCCGACGAGCTGGGCCCGCACGGGGTGAACGTCACCGTCGTCCACCCCGGCGCCACGGTGACCGAGCGGACGCCGGCCAGGGTCGCCGCGGCCGCCGCCGAGTGGGGCGTACCGGCCGACGAGGCGGCCCGGCGGCTCGCCGCGGGTACGGCGATCGGCCGGGCCGTGACCGCGGACGAGGTGGCCGCGGTGGTCGCCTTCCTCGCCTCGCCGGCCGGCGTGGCGATCAACGGCGACGCGATCGCCGCCGGCGGCGGCGCGACCGGCCCGATCCACTACTGACCGGCCCGCGCGGGCCGGCGGATGACCGGCTCGCGCCGGCCGGCCGATGACCGGCGCCGCGCTGACCGGCGGCGCCGCCCGCGCCCCGCCCCGGGGCCGGGTGCCGGTCGCGGGCATGCCGAGGGGGCCCGCGAGGGCCGGTCGGGGTGCGTGCGGTTCGGGTGGTCGCCGCGGTGTGGGGCCCGGGGCGGGGTCGTGCGGGTCCTGCGGTCGGTCGGTCGTGCGTCAGGCGGGCGTGGGTTCGCCCGGCTCCCGGACGGCCGCCGGGGGCGGTGCGCCCGGGGGCGCCTGCGGGATGCGGCCGTAGCTGGTCCGGATCAGGGCGATCAGCTCGCTCAGCCGGGGCGGCGGGTCGTCCCGCCACCAGGCGAGCCTTACCGGGATCGGCGGGACGTTGCGGACCACCCGGTACGCGATCCCCGGCCGCGGGTGCTGGTTGACCGTGGCCTCCGAGGTCATCCCGACGGCCTGGCCGGCGGCGATCAGCGTCAGCCACTCGTCCACGCCGTGCGTCACCCGGGTCGCCACCGGCGTCGACTCGCGGTGCCACAGCTCCAGCGTGGTGGTCCCGGTCCGGCACTCGATGGCGACCGTGTACCGGGCCAGGTCGGCCAGCATCAGCGACCGCCGCCGGGCCAGCGGGCTGTCGGTGGCGACGGCGGCGTACCGGGCCTCGACCCCGACCAGGGCCGTGTCGAACCGCGAGTCCTGCAACGGCCGGCGGATCACCGCGATGTCCGCGGTGGCCTCGCTCAGCCCGCTGGTGGGGGTGTTCGCGTGGACGAACACCAGCGGGACGTGCGGGTGCGCCGCCGCCCACTGGCGCTGGAGTATCCGGGTATGTCGCCCCAGCGCGGACCAGGCGTAGCCGATCCGCAGTTCGGTGTCGGTGTCCTCGACGCTCTGCTGTAGGTGGTGCACCTCGTCGAGGATGCGCCGGGCCCGGGCCACGACCCGGTGGCCGGCGGCGGTCAGCTCGACGTGCCGGGTGGTGCGCTGGAGCAGCCGTACGCCGAGCGCGGTCTCCAGTGCCGAGATCGACCGCGACACCGCGGCCTGGGACACCCCGAGCGCCGTGGCGGCGTCGGTGAACGTACCGGAGTCCACGACCGCAATGAATGATTGGACATGTCGCAACTGCACATCCATGCGCGCAGCGTATGGGGACGGCGCCATAGTTATTTCCCTCAAAAGCCGAGTTCCGTCAGAATCTCGCTCAGTAATGAGCCGGCTGCTCCGAGGTGTACGTCGCCCGATCGTACGCGGATGTCTGGCCGGGACCGTATCACGCAGCACGGCCCGCAGCTCTCCCCCGACGCGCCCCGGGGCAGCGGCATTGGGCCAGGTCGGCCGGCATGGCGGTGCCGGGTCGAGGAGCGCGGCGAGGGGGTGGCCGAGGCATCGTCCGGCGGATGGGGCGGACGGGAGTCGTCGAACCGGTCCGGTGCGGGTGGCACCCGGCCCGGCGCTTCCCTGCCGCCATGCGGTTGCCCGGAACGATGTGTTGACGCTCCCCCGTCGGGGCGGCCGGCCGGCGACGGCCCGGCCGCCCGGATCGGTGGACCACTATCGACGTGCCGCCCGGCCCCGAACCGGCGACGGGCGGCGCGCGTTCACCGAGCGGTCGGGGTCCGGTGCCAAGGGACGGCACCGGATCCCGGCCACCCTCGGCATGCCCGCCGGCGGGCGCGCATTGATGCGCGCGATGCGGTTGTGCGCTGTCCGGACCGCCGTGATCCGTACGCATAGCGTATCGATCGACGGCGATTCGGCGTTTCACGGTGATGTGCACGCAGTGACGTCGCCGGAGCCCGTGCTGTGGAATTGTCGTGGGAGCCGAACCGGTGAGTTCCCGCGCGCGCGCCGTTAGGCTGACGCATCCATGGGAATCAATAGGAGGTTCCACATGCGGTCCCCCACCCGGATCACCGCCACGGCCCTCGTGGGCCTGCTGATCGCCGCCCCCGCGCCCGCCCTCGGCGCGCCCGCCGCGCCGGCCGCCCCCGGCCCCGCCGAGCTGGCCGCCGGCGCCGCCCGGTTCGGCCCGGACGACCCCAGCAACGAGGAGCTGACCAAGCAGCTCGACGACATCGCCGCCGCCAGCGGCGGCCGGGTCACGATCGGGTCCATCGGGACGACCAACGAGAAGCGCCCGATCAAGCGGGCGACCGTCGGCACCGGCCCGGTCCGCGTCTGCTTCGTCACCCAGCAGCACGGCAACGAGCCGCTGGGCACCCCGGCCGCCGTCCGGGCACTCCGGGCCGTCGGCGTCGAGGACACCGAGTGGACCCGCTGGCTGCTCAGCAGGATCACGCTGGACATCGTCGTGCGGGCCAACCCGGACGGGCAGGCGCGCAAGTGGCGGTACAACTACGACCCGAAGGCCAAGCCGCAGTGGGGCGAGGCGGGCAAGGGGTACGACATCAACCGGTACCACCACCCGACCACCGCGCCCGAGAAGAACCCCGCGCCGGAGGCCGCGGCGATGCAGCGGCTGTGGCTGGAGACCAAGCCGCGGATCGTCGTCGATTACCACATGCAGGGCAAGTTCACCTCGCCGAACGGCAAGGTGATCACGTCCTCGATCCTCTGGCCGACCCATGCGAAGGTGACCGCCGAGGCCCGCAACCGCGGCAAGCAGCTCGCCGTGCTCACCCACGCGACGATGACCGCGGGCGGCGCGAACGTCACCAAGTACCCGGGCGAGGAGCTGGACGGCATCGCCCGCAACGCGTACGGGCTGCGCGGCAGCTCGTCGCTGCTGGTCGAGCTGTCGGACCTGCCCGGCAAGGAGGAGTCGCAGATCGAGTCGGCGCTGAATTCGATGATCGCCATCGTGAAGGGCGCCGCCGACGGCTCATTGGAGCAGATCGACCCGGCCAAGGCCGACGCGATCCCGCCGCGCGCGCTGGCGATGGGCGACCCGGGCGTGGCCCGGGTGCTGCCCGACCCGGAAGCCGCCTAGGCAACCGCCCGCCCGACCCCCGGCGCCGCCGGGCGCACCGCGCCACCGCAGTACCGCGCCCTCGGGCGGTACCGGCCGTTCCGGGCCGCCGGCCGGGAAGGGGCCGCCCCGGAACGGGCCGCCGACGACCTCGATCGTCGGCGGCCCGCCGCGGTCGGGCCGGGCCGCCGCCACGGGACCGGCCCGCCGTTCTCACCCCGCGCGCAGGCCGCGGCGCCAGCCCAGCAGCCGCCGCTCCAGCACCCGGACGCCCAGGTCGGACAGCAGCCCGAGCAGCGCGTACACGAACAGGCCGAGCACGACCACGTCGGTGCGGCTGAACTCGCGCGCCTCCATCATCAGGAAGCCGATCCCGCTCTGGGTGTTCGTCTGCTCCCCCACCACCAGGCTGAGCCAGGCGGCGCCGATCGCCAGCCGCACGCCGAGCAGCACCCCCGGCAGGGCGCCGGGCAGCACCACGTACCGCAGTCGGGCCCGCGGCCCGAGCCCGCAGGAGCGGGCCGCCTCGACCAGCCGCTCGTCGATGTCGCGGATGCCGGCGTACGTGTTGAAGTAGATCGGGAAGAACGAGCCCAGCGCGACCAGCGTGATCTTCAGCGGCTCGCCGATGCCGATCCAGATGATCAGCAGCGGGACCAGCGCCAGGTGCGGCAGCATCCGGGCCATCTGCACCGGCGGGTCGATCAGGTCGTCGCCGCGGCGCAGCAGCCCGGACACCGTGCCGAGGATCAGCGCCAGGCCGCCGCCGATCGCCAGGCCGGCGCCGGCCCGGGTCAGCGAGTCGACCAGGTTGGCGCCGAGCGTGCCGTCGGCGGCGAGCGCCCACCCGGTGCGCAGGACCGCGCTGGGGGCGGGCAGCTTCTCCGGCGACAGCAGGCCCGCCCGGGCCGCCGCCTCCCAGACCAGCGCGATGGCGAGCGGGCTGGCCAGCCGCTGCCAGCGCGGCAGCCGCCGGCGCGGCCGGGCGGCTGCCCGAGCCGCGGCCGGGGTCGTCGTCGGCGACCCCGCGGCCGGCGGCGCGACCGTCACCGGAACGCCTCGCCGAACTGCGGGTCGATCCGGGACCTGATGTCGATCGGCTCCGGGATCAGCTTCAGCGTGCTGAACCCGTCGGCGATGGCCTGCAACTCGTCGCCGATGGCCGGGGTGACCGGGGCGAGCGGCTGGGCGCTGCGCGACAGCGCCCGGCTGGCCACGTCCAGCGGGATGTTCAGCTCCGGCGCGAGCACCCTCGCCCGCTCCGCCGGGTTGGCGATGCCCCAGTCGGTGGTGCTGCGGTACGTGCGGAGGAACTCGCGCAGCAGCTCCGCCTTGCCCCGCGCCGCCCCCGGCGAGACGAGGATGTACTCGCGGTTGCCGGCCAGGCCGGTGGCGTCGGCGAGGATCTGCACGTCGGGCCGCTCGGCCAGGGCGAAGTACGGGTCCCAGATGATCCACGCGTCGACCTGGTCGTTGTCGAACGCGGGGCGCCCCTCGGCGGGCTTGAGATACTTCACGTTGACGTCGGCGAGCGTCAGCTTGTGCGCGGCCAGCAGCTTGACCAGCAGCCAGTGCACGTTCGAGCCCTTGTTCAGCGCGATCGTCCTGCCCTTGAGGTCGGCGAACGTCCGGAACCCGCGGGCCTTCTTCACCAGGACGGCCTCGCCCTTCGGCACCGGGGCGCTGGTCCCGACGACGACGAACGGGATCCGGCCGGCCGCGGCGAAGATCGGCGGGGCCTCGCCGGTCTGGCCGATGTCGATCGCGCCGGCCTTGAGCGCCTCGGTCAGCGCCGGCCCGCTCTCGAACAGCGACCACTGCGCCGCCGGCGCCGCCGCCCGCGCCTTGACCAGGCTCAGGCCGCCGAACCGCTGGTACCCGACCCGCAGCGCGCCGGGGTCGCCCGGGCCGCCGGCCGGCTCGTCGTCGGCGCAGCCGGCCAGGGTGCCCGTCGCGACGAGGGTGAGGACGGCCAGCGCGGCCGTGCCGGCGCGGCGCCACCGGCGCGCGCCGGAGCCGAGGTCGATGGTCATGAGGGGCTCCGCCCGGGTACGGCCGCCCGGGCGGGCGGCGGGTTCGCTTTCGGACCGGGACCGTATCGCCCGCGCCGGGCCGGCGTCACCGCAGCGAGAGCAGTATCACAGCACACCTATATGTCAGATCGGCTGACTAGGATATTCTCGCGGTCTCCCCCGGCCCGCCGGGCGCTCCCGTCCGGGTCGCCGCGCCGCCGGGCCGCCCCGACCGAGACGGAGCCCGCCGATGACCGACCGCGCCGCCGCCCCGGCCGCCCGGGTGATCGCCGACGACACCGAGGCGCTGGCCGCCGCCCGCGAGCTGGCCGCCGACTTCGCCGTGGACGCCGCCACCCGCGACGCCGAACGCCGGCTGCCCGGCCCCGAGCTGGACCGGCTGTCGGCCAGCGGGCTGCTCGGGATCACGGTCCCCCGCCGGTACGGCGGCGCCGACGTCGGCGCGACCACGGCCGCCGAGGTGTTCCGGCTGCTCGCCGCGGGCGACCCGAACATCGCGCAGATCCCGCAGAGCCACTTCGTCTACGTCAACGTGCTGCGCCAGCAGGGCACCGAGGACCAGCGGGCGTACCTGCTCGGCGAGGTGCTGGCCGGCAAGCGGTTCGGCAACGCCCAGTCCGAGGCCGGCACCGCGCACGTGCAGGAGTACCGCACCCGGCTGCACCCCGACGGTAACGGCGGGTACATCCTGCGCGGCACCAAGCACTACAGCACCGGGGCGCTGTTCGCCGACTGGGTGCCGGTGCTCGCCCTCGGGCCGGACGACGCGCTGCTGGTCGCGTACGTCCCGCGCGGCGCGCCCGGCCTGACCGTCGTCGACGACTGGGACGGGATGGGCCAGCGGACGACGGCCAGCGGCACGGTCCGGCTCAACGACGTGCCGGTGCCGGCGGCGCACGTGGTGCCGCACCACCGGACGTTCGCCGGGCCGCAGCTCCACGGCGCGTACGCCCAGCTCCTGCACGCCGCGATCGACGTCGGCATCGCCGGGGCCGCGCTGGACGAGGCCGTCCGGTTCGTCCGGACCAGCGCCCGCCCGTGGTTCGAGAGCGGCGTGCCCACGGCCGCCGCGGACCCGCTGTCGATCCAGCGGGTCGGCGAGCTGGCGATCAAGGTGCGGGCCGCGGAGGCCCTGCTGCACGCCGCCGGCCGGGCCGTGGACGCGGCCCGGGGCGAGCTGACCGGGGCGTCGGCCGCGGCGGCGTCGATCGCGGTGGCCAGCGCGAAGGCGTACGTCGACCCGGTCGCCGTCGAGCTGGGCAGCGCGGTGTTCGAGCTGGGCGGCACCCGGTCCAGCCCGGACCGGCTCAACCTGCACCGGCACTGGCGCAACGCCCGCACGCACACCCTGCACGACCCGGTGCGCTGGAAGATCCAGCACATCGGCCGGTACGTCCTGAACGGGACGCTCCCGCCGCGCCACGGCCTGCTCTGACCCGAACCCGAGGTACCCGCGATGACCCTGACCTTCCACTGGTTCCTGCCCACGTACGGCGACAGCCGGGACATCGTCGCCGGCGGCCACGGCACGCCCGCCGGCGCCGCCGGCGGCGCCCGCCCGGCCACGCTGGCGTACCTGGGGCAGATCGCCCGCAGCGCCGAGCAGCTCGGCTTCGTCGGCGCGCTGACCCCGACCGGCGCGTGGTGCGAGGACGCCTGGCTGACCACGGCGATGCTGGTGGAGTCGACCGAGCGGCTGCGCTTCCTGGTGGCGTTCCGGCCCGGCTTCGTCTCGCCGACGCTCGGCGCGCAGATGGCGGCGACGTTCCAGCGGCACTCCGGCGGGCGGCTGCTGCTCAACGTCGTGACCGGCGGGGAGAGCCACGAGCAGCGGGCGTACGGCGACTTCCTGGACAAGCCGGCCCGGTACCGGCGCACCGACGAGTTCCTGCACGTCGTCCGCGCACTGTGGGCGGGCGGGCCGGTCGACTTCGCCGGCGAACACCTGCGGGTCGAGGGGGCGCAGCTCGACCGGGTCCCGGACCCGGTGCCCGCGGTGTACTTCGGCGGCTCCTCCCCCGAGGCGATCGACGTCGCCGCCCGGCACGTCGACACGTACCTGACCTGGGGCGAGCCGCCGGCGGCGGTGGCCGCGAAGCTGGACCGGGTCCGGGCCGCGGCGGCCGCGCGCGGGCGCGAGCTGCGGTACGGCATCCGGCTGCACGTGATCAGCCGGGACACCGCCGACGAGGCGTGGGCCCGGGCCCGGCGGCTGCTGGCCGGGATCGACCCGGCGACGATCGCCGCGGTCCAGCGCGGGCTGGCCCGCAGCGAGTCCGAGGGGCAGCGGCGGATGCTGGACCTGCACGGCGGCAGCACCGACCGGCTGGAGGTGGCGCCGAACCTGTGGGCCGGCGTCGGCCTGGTCCGCGGCGGCGCGGGCACCGCGCTGGTCGGCAGCCACACCGAGGTCGCCGACCGGATCGCCGAGTACCACCGGCTCGGCATCACCGAGTTCGTGCTGTCCGGGCACCCGCACCTGGAGGAGGCGTACTGGTTCGGCGAGGGGGTGCTGCCGGTGCTGCGGGCGCGCGGCCTGTGGCGGCACCCGGCGGGCGAGCCGGCCGACGCGGGCGCGGCGGTGCCGTTCGCCGCGAGCGTCCCGGCCCCGCGCCCCGCGGCCGCCGCCCGGCCGTGAGCGCCGCCCCGGCCACGCGACCGTGAGGGCCGCTCGACCGTGAGCACGATCCCGGGGTTCCGGCACGGCCGGCCGGGGTCGCGGTCAGCGGGCGGGAGTGAGGCCGGCCAGCGCCGCCGGCGCCGCCGCTCCCGGCACCGGCCTGGTCGGCACCCGGGTGCCGACCAGGAACGAGCCGGCCAGCGCCGCGGCGAACAGCAGGAACGCCGCGAGGTACGCCCCGTCGTGCGGATACCCCGCCGGGGTCAGCGCGGCGGTGAGCAGGCTGCCGGCGACGGTCGAGCCGAGCGTGCCGCCGATCGTCCGCATGATCGTGTTGATGCCGGTGGCCAAGCCCGTCTGGTCCGCCGGCACCGCCTCGACCACCAGGACGGCGACCGCGGCGAACGCCAGCCCGACCCCGCCGCCCATGAGCAGCACCGCGGCGCAGACCGCCGGCAGGTGGTGGTGGCCGGCGGCCAGCAGCAGGTACGCGGCGCCGGACAGGGCCGTGCCGGCGAGCAGCGTGACCCGCGGCCCGCGCCGGTTGGTCGTGCTGCCGCCCCAGCGCATCACCAGCACGTTGCCGACGGCCGTGGGCAGCATGACCAGCCCGACGACGGTCGGCGTGGCGCCGAACCCGACCCCGGTCCCGGCCGGCTGCTGGACCAGCAGCGGGACCACCATCCACGCGCCGAACGAGCCGAGCCCGAGCAGGAGGGTGGCGGCGTTGGTGGCCCGTACGGTGGGCAGCCACAGCGTCCGCAGGTCCACCAGCGGGTGCCGCGCCCGGGCCTCGACGCGCAGCCAGACCGCGAACAGCGCGGCCGCGCCGGCGGCGAGGCCGGCGGCGGCCGGCGACCGCCAGTCGGCCCGGCCGACCGTGCTGATCGCCAGCAGCAGCAGGGTGAGCCAGGAGGCGAGCAGCAGGGCGCCCGCCCAGCCGACCCGGGCGCCGCCGCGGTCGACCGGCGAGCGCGGCACCAGCACCGCCGCGGTCGCCGCGGCCGCGGCGGTCACGCCCGCCGGGATCCAGAACAGCCAGTGGTACGACAGGTGGTCCAGGATCGGCCCGGCCGCGACCGTGCCGAGCGCCCCGCCGACGCTGAGCACCGCGGACAGGGCGCCGATGGCGCGCGGGCGGCGGTCCGGGGCGACGTGGTCCCGGACGATCGCGAAGGACAGCGGGAACACCGCGCCCCCGGCGCCCTGCACGACCCGCCCGGCGAGCATCAGCGCCAGGTTGTCGGCGAGTGCCGAGGTGATCGAGCCGGCGCACAGGCCACCGAGGGCGGCGACGAGCAGCCACTTGCGCCCGTACAGGTCGCCGAACCGGCCGATGATCGGGGTCAGCACGGAGGCGCTGAGCAGGTACGCGGTGAGGATCCACGCGGCGCCGGCGGGCGTGGTGTCCAGGGCGTGCCGGAACGTGCCGAGCGCGGGGACGACCAGGGATTGCAGTACCGAGAACGCGCCGGTGGCGACGGCGAGGACGACGAACACGGCCCGTTCGGCCCGGCGCTGCGGCACTGCGGTACTCCTCCGGCCGGGCGGGGGTGGACGCGCGGCCGGGCCGGGCGGTCACCGGGCGGCCACTGCCGGCACGTTAACCCGCGCACCGGGAAACCCTCACGGGAACGTGACCGAGAACACCCATAATTCCGACCGGTTAACTTGGTATTCCGACGGGCGGTGAACGGCGGCGGGGCGGGGTGCGGCTGCTGTCGCCCCCCGCCCCGCCGCCGTTGCCGCGGTCAGTCGGCCGTGCAGTGCAGTTGGCCGCCCTGGACCCGCAGCTTGCGGCCGGTGAACTCCTCCAGGATCGCGATGTTCGCCGGGTCGTAGTTCTTCGCGATGATCTTCGTGGCGTTCGGGCCGCCGAGCTTGCCGGCGGCCGGGTGCGCCGCCGCCCGCTCCTGCCAGTACGCCCCGCGCAGGAACTCGGTCAGCACCAGCTCGCGCAGCGCCGGCTCGTTCTTGATCTTCGCCCAGTAGTCGGCGTGGCTGCTCTTGGCGACGCGCAGGTAGAGCTGGAGGTACAGCATGTTCGTCGCGACGATGTCGCGGGAGTTGCTCGCGCCGACGCCCTTGATGTACTCGCCGACGACGGTCGCGGCCGGCAGGCCCATCAGGCCCGCGTTCAGCTCGGCCATGACGCCCTGCAGGAAGTACTCGCCCTGCGTCTTGTCCTTGAGGTACGTCTCGTCCATGCTCGACGTGAGGTTGTCCTTGATCAGCGGCAGGATCTCCTTGCGCGGGAATCCGCCGTGCAGCGGCACTTTCGCCGCCTGCTGCGTGTTGTTGATCCAGGCGCCCATGTGCTTGTTCCACGAGGTGCGGGACGGGTCCAGGTCCCACATGTGGGTTTCCTCGTGAATGGCGACCATCATCGATTCGGCGAGCGCCTCGAAGCTCTCCTTCTTGACGAACTGGTCGAAGTACTTGTCCTTCGCCTGCGCGGTCGCCAGGCCCTCGCCGCTCGGCCAGCGGCGCTTGTACATGGCCTGGATGGTGGGCAGCCAATTGCTCTGCTTGAAGGCGGACCGGACGTCGCTGATGTCGGCCTGCGCCGTGACGGGCTCGTCATAGCAGTACGGGGCGGTACCGCGGGCCGCGACGGGCGCCGGCGGGGCCGCGGCGGCGACGGCCGAGCCGGACCCGAGGGCCACGACCAGCCCGGCGGCGGTCAGGATGCGGACGGCGTTTGCAGTCACACGGACCTCGTTTCACCAGGGAATTCCCCGTGGGGCGGGAGACGGCGGGGTGGGTGACCCGCCGTGCGTCGCCACCCTAGGACCCGGGCCGGAATTCATCCATAGCCATCGATCAACACAGGTGATGGGCGCTCACCCGGCCGGCGGCGGGCGCCCGGATTTCCCGCCCGCTGTGCGGTGGTACGCGCGGATTGTCGCTCGACAGGCCGGCGGCGGCGGGCCGACGGGTGGGAACGTTCACTGTATTCGCGTTCACATGCCGGCCGACGTGCGGAATCGTCCGGTGGGCATGATCGTATCCCAGTAATCCCATGGGCTTAATAGGTGATGCGGGGCACATTCGCATGGACATCCGCGGCGCGCCGGCCGTAGTTTTCCGGCATGCCCCCCGACCCGCGGCTGACCCGCCGCCGCGTCATCGACCACCAGCGGGTGTGCAGTACCCGCTGTCGCCCCTGATCCGCTGCCCCATCGCACTCGACCCCGCGCTCCGCGCCGCCCGCCCGGCGGCGCGCCGACAACGGCTGCGCGGACACCGCCGCCGGCCCACTCCGGCCGGCGTTCGATGCCATTCCTCGCCACAGGGAGCGAATCCATGTCCGTCCTCTCCTCTCCCCTGCGCCGCGCGGTTGCCGCCGCGACCGGCGCCCTCATCGCCGCGGGCGGCCTCGCCGGCCCGGCGGCGGCCGCCCGGCCCGAGGTCGACACCGTCGCCGAGTGGTACGACGTGACCGCCGCGGCGGTCGCCGCCGGCACCGAGCCGCAGGTCACCGACAGCCGCACGTGGGCGATCGGCTGGCTCGCGGCGGCCCGCGCGCTGCGCCGCACGCCCACCTTCACCGAGCCCGGCCCGGCCCGGCAGTACCGGGACGCCGCGCTCGCCACCGCGGTGCACCACGCGCTGCGCGCGCTCGTCCCGGACCGGGCCGCCCCGCTGGACGCGGCGCTGGCCACCACCCTCGGCCGGATCCCCGCCGGCGCGCCCCGCGAGCGCGGCGTGGCCGCCGGCCGGACCGAGGCGGCCGAGCTGCTCGGGGCCCGGACCGGCGACGGCCTCGACCCGGCCGGCGTCAACGCCCCGTTCCCGACGCCGCAGCCGGCGCCGGGCGTGTGGCAGCCGACGCCGCCGACCTTCGACCCGGCGCAGCAGGCCGGGAACCGGGTGGCGAAGCCGTTCGTGCTGCCGGCCGCGGACCGGTTCCGGCCGGCCACCCCGCCGGCGGTGGGCTCGGCGCCGTACCACCGGGACCTCGCCGAGGTCAGGGCGTACGGGTCGGCCGCCAGCACCGCCCGGACGGCGGCGCAGACCGACACCGCGACGTTCTGGCTCGGCTCCTCGCTGACCCTGTACACCGGGGTGCTGCGGGCGGCCGTCGTGCAGTCGGCGGCTCCGACCGCGGACCGGGCGGCGCTGGTCGCGGTGTTCCACGCCGCGCTGGTCGACACCCAGATCGCCACCTCGGACGCCAAGTACGCGTACCTCACCTGGCGCCCGGTGACGGCGATCCGGGCCGGCGGCGAGGCGGCCTGGACCCCGCTGCACCGCACCCCGGCGCACCCGGACTACCCGAGCGGCCACAACACCTACTCGGGCGCGGCGGAGGCGGTCCTCACCGCCCTGGTCGGCGAGCACGCCCGGGCGCCGTTCAGCATCGGCAGCCCGACCCAGCCGGGGGCGGTGCGCACGTACCGCGCCTGGCGGACGCTGACCGACGAGAACGTGGACGCCCGGGTGTTCTCCGGCATCCACACCCGGACGGCGGACATCGTGGGCGCCGAGCTGGGCCGGCGCGTCGGCGCGTACGCGGTCCGCAACGCCGGCGCCCTCCTCGACTGAACCGCATCCCCTCGGGGCGGGGCACCCGTGCGGGGTGCCCCGCCCCACCCTCGTGTGCGCGTCCGGCCGGACGCCCGGGCCGCGGCGGCGCAGGCTCAGCCGGCGCCGCGGGGCACGGCCGGCGGCGGGCAGGTGACCGGTACCGGCTCCCGCCCGTCGGCCGGGTAGGCCGTGCCGCGCCGGGCGACCTCCACCGCCACGTCCGCCGCCGTGCCGGAGACCGCGGCCGCGGTCAGGTCGCGCAGGCAGACCAGCGACGTGCGCCGGCTGCGGCTCACCCGGTCGGCGTCGAACCGGACCGGGCTGTTCACCCCGTACGGCAGCGGCACCCGCTGCGTCCCGCCGCGCAGCACCGCCGCCATCCGCTCGCCGAGCGGCCCGGCCGGGGCGGCGCCGGCGCGCGGCGGCTCGGCCCGGCCGGCGGCCCAGTGCAGCAGCCGGACCGCCTCGTACGACGTCGCCGCCCACCCGCCGGCCAGGTCGGTCAGCTCGTCGGCGCGCTCCCCCGCGCGCTCGGCGGTCGGGCAGCGCTGGAGCGCCGCCCCGATGTCCCGGCGGAACTGGAGCCGGGGCGCGACGCCCGTCCCGGCGGGCCCGGCGGTCGCGCCGGCGAACCGGTCGTCGAGCAGCCGCCGGCAGGACAGCAGCACGCTCTTGGTCGCCATCACCACCGCCAGGCCGGGCGGGGCGCTGGCCGCCAGGTCCCGGTCGGCGATGAACCGCGAGGTCGAGTCGTCGGCGATGAGCAGCGGGATCCGGCCGTTGCAGGTGTCCACGAGGTCCCAGGTGAAGTCGCGGAAGTCGGTGTACCGGCCGCCGAAGAACAGCACCCGGTTCGCCCCGCCGCAGAAGGCGTTCGTCAGCGGGCCGTCGCGGTCGCGGCCGGGCGGCTCGCCCGGCCGGCTCCACCGCCAGACCCCGAACCGCTTGCCGAACCGGCGGGCCAGCTCCCGGCGCAGCGTGAGCACGTACGTGTCCGCGGCCTGCTCGGCCCCGGCGGCGTACACGTCGATCAGCGTCGCGCCGGGCGCCACCCGGTCGACGTACCGGCGGACGAGTTCGGCCTGCGCGCCGTTCGGCGCGATCATCTGGAAGAACCCCGGCAGCGCCCGGACCAGGTCCTCGGCCGTCATGGTCGGGCTGATCATCACGAACCGGGCCGGGTCGAGCCGGGTCAGCGCCTGCTTGACCGCTTCCCGGCTGTCCAGGGTGACCACGCCGCCGCGGACCGTCGGGTCGGCGGCCAGCAGCTCGCCCAGCCGGTCCACCGCCAGGCCGGCGTGGCCGCTGGCGGCACCGGCGTTCGCCACCGCCAGCCGCAGCAGCGGCCCGCCGGACGGGCCGTCGTTGTTCACGGCGAGCTGGACCGCGTACGCGCCGGCCAGGTCCTCCGACTCCGCCACCTGCGAGGTGCGCGCGTCGCCGCTGGGCCGGGTCAGCGCGGTGAGCAGGACCAGCGTCAGCGGCCGCCGGGCCGGCTGCTCGCGGCGCAGCCGCTCGACCCGCCGGTTCTCGGCGTAGATCAGCTTCTCGTACCGCGCCGACCGGCTCGCCGGCCCGCCGAACGGCGCCCCGCACAGCCGGTACCCGATCTCCTGCCCCTGCTCGGTCACCACGTTCTCGCCGAACACGCCGGGCCGGCAGGCCCACACCAGCGACCGGTACGCGACCACGCCGGCGCCCGCCAGCAGGCTCGCGCCGAGCGCCGCCGCCAGCAGCCGGCTGCGCGCCCGCTCGGTCCGCCGGGCCGGGCGGGCGGCCGGTCCCGCGGTCGCCGCCGCCAGTGCCGCCAGCGCGGCGGCGTCCAGCACGAGCGCCCACGGGCGGGTCCGGTCGGCGCCGCCGGCCCACGGCCGCCGGTACGCCGTCCACTGGGCCAGCGGCCGGTACCGGGCGCGCGGGTCCGGCCGGTCGGTGACGACCACCAGCGCCCGCGCGTCGGCGGTCGCGGCGTGGCCGGCGAGCAGCGTGGCCGCCGCGGGCGCGCCGGCGCGGTCGGCGAGGACCAGCACCGGGTACGCCGTCCGCCAGTCCCCGCTCCACCACCGCCGCCGGTGGGCCGCGCGCAGGTCGGCCAGGAACGCGGCGACCAGCACCCGGTCCCGGCGCAGCCGGGCCGCGCCGGGGTCGCGCGCGGAGGCCACCGCGTCGGCGGTCCACGTCGTCGCCTCGGCGAGCACCCCGGCGCCGCGCTCGACGCCGACGCCGCGCCGGCCGAGCCGGCGCAGCCGCCAGCGCGGCCCGGCCACCGTCCATAGCCGGCGCGCGGCCAGCGCGAGCACGACGCAGAGCAGGGCCACGCCGAGCGCGTACAGCGCGGCGGACAGCCGGGTGCCGCCGGCCTGGCCGGCGGAGAGCGCGGCGACCGTACCGGCGGCGGTGAGCATCGACACCATCGGCTCGGTGGCCCGCGGCGCGCCGGTGTTCGGCGGGCCGATCGCGGCGCGGATCGCGGCGGCCCGCCGGTCCACCCCGCTGGTGGTGAGGTGCAGGTCGGCGATGGCGGCGACGTCGCGGTACCGGGGGAACGGCAGCGGCCGCCAGCCCGAGCCCGGCCGCTCCAACTGGGCCACGGCGGCGTCGAGCAGGCCGCGGACGTCCGGGTGGGCGGCGGCGTCGACGACGGCGTGCGGGATGCGCGGGGCGGCGGCGTCGAGCAGCGCCCCCACCGCACCGACCAGATCGGCCGGGTCCGCGGACGGCCCGGTGGGCGGGGCGGCGCCGGGCGCCGAGGCCGTGGCTGTGGCCCGCGCTGGCGACGACGAGCGTCCGGTGGTGGCGAGGGCGATGATCGGGCGCGGGAGGTACCGGAGGCGGTCGACGGCGGTGACGGCGGCGAGCAGCGCGGCGAGCGGGTGCTCCGGCTCCGCCGCCGGCTCGCCGCCGGGCGCGGGCCGGCGACCGGAACCGGCCCCGCCGCCGGGTGCGGACGCGCCGCCGGGGCGGGGTGCCGGAGGGCCGGCGGGACGGCCGGGCGCGGGCGTCGGCGCGTCGGCGCCGCCCGGCCCGGGTGGTGCGGACTCGGTCATCGCTTCCTCCCCCGTGGGTCAACGCGGCCGCCGGACCACTGTCACGGATGGACAGTGTGCAACCGCGTTCGGTGATCTGTCGGATATCCGACAGGGCCGCGGCGGCCCCTTTCCTGCGCGCCGCCACCCGCCGGCAGCCGCGGCGCACCCCGGCCGGCGGGCCGGGTCGGGTGGCCGTTGTGCGACGCCCTGGCGAACCGCCCGTGACCGGCGGGGATCGGCCGTCGCCGTTTCCCGACCGGCCGGCGAATTCGGGATGGCGCGTTCGCCGGGCGGGTTTCCAGCGGTCGACGCGGCGCCGCCGTCGTGGGAATCTCTCGGGACACCCCCGAGCACCCGAGGAGCTCGCATGCGGGACGAAGCGGACCCCATCGCACGGGTCACCGAGGCCATCGTGAAAGCCGGCAAGGCCGGTACCCCGGAGATGCGACTGGTGAAGGCGAGCGTCGCGCAGGCGCTGGGCCTGATCGCCGTCGCCACCGAACTGCGCCACCTCCGCGCCGAACTCGCCGCCCTGGCCGGCACCGCGCCCGCCGCCCCGTTGCCCACCGCGCCGTTGCCGGGCGACCCGCCGCCCGCCGCCGGGTCGGCGCCGGTCGATCCGGGGACCCGCGCGTCCGCGCCCCGTCCGCGGCAGCGGCCCGCGGTAGGGTGATCACGGCCGGGCCGCGGCGCCCGGCGCACGCACGACGGGACGGGGGCGGTGGCGGTGGACGTACTGCGCCTCCTCGTCACCTGCCCTGATCGGCCCGGCATCATCAGCGCCGTCTCCGGCTTCCTGCACGGGCGCGGCGCGAACATCACGACGTCCGACCAGTACTCCTCCGACCCGCAGCGCGGGACCTTCCACCTGCGGATGGAGTTCCACCTGCCGGCGCCGGGGCGGGCCGGGCTGGCGGCGGCGTTCGCCGAGGGGGTCGCCGCGCCGTACGCGATGCGGTGGCGGATCGCCGACGCCGCCGTGCCCAAGCGGATCGCGGTGCTGGCCTCGCGCGCCGACCACTGCCTCGTCGACCTGCTCTGGCGGTGGCGCCGCCGCGAGCTGGGCGGCGACATCACGCTGGTCGCCGCCAACCACCCCGACCTCGCGCCGACGGTGGCGGAGTTCGGGCTGCCGTTCCACCACGTGCCGGTACCGGTCGACGGCAGGGCCGCCGCCGAGGCGCGGCTGCTGGAGCTGCTCGCCGGGACCTGCGACCTGATCGTGCTGGCCCGGTACATGCAGATCCTCAGCGCCGACTTCCTCGCCCGGGTCGGCGTGCCGATCATCAACATCCACCACTCGTTCCTGCCGGCCTTCCCGGGCGCGGCCCCGTACGAGCGGGCCCGGCAGCGCGGCGTCAAGCTGATCGGCGCGACCGCGCACTACGTCACCGAGGACCTGGACGAGGGCCCGATCATCGAGCAGGACGTGATCCGCGCGTCGCACCGCGACGACACCGCCGCGCTGGCCCGCCTGGGCGCGGACGTGGAGCGGACCGTGCTCGCCCGGGCCGTCCGCTGGCACTGCGCCGACCGGCTGCTCCGGCACGACAACCTGGTGCTCGTCTTCTGACCTTCCCGTCGGGAAGGATGCGGTCTCCCGTCGGGAGGGATGCCGCCGGCCCCGCCCGGGGATGCCGCCGGCCCGGGTCGAATTCGCTTGACCAACAGCTATCGAAGTTGCTCGATGCGGTCTAGCGTGGGCAGGGAACGGTCCGCCGCGGTCGCCGCGCCCCGGCCGGGCGGGCGACGACCACCCACCCCATTCCCCACCCCGGGCACAAGGAGCCATCCGTGAAGATCGCACCGAGAATCGCGCTGGCCGCACTGGCGGCAGCCGCGCTCGCCGCCGGCGCCGTCGCCGTACCGGCCGCGGCCGACCCCGGCAGCAACCGCATCGTCGGCGGCAAGGTCACCACCGAGAAGTGGCCGTTCACCGGCAGCCTCGGCGGCTGCGGCTCGGCCCTGATCCACGAGAAGTGGATCGTGACCGCCGCGCACTGCACCAGTGGCGGCGGCGGCAACGTCCGCCTCGACTCGAACAACAAGAACTCCGGCGGCGAGGTCGTCCGGGTCACCCGGTACACCAACCACCCGCAGTACCGGACGATCCACGACATCGCGGTCGGCGAGCTGGCCTCGCCCGCCAAGACCCCGCCGATCCCGATCGCCGCGGCGCACCCGACCGTGGGTACCAAGAGCAAGCTGCTCGGCTGGGGCGCCACCACGGCCTCCGGCGGCTCGCCGTCGTCCGTGCTCAAGGAGCTGGACACGTCGATGGTCGACGCCGGGCGCTGCCGCGGCATCAGCCAGTTCGACCCCAGCGGCGACATCTGCACCGACAACCCGGGCGGCAACCAGGGTGCCTGCTTCGGCGACTCGGGCGGCCCGCAGATCAGCCAGGTGGACGGCAAGTGGGTGCTGATCGGCGTGACCAGCCGCGGCGAGCAGACCTGCGCCCGCAACCCCTCCATCTACACCAGCGTCCCGGCGCACCTGTCCTGGATCAAGCAGGCCACCGGCGGCGCGGTCGGCGGCTGACGCCCACCCGACGCACGACGGCGCGGCCCCCGGATCGGGGACCGCGCCGTCGGCGTTCACGGGGGCGGGGCTAGTTGTTCTGCGCCTCCCAGACGAAGTCCGTCGTGATGCCGTCGCTCTGCGCCGTGTTCGGCGCGCTGGAGTCCAGGGTGTAGGTGAAGCGGAACACCCGGGTGTTGCCGTTGGTCGCGCTGGTCCAGCCGGTCGTGTACCCGTTGGCGAAGTTGGTCTTGCCGGACACCGTGGCCATCGTGTCGCCCGGCGCCGCCGCCGTGACGCTGGTCAGGCCCACCGGGGCGCCGCAGGTGCCGGTACCGACCTGGATGTGCATCCGCAGCCACGACGGCGCGGTCGCGCCGTCCGCGGCGCCGTCGGTCGCGTTGTAGTTCGCCGTGTACAGCTTCACCGTCGAGGTGGCGTTACCGCTGTACGTGACCACGAGGCAGTTGTTCGCGGTCTGGCCGGGGACCATGCCGGTCACCGTGAACAGCGCCGCGCCGGAGTCGTTGTCGGTGATGACGACCGAGCCCATGGTGAAGGCGTTGCTGGGGTTCGAGGTGGTGGCGCTGAACGTACCCGCCGTCTGCTGGTACACGACCGCCGCCGTGACGCCCAGACCCAGCAGGGTCAGCAGGCCGCGCCGCCGGGCCCAGCGTACGCGTGCCGGGGGCTGCGCCCCGTCCCTCTCGTGCTGCTCCATGATGCCGGCCTCCCACCCGTCGAACCGTGACAGCCCGTCCGATCGGCCGGCGCCGCCGGAATCGGACACGCACACGGTTGCGATCCGAGTGCATTCCCCCACTGCCCGGCCGCGCGGGAACCACCCCGGCCCCACCGACACGGCCAGCAACTCGATCACCATGAGCTGGATGAGCCCACAAGGTCGCTGCGGCCACGATCACGGGCGCGGGCGGTCCCCGGGGGTGCCGGGCGGGGCGGGCGGGTGGGCCCGCCGCCGGGCCGCGGGAGTAGTGGGCGGCCCGGCGGGGGCGTCGGTGCGGCGCGCGCCTACCGCGCCGGCTTCGTGCGCGGGTGGTCCGCGGCGAGGGCGTACCGGGTGCCGCCGATCGTCACCGTGTAGTTGCTCGGGCCGGCGATCGGCAGCCGGTAGCTCAGCGCCACCGTCGCCGACCCGCCGTTGTTGATCGCCGACGGGATGTTCAGCGACACCCGGTGGAAGTCGCCCTTCAGGCCGCCGGCGTTCGGGCCCTTGTGGCCGGACGAGACCGTGGTCAGCGTCCAGCCGGACTGCTGGGTCAGCGAGCCGGGCGCCGAGGTCGGGTAGTCGAACTCCAGCTTCGACCCGGCCGGGATGGCCTGCCCCGAGTTGTTGCGCAGGGTCAGCTTCGGGCTGATCGGGTAGTTGTTGTCGCCGAGCGCGAACCCGGTGATCTCCACGCCGACGTCGAGCGCCCGGTCCGGCATGGCGATGGTGGACTTGGCGGCGCCGTACGGGGTCGACCTGCGGAACTTCTCGTGCAGCAGCGTGGTGAGCGTGTCGCCCATGAAGTACTGCTTCTTCGCCGCGTCGTGCGCGTAGTCGCCGGCCAGCTCCCAGATCATCACGCCGCCCAGGCCCTTGTCGACGACCCAGTCGGCCTTGACCGCGAGCGACTGCTCGTCCTCGGTCGACAGGAACGACGTCCGGGTCGGGTTCCACAGCCAGGGCGCGGCGAGCGAGGCGTCGTAGTGCCGGGCGTACGTGCCCCTGATCGTGTCGTCGGGGTCGGTGGCCGGGGTGAGCCCGTACGCCTCCAGGTAGTCGCCCGGCACGCCGTTCTCCAGGTTCTTCGCGTGCCACATCGGGTTGACGCCCGAGGCGACCTCCTTGCCGTCCTCCAGGTCGTGCCACAGGTTCTCGATGCCGATCGCGCCGTTGCCGCAGGGCGTGGTGGAGCCGACCGTACCGCCGGTGCCGTTCGGGCACTTCTTCTGGTCGGGCAGGGCGGCCTTGCCCCACAGCCCGTTGCTGCCGCCGGTGACGCCGCGCCAGCCGCGGGTGTAGTACGGCACGCCGACGTTGATCCGCCCGGCCTGCACCGCGCCGCGGAAGTAGTGGTACGCCCAGTCGGCGTTCAGGTAGCCGATGCCGTCGTACCCGCTGTACACGCCGCCGTCGATCTGCTCGTTGTCCCTGCCGTTGTCCAGCAGGGCGGCGTTCGGGCCGACGAAGTGGTTCCACGAGCCGTGCAGGTCGTAGGTCATCATGTTGACGTAGTCGAGGTACTGCAACGACTGGAACGCCTCCTGCCCGCGCAGCAGCCAGCCGGAGGCCGGCGCGGCGATGGTGAGCAGGTAGTGCCTGCCGTCGGCGGCCGACGCCGCGTCCAGCTTCTCCCGGAGCACCTTCATGAGCACGTGGTACGAGGCGTTGAGGCCGGGCCGCTTGGCATTGGACTGGGCGAAGTCGAGCGGGTTGCCGGCGAACTTGTTCGAGGTCGGGTACTCGTAGTCGATGTCGACGCCGTTGAACCCGTACCTGCGCAGGAACTCCACGACCGAGTCGGCGAACGTGTTGATGCCGGCGGTGTTGATCCCGTTGCCGCCGGTGGTGGTCATCCGGTAGAAGCCGCCGGCGTCGACCCGCTTGCCGGCGTCGTCGATGAACCCGCCGGTCTCGGCCCAGCCGCCGACGCTGACCAGCGTCTTGACGTGCGGGTGCGCCTTCTTGAACTTGTGGAGCAGGTTGAAGTGCCCGGTGTACGGCAGGGTGGGGTCCATCTCCGCGCCCGGCACGCCCGGCCAGGTCATGTTGGTGGCGGGGTTGTCCCTGGCGGCGGGCGAGCCGACCGAGATCCGGTTGTCGGCGTCGACGTGCGCGAAGGCGTAGTTGATGTGGGTGATCCGCTGCCACGGGATGTTGTTGGCCAGGTAGGCGGGCATGCCGTTCTTCCCGGTCCGCCAGCTCGTGAAGTAGCCGATGATCCGGCGCTGGTGGGCGTCGCCGAGCTTCTCCCGGCCGGCGGTGTCGTAGACGGTGCAGTACGGCACGGCGGCGCCCGGCGTCCGGTACAGGCCGTCCGGGCGGCACGCCTCGTCGTCGGCGGAAGCGGCGGGGCCGGGCGCGGCGTCCGCCCGGCCGGGCCCCGCCGCCCCGACGGCGGCCAGCAGCGCGACGACGGCAGCCGCCAGAGAGGGGATGAGCTTCGGTCGTCGCACAGTGACCTCCGTCGATATGAGTTCCGGGAACAGAATCGACGGCGCCGCGTACCGCTGGCAAGTACCGGCCCATGCCGGTCTAGACCAGCTCCCCGAAGCATCCACGAAAGGTGGTTGATCCGTCACTGCGCGCATCGATACCGCGCGGTGTGCGGGCATTGGCGACGACTGCCCGTTTGTTCAGATCGTCGTACGCACTACGCTGGCCCCGTGCCCGTGACCCTGGACCCCGCCGCGCTCGCCGACGCCGCCGCCCGCCTGCCGGGCTGGGCCGTGGCCGCGGACGCGCTGCGCCGCCGGTACGCGTTCCCCGACTTCGCCAGGGCCATCGGCTTCCTCGCCGCGGCGGCGACCCGGGCCGAGCGGATGAACCACCACCCGGAGTGGACGAACGTGTACAACCGCGTCGACGTCACGCTGCGCACCCACGACGCCGGCGGGGTCACCGCGCTCGACGTCGAGCTGGCCGAGCACCTCGACGCGCTGCACGCCCCGTTCGCCGATCCGGGCAGCCGGGGCTGACGCCGGGCGAATCCGGGCGAATGCCGCCGGCGGCGTAACGGCCGGCGGTCGACCGGCCGCGGAATGCGGATATTTCGGGTACCGGTATGGACCGGCATGGTCCTCCTCTTGCCAAGTACGGCCCCCTCCCCCGATGCTGGTCGGCGAGCCGACATCGATGGAGGTCACTGTGCTGCGTTCCCGGGTCGCCGCGGCCATCGCCGCCGCCGTCCTCGCCCCGGTCCCCGCCGCCGCGGCGCCGGCCGGCCCGGCCGCACCGCCGGCCCTGCCGAAGCACGTCCTGACCGGGTACTGGCACAACTTCGACAACGGGTCGACCGTGCTGAAGCTGCGGGACGTGCCGGCCGAGTACGACGTGATCGCGGTCGCGTTCGCCGACGCCGTCCCGGCCACCCGCGGCGCGCTGACCTTCGGCGTGGACGCCGGCCTGGCCAAGAAGCTCGGCGGGTACACCGACGCCGACGTCAAGGCCGACATCGCCGCCCTGCGGGCCAGGGGCAAGAAGGTGATCATCTCGGTCGGCGGCGAGAAGGGGACCGTCTGGGTCGGCAACGCCGAGGCCCGGGACAACTTCGCCGACACGCTCGCCCGGATCATCGACGAGTTCGGCTTCGACGGGGTCGACATCGACCTGGAGAACGGCCTGAACAGCACGTACATGGTGCCCGCGCTGCGCACCGTGTGGAGCCGGATCAGCCCGCCGGAGAAGATCCTCACGATGGCGCCGCAGACCATCGACATGCAGTCGGCGAACACCGACTACTTCAGGGTCGCGCTGGCGCTCAAGGACATCCTCACCGTCGTGCACACCCAGTACTACAACTCCGGCACGATGCTCGGCTGCGACCAGTCGAAGGCGTACGCCCAGGGGACGCTGGACTTCCTCACCGCGCTGGCCTGCATCCCGCTGGAGAACGGGCTGCGCCCGGACCAGGTCGCGCTCGGCCTGCCCTCGGGCGCCGGCGCGGCCGGCGGCGGCATTGTCGCCCCGTCGGTGGTGAACGCGGCGCTGGACTGCCTGGCCCGCGGCACCGGGTGCGGCTCGTTCAGGCCGCCGCGCACGTACCCGGGGATCCGCGGCGCGATGACCTGGTCGATCAACTGGGACGTCCGCAACGGCGGCGGCTTCGCCCGCGCGGTCAAGCCCCACCTGGCCACCCTTCCCTGACCGGACCCGCCCCTTCGCACCCGGAACTGGACACAGAGGTGACACGCAACCCCCGTACCGCCCTCGCCGCCGGCCTGGCCGGCGTGCTCGCCGGCGCCGCGCTCGCCGTCCCGGCCGCCGCCGCGCCGCCGGGCGCGGGCACGGCCGCCGCGCCGTACCTGTACCTCGGCTGGGACAGCCCGCCCGACCCGGTCGCGGTGATGCGGGCGACCGGCATCACCCGGTACACGATGGCCTTCGTCCTGGCGCAGAACGGCTGCAACCCCGCCTGGGACGGCCAGCGGCCGCTCGCCGGCGGCGCGGACGCGAGGGCCATCGCCGCGATCCGCGCGGCCGGCGGCGACGTGATCCCGTCGTTCGGCGGCTGGTCGGGCAGCAAGCTCGGGACCAACTGCCGGACGCCGGAGGCGCTGGCCGCGGCGTACCAGAAGGTGATCGACGAGTACCGGCTCACGGCCATCGACCTCGACATCGAGAACGACGACGAGCTGAACCACCTGCCCAACCAGGACCGGATCATCGCCGCGGTCGGGATCGTCAAGCAGAAGAACCCCGGCATCAGGGTCGTCGTCACGCTGCCGACGTTCCGCAGCGGGCTCAGCGCGCCGGGCAAGCACCTGGTGGAGAACGCGAAGGCCACCGGCGTGGACATCGACGTCTACACGATCATGCCGTTCAACTTCGGCTGCACCGGCGGCCTGGACATGTACGACTGCACGGTCGAGTCGACCGAGGCGCTGCGGGCCACGCTCAGGGGGGTGTTCGGCTGGACCGACCAGCAGGCGTACGCGCGGATGGGCATCTCCGGCATGAACGGCGCCTCCGACAACAAGGAGGTCACCACGCCCGCGCAGTGGACCCGGATCCGGGACTGGGCCAGGGGCAAGGGGCTGGCCCGGTTCACGTACTGGGCGATCAACCGCGACCGCAGCGGGTCCAGCGGCACGCCGCAGGCCGACTGGGAGTTCGCCCGGATCACCGCCGGGTTCTGACCGGCCGCGTAGAGTTCGGGCCGTGGACGTCGCCGGGCTCCTGCGCGAGCTGTACGGCCGCCTGCCGGACCTGGTCCGCGCCGCGGTCACCGACCTGACGCCGGACCGGCTCGGGTTCGCCCCGGCGGCCGGGGCGAACCCGGCCGGCTGGCTGGTGTGGCACCTCAGCCGGGTGCAGGACCACCACGTCGCCGCGCTGCTCGGCGCCGACCAGCTCTGGGTCGCCGGCGGCTGGGCGCCCCGGTTCGGGCTGGACCCGGACCCGGAGAACACCGGCTACGGGCACACCCCCGACGAGGTCGCGGCCGTCCGCCCGGAGAGCTGGCAGGTCCTGGTCGAGTACCACGCGGCCGTGCACGAGCGGACCGCCGACTACCTGGCCGGGCTCACCCCGGCCGACCTGGACCGGGTCGTCGACCGGGCCTGGGACCCGCCGGTGACGCTCGGCGTCCGGCTGGTCAGCATCGCCGACGACGGCCTCCAGCACGCCGGACAGGCGGCGTACCTGCGCGGGCTGCTCGACCGCTGAGCGCGCCGCCGCCGGCACCCGCGGACGGCGGACCGGCACGGCCGCGGGCGCCCCGAGCGGGTGACCGGGGGCGGGGTGATCGGATCGGGGTGGCATTTGTCCCGTTCGGGGCTGGGCATCCCGCGGGGGACGCGCTAGGTTCCGCCGAAACGAATCCCCCTTCGAGAGAGGCATCAATGGCAACTCTGCGACTCGGCGACCAGGCGCCCGACTTCTCCGCGGCGACCACCGACGGCACTGTCGACTTCCACGACTGGAAGGGCGACAAGTGGGCGGTGCTGTTCTCCCACCCGCGCGACTTCACCCCGGTCTGCACCACCGAGCTGGGCCGGGTGGCCGCGCTCAAGCCGGAGTTCGACCGCCGCAACGTCAAGGTCATCGGCGTGTCGGTCGACCCGCTGGAGGAGCACAAGGCCTGGGCCGGCGACATCGCCGACGTCACCGGGCACGCGCTCAACTTCCCGCTGATCGCCGACCCGGACCGCACGGTCGCCGACCTGTACGACATGATCCACCCGAACGCCAACGACACCCTGACGGTCCGTTCGGTGTTCGTCATCGGCCCGGACAACAAGGTCAAGCTGACGCTGACCTACCCGGCGTCGACCGGCCGCAACTTCGACGAGGTGCTGCGGGTCATCGACTCGCTCCAGCTCACCGCGCAGTACACGGTCGCCACGCCGGCGGACTGGAAGGACGGCGAGGACGTGATCGTCGCGCCGGCGCTGTCCGACGACGAGGCGCGCGAGCGCTTCCCGAAGGGCTTCGAGGCCAAGAAGCCGTACCTGCGCGTCACGCCGCAGCCCAACAAGTAGACCGCGGCGAAGGGGCGGGTCGGGTCGCCGGCCCGCCCTTTCCGTGCCCGCAGCCGGGGTTCAGGGGACCGTCCGGACGACCTTGCCGCGGCCGGTCTACGCGGCGCGGTGCGCGTCGGCCGCCCGGGCCAGCGGGCGCACCGCGCGCAGGTGCACCCGGAGCACGCCGCGGTCGTACGGGTCCGCCAGCTCGCGCAGCCGCGCCGCCGAAGGGTCCGGCACCGGCAGCGGGATGCCCGGCGCGACCGCGGTGCCGTCGGCGAGCCCCTCGCCGTAGCGGACCGGGACCGCGCCGTACGACGTGAAGCCCACTGCCGCATTCCTCCCCCACTCGGGTGCGCCGGCCGCGCGGCCGGCGCGGCCCCGATCGTGAAACCTGCACCCGGTGGAGGTCAACCCCGGGTCGCCGCGATCATGATCGAACGGGCGATGTCCGATGTCGATGGGCGGGGTTCCGGACGACGTCCGGCGATTCAGCGCCGACGATTGTCCTCCCCCGTTCGAGTGCCGTACCATTGCCGCGGCTGCGCATTTCCGGGCATTCGCCGTGACCCCCGCAGGCTCGGTCCGGATGGCCGGTTTTCCGAGTCTCCACATGGGAGATATTCGATTCACGCGACGGCCATGAATCGGGTTTTCCGCGTCCCCCGGAATTTCGCCGATACGTCACTGGAATGGCCCTTGGGCAACAGCTACGCTGACTCGCGGCAAAGGCCACAGTAAACCCCACTGCGCACCGGCGATTTCGCCGACCGGATCGCTGAAGGAGCCGCATGGCGTTCGAGGACAGGACCGTCGCTTTCGTATCCGGCAGCGCCGCGCCGGGTCCGCGACTGCCGCTCGCCCTCGGGACCGCCCCCGCGCGGGTCCGCCCCGCCGGCCCGGCTGCCGCCTGAACCGTGCCGTCCCCGCTGTACGTACAGGCGGTCCGGCACGTCCTCCTGCCGCCACGGGACGCCCGGCCGGACGACCGGGCCGAGCCGGTCGACGCGGTGCTGGCCGCGGCCGGGCCGGCGGCGCTCGCCGGGATCGACGTGCTGATGACGAGCCGGTGGGCGCCCGGCGCGGCGCCGGGCGGGGCGTTCGTGCCGTACCCGCACCACCGGCCGGCGCACCGGCCGTTCGACGTGGTCGACTTCGGCGGGGCCTCGCCGGCCGCGGCGTGCGCCGCCCTGATCGACTACCTGTCCACGCCCGACGGCCCCGGTACCGGGGCGCTGCTGGCGGTGGAGCTGGCCCGCACCGCCGGGCGGGCGCCGGGCCCGGCCCGGTCCACCGGCGGGGTGCTGCGGCTCGGCCCCGAGTACGTCGGGCGCGGGCCGCGGATCCTCGGCTGCGCGGTGCTGGACCGCTGTACCGCGGGCGCCTGGCCCCGGGTGCAGCGACTGGCCGCGGACTGGCTGCGGGCCGGCGGCCTGGCCGACCGGACGCCCACGGTCGTCGTCCGGCGGGACAGCCGGGTGCGCCGCGCCTGGTCGGCGCGGGCCGGCGACGGGCTGCCCGCGCGGCTGCGCTTCCCGCCGCTGGCCCGCACCTGCATGGGCCTGTTCCCGTGGCTGGCCGCCTGGCGGCCGGGGACCGGCCCGGAGCTGTTCCTCGACGACGACGTGGAGAGCGCCACCGCGCTGGCCGTCCTCGCCGGCGGCCCCCGGCGCTGAGGCGCCGCGGCCGGGCCTTGCGGCAATAAACAAGGACCGCGGCAGCGGCGGACGCCGATGGATTGTAGGCGGGTACTCCGCGACGATTGCATTGCTTAGTGTCGATTCGTCCGCGACGGGTCCCCATGCCCGTCGCGGGCGGCGCGCGGTCGGCCGCGGGCACCCCGGCGCGGCCGGCGGGGTCCGCCGTCGCCGCGCTCCCGATCGGTCCGGCGGGCCGCCGGGGGGATCCGCCCCGGCGGACGTGCGCCCGCCGGACGGGTGGGGTCCGGACCGGTTGCGGCCCGGGCCCCACCGATCCGGGCCGACGGGCGCATCCGCCACGGCCGCCCCGCCCGCCGTCGCAGTGGGCGCGGCGACGGGCGGGCGCTGTCGCACCGGCGTTGAACGCCGCCCCGGCGACCGGCCGGGCAACTGTTGCGACCCGGCCGTTCCGGCCCGGGCCGTGTACTCATTGTTTTACCTTCATTGCATGTCGCACGAACAGGCGCGCCCCACCCAACCCATCAGCGCCGCCGGCGACGGCGGGGGCTACCGCTCCGCGCTGAACCGGCACCAGGAGGTCCGGGTCGAGCAGGTCATCAAGAATATGTCAGGCAATTTCGCCGGCCGGCCGTTGGCGGAGGTTGCCGCCGAGATGGCCACCCAGCTCCGCGCTCTCGGCGTCAACCTGCCGATGCGCGAGGTCGAACGGCTGGCCGGCCTGATCGCCACCCATCCCGGCGGCTCCTGAGCCGCACCGGGCGCACCGGTACCACCCGCACCGGCCGCGGCGCAGCCGCCGGCCGGCGGTCGCGCGAACCGATCCGACCGCGGCGGATCGGTGGTTGCGCCGTACGATCCGGCGGTGGCGGCGGGTCGGTGACCGTCCGGTTCGAGCCGGTGGTGTCCGGTGATCGCGGCCGGTCAGCCGGTGGGCGGCGCGTAGGCGACCAGCTCGTTGCCGACCCTGGCGTACACGCCGGCGGCGTCGGCGCACACCGGCGCGGCCACCCCCGGCCACGGCGCGCCCCGGGCCGCCCCCGACGCCGGGTCCAGCGGGTACACCCGGTCGTCGGCCCACACCAGCAGCGCCCCGCCGCTCGCCGCGAGCGCCGTCGCCGCGGGCGGGGCGTCGAGGTGGGCCCGCCAGCGCGCCACCCCGGACGCCGGGTCCAGCGCCAGCACCGCCCCGTCGTACGTGACCACGAACAGCGTCCCGCCGCAGCGAAGCTGGCCGGCGAACTCCTCCACCGGCACGCTGCTGGCGGCCGCGCCGGTGGCCGGGTCGAGCCAGTACAGCCGGGTCCGGCGGTCGCGCCGCCCGTCCGCGGGGACCAGCGGTACCAGCAGCCGATCCCCCTCGTCCAGCCCGAGCGGCGCCGGCTGCCCGACGCCGTCGACCGACCAGCGGGCGGCGCCGGTGGCTGTGTCGACGAGCGCGAGCCGGGTGCCGCCGGCGTCGTCCTCGATGGTCAGCAGCGCCCGCGCGGCCGGGCCGGCCACCGGGGGCAGGCCGCTCAGCCACGCCGAGCCGAGGTCGTCGGTCTGCCACCGGACGGCGCCGTCCGGCCCGTACGCCTCGACATAGTGGAAGGACGAGTGCGAGGCCCGGACGCTGCGGACCAGGGTGTCGCCGAAGAAGTGCAGGTCGCCGCGGCCGCTGTCCAATCGGTACCCGAGCGCGCCGTCCGCGCCGAACACGTCGCCGACCACGGTCGGGCCGCTCGGGCCGGGGCGGTGCCGGGTGACGGTGGCGGCGACCCGTTCGGCGCCGGCGACGACGGCCACGTCGAGCAGCCGGGCGTCGTCGGGCGGGCCGACCGGGACCCGCCAGCGCGGCGCGCCGTCGGCCGCGGACAGGGCGCGCAGGGTCGCGCCCTGCATCGCGTACACGATCCGGTCCCGGAGGGTGAACGCGCCGATGCCGGCCAGCGGGGTCCGCCACCGCACGGGCGGCGGGCCACCCCGCCGCGCCCCGCCGGCCGGACCGCGGACGCCCGGGGCCGCGGGAGCGGCGTCCGGGCCCGCGGGGGCGGTGCCCGGGGTAGCCGGGGCGGTGCCGGGGGCCGCGGCGGCGGATGCCGGCGGCGACGCGGCGGCGGGGGTCGCGCCGGCGGCCGCCGCGGCGAGGCCCGCGGCGGCGCCGCGCAGCAGGGCGCGCCGGGTGACGGCGGCGGGGCGCCGCGCGGGGGTCACCGGGACCCCAGCGGCAGGGCGACAACGTCGCGGCCGCTGATCGCGTAGAGCGCGGCGGCGTCCAGCGCCGGCCGCCACTCCACGGCACCGAGCGGGGAGGGCAGCGGCGCGCCGGTGGCGGCGTCCAGCGGGTACAGCCGCTCCTCGCCCCACACCAGCACGACGCCGGGCGGGAGCAGGACGGCGGGGTCGCGCAGCGGGGCCGGCGCCACCCAGCGCCAGCGGACCGCGCCGGTGGCCGGGTCGCGGGCGGCGACCTCGCCGCCGCCGGTGACGGTGACGACGTGCGCCGCGCCGGCCCGCACGGCCCGGGTGTCGGTGACCGGCACCGCCCACTCGGGCCCGCCGGTCGCGCGGGCGAGCCGGATCAGCTCGGCCTCGCCGGCGGTCGCGGTCAGCGCGGCGAGGTACCCGCCGCCGGGCGCGAGGTCGGCCGCGGCGACGGCCACCCGCCCGGACCGCCAGCGGGCGTCGCCCGTGGCGGCGTCGAGCAGATGGCAGCCGGCCCGCGGGGTGTCCAGCTCCACGGCGACCGGGACGAGCGGGTCGGCGGGGCGGACCGGCTCGGCGGCGCCGAGGGCGGCGGCCCGGCGGTTCCACCGGACGGCGCCCGTGCCGGGGTCGCGGGCCTGCACGTACGCGTCGCGGGGCCAGCCGCACTCCAGCAGCAGCGTGCCGCCCCGCACGCCGGGGGTCACCGGCCCGCGGACCCGGGCCGTCCAGGCCGGCGCGCCGTCGGCCGCGCGCAGCGCCGACACCGTGGCCCGCCGCTGGCCCCCGTCGGCCGGTTCGGTACGGCAGACGATGACCCGGTCCCCGCTGACGACCAGCGCGATCCCGGCGTCGTCGTCGGCGTCGTCGGCCAGCGGCACCCGCCACCGCTCCCGGCCGTCGGCGGCGGCGAGCGCGACCACGCTGCGCACCTGCACGAGCGCGACGAGGTCGCCGCCGCGGGCGGGCGCCGCGCGCACGGCGCCGCGCGGCAGCCGGTGGGTCCAGCCGGGCCGGGCCGGGGCGGGACGCGGCGCGGGCGCGGCGGCGGCGGGGCGCGGCGCGAGCGCCGCGGCGAGGCCGGCGGCCAGCAGGCTGCGCCGGCGCAGCCGGGCGGCGCTCACCGGGGCTCCGCGGCGACGAGGCCGGCGCCGTCGAGGGCGTACACGCCGGTGGCGTCGGCGGCGACGGCGTGGCAGCCGTACGGCAGCGGGTCGCCGACGGCCGCGCCGGTGGCCGAGTCGAGGGTGTGCAGGGCGTCGGGCGCGGCGACGTGCGCGCGGCCGGGGGTACCGGCGAGGTCGCGCAGGGGCTGCGCCCACGCCCAGCGCCGGCCGCCGTGGCCGGCGTCGATCGCGGTCACGCCGTCGAGGTCGCCCGCGTACACCACGCCGTCGGCGACCCGCAGCAGGCTCAGCCCCGGTACCGCGACCTGCCAGGTCAGCGCGCCGGTGTCGGCGTCCAGCCAGAGCACGGATCGGTCGGCGAGCCGGTACCCGGCGGCGATCAGTGACCCGGCGTGCGCGCCGGGGCGGCCGGCGTCGGGCAGCAGGCTCGTGCGGGCGGCGGTCCACCGGGCGGCGGCGTCGGGGAGGGTGAGCAGGTCGACGCGGCGCCCGTACTCGACCGCCGGGTCGCGGGCCGCCAGGACGGCGGCCGGCAGCGGGCCGACCGGGCCGGGGCCGCCGGGCAGCGCGGTGTCGTCGAGGTTCCACGCGACGGCGCCGGTGGCCGGGTCGCGGGCCTGGAGGAAGGTCCCGCCGCCGGGCCGCTCGCCGACGGCGAGCAGCAGGCCGCCGCTGACGCCGCGCAGGCCGGTGGGGTACCGGGTGGGCTGCGCCCAGCGGGGCGCGCCGGTCCGGCGGTCGAGGGCGGTGACGGTGTCCTCGCCGCCGACGAAGACCAGGTCGCCGGCCGCGGCGACCGCGCGGGAGCCGCGGTACGGCAGCTCGTGCGACCAGCGCAGGGCGCCGGTCGCGGCGTCCACGGCGGCGAGCCCGTCGTCGGTGCCGGCGTACAGCACGCCCTCGTACGGCGGGGCCAGCGTGCGGCCGCCGGGCAGGTCGAGCCGCCACCGCTCGCCCCGGCGGCGCGCGGCGCGGCCGGGCGCGCGGACGCGGCCCGGCGCGGCCGCGGGTCGTGCGGCGGCGGATCGTACGGCCATGGGTCCCCTCCGTCCCGTCCCCCGCCCGGGTGACCCTCTCGTGTGGACATGATGCGGCCCGGCGGCCCGCGCCGCCACCCCCGTGGGACGAACCGTGCGCCCGGTGCCGGAACAGCCGAACGGACCCTTCTCATCCGGCCGCCCGCGGCGGACCCTGAGAATAGACGACACTCGATCCGTACGGGGGCGGAGCCGGCGCGAAGGGAGCGCGGCATGCGCCACCCCACCCGGACCATCCCCCGCCGGACGATCGCGGCCCTCGGCGCCGCGGCCGCCCTGGCCACCGCCCTCGCCGCCGCGCCGGCCGCGGCCGGCGCGGAGACCATCGAACAGTTCACCGACCGGCTGGTGTTCGCCACCGCGCTGCCGGCCTTCGTCGACCTGCGCCGCCAGCAGCCGCGCCCGGGCGAGCTGGACTGGGCCAGCGACGGCTGCTCCTGGTCGCCGGACCGGCCCGCCGGGCACGACTTCCTGCCCGGCTGCCACCGGCACGACTTCGGGTACCGCAACCACAAGCGGCAGCACCGGTTCGACAAGAACAGCCGGCTGCGCATCGACAACCAGCTCAAGAAGGACCTGTACGGCATCTGCGGCAAGGACGTGGCCTGCCGCCGGGTGGCGGACCTGTACTACGCGGCCGTCCGGCAGTTCGGCGGGCCGCGGTTCGCGGCGGCCCGGGCCGCCCTGGACGCGGAGATCGCGGCGCAGTCGACCCCTCGCTGACGCCGCGCCGCCGGCCCGCCCGCCCCGCCGGCAGGGCGACGGGGCGGGCGGGCCGCAATGCACCGCCGCGGCGGGCGGGCGCCGCCGGGTTTACTCGGTGGCGATGGCGGTCAGCACCGGGGTCCGGGCGGCCCGCCGGGCCGGCCACCAGGCGGCCAGCACGCCCGCGGCCACCAGGCCGCCGAGCGCCGCCGCGACCGTGCCGACCGGCACGACCGCGTCCAGGACCGGCGCGTCCAGCAGCAGGTGCTGCATGATCGCGCCGACGGCGAGGCCCACGGCGACGCCGAGCACGGCGCCGTACCCGGCCAGGACCGTGCTCTCGCCGCGCACGGTCCGCCGGATCAGCCGCCGCCCGGCGCCGACCGCGCGGGCGACGCCGATCTCCCGGGTCCGCTCGTGCACGCTCAGCGCGAGCGTGTTCACCACCCCGAACACCGCGATCACCACGCCCATCCCGAGCAGGACGGCGAGGACCCGCAGGGTGAGGGCGAACGCGTCGCCGAGCTGCGCGATGGTCGCCTCGCGGTCCTCGACCAGCACGTCCGGCCGGTCGGCGAACGCCGCCCGCAGCCCGGCCCGGGCGGCCGCCGGGTCGGGGCCGCCGGCGTAGACGGTGCCGGGCGGCACCGCGGCCGCGCCGGGGACGAGGGCGGCGTCGACCAGGGTGCCGGCGAAGCCCTGCACGGCCCGGTACGTGCCGACCACCGGTACGGTCGCCGCCCGGCCGTCGGGCAGGCCGAGCCGCAGCCGGTCGCCGACCCGGGCCCGGGCGCCGCCGACCGGGTCGTCCATCACCAGCGCGCCGCCGCGGGCGCTGGCCGCGCCGCTGACGATCGTCGGGGTGACGAGGGTGGCCAGCGGTGCGGCGTCGACGAGCTGGAGGGTGTCCGGCTCGCCGTCCACGGTGGCCACCAGCGGGCGCACGGCGGCGACCCGGTCGACGCCGGCCGCGGCCCGGGCCCGGTCGGCGACGGTGCCGTCCAGGGTGGACGCGAAGCCGGGCGCGCGCAGGATCGCGGTGCCGGCGGGCAGGGTGCGGGCGACGTCGCCGATCAGCAGCCGCTCGGCGCTGGCGCCGATCGTGGCGAACGCGCAGACCAGCGCCACGCCGATCATCAGCGCCGAGGCGGTGGCGGCGGTCCGCCGCGGGTCCCGGATCGCGTTGCGCACGGCCAGCCGCAGGGCCGGGCCGCCGCCGTACCGGGTCAGCGCGGCCAGCGGGCGCAGCACGAGCCCGGCCAGCAGCGGCCCGATCAGCAGGACGCCCAGCCAGGCGGCGAGGACCGCACCGATGCCGGCCACCCGGTCGGCCCGGCTCAGCGGCCCGTCGGTGACCACCAGCAGGACCGCGGCGCCGCCGGCGAGCGCGAGCACCCCGGCGGTCCCGCGCAGGGCCAGCGAGCGGCGGCGCACGGTCGCGTCGGTGCGCAGCGCGGCCACCGGGGCGATGGTGGCGGCGCGCCGGGCCGAGCCGTACGCGGCGAGCAGCGTCACCCCGAGCCCGATCGCGTACCCGACGGCGAGCCCGGCCGGGCCGAGCGCGAGGGTGACCTCCTCCCCCGCGGCCCGCAGCAGGACCAGCCCGCCGTACGCCAGCCCGACCCCGGCCGCGCCGCCGGCGGTCGCGCCGAGCAGGCCGACGACGGCGGCCTCGGCGAGGATCGCCCGGCGGACCTGCCGCCGGCTGGCGCCGACCGCCCGGAGCAGCGCGAACTGCCGGGTCCGCTGCGCGACCAGGATGGTGAACGTGTTGGCGATGACCAGCGCCCCGACCAGGACGGCGACGGCGGCGAAGGCGAGCAGCAGCAGCCGGATCTCCTCGGCCTCCTCGCGGGCGGCCGCCCGCCGCTTCGCGGCCAGGTCCGTGGCGAGCGCGACCGCGTCGGCCGGCAGGTCGGGGCGGGCCGCGCGGACGGCGGCGGCGAGCGCGGCGGGGTCGGGCCCGTCCAGCTCGACCTGCGCGAACCCGCCGCCGAGCAGCTCCAGCGCGGTCGCCTCGGGCAGCGCCAGCGCGGGTACCGCGCCGGCCAGCATCCGGTACGTGAACAGGCCGGTGACGGTCAGGTCCCGGGTCCGACCGCCGGCGAGCTGCACCCGGACGGTGTCGCCGGGCCGGCGGCCGCCCTGCTCGGCGGCCTCCTCCTCCAGCGCCACCTCGCCCGCCCCGGCCGGCGCGCGGCCGGCGACGAGGGCGAACCGGCGGGTGCCGTCCCAGTCGGTGCCGCCGCGGCCGGGGTCGTACAGCCCGCCGAGCTTGCCGTCGCGCTGGACGAACCCGGCCCGGCCGACGACGACGCCGCGGGCGGCGGTGACGCCGGGCAGCGCGGCCAGCCGGTCCCGCTCGGCCGGGGTGAACGGGCGGGCCGCCGCGGCGACGAGGACGCCGGCGTCGTCGCGCGTGCGGGCGTCGGCGGCGGTGCGCGACAGCGAGTCGGCGAACACCCAGCTCGCCACCACGAACGACACCGACAGGACGATGGCCAGCAGCGTCATCGCCAGCCGGCCGGGGTGGGCGCGCAGGTCGCGCAGCAGGGACCTCAGCACGGGGCACCGTCCAGCGACTTGAGCGCGTCGAGGATACCGTCGGCGGTCGCGCCGGCCCGCTCGGCGACCAGCCGGCCGTCGGCGAGGAACAGCACCCGGTCGGCGTACGCGGCGGCGGTCGGCTCGTGGGTCACCATGACGACGGTCCGGCCGAGGGCGTCCACGCTGCGCCGGAGCAGGCCGAGGACCTCGGCGGACGCGCGCGAGTCCAGCGCCCCGGTCGGCTCGTCGGCGAACACCACGTCCGGGCGGGTGACCAGGGCCCGGGCGCAGGCGACCCGCTGCTGCTGGCCGCCGGAGAGCTGGGCCGGGCGGTGGTCGAGCCGGTCGCGCAGGCCGACGGCGTCGACGATGGTGTCCAGGTACGCCGGGTCGGGGCGGCGGCCGGCCAGGTCCAGCGGCAGGGTGATGTTCTCCGCCGCGGTCAGCGTCGGCAGCAGGTTGAACGCCTGGAAGACGAAGCCGATCCGGTCCCGGCGCAGCGCGGTCAGCGCGTCGTCGCGCAGCCCGGTGAGCCGGGTGCCGCCGAGGTGCACGTCGCCGGCCGTGGGCGTGTCCAGGCCCGCGAGGCAGTGCATGAGGGTCGACTTGCCGGAGCCCGAGGGGCCCATGATGGCGCAGAACTCGCCGCGGCGAATGGCCACGTCCACGCCCGCGAGCGCGGTGACGGCCGCGTCGCCCGCGCCGTACGTCTTGGTGAGGCCCACGCCCCGTACCGTGATCTCCATGGCCCCGATGCTCGGCCGGCCGGCGCCGGCCGGCATCGGGCCGCGGTCGATCCGGACCCCCGACTTTCGTCGGGGGTGGCGTCGACCGACGGCGGCCCGCCCGGCGCCGCCCCGGCCGTACGCTCGGGGCATGACGGGGACGCGGGCCGGGGTGATCTACCCGCCGATCTATCCGGGGGCGGCCCGGTGGGCCCGCCGGCTGGCGCCCTGGGTGCTGCTGCCGACGGTGTTCCTGCTGTCCTTCCTCACCCCGGCGATGCCGCCGCTGCGCTGGTTCGTCGACGAGCCGTGGGGCGCGGACCGCAACGCCGCGGGCTGGCTGATCGGCGGCCTGATGGTCGCCGGGGCGCTGTGGGCGACCTGGGCGACGTACCGGGCCCGGCGGCGGCCGGCGGCGCTGTACGCCTGCGCGGGCGTGCTGTGGTGGGCGACATCGGTCTGGGTGACGCTGCCGATCGCCGCGTACCACGCCGCGACCCGGCTGGACCGGCGGCGGGCGCTGCTGTTCCTCGTCGCGGCCGGCGCCGCCGTGGTGCTGCCGGTGGTGCTCGGCGGGATCGCCGGCGGCCAGCTCGGCGGCGCGCTGCTGCTGGCGCTGCTGACCGCCGGGGTGGGGCTGGCGCTGCCGTTCGTGTTCGGGATGTGGGTGCAGGCCCGCCGGCAGGTGCTGGCCGGGCTGCACGAGCGGGCCCGCTGGCGGGAGCGGGAGGAGGCCGCCGCGGTCGGCGCCGCCCGGGCGCAGGAGCGGGCGCGGATCGCCCGGGAGATGCACGATGTCGTCGCGCACCGGGTGTCGCTGATCGTCCTGCACGCGGGCGCGCTGGAGGTCAACGCGCCGGACGAGCGGACCGCCGCGGCGGCGGACCTGATCCGGACCACCGGCCGGGCCGCCCTGGTCGAGCTGCGGGCGGCGCTCGGCGCGCTGCGCGAGCCGGACGACGGCGCGCCGCTGGCCCCGCAGCCGGGCGTCGACGACGTACCGGGGCTGGTGGCGCAGTCGGTGGCCGCCGGGGTGCCCGCGGACCTGCGGGTCAGCGGCGGCGCCCGGCCGCTCGCGCCGGTGGTCGGCCGGACCGCGTACCGGGTGGTGCGGGAGGCGCTGACCAATGTGCACAAGCACGCGCCGGGCGCGGCGGTGGCGGTGACGCTGCGGTACGAGCCGACGCGGCTGACGGTGACCGTCCGCAACACCCCGCCGGAGCCGCGGCCGGCGGCCGGCGCCGGGGAGGCGCCCAGCGGGAACGGTCTCCCCGGCGACGGGGAGGCGCCGAGCGGGAACGGTCTCCCCGGCGACGGGGAGGCGCCCAGCGGGTACGGCCTCACCGGGCTGGCCGAGCGGGTGGCGCTGGTGGCCGGCCGGCTGGCGTACGGGCCGGAGCCGGGCGGCGGCTTCGCCCTCGAGGCGCGGCTGCCGGCCGGGGTGGAGGAGGCGACGTGATCCGGGTGCTGGTGGTCGACGACGAGGAGCTGGTCCGGTCCGGGCTGCGGATGATCCTGGAGGCCAGCGACGACATCGCGGTGGTCGCCGAGGCCCGCGACGGCGCCGAGGGGGTCGCCGCGGCGGCCCGGCACCGGCCGGACGTGGTGCTGCTGGACGTCCGGATGCCCCGCCAGGACGGCCTGGCCGCCGCGGCCGGGCTGGCCGCGCTGCCGGACCCGCCGCGGGTGGTGATGCTGACGACGTTCGACCTGGACGAGTACGTGCACGCCGCGCTGCGCGCCGGGGCGGTCGGCTTCCTGCTCAAGGACACCCCGCCGCGGGAGCTGGCGGCGGCGGTGCGCACGGTGGCGGCCGGGCACGCGATGCTCTCGCCGCGGGTCACCCGCAGGCTGATCAGCACGTTCGCCGAGCGCGGGCCGAGCCGGGCGGACGAGGCGCGGCGGCGGCTGGCGGCGCTGACCGGCCGGGAGGCCGAGGTGGTCGACGCGGTGGCCGAGGGGCTGTCCAACGCGGAGATCGGCCGGCGGCTGGACATGCGCGAGGCGACCGTGAAGGCGCACGTCAGCCGGGCGCTGGCGAAGCTGTCGCTGGCCAACCGGGTGCAGGCGGCGATCCTGGTGCACGAGGCGCGCGGCTGATCGCCGGGGCGCGGTTGATGGCCGGGGCGCCCGCCGGTGCCGGCCGGGCGGGCTGCCGATCCGGGGGAGTCGCGCGGGCGGGGCGATACCGGGCGCCGGCGGGGTTGGCGGCGGCGCGTCGGGGAATGTCGGTGGCCCCGGCTAGCGTGCCCGGCGACGGTACGGGAGGGACGAGCGATGAGCCTGCGCGGATTCAGCACGATCAACTACTGGGCGGACGACCCGGCGGCGGCGGTGGCCTGGTACACGGAGTTCCTCGGGCGGCCGGCGTACTTCACCAGGCCCGGGCCGGACGGGCGGCTGGCCTACGCCGAGTTCCGGATCGGCGACCGCCTGGCCGAGCTGGGCATCATCGACCGCCGGTACGCCCCGCCCGGCGCGCCGACCGAGCCCGGCGGCGCGATCATGCACTGGCACGTGGACGACCTGCCGGCGACGGTCGACCGGCTGCTCGCGCTCGGGGCGACGCCGTACCTGCCGATCACCGAGCACGGGCCGGGGTTCGTCACGGCGAGCGTGGTGGACCCGTTCGGCAACGTGCTGGGCGTGATGTACAACCAGCACTACCTCGACGTCCTGGCCGGCCCGGCGCCGGACCCGGCGGCCGGGGCCGACCCGCGGGGCGGCGCCGGGGCGGGCGCTGCGGCGTGAGCGGCGGGGCGAGCGCCGACGAGGTCGTCATCCGCGGGCTGATCGAGCGATGGGTGCGGGCCGTGCACGCCGGCGACCTCGACGCGGTCCTGGCCGACCACGCCGACGACATAGTGATGTTCGACGTGCCGCCGCCGCAGGACGGGGTGCGCGGGCTCGCCGCGTACCGGGCCACCTGGCCGCCGTTCCTGAGCTGGCAGGAGGGCGGCGCCCGGTTCGACCTCGTCGAGCTGGACGTGACCGCCGGCGCCGACGTGGCGTTCGCCCGGGCGCTGCTGCGCTGCGGTACCCCGACCGAGCTGCGCGACCACCCCGACCGGCGGCTGCGGCTGACCGTCGGCCTGCGCAAGCGGGGCGGGCGCTGGGTCGTCACGCACGAGCATCACTCGTTCGCGCTGGTCGGCGGCGACGACGGGGTCGCCGCCTAGGGGCGCGCAGCGGGACGGGGTGGACGGCGGTGTCGCCATCGTGAATGTTCCGGCATGTCCCCCTTGCCCCGGACCGGTACCGCCCGGAGAATCCGTCGGGGCGCCGGGGCCGGACCGCGTGCGGCGTCCTCCCCGAGCCCGCGGAGGTACCCGTGCCCGAGCCCGACCTCGATGTCCTGCGCCGGCGGTACCGCCGGTTCGCCTTCCCGATGACGGCGGCGTTCCTCTGCTGGTACCTGCTGTACGTGCTGCTCTCGGCGTACGCCCGCGACCTGATGGCGGTCCGGGTGGTCGGCAACGTGAACGTGGCGCTGCTGCTCGGGCTGGGGCAGTTCGCCTCGACGTTCGGCATCGCCGCCTGGTACGCCGCGTACGCCCGCCGCCGGCTGGACCCGCTGGCCGACCGCCTCCGCGCCGCCGCCGACGCGACAGCCGGCAGCGCACCGGCCGGCAGCGGCACAGCCGGCAGCGCACCGGCGGGCAGCGGGACGGCCGACACCGGAGCGGCCGACACCGGGGCGGGCGCGAGCGGGGCGGGCGACGGCGCCGGGCCGGCGGGCGACGGCGGGGCGACGGGTGGTGTGCGGTGACGATCGCGCTGTTCCTCGGCTTCGTCGCCGTCACGCTGGCCATCACGATCCGGGCGAGCCGGCAGACCCGCAGCGCCGCCGACTTCTACGCCGGCGGCCGGTCGTTCTCCGCGATGCAGAACGGCGTCGCGATCGGCGGCGACTACATGTCCGCCGCGAGCTTCCTCGGCATCGCCGGCCTGATCGCGCTGAACGGGTACGACGGCTTCCTCTACTCGATCGGTTTCCTCGTCGCCTGGCTGGTGGCGCTGCTGCTGGTCGCCGAGCTGATGCGCAACAGCGGCCGGTACACGATGGCCGACGTGCTGGCCGCCCGGCTGCGCGCCCGCCCGGTCCGGCTGGCCGCCGGGGTGTCCACCGTGGTCGTGTCGACGTTCTACCTGGTGGCGCAGATGGTCGGCGCGGCCTCGGTGGTGTCGCTGCTGCTCGGCGTCACCGGCGTCGCGCCGAAGGTGTGGGTGATCGTCGCCGTCGGCGCGCTGATGATCTTCTACGTGACCGTCGGCGGGATGAAGGGCACCACCTGGGTGCAGATCGTCAAGGCCGTGCTGCTGATGGCCGGTGCCGCGCTGATGACGGTGCTGGTGCTGGCGCACTACCACTTCGACGTCTCCGAGCTGCTCGGCGCGGCCGCCGACCGGTCCGGCAAGGGGCTGGCCTTCCTGGAGCCCGGCCTGAAGTACGGCGCCACCGACGCGTGGAGCAAGCTCGACCTGCTCTCGCTCGGCCTGGCCCTGGTGCTCGGGACCGCCGGCCTGCCGCACATCCTCATCCGCTTCTACACCGTGCCCAGCGCCCGGGCCGCCCGGCGCAGCGTGCTCTGGGCGATCGGCATCATCGGCGTGTTCTACCTGATGACGCTCGTCCTCGGGTTCGGCGCGGCGGCGCTGGTCGGCGGGGCGGACATCAAGGCGTCCGACCCCAGCGGCAACACCGCGGCGACGCTGCTCGCCGAGACCCTCGGCGGCGGCGCCGGGACGGCCGGCGGGTCGTTCATGCTGGCGTTCATCGCCGCGGTGGCGTTCGCCACGATCCTCGCCGTGGTCGCCGGGCTCACCCTCGCGGCGTCGTCGTCGGTGGCGCACGACCTGTACGCGAACGTGCTGCGCCGCGGCGCCGGCGACGAGCGGCGGGAGATGCGGGTGGCCCGGCTGGCGGCCGTGGTGATCGGGGCGCTGTCGATCGGGCTGTCGGTGTTCGCCCGCGACCTCAACGTCGCCTTCCTGGTGGCGCTGGCGTTCGCGATCGCCGCGTCGGCGAACCTGCCGGTGCTGCTGTTCACGCTGTTCTGGCGCCGGTTCACCACCCGCGGGGCGGTCTGGGGCATCGTCGGCGGGCTGGTCGCCGCGGTCGGCGTGGTGCTGCTCAGCCCGATCTGCTGGGGCGGCGCCTCGGCCACCAAGCCGGCGGTGAAGCTGACCGCGAAGCAGGCCGCGACCTGCGGCGTGCCGGCGGGCGCGACGACGGTGGGCAACCCGGGCGCGCTGTTCAGTTGCACGACCGTGGCGCCGGTACCGCTGGAGAACCCCGGCCTGATCTCCATTCCGGCGGGCTTCGCGCTGGCGGCGCTCGGCGCGGCCACCGGGCGGCGGCGCCGGGACGCGGCGGACGACGCGGCGTTCGCGGCGCTGGAGCACCGGGCGCTCACCGGCTCCGGCGCCCACTGACCGCTCGGCCCGGCGCCGGGGTCACCGGCCGAGCGCCGGTACCGCGGCCGCCGCCAGGTCGAGGTAGTGCCCGGCCCACCCGGCGAACGTGGCGCCGCCCGGCCGCCGCCGGTGCTGGCACAGGAAGCCCCACAGCTCGGCCCGGTCCAGCAGCAGGTACGCGGGGAACCGGGCGGCCAGGCCGGGCCGCGCCGGCCGCCGGTCCAGGTACCCGCCGACGAACGCCCGGGCGAGGCCGCCGGCCGGGTCCTCGTCGAGGTACGCGCAGAGCTGCCGCGGCAGGTCGGCCTCCGGGTCGCCGTAGTGGCACTCCATGAAGTCCAGGACGCCGGTGGTCCGCCAGGCGCCGCCGGGGTCGCGGTCGACCAGCACGTTGCCGGCGTGGAAATCGTGCATGACCACGGTGGCCGGGCCGGCCGGGTCGGCGGCGTACGGGTCGGCGGCCAGCGCCGGCGCCGCCGCGGCCAGCAACTCCCCGACCCGGGCCAGGTCCGCCGCCGTGGTGCCGGCGGGGTCGTGCGCGCGGGCCGCCGCCAGCCGGTGCCGGGTCCGGCGGCGGGCCCGTTCGCCGTACCCGATCCGCGGCGCCCGGGCGGCGGCGGCCGGGTCGGGGCGCCCCCACCAGGCCAGCTCGGTGACCGGGTCGAGCGGGCGGACCCCGCGGCCCGGCTGCCAGCGGCCGGGGTGCGGGCCGGGGACGGCGTGCAGCGCGGCCAGCGTCGCGCCGAGCAGCGCGGCGACCGGCCCGGCGTCGGCCGCGGACCCGCCGGTCGCGGCGCGGGTGGCCGGGTCGCCGGCGGTCCGGCCGGGCAGCAGCGGCATGAGCGCGTACGGCCAGCCGAGCAGGTCCGCCCGCGGGTCGACGTGGTACGGCCACGGCGCCGGCAGGCCGTGCCGGGCGAGCAGCCCGGCGAAGTGCGCCTCGGTGGGCAACTGCCGGTCGGTGTGCGGCGGGCCGCGCAGCACCCACCGGCCGCGGTCGGTGTCGACGGCGTGGTTCTGCCCGAAGCTGCCGCCGGCCAGCGGCGCCAGGCCGGTCAGCCGGCCGAGCCCGAACCGGTCGAGCGCGCGCTGGACGGCCGCGGCGCGGGGGCGGGCGGCGGGCACGGCGCACCTCCGGGGTCGGCGGGCGGGCGGGCGCGGCGGCCCGGCGGCCGCCGGAGCCGGGGGCGCCAGCGGAACCGGTCACGCCGGTGGAACCGGGCGCGCCACCCGTACCGGGCCCGGCCGACGAACCGGCCGAGCGGCCACAGGTGCCAGCATGCCCACAGCAGCGCCCCCGCGTCCAGAGTGGACAGCGCGTGCCGGCTCAGGTGCACCACGACCGCCGTGCCGAGCAGCGCGCACAGCACCGCCTGCGGCAGCACCAGCCGCGGGTACAGGCCCGGCCGGTGCACCTTGCGGGTCACCGGGCAGTCCGGCTTGCGCCGCGGGCCGTACCACAGGGCGCGCAGGGCGGCCAGCGCGAACAGCGGCGCCAGGCCGGTGTACACCTGCCGGCCGCGCAGCAGGTCCCGCCACGGCAGCCGGTCGGCCAGCGACCGGGTGAACAGGGTGCCGGCGGCGAGGTACGCCGCCGTGGCCGCCGCGTACGGCAGCGGCGGGGCCAGCACGGCCCGCCGGTCCAGCAGCAGGGCGGCGGCCGGGGCGAGGATCAGCGCCAGCGTCGGGAACGCGGTGAGGTAGTAGGCGGCCTGCTCGGTCAGGTGCGCCCGCTGCCGGCCGGTCAGGCCGCGGGCCCACAGCGGGCAGCGCCAGAGGAACGTGCGCAGGGTGTCCAGCGCCCAGGTGCCGCGCTGCCGGTACACGTTCGGCAGGTCCTCCGGGGCGATCTGGGCGACGGCGCCGCGCACCGGCAGGTGGGTGCCGCGGCGGCCGGTGCGCCAAGCGACGTACCCGGAGTACACGTCCTCGACCAGGCTCCACGTCGGCAGGCCGCCGATCGCCCGCAGGTCGGCGCGGCGCCAGACCAGCCCGCTGCCGCACGGCGGGACGGCCCCGGCGGCGTCCCGGGAGTACAGCACCCCGCGGTAGAACAGCGCGTGCCGGTTGCCGAACGGGTCCCCCGGCGACACCCGGGCGTCCTTGATCGTCTGGGCGTAGGCCAGCTCGGGGCGGGCGGCGAGGTGCCCGACCACCCGGCGCAGGAACAGCGGGTCGCCGACCAGGTCGTCGGCGTCCCGGAACTCGACGTACCGGGCGGCGGGCGCGACCGCGTCGAGCAGGTCCAGGGCGGCGTTGAGGTTGCCGGCCTTGCCGGCGCCGCGGCGGGCGGCGGCGCCGCGCGGCGGCGGGCGCAGGTAGTGCAGGGCCGGCGCCGGGTAGCCGGCGGCCAGCTCCGCGACCAGCGCCCGCACCGCGGCCCGCCCGGCGTCGTCGCCGACGACCAGCACCAGCCCGTCGCCGGGCCAGTCCTGGTCGAGCACGCTGCACAGGGTCCGGCGCAGCATCGGCACCGGCTCGCCGCTGGTCGGGACGACGACCGCGACCGGCGGCTCGGCGCCGCGGGGCAGCGGCGGCGGCAGCGCCGGGTGGCTGCGGTGCCAGTGGTTGACCACCGCCAGCCACACCTGGCCGACGAACAGCGCGTGCGCCCCGGCGACCGGCGCGGCCAGCCACGGCGCGGCCGGGTTCAGGGTGGCGACGGTCCAGCCCAGGTAACCGGCGCCGAGGGCCGCGGCCAGGAGGCCGAGCAGCCGGCGCCGGCGGTCGGCCCGCCGCTGCGCCGGCGTCGCCGGGGTGCGGCGCGAGGGGTGGGCCATCCGTTCACGATAGGCAACCGGCGCCGCCACGCGGTGTTACGGCCGTCGCTATGAGACGGTTCACAGTCCGGACCGGTACCAGCCGGTAGCGATCGTCCGATGTGGCCCTCTAGGCTGACGAACGTCAATCGTGGATGCTGCCGCATCCGCGAGTCGTCCATCCCACTGCCGGGGAGGCATTGCATGACCAGCACCACTGCCAGGCTCCTGTCCGCCGGGGCCGCCGCGGCGCTCGCGATCACCGGGATCGCGGTCGGTTCGCCGGCCAGCGCCGCCGCACCGTCCGTCCAGACGTTCAAGAACGTGGCCACGGGCTTCTGCCTGGACAGCAACGCCGCCAAGCAGGCATACACGCACGGCTGCAACGGCGGCAACTACCAGAAGTGGGACGTCCAGTCCAGCGGCGGCGTCGTCCTGAAGAACGTCGCCACCGGCTTCTGTCTCGACAGCAACGCCGCCAAGCAGGCGTACACCCACGCCTGCAACGGCGGCAGCTACCAGAAGTGGACCGTCCTGCGCCGCGGCGGCGACGTCGGCTTCAAGAACGTCGCCACCGGCTTCTGCCTCGACAGCAACGCCGCCAAGCAGCTCTACACGCACGCCTGCAACGGCGGCAACTACCAGTGGTGGAACTAGCCCTGCCGGGCCCTGCCCACCACTGATCGACACCGACCCCCTGCCGGGGGTCACCGGACCCGCCGCGGGGCTTCCCGCGGCGGGTCCGCCGCGTTCCCGGCCGTCGCCGGCGCCGCGGGAAGAATCCGGGAAGCCCCCGGTAAGCGCCGACCGCCACGCTGGCCCCGGTGCCCCCGCCCCGGCCGGGCACCGCCGCACCCGCGGCCGCCCCCGCTGCTGAGGAGCCCCGGCATGAACCCCTTCGACGACGAGAACGGCCGCTTCACCGTCCTGGTCAACGACGAGAACCAGCACTCGCTGTGGCCGTCCTTCGTGGACGTGCCCGCCGGCTGGACCGTCGCCCTGCCGGAGACCACGCGGGCGGAGTGCCTGGCGTACGTCGAGGCGAACTGGGTGGACATGCGCCCGCGCAGCCTCGTCGACGCCATGCGCGCCGACCGGCCGGCCTAGCCGCGCCGCCGCCCCGGACCGCCCGCCCCGTCGCCGAGAGAGAGCTTCCCATGGTCCCGTTGTCGTCCGCGCAGCGCCGGTTGTGGTTCCTGTACCGCTACGAGGGACCCTCGGCGACGTACAACATCCCGGTCCTCACCCGCCTGCACGGCCCGGTCGACGTGCCCGCGCTGCGCGCCGCCGTCGGCGACCTGATGGCCCGGCACGACATCCTGCGCACCGTGTACGGCGAGGCCGACGGGGAGCCCGGCCAGCGCGTCCTGCCGATCGCCGACACGCCGGTGGACTTCGCCGCCGCCCGGGTCACCGCCGCCGAGGCGGACGCGGCCGCGGAGCGGCTGTGCCGCCGGCCGTTCGACCTGGAGTCGGAGCCGCCGCTGCGGGTGCGCCTCTACACCATCAGCGACGACGAGCACCTGCTCGCCATCTGCCTGCACCACATCGCCGGCGACGGCACCTCCATGACA
>NZ_BMQB01000009.1 GCF_014647895.1 Pilimelia anulata
CTCAACGCCGAAATCACCGTCCGCCACCTCTTCGAAAACCCCACCGTCACCACCCTCGAACCGCACGTGGCCGCCGCCCGCCCGGCCCGCCCCGAGCTGCGCCGCCGCCGGCAGCCCACCTGACGCCGCCGACCGGTCGACGAACCCCGCCCGGCGGCCCGCCGGGCGGGCCCCCGCCGTACCCACAACGGAGGATCGACGTGACCGACCCCGCGCGCGACCCCGTGGCCGTCATCGGGATGAGCGGCCGCTTCCCCGGCGCCGACTCCGTCGAGGAGTTCTGGCGCAACCTGGTCGCCGGCGCCGACGTGTCCCGCACGTACACCGACCGGGAGCTGGTCGACGCCGGCCTGCCGGCCGACGCGGTCGCCGACCCGACCCTGGTCCGGACCTGCTACCCGCTGGCCGGTCCCGGCCGGTTCGCGGCCGACTTCTTCGGCGTCGGCCGGGCCGAGGCCGAGGTGACCGACCCGCAGCACCGGCTGTTCCTGGAGTGCTGCTGGACGGCGCTGGAGGACGCCGGGTACCCGCCCGGCGGCCCGGTCGGCGTGTTCGCCGCCGCGTCGGCCACCCGGCACCACGCCGAGCGGGTCGACCCGTCGGACCGGGCCCGGCGGGCGGCGCACCCGCTGCACGTCGCCGCCGGCGGCGACGCCGGGATGCTCGCGCTGCGCGTGTCGTACAAGCTGCGGCTCACCGGGCCGAGCCTCACCGTGCAGACGGCCTGCTCGTCGTCCCTGGTCGCGGTGCACCTGGCCGCGCGCAGCCTGCGCGCCCGCGAGTGCGCGGTGGCGCTGGCCGGCGGCGCGTCGGTCCGGCTGCTGGAGCCGTCCGGCGTCCGGTACGAGCCCGGCGGCATCCTCGCCCCCGACGGCCGCTGCCGCGCCTTCGACGCCGCCGCCAGCGGCACCGCCTCCGGCGACGGCGCGGCGGTGGTCGTCCTCAAGCGACTCGCCGACGCCCTCGCCGACGGCGACCACGTGTACGCGGTGCTGCGCGGCTCGGCGGTCAACAACGACGGCGCCGCGAAGGTCGGCCTCACCGCACCCTCGGCCGAGGGGCAGGCGGCGGTGCTGCGGGCGGCGCTGGCCGACGCCGGGGTCGACCCGGCGACGATCGGGTACGTCGAGGCACACGGCACCGGCACCGCCCTGGGCGACCCGATCGAGCTGCGGGCGCTGCGCGCGGCGTACGGGTCGGCCGGGGCCTGCACGGTCGGCGCGGTGAAGGCGAGCATCGGGCACCTGGACGCCGCCGCCGGCATCGCCGGGCTGGTCAAGGCGGTGCTGGCGGTCGACCGCGGGTACCTGCCCGGCACGCCGCACTTCCGCACCCCGAACCCGGCGCTCGCGCTGGCCGGCGGGCCGTTCCGGATCAGCGGGCACGGGGAGGCGTGGGGCGGCGCGGGACCGCGGCGGGCCGGGGTGAGCGCGTTCGGGATGGGCGGCACGAACGCCCACGTCATCGTCGAGCAGGCCCCGGAGCGGGCGGTCGCCGCCGGGCGGGGTGCCGCCGGGGCGGTCGGGGCGCCCGCCGGGGCGGGCGCGGGCGGCCCGGCGGCCGGGCCGTGGGTGCTGCCGTTGTCGGCGCACACGGCCGACGAGCTGGCCGCGGCCGCCGGCCGGCTGGCCGACCGGCTCGACCCCGCCGACCGTGGAGTCCACGCCGACCACCGGGGCCCTGCCCACGACGGGGTTCCTTCCGAGCACCGGGTCGCTGCCGATCGTCCGGTTCCCGCCGACTACCCGGTTCCCGCCGCGGCCGCGGCGCCGGCGCTCGGGGACGCGGCGTGGACGCTGTGGGCGGGGCGGGCGCGGTTCGGGTGCCGGCGGGCGGTCGTCGCCGCCGACCCGGCCGCCGCGGCCGCCGCGCTGCGCACCCCGGCGCCGCCCGTCGCGGCGGCGGCCGACCCGACGGTGGTGTACCTGCTGGCGGGCCAGGGCAGCCGGTACGCCGGCGCGGGCAGCGCCCTGTACGCCGCCGAACCGGCGTTCCGCGACGCGGTGGACGAGTGCGCCGCCGCGTTCGCCGGGCACGGCCTGCGCGACGTCCGCGAGCTGCTGCTCGGCGCCGACGAGCCGGCCGCCGCGGAGACGCTGCACGCGCAGCCGGCGGTGTTCACCCTGGACTACGCGTGCGCCCGGCTGCTCGGCGCGTACGGCGTCACCCCCGGCGCGCTGCTCGGGCACAGCCTCGGCGAGCTGGCCGGGGCGTGCCTGGCCGGCGTCCTCGACCTGGCCGGCGCGGCCCGGCTGGTGGCCGCGCGGTCCCGGCTGATGCAGGACCTGCCGCCCGGCGGCATGCTCGCCGTCGCGCTGCCGGAGCACGAGCTGCTGGCGGTCCTCGGCGGGCAGGGCACGGTCGCGGCGGTCAACGCCCCCGACGCCTGCGTGGTCGCCGGCGCCGACGCCGAGCTGCCCGCGATCCGCGAGCGGCTGGCCGCGGCCGGCGCGGTGGTCCGCGAGCTGCCGGTCCGCCGGCCGTTCCACACCGCGCACACCGAGCCGGCCCGGGCGGCGCTGGCCGCCGTCGCGCGCGGGGTGCGGCTGCTCCCGCCGCGGGTGCGGCTGGCGTCCAACGTGACCGGCGACTGGCTGACCGACGCGCAGGCCACCGACCCGGCGTACTGGGCGGAGCACCTGCGCCGGCCCGTCCGGTTCGCGGCCGGGGTGGCGGCCGCGGCCGCGCTGCCGGACCCGGTGTTCGTGGAGGTCGGACCGGCCGGGCTGGCCGGTCCGGTGCGGGCGATGGCGGCGGGGCCGGTGGTCCGGCTGCTGCCGCGGGCGGGCACCGACCCGGCGTACGCGGCGCCGGCGGCGGTGGCGCGGCTGTGGGAGCACGGCGTCGAGCCCGACCCGGCGGCGCGGCGGGGGGACGCGCGGCGCACGCCGCTGCCGACGTACCCGTTCGCGCGGGACGAGTACCTGCTGCCCCGGGTCGCCCCGGCGGCCGGCGGGCGGTGGACGCCGGTGTGGTTCCCGGCGCCCCCGCCGCGGCCCCGACCGGCGCTGCGGGCGCAGCGGTGGCTGGTCGTGGGCGGCGACGCCGCGGTACCGGAGGCGCTGGCCGCGCGCGGCGACCACGCGCACCACGCGCCGCCGCCGTCCGGCCCGGACGGCGGGGGTCACGGGTGGGCCGGGGCGCTCGTCGAGGCGGCCGGCGCGCCCGAGCGGCTGCTGCTCGTCGCCGCCGGCGACGCCCGGCCGGCGGCGCTGACGGCGCTGGTCGGGGCGCTGCGGGCGGCGCGGCCGGGCGGGGCGATCGCGGTGGACGTGGTCACCCCGGGGCTGTACGACGTGGCCGGCGCGCCGGTGGCCGGGCCGGGGCGGGCGGCGCTGCACGGCGTCGCCGCGGACCTCGCCGACCGGTATCCGGGCGTCCGCTTCCACTTCACCGACACCGACGGTGCGAGCGCCGACGGTGCGGACCCGGGTCGGCTGCTGGCCGAGTGGGGGGCGCAGGACCGGCCCACCCACGTGGCGTACCGCGGGGGGCGGCGGTTCGGGCGGGCGCACGTACCGCTGCCGGCGGCCCCCGGCGGCGCGGCGGACGTCGTGGTGCCGGGCGCGGGGTACCTGGTGACGGGCGCGTCCCGGCCGCTCGGCGTCCTGCTGGCCGAGCAGCTCGCCGCCGCGGGGGCGCGACTGGCGCTGGTCGGCGACCCCGATCTGCCCGACCCCGCCGACCCGGCGGCCGCGCACCCGCTGGCGGCCCGGCTGGGACGGCTGCTCGCGGCCCGGCCGGGCGCGGTCACCTGGGCGTCCGCCGACCCGGCGGACCCGGCGGCCGTACGGGAGGCGGTGGCCGCGGGGCGGGCGGCCCTGGGGCGGATACGCGGCGCGCTGCACGCCGCCGACCCGCCGCCCGCCGCGGGAGCGTCGGACCCGACCGCACCCGGCGGCGGGGACGACCCCGGCGGGACGGCCGGTGCGCGGCTGGTCGCCGAGCTGCTGGCCGCCGATGCCCCGGACTTCCTCGTCCTCACCACCACCGGCGGGGACGGCGCCGCGCTGGGGGCGCTCGCCGCCCACCGCACGGCCGCCGGACTGCCCACAGTGGCCGTCCGTACCGGCGACGGGATCGCGACGGCTCCGGCCGCGGTGGGCGGGGTGGCGACCGCGGTGGGCGCGGACCCGGCGGGGATCGCCGCGGCGGCGTGGGCCGCGGTCCGGCACGGCGCCGCCGAGGTGGTCGTCGGCCCCGCGCCGACCGGCGACCGGGGCGGCCGGGCCACCGCCGCCGCGACCGACCCGGCCACCGCCGCGGCGCCCGGGGTCGCCGCCGCCGAGCCGGCCGACCCGATCGCCGCCGCGGTCGCCGAGATCTGGCGGGAGGTGCTGGGCGTACCGGAGTGCGGCCCCGACGACGACTTCCACGACCTCGGCGGGAACTCGCTGTTCGCCATGCAGATCGTCGCCCGGCTCCGCGACCGGTACGGCGACCTGCCGCTCAGCGCGATCTTCGAGGCGCCCACGGTGGCCGGGCTGGCCGCGGCGATCCGGGTCCGGCAGGCGGCGAGCCTGGACCCGGACGAGCTGGACGCCCTGCTCCGGGAGATCGAGGCCGCGCCGGCGGCGGACGAGGCGGTCGCGGGCGGCGGCCGTGACTGAGCCGACGCCCGGTACCGCGCTGACGGACCGCCTCGCCGCCCTCGACCCGGCCCAGCGCGCCGCCCTGGACCGCGCCCTGCGCGCCCGCGCCGCCGGACCCGCCGCTCCCGGCAGCCCGCCGGCGGGCACCGCGCCCGCTCCCGAGCGGGTGGGCCGGCAGCGGCGGGCCGGGAGCACGATGGCGTTCAGCCTGTTCTTCTTCTCCGGCGACGGCTCGACCGCCGGCCCGGACAAGTACCGGCTGCTGCTCGACTGCGCCCGCTTCGCCGACGCCCACGGCTTCGCCGCGGTCTGGGTGCCCGAGCGGCACTTCGTGGACTTCGGCGGCCTGTACCCGAACCCGGCGGTCCTGGCCGCCGCCCTGGCCGTGGTCACCGAGCGGGTGGAGCTGCGCGCCGGCAGCGTGGTGCTGCCCCTGCACCACCCGGTCCGGGTGGCGGAGGAGTGGGCGGTGGTGGACAACCTGTCCGGCGGGCGGGCGGCGATCTCGGCGGCGTCCGGCTGGCACCCGCACGACTTCGCGCTCGCCCCCGGCGGCCCGGCCCGGTACGCACACCGGCGGGCCGACATGTTCGCCGCGATCGAGACCGTCCGGCGGCTGTGGTCGGGGGCGCCGGTGACCGTACCGACGCCGGACGGCGACCGGGAGGTCCGCCCGCTGCCCCGCCCGGTGCGGCCCGAGCTGCCGGTGTGGGTGTCGGCGGCGGGGACGCTGGCGACGTACGAGCGGGCGGGCGCGATCGGCGCGAACCTGCTCACCGGCGTCGTCGGCCACCGGCTTTCCGAGCTGGGCGACAAGATCGCCGCGTACCGGGCGGCCCGCGCGGCCGGCGGCCACGACCCGGCCGCCGGGACGGTGACGGTCATGCTGCACGCGTACCTCGGCGACGACGCCGACGCGGCCCGGGCGGCGGCGCGGGGGCCGCTGACCGGGTACCTGGAGACGTTCCTGCGCCAGCTCCCCGGGCCGGCCGGCGGGTTCGGCGACCTCGACGACGCCGGGCGGGCGGCGATGCTGGACGCCGCGTTCGACCGGTACGCCCGCGGCCTGGCCCTGCTCGGCACCCCGGACACCGCCGAGGACCTGGTCGAGACCCTGGTCGACCTGGACGTGGACGAGATCGCCTGCCTGGTCGACTTCGGCCTGCCCGCCCCGGCCGTCCGGGCGGGCCTGACCCACCTGCGCGAGCTGCACCGCCGCTACCGTCCGGAGGGGACCGATGACTGACCTGTCCGCCCGCCTCGGCACGCTGACCCCGGCCCAGCGCGCGCTGCTCGACGCGCGGCTGGCCGGCCGGGCGCCGGGCCCGGCCGCGCCGATCCCGCGCCGCCCGGACCGCGACCGCGGCCGGCTCACGCTGGACCAGGAGCGGCTGTGGCTGATCCACCGGCTCGATCCGGCCGACCCGGCGTACCACGTGTTCTCCTGCTCGCGGCTGCGCGGCCGGCTGGACCGGGCGGCGCTCGGCCGGGCCGCCCGGGCGGTGGCGGCGCGGCACGAGGTGCTGCGCAGCACGTTCCCGGCCGGCCCGGACGCGCGGCCGGTCCAGGTGGTCCACCCCGACGCGGCGGTCGACGTCCGGCTGGTCGACCTCACCGGCGAGCCGGCCGCGGGCCGGGAGGAGGCGATGCGGCGGGCGGTGGACGCCGAGATCCGCCGGCCGTTCGACCTGGCCACCGACCGGCCGCTGCGGCTGGCCCTGGTCGCGCTGGGCGACGCCGAGCACGTCCTGGTCGGCACGTTCCACCACCTCGTCTGGGACCGCGCCTCGATGGGTATCTTCAGCGCCGAGCTGGCCGGCTTCTACGGCGCGTACGCCGGCGGCCCGGCCCACTCGCCGCCGGGGCTGCCGATCCAGTACGCCGACTACGCCGCCTGGCAGCCCGGCTGGATCGAGCGGGAGGTGCGCCGCCGGCACCTGCCGTACTGGCGGGACAAGCTGGCCGGCGCCCCGCGGACGCTGGACCTGCCCACCGACCACCCGCGCCCGGCGGTCCGCCGCGCCCGCGGCTCGCGGCACGAGTTCCGGATGTCGGCGGAGCTGACCGCCGCCGTCCGCGGGTACGCCCGGGCCGCCAACGTCACCCTGAACGTCGCCCTGCTCGCCGCGTGGGCGTACCTGCTGCACCGCCTCGCCGGGACCGACGACGTCGTCGTCGGCACCACCTCCTCGACCCGGACCCGGCCGGGCACGGAGGCGCTCATCGGCTACTTCCTCACCATGCTGCCGCTGCGCATCGCCGTGCCGGCCGCGGGCAGCTTCGCCGACCTGGTCCGGTCGACCCGGGCGACGATGCTCGGCGCGCTGGACCACCACGACACCCCGCTCGGCCTGCTGCTGGACGAACTCGGCGGCGACCGGGACCCGAGCCGGCACCCGCTGTACCAGGTCGGGTTCATCCTGGTCGACTTCCGGCACGAGCGGCCGGCGCCGCTGCCCGGCCTGGACGTGGAGCCGCTGCGGTTCGACAACGGCACCGTCAAGGACGACCTGTGCCTGGGGGTCTTCGACGACAAGCAGACCGGCGACCGCCTGTGGGGAATGATCGAGTACAACAGCGACCTGTTCGCCGCCGGCACCGTCGCCCGGCTCTGGCGCCAGCTCGAACACCTGCTCGCCGCCGCCGTCGCCGACCCCGACCGGCCGCTGGCCGACCTGCCGCTGCTGTCGCCGGCCGACCGGGCGCACCTGCTCGCCGCCGGCACCGCCCCACCGCCCGCGACCCGGCCGGTCACCGAGTCGGTGCGCGAGCGCGCCGCGGCCGACCCGTCGGCCCTCGCGGTGGTCGCCGGGGACGGGCGGCGCACGTACGGCGAGCTGCTGGGCCGGGCCGCGGCGGTCGCGGCCGGGCTGCGGGCGCGCGGGGTGGGCGCGGACGACGTGGTGGCGGTGTGCGCGGACCGGGTGGCCGACCTGCCGGCGGACCTGCTCGGGGTGCTGCTGGCCGGCGCCGCGTACCTGCCGCTGGACCCGGCGCTGCCGGCGGCCCGGCTGGCGGCGATGGTCGACCGCAGCGGCGCGGTGCTGGCGCTCGCCCCGCCGGAGCGCGCGAGCCTGCTCGCCGGCAGCGCCGCCCCGGTGCTCGACCCGGCCGCCGTCCTCGCCGACCGGCCCGCCGCCGCGGCCGCCCGGACCGCCGCCGCGGCGACGCCGCGGCCGGACGGGCGGGCGTTCGTCGTGTACACGTCCGGCTCCACCGGCCGGCCGAAGGGCGTCGAGGTCACCCACCGCGGGCTGGCCGCCGTCGTCGCCGCGATGGGCGACCGGCTCGCCCTGACCGCGGCCGACCGGGTGGCGTCGGTGGCGTCGATCTCGTTCGACATCTTCGGGCTGGACCTGTTCGGCGCGCTCACCGCCGGCGCCGCGCTGGTCCTGGTCGACCCGGCCGTGGCCGCCGACGCCCGCCGGCTCGGGCCCGCCCTGGACGACGCCGGCGCGACCGTTCTGCAGTCGACCCCGGCGACGACCCGGCTGCTGCTGGACGCCGGCTGGCGCAACCCGCGCGGCATCCGGCTGTGCAGCGGCGGCGAGGCGCTGCCGGCGGGGCAGGCCGCCGCGCTGACCGCGCTGCCGGGGCCGCTGTGCAACGCGTACGGGCCGACCGAGACGACGATCTACTCCACCGCCGACCGGGTCGCGCCGGGCGGGCCGGTCACGATCGGCGGGCCGCTGCCGGGCAGCCGGGCGTACGTCCTGGACGCCCGGCTGCGGCCGGTCCCGGTCGGGGTGCCCGGCGAGCTGTACCTCGGCGGCGCCGGCCTCGCCCGCGGCTACCGCGGCGACCCGGCCGGGACCGCGGCCCGCTTCGTCGCCGACCACCTCGGCGGGGCGCCCGGCGCCCGGCTGTACCGGACCGGCGACGTCGTGCGCTGGCGGGACGACGGCCGGCTGGTGTTCGTCGGGCGCAACGACGACCAGGTGAAGGTGCGCGGGTACCGGGTGGAGCCCGCCGAGGTCGAGGCCGCCCTGGACCGGCACCCCGCCGTCCGCCGGTCGGTGGTGACCGTGCGCGAGGACCGGCCCGGCGACCGGCGGCTGGTCGCCCACCTGGTCTGCGCCGGGGCGCCGCCGGCCGACGCGGACCTGCGCGCCCACCTGCGGGCGACCCTGCCGGCGTACCTGGTGCCGGCGGCGTTCGTCCCGATCGACGCCGTACCGCTGACGCCCACCGGCAAGCTCGACCGGCGCGCGCTGCCGGCCCCGCCGGTTCGCCCGGCGGCCGGGCGGGTGGCGCCGCGCGACGCGGTCGAGGCGCGGGTGGCGGCGGTCTGGGAGCGGGTGCTGGACGTGCGACCGGTGGGCGTCCGGGACGCGTTCTTCGACCTGGGCGGGCACTCGCTGCTGGTCCTGCGGCTGATGGCGGCGATCGAGGCGGAGTTCGGGGTGGGGCTGCCGCTGTCGGCGATCTTCCGCGGCGCCACGGTGGAGAGCTTCGCCCGGCTGCTGCGCGACCCGTACCCCGACGACCTCCTCGGCGACGCCGACCCGGCGGGGGCCGGCGCGCGCGACGGCATCCCCACGACCGCCCGCCCGGCCGGGGTCGACGGGGGTTCCGCGGGGCTGGTGCGGCTGCGGGGCGGGGTCGGGCCGGCGGTGTTCTTCGCGCACGCCGCGGGCGACGACGTCACCTGCTACGCCGCGTGCGCCGCGGCGCTGCGGGCGGACCGGCCGGCGTACGCGCTGGTCCCGCCGCCCGGCGTCGCGTACCCGACCCTCGCGGCGCGGGCCGCCGCCCACGCGGCGCTGATCCGGCGGGCGCAGCCGGACGGGCCGTACGCGGTCGTCGGGTGGAGCCACGGCGGGGCCCACGCGCACGCGGCGGCGGCAGCCCTGGAGCGCGGCGGCGCCCGGACGCGGCTGGTCCTGCTGGACGCGCAGCCGCCGGAGCGGATCCGGGCCGACGGCCCGCCGACCCGCGCGGCGGTGGTGGCCCTGCTCGCCGCGCACCTGGCGGGCGGCCCGCCGCCGGACCCCGGCCCGGCGGGGAGCGACGCCGCGGCCGACATCGCGTACCTGGCCGGGCTCGCGGGCGTCGACCCCGGCCGGATGGCCGCGGTGGTGGCGGGCTGGACGGTGAACCTCGGCCTGCTGCACGCCCACGCACCGGAGCCGATCGCGGGACCGGTGACGCTGGTCCGGGCGGCGGGGGCCGACCCCGCCCGGTTCGCGGAGTGGGAGCGGCTGACGACCGGCGGGCTCACCCGCCACGCGGTCGCCGCGGACCACCACGGGATGCTCCGCCCGCCGCACGCCGGCACGGTGGCGGCGATCATCGACGCCGCCGCCGGCGCGGTCACGCCCGGCCCGACCGCGGCCGGGAGCGGATCATGACCGGGGCGCCCACCGCCGGCCCGGCCGGCACGCCCACCCCCGACCCGAAGCGGGCCGGCCCGCCACCCGTCACCGCCCGCAGCACCGCCGAGGTCACACCGCCCACTCCGGACAGAGTCGCGCCACCCGCTCCGGACGGAGCCGCGCCGCGCACGCCGGACGCGACGGCGCCCTCGCCCCCGGACCTGCTGGCCGCCGTGGCCCGCCACGCGGTCCGGCGGCCGGCCGCGGTCGCCGTCCGCGGCCGGGGCGGGGCGCTCGACTACCGCGGCCTGCACGCCGCCGCGCTCGCGACGGCGGCGGCGCTGCGATCCGCCGGCGTCGACCCCGGCGACCGGGTCGGGCTCTGCCTACCGCGCGGCCCCGAGCTGGTCGCCGGCCTGCTCGGGGCCGTCGCCGCCGGCCTGGTCGCGGTACCGCTGGACCCGGCGACACCGGCGCTGCCGCGCCGGCTGTGGGCCGCGGACGTCGACCCCGCCACGATCCTGGTCACGCCCGGTACGGCCGCCGACTGCGCCGACCTCGACGTCCCCCTCACCCACCTGCCGCCCCCGCCCGGGCCACCCGACGGGGATCCGAGCGGCGGGAGCGCCCCGTCGGACGCGGAGGTGCCGCGGGGCGAACCCGACCCGGCACCGGCCGGGCCGCCCGGGGTGGACGCGGGCGGCGCCCGCCGAGGGCAGGCGGCGGTGATCATTCGCTCGGCCGGCGTCGAGGAGGAGCCGCGCGCCGTCGTCGTCACCCGGGCCGACCTGGCCGGCCCCGCCGCCTGGCTGGCGGCCGCCCTGCCGCCCGGCACCCTCGACCGGGTGCCGCTGGACGCGCCGGTCGACTCGTACCTCGCCCTCACCCAGCTCGCCGCCGCGCTCACCGCCGGCGGCACCCTGCTCGCCGACGATCCGGCGCCGGAGCCGACCGTCCGGATCGGACCGCCCGGCCGGCACGCCGCCGCCTCGGCCGACGGGGCGGGGCTGGTCCTGCTCGGCGGCCCGGTGACCGGGCCGGTCCGTCGCGGGCCGGCGCTCCCCGGTACCCCCGCGCCCTGGCTGGCCTGGGGCGCGACCGAGACCGCCGGCCCCGCCCTGGCCGGGCCGCTGCGCGCCGACGACCCGCAGGCCCTCGGCCCCCCGCGCCCCGGCACGACCGCGTACGCCCTGGACGCCGCCCTGCGGCCCGTCCCCGCCGGTGCGGTCGGCCGGCTGTACCTCGGCGGCTCCGCCGTCACCCGCGGCTACCTCGGCCAGCCGGCGCTGACCGCCACCCGGTACCCCGCCGACCCGTACGCCGCGGATCCCGGCGCGCGGATGCTGGCCACCGACGACCTGGTCCGGCGGGGCGCCGACGGCGTCCTGCGCTGGGTCGGCCGGCTCGACCAGTGCCCCGGCGTACCGGACCGGCCGCGCCCGCCCGTGGTCGCCGAGGCCGCGCTGCGCCGGCACGGCGACGTCGCCGACGCCGCGGTCGTCGCCGCCCCCGATGGCCGGCTGGTCGCCGCCGCCGTCGCCCGCACCGGCGCCGCCCCGACCGTGGCGGGGCTGCGGGTGCACCTGGCCGCGACCGTACCGGCGCCGCTGGTCCCCGACGCGCTCGCGCTGCTGCCCGACCTGCCCCGCCTGCCGACCGGCCGGCCGCACCCGCGGGCGATCCTCGGCGCCGTCGCCCGCGCGGGCTCGGCCGCGCCGGGCCTGACCGACGCCGAACGCCGGGTGGCCGGCGCGTGGGTGTCGGTGCTGGGTCACCCGGCGGACCCGGGCTGCAACTTCTTCGACGCCGGCGGCACCTCGATGGGGCTGATCCGGCTGAGCGCGGTGCTGGCGCGGGAGTTCCACCGGCCGGTGGACGTGATCGACCTGTTCCGGCTGCCGACGATCCGGGCGATGGCCGCGCACCTGACCGGCGCCGACCGGTAGCGGGCGGGCGGCGCGGATCGTAGGCTGGCCCGGCGCACCCACCCGCCCGGCCAGCCGACCCGTGGGAGCCACCGTGAGCCACCCCCTGCCCACCACCCGCCCCGCCACCATTGCCCGAGTCGCCGCCGCTGCCCGAGTCGCCGCCGTCGGCCGAGTCGCCGGCGGCCGAGCGGTGGCCGCCGCGCTGGCGACCGCCGTCCTCGCCACGCCCGCCGCCGCCGCGGCAGCGGTCGCCGCGCCGGGAGCGCCGGCCGGCGGCCGGAGTGCCTTCGCCCTGACCAGTGCGGCGTTCGCCGAGGGCGGGACCATCCCCGCCGTGCACGAGTGCACCAGCGCCGGCCCCGACCCGCGCCGCCGCAACGAGTCCCCGCCGCTGGCCTGGTCCGGCGCACCGGCCGGCGCCGCCGCGTACGCCGTCGTCATGCGCGACCTGGACAACCGCGACCTGCTGCACTGGGTCCTCTACGACATCCCGGCCGACGCGGCGGCCCTGCCGCAGAACGTCGAGCACGCGTACGAGCCGGCCGTGCCGCGGGGCGCCCGGCAGGCGTACTACCGGGGCAGCGCGACGCTGTTCGGGTACCAGGGGCCGTGCTCGCCGAACGCCGTGAACACCTACGAGTTCGTCGTCCACGCGGTCGACCGGGCGGCGCTGCCCGGCCTGTCCCGGGACTCGTCCATCCGGGACGTGGCCGCCGCCGTCACCCGCGCCTCCCTCGGCACGGCCCGCCTGACCGGCGAATCCTGACTCCGCCGAATCCCCGGCCGAGCCGACCACCGCCGTCCACACCCGCCCGCCGGCCGGCGCGCAAGCCGCCGGCCGTCCGCCGCGGGCTACCGGCCGGGTTGGTTGGCGCGGGTGTGCCGGTCGTGCACGTACGACCGGTACGACGCCCTGGCCAGCCGGGCCAGCGTCGGCAGCTCCCCCGCCAGCCGCCCCTCCCGCGGGCAGATCAGCAGGTGCCGCATCGACACCGGCTCGCCGATCAGCGGCCGGACCACCACCGGTCCGTCCGAGTAGCAGGCGATCTGGCAGGCGCTGACCGCGCGGCCGGCGGCGACCAGCTCGCGGATCGTGTCCGACCCCGGCACCGTGTACCGCACCCGCGGGCGGAAGCCGTGCTGCTCGCAGGCGGCGAGGAAGCACTCGGGCCAGCCGGCGCCGTCCGACGGGGTCATCGCCCAGTCCCGGTCGGCGAGGTCGGCCAGCGCGACGCTGCCGTGCCGGGCCAGCGGGTCGCCGGCGGCGAGCGCCACGGCGACCGGCTCGCGGGTGATCGTGACGCAGTGCAGCTCCGGCGTGGGGTGCAGCTCGTAGCCGGGGTAGTCGACGGTGGCGACGAGGTCGAACCGACCGGCGGCGACGAGGTCGCGCAGCAGCAGCGGCGAGTCCGCCATGGTGAGCCGGACCTCGGCGCCGAGGTGCGCGGTCAGCCGGTCGGCCAGGCCCAGCGAGACCGAGGACGCCGCGCCGCCGAGCGCGATGACCGGCGCCGGGCCGCGGCCCTGCCGGGCGACCCCGCCGCGCAGCTCGGCCACGCCGTGCAGGATGCCGCGGGCGCGCAGCAGGACGTAGTCGCCGACCGGCGTGGGGATCATGCCGCGGGCGCCGCGGACGAACAGCGGCGCGCCGATCTCCGCCTCCAGCCGCTTGAGCCGGGCGGTCAGGGCGGGCTGCGACATGCGCATCGACGCCGCGGCCTTGGTGAGGCTGCCGGTCTCGGCGATCGCGCACACCGTCCGCAGGTGGCGCAGTTCGAGTTCCATCGATGCCACCCTAGGACCCGCCCGTCCACCCCCTCAACAGCCGGCGCCGGACGGTGACCGGATCGCCACCACATCCCGCCGCCCCGCACCGGAACGGGCCGAGGGCCGCCTAGCGGCCAAGTACGTCATCGGCCCGCTTCGGGGTACATAACCCCATGATCCACTGGGGAGGGCGTCCGCGCTTCCACCCCGAAAACGCGGACGCCCCCGTACCGCGCCCCGGTTCCGGTCCGGCGCGGGGGTCCGTCCGCGCCGGACCGGCCGGCGGGCCGGGCACCGCTGGGGTGCCGGTCCACCGGGCGGCCGGGAGCCCGCCGATCCGGTCCGAACAGCGATCCGGCCGGCGGACGGACCGCCGGTGGGCAACCGGTGAGCGGATCGGGGCGCGCGGGTGCGGTCCCGGCCGTGGGGTGCGGTGTCGCGGCCCGCCGGACGGACGTGCTCCGGTCGGCGCGCGCGTTGGCCCGCTCATCGTCGCCGATCATCGCCGCCCGGCGGAAATAGACGCTGCCATTCACGACGTCTATCCCTGTCGATCACAGCGGTACCGGCAGCGCGACCGCCAGCAGCAGCGCGGCCAGCCCGACCGTCAGCGCGAACACCTCCCGCCCGGTGAGGTCCCGCTGCCCGTCGTGCGCCCGGACGCCGGTGAACAGCCCGAAGTACAGCCGCAGCACCGCGACCGCCTGCACCGCCGCGGCCAGCACCAGCGGGATGGCGTACGCCGGCCGCGCGCCGCGCAGGGTCAGCTCGTCGGCCAGGCCGCCGAGCAGCGGCGGGCAGCCGGCGACGGCGAGCCCGGCGAGCAGGAAGCCGACGGCGAGCCGGGGCGTGCGGGCGTACGCCCCGCCGTCGCGCAGCCGCAGCGCCCCCCGCCGCCCGGCGAGCGCGGCGGCCGCCATCAGCGTGGCCGCGCCCCCGACGACCCCGGCCGCGCCCGCGACCAGCGCCGCGCCCGGACCGGCCCCGAACGCCGCGGCGACGGCCGCGGCCTCGCCGGCCAGCAGGTACGCCAGGGCCCGCCGGGCGTCGTCGGCGACGACCGCGCGCAGCGCCACGGCGACCGCGCCGAGCCCGCCGCCGACCAGCCACCAGGCCGCGCCCGGCGGCGGGTGCGCGGCGACGAGCAGCAGCCCCGGCAGCGCGCTGGCCAGCCACGCCGCGACCAGCCCCAGCGGCGCCCGCTGGACCAGCGGCGGCAGCCAGCCGTGGCCGGGCGGCGCCCCGAGCCGCAGCAGTACCGCGGCGGCGAGCAGCCCGCCCCCGACCCCGCCGGGCACCAGCACCCCGGCGGCGACCAGCCCCACCGCCAACCACCGACCCACCGCGAACGCGGGCCCACCCGACCCACCGATGCCCGGACCGCCCGCCGGTTCGCCGACGCCCGCGGCCGACGAGCCGGCCCGGGCGGCGGCCGGCACCGCCGCGCCAGCGGCCGACGGCCCGGCCGACCGAGCCGCCACGGTCCCCGAGGCAGGTGGCCGGACCGCGGCCGCGCCGCCGAAGTTCGCCGCCCCACCCCCGGGGAAGCTCCCCGGCAGGCCGGCGGCGACCGGCGGCTGCCCGACCGGCCCGTCCGCCGGACCGGCGGCGGCGCGGCGCAGGGGCCGCCCGACCAGCCAGGCCGTCGCCGCGAACCCCGCCGCCACCGCCAGCGGCGTGCCCGCCGCCAGCCCGGCCAGCGTCAGCGCCCCCAGCTCCAACACCCGCCGCAGGACGGCCGGCGGGTGGCTCGACACGGGCGCCAGGCCCACGGCGAGCAGCGTCGCCACCGCCGCCGCGGTACCGAGCAGCGCGGCCGCCGTACCGCCGGCGAGCCCGGGGGCCACCGGCCGCAGCGGCCACGCGGCCGCCGCCGGGCCGATCGCCGCCGCGGCCGCCACGACGGCCGCCCGGCGCGCGCCCCGCGGCGGGACGCCGCGCCGGCCGACCAGGGCGGCGCCGGCGAGCAGCGCCCCGGCCGCCAGCCACAGCGGCCCGCTCACTCGGCCACCGCCCGCGGGGCCCCCGCCGCGCCGGCCGCCGGCCGCCGGCGGGCCCGGTGCCGCCGGTCGCCCGCGGCGTCCCGACGGCGCAGCGCCCCCGCGACCGGGTCCCACAGGTCGCGCAGGAGGGCGTCCAGGTGGCCGCGCTCCAGCGCGTGCCGGTACGCCCACCGCCGCACCCCCGCCGGCACCAGCCGGTCCAGGTACGCCCCGGTCGGCGGCAGCGCCGCCCCGTGCGCCGCCTCGCGGTGCTGGTGGTCGTGCAGCAGGCTGGGCGCGCGCAGCAGTTGGGCGCTGCGCAGCGCCGCGTGCGCCAGCAGGTGCCAGACGGCCAGCGCGGTCAGGCCGGCGCCGATCTCGGCGACGACGAGGCCGACCTGCGCCATCGCCGCGTACGCCAGGCCGGTCTTGGCGTCGGTCTGCACCCGGCCGACCAGGGTGGCGTGGGCGGCGGTGGCGAGTCCGAGCAGGACGGTCGCCGCGCTCACCACCGCCGCCGGCGGCCAGCCGGCGGTGGCGCGCAGCAGCAGGTACGGGCCGAGGGTGATCGACACCGCGCCGTAGCACAGCGCGCTCGACGGCGTCGGCCCCTCCATCGCCCGGGGCAGCCAGCCGCCGAGCGGGACGAGCGCCCCCTTGCCGACCGCCGCCCACAGCAGCCCGAGCCCGACCAGCGCGCTCGCCCCGCCGGGCGGCGCGAGCCCGCCGGCGGCGGTGAACGCCGTACCGGGCCCGTGGTGCGCCCACAGCAGGACGCCGACCAGGCCGACGTCGCACGCCCGGTACACCGCGAACGCGCGCAGCGCGTGCGCCACCGGCTGCCGCCGCTCGTGGAAGAACGCGATCAGCAGGCAGGACGCCAGCCCGGCCAGCTCCCAGCCGACCACGAGGGTGTCCAGCGAGCCGGCGACGACGACGAGTTGCGCGCCGCCGCCGAACAGCGCCAGCAGCAGGTGGAACCGCAGGTAGCCGGGCTCGGCGTGCAGGTACCGGCGGGACAGCACCACGACCAGCGTGAGCAGCAGCGGGACCAGGACCGCGAACGGCAGCGCCAGCCCGTCGAGCAGCAGCCGCAGCCGGGCGCCGCTGGGGTACCAGGCCAGCGCGGCCGTCACCCGCCCGAACGGCGCCACGGCGAGCGCCACCCCGGTCGACGCGGCGAACGCGCCGGTGACCACGCCGGACACCACCCGCTCCGACCAGCCCACCCCCAGCCAGGCCGGCAGCGCCAGCCCGGCGAACGCGGCGAACGGCAGCACCGCGAGCGCGACCAGCCCCGCGCTCACCGCGCCCGCCCCGGGCCCGACGCCGGCCCCCCGGCGCCCGCGGTGGACGGCCCGCCGCACGCGCCCGCGCGGGACCCCGGCCCGGCGACCGGTGCGGTATCGGCGGCGGGGCGGATGTGGGCGCAGCCGACCGGGCCGCGCCGCCCGCGGTACGCCGCGGCCGACCCGTCCAGCACCGGCAGCGTCGGCGGCGGCGTGTCGTCGGGGACGAACCGGCCGTCGGCGTACCGGTACAGGTCGGGCCCGTCCCAGGCGGCCAGCCGCAGCCAGCCGTTGCGGACGAGCCGGTCGAGCCCCGGCTGCGCCGCGAGCAGCGCCAGCAGCCGCGCCGGCGCCGCCTCCACCACCAGCAGCAGCCGGACCGGCTCGTGGATCTCCACCATCTGCCAGGGCAGGCCGGTGCGCAGGTCGGACGCGGCGCCGTCCATCACCCCGAGCAGGCCGGTGACGTTGTGCGGCAGCTTGGTGCCGCAGCCGTACCCGGCCGGGTCGACGTGGCTGAAGTAGTACTCCAGGTTGATCCCCGCGCAGACCGGCCCCACGGCGAGCAGCAGCCCGGTGAGGATCGCGGCGTCGTCGTCGGCCGCCGGGTCGTACGAGACGAGGAACGCCCGCCGGTCCAGGAACAGCCCGCGGGTCCGCCACCGCCGGCCGACGACGCAGACCGCGTTGGTCGCGTGCCCGTACTCGGGCCGGGGCTGGCCGAGGTCGACGGTGTGCGTCTCGACGTGCGCGAGCGCCCGCTCCGGCGGCAGGTCCGGCGCCGCGGTGGCGAACCGGCGGCACCGCTCGTGCGCCGCGAGCGCGCGGGCCCGGTCCAGCGCGCGGCGGGCCCGGTCCAGCGCGGTGGCCGCCGCGGGCGGCACGCCGGTGGCGTCGTAGTAGGTGATCGAGTCGTCGCAGGTGTTGTGGTACGCGCCGACGAACCGGGTACCGGCCGGGATCGGCAGCCCGCGGGCGGCGAGCGCGCCGCGGACGGCCGGGTCGTTGGCCATCGCGGCGAGCGCCCGGGCGTTCGGCCCGCCGCGCCCGCCGCCGGTGGCGCCGCAGTCGTGCGCCGCCTCGTGCGGGTTGTTCAGGCTGGCCGAGCCGTGCCCGACGAGCAGCACCAGCGGCGCCAGCCGGCCGGCCAGGCCGGTGGTGCGCAGCGCCGCGGCGACGACGTCGGCCATCTCGGCGACGGTGAAGCCGGGCTGCCGGCCGGCGGCGTCCGGGCCGGCGGCGGTGCGGTGCAGCGCCAGCCTGGTCGGCCCTGGGTCGGGCAGCCGCCCGGCGGCCGCGGCCCACCGGTGGAACCGGCGCGGCAGCAGGCTGCGCCCGACCAGCGGCGCGAGGTGGGCGAGGCCGGTGCCGACGCCGATCAGCGCGCCGCGGGCCAGCGTCCGGCTGCCGATGTCGTACGCCCGGCGCAGCGCGGCCCGCCGCCGCCCGCGCGGCGGCGCCGGGCTGACGGGCTCCTCGGTGACCAGGTGCCGCGGCGTGACCACGACCGGGCACAGCGGCCGGGGCCGCACGTCGCGCACCCCGCGGTACGCCATCGCCACCCCGAAGAAGCCGGCGTAGCCGAGCGTCTCCGCGCCCGGGCACACCTCCTCGAGGTGCCGGCGCAGCGACTCCTCCCGCTCGTCGATGCAGAACACCGCCTGGAACAGCGGCGCCGCGGCGGCCGGGGCGGCGTACCGGGCGTGGGCGCGCAGCCCGCCCAGTACGTCGGCCGCATGCCGCCGCTCGTACGCCCGGTGCAGCAGCCCGCGCCGGGTCACCGGGTCCAGCGCCCGGACGGCCGCCAGCCAGGCCCGCACGGCGGCCGGGTCGGCGAACGCGTCCAGCGGTACCGGCAGGTGCTGGGCGACGACGAACCCCTCGTACGCCAGCGCGCGGTCCGGGCCGGGCGCGGCCGGCGGCGGCCGCAGCAGGTCCAGGTCCGCCGGGGTGGCGTGCGGGCCGAGGTGGTCGGCGATGGCCGCCCGGGCGGCGACCACGTCGAGGGTGAGCTGGACGGCGAGGTGGTCGACGAGCCGGGCCGGCGGGGCGTGCACCGGCGCCCGGTCCGGCGCCTCCTCGAACTGCCGGACCATGCCGGCCCAGCCGCGCAGCGACAGCAGCGTCGCGGCGACCGCCTCGGCCCGGTCGGCCGGGGCGACGGCCAGCTCGCCGAGCGCCCAGTCGACCGTCCGCTCGGCGGGCCAGCCGCGCTGCGCGGCCAGCAGCGCGGGCAGCCCGCGCAGCGCCCGGTCGGGCGGGGCGCCGCCGGCGCCGTACAGGTCGCGGAAGGCGGCGAGCAGGCCGCGCGCGCGGCCGGGCATCGGCCAGTACGCGACGCCCTGGTCGAGGAACGCCGCGCACACCCGGATGAGCAGCGGGTGGACGACGGCGTCGGTGTCCGCGCCGGTGCGGGCGAGGATCCGGTCCCGGCAGCGCACCCCGTCGGCCGGCGCCGCCGCGGCGGGCGGCGTGGCGGCGGCGAGCCGCTGCCAGAGCCGGCCCAGCACCGCGGGCGCGGGGCCCGCGGCGGCCAGGTCGGCGTGCCGGTCCGGGGCGAGGCCGCCGGCGTACCGGGCCAGCGCGTCGGTCTCGGTCAGCAGCCAGGTCAGCGCCGCCCCGCGGGGCAGCTCGACGGCCAGGGCGAGCCGCCCGGCGACGAACTCCCGGTGGGTCGGCCCGCCGGGCAGCACGGGTTCGTCGCCGGCGACGTCGGCGGCGACGGCCGCCAGGTCGGCGGGGGTGATCCGGCCGTCGGCGAGCAGCGCGGTCAGCGCCGCCTCGGCCGGGTACGGCTCGGTGCCGTACCGCGCCGCCCCGGCCCGCACGGCCGCGTCGAACGGCAGGTGCTCGTACGCGTGCAGGGTGTTGTGGTGCACGAACGCCGACAGCGGCGCCTGGCTCGGCAGCAGCCGCGCCGCGTGCGCGACGAGCGCCGCGACGTCGGCGGCCGGTCCGGCCCGGCCGACCGTGGCCGTCACCGCCGGCTCCGGCGGCGGCTGGCGGCCGGGTGGGCGGACGCGGCGACCATGGTGTCCAGCCCGCGGACGGTCACCGTCGCGCCGGACCACTCCCGGCCGAGGGTGTCCAGCCGGGACAGGAAGGTGTGGTCCACGACGGCGGCCCGCTGCACGTCGATCACCACCTCGGTGATCCCGTCCCCGGTGCCGGCCCGGGCGCCGCGCACCGCGGAGCGGACCGGCAGCAGGTGGGCGAACGTCGCCGCGCCGGGCAGGTGCAGGTGCAGCGCGCTGCCCTCGCGGTGGGCGCGCGGCCGCGGCCGCAGCAGCGCGCCCGGCCGGACGCCGCGGGCCAGGTGCAGGACCAGTTCCAGGGCCAGGCCGGCCGCGACGCCGATCAGCAGGTCGGTGGCGAGGGTGACGAGCAGCGTGGTGAGGAACAGCGCGAGCTGGTCCCGGCCGACCCGGAAGGCGTGCCGGAACTCGCGCGGCGAGGCCAGCCGGCTGCCGGTGTAGATGAGCATCGCGGCCAGCGCGGCCAGCGGGATGAGCTGGAGCGCGCCGGGGATCAGCGCGATCATGCCGAGCAGCAGCGCGCCGTGCCAGAAGTTCGCCCACCGGGACGTGGCGCCGGCGTCGATGTTGGCCCGGCTGCGGACGATCTCGGAGATCATCGGCAGCCCGCCGAGCAGCGCGGCGACGAGGTTGCCGCCGCCGAGGGCGACGAGGTCGCGGTTGTGGTCGGACGTGCGCCGCCGCGGGTCCATCCCGTCGACGGCGAGCACGGTCAGCGTGGACTCGATGCTGCCGATCAGCGCGAACATGACCACGTACTTGATCGAGGTGGCGCTGGTGATCGCCGAGAAGTCGGGGAACACGACGGCGTCGGCGAGGCTGCCGGGCAGCCGGACCAGGTACTCCGGGCCGAGGTGGTGCGCGGCGCCGAACAGCGTGTAGTCGTGCGGCGTGGCCAGGTGCAGCCACAGCCCGAGCGGCACGGTCACGGCGAGCACCAGCAGCGGCGCCGGTACGGCCCGGGCCCACCGCGCCCGGATCAGCGGCAGCGCGAACAGCAGCGCCAGCGACAGCACCCCGAGCAGCAGCACGCCCGGGTTGGCCCGGCCGACGCTGGCCGGGATCTCCGCGATCAGCCCGAGCGGGTCGGTACTCGCCGGCTTGACGCCGAGCAGCACGTGCACCTGCTTGGCAATGATGATCACGCCGATCGCGGCGAGCATCCCGTGCACCACCGACGGGGAGAGGGCGATGCCGACGCTCGCGGTCCGCAGCAGCCCGAGGCCGATCTGGACGGCCGCCGCGACGACGCCGACGGCGAGCGCCCGCCGGTACCCGGCGACCGGGTCGCCGCCGCCGAGTTCCTGGACGGCGCCGAGCGCGATGACGATCAGCCCCGCGGCGGGGCCCTTGATGGTGAGCGGCGCGCTGCCCAGCAGCGTGACGAGGACGCCGCCGACGATGGCGGTGACCAGCCCGGCGACGGGCGGGAAGCCGCTGGCGACGGCGATGCCGAGGCACAGCGGCAGGGCGATCAGCGAGACGAGGAAGCCGGCGCGCAGGTCGGCGAGGGTGAAGGGGCCGGAGCGGGGCCGCGCGGGCGCGGCGGCGTCGACGGGCATGGGTGATCCTCACGTGGGGTGACGTGGCGGGTCCCGTCCGGCAGCGGACGGGCGGGAAGGTCGGCGGCCGGGTCAGCGCCCGGCGGCCCGCCCCGGCGGGGCCCGCGCGCCGCGGGCGCGGCGGCCGGCGCGCGGCGGCGCCGCGGCGCGGGGGCGGCGCCCGGCGCGGGCGCGCGGCGGCGCGGCGGCGCGCGGGCGGGCGGGGATCGGATCCTCGCCGTCGTCGGTGCACCACGGGCGGGCGGCCGTACCGTCGAGGCCGGCGTACGCGTCGGTGAGCAGCGGCGGCAGGGCGCAGGCGCGGGGCTGCGCGCCGGCGGCGGCGCCCGGCGCCGCGGGCGCGGCCGGGGCGTGCGGGTGCGGTACGGGGCCGAGCAGCGCGGCGAGCAGCGTCGCCAGGATGGCGACGAGCGGCGCGCGTACCCTCATCAGGCCCCCGTAACCCGACTTGCGTGGACGCCCGGCGGAACCGGGCGCGCGGCGGCCCCCGTGCCGCCGGGGGCGTGCTCCGGCCCTCGGACCGCCGCACGCCCCGCTCGGCTATCTATTCATCATGTTCGATACCCTGCCGTCAAGTCCACGATGGATCACGATATATCCGCGCGGCTGGCCGGATTGCCCTCCCAGTGGGCGCCGGCGGGTACCTGCTCGCCCTTCATCAGGAACGAGTCCGGGCCGAGCCGCACCCCGTCGCCCATCGTCACCCCGTAGTGGACGAACGCGTTCACCCCCAGCGTGCAGCCGGCGCCGAGCACCGTGTGGTCGGACTTGAACGTCCCCTCCTCCAGCGAGTGCGACTGGATGCCGCTGCCCACGTTCAGCGTGCAGTCGTCGCCGATGGCGACCAGCCGCCGCTCGGTCACCCACGCGCCGTCGTCGAAGACCCGCTTGCCGATCCGGACGCCGAGCAGCTTCCAGACCAGGTTCTTCACCGGGGTGCCGTCGAACGCCCGGTACGAGGTCACCGGCACCTTCCAGAACCGCTCGTGCCACCAGTAGTACGGGTCGTAGATCGAGCAGAACCGCGGCGTCATCGCGCCGGTGGCCAGCACCAGCCGCTCGGCGGCGATGAACAGCCCGGTGCCGTACACCAGGGTGAGGGCCAGCGCGCCGGCCAGCGGGGCCGTGCCGTAGCCGTCGTCGCGCAGCTCCGCGGCGACGAAGCCGAGCAGCAGCACCCCGAACAGGAACAGCCAGCGGACGAACAGGAACAGCGCCATCGTCACCAGGTTGTGCCGCAGCTTGGCGGCCAGCCGGCGGCGCAGCACCGGGCCGCTCTTGAGGTCGTCGAACAGCCGGTCCCGGTCGACCGCCCGGGGGATCTCGAAGCAGGGCGAGCCGAGCAGGCCCACCCCGGTCCGGACCGGCCCGTCGACCGGGACCATCACCTTCGTGGCCAGCAGGCAGTCGTCGCCGGTCCGGCCGGCGGCCGGGTAAGCGATGTTGTTGCCCAGGTAGCTGCCGGCGCCGACGTCGGTGCGGCGCAGCCGGAAGGACGTCGCCGAGTACTCGGCGTTGTTGAACGACAGGCCGTCGGAGACCATCGTGCCGGTGCCGACCACGCTGAGGTACGGGCTGTCGTGCCGGACCGAGATGCCGAAGTTGGAGCCCGTCTGCTCGACCCGGCCCAGGTCGTAGCCGAGGCCGCGCAGGTAGTGCACGACCGCCGAGCTGTCGCCGAACAGGTACAGCAGGAACTGCCGGTTGGTCAGCCGGGACACGGTCCGGTGCAGGCCGTACCGGAAGCCGTACAGCGTGTGCACCCGGTCGGCCGGCACCCCGCGGGCGAGCAGCCGCGGCACCGTGCCGACCAGCGCCAGCCCGGCGACGATCCCGCCGGCGAACAGCACCAGCGAGCTGACCAGCGCCGCCCGGTAGAACGACCACGAGGTCAGCGCCGCGTCCTGCGGCCCGAGCACGACCGCGGCGACCGGCAGCTTCTCCAGCACGACCACGACCAGCGTGATCCCCAGCGGCGCGTAGATGCCCAGCGCGGAGACGAGCTGCCAGGCCGCGTAGCCGAGCCGGCGGGCCCGCCCGCCCGGCGCCGGCGGCACGATGTCGTACCGGGTGTCGGTGGCCCGGCCCGGCGAGCCGTGCCAGCGCGCGCCGGCCGGGACCCGCTGGCCGGGGTGCAGCGACGAGGTGTGCCCGAGCTGGCCGCCGGCGCCGATGGCGGTGTCGGCGTCCAGCACCGACGCCTGCCCGACGAACGCGCCCGCCCCGATCGAGACCGGGCCGGGGTACAGCACGCCGGCCTCGGCCCGGTAGCCGGTGAGGTACGCGTCCTTGGACACCACCGCGCCGTCCCCGATGGTGATCAGGTCGGTGCAGACCGGCGCGTTGCGGGACAGGTACAGCACCCCGCGGCCGACCCTGGCGCCGAGCAGCCGCAGGTACAGCGTGTACAGCGGCGACCCGGTGAACATCGCCAGCGGGCTCCACCGGATCAGCGTGCGGACGGTCCAGAACCGCAGATACGCCAGCCCCCAGACCGGGATCGGGCCGGGTTTGAACCGCCCGATCAGCAGCCACTTGGCCGCCACGGGCAGGACCGACAGCAGGACGAACGCCAGCGCGCCCGCCGCCACCGCCCGCCGGTAGGTGTCCGCCCAGCCGGCGCCGGCCGTCACCCAGCCGTAGCCGGCCGCCAGCACCGTCGCGCTCAGGTACGCGTACCCGAGGAACAGCGCCACCTGCGCCGCCCCGCAGGTCAGGTAGCGGGCGGTCCGCCCGCGCGTCGGGGCCGGCGGCGCGGGCGCCGCCGCGGCCGGCCGCCGCTGGGCCGGGATGACCGCCGGCAGGGCCGCGGCGAGCGCCGCGACGCTGGGGTGCCCGTACACGTCCCGCATGGACACCGCGCCGAGGTCGGCGCGCTCCCGGATCCGGGCGCAGAAGTGCGCCAGCAGCAGCGAGTTGGCGCCGAGGTCGGTGAAGAAGTCGCTGTCCACCGACACCCGGTCCAGCTTCAGCACGCCGGCCAGCAGGTCGGCCAGCGCCGCCTCCCGGTCGGTGCGCGGGGCGGCGTACTCCCCCGCCGCCGCCCGGCTGCGCGGCCCGGACGGCGGCGGCAGGCTCTTGCGGTCCGCCTTGTTGCTGGGCAGCATCGGGATGCGGTCCAGCTCCTCCAGGTAGGCCGGCACCATGTAGCCGGGCAACTGCCCGCGCAGCGCGGCCAGCAGCGCCGCCGGGTCGAGCGCGGCGGCGTCCGAGCGGCGGCTGTAGTACGCCACCAGCTCCACCGCGCCCGGCTCCGGCTCGTGCGTGTCCACCACCGCCTGCGCGACGCCCGGCAGCTCCAGCAGCACCGACTCGATCTCGGTCAGCTCGATCCGGTACCCGCGGACCTTGACCTGGGTGTCCAGCCGGCCCAGGTACTCGATCTCGCCGTCGTCGTTGACCCGGCCCAGGTCGCCGGTGCGGTAGATCCGCCCCGACGGGTTGCCGTCGATGCCGAGGAAGTCGGGCACGAACGCGCGGGCGGTCAGGTCGTCCCGGTTGAGGTACCCGGTGGCCAGGCCGATCCCGGCGATGCCGATCTCCCCGACGGCGCCCGGCGGCAGCGCCCGGGCGTCGTCGGGGTCGAGGACGACCACGTGGTACGTCGGCAGCGGCACCCCGAGGGTGACCGGCCGGTCCGGGTGCAGCGGCGTCCAGGTGGCCGTCACGGTCGCCTCGGTCGGGCCGTACACGTTGAGGAACCGGCGGTCCGGCCGGTGCCACCGGGACACCAGGTGCTGCGGGCACGCCTCCCCCGAGACCAGCAGGAAGCGCAGGCCCGGCAGGTCCTCCTCGACCGTGGCCAGCAGCGTGGGTACGCAGCACAGCGCGGTCACCCGCTGCTCGGTCAGGTACGCGTGCAGCTCGTGGCCGAGCAGGCTCGCCCCGCCCGGCTTCGGCACCAGGGTGGCGCCGGCGACCAGCGCCACCCAGATCTCCTCGACCGAGAAGTCGAACGCGATCGTCAGCCCCTGGTACACCCGGTCGGCCCGCACCACCCCGTACACCTCGTCGGCGACGCGGAGGAAGTTGCAGATGCTGGCGTGCTCGATCGCCACGCCCTTGGGCCTGCCGGTGGTGCCGGAGGTGTAGACGACGTAGCACAGCTCGTCGACCGGGGCGCCGCGCTCGGCGTCGGTGAGCCGCCGCCGGTCCCGCGCGGCCACCGCCGCCGCGGCGGCGTCCACGCAGACCGGCATGGCGTCGGCGTCGGCGAGGTGGTCGCGCAGGTGCGCCTGCGTCAGCACCCGCCGGACGCCGGCGTCGGCGGTGATGAACGCCAGCCGGTCGGCCGGGAACGCGACGTCCAGCGGCACGTACGCAGCGTTGATCTTCAGAACGGCGAGCATCCCGACGTACGCGTGCACCGGCCGGTCGAACAGCAGCCCGATCCGGTCCCCCGGCCCGGCGCCGACCGCCAGCAGGTGCCGGGCGAGCTGGTTGGCCCGGGCGTCCAGCTCGTCGTACGTGAGCCGGTCCTCCGGCCCGTCCACGGCGAGCTGCCCGGCGTGGCCGGTGGCGCGCAGCCGGTCGCACTGCTGCTCGAACAGGTGCTCGAGCCGCTCGCCGGCCCGCCACCGGATGTCGTCGGAGTAGCCGGGGCAGTGCCGGACGAGCGCGGCGGCCTCCGCCGTCCCGACGCTGGCGCTCATGCCCCGCCCCGACCGGCCACCGCGTCGACCGGCGCGGCGCCCGGGCCCGGCGCGGCACCGGCGCCCGTAGCGGCACCCGGTACGGCGGCGCCGGGCGTCCCGGCGGGCGGCGCGTCGGCGGGTGTCGCGCCGGTGGCGGCGGCGAGGGCGTCGGCCAGCAGCCGGCAGGCGGTGTCCACGACGTCGGCGGTGACGTTCAGCGGCGGCAGCATCCGGACCACGCCGTCCTGCCGGCCGCCGACCTCCAGGATCAACCCGGACCGCAGCGCCCGGGCCTGCACCTCGCGGGCGACCGCGGTGGCCGGGCGGCCGGTGCGCGGGTCGGCCAGCTCGACGCCCCACATCAGGCCGAGCCCGCGCACCTCCCGCACCCACGGGTTGTCCCGCAGCTCGCCCAGGCGGTCGGCGAGCTGCCGCCCGCGGGCGCGGACGTTGCCGAGGATGTCGTCGCGGCGGACCAGCCGGATCGCCTCGGCACCGGCGGCGAACGCGAGCTGGTTGCCGCGGAACGTGCCGGTGTGCGCGCCGGGCAGCCACTGGTCCAGCGCGGCGTCGTACAGGATCAGCGCGACCGGCAGGCCCATCCCGGACAGGCCCTTGGAGGCGATGATCACGTCGGGCTCGATGCCGTACTGCTCGAACGCGAACCAGGTGCCGGTGCGCCCGCAGCCGGTCTGCACCTCGTCGAGGATCAGCGGGATGCCCAGCTCCCGGGTCAGCTCGCGGACCCGGCGGACGAACTCCGGCCGCGCCGGGATCACCCCGCCCTCGCCCTGGACCAGCTCCAGGATCACCGCACCGGGCCGGGGCACGCCGCCGTTGGCGTCGTGCAGGCACCGCTCCAGCACGGTGACGCAGTTGGTCGCGCACGTGTCGGCGGACAGCCCGACGGGGCAGCGCGAGCAGTACGAGTACGGGAAGAAGTGGACCCCCGGCACCCCGTTGACGACCGGCTGCTTCTGCTCGACCAGCCCGGTGAGCGCCATCGCGGCGTGGCTGCTGCCGTGGAACCCGCCGTGGAACGAGACGATGTCCCCGCGCCCGGTGGCGATCTTGCACAGCTTGATCGCGGCGTCCACCGCATTCGCGCCCGCGGGGCCGCAGAAATGGACCTTCATGCGGTCCCGCAGACCCGGCGGGAGCATCGAGAACTGCGCCTCGACAAAGTCGTCCTTGGCCGGTGTCGGAAAGTCGAGTCCGTGGGTGAACCGGCCGAGCTGTTCGTTCACGGCCCGCACCAACTCGGGCGGGTTGTGGCCCAGCGGCAGCGCCCCGGCGCCGCTGAGGAAGTCGATGAAGATGTTGCCGTCCACGTCGCGGACGAAGCTCCCGGACGCCTCCGCGATCGCGATCGGCAGACGTCTGGGGTAACTGCGCGCATTCGACTCGCGACGCTGCTGTCGAGTGAGGAATTCGGCCGAGCCCGGGCCCGGAAGATCGCCCGACACGCGCGGTCCGGTAGGGGGTGAGGCCAGGTGGAGAGTGGTCACAATGCGGCTCCCGTCGCTTCCCAGCCCTGGCCGCCAACAACCGGCACCTGCCCCGTTCGGCCCCAGGGCGACGCAGCCGCTAACGCTAGCGACAGGTCGGGGCACCGGGACAGAGCACACGGAAGGTCAATGTCGACACTCGCCGAGCACGATTCGGGACAACGCCGAACACGGTCCATAGGAGGTGGATCAGGGCAAATGTTTCTGGTTACCGGCCGGTACGGCACCGCCGTTTGCGCCGATCCCGATTGGACTGTCGACAACCGTCGCATTTCGCCGGATCGGCGGTGGATGAATGGACGCGCGCCCTGTGCCACCGGTACATCGATCCTGTCAACTGAAAGTTACCCGGGAGCGCGCACCCGCCCGGGCACGTTCCCGGGTAACTCCGAGGAAACGGATGTCCGAATGGCATTGCCGATTGCGCCGATCCGATGTTTCGCACCACCCCCGCGCGAGCATGTTCCGAGCGCGCACCGGGAGGCGCTGCGGTGCCGGTATGGGGTGCGGCGGCATGGAGGGCGGGTCGATGTTCGAGGGCTTCGCGGCGGCGACGATCGACACCGGCCCGGCCACGGCCTTCGTCCGCTGGGGCGGGCAGGGTCCGCCGGTGGTGCTGCTGCACGGCCACCCGCGCACGTCGGCCACCTGGCACCGGGTGGCCCCGGCGCTCGCCGCGCGCGGGCACACCGTGATCTGCCCGGACCTGCGCGGCTACGGCCGCTCCCGCGGCCCGGCACCGGCCGCCGACCCGGCCGGGTACGGCAAGCGGGCGCAGGCCGGCGACATCGTCGCGGTGCTCCGGGCGCTCGGCCACGACCGCGCCGCCGTCGTCGGGCACGACCGTGGCAGCTACGTCGCCCTCCGGCTGGCCCTGGACCACCCCGCGCTGGTCAGCCGGGTCGCGCTGCTGGACTGCGTACCGATCAGCGAGCACCTGCGCCGGATCACCCCGGAGTTCGCCGCCCGCTGGTGGCACTGGTTCTTCTACGCGCAGCCGGACAAGCCGGAGCGGGCGATCAACGCCGACCCCGAGCGCTGGTACGGCGGCGACCCGGCGGCGATGGGCGCGGCGAACCACGCCGAGTGGCGGGCGGCGGTCCGCGACCAGGATGTGGTGGCGACGATGCTCGCCGACTACCGCGCCGGCCTCACCGTCGACCGGCGGGCCGAGGAGGCCGACCGGTCCGCCGGGCGGCGGGTGCGCTGCCCGGCCCTGGTCCTCTGGTCGCTGCGCGACGACCTCCCCGCCCTGTACGGCGACCCGCTGGCGATCTGGCGCGACTGGGCCGACGACGTGCGGGCGGCCGGCATCGACTCCGGCCACCACCCGGCCGAGGAGGCGCCGGCGCCGCTCACCGCGGCCCTGGCCGACTTCCTCGCCCCGGAACGGTCGCCCGCCCCGGGGCCGATCGGCGGACCGGATCGCGCGCCCCGGCGCGGATAGCGCGCCGGGGCGGCAGCCGGGACTACCCCGGCAGGCCGGTGTGCAGGGCGGACATCAGGGTGCCACTGGCGGTGTCGCCGGACATCTCCCAGATCATCCCGCCGCCGAGCCCCTTCGACCGCACCCAGGCCGACTTGCGCTGGATCGACCAGGCGTCGTCGAAGCTCCACCACTGGCCGTTCTCGCCGGTGTAGCAGTACGTCGACACCGACTGCTCGTCGTGCTGCACCCGGCAGTTCGGCACCCGGGCGAGCAGGTCGCTGTACCCGCGGGTGCCGGCCTCCTCCGGGAACTGCCCCGGCGCCGCGCCCCTGGCGTCCTGCCACTCGCCGTTGGCGGAACTGCCGTCGGGCAGCTTGCCGGCGGTGACGTTCTGCCAGCCGCGGCCGTAGAAGGCGAAGCCGATCGTCAACCGGCGCGGCTGCACGCCGGCGTCCAGGTACGTCCGCACGGCCAGGTCGACGCTGAACTCGAACGGGTACGGGTCGTGGGCGTCCCGGAACAGGTTGCCCTGGTGCCCGGCCCGGTTCGGCTCCCACGAGTTGTCGCTGCCGGCGCCGTGGAAGTCGTACCCCTGGACGTTGGCGAAGTCCAGGTAGTCGAAGACGCTCGGCGTGCCGTCGGCGGTGCTGATGTCCCAGCCGGCGGCGACCTTCGCCGGGTCGGCCGGGGTGAACGCGGTCAGCAGGTACCGCCTGCCGGGCCCGCTGAGCGCGTCGAGCTGCTTGCGGAACTCCGCGCACAGCAGGGTGTTGTTGGCCTTGTCCGCGGGGCTGACGTGGTTGCCCGGGTGCCCCTCGGCGCCCGGCCACTCCCAGTCCAGGTCGATGCCGTCGAAGATCCCCGCGGCCACGCCGTCGCCGCCCGCGCTGCCGGCCGCCGGCAGGTTGCCGCGCAGATAGATGTCCAGGCACGACCTGACGAACTTCTCCCGGCTCGCGGCGGTCGCCGCCACGTCGGAGAAGTACTTGGAGTACGTCCAGCCGCCGAGCGAGATCAGCACCCTGAGCTTCGGGTGCTTGGCCTTGAGCTTGCGGAGCTGGTTGAAGTTGCCGCGCAGCTTCTCCCAGCCGGTGTCGGCCTGCCCGTCGACGGACTGGTTGGCCGGGAACGGGCGGCCGTAGTCGGCCTCGGCGTCGCCGGCGCCGTCGCCCTGGTTCGGGTCCTGCGGGTTCGGCGAGGTGCCCTTGGTGACGCCCTGCAGGCAGGTCCCGGTCTTCGGGTCGATGTTGGCGAACGCGTAGTTGAGGTGGGTCAGCCCGGCCGCGGCGCCGGAGGTGTCGAGGTTCCTGACGAAGTACTGCCGGCCGTAGATGCCCCACTGGACGAAGTAGCCGACCCTGGCGTGGCCGGGGCCGATCGAGTCGTCGGTGGTGACGGTGACCTCGGCGCTGGCCGGCGAGGCGTTGTCGTGGGTGTCGCGGGCGCGGACGGAGAAGCGGTACGCCGTCAGCGGCGCCAGCCCGGTCACCGTCGCGGCCGGGCCGGTCGCGCTGGCGGCGAGGGCGCCGCCGCGGTACACGTCGTAGCCGGCGATGCCGCTGGGGTCGGTGGCGGCGGTCCAGGCGAGCGTCACCGACGAGGCGCTCTTGCCGGTCGCCCGCAGCCCGGTCGGCGCGGCCGGGGCGGTGGTGTCGTCGGCCGGGTCCAGGGTCGTCGTGGCGACCGGGGCGCTGTCGGCGGAGACGTTGCCCCGCCGGTCCCGGGCCCGGACGGTGAACGTGTACCCGGTGTTCGGGGTCAGGCCGGTGACCGTCGCGGCGGTGCCGGCGGCCGTCGCCACGGCCGCGCCGTCGCGGTACACCTCGTAGCCGGCGACCGGCAGGTCGCCGGCCGGCGGCGCGGTCCAGGTCAGCGAGACGGTCCGGGTCGTCCGGCCGGCGACCGCGGGCGCGGCCGGCGGGCTCGGCGGGCGGTCGGCGGTGCCGTCGCACTTGGCGTCGTCGATCCGGCAGCCCACCGGCGCGGCGCCGGCCGACGACGTGAGGTACCAGAAGCTGTACGGCTCGGTGTCCCGGCCCGCGCCGACCGTCCCGTTGTAGTGCGCGTTGGTCACCCGGATCCGGCTGCCGTCGCGGGTGACGGTGCCGTGGTCGCTCTGGCTGAACGTGACGCCGGCGGGCAGTTCGAACTCGATCGTCCAGCCGGTGATGGTCGCGCCGGTGGGGTTCGCGACGACCAGCTTGTTCTGGTACCGGCCGTCGGACCCCGTCGCCACGTGGGTGGCGGTGAGGCCGGCGGCCGGGCGGGCGGCCGCGGGAGCCGCGGCGGCGGTCAGCAAAAGGAGGGCGGCGCCGAGCGCGGCGCCGGTACGGCGGAGGGCGCGCCGGATGCGGTCAGGGGTGGGCACAGCGGTACTCCAGACCATCAGCGGACTCCCGACCGGGGCCGGGAGTGGGCGCGACGTAGTCAAGGATGTCAATGTTCGGCCCGCCGTTCAATAGTCGGGCGGACACCGGGCCGCGCCCCGCGAGGTCGACCGATCCGGGATCGCCCTTGCTGCGCCACTGCCCGCCGATGTCCTGTTGGTGGGCTTTCGGGAAGTTCTCCGGCGGAGACGTTCGTACCGGCTTTTCGTTCAGTTCGCGGCGTCCCGGCCGATGGCTCCCCCCGGCGGTCGTCACCGAATGAGCGGAGTCTCGATGATCAACAGAACCAAGCGGGCCGGACTGGCGGCGGTCGCCGCGGGGCTCGTCGCATCGGGACTCACCGGCGTCGCGCCGGCGGCGGCGCTCGCCGCGCCCGCCTCCCCCGCGGGGTCGCACTGGGCGAGCTGGTTGGGCGCGACGGACAAGTCGCCCGCCACCACGCTCAAGCAGGTCCGTACGCTCATCGGCGCCGACACCGGTACCGCCGCGGCGCTGACCGGCAAGGGCGTCGGCGTGGCGCTCATCGACACCGGCGTCGCGCCGGTCGCCGGCCTGCCCGCCGCGAAGGTCGTCAACGGGCCGGACCTGTCGTTCGAGTCGCAGTCGGCCGACCTGCGGTACCTCGACTCGTACGGGCACGGCACGCACATGGCCGGCATCATCGTCGGCAACGACACCGCCACCGGCACGGTCGGTCTGGCCCCGGACGTCAAGCTCACCTCGATCAAGGTCGGCACGGCCAACGGCACGGTCGACGTGTCCCAGGTCATCGCCGCGGTCGACTGGGTCGTGCAGCACCGCAACGACGACCCGGCCAACCCGATCAAGGTCATCAACCTGTCGTACGGGTCCGGCGGCACCGTCGAGGAGTGGAACGACTCGCTCGGCTTCGCCGCGGAGAAGGCCTGGCAGTCGGGCATCGTGGTGGTGGCCGCGGCCGGCAACGACGGCAACAGCTTCGGCTCGCTGGCCAACCCGGCCTCCGACGAGTGGATCCTGTCCGTCGGGGCGGCCGACACCAAGGGCACGACCACGGTCAGCGACGACGTGCTGACCACGTTCACCAACCAGCCCAGGGGCGGCAAGCAGCTCAACATCCTGGCCCCCGGCGCGTCGATCCTGTCGCTGCGGGACCCGCTGTCCTACATCGACGGCACCTACCCGGCCGCCCGCAGCGGGGAGACGCTGTTCAAGGGCAGCGGCACCTCGCAGGCCGCCGCCGTCGTGTCGGCCGCGGTCGCGCTGATCCGCCAGTCGAAGCCGTCGGCCACGCCGGACCAGATCAAGTCGTGGATCACCCAGAGCGCGACGTACGTCCCGAACGGGATCGCCGCCACCATGGGCCTCAAGGAGGTCAACGTCAACGCCGCGCTCGCCCGCAGCACCACCGCGGTGACGCCGCAGAACTTCTCCAGGAGCAACGGCACGGGCAGCCTCGACAACGCCCGCGGCAGCAGCCGGGTCATGTACGACAACGTCGCGCTCGCCGGCGACAGGTCGGTGTGGGGCCCGCTGAAGACGGCCACCTGGGCCCCGAAGGCCGCCGCCGGCACCGCCTGGTCGGGCGGCACCTGGATGGGGTACCGCGTGGCCGGCGACGGCTGGACCGGCACCTCCTGGGCCAGCCGGACGTGGGCCCCGGCGACCTGGACGAGCAAGCCCTGGAGCGGCGCCGCCACCTGGACCGACCCGGCCTGGGAGGGCCGCTCCTGGACCGGCCGGAGCTGGACCGGCCGCTCCTGGACCGGCGGCACCTGGACCGGCCGGAGCTGGTCCAGCGACGACTGGAGCTGACCACTCCCCAGCGCGAACGATCGCGGGCCTGCGCCGAATGCGCGGGCCCGCGATCGCATTCGTGGTCGGGGCCATTGTTGCCGATGGGGTTGCAGTGCATTGCTGTCCGTCCTCGGAATACTCTCAGTGTCATTGACGATCGTCACTGGTTGTTCATAGCCTCGGAGCATCGGGTGAGATGCCGCACGGGTGGATGGAGCGACGGTGACGGACGCGTACCGCACGCGCACGGCCGGGCTGGCGCTGGCGATCGGGGCGCTCCTGCTGGTCACCGCTACCGCCCCGCCCGCGGCCGCCGACGCCGAGTGGACCGCACCGGTGCGCGCGCCGCTGACCTCCGGCTACCACACCCCCGACCGCCCCGAGCACCACGGCGTCGACATCGGCGCGACCCGCGGCACCCCCGTCCGCGCGGTCGCCGCCGGTACGGTCGCCGTCGCCCGCTGCCAGGTCACGCCGGTCGAGCACGGCTGCGACCGGGACGGCGGCCTGAGGATCGGCGGCTGCGGCTGGTACGTCGACCTGGCCCACCCGGGCGGGGTCATCACCCGGTACTGCCACCTGGGCCGGCAGCCCACCGTCGCGGTCGGCGACCCGGTCCCCGCCGGGCGGGTGCTGGGCATGGTGGGCAGCAGCGGCAACTCCTCCGGCCCGCACCTGCACTTCGCTGTCCACGTCGACGGGGACTCCACCGCCAAGGGATCGGTCGACCCGGTGCCCTTCCTGCGCGAACGCGGCGTCGACCTGGCCAAGCCCACCCGCCCCGCCGACCCGCCGGGACGGTGAGCCCGGCCACATCCGCGGGTGGGCGGCGGCGGACGGGGAACCGTCCGGGCATGACCACCGACCGGCGCCGGCGCGCGCCCCGCTCCGCAGCCCCCCGCACCCGGCCGCTCGACTGGACCGCCCGCTGGGGCTTCACCGACGTGCTCTGGGACGACGAGCACGTGACCGCGGCGCCGCTGCGCGACCGCCACCGCAGCGGCGTCGCCGACGTCCTGCTCCCCGACCACCGCCACTGACCGCCATTCCGCGGCCCCCGAAAAGGATTTCCGCGGGCCGCGGATAACCGTGCAACTGTGGGATTCCCGCCCACCCGCTCATCTATCGGCGTCGATTCCCCTTCCCTATGGTCGGGTCCACCATCGGACGAGGGACGGGACCCGCCATGCCACTGCCGAGAATCGCCGTCGCCACCGCCCTGGCCGCCGCGGCGGCGCTGCCGCTCCCGGCCGCCGCCGCCCCGCCCGCGCCCGTACCGGCCGGGCCGCCGGCGGTCGGGTCCGTCGTGCCGGGCAGCCACGTCGTCGTCCTGCGCGACGCGCCGTACGCCCGGGCCGCCGACGCCGCCGCGGCCGTCGACCGCACCGCCCGCGCGCTCGCCGCCGCCGGCGGGGGCGCGGTCGGCCACACGTACAGCGCCGCGCTGCACGGCTTCCAGCTCCTCGGCGACGCGGCCGCCGCCGCCCGGGTCGCGGCCGACCCGCGGGTGGCCGCCGTCGTCGCGGACCGGGTGTCCGCGGTGGCGCTCGCCGACGTACCGGCCGGCACCCAGGCCGACGCGCCGTGGGGACTGGACCGGATCGACCAGGCGAAGCTGCCGCTGGACCGGCAGTACCGGTACCCCGCCTCGTCGTCCGCCGTGCACGTCTACGTGCTGGACACCGGCGTGCGGGCGACGCACACCCAGTTCGGCGGGCGGGTGACCGGCGGGTTCGACGCGGCCGAGGGCAAGTCCACCGACGACTGCCACGGGCACGGCACGGCCGTGTCCGGGATGGTCGCCGGGCGCACGTACGGGGTGGCCAAGGGCGCGAGCATCCACCCGGTGCGGGTGATGCGCTGCGACGGCACCGGCAGCAACGCCACGATCATCAAGGGCATCGACTGGGTGACCGCGAACGCGGCCAAGCCGGCCGTGGCCAACATGAGCCTGATCGGCGCCGCGTACCCGCCGATGGACGCCGCGATCGACAAGTCGATCAAGTCCGGCGTGTTCTACGCCGTCGCCGCCGGCAACGGGCAGCCGCCGGGCAAGCCGGTGGACGCCTGCACCCAGTCCCCCGCCCGGGTGCCCGCGGCGCTGACCGTCGGCGCCACGCAGAACACCGACGCCGTCGCCGCGTTCAGCAACCACGGCACCTGCCTCGACCTGTACGCGCCGGGCGTCGGCCTGGAGACCGCGTGGAAGGACGACGACAACGCCACCAAGACCGCCAGCGGGACCTCGCTCGCCGCGCCGATGGCCGCCGGCGCCGCCGCGCTGGTGCTGACCGCGAACCCGGCCCGGACGCCCGCCGAGGTGCACGCCGACCTGGTCGGCGCCGCGACGCCGGGCGCGGTCACCGACCCGCCGGCCAACACCGCCAACCGGCTGCTGAACGTCACCCGCCCCTGACCCCGGCCCCACCCACCCCGACCGGAGGTACCACCCATGCGCCGCATCCCCGCCATCCCGCCCCGCCCGGCCGACACCCGCCCGCCGCGCACCGCCGCACCCCTGCGCCGCGGCGCCCTCGGCCGCGGCACGGCCGCCGTCCTGTTCGCCGCGCTCGCCGCGCTGCCCGCGGCCACCCCCGCCGCGGCCGACCCCGGGCACGGGATCATCGGCGGGGCCGACGCCGCCGACCCGGTCCCCTGGGCCGCGGCGCTGGGCAACTGCAGCGCCTCGCTCATCGCCCCGCAGTGGGTGCTGACGGCGAAGCACTGCGCGACCGCGCCCGGCGCCGCGGTGGCCGTCGGCCGGGCCGACCGGACGCAGGGCGAGCGGTACACCGTCGGCTCGGTCGCCCGCTCGACCAACTCCGACCTGACCCTGCTCAAGCTCGACCGGGCGGTGCCGAACGCGCAGCCGGCCCGGCTCGCCGAGGCCGACCCGGCGGTCGGCACCGCTGTCGCCATCTTCGGCTGGGGCCGCACCTGCCAGGGCAACTGCCCCGCCACCACGGTGCTGAAGACCGCGCAGATGACGTACGTGCGGCCGGAGAAGGACTCGACCGGGGCGCCGGTGCTGTACCTGGAGAAGATCACCGGCTCGCCGTGGATGGGCGACTCGGGCGGGCCGGCGTTCGTCGACGGGGTGCAGGTCGGCGTGCTCTGGGCCGGCAACAAGGGCAAGACCGACGCGTACTACAGCAGTGTGGCCAACGGCCGCGCCTGGATCCGCTCGGTCGCGGGGGTGTGACCGTGACTTGCCAGTACCCGCGCCCGCGTTGCCCGGGCCGGCGCGCCGATCGATACTCCTGGCCTGTCGTCGGCGCCGCGACCCCGGTCGTGGGCGCCCGCGCCGAGGGGGAGGTGCTGCGGTGACGAGGCTGGCCGTGCTGCTGCTGCCCGCCCTGCTGCTGGTCGCCGCCCCGACCCCGCCCGCCGTCGCGGCGCCGCGCGCGCTCGCGCAGAAGGTGTTCGTGGAGTCCCCGGTGGACTCCGACGGCGACGGCCGGGCGGACCGGATCGCCGTCCGGGTCTCGCTGCCGCCGGCCGCCCGGCGCGGCGCGCGGGTCCCGTCGATCCTCACGGTCACGCCGTACAACGGGGCGTTCAACCCGTACCCGTACCACGACCGGGACGTCGACCGGCTGCCCCAGGAGGCCCCCGGCACCGGCCCGGCCGCCCGCCGGGTCGCCGCCGGCGACGCCGCCGGCGACCGGATGCGGGCCGCGGCGCTGGCCGCCCGGCTCGACGGCCGCTTCGTCGCCCGCGGGTACGCCGAGGTGGAGGCGCAGAGCCTCGGCACCGGCGAGTCCGACGGCTGCCCGAGCAGCGGCGGCCCCGACGAGGTGCGGGCCGCCGCCGCGGTCGTGGACTGGCTGACCGGCCGGGCCCGGGCGTTCGACGCCGCCGGCGCGCCGGTCGCCGCCGACTGGAGCAGCGGCAGCGTCGGGATGACCGGCGCGTCGTACGACGGGTCGCTGGCCAACGCCGTGGCCGCCGCCGGCACCCCCGGCCTCAAGGCGATCGTGCCGATCGCGGCGATCTCCAACTGGTACGACTACTACCGGGCGAACGGCCTGGTCGTCGGCGCCGCCGACGCCGGCGGGGACCTCGACACGCTGGCGCAGAAGGTGGCCAAGCGGCCGCGGGAGTGCGCCGCGCAGCTCGCCGCGATCCTGGCCGGCGAGGACCGGGCCACCGGCGACTACACGCCGTACTGGCGGGAGCGCGACTACCTGCGCACGGTCGACCGGGTCACCGCCGCGGTGTACGTCGTGCACGGCCACAACGACTGGAACGTGCGGGCCGCGCAGTACGGCGCCTGGTTCCACGCCCTCGCCGCCCGCGGCGTGCCGCGCCGGATCTGGCTGCACCGGGGCGCGCACGACATCCCCACCTCGCTGGAGTACCGGCTGTCGGTGGAGAAGTGGTTCGACCGGTTCGTCAAGGGCGTCGACACCGGCGTGCCGACCGAGCCGATGGCGACCGTCCAGGACCAGCACGGGACCGTCCGGACGGCGCGCTCCTGGCCCGACCCGGCCGCCCGCACGGTGACGCACCCGCTGGCCGCGCTCGGCGCCACCGGCCCGCGCACGTTCACCGACAACGGCCGCAAGCTCAGGATCACCGACCTGGTGGCCGATCCGGACGCCGACCACCCCCACCGCCTCGTGTACCGGCTGCCGGCGCAGGGCCGGGCCGTGCGGCTGGTCGACGCGCCGACGGTGACCCTGCGGGTGGCCGTGCCGAACCGGACGGCCGCCAACCTGACCGCCCTGCTCGTCGACTACGACGGCGGCCGCCCGACGATCGTCACCCGCGGCTGGGCGGACCCGCAGAACCACGTCGACGTCGCCCGCGGCGAGCCGCTGGTGCCCGGCCGGGACTACACCGTCCGGTTCGCGATGCAGCCCAAGGAGTACCTGTTCGGCCCGCAGTCCCGGATCGGCCTGGTCGTGCTGTCCACCGACAACGCAAACTCGCTGCGCCCGCCGCCCGGTACCGAGCTGCGGATCACGCCGGACGGCAGCAGCCTCGCGCTCCCGCTGGTGGGTGCGTGATGGCGGGCCCGGCGGCGGCCGCCCGCGGTGGGCGCGGGCGGCCGCCCCGCCGGGGGGCCCGGGCGCTCGCGGCGGGCGTACTGATCGCGGCCGGCGCCGCCGCGGCGGCCGGTCCCGCCGGGGCGGCGCCGGCCGGCCCGGGCACCCGGATCATCGGGGGGCGGCCGGCGGCCGAGGGGGCGTACCCGTGGATGGTGCGGCTGGGCTTCGGCGCCAGCGGCCAGTGCGGCGGGTCGCTGGTGTCGCCGGACATCGTGATCACCGCGCACCACTGCCTCGAGTACGCCAAGGGCCTCACCGCCGACATCGGCCGGGTCCGCTGGAAGGACGCCGAGCCGGCCGGCGCCCGGCGCACCTCGACGCCGGACCGGTGGCGGCTCGGCGGCGGCCCGAAGGTCGGCGACTGGGCCGTCGTGCGGCTGGACCGCCCGTACGCCGGCGCCGCGCCGGTGGCGCTCCCCCGCGACGGCGCGCTCGACGCGGCGCCGGCGTTCCGGGCGCTCGGCTGGGGGCACACCGAGCCGACCGGGAGCCCCAACTCCGAGACGCTCAACGAGGTGGACCTGCCGCTGGTCGGCCAGAACCGGTGCCCCGACTTCAACGGCAAGAAGGAGGGCTGGGAGATCTGCGCCGGGGACTGGGACAACGGCGGGATCGACTCCTGTACGAACGACTCCGGCGGCCCGCTGATCGCCCGCGACGGCGAGCGGTGGGTCCTGGTCGGGATCGTGAGCTGGGGCTGGGGCTGCGCGCAGAAGCAGCGGCCCGGCCACTACGTGGCGGTCAGTCGCCGGCTGGCGCAGTTGCGGGCGGCGATCGTCGAGCTGGGCGGCCAACCGCCGCCCGGCTGGTGAACCGGCCGCCGCCGGCCGCGCCCGGGGGGCGTGCGGCCGGCGGCGGTCGGGACCCGGTCAGCCGATCGCGTTGACGACGGTCGCCACCTGCTTGCTGTTGCTCTGCGCCGGGCAGTCGGCCTTGCCGACGTCGGCGAGCTGCTTGGTCAGGACGTCCACGTCGACCACGCAGACGGCCGCGGCGACGGGGATGCTGAGGTTGTTGAGGATGGCCACCTGGTTGCCGTTCACGGCGTCCTTGATGGAGATGTTCACCAAGCCGGACGCGGCGGCGGCCGGGGACGGGGCGAGGGCGGCCGGGGCGAGCGCCGCGCAGCCGACGACCAGGGCGGCAAGGGCCTTCTTCGTGCGCATATCTATTCCTCTCGTACACTGTGGACGATGCGGGTTCGATGCGCTGTGGCGCACCGGGTACGGCGATACCCGGCCCGGAGATCGTCATGCCGAGAGTGAAAATCGGTCGTTCACGGGCGCGCGGTTCACACCCCGGCGGCGGGCCCCGCGGGGCGGGTCCCGGCGCGGGCGCGCAGGGCCTCGTTGCACTCGACGAAGCCGCGCGCCGTCCGGTCGAGGGTGCCGCGCAGCAGCGGGACGAGCAGGCCGGTGAACCGCTCGCGGTGCCCGACGACCGTGCGGTCGCCGTCGGCGTCGAGGACGAACTCGTGCACGCCGGCGAACAGCCCCGGCACCGGCGCGGCGCCGCGCCAGCTCAGCCGCCGCCCCGGCTCCACCGCCCGGACGGTGGGCGTGAACGTCATCGCCCGGCCGCCGGGCGGCCGGATCCGGACGGTCAGCCGGGCGCCGACGACCGCGGCGCCGCTGATCGAGACGATGAACGGGTTCCACAGCGGGTACGCCCCGAAGTCCAGCAGCGTCCGCCAGACGACGTCGACGGGGGCCGCCACGACCACGGAGGTGTCGATGATTCGCACCGCCGTATTGTGCCCCGCCGGCGCGCGATCGGCCCGGCCCGCGCGCTGAGCGTCCTCGCACCCGCGGCCGGTGTAACGCCCCGCTCCCCTTCCACGATAGGGCGGCCGGGCGCCGGGCGCCCAGCGGGGATTCCCGGCTGTGCGCAGGGCGGTGGATCGGCCGCGTTCGGCCGCGGCGCGGCCGGCCGGATTGCTAGCGTTCCCGGCCGTTGACCGGCGAGGGGAGCAGCGCATGACCGAGGAACTGGCCCGCGGCGTCGGGCCGGCGGGGATCGACATCGCGTACGAGCGGCTGGGCGACCCGACCGGCCCGCCGGTGCTGTTGATCATGGGTGGTGGCGCCCAGATGATCAACTGGCCGGACGGGTTCTGCGCGGCGCTGGGCGAGCGCGGGCTGGCCGTGGTCCGGTTCGACAACCGGGACACCGGCCGGTCCACCCACCTGCCCGACGCCCCGGTGCCGGACGTGCCCGCCGCGCTGGCCGGCGACCTGTCCTCGGCCCCGTACACGCTGTCGGACCTGGCCGCCGACACCGTCGGCCTGCTCGACGCCCTCGGCTGGGACGGCGCCCACCTCGTCGGCGCGTCGCTCGGCGGGATGGTGGCGCAGACGGTCGCGCTGGAGCACCCGGCCCGGGTCCGGTCGCTGACCTCGATGTTCTCGACCACCGGCGACCCGGCCGTCGGCCGGACCGACCTCGCCGCGCTCGCCCCGCTCGGCGCCCCGCCGGACGACCGGGACGGGTACGTGGCCTGGCAGGTCGCGGCGGTGCGGGCGATCGGCTCGCCGGGGTACGCGGACGACGCCGCCGCGGTGGCCGAGCGGGCGGGGCGGGCGTACGACCGCGGGCACGACCCGGCCGGGATGCTGCGCCAGGCGGTCGCGGTCGTCGCCTCCGGCGACCGGACGGCCCGACTGGGCGCGCTGCGGGTGCCGACGCTGGTCGTGCACGGCACCGACGACCGCATGATCGACGTCAGCGGCGGGCGGGCGACGGCCGCCGCGATCCCCGGCGCCGCGCTGGTGACGTACCCGGGCATGGGCCACAGCCTGCCGCGCGACCTGTGGCCGGAGCTGGCCGACCGGATCGCCGCCCTGGTCCGTCGCGCCGAGTGACGGCCCGATGCCGCGGTCCACCGGAATTCCGGTCGACCGCGCGGCACAATTTCCCGGTGAGCGGGACTGTCCCGGCCCGGATCTCCGGCCCGGGCGCACCATCGGCCCCGCCGGCCCCGCCGGCCCCGGACCCGGTCGCCGCCGGTCCCGGTGCCGTGGGCGATGACGCCGGGCCCCGGCGGGGCGGCCCCTCGCCGCCCCGCGGCGCATCCGGTCAGGCCGCCGGCGGACCTGCCGATGGTGGACGGGTGCAGTGTGCGCGCCCGGTGGGCCGCCGGACGGTCCGCGGAGCCGGCTCCGCGGACGGCTTCACGCTGGTCGAGGTCCTGGTCGCCGCGGCGCTCGTGGCTGCTGTGCTGATCCCGATCACCGCCTTCCTGGTCCGGGCCGTCCGGACCACCGACGCGCAGGGGGCGCTCCAGGAGGCGACCCGACTCGCCGCCGACGGCCTGGACAGCATCCGCGCGATGCCCGCCGCCGCGCTGGTCAGGGGCCGCGATGCCGGGTCCGTCGCCGCGCAGTGGGCCACGGCGCCCGCCGCCGTGCGCGAGTCGCTCGCCGGGATGACCCCCGCCAGCGACCCGGCCGCCGCGGCCGGGGCCGGGGCCGGCGCGGCCGTCCCGACCATCCCCGTACCGTACGCCGGGCGGACCGGACCCGCGTTCACCCGCACGTACTACGTCGGCCGGTGCTGGCAGGCGAGCGCGGACAGCGGCTGCGCCGCGCCGGCGGTCGGGAACCCTTTCCTGCGGGTCGTCCTCGCCGTTACCTGGACCGGCCGGGACTGCCCCGCCGACGGCTGCGTCTACCGGGCGGCCGCCGTCCGGACGGCCGCCGCCACGGACCCGTACTTCCCACCCGTCGCGCTGCTCCGGACGGGCGCCGCGCCGGTGGCGGCGTGAGCCCCGCGGCGCGGCTCCGCCGGCTCCGCGGGGCGGAGCGTGGCTCGCTGCCGCTGGCCCTGGTGCTGGTCGGCACGGCGGTGTCGGTCAGCACGGTCGCCCTGTCCACCTCGGTCGTGGAGATCGTGGCCAGCCGGCAGGACGCCCAGCGGGAGGGCTCGCTGGCCGCCGCCCGGACCGCGCTCGACCTCGCCATCGGCGGCATCCGCGCCGCGCACACCCCCGCCGACGCCACGGCCGGCGACCGGGCGAAGCTGCCGTGCGGGCCGCTGTCGGGCACCGACGCGGTCGCCGGCCGATACCGGGTCGACATCCGCTACCTGCGCGCCGACCCACACGGCCGGGCTGACGGGGATACCGCCTGGTGGGCGGCGAACACGGTCGCCTGCACCGCCACCGACGGCCCGGCGCAGACGCCGGCGTTCGCGCTGCTGCGCGCCCGCGGCAGCACCAGCGGCAGCGGTGCGCTGGACGCCGCGCCGGGGCGCAGCGTCTGGGCGACGTACGTGTTCCGGACCATCGACGACATCATCCCCGGCGGGCTGATCCGCGGCTTCGGGGTGAACCTGTGCCTGGCCGCCGGCGGCACCCCGGCGGCGGGCGTGCCGGTCGTCGTGGCGACCTGCGCCGACGGCGACGCGGGGCAGACCTTCGCGTACCGGCCGGACCTGAGCCTGGCGCTGACCGCGACGCGCGGGGCGGACGCCCTGTGCATCGACGGCGGCGCGCCGCACGCCGCCGGGGCCGCGGTCTTCCTACGCCGCTGCCTGTCCCCGATGGCCCCCCGACAGCAGTGGATCTACGAGGACTGGGGCAACTTCCGCGGGACGAACGCGGCCGGGACCGACATCGACGAGTACTGCCTGAACGCCACGCAGGCCAATGTGGTGAACAGCCCGGTCCGGCTCGGCGTGACGAACCGCGACGACGCCAACGGGCTGGCGCAGTGCGGCCCGTCGGACCCGCTGTACACCGCCACCAAGACGTTCGTGCCGGCGCCGACGGCCGGCGCCGGGCGGTCCGGCCCGGCGATGGGGCAGGTGGTCAACCGGCACCAGTTCGGCCGCTGCATCGACGTCACCGCCGAGGAGGTGGAGCAGCCGTACCTGATCCTGTGGCCCTGCAAGCAGAAGGCGGTCGGGCAGGCGCACTGGAACCAGCGGTTCACCCTGCCCGCGCCCTCGGCCACCGCGCCGACCGCCACCGGCCCGGTGGTCGTGGCGGAGTACAACTTCACCGATACCCAGTACCTCGCCACCCACTGCCTGCTCAGCCCCGGCTCGACGGCGCGCGGCCGGTACGTCCGGCTCGTCACCTGCGACCCGGCCGGCCGCACCCCGGCCGGCACCCGCTGGACGGTCACCCGGGCGACCGACGACCCGGCGACCAGCTACCGCATCCGCGAGGCCGACGAGGACGGCGACGGGGTCGAGGAGGGCTACTGCCTGTCCGCCACCGACAGCAGCACCTACCCGGACTTCCACGAGTTGCAGGACAACCCGCAGTTCGAGATCGGCAAGCTGATCGTGGCGGGGTGCGACGACAGCAACCTGCAGAAATGGAACGCGCCGCCGCAACTCGTCTCGGCCGACCCACTGAAGGATTTCGGCGAGGGCCCGCGCTGACGTCCGGGGTGCCCCGACGCCCCGGCGGAGTGGTCGCCGTCGCACCCGCGCCGCTGCGCCTTCCGCCGGCCGGGGGCGGCGCGTAGCCTGGCGGGCGGTACGGGTTCGCCCCGCCGCCGGACCGATGGCGGGGCGTCGCAAGAGGGAACCCGGTGGGAATCCGGGACTGCCCCGCAGCGGTATGGGAGAACGACCGCCGTCGAGAACACTGAGCCGACCGGCTCGGGAAGTGACGGTCAGTAGGTGGGCGTGCCACGCGCCCGTGCTCCCGAGTCCGAAGACCTGCCCGCACCGGCGCGCTGCGGCGCGCCTGCCGCCGGCCCCGCGGGAGGGCCGCGTGTCGTGCGGGCCGCCATGCGGGCGTCCCGCCGCTGCGCGCACCCCTCCCACGTCGGCCCGGCGGGAATGCCAGGGCATTTCGACGAAAGGGAGCACGAGGATGAACGCGACCTCGTTCGGCGCCACGACGGTGCTGGGTTATCCGCGGATCGGCCCGCGGCGGGAGTTGAAGACCGCGGTCGAGGACTACTGGGCGGGGCGGATCGACGCCACCGCGCTCACCGACGCGGCCGCCCGGCTGCGCGCCCGGGTCTGGACGGACCTGCGCGACGCCGGGGTGGCGGGCATCCCGTCGGGGACGTTCTCGCTGTACGACCACGTGCTCGACACGGCCGTGACGGTCGGCGCGGTGCCGGACCGGTACCGCGGGCCCGGCCGCACCGAACTGGACACCTACTTCGCCATGGCCCGCGGCACCGACGACGAGCCGGCGCTGGAACTGACCAAGTGGTTCGACACCAACTACCACTACCTCGTCCCGGAGATCGGCCCGGACACGGCGTTCGCCGCGCACGCCGGCCGGCTGCTGGCCGAGGTGGCGCAGGCCCGCGGGCTGGGCATCGAGACCCGGCCGGTGCTGGTCGGCCCGGCGACGTTCCTGCTGCTGGCCAAGCCCGCCCCCGGCGCCCCGGCCGGCTTCCGGCCGCTGGACCGCCTGGACGACCTGGTCGCCGTGTACGCCGACGTGCTGCGCGAGCTGTACCGGGCCGGCGTCGCCTGGGTGCAGCTCGACGAGCCGGCGTACGTCGCCGACCGCACCCCCGACGAGGTCGCCGCGCTGCGGCGGGCGTACGAGAACCTGGCCGCCCCCGGCGAGCGCCCGCAGCTCTTCGTGGCCACCTACTTCGGCGAGCCGGGCGACGCCCTGCCGGCCCTGCTGGACACCCCGGTCGAGGCCGTCGGCCTGGACCTCGTCGCCGGCGCCGGCAGCCTCGCCCGGCTGGCCGAGCGCGGCCCGATGCCGTGGCGCACGATCGTCGCCGGCCTGGTCGACGGCCGCAACGTGTGGCGTACCGACCTGCGGGCCGCCGCCGCGACCGCGGCGACGCTGCTCGGCCTGTGCGACCGGGTGGCGGTGTCGACGTCGTGCTCGCTGCTGCACGTACCGGTCGACCTGGCCGCCGAGGCCGACCTGGACCCGGCGGTCCGCGACCGGCTGGCGTTCGCCCGGCAGAAGGTCGACGAGGTCGTCGCGCTGGGCCGCGCCCTGCGCGACGGCGTCGACACCCTCCCGCCGCCGGCCCCCGCGGCCCCGGCCGCCTGGCGCGACGACCGGGTCCGCGCCCGCCTGGCCGCGCTGCGCCCCGAGCAGTGCCGCCGGACCCCGTACGCCCAGCGCGTCCCCGCCCAGCGCGACCGGCTGGGCCTGCCGCCCCTGCCGACCACCACGATCGGCTCGTTCCCGCAGACGCCCGAGATCCGCCGCGCCCGGGCGGCCCTGCGCGCCGGCACCCTGGACGCCGCCGGCTACGCCGACCGGATGCGGTCCGAGATCGACGCGGTCCTGGCCGTCCAGGAGCGCCTCGGCCTGGACGTGCTCGTGCACGGCGAGCCCGAGCGCAACGACATGGTCCAGTACTTCGCCGAGCAGCTCGCCGGCTTCGCCGCGACCGCGCACGGCTGGGTCCAGTCGTACGGCTCCCGCTGCGTGCGCCCGCCGATCCTGTACGGCGACGTGTCCCGGCCGGAACCGATGACGGTCCCGTGGTCGACGTACGCCCAGTCCCGCACCGACCGCCCCGTCAAGGGCATGCTGACCGGGCCGACGACGATCCTGGCCTGGTCCTTCGTCCGCGACGACCAGCCGCTCGGCGACACCGCCGCCCAGGTGGCGCTGGCCCTGCGCGACGAGGTGCGCGACCTGGAGGCCGCCGGCATCCGGATCATCCAGGTGGACGAGCCGGCCCTGCGCGAGCTGCTGCCGCTGCGCGAGGGTGCGCACAGGGCGTACCTGGACTGGGCGGTGGCCGCCTTCCGCACCGCCACCTCCGGCGTGGCCGACGCCACGCAGATCCACACCCACCTGTGCTACTCGGAGTTCGGCGCGGTCCTGCCGGCGATCGACGCCCTGGACGCCGACGTGACGAGCATCGAGGCGTCCCGGTCCCGGATGGAGATCCTGGCCGACCTGGCCGCCGCCGGGTACGGGCGCGGGGTCGGCCCGGGCGTGTGGGACATCCACTCGCCGCGGGTGCCGGAGCTGGCCGAGGTGGTCGCGGCGCTGCGGGCGGCGGTGGCGGCGGTACCGGCGCAGCGGGTGTGGGTGAACCCGGACTGCGGGTTGAAGACGCGCGGGTACGCCGAGGTGGAGCGGTCGCTGGCCAACCTGGTCGAGGCGGCGCGGGAGGTGCGGGCGACGCTGCCCTGACCGTGTCGGGGGCCGCCCGTGGCGCGGGCGGCCCCGCTGGCCGCGCGGGTGCGCCAGACTTCGGTGCATGCCGATCCCGCAGGATGCCGCCGCCCGGCCGCCGTACCTGCCTTCGTACGGCCCGCGTCGTGCGGGTCCGCGAGCAGGACTGCGAGGTGTGGAGCCGGGGTACGGTCAGCTCGGTCGCCTTCGCCCCGATGTTCCCCGGGCCGCGGGTGGAGCGCGTGTCGCCGGGTCACCCGGTCGCGCTCGCCGCCGGGCCGGACGGCGCGGGCGTCGTGCTGTGGCGGTGGTACGACGCCGTGGTGCTGGGCACGGACGGCGACGCGGTCCGGCTGCGGGAGCCCGCGCACGGCGAGGTGCTCGCCCGGGCGACGTCGCCGCGTTCTATACCGAGAAGGGCTTTTGGCCGGCGGTGTTCGAGCGGCGCTGACGGGTCATTCCGAGTCGAGCCGATCGGTCGTGGCTACCGGTTGGCGGAGAATGGTGCGGAGCTTCCCGGGTGCGACTTTGCGGGCGTCGCTCAAATAGATCTCGTGGTGCTTGCCGACCATCCGGAAGCCGTTGGCCGGGATGAACTCGCGGTGCATCCGGGCCAGCGTTTCGGCCTCGTCGTCGTACGGGCCGACGTGGAGGGTCTGCACGCAGCGGCCCTCGGCCAGCGATTCGAGCCGGACGTCGCCGAGTCGCCGCGGGCTCGCCCTGGCGGCAACCCGGTCGCGCGCCGCGCCGAACATGTCGCGGTCGATCCAGTCCGGGATCATGATCATGAGCGTCCAGTCCCATCGGGACTTGTCGCGCGACCCCGTGAACGCGTCCATGTCGGCGGCCCACCACAGGCCCTCCAGGGGCATGACGACGTGGTCGCGGCCGAGGAATTGCTTGCTGGCGAACTTCAGGCCGTAGGCCAAGGGGTAGAGGGCCTCGGCCGCGTCCGCGAAGGCCCGGCCGGTGTTGGGGTCGCCGTGCCCGTCGACCATGAGGTAGCGGAGGTCGGGGACATCGACGATCCGGAACCGGCCCTGCCGCGCACGATAGGCGTCGATCTCCTTCTTGAAGTCGACCTTGCCCGTCATTGCCTGCCCCGCAACGCCACCACCGACGCCCCTTCCGCCCGCTGGCTCCCCGCCCGAATGGTGAATTCGCGCCGCCGGCCCAGCCGTCTCACGAATGCCGTCCCGCCCGGCCGGGTGCCGACCGCCGCCGGCACCCGGGGGCCACGTCAGTAGACGAGTTCCTGCCGGCCGGGCGCGAGGACGAGCGTCCCCACTTCGAGAACCTGGTCGGTCGCGGCGTCGCGCACGATCCGCAGAATCGTGATGACGAACGGCGCATCGAGCCGGAGTGCGGCGACCTCCTCGTCACTCGCCGCGCGGCCGCCGACGATGTCGGACTCGGCCAGTGTGTGCCCGGCGTCCTCAAGTCGGCTGTACATGCCGCCCGGCCCGGTGTCGGGCTCGGCGAGAACCGGGAGCGCAGCGGCCACGTCCGACGGGCAGAACGACGTCGCCAACTGCAGTACGCGATCGTCGGCGGACATCAGGCGGGCGCGGGCCAGCAGCGGCGTACCGGCGGGAACGCCGAGCACCTTCGCCACCTCGGCGGGCGCGGGGCGCTCGCGGTCGATGGTGGTGGTGACATCCGGCCGTACACCCGCGTCAAGGAGATCGGCATAGAACCCGCGCTGCTCGGCGTGGACGGCCCGGTTACGGGCAAGACGCCGGATGGGTTCGGTGGTCGCGGTCAAGGCTACTCCTGCTCGAAGTCGACCATACTTTTCGGCGCCTCGCCCGAACGTCACCAGCGATGGCCCTCCGCCCCGACAGGCTCCGCGACAGGCTGATGCCTCAGCGCCGCCATGGTAACAACGCAATGGCCTCGAGAAGTCCGGAGTTCGACGCGGTCGCACCCACGACCGACGCGCGGGATATCGATGCGGTGTTGTGCCGGAGATGCCGCGGCGGACCAGGCGCGAGCGGATCCCGCTCTTCGGCGTGCGGCTCGTCACCGGGGGCACGCTGGACGGCGCCGCCGCGCACCTGGCACACGAGGACCTCGCCCACGTGGCGCTGCTCGCGGCCGAGCGGGCGTCGACCGCGGCCGACGACCGGATCGGGCACGCCGCGATCCAGGCCACCCGCTCCTGGGTGCTGTCCCGCCAGGGGCTGTGGAGCAAGGCCGAGCACCTCGCCGTCGACACCGCGGCGGACATCGAACCCGCCCTGTCGAGCGCCCCGGTGGAGCAGGTCGCGGTGTGGGGCGAGCTGAGCGGTACGCCGCGCTCGCGCTGTCGCGCGCCGGCCGCCACAGCGAGGTCGCCGAGGTCATCGCGCTGCTGCGGTGGCCGCTCAGCGGGTGGCCCTCGGCGCGCGGACCCGGGCGATCGGCACCGCGTTCTCCCCCACCGTCGTCGCCATGCGCGGGGGTCGACGCGGCGAACTCCGCCGGCGACTACCGCCGGGCCCTGGACCTGGCGCTGCGGGTGGAGCGGCCCGAACGCACGCCGCCCGCCATGCACTCCCGGTACCTGTTGAACGTCGCCCGGGCGCAGACCTGCGATTGGCGCTCGGCGGACGCGGTGGGCACGCTGCTGCGCGCCGAACAGGTCGCACCGGAGGCGCTGGCGCACCAGACCGTGGCCAGGATGATCGTGGGCGAGCTTCTCCCCCGGCGGAACCGCCACCGACTGCCCGGCCTCGCCCCACTCGCCGCCCGCCTCCGCGTCGCCGCCTGACCATCGGGCCACGCCTGTGGCGGCGCCCCTGGCCCGCCGAGGTGCGCGGACTTACGCTCGACGTATGACCCACGACCCGCTGCGGCTGCCGACGCTGACGACCGGGCAAAGGATCAAGGTGTACCGCACTCGACGGGGTATGACCCGTCCGGTGCTGGCGGGGCTCGTCAGCCGAAGTGTGGAGTGGGTCAAGAGCGTCGAGACGGGAAAGATCCACCCGCCCCGGCTCGGGATGCTCAACCAGATCGCGAAGACACTCAACGTCCCGGTGACCGAGCTGCTGGACGCCGACCAGCAGCCCTCGGCCAATCTGAGTGGACCGCGCCAGCCCGACCTTGATCGGGTCCGCGACGCCCTGAACCCGATCGAGCCGATCGAGCCGATCCCGCTCGCCGCGCTTCGCGCCGAACTGGACGCCGCCTGGCGAGTCCGGGACACCGACCCGAACCACCGGAGCGCCATCGGCCCCAGAGCCGCACGCCTACTGGCGGTGGCCCATGCCTGTGTCCGGGCGCAGGAGACCCGCTCGGACCGCATGAGGGCGTACGCGCTGATGGTCGAAGCATGCGGGCTGGGGCAGAACTTCGCGGCCTTCCAGTCCGGCGCGGCGGACGTGCTGTGGCGACTGGTGGAGCGCAACCTTATTGCCGGACATGACGGCGGCAGCAGGACGGCCCTCGGTGTGTCCGCCCGCTGGGCGTCCATCGCGCATCGCGAGGCCGGCAGTTGGGATGCCGCGCATGCGCTCCTCGACCGGACCATCGACGAGCTGGAGCGCAACGCCGACGACGCCGATCACGCCTTCCTCGCGGCGCTGGGAGCGCTGCACAGCGAGAAGGCTGTCACGTTCGCGCGGGCCGGCGAGACCGGTCGGTCCCTGCGGCACCTCGACCTGGTAACCGCGGTCGCAGCACGCCTGCCGCACGGCTACTTCTACGCGCCCATCAGCTTCGGCAGGTCCGACGTGCGGGTGTCGGCTGTGCAGATCGAAGTCGAACTGCGGCAGCCCAACGGAGCTCTGCGTGCCGCGGCGCGTGCGGAGCGGGATGGCGCCGTACCCTCGCGGCCGCGGTGGGCGCGCCACCACGTCGATGTGGCGCGGGCGCATCAGTTACGGGGCGAGTACGACGAGATGGCTCGCGCGCTGCGGGCGGCGCATCGCATCAGCCCGCAGTCGGTGGTCTACAGCCCCATCGCACGCAAGCTCGGCATGGACCTGCTCGAAACCCGCGGCCAACGCGAGCTGGCTCGGGAGGTGGCCGTCCTGGCCGGCCTCACCGACACAGCCGGGTAGCGTTCCTACCTTTTGTAGCGGGTCGAACACCATAGCTGCGTTCGCATGTGGTGGTTGATCCCCGGTCTCTTGATCGGATTCTCGCTCGGGTTCCTGTTCACCAAGATCAGGAATCGATGGTGCCCGGCCTGCGGCGGTTCCACGTTGGCGCTACGACCGGAGCGGGACAGTGCTGCGGACTGGTGACCGCTTGCTCCTCCACGAGGGTGAGTACCGACGTGGGCGGGACCTGATCGCGGTCGAGATCCTCGCTGTGGGCGCCCTTCGGTTGGACGGCTCGGGCTACTGGCTTCCGGTGAAATGCGCCCGGACCACGCCGCACGCACCGCCGGAGGTCCGCTTCATCGAGATCAGATCGGCCTCGATTCCGCTTGCCAGGAGCAGAGCGGCCACCGCACCGAAGTGACAGCGCACCATCCTGAGGGGAGGATCGTTCGTGTTCTTGCGTTCGACAGCCGGGTTCGCGGTGGGGCTGGCGTTGGTGCCCACGCCGGCAGCCCCCACCAATCCCGAGCCACTGACCATCGTGAGGCGGGTCTTTGCCGCGGCGGACCCCGTAGCGGCGCACGCCGCCCTCACCCGTACCGAGCGGGCCGCGTTCGATGCGGGCTACCTGCCTTCGCGGAAATCGACTATCCCGCCGAGAGCATCGCCAGCGGGGACTGTCGGAAGCACCAGCAGAAGCACGGACTGAAGGCACCAGCAGGGAACACGCTGTACACGTACTGGACCGAGATCAACTGGTGCCACAACCCGAAGAAGGGGTGGTACAACACCGATGTCACCGCGGACGGCACCGGCGGGGAGACCAAGACTCCCGGCTACACCTACCGGGGCACGGTCGATTCCGACGCCGGTGTGGTCGGTACGTCGCGAGGTTGGGCGCAGCACTGGTTCGAGGTGGCGTTCCTCCCGGACAGCAGACCGTGCTTGCGGGTGTACGTGACCAACCATTTCGAACCGGGTAAAGATTTCGTATGTTCACTCGGCTGAAAGGGGTCCCATGAGGCGCAAGCTGCTGATTGTCGGAGGTGTTCTGCTCGGCACCGCGGTGCTGGGGATCGCCGCAGTGTTGGTCTTCCTGATTCCGACCGACACCGACTCCTCCTACCCCGCCGTGGTCACCGAGAACACGCCGGGCGAGACCCCGCGTCCCCTCAGAACCGCAAGGGACTGAGGGGACGAGCAGCGCGGTCACCGGCGGTACCCCGGCCGAACATCAGGTCCGGGGTACCGCCGCAGTGCCTGAACGTGGCGGCATGGGATTGCCCGAAGCGTAACCTATCGGTTACGCTTCGGGCGTGGACGAGGTGGCAGGGGCGATCGCCGATCCGGTGCGGCGGGAGATCCTGCTGATGCTGCGCGACGAGCCGCTCTCGGCCGGCCAGATCGCGGACCGGTTCGTGATCAGCCGGCCGGCCGTCAGCCGGCACCTGCGCGTACTGCGCGGGGCCGGCCTCGTGCGCGACACCGCCGACGGACGCCGGCGGGTCTACACCCTGGCCACCGGCCCGCTCGACGAGCTGGTCGGCTGGCTGGGCCGGCTGAGGCGCCCGGCCGGCTGGGGACCGCGCCTCGACGCGCTGGCGACCGAGGTCCACCGCACCCGCCGCGAGCGGCGCACGGCCGCCCGGCAGCCCCCGTCCCAGGAGGAGACCGCATGAGCCCGACACCGACCGGCCGACTGTTCGGCGACGACCTCGTGCTGACCCGCACGTTCCGCGCGCCGATCGCGGACGTGTGGGCGAGCCTCACCGAGTCCGCGCGCACGGCCCGCTGGTTCGGCCCGTGGCAGGGCGAGGCGGGTCCGGGGCAGGCGATCAAGGTCCGGATGGTGCACGAGGAGGGCGAGCCGTGGGTAAACATGACCATCGACGCGTGCGAGCCGCCGCGCCGGCTGGCGCTGTCCGCCGTGAACGAGCACGGGAGCTGGTACCTGGACCTGACGCTGACCGAGAGCGCGGGCGTGACGGAGCTGCGATTCACCCAGCACCTGACCGGCACCGAGAATGTCGGCGAGGTCGGACCGGGCTGGGAGTACTACCTGGATGCGCTGGTGGCCTCGCGCGATGACCTGCCGGCGCCCGATTTCCACGACTACTACCCGGCGCTGAAGGAGCATTTCGAGTCGCAGCGATGACGCGGGTACCTACTGCGGTTTGGCCTTCTGCGGGTAGATGGTTTCGTGGCGGGCCAGCATCGCGACGAACTCGCCGATCTTCCGTTCGCGCGTCTCGGCCCGCTTGACGGCGTTCAGGCGGTGAATGAGCGCGAAGCGATTGGCCTTGGTCAGTACCTCGAGCATCGCCCGGGCGGCGGGTACGGCGGCGATCGCGGCCAGCAGGTCGGCCGGCACCTCGGCCTCCGACGGCGGGGCGTACGCGGCGGCCCACCGGCCGTCCGCCCTCGCCGCCTCCACGGCGGCGCGGCCCGACGGCTGCATCCGGCCCTGCTCCTCCAGCCGGGCCACGTTGGCGACGTTGCGCTGTGACCAGGCACTGCGGGGCCGGCGCGGGGTGTACCGGATCCAGGAACTCTCCTCGTCCCGCTTGCGGGCCTGTCCGTCGATCCAGCCGAAGCACAGCGCCTCGTCGACCGCCTGCTGCCAGGTCAGCGTGGTGACCGTGCCGCCCTTCCTGGTCAGCGCGAGCCACACGCCGGGCGCCGTGGCGTGATTGCTCGACAACCACGCGCGCAGCGCCGCGGCGTCCGCGACGACCAATTCATCCAGCTCGGCTCCGGGCATGACAGGAGGCTAACCGCCGGGTACGACAGTCGGCGCAATGGCGTGCCCCGGGACGGCGCGCATGCGAGCATCAGGTCGCAGTACCGGCCGAACTCGAGGAGATCCCGATGGCACTGCCCGACCCACCCGCCGAGCGGCACCGACAGGTCAGCAGCGGATTCACCGATCGGGTCCGGGGCGCCCGATCCTGGGATGCGCCCGCGCCGGTCGCCGGGTGGACCGCCCGCGATGTCGTACGCCACCTGACCGAATGGTTCCCGCCATTCCTGGCCGCCGGCTCCGGTATTCGCCTGCCGGCCGGGCCATCGGTCGACGACGATCCGGTCGCCGCGTGGCTCGCGCACACCGAAGCGGTGCAGTCCGTACTCGATGACCCGGCGACAGCCGGACGCCTCCTGTCGAATCCGCATATCGGCGAACTGCCGCTCGACAGCGCGATCGACCGGTTCTACACAGCCGACGTGTTCATGCACACCTGGGACCTGGCCCGGGCCACCGGGCAGGACGACCGGCTCGACCCGGACTTCTGCGCGCAACTGCTGGCCGGCATGGAGCCGATGGAGGAGATCATCCGCTCGTCCGGGCAGTACGGCCCCCGCGTACCGGTACCGGCGAACGCCGACCCGCAGACCGGCCTGCTGGGGTTCATCGGCCGCGATCCGGAGTGGACCGCCTGACCCGGGCCGATCAGGGTGCCGGCGGCACCGGGTCGCCCTCCGGGGTCGGGCCGTCCTCCGGGGTGCGGCGGATCCGCAGTCCGACCAGGCTGCCGGCGAGCAGGGTGACCCCGGCGACCAGCATCACGCCGCTGGCGCCGAGCGAGCCGCCGGTGATGTCGTACAGGAACTCCGGCACCACGACGGTGGCGCCGATGACGCCGCCGGCCAGCACGACCCACTCGCGGATCCGCGCGTACGCGGCGAAGCAGACGGCCGCCACGATCGCCGTCAGGACGTACCCGACGTAGTCGACGTGGTTGTCGTCCCCGCTGCCGCCGCCCACGACCACCTGCGCGCCGATCAGCCCCAGCGTCACGGCGATCGCGATCCCGAACCGCCGCTCGACGACCAGCCGCCCCCACACCAGCCCCACCCACACCACGCCCAGCCCGAGCAGGCCGGCGCCGATCATGGCCGCTTCGTGAACGTCCAGCAGGGCCAGGGCGTTGCCGTAGACCACGCACGCGCCGAACGCCACGACCAGTTGCCCGAGCGCGCTGCGGGCGAGCAGGTACCCCGCGATCGCGACGGCGAGCCCCGCGGCCGTCGCCAGCAGGGTGGCGGACTCGGGGGGCGTGTAGGGCTCCTTGCTCGTGTCGAAACCGGCGTACACCGCGAAACCGGTCACGGCGGCCGCCCCGCTCAGCAGTGTGCTCGACAGCCGCCGCCGCACGCTGTCCCCGGCCCGGGGCCGCCACCACCGGGCTCCCGGCGCCCCGGCCCGCCACTGCACGACGACGCCGGCCGCGACCAGGACCGCCGCCATGGTGGCGAGGATCGCCACCCGCCGCGCCGGGCCGAGCGCCTCCCACTCCTCGCCGAGGTACAGCGTGGTCGCCCCGACCACGAACGAGGCGCCCAGGTAACCGGCGATCTCCCCCAGCCGCCGCCGCAGCCCCTCCGGCCGGGCCGGCGCGTCCGCGCCGTACTCCTGTACGACGGCGCCGGCCTGACCGGACGTGAGCACTCCCCGCGCCACGAGCCGGTCGAGCGCGGCGGTCAGCCGGCCGGGGTCCACCGGGCCGGCGGACCGCGCCGCGGCGACCTCCCCCGCCGGCGCGGGCGCGCTCTCATCCGGCCGGGCGGGCCGGTCACCGGGCTGCTCCACGCTGGCCTCCTCGTCGCTGGGGCTATACCGTGCCAGGATCCGCCGCGGGGGCGGCAACCCGGCAGAGTACGAATACTCAGCCCTGCTCGGCGCTCGCTATTTGACCGGCACGGTGGCGGTGACGGTTGCCTCGTCGATGTCGGATACGCGAATTGTCACCCTGAGCTGCCAGTCGCCCGGTACCGGGAAATTGATGCCGCCGAGGCCCTGGTTGCCGAGCAGGGGCGCGACCGGGTTGTCCATGGGTTCGATTCCCCTGCCGGGCAGCGCGGCGGTGACCTTCCACTCGGCGACGTCGAGCGGTTTGCCGTCGGGCGTGTAGACGAAGGCGTGGAAGGTGTTGTTCTCGCCGAGCTGGACGGGGAAGATCTCGAACTGCACGGCGTACAGCGGGCTGTTCAGCGTGGTCGCGAAGCCCTTGGCTTTCGCCTGTGCGGTGGCCTCGACGGCCGCCGAGCGTGCGGGTGTGGTCTGCGCCAGCGCGGCGCTCGCCGCCAGGATCAGCGCGGCGATTCCCAGCTCGGCCCACACCGACCGCCGGAGCGACGTCGCGTAGGAGGGGCCCTTGCGGCGGCGCACCAGCCGGCGGGAGAAGGCCGCGACCGCCAGCATGCCGGCCATCAACACCAGCTTGGCGATGACGAGCCGTCCGTAGTCGGTTCTCGGCAGGAGGTCCAGGGCGCCGACCTGGACGAGGGCCTGAACGGCCCCGCCCAGGACCAGGCAGCACACCGCGGCGGCGGCCCAGCGCGACCAGGCGGGCAGGATGACGTGCAGCTCCCGCGGATCGGCCCGCCGGAGCAGGAAGCCGACCAGTAGCGCCAGGCCGCCCAGCCACACGGCCATGCTGAGCAGATGGACCATGTCCGCTGCCACCATGACCGCGGGCAGCGGGGAGGCGATCTGGTGGCCGGCCAGCGGCCACGTCGCCGCTCCGGCCAGCAGGACCCCGACCAGGGCGATCCGCGCCGGTCTCGTCCTGCCCGCCCCGAGGATCTCGCGGACCAGCAGGGCGGCGACGGCGATCAGGGCCAGGCGGGCGAGCAGCACCAGCCCGAACCGGCTGAGTGCCACCTGGCGCAGTTCCGCGCCGGAGACGTCGAACAGGCCCGCCCCGGAGCTGTACGGCGCCTGCAACCAGAGCGACGCCAGGGTCGACACCGTCAACAGCCCGAACCCGGCGGCCACCATGCGCAGCGGTCCCCGCCTGGACAGCCGCCGCGGCCAGAGGACGAGCAGGAGCAGGAGGGGGCCGACCGTGAGGGTCAGGCCGGCGTAGCCGGCGTACCTGGCGGCCGCGGCCGCCGTCTCGACGGTCGGGTTCACCCCCGTGTCCTCGGCCTGCGGGGGCTCCGAGGGGGCGCCGACCGAGAACGCGAACGCGCCCGGGATCGTGTGGTTGTCGGCCGAGACGATGCGGTAGCTCACCACATAGGTACCGAGCGGGCGGTCCGCCGCCCGGATCGCGATGGACAGGCGCGGGCCGTCGACGACCGGGTCACCGACGTTGATCCGCTTGCCGTCGGGGGCCACCACCTGCGTTCTTCCCGCCACCGGGACCACCGGTTCGTTGAAGACCAGCGTGACCGTCGGCGGGGCCTGCGGGACGACCGAACCCTGCTGCGGGGTCGCCGCGGTCAGGATCGCGTGGGCGCTCGCCGGCTGGGCGGGCCCGGCTGGGACCGACAGTGCACCGACGAGCGCGGCCACGGCGGTGGCGGCCCACCGGCGCAGTCGCGGCGGGCCGTGGAGTGGGGTCACGCCCTCTAGTACAGCTCACCGGCACGATTGGTTCAGCGCGGTAAGAAATACTCGGCGCCGGTGGCCAGCAGCCCCGCGCGGTGCCCGATCGGGACTCCCCGCCGGCCGGCCGGCGGCGCACGCCACCGTCGGCGGTTCGCCTTGCGCGTGGCCGTGAGGTGGGTGTGACGGCTGAGCAGGTGGTAAAGAATGCGTCAGCGAATGCCGTTCGCTCAGCCTCTCGGCGGGCCGCAGCTCAACCCTTCGCTTCGCGGACGTCCGTTCCGTGCTCGGCGAACGCCTTGAAGTCCCGCATGTGCCGTAGCGACTGCTTGCGGAAGGCGCCGGGCATCAGGAGCCCCACCAGCCGCATCAGCAAGCCGTTGAACCGGTACTCGCTCTCGCTCACCCAGCGCGTCGTCCCCGGGCCGGTTTCGGTCAGGCGGTCGCGCACGGCGCTCCACATGCCGTTGCCGACGATCTCGCGGTCGAACTGGACGACGCCCTCCCTCGCGATCGCGTGCAGGTCCACCGGTTCCCGGCGCGTGATGGTCTCGGTGCACTCGATCCTCTGCTGCCCCATCTGCATCACCACTCGCGACCTGGTGCCGGCCTGCCCGTGCACCCCGCTCAGCGGCTCATGCAGCACCAGGCCCCGCAGCCACTTCGGCAGGTGTTCGGGGTCGGCGAGTAGCTGGGCCACCCTCTCCCGCGGCAGGGCGATCTCCATCGAGACGGCGTACTTCATGGCGGAGCGCTCCGGTTCCCGAGTGAACGGACGCACACTAACAGCTTCCGGAGCGGTTCAGCGGTCGGTGAAGGCGGGTGGGCGCTTGGCGATGAACGCCGCCATCCCCTCCGTCTGATCGTCGGTCGCGAAGGTCGCCTGGAACAGCCGCCGCTCGAACAGCAGCCCCTCCCCCAGCGGTACCTCGAACGACCGGTTCACCGCCTCCTTGACCATCCGCGCCGCCGGCCCCGACATCGCCGCCACCCGCGCGGCCACCCGGTGCGCCTCGTCCAGCAGTGTCCCGGCGGGAACGACCCGCGACACCAGCCCCGCCCGCTCGGCCTCGTCGGCCGTGATCGTCCGGCCGGTCAGGCACAGGTCCATGGCCTTGGCCTTGCCGATGGCCCGGGTCAGCCGCTGCGACCCGCCCATCCCCGGGATCGTCCCCAGCGTGATCTCCGGCTGCCCGAACCGCGCCGTGTCCGCGGCCAGCAGGATGTCGCACATCATCGCCAGCTCGCACCCGCCCCCGAGCGCGTACCCGGACACCGCGGCGATCAGCGGGGTGCGCACGGCGGCCAGCGCCGACCAGCCGGCGAACCAGTCCGCCGCGTACATCTCGCTGTACGTCCGGTCGGCCATCTCCTTGATGTCCGCGCCCGCGGCGAACGCCCGGGCCGACCCCGTGATGATGATCGCCTTGATCGCCGGGTCGGCGTCGAGCGCGCCCGCCGCCGCGGTCAGGTCGCCCATCACCTGCCGGGACAGCGCGTTCAGCGCCTCCGGCCGGTTCAGCGTCAGCACGCCGACGTCGCCGCGGTCGGTGTCGACCAGGACGGTCCCGTACGCGCTCATGCGGCGTGCTCCGCCCGCAGCGCCCGGGCGGCGAGGGCGGTGATGATCGCGGAGAAGTCGCGGTCCTCCCCGCCGGCGGCGACGAACCGCTCGTACAGCGCGGCGGCCGCCGCCCCGAGCGGCGCGTCCACGTCGCCGGCCCCGGCGGCCGCGGCCGCCAGCCGGAGGTCCTTGAGCATCAGCGCGGCGGAGAAGCCGCCCGCGTAGTCGCGGTTCGCCGGGCTCGCCGGCACCGGCCCCGGTACCGGGCAGTAGCTGGTCAGCGCCCAGCACTGCGCCGACGAGGTGGCGGCCACGTCGTACAGCGCCTGATCGCTCAAGCCGAGCGACCGCCCGAGGACGAACGCCTCCGAGACGGCGATCATCGACACGCCCAGCACCATGTTGTTGCAGATCTTCGCGGCCTGCCCGGCGCCGGCGGGGCCGCAGTGGATCGTCCGCGAGCCGAGGACCCCCAGCAGCGGGCGGGCCCGCTCCACGTCGGCCGGGGCGCCGCCGACCATGAACGTCAGCGTCCCGGCGGCCGCGCCCGCGGTACCGCCGGAGACCGGGGCGTCCAGCGGCGAGCGGCCGGCGGCCCGGGCTGCCTCGGCGGCGGTCCGGGCGTCGGCGACGGCGACGGTCGAGCAGTCGACCAGCAGCGCGCCGGGTGCCGCGACCGGCAGGACGTCGCGGTAGCAGGCGGCGAGGTGCGCGCCCGAGGGCAGCATCGTGAACACCGCGTCCGCGTCGGCGGCGGCCGCGGCCGCCGTGGCGGCGATCCGGACGCCGTTCGCGCGGGCGGCGTCAGCGGCGGCCGGGGCGGGGTCGTAGCCGGTCACCGGGTGGCCGGCGGCGGCCAGGTTGGCCGCCATCGGGCCGCCCATGTTGCCCAGTCCGAGGAACGCGATCATCGCTGTCCTTCCACGTGCAGGTCCGGCGGGTTGTCGAGCGGGGCGAAGCAGGCGTCCACCAGCGCGTCGGGTACGGCGTCGAGCGTGGCGGGTTGCCAGCGGGGGTTGCGGTCCTTGTCGATGATCTGTGCGCGGATGCCCTCGGCCAGGTCCGGCAGGCGGAGCAGGGCGGCCGACAGGCGGTACTCGATCGCCAGGGCCGCCGGCAGGTCCGGCAGGGCGGCGGCGCCGCGGATCGAGCGCAGGGCGACGGCGAGCGAGGTCGGGGACTTGGTGGCGATCTCCTTCGCCGCCGCCTGCGCGACCGGCGCCGGGTGGGCGGCGAGCCGGTCGACAATCGCGGGCACGGTGTCGGCGGCGTAGCAGGTGTCGATCCAGTCCCGGGCGGCGGCCAGCTCGCCGGGTGGCGGCGGGGCGGCCAGCGAGGCGACCGCGCCGGCGGCGTCCCGGCGGGCCAGGGCCAGCATCAGGTACCGGAGCCGGTCGGCCGGCAGGTAGTGGTCGGCCAGGCCGGCGGCGATCGCGTCGCCGGCGCCGACGGGCGCGCCGGTCAGGGCCAGGTGGGTGCCGATCCGGCCCGGCGCCCGGGCGAGCAGCCGGGAGCCGCCCACGTCGGGGTGGAAGCCGATGCCGACCTCCGGCATCGCCAGCCGGGAGCGCTCGGTGACGACGCGCAGGCGGGCGTGGCCGGCGATGCCGATGCCGCCGCCCATCACCAGGCCGTCCATCCAGGCCACGACGGGCTTCGGGTACGCGGCGATGGTCGCGTTGAGGCGGTACTCGTCGGCCCAGAAGTCCAGCGAGCCGGTGCCGCCGCCGACGGCGTCGGCGTGGATGGCACGGATGTCGCCGCCGGCGCACAGGCCGCGGTCGCCGGCGCCGGTGATGAGGACCGTGTGGACGCGGTCCGAGGCCGCCCACAGGGCGAGGGTGCGGCGGATGATCGCGACCATCTCGGCGGTCAGGGCGTTGATCGCGCGCGGGCGGTTCAGGGTGAGGTGGCCGAGGTGGCCGGTGAGCCGGGCGATGACCGGCGGGGCGCTCACGCGGCGGTCCGGTCGGCGAGCAGGTCGCGGGCGATGATCACCCGCATGATCTCGTTGGTGCCCTCCAGGATGCGGTGTACCCGCAGGTCCCGGACGATCTTCTCGATGCCGGTCTCGGTGAGGTAGCCGTAGCCGCCGTGCAGTTGCAGGGCGGCGTCGGCGACCTCGAAGCCGGTGTCGGTGGCCAGCCGCTTGGCCATCGCGCAGGCGGCGGTGGCGTGCGGGTCGCCGCGGTCCAGGGCGTCGGCGGCGCGGTGCAGCAGCAGCCGGGCGGCCTCGAGCTGGGTGTGCGCGTCGGCGACCCGGAAGCGCAGCGCTTGGGCGTCGGTCAGCGGGGCGCCGAAGGCGTGCCGGTCGCGCAGGTACGCGACCGCGCGGTCCAGCGCGGCCCGGCCGCCGCCGAGCGAGCAGGCGCCGATGTTGAGCCGGCCGCCGTCGAGGGCGGCCATCGCGATGGCGAAGCCGCCGCCCTCGGCGCCGAGCAGCGCGTCGGCGGGCAGGCGGGCGCCGTCCAGGACGACCTGGCGGGTGGGCTGGGCGTTCCAGCCCATCTTGGCCTCGTTCGGGCCGCAGGACAGGCCGGGGTTGTCGGCGTCGACCAGGAACGCGGAGATGCCGCGCGGGCCGGGGCCGCCGGTGCGGGCGAAGACGATGTACAGGCCGGCGGCGCCCGCGCCGGAGATGAACTGCTTGACGCCGTCCAGGATCCAGCCGGCGCCGTCGCGGCGGGCCCGGCTGGTGATCGCGCCGGCGTCGCTGCCGGCACCGGGCTCGGTGAGGCAGTACGCGCCGAGGGTGTCCATCGTGCACAGGTCCGGCAGGCGGGCCGCCCGCTGGGCGGGGGTGCCGTGCCGGTCGACCATCAGCGCGACCATGTTGTGGATCGAGGTGTACGCCGACAGCGACGGGCAGCCGGTGGCCAGCGCCTCGAAGATCACCGCGCCGTCGCGGCGGCCCAGCCCGCTGCCGCCGTACTCCTCGGCGACATACACGCCGCCGAGGCCGAGGGCGGCGGCCTTGCGCAGTACGTCGACCGGGAAGTGCTTGCGCTGGTCCCAGTCGACCGCGTGCGGGGCGAGGTGGGTGGCGGCGAAGTCCGCGACGGTGTCGCGCAGGGCCGCCTGCTCGTCGGTCAGCTCCATCGAATCCTCAGCTCATCGTCGGGATCACGAAGCTGGCCCCGTCCCGGACGCCGTGCGACAGCCAGCGGGAGGTGACGGTCTTGGTCCGGGTGTAGAAGCGGATGGCGTCCGGGCCGTGCTGGTTGAGGTCGCCGAAGCCGGACGCCTTCCAGCCGCCGAACGTGTGGTACGCGATCGGGACCGGGATCGGCACGTTCACCCCGACCATGCCCACCTGCACCCGCTGGGTGAAGTCGCGGGCGGTGTCGCCGTCGCGGGTGAAGATGGCCACGCCGTTGCCGTACGGGTGCTCGTCGCACAGCTTCAGCGCCGCGGCGTAGTCGTCGGCCCGGGCCACGCACAGGACCGGGCCGAAGATCTCCTCCCGGTACACGCTCATCCGCGGGGTGACCCGGTCGAACAGCGACGGCCCCAGGTAGTAGCCGGCCGGGTCGCCGGTGCCGGCGTGGCCGCGGCCGTCCAGGACCAGCTCGGCGCCCTCGGCGACGCCCGCGGCGATGTGGTCGACCACCCGCTGCCTCGCCGCGGCGGTGACCAGCGGCCCGAAGTCGGCGGCCGGGTCGTCCGGGGCGCCGACCCGCAGCGCGCGGGCCCGCTCGGCCAGCCGGGCCACCAGGGCGTCCGCGGTGGCCGCCCCGACCGGTACGGCGACCGAGAGCGCCATGCACCGCTCCCCCGCCGACCCGTACGCGGCGCCGACCAGCGCCTCGACCACCTGGTCCAGGTCGGCGTCGGGCATGACGACGGCGTGGTTCTTCGCGCCGCCGAAGCACTGGGCCCGCTTCCCGTGGGCGGCGGCGGTGGCGTACACGTGCCGGGCGACCGCGGATGAGCCGACGAAGCCGACGGCCTTCACCCGCGGGTCGGTGAGCAGCGGGTCGACCGCGGCGGCGTCGCCGTTGACCACGTTGAACACGCCGGGCGGGCCGCCCGCGGCGGCGAACAGCTCGGCCAGCCGCAGCGGCACCGACGGGTCCCGCTCGCTGGGTTTGAGCACGAACGCGTTGCCGCAGGCCAGGGCCGGCGCGGCCTTCCACAGCGGGATCATCGCCGGGAAGTTGAACGGGGTGATCCCGGCGACGACGCCGAGCGGCTGGCGCATCGAGTAGACGTCGATGCCGGTGCCGGCGGAGTCGGTGTACTCGCCCTTGAGCAGGTGCGGGATGCCGGCGGCGAACTCGACCACCTCGCAGCCGCGCTGCAGGTCGCCGTGCGCGTCGGCGAGGGTCTTGCCGTGCTCGGCCGAGAGCAGCGCGGCCAGCTCGCCGGCCTCCCGCTGGATCAGGTCCAGCCACTTGATCAGGACCCGGGCGCGCTTCTGCGGGTTGGTGGCCGCCCAGCCGGGCTGCGCCGCGGCGGCGTCGGCGATGACGGCGTCCACCTCGCCGGCGTCGGCGAGCGCGACCTGCCGGGCGACAGCGCCGCGGCTCGGGTCGTACACGTCGCCGTACCGGCCGGCGGTGCCGGCGACGGGCTTGCCGCCGACGAAGTGGCCGAGCTGCTCCATGGCTGTCTCCTCGCGGGGGGGGTGGGTCAGGCCGGGACGGGGCGCTGCTGCGGGCCGGTGTAGGCGCCGAGCGGGCGGATCAGGACGTTGGCGTCGAGCTGCTCGATGACGTGCGCGGTCCAGCCGGTGATCCGGCTCATCACGAAGATCGGGGTGAACGCCGGGGTGTCGAAGCCCATCAGGTGGTAGGCCAGGGCGGACGGGTAGTCGAGGTTCGGGTGGATGCCCTTGCGGTCCAGCATCGCCGCCCGGAGCCGGGTGTACAGCGCGGCGAGGCGGCGCAGCCGGTCGTCGCCGTGGGCCGCGACCAGTCCGTCGAGGGCGTGCTGCATGATCGGGACGCGGGAGTCGCCGTGCTTGTACACCCGGTGCCCGAAGCCCATGATCTTGCGCTTGTCCGCCAGGGCGCCGTCCAGCCAGGACTCGGCCCGAGCCGGGTCGTCGATCTCGGTGAGCATGTCCATCACGGCCTCGTTGGCGCCGCCGTGCAGCGGGCCCTTGAGCGCGCCGACGGCGCCGGTGACCGCGCTGTACAGGTCGGACAGCGTCGAGGTGATCACCCGGGCGGTGAAGGTGGAGGCGTTGAAGCTGTGCTCGGCGTACAGGATCATGGTGATCTCGAACGCCCGCACGACGTCGGCGGCCGGGACCGCGCCGAAGCACATGTGGAAGAAGTTCTCCGCGTACCCCAGGGCCGGGTCGGGCGGGATCGGGTCCTGCCCGCGGCGGCGGCGCAGGTCCAGCGCGACGACCGTCGGGAGCCTGGCGAACAGGGCCAGCGCCTTGGCGTGGTTGGCGGCCCGGTCGGCGTTCTCCTCGGTCGGGTCCTGGGCGCCCAGGTACGACACGGCGGTGCGCAGGACGTCCATCGGGTGGCAGGTGTCCGGCAGCTTGTGCAGCAGCTCCTGCCCGCTGCGGTCCAGGGCCCGCTGGGCGCGCTCGGCGGCGCGGAAGTCGGCGAGCTGCGCGGCGTCGGGCAGGTCGCCGTGCCAGAGCAGGTACGCGACCTCCTCCCAGGACCGGGTGGCCGCGAGGTCCTGGACGGCGTACCCGCCGTAGGTGAGCGAGTTGGTCTCGCTGATCACGGTGGAGATGGCGGTGGTGTCGACGACGACGCCGGCCAGGCCGCGGTGGATGTCGGTGCTCACGGGTGCGTTCCTCCGGTGGTCGGGGCGGCGGCGTCGGGCAGCGCGCCGGTGGCGACGGCGGCGTCGAGGCCGGCGTACGCGGGGTAGTCGAGGACGTCGTACAGGCGGGCCCGGGTCATCATCCGGTCGAGCACCCCGGCCGCCGTGCCGTCGGCGGCGAGCCGGGCCAGGCCGTCCTCGACGGCGCCCATCGCCAGCCGCAGCGTGGTGACCGGGTGGATGACCAGGTTGTAGCCGAGGTCGCGCAGCTCGGCGACGGTGAGCGCGGGGCCCTTGCCGAACTCGGTCATGTTGGCCAGCAGCGGCGCGGCGACCGCCCTGCGGAACGCGGCGAACTCGCCCGGGTCGGCCAGCGCCTCGGGGAAGATCGCGTCGGCGCCGGCGGCCAGGTACGCCCGGGCCCGGTCGATCGCGGCGTCCAGGCCCTCGACCGCGCGGGCGTCGGTCCGGGCCATGATCAGGAAGTCCGGGTCGCGGCGGGCGGCGACGGCGCCGCGCAGCCGCTGGACCATGTCGGCCGGGTCGACGACGGCCTTGCCGTCGAGGTGGCCGCAGCGCTTGGGGTTGACCTGGTCCTCCAGGTGGCAGCCGGCGAGGCCGGCGTCCTCCAGCCGCTGGATGGTCCGGGCCGCGCTGAGGTGCCCGCCGAAGCCGGTGTCGGCGTCGACCAGGGCGGGCAGGTCGGTGGCGGCGGCGATGTCGGCCGACCAGCCGGCCACCTCCGGGAGCGTGGTCAGGCCGACGTCGGGCAGCCCGGCCGCGGCGGACAGGGCGCCGCCGGAGATGTACACGCCCTCGAAGCCGTGCCGCTGCACGAGCCGGGCGGCCAGCGGGTTGAAGGCGCCGGGCAGCCGGAGCAGGCCGCCGCCGGCGAGGCCCTCGCGCAGCGCCCGCCGCTTGGCGGCGACGGGGGTGCGGGCGGACAGGTACGTCATCGGGGTGTCCTTCCGGGCGGTGCCGGGCGCGCACCGGCGCCGTGGGGGCGGGTCACCGGAAGATCCCGCCCGGCAGCGCGGCGTCGGCGGCGGCGAGCGCCGCGTGGTCGACGGCCGGGAACAGCGCCGCCAGGTCGGCGGCGGCCAGCGCGTCGAGGCCGGTGGCGGCGTCGAGGAACGCCCGCTGCGCGGCCGGGGCGACGACGCCGCCGGCGAGGGCGGCGAACTTGCGCTCGTACGCCGGCCGGTCGAACGGGCGGGCGCCCGCCGGGTGGGCGTCGGCGAGGGCGAGCGCGTCCTCGACCACGGTGCCGTCGGCGAGGGTGACGACGAGCCGGCCGCCGAACGCCTTCCGGTCCGGGTCGGGGTCGTGGTACCGGCGGGTCCACTCCGGATCCTCGACCGTCGTGATCTTCTGCCAGAGCGCGACGGTGTCGGGCCGGGCGGCCCGGTCGGGGGCGTACGAGTCGATGTGGTGCCAGGTGCCGTCCTGCAGCGCGACGGCGAGGATGTACGGGATCGAGTGGTCCAGGGTCTCCCGGCTCGCGGCCGGGTCGTACTTCTGCGGGTCGTTCGCGCCGGAGCCGATCACGTGGTGGGTGTGGTGGCTGGTGTGCAGGACGACCGAGGCGATCCGGGCCACGCCGTCGGCGGCGTCGATGCCGGGCAGCTTCTCCCGCAGCGCCCGGGCCAGGTCGATGAGGGCCTGGGCCTGGTACTCGGCGGAGTGCTCCTTGGTGTACGTGGCGAGGATGCCGCGCAGCGGGTCGCCGGGGGCGGGCAGCGGCACGGTGTAGGCCGCGTCGGGGCCGGACAGCAGGCGGGCGATGAACCCGTCCTCGCCCTCGTAGATCGGGGCGGGCGCGCCCTCGCCGCGCATGGCCCGGTCGACGGCCTCGATGGCGGCCTTGCCGGCGAACGCGGGCGCGTACGCCTTCCAGGAGGAGATCTCGCCCTTGCGCGACTGCCGGGTCGCGGTGGTGGTGTGCACGGCCTGGCCGACCGCCTGGTACACCACTTCGGTCGGCAGGTTCAGCAGCGCGCCGAGGCCGCATGCGGTCGCGGCGCTCAGGTGGGCGACGTGGTCGATCCGGTGCTCGTGCAGGCAGATGCCGGTGACGAGCGCGACGTGCACCTCGTACGCCACCAGCAGGCCGCGCAGCAGGTCGGCGCCGGACGCGCCGGTGTGCTGGGCGACGGCGAGCAGCGGCGGGATGTTGTCGCCGGGGTGCGAGTAGTCGGCGGCCAGGTACGTGTCGTGGAAGTCCAGCTCCCGGACGGCCGTGCCGTTGGCCCACGCCGCCCACTCGGGCGAGACGCGCAGGTCGGGCGCGGTACCGAAGATCGACGCACCGGGGGTCGCGCGGTGCGGGCGGGCCTGCGCCCGGGCGACCGCGACGGGCCGGCGGGCGAGCGAGGCGACGGCGACGGCCGCGTTGTCGATCACCCGGTTGGCGACCATCGCGGCGGCGTCGGGGTCGACCGGCGCGGCGGCGGTGGCCAGCGCGGCGAGGTGCCAGGCGAGCTGCCGCTCGCGGGGCAGGCGGTCCGCGCTGGGGTGCGCGCGCACCCGGTGGTCGATCACGTGGCCTCCTCGGCTGCCGGTGGGGGGTTCGCGCCCAGCTTCGCCCGAAAGCACCCATCCGGTCGACCACCGGTCATTGCGTAGTTTTCACCGCCGAACCTGCGTAACCGCGAACTCTTGCGAACTTTGCGAGTGGTAAATTCGCAAGGCGGATCGGGGGTGGCGATGACCGGTGGGAAGAAGCTGTACGCGCACGCCAAGCTGCGCCGGCTGCGCCGCGAGCACGGGCTGACCCAGGCCGAGCTGGCCCGCCGGCTCGACCTGTCCACCAGCTACCTCAACCAGATCGAGAACAGCCAGCGGGCGCTGACCGGCGGCGTGCTGCTGCGGCTGGCCGAGGTCCTCGGCGTCGACCCCGAGTACTTCGCCGACACCGACGCCGAGCGGCTCGGCGCCGACGTGCGGGCCGCGCTCGCGGACGAGGCCAGCGGCGGCGACATCGACCCCGCCGACGCCGCCGACCTGATCCGCGAGCACCCCGGCGCGGCCCGCGCGCTGGTCGCGCTGCACCAGCGGTACCGGGACGCCGCCGCCCGGGTCGCCGCGCTCGCCGGCCCGGCCGACCCCGCGCCGGGCCTCGGCGAGCCGCACGACGACGTCCGGGACTTCTTCTACCGGCACCACAACTACTTCGACCCGCTGGACGCCGCCGCCGAGGAGCTGGCCGGCGCGCTGGCGCTGGCCCCCGGCCGGGCCGCCGAGGCGCTGACCCGGCACCTGGCCGACGCGCACGGCGTGCGGGTGGTCGCCGCGCCGGCCGACGGGCACGGCATCCGCCGGTACGACCCGGCCACCGGGGTGCTGCGCCTGGCCGCCAACCACACCGACGGGCAGCGGGCGTTCCAGCTCGCCACGCAGCTCGCGTTCCTCGCCCACGGGCCGCTGCTCACCGAGCTGGCCGCCGACCCGGCGCTGGACGCCACCGGGCGGGCGCTGGCCCGGATCGGGCTGGGCAGCTACTACGCCGGGGCGCTGCTCATGCCGTACGGCGACTTCCACGCCGACGCCGAGCGGCTGCGGTACGACATCGAGCTGCTCGCCGGCCGGTACGGCGTCGGCTTCGAGACGGTCTGCCACCGGCTGAGCACCCTGCAGCGGCCGCACCGGCGCGGGGTGCCGCTGTCGTTCCTGCGGGTGGACCGGGCCGGGAACATCTCCAAGCGGCAGTCGGCGACGGACTTCCACTTCTCCCGGCTGGGCGGGACGTGCCCGCTGTGGACGGTGTACGAGGCGTTCGCCGCGCCGGGGCGGATCCTGACCCAGGTGGCGGAGATGCCGGACGGCAAGCGGTACTTCTGGCTGGCCCGCACGGTCACCCACGGCGGGTACGGGCACCACACGCCGCGGGGGACGTTCGCGGTGGCACTGGGCTGCGAGCTGCGGCACGCGCACCGGCTGGTGTACACGGACGGGGTGGCGCTGGACGACCCGCGGGCGGCGACGCCGATCGGGCTGGGCTGCCGGATCTGCGAGCGCCGCGACTGCGCCCAGCGCGCCCGCCCACCCGCGGGCGGGCGGCTGGCGATCGACGAGAACCTGCGCGCGACCGTGCCGTACACCGTGGAGACCCGCCACCCGGCGTGAGGGCGGCGGGTCCCGGCCTCAGCCGGCGGTGGTGGCGGCGTCCAGCAGCGCCGCCCAGGCGCGGACCGTCGGCTCCTCGGCCAGCGCGACGAAGCTGACCTCCGCGCCCTCCGTCCGCCACGTCTCGACCAGCGTCATCACCCGGACCGAGTCCAGGCCGTGGTCGATCAGGTCGTCGGTGACCTCGATCCCGTCCGCCGGTACCTCCAGCAGCTCCGCGATCTGCGCGCGGACCCGCTCCTCCCGTGGTGTCATTGCAGCTCTCCCGTCGTGGTGCGGGGCCGGGCCCGGCGGGCGCCGGTCAGCCGGGGGATGACCAGCGGCGTGCCGCTCTCCGGGTCGGTGATGACCCGGCAGGACAGGCCGAAGACCTCGGCGACCAGCTCCTCGGTCACGATCGCGGCCGGGTCCCCGGCGGCGACCACCCGGCCGTCGCGCAGGGCGATGAGGTGGGTGGCGTACCGGCTGGCCTGGTTCAGGTCGTGCAGCACCGCGACGAGGGTACGCCCGCCCTCGTCGTGCAGGCGCGCGCAGAGGTCGAGGACCTCGACCTGGTGGGCGATGTCCAGGTAGGTCGTGGGCTCGTCGAGCAGCAGGATCGGCGTCTCCTGGGCCAGCGCCAGGGCCAGCCAGACCCGCTGCCGCTGGCCGCCGGAGAGCTGGTCGACGGGCCGGCGGGCCAGGTCGGTGACGCCGGTGGCGGCCAGCGCCCGGGCCACCGCCCGCTCGTCCTCGGGCGACCACTGGCGCAGCAGGCCCTGGTGCGGGTACCGGCCGCGGGAGACCAGGTCGGCGACGGTGATGCCGTCCGGGGCGATCGGGCTCTGCGGGAGCAGGCCGAGCCGGCGGGCGACCTCCTTGGCGGGGAGCCCGGCGATCTGCTCGCCGTCGAGCAGGACCCGGCCGGCGGCGGGGGCGAGCAGCCGGGCCAGGGCGCGCAGCAGGGTGGACTTGCCGCAGGCGTTCGGGCCGACGATCACGGTGAGGGATTCGTCGGGGATGCGTACGGTCAGGTCGCGGGCGACCACCCGGCTGTCGTAGCCGAGGGTGACGGCGTCGGCCACCAGTCGCGTCATCGGACCTCCTCCTCGTCCCGCGGGTCAGCCACGCTGGGCCCGCCACTCGCGCAGCAGCAGCCAGGCCAGGTATACGCCGCCGACGCCGGCGGTCACCACGCCGACGGGCAGCTCCCCCGGCGCGGTGAGCCGCTGGGCGAGGATGTCGCTGACCAGCAGCATGACCGCGCCGAGCAGGCCGGCGGCGAACAGGCCGGGGCCGGACGACGTGGTCAGCCGGCGGGCCACCTGCGGGGCGGCCAGCGCGACGAACGCGACCGGGCCGGCGCAGGCGGTGGCCGCCGCCGTCAGGGCGACGGCGACGAGGACCAGGGCGGGGCGGACCCGGTCCACCCGGACGCCGGTGCCGACGGCCAGCTCCTCGCCGACCCGCAGCGCGGACAGCGGGCGGTTGAGCAGCAGGGCGCCGGGCAGCAGGACCAGCAGCGCGACGCCGATCAGGGCGGCCTCGGGCCAGCGCCGCTCGTACAGGCTGCCGACGATCCACTGGGTCGCGGCCCGGGCATCGCGCAGGTCGACGCGGCTGACCAGGAAGTTGTTGAACGCGATGAGCATCGCGCTGACGCCGATGCCGACGAGGATGAGCCGGTAGCCGTGGGCGCCGCCGCGCATCGCCAGCAGGTACACCGCGGCGGCGGCGAGCACCCCGCCGAGCAGGGCGCCGAGGGCGGCGGCGCCGCTGCTGCCGCGCAGTCCGATCACGACGACGATCGCGCCGGTGGCGGCGCCGTGGCCGAAGCCGACGATGTCGGGGCTGCCCAGCGGGTTGCGGGTGAGCTGCTGGAAAATCGCGCCGGCCACGCCGAGGGCCAGCCCGACGCCGAGCGCGGTGAGCGCCCGGGGCAGCCGGCGGCCGGTGACGAACAGCTCGGCCATCGGCGGGCCGTCGCCGACGATGGCCGCGGCGGCGTCGCGCAGCGGGATCGGGAACGCGCCGACGCTGACCGCGACGGCCAGCGCGGCCAGGCCGGCGGCGGCGAGCAGCAGGCAGACCAGGACGGACCGGCGGTGCACCAGCAGCGAGAGCCGGCCGCCGGCCAGCCGCAGCGGCACGCCGGTGACCGGCGGCGGCGCCGGGCGGGCCGCGGCGGGCGGGGTCGCGGTGTCGGTCATAGCTGCGGCACCGTACGCCGGCGGACGAGGGCGATGAAGAAGGGGGCGCCCACGAACGCGGTGACCAGGCCGGCCTCCAGCTCGCCGACGGGCAGCACCCGGCGGCCGAGGATGTCGGCGCCGAGCAGCAGGCAGGGGGCGAGCAGGACCGAGTACGGCAGCACCCAGCGCTGGTCCGGCCCGACGATCGCCCGGACGGCGTGCGGGACGGTCAGGCCGATGAACGAGAACGGGCCGGCGGCGGCGGTGGCCGCCCCGCACAGCACGGTCACCGCGACCGCGGCGGTCAGCCGGACCCGGCCGAGGTTCACGCCGAGCGCGCGGCCGACGTCGTCGCCGAGGGCGACGACGTTCAGCGGTCGGGCCAGCAGCAGGCCGACGACGATGCCGCCGGCGAGGAACGGTCCGATCTGGACGAGCACGTCCACGCCGCGGCCGGCGAGGCCGCCGACGACCCAGAACCGGAACTGGTCCAGGGCCTTGTCGTCGAGGAGCTGGATGGCGTACGTGTAGGCGACGAGGACGGCGCTGATCGCCGTGCCGGCGAGCGCGAGCCGGACCGGGCCGCCGGCCCGGCCGGTGGTGCCGAGCAGGTAGACGACGACGGCCGCGGCGGCGGCGCCGGCGAAGGCGAACCAGAGGTACTCCAGCGGGCTGGTCAGGCCGAGGAAGCTGATCGCGGAGACCACCGCGGCGGCGGCGCCGCTGTTGACGCCGAGCAGGCCGGGGTCGGCGAGCGGGTTGCGGGTGAGGGTCTGGATCAGCGTGCCGGCCAGGCCGAGGGCGGCGCCGACGAGGATGGCCAGCGCGGTGCGCGGGAGGCGCTGCTGGACGACGACGATCGCGTCCAGCGAGCCGTCGTAGTGCAGCAGCGCGTCGCGGACGGCGGCCAGCGGCACCGAGCGGGCGCCGACGGCGATGCTGAGCAGTACGAAGGCGAGCAGCAGGACGAGGCAGCCGAGCAGGCCGAGCCAGCGGCCCCGGCGGGCGATCACGGCCGGCCGCCGTCGGCGGCCCGCGGCGCGGCGGCCGGGCGGACCCCGGCGGCCCGGCGCGTGGAGGTGGCCAGCAGGTCCACCACCGCCACGCGGGCGGACCGCCGGGGGCGGGTCACGACTCCACCGCGGCTGTCGGTGTACCGCCAGGGGGTGTCGGTCATCGTCCGGTCAGCCGGCCGTGAGCGCCTTGCGGACGTCGTCCAGCACGATGCCGGCCGCGACCGGGCCGCCGCGGGAGGTCCACGGCACGCCGTCCACGGTGACGACCTTCTTGCCGGCGACGACGGCGAGCTTGTTCCAGGCCGGGTTCTTCTCCGCCTGGGCGAGCGCGGCGACGCCGTCGTTGTTCAGCGTGCCGAGGAACAGGTAGTCGCCGTCGAGGACGTCCAGCTTCTCCAGGCTGACCGGCTGGGACGGGCCGGTGCCCTCGGTGAGCTGCCCGGCCGGGCGGGCCAGGCCCAGCTCGGCGACGACGGTGCTGGCGAAGTGCTGCTTCTGCAGGTACGACGGGCCCTGCGGGTTCCACCGGACCAGGCTGACCTTCGCGGACGCCCTCGGCGCGACGGCGGTCTTGACCTCGCCGAGCTGCTTGTCGTACGAGGCCAGCACCTCGGTGCCCTTTGCCTCCAGGTTGAGCGCGTCGGCGACGCCCTTGAGGCTCTTCTTCCAGTCGTCGGCCACCAGGCTGGTGACGACGGTCGGGGCGATGGCGTTGAGGTCCTTGAGCTGGGCCGGGTCCGGCGGCAGGAAGTGGCCGTACAGGATCAGGTCCGGCTTCGGGTTCAGGGCGGCGATGGCCTCCGGGTCGGGCTCGGTGATCTCGCCGACGAGCTTGACGCCGGGGACCTTGCCGGCGAGGTACCCGGCGACCGAGTCGCCCTGCCGGGACTTGCTGGCGCCGACCGGGGTGACGCCGAGCGCGATGGCCGCGTCCAGGTCGGTCTCGGCGAGCGCGACGACGTTCTTCGGCTGGGTCGGCACGGTGAGCTGCGCGCCGGTGGCGTCGGTGATCGTGCGGGTGGCGGCGGCGGGGGTACCGGACGACGCGCTGTCGCCGCCGCAGCCGGTGAGCGCGAGCGCGCCGGCGACGGCGATGGCGACCAGCCGCACCGGCGGGTGCGGGAACATCCTCTTCACTGCTTCTCCCAGACTGAGGTGACGCGGGTCGGGCTGGGCCCGGCCCGGACGATAGCACAGAGTTAGGCAAGCCTTTCCTTACCGATTTGTCCCCGTTCCCCGACCGACGCCTCCGTCGGCAGTAGGTGTGCAGGGTCACGGGGGGCGCCGCCGCCCGCCACCGGTCGGCCAGCGCGGCAGCGCCGCCGATGATCACCGCGCGGACGTCCGTCAGCGCCGGGTTGCCGGGGTGGCCGCGGGCCGGGCCCCGCCGGCCGGGTACAGCACCCCCGCCTAACCTGTCATCCGAACGCCGGGTAACCACCCCCCCGAAACACCGGGAGAGCCGCATGCGCATCGGCGATCTGGTCGTGGACACCACGCCGCTGCGGACCAATCGGGAGTTCCGCGCGCTGTTCGTCGCCCGGCTGGTGTCGCTGTTCGGGTTCGGCCTCACCACGGTCGCGATCCCGATCCAGGTGTACGACCTGACCCGCTCGTCGCTACAGGTCTCGCTGGTCAGCGCGGCCGTCGTGGTCCCGATGCTGGTCGGCACCATGGTCGGCGGCGTGCTCGCCGACCGGATGGACCGGCGCCGGCTGATCCTGCTGGCCCGGGGCAGCGCCGCGGCCGTCTTCGCCGGGCTGGCCGGCAACGCCGCGCTGGACAGCCCGCAGCTCTGGGTCATCTACCTGTGCGCCATGCTCAACTCGGTCTGCAACGGCCTGAGCGCGACCGCGCTGATGGCGGCGACGCCGACGCTGGTCGGCCGGGACCAGCTCGCCGCCGCCGGCGCGCTGATGGTCATCACGGCCGAGCTGGGCGCGATCGTCGGCCCGTCGCTGGGCGGCGCGCTGACCGCCTCGTGGGGCCTGGTGGCGAATTACGCGCTCACCGCGGCCGCAACGGTGATCACCACCACACTCGTGGCGACGATCCGGCCGATGCCGCCGACCGGCGGGGTCGCGGACAGTCCACTGCGCTCGGTAGCGGAGGGGATGCGCTTCGTCGCCGGTAGCCGGCTGATCACCGGGCTGCTGCTCATCGACTTCTGCGTGGCGCTGTTCACCGTGCCGTTCGCGCTGTTCCCGCAGCTCGCCGAAGAAGCGTTCGCGGGCGGGCCGGGGATCATCGGGCTGCTGTACGCCGCGCCGGGCGTCGGCGCGATGCTCGCCGCCACCCTCTCCGGCTGGACCGACCGCACCCCGCACACCGGCCGGTACCTGGTCCTGGCCAGCATCGGGGCGGGCCCGGCGGTGGCCGGCTTCGGGCTCAGCGGCGGCGTGCTGTGGCTCGCGCTGCTGTTCCTCGCCCTGCTCGGCGCGGCCGACACGATCTCGGAGATCCTGCGCCGGGCGCTGCTCCAGCACCACACGCCCGACCACCTGCAGGGCCGGATCAGCAGCCTGTGGCTGGCCCAGACCAACATCGCGCCGTCGCTGGGCAACGTGGAGGTCGGCGTGGCCGCCCGGCTGCTCGGGCCGGCGACGGCGATCGTGGTCGGCGGCGCGCTCTGCGTGGCCGGGTCCACCGGCGTGGCCGCGGCCCTGCCGGCGCTGCGCCGCAGCAGCCTGGCCGACCCGTCCGCCGACGAGCTGCTGGCCGCCGCCGGCGCGGGTACCGGCGACGGCCCGGCCGCTACTCCTGCGGGCCGTGATGATCGAAACTGACCTCGCTCGACCCGGCGGACCCGCGGCACGAGGTCGTGCCGCGCACCGTCATCAGGTCGGTCCGCGCCCGCTCTGTCCCTTGTGCCCGGCACTCCCGGTCTGCGCGACGCTCGCCGTGTCTCCGGTAGGCCCGGCGTTTTCCGGTGAGCCCGGTGTCTCCGGTGAGCCCGGTGCTCACTGTGAGATACCTCTTCCGCCCGCGGGGACTGTTGATCCAGTCTTTAGGTTAGCCTAACCTAAACGGAACGGATCGGTGCCGCGCTGCGGGCTGCCTACCCATCCTCTTCCACCTCGCGCCAGCCCGTGAGCGGCGCCACCCCCGAGGAAGGCCGACGACATGTCACGTGGCATCGCCAGCCCCCCGAACCCCGCCGGGGCCGCGCCCGCCGCCCCGGCCGGCCCGCGCCCCGAGTCGACCGGCGCCGCGCTGCTGAACGCGTACCGGTCGGGCGACGCGTTCTTCTACGCCTCCCCGCGCGGCAGCCTACTCGCCCGCGCCGCCGGCGCGGTCGTGCCGTCGGTGGCCCTGGCGGCGCTGCCGGACGCGGTGCGCGAGGTGCTCGCCGACGCGCCGCCGGGCGCCGTCGCGGTGGGGGCGCTGCCGTTCGACCCGGCCGCGCCGACCCGGCTGACCGTGCCGCCGGTGGTGCGCCGCGGCTCCGCGCTCCCCGCCGACCTGCCGCTGCCGGCCGCGCCGGCCGCCCGGGTCGCCGGCCGGCGCGAGCTGCCGTCGCCCGCGGGGTACGTCGACAGCGTCCGCGCGGCCCTGGCCGACCTCGAGGCCGGCCGGCTGACCAAGGTGGTGCTGGCCCGCGCCGTCGAGCTGACCACCGAGCCGCCGGTGGACCCGGCCCTGCTGCTGCGCCGGCTCGCCGCCCGCGACCCCGGCGGGCACCTGTTCGCCGTCCGGGCCGACGAGGGCGGCACGCTGGTCGGCGGCAGCCCGGAGCTGCTCGTCGCCCGGCACGGGCGCGCGGTCCGGGCGATGCCGCTGGCCGGCTCGCTCCCCCGCGGCGCCGACCCGGTCAGCGACGAGCGCAACGCCCGCGAGCTGCTCGCCGACCCGAAGTGCCGGCACGAGCACGCCGTCCTGGTCGACGCCGTCCGCGCGGCGCTGGCGCCGCTGTGCGCCGGCCTGGTCGTACCGGACGAGCCGCACCTGGTGCACACCGCCCGGATGTGGCACCTCGCCACCGTGGTCCGCGGCCGGCTCGCCGACCCGACCACGTGCTCGCTGCGGCTCGCCGCCGCCCTGCACCCCACGCCCGCCGTCGGCGGCATCCCGCGGGCGGCCGCGCTGGCCGCCATCGCCGCGCACGAGCCGGTGGACCGCGGCCTGTACGCCGGCCTGACCGGCTGGCAGGACGGCACCGGCAACGGCGAGTGGACGGTCACCCTGCGCTGCGCCCTGGTGCACGACGAGCGGGTCCGGCTGTCCGCCGGCGCCGGCGTCGTCACCGGCTCGGACCCGGCCGCCGAGCTGGCCGAGACCGGCGCGAAGCTGCAGACCGTCCTGGCTGGACTGGGTCTGTGAGCGCCCCCACGCTCGCCGCCGCCGCGGCGGTCGGCGCCACCGAGCTGATCGGCGCCCTGCCCGGCCGCACCGAGCTGAACCGCGCCGCCCCGATCCCGCCGGCGGTCGCCGCGGGCATCCGCGCCGGCCGGACGGAGGTCGCCGACGTCTTCACCGGCGTGGACCGCCGGCTCATGGTCATCGTCGGGCCGTGCTCGATCCACGACCCGGACGCCGGCCTGGAGTACGCGACCCGGCTCGCCCGGCAGGCCGCCCGGCTGGGCGACGACCTGCTCGTGGTCATGCGCTGCTACCTGGAGAAGCCGCGCTCGGTCGTCGGCTGGCGCGGCCTGGTCCTCGACCCCGACCTGGACGGCACCGCCGACCTGGCCCGCGGCCTCGTGGTGGCCCGCCGGTTCCTGGCCGGCGTCGCCGGGCTGGGGCTGCCCGTGGCCACCGAGTTCCTCGACCCGCTGCTCGCCCCGCTGCTCGCCGAGGCGGTGAGCTGGGGCTGCATCGGCGCCCGGACCACGCACAGCCAGACCCACCGGGTGCTGGCCGCGGGCCTGCCGATGCCGGTCGGGTTCAAGAACGCCCCGGACGGCGACGTCGGCGCGGCGGTGGACGCGATCCGCGCCGCCCGGGCGCCGCACGTGCACCCGGCGCTGGACGACGAGGGCCGCGCGGTCATCGTCCGGGCGCCCGGCAACCCGCTGACCCACCCGGTGCTGCGCGGCGGCACCGCCGGGACGAACCACGACCCGGCCGCGGTCGCGGCCGCGCTGGCCGCGCTGCGCGCCGCCGGCCTGCCGGCGGCCGTGGTGGTGGACGCCTCGCACGCCAACAGCGGCAAGGACCACCGGCGCCAGCCGGCGGTGGCCGCGGACCTGGCCGCGCAGGTGGCCGAGGGCAACACCGGGCTGGTCGGCGTGATGCTCGAGTCGTTCCTGGAGCCGGGCCGGCAGGACCGGCCGCACCGGTACGGGCAGTCCATCACCGACGCCTGCCTGGGCTGGGACGGCACGGTCGGGGTACTGGAGGAGCTGGCCCTGGCCGCGCGCGCCCGGCGAGCACGGCAGTAGCAGTGGTTCGGACGCGGGGAAGGGGGGCCCGGCCGGGCCCCCCTTCCCCGCGGTGCGCTTACTGGAGGTAGTTGACGCGCGCCTGGCTCTGGCTCGCGTAGTAGACGCGGTCCAGCTCCGGGTTGATCGTCAGGCCCAGGGTGTTCGGGGCGGCCGGGAACTTCTCCGCCGTGTTGGTGGCCAGGTCGATCACCGAGACGCCGCCGGCGGCGTCGAAGTGCGACACGTACGCCTTGTTGGTCCTGGCGTTGACCTCCAGGCCCAGCGGGTTCGGGCCGACTGCGATGGTGCCGGTCACGGCGTTGGTGTTGCCGTCCAGGACGGTCACCGTGCCCTTGGCGTAGTTGGTGACGTACGCGGTGTTGGTCACCGGGTGCACCGCCACGCCCTGCGCGTACGCGTCGACCGGCACGGTCGCCAGGACCGTGTTGGTGTTGCCGTCGATCACCGTCACCGAGCTCTCGGTGGTGCGGTTGGCGACGTTGCTCACGTACACCTTGTTGTTGGTCGGGTTGACCGCGACCTGCACCGGCGTCCTGCCGACCGGGATCGTGGTCTCGACCGCGAGGGTCTCGGCGTTCAGCACGGCCAGCTTGCCGGCGCTGGTCAGCGGCGTGTAGACCTTCTTGGTCCCGGCGTTCACCGCGATGCCGCGCGGGCCGGCCTCCAGGGCGACCTCGTCCTTGATCTTCAGCGTCTCGCCGTCGATCGCGTAGACCTTCTTGGTGAACACGAAGTCGGTCGCGTACACCGTGTTGGTCTCCGGGTTGGCCGCGACGCCGAACGCGCTGCCGGCGCCCAGGTCGACCTTGCCGACGACCTTGGTGGCGTCCGCGTCGACCACCCAGACGTGGTGCCGCGGGTCGCTGCCGCCGGAGCCGCGCTTCCACGGGTTCGCGGCGTACACCCGGCCGAGGGCCGGCAGGTTGGTGATCTCGTACAGGGCCGAGCCGTCCTCGACGACGACGACCCCGTCGCCCGGCGCGGCCAGCGCCGGCGCGGACTGCGTCACGGTGAGGGCCGCGGCAGCCATGATCGCCGCCAGCGCGGTGCGGCGGGTGGTGGTGAACGTGGTGGACATCAAAGTCGCTCCTCGGTGCGAGGTGGGAAGCGCAGTCACACGGAAGTTAGCCAAGCCTTACCTCAGTCAGCAAGAGGCGAGACCGATGTCACGCGGCCACCGGGGCGAATCGACCACGCCGGACACGCGCCGGCGGCGCGGCGCTACAGCGGGTCGCGACCCACCACCGGTTCGCGGGATGCCGCCGGTTCGCGGGGCGCCGCCGGGCGGTGGCCGGCGCCGTCGTCGGGTGCCGGGCCGAGGTGCGGGGCGAGGATCGCGGCGATCTGCGCCAGCCGGTCCGGGGTCATCAGGTCCGGGTGCCGGCACGGCAGGTCGTGCCGGTCCAGCTTGCCGGCCACGTGCGGCCGCCACGCCGCCGGGTCCAGCCACGTCTCGAGGCGCGGCGCGGTCGCGGCCACGAAGACCGCGTCCCCGTCGTACACCGCGGCGTGGTGCGCCCGCAGCAGCCGCGCGTTGCGGACGACCGTGTCGGCGATCGCCCGCAGCGGGCCGTCGCCCAGGTCGGCCAGCGGGCTGCCCCGCTCGCGCAGCACGGCCAGCACCGCGGCCGCGGTCAGCGGTCCGGCCACGTCGGACTCGGCCACCCCGGCCAGGTACAGCAGGGCGCGCAGCGCCTCGGCGCCGTCCGGCGGCGGCAGGTGCCGCCACTGCTCGCCGGGGTACGCGTCCAGCAGCGCGAGCAGGCCGACCGGCTCACCGGCCCGCCGCAGCGCCACCGCCATCGCCTGCGCGATCACCCCGCCGACCGACCAGCCGACCAGCCGGTACGGGCCGGTCACCCCGGCGGCGCGCAGGGTGGCCACGTACTCGGCGGCGACGGCGTCGATCGAGTCCGGCGGCGGCGCGCCGGGGTCGCGGACGCCGGGCGCCTGCAACCCGTACACCGGGATGTGCCGGGGCAGCGCGCCGAGCAGGCCGGCGTAGCACCAGGCCAGGCCGCCCGCGGGGTGCACGCAGACCAGCGGCGGCACGCCCGGCTCGCCGCGGCGCAGCACCAGCAGGGAATCGAGCCCGTCGGCCGGGTCGCCCGCGTCGACCACCGCGGCGGCGAGCTGCGCCGGGGTCGGGCCGGCGAACACCGCGGCCAGCGGCAGCCGGACGCCGGTGGCGGCGGCGACCGCGTCGAGCAGGGCGACGGCGCGCAGCGAGTGGCCGCCGGCGTCGAAGAAGTTGTCGTCCGGCCCGACCGCCGGTACGTCCAGCGCCGCGGCCGTCAGCGCGCAGAGCAGCTCCTCGGTCGGGCCGGCCGGCGGCCGGCGCGGCGCCGCCGCGGCGGCCGGGGCGGGCAGCCCGGACCGGTTCAGCTTGCCGGTGCTGCCCAGCGGCAGCGCCGGCAGCGGCACGATCGCCGCCGGGACCAGGTGCGCCGGCAGCGTGTCGGCGAGCGCCGCGGCCAGCGCGGCCGGGTCGGGGTCGGCGCCGGGCCGGGGTACGACGTAGCCGACGAGCCGGTCCGGCGAGCCGGGCCACGGGGTGACCGCCGCGGCGGCGACGCCGGGCTGCGCGCACAGCGCCGCCTCGATCTCGCCGGGCTCGATCCGGAACCCGCGCACCTTGACCTGGCTGTCGGTCCGGCCGAGGAACTCCAGCGCGCCGTCGGCGCGCCGCCGGGCCAGGTCGCCGGTGCGGTACAGCCGGGTGCCGGGCGGGCCGTACGGGTCGGCGACGAACCGGGCCGCCGTCAGCGCCGGCCGCCCGAGGTAGCCGCGGGCGAGCTGGACGCCGGCCAGGTACAGCTCGCCGGGCACGCCCGGCGGGCACGGCCGCAGCGCGGGGTCCAGGACGAGCGTGCGGGTGTGGTGCACCGGCCGGCCGATCGGCACCGGCCCGGACTCGTCGGCGGGGCCGCAGGCGTGCGCGGTGACGTCCACGGCGGCCTCGGTCGGCCCGTACAGGTTGTGCAGCGGCACCCCGACCCGGCGCCGCCACGCGGCGACCAGGTCGGCGGGCAGCTCCTCGCCGCTGCACACCGCGAACCGCAGCGCCGCCGCGGCGACATCCGCCCCGGCCAGGTACGCGCGCAGCATCGACGGGACGAAGTGCAGTGCGGTGATCCGCTCGTCCCGGACCAGCCCCGCCAGGTACGCCGGGTCGCGGTGCCCGCCCGGCGCGGCGAGCACCAGGGTGGCGCCGACGGCCAGCGGCCAGAAGAACTCCCAGACCGAGACGTCGAACGTGTACGGCGTCTTCTGCAGCACCCGGTCGGCGGCGGTGAGGCGGAGGTGGTCCTGCATCCAGGCCAGCCGGTTGACGATCGCCGCGTGCGGCACCGCCACGCCCTTGGGCGCGCCGGTCGAGCCCGAGGTGTAGATCACGTACGCGGTGTCCGCGCCGGTCAGCGGGCGGGCGCGGTCGGCGTCGGCGACCGGGCCGGCGGGATACCCGGACAGGTCCAGTTCGTCCAGTGCCGCCACCGGCGGCCCGGCGGGCGCCGGCGCGACGTCCCGGTGGGTGAGCACGCACACCGGCCGGGCGTCGGCGAGCAGCGCCGCGGTCCGGGCCGGCGGCTGGTCGAGGTCCAGCGGCAGGTACGCCGCGCCGGCCCGCAGCACCGCGAGCAGCGCCACCACCAGGTCGGCCCGGCGGGGCAGGGCGACGGCGACGAGCGTGTCCGGGCCGGCGCCGCGGTCGATCAGCCAGCGGGCGAGCCGGTTGGCCCGCGCGTCCAGCTCCGCCGGGTCCAGCCGGCCGTCGGCGGCCCGCACCGCGGACCGGGCCGGGGCGGCGTCGATCAGCGCGACCAGCGTCCGGGCGGCGACCGGCGGGGTGTCGCCGGCCGGCATCGACTGCTCGGCGGGCAGCGCGATGTCCAGCGCGGCCAGCCGGGTGGCCGGGGTGCCGGCGGCGAGCTGCGCCAGCAGGTGCGCGAGCCGGTCCCGGTGGGCCCGGGTGGCCGCGGCGTCGTACCCGGCCGGGTTGGCGTACCCGGCGAGGTGGCTGCCCGCGGCGTCGGTCCAGAGCTGGAACTCCAGGTCGTCGATCGGGCCGGTGGCCAGCGGGGTGACCGTGACGGCGCAGTCGCCGAACCGGGGCGGCTCGGCGTACGGCTTGATGTTGACCGTCGGGCCGCACAGCCGGCGGCCGCCGCCGACCAGGCCGAGGTCGCGCTGGAGCTGCTCGTACCGGTACCGGCCGTGCCGGCGGGCCGCCCGCAGCGCGCCGCCGACCCGGCCGACCAGGTCGCCGACGGTGCCGGCGTGGTCGACGTCGACCCGCAGCGGCAGCACGTTGACCACCGTGCCGGGCACCCTCGCGGCGACCGAGCCGAGCCGGTTCATCAGCGGCAGGCCGAGGGCGACGTCGGCGCGGCCGGTGACCCGGGCGACGTACAGCGCCACCGCCGCGAAGACCACCTCCACCCGGCTCGCGCCGGCGGCCCGGCCGAGGTCGTCCAGCTCGTCGGCGACGCCGGGGTCGAGCGGCGCGTGGTACCGGTGCGGGACGCCGGGCGGGTGCACGGCCGCGCCGGGGCTGGCGGCGTCGTGCTCGGGGCCGAGCCGGTCCCGCCAGTACGCGCCGTCGGCGGCGCACCGGTCGCCCGCGGCGTAGCCGGCCTCCTCGGCGAGCAGCGCGGCCAAGGGCGCGGCGTCGGGGACGGCCCGGCCGGCGTACGCGGCGGCGACCCGCTCGGTGATCATGGTGAAGCCGTACCCGTCGAGCAGCAGGTGGTGCGCCCGCAGGTACCAGACGACCTCGTCGTCGGCGACGACGAGCAGCGCCTGGCGCAGCAGGCCGGGCTCCCCCAGCGGTACGGCGGCGGTGTGGTCCGCCCGCATCCACGCGGCGGCGGCCGCGGCCGGGTCGGGCCCGCCGCGCAGGTCGTGCACCGCCAGCGGCGCCGGCGGGTGCGGCACCTGCCGGTCGCCGTCGACGGCGACGTGCAGGTGCGGCACGGCGTCGGTGACGGCGGTGATCGCGGCGGCGAGCGCGGCGCGGTCGACCCGGCCACGCACGGTGATGGCGTGCGCGCACAGGTACGCCGGGTTGGCCGGATCGAGCTGCTGCGCGTACGCGATGGCCTGCTGGGCCGTCGTCAGCGGGAGAGCGGGAAGCGGAGCGGACACACGGTTAGGTTAACCTAAGATCGATCGAGGTCAGCGGCACCGGGAGCCGCGACGGTACCGGGGAGCGGGGGTGGGCGTGAACCCGACGGCCCCGCCGCCGCACCCGGTCACCGCCCCGGCGCACGCGGCCACGGACGGCAATCGACCGCCGCCGATCCCCCGCCCGGTGCCGCCGCCGATCTGCGCCTCCCCGCGGATCGCCCGGCTGACCGCCGACCTGGCCGCCGGCCGCGCGGGCGCGCTGCCGGCGTTCTGGGCCGAGGTCGCCGCCGCCGGCACCCCGCTGGCCGAGCCGCCGCCCGACGGCGGCGGCGGGGTGGTGCTGACGTTCCTGTGGCGCTCGGCCGACGCCGCCGAGGTCGTGCTGCTGGCCAACAAGCTCGCCGACCGGCACGACCCGGCCGCCAGCCGGATGCGCCGGCTCGGCGGCGCCGACGTGTGGCACCTCAGCTACCGGCTGCCCGCGGACTGGCGGGGCAGCTACCACGTCGCCGTCCGGGCGGCGCCGGGCGGCCGCCCCACCCTGCACCCGGACCCGCACAACGCCGACCGGCTCCCCCAGTCCGCCGGCCCGCCCCGGTCGATCGCCGAGGCACCGGCCGCGGCAGCGGCGCCCCGCTGGTGGGAACCCCGGCCGGGCACGCCGGCGGGCGCGATCGCGCCGGTCGCGGTGGACGGCCGGCGGGTGTGGCGGTACCTGCCACCCGCCGGCGGTTCACCCGCCGCGGCGGCGGGCGGCGACGCGACCGGCGCCGGGCCGCTGCCCGTGCTCGTCCTGCTGGACGGCGACATCTGGGGCCCGCTGCTGCCGGTCGCGCCGCTGCTGGACAACCTGATCCACGCCGGCCGGCTGCCGCCGCTGGCGGCCCTGCTGCCCGACAGCGGCGGACCGGCCGCCCGGGCCGCCGACTACACCTGCTCCGAGGCGTACGCCGACTGGCTGGCCGCGCTCGTCCCGGCCGCCCTCGGCGACCGGGCCACCGCCGACCCGGACCGGACGATCATCGCCGGGCAGAGCCTCGGCGGGCTGGCGGCCGTCCACGCCGGGCTGCGGGCGCCGCACCGGTTCGGGCGGGTGCTGGCCCAGTCCGGGGCGTTCTGGTGGCCGAGCGCGCCGGCCGGGGCGGCGGAGTGGCTGACCCGGTACGTCGCCGCCACGCCCCGCCGGCCGATCCGGCTGCACTTCGAGGTCGGGACGGACGAGTGGGTGAACCGGCCGCCGCTGGACCGGCTGCGGGCGGCGCTGGCGGCGCGCGGGTATCCGGTGACGCACCGGGAGTTCGCGGGCGGGCACGACCGCGCCTGCTGGCGCGCCGACCTGGCCGACGCCCTCACCACCCTCCACACCGACCCCTGAACGTGCCGGACGCGCTGCCCCACGGATCTAGGCGGCCACTCGGGTGAGGTTGGCGATGGCGTCGGCGGCGAGGAGGACCGCGCCGCAGCGCCCCGCCACATGCCGCACCGTGTCCGCGTGCTCGCGCGCCGTGAAGTCCGCGAACCCGTCGGCGACCAGGAACGGCGCGATGTCCCGGGAGAACGCCTCGATCGCCGTCGTCAGCACCCCGATGTGCCCGTAGATCCCGGTGACGATCATCTGGTCGCGGCCGCCGGCGCGCAGCCGCTCGGCCAGGTCCGTGCCGAGGAAGGCGCTGTACCGGCGCTTGGTCAGCACCACGTCGTCCGGGCCGGGGGCCAGCTCCGGCAGGACCGCCGCCAGCGCCGGGTCGGCCGGCAGGCCCGGGCCCCAGACGTCCTGGAGGAGTCCGCGCTCGGCCGGGGTCTGCCCGCCCGGCTGGCGGGTGAACACCACCGGCAGGCCGGCCGCCGCGGCGGCCGCGCGCAGCCGGGCGATGTTGGCCACGACGGTGGCCAGCGGCTCGGGGTCGGCGAACGGGCGGGTGAAGTACACCTGCATGTCGTGCACCAGCAGGACCGCGCGGTCCGGGTCGAGCCCCCAGTCCAGCGTGCGCGGCGGCAGGTCCGCGTGGCCCGGCAGCGGGTAGGAGCGGATCGGTGGGATCGCCATCAGGTGTTACCTCTCATCGGACACGTGTGCGCGCAGCGCGGACCGCAGCGCCGCTCGGCTGATCTTGCCAACGCCGGTGACCGGGAAGGCCGGTACCAGCTCGACCCGATCGGGGATCTTGTACGCGGCCAGCCCGCGCTCCCGGACGAACCGGCGGAGCTGCGCCGCGGTGAGCGCCGCCCCGGCCCGCGGCACGACGTACGCGCAGGTGCGCTCGCCCAGGTGGTCGTCGGCGACGCCGACGAGCACCGCGTCGTGCACGGCGTCGTGGGCGAGCAGGTGCCGTTCGACCTCCTCCACGGCGATTTTCTCCCCGCCGCGGTTGATCTGGTCCTTGGCCCGGCCGGTGACGACCAGGTTGCCCGCGGGCGTGCGCCGGACGAGGTCGCCGGTGCGGTAGAAGCCGTCGGCGGTGAACGCCGTCGCGTTGTGCGCGGCCGCCCGGTAGTAGCCGCGGATCGTGTACGGCCCGCGGGTCAGCAGGTGGCCCTCGGCGCCGTCCGGCACGTCGGCGTCGTGGTCGTCCACCACCCGGACCTCGTCAGCCGGCGACACCGGCCGCCCCTGGGTGGTGGTGACGACGTCGTCGGGGTCGTCGAGCCGGGTGTAGTTGACCAGGCCCTCGGCCATCCCGAACACCTGTTGCAACCGGCAGCCCAGCCGCGGCCGGACCCGGGCGGCGGCCTCGTCGGGCAGCCGCGCCCCGCCGACCTGGAGCACGTCCAGCGAGGACAGGTCGTCGGCGCGCTCGGTGGACAGCCACAGCAGCGCCAGCGGCGGGACCAGCGCGGTGATCGTCACCCGGTGCCGGGCGATCAGCGGGAACGCGGCCCCGGGCGTCGGCTGCGGGCACATGACGACGGTCCCGCCGGCGGCCAGCGTGCCGAGCACGCCGGGCGAGCTGAGGGTGAAGTTGTGCGCCACCGGCAGCACGCACAGGTACACGCTGGCCGGTCCGAGGTCGCAGACCTCCGCGCTGACCCGGACGCTGTACAGGTAGTCGTCGGCGGTCCGCGGGATCAGCTTGGGCAGCCCGGTGCTGCCGCCGGAGATGTTGAGGAAGGCGAGCGCGCCGGGGTCGCGGTCGGGCAGCGGTACCGGGTCGGCGTCGACCGCCGACAGCGGCGTGTGCCCGCCGGGTTCGCCGGCCACCAGCACGTGCCGGATGCTCGGCGCGGCCGCGCGGACGTCGTCGACCATGCCGCGGTGGTCGAACGGCCCGGTCCGGTCCGGGATGATCAGGACGGCGGCGGCGCTGTGCCGGCAGAAGTGGGCCAGCTCGCTGCTGCGGTGCGCCGGCAGCGCGAACACCGGCACCACGCCGGCCCGGAACAGGCCGAACAGGACGCCGAAGAAGTCGGCGGTGTTCGGCAGTTGCAGCACCGCCCGCTCCCCCGGCCGCACCCCGAGGGCGAGGATGCCGGCGGCGAACCGGTCGGCGGCGGCGTCGAGCTGCGCGTACGACAGGGTCCGGTCCCCGTCGACCACCGCCGGGTCGGCGCCGGAGCGGGCGGCCCAGCTCCGCAGGGCGGCGCCGAACGACTCGCCGCGCCAGTACCCGGCGGCCCGGTACGCGGCGGCGGTGTCGGCCGGCCAGGGGGTGAGGTCGGGGCCCGGCGCGGCCGGGTCGGCGAGGGTCATGGTGGATTCTCCCGCGGGGTCAGGCGCGCAGGGTGGCGCCGCCGTCGACGTACAGGGCGTGCATGGTGATGTGCCGGGCCCGGTCCGAGGCGAGGAACAGCACGGCGTCGGCGATGTCCGCCGGCACCGCGATCCGGCCGAGCGGGATGCCGACCCGGAAGTCGGCCGCCGAGCCGCCGATGACGGCGTCGGCGCCGTGCTCGTCGGTCCAGAGCTGGCGGCCCATCTCGGTGTCGGTGGAGCCGGGCGCGACGACGTTGCAGCGGACGCCGTACCGGGCCAGCTCCAGCCCCAGGCACCGGGTGAACATGGTCGAGGCGGCCTTCGACGCCGCGTACGCCGCCATCCCGGCCCGGGGCACCCCGGCGGCGTTGGACGACACCGTGATGATCACGCCGCGGCGGCGCTCGACCATCGGCGCGGCGACCGCCCGGCTGACGTGGAACACGCCGGTGGTGTTCACGGCGAAGGTGGCCGCCCAGTCGGCGTCGGTGACGTCCAGCACCCGGCCGGGGCGCAGCACCCCGGCGACGTTGACGCAGATGTCGATGGGGCCGAGCTGCCGCTCGACCGCGGCGACGGTCCGGCCGACGGCCGCGGCATCGGTGACGTCGGTCACGAACGGCAGGGCGCGGTCCAGGGCCGCCGCCCCGCGGGCGACCGCGTCGGCGTCGGCGTCGACCAGGGCCACCCGCGCGCCGCCGGCGGACAGCGCGGCGGCCACCGCGGCCCCGATGCCCTTGCCGGCGCCGGTGACCAGGGCGGTCCGACCGGCGAAGTCGTTGTCGGCCATGCGCGGCTCCTCTCCCGGGTGCGGCGCCCAGTATCTTAGGCAAGCCTTCCTCGGGGAGCGAGGGGCACCGGTCGGGGACTCAGCAGGCGGGGACGTTGACGCTCGGGCTGGTGGAGCGCCAGCTCCCGCGGACCGAGGAGATGCTGTAGGTGTATGCCGTATTCGCGCTCGTCGTGGTATCCGTCCAGGACGTCGTGGTACGGCCGGAGATGCCCGTGGTCGAGCCGACGGTGCGGGTGATCTCGTAGCCGGTCGCCGAGGTGGTCACGGTCGCGGTCCAGGAGAAGTCGACGTCCGGGTCGATCGTGGCCGCGGTGAGCAGGACCGCGACGCCGACCGTGGCGGCGCTGCCGCTGAGCGACGAGTTCTTGGTGCCGGTCGCGCCGGTCCCGGCGATGCTCTGGTCGAACAGGTACAGGCTGGAGCCCGACGACCGCTGGGTCATGCCCGACGGGGTGCCCGCGGAGGCGGCCGCGGTACCGATGAAGCCGACCAGCCGGGTCGGGCCCGCCGACGGGGTGACCGACGGGATCTGGCCGGTGGAGCCGGTGGTCGAGACGACGTTGCTGGCGTCGACGCTGTTGGTGTTCGAGTACGAGCCCATCACGATCTCCATCTCGGCACTGCTGCTGAGCGAGAACGTGTAGCTGGACGGGGACGAGCCCGGGCTCTCCCGGTAGTAGACGCCGACCCGGACGTTCGTGCCGGCGGTCTGGCTGTACAGCGCGGTCCACCCCGACGGCGGCGTGATCGTCGGCGGCGACGACTTCTGCGCGTACACCGCGGCGACCAGGTAGTCGCCCGACGCGGTGCTCGGCGTGGAGATGGCCAGCGAGGACGTGTTCGAGTTCGAGGTGCTGCCCGAGCCCCGGACGGCCGGCGTCGTGCCGGGGTGGGAGACGGTGCAGGCCCGGTTGTACGCGAACGAGGTCGGCGGGGCGACGCTGCCGACGTCGAGCGCGCTGACCGGGTTCGCGGTGGTCCCGCGGAAGGCCGCCCCGGCGGCCGGGACGACCGCCAGGCAGGACCCGACGACGGCGATGAGCAGCACGGAGCCGACGATCGACAGCACGCGCCGCCGGCTGCCCATGAGTCGCCCCTTCCGCCGGAACCTGCGAGGGTCGACATCGGCGGCGGAGCCGGACAACTTAGCCGATCACTGCCCGGCCGGTACCCCCGCCGCCCCGGCGGCCCCGGTGGTCACACCGGCCCCGGCGACACCGCGGTCCCGGCCCTCGCCGGCAGTCCCGGCGCGGTCGCGGGCGGCCGGTTCGGCGCGGTCCCGGTCCCGGTCCCGGTCGCGGGCGGCGCGGTCCCGGTCGCGGGCGCGGAGCAGGGGCAGCAGGCGGTGGCCCTGGCGGCGGATCTCGGCCAGGTACGGGGTGTCGGAGAGCACGAAGTGGGTGATGCCCAGGTCCCGGTACCGGCCCAGGGCCGCGGCGACGTCGGCCGCCGAGCCGACCAGCCAGGTGGTGCCCGCGCCGCCCCCGCCGTACCGGCCCGGCGCGGTGTACAGGTTGTCGTCGAGCACGTCGCCGCGGGCCGCCAGGTCGAGCAGCCGCTGCTGCCCGACCGCGGTGGGGCGGCGCTCGTCCCGGAACGCGACGCCCTCGCCCCGGGCCATCCGGGCGACCCTGGCCTCGGCGTCGGCCCAGGCCCGCTCGGTGGTGTCCCGGACCAGCGTGGTGATCCGCAGCCCGAACCCCAGCGGCGCGTGCGCGCGGCCGAGCTGCGCGCTCAGCGCGGTCAGCCGGGCGATCCGCTCCCGGATCCCGTCGAGCGGCTCACCCCAGAAGAGCTGCACGTCCGCCTCGGTAGCGGCCACCCGCTCGGCCGCCGGCGACGCGCCGCCGAAGTACAGCGTCGGGTGCCGCCGCGTACCGCGCACGACCGGCCGGGGCTGCACGGTCGAGTCGGCGACCCGGAAGTGCGGCCCGTCGTGGGTGACGCCCTCCTCGGTCCACAGCCGGCGGACCAGCCGCAGGAACTCGGCGGTCCGCGCGTACCGGTCCGCCTGGTCGCCCTCCCGGTCGCCGTACGCGGCGAGGTTGTCCGTGCCGGACACGATGTTGATCAGCACCCGCCCGCCGCTGAGCTGGTCCAGCGTGGCGGCCGCCGAGGCGAACCGGGCCGGGTGCCAGTACCCCGGCCGGATCGCGATCAGCGGCCGGAACGTCGTGGTCCGGGCGGTCAGCGCGGTCGCGACGGTGAACGTGTCCGGCCGCCCCCAGCCGGTCCCGAGCAGCGCCCCGCCCCAGCCGTTCTCCTCCAGTGCGTGCGCGTGGGCGGTGAGCGTGGCCAGGCTGTTGTGCTTCTCCGTCACGTCGTCGTCGCCCCGGTGGCCGGGCCGGACCTGGTTCGGGATGTACCAGAGGTACTCGTCGCTCATGCGGGGTCCTCTCGGGGCGGGCCCCGGGCGCACGCGCCGCCCGGCTCGAAATCCTACTAGCACTATAGGCATAGTATTAATTTCGGCGCCATCGGCGGCGCGGCCCGGCCCGAGGGGTGCCCGCTGTCCGGGCCCGCGGTCAGCCGAGGCCCGCCGACCGGGCCCGGCTGCGCTCGGTGACCGTGCCGAAATCGGGGCTGACCTCGTACATCACCCGGCTCCCGGCCCGGCTGCTCAGCACGTCGAAGACGCCGTCGGCGGTGCGCCGCACCCCCTGCACGGTCACCGCCGGGTCCGCCAGCCGCAGCGCCGCGGTCACCCGGCTGATCTCGGACGCGGTGACCGGCGGGTGCGGCGGCGGCGCGGGGCGCCAGAGCATCGGCGGCGCCACCGGCGCGGCGGCGGCCCGGCCGAGGACCGCGACCAGCTCGTCCAGTACGGCGCCGAAGGGGGTGCGCTGCGGCAGTGCGGCCGTGTGACCCATCCTGAACCCGGACATGTCGCCCTCCCAGCTCCGCGGGCGGGCCGGCGATCGCCGGCGGTGCGCCCGTACCCCACTGTTGCCCACCGGGCTGTGCGGGCCCTGATAGCGGGATGTGGGCTACCCGGGGAGTCGCCGGTCGACGATCACGTCCGGAACCGCATCGCGGAGCGGGTATTCGGATACGTCTTTCCGCCGCGTCGGCGGTGGCCGCGGAATGGGTCGCATTCCGACGCCGGATTGCTGCTTGTTGCCACATCGGAGGGCGGGGATGGATCATCGTCGTTTCCCGGCGCACCCGGTGGGGTACCGCCGTTCCGCAGGGCCACCGGCATAAGGAGACCCATGGACACCGCCGCCCACGCTCCCGACCTGGACGAAGTGCTGGAGATCGCCGTACAGCTCCCGACCTTCCTCCCCGCGGCCGACGCCACCTTCCCGGCCGCCGACCACCCCACCACCGCGCCCGACGGCCCCCCGGCGCCGCTGTAGCCGGCCCGACGCGCTCGCCGTCCCGTGCTCCCGGTCGGGGCATTGACGCATTGACGGACTTCAACAGTTTTGCCACGCGCGGTTGGCCGCCCGCTTGAAAGCGGGTTGACCCGGCGGGTGGACGCCACGGCATGCTTGGCACCCAACAAGCGTTCGGGATCTCCTGGATGTCCCATATCGACGCATCCGGACGGACCCCGGTCGTGGCCGCCCGCCCTTGCGCGCAAGGGACCCCAACGGATACGCGGCTTCCCACCCCCCACGGCGTTGGCCCGGCGGGCGAACGCCGACCGTCCCGAGGAGTTCCCTCATGTCCAGGATCCTGCGCGGCCTCGTCGCCGCGCTCGCCGCCACCACCCTGGTGGCGGCCGCCGTACCGGCCGCCGCCGCGGACGCCGACCACGCCCACCCGATGATCACGGCACCGGACAGCTACGTCACCGGCGAACCGGCCGGTGAGGTGGAGAAGCCGGCGCCCGGGGCGAGCAGCACGCTCGCGCCGCCGGCCTGGCGGTACTACATCACCTCCTCCTGTAGCAACCTCAGCGGCTCGATCCGCCGCGGCGCCCAGTACTGGGGCAACGGCACCGAGACCCAGGGCAGCGGTACCCCGGTGGAGTGCACCAACGGGTACGTGCAGGGCTGCGGGGGCGGCAGCACGGTCGTCGGCTGCAACTGGGGCTCCGGCCAGCGGATCATGCTCTCTACCAAGGTGAGCGACTTCGCGCTGCTCTCCGCGCACGAGTTCGGCCACAACTGGTACGGCCACTCCGGCTCCGGCTGCGCGGACTGGTCCAGCGCCGACATGGTGATGCGCACGCACATGTGCTGATCCCGGTACCCGCGGATGGGCGGTGCGGTCCCCCTGGCCGGCCGCCCATCCGCGTCCGCGCCGCGCCCGGGTAGGCTTGCGCGCCGCGCCCGGGTAGGCTTGCGCGCCGCGCCCGGGTAGGCTTGCCGGCCGGGCGGGGCCGACCGGTCCGCCCGGCCGTACCCCGAGGGGCGGCAGCGGCGGGAGGGGGCGCGGTGCGGCTGCACGTCGGGTGCGCGATGTGGACGCACCGGTCCTGGCAGGGGCGGTTCGTGCCGCACCCGCTGCCGGCGGGCGAGCGGCTGCGGGCGTACGCCGCGCAGTGCGACGCCGTCGAGGGCAACACCACCTTCTACGCCATCCCCGACCCGGCGACCGCGGCCTCCTGGGCGGACCAGACCGCGCCGGACTTCCGGTTCCTGCCCAAGGTGCCCCGGGTGGTCAGTCACGACCGCCGGCTGGTCGACGTGGCGCCGCCGATGCGCGCGTTCCTGGACGCGGTCGCGCCGCTCGGCCCCCGCGCGCGGACGCTGTGGCTCCAGCTCCCGGCCTCGTTCGGCCCCGACGACCTGCCCGTGCTCGCCCGGTTCCTGCGCCGGCTGCCGGCGGAGCACCGGGGCGCGGTCGAGGTACGGCACCCGGACTTCTTCACCGACGCGCGCGCGGCGCAGCGGCTCGAGGCGGCGCTGGGCGCGGTCGGGGCCGAGTGGGTGCCGTTCGACACGACCGTGTTCTTCGCCGCGCCGCCCGGCACGCCGCACGAGCGGGAGACGTGGGGGCGCAAGCCGCGGCTGCCGTTGCGGTCCCGGGCGCTGACCGGCGAGCCGATCGTCCGGTACCTCGGCCGCGACGACGCCGTCCGGACGGCCGCCGGCTGGCGCCCGTGGCTGGGCGTCGTCGCGGACTGGCTGCGCGAGGGCCGCTCCCCCACCGTGTTCGTCCACACCCCGGACAACGTCGACGCGCCGGCGCTCGCCCGCCGGTTCCACGCGGAGGTGTGCGACCGCGTGCCCGACCTGCCGCCGCTGCCGCCCCCGCCGCCGATCGAGCCGCTCACCCTGTTCTGACCGCCGGGCAGCCCGTTCCGGCCGCCGCCGTGCGGCCACCGCACCGCTCGCGCTACGGCACCCCCGACCGCGAGGAGCACGGCACCGCCTGCGTGACCCGGTGCTGCCCGTGCGGCCACCGCACCGCTCGCGCTGTGGCCCGGGCGCTGCCCCGGTCGGGACCGCGCCGCCCGCACCGCGCCGACCCGGCCGCGGGTGGCGGTCGGCGCCGCTACGCTGGCCGGCATGGCCGATCGTGAACCGTCCGCGCTCGACCTGCTGCCCGGCGCCGCCGTCACGCTCGGCGCCGCGCTGGGCGGCAGCGATCGGTCCGCCGTGCGCCGCGGCCGGGCCACCCGCCCCGACGGCAGCGCCGCCGACGTCGTGGTCAAGACCTTCGACGACCCGGCCGCCTGGGCGCGCGAGGTCGCGGCGCTGACCGTCCTGCCCGACCACGCGCCCGTACCGCGGCTGCTCGCCGCGCACGCCGACCCGCCGACGGCCGTGATGAGCCACCTGGACGGCGGCGGCAGCGTCGCCGACGCGCTGCTGGGCGGGTCGGCGGCGGCGGCGGCGGGCGCGGCGGTGCTGGACTGGGCCCGGGCGCTGGCCGACCTGCACGCCGCCGGCCTCGGCGCCCGGGCGGCGTACGCGGCCGCGCACCGCGCCCGCGGCGGCGCGGCGGAGGTGCCGCTCACCTCGCTGGCCGGGCGGGTGCCGGCGGCGATCGCCGACCTGGCCGCGGCCTGCGCGCCGCTGGGCGTCGACGTACCGGACGCGCTCGCCGGCGCGTTCCGGGCGGAGGCCGCGCGGCTGGACCGGCCCGGCGCGGCCGCGCTGTCCCCCGGCGACGTCTGCCCGGACAACAACGTCGTCACCCCGGACGGGGTGCGCCTGGTCGACTTCGAGCACGCCGAGTGGCGGCACGTCGCCTGGGACGCCGCGTACCTGCTGGTCCCGTGGCCGACCTGCTGGTGCGCGTGGCGGCTGCCGGACGCGCTGGCCGCGGCCGCCGTCGCCCGGTACCGGGCGGTGCTGGCGCCGCACCTGCCATACGTGGCGACCGACGCCTTCGACCGCGACCTGGCCGCGGCGGCCGGCCTGTGGTCGGTGCTGTACTCGTCGTGGTTCCTGCCGCTGACCCTGGCCGGCGACCCGGTGGCCGCCGACGGCCTGCCGGCGCCGCGGCGCCGGGCGCTGCTGCTGCACCGGCTGGCGACCTCCGAGCGGCGGACGGCCGTACCGGTCATCGCCGACTTCGCCGGGCGGCTGCGGGCGGCGCTGGTCGGGCGGTGGGGCGAGGTGCCGCTGCCGCTGGCCCCGGCCCTCGCCGGCGGCGCGTAGGCTCGGACGACGCGGGCCGGCGCCGCCGGCCGGGAAGGAGCCGCTCGATGACCGCCGCGCCGATCCCCCGCTTCCACCTGGCCGTACCGGTCGACGACCTGGCCGCGGCCCGCCGCTTCTACGGCGGCGTCCTCGGGCTGCCGCCGGGCCGCAGCGCCGACACCTGGGTGGACTGGGACCTACACGGCCACCAGTTCGTGACCCACCTGGCGCCCGGTCGCGCGCCCCGGTCGCACAACGCCGTGGACGGCCACGACGTGCCGGTCCCCCACTTCGGCCTGATCCTGGCCGTGGCCGACTTCCAGCGGCTCGCCGAGCGGCTGCGCGCGGCCGGTACGGCGTTCGTCATCGAGCCGTACGTGCGCTTCCGCGGCGAGCCGGGCGAGCAGTGGACGATGTTCCTGCTGGACCCGGCCGGCAACGCGCTGGAGTTCAAGGCGTTCGCCGACGAGTCGCAGATCTTCGCCACCTGACCCGTCCGGAAATCAGGGGTTGGCGGCCAGGAACAGGAACGACGCGCAGATCGCCAGGTGCACCGTGGCCTGGAGGACCGTCGCCCGCCCCGGCATGACCGTCAGCACGCCCACGCCCGCGGTGAGCCCGAGCAGGACGATCTGCGTCGGGCCGAGCCCGAGCAGCAGCGGGCCGTCCAGCCACAGCGACGCCACGGCGATGGCGGGAATGGTCAGGCCGATGCTGGCCATCGCCGAGCCCAGCGCCAGGTTGAGGCTGATCTGGGTGCGGTCCCGGCGGGCGTTGCGGACCGCGGCGATCGTCTCCGGCAGCAGGATCAGCAGCGCGATCACCACGCCGACCACCGCGTGCGGGAGGCCGAAGTCGGCGACCGCGGCCTCGATCGTCGGCGACTCGACCTTGGCCAGCCCGACCACCGCCACCAGCGCCGCGACCAGCAGCAGCAGGCTGACCACCGCCTCCCGGGCGCTGGGGGTCTCCGCCGCCCCCTCGTCGGGCTCGGGCGGCTCGCCGTCGGCGGACAGCGCGTGCCGGCCGCCGGTGACCGGCAGGAAGTAGGCCCGGTGGCGGACGTTCTGCACGACCACGAACAGCCCGTACAGCACGATCGACGCCACCGCGGCGAACGCGAGCTGCGCGCCGCTGAACCGCGGGCCCGGGGTGCTCGTGGTGAAGCTGGGCAGCACGAGGCACAGCGTGGCCAGGGTCAGTACGGTCGCCAGCGCGGCGCCGGTGCCCTCGGGGTTGAACACGGCGACCCGCCGCCGCACCGCCCCGACCAGCAGCGACAGGCCGACGATCCCGTTACAGGTGATCATGATCGCGGCGAACACGGTGTCCCAGGCCAGCGACGCCGTGGTCGGCCCGCCGGAGACCATCAGCGCGATGATCAGGCCCACCTCGATGACCGTGACCGCCACCGCCAGGATCAGCGACCCGAACGGCTCGCCGACCCGGTGCGCGACCACCTCGGCGTGGTGCACCGCGGCCAGCACCGAGCCGGCCAGCAGCAGGACGACGACGACCTCCACCGCGGCCGGCAGGCCCCGCCCCCACACCGCCATCATGGCGGCCAGGGCGACGAGCGGGACGACCTGCCCCGCGCGCTGCAGGACGGTCCGGGAATCCACGGCGATCGAGGGCGGCAACGGCGGTCCTTCCATGGGTCGGCGTCGCTACCAACCTACCCGGGCCGCCCGGGCGCGGTGGGCGCTTCGCCGCCGCCTGCCCGATCCCCCGGCCGCCGGCTCCCGTGTGGAGCGGTGGTCCGGCCGGGGTCAGTAGGATCGGGCCCGACGGGGCGTCGCCCGCCCGAGCCGGCGGCGCACCACCCGGCGGGGCCGGTCCCGGGACCGGCCCGCGCGGCGGCCCGCGCCGTCGCCCGGCCGGGGGTCGCACCGGGGAGGTACGGATGAGGGTCTTCGTCGCCGGCGCGACCGGTGTGCTCGGCCGGCAGCTCGCGCCGCTGCTCGCGGCCGCGGGCCACGAGGCGGTCGGCCTGGCCCGTTCGCGCGCCCGGGCGGCCGATTGGGAGGCCGTCGGCGGCACGCTGGTCACCGCGGACGCGCTGGACCGCGGGGCGCTGCTCGCCGCCGTCCGCGCGGCCGCCCCCGACACGGTCGTCCACCTGCTCACGGCCATCCCCGCCGACGCCGACCCGAAGCGGCTGGCGCGGGTGTTCGGGCCGACGAACCGGCTCCGGACCGAGGGCACCCGCAACCTGCTGGCCGCCGCCGAGCAGGCGGGCGTCGAGCGGGTCGTGGTGCAGAGCGTGGCGTTCGCGTACGACCCGGCCGGGTCCGGGCCCGCCGACGAGGACGTGCCGTTCTGGCCGCGCCCGCCGGCGCAGTTCGCCCCCGTCCTGGACGCGCTGCGGGAGCTGGAGCGGCTCGCCGCCGGCGCGGGCGCGCTGGTGCTGCGCCTCGGCCACCTGTACGGGCCGGGGACGATGTTCGACCCGGCCGGCGGTTTCGTCGCGCGGATCCGGGCGAACCGGGTGCCGGTGGTCGGGCGGGGCGCGTCCGTGCTGTCGTTCACGCACGTCCGGGACGCCGCCCGGGCGATCGTCCGGGGCCTGGCCGCCGACCACCGCGGCCCGCTGAACATCGTGGACGACGACCCGGTCACCATGGCCGAGTGGCTGCCGTACGCCGCGCACCTGGTGGGCGCCGCGCCGCCGCGGCGGGTGCCGGCGCTGCTGGCCCGGCTGGTCGCCGGCGGCTGGGGCGTGGCGTTCATGAACGAGCTGCGCGGCGCCGCGAACGGCCGGGCGGCGGACGCGATCGGCTGGCGGCCGGCGTACCCGTCGTGGCGGCCGGTGCTCGCCGGCGAGCTGCGCGGCGGTACCCCCGCGCGCTGACGCCCGCCGTTCACGGCGCCCGGGCCGCACCGGGGCGCGGCGGGCCGGGTCCGCCCGCCGCGCCCCGCTCGCGGTCACCGGCCGCGGTACGGCCCGTCGGCGCCGGGGGCGTACCGGCGGGCGACGTGCCCGGCCAGCTCGTCCGGGTGGAACAGGACCGGCCGCAGGTCCCCGGCGGCGTACCGGGCGGCCTGGTCGGTGAAGTGCGGCGAGGTCGGGTTCCCGCTCGCCCCGCCCGCGGTGATCGCCCTGGCGCGGACCCGCGGCCCGAACTCCACCACCGCGACGAAGCTGTTGCCGCTGGTCCCGTAGTAGTTCTTGGTCCCCGGCCACTGCTTCGCCCCGAACGACGCCAGCGACCCCCACTGGGCCGAGGTGAACGGCACCGGGATGCTCGGCTTGGCGTCGTCGAACTTCTGCACGATCGCCCCGTCGTTGCGCTGGAACCGGTTGATCCGGCCCCACGGCACCCGCCAGTCGCCGAAGTCGCGGGTCAGCCGCTCGGTGGCGGCGGTCAGCGCGGCGAGGCGCTGGGTGTCGGTGGCCCGGTCGGCGATGTAGTCCCAGACGGACACCCCGGCCTCGCGGGCGGCGGCGACCACCTGCACCCAGATCGCCTCGCCCCAGAACACGGCGAGCGAGGTCGCGGTGGAGTCGGCCGACCAGCGGTGGTCCCAGTCGCGCAGCAGCGCGGTCGGCCCGGCCAGCGCGGCCTTCCGCGGGTCGTCGCCGGGCAGCCGGTCCCAGGCCGCGGCGAGGCCGGGCCCGAACCGGGCGAAGGCGGTCAGGTACGGGTCGTACGCCGCCGCCGTCAGCGATTCCGGCGTGAAGTCGCGACGGGCCTCCAGCACCCGGATGGCCTGCGGGCCGCGCGGGTTCTCGCCGGCCTGGTCGAGGTACCGCGGGTGGTCGGCGGCCTTCGGGCTGTCCGGGCCGGCGGCCGTCCACGGCCAGTTGTTGGTGTTGAACACCCAGTCGGTGCGCGGGTTGACCGCCCGCGGCAGGCTGGCCAGGCTGTGCAGGCCGCGCCAGTCGGTCGCCGGGTCGCTGCCGTCGACCGGCCGCCGGTAGTCGAACCGGTTGTCGCGGACCGGCATGAACTGCGGCATGAGGAACGCGATCCCGCCGTCGGCGTCGGCGAAGACGGTGTTGTTGGAGCTGTTGGCGCGCAGCCGGGCGACGTCCAGGAAGCTGGCGTAGTCGGTGGCCTTGGTCCGCAGGAAGCTCTGCTGCAACGCCTCGACCGGGCGGTTCATCAGGGCGAAAGCGATCCACCGCCCGTCGGCCTCGCGGACGATCGGCCCGTGGTGGGTGGCGTACGTGGTGACGGTGCGCTGGGCCAGCCGCCCGTCGGCGGTCCGGTAGGACAGCGTGACCGGCTTGGTGGTGACCGGCCGCAGGGCGTCGCCGTACCGGTAGGACAGGCGGCCGTCCGCGCCGGGCACGACCGTCTCGGCGAACTCGTCGACGTTGTCGGCGCCGCTGGAGGTGTGCATCCAGCCGGCGCGCGCGTTGAAGCCCTGGTAGATGAAGAACTGGCCCCAGGTCGCGGCGCCGTAGACGTTGAGCCCCTCGCCGCTGGTCACCTGCTGCTCGGAGCGGAAGAAGAAGCTGGTGTGCGGGTTGATCAGCAGCAGCGCGTGGCCGTCGCGGGTGCGCGGCGGGGCGACCGCGAAGCCGTTGGAGCCGCTCGGCTCGGCGTACCGCAGGCCGCGCTCCTCGTCGGTCATCGGCACCGGGCGCTTGGCGTAGAACGCCTCGAGCTGGCTGAGCGGCACCCGCTCGATGTCGCCGCCGATGCTGCCCTCGGAGAAGCTGAGCGCCATCCACGGCTCGAACCGCTGGAGCACCCGCGGCCGCACCTCGGGGTGGGTGGCGAGGTAGTGGTTGAGCCCGTCCGCCCAGGCCCGGGTCAGCGTGCGCAGCCACTCGGGGCTGTCCGCGTGCAGGGCCCTGAGCTGCTCGGGATCGACGAACAGCCGCTGCCGCAGGTCCTGCCAGATCGCCCCCTCGCCCTCGGCCTCGGCGAGCCGGCCGAGGCTGACCAGGTAGTTCTGCTCGATCCGGGGGAAGTCGTCCTCGGCCTGGGCGTACATCATCCCGAACACCGCGTCGGCGTCGGTGGCGCCGGCGACGTGCGCGATGCCCCAGTCGTCGCGGGTGATCGTCACGTTCGCCGCGTGCGCCCGCCAGCGGGCGGCCTCGGTGCCGGGCGGGGCGGCGCCGGCGCCGGCCGGCAGGCCGAGGGCCGCGGCCAGGGCCGCGACGACCGCGGCGCCGAGCGCGCGGCGGCCGGGCGATGCCGGGTGCCGTACCTGGGTCATGGGTGGTCCACCTTCCTCGATCGACGGCTCGGGCGGGCCGCGGGCGCGCGCGGCCGGGACGCCGGTGCCCCGGTGCGGGCCGGGGCCGATCAAGGGAGCAGGGCGGTGCAGGGTGGCGCGGTCGCCGGACGTCCCGCCGCCACCATAGGGCACCGTGGATGCGTCCGGAACCGTCCCGACCGGACGATCCGGCCGCGGACGCGCGCCGGCCGGGTGGGCGGCTGCTGCCGCACCACCCGGCCGGGTCGTGCCGGTGGGCGCCCTGCCGGAGCGCCCGCCGCTTACCGGGCCGCCGCGGGCGGGCCGGTGTAGAGCAGGACGTTCGGCGAGCCGGAGCCGACGTTGGTCAGCTTGTCCTTGATGCCGTTGGTGCTGACCAGCGCCTCCCGCACCTGCTGCGGCGTGGCGTCGCGGTTGGCCGCCAGGTACAGCGCGGCGGCGCCGGCCACGTGGGGCGAGGCCATCGACGTACCGGTCATCGTCGCGCTGCCGGTGTCGCTGCTGTGCGACGCCGAGACGATGTTCCGGCCCGGCGCGAAGATGTCCAGGCAGCGGCCGTAGTTGCTGGGGCCGGGGCTGCCGGTCCAGCGCGAGTCGTTCGGGTCGCTGTTGCCCACGGTGATCGCGAGCGGCTCCCGGGCCGGGCTGAACCCGCAGGCGTCGCCGCCGTTGTTGCCGGCCGCGAGCGCGTACGTCACCCCCGCGCCGATGGACTTGCGGACGGCGCTCTCCAGGGCCGCCTGGGTGCCGTTGCCGCCGAGGCTCATGTTCGCGACGGCGGGCTTGGCGGCGTTGCCGGTGACCCAGTCGACGCCCTTGGTGATGGTGTCCCAGGGCCCGCTGCCCTGGCAGTCCAGCACCCGGACCGCGACGATCTTGGCCTGCTTGGCCACGCCGAACGTCGTGCCCGCGGCGGTGCCGGCGACGTGCGTGCCGTGCCCGTTGCAGTCGCTGGCGTCGGCGTCGTTGTCGATGAAGTCGCGGCCCGAGGAGATCCGGCCGGTGAAGTCCTTGTGGGTCAGCCGCGCGCCGGTGTCCAGGATGTAGACGGTCACCCCGCTGCTGCTGGCGTACGTGTACTTCTTGTCCAGCGGGAGCGCCCGCTGGTCGATCCGGTCGATGCCCCAGGACGGCGGGTCGTTCTGGGTCTCGGTGATGTGGGCCATGCCGACCTGCTCGACCGAGGCGACCCGGGCGTCGGCCGCGAGCTGCCGCGCCCGCCGCTCGGGCATGGTGACCGAGAAGCCGCGCAGCGCGTGCTCGTAGGTGTAGCGGATCTCGCCGCCGTACCGGCGGGCGAGGTCGGCGGCGCTGCTGGCGACCAGGCTGTTCTCGTCGGCGAGGGTGACGATGTACCGGTCCGGGATGGCGTCGGCGATGCCGTGGATGACGCCCTCGGCGTGGGCCGGCGCGGCGAGGCCGAGGGCGGCGATCGTCGCGGCGGCGGTGGCGGTGCCGATCGCCGCGGCGGCGAGGCGGCGGTGCGGGGTAAGGGGTGCGCGTCGCAAGACTGGGCTCCATTTCGCTGGGGTAGCGAGGGTGGGGGTGGAACGGGCCCGGGGTCGCTGTCGGCCGGCGCCGGGTCGGGGATACCCGGCGATTGACGAACATCAATAGTTCCTCGGGTTTGGCAGATTAACCCGGCCGACCCCGCCCGGACCTTGCTGCTTTCCGACAATGACGGAAAGCAGCAACTCGCGGCCGCCGGGAATGCTGGCGCGATGGTGGGGTATCAGGGGTTTTGCGAAAGGCGTTATTCGGCGTCGATAGCCGTTTGCGCCGAGTACGGCGAAACACAGCGAACCGGGCGCTCTCCCGGCGTCATCCCGTCCGACCCTTCTCGTCCCGGACCGGTCCGGCGGCCCGCGCGCGACCGGCCCCGCGGCGGGCGGCCCGGCCGGGCCCGCGCCCGCCGGCCACCGGGACCGCATTGACAGCCGTCGCCCGGGCGAAGAGGCTGCGGACACCACCTCTCGTCGAGGAGACACATGAGACGGACACTACTGTCGATGGTCACGGCGCTCGGCCTCACCCTGGCCGGGGTACCCGCCCCGGCCGCCGCGGCGCCCGACCCCGCGGACCGGCTCCGGGTGTACACCGGAACCCTCTCGCCGACCCAGCTCGCCGCGGTGCACGCCGCCGGCGTGGACCGCGAGGAACTCCAGACCGCCCCCCGCGCCGACGGCCGCACCGCCGTCGAGGCGATCCTCACCGCCGACCAGGTCGAGGCGCTGCGCCGGGCCGGCGTACCGCTCGCCCCGAAGCTGATCCGCGGGCGCAGCGCCGACACGGCCATGGAGCAGCAGCGGCGCGATGGCGACAAGGTCTTCCGCCCGTACAGCGGCGCCGGCGGGCTGCGCGAGGAGCTGGCCGGCATCGCCGCCCGCAACCCCGGGCTGACCACCCTGCGCACGATCGGCCACTCGGTCAACGGCAAGCCGATCCAGGCGCTGCGGATCACCAAGGACGCCGGCCACGTCGCCGACGGCACCCGCCCGTCGGTGCTGTACGCCGGCGGCCAGCACGCCCGCGAGTGGATCACGCCGGAGATGAACCGCCGGCTCATCCACCACGTGCTCGGCGGGTACGGCACCAACGACCTGCTGACCACGCTGGTCGACACCACCGAGCTGTGGTTCATCCCGGTGCTCAACCCCGACGGCTACGACTTCACGTTCACCGAGGGCAAGCGCCTGTGGCGCAAGAACCTGCGGGACACCAACCACGACGGCCGGATCGCCGCCGGCGACGGCGTCGATCCCAACCGCAACTATGGGCACCGCTGGGGGTACGACAACGAGGGCTCCTCGCCGCACCCGAGCAGCGAGACGTACCGGGGCGCCGGGCCGAACTCCGAGCCGGAGTCGCAGGCGCTCGACGCGCTCGCCCGCCGGGTCGACTTCCGGTTCTTCGTCAACTACCACTCGGCCGCCGAGCTGCTGCTGTACGGCACCGGCTGGCAGGTCACCACGCCCAGCCCCGACGACGTGATCGGCGAGGCGCTGGCCGGCGACGACGCCTTCCCGGCGGTGCCGGGCTACGACCCGGACCTGAGCGCCGAGCTGTACACCACCAACGGCGACACCGACACGTACCTCGGCGAGAAGTACGGCGCCTACGGCTTCACCCCGGAGATGTCGACCTGCGCCACCGCGTCCGGCTGGATCGACGACGACCAGTGGCGGCCCGAGGACTGCGCCAGCGGCTTCAACTTCCCGGACGACGAGACGCTGATCGCGATGGAGTTCCGCAAGAACGTGCCGTTCGCGCTCTCCCTGGCGCAGTCGGCCGCCGACCCCGCGGACCCGGTCTCGTCGATCGGCCGGCACACCCCCGACCTGGTCGCGGACCCGTTCCCCGTCGCGTACGGCGGCACCCAGCCGGTCGCCGTGACCGCGCGCAAGTCGCTGCACGGGGTCAAGCTGCGGTACCGGATCAACGGCGGCCCGCAGCAGACGGCGAGCACCGCGCAGTGGGCCGGCGGCGAGCGGTACGGCGACGAGGGCACCCAGTGGTACGCCGAACGGCGCGGCCGGGTCACCGGCGCGAAGCCCGGCGACCGGGTGCAGGCGTGGTTCACCGCCACGAAGCGGGTCGGCAGCACCGACCGGGCGGTGGCCAGTGACCGGTTCACCTACCGGGTGCACGACGCGATCGGCGGCGACGTGCTGGTGCTCGCCACCGAGGACGTCACCGGCGAGGCGCCGAAGCAGACCGGGACCGCGGCCAAGTACGCCGGCGTCCACGTCGAGGCGCTCAAGCGGGCCGGGTACCGGCCGGACGTGTACGACTTCGACGCCCATGGCCGGCGCGCCCCGCACCCGCTCGGCGTGCTGTCGCACTACCGCGCGGTGGTCTGGGAGACCGGCGACGACGAGGTCATCCGCAACCCCGGCCAGCCCGCCGGCACCGCCGCCCGGGCGGCGCTCGACACCGAGCTGGCCGTCCGCGACTACCTCAACGAGGGCGGCAGGCTGGTCCTCGGCGGCCAGCATGCGCTGCGCGCGCAGGGCACCGGCGAGAACGCCAGCTACGACCCGTCCGGGACAGCCGACTGCCGGACCCCGCGGGTGGCGCCCTGCCTGGAGCTGTCCGACGACTTCCTCCAGTACTACCTCGGCGCGTACCGGTACCTGGACGACGCCGGCCGCGCCGGCGAGGGCGCGCTGCACCCGGTGGCCGGCGTGGCCGGCGGCCCGTTCGCCGGGCTGTCCGGGGCGCTGAACGGGCCGGGCTCGGCGGGCAACCAGAAGCACTCGGCCGGCTTCCTGCTGACCCCGGGCTTCCTGCCGCCGGACAAGTTCCCGCAGTTCGCGGCGGCGCCCGGGATGAGCTGGCAGCGGCCCGGCGGCGGCCCGTTCACCCCGTACGACGGCGAGTACCACGCCGGCGTCCTCGGCGTCGGCCAGGCCTACCAGCGGCTGAGCCGCACGGTCGACCTGACCGGGGCCACCGCCGGCGAGCTGGCGTTCCGGTTGTCGTACGACACCGAGCCGCGCTACGACTACGTTTTCGTCGAGGCGCACGAGGTCGGCACCGACACCTGGACCACCCTGCCCGAGCGCACCGGGAAGACGAGCACGGACACCGGTCTCGGCTGCAAGGGCAGCATCCAGCGGCTGCACCCGCACGTCCTGCACTACGTCGGCACCGACTGCGCGCCGAAGGGCAGCACCGGCGAGTGGCACGCGGCCAGCGGCAGCTCCGGCGGCTGGCAGCCGATGTCGTTCGACCTGAGCCGGTACGCCGGCAAGCGGGTCGAGCTGTCCATCACGGCCCTCACCGACGGCGGTACCGAGGGCATCGGTGTGTTCGTCGACCGGACCGCGGTCAGCGTGGACGGCCGGGTCGTGGCGGAGACGTCGTTCGAGCAGGACCTCGCCGGCTGGGCGCTGCCGCCGGCGCCGACCGGCTCGCCGAAGAACCCGGCGACGTGGGCGCGGAGCCGGGCGGTGTTCACGGAGGGCGCGGTGGTGACCACGGCCGACTCGGTGTACGCCGGGTTCGGGCTGGAGGGGCTGGGGGCGAAGGAGCGGGACACGTTCCTCGACCGCTCCCTGCGCCACCTGGGCGTACCGCCCGCTCGCTGACATGACGGGAGGGTCGGACGGCGTACCGTCCGACCCTCCCGTCCGGCGTCAGTGGCGGCAGACGTCGGTGTGCGTCGCGATGACGGTGTCCCGGCCGAGGTCCTCCTCGCTCTCGTCGTCGGTGGCGCACTCGGCCGCGGCGTACCCGGCGTTCTGCGCGGAGGCCCGGGCCCGGGCGCGGGCCTGCTCCATCGCCACCCCCGGCCGCCCCTTGGCCGTACCGGTGAAGTACTGCGGCCGGTGCGGGTCGAAGACGCAGTTGATCTTCACTTCGGCGTACCAGCGGGTGGTGGAGATCGGGCCGGCCTTCTGGTCGACCTTGCGGCAGTCCGCGCTGGTGTGCCCGACGGCCTTGGCCTGCTCCCACGCGTCCCGCGCCGCCAGCTCGATGGCGCCGTCGCGGTCGCCGGACTCGCCCTTGCCGACGAAGTCCCCGAACGCCCGCGCGGACGGCGCGGCCGCGGCTCGCGCGTTCGGCGGCGCGGCCGCCGCCGGAATGGCCGCCAGGAGGGTCGAAGCGGCCAGTGCCCCCGCCGCCAGCATCGCCCGTACTCTCATCGTCGTACTCCCCCTTCGATTCGGAACACCGAACGCTATCGGTCCACTTCGCTGTGTCGCGGTTTCACCGCGACGTTCGCGCGCGACCCGCCCGAACCGACAACTGCTCCCCGGTACGGGCGAGCCACCCGAACCGGCGCGATCATTTGCGCTCGGTGCATGGTGGATCCGCGATGCGCATGGGTGCCGCACCGACGCCGGCGGTATGGACCACCCCGGCGGGGATGTGCCGCAAGATCGTGCCGTCAAGGTCAACAAGGCCGCGGCGACCCCGCGGGGAGGCCGGTGGCCGCGCGGCGACACGCTGACCCGACGGACGGCGTTCGCTACCGCGACAGTGTCCGATCCGCTCTGTGGCGCCGCCGGCGGCCGGTCAGCGGCGGGCCGGCGTGCCGACCGCGGGCAGGATCGCCGGCGTACCGGCGGCGACGAGCCGGAACACGCGCGGCTGCGGGGCGAACCACCGGTGCTGCGGGATCCGCCCGTTGGCATCCGCCCGGTACGTCGACAGCGTCACCCAGTCGCCCCCGTCGGCCGGCCGCGACTCCAGCCGCACGGCCGCGCCGGCCCAGCCGGCGAAGCCGTCGCGGTCCGGCGCGTAGGCCCGCACGATGCCGTCGGTGACGACGTGGCGGCCCGTACGCAGGGCCCGCAGCAGGACGCCGGACGCCCGCCGGGCGGTGAACGTCGTCGGCTCCTGCACCCAGGTGGTCTCCAGCGCGTCGCTGGCACCGGCGCCGGTGACCCGCACGGTGCCCGGGGTCCGGGTGTCCGGCCAGGTGATCGTGGCGACGGGGACGCTGTCGGCGAAGCCGAGGAAGGCGGTGCCGCCGGACCAGCGCAGGTTCCAGCCGGCCGACCAGGCGTAGAGGTCGCAGGTGGCGACGGTGCGGGCGGGTACCCGGACCAGGGGGCGGTCGATCCGGACGTCGGCGATCGCGAGGCGCATCCGGCACGGTTCGGCCGCGGCCGCCGGTGGTGGGGCGGCGAGTGGGGCGATGGTGGTGAGTGCCGCGAGAACGGCGGCCCGTGTGCGCTTCATGGCCCACCCCCGGAGTGTGGCGCCGCGGAATCGCGGTCACCGCGACCGAATCAACCGCCAGAGTACGCCCATATTCCGGATGACCCTCGCGAATCGCCCCCCGTCGGAGCATCTCGCAGCACTAGCGTGTCTCCAGCCCCATCGGGTCGGAGTCATGGAAACCCACCGGTCGTCGTCCGCGTGGCGGGCATCGCGCACCGCGGCCCGGCCACGGCGCAATGACCGGGCGCCTCCGCTTGATGCCCTCCGACTCCACGAGCATGATCTCCAATCAACACGTAACCCCTCGTCACGGACTGCCCAGCGCACGAGCACGCGCAGTCGTCGGCCTCCGCCCGACGCATCCTCGTCGGACTTCCGGCAGCTTGGTGGTCGATGTCCAGTCAGGACGGCCGCCGTGCCTGCCACGAATCGTGTGGGTTCAGCAGCCGGCGGTCGCCGTCGTATGCCTGGACGGCGAGGGGGTGCTTCCCGGCTCGTCTTCGATCTTCACGTTGAAGCCGGCCCCGCCCTCACCACCGGCATCCAGCCGATCACACATGCTGCCCTCGGCCGTCCGTCCATAACTGACCACCCAGCCGCAACGCCCCACCTCACCCGATCGTGGGCACGGTGACAGCACCACCCCCACGGAGGTAGCAGCATGCACAATCCGCAGCAGTCACAGCCCACCCCCCACCCGGCACCGCCGCCGCCAGCCAAGAAGAGAAAGACCCCCTGGCTCATCGCCGGCGGCGCCGTACTCGTGCTCTGCTGCGGCGGAGGCATCGTCGCCGCCGCGGTCGGCAGCAACACCGCGGCCACCGACGTGGCCGCACCCACCACCGGCGAAGACGGCACGCCACCAGCCGGCAAGAAGGCCGACAGCGCACCCAAAAAGCAGGGCACGCCGGGCGTCGGCGCGCCGGTGCGCGACGGGAAGTTCGAGTTCGTCATCACTGCCAAGCCGGCCTGCGGAAAGACAACCGTCGGCCCCGAGCTGCTCGCCCAGAAGGCGCAGGGGGTGTACTGCTTCATCCCCGTCAAGGTTCGCAACATAGGCAAGGAGTCCCAGATGTTCACCGGCGCCAATCAGAAGGCGACCGACAGCAAGGGGTTGGAGTTCTCGAACGACACCGGCGCGGAGCTGCTGGCCAACGAGGGCGCGCCGACGTTCTTGAAGGACATCAACCCGGGCAACAGCGTGTCGGGGCGGCTGGTGTTCGACGTGGCGAAGGGCACGACGTTGGTGAAAATCGAACTGCATGACTCGGCGTTCTCGGGCGGGGTGACGGTCGCGCTGGCGTAGCGGTGGCACCGGGTTCGTGGAGGGCACGGCGTTCGAGATCCCCTGGCCCTCCACGTTGTTCGGTGACTCGGCCGACTGGTCGCGCCGATCAACGTTCTCAATACGATCGCATTTCGCAAACGGGCGTACACCTTCAACCGCGCGCCGCGGGGTACTGACCGATGATCGCGGCGCCGGGATCCACCGGGCTCGTCGCGACACGCCCGTCGGGTCGACCCGCACCGGCCGATCGGCTGCTCCGGGCGGACGTCGGTCGATCGGTACGAACGGGTCGGCCGGCGCTCTGGGCGATGTCGGCGCTCGTTGGGCATAGTGAGCCGCCGCGCCGGCCGGCGCCCTCTCGGAGGTGGTGTCCAATGGACCTCAAGCTCATCGAGAAAGCTCTCCGCTTCGCCCACGAGAACGTGGACGGCGCCTCCGTCGGGCAGGCCGTCGACAAGATGGGCATCGACGGGTACATCCGGCGGTGCGCGGTGCTGGCCGGCGTGTCGGGCGGCGCCACCGCCCTCGGCGGGCCGGCGTTCGTGCTGTTGGGCGTGCCGGCGGACCTGGCCAACACCGCGCTTCAGCAGGTCAAGGTGACCATGGCGGTCATCTACCACCGCACCGGCCGGTACCGGGTCTCGTTCGACGAGTTCGTGCGGATCGCCGCGATCTCGCTCGGCATCGAGGCCGCCTATATCGGGGTCGGGATCGTGACCAAGGAGATCGCCAAGCGGCTGACGGCGAAGCTGGCCGGCCGGCTGGTGCCCTTCTTCGGCGCCGCGGTCGGCTTCGGCCTGAACGTCGGCTACATCACGGCGCTGGGCCGGACGCTGCTGGCGCTGGAGGAGCGCGTCTTCCGCGACGAACCGCCACCGCCGGCGCTCGTCCCGGCGATCCCCTGACGCCACCGTCGTCGTACACCGCTGACCCCGGACCGGACGCGGCGTACGGCCCATTCGTGACTCCGGTCAGTCGGCGAGCAGGTCGATGAAGTCCGCCGCCGTCACCACCCCCACCGGCGCGCCGCGGCGGTCGACGACCACCACCGCGTCCGTGCCGGTGCCCCGCATCACCCGGGCCGCGTCCGCGACGCTCACGTCGTGCGTGACGAGCGGGATCTCCGCCGGCAGCAGGTCGGCGACGCTGCGCCGCTCGAACGAACCCGGCGCGCTCGCCCACGCGGCGGCGAGCATCCGGTCGGTCAGGACGCCGCGGCTGGAGCCGTCGGGGCCGATGACGACGAGGTGGTGGTACCCGGTCCGGACCATCGCGCGCAGCGCCCGGTCCAGGGTGTGGCCGGCCGGGACCACCGACGCCGGTGTGCTCATCACCGCCGCGACTGTGCGGACGGATGCCGGTGTCGCCGTGGCCGTGCTCGGTACGCTGATCATGCCGGGTCCTTCCGATCGGCTTCGGTCCGACCAGTGTCGACGGTCGCCGCCGGTGGTCCCAGAGGCGAAAGTCCCCACTCGACCGGGGCGCCGCCTCAGTCGAGCGCGTCGGCGGCGGGGCGGCGACCACCGGCTCGGCCTCGAAGTCGCGGCCGCCGGCGCGCAGCCTGCGGGCGAACGGCCGCTGCGGCGGCAGGTCCCGAGGCTCGCCGGCGGGGCCCGACCCGTCGGGGCTGACGCCGTCGGGGGGGGCGGCGCCGGGATCGCCGCGTACAGCGCGGCCCCGCCCGGCGGCATCGGCCGGGGTGCGCCCGGGACCGGGCGGGCGAGCAGCGCGGGGTCGGTCGCGGACGGCTGGATCGTCACCACCGGCAGGGGGCCGGCGACGGCGAGCGCGAGCCGCAGGTTCAGCAGGGCCGCGCCGCAGGAGAGCTGCGCGCCCCACCGGCCGCCGGGGCCGCCGGGGCAGCGGCGCTCGTCGAGCCGCAGCTCGATCGCGCCGCCGGCCAGCCGGAACCGCCAGGGCTGGCTGTCGTACCCCGAAGGGGCGCGGACGGTGGACTCGACGGCCGCCAGCAGGTCGGCATCCGCGTACGTGGTCGTGGTCGACATCGCTCCCCCTCGCCCGCCGGCCGCTGTCGGACCGATCGATCATGCGCGGCGGTAACGGCCCGGGTCAGGGCCGGACGGCCCCTCCCGGCCGGGACCGGCCCGGGCGGGCGGGACCCTCGGCCCCGTCGGCGGGGCCGGCCGGTGCTGGAAATGAGGCATGATTCGCGTCTTCCTGCCGGATGACCATGAGGTCGCGGCGTTGGACAGCGCCTCGTTGAGCACCGCCACCAGGTCGCCGCGGACCTCCTCGGGGACCACGCTGTCGACCGGGCCGGAGATCCGCAGGGTGGGCGGGAAGCCGAACGAGCGGGGGTGCTGGGTGATGTCCGGCATCCGCACCGGTGCGGCTCGTCGATCAGCAGGCCGAGCACGCCCCGGCCGCGGGGCAGCGCCCCGATCTCCGCGTGCGTCGCCGCGTCGATGCCGTGGGTGATGAACTCGGTCAGCTCGCAGTCCGGCCCGACGATGCCGAGGGCGGCGTACCGGGCGTCGACGAGCGCGCAGGCCGCCTCGGTGATCCGACTCAGGGTGGTCCGCAGATCCAGGCCGGCGCTGATCCCGACGACCGCGCCGAGCAGCGCCCGCAGCCGCTCGCGGCTGGCCACCACGTCGCCGACCCGGTCCAGCATCTCCTGCAGGAGTTCGTCCAGCCGGACGCGCGACAGCGGGGTCGGGCCCAGCGCCGGCGTCCCGCCCAGCACCGGCGGGTCGCCGGTTTCGGCATTCACGCGGCGATCGTAGCCGCGGGGCGGCCGCGCCGCCCCGCGGCCGGGCGGCCTCTGCCCCGGTACGGGTTCAGCCGGACGGGTGGCCGCCGGACGCGGTTGGCGATCGATGGCCGTGGGTACGGCCGGAGTACGCCGTCCTGGTCCGTGACAGCAGACTCCGGGCCCGGCCGAGCCGACAGCGCGGCCCCTCCCTTGTGGAGGGGCTCACGCTTGTGCGAGCTGGGTGGCCCTGCGCGCAGTCGCCGGCGGTCGTACCGATGCGGAACAACGCAGCAAGCCCCATTCCCATTTGCCAATGGACGCGGGGGCACGCGTATCAATACGTTGTATCGACCACGCCGGCGCGGATTTTCCACACAAAACTGTGTAGCCCCCCGGGCATGACACGACGCTACTATGCCGCGCCCCGTGCACACTACGCCGAAATGCGGGGGCGCTATTGCGTACGGTCCGCGAATTCGCCCCGCGGCCACTTACGTCGCGGTACTGATCCGTCGTACGGTGGGGAATGGACCTCGAAGCGCGGCACCTGCGCTACCTCACGGCGATCGACCGCGCCGGCAGCGTCACCCGGGCCGCCGCCGTGCTGGGGCTGTCCCAGCCGGGGCTGAGCACCCAGGTCCGACGCATCGAACAGCACTTCGGCGCCCCGCTGTTCGCCCGCGACGCCCGCGGCACCCGCACCACCGAACTGGGCGGCCTCGTGCTCGCCCAGGCCCGCGACGTCCTCGCCGAGTTCGACGACCTGGCGCGCGCGCTGCGCCGGCACCACCGCCGGCGCGACCGCGCCGACCTCCGGATCGGCGCGCCGCGCGCCGCCGCGGCCGACCTGATGGGCGACGTGCTGGAGGCCGCCGGCCTCGCCGGCGCGGCGACCACCACCGTCGTCGGCGACCGCGCGGCGGCGCTGGCCGCCCTCCGCGACGGCGAGCTGGACCTGCTCCTGCACACCGACCACCCCGGCCGCGAGTACGCCCCGCCGCCGGACGTCGGGCTGACCGCCGTCGGCGACGAACCGGTCCTGGTGGTGCTGCCGCCGGGGCACCCCGCCGCCGACGCGCCGGGCCCGGTCGAGCCGGCCGCGCTGGCCGGGGCGCCGCTGCTGGTGTCCGCCGACGACGAGGAGTTCCTCCTGCACGTCGTCGACGGCTGCCACCGCGCGGGCATCGGCCCGGTCGCCGCCTGCCCCGCCGACCCCGCGGTACTGGGCGCGCTGTTGCAGGACGGGCAGTCGGTGCTGCTGGTCCCGGCGCTGGACCGCCGGGCCGTGCTGCCGGGCGCGGCCCGGCCGCTGCGCGGCGCGCCGCTGCGCCTGCGCCACCTGCTGCTGTGGGCCGGCGAGGGCGACAGCAGCCGGCTGGCCGACCTCCGGGCGGCCCTGGCCGACGCGTACCGGGACCTCGTCGCGAACCGGGTCCGGCTCGCCGACTGAGACCCGGCCGCCGCCGGCCCGGCCGATCCGCCTCGGCGCGCGGCCGGTCAGGCCAGCGGATCGTGCTCGTCGCCGCGGCGGGCGGGGCTGCTCCGCCACCGGCGGTTTCGCCGCAGCCAGGACCGGTACAGCGGCAACTGCTCCGCCGCGCCGCGCACGCCGTCGACCAGCTCCGCCCACAGCAGGTCGATGTCGGTGTCGGCCAGCGGCCCGTCCTCGGCCCAGAACAGGCTCGTCGCCGCCCGCAGCGGCGCGCCGGCCAGCGGCAGCACGGCGATGCCGGGCTGCTCCCTGGCGGCGGCCTGGGTCAGCATGGCGATGCTGCCGTCGCGGACCAGCGACCACGCCTCGGCCGCCCCCACCTCCCGGATGCGGACCTCGAAGCCGGCCCCCCGGCACACCCCGGCCACGTACCGCTCCCACTCCGACGTCGGCGAGGCGACGCTGCCGCACGTCTCGCCGGCCAGCTCGGTCAGCGGCACCTCGGTCCGGTCGGCGAGCCGGTGGTCGGCGGCGACGGCGACGAAGATCGGCTCCACGGCGACCACCGCCCGGGCCACGCCGGCCGGCAGCCGGTACGCCAGGCCGGGGAACTCCAGCAGCAGCGCGACGTCGAGCCGGCGCGCGACGAGCTGGTCCAGCCAGACCGCGTCGTGGCTGCCGATGCGCAGCTCGACCGACCGGTTCAGCGCCCGGTACACCGCCAGCGGCAGCGCGGACACGACCAGGCTCGGATTGCTGTTGACCCGCAGCAGCCCCGACGAGGGGGCCTGGTCGGGGGCCATCGCCTCCAGCCGGCCGAACGCGGCGAGCACCCGGCGGGCGTGGGTGAGGACGAGCCGCCCCAGCTCGGTCGGGGCCGCCGGCTCGTCCGCCGGGTCGAACAGCCGGCCGCCGGCGGCGCGCTCGGCGCGCCCCAGCACCTCGACGACCGCCGCCCGGGTCAGCCCGAGCGCGCGCGCCGCGGCGGCGGGCGAGCCCTTCTCGGCGATCGCCCGCACGACCCGCAACTGCCGGACGCCCAATTCCATCCCGGCACCATACCGGTCCGCCGGAACGGGGCTGACCAGCCAAAACGCCAGCGATACGATCGTTCGGCAGGTCAGGCGGGCTGCCGGCTCCCCGGAACCGACCGAGACGTCGGGTTTCGCGGGTCACGCCGCCGCGGCCGGGCGGGTGCGGCGGCGGTCACGGCGGCGGCATGCCCGGTGGCCCGGGGGCCGGCCCGTTGCCGTACCGGCTGCGGACGACGGCTCCGGCCACCCCGTGCGCGATCCGCTGCCCGAAGAAGTCGAGGAAGACGTTCACCACCACGCTGACCAGCGCGGCGGCGAGTACCGCCAGCACCAGCCAGAACCCGAACCGCACGTGCAGCATGGACTCGGCCACGTCCCGGGTCAGCCGGAACCCGACGTTCGCGCCCTGGTTCCGGACCATGGAATCCACCAGCGTCGACTCGAACGACAGCACCGCCGCGGTGGCGGCCGCGGCCGCCACGACGACCGCACCGGCGGTCAGGGCGGCCAGCCCGGCCCGCCAGCCCGGCCGCAGCGAGTCCACGGCCGCCGGGAGGACGCTCAGCACGATGGCCGCGAGAATGGCCGCGAGCGCGAGCCGGGCCAGGGCGCCGGGCATCGCCTCCGCCAGCGTCGACCGCCCGGCGGAGCCCTGCGGTTCCGGCTCGCCGTCCTGCTGCCCGGTGCTGCCGCCCGCGAAGATTCCCGACCGCTCCACGGCCGGCTCCCCGATCCCGGCCATGTTGACGCCGGAGACGGTCGCGCTGACCGACCCGCCGGGGCCCTCGCAGGAGGCGGTGACGAACGGCAGCGCGAAGCACATGGCCGCGAGGAACAGCCCGGCGGGCGTGAGCAGTCTGCGGGCGAGCGTCACCATGGCGGGAATCCGTTCTGCCGTACGCGGGAGCGCGACCGGGCCATTCCCGACCCGGCCGCGACCATGCTATTCCCGGCCGGGCCCGGCGTCCGGTTCTCCCGGACGTGTGCCCGGCCGCGCAGCGGCCCGAGCGGCCGGGACCGGGGCGAGCAGCCCCGGCCCCGGTGCCGATCAGCGGGCGAGCAGCTCGTCGATCTGGTTGATCGCCTGGCTGGCGCCCTCCACGATGCCCATGTCCAGCACCTGCTGGAGTGCTTCGGCCGACTCGTACGTGCCCACGTACGTCGCCCGGGTGCCGCCGTCGTGCGCGGCGAAGGCGTAGACGTTCCGGGACACCGGCAGCTTCGGGTTCGGCGTGAAGTCCAGGTCGGCGAAGCCGTCCTCGAACGTGAAGCCCGCCGGCTCGTCGACGCTGTCGACCAGCCAGTACCCGGCGTGCTTGTCGCCCTCCGGGCCGGTCATGTAGTAGTTCACCCGGCCGCCGGGCGTGAGGTCGTGGTCGACCACCGTGGCGGGGTAGGTCGGCGGGCCCCACACCTTCTCGAGCTGGCGCGGGTCGGCGTACACCTGCCAGACCCGCGCCACGGGCGCGGCGAAGTCGGCGGTGATGGTCAGGGTCAGGTTGTCGAGATCCTGCTTGACGTCGGTTACCGGCACGGTTCAGTCCTCCAGGTCGAATTCTGCTGCTATGAGTGCGTCGATGCGGGCGATACGGCCGCGCCAGCTCTGCTCCAGTTCGCCGAGCATGGCCGCCACCGACCGCACCGCTGCCACGTCGCCGCTGGCCAACTGCTCGCGACCACTGCGTCGCTTGGTCAGCAGGCCGGCCCGTTCGAGCACGGCGACGTGCTTCTGTACCGCGGCGAAGCTCATGTCGTACTCCGCCGCCAGCGCGGACACCGAGTGCTCCCCGGCCAGCACCCGGCGCAGGATGTCGCGCCTGGTGCGGTCGGCGAGCGCGTGGAACAGGGCATCCGCCCGGTCGGCACTCTCCTCGGTCACGGGACTAATATACAACCGATCGGTTGTACGTTGTCAAGCCCCCGGCCGGCAGCGACTCAAACCCGGGCGTGGCCGGCGAGCGCCGCGGCCGCCCGGTCGGCGTCCGCGGCGTCGTTGTGCACGTGGAAGGACAGCCGCAGCCGGCCGGCCCGGACGCTGCCGGTGATGCCCGCCGCGCGCAGCCGGCTCGCCGCGCCGGGCCCCTGGTCCAGGCTGACGATCGGCGAGTCCCCCGGCTCCGCCCCGAGCGCGGCGCGGAACCGGTTCGCCAGGCCGACGGCGTGCGCGTGCAGGGCGTCGATCCCGACGTCGTGCAGCAGGTCCAGGCTCACCTCCTGCGCCGCCCAGGAGAACCAGATCGGCGACACGTCGTACCGGCGCGCGTCGGCGGCCAGGCGCAGCGGCGCGCCGTAGAGGCTGTCGGCCGGGTCCGCGCCGGCGTACCAGTTGGCCGTGTGCGGCAGCGGGTCGGCGGCGCCCGGCGGCGGGACGGTGAGGAAGCAGGTGCCGCGCGGGGCGAGCAGCCACTTGTAGCCGGCGCAGACCGTGTAGTCGAACCGGCCGGCGGCCAGCGGCAGCCAGCCGACCGCCTGGGTGGTGTCCAGCAGCACCCGGGCGCCGGCCGCCGCGGCGGCCGCGGCCAGCCCGTCCAGGTCGGCCACGGCGCCGTCCGCCGACTGGACCGCCGACACCGCCACGAGGTCGGTGCCCGGCCGGACCGCGTCGGCCAGGCGGGCCAGCGGCACCTCGCGCACCCGCACGCCGCGGGCCTGCTGGGCCAGGAACGGGAAGACCAGGCTGGTGAAGTCGCCGGCCGCGAGCAGCACCTCGCCGCCCGCGGGCACGGCCGCGGCCACCAGCCCGGCGAAGACGCTGACGTGGCTGCCGATCGCGACCCGGTCCGCCGGCACGCCGACCAGCTCCGCGTACCGGGACCGGGCGCGGTCGACGCCCGGCTCCGCGTCGGCCGTCCGGAAGTGGCCGGCCTGCACCCGGTCGACCGCCGCCCGCATGGCGGCGAGCGCGCTGTCCGGCAGCAGGCCCATCGAGGCGGTGTTCAGGTACGTGGTCCCCGGCGCGAACCGGGCCCGGAGCGCGGCGAGGCGCGCGGCCGGACCGGCGGCGCGGGACTGATTCCCGTGGTCCGTCATCGCCCCAGCATCACCGGGGCCGGCGGCGGCCGAAAGCGCCACTTCGCACTCCCTGGCCCCGGACGCCCACCCCGAACGCCGCCCGGGACGCCGGACCGGGAGGCCGGACCGGGGCGTCAGCTCCGGGCGACCTGCTCGGCGCCGATCCGGCCGTCGGCGAGCTGGGTGTTGAAGACCGCGATCTCGTCCAGGGTGCCGGTGAAGCGGTAGTCGGTCGGCGGGTTGGCGTAGCGGGCCAGGTTCGCCGAGCCCCAGCGCCAGTAGCCGGACACGTTCTCGCCGGTCGTCGTCGCCGCGTCCGAGGCGACCAGGGTGCCGTCCACGTACAGTTTCATGCCGGCGGCGCCCAGGCTCACGGCGACGTGGTGCCACGCACCGTCCTTGTAGGACGCCGGTGAGCGGACCGTTTTCGCCACGCCGCCGCTGTACACCGCGAACGTTATCCGGCCGCCGCTGTCGACGAACACCACCCGGTCGGCGGTCGTGTCCACCAGCGCCGTACCCGCGCTGAAGCCGGCGATCGCGCCGCCCGGACTCGCCGCGTCGGCGCGGAAGATCGCGCTGACGGTGAACGTGTTCGGATTGCTGTACTGGATCGGCTGGTAGCCGCCCGCCCCGGCGCCGCCGCCGTAGCCGACCGCGGTCGACGTGGACTGGTCGGCGCCGGTCAGGGAGCCGGCCTGGGCGGCCGACAGGTTCGACCGGCGGGCGTCGCTGGAGATCCCCGCCGGCCCGGCGGCCGCGGTGTACAGCGCGCTGACCTCGGCCGCGCTCAGCGCCCGCCCGTACGCGCGGACGCTGTCGATCCGCCCCTGCCAGTAGTACGCCGCCGCCGCGGTCCACCAGCCGCGGCCGATCCGGAAGCCGCCGGTGGCGCTCCACGTCGCGGGGTGGGCCGCCGAGCTGGCCAGGGCTCCGTTGACGTACAGGTAGAGCTGCCCGGCCGCGGCGTCGTAGATGCCCGCCACGTGGATCCAGGTGTTCAGCGCCGGCGAGGTGGTGCCGAGGGCGGCGTCGACCGTCCCGCCGGTGCTGTCGGTCCGGGTGGTGTAGAGCACCAGCCGGTCACTGGGCTGGTAGTAGCCGAGCTGGAAGCCGGAGACGTTGGTGCCGTCCTGGGAGATGGCCGCGCGGCTGGTCGACTTGTCGGACAGGTAGAGCCAGGCGGCGACGGTGTAGCTGGTGCCGGTGGCGACGAGCCCGTTGGACCCGCTGGTGAGGTAGCTGGAGCCGTTGGCGGCGAACGCGGAGCCGCTCTGGCCGCCGGCGTTCCACGCGGCGGTGTTGCTGACCGTGCCGGTGGCGCCGCGGTTGGCGGAGTCCGCGACGCTGGTGCCGCTGCCCTCGCTGAACTCCCACCGGGTCAGCGGGTTGTCCCGGTACAGCGCCGTGATGTCCGCCGCGGACAGCGCCCGCTGGTACGTGCGCAGCTCCGCGACCTGCCCCTTGAACCACGCGTCGTTGACGCCGCTGAGCTGCCGCACGCCGGCGCGCAGCGGCTGCGAGGTGTTCGGTGTGCCCTCCATCGCGTCGGTGTACGACCGGGCGGCCGAGGCCACGCCGTCGACGTAGGTGTACATCGAGTCCGTGGCGTCGTCGTAGACCCCGACGACGTGGTACCAGCGGTTCGGCGTCGGCGAGGAGCCGACGGCATTGTTCGCCGGGTACGAGTTGGTGGTGGTCCGGTCGATCAGCGCGAAGTTCCAGCTGTCCCGGGAGAGGTCGTACCGCAGCAGGAACGACGACTGCCCCGCGCCGCTCCACGAGGTGACCGTCTCGTTCTGGCTGGCGATGACGTACGTGGCCGAGACGTCCGGGATCCGCGCCCACGCCGACACGCTGAAGCTGCGGTCGACGTGCACTCCCTCCTGGCCGCCCTCCACCCGGGAGCTGGTGCCGTTGAACGACAGCGCGCCCGCGCCGTCCGGGCCGCCGCCGCTGACCCAGGACGTGTTGGCGGTGGTGCCGGTGTTGCCGTACTGGGCGCCGTCCTCCACCCGGGCGCCGCTGCCCTCGTCGCACCGCCAGACCGTGCCGGGCGCCCGGTACAGGTCGCTGACCTCGGTAGCGGACAGCGCCCGCGGGTACATCTGCACGTCGTCGACCCGGCCGGTGAGCTGGTTGGTACCGGCGGCGCCGCTCCAGTACGTGACGCCGGCCAGCAGGTCCCCGCCGGCGTTGAAGCTGTTGGTCGTGTGCGCCACGGTGCCGACCGAGGCCCCGTTGACGTACAGGCGCAGCAGGTCGGCGGCGTCGTCATAGACGCCGACCAGGTGGGTCCAGGTCGAGGCGCTCGCCGCGCCCGCGGACACCGCGTCGACGGTCGGCGAGGCCACGTCGGTGCGGGGCATGCCGAAGTACCACACGTTCGTCGAGTCCCGCCGCAGCACGAACCCGCTGGTCGTGGTGCCCGCCTGGGCCACGATCGTCCGGTGCGCGCCGGTGCCGGTCACGTACGCCCACGCCGAGACGGTGAAGGCGGCGTCCGTGCGCACCCGGGACGGGCCGGCCACGTAGCCGGTGCCGGAGGCCACCTCGAACCCGCCGCCGACCTGGCCGCGCGCGTTCCACGCCGCGTTCGCGCCGGTCAGCGTGCCGACGGCCGCGCCGCCGCCGTTGTCGGTCGTCGCGGTACCGGTGCCCTCCTCGAACTGCCACCAGGTCCGCGGCCCTTCCGTCGGGCCCGCGTACGCGCCGGTGCGGTTGTTGCCCGAGGCATCCGCCGCCGCCGGGGTGCCCGAGGACGACTCGGCGTCGTCCTGCCGGTGGTGGAACAGCGGGCTGTCGTTGTCGACCGTCGTCGCGTACGACGGGAACGTCGCCGCCAGGTTGAGCTGGTTGGCCAGGTTCCGGGTCGTCGTGCTGTACGCCGCCGCGGCCTGCGGCAGCGACCACACCGCCGCCAGCGCCACCCACACCAGCAGTAGTCGGTGCAGGGCAGGGCGGGGTGGCTTGCCGAGTGCGTCCATGACGAACTCCCCACCGCCGACTCCGGACCACGGTCAGACCCTCGCGTCACCCATCGGCGTCCACGGCGTGCCCCTGAGTGCCGGGATGGTCCCTTTTCCTGCGCGAAAGGTTGCCGCCGGCGCGGGCCGCGGCCCCACCCGGCCCGTCCGCCCCGCGCGTACCCGGCGGTTTCGCCCCGCCCGGGGCGGGTGTACCCCGTCGGGCATCGGGTGAACGGTTCGCCCCGGTCGCCGAACGGCCGCAACCGGGCCGGCGCCGGCCGCGCCGCGCGGCGGCAGCGGCGTCGATGCGATCCGATGGAGTCCATGCCCACCCCGATCGACGAACCGGCCGCCGCGCCGGCCGCCACCCGGATCGAGCTGATCCCCGCCGCCCCGCTGGACCTGCGCCCGGACCCGTGGCAGCGGCTGCTGGCCGTCGGCAGCATCCTGTCGGTGCTGGTCGTGGCCATCGGGCTGTACGTCACCAACGAGGCCAACCGGCGGCAGCTCGACGTGGCGCTGCAGGGCCAGCTCACCGACCGGTTCACCCGCGCCGTGGAGCAGCTCGGCCAGGCCGGGGCGGCGAAGATCGACGTCCGGCTCGGCGCGGTGTACGCGCTCGAACGGATCATGCGCGACTCCGCGCAGGACCAGCCGGCCGTCGTGGAGGTGCTGGCCGCGTACGTCCGGGTGCACGCCCCGCTCCCGGCCGGCGTCGGGCCGCTGGGCTGCCCCCGGCCGCCCGCTCCCCCGCCCCGGCGCCCGGCCAGGACATCCAGGCCGCGCTGACCGTGCTGGCCCGCCGCGACGCCGGCCGGGACCGGCCGGGCGACCGGCTCAACCTGTACCGGTCGACGATGAGCGGCGCGGGCCTGTCCGGCGGCGACCTGCGCGCCGCGGTGCTGGGCCTGGCCGACCTGCGCGGCGCGCACCTGGACCGCGCCCGGGCCGCCGGGGCGCAGTTCTTCGGCGCCGACCTGCGCGACGCCTTCGGCACCGACGCCGACCTCACCGGCGCGAACCTGCACGGCGCCGACCTGACCGGCGCGTACCTGGACCGGGCCGACCTCACCGGCGCCCGGCTCGACCGGGCCGTGCTGCGGGACGCCTCGCTGACCGGCGCCCGGCTCGGCGGCCTGGCGCTGGCCGGCCTGGACCTGTCCGGGGCCGACCTGCGCCGCGCCGACCTGCGCGGCGCGAACCTCGCCGGTACGGTGCTGACCGACGCCGCCCTGGACGGCGCGGACCTGCGGGGCGTCGACCTGGGCGGCGCCCGCGGCATCACCCCCACGGCGCTCGCGAACGCGGTGACCGACGCGCGCACGGTCGCGCCGCCGGCCACGGCGCTCGCCCCGCTGCTCCCCGCGGGCTGCCCCGACCGGCCGCCGGCGGGGTGAGCCGGCCGACGGGCGGGGCGGGCCAGCGACGGGCGGGCGGGCCGGCCGGCGGGCGGGCTAGCCGATGGCGAAGGTGGCGCCGGCGCCGTAGCTGCCGGCGAAGACCCGCCCGGTGATCCCCGGTACCTGCGCCGGCGTGCTCCGGTCGGTGGTGTTGCCCTGGCCGAGCGAGCCCTCGGCGTTGTCGCCCCAGCACCAGACCGTCCGGTCGGTGCGGGTGCCGCAGGTGAAGTCGTCGCCCGCGCTGACCTGCATCCAGGTGGCCGAGCCGACCTGGACCGGGCTGCTGCGCTGGCCGGTGTCGCCGAGCCCGAGTTCGTGCTCGTCGTTGTGTCCCCAGCACCACAGAGTGCCGTCGGCCCGGATCGCGCAGGTGTGGTTGCTGCCGCCGGTGACCGTCCGCCAGGTGCTGACCGAGCCGACCTGCGTCGGCGTCTGGCGGGTGGTCGTGTCGCCGAGGCCGAGCTGGCCGTCGCCGTTGTACCCCCAGCACCACAGCGTGCCGGCGGTGCGGATCGCGCAGCCGTGCGCGGTACCGAGGTCGGTGGCGTCCCAGCCGGTGCCGGCGAGCTGGTCCGGGCTCGTCCGGGTGGCGGTGCTGCCGTTGCCCAGCCGGTAGTCGGTCCCCCAGCCCCAGCACCACAGGGTGCCGCCGGTGCGCACCGCGCAGGTGTGCACGTCGGTGGCGGAGAGCTGCTTCCAGGTGCTGTTGGCACCCACCTGCGTGAAGCTCGTCCGGTCGGTGGTGTCGCCGACGCCGAGCTGGCCCGAGTTGTTCTCGCCCGTGCACCAGATCGTGCCGGCGCCGCGCAGCGCGCAGGTGTGGTAGCCGCCCAGGTCCACGTCGGCCCAGTCGGTACCGGCGCCGATCTGGACCGGGCCGGTCGCGTCCGTGGTGTTGCCGCGGCCGAGCTGGCCGTAGGGGTTGCGGCCCCAGCACCACAGCGTCCCCGCGGCGCGGACCGCGCAGGTGTGGCCGGAGTTCGCGTCGATGGTGGCGTTGAACGAGCTGTTGCCGGTGTCCACATCGACCCACGTCGTGACCGCGCCGACCTGCACCGGGCTGGTCCGGGGGCTCGCGGTGTTGCCGAGGCCCAGGTTGCCGGTGGTGTTGTCGCCCCAGCCGTACAGCTCGCCGGCGAGGAAGTTCGCGGCCAGGTCCAGGCCCGAGTTCTGGTTGCGGGTGGTGGCGGAGAACGTCGCCCCGGCCGGCGGCAGGGCCAGCAGCAGGCTCACCGCCGCCGCGACCACGGGCAGCAGCCGGGTTGGGGACCGGCGTCCGGTCCCGCGGTGCCGGCCGCCGCGCCCGTGGGGTTCCATGTGAGCTTGGATCGGGTCGCGCCGCCGCCGCCCGACGGAATCGGCCATCGGTACCGGGCATTGGCCGGGCCTATGGCCGGGGCGCGCCGCTGCCGGCGCCCCGGCAGCGGATCCGGCAGGATGGGCGGCATGTTGGCGACCGAGCCGGCGCTGGAGCGCCCCGACCTGCTGGCCGAACCGGTGCTCGCCGGGCTGCGCGCGCTCCCGCCGGAGCTGGCCCGGGCGGCGCTCGTCGCCCCGATCGACCCCGACCTGGCGGACACCGCGGCGTTCTGCGCGGCGTACGGGGTGGCGCTCGCCGACTCGGCGAACTGCGTCGTCGTCGCCGGCCGCCGCGGCGAGGCCACCCGGTACGCGGCCTGCGTGCTGCCGGCGACCACCCGGGCCGACGTCAACGGGCTGGTCCGGCGGCGGCTCGACGCGCGCAAGGCCAGCTTCGCGCCGATGGACGACGCGGTCGCCCGGACCGGCATGGCGTACGGCGGGATCACCCCGATCGGCCTGCCGGCCGACTGGCCGGTGCTGGTCGACGCCCGGATCGGGGCGGACCAGCAGGTGATCGTCGGCTCCGGCGTCCGGCACAGCAAGCTGCGCGTGCCGGGGCGGCTGCTCGCCGCCCTGACCGGCGCCGAGGTGGTCGACGGCCTCGGCAGCGAGGTTACCGACCGGTAGGCGTCGTTCGGCACCGCCCGCCGGGGCGGGGCGTGAGCCCACCGGCACCCCGAGCGGGTGGGCCCACGCGGTCCGCCGGCCCGGTGGGATTCGCATATCAATTGATGTTCGTCACTGTAATTGTTCCCGGACATCGAACGAGCCCCCCTTCGACCGGCCGTCCGCGAGCTGTGGATAGACGGTGAAGAGATACCGGCGGTACCGAAAAGGCGGCCGCCGCAACGGCCGGGAATTCACTCGAATAAATCGCGGGAATTCGTCGGTATTTGCCAGCGGGCGACCGGTCGGGGCGAACCGCTACCCGGCCGCGGGCCGGGCCACTATCGTCGGAGCGCAGGCCCACGCGGACGGGAGGCGGCGCGGTGCGGGTGACGGTGGAGTCGGTACTGCCGGCGCGGCACGTCGACGCCATGTTCGACCTGTACGTCGAGGCGTTCGCCCCGCTGGCGACCAAGGCCGTCGCCCGGCACGTACTGACCCGGCCGGAGTTCGCCGCGGAGATGGCGGACCCGCGGATCGAGAAGTACGTGGCATGGGACGGCGACGACCGGCCCGTCGGACTGTCGACATTGGCCCTGGACCTGGCCGCCGTCCCGTGGGTGAACCCCGCCCACCTGGCCGCGCGGTACCCGGAGCAGCACGCGCGCGGGGCGATCTTCTACCTCGGCTTCACGCTGGTCCGGCACGACCTCCAGGGCTCGCGGACGTACCTCGAACTGAACAACCGGGCGGCGATCCGCTCGCGGGCGGCCCGGGCCGTGGTGGGCATCGACGTGTGCGCCTACAACCGGGCCCGGAACCTGCCGCGCTCGTTCGCCATGATCGGGCGCCGGCACGGGTTCGGCTTCGGCGAGGTGGACCAGCAGCGGTACTTCGTGCTCGACCCGGCGCTGGCCGGGCGCCCCGACGGGGTGGCGGTGCCGCGCCCGGTCGGCGGGCTGTCCATCGTGCCGCTGGCCGACCGGCCGGAGCTGGCGGCCCAGGTCCCGGAGGTGCTGGCGTCGCGCTGGCCGGCGTTCATGCTGTTCGGGCAGGCGGGGCACGGCGTGGACGTCGCCGAGGTGATCGCGCGCTGCCCGCGGCACCAGGTGCTGCTGGTCGACGGCGAGGACGCGGTGCACGGCGCCGGGCTGTCGGTGCCGCTGCGCTGGGACGGCACCCCGGCCGACCTGCCGGCCGGGTGGGACGGCGCGATCGCCCGGGCCGACGCGCAGTGGCGCGCGGGCGATCGGCCCGACGCGGTGTGCGCGCTGTCGATCACCCTGACGCCGGCCGTGGCCGGGCAGGGCCGGTCGGCCGAGATGATCGCCGCGCTGCGGGCGGCCGCCGCCGGGATCGGGGCCAGGGCCATGATCGCCCCGGTTCGTCCGATTCTGAAGGAGAAGTACCCGCTCGCGCCGATGGACGCGTACGTGAACTGGCGCGACGAGAAGGGCCGCGTGTTCGACCCGTGGCTGCGCCTGCACCTCGACGCCGGCGCCACTCTGCTCGGCGTGGCGGAATCGTCCCTGTCGGTGACCGGCACGGTGGCCGAATGGCAGGAATGGACCGGGCGGCCCCTCCCGGTCGCCGGCGAGTACGTCATTCCCGGCGGCCTCGTCCCGCTGCGCGTGGATACCGCATCCGACGTGGGTCGATATAGTGAGCCGAATGTCTGGGTGGCCCACCCGATTAACGGCTGATTCGCCTGAAATGCCGTAAGGCCGGTCTAGTCTGCCGATAGGGACTATGTCGGGGATTGTCGCGTGACCGTGTCCGGGGGGTGCGTCAGGTGGCTGCTGATGGCCTTGCGCTGCCCGCATCGCGCTCGGGACGGGCGGCCTACGGATTCCTGATCGCCGGCGTCGCCGGCGCCGCCGCCTACCTCGCCGGCGGCGCGGGCCTGCGCTCGGTCCTCTTCGGCCTGATGTCGCTGGCCACCATCCTCGCCCTGATCGTCGGCGTGCGCCGCAACCGGCCCCGGTACGCCGCGCCCTGGTGGTACGTGCTGGCGGCGGTCGTCGCGTTCACCGGCGGGGCCGTGCTCCGGCTGCTGCTGCGCACCGAGTCCGGGACCGGCCTCGCCGTCGCGATCCCCGACGCGCTCGTCGTGCCGGGGTACGTGCTCCTGGTGGTCGGCATCGCGGCCATGCTGCGCCGCCGCCGCGCCTCGCGCGCCGACCCGGCCCGGATGGACGCGTTCCTGGTGGCGGTGTGCGCGGTCTTCGCCGCCTGGTGCTTCCTGATCGTGCCCATGCTGACCGCCGAGCCGCCCAAGCAGCTCGTGCAGGTCGTCGCGACCTGCTTCCCGATCTTCGACACCATCGTGCTGGCGGTGGTCGTCCAGCTCCTGTTCATCGCCGGCGGGCGGGCGCCGGTGCTGTGGCTGCTCGGCGGCGCCGCGGTCGCCACGTTCCTCGGCGACCTCGCCTACGCGCTCAACCAGGCGGGGACGCTCACGCTCGCGGTCACCGACGAGCAGTTCGAGGCGATCTTCCTGCTCGCGTTCATCTTCCTCGGCGCCGCCGCCCTGCACCCGTCCATGCGCGAGCTGACCGAGCCGCACGCCAACCACGTCAACCGGCTCGGCCTGGGCCGCACGCTGGGCATCCTGCTGGTCGCCGTCGCGCCGACCATCGCCGCCACCATCGTGCCGCCGACGCGGTGGTGGGACCTCGCGGTACGGCTGCTGATCACGATCGTGCTCGGCGCCATCATCGTCGTGCGGATCGTGCGCGCCCACAACGCGCAGGCCCGGGCGCAGCAGGCCGCCCGCAAGGCCGAGCGGGCCGAGCGGCACCGGGCGACCCACGACGCGCTGACCGACCTGCCGAACCGGGAGCTGCTCACCGAGACCCTCGCGCACTGGGGCGACCGGCCGGGCGCGGCGGCCGGCGAGATCAGCCTGCTCTTCATCGACCTGGACCGGTTCAAGGACGTCAACGACAAGTGGGGCCACCCGGTCGGCGACGAACTCCTCGAATCCGTCGGCTGCCGGCTGCGCTCGCTGGCCCGCGACGACGACCTGATCTGCCGGATCGGCGGCGACGAGTTCGTCGTCGCGATGGCCTCGCCGGCGCCCGGCGCGCTCGCCGACGAACTCGCCGAGCGCGTCGTGGGCGCCTTCGCCCGGCCGTTCCCGCTGTCGGTCGGCGAGGTCATCATCACCCCGTCCGTCGGCATCTCCCGGGCCGCCGGGGCCACCGACCCCGTCGAGCTGATCCGCGACGCCGACACCGCGATGTACCAGGCCAAGGAGGCCGGCCGCAACAACGTCGCCCTGTTCGACCGCGAGATCCGCGAGCGGGTGCGCCACCGGATCGACATCGACCAGGCGCTGCGCGGCGCGCTGGACCGCGGCGAGCTGTCCGTGCACTACCAGCCGATCATCGAACTGCAGGGCGCCGAGCCGCTGCTGTCCGGCTTCGAGGCGCTCGTGCGCTGGAACCACCCGGAGCACGGCGCGATCTCGCCGGTCGACTTCATCCCCATCGCCGAGGACACCGGGCTCATCGCGCCGATCGGCGAGTGGGTGCTCGACACCGCCGTCGCCCAGCTCGCGGCCTGGCAGCGGGAGCGGCCGGCGTCCGCGCCGGAGCTGCACGTGAGCGTCAACGTGGCCGTCCGGCAGCTCCGCGGCGACCGGCTGCCGACGACCGTCCGCCGGGTCCTGGACAGCCACCGGATGCCGCCGGAGGCGCTGTGGCTGGAGATCACCGAGTCCGGCGCCATGGCCGACCACGCCAACAGCATGCACACGCTGACCGCGCTGTCCGACCTGGGCATCACGCTGTGCATCGACGACTTCGGGACGGGCCACTCCTCGCTGAGCTACCTGCGGCTGATCCCGGCGGACATCGTGAAGATCGACAAGTCCTTCGTCATGGGCATGACGGACCAGCCCAGCAACGAGGCGATCGTCCGCGCCACCATCGCCATGGCCAAGGCCCTCGGCCGGCGGGTGGTCGCGGAGGGGGTGGAGACCGCCGAGCAGCGCGACCTGCTGCGCGCGCTCGGCGCCGACCTCGCCCAGGGGTACCTCTTCGGCCAGCCGCGGCCCGGCGACGCCGAGGTCGGCTGGCTGCACTGGCCGCCGCCGGACCCGCCCCACCCCAAGGCACCCGAGCCGCGCCCGCCGGCCACCGACTCCCGGTAGCTCCCCGTCCGCCGGAGGCACGAGCCCGGCTCAGGCCGGCGGCCGGACCGGCCCCTCGCCGGGGTGCAGCCGGCCGAACCGGCTGCGGTGGAAGACCAGCGGCGACGGGTCGGCCGGCGCGCCGCGGCGGGCGGCGTGCAGGCGCAGCAGCACGATGGTGTGGTCGCCGGCCGGCAGGACGTCGTGGATGGTGGTCTCGAACTGGGCCAGCCCGTCGTCGATGGTGACCGCGCCGTCGGCGGTCGTGGTCAGCGGCAGGCCGGCGAACCGCTGGTCGACCGCGCCCGCGAGCTGCCGGGCCACGGCCGAGTGGTGGTCGGCCAGGATCGTGACCCCGAGGTGGGCCGCCCGCTGCAGGTCGGGCCACGTCCGGGACGTGTTGGCGATGGAGAACGACACCAGCGGCGGGTCGAGGCTGACCGACGTGAACGAGCTGGCCGCCAGGCCCACGATCACGCCGTCGACCAGGGCGGCGACCGCCACCACCCCGCTCGGGTAGATGCCGAACACCTCCCGCAGCCGACCGGGGTCGAGGTCCTGGTTGGTCCGCAGCGCGGCCGCGGCCGGGGCGGCCGGGTCGGCGGGGAGCCGGTCGGTGGGTGTGCGCTGCTGCGGGGTCCTGGTCATGGCTGCTCCCCCTCGGTGTCCGGCCCGGCCGCGGGGTCCCGCGTGCGGGTGTGGGTCGAGCCGGGGCTCGTACCGTCGAGCAGGTACTGCCCCACGATCCGGTCGCGGTAGATCACCGGGTTGTGCGAGGCGACCGTGCGGGCGTTGCGCCAGTGCCGGTCCAGCCGGAACCGCTCGGCGGTGGCCGACGCGCCGCCGACCTCGAACAGCTCGGTGGTCAGGTCGAGCACGAGCCGGATCACCGCGCCCTGCGCGCCGTACACCGCCACGTCCGCCCGGTCGAACCCCTCCTGCGTCGCCCGCCCCGCGCGCTGGTCCAGGTGGATGGCCTGCACCGCCGCCGCGGCGGCGGCCGTCGCGGCGTCCACGACCTGCGACGCCCCCGCGACCCGGCCGACCACCTGCTGCACCTGCGGATCCGCGCCGGGCGACGCGTGCACCGGGTTGAACAGGTTGCGGGTGCGGCCGTTCACGAACGCCACCGTGTCGGCGAGCGCGGCCCGGCCGATCCCGGCCAGGGTGGCCAGGTGCACGAGCTGGAAGACCGCGAACAGGGAGGAATTGGCGCGCTGGGCGACGTCGAGCACCTCGACGTCCTCGGCAGCGACCGGGACGTCGTCGAAGACCGTGGTGCCGCTGCCGGTGAGCCGCTGGCCGAAGCCGTCCCAGTCGTCGATCCGGGTCACCCCCGGCGCGGTGGCCGACACCAGCACGTCGGCGAGGCTGTCGCCGAGCGCCGCGGTGGTCTGGATCCAGTCGGCGAACAGGCTGCCGGTGGAGTAGAACTTGCGGCCGTCCAGCCGCCAGCCCGCGTCGCCGTCCAGCCGGACGGTCGTCGCCGGCTCCAACCACGACGCGGTGGTCCGCTCGCTCTGCGCGTTGCCGACCAGGACGCCGGCGGCGACCCGGCGCAGCCACCGCTCCCGGGTGGCCGGGTCCGGGTGGGTCAGCCGGTTCTCCACGAAGCCGACGTGGCCGCGCAGCAGCTGCGGCAGGTTGGAGTCGGCGCGGCCCAGCTCGGCGAGCTGCTCGACCAGCTGCGGGATCGTCGCGCCCAGCCCGCCGTACTCGCGCGGGACGCGCAGTTTGAGGAAGCCCGCCTCGCGCAGCCAGCCGACCTCGTCGCCGGGCAGTCGGCGGTCGGCCTCGCGCTCCACCGCCTTCTCCGCGATGCGCGCGTGGACCGGGGCGAAGCGGTCGGCGAGTTCCTGGTCGGTGATCCCGAGGTCCGTCCCGGCCGGGGTCATGCCCGGGCCAGCCGCGGCAGGGCGGTGAGCAGGCGCTGGGTGTACGGGTGCTGCGGCTGTTCGAAGACGTCGGTGGCGGTGCCGTCCTCGACCACCCGGCCGTCCTTCATCACCAGGATCCGGTCGCTCACGTGGTGGATCACCCCCAGGTCGTGCGAGATGAACAGGTAGCTGACGCCCAGCTCGTCCTGCAGGTCGGCGAGCAGGTCGAGGACCTGGGCCTGGATCGAGACGTCGAGCGCGGAGACCGGCTCGTCGCAGACGACGACCGCCGGGTCCGGCGCCAGCGCCCGGGCGATGGCGACCCGCTGCCGCTGTCCGCCGGAGAGCCGCAGCGGCGCCGCGGCCAGGTGCTGCTCGCGCAGGCCGACCTGCTCGAGCAGCCGGACGGCGCGGTCGCGGGCCTCGGCCTTCGCGCTCGGCGGGCGGGGCCCGGTGGCCAGCGCGTCGGTGAGGATCCGCCCGACCGACCAGCGCGGGTCGAACGAGCTGAGCGGGTCCTGGTAGATGACGCCGATCTGCTTGCGCCGCGGTCGGCGCTGCGCCGCGGTCAGCGTCGACCAGGGCTGGCCGTCCAGCAGCACCTCCCCCGCGGTCGCGCCGAGGATCGCCAGCGCGATCCGGGCGGTGGTGGTCTTGCCGGAGCCGGACTCGCCGACGATGCCCAGGGTCTCGCCGCCGAACAGCTCGAACGAGACGTCGTCGACGACCGTCCGGTCCACCTTGTCCGGACCGCGGAAGACCTTGGTCAGGTGGCGGGCGGTCAGCACGGGCCGACCCCGGTCCACCGGCCGCCGGGTCCGCGTCGGCGCCGCGTCGGCCGGCGCGGCCGCGCCGGCGGGCGGGCGGGTGAGCCGGGTGCCGCGGGTGTGCTCCGACGGGATCGCGTCGAGCAGCACCCTGGTGTACTCGTGCCGCGGCGCGTGCAGGACCTGGCGGACCGGGCCGTGCTCGACGATCTCGCCGTCGCGCATGACGGCCACCTCGTCGGCCAGCCGGGCCACGACGGACAGGTCGTGGCTGATCAGGATGATCGAGGTGCCCCGCTCCTTGGCCGCGGCGAGCAGGTCGAGGACCTGGGCCTGCACGGTGACGTCCAGGGCGGTGGTCGGCTCGTCGGCGATGAGCAGTGGCGGGTCCAGGGCGATCGCCGAGGCGATCAGGGCCCGCTGGCGCAGCCCGCCGGACAGTTCGTACGGCCGCTGCTGGGCCCGCACCGCCGGCTCGGGCACGCCGACGGCGGCGAGCAGGTCGACCGCCTTGGCGGGGCGGGTGGCGCGGGTGCCCCAGCCGTGCAGCCGCAGCGGCTCGGCCACCTCGTCGCCGACCCGGCGGAGCTGGTCCAGCGAGACCAGGGCGTCCTGCAGCACGAAGCCGACCCTGCTGCCGCGCACCGCCCGCCAGGCCCGCTCGGAGGTGTGCCGCAGGTCGGTGCCGGCCAGGTCCAGCCGGTCGGCGGTGACCCGCGAGGCCGGGCCGGTCAGCCCGACGATCGTGCGGGCGGTGACGCTCTTGCCGGACCCGGACTCGCCGACGATGGCCAGGCACCGCCCCGGCCGGGCGGTGAACGAGATGCCGCGGACGACCTCGGCCCCGGCGAACGAGACCCGCAGGTTCTCCACCCGCAGCAGCGCGGCGGCGGGCTCCCCGTCGGCGGCCGGCGCGTCGTCGCCGTCGGCGGCCGGGTCCGCGCGCTCGGCGCGCGGGTAGTCGAGGGTGGTCATCAGGCGGCTCCTCCGAGTCGGTCCTGCAGGGTGCGGCCCAGCGAGGTCACCGCGAGCGCCACCAGGACGATCACGAGGCCGGGCAGGATCTCCAGCCACCAGGAGGTGGTGATGTGCGGCCGGCCGGCGTCCAGCAGCGCCCCCCACTCCGAGCTGGGCGGCGGTACGCCCAGGCCGAGGAACGACAGCCCGGACGCCCAGACGATCGACTGGCCGACGCCGAGGGTGGCGACGGCGACCAGCGGCCGCATCGCGTTCGGGAACAGGTGCCGGCGGATGACCGTGAACCGGCCGTGGCCGAGCGCCGCGGCGGCCTCGATGTAGCCGGCCTGCCGGACGGCGAGCACCTGGCCGCGGATCATCCGCGCGTACCCGGGCGCCGAGCCGACGCCGACCGCGATGATCGCGGTGGCCACCGACGGCCCGCGGACGGTGATGATCAGCAGCGCGAGCAGCAGCACCGGGAACGCGAACGCGACCTCCAGCACCCGGGTGACCGCCGCGTCGACCCAGCCCCCGGCCAGCGCCGCGGTGAAGCCCAGCACGATCGCGGCCACGAACGCCAGCGCGGTGGCCCCGAGGCCGATCCCCAGCGACTGGCGCGCGCCGTGGATGACCCGGGTGAGCAGGTCCCGGCCGGCGTCGTCGGTGCCGAACGGGTGCGCCCACGAGGGCGCCCGCAGGGTCGAGCCCAGGTCGATCGCCGTGGGGCTGCCGTCGCGCAGCAGCCCGGGCGCGAGCGCCGCGAGCACCACGAGCCCGACCACCAGCAGCGCCAGTACCGTCGCCACGGAGGGCAGCCGGCCGAGCCGGGGCAGCACCCAGCCCCGGGCCGGGGCGAACACCCCGGCGCTCACCGGACGCTCCGGGCGGCGGTCAGCCGCGGGTCGACCGCCGCGTAGGCGAGGTCGACCAGCAGGCTGGCCACCACGTACACGGCAGCGACCACCAGCACGATGCCGGACACGGTCGGCAGGTCGCGGGTGTTGACCGCGGTGACCAGCACCTGGCCGATCCCCGGCCGGCCGAAGATGTTCTCGGCGATGACCGCGCCGGAGATCAGCGCGCCGAGCGCCCAGCCCGACAACGTGATCGCCGGCAGGACGGCGTGCCGCAGCACGTGCCGCAGCCGCACCGCCGGGTCCGACATCCCCCGGGTCCGGGCGGTGGTCACGAACGGCTGCTCCAGCACCTGCCGGAACTCGTCGCGGGTCACCTGGCCGAGGAACCCGGCCAGCGGGATCGCCAGGGTCAGCACCGGCAGCACCGTCCCCCGGGCGCTGGTGCCGCCGATGATCGGGAACACCCGCAGCTGCACCGCGAACACCACCAGCAGGACGACGCCGACCCAGTAGTGCGGCAGGCTCGCGAACACCGCCTCGATCGTCGCGCCGAGGCTGGTCAGGAACCGGCCCCGCTTCACCGTGAGCAGGGTGAGCCCGAGGGCCAGCACCCAGGCGACCGCCAGCGCCGCCAGGGTGAGGGTCAGGCTCGGCAGCAGCTGGCCGCCGATCACCTCGGCCACCGGCCGCTTCTGCGTGTACGACGTGCCCAGGTCACCGCGGAACAGGCCGGAGACGTAGCGCAGGTACTGCACCGCGATCGGGTCCTCGAAGCCGTACCGGGCGTTGACCGGGGCCAGCTCCTCGGCCGTCCACTTCTTCTCCTGCCCGGACTGGATGTTCATCAGCACGGTGGCCCGGTCGCCGGGCACCGCGAGCTGGGCGAAGAAGGTGACCGAGGCGGCGGCCACGACGACGGCCACGGACGCCACGGCCTTCACCGCCAGCCGCCGGACCCGCGGACCCCATTGTCCACTCATCGTCGTCTCACTCCGTGAAGTACGCGTCGGAGAAGACCGGCTCGCCCTGGCTCTTCTCCAGCCAGACGTCCCTGAGGTTGCGGGCCACCGCGTACGTCGAGTTCTGGGTGTAGAGCCCGATGCCCGCGGCGTCGTCCTGGATCAGCTTCTGGGCCTGGCCGTAGAGCGCGTTCGCCTTGGTGGCGTCCGCCTCGCGGTTGGCCTGCTGGATCACCGCGGACAGCGAGGTGTTGGTGTAGAACGACCGGTTGTTGAAGTTCGGCAGGGCCGGCGTGGACGGGCGCCAGACGATCCACAGGATCGCGGAGCTGGGGCTGGTCCAGTACGACGGCGTGGCGTCGAACGTGCTCGGGTCGCCGTACTTGCCGCCCCACAGCTCGGCCAGCGTGGCCGGGATCAGCTTGACGTCGAAGCCGACCTGCTTCCACTGCTCCTGCAGCACCTGCAGGACGGTGGCGCCCTCGGCGGTGAAGATGAACCCGGCGCCGTAGACGAGCTTGATGGTCAGCGGCTGACCGGCCTTCGTCCGCACCCCGGCGGCGTTGCGGGTGGTCCAGCCGGCGCCGTCGAGGAGCTGGTTGGCCTTGGCCACGTCGTACGGGTACGCCTTGGCGACCTCGGGGTCGTAGCCCGGCGTGGACTGGCTGACCGACGGGTTGCCCTCGTACGGGATCACCCCGTGGAAGCCCGCCTCGACCGCAGCCTTGCGGTCGGCGCCGTAGGCGAACGCCTGCCGGACGGCCTTGTCGGTGAACGGCCCGACCTTGTTGTTGATGTAGAAGGAGACCGGCTTGCCCGGGGTGATGTACTTGATCGTCTCGTACCGGGACTGGGCGTCCTTCCAGCTCACCGTCGGCACCTCGTAGACGACGTGCGACTCGGCGGTGCCCAGCGAGGCGTAGCGGGCCACGCCGTCGGCGATGAACTTCCACCGCACCCGGTCCACGATGGCCGGGCCCTGGTGCTTGGCGGTGGCCGGCCAGGACGTGTAGTTCGGGTTCTTGGCGAGCACGACCTCCTGGCCGTGCTTCCACTCCGCCACGGTGAAGCCGCCGGAGCCGATCGGCTGCTCGCAGTTCTCCTTCTCGCCGCGGCTCTTGAACGCCGTCGGCGACTGGATGCCGAAGTACCCCTGGGTAATCAGCGTGAGGAACGGCGGGTACGGCTGGCTCAGGGTGATCTCGACGTGCGTCGGGTCGACCGCCCGGGCTGCCTTGAAGTACGGGTCGATGGAGACCTTCGCGGTGCTGTTGCCGCCCTTGTTCTCCCACAGGTCGAAGTTCCAGGCGATGGCCGCGGCGTCGACCGGGGTGCCGTCGGTGAACTTCACGCCGTCCTTGAGGGTGAAGGTGTACTTCGTGCCGTCCGGCGAGACCGTCCACGCGGTCGCCAGCCACGGCCTGACGGTGCCGTCGTCGGCCAGCGTGACCAGCCCGTCGAGCACCTGCCGGGAGAGGTACGCCTGCTGGATCCAGCCGCCGAAGATGCACGGCGGCTCCTGGACGTGCCCGTACACGATCGTGCCGCCGGTCCCGGGCCTGCCACCGGCGGCGTCGGCGCCGTCGCTGGAGCAGCCGGCGAACGCGCCGGCGGCGAGGAGGAGGAGGGCGGCGAGTCCGGCACTGCTGCGTCGGGTCCGTCGGGTCATCACTGTGCTTCCTTATCGATGGTGGTGCTCGGTTGTTCGGCGATGCCGCGCACCGGCAGGTGCGCGCCGCCGCGGTAGCGGGCGCCGACGTGCCGCTCGGGCAGCCGGTCGCCGGCGCCGAAGATCCGGTCGCGCAGGGTCTCGTGCGCGTCGTACCCGCGGCGCAGCCGGCCGCGCTCGCGCAGGACGGGCACGACCAGCTCGATGAAGTCGCGGGCGGTGTCGTGCGAGTGGTACTGGAGCAGGTTGATGCCGTCGATGCCGACCTCGTCGAGCCAGCGCTCGATCTCGTCGGCCACCTGCTCCGGGTCGCCGACGGCGAGCAGCGGCTGGCGGCCGAGGTCGCCGAAGCCGGCGGCGAACTCGCCGACGGTCTGCTCCGGGTCGACCACCCGCCAGCGGCCGACCCGGCCGCCGTCCTCGGTGGCCGCGTCCTTGACCTTGGTCCCCGGCGGGAAGGCCGTCGGGTCCCAGGGCAGGCTGGTGTGCGCCAGGTAGCCGTCGGCGCTGGCCAGTTCCTGGTACCGGGCGAGCTTGGCCTTGGCCTCGGCCTCCGTCGGGGCGACGATCACGCCGGCGATGGTCACGAAACGGACGTCGTCGGCCCGCCGGCCGGCCGCCACGGCCGCCGCCCGGATGTTGTCGATGGTCGTGCGCAGGAACTCCGTCGTCGGGCCGCCGGTGAACACGACCTCGGCGTGCCTGCCGGCGAACGCCGTGCCGGCCGCGCTGGCGGTCGCCGTGAACAGGACGGGGGTGCGCTGCCGGCTGGGCGAGGGCAGGTGCGGCCCCTCCACCTTGTACCAGCGGCCCTCGTGGTGGATCGGCCGGATCCTGGCCGGGTCGGCGAAGACGTTGCCGGCGCGGTCGGCGACGATCGCGTCCTCGTCCCAGGAGCCCTCCCACAGCTTGTACAGCACGTCCAGGTACTCGTCGGCGATCTCGAACCGCAGGTCGTGGTCGACCTCGCCGTCGTGGCCGAAGTTGCGCGCGGCGTTGGGCAGGTACGAGGTGACGATGTTCCAGCCCACCCGGCCCTTGGTCAGGTGGTCCAGCGTGCTCAGCCGGCGGGCCCAGGAGAACGGCGGCTCGTACGTCGTCGAGAACGTGATCCCGAAGCCCAGGTGCTTCGTCACCGCCGCCATCGCCGGCACCACCGACGCGGGATCGTTGTTGGGGATCTGCAGGCCCTCCCGCACGGCGGTCGCCGCCGACCCGCGGAACACGTCGTACGTGCCGAGCACGTCGGCCAGGAAGACCGCGTCGAAGCCGCCGTCCTCCAGCAGCCGGGCCAGCTCGGTCCAGTACTCGATGTCGTTGAACCGCTCGCGGTTGTTGTCCGGCAGCCGCCACAGCCCGTGCGTGATGTGGCTGACGCAGTTCATCTCGAACAGGTTGAGGATGAGCCGCTTCCGGCCGCTCACGCCCCCGCTCCCCCGGCGCCGGCGGGCGCGAACGCGCCGCGGTAGCGGGCGGCGGGGTGGCTGTCGGGCAGCCGGTCGCCCCGGCCGAACAGCTTCTCCCGCAGGGTCCCCGGCGCGTACTCGCGCTGGGCCAGGCCGCGCTCGCGCAGCACCGGCAGGACGTGGTCGACCAGGTCCTCGTAGCTGCCGGGGATCTCGGCGTTGACCACGTTGATCCCGTCGACCCCGGCGGCCCGCCAGCGGTCGAGCTGGTCGGCGATCTGCTCCGGCGTACCGGTGACCCGGCCGTTGTGCGAGGTGTAGCGGGCGACGTCGCGCAGCGTCGGCTCGCGGTCGGTGACCAGGTCCCTGATCCAGCCGAGGATGGACTGCACGCCCTCGGTCCGCAGCTCGCCGACGGGCCGGTCGAGGTCCTCGTGGCCGAAGTCGATGCCGATCGCGCCGGACATGTGCGAGAGCTGCGCGTCCTGGTCGATCCACTCGTCCAGCTCGGCGCTGCGGCGCTTCGCCTCCGCCTCGGTGGAGCCGACGACGAAGTGCAGGCCCTGGAAGAACTTCAGGTCGCCGGGCGCGCGGCCCTGCCGGACGGCGCGGGCGCGGATGTCGGCGGTGTCCCGGGCGGCCGCCCCGACGCTCGGCGCCACGATGAAGATCGCCTCGGCGTTGCGCGCGGCGAAGGTGCGGCCCGCCTCGGAGGCGCCGGCCTGGAACAGCAGCGGCGTGCGCTGCGGCGAGGGGCTGACCAGGTGCGGGCCCTCCACCCGGTACCGCGGGCCCTCGTGGTTGATCCGGTGGATCTTGTCGTAATCGGCGTGGATGCCGGTGGCCCGGTCCTGGACCAGCGCGTCCTCCGCCCAGGAGCCCTCCCACAGCTTGTACGCCACGTCGACGTACTCGTCGGCCCACGCGTACCGCTCGTCGTGCTCCGTCAGCCCGTCCAGGCCGAAGTTGCGGGAGGCGTTGGGCAGGTAGTTGGTGACGATGTTCCAGGCGATCCGGCCCCTGCTGGCGTGGTCCAGGGTGGAGATCCGCCGGGCGAAGTTGAACGGGTGCTCCTGCAGGATCGACGCCGTGAACGCGATGCCGAGGTGCTCGGTGGCGTACGCGATGGCGCTGGCCAGCACCGACGGGTCGTTGCTGGGCACCTGGAGGCCCGCCTCGACGTACGTGCGCTCGTCGCCGCGGTACGGCGCGTAGAGGCCGACCACGTCGGCGAAGAAGATCGCGTCGAACCGGCCGCGCTCCAGGGTCCGCGCCAGGTCGACCCAGTGGTCGAGGCTGTTGAAGTCGGTCTGGCGCGCCGTCGGGCGGCGCCAGGTGCCCTGGATGATGTGGCCGGTCGTGTTCATGACGAAGGCGGCGAAGTGCAGGGGGCGTACGGACATGCGTCTCTCCGGGTACGGCGGACAGCCATCCGGCGCCCGGACGGGCGCCGTGGGGGTGTGCGGACGGGACGGTCGGCCGGCGCGGCCGACGTCAACTCACGGACACAGGGAGCTGGCTACGCGCCCGAGGTCGACGTGCCGGCGGGAGACGAGAACGAGTTCGCTCATCGGGCACCCTCCCGGCGCTCTCGTGGGCCGCATCGGCTGCGCGAGGGGGGAACGCGACCCGCCGATAATTCCTACAAACACTATAGACTTACTAGGTCATCCGAGCGCAAGACCCCGGCGCGGAAGGCGTTGTCGATCACACGCCGCCGGGTACGCAAAACGGGGTCCCCCGCCCGCAACGGGCAGGGAACCCCGGCAGTGCGCGGGAGCCGGGGCTACCGGTCGGCGGCCGCCTTGCCCAGCAGCGCCGACCACGCCTCGACCGTGGGGTGCTCGGCCAGGTCGCCGAACGGGATCTCCACGCCGTGCGCCTGCCAGCGGACGGACAGCATCATCATCTTCATCGAGTCCAGGCCCAGCTCGAACAGGCTGGCGTCCGGGGTGACGTCGGCGACGGGCAGCTCCAGCACCTCGGCGATCGTGCCGCGCAGGCGGTCGACGGTGAACGGGTCGTCGGTCATGGGATGGGGGCTCCGTGTCTCGGCGGGGGCGGTCACCCTGGCGATGACCTCCGGCAGGTGGTCGTGCAGGTAGAAGTGGTCGCCGGCCAGGACGTGCCGGGCGAAGCGGCCGGTGGTCGCGGCCGACCAGCCCGCGGTGTCGGCGACCGGCAGGGAGACGTCGTCGGTGCCCGCCAGGACCACCAGCTCCACGTCCAGGACAGCCGGGTTGGGCCGGTACGTCTCGATGAGCCGGAAGTCGTTGCGGATCATCGGGAGCAGCAGCGCGCGGAGCTGCGGGTCGGCGAGCGCGTCGGCGGAGCCGCCGAGCGCCCGCACCTCGGCCACCACGCCGTCGTCGTCGCGCCGGTGCACCGGGTCGGCCCGCGGCGTCCACGCCGCCGGCGCCGGGCGGGCCGAGATCACCAGCCGGCGGACCAGGCCCGGCCGCAGCGCGGCCAGCCGGATCGCGACCTCGTGCGCGACCGAGCCGCCCATGCTGTGCCCGAAGATCAGCACCGGCCGGTCCAGTGCCGGCTCGACCGCGGCCACCAGGGCGTCGACCAGGGCGTCCATTGTGTCGACGAGGGGTTCGGCGATCCGGTTCTCCCGGCCGGGGTACTGGGCCGCCCACAGCTCGACGTCCGGGGGCAGGTGCGCGGCCCAGCCGCGGTACGCGCTCGCCGCGCCGCCGGCGTGCGGGAAGCACAGCAGCAGCCGGCGGGCGTCGGGGCGGCCGCCGTACCGGCGCAGCCAGGGTTCGGCGCTCACTGCGCCCCCAGCTTCGCCTCGACCTCGTCGGCGGAGAGCGCGACGATCTGCTGGTACAGCTCGGCGACCCGGGCCAGCCGGCCGGGCGTGGTCTCCGCGGCGGTCAGCGCTTCGGCCATGCCCGCGACCGTACCGGTGGCGAACAGCGCCGGCAGCGGCAGGTCGGGGCTGTCCAGCGCGACCCGCAGCTCGACGAGGATGCGGGTGGCGAGCACCGAGTCCCCGCCGAGGGCGAAGAAGTCCTCGTCCGCGCCGACCCCGTCCACGCCGAGGACGTCCGCCCAGGTCTGCGCGATGGTCAGCTCCAGCGGGGTGGTAGCCCAGCGCTTCGGCACGACCGGCGCGGTGTCGGCCGCCGCGAGCGCGGCGCGGTCGACCTTGCCGTTCGGGGTGAGCGGGAACGCGTCCAGGACGGTGATCGTCGCCGGCACCATGTGCTCGGGCAGCACCTCGCGTACCGCCGCGCGCAGCGCCGCGGCGTCGGCGGGGCCGGTGACGTACCCGGCGACAGCCCGGTAGCCGGGGCGGCCCTCGTGCGGCACGCCGACCGCGACCGCCGACCGCACGCCCGGCCCGGCGGCCAGGGCGACCTCGACCTCGGCCAGCTCGATCCGCATGCCGCGGACCTTGACCTGCGTGTCCGCGCGGCCGACGAACTCGATCGAGCCGTCGGGCAGCAGCCGGCCGAGGTCGCCGGTGCGGTAGACCCGCTCGCCGGCGCGGTCCACGAACGACCCGGCGGTGCGCTCCGGGTCGCCCCAGTAGCCGCGGGCGACGCCCGGCCCGGCGCAGCACAGCTCCCCCGGCACGCCGGCCGGCCGGTCGCCGCCGCGCTCGTCCAGGACGTAGTAGGTGGTGTTGGCGATCGGCCGGCCGTACGGGACGGAGGCCCGGTCGAGGTCGGCGGGGACGACCCGGTGCCAGATGTTCCACAGCGTCGTCTCCGTCGGGCCGCCGACCGAGACCACCTCGACGCCCGGCGCCCGCTCGCGCAGCTCCGCCACCAGCCGCGGCGGCACCCAGTCGCCGCCGAGCAACGCCAGCCGCAGCGGCGCCGGGGCGGCGCCGGTGGCCAGCAGCATCTCCATCATCGCCGGCACCGAGTTCCACACCGTGACGCCGTGCGCCGCGATCAGCTCGGCCCAGTGCCCGGCGTCGCGGTCGCGCTCCGGCACGACCACGGTACCGCCGGCGCCGAGGATGCCGAACAGGTCGAAGGTGGACATGTCGTGGTGCAGCGCGGTGACGGCCAAGCACACGTCGGACGGGCCGATGCCGAACTCCGCGGCGGTCGCGCGCAGCGCGTTGACCATGCCCCGGTGCTCGATCATCACGCCCTTGGGGCGGCCGGTGGAGCCGGAGGTGAACAGGACGTAGGCGAGGTCGCCCGGCCGGGCGGCCGGCGGCGGGGGCGTGTCGGCGCCGCCGGCGACCGCCGCCGCGACCGCAGGCCCGTCGAGGACCACGGTCACGCCGGCCTGTTCGAGGATCCCGGCGCGGCGGGCGGCGGGGGCGGCGGCGTCGATCGGCAGGTACGGCGCCCCGGCGAGCAGCACGCCGTACGCGGCGACGACCTGCTCCCAGCCCCTGTCCAGCACGACCGCCACCGGCCGGTCCGGGGCGGCGCCCCGCTCGCGCAGCCAGTTCGCCACCCGGACCGCGCGCCGGTGCAGCTCGCCGTACGTCAACTCGGCGGACGGGGTGATCACGGCAACCCGGTCCGGCGCCGCGGCGGCGTGCCGGAGGAACCCGTCCTGGACCAGCTCGTCGGGGACGTCCGCGGCCGGGCCGCGGACCGCGCTGTCGGCGGCCAGCCCGAAGTCGACAGCGGCCCAGCCGGCCGGGTCCGCGAGCCGCGCCAGCACCGCGCCGAACGCCGCGAACAGCTTCTCCACCAGCCGGGCCGGGAACACCGCGTCGACGGAGTCGAAGTTGTACACCAGCCCGGCCGGCGACTCCTCGATCTGCACGTCCAGGTACACCTGCGGGGTCTGGGAGACCGCGAACACCCGAGGGAGCTGCTCGCCGAGCAGCGGGCGCTCGCCGGCGGTGAAGCCGATCGTGCTGGTCAGCACCACCGGCATGAGCGCGCCGCGGGTGCCGCCGGCGGCGCGGATCAGCTCGCGCAGCACCCGCACGCCGGACAGCTCCTGGTGCGACAGGTCGGCCCAGAACGTCCGCTGGATCCGCTTGGCCCGCTCGGCGAAGGTGGTCCCGCGCTCCCGGTTGTCGACCTCCAGCAGCGTGAACGACGCGAACTCGCCGAGCAGCTCGCCGGCCCGGGGGTGCAGCGGGAACCGGTTCATCCGCGGCACGTTCAGGGTGAAGTGGGCGGACTCGCTCCACGTACCGATCACCTCGGCGAACGCGGCCAGGCACAGCGCGGTCGGGGTGAGGCCGGCCTTCGCCGCCGCCGCGCGCACCCGCTGCCACTGCTCCGCGGGCAGGGTGGCGATCCGGCTGGACCAGCGCGGCTCGCGGACCGTCGACGGGTCGACGGCGTGCGGCAGCCGGGGTGCCGGGGGCAGGTCGCGGCCGCGCCAGTAGCGCAGGGCGCGGTGGTGCCGCTCGGTGTCGGCGATCGCCGTCTCCGCCAGGACGTACTCGCGGTAGCCGATGCCCAGGGGGGGCAGGTCGAGGTCCGGGTCGGCGTAGAAGCGGGTCAGGTCGGCGATGAGGAGCTGCCAGCTCAGGTAGTCCAGCACCAGCGCGTCGAAGCTGACGTGCACCCGGCTGCGGCCGCCGCCGAGCAGGCTCACCACCACCGAGTACAGCGGCCACTCCCCCGCCGGCCGCACCTCGTGCGACAGCCGCTCCCGGATGCGGGCCAGGCCGGGCGCCGGGTCGGTGCCGCGCAGGTCCACCACCTCGGGCGTGAACGGCGGCGGGTCGGCCAGCACGACCTGCTGGTTGCTGTCCGGCAGCATGACCGCGCGCAGCACGTCGTGCCGGTCGATCGCCCGGCGCCAGGCCGCGGTGAACCGGTCGAGGTCCAGCTCGCCCTCGTACTCGTAGTACGCGTGGGTGGAGACGTTGCCCAGCTCGAACACGCCGGTGCGGCCGAGCAGGTACGCCTGCTGCTGGTCGGTCAGCGGGAACGGCTCGTACCGGCCGGCCGGGTCGGGCGTGGCGAGCGGGTACGGCGAGGCCAACTCGGTCAATTCTGCTCCTCGGGTGCGGGCCGGGCGGGGTCGGCGGCGGCCGCGTCCCACGCGGCCAGCTCGGCGTGGACGGCCGCGCCGACGCGGGCGAGCGGGGCCGGGTCGAGCAGGTCGTCGTGGGCGCAGTCGAGCGTGTCCAGCACGCGCACCTCGTCCACGAAGGGCTTCCAGCCCTCGGCCGGCTCCTCGGCCGCGACGTACGCGGCCGGCCCGGCGAACCGGGGGGCGGTCGCGGGCGCCGCGGCGTCCAGCAGCGCCAGCACGCCGACCGGGCGGCCCGCCCGGTGCAGCGCGCAGGCCAGCGCGTGCGCGGCGACGCCGCCGGCCGAGTAGCCGAGCAGGTGCACCGGCCCGGTCGGGACCAGCGCCGCGAGCTGCTCCGGGTCGGCCGCGCGCAGCAGGTGGACCGGCCGGTCGGGGACGTACTCGCGCAGCGCCGCGTACGCCCAGTCGGGGCCGTCGGCCGGGGCGAGGCAGACCAGCGGCACACCGGCGCCCCCGGCGGCGACCGTCCACGCCGGGGCGGCCAGTTCCGGGGCGGCGAGCCGCTCGGCGAGCGCCGCGGCGGTCGGGTGGGTGAACAGGTCGGCGATGGCCACCCGGCGGCCGGTCGCCCGCTCGATCCGGTCCCGCAGCCGGACCAGCAGCAGCGAGTGCCCGCCCTCGGCGAAGAAGTTGTCCTCCACGCCGATCGGCCGGCCGAGGGCCTCGGCGAACCGGTCCCGGACCGCGGCCTCCAGCGGCGTCGCCGGCTCCCGCCCGGCCGGGCGGGCCGCGGGTGCGGGCAGCGCGCGGCGGTCGAGCTTGCCGTGCGCGGTCAGCGGCAGCGCGGCCAGCTCGACGAACGCCGACGGGACCATGTAGTCCGGCAGCGCGGCGGACAGGTGCGCGCGCAGGGCGGCCGCGTCCCATCCGCCGTCCGGGACGACGTAGGCGACGATCCGCTTGTCGCCGGGGGTGTCCTCGCGGACGTCCACGGCGGCCTGGGAAACGGCCGGGTGCCGGGCGAGCGCGGCGTGGATCTCGCCCAGCTCGATCCGGAAGCCCCGCACCTTGACCTGGTCGTCGGCCCGGCCGACGTAGTCGAGGTTGCCGTCGGGCAGGTACCGGACCAGGTCGCCGGTGCGGTACATCCGGGTGCCGGGCGGGCCGTACGGGTCGGCGAGGAACCGCTGCGCGGTCAGCGCGGGGCGGTTCAGGTACCCGCGGGCCAGGCCGGCGCCGGCCAGGTACAGCTCGCCGAGCACGCCCGGCGGGACCGGCCGCAGGCCGCGGTCCAGGACGTACGCCGCGGTGTTGGCGGTCGGCCGGCCGACGAGCGGGCGCTCGCTGGCGCCGACCCGGGCGGACAGCGCGTCCACGGTGGCCTCGGTCGGCCCGTACAGGTTGTACCCCTCGGTGCCGGCGAGGTCGCGGATGTCCCGCCAGAGGCTCGCGGGCACCGCCTCGCCGCCGACGCCGAGGACGAGCAGCGGGCACCGGTCCCCGGTGAACAGCCCGGCGGCGGCGAGTTGCACCGCGTGCGACGGCGTGACCTCGATGAAGTCGATCCGCTCCCGGCGGATCTGCGCGACCAGCCGGTCCGGGTCGCGCTGGGTGTCCTCGGTGACGATGTGCAGGGCGTGGCCGTCGAACAGCCAGAGCTGCGGCTGCCACGAGGCGTCGAAGGCGAACGACCAGCTATGGGCGACCCGGAGCTGCCGGCCGCCGGCCCGGGCGGCCGCCGGGCGGTACAGGGTCTCGCGGTGCGAGGCGAAGAGGTTCACCACGCTGCGGTGCTCCACCAGGACGCCCTTGGGGGTGCCGGTGGAGCCGGAGGTGTAGATGACGTACGCCGGGTGCCGGGGCTGCGGGCCGGGCGGCGCGGTGCTCGGCCGGGCGGCCGGGTCGAGGCGGTCGAGCAGCAGCACGTCGGCGCGGCCGGCCGGGGCGAGCGCGGCGGTGCTGAGGACCAGGACCGGGTCGGCGTCGGCCAGCAGCCAGTCGATGCGGTCGGCCGGGTAGTGCGGGTCCAGCGGCAGGTACGCCGCGCCGGACTTGAGCACCGCCAGGATCGCCACCACCGTCTCGGCCGCGCGCGGCAGCAGCAGCGCCACCACCCGCTCCGGGCCGGCGCCGCGGGCCACCAGCTCGTGCGCGAGCCGGTTCGCGGCCGCGTCCAGCTCGGCGAACGTGTACCGGGTGTCGCCGCAGACCAGCGCGGTCGCGTCCGGGCTCCGGGCGGCCCGGGCGGCGAACAGCGCCGGCAGGGTGCCCGGCTCGCCGTGGGCCAGCGCGGTGTCGTTCCACTCGACCAGGACGGTGTGCCGCTCGGCGTCGGTGAGCAGGTCCAGCGTCCCGATCGACCGCTCCGGGTCGGCGACGACCGCGGCCAGCAGCCGGACCAGGCGGTCGGCCAGGTTCGCGGCGGTGGCGGCGTCGAACAGGTCGACCCGGTACTCCAGCACGCCGTCCAGGCCGTCCACGCCCTCGACCTCCAGCAGGTCCACGGCCAGGTCGAACTTGGCCCCGCCCGCCCCGGTCGACTCCGGCGCGACCGCGAGGTCGGCCAGGGCGAGCGCGTCGGCGGGCATGTGCTGGTGCGCGAGCATCACCTGGAACAGCGGGTGCCGGGCCAGCGACCGGGCCGGGTTGAGCGCCTCCACCAGCCGCTCGAACGGGATGTCCTGGTGGGCGTACGCGGCCAGGTCGAACGCCCGGACCCGGCCGAGCAGCTCGCGGAAGGTCGGGTCGCCGGCGGTGTCGGTGCGCAGCACCAGGGTGTTGACGAAGAAGCCGACCAGGTCGTCCAGGGTGTCGTCGGTGCGGCCGGCGATCGGCGTGCCGATCGTGATGTCGGTGCCGGCGCCGAGCCGGGTCAGCAGGGCGGCCAGGCCGGCCTGCAACACCATGAACATGCTGGTGTCCGTCGACCGGGCCAGGTCGCGCAGCGCCCGGTGGGTCGCCTCCGGTACCCGGAACGCCACCTCGCCGGCCACCCTGCCGGCGACCGCCGGCCGCGGCCGGTCGGTCGGCAGGGCCAGCTCCTCGGGCAGCCCGGCCAGCGCCGTGGACCAGAAGTCGACCTGCGCGGCGAGCAGGCCGCCGCCGTCGGCGAGCAGGTCGCGCTGCCACAGGGCGTAGTCGGCGTACTGGACCGGCAGCTCCCGCCACCGCGGCGCGGCGCCGGCGCGGCGCTGTTCGTACGCGTGCCCGAGGTCGCGCAGCAGCGGCAGCGCGGAGGCGCCGTCGGCCGCGATGTGGTGGACCAGGACGAGCAGGACGTGCTCGTCCGCGCCGAGCCGGAACAGGGTGGCCCGGACCGGGATCTCGGCGTCCAGCCGGAAGGCGTGCGCGGACGCCGCGGCCAGCGCGGCCGGCAGCCCGTCCGCGGTCACCGGTACCACCGGCAGGTCCGGCCGGTCGGGGCGGATCTCCTGGCGCGGCACCCCGTCGTCGTCGGGGAAGACCGTGCGCAGGCTCTCGTGCCGGTCGGCCACGTCGGCCAGCGCGGCGCCGAGCACCGCCGGGTCGAGCGGGCCGGTCAGCCGGACGGCGAACGGGATGTTGTAGGTCGGGTTCGGGCCGTCCAGCCGGTACAGGAACCACATCCGCTGCTGGGCGAACGACAGCGGCAGCGCCGCCGGGCGGTCGGCCCGGCGCAGCGGCACCCGCTCGCGGGCGCCGTCGAGCCGGGCGGCCAGGTCGGCGACCGTGGGCGCCTCGAACACCGCGCGCAGCGGCAGGTCCGCGCCGAGCACGGCCCGGATCCGGCCGGTCAGCCGCGGGACGAGCAGCGAGTGCCCGCCCAGGCCGAAGAAGTCGTCGTCGATGCCGACCGCGGGTACGCCGAGGACCTCGGCGAACAGGTCGCACAGCAGCTCCTCGCGCGGGTCCCGGGGCCGCCGGCCGGCGGGGCGGGCGGCGGCGTCCGGCGCGGGCAGGGCCTTGCGGTCGACCTTGCCGCTGGGCAGGACCGGCAGCCGGTCCAGCACCACGAACGCGGCCGGGACGAACGCGGCCGGCAGCGCGGCGGCGAGCGCGCGGCGCAGCGCGGCGGGCTCGGCCACCCGGCCGGCGGCGGGCACGACGTACGCGGCGAGCGACCGCTGGCCGGGCCCGTCGGCGCGGACCACGACCACGGCCGCCGCCACCTCGGGCAGCCGCAGCAGCGCGGCGGCGATCTCGCCCGGCTCCACCCGGAAGCCGCGGATCTTCACCTGGTCGTCGGCCCGGCCGACGAACTCCAGCGCGCCGTCGGCGTTCCAGCGGACCAGGTCGCCGGTGCGGTACATCCGGGTGCCCGCCGGGCCGTACGGGTCGGCGAGGAACCGGTCGGCGGTCAGGCCGGGGCGGTTCAGGTAGCCGCGGGCGAGCCCGTCGCCGGCCAGGTACAGCTCGCCGACGACCCCGACCGGCACCGGCGACAGGCCGGCGTCGAGGACGTACGCGCGGGTGCCGGGGTCGGGCGGGCCGATCGGCACCGGCGCGCTCATGCCGGGCCGGCACGGGCCGAGCGTCGAGTTCACGCTGACCTCGGTCGGCCCGTACGCGTTGAACATCCGGCGGCCGGGGGCGTACCGGTCGACCAGCGCCGGGGTGACCTCCTCGGTGCCGGCGAGCAGCGTGATGCCCTCGTCCAGCGTGGCCTCCGGCGGCAGCGCGGCGAGCAGCGCCGGCGGCAGGATCGCGTGGGTGACCCGGTGCGCGCGCAGGTAGTCGGTGAGCGCGACCCCGGCGACCCGCCGGTCGGCGGGGACGACGACGAGCGTCCCGCCCGTGCACATGACCTGGACGAGGTCCCACCAGGCGACGTCGAAGCCGGGCGAGGCGAACTGGGCGACCCGGCTGGTCGGGGTGACCCGCAGGTGCGCGGTGTGGGTGCCGATGAGCTTGCCGATGCCGGCGTGCGGCACGACGACGCCCTTGGGGCGGCCGGTGGAGCCGGAGGTGTGGATGACGTACGCCGGGTGCTCCGGCCGCAGCGCGACCGGCGCGAGCGGCCGGTCGGGCGCGGCGTCGACCGGCACGACCGGCAGGTCGCCGAGCCGGGCGGCCAGGTCCGGCGTCGCGACGGCGCAGACGGGCCGGGCGTCGTCGACCATCAGCGCGATCCGGTCGTCCGGGTAGTCGGGGTCCAGCGCGAGGTACGCGCCGCCGGCCCGGAGCACGGCGAGCAGGGCGACGACCAGGTCCACGCCGCGGGGTACCGCGACGGCCACCACGTCCTCGGGTCCGACGCCGGCCGCTTGCAGGGCGGCGGCGAGCCGCTCGGTGCGGGCGGCCAGCGCGGCGTACGTGAGGGAGACGTCCCCGCAGACCACGGCCTCGGCGTCCGGCTGCGCGGCGGCCAGGCGGGCGAACTCGGCCGGCAGCGTCGTCAGCGGGTACGTGCCGGTGGCGTTCCAGTCGCGCAGGACCGCGTCCCGCTCGGGCCCGCCGAGCAGGCCGAGCCGGCCGGTGGGCTGCTCGGGGTCGGCGGCGATCCGGCGCAGCACGTGCCGGGCGCCGGCGGCGATCCGCTCGACGTGCGCGCGGCCGAACACGTCCGGCCGGTAGTCCAGGTGCAGCTCGATCCGCTCGCCGGGCAGCACGGTCAGGCCGAGCGGGTAGTGCGCGGCGTCGCTGTCGGAGACCGGGGACAGCCGCAGGCCGGGCACCGGCTCCTCGACCGCGGCGGCGTCGAACGGGTAGTTCTCGAACACGGCGAGGGTGTCGAACAGCTCGCCGGTCCGGCGCTGGATCGCGGCCAGGCCGAGGTGCTGGTGCGCCAGCAGCGCCGCCTGCTCGTCCCGGATGCGGCGCAGCGCGGCGCCGACCGGCTCGGCCGGGCGCAGCGTGACCCGGACCGGGACGGTGTTGATGAACAGGCCGACCATGCCCTCGACGCCGGGCAGGTCCGCCGGGCGGCCGGACACGGTCGTGCCGAACACCACGTCCGGCCGGCCGAGCAGCCGGGACAGCACGGTGCCCCAGGCGAGCTGGACGATCGCGTTGACGGTCACGCCGTACCGGCGGGCGACGGCGTCCAGCCCCGCGGTCTCCTCCGCGGACAGCGTCACCGCCACCCGGTCGGGCCGGATCGGCGGCCGGGTGCCGGCCGCGGGGGCGACCATCGCCGGCTCGGCCAGGCCGGCCAGCGCCGCCGCCCAGGCGTCCGCGGCCGCGTCCCGGTCCTGCCGGGACAGCCAGGCCAGGTACTCCTTGTACGGCCGGGCCGGCGGCAGCGGCGTGCCGGCGTACAGCGCGAACAGGTCCGCGACCAGCAGCGGCGTGGACCAGCCGTCGAGCAGTACGTGGTGGTTGGTGATCACCAGGTGGTGCCGGTCGGCGGCGAGCCGGACCAGCGCGAAGCGCAGCAGCGGCGGCGTCGCCGGGTCGAACCGGCGTTCCCGCTCGGCCAGCGCCACCGCGTCGGCCGCCGCGGCCGAGTCGGCCTCGACGTACCGCCAGGGCAGCTCGACCCGCTTCGGGACCAGGGCGACGGCCTCGCCGCTGCGCCGCCGCCGGAACCCGGCCCGCAGGTTCGGGTGCCGGCGCAGCACCCCGTCGGCGGCGGTGCGCAGCCGGTCGGGGTCGAGCGGCCCGTCGATCCCGACGACGAGCTGGACGGTGTACACGTCCGGCCCGCCGGCGTCCAGTTCGGACTGGAACAGCAGGCCCTCGGCCAGCGGCGACAGCGGCAGGATGTCCGCCAGACCCGACTTACTCACTGCTGCTCCATTCGGCCTCGAACTCGTCGATCTCGTCCTGGGAGAGCGAGACCAGCTCCAGGTCCGAGGGGGTGTAGCCGCCGGCGTCCGAGGCGGCGGCGGTGATGCCGCGCAGGTGCGCGAACCACAGCTCGGCCAGCGCCCGGACCGCCGGCTCGTCCAGCACGCCGGTGGGCCAGGTCCAGGTGACGGCCAGCTCGGGGCCGCCGGGCAGGTCCCGGGTCACGGCGTTGATCTCCAGGGCGTGGGTCAGCGGCAGCTCCGGGTCGACGCCCGGCGGCACCGCGCCGGCCTCGTCGGCGACCGTCCACGGTTCGGCGGCGCCCACCCCGAACCGGCCGAGGTAGTTGAAGCAGATCCCGGGTCGCGGCTGCGCGGCCAGCTCGGCCGCGGTGTCGTCGTTGAGGTACCGCAGCAGCCCGTACCCGACGCCGCCGTGCGGCAGCGCCCGGAGCTGCTCCTTGACCGCCTTCACCGCGTCGCCGGCCGCCCGGCCGCCGGCCCGGGCCGCGGCCGGGTCGACCCGGCCGGGGTCGAGCCGGACCGGGTGGGCGCCGGTGAGCCAGCCGACCGTCGCGCCGGGGTCGGCCCGCAGGTCGACCGCCTCCGGCTGCCGGCCGTGGCCCTCCAGCTCGACCAGGAGCCCGCCCGGCGAGCCGGACCACTCGCGCACGGCGAGCGCCAGCGCGGCCAGCAGCACGTCGTCGACGCCGCCGTGGAAGTGGCCGGGGACCCGGCCGAGCAGCGGCTCGGTGTCGGCCGCGGGCAGGGTCAGGTGCAGCTCGGCCGAGGTGGCCGCGGTGTCCCGGGCCGGGTCCAGCGGCCGGGCGAGCGGGAGCGCGGCGGTGTCGGCGCCGACCGCCCGCCACAGCGGCAGCTCGGCGAGCGTCCGGGGTCGGGTGGCCTGCTCGCGCAGCAGCCGGGCCCAGCCGCGGGCCGACGTGCCGCGCGGCGAGGCGGTCGCGCCGGTCTCCCACGCCGACCGCAGGTCGTCCAGCAGGACCCGCCAGGAGACGCCGTCCACGACGAGGTGGTGGATCACCAGGACGAGCAGGCCGGGTTCGGGGCCGGCGTCCAGCCAGACGGCCTCGACCATCCGGCCGGCGTCCGGGTCCAGGGCGGACTGCGCGGCGGCGCCCTCGGCGGCGACCTGTCCGCGGACGTCCGCGGACAGCGCCGCCCGGCGGACCCGGGCGGCGGCGTGCGCGGGGACGTCGAGGGCCCAGCGGTCGCCGCGGACCAGGCGGGCCCGCAGGGCCTCGTGCCGGTCCAGCAGCGCCTGTACGGCCGCGGTGATCGCCGCGTGGTCGGTCGGCGGCACCCGCAGCACCATCGACTGGCTGAACCGGCCGACCGGGCCGCCGATCTCCCGCAGCCACGCCATGATCGGCGTCTCCGGGACGAGGCCGAGGGCGGCCTCCGGCGGCTCGCTGACCGCGTCCGCGTCGTCCCCGGCGGGGACCGCGACCGCGGCGAGCGCCGCCGGGGTGTGGTGCCGGAACAGGTCCTTGGCGCTGATCAGCAGGCCGGCGGCGCGGGCCCGGACGACGACCTGGATGGAGACGATGCTGTCGCCGCCCAGCTCGAAGAACCCGTCCTCCGGGCCGACGTCGTCGAGGCCGAGGACCTCGGCGAAGACCGTCCGCAGGGTGTCCACGGTGGCGGTCTGCGCCCGCGCCGCCGGGGCGGCCGGGACCGGGGCGGCGAACACCGGCCGCGGCGCCAGCGGGCCGAGGTCGATGGCCGACAGCGGCCGGTCCGGGTCGGCGGCGAAGTGCTCCAGCAGCCGGACCAGGCGGGCGGCCAGGTCGGCGACGGTGGCCCGGTCGAACAGGTCGGCGCTGTACTCGGCGAAGCCGGCCATCCCGGCCGCCGGGTCGTCCACGATGGTGACGGTCAGGTCGAACGAGGCGACGCGGGCGTCCACCACCTCGTCCCGGACCGCGACGCCGGGCAGGTCGAGCCGGACCGGGGCGTTGTTCTGGTACGCCAGCATCACCTGGAACAGCGGGTGCCGGTTCGCCGCCCGCGGCGGGTTGAGCGCCTCGACCAGCCGCTCGAACGGCAGGTCCTGGTGGGCGTACCCGGCCAGCGCCACCGGGCGGACCCGGCCGAGCAGGTCGCGGGCGGTCGGGTCGCCGGCGGTGTCGGTGCGCAGCACGACGGTGTTGACGAACGAGCCGACCACGTCGTCGAGTGCCTCGTCGGTCCGGCCGGCGACCGGGGTGCCGATCGGGATGTCGGTACCCGCGCCGACCTTGGTCAGCAGCGCGGCCAGCGCGGCCTGGAAGACCATGAACGTGCTGACGCCCAGGGCCAGCGCCAGCGCCCGGATCCGCCCGGCCAGTTCGGGCTCGACGGCGAAGTCGAGCAGGCCGCCGGCGTACGTCGACTCGGCCGGGCGGGGGCGGTCGGTCGGCAGGGCCAGCTCGTCGGGGGCGCCGGCGAGCGCGGCCCGCCAGTACGCGACCTGCTCGTCGGCGAGCGGGCCGGTGTCGAGCAGGTCCCGCTGCCAGGCGGCGTAGTCGGCGTACTGCACCGGCAGCGGCCGCCACGCGGGCATGTCGCCGGCGGCCCGGGCCCGGTACGCGTCCCCGAGGTCGCGGGCCAGCGGCGCGAACGACCAGCCGTCGCCGGCGATGTGGTGCAGGACCAGCAGCAGGACGTGCTCCCGCTCGCCGAGGGCGAACAGGGTGGCCCGCAGCGGGGTCTCGGCGGCGAGTCGGAAGCGGTGCCGGGACGCGTCCGCGAGGTCCGCGGCGATGGTGTCGCCGGTGCTGTCCCGGCGGAGCAGGCCGACGTCGGCGGCGTCCCGGATCACCTGGCGGGCGACGCCGTCGACCTCGGGGAACACGGTGCGCAGCGGCTCGTGCCGGGCCACCACGTCGGCGAGCGCGGCGGCGAGCACGTCGGCGTCGAGCGGGCCGGACAGCCGCAGCGCCGCGGCGATGTTGTACGTCGCGCTCGGCCCCTCGAGCTGGTGCAGGAACCAGAGCCGCTGCTGGGCGTACGACAGCGGCAGCACCTCGGTGCGCGGCACCGCGGCGATCGCCGGCCGGGCCGGGTCGGCCAGCGCCGCGACCACCCCGGCGGGCGTGGGCGCGGTGAAAAGGGCCTCGACGGTCAGCTCCGCGGCCAGGGCGGTCCGGATCCGGCTGGCCAGCCGGGTGGCGAGCAGCGAGTGCCCGCCGAGGGCGAAGAAGTCGTCGTCCGCGCCGACGGCCGGCACGCCGAGGACGTCGGCGAACAGGTCGCAGACGAGCGCGACCCGCGGGTCGCGGCTGCCGCCGGGCCGGCCGCCGCGGGCCGGCGGGTCGGGCAGGGCGGCCTTGTCGACCTTGCCGTTGGGGGTCAGCGGCAGCTCGTCCAGCGCCACGAACGCCGCCGGCACGAGGTGGGCGGGCAGCGCGTCGACCAGGTGGGCGCGCAGCGCGCGGTGGTCCCCGGTCCCGACCCAGTACGCGACGAGCCGGCCGTCGCGGGCGACCACGGCGGCGGCCCGGACGTCCGGGTGCGCGGCGATGGCCGCCTCGACCTCGCCGGGCTCGACCCGGAAGCCGCGGATCTTCACCTGGTCGTCGGCCCGGCCGACGAAGACGAGGACGCCGGCGGCGTCGAAGCTCGCCAGGTCGCCGGTGCGGTACAGCCGGGTGCCGGGGTCGCCGAACGGGTCGGCGACGAACCGCTGCGCGGTCAGGTCCGGGCGGTGCAGGTAGCCGCGGGCCACGCCGGGCCCGCCCACGTACAGCTCACCCACCACGCCGGGCAGGGTGGGCCGCAGGAACGCGTCGAGGACGTGCAGGTGCGCGCCGGCCACCGGCTCGCCGCCGTCGCGGGTCCAGCGGTAGGCGTCCACCGTGGTCTCGGTCGGGCCGTACAGGTTGAGCGGCGTGCAGCCGGGCTCGTCCAGCAGCCGCCGCCACAGGCCCGGCGGGACGGCCTCGCCGCCGACGACGACCAGCTCCGGCCGGTGCCGGCCGGGCGCGAACAGGCCGCACTCGACCACGGCGGCGAGGTGCGCCGGCGTCAGGTCGAGGTAGTCGATCCGATGCGCGGCGACGTACTCGGCCAGCGCGGCCGGGTCGCGCATGGCGTCCTCGTCCAGCACGTCGAGGTGGTGGCCGGCGACCAGCCAGAGCAGCGGGTCCCAGGACGAGTCGAAGGAGAAGGACGCGGTGTGCGCGACGCGCAGCGCCCGCCCGCCGGCCCGGCGGAACACCGTGTCGCGCTGCCCGGCGAACAGGTTCGCCAGGTTGGCGTGGGTGACCACGACGCCCTTGGGGGTGCCGGTGGAGCCGGAGGTGTAGATCACGTACGCCGGGTCCAGCGGCGCCGGCCCGGTCGGCTCGGCCGCCGCCGCGGGCAGGTCGTCGATCGCCAGGACCGGCGCCGGGCCGGCGAAGCCCGAGCCGCGGGTGGTCAGGATGACGGCCGGGGCGGCGTCGGCCAGCATCAGGTCGAGCCGGTCGGCCGGGTAGCCGGGGTCCAGCGGTACGGCGACGCCGCCGGCCCGCAGCGTGCCGAGCAGGCCCGGCACCATCGCGTGCCGCGGCAGCGCGAGCGCCACCGGGCGGCCCGGCCCGACGCCGTGCGCGGCCAGCGCGCGGGCGATCCGGTCGACGTCCGCGGCCAGCTCGGCGAACGTGGCGCCGTTCAGCGCCGGGGCGGCCGGCGTGCGGGCGGCCTGCGCGGCGAACAGCTCGGGCAGCGTGCGGGTCTCGGTCGGGGCGACCGGCGGGTGGCGGCGGACGCCGGCCGGGTCGACGGCGCCGACCGGCCGGTCCACGTCCCCGGACAGCAGCGCGACCAGCATGTCGAGCACCCCGCGGGCCCGGTCGGCGTCGACCGCGGGCGCCCGGTGGTCCAGGGTCAGCGACAGCCGGTCCCCGGCCGGGATCACGGTGAGGCCGAGCGGGTAGTGCGTCGCGTCGTGGCCGCGGACGCCGGTGACGGCCAGGCCCGGCGCGGGGTCGGGCAGGTCGGCGGGGCTCAGCGGGTAGTTCTCGAACACCACCAGCGTGTCGAACAGCTCGTCGTGGCCGGTCCCGCGCTGGATCTCCGCGAGGCCGACGTGGTGGTGGTCCAGCAGCGCGGCCTGCTCCCGCTGGAGCCGGTCGAGCAGCTCCGCCACGGTCTCCCGCGGCCGCAGCGCGACCCGGACCGGCACCGTGTTGATGAACAGGCCGACCATCGCCCCGGCGTCGGGCAGCGCGGCCGGGCGGCCGGCGACGGCCGTGCCGAACACCACGTCGGTCTGCCCGGTCACGGTGCTCAGCAGCAGCCCCCACGCGCCCTGGACCAGCGTGTTCACCGTCCAGCCGCGGTCGGCGCAGAGCGCGGCGAGCGGGCCGGCGGGCACCTCGGCGGTCAGCCGCTCCTGCGTCCGCGCCGGTTCGCCGCCGGCGACCAGGGTCGGGCCGGGCAGCCCGGCCAGCGCGCCGGTCCAGGCGGCCGGGCCGGCGGCGGTGTCCCGCCCGGCCAGCCAGGCCAGGAAGTCGGCGTACGCGGGCGGGTCGGGCAGCGCGGCGCCGCCGTACCGGGCGAACAGCTCGCGCAGCAGCAGGGCCAGCGACCAGCCGTCGAGCAGCAGGTGGTGGCAGGTGACCACGAGCCGGTGCGCGGCCCCGTCGCCGGCCAGCACGAACCGGATCAGCGGCGGCCGGTCGAGGTCGAACGGGGTGGCCCGCTCGGCGGTGGCCACGGCGTCCGGGTCGGTCGTGCGCGCCACCCGCAGCGGGGTGGCGACATCCGGCGGGATGACGGCGAACGGGCGGCCGTCCGCGGCGGTGCGGTACCCGGCCCGCAGGTTCGGGTACCGGCGCAGCACCTCGTCCACGGCCGCGCCGAGCGCCGCCGTGTCCACCTCGCCGGCGAGGTCCACGGTGAACTGGACGGTGTACTCGTCCGCCCCCCGCTCCGCGTGGTACAGCAGGCCCTCGGCCAGCGGCGACAGCGGCTGGATGTCCGCCGCGCCCGGCGCCAGCGCGTCGATGGCCGCCTGGTCGAGCCCGGTCAGCGGTACGTCCGCCGGGGTCAGCCGGGCCGCGCCGCCGGTCGCGGCGACGTGCGCGGCGAGCGCGCCGAGCGCCCGGAACCAGCCCTCGGCCAGGTCCTCGGCGGCGCCGTCGGCGAGCACGCCGGCCGGCCACGTCCAGGTCACCGACAGCCGCGGGCCGTCGGCGTGGTCGCGCACGTCGGCGGTGACCTCGAGGCCGTGCGCGGCGGCGAGGTCGGGGTCGGCGCCCGCGCGCAGCGCGCCGTCGCCGGGCACCAGCTCCCAGTCGGCGCCGCCGGCGGCGAACCGGCCGAGGTAGTTGAACCCGACGGCCGGGGCCGGGTACCGGGCGAGCACCGGCCCGGCGGCCGGGTCGAGGTGGCGCAGCAGGCCGTACCCGTCGGCGTCGACCCGGGCTGCGGCGAGTTGCTCCCGCACCCGGCGCAGCACCTCCCCCGCGGCCGGGCCGCCGGCCAGCGCGTCGACGACGTCCACGGCGCCGGGGTCCAGCCGGGCCGGGTACAGCGTGGTGAACCAGCCGACCGTCCGGGAGAGGTCGGCGGCGCCGTCGCGGCCGTGCCCCTCCAGGTCCACGGTCAGCGCCGTACCGGTGCCGCCGTGCCGGCCGCGCCAGTCGGCCACGGCGAGGACCAGCGCCGCCAGCAGCACGTCCTCCACCCCGGCGCGGTACGCCGCGGGGACGGCGGCCAGCAGCGGGGCGGTGGCGGCGGCGTCGAGGCCGCGGCGCAGGTGGCGGGCGGTCGCGGCCACGTCGCGGTCCGGGTCGAGCGGGCGGTCCAGCGGCAGGGCGCCGTCGGGTTCGAGGACGGCGGTCCAGCGGTCGAGGTCCCCGGCACGCGCGGCCGCGCGGTCGGCCAGCCCGAGGGCGTGCCCGCGGGCGGAGGTGCCGACGGCGGGCAGCGCCGCGCCGGCCGGGGCGGCGTACGCGGCGGCCAGGTCGCCGAGCAGGATCCGCCAGGACACCCCGTCGACCACCAGGTGGTGCGCGGTGCACAGCAGCCTGCCGGGCGCGGCCGGACCGGCGTCGAACCAGGTGACGCGCAGCATCGCGCCGGCGTCCGGGTCGAGCGCGTCCCGGTCCACGTCGGCCCGGGCGTCCACGGCCGCGGCGACGGCGGCGGGTGCCAGGCCGGCCACGTCGACGCGGTCGAGCAGCGCACGGGCGTCGACGGCGCCGGCCGGCGGGACGTCGAGCTGCCAGGCGGCCCCGTCCCGGACCAGCCTCGCCCGCAGGGCGTCGTGCCGGTCGAGGACGGCCCGCCACGCGGCGGCGAGGCGCTCGCGGTCGGCGCCGGCCGGCGCCTGCACGAGCACGGCCTGGCTGAACCGGCCGACCGACCCGCCGCGCTCGCGCAGCCAGTGCGCGATCGGCGGGACCGGGGCGGCGCCGACGCCGTCGTCGGCCCGGGCGGCGGCCGCGCCGGTCGCCCGGGCCACGGCGGCGAGCCCGGCGGGGGTCTGCTGCTCGAACACCTCGCGCGGGGTGAACTCCAGCCCGGCCGCGCGGGCCCGGCCGACGAGCGTGATGGCCTGGATGCTGTCGCCGCCGATGCCGAAGAACCGGTCGCCGGGACCGACCTCCGGCAGCCGGAGGACGTCGGCGACGAGCGCGCAGAGCAGCGCCTCGCGCGCGGTCCGCGGCCGGGACCGGTCGGCCGGCGCGGCCGGCGGCGCGTACTCCGGCGCGGTGGCCAGGCGCTTGCGGTCGAGCTTGCCGCTGGGGCTCAGCGGCAGCGCGTCCAGGACGCGGTACGCGCCGGGGACCATGTAGTCCGGCAGCGTCGCGGCCGCCCCGGCGCGCACGGCGTCGGCGTCGGCGGCGCCGACCAGGTAGCCGACGAGCTGGTTGTCCCGGACCGCGACGGCGGCGGCCCGCACGCCCGGCTGCCCGGCCAGCACCGTCTCGATCTCGCCGGGTTCGATCCGCAGGCCGCGCAGCTTCACCTGGTCGTCGGCGCGGCCGAGGTACTCCAGCACGCCGGCCCGGTCGTACCGGGCGATGTCGCCGGTGCGGTACATCCGCGCCCCCGGCCCGGCGTGCGGGTCGGCGACGAACCGGTCGGCGGTCAGCCCGGCCCGGCCGAGGTAGCCGCGGGCGAGCTGGTCGCCGGCGATGTACAGCTCGCCGGCCACGCCCGCCGGGACGGGGCGCAGCTCGCGGTCGAGCACGTACATCGCGGTGTTCCACACCGGCCGCCCGATGGGGACGGTCGGCGTGCCCGCGCCGGGGGTGCTGGGCCAGGCGGTCACGTCCACGGCGGCCTCGGTCGGCCCGTACAGGTTGTGCAGCTCGACCCCGGGCAGCACGGCGTGGAACCGCTCGGCCAGGTCGGCCGGCAGGGCCTCGCCGCTGCACAGCACCCGGCGCAGCCCGGTGCAGGTCGCGGCCGCCGGGTCGGCGAGGAACGCGCGCAGCATCGACGGCACGAAGTGGATGGTGGTCACGCCCTCGGCGCGGACCAGCCCGGCCAGGTAGGCCGGGTCGCGGTGCCCGTCCGGCCGGGCCACCACCAGGGTCGCGCCGGCGATCAGCGGCCAGCAGAACTCCCACACCGACACGTCGAAGCTCGACGGCGTCTTCTGCGCCACCGGCTCGCCGGGGGCCAGCGGGTAGGCGTGCTGGGCCCAGAGCAGCCGGTTCACGATCGCCGCGTGCGCGACCGCGACGCCCTTCGGGCGGCCGGTCGAGCCGGAGGTGTAGATGACGTACGCCGGGTGCCGCGGGTCCGGCCGCGCCGCGGCCGCGGGGCCGCCGGCGGGGACGTCGGCGTCCAGCACGACGGACGGCGTGCCGGCGGGCAGCCGGCCGGCCAGCGCGGCGACGGTGACCACCGCCGCCGGATCGGCGTCGGCGAGCATGAAGTCCACCCGGTCGGCCGGGTAGTCGGGGTCGATCGGCAGGTACGCCGCGCCCGCCTTGAGCACCGCCCAGATCGCGACGACGAGGTCGGCCGAGCGGGGCAGCAGCAGCCCGACGACGCGCTCCGGGCCGGCGCCGGCGGCGCGCAGGGCGCGGGCGAGCGCGTCGGTCCGGGCGTCGAACTCGGCGTAGCTGATCCGCTTGCCGTCGGCCACGACCGCGGTGGCGTCCGGCGCCGCGGCCACCCGCTCGGCCAGCAGCGCGGGCAGCGTCGTGGCGGGTACCGGGGCGGCGGTGTCGTTCCAGCCGCGCAGCGCCAGGTCCCGCTCGTCGGCCGAGAGCAGCTCGACCCGGGACAGCGGCCGGTCGGGGTCGGCGAGGACCGCGGTCAGCAGCCGGTCGGCGTGCGCCAGCAGCGCGTCGGCGGTCGCGGCGTCGAACAGCTCGTCCCGGTACGTCAGCTCCAGCAGCAGGCCGTCGTCGCCGAGCACCGCGGCGAACGCGAGGTCGAACTGGGTGGTGCCGTTGAACAGCGGCACCTCGGTCACCCGCACGCCGGGCAGCGCGAACCCGCCGAGCACCTCGGTGCGCAGGGAGAACAGCACGTCGAAGTACACCGACCGGCCCGCGACCCGCTCCGGCGCCAGCGCGGCGACCAGCCGGTCGAAGGGCAGGCCGGTGTGCGCGTACGCGGCCGCGCACACCTCGCGGGCGTGGGCCAGCAGCTCGCGGAACGTCCCCGCGACCGTCGAGCGCAGGACGACGGTGTTGCCGAAGTTGCCGACCAGCCCGGCGACCTCGGGCCGGTCCCGGTTGACCACGGGCGTGCCGAGCGCGATGTCGGCGGACCCGGTGAGCCGGTGTAGCAGCGCGCTCACCGCGGCACCGAGCAGCATGAACGGCGTGACGTTGTGCTCGCGGGCGACCGCGCGCACCCGGTCGGCCACGGCGGCGGGCAGCCGGCGGCCGATCCGGCCGCCGGACTCACCGGGCCGGTCCGGGCGCGGCCGGTCGGCCGGCAGGGCCGGGTGCTCCGGCGCGGGCGTGAGCACGCCGCGCCAGAAGTCCAGGTCGGCGGCGTGGTCGCGGGCCTGCTCCCAGGCCGCGTAGTCGGCGTACTGCGGCGACGGGGGCGCCGCGGCGGTGCCGCCGTACGCGGCGGCGACGTCGCCCAGCAGGACCGCCCAGCTCGCGTCGTCCCAGGCGATGTGGTGGGCCACCAGGACGAGCACGTGGTCGTCGGCGGCGAACCGGACCAGCCGCAGCCGCAGCGGCGACTCGATGGTCAGGTCGAACGGCGCCCCGCCGAGCCGCCGGCCGAGGTCGCGCAGCGCGTCGGCCCGCCCCCCGGCCGGTACGGCGGAGAGGTCCACCGGGAGCAGCGTCGGGCTCAGCTCCGCCCGGACCACCTGCTCGTCCGCGCTCGGGTACACCGTGCGCAGCACCTCGTGCCGCGCGCACGCGGCCGCGACCGCCGCGGTCAGCGCGGGTGCGTCCAGGTCGCCGGCCAGGCCGACGGCGGCGCAGATGTTGTACGCCGCCGTACCGGGGTCGAGCTGCTGGAGCAGCCACATCCGGCGCTGCGCGTCCGACAGCGGCGCGGCGGCGCCGGCGGGCCGGGGGTCGATGGTGTCCGTCCCGGCCGCGAGCCCGGAATCGGCAAGCATGCGACGGAGCAGTTCCCGCTTGCGTGCGCGGCCGTCATCGGTCACCGGTAATCGAACCTCCCTGCACCGGATGGACGTCCGAGGATGCTAATTTAGGTGAGCCTAACCTTCAAGACCGGCCCCTCCGCCGAGGCCGGGCGCGCGTCCGATTCGCCCGCTCCGACCCGCTGTGCGGGGTCGCCGGGCGGCCGCCGCGGCGACCCGCCAACTCCGTCACCCACCTGCGGAATGAACCCGTACCCGCGCCGGATCGGCGCCGACGCGGCCGGCCCGCGCGGGTGTCCGAGATCACGGCGGCCCGACACCCGCCGGCCGTCGAGCCGCGGTCGCGCCCATTTGCTTAGGCTATCCTCACTTCGCCGCCGGTCCCCTTCTCGGGACGGCGGCCACCCCCTCGATTCGGACCGGAGATCAGCGGAGGTCCCTCATGACGTCATGGCCGGACGAGCTGGCCGCCCGGTACCGCGAGCGCGGCCACTGGACCGGTGCGACCCTCGGCGGCGTCCTGCGCGACGCCGCGGCGCGCCACCCCGAGCGGACCGCCGTCGTCGACGGCGACCGCCGGATCGGCTACGCCGACCTGGACCGCGCCGCCGACCGGCGGGCCGCCGGCCTGCTCGCGCTGGGGCTGCGGGCCGGCGACCGGGTCGTCGTGCACCTGCCGAACACCGCCGAGTTCCTGGTGCTGTCGTTCGCGCTGTTCCGGATCGGCGCGCAGCCGGTGTACGCGCTGCCCGCGCACCGGCGGAGCGAGATCAGCTACCTGTGCGCGCACAGCGGCGCCGTCGCGTACGCCATCCCCGACACCCACGGGGGCTTCGACTACCGCGAGCTGGCGGCCGGCATCGAGGGGCCGCGGCACGTCCTGGTGGCCGGCGACCCCGGCCCGCACACCGCCCTGGCCGACGTGGACGCCGACCCGGTGGAGCTGCCCGAGCCGGACCCGGCCGCGGTGGCGCTGTTCCTGCTCTCCGGCGGGACGACCGGGCTGCCCAAGCTGATCCCCCGGACCCATGACGACTACGCCTACAACCTGCGGGCGAGCGCGGCGGTGACCGGCTTCGGCGCCGACACGGTGTACCTGGCCGCCCTGCCCGTGGCGCACAACTTCGCCCTGGCCTGCCCCGGCGTGCTCGGCGCGCTGCACGCCGGCGGCACCGTGGTCCTCGCGCCGAGCCCGAGCCCGCCGGACGCCTTCCCGCTGATCGAGCGGGAGCGGGTGACCGTCTCGGCGCTGGTGCCGTCGCTGGCGCTGCTGTGGCTGGAGGCGGTCAAGTGGGCGGGCCGCGACCTGTCCAGCCTGCGCGTGCTCCAGGTCGGCGGGGCGAAGCTCAAGGAGGAGGCCGCGCGCCGGATCGCACCGACGCTCGGCTGCGCGGTACAGCAGGTGTTCGGCATGGCCGAGGGCCTGCTGTGCTTCACCCGCCTCGACGACCCCGCGGACGTCGTGGCCACCACCCAGGGCCGCCCGCTGAGCCCGGACGACGAGATCCGGATCGTGGACGCCGACGGCATCGACGTCGCCCCCGGCGAGCTGGGCGAACTGCTCACCCGCGGCCCGTACACGCTGCGCGGCTACTACCGGGCCGACGAGCACAACGCGCGGGCGTTCACCGCCGACGGCTACTACCGCACCGGCGACCTGGTCCGCGCCACCCCGACCGGCCACCTCGTCGTGGACGGCCGGGTCAAGGACACGATCAACCGCGGCGGCGAGAAGGTGTCCGCCGAGGAGGTGGAGAACCACCTGCTCGCCCACCCGGCCGTGCACGACGTGGCCCTGGTCGGCGTGCCGGACGACCTGCTGGGCGAGCGCACCTGCGCGTACGTGCTGCCGCGCGGGGACGCGCCGACGCTGGTGGAGCTGAAGGCGTTCCTGCGCGAGCGCGGGGTGGCGGACTTCAAGCTGCCGGACCGGCTGGAGGTGGTGGCGGAGTTCCCGTACACGGCGGTCGGCAAGGTCAGCAAGAAGGACCTGGTCGCCCGCCTGACCGGCACCTGACCCGCCGTCACGCCGCCCCGGACGAGCAGTTCGTAGCCCTGACAGTCGGCGAGGAACAGGGCCGGCTCGCGCCGCGCCATGACCACCGTCGGGATGCCGGCCGCGAGGATCAACCGGGTACGCCACCCAAGCGGCGCTCGCCCATGCCGCCGCCGGCCTCACGTTCGACTGACCATCAGCGCGTCACCTTGCGGGGCGGCGCTCCGGCACATCGAAGGGCATCGCGGCCGCCGCTCCCGTGATGAGTGGCGGCCGCGGGTCGGTGGCGCGACGTGTCAGCCGGCCGCCAGCTCGGCCAGTTCGCGGCTGCGCCGCACCACGTGCGGGGCGACGCTGCCGAGCTTCTCGCAGGTCTCCTCGTACTCCCGCTCCGGCGTGGAGTCCGCCACGATCCCCGCGCCGGCCCGCAGCCAGGTGCGGCCGTCGCGCCGGTAGATCGCGCGCAGCACCAGCGCCGCGTCCAGCGAGCCGTCCGCCGCGGCCATGAGCACCGCGCCGGCGTACAGGTCGCGCGGCCGGTCCTCCAGCCCGACGATCCGGTCGTACGCCGGCAGCTTCGGGATGCCCGAGGCGGTGACCGCGGGGAACAGGACCGCGAGCGCGTCGAACGCCGACCGGCCGCGGTCGAGGACGCCGTTGACCCGGGAGCCGAGGTGCTGCACGCTGCCCCGCTCCTTGACGACCATGAACTCGCCGACCGACACCGAGCCGGCGGCGCAGAAGGCCGACATCTCCTCGCAGGCGAGCTTCACCGAGGCCGCGTGCTCGAAGACCTCCTTGGGGTCGGTGTACAGCGTCGCCCGCCGGTCGGCGTCGGCCGCGGGGTCGTCGCCGTACGCCCGGGTGCCGGCGAGCGGCTGGGTCAGCACGCGGCCGTCGGCGGAGACCTCGGCGACCGTCTCCGGGCTGAACCCGGCCGCCTGCCAGCCGCCGAGGTCGAGCAGGAACGAGCGGGCCGGGGTGTTGCGCTGCCGGCCGAGGACATACGTCGAGACCAGGTCCACGTCGAACGGCACGTCCACCGCGCGGGAGAGGATCACCTTCTGCAGCAGGCCGTCGCGGATGTCCGCGACCACCTTGGCGACGCCGGCCTCGTACTCGGCGCGGCCGTCGGCGATGTCGACCGGCGCAGCGGCCGGCGCCGCGGCCGGGGCCTCCGGCGCGCGCAGCAGCTCGCGGACGGCGCCGAGCCGATCCTCGTCGACGCTGCGGACGAGCACCTCGCCGTCGGCCAGCCGCACCTCGGTGCGGGGGATGAACAGGTGCAGCAGGTCCTGCTCGCCGACCAGGTCGCGCCGGCCGGCGATGGCGTACGCCAGCTCGAACCCGGCCCAGCCGAAGGCGCGCCAGCCGCTCACCCCGGACCCGGCCAGGGCGGCGTTGACCCGGCTCAGCGGCTCCCCCGTCCACGGCTGCGCCGAGGTGGTGCCGTCCGCGGTGACCCGCACGGACTCGCCGTCCACCACCACGTCCACGAGCCGGTCGCCCGCGAACCACCACTCGCCCCCGCGCTCGTAGACGACGTAGCCCTCGAACAGTCCGCAACTCGCCAATCGCGCCGCCAGGACAATCGGGTCGAACCGGCCGGGAACCCTCAGCTCGTGGTAGCGCACACACATCTCCTCTTAAGTAAGGCTCTCCTAATCTAGTCGGGCTCGGCGTACCGCGGAAGAGCCGGAAATGTGGCGAAGGTCAACACCGCCGGGCCAGCCGGCCGCCCGTCCGCCCGGCCGGTCCGGGGCGAGCCGCCGGTACCGCACCGGCCCCGCCCACACCGGAGCACACTCGCCTAAACTCCGAAATAGCTGGTTTGGTGGCATTTCGTCGAACGGGGAGGTCGTCATGTTCGCGTATGGACGATTCGGTCGGGTGCTGGCGGGAGCCGGCGCGGCCGCGGTGGTCGCCGCCGGGCTGCCCGCGGCGGGCGCGGCAGCGCCCCGGCCGCGCGCCGGCGGGCTCACGTTCGCCCTCGGCTCCCACGCCGGCGACGCCTGCCCGGGGGTACGGGGCGTGCGGCTGACCGGGTATCCGAACGGGACGGTCCTGCTCCGCTTCGCGGCGATGGCGCTGCGCGCCGGCGGCCGGGCCGGCGGGACGGTCGAGCGCGCGTGCGTAGCGCAGATCCGGGTCGGCGTGCCGGCCGGGCACCGGTGGCGGCTGGAGGCCGTCGGGGCGAAGGGGCGGGCGGCCCTGCCGGCCGGGGCGGTCGGCCGGGTGCACGTCGAGGCGGGCGAGGTGGACGACGTGCTCGGCACCGTCCGGGTCGCCGACCTCGCCGGGCCGTACCGCGGGCCGTGGATCGGCGCGTACCCGCCGGAGAAGGTGGACCAGAGCCGCTGCGTCGACCCCGAGCCGCTGGCGGTGCGGCTGAGCGGGTACGTCACCGTCGCCGACCCCCGCCGGGACCGGGCCGCGCTGACCATGCCGGCCCGCGCCCGGTCCGACTTCGCGGTCCTGCTCGGCCTGTCGGCGCGCCCCTGCGCGTGACCGCGGCCCGCCCGGTCGGGGTCCGGAAACCGGACCCGGGACCGCCGTTGATGCCGCCCGCGCCGCCGCCGAACGCGCCGACGCCGCCGCCGTACCGGGCGGGTCCCGCGACGCCGGCAATCACCGTGCGCCGGCCGGGTGGCGGAATGCCGATGCCGAACGGCATTCGCGCAGCTCACCGGGTACGGCGCAATTTCTTTCCGTGGCGCAATTCGCGCCCTCTTTCCATTATTCCTATCTGATTACTATATTGACGGCCAGCCGCGACGCGACCGAGGAGGGCCGATGGACACTGCGCGGGTACGGCCGACGCCCGCCCGCCGCCGCCCGGCGCCGCCGCCGCGCCGACCTGGCCCGCCAGGTCGGCGACGTGCCCCGGCACCAGGTGCTCGGCCACTGGTTCGTCATCCGCCGCGCGGTGATCGAACGGGTCGACCGAGGTCCGCCGCCGGGCGCGGTCGCGCTCGCCCCGCCGGCCGCTATGCGGCCGGGGTGAGCAGGGACTGCTCGACCAGGGCGGTCACCGCCAGGGTCTTGTAGCCGGCGGAAGCGAACAGCACGGTGATCCGGTCCGGCTCGACCCGCATGACGGTCCCCCGGCCCCACTGCTGGTGGTCGACGAGGCCGTCCACGGCGTACGGGTGCGGCATCGGCTCGGCCGCCTCCTCGGTGCGCGCGGCCAGCCCGGTCAGGCAGGTGTCGCAGGTGCCGCACCGCTGCGCCCGCTGCTCGCCGAAGTAGCCCAGCAGGAACCGGCGTCGGCAGGAGATCGTCTCGGCGTACCCGCGCATCATCTCCACCCGCGAGCGCTCCAGCAGCTCGCGGCGCTCCGCCGCGGCGAGCGCGGCCTCGACGGCGGTCCCGACGTCGGTGCCGGCGTCGACCCAGTGGAGCGCGCCGCGCTTGCCGCGGACGACGGCGGCCGCCTCGACCAGCAGGTTCACCAGCCGGCCGGCCTTGCCCGGCCCGAGGTCCACCCGCTCGCGCAGCGCGCGGCCGGTGATCCGGCCGGCGGCGCGGACGGCTCCGGCGACGGCGCGCAGCGCCGCGGGGTCCACCCGGCGGGAGGCGAAGAAGCGGCGCAGGCCGAGGTCCTCCGGGCGGTAGCAGAGCACGGCGTCGGCGGGCGCGCCGTCCCGCCCGGCCCGGCCGATCTCCTGGTAGTACGCGTCGAGCGACTCCGGCACGTCGGCGTGGATGACGAACCGGACGTCCGGCTTGTCGATCCCCATGCCGAACGCCGTGGTCGCCACCACCACGTCGAGGTCCCCGCGCAGGAAGGCGGAGTGCGTCTCCCGGCGCACGCCGGCCGGCAGCCCCGCGTGGTACGCCGCGGCGCGCAGTCCGCCGGCGGCGATCTCCGCCGCGTACTGCTCGGTGGCGCGGCGGGTGGCGGCGTAGACGATGCCGGGCGGGGGTTCGGCGCGGACGTACTCGGCCACGGCGGCGCGCTTGTCGGCGTCCTGCACGTACTGGCGGACGATGAGCCGCAGGTTGGGCCGGTCGAACCCGCTGACCACCTGCACCGGGTCGCGCAGACCCAGCGCGGCGACGATGTCCTCCCGGACCGGCGCGGAGGCCGTCGCCGTCAGGGCCAGCGTCGGCGGGCGGCCGAGCCGCTCGATCACCGCGCCGAGCGCCCGGTAGTCCGGCCGGAAGTCGTGGCCCCAGGTCGAGACGCAGTGCGCCTCGTCGATCACGACGAGCCCCGGGCGGGCGGCCGCCAGCGCGCGGACCACCTCGCCCCGGCCGAGCTGCTCGGGCGTGAGGAACAGGAACCCGGCCGTACCGTCGGCGACCGCGGCCAGCGCGGCGGCGTTGGCGGCCTCGCCCTGCCCGGAGTTGACCACCGCGGCGCGCGGCGCGCCGGTCGCGGCGAGGGCCGACACCTGGTCGTGCTGCAACGCCAGCAGCGGCGACACCACCACCGTCGGGCCCGCCGCCAGCGCGGTCGGCACCTGGTAGATCGCGGACTTGCCGGCGCCGGTCGGCATGACCACCAGCACGTCCCGCCCGGCCCGCACGGCGCGCATCGCGGTGAGCTGCGCCGGCCGCAGCTCCGGCCAGCCGAACACCTCGCGCGCCGCCCGGCGCAGCGCGGCCGACCCGCCCGCGGCGGTTCTCGGCGCCGGGACCCGGTGGGCCGCGCTGCGGCGGTGGGGTCGGCGGGCGGCGGCATCGGCCGGCTGGAGCATCGTGGGCCTCCGGGTGGCGTTCGTCGGTGGCCGTGCCGTACCCCGTCGGGCCGTTCGGCATGCGGCCCGGCCGCGGGAGGCCATCCGCGCGACGGTCCGTCAATTCCGGAAATCGCGTCCGTTCATGAAATTGATCGAACGTGAGCCGCATTTATTTCGATCAACATAGATGAGCGCTATGGGTGCTGAGATTGTTCACCGACCCCATCGGACGCAATAGTGATCGATGCCAATTGCGTACGGCCGGTTCCACCCACCCGGAAAGAGCCGGTGCCGTGCGCCGACGCGGGCCGCGCCCGCGCCACCACCCCGCCAGCGCCGTCGACAACCCGGCGCTGCCCACCCACCCGGAGTCACCCGTGAAACCTCGCACCCTCCTGTCCACGCTCGGCGCGGCGGCTGCCGCCGCACTGCTCGCCGGGCTGCTCCCCGCACCCGCCGTCGCGGCCGACCCGCCGCGGGGCATCGTCGGCGGCAAGCCCGTCGCCGAGGGCTCCTACCCGTGGGTGGCCCACCTGTCCATGCTGTGCGGCGGGTCGCTGATCTCCCCCGACATCGTCCTGTCGGCCGCGCACTGCTTCGAGGGCGGCAGCGGCCGGGTCACGCTCCACCTCGGCGACGTCAACCGCACCAAGGGCACCCAGCGCGAGGGCGCCGGCGTGAAGTACGGCGTCGGCCCCGACCCGACCGACCCGCCGGGGGCGAACGTCGCCGACTGGGCCGTGGTCAAGCTCGACCGCCCGGTCACCGACATCGCCCCCGTGGCCGTGCCGACCGACAACCGGTACGACGCCACGCCGACCCTGCGCGCGATGGGCTGGGGCGCGACCCGCGAGTTCGGCAACAGCGTCACCACCATGCGCGAGGTCGACGTGCCGCACATCCCGGCCGACCAGTGCCCGGACACCGTCGGCGCGGCCGAGATCTGCGCCGGGGACCTGGCCAAGGGCGGCATCGACACCTGTCAGGGCGACTCCGGCGGCCCGCTGGCCGCCCGCGACGGCGACCGCTGGGTGCTGGTCGGCCTGACGAGCTGGGGCGTGGGCTGCGCCCGGGCGAACAACCCCGGCCACTACGCCCGGGTCAGCGGGTTCCTCACCCCGATCAAGAACGCCATCACCGCCCTCGGCGGCACCCAGCCCGCCGGCTGGTGACGCACTCCCCCGCACCCCGCCCGCCCCGCCGGAGGACAGCATGAGATCCCTGACCGCCCGCATCCTCGCCGCCGCCCTCGCGGTGCCCGCGATCTGCGCCGGCTCCGCCGCGCCGGCCCTCGCCGGCGGCGCGGCGCCGGTCGTCGACCCCGCCGGCGACGTCGTCGACATGGCGACCGGCGAGCCCGTGGACAAGCCCGAGGCCGACCTCGTCGCCGCGGACGGCCGCCGCGTCGGCGACGACCTGGTCCTCAGCTTCCGGACCGCGAAGCCGACCGACCCGCAGACGGACCCGGCGTGGGAGGACCTCGCGGCGGCGCCGATGGAGCTGAACACCGACGACAGCGAGGAGATCGAGTACCTGGTGTACTACGGCACCTACAACGGCGCGGACGGCCTCGTCGCCCGGGTCTTCAGGGACGAGAAGGACGGCACCCTCACCCCGCTCTGCGACGGCACGGGGGCGTACGGCGACGGCACCCACACCATCGCCTTCCCGCTGTCCTGCATCGACAACCCGGCCGAGATCGGCTACCGGACCGGGCTCTACTACCCGCGCGACGACTCCGATGCGGCGCCGCTGACGCTCGACCTGGCCCCCGACGACGGCTACGCGAAGGTCGACTGACGGTTCGGCGACCGGCGGTTCGTTGGCCGGCGGTTCGGCGGCCCACGGCGAGGCCGGGGTGGTGGGGCGGGGACTTGTGGGACCCCGCCCCACCACCCGCACGGCCGGTCAGACGTCGAGCCGCCGGACCCGGGTGCAGTTCGCGGTCCCCGGCGTGACCGGCGAGGTGTCCGCCCGGCACAGCGCCAGGCCGGGGATGTCGTAGTCGCGCGACGGCATGCTGATGTCGTCGTACCAGTGGGTGCTCTGCCCGCACATCTCCGGCCCGAGGGCGCCGTAGTACTGGAGGTCGGTCTGCCAGCGCTGGCTGTAGAACAGTTGGTTGCAGCCGTCGCTCACCTGCAGGATGAGTTCCAGGTTCCACACCTTCTGGCCGTTGGCCTCGACCATGTCGTAGGTGACCTCGGCCCACGAGGTCCCCTGGTGCAGTTCGAAGTACGTGGCCGGGGCCGCGGCGGCGGGCGCGGCCAGCGGTGCGGCGAGCAGGGCGGCCGCCAGGGCGGTGGGCAGGCCGATGCGTCTGGTCATGAAATCAGCTCCGGGTGTCAGCCGACATGTCGGCAGCCGCCCGGCCGGGTGCCGTGACGCACGTTCGCCCCCGTACCGTCGGCAGCCGACGGAACACGATGGACGGTACGCAGGATTCGGCGACCCGGGTCGCCGAACGGCGGGGCCGGAAGTCCCGCCCGGCGCCCAAACCCGCATAGCGCCCGATCCCCTCGCCGGGCACCCCGCGCCGCCCCGGCGGCCGACCGGCGGTCGTCGGACGTTCCGCCGTCCGGCTGGATCGGCTGTGGTTGGCTGGGGGTCATGACCGGAAGGGTGCGACCCCGCCGAGGCGCCGCTCACCGCGGCCGACCTCCCCGCCCGGGAACGGCCCGCCGTTGACCGACCCGGCGGCGGGGCCGGCGGCGGCCGCGGAGCCGGCCGGGCCGGATCGGGCGACCCCGCTCGCGGACCGGGCGCTCGGGCCGGACCTGGCCCGCGGCTTCATGCTGCTGTTCATCGCCCTGGCCAACTCCCACTACTTCCTGACCGGCGGCACCGTGCGCGGCGGCTACCCGCAGGACGGCTCGACCCTCGACGCGTGCGTCGTCTGGCTGCTCTCGACCCTCGCCGACGGGCGGGCGTTCCCGATGTTCGGGCTCCTGTTCGGCTACGGCGTCGCCCGGATCGCGGACCGGCAGCGGGACCGCGGGCCCCGCGGCGTGCGCCGGCTGCTGTGGCGGCGCGGGCTGGTGCTGGTGGTGGTCGGCTTCCTGCACGCGGTCCTGCTCTACGCCGGCGACATCCTGACCGCGTACGGCGTGCTGCTGCTGCCGGGCGCGCTCCTGGTGCGCTGGCGGGACCGGTGGCTGTTCGTGGTCGCCGCGCTGTGCCTCCTGCTGACCGCGCTGCCCGGCGACGCCCTGCTGCGCGCCGAGCCGCCGGACCCGTCGCTGCTGCCGCCCGACCCGGCCACCGCGGTCGTCGCCCGGGCCGGCGCGTCGCTGTACGTGGCGCTGCTCGGGCCGATCGGCTTCCTCGGCCCGTTCGTGCTCGGCCTGTGGGCGGGGCGCCGGCGCATCCTGGAGGAGCCGGACCGCCACCGGACCCTGCTGCGGGCCGCGGCCGCCCTCGGCATCGGCGCGGCGGTGCTCGGCGCCCAGCCGGCCGCTCTGGTCCTCGCCGGCGCGCTGCCGGTACCCGACCGGTCGACGATCGCGCTGATCAGCCCGCTGCACGACGCGACCGGCCTGCTCGGCGGACTCGGCTACGCCGCGCTGCTGGCCCTGCTCGCCGCCCGGCTGCGCAACCGTCCCCGCGGGCCGGTCGTGGACGCGATCGCCGCCACCGGCCAGCGGTCGATGACCTGCTACCTGGCCCAGTCGCCGGTCTGGACGGTGGCGTTCACGCCGTTCCTGCTCGACCTCTCCGGCACGCTGACGGTCGCCGGGACGGCGCTGCTGGCCGCGGCGACCTGGCTGGGCACCGTGCTGCTCGCGGAGTGGATGCGCCGCGCCGGGAATCGGGGCCCGTTCGAGCTGCTGGTCCGACGCTTCACCTACCGCAAACCGCACATCCAGACCATTGTCAACCAATCGGATTAGTAGGTATTTGGTCGCGTTACCCGCGACCACCACCTGGGCGTGCGAGGTGTCCTGGTACTCGTCCAGCAGCACCACCCGGAACTTTCGTCATCGCCGGCACGGGGTTACCAGCAGGACCCGGCCACCCGCCCGGAGCCGCGCCGGCTGGCGCCGGACATCGCGCTACCGGTACACCGAGCCGGCCGAGCGGGCCGCGCCGCGGCTCGGGCTCTCGCCGTACGTCGGCGAGGGCTACGCGCTCCAGGAGCGGGAGCCGGGCGACGCGCCGTGGCCGCGCAACATCCACCTGCCGGTGCGTGCCGACCGCGGCGACGAGGAAGACCGGTGATGGGTACGAGCGACCGCAGCCGTGAACCGGGCGGCAGTGGGTGCATCTGTTGTCGCCGGAGCAACCACGAATGCACCCACTCCCCCGGGATCGCGTCCGTGACGCACCTCACCCGGCACCGGGCGGGCGGGGCCACGGGCCCGGGACGCCCGCCAGGGCGGTCGCCGGGCCGGGCCCCGGCCCGCCGGCCGACACTCGACAGTCCCCTCCGGCCGCCGTCCGGACCCGCGGGTCATTTCGCCGAACGCCGTCCCGGAATGAGTACCGGCGGGCATTGATGTTCATTTCCTTGGCGGCCGAACTGTTATCATTGGCCACATGCGACAGTCCGCCCGGGCGCGCCCGGGCTCGGGCACGGCGCAGCATCCGGGGGGCAGAGTGGAAATCGTTGGCCGATCTCCGGATCGACGTTGCTGAATCCCGCCCACAGCGACCGACCAAAGATTTCTGGTGAAAGGACCGACTTCATGCGTACGCGACGCAGATTGATGTGGTCATTCCTCGCATCGGCAGCGCTGTTGCTCGGCGCCACCGCCGCCACCGCCGGCGCGCCGTCCGCCGCCGCCGGCCCCTCCTCGCCGCCGGCGGCCCGGCCGGCCGCCCCCGCGCCGGGGCACTCCCACGATCACGCCGACGGGGTCGACCGCGACCACATGGCACAGGACCTCGTCGGCACCCCGCTGCGGGTCATCGAGGCGCGGACCGCCGAGAACGCCCGGCGGATCCAGCGCCGCACCGGGGTCCGGCCGGGGACGGCGCGCGCCACCCGGTCCGCGGCCGCGGACCCGGGGCAGTCCGGCGCGTGGAGCGCGGTCGCCGGTACGCCCGTCGTACCGGTCTTCCAGGCGGTGCTGCCGAGCGGCAGGGTGCTGATCTGGGACTCCGTCGGCGACAACGCGGCCGAGACGTACCCGGACCACAGCTTCACCCGGGCGATGGTGTGGAACCCGCGGAACAACACGTACAAGCGGGTCGACCTGAAGGGCACCAACATCTTCTGCGCGGGCTTCGCCCACCTCCCGAACGGCGACGTCCTGGTGGCCGGCGGCAACGCCAACGCGAAACTCGACGGAACGGTCCGGACGCACGTCTTCCACTGGCAGACCGAGACGTGGACCCGCGGCCGGGACATGGCCGGCGCCCGCTGGTACCCGTCGGTGGCGGGGACGGCCAACGGCGAGGGCGTCATCATCGGCGGCGGGCCGGCGACGGCCGAGGTGTACCAGGCGAACGGCACGCTGCGGTCGCTGCCGGGCTTCACGAAGTACAGCGCGCGACTCTACCCGTTCCTGGCCTCGCGCCCCGACACCCAGCTCGGGCTGCTCGGCCCGGACCCCACCGGGTACACCGTCAGCACGCCCGGCGGCGCGGTCATCACGGGCACCGGCAAGCGGGACGGGATCACCCGCGACTACGGCGGCTTCGCCACGTACCACATCGGCAAGTCGATCGTCGTCGGCGGCGGCGACATCACCGAGGGCGGCGCGGCCCGGGTCCCCAGCCGGACCGCCGTCGTGCTGGACAGCAACACCGGCCGGGTACCGGCCGTGGCGGCGACCGGCTCGCTGGCGAGCGGCCGCCGGCAGCACAACGTGACCGTGCTCGCCGACGGGTCGGTGCTGGCGACCGGCGGCATGACCAGCGCGGCCGTCTCGGGCCTGGTCGACCTGGGCCACGCCGCGACGTCGGCGGAGCGGTGGAATCCGGCGACCGGCAAGTGGACGGTGCTCGCCAGCGCCCGCCGCATCCGCCAGTACCACTCGGCGTCCGTGCTGCTGCCCGACGGCCGGGTCATGACCGGCGGCGGCGGGATCTGCGGCATCTGCATGGACGTCGGGTACCTGGAGAAGAACGTCGAGTACTTCAGCCCGCCGTACCTGTTCAAGAAGGACGGCAGCGGCCAGCGCGCGGTGCGCCCGGTCGTCTCGGCGGCGCCGACCGGCATCGGCATCAACACCACCTTCACCCTCACGTCCGCCAGCGCGGCGAGCATCCGGAAGGTCGCGCTCGTGGGGCTCGGCGACGCCACGCACAGCGTGGACCAGGGCCAGCGGTACGTGCCGCTGACGTTCACGACCGCCGGGTCGACGCTGACGGTCAAGGGGCCGCCGACCGGCGGCGTCGCCCCGCCCGGCTACTACATGCTGTTCGTCGTGGACGCCGCCGGCGTCCCGTCGGTCGCCTCGATGGTCCAGGTGGGCCGGGGGCCGAGCCCGCTGATGGGCGCGGTCAAGAACAGCACGGGCCGGTGCGTCGACGTGCCGTCGTCGGCGACGGCGCCGCGCACGTACCTGGTGGCGTACGACTGCCGGAGCGGCCGGGCGCAGGCGCTGACCCGCCTGCCCAACGACAACACGCTGCGGGTCCTGGGCAACTGCGTGGACGTGCCGCAGGCGAACTACGCGGCGGGGCAGCGGATCTGGGCGTACGGGTGCAACAGGACGGTCGCCCAGACCTGGCAGTTCCGCTCGGACCGCACGATCCGGCCGGCCGGGAAGACCACGCTGTGCCTGGCGACGGCGTCCGCGGCGAACAACGCGGCGGTCCTCCTCGCGGCCTGCAACGGCGACGCCCGGCAGAAGTGGACCTGGTGACCGGCGGGGTGGGCCCGGCCGACTGAGCCGGCCGCGTTCGCGGCCGGCTCAGTCGAGGCAGAACTCGTTGCCCTCGACGTCCTGCATCACCAGGCACGACTCGTTCTCGTCGTCGGCGGTCAGCAGTCGCACCCGGACCGCGCCCAGCGCGAGCAGCCGCGCGCACTCGGCCTCCAGCACGGCCAGGCGCTCCTCACCCGCGAGCCCGGTGCCGACCCGTACGTCGAGGTGGACCCGGTTCTTGACCACCTTGCCCTCGGGCACCCGCTGGAAGAACAGCCGCGGGCCCGCCCCGGAGGGGTCGACGCAGGCGAACGCCGCACCCCGGCGCTCGGGCGGCCGCGTGCGGTCGAATTCGTCCCACGTGTCGAAACCGTCCGGCGGTGGCGGGACGGCGTATCCCAATACCGCGCACCAGAAGCGCGCGACGCGCTCGGGCTCCGCGCAGTCGAAGGTGACCTGGAACTGCTTGACCGACGCCATCGGCCCACCATAAGGCGGGCCCGCACCCTCCTCCACCCGAATTAATTCCCCGGAATGGGTGGCGCCTGATCGGTATCGCGCAGCGCGGCATCGAGCAGGGCCGCCAGGTCGGGTGCGGCGATGGCCGTCGCCGGATCGTCGGGGTGCTCCTGCCGGAGCGCCGCCCCGATGGCGTTCAGCGACGGGTCCCGGGCCAGGGCCCACCGGGCGGCGCTGTCCTTCGGGCAGTGCACGCGCTCGCCGGCGAACCGCCAGATGCGGCAGGCCGTCAGCGCCATGAAGGCGGCGTTCTCCCGGTCGCCGAGCAGCGCGCGCCAGACCGTCAGCCAGTGCCGCCCCCGGTCCACCACCCACGCGTCCGGCACCGCGCCGATCACCGCCGCCGGGGCGGCCCCCGCGAGGGCGCGCCCCTGCGCCCGCGCGATGGACAGCTCGACCGCCAGGTCGGGATCGGACGGCACCCACCGGGCGACCTCCACCCCGGCCGCCGACCGGTCGTACCGGCCCACGTGCAGGTCGAGGGCGGGCGCCCGGGACGGCGCGCCGGCGACCCCGGCCGACACCACGTGCAGGTCGATCCCCGCGGCGCCGCCCGGCTCCGCCCCGCGGACCAGGTCCTCGAGGTCCGCTGCCCGGGCGTCGCTCAGCGGCTCCGCGACCACGGCGAGCAGGTCGATGTCGCTGCGGCCGGGCCGGAACCCGCCGGCGGCCAGGGACCCGTGCAGGATGACCGACCGCGCCGCGGCGCCGAGGATGCCGGCGCAGCGGTCCGCCAGGAGTTCCGCCGCGGCCCGGGCGCGCCGCTGGTCGTGATCGCTCAGTGCGCCGCGCGGAACTCGGCGACCAGCGTCGCCGGAATCCGGCCGCGCTCGCTGACGTCCTTGCCGGCCTGCTTCGCCCACTCGCGAATGGCCTTGTTCTGCTCCCGGCCGGCGACGGCGCCCGCGTCCCGGGTGGCGCGGCCGCGGCGGCCGGGCACGACGCCGCCGCGCCCGATCCGGGTGGCCTTCTCGATGTACGGCGCCAGTGCCTTCCGGAGCTTCTCCGCGTTCTTGCCCGACAGGTCGATCTCGTACTGGACGCCGTCGAGCGCGAAGCTGACGCTCTCCTCGGCCGTGCCACCGTCGATGTCGTCCGTGAGTACGGTGATCGTCTGACGCGCCACTGAAGCCTCCGCCGAATGATAGTGATCTTCGGAAACACTCTAGAGCAGTGAACGGCGACTTCGGCGTGTGGGCCGGCCCGACACCCGGCCCGGCCGGCTCCCGCGTCAAGAACGCGTCGGAACCGCGCCCGGCGGCGTCAAGAAACCGTCAAGATTATCGAGTTGCGCGGCATCCGGGCCTTCACTACCGGGTGTGTTGACGTATTTGAAGCGGCTGCTGGTCGGTCGCCCGCTGCGCAGCGACCACCTCGGCGAGACGCTGCTGCCGAAGCGGCTGGCGCTGCCGATCTTCGCCTCCGACCCGCTGTCGTCGGTGGCGTACGCCACGCAGGAGATCCTGCTGGTGCTGACCCTCGGCGGGCTGGCGTACCTGTTCCTGGCGCCGTGGGTGGCGGTGGCGGTGGTCGTGCTGCTCGCGGTCGTGGTGGCCTCGTACCGGCAGGTCGTCCGCGCGTACCCGGGCGGCGGCGGCTCGTACGAGGTCGCCTCGCGCAACCTCGGCCGCCCGGCCGGGCTGGTGGTGGCCGCGGCGCTGCTGGTCGACTACGTCATGACCGTGGCGGTGTCGGTGGCCGCCGGCGTGGACAACATCATCTCCGCGGTGCCGGCGCTGAACGGGCACCGGGTCCTGCTCAACGTCGCGTTCGTGCTGCTGCTGATGTCGATGAACCTGCGCGGCGTCCGCGAGTCGGGGCGGACGTTCGCCTGGCCCACGTACCTGTTCATCGGCGGCGTGCTGGTCATGGTGGCGGTGGGGATCGGACGGGCGGTCCTCGGCGACCCGCCGGTGGCGGAGTCGGCCGCCTGGACCGTCCGGCCGGAGCAGGTGGGGCTGACCGGGCTGGCGCTGGCGCTGCTGACGATGCGGGCGTTCGCCTCCGGCTGCACGGCCCTGACGGGGGTGGAGGCCATCTCGAACGGCGTGCCGGCGTTCCGCCCGCCGAAGGCGGCCAACGCGGCGCGGACCATGCTGGCGATGGGCGCGACGGCGATCGTCCTGTTCGCCGGGATCACCGCGCTGGCGCTGATCACCCGGGTGCGGGTGGCGGAGCACACCTGCGACCTGGTGGGCTTCCCGGGCGACTGTACGGCGGACCCGCAGCGCACGGTGATCGCGCAGGTGGCCGCGGCCGTGTTCGGCGGCCACGGGGTCGGGTTCTACTTCATCCAGGCGACCACCGCGCTGATCCTGATCCTCGCCGCGAACACCGCGTTCAACGGCTTCCCGCTGCTGGGCTCGATCCTCGCGCAGGACCGCTTCCTGCCCCGGCAGTTGCACACCCGCGGGGACCGGCTGGCGTTCTCCAACGGCATCGTGGTCCTCGCGCTGGTCGCCGCGCTGCTGATCCGGGCCTTCGACGGCTCGGTCACCCGGCTGATCCAGCTCTACATCCTCGGGGTGTTCACCTCGTTCACGCTCAGCCAGGCCGGCATGGTGCGGCACTGGAACCGCGCCCTGGCCACCGAGCGCGGCCCGGCGCAGCGCCGGCGGCTGCACCGCTCGCGCGCGATCAACGCCCTGGGCGCGGTGCTCACCGCGCTGGTGCTGGTGATCGTGCTGGCCACGAAGTTCACCCACGGCGCGTACCTGGTGGTGATCGCGGTACCGGTGCTGTACGCGGCGATGCGCGCCGTCCGGGCCCACTACGACCGGGTCGCCGCCGAGCTGGAGCCCGAGCCGGGCGGGGTGGTGATGCCGGCCCGGGTGCACGCCGTCGTGCTCGTCTCCCGGCTGCACCGCCCGACCCTGCGGGCGCTCGCGTACGCCAGGGCCACCCGCCCGGACACGCTCGGCGCGCTGACCGTCGGGATCAGCGGCGACGACGTGCGCGAGCTGGAGCGGCAGTGGGCGGAGCGGGAACTCGGCGTGCCGCTGACCGTCCTGGACTCCCCGTACCGGGAGATCACCGAACCGGTCCTCGACCACGTCGCCCGGCTGCGCGGCGAGGGGCCCCGGGACCTGGTCGTGGTCCACATCCCCGAGTACGTGGTCGGCCACTGGTGGGAGCAGCTCCTGCACAACCAGAGCGCCCTGCGGCTGAAGGCCCGGCTGCTGTTCCAGCCGCGGGTCATGGTCGTCAGCGTGCCCTGGCAGCTCGAATCCAGCCGCCGGCGGCCGGCCGCGCGCCGGCCGGGTGGCCGCGGGCCGGTCCGCGGTGCCCCGACCGGACCGGCGGCCGGGCGGGGCGAATCGCCGGCCGGATCGGGCGGGCCGCCGGCCGGATCGGGTAGGACTGTCCGGGATATCGGGTAAGACTGTCCGGGATGGGGATCACGGTGGCGCGGGCACCGGCCGGGGGCGGCCGGCGGGGGCGGCGGGCGGTCGCCGGCGCGGCCGTGGCCGCCGCCGGGCTGGCCGCGGCGACCGCGGCGCTGGTCCCGGCCCGGCCGCACCTGTCGCTGGCCAGCCTCGTGCTGCTCTACCTCGTACCGGTGCTCGCCGCGGCCGCCGCGGGCGGCTGGGTGCCGGGGGTGGCCGCGGCGGTCGCCGCCGACCTGCTGGTCAACTACTTCTTCGTCCCGCCGTTCCACACCCTGTCCGTGGCGGCCCCCGACAACGCGGTCGTACTGGCCGTCTACGTCGGCGTGGCCGCCGCGGTGAGCCTGGCCGTGGACCTGGCCGCCCGGTACCGGGCGACGGCCGCCCGCCGCGACGCCGAGGCGGCGCTGCTCGCCGCCGCCCACGCGCAGCCGGTCGGGGAGGCGTCGCTGACGCACCTGCTGGAGCAGGTGCGGGCGGGCTACCGGATGACCACCGTCGCGCTCGCCGACGGCGACCACGCCGTCGAGCGGGTCGGCCCGCCGCCGGCCGGCGAGCCCGAGCTGTCCGTCGCCGCGGGGGCGGGGCTGCGCCTGCTCGGCTGGGGGCCGCCGCTGTTCGCCGAGGACCGCCGGGCGCTGGCCCGGCTCGCCACCGCCGCCGGCCGTACCCTGCAGACCCAGCGGCTCGCCGGCCGGGCCGCGCGGGCCGAGGAGCTGGCCCACATCGACCGCGTCCGGGCCGCCCTGCTCGGCGCCGTCGGCCACGACCTGCGGACGCCGCTGGCGGGGATCAAGGCCGCCGTGTCGAGCCTGCGCCAGCCCGACGTCGACTTCGACGCGGGCGACCGGGCCGCGCTGCTGGCCACCGTCGAGGAGTCCGCCGACCGGCTCACGCTGGTCGTCGACAACCTGCTGGCGCTGAGCCGGCTCCAGGCCGGGGTGCTGTCGGTCGACGTACGACCCACGGCCCTCGACGCCGTCGTCGCCCGCGCCGTCCTGGCCACCGACACCCGCGGCGTCCGCGTCGACCTGGACGTACCGGACGACCTCCCGCTCGCCGCGGCGGACCCGGGCCTGCTCGAACGGGTCGTCGCGAACCTCCTGGCCAACGCCTGCGCCGCGAGCCCGCCGGACCGGCCGGTGCGCGTCCGCGGCCGCGCCCGCGGCGACCGGCTGCTGCTGGCGGTTGTCGACCGCGGGCCCGGCATCGGCGCGGCCGACCGCGACCGCGTCTTCGCGCCCTTCCAGCGGCTGACCGACCACGGCACCGACGGCCTCGGGCTCGGGCTGGCCATCGCCCGCGGCTTCGCCGAGGCCCAGGCCGGCACGCTGGTACCGAGCGACACCCCGGACGGCGGACTCACGATGACCATCACCCTGCCCGCCGCCGACACCGGTCCGGCGACGCCGTGACCCGGATCCTGATCGTCGACGACGACGCGCCGCTGGTCCGCGCCCTGCGGATCAACCTGACCGCCCGCCGGTACGAGGTGCTGACCGCGGCCGACGGCACCGCCGCCCTCGCCGTCGCCGCCCGCACTCCCCCGGACCTGGCCATCATCGACCTCGGGCTGCCCGACATGGACGGCGTCGCCGTCGTCGAGGGGCTGCGCGGCTGGACCCGCGCCCCCATCATCGTGCTGTCCGCGCGGGACACCCAGGCGGCCAAGGTCAACGCCCTCGACGCCGGCGCCGACGACTACATCACCAAGCCGTTCGGCATGGACGAACTGCTCGCCCGCATCCGCGCCGCCCTCCGCCGCGCCGCGCCGACCCCGCCGGACGGCGCCCCGACGATCAGCACGGCCGCGTTCACCCTCGACCTCGCCGCCAAGCGGATCACCACGGCCGCCGGGGACGACGTGCGGCTCACCCCCACCGAGTGGCACCTGCTGGAGATCCTCGCCCGCCACCCGGACAAGCTCGTCCCCCACCACCTGCTGCTGCGCGAGGTCTGGGGACCCGCCTACGAGACGGAGACCAACTACCTGCGGGTGCACTTCGCCAACCTGCGCCGCAAGATCGAACCGGACCCCGCCCGACCCCGCTACCTCGTCACCGAACCCGGCATCGGCTACCGCTTCACGCCCTGACCGCCCGCCGCTCGCACCGGGCCGGCGACCCCGCCCGGTCCGCCCGCCGCGGTTGCCGCCCCGGCTGGCCGAGATGCGCGACCGGGGGCAGCCGCCGCGGGACCCCGGCGGGTCGGCGCTCCCGGCCCGCCGGCGGCCGGCCGGGGGTAGCGTCGGGACCATGGCATCGGACCGCGCGGAGTCGCTCGCCCTGGCCGGGCTGCTCGCCGGCGCCGCGGTGACGCACGCCGCCGCCCCGCGGGTGTACGACCGTATCGTCCCGCGCGCGCTGCCGGGGCCGCCCCGGTTCTGGACGTACGCCAGCGGGGTGGCCGAGCTGGCGGTGGCCGCGGCGCTCGCCCACCCCCGCTGGCGGCGGGTCGGCGGGGCGGCCGCCGCCGTACTGTTCGTCGCCGTCTTCCCGGCGAACCTGCGGATGGCCCGCGACTGGCGGCACCGCCCCGCCCCGTGGTCGACCCTGGCCTACGCGCGGCTCCCGGTGCAGGCCCCACTGGTCTGGTGGGCCTGGCGGGTGGCCACCCGACGGGCCTGACCGCGCGTCAGGTCCAGGAGACGCCCCGGGCGACGGGTGCGGCCGCGGGCGCCGGGTCGCCGCCCGGCGCCGGCTGTCCGGCGAGGACCGCTCCGACGACCGCCACGGCCACCGCCAGCGCCACTCGGGATACGCGCTGTGCCAGCTTCATGTCCACTCTCCCTCTTCCGCACCCGGCGCCGGTGCTCCGGCGCCCACCGGTACCAACGAGCGCCGCCCGCCGCCGCACCGGCGTCCGGAGCACTACCCACCGGCCGGGTCGCCGGCGGCCGGGGCGTCGGCGGCCGGGGCGTCGGCGGCCGGCACGGCCAGGCCCGCCTCGCGCAGCAGGGCGGCGCGCCGGTCGGCCGGGAGGCGGTCGACGTACAGGGTGCCGTCGAGGTGGTCGGTCTCGTGCTGGAGGCAGCGGGCGAAGTACCCGCTGCCGGTGACCGTGATCGGCGCGCCGTGCAGGTCGAACCCGGTGACCGTGGCCACCGCGGCCCGCGGCAGCTCGGCCCGCGGCCCGGGTACGGACAGGCAGCCCTCCGCGCCGCTGTCGACCTCGACGCCCGGCGGCGGCGCGGCCAGGACCGGGTTCACGACGTGGCCCACCTGGCGGACGCCGTCGGCGTCCGGGCAGTCGTGGACGAAGACCCGCAGGTCGACGCCGATCTGGTTCGCGGCGAGGCCGACGCCGTGGACGGCGTACATCGAGGCGAACATGTCGTCGATGAGCGCGGCCAGGTCGGCGTCGAACCGGGTGACGTCGGCGCACCGGCGGTGCAGCACGGGGTTGCCGTAGTACGTGATCTGCCGGGCGCTGCCCGCCGTGGAGGTCATGCCGCCATCGTAGGCAGCCGACGATCACCGCCGGACCGCGCGGCGGCGGCGCCGGCCGTTCACAGCAGTTCGCCGAATGCGAGTGAAAAACGTCGATGGCGGGTAGCGGCGTGGTGAAGGGACGGCCGCCCCGGTCGTCCCCCGCCGATCACAGGAGTCCACATGGCACCCCGACTGCGCCACACCCTGCTGGCCGCCACCACCTGCGCGACCGTCGTCGCCGCCGGGGCGGCACCCGCCGCCGCGGCCGACGCCCGGGCGGTGCCCTGCGTGCAGAAGATGGCCGTGGTGAACAACGCAGGATTCGTGCTCGGATTCACACCCACCACCCGCGACGGCGCGCAGACGCCGCCGTCGGACCAGTACCCGATCAACCAGTACCGGAGCCTGGACCTGACCCTGGCCAACCTGCCGGCCAACACCGAGATCCGGCCGGTCGTCTCGGCGGTCGGCGGGGACACCGTCCCCGGCAACGTCTACGTCAGCTTCTGCGCCAACGGCCAGACCGCCACCTACACCGTCACCGGTACCACGCTCGACTACACGGTCACGCTGATCGGCTGACCCGCCCCGGTGGCCGCGCCGCGCGGAGGTGCGTGCGGCGCGGCCACCGGCGCACCCGATCCCGCTCCCCTACCGGCTGCCGGCCGGGACCGGCCGGCGGGGCACCCCGGCCCGCTCGTCGTCGACGTCGGTGTGGTCGACGGGCGCGTGCCGCGAGTACAGCCACGCCGAGGCGGCGAACAGGAGCAGCAGGACCACGATGGTCAGCGCGCCGTCGATCCCGCCGACGATGTGCCCGATCCACCACGTACCGGCCCCGACGACGGCCGCGGCGGGCAGCGTGGCCAGCCAGCCGGCGACCACCCGCAGCGCCACCCGCCAGCGCACCCGGGCGCCGGGCCGGCCCACGCCGGATCCGAGGATGGACCCGGTGGCGACGTGGGTGCTGGACAGCGCGGGGCCGAGCGGTCCGGCGGCGAGGAGGACGGCCGGGGCGGCCGCCCCGGCCGCCAGGCCCTGCGGCGCCGAGATCCCCACCAGGCCCCGGCCGAGCGTGCGGATGATCCGCCAGCCGCCGAGGTGGGTGCCGAGCGCGAGGGTGAGCGCGCAGGCCGCGGTGACCCAGAACGGGGTCGGGCCCGGGTCGTGCCGGCCGCCGGTCGCGACCAGCGCGAGCGTGATGACGCCCGCCGTCCGCGGCGCGGCGTTCATGCCGTGCGCGAGCGAGGCCAGCGAGGCGCAGCCGATCTGCCCCCACCGGACGCCGTTCCCGGTGAACCGGGCGGTGCCCCGGAGCACCAGCCGGGTGCCGAGCGCGGCCAGCACGCCCGCGACCACCGGCGCCACGACCGCCGGCAGCACCACCCCGCCGACGGCGCCGGCCGGCCACGCGCCGTCCATGCCGGCCGTACCCGGGCCGGCCAGGGCGGCGCCGGCCAGGCCGCCCAGCAGGGCGTGCGACGAGCTGGACGGCAGGCCGCGCAGCCAGGTCAGCAGGTTCCAGACCATGCCGCCCACCAGGCCGGACAGCACGACCATCAGCAGCCCCGCGCCGCCGTCGGCGACCAGCTCGGGCCGCGGCGCGCCGTCCGGGCCCCGGATCGGGACGACGGCGTCGACAGCGGTCAGCGCCACCTCCGCCGACAGCAGCGCGCCGACGAGGTTGAGCAGGCCGGACAGCAGGACCGCGGCCCTCGGCCGCAGCGCGCCCGTGGCGATCGACGTCGCCATCGCGTTGCCGGTGTCGTGGAATCCGTTGGTGAGGCAGAAGCCCAGCGCCGCGAGCACCACCAGCACGAGAATCGCCGTTTCGGCTGCCATGGCGTCGATCGTCGGCCACAGCGCGGCCGCGGGCAGTGGGTGCGCCGGATGTTCCCCCGGGTTTGGCCCCGACGTCGACCGATCGCCACCGCCGCGACCCCCGGCGGGCGGGGGCCGGCCAGCCGGGCGACACCGGGCCCGGCGGCGGCGGTGATCTCGGAGGCATAGGTCCCTCATGCACAGGTGGCACTATTCATCCATACATGTCGATACAACAATACGTCGATGACTTCGCAAACGGGAACCTCGGCGACAGCGGCGATCCACCAGCACGGGCTACGGCCGGGACGGCCGCCGAAGCCGGTGTCGGCCGGCGCGCGGCGCGCCGGCCAGCTCCGCCGGGAGGGGCGCTCGCTGGCCGAGATCATGCACGTGCTCAACCGGGAGCGGGTCCCGACGCCGTCGGGGCGCGAGAAGTGGACCAGGAGCAGCGTCCAGCACGCCCTGATCCGGCTGCGCAGCGACACGTCGGCGCCGTAGTGCGTCGCCGTGCTCGACATCGACATGGTTCACCTTGCCATGATCAACGGCTGCACCGAACGAATCCCGGGCGCGCCGCCCCGATCTGGCAAGACGCGGCCGGGTGTCCACATCGCACCCGCACTTGCCGACAATTTTTCCATACAGCTAGGAAGAAAAAGGAATCGCCAACCCGTGGAGGTATCGATGCAGGACCGAGGTGTGACAATGGCCCGACCGGCCCGGTACTCCCGCGGTCCCTCGGCGTCGTTCCGGATGGCGACATCGGCGCCCTTTGCACTCCCGGCGCTTCGCCACCCCGCGGTGGCCGCGCTGCTGGACCACGAACGCGCTCTGCTGGCGAGCCTGCTGGACGGGCTGGGGTCGCCGCTGCACGTGGTACTGCCGGGGATATTCGAGGAGAACGTCGCCGCGCTGCGGGCGACGCTGCTGGACGTGGGCGCCGCCGCCGACATCCTGTTCGCCAAGAAGGCGAACAAGGCCGGCTGCTTCGCGGAATCGGCCGCCCGGCTCGGCGTCGGCATCGACGTGGCCAGCGCTCCCGAACTGGTGAAAGCCCTGGCCGGCGGCGTACCCGGCGAGCGCATCGGGGTCTCCGGGCCGGAGAAGGACGACGCGCTGCACGCCCTGGCCGTCCGGCACGGCTGCCTGGTCGCCGTGGACTCCCTCGGCGAGCTGCGCCGGCTGGCGGACACCGCGGCGCGGGCCCGCACCCCGGTCCGGGTGCTGCTGCGGGCCCGGGTCGACAGCCAGCCCCGGAGCCGGTTCGGCATGGCCGCACCGGAGCGCCGGGCCGCCGCGGCCCGGTGTACGGAACTCGCCGAATTCGTCCGGCTGTGCGGATTCTCGGTCCATCTCGCGGGATATTCCCCGGCCGAACGCGCACTGGCGGCGAATGAGCTGATCGACCACTGTGTCGAGGCCAGACTATGCGGTTCGCCGTCCGCCGGGATTGTCAACATCGGGGGCGGGCTACCGGTGCGCTATGTCGATCCGCGACTGTGGGCCGAGTTCCTCCGGCGCAACGAGCCCGGGCATTATCACGCGAATCGACAATTCGCCGACTTCTACCCGTACGGCGGCCAGCTCGCGAACGACGCGCTGCGCGCCATCATGACCCACCCGGTGAACGGGCGGGAGAGCCTGGCGGCGCGGGCGGCCCGCGCCGGCATCAGGTTCGTCGTCGAGCCCGGCCGCGCGGTGCTGGACCAGGCGGGCTTCACCGTCTTCCGCGTCCAGGGAGTGGACGACCGGCGGGACGCCGACGGCTACGCCATCGTCACCGTGGCGGGCAGCAGCTTCAGCCTGTCCGAGCAGTGGTTCAACAGCGACTACCTCCCCGATCCGGTGCTGCTGGCGGCCCACCCCGCCGCGGACGAGGTGTTCCCCGCCTGCGTCGCGGGCTCGACCTGCCTGGAGAACGACCTGGTGACCTGGCGGAAGGTCGGCTTCCCCCGGCCGGTGCGCCGCGGCGACCACCTCGTCTACCTCAACACCGCCGGCTACCAGATGGACTCCAACGAATCGCCGTTTCACGACGCCCCGCTGCCGCTCAAGGTCGTCCTGCGCCCCGGTGCCGGCGGGGGTCCGCCGCGCTGGCGGCTGGACCGGGTCTGACCCCACCCCCCGATGAAGGAGATCCGATGGTGCTACCGCGCTACGCCCCGCCCGGAGAGCTGTGGCTGCTCCCCCAGTCCCACCTGGCGGGCCTCGACCTCGACTACCCGCAGGTGATCAAGGTCGTCGCGGGGGCCTACCGGGCGCTGCGCGAGGCCGGCTCGGACAACCCGGTCAAGACGATCGTCGAGCCCCCGGACCACCACTCGCTGAGCTACTCGATGGTGGCCCGCGACGCCGGCAGCGACACCGTCTGCTTCAAGGCGGTGTACGAGTTCGACCCGCAGCGCAGCCGGGACAGCTATCGGTTCCACTCGTTCGTCTTCCTCTGCGACGACAGCACCGGCGCGCCGATCGCGCTGATGGACGTGGTCGAGCTGGGCCCGCTGCGCTCGTCGGCCACCACCGCGCTGTTCGCCCGCGCGGCCTGCCCGGACGCCCGGACCGCCCTGGTGGTGGGCACCGGCGTACAGGGGCGGATGGCGCTGCCGATGCTGCTCGCGGCGCTGCCGGACCTCGACCGGCTGATGGTGTTCGGCACGTACGCCGACGGGCTGCGCGCGGTGCGGGACAGCGTCGCCGGCATCGACGTGGAGATCGTCGAGGACGTCCGGGCGGCGGCCGGCGCGGCGGACATCGTGATCGGCGCGGCCGGCCTGTCGGTCAAGGAGGAGGTACGGCGCGCGTCGATGAAGCCGGGCGCCGTCGCCGTCCTGCTCGGCTACGGCGTGCACGCGGACGTGTGCCACGGCGCCGACTACCGGATCGCCACCGACACCGCCCAGATGTACGCCACCGGCGACGACCTGCGCGCCGCCGACGGCAGCCGGCCGGTGGTGGACGCCGAGCTGCCGGACATCCTGCTCGGCCGGGCGCCGGCCCGCCGCGACGAACGCGACGTGGTGTTCGCGTACAACAGCGGCATGGCGGTGACCGATGCCGCGCTCGGCCGCTACGTCGCCGACCTGGCGCTGGCCGAGGGCCGCGGGCACAGGGTCGCGTTCTGGTGAGCGCGCCCCCCGCCGAGCGGGCGGCGGCCGGCCGGTGGACCGCGCAGTCGCGCGCGCTGCTCGGGCTCGCGCTCCCGCTCATCCTGACCAACTTCGCCCACGTCGCGCTGACCACCGTCGACATCGTGATGCTCGGCCGGCTCGGCGCGCTGGAGATCGCCGCCGCCGGCCTGGCCATCGCGCTGTTCAACCAGTTGCGGACCACCGGCACCGGCCTGCTGACCGGCGTCGGCAACCTGGTCGCCGAGGCCCGGGTGCGCGGGGACCACGCCCGGATCCGCGAACTGACGTTCGCCGGGTTCTTCTGGGCGACCGTCGGCGGCGCGGTGTTCTGCGCGGCCCTGCTGGCGGTCGGGCCGCTGCTCGTCCGGCTGGGCCAGGACCGGACGGTGGTCGCCCGGGCCGGCGAGTTCCTGCTGGTCCTGGCGCCGGGGATGCTGCCGTGCCTGTGGTTCCAGAACCTGCGGCATGTCACCACCGGCCTGAGGAAACCGGGACCACTGCTGGCCATCACGGTCGCGTCGGTCGTTCTCACCATCGGGCTGAACCACGTGCTGATCCACGGCAAGCTCGGCCTGCCCGCGTTCGGCTTCGTCGGGGTCGCCATCGCCACCGTCGCGGTGTTCCTGCTGTCGTTCCTGGCGTTCGCCGCGGTGGTCCTGCGCGACCGCACCGTCCGCCGGTACCTGCGCTGGTCCGGGCCGGGGCGCTGGTCGCGGGGGGCGGTCGGGTCGGTGTGGCGGCTGGGGCTGCCGATCGCGGGCACCTACGCCTCGGAGGCCGGGTTCTTCAGCGTGCTGACGCTGCTGATCGGCACGCTCGGGGTCGGGGCGCTGGCCGCCCAGACCGTGCTCAACCAGATCGTCTACATCGTCTTCATGATCTCCGCGGGCATCTCGCACGCGGCGTCCGTGCAGATCAGCGAGGTCAGCGGCCGGGCCGACTACGCCCGGGCCCGGCGGCTGGGGTTGCTGAGCCTGGCCTGGGGGGTGGTCGCGATGCTGGTCGTCGCGGTCCCGTACCTGGTGGTCCCGGAGTGGATCGTGTCGCTGTTCATCCCCGCCGCGCACGCCGGGGACGCCACCGTCGTCGCCATCGCCGTCCCCGGGCTGCTGATCGCCGCCGGGATGCAGGTGTTCGACGCCGGCCAGAACATCGGCAACGGCATCCTGCGCGGCGTCGGCGACACCGCCGGGCCGTTCCGGATCTCGCTGGTCGGGTACTGGCTCGTCGGCCTGCCGGCGGGCTACGCGCTCGGCGTGACCGCGGGCTGGGGCGTCCACGGCGTCTGGATCGGGCAGACCGTCGGGCTCGCCGCCACCGCCGCCATTCTCCTGTCCGCGTTCCTGCGCCGGGTCGATCGGCTGCGCGAGCCGACGTCCGGCCACCCTGCCCTGGAGGCGATGCCGTCATGACCGGAGTGCTCGAACCCGCCGCCGCCGCCGCGGCCCCGGTACGCCGGGAGGTGGCGGGCCTGCCCGCCTACGACCCCGGCGCCGACCCCGACGAGGTGGCGCACGCCAGCGGAGTCGCCCGGGTCATCAAGCTCTCCAACAACGAGAGCCCGTTCGGGGCCTCGCCGGCGGTCGCCGCCGCCGTGTCCCGGCACCTGGCCGACACCGCCCGGTACCCCGACCCCACCGGGAGGCGGCTCGTCGGCGCCATCGGGCGACTCCACGCGGTGCCGACCGAGCGCGTCGTACTCGGCAACGGCTCGGAGAACATCCTGGAGCTGTTGTGCCAGGCGGTACTCGACCCGGGCGACCTCGTGGTCACCCAGGCGCCCGGCTTCAGCCTGCACGAGATCTTCCCCCGGATGATGGGCGCCCGCGTCGAGAAAGTACCGGTCAGCCGGGGCTTCGGGTTCGACGCCGCCGCGTGGCGGCGGGCACTGGCGGGCTCGCCGAAACTCGTGTTCCTCGCCAACCCGTGCAACCCCACCGGCGCGCTGCTCACCGGCGCGGAGCTGGCCCGGGTCATCGCCGGGACCCCGGAATCGGCGCTGCTGGTACTCGACGAGGCGTACCACGAATTCGCCCGGCCGAACCCCGACTACCCCGACGGGCTGACGGTACTGCGCGGGGCGGACCGGCCGTGGATCGTCCTGCGCACCTTCTCCAAGGCCTACGGCCTCGCCGGCTTCCGGGTGGGGTACGGCGTCGCCTCCACCCCCACCCTGATCCGCGCGCTCGACCGGGTGCGCACGCCCTACAACGTGAACCGGCTGGCCCAGGTCGCCGCCCTCGCCGCGCTCGGCGACCCGGCACACCTGGCCGACGCCGTACGCCGGACCGGCATCGAGATCGCCAGGATCGCCGACCGGCTGCGCGGCGCGGGCCTGCGGGTGGCGCCGTCGGCGACCAACTTCCTGTTCGTCGACACCGGCCGCGACGCGCACCGGGTCACCCTGGACCTGCACCGCTCGGGAATCATCGTCAAGGCGTGGCGGGAGCCCGGCTACGAGAGCTTCATCCGGGCCTCGCTGTCGACGCCCGCGGAGAACGACGTCTTCGTCCGGCGGCTGCTCGACCTCTGCGGGAGGAGCGAATCGTGATCGCGGACCGGATCTCCGACCTCATCGGCCGCACCCCTCTGCTCCGGCTCGCCGTACGCGACGGCATGGCCACCGTGCTGCTGAAGCTGGAGCAGTACAACCCCACCGGCACCGCCAAGATCCGGATGGCCCGCAGCATGGTGGACGAGGCCGAGGAGCAGGGGCTGCTGCAACCGGGCGGCTGGCTGGTCGAATCGACCTCCGGCAACACCGGCACCGGCCTGGCGCTCATCGCCGCCGAACGCGGATACAAGTTCAGCGCGGTCGTGGACAACCACTCCTGCGCCGACAAGCTGCGGTCCATGCGGGCGTACGGCGCCGAACTGGTCAACGTCGGCGGCGACGCGCTGGCCACCGCCGAACGCGACGCCACCGCCGAACGGCTCGCCGCCGACCACGGCGCCCACTGGACCGCGCAGCACCGCAACCCCGGCAACCCCAACGGCTACAGGCCGCTCGCCCGGGAGCTCAGCGACGCCCTCGGCGACGGCATCGACTACCTGTACGGAGCGGTCGGCACCGGCGGCTCCCTCTGCGGCACCGGCCGCGCCCTCCGGGAACGCCTCCCGGACCTGGCGATCGTCGGCGTCGAACCGCACGGCTCCGTCGTCTTCGGCGGACCGGGAGCGCCGTACCACCAGTCCGGCACCGGTACGCCCGAGGGCGCGGAGATCGGCGACCTCATCGACCACGACCTGATCACCGAGGGGGTCAGGGTCACCGACGCGGAGGCGTTCGAGACCTGCCGATACCTGGCCCGCCGGTACGGGATCCTGGTCGGCGGCTCGGCCGGCGGCGTGATCCACCGGGCCCTCGAACGGGCAGCGGCGGTGGGGCCGCACGCCACCATCGTCGTCCTCGTCTGCGACGGCGGCGAGAAGTACCTGGACACCGTCTTCGACGACGACTGGATGGCCGCCGCCGGCCTCTTCGACGCCCGGGTCGTCAGCCGGCTGGCGGCGCTGCTGCGGTAGCGGCACCGCCACGGCCGGCCGGGTGCGCGCGCGTGCATGAGCCGCGGCGGTGCCGGGTATGTCGGCCGGTGGCCGGCGGACACCCGCCCGCGGGCCGCCGCCGCCGGCACCCCTGCCCGGTACCGGTGCGGCGCGCCGTGCGACGCTGGGCGCCGCCCCGGGCGGAGGTCGCGCCCGGTGGTGGCCCGCCGCACCGCGTCGGCCCGGCGGGGCTGATCTCGGATGCGTCCCCGCGTCCGCGGACGAGAGGCGGACCACGATGGCGGCGGTGCCAGGCCAGCAGCCCCCTGCTGCCGACCCGGCGGCCGCCGGGCGGGCGGCGGACGAGGACATCCGGGCGCTGTTCGGCCGGTCCACGCCCGTCTACGCCGCCCTGCGGGGGCCGACGCACGTCCTGGAAGCCGCGAACCCGGCCTTCCTCGCCACCTTCGGCGGGGAGCGGGAGCGGACCGGGGTGCCGATCACCGAGCCCGACCGGGCCGGCCGGGACCTCGCGGCCGTGCTGGACCGGGTCCACCGGACCGGCGAGCCGCACACCGACCGCGACGTCCGGATCGTCCCGGATGCCGGGACGCCCGAGCGGGAGGCGTTCTTCGACCTCACGTACGAGCCGCGCCGGGGGGCCGACGGCGCAGTGACCGGGGTCCGGGTGATCGGGGTGGAGACCACCCCGGCCAGGCACGCCCGGACGCTGATGGCCGAGCACCGGGCCCTGCTCGAACAGATCGCCCGCCAGGCGCCCCTGACCGACGTACTGGACGGCATGGCCCGCTGCATCGAGAACCTCGCGCCGGAGGAGCTGCTCGTCTCCGTCCTGCTCGCCGACCCGGACGGCCGGCACCTGCGCCACGGCGCCGCGCCCTCGCTGCCCGACTTCTACAACCGGGCCATCGACGGGATCGCCACCGGGGACGGCGTCGGCTCCTGCGGCACCGCCGCCCACCGGCGGCAGCCGGTCTTCGCCACCGACATCACCACCGACCCGTTCTGGGCGGACTTCCGGGACCTGGCCGGGCGGGCCGGGCTGGCGGCCTGCTGGTCCACGCCGATCCTGGCCCGCGACGGCGGCCTGCTGGGCACCTTCGCCATGTACCACCGGACCCCGCGCGTCCCCCGCGACACCGACCTCGCCCTCGCCCGGGTCTTCGCCGGCACCGCGGCCCTGGCCATCGAACGGCACCACAGCGAGCGGGCGAGGCTCGCCGCCGAGGCGCGCGGCGAGGCCGACCGCGCCCGGCTGGCCGAGGCGGTCGACGCGGAGCGCGCCCTGCGCGCCGAGGCCGAGCGGCGCGCCGCGGACGCCGCCGAACTGGCGGCCCGGATGCGCGCCGCCGCGGCCGCGCAGGCCGCCGCGCCGCACCCCGAGCGCTGCCAGCTCGGCGGCGCCCCCGGCTGCGCCGCGCCGGCCGAGGTCAAGATCGCCGATGCCTGGGGCGACTCGGCCTGGGGCTGCCTCGCCCACGTCGAGGAGGCCCTGATCAACGTCCGGTCGGTGTACATCGCCAACGAGGAGGCCGGCGGCCTGGCCGCCTACGTCAACCGCTGACCCCGCGCGCGGCCGGCGACGGCCGGTCCTGGATCAGGCCGAGCGCGCGGGCCGCCGCGCTCGGCACGGATACGTCGCGAACCCCATTTCCGCGTCGGGTGCAGTCGATGCGGTGAACCCTGCCGCGACGGGCCCGACGCCACCACGACACCCTCTCCGGCCACGACTGTCGAAACGTGAACACGGCCGTCACCGCGTCAAGTCCGGCGGCCGTGACCTGCCCGGATCCTCCGGCGAGCCGGCCGGGGGCGGGCGCAGCGGGGCGGCGGGGCGGCGGCGACCCGGGAGCATGGTCGCGAGGGGGCGGCGGGTTGCCCGGTCTCCTCAAATCTGCTGCCCCGCATGCCGAAGGGCTGGGACGGTGGATCGACGAGCGGAGGGGGTGGACCGTGCGGGCGCAGCGCTGGTGGCCGGGCAATCCGTCCGCTCCCGTGGCTTTCGGTGCCTTCTGCGTGTCGATGTCCGTTGTGTGGGTGGTGGTGATGGGCGCGGGCGTCCGCCCGCCGATCCTGCTCGTCTGGGGCACCACGATCCCCGCGACCTGGGTGGCCGCCATCCACTGCTGGCGTACCGCGGGCAGCGCCGGGACGGTACCCCGGCGGTTCTGGCGGCTCGTCGCGGTGTCGCTCGCGGTCCAGGGCGTCGGCGGGGTGCTCAGCATGCGCGAGGCCATGCTCAGCACCAGCGCCACCCCCACGACCGGCTCCCCGCTCACCGTCGTCGTGTACATGGTGGCGGTCAGCATCACGGCGTGGGCGCTGCTCGGCCTGCCGGGCCGCACCAGGCTGCCCCGGGCCGAGCGCCGGCGGTTCGCCGTCGACGCCACGATCGTCGTCCTCACCGTCGGCTACGTCGCGTGGCGGCTGTCGTTCAGCCAGACCCGGGCCTGGCAGCAGCTCGGCGGCGCGTTCGCGATCATGGCCGTGGTCCTGCTCGGCGCGGTCGTGGTCTTCACCATCGCCAAGTTCGCCGTCCTCGGCGTCGGCGGCGTGGACCACGGCGCGCTGCACCTGCTGTCCGCCTCCGTCGGCGTCGCCGCCGGGCTCGCGACCCTCGCCCCGCTGCTGGCCGCGCAGGCCAACGTCCACGCCGCCATGGTCTGCCTGCCGCCGGTCTCGCTGGGCGTGACCCTGGCCGCGCGGCGGCAGGCGCTGGCCCGCGCGGCGACCGAGCCGACACCCCGCCGCCGCCGCACGTTCAGCTACCTGCCGTACATCGCCGTGGCGGCCACCGACGGCATGCTGATCTGGGAGGCGTGCCGGCTCGGCGACCGGTTCGCGATCCTCGCCGCCGCCGTCGCGGTCGCCCTGACGGCCCTCGTCGTGTACCGGCAGATCAGCGCCCTCAGCGACAACGCCCAGCTCCTGCACCGGGTCGACCGGACCGTCCGCGACCTGCAGGACGCCCAGCACCAGTTGAGCCACCAGGCCGAGCACGACGCGCTCACCGGCCTGGCCAACCGGCGGCTGTTCGCCCACCGGATGCAGGCCCTGCTCGGCACGGGCGCGGCCGCCAGCGTCGTCCTGATCGACCTGGACGACTTCAAGACCGTCAACGACCAGCTCGGCCACGCCGTCGGCGACGAGCTGCTCGTGCACGTGGCCCAGCGCCTGCAGGGCTGCGTCCGCCCGGACGACACCGTGGCCCGGCTCGGCGGCGACGAGTTCGCCATGCTGCTGCCGTCGCTGTCGGCGGCCTCGGGCACCGGCGTCCTCGACCGGATCGGCGGCGCCATGGCCGAGCCGCTGCACATCGCCGGGCACGAGCTGCTCGTCCGGTGCAGCATCGGCATCGCCGAGGTCGAGCCCGGTACGGACGGCACCGAGGTGCTGCGCCGCGCCGACCTCGCGATGTACGCGGCCAAGGACGCCGGCAAGGGCCGGTACGCCAGCTACGACGCCGCCCTCGACGCGCGCGCGAACCACGACGCCCAGCTCGGCGCCGAACTGCGCCGGGCCATCGACCACGGCGGCCTGCGCCTGCTGTTCCAGCCGGTCGTGCGCCTCGCCGACCGCCGCCCGGTCGGCGCCGGGGCCCTGGTCCACTGGGACCACCCGCAGCGCGGCCCGCTGCCGCTGGACGAGTTCGTGGCCACCGCCGAACGCACCGGCCTGATCGTGCCGCTCGGCGCCCGGGCGCTGGCCGAGGCCTGCCGGACCGCCGCGGGCTGGCTGCGCGCCGGCGCCACCGGGCCGTGGACGGTCAACGTCGGCGTCCCCGCGCGCCAACTGCACGCGCCGGGCTTCGCCACCACGGTCGCCACCGCGCTGAGCGACGCCGGCCTGCCCGCGGTCCGGCTGGCGATCGAGGTCACCGAGGCGGCGGTCCTGGACAGCGCGGCGGCCGCCGGGGTGCTGGCCGAGGTGGCCGAGCTGGGCGTGACCGTCGCCCTGACCCGGTTCGGCGCCGGCCACTCCGCCCTCGGCGTGCTCCGGACCACGCCGGTGCGGACCCTCAAGGTGGACGAGGCGTTCGTCGCCGGGATCACCGAGGGCCCGGCCGCCGCCGCGATCGCCGCCGCGATGGTGACGATCGCCGACGGCCTGGACCTCGACCTCGTCGCCGAGGGGGTGGCCACGGCGGAGCAGGCCCGGGAGCTGGCGGCGCTGGGCTACCTGCTCGCGCAGGGCCCGCTGTTCGGCGGGCACCTCGACGCCGACCGGGCCGGTGCGCTGCTGGCGAGCCAGCCGGACCGGGTGGCGGGCCGGCTCGCCTGAACCCGCCTCCGCGCCGGTGGGAGCCCGCGCGGCCCGCCCGCCGCCGGCCGTCCCGCCCGGCCGGGTAATCCGGTTGTCGTCGCCGGACCGGCGGCATACGGTTGCCGGACACGGGAAGGGAGGTGGTTCCGAGTTGATCAGCATTGGGACGCGTGAGGTGGCTGTCCGCTAGCAGCCACGACTGCCCGTCGCCGGGTCCGCCGCTGCGCGGCTGGCGAATATCGGCAGCCACCCGACCCCCGGGGTTCCCGGCCACTCGTCCATGGCCGGCGCGCAACCGCGCGGACCCCGGGGGTCGTTCACGTCCGGGCCCGGCATGACCGCGCTGTCGGCGCCGCGGCGGCATTGATCGCCATCAGCCGATCGGTCCATCGTGGTGTCGGGTTACCGACAGGACGCGGAGCGTCACCCGATCCGGTACCGGCCGGTTGTCAACGGCGAACCATCAGCCGGTTTCAGCGCGGTCGCTGTGCCGGGGTGCGTACGCGAGTGAGGGTCCGGCCGGATGCCGCTATCCAGTAGTGCTCTACTTGACTCGTTCGGTCAGGAACGACTGTGGATCACCATCGCCGTTGTCGTCGTCGTGGCGGCGGTGACCTACCGGTGGATAGCGGCGAGCGGGCGGAGCACCATCCCCCCGATCCGGATCTTCCTCTTCGGCGACTCGGGCGCCGGCAAGACGATGCTGTTGGCGGCCCTCTACGCCCGGTGGGCGCGCGGGCGCGGCCAGGACGGGGTCCGCCTCTTCGCGGACAACGCCGTGACCGACCGGCGGGTGCGCGAACTGATCCGGGCCGTGGACGGCGGCGCCGACCGGCTGCCCCGGGCGACCCGGACCGGCGATGTGCACCGCACGTCGTTCCGCCTCCAGGTCCGCGAGGACGCCGACGTGCACGAGACGTTCCGCCTCGACTTCGTCGACTACGCGGGCGAGCACGTACGCGAGATGCTCGACGGCCGCGACGAGTACCTCCCCTTCGTCCGGGAGGAGCTCGCCCGGGCCGACGTCGTCATCGGCCTGCTGGACGGCGACCGCCTCGCCGCGGCGATGGGCGGCCGGCCGCCGAGCGGCTTCGGCACGGACCTGGCGGCCCTGCTCGACCTCGTCGAACAGCACAACCCCAAGGCCGGCCACCTGATCATCACCAAGTGGGACCTCGTGGACCCGCGGCACGCCGGGGCCGGCCGGCTCGCCGAGGTGGTGCGCTACCTCCGGCGGTACGAGAGCTTCAAGACCTTCTGGCGGCCGCACAACGGCCGGGTGCACCGGATCATCCCGGTCAGCGCCTTCGGCTTCAACGGCTACTTCGACCCGCCCGCGACACCGGGTGCCACGCGGGCGGCCGGGGTCGAGTGGGAACCGTTCCTCGGCGAGTCCCCGGTCGCCTGCGCGGTCCTGGACCTGCTCGACGTGGAGGTGGCCCGCTACCGCGCCGCCGCGACGAACAGCCGCACGCCCACCAAGCTGCCGCCGCTGCTGGCGGCGCTGATGCGCGCGGCCGCCCTCGTCGGCGGCCTTCTCCCCTTCGGCTTCACCCCGCCGCCCCCGGACGAGGTGGCCAAGCTCATCGACGACCTCCGGAACGTGCCGCGGCCGCGCGGCGAGGGCTCCCGCAAGGCGCGGATGCGCAAGCTGCTCGGCCGCCTGACGACGGTGGAGCGCCGCCTCACCAAGCGATTTCCCAACAGCGTCGCAGCGCAGCGCCCATGAGGTACTGGCCGTTCGCCGTGGGCCGGACCCGCACGCACGGCTACCGCCTCCTCGCCGTACCGGACGTCGTGCGGGGCACCCCCGACGCGGCGCGGCTCGGGGTCCTCCCCGGCCCGCCCGCAGCCGCCGACCCCGCCGCGGCCGGCGGCCCGGTCCTGCGCTGCCGGTGGCGGTCGACGGGGCGCCGGTTCACGGTGCTCTACCGGACGCTCGCGCCGGGCGGGGACCCGGCCGGCGGGGCGGCCGCGCCGTACCGGGACGAGCACGGACGCCCGGTCACGCTGACGGTGGGCGTGCTCCTCGTCGGGCGGGTCCGCGCGATCCGCGCGGTGGCGGCGGACCTGCTCCGCCCGGCGGAGACCGCGATGACCGAGGTGTTCGCCCGGGCCTGGGCCGCCGACCGGGCCGCACCGCCCGTCGCCACGCCCGCCGGCGGGGTCCCCCCGCCGCGGCGCCCGACTCCCGCCACTCCCCCCATCCGCATACTCGACCTGGAGGCGCCCACAGTGGGCAGAACCGACAACATCGGCCGCCGGCGACTGATCGCCGCCGGCGCGGCGGTCGCGGTCAGCGCCACGATCGGACTGGCCGTCTGGCAGCTCGTCCCGACCGAGTGCGACGGCTACTTCTTCGGCATGGCCAAGTCGCCGGACGGCGAGTGCATCGGCGTCATCTCGGCGGCCCGCCAGCTCCGCCCGGACCTGCGCCCGCTGTACGAGGAGGTGGAGGCCGCCAACCGCGGGACGGAGGGCGGCCCCGCCGCCACCGTGGTCGTGCTGACGCCGCTCAGCGTCGCCACCGACGGCGACGCCGACGCCCGGAGTTCGGCCATGGTGCCCGCCCAGTTGCGCGAGAGCCTCCAGGGGGTGCTCGTCGCCCAGCAGCGGGCCAACAGCAGTACCGTCTTCGGCGACCCCGCCGTACGCAGGATCCGGCTGGTGCTCGCGAACCAGGGCGCGCGGCAGGAGTTCACCCGGGAGCTGGTCGACGAGATCCTGACGGCGGGCGAGGACGGCGGGCCGCCGGCGGCGGTCGTCGGATTCGGCTCGTCCTACGCCGGGACGGTCGAGACGGCCCGCGCCCTGAGCGACAAGGGCATCCCGATGGTCGTCGCCGTGGCCTCCGCCGACAACCTCAACGGCCGGGCCATCCCCGGACTCCACAGCGTGTCGCCGAGCAACACCCAGTTGGTCCGCGCGCTGCGGAAGCTGTTCGACGCCCGCCCGGCGGCGATCGTGACGACCCAGCCCCTGCAATCAGCGCTGCTGGTGGCGGACAGCAACAAGAACGACCCCTACGTCGACACCGTACGCGCGGCGTTCGAGACGGAGTTCTCGTCCCGGTTCATCAAGTTCCCGCTGCGGACCTTCGTCGGGTCGACGATGGACACGCCGCTGACGCCGGGCGTGTTCGGCCCGCTCGTCTCCGACATCTGCAACGCGGTGAACGACACGAGGACACCCGCCAGGCTCGTGTTCTTCGCCGGCCGGGCCCCCGACTTCGAGATCTTCGCCGAGAAGATGAGCGACCGGGTGTGCCGGTCGACGCCGCTGGTCGTCCTGGTCGCGGCCACCGGATTCCAGGCCGGCGACCGGTACCGCGACATGCTGCGCAGGGCGAACCTGGCCCTGCTGGAGGCCACGTCGACGGACCACGAGCAGTGGTCCGCCGCGCGCCCCGGCAGTGCCGGGGCACCCGACGACTACCCGGAGTTCGCGGCCGGCTGGCGCGCGCGCCGGTATCCGGAGGCCGACCTGGTCGACGGGTACGCCATGATGTACCACGACGCGCTCGCCACCGCCGCCCGGGCCATCCGGCTGGCGCCGGGAACCACGCAGCCGGTGGTGCCCGGCGACGTCGGGGTGCAGTTGAACAACCTCACCCTCGGCAGTGCCGTGCGGGGCGCGACCGGGAGGCTGGAGTTCTCCGCCGGCGGTGACGGCCGGGCCGGCAAGAAGTGGATCGTCATCAAGCAACTGGACGACCGGAAGCTCCTCCGCGTGCGCGCCGACTACGTCGTGCCACAGACCGGCTGACGACGAACACAAAAGATTCCCGTCACGGTTCGATCGTCGAACGTTTTCGCTCGCCATTCGCTACAGGTGTCGCGTCGGCCGATCCCGAATGGTGAATGCGGTCCGCCGGGCTGATCAAGTCTTGACAACTGGTTCCGGAGCGGCGAACACTCTCGGGCGAGCATTGATTCGATCGAATCATCGCCGCCGCGAGCGCGTATCGCCGCAGCGAATGCCGCACATCGTCCACCGGGGGCCGACCCCCGATCGCCAGCGACTGCGTCGCACCCACGCCGGTACGGGTGTCCACCCGGGCCCGTACCGGCCCCGGCACCATCCCATCGACGGGACCGGCCCGCTGTAGCCACCGCAGCCGCGCCGCCGCGTCGGCTGTCCTCGAGGCTCGACCTTCCGCACTCCGCCCCGCCGAACCGACCCTGTTCGCGCGCGACCGGGCGCGCAGATCCCGGCGCGCCGCGGTCCTGCCGTACCGAGGTCGGCGGGGCCCGGGGTGCCGGGAATGGGTGGCGGCGGGCGGAACAGGTCAGGTCCCTTGAACAAGCCCACCCGAGACACCGCCGGCGACGGGCCGGTCGACCCCACCGCCGAGGTCCGGCACCGCCGGCCGCTGAGCCTGCAGGATGCGGTGGACGGACTGGCCGCCCGCCTGGACCGGCCGACGATGATCGAGGACCACCAGCACCGCGTCGTGGTGCACAGCGCCCACGACGGCAACATCGACGGGGTACGGCGGCTGTCGATCCTGCACCGCCGGACCGACCCCGGGGTGCGGGATCACCTCCAACGGTTCGGGATCGCCCGGGCCCCCGGCGCCATCCGGATCCCCGCCTCCGCCGAGCTGCGCATGTGGCCCCGGCTGTGCGTGCCGGTCCGGCACCGCGGGGTGCTGCTCGGGTACGTCTGGTTCCTGGACCGCGACGGCACCCTGACCGACGCGGAGGTGGCCGCCGCCGAGCGGGCGTGCGGCGAGCTGACGCTGGAGATGTTCCGCGAGCTGTGGACCAACGACACCGCCGGCTACCGGGTCGCCGGCTGGGTCCGCGACCTGCTCTCCGACAACCGCGCCGCGCGCGTGACCGCCGCCGCGGCCCTCCTCGACGACGGCTACTTCGTCGACGGAGTGCCGGTCGTCGCGCTGATCGGGCAGCCGGTCGGCGCGCGGGCCCGGCCGGCCGAGCTGCAGGTGCTGCTGGAGGAGGCCCTGGCCGCCACCGCCCGGTCCGGCGGCCCGCGCGGCACCCTGCACCTCGCCCACCGGGACCGGGCCGTCCTCATCGCCGCCCAGTGCGCCGGGTACCCGTCGATCGGGGACCTGGCGGCCGGGCTGTGCGTCGAGATCACCAGGACGGCGCAGTACGCCGGGGCGGCCGACGGCGTACTGATCGGGGTCGGCGGGCCCGTCGACGCGCTGTGCGACGCGCTGACCTCGCACCGGCAGGCCCGGCTGGCGCTGCGCGTGGCCGCCGTCCAGCCGAACCTCGGACCGCTCGCGCAGTGGTCCGACCTCGGTGCCTACCGGGCCCTGGCCACGGTGGTGCCGGCGGGGCGCGCCGCCGTCAGCGTGCACCCGGGGCTCGAGCGGGTGTTCACCGAGCCGGCGCACGGGTCGCTGCTGGAGACCCTGGAGACGTACCTCGACCTGGCCGGCAACGCCGACGCGGCGGCCAAGCGCCTGCACCTGCACCGGACCTCGCTCTACCACCGGCTCCACCGGATCGAGCAGCTCGTCGGTACCGACCTCAAGGACGGCTCCGAGCGGCTCTGCCTGCACCTGGCGCTGAAGGTGGGCCGGCTGTCCGGCACGTACCGCCCCGGCCGCTGACCGGCGGCCGCTGCCCCGCGCGGCCACCCGGCGCGCGGGGCAGCGGAGCCTACTTGCAGTACTCGGCGTCCTTGCCGATCGCCCGGTACGGGCAGTCGGCGAGTTCGCCCAGGATCAGGGCGGCCTCCCGGTTGCGCTTGGTCTGCGGCTCGATGTGGGAGTCGGCCGGGTAGAAGCCGCCCGAGCCGCCCCACAACTCGAACGTGTAGCCGAAGATCTTGTGCTCGCCCCACAGCCAGTCGAGGAGGGTGCCGTCGTGGATGTACAGCCCGGACGCCTGCATCGGCTTATAGTTGTTGGTCGCGGCCATCTTCTTGCCGATGGTGGAGAGGGCCCTGTTGTCGTCGGCGGTCATGCCGGGGTCGACGGTCCTCGACGTGTACGCGTACGGCCAGAGGATCTGCTCGCCGTGCGAGTGGAGGTCCAGGTCGACCGTGATCTGCTGCTTGCCGTTGATCTTCCGGCTGTTCACGAAGTCGCGGATCCGCTGCGTCTCCGGGGCCGAGAAGGCGGCGGCGCCGCGGTAGGTGTCCGAGCCGGTGTTGCCGGAGGAGCCGTTGCAGCAGCCCCACTTGTGGCTGTAGTTGCGGTTCAGGTCGGTGCCGGGCTGGCCGCCGGAGTTGGGCTGCCGGTTCTTCCGCCACATCGCCAGCTTGCTGCCGGAGATGTCGAACTCGCTGCCGTCCGGGTTCAGCGACGGCACGACCCAGATCTCCCGCTCGTTGACGAGCTTCGTCACCCGCTCGTCCTTGCCGTACTCGTCGATGAACATGTGCAGCAGGTACAGCGCCATCTCGACCGTGAGGTGCTCGCGGGCGTGGTGGTGCGAGGTGATCAGGTACTCGGGCTCGGCCGTCGGTGGCAACGTTGTCCGAGATCTTGATCAGGGGCAGGTCCCGGCCCTCGTACGACTTGCCGATGCTCAGCTTCCGGGCGATCTCCGGCCTGCCCGCGACCAGCTTGTTGATGTTCTCGGTCATCTCGGCGTAGTCGTGGTACTTCTGCATGTTCGCCGGGAAGCCGGGCCGGACGGCGTCCGGCCCCTCCTCGACCGGCGGGGCGTCGAGCACGGCGGTGAAGCCGAGCCGGCGGATGGCGGCCACCTCGTCCGGTGTGGCCGAGACGTGGATCCGGCCGTGCTCGACGTGGTCAACGGCGGCGCCCGTCGCGGCGACGGCGTTGCCGTCGTGCCACGTGCGCGCGCCGGACACGACGTACTGCCGGGCGGTGGCGGCGGCCGGCGCGGATCCGGCCCGGACAGGCGCGACGGCCACGAGGGCGGCGCCGAGCGAGAGGACGAGCGTCAGCGCCAGGGCGCCGCGCGGACGGGTGGGGTGGGGCAGTCTCATCGGAAACCTCCTTGGGTGGGGGCGGCCATGCCGCTGCCGGCGTCGCCGGGGCGCGCCCTGCCGCCGGGCGGGGCCGGTGCCGCCCCGCGGGACGACCCCGGATGCCCCGGCGGGAGCCGGTCGAACCCCCGCGCCCGGCAGGCGGGCAGCTCCACCGCGACCTCCTGGCCGCGCCGGACCAGGACCTGCACCGTCTCGACCACCGGACCGCCCGGTCGGGCGCAGGTCAGCGTCCACTTCTCGTCCAGCAGCGTGCCGCCGGACGCGCGGGTCGACGGGTTGACCTCCCAGGCGAAGCTGCCGGTCGGGCCGACGGTCAGCGCCGACTCCAGGTGGGTCGGGATCGGCTTGCCGGCGCCCGTGGCGAGGTCGAAGTCCTTGGTGATCCGCAGGACCGCCCCGGGCACGGCCCGGCCGGTGAGGACGGCGTGCCCCCCGCGGTCGGCCGCGGCCTCCCCGGCGACCAGGTACATCGAGCGCAGCCCGCGCCGGCCGCCCGCGCCGACGTACTGCTCGACGACGCCGGTCGGGAACGGCGGGTGGAAGCTGTTCTTCCCGATCTCGACGGTGAAGCCGAAGCCGCCGGTGGCGTAGTACGACCACCGCTCGGTCATCCCGCCGACGTTCATGCCGGCGCCCGCGGAGTACCCGTTCTCCGCGGCCAGCTTGTCCGCCAGCCCCCGGTACGCGGTCGCCTCCGGGTTGACCGGGTGCAGCACGACGGAGCCCTGGGTGTGGTTGCTGATCAGTACCGCGACCTGCCGGGACAGCACCAGGTCGCGGACGTTCCGGCTCTCCGGCTCGGAGAACGGGGCCGCGCCCGGGTACGTGTCCGAGGTGGCGGAGCCGCCGCCGGTCCAGGCCGCGCCGTAGTTGCGGTTGAGGTCCACGCCGTAGTTGCGGTTGCCCGACTCGGCGCACGCGCCCGGCGCGGGCGTCCGGCCGTCCCTGAGCCGGCAGTTGCGGCGCTTCATCTCGAACGCCATCTCCCGGGAGATCCTGAATCCGTCCGGGTTGACGAGCGGTACGACGACGACCCGGACCCGGTCCAGCAGGGCGGTGATCCGCGGGTCGGTGCCGTCGTTGCGGAGCAGGTCGAAGGCGAACTCGATGGTCACCTCCGACGACGGCCACTCGCGGGCGTGGTGCACCCCGGTCATCAGGAGGACCGGCTTGTGGTCGCTGGCCGCGACGTCCCGGGAGATCTCCATGGCGTGCACCGGCCGGCCCTCCAGCGAGGGGTGGGCCAGCGTGAAGCGGCGGGTCTTCGTCGGATGGTCGGCGGCCAGCCGGGCCAGGTCCGCGTCGTAGTCGGCGAACGTGCGGTAGGCGGTCCGGCCGCTCGGGAGTTCGGCGGCCGCCGCGGGCGCCCGCGGCGGTGTGGGTTCGGCGGCCCCCGCGGGAGCGCCCGGGGCGAGCAGAGTGGGGACGAGGACGGCGACGGCCGCGCGGCGAAGCGCGCGCCGGCGGGGATGCACTGCGGTCATGACTTCCTGCCTCGATACGGCATCGGGTCGACTGGACTCGGCTTCGGCGGGTGGACTGCCGAAACGAGTCAGGGCGTATTACCGGCGCACCCCGGGCGCATCGTATAGACATTGACGGATGCAAAGCAAGCAATCGGCCACCGGTACAGCCCGGCTCCGGCATCCCCGTCGATCACACATCGGACGCCACGTTCCGGCACACCGACCAACTCGGCGGCGACGCCTTTCTACACTTGTCGAAAGCTGCTTGTGACGCGCCGGTAACGCTTCCCCGGGTCGCCGTCATGCGGCATCCTTGGCGCATTCTGTATCGGCTTCTGTCAATACTTGCCGGGTGCCGTACGTGCGGATCGGCACCGCGTGCATCAACACCCCGGAGGAGGTCGACAAGGCCGTCGCCGCCGTCCGCGGTGCACAGCGGCGCGGTCCGGCCGAGACGCCGACGAACTCACCCGTCCGCTACCGGGTCACGCCCGGCCCCGCCGGACCGACTACGACCCGCACACTTCCCGAAAGTCGCGCTGCCGGGGATTCGGCGTCACGGGTGCCGGCCCCCGGCGCCGTCGGGGAAGGTGACCAGCGTTGCGTCGAAGGCCGCGAGGACGGCGCGGATGGGCAGGAAGCACATCTCGCCCCCGGCGCCGCTGGCGGTGGCGATCCCCGCCGCGCGCAGCGACTTGCGGGCCTCGTCCCGCAGCGCCACCGGACCGCCCTTGTCGCCGGGCACCAGTGCCGGGCCGCCGCAGTAGTGGCGCTGGCCGCCGATGGTCTGCACGCTGGTGATGGTGCCGGTGGTGAGCTTGCTCGCCCGGCTGCTGCGCAGGTAGGTGGCGCCCCGCAGTTCGCTCTCCTCGGCGACGCCGCTGATCGGGCCGCCCATGTTCCAGACCCCGGACCCGTGCGGGCGGTACTCGGTACGGAAGATGGCGGCGTCCATCGCGTCGCCGCCGCCGCGGGTCAGGGCGCTCGCGGTGATGACGCCGTAGCGGAACTTGTTCGGTGCGTGGAACACGGGAGCGCCGACCGCGCCGCAGGTGCCGGCGGTCAGCATCATCCGGTCCCGCTCCCCCGGCACCGAGACGAAGAAGCCGGTGGCGCACGGGGTGTCGGCCCTGCCGGCGTACATCTGTTCGCCCGCCTGGAGGTAGAACCCGGCCTGTGCGGCGCCGGGAGCGGCGAGGACAGCGGTGGCGACGGCGAGTGTGGTGGCGAAGAGTGCGTGGGTGCGCATGACGATGCTCCGTTCGTCCCCCGACGCCGACGCCCGTCGGCGATCGGCCATTGAGGCCGATGGATCGATCGTACGGGTTGTCCGGCTCGATGGACTGTCCCGCAGGTGGAACGCCCGCGGGGCACCCGGTCGCCGCTCCCGCAGCAGACCGGCAGCGGGGCCCGGTAAGCCGCGGCGGCGCTGTCGGTGGCATACATCACGGCCGCTATCGGATACCCGACAGATGGCCAGACCAATCGACCCGGCTCGACGACCCTGGTTGCCACGCCACTGTGCACCACCAACGGGGAGGACGCGGTAGATGGCATCGCGCACGTATGCGGTGATCGCTCCGGACGGGGCATCACTCACCTTCGAGTTCGGCGGTGCACCACGGGACGAGCCGACCAACGTCTCCCAGCTCCGCCTCGGCGGGGGGAACCTGAGTCGCGCGTACGTGATCGGCAAACGCGGCCGGCACGAGGGGGTACTGAAGTACAGCCTGCGCAGCGGCACCAACGTCGACCGGATCAAGGTCTACGGAAAGGACGTGGTCATCGCGCAGGGCGAGGGCACCGCCGCGGCCACCTTCCGCGGCGACTACCACGACCTGACCACGATGTTCTCCGGTCCGCGGCCGCCGACCAGCCGGATCAGCGAGATCTTCAACGGGCTGCGGATCGAGGATTCGCCCAACGGCATGAGGGTCGACGTCAAGGGCAGCCGGATGATCGACTCGCTGGGCTGGGTGTCGGTGATGATGGTGCCGCACCACGGCGCGGTCCATGCCTCGAACCCGGCCCGGGCGACGGCCCTGCTGCCGCCGCACGCCGGGCAGCGCACCCGGCACGGCGAGATCTGGCGCACCCCGCTGGCCGACCGCAGCCGGCACACCCGGCCGCGCGACTTCTCCTACCTGGTCGGGTCGTCGTCCGGGCTGGCCGAGGTGTTCCTCGACCCGTTCGGCTCCGCCGTGTCGGACGCCGATCTGCTGGACTGGCTCGACCACATCAAGATCAGCATTTCGGGATTCTGATGTCGCCGGTGACCGCGCTCTGGATCGTCACCTGGGTGGCGATCGTGCTGCTGTTCCTGGCCGTCGGGGCAGTCGCCCGCGAGCTCCGCCTGCTGCGGGAGCGACTGGATACCGCCGCGTCGGCGTCCGACGGCTATGTGGCGCACCCGCCGGCCATCACCCTCGACCCCGCCGTCGTCCCCGCCGGTGGCGTCGTGATCGCCGCCGATGTCGACTGCCCGCTCTGCGCGGTCGTGGCTGACCTGGCCGTGCGTCGGGTCCGGGCCGGCGCGACGCCGCCCGCCCTGCTCACCCACCAGTCCCCGGACGAGTGGCCGGCGGAGGTGGTCCGGGCGTTGCGGTTGGTGCGCTCGGACACCCAGTGGCGCGAGGTGGCGCACCTGACGCCGCCCGCCGTGATGCGGGTGGCCGGGGACGGCCGGGTCACCGAGCTGGTGCTGCCATCGACCGAAGCCGCCGCGCGGGAGGTACTGGGCCGCTGGCTCGTCCCCGCCGGCCACGACGTGAAAGCGAGCTGACCGATGACTCTTTCCCTGGCCGACATGCCGTCCGCGGCACCCGCGACGGACGCCGCGGCGGCGCCGCCGACCTCGGTCCGACCGGGCAGCCAGCGCGCCAGCCGGCGGATGCTGCTGCGGGGGGTGACCCTCGGCGCGGTCACCATCGGGGCGGCGGTGGCCTCCCTCAGCGACCGCCTGACCAGCCCCGCCCTGGCCCGCCCGCGCGCCGACGAGGTGGGTCCCGGCGGGATCGTCGGACACCTGTCCTGTCCGGCGGACTGGGGTGGCACCCAGCCGGAGCCCGACGAACCGGACCAGACGGCAGCCTGCACCGGCAACAAGGTCGGCGCCAAGTACTGCGACAAGAACGGGTGGCACAAGACCGACGCGGGCCGGGCCCCGGACGGCACGCCGGTTCGCTACTGGCCGGTCCAGTACATGTGCGTCAACAAGAACGCCTGGCGGTGGAAGGTCGGCGACGCCTGGTACCGCTGCTCCGACGGCTGGTACCAGGTCGCGAACTCGACCACCGACCCTTTCGGCGAGTTCACCCTGTGCCAGGCCCGGCTCTGACGATGCGCGCCCACCCGGCTCTCCGTCCGATCCAGCGGGTATGGCACCCGGTCACGATCGGCGCGCTCGTCGCGGCCGGCGCCGCGGTGGCGGGCGGCTTCGCCGCGCTGTCCACCGGATCCAACGGCCGGGCGGCGGCGTGGTGCTCCGCCGCGGTCGTGGCGGGCTTCGCCACCAGCGGCTCGACTTGATCGAAGAACTCAGCCGGGGTGCTGAGCTCGTCGGTCCGACGAGGCACGATGATGGCGGCGTTCGGTGCGGGCCTGGTGGTCGGCGGACTCCTGGCCGCGGCGTTCTTCCTGGTCGTGGGGTCGCTCCTGCGGCCCCTCCTGCCCGACTGGGCCCGGCTGACCCTGGTGGGGCTGTTCCTCGTCTTCATCGCCCTGCGTGAGTACGGCCGGTTCAGCGCCGTGCGGATGCCGGAGAACCGCCGCCTGGTTCCGGTGACGGTGTTCCGGCTCGGCCGGCTGCTGGGTCCGTTCCAGTTCGGCCTGGAGATGGGCACCGGTGCCCGGACGTACCTACCCAGCGGGCTGCCGTACGTCATGGCGGTGGCGGTGGCGTTCTTCGCCTCACCGCTGCTGACCGTGCTGGCCGGCGTGGGCTTCGGCATCGGTCGGTCCATCATGACCGTCGCCAGCGTCTCGTACGGCGACGACAGCGCCTGGGACGACGAATGGGACATCCACCAACGCCTGCTGGTCACGTTCATGGTCGCGGCGTTCGCCGCCGCCCTGGGCACCGGCCTGACCGGTGGTTTCTGAGCACGGCTCGCACATCACACGAGGGGGATCACGATGCGGTTCACGACGAGGCTACTCGCGGCGTTGACGGCGGCGGCCGTCCTGCCCGCCGCCGTCCTGCCGGCAGCGGCGGCAGCGGCGGCCCCACCACCGAAGGTGACGGTGGACCTGGTCAAGGCCAGCGGAACCGGGTGCGGCGGCCTGCCGGGCACCCAGCAGCCCTCGGTCGGCAACCTCCCCGACGGCACCGGCATCTTCCTGCGCTACGCCGGGCTGGTGGCCAGCTACCCGGGGCCGGGCGATTGGCGGGACCGGACCTGCTCGACCGTCCTGCGCTTCACCTATCCGCCGGGCATCACGATCGCCCTGCACCGCAGCCTGTTCGTCGGCTACGTCAAGGTCAAGGGGACGGCGGACGCCACGTTCCTGGCCAACTTCCGGTTCGCCAACGGCACGCCGCAGGGCACCGCCCGTGCCGGGTTCAAGGACGCCACGGACAAGACGTGGAGCCTGCCGCACAGTACGTCGAACATCATCTTCGCGCCGTGCGAGGGCACCGTCGACGTCGTGGTCGACCAGACCGTGACCGTCTCCGGCAGCGGCAACGCCGAGGCGATCCTGTCGATGAACTACGCGGAGCACCGCGCGCAGACCGAGCTGTACCTGGAGACGCAGACCTGCTGACCACGGCGCCGGCGGGTACCGGGCGCCCCGCGCCGTACCCGCCGTCCGCCGTCGTTGATCGGAGAAAACGTGAACCCATGGAACCGGCGACGCGGCGCGATCGCCGTCATCCCGGCGGTGTGCGCGCTCGCCCTCGCGGTGCCCGCCTCCGCCGCACCCCGCGGCACTCCCCGGCCCGGGGTGACGATCGTCGACGTGCGGTCCGGCGGCTCCGGCTGCCCGGAGAACTCCGCCGAGGTCGTCTACGCGACGGACCGCAGCGCCTTCCAGGTCGGCTACCGGCGGCCGTTCACGGTCACGTCCGACGCGGTGGGCGTACCGGTCGAGGCGAGCTGCAGCCTGGTCATCACCATCGACATCCCGACGGGGTGGGCACTGACGGGCCAGAAGTTGGCGTTCTACGCGCTCTACACGATGGGCACCCAGAGTTGGGTACGGGGCCGGATCACCGCGTCGTACCGCGACGCCAACGGCGTGCCCCAGACCATGCGGGTCCCGGTGGAGGCGACCGCGCCGAACACCGGCGGACAGCTCACCGCCTTCTACGAGATGGGGCACCGGCCCAGCATCTGCGGCGGGCGGACGGTGATGCACGTCGAGCAGTCGCTGACCGCGATGCTGGGTCGGGACAGCGACCGCGACCAGGCCAAGACCTGGATGGTGAGCGGGTCGCACGACACCGACAGCCAACCGGCGTCGCTCTACACGTCCCTGACCGAGTGCTGACCCGACGCATGGCCGCACCGAGCAGACAGGAGATGGTTGTGTCACGATTCGCGTGGCGGTACGGCTGGCGCGCGGCGCTCGCGCCGGTGGTCCTCGCCGGACTGGTCGGCGCGCCCGGAGCACCGGCCGCGGCCCACTCGCCGGCGCCGCCCTCGGTCGCCGTACCGCGGGACCAGATCCGGGTGGTCGGCGGCGAGCACTGCGGGAAGCCGGAGGCCCTGACGGTCGAGGTGAGCCCGGACTTCACCGAGCTGTACTTCCTCTACCCGCAGCTCAAGGTGTCGGCTCCCGCGATCGGCACCCGCGCGGCCGGTCGGTGCGACATTGCGCTGCGGCTCGACGTCACGCCCGGGTGGCAGGTCCGACTGACCGACCTGCGGATCCAGGGACAGTCCACGCTGAGCGCCGGCTCGGTGGGTACCGCGGCAGCCTCGATCCTCCTCGGCGACGCGGGGAAGCAGCAGAGGATCTCCGCCGCCGTGCGGGTGCCGGGTCCGACCGCCGCCGGGGGCTGGGACGCGGTGTCGGAGAGCGCCACCGGCGAACCGCCGTGCGACAGCTCCGTCACCATGCAGGTCAATACCGAGGTCACCAGCACCTGGTCCAGTATGGACAGCGGTGTTGCGCACATGTCGATGACCACCGCCGCGACCGGCGTCCGGGGCGCGAACACGGCCTCGCTGTACTACCAGCGGTGCAGGCGGTGACCCACACCCACGAATCGAGAGGTGATCCATGAGCAACCAGGTAGGGCGAGGAGCCGGCGCGGTAGCTGCGGGGATGACCCTGGCGCTGGCCGCCGGGGGCGTGGCGGCGGCCGCGCCCGGCCGCGCCAACCCACCCCACGTCGCGCTCGTCACCGAGTCGATCACCGGCGACTGCGACCCGCGGGACACCACCGTCACGACCACGCCGGAGGGCCTCACCGCGACCTTCACCGGCCTCGACACGGGGAGCAGCACGGCCGACACGGAGTCGTACTGCCACCTGACCGTACGGGTCCAGCGGCCGCCGGGCTGGACGTTCACGCTCTCCGGCGCGCGGTACACCGGGCAGGCCGCCGTCGGCGTCGGGCAGCGCGCGTACCTCGACTCCACCTACCACCAACTGCTGGCCCAGCCGTCGCCGACCCCGCGGCGGCGAGCCGTCTTCCAGCAGAACGACTCCGGCGCCTGGGGCCTGTGGCAGGGACTGCCCGCCCAGGAGTCGAGCTGCGACGGGGACACCCTGCTGGGTTTCACCGCGGCGATGTACGTCGACCGCCCGCAGCAGGGCGCGGCGTCGAAGCTGCGGCTCGACCGGCTCCAACTGAGGTCGCGTGACTTCGCGTGGCGACGGTGCTGACGCCTGCGCCGCCCCCGGCCGCGCCCCCGCCGCGCTCCACCGCCGCACCCGCCGACCGAAGGAGAACCATGAGAGGCCACGCAGTGCTGTTCGGCGTGTGTACGGCCGTCCTGGGCGGGGCCGTCGGGGTGCCACCGGCGGCCGCCGCCGGGTCCGCCACCGCCACGGTGGAGGTACTCGGCATCTCCGGCACGAGCTGCACGATGCAGGACACCGCGATCCGCCCGAGCGAGAACAAGTCCAGCGTGGCCCTGCAGTGGTGGCTGATCGCCGGACCGGGCAGCCCGAACACCTGCACGGTCGAAGTGGGGATCCACTGCGCCCGACCGACCGGCACGGTCCGGGTTGCCTCGGAGTTCATCGGCGCGGTCACGCTGGCGGAGTCGACGAAGGCGACGATCGACGTGCTCACCGACTTCGGCACCGCGTCGGCGCCGCCCACGAGCGTCTCGTTCCGCGGTCCGAAGGATTGGCAGCCGATCGAGGCCGAACACCGCTCGCCGGCCCCGGCCTCGGTGAGCTGCGCACAGCCGATCCGGGCGAGGGTGACGTCCACCCAGACCGTCACGGGCAGCGGCGAGAAGGACAACCTGACCACTCGACTGCACACGATCAGCGTGGTCTAGGTGCTGGGCGGGGTCGGTCCGAACGGGCCGACCCCGACAGCGTCCGGCCGCGGGCCGGCCGCGACGCTCGGGGGGTACGGGCCCGCGCCGTCGCGGGCGAGGGCCGTTCCCGCCCTGTGCGCCCCGCGGCGGGGATCAGCACGGGGAGCAGCCAGGCGACGCCGGCGGTGACGACGGCAACCGCGCCCAGCGTCAGCGGGACGGCGGGCGGGGAGCCGAGCGGGTAGGGGGAACCGCACCAGGCGCCAGCCGCCGAGCCGGCGGCCAGCACGGCAGCGCGCAGGACCACGGTCCGGGAAACCGGTTCGGTCGAGCCCAGGCAGCCGCAGGCGGGCGCGCGGCCGCCCCGCAGGATGCTGGCGGTGTACAGGCTGAAGGCGAGGTACCAGGCAGCGGTGGCGGTCGCCGCCACCCGAAATCCGAGCGGCGCGAGGAACCAGCCGGCCAGGGTGGCCGCGCCGGTCACCGCCTCGGCGGGCCCGACGACCCGGCCGGCGGCCCCCCGCCAGCGGCCGGGGAGCACGGCGTGGCTGTCCAGCAGCGCCCGCAGCCCGTCCCGGTCGCGGAGGTGGATGATTCCGCCCGCCACGAGCAGCCCGGCCGCCCCGCAGGCCACGGCGCCGAGGAGTGCCGCGAAGGTGATCACGATGGGGACTCACCCGACGGGCCGGCGGGAGGCGGATGCCTGCTGTCGTTCGGCGAGGTGGGCGACTGTCGGGAGCTGCCGGGGATCCACCGGGACATGCGCCGACCACCTCTGCTGTAGTCGGACCCCAGCGCACGATCGTCCTTTGTGCCGCGAGCGTCCCCTGTGCTGCGAACGTCCCTGTGCTGCGAACGTCCTTTGTGTCGCGAGCGACTCCGTGTCGATGAACGATACCAACGCACAATAGCCGAATGGTGCCACCGGCGGGCGATGGTTTCGCGCGGCACCCAGCCGACAGTTCCATTCGCACATCGTCCGCGTGCGGGCGACCGCGCCGGTGGCGATCCCCGTGGCATGGCCGCTCATGCTCAGGTGGCACTACAGATCGACAAATGCCGATCGGACAATGCGTTGATGACTGCGCAACCAGGGGCTTCGGCAGCAGCGGCGATCACCCACCACGCCGGGATCACGCGTATACCCGACGAGATCACGGGCACACCCGACCGGGGCTGGCACCCCCCGGCCAGCGGTACTCGATGAGCGCGACCCGCCCGGCGGAAGCTCCCGCCGCCCCGCCCGTGCGCCCGGCCGTCGTGCAGGTCGCGGTCTTCGGTGCGTTCGCCGCCCAGCAGACCCTGACGCCGGTACTCCCCCCGCTCGCCCGCCGGTTCGAGGTCGGCGAAGCCGGGCTCGGCCTGCTGATCGCCGGGGCGGCGGCGGTGGTGATGGTGGCGAGCCCCGCGTGGGGGAGGCGGATCGGGCGCACCGGGTACCGCGCGACCATGCTGGCCGCGCTCGCGCTGGCGGCGGCGGGCTCCGCCGCGTTCGCCGTCGCCGTACCCCTCGGGCTGGCCGGGATGGTGACCGGCGCGGCGTTGTGGGCGGCGCTCATCGCCAGCCGGGCTCTGGTTTTCGGCGCGGGCATCGCCGGCCTGCCGGTCACCGCCCAGACGTACATCGCCGCCTCGATCGACGACCCGGCGGCGCGCACACGCGCGCTGGGGATGGTCGGCGCGGCGCAGGGGCTGGCGCTGATCGTCGGGCCGCTCATCGGCGGGGCGCTCAGCGGGCTGTCGCTGACCGCACCGCTGTACGCGGCGCCGGCGCTGCTGCTGGTCACCGCCGCCGTCGTCGCGGCGCGCCTGCCCGCCGGCGGGATGCCGCCGGCACCCCGGGGCACCGCGCGGGTGAGCTGGCGGGAGCGCCGGCTCCTGCCGTACCTGTGCTGCGGGGTCGGCGTGCTGGTGGCGCTGGGCATGGTGCAGATCACCGTCGGCTTCCTCATCCAGGACCGCCTCGACGCGACGCACGCCCACACCGCCCGCCTCACCGGGCTCGCGCTCGTCAGCTCCGGAGCCGGGTACCTGGTCGCGCAGACGGTCCTGGTCCGGCTGCTGAGGTGGTCCCCCCGGCGCCTCATCGCGGTCGGTGCCCTGCTGGCCGCCCTCGGCGGCGCACTGCTGGTGGGCGCGGCCGGCGTGGCCGCCGTCCTCGGCGGCATGGCCGCGGTGGGGGTCGGCCTCGGCCTGGCGGTGCCGGGCTACACGACGGGGGCGACCCTCGGGTACGCGCCGGCCCAGCAGGGTGGCGTCGCCGGGCTGGTCGGGGCGGCCAACGCGGCCGCCTTCATCATCGGTCCGATGGCGGGTACGGCGCTGTACCAGTGGCGGCCGGCGGCCGCGCCGATCGCGGCGTGCGTGCTCCTGCTCGGCGCGGCGTTCGCGCCGCTGGCCGCGGCGCCACCGCGTCGACCGGCCGCGCCGGGAGCGCGCGCCGACCGGGGGGACTGAACGGCCGGACGCCGGGCCGGGGTGGCGAGCGCCACGCATGCACCTTAATGAACATAGTTGCCATTTGCAGACGCACTCCCTACCGTGGCGAACAGTGGTCCGCCCGCATTGGAGGGTTCCCATGGTCGGCCCCGGCCCGGTACGACCCCGCCCGCCGTCCGGTTCCGCTCCGGCCGGTACCGGCGCGGCCGGGATCGCCGCGGCCGCGGGCGCGGAGCCGACCACGCCGCCGGTGCGGCGCGCACGCCGCCGGCCGCGACCCGGGCGCCGCCGCGCGGACCCGTCCGGCCCCTCCCGCATCCCGCCCGCGACCCGTGATCGGAGCGCCTGCCATGGCTGACCTCGCCGTATCCGACCCCGCTGTCTCCCCGTCGACCGCTCCCCTGGCCACCGCGGCCGGGTGGCTGCGCCGGCATCCGGCCGTCGCCGCCACCCACGCCGCCGGCGGCCGCCTGCTGGCCCAGCCGGCGGCCCCGACGCTGCCCGCCGACCGCGCCGCGCGGGAGGTGGCCCACGCCGCCGGCCTGGCCGCGCTGGGCCCCGTCGACTGGGCCGCCGTCGCCGACCGGGTGGCCGTCCTGGACGGCGCCGCGCACGCCGCGATGGGCGCGACGCTGGCGGGGGCGGGCCTGTTCACCGCCGCCGGTACCGTGCACTCGACCGCGGAGGTGCTGGCCGCGCTGGCCGTGGCTCCCCGGCACCGGCGGGTGGCCCGGCGCTGGCTGCGCGAGCTGGCGCGGGTCGGCGTGCTGACCGCCGTCGACCGGGCGGCCTACCGGGCCGAGCGCCCCTGTACCGCCGGGGGCCTCGACGCCGACCTGGCCCGGCTGGACGCCGCGGCGGCGGGGCTGGGCCACGGGGAGCAGATGGGGCAGTTCCTCGCCCGCTGCGCCCGCAGCCTGCCGGAGCTGCTGCGCGACGAGGTGACGGTCCAGCAGCTCATGTTCCCCGACGGTCGCACCGACACCGCCGACAGCACGTACCGCGACAACCTGGCCAGCCGGTACGTCAACGGCGTCGCCGCGGCGACGCTGTGCCACGCGGCGGCCTGGCACGCCGACGACACGCCGCTGCGGGTCCTGGAGATCGGGGCCGGCGTCGGCGGTACCAGCGCGGTGGTGATCCCGGCGCTGGCCGACTCGCCGAGCGCGGTCGACTACCGGTTCACCGACGTGTCGCCGTTCTTCCTGGGCGTCGGGCGGGAGATGTTCGGCCGCTGGCCGTGGGTGCGGTACGGCCGGTGCGACGTCAACGGCGACCTCGCGGCGCAGGGCTACCCCGCCGGGAGCGTCGACGTGGTGCTGGCGGCCAACGTGCTGCACAACGCGGTCGACACCGCGGCGCTCATGGCGGCGCTGTACCGGCTCCTGGCGCCCGGCGGCTGGCTGGTGTTCATCGACACCAGCCGGGAGCACCCGCAGATCATGACCTCGACGGAGTTCCTGATGTCGCCGCCGGCCGCCGACCCCGACGCCCGGTTCGCCGACGGGCGCGCCGAGCGCGACCAGATCTTCCCGACGGTGGCGCAGTGGCGCGCGGCGGCCGCCGGGGCGGGCTTCGACCCGCTCTGGGCGCTGCCCGGCGGCGGGCACCCGGTCGCCGCGCTGGGCCAGCACGTGCACGTGGCCCGGACCCGGCTGCGCCCGGACCCCGCCGGCCTGCGCCGGTTCCTCGCCGGCCGGCTGCCGGACCCGCCGCAGGTCACCGTGGCGCCGACGCTGCCGGATCCGCGCTGACGACGCACCGCCGCCACCCGCCCGGCCCGACACGCTGAGCACCGCCGACGGACCCGCCGGCAGAGTCGTACCACCCGGCCCGGTGCTCGGCGGCGGAGCCACTGTGGCCCCGCCCAGCGCCGCGACCGGGCGCAGGCGAGCGGGCGCCCGGAGTCGTCGCCCGGGCCAACCACCGGCCGCCCGCGCTGCCCGACCCGGCCGCGCCCGCCGCCGCCGATCCCGCCGTGAGCGCTGCCGGCGCAGTACCCGCACGAACCCGGGCACCACTGCCGCACCGCCGCATGGCCGCACTGCCGCAGCGCCGCGCCGGAGTGGCCACGGCCGCCCCGGTCGCAGCCGCGCCGGTACGCGACGGCCCACGAGCATCCCCCGAGCGCGCGAGCGGCGGTCCGGGGTGGATATCCGTGGCCGCGTCCCCGATGGACGGTTGACCTCATCCTGCGCGCCGACGGTTCGCGAGATCGCCTTTCTTGACAGTTTCGATGCGCAAGTCAAATGGCTTGCGGCCTATTGACATTAATTTTCCATATACCCAGGCTTCGATTCCTTCGAGCTCTTCCCCTTCAGGCGGAGGAACCCATGCCGATCGACCGTGACCTCGCCGGAGCGATGGTGCGCGACGCCATCGCCCGTCATCTCGCCGTCCCGACCCCGGGCATCACTGCCGACACCCCGCTGGCCGCGCTCGGGTTGGAGTCCCTCACCGCCGTCCGGCTGCGCCGCGACCTCGCCGAGCGCGCCGGCGTCGCCCTGCCGCTCACCGCGCTGCTCGGGCACCACCTGGTCGGCGACGTCGTGGCCGCCGTCGCCGCCGCCGGCCACGGCTCCCCCGCCGCCGACCCCGGCTCCCGCACCGCCGTACCGCCGGCGGAGCCCGCCGCGGACCCCGCCGACCCGGACGGCGCGGCGCTGACCCCGGTGCAGGCCGCCTACTGGGCCGGCCGCGAACCCGGGCTGCCGCTGGGCGGCGTGGCCACCTACTGGTACCACGAGTACGACCGGCGCCCCGCCGACCCGGAAACCGACCTCGCGGCGCTGGAGGAGGCGTGGGACCGGCTCGTCCGCCACCATCCGATGCTGCGCGCCACCGTCGGCCGGGACGGCCGCCAGCGGGTCGCCGACCGGGTGCCCCGGTACCGGATCGGCCGCACCGACCTGCGCCGGGCCACGCCCGAGCGGGCGGCCGCGGCCCTGGCGGAGCTGCGCGCGGAGCGCTCGCACCGGGTCCTGCCGACCGACCGGTGGCCGCTGTTCGACCTGCACGCCGCGCTGTGCCCGGACGGCCGTACCCGGCTGTTCGTCGGCTTCGACGTGCTGATCCTGGACTTCGCGAGCTGGCGGCTGCTGCTGCGGCAGTGGGGCCGGCTCGTCGCCGCGCCGGGGAGCGCGCTGCCCGCCGTACCGCTGACCTTCCTGGACGTGCTCCGGCGGCGGGCGGCCGACCCCGCCGAGCGCGAACGCCGCGACCGGGACCGGGCGTGGTGGCGGGCGCAGGGGCCGCTGCTGCCGCCCGCGCCGGACCTGCCGTACGCCGAACTGCCCGAGACGCTCACCGGGGCGCAGTTCGCCCGGCACGGCCGCCGGCTCGAGGCCGAGGCGTGGGCGGCGCTGCGCGCCGCGGCGGCCCGGCACGGCGTCTCGGCGACCGCCACCCTGCTCGCGGCGCTGGCGCTGACGCTGGCCCGGTGGGGCGCCGACGGGGACTTCACCCTCAACGCCACCGTCTACGACCGCCCCGACATTGCCGGAGCGGACGGCGTCGTCGGCGACTTCACCGGTACGGCCCTGGTCGGGCTGCCCGCGCCCGGGCCGGGCACCCCGTTCGCCGACTACGCCGCCGATGTCAACGCCCGGTTCTGGGCGGCCCTGGACCACACCGGGGTGACCGGCGTCGAGGTGCTGCGCGACCTGCCCGCGGCCGCCCGGCCCGGCTTCCCCGTGGTGTTCACCTCCGGCGTCGGGCTGCCCACCGACGGGGCGGGCTGGCTCGGCGAGGAGGTGTACGGCGTCTCCCAGACCCCGCAGGTGGCGCTGGACCACCTCGTCTGGGAGGAGGACGGCCGGCTCCGCGTCTGCTGGGACGCCGCCGTGCGCGCCTTCCCCGCCGGGTACGTCGACGGCCTCGCCGACGCCCACCACCGGCTGCTCACCGCGCTCGCGGCTTCCGACGCGCCGTGGCGGGCGCCGGACCCGGGCTGGGACCCCACCTTCCGGTCGCGGCAGCCGGCCGCGCCCACCCCCTACCCGGACGCCGGGCCGCTGCTGCACGACCCGGCGTCCGGGGTGGCCGCCCGGACCCCGGACGCGCCGGCGGTGCTCGGCGGCGGCCGGCCCTGGAGCCACGCCGACCTCGCCGGCCGCGCCGGGGCCGTCGCCGCGGCGCTGCGTACCGCGGGGGTGGCGGCCGGCGAGCCGGTGCTCGTCGCCCTGCCCAAGTGCCCGGACCAGATCGCGGCGGTGCTCGGCGTGCTGGGTGCGGGGGCGGCGTACGTGCCGGTGGATCCGGGCTGGCCGGCGGCGCGGATCGAGGCCGTCTGCCGGCGGGCGGGGATCCGGCGGGCCGTCGTGGCTCCGGACGCGCCGGCCGCGCTGCCGGCGGGGCTGACCACCGTCACGACCGGCGGCCGCACCGCCGCGCCGCCGCCCGCCGCCGGCCGCGCGGCGTCCGGCCTCGCCTATGCGATCTTCACCTCCGGCTCGACCGGCCAGCCCAAGGGCGTGGCCGTCAGCCACGCCGCCGCCCGGACCACCATCGACGACATCACCACCCGGTACCGCATCGGGCCGGGCGACCGGGTGCTGGGCCTGTCGGCGCTGAGCTTCGACCTGTCGGTGTACGACATCTTCGGCGTACTCGGCGCCGGCGGGGCGCTCGTCCTGCCCGAGCCGGCGCGGCTGCGCGACCCCCAGTACTGGTGCCGGCTGATCGCGCAGCACGCGGTCACCGTCTGGAACACCGCCCCGGCGCTGCTGGAGATGCTGGTGGAGTACGCCGAGGGCGACCCGGACGCCGCCGCGGCGCTGCGCGGCCTGCGCCTGGTCCTGCTCTCCGGCGACTGGATCCCCGTGGCGCTGCCCGACCGGATCCGCGCGCTGGCCCCGGACGCGGAGGTGATCAGCCTCGGCGGCGCCACCGAGGCGGCGATCTGGTCGATCACGTACCCCATCGGCGACGTCGACCCGGGCTGGCCGAGCATCCCGTACGGGCGGCCGCTGCGCGAGCAGTTCTTCTACATCCTGGACCCCGCCGGCGCGCCCTGCCCGGTGGGCCGGACCGGCGAGCTGTTCATCGCCGGCGCCGGGCTCGCCGACGGGTACCTCGGCGACGCCGAGCAGACCGCCGCCCGGTTCGCCGTGCACCCCGTACTGGGCGAGCGGCTCTACCGCACCGGCGACCTCGGGCGCTGGCGCGTGGACGGCAACATCGAGTTCCTGGGCCGCACCGACCGGCAGGTCAAGGTGCGCGGGCACCGGATCGAGCTGGGTGACGTGGAGGCCGCGCTGGTCCGGCACCCGGCCGTCCGGCAGGCGGTCGCCTCCGCGCTGCCCGGCCCGGACGGCCGGCCCCGGCTGGTCGCCCACGTCTCGCTGCACCACCCGCTGCCCGACGTCGAGCGGACCCTCGCCCGGGACCTGACCCAGCAGCTCCCCGACTACCTGGTGCCGAGCCGGTTCGTGGTGCTCGGGGCGCTGCCGGTCACGGACAACGGGAAGATCGACCACCGGGCGCTGCCCGACCCGTTCGCGGCGAGCCGGCCGGCCCCGGTGCCCGCGGCGCCCGGCCCGGCGGAGCCCGGCGTCCGCGGGGCGCTGGCGGCGGCGCTGCGCGACATGCTCGGTACGGCGGACTTCGGCCTCGGGCTGATCCCGGCCGGCGCCACTTCGCTGGAGGTCGTCCGGCTGGCCAACCTGGTCGAGGACCTCACCGGGCAGCGGCCGGCCTTCGCCGACCTGGTCGACGCGCCCAGCATCACCGCGCTCCTCGACGGCATCGCGCCGGCCGACGGTCCCGCGGTGCGCGACGCGCCCGCGGCGACGGCGACCGCCGGGCCGGCCCCGGACGCCGCACCGCCCGGGCCGCCCGCCGGACCTGCCGGGCCGCCCACCGGACCGGCCGGGCTGCCCGCCGCGGCGGGTGGCGGGCTGCCCCTGCCGCCTGCCGGGCTGCACCTGACGCTGCGCCTCGGCGCGGACCCCGACCGGCCCCTGCCCGACGCCCTGCGCGCCGCCGGGGACTGGCTCGACGCCGCCGCCGAGCAGGCCGGCCGCGTCGGCCTGCCGCCGCCGCGGATCCGGGTCGCCGACGGCCCCGCCCTGGTCGAGATGCGGCTCGACGGGCCGCCGGCGGCGCCCGCCACCGAGCCGTTCGCGCTGACCGAGATGCAGTTGGCGTACCTGGTCGGCCGGGCCGACCGCTGGCTCGGCGACCCGGTCGCGCCGCACTACTACACCGAGGTGGAGCGCGACGACCTCGACGTCGACCGGCTGCGCCGCGCGCTGGCCGCGGTCGTCGCCCGGCATCCGATGCTGCGCGCCGTCGTGACCGCCGACACCCGCCAGCAGGTCCGGGCGGCCGCGCCCGCCGGCGAACTGACGGTCGTCGACCTGTCCGGGTACCCGCCCGCCGAGCAGTCGACGCGGTTGGCGGGCCTGCGCCGCGACCTCTCCCACCGGATCGTCGACCCCACCGGCGAGCCGACCCTGCACGTGACCGCGACCCGGCTGAGCCGCCGGCGCTGGCGCCTCCACCTCGGACTGGACCTGATCTTCTGCGACGCCCGCAGCGCCACCACCGTCGCCGACGAGCTGGCCCGGGCCTACGACGACCCGGCGGCCCTGCCCGCCGGCCCCGCCGCCGACTTCGCCGACTGGACCGCCGCCGTGGCGGCCGCGGCCACCGGCCCGCGCCGCCGGGCCGCCGAAGCGTACTGGCGCGACCGCGCCGGCGAGCTGCCCGACGGGCCCCGGCTGCCGATCCGGCCGCCCGGCCGCGGGCGGGTCCGGTTCACCCGGCGCCGTACCGTCCTGGCCCCCGACCAGTGGTCGGCGCTGCGCAGGCACGCCGCCGCCAACGGGGTGACGCCGTCGGCGGCGCTGCTGACCGCGTTCGCCGACGTGCTGCGCGCCGGCACCGGCCGGCCGGCGGGGACGCTGGTGGTGACCACGTTCGACCGTCCCCCCGGCCACGCCGGGGTGGTCGGCGACTACACCTCCACCGCGCTCGTCGACGCCGGCGGCGACGCCCCGCTGCTCGCCGACCGGGCCCGCGCGCTGAGCGGCCGCCTGCTGCGCGACCTGGAGCACACCACCGGCCCGCACGGCGTGCACGGCAACGAGGTACTGCGGCAGCTCACCGCGGACCGCGGCCGGCAGGTCGTCCTGCCGGTGGTCTTCTCCAGCGGCCTGGGCAGCACCGTGGACGGCGGCGGCGCGGCGGTCGACGCCTCGCACCTGCTGGCCGGGTTCGGCGAGACGGTGTACGCGATCAGCCAGACCCCGCACGTGGTGCTGGACTGCCAGGTGTTCGAGGCGGCCGGCGAGCTACGGGTCAACTGGGACGCCGTGGACGCCGCCTTCCCGCCCGGCTACCTCGACAACCTGTTCGCCGCCCAGCGCGACCTGCTCCACGCCCTCACCGACCCGGCGTCCTGGCCGCACGCCGACCCGGCGGCACTGGCGGGCCGCGACCTGGCCGCCGCGGCCGGCGGGCCGGCCGACGGGGACCCGGCCCGGCCGCTCGCGGCGTTCGACTCCCGGCCGGCCGGCCGGCCGACGCCGGCACCGGCGACGGCGGCGCGGGCCGCCTGGGAGGAGCGGATCACCGGCGCGATGGCGGAGCTGCTGGCCGTACCGGCGCGGAGCCTCGACCCCGCCCGCTCCTTCTTCGAGTCCGGCGCCACCTCCCTCACACTGGTCAGCCTGCACCAGCGGCTGCGGGCCGCCGCGCCCCGACTGTCGGTGCTCGACCTGTTCGCCCACCCGAGCATCCGCGCCGCCGCCACCCACCTCGCCACGGCCGACGACCCCGCCGCACCGCCCGCCCCGGAACGCCGTGCCGCACCCCCCGAACCCGGACCCCGGGCCGCGCCGCCGGAACCGAACCCCCATGCCGCGCCGCCCGAACCGGGACCGCGTACCGGGTCACCGGTCCCCCGCCAGCGGGTCGCACCGCCCGCCCCCGATCCGCTGCTCGCCGCCCGCAGCCGCGGGCAACGCCGCCGCCTGATCGCCGAAGGGACGCCCCGATGACCGCGATAGCCGTGGTGGGCCTCGCCTGCCGCTACCCCGGTGCCCCCGACGCGGGGGCGTACTGGCGGCTCCTGCGCGACGGCCGGGAGGGACTGACCCGGTTCACCGACGCCGAACTCGCCGACCGCGGCGTGCCGGCGGCGCTGCGGCGCAACCCGTCCTACGTACCGGTCGGCGGGCTGATCGCCGGCCAGGACGAGTTCGACCCGGACGCGTTCGGCATCAGCGAGGCCGAGGCGCCGCTGCTGGACCCGCAGGTCCGGGTGTTCCTCGAGTGCGCCCGGCACGCGCTGGAGCACGCCGGGCACGCCGGCGGGGGTACCGGGGGCAGCATCGGCGTGTACGCCGGCGCCGCCCTGTCCGGCTACCTCGCCACGAACCTCGCCCACCGGTTCGACCCGCTCGGCGGCGCCGACCCGGCGGGCAGCCTCGCCCTGCACACCGGCAACGTCGCCGACTACCTGCCCCTGCACGTCGCGTACCGGTTGGGACTGACCGGCCCCGCCGTGGCCGTCGGGGCGACCTGCGCCACGTCGCTGGTCGCGGTACACCTCGCGGTGCAGGCGCTGGCCGCGGGCGAGTGCGACACCGCGCTGGCCGGCGGGGTGTCACTGCGGGTACCGCAGGGCCGCGGCTACCTGGCGGTCCCCGACGGGCCGTTCTCCACCGACGGGCACACCCGCTCGTACGCCGCCGGCGCGACCGGCACCGTGTTCACCCAGGGCGCCGGCGTGGTGGTCCTGCGCCGGCTCGCCGACGCGACCGCCGACGGCGACCACGTCCACGCGGTCATCCTCGGGTCGGCGACCGGCAACGACGGGCCGGCCCGCGCCGGCTTCACCGCACCGGCCGCCGCCGGCCAGGCGCGGGTCATCGCCGAGGCGCTCGCCGTCGCCGACACCCCGCCCGACCGGATCTCCTACGTGGAGGGCCACGGCACCGGCACGGCGCTGGGCGACCCGATCGAGGTACGGGCGCTGCGGGAGGTGTTCGGCCCGGCCGACGCGCCCTGGTGCGGGCTCGGCTCGGTGAAGGGCAACATCGGCCACGCCGACTCCGCGGCCGGCGTCGCCGGACTGATCAAGACGGTGCTCGCGCTCCGCGAGGGGGTGCTGCCGGCCACCCTGCACGCCGCCGACCCCAGCCCCGCGCTGGAACTGCCGGGGTCGGCGTTCGACCTGGTCACCGAGGCGCGCGCCTGGACCGGCGCCGACCGGCGGGCCGGCGTCAGCTCGTTCGGCATCGGCGGCGTCGACTGCCACATGGTCCTGGCCGCCGCGCCGGCCGCCGCCCCGGCCCGGCCCGACGACCGGCCGCAGTTGTTGCTGGTCTCCGCGGCCACCGCGGCCGCCGGCCAGGCGACCGCCGCCGCCCTCGCCGACCACCTCGCCACCGCCGACCCGCCGGCCGCCGCTGGTCACCTCACGACCGCCGACCAGCCGACCACCGCTGGCCACGTCACGGCTTCCGGTCCGCCGGCCGGCGACCGCGCGGTCGGCGCCGCGCCGGCCGGCGCACCGGTCGACCTCGCGGACGTCGCGCACACCCTCGCGGTCGGCCGGCCGGCCATGCCGCACCGCATCGCCGTCGCCGCCGCCCCGGCCGCGGCCGCCGCCGCCCTGGCCGCCGCCCGGCCGGCCGCGCCGGCCGGGCCCGCCCGGCTGGTGTACGCGTTCCCCGGCGGCGGGGCGCAGTTCGCCGGCGCCGGCCGGGTGCTCTACCGGCAGGAACCGGTGTTCGCCGCCGCCGTCGACGAGCTGGCGGACGCGTTCGCCGGCCGCATCGGGGTCGACCTGCGCGCCGACGTCCGGGCCGCCGGCGAGCCGGCGGCCGTGGCCCGGGCCCGCGACCCGCGGACCGGACTGCCGCTGCTGTTCACCGTCAGCATGGCCACCCTGGCGCTGCTGCACCACTGGGGGGTCCGCCCCGACGTGGTCCTCGGGCACAGCATCGGCGAGTACGCCGCCGCGGTCGCCGCCGGCGCCCTGGATCTCCACGACGCCGCCGCCCTGGTCGCCGAGCGGTCGGTGCTGATGGCCGGCCTGCCGGCCGGGTCGATGCTCGCGGTACCGCTGCCCGAGGCCGAGGTCGCCGACCTGCTCGGCCGCCACCCCGCCCTGGACATCGCCGCCGTCAACGCCGCCGACGCCTGCGCCGTGGCCGGCCCGGCCGACGCCGTGCGCGCCCTCCGCGACGAGCTGACCGGCCGCGGGGTCGACGCCCGCCCGGTCCGGGTGGACGTCGCCGCCCACTCGCGGCTGGTGGAGCCGGCGATGCCGGCCCTGGCGCGCGCCGCCGCCGACCTGTCCCCCCGGCCCGCGCGGGTCCCGCTGGTCACCACGATCACGGGCCGGCTCGCCGACGCCGCGGACCTGGCCGACCCGCAGCGGTGGGTGCGGCACCTGCGCGCCCCGGTGCGCTTCGGCGCCGCGCTGGACACCGCCGTCGGCGACGCCGGCCCCGCGGTCGTGGTCCAGGTCGGGCCGGGTGCGCTGATCGCCTCCCTGGCCGCCCGGCACGGCCGCCCGGCCGTACCGGCGGCGCTCACCACGCTGGGGCGCGCCGACGACGAGCCGGCGGGCCGGGCCGAGCTGCTCGGCGTGCTGGGGCGGCTGTGGCAGCACGGCGTGCCGATCGACCACGCCGCGACGCTCGCCGCCCCGCGCCGCCGGGTGCCGCTGCCGGGGTACGCGTACGGTCGCCGCCGCTTCTGGATCGAACCCCGGCCGCGCACCGCCGGCCACCGCGCGCCCGGCGAGGCCGCCGACGAACCGTCGGCCGCCGCCCCGCTGCACCTGCCCGCGTGGCGGCAGCTCCCCCCGCTCCCGCCGGCGCGGCTGGCCGGGCAGCGGTGGCTGGTCGCCGGACCCCACCCGTACGCCGGGCGGGTGGCCGACGCGCTGCGCGCCGCCGGCGCGGAGCCGGTCGACCGCCTCGGCGCCGACACCACCGGCGTGGTCAGCCTCATCGGGCTCGACGGCGGCCCGGCCGGGGACCGGGTGGCCCGCGCGGTGGCCGCCTACGGCGGCCTGGCGCAAGCCGGCGCCGGGGCCGACGCGCCGCTGGCCCTGTTGCAGGTCACCGTGGACGCCGAGCCGGTCGACGGCGGCGAGCCGGTGGACCCGGCGGCCGCCGCGGTGCGCGGCCTGCCCCGGGTACTCGGCCAGGAACTGCCCCGCCTGCACTGGCGCTGCCTGGACCTGCGCGCCGTGGACGCCGCCGCCGTACTCGCCGAGGCCGCCGACCTGGTCGCCTCCCCCCGGCGGCGCTGCTGGGAGGTCGCCGTCCGGGCCGGCCGCCGCTGGCTGCGCGAGTGGGCGCCCTGGCAGCCGGACGACGTGCCGGACCTGCCGGCCGCCCCGGTGGTACTCATCACCGGCGGCCTGGGCGGCGTGGGACTCGCCGTGGCCGGGGCCTGGTGCGCGGCGCACGACGCGACCGTCGCCCTGCTCGGCCGCACCGACCTCGCCGCGGCGCCCGCGCAGCGGCGGGAGGCGGTGGCGCGGCTGCGCGCCGCCGGCGCCCGGGTCGAGACGCACGCCTGCGACGTGACCGACGCCGCGGCGCTGGGCGCCGCCGTGTCCGGGATCGTCGCCGCGCACGGCCGGCTCGACCTCGTGATCCACGCCCCGGTGGTGGTGGCGCTGGCCGGCCTGGCCGAGCGCGACGACGCCACCACCGCGGCGGTGCTGGCCCCCAAGGTCGACGGCGTACTGGCGCTGCGGGCGGCGCTGCGCCGGACCGGGCAGCGCCCGACGGTCCTGCTGGCGTCGTCCGCCGCCGGGACGATCGGCGGCTTCGGCCTGGGCGCCTACGTGGCGGCCAGCCGCTTCCTCGACGCCGTGGCCGCCGCGGAGCCCGGCTGGACGGCGGTCGACTTCGACCGGTGGCGCTTCGGCACCGCCGCCGAGGCCGAGGCCGCCGCCGGGATCACCATGCGCAACGCGCTGGACGCCGCCGACGCCGTGCGGGCCCTGACCGCCGTCGCCGCGCTGGGCCACGCCGGGCGGGCCCCCGACCAGGTGGCGATCTCGCCGGCGCCGCTCAACGAACGCGCCGTAGCGCTGCCCACCCGCACGGTCAGCGGCCCGGCCGCCGGCGGCGCGGCGCTGGCCACGGCCGGGCAGCGCCTGATCGCGCAGGTGTGGTCCGAGGCGCTGGGCCGCACCGTGGACTCCGCCGACGACGACTTCTTCGCCCTCGGCGGCCACTCCCTGCTCGCCACCCGGGTGCTGGCGACGCTGCGCGACGCGCACGGCGTCCGGCTCCGGCTGCGCGACCTCCTCGCCTGCCCGACCGTGGCGGCGCTGGCCGCCCTGATCGCCGACAACCCGGACAGCGCCGGGCCCCCGGCGACCGCCGCCACGCCGGCCACCGCGCCGGTTGCCGACGCGCGCGCGGCGGCGCCGTTCCCGCTGACCAGGGTCCAGCACGCGTACCGGGTGGGGCGCTCCGACGACTACGCCCTGGGCTCCGTCGGCTGCCACTTCTACCTGGAACACGAGTGCGCCGAGCTGGACGTACCCCGCTACGAGCGGGCCTGGAACGCCGCCATCGCCCGGCACCCTATGCTGCGCGCCGTGGTCACCGCCGACGGCGAGAACCTGGTCCTGCCGGCCGTACCCCGGTACCGGGTGCCGGTCACCGACCTGCGCGGGCACGAACCCGCCCGGGCCGGGGCGGAGCTGGCCGCGTGCCGGGACCGGCTGTCGCACCGGGTGGCCGACCCGACCCGCTGGCCGCTCATCGTCAGCGAGGTCGTCCACCTGCCCGACGGCACCTCGCGGCTGCTGCTGTCGGTGGACGTGCTGGTGTGCGACTCGGCCAGCTACCTGATCCTGGACCGCGAGCTGTGCGCGCTGTACCGCGACCCGGCCGCGCCGCTGCCGCCGATCGGCATCGACTTCGCCGGCTGCGTCGCCGCGCTGGAACAGCGCCGCACCACCGACGGGTACGCCCGGGCCCGCGACTACTGGACCGCCCGCGAGCTGCCGCCGGCCCCGCCCCTGCCCGTCCGGGAGACCGGCGGGACGCCGCGCTTCCACCGCCTCGCCGACGAGCTGCCGGCCGCGGCCTGGCAGCGCCTGTGCCAGCGGGCCGCCGCCGCGGGCGCGACGCCGACCGCGGTACTGCTGGCGGCGTACGCGACCGCGCTGGCCCGGTGGTCGGGCAGCGACCACTTCAGCCTGACCCTGACCGTGTTCGACCGCCCCGCCACCCACCCGGACGTCGACCGGGTCGTCGGCGAGTTCTCCTCCCTGCTGCTGCACGAGGTCGACCACCGCGGGCCGGCCACCTTCGCCGAGCGGGTCCGCCGCACCCGGGACCTGCTCTTCGACGACCTGGACCACCGCGAGTACGGCGGCCTGGAACTGCTGGCGGAGCGTGCCCGCCGCGGCGGGCACGCCGGCAACGTCCCGGTGGTGTTCACCGGCATGCTCGACATCGCCCGCGACGCCGACGGCGTCGAGCACGACCACGAGTGGCTGGGCCCGGTGGTCCACGGCGTCAGCCAGACCCCGCAGGTGTGGCTGGACCACCAGGTGTTCACCCGCCGCGGCGCGCTGGTGCTCCAGTGGGACGTCAACACCGCGGCGCTGGACCCCGACGACGCCGCGACCGCGTTCGCCGGCTACGTCGACCTCCTCGCCGCCCTGTCCGCCCCGGACCGCTCGTGGGACGACCCGGTCACCCCGCAGCCCGCCGGGGCGCCGGCCCCGGCGCCGGCAGCGGCACCGGCGGCGGCAGCAGCCGCGACGGCACCGGCGTCGGCGCCGTCGACCCGGGACCCCCTGCGCGACATCTGGGCCGAGCTGCTCGGCCGCGACGACATCGCCGACGACGCCACGTTCGTCAGCCTCGGCGGGGACTCGCTGCTCGCCGTCCGGATGACCGCCCTCGTCCGCCAGCGCCTCGGCGTGGAGCTGTCCCTGCCCGAGGTCCGCTCCGAATCCACGCTCACCGAGCTGGCCGCGCTCCTCGACGGCCGGACCGCCGCCGCCGGCCCGGTGGCCGCCGGGCTGCGCCTGCGGCGCCGGCCCGACCCGGCGGCGCCGTTCCCGCTGATGCCGTTGCAGCAGGCGTACTTCGTCGGGCAGCAGGGCGGCTGGGAGCTGTCCTACGACTCCGCCCACTACTACACCGACGTCGCCCTCTCCGGTGTCGACGCCGACCGGGCGCCGGCCGCCCTCGTCGACGCGGTCGAGCGGATGATGGCCCACCAGCCGATGCTGCGCGCCCGGCAGTTGCCCGACGGCACCCAGCGGATCCTGCCGGTGGACGACCCCGCCGCCGCGACCGCACCCGTGCGCGTGGTCGACCTGCGCGACGCCGACGACGCCGCCGCGCGGACCGGGCTCGCCGCGGTCCGGGAGCGGATGGGGGCCACCGGACCGGACCCCCAGCGCGGACCCGGCTTCGCCGTCGGACTCACCCTGCTGCCCGGCGGGGCCGGCCGGCTGCACGTGGCCTTCAGCCTGCTCACCGCGGACGGCTGGTCCGCGCAGATCTTCGCCCGCGAGCTGCTGGCGTACCTGGCCGACCCGAACGCGGTGCACGCCCCGCTCCTGATCGACTTCGGCGACTACGTCACCACCGTCGCCGGGGCCGCGGACCGGCCGGAGTGGCGCGCCGACCGCCAGTGGTGGACCGACCGGCTCGCCGACCTGCCCGCCGCCCCGGCGCTGCCGCTGGCCGCGGAGCCGGCCGCGGTGACCGTGCACGCCATGGGCAGCCGGGAGGCGCGCGTGCCGGCCGCCACCCGGGCGCGGCTGCGCGCCCAGTGCGCGGCGCACGGCGTCACGCCGTCGGCGGCGCTCGCGGCGGGCTATGCGATCGCGGTGGCCGGCCTGGCCGGGCACCGCCGGTTCCTGATGAACACGCTCCAGTTCAGCCGGCACCCGCTGCACCCCGACGTCGACCGGATGATCGGCGCGTTCTCCGCGACCGCCCTGGTCCCGGTGGCGCTGCGGCCGGGCCGGGACTTCGCCGCCGCGGCCCGGGCGGTGCAGGACCGGATCACCGAATCGCTGGCGCACCAGTTGACCACCGGCGTCGAGGTGTCCCGGGAGTTGGCGCGGCTGCGCGGCAGCCACCGGCCCGTCGCCCCCGTGGTGTTCCAGAGCACCCTCGGCCTCAACACCGCCCTGGGCGGGGCGCTGGACAGCGACGCCGGCCCGCTGGGCCGGGTCGACGAGAGCGACCACCACCAGCGCATCCGGACCCCCCAGGTGCTGCTGGAGCTGCGGCTCTACGAGGTCGGCGAGGAGCTGGTGCTGTCGCTGGCCAGCGTGGACGAGGTGTTCGCCCCGGGCGACCTGGACCGGCTGTTCGCCGGGCTGGTCGCGCACGCCCACAGCCTCGCCGAACCGGCCGCCTGGTCGGCGCTCCCCGACCTGCCGGAGGCCGACGACCCGCCCGCCACCCGTACGCCGGGGCGCAGCGCCGTCCACAAAGCGGGACCGCCGCGACCCGGCCTCGAACAGGAGATCGCCGACCTGTGGCAGCCCCTGCTCGGCGCCCCGCCGAGCGACCGGGCGGCGGAGTTCTTCGCCCTGGGCGGCGACTCCCTCAGCGCCCTGCGGATGCTCCGCAGGCTGAACGCCGACCGGAAGGCGACCGTACCGCCGGCCCGGTTCCTGGCCGACCCGACCATCGCCGGGCTGGCCGCCGCCCTGACCGCCCCGCCCCCGCCGGCCGCGCCCGAGGTGCCCGCCGGGGGCGAGCCAGCCGGCGGCCGCCACGTGGTCGGGGACCGGGTCGGCGAACCGCGCCCGAGCGCCCCACCGCCCGCCGATGCGACAAGGTACCGGGTGCCGGCTCCGCGGATCGTCGACGACATCGTCGTCCCGCTGCGCCGGGGCACCGGGGTGCCGCTGGTCCTGCTCCACCCGTCCGGCGGCGACGTGGGCTGCTACGCCGAGCTGGCCCGATCGCTGACCACCGAGCGGCCGGTCCTGGCCCTGACCGACCCGGAACTGGCCGGCCACCGCCCGCCCGACGGCATCGACGCCCTGACCGCGCTGTACGGCCACGCACTGCGCCGCCACGCCGGCGACGGGCCGTACCTGCTCGGCGGCTGGTCGATGGGCGGCACCGTCGCCCACCACCTGGCCGCCGCGCTGCGCCGCGACGGCGCCGCGGTCGACCTGGTCGTCATGATCGACGCCAACAGCCCGGAACGGATCATCGCGCTGGAGGGCCTGGACGAGCCGCGCACCGAGGCGGAGCTGCACCTGCGCTACCTGCGCTCCGTCGAGGCGTTCCTCGAACTGGGCCTGCCCGACGACCTGGACGCCGCCGGCCTCACCCGGGAGCTGACCCGGGCCGGCCTGCTGCACCCCAACGACGGCCGGCGGCAGCGGCAGGCGGCGTTCAGCCGGCACCTGCGCGACCTGGCCGACCACCACGCCGTCGCCCTGGACGACAGCGTCCCGGTCGTCCTGCTGCGCGCCGCCGACCCGTCCCCGCGCAACTCCCGGATCGGCATGGGCGTCGACGACGCCTACGACGAGCCCGACCTCGGCTGGGCACCCTACTGCCCGCGGCTCGACGTGCACCGGGTACCCGGCCACCACTACTCGGTCATCCACGCGCCGGAACTGGCCCCGCTGGTCTCCGCCGCCCTCCCCCGCGGCGTCGACCCGATCCGGGAGGTGGCCGCGGCGGGCGGCCGCGCCCCGGCCGCGGGGCTGGGCTGATGCGCTACGACGACGTGTGGATCACCGGGACCGGCAGCGTCCTCGGCCAGCTCACCCCGGTCGCGGAGGCCGTCGCCGACGGCCGCTACGACGCGGTGGACGCGGCCGAAGCGGGCCTGCTGTCGGTCTCCGAGTCCGACCACGACCCGCCGGCCATGGCGGTGCGCGCGGGCCGGGCCGCGCTGGCCCACGCCGGCGGTACGGCCGCGCCCGGCCTCCACCTGCACGGCTCGGTCTACTTCCAGGGCCTGGACCTGTGGTCGGCGTCCTGCGCGGTGGCCGCCGAGCTGATCGGCGAACAGTGGTCCGGCCTGTCCCTGCACCTGGGCGGCCTGTCCAACAGCGCCCTGGCGGGCCTGGAACTCGCCGCCGGCCAACTGGCCGGGCAGAAGGACCTGTCGGCGGCCCTGGTCACCGCGGCGGACCGGTTCGCCGCACCGCAGTTCGACCGGTGGAATGTGGACTCCGGCGTCGTCTTCGGCGACGGCGCCGGCGCCGCCGTCCTCGGCCGCGGCACCGGCCGGCTGCGCCTGCTGTCCTCCGCCTCGTACACCGACGCCGGCCTGGTCGGCCTGCAACGCGGCGACGAGCCGCTCACCGGCGCCTCCACCGCGATCCTCCGCCCGCTGGTACTGCGGCAGCGGGCCCGCCAGTTCTTCGCCGCCGGCCGGCACACCCCGGCGTCGGTGCTGGCCCGGTCCATCGCCGGCGTACAGCGGGTGGCGGCGCGGGCGCTCGCCGAGGCGGACACCTCGCTGGACCGGCTGCGGTGGGTGTGCCCGCCGTTCGTCGGGGAGGCGCTGTTCCGTACGGCGTACGCCGAGCCGCTGCGCCTGGACCCGGCCCGCACGCTGCACCAACTCGGGCGGCGGGTCGGGCACCTGGGCGCGGTGGATCAGTTGGTCGCGCTCGACCACCTGCTCCGGCACCGGCTGGTCGCGCCGGGCGATCGCGTGGCCCTGATCGGCGTGGGCATCGGCTTCACCTTCACCTGCCTGATCCTCGAGGCCGCGCCGCGACCGCGGTGACCGGCGCCCCTGCACCATCGTCGGGAGCGGCGTCGATCACCCCGATGCGGCCGGCCGTCGTCGGGCGGCCGGCCGGCGACGCTGCGATCGATCACCACCACCGGTCCTCCCGGCGAGCCGGTCAGCCGGCGGGCGGCGGGGTGTACCGGCGCAGTGCCGCCTCGGTCTCCGCGAGCGACGGGTGGTCCGCGCCGAGCACCCGGAGCTGGTCGTCGCGCAGCGCCGCCAGGTCGGCCGCGGCCGCGGCCGGTTCGCCCTGCGCACCCCGTACGCACGCCAGCGTGTACCGCGTGTTCATCGTCTCGTGGTGGTCGTACCCGAGCACGTCGGCGCGCTCGGGCAGCAGCTCCTCCAGCAGCTCCCGCGCCCGCGCCAGGTCGCCGAGTTCGTAGCTGCGCTGGGCGATGCCCTGCTGGGTGGCGAAGGTGTCCCGGTGCCGGCGCCCGTACATCCGGATCCGCTCGTCCAGCAGCTCCTCCAGGGCGGCCCGGGAGCTGGCCGGGTCCCCGGCCTCGCCCTGCCAGTACGCGAGGTTGTTGCGGGTGACGGAGATGTCCCGGTGTCCGGGCCCCAGCACCCGGACCTGCTCGACCAGCGTGGTCCGGAACGCGGTCACCGCGGCGGCGGGGTCGCCGGCGCCGCCGATCTGGAACGCCAGGTTGGCGCGCATCGCGAGCACCTGGCGATTGTCGGGGCCGAGCGCCGCCTCGGCGACCGGCAGGTACTCGCTGAGCAGGGCCACCGACTCGGCGTACCGGCCGGCCTTGCCCAGCCAGAAGCCGAGCGTGTCGGCGGTCTGCACGGTGGCCGGGTCGCCGGCGCCGAGGGCGGCGATCCGCGCCTGCAGCACCTCGGCCAGGTTCTCCGCGGCCCGGGCGGGGCGGCCTGCCTGCCCGTGCTGGTTGCCGAGCCCGTGCCGGGCGGCCACCGTCAAGGGGTCCGCGGGGCCGAGCACCTCGACGCAGTCGGCGACGACGGCGGTGAACTCCGCCAGGGCCGCTTCCCGCTGCTCGGCGTCGCCGCGCAGCACCGCCTGCGTGCTGCGCAGCCGCAGGGTGACGGGGTGGCGCGGGCCGAGCCGGGCGCCCGCCTCCGCGACCAGGTCGGCGGCGAGCGCGATCGCATCGTCCCAGAGCACGGCCTCGCCGAAGCTGGCCACCGCGCGCTCCAGGACCGGGTGTGGAGGGTGCGACCCGGCCCACAGCGCGCCGCGGGCATGCCGGTACAGCGCCTGCGCGCCGGACCGCAGCCGCTGGGTCAGGGCCGGGGCGCGCTCCGTCGGCGGCCAGACCTCGCGGAGCGCGTCGCCGACCGCGCGGGCGAGCGGGTCGCGGGCGCCCGCGGGGGTCCGGTCCCGGGTGGCCCGCTGGACCAGTGCATGCACCCGGACCAGCCCGCCCTCGTGGTCCAGCAGGCTGTACCGGTGCAGCACGGCCAGGCCGTCCATGGCGTCGTCGGCCGTCACCGCCGCCGCGCCCGCGCGGTCGGCGACCGCCGACCGGGCGGCGGCGCTGGTGAAGATCAGCTCGGGGGTGCCGTTCGGGTCGAGCAGGGAGGCGACCTCCAGCAACGGCGTGGCCAGACCCCGCGGCCGGTCGGCGTCGGCCGCCCGCACGGACAGCCGCCACGTCGCCGCCACCGTCGCGGTGTTCGCCAGCGCGGCCCGGTTGAAGTCGCTGCCCTCGTCCGGGAACACGTCGCCCAGCTCCCGGGCGGCGGCGAACCGCCGCCGGTACCCGGTGCAGCTCCACCGCCGCACGCGCATCAGCGCGGTGGCCTGGCTCAGGGCGATGGGGAGGTAGCCGAGGTCGGCCGCCAGCCCGGCCGGGTCGTCGCGCAGCGCCGCCGGCAGCCGCCGGGCCAGGTACTGGTCCGCCTCCGCCGGCGCGAAGACCGCCAGCTCGATGGAGTCCCACTCCATCATCGGGCCGATGTCGCGCCGGCGGGTCGTGATGATCGTCCGTCCACCCGGCCTCCTCGGCGGCCACAGCCCCCTGAGTTCGGTCGCCGACCGCAGGTCGTCGATGACCACGAGCCAGCGCTTGTCCGTCGTACCCAGCCAGGATAGGAACCGGCGGGCGCGCTGGTCCAGCGTCTCCGACTCGTCGCCGGGATCCACCGCCGACCCGGCGGCGAAGGCGCTCCGCACCGAGCCGCTGTCCGGACCGGAGGCCCAGACCAGTACGTCCAACCGCCCCGCCGCCCACTCCGCCGCGGCGTACCGGGCGGCGAGCTGGGTCTTGCCCACGCCGCCCGGGCCGGTCACGAGCCCGGGCTCGGGACCCGCCGGCCCACCGCCGGCCAGGGCTGCCCGCAACCGCGCGGCCTGCGGGCGCTCCTGGTAGCCCGGCGGTTCGTCGGGTAGCACGCCGACCAGGTACGGAAGCGCGGCCGGCCGTCTCGGCGGGTGGTGGTGCGCGTTGATCTGGATGTTCTCGTTGCCGATCTGCACTCCCTGCCACACCGCGACGCCCTCGCGGCGCGCGGCCGCGAGGTGGTCCAGCAGGGGGCGGACCAGGTCCGCGGCGATCGGCTCGTCCGGAGCCGGTTCGGCCGCCACCGCGGTCAGCCGAAGGTGTTGTGCTGAATGTTGCGGTCGCCGACCTGCAACCCCTGCACGTGCGCACCGCCGAGATCGACGACGTACCGGCCGGCGCGTGCGCCCGCTGGATCGGCCGCGGCGAGGACCCGGCGCGCTGCCTCGATCAACTCCGGTGACAGGTCAACGGTGTTCATCTCACGCATCAACGCTTCCCGGTCCCCGGCGCCGGCCTCCACCGCGGCCAGGTGATCGGCCAGCGCCGGCCGGGTGCCCGGGACGAGGGCGTGCTTCAGCTCCCGGTAGAGGTCCGCGACCACGGCAGTCACCGCGCCGCCCGCGCCGGTGACCAGCGCGGTCGTGACCAGTTCCACGGCGTTCACCGGCACCTCCGGGTCAGCGGCCCGCCCGGCCCAGCGGCGTGGACGGGGTCGAGGGGCATCGTAATGGTCGACCACCGACCAACGTGGATCTTCACTCCAACGGGCAGTACCGATCCTCGCGCGACGCGGGCGCCGCACGCAACGGCCGCGGCGCCCCGGGATGGCTTCATATCGCCCATGAATGAGTCGAATTTCCGACAGAACTGAGTGGACGCACACGCGACTTGACAGTTCTCGAAAATGCAGGCAATCAGACACAGGTCGATGACAAGCTACATGCGACGGTGCTTTCCGAATGGTCGCCGGGGTGCGGTGGTAGCCGTAGCCGCGACGGGAGCAGACCGGCACCCGTCGTCCGGCCGCGACCGGACGAGCCAGATGGCCGGCGTACGGCGCTCCGAGAAAGCGGCCGCTGATGTTTACGGACCTTTGAGGTCAGCCAATCAAATCGGGGTAGAGGATCACATCATGATTATCAAGCGAGCACTGGCGGCGGCGACGGCGGCAGTCGCCGTGTCGAGCTCGGGGGCCCTGGTCGTTGCGCCGGCCCGGGCATCCGTCGCGATACCCATCTACAAGGCTGTGGGCATGACCGGCACCGGTTGCGGCAGCGCCCACGACGACACCATCGAGGTCAACGAGGAGAACGGAGAGATCATGGCTGCCTTCCACGGCCTCAGCCTCGACGTCGAAGAAGGACGGAGAAGCGTGTCGTGCGAGGTCAAGTTCCGCATCATCTCGCCGACCAATGACCGGTACGCACCGGCCACGGTGACGAACGAAGTCAACTACAACCTCGGGCTCGATCTGGCCGCGACCGTCGACATCTCCTACGACCTCTCCACCGGCGGAACGCTCGCCCCGCCGACCCACCGGGCCTACACCGGCGGCAGTGTCGACGGCGTCCCCCACCAGGGCAAGGAGGTCGTGAGCGCTGCCATCCCCACCGGTGTGGTCGAGTGCGGACAGGACCCGGTGTTCACCGTGCGCTACGACCTGAACCTCACCGGGTCGGGCGAGATCGAAGGAATCACGGTGATCGACCGCATGGAGTCGGTCCTGACATTCCCCGACGGCATGGAATACAACGTCACCCGCTGCCCCTGAGTCAAACAGGGCGCAGGGTCGATGGCAAAAACGGGCCACCTGGCCCTTCCTGAAGCACGTAAGGAGAAATCATGGGGATTCTTGCACTGGGCTTGACTGCGACACTCGCGGTGACACCCACAATTTCGTACCACCGGGACCGGGACGCCACAGAGTGCGTCCTTGTTTCGCAGCGCCCCGCAGCAGGCGAATCAGTGTCCGCCCTCAGATCCGTGTGCGGCGACGCCGCGAAGAAGGTGATGAGGGACGACTTGATGGTGGCGAAGCTCTACATGGATGCAGACTACCGCGGGACCGGGCGTGTCCTTTACGGCTCGGCTCCTTGCGACGGCGAGGGCTACACGTGGGATCTGCGGCAACAAGAGGGCTTCGGGTGGGTCGTCAGCTCGTTCAAGCTATACAATCGGTGCAACGAAGCGATCGCTTTCGGTGCTCGAGACGCCTCGGTCGGCAAGATCTTCCGTGGAAACACCCCTAATGTTGGGCCAAATCTGAATGACAATATCGGAAAATTCACCATCGTAGCGCGTGGCTGATCTGTCGCTGGAATCGCGGTTCGAGGGCGTCGCTGCTCGATGACCGGCTCGAAGACGACCGGTAGCGTGGTCGCCGACCGTACGGTCAGCTCCTGGTAGTCGGGGTCCCCGGCGTGCGCGTCCAGGGTTACCCGGGCCGGCCCGGCGACCGGGAGTGGGTCGCGGATGACGTCCGCCTCGACGATCTGCCGGGTCGGTTCTCCGGCCCGGCAGGCGATTCGGACCTGACCCGACTCGAGCTGTGGGAGGTTGTCCTCCCGCGACTGCCGTACCTCGGCCCACAGTCTGACCTCGGTTGACTTGCTGCAGGTCACCGTTACCGGCAGGTACGCCCGCGCGCTCACGTCACCGAAGGTGGCCGACTGCGTCACACCGAGGGCCACGGTGAGGTCCGGGGGCTGCGGTGGGTTGTCGATGAGCACCCGCCCGCGCAGCGCGCTGGCGCTGTTGTGGCACCGCTGGGTGAACTCCGCTGCCAGCCGTTCAACGTATCCGTGCGCGGTCAGTCGCAGCGCCGTGATGGTGAACTCGCCGGTGGTCGCGCAGGCTCGGCCGTCGCCGCTGAGGTCGAGGAACGGGCGCCCGTCCACATCGCTGCCGACCGCGTCCGCGTACCGGCCCACGCGCAGCGGCTGCCCGGAGGCGGCCCGCAGTTCGAGAGTCCAGCTCTTGCTGTCGCGGCCGCTCACGTCCAGCTTCACCGCGTTCTCGGCGAGGAAGTGGTGGGCGTCCCACCTGTCGCCCCCCGATGCTCCGTACGTCCACTCTCGGCCCCGGCTGACGTAGTCTCCGGGGTCGCCGCTGAACTCCAGCGAGCCGGCCGCGACGGGCGGCAGTCGCCGACCCGCGACGCCGGCGCCCGACGGTGCGCCCCTGCCGGCCAGGGTGGCCGCGCTGGTCGGCAGGGTGGTCGGCGGGACGGCCGCCACGGTCACGATGGTCCGCGATCGCGCGGTCTGGCGTACGGGGAAGTCGGGATCGTCGGTCGCCGCCGTCACCTCCACCTCCACCCGGCCGTCAGCGAACGGGGTGACGTCGGCGGCGGTACTGCCCGACCACGCGGCCGGGACGCCGGGCCGGCAGGCACGGTCGCCGGTGATGCTCAGCGGCTGGCGTAGAAGGTGGCCGTCAACGGTCTGCCGGGCCTGCGCCCACACCGTCACCGTGACGGGCTTGGTGCAGGTCACCGCTCCGGTGAAGGTCGACCGTCCGGTGGCGGGGCTGCGCGCCGCCGTCCGGTCCACGGCGCTGGTCAGCACCAGTTCAGCCAGGGGCGGGGCGACCACCCGGACGTCCCCGGTGAGCACCCGGGTGCTGGCGTCGCAGGTCATCCGGAAGGCCGCGGCGATGCGCTCGATGTAGCCGTGCGGCCCCCGCACCAGCTCCGTGACGGTGAAGGACCCATCGACCCGGCCGCAGGCCCGGCCGGGCGCCCACACCGCGAGGCCCGGCGCCCGGCCGCGATCCGCGGGTCGGACGGCGTGGGGATACTCGCCGACGGCCAGCGGGGTGCTCCCCGGTCCAGCCAGCTCCACCGCCCAGTCCTCGCCGGCTGAATCCCGGACATCAACCCGCAGCAGACCTCCCGTGGTGGTGTACGCACTCAGCCGATCGCCGCGCGCCGGCGAGAACGTCCACATCCGACCGCCGGTGAGGTACTCGCCGGGTTCGCCGGACAGCCGCACCACGCTGTCCGGCGGCGGGTCACCGGCGGCCCGGGCAGGGCCCACCGGAGCGGTGCCCGGGACGGCCAGCAGAGCGACAGCCCCACCGACCGCCCGCCACATGATGCGGAACAGCCTCATCAGATCGCCCTCCCCCGAATCGCGACGCTGGTCGGGCACGACGATAGTCGGCATCGGAGCGGCGCACGGACCGCGGCCGCATGTGCCGCACTGCCCACGCGCATGTCGCTCACCACCCGGTGGCTGTTGCCGGTGGTGTGCTGGCCGGGTCGGCGGGCCGGGCGATGAGGTCGGGCAGGTGTTCTTCGCGGGTGAACAGCATGCGGCAGGTGGTGCCGGTGGCGTGGGTTACCGGCCGCAGGAACCTCAGCTTGTGCCGCGAGGGATCGATGGCGTCGGCCCAGTTGAGGTCGAAGCGACACAGAATCGGTTGCAGCGGGCGACGGTCGACGGCGGCCAGTACCTCGTGGAAGAGGCAGCGGCGCACGTCCAGCACATAGGTGTCGCCGTCATCGACGGGCCGCTCGAAGTGGAACGACGGACCGAAGTAGGACTGCTCGCGCTGCTTGCTTGCGGCGACCAGCGTGGTGAAGGGGTCGTCGGTGCGGTCGAGCATGTCGCGGGTGCCGGTCAGCATCTGCTCGCGTAGCGGGCTGTTGAGGCAGTCCTCCACGATCGCGGCCGCCTCGGTGGGGCCGTACACCGGCTCCAGGATGTCGTACGTCGCCACGGCCAGCGTCGTGAATCGGGCGTTGGCCGCGTCCATCGCATTGGCGACCAGGGGTTCGACCTGCCTGTCAAGGGCGGCCAGCCGGCGCCGCACCAGCGCGTCGATGGGTTGCGCCCATGCGGCGACGGCACTCGATTCCACCGTCTGCAGCAGGCGGGTGAAGAAGGCACGCTCGATGACCGGGGTCCAGTCCGCGGGGTCGTACTGCGGCTGCTCATGCTGCTCGGGGGCGACAGGCTCGGGGGTAGTGGTGTCCGTCATGGTGGTCCCTTCCGGGGGGGACCGTGCGGGGCCGGCCGAGCACTGGTGTCAGAGCATGGCTGGACGCCCCGTACGGCCCGGGGTTGACCAGCGCGCTCCACCACCAACCGGCGCTGCGAGATGACGGTTCCAGTCAAGAAGACCGCCGGCGCCGCGTCAAGAGCGCCGGGCCCCCGGCTACCGAGGGATCCGCCGCCGTCCGTGCCTAAGTTGCCGGATCGGTCAGCCGATTGATGAGGTGATGACTGGGAGCTGGTGATGTTTTCTGCGGATCGGGTTCTCGGCGCGTGCGTGATCGCGGGCGTGGCCCTGGCGCTGGTCTGCGTCCATTCGGTCGCGAGTGCGTTCAGTCGGACGACGTCGAATTCGGGCAACAGCATCGGCTTGAGCAGTGCCTTCAACGCGGGTGCCCTGTACGGGTGGGGTGACAACACCACCGGCCAGATCGGCCTCGGCAACACCACCAGTCCCCGGACCAGTCCGTTGCAGGTCGGCTCGGCGACGACGTGGGTGTTCGCGTCGACGTCGAACCAGCCCGTCGACGACGCCGCGACCGGGCACACGTGCGCGCTCCGGTCGGACAACACGCTGTGGTGCTGGGGCGCCAACAACCAGGGCCAGCTCGGCCGGGGCAACAACACCAACACCTCGTCACCGGTGCAGATCTCCGGCTCCTGGAGCCAGATCGCGACCGGCGGCTACCACACGTGCGGGATCAGGACCACCGGCACGCTGTGGTGCTGGGGGCAGAACGACTTCGGCCAGCTCGGGCAGAACAACACCACCGCCTACAACACCCCGCAGCAGGTCGGCTCGGGCACCAACTGGAACGACATCGCCGCCTCGAACGTCCAGACCTGCGGCATCCGCGGCGGCGCGGTCTACTGCTGGGGCGAGGGCATCAACTACAAGCTCGGCAACTCCAGCACCGCCAGCCAGGACCTGCCGGTGACCACCAGCAGCAACACCACCCACACCGCCATCACCGTCGGCCGCCAGCACGCCTGCGCCCTGCGCAGCAACGGCACCCTCTGGTGCTGGGGCCTCAACGACTCCGGCCAACTCGGCCGCGGCAACACCACCACCGCCCAGACACCCACCCAGATCGGCGCGCTGACCACCTGGACCTACATCGCCGCCGGCCGCGACCACACCTGCGGACTCAAGAGCGGCACCCTGTGGTGCTGGGGCCTGAACGACACCAACGAACTCGGCCTCGGCAGCACCGGCGACCGGACCTCACCGGTGCAGGTCGGGTCCGCGACCGACTGGGCGAAGGTCACTCCCGGCAACGAGTTCACCTGCGCCAACCGCACCGACCGCACCATCTACTGCTGGGGCGACAACTCCTACGGCCAACTCGGCCAGGGCGACACCTCCGACGAGACCACACCCAAACTCGTGTCCGGCCGTACCGGCACCATCTACGCCGGCGGCAGCGGTAGCCACACCACCTTCTCCATCGGCTGACCCTCGGTACGCCTGCCGACCCACACTCTCGTGGTCGCGTTGATGTGCAGGGCGGGTCATTCTGCCGCGGAATTGCCGGTCGGTCGGGTTACATGTCGGTCAGGATTTCCCGGGTGACCGCCGCCTGCTCGGTCAGCACGCCGCTGATCATGGTTTGGGTCTCGTTGATGCGGTCGACGATGGTGCTGATGGCCGTGAGCGCCGTCACGACGCTGTCGGCGTCGTCCTGGATGGCGGTGATGAACCCGGTGACGTCCCGGGTGGCCCTGCCGGTACCCTCGGCCAGGTCCTTGACCTCGCTGGCGACCACGGCGAAGCCCTTACCGGCCGCGCCGGCGCGGGCGGCCTCGATGGTGGCGTTGAGGGCCAGCAGGTTGGTCTGCTTGGCGATGGTGCTGATGAGGTTGACCACGTCGCCGACCTTGCCGCTGGACTCCGCGAGGCGCCCGACGGCCTGGTTGGCCTCGCGGGTGAGGGTGTGCGCCTCGTGGGTGACGCCGGTGGCCTGCACGACGTTGCGCTCGGCCTCCTCGATGGATTTGAGCAGCTCGCCGCCGGCCGAGCCGATGCGGTCGGCGCGGTCCTTGATCCGTCCGATCGCCTGGGACACCAGGAAGGCGGTGTTGCGCAGCGCCTCGGCGCGGCTGTCGGACAGCCGGATCGACTCGGTGGCGAAGAAGTCCATGGTGCCGACCACCTCGCCGTGGACGATCAACGGCAGGCACACCCCGGCCCTGACGCCGGCGCGGCGGGCGGCGGGCGCACGCACGCAGTCGCCCACGTCGGCCAGGTCGGGCACGAAGATCATGTCTTCGGCGGCCCACACGCGGCCGGCGAGTCCGGATCCCTTGGCGAAGCTGGCCTGCATGGTGACCCGGCGGAACTCCTCGCCCGCGCTGCCGGACTCCAGGACGAACCGCAGCACCCGGTCGTGCTCGTCGACCGCCCAGTACGACCCGTACTGCCAGTCGAACTCCCGCCGGATCGTGTCCAGGGCGGAGCGCGTCGCGGCCTCGACGGTGCCGGCGTCGGCCACGTCGCGCAGCACGGTGTTCACGGCGGCCAGGTCGACGGCGGCGGCGCTCTGCCGCTCGGCCTCGGTGATCCGCTCGAGTGCCTGGGACACCAGCAGGCCGATGGTGCGCAGGGCGTCGAGCCTTTCCGGGGACGGGTCGAGGACCTCGGTGGCGAAGAAGTCCATCGTTCCCACGACGGCGCCGTCCTCGAACAACGGGAAGCACACGCCGCTGCGCACGCCGACGCGCTGGGCGACGGGCGCGCGCACGCAGTCGGTCACCTCGCCGATGTCCTGCACGAACACCAGTTCCTGCTTCCGCCACGCCCGCCCCGACAGGCCCACGCCGTGGGCGAACGACGCCCCGAGCGTCACCTGCCGGAACTCCTCGCCGGCGTCGCCGGACTCGACCACGAACCGCAGGACCTCGGCGTCCCTGTCGATCCGCCAGTACGAGCCGTACGCCCAGCCGAAGCAGCGGCGGACCGCGTCCAGCGCGACCCGGGCCGCGTCGGCGGATGTCCCCGCCCCGGTCAGGGCACGCACGACCTTGGCCACCGCGTCCGCGTCGCGCCGGGCCTCCCGCGCCGCGGCTCGAGCGGCGAGCAGATCGCGGTCGCGCCTACCGAGCATGGCCATCCTCACCACGTCGTCACCGGTCACGGCCACAACGGCACCACCAATAGCATTGGAGCCATCCGGTGCGAATAGCGCCGTTCACGCGCCCCGGGCGAATTCGGCCGCCATAGCTCCGACGGTACGGGAGAACCGGCGCCGGCGTGTGACATGCCCCGGTACGCGGCCGCCCGAGGCGGCGCGGCCTGCTCCGGCTTCACATGCTCCTCGGGTGCCAAGGGCCGCCACGTCCGCCCGCGGCACCGGCCACGCCCGGACCGATACTGCTTCGCCGCTGTGGATCGCCGGCGCCTCCGGCTGTGGCCAACTTCTCGGCAGAAATGCTGAAGTCCCGCTCGGGATGTCCGATGGGACTGCCGCGAACTCGACCGGCCCGCAGCGGCGGTCGGAGTTCGACTGCTCGTACGTCGGAAGGGCACCATGCTGGGTCGTCTCCGGGGCTGGCCCGCGCGAACCGCGCTGGCCGTCCTCGCGCTGACCGCGCTGGCCTCGCTGGAACCCGCCGGGGCGGCATTCTCCCGGACGACGCCGAATCCGGGATCGAGCCTGGCCCTGGACGGCGACTTCCTCGCCGGGCCGCTCTACGCCTGGGGCGACAACACCACCGGCAACCTCGGCCTCGGCAACACCACCAGCCCGCAGACCAGCCCCGTGCAGGTCGGCAGCAACACCACCTGGGTCGACATCGACACCGGCAACAACGCGCCGGACAGCACCTGGGACGGCCGCAGCGGCCACTCCTGCGGGGTCCGGTCGGCCGGGACGCTGTGGTGCTGGGGCCGCAACTACTTCGGCCAGCTCGGCCGGGGCAACACCAACGACACCAGCAGCCCCGTCCAGATCGGCGCCGCCACGGACTGGGCCGATGTCGAGGCCGGCGGATACCAGTCGTGCGCGCTCAAGACCGCGGGCAGCCTGTGGTGCACCGGCTTCAACGACAACGGCCAGCTCGGCGTCGGCGATACCAATGATCGGACGAGCTTCACCCAGGTCGGCAGCAACACCACCTGGAAGCAGGTCAGCGCCAACAACGTCCAGGCGTGCGCGACCCGCACCGGCGGCACCCTGTGGTGCTGGGGCAACGGCGCCGACTACCGGCTCGGCAACAGCAGCACCTCCGACCAGACGAGCCCCGACCAGCTCACCGGTACCGGCTGGGACACCGTGTCGGTCGGCCGCCGGCACGGCTGCGCGGTCAAGACCGCCGGCACCCTGTGGTGCTGGGGCCTCAACGACACCTACCAACTCGGCCTCGGCGACACCACCAACCGGCAGACCCCCACCCAGGTCGGCGCGCTCAGCACCTGGCGGACCGTCTCCGCCGGCAACGACCAGACCTGCGCCACCAGGACCGACAACACCCTGTGGTGCTGGGGCGAGAACTCCCAGTACCAGCTCGGCCTCGGCGACACCACCGACCGGCAGACCCCCACCCAGATCGGCTCCGCCACCTGGCTGCGCGTCAGCGCCGCCGAGAACTACACCTGCGGTACGCAGATCACCAACCGCACCGTCTGGTGCTGGGGCGACAATCCCGACGGCAACCTCGGCCAGGGCAACACCACGGACCGCACCACGCCCACCCAGGTGCCCGGGGTCACCGGTCGGGTGTTCGCCGGCGGCAACCAGACCACCTCCACCTTCGCCATCAGTTGACGACGCGGGACGACCGGACGCGGCGGGCACGCCGGCAACGAGCCGGCTGGATGCTTGCCTGCACCCTCTACGGTCGCGTATGGCGCGCGACCATGCTGCCCGCCCGTGTCGGGCATGTGGCGGTCGGATGATCGGGTGGACCGTCCCCGCGAGAACGACCTATCGATGCTCAGCAGCGTTCACACCACGTGCGCCCACTCAGACGCCCGCCCACCGCCGACCACGTCAACCTGGCGGATCGCACGGCGGTCGCCACATGCCAAGAAACCCTGACCCTGCCGTACCCCGAACAGCGACGCCTACGCTGGACCGTCACGGACGCTGCTCGGGGTTCGATGTCCATCGACGTATCCGCGGGCCCGCGTCGATCCTCGCCCGGTGGGCCTCTCCCATCGCGCGCGCGAAATGCGGGACCTGCGGCGCCCAGAAGCCGCCCGGCCGGTACACCAGGGAGTGCCGAGACACCCAGGGCAGCCCGGCGATCGGAAGGCGGATGGTGCCCTCCGCGGACGGCCCCCAGCCCTGCATCAGCAGTACGCTGCCGTCGAGCCGGACGACCTCCTCGTGCGGTCCGTAGATCGGCAGGTGGTGGACGATCCTCGGGGCGAACCCGAACGGCCGGCACACGCGGTGCAGGAACGCGATGCAGCCGCCCGATCCGGAGATCGCGATCCATCCCTCGTCGCGCAGGTCCGGCACGGTGACGGCGGACCGCCGGGCCAACGGATGGTCGCCGCTGAGCAGGAGCTGCGGACGCTCGTCGATGACGTGCTGGACGGCGAGTTCGGCCGGCCGGGACCACGGCATGCCGATCAACTCGTGTTGTACCAGCGCCACGTCGATGTCGCCGGTGAGCAATTGGTTCGTCACCTGAGCGATGGAATCGCCGACCGTCACCTCGACGGCGGTGTCGGGGAAGCGGCGGCGCACGTCCGCCAGCAACAGGTCGGCCACGCAGCTTGCCGCCCAGCCGAGCCGGATCGTGCCGGCCTGCCGGTCGCGGTGCCGGGCGATGTCATCGTGGATGGCGGCGCAGTCGTCCAGGATCTCGGCGGCGTGCTGGAGGACGACGCGGCCGAGCGCGGTCGGCCGGACGCCACAGTGGTGCCGGTCGAACAGCGGGCCGCCGAACAGGTCCTCCAGGCGCCGCAGCTGCCGGCTCAGCGCGGGCTGGGGCAGATTGAGCTGTTCGGCGGCCCGGTTGAGACTGCCGGCCGCGGCGACGGCCCGTATGGCTCTCAGGTGATGCAGCTCCAGCTGCATGTCCCCTCCCCGAGGGATCGGGAGCGGCGCAGAGCGCAGCTCGGTAGCGGGGCTCGGTAGCGGGGGCGCCCGGCGCCCGAAAGCGATGCGGTTCCGGCCCGGGGCTCGCTTCCGAGTCCAGGACGCCGCTCGGACGCGGACATTGACACAGATTACTATCCGGCTGGCAGGTCGCGGAGTCCGCGCGCTCGTCGGACGATCCGTAGTAGAAGGTCGGTGCTGCCGCCCCCCGTGTCCTGCACCTGGACCCGACCTACCCACCCGGGTGCATCGAGCCCGCCCGGGCGCATCGAGCACATCCCCGGCGACGCTGCACCACTGCTCGTTCGCACCATGGCCGACCTCGCGCCGCTCGCCGGTACCTCGTCCTTGCTGATCGACACCCTCGACCGGCGGGTGTCGATACCGACGATCCGCTCCTCCGGCCGCTTCCGGATCGACGGGCCCACCCCAGGGCGTCGTCGTCGAACACCGCAGTATCGCGAACCCGTTCCACGGTCACCGCGAGCTGCTGTACCGGCCCACCGTCCCCGCCGCCGGCGGCGGGGCGCTGCGGGTGGCGCACGGCTGGTCATTCGCGTTCGACGACGCAGCCGGCGTCGAGGCGCAGCGGCATGGGGGTCCAGCGGAACGCGGCAGGGACCGGCCCACAATGGGAACCCCGTTCAGGTGGGCGACATCTCGCGTCGGCGGGATCAGCGAGGCAACCGCTGCGGTCGTCATTCGTGTTCGTGTCCCCCTCGGACACCAGTCTGTATACATCACAGCGACCGGGGTTCGAACTACACATTATTCCAACGCGTTGATGGAGAACTTCTTCTCCATCCTCAAGACTGAGGTCCCCCCGCTTTCCCGGAGTCTTCTGATCATGGTCTGATGGCCGTGGGGAGGACGTTCT
>NZ_BMQB01000010.1 GCF_014647895.1 Pilimelia anulata
GCTCACCCTCGCAGGCATACTGCTCTGGACCAAACCATGATCCAAGAGACGCTCCCTAGCCGGGGAAGGGGACGCCGGTTTTGCTGTGGCAGCGGTAGCCGTTCGGGTTCTTGGCGAGGTACTGCTGGTGCGGGTCCTCGGCGTAGTAGAAGATCGCCAGCGGCGTGATCTCCGTGGTGATCTCCCCCCACCCGGCGTCCCGGATGGCCGGCGCGTACGCCTCCCGCGTCCTCGCCGCCTCCGCCGCCTGCGCCTCGCTCGTGGTGTACACCGCGGACCGGTACTGCGACCCGATGTCGTTGCCCTGCCGGTCGCCCTGGGTCGGGTCGTGGTTCTCCCAGAAGATCCGCAGCAGCTCGCCGTACGCCACCGCGGCCGGGTCGTACACCACCTGTACCACCTCGGCGTGCCCGGTGCGGCCGGTGCAGGTCTCGTCGTACGTGGGGTTCGGCGTCTGCCCGCCGGCGAAGCCGACGGCGGTGCTGTGCACGCCCGGGACCTGCCAGAACAGCTCCTCGGCCCCCCAGTAGCAGCCCATCCCGAACACGGCCAGGGCGTGCCCGGCCGGCCACGGCCCGCGCATCGGCGTGCCCAGTACGAGGTGGCGGTCGGCGACGGACGTCGGGGTGTCCCGGCCGGCCGGCGGCGTGCTGCGTCCGAACATGACTGCTCCTCCCGGTCGTTCCCCATTCTGCGCGCGCGGCGGCGAAATCTGCGACGTTGGAGGGGTGGCGCCGCTCACCTCGTCAGCAGTCGTACAAGAGTGGTTGTACAAAATCTCTTGTACGACTACGGTCGACGCATGAACGCCATCCGGGTCACCGACCCCGAAGTGATGTGGGCGCTCGCCCACCCCACCCGGCTGAGCCTGCTCGGCCAGCTCCGCACGCGCGGGGCCGCCACCGTGGGCCAGCTCGCCGCCGCCACCGGCCAGGCCGTCGGGTCGGTCAGCTACCACCTGCGCGCGCTGGCCGCGCACGGGCTCGTCATCGAGGCGCCGGACCGGGCCCGGGACCGGCGCGAGCGGTGGTGGCAGGCCGCCCACGCGACCACCGACTTCGAGCCCGCGGACGTGCGCGGGGACGCCGCGGGCGAGGCGGCCATGCTCGCGCTGCGGCGCAGCATCATCCAGACGTACGCCCGCGGGCTGGAGGCCGCGCTGGAGTACGAGCGCGAGCTGCCGCCCGAGTGGCTCGCCGCGCAGGCCGGCGGGGACGACCTGGTGCACCTGACCGCGGGTGAGGCCGCGGAGCTGCGGGCCGAGCTGGAGGAGCTGGTCGGCCGGTGGGCCGCGCGCGGTGCGGCGGCGCGGCCGGGCACCGAGCCGGTCTGGCTGATCTACCAGGCCGTCCGCCGGGCCGAGGTGGTGGCGGAGCCGTGACCGCCGCCACCGCGCCGCCGGTCGCTCGGGAGCGGACGCCGCTGTACGCGCTGATCGCCGCGAGCGCCGTGTCGCTCACCGGCAACATGATCACGATCATCGCGCTGCCCATCTACATCCTGACCGAGACCGGGTCGGCGACGCTGACGGGCCTGGTCGGCGCGTTCGCGTTCGCCCCGATGGTGATCGGCGGGGCGCTCGGCGGGGTCGTCGTCGACCGGATCGGGCCGCGCCGGGCCAGCATCATCGCCGACGTCGTGTCCGGCGTGACCATGGCCGCGATCCCGCTGTGTGCGCTGGCCGGCGTGCTGCCGATCTGGCTGCTGCTGGCGCTGGTGTTCGCCAGCGGGCTGCTCGACAGCCCGGGGCAGAGCGCGCGGATGGTGCTGATCCCGGAGGCGGCCGAGCGGGCCGGCGTACCGGTGGAGCGCGGGGTCGCGTTCATGGGGGCGGTCGAGCGCGGGGGCCGGCTGGTCGGCGCGCCGCTCGCCGGCCTGCTGGTCGGGCTTCTCGGCGGGGTCAACGCGCTGCTCATCGACGCGGCGACGTTCGCCGTCTCCGCGCTGATCGTGGTGCTGCTCGTACCGCGGGCGCTGCGGGCCCGGGACGACGGGGCCGACGGGGAGCCGACGCAGGGGTACTGGGCGGACTTCCGGGCCGGGATCCGGTTCGTCGTCCGGGACCCGCTGCTGCGCGTGATGATCCTGATGGTGCTGGTGACCAACGTGTTCGACGCCGCCAAGAGCAGCGTCCTGCTGCCGGTGGTGGCCAGCACCCGGCTGGGCGGGGCGGCGGCGTTCGGCCTGCTCGTCGGCGTGATGGGCGGCGGGGCGCTGGTCGGTGCGCTGCTGTTCGGCGCGGTCGGGCACCGGCTGCCGAAGCGGTACACCCTGGTCGCGGCGTTCCTGGTCTGCGGGCCGCCGCCGTTCCTGGCGCTGGCCGCCGGACTGGGGCTGCCGACGCTGATCGCGGTGTACGCGGTGTGCGGGTTCGCCGCCGGGGCGATCAACCCGCTGCTGGAGTCCGCCGAGCTGCGCCGCGTGCCGCCGGCGCTGCGCGCCCGGGTGTTCGGGGCGACGACCGCCGGCTGCTGGGCGGCGATGCCGCTGGCCGCGCTGGGCGCGGGCGTGGCCGTGACGGCCGTCGGCGTCACCCCGGTGCTGATCGTGGTGGGGGTGGCGTACGGGGTGGTGGCGCTGGCGCCGCTGGTCGGGCGCGGCTGGCGGATCCTGGACGAGACCTGAGCCGCCCGGGCGCCGGCCGGTGGATCGGGCCGCCCGGCGCCGGCCGGTGGGTCGGGTCGGCGGGTCAGGCCGGCGGCAGGGCCGCGCGGATCGCCGCCGCCCGGTCGGCCGCCGCCGCGGGCGACGGGTACTTCGTCCGCGGCCAGAAGAAGCCGCGCAGCCCATCGCCCTTCGTCCGGGGTACCACGTGCGTGTGCAGGTGCGGCACCGACTGGGAGACCCGGTTGTTCATCGCCACGAACGTCCCGCCCGCGCCCAGCCCGGCCTCCACCGCCGCCGCGACCCGCTGGACGAGCGCGAAGTACGGCCCCAGGTCGGCCGCCGGCAGGTCCGTCAATACCGGCAGGTGGGGGCGGGGCACCACGAGGACGTGGCCGGGGAAGACCGGCCGCACGTCCAGGAACGCCACGCCGGCCGGCTCGTCGGCCACCACGTCGGCCGGCGCGCCGCCGGCGACGATCGCGCAGAACACACAGTCGCCCATGAAGGCGGACCTTAGCGCGGCCGGGGCGCGGCGGTGCCGGCATGACGCACGCCGGCCGGGTGCGGGGGCTAGCCTCAATCCATGACGTACGGCTTCGAGACGCTCGCGATCCACGCCGGGCAGGCGCCCGACCCCCGCACCGGCGCGGTCATCCCGCCGATCTTCCAGACCTCCACGTACGTGCAGGACGGGGTCGGCAAGCCCCGGGCGGGGTACGAGTACAGCCGCTCGGCCAACCCGACCCGGGACGCGCTGCAGGAGTGCCTGGCGGCGCTGGAGGGCGGCAGCCGGGCGCTCGCGTTCGCCAGCGGCCTCGCGGCCGAGGACACCCTGCTGCGCAGCGTCTGCCAACCCGGCGACCACGTGGTGATCCCGGACGACGCGTACGGCGGCACGTACCGGCTCGTCGCCCGGGTCTGCGAGCAGTGGGGCCTGGACTGGACGGCGGCCGACATCACCGACGTCGAGGCCGTCCGGGCGGCGATCACCGCGCACACCCGGGTGGTGTGGCTGGAGACGCCGACCAACCCGCTGCTCAACATCGCCGACATCGCGGCCGTGGCGCAGCTCGCCCACGAGCGCGAGGCGCTGTGCGTCGTCGACAACACGTTCGCCTCGCCGTACCTCCAGCAACCGCTCGCCCTCGGCGCCGACGTCGTCGTCCACTCGACCACCAAGTACCTGGGCGGCCACTCCGACGTCGTCGGCGGCGCGCTGGTCTTCGGCGACGCCGAGCTGGGCGAGCGGGTCGCGTTCCACCAGAACGCGATGGGCGCGATCAACGGCCCGTTCGACGCCTGGCTGACGCTGCGCGGGATCAAGACGCTGGGCGTCCGGATGGACCGGCACTGCGACAACGCGGAGCGGGTCGCCGAGTTCCTCAGCGGCCACGCCGCGGTCACCGAGGTCATCTACCCGGGGCTGGCCGCGCACCCCGGCCACGCGCTCGCCGGCAAGCAGATGCGCCGGTACGGCGGCATGGTCTCGTTCCGGGCCGCGAGCCCGGAGGCGGCGATCCGGGCGTGCGAGCGGACGACGGTGTTCCTGCTGGCCGAGTCGCTGGGCGGGATCGAGTCGCTGATCGAGCACCCCGGCCGGATGACCCACCTCAGCACCGCCGGGTCGCCGCTGGAGGTGCCCGCCGACCTGGTCCGGCTGTCGGTCGGCATCGAGCACATCGACGACCTGATCGCCGACCTCGGGGCCGCGCTGTCCTGAGTGAGCGCCCCGACCCGCCCCGGCCGTCCCGCCCGGGATTCGGCCGGGGCGGGCGGGGGCACCGGCACCACGGGCGGCGGCGCCGCCCGACCCGTCCGCACCCCCACTGAACAAGGCAGGCCAGCCATGTCCCAGCTCGTGCCGTCCCGGGTCGGCGCCACCGCGAAGCAGATCGCCCGCGCCGTCCGCCGCGGCGACGACTCGGCCACCCGGGTCGTCGCCGACCACCTCGACCACATCGCGGTGGCCGACCGGGTCGTGTCGGCCTTCCGGACGGTCCGCGCCGCGGCCGCCGCCGCCGAGGCGGAGAAGGTCGACCAGCAGCCCGACCTGGGCAACCTGCCGCTGGCCGGGGTGCCGGTCGCGGTCAAGGAGAACACCGCCGTCGCCGGCCTGGCCAACGTCAACGGCTCCCGGGCGGCGACGACCGCCGTGGCCGAGGCCGACCACGAGGTCGTCCGGCGGCTGCGCGGGGCCGGCGCGGTCATCGTCGGCACCACCCGCATGCCCGAGCTGGGGCTGTGGGCGGTCACCGACGCCGACGACGCCGCCGCCCGCAACCCGTGGCGCACCGACCGGACGCCCGGCGGCTCCTCCGGCGGCGCCGCGGCCGCCGTGGCCAGCGGCATGGTCCCGCTGGCGCACGGCAACGACGGGCTCGGCTCGATCCGCATCCCGGCCGCCTGCTGCGGCGTGGTCGGCGTCAAGCCCGGCTCGGGCGTGGTGCCGGGGGAGGACCCGGGGCTGTGGTTCGGGCTGGTCGAGCACGGCGTGCTCGCCACCACCGTCGCCGACGCCGCCCTCGGGCTGGACGTGCTGAGCGGCGCCGCGCCGCGGCCGCTGCAACCGCCGGACCGGCTGCGGATCGCCGTGTCGCTGCGCTCGCCCGTACCGGGGGTGTGGCCGGACGGGCCGACCCGGGCCGCGCTGGCCGACGCCGCCCGGGCGCTGGTCGGCGCCGGCCACGACGCGGCGGTCGCCGACCCGCCGTACGCGGCGGCGCTGCGCGCCGGGTCGCTGTGGTTCGCCGCCGCCAACCGGTCCGCCGCCGCGCTGGGCGTGCCGCGCTCCCGGTTGCAGGCGCGCAGCCGGCACCACGCCGCCGCCGGGGCCGTGCTGGAGCGGCTCGGGCTGGTCCGGGAGGCCGACCAGCAGCACTGGCGGCGGCGGTCGCTGGACTTCTTCGGCGACCGGTTCGACGCGCTGCTCACCCCGGTGCTGTCCCGCGGGCCGGTCGCCGCCGCCGGCTGGGCCGGGCGGTCCTGGCTGGCCAACCTGCGGGCGTCGAGCCGGTTCGCGCCGTACGCCGCGCCGTGGAACGTCGCCGGGCTGCCGGCGGTCAGCGTGCCGGTCGGGGTCCGGCCGGACGGGCTGCCGGGCGCGGTCCAGCTCGTCGGGCCGCCGGGCAGCGAGCGGACGCTGCTCGCCCTGGCCGGGCAGCTCGAACTGGTCCGCCCGTGGGCCCGGCACGCGCCGACCTTCCCCCGCCCGGCCGCCGTCCGGGCCGCCTGACCCGGCCGCGCCCGGCCCGCTTGATCAGGCCGCGCCCGGCCGCCGCCGCCGGTGGGCACGCCGGCCGCGACAGCGGCGGTCCGGTCCCATCCGGACGGGGCCGCTCGGCGGGTGGGCCGCCGGCACGCACCATGGCAAGATCGGGCCCATGTCGGACCTGGTGACGCTCGCGGAGGTGGAAGCCGCGGCGAAACTGCTCGTCGGCGTGGTGCGCGACACCCCGCTGGAGCACAGCAAGCCGCTGTCGGAGGCCGTGGGCGGGCCGACGTGGCTGAAGTGCGAGAACCTGCAGCGGGCCGGCTCGTACAAGGTGCGCGGGGCGTACAACCGGATCGCCGGGCTGAGCGACGCCGAGCGCGCCCGCGGCGTGGTGGCGGCCAGCGCCGGCAACCACGCGCAGGGCGTCGCGCTCGCCGCCGGGCTGCTGGGTACGCACTCGACGGTGTTCATGCCCGTGGGCGCGCCGCTGCCGAAGGTGGCCGCGACCAAGGCGTACGGGGCGCACGTCGAGCTGGTCGGCGACACCGTCGACGACGCGCTGGCCGCGGCGGTGGAGTTCGCCGCCCGGCAGGGCGCGGTGTTCATCCACCCGTTCGACCACCGGGACGTCATCGCCGGCCAGGGGACGGTGGCGCTGGAGATCCTCGCCGCCAGGCCCGAGGTGCGGACGATCGTCGCCTCCGTCGGCGGCGGCGGGCTGGTCTCCGGGCTGGCGGTCGCGGCCAAGGCGCTGCGGCCGGACGTCCGGGTGATCGGCGTCCAGGCCGAGGGTGCGGCGGCGTTCCCGCCCTCGCTGCGGGCCGGCGCCCCGGTGCGGCTGCCGGCCATCCACACGATCGCCGACGGCATCGCCGTCGGCCAGCCCGGACACCTGACGTACACGCACGTCAGCGAGCTGGTGGACGACATCGTCACGGTGACCGACGAGGACATCTCGCGGGCGCTGCTGCTCCTGCTGGAGCGGGCGAAGCTGACCGCCGAGCCGGCCGGCGCGGCGGCCGCGGCGGCGCTGCTGACCGGCCGGATCCGGGTGGGCGCGCCGGCCGTCGCGGTGATCTCGGGCGGGAACATCGACCCGCTGCTGATGGTGAAGCTGATCGAGCACGGCCTGACCGCGGCCGGCCGGTACCTGCGGATCACGATCCGCTGCGCCGACCGGCCGGGCCAGCTCGCGTCGATGCTCAACCTGCTGGGCGGCACCCGGGCCAACGTCGCCCACATCGAGCACCGGCGGCACGACCCGCGGCTGTCGTTCGGCGAGGTCGAGGTGGTGCTGTCGGTGGAGACCCGGGGCGCGGGCCACTCGGCCGAGCTGGTCGGGCTGCTGCGCGCCGCGGGCTACGACGTCACGGTGCACTGACCGCCGGGCGCGGCCCGCGGCCTCAGCCGCTGAACGGGGCGAAGTCGCGGATCGTCACCTTGATGTCCGCGCCGCTGGGCGCCGTGTACGTGACGGTCTGCCCCTTCTTGGCGCCGACGATGGCCTGGCCGAGTGCCGACTCCGGGCTGTACACCGTGTGGTCCGTGGAGGACGCGATCTCGCGCGAGCCGAGCACGAAGGTCTCGGTGTCGTCGGCGTCGTCCTCGAAGAAGATCGTTACCAGCATGCCGGGCGCGACCGCGTCGGCGTCGGGGACCTCGCCGACCCGCGCGGTGCGCAGCAGCTCCTGCAGGTACCGGATCTGGCTCTCCTGCTTGCCCTGCTCCTCGCGGGCGGCGTGGTACCCGCCGTTCTCGCGCAGGTCGCCCTCCTCGCGCCGGGCGTTGATCTCGGCGGCGATCACGGGACGGTTGGCGATCAGCTCGTCCAACTCGGCCTGCAGGCGGTCGTGGGCGTCCTGCGAGAGCCAGGCAGCGTTGTCGGGCTTGGTCACGGACGTCTCCTCTGATCGGTGTCATCTCGTTGGCGGCGTGACGTTAACCGCCGGGACCGACATGTCATCGGGCGATGACGTGCCGGCGCAACCGGATTCCGGGTCACCCGCAGTCAACTGCCCCGGTGCCGGGGTGGGCGGCACGCGGGGCGGGTGGTGGCGCAGTACCCCGTCCCCCGCGCAGGCAATCACCGCCGGGAACGTGCAACCCGGGAATGGTTGACCCGGGGAGGCCTGTTCGCAGGAAATCCAACCAGCGGGGAAAGTCGGATCAGCGGGGAAAATCGGACCAACAGCATCGAACTGCCGAGTCTACCAGCGATTTCGGCGCTCAGGCCGGTCGACAACGGAGGACTTCGCCGATGAACGGGCGGCCCGCGGTGGCCAGAACGTACGACCGGACCGGCTCGTTCGGCGGCACCGGTACCTCCGCGCGGCCCACCACGCTGCCGTCGTGCGCCCGCGCCCGGACCGCGCACGTCGCGCCCGCGCCGGCCGGCAGGTGAACCCGGAAGTGGATCGTGATCGTGGTATCCGTCACATCGGTGTACGACAGGACGGTCGGCTGGTAGGCGGGATCCCCGAACTCCCGGTAACCTCGCACGCCGACCAGTACCGCGGCGGCCACCACCAGCAGCGATGCGGCGATCACCCACACGCGCGCGGCGCGCCCGCGCGGCGCGCGGCGGCGGCCGTACCGTCCGGGTGGGAATACCGGGGCGGGCGCGGCGTTGGGGGCGGTGGTGTCGGTCACCGTGGTTATCCTCCGCGGCGTCGGTGCGTTCCGGACGGCGGCGTCGGCTCGACGCCGCCGGGACGGCCGGTCCCGCCCGGGGACCATCATGGCACCGACGACGATTGCGATGAAGGAGAGCCGGTGGCCGAGCAACTGCGGCTGATGGCGGTGCACGCGCACCCAGACGACGAGTCCAGCAAGGGCGCGGCCACGATGGCCCGGTACGTCCAGGAGGGCGTCGACGTCCTGGTGGTGACCTGTACGGGCGGCGAGCGCGGCAGCGTCCTCAACGCGAAGCTGGACCGCCCGGAGATCCGCGACAACATCACCGAGATCCGGCGCGCCGAGATGGACCGGGCCCGCGACATCCTCGGCGTCCGGCAGGAGTGGCTGGGCTTCGTCGACTCGGGGCTGCCCGAGGGCGACCCGCTGCCGCCGCTACCCGACGGCTGCTTCGCGCTGGAGGACGTCCAGTCCGCGGCCGGCCGGCTGGTCGAGGTGATCCGCCGGGAGAAGCCGCACGTCATCCTCACCTACGACGAGGAGGGCGGCTACCCGCACCCGGACCACATCATGACGTACAAGATCAGTTATGTGGCGTTCGAGGCGGCGGGGGACCCGGAGCAGTTCCCCGAGGCCGGGCCGGCGTGGCAGCCGAGCAAGCTGTACTACCACCACACCTTCACCCGGGTGAAGATCCAGGCGCTGCACGACGGGATGCTCGCCGAGGGCGTGGAGTCGCCGTACGGGGAGATGCTGGAGAAGTGGCTCACCCCCGACCGGGACAAGGGCCACCGGATCACCACCCGGGTGGAGTGCGGCAAGTACTTCGAGGTGCGCGACGACGCCCTGCGCGCGCACGCCACCCAGGTCGACCCGGACGGCATGTGGTTCCGCGCGCCACTGGACGTGCAGCGCCGGTACTGGTCGACCGAGGACTACGAGCTGGCGCTCAGCCGGGTCGACAGCGCACTGCCGGAGGACGACCTGTTCACCGGCGTCCGGTGACGCCGCCGGGGGGCGGGCCCGGCCGGGCCCGCCCCCGGCACCCCCGCGTACGGTGGGGGCGTATCGGAAGGAGGGCCGCCATGACCGACCCGCTCGCCGCCGTCGCCGGTCCGGTCGGCGTCCCGACCACCGCCGTCGCCGCCCCGACGCCGCCGCCGCGGCGCGAGGTGAACAACTTCGGCGACACCCGCAGCGGCGGCCTGGCCGGCCCGGTCGGGCTGCTCATCGTCGTCCTGCTCGCGGTCGCGACGGTGCTGCTCATCCGCAACATGAACGCGCGGCTCCGCCGCCTGCCGCGGGAGTTCGGTAACGCGACGAACACTCCCGGTGGGCCGTCGACTGTGGAGTGAGTTACTGCGGGGTGCCCCTGTTGCCGGAAACCTGATTGGCTTAGCCTTCCGGCGGGGAGGGAACTGTCCTCCGATCCGGATTCGGAAGGAGGCACCGGCCACTGGCCGCGGCATCCGGCTTCGCCGGGCGCCGCCGGCGCGCGGGTCGGGCGGTCACATGGTGCTGGTCGGCGGAGCGGTATTGGCGGCGTGCGCCGCCGCTGCCGCGTGCCTCGGTACCGCCGGCGGCCTCGCCGTACCCGGCTGGGAGGCCGCGCTCGTCCTTCTCTTCACCGCGGCCGCGCAGGCCACCGCGCTGCGGGTGCGCGTCGGCTCGGTGACCGTCAGCGTCGGCTGGGTGGAGGCCGTCATCGTCATCGGGCTGCACCTGCTGCCCTGGGGCTGGCTGGTGGCCGCCGTCGGCGGCGGGTCCGTGCTCGGCGTGGTGCTGGGCCGGTACGGCCGGCCGCGCGGCTCGCCCGCCCGCCGGGCCGCCGCCGCGACCGTCGTGGCCACCGCGGTGGTCGGCGCGGCGTTCGGCATCCTCCGGCCGCACCTGCCGGCGGTCTGGTCGCCCGCGCACGCGGCCACGCTGCTCGGCGCCGGGATCCTGCTGTACCTCGTGACCACCGCCGTCACCGTCGTCGACGCGACCGGCCGGCTGAACCGGCGGGCCCTGCTGCTCACCGTCCGCGCCTGCACGGCCGGCGCGCTCATCACCACCTGCGGCTCGGCCCTCGCCGTCGCCGCGCTCGGCGTCGCCACCCAGCAGCCGCAGTGGCTGGTGCTGCTGCCGCCGGTGGTCATCCTGCTGCACCAGACGTACGCGCACCGGCTGCGCGCCGGCGACGAGCGCCGCTGCTGGCAGGCGCTGGCCGAGGCGGTCGGCCGGCTCACCGCCGCCGACGAGCCGAGCGTGGCCCGGGCCGGCGTGCACGGCGCCCGGGACCTGTTCGGCGCCCGCTGGGTCGAGCTGGACGTGGTCCGGCCGTACGGGCTGCGCCGCCGGTACGTCGCCGGCCACCTGCCGGCCGAGCCGTTCCGCAGCGCGGCGATCGTCCGGCCGCTCGCCGCCGGCGGCGGCGAGGTCGCCCAGTTGCGCATCCACCGGGACGGGCCGGCGCCGTCGCCGCGCGAGGAGCTGCTGCTCCGGTCGTACGCCGACGCGCTGGCCGCCGCCCTGCACCACGCGGCCACGCACCGCCGGCTGCGGATGGCCGAGGCGCGCTCGTCGTACGCGGCGGTGCACGACCCGCTGACCGGGCTGATCAACCGCAGCGCGCTGCTCGCCGACGGCGACAGCGCGCTGCGCCGCCTCCCGGTGGACCAGTCGGTCGGCCTGCTGCTGCTCGACGTCAACGACTTCCACGACGTCAACGACGCGCTCGGCCACCGCGCCGGCGACGAGCTGCTGCGGCTGGTCGCCGGCCGGCTGCTGGAGCTGACCCGCCCCGGCGAGCTGGTCGCCCGGCTCGGCGGCGACGAGTTCGCCATGCTGGTCGCGCCGGAGCCGGCCGGGGCCACCACGCCGCTGCGCCGGCGCGCCGACGGCGGCGACCGGTGCGCGCCGCGGGCGGCCACCCTGGACCGGGCCCGGCAGATCGCCGAGCAGCTCGCCGTACCGGTGGAGGTGGCCGGCGTCGCGCTGTCCGTCGAGGCGACCGTCGGGGTGGTGCTCGCCCCGGCCGGCACGGCGACGATGAGCGAGCTGGTCCGCCGGGCCGACCGGGCGATGCACCAGGCGAAGGCGGCCGGCGGCGGCATCGCCTGGTACGACAGCGCCCGGGACGCCGCCAGCACCGACCAGCTCGCGCTGCTGGCCGAGCTGCGCGACGCGCTCGCCGTCGAGGACCAGCTCGTGCTGGCGCTGCAACCGGCCGTGGACCTGTCCAGCGGCGCGGCCACCGGCGTCGAGGCGCTGATCCGCTGGCGGCACCCGCGGCGCGGGATGCTGCCGCCGGACGAGTTCGTGCCGATGGTCGAGGGCAGCGACCTGCTGGCGGAGTTCACCCGGTACGTCATCGACCGGGCCCTGATCACCGCGGCCGACTGGACCCGGCACGGCGTGTTCCTGCCGATCTCGGTGAACATCTCCGCCCGCAGCCTGCTCGACCCCGGCCTGCCCACGGACGTCGCCGAGCTGCTGCTCCGGCACAACATCCCGGCCCGGCGGCTCGTCCTGGAGATCACCGAGACCGTCGTGATGAGCGAGTCGGAGATCATCGACGAGGTGCTCGCCGGGCTGCGCGCGCTCGGCGTCGGGCTGGCCGTGGACGACTTCGGCACCGGCTTCTCCTCGCTGACCTTCCTCACCCGGATCGCCGTGGACGAGCTGAAGGTGGACCGCGAGTTCGTCGCCGGGATGGTCGACTCGCCGGAGGCGGCGGCGATCGTCCGGACCACCGTGGAGCTGGCCCGGCAGCTCGGGCTGCGGGTGGTCGCCGAGGGCGTGGAGACCGCGGACCAGCGGGCGGCGCTGGTGGAGCTGGGCTGCACGACGGCGCAGGGGTACCACTTCTTCCGGCCGATGCCGCCGGACAAGGTCCTCGGCGTGCTGCGCACGCTGCGCGACACCGACCGGGCCCGCGTCCTCCCGCTGCGCGACGCCGGCGCCTCCTGACCCCGTACCCCCGCGCGCTGACCCCGTCCCCCGCGCGTGGGGTGGATGAATGTGTGCTGGTCGCACGGCGTGTCGGGCGCGCCGCGCGGACAGCGCGATCGATGCTCCGCGTCGGACGGATCGACGTGGAGCGGGGGCGGCGCGGTGGCGCGGTACGGGGGAATGGGGCGGCCGGCGCGGGCCGGCGCCGCGCTGGGGCTCACGGTGGCCCTGGCGGCGGGGGTGCTGTCCGGGTCGGCGCCGCGCCCGGCGCCGGCGGCCGCCGCGCCGGGGGCGGCCGAGGTGGTGCTGACCGGGGACGCGCTCACCCTGGACGACCTGTTCGCGCTGCTCGACGCCGACACCGTCGCCGTCCGGCTGGCGCCGTCCGCGGCCCGCCGGATGACCAGGGCCCGGGCCGGCGCGCTGGCCGCGCTGGGGGGCGGGCAGCGGGTGTACGGCTGGAACCAGGCCCTCGGCCCGCTCAAGGACCAGCCGCTCAGCGACGCCGACCAGCGCGCGTTCCAGCAGCACATCCTGCGCTCGCACGCCGCCGGGGTGGGCCCGGCGCTGCCCGCGCCGGTGGCCCGGCTGGCGCTGGTCCTGCGGGCCAATGCGATGGCCCGGGCCACGATGGGCGTCCGGCCGGCGGTGGTGCAGCGGCTGCTGTCGCTGGTCAACGCCGGGGTCACGCCGCGGATGCCGGAGATCGGCTCACTCGGCACCGGGGACCTGCAACCCATGGCCGCGGCCGGCCTGGTCGCCGCGGGCGAGCCGGCCCCGGCGGCGTTCGACGGGCGGGAGGGGCCGGCCCGCCGGGTGCTCGCCGCGGCCGGGCTGCCGACGAGCTTCACCTTCGAGTCGGGCGAGGTGCTGCCGCTGATCAGCGGCGGGAGCGTGCTGCTGGCCCGGTACGTGCACGCGCTGCGCCGGCTGCGCGACCTGTCCGAGCAGTTCGACGGGGCGTTCGCGCTGTTCCTGGAGGCGACCCGGGCCGAGGCCGGGTCGCTGGACGCGCGCACCCACGCCGAGCGGCGCATCCCGGCCGAGGAGGACGCCGCGGCGCGGCTGCGCGCGCTGGTCCGGGGCAGCGAGTGGATGACCGACGCGGGCCGGCACCGGCTCGGCGAGGAGCACCCGCGGGTGCAGGACGCGGTGTCGGTCCGGGCCGCCCCGCACATCGTCGGGACGCTGCGGCAGACGCTGGCCGAGGCGCGGACGCTGGTCGAGCGGGAGGCGAACGCGTCCACCTCGAACCCGCTGGTGCTGCCGCGCGGCAGCCGCGGGTACGAGTTCGTGATGGGCGGCAACTGGGACGCCGCCCAGCTCGGCCACGCCATCGACACGGTCAACGCGCAGGCCGCCGACCTGGGCATCCTCGCGCACGAGCTGGGCGGGCGGCTGCTCGCCGAGAAGTGGAGTTACGGGCTGCCCGCGAACCTCGCCGGCGGGAGGGTCGGGCTGAACTCGGGGCTGGTCCAGGCGCAGACGGTCGCGACCGCGCTGATCCCGGAGATGCAGGTGCGGGCGGTGCCGGCGGGCGTGCTGTCCCGGCCGGTGAAGTTCGGCCAGGAGGACCACAACACGATGGCGATGGCGTCGGTCCGGCACCTGCACGAGAACCTGGACCGGCTGGAGGTCGTCCTCGCGGTCCAGTGGCTGCTCGGCGCGCAGGGGGTGGACGCGATCCGGGAGCGGATGGGGCCGCTGGCGCTGGGCGCGGGCAGCGCCGCGGCGCACGCCGCGGTCCGCCGGCACGTCCCGGCGCTGGCCGAGGACCGGTACCTGACGCCGGACGTGGAGGAGATGGTCGCGCTGGTGCGCGGGCCGGAGCTGCTGGCGGCGGTGCGCACGGCGAACCCGGCGTACCCGATGCGCGCGGCCTGACCACCCGGCCCGCGGTGCGGGCGGCCGGTCCGGGGCGGTCCGCGCGGCGGTTCGCGGCAAGTCGCGCGGCGGGTCGGCGCGGCCCGGGCGGGCGCGCGGCAACCGGGCCGGGCGGGCCGCGGGGTGTGAGAGGGTGGACGGGTGAATCGGCTCGGCGGCGCCACCTCGCCCTACCTCCAGCAGCACGCGGACAACCCGGTCGACTGGTGGCCGTGGGGGCCGGAGGCGTTCGCCGAGGCGGCCCGCCGGGACGTCCCGGTGTTGATCTCCATCGGGTACGCGGCCTGCCACTGGTGCCACGTGATGGCGCACGAGTCGTTCGAGGACCCCGGCGTCGGCAAGGCGGTCAACGACGGATTCGTGGCGATCAAAGTGGACCGCGAGGAGCGGCCCGACGTCGACGCGCTGTACATGACCGCCACCCAGGCGATGACCGGGCAGGGCGGCTGGCCGATGACGGTGTTCGCCACGCCGCAGGGGCAGCCGTTCTTCTGCGGTACGTACTTCCCGCGGGACTCGTTCCGCCGGCTGCTCGACGGCGTGTCCGCCGCCTGGCGGGACCAGCGCGCCGCCGTCGTCGAGCAGGGCGCCGCCGTGGTCACCGCGGTCGCGGGCGCGCAGGCCGTCGCCGGGCGGTCGCTGCCGCTGACCGCCGCGCTGCTGGACGCCGCCGCCGACACCCTGGCCGGGCAGTACGACCGGGTGCGCGGCGGGTTCGGCGGGGCGCCGAAGTTCCCGCCGTCGATGGAGCTGCTGTTCCTGCTGCGGCACCACCAGCGCACCGGGGACGAGCGGGCGCTGGAGATCGTCCGGCACACCGCGGAGGCGATGGCCCGCGGCGGCCTGTACGACCAGCTAGCCGGGGGCTTCGCCCGGTACAGCGTGGACGCCACCTGGACGGTCCCGCACTTCGAGAAGATGCTGTACGACAACGCGCTGCTGCTGCGGGTGTACACCCAGCTCTGGCGGCTGACCGGCGACCCGCTGGCGGCCCGGGTGGCGCACGAGACCGTGACGTTCCTCGCCCGCGACCTCGGCACGCCCGAGGGCGGGCTGGCCTCCGCGCTGGACGCCGACACCGAGGGCGCCGAGGGCGTGACGTACGTGTGGACGCCCCGCCAGCTCGCCGAGGCGCTCGGCGAGGAGGACGGCGGCTGGGCGGCCGACCTGTACGGCGTGACCGCGGCCGGCACGTTCGAGCACGGCGCCAGCGTGCTCCGGCTCGCCCGCGACGTCGACGACGCCCACCCCGACCTGATCGGCCGGTGGACCAGGATCCGCGACGACCTGCTGTCGGTCCGCGGCCAGCGCCCCCAGCCGGCCCGCGACGACAAGGTCGTCGCCGCCTGGGCCGGGCTCGCGGTCACCGCGCTGGCCGAGTACGCCGCCCTGGGCCTGCCCGGCGCCGACGAGGCCGCCGACACCGCGCTGCGCACCGGCACCCTGCTCGCCGACGTGCACCTGGTCGGCGGCCGGCTGCGCCGGGTGTCCCGGGACGGCGTCGCCGGCGCGCCGGCGGGCGTGCTGGCCGACCACGGCAACGTCGCCGAGGGCTTCGCCGCGCTGCACCAGCTCACCGGCGACGGCGCCTGGCTGGCCCGGGCGGGGGCGCTGCTGGACACGGCGCTGGCCCGGTTCGCGGCGGCCGACGGCCGGTACCACGACACCGCCGACGACGCCGAGGAGCTGATCACCCGGCCGGCCGACCCGACCGACAACGCCACGCCGTCCGGGCTGTCGTCGCTGTGCGCGGCGCTGGTGACGTACGCGGCGCTGACCGGCGAGCAGCGGTACCGGGACGCCGCCGAGGCGGCACTCGCCACGGTCTCGCCGGTGGTGTCGGGGCACCCGCGGGCGACCGGGTACGCGTGCGCGGTCGGCGAGGCGCTGCTGGCCGGGCCGGCGGAGATCGCCGTCGCGATCCCGCCGGGGCCGCCGACCGCGGCGGCGGAGGAGCTGGCCCACGCGGCGCGGCAGTTCGCCCCGGCCGGCGCGGTCACGGTCGTCGGGGTGCCGGACGCGCCGGGCGTCCCACTGCTGGCGGACCGCCCGCTGGTGCGCGGCGGGCCCACGGCCTACGTCTGCCGCAACTTCACCTGCGCCGCCCCGATCACCACCCCGGAGTCCCTCCGCACCACCCTCACGACCAGCTGACCCGGCCCACCCCGCGAGCTGCCCCGCCACCGCGCGTGCCCCGTGGGTGGCGGGCATGGTTGTGGGGCGGGGTTCGGTGGCCGCTAGGGTGTTCGGTGACATGGACAAACGGACCGGACTCCCCGTGGTCGGCATGGTGGGCGGCGGACAGCTCGCGCGGATGACCCACCAGGCCGCCATCGCCCTCGGACAGTCACTGCGGGTGCTGGCCGCGTCACCCGACGACGGGGCCGCGCTCGTCGCCGCGGACGTCGTCCTCGGGGAGCACACCGACCTCGACGCGCTGCGCGCCTTCGCCGAGGGCTGCGACGTGGTCACCTTCGACCACGAGCACGTACCCGGCGCGCACATCCGGGCCCTCGCCGCCGCCGGCGTCACGGTCCACCCGCCCGCCGACGCCCTGCGGTACGCGCAGGACAAGCGGGCCATGCGCGAGCGGCTCGCCGCCCTCGGCGCGCCCGCCCCCCGCTGGGCGCCGGTCGCCGACGCCGCCGACATCGCCCGGTTCGCCGCCGACACCGGCTGGCCGGTGGTGGCCAAGGCGACCCGCGGCGGGTACGACGGCAAGGGCGTCTGGGTGCTCGCCGACGCCGACGCCGCGGCCGCGCTGGTCGCCACCGGCACGCCGCTGATCGTGGAGGAGCGGGTCGCGCTGCGCCGCGAGCTGGCCGTCATGGTGGCGCGCTCGCCGCACGGGCAGGTGGCCGCGTACCCGGTCGTGGAGACCGTCCAGCGCGACGGCATCTGCGTCGAGGTGATCGCCCCCGCGCCGGGGCTGGCCGAGGAGCGGGCGCTGGCCGCGCAGCGGCTCGCCATCGACGTCGCGCACGCGCTCGGCGTGGTCGGGGTGCTCGCGGTGGAGCTGTTCGAGACCGACGCCGGGCTGCTCGTCAACGAGCTGGCCATGCGCCCGCACAACTCCGGGCACTGGAGCATCGAGGGCGCCCGGACGTCGCAGTTCGAACAGCACCTGCGGGCCGTCCTCGACTACCCGATGGGCGACACCGCGCTGACCGCGCCGGTGGTGGTGATGGCCAACGTCCTCGGCGGCCCCGACGGCGGGCCGTCGATCGACGAGCGGCTGCACCACCTGTTCGCCGCGGACCCGGGCGCCCGGGTGCACCTGTACGGCAAGCGGGTCCGCCCCGGCCGCAAGATCGGGCACGTGACGGTCCTCGGCGACGACCTCGACACCGTCCGGGCGCGGGCCGCGCGGGCCGCCCGATTCCTCCAGGAGGGCACGGCATGACCGTCGGCGTGATCATGGGCAGCGACTCCGACTGGCCGACGATGCGGGCCGCCACGGAGGCGCTGGCGGAGTTCGGCGTGGCGTACGGGGTGGAGGTCGTCTCCGCCCACCGCACCCCCGACCGGATGCTCGCCTACGCCGCCGGGGCCGCGGACCGGGGCCTGCGGGTGATCATCGCGGGCGCCGGCGGCGCCGCGCACCTGCCCGGCATGGTCGCCAGCGCGACGTCGCTGCCGGTGATCGGCGTACCGGTCCCGCTCAAGCACCTGGACGGGATGGACTCGCTGCTGTCGATCGTCCAGATGCCCGCCGGCATCCCGGTGGCGACGGTGTCGATCGGCGGGGCGCGCAACGCGGGCCTGCTGGCCGTCCGGATCCTCGCCGCGGGCGGGGGCGACGAGGCCGCGCGGCTGCGCACGGCGCTGGACGGGTACCGGGACGCCCTGGTCACCCTGGTCGACGAGAAGAACGCCGCGCTGCGCGCCAGCCTCGCCGTCTGACGTCGAACGGGGTAATTGTCCGGTTCTGTCGTCGGCCATCCGGCGCGCCGGCGCCAGCCCGCCCGCCCGACCTCCTCCGAAATCCCGCCCGCCCGCCGACAGGGGAGCGACGGCCCGAACCGGCCGTGGTGAACCGTGTCCCGAGGAGGGGTGGATGGTGCGTGCCCGGCGCCCCGCCCGGCCGCGGGAGCACCCGGCGGTCGCCCGCCGCGGCGACGCCGGCATCACGCTGATCGAGGTCATGGTGGCCATGTCGGTCGGCGCGGTCGTGCTGGCCATCGCCCTGGGCGGCCTCGTCCAGATGAACCGGACCAGCCGGCTCACCGCCGCCGCCGCGGGCGCGCAGGCCGCCGCCGCGACCGCCTTCGACCGGCTCGACGGCGAGCTGCGCTACGCCGCCGAGGTCCGGGTGCGGTCGACCCCGGTCGCGGGCGTCGCGACGCCGGTGCTGGAGTACCTGACCACCGCCGTCGACCCGGCCGCCTGCCACCGGCTGTGGGTGGCCGACGGCGTCCTGTGGCGCCGGTACGCCGTCCTCGCCGACCGGCCCGCCGAGCCGGCCACCGCGCTCGCCTCCGGCGTGGCCCCGATCGCCGGCGCCGCGCCGTTCCGCGTGATCGACACCGGCGACGACACGCCGAACGGCGTCGCCGTCGCGCTGTCCACGGCGGTCAGCGGGGACCGGGAGGGGGCGCGCGAGTTCCGCGCGACGTACGCCGTACCGAACACGGTCCGCGGCCCCGACGACGCGTCGCTGGACGACTGCGCCGCGAAGCTGGGCGCCGCGTGACCGGCCGCGGGCGGCGCACCGCCGTGCGGCCGGCGACCCCCGGCCGCCCGCCGCGGCCCGCCGCCGGCGCCGCCGGGCGGGGGCTGTTCGCCCGGCTCGGTGCCGAGGACGGCGGGTCGCTGCCGATGGCGCTGCTGACCGTCCTGGCCGCCGTGCTGATCAGCACGCTCCAGCTCGCCGTCGGCCTGAACCAGTTCCGGTCCACCGGGCACACCGTCGCCCGGCAGCACGCCCTCAGCGCCGCCCGCGCCGGCCTGGACGTGGCCGCGTCCGCGATCCGCGCCGCCCGGACCGCCGCCGGCGACGGCGACCGGACCCGGCTGCCGTGCGGCCCGGTCTCCGGCGGCGCGGACGACGCCGGCACGTACGCCGTCGAGCTGGTGTACCACGGCGACGACGCCGGCGCGGCCAGCGCCACCGGCCCCGGCCTGAGCTGCACCGACGCGCGCAGCGGCCCGACCACCCCGACGTACGCCGTGCTGCGCGCGGTGGGCACCTCGCCCGGCGCGGCGCCCGTGCGCCGGGCGCTGCGGGCGGTGTACCCGCTCACCCTCGTCGACGCGACCGCGACGCCCGCGCCCACGCCGACCTGGGGGCCGGAGGGCGAGACCTCGCCGCACCCGCGGGTGATCACCGCGTGGGCGCCGTCCGGGACCGGCATGGACCAGGTGCGCTGCCTGGACGCCGGCTCGTCCACGCCGGCCGTCGGCACGGTCGTCCGGTTCGTCACCTGCGACTTCACCAAGCCGAAGGTGCTCGGGTACAAGCAGTTCTGGTACTACCGCCAGGACGGCACACTCGGCACCGTCGGCTCGATCCAGGCCCGGCGCCCGCTGTGCCTGGACGGCGGCGCGGCCACCGCCGGCACCCAGCTCACCCTGCGGGCGTGCGGCACGCCGGCGCCGGCGCAGCAGCGGTGGTTCCACAACAACGCCGCCAACCTCGAACTCGCCGCCGACAGCGGCGGCACCACCGCGCTGAGCGGGATGTGCGTCAACCTCAGCACGCCGGCCGCCAGCGGCGGGGCCGCGGTGCTCGGTACGGGCGGCAACTGCCACAGCGCGGCGTACAACACGCGGCAGACGCTGGGCATGTCCCCGGTCGTCGGCCCCGGGCCCGCGCCGGCGGTCGCCGGCGACTGCACCGCCGAGGCCGGGTACCCGTGCGTCATCGGCCAGCTCCAGAACTGGGGCGGGCCGATGCGCTGCGCCGACCGGTTCGGCGGGGTCGTCGTGCACATGGAGTGCGTGTCGCTGCCGGACCCGACGCAGATCCGGTGGAACCAGCTCTGGCGCATCCCCGTGCCGACGGGCACCGACCCGATCGTCGCGCCGCTGTACACGGTGGACGGCGCCGGCAAGCGGTACTGCATGGCCGTGAACAACCGGTACGTCGCCCAGGAGGCGTGCGACCCGGCCGCGCCGGCGGCCGACCAGAAGTGGACCGTGCGCGGCAACACCGGCAACCGCGACACGATGTACCGGATCACCGACAAGGACGGGCGCTGCCTGACCCACCCGACCGACGCCGACCCGCCGCGCTCGGCCGAGCAGGTCTACTGGTGGACGTACCCGATCTACAACTACAAGATCCGGCTGGACACCTGCGTGACCAGGGCGACCGACCCGAACCGCTCGGACCCGTACAACTTCCCGCCGATCCTCGGCCTGCAGAAGTGGAACGCCCCGTTCGTCCTGCCGACCGACCCGCCGGACCCGACGCCGCCGACGCCGACCGCCGCCCCGACGCCGGCGCCGTCGGCGTCGGGCTCGGCGCCCGGCCTGCTACCGCTGCGGGACCTGCGCGAGGAGCCGGCCCCGTGACCGCCCGCCCCGTGACCGCTCGCAGCCTCTCTGCTGGCCGCGGACTAGTCGGCATCCCCGCCGGGCGGCCCGGTCGCGGGCTCCGTGCCCGTGGGGTCGGCGGTCCCGCCGGGCGGTCGGGTCGTGGGCTGCGCGCCGCGGTCGGGCGCCGGCGTGCGGCGGGGGAGGGCGGGTTCAGCCTCGCCGAGACGATGGTGGCGCTCGGCGTCGTGGCGACGGTGCTCGCGCCGATCACCGTGTTCCTCGTGTCCTCGCTCGGGCAGACCCGGGAGAGCGGCTCCCGCCAGGTCGCCGCGCAGGTCGCCGCCGCGGCGCTGGAGGCCGCCCGCGGCAGCGGCGGCGCCCGGCTGCTGCCCGGCACGCCGCCGACCGCCACGATCGGCACGATCGCGTACGGGGTCAGCGGCACGGCGGCGAGCGCCACGTACACCCGGGTCGAGCCGGAGCGGGTGAGCGGCGTGGCGTACGCCGAGCGGTGGCTCGTCACGCCCTGCTGGCAGGCGACGCCCGGCGCGGCCTGCGCGACGGCGCCGGCGACGGGGTCGCACCTGGTCCGGGTCCAGGTGACGGTCGAGTGGGCGGACCCGGTGTGCGGGGACCGTCCGTGCACGCACACGGCGGCGACGCTGGTCAGCGCCGACACCACCGAACCGACCTTCCCCACCTAGACCGCCGAGCCGGCGCGGAGCCGGTGGGCACCACGGCCGACTCGACGGACGGTAGACCGTTCGCGCATCAGCACCGACTCGGTGCTGATGCCTATTCGTTGTCGATCGTTCCGCTGCAGCTCGAGTGGTGGAGCTGGAGTACGTACGTCTTGTCGGACTGGCCGCGGAGACGGTGTTGGGCGACATCGCCACCCGCTGCGACCAGCCCGGTGTGGAGCGGCGTGCCCTCGGCTTCGCGGACCTGGAAGGAGCACGGGCTGTCGGTGGCGGATACGCGAATGGTGAGATGTCCGTCGAACCTGTTCCCCGGAATGGGCTTGGTCGTGCAAACTCCCCGACACGACTCGCTGTCGGGTACGGCTGTCACATTCGCAGCAGCCGGAGCGATGAAGGCAGCGCTCAGGAAAGCGGCGGCCGCGCCGGCAGCGGCCAGTTTGATCATCGAGAGATTCATGGCAGTCCTCCCCGTGATGGAACTACGAGGACCGAATTTAAGCTCTGGAATCCGGGCGTATTGTCTCCGATCCGACACTGTGACTTGTTCCGCACTCCGGCGTCACATTCGACCATCGCGCTGGTCAGGTCATGCGGCGGACGGCGCCGCGCAGCCGGCGCACGTCCCGGCGCCGCCGCTCGTTCGTCGCCCCGAACCACAGCAGCAGCACCCCGACCGGCAGCAGGACCAGCCACGGCCCGAACTGCACCAGCGCGTGCAGCGCCGTGATCGTCGTGACCACCGCGCCCACCACCACCGGCGCCCGCTTCTGCCGGATCGAGCCCAGGATCAGCGTCGCCACCGCCGCCAGCAGCAGGATCACCTGGCGGACCGGCGTCGCCGCCGTCAGCACGATGACCAGCGACGGGACGAACGCCGAGATCAGCGCCGGCCCGTACGCCACCCAGCTGCTCAGGTCCGGCTGCTGCCGCGCCTCCAGTACGCCGACGAGCAGCGCCAGCGCGGCGAACGGCAGCGTGTACGCCTCGACCGTCGCCACGTCGGCGACGCCCATCAGCAGCCACCAGGCGACGACCTCGCAGCCGATCGCCGTCCAGAACAAGGCCCGCCGGCTGCGCGCGGACCGGTTGCGGCGGGTGGCGGCGAGGCCGAGGACCGCGCCCCAGCCGGCGAGGACGGCGGCGACGTGCGGCGTCGAGCCCAGCGCCAGCGCGAGGGCGAGGGCCGCGGCGGCGTACCCGGACCACTCCACCGCGCGCGCCTCGTTCCGCGCGCCCGGCCGGCCGAGCCGGGGCAGGGTGGCGGCGACGATCAGCAGGCCCGCGCCCGCGGCGAGGACGCCGAACGCCGACCACTGCCGCGGCCAGCCCGCGGCCAGCCCGGCGGTCAGCGCCAGCGCCTGCGCCGACACCGCGGCGAACAGCCAGCCGAGGATGCGGGCGAGCGGGGTCTTCCCGGCGAAGCCGGCGACCAGCCCGACGCCGACGGCGCCCGCGAGCGTGGTCAGGGTGAGCGGCTCGGTGGCCAGGCTGCCGGTCAGCCCGGCGCCGCCCGCGGCGAGCCCGAGGACGAACGCGACCACCCGGCCGACCCGCACCGGCTGGGCCGCCGCGATCGACGGGGGCGGCGGCAGCAGCGCCACACCGAGCATCAGGACGGTGAACACGACCAGCCCGGCGAGCGTGGTCGCCGGCCAGGGCAGGTGCAGGCCCAGCGGCGCGAGCAGCAGGGTGAGGCCGAGGCCGGGCAGGACCACCGGCGCCGCCTCCGCGGCGTGGCCCTCGCTGAAGCCGATCGCGGCCAGCGTCGCGGCGACCGTCAGCACGAGCGTGGCGAGCACGTCCGCGGGCGTGACGTCGGTGCGCTGGGACAGCGCGAGCAGCTCCGGCGGCGGGCCGGCCCAGATGTGGTCCAGCGTCGCCGCCGGGTCGGTGAGCGCCGCCCACAGCGGCGGCAGCAGGACCGCGGTCGCGAGCAGGCCGGGCAGCGCGGCGGCGGCGAGCGCGCCCATCGGCGGGCGCAGCAGCCAGCGCCGGGACGCGCCGTACCGGCCGGTGGACGGGGCCGGGGTGTGCTGGCGGACGAGTTCGGCGAGGACGCCGAGCAGCACGGCGAGCGCCGCGTACAGGGCGACCCGGCCGGTCGGCAGCGCCGCCACGGCGATGGCGGTGGCGCCGCCGGCGATGCCCGCGCTCGCGTACGGCAGGTAGTGCGGCACCCGCCGCCGGGCCGCGGCGACCACGACCAGCCCGGCCGCGGCGGTGAGCAGGCCGAGGACGAGCGTCGGGTGCACCGGCAGGCGCAGGCTCGCCGCGGCGCAGGCGACCGCCGCGGGCGCGGCGACCAGCGCGACGGTGACGCCGCCGCCGGTGAGCATCCGCCGCCGCACATCGCCGTGGCCGGCGACGGCGACGATCGCGCCGAGCAGGGCGAGCAGGGCCAGCGCGGCGGCGGTGGTCCAGGGCCGGACCAGGCCGGCGGCGACCGCGTGCAGCGCCACGGCGGTACCGACGACGGCCCGGGCCCGGCCCGCCCGCGGGTCGCGGGCGGCGACCGCGGCGATGGCGTACCCGGTGGCGACGATCCCGTCGATCACGATCGGCGACCACCACGGCAGGCCGAAGGCGGCCGGCGCGGCGATCGTCGCGAGCCCGACCATGCCGGCGGCGGCGTCGTAGCTGGCCGGGCGGGGCAGCGCCAGCGCCGCGGCGACCGCGAGCAGGACCGCCGCGAGCGGCGCCTGCCAGTCCGCCGGGCCGGGGCCCGGCCAGGCGGCGAGGTCGCTGTGCCACAGCGGGCCGGGGGTGGCGAGCACCCGCAGGCCGCCGTACAGCGTGATCGCCGCGACCCACAGGGCGAGCACCCCGCCGGCCCCGGCGAGGCCGAGCACCGCGCCGCGCTGCCACTCCGCCGGTACGGCGCGGACCACGCACGCGACCAGCAGCACGAACGCGGCCGCGGCGAGCAACTGGGCGTGCGGGGCGGCCAGCGCGGCGGTGCGGGCGAGGGTGGCGATCGTGGCGGCGATGGCGACCGCGGCGGCGAGGTCGCTCCCGTCGTACCGGCGGTCGCTGCGCAGCCGCTCGTCCAGCAGCGGGGCGGCCGGCAGCGCGACCGCGGCGAGGATCAGCAGGACGCCGATGGCCGCGTCGATGACCCCGGCGCCGTCCAGCCGGACCGCGGCGATCGTCACGCCCAGGCCGCCGAGGCCGGCGGCGAGGCACAGCGGCAGGCTGACCGTCCGGCGCCGGACCTGGGCGAACGCCGCCACGACCAGCCCGGCGCAGACGACCAGCGCGGCGCCGGTGAGCCGGGCGGGCGGGCTGGCCCCGCCGGCGGACAGCACCGCCGCTACCGCGCCGGCCGCGCAGAGGATCGTGGCGCCGCCGACCCACTCCGGTACGTCGCCCGGCGCGGCCCGCTCGGCCACGCCGGACAGCGGGCTGTCCCCGCGCCGGACGGCCCGGCGGCCGGCGACCAGGACCAGGCCGGCGCAGGTGAGCGTGCCCAGTACGGCGGCCGTCAGGTCGGGCCGGGCCACCGCGGTACCGGCGGCGAACGCGGCGGCGGCCAGCCCGGCGGCGCCGAGCGCGTACGCGGCGCGGGGCCGCGGCGCGGCGCAGGCCGCCGCGGCCAGCCCGACCGCGGCGATCACCGCCGGCCAGGGCGCCGCCGGCCAGGGCAGGGCGAGCGCGGCCGGGGCGGCGAGTGCGGCCAGCGCCACCGGCAGCCCGGTCCACTCCCGCCGCCAGCCCGGCGGGGCGATGAGCGCGGTGGCGACGGCGAGCAGGAGCAGGGCGAGCAGCAGCGCCGATCCGGCCGGCGCGGCGGCGGCGACGGCGTCGCGGTAGCCGTCCAGCGGGGCGCGCCACGCGGGCCGGACCGCGGCGAGCGCGGCGGCGGCGCCGTGCAGCGCGGCGGCGGCCGCGAGCGCGCCGACGGCGACCAGCGCGGCGGCGGCGCCGAGCCGCGGCCCGGCCCGGCGCCGGGCCGGCACGACGTGCAGCGCCGCGCCCGCCACCGCGAGCAGCAGCGCCCCGGCGATCAGCGCCCGGCCGGGCAGGGCGACGGCGGCGAACCGCGCGAAGCCCGCGACCAGCACGAACGCCAGCAGCCCGCAGGCCGCGTCGGGCAGCCCGGAGCGGGACCGGACGGCGACCGCGCCGGCGACGGCGACGCCCGCGGTCAGCGCGAGCGCGAGGGCGCCGGCCAGGGCGGCGCCGGGGGTGGCGGCGCGGGCGAGCGCGGAGGTGCCGGCGGCGAAGGCGAGGCACAGGGCGGCGAGGTGCAGCAGCCAACCGGTCCGGTACAGCACCCGCCGCCCCGGCCGCGGGTCGCCCGGCGCGCCACTCCCGTCGCCCGCCGGGTCATCGGCCCGCGACCCGCCGTCCGCCCGCGCGGCGGCGCGGTCCGGCAGCGGTGCTGTGCGGTCCGCGGGCAAGGTGGCGCCGTCCGCGGCGGCCGGCCAGCCGCCGTCGGCGGTTCCCCCACCCCGGGGGGTGGCGTCCGCAGCGCGCCCGTCGGTACCGGCGGCCCGCCGCCGGCTGTCCGCTGCGGCGGGGGCGCCGGGCTCGTTCCCGGCCCGGGCGGCCGGGCGGTCCGGTACGTCGCCGGCGGCGGGTGCCGGCGGCGCGCCGCTGCGGCCGGTCGCGGCGGGGCCGGTGACGACCGCGTCGGGCTCCTCGGGGGCGCCCTCCGGGCGCGGGGCGGGCGGCGCCGGCCGGTGGACCCTGGCCCACCGGGACAGCGTGGTCAGCAGCGCGCGGGCGAGCACGAGGTCGACCACCGCCACCGCCGTGAACACCGCCGCCCACCCGGCGTCGCCGGTGACCAGCGGGTACGCGGCCAGCGGCAGCACCGGCTGCACCGCGAGCAGGGTGGCGTACCGGGGCGCGGCCAGCCCGGTGGCCGCCGCGTAGCCGGCGGCGACGCAGGCGGTGGCGGCGAACACCAGCGCCGCGTACACGTGCCCGGACACCAGCCGGGACCAGAACGCGTCGACAGCCCACAGCGCGGACCCGACCAGCGGTACGAGCAGCAGCCCGACCCCGGCGACGGTCTCGGCGGTGGCGGTGAGCCCGCGCGCGGCGAACCGCGGCGGCAGGCTGAGCGTGACCATCGCCACGACGATGAGGATGCCGGCCCGGCTGAGCCCGCCGAGCGTGCTGATCGCCAGCCCGGCGAACACGGTCGCGGACACGGCGAGCAGCAGCGCGCCGAGGACCAGCAGCACGGTCTGGACCGAGTACGACGACGCCTCCGGCGGGCGGCCGGGCTTCGGCGCACCCCGTCCGGCGTCGGCCAGCGGCGCCACCCGCGGCCGCCCGGCGCCCGCCCAGGACGGCCCCGGCGGCGGCTCGGGCGGGCGGGCGGCGTGGCGCGGCGGGACGATGAGCCGGCGCCGCCGGGCGGTGGCCCGCGCGGTGGCCGAGTGGCGCTGGCGCAGGTCCTGCGCGTTGGCGAGCAGCGCCCGGCGGTGCATGGCGGCCTGCATCCGCTGGCTCAGCTCGGTGCGCTGCTCCTGAATGGAGACGTCGCGCGCGGCCAGCTCGGCGATCTCCCGCTCCACGTCGGCCAGCGCGGTGGCCACCGAACCGGGGACCGCGCCGCAGTGCGGGCAGACCCGGGTCGGGTCGGCGGCCCGGCCGCAGGTCGGGCAGGTCTCGGCACGCATGGCACCTCTTCCCGGCCGACGCCGGTGCGGTGCGATGGAGTTCGGCGGCGGGCCATCACTGATCAGTGCATGACGCTCTGGTCGATGGAGGCGGGATCACCGCCTCCGTCATGAAGAGCATGCCGAACCCGTCCGACAAAAAACAGACCCCGCTCGCCGTGCGGTAGCTCACCCGGGTGGAGCCGCAGGTCAGGGGCGCCCCATGCCGCGGTACTCCCAGCCGGCCCGGGTCCACAGTACGGGGTCCAGGCAGTTCCGGCCGTCGATGACGCGGCGCGCGCCGACCAGCTCGCCGAGCGCGGTCGGGTCGGCGTTGCGGAAGTCGGCCCACTCGGTCAGCACGCAGACCAGGTCGGCCCGACCGACCGCCTCGTTGATGCTCTTGGCGTACGTCAGCTCGGGCTGCACGGCGCGGGCGTTGTCGGTGCCCTGCGGGTCGTACACCTGCACGTCGGCGCCGGCCTTGGCCAGCATCGCGGCGACGGCGAGCGCGGGCGCGTCCCGGACGTCGTCGGAGTTCGGCTTGAAGGTGGCGCCGAGCACGGCGATGCGGGTACCGAACAGGTCCGGCCCGGCCGGGCCCACCCGCCGGTCGAGCAGCTCGGCGGCGAGCTGGAGGACCCGGGTCCGGCGGCGCAGGTTGATCAGGTCCACCTCGTGCAGGAAGCGCAGCGCCTCGCCGGCGCCCAGCTCGCCCGCCCGGGCCTGGAACGCCCGGATGTCCTTGGGCAGGCAACCGCCGCCGAACCCGACGCCGGCCTGGAGGAACCGGTTGCCGATCCGCGGGTCGTACCCGATCGCCCGGGCGAGCTGGGTGACGTCGCCGCCGGCCACCTCGCACACCTCGGCCATCGCGTTGATGAAGGAGATCTTGGTGGCGAGGAACGCGTTCGCGGCAACCTTGACCAGCTCGGCGGTGGCGAAGTCGGTGACGACCACCGGCACCTCGCGGTCCTCGGTCGCGGCGAGGTCGAAGACGCCCTTGTGTGCGGCGTACAGCATGGCGTTCGCCCAGTCGGTCTTGACGCCGACGACGATCCGGTTGGGGCGCAGCACGTCCTCGACGGCGAACCCCTCCTGGAGGAACTCCGGGCTCCACGCCACCTCGACGTCGAGCGCCGGGTCGCTGTGCCGGGAGACGAGCTGCTCCACCCACTCGGCGGTGCCCACGGGCACTGTCGACTTGCCCACGATCAGGGCCTTGCGGCGCAGGTCGCGGGCCAGGTGGGTGACGGCCTGCTCGACGTACGTGAGGTCGGCCCCGAGCCCGTCCGCCTGCTGCGGCGTGCCCACGCAGATGAAGTGCACGTCGCCGTGCTCGGCGACGGTGGCCATGTCGGTGGTGAACCGCAGCCGCCCGGCGGCCAGGTTCCGGCGCAGCAGCTCGGGCAGGCCCGGCTCGTGGAACGGCACCTCGCCGGCGGCCAGCCGGCTGATCTTGTCGGCGTCGACGTCGTACCCGACGACCTCGTAGCCCAGCTCGGCGAAGCAGATGGCGTAGGTGGCGCCCAGGTACCCCGTACCGAGGAAGGTCAGCCGCGGGCGCGAACTCCCCGACGGTGGTGGCACCGGGGTGATCGATGGCGCCGCCTGGCTGCTCGGGTACGGGATCGTCACGCTGGACTCCGCTCACGTCGGGCCGCGCGCCCCCGGCCGCGCCCGGTGGTGCCGGCGGGGCGGGCCACAGGCACACGCCGTTGGATGGCTGGTGGGTATCCTCACATCCGGCATACGGTGGAGGAAAGCGAGGGCTGGCAATGGCGGCGGTTCAGGGGCAGAACTTGTACCAATTGCCGGAGGAGCATCGGGAGATCCGGCAGGCGGTCCGCGCCGTCTGCGACGCCAAGGTCGCCCCCCATGCTGCCGAAGCAGACGAAACTAGTCAATTCCCCCAGCAATCGTACGACGCCCTCCGCGCGTCCGATTTCCACGCGCCGCACATCCCCGAGGAGTACGGCGGCGCCGGCGCCGACGCCCTGGCCACCGCCGTCGTCATCGAGGAGGTCGCCCGGGCCTGCGCCGCGTCCTCGCTCATCCCGGCCGTCAACAAGCTCGGCACGATGCCCCTGCTGCTCGCCGGCTCGCCCGAGCTGAAGGCCAGGTACCTGCCGCCGGTCGCCCGCGGCGACGCCATGTTCTCGTACTGCCTCTCCGAGCCCGAGGCCGGCAGCGACGCCGCCTCGATGACCACCAAGGCCACCCGCGACGGCGACGACTGGGTGCTCACCGGCGTCAAGCGGTGGATCACCAACGCGGGCGAGTCGCAGTACTACACCGTCTTCGCCGTCACCGACCCCGGCGCCCGCTCCCGCGGCATCTCCGCCTTCGTCGTCGAGAAGACCGACGAGGGGGTCAGCTTCGGCGCCCCGGAGAAGAAGCTCGGCATCAAGGGCTCGCCCACCCGCGAGGTGTACCTGGACAGCGTCCGCGTCCCCGGCGACCGGATCGTCGGCGAGCCCGGCACCGGCTTCGCCACCGCCATGCGCACCCTCGACCACACCCGGGTGACGATCGCCGCCCAGGCGCTGGGCATCGCCCAGGGCGCGCTGGACCACGCCCTCGGGTACGCCAAGGAGCGGCAGCAGTTCGGCAAGCCGATCGCCGACTTCCAGGGCATCCAGTTCCTGCTCGCCGACATGGGGATGAAGCTGGAGGCGGCGCGGCAGCTCACGTACGCGGCGGCGGCCCGGTCGGAGCGGGAGGACGCGGACCTGACGTACTTCGGTGCGGCGGCCAAGTGCTTCGCCTCGGACGTGGCGATGGAGGTCACCACGGACGCGGTGCAGATCCTCGGCGGGTACGGGTACACGAAGGACTACCCGGTGGAGCGGATGATGCGGGACGCGAAGATCACGCAGATCTACGAGGGGACGAACCAGGTCCAGCGGATCGTCATGGCCCGCCAACTCCTCAAGGGCCTCCCCCTCGGCTGACCCGACGGCACCGCGCCGGGCGCCGGATTCGCGTCGATCGACAACAGCGCCCGGCTGAGTCGGATTCCCGACAGCGCGGGGGAGGCGCCGGCACTACAGTCCCGCGGCGTGAGATCCATTGCCGTCGCTCTCCGCGTCCTCCTGACCGTGACCTTCGCCGGGCTCGCGGTCGCCGTCCCGGCGTCCGCCCGCCCGTCCGCCCGGGCCGACGGCTCGATCGCCGGCGTCCTGCGCGACGCCGCCGGCAAGCCGGTGGCGGACGCCCGGGTGGCCGCCTACGCGCCGGGCGACGACGGCGGGCAGGTCGCCTCGTCGGATACCGACGAGGCCGGCGCCTTCACGCTCACCGATGTCCCGGCCGGCCGGTACCAGCTACAGCTCACCGGCGGGTTCGGGCAGGCGTGGGCCGACGGCCGGCTCGACCGCGAGTCGGCGACGGTCTACGACGTGCGGGCCGGCGCGGCCACCCGCGTCACCATCAAGCTGCCCCCGACCGGCACCGTCGCCGGGAAGCTCCTCGACCACGCCGGCACGCCGGTGGCCGACGCCGACGTGGTCCTGGAGGACCCGGCGGGCGGCGAGGCGCTCGGCAGCACCGGCGCCGACGGCGGCTACGCGTTCCCCGTCATCCCCGGCACCCACCGGCTCGCCTTCCGGATCGACAGCGTCGTCCAGTACGCGCCGCGGCAGCGGGACCCCGAGCTGGGCGGCGCCTTCACGGTCACCGCCGGGCGGACGCTCACCGTCAACGAGACCCTCCTGCCCACCGGCCGCGTCAACGGGCGGGTCGCCGACGCGCGCGGGCGGCCGTACGGCGAGGGCGACGTGGAACTCGTCGACGAGCAGGGCGACGGCAGCACGGCCGCCGTGGACAGCGACGGCACGTTCGACTTCGGCCGGGTCTTCGCCGGCCGGTACACCGGCGCGATCCGGCTGGACGGCGGCACGCAGTGGATCCCCGGCGCGCTCGCGCCGGGCGACGCCCGCCAGCACACCCTGGCCGCCGGCGGCCAGTGGGCGATCGACGAGAGGCTGCTGCCGCTGGGCGGGCTGCGCGGCCGCGTCACGGACGCCGCCGGCCACCCCGCGGCCGGTATCCCGGTCGAGGTGCACCGCGGCGCGGCGATGGTGGCCACGGCGCTCACCGACGACGACGGCGGGTACGCCCTCGCGGCGGTCCTCGCCGGGGAGCACCGGGTCGCCCTGGTCCGGGGTGACCGGACGCCCGTCCGGCAGTGGATGCCGGGCCGGCCGAGTCCGGACGACACCACGATCCATGCGGTCGCCGCCGACCGGACCACGGTGGTGGACGACGTCCTGGCTCCGGTGGGGTCGGTGTCCGGCCGGCTCACCCACCCCGACGGCACCCCGGTCGCCGCGGCATCCGTCCGGCTGTACCACCGGGGCGCCGGCGACCACCCCGTCGCCTCGCTGGCGACCGACGACGACGGCCGGTTCCTGGCCGACACGGCGTTCACCGGCGCCCACAAGGTGCGCTTCGTCGTCGACTCCCGGCGCGGGGCGGTCGAGCAGTGGGCCCGCGGCAAGCCGACCATGGCCGCGGCCGACTGGATCGACGTCGCCGCCGACGCCGAATCGGTCGTGAACGACGTCCTCGTCGTGGCCGCCACCCGCCGCTGACTCCACCGCTCACCCCACCCCTCGACCCCGCGGGAGATGTACATGTCCAGGGCGCATGGTGCCGATCGGCCGGCCCGCCAGGGCCGCCGGACCCTCATCGGGCTACTCCTCGGCCTGCTCGCGGCGGCCGCCCTCGGCCAGCCCGCGGCGGCAGCGCCGGCCGGACCACCGACCGGTGGGGCGACCACGGCGACCGCGGCCGCGGCGCCCGGGCGGAGCACGACCGCGGCGCGACCGGCGTCGCCGGTCCGCTCCGCGAAGCCCGCGCGGCCCGACGACGCGCGGCCGCCCGCCGGGGCCGCGCCCTGCACGGCCGACCTCACTCTCGGCCAGCCCCTGCGCTGCACGCTGGACAGCGGCGAGCGGCACACCCACTCCTTCACGCTCGGCGCCGCCGGCCGGCTGATCGGCCGGGTGGACACCGACGCGGTGCTCGACGCGGCGATCCTCGGCCCGGACGGCCGCGAGGTCTGCCGGCTGGGCGGCGAGACCACGCTCGACTGCGCGGCCGACAGCGCCGGCCGGTACGCCGTGGTGGTCACCGAGCAGGCGCGGCGCCGCAGCGCCGTCGAGTACACCGTGCTGGTCGACGCACTGGGCCGCCCGGCGTGCCCGGCCCCGGCTGCCGCGAACCTCGCCTTCGAGGGACCGGTCACCCGGGCGTCGCTGGCGGCGGGGGCACTCGGCACCTGTCATGCACTCGACCTGCCCACCGGCACGGTGCTGCGGTCGGCGAGCGTGGCCGACGGCGGGGACGACGTCGACGGCGTCCTGGTCGACTCCCGCGGCGCCGTCCAGTGCCGGATCTTCCGCGCCGACGACTGCGCCCTGACCGGGGTGGGGCCGTTCCGGGCGGTCGCGTACCAGCGGTGGAGCGGGCCGGCCGAGGTCACCCTCCGGCTGCGGCGGCTGACCGCCCCGACCGGCTGCCGGGCGCTGGCCGTGGCCCCGTTCGGCGACCCGGGCGGCGCCGTGCTGCGCGGCCGCGGCGCCCCGGACGAGCCGGTGTGCGCGACCGTGGCGGCGGCGGCCGGGCCGCACCTGGTGCGGCAGGCGGGCGACCGGCACCACTGGCGCCTGTACGACGAGGCCGGCGCCGGCCGGTGCGCGTCCGACGACGCCTGTGCCCTGGCGGCGGGCCGGTACACGCTCGTCCTGCGACCGGCGGGCGGCGGCGCCGCGTGGGACCACCAGGCGGCAGTGGTCGCGCTCGGCGCCGAGTGCGCGACCACGGCCGACCTGTCGTGGGCCGCCGCCGCGCGCACCGTCCGGCCCGCCTGGCCCGGCCAGGTCGACTGCACCTCGTTCGCCGGCGCCGCCGGGGACCGGATCGCCATCGGCCGTACCGGCGCCGCCGGCCTGACCACGTCGGTCATCGACGCCGCGGGCGGCACCGTCTGCCCGCCGGCCCGCCGGCGCGGTGCGGACGGGCCGTGCGTGCTCCCCGCGGCCGGCCGGTTTCGCGTGCTGTCCCACTGGGAGCCGCCCGGCCGCGGCGGCGCCTACCTGGTCGACGTCCGCCGGCTCAACGCGCCGACGGGCTGCCCCGATCTCGCGCCGGGGACGTTCGGCGCGCCGCCGAGCGCCGGCCAGCCCGCCGTTCGCTGCCGCCGGGTGGCGATCCCGGCGGCGGGTCCGTACGTCCTGCGCGCCACGGCCGACGACGCCGACGGCATCCGGCCCGAGGCGCTCCGCGTGTACGACGACGCCGGCGAGCTGGTCTGCGACCGGGCCGTCTGCCCGCTGCCCGCCGGCGCGCTGACCCTGGTCCCGGGCAGTGAGTCGATCATCGATCCGCGGCCCTGGCAGGCCGTCCACGTCCCGCTCGGTGCCGCGGGCTGCGCGCCGGTGCCGGCCGACGGCCTCCAGCAGCCGGCCCGGCGCGGCGACCTCGGGTCGGGCCGCCAGGTCGACTGCCAGGCGCTGCCGTACGCCGCCGACCAGGCCGTCCAGGCGCTACAGCCGCCGACGGGCGGCACCCCGGACCTGGCCGTCGTCGACGCGGGCGGCCGGGTCGTGTGCGACAACCGCACCGTCCGGGCGTCGTGCCCGCTCAGCGGCGCGGCGCCGTTCCGGATGCTGGCGACCGGAGCCGCCGGCGCGTACGCCACCGCCGTCTTCCGGCGCGACGCACCGGGCACCTGCCCCGCGCTGGCCGCCGGCGAGTTCGGCAAGGACACCGGCGCCGTGGTCAACCTCGCCGCGGACCGCTTCACCGCCTGCCTCACCGTGCCGGCGGGCGGGCACTCGACCGGCGAGGTACTGACGTCCACCGGCGTCACCGACGCGGCCGGCGCGGTCGCCCACCTGCTCGACCCCGCGGGCTCGGAGGTGTGCCGGGTGGCGCCCGACCAGTGGGTCGACTGCGCGCTGCCGGACGCGGGCGCCCACACGGTCGTGGTGCGGGGCGACCTCGGCAAGCGGTCGGTCCGGATCACCCGCAAGGACGTGACCGCCGGGGCGAAGGGGTGCACGGCCGTCCCGCCGACCGCGCTGGGCGCGGCGACCGCCGGCAAGACCGGTACGCCCGGCAGCCCCGTGTGCCACCAGGTCAGCACCCGCGCCGGGGAGCGCCTGTGGTTCGACACCAGGGACGCGAAGAAGCGGACCCGGCTGCGGGTGTTCCCGGCCTCCGGCGTGGCCCTGACCGCCGACGGCTGCGGCCAGGGGCGCCTGCCGTGCCAGGCGACGGGCTCCGCGAGCTACCGCGTCCTCGTCGCCGGCCTGCCGGGAACGCCGGCGGGCGAGGCGTACCAGCTCGACGCCTGGCAGTTGGCCCGCGACGACCAGAGCGCGCCCGCGTGCACCGCCGTACCCAGCATCGGCTTCGGGTTCGCGGCCGTGACGGGGACGCTGGACGCCAAGCGGCAGGGCAACTGCCTGAACACCCGCGCGCTGGCCGGCGACCGGCTGGACGTCACCGTCACCGGCGGTGCCGTACCGGTCATGTCGACGACGACGGGCGCGCTGCCGTGCGGCGCGGCCGACGGCGGCCGGTACGAGTGCGCGGTACCGGACGGCACGCCCGCCGGGCCGGCGCTGCTGGTGCTGTACGCCGGCGACGACACCGCGACCCGTACCTACCGGGCCGAGGGCACCTGCACCACCGTCCTGTGCGGCGGCGAGGTGTTCGGCGTGACCGCCGCGACCCCCGCGGCGGTCCGCCCCGGACCGGTCACCCTCACGATCACCGGCTCGGCCCTCCACGCCGGCGACGACGTGGCCGTCGTCGGCGCCGACGACGCGTTCCCGGCGCAGGTCAAGAGCGTGGAGTCGGACCGGCGGCGGGCGACCGTCACCGTCGATCTGACCCGCGCGGCCCCGGGGTCGTACCGCCTCGACCACCAGTCGGTGACGGGGCGGTCGGCGTCCCTGCCGATCACCGTGGCCGGGCGCTGAGCGGCGGCGAACGCTGTGGCGTGCACAACAGTGTCCGGGACCCGACAGGTACGTCGTCAGCGATCGATGGGTTTGTTTCACTCCTGCAAGCGTTCCCCCGAGCCGTGGGCTGGGGCCCCGAAGGGAGCATGATGCGAGGACACGTACCGCGCGGGCGGGGAGCACTCCTGCTGGCGGCCGCCCTGGCGGGCTCGACTATCGTCGCCGCGCCGAGCGGCGCCGCGACGCCCCGCCCGCCGGCCGCTCCGCACACCGCCGCGGCCGCGGAGCGGAGCGCGGTCGACGCCGCCCGCGCCAGCGGCCGGGCGGTCGAGGTACCCGCCCTGCACAGCGAGTTCGAGACGGTCACCGCGAACCCCGACGGCACGCTCACCACCACCATCACGGCCGATGCCGTCCGCGCCGCCGGCGCCGGCGGCACGTGGCGGGGCATCGACCCGGCGCTGGAGCGGCGGGATTCGGTCGTGGTGCCGCGCAGCGCGGCCGTCCGGCTGGAGTTCAGCGCCGGGGGAGCGGCGGCTCCCCTGGTCCGCTTCGGGACCGGCGGCGACAGCTTCGCGCTGCGCTGGCCGACGCCGCTGCCCAGCCCGGTGCTGGCCGGCGACACGGCCACCTACGTCGACGCGCTGCCCGGCGTGGACGTCGTCCTGCGGGCCGGGGCGAGCGGCTACACGCAGCGCTACCTGGTCCGCAGCGCCGCCGCGGCGGCGAGCCTGCGCGGGCTGACCCTCGGCGTCGAGTCCGACGGCCTGCGGGTCCGGCGGGCGGAGCACGGCGGCGTCGCCATCGTGGACCGCGACGACCGCGTGCTCTGGGACGGCGGCGCCCCGACGGATGTCGCGCTCGACGTCCGCGGCGACCGGATCGGCGTCGCCCCGGCCACCGGGGAGCCGGCGACCTACCCGCGGTACGCCGACCCGCGGGTGGACGCCTCGCTCGCCTCGTGGAGCTACGTGTCCGAGCTGCGCCCGACGCAGAAGTTCGTCAAGTTCGACAAGGACGCCGGCGTGGGCCGCTGCGCGGTCACGACCATCGGCGATCAGCGGATCGTCTGCGACCCGCAGAACCCGGGCAGCTCGTACCGGAACCGCATGTTCTTCTCGTTCAACCTCAAGGCCGGCTCGTGGGCCAAGCGGACGATCAAGAAGGCGGTCTTCCGGGCGTACGAGACGCACGCCTTCGCCTGCACCAAGAAGTGGGTGGACCTGCACGAGGCCGAGGCGGCGAAGGTCGGCTCGGCGACCTGGAACGAGCCGCCGGGATCGTTCGGGCTCGTGGGCGCCCGCAACGTCGCCTACGGCCACGCCAACTGCAAGGCACAGGGCTCCTGGGTGGAGTTCGCCGACGCCCGGCTGGCCAAGTTGGTCGCCCGCAAGGCGAAGGCCAAGGCCAGCATCGGACTCCGGTTGAAGGCCCGGGCCGAGGGGGCCAAGGACGGCCTGGCCTGGAAGCGCTTCCGGGGCAGGGACGCGGCGCTCAGCATCACCTACAACACCGTGCCCGACAAGCCCACCGCCCTCGGTACGGCCGGCCCGGCGACCGGGTGCGTCCGCGGCGCCGCCCGGCCGTGGATCAACGCGACGACCCCGACGCTGCGGGTGCGCAACAGCGAGGAGGACAACCAGAACCTCACCACGACCTTCGAGGTCACCGAGGTCAACTCCGACGCGGCCGTCACGGGCGGCACCGACAAGAACAAGCCCGACAGCGCCGAGGCGACGCTGACCGTACCGGCGAACAAGCTCAAGCACGGGACCAGCTACCGGTGGCGCGCCACGGCCACCGACGGCCAGGCGAGCAGCGTCCCCTCGGACTGGTGCGAGTTCACGGTCGACACCGCGCCGCCCGCGGGCGCGCCGACGGTGACGTCGCCGGACTACCCCGCGGACGAGTGGGGCAAGCCGGCGGGCACGCCGGGCGGGTTCACGTTCGCCGCACCCGCTGACACCGACCCCGTCCTCGGCAACGACATCGTCGAGTACCGGTGGGCGTTCCACAGCGACCAGGCGACGCGCCGGGTCCCCGTCGGCACGCCCGGGCAGCCCGTGTCGGTGACCCTCACGCCGTGGTCGTTCGGGCCGACCGTACTGACCGTGGCCATGGTCGACCGGGCCGGCAACGTCGGCGCCCGGACGGCGCGCTACCTGTTCAAGCCGACCGCGCCCTGCCCGAACCCGATCGCCGACGACTGCGCCATGGCGGCGTACCCGCTCGACGAGCAGGGCGGGACCACGGCCGCCGACGCGTCGCCGCACCGGCGGGCGGCGACGGTCGTCGGCGGTAGCCGGGTGCCCGGTCCGCAGGCCGCCGGCAACCCTGCCGACCTTGCGCTGGCGTTCGACGGCGCCGCCGCGCACGCCCACGCCGCGTCGGCCGTCGACACGACCGGCGGGTACACGGTCACCGCGTGGGTGCGGCCCGACCGGGTCGACCGAACCTTCGCCGCCGTGAGCCAGGTGGGGCGGCAGGCCGCCGGCTTCGCCCTCGGGTACCGCGCGGACACCGAGCGCTGGACGGCCCGGCTCGACCTGGCGGACACCGCCCGCCCGGCCGCCGTCCACGTCGAGAGCAACACGGCGCAGCCCGCCCGGGCCGGCCACTGGGTCCACCTCGCGCTGCGGTACGACCCGATGACGCGGGCCGCCGAACTGTACGTGGACGGCGCGAACGTGGGCCGGGCCGAGCTGGACGCGGGCTGGAACGCCACCGCGGGCCTCCAACTCGGCCGCGACCGGGTCGCGGGTGCCCCGGCCGACGCGCTGCCGGGCGCGGTCGACGACGTCCGGCTGTACCAGGGCGTGCTGTCGCCCGGCGACATCCAGCAGATCATCCGGAACAGCAACCGCCGGTGACATCGGGGCGGCGCTCCGGCCGCCCCGATCGCCGCGCCCCCATCGGACCACATACCCCTCACCGGGACGGAGAGAGCGATGATGCGCACCTCACGGGCGGCGTCCCCCCGGTCGCCGCGGAGACCAAGCCCCCGCTGGCGGGCGGCGATTCTGACCGCGGTGGTGGCCGCGGGCCTCCTGCCCGGCCTCCCCGCCGCGGCGCAGGACCCCGACGACCGCCGGCCCGGCGTGCAGGAGGACAAGGCGGCCCGGGTCCGCTACCTGCCGCTGCGCGGCGGCCTCGCCGAAGCCGGGCGACCGCAGGAGTCCGACGTCATTCCGGACCGGCCGATCCCGGACTCGACCCTGCCGACGCCGGGCTCGGCGGTCGTCGAGCTGGGAGCGGTCGGCTCGACCGAGCGCCGCCAGCAGACGGTCCTGGTCGGCTCGCTCCCCGTCCTCGTCGGACCGCCGCGGACCGACGACCGGCGCCGGGTCGGGGACGTCCCGGCGAAGGTACGGCTGGAGGTGTACCCGACGGGCGTGGCCGCCCGTGCGGGCATCACCGGCGTCCTGCTGCGGGCCACCCGTGCGGACGGTGTCCAGGCGCCCGGCAACCTCTCCCTGGAGCTGGACTACTCCGGCTTCGCGCGCGCGATCGGCGGCGACTGGGCGAATCGCCTGCGGCTCAGCCGCCTGCCGTCCTGTGTGGTCGCGGATACGCCGGACCCCGGCTGCGACAGCACACCGGCCGAGGTGTTCGACACCTGGAACCGGGCCGAGGGCCGGTGGCTGGGCGCCAACCTGCCGGTGGAGGCGGAGCCCGCGGGCCGCGACGGCGCGGGGCAGGTCTTCTCGCTGGCGGCCGGCGCGTCCGGCCCCGGCGGCAGCTACGCGGCCACCAGCCTGAGCCCGGCCGGGTCCTGGCAGGTGGGCGGCAACACCGGGAGCTTCTCCTGGCAGTACCCGATGCGCGTGCCGCCGGCGCTGGCCGGCCCGTCGCCGGAGCTGAGCCTCAACTACACCTCCGCGAGCGTCGACGGCCGGACCGGTTCGACCAACGCCCAGCCGTCGTGGGCGGGCGAGGGATTCGAGCTGTCCGTCGGCCACATCGAGCGGTCGTACCGAAGCTGCAAGGACGACGGCCACGACGAGAAGGGCAAGGAGAAGTACGACCTGTGCTGGCCGTCCGCCGGCGACCACCTGACGATGTCGTTCGGCGGCCGCAACGGCGAGCTGGTGCGCAAGGGCCCCGACGAGTGGCGCCTGAAGGCCGACGACGGCACGAGGATCCAGCGGCGCCGCGACGGCTTCAACGGCGACGACAACAAGGAGTACTTCGTCGTCACCACCACCGACGGCGTGCGGTACGTCTTCGGCCGCGGCAAGCGGTACGCGGCGGACACCATCAACACGAACTCCGCCTGGCAGGTCCCGGTCTACGGCGACGACAAGGGCGAGCCGTGCTACGACAAGGGCGACGAGTTCAAGAACCGGCGCTGCAACCAGACGTGGCGGTGGAACCTCGACTACGTCGTCGACACGCACGACAACACGATGACGTACTTCTGGGAGAAGGAGACCAACCGCTACGGCACCAACCGCGACAACAAGGAGGTCGTCGGCTACGACCGCGGCGGCTACCTCTCCCGGATCGAGTACGGCGAGCGCGCCGGCCGGGAGGCCGACACCCGGGCCCCCATGCAGGTCGACTTCACCATCGCCGAGCGGTGCATCGTCGACAAGAACAACCAGTGCGGCGACCTGAACGAGCAGACCTGGAAGCGCTGGCCGGACGTCCCGCAGGACCTGATCTGCGGGGAAAACGCCAAGGAGTGCAAGCAGAAGTGGTCGCCGGCGTTCTTCACCCGCAAGCGGCTCGCGAGCGTCACCACGAAGGTGCTGCGCGGGGACAAGCTCGAACCGGTCGACTCGTGGACGCTGTCGCACAGCTTCCCGGACAACGGTGACGGCTCCACCGACGCCCTGTGGCTGAAGTCGGTCACCCACACCGGCCACGTCGGCGGTAAGCCGATCACCATGCCGCCCACGGTCTTCGAGGGCGAGCAGTTGCCGAACCGCGTCGACGCCGACGGCGACGACCGGCTGGAGTACGTCCGGTGGCGCATCCGCGCGATCCAGACGGAGTCCGGCGGGGTCACCGCGCTGCGGTACAAGTCGCCGGAGTGCCGGGCCGGCGACAAGCGCGACCCGAAGCGGAACACCGCCCGCTGCTTCCCGTCCTTCTGGTCCAAGGAGGGGACCATCGGGGAGAAGGAGGACTGGTTCCACAAGTACGTGGTGGAGTCCGTCGTCGAGGACGACCGCGTCGGCAACAACAGCCAGACCGACGCCAAGGAGACCCGCTACGAGTACCACGGCGGGGCGGCCTGGCACTTCGACGAGAACGAGCTGGCCAAGTCCAAGGAGCGGACCTGGAACCAGTTCCGCGGCTTCCAGCGGGTCGTGACCGTGACCGGGGGCTCCTCCCGGACCGCGTCGACGTTCCTTCGCGGCATGGATGGTGACAAGGGCCGTCCGGAGGTGCGGGTACGCGCGTCCGACGGCACCGAGGTCGTCGACGACGACCGGCTGCAGGGCTTCCTGCTGGAGCAGCAGACGTACGACCGGGACCGGGAGATCAGCGGTTCGGTGCACACGCCGTGGCTCTCGGCGCCCACCGCGACCGAGGGGTCCGACCGGGCCCGCCTGGTCGCACCGGGGACCACCAGCACCCGGACCGCCCTCGACGGCGGCAGCCACCGCCGCACCCGGGTGGTCCACTCCCACGACGGCTACGGCATGCTCGAGCGCAGCGAGGACCTCGGCGACATCGGGGCGGACGGCCAGAACAAGGGCGCCGCCGCCGCGGACGACTCGTGCACCCGGTACACGTACAGCCGCAACCCGGCCGCGAACCTCCTGACGCTGGTCTCCCGCGTCGAGACGGTCTCGGTCCGGTGCGACCGGGAGGCCACGTACCCCGACCACGTCGTCTCCGACGTCCGGACGTACTACGACAAGGCCACGTCGCTGACCGGCACGCCGACGAAGGGCGACGTGACCCGCACGGACGAGCTGGCGGGCTACGACGCGGAGCGGCGGACGGTCACCCACGTCACGGTGTCCCGCAGCGCGTACGACGGGTACGGCCGGGTGATCTCCGCGACCGACGCCAAGGGGCGGACCACCAAGACCAGCTTCACCGCGGGCCCGGGCGGCCCGGTGACCGGGATGACGGTGACCGACCCGCTCAACCACCGCACCGTGTCCCGGGTCGACCCGGCGTGGGGCGAGGTGGTCGGCACCACCGACGCCAACGGCGCCACCACGACGCTCGAACGCGACGCGCTCGGCCGGCTGGTCAAGGTCTGGCTGCCGGGCCGCGCGACGTCGGAGACGCCGAACACGCAGTACGAGTACCTGGTCCGGCAGAACAAGCCGGTGGCGGTCGTCACCAGGACCCTGAAGCCCAACGGCGTCCGCACCTCCTACGAGATCTACGACGCGCTGCTGCGCCCGCGGCAGACGCAGGCGGTCTCCACGACCGGCAAGCGGATCATCACCGACACGTACTACGACAAGCGCGGCCTCGCGATCCGCTCGCGGGGGCCGTACTTCGCCGCGGGCGCGCCGGCCGACACGCTCGTGGACACCGCCGCCGGGGTGCAGGCCCCGACCACGGTCACGACGTACGACGGGGCGGGGCGGCCGACGGTCGAGGCGTTCCACCGCGAGGGGGCGGAGCAGCCGGAGACGTGGCGGACGGCCACGTCGTACCACGGCGATCACACCGTCGTGGACCCGCCGGAGGGCGAGACCGCGACCGCGACGTACAGCAACGCGCAGGGCCTGACGACGAAGCTCGTCGAGTACCGCACGCCGAGCCCGACCGGCGATGAGAAGGACGGCGACGTCACGACGTACGAGTACGACCACGCCGACCGGCTCAGCACGGTCACCGCGAGCAGGCACGTCTGGTCCTTCCGGTACGACCTGCGCGGCCGTCAGGTCACGGCGACCGACCCCGACGCGGGGACGACGACGATGACCTACGACGAACTGGACCGCCTGGCGACCAGTACCGATGCCCGCGCGCGGACGCTGCGGCACGAGTACGACAAGCTCGGCCGCCCGGTCGCCGTCCACGAGGGCGACCGCACGCTGTCGGCGTGGGCGTACGACAAGGCCACGAACGGCAAGGGCCGGCTGGCCTCGTCGACCCGCTACACCTACGACGCCGCCGGCACCCGCCACGCCTACACGACGACCGTCGGTTCGTACGACGCCGGCGGGCGCCCGCTCGCCACGTCCGTCAGCATCCCGGCGGTCGAGAACAACCTGGCCGGGGAGTACAAGTACACGGCGGCGTACGCGGTGGACGGTTCGCCGAGCACGGCCACCGTTCCCGGCGTGGGCGGCCTGCCGGCGGAGACGCTGGAGACCGAGTACGACACGGCCGGCCTGCCGATCACGCTCCAGGCGCAGGGCAGGGACGCGCCCAGCTACGTCCGGGAGTCGCGATACTCGGAGTTCGGCGAGCCGCTGCAATACACCCTCGGCTCGACGGCCGACAAGACCAAGTACACCTGGCTCACCCACAGCTACGAGCACGGGACGCGGCGCCTGCAGACGAGCCAGGTCGACCGGTACCTGGTGAAGGACGCCGACAGCGTCGTCTCCTACGGCTACGACGCGGCCGGCAACGTCCTGCGGATCGCGGACCGGCCGAAGAACGCGCCGGCCGACGTGCAGTGCTTCCGGTACGACCACGTCCGGCGGCTGACCGAGGCGTGGGCGCAGGAGGCGGAGAAGTGCGCCACCGCGCCGTCGGTCGCGGCGCTGGGCAAGCCGGCCTCGCCGTACTGGCAGTCGTTCACCCACGACGCGGCGGGCAACCGCCGCACGCAGGTCGACCACGCCGTGACACCGGACGAGCCGGAGGTCACCAGGGCGTACACACCGCGCGGCCCGGCCGGCTTCCCGGCCCACGCGGTCGACAGCGTCGACGTGACCACCAAGGTCAAGGGCTCCGAACAGAAGTCCCGGTGGACGTTCGACTACGACAAGTCCGGCAACATGACCAAGCGGCAGGCCGCCGCGGACGCCGACCAGAAGATCGACTGGAACGCCGAGGGGCACGTCGAGCGGCTCACGGCGAAGGACGGCAAGGCCACGTCGTTCGTCTACGACGCCGACGGCAACCGCCTGCTCCGGCGGGACCAGGCCGACCAGTCGGTGACGCTGTACCTCGGCGCCGAGGAGATCCGGCTCGACACCCGCAACGCCGACCCGGCCAAGCAGTCCACGGCCGGCACCCGCTACTACACGCACAACGGCCAGGCCGTCGCCGTCCGTACGGTGACCGGACTGTCCTGGCTGGCCGGCGGCCAGAACGGGACGTCCGAGATCGCCGTGGCCAACGGCACCCTGGAGCTGACCCGGCAGCGCACGAAGCCCTTCGGTGAACTGCGCGGCCCGGACAGCCCGCTGCCCGGCGAGCGCGGTTTCGTCGGCGGCACCAACGATCGCTCGATCGGCCTGATCCACCTCGGCGCCCGGGAGTACGACCCGGCGTCCGGCCGGTTCATCTCGCCCGACCCGGTGCTGGACTTCGCCGATCCGCAGCAGCTCAACGGCTACGCGTACGGCCGCGGCAACCCGCTGTCGTTCGCCGACCCGTCGGGCCTGTGGTGGGGCTCGGGCTGGAACTGGAACATGATCGGCCACGGCGCGCTCGACGTGATCGGCCTGATCCCGGTCGTCGGCGAGGTCGCCGATCTCGCCAACGGCGCGTGGTACTTCGCCGAGGGCGACTGGGTCAACGGCTCGCTGTCCATGGCGTCGGCGATCCCGGTCGCGGGGTACGTGGCGACCGCGGCCAAGGGCGCCAAGTACGTCGACGAGGCAGTCGGCGCGGTGAAGGTCGCCCAGGACGTGACCAAGGCCGGGGACTCGGCGAAGGGTGCGGCGAAGGCCGCGGACAATGCCGTACCTCCGGCAGCGCCCGCGCCGAAGGCGGCACCGAAACCCAATCCACCGGCGGCGTCGAAGTCGGCGGGGAGCGGGGCGAAGAAGGCCGACGGCGGCGGTGGTCCGGCAGCCGGGGCGAAGTCGAACAGCGGGAAGTCCGGATCGGGCGGCAAGGGGACCAGCAGGAACAGTTCCACCGCGAAGGGCCAGCCCAGCCAACCGAAGCGTGATGGCGACCTGGTCGATGCGGTCAACGGTGCCTATGATGAGATTGTTGCTAGCCAGTCAATCAAGCAACGCGGTCCTGTTGTATCAGGCGTGAAGGATCGACTTACAGGAGAGATTGCTATTGCGCAGAATAGCAAGTCGATTCCGAATGGCCTGCATCCTGAGCTGGCCGGTAGACTTATGATGACCGGCAAGGGTGCCCCATTTAAGGGCACTCCAGGAAGTCACGGCGAAATTCATGCGTTGAACGGATTGTTGTGGAAGAGGGAGGCGTCAGGAATGAGTACCGCTATCGATGATTCATTTTCTTTCTTTAGTAGGCGCCTCCGCGGCTCTCAGCAAGGTGCACAAATCCTGCGCTGTGGCAACTGTCGCAACTTGACCTGGGGAGGGTTGGAATGACCGAGTCAGGCAACAGTATGCCGCGCGTCTCTGACGAACACCTCGATTTCGACGACGATCAAGTCTTCTATTTCGAGGGCCGCAGGTTCACCGGAATTTCATTCTCCGACGAACCAGTCCGATCCGAAATTAGCTATGTTAACGGTCTTCAAAACGGCCCGGCTCGTGATTGGTATTCCTCAGGTGGCCTAATGTCTGAGACGAATTATCGAGATGACGTTAAGCATGGAGAAGAACGAGAATATTTTGAAGACGGACTATTAAAGGCTAGGCGCCTTTACGAAAATGGCGTCTTGGTGAGCGAAGTGTTGCAGAGCTAGGCGGCCATCTTGACTGGCCATGGAGGGTTCCGTCTAATAATTGACGGAGCCCTCCATATCGGGCGGCAAGGAGACCAGTAGGAACAGTTCCACTGCGAAGGGTCAGCCCAGTCAGCCGAAGGGCTGCAAGCACAGCTTCGACCCGGCGACCAAGGTGCTGATGGCCGACGGCAGTACGAAGGCTATCGCGGAGGTCGCGCTCGGGGATCAGGTGAAGGCGGCCGACCCGGAGACGGGGCGTGAGACGGCGGAGCCGGTCGAGGCGCTGTTCACGAACCAGGACAGCGAGCTGACCAGCTTGACGGTTGCGTTGGCCGACGGGTCGCGGGAGACGCTGTCGACGACGCAGCACCATCCGTTCTGGAGCGAGACGCGCCAGGCATGGGTCGACGCCGGCGACCTCGTCATCGGCGAGCTGCTACGTGCAGAGGACGGCGGTACGGTCAGTGTGGCGGGTGTCGTCAACGAGCGTGGCGACAAGGCGATGCAGGATCTTACGGTAGCCAATGTCCACACCTACCATGTACTAGCCGGCAACAGCCCCATCCTTGTCCACAACTGCAACGAAACGTATTACCGGACGATGAGTCAGGAGCACTTCGATACCCTGCAATCGACAGGCAAGCTGTCTGCCACGCGGAAACTTTCATTTCGCCGACGCAATCGTTCTCGGAGGGCTACGAGGGGGTGCTCGTAAAATTCAGCGTCCAACCAGGAACGACGAGTGCGCTCGTTTCTTGCGGCAGTAGGTGATTCCAACTGAGTGACTGTAGTCGGCTCAAAAGTCTCGTTAAAAGTGAGTCGATGGAGCAGAATGAGTTACTGAATCAGATTTCCTCACTCAGAGATGTTGAGAGCTGCATTTCTGAAGAGTTAGCGAAAGCAGTCGATGGTCGAGACTGGGACTCGCTAGAAGTGTTGCTTTGGGCGGCGATTTGCCATCCCTGTGAGGCATATGCTCCAGTTCTCGAGCGGATGCTGCATCGCCGGGAGCCCGGAGTTCCGGTCGAGGATTTGATCGAGGTGTTGGGTGAGATAGGCTCTGAGACCTCGGTAGTGCACTTGGAGAGAGCAATGTATTGGCGACCCGAGTGGGATGAATTTCATAGCGTCGCGGTGAAATGTATTGGGGCGCTAGCCGCCATTGGAAATGAGTCGGCCAAGGTGGTCGTTGAGACTGTATCGTCGACCGCGCCTGAAGTGGTCCGGGACTGGGCTGCGGCGAAGTTGGCCACCTGGCCCAAGCCTTAGGGGGTGATGGCGAAAAATTGAATCACCATTGCGATGGCGATAGGTGTGATTTCATAATTTAATGATCAGGCTTGAGTTTCGGTAGGTTGGCATGCGCTGGCAACAGCTTGATCTGGGCGAATGGGACACGCGGCCAAATCGCCGATGTGCAGGAATGTTCCGTCAGTCCCGATGGGATATTCCTTTTGATCAACTCACGTTCACGGTGGCCGAGGGCGATGACGAGTTTTCGGCCGTCCAGCTCCCATCTGGGCGCATCGTTTTATTTGTGAACGTGTTCGGAGCGCCTGTAGCGGGGACTCATGTCTGGATATCCGGGAACGACGTTGAGCCAGAGGAGGCCTTTCAAGAGCTTTACTCTTGCTTTGGTCTCAGTGCGGTTGATGTAGTTTGGCGGCCAGCTTCTTAGAAGCGCAGCACGATATGACCACAGTTTAACTCGGTGCCCAGTCCGAGTGTGCGCACGAACGAATTGCGTTTGAGTCGATCTGATTGCTGTTGAGACGGCATATCTCACGGCCTGATCGGCACATAATCGGGCGACGCACGGAGGCGTGAGTAGCGCCGCAAGTACGGATGCGAAGGCGGCCGCCGACCGGTTCGGTCCAGTGGCACCGGGGGTGCGCAGTTGCTGGTCAGCCGGTCGCTGTCACCCTGGGAAGCAGTTGTTCCGCGATGCGTTCGGTGAATTCGATCGGGTGGCGGTCCGGGAGGAGCTGGATCTCGTCCACCCCCAGCTTCGCGTACGCGTCCACGTCCGCCAGGAACCCGTCCACGTCGGCCAGCACCGGCCGGCTGACCATCACCGTCGGCCGGATCTCCCCGTACTCCCGACCCACCTCCCGGCAGTGCCCCCGCAGCACGTCGAGCTTGTGCGCCACGTCGTCCACGCTCGACCCGAACACGTTGCACGCGTCCCCGTACTGCGCCACCAGCCGCAGTGTCTTGCGCTCCCCGCCGCCCCCGATGACGATCGGGATGCGCCGCCCGCCCACGGGACCGGGTACGCACAGCGTCTCGGCCAGCTCGTAGTGGCGCCCCGCGAACGGCCCGTTGTCGTCGCTCCACATCTGCCGGCAGATCCGCAGTGTCTCCTCCAGGCGCTCGAACCGCTCCGCCATCGGGACCACCGGTACGCCGAGGCCGTGCTGTTCGCGTTCGTACCAGGAGGCGCCGATGCCGAAGTAGGCCCGGCCGCCCGAGAGGGTGTCCACCGTCGTCACGATCTTGGCGAGCAGGCCGGGGTGGCGGTACATCACGCCGGTGACCAGCAGGCCGAGCTGCATCCGGGTGGTGACGGCGGCGACGTAGCCGAGGGCGGTGTAGCCCTCCAGCATCGGCTGCTCGGCGGGGGCCACCCGCTCCATCTGGAAATAGTGGTCCATCAGGCTGAACGAGTCGATGCCCGCCTCCTCGGCGATCCGGGCGGTCTCGCGCAGCGTCGGCGCGATGAGCGCCGGGTCGGCCGGCGTGGCGAAGTTCCAGTAGTGCAGGCCGAGCTTCATCGGGCACCCCCGGTCGGTCCGGCCCCGGCCCGGATGCCAGCGGCCCCCGGCGGTCGGGCGCGAGCCCGGCCACCGAGGGCCACTGTAGTCGCACTCAGCGTCAGTTGACGGCCGCGAAGCCCTCGTCCGGCGCCTCGTCGTAGCCGACGACCGACTCCTCGGCGTCCACGTCGGTGTCGTACGCGGTCTCGACGCGGTACGACACCCGGGTGGGGGTGCCGATGCAGCGCAGCGGGGCGGTCACGATGTTGGCGCCGCTGTACGAGGCGGTGCCGGTGCACGCCGGGGTGTCCGAGCCGACCTTGTAGACGTCGGCGTACAGCTCGCCCTCGTCGTCCACGCCGTACTCGATGGCGTAGTCCTCGGTGTTGTCGCCGTTGGTATCGAGCAGGAACTCGGTGTAGGTCTCGTCGCTCTCCCAGTTCGGGTCGTCGGTGGGGTCGCCGGCACTCGCCGTCGAGTAGCGCAGCTCGATGTTCCCGCCGTTGCGGGTGCCGTCGGCCCGGACGATGTCGCCGTACGGGGCGTCGACCTCGTCGTCGTCCTCGTCGTAGACGTCGCCCTTCGGGTCGGTGATCGGGGCGGGGGCGGGGGTCGCCAGGACCGGGGTGGTGGCCAGGCCGAGGCCCAGGGTCGGTACGGCGGCGACGATGAGCAGATTCCGCAGGAAGCGGCGCGACATGTGAGGTCCTCCACTGTTGGGGTCCCGCCGACCGTACGAAGTGCATCGATGCCTGGCAAGGCGCCGGTACCGCTATCTGCCGGTAGGTCCGAGGTGCGGGATCATGCGCGTCCGAGTGCCGGTGTCAGAGCTGCGGCGTATGTCCCACGCGCCGGGATCGCGTACTCCTCGCGCAGCTCGGCGAGCGGGGTGTCGGCCCGGCCGAGGTGGTCGACGCCGAGGTACAGGTCGGTGTTGGTGGCCGTGCCGCGCAGGAACGCGTCGGCCACCATCGCGCCGCCGGCGGGGTTGCCGGTGATGCCGCGGGCGCGTTCGCGGGACAGCGGGCGGGCCGCGCCGGCGCCGGCGGGGGCGAGGCCGGGGCCGCCGTTCATCGCGTCGACCATGCCGTGCTCGAACATCAGCAGGACGATCAGCAGGTTGTGGAAGCCGTACGGGTGCCGGGTGGTGCCGGCGGCGAACGCGCCGACCTCGACCTCGCCGAGCGGCTCGGTGGTGGCGCCGATGTACACGTGCAGCCAGTCGTGCAGGGTCAGCGGCAGGGCGACCGCGCCGGGGACGCCGGGCAGCCGCCAGTCGTGCGCGGCGTAGAAGTCGGCGAACGTCCGGCCGGCGGTGTCGGCGGGCAGGTGGTGCAGGGGCGCGAACTGGGCTGCCAGCTCCGGCGAGGCGAGGGTGCCGTGGATGGCGGCGGGCGGCAGGTGCATCGCGAGGAAGCGGGCGTACGCGGGCAGCAGGGCGAGGTCGCGCGGGACCGGGGTGCGGTACGCGTCGAACTCGACGGTGTGCACGAGGGTGAGCGGGACCGTGCCGGCGGCCAGCGCGGCGATGACGTCGACGGCGGGCTCGGCGACGTCGAGGTCCGCGGCGGCGGCGGCGATGCGGGCGTGGTCGGCGGCGTCCGGCTGCTCGGTGAGCACGTTCAGGGCGATCGCCGTACGGATGATCCGGCGGCGGGTCGCGGGGCTCAGCGCGCGGACGGCGGCCGGGTCGGGGCGGCGGTGCGCGTGGTCGGCGACGCGCGGCGCGCCGGGCAGCGCGGCGGCGACGACGTCGAGGAAGTCGCGCGCGGTGGCGTTCAGTCGATCGGTGCCGCCGGCGGTCGCGATCGCCGCCGGCAGAGCGGCATCGACTTCGGTGCTGACCAGGGGAAACAACATTCGTCGGACTCCTCGACTTCGGCCGGGCGGAGCGTTGTTCATAGCCTAGGGTAGCGGTGTCGTGTCAGAGAGTAATTGCGCGACCACCCACGTCGACTCGCGAGGAGAGAGCATGCCGAACAACACCGCGCTGACCCAGAAGGTTGTCGAGAAGGCCCAGAGCGACGCCGCGTTCCGGAACAAGCTGATCTCGAACCCGAAGGCCACCGTGGAGAGCGAGCTGGGCATCACCATCCCGGCCGACCTCACCGTCAAGGTCGTCGAGGAGCAGCCCAGCGAGTTCTACATCGTCCTGCCGCCGAAGGAGCAGAGCGGCCAGCTCAGCGACGCGCAGCTCGCGGGAGTGGCCGGCGGCGACTCGTCGTCGTGGGGCCCGAACTGCACGGCCTGCTGACGACCGACCCCGTGGATCCGTCGGCCGGGCACCCCGGCCGGCGGATCCCCACATCCACGGAGCTGACGTGTACGCCCTGGACGCCCTGCTCGAACGCCTCCCCGCCGCCCTCGTCGACGACCCGGCCGCCAAGCGGCTGCGGCTGCTCGGCGACCGCCTGCCCGACGCGCTGAGCCGCCGGGTCGGGTTGGAGGCGCGGCTCGACGACGATCCCCGGGTGGATCTTCTCCTGCTCGCCGCCGACACCCGCGAGCTGGACATCCTCGCCGGTGTCGACCCGTCCATCCGGCTGCCCGGCCCGCTGGCCGCCACGCCCGCCTGGCGGGCCGCCGCCCGACTGGCCCGGCGGGCCCGCTGGCTCGCCGTCGACGGCGCCCCGCTGCCGCCCGGCGTCTGGCTCGAACTCGACACCGACACCGCCGCGCCGGCGCCCGCGCTGTTCACCGCCGCCGGGCCCGACCCCGACCACGAGGCCGTCGCCGGCTGGGACGCCGCCGGTACCGTCGCCGCCGTCCTCGCCGCCGCCGGCGACGCCGAGCCGCCCGCGGACCTGGTCGCCGCGCTCGCCCGGGTCGCCGCCGGGCCGCTGCCGGTCCGGCAGGTCGGGGTGTTCGCCAGCCGGCCGCACGCGGGCGTCCGGCTGTTCTGCTGCCGGCCGCCCGGCACGCCGCTCGCCCCCGCGCTGGCCGCCGCCGGCTGGGAGGGGGACGCCGCCGCCGTCACCGCCTGGACCGCGGTCGCGGAGGAGTACGGCGACACCCTGCACGTCGGACTCGACGTCACCCCGATCGGGCCGCTGCCGACGGTCGGGTTGGAGATCGCGGTCGCCGGGGCGGCGCAGCCGCCCGCCGACCCCCGCTGGGGGCGGCTGCTCGCGTTGCTGGTCGACCGCGGGCTGGCCACCCCGGCCAAGGCCGCCGCCGTACAGCAGTTGGGGCGGGCGTACGAGCTGCGGCTGCCGCACCGGCGCCGGTACCGGCAGGGCCTGCACCATCTCAAGATCACCGTGGGTGCCGGCGGGTCGGCGGCCGCGAAGGTGTACTTCGGAGCGTACGAGGAGGTCGCTGGATGACGGCGGGAATCGCGCTGCCGCGGCTGGCCGCGGTGCAGGAGGTGGCCGACGTCCCCGCGGGCGCCAGCCACCTCGTCGGGCTCGGCGAGGGGGCCGACCCCGACCTGCTGCGGCACGCCGTGAAGATCGGTACGGCGGAGTACCCGGACCCGGACGCCCCGGCCGGCGGCCCGTGGACCAAGTGGCTGGTCTGGCTGGGCGACGCCCGGCCGCCCGGCCCGCCGAGCCACGTCCGGTTCGGCCGGCTGGCCGCGGGCGACCCGGCCGGCATCATCGTCCCGGCCGCGGGCGGGGGACTGCCCTGGACGGTCACTGTCGACGGCGGCGGCCGGACCATCGTCGCCGACCGGCAGGGCCCGCGCTGGGCCGAGTTCCCGCTGCACACCGGCGCCCCGGTCGACGACGCCCAGTGGCGGCTCGGCGGCTGGACCGCCGCTGCCCACCACGAGCAGCGGCTGGCCGGCGGGGACCGGCAGCGGGTGCTGATCGTCCGGGCCGGCAGCCGGTGAACCCGCGGCTGGCCATCGCCGCGGGCGTCGACTACCTGTACCGGACCGCCGCCGGAGGGCGGTGGTCCGCCTTCCACCTGTACCCCGGGGTCAGCGACGAGTGGGTGACCGCGTACGTCGGTGCCACGCTCGCCGAGGCCGCGGTGCCCGGCGCGGAGCCGCTGGTCGCCGCCGCCGTGGCCGGGCTGGCCGGGCGGCAGCGGGCGGACGGGCGGTACGGCTTCAACCCCTGCGCGATCGGCGACGGGGACAGCACGGTGTGGGCGCTGCGGCTGGGCGCGGCGGCGGGGGAGTTCCCCGGCGACCGGGCGGCGGCGGTGGCGGCACTGGCCGGGCACGCGCGGCCGGACGGGGTGGCGACGTACGCCGCGGACGAGCCGATCCGGACGATCATCGAGGCCGGCCCGGAGCGGTCGATGAAGGGCTGGACGTCGGCCCATGCCTGCGTGACCGCCGCCGCCGCGGGCCTGGCCGGGAGCGGCCGGACCGCCGCCGGCTCGGCGGCGACCGGGGCCGGCGCGGTCGCTCCCGGCGGCGAGTCGGCCGGGCGGGAGGCCGACGGCGCGGCCGCGATCGGGGCCCGGGCCGCCGCGGCGCTGGCCGCGCAGCAGCGCGGGGACGGGTCCTGGCCCGCGTACTGGTGGGCCGACCCGGCGTACACCGTCGCGCACGCCGCCGAGGCCCTCGCCGGCACCCCGGCCGCCGCCCGCGCGGCGACCTGGGCCGCGGCCCGCCTCACCGCCGCGCCCGAGCGTGCCGACCTCGACCCGTCCGGCGACCCGCCCGCCGGTCCGCCCGCGGGTGGGAACGGGGCGGCGGAGCCGTTCGGGGTCGCGCTCGCGCTGCGGGCACTGGTCGCCGGCGGCGGGCCCGAGCCGGCGATCCGGGCCGCCGAGGCCGCGCTCTGCCGGCAGCTCCGGCTCGACGGGAGCTGGCCGGCGTCGGCGGTGCTGCGGGTACCCGACCCGGACGACCCCGACCCGGACACCCCCGGCCGCACCCGGTGGGTGCCCGGCGGACGCAAGGAGGGCGCGGTGATCGTCGACCGGACCGCCGCCTTCACCACCGCCACCGTCGTCGCCGCGCTGGCCCGGGCGGCCGCTCGATGACGCTGGTCTCCCCGGCGACCGAGGCCCTGCCCGGCGGGGTCGCCGCCGTGCTGGCCGACGCGGCGTTCCTCGGCGAGCGGCTCGCCGGCGACTGGGTGGCGCCCGCGCCCGGCGCGGACGGCCCGGCCGGCGGCTGGCGGGTCGCCCGGCTCGGCGCGCCGCCGCCCGGCCGGACCGCCGCGCAGCTCGCCGCCGCCGCCGGGCCCGTCGCGCTGCGCCGGGTCCCCGACGCCGACTGGGCGCACCTGCTGGTCGCGCACCTCACCGGCGACACCGTGCCGGGCGGGGACTGGCCGGTGCCGTACGGCTGGCTGCTCGGCCCGCTCGCCGCGCGCGCCTGGGCGCCGCTGGCCGGGGCGCTCGACGCGCGGCTGGTCACGGACACGCTGGCGGCGCACGTCCGGCGGTCCGCGTGGTGGCTCGGGCCGGCGCTGCACCGGGGCTTCGCCGCGTACCGGGACGCCCGCACCCATCGGCTGGACACCGCGCTCGCCGCGCGCAGCGCGGCGCCCCCGGCCGTGCAGCATGCCGCGTACGTCGCCGCCGCCGGCCCCACCGGCCTCGCGGTCTGGCGCCGGCAGCCCGTCGTCGCCCGGCTCGCCGCGCAGCTCGCCGTGGACGAGGTCGCCCTGCTCCGCCGGGTCCTCGCCGCCCTCGCCGCCGACGGCGGCGCGGTCGCCGGCCTGCTCGGCGTCGACCGGCTGGCGCCGCTGGCGCTGCTGCGCACCGGCCTCGGCGACCGGCACGAGGGCGGCGCGTCGGTGTGCCGGCTGCGCTTCGCCGACGGCCGCGAGGTGATCTTCCGGCCGCGCCGGCACGACGGCCTCGCCGTCCTGCGGGCGGCGCTCGCCGGGCTGCCCGGGCCGGTCCCGCCGGTGCCGGCCGCCGTCGACCGCGGCGGGCACTCCTGGGTCGCGGCGGTGGCCGCCGAGCCGGTCGCCGACCCGCGGCGGTACCACGCCGCGGCCGGGGCGCTGCTCGGCGCGCTGCACGCGCTCGGCGCCACCGACATCCACCGGGACAACATCGTGCGCACCGCCGCCGGCCCCGTCGTGGTCGACGCCGAGACCGTCGCGCACCCGGTCACCGCGTTCGAGACCGCGGCCACCGACGCGCTCGCCGACCGGCCGCTGCCGGCCGGGGCGCTGGTCGACTCGGCGCTGCGGGTGGGCCTGCTGCCGGCCTGGGACTTCGCCGCGGACGGGGCGCTGCTGGACGCCGGGCACCTGCTGCCGGACCTGCCGGGCGCCGGGCGGATCGCCGTACCGGAGCTGACCCACCCCGGCACCGACGCCGAGACGCTGCGGTACGCGCCCGCGCCGGTGGTCGCCCGGCACGACCTGCCGGCGCCCGGCTACGACCCGGCCCCGCACGCCGACGCGGTCGCCGCCGGGTACGCCGCCGCCGTCGGCCGGGTCGCGCCGCCGCCCGCGGCGCCGGGGCGGCGGGTGCGGCTGCTGCTGCGGTACACCACCCGGTACGTCGACACCCTGCTGCGCGCTCTCGGCCGCGCCGACCTGCGCGACGGCGTCGACCTCGACCTGGCGCTGGCCGCCCTGCCGCCCGGCGGCGCGGACATCACCCCGGCGCTGCGCGAGGCCGAGCTGGCCGACCTGCGCCGGCTGGACGTGCCGTACTTCGAGTGGGAGCCGGCCGGCGGCGCGGTCCGGCACCGCGGCCGGCGGATCGGCACCCTCGCCCCGCCGCCGCGGCCGCCCGTCGACCCGGCGGCCGGGGTGGCTCTGGTGCGCGGCGCGCTGCGCGCCCGCGACGCCGCGCCGGGGCTGGCCACCGACCCCGCCGCCGCGCCGGCCGGCCGGGCCGACGCGCTCGCCGGGGCGCTGCTCGCCGACCTGGTCGACCGGGCGGTGCCCGTCGGCGCCGGCAGCACCTGGTGCGGCGCGGCGTACCGGCACGGGCGGTTCACCCGGATGCCGGTGGGCTGGTCGCTGTACGACGGGCAGGCCGGCATCGCGCTCGCGCTCGCGGCCGGGTCCACCGTGGACCCGGCGCTGCGGGCCGCCGCCGGGCGCGCGGCCGGGCCGCTGCTGGACCGGGTCGCCGCCGACCCGGCCGGGCTGTGTGCGGCGCTCGGCCCCGGGTACCTGCACGGCGCCGCCGGCGTGCTCTGGGCGCTGCGCCACCTGCCGCCGCTGCTGCCCGGCCCGGCCGGCGCCCGCGCCGCGGCCGCCGCCGACCTGCTCGCCGACGCGCTGGCCGCGGCCGTCCGGCACCGGCCGGCGGGCACGCCGGTCGGCGACCTGGCCGACGGGGTGCCGGGGGCGCTGCTCGTCCTCGCCGGCGAGCCGGCGCGGCGGCCGGCCGCCGCGAGCCCGGTCCGGGCGGCGCTCGCCGCCGGGGCGGCGGCGGTCCGCGCGGCGGCGGAGGCCCCGGGCGCGCCCGCGGACGGGTACGGCCCCGACGGCACCGCCGACCGCGGCGGGGCGCACCGGCGGGACGGCCTGGCGCACGGCCGGGCCGGCACCGCGCTCGGGCTGTGGCGGGCCGCGGCGGCGCTGGGCGACGCGGCGGCGGCGCCGCTGGCCGCGGCGGCGCACCGGCTGATCGCCGCGGACCGGTCGGCGGGCTGGACGTGGTGCACGGGCGGCGTGGGCGCCGCCCTGGCCGCGGCGGCCATCGGCGTCGGCACGCTGCCGGGCTCCGCCCTCCCCGCCGCCACCGACCCCGACCCGGGCGCCGGCGCGGCCCGGATCGGCGCGGCCCACATCAGCGCGGCCCGGATCGGTGCGGCCCGGATCGGTGCCGGCGGCGACGCGGGTGGCGCCGCGCCGGGGGCGGACTCGCCGCACCACCTCTGCTGCGGGGTCGTCGGGCACGCGCTCGCCGCCGACCCGTCCGCCGCCGCGGCCGTCCTCGACCGGCTCGCCGCCGACGGCGCGCCGCGGTACCTGCGCCCGCTCCCGCCCGGCCTGCACCAGCCCGGGCTGTTCCAGGGCGCCGCCGGCCTCGCGCTCGGCGTCCTCCTGCTCACCCGGCCGGGCCTGCCCGACCCGCTGCGCGCCACGGACCCGGCATGACCGCCCACCCCGCCACCGGCCCGACCGCGCCCGCCGCCGAACCCGCCCCGGCGGCGCCCGGTGCCGGCCGGGCCGACCGGCGGGCGATCGACGCCGCGTACGCCGCGTTCGGCGCCGCGCCGCTGCTGCGCCGGGTGCACGGCCCCGCGTACCTGAACGTCGGCTGGCACCCGGCCGCCGACCCGCCGGCCGCGCTGGTCGACCGGCTGCTCGCCGCCGCGGGCGACCGCCCGCCCGCCGCCGTCCTCGACGTGGCCTGCGGCCGGGCGGCGTCCACCGCGCGGATCGCCGCCCGCTGGCCCGGCGCCGCGGTCGTCGGCCTGGACCGCAGCGCCGCGCTGCTGCCGGAGCCGGCGCCCGGCCGGCCGCCGGTGGTCCGGGCGGACGCGGTGGCGCTGCCGGTCCGGTCCGGCTCCGTGGACCTGGTCGTCGCCGTCGAGGCCGCGCTGCACTTCCCGAGCCGGGCGGCGTTCCTCGCCGCCGCCGCCCGGGTGCTGCGGCCGGGCGGGCGGCTGGTGCTCACCGACCTGCTCGTCGACCCGGCCGCGCCCGGCTGGGCGCCGCTGGTCCCGGCGGCGAACGCCGAGCGCACCCCGGCCGCGTACGCCGCCGCGGTCGCGGCCGCCGGGCTCGCCGTCGAGCGGTGCGCGGACGTCACCGCGCACACCTGGACCCCGTACGCCGCCGCGCTGACCGCCGCCGCCGCGGCCGAGTCCGCCGCCACCGGCGCGGTCGTCCGTACCCTGCTCGCCGACCGCCCGGTCGGCGCCTACCTGGAGGTGGTGGCCCGCCGATGAGCCGGTTCGCCGTGGACCTGTCCAGCGCCGCGCTGCGCGCCGAGTGCCCGGCGCACGTCGCCTGGCTGCGCGAGAGCGTCGGCCCCGTCCTGCCGAGCACCCGCCCGGACGGGCTGCTCGTGCTCTCCGCCGAGCTGGTCCGGGAGGTGCTCACCGACCCGGCCCGGTACTCGTCGTCGATCATGGCGACGGCCGACCCCGAGCTGCTCGGCGCCGACGGCGCCGCGCACCGGGCGGTCCGCCGTACCCTCGTCCGGGCCCTGCGCGACGCCGACGCCTGCGCGGTCCGCGCGGCCGCGACCGGCCGGGCCGACCGGCTGCTCGGCGCGTTCGCCCGGGCCGGCGGCGGCGACGCCGTACCGACGGTGGCCCGGCCGCTGGCCGTGCTCGCCGCCGCCGGGGTGCTGGGGATGCCCGTGCCGGACGTCCGCCGGCTCACCGGCTGGGCCGCCGCCGCGGTCGGCAGCGCCACCGGCGGCGACGGCGCCGACGTGGCCGCGCACAGCGCCGCCGCCACCGCGACGGTCGCCGCCCGGCTGCCCGCCGCCGGCCGCGGTGTGCTCGGCGCGCTGCGCGCCGGGGTGGACGCGGGGGAGCAGACCAAGGAGGGCGCGGTCGCGGTCGCGCTGCTGGTCCTGCTCGCCTCGCTGGACACCACGACCGCGCTGGTCGCCGGCTGCCTGCGGGCGGTCGCCGCGGGCGCCGCCGGGACCCCCGAGGGCGTCGTCGAGGGGGTGCTGGCCGCGCATCCGCCGGTGCGCTTCGTCCGCCGGGTCGCCACCGCGCCGAGCACGCTCGGCGGCGTCCCGCTGCGGCCGGGCCAGCCGGTCCTGGCCCACCTGCACAGCGCCAACGCCGAGGCCGGCGGGTTCGCCTTCGGCGCCGGCCCGCACGCCTGCCCCGGCGCCGCGGTCGCCCGGGCCGTCGCGGTGGGCGCGGTCACCGCCGCCGCCCGGTACGCGCTGCGCCCCGCCGGGGAGCCCGTACCGCAGCGGTCCAGCCAGATCGCCGGCTGGGCGGCGCTGCCGCTGCACGCCGGGCGCCGCCCGTGACCCGGGCGCTGTTCCGCAGCCGGGCGATGACCCGCAGCGCGGACCCGGAGAAGCTGGACGAGCGGGTCCGGGTGGTCACCGTACCGGGCTGGATCGCCCTGGCCGTGGCCCTGGTCGTCGCGGTGTCGGTGCTGTCCTGGGCCTGGCTCGGCACCACCCGCAGCCAGGTCACCGGCACCGCGCTGCTGGTCCGGGCGCCGCACACGTTCACCGCCGAGTCGCCGGTGTACGGCTTCGTGGTGGACGGGCCGCCCGCCGAGGGCAGCCGGGTGGAGCAGGGCCAGCGGATCGGCACGGTCCGCGCCGCCGCCACCGCGGGCACCCCGCTGGTGCCGGTCCTCGCCCCGGTCAGCGGCACGGTGATCTCGGGCGCGGCCGAGCGCGGCACGGTCGTCGTGCCGGGCCAGGACCTCGCGTACCTGGAGGCGGAGACCGGCCCGCTGGTGGCGCAGGCGTTCGTCCCGACCGCCGAGGGCAAGCGGGTGGTCAAGGGCATGTCGGCCCGGGTGGAGCCGAGCACGGCCCCGTCCGCGGTGTACGGCTGGCTGCTCGCCGACGTCACCGCCGTCAGCAGCTACACGGTCACCCCGGACCGGGTCCGCACGGTCGTCGGCCACGGCGCCATCGCCGACGGGATCGTCAACGGCCCGCCCGTCCTGCTCGTCACCCTCGCCCTGCAGCCGGCCGGCGCCGGGGGCCGGTACCGGTGGACGTCCGGCGACGGGCCGCCGTTCGCCGTCGGCAGCGGCACGCTGGCCACCGCGGCGATCACCGTGTCGTCCTCCCGGCCGATCGACACGCTGTTCGGGCGCGGCCGGTGACCGCGACCGCGCCCGGGCCGGCCCGGGCGGGGCACCGGCGGCCCGTCCGGGTGCCGACCGTGCTCCAGATGGAGGCGGTCGAGTGCGGCGCCGCCGCGCTGGCGATGATCCTGCGGCACCACGGCCGGCACGTGCCGCTGGAGGAGCTGCGGGTCGCCTGCGCCGTCTCCCGGGACGGCTCCAACGCGGTCAGCATCCTGACCGCCGCCCGGGCGTACGGGCTGGTGGCCGGCGGCGCCCGGGTCGAGCTGGACGACCTGCCCGCGGCGACCTTCCCGCTGATCGCCTTCTGGGACTTCAACCACTTCCTCGTCGTCGAGGGCACCGCCCGGGCCGGGCTGCTGGTCAACGACCCGGCCGCCGGCCGCCGGGTGGTGCCGTGGGACGAGGTGGACGCCCGGTTCACCGGCGTCGTCCTCGAACTGCGCCCCGGCCCCGACTTCACCCCCGGCGGGCGGCCGCCGGGCACCCTGCGCAGCCTGGCCGCGCGGCTGCGCGGCTCCCGCGACGGCGTCGCGTACGTGCTGCTGGCCGGCGTCGCGCTGATCGTCCCGGCGATGGGCGCGCCGATCGCCACCCAGTTGTTCACCGACGAGGTGCTGGTCCCGAACCTGCCCGGCGGGGCCGGCCCGCTGCTCGGCGCGCTCGCCGTCGTGATCGTGCTCCAGGCGTGGCTCGCCTGGTGGCAGCGGACGGTGATCAACCGGTTCGACCTGCGGCTGTCGGTGACGATGGCGGCCACCTTCCTGCGGCACGCGCTGCGGCTGCCGCTGACCTTCTACGCCCAGCGCAGCGTCGGCGACATCGCGTACCGGCTGCAACTCGGCGGCGAGGTCGCCCGGGTCGTCTCCACCCAGCTCGCCCCGGCGCTGCTCCAGGCGTGCACGGCGGTGCTGTACCTGGTGCTGATGCTCCTGCTCAGCCCGCCGCTGACGCTGATCGCGGCCGCCGCCGCGGTGGTCGACGTACTCGTCCTGCGGGCCGCCCGCCGGCACCGGGAGGACGCCAGCGGCGTCGTCGTCCGGGAGGAGTCGGCCCTGCACGCCGTCTCGTACTACGGGCTGCGCACCATCGAGAGCGTCAAGGCCGCCGGCGGCGAGGATGACCTGTTCGCCAAGGTGACCGGCTTCCACGCCCGGGCGGCGAACGCCCGGCAGCGGCTCGAGGTGCCGTACACCGTCGTCTCCGCCGTACCGGCGCTGACCGCGCAGCTCGCCACGATCGGCGTGGTCGCCGCCGGGGCGCTGCTGGTGCTGCGCGACGAGCTGACGCTCGGGCAGCTCATGGCGTTCTCGGTGCTGGTCTCCGGGTTCCTCGCGCCGATCGCCGTGCTGGTCGGCCTGGGCGGCGCGGTGCAGCAGGCGCGCGGGCACCTGGACCGGATCGACGACCTGCTGCGGTACCCCGCGCCCGCGCCCGCCCCGGCCGCGGCGCTGCCGCCCGGCCGGCTGCGCGGCGAGCTGGAGCTGCGCGACGTCACCTTCGGGTACAGCCCGGCCGGGCCGCCGCTGCTGGACGGGTTCAGCCTGCGGGTGCGCCCCGGCCAGCGGGTCGCGCTGGTCGGCGGCTCCGGCTCCGGCAAGACCACCGTCGCCCGGCTGATCACCGGGCTGGTCACCCCGTGGTCGGGGGAGGTGCTGCTGGACGGCGTACCGCGGGGCGACCTGCCCGCCCCGCTGCTCGCCGCGAGCCTGGCCCTGGTGGACCAGGAGATCGTCCTGTTCGCCGGCACCGTCCGGGACAACATCGCCTTCCTCGACACCACGCTGCCCGACGCCGCGGTGGTGGCCGCCGCCCGGGACGCCGCCATCCACGACGACATCACCGCCCGCCCCGGCGGGTACGGCGCCGCGGTCGCCGACGGCGGCCGCAACTTCTCCGGCGGCCAGCAGCAGCGGATCGAGATCGCCCGGGCGCTCGCCACCGACCCGACGGTCCTCGTGCTGGACGAGGCCACGTCCGCCCTGGACCCCGGCACCGAGCAGCTCATCGACCGGGCCGTCCGCCGCCGCTCCTGCACGACGATCGTGGTGGCGCACCGGCTGTCCACGATCCGCGACTGCGACGAGATCATCGTGCTGGACCGCGGCCGGGTCGCCGAGCGCGGCACGCACGACGAGCTGCTGGCCCGGGCGGGCGCGTACGCGGCGCTGGTGACCGCGTGACCGCCCCGCTCGCCGTCGAGCACAGGCTCGACGCGCACCGCGGCCTCGACCCCGACCCGGACGACCTGGTCGTCGTCACCGAGGGCGTGGTCGAGGTGTTCCGCGCCCTGGACGCCGCGCCGCCCACCGCGCCCCGGCACCTGGGCACGCTGGCCGCCGGCGAGGCGCTGCCCGGCACCCGCTGGGCCGAGCCGCCGGACCCCGCCGAGCGGATCACCCTGCGCGGCAACGGCCCGGCCGCCGTCCGGGTCCGGCCCGGCGCCGCCGCCCGCCCGGTCGGGCCGGAGGCCGAGCTGCGCCGGGCCACCCTCGCCGCCGCGCTGGCCGCCGCCCGGGCGCCCGACGGCGGCGCCGCCGCGATGGCCCGCCGGGTTGCCGCCGACGGCCGCCGCGCCGCCGACGCGGCCGCCGCGCTGGCCGGCGTGCTGTCCGGCGCCGCGCCCGACCGCGCCCCGGCCGACGCCGACGCCCCGCCCCGGCTGCGCGCGCTGCTGCTCGCCGCCCGGGCCGCCGGTGTCCGGCTGCCCGCCCGCGCGGTGGACATCGCCCGCACGCTGTCCACCCTGGACGTGCCCGCGCTGGCCCGCCGGCTGCGCGTGCCGATCCGGGCCGTCGACCCCGGCGGCGCCTGGTGGGCCGGCGACGGGCTGCCGATGGTCGCCGTGGACGCCGAGGGGACCGCGTACGCGCTGGTCCGCCGCCGCGGCGCCTGGCGGGTGTGGTCCGCGCCGACCGGCTGGCGGCCGGTCCCCGCCCGCGGGCCCGCGCCGGTCGCGCTCGCCGCCGCCTGGTGCGTGTACCCCGTGCTGCCCGACCGCCCGGTCACCCCGCGGGACCTGCTGCGCACCGGCCTGCCGCCGGGCGCCGGCCGGGACCTCGCCCGGATCGGCGGCACGGCGGTCGCCGTCCTCGCCCTGGGCGCGGCCGTCCCGCTGGCCACTGCCCGGATCCTGGGCGACGCCGTACCGCGGGCGGAGGCCGGCAACGTCGGCGCCATCGCGGTGCTGGTGGCCGGGCTGGTGCTCGCGTTCACCGGGGCGACGGTCGCCCAGGGGCTGCTGCTCCAGCGGCTCGTGGTCGAGCTGAACGTGCGGACCACCGCCGCCCTGTGGGCCCGGGTGGTGCGGCTGGAGCCGCCGTTCTTCCGCGCGTTCAACCCCGGCGAGCTGGCCCGCCGGGTGCTCGCCGTGGACGGCATCCGGGACCTGGTCACCGGCAGCGTGCTCAGCGGCGGCATCGGCGCCCTCGTCGGCGTCACCGGCCTGGCGGTGGCGTTCGTGCTGGACCCGGCGATCGCCGCGGCGCTGCTGGCCGGGCTCGTGTTCTACGCGGCGTACGCGTACCGGCAGGTCCGCCTGCTGGTCCGGGCCCGCCGCGGCGAGGTGGCCACCCGCAACGCGATCAGCGGCTTCGTCACCGCGGTGCTCACCGGCATCGTCAAGGTCCGGGTCGCCGACGCCGAGCAGCGGATGTACGCCCGCTGGGGCACGATGTACGCCGGCGAGCGGTCCGCGGCGGCGCGGGCCAACTCCGCGCTGCGCCAGCTCACCGTCGCCACCGCTGTCGCGCCCGGCGTGGGCACGCTGATCGTCCTCGGCGCGGCGGCGACGGTCCGGGACGCGGGGATGAGCGTGGCCGTGTTCGTCGGCCTGATCGCCGCGCTCGGCCAGGTCACCACCGCGCTGGCGCTGATCGGGCCGGCGCTGGGGCAGCTCGCGGACGTGGCGCCGCTGTACGACGCGGCCCGCCCGGTGTTCCGGACGGCGCCGCGGGCGGCGGTGGAGACGACCGACCCCGGCGCGCTGTCCGGCCGGGTGGAGGTCAGCCGGGTCTCGTTCGCGTACGCCGAGGACGGCCCGCGCACCCTGAGCGACGTCGACCTGGCCGCGGCGCCGGGGGAGTTCGTGGCGGTGGTCGGCCCGTCGGGGGCCGGCAAGTCCACGCTGATCCGGCTGCTGCTGGGCTTCGACCGGCCGACGGCCGGCTCGGTGCTGTACGACGGCAAGCCGCTGGACACCCTCGACGCCGAGGCGGTCCGCCGGCAGGTCGGCGTGGTGATGCAGAACGCGCAGGTGCCGACGGGCAGCATCCTGACCTGCCTGACCGGTACGACGGACCTGACCGCCGACGACGCCTGGGCGGCGCTGGCGATGGCCGGGCTGGCCGACGACGTCCGGCGGCTGCCGATGGGCATCCGGACGGTGGTCGGCGAGGGCGCGTCCACGTTCTCCGGCGGCCAGCGGCAGCGGCTGATGATCGCCCGGGCGCTGATCCGCCGCCCGCGCATCCTGATCTTCGACGAGGCGACGAGCGCCCTGGACAACATCACCCAGCGCACGGTCACCCGCAGCCTGGCGGGCCTGAACGCGACCCGGATCGTGATCGCCCACCGCCTGTCCACGATCCGCGACGCCCACCGCATCCTGGTCCTGGACCGCGGCAAGGTGGCGGAGCAGGGCGCGTTCGAGGAACTCCTGGCCGCCAACGGCACCTTCGCCCACCTGGCCCGCCGCCAGCTCACCTGAGCGCGATCATGGGGCCGGCTGCCCGACCCCATGATCAACGGTGCCGACCGGTCAGGACGGCGAGGCGGTAGCGGTGGGGGTCGGGGCGGTCGGGGTCATCGGGGCCATGCCGGGCACGGGGAGGGTCAGGCAGGCGATGCGGGCGCCCGCCGTGCCCGCCTTGCCGGGCTCCGTCTTCGTCTTCTCGGCGTGCAGGATGATCGAGCGCGGGGCGTCCGTGAAGCGCCACGGCGCCGTCGCCGTCACCGCGCCGCCGCCGGCGGTGTCCGTGGTGACGTCCAGCCACACCTCGTTGGTCGGGTTGGCGAAGCTCGGGTCGACCGACGGCGGCGAGGCCGACGCCTTCGGGTCCGGCGTGTGCTGGAGGTGCGGGCCGGCGTCGGTGCCCTGCATGCCGCAGGGCGCGGTGTGCACGTGCGCCCCGTACGGCCGGCTCGGCTTCAGGCCGGCGACCGTGAGCGTCACCGACAGGCCGGTCCCGGACGGCGCCAGGGCGGCCGACAGCGTCGCGCCGACCGGCGCGAGCGTCGGGTCGTAGGTCACCGCGGTCGCGCCCGCGGCGGGCGTGGCGAGCGTGCCGGTGATCGTCGTCGGCGACGGCTCGGGGGACGCGGACGGGCTCGACGCGCTCGGCGTCGCCGCCGGGTCGTCCGCCGGGTCGCCGGCGCATCCGGCGAGCGCGGGGATGGCCAGCAGCATCAGCGCGGCGGTACGGCGCATCGGGGTTCCTCCTCGGGTTCGGCCACTGTGGATTGTCACGGGTGGGTGGTCGGTGGGGTTCACTCGTTGACGATATGCATGGCGGCCTCCTCCGCGCTGGCCGCACCGCCGGCCGGGCCGGCGTCGCTGGCCACCGCGGCGGCCTCGTCGTCCAGCCCGCTGCCGCCGTCGGGGGCGACGAGCCGGCCGACCGGCGGGGCGTCGCGGCCGTCCAGCGGCCGGTCGTACATCGACACCTTGTCCCGCGGGTCGTACCGGGGGTCGGGGTCGAGCACGTCGGCGTCCGGGTTCTGCTCGTCGGACCAGTGCCGGTCCGGGTCGGTCAGCCGGACGTCCGGCTGCTCCCGGGCGAGCCGCTCGTCCAGCGGGGCGCGGCGGGCGCTCTCGGCGGCGGTGGTGCCGTACGCGTCCAGCCCGAGCGGGCGGTCCACCGGCAGCGTGGCCGGGTCGCGGCCGTCGGCCTCCCGCCCCGAGTGCCGCTCGTCGGCGGCGATGGAGTCGTGGTCGGCGGTGTCGGGCAGCCCGTCCGCGGCGGGCTCGCTGACCAGGTGCGGAAAGTCGTCGGTGCGCATATCCGGGGCCTTACCCGCCCCGCCCGGCCGCCAACCCGCTCGCGGCCGGGCGGCGCGGGCTCAGCGGTCCCGGTCGGTGGCGAAGGCGGCCAGGGCGAGCAGCCGGGCCGCGGCGGGGGCCGGCAGGTCGGCGTCGCGCAGGATGCCGGCGCACTCGGCGAGCAGGCCGTCGGCGTACCGGTGGGCCCAGTCCCGGCCGCCCGCGGCCCCGACCAGCTCGGCCGCCCGGGCCACCCGGTCGGCGTCCAGCGGGTCGGCGCCCTTGTACAGCCCGGCCAGCTCGTCCCCGGCCGGCGTGCCCGATTCGAGCGCGGCCACCACGGGCAGCGACTTCTTCCGGGCGCGCAGGTCGGCGTGCACGGGCTTGCCCGTGCGGGCCGGGTCGCCCCAGATGCCGAGCAGGTCGTCGGCGACCTGGAAGGCCAGCCCGAGCCGCCGGCCGAACTCCACGAACCCGGCCACCCGGTCCGCGCCGGCGCCGGCCGACCAGGCGCCGAGGCCGCAGGCGTACCCGAGCAGCGCCCCGGTCTTCGCCTCGGCCATGGCCAGGCACTCGTCCAGGGTGACGTTGCTGCGCTGCTCGAACGCCAGGTCCTCGTACTGCCCGGCGATCAGCTCCTGGACGGCGAGCCCGAGCAGCCGGATCCCGTCGTAGCTCGGGGTGGCCCGGGTCCCCGCGGCCAGCGCCCCGTACGCGAGGGCGAGCAGCGAGTCCCCGGCCAGGATGGCCGGCGACTCGCCGAACACCGTCCAGGCGGTCGGCCGGTGCCGGCGGGTGGCGTCCCGGTCCATCACGTCGTCGTGCAGCAGGGAGAAGTTGTGCACCAGCTCGACGGCGACCGCCGCCGGTACGGCCGACCGGGCCACGCCGCTCACGGCCTCGGCGGCGAGCAGTGCGAGCGCCGGCCGCAGCGCCTTGCCGCCGCTCTCGGCCCGGGCCCGGCCGGACGGCTCCCACCAGCCGAAGTGGTAGCCGCAGATGTGCCGGATGCTCTCCGGGAGGGTGTCGACCGCCTCGCGCAGCGCGGGCTCCACCAGCGCCCGGCTCCAGCGCAGGAGGTCATCGACGGCGATCCGCGCCGGGGTCTGGGTCATGGCCACCTCACTCTACGTGGTCGAGTGGTCCTCGCGCGGGCTCCGCAGCGAGTCCGGGGGGCCGGGCCGCGCACCTGGCGCGACCCGGCCGGATCGGGGCGCGGCCGACCCCCGGCGGGGCGCCGCGGGGGCGCCGCCGCCGGTCGGCCGCGGGTGCCGCTAGTAGTGGCCCAGCTCCACGTCCTCCAGGACGCCGAGCGCGTCCGGGACCAGGACGGCGGCCGAGTAGTAGGCGCTGACCAGGTACGAGATCGTGGCCTGGTCGTCGATGCCCATGAACCGGACCGACAGGCTCGGCTCGTACTCGTCCGGCAGGCCGGTCTGGTGCAGGCCGACGACGCCCTGGTCGTCCTCGCCGGTCCGCATGACCATGATCGAGGTGGTGTGCGTGTCGCTGATCGGGATCTTGTTGCAGGGCAGCAGCGGCACCCCGCGCCAGGCCGGCAGCTTGTGCCCGTGGAAGTCGACCGCGTCCGGGTACAGGCCGCGCCGGCTGCACTCCCGCCCGAACGCCGCGATCGCCCGCGGGTGGGCCAGGAAGAACTGCGACTTGCGCCGGCGGGACAGGATCTCGTCCAGGTCGTCCGGGGTGGGCGGGCCGGACCGGGTGTGGATCCGCTGCTTCAGGTCGGCGTTGTGCAGCAGGCCGAACTCCCGGTTGTTGACCAGCTCGTGCTCCTGCCGCTCCTTGAGCGCCTCGATGGTCAGCCGGAGCTGCTGCTCCACCTGGTTCATCGGCTTGCTGTACAGGTCGGCGACCCGGCTGTGCACCCGCAGCACGGTCTGCGCGACGGACAGCTCGTACTCCCGCGGCGCCGCCTCGTAGTCGACGAACGTCTCCGGCAGCCGGGGCTCGCCGTCGTGGCCCGCGGCGATCTCGATCGCCGCCTCGCCGTGCTTGTTCTGCGGCTTGCCGGCCAGCTCCCGGACGTGGTCCAGGTGCGCCCGCAGCGAGTCGGAGCGGGCGACCAGCTCCAGGTACTCGTCCCGGCGGATGCGCAGCAGCGTGCACCGGGTGGCCGCGACGTAGGTGGCGTCCCACAGCGCGTCCTCGTCGGTCAGCGACTCGTCGCCGAAGTAGTCGCCGTCGGCGAGGACGGCCAGCACCGCCTCGTCGTCGTACTGCCCGGCCCGGACCTTGTTGACCTTGCCGTGGGCGAGCAGGTACAGGTCGTCGCTGTCGGCGCCGGCGGTGGCGACGACGTCGCCGGGGCCGTACTCGTGCTGGGTGAACCGGTCGGCCATCGCGGACAGGACGTCCTCGTCGGCGTACCCGCGCAGGGCCGGCAGCTCGGTCAGCTCGGGCGGGACGACCCGGACCGTGGCGCCGGTGTTGGTGAAGCTGATCCGGCCGTCGCCGATCGCGTAGCTGAGCCGCCGGTTCACCCGGTACGACCCGCCGGAGACCTGGACCCACGGCAGGACCTTCAGCAGCCACCGCGAGGTGATCTCCTGCATCTGCGGAACGGTCTTCGTGGTCGTCGCCAGGTTGCGGGCGGCGGCGGTGCTGAGGCTGCGCTGGCGCTGCTGCGGGGTGGTCGCCGCGCTGGTGTCGGGGGTGTCCTGGTTCGGCATATCTATCCCACCAATCGCTGAGATGAAATGTCCCGATTGCCCCTTCATCTGATCAGTCCGCCGACACCGGCACCACTCCCCGAACGGTCTCTACTCGGGACGGTGACCACCCTTGCCGCCGCCCGGTCGCCCGGGGCATGGCGCCCGTCCGGCCTCCCCCGACCGGGTCACGGCGAAACCTCCGCCAGCGCGGTGCGGAACGCGTCCGGGGTCACCGCGAGCCCCCGGCTGAACGGGTACTCCACCTGGTACAGCACGAACAGCAGCACCGCGAGCATCGCCCCGACCGTGGCCATCATCAGGCCGTTCGGGAACGTCCGGTCCAGCCCGAACAGGTACAGGAACGCCACGCTCACCAGGCTGCCCAGCAGCAGGATCAGCCACAGTGGACCGGGCAGCCCCTCGCCCGCCGCGGCGATCCGGTCCCGCCGGGCGGCCGCCGCGTCGGCCAGCTTCGCCAGCACGGCCTCCCGGGCGTCGGCGTACGGCTCCTTGTCCACCAGCGCGTCCTCGGCCCGCAGCCGCAGCGCCACGAACGCCTGCTCCGCCCGCGGGTGCGCCGCCCGGTCCCGGCGCAGCGTCGCCCACTCCTCGTGCACCACCTCGGCCAGGTACGCCCGGGCCAGCGTCTGCACCTCGTCCACGTCGTTCGGGTTCAGGTGCCGGGCCTCCCAGTGCGCGTCGATCAGGTCGGCGGCCTCCCGCTTGCTCGCGGCGTCGGCGGCGGTGCGCGGCTCCCAGATCGCGATGGCGGCGATGGCGATGAGGATCGCGTACACCATGCCGATCGTCGCGTACAGCGCGCTCGCCGCGTCGGCGTCGGCGATCAGCCAGCGGTCGGGCACGTACCGGGACACCAGGACGAACCCGGCGGCCGAGAGCGCGGCGGCGCCGAGCACCACCAGGAACCCGGCGGTCGTGGCGGACATGTTGCCTCCCGTGGGTCGTCGTCAGCGCCCCGGCCGCCCCGCCACCCGGGCGGCGGCGACGACGGCGGGCACGATCAATCCGGCGAAGAACGTCCAGGTCAGCGGCAGCCGCCGGGTCGGCGCGGGGGGTGCGGCCGGGGGCGGCTCCCCGGCGTACCGGGGCGGGGGTGGGGTGGTCGGGCGCGGGGTGGGCGGGGGTGTGCGGCGGGGTGCCGGGGGAGTGGTCCTCGCTGCCGGTATCGGTGCCGCTGTCGTGGGTGGGGGTGGCGGCGCTGACGGCGGCGGTGGTGTCGTGGCCGCTGGCGTCGGGGCTGCCGGTGTCGTGGGCGGGGGTGTCGTCGGGGGCGGTGTCGTGGGCGGTGGTGGCGGGGTGGTGGGTGGGGGTGTCGTGGGTGGCGGGGTGGTCGGGGCCGACGTGGTGGGCGGGGGGTGGCGGACCGGGAGGTGGTGGTCCTCGACCTCGCCGCGCTCGACCGCGCCGGTGGGTGCCGGGTCGGGGACCGTGTCGGCGTACAGGCGCAGGCGCAGCCAGGCCCGGGCCCCGCTGACCGGGCGGTCCCAGCGCAGCGTGGCGGCGGCGGCGCCGGGCGGGACGGCGGCGGTGGCCCGGCGGTCGAACCGCCCGTCGCCGTCGGTGTCCAGCCACCCGGCGAGCGTGGCGGGCCCGTCCGGGGTGACGGGGACGGTGATGGCGGGCGCGAGCGCGTCCAACTCCGCCGCGGGGGTGGTCGGGCGGGCGTCGTCGGTGTCGGTCGGGCGGGCGTCCGGCTCGGCGTCGACCGCCGCGCCGAGCCGCGGCGCCGGGCCCGCCAGCAGCCGGTGCCGCGGGCCGTCCGACCCGGCGCGGCTCGGGTACGGCGGCGGCGCGTCCCCGAAGTCGTACCGCGGCGGGCAGGCGGCCGCGTCGCTGCCCGCCGCCGGCGCGTCGGCGCCGACCCGCCGGGCCGCCGCCGGGTCGCGCAGCGGGACGGCGAAGTGCCCGCCCGAGGCGTGGTGGGTGACGTACAGCGTGTCGCCGTCGACCGCCGCCGCCCCGTACGAGCCGCGCGCCGGCAGCGCCCCCGGCAGCCGCGCGAGGACGGTCACCACGCCGGTCGGGCCCACCCGCACCAGCCGGGCCGAACCGCGGCCGGGCGCCACCCCGACCAGCGCGCCGCCGCCGACGGCGTCCCAGTCGCCGAGGTCCGGGCGGGCGGTCATCGGGATCCGGGCGGCCCGCAGGTACGCGCGGCTGCCCGGCCGGATGTCCACGCTCCACATCGCCCCGTCGTTCGCGGTGAGCACCCAGCGCCCGCCGACCACGGCCGCGGCGTACGCCCGGGCGATCCCGGCCGGCGGCCGGGCGCTGCCGCGCAGCCGGCCGGCGGTGTCCATGATCACCACGCGGACGGGGCCGGGGGGCTGGGTGAGGCCGTACAGCAGCCGCTGGTCCGCCGCGTACCCGAGGGCGTTGACCCGGCGCGGCAGCGTGGCGACGGCCTCGGGCCGGCCGGGCTCGGTCACCCGCGCGAGCCGCCGGTCCCGCACGAGCAGGTACCGCGCCCGACACTCACCCGACCCCGACCCGCCCGGTCCCGTGGATTCGCTGGGCTCGGCCCGTCCGGTCGCGCCCGCCGGCCCGACGGGCGCGGCGGTCGGCGCGGTGGCGGGCGCGGCGGGTGGCGGGGTGGCCGCGGCCGGTGCCGGGGGCGGGGGGCCCACCGCGAGCACGCCCGCAGCCAGCGCTACCACGCCCCGACGGACCATTCCGCGTGTCCGGGGCACAAAAACGACGCTAGGGGACGAAGTGCGTCCGCCGCAATGGGCGTCACCCGCCCCCGGGAGGCGTGCGCCGCCGCCGCGCGGGTAGCCAGACGACATGCCCCGCCGCGTACCGCATGCCCTCGACGAGTCGCATGCCCGACGAGAGGAGCCCCGATGACCACGCAGCACCGCCGGCTGGCGGACAAGGATCTCATCGACGTCCTGCTGTCGGACCACCACGACGCCGAGGTGCTGTTCCGCCGGATCGAGTCGCCGGAGGCCAGCCCCGCCGAGCAGCGCGACCTGATGGACGTGGCGATCGCCGGGCTGGTCCGGCACGCGGTCGCCGAGGAGGAGTACCTGTACCCGACCGTCCGCGAGGTCCTCGACGACGGCGACGCCATCGCCGACCGCGAGCTGGCCGACCACGCCGAGGCCGAGCAGCTCATGAAGACCCTGGAGGCGCTGGACCCGGAGGACCCCCGGTACATCGCGCTGTCCCGGCAGCTCATCGGCCTGATCCGGCACCACATCCGGGACGAGGAGGCGATGCTGTTCCCGGCCCTGCGCGGCGCCTGCAGCGAGACCACCCTGCAGCGGCTGGCCGGCATGGCCGAGATGGCGATGGGCAGCGCGCCCACCCGCCCGCACCCGGCCGCCCCGGACACCCCGCCCTGGAACATGCTCTTCGCCCCCGGCCTGGGCATGGTCGACCGGCTCCGGGACGCGATGAGCGGCCGGCGCACCCACCCCGACGACATCTAGGGCCTGTTTACCGAACCGCCCGGGGGGAATGGTGGGGACGAAAGCGGAAGGGAGCACCCGATGGCACTGCTCGCCGACACCGAGCGGCGGCTCGACCCCGAGTCCACCGCCAGCCTGATCCAGCGGGCCACCGAACAGGTGAGCACGCTCGTTCGTGACGAACTCGCGCTCGCCAAGCTGGAACTGGCCGAGAAGGGCAAGCGCGCCGGGCTCGGCGCGGGCCTGTTCGCCGGCGCCGGCGTGCTGGCGCTGTACGGCGTCGCGGGCCTGTGCACGGCCGCCACCTTCGGGCTGGTCGCCGCCGGTCTGCCCGCCTGGCTCGCCGCGCTCATCGTCGGCGGCGCGCTGCTGCTGCTCGCCGGCGTGGCCTTGCTGATCGGCCGGGCACAGCTCCGCCGGGCGGCGCCGCCGGTGCCCACCGGCGTGCTGGCCGGCGTCCGGGCCGACATCGACACCGTCACCGACGCGTTCAAGGGGCACCCGTGACCCGCGCCGCGGCGCCCACCGCCGCGGAGCTGCGCGCCGAGATCGACCGGACCCGGGCCGAGCTGGGCGAGACGGCCCGGGCGCTGGCCGCCAAGGCCGACGTCCGGACCCGGCTGGGCGCCGCCGTCCGGACCAAGCGCCGGGAGCTGACCGACCGCGTCGCCGCCACGTTCGGCGACGGCACCGACCCGGCGGCCCCGGCCGCCGGGCTGCGCCGGTACTGGTGGCTCATCCCCGCGGGCGCGGCCGCCGCCGCCCTGGTCGGGGTCCTCGTCAAGCGGCGGGGGTGGTGAATGTGGCCTGGCAGAAGTGGGCGTACAAGCCCGTCGGGATCGCGGCCGGCGCGGGCGCCGGCCTGCTCTCCGGCATCCTGGTCAAGCAGGTGTGGAAGCTCGTCGCCGGCGAGCCGACCCCGCCCGACGCCCGGGACGAGAACTACGGCTGGGGCTCGGTCCTGGCCGCCGCCGCGCTCCAGGGCGCGGTGTTCGCGGTGGTGAAGGCCGCGGTCGACCGCGGCGGCGCCGTCAGCGTCCGCCGGCTCACCGGCCGCTGGCCGGACTGACCCGCCGCTCGCGCTCGCCGGCCCGGCCGCGCGGCCCGTCCCCGCGGCCGCGCGGCCCGTCCCGGTCCGGGCGGCCGCCGTCGTCCGGCAGCGCGGCCAGCCGGAAGCGGTGCCGCAGCCGCGGGAGCAGCCGTTCGTACGCCGTGACCGTCCACGGCTTCAGCATGTCGTGGCTCAGCACGATCGACCCCGGCCGCACGCCCTCGCGGACCAGCCGGACCATGTGCGCGACCATCCCCGCCCCGGTCCCGTACGTGCCGCTGGCGTAGCTCTGGTCGTCCACGTCCCAGAAGATCGGGGTCATCCCGAGCCGCTCGGCGACCCGGTTGACGTTGGGGTTGAAGTTGCCGTACGGCGCCCGGAACCAGCGCACCGGCGCCCCCGGTGCCGCCCGGCGGATCGCGGTGCTCGTCCGGTGCAGGTCGGCCCGGATCGCGTCGTCGCTCTCCCGGAACAGCGTCTGCTTGTGCTGCCACGAGTGGTTGCACAGGGTGTGCCCCTCGGCGGCGATCCGCGCCACCACCGCCGGGTGCTGGACCACCCGGCTGCCGACCAGGCAGAACGTCGCCCGGACCCGGTTGCGGCGCAGCACGTCCAGCAGGCGCGGGGTGTTCACCGGGTCCGGCCCGTCGTCGAAGGTCAGCGCGACCGCCCGTCCCCCCGTACCCCGCCACGCCCCCGCCGGGCCCGGCGCCGTCACGGCCGGGCGGCGGCCCGCCAGCGCGTCCACCATCGCCCACTCGGCGACCAGGCCGGGCGCGGTGTGCGGCGGGATGGCCCGGGTCGGCCGCGGCCCCGGCGCCGGGGCGCGGCCCGCCGCGCCGGTCGGCCGGGCCGTCGGCGCCGGCCGCGGGCCCGCCGGCTCCGTGGGCGCCGGGGCGGCCGACGTCGGCGCCGGCCCGCCGGACCGGGCGGGGATCAGCCGGCCGCTGCCGGACTCCGCGCCGGTCGAGCCGCGGGCGCACCCGCCGGTCGCGACCAGCGCCGCACCGACCACCATCGACAGCGCCGCCCGGCGCACCCGTCCGCACACGCCGGCCAGGGTAGCCCGCGCGGCGCCGGGGCGCGGCCCGCACACCGCCGGCGCATCGGCCGTCACCCATGCGAGCGCCGACCGCGGTCCGGGGTACCGCGGTCGGGTTCCCGGTGCGCACGTTGCCGGGCCCCTGCCACCTGCGTCCGGCCGCACGGGCACACCCGGGCCCGCCCGGCTCTGACGCCGCCCACGGCTGCCCCGGAGGCGCCGGATCCGCTCCCGTCCCCGCCCGTCCCGGGCCTCAGGCGTCGTCGAGCGGGGCCCGGGGGCGCGGCGGGAGGTGGTGCGGGCGGTCCGAGGAGAGCACGCCGTGCGGCGACGTCGGATGCGGGTCGGCGAACGGGTCGAACTCCGCCGGCAGCGGGTCGGTCAGCCAGGCCGACGGGGACTCCGGCGGCGGCGCGTCCGGCCACTGTGGCGGGCCGCCGGCCGCGCCCCGCCCGCCGCCCCGGCCGGACCGCTCCGCCCGCGCCGCCGGGCGCTCGGCCGCGGTCCGCTGTTCGGCGGCGGGTCGCTGTTCGGCCGCGGTCCGCTGTTCGGCGGCGGGTCGTCGCTCGGCCGGCGGTTCGGCGCCCGGTCGGGGCGCGGGCCGGGGCGGCCGACCGGCCGTCGGGCGGGAGGTCGGCGTCGCGCCCGGCGGGATCGCGGGGTCCGGGCCGCGCCGGCCGCCGCGCTCCGGGCGGCCGGGTGCGGCCGACTCGCTGTGCGGCGCCGGGTGCGGGGCCGCGCCCGGCTGCTCCGGGCGGTCGCCGCGGCGGGGCAGCGGCGGCGCGGCGTCGGCCGGGTCCGGCTCGGCGCGGCGCCGGCCGCGGCGCGGCCGGGCGGCCGCGGGGTCGCCGTCGCGCAGCGCCGCGGTGAGCCGGGCGCCCAGCCGGGACCACGCCGGTACGTCGTCGCCACCCGCCTCGGACCGGCGCCCGCGCCGGCCGCCGTCGGCCGCCCGGTCGGCCCGCTGCCGGTCGGCCGCCCGGCTGGACCGGCGGGCCGGCAGGGTGAGCTGGTCGGGGTCGGTGGCGTCCGGATCGAACACGGTCCCGATCGTCCCGGCCGGACTGTCCAGCGGGGAGCCCGGACCGTCCGGGCGCCCGTCGGCACCGCGCCCGGTACGGGAATCGGCACCGGGTACGGACCCGGCGTCGGTCCCGGGGGCGGGGCGGGCGTCGAGCGCGTGGGCCGGGCGGGTGTCGGCGCCGGGCCGGCCGGCGGTGGCGGCGTCCCGGGTGGAGCGTCCGCGCGCGTCGCGGGTGGGCAGCGCGTCGGCCGTCCGCGCGCCGAGCGCCGCCGTGGCCCCGGCGCGCGAGCCGGCGCCGAGCGCGGCCAGGTCGGCCCCGAGCGAGCGGCCCGCGGCGGCCCCGGCGCGCTCCGGCGCGTCCCCGGCGGGGCGACCGCCGGGCACGACCCGCAGCCCGCCGGGCGCGGCGGTCCGGTCGGGCGCGGTCGCGGGGTCGGCCGGGGTGGCCGCCGCGTCGTCGGTCGCGGCGGCGGGCTCGGGGCGGCGCCAGCGGGCGGGTCGGGCCACGCTGGCCAGCAGGCCGATGGCGACGATGAGCAGGGTGCCGTTGTTGACCGGCATCGCCATCGGGACGACCGTACCGTCCACCGTGATCGCCCCCAGCGCGCGCTGCACGGCGAACGGCGAGATGAACAGCGCCACATTGGCCGGCAGCAGCAGCGCGCCGGCGGTCAGCGGGATGGCGACCGGTATCCGCGGCAGCGCCAGCACCGCGGCCCCGACCGCGGCGAGCAGCAGGAGGGCGGTCGGGCCGAGCAGGTGGGCGGTGTGGAAGTCGGGCATCCGCTGCCAGCGGTCGAGCGTCCCGACCGACCAGCGCTGCGCGACCGCGACCAGCAGCCAGATCCCCAGCGCGGCCCCGAGGCCGATCAGCGGGTTCTTCAGATGTCGCATGAGGCGACACCGTACCGCTGCCCGGTCACCCGCGGCATCCCGATCGCAGTACCCGCACATTCCCGCCGCTCACGGGAGTCGATGCGTGACCCGCTCCGCGGCCGCCCGCCGGCCGCCGTCGTCGGCCACCGGTCCGGCGCACAGCACCACGCTCGCGCCGGCGGCGAGGGGGGCGAGCAGCCAGTCCCGGGGGTCCGGGTACCGGGCCGCGTCGACCAGGACCCGGGCCCCCGCGGCGATGCCCAGCGCGGCGGCCCGCTCGCGGGCTGCGGCGCAGGTCGCGGCGTGGTCGGCGCCGTCCAGCGCGGGCGCCGCGGGGTCGACCGGCGGGCCGGCGAAGTGGTCGCCCTGCTGCCGTACCGCGGCGACGTAGTCGGTGAGTCCGGCGGGGACCGCCCGCATCGGCAGGCCGAGCGGCGCCAGGCCGAGGACGTACCGGTCCGGGGCGGCCGGCTCGGCGTCCGGGGCGGTGGCGGGCGTACCGAAGATCACGTCCGCGCCCGGGCCGCCCACGGCCAGGCCAGCCGACCAGCAGCCCAGCAGGACGGCGGCGGTTTGCCAATGTGGGGGCAGCGCCACGGCCGCGCGGTCGCCGGCGCCGAGGCCGCACTCGTCGACGAGCAGGTTCGCGGTTTTTGCGCGCCAATTGTCCAGCGTGGTCCCGGACAGCTCGACCCGCTCGCCGGTGGCGTCGTCGTACCAGGTCAGGACGGGCAGCGCCGGGTCCCCGGCGAGGACCCGGCCGAAGAGTAAATCTACTGATTCAGGACTTTTCATCGCAAAACCCGTCGTAGAGTGTGGCCCGTTCACCGCTGTCCAGGGGTGTGGGGGAACCGGATGCGGACGAAGCGACCTTACCGATGGAGCGAGCCGGCCCGGCCGCGCGCCGCCGGCCACCGGATCGCCGTCTGGACGATGGTCCCGACCGCGCTGCTCGGCGCCGGCGTCGTGGCGGGGCTCGGGGCGCCGGCGACCCCGCGGTACGGCATGGTCCGCACGCCCGAGGGCACGCCCGCCGCGCCGGACCGCCCGGCCGGCGCCGTCCGGCTCGCGCTGGGCGACTTCGCCCGGCCCGCGGCCGGCGCGCGCAGCCTGCGGACGCTGCCGCCCGGCGCGCGGCTCAGCCCCGAGGCCGAGCCGCCCGCCGGCACCGCGGCCGCGCCGCGGACCCTGACGGTGCGCCGCGACCGGACCGCGGGGTTCGCCGCGCTCGGCGTCACCTGGCGCGCGGGCGCCCCGGCGACGGTGTCGGTCGCCGCCCGGGTGCGGCGGGCCGGCGGCTGGACGGGCTGGCGCAGCGTCGCCACCGGCGAGGCGGGCCGCGACGGCGGCGGCGCGGCGGTGCGCGACGGCGCGGAGATGCAGTGGTGGGGACCGTCGACGGGCGTGGAACTGGCGGTGACCGCCCTCGGCCCGGTGACCCCCCGCGACGTCACGGTCGACCTGATCGACCCGGGCCGCCGCGCCGCCGACGCGGCAGCAACCACCCCCGACCCCCTCCCGCCCACCATCCCCGCCGCCGCTGGCGGTACGGCCGCCGGTGACCTCGCGGCGGGCCGGCGGGACGGGCGTGGGTTGCGGCTTGTTGCGACGCAGGTGGCGCCGTACCTGCGGCCGCGCGTGCCCATGCCGACCGTCCGGCGGCGCTCCGCCTGGGGCGCCGACCCGCGCAAGATGAGCTGGACGCCCGAGCTGCTCCCCGCCGTCAGGGCCGGCGCCATCCACCACACCGCGACCGCCAACGGCTACACCCCCGGCCAGGTACCGGCGATCCTGCGCTCGATCTACCACTTCCACGCGGTCAGCCGCGGCTGGGGCGACATCGGGTACAACGTGCTCGTGGACCGGTTCGGCCGGCTCTGGGAGGGCCGCACCGGCGGCCTGGCGGCGTCGGTGATCGGCGGCCACACGGGCGGCTTCAACTCGTACGTCGAGGGCGTCTCCATGATCGGTACGTTCAGCAGCGTCGCCGTCGGCCGCCCGGTCATCGAGTCGATCTCGCAGTACCTGGCGTGGAAATTCACGATCGGTCCGAACTTCGACCCGCGCGGCCGGGTCCGCCTCGTCGGCGGGGGCTTCTCCTCGCGCTGGCCGCCGGGCACCGCGATCACCGTCCCGCGGATCTTCCCGCACCGGCAGACGAACAAGACCGAGTGCCCCGGCAACCGCGGGGTGGCCGCGCTGCCGGCGATCCGCACCCGGACCGCGTCGATCATGGGCGTCTGGGCGAACCCGCTGCGCACCCGGGCCCGGGTGAGCGTGTTCCGGCCGTCGACCGGCGAGTGGTTCGTCCGCGGGATCACCGGTCCGCTGGTCCGCGGGGCGGTGGGGTACACGCCGGTACCGGCCGACTACGACGGCGACGGCACCACCGACCTGGCGGTGTACAAGCCGGCCACCCGGACCTGGCTGATCTGGCAGAGCCGCAGCCGCACGCTGCGCCGGGTGATCCTCGGCGGGGTCGGCCAGCTCCCGGCGCCGGCCGACGTCAACGGCGACGGGGTCACCGAGCCGATGGTGTTCGCGCCGCGCACCGGGATGTGGCGCCGGGTCGGCGCCGCGCCGGTCCGCTGGGGCGGCGCCGCCGACGACGTGCCGGTACCCGCCGACTACACCGGCGACGGGCGGGCCGACCTGGCGGTGTTCCGGCCGGGCAGCCGCACCTGGTACGTCGCCCGGGGCGCCGGGGTGGCCTTCGGCACGGTCGGCGACCGGCCGGCGCCGGCCGACTACAACGGCGACGGCCGGGTCGACTTCGGCGCCTGGACGCCGGCCACCGATCGGGTGAAGCTGCGGGTCACGCCGGCCCGCGAGCTGGTCCTGCCGGCCGGCGACACCCCGCTGTGGGGGCAGTACAACGGCGACCTCATCGCCGACCCGCTGTCCTGGGGCGTGCACGCGGGGGCGGCCCGATTCCAATACCGGAATCGATTCTCGTGGCCGTACGGGCGCCGGCACGACATTCCCCTGGCGCTGGTGTGAACGGCCGGCGAAGCCCGCGGGGAAACCCGGCGGCCGGGCGCCATCGGGGTCGCATCGGTCGACGTACGGGGGCGTAACCTGGGTGTGCGGGTGTGACGTTTCGCACGCCCCACCCGCGCATCACCCGGACCGAGCACCCCGCCGGCGCGGGCCCCGGCCCGCCCCGACACCCGCCCGTACGTCAGCAGGAGCCGCCCCGTGACCCCTGGCCAACCGCCCCGCGTTCTCGTCGACGCCACGAGTGTCCCGGCCGACCGAGGCGGCGTCGGCCGGTACGTGGACGGCCTGCTCGGCGCCCTCGGCGCGCTCGACCCGGACGCGGTGAGCCTCACGGTCGTGGCCCAGCGCACCGACGTCGAGCGGTACCTGCGGGTCGTCCCGGACGCCCGGGTGATCGGCGCCCCGGCGGCCGTCGCGCACCGCCCGGCCCGGCTGGCCTGGGAGCAGACGGGCCTGCCGCTGCTGGCCCAGCAGGTCGGCGCCGAGCTGCTGCACTCGCCGTTCTACACCTGCCCGCTGCGCGCGGGCTGCCCGGTGACGGTGACCGTGCACGACGCGACGTTCTTCACCGAGCCGGAGCACTACGACAAGTCGCGGCGGGCGTTCTTCCGCAGCGCGATCAAGACCTCGCTGCGCCGGGCCGCCCGGGTGATCGTGCCGAGCAAGGCCACCCGGGACGAGCTGATCCGGCTGCTGGACGCCGACCCGACCCGGATCGACGTGGCGTACCACGGGGTCGACGCGACCGCGTTCCACCCGCCGTCCGACGCGGAGAAGGCCCGGGTTCGGGCGCGGCTGGGGCTGGGCGGGCAGGCGTACGTGGCGTTCCTCGGGGCGAAGGAGCCGCGCAAGAACGTGCCGAACCTGATCCGCGGCTGGGCCCGCGCGGTCGTCGAGCGGCCCGACCCGCCGGCCCTGGTCGTGGCCGGCGGCACCGGCCACGACGACGAGATCGACCTGGCGGTGGCCGAGGTCCCGGAGCACCTGCGGCTGCTGCGGCCGGGCTACCTGCGGTACGCGGACCTGCCGGGCTTCCTCGGCGGCGCGCTGGTGGCCGCGTACCCGTCGCACGGCGAGGGCTTCGGCCTGCCGGTGCTGGAGGCGATGGCCTGCCGCGCGCCGGTGCTGACCACGCCGCGGCTGTCGCTGCCGGAGGTCGGCGGCGAGGCCGTCGCGTACACCGGGGAGGAGCCCGACCAGATCGCCACCGACCTGGCCGCGCTGCTCGACGACGCGCCGCGGCGGGAGCAGCTCGCCGGGGCGGGGCTGGCCCGGGCGGCGGAGTTCACCTGGGGATCGAGCGCGGACGTGCACCTGACCGCCTGGCGCCGCGCCCTGAACTGACCGCTGCCCCCGCTGGGGTCCGGGCGCAGGTGGCGGGCGCCGATCGACGGCGGTCCGCGGGCGGGCGCGGCGCCTTCCGGCAGATGGGGCATTATGGGCACCATGCTTTACGCGGTCATCCCGGCCGGCGGCAGCGGTACGCGGCTGTGGCCGCTCTCGCGCGCCGGGCACCCGAAGTTCCTCCACCCGCTCACCGGCACCCCGGCCTCGCTGCTCCAGGCCACCGCCGACCGGCTGGCCCCGCTGGCCGGCGCCGACCGGACGTACGTGGTCACCGGCGCCGCCCACGCCGCCGCGGTGGCCCGGCAGCTCCCCGCGCTGCCCGCCGGCAACGTGCTGGTCGAGCCGTCGCCGCGCGACTCCTGCGCCGCGATCGGCCTGGCCGCCGCGCTGATCGCCCGCCGCGACCCGGACGCCGTGATGGGCGCGTTCGCCGCCGACCACCTGATCGCGGACGTCGCGGAGTTCCACCGGGTGATCGGCCGCGCCGTCGAGGGCGCCCGGGCCGGGCACCTGATGACGGTGGGCATCACGCCGACCAGGCCCGAGACCGGGTACGGGTACCTCCAGCTCGGCGCCGCCGCCGGCACCGCCCGCGCGGTCGCCGAGTTCAAGGAGAAGCCGGACGCGGCCACCGCCGAGCGGTACGTGAAGTCGGGCAACCACCTGTGGAACGCCAGCATGTTCGTCTGGCGGGTGCGCACCTTCCTGGACGAGCTGGCCCGCCAGTGCCCCGACCTGCACGCCGGCCTGGACCGGATCGCCGACTCCTGGGGCACCCCGGCGCAGGACGCGGTGCTCGGCGAGGTGTGGCCGACGCTGCGCCGGATCTCCGTCGACTACGCCGTGATGGAGGGCGCCGCGGCGGCCGGGCTGGTGGCGACCGTCCCCGGCGACTTCGGCTGGAACGACGTCGGCGACTTCCACACCCTCGGCGCGGTGCTGCCCGGCGACCACGCCGGCAACGTCACCCTCGGCCCCGGCGAGGCGCTGCTGGACGACTGCGCGGACACCGTCGTCGTGGCGCAGTCCGGGCGGCTGGTCGCGGCGGTCGGCGTCCGGGACCTGGTGGTGGTGGACACCCCGGACGCGCTGCTGGTCTGCCCGCGCGACCGCGCCCAGGACGTCAAGCGCCTGGTCGACGCCCTGGACACCCCCACCCGCCAACTCCTGCGCTGACCCGCACGGGGCCGCGCCGACCGGCGTCGGTGGGCGGCGGCGCGGGCGGGGTCGGCTGCCCCTCCGCGGCCGTGCCGACCGGGGCCGGGTGCGGCCGTACGCGAACGGGGCCCGGGCAATGTCGCCGGCGGTGGGTAGGGTGCTGGCATGCGGAGCGAGGTCGCGCTGAGCGCCGGCGGGAACGAGGCCAGTGATCTGCTCACCGTCCGGTCGCCCGGACTGCTCGCGGCGCACGGCGCCCAGCGGGCATTCTGGACGGTGCTGGACGAGGGCCCGGTCGAGGAGTGCCTGGCGCTGCTGGTCCAGCGCACCGGCGGGGAGTGGGTCGCCCACCACCGGGCCGTCGACGGCGGCGCCGAGAGCGGCCGGACCGAGGACGGCGAGGCGCTCGCCCACCGCGCCGGCTGGGTGTACGTCGTCGGCTCGCACTTCGGCTCCAAGCGCGGGCCGCTGCGGGCGCGGCGGGCGTTCATCGCCCGGTTCCGCGAGGACGACGCCGCCGCGGACGGGCCGCAGCTGCACGTGGTGCGCAACAAGTTCCGCCTGCACCGCGTGCTCAACGACGCCCTGCGCGCCGCGGACCTCGACCTGCTGCCGCCGGGCCGGGGCGTGCGCGAGCGGTTCATCATCGAGACCATCCGGCGCGGGCTGGCCAAGGGCAAGAGCTGGGTGTCCCGGCTGGACCCGGGCGACTGGCCGCTGAACGTCGAGGCCGCCGCCTGGACGCCGCACGGCACGCTGCTGTTCGGCCTGCGGTACCCGGTGGCGGCCGACGGCGCGCCGATCGTGGTCGAGCTGGCCGACGTCGAGGGGATGTTCGAGGAGCCGGCGCGCTGGCCGCGCGCGGTCGGCGTGTACACGGTCACCGGCATCACGCCGCCGGGGCGGCTCACCGGCTTCCGGGCGCTGGTCGACCGGCCGGGCGGCGGGTACGACGCGGTGGTCGGCTCGATCGACGCCCTGGACAAGAGTTCGGCGGTGCTGGACGACCACCCGGACGGCGGCGAGGTGCACTGCCGGCACGTCCGCTTCGCGCTGCCGAGCCCGGCCGAACCGGCGGACGCCGACGGGCCGCGGCCGGCGGTGCGCTGCGCGGCCGTGCCGGGGGAGCTGGTGGCCGACCTGGCGCCGCTGCACCACGTCGAGGGGCTGGCCGAGTCCGACGGCGTCCGGTACTACGTCACCGACGAGGACCACCGCATCGCCCTGCTGATCGACGACTGACGCGGGCGCCGCCGGGGCTACCGGGCGACCGCCGCCGACACCTCCCGCCCGGTGCCGTCCGGGAGGGACCAGTCGCTCAGGGCGATCATCCCGCGCGTCGCCAGCCGGTGCGGCGTCAGCCGGACCAGCGCGTTGCGCACCGCGACCGCGACCGGATGCCGCACGTACGGACCGAGCGCCCCCGTCCGCACCGTCGCCCGGGCGACCGCCTGGCTGCGCGGCCGGCGCACCTCGTCGTACCGGCGCAGCGCCGTCGGCAGGTCCGCGTGCGTGCGCACGGCCCAGGCCAGCGTCGCCGCGTCCTCGATCGCCTGCGCCGCGCCCTGCCCGAGGTAGGGCAGCGTCGCGTGCGCCGCGTCGCCCAGCAGCGCCACCCGCCCGGCCACGTACGTCGGCAGCGGCGTGGCCAGGTGGCGCAGGTCCAGGTGGATGATCGACTCCGCGGGCGTGGCGGCGATGGCCCGGCCGACGTCGGCGTGCCAGGAGCCGAACCGGTCCAGCAGGTACGCCCGCTCGTCGGCGTGCCGCACGCCGGCGGGGGAGCGGACGGCGGTGTACCAGTAGGTCCGGTCGTCGACCAGCGGGATCAGTCCGACCTCCTCGCCCGCGCCCCAGGACGTCGACGGGGCCAGCCCGGCGATCGGCGGGCAGATGCCCAGCCACGCGGTGACCCCGCCGTACACCGGACCGGGGTGCGCCGGGAACAGCGCCGCGCGGCACCGGCTGTGGATGCCGTCGGCGGCGACGATCAGGTCGGCCGGCGGCACGTCGGCGTCGGTGTCGACGGCACCGTCGGGGGTGATCCCGCGCACCTCGGCGCCGGTGACCAGCGCCCCCGCCGGGAGCGCGCCGCGCAGGATCTCGTGCAACTGCGGCCGGGCGACGGCGATGAGCGCGCCGTTCATCCGCTCCTGGAGGTACCGGCCGTCCCAGCGGGCGAGCCAGCGCCCGTCGGGGGTGCGGATGCCGCCGTGCCGCTGCGGGCGGGCGATGGCGGCGACGGCGTCGCCGAGGCCGAGGGTGGCGAGCGCCCGCTGGGCGTTCGGCCAGAGCCCGATGCCGGCGCCGAGGGCGCGGATCTCCGGCGCCCGTTCCAGCACCCGGACGTCCCAGCCGGCCCGGTGCAGGCCGACCGCCGCGCTGAGCCCGCCGATCCCCGCGCCGATGACGATCGCGCTTCCCATGGCCATCCCCTTCCGTACCGCCGATGGGCCCGACTCTACGCCTGTAGAGGGTCGGATCTCTACGGGCGTAGAGGGTCGGCCTACGATGTGTGAGTGGCATCACCGGACACCCCCCGCCCCGCCCGGATCGGCGACGCCGCGATCGAGGTGATCGCGGCGCACGGGCTGCGCGGCCTCACCCACCGCGCGGTCGACACCGCCGCCGGCCTGCCGACCGGGTCGACCTCGTACTACGCCCGCACCCGGGCCGCGCTGCTCGACCTCGTCCTGGACCGGCTGGTCGCGCTGGACCTGCGCGACGCCGGCATGGCCGGCGGCCCGCCCGTACCGGCGTCGCTGGACGACGTCGCCGCGCTCGGCGCCCGGTTCGTCCACCACCAGCTCACCGCCGGGCGCAGCCGGGTGCTCGCCCGGTGGGAGCTGGCGCTGGAGGCGACCCGGCGGCCGGAGCTGCGGGCCCGGTACGACGCGGCCGGCGCCCGGCTGCGCGCCCCGATCGCCGGCGTGCTCGCCGCGCTCGGCTCGCCCGCGCCGGAGCGGCACGGCGAGCTGCTCGTGCACTGGATGGAGGGGCTGGTCCTGGACTCGATCGCCGGCGCGGGGCATGCCCGGCCGCCCGGGCCGGACGAGGTGCGGTCGCGCTTCCGCGAGCTGCTCGTCCGGTTGACCACCGATTCGCCGGTACCGGGCCCTTCCCGATAACACCATCCCCACTGGGTGTTAAACGCCTCTAATGGGGTAATCCGCCCGTGGCATCCGGACGGACGGAAGGTGGACCGTGGGCAGGCACACAGCGAAGCAACGACTCCGGCTCCGACCGCGGCCGTTCGCGTACCTGGCCCTCATCGGGCTGGCCGCGGCGCTGCCCTGGCGCCCGCTCACCCCGGTCGGCGTCACCGCCGCCGCGCACGGTCCGCTGCGGATCATGCCGATGGGCGACTCGCTCACCTGGGGGACCGGCAGCCGCGGCGGCGACGGCTGGCGCGGCCCGCTGTACGAGCGGCTCACCGCCGCCGGGCACCACGTCGACTTCGTCGGCCCGCTGCGGCACGGCACCGGCCCGGACCCCGACCTCGCCGGGTACCCCGGCTGGCGCGTCGACCAGCTCCGCGAGCAGGTGCCGCGGCTCATGGCCGAGCACCGCCCGGACATCGTCCTCGTCCACGTCGGCACCAACGACCTGCGCCGCAACGACCGGCTGGACACCGTCGCCGAGCGGCTCGCCGCGCTCGTCGGCGAGATCCGGGCCAACCGGCCGCGCACCACCGTCGTCCTGGCCCGGCTGGCGCCGGCCACCGAGCGCACCGTCCAGCGGCGGATCACCTGGTACAACAACCGGATCACGCTGCTCGCCCGCCAGTACGACGGCGCCGTCGCCGACATGACCGCGCTCGACCCGCGGGCGGACCTGCACGACGCCCTGCACCCCAACGACCACGGGTACGCCCGGATGGCGGCCCGGTGGGCCGAGGCGATGGCCCCGGCGCTGGCCGACCGGGCGTAGCGCCCGCGCCGTCGGGTAAGTGCGCACCATGACCGGACACGTAATGGTCTTCGCCCCCGTACCGCTGCTGACCGCCACCATCGAATGCCCCGGCGCCACCGACGAACTGCACCTGCACGCCGGCGGCCAGGGCGTGTGGAACGCCCGCATGGTCGCCACCCTCGGCGTCCCCGTCACGCTGTGCGCCGCGCTCGGCGGCGAGACCGGCGACGTGCTGCACCACCTGCTCGCCGACGAGGGCCTCACCCTGCGCTCGGTGGAGCGCGAGGCGAGCAGCGGCTGGTACGTGCACGACCGCCGCACCGGCCAGCGCACCGAGGTGGCCGCGTCGCACGGCCCGGCGCTGACCCGGCACGAGCTGGACGAGCTGTACGGCCTCGCGCTCGCCGAGGGCCTGCGGGCGAACGTCAGCATCCTCAGCGGCACGCCCGACCCGGCGCTGGTCGCGCCCGAGGCGTACCGGCGGCTGGCCGCCGACCTCACCGGCAACGGCGCCCGGGTCGTCGCCGACCTGACCGGCGAGCACCTGACCGCGGTCCTGGCCGGCGGGGTCTCGCTGGTCAAGGTCTCGCACGAGGAGCTGCGCGCCGCTGGCCGGGTCGGCTCCGCGGACCGGGCCGAACTGGTCGACGCGCTGCACGCGCTCGCCGCCGAGGGCGCGGCCGCCGTGATCATCAGTCGCGCGGCCGAGCCGGCGCTGGCGCTGCTGGACGGGGCCGCGTACGAGATCGCGCTGCCGTCCCTGGAGGTCGCCGAGCACCGCGGCGCCGGCGACTCGATGACCGCCGCCGCCGCGGCCCGGCTCGCCCGCGGCGCCGACCTGGTCGACGCCGTGCGCACCGGCGCCGCGGCCGGCGCCGTCAACGTCACCCGGCATGGCCTCGGCACCGGGCATACCGACCTCATCGCCGAGATCGCCGACCGGGTGGAGATGCGGAGGCTGTAGATGCGCGTGCTCATCACCAACGACGACGGGATCGACGCGCCCGGCCTGGCCGCGCTCGCCGCCGCCGTCGCCGCCCGGCACCCGGACGTGGTCGTCGCGGCACCGGTCGGCGAGGCCAGCGGCGCCAGCGCGGCGCTGTACGCGGTCGCCGACAACGGGCAGCTCCGGCTGCACCGCCGCGAGCTGGCGGCGGCGCCGGGCGTGTCCGCGTACGCCGTGGACGCCTCGCCCGCGTACATCGCGCTGCTCGGCGGCCTGGGCACGTTCGGCGCGCCGCCGGACGTCGTGCTCTCCGGGATCAACCGCGGCGCCAACGCCGGCCACGCCGTCCTCTACTCCGGTACGGTCGGCGCGGCGTTCAGCGGCGCCCGCGGCGGGGCCCGCGGGCTCGCGGTGTCGCTGGACATCCTCGGCCCGGCGGTCGACCCGCGGGACCTCGGCGACGCCACCACCGGCGGCGCCCGGCTGGACGCCGCGCACGCCGTCGACGATGCCACCCGGCAGTGGGCGCCGGCCGCCGAGCACGCCGTCGCGCTGCTGCCGCGGCTGGCCGCGCTGCCGCCGGGCACGGTGCTGAACCTGAACGTCCCGGACCGGCCGGCGATCGCCGGCGTGCGCTGGGCGGAGCTGGCCGACTTCGGCCAGGTGCAGATGTCGATCGCGGAGGCGGGGGAGGGGTTCGTGCGCACGACGGTCGAGGAGACCACCTCGGCGCCGGTCCCCGGCACGGACCTGGCGCTGCTCGGCGCGGGCTACGCGACGGTCACGGCGCTGCACCCGGCGGCGACGCTCCCGCCCCCGTTCCCCCTGCCCTGACCCCGCCACCGTCCGCGGCCGGCCGGTCCCCGGCGGCGCCCGCGGGTCCGCGCGCCCCGGCGGGGGTTCCCGCGCGGGCGGCGTCGTCCGCGGCGGCGCGGCCGTCGGCGAGGCCGCGGGCGTACGCCTCGGCCGCGCCCTCGCCGAACATGTCCTCGGCCGCCGGCCGCAGCAGCGCGGCCACGCCGGGGCCGTCCGGCTCCGCGCCGGTGAGCGGGTACCCGCGCACCAGCACCACCGGCACCCCCGCGGTCTTGCCCTTGACCAGCTCGGCCGCGGCGGCCAGCTCGTCGGCCACGGCGATCTGCGTGACGGTCAGCGGGTTCCCGTACGGGTCGACCGTCCCGCGGTGGTCGCGCAGCGGCGGCAGCCCCGCGCAGCCGAGCGCGAGGTCGGTCTGGCCGATCCGCCAGGCCCGCCCGGCCGTGTCCGAGACGATCACCGCGACCCGCCTGCCGTACCGCTCGCGCAGCGCCGTGCGCAGCGCCCGGGCCGAGGCGTCGGGGTCGACCGGCAGCAGCGCGAGCACGCCCGGCGGCACGTTGGAGGCGTCGATGCCGGCGCCGTTGAGCACGAAGCCGTGCCGGGTCCGGACGATCCGGGTCGCCCCGCGCGCGGCGACCACGCCGACCGACTCGGCCCGCAGCGCCGCCGCCCGGGCCGCCTCGCGCGCGGGCCCCGCCGCCGGTACCGGGACCAGCCGGCCCTCCGCCTTGGACACGATCTTGCTGGTCACGACGACGACGTCGCCGTCGGCCAGGTCCGGGGCGGCGGCGTGCACGAGCGCGGCGAGGTCGGCGCCGGGGCGCACCTCGCCGATGCCCGGTACCGGGATGATCCGCAGGCTCATGCCCGTCATGATGCCGCCGACGCGGGTCGGTGCGGGGGGTATGACGCGCGCGCTGATCGAGTGATGAAGGTCTCCATACAGGAGGGTGAGCTTTGCCCACTGTGCGGTGAACGCCCGAACCGGGTGACATGCCGGTCCGTTCGGATAGTGAGTGGTTGCGTACGCACGGGAACTGGCGTACCCGATCGGGGTGAGCGGCGACCAGCATCGCGGCGACCGACCCATCGCCCGTCGCCGATCAACCGAGCGAAAGCTGCCGGTTCGGGTCGTCCCCGACGCTGACCATCCCATTGTTGCCGGGAAACCGGCATTGCTAGGTTGCCCGCAATCGGCGACCGCGCGGTGACACCGCGCGGTCGTCGCCGTCTGTCGCACCGCCACACCCACAGCGGCGCGGCGCACGGACCCGCAACGCACACCAGGGGAGAACACTTCATGAGCAATGTGCAGCGCCGGGATCTGCTGCGGTACGGCATGGCAACGGCCGTCACCGCCACGGCGGTGGTCGGGGTGTCGCAGGTGGCGTTCGGCGCCACCGGCGAGCAGCCGGGGGGCGCCGCTGCCGCGGCGGCCGACGACCCGCGTGACTTCGACAAGACCTACAAGGGCAAGAAGATCAAGGGCCTGCACGACAAGGCCAACAAGAAGCACAAGCTCACGATCAACGGCAAGAAGCTCGGGATCATGGTCATCGAGGTCCCGGTGGGCCCGGACTCCAAGGAGACCCAGCTCGCGCTGCTGAGCACGCTGACCCACTACGAGCCGTTCCCGCTCGACGAGAAGGACAAGAAGGACGGGCTGCTGAAGCTGGCCGAGAAGGCGGTCGACACCCTCGGCGACGCCGAGCTGACCGACCTGGCCGGCGACGACCACGACCACCGCTGACCCGACCCCTTCTCTCAACCGGAAAGGCAGCTCATCGTGGGCATCCGTAAGAATCAGCGCAACCTCACCGCGGCCGAGAAGACCGCGTTCGTCAACGCCGTGAAGGCGCTGAAGGCGCAGTCGGGCGGCAAAAACTACGACTGGTTCGTCACCACGCACATGCAGTACTTCGCCGTCGTCGGCGGCATCCGGTACGCGCACCAGTCGCCGTCGTTCCTGCCGTGGCACCGGCAGTACCTGATCGAGTTCGAGAACGCCCTCAAGGCGCACAACCCGGCCGTCGACCTGCCGTACTGGGACTGGACCGTGGACCGGTCGGCGACCGCCGCGCCGTTCACGGCCGACTTCATGGGCGGCAACGGCTCCGGCGGCAACGGCCCGGTGACCACCGGCCCGTTCGCCGGCGCGACCAACTGGCGGATCAACGTCAGCAGCACCAGCTCCACCTCGCTGCGCCGGGCGATCGGCGGCTCGCTGCCGACGTCGGCGCAGGTGAGCCAGGTGCAGGGGCTGTCGACGTACGACGCCTCGCCGTGGAACTCCTCCAGCACCACCGGCATGCGCAATCGCATGGAGGGCTGGGTGAGCCCCAACATCCACAACTCGGTGCACGTCTGGGTGGGCGGCCACATGGCCCAGCAGGACTCGCCGAACGACCCGGTGTTCTGGCTGCACCACGCCAACATCGACCGGCTGTGGTCGCTGTGGCAGACGCAGTGGGGCTGGGGCACCAACCGGTACCTGCCGGGCGGCGGCACCTCCGGGGTCGTCGACGTCAACGACGTGATGCAGCCGTTCAGCGGCGTCACGCCGACGACGGTGCTCGACCACCGGCCGACGTACACGTACGCCTGATCGAACGCGGTGGGCGGTCGCGCGCGACCGCCCACCGCGCGTCAGCGGTCGGCGGCGGCCAGGGCCGCGTGCACCATCGCCGCGGTCGCCGCGTCGTCGGTCATCCACAGCGGTACCGCGTGCACCGCGACGCCCGGCACCTCCGCCGCGGCGTCGACCTCGTCGACCAGCCAGGCGTCGAGCAGCCCGTCGGCCGACCGCGCCCCGTACAGCCCGCCCACGCCGGCAGCGGTGCACGGCGTGCCGACGGCTGCCAGGCACTTGTCGGCCATCCCGCGCACCGGGGTGTCGTCGATGATCGGGGACAGGCCCACCACGGGCGCCCGGCCGCCGGCGATGGCGTCGCGCAGCCCCGGTACGGCCAGGATCGGCGCGATGCTCACCACCGGGTTGCTCGGCGCGAGCAGGACCACGTCCGCGGCCTCGATCGCCGCCAGCACCCCCGGCGCCGGCCGTGCCTGCTCGGCGCCCACGAAGACGAACCGGCGGGCGGTGAGCCGGGCCCGGTACCGCACCCACCACTCCTGGAAGTGGATCGCCCGCTGCTGCCCGTCCTCCTCGACGACGACGTGCGTCTCCAGCCGCTCGTCGGTGGCCGGCAGCAGCCGCACGCCCGGCTCCCAGCGCGCGCTCAGCGCCTGGACGACCGCCGAGAGCGGGTACCCGGCGTTCAGCATCGTCGTCCGGACCAGGTGGGTGGCGATGTCCCGGTCGCCGAGGCCGAACCACTGCGGCTCGGCGCCGTAGGCGGACAGCTCGTCGGCGACCGTCCAGGTCTCGTCGGCGCGGCCCCAGCCGCGCTCGGGGTCGGCGCCACCGCCGAGGGTGTACAGCACGGAGTCCAGGTCGGGGCAGATCCGCAGGCCGTGCATGATCGCGTCGTCGCCGACGTTGACGACCGCGGTCACCTCGGCCCCCGCGTCCGCCGCGTACGCCCGCGCGCCGCGCAGGAAGCGCGCCCCGCCGATCCCCCCGGTCAACACCACGATGCGCATGGCCTCATCCTCGCCCTTCCGGCTCCCCCGCGCGCGCCCGGGGCGGCCCGCCGCGCCGCGGACGCACCCCGATGATCCACCCGCCCGGCCCGCGGGGCCAGCGCCGGCGCGCGGTCATCGCCGCGGCGTACCCCGGCCGCCCGGCCGACGGTCGCCCACCCGATCGGGTGACGGTCACTCAGTGTATCGATCAATGTTGATCCGGCCGCCCGGACGAGGCCGAATCCGGGCGCGATCGGGACATGTTTTCCCTGTTCACAGGTCGTGATCTCGGAACGGTAACGATCCATTGTCATCGATCCGGATCGTGCCCTACCGTTCGGCACCTGATCACGGACCGCAACTCCGTGGCCAGTCCGGGCGCTCCCGCAACGCACCCGGCCACACCCGAACACGCCGACACCCGCCCCGCACGGCGGTGCCGGCGGTGTGGCGCACCCTCACGCACAAGGGGAAACACACAATGCACGGACCATCCGTACGATCGCTGCTGGCCGCCCTCGTCGGCGCGGCCACGCTGCTCGCACCCGCCGCGGCCGGCGCCACCGACCGCACCCCGGCCCCGGACGCCGGCAGCACCCGGATCATCGGCGGGAACAAGGCCCGCGACGGCGCCTACCCGTGGATGACCTGGCTCTCGGTCAAGCACAAGAGCGTCACCTACGTCTGCGGCGGCACCCTCGTCTCACGCGACATCGTCCTGACGGCGCAGCAGTGCGTCGCCGAGAAGCCGCAGCAGGGCCGCCCGGTGACCATCACCGCGGACATCGGCGAGCTGGACCACACCGAGGCCGCCGCGGCCGGCGCCCAGCGCAGGGGCGTGCAGTACTACGCCGGCAAGGGCGTCGGCGCCGGCGACTGGGCCGTGGTCAAGCTGGACAAGCCGTTCAAGGCCGCCGCGTACCCGCTGCTGCCCGCCGACGACACCCTCGACGACGCTGAGGAGGCGCGGGTGCTGGGCTGGGGCCGGACCGCCGCGAACAGCGACAAGCTGTCGCCGGTACTGCGCCAGGCCGACGTGCTCCAGTACACCGGCCGGCTGTGCAACGCGGCCCGCGACGCCGAGCTGTGCGCCGGCGACCCGAAGGAGCCCGACACCGGCGTCTGCGCCGGTGACCACGGCGGCCCGCTGATCGCGGCCCCGGCCGCCGCGGCGGCCGACTGGGTCCAGCTCGGCATCACCTCGGTCGTCGACTGCGCGCAGGCCAACAAGGTCGGCCGGTACGCCCGGGTGAGCGCCTTCACCGAGAAGATCCAGGCGGCGATCGTCCTGCTGGACGGCACCCCCGCCGGGACGACGGCCGACCGCCGCTAGCCGCGGCGCGCGAGACCTTATTGGGGGAAGAGTCGGGGCGGGGGCGGTGGAGCCCCCGCCCCGAACTCCGCTTCCGGGCGGGCCGCCGGGAGGCGCCGGTCGCCGTCGCTCGTTACCCTGGGTGCCGCGCGGGAATGCCGACCGCGCCGCACGGTCGCCCGCCCGCACCCGATCGGGCCGGCCGTCGCCGTCGACACCGCAGGGAGCCCCCGGTGAGCGTGCCGCCCGACGCCCGCGACCTGACCGCACCCCTCCGCGCCCACGCCGCGTACGCGCTCGTCGGCGCCGCCGGGGCACTGCTGCTCGCCGCGCTGGTCGGCCTGCTGCCCAGCGGGAGCACGCCGTACCCGCTGTACGCCGCCGGCCGGTTCGGCAGCTTCATCAACCTCGCCACGATCGGCCTGCCCGTCGCCGCGGTGTACCTCGCCACGCACGGCCCGCGCCGGCTCGCCGGCGCCCGGCTGATCACCCTGGTCGCGCTCGTCGAGCTGGGCGTGGCCGCGCTGTGCGGCACGCTGTTCGGGGCGATGATCGGCCTGTACGGGCTGGTGACGTACGGCCCCGGCGTCAGCGCCGGGCTCCAGGCGATGCTCACCTGGCTGGCGTACCTCGGGCTGCTGGTCGTCGCCGGGCTGTTCTGCCTGCGCGTGTGGCAGGGCCTGTTCGCCGGCGCTCCCGCCGGCCGGGCCGCGCCGCGGACCCCGCCGGCCGCCCCGCCGTTCCGGCCCGGTACCGCGGGCTCGGCGCCGCCGGAGCACACGACGTTCCTGCGCGGTTCCGGCTCCGCCGACCGGACGACCGTGATCGGCGGCTCGGGCGCCGAGCCGGCGTACGGGTCCCCGCCCGCCGCCCGCCGCCCGGCCGCGGACGAGCCGACCGTGCTCACGCCGCCCGCCGTACCGCCGCTGGGGCCGCGGGCCGGCAGCGACCCGACGACGATCCTGCCGACCCGCGCCGGGTCGGCGGGCAGCCCGCCGCCGGTCGTACCGGGCGGGCCGGACACCCGGCCGGGTCCCGGCGCGGTGCCGCCGCCGCGGTACGGCGAGCCCGCCCGGCCGGTACCGCTGGTGCCCGGCGCGCGTACGGCGGTGCCGCCGGCGGCACCCGGCCGCCCGACCACCGGATCGGTGTACGGCAGCCCGCCGGCGCCGGCGACCTCGCCGGACGTGGCCGCGGTGCTCTCCGGCATCTTCGGCCCGCCCCCCTCGCTCAACCCGGGCGGCGGTGCGGCGGCGGGCCGTCCCGCGGTGGCCGGCGATGCCGGGGTGTCCGGCGGCGCCGGGCCGGGCGGTGCGGCGACGTCGGGCGGGGCGGCGCCGGGTGGTGGTGCGGCCCCGGTCGACGCCGCCCCGGTTGTTGCGGCGTCGCTCGCTCCGGCCCCGGTTGTTGCGGAGTCGCGTGCTCCGGTCGCGGGTGCTGCGGCCGCGGGTGTTGCTGCCTCGGGTGCTGCGGCCTCGGGTGCTGCGGCCTCGGGTTCTGCCGCGGCTGGTGGCGGGGCGGCGGGTGACACGGCCGGGGTGAGGCCGTCCGGCGCCGTGGCCGATGACACCGCGACGCTCGCGGTGCCTCCCGTCGCCGGTGCTCCCAGCGGTGCTCCCGCGGACGGCGGGCGCGGTGCCGGTGGCGCTGCCGCTGACGCTGACGCCGGTGCTGCCGGTGGTGGCGATGTCGCCGGCGGGGCCGACGCGGGCCCGCGCGGGGAGCGGGCCGCGGGGGTGATGCCGCCGCCGGTCGGCGGTGCGCTGGACGCGCTCCTGCGCTCGATGGGCGCCAACGACCCGACCGCACCGCACGCTTTCCCGCAGACCACCCGCCCCGCCGCCGGTCCGACGGCCGGCAGCGCCGCCGCGGCCCCGGCCGCTCCGCCGCCCGCCGCTCCGCCCGTACCTACGGCACCCGCCGCACCGCCGGCGCCCGCTGCGTCAGTCGCGCCGCCGGCGCCCGCCGGTGCGTCCGCGACCGTCGCGTCGACCACTCCGGCCGGCCCGCGCACTCCCTCGGCCCCTGCCGGATCGGCCGACGTCGCGCCGCCGACCATCCCCGCTGTCCCGCCCGGTGCTGGTGCTGGTGCTGGCGCTGGCGCCGGGGGCCGGGCGAGTGTCGGCGGTGTCGCCGGCCCGGCTGGGGCCGACCGTTCGTCCGGCGCCGCCGGCGCGGCGCGGGTTGGGGCCGCCGCCGGTTCGACAGCCACCGGCACCGCGGCCGTGGGCCGAGCGACGTCGAGTTCGGCGGCCACCGGCTCGGTGAGCGCTGGCTCCACGACCCCTGGCTCCACGACCCCTGGCTCCACGACCCCTGGCTCCGTGACCGGTGGCTCGGTGGCTTCGAGTCCGGTAGCTCCCGGCTCCACTTCTCCCGGCTCCACTCCTCCGGGGTCCACTTCCGCCGGGTCCGGGACGTCCGGCGCGGTGACGTCGGGGTCCGCTGCCGCCGGCCCGGCGGCGTCGCGCCCCGCGACCGCCGGCCCGGCGGGCGGTTCCGGCGCGCCGATCGCCGGAGCCGCCGCCGCACCGGCCGCGGGTGCGGCGGACGGGCCCGGCGCCGGTACCGGCAAGGGCGCCGCCGGTCCGGACGCTACCCAGATCCTCGCCGGCCCGCAGGGCACGCAGATCCTGCCGCGGATCACCCGACCCGGCCCCGAGACCACCCACCTGCTCCCGCCGCACGAGCGCTGACCGCACCGGGACCCGCCGGACGGCGACCGGCCACACCTTCCCGCCGCGCCGCCGGCCCCGACCCGCGCCGGTCCGTGCCCTGCGCTGAAATCCCTCACCGACCGGCGCCGGGCGGATGGATCCGCGCCGGCTCCGTTGTGATCGGGTCCGGCGGGTGAACCCGATCCGGCTTCCCCTACCCCGACCGGACCCGTCGGGGATGTGGGTGCGGGCGGCGGGTGGGAGGTGGTGGGTCCGGAACGTCCCGGTTCGGTCGTTGTACGCGGTGTGATTCGGCCACCCCGACCGGTGACTGTGGTCACCGGAGCGCGGCGCGCCGCCCGCGGTGGGCCGGTCCGGCCGGGTCGGCCCGTACCGTGTCGGGAATGGCGGTGGATTCGGGGACGCGCAGGGCGCTGCGCCGTGCGGCCGACGGGCGGGCGCTCGATGTGGACGAGGCCGCCACCCTGCTCGCCGCCCGCGGCGCCGACCTGGACGCGCTGCTCGCCGCCGCCGGCACCGTCCGGGACGCCGGCCTCGCCGCCGCCGGTCGACCCGGTGTGATCACGTACTCGCGGAAGGTCTTCATTCCGCTCACCCGGCTGTGCCGGGACCGCTGCCACTACTGCACCTTCGCCACCGTGCCGCACCGGCTGCCCGCCCCGTACCTGGAGGCCGACGAGGTGCTCGCCATCGCCCGCGCCGGCGCGGCGGTGGGGGCGAAGGAGGCGCTGTTCACCCTCGGCGACCGGCCCGAGGCGCGCTGGCCGGCGGCGCGGGAGTGGCTGGCCGCGCGCGGGTACGACTCCACACTCGACTACCTGCGCGCCTGTGCTATCGGCGTCCTGGAGGGGACCGGCCTGCTGCCGCACCTCAACCCGGGCGTGCTGAGCTGGGCCGAGCTGCACCGGCTGCGGCCGGTCGCGCCCAGCATGGGGATGATGCTGGAGACGACGGCCGCCCGCCTGTACACCGAGCCGGGCGGGCCGCACCACGGCTCGCCGGACAAGGACCCGGCCGTCCGGCTGCGGGTGCTCGCCGACGCCGGCCGGGTCAGCGTGCCGTTCACCACCGGCATCCTCGTCGGCATCGGCGAGACGCTCGCCGAGCGGGCGGAGTCGCTGTTCGCGATCCGGGCGGCGGCGCGCGAGTACGGGAACATCCAGGAAGTGATCGTCCAGAACTTCCGCGCCAAGCCGGACACCGCCATGCGCGCCGCCCCGGACGCCGGCCCGGCCGAGCTGGCCGCGACGGTCGCGGTGGCGCGGCTGACCCTCGGCCCGGACGTGCGCCTCCAGGCGCCGCCGAACCTCATCGACGACGCGTACGACCTGCTGCTGCGCGCGGGGATCGACGACTGGGGCGGGGTCTCGCCGGTCACCCCCGACCACGTCAACCCCGAGCGGCCGTGGCCGGCGGTGGAGGCGCTCGCCGCCCGGACGGCGGCGGCCGGGTTCGCGCTGCGCGAGCGGCTGACGCTGTACCCCGAGTACGTCCGCCGGCCCGAGGGCTGGCTCGACCCGCGGCTCGGTCCGCACGTCGCCGCGCTCGCCGGCCCGGACGGGCTGGCCGACGAGGCGGCCCGCCCGGTCGGCCGCCCGTGGCAGGAGCCGCCGAACCCCGGTACGGCCGTACCCGAGCCGCGGCGCTCGGTGATCACGACATCGCATTCGGTACGCACGGGGCCCGCTGTCGGCCCACTCCCGTCCTCGCCCGGCCGGCGGGCCGACGACCCGGCCGGAGTGGCGTCCGGCGGTCCCGACCCGGTAGCGGCCTGGCGGCCGACCGGCGACCCGGACCCGGCCGGGCGGACCCCCGACGGGGCCACTGTCCTCGACACCGACACCGACACCGACACCGACACCGACACCGACACCGACACCGACACCGACACCGACACCGATGTCGGCTCCGACCCGTCCGGCTCGCCGGCCGGGAGTGGATCGGCGGCGCGCCGCGGGTCGGGGGCGCGGGGGCCGATGGCCGAGGGGATGCGGATCGCCGCCGCCGACCCCGCCCGCCTGCTCGACCCCCGGTACGAGGACGCCGCCATCGCCCTGCTGCATGCCGACGGCCCGGACCTCGACGCGCTCGCCGGCCTCGCCGACGACGCCCGCCGGGACGCCGTCGGCGACGTCGTCACCTACGTGGTGAACCGGAACATCAACTTCTCGAACATCTGCTACGTCGGCTGCCGGTTCTGCGCGTTCGCCCAGCGGGAGCGCGACGCCGACGCGTACCGGCTGACGATCGAGCAGGTCGCCGCGCGGGCGGTCGAGGCGCGGGCGGCCGGGGCGACCGAGGTGTGCCTCCAGGGCGGGATCGACCCGAAGCTGCCGACGACGGCGTACGCGGACATGGTCCGGGCGATCAAGGCGGCCGTGCCGGGCATGCACGTGCACGCCTTCTCCCCGATGGAGGTCGCCACCGGCGCCGCCCGGGCCGGGGTGCCGGTGCGCGAGTGGCTGGCCGAGCTGCGGGCGGCGGGGCTGGACACCATTCCCGGTACGGCGGCGGAGATCCTCGACGACGAGGTCCGCTGGGTGCTCACCCGGGGCAAGCTGCCCGCGGCCACCTGGGTCGAGGTGATCACGACGGCGCACGAGCTGGGGCTGCGGTCGACGTCGACCATGATGTACGGACATGTCGACCACCCCCGGCACTGGCTGGTGCACTTCCGGGTCCTGGCCGGGATCCAGGACGCGACCGGGGGGTTCACCGAGTTCGTACCGCTGCCGTTCGTGCACACCCGGTCGCCGATCTACCTCGCCGGTCGGGCCCGCCCCGGCGCCACCTGGCGGGAGAGCCGGGCGGTGCACGCGATGGGCCGGCTGCTGCTGCACGGGCGGGTCGCCAACATCCAGGCGTCCTGGGTGAAGCTCGGCGACGACGCGACGGCCGCGCTGCTGCGCGGCGGCGTGAACGACATCGGCGGGACGCTGATGGAGGAGACCATCTCCCGGATGGCGGGCTCGGCGCACGGCGCGGCCCGCACCGCGGCTGACCTGCGCGGACTCGCCGAGTGCGCAGGGTTCACGGTGAGGCAGCGTACGACGACGTACGGTAATGCGGAAGACCCGAGTCGGACCTTTCCCTCCCGCGAGGACTTTTCCGGGGTGACTCGCGGGTAGGGGCGTTACCCGTACGGCGCCTCGGTCGATAGGCAGCGGTGAGGGAGCTGTCAGGTGGGTGGCCCTATTTATCAGGTTCCGCTTGACGACGCACGTATTACACGCGTGTAATTTCCTTCGGGACCGCTGCGGTCCGGTGGTCGGGTCCGGGGGGCTCGGTACGGACCGCTGCGGATCGCTCGCCGGCGGGGTGCCGCGGCCCGGGGGGACGGTACCCGTGGTCATCCGGCCATTGGCGGAGCGGAATGTGGGGGATTTGCACCGGTTCGTACGTCGGTGCACCAGAAGGGGGCATGCTGATGGAGGGCCGTCCAGTCGTCGCCGACCTGCTCGGTGACGCGCCGGAGTGGCAGGAGCGCGCGCTGTGCTCCCAGACCGACCCGGAGGCATTCTTCCCGGAGAAGGGCGGCTCGACCCGCGAGGCGAAACGCATCTGTTCCCGGTGCGAGGTCCGCAACGAGTGCCTGGAGTACGCGCTCGGGCACGACGAGCGGTTCGGCATCTGGGGCGGGCTGAGCGAGCGCGAGCGCCGCAAGCTCAAGCGCCGCGTCGCCTGATCGCCGCTGGCTGGGGCGCCGTCGCCGTCCGTGGGGGTGCGGCCGGTCCGGGAGGGCGCCTTCGTACCGCCGAACCGCCGGGGCACCCGCTGTCGCGGCTCGGCCCGTGCGTCCGCCGGGGGTTCGCGGCGCATGGGTGGCGGGGCGTGGGGTCCGGTGACGCGGCCGGCGCGATGGCGCCGTGCCGCGGGTCGTCACTGTCCGTCCGGGCGCGTGCGGTCTCGGTGAGTAACGACACCACGGGAGTGTCCGGGCTAATCGGACAGATTGTCCGGGTGTCCTACTCCAACTCCTCCGGGTCCACCCCGAGGAGGTTGGCGAGCTGCTCCAGGACGACGTCGTGGATCAGGTCGGCCAGGTCGTCGCGGTCGGCGGCGCGGAACTCCAGCGGCCGCCGGTACAGCACGATCCGCGGCGGCATCGCCTGCCGGCCCGGCCGGCCGGGCAGCAGCCGGGCCAGCGGCACCTCGCCGTCCTCGAGCACGTCCGAGTCGTAGATGTTCAGTTCGGGCGGTACGTCCTCGACCGCGAACTCCACCGCGGTCAGCTCCCGGCCGTGCCGGCGCTCCAGCGACTCCACCGCGTCCAGCACGAGGTCGTCGAAGACCTCGGCCCGGGTCCGCGCGGACGGCACGGTCGCCGGGATCAGCCGCCCCCGCAGCCCCCGGCCGTGCCGGTCGCGGCGGCGCCGGCTCGCGGACCGCGGCGGCCCGCCGCCGGGCGGGCCGGGCGGCGTCGGGCCCCCGGCGGGGCCGGGCGGCGGTGCACCGTCGGACATGCTCACCCCGACAGGCTAGCCCGCCCCGCCGTACGCCCGTACGGGACTCACCGCGGGACCGGCGCCCCTGTCAAACGAATCGCTCCGACGGCGTGTCGCGCCGGCAGACGCGCGGAGTGAGCGGCCGGGGACGATAACGTGCCCGCCGTGAGGTCACCACGACGCTGCTCCCGTAACGGCTGTCCGCGGCAGGCCGTCGCCACGCTGACCTACGTGTACGCGGAGTCGACGGCCGTCGTGGGCCCGCTGGCCGCGTACCCCGAGCCGCACACGTACGACCTGTGCGAGCTGCACGCGCGCAACCTCACCGCGCCGCGGGGCTGGGAGCTGGTCCGGCACGAGGGCGAGTTCGAGCCGCCGCCGCCGACCACCGACGACCTGGTGGCGCTCGCCGAGGCGGTGCGCGAGGCCGGCCGCCCGGTGCCGCGGCAGGAGGAGCCGCCGGACCCGCCGAGCACCGGCCGCCGCGGCCACCTGCGGGTCATCCCACCGTCCTGACCTCATCCCACCGTCCTGACCGGAGCCCCGCGGCCCGCGGGTCAGTCGGGTGCGGCCCAGCGGCCGTCGTCGCGGAGCCGCTGCGCCGCCGTACCCGCGCCGAGCAGCGTGCCCAGCGCCGCGTCCAGGGTGGCGCCGAGGAACCACTCGCCGCCCTGGTCCAGCGCGAACACCCGGCCGGTCTCGTCGATCGCCAGCAGCGCCTCGTCCGACCCCTCCACGCCCAGCGGGAACAGCCGCGCCCCGATCAGCGTCGCGCACTCGGCGAGCAGGTCGGCGCTGTGCGCCGCCGCGACCGGGTCCAGCCGCAGCGGCCGGACCCAGTGCCGCGCCCCCGCCCGGTCCGCCGCGGTGCGCAGGTCGCCGAACTCCGCCAGCGCCCGTACCGCCGCCGGGAACGCCGCGTGCCGGAACTCCTGCCCCAGCACCGCGCACACCGCCGCCACCTGCTGCTCGGCCCGCGCGTAGTGCGGCTCGCGGCCGGGCGACCAGCCCGCCGCCGCCAGCACCCCGGCCACCGGCGCCGGGAACCGGTCCGCCGGCACGCCGCCCGCCGGCGCCGCCGCGTCGACCCCGGCCGGGCCGGGCGGCGGCAGCACGCCGAAGTGGACCAGCGCCCCCGCGCAGGTCGCGCACGGCCGGGCCGGCATGCCGCCGACCGGGTCGCCGGGCTCCCGCACGTGGTACGCCGCCAGCACCGCGTCGGCGCACAGGGCGCGCGCGTCCGCCTCGGCCAGCGGCGTGTCCGGGCGCTCGGCGCCGGCCCGGTGCAGCACGTCCGAGAGGACGACCAGCTCGGCGTGCCGGTGCGCGCCGCGGACCAGCTCGCCGTCGGGCAGCTCCCGCAGGTACGCCCGGACGAGCGGGTGGTGGCGCAGCGGCTGGTCGCCCTTGGCGCCGCGCGCGGCGGCCGGGCGCCCGCCCGCGGTCAGGTGCGCGACCACCGTCGGGCCGGGGCGCCGGTCGGCCTCGCGGCGCAGCTCGACGACCGGGTCCGCGGTGCTGACCGGGGGGATCAGCTCGGTCCGCCGGCGCCGGTACAGGTCCTTCACCACGGCCGACGGCAGGCTCGGCCAGACCGACGTGTGGCCGGTCTCCTTGTCGATCACCGTGGTCACGCTGTCGCCGGTGCGCGGGGTGCGGTCGGCCGGTTCGCGGGTCCAGACCACGTACCCGACATCGAACTCCGACACCATGGGCGTGCGCGGGTGGCCGCGGCGCAGCGACTCGCGGCGGGCCCTGGCCGTGGCGATCCGTTCGACTTCCCGCAGGCCGATCACTTGTGGACTCCCTCCGTCGCGGGGTGGGCCGCCCCGAACGTACCGGAGGCTCGCCGCCCCACGGTACGGCCGGTATGGTCCAGGCGGGGATGGGTCGAGACCTGGAGGTCACCGGTGAGACACAGCGGGGATCGGGACGCGAACCGCGGCCTGGCCGCACGCGTCGACGAGACCTACGGGCGGTTCGAGCGCGCCCGGGCCGGCGCCGAGGCGCTGCGCCGGGAACTCGCCACCCTGCGGGTCAGCGTCAGCTCGCCGGACGCCAGCGTCCGGGCCACGGTGGACGCCCGCGGCCGGCTCGTCGACCTGCACCTGGACGCCCAGCGGTGCGTCGGCATCGACCCCGCCATCCTGGCCCGGCTGATCACCGCGACCGTCGGCGAGGCCGCCGAGCGGGCCACCGGCCAGGTGCGCAGCCATGTCGCCGCCCACCTGCCCGAGTCGCCGGCCGCGCCCGACCTGATCGCCGATGCGGACGCCGCGCCGCTGCTCGCCCGGTACACCGCCGGGAGCCCCGAGTGAGGGCGCCGACCCGGCCGGACCCGGCCGCCGTCCGCGCCGCCGCCGCCGACCTGGTCGACGCCGGGCAGCGCTGGCGCCGGCTGCGCGACGAGGAGGCCATCGGCCTGGTCGCGGACCGCCCGGCCTGGCGGGACCCGGTCACCGCCGTGTTCGACGCCCGGTACGGCGAGGCGCAGGAGCGGCTGCTCGCCCGCTGGGAGCAGGTCGCCGCCGAGCTGGTCGGGCTCGGCGACGCCGCCGCCCGGACGGCCGTGCTGGCCGCGCGGGACGACGCCGTCCGGCGTCGGGTCCTGCCGCCGGGGACGGGTTCGTGACCGGCCTGCCCCGCCCGCTGCCCGACCCCGCCGACTGGGCCTGGGGCGAGCCGCCGTGGATCACCACGGCCGTCGCCGCCGCGGCCGAGCGCTGGCCCCGGGTGGACGAGCGCCGGCTGTTCGACCTGGCCGACCAGTGGTTCGCCCTCGCCCTGGCCCTGCACGAGCCGCGCGACGACGCCGCCCGCGCCGGCGAGCGGCTGCTCGACCTGATCGGCGATGGCGCGGCCGCCGAGGCCGCCCGGACCGGCTGGGCCCGCCTGGTGGACGGGGCGCCCGGCCCGCTGGACTCGGTACCGGAGGAGGCGCACCGCCTCGGCACCTGGGCCGAGAGCGCCGGCTGCGCCGCCGAGGCGGCCAAGCTGACCGCCTGGGAGCACCTGGCCGACCTCGCCGCCGACCTGGTCGTCGTCGACCTGGCCAGCGCGCTGACCGACGGCGCCGCGGCGCCGGTGGCGGAGGTGCTGGTGGCGGCGGCGGGGGAGCGGATCGGCGCGATCGTGGACGTCCTGGCCGCGACGCTGGCCGAGACCGTACCGGCCGGCGGCGTGCCGCTGCCCGCCACCCACGCCCTGCCCTCGGCCGCCTTCCCTGCCGGGTTCGCGGCCGACGCGTTCCCGCCGGACGCCGAACTGGCCGCCTTCCCGGCCGCAGCCGACCCCCGGCCGGACGCGGGCACGCCCGCGCTCGGGTCCGTCGGGCCGGGCGCCGGCGTGCTCGCGGTGGGGGCCGCCGGGGCGGCCCGGCCGGGGCCGGCGGCCGCCGGCGACGCGCCCGCCGCGGGCGGGCGGGAATCGGGCGGCGGCGGCCCGGCCGGGGCGCCCGGCGGCGGCCGGGACGGCGCGACCCAGCTCACCGACACCGCTACGCAGCTCACCGATGCCGCGACTACGCAGCTCACCGACACCGCGTCCCGGCTCACCGACGCCGCGGCGCACTCGCCGGACGCCGGGGTACCGACCGCGGTCACCCCCGCCCCGGCTACCTCGACCCCGGCAGCGGAGTCCGGGCCGGTCGCGGATCGGGATCGGGCGGCGGGCGGGGTTCGCCCCGTGCCGGCTGAGCAGCTCCGGCCGGCCGACGACGCCGGGGGAGCGGCGGACGGCCCGGCGCGCGTACCGGCGACCGCCGGGTCGGTACCCGCGCCGCGTACCGGCACCGAGGACCCGGGCGGTAGCACCCTTCCCGCCGCCTCGCGTTGGCTCAGCGGCATCCGGCGGGCGGGCCGCGGCCGCGGCCCGGCAACCCCGTCCACTCCCGACACCGACCACCACGTCGCCGATCCGCACGTCGCCGATCCGCACGGCGGCGATCCGCACGGCGGCGATCCGCACGGCGCCGGTCCGCGCAGTCCCGGTCACCCCGGTGCCGATCCCCGCGCGGTGGTGCCGCCCGGGGGTGGGTCGGGCGGTCCCCGGCTCCGCCTCGCCGACTCCGCCCGGGTCCGGCCGGCGGCGGCACCGGAGTCGCCGGCCGGGGCGCCCGCGCCGTCCGACCCGACGGCCGTCCGCGACACCGCCGGCCCGAGCGGCGACCCCCGGCCGACCGGAGCGGCCACCGCGGCCCCCCGCGCCGGGACCGCGGCCCCCCGCGACCGCGCCGCCGCACCCGCCGGCCGGGCAGCCGGCTTCCCCGTACCGCCGGCGCCCGATGCTCCGTCGACCGGCCGCCCGGCGCCCGACGATTCACCCACTGCCCATCCGGCGCCCGACGGTTCGCCCACCGGGCTCCCCGCACCCGTCGGCGCGCCGGCCGCGCGCGCCGACGGCGGTATCCGGCCGGCCCCCGCCGGCGCGCCGGCCGCGGCACCGGCCCCCGCCGCGCGGCGAGCCCCCGACGGTGCGGCGGCGCTCCGGCCCGCTCCCGCCGCGCCGGACGTCCAGCCCGACCGCCTCCCGCAGTTCGGCACCCCACCGGCCGGCACACCCCGGGTCCGGACCGCGCCGGACCCCGGCCGCCCGCACACCGAACCACCCGAGAACCACACCCCCGGCGCCCGCCCACCCGGCGACCGCCCAGCAGGTGGTCACATCCCCGGCGACCACACCCCCGACGACCACGCACCCGGTGACCACCACGCCGGTGACCGCCCGCCCGGCGACCACCCGGCCGACGCGCCGCCGGCGGAGCACCCGCCGGGCAGCGCGTCCCGCCGACCCGCCGCCGACCCCGCCGACGCCGCGCCGCCGGCGGCACCGGCCCCTACCCGGCCGGTCGTGGCGGACGACGACTCGCCGGTCACCCGTACCCGCCGGTACGACGCCCCCGGCGGTCACCACCGGCCGCCGGCCGCGCACCAGGACGCCGTCGACCGCGCCGTACCCCGCGCCCCCGACGGCACCCCCCTGCGCCACGCCGACCCGCGCACCGCCGGCTACCTCCCCCTGCTCAACCCCTGGATCCCCGGCGCCGCCGACCCGACCCGGCTCACCAACGCCACCGACTGCGCGCTCGCCTTCTTCGACACCTGGGCGCGCGGGCGGCCGCGGGTGGCGGCGGGGCGGGTCCGGGACGGGTACCGCACCGGCGACCCGCTCGGCGCCGGCACCCCCGACGACGGCCCGGCCCGGATCGCCGCGGTGGCCGGCGGGGCCTTCCAGAATCTGTGCCCGCTGGTGACCGGGGCGACCGTCGAGGCCGCCCGGGCGGCGGTCAACCACGCGCTGCGCAACCTCCACATGCACCTGCGGGCGCTCGGCCCGGGCGCGTTCGCGTTCCTGGTGCACGGCTGGGAGGGCGGCAACGCGCACACCTGGGTGGCGGCCAATCAGGACCACGCGATCCTGTACGTCGACCCGCTCGTCGGCCAGCTCGCCGAGGCGCCGCTGTACGGGCACTACGGCCGCCCGTACGACGGCAACGTGGTCGTCCTCGACGCGCTGGTCGTCGGCCCGGACGGCACCCCGCGCCCGCTGCCGCAGCACCCGCCGGGCCTGCTGGCCGCGCCGGCCGGGCCCGCCCCGCAGCCCCCGGCCCCGCCGGCGGAGCCGGCGCCGGAGCCGCCGGCCGAGCCCGACCTGGACCTGCTGATGCTCGACGCCCCGGAGCTGGCGGCCGCGATCGTCGCGGGCACGGGGGTGCGGGACGCGCTGCGGGCCGAGTCTTCGGCCGTGGCCATGCTGTGGTGCGTGCGCGGCGAGCTGGCCGCGGGGGAGTGCACGGGCGGCGCGCCGGCGGCCGAGGCGGTGCAGCCCGGCTTCGACCCGGCCCGGCGGCACGACCCGGCGTACGCGGGGGAGTTCCTGGACCGGCTGCTCGCCGCGGCGCCGGCCGCGCGGGCGGAGCTGGCCGAGCTGGCGGCCCGGGCCGCGGGCGGGCGGGCGCCGGTGGCGGCGGCCGCCGCGCCGGACCGGGACGCGGCGGCCGCGCTGGTCCGCGGCTGGCACGGCGACGCGGCCCGGCTGGTCGAGCTGGCCGGCGTCCGGGTGGAGGCGCCCGACCCGGCGGCGCTGCGCGCGGTGCGCGACGCCGTCCGGGCCGACCCCGCGGCGGTGGTCCTGGCCGTCGAGGACGGGCTGGACGGCCAGGTGCCGGGCGGGTACCCGGACGTGCGGCTGACCGTCCGGACCGGCGCCGGCCACGTGGGCGTGATCCGGCTCTGCCTGCGCGACGTGGTCCGCGCGGACCGGTACGGCGAGGCCCTGTCCCGGCTGCGCGCCCGGATCGCCGCCGACCCGGGCGGCGACTCGCCGGCCCGCGAGCTGGTGGTGGACGGGCTGGCCAGGCTGCGCCGGGAGGTGTTCGCCGCGACCGACCCCGCCGGCCGGGCGGGCGAGCGCGGCGGGCCGCGGTACTACCGCTGGCGGCTGGTCCCGGTGAAGGTCGTCGACGGGGTGGGCTGGCGGCTCGCCCCGGGTACCGGCGGCTGGGAGCCGCTGCCGGCGCCGGCGCTGGCAGCGCTGGCCGGCGAGCGGGACCCGCTCACCCGGCGGCTGGACCGGGCGGCGTTCGTCCAGGAGGTCGAGGCCGAGCGCGCCCGGCTGCTGCGCGGGGTCGGCCCGGCGGCGGCGCTGTACGCGGTGGCCCGGGCGATCCGGCAGCGGGCCGCGGCGGCGGACCGGCCGCTGACCGCGGAGGAGCGCGGCTGGGTGGTGGGCATCGCCCGGCGGACGTACGCGCTGACGGAGGCGGACCTCGCCGACCGCGCCCAGCCGGGCGCGGACCCCCGGCCGGAGGTGGCGGATACCCTCTGACGTGCCCGCGCCCGGGCTGTTCGTTACGCTTTGCGGGTTGCCGCCGCGCCGATGAGGAGCACCGTCGTGACCGATCCGTCCCGCCCGCCCGGGGTCGACCTCGCGCAGATCGTGAAGGCCTACGACGTCCGCGGGACGGTCCCCGACCAGCTCGGCCCGCCCGTGGCGCACGCGCTGGGCGCCGCGTTCGCGCTGCTGCTGCGGGCCGGCGGGGACGACCGGGGCGCGGTGGTGCTCGCGTACGACATGCGCGAGTCCTCGCCGGGCCTGGCCCGCGCGTTCGGCGACGGCGTCCGGGCCGTCGGCCTCGACGTGGTCGAGGCAGGCCTCGGCTCGACCGACCTGCTGTACTACGCCTCGGGGGCGCTGGACCTGCCCGGCGCGATGTTCACCGCGAGCCACAACCCGGCGCAGTACAACGGCATCAAGCTCTGCCGCGCGGGCGCCCGCCCGATCGGCGCGGACAGCGGCCTGGCCGAGATCCGCGCGCGGGCGCAGGCGCTGCTGGACGGCCGGGAGCAGCTCCCCGCCGCCGACCGGCCGGGCACGACCACGAGCCGGGACCTGCTCGCCGAGTACGCCGCCCACCTGCGCGGCCTGGTCGACCTGTCCGGCATCCGCCCGCTGACCGCGGTGGTCGACGCCGGCAACGGCATGGCCGGGTTCACCGTCCCGGCGGTGCTGGGCGACGCGGTGCTGCCGCCGCTGCCGCTGCGGGTCATCCCGATGTACTTCGAGCTGGACGGCTCGTTCCCGAACCACGAGGCCAACCCGCTGGAGCCGAAGAACCTGGTCGACCTCCAGGCCGCGGTCCGGGAGCACGGGGCCGACCTGGGCCTGGCGTTCGACGGCGACGCGGACCGCTGCTTCGTGGTCGACGCCGCCGGCGACCCGGTGTCGCCGAGCGCGATCACCGCGCTGGTGGCGACCCGCGAGCTGGCCAAGCACCCCGGCGCGACGATCATCCACAACCTGATCACGTCCAGCGCCGTCCCGGAGATCGTCGCCGAGCAGGGCGGCAAGCCGGTCCGGACCCGGGTCGGGCACTCGTTCATCAAGGCGGAGATGGCCAGCACCGGGGCGGTGTTCGGCGGCGAGCACTCGGCGCACTACTACTTCCGCGACTTCTGGTACGCCGACACCGGCATGCTGGCCGCGCTGCACGTGCTGGCCGCCCTCGGCGGGCAGGACCGGCCGCTGGCCGAGCTGGCCCGCGACTACGAGCGGTACGTGGCGTCCGGGGAGATCAACTCGACGGTCACCGACCAGGCGGCGAAGCTGGCCGCGGTCCGCGAGCTGTTCGCCGGGGAGCGCGCCGACGAGCTGGACGGCCTCACCGTGACCTTCGCCGACGGCGCCTGGCTCAACCTGCGCCCGTCGAACACCGAGCCGCTGCTGCGGCTCAACGTCGAGGCGCCCGACGCCGCGCGGATGAGCGAGCTGCGGGACCGCGTCCTGGCGGCCATCCGCCAGTAGGCTCGTACCGGTGGCCGACCGTGGCCGAACCGCCCCGCCGCCGGGGCGGGCCCGCTCGTGTGAAGGGAGTCGTCCGGTGTCCCTGGACCCCGCACTGCTGGAGATCCTCGCCTGCCCGGACACGCACCACACCCCACTGGCCTATGACGCGGCGGCGGGCACGCTGACCTGCGCCGAGTGCCGCCGGGTGTTCGAGGTGCGCGACGGCATCCCGGTCCTGCTGCTGGACGAGGCCCGCCCGGCCGGAGCGGACCGGTGACCGCCCCGCTGCCGGGCGGCAGCGCCGGCGTGAGCGGCCGCCGCGAGCCGGACGAGAAGGTGCTCGACGACGAGCGCGCGCTGTCCGCCGCCGACGGCGGCGACACCCTGCGGGCGACCGCGTGGGCGGGCCGGCAGCTCCGCGAGGCCGCCTCGCTGGCCGCGGAGGCGCACTTGCAGGACCTCGCCGACGAGGGCCGCCCGCGGGCGGTCGTCGTGGCCGGCGTCGGTACGGCCGCGCGCACCGGCGAGGTGCTGGCCATGGTCGCCGGCTCCCGCTGCCAGGTCCCGGTGCTCGCCCACCGCAGCGCGGGCGTGCCCGGCTGGGTCGGCGCCGCCGACGTGGTCATCGCCGTGTCCGCGTCCGGGCGCTCGCCCGAGGCGATCCACGCGGCCGAGGCCGCCAGCGCCCGCGGCGCCCGGCTGGTCGCCATCGGCGCGCCGGAGTCCGAGCTGCACCAGCTCGCCGAGCGGGCCCGGGCGCCGTTCATCGCGGTGCCGCGCCGGTCGCCGGCGCGGTTCAGCCTGTGGGGCCTGACCGTACCGGTGCTGCTCGCCGCCCGGGCCCTGGGTCTGGTGAACGTCCGCGAGGCCGACCTGGCCGAGACCGCGAACCGGCTGGACATGGAGGCCGAGCGCTGCCGCCCCGGCCTGGAGTCGTTCGTGAACCCGGCGAAGTCGCTGGCGATGGACCTGGCCTGCTCGATCCCGGTGATCTGGGGCTCGTCGCCGCTGGCCACGGTCGCCGCCCGCCGGTTCGGCGACGTGCTCGCCGCGAATGCCCGGTACCCGGCGGTGGCCGGGGCGCTGGGCGAGGCCGGCCGCGGCCGGGTGGGCCTGCTCGACGGCGTGTTCGGCGGGCTGACCGAGTCGGCCCGGGACATCTTCGCCGACCCCGAGGAGGGGCCGGACACGACCCGGCTGCGCCTGGTCCTGCTGCGCGACGGCGGGCTCAGCCAGGACGAGGAGGCGCACGACGAGCCGCTGGCCGTCGAGGAGCGCCGGGCGGACGCGATCCGCGCGCTGGCCGAGCGCCGGGGCGTGCGGGTGAGCGAGATCGTCGCCGAGGGCGGGTCCGCGCTGGAGCGGCTCGCCTCCCTGATCGCCGTACCGGACTTCGCCTCCCTGTACCTTGCTCTGGCACACGGCCTGGACCCGATGGCGGTCCCGGCGGTCTCGGAGATGAAGGAGCTGTCCACGCAATGAGCGCCGGAGGGGGTACCAGGGCGATCGTCGCCGCCCTGTTCGCCAACCTGGGCATCGCCGTCACGAAGTTCGTCGCGTTCGCGCTGACCGGCTCGTCGTCGATGCTGGCCGAGTCGATCCACTCCGTGGCCGACTCCGGCAACCAGGGCCTGCTGCTGCTCGGCGGGCGGCGGGCGCGGCGGCGGGCGACCCCCCGGCACCCCTTCGGCTACGGGCGCGAGCGGTACATCTACGCGTTCATCGTGTCGATCGTGCTGTTCAGCGTCGGCGGCCTGTTCGCGCTGTACGAGGCGTACCACAAGTGGTCCGACCCGCACCCGATCGACAAGTGGCAGTGGGTGCCGGTGACCGTGCTGGTCGTGGCGATCGTGCTGGAGTCGTTCTCCTTCCGGACCGCGATCGTCGAGTCCCGCGCGGTCAAGGGCAGCGCGACGTGGAGCCAGTTCGTCCGCCGGGCCAGGGCCCCCGAGCTGCCGGTCGTGCTGCTGGAGGACCTGGGCGCGCTGGTCGGCCTGGTCCTGGCCCTGTTCGGCGTCGGGATGACCCTGCTGACCGGCAACGGCGAGTGGGACGCGATCGGCACCGCGGCGATCGGCGTGCTGCTGGTGGCGATCGCGGTGATCCTCGCGTTCGAGACCAAGAGCCTGCTGCTCGGCGAGTCCGCCACCGAGGAGGACGTGGCCGCGATCGAGGCCGCGATCACCGCGGGCCCCGAGGTGGAGCGGATCATCCACATGAAGACGCTGCACCTCGGGCCCGAGGAGCTGCTGGTGGCGGTGAAGGTGGCCGTCCGGCACGACGAGAGCGCCGGCCGGGTGGCCGAAGGGATCAACGCGGTGGAGGCCCGGGTCCGGGCCGCCGTGCCGATCGCCCGGGTGATCTACATCGAGCCCGACCTGTACGCGCCGCAGCCGGCCGGCGCCGGATAACGGGCGTGGAGCCGCTCGTCAACCCGGTCCGGGAGTACGCGTGGGGGTCACGCACGGTACTCGCGGAACTGCGCGGCGCACCGACGCCGAGCCCGCGGCCGGAGGCCGAGCTGTGGCTCGGCGCGCACCCGGCGGACCCGTCCCGGCTGCGCCGGGCGGGCGGGGACCGCCCGCTCACCGACGTCATCGCCGAGGACCCGGCCGGCGTCCTCGGGGCGGCGGTGCTGGACCGGTTCGGGCCGCGGCTGCCGTACCTGATGAAGGTGCTCGCCGCGGCGCAGCCGCTGTCGTTGCAGGCGCACCCGGACGCCGCCCGGGCGCGCGAGCGGTTCGCCGCCGGCGACCCGTCCTACACCGACCCGCACCACAAGCCGGAGCTGCTGGTCGCGGTGTCGACGTTCCGCGGGCTGTGCGGCTTCCGCCCGCCGGACCGGTCGGCGGAGCTGCTCGCCGCGCTGGCCGTGCCGGCCCTGGCGCCGGTGGTGGCGGACCTGCGCGCCGGCGACCTGGCGGCCGCGGTGACCACCCTGCTCACCTGGCCGGCGGCCGACCGCCCGGCCCTGCTCGCCGCGGTGACCGCCGCCCTCCCCGACCCGGCCGATGGCCTCCCGGGCCCGGCCACCGCCCCGCCCCTGCCCGGCGGCGCGACCATGTCCGCCGCCCCGCCCGACCCGGCTGCGGCCCGGCCTGCCGGCGGGGGGCCGTTCGCGGCCGAGTACGCGATGGCCGCCGCTCTCGCCGCCCGCTACCCGGCCGACGTCGGCGTGGTGGTGGCGCTGCTGCTGAACCTCGTCGCGCTCGCGCCCGGCGAGGCGATCTGGATGCCGGCCGGGAACCTGCACGCGTACCTGTCCGGCACCGGCATCGAGCTGATGGCCGCCAGCGACAACGTCCTGCGCGGCGGCCTGACCCCGAAGCACGTGGACGTGCCGGAGCTGCTGCACGTGCTGCGCTTCACCCCGCTGCCGGACCCGGTCCTGCGCCCCGAGCCGGTGGCGCCGGGCGTGCGCCGGTGGGCGGTCCCGGTGCCGGACTTCGCGCTGTACGAGGTCGTCCTGGACGCCGGCCGCCCGCAGGTGGAGCTGGACGCCCCCGGCCCGCGCACGCTGCTCTGCCTGACCGGCGCGATCGAGGCCGACGACGGCGCGAAGCCGCTGCCGCTGGCGGCGGGGGAGTCGGCGTTCGGCCGGGCGGCCGCGCCGCCGCTGCGCCTGCGCGGCGCCGGCACCGCCTACCTGGCCACCCCCGGCACCCCCTGACCGCCCCCGGGCCGGCCGACGGGCCGTGCCGCGGCGCCCGAGTGGGTCGGGCGCCGCGGCACGGGGATCAGCGGGCGACCCGCTGGCCGTAGATCTTGTTGTCCGTACCCCGGACGAAGACGTACAGGTACGTCCCCTCGGTGACCCCGCTCGGCGCCGCGCTGGTCGCCCCGCCGCCGGGCACCTCGGTCCACGTGGTCCAGGCGTTGTCCACCCGGTTGTTGCGGTAGATCCTGTTGTCGGTGCCGCGGGCCAGCAGGTACACGTCCTGCCGGTACGAGGTCAGGCCGAGGCCGTCGTTCGTCGCGCCGCCGCCCGCGACCTCCTTCCAGGTGTCCCACTCGCCGCGCCGGCTGCGCGAGGCGGCGTAGATCTTGTTGTCCGTACCCCGGACCGCGATGTGCACCCGGGTCCCCGCGGTGGTCGCCGCGAGCCCCGACGGCGTCGCGCCGCCGCCGGGCACCTCGGCCCAGCCGCCCCAGGTGCCGTTGGCCGCCCGGGTGTTCTCGTAGATCTTGTTGTCCGTGCCGCGCACGTACGCGTGCAGGACCTGCCGGTCGGCGGCGACCGCCGGGGTGTCCGGGGTGGCGCCGCCGCCGGGCAGCTCGCGCCAGCCGGACCAGCCGCCGGTGGCCAGGATGTTGGTGTAGATCTTGTTGTCGGTGCCCCGGACGACGAGGTGCAGCGCGTCGCCGATGACCGCCGCGGCCGGGCCGGACGGGGTGGCGCCGCCGCCGGGCACCTCCGACCAGCCGGTCCAGGTCACGCCGTTGAACCGGTTGAGGTAGATCCTGTCGTCGGTGCCGCGGACGAACACCCAGGTGTCGTCCTGGTACTGGACGCTGCCGGGCGCCGACGGGGTGGCGCCGCCGCTGGGCAGTTCGCCCCAGCCGACCGCCGCGGCGGTCAGCGGTACGGGGCCGGTCGGGGCGGCCGTCGCGGGCGCGGCGCCCGCGAGCAGGGCGCCGGTGAGCAGGGCCGCACCGGCGGCCAGCAGCGAACGTCGTGGGGTGGTGCCGAACATATGGGTCCCCCTTGGACACGCGTTGCGGGTGAATATCCCCCGTGATTGATCACTGTGGATGCTCAATCCGGATGCTAACGGCCCCGGCCCGGCGCCGCCGGGCGAGCCCGCGCGCGCCGGCGGACCGCCGCCGGCCGTGCGCAGGCCACGCGCCGCGGCGCGCCCGGCGGCCGCGGCGCCCGCCGGCGTGTCGCGCCGGGGCGTCCCCCGACCGGGCGCCGTACGCCCCGCGGGTGAGGCAGGGCGGCGGCAACGCGGGTGTCAAGTCATCCTTCGGGCTGTTTTGCCGGAAGGTCTTGACAAGAAGAATGCGTAGGGTAATTTGAAAAGTACGCAGCGTCATCGAGACGAATGGTCCGACGACGCGCGCGGGGTACCACTACCGGGGGGATGCACAGGGCGGTCGACACGTCGACCGCCCTGTGCGCATTCCGCCCCCACCCGGGCGGTGCCGGCCCCGCCCGCCCACCGCGCCGGGGTGTACCGCACCCGTTCGACCCCCGTCCCGGCGGGCGGATGTGGGCCGTGCCACGAGCCGGGGCCGAGGGCCGCGCGACGTGCGGGAAGTAGGGTGAGGGCGCCCGCCACACGTCGTACGGACAGGAGTCCCGATGACCAGCACGCTGACGCCGCGCCCGCAGACGGTCCGCGAGGGGGACCACAAGGTCGCCGATCTGTCGCTCGCCGCGTTCGGCCGCAAGGAGATCCAGCTCGCCGAGCACGAGATGCCCGGGCTGATGGCGGTCCGCCGGGAGTTCGCCTCGGCGCAGCCGCTGGCCGGCGCCCGGATCGCCGGCTCGCTGCACATGACCGTGCAGACCGCCGTGCTGATCGAGACGCTGGTCGCGCTGGGCGCCGACGTCCGCTGGGTGAGCTGCAACATCTTCTCCACCCAGGACCACGCCGCCGCGGCCGTCGTCGTCGGCCCCGAGGGCACGCCGGAGGAGCCGGCGGGCGTCCCGGTGTACGCGTGGAAGGGCGAGACCCTCGACGAGTACTGGTGGTGCACCGAGCAGCTCTTCCGGTTCGCCGACGGGCAGGGCCCGAACATGATCCTGGACGACGGCGGCGACGCCACCCTGCTCGTGCACAAGGGCGCGGAGTTCGAGAAGGCCGGCGCCGTACCGGCGACCGCGCCGACCGACAGCGAGGAGTACGGCGTCATCCTCGACGTCCTGCGCCGCTCGCTGGCCGACGACCCGAAGCGGTTCACCGCGATCGCCGCCGGCATCAAGGGCGTCACCGAGGAGACCACCACCGGCGTGCACCGGCTGTACGAGATGCAGCGCGACGGCCTCCTGCTGTTCCCGGCGATCAACGTCAACGACTCGGTGACCAAGAGCAAGTTCGACAACAAGTACGGCTGCCGGCACTCGCTGATCGACGGCATCAACCGCGCCACCGACGTGCTGATCGGCGGCAAGGTCGCGGTCGTCGCCGGGTACGGCGACGTCGGCAAGGGCTGCGCCGAGTCGCTGCGCGGCCAGGGCGCCCGGGTCGTCGTCACCGAGATCGACCCGATCTGCGCGCTCCAGGCCGCGATGGACGGCTACCAGGTCGCCCGGATCGAGGACGTCGTCGACACCGCCGACATCTTCATCACCGCCACCGGCAGCAAGGACGTGCTCACCGCCGAGCACATGGCCCGGATGAAGCACCAGGCGATCGTCGGCAACATCGGCCACTTCGACAACGAGATCGACATGGCCGGCCTGTACGCCCGCGCCGACGTCACCCGCGAGACCATCAAGCCGCAGGTGGACGAGTTCCGCTTCCCGGACGGCCACACGGTGATCGTGCTGAGCGAGGGCCGGCTGCTGAACCTCGGCAACGCCACCGGCCACCCGAGCTTCGTGATGTCGAACTCGTTCACCAACCAGGTGATCGCCCAGATCGAGCTGTACACCGACCCGGACCGGTTCCCGCTCGGCGTGCACATCCTGCCCAAGCACCTCGACGAGAAGGTGGCCCGGCTGCACCTGGACGCGCTCGGCGTCAAGCTGACCGAGCTGACCAAGGCGCAGGCCGAGTACCTGGGCATCCCGGTCGAGGGGCCGTACAAGTCGGAGCACTACCGGTACTGACACCGGACCGCCGACGGCGCCGGCCCCGCGGGGGCCGGCGCCGTCGCTTTTTCGGCCGCCCGCCGGCGGACCGCTCCCCGCCCGCGGGTGAATCGCCCGGTCAGCGGCCGGCTGTCCGGCTTGACGCGGCGCCGTGAGCCGGGGATAAGGTGAGGCTGCCCTTGCCGGGCGGCCGGTCAGCACTGCTGCGGGCGCCCGGTCGCCGGGTGGCCCGACCCTCCCGGCCGGGCGTGACCGACATCCTCCGGCCGCGGAGCGCGCCCATGAACCAGGCATCGTTCGCCACCTACCTCATCGGCCTCCGCGAGGGGCTGGAGGCGACCCTCGTGGTGAGCATCCTCGTCGCGTTCCTGGTCAAGTCCGACCGGCGCAAGCTGCTCCCGCCGGTCTGGCTCGGCGCCGGCGTGGCCGTCGCGCTGTCGGTCGCCGCCGGCACGCTGCTGACGTACACCAGCGCCTCGATCCGCGGGCAGGACCAGGAGCTGTTCGAGGCCGTCGCCTCGGTGCTCGCGGTCGTCTTCGTCACCTGGATGATCTTCTGGATGCGCCGCGCCGCCCGGGCCATGGGCGGCCAGCTCCGCGCCGGCCTGGACCGGGCCATCGCCGTCGGGCCGGTCGCCGTCGCCGGCTTCACCCTGCTCGCGGTCGTCCGGGAGGGCCTGGAGACCGCGCTGCTGTTCTTCTCCGCCGTCCAGGGCACGACCAGCGCCGTGCCGCTGATCGCGATCACGCTCGGCGTGCTGACCGCGATCGGCATCGGCTACCTGCTGTACGCGACGGCGGTGCGGATCAACCTGACCACCTTCTTCACCTGGACCGGGGCGCTGCTGGTGCTGGTCGCCGGCGGCATCCTCAAGTACGGCGTGCACGACTTCCAGGAGTCCGGCCGGCTGCCGGGCCTCAACGTCATCGCCTTCGACCTGACCCGCAGCGTGGACCCCGGCTCGTGGTGGGCGACGCTGCTCGCCGGCATGTTCAACCTGACCCCGCGGGCCACGGTGGCCGAGGTGGTCGCCTGGGTCGCTTACGTCGTCCCGACCATGCTCCTGTTCCTGCTGCCCGGCCGCCGGCCGGCGGCGACCCCCGACCGGCCGGCCGCCGCGCCGGCCGCCGGCTGAGCACAACCCCGCACCGAGGAGAGCCATGCGCGCGACCCGTACCCTGTCCCTGCTCGCCGCCGGCACGCTGGCCGCGAGCCTCGCGGGCTGCGGCGGCGACGGGCCGACCGGCCCCGCCGCCGACGCCATCGCCGTCACCTCGACCGACTCCGGCTGCGAGATCGGCCGCTCCGACGCCCCCGCCGGTACGGTCGTGTTCAGCGTGCGCAACACCGGCAGCAAGGTCACCGAGTTCTACGTGTACGCCCCCGGCGACAAGATCGCCGGCGAGGTGGAGAACATCGCGCCGGGCGTGAGCCGGGAGCTGCGGGTGCAGCTCGCCGCCGGGCCGTACCAGACCGCCTGCAAGCCGGGCATGGTCGGCGACGGCATCCGGACCGCGTTCACCGTCACCGCGACCGGCGCCGACCCGGCCGTCGACCCGGAGCTGACCGCGGCGGTGGCCCGGTACCGGGCGTACGTCAAGGAGCAGACCGCCCAGCTCCTCACGCTGACCGAGCAGTTCGTCGCCGCGGTCAAGGGCAACCGGATCGCCGCGGCCAAGGAGCTGTTCCCGCGGGCCCGCGAGCCGTGGGAGCGGATCGAGCCGGTGGCCGAGATCTTCGGCGACCTGGACCCGCGGATCGACGCCCGCGAGGCCGACCTGGAGCCGGGCCAGGCGTTCACCGGCTTCCACCGGATCGAGAAGGACCTGTGGGTCGCCAAGTCGGTGGCGAGGTCCGGGCCGACCGCCGACCGGCTGCTGGTCGACGTCAAGGAGATCGTCGCCAAGGCCAACGCCGAGGCGCTGACCCCGCTCCAGCTCGCCAACGGCGCCAAGGAGCTGCTGGACGAGGTCGCCACCGGCAAGATCACCGGCGAGGAGGACTTCTTCTCGCACACCGACCTGTGGGACTTCAAGGCCAACCTGGACGGCAGCAGGGCCGCGATCGACGCCCTGCGCCCCGTCCTCACCCAGCGCGACAGCGCCCTGGTCGGCCAGCTCGACGCCGCGTTCGCCGCCGCCTCGGCGGAGCTGGACCGGCACCGCGCCGGCGCCGGCTGGAAGCTGCACAACCAGCTCACCAAGGCCGACCTGAAGAAGCTGTCCGACGCCATCAACGCGCTCGCCGAGCCGGTGAGCCGGGTGGCGGCGGTCGTCAGCCGCTGACCGCCGACCCGACCCCGCCCCGCCGGGCCGGGTCGGTGACCGTCCGGGAGGGGACATGAGCGACGCGCAGCCCGCCGGGGTCCGCCGGCGCCGGCTCATCGCCGGCGCGGGGGTGGTCGGCGCGGTCGGGGTGGCCGCGGCCGGCGGCGCCCTGGCCCGCGACGCGCTGGCCACCGAGCACCCGTCGCCGGCCGCGGACGCGGTGCCGTTCCACGGCGCGCACCAGGCCGGCATCGTCACCGCCGCGCAGGACCGGCTGCACTTCGCCGCGTTCGACGTGGTCACCGCCGACCGGGACAAGCTGGTCGCGCTGCTGCGCGACTGGACGGCCGCCGCCGAGCGGCTGGCCGCCGGCCGCGACGCCGGCCCGGCCGGCGCGGTCGGCGGCCGCCCCGAGGCCCCGCCGGACGACACCGGCGAGGCGCTCGGCCTGCCGCCGGCCCAGCTCACCCTCACCGTCGGCTTCGGCGCCACGCTGTTCCGGGACGCCGCCGGGCGGGACCGGTTCGGCCTGGCCGCCCGCGAGCCGGCCGGGCTCGCCCCGCTGCCGCACTTCCCCGGCGACCGGCTGGAGCCGGCGTTCTCCGGCGGCGACCTGTGCGTGCAGGCGTGCGCGAACGACCCGCAGGTCGCCGTCCACGCGATCCGCAACCTGGCCCGGATCGGCTTCGGCACGGTGTCGCTGCGCTGGTCCCAGCTCGGCTTCGGACGGACGTCGGCCACCACCCGGGCGCAGGCCACGCCGCGCAACCTGATGGGCTTCAAGGACGGTACGGCCAACCTGCGCGCCGAGGACGGCGCGCTGCTGGACGAGCACCTGTGGGTGCAGCCGGCCGACGGCCCGCCCTGGCTGGCCGGCGGCTCCTACCTGGTGGCCCGGCGGATCCGGATGATGATCGAGACCTGGGACCGCACCCCGCTCGGCGAGCAGGAGACGATCATCGGCCGGACCAAGGGCAGCGGCGCCCCGCTGGGCGGCCGGGACGAGTTCGACCGCCCCGACTTCGCCGCGGCCGGCGGCGACGGCGAGCCGGTGATCCCCGCGGTCGCGCACGTCCGGCTGGCCCACCCCGACCACAACGCCGGCGCCCGGATGCTGCGCCGCGGGTACCACTTCGTCGACGGCTCCGACGGCCTCGGCCGGCTCGACGCGGGCCTGTTCTTCCTCGCCTTCCAGCGCGACCCGCGCCGGTCGTTCGTCCCGGTCCAGCGGGCGCTGGCCCGGGCCGACGTGCTCAACGAGTACATCCGGCACGTCGGCAGTGCCGTGTTCGCCTGCCCGCCGGGCGTGCGCGAGCCGGGCGACTTCTGGGGCCGGGCGCTGTTCGGCTGACCGGCGGGCGGGAGCACCCGCGCGGGTGCGAACCGGCCCGGCCGCGCCGCCGCTCGGGGCGGCGGGCACCACGCCCGCGGCGCGAGGTGGAATATTGGACGCCATGAGAGCGCGCGTTCTGGTGGTCGACGACGATCCGGCCCTGGCCGAGATGCTGGGGATCGTGCTGCGCAGCGAGGGCTTCCAGCCCTCGTTCGTCGCCGACGGCGAGCGGGCGCTGGCCGCGTTCCGGGACGCCCGCCCCGACATCGTCCTGCTCGACCTGATGCTGCCCGGAATGAGCGGGATCGACGTCTGCCGGGCCATCCGGGCCGAGTCCGGTTTGCCGATCGTCATGCTGACCGCCAAGAGCGACACCGTGGACGTGGTGCTCGGGCTGGAGTCCGGCGCCGACGACTACGTGGTCAAGCCGTTCAAGCCCAAGGAGCTGGTCGCCCGGATGCGGGCCCGGCTGCGCCGGGGCGAGGACGCCGCGCCCGAGGTGCTCACCGTCGGCCCGACCGGCAACCAGATCACCATCGACGTACCGGCGCATACCGTCACCCGGGACGACGCCGAGGTGAAGCTGACCCCGCTGGAGTTCGACCTGCTCGTGGCCCTGGCCCGCAAGCCGCGCCAGGTGTTCACCCGGGAGGTCCTGCTGGAGCAGGTCTGGGGGTACCGGCACGCCGCCGACACCCGGCTGGTGAACGTGCACGTCCAGCGCCTCCGCGCCAAGATCGAACCGGACCCGGAGCGGCCGGAGATCATTCTGACCGTGCGGGGCGTGGGGTACAAGGCCGGCACGGGCTAGCCTGGAGGGCACCGTGACACCGTCCGTCGATGCCGCCGTGCCGGAGTCCGAGTCGCCCGAGTCGCCGACGCCCGCGCCCCGACCGGTACCGGCCGGGCTGCTGCGCCGGCTCACCGCGCGCCGGCCGCCCGTACGCCGGGCGGTCCGGCTCGCCGTGCGCATGGCCCGGCTCGCCGTGCGCCGCGGCCGGCACCGGCTGCGCCGGCTCGTCGCCGCGCTGCGGCTGGTCTGGCGGCGCTCGCTCAGCGTCCGGATGGTGTCGATCACCATGGTCGCGGCGACCGTGCTGGTCGCCTCCTTCGGGTACCTGGTGGCCTGGCGGTCCGGCCGGATCCTCATCGAGGGCACCGCCGCCGACGTGCGCACCCGGATCGCCTCCGGCGTCACGTACGCCAAGGACCAGGTCTCGGTGCACGGCCACCCGGCCGACCCGCGGCTGCCGGCGACCCTGTCCGACGCCGCGTTCTTCCTGGCCGGCAGCTCCAGCCAGCCCGGCGACCCGATCGTCGCGTTCAAGTCGCGCGGCCTGCCGTCGCTGCCGGTGCAGGCGTCGCAGGGCGCGGTCGACGTGAGCCCGCTGATCAGCCCCGAGCTGGAGCGCCAGGTCGCCGAGGAGAACCGGATGGCGTACCAGGTGCGGACCGCCAACGTGACCGGCGAGCCGATGAAGTACCTCGTGTACGGCGCGCCGCTGCCCACCCGGTTCGGCAAGTTGGAGCTGTACTACTTCTGGCCGCTGACCACCCAGGACGACTTCGCCCGGCAGATCCAGCTCACCGTACTGGTGACCGGGATCGCCCTGATCGCCCTGCTCGCGGTCCTGGCCAACCTCGTCACCCGGATGGTGGTGAACCCGGTCCGGGTGGCCGCCCGGACCGCGCAGCGGCTCTCCGCCGGCCTGCTCGACCAGCGGATGAGTGTGCACGGCGAGGACGACCTGGCGCTGCTCGCGGCGTCGTTCAACCAGATGGCGGCGAACCTCCAGCGGCAGATCGTCCGGCTGGAGGAGATGTCCCGGCTCCAGCGCCGGTTCACCTCGGACGTCTCGCACGAGCTGCGCACCCCGCTGACCACCGTCCGGATGGCCGCCGACCTGATCTTCAGCGAGCGGGAGACGTTCGACCCGGCCGTGCAGCGCAGCGCCGAGCTGCTCCAGGCCGAGCTGGACCGGTTCGAGAGCCTGCTCTCGGACCTGCTGGAGATCAGCCGGTTCGACGCCGGCTTCGCGGTCCTCGACCTGGAGCCCACCGACATCGTCGCCGTGCTGCGCCGGGTGGTCGACCAGTTCGACGGGCTGGCCGCCTCGGCCGGCGTCGCGGTGCGGATCGCGCTGCCGGACGGCTCCGTGATCGCCGACGTTGATCCGCGCCGGATCGAGCGGGTGCTGCGTAACCTGGTCGGCAACGCGATCGAGCACGCCGAGGGGCGGCCGGTCGACGTCACGCTCGCCGCGGGCGACGCCGCGGTGGCGATCGCGGTCCGGGACCGCGGCGTCGGCCTGAAGCCGGGGGAGGAGAAGCTCGTGTTCAGCCGGTTCTGGCGGGCCGACCCGTCCCGCGCCCGGCAGACCGGCGGCACCGGCCTCGGCCTGTCGATCAGCCTGGAGGACGCGCGCCTGCACGGCGGCTGGCTGGAGGCGTGGGGCACGCCCGGCGGCGGCGCGCAATTCCGGCTCACCCTGCCGCTGCGCGGCGGCGACCGGCTGATCGCCGCGCCGCTGCCGCTGGTCCCGGCCGACGCGGCCGTCACCGAGGGCGTCGGCCGCCCGGACGACCCGGCGGCACTGCCGTGAGGCCGCGCGCGGGCGCCCCGCGACCCGGCGGCGGTGCGACCGGCGGCGGTACGACCGGTCGCCGCGCGGCCGCGCGGCGCGTCGGCTGGCTGCTCGCCGCGGTGCTCGGGCTCGCCGGCTGCGGCGTGCCCGGCAGCGGCGACGTCGTCGTGCAGGAGCGGGTCGGCGAGGCGCAGGTGCCCTCCGGCGACGAGGGGACGTGGCCGCTGGCCGAGCGGGCCTCGATCACCGACCCGCAGGAGTTCCTGCGCAACCTGCTCTCGGCCACCGCCGGCGACCCGAGCCAGGCCGCCGCGCGCGTCCGGACGTTCGCCGACCCGCGGCTGCGCGACCGCTGGCAGCCGCCGCCGACCGTGCACCTGGTCGAGGTCGAGGGCAAGCCGATCATCGACCAGCGGGTCGGCGGCTTCGACGCCACCGTCGAGGTGATCCACCTCGGCGAGCTGTCCGACAAGGGCGTGGTGCTGCCCCGGGAGCGGCAGCGGCGCACGTACGTGTTCCGGCTCAGCCTCGGCCCCGACGGCCTGTACCTCACCGACGCGCCGCCGGTGCTGCTGCTGCCGACCACCGACCTGCAGCAGTACTTCGAGCGGCGCACGCTGTACTTCTGGTCCACCGACGGGCAGTACCTCGTGCCCGACGTGCGGTACCTGTCCCGCCGCGACGTGCCGCGCGCCCAGTGGGCCACCCAGCTCGTCCAGTGGCTGCTCACCGGCCCGTCGCCGCTGATCCGGCCGGTGGTCCGGCCGACCGACGCGGACCTGGTCGGCAACGTGATCTCCGGCGGCAGCCGGTGGACGGTCAACCTGTCCCGGGCGCCGTTCACCGACGCCACCCGGATCGCCACCCAGCTCCGCTGGACGCTGGCCGAGCCGTCCGGCCGGGCCGACCCGGTGTCGTTGCAGGTCGGCCGGGACCGGGTGACCGACGAGGACAGCCGGTACCTGGCCGCGAACGCCGCGTACCGGGCGCAGGACCCGGCCCCGCTGTGCGTGCTGGGCGGCCGGGTCCGGCAGATCGGCACGCTGCCGCCCGGCGCGGTCTCGGTGCCGTCGCTGCCGGCCGGGTACCGGGGTGTGCTCAAGGCCGCGTACCAGCGGCTCGGCAACGCTCGGTACGCGGCGGTCGTCCGGGTCGCCGGCCGCGGCCGGTACACCGTGGACATCGGCACCGGCGACGCGAACCTGTTCCAGCACGTCCGGCCGACCCTGCTGCGCGCGCGGGCGATCGGGCAGCCGGCGTGGGTACCCACCCGGGCGCTGGCGCTGGTCATCGCCGACGGCCGGCTGTACGCGCTGCGCCCCCGCACGTCCACGGTCCGCCCGGTCGCCGGGGCGCCCGCCGGGACCACCGCGGTCGCGGTCGCCCCGGACGGCCGCCGGGTGGCGTTCATCGCCGGCGGCCAGCTCTACACCGCCGGCCTCGCCGCCGACGGGCCGACCGTGTCGCTGGCCAACCGGGTCCGGCTGCCGCTCAGCCAGCTCACCGACCCGACGGCGGTGGCCTGGATCGAGCAGAGCCGGTTCGCGGTCACCGGCCGGCAGCCGCGGATCGGGCAGACCCAGGCGTGGGCGATGAGCGCGGACGGCGCGCTCCAGGAGCCGCTGCAACTGCCCACCCAGGGCCTCGGCACGGTACCGGTGACGCAGCTCGTCGGGGTGGCCGACGACCCGTCCGACGGCAGCGCGCCGGGCCCGCTGATGTACGAGGCCAACCGGCTCAGCTACCAGGAGCTGGGCGGCGCCCCGGTCACCGCCGAGCGGGTGCTGGCCCCCGGCCCGGACGCCGACAAGCTCGGCTACCCGACCGCCCCGTTCTTCCTGAGCTGACCATGCCCGAGCCGCCCGCCCCCGAGCCGGCCACGCCGCCCCCGGTCCGCGGCGGGCCGGTCATGAGGGCCGAGCCGGCCGTGGCCGAGCCGGTGCCCGCGTGATGGTCGGGGCGCGGGTGCCGCGGTCCTGGCTGCGCGTCGCCGCCGACGTGCGCGACCTGCTGCTGTCGGCCGGCTGCGCGGGCTGCGGCGGCGCCGGCGACCTGCGGTACGAGGCGTGCCCGGCGTGCGTGCGGGCCTGCGCGGCGGCCGTGCCGCACCCGGTCGCGCCCGACCCGGCGCCGCCCGGCCTGCCGCCGGTCGTCGCCGTGGACAGCTACGGTGGGGCGCTGCGCGGGCTGCTGCTGGCGTACAAGGAGCACGGCGCGCACCGGCTCGCCGTCCCGCTCGGGGCGCTGCTGGCCGGCGCGGTGCGGGCGGCCGCGCCGGGGCGGGGGCCGGTGCTGCTGGTACCGGTGCCGAGTACCGCCCGGGCGGCCCGTGAGCGGTTCGGCGACCACCTGGCCCGGGTGGCCCGGCAGGCCGCGCGGCGGCTGCGCGCCGACGGCGTGCCGGCGGCGGTGGCGCGGGTGCTGCGCACCGGCGAGCGCCCCGACTCGGCGGGCCTCGGCGCGGCGGAGCGGCGGGCGGTGGCCCGCGCGGCGATCGGCCTGCGCCGCCCGGTGCCGCCCGGCGCGGGGCGGCTGGTCATCGTCGACGACGTGCTGACGACGGGGGCGACGCTGGCGGCCTGCGCGGCCGTCCTGCGGGCCGCGGGCACCCCGGCGCACGGCGCGGCCGTGCTGGCGGCCACCCCGCGGCGGATCCCCATTGTCCCCCGCCGGGAGCCCCGGATACCGCGGCAACGCGAAGATTTCCCGGGGAATGTAATGCGAACTTGGGATGACGATCCCCGAACCGCGGGCTAGCGTCGAGGTACGGGTTCCGCCCCGGCTCCGGTCTCGACACGGATTCCGCCCCGGTGACGCCGCTCGCCGGGGAATTCTCCCCGGGCCACCGAGCCGGTCACTAGCGAGCGGGAGGTCACGTGGAGATTGTCGTCAAGGGCCGCAACGTCGAGGTCCCCGAGCACTATCGGGAGCATGTCGCGGAGAAGCTGCAGAAGGTCGAGCGGTACGACCAGAAGCTGATCCGGATCGACGTCGAGCTTTATCACGAACGCAACCCCCGGCAGGCCGACAACTGCCAACGGATCGAGATCACCTGCTTCACGCGCGGACCGGTCATCCGCGCCGAGGCCACCGCCAAGGACTTCTACAGCGCGCTGGACCTCGCCATCGCCAAGGTCGACACCCGGATGCGCCGGTCGGCCGACCGGCGGCGGCTGGAGCGCCGTCACCGGTTGCCGATCGCGCAGGTCGCCGCGACGGTCGGGACGCCGCCGCCGGTGCCCGCACTGGTCCCCGACCAGGAGCCGCACGACGACCAGCCGTGGCACCTCGTCCGGGAGAAGGAGCACCCGGCCGACCCCATGACGATCGACGATGCCCTGTTCCAGATGGAGCTGGTCGGGCACGACTTCTACCTGTTCCTGGACAAGGAGAGCGGCCGGCCGAGCGTCGTCTACCGCCGGCGCGGCTACGACTACGGCGTCATGTCGCTCGCCGAGCCCGCCTGACGCGAACCCCTTGATCGCGGGGCGGCGTGCGCGCCGCCCCGCGATTGTCAGCCGCAGGCCACCGGCGCGACCTCGACGCGCAGCACGTTCACCCCCGGCTCGGCCACGGGGGAGACCCAGCTCGCCGCCGTACCGGTCGTCGCGACCGTCACCGTCTCGTCCACCACCAGCGGCGGCGCCGCCGCGCCGCACGCCGCGGCGAGCGGCGGGCCCGCCGGCAGCGGCGGGGTGCGCCACGGCACGCCGCGGCCGAACTCGGCCACCATCGGCCCGTGCAGCGGCGTGCGCAGCGAGACGGTCGCCGCACCGAGGGACGCGTCCAGCCGCCCCTCGCCCGTGGCGTCCGCGGCCAGCAGGGCGGCGCCCTCGACGTGCAGCCCGGTCACCCGGTACGCCCCGCCCGCCGGCGGCGTGATCGGCAGCCGCACCCGGCAGGTGCGCTCGACCCGGCGCTGGCCGGGCTCGTCGCCGACCGAGGCGTGGAACTTCTCCAGCAGGTACGCGTACCGGCCGGGCCCCTCGGCGTACGGTGTGACCTCGTGCCCGCCCGCGCAGCCGGAGCCGCCGACCACGGTGGCCGGGCCCGCGGTGGGCGCCGGCGGGTCCGCGGCCGGGGCCGCCGCGGCGGCGCCCGCCACCGCCGCGCCCGCCCCCGCGGCCAGGGCCATGACCCCGTTCCTCATCAGCGACTTTCCGGACATCGGATGACACCGCCCTCTGCTGCTCGGCAACGGTTCCGTCATCCGGGCTACCCGGCCGCGCGGTTCGGTAACGGCGAGCGTGTCCCTCGCCACAATCCGTCGCGACCCCCTCGGCGCGGCCGGGGCGGGGCGGGCCGGCGTCAGGGTGCCGGGCGCAGCCACTCCGGGAGCAGGGCGAACAGCACGTCGTCGGTGCGCCGGCCGCCGGGGCCGGGGAGCTGCCCGACCGCGTACCCCTCGCGCCGGAAGCCCGCCCGCTCCAGCGTGCGCTGCGAGCCGACGTTGTCCGGCCCGGCACCCGCGACCAGCCGCGCGATGCCGATGTCGAACGCCCACCGGGCCAGCAGCGCCGCCGCCCGGGTGGCGTACCCGCGGCCGCGCCACGCCGGCAGCAGCGAGTACCCGATCATCGCCTCGCCGATCTGCGGCGCCCGGTAGTACAGCCCCAGGTCGCCGGCCACCGCGCCGGTCGCGGCGTCGAGGACCAGCACGTCGGCCCTGGTCCCGGCGAGCCAGTGCGCGGGGGCCCGCTCGCACCGCTCGACGGTGTCGGCCAGCGGCGGCGGTACCGGCGGCACGCTCGTGACGACCACGTCGGGCAGCGAGCGCAGCGCGTGCAGGGCATCGGCGTCGGCCGGGCCGAGCGGGCGCAGCGCGACCACGCCGTCGGTCAGCCCCGCCGCGGGCGGGTCGGGCAGCAGCCGCGGTACCGGCCGCCCGTCGTCGGTGGCCAGCCGGGCCCACACGACGGTGTCGTGCCGGCGCCCGTCGACGCCGCGCAGGACGCCGCGGCGCTCGCCCTCGCGCCGGAACCCGGTCGCGGCGGCGACCCGCTGGCTGCCGATGTTCGCCCACAGCGCCTGCAACTCGATCCGGCCGAGGCCCGCGGCGAAGCCGTGCGCGACGGCGGCCCGGGTCGCGGCGGTGGCGACGCCGCGGCGGCGGGCGTCGGGGCAGATCCAGTACCCGACCTCGGCCTGCGCCCGCCCGTCGTTGGACACCCGCAGCCCGAACCCGCCGAGCAGCTCGTCGGTGTCCGGGTCGGCGATGGCCCAGCTGTGCCGGCCGGTGGCCCGCTCGGCGACGGCGCCGTCGCGCACCCAGGCCAGGGCGATCCCCTCGTCGTACGGCCGGGGCATCGCCGGCATGAACCGCTGGGTCTGCGGGTCCCCGGCGCCGGCGACCACCCGCGGGGCGTCCGCCTCCCGGTACGGGCGCAGCCGCACCCCGTCGCCGTCCACGACCTCGGCCAGTTCCACGTGCGTCCCCCGTCCGCGTCAGGCGGGCTCGGCCCGCGCCGGTTCCCGGCCGGCGGCCGGCCCGGGATCCCGCTCGGCGGCCGGCTCCCACCGGTCGGTGGCGAGCCGGGCGGCCCGCCAGCAGTCCCGCCGCGCGCCGCGGTCGAGGAACCGGCTGACGCCCTCCTCGACGAAGCCGGCCCGCAGTGCCGCCCGCCGGGACGCCTCGTTGCCGACGTAGGCGTGCCACTCGATCCGGTCCAGCCGCAGCGCCGCGAACCCCCAGTCCGACGCCGCCCGCAGCATCGCCGTGGCCAGCCCGCGGCCGCGGGCGTGCGGCGCGACGGCGTACCCGCAGCCCCAGTCGCCCGGCCACACCGGGACCAGGGCCAGCAGCTTCATGTGCCCGAGGAACCGGTCGGCCGGGTCCGCGGCGACCATGATCACCTGGTCGCCGGCCGCCCAGCCCGCCGCGGCGGCGCGCAGCGAGTCGTCGGCCCGCTCGGCCGGTTCGCGGCCGGTGTCGAACAGCCACTCCCGGCTGTCCGGGTCGGCGTACGTGGCGATCCAGTCGGCGCGGTCGGCGGGGCGCGGCGGGCGCAGCGTGAACGGCTCGCCGCCGGCGGTCCGCGCGGCCAGCGTGGGCTGCGGCGCGCCGAACAGGGCGGCCCGCGCGGCGGCGGCGCTGCCCGGCGCGGCGGGGCGGTCCGGGCCGCCGTCGGTCAGCTCGCCGGCCAGCAGGGTGGCGGTCCACTTATCGACCTCCGGCGGCGCGGCCCGGCCGACGCCCTCGAACCGGAAGCCCAGCCGCGCGGCGACGAGCTTGGAGGCGTGGTTGCCGACATCGGCCCGCCAGTCCACCCGGCGGAGCCCGAGGGTGGCAAACGCCCAGCCCAGCAGAGCCCGGGCGGCCCGCTCGGCCACCCCGGCGCCGCGGGCGGGCGCGGCTGTCCAATATCCGACTTCCGCCGCGCCGGCGGCGCGGTCCAGCCGGACCAGGCCGCAGGACCCGAGCAGCGCGCCGGAGTCGGCGGCGAACACGCCCAGGTGCACGCCGGTGCCGGCCGCCAGCGCCGCGGGAGCCACGTCGAGGATGAAGCTGTCGGCGTGTTCGCGCAGGTAGGGGCTGGGGACGGTGGTGAACCGGGGGATCATCGGGTCCTGGCACGCGGCCGTCAGCGCGGGTGCGTCGGCCGGGCGCCAGGGGCGCAGTACGAGGCCGTCGGCGGCGATCTCCGGGGGCTCCATCGCCCGATCATCGCGGGAATGACCGGCGGCCTCCACCGGTTTATCGACCGGCGTACGGTCGTGTCCGTCGTGTCGGGTTCTGCCCGCGGTGGACGCGGGGGCCGCGGGTCCGCCTACGATGGGGCGGTTGACAGGGTAGGGAGCGCAGAGCCGTGACGATGTTGGAAAAACTCCTCCGTGCCGGAGAGGGCCGCCTGCTGCGGCGGCTTAAGGCCGTCGCCAACGCGGTCAACTCGATCGAGGACGACTACACCGGCATGACCGACGAGGAGCTGCGGGCCCAGACGGAGGAGTTCCGGTCCCGCCACGCCGACGGCGAGTCGCTCGACGCCCTGCTCCCCGAGGCGTTCGCCGTCGCCCGCGAGGCGGCCTCCCGGGTGCTCGGCCAGCGGCACTACGACGTGCAGGTCATGGGCGGCGCGGCGCTGCACTTCGGCAACATCGCCGAGATGAAGACCGGTGAGGGCAAGACCCTGACCTGCGTGCTCCCGGCGTACCTCAACGCGCTGTCCGGCGAGGGCGTGCACGTCATCACCGTCAACGACTACCTGGCCCAGCGCGACGCCGACTGGATGGGCCGGGTGCACCGCTTCCTCGGGCTGAGCGTCGGGGTCATCCTGCCCAACCAGACCCCCGCCCAGCACCGGGCCGCGTACGAGTGCGACATCACGTACGGCACCAACAACGAGTTCGGCTTCGACTACCTGCGCGACAACATGGCCTGGTCCGCCGAGGACCTGGTCCAGCGCAGCCACAACTTCGCCATCGTCGACGAGGTCGACTCGATCCTCATCGACGAGGCCCGCACCCCGCTGATCATCTCCGGCCCGGCCGAGCACTCGGCCCGCTGGTACAGCGAGTTCGCCCGGGTGGTCAAGCGGATGGAGCGCGGCGAGGCCGGCAAGGACGGCCAGCCCGGCACCGGCGACTACGAGGTCGACGAGGCCAAGCGCACCATCGCCGTCACCGAGCGCGGCGTGGCCAAGGTCGAGGACCGGCTGGGCATCGACAACCTGTACGAGTCGGTCAACACTCCGCTCGTCGGCTACCTGAACAACGCCATCAAGGCCAAGGAGCTGTACAAGCGGGACAAGGACTACATCGTCAACGACGGCGAGGTGCTGATCGTCGACGAGTTCACCGGCCGCATCCTGCACGGCCGCCGGTACAACGAGGGCATGCACCAGGCCATCGAGGCCAAGGAGGGGGTGGAGATCAAGCAGGAGAACCAGACCCTCGCCACGATCACCCTCCAGAACTATTTCCGGCTGTACGGCAAGCTGTCCGGGATGACCGGTACCGCGCAGACCGAGGCCGGCGAGTTCAACAAGGTCTACCAGGTCGGCGTGGTCACCATCCCGACCCACCGGGACATGCAGCGGCTCGACCGGTCCGACGTCATCTACCGGACCGAGAAGGCCAAGTACGAGGCGCTGGTCGAGGACATCGCCGAGCGGCACGCCAAGGGCCAGCCGGTGCTGGTCGGCACGGTGTCGGTGGAGAAGTCCGAGATCCTCAGCCAGCTCCTGCGCCGGCGCGGGGTGCAGCACAACGTGCTGAACGCCAAGTACCACGCCCGCGAGGCCGAGATCATCGCCCAGGCGGGCCGCAAGGCCGCCGTCACGGTCGCGACGAACATGGCCGGCCGCGGCACCGACATCCTGCTGGGCGGCAACCCCGAGTACCTGGCCGCGGCCGAGCTGCACCAGCGCGGCGTCAGCGCCGAGGAGCAGCCGGAGGAGTACGAGAAGGCGCTGGCCGACGTGCTGCCGCAGTTCAAGGAGCAGTGTCGGGCGGAGGCCGAGGAGGTCACCGGCGCCGGCGGCCTGTACGTGCTCGGCACCGAGCGGCACGACTCCCGCCGGATCGACAACCAGCTCCGCGGCCGCTCCGGCCGGCAGGGCGACCCTGGCGAGTCCCGGTTCTACCTGTCGCTGCAGGACGAGCTGATGCGCCGCTTCCGGTCCGCGGCCGTCGAGTCGATCATGACTCGGCTGAACGTCCCGGAGGACGTGCCGATCGAGTCCAAGATGGTCTCGAAGCAGATCAAGAACGCGCAGACCCAGATCGAGGCGCAGAACGCGGAGATCCGCAAGAACGTCCTCAAGTACGACGAGGTCATGAACAAGCAGCGCGTCGTGATCTACGAGGAGCGCCGCCGGGTGCTCAACGGCGAGGACATGCACGACCAGGTCCGGCCGATGATCGACGACCTGGTCACCGCGTACGTCACCGGCGCGACGGCCGAGAAGTACCCCGAGGACTGGGACCTCGACCAGCTCTGGACCAGCCTCAAGCAGGTCTACCCGGTCGGCGTGACCATCGAGGAGCTGGAGGACGAGGCCGGCGACCGCGCCGCCATGGACACCGACTTCCTCGTCGAGCGGATCAAGGCCGACGCGCAGGAGGCGTACGCCAACCGCGAGGAGGAGCTGGGCGCCGAGGCGCTGCGCGAGCTGGAGCGCCAGGTGCTGCTCTCGGTGATCGACCGGAAGTGGCGCGAGCACCTGTACGAGATGGACTACCTCCAGGAGGGCGTCGGCCTGCGGGCGTACGCCCAGCGCGACCCCGTGGTGGAGTACCAGCGCGAGGGCTTCGACATGTTCGCGCAGATGATGGAGGGCATCAAGGAGGAGGCCGTCGGCTTCCTGTTCAACCTCGAGGTCAAGATCGAGGAGGCCCCGGAGATCACCCTGGACCCGGAGGCCGCGGTCGACCTCAACGCCGACGCGGCGCCGGTGGGCATCTCGGCCAAGGGCCTGGGCGGCGGCGACCGGCAGCGGAACCTCCAGTACACCGCGCCGACGATCGACGGCGCGGCCGGCAGCGGGGCCCCGCAGGTGGCCCGGGAGACGCCGGCCGGCGAGGGCGGGGCGGCGCGGACGTCGGGCGGCGGCGGGCCGTCGCGCAACGCGCCGTGCTACTGCGGCTCGGGCAAGAAGTACAAGCGTTGTCACGGTGCCTCGGCGTAGCCGAGGTGGCGTGACAACGCCGGCCGGGAAGTACAAGCGTTGCCGCGGTGCCTCGGTCTGAGCCGGGGTGGCGTGACAACGCCGGCGCTTCCGTCTGGCTGATCTTTCGAAGGGCGTCCCATCGCGGGGCGCCCTTCGTCATGGCGTCGGGCGCGGGGTCGCGCCGATCAGCTCCGCCGCCGTCGCGCGCCAGGCCTCGCCGCGCCGCTCCAACCGGAAGGCCAGCGCCCGCGCCCCGCCCGGCACCGCCAGCGTCGCCGCCACCTCCACTACGCCCGGCCGCACCGTGGACAGGTGCAGGCTGGCCAGCCGCACCCGACCCCCGCCCGGCCGCCCCGCGGGCCGCCGCCCGGCCCGCCCGGCGCCCGGCCGCGGCAGCCGGGGCAGCGCCCGCAGGTGGGCCCGGCCGTCCAGCGCCGCGGCGAGCAGGCCGGGCAGCGCCGCCGGGTCGGCGACCGGCGCGAGGTGCCCGGCGGGCCGCCGCTCGTCGAGGATCTCGGCGTACCGGGTGGCGAACCGCCAGGCCGCCAGCCGCTCCGCGCCCACCCCCGGCCCGGCCGCCGCGCCATCGCCGGCCGGCCGCGCCGCGGCGGCCGGCCGGCCGGCGGCGGCGAGGGGGAGCTGGCCGGGGACGTCCGGCGCCGGGGCGCGGGTGTCGGCGTACGGCGGCTCGGTGCGCGGCACCCGCCGGATCCGGACGGGCGCGGCGGACGGTCCGATCCGGACCGCCGTACGGGCAGCCGGCATGTGCACCCCCGGACGGATCCGCCCGCCCCGGCCGGGTACGGCGAATCCTTGCGTTTGCCTACGTTTGCCTTCGACAAGCTAGCAACGCCGTCCGAAGTGGTCAATGCCGCACCCGCCCGCATCGGCGGGCGGGAAGAAAAGAGGGTCAGTCCTCGGCGCCGAGCGGGTTGTCCCGCACCCAGGCGGCGGTCTCGGCGTACTTGCGCGCGATGTACTCCTCCAACTGCGCGCGCTCCACCCGCCACTGCCCGCGCCCGCCGATCTTGATCGCGGGCAGCTCGCCACTGCGGACCATGTGGTACACCTGCGAGTCCGACACGTTCAGCTCGGCCGCGACATCGGCGAGCAGGAGAAACCGCGACTCCACGCCGGACCTCCCTCCGCCCGCCCCACCCGGCTCCGCACCGCCCGACCCTGCCCAGCCGGCTCCGCACCGCCCGACCGCGCGCCGCCCGGCTCCGTGCCACCGGCTTCGCGCCCGCCCGACCCGGTACCGCCCCGGCTCCGTGTCGCCCGGCCCGGCGACCGGGTCACGGGTCCCGGTGCCACCCGGCGGGTCGACATCGGGCCGGGCTCCGCCCGCGCCGGGCGCACCGCGCACTAGTGTCGCACCGGGCCGGCAACCCGACGGCCGTACCCCGACCGCACCGAGGTGATCCCCCATGGCCGACGCCACGCGCGTCTACCTGCCGGCGACCGCGGCGACGCTCGCCGTGCTGCGCGACACCGGCGCGCTGCCCGTACCGGACGCGGCCGCGCACGCGGTCACCCCGGCGCTGCGCGAGTGGTACGCCGAGGGCGACGAGGAGGAGCTGGAGTACGTCGCCTTCACCCGGGCCGCGCAGGGCGCGCTGGCGCTGCTCGCCGCCGACCCCGCCGCCCCGCGCCGCCGCGCGGTCGTCGCCGCCGACCTGCCCCCGGCGGCGGTCGACGGCCGGGGCCGGGAGCTGGGCAGCAGCGAGGTCGGCGTCGCGGGCGCGGTGCCGCTGGCGGCGGTGGCGGCGATCCACCTGGACACCGAGGAGGCGGTGCCGGACGTGACCGCCGCGGTCGACGCGCTGCCGGCGGCGGAGGCGGGGGACGAGGACGCCCGGTTCACCGTCGACGCGGTCGAGGACCACGACCTCGCCTGGTACGACCCGACGGAGCTGCCCCACCTGGACTGACCCGCCGGCCCGGCCCGCCGGCGGCGGGTGAGCCGCGGCCGGCGGGTGCGGGGCGGGTCAGTCGGGCGGCGGCGGGACGGTGCGGGGCAGGGTCCGGCCGAACAGGATCAGCGCGGTGATCGCACCGACGAACAGCACCACCAGCGCGTTGTTCAGCCGGGAGCCGTCCAGCCAGCCCTGGAGCGTGGCGTCGGCGTCGCTCAGGCCGCGGGTCAGCGCGATCAGCTTCGCCCCGCCGACCCGGGTGAGCGCCTCGCCGACCAGCAGCACCAGGCCGGGCGCCGCCCCGGCGACCAGGTACCGCGGCCACCGCCCGCCGCGCCGCCCCAGCCAGGCGAACGCCACCGCCCCGGCCACCAGCCCGCACAGCACCGCGGACAGCACCGCGAACCGCCCCTCGGCCGCGACCCGGCCGGCGGGGTCGTCCCCGCCGCCGAGCAGGCCCCGGATCGGCTCCTTGGCCAGCCCGAGCAGCAGCCCGGCGGCGCACACCGCGAGCGCGGCCAGCACCCCGGCGGCGAGCGCCCGGGGCAGCCGCGGCCAGGCCAGCCCGCCGCCCACCACGGCGGCGGCGGCCAGGGTGGCGGCCACCAGCGTCCGGTGCGGGTCGCCGCCCGCGGCGGCCACGACCGCGCCGCCGGCCGCGCCGGCCACGAGCAGCCCGGCGGTCAGCGCCAGCGCGCAGCGGGCCGCCGCCGGCCGTACGGCCGGCGGGTCGGCCGCCCGCAGCGCGAGCAGGGCGACGGCCGCCCCGGCCAGGATCCCGGCGGCGACGATGCCCGGCAGCGAGAACGCCGTGGCGGCCAGCGCGACCGCGCCGGTCTGCCCGCTGACGGTCGCCCGGGCGGAGATCAGCGTGCCGGCGAGCCAGGCCAGGGCCAGGGCCGCCAGGGCCAGCGCGGCGGGCCGGCGCTCGGGCCACGGCGGGGGCGCGGCGGCCGGCACCGGGGTCGCGATTGTCTCCTGCGTCACGCTTGTCCTCTCCTGCCGCAGCGGTGGGCGCCAGGCTACGCGGCGTCGCTGACAGGGGTGGCGGCCCGGGCCGCCGGGCGTGGCAGGATGAGGGCGTCGCCGGTTCCGTAATAGGAGAGTGTCCATGGATTCCGTGTTCGCCGTACCCGAGCCGCGCAACGAGCCGGTGCGCGACTACGCCCCCGGCACGCCGCAGCGCGACAGCCTCGCGGCCCGGCTGGCCGAGCTGGCCGGCGAGCGGCTCGACCTGCCCATGACCATCGCCGGCGAGCAGCGGATGGCGGGCGGGGACCGGTTCGACGTGGTCCAGCCGCACCGGCACGCGCACGTGCTCGGCGTCGCGGGCAACGCCACCCACGCCGACGCCGAGGCCGCCGTGGCCGCGGCCCGGGAGGCGGCACCGCAGTGGCGGCGGCTGTCGTACGAGGACCGGGCCGCGATCTTCCTGCGCGCCGCCGACCTGCTGGCCGGGCCGTGGCGGGACACGCTCAACGGCGCGACCATGCTCGGCCAGTCGAAGACCTGCTACCAGGCCGAGATCGACGCCGCCTGCGAGTTGATCGACTTCCTGCGGTTCAACGTGCACTTCGGGCGCAAGCTGCTGGCCGAGCAGCCGCTGTCCTCGCCGGGCATGTGGAACCGGTTCGACCACCGGCCGCTGGAGGGCTTCGTCTACGCGGTCACCCCGTTCAACTTCTCCGCGATCGCCGGCAACCTGCCCGCCGCGCCGGCCCTGCTGGGCAACACGGTGGTCTGGAAGCCCGCGTCGACGCAGATGTTCGCGGCGCACTTCACGATGCGGCTGTTCGAGGCCGCCGGCCTGCCGCCCGGCGTGATCAACCTGGTCACCGGCGACGGGATCGCGGTCTCCGACGTGGCGCTGGCCGACCCCGACCTGGCCGGCATCCACTTCACCGGCTCGACGCGGGTGTTCCAGCACCTGTGGCGGACGGTCGGCGAGAACATCGACAAGTACCGCACGTACCCGCGGCTGGTCGGCGAGACCGGCGGCAAGGACTTCGTCTTCGCCCACGCCAGCGCCGACGCCGACATGCTGCACACGGCGCTGATCCGGGGCGCGTTCGAGTACCAGGGGCAGAAGTGCTCGGCGGCCTCCCGGGCGTACGTCCCGCGGTCGCTGTGGAGCGCCGGGCTGCGCGACCGGCTGGCGGCCACCGCGGAGTCGCTGACGTACGGCGACGTGACCGACTTCGCCAACTTCGGCGGCGCGGTGATCGACGCGCGGTCCTTCGCCCGCAACAGCGAGGCGCTGGACCGGATCAAGAACTCGTCGAGCTGCACGGTCGTCGCCGGCGGCACGGCCGACGACCGCGAGGGGTACTTCGTCCGACCGACCGTGGTCGAGGGCAGCGACCCGGCGCACGAGGTCTTCACGACCGAGTACTTCGGGCCGATCCTCGGCGTGCACGTCTACGACGACGCCGACTGGCGGTCGGTGCTGGCCCAGGCGGAGTCGGCGGCGCCGTACGCGCTCACCGGCTCGGTCTTCGCCACGGACCGGCGGATCGTGGCCGAGGTGAGCGAGGAGATGCGCTTCGCGGCCGGCAACTTCTACATCAACGACAAGCCGACCGGGGCCGTGGTCGGGCAGCAGCCGTTCGGCGGCGGCCGGGCCTCCGGCACCAACGACAAGGCCGGCTCCTGGCACAACCTGGCCCGCTGGATCTCCCCGCGGACGATCAAGGAGACCTTCGCGGCGCCGGTCGACCACCGGTACCCGCACATGGACTGAGCAGGGCCGATGGGCGGGCGGCCCCCGGTGACCGGGGCGCCGCCCGCCGTCGTAATTGTGATCTCTATCGCACTGACTTCGGGGCCGATGATCGGCGTACCGTCACGAGCATGAGCACCGGTGAGAGCGAGTACGGCGGCACCGCCAACGAGGGCCTGGTCGACTTCGGCGAGCAGGGCGGGCGGCTGACGTACGGCACCTACCTGCGGGTGGGGGAGCTGCTCTCCCAGCAGGCGCTGGAGTCCGACCCGGCGGCCCACGACGAGCTGCTGTTCATCACGATCCACCAGGTGTACGAGCTGTGGTTCAAGCTCGTTCTGCACGAGCTGACCGACGCCCGGGACCGGATGCTGGCCGGCGAGGCGTACCAGCCGCGGGTCCGGCTGGAGCGCTGCCACGTGATCGAGCGGACGCTGGTCGGCCAGGTCGACGTGATCGACACGATGACCCCGCAGGACTTCGTGGTGTTCCGGCACAAGCTGGCCCCGGCGTCGGGCTTCCAGTCGGCGCAGTTCCGGGAGATCGAGTTCCTGTCCGGCGCCAAGGACCCCGGCTACCTGCGCCGGTTCAAGGGCCTCTCGGACGAGGAGCAGGCCCGGCTCAACCGCCGGCTGGCCGAGCCGAGCCTGTGGGACGGGTTCCTGGCCGTACTGGTCAAGGCCGGCTTCCCGGTCGGGACCGAGGACGAGCGGGTGGCCGCGTACCGGGCGATCGCCGCCGACCGGGAGCGGCACGGCGCGCTCTGGGACCTCGCCGAGGCCATGGTGGCGCACGACCAGGCGTGGGCGCTGTGGCGGTCCCGCCACGTGATCATGGCCGAGCGGCAGATCGGGACCAAGATCGGTACGGGCGGCTCGGCGGGCGGCGACTACCTGCGCTCGCGCACCCCGATCCGCTTCTACCCGGAACTCTGGGAACTCCGCTCCCACCTCTGACCGCCCCGCCCCGCCCCGCACGCCCCGGCCGCGGCCCGGCGGCGGCCCCGTCGCCCGACGTCGGCCGCCCGGTCCGTGGCCGTTCGCCGTCCGGCGCCACGCCGGGGGTGTCGGTGGTGGAGCGGCGCCGGCGGCGCCGGCCGGGGTACCAGACGGCCCCGCCGCCTCCGCCGACCCGCCCAAGGCAAACCGGGTGAAATACCCTAAAGAGGGTCGTTTGTCACTCTTGGGGGAGAGGGGTCCTGTGCAGACTGTCGGGCGTTGACAGTCCACTGCGGAAAACGCCAAAAGCAAAAAATCGGATATCCTGGACCTAGCTCCTGAATCATGGCAATTTGGAGACATGGCAGATTCTGGAATCAACCCGACCGCTGCTGCCCTGTTGGGTCTGCTGCACAGCGGTCCGATGACCGGCGGCCAGCTCATGGCCGAGGCCGAGCGCCGGCTCGGCCCGTACTGGTCGATGACCCGCAGCCAGGTGTACCGGGAGCTGCCGGTCCTGGCCGACCTCGGCTACGTCCGGCTCGGCAAGCCCGGCCCGCGCTCCTCCCAGCCGTACGCGATCACGGCCGCCGGCAAGCGCGCGTTCAGCAAGTGGCTCAGCGAGCAGCCCGGCCGCGACGCGCTGCGCAACCCGACCGCGCTGCGCGTCGCGTTCGCCCAGCAGCACAGCGCCACCCAGCTCAAGCAGCTCAAGGACGGCGCGCAGGAGTACCACACCGACGCCGTCGGCCGGGTTCGTGAGCAGGCCAAGGAGGCCCGCAAGGCCGGCGACGAGCACGGCGCCTCGGCGCTGGAGTTCGCCGTGGCGTACCACAAGGCCGCGCTGAGCTGGCTCAAAACCGTCTGACCCATCCGCCACGGACGGGCCGCGGGCGCACGCGCGCCGGCGGCCCGTCCGGCGTCGGTGCGGGTCGACCGGCCCCGGTACCGGCGCCCCGTGCCGGTAGGCTGGGCGGCTGTGACCGCTGCTGACCCCGCCGACACCATCAAGGCCCTCGACGCCACCCTGCGCAACATCGAGGCCGTCCTCGACATCGACCGGCTGCGCGGGGAGCGGGCCGAGCTGGAGGAGCGCGCGTCCGCGCCCGACCTGTGGGACGACCAGGCCCGGGCCCAGGAGGTCACGTCCAAGCTGGCGTACGTCAGCGGCGAGATCGGCAAGCTGGAGAGCCTGCGCTCCCGGCTGGACGACGCCGGCGTGCTGCTGGAGCTGAGCGAGGCCGAGGACGACGCCGGCTCGCTGGCCGAGGTCGGCAGCGAGCTGGTCGCGCTGGGCAAGGCCATCGAGGAGATGGAGGTCCGGACCCTGCTGTCCGGCGAGTACGACGCCCGCGAGGCCCTGGTCGCCATCCGGGCCGGCGCCGGCGGCGTGGACGCCGCCGACTTCGCCGAGATGCTGATGCGGATGTACCTGCGCTGGGCCGAGCGGCACGGCTACCCGACCGAGGTGTTCGAGACCTCGTACGCCGAGGAGGCCGGGCTGAAGTCCGCGACGTTCGCGGTGAAGGCCCCCTACGCGTACGGCACGCTCAGTGTCGAGTCGGGCACGCACCGGCTGGTCCGGATCAGCCCGTTCGACAACCAGGGCCGCCGGCAGACCAGCTTCGCCGGCGTCGAGGTGCTGCCGGTGGTCGAGCAGACCGACCACATCGACATCCCGGAGAACGAGATCCGGGTGGACGTGTACCGCTCGTCCGGCCCCGGCGGCCAGTCGGTCAACACCACCGACTCGGCGGTCCGGCTGACCCACGTCCCGACCGGGATCGTGGTCACCTGCCAGAACGAGAAGTCCCAGTTGCAGAACAAGGCCAGCGCCATGCGGGTGCTCCAGGCCCGGCTGCTGGAGCGCAAGCGGCAGGAGGAGCAGGCCAAGATGGAGGGCCTGAAGGCCGACGCCGCCGGCTCCTGGGGCGACCAGATGCGCTCGTACGTCCTGCACCCGTACCAGATGGTCAAGGACCTGCGGACCGAGCACGAGACCGGCAACCCGTCCAACGTCTTCGACGGCGACCTGGACTCCTTCATCGAGGCCGGCATCCGCTGGCGCAAGCAGCGGCAGATCGCCGGCGCCGACGGCTGAGCCGGGCCCCGACCGGCCCGCGCGATGAGCCGAACGGCACCTCAGCACTACCGAACGTAGTGAACATCCCGGTCACGGCACGCATCCGGGTCGATCCGGCGTTGCCCGACTTGGCAGCCCCGTGACACCGCGTAGACTCCACTCCCGTGATTCAGCTCGAGCGTGTGACGAAGACGTACCCCAAGGCGTCGCGGCCGTCGCTGGACGACGTGAGCGTCGGCATCGAGAAGGGCGAGTTCGTCTTCTTCATCGGGCCGTCCGGGTCCGGCAAGTCGACAATCATCAAGCTGCTGCTGCACGAGATCGGCCCCAGCGCCGGCCGGGTCGTGGTCAACGGCAAGGACGTCACCTCGATGCGGTCCTGGCGGATCCCGGCGTTCCGCCGGACCATCGGCTGCGTCTTCCAGGACTTCCGGCTGCTGCCGAACCGGACGGCGTACGAGAACGTCGCGTTCGCCCTGGAGGTCATCGGCAAGACCAAGGCGGTCGCCCGCCGGGTCGTGCCCGAGGTGCTGGAGCTGGTCGGGCTCGGTGGCAAGGAGCACCGGTACCCGCACGAGCTGTCCGGCGGCGAGCAGCAGCGGGTGGCGGTCGCCCGCGCGTTCGTCAACCGCCCCCTGATCCTGCTCGCCGACGAGCCGACCGGAAACCTGGACCCGGACACGTCGGTGGAGATCATGCGCCTGCTCGACCGGATCAACCGCACGGGTACCACCGTCGTGATGGTCACGCACGACTCGAACATCGTTAATCAGATGCGTCGCCGCGTCATCGAGATCGATACCGGCCGGATCGTCCGCGACCAGGCCCGCGGCGTCTACGGCTGAGGCGTTCGACCACCACAGACCGCCCGGCCCGGAGCCCGCCCCGGCGCCGCGGATCGCAACGGAAGGAAAGCCCGATGCGCGCGAAGTACGTCCTGTCCGAGGTACTGGTCGGACTGTGGCGCAACGTGACGATGACCGTCGCCATGATCATTACCATGGCGGTGTCCCTGACCATGGTCGGCGCGAGCTACATCATGTACCGCCAGGTCGGACAGATGGAGGACTACTACTACGCGAAGCTGGAAGTCTCCATCTTCCTCTCCCAGAACATCACCGAGGAGCAGCGCAGCAGCCTGCGCGCGCAGCTCGACGGCGACCCGCTGGTCCGCCCGCAGGACACGGTCCACGAGACCAAGGAGGCGGCGCTGGAGAACTTCAAGCGGATCTTCAGCGACGCGCCGGACCTGGTCAGCGCCGTCACCGCGCAGGACCTGCCCGAGTCGTTCCGGGTCAAGCTGAAGGACCCGCAGCAGTTCGAGCAGGTGTTCAACAAGTACAACGGCCAGCCCGGCATCGACCAGATCGTCGACCAGCGCCGGCTGCTGGACAAGATCTTCACCATCCTCGGCGCCGTGCAGAAGCTCGCCCTGGTCGCCGCGACGATCATGGCGCTGGCCGCGCTCATGCTGGTCGGCAACACGATCCAGGTCGCCGCGTACAACAAGCGCCGCGAGGTCGCGGTGATGAAGCTGGTCGGCGCCTCGAACTGGTTCATCCAGTCGCCGTTCGTCCTGGAGGCCATCTTCGCCGGCATCGCCGGCGCGCTGCTGGCCTTCCTCGCGCTGGTCGTCGCGCAGTTCCTGCTGTTCCAGGGCTCGCTCCAGTCGCTGACCGAGCTGCTCACGCCGGTGAACTGGCAGACCGTGTGGGAGGCGTTCGGGCTGATGGCCGGCGTCGGCACCATCGTCAGCGCGGTCACCGCCTGGGTCACCCTGCGCTTCTACCTGCGGGTCTGACGCCGAAAAGCTCCGACAGCCAGCGGGCCGGGTCCTCCGTGGGATCCGGCCCGCTGCGTCATCGGGCAATGGTGATGCTGGATTCGCCGGAAGTGCCGGAACTGACGGATGTGACTCCGTAACGTGCGAGACACGCGCGAGGAGTGGGAGGTCCGGACGTGCGGGTGCGCAACGAGCGGTGGCTGCGGTCGGCCGCGCTGTTGTGCGCCGCCGTCACCGCCGCCGCCCTCGGCGCCGCCGCCCCCGGCCGCGCCGACCCCGCTGCCGAGGCCGACCGGGCGCGCCGGGACGCCGTCCGGGCGTCCTCGGTGCTGGAGGGCGCCACCGCGCGGGCGCAGGCCGCCGCGCAGCGGCTCGCCGCCGCCAGCGCCGCGCTGCCGGCCGCCCGGCTCCGGGTGGCCACCGCCCGCGGGCAGGTCGCCGCGGCCGCCGCCGGCGCCGCCACCGCCCGCCGCGAGGCCCGCCGCGCCGCCGGCCGGGTCGCCGCCGCCGAGGACCGGTACGCCCGCCGCGCCGCCGGGGTCACCGCCGCCCGCGGCCGGGCCAGCCGGATGATCAGCCTGACCTACCGGGGCGCGGGCGTGGTCACGTTCAACGCGCTGCTGGACGCCCGCTCGCCGCAGGACCTCGCGGTCCGCTCGGGGTACGCCGACCGGATCATGACCGAGCAGCGGCAGGCGGTCGACGTCCTGCTGACCGCCCGCCGCGCCGCCCGGCAGGCGGCCAACGCCGCCGAGCTGCTGCGCCGTACCGCCGACGCCGCCCGGCAGCGGGCCGAGGCCGCGCTGGCGACCGCCCGCGACGCCGAGGTCGCGGCCGAGTCCGCCGCGGCGGCCGTCGCCGACCTGGTCGACACCCGGACCGCCGCGCTGGGCGTCGCCCGGCGGGAGCGGCGGGCGAGCCTCGCCCGGTACGCCGCCCTGCGCGCCGAGGAGCGGCGCATCGCCGCCCGGCTGCGGGCCTGGTCCGCCCCCGCGGGCAGCGGCGGCGGCCGGCGGGTGCTGCGCGCCGGGGCACGCCTGGTCATGCCGGTCAACGGCTGGAAGAGCAGCGACTTCGGCAACCGGTTCGACCCGTTCTACGGGGTGTGGCAGCTCCACGCCGGCGTCGACCTGGCCGCGCCCGGCGGCGCCCCGATCGCGGCCGCGAGCACCGGCCAGGTGATCAACGCCGGCTGGAACGGCGGGTACGGCAACTACACCTGCATCGGCCACGGCGTGCGCCGCGGCCACGCGGTCAGCACCTGCTACGGCCACCAGTCGGCGATCCTGGTGCACGCGGGCCAGTGGGTGCGCGCCGGCCAGGTCATCGGGCGGGTCGGCACGACCGGGGCGTCCACGGGGTACCACCTGCACTTCGAGGTGCGGATCGACGGCAGCCCGGTGGAGCCGCTCGACTACCTGCCCCGCTGCCTCTGCTGAACCGCCCGGGCGGCGGCCCGCGCCGGTACGGTCGCGGCATGGGCTTCGGGACGGCGCGGCTGCGCGCGCGGGAGTGGGCCGACGCCGACGCCGAGCGGGCGTACGACCTGTACCGGCGGGACGAGGTGTCCCGCTGGCTGGGCAGCCCGCCGGCGCCGCTGACCTCGCTGGCCGGGGCGCGCGAGCGGGTGGCCTCGTACCGGCAGCGCAACGCCGACAGCGCGCACCCGTGCGGCGTGTGGGCGCTGGAGCGCCGGGACACCGGCCTGGTCGTCGGCACCGCGCTGCTCAAGGTGCTGCCGCGCAGCGACGGCGCGACGGGCCCGGACGTCGAGGTCGGCTGGCACCTGCACCCCGACTCGTGGGGCAGCGGCTACGCCACCGAGGCGGGCCGGGCGCTGCTGGACCGGGCGTTCGCCGCGGGGCTGCCGGCGGTGTACGCCGTGGTGTACGCCGACAACGCGGCCTCGATCGCGGTCACCCGCCGGCTCGGGATGGCGCCGCTGGGCCCGACCGACCGCTGGTACGGCGTCACCCTGGAGTCGTTCGTCGCCCGCCCACCGGCCGGCGGGTAGAGTTGCCCGGCCGGTGCGTCGGCTCGGCGGGCACGGGACGATCGCAGGCACGGGACGATCGCGGGTGCGGGACGATCGTGTGCGGGACGAGAGGTCGGTGAGCGCGGTGCCGCGGGAGAAGGGGCGCAAGGTCGTCGCCTCCAACAAGCGTGCCCGGCACGACTACGAGATCCTGGATACCTACGAGGCCGGGCTGTCGCTGACCGGCACCGAGGTCAAGTCGCTGCGGGCGGGGCGGGCGTCGCTGGTCGACGCGTTCGCCCAGGAGCGCGGCCGGGAGCTGTACCTGTACGGGATGCACATCCCCGAGTACGCGATGGGCACCTGGACCAACCACGAGCCGCGCCGGACCCGCAAGCTCCTGCTCAAGCGCATGGAGATCGACAAGCTCGTCGGCAAGGTCCGGGAGAGCGGGTACGCGCTGGTCCCGCTACAGGTCTACTTCGCCGACGGCTGGGCGAAGGTCGAGATCGGACTGGCCCGCGGCAAGAAGGCGTACGACAAGCGGCAGGACCTCGCGAAGCGCGACGCGCAACGCGAAATTTCCCGGGCGTTGGGACGGTTCCGCAAGGGGATGGGCTGACATCTATGCTGTGCGGATGGCCGAGATTGTCATCGACACCGCACTCCGGCACCCGCCGGACCGGGTCTGGCGGGCGCTGACCGACCCATCGGTCCTCAGCGCCTGGTTCATGGCCACGGACGCGGCGCCGACCCCCGGCGGCAACTGCACCTTCACCCCGCACGGCCTGGCCGGCTTCGCCGGCCCGATCGCGGTCGAGGTCCGGCAGTTCGTCGCCCCGCGCCTGCTCGTGCTGGCGTGGAAGGAGGACGCGGCGCAGTCCAGTGTGACCTGGGAGATCACGCCCAGCGACGACGGCTGCACGCTGAGCCTGCGGCAGAACGGTTTCTTCGGCGTGCAGGGCTTCGACCGGCAGGCCGATCTGCGGCAGACGTACGCGCTGCTGCTGCGCACCCGGCTTCCCGCCATGCTGGAGCGGCTGGCGTCCGGCCTGACCGCGCCGGTCCCGGTGTGGGCGCTCGGCCCGGCCGCGGTCCCCGCCGGGGCGGGCGCCGCGGACGAGCCGGGGGAGGAGTCCGCGGCGCTGGCGCTCGCCGCCCGCCGCGGCGGGCGGGTCGAGGACTTCGGCGGCCTGACCGACACCGGGTACGGGCTGGGCATCTCGCCGCGCGCCGACGCGGTCCCGCCGCTGGCCTGGCGGATGGCCGCCGTCGCCGCCGCGGACGCCGAGCCGTACCCCGACCCGGCCGACGACGACCGGCCGGAGCCCGCCGACGACGGGTTCGCCGACGAGGGGTTCGGCCAGCCGGCCGACCCGTACGCCGCCGACGACGGGCTGGAGCCGCCGAGCGACCCGTACGGGCCCGCCGACCCGTACGCCGCCGCCCCCGGCCAGTGGACGAACGGGCCGTGGGTCGAGCCCACCACCGGCGGCCGCGGCGAGCCCGCCCCCGAGCCGGCCGCCCCCGCGCCGAACCTGCACCGCGAGCGCCGCCGGTACGCCGTCGTCGGCGCCGGCATCGGCGCCGTGCTGGCCGTGTCCGCCACCGCGGGCGCGCTGTTCTTCGCCGCGCCGGGCCTGCTGAGCAGCCTCGGCGCCGCCGGCGGGCCGGACGGCCGGCCGGTCGCCGGCTCCGGCGGCGTCGGCCGGGCCGAGGTCTCCACCGACCCGAGCGGCCTGACCGGGCGCCGGCCGACCCCCGCCGCGGCGCCGAGCACCGGGGGCGCCGGCGCGGGCGGCCCGCAGCCGGGCAACCCCGACCCCCGGCCGCACCGACCCGACCCGACCCGACCGGGCCCGGACCCCGGCAACGGGCGCCCGGACCCCGGCAACGGCCGGCCGCGGGTGACCTTCGGCGCGGCGTACCACACCGAGGGCCGGCGGACCGAGGTCATGGTCGGCAACCTCACCGACAACCCGGCGACGGGCTGGCGGGTGGTGATCACGCTGTCCGAGGAGGTCGAGGTCAAGGACGTGCGCAACGCCACCGCGACCGTGGACGGCAACCGGGTCGAGTTCCGCTCCCGCGGCAACGAGGCCGTGCCGGCCAACGACGCCGTCGCCTTCCGGTTCACCCTGCGCGGCCGCGGCGTGGAGATCGCCGGCTGTACGGTGAACGGCGCGCCGTGCCAGGCCGGGGAGGGCGGGGAACCCGGTGGACGGGGGCGCTACGCTTATACCGATGCACCACGCGAGGGGGTGACTGGTTTCGACTCCGTACGTGGAGACAGGGGAAGCGAGCCGAGGAAGCCGACGTCGTCTCGATAATCGATCGTCGGAAACCAATAAGCGCCAAGCCTAACGCTGCGCGCTTCGCTCTCGCTGCCTGACGGTAGCCAGAGCGAGCTGCCGGTCCGGGACCGCCTTCGGCCCGGTTGCCGGCATCATTCAGAGGGCTGGCCCGAGTACTCCGGTCGCGGGGGTACGAGGGCGAGATCAATCAGCGACTGGGCCCGCCACACCGACTCGCTCGCGTGATCGGAGGGGCCGAGTAGAGGCATAGCGAGCTGCGCTCGGAGAAGCCCTGACGAAACTACGGAGGACCCGGGTTCGATTCCCGGCACCTCCACCAGCAGCGGCGGCCCCACCCGATCGGGTGGGGCCGCCGCTGTCGTTGTCGCGCCGTATCGGTCTCTATACCGCTTCCAGCAAAGATGTCCGGGTTCAGCCCGCGGGGCGGGTTCAGGGGGCTGCTCGGTGCAGCTCCCCGCGCGGGACGCTGAGGGTGACCACACCCGGCTCCCCGTCGGTGCTGCCCGCGATCTGGTCGCCGGCGGCGAAGGTGTCGTTGGACAGCGCCCCGCTGCCGTCGATGCGCACGTACCCGACGGCCATGAGGTGCTCGGCGGCCGGGGTGACCGTGTCGGGGCGGACCTGGGTGCCGGGCGGCTGGACGGCGGCGACCGTTCCCGCCCCGGCGCCGGCGGAGTCCACGACGGTCATGCCGACGGCGACGTGCGCGCCGTCGGACACCCGGGCCGGCGGTGTGCTGGTGTCCATGGGCCGTCCTCTCAGCAGAGCGTTTCCCCCGACGTTCCCGGCGGGCGCCAGCGACCAAACCTCGCGCGACCGCCGGGTGTGGGGCGGGCGGGGGCCGGGAAAGGCAACCGCGAGCGCGTTCGCCGCGCCGGCCCGAAGCGCCGCACCCGAAGTCGAGGAGCCCCCCATGCCCACCCGCGCCGATCGCGCACCGGACGCCGGCCGCTATACCGCGGCCGTACCGGCACCGCCCCGCCGCCCGGCCCTGGTCGAGCGGCTGACCGGGGTCGCGCGGCAGGTGTCCGCGGCGTACCGGGGCGGCCGGCCCCGGCCCCTGTCCGGGTACGTCGGCGAGCTGGCCGCCTACTCGGCCGTGGTGGCGGCGCTGGCGGTCGCGGTCCGCGCCGGCCGGCCCGGCGTGCCGCGCCGGCTCGGCGCGGCGGACATCGCCCTGCTGGCGGCCGCCACGCACAAGCTCAGCCGGCTGCTGGCCAAGTCCTCGATCACCAGTCCGCTGCGGGCGCCGTTCGTCCGGTTCGTCGAGCCCGCCGGCCCCGCCGAGGTCATGGAGGAGCCCCGCCTGCGCCATCCCGTCGGCCGCGCCGTCGGCGAGCTGATCACCTGCCCCTTCTGCCTCGGCGTCTGGGTCTGCACCGGCCTGACGGCCGGGCTGCTCCTGGCCCCGCGGCCCACCCGCGTCCTCGCGGGCGCGCTGACCGCCGTCGCGGGGGCCGACTTCCTGCACCTCGCATACGGCGCCCTGGAGCGCGCGGCCGAGTCCGAAAGCGACTGAGCCCGGTCGGGGATACCGGCGCGGCGGTCGACACCTCCGCCGGTGGAGTTTTTGTCTCGTTTGAGGTGGTCGGTGTGGCGGCGGGTCGCGGGGGGTAACGCCGGGGTCACGGGGAACCATGGGGCTGAAGCGACCGTCGGAGGATTCATGAGCATACGAGTGTCCGTGCGGGCGCGGCTATGGACCGTACCGGTCGCCGCCGCGCTGCTGGCCGGCTGCGCCACCCCGCAGGCCGCCGCCCCGGGCGCCGGCGGCGGCGACCCCGCGCCGACCGCCAGCCCGAGCCCGGCAGCCAGCCCCACCACCCGTACGGCCGCGTTGATCGCCGGCTGGCGGGCCGGCCCCGGCCAGCAGGTCTGGCGGACCGGCTTCGTCCCACTGCAGGGGCTGAGCGTGCCGCCCGCGGGCGCCCGGTTCACCCGGGAGAGCCGGGTGGCCTTCGACAACGGCTGGTACACGCTCGCCTTCTCGATGCCCCGCGAGGTGCCCGGCCGGCGCGGCACGATCACCTTCCACGACGGCGGGACGATGGAGGTGCCGGTCCAGCTCGGCGTCGAGGCGTACCGGGAGCTGGCCTCCGGCCAGCCGCCGGCCTGCCGCACGTACGACAAGGCCCGCCTCCCCGAACGGACGCCCGCCGCGCCGCCGTGCCGGCCGCTGACGGTGACCGGCGCCCGGTACGGGACCGTCGACCTGCGGACCAGCCGCGGCACCGCCGCCGTACCGGCGTGGTTCTTCACCGTGCCCGAACTCGGCGGCGACGTCGCCCGGGTGGCCGTCGACCCGGCGTCCATCACGACGGTGCCGAACGTGCCGGCCGAGGACCCGCCGGCGGCGCTGATGTCGGTCGACCGGATCCTGGCCGCCGAGGGCGGCCGGGTGACGTTCACCGCCAACGGCAGCGTCTGCGACCGCAACATCAAGCCGTCGGTCACGGAGGCCGAGGACGTGGTCGTGCTCGGCGCGACCGCGACCCGCGGCACCGGCGGGTGCACCCGCCAGCTCGCCGCGCACGCCGTGGTGGCGACGCTGCGCGCGCCGCTGGGCGACCGCCCGGTGCTCGACGCGCACAGCGGCCGCCTGCTCACGCCGGGGCGCCGCAGCGGCTGACGGGGGACACCCGACCGGGCGGACCGCCGTCCGATCACGCGCGGAGCGGCCGGGTAACCCGGTGGGCACCCCGCGTGGCCGCGCCGGCAGGCTATGGTGCGTGGCATGGCTCTGAGTGCGCGCATGGTGACCATCGACTGCCGGGACCCCCGGCGCCTCGCGGCATTCTGGACGGCCGCCGCGGGGTACACGGTGGCCGACGACTTCGGCGGCGAGTTCCTCGTGCTCGCGCCGGGCGCGGACGACGGCCTCCGGATCGGGCTCCAGCGCGTCGACGAGCCGCGGGCCGGGAAGAACCGCGTCCACATCGACTTCCACGCCGACGATCGCGCCGCCGAGGCGAAGAGACTCACCGACCTCGGCGCGACGGTGGTCGCCGAGCATGCCGTACCGGGGCTGGGCTGGACGGTGTTCACCGACCCGGAGGGCAACGAGTTCTGCGTCGGCCAGAGCGGGTAGGGGTGGCCATGGAGCAGCCGCGCCTCGGGCGCCGGATGGAGTCGCTGACCGGACGGCTCCTGGTGGCGGCGCCCGCGCTCAAGGACCCCAACTTCGACCGTACCGTCGTGATGCTCGTCGCGCACGAGGGCGACGGCGCCCTGGGCGTGGTGCTGAACCGGGCCACCGAGGTACCGGTCAGCGAGGTGCTGGACGGCTGGGAGGCGCTGGCCACCGAGCCGGGCGTGCTGTTCGAGGGCGGGCCGGTCCAGCCGGACTCGGCGATCTGCCTGGCCCGGACCAAGCCCGACACCACCCCGCCGTCCGGGTTCCAGGCGGTCGCCGGGGCGCTGGGTACCGTCGACCTCTCCGCCGACCCGGCGGCGCTGGCCGGCGCGCTGGTCGGCATCCGGGTGTTCGCCGGGTACTCCGGCTGGTCGGCCGGCCAGTTGGAGGAGGAGATCGCCGAGGGCTCGTGGTTCGTCCTGGACGCGCTGCCCGGCGACCCGCTGGCCGGGCGCCCGGACGACCTGTGGCCGATGGTGCTGCGCCGGCAGGGCGGGATGCTGGCCGCGGTCGCGCACTTCCCGGCCGACCCGGCGACGAACTAGGCACCTCCTTCCCCGTCCGCGGGCGTGAGGCGAACCGGGCATCGGCGGCCCCCCGCCCGCGGGTGGGTCGGGTGTGTGTACTATTTCCGAGTGCCCGCGAGAGCGGACATTTGGGGGGCCGTGGCGCAGCTGGTAGCGCACCACACTGGCAGTGTGGGGGTCAGGGGTTCGAGTCCCCTCGGCTCCACCCGAAACGAGCAAGGGTCCGACGCTCCGGTCATCCGATCGGGGCGTCGACTGCTTTCCGGAACCGCTCAGCGCCCGGACCCGATCAACGGGAGCCGGTGGCGCCGGGCAGGTACGGCGCGATCCAGCCCCGGAGCCGCGTCCGCGCGCCCGAAGGACGTCGGGACCCGCTGCCGCTGATCCGGTGAGAGCACGCCTGCGAACGGCGAGTTCTGCCGGAGCTCCACCGCTTCCGGATCCTCCGAGGTCAGCGCCCGGAGGACCGATTCCCCCTGCCGGTAGTGCCTTTTTGTGCCTGTCCGGTCGGACATTCCGGGCGAGCCACTGTTATCGACCCCCGTCACTCCCGTTCGTCGGTGCCGCTCGCTAGCCTTTGACGGCGAGAAGCTCTCCGCGGAAAGGATGTGGCCGATGCGCACACCGCCCATCGGGCACGCACTGATCCTGCTGGGCCTGATCGCCACGGTGATCGGGCCGGTGACGGCGTCCGCCGCGCCGACGCAGGCCGAGGTGCACATCTCCGTCGGCGCCGCCGCCGTGGCGCCCGGCGCGCCCGCCCGCCGGGCGCGGGTGACCGTGGACACCCGCGGCCGGTTCGTCACGCTGGACCGCGCGGTCGTCACGTTCGACCTGCGCCGGGCCGCGGGGCTGGTCCGGATCGCCGCCGCCGACGACGACTGGCACTCCTGCACGGCCGCCGGCACGCGGCTGGTCTGCGCGCTGCCGCCGGACTGGGACCTGTACGGCGAGGGCGACGTGCTGCCCCGGGTGACGCTGACCGCGCTGCCGGGCGCCCGGGTCGGCGCGGTCGGGTCGATCACGACGACGCTGGCCGACCCGCGGATCGGGAGCGTCACCACCGGCTCGAAGGTCCGGGTGGTCGAGCACGTGGACCTCGTCGCCGGGGCGGACGAGGAGGTGCGGGCGGCGCCGGACAGCGGCTTCGTGCGCGCGCTGGAGGTGCGCAACAACGGGCGCAAGCCGGTGGACGGGGTGGTGGCCCGGTTCGACGGCAGCTACAACGTCGACTCCGCCGAGACCGACTTCCGCAACTGCCGGTACGACGCCGACGGGTACCTGCTGAGCTGCGTCTTCCCGACCGAGCTGGCGCCCGGCCGGGCGTACCGGACCGAGGTGCCGATGTGGGTGGACGGCAACGCCCACGCGCCGGGCCGGCAGCTCAGCCGGGTCACCTGGCAGACGCTGGACGAGGCCGCCGACGACCTGACGCCGCGCGCCGACGTGCGGCTCGGCGGCGGGGCCGAGCTGACCCTGGCCGCGGTGCGCGGCGGCCCGCCCGCCCGCCGCGGGGACACCGCGGTGCCGGGCAACGTCTCGCGCGTGTTCGTCGCGGTCACCGGCCGGCACGCCGCGGACGTGGCGGTGGTCGGCAGCGCCGTGCGCGGCCGGGCCGGCGACGCCGTCGAGCTGACCACGACGCTGGCCAACCACGGCCCCGCCGACCTGGAGACGCTGGACGAGGACACCGCCGTGGCCGCCGTGGACATCACCCTGCCGCCGGGCGTGACGGTGGTGGAGGAGCCGGACGCGTTCTGCGACCCGCCGCGCGGCCGCACGTACCGCTGCTACAGCTCGGAGGCCGTGCTCGCCGCCGGGGACATCGAGGAGATCGTGTTCACGGTCCGGATCGACCGGGTCGAGCCCGGCGCGGCCGGGCGGGCGGAGCTGGTCACCGACGACGCGGACCTGGTGCTCGGCGAGGACGGCGACGCGATCAACAACGCGGGCGTCCTGGCGATCGCCGAGTGAGCGTCACCGGCCCGCTATGGGTGGTTTGTCCGACCGCTCCGCGGGCAGTCAGCGTCCGTTGATCGACCCGACCCCGGCGAGGTGCACGGCATGTCCGCTCCGCGGCCCGGCGCCACCGACCGCGACCGCGCGGTGGTCCGGCGCACGACGCTGGGCGTCGCCGTGCTGCTGCTCGTCCTCGGGGTGGCCGGCTTCGTCCCCGGCGTGACCGCGGACATGGACCGGCTCGCGCTGGCCGGGCCCGGGTCGGCGGCGCGGCTGTTCGGCGTCGCGCGCGTGTCCGTCCTGCACAACGCCCTGCACCTGCTGCTCGGGCTGCTCGGGCTGATGGTGAGCCGGGAGCGGTACGCGCCGCGGTACTACCTGCTCGGCGTCGGCGGCCTGGGCGTGCTCGCCGGCGTGTGGGGGCTGGTCCTGCCCGATGGGGCAGCGGCGAACGTGCTGCCGTCGGACACGGCCGGCGACCTGCTCCACCTGGCCCTCGGACTTGGCATGATCATGGTGGGTCGGGGGGCCGAGCGGCCGTACGCGGCGCTCGCCCGGCGGCCGGCGGCGGACCCGGCCGGGGACCGGGCGGAGTCCGGGTGAGCCCGGGCGGCCGGCCGCGCACCCCGTGCCGCCGGGGGTCCCCCGGCGGGCTATTCTGCGTCGTCGGGTACACCTCGTCGGCCGGGGGGTATCCACTGCGGGACAACGAGCACACACCGGAGGCCCAGTGACCACCGAGAACAGCATGAGCTTCGAACCGCGGCCCATCGTGGCCCGGCCGTGGCCGGTGCGGGGCGCGGTCAAGGGCTCGGCGTTCGCCCGCATCCTGCGGACGACGGACGCGAAGCAGATCGGGATCATGTACATGATCACCGCGTTCGGCTTCTTCCTCGTCGGCGGCGTGATGGCCCTGTTCATGCGGGCCGAGCTGGCGCGGCCGGGCGGGCAGTTCCTGTCCCCGGAGCAGTTCAACCAGCTCTTCACGATGCACGGCACGATCATGCTGCTGTTCTTCGCCACGCCGATCGTGTTCGCGTTCGCCAACTACATCACGCCGATCCAGATCGGCGCGCCGGACGTGGCGTTCCCGCGGCTGAACTCCTTCGCGTACTGGCTGTACCTGTTCGGCGGCCTGATCACCCTCGGCGGCGCGGTCAGCCCCGGCGGCATGGCGGACTTCGGCTGGTTCGCGTACACGCCGCTGTCCAACGTCCAGCACTCGCCGGGCACCGGCGCGAGCATGTGGATCGTCGGCCTGGCGCTGTCCGGCCTCGGCACCATCCTCGGCGCGGTCAACATGATCACCACGATCCTGACCCTGCGCGCGCCCGGCATGACGATGTTCCGGATGCCGATCTTCACCTGGAACATCCTCGTCACCAGCCTGCTGGTCATCCTCGTCTTCCCGCTGCTCGCCGCCGCGCTGTTCGCGCTGCTGGCCGACCGCAACCTCGGCGCCCACGTGTACGACGTCGCGCACGGCGGGCCGATGCTCTGGCAGCACCTGTTCTGGTTCTTCGGCCACCCCGAGGTGTACGTGGTCGCGCTGCCGTTCTTCGGCATCGTCTCCGAGGTCTTCCCGGTGTTCAGCCGCAAGCCGATCTTCGGGTACACCGGCCTGGTCGCCGCGACCATCGGCATCGCCGGCCTGTCGATGAGCGTGTGGGCGCACCACATGTTCGCCACCGGCCAGGTGCTGCTGCCGTTCTTCAGCTTCCTGAGCTTCATGATCGCCGTACCGACGGGGATGAAGTTCTTCAACTGGATCGGCACGATGTGGCGCGGGCAGATCACGTTCGAGTCGCCGATGCTGTTCGCGCTCGGCTTCCTCGTGACGTTCCTGTTCGGCGGCCTCTCCGGCGTCCTGCTGGCCAGCCCGCCGATCGACTTCCACGTCTCGGACTCGTACTTCGTCGTCGCGCACTTCCACTACGTGCTGTTCGGCACGATCGTGTTCGCGGTGTACTCGGGCATCTACTTCTGGTTCCCGAAGATGACCGGCCGGATGCTCGACGAGCGGCTCGGCAAGGTGCACTTCTGGCTCACCATGATCGGTTTCCACACCACGTTCCTGGTGCAGCACTGGCTGGGTACGCAGGGCATGCCGCGGCGGTACTACGACTACCTGCCCAGCGACGGCTTCACCACGCTGAACACGATCTCCACGATCGGCGCGTTCGTGCTCGGCCTGTCGACGCTGCCGTTCCTGTACAACGTGTGGAAGTCGTACCGGGCCGGCGAGGTCGTCACGGTCAACGACCCCTGGGGGTACGGCAACTCGCTGGAGTGGGCCACCACCTGCCCGCCGCCGCTGCGCAACTTCGACCGGATGCCGCGGATCCGCTCCGAGCGGCCGGCGTTCGACGAGAAGTTCCCGCACCTGGCCCCGTACGCCGTCGAGCGCTCGGCCGACGACGTGGGCGACGAGGCGATCGGCGGCGAGGACGCCACCGCCGGCGGCGACTTCAACATCAACCTCAAGTAGCCCGAACGGAAACGCCCCGCGGACGTCGCGTCCGCGGGGCGTTTCCGTGTGGTCAGTTTCCGTGTGGTCAGGGGGTGAGGGTCACGCCCGCCGCGCGCAGCGCCGCCAGCGCCCGCTCGGTGGTGTCCGGCGCGACGCCGGCGGTGTGCTCCAGCAGCACGGTGGTGGCGAAGCCGGCCGCCGCCGCGTCCAGCGCGGTCGCCCGGACACAGTGGTCGGTGGCGATGCCGACGACGTCCACGGCGGTCACGCCGCGCACCCGCAGCCAGGCGGCCAGGCCGACGCCGTCGGCCTCGCCCTCGAAGCCGGAGTACGCGGCGGCGTACTCGCCCTTGTCGAAGACCCCCTCCACCCGGTCGGTGGCCAGCGCCGGGTGCAGATCCACCCCCGGCGTGCCGACGACGCAGTGCCGCGGCCACGAGTCCACGTAGTCCGGGGTCTCGCTGAAGTGGTCGCCCGGGTCGATGTGGTGGTCCCGGGTGGCGACCACATGGTCCCACCGGCCCGGCTCGGCGGCCAGCAGCGCGGTCAGCCGCTCGGCCACCGCGGTGCCGCCGGCCACGGCCAGCGAGCCCCCCTCGCAGAAGTCGTTCTGCACGTCCACGATCACCAGCGCGCGCATGGTTGCCTCCTCAGGTCGCGGGGACGAGCGTCACCGGGACGGCCGGGTCGCCGGCGGACAGCTTCAGGCCCTCCCACGGGATCGAGATCAGGCACTGCCGCAGGTGCGCCCGCGAGTCGGCCAGCGTCGGCAGCGGCGCCGGCTCGCCGCCGATGACGTACGAGTGCTGGAGCAGCCGGTCGTGCGGGCGGTGGTCGGGCACGCCGCGCGGGACGACGATCTCCTCGGTCGCCGTACCGGTCGGCTTGTGCCGGCGGACCGCCGTCTTGCGGCCGCCGATCGTGGCCTTGTTCTCCGACCGCTTCACCACCGGCCGCCCCTCGACCTCGACCAGCTTGTACACCAGCCCGGCCGTCGGCGCCCCCGAGCCGGTGACGACGGCGGTGCCGGCGCCGTACAGGTCGACCGGCTCGGCGGCCAGCGCCGCGATCGCGTTCTCGTCCAGGTCACCCGAAACGATGATCTTCGTTTCGGTGGCGCCGAGCGAGTCGAGCAGCTCGCGCGAGTGCTGGGCCAGCACCGACAGGTCGCCGGAGTCGATCCGGATCGCCCGCAGCCCGGTGCCGGCCGCCGCGATCGCGTTGCGGATGCCCTGGCTGATGTCGTAGGTGTCGACCAGCAGCGTCGTGTCCGGCCCCAGCCGGGCCACCTGCCCGGCGAACGCCGCCGGCTCGTCGTCGTGCAGCAGCGTGTACGCGTGCGCGGCCGTACCGGCGGTCGGGATGCCGTACCGGGCGCCGGCGGCGAGGTTCGACGTGTGGGTGAAGCCGGCCAGGTACGCCGCCCGGGCCGCGGCCACCGCCGCCTCCTCGTGGGTGCGCCGCGAGCCCATCTCGATCAGGCCCCGGCCGCGCGCGGCGGTCACCATCCGGGCCGCCGCCGCGGCGATCGCGCAGTCGTGGTTCAGCACGCTGAGCACCAGCGTCTCCAGCAGCACGCACTCGGCGAACGTGCCGGACACCGTCAGGATCGGCGAGCCCGGGAAGTACAGCTCGCCCTCGGCGTAGCCGTCGACGTCGCCGCTGAACCGGTACCCCGCGAGCCACTCGGCCGTCGGCCCGTCGACCACCCCGTGGTCGCGCAGGAACGCCACCGCCGCCGGGTCGAACCGGAAGTCGCGCAGCAGCTCGACCAGCCGCGCGGTGCCGGCCACGACGCCGTACCGGCGGCCGGCGGGCAGGCGCCGGGCGAAGACCTCGAAGACGCAGCGCCGGTCGGCCGTGCCGTCCGCCCGGGCGGCGCCGACCATCGTCAGCTCGTAGTGGTCGGTCAGCAGGGCCGGGGTACGCGACGTCACCGATCCACGATAGTGCGGCCGCCCGTTCCGGCGCCCGCCCGAGGCTGCCGGCGCGGCCCCATCATGGCACCATGGTGGGTATGGCGTCGCCGCTGCATGCCCCGCCCCCGATCGCCGCCGCGTCGCAGGCACCGACCGCCGCGCCGACCGCGCCGCAGGTCGCGCCGCGCGCGGAGACGGCCGGCGCCGCGCCGCTGGACGCGGTGTGGCGAACGGTCGTCTGGGACGATCCGGTCAACCTGATGACGTACGTCACATGGGTGTTCCAGAAGATCTTCGGTTACAGCCGCGAGCGGGCCGAGGAGCTGATGCTCGACGTCCACCACCGCGGCAAGGCCGTCGTGTCGCACGGCGCCCGCGAACGGATGGAGTACGACGCCTCCCGGCTGCACGCCCACGGTCTGTGGGCGACGGTGGACAAGCAGTGAGCGGTGAGGTCGTCACGGTCTTCCGGCGCGACGGCGACGAGTGCGTCGCGTCCTTCGCGGTCGACGAGGTCCGGGTGCTGCGCCGGGTCACCACCGAACTGGTCGAGCTGCTCTCGGCCCGCCCGGACCACAACGACCCGGTGGTCCGCCGGCTGTTCCCCGACCCGTACCCGGACCGGCCGCGGGACGCCGCCGAGTACCGCCGGTACACCGAGAGCGAGCTGAAGGCCGAGAAGCTGGACTCCGCCGGCATCGTCCTCGCCGGGCTGGGCGGCGCCGAGCACGGCGAGCTGCGGCTCGACCCGGGTGCCGCGGACGCCTGGCTGCGCGGCCTGACCGACCTGCGGCTGGCGCTCGCCGTCCGGCTCGGCATCGACGCCGACACGGACCTCGCCGTCGAGATCGACGCCGCCGCCCGGCAGCAGCCGACCGCCCCGCTGGCCTTCCAGCTCTCCGTCTACGCCTACCTCGGCTTCCTGCAGGAGAGCCTGCTCGACGCTCTCACCGACTGACCGCCGCCGCCCGCATGCGCTGTCCCGCCCGCCGCCCCTTGCCCTCCGTACGGGGACCCGGTGCCGTCTGTAGGCCGGCGGCGGGCCGCGGCGTAGGCTGCGCACCGTGACGGACGCGCCTATCGGGATCTTCGACTCCGGCGTCGGGGGGCTGACGGTGGCCCGCGCCGTCGTCGACCTGCTGCCGCACGAGTCGGTGTTCTACCTGGGCGACACCGCGCACGTGCCGTACGGGCCGAAGCCGATCGCCGACGTCCGCCGGTACGCCCTGCACGCCATCGACCAACTGGTCGCCCGGGACGTGAAGGCCCTGGTCATCGCGTGTAACAGCGCCCTCGCGGCATGTTTGCACGACGTCCGGGAGCGGTACGACATACCGGTGGTGGAGGTGATCCGGCCGGCGGTCCGGCGGGCCGCGGTGGCCACCCGCAACGGGCGGGTGGGGGTGATCGGCACCGCCGTCACCGTGGCCAGCGGGGTGTACGCCGACGCGTTCGCCGCCGCCCCGCACGTCACGGTCAGCAGCGCCGCGTGCCCCCAGTTCGTCGACTTCGTCGAGCGGGGCGTCACGTCGGGGCGGGCGCTGCTCGGGCTGGCCAGCGGCTACCTGGAGCCGCTCCAGCGGGCCGGGGTCGACACGCTGATCCTCGGCTGTACCCACTACCCCCTGCTGGCGGGCCTGCTCGGCCTGGTCATGGGCGACGAGGTCACGCTCGTGTCCAGCGCCGACGAGACGGCCCGCGAGCTGTACCGGGTCCTCACCCGGGGGGAACTGCTGCGCCCGGTGGACGCGCCACCACCGGTCCATCGACTGCTCACCACCGGCGACGCTGCCGCGTTCGGCCGGCTGGCGCGCCGCTTCCTCGGCGCGGGGTTCCTGGCGGCCGCCCCGGTCGCCGCGCTGGCGGAGGCCACCGGATGAGATTGACTGTGCTCGGCTGCGCGGGCAGCTTCCCCGGCCCCGAGTCGGCATGCTCGGCGTACCTGGTCGAGGCCGACGGGTACCGGCTGCTGCTCGACTTCGGCAACGGGTCGCTCGCCGCGCTCCAACGGTACGCCGGGCTGCACAGCGTCGACGCGATCGTGCTGAGCCACCTGCACTGCGACCACATGCTCGACGCGTGCACGTACGTCGTCGTCCGCCGGTACGACCCGGCCGGCGCCCGCCCGCCCATCCCGCTGTACGGCCCGGCCGCCGCCGAGAAGCGGATCATGCAGGCGTACGGGCCGGAGGAGGGCGCGGTCGACGACGTGTACACCTTCCACGACCTCAAGCCGGGGACCTTCCCGATCGGCCCGTTCACCGTGACGGTGGACCGGGTCGAGCACCCGGTGGAGACGTACGGCGTCCGGCTGGAGCACGACGGGCGGGTGCTGGTGTACTCGGCCGACACCGCCCGCTGCGACGCGGTGACCCGGCTGGCCGCCGACGCCGACCTGTTCCTCTGCGAAGCCAGCTACCTGGACGGCCGGGACAACCCGCCCGGCCTGCACCTGACCGGCGGCGAGGCCGGCGGGATCGCCGCCGAGGCGCGCGTGCGCCGGCTGGTCCTGACCCACCTCGTCGCCGCCTGGGGGAGTGAGTCGGAGACCCACGCGGCGGCGTCGGCGGCGTTCGACGGCGAGGTCCACATCGCCCGCCCGGGCGCCCGGTACGACGTCTGACCGGCGTAGAGTCGGCGGCATGACCCCACCCGTGTCCGCGCGCCCGGACGCCCGCCGCCCCGACCAGCTCCGCCCCGTCGCCCTCCGGCGGAAGTGGAGCATCCACCCCGAGGGGTCGGTGCTGGTCGAGTTCGGCGACACCCGGGTACTGTGCACGGCCAGCGTCACCGAGGGCGTGCCGCGCTGGCGCAAGGGCACCGGCCTCGGCTGGGTGACCGCCGAGTACGCGATGCTGCCGCGGGCCACCACGACCCGGTCCGACCGGGAGAGCGTGCGCGGGCGGCCGGGCGGCCGGACGCAGGAGATCTCCCGGCTGATCGGGCGCAGCCTGCGCGCCTGCGTCGACTTCAAGGCCCTCGGCGAGAACACCGTCGTGCTCGACTGCGACGTCCTCCAGGCCGACGGCGGCACCCGGACGGCGGCGATCACCGGCGCGTACGTCGCGCTGCACGACGCCGTCTCGTACCTGGGCGCGCGCAACGCGCTCGCCGGCGACCCGGCCACCGCGCTGCCCCGCTCGGTCGCCGCGGTCAGCGTCGGCGTCATCGACGGCGAGCCGCGGCTGGACCTGTGCTACGTGGAGGACGCCGCCGCGCACGTCGACATGAACGTGGTCTGCACCGGTACCGGCGACTTCGTCGAGGTGCAGGGCACCGGCGAGGCCGCGGTGTTCGGCCGGCGCGACCTGGACGCGCTGCTCGACCTCGCCGTCGGCGGCTGCGCCGACCTCACCGCGGCCCAGGCGGCGGTGCTGGCGGTCCCGGCGTGAAGCTGCTGCTGGCCACTCGCAACGCCAAGAAGCTCACCGAGCTGCGCCGCATCCTCGACGCCGCGCCGGGGGCGGCGGCCGTCACGCTGGTCGGGCTGGACGAGGTGCCGGCGTACGACGAGGTGCCGGAGACCGGCCTGACATTCGCGGACAACGCGCTGCTCAAGGCCCGCGAGGGCGCCCGGCACACGGGCCTGCCCACGGTGGCCGACGACTCCGGCCTGGCCGTGGACGCGCTGAACGGCATGCCGGGCATCTTCTCCGCCCGCTGGTCCGGCCGGCACGGCGACGACGACGCCAACCTGGACCTGGTGCTGGCGCAGTTGGGCGACGTGGCCGACCCGCACCGGGGCGCGGCGTTCGTCTGCGCGGCGGCGCTGGTGTACCCGGGCGGCGGCGAGCACGTGTGGCACGGGGAGCTGCGCGGGCGGCTGCTGGGGGCGCGGCGGGGGACGGGCGGGTTCGGGTACGACCCGATCTTCCTCGCGGACGGCCGGGAGCTGACCAACGCGGAGCTGGCGCCGGCGGCGAAGGACGCGATCAGCCACCGCGGCGCCGCCTTCCGCGCCCTGGCCGCCCACCTCGCCACCCCCTGACCCGCGGGGCGAGTCGCGGGGGATTCCGCTATGGCCTCGGCCCGTACGCCGCGCGCAGGACCTCCCGTACGAGTTCGCTGGGTCGGCGGCCGGAGTCGCGGGCCACCCGCTGGAGAACCTCGTAGATCTCGTCATCCACGCGCACGTTGATCCGATGCGAGGTACCGCCACCCGCCGACAGCGACGGTCGACCGGGGGCCTTGCGCGGTACGAGGATCGCGGGGTCGTAGCCGGCCTCCGCCTCGGCGAGCAGCGCGGCCTCGGCTTCGGGCGTGAGTGGGGCGCCACCCTTGGCGCGTGGCGACCCGTCACGGGTCACCTCGGCTGTGGGCTTCCTCGCCCGGACCTTGGTCGTGATTTCCTGCCCATCCTTTACTTTCGGCATGATTTTGCCTCTCTGTACTGCTTGCGGTAGCGGGCCCGCATCTTCATGGCATGGATGACGTACAGGCTGTCATCCAGCATCTCGACCGCCATGACTTCGAGCTCCGTGCCGTCCCGGTCGTCACCGAGGAACAGCAGGCGCTCGAACGGCCGGTCCGGTGGTTCCGGCGGCACGGCGAAGGGCAACCCGCAGCGCTCGATGACGAACCTGATCCGCTGTCGGCTGATGCCGTGCTCGGCAGCCGAGGCCGCCCACGTGTAGCTGGCCCGTGGCATCCGCCTATTCTGTCAGACAAAAATCCGGGCGACAAGTAGCCGGCGGCAGGGCGCCGCTCAGGCGAGGGCGCCGATGGTGCGTTCGATGGACGTGCGCAGGGGGGTGGTGCCGACCAGGGTGCGGGCGTGCTCCATCAGCGGGGCCAGGTACTCGTCCGGGCCCGGTTCGCCGCCCAGGGCCGTGATCGCCACCCGCCCCGCCGGGGACGGCGTCAGGGGCGCCCGCAGTTGCAGGCCGCGGACCGCCGCGATCAGCTCCACCGCCAGGATGCTGGTCAGGTTGTCCAGGACCCGGCGCAACTTGATCGCCGCCGCCCAGCCCATCGACACGTGGTCCTCCTGCATCCCGGACGTCGGCACCGAGTCGACCGACGCGGGCGAGGCCAGCCGGCGGTTCTCCGCGACCACCCCGGCGGCGGTGTACTGGGCGATCATCAGGCCCGAGTTCACCCCGGCGTCGGGGGACAGGAACGGCGGCAGGTCGCGGGAGCGGGTCACGTCGAGCAGGCGGTCCACCCGGCGCTCGGCGATCGCGCCCACCTCGGCGGCGGCGATGGCGAGGAAGTCGGCGGCGAAGCCCAGCGGGGCGCCGTGGAAGTTGCCGGTGCTCTCCACCCGGCCGTCGCGCAGCACCACCGGGTTGTCCACCACCGAGCGCAGCTCGCGGTCGGCGATGGCGGCGGCGAAGTCCAGGGTGTCCCGGGCGGCGCCGGCGACCTGCGGGGCGCAGCGCATCGAGTACGCGTCCTGCACCGCGTGCGCCACGTCGTCGCGGTGCGAGTCCATCACCGGGGAGTTCTGGAGCAGCCGGTGGATGTTCGCCGCGGACACGCCCTGGCCGGGGTGCGGGCGGATCGCGTGCAGCTCCGGCTGGAACGGCCGGTCCGAGCCGAGCATCGCCTCGATCGCCAGCGCGGCGGTGATGTCGGCCATCGTGAACAGGTGGGCGGCGTCGCCGAGGGCCAGCAGCAGCATCCCGAGCATGCCGTCCGTACCGTTGATCAGCGCCAGGCCCTCCTTCGCGGCCAGCACCAGCGGCTTCAGGCCGGCGGCGGCCAGCGCTTCGCCGCCGTCGATCCGGGTGCCGGCCGGGGTCAGCACCCAGCCCTCGCCGAGCAGCACCAGCGCGCAGTGCGCCAGCGGCGCCAGGTCGCCGGACGCGCCCAGCGACCCGTGCTCGGGCACCCACGGCGTGACGTCGGCGTTGAGCAGCTCGACCAGCGCCAGCGCCACCTCGGGGCGGACGCCGGAGTATCCGAGCGCCAGCGACCGGACCCGCAGCAGCATCATCGCCCGGACCACCTCGCGCGGCTGCGGCGCGCCCACCCCGGCGGCGTGCGAGCGGATCAGCGCGTGCTGCAACTCGGACCGGCGCTCCGGCGCGATCGGGGTGTTGGCCAGCGCGCCGAAGCCGGTGGAGACGCCGTACACCGGCTTGCCCGACTCCTCGATCCGGTCCACGATGGACCGGCTGGTCACCATGGCGTCCAGGGCTTCCGGCGCGATCACCACCCTGGCGTCGCCGCGCGCCACGGCGCGCACGTCGGCGGGGGTGACCCCATGGGCGGTGACGGTCACGGTGCTCATGTCGGCTCTCCGGCTCGGATGACGTCGTGGATCAGCGGTACGCCCGGCCGGTAGGCCAGGTGCAGGTACGAGGGTGCGTCGAGGATGACCAGGTCGGCCCGAGCGCCCGGCCGGAGCACGCCGACGTCGTCGCGGCGCAGCGCCCGCGCCCCGCCGGCGGTCGCCGCCCACACCGCCTCGGCGGGCGTCATGCCCATCTCCCGGACGGCCAGCGCCACGCAGAACGGCATGGACGTGGTGTACGACGAGCCGGGGTTGCAGTCGGTGGCCAGCGCGACGGTCGCGCCGGCGTCCAGCAGCCGGCGCGCGTCGGGGTACGGCGACCGGGTGGAGAACTCCGCCCCCGGCAGCAGCGTCGCCACCGTGTCGGAGCCGGCCAGCGCGGCCACGTCGGCATCGGCCAGGTGGGTGCAGTGGTCGGCGCTGGCGGCGCCCAGCTCGACGGCGAGTCGCACGCCCGGGCCCGGCCCGAGCTGGTTGGCGTGCACCCGCAGGCCCAGCCCGGCGTCGCGGCCGGCGGTGAGGATCGCCCGGGACTGCTCGGCGTCGAACGCGCCGCGCTCGCAGAACACGTCCACCCACGCCGCGTACGGGCGGGCCGCCGCGAGCATGTCGCCGCAGACCAGCGCCGTGTACTCGTCCGGGTCGGCGCCGGCCGGCACGACGTGCGCGCCGAGGAAGGTGACCTCGTCGGTGTACCCGGCGGCGATCCGCAGGCTGCGCTCCTCGTCGGCGACGGTGAGCCCGTACCCACTCTTGATCTCGATCGTGGTGGTGCCCTGCCGCAGCGCCTCGCCGACCAGCCGGCCGGCGTGCGCGCGCAGCGCGTCGTCGGAGGCCGCCCGGGTGGCGGCGACGGTGGTCCGGATGCCGCCGCCGGTGTACGGCTCGCCGGCCATCCGGGCGCCGAACTCCGCGGCCCGGTCGCCGGCGAAGACGAGGTGCGCGTGGCTGTCCACGAAGCCGGGCAGGACCGCCCGGCCGGCGGCGTCCAGGTACGCGTCGGCGGCCGGGGCGTCGCCGCTGGCGCCCACCCACACCACCTCCTCGCCCTCGACGATGACCGCCGCGTCGTGCCGCAGCCCGAGCGGGGAGTCGCCGCGGCGCGGGTCGCAGGTGACCAGCTCGCCGCAGTTGTCGATGAGCAGGCTCACGGCCGCCACCCCCGCCGGACGTACGCGAGCAGCGTGCCGCGGTCCAGCAGCCGGCCGCCGCAGACGGTCGCCACGACGTCGGCGGCGGTCGCGGCGGCGAGGATGCCGGCCGGGTCGACGCCGGCGGTGCGCGGGGTGTCCAGCGCGACCGCGACCAGGTCGGCGCGCTGGCCGACGGCGATCCGGCCGACGTCCGGCCAGCCGCAGGCCGCGTGCCCGGTGACGGTGGCGGCGGCGAGCAGCTCGCGCGGCGCGAAGTGGCCGCGGGCCAGCGTGCGCAGCCGCTCGTGCTGCTCCACCCCGCGCGCCTCGGCGAACAGATCGATCTCGGTGTGCGAGTCGGAGCCCAGCGACAGCAGCGCGCCCGCGGCGGCCAGCTCCCGGCCCGGCCCGATGCCGTCGGCCAGCTCCCGCTCGGTCGTCGGGCACAGGCACACCCCGGCCCGGGCGGCGCCGAGCAGGCCCACGTCGCCGGGCGTGAGGTGGGTGGCGTGCACGGCGGTGGTGTCGAGGTCGAGCAGGCCGTGCGCCGCGAGCAGCGCGGCCGGGGTCATGCCGTACGCGGCCAGGCACGCCGCGTTCTCCGCCGGCTGCTCGGACAGGTGCACGTGCAGCGGCCCGCGCACCGCCGCCCGCACCTCGGGCAGCAGGCTCGCCGGTACCGCGCGGACCGAGTGGATCGCCGCACCGCGGCGGGCGTGCGGCGGCACCGCGGCGGCCCGCCGCTCCCGCCAGCCGTCCAGGCCGCCGCCGTGGAACCGGCGCTGCACGCCGTCCAGCGGGTCGCCGGCGACGGTCGCGGTCAGGTACAGCGTGTCCAGCAGCGTGATCCGGATGCCGACCCGGCCGGCGGCCTCGATCAGCGCGTCGCCCATCGCGCCGGGCTCGGCGTACGGGCGGCCGTCCGGGTCGTCGTGCAGGTAGTGGAACTCGCCGACGCAGGTGATCCCGGCCAGCGCCATCTCGGCGTACACCGCGGTGGCCAGCTCGAGGTACCGGTCGGGGTCGAGCCGCTGCGCGACCGCGTACATCGCGTCCCGCCAGGTCCAGAAGTCGCCGCCGACGTGCCCGGTCCGGCCGCGCAGCGCCCGGTGGAACGCGTGCGAGTGGGCGTTGGCCAGGCCGGGCAGCAGGACGCCGGGCAGCCGGATCGCGTCCGGCGGGGCGGCGGCGCCGGGGCGGACGGCGGCGATCCGGTCCCCGGCGACCTCGACCAGCACGTCCCGGGCCGGACCGCCGGGCAGCAGCGCGTGCGCCGCCACGTACGCCGGGCCGTGCGGGCGCCGGCCGCGGGCGGCCGTCACGTGAGGCCCGCCAGCACGTCGGCGAGGGCGGCGATCCCGGCGACGCAGTCGGCGTCGGCCGCGGTCTCGGCGGGGGAGTGGGAGACACCGGTCGGGTTACGGACGAACAGCATCGCCGTCGGCACGTGCGCCGACAGCACCCCGGCGTCGTGCCCGGCCGCGGTCGGCAGCAGCGGCGCCCCGCCCAGCAGCGCCGCCAGCCGGGCGGCGAGCGCCGGGTCGAAGCCGACCTCCGGGGTGACCGACTCGGCCGTCCACTCGACGGTGGTGCCGTCCCGCCCGGCCCGCTCGGCGACCCGCGCGGTCACCTCGTCGACCAGCGCGGTCAGCGTGGCGGCGTCGGCCGCGCGGGCGTCCAGCCAGGCGGTGACCCGCTCCGGTACGGCGTTGGTGGCGTTCGGCGCGACCGCCAGCCGGCCGACGGTGGCCCGGGCGTCGCGCAGCCGGGCCTGCTTGTTCGCCGCCAGCACCAGGTACGCGGCGGTGAGCATCGGGTCCCGCCGGTCGACCATCGCCGTGGTGCCGGCGTGGTTCGGCTCGCCGGACAGCGCCACCCGCCACCGCCCGTGCGGCCAGATCGCGGTGCCGACGCCGACGGCCGCGTCCCGGTACACCAGGTCCCGGCCCTGCTCGACGTGCAGCTCGACCACGTGGCCGATCCGGCCGACCAGCTCCGGCCGGGCGCCGGCCGGGGCCGCGCCGAGCGCCTCGGCGAAGCTCACCCCGGCCGGGTCGCGCAGCGCGCCCGCCCGCTCCGGGGCGATCGCGCCGGTGAGCAGCCGCGAGCCCAGGCACGGTACGCCGAACCGGCCGCCCTCCTCCTCGACGAACGCGGCCACCGCGACCGGCACCCGCGGGGCGTGCCCGCGCTCGCGCAGGAGGTCCACGGCGAGGAACGCGCTGACGATGCCGAGCGGCCCGTCGTACGCGCCGCCGTGCGGCACCGAGTCGAAGTGGCTGCCGGTGACGACCGCGCCGCCGGCGGCCGGGTCGCCCCACCAGGCGAACAGGTTGCCGTTGCCGTCCTCGTCCAGCGCCAGCCCGCGGTGCGCGGCCTGCGCGGCGAACCAGGCGCGGCACTCCCGCTCGGCCGGGGAGAACGCGTACCGCAGGTAGCCGCCGGTGCCGGCGTCCCGGCCGATCGGGGCCAGCTCGTCCCAGAGCTTGCGGAAGTCGCTCACGCCGCACCGCCGTGCGAGTGCCCGTTGACCCGGCCGGACCGGTCGGCCGGCGCGCCACCCGGCCCCGCTTCGCCGGCTGCCGCGCCGCCGGGTGCGTCGTCGGTGGGGGACGGTGGGGTGGCGGGGTCGGCCGGGGCGCGGTCGCGCATCGGGATGCGGACGCCGTGCACGCCGGCCGTCCACTCCGCCTCCGGGTACCCCGCGTCGACGTGCCGCAGCACGCCCATGCCGGGGTCGTTGGACAGCACCCGGGCGATCTTCTCGCCGGCCAGCGGCGTCCCGTCCGCCACGCACACCTGCCCGGCGTGCAGCGACCGGCCGATGCCGACCCCGCCGCCGTGGTGCAGCGACACCCAGGACGCGCCCGACGCGGTGTTGACCAGCGCGTTGAGCAGCGGCCAGTCCGCGATCGCGTCGGAGCCGTCGGCCATCGCCTCGGTCTCCCGGTACGGCGAGGCCACGCTCCCGCAGTCCAGGTGGTCGCGGCCGATCACGATCGGCGCGGCCACCTCGCCGGCGGCCACCATCTCGTTGAACCGGACGCCGGCCACATCCCGCTCGCCGTACCCCAGCCAGCAGATCCGCGCCGGCAGCCCCTGGAACGCCACCCGCTCGCCGGCCAGCCGGATCCACCGGGCGAGCTGCTCGTTGTCCGGGAACAGGTCGAGGATCGCCCGGTCCGTGGCGGCGATGTCGGCCGGGTCGCCGGACAGCGCCGCCCAGCGGAACGGCCCCTTGCCCTCGCAGAACAGCGGCCGGATGTACGCCGGCACGAAGCCCGGGAAGGCGAACGCCCGGTCGAACCCGCCCAGCCGCGCCTCGTCCCGGATCGAGTTGCCGTAGTCGAACACCTCGGCGCCCGCGTCGAGGAAGCCGACCATCGCCGCGACGTGCTTGGCCATCGCCGCCCGCGCCCGGTCGGTGAACTCCTCCGGCTTGCGCGCCGCGTAGTCCGGCGCGTCGCCGGGTTCGATGCCCTCGGGCAGATAGGACAGCGGGTCGTGCGCGCTCGTCTGGTCGGTGACGATGTCGATCTCCACGCCGCGGCGCAGCAGCTCCGGGAAGACCGTGGCGGCGTTGCCGACCACGCCGACCGACAGCGCCCGCCGGTCCCGCTTCGCCGCGGTCACCCGGGCGACGGCGTCGTCGAGGGAGTCGGCGATCTCGTCCAGGTACCGGTTCTCCACCCGGCGGCGCAGCCGGGTGCCGTCCACGTCCACGATCAGGCAGACGCCGTCGTTCATCGTCACCGCGAGTGGCTGGGCGCCGCCCATCCCGCCGCAGCCGGCGGTCAGCGTGAGCGTGCCGGCCAGCGTCCCGCCGAACCGCTTGGCCGCGACCGCGGCGAACGTCTCGTACGTGCCCTGCAGGATGCCCTGGGTGCCGATGTAGATCCACGATCCGGCGGTCATCTGCCCGTACATCGTCAGGCCCTGCGCCTCGAGCCGGCGGAACTCCGGCCAGGTGGCCCAGTCGCCGACCAGGTTGCTGTTCGCGATGAGCACCCGCGGCGCCCACTCGTGCGTGCGCAGCACGCCCACCGGCCGGCCGGACTGCACCAGCAGCGTCTCGTCGGCGCGTAGGTCGGTCAGCTCGCGGACGATCGCGTGGTACGACGGCCAGTCCCGGGCCGCCTTCCCGGTACCGCCGTAGACCACCAGGTCGTCGGGGCGCTCGGCGACGTCCGGGTCCAGGTTGTTCATGAGCATGCGCAGGGCGGCCTCCTGCGGCCAACCGCGCGCGGTGAGCGTGCGGCCGTGCGGGGCGCGGACGGTCATGGTCACTCCTTCAGCTCACGAAGATGCCGCGCCGGTGGGCCGACGCGTCGAACGCTTCCAACCGGGCCTGGGCCCGCTCGCCCCCGGCGTCGCAGACGGCCTGCAGCAGCACCATCGTCAACGCCAGCGGCGCGGCGTGTACGTCGAACACCAGATCCGTACCCACCGCCGCGACCAGCGCGACATCGGCGTGCTCGACGGCCGGCGACACCGGCGAGTCGGTGATCGCGACGACCCGCAGCCCGGCCGCCCGGGCGGCGCGCATGGCGTCGATCGCCTCGCGCGGGTACCGCGGCAGCACGATCGCCAGCAGCGCCGTGGCCCCGGCGTCCCGGCCCTGCTCCAGCGCGTCGTCGAGCTGGCTGCCGGCGTGGTCGAGCACGCGGACGTCGGCGTGCACCTTGCGGCCGAAGTACCCGACGTACGCGGCCAGCGGCGCCGCCGTCCGCAGCCCGAGGGCCAGCAGCGGCGCCGACCCGGCCAGCAGCTCCCCGGCCCGGGCCACGGCGGACGGGTCGCGCAGGGCGTCGGCGAGCCGGTCCAGGTTCTCCCGCTCGGCCCGGACCGCGGCCTGCCACGGGCCGTCGGCCACCGGCGGGCGGGGGGCGTCGACGGCGAGGTCGCGCAGCCGGCGGCGCAGCGCGGGGTACCCGTCGAGGCCGAGCGCGACCGCGAACCGGGTCACCGACGGCTGGCTGACGCCGGCCCGCTCGGCGAGTTCGCCGGCGGAGAGGAAGGCGGCGGCACCGGGCTCGGCGGCGAGCACGTGCGCGATCCGCCGCTGGGTGGGCGTCAGGCGGACGCCGCGCCACAGGGCGTTGATCGCATTCTCATTCACGCCGACACTCTATGCATAATCCCATTCATGGCGCCAGGGCCCGACCGATCCCGCTGATCGCCGCCGGCCGCTGCCGTTGCCGCCGGGCTCGCCGCTGGCCGGCCGGCGCTGGTGCCTCAGTGTCGCCGGCTTCGGGGCCACCGCCGCATGCGCGGTGGTCGGGTGGGGGCGGGTGGCGGGGGCGTGGGACGATCGGCGGGTGCGGTTGGCGGGGATTCACACGTACCCGATCAAGGGTGGTTACCGGGTCGAGCACGCCCGCGCCGAGGTCGAGCCGTGGGGCCTCGCCGGCGACCGCCGGTGGCTGATCACCGACCCGGCCGGCGGCTTCCTCAGCCAGCGCAAGGACGCCCGGCTCGCGCTGGTCCGCCCCGAGCCGTACCCGGGTGGGCTCGTGCTGCGCGCGCCCGGCCACCCCGACCTGCGGGTGCCGTACCCGCGCGTGCCGGCCGACCGGGCCGTCACCGTCTGGCAGTCCACCGTCGCCGCCACCCCGGCGGGCCCGGTCGCGGACGCCTGGCTCGGGCGGGTGCTGGGCCGCCCGGCCCACCTGTCGTACGGCGACGATCCCACCCGGCGCGAGATGACCACGGCCGGCGCCCGGCCGGGGGAGACGGTCAGTTTCGCCGACAGTTGCCCGGTCACGGTCGCCAACCTCGCCTCGCTGGCCGCGCTGCACGAGTGGCTGGCCGAGGACGGGCACCCGCCGGTACCGATCCACCGGTTCCGCCCCAACCTCGTCGTGGCCGGCGCGCCCGCCTGGGCCGAGGACGAGTGGCCCGGCCGCCGGGTCAGCGTCGGTCCGGTGCTGTTCCGGGTGGCGAAGCCGGCCGCCCGCTGCGTGGTGGTCAACACCGACCAGGAGTCGGGGGAGCGGTCGCCGGCGGTCCTGCGTACGCTCGCCGCCCGGCGGACGGTCGACGGCGGCGTGCTGTTCGCCACCCACCTGATCCCGGAGCGGCCGGGAACGGTGGCGGTGGGCGACCCGATCACGGTGACCTGACCCCGCCGCCACCACCCATCCGCCGCAGCTTGCGCGGTCCGCGCCACCAGTGCGGGCGCACCGGCGGTCGGTGCGCGAACCTCAGGGAATCGGCTCGACCGGGATCCACAGCTCGGCCTCGGCCGTCGCGCCGCCGGGCGCCACCGCCGTGCGCAGGATCTCCGGACCCGGCCGGCTGCGGAACGGGTTGGCCGGGAACCACTGCGTGTACACGTCCCGCCAGAGGTACTGCAGCGCCCGCGGGAACTCGCCCGCGCTCTCGAACACCGCCCACGCCCCCGCCGGCACCGCCAGCGCCGCCAGCCCCGCCGGCGCGTCGGCGCCGGTCACGACCCCGTGGTAGTAGTCCAGCCCGGAGCCCTCCGCCCGGTCCGGCGCCAGGTTGTCGGTCACGCCGACGATGCCGCGCGGCTCCCGGTCGGACAGCCCCCTCAGGACGTCCAGCGTCGCCGGCTCGATCGCGCGGATGAAGTCCGCGATGGCCGGGTTCATCCCCTCGTGCACCAGCGGGACGCGGGCCCGGCAGCCCACCACCCGGAACGCTTCCCGTTCGACCACCCGGTACCGCATGCGCTCGCTCCCTTCGACGGTGAGGCGGAAGGAGAGCAGCGGCTGGGCCCGCAGCGCGGCCCCGGTCCGGCGGGCCTCGCCGGGGCCGACGCCGTGCACCGCGCGGAACGCCCGGGCGAACGCCTCGGCCGAGCCGTACCCGTACCGCACCGCGAGGTCCAGCAGCGTCGCGTCCCCGGTGAGCACGTGCGCCCCGGCGACGGTCAGCCGGCGCCGGCGGACGTACTCCGACAGCGGCATCCCGGCCAGCGCCGAGAACAGCCGGCGCAGGTGGTACTCGGAGGTGGCCGCGATCCGGGCCAGCTCCGCGCCGTCGATCCGGTCGTCGAGGTGCTCCTCGATGTACGCCATGGCCTCGTTCAGCCGGTCCAGCACGCGCCGCTCCTTCCGTCGTACCCCCATGCTGCCGCGGCGCCGGGGTGCCGCACCCGACCTTCCGTGCCCGATCCGGTCGGGTACCGCTGGGCGTTTTGGTGGCATTCCATTCTGCTGTCCGGGCGGCGACTTCTCTACACACTTCCACGTGTGAAAACTTGTCCACACGCGACGAGTGAACCCAAGTGATCGAGTATTCCCAGCAAACGGTGGTGGGATGCTGATCACGATGTTCGGTGAACAGGTGTGATTTTGGATGACGCTGATTGCAAAAATCGACACACATGTTTGTGGCGAACCATCATGTCGTCCACCCCGTTCACGGCTGTCCCGGCCAGCCCCGCCACCCCCCCTGGAGTCGCCGTGCAGCGCCCCGTCCTCGCCACCCTGGCCGCGACCGCCGCCCTCCTCGCCGCGACCGCGGCGGCGCCCGCCGCGTTCGCCGACCCCACCCCGGCCGGCCCGGCCCCGGCCGACCCCGGGCAGGGGCGGATCGTCGGCGGCCGGCCGTCGGCGGCGGGCGCGTACCCGTGGATGGCCAACCTGCACCTGAGCACCGCGGGCGGCGAGTCCTACAGCTGCGGCGGCACCCTGCTGTCGCCGGACATCGTCCTCACCGCCGAGCACTGCACCGACGACCGGAAGGTCGTCCGGGTGGACGCGCACATCGGCAAGGTCCGCTGGGCGGACGCCCAGGGCGCCGGCCAGGTCCGCCGCGGTACGAAGTACAAGACCGGGGGCGGCACCAACAAGGGCGACTGGGCGGTGGTCAAGCTGGACACCCCGTACACCGGCTCCACGTACCCGGCCCTGCCGCGGGACGCGGGCGCCGACGAGCGCGGGCCGTTCCGGGCGATGGGCTGGGGGCTGACGAAGGAGAACGGCAGCGTCTCGCCGGTGCTGCTGGAGGTGGACCTGCCGCACGTCCCGGCGGCGCGCTGCCAGCCCACGCCCGCGGTGGAGATCTGCGCGGGCGACTACGACAAGGGCGGCGTCGACACCTGCCAGGGCGACTCCGGCGGGCCGCTGGTGGCGCGCGACGGCGCCGGCTGGGTCCAGGTCGGCATCACGAGCTGGGGCGTCGGCTGCGCCCGGCCCGGCGAGCCCGGCCACTACACGAAGGTGAGCGCGTTCCTGAAGCAGATCCGCGCCGCCGTCACGGAGCTGGGCGGCCAGCAGCCGGCCACCCGCTGAGACCGGGCGGGGCGGCGCCCCACGCCGCCGCCCCGCCCGCGCGAACTCCCGCTGCACTGCACCGTGGGGATGGGGTCGGGTACCCCTGATGCCGTCCGTTCGGTACCCGACCCCGTCCGCCCGGTGCGGCGAGCGGGGGTGGACGGGGTCGGGCATTCTGCGCGCCGGGCGCGGGGTGCCCGACCCCCTTTTCGTGGCGGCGCGGTTCGTGTGAGGTTGGTTCGTGTTCGGGGTGGCGCGCGGGTGGTGGGTCCATTAGTGTCGGTCGCTGTCCACTCCCGACCGGCAGCGGCGGTGGTGGGCGCCCCGGGGCAATTCCACGACGTACCCCTCCCACGTTCGGAGTCGCCACATGACGCCCCGCGTCCGCTCCACCCTGGCGTCCGCCGCCAGCGTCCTGCTCACCCTCCTCGCGCCGACCCCCGCCGGCGCGACCACCCCCGGCACGGTCGCCACCGCCGGCCCGGCCGGCGCCGCGCACTGCGCCGACGAACCCGCCCACCCGAGCACCGCCGCCCACCCGACCGCCCGCACCGCCGCCCACCACTACCACGGCACCCGCCGCACCCACCCGACCGGCCGCACCGCCGGCCACCGCCACGACACCGACCGGGCCCGGCCCGGGATCGGGGAGCACCGGCGGGCCGTGCCGCGGGACACGCGCGTGGTCGGGGCCGCCGAGGCCGCCCGGCACGCCGCCGACCTGCGGGCCCGGCTGCGCGCCGCCGGCCCGCGCCCGGCCGCCCCGGCGGTCATCCCGACGTACCTGCACGTGATCAGCAAGGACGCCAGCCGGGAGGGCGGCAACCTCCCGGAGCGGATGCTGATCGACCAGATCGACGTCCTGAACGACACCTTCGCCGGCGGGCGCGGCGGCGCGGCGGCGCCGTTCACGTTCGCGCTGAAGCGGATCACCCGGACCGAGAACCCCGCCTGGGTACCGATGGGCGACGAGCAGGACGCGCTCATGCGCCCGATCCTGCACGCCGGGGACATGGGCGCGCTGAACATCTACGTCGGCCCGCTGGCGCCGTACGAGCTGGGCCAGGCCACGTTCCCGTTCGACGGCGCGGGCAAGCTGGACGGCGTCAAGCTCGCCTCGGAGACGCTGCCGGGCGGGACGTACGACCAGTACAACCTCGGGCTCACCGCGACCCACGAGGTCGGGCACTGGCTGGGGCTGTACCACACGTTCCAGGGCGAGTCGTGCACCGGCGGCGGGGACGAGGTCGTCGACACCCCGGCGCAGGCGACGCCGTCGTCGGGCTGCCCGGCCGGCAAGGACACCTGCCCGGACCAGGCCGGCGCCGACCCGATCCACAACTACCTGGACTACGGCACCGACCCGTGCATGACGGAGTTCACGCCGGGGCAGCGGGCGCGGATGGCCGACCACTGGCGCGCGTACCGGGGCTGACGGGTCACCCGTCGCGGGCGAGGACGGTGGTACCCCCGCCGTCCGACCCCGCGCCCCCGGCCACCGCGCCCCCCGCCGGCGCGCCACCGGGAGCGACGCCCCCGGCCGCCGACGCGACGCCGACCGGAGCGACCGGGGGCAGCCGCATCGTGATCGCCGCGTCGCCGCGCGCCCGCACCGCGGCCACCCCGACCATGGCCCCGCCGCCGCCCCGAGCCACCCCGGCCGCGGGCGGCGCGCCGGCCGCGTGCGGCTCCGCGCTCCAGTACCCCAGCAGCTCCCGGTACAGCGGCGACCGCGCCACCACCGTGTCGTGGTCGCCGGCGACCGCGCTCACCCCGTCCAGCACCAGCACCCGCTTGGCCCGCAGCGCCGAGCTGACCCGGTGCGCCACGATCACCACCGCCCCAGGCCGGGCGGCGAACGCCTCCTCGGCCCGCCGCTCGGCCGCCGGGTCCAGGTAGCAGGTGGCCTCGTCCAGCACCGCCAGCCCGGCCGGCGACAGGTACGCCCGGGTCAGCGCGATGAGCTGCCGCTCGCCCGCCGACAGCGGGCCGGGGTCCAGCGGCGCCCGCCAGCCGCCGAGCCGCTCGACCAGCCCGCGCGACCCGACCGCCTCCGCGGCGGCGACCACCTCGGACTTCTCGGCGTGCGGGCGCAGGTACGTCAGGTTGGCCCAGACCGAGCCGGCGAAGACGTACGCCTCCTGCGGGATCAGCACCCGGCGGGTGGCGAGGTCCGACGGGGCGAGGTGGCCGATGGGGACGCCGCCGATCCGGACCGTGCCGGCGTCGGGGGTGAGCATGCCGCAGAGCAGGCCGGCGAGGGTGGACTTGCCGATCCCGCTGGGCCCGACGACGGCCAGGTGGTCGCCGCGGGCGACGGTGAGGTGCAGGTTGCGCAGCACCGGCGCGGCCCCCGGCCCGTACGCGAAGGTCAGACCGGCCGCGGTCAGGTGGCCGGGGTCGGCGGGGGCGGGCAGCCGGAGCGCGTCCGCGACCGGGACCCGGCCGCGGACCGGGCGGCCCGCGGCCGGGCTGACGCCGCGGGCGTCCTCGGCGACGCTGGCCTCCAGCAGCCGGCCGACGGTGACGACGAACCGCAGGCCGGCGCTGCCCAGCCCGCTGATGAGCTGGTTCAGCGCGGGTTGCAGCGCCGACGCCACGTACGTCAGGCCGCCCAGCAGCGCGCCCGCGCTGAGCCCGCCGGCGGCCAGCCGCGGGCTGGCGGCGAGCAGGACGACCAGCGGCCCCCACCCGCCGACGGCCTGGCAGAGCACCCGGAGCAGGGCGACGTTGGCCAGCGCCCGCTCGGCCGCGGCCTGCGCGGCGACCGGCTCGTCGACCAGCGCGGTGGCGAAGCCGGCGGAGCCGGTGGCGGTGACGTCGCGGACGCCCCGCAGCACCCCGGTGGCCCGGGCGGCGAGCTGCTCGTCGGTGGCCACGTACGCCCGGTGCCGGGCCGCCGCCAGCCCCAGGGTGGCGACGAACAGGCCCAGCCCGATCAGGAACGGCGGCAGCACCAGCGCCGCGATGGCGGGGGAGAGGGCGAGCAGGCCGGCGACGGCGCCGAGCACGCTGACCGCGAAGCCGCGGACGACCATGATCAGGCCGCCGTACGTGTCCCGGGCGATCTCGACCTGGTGGGTGAGCCGGGCGACCGCGCCGTCGTCGCGCCGGCCGTTGATGCCGCGGGCGAGCGCGCCGTGCACGACGTAGCTGACCAGGTCGTCGCGGAACGGCTCGACCAGCTCGCCGAGCCGCCGGTACACCTGCCGGGAGCCCAGCGCGCCCACCGCCGCGGCCGCGACGATCGCCGCCAGCCAGGCCACGCCGACGCCGGGGCGGCCGGCGAGGAAGCCGTCGTCGAGGGCGCGGGCGACGGCCGTACCGGAGACCGCGGCGGGCAGCAGCTCCGGCAGCGACCAGCCGGCGAGCCCGCGCAGCACCCGGCGGTCGAGCCGGTTCGCGCCGAAGCGCAGTTCGCGCCTCACGTGAACACCGCCCGGTAAGCCGGGTCCGCCCACAGCGCCCGGTGCGGCCCGATGCCGCGGACGTGCCCGGCGTCGAGCCAGACGACCCGGTCGGCGCGGGCGGCGATGCCGGCGCGGTGGGTGACGATGAGCCGGGTGGTGCCGTCGGCGAGCGCGCGCTCGACGTGCAGCTCGGTGAGCAGGTCGAGGCTGGAGGTGGCGTCGTCCAGGACGAGCAGCCGGCGCCCGGCGGCCCGGTCGGCGACGAGCGCCCGGGCCAGGCCGAGGCGCTGGGCCTCGCCGCCGGACATCGGCGCGTCGTCCAGCGGCGTGTCGTACCCGTGCGGCAGTCGCATGATCACCTCGTGCGCGCTGGCCCGGCGGGCGGCGGCCTCGACCGGGGCGGGGCCGGCGCCCTGGCCGATCGCCTCGCCGACGGTCCGGCCGGCGAGGACCGGGCGCTCGAACGCGCCGCCGACGGCCGCGCGCAGGGCATCGGCGGACAGCTCGGGCAGCGGTACGCCGTCGAGCAGCACGGCCCCCTCGTCCGGGTCGCGCAACCGGGCGGCGAGGGCGGCGAGCAGCGACTTGCCGGCCCCGGACGGGCCGACGACGGCCAGCGTGCTGCCGGCGGGGACGGCCAGGTCGAACCGGTGCAGCAGCGTCCGCGACCCGTCGTGCAGCGCGACCCCGCGGAACTCCACGGCCCCGCCGCCCGCCCCGGCCGCGGCGTCGCGCCCCGCGCCGGCCGCCGGGTCCGCGCCGGCCGCGGTCGGCAGGACCCCTGTCCCGTACGGCAGGGCCGGCGCGTGCAGCACCTCGCGGGTGCGCCGCGTCCCCGACTTGGCCCGGGCCAGCCCGTTCAGCGCGGCCGTCACCCCGCCCAGCCCGGCGCCGAGCACCGCGTACTGGTGGGCGGCGAACAGCTCGCCCGGCGTGATCCGCCCGTCCAGCAGCGCCCAGCCGGCGGCGGCCAGCACGACCACCTCGATCACCGGCCCGACGATGGCGGCCTGCGCCGTCGCCCGGGCCACCACCTGCCAGGTGAGCCGGCCGTGGCCGCGCAGCGGGGGGAGCAGGGCGAGGACGCGGCGCTGCTCCTCGTCGCCCGTACCGGCGGCGGCGATGGTCCGGACCCCGCCCAGCGCCTCGGTCAGCCGGGCGGCCAGTCCACCCTGGACCCGCTGGTAGTCGGTGAGGATCGTGGCGTTGCGCCGGGTGAACGCGGTGAGCACACCGGCGGCGAGCAGCAGCCCGCCGAGGAACGCGGCGGCCAGCCAGCCGTCGATCCAGGCGAGCAGCCCGAGGCTGCCGAGCGGGGGCAGGACGCCGACCAGGACGCCGACGGTGGCCGGGCCGGCCCGGGCGGCGTCGGCGGCGCCGGCGGCGACGCGGCTGACCAGGTCGCCGGTGGCGAAGCCGGCGGCGCCGCGGGGGCCGAGCCGGAGCACGTGCGAGACGACGAGGTGGCGCAGGGTGGCGGTCCGGGCGGCGAGGTACCGGCTGCCGACGTACGTGTCCAGCAGCGCGACGAGGACGAGGGCGGCGACGAGGGCGCCGGTGAGGGTGAGCCAGCGGGTGCTGTCGGTGCCGCCGACGATGCCGTCGACGGTCCGGCCGAGGAGAGTGGGCAGCGTCAACTGGCCGGCGACCTGTGCGGCCGCACAGGCGGCCATGATCACCAGCGACGCGCGCGCGGGGCGGTGGATCCGCATCGGGGTGGACGCACCGCGGTCCCGGTCGGTATGTGCCGACCGGGACCGCGATTGCAACGTCAGTTGCAGGTGGTCACGCTGAGCGAGCTGTCGCCGCACAGCAGCAGGCTGGCGCGGCTGTTGAACCCGCCGTGACCCCAGCCGCCGTGGCCGTCGCCGTCGCCGTAGCCCGACAGCTCCATGGCCTGGAGGTCCAGAAGAGCCATTTCACACTCCCTTTGACAAATGTGCTTACCAACCGCGCCCTTATGGCGCGGTGCCTGTGGACCGTGCCGGCGGCGCCAGCAGCGGTAGGTGGACCGGGCGGTCGTGGTGCGCCGCGCCGATCGCGAGCAGGACGCCGGCCGTACCGGTGGCCAGGTCCATGGAGAGCCGGAGGAGCTGCTCGCCCGGGAAGGCGATGCCGCCGCCGTACGGCAGGGCGTGCCAGCCGAGGTCGCGCACCTGGTCGGCCAGCGCGGGCTCGGCCCCGCCGGTGACCGCGCGCCGGTCGGCCAGGTAATACGCGATGCCCGCGCGGCCGGCGAACAAACCCGACTGGACGTACAGCGGGGACCGCGCCGCCCGGTGGATCGCCGCCGCGGCGGCCGCCAGCTCCTCGTCGGGGCACCGGTCGAGGTACCGCTCCAGCGCCAGGCCGATGCCGACGCTGCCCCGGCCGAGGTACGGCATGGTCCGCCAGCCCTCGTTGACCACCAGGTCGCCGGTCGCGTCGCGCTTGCACCGGCGCAGGTCCTGCCGGAGCGCGACCCCGGCCGCGTCGAGGTACGCCTTGTCGCCGGTGTCGTCGTACGCCCGCAGCAGCAGCAGGGCCGCGCCGGCGCCGCCGTGGAACAGGCCGGCGTACGGGTGCTTGCCCCCGCTGACCTCCGGCACGCCGTCCACCGGGCCGAGCCGCTCGGCGACCAGGTCGGCCGCGTCCCGGGCGGCGGCGCGCAGCGCCGCGTCGCCGGTGCGGTCGGCGAAGTGGGCGAGGTTGAGGCCGACGCCGGCCAGCCCGCCGTACAGGTCGCTGCCGAGCCCGCGCCAGTCCGTGTCGAGGCAGCGGTCGAGCACCGCCCGGGCCGCGTCGGCATGGCCGAGTCGGTCCAGCGTGTACGCCACCCCGTGCAGTCCGTCGTACAGTCCGATCATTGTCCCGGTGCCGGCCCGGCGGGCGCCGCGCAGCAGCCACTCCTCGCCCTCGGCGTACCGCCCCGCACCGGTGGCCTCCAGCGCGTACAGCACGCCGGCGGCGCCGTGGGCGAGACCGAGCCCGCCCTCGTCGAACTGCTGGATGTCGCCGGGGAAGAGCCGGTCCGCGCGGTGCGGGCTCACGCTGGTCAGAATGGCACGCGCCAATGCGTCGCGGGCCGGAATCCAACGGTCCGACACCCGCCAGTCGGCGGGGCCGAGGCCGTCGGCCGGCGCCCGGGTCTCCGGCGGGGCGTACGGGCCGGCGAGCCGCTCGATCGTCTCGACCGCCTCGTCGAGGTAGTCGCGGCCGACCGGGAAGTTCGCGGCGATGATCTCCGCCAGGTGCGCGGCCTTCGCCGGGGAGAGCCAGAGGAGCTGGGTCAGCGGCAGGAACACGGCCAGCCGCAGACAAGCGAGGGCGTACCGGTCCAGGTCGCTGCCCCGGACCCCGCGCGGCGGGGCGAAGCCCTGGTTGCCGAGGCCGGGCCGCCGGTTGTCGGCGACGAGGCTGGCCACCTCCAGGTCCAGCAGCGCGACGGTGTCGTCGGGCCGGACCATGACGTTGAACAGGTGCAGGTCGCCGTACACGACGCCGCGGTCGTGCATCGCGCACACGGCCTGCTCGACCCGGTCGAGGATGGACAGCGCCCAGCGGGTGTACTCGCGGCGGGCGGCGTCGTCGCCGTCGTGCACCATCGGGTGCCGGGCGACGACCTCCTTGTTCAGCGGCACGCCCGGCACGTACTCCATCGCCAGGAACCGGTGCTCGCCGATCTCGAACAGGTCGTACACCGCGGGGATGCCCGGGGAGCCGGCCAGCTTGCTGAGGAACGCGTGCTCGACCCCGACCCGGGTGGCGGCGTCGCTGCCCTCGGCGTCCAGCCCGGCGTACGGGCGGCCCTCCTTGAGCACGACCTCGGCGCCGGTCCGGGTGTCCCGGCCGCGGTACAGGCCGCCGCCGTTGGAGAAGTGCATGACCCGCTCGATCGCGTACGGCACGTCGGTCGTCGTCACCGCGTTGCGGGCGTCGAGGTGCGGCCGCAGGAAGTCGGGGACGGCCAGCCACTCGGGCACCCGGAAGACCGGGTCCCGGCGGTCCGGCACCAGCACGCCGTCGGGGTTCTCGATGGCCGGCACGACCGCGCCGGTGCCGTCGACGCAGTACCGGCCGGCGAACCCGCCATACCGGACGTACAGCGGCCCGCCGCCGATCCGCAGGTCACTGAGGATGTACGGCCCGGCCTCGCCGTCCAGCGCGCCGGACAGGTCACTGAGGATGGTCGCGCACTCGGCGTCGTCCGCCGGGTAGATCGTGGCCAGCTTGCCGCTGTGGCCCCGGGGAGCGTACTTCGAGCTGCGCAGGAACAGGTCCCGCGGCGAGCGCAGTACCTTGCACTCGATGCCGCGCGGCAGGCAGTAGTCCAGCAGCACGGCCAGGACGCGCTCGGCGTTGTCCGGGGTGGCGGAGGCGTGCACCTTCCAGCCCTGGGCCGGGACCCGGCGGACCGGCGGCACGAAGGCGAGCCAGTCGGCCTTGGTCTCCCGGCGCCAGCCGGCGGGGAGCGGCCGGTCGGCGGCCCGGAAGCCGGTGGCGGGCCCGTCGGTGCCGTGCACCGCGTCGAAGAACAGGCGGTCGGCGACGCAGAACAGTTCGTAGCGGTCGTCCACTTCGCTCTCGCCTCCTCCGTTTGTCCAGTGCTTGCCCGTCCGGTTGTCCCGAACTTGTGGGTCCGCGGTGGAAAACGATGGCTGCTCTGTGGACGCAACGCCCTATAGAGCTACATGTCCTTATCTCACCCATTCGGCGTACGGGGAGTTAAATAAGGCAATTGCCTGACCTGCGGGAACGCCAGAAGCGGCCCGGAACCAGTAACCGTCAGACCCCGGTCACCGTTACGCCACGTCTACCAAACCGGGCGAGAATGCGAACAGGCAGTAACGACCGACAGCCGCCGAGGGTGCGGCCCGGTACCGATCAGCCCGGTTTACTGGTAAAACTGTCCTGATATGCGGATAACTGTCCGCAATGGATCATGCTGCCCGCGCGCGGCCGGTACGCGCCCGGCCGGCACGTGAAGGGCCGCACGTGAGGGACCGGTACGCGGGGGCGGGGACGCGAAAGGGCGGCGCGCCGCCGGCGCACCGCCCCTGACGCCCGTAGGGCCGGCGGGAGTCGAACCCGCACTGGCACGGACCTAAACCGTGTGCCTCTGCCGTTGGGCTACGGCCCCTCGCCCGCCACCCTACGTGCCGCCGGGCCGGGGCACGCAAGGGCGCGCGGATGTCGCAAGGGGAGCCCGCGGGGTCAGTCCAGCCCCAGCTCGCGGCGCAGCTTCGCCACGTGGCCGGTCGCCTTGACGTTGTACTGCGCCTGCTGGATCAGCCCCTGCTCGTCGATGACGAACGTCGACCGGATCACCCCGGTGACCGTCTTGCCGTACAGCTTCTTCTCGCCGTACGCGCCGTACGCGGTCAGCACGGCCTTGTCCGGGTCCGAGACCAGCGGGAAGGTCAGCGCGTCCCGGTCGCGGAACTTCGCCAGCGCCGGCGGCTCGTCCGGCGAGATGCCGACGACCTCGTACCCGGCGCCGCGGAGCGAGGCCAGCGAGTCCCGGAAGTCGCACGCCTGGGTCGTGCAGCCGGGGGTCATCGCCGCCGGGTACGCGTACAGGACGACCCGCTTGCCGCGCAGGTCGGCCAGGGCGAGCTTCGCCCCGGAGTCGGTGGTCAGGGTGAAGTCCGGCGCGGTGTCGCCCGGGCTGAGGCGTACGTTCTCGGTCATGAATCGCACCTTACCGGCCCGGTCGCCGCGGGGCGTTGGCAGCGGCGCGGGGCGGCCGTAGGGTGACCGGTACCGACCGCGGCGGCGACCCGGCCGCGGGCGGCTCCCCGACCACCCGGAGGCGCCCATGCGCACCCTGGCCCTGCACCTGGGCAACGGCATCATCGACGGACCGACCTCGCTCGCCTTCCTCGCCCTCGCCGCGGCCGCCGTCGCGCTGTGCGTGCGCCGGGCCCGGCGCGACCTGGACGACCGGCTCGTCCCGCTGGCCGGGCTGGTCGCCGCGTTCGTCTTCGCCGTCCAGATGCTGAACTTCCCGGTGCTGCCCGGCGTCAGCGGCCACCTGCTCGGCGGGGCGCTGGCCGCCGCGCTGGTCGGCCCCTGGGTCGGCGCGCTGTGCGTGACGGTCGTCCTGGTGGTGCAGGCGCTGGTCTTCGCCGACGGCGGGGTCACCGCGATCGGCCTGAACGTGACGAACATGGCCCTGCTGCACACCGCGGTCGCGTACCTGGTCATCCGGCTCGCCCTGCGGCTGCTCCCGCGCACGGCCGGCGGCCTGGCCGCCGCGGCCGGCGCCGGCGCGGTCGTCGCCACCGTGGTCGCGTCCCAGGGCTTCGTGCTCCAGTACGCCCTCGGCGGCGTCGGCCCGCTCCCGGCCGGCGGCCTCGCCGCGGTCGCCGGGACGATGGCCGGGGTGCACCTGCTCATCGGCGTCGGCGAGGGCGTGATCACCGCGGTCACCGTCGCCGCGGTCGCCCGCAGCCGCCCGGACCTGGTGCACGCCCTGCGCGGCCGGCCGCTGCCCGAGCCGGCGGGGGCGGCCGCGTGAAGCGCGTGCTGCTGCTCGGCGGGCTCGCCGTCGCGCTGGTCCTGGCCGGGTTCGTCAGCAACTTCGCCTCGGCCGCCCCGGACGGCCTGGACAACACCCTGCACGCCGGCTGCACCCTGGACGACGCCGGGGAGGTCACCGGCGGCGCCTGCATGGCCCGGGCCGCCCGCCCGCACGAGGTCGGCGGGCCGCTCGCCGACTACGCGGTCGAGGGCGTGCACCCCTGGCTCGGTACCGCGGTCGCCGGCATCGGCGGGGTCCTGCTCACCTTCGCCGTCGGCGGCGGCCTGTTCTGGCTCGTCCGGCGGCCCGCCCGCCGGTGACCGGCCTGTACCTGCCGCGGGCGAGCCCGGTCCACCGGCTCGCCCCGCAGGTCAAGGTCGTGGCCGCGGTCGCGTTCACCGTCGCGGTCGTGGCCACCCCGCGCGGCACCCTCTGGCCGTACGCCGGGCACGCCGCGCTGGTCGCCGCGGTCGCGGCGGTGGCCCGGGTGCCGGCGGGCTGGCTGCTGCGGCGGTCGCTGATCGAGCTGCCGTTCGTGCTGTTCGCCGTCCTCCTGCCGTTCGTCGCGGCCGGGCCGCGGGTCACCGTCGCCGGGGTGCCGCTGGCCGTCGACGGCCTGTACGGCGGGGCGGCCATCCTCGCCGAGGGCACGCTCGGCGTCCTCGCCGCGCTGCTGCTCGCCGCCAGCACCACCCCGGCGGACCTGATCGTGGGGCTGGACCGGCTGCGCTGCCCGCCCGTGCTGACCCAGATCGCGGCGTTCATGCTGCGGTACCTCGGCGTGCTCCGCGACGAGGCCCGGCGGATGCGGATCGCCCGGCTCAGCCGCGGCGACGACCCGCGGCTGCTGTGGCAGGCGCGCGGCTTCGCCCGCGGGGTGGGGGCCCTGTTCGTCCGGGCGTACAGCCGGGGCGAGCGGGTGCACCTGGCGATGCTCGCCCGCGGGTACGCCGGCCGGCCGCCGGACGCCGACCGGACCCGGCCGCCGGCCCGGCAGTGGCCGCTGGCCCTGCTCCCGGCGGCCCTGGCCGCGGCCGCGGTCCTCTGGGCGATCCACTAGCCCGGCGGCCCGGCGGCCCGGCGGCCCGGCGGGCGGCGGTGGGTGGCCCGGGTGGTGGGGTGGCGCGGGTCGGCGGGGTGGGATGGGCGATGATCGCGGGGGAGGTGGCGCGGGTGCGGGCGGTCGAGGTGAGCGGGCTCCGGTACCGGTACCCCGGCGGCGCCGAGGCGCTGCGCGGCGTCGACCTGGCCCTGGACCCCGGCGAGCGGGTCGCCGTGCTCGGCCCGAACGGCGCCGGCAAGACCACGCTGGTCCTGCACCTCAACGGCATCCTGCACGGCGGGGGCGGCACCGTCCGGATCGGCGACCTCGCCGTCACCCCGGACCGCGCGGTGCTGCGCGAGGTGCGCCGCCGGGTCGGCCTCGTCTTCCAGGACCCCGACGACCAGCTCTTCCTGTCCACCGTCGCCGAGGACGTCGCGTTCGGCCCGGCCAACCTCGGCCTGCGCGGCGCCGAACTGGCCGACCGGGTGGCCGCGGCCCTGGCCGCGGTCGGCATGGCCGAGCACCGGGACCGGTCCCCGGACCAGCTCTCGCCGGGCCAGCGCCGCCGGGTCGCGGTGGCGACGGTCCTGGCGATGCGGCCGGACGTCCTGGTGCTGGACGAGCCGTCGGCGAACCTCGACCCGGCCGCCCGGCGCGAGCTGGCCGACATCCTGGCCGGGCTGCCGGTGACGCTGCTGCTGGTCACCCACGACCTGCCGTACGCCCACCAGCTCTGCCCGCGCGCGGTCGTCCTCGACGCCGGCCGGGTCGCGGCCGACGGGCCGACCGGGGAGCTGCTCGCCGACGCCGACCTGCTGGCCGCGCACCGACTCGAACTGCCGTACGGCTTCCGGCCCCCCGGCCCGGCGGGGCGGTAGCGGGCGAGCGCCGCAGGCGCGACCGGGAGCATGGGGTGAGGTACGCAATCGGAGGGTTGAGGTGCTTCGGCTCCTGTCGGTGGGCGCGCGTCAGGCGCGGGCGGTGTCGATCACGCAGAAGCGGTTGCCGTCCGGGTCGGCCAGGACCACGAAGTCGGGGTCCGGCGGGTAGCTGTCCCAGTCCACCCGGTGCGCGCCGAGGGCGACCAGGCGGGCCACCTCGGCGGCCTGGTCCGCGGCGTCGCCGGCGTACAGGTCGAGGTGGACCCGCGGGTGCTCCTGCACCGGCGTCCGGCTCACCATGAGCGCCAGCCCGGGCCCGGCCGCGCCGCCCGCGGGTACGAGCACCGCGAAGTCGTCGCCGGCCACGTCGCCGTCGCGCGGGACGTAGCCGAGCGCGGCGGTCCAGAACGCGGCCGCCCGACCGAGGTCCGCGACGCCGAGCACCGTCGTACCGATCCGCAGCATGTCCCGATCCTGCCAGACCCCACCGACACCCGCCCCCGATCGCCCGAGCGGTCCGGCGGGCCTGGCAGGCTGGGGGGATGCGGGAACTGCTGGTGGTCGACGCCGCGAACACGATCGGCTCCGTCCCCGACGGCTGGTGGCGGGACCGGGCCGGCGCCGTCACCCGGCTGCGCGACGCGCTCGCCCCGCTCGCCACCGACGACCTCGGGGTGGTCCTGGTGGTCGAGGGCGCGGCCCGCGGCGTACCGGGCACCGACGACGTGCGGGTGGTCGCCGCGCCGGGCTCCGGCGACGACGCGATCGTGGCCGTGGTCGCCGGGGCGGACGTGCCGTGCGCGGTGGTCACCGCCGACCGCGAGCTGCGCCGCCGCGTCACGGAACTGGGCGCCACCGTCCGCGGCCCGCGCACGCTGCCCCGCTGGTGAACCCAGCGACATCCCGATCAGGACGGTCACCCTCGCGTCGGAGGATCTCCGCGCCCGCCGCGCCGTCAGCCGGCAGCGGCCGGGTCGGCGGCTGAAGCAGGTACCGCCGGGGCGCGCGGTACCGCCGCGATGGCCGTCCGCAGCCGCAGCGCACCCGCCACCGCGAGCCCCAGCCCGATCGCCGTCACCGCCGCGACCGTCACCCGCGCCGTCAGCCCCGAGCACGCCGCCGGCGGCACCGCCCGGGCGAACACCGCCGCGTTCGCCACCCCGGGGAACAGCCCCAGGCACGCCCCGGACAGCGCCAGCGCGAAGTCCGCCGCCGGCCGCCGCGCCAGCGCGTACCCCGCGGCGGCGAGCGCGCCCAGCGCGGTCAGGATCGGCCACACCTGGGCCCGGGCCAGCGCGGCCAGCAACTCGCCGACCGTACCGGCGCCGGCGTCCCACTCGCGGGCCAGCGCGTACCAGAGGGCGATCCCGCCGCCGGCCGCCGCGAGCGCCGCCAGCCCGGCGCCGGCCGCCCGCCCGTACCAGCGGCGGGCGCCGCTCGTGCCCGGCGCGCCGACCAGGCCGAGCAGCGCGACCAGGCCGACCCCGACGAGCGTCAGCAGCCACCAGTTCGGGGCGCTCGGCGGCGTCTCGGGGGTGGTCGTACCGGTGACTGCCGCCACCGCCCCGTCCGCGGTCAGCGGCACCGACCAGGCCCGCGGCGGGCCGGTGCGCGCGGCGTCCGCCGGCCAGGCCGCGCGGGCGTCGTGCCAGCGGGCGACGGGCCGGGTGCCGATGCGCCGCCACTGCGGGGCGGCGCTCGCGTCGGCGTCCGGCGGGATCGGGGCGCCGACGAGGGTGCGGTTGCGGTACGTGCTCGGGGACCGGCTGTTCTCGTACGTGCCGTCGGGCCGCACCTGTAGGTACGGCTCGCCGGCGTCGCCGCGCACCTCGACGGTCGCGCCGCCGGAGTTGGTGAGCTGGAGCCGGGCGCCGGCCTCGATCGGGATCACCGTGACGCCCGGCAGCGCCGGGCTGACCGCGAGCACCCGGACCCGCTGGTCGGAGCCGCCGGGCGCCTCGTCGGAGTGAGCGAGCGCCGGTACCGGCACGGTCAGCGCCCCGGCCACCGCCGCCGCCCCGACCACCGCCACCATGCGCCCGGCACGGACCATGCGCCCGGCACGGACCATGCACCCGGCACGGACCGTGCGCCCGGCACGGACCGCGGGCCCGGCGCCGACCATGCGCCCGACACCGGCCGGGCGGGGCGGCGCCGGTGCGGGCGCCGCCCCGGCGGGCGGGTGGTCGTGCCCCGGCCGGGTCGGCGCGGCGCCGCCCGGCCCGGGCCTCACTGCGCGGCCGTGACCGCGGCGGTGATCTTCGCCGGGTCGTTGTCCACCTTGGTGCCGTTGACCAGGACCGTCGGCGTGCCGGTCACGCCGCGCTCCGAGGCGCCGTCGGTGACGTGGCTCGCCCAGCCCCGGTACGTGCGCTCGTCCACGCAGGACGCGAAGTCGTCGCCCAGGCCGACGCCCTTGCCGATCTCGATGATCGTCTCGTTCGGCAGGCCGGGGGTGTTCTCGCCCGGCTGGCGGGCGAACAGGGCCCGGTTGAACTCGGGGAACTTGCCCCCGTCCGCGGCGCAGGCGGCGGCCGCCGAGGCGCGGGTCGAGAACTCGGTGCCGTTGCTGAGCCGGTCCAGGAACGCGACCGGGTGGACGATCAGCGTGGCCTTGTTCTGCTGCACCAGCCCGTCCAGCGTCGGGCCGACGCTGTCCTCGAACTGCTTGCACACGGGGCACAGGTAGTCCAGGTACAGGTCGACCTTCGCCTTGCCGGTGCCCTGCGCGAGCCCGGTGTCGTCGCCGGCGGCGGTGCCCTTGGGGATGCGCACCTCGCCGGACTCGTGGCTGGCGTAGATGCCGTACCCGATGATGCCGGCCACGAGCAGCACGGCCACCGCGATCAGCGAGGCCCAGAACGTCCGTTGTCTGCGTCGCTCCGCCGCCAGGGTGGCGGCCATGGCCTTGTTCGCGGGTCGCTTGCTCATCGAATCTCCTGTCGGGTCGGCAGTTGTGGATCATCGCGGAGCCAGTTGTCCACCGCCAGCCAGCCGCGCGGCCACGTCAGGAGGAATCCCGCGAGGAGCACGAAGCCGAGGTCGCGCAGGAGGTCGAGCAGGTACGTCGGCGACTCGCCGGCACCCAGCTCCCCGCCGCCGCCGAAGCAGCCGCAGTCGATGGACAGGCCCCTGGCCCACGCCTGCACGATGCCGGCGATGAAGGCGCCGAGCAGACCGATCGACAGCCCGCCGGCCAGCCGGACGGCGAGCCCGGCGAGCAGCAGCGCGCCGAGCGCCAGCTCGACGAACGGCAGCACGGCGCCGACGATCTTCGCCGCGTCGTACGACATGATCTTGTACGCGTTGACCACGCGGCCGGAGTGCGCGAGGTCGCCGACCTTCGCGCCGCCGGCGACCAGCCAGACGGCGGCGAGGCCGAGCCGGACCGCGACGGTCAGCCAGGGTTGCGCTGTCGTCCAGCGCGATCGATGGGTGGGCACACCGGTGGGTCGTTCGGGCGCGGTCATTGGTTCCCCGGAGTGAGTGTGAATCAGCTCGCGATGGCGTCGGCGTGGGCGGCGACCAGGTCCATCCGGGCCCGGGCCACCCGCGACCGGATCGTACCCACCGGTACGTCCTCCACGGCCGCGGCCTCGGCGTACGAGAGGCCGAGGAGCTGGGTCAGCGCGAACGCGCTGCGCCGGTCCTCGGGCAGTCGGCGCAGCAGGTCGGCGGCGCTGTGCCCGGCGGCCGGGTCCGGCACCGGCACGCTCGTGGCGGCCGCGCCGACGAGCCGGTCGAACAGCCGCCGCCGGCGGATCACCGTGCGCAGGTGGTCGGCGCAGGTGCGCCGGGCGATGCCGAGCAGCCAGGTCCGGGCGGTGGACCGCCCGGCGAAGTCGGGCAGCGCGCGGAACGCCCGCAGGTACGTCTCCTGGGTCAGGTCGTCGGCCGCGCCCGGGTCGATCAGCGCCGCGACGAACCGCCACACCTCGGCCTGGGTGGCCCGGACGAACGCCGCCTGCGCCACCGGGTCGCCGTCGCGCGCGGTCAGCGCCCACTCGGTCGCCGGGTCGAGCGCGCCGGGCTCCGGCTCGGGCGCGGCGCCGGCGGCCTGCTCGCGCAGCCGCAGCGCGGCGCCGCCGGAGCCGGGCCGGCGGGCGGCGGGCACGCCGACGGCGGCCACCCCGTCGCCGGACTCGGCCAGGGGGCCGGCGGGGGAGGGGCCAGCGGTGGGCCGACGCCAGGGGACCATGGCTGTCGAGGGTACGCGGCCGGGCCGGGTTTGGAAGCCCCCGGTACCGCGGGAACTTTTCGCCGGGCGGCGACGACTACCCACCCATGAGCTGTGGACGTATCCGGGAGGGCCTGTCGGCCCGCCTCGACGGCGCGCCCGACGGGCAGCCCACGGGCGCGCTCGACGCGCACCTCGCCGCCTGCCCCGGCTGCGCCGCATGGCTGGTCGAGGCGCAGCGGGTCACCCGTCTGGTCCGGTTGCAGTCGACGGCCGTACCGGACCTGACCGCACCCGTGCTGGCCGCCGTGGCGGCCGACGCGGCCGCCCGGTCGGTCAGCCCGCTGCCCGGCTGGCGGCAGATCCTCCGGCTGGCCGTCGCGGTGGCCGCGTTCGGGCAGCTCGTGGTGGCCCTGCCGGCGCTGGTCGCCGGCGCGAACGTCACCGGCGACCTGCACACCAGTCGGGAGATGGCCTCGTTCGACGTGGCGCTGGCCGTCGGCTTCGCGCTGGCCGCCTGGCGCCCGCAGCGGGTGCGCGCCGTCCTGCCCGTCGCCCTGGTCCTGGCCGTCTGCCTCGCGGCGACGAGCCTGGTCGACGTGGTCCGCTCGGCGGCGGTGCCGTGGCACGAGGTCGGGCACGTCGTCACGGTGGTCCAGGCCCTGCTGCTGTGGGCGCTGGGCCGCGCCGATCGCGCCCCGGCCGGGGCGGCGCGGCGCGCCGTGACCGTGTAAAGGGCGCCGCGCTGCTTGCGCCGGCGCGCCGATCGGAGAGCATGACGGAATGAGACAGACCATTCGGCCGCCCCGTCCGGCCGCGCACCGCCCCGCCGCCCGGTGGGCGGCGCGGCTCGCCGGGCTGCTCGGCGCGCTCGCCGTCGCCGGTGCCGCGGTGCTGCTGCCCGCCGTACCGGCGGCCGCGCACGCCGCGCTCGTCGCCACGAACCCCAAGGCGGGCTCGGTCGTCCCGACGGCGCCGACGCAGGTCGTACTGGAGTTCAGCGAGCCGGTCACGATCGTCCCGGAGAAGATGCGGGTGATCGGGCCGGACGGCGGCCGGTACGACGCCGACGCCGCCCGCGGCGAGGGCGCCCGGGTCACGATCCCGCTGCGCCCGGACGCGCCGAACGGCACCTACCTCGTCTCGTACCGGATCGTCTCCGCCGACAGCCACCCGGTGCCCGGCGGCTTCACGTACAGCGTCGGCGCCCCCTCGGCGAACCCGCCGAAGCTCGGCGAGACCGCCGAGCGGGTCGACCCGTGGGTGCGCGGGGCGGTGTCGCTGGCGAAGTTCCTCGGGTACGCGGGCGCGGCGCTGGCCGTCGGCGCGACCCTGGTGCTCGGCCTGCTCTGGCCGCAGCGGCTGGACCGCCGCCAGCCCATCCGGCTGGCCTGGGGCGGCCTCGGCCTGCTCGCCCTCGGCACGCTGCTCGGCCTGCTCTTCCAGGCCCCGTACGCCGCCGGCCGCGGCCTGTTCGGGATCACCGTCGCCGACCTCGAGCAGGTGCTCGGCAGCGAGTTCGGCACCGGGTACCTGATCCGGCTCGGCGTGCTCGCCGCCATCGCCTTCCTGCTGCCGCCGATCCTGGCCGGGCGGGCCTCGAAGCTGGACGCGATCCCGACCGTCGTGCTGGCCATGGTCGGCCTGGGCACCTGGGGGATCGCCGGGCACGCCGCCGCCTCGCCGGTGCCGGCGGTGTCGGTGGTCGCCGACGGCTTCCACGTCGCCGGGGCGGCGGTGTGGATCGGCGGCCTGGTGCTGCTGTTCGGGTACCTGCTGCGGCTGGCCAACGACGTCGAGCTGGGCGCGATCCTGCCGATCTGGTCCCGCTGGGCGATGCTGGCCGTCGGCGCGATCGTGCTCAGCGGCACGGTCCAGGGGCTGATCGAGGTCAACACGCTGGACGGCCTGTTCGGCACCGCGTACGGGCAGCTCCTGCTGGTCAAGATCGGCCTGTTCCTCGCCCTGATGGGCGCCGCGACGTACGCCCGCCGGCTCACCGACCGCGCCGACACCGCGGCCGCGCCCGGCCGGCTGCGCCGGGTGGTGCTCGCCGAGGTGGCGGCGACCGTGGTCGTGCTCGCCGTGTCCTCGGTCCTGGTCCAGACGGCCCCGGCCCGCAGCGCGAGCGCGCAGGGCGAGCTGGGCGCGGGCCTGCCGTTCAGCGGCACGGTCGAGACCAAGCTGTACACGCTCCAGGTCGACGTCAACCCCGCCCGGATCGGCCCGAACGACATGCATGTGTACGCCTATACCGCCGACGGCCGCGCGCAGTCGGTGGTCGAATGGCGAGCGACGGCGACGCTGCCGTCGGCGGGCGTGGAGGAGGTCGGCATCCCACTGGTCAAGCTCACGGACAACCACGCGAGCGGTCAGTTTGCGCCGCCCACCGCGGGGCAGTGGAAGCTGCGCTTCACCGTACGCACGTCCGACATCGACGAGGCATCCGTGACGATCACGGTGCCGATCTCGTGATATCGAGGAAAGGGAAGTCCATGCTCCGTCTCCGCTCCGCCCTCCCCGCGGCGCTCCTGTCGGTCGCGGCGACCGCTGGCGCCCTGCTCATCGTCGCCGCGCCGGCCGCCGCGCACGTGACCATCAACGCCGAGAAGGCGGTCCAGGGCGGGTTCGCCAGAGCAGCGGTCCGGGTGCCGAACGAGAGCCCGACCGCCAGCACGATCAAGCTGGAGGTCAGCTTCCCGACCGACCAGCCGCTCGCCTCGGTGTCGTACGAGCCGGTGGCCGGCTGGGTCGCCGCCGTGGTCAAGGGCGCCCCGAGCAAGCCGGTCTCGGCCCACGGCTCGGAGGTCAAGGAGGTCGTCTCCAAGATCACCTGGACCGCGCCGGCGACCGGCGGCATCAAGCCGGGACAGTTCCAGGAGTTCCCGATCTCGCTGGGCCCGCTGCCGCACGCCGACCAGCTCGTGTTCAAGGCGGTGCAGACGTACTCCGACGGCACGATCTCCCGCTGGATCCAGGAGACCCCGGCCGGCGGCGAGGAGCCGGAGAACCCGGCTCCGGTGCTCAAGCTGGCCGCGGCCCCCGAGGGAGCCGACGAGCACGGCGAGGGCGGTACGACCGAGGCCGGCGACCACGACAAGTCCGGCTCGAACGGCGCCGCGCTCGGCCTCGCCATCGCCGGTCTGGTGCTGGCCCTGGTCGGCGTCGCGCTGGGCGCGCTGGCGCTCAAGCGCAGCGGCACCCGCTCCGCCTGACGACGCTCACCGGTACCCCTCTCCCGAAACCGGGAGAGGGGTACTGTGCTGTTTGGGGTCGATAGCCCGGTTTAGGGCTGTATGTTCCGCTCTGTACGTGCTACAGGGGGGAAGTGGCGATGCGGGTGTGGCGTACGATCACGGGGATTCTGCTGCTGCTGATCGGGGTACCGATCGCGCTGGGCGGAGCGGGACTGCTCGCCCTCGGCGGCCACCGCGGCCCCGGCGGCGCCTTCACGGCCCCCGTCGAACGGATCGAGACCGCGGGGTACGCCCTGCTCGTCCCCGACCTCGACGCGTTGCTCGCCGCGCGGGCCCCGTTCGCCCGGGCCGAGCAGACGAAGCTGCGGATCGTCGCCCGCACGGCCACCGGCCCCGCCTTCGTCGGCCTCACCACCGACCGCCAGGCGGCGGACTACCTCGGCCCGGTCCGGCACACCAGGCTGACCGAGGTCCGGCTCGCCCGCGGCGAACTCCCCGCCCGGGTCAACTACGTGGCCGGCGCCGCGGTGCCCGTCGCGCCGCCGAGCGCCCAGCAGTTCTGGGCCAGCACCGGTACGGGCACCCTGGACCTGACCCCCGCGGCCGGCCGCGGCCGCGCGCTGTCGCTGGTCGTGATGGCCCCGGACGGCGGCCTGCCGAAGTACATCTCGCTCACCGCCGAACTGCGCCCCGGCTGGCTCGACTCGACCGCCTGGGGACTGGCGGTGCTCGGGCTGGCGTTGCTGGCATTCGGCGTCCTGCTGCTGGCGTGGCCGCCGAAGCCGCGCGAGGTCGTGTACGTGGTGGACCCGGCGCAGGTACCGGAGATCGCCGCGCAGCTCGGCATCCCACTGCCGGCGGGCGAGTCGCTGCGCCGCCTGCCCCCACCCGCGGACACCAGCACGACCACTGTCGTCGCCGCCCCGCGCCCGGCCACCGAGCCGGCCCGGCGCGGCGGTACCGCGACCGGTGCCGGCAGCACGACCGGGGCGCGTGCGGGTGCCGCCGCGGACGTCGTGCGCGCGGACGACGTCGCCGAGAGTGTGCCGGCGCCGCGGCGCGGTGCCGGCGACAGTGAGCCGGGTCGCCCGGCGGCGGGCAGCGAGTCGGCGCCGGCAGGGGGCGAGGCGGCATCGGCAGGGCCGGACGGCGCGGTGAGCGCCGGGGGCGGGGCGACCGCCATTGACGCCGCCCCGTCGGACGAGGGCACTGCGCCGGCGCGGCCGGTCCCCGCTGGCGAGACTGTTCCCGGCGGCGAGACTGTTCCCGGCGGCGAGACTGTTCCCGGTGGCGAGACTGTTCCCGGTGGCGGCGCGGCGGCTCCCGGCGGGCGTCCGGGCCCGGAGCAGGACGAGACGCCCGCGTCGGGTCCCTCGCATGACGAATCCGCGCCGGTCCGTTCGCATGAGGAACCCGTCGCGGTACCCGCACGCGCCGGCGGCGTGGAAATCGATGGCGGTGTGGTGGCCGAGGGCGGCGTGGGGGCCGAGGGGTCGGCATCCGATGCCGCGGCGCCCGCCTCGGCCGAGTCGGTGTCCGGGGGTTCGCCGGCCGCCGTCGGGACTGCCGCGGCGACGGGGGAGCGCGCCGACGGCGACGGGGTCGCGGCGATGCGGGTGGCGGACCGGGAGGGGTCCACGGCGGACCGGTCCGCGAGCGCCACCGGCGAACCGGCCGCAAGCAGCAACGCCGACCGCTCCCTTGTCCCGGTCCCGTCGCGCCAGGACGCGATCACCGCTGCGGACGAGCCGCGGCGGGATCGCGTCGAGGACGCCCCGGCGGCTGCCGGCGCTCCCGCTGGATCGACGGCACCGACGCCCACGGGCACTGCCGCGGACGTCGACGAGCCGGCAGACACCGTGCCCACGGCGGCATCCCCCGTGCCCGCGCCGACAACGACCGACCACCCGGACGACGCGACAGACCACGCTCCGTCCCCGCTGACCGACACGAGTCCCGTCGGTGCCACCGCGGCCGACGCCACCGAACCCGCGGTCGCCACCCGGCCCACGGCAGCCACCGAGCCCGAACCGCTCGCGGCCGACGCACCGTTGACGGCTAGCGAGCAAGTGCCGTCCACTCGACCGCTCCCGGCGGCCGTCGATCCGTTCCCGGCCGTCGAATCGCCGGCGCCGGAGTCGCCGGCGGAGATCGCCGCCGCGGGCACCACGGCATCCGCCGACGCGGTGTCGGTCACGGTGACCGAAGCCGTCGACGATGCACCGACCCACGGGGACTCGGCAGTGGAGTCCCACCTGCCGTCCGCGGGTTCGCCGCTCGACCTCGACACCCCGCTGAGCGCCTACGCCGTCACCATCGAGGCCGACGACCCGCCGCTGGCCGCGGCCGCCCTGAGCGCCGTCGGCTCCCAGCGCCACGCGGAGGAGTTCGCCCTCCTCGCCCCGGACCCCGCCCACGACCCCACCCGAGCACCGGCGGACCGCTTCGACTCCTTCGACGAGGTCCCGAACGCCGGCATCGTCAGCACCTACACCGACCCCGCGGGCGCCGAGTTCCCGCGCGCCGACACCGTGCGCGCCGACGGGCCGTCCGCCGACGCTCTGATCGGCCACGCCGTCGACCGGGGGGCGGGCGTGGGGGAGCCGAGCGTGGCCGCCCCGGCCGCCGAGGAGTCCGCTGCCGAGGAATGGCACATCGACGGGCCGGCCGCCGTCCACGCGTACGACCCGGAGCCGGCACTCCCGGACGCGGCAGGGCCACGGCAAGCCGCCGAGTCCCAGCAGGTCACGGCGCCGCGGGACGCCACGGAATCCCCGGGCGCCGCAGGGCCGCGGGATGCCACGGCGCCGCGGGAAGCTCCGGAGTTCCCGGACGACGCCGCCGAGGCAGCTCCCCGACCGGCCCCCCGCCAGCCCGGCGCCGAGCGGTCGGCCCCCGCCGACCACCCGGCACCCACGCCCACGGCCGGTACGGACCACCCGGCGCCGCCGGCACCCGCCACCGCGGACGACCCCGCACCGACCCGGGCCAGCGCCCCTCGACCCACGCTCCAGCCGGCACCGACCCAGTCGGCACCGACCCAGTCGGCACCGACCCAGCCGGCACCGACCCAGTCGGCACCGACCCAGCCCGCCCCGACCCAGCCCGCCCCGACCCAGCCGGCACCGGCCCAAGGACCGCCGACCCAAGCACCGCCGGCCCAGCCGGCTTCGCCCGGACCGGCACCGGCCCAGCCCGCACCCGCCCAGCCCGCGCCGGCCCAGGCCCCGCCACCCCGCCGTACCCGATCGGACGACCACCCGCTCGCCCCGGCGGCGGCCCAGCCCTCGGCGACCGACCGCGGCGCGACCGCCGCACCGGCCGCCGACGCCGCACCGATCCCGACCGCCCTGGCCACGGCCATCCCACCCACCACGACCAAGCCCACCACGACCAAGCCCACCACGACCGGGCCCGCCACCACCGGCCCCGTCGCCATCGGTGGCGGCCCCGGCGCGGCGCCCGCCGCCGACACGCTGACCGCCACCGCGGACGCAGCGCCAACCGCGCCCGCGGCCCAGCGCCGCCCGCCCGCTCCCGCCCGCCGCGCCGGCGGCCTCCCGCCGGACACCGCCGCCGCCCTGGCCGCCGTCGCCGAGCTGATGGGCCCCGGCAAGGCGGCGGCCAAGAGCAAGCGCCAGCGCAAGCGCCCGACCGCCAAGGACACCCCGACCGCCGGGGACAGCCCGTCCGCCGGGGACAGCCCGAGCGCGAAGGACACCCGGACCGCCGAGGGCACCCCGGCCGCCGGGGACGACAAGAGCTGAGCCGGGCGGCCGAGCCGAGGAGACCGCGACGCGAGCCGAGCGGAGGGGTGGAGCGGAGGAAGCCGTCACCGGGGGTCGGAAAGGGCCCGGACACGGCTGTGGCCCCCGCGTCTGCCGTCGCGAGGGCCACTGCGCCGCACGGTGGCCGCACCCTCCGCGTCTGCCGTCGCGGAGTGCCGGGTGCAGCCGGCCGTTGGCGTTCAGCGACCCGCGCGTCTGCCGTAGCGTGGGTCGCTTCACCGGGGGAACGGTGTGCCGGAAAGTCCAAGGTACGCCGGGCAACCCGAGTGACACCACCGTGACGGATGGTGTACCTGTCCGGGAAAGTCCGGTTAACGCAGACGATAGCCCACGCGATGTCGACCGAACAGACCTGTCCAATCGAGCGTGGCTGTGATACACGCCACGCTCTCGATCGACAACCGTGCCCGTCCCGGGAGTGTTTGCCCTGGCTGCGGCCTCGCGGCCCCACTGTTTTGCGTGCCCGATCGGTAACGTTACGTGCGTCAGCGCGTGGCTGAGTAGGCTAACGCCGTGGCTGATCTTCTTGTCTGGATCGACTGTGAGATGACCGGGCTGGACCTGCGTGCCGACGCGCTCATCGAGGTGGCGGCGCTGGTGACCGACCCGGACCTCAACGTCCTCGGCGACGGCGTGGACGTGGTGATCTCGGCGGAGGAGGCCAAGCTCGCCGCGATGCCCGACGTCGTCCGGGACATGCACGCCCGGTCCGGGCTCACCGACGAGGTCCGCGAGTCGACGGTCAGCATGGAGAAGGCCGAGCGGATGATCCTCGAGTACATCACCGCCCACGTCCCCGACCCGCGCACGGCGCCGCTGTGCGGCAACTCGATCGCCACGGACCGCGGCTTCATCGCCCGGGACATGCCCCTGCTGGACGCCCACCTGCACTACCGCATGATCGACGTGTCCTCGATCAAGGAGCTGTGCCGGCGCTGGTACCCCCGGGTCTACTTCGGCCAGCCCCCCAAGGGCCTGGCCCACCGCGCGCTGGCCGACATCCGGGAGAGCATCCGCGAGCTGGAGTACTACCGCCGGACGATCTTCGTCCCGCTCCCCGGCCCGGACGTCACCGCCGCGAAGGCGATCGCCGCCGACCTGTAGCCATCCCGGTCGGCGGGCGCCCGCCCCCGGCCGCTATGATGGGTCGTCGCCAACGCCGCGTGCGCGGGCGCACGTCAGTGGCACATGGTGATGTCAGTGGCACATGGTGGTCGTAGCTCAGCTGGTAGAGCACCGGGTTGTGGTCCCGGGGGCCGCGGGTTCAAGTCCCGTCGATCACCCCAACGAGAAATGTGGCCGGTCCCCGAGGGGCCGGCCACATTTTTTGCGTACGGCAATCAGCCCGCGACCGGCAGCGCGCTGCCCTTCGCGTACTCCGCCCAGCTCGTGTTCCAGTCCGTCCAGCCGTTGCCCTGCTGGAGTCGCACCTCGGTACCCCGGATCGTCACCACGTCGCCGATCTTCGTCTGGTCGAACAGCCACTTCGCGTTCGCCGGCGACAGGTTGACGCAGCCGTGGGACACGTTGCGCTTGCCCTGGTCGGCCACCGACCACGGCGCCGAGTGGATGAACTCGCCGCCCCAGGTCAGCCGCTGCGCCCAGTCGATCTTGGTGACGTACGCCTCGTCCGGGCTCAGCTCGTCCCGGGTGTCGAACACCGTCTTCGGCAGCCTGTCCATGATCAGCATCGTGCCGGTGGACGTCGGCGTCTTCGGCTTGCCCAGGCTGACCGGCATCTTGCGGACGACCCGGCCGTTCTTGGTCACCGTCATCGACTTGGTCTTGTTGTCGACCGTCATGATCAGCGAGGCGCCGATGGTGAGCCGCACGCTGAGGTCGTTGCCGCCGTACCAGCCGCCGCCCAGCGACAGCCCGCGCGTCGCCACCCGGTACGTGACCCGGGTGCCGGCCCTCCAGTAGACCTTGGGCCGGTAGTGCACGTTCTGGCCGTCCTGCCAGCTCCACGTGCCGACCTGGGCCGGGCTGGCGGTCACGGTCATCCGGCGCTGCACGTCGTCGCGCCGCGCCTCCGGGATGGCCCGGCCGAACCGGATCATCAGCGGCATCCCCACGCCGACCACCGCGCCGTCGCCGAGGTGGCTGCTGGCGTTGACCAGCGTCGCGGGCTGCCGCATCACGGTGAACGCGGAGTCGGCGGTCGCGGTCTTGCCGTCGGCGCCGGTGGCGGTCACGGTGGCGGTGTACTTCGTACCCCAGCGCAGCGGCGCGCTGGGCACCCAGCGCTTGCCGTCCGCGGTGAGCTTGCCCGGAACGGCCCGCCCGGTACCGTCGACCACCGCGACCTCGGCCCTGTCGGCCTGTTCGGTGGTGAAGCTGACCGCCATGATCGGCTGGACGTCCGTGGCGTCGGCCGCGGGCGCGGTGACCGCGGCCGCCAACTGCGGCCCCTGCGGCACGGCCGGGTCGCCGGCCCCCGTACCGCCCTCGCCGCCCTTGCCCCGGCAGCCGGCGAGCCCGGCGGCGAGCACGCCGACCAGCGCCACGGCGACCACGCGCCGGACGGACCGCGCCGGACCACGTCCGCCGGTCGATTCACCCCGAACCCCGCTGGTGCGCATCGGCTCCTCACCCATCCACGGCCGAACCCAGCGGGGGCGGCCCTGGTCGGGCGGCCCGGGCGGGGCGGTGACGCTGCGGGGGCGGATGCCCCCGCGCACCATGGTGCCTCACGCATGCCAGGACTGACATGCCGTGCGGGTGAGGTGCGGCCGAACCGACCCGGCCCGCACCGTCACAATCGGGGGCTAACCGGCCGAATTGAGTCTCGGGAGTCATCCTTTCGGTCAGCTTTCCGGAGGGTGTCCGGAATGGGAAGGGCGCTGCCCCGGACGTACCGCGCCCAGGGCTGGTCCCACGCGGTCCACCCGTTACCGTCCGTGATCTTGCGCTCGGTCCCGCGGACGGCCACCGGGTCGCCGACGAGGGTCTGCCCGAACAGCCAGGCGGCGTTGCCGGGCGCGAGGTTCACGCAGCCGTGCGAGACGTTCCGGTACCCCTGGTCGCCGACCGACCACGGCGCCGAGTGGATGAACTCCCCGCCCCAGGTCAGCCGCTGCGCATACTGGATCCGCGTCCGGTACCCCTCGCCCGCCGGCAGCTCGTCCATCGTGTCGAAGATCGTCGAAGCGGCCTTCTCCATCACCACGAGCGTCCCGCTGGACGAGGGCGTACTCGGCTTGCCCAGGCTGACGGCCATCGTCCGGACCACCCGCCCGTCCCGCCGCACGCTGAGCTTCTTGGTCCGGTTGTCGACGGCCAGCTCCAGCTTCCGCCCGATCCGCACGGTGGCCCGCCGGTCGACGGTGCCGTACCGCCCGTTGGACAGCTTCATCCCGGCCAGCCCGAGCCGCACCGACAGCGTGGTCCCCGGCCGCCAGTAGGCCGGCGGCCGGTAGAACGCCTGCGACCCGTCCGCCACCCAGTGCCACACGCCGGGCTGCGCGGGCGCACTGGTGACGAACAGCCGCCGCTGCACCGCGGCCCGGTCCCGCTGCGGCACACCGGGGATGAACTCGGCGACCACCGGCATCGCCACCCCGTAGGTGTTCCCGCTGAACAGGTACAGCCCGCTGCCCAGCTCCTGCCCGCCGGCCCGCTTCGCGGTGCTGAAGGTCGTCCGCGCGGTCGCCGTCCGCCCGTCGCCCGCCGCGGCGGTCACGGTCGCGGTGTAGGTGCGGCCGTACGCCAGCGGCGCCCCCGGCACCCACGTCCCGCCCTCGGGGCGCAGCGCCCCGGCGACGACCCGCCCGGTGTCGTCGGTCATCCGCACGCTGCGTACGGTCCCGCCGACCACCCTGGTACCGATCTCGGCACTGATCGGCACGTCAACGGCCCGCGCGGCCGGCGCGGTGACGACCACGGCGAGCGGCTCCACGCTCGGGCTCGGAGGCGTGAAGGCCACGCCGGTACCGCCGCCCTCCCGGCACCCCGAGAGCAGCAGGGTGGCGACGAGCAGCGCACCCGCGCTCGTCCGACTCCGTCGGTGGATCATGTTCTAGCCCTTCCGGTACTGCACACGGGTCGGACGCCGCCCCGGTTCGGCTCGCCCGCCGGCGGGGGAGTGCCGGGTTTGCGTGCATATTCTCGGATGTGCCGGTTCGCGGGGATCCGTCGACGCGCCCGATCGATGCCAAGCGGTGACCGCGTACCGAGTGGGGCCGGGTTCGGGTGGCGTGTTAGGGTTTCCGACGTTGTCAGCGAGCGCCGCTAGCTCAACTGGCAGAGCAGCGGACTCTTAATCCGCGGGTTCGGGGTTCGAGTCCCTGGCGGCGCACAGATGTGAACAGGCCCTGAACTGGGAAAACTCCCACGGTCAGGGCCTGTTTTTTGTCACATGTGGATCCTTGTGTGATCGACGGTCGGCCGACGACGCCGGCCTGGCGCTGGTCGACCACGCACCCACCACCGCCGGCCGGGACACCACGGCCGCGGTTGTCCCCGCGCTGCTGGCCACGCCGATGCCGGTCGCCGTCGCCGCCGACGGCACCGACATCAGCCTCTACCAGCTCCCCGGCCACGGCACCGCCCTCACCGGAGACGGCGCGGACAACGCCGCCCGCGCGGTCATCGCCGCCGCGCTGACCACCAACCCCCACGACCATCCGACCTTCCGCAAGCCAATGGTCGTCACCACCCGCGCCACCCTGACCAGGCTCCTGCCAGCCGGGGCCGCGCACCAGCTCGCCGCCGGGCGGCAGGTGTTCGACCACGACGACCACCTCCACGTCTTCGCCGACAATGCGGCAGCCATCGCGGACCTGGAAGCCTCGATCATCACCCGACGCCGGCAGCTCGAACACGCGATCCACGCCCACAACCCGCCGATCGACATCGCCGACGTCAACCGCCGCTTCGACCTGGACGAGCCGACCCCGCCCTACGTACTGGTCCTCGACGCCGACCCCGCCCACGACGCCAGACTGCGGGCCGCCACCGCCGACCGGCACACCCTGCACCTGCACCCGGTCATCCTCGGCGCCAGCGACCCCATGACCACCTACCCCATCGCCGCCGACGGCACCAGCCTCGACCCCAGCCCCGGACCGGCCGCGCCCGCACGGTGGGCGACCACGACCGCCGACGACCTCGCTGCGGTCTTCCACCTCGCCGGTGAGACGCTGCCCGGCCCGGAAGACGGCACCGACTTCGAAACCGACCCGCCGCCCGCACCGCCGGTCCCGGCCGTCACTGCTCCGGTACCCGGCCCCGATGCCGCCCCACCGGTGCAGTTGTACGTCCTGGGACCGGCCAGCCTCGCCACCACCAACGCCGGACCGATCACCAGCGGCGTACGGTCCGGCTCCTACGCCCTACTCGCCCTGCTCGCCGTACGGCCCAACGGCTGCACCCTGGACGAGCTGACCGACGCGCTACACCCCGACATCGAGCCAGCCAACGCCGCCAAGCGGGTCCGCACCGACATCAACAGCCTGCGCGGCGTCCTACGCACCGCCACCGGCAGAGCCGAGTCGGGCGGCTTCGTCATCCACGAAAACGGCCGCTACCGCATCGACCCCGACACCATCGGCGTCGACCTCTGGCAGATGCTCACCGCCATCACCGACGCCAACAACGCCGCCGACGACCGCACCGCCCTGCAGGCACTACAGCAAGCAGCCGACCTCTACCGCGGCGACTTCGCCACCGGCATCGACCGCGCCTGGGCCCTCGACCAAGCCACCACCCACCGCCACCAGCACCTCAACGTCCTGACCCGGATCGCCGAAATCCTCGAAGCCGACGAACCAGAGCAGGCCATCGCGGTGCTGGAACGGGCTATCGACGCTGATCCCGTCAACGAGGAGCTGTACCAGCGGCTCATCCGCATCCACGGACGCCAAGACCACCCCGACCTCGCCCGCCGCACCTACGCCCTCCTGGAGAACCGCCTCAGCGACCTCGGCATGGCCGAGCCCAGCGAAGCCACGCGGCGCGTGCTGCACCGCCAACTCCAGGCCCACCGCCGCGCTGGATAGCAGCGCACACCGGCGCAGCGACCACCGCGACGTGGGAGCATTGCGGACATGGATCTCGGTCTGCGCGGTCGCCCAATGTTGGTCACCGGCGGGAGTCGCGGATTGGGCCGGGCGACCGCGGAGCTACTCGCCGGGCAGGGCTGCCCGATCGCTATCTGCGCGCGCGAGGAGCGCGCACTCCTGGAAGCCAGCCGGGCGATGCGCGAGTCGCACGAGGTTGAGGTCTTCTCCCGAGCGGTCGATGTCACCGATCACGGCGCGCTGGCGCGGTTCGTGGCCGACGCCGCAGACGCGTTGGGTGGCCTGCAGGGCGTCGTCGCCAACGCGGGCGGCAACGTGGGGCGAAGCCTGTTGGACAGCGAACCGGACGACTGGGCAACCACGCTCGATCTGAACGTCGTCCACGCCGCGACGGTGACCAGGGCGGCGGTGCCGCATCTCGCTAACGGGGGCGGCGGGTCGGTTGTCCTAGTGGCCTCGATCTCGGGCTGGAAGCCGTCACCGCCGGCTCAGTACGCGGCGGCGAAGGCGGCGTTGATCCACATGGCTGCCGGATTGAGCAGGGAACTCGCCCCGCACGGAGTGCGGGTGAACGCGGTAAGCCCCGGTTCGATGCTGATTCCCGGCGGTGGTTGGGACCGGATGCGGCAGCGCGACCCGGAGCAGTTCGACAAGTTTGTTGCCGAGTTTCCGCAAGGTCGGTTGGTGGATCCATCGGAGGTGGCGCGGGTGATCGCGTTCCTGATCAGTCCGCTTGCTGCGGCTGTCAGCGGAGTGAACCTGCCGGTAGACGGCGCACAGAACGCCCCCAGCGCCCGCGGCTACTGACCGACCTTTGTCGCAGGTGTGTGTCAGGGCCGATGGGATTCTCGCCAAGCAGGAAGGTGGCCGGTCACGCAGCATGTGACCGGCCACCCTCAGGCGAATTCGCCGCGCTCAGCGTCGGTGAACCACAAACTTGAACGGCTTGCTGCGGGGACTCCGCCCGCTGCCGTGCACCGTCCACGCCACCATCGTGTTCTGACCGGCCTTGGTGAGCGTGATCGTGAACTCAACCCTTGGGTTCAGACCCCCCGCGTGCTCGGTGTGCTCAGGCCCACCGTTGAGCGACCAGATGTAGGCGTCAGGCCGGCCCCTAGTACCCTTGGCGATGGTGAATTCCGCCGTGTCGCCGACCTTCTTGTGCTTCGGTCCAGGCCCGAAACCATCAGCAGTGATCGTTGGCGGATTCAACTGCCGCGGGGCCGCTGTAGCGGCTGCCGGGACCGTCAATGGCGCAGCGATGGCCAGGCAAGTGGCCAGCACAATACGGTGTCGGGACTGGTTCACATGAACTCCTATGGGGCGTGTGGCAGACAAGTGATCCGCTTCCCACCTTACTGACGACACCGCGCGGAGTAACTGTCCTTTATGTAGCAGCCCGGTCGGGTGATGCCCGCCGCATCATCATCGGCTACCAGCCCAGCAACGGAGGTAAAACGTGAGCCGCCAGCCGCCATCCTGGTCGACGTGACGGGACGCTTGCCCTGCGCCGCCACGGCCCGGGCGAGCGCACGCCACCCGAGTGGAACCGGGTCGGGGTTGGATCTTCCCAACGGGCCAGTCGTCGAGCTGGTCGAAATCGATCGCCGAGGCTGTTGGTGGCCAGTGAAATCTCACTGACGGCCAGCTACGGTCCCCACCGTGGCCACGCGGATTCCCCACAGGCGGCCAGCCGAGAACAGAGCGTGACGACCGACGCGTCTACCGATCCTGTCGTTGTGGGCCCCACCACGGCAGGATCGGTGGAAGATCCGCCAGCGGTCGACCCGGCCGCTTCGGCGCCGGTGTTTCGCCGTCGTCTGCGTCCCAGGCGCGGCCGTACTGATCGGGGATATCGCCCCAGCCCCAGAACGGCATCGGCGCCTGCGGGACGACACCAAGCTCATCGAGGGGATCGATGCGCTGTTCGGCAACGGTGCACAGGTGCGCCCAGTCGTCGCCGAGGTCGAAGACGTACGCGAACTGTTCGCCCGGCCGTAGTCGGCTCAGCTTGCTGGTACGACCGTCGAGTGTGCCGTCCGGTGCCTCGCCGTCCCACAGGTGCAGCGGGCTGACCGGCGTGCCGTCCGCCAGCGTGAACAGGTGCAGATGGGCGCGGTCCCACCGGGCGAATGCGTCATCGATCGCCTCGGCGAGCTGCTCGAACGTGTGGCTTCGCGCGGCGGCCATGATCCGCCCCGGTCGGGGCCAGTAGTCGTTCCCGCGACCCGACACCAGCTCCACCTTGATCGACAGCCAGGTCCGGGCCACGTCTGCTCTCCTGCCGCTCACCGATGCCGCTCGACCCTACCTATCGTGGTCGGTGGGTGGGGAATCCATCTGGCCGTCCACGGAGAGAAGCCGAGGCCGCTGACACGAGGCCGCCCCGACTGGGCCACCATCGTCGTGTCCGGCCGCGACGTGGTGTGCCGGCTGCCTCCCGGACCGGCCTCTCAGGCTGCGGGTCGTAGCTCGCGGGCACGGGCGGTGAACCGCCGCACGGACTCCTCACCCGAGTACGGCGCAAGGCTGGCCTGAAAGGCCCGCACGGCGGCGACGCCGCGGGCGCTGGACACTTCCTGCAGGAGGTCCAGGGCCTGATCCGCGGTCCCGACCGCGGCGTCCAGGTCACGTTCCCGGCCGGCGAGCTGAGCGGTGGCCAGGACCGTGAGGCTCAGCGCGCGCCTTCGTCCCCGGCCGCTGGTGCCATCGACGGCGTCCCGTGCATGGCGTTCGGCGTTGCGGCGATCACCGAGGGCACTGAAGCAGTGCGCCATCTCCGCGGTCAGGTACGCCTGATCGAGATAGCGCACCCAACGGGGCTGATCCTCGGGCGCGCCGCTGCGAGCGATGGCCTCCTGCGCCTTCCCGATAGCGGCGACAGCGGCGCGCGACTCACCCAGCGCCGCGTGCGCTCGTGCCCGCATGGCGTGCAACCGCATAGCGCCCAACGGGCTGCCGGCGCTCGCGGTAGTGGCCAGGCCGACCTCGGCCAGATTCACCGCCTCGGCGGCGTGGCCGGTGGTCACCGCCAGGTGGGCCATCCCAGCGAAGACCTGCCCGGCGAGAACGCGCTCGTTGTTCTCGGTGCACAGCCGAAGCGCCTGGGTCATGTACGCGTGCGCTAACCCGAACCCACCGCAGTCGTAACTCATCCAGCCAGTGTTGGAAGTCAGATGCGCGGCGGCGGTCACCAGCGCCGTCCGCTCCGACCCCGCCGCCTGAGTCAACCTCGGGAGCAGTGACTCGGACAGGTAACTTAGTAGGTGTTTCGTAAGGCTGTCAGACGGCGTGTCCGGCGGTTGGTGCTGGTCGGCTCGGTTGGTAGAGCATGGGCAGACGGCCGACGTATCCGACGGACTTGACCGACGTGCAGTGGGAGATCATCGAGCCGATGCTCCCGTTGATCAAGGAACCGGGTAGGCCGCCGAAGTGGCCACGTCGCGACGTCGTGGACGCGATCTTGTACGTGGTGCGCGGCGGCGCGTCCTGGTGGCAGTTGCCGGCGGACTTCCCGCCGTGGGAGACCGTCTACGGGCAGTTCCGCAGGTGGGAGGCAGCCCGGGTCACCGAACGGATTGTGGACCTGCTGCGCGAGGAACTGCGATTGGCCGCTGGCCGTGACCCGCACCCGCGGCCGGGATCATCGACTCCCAGAGCGTCAAGGGCGCTGACACCGTAGGCGCGGACTCGCGCGGCTACGACGCGGGTAAGAGAATCAACGGGCGCAAACGGTTCATCGTCACAGACACCTGCGGGCTGCTGGTCACCGCCTGGGTGTTGGCCGCGTCGTGGCAGGACCGCGACGGCGCCAAAGGAGCCCTGATCGCCGCGGTCATCACCGCACCGTCGATGCGGTACGTGTTCGCTGACCAGGGCTTCGCCGGACGCCTGGTCGACTGGTGCGCCCACACGCTGCGGATGAGGCTGCACATCGTGCGGCCACCTGTCGGGCAGCGAGGCTTCCAGGTCCACGCCCGCCGCTGGGTCGTGGAGCGGACCTTGGCCTGGCTCACCGGCCACCGCCGCCTGGCCCGCGACTACGAACGCACCACCAAGGTGTCCGAGGCCATGATTCGCTGGGCCGCCATCAACCAGATGCTCCGCCGTCTCACCCGCGGCCACCCAGCCCACCGCCAGCAACACCGCCGTTTCGACTGGCCCGACCGGCACCCATAACGAAACACCTACTAAGGTGCGGCCCAGGCGCCAAACGGTTGTCCAACCGAAGGCTCTCGGCTCGGGCTCCTGCGTTGTCGAGTGAATGAGGCGGGTCTGTCAAATTGACGGCCGGAGCGCTCTTCAGAACTCCTAATCGCCCACTGTGGCGAAGTCGACTACGGGTAACTGCGATCGCCCCCGATGGATCACTTCGAGTGCGGCAAGAGGAGATCGACGAGGGGCGCCCGCGCTGGCTATGGCCGGACCTTCCATCGACCAAGTCGCCGACGCCATTATGGCGTGTTCGTACTGTTGGGTGGGGTGTGTGGCAGCCCGCGCGCGGGGCTGCCAGTCTTCGATCTAGGCGGGACGTTCGTCGAGGTAGCGGGCTCGTGGATGCGGGGCGCCAGGCCGGACGCGAACTCGAACCCGAACGCGGGCGGCATGTAACGCGATGAGCTGCTGCGCCAGGTGGACATCGGCTGGGTCCGCGATCAAACGCCGCGACCAGCCACACTTCAACAGTTCGGTGACCACTGCTTGTAGCCGTGGTGCGCGATTGACCGCATACCCCTTCAGCCGCCGCCGGCCGGTCACCGCGAACCCGTCGGCGGCATCGTCCGGTATCCCCGCCCGGCCACCGTGCCGCGCCACGCCCTGGGAGACCACCGACGGATTCCGGCCGATCTCCGCATTTTCCATACGAGCAGATTTGGTTTCGCGGTAGGGACGACATCCTGCGCATGGGTACTAACGTCAGACCGATTTCGAAACCGTCTCAGCATCCGCTCATCGGCACGTCCGAGTGGTCGGGGTCGGGCATGTTCGGTGGTGGCCCGTCGGTGGTTGATCGGTGTGGCGGGTGGTGCGGGGGTGGTGATCGGTGCGTTCCTACGCGGGTGAAATGCGGTGCCCGGTGGGGGTGGGTGGGGACAATGGCGGCATGCCGTTGTTCGAGATGACCGCTGAGGCGTTGGTGGAGGTGCCGTCGACCAGCTTCGCCGAGGCTCGGGTGTTGGAGCGTGCCGATCTGCAGCGGCTGCTGCGCGCCGGGATCGACATGATCGTCGAGGGTGTGTTGGTTGTTGCGGAGGAGTTCGGTGCGTTCACTGACTCGCGGCGCCGTATCGACCTGCTCGGTGTGGACCGCGATGGTCGGCTCGTGGTCATTGAGATCAAGCGCACCAGCGACGGCGGCCATCTGGAACTCCAGGCGCTGCGCTACGCCGCGATGGTCTCGGTGATGACGTTCGACGACTTGGCCGAGCACTACGGCCGGTTCCTTGCCCGCATCGAGCCGGCCGTTGCCGATGAAGCCCGTACCCGGTTGGCTGACTGGCTCGACGACGTCGGTGGGGAGGAAGCCATCCTCAGCCGTGAGGTCCGAGTGGTTCTCGTGGCCGCCGGTTTCGACCGGGAGATCACCACCACCGTGCTGTGGCTCACCGACGTGTATGGCCTGGACATCCGCTGTGTGCGACTAACCCCGTACCAGGTCGACGACCGGCTCCTATTGGATGTTCAGCAGGTCATCCCCTTGGCCGAGGCAGGCGACCTCACCGTCCAGCTGCGCCGCCGGCAGACCGCTGCCCGCGCGGTGACCACGGATAGCCGCGATTGGACCCCCTACCAGATCACCACCCCGGCCGGGTCCACCGAACCGCTGCGCAAACGCCGCGCGGTGCTTGCCATGGTCACCGCCCTGCACCAAGCCGGCGTAGCCGCCGACCAACTGGCCGAGGTTCTACCCCGGTCCCGCTTCCTACCCGTGGACGGAACCCTCCATGGTGATGACCTGGCCCACGCCTTCATGACCACGTACTCCGCCACCCGCAAACGCCTCGGCTACTGGTTCCTCGATGTCCCGCTGCACGAAGACGGACATACCTGGGTGCTGTCCAAAATGTGGGGAACCAACACCGAGCCCATCCTTGACCGCCTACTGGCCCTGGCACCCACCGAAGGCTTCAGCTACCAGCCCGTCACCCAAGACTGAACGTGAGCGTGCGTCGGCTCGGTCGAGGGGACTGTCATCTCCTGGTCATGGCGAGGATGGGAGCGGTCACGGTGTTCGGGTCGACCAGTCGGTGCAGGTGCAGGTGCAGGTGTCGGCCCCGGTCAGAGTCGACCGGGGTTCTCGCTGTCCCACATGATCGGTGGCAGGGTGTTCAGGGCGGCCCAGCGCCCGACGCGCCAGTCGCCCGTGGCCGGCAGTGCGGCGATCGAGACGGCGGCGAAAGCCCACGCCTCGCCCGGTAAGGTCAGCACGAACAGATCAGGCAACGCGTGCGCCGACGGCGGGACGGAGCGCAGAGCGGTCCGCAGCACGCCGACCGCCGCAGCTTCCATGGTCATCGTTCGTTGGTCAGCCGCCAGGTGGACGTGCAGCCTGAGCGGTGAGGTCCCCCCGGTTCTATGGAGGTTTCTGATCATGGTCTGATGGCCGTGGGGAGGAACGTCTGTGCCAGCACCGAAGAAGTACCCCGATGAGTTGCGTGCCCGTGCGGTGCGTCTGTATCGGGAGTCGGATCCGAAGCCGGTGGTCCGTCGCCTGGCCGAGCAGTTGGGCGTGCACCACGAAGCACTGCGCAACTGGATTCGGCAGGATGAAGCCGACCGCGGTGACCGCGCCGATCGGCCGACTAGCGAGATGGTCGCGGAGAACCGGCGGCTGCTGAAAGAGAACATGGAGCTGCGCCGGATCAACGAGATCCTGCGCGCGGCCTCGGCGTATTTTGCCCGGGAGCACGACCCGACCCGGCGGCGGTCGTGAGGTTCGTTGACGAACACCGTGACCTGTTCGCGGTCGCGCTCCTGCTACGGGTCCTCAACATCGAGTCCTCGACCTACTACGGATGGGTCAACCAGCAGCGGCGGCCGTGCGACCGGGCCGAGGTCGACCGGGGGCTGCTGTCGAACATCTACGACATCTGGACCGTGTCCGGCCGCACCTACGGCGTTGACCGGGTGCACCAGCAGCTACGCCGGGACGGCATCTACGTGGGCCGCAAACGGGTGGAACGACTCATGGCCGGTCAGGGTTGGCAGGGGGCGTTCCTGCGTCGCGGCTGGCGCGGCGGGGACACCAAACGTGACCCGAAAGCCGTCCCAGCCCCCGACCTGGTCAACCGGCAGTTCACCGCATCCGCGCCGAACCGGTTGTGGGTGGCCGGTGCCACCCGAATCCCGTGCGGGCAAGGCGTGTTCTGGCTAGTGCCTTATCTGTGAACGTTGAACGGGCAATCCGGTAGTCGGGGGTTGGTTCCGGCATCCT
>NZ_BMQB01000011.1 GCF_014647895.1 Pilimelia anulata
AGCCCTTTCCCCGTCGGCGGGAGAGGAAACGGCCGGTGGCCGGATCCACCCGCGGTGATGACCGTACGGCGAACACGCCGCCGGGCGGGCGCCGTCCCCGACGGCGCCCGCCCGGCGAACCGGTACGGCGTCCGGCTAGGACAGCCGCACGTACAGCAGGCGGTTCGGGACGCCCTTGCCCGGGTTCTTGATCACGTTCGGGGTCGCGTTGTCGACGACCCACTTCTTCACGTCCGCCGGCCGGTACGCCGGGAACTTCTCCAGCAGCAGCGCCGCCGCCCCGGCGACGTGCGGGGTCGCCATCGAGGTGCCCGACATGCCCGCGCTGCCGCTGTCGCCGCTGTGCGAGGCCGAGGTGATGTTCACGCTCGGGGCGAGGACGGTGATGCACGAGCCCCAGTTCCACTGGAACTGGTCGCTGCTGTTCGTCCCGCCCACGGTGATCGCGCTGGCGGCGCTGGCCGGCGAGTACGTGCACGAGTCCTTGCCCTCGTTGCCCGCCGCCGCGACCTGGACGATGCCCGCGGCCGAGCCCCGGTCGACGGCCTCGTTCATCGCCTTGTGCGGGTACAGGTCGGCCCGGAAGCTCATGTTCGTGACGGCCCGGGTGCCCTTGGCCTTCTCGGTCACCCAGTCGATCGCCTTGATGATGCCGTCGTCCGGGCCGTTGTTGGCGCAGTCCAGGACGCGGACGGCGACGATCCTCGCCTCCTTGGCCACGCCGTACGTCTTGCCGGCGAACGTGCCCGCGGTGTGCGTGCCGTGGCCGTGGCAGTCCTGCGCGGTCGCGTCGTTGTCGATGAAGTCGTACCCGTCGGTGACCCGCCCGCCGAAGTCCTGGTGCGTCCTGCGGATGCCCGAGTCGATGCCGTAGATCGTCACGCCGGCGCCGGTGGTGTCGTAGACGAACTTCTTGTCCAGCGGCAGGGCCTTCTGGTCGATCCGGTCGATCCCGTACGACGGCGGGTTCTGCTGCTCGCCGGCGCCGCGCACGTTCCCGCTGGCGTGGACGTACCTCACGCCCGGCTCGGCGGCCAGCCGGCGGGCGTCGGCGGCGTCCATCGCGACCGAGAACCCGCGCAGCGTGTGCTCGTAGGTGAACCGGACCGTGCCGTCGTGCCGCTCCGCCAGCCGCCGCGCGGTCGCGGCCACGCCCGCGGCGGCGAACGCGCCGTCCTGCAGGACGACGATGTAGCGGCCCGGGACCGCGCCCGGCGCCCCGGCCGCGACGATCGTGCCGACCGCGGCCGACGCCGGGCCGGCGGTACCGGCTACGGCGGCCGCCAGGCCGGCGGCCAGGCCCGCGGCGATCCCGCGCGCGATGTTCGGTGAACGCATTGTTCCTCCAATGGGGTGGAAGGGGACCGCGGCGCGGGCGGGTGCCCGCGCCGCGGCGGCGGCGCGGGTCAGCGCAGGCCGGCGCCGATGGTGCGGACCTGCTCGTTGGCCCAGTCGCCCAGCACGCCGTTGAGCCGGCCGTGGGCGTTGTAGGAGGCGCAGTCGGTGCGCAGCCAGGAGAAGACGCCGTACACCCTGCCGTCGTGCAGGTACGGGCCGCCGCTGTCGCCCTGGCACAGCCCGGTGCTGCCGTCGCCGAAACCGCTGCAACTCATGTACTTGTCGTCGTACTGGAAATTGATCTGCTTGCAGTTCTTCGGGTCGACCGTGGGCAGCGTGGTCTTGTAGAGCTTGGTGTTCTTGTTCGCGTCCTGCGAGTCGGACTTGCCGTAGCCGACGGCCGTCCCCTCGGTGCCCAGCGGCAGCGGGTCGCCGGACTTCGCGATCGGCGGGTACGCCATTCCGGCCGGCGTGGGGATGTCCGACCCGGCGACGATGACCGCCACGTCGAAGCCGGTCCGCCAGCCGTCGTTGGCCTGGTACTTCGGGTGCTGGCGGTACTCGGTGATGGGGATGCGGGCGCCGGTGGCGTCGGCGAGGTCGTCCCGGCCGTACACGAGGTACTTGTCGCCCTGCGCGTACTTGCAGTGGGCGGCGATCAGGACGATGCGCCTGGCGACGACCGTGCCGGTACAGGACTGCTCGGTCGGCCGCGCGCCGCCGACCCGGTGCTGGGAGATGATGAACGGGAACTCGGCCACGGTGGCCGGCGTGCCGTTGATGACCCGGGCGGTCCCGGCCGGGTCGGCGGCCGCGGCGGGCGCCGCGACGGCGGCGGCGGCCGCGACGGCGGCCAGGACGGATGCGAGCGATCGGTACATGGACGACTCCTCGGCGGAGCCCGGCGAGCGGGTTACTTGCCGGTGCGGGGTGGTGTCCGGGGACGGTAGTTCCGCCCGTACGCACTCCGGCAGCCGCTTTGAAATCGACGTCGATGATTACGTCGTAATACTGTTGGGACTCTGTGGAAAACCGTTCGGCCGGGCCCCGGCGCAATGCTCAGGAATCGGGCCATTCCCAGCGCATGCCGACAATGCCCGGCGGCACGTCGTGCTCCACCAGCAGCGCCGTGTTCGACGCGCCGATCCACAGTTCCCGCCCGATCTCCTCGGGCGCGCCGACCGTGCGGCGCTCGTGCCGGTGGCACCGGGCCGGCACCGCGCCGGCGGTGAACTGCACCTGTAGCAGGTACTCGCGGACCTGCTGGAGAAAGCGGTACTCGTAGCTCAGCATCAGCAGCGGCTCGGGGAAACTCCACGAGTACTCGATGTACGCCGGCTCCCCCGCCATCAGCATCCGGTCCAGGATCAGCTCGCAGGCGATCAGGCCCGCCGTGCGGTCCACGCTCACCCGCCCGGTCCGGCAGTACCGCGTGTCGGTCAGCGCCGGCGGGCTCGCCGGGTCCTCGTCGGCGAGGTACAGCACCCCGCAGTGGGCCACCCGGTCGGCGTTCGCCCGCAGGATCTCCCGCATCCGCACCCCGGTCACCCGGCGCTGCGCGTCCACCCCGACCAGGACGTGCGTGCTCAGCCGGCTCAGCGCCCCGCGCGGCGGCACCCCGATCCGGTCCAGCATCAGCCCGGCCTGGTCGCCGTCGAACAGCCGGCCCGCCTCCACCACCCCCGACGACCGGCCCACCCACCGGCCGCGGGCGCGGCGCGGGCCGAGCAGCCCGACCAGCGCGTCGGCCGGCAGCCCGAGCAGCTCCTCGACGAGCCGGACTGCCCGCAGCGACTCCGGCCGCTCCGGCCGCCGGCGGCCGCGCCGCCAGTAGCTCAGCGTGGTGGTGCTGACCGGTACGCCCCGCTCGACCAGGTACGCCCGGATCTCCTCCAGGCTCAGCCCGCCGGCCTCGATCGCCAGGTCCAGGGCCGCCGGGAACGGTCCGGCGCGCAGGGCCCGGAGCAGGTCGGCGCGCGCCGCGGAGCCGGGGCCGCCCGGGGGCGTCGCGTCGACCGCCATGGCACCTCCGGGTCGGGGCTCGGCACGGCGGACGGCCGCGCCGACCACCCATCATGCGCGGCCGCCGGCACGTTGTCACCGGCCGTCCGGCCGGCAACACATTCATCGCGATGTATCCGTCACCGCCCGGGACCGGCGCCGACGGCCCACGACCGCCGCGGCGCCGGCCGGTCGTGGCCGCCGTGGTGGCCCGGGTCGGTCGAATCGCCCGCACGGCCGGGCCCGGCAGCGGCAGGCCGGACAGGTCCGCGGCGACGTCGCCGCGCCAGAAGCTCGTCCGCCGCACCGACCCGACCGGCCCCGCGTCGTCGTACAGCTCCTGGCCGCCCGTCCAGAACGACGTCCGCCGGAACCGGTACTCCCGCCCGCCGGCCCGGACCGTCCACCGCCTGCGCCCGACCCGCTCGGCCGCCGCGAGCTCGACGCCGGCGTCGTCGGTCAGCGTGTACCGGGTGCCCCACACGTTGCCGCGCACGCGGTGCGCCCGCCCGTCGAGGGTGAAGTCGCCGCCGCTGCGCCGGCGTCCCGGGTGGCGAGGACGGTACCGTCGCGCGCGACCTCGTACCGGTCCCGCCGGATGCTCGTCTTCCGCGCCGTCAGCACGCCCCCATCGAAGGCGCGCGCCGCACCCGCCGGGCGGTCACGAATAGGGGTGGTCGACCTCCTGCACCGTACGGGAGAGCAGGCAGAACTCGTTCCCCTCGGGGTCGGCCAGCACCACCCAGCTCACGTCCGGCCCCTGCCCCACGTCGACCCGCCGCGCCCCGAGGTCGAGCAGCCGGGCCAGCTCCTCCCCGGTCGACACCCCGTCGGCCCGCAGGTCGAGGTGCAGCCGGTTCTTGACCTTCTTCTCCTCGGGCACCCGCACCACGTCGATCGCCGGCCACGCCCCGTCGGCCGCCGCGATGCTGATCACGGTGTCGTCCCGATCGACGACCCGCCACCCCAGGACCCGACACCAGAACTCCGCAACAGCATCCGGCCGCACCGCGTCAACGGCCACCACAGCAACCCGACTAGCCATCCCGCCATGCTCCCACCGTCAACAGGACGTCAGACACCTTTCACCCCCTCCACGACGTACCCCGCCCCGGGTTGATCACAGCGCACCGGCGCGACCCGGCCGTACGAAAGGGCAGGCGTTTGCCGGCCGGTGGGGGCGGGAACGTCGCGGGTATGACCGACACCGACACCCGCGCCAAGCTGATCGAGCTGCTCCGGGACTCCGACCTGTGCATGTTCACCACGATGACCAAGGACGGCCGGCACCTCAGCCGGCCCATGTCCATGCAGGAGGTGGAGGCCGACGGCGACCTGTGATTCTTCGCGTTCGAGGACTCCGACCTGGTCGCGCAGGTGCGGGACAGCCCGCAGGTCAACGTGGCGGTCAGCGACAAGGGCAAGTGGATCTCGGTCAGCGGCCGGGCCGAGACCGGCTTCGACCGGGCGCGCGCCGAGCGGCTCTGGCACAAGCAGCTCGAAGCGTGGTTCAAGGACGGCGTCGACACCCCCGGCCTTACCATGATCAAGGTGGCGGCGGAGTCGGCGCAGTACTGGGCGACCCCGCACGGCCGCATGATCACCATGCTCGAGTACACCGCCTCCGCGGTCCTGCGCACGGACCCGCCGGAGGCCGACCAGGGCTCGGTCCGGCTCCGCTGACCCCCGTCGCGGCGCCCGGCACCCGGCCCGTCGCGCGTCGGATAGGGCCGTGATAGCCCGCCGGTGCACAGTGTGAGGGTAGCCGCGGCCCGATTCCCGGGCCGGACCACGACGGGGGAGTTCGGAGGAGATGTCATGCGAGGGTTCACCGCCGCGCTCACGACCGTGCTGACCGCCGCCGGTCTCGCCGCCGCCGCGGCGGGGCCGGCCGCGGCCGCCCGCCCGGTCGACGGCGCGTTCGCCGCGCCCGCCACCGACCCGCAGCCGGGGCACTTCCGCGAGCAGTACCGCGGCCGCGAGATCACCGGCTGGGGTCGGGACGAGGCCGCCTGCGCGTTCATCGACGGGGTGCGGCTGGAGCTGTACCCGATGGGCGCGAACAAGTACACCAGCGCCGTCCAGGCGTACCGCGAGGAGCAGGGCGTCCGGGCCATCACCCGGGCCTCGGTCCGGGTACTCGGCGAGTCCGACCTGACCCCGCCGGCCCTGCCCGACGACCGCTGCGCAGGCTGACGCAGCACCTCACGCACCCGAACACCCACTGACGACCCGGACGCCGGCCGGGGGACGCTTCCCACCGTCCCCCGGCCGGCGTCGCGGTCAGCCGGGCAGGAACGAGAAGCGCACCTGCCGGTCCGGGTTGTCGCCGTTGGTGTCCACCAGGCACACCGACTGCCAGGTACCGAGCGCGAGCCGGCCGCCGAGGACCGGCAGCACCGCGTACGGGCTGACGAACGCCGGCAGCACGTGGTCCCGGCCGTGCCCGGCCGCGCCGTGCCGGTGCCGCCACCGGTCGTCCCGCGGGAGCAGGTCGTCCAGGGCGGCCAGCAGGTCGTCGTCCGAGCCCGCGCCGGTCTCGATGACCGCGACCCCGGCGGTGGCGTGCGGGACGAACACGTGCAGCAGGCCGTCCCCGGCGCCGGCCAGGAACGCCTCCGCCTCGGCGGTGAGGTCGAGGACGACCGGGGCGCGGCCGGTCCGGACGCTGATCAGTTCACTCCTCATGCCGGCCAGTCTGCCCGGCTGCTCCTGGCAGAACGGCGGCGCCCGGCGGCTGCCGCGGACATGCCCGGCCTCCGGGTCGGCCGAGGTGAACCGGAAGCCGAGCCGGTCCAGCGCGCCGGGGATGGCCGCCGGCGCCGGCAGCGGCTGGACGGCCAGCGCGTCCGGGTCGCCCTTGTCGACGGCCCGCGCGATGGCGACCTCGGTCCGCACGCCCATGGTCATGCCGGCCGGCGGGCGCCCGCCGGCCTCGGTGAGCGGCATCTCCCACGGGCAGGTCCCCGAGCGCGGCCGACGCCAGCACGCGGAACTGTACGTTTCGTCCACTCAGGGTCACCCCGGGTCACCCGCCCCGGGGGCGCTCACTCCTTGAGGGAGTGGGCCACCCAGACGCCGGGCTCGCGGTACGTGCCGACGTCGCGCTGCCGGTCGATCGCGAGCGGCACGAGGCCGTCCGGGATCACGTACTCGCCGCTGGCCGGGAAGGCCAGGCCCGTCCAGTCCCGCCACTGCGCGACGCTGCCGGTGACGGTCAGCGACGGCGCGGCGGGGCCGAGGACCCGGGCGCCCAGCGCGCGGTGCCGCCGCAGCTCGGGGTCGAAGGCCCGGCCGTCGGCGTCGCGCCACTCGGCGTAGTCGGCCGGGTCGTGCAGCGGGTACCGGGCCTTGCCCGCGGGGCGGACGGGCGCGATCAGCGTGCCGGCGCCGATCTCCGCGGCGGCCTCGCGCAGCGCCGGGAGCAGCGCGTCCGCGGCGTCCCCGGCGCCGGGGTCCGCGGTGACCGCCAGAGCGGCGACGGCGTTCGGCTGGCCGCCGGTGGCCAGCAGCTCGTGCGCGCGCAGCAGGGTGCCGTCCCAGCCGGCGGGCAGGTCCGCGGCGGTCCCGTCCCAGCGGAGCGGCACGGACAGGCCGGCGCCGTGCGCGGCGCCCGCGCCGTCGACCAGCACGGCCACGTGCCGCGGTACCCGGGCGAGCAGGTCGAGCAGGTCCAGCCCGTGCGCCGGCGTGCCGTACAGCAGGAAGTGCGGCCACCGCGCGGCGAGCACCGCGGCCACCCCGGCGAGCAGCTCCGGCCGGTCGGCGAGCCGGACCACCCGCAGCTCGCCGGCGTCCGGCGCGACCACGGTGCCGGGCGGGCGGCCGAGCAGCGCGGGGTCCATGACGTAGTACGTCTGCCGGTCCACCTCGCCGAGGCCGTACCCGTGCCGGCGCCCGACCAGGGCCAGGCCGCGGGTCGCGTCGCGGTCGGCCAGGTACGCGCACACGTCGACGCCGACGACCGCGCCCGCCCGCCGGGACCGCTGTACGGCGCGGTCGGCCAGCTCCAGCGGGAGCCGCGAGCCCCGCAGGTCGGGCCGGACCACGGTCGGGCCGAGGTAGAAGATGGCGCCGCGGGCGGCGTGCCCGGGGTACCGGGCGGCCAGGTACTCGGTGCTCACCCACGACACGGCGGCCGGGTCGGTGGCCAGCGTGGCCAGGCCGGCGGGCCGGCCGGCGGCGTCCCGGGCGACGTACTTCTCGATCCGGGGGTCGGCCAGCTCGGCGGCGAACTCGTCCGCGGTCAGCGGCCGGCCGGAGGCGGCCCGGTCGGCGAGCGGGGCGAGGGCGGCGGCGTACAGCGCGTACAGCGGCTCGACCTCCGCGGCGGGCAGCGCGGTCTCGACGGAGATCGTGGTTCCGCTCATCGCGCCTCACCTCGTCGATCCCGGCGCCGGCACGCCGCCCGCCACCGACGATAACGGGATCGGGCGGGCCCGGCGGCCCGGATCGCGTTCGCGCACCGCGAACGTCCGACCTTTCCCGAACGGCACCTCCGCGCCGGTATCCCCTCACCGCCGGACGCGGCGCGGAGACGGCCAGCGGCGCCGGCCGCGGTGGGGGCGGCGGCGCCGGGCGGGATCGCGCATCGGTGGCGAGCGGTGGCGCCGGGCGGGCATGGTGGGGGGATGACCGACCCGGACGGCGTCCCCGCGTACCTCGACCGGATCGGCGCCGCCGCGCCCGACCCGCCGGACGCCGCCGCGCTGGCCGCCCTGCACCGCGCCCACCTGCTCGCGATCCCGTTCGAGAACCTGGACATCCACCTCGGCACGCCCACGCCGCTGGACCCGGCCGCGCTGCTCGACAAGATCGTCCGCGGGCGCCGGGGCGGCTTCTGCTACGAACTGAACGGGCTGTTCGCCCGGCTGCTGGAGGCGCTCGGCTACCGGGTCGCCCGGCTGGCCGCCCGGGTCTGGACGGGCGAGCGGTACGGGCCGCCGTTCGACCACCTCGCCCTCCTGGTGACCCCGCCGGGCGGCGAGGGCTGGCTGGCGGACGTCGGCTTCGGCCGGCACAGCGTGTTCCCGCTGCGCTGGGCGGCCCGCGGCGACCAGCGCGACCCGGCCGGCACCTTCCGGCTCGCCGACACCCCGGACGGCGACGTGGACGTGCTCCGCGACGACGAGCCGGCCTACCGGCTGGAGCTGCGCGAGCGGGCACTCGCCGACTTCGGGCCGACCTGCTGGTGGCAGCGGACCGCGCCGGAGTCCTCGTTCACCCGCCGGACGGTGTGCAGCCGGCTCACCCCGGACGGCCGGGTCACGATCGCCGGCCGCCGGCTGATCGTCACCCGCGGGGACGACCGGGCCGAGGAGGAGCTGGTCGGGGACGCGGCGCTGCTGGCGGCGTACGAGCGGCACTGCGGGGTGGTCATCCCGGCGGACCGGTGGGCGGCCCGCGGCCCGGCGCCCGGCCACTGACCGCCGGTTGGCCCTTTCCCCCCGCCCGCCGGGCGGGCAGGCTCGGTGCCACGACGGCGCCCGGCCCGACCCGGGCCGGGCCGGGCCCGGGTTCCGGACCGACCCCGGGTCCGGGCCGTCGGTGGGTGCAGGGGGTGGTGCGGTGAGCGGGTTCGCGGGGATCGGCGGGACGCCCGTCGTGCCGCTGCGCCGCCTGACCGGCCCGGCCGACGCCGCCGTCTGGGTCAAGCTGGAGGGCGCCAACCCCACCGGCTCGTACAAGGACCGGATGGCGCTGGCCATGATCGAGGGCGCCGAGGCCGCCGGGCGGCTGCGGCCCGGCCAGCCGGTCGTCGAGGCGAGCGTGGGGAGCACCGGGTCGGCGCTGGCGCTGGTCTGCGCGGTCAAGGGGTACCCGCTGCGGATCGTCTCCGCCGACTGCGTCGCCCCCGCCAAGCTCGCCACGATGCGCGCGTTCGGCGCCGACGTCGAGCTGGTGCCCGCGCCGGCCGGCATGACGCCGGACCTCATCCCGGCGATGACCGCCCGGGTCCGGGAGATCGCCGCCCGGACCGGCGCGTACTGGACCGACCAGTTCACCAACACCGACATGGTCGCCGGGTACCGCCGGCTCGGCGCCGAGCTGCTCGCCGGCGTGCCCGGCCCGATCGACGCGGTCTGCCTGTACGTCGGCACCGGCGGCTGCTTCCTCGGCACCAGCGCGGCGCTGCGCGAGCGGTACCCCGACCTGCTCCGCGCGGTGGTCGAGCCGGCCGAGTCGGCGGTCCTGTCCGGCGGGCCGCCGGGCGCGCACCGGGTCGAGGGCGGCGGCATCGGCCGCCGGCCGCCGCTGCTGGCGCCGGACGCCCACGACGAGGTGCTCGCCGTACCGCAGGCGGAGGCGTTCGCGCTGGCCCGCAGGGCGGCCCGGGCCGAGGGCATCCTGTCCGGCCCGTCGACCGGGATCAACCTGGCCGCGGCGCTGCGCCTGGCCCGCCGGCTGGGCCCGGGCCGGACCGTGGTGACGGTCCAGGTGGACAGCGGCCTGAAGTACCTCGACGGCCCGCTGCACGCCGCCTGAACCGGCCCCGGCAACGCGACCGGGCCGCCGCGGTCGGTCCGCGCCGGCCCACGGTGCGGCGGGCCGGCGCGGGCGGCGCGGTCAGGCGCCGGCGGCCTGCAGGCGGATGTGCGAGCGGCGGCGCAGCCGGTACGCCGCCATGCCCGCCGTCGCCGCGAGCAGCACGCCCACGTAGATCGCCGCGTGCACGACCCCGTCGCGCAGATGGTCCACCGCGCCCATCTCCACGCCGTAGATCCCCACCTCGCGGGTGGACCAGAACGGCAGCAGCTTCGCCAGCTCCTCCGCCGGGTCGACCAGGAACTGCAGGCCGGTCAGCGTGATCAGGATCAGCGTGCCCTCCAGGTCCCGCGGCGCCAGCGCGCTGATCAGCAGCCCCAGGGGTGCGGCGACCAGCACGGTCAGCCCGAACTCCAGGCCGACGGCCAGCGGCCGGTCGAGGTCCTGGTCCAGCACGATCAGGCCCCAGTACGCCCCGCCGAGCACCGCGCCCAGCGACAGCAGCGCGAGCAGCGTGCCGACGTACAGGTGGAAGACCCGGAAGCCGGTCTGCCGCAGCCGCGACTCCACCGCCTTGGTGGTGTTGCTGGTGAACAGCGCCGCGGTGCTGACCGCCCAGGCCAGGCCGAGGCCGGCGAACCGGATGGCCTTCTCCGGCTGGTCGGTGTGCCGGGCCAGGTAGAACGTCAGCGGGACCAGCGCCAGCAGGCCCAGCGCGGTGCGGCGCCGGGCCAGGTCCCGGCACATCATCTCGGCCACGGTGAGCAGCTTGGTCATGAGTTGCAGTCCGCCTTCGGGGTCAGGTCCAGGACGGTGTCCACCTGGTCGAGCGAGTTCAGCATGTGGGTGATCACCACGACCGCGGTGCCGGCGTCGCGCTTGCGCAGCACCCACTCCCAGAAGTCCACATAGCTGCCGCGGTCGAAGCCCTGGTACGGCTCGTCCAGCAGCAGGATGTCCGGCTCGCCGAGGGCCGCCAGGACCAGGTTGAGCTTCTGCTGGGTGCCGCCGGACAGGTGCCGCGCCTGGATCGGCGGGGCGGCGTTCCAGGCCAGGTGGGTGGCCAGCTCGCGGCCGTCCGCCCGGGCCCGGCCGCGGCCCAGGCCGCGGCCGGCGCCGAAGAACACGAAGTGCTCGTCCGGGGTGAGGAAGCCCATCAACCCCGCCTGCTGCGGGCAGTACGACAGCTTGCCGTTGATCGTCACCGTGCCCGTTGTCGGGCTCAGCAGGCCGGCGCAGATCTTCAGCATGGTCGACTTGCCGCACCCGTTGGCGCCGATGATCGCGGCGACCTCTCCGGATCGGACGGTCAGGTCGACGTCGCGCAGGACGTGGCGCTTGCCGAAGCGCTTGTGGATGCCGGCCGCCCGCAGCCGTACGGGCCGGGGTTCGGACGGTTCGACGACGGCTGCCGGGGGAGTTCGGGGGGCCGCCGGACTATCGGTGATGTCCATGCTTGTCACCTTAATGCCTCAACGCCGCCGACCATCCGGTTGGTCGATGTGTGCAGGGGGCGTACGACTCTCGGCGCAGTACCGAGAATGGATCTTCACAATGGCGGCGGCGGGCCGAGAACGCCGCCCGGATCGCACCGCGCTTTCACCGCCCGCCACCTCGCGATTGTCGCCGCGCCGAACTGCGCGCGGAGGAAGTCGGCGTCGCCGCGGTGGTATCCGTGCAGGTACTGGCGTCCCCCCGCCGCGTGGCACAGGGCGGTCGCCCGGTCGAACCGGTCCCGGTAATCGTTCACCCGGTCGGGCGGTACCACGCTGTACACGCCGACCGTGCGGACGAGAGCGGAATGCGGCATCGGGCTCAGCGGCAGCCGGTGTCGCATTACCGCGGCGGGCAGGATCGCGCTATTCCACACGGGCGTGTGAACGGGCTCCGGGAACAGTTCCGCGAGTGCGGCGAGGAATGCCGGCGCGCGGTCGATCGGTACGAAGAAGTCGCCCCACACGCGGCGCGCGGCGGCCGGGTCGGCGAGCCGGCCGGCGGCGACCTGCGCGGCGGCGATCCGGTCGCTGAACACCGCCTCGGCGGCGAACAACCGGGCCGGGTAGTCGCCCACCACCTCCTCGCCGAGCGCGGCCGGGCCGGCGCCGGCCGGGTCACCCGGCCCGGCGCCGGGCGGGCCGACGTCCGCCGGGCGGCCCAGCTCGGTCCGCCAGCGGCCGGTGGCGGTGGACCGGGCCAGCCGCCAGAGCACCCACCGCCCGTCGGCGAGCACCGCCCGCGCCGCGCCGGCGTCCCCGCGCAGCGCCGCCCGCACGACCTCGTCGTCGCCCGCCGCGGCCCCGGACCCCGCCCGATCGGACCGCGCCCCGCCCGGCCCGGCCGCCGCGGGGTCGTCGTCGGTGACGTGGCGCAGGAGCAGGTGCGGGCGGTGCCGGCCGAGTCGCAGCCGGGCCGCGACGATCACCGCGATCCGCCCCAGCCCGCACAGCGCGTACCGAAAAATTTCGGCGTACGGGCCGTCCGGGGTCGCCCGGAGCACCTCGCCGGTGCCGAGGACGAGGTCCAGCGACTCGACCGCGTCGGCCAGCGAGCCGGCGAACGGCGAGGTCGGGCCGTACCCGCCGACCGACAGCGTCCCGCCGGGCGTGGCGTGCTCGCTGCTCGGTACGACCGGCAGCGCCGCCCCGGCCGCGGCCAGCCGGCGGTGCGCCGCGCCCCAGCCGATCCCCGCGCCCAGGGTGGCCGTCCCGTCGGCGCCGAGCGCGCAGCCGGCCAGCGCGCTGGTGTCCAGCACCAGGCCGTCGGACAGGCTCTGCCCGTCGCTGCTGCACCCGTGCCCGCGGGCGGCGACGCGCAGCCCGGCCCGGGCGGCGTACCGGAGGGTCTCGGCGACATCGGCGGCGTCCGCGGGCCGGACGACCGCGACCGGCGCCCGGCAGCGGGTGCGGCCGAAGTCGCGGTGCCAGGCCGGCGGCGCCGGGCTGAGCACCCGCCCGCGCAGCCGCCGCGCGAGATCGCCGGTCACCGGAGCGCGGCAGCGGCAGCGGGGGGCGCGGTGGTGCGGTCGGCGACCAGGTCGCGCAGCTTGGCCGCGAAGTGGTCCAGGAACGGCACCGGGTCGCAGACCGTGCCGGCCGCCGCCGCGGCGGCGCGGTCCCGCCAGCCGCCGATCGCCGCCGCCAGCGCCGCCCGGTCCACCCGGCCGGTCGCGACGAGGTGGACGAGGTTGCCGGCGCGCTCGCCGTCGTCGAAGTCGGTGACGTCGTCGCCGATCATGTACAGCACGCCGAGGGCCTCGCCGAACGACCGCGCCCGCGGCACCCCGTCGGGGGCGCCGCCGGCCAGGCAGGCCAGCGCGGCGTAGTTGGCGATCATCACGCCGGCCTTGATCCGGGCGGCGGCGAGCCAGGCGTCCAGGGTGGCCGGGTGCGGGGCGGTGACCTCGACGACCTCCTGCCGCCAGATGTCCCGGTAGTCGGCGACCAGCGCGGCGAGCACGTCGGCGGGGCGCTCCCGGCCGGCGAGCAGCGCGGCGCCGAGCATGATCAGGTGGGCGCCGAAGATCTGGTCCCGCGGGCCGAGCGGGGTGTCGCCGTCGATCAGGTCGTCGAGCAGCTTCACCCCGACCGCGTGCACGCCCAGGCCCTCGCCGATCGCCCGCCGGGCGCGCGGGTCGCGCACCCAGAGCGTCGCGTAGTACGGCGTGCGCGGGTACCCGCGCAGCTCCCGCACGTACGCCAGCCCGGCCGCCGACATGCCCAGCTCGGCCAGCTCGGCCAGGCAGCGGGCCACCACCCGGGCGTGGCTGTCGGCCATCTCGGCCTTGAAGTCAGCGAACGTCGGCATGCACGCACTCCCCTGCGATCGTGACGAGCCGGTCGGCGAAGCCGGCCATGAAGTCGGCGACCGGGTGCACCGGCGGGCAGTCGGCGAGCGCCCGCAGCGCCGTCTCCCGCCAGTGCCCGATGGCGGCCACGGCGTCGGCGAGGTCGACCCGGCCGGTGCGGACGAGGTGGACCAGGTTGCCGCCGGCCTCGCCGAGCTGGCGGAAGTCGCGCAGGTCGTCGCCGATCATGAACAGCACCCCGAACGCCTCGGCGAACGCGCGCGCGGCCGGCAGCGCGGCGGGGGCGTCGGCGGCGAGGCAGGCGGCGGAGGCGTAGCACATCATCATCCGGCCGGACTTGATCCGGGCGTAGTGCACCCAGCTCGCCAGCGAGTCGGCGGGGCGCTGCGCCTCGTGGACCTGCTCCCGCCAGATGACGTCGTAGTCCTCGTCGAACACCCGCAGCACCTCGGCGGGGCGCGCGTGCGCGCCGAACGTGGCGGTGCTGTGCTGGAGCAGGTACACGCCGAGGATCTGGTCCCACGGTTCGATCGGCTGGTCGCGGTCCATCAGGTCGTCGATCAGCTTGATGCCGATCGCGTGGGTGCAGATGGCCACGCCCAGCTCGCGGCGCAGCTCCGGGTCGCGGACCCAGAGCGCGGCGAAGTACGGGATCCGCGGGTACCCCTTCATCCGCCGCACGTACGCCAGGCCGGCGGGGCTCATCCCGACCGCGCCCAGCTTGGCGGCGCAGCGCCGGTGCAGCTCGGCCTGGGCCCGCTGCCACTCGGCGTCCAGCGCGGCTACTCCGGAGCGCACGGCACCCCCTCGGCGGCGAGGACGGCGGCGACCGCGGCGACGGTCCGCCGGTGCGCGGCGGCCGGGTCGAGCAGCGTGGCCGACAGCCGCCGGGCGCGGTCCCGGCGCCGGCCCAGCCCGGCCGGGTCGCCGACCCACCGGGTCGCGGCGGCGGCGAGGTCGGCCATCCGGTCGAACGCCGCGCCCACGCCGTGCTCGGCGAGGAACGGGCCGACCCACTCCTCCATCGGCAGGCCCGAGCGCAGCAGCAACTGCGGCAGCCCGTAGTGCAGGCCCTCCAGCATGGCGTTGGGCCCGGTCTTGGACAGGAACAGCGGCGCGTCGGCGGCGGCGAGCCAGTCCAGGTACCGGAGGAAGTCGCCCTGCGGCAGCGCCTCGAACACCCGCCACGGGCCGGGCCGCCCGCACAGCGCGCCGGCGGCCGCGGCGGCCAGGTCGGGGTCGTGCAGGGCGACCACGACCAGCGCGGCGTCCGGGTGGTCGGCGGCCAGCTCCGCGACGAGCCGGCCGTACGCCGGGCCGCCCCGGTTGGCCAGCACCAGCACCCGCCGGCCGGCGGCGGCGAGCGCCGGGTCGACCGCCGCGGCCGGCGCCCCGCCCTCGAAGAACCGGCCGGCCTGGTCCCGGGCGAGCAGCCGGCCGACCGCGTGCACCCGGCCGGGGTCGTACCCGTGCCACCCGACCAGGTACGCCCGCGCCCGCTCGAACTGCACCAGGTGCACCGGCAGCGTCCGGGACCGGTGCACGGGCAGCCGCAGCAGCCCCTCGTTGGTGACGTAGTTGACCACCGGCGTACCCCGGCCGGACCGGTGCAGCGCGGCGTGGCACAGCCGGGACAGCACGCCCTTGGTGCCGATGACCAGGTCGGGCCGGTCCCGGTCCAGGTGCGCGGCGACCGCGCCGAGGTCGCGGCGCAGCGCCGGCGGCGGTTCGGCCTCGAAGTCCGGCGGGAGGGTGCGGGTGAGCCCGTCCATGATCCGCAGGTAGCCGGCGCGCACGCCGTCCGGCGGCAGGCCCGCCCGGACCAGGTCGCGGATGGCCGCGCCGACCCCGGCGAACGGCGGGTACAGCTCCTCGCCCTCGACCACGTCCACGACCGCGCCGGGTAGGCCGGCGCGCAGGTGCGCGGCGAGGGTGTGCCCGGCGAGCAGGTTGCCCAGCTCGCCCCAGGTGCGCATGGAGACGATCCGGATCCGGGGGGCGGTCACGACAGCGGCCCCGGGTTGAACCGGCCGGCCGGGTCGAGCGCGGCGCGCAGGGCGCGCAGGGCGGCCGGGTCGGCGCCGTACAGCGCGCGCAGCGTCGGCCCGTCCAGCTCGTACCAGCCGGCCAGGTACGGGCGGCCCCCGCCGGCCAGGCACGCGGCCAGCGCCGCCCGGTGCAGGCCCTGCACCCGGGCCACGCCCGCGGCGTCGCCCCGCGGTACGGCGAAGTACAGCCCGAACCCCAGCACCGGCCCGGCGGCCAGCCCGGTCGCCGGCGCGAACGGCAGGCCCGGCCGGCCCGCCGCCGGGCCGGCGGCGAGCAGCAGGACCCGGCCGCGGTACCGGGCGTAGGCCGGGTCGGCCAGCACCCGCTCCTGCACGAACGCGGCGAAGGCGTCGGCGGCGGCCAGCGGCAGGCAGTAGTCGGTCCACAGGAAGTGCCGGTCCGGGTCGGCCGGGTTGCGCCGGGCCTCGCGCAGCGAGCGCAGCGGCCGGTCCCGCTCGGTGCGCACGGCCGCGCCGCGGGCCAGGGCGGGCGGCAGCGGCCGGTCGCCGCGGACCCCGTAGGTGGCCAGGAACCCGCCCTCGTAGTGCTGCCCGGACAGCAGGTCCACCGGCGCGGCGGCGAGCCGCCCCGCCGCGGCGACCAGCGCCCGCAGGGTCGGCAGCCGGCGTACCGCGATGGTCGCCAGCGGCGCGTACGGCACGGTGCGCAGCACCACCCGGTCCAGCACGCCGAGCGCGCCGAGGCTGGCCAGCCCGTACCGGTACAGCTCCGGGCGCTCGCCCGGCCCGCACCACACCGCGCCGCCGTCCGGGCGGATCAGCCGCAGCCGGGCGACGAGGTCCACCTGGCCGCCGTGCGCGACGGTCCCCTCGCCGTACCCGCCGACGGCGAGCGTGCCGCCGACGGTCACGGCCAGGTGGTTGGTCAGCACCGGCACCGCCCGGCCACGGGCGTTCAGCGCGGCCTCGGCCCGCTGCCAGGTGGTCCGCGCGCTCAGCTCGGCGGTCCCGTCGGGGTGGACGGTCACGTCCGGGTCGCCCGGTTCGAGGACGAGCAGCACCCCGCCGTCGGACAGCGCCTGCGCCCCGAACGAGTGCCCGCTGCCGCGCAGGCCGACGCCGGCGCCGGCGGCGCGGGCGGTGCGCAGCACGTGCGCGACCTCGGCGGCGGTGCCGGCCCGGGCGACGACGGCGGGCAGCCGCCGGTCGACGCCGCCGACGTTGGTGGCGTAGGCGGCCCGCTCGGCGTCGCCGACCCCGACCGGCCGGGCCAGGCCGTCCTGCAACGCCGCCGCCAACTCCGCCCGGCCACCGGCGCGGCGCCGGACCGCCCCACCGCCGGCCGCCCCGCTGCGGCGCGGGGTCGGCGGGCGCGGGTCGGCGAGGTCGGCCAGGCCGCGGCGCCAGTCCGGGCGCTCCAGGGCCGTGCCCGCGACCACCCAGTCGGCGCCGCTGTCCGCGTACGCCCGGACCCGCCCCGCCGTGCGCACCCCGCCGCCCACGAACAGCAGCCGCCGCGACCCCAGCCGGGCCCGGAACAGCCGGCACACCGCGCGGCTCACCCGGCCGTGCCGGGACAGCAGGTACGCGAGGTCGAAGTCCCCGCCGGCCACCGCGTCGAGGTACGGCGCCAGCGCGGCCGGGTCCTCGGCGGACGGGTTGGCGCCGGCCGCCGCGGCGGTCTTCGGGTCGGGCCCGAACGCGAACGAGGCCGACCGCAGCACCACCGGCGGCCCCGGCAGCTCGGCGACCGCCCGCGCGGTGTCGGCGGCCGCGCCGGGGTACGGGTCGGCCGAGTCGAGCACCACGTGCAGCAGCACGGCGTCCGCGCCGGGGCAGACCGGCGCGCCGCGCCCGCGGACCGGCGGGAAGTGCAGGACCAGGTACCGGTCGGTGTGCCGGCGCAGCTCGGCGACGTACGGCGCGACGTGCGCGTCGAACGCCGGGTTGTCGGTGCTGCCCACGAGCAGCGCCGGGTGGCCGAGCCGGGCCAGCGCCGCGGCCTTGGCGGCCGCCTCGGCGACCGGCACCTTGTACGGGTCGACCACGTGCAGCAGCCCCGGCGCGGCGGCGCGCAGCGCGGCCAGCACCCCCGGCCGGGCGGCCGGCGCGCTCAGATCCCCGGGAAGTCGCAGCCCGCGCACAGCCCCGTCCGTTCCCGGCGCAGCAGGCGGGCCCGGACGGCGGCGTACCGCTCGCTGTGCCACACCTGCTCGATCGTCTCGGTGTTGAGGTCGCCCATGACCTCGCGGTAACCCCAGTCCTGGCAGCACAGCACCGCCCGCCCGTCGTGGGTGACGTAGAACTCGGTGAACGGCCGGGCGCAGAACTGCTTGAGCCGGACCGTCGGCCGGTTCGGCACGTTGCCGGCCCGGTTGGTGAGGGTGGCGTCGGGATTCCGGTCGACGAGCACCAGCCGCGGCCGGGCCGGGTACCGGCGCAGCCGGTCCAGCACCGAGTTGTCGGTGGTGTAGTCGTTGACCACCACTGTCGCGTACCGGGTCAGCTCCTCGGCCAGCTCCGGCGTGAGCTTCGAGCCGTTGGTCTGGATCGAGATCGACGCCCTGGTCCGCTCGGCCGCCATCCGCACCAGCTCGGGCAGCCGGCGGTCGAGCAGCGGCTCGTTGAACAGGTACGGGTGGAGCACGCCGGTGAAGTCGGCGAGCTGGTCGAGGAGCTTCTCGTACAGCGCCAGCGGCATCCGCCCGGTCGGCATCTTCATCGTCCCCACCGGGCAGAACGAGCAGCGGTAGTTGCAGCCGCTCATCGTCTCGATGGCGACCATCGTGTACCGCGGCGGCCGGGTCCGGTGGCGCAGCCGGGCGGCCTCGCTGAGCGCCCGGGTGCCGGCCCCGCCGGCGTACGTGCGGGACACGCCGCTGAGGACGTTGAGCACGCCCTTGCCGCGGACCCGCTGCTGGATGTACCTGGCGATGTCGGTCACTGTCGCACCCCCGGGGCAGCGGCGGCGACGGGCAGCGGGGCGGGCGGCGGCCGGTCGTGGCGCGAGTACGCCGCCCACGGGATCGCCGCCAGCGGCCGCCCGACGAGCCCGCGCGCCGCCAGCGCGAGCGCGACCCGGGCGAACCACAGGAAGTGCAGGGACTTCACCGCCCACTTCCGCGCCGCGAATGCGGCGCCGTGCCCGCGGGCCGCCGCGGCGAGCGGCCACAGGCCGTGGAAATACATCGAGAAATAGATCGCCGCTACGGGCGCCGGGAAATCGGCGAGCAGTACCGCGGCGGTCCGCAATGATCGCGTCACCCGGCGCCGGATTTCGCCGGCCGGGCCGCCGACGGCGTGATAGCAGAGCGCGTCCGGGACGATGTGCATCCGGTGCAGCGGATCGGGGTGGGCGGGGTCGATCAGCGCGAAACAGAAGTAGTCGTCCTCGCACGTGTACCGGTCCGGAATGCCGCGCGCGGCCAGCGCGGCGTCGACGATCATGCAGCAGCCGTGCGGGTACGCGTAGCGCGGCGTGCGGCCGACCAGCTTGCCCCGGTGCAGCAGCCGGGCGGCCGCGTACGGGTGCGGCCGCGGCACCTTGCGCGCGCCGGCCGAGCCGCGGCAGCCGCGCCGCCGGAAGGCCGCGACGAGCCGGGCCAGGCAGCCCGGGCCGAGCCGCACGTCGTCGTCGACCCAGCCGACGCCGGCCAGGCCGGCGGCGGTGGCGATCCGGAAGGCGGCGTTCAGCATCGGCGCCTTGCCGACCCGGGGCATCGCGATGCCGACCACCGGCACGGGCCGGTCGCCGACGAGTTCGCACAGGTCACGCAGCCGGTCGCGGGCCGCGTCGTCCTCGCCGGGGCCCCACTGCATGCCGAGGAGCAGCACGACCGGGCGGCCGGGCTCGGCGGCGCGCAGCTCGTCGAGCCGGGCGAGCAGGTCGGCGACGACCGCGCGGTGGGCGGCCGGCGCGGCGCGGTCCACGCAGGTGGGCAGGACGACCCCCACACCGCCGGCGACGGACGCGCCGAGCAGCGCGGCGACCGCCGCGGGTGGCGCGCCCGCGAGCGGGGCACCGGGTAGGCCCACCAGGCAGTCGGTGGGCGGGGGCGGCTGCGGCACCGGGCGGTAACCCCGGCTGATCAACCGCCGCACGGGCAGGGCGACAGAACCGAGCATCGGCGATCCCCCGAATATCGCGCGCTCCACGGCGTCGGCAGACGCTGTTTCCGCCAGGCTAGGCAGCGGCGGCCGTCGATCGCAAGGGGAATCGACCGTCCAATGTAAAGTGTTGGCGATATTCCGCTTTCCGCGCCGGACGCATGCGCCCGACATATCGCTCGCTTATGGACAGCGCCCCGCTGCTACCGTGGCCCGATCCGCCCGCACGGGGGCGAGTAAGTGCTCGCGGAGGAGCAATGACCGCTGTAGATCGAATTCCGGAATCCCTCGTCGGTCGCCGCGTCGTCGTCACCGGCGCCGCCGGCTTCGTCGGCCGGCACGTCGCCGCCGCCCTGCACGCCGGCGGCGCGGCCGTCACCGGCGTGGACCGGGCGTGGCTCGCCGCCGGGCCGGGCGCGGCCGAGCCGCCGTACCGGTGGGTGGCCGCCGACCTGCGCGCCGCCGACCCCGACCTGCTCGCCGGCGCCGACGCCGTGCTGCACCTGGCCGCACTGCCGGGGGTGTACCCGTCCTGGCGGCGGTTCGAGGCGTACGTCGCCGACAACGTGCTGGCCACCGGCCGGCTGCTCGACGCCGCGGTGGCCGCCGGGGTGCCCCGGCTGGTGCTGGCGTCGTCGTCCAGCGTGTACGGCGCCGCGCCCGCCGGCCCGGTCGCCGAGGAGGCCGAGCTGCGGCCGCTGTCGCCGTACGGGGTGACCAAGCTCGCCGCCGAGCGGCTGGCGCTGGCCCACGCCGCCCGGCTGGACGCGGCCCTGACCGTGGTCGCGCTGCGCTACTTCACCGTGTACGGCCCCGGCCAGCGCCCGGACATGCTGATCCGCCGCGCGATCGACGCGGCGCTGACCGGCGGCACCCTGGAGGTGTACGGCGACGGCGGCCACCGCCGCGACTTCGTCTACGTCGGCGACGTCGTCGGGGCCACCCTGCGGGCGGCGGCCGCGCCGCTGCCCAGCCAGGCGATCAACGTCGGCACCGGCGGGCACGTGTCCGTGGCGGAGGTGCTGGACCGGATCGGCGAGCTGGTCGGCCGCCCGGTCGCCGTCCGGCACCGGGCCCGCCGCTCCGGCGACGTCCCGGCCACCCACGCCGACCGCGGCCGGGCGGCCCGGCTGCTCGGCTGGCGGCCGGCGACGGGGCTGGCGGCCGGGCTGCGCGCCCAGGTCGCCGAGCGGGCCGCGTCACTCGGCGTCCGGCTCCCCGCCGGCGCGGGCCCACAGTAGGCGCATCTCCGCCGACGTCGCGAGCAGCTCGGCGAGCGTCCCGGCGCCGACCAGGGCGCCGCCGCGCAGCAGCAACACCCGGTCGGCCCGGCGCAGCAGCGCCGGGTGGTGCGAGACCGCCAGCACGGTGGCCGACCGGTCGGCGAGCACGCCGTCCCACAGCCGGGCGGCGGTCGCCGGGTCCAGCGCGCTGGACACGTCGTCGCAGACCAGCAGCCGGGGGCGGCGGACCAGCATCCGGGCCACCGCCACCCGCTGCGCCTGCCCGCCGGACAGCCGCACCCCGCGCGGCCCGACCACCGTGTCCGCGCCGGCCGCGAGCGCGGCCAGGTCCGGGGCGAGGGCCGCGCGCCGGACCGCCCGGTCCAGCTCCGGCCCGTCCGGTACGCCGAGCAGCACGTTCTCCCGCAGCGTGCCGGTGCACAGCCGCGGCGCCTGCGGCGTGTACGCGCACCGCGGCGGGACGAGCTGCGCCCCCGGGTCGGCCAGCCGCTCGCCGTCCCAGCGCACCTCGCCGGCGGCGCCGGGCAGCAGCCCGAGCAGCGCCCGCAGCAGCGTGGACTTGCCGGCGCCGACCCGCCCGGTGACCACGGTCAGCGAGCCGGCCGGCAGGTCGAAGTCGACCGGTTCGAGGCCGCCGCCGCTGTCGTACCGGGCGGCCAGGCCGCGCACCTCGATCCGCGGCGCGCCCCCGCCGGCCGCGCCGGGCGCGGGCGCCGCGGCGGCGCCGGGCTCCCCCGGCCGCCCGCGGTCCAGGTCCACGCCCCGGCGCACCCGCAGCCGCCCGCCGGCCAGCGCGCCCATCCGGCGCAGCGCCACCGCGACCCGCTGCAACCGGACGGTGAACATGCCCAGCGACGCCAGCGTGTCCACCAGCAACTGCACGTAGAAGGTGAACAGGGCCAGCTCGCCGACGGTCAGCGCGTCCCCGTGCAGCGCGGGCGCGGCGAGCAGCAGCACCACGCCGATCCCCAGCGGGGCGGCGTTGAGCAGCACCTGCCGCTGGACCGCGGTCAGCACCTCCTCGCGCAGCGCGGCGGCGCCGCGGCGGTCGTTCAGCGCGGCCACGTGCGCGGTGACGGCGGCCTCGGCGCGCGCCGCCTGCACGCCCGCGGCGGCGCCGAGCACGTCGCGCAGCACCCCGGCGACCCGGGCGCCCTCCTCCCGGCTGCGCTCGCGGCAGGCGAGCATCCGCCGGTGGACCAGCCGCATCGCCAGCACCAGGACGGCGAACAGGCCGAGGATGCCGAGCGTCACCCGCGGGTCGATCCGGTACATGATCACCAGCGCCGCCACCGCGAACAGCCAGCGGGCCAGGTTGATCGGCGACCAGACGGCGAAGAACCCGGCCTCGTCGGAGTCGCCCGCGAACGACGCCAGCGCCTCCCCCGCCGCCGCGGGCGGCGCGCCGCGCGGCGGGGCGAGCACCGCCTCGCACAGCGTCAGCCGCAGCGCGGCGATCGTGTGGTACTGCATCCGCGGCTCCAGCCACGGCACCACCACCGCGAACTGCACCCCGATCCGGGCCGCCTCGACCGCGGCGACGACGGCCGCCACCCCCCACGCGTCCAGCCCGGCCGGGCGGGCGCCGGTCAGCGCGTCGAACGCGTACTGGAGCACCAGGCCGAGCGCGAGCATGCCGAGCCGCAGCACCGCCCACAGCGCGACCAGCGCCGCGTACCGGCCGCCGCGCCCGGCCACCAGCACCCGCAGCGGCGGCCGCCGGGCGTCGTCCCCGCCGGCCGGCGCCGCCCCGCCGCTCACCGCTCCCCCGCCGCCAGCAGCCGCCGGGCCGCGCCGGAGCCGAGCACCTCGTCCCGCGGCCCGTACGCGGCCACCCGGCCGCCGTCGAGCACCAGCACGTCGTCGACGAGCCGCAGGGTCGCCGGGCGGTGCGCGATGACCAGCGCGGTCCGGCCGGCGAGGAAGCGGGCGAGGGTACCGTGCAGCCGCCGCTCGTGGTGCGGGTCGAGCCGGGCCGAGGGCTCGTCCAGCAGCACCACGTCCGGCTCGGCGAGCAGCGCCCGGGCGAGCGCGACGAGCTGCTCCTCGCCGCCGGACAGCCCGACCCCGGCCGGCCCGAGGACGGTGTCCAGGCCGGCGGGCAGCGCCGCGCACCGGTCGGCGAGCCCGACGTCGGCCAGCGCCGCGACCAGCGCCGCGTCCGGCACCCGGCGGTCGAAGAAGGTCAGGTTGTCGCGCAGCGTGCCGGGGATCAGCGGCACGTCCTGGGTGACGTACGCCAGCCGGGCGCGCAGCGCCGCCACCCCCAGCCCGCGCAGGTCGGCGCCGCCGACGGCGACCGCCCCGGCGTCGGGGTCGTACTGGCGGAACAGCAGCCGCAGCACGGTGGACTTGCCGCTGCCGGTCCGGCCGATCAGCGCCACCCGCCGCCCGGCCGGCACGGCGAAGGACACGCCGCGCAGCACCGGCCCCTCGCCGTAGCCGAACCCGACCCGGTCGAACGCGACCGCCAGCGGGCCGGGCGGCGGCGCGCCGGGGCCGTCCCGGACCGGGTTGCGCGCGGCGAACAGCTCGTCCAGCCGGCGGACGCTGACCAGCACGTCCTCGACGTCCTGGAACCGGGTGGTGATGCTGATCAGCGGCAGCCGCAGCAGCACCGCGTAGGACAGGCCGGCGAAGACGGTGCCGACGCTGGCGCCGCGGTGCTGGTACAGCCACAGGCCCAGCGCGAGCGCGGCGCTGAAGTTGACCGCGGCCAGCGCCTGCACCGCAGCCGGCCAGGCCACCGCGGCCCGGGCCGCCCGCCGGGCGGCCGCGTAGTGGGCCAGGATCCGCGCCCACAGGCCGGCCAGGACGTGCCCGGTGGCGCCGTTGGCCCGGATGTCCTCGCGCGCGGTCAGCGCCTCCTCCAGGTACCCGACCAGCGCGGCACCGGCCTGCCGGCGGGCGGCGAGCAGCGGCACCGCCCGGCCGGCGAGCCGGCGCAGCAGGGCCAGCATGAGCAGCGCGAACGGCAGGAACAGCGCGCCGTACCGCCAGTCCAGCAGGAACAGCGCGGCCAGGATCCCGACGATCAGCAGCAGGTGCGCGGCGATCTCCGGGAGCAGCCCGGACAGCAGCCCGGCCAGCCGGGTGACGTCGCCGTCGACCCGGTCCACCAGCTCGCCCGGCGGGTGCCGCTGGTGGAAGGCGGGCCCGGCGTCCAGGCAGTGCGCGACGAGGTCCCGGCGCAGCGCGTTGGTGGCGCCCCACGCCACCCGGGCGGCGACCGCGGCGGCGGCCACCGAGAGGAGCTGCCCGCCGAGGGCCAGCCCGACGAACCAGGCGGCGTACCCGGCCAGCTCGGCGACCGGCCCGTGCGCGACGGCGGCGTCGATGAACCGGCGGGCCAGCTCCGGCGCCGCGAGCTGCCGCAGCACGTCGGCGGGGACGAGGACGGCCAGCAGCGGGAACCAGCCGCCGCGGGCGCGCGCGTACCCGAGGTACCGGGCCCGGCCCGCCCGCGGCCCCGGCTCAGCGATGGAGCACCACCGGGAGCAGCTCGACCGGCCGGTCGTTCGGCGGGGCGAGCAGCAGCGGCGCCAGCTCCCCCGGCGACCGGGCCCGCCGGCGGGCGCGCTCGCGCTCGCGCATCGCGGCGGTGTACGCCTCCCGGACCGGCGAGCCGAACCCGGTGCCGGGCGCCCGGGTCAGCGACCGCCCCCAGATCCGGTACCGGTACAGCACCCGGGGCAGGTTGCGCAGCCGGAACAGGTGCCCGGCGCGCAGGTGGAAGTCGGTGTCCGCGCCGAGCGTGGTGGTGCCGTCGAGCCCGCCGAGCCGGTCCAGCACCGCCGTCCGGACCACGGTCGCCGGGTGGTGCAGGACGGTCAGCCGGCCGAGCCGCAGGGCGAGGTTGCCGTACCGGGGCAGCCGCCGCCGGCGCAGCACCGCGCCGTCCTCGTCCACCTCCTCGATCGCGCAGCCGACCAGGTCGGCCCGGCCGCGTTCGAGCACGCGCACCTGCCGGCGCAGCCGGCCGGGCAGGCTCACGTCGTCGGCGTCCTGGAACGCCACGTACGGCGAGGCGATGCCGGGCAGCAGCGCGTTCTTGATCCGGGCCTGCCCGACGCTGTCCGCGGTCCGCAGCACGGTCAGCCGCGGGTCGGCGGCGTACGGGCGCAGCGCGGCCAGCCAGTCGTCGCGCGGCGAGCAGTCGTCGACCACGACCAGCCGCAGGTCGACCAGGTCCTGCCCGAGCACCGAGCCGACGGCGGCGCCGAGGTACCGGGCCATGTCGCGGTGCGGCAGCAGCACCGTCACGACGGGCGGGCAGTGCCGCCGGGCCGCCGTGGTTCCGCACCGCATCCGCGCCCCCGATCGCGGGTGGCCGCGCGCCCGCGCCGGGCGCCCCGCCACACCAGCCGTTCCGCCGACCATGCATCGGCGGCGGGACGCCGTCAAGCCGCCGTACGGCCGATGTGGACGGTCATTTCGGCGAGCGCGGGCCGCCGCCCCGGTGAACTACAGTCGCGCGAGAGGGCGACCACGGGGGTGCTGGTGCGGTCTTCGCCCGGCGGCCACCCACGCCGCCCGGACCGCCCCGGCCGCGTGCCCCGACCCGCAGCGATCGCCCGCGATGGCGCGCGAGCGCAGGGCGGAGCGCACACATGATCGGTACGACCCCCCTCTCCCCACCGCGGGACGGCGGCGCGGTGGTCCGCGCCGGCGTGCACAGCGTGCTGGACGAGTTCCTCGGCCGGCAGCTCGACGCCGCCGGCCGGGCCGAGTGGCGCGACGCGGTCGAGGCCATCCGCGACCTGGCGCTGGCCGGCGGCAAGCGGACCAGGCCGACGTTCTGCTGGCTCGGCTGGCGCTCCTACGGCGGATCGCCGGAGCCGGGCGTCATCCGCGCGGCGGCGGCGCTGGAGCTGTTCCACGCGTTCGCGCTGATCCACGACGACGTGATGGACGACAGCGACACCCGGCGCGGGCGGCCGGCACTGCACGTCGGGCTGGCCCGGCTGCACCGGCGGCGCGGCTGGCGCGGCTCGGCGACCCGGTTCGGCCGCAACACCGCGGTGCTCTGCGGCGACCTGTGCCTGGTCTGGTCCGACGAGCTGTTCCACTCGTGCGGGCTGCCGCCGCGCCGGGTCCGCCGGGCGCTGGAGCTGCTGCACCGGATGCGCGCCGAGGTGCTGCTGGGCCAGTACCTCGACCTGGTCGGCGGGGTGTCCCCGGCCGGGCTGGCGGCCTGCCGGACGATCCTGCTGTACAAGTCGGCCCGGTACACGGTGGAGCGCCCGCTGCAGATCGGCGCGGCGCTGGCCGGCGCGGACGCGGCGCACCTGGCGACGCTGTCGGCGTACGGCGTGCCGCTGGGCGAGGCGTTCCAGCTCCGCGACGACCTGCTCGGGGTGTTCGGCGACGACGCGGTGACCGGCAAGCCGACGACGACGGACCTGCGCGACGGCAAGTCCACGGTGCTGATGGCGCTGGCCCGGGAGCACGCCGACGGCGCCCAGCGCGCGGTGCTGGACCGCTGGCACGGCGCCGCCGACCTGGACGCCGCGGCGGCCGCCCGGCTGCGCGCGATCGCGGTGGAGACCGGCGCGCTGCGCCGGGTGGAGGCGATGATCGCGGCGCGGACGGAGCAGGCGGTCGGCGCGCTGGACGACGCGGGGCTGGACCCGGCGGTGTACCGCGACCTGGTCGACCTGGCGCACCGGCTGTCCACGCGCACCCGGTGACCGACGCCAGCAATTCAACACAATTGCCACAGTGAGCGGGAAATGACCTTGTAGGGAATGCAGTCGTCACCATTTGTCGGACATATCGTGCCTGGCGGTCCCCACCGGAAGGCGTCCGATGACCGCCCAGCTCACCCCCGATCCCTTCGTCTCCGCGATGGCCCTGATCCCGGCGTACGCCGGCGCGCTGCTCGGCCTGTCCTGCCTGGCCCGCGCCGGCCGGGCCGGCGGCCGCGCCGCCGTCCCCTGGTGGCTCGCCGGCGCCGCCTGCGTCAGCCTGGCCAACTGGGCCCCGCACCTGGCCGACGACCTGCTCTCCCCCGGCCTCCGGCTGGACCCGGCCGGGGCGGCGTTCAGCGCGCTGGCCGGGCTGCCCTGGGTCGCCGTCGGCGCCTGGGTCATGAACAGCCACCCCGGCTCCCGGCGCGGGCTGCTCGGCGGCGTCGTCGCCGGCGCCGGGGCGCTCGCGGTGCACACCAGCGGGCTGGCCGCGGTCCGGCTGCCGACGGTGTTCGACCTGGCCCCGGGGGCGCTCGCGCTCGGCGCGGCGGTGGCCGTGCTCGGCACGCTGGAGGCGCTGCGGCTCACGCTCGGGCCGGCCCGGCCGGCCGTCACGCCGCCGGGCCCGCGGGCCGGCGCCCGGCGGGCCGGTCCCGGCCTCGGCACCGCCGCCGGGGTGCTGGCGGCGACCGCGCTGCTCGCCCACTTCCTCGTCCTCGCCGCCGCCACCGTGCGCACCGCGCCGCCCGGCGGGGTGCAGCCGGTCGCGGTGGAAATGGTGCGCTAGCGGGGCTGCCGGGAATAGCGCATCCGGCAGCGAAACCCGCCCCGGCCGCCTAGGGTTTCGGTTGAGCAGCGACGGGGTGGGCTGAATGAGCGACGTGACAACGGCATTCTTCGAGGAATTGGCCGAGAGCGGGTACGAACCAATGCTGCGCCGGGCCACCGGCACCATTCGGTTCGATCTGGAATCGGACGACCGGGTGACGCAGTGGATGGTCGCCATCGACCACGGCGTGCCGGCGGTGTCCCGCAAGAAGGGCCGGGCCGACTGCGTGGTCCGGGCCGACGCGGCACTGTTCGACAAGGTGGTCACCGGCGAGGCGAACACCGTCGCGGCCATGCTGCGCGGGCGGATCGCCGCGACCAGCGAGAAGCCGGAGCTGCTGGTGCTGTTCCAGCGGTACCTGCGCGCCCGCGCCCTCGCGAACCGGCCGGAGTCCGGCCGCAAGCCGGCAGCGGCGCGCAAGCCGGCAGCCCGGCCCGCCGCCCGGGAGCAGCGGAGCACGCGCAGCCAGCGGCCCGCCCGGCCGACCACGACCGGCGCGACCCGCGCCCGCAGGGGAGCGACCCGATGACCGACAACACCGTCTCCATCCTGGAGGGGAACACGTTCGTCGTCAGCGACGACCGCGGCGACATCAACGCCTCCCCCACCGACACCTCCGGGCTGTTCTCCTCCGACACCCGGTTCCTGTCGACCTGGTCGCTGACCGTCAACGGGCAGCAGCTCAACCCGCTGTCGGTGGACGCCCTCGAGTACTACGCGGCCCGGTTCTTCCTGGTGCCCGGCACCGGCACGGTGTACGTGGACGCCAACCTCTCGGTCATCCGCCAGCGGGCCGTCGCCGACGGCTTCCGCGAGGAGATCAAGGTCCTCAACCACGCCGGCGAGCCGGTCGACCTGACCGTCCGGCTGGACGCCGCCGCCGACTTCGCCGACCTGTTCGAGGTCAAGAACGCGGTCGGCAAGAAGGGCAAGCACTACACCCGGGTGGACAAGCGGCAGCTCCTGCTGGGGTACGCCCGCGAGACCTTCGTCCGGGAGACGGTGATCACCGCCGACCGCGACGTGGCCGTCGACGACGCCGGGCTGACCTTCACCACCCGGCTGCCCGCGCACGGCGAGTGGAAGGTCGAGCTGAGCGTCGCCGCCGTCGGCGACCCGGGCGCCGAGCAGCCCCGGACCGGCCGCGGCCCCGCGGCCGCCCGCGACGCCCAGCACGCCGAGGCCCGGATGTCGCGCAACCTGGACGCCTGGCTCGCCCGGGCGCCGCAGTTGGAGTGCGACAACGACGACTGGCGGGTGACGTACCGGCGCAGCCTGATCGACCTGGCCGCGCTGCGCTTCTCCCCGCCGGTGACCGGCAGCTACAGCCTGCCCGCGGCCGGCCTGCCGTGGTTCATGACCATGTTCGGCCGGGACAGCATCTTCACCAGCCTGCAGGCGCTGCCGTTCGAGCCGGAGCTGGCCCGGACCACGCTGCGCGCCCTCGGCGACTGGCAGGGCGCCACGCTGGACGACTTCCGCGACGAGGACCCCGGCCGGATCCTGCACGAGATGCGGTTCGGCGAGAGCGCCGCGTTCGAGGAGCAGCCGCACTCGCCGTACTACGGCAGCGCCGACGCGACCCCGCTGTACGTGGTCCTGCTCGACGAGTACGAGCGGTGGACCGGCGACCTGGCCCTGGCCCGCCAGCTCGAACCCGAGGCCCGGGCGGCGCTGGCCTGGATCGACACGTACGCCGACCTGCGCGGCACCGGGTACATCCACTACCAGCGGCGCAACGAGAAGACCGGCCTGGAGAACCAGTGCTGGAAGGACTCGTGGGACTCGATCAGCTACCGGGACGGCCGGCTGCCCGGCTTCCCCCGGGCCACCTGCGAGTTGCAGGGGTACGCGTACGACGCGAAGATCCGCGGCGCCCGGCTGGCCCGGGTCGCCTGGAAGGACCCCGAGTACGCCGACAAGCTCGAGGCCGAGGCCGCCGCGCTCAAGCGGCGGTTCAACCGGGACTACTGGGTGGCCGACGGCCAGTACTTCGCGCTGGCGCTCGACGGCGACGGCAAGCAGGTCGACGCGCTCGGCTCGAACATCGGCCACCTGCTGTGGAGCGGCATCGTCGACAAGGCGAAGGCCAAGGCCCTGGTCAAGCACCTGATGGGCGACCGGCTGTTCTCCGGCTGGGGCGTGCGCACGCTGGCCAAGGGCGAGAACCGGTACAACCCGGTCGGGTACCACGTCGGCACGGTCTGGCCGTTCGACAACTCGTTCATCGCCTGGGGCCTGCGCCGGTACGGGTACAAGCAGGAGGCCGCCCGGATCGCCGCCGGCATCCTGGACGCCGCCACCTTCTTCGAGGGCCGGCTGCCCGAGGCGTTCGGCGGGTACGAGCGCCAGCTCACCCGCTACCCGGTGCAGTACCCGACGGCGTGCAGCCCGCAGGCGTGGTCCACCGGCGCCCCGCTGCTGCTGCTGCGGGTCATGCTGGGCATGGAGCCGCAGGGCGACAACCTGGTCGTGGACCCGGAGCTGCCGCCGGACCGCGCCGGCCACCTGGCGCTGTACGACGTGCCGGGCCGGTGGGGGCAGCGCGACGCCTTCGCCCGGCGGCGCGGCACGGCCCCGGCGGCGGGCCGCCGGGGCCGCTGAGGTCGGTCAGGCCATCGCCGGCGTGGGGCCGTGCACGGCGCCCATCTGCTTCATGATGTCCCAGCCGTCGAGCGTGTTCCACTCTTCGATGATCCTGCCGCCGACGACGTGGTACACGTCGGTGGCGCTGAAGCTGATCTCCCGGCCGGTCGGCGGGATGATCGTCGTCGGCGGGATGCCCGTGTAGTTCCCGGTGTGGATGCCGGTGGCCGACCAGCGCAGCGCGACCTTGTCGCCCTCGCCCAGCACGTCCTCGACGGTGAACACCAGGTCGTCGAACGCGTTGAGGAAGTCGCCCAGCACCCGGGTGAACTCCTCGATCCCGCGGACCTCGCCCTCGCCGGCCGGGAAGTAGTTCACGTAGTCCGGCGCGAAGCACTCCCGGATCACGCTCATGTCCTTCTTGTTCATCCCGTCGGTGTAGGCGCGGATGACGACCGCCTTGTTCTCTTCGATGCCCACCTGTTCCCCCGTTTTCGTCCAGTACGGAATCAGACCGCGAAACAATGGCTCCGCGGCACTCTCAACCAGCAGTCAATCAGCCGCACGGGGACGGAAGAGGCGTTGTGAACAATTTCCTCCTGGACCTGCCGCTGTGGGCGGTCATGGCCATCATCATCGCGGGACTGACCGGCTTCGCGGTGGGTCTACAAGCCGTCGTCCGGCGCTGGTTCCCCGAGATCCAGTCCGCCCGGCACAACGACGTCGCCGGCTTCCTCGCCGCCGTCATCGGCGTCATCTACGCGGTCACGGTCGGCTTCATCATCGCCGAGCAGTGGGAGAACTTCACCGACGCCAAGGAGCGCACGTACCGGGAGGCGTTCAGCCTCGGCGCGATCGCCGAGGGGTCCAGCGTGCTCGGCCCGGAGCAGCAGGCCCGGTACGCCGACGCCGTGCTCACCTACAACCGCGCCGTGCTGCGCTGGTGGCCGCAGCAGGGCCACACCGAGACCGAGGAGGAGACCCGGGACGCGCAGACCCTGGAGCCGCTGTACGCCCTGGCCGGGCAGGCGCAGGTGACCAACGAGGCGCAGCGGGCGTTCGTCCGGGAGACCACCGCCGAGCTGGGCCAGGTGGCCAGGGACCGGGAGGACCGGCTGCACCGCGCCGGCCAGGCCCACCTGGAGTGGCCGCTGTGGGTGCTGATCGCCTTCGCCAGCGCGGTGGTGCTCGTGTTCTGCGCGCTGTTCGGCCTGGAGAGCCGGTGGCTGCACTACACGATGATCACCGGGGTGGCGCTCGCGGTGGCCAGCAACCTCATGCTCGTGGTGCTGCTCAACCACCCGCTGTCCGGCGCGCTACGCGTCGCCCCCGACAGCTACCAGAGTGTCGTGGACGACCTGTCCGGCGGCTGAGCCGCGGGCGGCCAGCGCCGCGTCCAGCGCCCGGGCGGCGCCGACGAGCCCCAGGTGGGTGAACGCCTGCGGGAAGTTGCCCAGGTACCGCCCGGTGCCGTCCATCTCCTCGGCGTACAGGCCGAGGTGGTTGGCGTAGCTGTGCATCTTCTCGAAGTAGAACTGCGCCCGGTCGGTGTCGCCGGCCAGCGTCAGGCAGTGGATGAACCAGTACGAGCACATGCAGAACGTGCCCTCGGTCCCGGCCAGCCCGTCGGCGGCGCCGGCGGCCGTGCGGTACCGGTACACCAGCGAGTCCTCGACCAGCTCCCGGTCGATCGCCCGCAGCGTGTCCAGCCAGCGCGGCTCGACCGGCGAGACGAAGCCCATCAGCGGCATCAGCAGGCTGGCCGCGTCCACGGTGTCGGCGCCGCGGTACTGGACGAACGCCCGCTTGGCCGGGCTCCAGAAGCCGGCGTGGATGTCGGCGTGGATCTCGTCGCGGACCCGCTCCCAGTCGGCCACCGGCGCGGGCAGCGAGCGCCGCCGGGCGATCCTGACGGCCCGGTCCAGCGCCACCCAGCACATCAGCCGGGCGTACAGGAACTCGTGCTGGCCGCCGCGCACCTCCCAGATGCCCTCGTCGGGGCGGCGCCAGTTCGCGGCCACCCAGTCGACGGAGTCGCGCAGGTGGCACCACAGCTCGTAGGTCACCGGCTCGACGGCGGCGTCGAACCGCTCGACCAGGTGCAGCAGCTCGCCGTAGATGTCGAGCTGGAGCTGGTCGTACGCGCCGTTGCCGATCCGCACCGGCCGGGAGTCGAGGTAGCCGCGCAGGTGCGGCAGCGTGGACTCGGTGAGGTCGCGGCGGCCGTCGATGCCGTACATGATCTGGAGGACGCCCGGCTCGGGGCTCTCCCGGTACCGCTGGGTGACCCAGTTCAGGAACGCCCGCGGCTCGTCGGTGCAGCCGAGGTCCACCAGGGTCGCGGCGGTCAGCGAGGCGTCCCGGATCCAGGTGTACCGGTAGTCCCAGTTCCGCTCGCCGCCGACCAGCTCCGGCAGGCCGAACGTCGCGGCGGCGGCGATCGAGCCGTACCGCTGCGAGGTCAGCAGCTTCATCGCCAGCGCCGAGCGGACCACCTCGGACCGCCAGCGCCCGCCGTTGCGGATCCGCCCGGCCCAGTCCCGCCAGTACCCGACGGTGTGCGCGAACGCCCGGGCCGGCCAGCGCGTCCCGGCGGCCGGGCTGGCCCGCCCCGGCTCGGCGACCTCCAGCACGAAGTCCAGCGTCCTGCCCGGTTCGACGACGAGGTCCACGACGGCGTCGTCGCCGACCACCTCGACCGGGACCGGGGTGTGCAGCCGCAGGGTCGGCGCGTCGCCGCCCTTCGGGATGAACAGCACCTCGTTGTCGCGCTGCTCGACCCGGTGCGGCTGCCGCCCGTAGTCGAACCGGGGCGCGCACTCCACCCGGAACCGGAACCGCCCCCGCACCCCGGTGACCCGGCGGACGACGGCGTGCGCGTGCCGCATCGAGCCCACCGGCATGAAGTCGGTGACCTCGGCGACGCCGTCGCCGCACAGGAACCGGGTCAGCAGGACGTTGGTGTCCGGCAGGTAGAGCTGGCGCAGCCGCGCCCCCTCGACCGCCGGCCCGATCCGGAACCGCCCGCCGGCCTCGTCGTCCAGCAGGGCGGCGAAGACCGTCGGCGAGTCGAAGTCGGGCAGGCACAGGTAGTCGAGCGAGCCGGTGGTGGAGACCAGCGCGACCGTGTGCAGGTCGCCGATGACGCCGTAGTCCTCGATCCGCTGGTACCCCACCGCCGCCTCACACTCCCGCTACGTCGCGCAGGTACTGCCGGGCCCGCTTCGCGTACGTCAGCGGGTGCGCCCGGGCCGGGTCCTGCTCGGCCTCGACCACCAGCCAGCCCCGGTACTTGCGCTCGGCGAGCGCGCCCAGGACGGCCGGGAAGTCGATGAACCCGTCGCCGGGCACCGTGAAGATGCCGCGCACGATCCCCTCGCGGAAGCTGAAGTCGGCCTTGCGCCACTGCTCCAGCACGTCCTTGCGCAGGTCCTTGAGGTGGACGTGGGCGATCCGGTCCCCGTGCTCCCGCACCAGCGCCAGCGGATCCCCGCCGGCCCAGGTCAGGTGCCCGGTGTCGAGCAGCAGGTGGACCAGGTTCGGGTCGGTGTCGGCGAGCAGCCGGTCCACCTCCGCCCGGGTCTGCACGCCGGTGCCCATGTGGTGGTGGTAGCACAGGGTCATCCCGGCGTCGGCGGCCAGCTTGCCCAGCTCGTGCAGGCCGTTGACCATCCGCTGCCAGGCCGCGTCGTCGTACACCGGCCGGTTGGCCAGCAGCGCGACCGGCTGCTGGTGCACCGCGTGCCCCAGCTCGGCGACGACGACCCGGTCCCCGCCGACGGCCTTGATGAAGGCCATCTGGTCGCGGAACCCGGCGATCGTCCGCTCGTGCATCCCCTCGGCGGTGAAGTACGTGCTCGCCCACGGCTCGGACACCCGCAGCCCGCGCAGGTCCAGCGCGGCCTTGAGCGTCGCCGGGTCGGACGGGTACTTGTGCCCGACGCTGCACCCCTCGAACCCGGCCAGGGCCATCTCGCTCACGCACTGCTCGAACGGGATGTCCTCGCCGATGCCCGGGAAGTCGTCGTTCGTCCACACGGTCGGCGTGATGCCGACCCGCACCGCGCCGGCCGGGAAGCTCACGAGCGCCGGCCGATCAGGTGCCGGGCGCCCTTGAGCGCCAGCGCCACGCTGGTCAGCGTCGGGTTGCTCGCGTTGCCGCGCGGGATCAGGCCGTTGCCGCCCAGGTAAAGGTTGTCCACGCCCCACACCCGGGAGTCGGTGTCCACCACGGACGTGTCCGGGTTGTCGCCGATCCGGGTGGTGCCGGTGACGTGCAGGCCGAGGCCCGGCTCGACGAACCGCGGCTCCGAGCCCGGCAGGAAGCCGCCCAGCGCGGTGGCCGCCTTGAGCATGTCGTTCATCATCGCGTGCTGCCGCGCGCGGTCCTGGTCGGTCAGGCTGAACGAGAACGTCGGCTGCGGCATGTCGTGGGTGTCGTGGTGCCGGTCGGAGAACGTGATCCGGTTCTCGAACCGCGGCTCGACGATGCCGAACCAGCGCAGGTCCACGATCAGCCGGGTGTCGACGTTCGGGGCCAGGTCGCCGTAGTGGAACGCGTCCCGGTGGATCTGGCAGTGCCACGGCCGGTCGGCGGAGACCGGGATCCACACGTTCGGCTCCGGGTCGTCGGCCGGGATCGGCACCGGGTCGTGCGGGTGCCGCTCGCGGTAGTCGCGCACCCGCTCGGCGAACCGGGAGTCGGTCGGGATGCCGTCGATGATGTCCTGGCGGAGCACGATCTGGCAGAACGCGATCGGCTGCTCGGTCAGGTACCGGCCCAGCGCCGGCGGCCGGATGTTGGACGCCCAGAGGAGCTGCGGGGTCAGGTACGCGTTGGCGGCGACGATGTAGTTGTCGGCCTCCACCCGCAGCGTGCGGGTCTGCTTGAGGTCGCGGACCTCGGCGTACTCCACCCGGCTGCCGTCGGCCGAGCGGACCAGCTTGCTGCACAGGTGCTGGGCGCGCAGGTCGAACCGGCCGTCCCTGCGGGCCGCGGCGTCCGGCTCGGCCAGCTCGCCGAGGACCGTGTCGGTGCCGCTCCACCGGACCAGCTCCGGGTTGTCCCGGCGCCGCTCGACCGCCAGCGGCAGGCTCTGCACCTCGTACGGCTTGGGCAGGTCCGGGTACGCGTGCAGGAGCGCCTCGCGCACCACCTGGTGCCGGACCGAGTTCTCGAACACGCCGACGTGGGTGTTGAGCAGGCGCTCGCCGTCCTCGTACAGGCTGCTCCACTCGGCCTCGCCGAGCAGCGGCGAGCGCTCCACCTCGGGGTGGTGCCGCGGGGTGGCGCAGGTCCAGTGCGTCGCCATGCCGCCGACGCCGTAGGTGACCGCCGCGGCGCCGAGGTTCGAGGCCGGGTCCTGGTCGGGGTTCTGGTTGTTCAGCGTGAAGCCGCGGTACTTGTCGGCGTCGAACTGGAACGCGCCGGGGTCGAGCGTGACCTCGGGCTTCGGGTTCGGCGGCACCGACAGCAGGCTCAGGTGGCCGCGGATGACGCCGGAGAACAGGTCGAGGTTGCGCTGGTACAGGTACGCGTTCTTGAGGTGCTCGCCGGCGCGCTCGGAGAGCGCCGCCCCGGCGTCGATCATCAGGACGCGCTTGCCGGCCGCCACCAGCTCGCGGGCGTACGTGGACCCGACCGGACCGGAGCCGACGATCAGGGCGTCGACGCGGATGGTCTCGTCTGCCATGGGTCTTCCTTTCGGAGAAGGGTGAGGTAGGGAGCCGGTACGGGCCGGTCAGCCGTCGCCGCCGGGCGGCGCCGCCGCGGGACCGGGCTTGCCGAAGTCGTTCACGTGGATCTCGATGCGCGGGTCGTCGACCTCGTAGTAGCCGACGGTGTCGTAGCTGGTGGTGGCGAAGTCGAGGCGGCCGTCGCCGGTGAAGTCGGCGACCGCGAGGCGGGCCACCGAGCCGGTGGTCACCCGCTCCCGGACCACCACCTCGCCGCCAGGGCCGAACTTGTAGTACATGACGCCCTGCACCGGCTCGGGCCCGCGCAGCGCGACCAGGAACTCGTCGTCGCCGTCGCCGTCGAAGTCGGCCGCGACGACGTGGTGGGCGACCGCGTCGTGCGTGTCGTCCGGCCGCGGGTACACCTCCAGCTCGCGGCGCTGCCACTCGGTCGCGAAGCTGACCTCGCCCTCGGGCCGCACGTACACCGCGAGGGTGTCGCCGTGGAACGGCTCGACGGCGAGGATGAGCGCGTACTCCCGCCCGGCGACCCGGCCGACGGCCAGGTTGCCGCTGCCGGAGAACTCGTGGTCCGGGAACTCGTGCGACCGCTTGGCCGGCACGCCGGTGCCGAGGCGCTGGTGCCGCCAGCGGCCGTCGTCGCCGTACCCGAGCCAGGTGATGCCCTCGGCGGACGCGAGCAGGAACGAGTCCCGGTCCGGCCGCGGGGTGTTCGGCAGGTGCCCGGCGACGACGCCGTGGATGATCCGGAACCGGGCGCCGTCGATCTCCTTGCCGGCCCAGCCGCCGTCGGTGCGCGGGTCCTCCGGCCGGTCGTAGATCATCGTCCGGATCGGGGCGTTGACGCCGGCGGCGCCGCCCTCGGGGCCGACGACGGGCAGCGCGGCGAGCTGGAGGTGGTCGCCGGTGAACCGGCCCACCCGGATCCGGTGGGTGGCCACCAGGTCGGCGATCGGGTACTGCCGCCACGCGCCGTCGAGGCCGCCCGCGGTCGGGTTCTCCAGCCAGGAGATCTTGCCGTCCCGCGGCCCGCAGTTGAACATGCAGTTGCCGTAGTCATGGCAGATGACCAGGTCGGGGCGGCCGTTCCCGGTGAGGTCGGCGGCGTCGACGGCGACCGGCTTGGGCAGCGTGGTGATGACCCGCTTGTCCCAGCCCGGACTCCCGCCGCCCGGGTTTTTGTACCAGACGACCTCGCCCCGGGTCAGGCCCGAGGCGACGAGGTCGGTGCGGCCGTCGCCGTCGATGTCGACGGCGGTGATCCAGTAGCCGTCGCGCGGGTCGGCGTCGACGACGGTGCTGGTGAAGCGCGGCGAAGCGGCTCGTTCCACAGGTTACTCCCGGCAGGTGGGTCCGGTCGGACGCCCTCACCGAGCACCGCCGGACGGGCGCGGCAGCGCGACCGCGCGGCGGGGGATGCCGGCGGGCCGCACCACGGGGCCCGGCTCGTCACTGCCCGTGTCGTCCTCGCTTCGAACAGTAGTGGGCGGGCCGGGGCGGCGGCGGCAAGTCGCGGGATCAGGGAATACGCTCCGGCGCCGCGCGGCCGCCACTACGATCCGCGCCCCCGGCCCGTGGCACGCGAACCGTCGGACGTTAGGGATTCGCCCGATGCTCGGGGTGAGCGCCCCCCGCGACGATGGTGCGCGCCGGGGGAGACCGGCACCGCACCGGTGGCACGCACGGCCACCACAGCGAAGGAGGCACGATGAAGCGCACGCTCACCGCACTGGCCCTTGCCGGGGCCGGCGCGGCCGGGGTACTGACCGCCGCGGCGCCCGCCGCCGCGAACGCGTCGTACACCTGGCGACTGGACATCCGCACCGGCGACCGGGAGCACGCCGGCACCAGCGCGCGGGTGGAGATCCGGCTGTACGGGACCAAGGGCCAGACGTCCGCGATCCGGCTCGACAACCCCGGCCACAACGACTTCGAGCGGGGCAGGGTCGACCGGTTCGACGTCGACACCCCGGTGGACATCGGCACGCTGACCAAGGTCCGGATCTGGCACGACAACTCCGGCGAGAAGCCCGGCTGGTTCCTGGACGAGATCCGGGTGGCCCGCAAGAAGCCCAGCGACACCAACCCCGTCGAACTCGGCTTCTTCAAGTGGCTCGCCCGCGGCGAGGGGGAGAACACCCTCTGCTACGAGCAGAAGACCACCTCCGGCGAGCCGAAGGCGTGTGGCAACTGATGGCCGCCGCGACCGGCCCCCGCCGCCTCGCCGCCGCCGCGCTCGCCGCGGCCGCCGCACTGACCGCCCCGGCCGCACCGGCGGCCGCCACCCCCCGCGCGGTGTACGACTGGGAGCTGTCGATCAAGACCGGCGACAACGAGCACGCCGGCACGAGCGCCCGGGTCTACCTCACGCTGTACGGCAGCAAGGGCCGGACGGCCGAGATCCAGCTCGACGACCCGAAGCGCAACGACTTCGAGCGCGGCAACACCGACGGCTTCGTCGTCAAGACCCCGGTGGACATCGGCGCGAGGGTCGAGAAGGTCAAGATCCGGCACGACAACTCGGGGAAGCAGCCCGGCTGGTACCTCGACCGGATCCACACCCGCACGTGGGACGCCTCGGCGAGCTGGACGAAGTTCCACTTCTACCGCTGGCTGGCCAAGAACGAGGCCGACGGCGCGATCTGCCTGACCCAGAAGCCGACCGCCGGCGACCCGGACGCCTGCTGAGCCGCCCCGCCCGGCTGGACACGGGGCAGCCGGGCGGGCGCCGCGGCGGGACCGGTCGGCCGCGGCCGCGGGCCACCCCTCTGGCCCGCGGCCGCGGCCGGCCCACCCGCCGCCCGCCGCCCGCCGCCCGCCGCCCAGCAGCTTGGCGGCGTTGACGATCGCGTCGACCCACTGCGCGGTGATGCCCCCTCGACCAGCTCCCGCCCGACCGAATCCACGGCCGCGCTCAGAACACCGACCACCCCGTCCGCGTGGTGAACCGCCCCAGCGCGTCGACCCCGGCCACCGAGTTCCCCGACGCGTCCAGTACCGGCGACCACGCGCACAGCGCCCCCCGCCCCGGCATGACCGCCAGGATCCCGCCGCCGACGCCGCTCTTGGCCGGCAGCCCGACGGTGTACGCGAAGTCCCCCGCCGCGTCGTACGTGCCGCACGTCAGCAGCGCGGCGTTCAACCGCTTGGTCAGCCCGCTGGACAGCAGCCGCTCCCCGTCCGCCCGCACGCCCCCGCGGGCCAGGAACAGCCCCGCCACGGCGAGCTGCCGGCAGCTCGCCGTCAGCGCACACTGCCACGCGTAGTGCCGCAGCACCTCGGCCACCGGGTTGCGCAGGTTCCCGTGGTCGGCCACCACGTGCGCGATCGCCGCGTTCCGGTGCCGGTGCTCCAGCTCGGCCCGGGCGACCGCACGGTCGAAGTCCACCCCGTCGTCGCCGGCCTCGGCCCGCAGGAACCGGCGCACGGCGTTCATCGCGTCCCCGGTCAGCTCGTGCAGCCGGTCCACCACGACCAGCGCGCCCGCGTTGACGAACGGGTTGTGCGGGATGCCGCGCCGCCCGTCCAGCGCGGCCAGCGCGTCGTACCGCTCGGTGGACGGCTGCCGCCCGACCCGCCGCCAGAGCTGCTCGCCGTCCGCGGCCAGGACCAGCGCGAGACCGAACACCTTGGCGATGCTCTGCACGGCGAACGGCAGCTCCCAGTCGCCGACGCCGGTGACGGTCCCGTCGAGGGCGGCGTGGGCGAGGCCGAAGCCGGGCGGGGTACCGCCGGAGCGGGCGGGGACCGCGCGGGGGTCGGGGACGATGGCCGCGTGGATCTCCGTCAGGACGTTCTCGATCATCACGCTGGCAGCCTGCCAACGCCCCCACCCCGCGCGAAACCGGGAAAACCCTTGCTGCCGGTACCGCCGGCGAGGTGGGTCAGGCCGTCGGGGACGGCGCGAAGTAGTCGCCGAGCATCTCCGTCGACCAGGGCGCCTGCCGGACCTCGCCGCGCGGCCCGAACTCCGCGAACCAGGGCTTGACGTCGAGCACCGGCGTGCCGTCGACGGCGTCCAGGTCCTCGACGTGCAGGTCGAGGCCGTCGACCGCGAGCAGCCGGCAGCGGGAGACGCCGAGCCAGTTCAGGCGGCGCATGTTGCGGTGGCCGAAGATGCCGACCTTCGGCCAGGCGGGGTTGTCCCGGGCGGCGCGGGCGCCGTAGTGCAGGTCGGCGGGGTCGGTGAGGTGGAACCGGAACACCACTTCCAGGTGGGAGAAGGAGCAACTCGGCCACCTGCTGCGGGGGCCCGCCTGCCGTCGGTGTCGCTGGGCGTCGTACCGGCGTCGACCGAACGATGGGGAGTCGCGGCGGTCGGCTTCTGGATCTTCGACGCCGTCGCGTTGGCTGAACTGGACGACGACATCGACTGGCACGTTCAAGTCGACGCGACGATCGTGCGGACCCACCAGCACGCTGCGGGTGCAGCTAAAAGGGGCTCACGGTCGCCCAAACGCAGGCACGTGAAGCTCGGCCGGTCCCGTGGCGGGCTGACTACCAAGATCCCCACTTTGGCCGACGGGCGTGGCCGGTCGTTGGCGTCTCTACTCACGCCGGGGCAGGCCGCTGACACCCGGCAGTTGATACCGCTGCTGGGTCAGGTTCGAGCGCCTCGACCGACCGGTGTCGGCCGGCCACGACAGCGACCCGAATCAGTGACCGGGGACAAGGCGTACTCATCACGGGCCAACCGGCAGCATCGACGAGACAAGCACGTCCGTGCGGTGATCCCAGAGCCCAACGACCAGACCGCTAATCGGAAGCGCCACGGCCGTCTCGGTGGTCGACCACCGAAGTTCGACCAAGCCCCCTACCGACGCCGTAACCAGGTCGAACGAGGGTTCAACCGGCGCAAACACTGGCGCGGCCTGGCCACCCGCGACGGCAAACTCGCCGCCCACTACCAAGCCACCCTCGACCTGGCCGAAATGCTCGACTGGCTACGCACCGTTCCCGACGGCCATGATCCACGAGACAGAACCTCAACGGCTCCGCGAGTAGCCAACTGTCTACTAGCTGACAAAAGATTGAGGTCGATGGCAGCTCGCTGCAATAGTCATCTTGTCGCACGAAGCAACTGGTATCCAAGCATCAGACCACGGCAATCGACCGATTGTCTCAAATTTCTTGCAAATCGTAATCGACGATTATCACCGAATTTTCAGGAGGCGAAATCATGCGAATGCAGAATAGGAACACCGCCATTGCCGCACTGGCATCCAGTGCCGCTCTAGCCACCTTTCTAACCGGTACTCCTGCGGGGGCGGCCGATGCACCTCGAACCACCTCCGCTCCGAACGTCTCGACACAGCGGATCACTAACCTCGAGACCGACACTGTTTCGATTCTCGACCCTTATGTAAAGCTGACTAACGGTCGCTACCGCCTGAACGCGCCGGCTGCCATCCATCAGCGCGTAGGCATCAAGAAGATGCGAGATGCACAGAGGCAGATTGATGCGTCGAACGCGCTCCTAACCGCCCGCGATGGCGCCGATCAAATCAACAAGCATACGCTTCAGGGTTCGCATGGCTGGGCCGACAGCACGTGGTACGGCTGGCACATTTGGCTCGACAAGTACGTCATGGACAAGATCAAGAATGGCCTCGGTCCGATTGGCGGCGTGGCTGGTCTCATGACCGCTATTGCTTCTAAGAATGAGGGAGACCCCGCATATAAGGCACTCCTGGCAATTATTGCGGCCGGAGCGACCGCACTTACTGCGATCGTTACGCTTTGTCAGCACGAAAATGGATCGGGTGACTTCTACATCTCCACCCTTACTTTCCCGCCAATTTTTGCCTGCAATCCGTTCTGATGGCTCGCCGCCCGCCGAAAAACTTTTATAGCCAGTTGCGGACCAGGCACGCTACAATCGCATGCGGAGCCTTCAGGTTGATTGATTGCGAGTAGCCATGTCAAGTATCATGATCAGGATTGCAAGTGGAATTGCTGGTGCAGTTGTCGCAATCCTATGCATCAAGGCATTCGTAACCGACCAAGAATTTCCGCCAACTGCCGGTCTCCTCCTCCTTCTCATGATTACGCTCCTCTCAATCGACAGTCAGCGAAACAGTCGGTGAGCGAATCGGGGATGCTGCTCGCACAGCCGAATAGCAGCATCCCCGTTCGGCTAGCAAGAGTTATTGGTCGGCGAAGTCGCCTTAACGAATTGTCGACAGCCGTCAGTTGTACCGCCCACTGCGCGGCGTCCGGCGTGAGCCGAAAGACGGTAAGAGCACTCAGCAACGAGCCACGCTCCGGCAATGACACGACCCACTTCGCCAGCTCAGATCAGCCGAGCGACTACACCGCTGCGAAGACCGGCCCGGGGTGACCACAGGTAGAGCCTTCACGCGGACGTGGCGGTTGGGCCACCAGCGACACCTACTCTCCGGTCGGCGAGTCGGACGACGGCTCCCTCAGTTATTTGACATATACGAATAGACTATCAGCAGATTCCAGGTCGACCGATCATGAATCGAGAAGCACGGTCCTCGGCGCGCGGCTAGCGTGGTTGCCAGGGAGGTGACCGGCCATCAGCGCCGCCGACCTCCCAGACGACTCGCCACGACAGCCCCAGGAGTACCCATGTCCACCGAGGGAATCAAGACCGTGCTGCACCCCGTCTCCGACCTGGCCAAAGCCAAGGCCGTCTACGCCGCCCTGCTCGGCACCGAGCCGCAGACCGACAGCCCGTACTACGTCGGCTTCGACGTCGCCGGCCAGCAGATCGGCCTGGTGCCCGGCGGCGGGCCGCAGTCCCCGCCCTCGCCGGTGGCGTACTGGCACGTGTCGGACATCGAGGCGAAGCTGGCCGAGGTGACCGCCGCCGGCGCCACCCTGCGCGAGCCCGCCCGCGACGTCGGCGAGGGCCGCCTCGTGGCCACCGTGACCGACCTCGACGGCAACGTCCTCGGCCTCCTCCAGGACCGCTGACCGAACCCGCACCCGGCCCCGTACGACTCCGACCGAAAGAGGAAGCGACGATGAGCAGGGCCCCGCGGAAGGGCGCGCAGCCCGCCGGGCAGCACCCCGCCGACCGGCACGACATGATCCGCGTGCACGGCGTGCGGGTGAACAACCTCAGGGATGTCAGCGTCGAGCTGCCGAAGCGGCGGCTGACCGTGTTCACCGGCGTCTCCGGGTCGGGGAAGAGTTCGCTGGTGTTCGGCACGATCGCGGCGGAGTCGCAGCGGCTGATCAACGAGACGTACAGCGCGTTCGTCCAGGGTTTCATGCCGTCGGTGGCGCGGCCCGAGGTCGACGTGCTGGACGGGCTGACCACCGCGATCATCGTCGACCAGGAGCGGATGGGCGCCGACCCGCGCTCCACCGTCGGCACCGCGACGGACGCGAACGCGATGCTGCGGATCCTGTTCAGCCGGCTGGGCAAGCCGCACATCGGGTCGCCGCAGGCGTTCTCGTTCAACGTCGCCTCGATCTCGGGGGCGGGCGCGGTGACCATGGAGCGCGGCGGCCAGACGGTGAAGGAGCGGCGCAGCTTCAGCATCACCGGCGGCATGTGCCCGCGCTGCGAGGGGCGGGGCTCGGTCAACGACTTCGACCTGACCGCGCTGTACGACGACAGCAAGTCGCTGAACGAGGGCGCGCTGTCGATCCCCGGCTACAGCATGGAGGGCTGGTACGGCCGCATCTTCCGCGGCTGCGGCTTCTTCGACCCGGACAAGCCGATCCGCAGGTTCACCAAGAAGCAGCTCCACGACCTGCTGTACAAGGAGCCGACGAAAATCAAGGTCGACGGGATCAACCTGACGTACGCCGGGCTGATCCCGCAGATCCAGAAGTCGTTCCTGAGCAAGGACGTGGACGCGATGCAGCCGCACATCCGCGCCTTCGTGGAGCGGGTGGTGACGTTCAGCGTCTGCCCGGAGTGCGCCGGCACCCGGCTCAGCGAGGGCGCCCGGTCGTCCAAGATCAAGGGGAGCAGCATCGCCGACGCCTGCGCGATGCAGATCAGCGACCTGGCCGGCTGGGTGGGCGGGCTCAAGGACCGGTCGGTGGCGCCGCTGCTGGCCACGCTCCAGCACACGCTGGACTCGTTCGTGGAGATCGGGCTCGGGTACCTGAGCCTGGACCGGCCGGCCGGCACGCTGTCCGGCGGCGAGGCCCAGCGGACCAAGATGATCCGGCACCTCGGCTCCTCGCTCACCGACGTCACGTACGTCTTCGACGAGCCGACGATCGGCCTGCACCCGCACGACATCCAGCGGATGAACGAGCTGCTGCTGCAATTGCGGGACAAGGGGAACACCGTGCTCGTGGTCGAGCACAAGCCGGAGGCGATCGCGATCGCCGACCACGTCGTGGACCTCGGGCCGGGCGCCGGCACGGCCGGCGGCACGATCTGCTTCGAGGGTACGGTCGACGGGCTGCGGGCCAGCGACACCGTGACGGGCCGGCACCTGGACGACCGGGCGACGCTCAAGGACGAGGTGCGCAAGCCGACCGGCGCGCTGGCGGTCCGCGGCGCGGCGACGAACAACCTGCGCGACGTGGACGTGGACATCCCGCTCGGCGTGCTGACCGTGCTGACCGGCGTGGCCGGCTCGGGCAAGAGTTCGCTGATCCGCGGCTCGGTGTCCGGGCGGGACGGGGTGGTCACGGTCGACCAGAGCGCGATCCGCGGGTCGCGGCGGAGCAACCCGGCCACGTACACGGGGCTGCTGGACCCGATCCGCAAGGCGTTCGCCAAGGCCAACGGCGTGAAGCCGGCGCTGTTCAGCGCCAACTCCGAGGGTGCCTGCCCGACCTGCAACGGCGCCGGCGTCATCTACACCGACCTGGGGATGATGGCGGGCGTCGCGACCACCTGCGAGGAGTGCGAGGGGCGGCGGTTCCAGTCCTCCGTGCTCGAGTACCGGTTCGGCCGCAAGGACATCAGCCAGGTGCTCGCGATGTCGGTGACCGAGGCCGAGAGGTTCTTCGGCGGCGGGGCCGCGCACACCCCGGCCGCGCACGCCATCCTCGACCGGCTCGCCGACGTGGGCCTCGGGTACCTCAGCCTCGGCCAGCCGCTGACCACGCTGTCCGGCGGCGAGCGGCAGCGGCTCAAGCTGGCCACCCACATGGGCGCCAGCGGCGGCGTCTACGTGCTGGACGAGCCGACCACCGGCCTGCACCTGGCCGACGTCGAGCAGCTCCTGGCGCTGCTGGACCGGCTGGTGGACGGCGGCAAGTCGGTCATCGTCATCGAGCACCACCAGGCGGTGATGGCGCACGCCGACTGGATCATCGACCTGGGCCCGGGCGCCGGGCACGACGGCGGCCGGATCGTGTTCGCCGGCACGCCGGCCGAGCTGGTCGCGGACCGCCCGACGCTGACCGGCGAGCACCTCGCCGAGTACGTCGGCGCCGGCCCGAAGCGCGCGCGCAAGCGGTGAGCGGGCCGGGCGTGATCGCCGTGACCGGGGCGACCGGCGACTCGGCGGGGCGGTGGCGGCCGAGCTGGCCGCCGCCGGGCGGGCGTACCCGCTGACCGGGCGCGGGCGCTCGGGCCGGCCGGGGTGGCCGGGCCGGTCGGGCGGCCGCCGGCCTACCCCGCGGAGGTGGTCCGGCGGCGGTTCGCCGCGGGATAGCCGCCGATCGATCGGCGGGGGATTCAAAAGCGGCGGGCCCGGGTACCGGGGGCGCAGGTTGTTGCTCCCCCCCGAACGGAGTCGAACGTGCTGATCCTCGGACTGCTTCTGCTGATCCTCGGCCTGGTCCTCAAGGTGTCGATCCTGTACACGATCGGCATCATCCTGCTGGTCATCGGCGGCGTACTGTTCCTCCTGGGAGCGCTCGGCCGCGGCGTCGGCGGGCGCCGACACTATTGGTGACCATCAGCAAGCGAAACGGCCCGCCCCGGATCACTCCGGGGCGGGCCGTTCCACTGGGGGGGATCAGGGGCAGACTGTGGTGGCGCACGCCGCGACCGCGGCGCCGCCCGGGGCGCCGGCGAGCAGGCCGCCGACGATCATGACGCCGGCCGCCAGGACGACCATGGCCAGCGGGCGGAGCAGAGCCGACAGGATGCGCATGGGGGGTGTCCTTCCACCGGGGTCCGACGTACATAAATAGGGTGTACTGGACAGCTCTCATCCCGGTGTGCGCGACCCGGGGCGGACCCGGGGCGCGCGGGCGAGCCCTGTGGCCGATGCGCCGCCACCCCGAACGGCCGACAGCGGATCCGGACACCGCCGTCCGGAGCGCCACTTCAGCCGCCCGAAAAATTCTCGACGCCCGAAAAGTTCCCGGCACGCGAACGGGCCCCGTCGCCGTCCGCTGGGGATCGGCGCCGGGGCCCGGGTTCGGGGTGGGTCAGCGGGGCGTGAACATGTCCAGCGTCGCCGCCGCCGGCAGCGACGGGAACACGCTCGCCACCGAGCCCACGCCGCAGCGGCGGCTCAGCGCCTCGCCGATGACCGTCCGGTAGTCGGTGGTCACCGCCAGGTCGCCCGCGACGAGCTTGGCCGGCGCCAGGCCGGGCCAGCGGCCGTACACCCGGCCGCCGCGCACGCCGCCGCCCAGCACCAGCATCGCGTTGCCGTGGCCGTGGTCGGCGCCGCGGGAGCCGTTCTCGGCCACCCGCCGGCCGAACTCGGACAGGGTCAGCACGGTGACCCTGTTCAGCCCGTCCGGGCCGAGGTCGGCGGCGAACGCGGCGAGCGCGCCGGCCAGCTCGGCGAGCTGGTCGTACATGCCCTGCCCGGCCACCGGGGTGCCCAGGCCCTCGTGCAGGTCCCAGTCGCCGAAGTCGATCGTGGCCACGGCCAGGCCGACGTTGGCCTTGATCAGCCGGGCGACGTCCTTGAGCGCGGTGCCGAGCTTGCCGGCCGGGTACGCCGCGCCGTTGGCCGCCACGTACCCCGCCTGCTTCAGCGTGGCCGCGGTGCCCAGCGCGTCGATCGCCGCCGCCGCGGGGGCGGCGAGGACCGGGTCGGCGCCCTGGTACAGCGCCCGCACGGTCGCCGCCATCGGGCGCTTGGTGCCCTCGCCGGCCAGGTTGAACTGGTCCAGGGCGCGCATGCTCAGGTCGACGTTCGGGCCGAGCATCGAGCGCGGGGCCAGCGAGTCGCCGACCGAGACGCCGCGGAACGGGGTGCCGCCGGCGGTCGCGCCGAGCATCCGGTCGATCCAGCCGGTGCGGATCGACGTACCGGCGGCGGCGCGCTCCAGCTCCTCCATCGCCGCGAAGTGCGACCGGCTCGGGCTGCCCTGGCCGACCGCGTGGACGGCGGCGAGCTGCTTGTTCTGCCACAGCGGCAGCAGCGGCGCGAGCGCCGGATGCAGGCCGAACATGGTGTCGCCGCCGAGCAGCCGGGTCTTCGGCACGCCGATGCCGGGGCGGGCGGTGTAGTAGGCGGGGTCGCCGTGCGGTACCACGGCCGACAGGCCGTCGAAGCCGCCGCGCAGCGACAGGACGACGAGCGTGTCCCCGGCGTACGCGTCGGCGCCGAAGGCCACCGAGCCGGCCAGGCCGTCGGCGACGAGGCCGCCGAGCGCGCCGGCGGCGCCGGCCGCGGCGGCGCCGCGCAGCAGGCCGCGGCGGCTCGTGCCGGCGCGCTGGTTCTCGGGGCAGCCGCAGGTGGTGGTGGGCGTGGCGGTCATTCAGCGCTCCAGGAAGTAGGGCGAGTCGAGGACGAGGGCGACGAGGTACGGCAGCGAGCCGTTGGCGGCGCCGTCGGTGGGCTTGAGCGGGCTGGTCGGCTGCTTGCCGAAGAAGGCGGTCAGCGCCTCCCGGTGGGCGTCGGCGAACCGGACGCCGACGAGCCGCTGGGTCAGCGCGTCGACCAGCCCGCCGTACGTCGTCGGGATCGTCGGCAGCAGGTGCGCGGTCAGCGAGGCCGGCCGGACGAGCTGCTCCGGCCACCAGCCGGCGGCGAGGTTGAGGTGGTTGTTCCAGCGGCCGAGCAGGCCCGACGGCGCGGCCCAGGCGGCGGCGACGTCCGGGTACCCGTCCGGCTGGCCCCAGGCCATCGGCGCGTGGCCGACGGCGTCGACCATCCAGTACAGCGCCCGCAGCGCCGCGGTACCGGTGGTCTCCGGGGCCAGGCCGAGGGTGCGGATCGTGGCGATGGTGTCCTCGTACGGCGTGCGGATCTTCTGCCCGGCCGAGGCGGCGAACTCCGGCGAGGTGAACAGGGCGCGCAGCACCGGTACGATCGCGGTCTTCTCCTTCAGGTAGACCGCGGCGAGCCGGTCGACCAGCGCCTGCGGCGGCTCGTCGGCGACGAAGCGCACGCACAGCTTGCGGGCCAGCCGGGCCGCGGTGGCCGGGTGCATCGCGAGGTGGTCGAGCAGCAGCGTCACGGCGGCGTCGCCGCCGGCCGCGGTCGCGTTGGCGTGCTTGAAGTTCAGGACCGCCACCGCGCCGGTGGCGTGCCGGGCCGCGTCGTACCGGTACGCGTCGGTCTTCGGGTCGGTCGTCTGGCCGGTCAGCAGCCGGGCGGCGGCCTGCACGTCGGCCTCGGTGTGGATGGTGCCGACGGTGTGCAGTTCGAGCAGCTCGCGGGCGTAGTTCTCGTTCGGCTTGGCCTTGGCCGAGGACTGGTTGTCCAGGTACGCGAGCATCGCCGGGTGGCGGGCGCTGGCCTTGAGCATGTCGGCGAACCGGCCCAGGGCGTGCTTGCGGATCACCAGGCGGTCGTAGTCCGGCCGGGTGTTCCAGCCGGCGTCGAACGGGTTGGTGACGTTGAGGTGGTTGCCCCAGAACTCGACCATCACCTCGTAGAGCTGCCGCTCGCTCCACGCGGCCCGGGCGATGGCGGCGCTGCCGACCTGGTACATCGCCTCCCAGCCGTACTTCTTCATCGTGCCGGCGGCGACCGCGGCGGCGACGGCGGCCGGCGTGGCGCCGGCGAGCGGGAGGCGGGCGACGAGCGCGTCGCAGGCGGCGTCCGGGATGGTGGCCGGCGCGAGCTGCCGCTCCAGCCAGGCGGTCGCGCCGAGGGCGGTGGCCTCGGCGACGCCGGCCGGGGTCGGCCCGTAGGTGGCGCGCCGCAGCAGGTGCCACAGCGCCGGTACGGCGGTGGCGGCGGCGGCCGGGGTCGGCGCGGCGACGGCGGGTAGGGCGGCGGCGCCGGCTACGGCGGCGGCACCGGCGAGGACGGTACGGCGAGAGGAAGTGGTGAACAGCACGTGGGGACGATCGCCCGCAGTTGCCCGCTGGATACCGAAAGTAATCGGGCGCACCCCAACCGCAACCGCCCTGCACGCCCGGCGGACGCCATACCGGACAACGGGGTCGACCCGACCCCGCCGCGGCGGCGCTCCCGGGGCGGGGTCGCCGCCCCGGGAGCGCGTCCGGTCAGTCGCCCGGGCCGCAGGCGACCGCGTCGCGGTTGCGGTCCAGGCCCAGCGGGTCGCCCGCCCGGACCGGCAGGTTCGCCAGCCCGCGCTCGCGCAGGTACGCGCACCGGTCGGCGACCACCGCCGGGAACTCCCGCGGCACGCACTGCGACGGCGTGCCGTAGCTGCGCGCGCAGCCGTCCACGGCGACCGGCACGGCCGGCGCCGGCTCGCGCGGTGCCGCCCTGCCGCCCTTGCCGGCCCTGGCCGGGGCGGCGGCCGGCGCCGAGACCCGCACCCAGCGGGCCTCCGACGGCACGCCGCGGTCGTCGGAGACGACCAGCATGTACCAGCCCGGCGGGGCGATGTTCGGGTTCGCCGTCAGGTCGACGTCGATGCTGTTGCCGGTCCGGCGGGCGATCGGCGCGACGACGTACCGCTGGTTCGGGTCGGAGGAGTGGGTGACCGCGGCGGGCCGGATCAGCGCCACCTCGGACACGTCGTCCCCGGCGGCCACGCTGATCCGCTGCCGGCTGCCGACCGGCCAGGTGCTCGTGGCGACGCCGGTGATCCGCGGGCGGTCGCGCTCGAACATGTACCACGGCGAGTACACCGAGATCCGGTTGTCGAACGTCCCGTCACCGGGGTTGTCGCCCACGGCCATCACCCGGCCGTCGGGCAGCAGGAACGCCGACGAGTGGTACCCGCGCGGCACCGGGTCGTGCGCCATGCCCGCGTTGAACCGGTCGGTCGCCGGGTTGTACATCGACGCCTCGAACACCGGGTCGGCCCGGTTGTGCAGCGCGCCGCCGGTCTCGAACACCTGGCCGTCGGGCAGGATCACCGCCGAGACGTACATCTTGCCCTCGTGCGCGGCCTGCTTCGTGCCGTCGTCCCGGAAGCCCTGCGGCAGCGGCGGCCCGGCCGCGTACTTCGGCGCCTTCGCCGTCAGGTCGATCACGTCGGTGAGCCGGATCGCGTCCGGGTTGTTGCCGACGTTGCCGCCGCCCATGGTGAGTACCCGCTGGTCCTGCGCCGGGGGCAGCAGGACGCTCATCGACTGGTCCCGCCGGTCCTTCTCGCGCAGGCCGGGCACGTCGGTGACCGCGCCGGTGCGGTGGTCGTACAGCGACGCCCCCGACCCCGGCTGCCCGTCGCCGAAGACGTGGCTGCCGGTGTAGAACAGCCGGCCGTCGCCGGTCAGGATCATCGACGGGTACAGGCCCCAGAACCGGTAGGTCTGCGCGACCTCGTCCGGCTTCAGCCAGCGCCCCTCGGCGGCGGAGAAGTACTCGGTGGCCACCGAGCCCTCGGACCGCTCGTTCAGCCCGCCGACCGAGAGGATGTCGCCGTTGCCGAGGGTGGTCGCCGACGGGTACCAGTGCCCCTCGTTCATGTCGTTGGTCCGGGTGTAGCTGTTCGTCGCCGGGTCGAAGACGTACGACACCCGCAGGCCCTTGTACCCGGACGAGCCGTCCGGCGCCGGGTACGCGGCGTTCCCGCCGAGCACCAGCAGCCGCCCGTCGGGGAGCTGGGCGTGGCCGGCGCAGAAGAAGTCCGCCGGCGTGGTGATCGGGGTGAAGCTGCCGTCCGCCGGGTCGTACAGCGACGAGGTGAACCGGCCGGCCTGGAACTCGCCGACGTCGTTGCCGGAGCCGGCGATCAGCAGCACCTTGCCGTTGCGCAGCACGGCGGCGTGGATGCCGCGCACCGGCGAGGTGTACGGCAGCACCTCCCACGCCCCGCTCGGGCACCGCTTGCCCGGCCGGCACTCGGGGTTGGCCGGCGGCTTGCCGGTGATCGTCATCGCGTAGTCGTCGGTGACGACCGTGCCGGCCGCGCCGAGCCCGACGCCCCACTGCACCCGGGTGGTGCCGGCGGGGACGACCGGGGTGCGGGCCCTGGCCTCGCGGTACCCGGCGGCGACCGGGAGGGTGGTCAGCTCGGTCCAGTACACCCACTTGTCGCCGTCGTGCCGGAACGCGGTCACCGACGCGGGCGCGGTGCTGTGGTACCAGAGCGACAGGTCGTACCGCTCGCCGGGCGTGACCGCCGGGGCGCAGCCGGCCTGCTCCGCCATCATCACCTTGGCGTCGCCGTCGGTCAGGTCGGCGACCGTCAGCGCCATGGCCCGGCGGCCGCTGTGCGCGTCGGTGCTGCTGACCATCCGGGCGGTGTTGCCGCCGCGCTGGTAGAGCTGCCAGCACTCCGGCTCGTCCCCGGCGCGGCGCTCCAGGCCGGGGTTGACCACCAGGTTCTCGGGGGCGGCGGCGTTCTCGGGGGGCGCGGCCGACGCGCCGGGCCCGGCGTCGACCCCGGCCAGGACCAGGACGGGGATCAGGAGGCCGAGCGTGGGCCCGACCAGGGAACGGATCATGATGTCGCCTCTCTCGGCTCGGTCCGGACGCGGCGGATCTCGATCCGGTCCGCGGCCGGGCCGAAGGTGGCCAGCACGTCGGAGTTCGCGATGGCCGCGGTCAGGGTGGGCAGGCTGTCGGGGCGCTGGCGCATCATCGGGCTCACCACGACGTAGTCCAGGTCGCGCCAGCCGCCCGGCAGGTGGCGCATGACGGCGGGGTCCAGGTCGAGCTTGTAGAACCAGATCGCGCCGGTGCCGGGGGTGAAGCCGGCGCGGACCAGGTCCGGCCACAGCGCGTCGTCCACGACGACCCGGGTGCGCGCGCGGTCGCCGACCCGCTGCTCGATCCACCGGCCGGCGTCGACGTACGCGGTGTTCGCGTCCACCCGCCATAGCCGGGTCACGCCGTCCGCCCAGGTCGCGGCGACCGCCAGCGCCGCCACCGCGGCGAGCGCGGCCGCCGCCGGCCGGACCGCGCGGCGGAGCCGCCCGGCGGCGGCCCGGCGCAGCCGCAGCACACCCAGCCGGGCGAGCCCGGCGAGGCAGAGGGCGAGGAACGGCAGCGCCTGCGTGACGTACATCGCGGGCAGGTAGCCGCCCGGCCGCAGCGCGACCGCGAGCATCGCCACCGCGGCCAGCGCGGGCACCCGCAGCCGGCGCACGGCCAGCGCGGCCACCGCGGCCGCGGTGCCGGCGAGCACGATGACCGGGTCCTGGTACAGCCAGTCGTCGACCACCCGCCGGGCGTCGCTGGCCGGGTCGAGCAGGCTGCCCGACGCCTGCCGCCCGGCGGTCTGGTGGAACAGCGCGCCGAGCAGCGAGACGTGCCCGCCGCCGGGGAGCAGCTCGCCGTTGAGCGCGGCGTACAGCGGGTACACCGACAGCGGCAGCACGAACGCCGCCACGAACCCGGTCAGGCAGAACGGCCGGGTGCTGCGGTGGCTGCGCTGCCAGACGGCGAGCATGACCGCCGGCAGCGCGAGCACGATCGTCTCCTTGGACAGCACCGCCACCGCGGTCGCCCCGCCGGCGGCGATGTAGTGCCACAGGTGCCGGCGCGGGGAGAGCGCGAGGACCAGCGCGGCGAGCAGCCAGGTGACGGCGATGTTGTCCAGGTACACCTGGCGGTGCAGGGCCAGGGCCAGCGGCGAGCAGACGTACAGCGCGACCGCGGTCGCCGCCGCCCACGGGGGCAGCCGCAGCCGGCGGCCGAGCACGTACAGCAGGGCGACGCCGGCCAGCGCGAACACGAGCATCGCCACCCGCCCGCCGACCAGCGACGGGTACCCGGTCAGCAGCAGGTCGGGCAGCCAGCCGAGGGCGGCGAGCTGGATCCAGCCGAGCGGCGGGTGGTCGTACCAGTACGTGTAGTGGGCCAGGCCGACGCCCTCGCGGACGGCCCACGCCTGGGCGAGGTACGTCCCCTCGTCGGCGCCGAACGCCGGCCCGCCGGCGAGGTTGACGCCGTGCACGACGGCGGCGACGGCGAGCAGCGCGAGCAGCAGCGGCCGGTCGGCCCGGTGCCGCGGCACCCGCCGCGCCGCCGCCGGTGGCGCGGCGGGGGTCGGGGCCGCCACCACCGGGTCGGGCGCGACCGGGCCGGGGAGGTCGGCGTCCGGGGGCGTGCGCGGGGCGGGTACGGCGGCCGGGCGGGTCGGCGGGACCGTGACGTCGGTCATCGCGGGCCTCAGCGGTCCACGCCGGCGACCGCGGGCACCGCGGCCGGCTCGGGCACCAGGTGCGCGCCCACGTGCCGGGTCAGCTCCCACTCGCGCCGGCCGCGCCACTCGCGCAGCACCGCGCGGACCGCCGCGCCGGCCAGCAGCAGCATGTACACCGGGGTGCCGACGACCAGCCGCAGGTAGTCGGTCACCCGGATCCGCAGGCCGTACTGGCGGCCGAAGTCGTGCAGCCCGATCACCTCGAAGAACAGCGTGGCGACCGTCGGCAGCAGCGGCAGGTACGTCAGCAGCGCCACCCCGACCGGCAGGTCGAACAGCACCGCCGAGGTGAACCCGACCAGCGTGGCCACGCCGGTGAACGCCTGGACGAACGGCGAGGCCAGCGTGTACCGGGCCAGCATCCGCTGCCGCCGGGTGGGCAACTGCCGCCAGTCGCCCTTGCGCAGCACCTGGAGGAAGCCCTGGTTCCACCGGGTCCGCTGCTTGAACAGCGCCAGCGCGGTGTCCGGCGTCTCCTCCCGGGTGACGAGCAGCGCGTCGTACGCGACCACGACCCGGTGGCCCAGGCTGGACAGCCGGACCCCGAGGTCGCAGTCCTCGGCCAGGCAGTGCGGGTCCCAGCCGCCGACCTCGCGCAGCACCTCGGACCGCACGAAGACCGTGTTCCCGCCGAGCGGGATGAACCCGCGGTGCGCCTGGAGGTGCAGCCGGCTGCGGAACCAGAAGAAGTACTCCAGGCAGTTGCGCACGCTGTACCAGTTGGACCGGAAGTTGATCAACTGCACGCCGCCCTGGACGACGGTCGCGCCGGTCCGGCGGAACGCGTAGTCCACATGGGTGAGCAGGTCGGGGTGCACCACGTCCTCGGCGTCGAACACGCCGACCACGTCGCCGGTGCACGCCGGCAGCGCGGTGTTCAGCGCCTTGGGCTTGCTCTTGACCTCGTGGTGGTCGACCACCACGGACACCTGCGGGTGCGCCGCCGCCAGCTCCTCGGCGACCGCGGCGGTGCCGGGGTCGTCGTGGCCGACGATGAGGATCAACTCGAAGTCGCGGTGCCGCGAGTGCAGCAAATGCCGGACCGTGCGGGCGAGCACGGCCTCCTCGTGCCGGGCCGGCAGCAGCAGCGAGAAGGTGAGCGCGTGGCTGCCGTCGGGCGCGGCGAACCGGGTGGCGCGCAGGGTCTGCGGGGTGCGCCAGGCGTGCAGGGCCCACCAGAGGGTGATCGTCGCGGCGACGAACAGCGTCGCCGACAAAAGGACAGCAAGGCACGCGAGGAGCACCGGAATCCCATCCGTTCACGCATCGAGACGGAGGCTCCGCGCACGGGCCCCCGCCACCACCGCGTCGGCCGGCGCCGGGTGGTGGGGGCCGGACAGCGACGCGCCACCGGCGCCATCCCCAGCACCGGTGTGTGCCAGCATCGTTGCCGACGTACTCATTGATCACAACCACTGCCGCCGAAGAAAGTGGCCTACCCAACACGCAATGTGGACATTGATCCGGCCGGTGTCCGGCAATGCCGGACGATTGGGAAAGTCCGGCGCGGCGTCGGACCCGGGTGGCATGCTGCGGGCATGACCACACCGGACCAGAAGGCGGACCTGCACCGGTACCTGCGGACGGCGCGCGAGGCGCTGCTGTGGAAGCTGGACGGCCTGGGCGAGTACGACGCCCGCCGCCCCCTCACGCCCACCGGCACCAACCTGCTCGGACTGGTCAAGCACCTCGTCGGCGTCGAGCTGGGCTACTTCGGCGAGGCGTTCGACCGGCCATCCGACGAGCCGCTCGCCCGGTACGGCGACGAGCCCAACGCCGACATGTGGGCGACGGCCGACGAGGCGCGCGCCGACGTCGTGGCCGCGTACCGGCGGGCGTGGGCGCACGCCGACGCGACGATCGCGGCGCTGCCGCTGGACGCCGCCGGCCGGGTGCCCTGGTGGCCGACCGAGCGCAACCCGGTCACGCTGCACCTGGTCCTGGCGCACGTGGTCGCCGAGACGCAGCGGCACGCGGGGCAGGCGGACATCGTCCGCGAGCTGATCGACGGCGCGGCCGGCCTCCGCGACGGCAACACCAACCTGCCGCCCGGCGTCGACGCGGCGTGGTGGCAGCGGTACCGCGCCGACCTCCAGCACACGGCCGAGACCTTCCGCGACACCTGACCGCCCGGCCGCCCGGCGCGAGGGCCGGGCGGCGCGGCCGGGCCGCTGGTCGCCCGATGGGGTGACGGCGGCGGCGGGCGGATGGACGGGCGGCCCCGTCGGGTCGGGGGCGATGACCGTTTTGCGTAGTTATAGTTCCCGTCCATGACCGCCGCCCCCGCTCCCGCCGCCCCGGGCCCGCCCCGATGACCCTGGCGGCGCCCGCCCGCCCCGCGCCGCCGCGCCCGGCCCCCGACCCGCCGCCGGCCGGGCGGCTCGCGCTGCTCGGGCGGTGGTGCGCCCGGTACCGCTGGCTCGTCCTGCTGCTCTGGGCCGCCGTCGCCGCGGGCGGCGCGGCCGCCGCCGGTCCGGTCGCCGAGCGGGCCTCGACGCTGCACTGGGCGGCCGCCCCGCACGAGTCGGTCGAGGGGCAGCGGCTGCTGGACCGGGCGGCGGCGCCCGGCGAGCGCACCGGCGCGCTGGTCGCCGGCGTCCGCCCCGCCGACCCGGCCGTCGCCGCCGCGCTGGACCGGGCCCGGGCCGCGCTCGCCGCGGTCCCCGGCGTCGCCGCGGTCGACCCGCCGGTGCCGGCGGCCGCGGCCGTCCTGCTGACCGTCACCCTCGACCCCGGCCGGGCCGACCCGGGCCCGCTGCGGGCGGCGGTGGACGCCCGGCTGCGCGCGCTGCCGGCCGACCTCGCCCGGGCCGGCGCGCCCGGCGCCACGGTCACCATCGGCGGCAGCGCCCGCGCCGTCGCCGCCGTCACCGAGCGGACCCGGGCGCAGAGCCGGACCGCCGAGTTCGTCGCGCTGCCGGCCGTCGCCCTGCTGCTCTGGCTGATCTTCGGCGGGCTGCGCCCGGCGCTGATCCCGGCAGCGGCGGCGCTGGCCACCGTCGGCGGCGGGATGCTGGCGCTGCTCGCGCTGTCCGGCTGGCGGGTGCTGGACGCGCCGCTGCTGTCGCTGACCACCGTCTGCGGGCTCGGCCTGGCCGTCGACTACTCGCTGCTCGGCGTGGTCCGGTTCCGGGAGGAGCGGGCCGCCGGCCGGACCGTGGTCGACGCGGTCGCCGCCGCCACCGCCCGGGCCGGGCGCGCGGTCGCGTTCTCCGGCCTGACCGTCGCCGCGGCGCTGGGCGGGCTGTGGGTGTTCCCGAGCCCGTTCTTCACCAGCATCGCGCTGGCCGGGATGGCGGTCACGCTCATCGCGCTGGCCGCCGCGCTGACCCTCACCCCGGCGCTGCTCGCGGTGCTCGGCCGGCGCTTCCCGCCCGCGCGCCCGCCCGCGCCCGAGGGCGCGTTCAGCCGGCTGGCCCGGCTGGTCCGCCGCCGGCCCGCGCTGGTGGCGCTGCTGGCGGCCGTACCGCTGGCGGCGGCGGTCGCGCCGTTCCTGCGGGTCGAGCTGCTGCACCCGCACGCGGCCGACCAGGTGGCGCCGGCGACCGAGGTACGGCGGTACCGGGAGGCCGTCCGCGCCCACTTCCCGGCCGCCGCCGACGACGTGGTCGTGGTGGCCCGGGCGACCGCCGCCGACCTGCGCGCCTGGCTCGCCGCCCTGCCCCCGCGCCCCGGCGTCACCCCGGCACCCCCGCTCCCGGCCGCCGCACCGGGCGGGGTCGCGCCGGGCGGGACCGAGCCCGCCGCCGCGCCCGGGGCCGCGGTGCCGACGCGGGCCGCCGACGCCGGTCCGGGGCTGTGGGTGGTGCCGGTGGCGGTGCCGGCGGACCCGGCGAACGCCGCCGCGGCCGGCGCCGTCGCGCACCTGCGCGCGCACCGCCCCGGCGGCTTCCCGATCTGGGTCACCGGCAACGCCGCGCTCCAGGTCGACCACCGGGACGAGCTGGTGGCGTACGCGCCGCGCGCCGCCGCCGTCGTCGTGGCCAGCACGCTGCTGCTCCTGCTGCTGCTCACCCGGGCCGTGCTCGTGCCGCTGAAGGCCGTACTGATCAACGTGCTGTCGCTCGGCGCCTCGTTCGGCGCGCTGGTGCTGATCTTCCAGGACGGGTACCTCGCCGGCCCGCTCGGCGTGCACACCGTCGGCGGGGTGCAGTTCTGGGTACCGGTGGTGCTGTTCGTCCTCGCGTTCGGGCTGTCGATGGACTACGAGGTGTTCCTGCTCGCCCGGGTCAAGGAGGCGTACGACGAGGGCCACCCCAACGACCGCGCCGTGGAGCTGGGCCTCCAGCGGTCCGGCCGGGTGATCACCTCGGCGGCGGTGCTGACGATCGCCGTCTTCGCAATCTTCGCGCACGGCCCGATGCTCGGCATCAAGCAGTTCGGCGTCGGCATGGCGATCGCCGTCGCCGTGGACGCCACGATCGTCCGCTGCCTGCTCGTCCCCGCGCTGATGACCCTGCTCGGCGACCGCAACTGGTGGCCCGGCCGCCGCCGTACCCGAGGAGTGACCCCGTGACCGCACCGCCCGTCTCCCCGCCGCTGCCGCGCGCCCTGCGGCTCGACGACCTCACCCGCGGCGGCCCCGGCAGCGTGGTGGTGGCGTACGTGCCGCTGATCCTCACCGCCTCGGCCGCCGGCCTGCTGAACCGCCCCTGGTACGCCACCGCCGGCCTGCTCGCGGCCGGGTACCTGCTGTGGACGCTGACCGAGTACTGGGTGCACCGGCTGCTGTTCCACTTCACCCCGCGCACCCCGCGGGCGGCGGCACTGCACCGGTTCCTGCACGGCCGGCACCACGAGGACCCGCGCGACCCGGACCGGCTCGTCGTCCCGCCGCTGGTCGGCCTGCCGATCGTCGCGCTGCTGTGGTTGCCGGCCGCGCTGACCCTGCCGCTGGCGGCGTGGGCGCCGGTCGGGGCGGGCTGGCTGGCCGGGTACGTCGGGTACGACCTGCTGCACGACCACCTGCACCGGCGCCGGCCGCGGACCGCGCTCGGCCGCTGGCTGCGCCGGCACCACCTGCGGCACCACTACGCCGACGACGGCACCGCGTTCGGGGTGAGCGCCCCGTACTGGGACGTGGTCTTCGGCACCCGCCCGCCGGCCCACCCCCGCCCGCCGGCCCGGTGACCGCGCCGCCCCCGCACCCGGCCGCACCCGGCCCGATCGGAGCGACCGCCCCCGACAGCGCCACCGCGGCGGCCGCCGCGGACACCCCGGCCAACCGGCTCGACGGCGTCGAGATCGCCGGGCTCGCGGCGCTCGCGGCCGGCGCCGCCCTGCTCGCCCCCCGGGCCCTGCGCGGCCCGGCCGACCCCGCGCTGCTCGCCACCCTCGCCGCCGCGGTCGCCCTGCTCGCCGCGTACGCCGCCGCCCTGCGCCGCGGCGCGCTCGCCCGCTGGCCCGCCGCCGGCCGGGCCGCCGGCGCGCTGGCGATGTGCGCGACCACGTACGCCGCGCTGCGCTGGGTGGTGCCGATGCTGCGCCCGCACCGGTACGACGGCCTGCTCGCCGCCGCCGACCGGGCGCTGTTCGGCACCGACCCGGTCGCCGCGGTCGGCGCGCTGGCCGGCCCGGGCGCGGTGACCGCGCTGTACGCGGTGTACCTCCTCGCCCCGCTCGCCCCGCTGGCCGTGGTCGTGGCCGCCCGCGGCCCGCTCCGCCGGGACGCGCTGGCGACCCTGCTCGCCGCCCAGTACGCCGGGTACGCCGGGTACCTGATCCTGCCCGCGGTCGGCCCGTGGCCGGCGCTCGCCGCGGCGACCGGCGCCGACGTGACCGGCCCCGCCTTCCGCGCCGCCGCGATCGGCGTGGACGCCTTCCCCAGCCTGCACACCGCGTGGAGCGTCCTCGCGGTCGTGCTGGCCTGGCGGCTGCGCCGCGGGCTGGCCCTGGCGCTGGCCCCGTTCGCCGCCGCGGTCCTGGCCTCGACGCTCGTCCTGCGCTGCCACTACGCGACCGACCTGATCGCCGGTACCGCGCTGGCGCTGGCGGCGGCCCGGCTGGTACCGCGCCGGGGCGGCCGGACGGAGACGGGCGGGCGGCGGACCCCCGTCCCGCCGCCCGCCCCACTGGCCGCCGGTTAGGCGGCCGGCTCCGTGCGCCGCCGCCACCAGCCCATCGCCAGCAGCCCGGCGCCCGCGAGGAGCGCGCCCGCGCCGGTGAGGGCCAGGACCGCGGCGGTCCCGGGACCGGTGACCGGTAGGCCCCCGGTGCTGCCGTTGCCGGCCGCCGGGACGCTGATCTCCAGCTTCATGTAGTGCGGGTTGCCGTCCGCGTCCACGCCCGCCGCGACGAACGTGTGGTCGCCCGGCGGCAGGTTGTCCGGGATCTGGAACGCCTTGCGGAACCTGCCGTTCGCGTCCGCCACGGCCGTGCCCAGGACCACCGGGTCCGAGTACAGCGTGACCGTGATCGTCGAGTACGGCGCGAAGCCCTCGCCGAGCAGCACGATCTCCTCACCCGGCTCGGCGGTGCTGATGTCCCCGCCCTCGGTGGTGAGCAGCAGCGACGTGACCGGCGGCGCGGTCGACACCGGCGGCGCGATCAGCGTCACCGCGGTGGAGGCCGACGACGGCGGCGAGAGCAGGTTCCCGGCGTACGCGACGACCGTGTAGGTGTACGCGGTGCCGGCGATGCCGCCGATCACGCAGCTCGTGGCGCCGTCGGTGACGCAGGTCGCCGGGCCGGGCGCGGCCGTCACCACGTACTTGGTGATCGGCAGGCCGTTGTCCGCCGGCGCCGTCCAGGTCACCGTCGCCGACGACGTGCCGGCGACCGCGGTCACCCCGCTCGGCGCCTCCGGCGTGCCGGGCACGACGGCCACCGGGGCCGAGGCCGTTCCGCCGCCCTGCGCGTTGACCCCGCGGACCCGGATGTCGTACCCGGTGCCGTTGACCAGCCCCGGCACCACCATGGTGCGGGTGCCGCCGGTGCCGGCCTGGGTCGCCGCGGTCTGCCAGGTGAACCCGTCGAGCGAGTATTCGTACGAGGTGACCGGCGAGCCCACCGCCGTCGCCGGCATGAAGGTCAGCGTGGCCTGCGCGTTGCCGGCGACGGCCGACACCCCGCCCGGCGCGTCCGGCGTGGTCGCCGGGGTGCCCGGCTCGGCCGCCGACTGGGCGCCGGTGCCGACGCTGTTCACGGCCCGCACCCGCACGGTGTACGTGGTGCCGTTGACCAGGTTGGTCACCGTCCCGACCCGGGCGCCGCCGGTGCCGCCGGCCGTGGGCAGCGTGGCCCAGGTCTGGCCGTCGTCCAGCGAGTACTGGTACCCGGTGAGCGCGTCGCCGCCGGTGCTGCCGGGCGGCTGGAAGGTGAGCGTGAGGCTCTCGTGGTGCGCGTCGACCACGAGCGAGGTGGGCGCGCCCGGCACCGTCGCCGGGGTGACCGCGGCCGAGCCGCTGGCGGCGCCGCCGCCGACGGCGTTCACCGCGCGGACCGTCACCGTGTACGTGGTGCCGTTGCTCAGCCCGGTGACCGTGCCGGTGCGGATGCCGCCGGTGCCCGCCGAGGTGGCGAGCGTCTGCCAGGTGCTGCCGCCGTTGGTCGAGTACTGGTACGACGTGATCGCGCTGCCGCCGTTGTCGGCCGGCGGCGTGAACGTCAGCACCGCGCTGGCCGCCCCCCGCTCGGCGGACAGCCCGGTGGGCGCGTCCGGCACGACCGCGGCCGGCGTGACCTGCGTGCCGGTCGAGGCGACGGACGGGCCGACGACGTTGCGGGCGCGGACGGTCACGGTGTACTGCTGGGCGTTCTGCAGGCCGCTGATCACGGCCATCCGGGTGCCGCCCGTCCCGGCCGCGGTGGTCAGCGTCTGCCAGGTGGTGCCGCCGTCGACCGAGTACTCGTACCCGGTGACCGGGCTGCCGCCGGTGTCGTTCGGCGGCGTGAGCGTCAGGTTGGCGCCGCCGTTGCGCGGCGTCGCGGACAGCCCGGTCGGTGCGGCGGGCGCGACCGGCGCGGGCGTGACCGCGCTCGCGGCGGTGGCGGTGCCGTTGCCGACGGCGTTCACCGCGCGGACCCGGACCTGGTACTGGTTGCCGTTGGTCAGCCCGGTCACCGTGGCGGTCCGGGTGCCGCCCGTCCCGGCCGCGGTGGTCAGCGTCGCCCAGGTGCTGCCGTTGTCGGTGGACACCTCGTACCCGGTGATCGCGCTGCCGCCGTCGGCGGCCGGGGTGAAGCTGATCGTGGCGCCGCCGTTGAGCGAGCCGAGGGACAGGCCGGTCGGCGCGGCCGGCGTGGTCGCGGGCGTCACGGTGGTGCTGGCGCTCGCGGTACCGGGGCCGGCGCTGTTCGCCGCGCGCACCCGGACGGTGTACGTCGTGCCGTTGTTCAGCCCGGACACCGTCCCGGTGAGCGGGTTGGTGCCGGTGGTGCTCAGCGGCCCCCACGTCGTGCCGTCGTCGGTGGACACCTCGTACGAGGTGATCGCGCTGCCCCCGTCGTCGGCGGGCGGCGCGAAGCTGAGCGACGCGCTGGCGTTGCCGCGGGTGGCCGTCACCGTGCCCGGCGCGCCGGGCGCGCCCGGCAGCGGGGTGACGGTGGCGTTGCCGCTCTGGGTGCCGGCGCCGGCGCTGTTCACGGCCCGGACCCGGACGGTGTACTGCACGTTGTTGGTCAGGTTCGACACGGTCCCGGTGACCGGGTTGGTCCCGCTGGTGGTCAGCGGCCCCCAGGTGCTCCCGTCGTCGGTGGACACCTCGTACGAGGTGATCGCGGCGCCGCCGTTGTCGGCGGGCGGGGTGAAGCTCACCCCGGCGGTGCGGTTGCCGGCGGTGACCTGCAGGCCGGTCGGCGCGCCCGGCGCCAGCACCGGCAGCGCGACGACGTCGGCGACGCTGGCCGGGCCGGCGCCGGCGCTGTTCACGGCGCGCACCCTGATCGTGTACGACGTGCCGTTGCTCAGCCCGCTGACCGTCCCGGTGACCGGCGCGGTGCCGCTGGTATTGAGGGTCTGCCAGGTGCTGCCGTTGTCGGTGGACACCTGGTACCCGGTGATCGGGCCGCTGCCGGTGTTGACCGGCGCGGTGAAGCTCAGCGCCGCGCTGCCGTTGCCGGGCGTGCCCTGGAGCCCGGTCGGGGCGTCGGGCGGGTTGCCGGCGACGACCCGCAGGATTCGGTTGCCGGTGAGGTCGCCGAAGTAGATGTCGGTGCCGCGGACCGTCAGGTACACGGTGCTGCGCAGCGGGCTGGCGGTCGCCGGCCCGGGTACCGCGGTGCCGGAGACGCCGGTGCCGGCGACGACGGACAGCGTCCCGCCGGGGGTGATGCCGACGATGGCCGGGGTGCCGGAGAGGGTGACGTACACGTTGTCGGAGGCGTCCACGTCGACGTCCCACGGCCGGTACAGCGAGGTGCTGGTCGCCGGCCCGTTCTGGGACATCGTGGTCCCGCCGTTGCCGGCGAAGATCGACAGGTTGCCGGCCGGGGTGATCTTGTAGACGTAGTGCAGGTAGTAGTCGGTCGAGTAGAGGTTGCCCTGGCTGTCCAGCGCCAGCCCGTACGGGCCGCGCAGGCCGGACTGCCGGGCCGGGCCGGGCGTGACGGTCGTCGTGCCATTGCCGGCGACGATCGTCATGTTGCCGCTGGTGTCGACCTTCATGATGTAGCCGCGGACCCAGTCGCCGATGTAGAAGTTGTCCTGGCTGTCGAACACCAGCCCGGAGACGCGCATGGGCGACGCGGTGGCCGGGCCCTCGACGATCGAGCCGGCGGAGGTGCCGTTGCCGGCGACCGGGGTGAGCTGGCCGGCCTGGGTGATCTTGTCGACCTTGTTGCCGACGTCCTCGGTCACGTACACGTTGTCCTGGCTGTCGACGGCCAGGTTGGTCGGCTTGTTGAGGGTGGCCGATAGCGCGGGGCCGGCGCTGGCGTTGGCGCAGACGCCCGTACCCGCGAAGATCGACATCTGCTGGGCCGGGGTCACCTTGAGCACGTAGCAGTTACCCGTGCCGTACGTGGTGATGTACATGTTGCCCTGGCTGTCGAAGACCGGGGCCATCGGCGAGGGCATCGGCGAGTTCGCCAGCGGGCCGGGCACCACGTTGCCGGTAACGCCGGTCCCCGCGACGTACTCCAGGACCCCGCTGGTCGACGGCGGGGCGGCGAGCGCGCCCGTGGCGCCGGACAGGCAGAGCAGCAGCCCGGCGGCGAACGCGGCCCAGCGGGCGCGCGCGGACGAAGCCGGCGTACGGCGTCGCAGCATCGGTGGTACCCCCGTACCCACCCCGGCGGCCTTCGCCGGGCATACCGCCACAATCTACTCAGCCATTCACATCCGTCCCGGCTTTCCCACAAGTACGCCACCCCATCCGGTCAATTAAGTCGAAACAGTCCCGAAACTCGGCGGGATGGGGGCCGAATACCGCATTCGCCGACCGCGGACACATTGAAGATTGTGGTTTAATGCCCGTGCACCCAACGGACTGTTTGGAGTGCCGCATGCCCCCGTTGCGCCGGATGACCGCCCTCGCCGCCGGTATCGCGCTGACGCTCGCCACCCCTCTCGCGCCCGCCCGGGCCGCCGCGCCACCCGCGCCCGACGACACCTGCCCGGTCAAGTCCCGCCCGGCCGGCAAGGTCCTGCACGGCTACTGGGAGAACTGGGACGGCGCCGCCAACGGCGTCCACCCCGGCATGGGCTGGATACCGATCACCGACGCCCGGATGGCCCAGCACGGGTACAACGTCATCAACGCCGCGTTCCCCGTGATCCGCGCCGACGGGACCGTGCTGTGGGAGGACGGGATGGACGCGACCGTCCGGGTCGCCACCCCCGCCGAGATGTGCGCGGCCAAGGCCGCCGGCGCCACCATCCTCATGTCCATCGGCGGCGCCACCGCCGGCATCGACCTCAACTCCGCCGGCGTCGCCGACCGGTTCGTCGCCACGATCGTGCCGATCCTGAAGCGGTACAACTTCGACGGCATCGACATCGACATCGAGACCGGGCTGACCAGCGGCGGTAACATCAACCAGCTCTCGACGTCGCAGGCCAACCTGGTCCGGATCATCGACGGGGTGCTGGCCGCGATGCCGGCGAACTTCGGGCTGACGATGGCGCCCGAGACCGCGTACGTCACCGGCGGCAGCGTCACCTACGGCGGGATCTGGGGCGCCTACCTGCCGATCATCAAGAAGTACGCCGACAACGGCCGGCTGTGGTGGCTGAACATGCAGTACTACAACGGCAGCATGTACGGCTGCCGCGGCGACTCCTACGAGGCCGGGACCGTACAGGGCTTCACCGCGCAGACCGACTGCCTGGCCAACGGGCTGGTGATCCAGGGCACGACGATCAGGCTGCCGTACGACAAGCAGGTCCCCGGCCTGCCCGCCCAGCCCGGCGCCGGCGGCGGACACATGGGCACCGGGCTCGTCGGGCAGGCGTGGAAGGGCGCCTACAAGGGCCTGATGACCTGGTCGATCAACTGGGACGGCTCGAAGGGCTGGACGTTCGGCGACAACGTCAAGCGCCTCCAGGGCCGCTGGGGCTAGCTCTGGTTGATCCGGACCAGGTTGCCGGCGGGGTCGCGGAACGCGCAGTCCCGGATTCCGTACGGCTGGTCGGCCGGCTCCTGCACCACGTCGGCCCCGCTGGCCTGCACCCGCTCGAACGTGCCGGCCAGGTCCGGCGTGGCCAGCACGATGTGTGCGTAGCTGCCCTTGGCCATCAGCTCCAGGATCGTCCGGCGCTCGTCGTCGCTCAGCCCCGGGTCGCAGGTCGGCGGCTCCAGCACGACCGCGGTGTCCGGCTGGCCGGGCGGGCCGACGGTGATCCAGCGCAGGTCGCCGTAGCCCACGTCGTTGCGCACCTCGAAGCCGAGGACGTCGCGGTAGAAGGCGAGCGACCGCTCCGGGTCGTCGGTCGGCAGGAACGTCTGGTGAATCGTCAGGTTCATGCTGGTCATGCTAGGTGCGGCCCGGGCGGGGCGGCTTCTCGATTCCTGATCGGTCGCATCACCCGCCGGGCGATGCAGCTCGGGATGCCGGCGCCGTCGGCGGCGGCCAGCCGGCGGTACCGGCTCGGCGACATCCCGACCAGCTCGGAGAAGCGGGTGCTGAACGTGCCGAGCGACTGGCAGCCCACCGCGAAGCAGACCTGCGTGACCGACAGGTCACCGCGGCGCAGCAGGGTCATCGCCCGCTCGATTCGCCGGGTCATGAGATAGCTGTACGGCGACTCCCCGTACACCGCGCGGAACGCGCGGCTCAGGTGCCCGGCCGACAGGTGCACGCCGCGGGCGAGCGCCGGTACGTCCAGCGGCTGCGCGTACTCCCGGTCGATCCGGTCCCGGACGCGGCGCAGCAGCGCGAGTTCGCGCAGGCGGGGGTCGGCGGCACCGGTCACGGGGACAGCCTGCCCGGTGGACCGCCCCGCCGCAAAGACCCGAACGGCCGGGGGCGCTCGTTCGTACAGGTGTTCTAAGATCGCGATCATGGGCGAGGCGCACATCCTGCACGCCGACCTCGACGCCTTCTACGCGTCGGTCGAGCAGCGGGACGACCCGGCCCTGCGCGGGCGCCCGGTCATCGTCGGCGCCGGCGTGGTCCTGGCCGCCAGCTACGAGGCCAGGGCGGCCGGCGTCCGGACCGCGATGGGCGGCCGCCAGGCCCGCGCGCTGTGCCCGCGGGCCGTCGTCGTCCCGCCCCGGATGGCCGCGTACACCGCCGCCAGCCAGGCGGTGTTCGAGGTGTTCCGGGCGACCACGCCGGTGGTCGAGGGCCTGTCCATCGACGAGGCGTTCCTCGACGTCCGCGGGCTGCGCCGGATCGCCGGCCCGGCGCCGGGCATCGCCGCGCGGCTGCGCCGGGACGTCCGCGAGCGGGTCGGCCTGCCGATCACCGTCGGCGTCGCCCGGACGAAGTTCCTCGCCAAGGTCGCCAGCGGCGTGGCCAAGCCGGACGGGCTGCTCGTCGTCCCGCCCGACGGCGAGTTGGCGTTCCTGCACCCGCTGCCGATCCGCCGGCTGTGGGGCGTCGGCCCGGTCACCGCCGAGCTGCTCGGCGCCCGCGGCATCCGGACCGTCGGCCACGTCGCCCGGCTCGGCGAGGCGGCGCTGGTCTCCCTGCTCGGCCCGGCGGCCGGGCGGCACCTGCACGCGCTCGCGCACAACCGCGACCCGCGCCCGGTCCGCGCCGGCCGCCGCCGGTCGTCGATGGGCGCGCAGGCGGCGCTCGGGCGGCCCCGGCGCACGCTCGACGAGGTCGACCACGTCCTCGCCGGCCTGGTCGACCGGGTGGGCCGGCGGCTGCGCGCGGCCGGCCGGACCGGCCGGACGGTGGCGGTGCGGCTGCGGTACGGCGACTTCTCCCGGGTGGCCCGGGCGCACACGCTCGCCCGGCCGACCGCGCACACGCCGACCCTGCTGGCCGCGGCCCGGCGGCTGCTCGCCGGCGCCGAGCGGGAGATCGGCCGGCGCGGGCTGACGCTGGTCGGGGTGGCGGTGAGCAACCTGGGCGACGACCGGTACGTGCAGCTCGCGCTGCCGTTCACCGCCGACAGCGGGCCGGAGCTGGACGCGGCGGTGGACGCGGTCCGGGACCGGTTCGGCACCCGCTCGATCAGCCGGGCGACGCAGGTGGGCGCGGGGCGGGGCCTGTCCGACCCGGTCCCGCTGCTGCCCGACTGACCCGCTCCGACCGCCCCGGCTCCGACCCCCGCGGGTGGCGGGCCGGCGGGGCTAGGTGCGGGCGTGGCGGACCGGCTTCGGGGCCCCGGCCGACGGGGGCGGGACGACCGGGCCGAGGTCGCCGTCCGGCGCCGCGTCCAGGTCGACCATCACCGGGGCGTGGTCGCTGGGGCCGGTTCCCTTGCGGGCGTGCCGGTCGATCCACGCCGCGCGCACCCGCCCGGCCACCGGCGCGCCGGCCAGCACCAGGTCGATGCGCATCCCGAGATCCTTGTGAAACATGCCGGCCCGGTAGTCCCAGTACGTGAAGACCCGCTCGTCCGGCCACCGCTCCCGGACCACGTCGCGCAGGCCGGTGGCCAGCAGCGCGCCGTACGCGGCCCGCTCGGGCGGGGTGACGTGGGTCTGCCCGACGTACGCCGCCGGGTCGTACACGTCCGCGTCCGCCGGGGCGATGTTCAGGTCGCCGCAGACCAGCACGTCCGCCGGCCCGGCCGCGACGACCGTGCGCAGCGCGGCCAGCCAGTCGAGCTTGTACCGGTAGTGGTCGGAGTCGGGCACCCGCCCGTTCGGCACGTACACCGAGTGCACCCGCACGCCCCCGCAGGTGGCCGAAACGGCCCGCGCCTCCCGGTGCGGGAAGCCCGGCTCGCCGGGCAGCCCGCGGACGACGTCGTCCAGGCCCACCCGGGACAGGATCGCCACGCCGTTCCACTGGGCCTCGCCGTGCACGGCGGCCGCGTACCCGCGCGGGGCCAGCTCGGCGTCGAGCAGCGCGGCGAACGCGTCGTCGGCGACCTTGGTCTCCTGGAGGCAGACCACGTCCGGCCGGCGCTGGTCCAGCCAGCCCAGGAGGCGGGGCAGGCGCTGCTTGACGGAGTTGACGTTCCAGGTGGCGACCCGCATACCGGCCAACATAGCCCGCACGCGCGGGGCCGGCCGGGCGGCCGCCGCGGCGGCCCTGCTCGCGGCCCCGGCACCCGTGCGGTCGAGCGCACCGACCGGACCCGCTGGCGGACGGCTGACATACCGGCGCGGATGGGCGATTCGTCCGGTCCGCGGCACAGCCCGATTGGCGGCCCGCACGTTGGGTAACCGGACCCCGGGCGCGCATCGCCCGGACGACCGACGTGAGGGGAGCAGCGATGACCGCAGAGGCTCAGCAGCGGACGTACCCGATCACCGCGCCGGACGGCGCCCACATCTGGGGCGTCACCGCGCCGACGGCCGCTGCCCGGCCCACCCCGCTGCCCCCGGACCTCGAGGCCGAGTGGGAGTTCTACGCGGCCCGCGAGGGCGTCTGAGCGTCCGCCGGGCTGCCGCGCCGGGCGAGCCGGCGCGGCGGTGGGGCTAGGCTCGGCTCGTGACGACGGATGCGACGACCGGGAGCGACCGGCAGAACCGGATCAAGCTGATCACGGACGCCGCCGCCCCGCTCGACTCGCCCGCGGCCATCGATGAGCTACTCGACCACGTCCGGGTGGCCCTGGCCGTCGACACCGCCACCATCCTCGTCGTGGACGCGCACGCCCGCCAGCTCGTCGCCACCGCCGCCAAGGGGCTGGAGGAGGAGGTCTGGGAGGGCTTCCGGGTGGCGATGGGCCAGGGCTTCGCCGGCCGGGTCGCGCAGACCCGGCAGCCGCTGGCGATCGTCGACGTCAGCCGGTCGGACGTGGTCAGCCAGATCCTGCTCGACAAGGGCATCCGGTCGCTGCTCGGCGTCCCGGTGCTGGCCGCCGGCGTCCTGGTCGGCGTGCTGCACGTCGGCACGATCGAGCGGCGGGAGTTCACCGAGACGGACGTCAAGCTGCTCCAGGTCGCCGCGGACCGGGTCAGCGTCGCCGGCCGGATCCGCTCGGACGGCATGGAGCAGGCCGCCGCGCTCGCCCTCCAGCGCAGCCTGCTGCCGCCGCAGCTCCCCGAGGTCAGCGGCGTCGACCTCGCGGCCCGGTACGTGCCCGGCCACGACCTCGGCATCGGCGGCGACTGGTACGACGTGTTCACCCTGCCCTCGGGCTGGATCGGCGCCGTCATCGGCGACGTCTCCGGCCACGGCCTGCGCTCGGCGGTGGTGATGGGCCGCATCCGCAGCGCGCTGCGCGCCTACGCGCTGATCCACGACGACCCGGCCGGCGTCCTCAGCATGCTCGACCGCAAGATCCACCACTTCGAGGCGGGCAACCTCACCACCGCCCTGTATGCGATGATCCCGCCCGACCGGTCGACCGTGCACATCTCGCTCGCCGGCCACCTGCGCCCGATCCTCGCCGTACCCGGCCGCCCGACCGGCATGCCGCCGATCCCGGTCGACCCGCCGCTGGGCATCGGCCCGGCCCGGTACCGCCGCCGCACCACCGTCCTCGAACTGCCGCCCGGCGCCGCCCTGGTCTGCTTCACCGACGGCCTGGTCGAGCGCCGCGCGGAGATCATCGACGTCGGCCTGGCCCGGCTCACCGACGTCATCGACCCCGCCCCGGCCGAGGAGCTGTGCGCGCGGATCATGCTCACCATCGGCGTCGACCAGCCCACCGACGACGTCGCCCTGCTCGCCGTCCGCCGGGACCCGGCCGCCCCCGCCGGCACCCCGGACCACCCGCTGCTCGCCGTCGACTTCACCACCGCCGGCCTCGGCGCCGTCCGGCACGAGATCGAGGCCGTCTCCCGGCACACCGGCGGCCTGGACGACGCCGAGCTGGACGACTGGGTCACCGCGATCAACGAGCTGATGGTCAACGCGCTGCGCCACGGCGGCGGCAGCGGGCACGTGACGCTGGCCCTCACCGACCGGCTGACCTGCGAGGTCCGGGACACGGGCGCGGGCTTCGCGGCGGACGAGTACGTGCACCGCGCCACCCGGCCGGCGCTGTCGCCGACCGGCGGGATGGGGCTGTGGATCGTGGGGCGGATGGCGGAGCTGGTCTCGATCGACAGCGGCCCGACCGGCACGGTCGTCCGCATCGCCGCCCGGCCGCCCGAGACCCCCTGAGCCCGGTCCGGCGTACCGCCGGTCACCCCCGCCCGGGAGTCCGCGCGGCAGCCCGCCCGCCCGGCGTGCGCCGGTAACCGGCGGCGCCACCGGGCACGGTCACCGCCCCACTGCCTCCCATGTCAGCGGACGGGGTGCCGGGGGTCACCGGCCCCGCCCGCCACATCTCCTTCCCCAGGATACCCCCGGGGGGTATTCTGGGGCCGTGGGAGGGAGCTTGTCATGGAACACCGCACACATTCGGGCCCCGGCGGGGCGGCCGGTACCACCGGTCCCGGTGACCACGGCGGTCACGTGCACCACCCGCCCGTCAGGACGTCGTGGGGGACCGCGGCGCAGGCCACGCTGCACTGCCTGACCGGCTGCGCGATCGGCGAGGTGCTGGGCATGGTCATCGGGACGGCTCTGGGCTGGTCGGCGTGGCCGACGGTCGCGCTGGCCGTGGCGTTGGCGTTCGGCTTCGGCTATGCGCTCAGCATGCGTGGAGTGCTGCGCGCCGGCATCGGCCTCCGCACCGCGCTGACGGTGGCCCTGGCCGCGGACACCCTGTCGATCGCGGTCATGGAGATCCTGGACAACGCCGTCATGCTCGCTGTGCCCGGCGCGATGGACGCCGGCCCGGACACCTGGCTGTTCTGGGGGTCGCTGGCGCTCGCCCTGGCGGTGGCTTTCGTGCTGACCACCCCCGTCAACCGGTGGCTGATCTCCAGGGGCAGGGGTCACGCCGTGGCCCACCGGTACCATCACGCCCACTGACCGCCCGGGCGTGTCAGCCGGTCGCGAGCATCCGCTTCATCGTGGCGATCTCGGCGGTCTGCGCGTCGATGATCCGACCGGCCAGCTGCCTGGCCCCGGGGTCGCTACCCCCGGCCAGTTCCTCCTTGGCCATGGTGATCGCCCCCTCGTGGTGGGTGATCATCAGCGTGAGGAACAGGCGGTCGAGGGCGGGGCCCCCGGAGGCCATCATCCGGGCCATGTCCGCGTCGCTCACCATGCCCGGCGTGCCGGCGTGCCCGTCGCCGTGACCGGCCGTCGGGCCGGCCGAGGGGACGGGCTTGCCCCGGTCGGCAAGCCAGGCGGACATCGTCCGGATCTCCGGGTCCTGTGCCGCCCTGATCCGCGCGGCGAGCTGCCTGACCGACGCGCTGCCGGCCCGCCCGGCGGCGTGGTCGGCCATCGCGGTGGCCTGGCGGTGATGCGGAATCATGTCCGTGGCGAACGCGACATCCGCGGCGTTGAACGTCGCCGATGTCGTCGCGGCGCCCGGCGTGGTCGGCGACGGCGACGGCGGGTCGCCGTCGCCGCAGGCGGTGAGTGCGAGTACCGCGACCAGGACGGTCGCGGCCAGCGTGCGGCGCTGTACCGTGCTGCTGTTCACAAAGGTGTCCTTTCCGGAAGTGGGCCGATCCTGTTCCTGACGGGGAGCAGGAAGGGCCTATATCCGGAGGACCGACAGGGCGGCGCGCGACGGGGGACCGCGACCGGAACCGGCGCCGGCCTCGTCCGCGGTGATCACCGTTGCCCGGACCTCGCCGGCCGGGGAGGCCGGGCAGTGGGTCCCCGGGCCCGGGTCGGCGACCGGCGCCGACGCGGCGGGGAGGTTCACCCGACACGCCGCACCGTCATGACCGGTGGGCTCGGTGGGGCAGTGCGGCCCGCGGTCCTCGGGACAGTGCGCGGCTGCGGGGCCGTGCCCGGCCGGCGGCAGGCCCCGGTGCCCGGTCGAGGCGCCGTGCATCCACAGCACTCCGACGACCAGCACCAGCGCGACCAGCACCCCGGACGCGCCGCCGCGCAGCGGGCGCGCGATCCCGGACACCGTCAGGTGATGCACCATCACCTCCAGCGTAGCCGGGGTCGCGGTCGGTCGAGTCCGGCCGGACCCCCTCCGCCGGCCGATATCGGCCCTACATCCGGAAATGCCGGCCGATCGCCGCGCAACCCCGTCGATCCCCAGCCGTTGGCCCGGGTAGACACGAGGGGGTCGCGGCGATGCCGGGAAGCGGGTGGTGGGATCGACTCCGGCGACTCGCGCCGGCCGTCCGCGTCTACTCCATCGCCGTGGGCGCCGCACTCGTCGGCTACTGGATCGTCAACTCGGCCGCCCTGCCGAACTGGGTCGCGCTGGCCGGCGCCGCCGCCGGCCTGCTCGGCGTACTGCCGGAGGCCGACCGCCAGCGCCGCCTCGCCGCGGTCGGCCGGGTCGGCCGCCCGATCGCGGCCGCGGTCGCCACCGTCGTCCTGGTCGTCTGCGGCATCGACGAGGTCCAGCGGCGCCGCCCGCTGAACGCCGTCGACTCGATCAGGGCCACGGACAACGCCACCGTCACCGTCGACCGCACGGCCACGTTCGCGGTGCAGGTGCCGCCGGACCGCCGCCGGCTCACGGTCGCGTTCCGGGTCGCCGACGACGGCGGACCCGGCTACCAGTACTGCGAGAACGCCGTCGAGCTGCTCGTCCGCCTCCGGTACGCCGGCGGCGCCGTCCAGCGCGACCTCACCCCCGGCCGCGGCCTGCGCGGCGGCGCGGAGCTGACGATCGCCCTGCCGGACCGGGTCGCCGACATCGAACTGCGGGTCGGCTACCGACCGCTGGCCCCGCTCACCACGTGCAGCGAGAACATCACGATCACGGCGGCGCGGTTCCACCACTGAGCCCGCGCCGCCCGGAGGGAGAACCGATGCGTCGACAGTTCGGTCGCACAGTGGCGGCACTGGCCGTCGCCGCCACCGCGGCCTGCACCGGCTCCGCGACGCCGGGCGCCACCCCGACGCCGGGCGCGTCCGGCTCACCCGCGCCGACGCCCGGCGCGCTGGTCGTGGGCGTCAAGGTGGACCAGTACGGCACGGGCTTCCTGGACACCGCGAACTACCGGTACAGCGGCCTCGACGTCGAGGTCGCCCAGCACGTCGCGCACCGGGCCCTGCACACCGAGGCGGTCCACTACCTGCCCGTCTCCTCGCACACCCGGGAGGCGGCCCTGCGCTCGGGCGCGGTCCGCTACTTCGCCGCCACGTACACGATGACCGCCGAGCGGTCCGCGAACCTGGACCTGGCCGGGCCGTACCTGATCACCTCGCAGGGGGTGATGGTCGCTCGCACCGGCCCGCGGATCGCCAAGCCGACCGACCTGAACGGCCGCCGGGTCTGCGTGATCGGCGCGAAGCCGAACGCCAACCCGGGCGGCACCGACCGCTCGCTCGCCGAATCCGAGCTGCTCAAGGCGGCGCCGCGGGCGATCCCGGTGCGCAAGGGCTCGTACCACGTCTGCCTCGGCTCGCTGCGCCGCGGGGAGACCGACGCGTTCTCCACGGACGCCGCGATCCTCTACGGGTACGCGGACCTGAAGGCCAACGCCGACCTGCGGGTGATCTCGGGGCTGGAGCTGGCGAGCCAGATCATGTACGGGCTCGCCTTCCGGAAGGAGGACCGGGAGCTGTGCCTGGCGGCGGCGGGGGCACTGAAGGAATTGATCCACAGCGGGACGTGGGACAACCACTTCAAGAACACGCTGCCGGCGTACGCGAAGGCGGTACCGATGTACCAGACCACGCTGCGCCCGTCCGCCGAAATGATCGACCAGCAGTCCTGCCACACTCCCGCTGTTTGAGCGTATGTGAGATTGACCATCCACATTGCCTCGCCCGATGATGATTCCGCCGACAATGGCGACAACCCAGGAAACGGAACGGGGCATCGTGAGGATTGAGTTTCTCGGCAAGGACCCGGCCAGCCAGGTCAACGGCTCGCCCACCCTGAGTTCCCCGCGCGGATGATGCCGCTGTTCCGGGCTCGGCCGTGCGGGAGCTGACGTACGCCGAGTTCGTCCGCGCGTACGAATCGGTCGCCGACTCGTGGGCGCATCTCGAATTGCAGCCGCACTACGGCGTGAACCTCCCTTCGCCGCACTTCGCAGCCTGGCGGCGCGACGAGCCCGACGACCTGAGCTACCTCGACCCATGGTGCGGGCTGCTGTCGGCGATGACGGCCGCCGGGAAGCGGCTCCGCCGGCTGAAGGTGGTCAACGAGCCGCTGGGCGAGTACCACCGGTGGATCCACTCCGCGCAGGGCCCGATCCATCGCGCGGGCGAGGTCACCCGGTGGTGCCGTCGACGCGACGTCCCGCACGTGGCGTTCCCGGCCACGGACTACTACCTGCTGGACGACAGCGCGGCCCTGTTCCTGCACTTCGACGGCGACCTGAACCCGGTCGCCTACACGATCACGGAGGATTCCGGCATCGTCGCCCTGTGCCGCACGGCGTTCGCCGAGTGCTGGGCGGCCGCCACCGACCACGATGAGTACCGACCCGTATAGCGCAGCCGCCGACGGTCGGCGCACTCTCGGCGCCCGCCTCCGGCAGATCCGGCGAAAGTCGGGCCTGACGGGGGGCGCTGTCGGCCGCCATCGGCCTGCACAACGCCGCCGCGCTGCCCGAATTGCGCGCCACCCTCCGGCACGTCGACTCCGCGTACACCGAATGGCGCACCCGACTGCGCGCGGGCATGAAGCTCGCCGGCGGGCCGCGGTCGCTCGCCGCCCACGAACGCGCCCGGGTCTTCCGCATTCACGAGCTGAACGTGGTCCCCGGCATTCTGCAGACCGGGTCGTACATGCGCGCGGTGCTGAGCTTCTGGCGCGAGTTCTTCGACGCGCCCGACGACCCGGGCGACGCCATTGCGTTCAAACAGCACCGCGCACGGGTGACCGACCTGAACTGAACCGCCAGCGCCCCCGGCAAGGACGAGCTGACGCACCTCATCGGGGGCCAAAGGGTCCTCAGCCCATGTTGATCGAGGTGCCGCGGCGGGTGGGGGCGGAGGGGCAGCTCGACGTTCACCTCAAACAGGGGTGAATCGGGGATCACCGAGGCGGCCGTACGGGCGCAGCGCCGCCGGGCGAGCGAGAGCCACCGCCCACACGCCCGCACCCGGGACGTCAGCACCGGCCGCCCGCGTGCGGTGACGGCGAGGTAGCAGCGGCGCAGTTCGGGATCGGTGATGCCGGCATGAGCATCGTCCTCCTCGCCCGATTTATTCGGAGTGCGGCAATCGTGGCGAAGGCTTTCGAGTGGTCCTATACCGCGGCCGGGTGATGTCCGCCGGAATGCCGGCGGACCCCCAGCGACAGCCGAATCCGAGGTTTCCTCGACTTTGTTTGATCCGCTCGCGGACAGTGCCCGTACCTCGGGGTGAATGGGCACCGTGTACGGCGACCGGGGACTACTCCTCCCGCCGGGGAAAACAGGAGGATTCGTGAAAGCCAAGACCCGAAACGCGATCGCCGGCAGTGCTCTGGCCGTCGTGACCGCCCTGTCGCTCACGGCGTGCGGCACGAACGACAACGCCGCCCAGCAGCCCGTGGCCAACCAGGGCGCCGGAACCGACACAGGTACCGGCACCGGCACCGGGACCGATACCGGCACTGACACCGGCACCGGCGCCGACGGCTCCGGTGCCCGCTCGCTCACCAGCACGCTGACCGTGCGCAATGTCGAGGGCATGGGTGAGGTCGTCGCCGACGACAAGGGCTGGGTGCTGTACCGGTACGACAAGGACAGCGCCAACCCGCCGCGCAGCAACTGCGCGGACGACTGCGAAAAGGTGTGGCCCCCGGCGTACACCGACGGCAATCCCCAGATGAACGGCATCGACGCCAGCAAGGTCGGCAACGTGACCCGGTCCGACGGGTCCAAGCAACTCACCCTCGGCGGGTGGCCGCTGTACCGGTACATCGGCGACAAGGAAGCCGGGCAGTGGAACGGCCAGGGCGTGGGCGGTGCCTGGTACGCGGCAAAGGCCGACGGCAGCAAGAACACGACGCGCCGCCCCGGCAGCGAGAACGACGACAACTATGACAACGGCGATAAGTCCGGCAAGGGCGGCGTCAACGAGGACCGGGACCGGAATCGCGACCGCGATCGGAACCGGGACAGGAACCGGAACCGCGATCGGGACCGGGACCGGTACGACGACGACGGCAACCTGCGCTGCCAGCAGGTGAACTTCCGGGGCAACCGGGGCCTCCAGTACCGCCGGGACGACAACCAGCTCGTCGTATTGATCATCGACAAAAAGCAGCGGCTGAGCCACCGGGTGTCCGAGCGCGGCAGCGGCAAGCGGCTGCACCAGATCGTCCGACGCGGCGGCGCGCTGGTATTCGTCTGCGCCGAGGACGACCGGTACGACAACTGGGACGACAACAACCGGCGCGACGACCGGAATGATCGGAACGACAACAACCGGAACGACCGGGATTACGACGAGCGCAACTGATCCACCCTTCCGGTCTCATCCCGGAGCGCACCGCCGGCAAGCGGCCACTCGCCGGCACGGACGCTCCGGGATGAACCATGTCCGGACCGTTTCGCTCGTCAAAGTGGATCGCCGTCGTAGACCTCGTCCATTGCCGCGGCGATGAGCCGCCGCGCGCCGCGGCCATGTACCGCGGCCGCTTGGAGATTGGCGAACATGCGCTCGTACAGCGCCACCTCGGCCGCGTTGGTGACCTTGAGGCACGCCGTCGGCGTCTCCACAGGACCTGCTCGCCGAGCACCGCGACGAACCGCTTCCCCGCGTGCAGGGTCGCCGCGGTGCGCGCGGCCCAGAACGCCAGCCCGTCGTCGAGCGCCTCCGCCGCCCGCCCGAGGAAATCAAACATGAACCGGTGCATCTGCCGGGTGTACGCCGGTACCTGGAACAGACCGGGTACGACAATCGGTTCGTGGATGCGGAACAGCCGGGTGCGCTCGAAGCTCGCCTGCGAGTGCAGTCCCTCCCGCACGCGCAGACCACTGCGCCGGACAACCCGGCTCCACTCCTCGTACGCCGACTCGATGGCCTGCAGGCGCTCGATGATCGCGTGCGCCTTGTCCGGGCAGCCACAGGCATGACACCAGGCCAGGACGTTGGCCTCCGAGGGGAAGCGCTGACCATTCTCAATCTTGCTGATAGTGGTGGCGTGCAGGCCGATCGAGGTCGACAGCGACCGAGCCGTCACACCCGCGAGCCGACGCAGCGCGCGCAGCCTGGCGCCCAGCTCGCGTCGACCCTGCTCGGCCGCGCTACCCGGATCGTCCAAGATAAATGTCGAGGGGCTCGGCCGCCCGCCACACCGCGGCGAAGCTCTCGGCGCAGGAGCGCACCACGGCGGTGTCATCGGTGATGCTGAACATGGCCGTCCCGCCGTGCCCGTCGTGGTGCAGGAACAGCACCCGCTCCCCGTCCAGCAGGTAAAAGTCGCTGGGCGGTACCAGCAGGGTGGCGACGTGCTTGCGGTTCACCACCCGGATGTCCTCCCCGGCGCTGACCACCCGCCTGGAGACATCGAGCGACCAGCGCTGATAGTCGCTGAGCGGCTCCGACACGATCTTGACCCGGCGCAGTGCCCGGCCCGTGGCGGCGAGGTCGGCGAAGAAGCGGCAGAGGTCGTCGAGACCCTGCAATTCGTAGGGCTCGCCGCGATGCCAGGCGCGCAGCGCGGTGTTCTCGTCGTCCACGCCGTAGACATCGCGCAGTTCCAGATGGCACCAGCTCGACCGGATTCCGCGGAGAGACTCTCGAACCCTTCGAGGTCGATCTCTTGCTGCACTGGTCTACAGCCCCCGGAAGTACGGGAGCATGCGCTTCGGGATCTCCACCACCGTCTCCCCTTCGGGAGGTGGGTGGGTCCGGTGAACAGGGGTTGGGGTCGGCAATCCGAGCCGGCCCCAACCCACCCGACGGCGTATACACCAGGAGGGTTCATGCCGCGCGACGGTGACCTGCTCATTCTCCGTGAGTCGGAGTATCGCCGGGGCGACGGCGCGATTCTGGTCACGGTGGCAGCGATCGGCGACACGTGCGAGGAGGCCGGCGTCCGATGGGTGAGCGTCAAGGCCCACCAGCAGCGGTGGACCGACGAACCCGCCGTCCGGTTCATCGAGGTTCGCGCGGCCAGCGTTCTCGACGCCAAGCGGCGGGTGTGGGGAAGGGCCGCCGTCCCGGTCGAGGGGCTGATCACGCGGCGGGAACCCGTCACCGCGCCACTATCGACCGCCGGAGCCGTCAGCGGGATGCGGCGACGGGGAGAGTGAAGGTGATGCGGGCGCCGCCGCCGGGGTTGTCCGCCGCGCTGATCGTCCCCCCGTGCCGCTCGACGATCCGCTGGCAGATCGCCAGCCCCAGCCCGCTCCCCGCCACCTCCACGTCCGGGTGGGCCCGGTGGAAGTTGCCGAAGATCGCCCCGTGCTGCCCGGCCGGGATGCCGATGCCGTTGTCGCTGACCCGGACCGCCACCAGCCCGTCGTCGGCCGCGGTCGCGCTGATGCCGACGTGCGGGGTCGTGCCCGGGGTCGCGTACGTGACGGCGTTGTCGATGAGCTGGTCCAGTAACTGCCGGACCAGGCGCGGGTCCGCGTGCACCGCCGGCAGGGCGTCGACGTGGTACGTCGCCGGGCCACCGCGGGTCGCCCGGACGTCGGCGACCAGGTCGGCCAGCTCCACGTCGGTCGGGGCCAGGGCCGCCTCGGTGGCGGTGCTGTGGTCGAGCAGGTCGTTGATCAGGTCGCGCATCCGGACGCCGGCGCGGCGGATGCGGTTGACGCTCGTCCGGACCTCGGCGGTGGCCGGGTGGTCGGGGGTCTCGGCGACGACGTCGGCCAGGAACTCGGTCCAGCCGTCGATCGTGGCCAGCGGGTTGAGCAGGTCGTGGGCGACGACGCCGGCGAAGGCGGTCAGCTCGTCGCGGTGCCGGCGGTCGGCGGTGACGTCGGTGAAGACGATCACGGCGCGGGCGTCCCGGTCGGCGGTGGCGGGCAGGGCCGTCGCGCGGACGTTGAGGATGCGGTCCGGTGCCGGGGCATTGCGGACCAGGACGTCCATCGCCGGCACGTCCTCGCCGGCCAGCGCGCGGACGTAGGCCAGGTCCACGCCGGCGAGCGGGGCGCCGTCCGGGCGGTACAGGTCGTAGTCGCCCACCCGCTCGGGCGGCGCGCCGGGGCGGCCGAGCAGGGCGGTGGCGGCGGGGTTGCGCACGACGAACCGGCCGGTCGCGTCGAGCACGCCGACGCCGTCGCTCATCGAGTCGATGATCGCGGTGAGCAGCCCGGCCTGCGCGCCGGCCTCCTGCCGGGCCCGGGTGAGCTGGGCGACCAGGGCCGCCTTCTCGTCCCGGCCGAGCGCCAGGGCCAGGCCGACGACGGCGACCATGCCGACGAACGCCTGGGCGACCAGCGCCCGGGCAGTGAAGTCGCCGATCGCGGCGAACGGGCCGTCGCCGCGCAGGGTGAACAGCACGGCGATGGCCCCGACGGCCAGGTCGTGCCCGAGGACGAACGACGTACTGAACCGCAGCGCCGCCCAGATCGTCACGCCGAGCAGCAGGAACGCGACCGGCAGGCGGTCCGCGACGGCGAAGCCCACGACGTACACGACGGTGGAGCACGCGACCAGGGCCGCGCCCTCGACGAGCCGCCGGGGGTGCGGCAGCCGGGGCAGCCGGGGGCGGCCCGGCGGGCGGGCGGCGAGCCGGGCGCCGATCCGCAGGCCGATCGCGGCGATGAGCAGGACGCTGACGGTGTTGCGGGTGAGCCAGACGCCGGTGGTCCACGGCGAGTACGAACCGTTGCCGATCAGCCACACCGCGGTCGGTCCGATGGCCGCGCCGGCGGCGGTGCTGGCCGCGGCGGCGATGGCCAGGCCCCACAGGTCGCCCAGCCGGGCCATCGGGGCCCGGCCGCCGGCGCCCCACAGGTGCGGGCAGAGCCGTTCCAGGATCGCCACGCACAGCTTGGTCTGGACGATGTTCGCCACCGCGAACGCCGTGGCCAGCGGCAGCGCCGCCCCGGTGGCCACGTTCGCGACCAGCGTGACGGCGGCGAGGGCGAGCGGGTCCAGCAGCGGCCACGGGCTGCGCCGCAGGGCGGCGAACCAGACCACCGCCACGCCGGCCGCCGGCCAGACCAGGCTCAGGTTGGTGCCGTCGAGCACGGTCAGCCGGCCCGCGTACGCGGCGGCCAGGTAGGCGAGCGCGAACGCGGCGGTCCGGGCGAGGGCGGCGGGGAAGCCGGGCATCGGCGCCCTCCCTCCCGCGTCGTTCCGCCCCGCGCGCGGCGGGTGTCCGGTTCGGCGGGCCGCCGTGCGCGGACCGCCTCCGGTCCGCCCTTTCGGCCCCCGCGGGCGCCGGTTGAGGCATCGACGGCCCCGGCCCGGACGCGCGGTGGCCCCGGTCCGCCGAAGCGGGCCGGGGCCACCGACGTGGGGACGGGCTACCGGACGAGGACCAGGTTCGACTGGGCCGACGTCTGGCTCTCACCCACCGCGTTCACCGCGGTGACCATGAACCGGTAGCTGCCGGCCGGCAGGGTCACCGTCCGGGCCCGGCTGGTCGCCGGGGCCAGGGGCAGCGCCCGGACCGCGATCACCCGGCTGCCGGAGTACCGCAGCGCGGTGATCCGGTACCCGGTGATCGCCGTCCCGCCGGTCGCGGCCGGTGCCGTCCAGCGGACCGCGGCCGTGGCCGCCCCGCCGGCGGCGCCCGAGCTGGCCGTACCGATCCGCGGGGCGCCCGGCACGGTCGCCGGGATCACCACCGCCGAGCGGGCCGAGGCCGCTCCGACGCCGACGGTGTTGAACGCGCGCACATCGAACGTGTACGCCCGCCCGTTCACCAGCCCGGTCACCCGGGCCCCGCGCGTCGCCGCCGTGACCCGCATCGTCTTGACCACGGTCGCGCCCTGGAAGGCCCGCACGTAGTACCCGCCGATGGCCACGCCGCCGTCGCTGGCCGGTGCCGTCCAGCGCACCGTCGCGGTCGTGCTGCCCCGCACGGCCGACGTCAGCGTCGGCGCCGACGGCGGTCCGACCTGCGGGACGACCGCGTTGCTCGGGGCCGACGCCGGGCCGGTCACCCGGGCGTTGCGGGCCAGCACGACGAACGTGTGGCTGACCCCGTTGGGCAGCGGGCTGATCACCGCGCTGGTGGCCGTGCCGGCGGCGTCGACCACCCGCACCGGGTTCGGGTTCCCCGCGGTGAACACGCGGATCTCGTACCCGGTCAGCGGCACCCCGCCGGTGTCGGCCGGGGCCGTCCAGCGGACCGTGGCCGAGGCGGGCCCGGCCGTCGCGGTGAGCCCGGTGACCGTGCCGGGTACCCCGGCCGGCGTCACCGAGTTGGACAGCGCGGAGGCGGTCGAGGGGCCGGCGTCGCTGCGCGCGACCACCCGGAACCGGTACGCCGTGCCGTTGCTCAGCGCCGGCACCACCGTGCTGGTGACGCCGCCGCCGACCTGGACGGTCTTGACCGGCGCGGTCGAGGTGCCGGCCAGGACCTGCACGTCGTACCCGGTGACGTCCGACCCGCGGGCCGCCGCCGCCGTCCAGTTGACCGTCGCCGTCGTGTCGCCGGCCACGGCCGTGCCGATCGCCGGGGCGTCGGGCTCCAGCACCACCGGTACGGCGTCGCCGTCGAAGACGAGCTGCTCGACGTTGCGGACGATGTCGACGCCGTCGGCCAGGCTGCCCCGGGCGTGGGTCACCCGGACGCCGCCGGGAACCGCGACGATGTCGTAGTTCGCCTGCGTCTCGCTGAACACCGCGACATCGTTGCCAGGCGTCGGCGAGTGCAGGATCTCCCGGACGATGACGATGTTGCCCGGGTCGATCGTGCCCGCGAGCACGTCCGGCTGCAGCTCCAGCATGCTGTCGGCGCTGCGCACCTCCGTCGCCGGGTCGGCCGGGTTCGTCCGGACCGACAGGCGGACGTTGAGCATCGCGTCGCCGTCGATGACGTCGTTGCCGCCGCGGCCGGAGATCCGGTCGTCGCCGGCGCCGCCGATCAGGATGTTGCCGCCGGTGAACTCGTCCGCGCCGCCGAGCAGCTCGCGCAGCCCGCCGACCTTGCCGATCTGCGCGGCGTTGGCCAGCTCGTGCCCGAGCATGTCCGCGGCCGCGGCATCGTCGCCGGTGAGGACGTCGTTGCCGTTCCAGCCGGAGAGGCCCTCGACCATGTCGTACCGGTCGTTGAGGGCGTCCAGCGCCGGGTTGACCAGGCCGGTGCGGCGCAGGTCGGCGTCGGTCGGCTGCGGGTCGCCCTTGTGGGTCACCCAGTCGAAGCCGAGCATGCCCTCGTTGCGCTCCACGCCCGGTCCGGCGACCATCACGTCGTTGCCGCCCTCCGAGTCGTAGTCGTCCGCGCCGCCCTCGCCGATGATGACGTCGTCACCGGGCTGGTTCGGGTCGTCCTGGAACGGGGCGCCGTTGTCGCCCTGGAGCAGGTCGGCCTGGTCGCCGCCCTGGATCCAGTCGTCGCCGTCGTCGCCGAACACGGTGTCCGCCGACTCGCCGCCGTAGATGATGTCGTTGCCCGGGCCGCCGAACGTCTCCGACGGGTCCGACCCACCGTTGGTGAAGTCGTTCCCGCGGCCGCCCTGGACCAGGTCCAGGCCGCCGCCGGCGCTCAGCGCGTCGTTGCCGTCACCGCCCTTGATGTCGTCGTCGCCGAACGTGTCGGTCATGATGTCGTTGCCCTTGCCGCCGATGTGCATGTCGTTGCCGGCGCCGCCCTCCATCCGGTCGTCGCCGTCCCCGCCGCGCAGGGTGTCGTCGCCCTCGCTGGAGTTGGCCCTGTCACCGGCGGCGGTGCCGAGCCACACGACGTGCTTGTCGCCGGCGTACCGCAGGGTGCCGTTCGGCATCCGGGTCAGCAGCTCCGTCTCGTTGTACGGCGTGGCCGGGTCGTTCGGGACCGCGCCGGACGTGCCGAGCGCCGCCATGTTGAACACGTAGTCCGGCCGGGAGAACGCGTCGGCGGGCAGGCCGTCGACGTCGGTGTTGCGCTCGATCAGCTCGCTGAACGAGTTGCCCTCCAACTGGGTGAGCAGGTTCAGGCCCGCGGTCCGGCTCAGGTAGTACAGCCGGTCGCCGTCCTGGAGCCGCTCCATCTGCGTCTCGAACACGAAGTTGAACGTCGGGCCGAGCAGGCCGCCGAACGGCGTCTGCTTCTCGGCCAGGCCGCCGACCCAGAAGTCGACCCGGTCCAGGCCGGTGGCCGCGGTCGCCCACGCGCCGGTGCCGTCCATGAAGTCGACCGCGTCGCCGGGGGTGCCGGCCACGGTCGGGTCGGCCGCGACGATCCGTGCCGCCGCCGCGCGCCGCTGGGCCGCGGTGCCGGTGATGGTCGGGTGCGTGCCGTACGCCGCCACGAAGTTGATCAGCGACTCGTGGTGCCGCAGCGCCACGCCGAAGTCGTTCCAGTCCGCGTACGGCTTGAGGACCGACTGCCCGGTCGCCGCGAAGAACTGCCGGCGGGCGGCGTTCAGCGTCGGCATGCCGGTCTCCCGGCCGCGGGCGATGTTCAGCGTCGCCAGGTCCAGCGGCAGGCCGAGCAGCCGGCTGCGCAGGGCGTCGGTGACGAACTCGTCCAGCTCGTTGCCGACCTGGTCGGTCATGCCCCGGACGATGTCCCCGGCCGCCTGCTCCGGCGTCCGGCCGCCCGCGGTGTACGCCGGCGGGTTGAGGAACGCGTCCAGCAGCGCGATGTCGTCACTGGACCCGTCGGCGCGCTTGCGGGCCACCTGCTCGGTCAGCATCGAGTGGCCGAACCGGTACACGACGTGCGCGAACTCCGCGGAGATCGCCGAGTTCACGGCGGTGTCGTAGCCGGCGAAGATGTTCACCTGCGGCTGCACCTTGCGGGCGAACTCCTCGAACGCCAGGTGCTGGTACTGCATCTCGGTGACGAACTTGGCCGCCTGGAACAGCCGCTCGCCGTTCCACGCGCCGCCGCCGAGCTGCCACTCGGCCACGCTGGCCGGGTCCTCGGTGGTCAGCACGTTCTGGATGTCGCCGACGAGCCGGTTGTGCTCCGAGTGGAAGATCTGGTGCACGGCGGACAGGCCGATGTTCTCGTTGACCCGCCCGTCGCCGGCGATGAAGTGCGCGTTCAGCATCTCGTCGTCGTACGTGGCCGGGTTGTTGTCGTCGCCCGTGCCGGGGTCGGCGTCCGGGGTTGCCTGGATCCTGGGCGTGCCCGGGTTGTTGTCGTGGTCCACCGCGCCGGGCGTGGCGTGGTGGGCGATGTCGTCCAGGAACCCGTGCCCGGTGCGCACGGTGTCGCCCGGCAGACCCACGCCCGCGCCGCCGTTGGCGGCCGGGTTGCCCTCGACCAGCACGCCGCCGGGGCGCACGATCTGCGGGAAGCCGTTGGGGCCGCGGACGAACTTCCCGTACTGGTCGGTGGCCAGCAGCGGGACGTTCACCACGTCGGCGTCGGTGAGCGCGATGCCGAGCATCGTGCGCGCCTGCGCCTTGGTGGACGCCCAGGTGGCCAGCCCGCCGTCGGCGCCGGTCTGGAGCCGGCCGGTGGCCACCGGGCGGCCGCCGACCAGCTCGTACTGGCGCAGGAAGACCTGGTGCGCCGGGTGCGAGGCGTACGTCTGGCTCTGGTCGACGAACGTCGCGGTCTGGTTGGTGGCCTCGCGGACGTCGTCGGCGCTCTCGTCCACGGCCGGGGTGGCCGGGTTGTCGCCGAGGAAGCCGTCCGGGCCGGGCTGGTTCTGCGAGCGGGTCAGCACCATGAAGTTGGTCGGGCTGCCCGGCCGGTACAGCGGGTCGTCCGGCTGCAGCGGCATGTAGACGGTCCCGCCGCCCTTGTTGACCAGGTCGAGGCCGTGGTCGAAGAACTGGCCGAACAGGGTGAACCACGAGTTGTACGGCGCGGACAGGCCCGCGTCCGGCGCCACGTTGGGGATCTCGAACGAGCCCTGCGCGTTCGGCGTCGCGCCGGGGCCGGCGGCGGCGACCGCGGCCGGGTTGGCCGGCGTCTGGTCGACGACGAGGTTGCTGACCACGCGCGGCTCGGCGTCGTTGACCAGGCCCCTCTTCTGCGCGTACGAGGTGGGGTCGCCGACCTGGATCGGGCCGGGGCCGTCGGGGTCGGCCGCCCACGGCTGCGCCGCCCGGTACGACGGGTCGGTGAGCCGGATGAACGGCTGGTCCGCCGCGCCGTACTTGGACCGGCCGGCGACGAGGTTGTTCAGCGTCCCGTCCACGGTCCGCAGGCCGAACGGCAGTTCGGCGCCCTGCCTGGCCTGGTTCGGGATCTGGTTCGGCCCGCTGCCGAGCAGCGACCCGCCGGCCGCGTGCGCCTCGGCGATCTTGATCTGTTGCAGGATGAATTTCAGGTCGGAGGGGTTCAGGTTGAACCCCTGCCCGACGGGCGCCGCCGCCCCCGCGGCGCTCGGCGCCAGGGGGGCCAGGCCGGCGCCGAGCGCCAGGCCGACGGTGGCCGCGAGCAGTGTGCGGAGCTTGCCCATGGGCTGCCTCTCACCTCGGGTAACGGATGCCGGATCGTTGCCCGCCCGCCTGTCGTCGACCTGTGTGGATAGGCCCGACTGGCCCGATTCACGCGGCTTTGCCCACGGGCCCCGCACAGCCGGCATCGGCCGCCCGCCGCAGCCCGCCGCCGTCCCGTCACCCGGCCGCCCCGCCCGGTCGGGGGCGCCCGCCGAACGGCGACCCGCACCCCCGACCGGACCGCCGCGCCGCCGCCGATCGGCCGGGCGCGCCTCGGCCGGATCGCCGCCGGGCGGCAGCGGCGCTGCCGCCCGGGCAGCATTCAGCCGCCACAGCCCGGCCCCGGGATACCGGCCGGTAGCGCCGCGGGATTTTCGGGGTTTTGATCGAAGACCTTGAATATCCAGGGGTACTGCCCCAGAATTGCCCCACCCCCGCCGCCGTCATCTCGTCCCACCCGACGAAAGGATCGGCTCCCCCATGCTGGTTTCCCGCGGGCTCCCCCTGCTCGCCGCTGTCCTGTCCCTGCCGCTGCTGGCCACCCCCGCCGCCGCGGCCGACCCCCACCCCGTACCGCGGCCGCTCGGCGCGCCGGTCGACGCCTCCCGCGCCGCCACCGCCGCCCGGACCGCGCTCGCCGCGGACCCTATGACCGCGGCCGTCACCCTGCGCACGGCCGACCCCGGCGCCGTCCGGGCCGACGCCGACCGGCTCGACCTCGACCTCGACGGCCGCGAGCCGGTCCGGCTGCGCCGCGACTGGACCGCGCCCACCGCCGACGGCGGCCTCGTCTGGGCCGGGCGGGTCGGCGCCGGCGACGACGCGGTCACCCTCGTCCGGCGCGCCGACGGCATCACCGGCTCGGTCCGGGTCGGCGCCGAGCTGTACCGCATCCAGCCCGTACCCGGCGTCGGCCACGCCGCGATCCGGGTCAACGAGGACGCCCGGCCGCCCGACCACCCGGTCGGCGCGCCCGACGCCGAGCCGGGCGGGGTCGACCTCGCCCCGCAGCACGCGGCCGCCGCGCCGAACACGACCATCCGGGTCATGGTCGCCGCCAGCAAGGACGCCATCGCCGCGCACACCGGTGACTTCAAGTCCCTGGTCGAGCTGGCCGTCGCCGAGACCAACCAGAGCTACCGCAACGGCGACATCGCCATCGACCTGGAGCTGGCCGGCTACGTCCCCACCGACTACGCCGACACCGGCGGGGTCTCCCGCGACCTCAACGCGCTCAAGGGCAAGAACGACGGCAAGCTCGACGACCTGCACGCCAAGCGGGACGAGCTGCGCGCCGACGTGGTCGCCCTGATCACCGAGAAGGGCGACGCCTGCGGCGTCGCGCCGGGCCTCGACGTCCAGGCCGACGCGGCGTTCGTGGTGGCCACCCGCAAGTGCGCCACCGGGTACTACACGTTCGGCCACGAGATCGGGCACCTGCAGGGCGCCTCGCACGACAAGGCGCAGGGCACGAACAACAAGTACGCCTACGGGCACGGGTACCAGCGCGACGGGCAGTGGCGCACGATCATGTCGTACGAGTGCCCGAAGAAGTGCAAGCGGATCCAGCACTGGTCCAACCCGCGCAAGCAGTACGAGGGCCAGGCGCTCGGCACGGCGGCCGCGGAGGACAACGCCAGGGTGCTGAACCAGACAGCGGCGAGGATCGGCGCTTTCCGGCCGTAGCCGCGGTTCGCGCGCCGTCGGGCCCCCACCACCCCGGAGCCCGGCGGCGCGCCTTCCTCCCGGTCCGCCCGATCATCCGATGTCGACGGTCGGCGCCCGCTCGTTCCCCGTACGGGAGATGCCCGCGCGGGAACGGAGGACCCGACGTGTCCGACGAGCTGCTGGACGCCGCGGCCGCGCGGCTCGCCGGGCCGGCGGCCGACGCGGCGCGCGCCCGGCTCCGCGCCCTCGCCGACCGCGAACCCGTACTGCGCGCGGGGATCCTCGCCGCGCTCGACGAGCGCCCCGGGCCGGAGCGCTGGCGGGAGTTGCTCGCCGAGTGGGCCGCCCGGGCGCCCGCGGTCCGGGCGCAGCTCGCCGAGCCGCCCGCCGGTGCCGCGCCCGCGCAGCACATCCACGCCGAGCACGACGGGACCGTCTTCGCGCTGGGCCAGGGCCACCTCGCCGTCCACTACCACTCGCCGCCCGCGGACCCTCCCGCCGACCCGGCCGCGGGGCGCCGCCGGCGGGCCGGGCGGATCGGCGCCGCGGGTGCCGGGGCGGGCGCGGTCGGCGGCGGGATCGCGGCGGCGCAGGGCGGCGCGGGTGCGCTCGCGCCCGCGGCCGGGGCGCTGGGCGGCGGCGCGGGCTCCGCGGCGGGATCGGCCGCCGCGGGTGCTGCCGCGGGCGGCGCGGGTTCGGCCGCCGCGGGCGGCGCGGGCACGGCGGCCGTTGCGGGTGGCGCATCGGCCGCGGGCGGGTCGGTCGCGGGCGGCGCGGCGTCGGTCGCGGGCTCCGCCCTCGCCGGTACGACCAAGCTCGTCGTGATCGCGACGCTGGCCACCACCGGCGCCGGGGGCCTGGCGTACGTCGGGTACCGCGCGTACGACCGAACGACCTGCGCCGCGGCGGCCGACGGGCCGGACGACGAGGCGGTCCGCCGGGCCGCGCTGCGCACCGCCAACGACTCCTTCCGGTTCGCGATCACCGCCGGCCCGCACCGGCTGGACGGCGTGCGGTCGGCCGCCGCCGGCACGTTCCGGCTCAGCGGCGCCGCGCCGGCCGACGGCGCCGTGCTCGGCGACGACCTGTACCTGGTCGGCGCGGGCGGGGCCGCCACCGCGAAGCTGAGCGTCGCCGGGCTGGCCGCGGCCGACCCGCGCCGGCTGGGCGCCCGCCCGCTGGCGCCGGCCGAGGCGCTGGACCGGATCCGGACCATCCGCCGGGACGGCTGCCGGTACCGCGGGACACTCGCCGCGGACCGGGCCGGCGGCCCGCGCCCGGCGGGGGCGACCGCCTCCCCGAGCCCCGCGGCGCGGCCGTCGCCGACCGGTACGGCCGGGGACGGCGGCGGCGACCCGCCGTTCAGCGCGCTGGTCGACGAGCGCGGGCGGCTGGCGTCGATCGAGCTGGGCCGGGCCGGGACGGCGGCGCACACCGCGGCCCGGTACGACGGGTTCGGGCTCCCGGTCGCCGTCGCCCGGCCGAGCGAGCCGCCGCGCCCGTGGCGGGACCTGCTCGGCTTCTGGATGACCGGCACGCAGCCCGGCCGGCAGTACTACTTCCGGATCGACGGGGAGTCGGTGCACCACGGCCCGAACGGCGGCGACGTCGGCAATCGCATCTGCGTGGGCCCGACCGCCGAGCTGCGGGCGGGCCCGCGGGTCCGGCTGCTCTGCCGGTTCGCCAACTCCGGCGACCCGGGCTCGGCCGTCACTGCCGAGTTCACCATGGTCGGCGGCGACCTGCGCGTCGCCGGTCCCGAGCCGATCGGCGGCACGTACCGCCGCCAGCGCTAGGGGACGGCGTGGAGGCGGATTGGATTCCCGCCCTGGCCGCCGCCGGCGCCGCGGCCATCGTCGAGGTGGTGCTGACGGAGACCTGGCGGACGGTCCGGCCGCGGCTCGCCCGGGCCCTCGGGTGCGGCGACGCCGACCGGGAGCGCCGCGCCGCCGCCCGGCTGGACGCCACCGCCGCCGAACTGGCCCGGGGCGGCAGCGCGGAGCGGGCCCGGGTCGCCCGGGAGGTACGGCTCGCGGACCTGCTGGCCGACGACCCCGGCGCGGCCGGGCCGCTGCGCGATCTGCTCGCGGGGCTGCGCCCCGCCGCCCCCGGCCCGGTCCAGCGGATCACCGCGACCGGCGCCGGCACCGCCTACGGCGTCATGTACGGCACCCAGGAGATCCACCACCACCCGCCGCCCGCCTGACGTCCCGGGCGCCGGCCACCGATCCCCCCACCCGGAGTCGATGGCCGGCGCCCGGCCCGGCCGCGGCCCCGCGCGGGGCGTTCCCCGGAGCGGGTGCGTTCGTGGTGCCGGGGGCCGCCACGAGTGCACCCACTCCCGCGCCGCCCGGGCCGCCGGCCGGGCGGCGCCCCGCCGGGCGGCGCAGCGGGGCTCAGGGAGCGGCCGTCACCAGGGTGAGGTTCCACTTCTTCAGGGACTCGTTGACCGGTTGGAGGATCGACTGGTCGTCGGCGCCGCCCGGCGAGCAGGACGAGCGGCCGCCCGAGTGCAGGCCCACCGCCTTGTCGCCGGCCAGCCATGCGCCGCCGGAGTCGCCGCCCATCGAGCACGCCGTCGTGTACGCCAGGCCCTCGATCCTCAGCGTGCCGTAGTCGACGGTCTGGTCGACGGCCGTGACCGTGCCGCAGCGCCACTTCGACGTGTTGCCCGAGTGGCAGACGGACCGGCCGGTCAGCGGCTCGACCGAGCCGGTCACCGCGACCGCCGGGCCGCCCCACGTGTTCACCGCGGCGGACAGCGTCCAGTCCGCCTCGGTCACCGCGACCACGCCCATGTCGCCCTCGCGGGCGTTCACCGAGCGGCTGCCGCCGGCGTTGCTGGTGCCGATGCGGTTCTGCTTGCCGGACTGCCCGTACGCGGGCTGGTCCCGGTCGTTGGTGCAGTGGCCGGCGGTCAGGAAGTGCTTGCCGCCGTCCGCGTCCGTCGCCGGGAAGCCGATCGAGCAGTTCGTCTCCCCGCCCGGCCACCACGGGCTGCCCGGCTGCACCGCGCCGCCCTGCTGGACCGGCGCGCCGTCGACCGCCACGATCGTGATCGCGTCGCCGAGCGGCCGCAGCCGGTCCAGCAGCGCCGCCGTGGCGGCGGTACGGGTCTGCCGGTCGACCCGCACGGTGACCCGGCCGGTGGCCGGGTCCGCACCCCAGCCCGTGACGCCCTCACCGTCGCCGACGATGTCGCGTACGGCCGAGGTCAGCTCGTCCAGCTCCGCCCGCGAGCGCGCGGCGGTCACCGGCCGGGCGCCGAGCGCGCGGACGGCGGCGGCTGTACCGGCGTCGGAGACGGCGACGACGAGGTCGCCGGTGGCGGCGTCGTACCAGCGCCCGGCCACGCCCGGCCCGGCCGGCAGCGCGGCGGCCAGCCGCTGGGCCCGGGCCTCGGCGGCGAGCCGGGCCCGGGCGGCGGCGGGGGCGAGGCCGAGGTCGCGGCCCAGCGCGGCGACGAGCGCGGCGGGCGGCTCGACGCCCGCGCCGGCCGGACCGACCGGCGAGCCGCCGGCCGCGACGCCGGGCACGGCGGCGACGGGCACGGCGACAGCGGGCACGGCCGCGGCGCGTGCGGCGGCGGGCGCGGCCACTGCCGGGGTGGCGGCGGGCGCGAGTGGGAGGGACAGCGCGCCCGCGGCGAGGGCGGGCCACAGCGTTCGGGGGTGCATGGGAACTCCAGGGGAGAGGTAAGGAGGGGTGTCGCCGACGCTAGGCCCGGCGCCGGCGATTCGGAATTGGGGAAACCCCTGGTCATGCCGTTGGGCGCCGGTCAATGGCGCAGTATGGAACGGTGACGTCGTCGATGACTCCCGTGAATACCGAGCTGATCGGGCGCGGCATGGCGCTGGCCGGGTTCGACGGCGACCGCCGGGTGGTGCTGGTCGGGCCGGCCGGGATCGGTACGTCGACGCTGGCCGCGGCGCTGGCCGCCCGCCGGCCGGCGCCGGCGGTGTGGCTGCGGCCGCAGCGGGCCGACCGGGACGTCCCGTACGCGGGGCTGGCCGAGCTGGCCGGCGTGCTGCCGGCCGGGCCGGGGACGGCGGCGGTGGGCGCGGCGGTCGCCGCCGGTACGGGCGGGGACCTGCACCTGCGCCAGCTCGTCGCGCACCTGCTCGGCCGGGTGCCGCCGCTGGTGCTGGTCGTGGACAACGCGCAGTGGCTGGACGAGCCGAGCGCCGGGGTGCTGGGCTGGGCGCTGCGCCAGGTACCCGACCTGCCGGTGATCGCCGCCGAGCGGGCGCCGGACGTACCGCGCCGGGCGGCGGCGCTCGGCGGGGACGCGCCGCGGGTGTGGCGGGTGCCGCCGCTGACCGTGGACGGGGTCGCCGAGCTGCTCGCCGGGGCGGGCGTGCACTACCGCTGGGCCGGGCGGGTACACGCGCTGACCGGCGGTAACCCGGCCCTGGCGCTGCGCCTCGCCGCGCCCGACGGACCGCTGCACGCCGCCGAGCCGGCGCTCCCGGCGGGGGTACCGGAGCTGCCGGCGGCCGTCCGCGAGCTGGTCGGGGAGTGGCTGGCCGAGCTGCCCGCCGACGCCCGGCGGACGCTGACGCTGGCGGCGCTGGCCGAGCCGGCGACGGTACCGCTGCTGCACCGGCTGGCCGGGCCCGCGGTCGACGGCCACCTGGCCGCGGCCGTGGCCGCCGGCCTGGCGACGCTCGGGGTGGACGGGCGGGTGGCGTTCCCGGCCGGGGTGGTCCCGGCGGCGCTGGTCGCCGGCCTGCCGCACGCGAAGCGGCAGCGGCTGCACGGCGACCTGGCCTCGGCCGACGACGACCCGGTGCGCCGGGCCCGGCACGCCGCGCTGGCCGCCGACGCCCCGGCCGAGCCGGTGGCGGCCGAGGCCGAGCGGGCCGCCGGCCTGGCCCACCGGCGCGGCGACCGGGCGCTGGCCGCCGAGCTGAGTCTGCTCGCCGCGCAGCGCACGCCCGACGCCGGCGGGGTGCCGCTGGACCGGGCGCTCGCCGCCGTCCGGGACGCCGCCCGGGCCGGCGACGCGGGCCGGGCCCGGGCCGCCGCGGGGCTGGTGCTGGACCGCAGCGAGCAGCCGCCGCACCGGGTGGCCGCGCTGCTGGCCCTGCTGGACACCGCCGGGCAGGACCTCGCGGACAGCGACGAGCTGTTCGCCCGGGCCGCCGCCGAGGCCGGTCCGCACCCCGAGCTGCTGGCCCGGGTACGGGTGCGGGAGTCCAGCCGGGCCAACGTCAACGGCGGCGACCCCGCCCGCGCGCTGGCGCTGGCCGCGCAGGCCGCCGAGCTGGCCGACCGCGGCGGCGACGTCACCACCCGGGCGCTCGCGCTGACCATGCAGGCCCGTACCGAGCGGCTGCTCGGCCGGCCGGACGCCGAGGCGGTGCTGGCCCGGGCGCTGGCGCTGCCGCTGCCGGCGGGGGCGCTGGACGTGCACCGGTCGCCGCGGTACCTGGCGGTGCGGCACGCGCTGTTCGACGACCGGCTGGGCGACGCCCGGGCGGCGCTGCTGGCGCTGCTGCCCGAGGCGGAGCGGTCCGGCGCGGTGGAGGACACGGTGGACGTCCTGCGCAGCCTCGCCGAGGTGGAGGCGCGGGCGGGGGCGTGCGCGGCGGCGCTGCGGTACGCGCACCGGGCGGTCGGGCTGACCGACGACGCGGGGCTGTCCCCCGGCCCGGCCCGGTACACGGCGGCGCTGGCCGAGGCGGCCGGCGGCGACGCGGACCGGGCCGCCGACTTCGCCCGGCGCGGGGCGGCGGCGTCCGAGCAGGAGCAGGACCTGGTGTTCCTGTCCCGGAACCTGTTCGCGCTCGGTCAGGTGCTGCTCACCACCGACCGCCCGGTGGAGGCGCTGGCGGCGCTGGAGCGGGTCCGGGACCTGGAGGCCGCGCAGCGGGTGGCCGACCCGTCGGTGCTGCGCTGGCACGCCGACCTGGCGGAGAACCTAGCCGCCCTCGGCCGTACCGACGAGGCCGCCGAGCTGATCGACCGGACCCGGCTCGAGGCGGCGGCGCTGGACCGGTCCGGGGTGGCCGTGCAGCTCGACCGCGCGGCCGGGCTGCTCGCCGCCGGGCGCGGCGACCCGGACGCGGCGGCGGCGCTGCTCACCGGCGCGGCCGGGGCGTTCGCGGCCCGCGGCCTGCCGATCGAGCAGGGCCGGACGCTGCTCGCCCTCGGCGCGGTCGAGCGGCGGCGGCGCCGCCGGGCGGCGGCCCGGGCGGCGATCCGGCGAGCGGGCGAGCTGTTCGACGCGGTCGGCGCCCGGCCGTGGGCCCGGCGGGCGGCGGCGGCGCTGCGCCGGCTGGACCCGGCCGGCGGCCGGGCGAGCGAGGTCGCGCTCACCGACACCGAGCAACGGATCGCCGACCTGGTGGGCCGCGGCGCGGGCAACGTGGAGATCGCGGGGACGCTGAGCGTCAGCGTGAAGACGGTCGAGGCGACGCTGACCCGGGTGTACCGGAAGCTGGGCGTCCGGTCCCGGGTGCAGCTCGCGACCCGGCTGCGCGCCGCCGCCGACCCGCCACCCTGACCGCGATCCACTGCGGCCGGACCGCGCGCGTCGCAGGCCGCCGGCCGCGCGTCCACTGCGGACGGCCCGCGGCGCGCGCCGGAGGCCGCCGGCCGGCCGGCCCGCAGGGGCCGACGCACTGCCGCGGCGACGCGCTCAGATCGGCTGGACGATGCGGACGCGCTCGCTGTCCGCGTTGTGCGTCGCCGCCCACTCCTCCAGCGCCAGCCGGGTCGCGTGGTCGAGGTGGCGCAGCGTGGACAGGTGCAGGTCGATCGTCCGCCGCTTCGGCAGCGTCTCCAGCCGCTCCAGCACCTGCGGCAGCCGCAGGAACGTCGCGCTGCCGACCAGCGTCACCCGGACCGGCCCGGGCTCCTCGTCCCGGACCACGACCTGCACCCGGGAGGTGTCCCAGGCGGTCTTGAAGACCGCCGCCGCGAGCCCGACGAGGATGCCCTCGAACATGTTCGTGGCGAGAATCGCCGCCGCGGTCAGCAGCAGGATCACCGCCTCGCCGCGCTGCTCCCGCCACCACTGCCGGGTCCGGGCGACGGGCAGCAACTTGGCGCCGGCGTGCAGCAGGACGGCGGCCAGCGCCGCGATCGGGATCAGCCCGATCGCCGCCGGCAGCAGCGCCGCGAACAGCAGCAGCCAGGCGCCGTGCAGCACCCGGGACGCCCGGGTCCGCGCGCCGGCCCGGACGTTGGCGGCGCTGCGCACGATCACCGCGGTCATCGGCAGGGCGCCGACCGCCCCGCAGACCACGTTGCCCGTACCCTGCGCGACCAGCTCCCGGTCGAAGTCGGTGGGCCGCCCCCGGTGCATCCGGTCGACGGCCGCCGCGCTGAACAGGCTCTCCGCCGAGGCGATCAGCGCGAACGCCAGCACGGTACCGAGCAGCGCCGGGTCCGCCAGCCCGGCGAGCGCGGCGGCGTCCGGCAGCCGGACCGCGGCCCAGAGGCCGCTCACGTCCAGCGTCGCCACCGGTACGCCGGCCAGCGCGGTGACCGCGGTCGCGAGCGCGATGGCCACGAGCACGCCGGGGACGCGGCGGACCGGCCCGGGCAGCCGCGGCCAGAGCAGGATCACGGCGAGCGTGCCGAGGCCGACGGCGCCCGCCCGGGCGGCGGCCGGCGAGCTGACGAGGCCGGCGACGAGGCCGGGCAGCCCGGCGAGCTTCCCGACGGTGTCGTCCGGCGTCGGCCGGTCGGCGAGCGCGTAGACCTGGCCGAGGATGAGCACCAGGCCGATGCCGGCGAGCATCCCCTCGACGACGGCGACCGAGATCGCCCGGAACCAGCGGCCGAACCGCAGCAGCCCGAGCAGCACCTGGAGCACGCCGGCGGCGAGCACGGTGATGCCGAGGCTGTCGAGGCCGTGGGTACGGACGCACTCGAAGACCAGCACGGTCAGCCCGGCGGCGGGGCCGGAGACCTGGAGCGCGCTGCCCGGCAGCGCGCCGGCGACGAGGCCGCCGACGATGCCGGTGATGAGGCCCAGCTCGGCGGGGACGCCGGAGGCGACGGCCACGCCGACGCAGAGCGGGAGGGCGACGAGGAAGACGACGAGCGAGGCGGGCAGGTCGTAGCGGAGCGTGCGCAGGCGGGCCGGGAGCATGTCTCCCCTTCTGCGGTGCGGGGGTGTGCGCGGGTGGAGGTGGCGGCCCGCGCTCCGGCGTGGGAGCGCGTTCGCCGGCGTGTCACCGGTGGTGGTCGACCGTCCGCGGGCGCGGCGTACCCGTCAGCAGCGCAGTATTCGGACCGGGACCGGGGTGGCGGGCACGTCCGTGCCGTACGCGCCGGCGCCGCGGGTACCCCAGCGGGTCGCGGGCAGCTCCACCACGAGCAGGACGACGTCGGCCGCCGGCTGGGTCCGGTGCGCCGGCGGGGCGCCGGCCCGGGTGCCGCGCGGCGGCAGCCCGGCCGGGTCGGTACCGGTGAACAGCCCGCACCCGCCGGCCAGCCCGGCCGGGGTGTCGGCGGCGGCGATCCCGGCGGGCAGCGCGGCCCGCGCGGCAACGGGGTGCAGGAGCAGCACGGACACCAGCATGGTGATCACCACTGCTGCCCTGCGCCCCACCGAATACTCCCGTTATGTCCGCGAATACACCCGCAGCCTACCGTGCCCTGAAAGTTCCACCGGCGCGGTCCATCGATCGGGGGCCCGGCGGCTACCCCTCGTCGAGCGCCAGCGCGCGGCCCGGGCAGAGGTCCACCGCCATCCGGACCGCGGGGAGCGCGTCGGCCGGCGGCCGCTCGGCGCGCAGCACGACGGTGCCGTCGAGGTCGTCCTGGTCGAAGACGCGGGGCTCGGCCAGCACGCACTGCCCGGCGCCGACGCACCGGTCCCGGTCGACGACGACCCGCACCGCCGTCACCAGGTGACGGGCAGTTCGTGCAGCCCGTACACGAAGGAGTCGTCCTTGAACGGCAGCTCCTCGGCCGGCACGGCCAGCCGCAGGCCGGGCACCCGGCGCAGCAGGGTGTCCACGGTGATCCGCAGCTCCATCCGGGCGAGGTTCTGGCCGAGGCACTGGTGCGGCCCGTACCCGAACGCCACGTGGTGCCGGGCGGCCCGGGTGACGTCGAACCGGTCCGGGTCCGGGAACACGTCCGGGTCCCGGTCGGCGGCCTGGCCGAGCGCGAGCACGCCCTCGCCGGCCCGGATCAGCACCCCGCCCACCTCGACGTCCGCGACCGCGACCCGGCTGGTGGCCAGGTCGGCGATGGTGAAGTACCGCAGCAGCTCCTCCACCGCGCCCTCGGTCCGGGCGGGGTCGGCGCGCAGCAGGTCCCGCTGGTCGGGGTGGCGCAGCAGCATCACCGCGCCCAGGGAGATCATGTTCGCGGTGGTCTCGTGGCCGGCGACCAGCAGCAGGAAGGCCAGGCTGACCAGCTCCGGGCGGTCGTACGTGCCGTCCGCCCGGCGCTTGCGCACCTGCCGGCCGAGCAGGTCGTCGCCGGGGTCGGCCTCCTTCGCGGCGACGAGGTCGTCCAGGTACCGCTGGAGGTCCTCGAACGCCGTCCGCCGCTCGTCCGGCGTGGAGTTCCGGTTGATCAGGCGCCCGGTGCGCTGCTGGAAGAACTCGTGGTCGGCGTACGGCACGCCGAGCAGCTCGCAGATCACCAGCGACGGCACCGGCAGCGACACCATCCGGACCAGGTCCGCCGGCCGCGGCCCGGCCAGCAGCGCGTCGATCGCCTCGTCCACGATCTGCTGGATCCGCGGTTCCAGCGCCTGCATCCGCCGGACGGTGAACTCGCCCAGCACCGCCCGCCGGGCGGGCCCGTGCTCGGGCGGGTCCATGCTGATCAGCGGGCGCGGCGCGTCGATGTCGAGCCGGTCGCCGGCGACCAGCATCGGGAACCGCGGGTTCGTCCGGTCGGAGCTGAACCGCGGGTCGGCGAGCACGGTGCGCACGTCCTCGTGCCGGCTCACCGCCCAGGCCCACTCGCCGTTGGGCAGGTTCACCCGGGCGACGGGCTCCTCGGCGCGCAGCCGGCCGTACTCCGCCGGCGGCGAGAAGGGGCAGCCCCGGGCCATCGGCAGCGCGGGCCGGGCGGGGTCGGTCGCGGGCGGGTCGGTCGCGGGTCGGTCGATCAGCTCGGTCATCAGCATCCCCCATTGATGCGCTGTGCCGGTGTCGTGGCCGTGCCGTTGCGGGCGTGCCTCGCTTCGGAAGGTGCGGTGGCGGTCGCCGTACGTACCTCCCTCCGACCGTAGCCGGGACCCGCAACGGTCGTCCATGCCCGGTGGGCATCCACTGTGCCGGGTGGGGTCACCCGCGCGGGAGGTGGCAAGTCGCCGAACCCGGCGCGCCCCGGCGACCGTCACCCCGTGCGAACCAGCAATCACCGTACGCATTTCGGCTGAGTCCGACTTATCAGGCATCGCGCTTGCGTTGCCGCTTTGTCCGGTCTGACGGCGGCCAGCCGGGCGGGCAACGCGCGTCGACAGCTCGGCCCGGACCGACCGTCAGCGGGATCCGTCCGGTTCACCCCGGAAGTGAGTATTGAACTCCCCTCACTTCTTGGAGTCCTGCCTTGTTGATCCGCGCCGGAGCAGTCCTCACTGGTGTCACCGCCGCTGTCCTCGCCGCGACCGCCATGCCGGCCGCCGCCTGCGGCTTCTCCTTCGTCGGCAAGCTGCCGATCAAGGCCGTCGACTACCCGACCCACCGCTGCGAGCCCGACATCGGCGGCGGCCCGTACCAGGGCAAGGACGTCTGGGTGTTCGAGCTGCCCGCGTACCGCGGCCACCACGGCGACTTCCGCTCGGTGACCGTCAAGTTCGACACCGACGGCGACCGCCACTCCGACAAGACCATCGTCATCGACGACGGCGCCAACGACGGCGACGACATCGTCAAGCACGGCGGCACCAGCCGGGCCTGGATCGTCACCCCGGCCGGCTGGAAGCTGACCGGCGCGTCGGCCAAGATCAACGGCAAGGCGCCGAAGTTCACCCTGGGCTTCACCTGCCCCGGCACCACGCCCCCGCCGCCCACCCCGACCCCCACGTACACCAAGCCGCCGGTGACGACGCCGCCGACGACCGCGCCCCCGACGACGGCCCCGCCGACCACGGCGCCGCCGACCGTCACCCCGACCACGTCCGCCCCGAAGCCCACCCCGACCGACTGCCCGCCGTCGGTGAAGCCGACGCCGAGCAAGCCGACCCACACGTACGGCAAGCCCACGCCGACCCCGACGAAGACGACCGCGGTCCCGATGGTGACGTACCCGAGCAGCAGCGGCACCTCGACCTCACTGCCGGTCACCGGCTCCGGGCTGAGCGCCCTGATCCTGCTGGCCGGGGGGCTGGTCGGCACCGGCGCCGGCGCACTGTTCCTGGCCCGCCGCCGGGCCGCCGGCCGGGCCTCGTAGTCAGGGGGCCGACCCGCACCGGGTCGGCGCGAGATCCGACGGGCGTGCATCCACGGGGGTGCGCGCCCGTCGCGCGCTGTCCCGAACCGGACGCCGGGGACGATCCCGCCGGCCCCGCGGTGCGGCTCGCCCCGGCGCGGCTGTCGGCCGACCGGGTGGTTGTCGGGGGTTCCGGGCGGCCGGGGCGGCCGGGCGCCGATAGGGGTCCACCAGCGGACGGGGGCGCGATGGCGAACAAGGAGCGCATCATCGGCGTCTGCCTCATCGTCGGGGCGGGTGTCGCGCTGGCGTGCACCAAGACCGCGGGCAGCACCCCGGAACCCCGCCCGCCGGCCCCGGCCGTCCGCACCGACCCGACCACCCCGGCGGGGCGCTGATCCGTCGGGGCGCTCCCGCTCGCGCGGGCCGGTCAGGCGGTGGTCGGGAGGCCGGCGGAGCGCCAGGCGGCGTAGCCGCCGGCGAGGTCCGTCGCCCGGTACAGCCCGAGGTCCTGGAGCGCCGCCGCCGCCAGCGACGACGTGTACCCCTCCTGGCACAGCACGATCACCGGCAGGTCGTACCGGTCGGCGAAGTCCAGCCGGGCGTCGCTGCGCGGGTCGAACCGCCACTCCAGCACGTTGCGCTCGATGACCAGCGCGCCGGGGATCTCCCCGTGCTCGCCGCGCTGCGCGGCCGGGCGGATGTCCACCAGTACGGCACCGGCGCGGTGGGCGGCGGCCGCGTCGCGCGGGCCGAGCCGGACCAGCCGGGCGCGGGCCCCGGCCAGCAGCTCGTCGATGCCGCGGGAGCCGGGCGGCGGCGTGGCCGTCACCACTGCTCCCCGGCGCGGGCGACCTCGGCGACGGCCAGGCCGGCGGGGGTCTCGCGGTACCGGGTCATGGTGGTCAGCGCGGGGCCGTAAACGTGGACGCTGACCGCCGGGCGCTGCGACCGGTTGGTGATCCGGTGGATGTACCGCGGGCCGAACCGGTGGCCGTCCCCGGCGGCGAGGTGGCGGGCCGTCGGGCGGGCCGGGCGGGCGGGGTCGGCGACCTCCTCGGCGAGCGCGCCGCTGACGACGTACAGGGCGCCGGCCGAGCCGCCGTGGTCGTGCAGGTCGGTGCCCTGGCCGGGGAGCCAGGTGAGCAGCCACACCTCGTGGTCGGGGTGCGCGGCGAGGCGGGTGTACCAGCGGTCGACCGGGTTGAACCGGGGCGCGCTCGGCCAGTCGTCCGGCAGCGCGTGCCGGCGGGCGATCTCGAGGTGATCGTCCCGGAGTGTCGTGGTCGCCATCGCACGCCTCCTGGTTTTCCTATCGAACAGCTAGGAGTAGTAGGTCATCGCGAGTGTACGCCCCCGGCGCCCGCCGGCACAGTGGGTTGATCGACGCCACCGGGTGACGTCGCTCGCCCCGGCCGCCGCCGAGCCCGACAGGCACCCGCCCGCCCCGATCGCCCCGCGATCCGGCCGCGGGCGGCCGCCGCCCCCGGACCCGACCGAGCAAGCCGCGCGAGCCGGCCGACCGAGCAAGCCGGCCGACCGAGCAAGCCGCGGTCCGGCCGGCCGAGCGGGCGTCGTAACGAGCCACGCCGGGCCCCCGACGCGGCCACCCCGGCCCGAATGGCCGTTCGGCCGCGGGGTGCGCCCGGCCGGCGCCCGGGTCCGGGCGGCCGGCGCCGCGGACCACCCCCGCCGCCCCGCCCGCCGCCGCTAGCATCGGGGACGCTCCTGTTCGGAGTGTCCCTGTCGCCGTTCCCGGCTCCCCCGTGTCGCGCGCCCGTGCGCCCGTGCGCCCCGCGACCAACCGGCGGAGGTACCGATCATCAGCGCCCTGCTCACCGGCCCGGCGAGCACGAACCTCCTGGTCCTCGCCGGCCTCGCCTGGGCCGCCGTCGGCGTCGGCAGGCTGCTCGGCCGCTCCCCGGCCGCCCCGGCGTGGCTGCTGTGGCCGCCGCTGGCGCTGGTGGCCGCGGGGTTCTGGCTCAGCCGGTCCGTGGACACGCTGTGGCTGGTGTTCGTCGCCGGTTCCGTCGGGGCGCTGGTCGCGGGCGCGCGGGGGCTGCTGCGCCGGCGCGGGGCGCCCGCCGGGCCGGCGCTGGGCGCGGTGCTCGCGGCCGCCGTGCTGTTCGAGGTGGGGGCGCTGCTGACCGTACGGCTGGCGGTCGTCCCCGACCCCGGCACGCCGTTCGCCGGCGGGCTGAGCGGCGACGCGCTGGCGACCGGGCGGGGCGCGCTGGCCTTCCCGCTGCTCGGCGTGGCCGCGGTGCTCGGGCTGGCCCGGCTGCCCGGCCGGGGCGCGGCGGCGGCGCGGCTGCGCGCGGCCGGGCGGCGGCTGGCCGGGCTGGTGGACACGCGGTGGCGGGCCGCCGCGCTGGTCGGGCTGGCGGCGGTCGTGGCGCTGCCGTTCCTGCTGCCGCTGGGCGGGGAGTCGGTCGGGTCGGCCCGGCTGACCGTGCTCGGGGTGGCGACGCCGGAGTACGGCAAGCTGCTGTTCATCGCCGCCCTCGCGGTGGTCGTCGGGTACCACAGCCACCGGTACGCGGCGATCGGCGTGCGGGTGCGCGGCGGCGAGCGGTGGCGGGTGTGGGTGGCCCGGCAGTGGCGGGCGAACCGGTTCGCGCTGTACCCGCTGCTGCTGTTCTTCCTCGTCGCCGTGGCCAGCGGGCTGCGGCAGGACTTCGGCACGCTGGTGTCGGCGTGCGCGGCGACGGTCGGGGTGATCGCGGGGGCGATCCGGGCCAACGCCGCCCGGATGGCCGCCCTGCACACCGGGCCGCTGCGGTTCGGCCTGCAGTGGCGGGACCGGCTCGGCGGGTACTGGTCCTTCCTGCGCGGCGGGCGGATCCTGCTGATCCCCGCCGTGACCGGGCTGCTGGTGGCGCTGGGGCTGATCGACTACATCGGCGAGCGGATCACCGTCTGGCGGGACCCGTGGGCGTTCCGCTGGGACTCCGGCTGCGCCCCCGCGCCGGCGGCGGGCGCGGCGGCCGACGGTACGGTCGCCTGCCTGCGCTCGCTGGCCGCGGACGCCGAGAGCGAGCGCTCCCAGGTGGCCCGGGCGCTGGCGGCCATCGCCGACGGCGGGCTGTGGGGGCGCGGGCTGCGGGACACCGCGTCGGGCGCGGTGCCGGCCGGGTCGACCGACTTCGTCCTCGCGGTCGCCTGGAACAAGCTCGGCGGGCTGGTCGTGCTCGCCGTCACCGTGCTGGTGCTGCTGCTCGGCGCCGCGCTGCTGCGGGCCGCCCGCCCGGCCGACCACGCCACCCGGGGTGCGCCGTCGGGGGCGGAGCTGTTCGCCGCGGGGGTGGCGGCGATGGTGGTCGGGCAGTACCTGTTCGTCCTCGCCGCCACGCTCAACCTGCTGCCGCACTCCGGCGTGCCGGCGCCGCTGCTGTCCCGCGGCGGGCAGGGCACGCTGGCGATCCTGCTCGCCGTCGCGGCGGTGGTCGCGCTGGCCCCGCCGGGCGCGCCGGCCCCGCCGCCGCCCGGCCGGTTCGCGGCGTGGTCGGGGGTCGCCGTGGGCGCGGCCGCCGCGGCGCTGCTGGTCGCGGTCGCGACCGTGCTGCCGTACCGGGCGCCGCTGCCGGCCGGCGGACTGCCCGCGGCGTACGACGAGCACCGGCCCGCCTGCCCCGCGCGCGCCGCCGACCGGGACGGGCTGACCTCGCCCCAGCCGGCCGCCCGCGGCTGCTCGACCGACCTGATCGCGCTGAACCGGACGGCCGTCGAGGTGCGCTTCGGCGGCCGGGCCGGGCTGCGCCAGGTCCGGCCGGACGGGGAGTGGGCGCTGGCCGGGCCGCCGCCGGGCGGGCTGGAGCTGGCCGACCTGGCCGGGCTGGTCCGGGTCGGGCCGGCGCACATCGGGGTGCTGGAGCGGTCGTACCCGCGGGTCGTCGCCGGTACGGCCGGCAGCGACCTGGCCCGCCGGCTCGCCCCGCCCGCGGCAACCGGGCCGGACGGCTGGCTGGACCTGACCATCGACCCGGCGCTCCAGCACGCGATCGCCGCGGAGCTGCGCCGGCCCGCGCCGGGCGCGACCGGCCCGCTGGCCGGCGGCGTCGTCGCCGTGGACGCCCGGACCGGGCACGTGCTGGCCAGCGCCTCCGCCCCGGGCGACCCGGCCGCACCCCCGGCCGCCGCCGGCGCCGCGGGCGGAGCGACCAACGAGCGCCCGTACTACGGCCGGCTCGGCCCGGACGGCACCCCGGACGGCACCCGGCCGGACGAACGCTGCCGCCGCCGCGACGGCGACCGCGCCCGCCAGGTCGACTGCTGGCGCTGGGACGCGGTCACCCCGCCCGCCGGCACCGACGCGGCGACCGCGGAGCTGCGCCGGTGGGTCGACGGCGACCCCGCCGTGGCGCTGCCCGAGCCGGGGGTGAACCGGGCGCTCGGCAAGTGGTACGGGCTCGGCTCGGTGTTCAAGGTGGTCATCGCCGCCGAGTACCTCAGCGAGCCGGGTACCGCCGAGGACGACGCCCTGCCCGCCCCGACCGCGATCACCCTCGCCCCCGGCCGGACGATCACCAACGCCGGCGGCGGCCCGTGCACCGGCGCGGCCGGCGGCCGGATCACGCTCGCCCGGGCGCTGGCGACGTCGTGCAACACGGCGTTCGTGGCGCTGGCCCGGCGGCTCGGCTGGGCCCGGGTGGCCGCCCGGGCGGGCGCGTTCGGGCTGCACGTCGGCGCCTGCGCGGACGTGCCGCCGTGGGCCAACGGGCCACTGGTCGGGGGCGTGGCGAGCTGCGTACCGGCGGACAGCGACGGGGTGTCGATCGGCAACGACGCGCTCGGCGGCGGCGCCGTCCAGGGCACGCCGCTGGCCGTGGCGACGGTGCTCGCCGCGGTCGCCAACGGCGGGCGGGCCGTCCAGCCGACGCTGGTCACGGCCGCCGCCACGCCGGACCGCGGCCGCCCGGCCGCCGCCGCGCCGCCGCGGACCAACGCCGCCCTGCCCGCGCCCGCCGCCGCGCGGCTGCGCGCGGCGCTCGCCGGTACGGCCGTCGACGGGACCGCCCGCGGCCTGGCCGCCCGGGTCGGCGCGCCGCTGTGGGTGAAGACCGGCACGCACGAGGTCGTCCCCGCCGGGCAGCCGCTGCCGGCGGGGGAGTTCGTCCGGCAGCACGCCTGGCTGGCCGGGTTCGTCGACACGGCGCGCGGCCCGGTCGCGTTCGCCGCCGTCGCCGAGACCCGGGACGAGGCGGCCGGCGCCGCCCGGGTGCGGCGGCTGGCCGAGGTCATCGGTACGACACTGGGGAGGGCCCGATGAGTCCGGCACCGCGCTTCGTCGCCGCCGCGCTGCGCGACTTCCAGCAGCGGCTGCTCGACTACTGCCTGTGCGCCCGCGAGCTGCCGCTGGACCCGGCGTCGCTGCGCGTCCGGCCGGTGATCACGCTGGCCGACGCGGCGGCGGCGGAGCCGCTGCGGGACGAGGCGTACCGGTACGCGCGGCTGGTGGTGGACCGCGAGCTGCGCGGCGCGCACCTGCACCGGATCACCTTCCTCATCGACCCGGCCCTGCCGCCGCCGCACTTCCGGGTGGAGATCCGCCCGCCGCTGGCCGCCCCGCCCACCGACGACCGCCGCTGGTCGCCGGGCCCGCCGACCGACCCGGTCACCCCGGCCCGCCCGGTCCCGGCGCCGCGCCCGGCCCCGCCGCGGTCCCCCGCCGCCGGTACCGCGCCCGACCCCGGCCCGCGCGCCGCGCCCGAACCCCGCCCGCGCGCCGCGCCCGGCCGCGGCGCCGCGCGGGTGCCGCCCGCCGGCCCCCCGCCGGAGCCGGGCGGCGCCGGAGCGGCCACCGTCCCGATCCCGGCGCCGTCGCCGCCCGCGGACGACGCCGTCGCCCGCGGCGACGACCCGACCGTCCCGCTGCGCGCCCGGGCCACCGCCCCCGTGACCGGCCCGACCGCGACCGGCCCGGCCACCGCCACCGGGACCGGCCCGGCCACCGCGCCCGTCGCCGGCCCCGACGCCGACACCGCGCCGATCCGCCGGCCGGACGCGACGCCGCCCGGCCGGGCGCCCGTCGCCGCGCCGGCCCGCGCCGCGACCGTGCTGCTCACGCTGTCCTACGGGGACGAGCTGACCTGGTCGTACCCGCTGGTCGCCACCCCCACCCCGGTCGTCGTCGGCCGCGGCCCGGTCGCCGGCGGCGCGGTGTCCAGCGTGCGCATCCCGGACTACATGTCGGCCGTACCGCGGGGGCCGCTGCTCGCCGTCGTGCACGACGGCGGCGAGGTCCGGCTCGGCCGCACCCGGGCCCGGTCCGAGGTGCTGGTCACCGTGGACGGCGTGCACCTGCCGCCCGGCCGCTGGCGCCGGCTCGGCCCGGCCGGCGCGATCGGCTACGCCAAGGGCCGCGGTACGCCGTCGCTGCTGCGGTACGCGCTGGCCGAGGAGGGGGACGGCCATGCCGGCTGAGCTGGTGATCACGCTGCGCGGGCCGGGCTGGCGGGCCGCGCTCGCCGTCGAGCCGCCGCGCGGGGCCGGGCGGACGGCCACGTTCACCGTGCCGGCGCTGGGCGCGGAGTCCGGCCGGTACCGCACGGTCACCGCCCGGGTCCGGTACACCGGCGCGCAGAACCGGCTGCCCGACGGCTGGGCCGACTGGCACGTCAAGCTGTACCGCTGCGACACCGCCGGCGACGTGGACGCGCTGCGCCGGCACCTGCGCCAACAGGCCGTGGACCTGCAGCGCGCCAACGCCGACCTGGAGGGGCCGGCGCGGATCCCGATCGAGCCGCCGTGGGCGGTCGTCCCGGTCCAGATCATCCGCGGCGACGGCCAGCAGGAGAGCCTGCAGGACCTGCAGACCGAGCTGGCCGCCCCGGTCGAGCGGGTGGTGGAGCGGGCCGACTCGCCGCTGCCGGCCTGGTTCGGCGACGAGCAGCCCGCGCCCGAGCTGTGCCTGCTGGCCATCTCGCCGCGGATGGAGGAGCTGGACTGGGACGGCTACCGCCCGTCGCCGGGCACCGAGCACCTGGCCGAGTTCGTCGACCTGGCCGCCGGCCTGGACGCGATGCACCGGGTCGGGCTGGCCCACTGCGACGTCAAGCCGGCGAACGTCTGCCGGTACTCCCGGGCCGGCGCCGCCGGGTACGTGCTCATCGACACCGACGCCGCGGTCCGGCTGCACCCGGCGCCGACGATGCTGCGCACGACCGAGTGGTACGAGTACGCCGGCGTCGCCGAGTGGCGCGCCCTGCCCGCCGCCGACCGCCCGGCGATCGACCCCGGCCTGCTGCGCGCCCAGGACCGGTTCGGCTTCGCGATCGTCGTGCTGACCGCGCTCGCCGGCCGGGACTGGGTGGACCGCATCCTGCTCCAACCCGACGAGGAGGACAACGGCGCCCGCCCCGCCGACGACCGCGCGCTGGTCGCCGCCGCGCTGCGCCGGCTGTGGCCGGACCGCCCCGACCGGCACTGGGCGCCGCTGATCGAGGCGCTGGTGGCGCCGTTCAGCCGGGCCGGCACCGCCCCGGCGATCGAGGCCGGCGGCTGGTCGGCGCGGGCGTGGCTGGACCGGGTCCGGGCCGCCGAGGCCGCCTGCGTCCCCCGCCCCGCCGCCGGCGCCGCGGTGCCGCTGCCGCGGGCGGACGTCGGCCCGTACGAGCGGCACCTGGCGCGCATCCGGGACCGCGCCAACGCCGGCCGGGCGGTCAAGCGCGAGCGGATCGAGCGGGTGTTCCACGCCCTGCGCGAGACCGCCGAGGAGCTGGCCGTGCGGGCCGCGGTCGGCCGCGCCGCCGCCTGGTGCGGCGGCCTCGCCGCCCTCTCGCTCGTGATCACCATCGGCGCCGTCGGAATGGGGAAGTAGATGGATCAGTGGCACCCGCCGCTGCCGCGCCTGGCCGCCGTCCGCCGCCGGGCCGCCGCCGCGTGCGGGCCGGCGAGCAGGCTGGACCTGCTCGGGTACCGGCTCGGCGAGTGGCTGGCCCGCGGCCGGGGCGCCCCGGCCGCCATCGTGGACGAGGTCGAGCCGTGCCTGGCCGGGTACCTCGACGCCGCCGCCCGGGCCGGCCGCCGCTGGGGTACCGCGGCCGGCGTCGTGCTCGGCCTGGCCGCGGCCGCGCTGATCGCCGCCGCCGGCTGGCTGTGGGCGGTGGTCGCGTGATCGCCCGCTGGCGCCGCCGCACGCCGGCCGACCAGGGCAGCCCGCAGGCCGAGCGGTTCGGCTGGAACTGCCCGGTCTGCGGCTCCGGCCTGGGCGCCGACCCGCGGCTGGTGACCGTGCAGCGGCCGTCCGGCGAGCGGCACACGATGTTCGCCGACCCGCCGTCGTTCCGGCTCGAGGTCGGGTACGCCGACCGGGACAACCGGCTGCCCTGGCGCGTCCGCACGCTGGGCCGCAACTTCAAGCCCGAGGAGTCGCCGAACCCGCGGTTCAACGAGCGGGAGGTGTCCTTCGTGTACCTGCTCTGCGGCGACGGCCACATCTTCCCCGACCCGGACGCCCCCGCCGCCGCGGGCCGCCGGTCCGGCGCCGACGAGCTGGCCGACTGGAACATGATCGCGCTGCTCGGGGCGCCGGCCAGCGGCAAGACGTACCTGGTCCTGCGCATGCTCAACCAGAGCCTGGACAACCCGCACCGGCTGGCCCCGCGCGGCGACGACGCCCGGGTCCGGCGGCGGGCGCTGGGGCGGCTGGAGGAGGTGCCGCTGACCGTCCGGGCCCGCGAGTACGCCCAGACGCTCAGCGAGGGCCTGGCGATCCTGCCCACCGGCACCAACACCGAGGGCATGCCCGCCGGCATCCTGGCCGAGCACCTGCCGGACGCGCTGGAGGCGGTCCGCCGGATGATCCGGGTGTCGGTCGTCAACGGCCCGGACCGGGCCGCCGACTGGGGCCTGCGGTTCCGCCAGCCGCTCGTGCTGCGCACCGACTGCGCCGGCCGGCAGACCTGGACCGGCCTGGCCGACCTGCCCGGCGAGCTGTTCGCGCCGGACGCCCCCGACCGCGAGGCCGTCCAGCTCCGCCACTACGACGGCCTGCTCTGGGTGGTCGACCCGCTGATCTCCGACCACGCGCTGCACTGGCTGCGCGACGGCTTCGGCACCGACGCCTCGTACGGCGAGATCCTCGACGGCAGCCTCCGCCCCGGCACCACCGCCCTCGGCGCCGACGTCACCCGGGCCAACCGGGACCTGATCCAGATGGAGATCGGCCAGCAACTCTCCCTGGTGGACAACATGTTCGCCGTCGACCAGGGCAAGGCTGTCGACATCCACCTGGCGATCACCAAGTGCGACCTGATCCGCGCCGCGCTCCCCCGGCCCGGCGGCGCCGGGCACCCGCTGGCCGACCTCGGCGAGCCGGGCGCGGTCGGCTACGGCGCGGCGGTGTACCTGTCCTTCGCCGCCCAGCGCTGGGCCGACCGGACCGACGGCGCCGCCGACCCGGCCGCCGCGGCCGACGAGGGGGCGGCGAGCCTGCTCGGGTACCTGCGCGCCGGTGTCGCCGCCGCCGACGAGGTCCGCGAGCGCCGGGCCCGCCAGGTCGCGGCCGCACTGCTGGACCACTACTCCGACCCGGCCGCGTTCTGGCGCCTGGTGCACGGCGGCGAACCGGACACGATCGGCATCGGCAACCCCGACGCCGAGCCCGGCCTGACGGCCCGCACCGTCGCCGTACCGTCGATCGCCGCCCACCTCGACCGCGCGCTCGAGCCCGGCGGCGCCGGGCGGCTGCTGCTGCGCGACCTGGTGATGTCGACGGTCGGCTGCGGCATCGCGTACGGGCTGGGGCACGACGACTCGCTGTACAAGGTCCTCAGCGAGCCGTGGCTGAACCTGCGGGTGTTCCTCTGCTCCCCGCTCGGCACGGTCCCCCGGGTGACCGAGGGCAACCGGCTGGCCCCGCTCGCGGCGGGTACCCGCTTCCAACCGGCCAAGGCCCGCTCGGCCGCGTTGACGCAACTGTTGGTGTCGGTGCTCGGGAAGGCGCGGAGCTGAGATGGACGTGATCCGGGTGCAGTACGCCGACATGGTCGGCATGGGCTTCAGCCGCTACGAACCGCCGGACGAGCCGAAGGTGGGCCGGGCCTTCTGGGACACCGCCCACCGGCTCCTGCGCGCGGAGGTCGTCCAGCCCCCGGCCAGCCTCCGCTCGACCCTCGGCCATCCGATCTGGAGCCTGCGGATCGTGGACGTGGACGGCCTCGGCGACTTCTGGTGCTTCGCCGAGCAGGGCCGCTCGGGCAGCTTCGGCATGGCCGGCACCTGCCGGTTCAGCTTCGTCTCCACCGACTGGCACCCGGCCGAGGTGTGGGCGGCCGGCGCCCGGTCGGCCGCGGCCGACCACCCCGACGCCCCCGACGGCCCGGCCGACCTCGCCGACACGCTGCCCCGGGTGCTGGCGGCGCTGGCCGCCGGCGCGAACCGGGTGCCGCTACCGGGGACGCCCGCCGCGGCGGCCACCGTGCTGGCCGCGGTCCTGCGGGGCGTGCCCGGCGCGCTGGCGGCCGACCGGATCTGGTCGACCTGCCCGTTGCAGCTCCCCGAGCCGCGGGACCACCCGCTCGTCGCCGCCCGCTGGCCCGCGGAGTTCCGGCAGAGCGGCAGCAGCCTCGGCCGCCAGCTCGACGACCTGCTCGACCGCCCGCTGCCCGAGCGGGTCGCCGACGTCCTGCCGGACCAGCGCCACCGGGACGCCCTGACCTGGCTGGCCCGGCACGCCGAGCGGGGCGCACCCGACCACCCCGACCGGCCGTGCGAGCTGGTCCGCCGCAGCGCCGCCGCCGGCCTGCCCGAACTGCTGGACGTGATCGCGCTGGAGGTCCAGCCCCTGCACTGGACCGACGTGCCCCGCGCGCTGGACAGCGCCGGCGGCAAGCGCCGCCTCGCCGACGAACCCGGCCTGGTCGCCGACTGGGCCCGGCAGGAGCCGGCCGCCGCCCTGGACCGGTACGGCCGCGAACGCGACGTACAGCTCCGCGCCGAACTGGCCATGGGCGTGGTCGAGGCGCAGGCCCACACCGGCCGCAACGTCGCCGGCCTGCCGCTGGCCGGCACCCCGGCGCGCACGTCGAAGAAGCTCGCCGCCCTGCTCGTCGCCGAGTACCCGGAGGACGACCGGGCCGCGGTGATCGCCCGGTTCACCGTGCCCGGCGGCGTCCTCGCCGACCCCGGCACGCTCGCCACCCTGCACGACTGGCTGCGCCACGACACCCACCTGGACCCGCACCGGCATCCGGCCCTGTTCCCGATCCGCCCGGCGGTCATCACCGGCGGCATCGGCCCCGACGGAAACCTGTCCCCCACGGCCTCGGCCGAACTGGGCCGCGCCGACGCCCCGGTGCGCGACCTGGTCGGCCTCCTGCCGGGCGTCGGCCACCTCGCCGCCGACGCCGCCGCCGCGCTGACCGCCGCCGTGCTGCGGCTCGACCCCGCCGACGACGACGAGGCGCTCCGCGACCTCGCCGCGGTGCTGGCCGAGGCCGCCGGCGCCGCCGACACCCACGGCGCACAGGGCTGGCTCGCCGGGGTACTGGCCGGACTGGGCCGCCGCGGGATCGGCCAGCGCGAGACCCGGCAATTCCTGTACGGCGCGCTGGCCACCTTCCACGGACACCGGCTCGACGCCCTGACCGACCCGCAGTTGATCGCCGTGTACCGGCAGCTCGGCGCCGGCCCCGACGCCCCCGCGGCGGCCCGCGCCCTGCTCGCCACCGCCGACGCGCTGCCCACCGTGGTCCCGTACGACCGGCACGAGGAGCAGTACGACGAGCGGTTCTCGGCCACCGACCGCGCGGGCCTCGACGGCCTCGACAGCACGCCGTTCCACGACCACCCGGACGCCGGCGACCCGCAGCCGGGCCGCCGGCTGCCCCGGCCCCGGCTGGCCACCGGCACCTGGCCGCGCTGGGTCACGGCGGCCGCGGTCGCGGGTGCGTTGGGGGTCGGCGGACTGGCCGGCGCGGCGCTGACCGCCGGCACCGCGGCCCCGCGCACGGCCGCGCCCGCCGGCCGCACGCCGCCGCCCACCACGCCGCCCCGCACAGCGCCGCCGGCGACCCGCCCCGAGGAGTTCGTCCTCCCCGCCGGCGCCGACGCCGCGAACCAGTTGCTGGACCGGCTGCGGCGCCTGGGCGACCCGCGCGTCCAGGCCGCCCTGCTGCTGTGGACGACCGCCGACGACGACCCCACCCCGCTCGACCAGGAGCCCCCCGCGGTCGCCCGCCTGCGCGGCGTGCTGGAGGACCGCCGGACCACGGTCGTCGCCCACCCCACCGCCGCCGAGGGCCAGGCAGCGACCACCATCCGCGTGATCCTGCTCCTCCCGACCGCGTAACGGCCCGCACCAGCCGACCCGCAACGGCGGGAGCGAGGGCGCGTACGGCCCGAGGTGGGAGGGGGCGGGTGCCCCGGCAGGGGATCAAGCCTGACCGCCCCTGCCGGGGCACCCGCCCCCTCCCACCGCCCCCGCGACCAGCCCCCAGCCATCGAGCCGCCCCGCGGTCAGCCCGCCCGCGCCCCCGGGTCCGACCCGCGCGAATCCCGCAGCTCCCCGTTCTCCGTCGGCCACGGCAGGTACCCGTCCGCCCCCGCCTGCTCCCGGTACCGCGGCCGCGGTACCCCGCCACCCCCGCGCAGCCCCCGCCACCACCCCGCCCGCGGCGGCGGCCGATGCGCCGCCGGGTACCCCGCCGGTGCCGGCGCCTCGTTCAGCTTCGCCGCCCGCCAGTCGTCGATCGCCCGCCCGTACACGTCCACCTCGGCCGCGACCATCCGCTCCACGAGCCCGTCCACGGCCTCGTCCTCGCGCTGCCGGCGGATCTCCAACTCCCGGACCGACAGCGCCCGTTCCAGGTCGTACGCCGCCTCGGCCGTGTCGATGTCCCGCTTCTCGGCGTGCGCGAGCACCTTGTCGTACAGCGTCGGCGGCCCGAGGCTCATCAGGAACTTCACCGCCACCGGCAGGATCTCGATGGCGATGATGAACGCCCACAGCCCGAGGTACGCCGCCCGCAGCGTGCCGTTGTGCCCGGTCAGCTCCTGCAGCGCGCTCAGCCGGGCGAGCAGCCCGCGGTCGTTGCGCTTGTCGTCGGTGAACTTGGCCGATTCGAGGTCGCGCAGCCGCTTGAGCCCGTCCAGCTCGGTGCGCGTCGCGGTGAGCTGCCCGCCGGCGGTGGCGCGTACCTTGCCGGCGTTGGCCGCCCGGTCGGCGGCCAGCTTCGCGCCGGCGGCGTCCAGCCGGGCCTTGGCCGAGTCCCGCTCGCGCTTGGCCGCGTCGGCGGCGGCCTGCTTGCGCCGGTACGCCGCGCCCTCGCCCTCGACCCCGGTGCCGCCGGTGCCGTCCAGCTCGGCGAACGCGGCCTTCTCGGCGGCCCGGGCCTTGCTCTCCAGCGCGTTGTACTGCTTCTCCAGCTCGGCGACGGCCGGGTCCTTGACGGTGTCGTCGTCGGTGGGGCCGCCGTTGACGACCCGCTGGAGCTTGGCGACCTCGGTCTCCAGGCCGGGGATGCGGGCGAACCGGGTGTCGGTGCGCAGCCGCTCCTCGTGCGCGTTCAGCTCCCGCTGCTCGATCACGTTCAGCTCGGCGTTGATCTCGTTCTGGAAGACGAACAGGACCAGCGGCGTCGACACGACCGCGCCGATGATCAGCGCGAGGAACACCCGCGGCAGGGCGACGGCGAGATTCTGGTACCAGCGCTCCCGGCGCTGCGAGGCCGTCACCAGCCAGCGGTCCAGATTCATGATCGCCAGGCCCCAGAGCAGCGCCGCGGGGACGGCCGCCAGCAGCGCCGCCCCGGCGCCCATGGTCAGCGCGAACGCGAACGACATCGCCGCCATCGCCGCCGTGGTGAGGACCACGCCGCCGACGCCGACGAACTTGCGCCGCTCCCGCGGCACCTTGGCCAGCGCCTCGGGGTCGGCGCCGGAGAGCCAGATGAGCAGCCCGCCCGCGCGGCCGGTGGCGTGGGGAGCGTCGGTGCGGGGGGCGGCCACTACGGCTCTCTCCGATCGGTGCGGTCGACATCGGTGCGGTCGACATCGGCCGGGGTAGCGACTCCGCGCAGCGGCAGCGGGCCGAGGGACCGACCGGGTGCCCGGGGCGCCCGCGGCGGCGCCGCCCGGTGCGCGTGTGCGGGCGGCGCCGACCAGTCGAGAGTGCGCGCGGCGGACCACCGCGGGGCGAGCGGCTGCGCCGCCCGGCTGAGCCGCCCGCGCCGGGCCGCACCGAACGGCGCGGTGCCGATCCGGGCCAGTGCCCACCGCAACCCCCACGGGACCCGGGTGAGCCCGCGCAGGAGCGCCGGTAGGCGGCCCCGGCGCCGGCCGTACGCGCGCCACATGCTCGTCGACCCTACCGGCGTCGCGGGCTCCGGCGTCCACTCCGGAGAGTGGTCGGGGCGCATTCGAGGCGGACGGCCCGGGTGGACCGCACCGCGGGGCGCGGCCGACCGGCCACCCGACCATCGGTTACGGTCCGTCCGGCCGGCCCGGGGTCACACCTTCCGCGGTACGCCGAATCCGCCCCGGCGCGGCGGCGCGGTGGAAGACTGGTCGCATGGTCCGGCTGCGCGCGGTAGTGGTGGTACCGGTCGTCGTCGCCACGGCGGCCGCGGCCGCGTTCGGCCTGTACTGGTTCGAGCCCTGGCGGCTGGTCACGGACACCGAGGTGCGCGAGGCGCTGCCCAGCGTCGCCGCGACCGGCTCCCCGGGCCCGGCGGCGACGGGCAACCACCTGCTCGCGACCGGCACGTTCGTCAGCCACGAGCACGGTACGAGCGGCGGCGTCCGCGCCGTCCGGCTGGCCGACGGCCGGCGGCAGTTGCTGCTGGTGGGGCTGCGCACGTCGGACGGCCCGGACCTGCGGGTGTGGCTGACCGACCGGCCGGTGCTGCCGGGCGTCGCGGGCTGGCGCGTGTTCGACGACGGGCGCCGGCTCGAGCTGGGCCCGCTGAAGGGCAACCGCGGCGACCAGGTGTACCCGATCCCGGAGTCCGCCGACCTCGGGGCGCTGACCAGCGTCACGATCTGGTGCCGCCGGTTCGCGGTGTCGTTCGGCGCGGCGGCGCTCACCCCGACCGGCGTCGGCTGACCGAACCCGCGGACTGCCCGATATCGCCGCCCACCACCTCGCTGCGGCGCGGCGCAGGCGGGCCGGGACGCCCGCCGAGAAGACAACTAACCCAGACCTCCGACTACCTCCATGATGAGATCTCTGGCCGCCGTGCCGTAGAGCGCCTCGGCCTGAAGATCTTCGAAGATTCTGCGATACAGCGCGATCTCACCGGGTCGGGTGACCTTCAGCTCGGCCGTGGGAAGTTCGACGTAGACCGAGGACTCGTCGAACATCCAGAACCCGCAGTTGGAGTTGGCGTAAACCCGAGCCCTGTGCTCTCCCAGAGTGCCGAGTACCCGGCGTCCCCGGAGTTGCGCATCCCCTGCTTGACCCGACTCTTCCACTCGACATACGCAGCCTCGATCGTCAGCAGCTCGGCAATCAGGTCGTCAGCCCGGTCCGCTGCCCCGCAGGCATCGCACCAGTTCCGCACATGGGTCACTGTGGGAGCGACGTGCCCGTGCTCGATCTTCGAGATCCAGGTGAAATGGATACCCGAGGCAGCAGCAAGCGCCCGGCCCGACAGACCCGCAGGCTTTCTGATCTGCCGAAGCCGGGCACCCAGTGCTCTGCGGCCTTCCTCAGCCGCCGATCGGGGGTCTGTAGTCATCGTGGTCTGTCGCCAACTCCCACGCCCGCAGAAAAGATCGAGTAGTCCTCTCTACTGAATCTTGGTCGTCGGTCAAGGTGAAGCCGCCGGGGCGAAGCTCGGAGTCGAAGTGCCGGAACAACAGTTGGCGTCCGTCGAGCACGTAGAAGTCGGTGGGCGGGAACAGCTCGCCGATCAAATTCTTGCGGGTACTCCACCGGGTCCTGTCGCCGGCAGCGTGGAACCTGTGCTGTTGGAGATGGACCCAACGCCAGTACTCGTGAGGGGTTCATCGACGACTTTGATGCGTCGGATGTCCTTCCCCTCATCGGTCATGCTCCGGATGCGGGCAATCCATTCATCATCGGCCGCCCAGTCGATCGGCCCGCCCGCGGCCCACGTGCTGAACTCGTCCGACTCGGTATCGCTCGCGTAGTATCGCTGAAACTCCATACGCCAGCGCGACCGTTCGAAATTTTCGATCGCCGCTACGAACTCTTGCGGCGTGAGTTCTCGGTTCACGCGGCGGAGTCACCAGCGCTCCCATCGTGGTCAATTGGTCCACTGTAGTCAAGCTCAATATCGCTCAACACTATTCATCCGCGGACCGGGGCACTCCTACCTTTCTCGGTATGTGGTGGTCGTTCGTGATCGGACTGGGTGTCGGCTTCTTGATCGGGTTCCTCTTCACCAAGATCAGGAACCGATGGTGTCCCGCGTGCGGCGGCTCGACCCTGACCCTGCGCCCGGAGCGGGACAGCAGTGCTGACGCCTGGTGACGTCCTGATCCTGCGGGAGCGGGAGTACCGGCACGGCGAGGGCACGATCGTGGTCGAGATCATCGCCGCTGACGACCTCCGGTACGACGACGAGGGCTACCGGCTACCGGTGAAGTGTGGCCAGATCACGTGGCGCGCGCCGCCGGTGGTCCGCTTCATCGAGATCAGATCGGCGTCCATCCCCTACGCCCGATCCCGCACCCCTGCATGACCCGCCCCTCCCACGCCACGGGAACCGTTGTGCCCGGACGTGCAGCGGTGCTCGACGGCACGACCGCTGGCGGGTATGCGAGCCTCGTGGATGAGGTCCTCACCGTTGGGAGCGACAAGAAGTGACCGAACGCCCGTACGTCCTGCTGTCCTGCGCCGTGTCGATCGACGGCTACCTCGACGACGCCACCGACAAGCGCCTCCTGCTCTCCAACGACGAGGACCTCGACCGCGTGGACGAGGTCCGCGCGACCTGTGACGCCATCCTCGTCGGAGCGAACACCATCCGGCAGGACAACCCCCGACTCCTCGTGCGCTCCCGCGAGCGCCGGGACCGCCGGGTCGGCGAGGGCCGTACCGCCTCGCCGCTGAAGGTCACCGTCACCGAGCGCGGCGACCTGGACCCCGACGCCGCCTTCTTCACCTCCGGTGCCGACGGGAACGACAGGAACAACCGGAACAACCGGAACGACGGGAAGGTGGTCTACACCTCCACGTCGGCGCACAGCCGGGTCACGGAGCGCCTGGGTGCGGTCGCCGACGTGGTCGACGCCGGTGAGCCGCTCTCGTTCGGCCGGCTGCTGGACGACCTCGCCGGCCGCGGCGTCGCCCGGCTCATGGTCGAGGGCGGCCGCGCCGTGCACACGCAGTTCCTGGTCCGCGGCCTGGCGGACGAGCTGCACCTCGTCGTCGCGCCGTTCTTCGTCGGCGACCCCGCCGCGCCCCGGTTCGTGGCCGACGGCCGGTTCCCGGCGAACAGCGGCAACCGGGCCCGCCTCCTGGAGGCCCGGGGCATCGGCGACTGCGTGCTGCTGCGGTACGGCCTGTCGGATCGAGCGATCGGCTAACCCACGCAGCGGCCGAGTCCGATCGCGTGACGCCGCGGACCCGCCCGATCGGGCGGCCCGTCACTCGGGGGCACGGACCTCGCGGCGGGAGGTCGCGCCGACCTTGCGCATCACCTTGCCGACGTACTCCTCGACCGTCCGCCGGGAGATGAACAGCGTCGCGGCGATCTCCCGGTTCGTGGCGCCGCCGGCCAGCAGCACGGCGACGTCCCGCTCGCGCGGCGAGAGCTGCGCGCCGTACCCGCGCCGGCCGCGCCGCGACGGCGTCGGGGTGCCGAGGCCGCGCAGCCGGTGCCGGCAGCGGGCCGCGTCCACCGTGGCACCCAGGTCGGTGTACGTCCGGACCAGGGCACCCAGCTCGTCGGCGTCGGTGGCGCCGCGCTCGGCGAGCCGCGCCGCGTGGTACGGCAGGCCCAGCTCCTCGTGCCGGTCGACAGCCCGCCGCAGCAGCGCGGGAGCCGTCGGCTCGCCGGCCGCGGCGGCGAGCCGGGCGTGGCCGGCGGCGAGCACCGCGTGGGCGTACGGCGCGTCCACTCCGGACAGGCCGGCGTCGGCCTCGGCCACGAGGTCGCGGACGGCGCCGAGCCGGCCGGCGGCCAGCCCGACGTCGAGCGCCGGCAGCAGCAGGTCGGCCGCCCAGGCCCACACGCCCTTGCGCCGGACCAGCGCCAGCCCGTGCGCGACCTGCGCCGCCGCGGCGGGCGCGTCGGCCGCGACCAGGAGCATGGCCGCCATGGCGCCGGCCGCGGCGATCGCGATCGGCACGATCGCCGACGCCGGGTGGCCCACCGACGTCGCCGCGAAGCTCTCCCGGGCCAGCGGGTGGTCGCCGCGGGCCGCGGCCAGCCAACCCCGGACCAGGTACAGCTCGGTGGTGATCGGTTGCAGGTGCGAGTACCGCCGCAGCAGCGCCCTGATCCGTTCGTCCAACTCGGCCCACTCGCCGGCCAGCCAGTCCAGCCGGACGGCGGTCGCGTCGGCGGTTGCCACGATGTACGGGGCGCCGGCCAGGGTGCCGAGGGCGAGGCCGCGCTCCAGGTGCCGGCGGGCCCGACGGGTGTGCCCGGTCCAGGCGTACGCGTCGGCGATGTTGCAGTGCGCCCGGGCGAGCTGGCGCATCTCGTCGGCGCCGTCGACCTCGCTCGGCGCCGGCAGCAGGTCGGTACGCGCGGCGGTGCCGGGGTCGCCGCTGATCGCGCGGGCGCCGAGGGTGCTGGCGAGCAGGGTGGTGCGCAGGGGCCCGGCCGGCAGTTCGTCCAGCGTGGCCTCCACCCGGGCCAGCCAGCGCCGGTTCTCGGCGATCGGGGCGAGGTCGAGGAACGGGGTGGCCAGGACCGCCATCCCACGCAGCATCCGGGCCGGCTGGTTGCCGAGCAGGTCGATCGCCAGGGCGATCTCGGCCCGGGCGCGGTCCATCTCGGCGGTCTCCCGGATCAGCAGCAGGCCGAACCACAGGTGCACCTCGCCGCGGGTGTCGGCGGACAGCCGCGGGTCGGACAGCAGCTTCTCGATCCGGCCGCTGACCTCCGCGTCGTACAGGCCGGCCAGCGCGTACCGGCACAGCGCGGTGGCCAGGCGGTTCACGTCGCCCGCGCCGACGTCCGGCTCGGCGACGACGTCGCAGATCAGCTTGATCGCAGCGGGGACGTCGCCGGCCTCGGCGGCGGTGGTGGCGGCCCGCTCGCTGTACCGCAGCCAGTCCGCCGTCCAGCCGGCCGCGCGGCAGTGGGCGGCCAGCTCGGCGTGCGGCAGGCCCGCTTCGGCCGAACCGCCGGGCAGGCCGTCCGCCGGGCCGCCGACCGGCCCGTCGGCCGGCGGGCCGGTCGAACTGTCAGCGGGATCGCCGGGCGCGGCCAGCAGCGCGTCGATGGCGCGGCGGTGCAGGTCGCGGCGGCGCGGCCCGGGCAGCCCCTCGTACAGCGCGCGCCGGGCCAGCGGCAGGCGCCAGCCGTACCGGTGGGGCGCGGTCTCGGCGAGCAGGCCGCGGGCGAGCAGGGCCGTGATGTCCACGGACCCCGCGGCGCCGGCCACGGCGGCCAGCAGCTCGACGGGCGCCGGGGCACCGAGCACGGCCGCCGCCTCGGCGACGGCCAGCGCGGACGCCGGCAGGCCGGCCACCCGCTCGGCCACCGCCGCCCGCACGCCCGCCGGCACCGGTACGGCGTCGACCGCCCGCTGGGCGGCCAGCCCCGCCGACCCGGCCGCGGCGGCCGGCAGGGCCGCGGCGGCCTCCCGGACGAACAGCGGCAGCCCGCCGGTGCGCGCGGTGACGAGCGCGGCGACGTCCGCCGACGTCGGCGCCCCGACGATCGCAGTGACCAGCTCGCCGACCGCCGCGGCGTCGAGCGGCCCGAGCGGCAGGCGGCAACCGCGGACGCCGGGCGGGATCCGGCGCAGCACGCCGGTCCGGTCGGCACCCGGCGGGTCGGCGGTGCGGCGGGTCAGCACCAGCGCCAGGTCGGGCGGCATCCGGGCCACCAGGTAGCCGAGCAGGTGGTGGGTGCCCCGGTCCGCCCAGTGCACGTCGTCCAGGACGAGCGCTACGGGGCCCACCGCGCACAGCAGCTCGCGGACGGCCCGGAACAGCCGGTGCCGCTCGGCCCCGGCGTCGCCGACCGGCGGCGGGGCCGGCGGGAGCCGGTCGGCGATCTCCGGCAGCGCCGCGCGCAGCGCCCCGGTGATCGGCCCCGGCTCGCGGAGCCGGTCGGCGCAGCCGGTCAGGCAATCGAACAGCACGCCGTACGGGAATGGATTCGGCATCGGCTGGCAGGCGGCGCCGGACACCCATATCGAATCGCCGTCGAATGCACCATCGAGTGCGGCGACCAATCGCGTCCGGCCGATTCCCGGCGGCCCCTCGACAACGGTGACCGACGGACGATCGGCCACGGCCGCGCGCAGTTCCGCGAATTCGCGGGCACGGCCGACCAACGGCAGCTCCCCCATCCGCATGGCGCCGCGCGGCGCGGCGCTCGGGGTCGCTTCGGTGTGCATACTCGTCCGCTCCCGGTTGCCGGTCGTCCGCGGTCAGCATGGGTGTTGGCCAGGATAGGCCGCCGGAGCGGCGGGCGGAACCCGCTTGCGGACGTCCCCGCCGGACACCCCGCCATACGTCCGTTCCGGCCCGAAAAGGATTACGGGCATCGATGCCCGACGTCCACTCATCCCGTATCGCTACGGGTTCTTTCCACGGTTGTTCAGCCCGCTGGGCGGGGGCAGAGTTCCGAGCCAACGACCCGCCGCGGCCACCACCCGGCCGTCGGGCACCCGTAACCCTGGAGGGAAATATGCATACCCCGCGCGTCAGCGCCATTCTCATCGGCGCGACAATCGTGGCATTGGGCGTGAGCAGCGCGGCCAGCGCCGGCTCGGCCGCCGCACCGGGCGGCGATGTCGTCGCCGCCCACCATCCGGTTCCCGGCCGGTACGTCGTCGTGCTGGACAACGACGCCCGATCGGCCGCGGACGGCCTCGCGGCGAGCCTCGCCGACCGGTACGGCGGCACCGTCGCCGACACGTACACCGCGACGTTCAACGGCTTCGCGGTCCGGGACCTGAGCGCCCGGCAGGCCCGGCGACTCGCCGCCGACCCGGCGGTCCGCCGGGTGCACGAGGACGGCACGACCCGGGCGGCCGGGGAGCAGCTCAACCCGCCGTCCTGGGGGTTGGACCAGGTCGACCAGCGCACCACCAAGCTGGACAAGAAGTACGTCTACCCGAGCACCGCCGCCGCGGTCACCGCCTACGTCGTCGACTCCGGCGTACACAAGGCGCACAAGGAGTTCGAGGGCCGGGCCTCGTACGGCTGGGACTTCGTCGACAACGACGCGGACGCCGCCGACTGCTTCTGGCACGGCACCCACGTGGCCGGCACCATCGCCGGGTCGACCGTCGGCATCGCCAAGCAGGCGAAGGTGGTGGCGCTGCGCTCGCTGGGTTGCGGCGGCTCCGCGCCCGACTCGGCGACCGTCAGCGCGCTGGAGTGGGTGGCCAAGAACGGCAAGACGCCCGCGGTGGTCAACCTCAGCCTGGCCATGGACACCGTCGGCGTCGGCGACGAGCAGATCAAGGCGCTGGTGGCGAAGGGCTTCGTCGTCGCCGTCGCCGCCGGCAACAACGGCGTGGACGCCTGCTCGATGAGCCCGTCGCGGGTACCCGAGGCACTGACCATCGGCATGATCAACCAGGGCGGCGGGCGCAGCGGCAACTACGGCACCTGCGTCGACCTGTTCGCCCCCGGCGGCAACATCCACTCCGCCGACCACACCGGCGGGTACCGCACCGGCAGCGGCACGTCGATGGCGAGCCCGCACGGCGCGGGCGTGGCGGCGCTGCACCTGGCCGCCAACCCCGGCGCCACCCCGCAGCAGGTCCGCGACGCGCTGGTCACCAACGCCACCCCGGACCTGGTCACCGGCCCGGGCACCGGCTCGCCGAACAAGCTGCTGTACACCGGGTACATCACCGGCGGCGCCGCGGCGGCCGTACCCACCGACACGCTGCGCACCGGGCCGGGCGGCACCAGCCGCGTCGTCAACGGCGAGCGGACCACGGTGGCGGCGAACCCGTTCATCATCGCCGGCCTGCGCGCCGGCGGCGGCGGGCCGCAGGGCCAGTCGTGCACCGCGTCGGTGGCCGGCAAGCGCAAGATCATCACTGCGGCACACTGCATGATCGACGTCGGTGGGGCCAAGAGCTACGTGTACGGCGACGACGACCTGACCTCGGCCGGCGACGAGACGTTCCGGACGGCCGTGGCTTCGTACAAGGTGCACCCCCGGTACACCGGCCCGAACTCGTGGCAGCAGGGGTACGACGTCGCCGTGATCACCACGGCGGACGACCTCCCCGTGCCGCAGAGCCAGTGGGTGAAGGTCGCCGGATCGGCCGACAGCGCGCTGACCGAGCCCGGCAAGTCCGGCACCGCCATCGGGTACGGGAAGACCGCCGCCGGCGGGGGTTCGGGCGTGCTGTACCGCACGACCCTGCCGATCAACGAGGCCAGCGGCTGCAACGTCTTCGGCGCCGTCAAGGTGAACCCGGCGGTGATGGTCTGCATCGGCTACAACGACGGCCGGACGGCCACGTGCAGCGGGGACAGCGGCGGGCCGTACATCGTCGACGGGGTTGTCGTCGGGGTGGTGTCGTGGGGGTCGTCGAACTGCGACCGGTACAGCATCATGGCCCGGCTGACCAACGAGATGGGCGACTGGGCGAAGAAGGAGATCGGCGCGGCCGGCTAGCGATCCGCGCATCCCGGAGCCGTGGCCGCACCCGCCACGGCTCCGGCGCGCGCGGGCACCGGTTCGGGATCGGGGGTGGGGTGCGCCCGCCGCCGCTGGGCGCACCCCCGACGGACCGCCTCAGTCGGGCAGGCGGTCCAGGATCCAGTCGCACAGCTCGCGGGTGATCGCGGTGTGCGGCGTGTTGGTGCTGGAGCAGATGAAGTCGTCGAACTCGCTCTCCTCCGGCGAGAGCTGGTCGACGTTCGCGTACAGGTCCTCCTGCCGGTCGATGTCGCGGATCGCGACCGCGCTGACCGTCGGGACGAAGCAGACCGTGTCGTGCCGCAGGTCGACCCGGCCGCCGCGCCGCTCCAGCTCGTCGGCGAGCAGGCGGAACGAGTCGAGCGTGCCGCCCGGCGCGCCGTCCAGCTCGGGGAAGCCGCTCGTCTTGATCGTCTTCTGGGCCGGCGGGAGCAGGCGCTTCAGCTCGGCCACGATGGCGTCGCCGGCCGCCTGGGTGTACAGGGTCGTACCGGGGAAGACGATCCCGTTGATCCGCAGCGCGATCTCGCCCGGCGGGACCTTGAAGCCCATGCCGTCGCCGGCGCCGTTGGCGATGCCGAGCAGCCGCGGGATCCGCGGCCAGCCGCCGAGCCGGTCCAGCTCCGACAGGAACTCCGCCCGGGCCGGGTCCTGGCGGATCTCGCCGGTCTCGCTGTCGTAGTGGCGCCACAGCATCTGCCGGGCGGCGGGGCTGTTCATCTGCCGGGCGAAGGCGTTCTCCGGGCCGGGGATGAAGTGGGCGAACGCCTGGAGGGCGATCGGGATGACCGCGCCGCGGTGCGGGGTGTCGTACGAGAAGTACGCCCCGACGCGGTGGTCCATCCGCTGCATCTCCATCCTGGCCAGCGCGTACCGGGTGATCAGGCCGCCCATGCTGAACCCGCCGACGACGAGCCGGGTGTCGTCGAGTTGCTCGGCGATCGTCCGCATGATCGCCGCGGTGGCCGTCTCGGCGTTGACCAGGATCGAGTCGCTGCGCTCGTCGAAGCCGATCAGGATGACGGTCCGGCCGCGCGCGCGCAGGTCGGAGATGAACGGCACGTCGCCGTTGAGGCCCTGGTACAGCCACCCGAGGTCGCTGCGGCCGCTGTTGAAGCCGTCGGCGAGCACGACCGGCCGCTGGATCCCCTTGGCGCCCTCGCCGTGGAAGACCCACGCGAAGCCGTGCGGGAGCTCCCACTCCTGGTCGGGCTTCGGTACCGGTACCGGGTGCTCGGGCTCGGTGGTCAGCGGGGCGGCGAGCGTGATGCCGCCGACGTGGATCTCGGCGTCGTCGGGCTGTCCGGGCATGGGTGCTCCTATCGATGCCGACCCGGGCGGCCAACGGTGTCGGGCGCCGCCGCGGGACGGAAGTGATCTTGTCGGGGACAGCATGGCCGGGCGCATCGCCGTCGATGGGCTTTCGCGCGGGTACGCCACCCGTACGGGTGGGAGGACTGCGGCCGGCGGGTGATACCCGTCAGTGGTTGGGCTTGCGTCGGTGACCGGTGTTGCGGGTGATGATGGCGGCGCCGAAGCTCACGTACTCGCCGGCACCGCCGGACCCCGCGGCGCGGTGGGCGCGCGGCTGTCGGTGCCGCTGGTGCCGCTGTCGCTGATGCGGCCGGAGGTGCCGCTGAGGTCCCGGGTGAGCCCGAACGACGTGGGCCGGCCCTCGGGCGGCGCATGCGACCTCCTCCTGCGCGGGCCCCGTTCATGGCGGGCGTTACTGATTGGCAGGCGGGCGGCCGGTCTCGGAAGCGGCCGCGAAACCTGCCGGGTCGATTTCCTGCACCGCCGCCGAAACCGACCGATGGTGACCCCACTGCGGATCACTGTGGCGCGCGTCATCCCCGGCCGGGAAATCTTCAGGTCCCCCCGCCCGCGACCGATCCTCGGTGCAGTCGAAGACCGAGTGTGCGAGCGAAAGGAGGTTGCCATGGAGATGACGCAGGAAACGCAGGCGCAGGTGGAGGTGCCGCAGCGGACCAATTGGGCGTACCGGGTGGGGCGTGTCGTCGCCGGAACCCCGCGCCGCCGGGCCATGGCGGCCGTCGTGGCCGCCGCGGTCGCGACCAGCCTGGTGTGGAACTCGACGCTGAGTGCCTTCAGCGCCACCACGACCAACCCCGGCAACTCGCTGGCCATGGGTACGGTCACCATCAGCGACAACGACTCCGGTACGGCGCTGTTCTCGGTCACCGGCCTGCTGCCGGGCCAGACGGCCAACAACTGCATCGTCGTGACGTACAGCGGCTCGGCGACCTCGACCGTCAAGCTGTACGTGGCGAACTACAACGCCACCGACGGCGCGGCGGACGGCGTCACCGGCCCGACGTGGCTGAACATGCTGATCCAGGTCGGCACCGGCACCTGCGGCGCCCCGGTCGGCCTGACGGCCATCACCGCCGCCGCCCCCGGCGACACGATGACCACGGTCAGCGGCAAGACCAACTTCGCCAACGGCTACGGCACGGGCTGGACCTCGGCCGTCGCCAGCAACACCCGGGTGTTCCGCTTCACGTACACCCTGAACGCCTCGACGCCGAACACGGCGCAGGGCGACAGCATCAGCACCGACTTCGTCTGGGAGGCCCAGAACAACTGATAGCCGGTGTCGCGAGGCCCGCTCCCCACCGGGGGGCGGGCCTCGCCCCGTTCGCCGGCCGGTTCAGGCCGACGTGCGCTGGTCGCCGTTCTCGGCGAGGTGCTGGAGCAGCTCCCGGCGGACCCGGCCGGCCAGGCTCTCCAGGTCCTTGTACAGGTCCCGCCGGTGCCGGTGCAGGTCGACCACCCGGGAGCCGCCCGCGCCCGGCCCGGCCGCGAGGTCGACCACCAGGTGCAGGTGGTCCAGGACCGGCAGGTAGCTGAAGATCGCGTCGTAGTTGTGGCAGACGTCGTCCAGCGCGCGCCGGGCGTCGGCGCCGAGCCGGGCGCCGGCGGGCTGCCGGGCGTACCAGCCGGCCACGCCGTCGCGGAATCCCCGGACCAGCTTGGCCAGCACGGTCACCAGCCCGATCGCCGTGATCAGGTCGTGCCGCTGGACCCGGGCCTGCACGGTCGCCCGGGCGTCGTCGGCGGCGGTGCCGGCGTCGTCCACCGCGAACACCCGGGCCAGCAGCGGGTCCAGCCGCGGCACCTTCGCCAGCTCGCCCAGCACGTCGTCGATCGGCTCGTCCACCGCCGCCGGCAGCGCCGGCTCCGCGGCCGCCCCGGCCGGCTCCGCCGCGGGGCGCGGGCGCGGGCGCTCGGCCGGCGGCTCGGCCGCCCGCTCGTCGGTCAGGTTGCGGACCCGCCGCTCCAACGCCTGCAGCGCGGCCTCGTGCGCGGCGGCGTACTCGTCGAACCGGCGCTGGCTCTCCGCCTGCTGCCGGCCGATCCGGTCCAGCCGGATCGCCATCGCCGACTCGACGCCCGGCTCCAGCCCGGCCAGCAGCACCCGGACCGTGCTGATCAGCACCTGCCGGAACACCGACCGGTCGTACACCACCGGCTCGGCCCGGATGCCCGTCGCCCCGCCGAACCGGTCCCGCAGGTCGTCGCTGAGGTACCCGACGATGACCACCGCCGCCCGGCGCGGCAGGCTGCCGGCGTGCACGGCGTCCACCTCGGCCCGCAGCCGGTCCACGTCCTCCTCCGTGAGCACCGAGTCGGTGACGATGAGCTGGCAGCCGGCCCCGTACCCGCCGGACGGGATCCAGTAGTCGTCCGACCCGGCCGGCTCGCCGGGGCGCGGCCGCAGCAGGTACGGGATCGCCTCGTTGAACAGCGCGTGCCCGATCTCGGTCCGGGCCTCCTCGAGCGTGGGCACGTCGATGTGCGAGCGGGCCGTCGCGACCACGTCGGCCACCGTCGGCGGCGGCGCGCCCGGCGGCGCCTCGGCCTGCCGCTGGTGGAGCTGGTACAGCAGCTCGATGATCTTCCGCGGGTTCCCCGCGGCGATCCGCGCCACGCTCCCCCGCACCCGGTCGCCGAACGGTGGCGGCCCCGCCCGGCCGGTCCGCCGCCAGACCTCCGCCACGTACGCGGCGACGTCGGCGTCGGTCCACCGGGCGAGCTGGACCTCCTCGGTGATCCGCTGCCGGGTGTCCGGGCTGAGCAGCTCCAACGCCTGCGGGACGCTGGCCAGCACCAGCACCCCGCCGCACCGGTGCAGGTCGTCGAGCAGGCCGCGGAACGCCGCGTGCACGCTCGGCGGGAACTGGCCGAGCAGCGGCCGGTCCACCTCGTCCACCACCAGGGCGAGCCGGTGGCCGATGCCGCGGTGCAGCCCGGCCAGCGCGGCCAGGCCGCGCAGCGCCGACTCGTCGGAGTCGATCGCGGTGGCGATGCCGTGCTCGCGCAGCGCCGCGTGCGGCGGCAGGCCGCGCAGCCAGTCCCAGGCCAGCGTGTCGTGGCCGGGTTCGAGCAGCAGGGTCAGCGCGGTCCCGTACGCCCGGGTGCCGGTCAGCTCGATCAGCCGGTCGTGCAGGGTGCGCTGGAGCCGGCTGGCCATCAGGCCGAGCGAGCCGACCGCGTCGGCCGGGTCGACCCGGCCCTCGACGAGGTCCTCGTGGTACCCGGGCGGGGCGCCGACCGCGTCGGCGACGATCCGGCCGTAGTGCCGGCGCACCCGGTGGGTGATCGTGGCCTGGCCGAGCTGGCCGATCACCTGCCGGTACACGCTGCGGAAGCCGTCCCGGTCCGGGCGGGCGGCGCACACGGTCACCCGTTCGGGGTCGGGGCGCAGCGCGGCGATCCGGCTCAGCAGGTGCGTCTTGCCGCTGCCGTACTCGCCGGTGACCGCGAGGATCAGCGTCCGCCGGGGCGGGTCGCCGTCGGGTCGCAGGTGCGGGCGGAGCAGCGCCAGGAACCGGCGCTCCGCGGCGGACTCCACCGAGATCCCGCCCGGCCGGTCCGCCCACGCCAGGGCGAACGGGTTGGCGCCGCCGTCACTGCTCATCGTCGTCTCCGGATGGGGTCGCGCCCGCGCCGCCGCCGCAGGCCGGGTCGACGGGCGGCTCGCCGGCGGGCTCGCCCCGGCGGACGCTGCCCCAGAAGTAGTCGTGCATCTGCTCCGGCGTCAGCACCGATTCGGGTACCGCGGTCGCCTGCCGGAGGTGCTGGTCGTAGACCCTGCCCAGGTAGTGTTGCAGCCGGGCGATCGGCCACGGGTCGTCGGGCGCCTCCGAGATCATCGCGGTGACGACATCGGTGCTGAACCGGAAGTGCCGACCGATGGTATCCATTCGCCCCATACGCGCCTCCAGGTACCGCGTGGCGTCCTCCGCCCGCAACGGCGTCAGGGTGAGATCGAGCAGCCGCTCCTGCAGCGTCCCACCGTCGACTCGGCTCCTGCTCCATGCGCTGATGGCCCGCGGGTCGCTGCACTCGGCGAAGAACACCAGGTGCGAGCGGGCGAAGCCCGGATATTGGTCGAGGTGGCGGACCGGCGGCTGGAGGCCCCGCAGCACCGGCAGCAGCACCACCACGACGGCCGAGGTGAGCTGTAGGTACGCGGACAGCTTGGCGTAAAATTGTAGGGGCTTGGCCCACAGGTCGTCAGCCTCCACGAACCGGGTGAACCCCCGGTGCCGGCTCAGCTCGTCCCAGATGGCGAAGCACACCTCGGTCTGCCGCTCCTCGTCGATGCCGGGCGTCGCGGTCGCGTCGACCACCACCACGCCCCCGCCGGCCGCCGGTTCCCCGGCCACCGCCGCCATCAGGTCGTGGATGCACTGGTGGATCAGGCTGGACTTGCCGGTCGCCGACTCCCCGCCGACCGTGACCAGCCGCCCGTTGCCGCGCGGGTCGCCCAGCCCCGCCACGAACAGCGCGAGCGACGCGCCGAACGCCGCCCGGGCCGCGCCGGCGCCGCCGACATCCACCCAGTACTCCGCGTGGCCTGGCTCGGCCCACGGCCGCAGCGTGCAGCGCAGCGGCGTGGCCGCGGGCGCGCCGGGCACGTGGAACGGGTTCGTCACCACGGCCGCCACCGCCCCGGGCCGGGCGCCGCGAGCGCCGCCGCCGCGCTCTCGACCGCCGCGAGCGCCGACCCGACCCGGTCGCCGTGCGCGGCCCGCTCGGCCAGCGGCGACCCGGCGGTGAGCGGGCGGGCGGCGACCTCGGCGTCCAGCGCGCGCAGCGGCCCGGCCAGCGCCGGGCCGCCGGGCAGCGCCGCGGCGGCCGCGCCGACCGCCCGGGCCCGCGCGCGCAGCGGGTCGCCGGCCGGCAGGTCGGGGGTGGGCAGCGCGTCCAGGTACGCCTCGGCGGCGGTGGCCAGCTCGCCCAGCGCGGTCCGCAGCGCCGCCGCCGCGCCGGCCCGCCGCTCGGCCGCCTGCCCGGCCCGGGTCAGCCAGCCGCCGAGCAGCGTGGCCAGCAGCGTCACCGCCGAGGTGACGGCGAGCTGCCCGGCGCCCGAGCCGCCGCCGGCGCCGCCGCGGCGGGCCTCGGCGAACGCGGCGCAGGCGCGGTCGAAGCCGGTCGGGTCGCGGCGGCGGAAGTCCTCGACCGTACGGTCGGCGCCGGCGTACCGGACCAGGTCCGCGGCGGCCCCCGCCCCGGCCTCGCCGAGCGACACCAGCGCCCTGGCGAGGCCGACCCGGTGGCCGGGGTCGAGGCAGGTGACCAGGTCGGCGTCGGGCGGGCCGGACGGGCGCAGCAGCAGCCAGCCGCCCAGCGCCAGGGCGAGCGCGGCGCCGGCGGCGAGGGCGGCGCCGCGGTACCGGCGGCGGGCCGGGGCGGGCGGCGCCGGTGGCGCGGCGGGGCCGGTCACGTGCACCTCCCGTCTGTCCGGCGTGCGCTTCCAGCCTCGCAGCCGGTGCGGGTCCGGGGCATTACACATTCGGTGACAAGTCGGGGTCGCGGGCGGCGGGCGCCAGCCGGGCGAGGTCGGCGGCGAGCCGGGCGCGCAGGTGGCCGACGAGCCGGAACAGGTCGGGGCAGTACACCGACGGGTTGGCGAAGCCGGTCGCCGGGTCGTACCGGTGCGCGTGCAGCCCGCCGCCGCACGAGGCCAGCGCGGTGCAGGTGCGGCAGGCCGGGGCGGGCTCGGTGGCGGCGCCACCGGGGCCGAGCGGGTGCGGTACGGCGAACACCGCGTCGAACGGGTCCCGCTGCACCCACAGCCCCGTAGCCCCCGCGCCCTCGGCGGCCGAGCCGAGCACGTCGGAGTGCTCGATGCTGCCGTCGGTCTCCACCACCACCGAGCCGCGCGGCGTCCGGCCGACGCCCTCGACCGCGGACCGGCCGCCCAGCAGCGTGTGCAGCAGCTCCTCGAACAGCCGGACCCGGGTCTCCCGCCGGGGCGCGCCGTACCAGCGGTCGAACACCGCGACCAGCCAGTCCCCGTACGGGGTGGCCGGGTCGCCGCGCACCCGCCCCGGCGGCGGGCGGCCCCAGTTGCCGTGCGGGAGCAGGAAGTCCACGGCGGGCGGGTGGTGCGCGAGCAGCGCCCCGTACGTCGCCACCGGGTCGTGCCGCAGGTCGATGGTGCACAGCAGGCCACTGTAGAGCGCCCGGTACGCCGGCTGCCCGAGCAGCCGCAGCGCCGCGGCGACCCGGTCGTGGCTGCCCCGGCCGCGGTGGTCGACCCGGCGGCGGTCGTTGGCGGCGGCGCCGCCGTCCAGGCTGACGCTGATCGACACGCCGAGCCGGCGTAACACGCGGAGCCACTCGTCGTTGAGCAGGACGCCGTTGGTCTGCATGGCCGCGCGGACCGGTACCGGCACCCGCGCGCGCAGCCGCCGCACGCAGCGCGCGACCGCGCGCGGACCGGCGAGCAGCGGTTCGCCGCCGTGCAGGGAGATGTCGACCCGGGGGAGGTCGTGGGCATGGGCGTGCTCGGCGATCCGGTCCACGGCCGCGTCGATCACCGCATCGGGCATTCGTGGCGGCCGCTCCTTCCACCGCTGGTCCGCCATGGTGTAGACGTAGCAGTAGGTACAGGCGAGGTTGCACCTACTGTGGATCTTCAGGACGAACTGGTGGAAGGCGGGGGCCCGCGGTGCGGCGGCGCGCGGGCGGGGATCCATCCCCGCATCATGCAGTCCGCTGTGGACCGGCGCCCACCCGCGGCGGCGACCGAACGTATGGTGAGGGTCACATCTCGTGATGCGACGGCAACCGCTACGCTGTCGATCCCGTCCATCGAGGCAGGTGCCGCACGACCGGGGGGTGACGGCCGGGTGAACCGCAGCGCACACGCCGACCACGGGCCGCTCGACGTCGCCGGCCTCGACCCCGCCGCGGCGCCCGACGCCGACACCCCGTTCGCCCACGCCCTGCGCCGCGCGCTCGCCGCCGCGGCCGACGGCGACCGGCCGGCGGGCTGCGCGTACAGCAACCACCAGCAGTCGCCGTATGTCCGCGCGCCCTGACCGGGGCGCGACACACGAGGGAGCGGACGAGAAGACATGGGCAGACCGGACGAGCAGCGCCCGGCCGCGGCGGCCCGGCCCCGGGTGGCCGCGTTCCTGTCGGACACCGGCAACGTCGGGCGGACGGCCGTCGTCGCCAACACCGCCTGGGCGCTGGCCGCGGCGGGGCGGCGGGTACTGGTCCTGAGCTGCGACGAGGCGCCGTCGGCGGCGGCGTACCTGCCGTACGAGCGGGAGTCCGACGCCGTCGACGCGCCGCTGGACCCGGAGCTGATGGCGTTCGTCCGGGCGGTCTGCCGGGGCGCCGGGCAGGAGGTGTCCCGCCGGGACGCCCGGCAGTTCGACACCCCGGCCGGCGCGCTGTACGCCCTCGACACCCACCCCGACCCGCTCGTCGCGCCGCCGCGCCCCGGCCAGCTCGCGGCGCTCAAGCGGGCGCTGCGCCGCCGTACGGTCGACGACGTCCTGATCGACTGGCGCGCCGGCCTGGCCGAGCCGGACCTGGCCGCCGCCGCGGCGGCGGCCGACGTGGCCGTGGTGTTCGCGGCGAACCGGCAGCGCTCGCTGGACGGCGCCGCCCGGGCCGCCGCGGAGCTGGCCGACGCCGGCAGCCGGGTGCTCGCGTTCGGGCACCGGGTGGCGGGCCCGGCCGGCGCCGCGGTGGCCGAGGTGCCGGCGCTGGCCGAGGCGTTCCGCGGCGTGCTGCGCGAGCGCGCCGACCTGCTCAGCGTGCCGTTCGACCAGCTCTACACCGCGCACCACGCGCTCGCGCTGCTGCTCGACGACGACATCCCGCCGCACGGCGTCGCCGCCGCGGTGCGCCGGCTCGTGGCGGTGCTCACCGACGGCGCGGTCACCGCGCTGGCCCCGGCGCCGGCCGACCTGCAGCGCGGCTACCGGGATGCCTTCCGCTCCGGCGGCCCCGGCTACACCCTGCTGTACGGCGGCGGCGACCAGCCGTGGGCGGACTGGCTGCGCGCCCTGCTCACCGAGTCCGGCGCGATCGTGCGGATGCAGCGGGCGCACCCCGACCGGCCGCCCGAGCCCGGCGGCGCGACGGTCGTCGTGGTCGACGGCCCGTACCTCGCCGGCGGCGGCGCCGCGCTGGCCGCCCGGCCGGGGTCCGCGGTCGTCGTCCGGGTGGGCGGGCCCGGCCGCGGCTGGCGCGACCTGCCGGTGATCGACCTGCACGGCCTCGGCGCGGCCGACGCCGGCAAGCGGCTGCGCCGGCTGCTGCGGCTGCCCCGGGTGGCGGCGCTCGGCGCGTACCCGGCCGGCGCCCCGGTCTTCCCCGGCGACCCGGCCGAGCAGCGGGACAGCGTCGCGGTGGCCGGCGGCCGGACCCCGCGGGTCGCCGACTTCCACGGCCGCGAGCCCGAGCTGGACGTGCTGCGCCGCGCGCTGGCCGAGCCCGAGGGCGTGGCGCTGGTCCACCTGCACGGCCCGGCCGGGGTGGGCAAGAGCGTGCTCGCCGCCGAGTACGCCCGCCGGTTCGCCGGCCAGTACGGCCTGTGCCGCTGGCTCACCGGCGCCGACCTGCCGGCGCTGCTGGCCGACGGCGCGGCGTTCGCCGCCGAGCTGGGCGTACCGGTCGGGCGGGAGCCGTGGGCCGCCGTGCACCGCGAGCTGGCCGACCGGGACGAGCCGTGGCTGCTGCTGTTCGACGGCGTCGTGGACGAGGTCGACCTGGCCCCGTTCCTGCCGACCGCCGGGCGCGGCGCGGTCCTGGTCACCTCGCGGCACCCGCGTGGGCTGGCCGGCGCGCGCGGGATCGCCGTCGGCCCGCTCGGCGCCGCCGCCGCGGCCCGGGTCCTGGCCACGTACGTCGACGGCCTCACCGACGACGAGCTGGCCGCGGTCGCCGACGCCCTGGACCGGGACCCGCTGGCCGCCCGGCTGGCCGGCTGCCTGATCACCGACATCGGCCGCCGGCTGCACCGCCGCGGCTGGTCCCGGGCCCGCCCGACCCTCGGCACGCTCGCCGCCGAGTACGTCGAGCGGACCGGCGAGCTGCGCGGCCCCGACGCCGTCCCGGCGCTGGCCGCCGCCTGGACGCACACCGCCGAGTGGCTCGGCCTGACCCCCGCCGGCCGGGCCACCCGGGTACTGCTGGAACTGCTCGCGTTCCTCGCCCCCGAGCCGATCGACCTCGGGCTGCTGCGGTCGACGGCGTTCGTCCGCCGGTACGTGCTCGCGCTGCGCGAGGAGGACGCCCGCGAGCTGGCCGACGCCGCCCCCGCCGGCACCGGCGACGCCGCCGACCTCGCCGCCCTGCTCGGCCCGGACACCGCCGCGCCCGGCTCGGTCGCCGGCAGCCTCGCCCGGGACGCGATCAACCTCGACCCGCTGCTCTGGCGGGCCGCCCGGCTCGGCGCGCTGGACATCGACTGGGGCGGCCTGCGGCACCGCGCCGCCATCCCCAGCCACCTCCAGCGGGCGATCCGGGCCGGCCTGGACGACGAGCGGCGGGCGCTGCGCCGCTGGCAGGCCCAGCGGGCACTCGCCGACTTCGCCCCGCTGGAGTCCACCGGTTCGGACGAGTGGCGGCAGGCCCGGTTCGCCATGCTCCAGCCGCACGCGCTGGCCAGCGGCGCCGCGGACAGCACCGAGTTCGCCGTCCGCCGCTGGCTGCTCGGCCAGCTCCGGCACATGAACGCCGTCGAGCCGCGCGGCTGGCGCGCCGCCGCCGCGTTCGGCCGCCGGCTCAAGACCGCCTGGGACACGCAGCCGGCCCTGCACGACGAGCTGTGGTACACCCTGCACGTCCTGCTGGCGAACCTGGAACGCAAGTTCGGCGACCACGCCGCCGCGCTGGCGCTCGGCGACCGGATCGCCGGCCCGCAGCGGCGCACGATGGGCCCCGACCACCTGCGCACGCTGGACAACCTCAGCGGCACGGCCGCCGACCACCGCGGCACCGGCGAGTACGGCCTGGCGCTGGCCGGCGACGCCGCCGTGGCCGCCGGCCGGCGGCGCCAGCTCGGCCCCGACCACCCCGCCACCCTGATGGCGGTGCACAACTGGGCCACCGCGCTGCGGCTCAACGGCGACCTCGGCGAGGCGCTGGCCAAGGAGCGCGAGGTGCTGGCCCGCCGGCTGCGCCTGTTCGGCCAGCGGGACGTCTACACCTGGTGGTGCGCCGGCACCGTCGCCGTCCTCGAGGCCGAGCTGGGCTTCCACGCCGCCGCGGCCGAGTCGCTCGCCGAGGCCCGCCGCTGGGCCCGGGCCGAGCCCGGCTCGCTGCACCAGGTCGTCCTGGCGATCGACGCCGCCGCGCTGGCCAACCGGCTGCGCCGGGCCCACCGCGGCCAGTGGGACGAGGACCGGCCGCCGCTGCCCGGCGAGTTCGCCGACCTGGTCCGCCGGTACGAGGCCGCGCTCGGCCCCGACCACCCGGAGAGCCGGGCCGCGCACATGCTGCACGCGGTCGGCCGGCACCGCAGCCGGTACCCCGAGGACCGCACCCCCGCCGCCGCGGCCGACGTGCTCGCCCTCGGCGACGCGGTCCTCGCCTTCCACCGGGCCCGCGGCGGCCCCGACCACCCGCTCACCCAGCTCTGCGCGCTCAACGTGGGCCTGTTCAGCCGCCGCGCCGGCCGGGTCGACCGCGCCCTCGAACTCAGCGGCGCCGCCCTGGACGCCCTGCGCGACCGCCTCCGCCCCGGCCACCCGTGGACGATCGCCGCGCTGGCCGACCACGCCACCAACCTCGTCGCCGCCGGCCGGGACGCCGAGGCCGCCGCGCTGGACGCGCTGGCCGTCGGCGACTGCCGCGACTTCCTCCCCGCCGAGCACCCGTACGCCCTGATCGCCGCGCACAACGCCACGACGACCGACCTGGAGGGACGGTGGGATGTCGACTTCGACCTGTTCGATCTGTGACCGGGCCGGCACCGCTGCGCGGACGGGCCGCCGCCGGTGACCGCCGACGTGGCCCACCGGGTCGACCCGTTCCTCCCGCCCGGCTACCGGGACCGGGCCGACCGCATCGCCGCGGCCTTCGCCGCCCTGCCCGACCTGCGGTACCTCGGCCACCACACCGGTGACCACGTCGACCTGTGGCACGCCCGCGGCGCCGACCCGGCCGCCGTGGGCAGCACCATCGCCCGCGCCGGCCGTCGCCTCGGCGTGCACGTCGCCGAGGCCGACCGCGCGCTGGCCGGCCTGCGCACCGGCGCCCTGGTCCGCACGGTCCTGCAGGGCCCCGACGCGGTCACGTACGTCGCCACGATCACCCCGAACACGTACCTCGTGGCCGTCCTCGGCCTGCCCGCCGCCCCGGAGCCGGACGACCCGCTGCTCCCCCGCCGCCCCGGCGTGACCGAGGCCGACATCGCCGTCCACCAACTCGCCGACGACATCCGCCGCTCGATGCGCCTCGCCCACTGGGACTTCGGCGGCTGGGCGGCCGCCCTGCGCGACGCCGCCGAGCCCGGCCCCGAGCGCCTCGCCGCCGAGCCCGACGGCCCGCCCGTCCGCGCGGCCGCCGCCGAGGTGGTCCAGGGCGAGCCGTCCGCGGCGGCGCTCACGGCCTGCCGGCAGGCGCTGTCCGGCGGCGCGCTGCACTACGTGGCGCACGTGGCCCGGCGCCGGCACGCGTTCGTGGTGGACGCGCTGAACGAGGACCGGCTGGCCCCGCTCTCCCCCGACCTGCCGATGGACCTGCGCCGGGTGCGGTACCACGAACTCGCCGACGACGTCGCGGAGCGGATGAACCTGCTCGGCCGGGCGGTGCTGGACGTGGTGGGGCGGCCGGTGCAGCGGGCGGTGTTCGACGTGGAGTGCGGGGCGATCTACTTCTACCGGGTGGGGGAGGTGGACTTCGTGCTGGGGATCACGTTGGACCAGGACGTGGTCGCGGAGGCGGAGCTGGCCCTGGCCGGCTGCGCCCGCGACCTCTTCCCGCCGTACCCCTGATTCGGTGCGCTCGGTCGCGGGAACGGTCGGCGCTCATCTCGGCGAAGCCGGCCAAACATGAATGGGACAGGCGCACCTCAAGGGGAACCAGGAGCAGAAATTGTCATTGAATCGACGCAAGTGCCCGGACTGCAAGCAAATGCGAAGACGGTTCGTGGAAACGGTTACAGGACGTCGAGTTTGCAGCGACTGTGGCGAAGCGTTGACTCTGGCCGCCGCAGCCGGGACGGCCACCGGTGACATCGGCGCGACATTTGGCGTCTGGTCCTGGCTACGCAGACGCATCCATGGCGATCGACCCAAATAGCGGAATCTCAGTACCATGCCGACTCGGCACAGTTGCCCCTCGACGGCGCCCCCTTTGGCTGTCGGCAGCTATCTCGCGGCCGCGCGCCCCGGACGATCCGGTGCCCACGGGGGACGCCAGCGGACCGCAGCCAGCAGGTCGGTTCAGCTCGACCGCGGCTACAGCTCGTCCAGGGCTTTGGTGATCAGTCGGCGGGCGTCCTTGCCGTAGCTGGCGAGTGCTTGGAGGTGGCCGAACAGCTTCGCCCACTGCCGGATCTCCCCCGGCTGCGTCACCTCGATGTAGGCGGTCGCCGTCTCCATGGTGACCATCACGTCGTCGAAGATCCAGAAGCCGATGGAGGAGACGCAGGAACCGCGATCGATCCCGGATGGGATGATGCCGAGGCTGACGTACGGCAGGCGCATGACCGCGAGCAGTTGGGTGAGCTGAGCTTCCTGCGTACCGGCGTCCCCGAATCGCATGCGCAACGCCTCTTCCTCCAGCGTCACCACCACGCGCTTCGAGGAGTTCAGCGCGTGACCCGTGCGGATCTGCTTGGCGGGTAGCACCGTCTCCGTGTCGTCCGGCACTTCGAGGAACCGCCACCAGAACGCCAACATCGCGCGGGTGTACGGCTCGACCTGGAAGATGCCGGGGATCACCACGTTCTCGTGGATACGGAAGAGCGTCGTATCGCGGTATAAATTCATGCTGCGGTCCTGCGTCATCTTGCGCAGGGTCCGCGCTTCCCGGTTGAACTCCACGTACGCATTGGACAAGTTCCGCACGCTCGCCAGGAGGTCTTCCGCGTGCTCGACGGCGTCCGTGAGTTCACACCACCGGCGGATGTTCGCCTCCGTGGGCACCACGACGCCATTCTCGATCTTGCTGAGCCGGGTGAAGTGCATACCGAGCCCGAGCGCCAGGACTCGCCCCGTCAAGCCCGCCGACCTGCGCAGTTGACGAAGACGGAGCCCCAGCGCCCGGTGAGCTTCCTCAGGCGGGTCGATAGACACGGTGAGGTGTAGCGATATTCCATGCCGCCTCGAACGCACTGCGGCACGTCTCAATGTCGAGGTCGGCTCTGCTGGTCAGAAAGTCCGCGTTCTCACCCGCGGACGTATAGCGCAGGTAGACAACCAACTCGTCATCGAACAGATAGAAGTCGTCCGGTGGCAGCTCGACACCGCTGGCCGTGGGTCGCGCCAGCCACCTGTTCTCCTCGCCGGCGTCCTCCAGCGGCTTCGTGACGGCGTGGGACCATCGCCAGTAGTCGTTCAGGGGCTCATCGATGATGTGAACGCGACGGCAGGACTTCCCTTCCGCGCGGTATCGACGCAGCGTGTCACACCACGAGACCATTTCGGGCCACTCTTCCAGCCACGATGTGTCATCCAAGTCCCGCCCCAAGAAGAGGCGCTCGGCGTCCGTGCCGTACGAGGAGCGCATCTCCAGGTGGACGTAGGAGCGCTCCAGTGAGTTGAGAATGCACTCGAACTCCTTGACGTCGATGCTCGCCAAATCGCTACGCCCCTTCGGCGAAGAAGGGGATCATGCGGTCCGGAATCTCGACGCACGCCTCGCCTTCCGGGATACCCATCTCGGCAAGAACGCTGGGGTCGGTCACCACCCAGCCCTGGATGATCCAACTACCGCGGTCGGTCTTGTAGAGAGTCGGGCTGTTGTGCGGCTGGCTCATCGGATCGCCGGCCACCAAGGTGATCTTCACGGTTGCCTCCTCGCACGCTACTTGTCGAATGTTGTGCCGGCACCATCCTGTGTGCACATCTCCGTGCAGTCAAGGCACAACAAGAGGCAAGGACATGGACCCGCAGTTCGGCGAGCCGGCAGGGTTCTCGACGGCACCCGGACGAGGACTGACGCCGTGCGGAACAGCTCACGCACCGCGGCGACAGGTGGGTCCGATGCCGGCGGGTGGAGAGCCGGCAACCCGAGTCGGCCTCCACCCATCCCGCTCTCACTGGCACAGGAGGCCGTTCGATGATCCATCCGGGTGACTTGCTGATCCTGCGGGAGAGGGAATGGCGCACAGGGCAGGGCAGCATTCTCGTCACCGTCACCGCGGTCGGTGACACCCGCTACGACGACGGCGACTGGTGGATCTCCGTGAAGTGCGGCCTGACCACGTGGCGGAAGCTGCCGGAGGTCAGGTTCATCGAAATTCGGGCTGCCAGCCTCGGGCGGGCCAGGCAGCGTGCCGAGACGCCAGCAACCGGGAGATGCTCGGTGAACCGGCAGGCAGGGAGGTGAGCCGGCAGAACCGGAGAGGACGGGTGTCCTCCGGTCGCACCCCCGGCGGGGAAGGCAGCGCCAATTCTGCGGCGTGTGCCCGGCGTGGCAGCATCGACGGGTGACCGGCACGCTCGTCCTCTGGGACATCGACCAGACCCTCGTCAACGTCAGCGCCCTCAGCCGCGCCCTCTACGAGCGCGCCTTCCGGCAGCTCACCGGCACCCCCCTGCGCGAGCTGGCCGAGATGGCCGGCCGCACCGAGCATGCCATCCTCAGCGAGACCCTGAACCGGCACGGCATCGCCGAGGACGCCGCCCTGCTGGCCGCCGGCTACGCCGCCCTGGCCGATGCCGCCGCCGAGCTGCGCGACGATTTCCGCCGGCTCGGCCGGGCGCTGCCCGGTGCGGCCGGCGCGCTCGCCGCCCTGGCCGGTGTCGCGCACCAGACGGTCGTCACCGGCAACCTGCGGCCGGTCGCCGAGATCAAGCTGGGCGCGTTCGACCTGGGCGGGCACATCGACTTCGCCGTCGGCGGGTACGGCTCGGACGGCGCGCGCCGGGCGGCGCTGGTCCGGCTGGCCCGGCAGCGGGCGCGGGACCGGCTCGGGACGGCGTTCGACGCGGACCGGGTCGTGGTGGTCGGCGACACGCCGCTGGACATCGAGGCGGCGCACGAGGCCGGCGTGCGCTCGATCGGGGTGGCGACGGGCGGTAGTTCGGCGGCGGTGCTGGCGGCGGCCCGGCCGACGGTCCTGCTGCCCGACCTGCGCGACGCCGACCGCCTGCGCGCCGCCGTCCTCGGCGGCGACCGCTGAACCCACTGTGCCGGCGGGCCGGGGCGGCGCGAGCCACCCCGACCGCTGGCGCTGTCCCGGCGGAACCGGAGCCTCGGCGCGGCTGACGGGCTACCACTGCCCCGGGTGCCCGCCGCGACGCGGGCACCCACCGCACCGCCGCCTACAGCGACGTCGCCCTGAAGTTGGTGAACTGGAAGTCGGTGTTGTCGCCGCGCACCCCCACCCGGCCCGGCTTGCGGATCGGCGCGCACCCCGTCCCGCGGTCGGTCACCGACAGCACCGGCAGGTCGACCCGGGCCGCGCCCAGCGTCACCGACCCGTCCGGGTTGCTCTTGGCGTACGCCGAGTACCACTTCCACTGGCTCGCCGCGATCCGGTACCCGCTCTTGCTGGCCAGCGTGTAGTACGTCCCGCCGTTGCTCGGCCCGCCCGGGCACTTCTTCTTGACCACGATCGCGCCGTCGCGCCGGGCCACCGAGACGTAGTACAGGCTCTCCTCGCCCTGGTACCGCAGGAACAGGTGCACCCCGTCCCAGTCGACGGCGGGCGTGCTGCGGGTGGCGGTCTGGGCGCTGACCCACAGCTTCGTCCGGACCTGCGCGTCGCCGAAGTCGGTCCGCTTGCTGACCAGGCGCAGGATGGCCGAGTTGGTACCGCGGGCGGAGTCGGCGTCGGGGGCGCGGTCGTTGACCGGTCCACTCCAGAACGCCATCCCGTCGGTGCTGGGCCGGGCGAACAGCGAGCCGCTGTCGAGCTGCCAGTCCGCCGAGCGGTGGGCCCGCGGGTCGGCGGGGTTCCAGTACGCGTACTCGTTGGTGACCAACTGCTCGCCGGCCGGCGGCTGCGGCGCGAACAGCGTGGCCGCCGCGGCGGGCGCCGGGACGGTCGTGGCGCCGAGCGCGACGGCCGCGGCGGCGGTGAGGAACCTGATCGCGCGCATCCGTACCCCCGTGAGTGAGGCCGCCGGGATGAACCCCGAGCGGCGTTAACGCACCATCGGCGTCGGGCGGCGCGGGCTGAGCCTTCTCGGACGTATCGGCGAACGCCAACCCACTCCCGGCAAAACGGCTGATTTAGGGCTAAAATGGAGATGGCGCGCACCCCGGCGCGCCCGACATCCCCCCGAGGCGGACATGCACGCATCGTCCCGCGCCGCCGTCGCGCTCGCCGCGACCGCCCTCGGCGCCCTGCCCCTTCCCCCGCCGGCCGCGGCACGCGGCCTCGACCTGCCCTTCCTGCCGCAGTCGCCCGGCCGCGGCCTGGTGACGAACGAGTGGGCCACCTACAACGCGCGGCTGTCCGCCGCGCACGTCTCGCCGGACTGGGAGATGACCAGCGGCTCACTGTTCGCGATGGACTCGCCGTACGGGCCGGCGTTCGCCAGCGGCCGGGTCGACGACCGGGAGCCGGACCCGGACTCGCGCGCCGGCACGAACTCGGCGATCTTCCGCATGGTCAGCCGCCGGGCCGACTTCGACGACGCCACGGTCCGGCTCAAGATCAGGGTGGACGAGCAGGACAGCACCCGCTCCACGCCGCGCACCGACTGGGACGGCGTCCACCTGTGGCTGCGCCACCAGAGCGAGACCAGCACGTACTACGCCAGCCTGCTGCGCCGCGACGGCCGCCTGGTGATCAAGAAGAAGTGCCCCGGCGGACCGTCCAATGGGGGCCGGTACCACGAGCTGAGCGAGGAGGTGCCGGGGTACCCGATCCTGCCGCACGCCTGGAAGCGGTTCACGGTGACGATCCGGACCAACGCCTCCGGCTCGGTGGCCATCGCGGTGTACCGGCTGGGGCGGCTCGTGGTCCGGGCGGTCGACGACGGGGTGGGCTGCGCGCCGATCACCGCGCCCGGCCGGGTGGGGCTGCGCGGCGACAACACCGAGTTCGCCTTCGCCGCCTTCGCCGTCGACCCGACCACCACCACCCCGACCACCGACTGACGCCCGTGGGGGCCGGACATCTCTCCGGCCCCCACGCAAACCCGAAACGGGGCGGGCGGGCCGGCTGCCGCCGACCCGCCCGCTCCTTTCCGGGGGAACACAGGAAAGTCAGCGCAGCGCCACCGTGCACAGCCCCTTGGCCCGCAGGCCCTCGATGATCGCCGGCAGCGCCTCGACGGTGTTCGCGGCGTCCAGCGTCCCGTCGTGCAGCAGGATCGACGCGCCCGGCCCGGCCGCGGCGACCACCGCGGCGGCGAGGTCGGCGGCGCGGCGGCCGCGCCAGTCCTCGCTGTCCACCGTCCACATCGACAGCCGCAGGCCGAGGTCCGCGGCCACGCCCTGCACCATCCGGCCACCGCTGCCGAACGGCGGGCGGGCCAGCGCCGGCGCCGGCACGCCGGCGGCGGTGATCGCCTCCTGCGTCCGGGCGAGCTGGTCGCGGACGGCGGGCTCGTCCAGGTCGGCCAGGTGCGGGTGGTCCCACGAGTGGTTGCCGATGGTGTGCCCCTCGGCGACCATCGCCCGCAGCTCGCCCTCCCGGCCGCGGACCTTCTCGCCGAGGACGAAGAAGGTGGCGGGTGCCCGGTACGCCCGGAGTACGGCCCGGACCGCCGGCGTGTGCCCGCCGGGCCCGTCGTCGAACGTCAGCGCCACCCGCCCGCGGGTGCAGGCGTTGCGCAGCGCGCTCGGGGCGGGCCGCGGGTCCGGCAGCGCCGCCGGGGCGGGCGGGCCCGCCTCGACCGCGGGCGCCGGCCGGACCAGCAGGACCGCGGCGACGCCGAGCGCCGCCACCGCACAGACCAGCTCGACCACCGACCGGCGCAGCGGCCGGCGGCGCGGGCCGGCGGCGCGCCGGGCACCCGCCCGGCTCACGCGCCGACCTCGGCCAGGTGGTAGTCGTCCGTGGTCAGCGTGCCGAGGCCGGTCAGCGCCAGGCCGAAGCTCAGCGCCGTCGCCCCCTCGGGCACCGCCGCCGACGTCAGCTCGGCCTCCCGCCAGTCGGCGGTCGCCGCCTGCGCGGGACCGGTGCGCCAGTACTTCCACACCCCGGCGGGGTCGCGGTAGTACAGCACCAGCCGGACGCTCGCCGTCGGGCCCCAGGTGCCGCGGTACCAGACCCGGGCCCGGTACGCCTTGCCCACGGTGACCGGCGGCGCGCACGCCGCCTCCGCCTGGTGGGTGATCAGCTTCCGGTCGCCGGAGGTGTACCCGGTGACCTGGACCTGCTGCGCGGCGCCGCCGGTGCGGCCGCCGGCGACCCGGCTCCACACCACGCTGTTGGTGCCGAAGCCGCCGCGCTGGAAGCAGCTCGGCACGTTCTGCGCGCCGACGGCCTCCAGGCTCGGGTTCGGCACCAGGTTGCCCTCCTCGCCGGGCAGCTTCGGCCCGCTGACCGGCGCGGCCGTCGCCCCGCCGACCACGTCGTCGACGGTCTTGACGACCGTCCCCGCGCCGGCCCGGGCGCCGAGCCAGTCCAGGAAGGAGCCGAGCAGCGCGGGGTCGATCGTGTACACGCCGCCGCAGGCGTTCGCGCACACGTGGTGGAAGACGAGCTGCACCCAGCCGCCGCCGGCGTTCTCGGCGTTGGTGACGTACGACTGGAGGTCGGCCAGGGTGGTGGTGTCCTTGACCGAGTCGCTGGCCCGGGTCATGTGCCGGCGCTGCGGCGGTGCGGACTCCACCGGCGGGCAGCCGGCGCAGGTGCCCGGCGACTTGATCCCGCCGACGCCGCGGGCGCTGTTGTACCCGCAGTCCGCCGCGATCTCCTTGGTGGTCGCGTCGGCGTCGCCGTACGGGTACGCGAGGCTGCGCACCGCGAACCCGCGGTCCAGCAGCGCCACCCGGTCGTCGCAGATCTCCCGCCGCTGGTCGTCGGCGCTGAGGGTGGGCAGGTCCACGTGGTCGGTGGTGTGCCCGCCGATCTCGTGGCCCTGCGCCCGCAGCGCCTCCAGGTCGGCCTGGCTGAGGAAGCCGGTGGCGCCGATCCGGCCGGAGTTGACGTAGAAGGTACCGCGCATCCCGCGGGCGTTCAGCAGCGGCGCCGCCTCGGTCAGGTGCCCGCGGACGCCGTCGTCGAACGTCAGCGACACGATGGTCTGCTTCGGTTCGGTGTCGGCGTACGAGCTGGCGGCCACCAGCGCGGCGCCCGCGGCCACCGCGAGGGTGACCGGCCAGACGGCCCGGCGGATGGGGATCTTTCGCATCGATGTCCTGTTCGTTCGGGGCCGGAGGCGCTCCGGCCGGTCGCGTGGTGCGTGCGCCGTCAGGCCGTCGCGACGCCGGTGAGCCGGGCGTCCTTCAGCGAGACGACGCACCGGCCGCCGGTCTCGGCGCCGAGGGCGACGCCCCCGGCCGCGAGGCGGCGGTCGATGGTGGCGGTCAGCGCCGGCGAGCCGGCCACCCGCACGCTGACCGCGCGGCCGCGCACCCGGACCACGACGGTCCGCCGCCCGGTGCCCGCCGGGACCGGCGCCGCGGCGAGCTGCCGGCGCGGGCCGGCGAGGATCTGCTCGCGGATCGCCGCCCGGGCGTGGCCGACCGCGATCTCCACCCGGCCGTAGTGGCCGGTGCCGGTGCCGGTGCGGACCGCGAGCACGGCCGTGCAGGCCCGGCTGGTGCCGCTCAGCTCGGCGGTCAGCGTGTAGTCCAGCCAGCGGCTCGTGTTGACCTCCGGGTCCTCGCAGATCCCGGCCCGCTCGACCTCGACGGTGATGACCGCGCCGGCGCGGAAGCAGCGGGCCGGGTTGCCCGGCTCGGGCCGCAGGTCCAGCGCCGTCAGCGCCGCGGGCGGCGGCACCGGCTGGGCCCGGTACACCAACTCCATCAGCCGGGTCGGGCTGAGCGTGGTGCGCACGCCGATGCGCGGCAGCCGGTACCGCGGCGAGCGCGCCCGCAGGGCGTCGATGTGCCCGGTGGGCACGCCCTCGCCGACGAACGCCAGCCCGTACCCGGCGTCGGCGAGCACCTGCGGCAGCGCCGCGGCCTCGGCGCCGGTGCCGGCGTCGGCGAACGGGTACGCGAACGCCGCCGCCGGCCCGCCGAGGTGCTCGGCGAAGTACCGCTGGCTGGCGGCCAGGTCCGCCCGCACCCGCTCGCGCCAGGCGTCGAGCGACTCCACGCCCGCGCCGGCGACGAGCCGGTGGGCCAGCGCCGGGCGCAGGTTGCCCGGTACCGGGGCCATCGTGTCCAGCGCGTGCGTCCGGCCGCCGAACTCCCACCGCCCGGTCTCCCGGAGCTGCTGCACCTGCCGGTGCGACAGGTACGGCGACGGCGTGCCGGCGTCGACCAGCCGGCCGGTGCTGAGGAAGGCCGCGGCGGTGAAGCCGTACCGGGCCAGCATCGGGTCGGCGGTCGTCCAGTCGGTGATGGCGCCGCCGTCGAACGTGATCAGCACCGCCCGCTGCGGCAGGTCCACGGGCGCGCCGTCGAGCAGCGCGCGCACGTCGGCGAGCGTGACCGACTTGTACCCGGCGGCGGCCAGCGCCGCGAGGTGCCCGGCGAACGTCCGCCGGCTGACCGCGCTGGACTCGTGCGGCCGGTCGGTGACCGCGTGGTACGTCAGCACCGTGACGGTGTCCGGGACGACCGGGATGGCCCGGCCGGTGCCGGACTGCTCCTGCGGCGCCGCGGCGAGCTGCGGCGGGTCGAACGGCCGGCTCAGCCCGATCCAGGCGTCCACGGCGACGGCGAGGGTGGCCAGCGCGACGCCGGCGGTCAGCAGCCGGACGAACCGGCCCATCGGCCCCTCGCGCCCGGTGGTGGCGGGCTCAGGCATGGCGCACCGCCGCCCGGTCGGCCGCGGGCCGCGGCGCGGGCACGGCGGGCCGCTCGGCGTCGCCGCGGGTGCCCCACTTGCCGTCCCGGATGCGCAGGACCGCCCAGAGGAGCTGCGGCGACAGCGCGATGTAGAAGAAGGCGCCGAGGAACGCGTACGGCCACAGCCCGTCGTTGCGCAGCGCGCGGTAGAGCAGCGCGTACGCCCCGGAGATCAGGTACAGGCCGACGAAGTACACCACCGGGAACCGGCCGTGGGTGAGCGGCTGGATCAGGCTGTACAGCAGGACGACCGGGCTGAGCAGGCCGGCGAGCGTCTGGACCGCTACCGCGGGCAGCGCCCGGGGGCGCGAGCGCCAGATGTGCCCGAGCAGCAGCGGCCCCTCCCGGGTCCACGACTTCTTCCAGCGGAGCTGCTGCTTGAAGAAGGTGCCGTACGCCTCGGGGGCGTCGGTGTGCGCCCGCGCGCCGGAGTCGTACCGGGCGATCCAGCCGTCCCTGAGAATCCGGTTGGTGAGCGCCCGGTCGTCGCCGTACGTGCACGCGGTGCCGAGGAACCGCTGGTGCTCCCACCGTTCCAGCAGCGGCAGCACCGCCGCCCGCCGGTACGCGGCGAAGCAGCCGGAGCAGCAGGTGACCGCGCCGAGCACCGACTCGGCGCTCTTGAGGAGCTGGAACGAGATGTAGTACCGGGTGGCCTGCATCCGGGTCAGCGTGTTCGCCCGGGCGTTGCGGACGAACGTCAGCCCGGAGATCGCCCCGACCCGCTCGTCGGCGAAGCCCTGGACGAGCTGCCGGATCGCGTCCGGCTCGGGTACCGAGTCGGAGTCGACGAAGACCAGGATCTCCGCGGTGGTGGCCCGGATGCCGGCGGCCATCGCCGCCCGCTTGCCGCGGTTGCCGCCGAGGTCGAGGCAGCGGACGGCGCCGTGCGGGTACTGCGCCGCGGCGGCGGTCATCCGCTGCCAGGTGTCGTCGGCCGAGCCGTCGTTGACGACGACCAGTTCCAGCTTGTGCGCGGGGTAGTCGAGCTGCCGGCAGGCGTGGATGGTCCGGGCGACGGCGGCCCCCTCGTTGTACGCGGGCACGACGATCGCCACGGTCGGCTCGTGCCCGACGTCGCGCGGCCGCCGGTAGAGGATGGCCAGGCCGAACCGGCTGAGCACGTAGCTGGTGACGACGACCGTGTACCCGGCGGTGAGCAGGTCGCCGCGCAGGTAGGCGACCTTGACGCCGAGGTGCCAGGCGATCAGCGCGCAGATCGCGCCGACGGCGAGCAGCGCGGCGACGCCGATCGGGCCGGTGCGGTACCGGGTGGTGTCGCAGGCCGGCGCCGCCGGCGGCCGGGCGGGCGGGGCCGCCGCGGGCGCGGCGGGTTCGGGCGGGGTGCGCTGGTACACGGCGGCCGCCTCAGAGCGCCGCGACGTGCGCGGCGACGGCGAGCCGGTTGCGGGTGTCCAGCAGCCGGGGCGCCGCCGCGCTGATCGCGGCGTAGTCGAACGCGTCGTGGTCGGTGACCAGTACGACGAGGTCGGACCGCGCGGCGGCGGCGACCAGGTCGGCCGGGTCGACCGGCTTGACGCCGGGGAAGGCGCGGGCGAGCCGCTCGGGCAGGTCCCGGACGAGCGGGTCGCCGACGGACACCGCGGCGCCGTGCCGGACGAGCTGCTCGATCAGCCCGGTGGCCGGGGTCTCCCGGGTGTCGCCGCTGTTCCGCTTGTACGCCAGCCCGAGGACGAGGATCTCGGCGCCGTTGACGGCGATCCGGTGCCGGTTGAGCAGGTCGGCGATCCGCCCGTACACGTACCGCGGCTGGTCGGTGTTGACCCGCATGGCCAGGTCGACGAAGTCGAACCGGCGGCCGAGCCGCCGCTCGATCCGGTCGGAGAGGTAGGCGGGGTCGACCGGCAGGCAGTGCCCGCCGACGCCGGGTCCGGGGTCGAACCGCTGGAACCCGTACGGCTTGGTGGCGGCCGCGTCGAGCACGTCCCAGATGGACACGCCCAGCTCGTGCGCGTGCCGGCCCAGCTCGTTGACCAGGGCGATGTTGACGTGCCGGTACGTGTTCTCCAGCAGCTTGGCCATCTCCGCGGTGGCCGCGCTGCGGCACGGCACGACGGTGTCGCACAGCGACGCGTAGAAGCTCTCGGTGGCCTGCCGGCTGGCCGGGTTGATCCCGGCGACGAGCTTGGGCGTGTTGCCGAAGTGCCAGCGGATGTTGCCGGGGTCGATCCGCTCGGGCGAGAAGCCGACGAGCAGGTCGCCGTCCGCGGCGGTGATCCCGGCCGGGTTGCGCTCCAGCGCCTCGCGGAACTCCCCGTCGGTGGTGCCGGGCGCGACGGTCGACTCGAGCACGACCAGGCAGCCGGGGCGCAGGTGCTCGGCCAGCTCGGCGGCGGCGGCCAGGACGGCGGTCAGGTCGGGGCGCTCGTCGCGCAGCGGGGTCGGGACGGTGACCAGGGCGACGTCGAAGCCGGCCAGGTCGGCCGGGTCGCCGGTGGGCCGGTACCGGCCGGTGCGCAGCAGGTCGTCGATGTCGCGGTCGCCGAGGTCGTCGATGGGCGAGGTCCCCGCGCGCAGCGCTGCCACCTTCGCCGCGTCGATGTCGTACCCGACGACGGTGTGCCCGGCGGCGACGGCGGCGCGCGCGGCCGGCAGGCCGACGTACCCCTGGCCCACGACGGCGACCCGGAATGGCGAGGGTGTGGTGCACTGCATGGGCGTGGCCTCCCGCGGCGAGTCCTGAATGGAGGACGAACGGGCGTTCCATAGCCGACGCCGAATGCCCGATTTGTCCGTTCGGAGATCCCAACGGCGCCGCCGCCGAACCGGAACGCCCCCGCCGCGGGGGAACATCAGACCAAAGCGATCGGGGTCGGTGGTTCGGGAGGCCCGTGGGCGGCCGAACGTGCGACACAAGGGTCCGGTCGTCCGAGGAGCGAGGCCGCCGAGCAGGCGTTTCGCCACCCGTCCCGGCGCGCGCCGGCGCCGCCACCCCGCCGACCCCGGGCCCGGGAAAGCCGCCGGGCGCGGTGCGGCAATTCGGGTCGTACAGCGCGATTCCCTGCAATCCATTGGCGGCCACTGTGGCTAATGGCGAGCCCCGCTATTCAACAGAATAGCTGGCCCGTGGGATCAACGCATTGAAGGATACTTATGTCTTGGCCTGCCGGACGCCTACCGTGCAATTGCTGTTCGAGAGAGGAGCACGGTGAAAATTCGTAGGCTCGGGCTCGTTGCCGCGGTCATCGCGGTGCAGGCCATCACCAGTACACCCGCACTGGCCGCGCCCGTCGCGACCACCCCGAATGCGGACGAGACCGCGACCCCCCGGGTCATCAACGGCTCGCCCGCCTCCGTGAAGGATTACCCGTACGTCATCATCGGCACCCGCAAGGGCGGACCCCGCCCGCAGGGCGCGAGCTGCACCGGCTCGGTCGTCGCCCCGCGCAAGGTACTGATCGCCGCGCACTGCAAGTTCGCCGACGGCGACAAGCGATTCCTGTACGGCCTCGACAAATACACCAGCGATGCCGGCGGCACCTGGATCGAGGTCACCGACTACAAGGCCCACCCGAAGTACGACAGCAATAACGGGTGGCAGAAGGGGTACGACGTCGCGGTCGTGACGCTCGCGGCCGACGTGCCGGTGCCGTCCGGGTACAAGTTCCCGCGCGTCGCCACGTCGAAGGACACGGCGCTGACCGCCATCGGCAAGACGACCAACTTCGTCGGGTACGGCCGGATCAAGGCCGACGAGAACGACAGCGCCGTCCTGCTCAAGACGGACCTGCCGGTCATCGCCGAGAGCAGTTGCAAGTCGTTCCTGCCCACGTACAACGCGAAGTTCATGTTCTGCTCGGGCTTCGCCGACGGCAAGACCGGCATCTGCCAGGGCGACTCCGGCGGCGGCACGCTCGTCGACGGCGTCGTCGTGGGCGTGGCCTCGTTCGTCAAGACGGGCTGCGGCTCGTCCAGCGGCTTCGCCAAGCTGACCGGCGAGCTGGGCGACTGGGCCGTCGGCGAGATCGGTACGGCAGCGGGAACCCGAACGTCCGGCTGAGCGCCGAGCCGGCGACGGCGGGGCGGGCGCATCCGGCGCCCGCCCCGCCGCATTTTTCGGATTCCCGACAATGGCGGTGCCCACTCGGGCACGTGGATAGGCTGGCGCCGGTATGGACGAGCTACTGGAACCCGTGGGCCTGGGCGCGCTGGAGAGCGCCCTTTACGTGCGCCTGCTCGCCGCCCCCCGCAGCAGCGCCGACGACCTCGCCGTCGCCACCGGCCTGCCCGCCGCCGAGCTGACCGGCGCGCTCACCCGGCTGACCGAGCACGCGCTGATCACCCGACTCGCCGGCACCCCCGCCCGGTACGTCCCCGCGCCCCCGGACCTCGCGATCGACGCGCTCGCGCTGCGCCGGCAGGAGGCGCTGGAGCGGCTGCGGGCCCGGGCCCGCGACCTCACCCGGGGCATGGCCGCCATCCCCCGGGGCAACGCGACCGACCTGATCGAGCTGATCGAGGGCGACCAGGCCGTCCTGCACCAGCTCGCCCGCATCCAGCTCGCGGCCGAGCGCGAGGTGACGATCATCGACTGCCCGCCGTACCTGATGGGGCAGCCGATCGCCAACGACGAGCAGACGCAGGCGATGAACCGCGGCATCCGGTACCGGGCGATCTACCACGCCCCGCTGCTGGCCGAGCCGACCAAGCTGCAGAACGTCCTGCAGTGCATGGCGCTCGGCGAGGACGCCCGGGCGCTGCCGGACATCCACCTCAAAATGATCATCGTGGACCAGCGGGTCGCGGTGATCCCGCTGAGCTTCGGCGGGGCCGAGACCAAGGTGCGGATCCTCATCCACCAGTCGCCGCTGCTGAGCGTGCTGGTCATGCTGTTCGACCTGCTCTGGGACAAGGCCACCCCGGTGGGCGCCCGGCCGGCGCCGGACGGGCCCAGCCCGCGCGACCGGGAGCTGCTGATGATGCTCGCCGCCGGCATGAAGGACCGGGCGATGGCCCGGGCGCTGGGCGTCACCGAGCGCACGGTCACCCGCCGGATCACCCTGCTGATGGAGGGCCTGGGCGCCGCCACCCGGTTCCAGGCCGCCCTGCAGGCCGCGCACCGCGGCTGGCTCTAGCCCGCGCCGGGGCCGTGACCAGCGGTTCCCCGGACACATTCGGGCATCGGCACCAATAAACCGAAAGTTGCGAACCGTGGGGGCCGGTCGGCTTGTAGCCAGCTATCCGCGAATAGCGTTCACTGGTTAGCGTCAATATCTTCCGCCCGGGAAACACACCCATTCCGGGCGGCGTACCCGGTTGTGAGCGCCGTCGGCCGGGCCTATTGCAGGAGGCACCCAACTGTGAAAAGCACCGCAACCGGACGCTGGGCCCTCGCCGCCGCCGGCGTCGTCACCCTCGCCACCGTCATCGCCGTACCGGCCGCCGCCCTCGGCGCCCCGGCGGAGGGCTTCGTCCGCTCGGCCGTCGAGCGGCCGATCGCCGGCGCCTACATCGTCCAGCTCCGCGAGAGCGCCCGCATCGCCGCCGGCCCGGCCGCGATCGAGGCCGCCGCCGCGGGCCTGGGCCGCCGCTACGGCGGCGACGTGCACGCCGTGTACACGCACGCGCTGCACGGCTTCGCCGTCCGCGGCCTGTCCGACCGGGCCGCCCACCGGCTCGCCGCCGACCCGGCGGTCGCGCAGGTCCGCGCCGACGGGCTCGCCCGGGCGGTCGACACCCAGGACAACCCGCCGAACTGGGGCCTGGACCGGATCGACCAGCAGGCGCTCCCGCTGGACAAGAAGTACACGTACAACGCGACCGGCGAGGGCGTGACGGTGTACGACACCGACACCGGCATCCGCCCGACCCACGCGGAGTTCGAGGGCCGGGCGTCCGTCGGCGCCGACTTCATCAAGGACGGCAAGAACGGCATCGACTGCCAGGGCCACGGTACGCACACCGCCGGCACCTCGGTCGGCAAGACCGTCGGCGTCGCCAAGAAGGCCAAGGTCGTCGCCCTGCGCATGCTCGGCACGAACTGCACCGGCAACGGCCCCGACTCGGCCGGCGTCGAGGCGATCGACTGGATCACCAAGAACGGCGTCAAGCCGGCCGTGGTGAACATGAGCTGGACGTTCGACGACGCCCACCTGGGCGACACCGCGCTCGCCAACTCGATCGCCGCCGGCTTCGTCTACGTCGCCGCGGCGGGCAACAGCAACACCGACGGCTGCTCCACCGGCCCCGGCGGCGTGGCCAAGGACGTGCTGAACGTCGGCGCCACCTCGCGCAACGACGCCCGGGCGAGCTTCTCGAACTACGGCACCTGCCTGGACATCTTCGCGCCGGGCGACAACATCCCGTCGGCGTCGCACAGCAGCGACACCGGCAGCGCCACGATGTCCGGCACCTCGATGGCGGCCCCGCACGTGACCGGCGTCGTCGCGCTCTACCTCCAGCGCCACCCGCAGGCCAACCAGGCCGAGGTCACCAAGGCCCTCACCGACTCGGCGATCAAGGGCAAGGTCACCAACCCGGGCAGCGGTTCGCCGAACCTGCTGGTGTACACGGGCGACATCAAGTAATTCCGGTTCTCTCCGGACTCGGCGGGTCAAGTGGGGCGCCGTCCCGACCGAGACGTGGGGCCCGGTCCGTTCGCGGACCGGGCCCCACGGCGTTCAGCCCTTGCTCACTCCCATTCCCAGCGCATCCCGGCCAGGCCGGGCGGCGCGTCGACCGTGACCATCTGGGCCGTGCCGGACGTGCCCAGCCACAGCTCCTCGCCCTCGTCGGCGTGCGTGTCCGCGGACCGGCGGTCCACTTTGAAGCAGCGCGCCGGCAGGGCCGCCTGGTCGAAGTCGACCGACAGCGAGTACTCCCGGATCGGCAGGGCGTGCCGGCGGACGTACTCGTCGATCACGGCGTCGCTGGGCGGCGGGACGATCTCGTAGTCCAGCGTGGCGTACTCGCCCCGTTCCAGCACCCGGTCGAGCACCAGCTCGGCGACCGAGAAGCCGGTCTCCGGGTCGGCGCGCAGCCGGCCGGGCCGGCAGTACCGGGTGCGGCCGATGACCGGCCGGTCGGCGCCGGGCTCCTCGCACCAGTACACGACCCGGCACCGGGACACCCGGTCGGCGAGCGCCAGCACCACGAGCCGGGTGCGCAGCGAGCGGCACCGGCGGTCCGGCCCGAGCCGGTACTCGTCGTGGATGGACACCCGCAGCAGGTGGTCCTGCGGCGGGACGGCGAGCTGCGCGTACAGCCGGTTCAGCCCCTCCGGCGCCGGCCACAGCCGCTGCGGCGGCAGGCTCGGCACCGTCCGGTCCAGCCAGCGGCCGCGCGGCCGCCGCGGCACGTCGAGCAGGGCGGACAGGGATCCGCCGGGGAGCTTGAGCAGCTCCTCCAGCACGGGCACGGCCCGCATCGAGATGGGCCGCTCGGGACGGCTTCGGCCGCGTCGCCAGTAGCTCAGCGTGCTGAGGCTCAGCCCGATGCCGCGGGCCAGCAGCTCCTGCTGGATCCGCTCGAGGCTCCAGCCGCGGCACTCGATCGCCAGGTGCAGGGCGACCGAGAACGGACCGGTACGGAGTACCTGCTCTAGTTCCCGATCCAAAGGTCGGGCCAACGTTTCGGTCATTGTCGATTCCTTGCTGCCGGGGAAGCACCGAGTATCACCCCGCGTGACCGTGAGAGAGCCCGCCGACTACCGACAACGTCGGAAACCAGAAGCAATCTTGAAGGGTTTCAATCGCCACTCGATGCCAATTGAAACAGCCTGTAGTCAGTCAATAACGGGCAATGTCCGGCGGTTCCCGGCAGCCGGCAGGGTGAACCGGAACCGGCTGCCCCCGCCGGGGTTCGGCTCCACCCGGATGCTCCCGCCGTGCCGCTGGACGATCCGCTGGCAGATCGCCAGGCCCAGACCGGTGCCCTGGTACCCGGTGCCGGGGTGCGCCCGGTGGAAGGTCTGGAACACCTTGTCGGCCTGGTCGGCCGGGATGCCGATGCCCCGGTCCGCCACCACCAGCTCGACCGTCCCGTCCGGCCGCGGGCCGCCGGACACCGTCACCGCGGCCGGGCGGCCCGGCGCGGTGTACTTGACCGCGTTGCCGATGAGGTTGTCCAGGAGCTGCCGGACCATCGCCGGGTCCCCGCGCACCGTCGGCAGTTCGCCGACCACCTCGATCACCGGCGGCACCCCGCCGGCCGCCCGCAGGTGCGCGGTGCGCTCGGTGACGATCTGGTCGACGAGCAGCCGCGGGTCCACCCGGACCGGGTGGTGCGGGGCGTCCCGGGCGGTGGCGTAGCTGAGCAGGTTGTCGATCAGCCGGCGCATCCGGTCCACGCCGTTGACGATCGAGTCGACGCTCGACCGGGCCGCCCGCCCGGCCTCGCTGGTCAGGCCCGAGGCCAGGTCGTACTGGAGCAGCTCGCTGTACCCGGCGACCGCGGCGAGCGGGGCCTTCAGGTCGTGCGCGACGATCCCGGCGAACGCGTCCAGCTCGGCGGTCTGCTCGCGGAGCTGCTCCTCGGTCTCCCGGCGCTGCCCCAGCTCCCGTTCCAGCAGGTCGGCCGCCCGGGCGAGCTGCTCCTCGTGCCGCTTGCGGGCGGTGATGTCGCGCAGCACCGCGACCGCGCCCGGCGCGTCCGCCGAGCGCAGGGCACGGGCGCTCGCGCTCAGCACCGCCCCCTCGTACGGGCCGCTGCCGACGATCGTCAGCTCCACCCGGTCGACGGCCTCGCCGCCGCGGGCGGCCCGGATCCACGGCAGCTCCGGCTCGGGGAACGGCGACCCGTCCGGGTGCCGGACGGCGTCCCCGGCCGGCCAGGCGCCGGGGTCGGCGCCGACGAGCACCCGGGCGGCCGCGTTGTGGTGGACCAGCGCGCCGCCGCGGTCGACCACCAGCACCGGCTCGCCGATGCTGTCCATGATCGTGCCGAGCAGGTCGGCCTGCTCCCGCGCCTCCTGCTCCCGGCGGCGCAGCTCGGCGGTCGCCTCGACCACCCGGCTCAGCGCCCTGGCCCGCGCGCTGAGCAGGATGAACGCGAGCACCGACAGCAGCAGTGCGATCGCCGTACCGCAGATCAGCGCCAGCCGGACCAGGAACGTCCCGCCACCCGGCAGCCGGGTGGACCGGGCCGTCGTGCGCAGCGACCACTGCTCCTGCGCGACCGGGATCGTCACGGTCCGGTTCAGGTCGGCGCCGGCCGGCCCGCCGTACGCCGCCACCGGCTCCGGGCCCGCCGCGCCGGAGGCGACCAGCGTCGCGCCGAGCAGGTCGCCGGCCGAGCTGCGCAGCGTCCCCTCGATGAAGTCCTGCCCGCGCAGGCCCATCAGCACCCAGCCGCGGAACGCCCGCCGCCCGTCGGCGCCGACCGGGCTGTGCACCGGCGCGGCGATGACGAACGAGTGCTGCTGCTGGTCGGGCGGCAGGTCCCGGTCCCGGAGGAGCTGGTACGTGTCCGACGCCGTCACCGCGTCGGCCCGCTGGGCCCGCAGCAGCGCGGCCCGCGACTGCGGCGCCTGGGTGACGTCGATGCCGGTGACGGTCTCGTTCGTCCCGTCCAGGTTGCGCTCGAAGACGCTGAACATGTGCTCGCCCGCGCCGACCGGCCGCAGGGTCAGGCCGCCGGCGCCCCGCCCGCGCCAGAACGCCTCGACCGCCCGCACCCGGTCGTGCGCCGCGGGTACCACGAACACCACCGCCGAGGCGCCGCTGAACTGCTGGTCGGCCAGGGGCGCGGTCAGGTCCTGGAAGTCCGCCCGGGTCAGGTCGGTCTGCGACCCGGCGGCGGCGGCGACGTTGCGGACGGCGTCGACGTACCGGGTGGCCTCGGCGCTGACGGCCTGCCGGGCGAGCGCGGTGTGCCGGTCCATCACCTGCCGGGCGACCCCGTCCCGGTTCGCTTCCAGCAGGTCCGCCGAGACCAGGGTGACCGCGAGCCCGATACCCAGCGTGATCACCGCGAATGCGACAGCCGTGTGGCGGCTGTCGCCCCGCGCGAGCGCACTGAGCAGGGAGCCCACCGAATCATGATCGGCCAGGCCGGCGGCCGGCGCGGCGGATCGGCCATGATCATAGCGAAAGCGTCAGGTCTGATGTTTCGGGGCGAATCGACCAGCATACCGCGCCACGCCGCACCGGCGCGCACAGGGGAACCCGGTCGCCGGCGCGCGTCCGTCCACACGCGCCGGCGACCGGGTCGGGACCGGCTCAGCGGCGCCGCACCGCGGGCTCGGTCAGGGAGGGAGGCTGGTAGCCGGCGTCGGCCGGGTTCAGGGTGACGCCGGGCGGGACGATCTCGTCGATCCGGTCGAGCACGTCCGCCGGCAGGGCGACCTTGGCGGCGCCGAGCGCCGACTCGAGGTGCTCCAGCGTGCGCGGCCCGATGATCGCCGAGGTCACGGCCGGGTGTTGCAGGACGAAGCCGAGCGCCAGGTGGATCAGCGACAACCCGGCCTCCTCGGCCAGCGCCGTCAGGTGCTCGACGGCGGCGAGCTTCGAGGCGTTGTCCGGCCGGGTCGGGTCGTACCGGGCCGGGAAGCGGTCGGCCCGCTTCGAGATCGGCGCGGTCAGGCCCCCGTGGTAGCGGCCGGAGAGGTAGCCGCCGGCCAGCGGGCTCCACGGCAGGACCGCCAGGCCGTACCGCTGGGCCACCGGCAGCACCTCGCGCTCGACGCCGCGGGCGAGGATCGAGTACGGCGGCTGCTCGCTGACCACCCGCTCCCGCCCGCGCTTGTCGGCGATCCACTGGCCCTCGACGATCGCCGACGGCTCGAACGTGGACGTCCCGATGTACCGGATCTTGCCCTGCCGGACCAGGTCGCTCAGCGCACCCAGCGTCTCGTCGAAGTCGGTGCCCGGCTCGGGCCGGTGCACCTGGTACAGGTCGATCCAGTCGGTGTCCAGCCGGCGCAGGCTGTGCTCGACCGCGGCGTGGATCCACCGGCGCGAGTTGCCCCGGGTGTTGCGGCCCTCGCCGATCTGGCCGTGGAACTTCGACGCCAGGAACACGTCGTCCCGCCGGCCGTGCAGCGCCTTGCCGACGATCGTCTCCGACTCGCCCTGCGAGTACACGTCGGCGGTGTCGATGACGTTGATGCCCTCGTCCAGCGCCCGGTGGATGATCCGGATGCCGTCGGCGTGGTCCGGGTTCCCGCGCGGGCCGAAGTTCATCGCGCCGAGGGTCAGCGTGCTGACCTCGACGCCGGTGCGGCCGAACGGCCGGTACTCCACCATGTCTGCTCCTTCGGTCGGTGTCAGGCCACCGGGGCCCGCGCGGTGTCGTGCCGGTTGGCCGGGCGGGGCAGGCCGAAGTGCTCCCGCAGCGTCCGGCCGGTGTACTCGGTGCGGAACAGCCCGCGGCGCTGCAGGATCGGGACCACCTCGGCCACGAACACCTCCAGCCCGGACGGCAGCACCGGCGCCATGATGTTGAACCCGTCCGCGGCGCCCGCGTCCCACCAGTGCTGGATCGCGTCCGCGACCTGCTCCGGCGTACCGGCGAACGTGCGGTGCCCGCGCCCGCCGCCGAGCCGGCCGATGAGCTGGCGCACGGTCAGCCGCTCCCGCCGGGCCAGCCCGACCACGAGCGTGTACCGGCTCTTGGCGCCCTCGATCTCGTCCTCGCCCGGCAGGTCGGCCGGCAGCTCCCGGTCCAGGTCCAGGTCCTCCGGGCGGACCCGGAGAGTCTGCGCGAGCTGCCGCTTGGCGTACTCGGGGCGGATCAGGTGGTCCAGCTCCTCCTCGAGCGCCAGCGCTTCCCGCTCGGTCGAGCCGATCGCCGGCACCAGGCCGGGCAGGATCCTCACCGCGGCCGGGTCCCGGCCGAGCGCCCGGGCCCGGTCCTTCAGCCCGGTGTAGAAGGCGCGGGCCTCGTCGAGCGTCTGCTGGGCGGTGAACACCGCCTCGGCGTACCGGGCGGCCAGCTCCCGGCCGTCCGCCGACGAGCCGGCCTGGACCAGCAGCGGGTGGCCCTGCGGCGAGCGCGGCAGGTTCAGCGCGCCGGCCACCCGGAAGTGCCGGCCGGCGTGCCGGGCCGGGTGGATCCGGTCCTGGTCGCCCCACACCCCGGCGGCCTTGTCGGCCAGCACCGCGTCGTCGGACCAGCTGTCCCAGAGCTTGATCGCCACGTCCAGGAACTCGGCCGCCCGCTCGTACCGCTCCCGGTGCGCCGGCAGCTCGTCCAGGTTGAAGTTGCGGGCCGCGTCGATGCCGGCGGTGGTCACGACGTTCCAGCCGGCCCGGCCGCCGCTGACGTGGTCCAGCGAGGCGAACCGGCGGGCCAGGTTGAACGGCTCGTTGTACGTCGTCGACGCCGTCCCGATCAGCCCGATGTGCGCGGTCGCCCCGGCCAGCGCGGTGAGCAGCACGGTCGGCTCCAGCCCGCCGGACGGCCGCCGGCCGACGTTGTTGCGCAGCACCGGGCTGTCGGCGAGGAACAGCGAGTCCAGCTTGCCGGCCTCGGCGGTCCGGGCGAGGCGCCGGTAGTGGCCGATGTCGACGTGCGCGTGCGGGTCGGTCGCCGGCAGCCGCCAGGCCGCCTCGTGGTGGCCGACGGTCATCAGGAACGCGTTGAGGTGCAGGTGCCCGGGGCGGCGGCTCATGCCGGCACCCCGTCCTCGACGACGCCGAGGGCGGCCAGCAGGCGCTCCCGGTACCCCTGGAACGCCGGGTCGCGCGGCGACCGCCGCCCGGCCAGCTCCAGCCGCAGGTCGACGGCGATCCGGCCGGCGTCCAGCACGACCACCCGGTCGGCGAGCAGCACCGCCTCGTCGACGTCGTGGGTGACCAGCAGGACGGTCGGGCGGTGCCGGTCGCACAGCTCGCGCAGCAGCCGGTGCATCCGGATTCGGGTCAGCGCGTCCAGCGCGCCGAACGGCTCGTCGGCCAGCAGCAGCTCGGGCTCGCCGACCAGCGACCGGGCCAGCGCGACCCGCTGCTGCTCGCCGCCGGAGAGCTGGTGCGGCCAGGCCCGCTCGCGGCCGGCCAGGCCGACCTCGGCGAGCGCCTCGGTGCCGAGCCGGCGGGCCTCGGCGTGCCGCAGGCCGAGGATCACGTTCTCCAGCACCCGGCGCCAGGGCAGCAGCCGGGAGTCCTGGAACACCACCGAGACGCGGCGCGGGATGTGCAGGTCGCCGTCCCCCTCGACCGCGTGGTCCAGCCCGGCCAGCGCCCGCAGCAGCGTGCTCTTGCCCGAGCCGCTGCGGCCGAGGACGGCGACGAACTCGCCGGGCGCGAGGTCCAGGTCCAGCTCGTCGAGGACGAGGTGGCTGCCGAACCGGCGGGTCAGGCCCGCGATCCGGACGCCGGTACCGGCGGTCAGCTCGTCAGCGTGCGGCGCCATGCCAGCACCCTCCGTTCGATCAGCCGGAGCACGGAGTCGGAGGTGAAGCCGAACAGCCCGTACACGACCAGGCCGACGACGATCACGTCGGTCTGCGCGTACAACTGCGCCTGCGCCATCATGTAGCCGATGCCGCTGAGCGCGTTGATCTGCTCGACCGTGATGAGGATCAGCCACGACCCGGTCACCGCGAGCCGCAGCCCGACGAAGAAGCCGGGCAGCGCGCCGGGGAGCACGACGTGCCGGAGGAACTGCCAGCGGGTGTAGTTCTGCACCTCGGCCAGCTCGACGTACCGCGCGTCGATGCCGGTCAGGCCGGCGTGCGTCTGCACGTACATGATCACCGCCACCGCGATGGCGATCAGCACGATCTTGAAGCCCTCGTCGATGCCCAGCCAGAGGATCAGCAGCGGGATCAGGCCGATCGTCGGGATCGCCCGCTTGATCTGCACCGGGCCGTCGATCAGCGCCTCGCCGACCCGGCTGACCCCGGCGGCCACCGCGAGCGCCGTGCCGATCACCGCGCCGATGCCGAACCCGAGCACCGCCCGTTGCAGCGAGGCGAGCACGTGGGCGTGCAGCTTGCCGGTGGTGATCAGGTCGGCGGCGGTGGCGACGACGGTCCACGGGGCGGAGAGCAGCCGCGGGTCCAGCAGGCCGGTGGCCGAGGCCGCGGCCCACAGCGCGACGACCAGCAGCGGGCCGACCGCGCGGGCGTACGGCACCCGCCGGCCGGGCCCCAGCCGGCGCCGCCGCACCCGGGCCGCCCGGGCGGGCGCGCGGCCGGCGGTCGGGAGCGCGACGATCTTCGGGTACGCCTGGACGCTCATGCTCACTCCCGGTACTCGGCCGGGACGGCGTCCGCGGCGATGGTCTCGAACCGGCGGTCGAACAGGTCGCCGGCCCTGACCGGCTTGATGAACCCGCCGGCGACCAGCAGGTCGGCGGACTCCTGCTGCCAGGCCAGCGCCCGGTCCCAGTTGCGCGGGAAGGCGGGCTTGTCCTCGGCGTCGACGATGCGCGCGCCGTCGGCGGCGGTCACCCCCTGGTCCTTGACGTAGTACGCGTCGATCCACTCCCGCGGGTGCCGGTGCGCCCACACCTTCGACTGCGCCCAGTACGGGATGAACGCCCGGATCGCCGCCGCCTTCCGCGCGTCGGCGAGCACGTCCTGCGGCGCCCACAGGATCGTCAGGTAGTCGACGGCCGTGATCGGGATGGCCGTCGCGCCGTCCTTGCGGTACTCGGCGAGGTACTTGGTCAGCGACGGCTCGGCCAGCGGCGCGACGTCGATCTGCTTGCTCTGCAGCGCGACGAGGAACTGGGTGCTGCTCAGCGTCACCAGCTTCACGTCGGTCGGCTTCAGGCCCTGCTCCTTGAGCGTGCGCAGGACGACCAGCCCCTGCGCCTGGCCCTGGGAGAAGCCGATCTTCTTGCCGCGCAGGTCCCTGACGCCGGCGACCGGGCCGCCCGGCGCGGTGGCGAATCGGTAGATCGGCGCCCGCTTGGTCTGCACGGCCACGATCCGCGCGCCCACATTGATCGCCCGGGCCTGGATCGGCGGGATGCCCGCGTTGGACGCGAGGTCGATCGAGCGGGCCCGGAAGCCCTGGATCACGTCCGGCCCGGCCTGGATGTTCGGCCAGTCCCGCACCCGGAACGGCAGCTTCCCGATCTCGCCGGACGCCTCCAGCGCGCGCCGGGTCTGGTGGATCGAGATCACCAGCTCGGTGTCGGGTGCGACGGCGGTCGGCAGCGGCGCGGCCGCGGCCAGCTCGACGCCCGGCGCGGCGTCGTCGTCGGCGCAGCCGGCGAGGCCGGCGGCGGCGACGCCGAGCAGGCCGCCCAGCAGGGTGCGGCGGTGGACCAGGGGGGCTCGGTGGCGGTCGGATCGGGGCGTGGTGTGGCTCACGGCTGCTCCTTCGCTGGCGGCGGGGCCGGCGGGTGTGCGGGGTCGGCGCGGCGCCGGGTGGGCCGCGCGGACGGTACGGCGGGGCGCCGCCGGCGCGGGGGTGCGCGGGCGGTGCGGCGGAGGGGTGTGGCGGTCGGAGGTTCAGCGCCCGCGGGTGCGCGGGGCGGACGGGTGCCGGTCGGCACCGCTCGGCGACCTCAACAACCGCTGCTGCACGTGCGGAGGAAGTCGATGAAGCGGCGCCGTACGAGACGCTTGCTTCGATCCATTCCCGAAATATAGGCGGTGGCGGGCGGGTGTCCCAGAGGTATGTGACCGGCATCACCCAGTAGACCGCTATGTCATATGGGACTGATAGATATTTGACCAACGTTTCCGCAGTTCAGCTTGCTGTCGGTTCGTCAGGGACACGAGATGCCGCGCCGATCGGGTAGGGCTGCCCGGGCCGGCCCGGCGGTGACCCGGTCGGGTGAGGAGGTGGGCTCGGCGCCGGGGCGGATCGGCCGCCGCCTACCCTGGGGGCCATGCCCGCCCGTCGGCTCATCCGCATCGGCACCCGCTCCTCCCCGATGGCGCTCGCCCAGGTCGCCCGGGTCCGCCGGGACCTCGCCGCCGCCCACCCCGACATCGACACCACCGTCGTACCGATCACCACCTCGGGCGACAGGTGGGCCGGGCCGCTGTCCGCGCTGGGCGGCAAGGGCGCGTTCACCAAGGAGGTCGACCAGGCGCTGCTCGCCGGCGAGGTCGACCTGGCGGTGCACTGCATGAAGGACGTACCCGGCGACCGGCCGGTCCCGGCCGGCACCACGTTCGCCGCGTACCTCGCCCGCGACGACATCCGCGACGCGCTCGTCCACCCGGGCGGGGCGAAGCTGGCCGACCTGCCGCCCGGCACCCGGATCGGCACCTCGGCGGTCCGCCGGGTGGCCCAGCTCCGCCGGGCGCACCCCGACTTGGAGACCGTCCCGATCCGCGGCAACGCCAACAGCCGGCTGGCCAAGCTCGACGCCGGCGAGGCGGACGCGCTGCTGCTCGCCGTGTCCGGGCTGGAGCGGATCGGCCGGACCGACCGGATCACCGAGATCCTGTCCGCCGAGGCGATGTGCCCGCCGATCGGTGCCGGGGTGCTGGGGCTCCAGTGCCGGGCCGACGACGCGGCCGCGATCGAGGCGGTCAGCCCGCTCGGCGACCGGGAGACCTGGCGGGAGACGACCGCGGAGCGGATGTTCCTGCACGTCCTGCAGGGCCACTGCAACAGCCCCATCGCCGGGTACGCCCGGACCGAGCCGGACGGCCGGATCGGCCTGCGCGCGCAGGTGTTCAGCAGCGACGGCAAGACCGTCCTGGACGCGCACGAGTGGGACCGCGACCCGCTGATCCTCGGTACGTCCGCCGCCCTCACCCTGCTCAAGCAGGGCGCCCGCGACCTGATCGACGCCATCCCCCACTGACGACCGCGCGCCGGCGCTCCGTCCGGCGGAGCGGGTGCATCCGTGGTCGCCACGACGACAACGAATGCACCCGCTCCCGAGGGGACGCGGCTGCGGTCGGTCAGGAGCCGACGTACAGCAGCTTGTTGACCGTGTCCTTCGCGCCCGTGATCACGTCCGGGGTCGCGGCGGCCGCCAGGGCCTCGGCGACCGCGGCGGGGGTGGCGGCGGGGTTGGCCTCGAGGTACAGCGCCGCGGCGCCCGCCACGTGCGGCGCGGCCATCGACGTGCCGCTGCTGCTCTTGGTGGCGTTGTCGTCGCCCTTGCCCCACGCGCTCACGATGTCGACGCCCGGCCCCCAGATGTCCACGCAGCTCCCCCAGTTGGTGAACGACGCCGCCGCGTCGGTCCGCTGGCTCGCCGCGACCGTGATCGCCTCCTTGGTACGGGCGGGCGACGCGCGGCAGGCGTCCTTGCGGTCGTTGCCGGCGGCGAGGACGAATACGACCCCCGAGGCGATGCCGCGCCGGACCGCGTCGTCCGACGCCTGGCTGACGGGGCCGCCCAGGCTCATGTTGGCCACGGCGGGCTTGACGGCGTTCTTGGTGACCCAGTCGACGCCGGCGACGACGACGCTCATGTCGCCGGTGCCCTGGCAGCCCAGCACCCGGACGGCGTGGACCTTCGCCCCGGGCGCCATGCCGTACGCGGTGCCGGCGGTCGTCCCGGCGACGTGGGTGCCGTGGCCGTGGCAATCCACGGCGCCGCCGCCGCTGGTCACGCCGTCGAAGCCGGGTACGGCGCGGCCGCCGAAGTCCGTGTGGGTCTGCTTGATGCCGGTGTCGATGATGTAGGCGTTCACGCCCGCGCCGCCCTTGCCCGTCGGCGTGTACCGGTCGTCGAGGGGCAGCTTGCGCTGGTCGCTGCGGTCCAGGCCCCACGGGGCGGCGGGCCGGCCCGGCCGGTCGTCGAGGCTGACCCGCTGGTCCTGCTCGACGTAGGCGACGGCGGCGTGCGCCGCGAGGCGGGCGGCGGCGCCCGCGGTACCGGCGAACTGGAAGCCGGACACCGCGTCGTAGGTGCGGACGACCCGGCCGCCGTACGCGTCGGCGATCCGGCCGGCGGTCGCCGCGGCCCCGCCGCGGGCGACGGCGCCGTCCCTGAACTTCACGATGTAGCTGCCGGCGATGGCCGCGGGGCTGTCGGCGGCGAGTACCGGCCCGACGGCCTCCTGCGCGTGCGCGGCGCCGCCGCCGACGACGGCCGCAGCGACGGCGGCGGCCATGACGAATCCGACTCTTCGGCGGGTGGAACCGGTGCGGTGGCCCATGGTGGCGTCTCCTGGCCTCGACGGGTGGGTCGCGGGATCGCCGGGCAAACCCGGCGCGCCACCGCGAAGACAGTGGCGCTGATCGATGCCGTGAAACGTATGTCCGCGGGGTCGGCGCGAGACAGCATTGAACGTTGACAGCATTCGTGATAACCCACCGCGTACATCTGTACAGATGTAATTCCCCGCCCGCGGGCAAGCGGCATATGTAGATATGTGGCTCTGTCGGGCGGCGGCCTTCCGGGGGTAGGTTCGGCCGGCGGCGCCCCGTCCGCGGCATCGCTCGCGACGACATCACGGGCGTCCGCCCACCACCCGCCAAGGAGGCGTCGTGCCCGTCCGCCACGCCCTGCTCGCCGCGCTCGTCACCGGCCTCACGGCGACCCTCACGGCCGCCGGCGCGACGGCCGTCGGCGCGGCGCCGCCGGTGGCCGTCCGGCCCGAGCCGGCGCCCCGGATCGTCGGCGGCACCGAGGTCCCCGACGACGCCCGCTACCCGTGGATGGCCCGGATTCAACTGCACGTCCCGAAGGGCGTGGCGATGTGCGGCGGGAGCCAGGTCTCCCCGGACATCGTCGTCACCGCGGCCCACTGCTTCCTGGAGACCACCAGCGACGGCAAGCCGGACCGGGTCGTCCTGGACATCGGCAGGATCGACCCCACCACCGCCGAGGCCGCCGGCCAGCGCCGCACCGGCGCGGCCTACCGCTACGGCCGCGGCGTCCGCAAGTCCGACTGGGCGGTCGTCAAACTGGACCAGCCGTACCGGGCCGCCCACTACCCGCGCCTGGCCGACGACGCCGGCCGGGACACCGCGCCGGCGTTCCGGGCGATCGGCTGGGGCATGACCTCGTACGGCTCGCACCAGGCGAAGATCCTGCGCGAGGTCGACCTTCCCCTGGTCCCCGACACCGACCGCCGGTGCGCCGACGACCCCGACTTCGAGCGCCCCGACCTGCACATCTGCGCCGGCGACGACAGGAAGACCACCTGCATGGGCGACTCCGGCGGCCCGCTGCTGGCGGGCGCCGCGGGCGACTGGACGCTGGTCGGGATCACGAGCTGGGGGTACGGCTGCGGCAGCCGCGGCACCCCCGGCTTCTACGCCCAGGTCAGCGTCTTCGCCAAGGAGATCCGCGCCGCGATCACCGCGCTCGGCGGCCAGCAACCCGGCCGGTAGCCCCGCGGCGCGGGGCCGGTCAGGGGACGCGGCGGTAGGCGCCGTCGCTCGCCGCGGTGGTCATCGACGCGTACGCGCGCAGCGCCGCCGACACCGGCCGCTCCCGGTCCACCGGCGTGTACGGCCGGTCCCGCTTGTCCTGGGTCACCGCCCGCTCGACCAGCACCGCCTCGTCCACCCGCAGGGCGACCGAGCGGGCCGGGATGTCGATCTCGATCGGGTCCCCGTCCTCGACCAGCGCGATCAGCCCGCCGCCGGCCGCCTCGGGCGAGACGTGCCCGATGGACAGCCCCGAGGTGCCGCCGGAGAACCGGCCGTCGGTGATCAGCGCGCAGCTCTTGCCGAGGCCGCGTCCCTTGAGGAACGACGTCGGGTACAGCATCTCCTGCATGCCCGGGCCGCCGCGCGGCCCCTCGTACCGGATCACCACGACCTCGCCGGCGACCACCGCGCCGCCGAGGATGCCGGCGACGGCGTCCTCCTGCGACTCGAACACCCGGGCCGGGCCGGTGAACCGCAGGCTGCCCTCGTCCACGCCGGCGGTCTTGACCACGCAGCCGTCCGGGGCCAGGTTGCCGAACAGGACGGCGAGCCCGCCGTCGGCCGAGTACGCGTGCGCCGCGCCCCGGATGCAGCCGCCGGCCGCGTCGGTGTCCGGGGTGGCCCAGCGGTTCGCGGTGGAGAACGGCTCGGTGGTGCGGACCCCGCCGGGCGCGGCCAGGAACAGCTCGTGCGCGGCCGGGGTCGCGGTGCCGCCGCGGATGTCCCAGTCGGCGAGCCAGCCGGCCAGGTCGGGGGCGTGGACGGCGTGCACGTCGCGGTGCAGCAGGCCGGCGCGGTCCAGCTCGCCGAGCAGGGCCGGGATGCCGCCGGCCCGGTGCACGTCCTCCATGTGGTAGTCGGGGCTGTTCGGCGCGACCTTCGCCAGGCAGGGCACCCGGCGGGAGATGGCGTCGATGTCCGCGACGGTGAAGTCGACCTCGCCCTCGCGGGCGGCGGCCAGCAGGTGCAGGACGGTGTTCGTCGAGCCGCCCATGGCGACGTCGAGGGCGACGGCGTTCTCGAACGCCGCCCGGCTGGCGATGGCCCGGGGCAGGACCGCGCCGTCGTCCGCGCCGTAGTACCGGCGGCACAGGTCCACGACCAGCGTGCCGGCCCGCTCGAACAGCGCCCGCCGGGCCTCGTGCGTGGCCAGCGTCGAGCCGTTGCCGGGCAGGGCCAGGCCGATCGCCTCGGTGAGGCAGTTCATCGAGTTGGCGGTGAACATGCCGGAGCAGGAGCCGCAGGTCGGGCAGGCCGAGCGCTCGATGGCGTCCAGCGACTCGTCGGACACGCCCGCGTCGGCGGCGGCGACCATCGCGTCGACCAGGTCCAGCTTGCGCCGGACCACGCCGTCGGCCGACACGGTCTTGCCGGCCTCCATCGGGCCGCCCGAGACGAACACCGTCGGGATGTTCAGCCGCAGCGCCGCCAGCAGCATGCCGGGGGTGATCTTGTCGCAGTTCGAGATGCAGACGAGGGCGTCGGCGCAGTGCGCCTGGACCATGTACTCGACCGCGTCCGCGATCAGCTCGCGGCTGGGCAGCGAGTAGAGCATCCCGCCGTGGCCCATGGCGATGCCGTCGTCCACGGCGATCGTGTTGAACTCCCGGCCGACCCCGCCGGCCCCGGCCACCGCGTCGGCCACGATGATGCCGAGATCCCGCAGGTGTACGTGGCCGGGGACGAACTGCGTGAAGCTGTTGGCAATGGCCACGATCGGCTTGCCGAAGTCGTCGTCGGTCATGCCGGTGGCGCGCCAGAGGGCGCGCGCGCCGGCCATGTTCCGGCCGGAAGTGGAGGTCCTGGACCGCAGTTCGGGCATGACCCGAGTGTGACACCAGCAGCTCAGCGGGCATAGCCGCGGGGCGGGGCGGCGCCGGAACCCGGCGGTGTGGGATTCCGCCGAACCGGTTGACAGCGGCCGTCCGATGCGCCAGAGTCGGCCTCATGTCCCACCGACTGTTCCAGGTAATTCTCATGTAGCGCGTCGATGCACCTCGTCGACGCGCTAGCCCGCGTGCTTCCGAGCACGGGGGCTTTTTTGTTGCCCGACCCAGCCGTGGGGCCCCCTCGGGGCCGTTCGCCACCGCGCAGCCGCAGCCCGTACCCGAGCCGAAAGTACTGATTTGTGATGACGACGAGCCCAGCGTCCGACGTCCTGGACCATCGCCCGGCGGGCGCCACCCTCGCCGCGCCCGCCGCGACCATGACCCTCGCCCCGACCGCCGCACCGCCCGCGGCGCCGGCGGTCGAGCGGCTCACCGGCGCGCAGGCGCTGGTGCGCTCGCTCGAACTCCTCGGCGTGGAGGTGATCTTCGGGATCCCGGGCGGCGCCATCCTGCCCGCGTACGACCCGCTGTTCCACTCGACGAAGCTGCGGCACATCCTGGTCCGGCACGAGCAGGGCGCCGGCCACGCGGCGACCGGCTACGCCCAGGCCACCGGCCGGGTCGGCGTCTGCATGGCGACCTCCGGGCCCGGCGCGACGAACCTGGTCACGCCGATCGCCGACGCGAACATGGACTCGGTCCCGCTGGTCGCCATCACCGGGCAGGTGGCCAGCTCCTCGATCGGCACCGACGCCTTCCAGGAGGCGGACATCCGGGGCATCACGCTGCCGATCACCAAGCACAGCTACCTGGTCCGGTCCGGCGCGGAGCTGCCCCGGGTGCTGGCCGAGGCGTTCCACCTGGCGGCGACCGGGCGGCCGGGGCCGGTGCTGGTGGACATCCCCAAGGACGTGCTGTCCGGGCCGATGGACTTCTCCTGGCCGCCCGCGCTGGACCTGCCCGGCTACCGGCCGGTCACCCAGCCGGCGCCGGCCCGGGTCCGCGAGGCGGCCGAGCTGATCGCCGCGGCGCGCCGGCCCGTGCTGTACGTGGGCGGCGGCGTGCTGCGCGCCGGGGCGACCGCCGAGCTGCGCCGGCTGGCCGAGCTGACCGGGGCGCCCGTGGTCACCACGCTGATGGCCCGCGGCGCGTTCCCCGACTCGCACCCGCAGCACCTCGGCATGCCGGGGATGCACGGCACGGTCCCCGCGGTGTACAGCCTGCAGAAGGCGGACCTGCTGATCGCCCTGGGCACCCGCTTCGACGACCGGGTCACCGGCGACCTGGCCACGTTCGCGCCGCACGCGAAGGTCGTCCACGCCGACATCGACCCGGCCGAGATCGGCAAGAACCGCGAGGTCGACGTCCCGCTGGTCGGCGACGCCAGGGCGGTGATCAGCGAGCTGGTCGGGGCGGTCCGGACCGCGTACACCGTGACCGAGAAGCCCGACCTGCGCGCCTGGTGGACGACGCTGGACGACATCCGCGGCCGGTACCCGCTGGGCTACGAGGAGCCGACCGACGGCACCCTCGCCCCGCAGTACGTGCTGGAGCGGCTCAGCGCCCTGGCCGGCCCGGACGCGGTCTACGCCGCGGGCGTCGGCCAGCACCAGATGTGGGCGGCGCAGTTCGTGCGGTACGAGAAGCCCGGCACCTGGCTCAACTCCGGCGGCCTCGGCACGATGGGGTACGCGGTCCCGGCGGCCATGGGCGCCAAGGTCGGCCGCCCGGACGCGGTCGTCTGGGCGATCGACGGCGACGGCTGCTTCCAGATGACCAACCAGGAGCTGGCCACCTGCGCGCTGGCCGGCATCCCGATCAAGGTGGCGGTCATCAACAACGGCAACCTGGGCATGGTCCGGCAGTGGCAGACCCTGTTCTACGGCGAGCGGTACTCCCACACCGACCTCGGCACGCACCAGCACCGGGTGCCCGACTTCGTCGCGCTCGGCGAGGCGCTCGGCTGCGCCGGCCTGCGCTGCGAGACCGCCGCCGACGTGGACGCCACGATCGAGGCCGCCATGCGGATCAACGACCGCCCGGTGGTCGTCGACTTCATCGTCGGCAAGGACGCGATGGTCTGGCCGATGGTGCCGGCCGGGACCAGCAACGACGAGATCATGTTCGCCCGCGGCGTCGCGCCGCGGTTCGAGGCGGACGACCTGTAGGCCGCGGCTACCGAAACGGATCGGTGACGAATCATGCCCAAGCGCACGCTGTCGGTGCTGGTGGAGAACAAGCCCGGCATCCTCACCCGGGTGGCGGCCCTGTTCGCCCGCCGCGGCCTCAACATCCACTCGCTCGCGGTCGGCGAGACCGAGCACCCCGAGGTGTCCCGGATGACGATCGTGGTGGACGCCGACCCGCGCCCGCTGGAGCAGGGCACCAAGCAGCTCGACAAGCTCGTCGAGGTCCTGAAGATAGTGGAACTGGAGGAGGACGCGAGCGTCCAGCGCGAACTGCTGCTGATCAAGGTGTGCGCGGACCCGTCGGTGCGCTCGCGCGTACTGGAGACCGTGGCGCTGTTCCGCGCCCGGGTGGTCGACGTGTCGCCGAAGGTCCTGACGATCGAGGCCACCGGGACCACCGACAAGATCGCGGCGCTGATCCGCGACCTCGAGCCGTACGGCATCAAGGAGATGGCCCAGTCCGGGCTCGTCGCCATCGGGCGCGGGGCGCGCTCGATAGCGGGCGGCCCGCTGCTGCGCGCCGCGTCCTGACCCGCGGGCGCCCCGCCCGGGGCGCCCGCACCCCCGACCCCAGCGGCGCCGGGATCCGCCCGGCCGCCGCCCACCCAGCGAAAGGAATCACATGCCCGCCGAGGTGTACTACGACGATGCCGCCGACCTGTCGGTGATCCGCGGCCGGAAGGTGGCGGTGCTCGGGTACGGCAGCCAGGGCCACGCGCACGCGCTGTCGCTGCGCGACTCCGGGGTGGACGTGCGCGTCGGCCTGCCCGAGGGCTCCAGGAGCCGCCCGAAGGCCGAGGCCGAGGGGCTGCGGGTGGTCACCCCGGCCGAGGCCGCCGCCGAGGCCGACCTGATCATGGTGCTGGCCCCGGACACCGTCCAGCGCACCCTCTACGCGCAGGACGTGGCGCCGCACCTGACCGCCGGCAAGGCGCTGCTCTTCGGCCACGGCCTGAACATTCGGTACGGCTTCATCCAGCCGCCGGCCGACGTGGACGTCGCGATGGTCGCGCCGAAGGGCCCCGGCCACCTGGTCCGCCGCCAGTTCACCGAGGGCCGCGGCGTGCCGTGCCTGGTCGCCGTCGAGCAGGACGCCACCGGCGGGGCGTTCGCGCTCGCGCTGGCGTACGCGGCGGCGATCGGCGGCACCCGGGCCGGCGCCATCCGGACCACGTTCCGGGAGGAGACGGAGACCGACCTGTTCGGCGAGCAGGCCGTACTCTGCGGCGGCGCGGCGGCGCTCGTGCAGACCGGGTTCGAGGTGCTCACCGAGGCCGGGTACGCGCCCGAGATCGCCTACTTCGAGTGCCTGCACGAGCTGAAGCTCATCGTGGACCTGATGTACGAGGGCGGCATCGCCCGGATGCGGTACAGCGTCTCCGACACCGCCGAGTACGGCGACTACTCCCGCGGCCCGCGCGTCGTCGACGCCCGGACCAAGGAGGAGATGAAGCGCATCCTCGCCGAGATCCAGTCGGGCGAGTTCGCCCGCGAGTGGATCGCCGAGGACGACGCCGGCCGGCCGAACTTCAGCAAGTGGCGGCAGCAGGGCGCGGAGCACCCGATCGAGGAGACCGGGAAGAAGTTGCGGTCGATGATGAGCTGGGTACAGCGGGACCTCACCGAGACCGCTTAGGCGGTCGACCCGCCGGGACGCCGGCGGGAGTGCGGCTGGCTCCCACCCTCGGGGTGTGGGTGGGGCCAGCCGCACCACCTATTCGCCCTATTCGCCGGCGGCGGCGGTCAGGTGTGGAGGGCGGTGGCGGCGTCGCCGACGGCGGCCCCGGTCGCCGTGCCGATGATCGGCAGGCCGGCCAGCGGCGCGCCGGCGTACCGGTCGGGGATCCGGCGGACGGCGTCGCCACCGCGCGGCGCACCTCGGTCAGCGGCTGGTCCACGATCAGGACGGTGGTCATCGCGGTCTCGACCGCGACGCCGCAGCACTCCCCCTCCCCCCGCCGGGCGTGCCCATCACCCAACGCCAGCAGGGCGCCCTCGACGTTCACCGGCAGGTACAGGGTGTTGCCGGCGCGCACGTGCGGGGTGTCGAGGTTCCCGCCGTGCCGGTCCGGGACGATCGTCAGTCGCGACTCCCCGGCCGCGGGGGCGACGCCGATGGTGCCGATCATCGGCTCCAGCGGCAGGTCGACCACGTGGTCGCTGCGGCAGCGGCTGACCTGCTTCACGGGTTGGCGGCGGGTCGACAAGGGACGGGAACGATCATCCAGTCGGCGCCAGTTTGCGGCTGCTGACCGCCCCGGACCTGCGCAGTTACCCTCAGCGAGCAGTCGCACTCGGCCGGCCGGTCCGCTGGTCGCCACCGGGCCCCGGTGGTGTTCACGCCGGTCGGTGCCGCGCCGTGCGACTGCGCCGCGCCACCGTGCGGCCACGCCCGTCCCCGGGGTGGGGGGCGGTACGGCCCGGTGGTTTGCCGGGGGCGTTCGCGCGGGCGGGCGCCCCCGGACCCGCGCCCGCCCGATTCTTACTCAGGGTGCCCTAAACCACAACGCGTTGCCCCGGCCCGATGACGTTGGTACGCTGTCTGCATACTCATGCGGAGGATAGTATGAATATGCGGATAGCCGTCGCGGGCGCGAGCGGCTACGTCGGCGGCGAGTTGCTCCGCCTGATCGCCGGACACCCCGACCTCGACCTCGTCGCCGCGACGGCGCACAGCCGTGCCGGCGAGCCCGTCGCCGCCGTCCACCCGCAGCTCACCGGCATCGACGCCACGCTGGTCCCGACCGGGGCCGCGGCGCTCGCCGGCGCCGACCTCGTCTTCCTCGCGCTGCCGCACGGGCACTCCGCCGCGCTCGCCGCCGAGCTGCCCGACAGCGTGCGGATCGTCGACCTCGGCGCCGACTTCCGGCTGGCCGACGCGACGGCCTGGGGGCGGTACTACGCCGGGCCGCACGCCGGGACCTGGACGTACGGGCTGCCCGAGCTGCCCGGCCAGCGCAAGCGCATCGCCGACTCGACCCGGGTGGCCAACACCGGCTGCTATGCCGCCGCGATCACGCTCGCGCTGGCACCGCTCATCGCGGCCGGCGCCGTCGCCGCGGACGACGTCGTCGTCGTGGCCGCGTCCGGCACCTCCGGCGCCGGCAGGGCCGCCAGGGCGCACCTGGTCGGCAGCGAGGTCATGGGGGACCTGTCGCCGTACGCCGTCGGCACGCACCGGCACGTACCGGAGATCAAGCAGGCCACCGGCGCCCGCGGGCTGTCGCTGACGCCGGTGCTCGCGCCGATGCCGCGGGGCATCCTGGCCACCGTCACCGCCGCGCCGACCGGCGACGCCGACCCGCGCGAGGTGCTCGCCGCGGCGTACGCGGACGCGCCGTTCGTGCACCTCCTGCCGCCGGACCGGTGGCCGCACACCGCCGCCACCGCCGGCGGGAACGCCTGCCACCTCCAGGCCACCGTCGACCGGGACACGGGGCGGGTCATCGTGGTCAGCGCGATCGACAACCTGGGCAAGGGCGCCGCGGGGCAGGCCGTGCAGTGCGCCAACCTCATGCTCGGGCTGCCCGAGGCGGCCGGGCTGACGGCGTACGGGGTGGCGCCGTGAGCGTCACCGCTCCCAAGGGGTTCCGGGCCAGCGGGGTCGCGGCCGGGCTGAAGGCCAGCGGCGCCCCGGACGTCGCACTCGTCGTCAACGACGGCCCCGCGGCGACCGCCGCGGCGGTGTTCACCGCGAACCGGGTCAAGGCCGCGCCCGTGCGGTGGAGCGAGCGGGTGCTCGCCGCCGGTACGGTCCGCGCGGTCGTGCTGAACTCCGGCGGCGCCAACGCCTGCACCGGCGCGGCGGGGCTGCGGGACACCGGGGCGACCGCGGAGCGGGTCGCCGCGGTGGTCAAGGCCGGCTCGGCGGCGCTGCGACCGGACGACGTCGCGGTCTGCTCGACCGGGCTGATCGGGGTGCCGCTGCCGATGCCGGCGCTGCTGGCCGGCGTGGACGCCGCCGCCGCCGCGCTCGCCGGGGACGGCGGCGACGACGCCGCGGCGGCCATCATGACCACCGACTCCGTACCGAAGACCGCGGTCGCCGCGGGCGCCGGCTGGACCGTCGGCGGCATCGCCAAGGGCGCCGGGATGCTCGCGCCGGCGCTGGCCACCATGCTCGTCGTGCTCACCACCGACGCGCTCGTGGACGGGCCGGAACTGGACGCGGCGCTGCGCGCGGCGACCCGGTCCACCCTCGAACGGATCGACGCGGACGGCTGCCTGTCCACCAACGACACCGTGCTGGTGCTGGCCAGCGGCGCCAGCGGGGTGCGGCCGGCGCCGGCCGAGCTGGCCGCGGCGCTGACCGCGGTCTGCGACGACCTGGCCGGGCAGCTCATCGGCGACGCCGAGGGGGCCAGCAAGCAGGTGGCGATCGAGGTGCGCGGGGCGGCCGACGAGGCCGACGCCGTCGAGGTGGGGCGGTCGGTGGCCCGGAACAACCTGGTCAAGACCGCACTGTTCGGCAACGACCCGAACTGGGGGCGGGTGCTCGCCGCCGTCGGCACCACCGCCGCGGCGTTCGACCCGGACGCCCTCGACGTCACGATCAACGGCGTGGACGTGTGCCGCGGCGGGGCGGCGGCGGCCGACCGGTCGCTGGTCGACCTGTCCGGCCGGGACGTGTCCATCGTCGTCGACCTGCACGCCGGGGCGGCGACCGCGACGATCCGGACGACGGACCTGACCCACGCGTACGTGCACGAGAACTCGGCCTACTCCTCGTGACCGACACGCTGACGCCGGCCCCCGCGCCGGCCGCCGCCGCGGCGCTCCCCGACCCCGGCGACGCCGACCCCGACAGCGGGGGTACCCGCCCCGACCTCGCCGCCGCGAGCGCGCGGGCGGCCGCGCTGGTGGAGGCGCTGCCCTGGCTCGCCCGGCACGCCGGGGCGACCGTGGTGGTCAAGTACGGCGGGCACGTCGCGGTCGACCCCGCGCTGCGCCGCGCGTTCGCCGCGGACGTCGTGTTCCTGCGCCGGGCCGGGCTCAAGCCGGTCGTCGTGCACGGCGGCGGCCCGCAGATCTCGGCGATGCTGGACCGGCTCGGCCTCGCCACCGAGTTCCGCGGCGGCCTGCGGGTGACCACGCCCGAGGTGATCGACGTCGTCCGGATGGTGCTGGTCGGCGGCGTCGGCCGGGAGCTGGTCGGCGAGATCAACGCGCACGGCCCGCTGGCCGTCGGGCTGTCCGGCGAGGACGGCGGGCTGATCACCGCGGTCCGCCGGCCCGCGTACGTCGACGGCGCGGCCGTCGACATCGGGCTGGTCGGCGACGCCGCCCGGGTGGACACCGCGCTGCTCGACGAGCTGCTCGCCGCCGGCCGGATCCCGGTCGTCGCGACCTGCGCGCCGGACGCCGGCGGCCGGCTGCACAACCTCAACGCCGACACCGCCGCCGCGGCGCTGGCGGCGGCCCTGGACGCGCGCAAGCTGATCATGCTGACCGACGTGCCCGGCCTGTGCCCCGGCTGGCCGGACAGCGACCGCCCGATCCCCCGGATCACCGCCGACGCCCTCGCGGCGCTGCTGCCGGAGCTGCGCGCCGGCATGGTGCCGAAGATGGAGGCGTGCCTGCGCGCGGTCCGCGACGGGGTGCCGGTGGCGCACGTCATCGACGGGCGGGTACCGCACGCGACCCTGCTCGACATCTTCGGACCCGCGGACTTCGGCACGATGGTGGTGGAGAAATGACGCTGATCGACCGGTGGCGGCACGCCCTCATGGACAACTACGGCACCCCGCCGCTCGCGCTCGTCCGCGGGTCCGGCGCGGTCGTCGCCGACGAGGCCGGGCGGGAGTACGTCGACCTGATCGGCGGGATCGCCGTCAACGCCCTCGGCCACGCCCACCCGGCGGTCGTCGCCGCGGTGACCCGGCAGATCGGCACGCTCGGCCACGTCTCCAACCTGTACGCCGCCGAGCCGCCGATCGCGCTGGCCGAGCGCCTGCTCGCGCTCGCCGGCCGGCCCGGCCGGGTGCTGTTCGCCAACTCCGGCGCCGAGGCCAGCGAGGCCGCGTTCAAGCTCGCCCGGCTCACCGGCCGCGGCGGGATCGTCGCCGCCGCCGGCGGCTTCCACGGCCGGACCATGGGCGCGCTCGCGCTGACCGGCCACCCGGCCAAGTCGGACCCGTTCCGGCCGCTGCCGCCCGGCGTCACGCACGTCCCGTACGGGGACGTCGCCGCGCTGCGCGCCGCGGTCACGGCGGACACCGCCGCGGTCGTGCTCGAACCCATCCAGGGCGAGGCCGGCGTGCTGGTCCCGCCGCCGGGGTACCTGTCGGCGGCGCGGGAGATCTGTACCGCGGCCGGCGCGCTGCTCGTGCTGGACGAGGTGCAGACCGGCATCGGCCGGACCGGCCGCTGGTTCGCCCACACCGCCGAGCCGGGCGTCGACCCGGACGTGGTCACGCTGGCCAAGGGCCTCGGCGGCGGGCTGCCGATCGGCGCCTGCCTCGCCTTCGGCCCGGCCGCGGACCTGTTCCGGCCGGGGCACCACGGGACGACGTTCGGCGGCAACCCGGTGGCCTGCGCGGCGGCGCTCGCCGTCCTCGACACGATCGCCGCCGACGGCCTGCTGGACCACGTGGTCGCGACCGGCGCGGTGCTGCGCTCCGGCGTCGCCGGGCTCGGGCACCCGCTGGTGGCCGGGGTGCGCGGCGACGGGCTGCTGCTCGCGGTCGAGCTGACCGCGCCGGTGTCCGGGGCGGTCGCCGACCATCTCCGGGAGGCGGGCTTCCTGGTCAACGCGGTCCGGCCGGCGACGCTGCGGCTGGCGCCGCCGCTGGTGCTGACCGCGGCCCAGGCGGAGGCGTTCGTCGCGGCCCTGCCGGCGGCCCTGGACGCCGCGGGCGTCCCGGCCGCCGTCGGCTGACCCGCCCGACGCCGAACCGCCCCGGGCGCGACGACACCACGGCAACTCCGGGCCCGGCGGGCGGTGCCGCGGGCTAGAGGGCCGCGGGGGACGCGGCGTCCGGGCGGAGCAGGCGCGGGGCGCCGGTGCCGTCCGCCGGTACCGCGAACAGGGCCGGCTTGCCCCGGTGCGGGCGGGCGTACCCGATCGTCGCCGGGTCCAGCCAGGCCGGCTGGTCGTCCACGTGCGCGGTCTCGGCCAGCGCCACGTCCGCGCCCGTGCCCAGCGCGAGCACGTGCAGCCGCCAGTGCCGGCCGGTGCGCAGCTTGTACGCGATCCGGGTGCCGTCCGGCGACAGCGATGGGCACTCCACCCCGGCCCGGACGTCGACCAGCCGCCGGCCGGGCAGGTCGCCGCGCAGCAGCCAGAGCCGCCCCTTGGACGACATCGTCGCGTAGAAGGTGCGGTCGTCGCGGGCGAACGTGATGCCCCAGAAGTTCATGTCGACCTCGTCGTACGGGCGCCCGCCGATCGTCACCGCGAAGTCCTCCAGCGACCCGTAGTGCGCCCCGGTCGCCAGGTCGTACGCGCCGGCGGTGGTGGAGAACGCGCCGTTGTTGAGGTACGAGTCGCCGCTGCGGAACACCGTCCAGGCGATCAGCCGCCCCGACGGCGACACCCGGGCCCGGCTGGGCGTGCCCCAGGCGAGCAGGCTGGCCCGCTCCCTCATCCCCGGCCCGTACGCGAGGATCGTGGTCGAGCCGGGCGTGCCGTCCACCCGCAGGCAGACCAGGGTGCCGGCGGCGGCGTACGCGCGCTGGCAGGTCGGCCCGGTCCCGGTCACCCGGTCGCCGGCGGCCTGCTGCACCCGGCCGGTGGCGCCGTCGACGTACAGCAGCGTGCCCGCCCGGCCGGGGTCCAGCGCCGGGCCGGCGGGCCGGTCGGTGGCCCGGATCCGGGCCGCGGCGAAGCCGCTGCCGGCCACCAGCGTGACCGTGACGAGGACGATGCCGAGCAGGGTACGGCGACGGGCGGTCATCGGGCGGCCTCCGCGGTTCGGGCGCGGCCGAGGCCGCCGGCGGCGGCGAGGGCGCCGACCAGCGCCAGGGCGAACAGGACGAACGCGGCGCGCAGGCCGCCGTACTGGGCGAGCAGGCCGAACGCGAGCGCCCCGCCCGCCCGGGCCACCGCCTGCGCGGTCTGCACCGCGCTGAGCCCGGTCGCCCGGACCGACGCCGGGACGAGCGTCGCCGCGTGCGCCATCAGCACCCCGTCGGTCGCGGCGTAGAACAGGCCGTGGCAGCCGAGCGCGAGCAGCGCGACCGGCCAGCCGGGCAGCCCGGCGAGCAGCAGGTACGCGACGACCAGCAGGCCGTGGCCGGCGAGGAACACCCGCCACCGCCCGACCCGGTCGGCGAGCCGGCCGACCGGCGCGGCGGCGAGCATGAAGGTCAGCGCGGTACCCAGCGGCAGCAGCGGCAGCACCCCGGTCGGCAGCGCGAACCGCTGCTGTACGGCGAGGTAGAGGAACATGTCGCCGACCGTGCACAGGCCCAGCAGCGCGGCCCCGCCGATCAGCCGGCGCGGGGCGGCGCCGCGCAGCGCGGCGAGCGCGGCCGACGGCCCGGGTGGCGGCCCCGGCGCCGCCACCCGGCCGGGCATCGGGACGAGGAACAGCAGGACGAACAGGCCGACCAGGCCGAGGCAGAAGCTGACCCCGAACACCGCGTCGTACCCGGCGCCGGCGGTCCAGGCGACCAGCGCGAACGCGAGCAGCGGGCCGAGCAGCGCGCCGGCGGTGTCCAGCGCCCGGTGCACGCCGAACGCCCGGCCGAGCAGGTCCGGCGGGGTGGCCGCGGTGATCATCGCGTCCCGCGGGGCGGTCCGGATGCCCTTGCCGGCGCGGTCCACGGCGATCGCCATGCCGATGCCGGCGACCGAGCCGCCGGCGGCCGGCAGGGCGAGCTTGGTGAGGGCGGAGAGGCCGTACCCGACGGCGGCGACCGCGCGCGGCCGGCCGAGCCGGTCGGCGAGGTACCCGCCGGCGATCCGGAGGACCGCGGTGCCGCCGGTGTACAGGCCGTCGATCGCGCCGAGGGCCGCGTACCCGACGCCGAGCCGGTACACGAGGTACAGCGGCAGGATCGCCGTCACCATCTCCGCGGACAGGTCGGTGACGAGGCTGACCAGGCCGAGCCCGACGACGGTGCCGGAGACGCGGCCGGCGGCGCGCCGGGCGGTCGCGGGGCGGTCGGCGGCACGGGTCGTGGACAGGTACACCGTGGAGCCCCTTCCGGATGACGGGTCGGCGGGAGAGTGGCGGCGGTACCGCCGCCGGTTCGCGGCCGGGCTCGTCGGCGGCGAGGGCGGCGGTACCGCCGGTCTCGGGCGGGGGCGTCAGCCCCGCGGCTGGATGTCGAACGTGCCGGTCGGCGGCTGCGCCCCGTGGCACTTGCCGGAGACGGTGTCGGTGAACGTCCGCCCGGCGACCGGGACGAAGTCCGCCCTGTAGTCGGCCCCGGTCAGCGTGAGCTGGCCGACGCCGAGCGTCTTGTCGTTGGCGACGAGGCGCGGGCCGGCGGTCTTGCTGTTCAGGCTGTAGTAGCCCCGGCCGCCGGTGCCGATGAGGAGCTGCACGATGCCGTTGGCGTCGTCCCGCTTGCCGGTCGGGTCGGCCGGCGCGAACCGCTGGTAGTTGTGGTCGTGGCCCACGATCACCAGGTCGGCCTTCGCGTCGTAGAGGGCCTTGTACATGGGCTCGGTGCCCTTCTGGTCGCCGTGGTCGCTGCCGCTGAACCGCGGGTGGTGCCAGAACGCCCCGACGCACGGCTTGGTGTTCGCCGCGAGGTCCTTCTTCAGCCAGGTGACCTGGGCCGAGCTGGCCGACATGCCGGTGTTGGAGTTGAGGCCGTAGAAGCGCCAGTCGCCGATGTCGACGGCGTACCAGCCCTGGCCCTTCGTGCCGGCGTTCTTGCCGAAGTAGTCGTACGTCGGCCCGCCGCTGGCGGTGCTGTAGTCGTGGTTGCCGAGCGCCGGGTAGCTGATCGCCTTGAACTTGCCGTAGTGCGGGTCGTAGTTCTTCTGGTACTCGGACGCCGTCCCGCTGCCGTACGCGATGTCGCCGGCGAGCAGCAGCGCGGCCGGGTTCATCTTGCTGACCAGCGGCGCGGTCTGGTTGCAGGACGAGCCGCAGAGGTCGCCGACGGCGGCCACGGTCACCGCGTCGGCGCCGGGCGGCTTGCGGCCGGCCTGGAAGGCGTCCACCCGGAACGCGCTGGCCGGATCGCTCAGGTTCCCGGCCACGGTCACGCAGTCGCCCGGGAACGCCTGCGTGTGGAAGGCCCGGCCCGGCCAGTTGCGGCCGGTGTAGGTGCGGCCGGGGCCGGCGGCGCCGGTCACGGTCACGGTGTCGGTACCGGCGAGGTCGAGCTGGGCGAACCGGACCCGCAGCCACGCGGCGCCCGGCTGGCAGACCTGCCGGGCGGTGGTGCCGGCGCGGCCGGCGGCGTCGGCGCGGCCGGCGACGGCGCCGGGCTCGGCGAGCTGGGTCACCTCGTCGATCGCGTCCGGCGCGGCCGGGGCGCCGGACTGCGCGGCGGACGAGCCGGGCAGCAGCGGCACCGTACCGAGGGCGATCAGGTAGCCCAGGGCGGCGGCCACTCTCGCCCGGCTGGGTCGGAGCCGGTTGGCCGATGCGGAAGCACTCATGTCATTCGATCCTCTGTGGAGTGGCCGCGGCCGGCCGGGGAGCCGGGACGGCAGCCGAGGGGTGCCGGGGACCGCGCGGCGGCGGTACCGGCGGGGAACGCCGGGGGCCCTGCGGGGCGGGCCGGACAGGTCGGGTGGGGGCGGCCGCGAGCGGCGGCCGGCAGGCCGGGGCAGTCGGGGGGTGGCCCGGCGGCCGTACGGCTAGGAGCTGTCCATCAGCGCACTCCTCACGAGGATGACCCGGGGGCCGCGATGCCGGATCGGCCACTCGGCCCTGGCTGCCGAACCGTTCCGTTCGCATCGATGGAGGCAGATGTTATGAACGCCGCCGGACCGGGTCAACGAACCGCCAGAGTGTCCAGACTGGCGGCCGAAATGCGATCATGCACAGGCGATAATCGAGCAAATTCCGACAGATCTTCGAACGGCGCAGGGGCCGCATACGTGAATCACGCAAGGCGTGCGTCGATATTCGCGGCCAACAATTCCCGCGCCGGGGAAGAAAGGGGCGACATGGGCGGACTTCCCCCCGAGGCGACGGTGGATCGACCGGGCGCCGGCCCCGGCGGCTTCGACGCCGCACTGCGCGCCGCGATCACCGACAGCGGGCTCAGCCTGGACGAGCTGTCCCAGCGGCTGCGCCGGCGCCGGACCCCGGTCAGCGCCAGCACCCTGAGCTACTGGCAGAACGGCGAGAACCAGCCGGAGCGGGCCAGCTCGCTCGCGGCCGTACCGGTCCTCGAAGAGCTGCTCGGCCTACCGCCGGGCACCCTGCTCCGGCTGGTCGGGCCGCGCCGGTCGCGGCAGCGCCGGCCCGGCGGGGTCGGCCGCAGCGTGGGCTTCGACGAGGTGTGGGGGCGGCCGGAGACGTACGTCCGGGCACTCACCAAGATCGACGCGACGCCCGAGGACCTGAACCACCCGTTCCCCGTCTCCCAGCACCTGTCGTCCCGGATCGACGCCGCCGGACACGAGGAGTCCGTACGGGTGCGCCGGATCATGCTTGCCGACCGCGAAACGCATCGTTTCCTGTTCGTCTCCCGCTGCCACAATCTTTCCCGGCCGCCGATGGTCACCTACGCCGACGGCTGCCGGCTGAACCGCTTCCGCGCCGACGTATTCACCGCCACCTGCGTATTCGAGTTCACCCTCGACGCCCCGCTGCGGGCCGGCGACGCCGTCGCGGTCGAGTTCGCCCTGCGCTTCCCGCCGGGCCAGGAGACCCGGCACGCGCTGGTCGCGCTGTCCCGCCCGGCCCGCTCGCTGGTGATCGACGTGGCGTTCGCGCCGGAGCGCCTGCCGACCCGCTACTGGGGCTTCCGCCGCTCCCGCAGCACGGCCACCCCTGAGGACACCGAGCTGCTGCTGACCCCCACCCGCAAGCTCCAGTTCGTCACCCTGGACCCCGGGCCCGGCCAGTACGGCATCGAATGGCGCTGGGACCGGACCCACAACACCCTCCGCACCCCCCGCCGCCAACCCCCCACCCCCCGCGCCGCCTGACCGAACAGCCGCACGGCACCGGGCGCACCACCCACCCGCGCACCCGATCGATCACCCGCCGGCACACCACCCCACCCACGCACCCGCCGGCCGACCACCCACCCGGCCCCCGCCCGGCCGACCACGCACGGCACGAGCGGGAGGGGGCGGGTGCCCCGGCAGGGGATCAAGCCTGACCGCCCCTGCCGGGGCACCCGCCCCCTCCCGCGCCGCCCACGACTCCCGCAACCACACCAGCCCACGACCCCGCCGCACGCACCACCCACGACCCCGCCGCACGCGCCATGCGCGAATCAACATGCGACCCCCGCAACACGGGCCACACCGGCTCCCGCCACACACGCCACAACGACCACAAGCGACCGAGAGCCCACACCCGCACCACGAGTGGCCAGCGACACCGAGCCCCCGACCCGGGAGGGCAAAGAATCCCGCTCCCCCCGCCGATCTTCCGTAGGTAAACCCGGCTCGGGCCAGGAGAGGTGTCGGCATGCGCGGTGGACAGGCGGCCAGCCCGCCATGCCGCCGTGCCCCGGCGACGCCGCCGCGGGCCCGGCTGCGCGCCGCCGTACGGCGCTGGCGCGAGGACCGCGGCTCCCTCCCGATGGCCATGCTGCTGATCATGATCGTCGTCTCGACCAGCACCGTGGTCCTCTCCACGACGGTGGTGGAGGTCACCGCCACCCGCCAGGAGGTCCAGCGCGACCGCACCCTGACCGCCGCCCGCTCCGGCCTCGACCTCGCCGTCGCGCACATCCGCGCCGCCCGGTCCACGACCGACCCCGCCGCCGGCGACTACCGCCGGCTGCCCTGCGGCCCGCTGGCCGCGGGCGAGGCCGACGGCACCCGGTACCGGGCGCTGATCTCGTACGTCACCGAGAACCCGCACGGCCGCACGGCCGAATGGCTCGCCGCCAACGCCATCCCGTGCGACGACAACGGGCCCGCCGTGAGCCCCGGCTGGGCGGTCGTCCGGTCGGCCGGCGCCGCCTCGGGCACCGGGGACATCGCCGCCGGGCCGCACCGGCAGCTCTGGGTGACGTACATGTTCCAGACCCTCGACGCCGTGCTGCCCGGCGGGCACATCCGCGGCTGGGGCAGCGACCTGTGCTTCGACGCCGGCGCCGCGCCGGCCGTCGGCCAGGCGCTGCGGCTGTCCACCTGCGCCGAGGGGGCGTCGCGGCAGCAGTTCGCGTACCGGCCGGACCTCAGCCTGCTGCTCGTCTCGACCGCCCGCACCACCCCGCTGTGCGTGGACGGCGGGTCCGGCCACCGGGTCGGCGACGCCGTCCTGCTCCAGCGGTGCCTACAGCCGATGAGCTGGCGGCAGCAGTGGAGCATCAACGGCCTGGCCAACTTCCAGGGCGTGGACAGCTCGGGCGGCACCGACGAGGTGTGCCTCGGCTCGTACCGGGGCGGGGTGAACAACACCCCGGTCGTGCTGGACGACTGCTCCTGGGACAGCCGGGTGGAGAACCCGTACAACGTTCGGCACACCTTCACCCCGGACGCCACCGTCGGCGCCGGGCGGGCCGGGGCGGTGTCCGGGCAGTTGGTGAACTACCACCAGTTCGGCCGGTGCGTGGACGTCACCGACCAGCGGGTCAGCCGCGGCTTCCTGATCCTGTGGCCGTGCAAGCAGCAGCCGACCGGGCTGGCGCACTGGAACGAGCGGCTGAACCTGCCCGCGATCCCCGCCGGGGCGACCAGCGCCACCGGGCCGATCACGATCGTCGTGCCGTCGGGGTCCAGCTCGCCGGCCGGCACGTACTGCCTGCAGAGCCCCGGCTCGACCGCGGCGGCACAGTACGTCGCCGCCGTCACCTGCGACCCGACCGGCCGGACGCCCGCCGGGACCCGGTGGACGGTCAGCGGCGCGACCGGCGACGTGGAGACCTCGTACCGGATCCGCGAGGCCCGCGACGGCGGCGGCGAGGGCTACTGCATGTCCGCGACGGACGCCGCCACCCGGCCGGACTTCTTCCGGCCGGAGGAGTTCCCCGACATCGGCAAGCTGGTCGTCGCCGACTGCGACGGCGGCAACCTGCAGAAGTGGAACGCGCCGCCGATCCTCAGCGCCGGACCGCCGCTGCGCGACTACGGCGAGGGCGCTACCGGTCCGTGACCGGCTCGGCGGCCTGGCGCGGCAGCGGCGGCGTCGGCCGCGGCGGCCGGACCCGCTCCGCGGCGTCAAGCGCGAGCAGGCCCGCGCCGACCAGCCCGGCCTCCGGGCCGAGCCGGGCCGGGACGACCGGCGGCAGCGGCCGGGCGTCCGCGCCGAACACGTTGCGGCGCAGGCTGGCCCGGGCCGGGTCGAGCAGCAGGTCGCCGGTGCGGACCAGGCCGCCGCCGACGATCACCACACTCGGGTCGAAGACCGTGACCAGCGCCGCCATGCCGACGCCCAGCCAGTCGCCGATCGTGCCGAACAGCGCCCGGGCGCTCGGCTCGCCGGCCGCCGCCGCGCGGTGCACGGCCTCCCCCGGTACGCCGTCGGGGCCGGCCAGCGCGGCCATCGGCGAGTCCGGCGCCTTGGCGGCCAGCTCGTCGGCGAGCCGGCCGAGCGCGGTGCCGGACGCCTCCGCCTCCAGGCAGCCGATCGCGCCGCAGCCGCACCGGGCGCCGTCCCCCGGCCGTACCCGGAGGTGCCCGACCTCGGCGGCCAGGCCGCCGCTGCCGCGCAGCAGCCCGCCGCCGACGACGATCCCGCCGCCGATGCCGGTGCCGACGGTCAGCACGACGACGTCGGTGTGCCCGACGCCGGCGCCCAGCTTGTACTCCGCCCAGGCGGCGGCGTTGGCGTCGTTGTCCACGACCGCCGGCAGGCCGAGCCGCTGGGCGAGCAGGGCCTGCAGCGGCAGGTCGTGGTACGGGCTGTTCGGCGCCCGGCTGATGAACCCGTCCGGCTGCCGGACCAGCCCGGCCGCCCCGGCGCCGACCGCGGCCACGCCCGGGTGGGCGGCGCGCACCTCGCCGGCGAGCCCGAGGATCGCCGCCACGGCGGCGTCGGCGTCCCGCGGCATCGGCACCGTCCGGACGTCGGCCAGCGCGCCGGCGGCGTCCACCACCCCGGCGGCGATCTTGGTGCCGCCGATGTCGAGGCCGATGGCGGTACGGGGGTCCGGCACAGCTCTGCTCCTTCAGGAAGCGCGGTGGACGGCCGGGCGCGACGGCGGCCGTACCAGCGCTGGGTTGTTGATGACGTCGCGGATCGCGAGCGCCGCGGCACCGCGCGGGCCCACCCAGTGCTGGCTGTCCTCGACGACGATGAAGCTGCGCTCGGCGGGGCGCTCGGCGAACGCGTGCGCGGACACGGCGGCCCACATCGCGTCGTGGTAGCGCCGGTCGTACAGCACGCGCTGCCCGTTCTCCTCGGTCACCGCGTCGCCGATGAAGATTACGTGACCGGGGTCGTTGACGTTGATGAGGCTCGCCAGGGCTCGCCCCATCGCGTGCCCCGCGTCGGTGAACGCGGCGGCCACCGCGGCGTCGCCGTCGGCCCGCACGCGCAGGGCGGCCAGCGCGGCCGCCAGGGGTGCGTCGCCCGCGCCGCCGCAGGCGGCGATGATCGCCGCGGCCGTACCGTGGGCCTCCAGGCAGCCGTGGTTGCGGCACCGGCAGCGCCGCCCGCGCGGGTCGACGACGAGGTGCCCCAGCTCGTTGGAGCGCCCGGCCGCGCCGCGGACCAGCTCGCCCCCGGCGACGTACGCGGCGCCGATCCCGTCGAGCGAGACCAGGACGAGCTGGAACGTGTCCAGGTCCCGGCCGGCGCCGAACCAGCGCTGCGCCTCGGCGAGCGTGTTGGCGTCGTTGTCCACCGCGACGGGCTTGCGGGTCGCGTCGCGCAGCCGCTGCCGCAGCGGTACCGGCGGGTGGGCGAGGCCGCGGCCCCAGCCCATGTTCACCGAGTACCGGACGTCGCCGGCGGGCGTGACGTGCCCGCCGATGCCGACGCCGACGCCGAGCACCCGGCCGGGGCCGTCGTCGCCGGGCGGGGCCTGCAACTCCAGCTTGTCGACCAGGTCGCGGACCTTCTCCACGACCGCGTCCGGCGCGACGTGGCCGGCGGCGGCGGGCAGCGTGTCGGTCAGCCGCTCGCCGACGGGCTCGCCGGCCAGGTTGGCCAGCACCCCGCCGACGGCGTCGCCGAGGATCTCCACGCCGATGACGTAGTTGTCGCCGGGGTTCACCCGGATGGCCGTGGGCCGGCGGCCGACCGCGGACCGGCCGCCGGTCTGCTCGCCGTCCCGGATCAGGCCGTGCGCGCGCAGGGCGCTGAGCGCGGCGTCGATCGTCCGCGGGGACAGGCCGGTGTGCGCGGCGAGCGCCGCCCGGGTGAGGCCGGTCCCCGCGCGCCGGACGATCGTGGAGAAGATCCGGTCGCGGTTCGGGCGCTCGTCGGCCGCGGGGTCCGCCGCCCGGGGGGCGGCGGCGCCCCCCGGGGTGAGCGGGTCGTCGTTCACGGGCGGCTCCACAGGTCGGGGTTGGCCAGGACGTCCAGCAGGCCGATCTGGACCAGCCGGAGCACGGCCTCGATCGTGAACGACCGGAGCCAGGCGTGCGGCCGGGTGCACGGGCAGGTGCAGTGCGGCCCGTTCCCGTTCGCGTCGTCGCTCATGCCGACACCGCCGCGGGCGTGACGAGGAACGCGGCGAGCACGTCGGCGCGGCCGCGGGCGGGGGTGAACTCGACCTGCGCGCCGACCGGGAACGCGGCGCCCTGCCGGGGCGGGAGCTGGTACGTGCGCCCGCCGGACTCGATCAGCCCCGGCCAGCCGCCGGCGGCCCGCAGCCGGACCCGGCCGACCCGCCGGTCCGCGGGGAGCAGGTCGTCGTGCCGCCACAGCCGGCGCAGCGCCGAGCCGGGGCGGGCGCCGCTGCGCTCCCGGTGGTCGAACTCCAGGGTGCCGGCGCGCAGCTCGGCCGGGAGGGCCCGGCGCAGCGGCCGGAACACCTCGTACCCGCGCCGGTCGATCGTGCCGAACCAGGCCAGCGGGACGGCCGCGCCGCGCCGCGCCCGCAGGCTGACGCAGGCGAGCCGGTCCTCCCGGGCGAGCGTGGCCACGTCGTCGGCGACGAGCCGGAGGTCGTCGGGGTCGTACGCCGCGCCGCGGATGCCGCCGACGATCTCGGCGAGCCCGTGGACGAGCTGGCGGGCGTGCCGGCCGAACCGGGCCGCCCGGTCGCGCCGACCGCGCGGGGGGATGGGTCGGGGTACGTCCTCGGGCTCGGGTACGTCCTCGGGTTCGGGTGGGGGTACGGCTTCGATGGCCATCGGGGGTGCCCTCCTCGGGCTGGGGTTCCGAAGAGATGACCCGCGCGGCGCGCGGGCCGCCCAACCCAACCTCCGGGCGATGGCGTGGCATTCAGCGTAGACCGGACGGCGAGTCCCGGACCGGCCAGCGGGGAGTTAGCGGCACTCATTGCCGGGAAGCGCCCGCGCGCCCCGCAACCGGACGATCACCGACCGCCACGATGACCTGCGCCGATGCCGCACCCGTCCGGTACACCGGATCTTGTCCCCTTCAATGACGTGATGCCCGCCACACCTGTCTTCCGCGCACGGCCTGCGGCAAAGGCGCCGGCGGGTCGCCGGCGGAACCACCCGGGCGGCGCGAGTCGGGCGGCCACTGTCGGCCACTCGGACCTTTGGTCCGCCCGGGCGGCGCCGGGGGCCGGAAATCAGCCGGGCGAGAGGGATCGCTCAGGCATACCTCAGGGCCGGTTGGCACGCTTTTGACCTAACCGTTCCTACGTCGGGAGGCACCCATGCGGACCACCTCTACTCTCCTCCGCCCCCTCGCCGTGGCCGCGCTGGCCACGGCCGCCGCCCTCGGCGTGGGCCTGGTCAACCCCGCGGCCGCGCAGGCCGGCGTGTACGACCCGGGCCCGACCCCCAACCCGGCCCCGGTGGCCGGCGCGCCCGGCCGCCCGGTCGCGGACACGACGTGCGTGTGGCCGACCGTGATCCGGGTGGTGTGGAACGCCCCGAGCACGAGCTGGTCGAGCCCGGTGCTGGAGTACGACGTCCGCGCCTACTTCCTGGACAACCGCCAGGCGGGCGCCAGGAGCGTCGGCTCCTCGTACCGCAAGGTCGACGTCACCGGCCTGCGGCCGGGCCAGCGGTACCAGGTCAAGGTCCGGGCCCGCAACGCCAAGGGCTGGGGCGAGTGGTCGAACGCGGCGTACACCTCGACGCCCTGGTGGTGACGGACCGAGCCCCGGCGCCGGCGGTTCGCCCGCGCCCGCACGACGACGCCGCCCGCCGCTCCCCGGTCCCGGGAGCGGCGGGCGGCGGTGCGCCGCCGGCGATTCGGGGTATTCGCCTCATCGCACTCCGCACGCCCCGCCGCCACCGCCTCCCCACCGCTCCCACCAGCGGAAACCCCGCTGCGATGGCAGCCGCTATAAATAGAGATTCATTGATTGTGTGAGCCACATCGCATAGGTTCTTCTCGATCCGGCGCGCCCGACCACCCCGAGAAAAGGACCGCACATGCGATCGCTGAGCTTCCGTCTGGCCGTTCTCGCGGCCGCGCTGACGGCTCCGCTGGCGGCCGGCACCGCACTGGCTGCCGACCGGCCCACCACCCCCTCCATCGACCTCGGCGTCCCCACCGTCGACGACACACCGGCCGGCGACGTCGTCGCCGGCGAGGAGGTCGCCGCCCCGACCGCCCTCGGCTACCGCTCCGCGGCGCCGCTGGTGCTGCGGTACCCCGGCTCGACCTACGTGAAGGTCCACTTCAACGCCCTCGACCTCGCCCCCGGCGACCGCGTCACCGTCGCCGACCCCACCGGCCGCGAGGTGCACACGTACCACGGCGACCCGACCGCCGGCGGCGCCGCCGCGGGCGACAGCTCGTACACCATCCACCGCACCCGCGGCTTCGCCGCGATGTCGATCGACGGCGACACCGCGGTCGTCACCCTGCACCGCGCCGGCAGCGCCCGGCAGTCCGCGGTCACGCTCGACCGCGCGGGCCTCGGCGTCCGGGTCGACCGGGTGTGGCGCGGCTTCGACGCCGTCGAGTACCGCGCGCACAACCGCGCGGTCTGCGGCCAGGACGCCCGCAAGAACGTCGTCTGCTACAAGGAGAAGTTCCCGACCGAGTACGCCCGCGGCCAGGCCGTCGCCCGGGCCCAGATGAAGGGCTCGGGGTACTGCACCGCCTGGCGGGTCGGCAACACCAACCGGATGCTGACCAACAACCACTGCATCGGCGACGCGGCCACCGCGAAGGCGACCGAGTTCCAGTTCGCGTACCAGTGCGACACCTGCACCGGCACCACCCCCGGCGCGGCCACGAAGGTCAGCGGCGTCGAGATGTTCAAGACGAACAAGACGCTGGACTACACCCTGGTCTCGGTGAACGACTTCGAGAAGATCAAGAGCTTCGGCACGCTGTACCTGGACCCGCGCAAGCCGACCGACGGCGAGACCATCTACATCCCCGGCCACGGCGACGCCAAGCCGAACCGGCTGTCCATCTTCGAGGAGCCGGACGAGGCCAAGCGCTGCTCGGTGTACCGCACCCAGGGCACCCGGACGGCGTACAACTGCGACACCTCGGGCGGCAACTCCGGCTCGCCGGTCCTCGCCCAGTCGACCCACAAGGTGATCGTCCTGCACAACACGGGCTCGTGCCCGAACAACAACGGCGGCAACGCCATCGTCGACATCTTCCCCGAGATCCAGTCGATGATCGACAACAACCCGCCCGCCTGACGGGCACCCGCTGACCCGAGAGCCCGGCCACCCTCGCCCGAGATCCGGTGGCCGGGCTTTCGTCCGCTCCGATTCCGGTCAGGCGCCCGATCCCCGGACCGTACCGGCCGCATGGGCGGCCAGCACCGCGGCGACAGCGTCGGTCACGGGCGGGCCCGAATCGGGGTGCGCCCACCGGTACTCGTCGTGCTCGGCGAGCACGACGGGAGCCGCGGCCCGCACGGTCACGGCGAAGGTGAACTGCCGGGTGGGCGTGCCACCGCCGGACGCGTAGTCGAAGTCCTCGGCATTTGTGGGGAAGTCGACGAATTCACCGGGCTCTGCCATCGCGGCACTCCTCGGATGAGGGAGCCCTGATCTGGTATCCAACGTCACCAGACCAGGGCACCGTGACGTCGTTGTCGCTCGACGACTGCGCTGACCACCATTGAGTTAACGTCAAAGAAGTACATCGGTATTGGCTGTGGGCGTCCTCGGACTCCGAGGAGCAGTACCGGGACGAGGGCAGCAAGAAGGGGACCAGGGCGATAGCCCCGGGGTCCCCGCCCGGAAGTGGCTGACGTTGGTCCTGAGCGGGCCGGATGGCCGAGCTGGAGACCTTCCGTGGCTCCGCCTGATCCGAGCTGTCCCAAGTCAAGACGTTCGGAGATTCCCAGCCGGTGACCTTCAGACCGTGCTTGTCAGCGAACTCCGTACGGCGCGCTTGGATCTCGGCCGCCACCTTGCCGTGGGCTTCTTCCTGGCTTACGCACAGGTGGTCGAGCGCGGAGGTGTGAGGAGGTACGCCGATCTCGGCGACCCAGTTGTCCCCGGCGGGCCAGACCCGACCCGAGGTCAGGTACTCGATGGGCGGTAGGTTGCCGGCTCCCGCTGCTTCAACCGTGCGGTAGTCGTCTTCGAGCGACACAGGATCTCCTCACTGGCGGTGATGGACGGCAACGCGGTCCAGCGTTGCCAAGTCTTGGGCCAGCAGCACCGAGCGCACGCCGCGAGCGAGGTGGGTGGTCTGGAGCTGCACTGCTCGTGCGCTGCCGGGGTCACCGGCGCGATACATCAGCGTTGCCAGCCTGGCTCCGGTGATGGCCTTGCTGCGGGTCCGGCTGTCCGGGTACGCGCTGAAGGCCGCTTGCAGCCCGCTGACGAGGCCAGGAGCGGCCTTGCCGGTCGTCAGGTACAGGTCATATAGGGCCTGGCTCTCGTCGCCCTTGACCTTGGCCGGGGTGAAGAAGTGAATCCAGTGCGGGTCGTCACCCTGCGGTGGCTCGTACATCTCGCGAGCGATGCCGAGGTGTCGCGACAGCTCTGTCCGTCCGGCAGCCAGGCCAGGGCGAGGCCCTGGACCGTGTGGAGCATCGAAACCGCAGACCCGGGCACGTTCCCGTCACCAGCTCGGGCCAGACGCGAGAGGTCGAGCGCGGCCTTCGGGTCTTTGCTCTGGATCTCCACCCGCGCATAGCCGGTGGCGACGTGCATCAAGATGCCAGGGTCACCGGACTCGCGAGCTGCACGGAGCCCGAGAAGGAACAGCTTCCGAGCTGGGTCGATGTGCCCCGCGTCTGCTGTCGACCAGGCGGCGAGATCGGCGAGGTACGCGATGGCCACCTGTAGGCGCTGACGGACACCAGGGAGGCAGGACCCACCGAGCAGCGTCATCGCCCACTGAAGCTCGCCCAGCACACGGTGCCGTACCGCAGCGCCGCCGGCTGAGTGGTCCTGCTGTTCCAGGTCGCGCGTTGCTGCCTCTACGCGGGCTACGTCAGCGTGTCCGACACGGGTCGGCTCGTCACGCACGAACGCTTCACGGATGATCTCTCGCGCTGGCTCGGGCAGAGGAGCCCCGAAGGTGATGGCTCCCGCCACAGCCAGCAGTTGTCGCCGGTCCGACTCCCCCACCGACCTCTCATTTACCCCGATGTCACGTCGCGCTGACTTACGCGCGTCCCGCTCCGCGGCTTCCCGCTCCCACAGCGCCCGCAGCTCGCCACCAGCGGCCAGGACATCGTCCAGCCGAGCCGCGATGTCCTCGGTCGGCAGTGCTTCGCCGCTCTCCGCACGGCTGATCCGAGACTGAGACCAACGCACCTTGGCAGCGAGATCGGGCTGCGACAGGTGAGCCGCTTTCCGGCGCTGCCGTAGTGCGCGCCCGAAGCCTCCCATGATCACCCGCAGTCCATGCGGTTATGCGCGTCATGCTCTTTAACACGCGCATAGGGCATCACCTTCTGTCGCGCCAGCGTAGCGGGGAGTCTCGATCAAGTGAACGGGCGCAAGCTGTCTCGTTCGCACCACGCCAGCAATCCCACGGGCCGGTACTGCTCTGTCATCGCTGCCGGCCCGAGGTGGCGTGTTCCCCCTCCGGGGCGAGGTGTCGCACCCGACGATGTCTCGCCCCATCCCCGCTCATGCGAGGAGGCCGCTCCGATGCTCCGCCGGGGTGACGTGCTGATCCTGCGGGAGAAGGAGTGGCGCACAGGGCAGGGCAGCATCCTCGTCACCGTGACAGCCGTAGGCGACGGACGCTACGACGAGGGCGACTGGTGGATCAGCGTGAAGTGCGACCAGACCACTTGGCGGAAGCAGCCGGGAGTCAGGTTCATCGAGGTCAGAGCTGCCAGCGTCGACAGGGCCAGGCATCGAGTCGAGACAACAGCAACCGGGAGGTACCCGGTTGCCCGGGGCGGAGAGGGGGTCAGCTAGCTCGACGCTCCACTACAGAACGTCAGCCGACTGTCAGGTAACCAACAGGTCCGTACCGGACCCAACAGGCGCTCGCTAGCCTGCCGGCGCCTGTTGTTCACCGAAGGGAAGGGGATGCGCAGACACACCAGCCGACTCGTCGGGGCGATCGCCCTGGTCACCGCGGCTTCGCTCATCGCGGCGCCCACCCCGGCGTTCGCCGCCGCGCCCAAGGCCGCTGCGACCGACCCAGTCCCGGACTTCTTCGTGCTCGAAGCGGGCGACGAGCCTGACAGCGGCGTGCCGGCCGACTGGGAGGACCCGGAGGCTGTGGGTCCAGAAGGCGAAGTCGTGCCGGAGGAGCTGGCCGAAGGCTTCGACCCCGGCGACCCGGACTGCAAGGAACAATGGGTCTACCGCAAGAAGAGGCGGTTCAACGACAACGTTGGGCGGGGTCGGCCCCTACCTGTCGCACTGGTTCAACGATGGTGGCTCCCACGAGCTAACAGCCGGCATCAGCGGTGAGCTGAGCGTGGGCTACAGCATGAGGGGCCTGGTCGAAGGCAGCGTGATCGTGGCCACCATCCAGGCCGAGATCGACCACTCCGTGCAGGCGAAGATCGGTGTGTCCGCCTCGTGGAAGGCCAGCACGAACGTCCCCAAGAAGCGGTGCGGCAACGCCTACTGGGGGCCGCCACCGCCACGTCGTGACCGGTGAGTCGTACAAGCTGGCACCCAAGACCTGCAAGAAGCAGAACGGCAGGAAGCACACCACGTACATCAGCGGCCGGAGCAAGGCGATCGGCTGGTGCTCATGGTCGAGCAAGAAGGCGCTGAAGGAACGGCCCTACGCCTGCAGCGACGGCAAGCCCTACCGTAAGGCGTGATCTCGCTTCGATGCGTCGCCGTGGCCTCGGGTCTGCTTTTGCTCACTGGTTGTGGGTGGGGCGACAGCTCGGGGCCGCGGCCCACGCCTACGCCCCTGCCGACCGCGACACCGACCGACTCAGCGGAGCCGAGCGAGCCGGCTGACCCTGGCCCGACGAGCACGTTCAAGTCCAAGGCGATCGTGGTCAAGGAGGGCAAGACGTTCTGGTGGACCGCCGGCGGCCTGCCGTCGTACGACATCGCCAAGAGCAAGCCGTCTCGAACGGCCCCCATGACCTTCCGCGTCGACTGCGACCGAGGGAAGATCGTGGCCCTCGTCAAGCTCGACGGTGCGCCGCGCATCTGGGAGCACGAGTGCGCCAGTGGGCTGCTCTCCCAGCCGCTCGGCACGGTCGAGGCCGGAACCAAGATCGAGATCACCTTCGAGGGTACAGCCGGCACGTCGTATGCCGCTGACATCCGCTGGCCCTGAGGCGAGCTGAGCCCGGCGACCAGGAGACGTAGATCCGCTTGGAGGTGGATCGTTCGCCCAGTCGCCGGGCCGACCATCTCTGGGAAGAGATGTCTCCCACATCGGTTGCCCGCCCGGAGGAGGCCGGGCCGACCTCTACCGGACGGCCGGCAGCGCGCCGCCGTCGGCGAGGTTCGCCGCGAACACGCACCCGTCGACCAGTACCAGCACCCATCCAGCCTCGTCCGCCCATCCGGCGCTCGCCCGACCTTGACGCAGGCACTCAGTTGGTCGAGTGCATGACGGTGCGTACCAGTGTGGATGTCGCTCGCGGCCGGGCGCTCCGTCGCTCGCGGCCGCAACATCGCCAGCACTTCGTACACCGGCTCCGCCCCGCACGCCGTCACCCACGCGCGCAGCCCCGGCTTGCGGGCGTCCAGGTCCGGCCGCCACGGCAGCCGCGACCGGCGTCCAGCCGGACCGGGCTGAGGTCCACGCCCGCCGGGCTCAGGTCCGGGCCCGCCGGGCTCAGTGCCCGCCCTCCCCGGGCGGCCGGGCGGCGACGAACGGGGCGTCCGCGTCGACCTTGCCGAGCTTGGAGGCGCCGCCGGGCGAGCCCAGCTCGGTGAAGAACTCGGTGTTGGCGGTCGAGTAGTCCGCCCACTGGTCCGGTACGTCGTCCTCGTAGAAGATCGCCTCGACCGGGCAGACCGGTTCGCAGGCGCCGCAGTCGACGCACTCGTCGGGGTGGATGTAGAGCATCCGGCCCCCCTCGTAGATGCAGTCGACCGGGCACTCCTCGATGCAGGCCTTGTCGAGCACATCGAGGCACGGCTCGGCGATCACGTACGTCACGGACTGTCCACTTCCCTCGAAAACATCTCGTACCGGCACGCAGCCCGCCACGCGGCGGCTGCCGCGCGCGGGCTGCGGAACCCCCGGCGGCGCTCCGCGGAGCACCGCCGGGTTACAGGATCGCCTATCGCTACCGGGTCGGTGCCGGCGGCAGGTGCACACCGCCCTGGGTCGGCTCGATCCCGGCCACCGCGGACCGGCGGCTGCCGGGTCGGCTGCGGCCGGGTGCGGTGCCGGCCCGCCCGGCGGTACAGGAGCGGCGGGCGATGCACGGATTCGGTTTCACGGACCCTCCCAGGGTGGTGGTGAGGTCACCGCGCGGCGGCGGTGTGTACGCCTCCATCGATGGGGCTCGCGCCCGCACCCCGGGGCGGAGCACCCGCGACGGGGTCCGCTGGATATCCGCCGCGTCGGGCGTACAGGGGCAGAAGCTCTGCTACGGCGCGGCGGCGTACCCGGTCCGGGATCCGGACGTCAGCCAGCCGGACACATGGCGCTATCGACACGCCCGTAGTCCACGTAGCGGCGGCAGACGAGCCGCAGGCCACGGCCCTTGATCGCCGACCCGGCACCGGCTCGGCCGGCGCGCGGTGGGGCGATCACGGGCGACATGGCAAGCATGTTGCCAGACATCCCGGCCATGCACCAGCGCCGATGCGCGGCCCGGCCGCTCACCCGTGGGTCCAGGTGTCGGCGGACCGGAGCAGGTCGGCCAGCGCCGCCTCGGGGTCGGCCGGGGCGGTCGCCCGGGCGGCGGTGACCTGGTCGCGGAGCAGCGCGTCGTACGTCGGGCGGGCCACCGAGCGGAACACCCCGATCGGCGTGTGCCGCAGGTCGGGGCGGGCCAGCCGGGACAGCGCGAACGCGTACGCCGGGTCCGGTACGGCCGGGTCGTGCACGACGACGTCGGCCGGGTCGACGGCCGCGGCGGCGCGCACCTCCAAGCCCCAGCCGTCGGCGGCCCTGGTCACCGCCCACGCGGGGGCGCCGTCGGCGCCGGCGCCGAACGTCAGCGGCTCGCCGGCGGCGAGCCGGATCAGGTGGTCGTCGCGGGATTCGGCATCCGTCAGCGGGGCGAACGCGTCGTCGTTGAAGATCGGGCAGTTCTGGTAGATCTCCACGAACGCCGTACCCTCGTGCTGCGCCGCGGCCCGGAGCACGGATTGCAGGTGCTTGCGGTCGGAGTCGATCGTCCGGGCGACGAAGGTGGCCTCGGCGCCCAGCGCCAGCGACACGGGGTTGAACGGCGCGTCGACCGAGCCCGCCGGCGTCGACTTGGTGATCTTCCCGAGCGCCGAGGTCGGCGAGTACTGGCCCTTGGTCAGCCCGTAGATCTGGTTGTTGAACAGAAGGATCTTCAGGTTGACGTTGCGCCGCAGCGAGTGGATGAGGTGGTTGCCGCCGATGGAGAGCGCGTCCCCGTCGCCGGTCACCACCCAGACCGACAGGTCCGGCCGGGAGACGGACAGGCCGGTGGCGATGGCGGGGGCGCGGCCGTGGATGGAGTGCATGCCGTACGTGTTGAGGTAGTACGGGAACCGGGATGAGCAGCCGATGCCGGAGAGGAAGACGATGTTCTCCCGCGGGATGCCCAGTTCGGGGAGGAAGCCCTGGACGGCGGCGAGGATGGCGTAGTCCCCGCAGCCGGGGCACCAGCGCACCTCCTGGTCCGACTTGAAGTCGCGGGCGGTCAGCGTGACGGCGACCGGCCGCACGGCGTCAGTGTTGAACATCGCGGACGACCCTCTCCAGCGTCGACTCCAGCTCGGCGGCCAGGAACGGCTGGCCCTGGACCTTGTGGTACGGCACGGTGTCGACCAGGTACCGGGCCCGCAGCAGCCGGTCGAGCTGGCCGAGGTTCATCTCCGGGACGACCACCCGGTCGTACGCGCGCAGGACGTCGCCGAGGTTGCCCGGCAGCGGCGCCAGGTGGCGCAGGTGCGCCCGGGCGATCGGCAGGCCGCGGGCGCGCAGGGCGCGGCAGGCCGCGCCGATCGGCCCGTACGTCGAGCCCCAGCCCAGGACCAGCACCCGGGCGCCGTCGGGGTCCTCGACCTCGACATCCGGGACGGCGATCCGCTCGATCCGCTCGGCCCGGGTGCGCACCATGTGCTCGTGGTTGGCCGCGTCGTACGAGATGGCCCCGGTGTCGGCGGCCTTCTCCAGCCCGCCGATCCGGTGCTCCAACCCGGGCGTACCCGGCACCGCCCACGGGCGGGCCAGCGTGACCGGGTCCCGCCGGTACGGCAGGAACGTTTTTCCGTCGGCGCCGTTGGGCGCCGTCGCGAACTCGACCGACAGGTCCGGCAGCTCGGCGACCGCCGGCAGCCGCCACGGCTCGGAGCCGTTGGCCACGTAGTTGTCGCTGAGCAGGATCACCGGCGTCCGGTGGGTCAGGGCGATCCGGCACGCCTCGATCGCCGCGTCGAAGCAGTCCGCCGGGGACCGCGGGGCGATCACCGCCACCGGCGCCTCGCCGTGCCGCCCGAACAGGGACATGTTCAGGTCCGCCTGCTCGGTCTTCGTGGGCATGCCCGTGGACGGGCCGGCCCGCTGCACGTCGACGATCACCAGCGGGAGTTCCAGCATCAGCGCCAGCGAGATCGTCTCGCTCTTGAGCGCCAGGCCGGGGCCGCTGGTGGTGGTCACGCCCAGGGCGCCGCCGTACGACGCGCCGAGCGCCGCCCCCACCGCGGCGATCTCGTCCTCGGCCTGGATGGTCTGGATGCCGAACGCCTTGTGCTTGCTCAGCTCGTGCAGGATGTCCGACGCCGGGGTGATCGGGTACGCCCCGAGCACCAGCGGCAGCCTCGCCCGCACCCCGGCCGCGACCAGGCCGAGGGCCAGCGCGGCGTTGCCGGTGACGTTGCGGTACGTGCCGGTGCGCACCGGGGCCGGGGCCACCTCGTACCGGACGGCGAAGGTCTCCGTCGTCTCGCCGAAGTTCCAGCCGGCCCGGAACGCGGTTACGTTCGCCACGGCCAGGTGCGGCCGGGCGGCGAACTTGCGCTCCAGGAAGCGCAGCGTGCTGTCCGTCGGCCGGGAGTACAGCCAGGACAGCAGGCCCAGGGCGAACATGTTCTTCGCCCGCTCGGCGTCCTTCTTGGGCACGTCCAGGTCGGCCAGCGCGGCGATGGTCAGCCCGGCCAGCGCCACCTCGTGCACCCGGTGGTCGGCCAGCGAGCCGTCCTCGCGCGGGTCGGCGGCGTAGCCCGCCTTGACCAGGTTCCGCTTGGTGAACTCGTCGGTGTTGACGATGACCGTCCCGCCGGGCGGCAGGTCGGCGAGGTTGGCCCGCAGCGCGGCGGGGTTCATCGCCACCAGCACGTCCGGGGCGTCGCCGGGGGTCAGGATGTCGTGGTCGGCGAACTGGACCTGGAAGCTGGACACCCCGTGCGGGGTGCCGGCGGGGGCCCGGATCTCGGCCGGGAAGTTCGGCAGCGTGGCGATGTCGTTGCCCAACTGGGCGGTCTGGGCGGTGAACCGGTCGCCGGTGAGCTGCATGCCGTCGCCGGAGTCGCCGGCGAAGCGGATCACCACCCGGTCCAGTTTCTCGACCGGGTCGGCGGCGGGCGGGTCGACGGCGGGCAGGGTCGTGGCCGGGGCACGAGTCATGACGGTTTCCTCGTGGTGTCGGCGCCGGGAGGGCGCGCGGGGGCGCCGGAGCGGCGGTGCGGCAACCGCCTGTTCCGGTACGGATCGGGGTGTGGTCCGCCACCGCGACGGGGGTTGCGGACCGGGGTGCGTCTCCCGCAGAATTCGCCTCAGTCGGAATCCATCGAGCGTGGTCTAGACGCTCGCCGTTACCGGGGTGATTCCGTTCTTTGGGTGTTTCGGGCTCTACTCGGGGCCATTCGTGCGGAGCGACGCGGCTGGGACGCGGACGCTCAACGACACAGGCAGGCGGCCACGCGGCACAGGTCGACCGCGCGCCGGCGAGTGAGCATGAGACTCATGGGCCACACCCTAGACCATCCCGCTATCGATCAACAGCCCGTTGTTAACGACGCCTCCCGCGCCACGGCGGTGACCGGCGTCCGGGCGACCACGACGTGCCGAGGAGGCTGCGTTCATGACCGCCGTCGATATCGACGAGCGCCCGCTCACCGGTGAGCCGGGCCGGCAGGGGCCACCGCAGGGCCGTACGGCGACCGGGCAGGGGGCCGGCCGGCCGGCCACGGCGCCGCCGTGCCGGGTGCCGCACCTCGCGGCACTGGAGGCCGAGGCGATCTTCATCATGCGCGAGGTGGTCGCCGAGTTCGAGCGGCCGGTGCTGCTGTTCTCCGGCGGCAAGGACTCGATCGTGCTGCTGCGCCTGGCGCAGAAGGCGTTCGCCCCGGCCGCGATCCCGTTCCGCGTGCTGCACATCGACACCGGGCACAACTTCGACGAGGTGCTCGCGTACCGGGACCGGCGGGTCGACGAGCTGAACCTGCACCTGGTGGTCGGCTCGGTGCCGGAGGCCATCGCGTCGGGGCTGGTCCGCGAGCCGGCCGACGGCACCCGCAACCGGATCCAGACCCCGGTGCTGCTGGACGCCGTCGAGAAGCACCGGTTCGACGCCCTGTTCGGCGGCGCCCGCCGGGACGAGGAGAAGGCCCGGGCCAAGGAGCGGGTCTACTCGTTCCGGGACGAGTTCGGCCAGTGGGACCCGCGCAACCAGCGCCCGGAGCTGTGGGCGCTGTTCAACGCGCGGCACGCGCCGGGGGAGTCGATCCGGGTGTTCCCGCTGTCCAACTGGACCGAGCTGGACGTCTGGCAGTACGTCGCCCGGGAGGGCCTGGAACTGCCGTCGATCTACTACGCGCACGACCGGGAGGTGGTCCGGCGCGACGGCATGTGGTACGCGGTCAACGAGTTCCTGCCGGCCCGGGCCGGCGAGCAGCCGGTGCTGAAGCGGGTGCGGTACCGGACGGTCGGCGACGCCTCCTGCACCGCGGCGGTGGAGTCCGACGCGGACACCGTCGAGAAGATCATCGAGGAGGTGGCGGCGAGCCGGATCACCGAGCGCGGCGCCACCCGCGGCGACGACCGGGTCTCCGAGGCCGCGATGGAGGACCGGAAGAAGGAAGGGTACTTCTGATGGACCTGCTGCGCTTCGCCACCGCCGGCTCGGTCGACGACGGCAAGTCCACCCTCATCGGGC
>NZ_BMQB01000012.1 GCF_014647895.1 Pilimelia anulata
AAGCCCTCCAGCGCCGATGGTACTGCACCCGGGAGGGTGTGGGAGAGTAGGACGCCGCCGGACAAACGTTTGGATCGAGGGCCACTCCGGCTAACGGAGTTGGCCCTCGATCCATTTTTTTGTGTGTACTGCCCGGATTTGTACCGGGCGCCCTCGGGAAGGAAATACGCCGTGAACGCAGGACCAGACGATCGCGGGCGACGCGACGACGACAGCGGGCGCGGTTCCCGCGACGCCGGTCGCGGCGCGGGTCGGGACGGCGGTCACCGCGACGGCGACCCGCGCGGCCGCGCCGACCGCCCCGGTACCGACCGTGGCGGCGACCGCCGCTCCGGTGGCCAGGACCGTGGCCGCTACGACCAGGGCGACCGCCGCGGCGGACGCTTCGGCGACCGACCGCAGGGCGACCGATCGCAGAGTGACGGCCGCGGCGACCGGGGCGGCGATCGGGGCTTCCGGCGCGACGACCGGCCGGGCGACCGCGGCGGCTTCGGCGACCGGCGCGGCGGCGGCTTCGGCGGCGAGCGGCGCAGCTTCGGCGATCGCGGCGACGCGCGTCCCGGGCATGGTGACCGCGGCGGCTTCGGCCGCGACGCGCGGGGCGGCGACCGCGGTGGGCGCGGCGGCTTCGGCGGCGATTCGCGCGGCGACCGCGGGGGGTTCGGCGGCGATCGGGGCGGCTTCCGCGGCAACGACGACCGCGGCTCCCGTGGCGGCGGCGACCAGCGCGGCGGGTTCCGCGGCGGCGATCGGGGCGGGTACCGCGGGGACGACCGCGGTGGCTTCCGCTCCGGCGGACCGTCCGGCGACCGTTCCGGCGGTGGTGGCTTCCGTTCGGGCGGACCGTCCGGCGACCGTTCCGGCGGTGGTGGCTTCCGTTCGGGCGGACCGTCCGGCGACCGTTCGGGCGGTGGCTTCCGCGATCGCGGCTTCGGCGACCGGCCGCAGGGCGACCGGCGGGGCGGCACCGGCCGCGACGACCGCGGGTACGGCGACCGCGGGCACGGCCGGGACGATCGCGGCGCCCGGGGCGGCTTCGGCGGCGAGCGGCGCGGGTTCGGCCGCGACGACGACCGCGGCGGCTTCCGGCGGGACGACCGTGGTGGTTTCCGGGACGACCGGGGTGGCTTCCGCGGCGGCGAGCGCGGGGGTTCCGGCGACCGCGGCGGCTTCGGTGACCGCGGGCGGCCCGGCGCGGGTCGGTTCGGCGAGCGGAGCGGCTCCGGCGACCGCGGCGGCTTCCGGGGTGACCGGCCGGGCGGCAGCCGGGACGGCGGGCCGCGCGGTTCCCGCGGCTACGACGAGCGGAGCGGTTTCCGCGGCGGCTCGGGCGAGCGGGGTTCGGGCGATCGCGGTGGCTTCGGCGGCCGCGGCGACTCCCGCGGTGACGGGCCGGGCGGCTTCCGGCGCGACGACCGGGATGCCGGCGGCCGCGGTCCGGGCGGGCCGCGCGGGTTCCGGGACCGGGACGACCGCTTCCGGTCGGACCGGCCGCGCGACGACCGGTCCGGCGGCGACCGGGAGCGCGGGGACCGGTTCGGCGAGCGGGGTCAGCGGTTCGGCGAGCGCGGCGCGGGGCGCAGCTTCGGGCGCGACGCCGGCGGGCGGGGCGACGACCGTGGCGGTTTCCGACGGGACGATCGCGGTGGCTTCCGCCGGGACGACCGGGGTGATGACCGCGGTTTCCGGCGGGACGACCGGGGCGGCTTCCGCGACGACCGCGCGGGCGGGTACGACCGGGACGCACGATCGGGTGACGACCGCCGCGGCGCGGACCGCGAGCGGCCGGAGAACCCGACCGCGGACACCGACGAGACCCCCGGCCGCAGCGCCGACGGGGCGGTCGAGGGCCGCGGCGAGAGCGGTACCGGTGGCGCTGCTGTCGCAGAGGCCGGCCCGGCCGGCGTAGTCGACGGTGACGCCGGACAGCCCGGTGCGGCGGGTGGCGCAGCGCGCGCCGACGCACCGGCGGGCGGCGATGTCGACGGCGGGGAGCGCGGTCCCGGGGGCGGGCAGGCCGAGCGTTCGGACCGCGACGCCGACGACCGCGCGGAGCGGGCCGACCGTCCGGACGGCGCGCCGGGCGAGGAGCGCGGCGACCGCGCGGATCGCAGCGACGGCGACGCCGGCCCCCGTGGTGACGGCGGGTTCCGCGGCGACCGTTCCGGCGGCGACCGGGGTTTCCGGGGGGACCGCACCGAGCGCGGGTTCCGGGACGACCGCGGCAACCGCGGTGACCGGCCCGATCGCGGTGACCGGCCCGACCGGGGCGACCGACCGGACCGGGACGACCGCGGCTTCCGGGGCCGCGACGACCGCGGCTTCCGCGGGGACCGCGACGGCGGCTCCGGGAGCCGGGACGACCGCGGCTTCCGCGGCGGTTTCCGCGGCGACCGGGACAGCGGTGGCTACCGTGGCGACCGCGAGAATCGCGGTTTCCGGGGGGACCGGGACGATCGCGGGTTCCGCAGCGACCGGGAGCGCGGTCCGCGCGGGGACCGGGACGACCGCGGCTTCCGCGGCGACCGGGGCTTCGGCGGGGATCGCGGCGACCGGGACGAGCGTGGGCCGGACCGCGCCCGCCGGTTCGACGAGCGGGGCGAGGACGGGCCGGTCAACCGGCCGCCGGACCTGCCGGACGAGATCAGCGCCGACGACCTGGACAGCACGGTCCGCGCGGAGCTGCTGTCGCTGAACCGGCCGGTGGCCGAGACCGTGGCGCGGCACCTCGTCGCCGCGGGGCGGCTGGTCGACGAGGACCCGGACGAGGCGCTGGCGCACGCACTGGCCGCCCGGCGGCTGGCGTCGCGGCTCGCGGTGATCCGGGAGGCGGTCGGCGTGGCCGCATACCACGCGGACGAGTGGCAGACGGCGATCGCGGAGCTGCGGACGTACCACCGGATGTCGGGGCGGCAGACGCACCTCGCGGTGATCGCCGACTGCGAGCGGGCGCTCGGGCGCCCGGAGCGGGCGGTGGACCTGTACCGCACGGCCGAGCGCGAGTCGCTCGACCCGGCGGTGGCGGTCGAGCTGCTCATCGTCGCGGCCGGTGCGCGGGGTGACCTCGGGCAGCGGGACGCCGCGGTGGCGATGCTGCAGGTCCGGGAGCTGACCGCCGACGGTACGCCGTGGGCGGCGCGGCTGCGGTACGCCTACGCGGAGGCGCTGCTGGGCGCGGACCGGCCGGAGGAGGCGCGGGAGTGGTTCGCCCGGGCCGCCGCGGCGGACCCGGAGCTGGAGACGGACGCGGCCGAGCGGCTGCTCGAACTCGACGGCGTCGCCCTCACCGACCCCGACCCCGAGCCCGACACGACCGGGGACGACACGGCCGAGGACGATGCGGCCGGGGACGACGACTCCGATCCGGACGACGGCGCCGACACCACGACCGCCCGGGGCACCGGTGCGGCCGACGGCCCCGGGACCGATCCGGCCGACGACCGCGAGGACGAGCGGGCGGATGCTCCCGAGGACGACCGGGTTGACGCCGCCGGGGCGGACCGGGCGGGCGCTCCCGGGGCCCGCGGGTCCGACGAGCCGGGCCGGGTCGACGACGCCGACGGCCCCGACCGGGTCGACAGCACCGGTCCCGACAGCACCGCCGGTCCCGACCGGACCGGCGGGTCCGAGGGCGGGTCCGGCAGCGACGGGGCTGCGGCCACGGAGCTGACGGCGTCCGGGTTCGGTGACGACGTCGCCGCCGCCGGGGCGCTTCCGACCGCTGCCGCCGCGTCGCTGACCACGGCCCCTGCGGGCGCCGGGGACGACGGTCCGGCCGGTGCTGCGGACGGCCCGCCGACCACGGCGGCCGCCCCCGTCGACACCCGCCGGTCCGACCCGACCGACGGCCCCGACGACGCGGCTGCGCCCGCGGCGGATGACGCCGGGCGCGGCAATGCCGAGGGCGCGGACGACGCCGGGTCCGACGGGGCGGGGGAGCACGCCGCCGGGTACCGCGCCACCGGTGGGGACGACCCGCCGCCGGCGCGGTGAGCGCGCCCGCGCTGGTCGACGCGTACGACCTCGTCATCCTGGACCTCGACGGCGTCGTCATCGAGGGCGAGTCGGCCGTGGCCGGCGCGCCCGAGGCGCTCGGGCGGCTGCGGGCGGCGGGCGTGCCGGTCGCGTTCGCGACCAACAACGCCTCGCGGCGGCCCGCCGAGGTGGCGGCGCTGCTGACCGGGATCGGGGTCGGCGCGTCCGCCCCCGAGGTGGAGACGTCGGCGCGGGCCGCGGCGCAGCGCCTCGGCGCCGAGCTGCCGGCCGGCGCGGCCGTCCTGATCGTCGGGTCGGACGGGCTGCGGGCCGAGGTCGCCGAGGCGGGCCTGCGGCCCGTGGACCGGGCGGCCGACGGGCCGGTGGCGGTGGTGCAGGGGTACGCGCCGACCGTCGGGTGGGCGCAGCTCGCCGAGGCGTGCGTGGCCGTCCGCGGCGGCGCGCGCTGGGTGGCGACCAACGCCGACCGGACGCTGCCGTCCGAGCGGGGGCCGCTGCCGGGCAACGGTTCGCTGGTCGCGGCGCTGGCGACCGCGCTGGACCGGCAGCCGGACCTGGTCATCGGCAAGCCGGCGCCGGAGCTGTTCGCGGCCGCGGCGCGGCGGGTGGGCGCGGTCCGGCCGCTGGTGGTCGGGGACCGGCTGGACACCGACATCGCCGGTGCGGTCCGGGCGGGGATGGACAGCCTGCTCGTGCTCACCGGCGTGAGTTCGCGCGCGGAAGCGGCGGCGGCGGCGGCGCCGCAGCGGCCGACGTTCGTGGCCGCCGACCTCGGCGGCTTGTTCCTGCCCCCGACCTGACCCGCCGCTCGACCCGAACCGCTCCCGGCCGCCGACCCGTCCCCGCCGCTCCTGCGCCCGGCCCGGCCGCCGCCGCGCGCGGGACCGGGCATCCGGCGGACGGCGTCGGCGGTCGGGCGTTGCGGGTCGCCGCCCGGTCGACCGCGACCGGGCGCTCACCGGGCCGCCGCGGGTCGCCGTGCCGGCCCCGCTCGACCGCGCCGGCCCCGCGCGCGAACAGCACATGACCGGGGCGCGGCGGGTCGACCGGCCGGACGACCCGGCCCGCCGGCCGGCCACCCCCGCGGCCCGCCGACCGGGCGGATGTGCGGCCCGGTACCGGCCCCGTCGCGCCCGATGCGGGTAGCGTGAACGGGTGCAGTCGACGACCGGGATGGGGCGGGTGACGATGCAGGAGACGTGGCAGGCGTACTTCGAGCTGCTCACGGGGGTGACCGAGGCCACCCGCAAGCGCGCCCGCGGCGTGGCGACCAAGCTGGTCGGGTCGGGGGTGGCGACCGCGGCGCAGGTGCAGGCGCTCACCGAGGACCTGATGTCCAACGGCGCGGCCAACCGGGCGGCGCTGGAGCGTACGGTGCGGGCGGAGATCGACCGGACGCTGGACCGCGTCGGCCTCGCCCGGGCCGACGAGGTCGACCGGCTGGCGGCCCGGGTCGACGCGCTCAGCGCGGAGCTGGCCGCCGTGACCGGCCGGGCGCCGGAGCGCGCGGGCAAGCCCGCCAGGAAGGCCGCCCCGGCGAAGAAGGCCGCCCCGGACAAGGCCCGCGCCGGCGACGGCGGCGAGCCCGCCGCGAAGCCGGCGAAGAAGGTGGCCAAGAAGGCGGTCAAGAAGACCCCCGCCCCCGCGGGCGACGCCCGATGACCGCCCCGCTGCACGCGGCCGGGGCCCACGGGACCCCGGACCGGTACGGGGCGGCGCCGCACGCGGCCGCCGGGCCGGCTGCCGTCGAGGCCACCGGGCATCCGGCGGTCGACGCGGCCGTCCGGGCGATGGCCAACACCGCGGCGCTGCCGCTGGGGGAGCAGATCGCCCAGTACGAGGCCGCCCACCGTACCCTCGGCGAGACCCTCGCCACCATCGACGAGGCCTGAGCCGCCCCGGGAGTGCAGACGCGATGGCCCGACGCATCCGACTCGACGCCGAACTGGTCCGCCGCGGCCTCGCCCGCTCGCGCGAGCAGGCCGGCGCGCTGATCCAGGACGGGCGGGTCCGGGTGGCCGGGGTGGCCGCGCGGAAGCCGGCGGCGCTGGTCGACCCGGCGGTCGCGGTGCTGGTCGTCGGCGAGGACCCCCGGGCGGGGTACGTCTCCCGCGGCGCGCACAAGCTCGCGGGCGCGCTGGCCGCGTTCGGGCCGCGCGGGCTCGCCGTCGGCGGGCGACGCTGCCTCGACGCCGGGGCGTCCACCGGCGGCTTCACCGACGTGCTGCTGCGCGGCGGCGCCGCCGAGGTGGTGGCGGTGGACGTGGGGTACGGGCAGCTCGCCTGGGCCCTGCGCACCGACCCGCGGGTGCGGGTGTTCGAGCGGACCAACGTGCGCTCGCTCACCCCGGACGCCATCGGCGGGCCGGTCGCGGTGACGGTCGCGGACCTGTCGTTCATCTCGCTGCGGCTGGTGCTGCCGGCGCTCGCGTCCTGCACGGCGGCGGACGGGGACCTGGCGCTGATGGTGAAGCCGCAGTTCGAGGTGGGCCGGGAGCGGGTCGGCGCCGGCGGCGTCGTGCGGGACCCGGAGCTGCACGCCGAGGCGGTGTGCGGGGTGGCCGGGGTCGCCGGCGACCACGGGCTCGGCGTGGCCGGCGTGGTGGCCAGCCCGCTGCCGGGGCCGAGCGGCAACGTGGAGTTCTTCGTGTGGTTCCGCCGCGGCGCCCCGCCGCTGGACGCCGCCGACGTGCGGGCGGCGGTCGCCGCCGGGCCGGGGGCGGCGGCGTGAGCCGGGCGGCGCTGCTGGTCACGCACACCGGGCGGCGGCTGAACACCGCGCACGCCCGGACGGTCGCCGCCGACCTGCTGCGCTCGGGGTTCGAGGTGCGGGTGCTGGCCGGCGAGGCACCGGACATCGACCTGCCGGGCATGGTGCCGGTGGACGACCCGGCCGCCGCCGAGGGCGTGGAGATCGTGTTCGCGCTGGGCGGCGACGGGACGCTGCTGCGCGCCGCCGAGCTGGCCCGGCCGGCGAAGGCGCCGCTGCTGGGCATCAACCTGGGCAAGGTCGGGTTCCTGGCCGAGGCCGAGAGCGACGACCTGGACCAGGTGGTGCGGGACGTGACGGCGCGGGCGTACACGGTGGAGGAGCGGCTGACCATCGACGCCACGGCCACGGTGGACGGCGGGGTCGTCGCGCAGTCGTGGGCGCTGAACGAGATCAGCGTGGAGAAGGCGTCCCGGCAGCACATGCTGGAGGTCCGGGTGGACGTGGACGGCCGGCCGCTGTCCCGGTACGGCTGCGACGGGGTGGTGTGCGCCACGCCGACCGGGTCGACGGCGTACGCGTTCTCGGCCGGCGGCCCGGTGGTCTGGCCCGAGGTGGAGGCGCTGCTGCTGGTGCCGATCAGCGCGCACGCGCTGTTCAGCCGGCCGGTGGTGACGGCGCCGACGTCGACGATCGACATCACGCTGGACCCGTACGCGCCGCGCGAGGCGGTGCTGTGCGCGGACGGCAGCCGGGTGTTCACGCTGCCGCCGGGGGCGCGGGTGCGGGTGGCCCGCGGGCACCTGCCGGTGCGGGTGGTCCGGCTGCGGCCGCGCCCGTTCACCGACCGCCTGGTGGCGAAGTTCGGGCTGCCGGTGTCGGGCTGGCGCGGCAACCGCTGGTGACCCGCGGCCACCGCGGGGTGACCGTTCGGTGCGGATCCGGCGCGGCCGGCGGCTGCCCGGCCGTCGGTGATCACGTCGTACGGCGGCGGGTCGGCGGCGTGTCGCGTCGGAAAGCGCCAGGTCGCGGCGTCGGGTGGCCGCGCGGGTGGCCGGGCGTCACCCGGCGCGGCTAACCTCTGGCACGTGCTGGAGGAGCTGCGCATCGCCGGTCTGGGTGTCATCGAGGACACGACGCTGCCCTTGACCGGCGGCATGAACGTGATCACGGGCGAGACCGGGGCCGGCAAGACGATGGTGGTGACCGGGCTCGGCCTGCTGTTCGGCGGCCGGGCCGACCCCGGCCGGGTCCGGGGCGCGCCGGGCCGGGCGGTGGTCGAGGGCCGGATGCGGCCGTCGGCGACGGTCGCGGACCGGGTCGGCGAGCGGGTGGCCGACGCCGGCGGCGAGCTGGACGCCGACGGCGCGCTGCTGCTCAGCCGCACCGTGCAGGCCGAGGGCCGGTCCCGGGCGCACGTGGGCGGCCGGTCGGCGCCGATCGGGCTGCTCGCCGAGCTGGGCGAGCAGCTCCTCGCGGTGCACGGGCAGGCCGACCAGCTCCGGCTGCTGCGCGCGGCGGACCAGCGGGCGGCGCTGGACCGGTTCGCCGGGCCGGCGCACGAGAAGGTGCTGGCCGCGTACCGGGACTGCTACCGGCGCTGGCGCGAGCGCACCGCCGACCTGGCCGACCGGCGGGCGCACGCCCGCGAGCGCAACCGCGAGGCCGACCTGCTGCGGCTGGGGCTGACCGAGATCGCCGCGGTCGACCCGCAGCCGGGCGAGGACGACGCGCTGCGCGCCGAGGCGCAGCGGCTGGAGCACGCCGAGGGGCTGCGCGAGGCGGCCGGTACGGCGTGCGGGGCGCTGGCCGGCGACGCCGACGGCGGGGGCGACGCGGTGTCGCTGCTCGGCGCGGCCCGGCGGGCGCTGGGCGGGCAGTCCGGGGTGGACCGGGCGCTGGACGCGGTCGCCGAGCGGCTGGCCGAGGCGGGGGCCGTGCTGGGCGACGCGGCGGCGGAGCTGTCGGCGTACCTGGACCGGCTCGATGCCGACCCGGCGCGGTTGCAGAGCCTGCACGAGCGGCGGGCGGCGCTGCGGGCGCTGACCCGCAAGTACGCCGACACCACCGACGGGGTGCTGGACTGGGCCGACCGGGCCCGGCGGCGGCTGGGCGAGCTGGACGCCTCCGACGACACGCTGGCGGCGCTGGCCGCGGAGTGCGCGGCGGAGGCCGCCGAGCTGGGCCGGCTGGCCGGCGAGGTGTCGGCGGCGCGGCGGGCGGCGGCGGACCGGTTCGCCGACCGGGTGAGCGGCGAGCTGGCCGGGCTGGCGATGCCGCACGCCCGGGTCGAGGTGGCGGTGACACCGCGGGCGCCGGGCGGCGAGGCGGCGATCACGGTGGACGGCGCCGAGCGGGGTGCCGGCCCGGACGGCGCCGACGAGGTGGAGCTGCGGCTGGCCGCGCACCCGGGTGCCCCGGCGCTGCCGCTGGGCAAGGGCGCGTCCGGCGGCGAGCTGTCCCGGGTGATGCTGGCGATCGAGGTGGTGTTCGCGGGTGCGGGCGGCCCGGACACGCTGGTGTTCGACGAGGTGGACGCGGGCGTGGGCGGTACGGCGGCGGTGGAGATCGGCCGCCGGCTGGCCCGGCTGGCCCGGCACCACCAGGTGCTCGTGGTGACGCACCTGCCGCAGGTGGCGGCGTTCGCCGACCGGCACCTGGTGGTGGCGAAGGACACCGCGGGCGCGGTGACCACCAGCGGCGTGGTGGTGGTGGAGGACGCCGACCGGGACCGCGAGCTGGCCCGGATGCTCGCCGGCCTGCCCGACTCGGACCTGGGCGTGGCGCACGCCCGCGAACTGCTCGACCTGGCCGCCCGCGACCGCGCCGCGACCGCCGACGACCCGCCGACCGGCGACCCACCGACGAGCGGTCGGCGGGCGACCGGGCCGGCTGCCGCCGCGGCGACCGAACCGCCCGCCGCCGCGGCGGCCGACACGCCGGGTGACGGTGCCGCGACGGCGAAGCGCACCCCGCCGCCCCGCGCCGGCGGCGCCCGGCGGCGCGCGGAGGGCGGCGCCGACCGGCTGGCCAGGTGAAACACGCCGAACCGGGACCATTGTGGCGATCGGGCATGTCGCGCCCCCGCCGGGTGTCACGGCGTGTCAGGATGGGTGCCGATGCGCTTACCCACCTTGCGCCGGACCCGCCCACCCGAGTCGGGGGCGATCGCCGGCACCGCCCGCCTCGACCGCCGGACCAAGCGTCTGGTCGGTCGACTGCGCCCGGGCGACATCGCTGTCATCGACCACGTGGACCTGGACCGGGTCGCCGCCGACTCGCTCGTGGCGGTCGGCGTGGCCGCCGTCCTCAACGCGCGGCCGGCGATCTCCGGCCGGTACCCCAACCTCGGGCCGCAGGTGCTCGTCGAGGCGGGCATCCCGCTGATCGACGACCTCGGCGAAGCGATCTTCCAGCAGCTCCGCGAGGGCGACACGGTCCGGATCTCGGACAACACCGTGTTCGCCGGCGAGGAGCCGGTCGCGCACGGCACCCGGCACGACGCCGGTACCGTCGGCAAGGCCATGGCCGACGCCCGGGAGGGCCTGTCGGTGCAGTTGGAGGCGTTCGCCGCCAACACGATGGAGTACCTGAAGCAGGAGCGCGACCTCCTGCTCGACGGCGTCGGCATGCCGGACGTGCGGACCCGGTTCGCCGGGCGGCACTGCCTGATCGTGGTGCGCGGGTACGACTACCAGGCCGACCTGGACGTGCTGCGCCCGTACGTGCGCGAGTTCAAGCCGGTGCTGGTCGGCGTCGACGGCGGCGCGGACGCGCTGGTCGAGGCCGGCTACACCCCCGACATGATCATCGGGGACATGGACTCGGTCTCCGACGAGGTGCTGCGCTGCGGCGCCGAGATCGTCGTGCACGCGTACCCGGACGGGCGCGCGCCGGGCATGGCCCGGATGGAGCAGCTCAACGTCCCGGCGATCACCTTCCCGGCCGCGGCCACCAGCGAGGACCTGGCGATGCTGCTCGCCGACGGCAAGGGCGCCTCGCTGATCGTGGCCGTCGGCACCCACGCCACGCTGGTCGAGTTCCTGGACAAGGGGCGCGGCGGGATGGCCTCGACGTTCCTCACCCGGCTGAAGGTCGGCGGGAAGCTGGTCGACGCCAAGGGCGTGAGCCGGCTGTACCGGTCGAGCATCTCGGGGTCGTCGCTGCTGCTGCTCGTCCTCTCCGCGATCGCCGCGATGGCGGCCGCGGTCGCCGTGTCCACCGTCGGCAAGGCGTACCTGGCGGTCGTCGCCGAGTGGTGGGACAACCTCCTCTTCCAGCTCCGCCAGCTCTTCTGACCCGAGGCGGGATTCGTGATCAACTTCCGGTACCACGTGGTGTCGCTGACCGCCGTCTTCCTGGCGCTCGCGATCGGCCTCGTGGTCGGTACGGCGGCGCTCAACGGCCCGGTCGCCGACTCGCTGAACGATCAGATCAACACCCTCGGCCGGACCAACGGCGACCTGCGCGAGCAGGTCGGCCACCTGACCGCCGAGGCCAGCGGCAAGGAGGACTTCCTCCGCCAGGCGGCGCCGCGGATCGTCGGCGGCACCCTGACCAACCGGCGGGTGCTGCTGCTGGCCACGCCGGGCGGCGGGGAGCACGTCGACGGTGTCCGGCAGATGCTCGTCGCGGCCGGCGCGAAGATCGCCGGCCGGGTGGAGCTGACCGAGAAGTTCACCGACCCGGCCAACAGCGTCGAGCTGCTCGACCTCGCCGACCGGGCGCTGGTGCCGAGCATCCCGGCCGCGTCGCTGCCGGGCAACAGCGACGGGGTGGAGAAGTCCAGCGCGCTGCTCGGCGGGGTGCTGCTGGAGCGCACGCCGGCCGTCCCGGCCACCGACCAGCGGTCGGTGCTGAGCGCGTACCAGGCCGCCGGCTACCTGTCGGTGAACAGCCCGGTCACCGGGCCGGCCGAGGTGGTGGTCATGGTGGCCGGGCTGCCGTACACCGACAAGGACGCCGCGCCCAAGAACAAGAACCTGCTCACCCTGGCCACCCAGCTCGACCGGGCCGGCCGGATCGTCCTCGGCGCGCCCGGCATCGCCGGCGACGGCAACGTCGTCGGGGCGGTCCGCGGCGACCCCACGCTCGCCCGGACCATCTCCACGGTGGACAACGCCGGCACCGCCCAGGGCCAGCTCGTGACCGCGCTCGCCGTCGCCGGGCAGCTCGGCAACGTCGCCGGCCAGTACGGCATCGGCGCCGGCGCGCAGGGACTGCTGCCCCGCACCGCGGCGTGACCCGAGCGCGCCGCGGCACGGCGGCCTTGCCCGCAATGAGTACGCTGGTCCGATGAGTTCCCGACCCGTCCCGCCCCGGGGGAGCCGGCTCCTGCTCGCCGCCGCCGCCGCTGCCGTCGTGCCCGCGGTCCTCGACCGGCTGCGCCGCAGCCGGTACGCGCAGGGCTGGGAGCGGACCAACTTCCACGGCCGCACGGTCAGCCTCGCCGCCGGGCCCGCCCTGGCCACGGTCGCCGCGGGCAGCGCCGCGCTCGGCGCCGGCACCCCGGCCGCGGCCGGCGCCGCGCTGGTCGCCGGCCTGGGCTCGGGGGCGGTCGGCCTGTACGACGACATCGTCGGCGCCCGCCCCGAGCAGAAGGCCGACAAGGGCTTCCGCGGCCACCTGGCCGCGCTGCGCGCCGGCCGGGTCTCCGCCGGCCTGGTCAAGCTCGCCGGCGTGGGCGCCGCGAGCGTCGCCGCCGCCGCGCTGCTGTCCGCCGACCGGACCGACCGCCGCGGCGTCCGCGCCCGCCGCGCCGGCCGCGCGCTGGACGTGGCGCTGGGCGCCGGCGTCATCGCCGGTACGGCGAACCTGGTCAACCTGCTCGACCTGCGCCCCGGCCGGGCGCTGAAGGCCAGCGCGCTGCTCGGCGCGCCGCTGGCCGCCGGCCCGGCCGGCGGCCTGGTGGCCGGGCCGCTGGGCACCGCCGCCGGGCTGCTCCCGGCCGACCTGGACGAGCGGGTGATGCTCGGCGACTGCGGCGCCAACGCGATGGGCGCGCTGCTCGGCACCGCGCTGGCCCGCCGCTGCGGGCCGGGCGGGCGGGCGGCGCTGCTCGCCGGCCTGGTCGCGCTGAACCTCGCCAGCGAGCGGGTCAGCTTCACCAAGGTGATCGAGCGCACCGCCGGGCTGCGCCAGCTCGACCAGCTCGGCCGCCGCCCGCGCTGACGTGGGACGCGCACCGGGCCGGCTGGCCGGCGCCGCGGCGAGCATCGCGCTGCTGACGGTCGTCGCCCGGCTGGTCGGCTTCGGCCGGACCGCCGTGTTCGGCAACACCGTCGGCGACGGCGCGCTGGGCGACGTGTACCAGGCGGTCAACGCCCTGCCGAACGTCGTCTTCGAGATCGCCGCCGGCGGCGTGCTGGCCGGCGTGGTGGTCCCGCTGCTGGCCGGCGCGGTCGAGCGGGGCGAGCGGGCGGCGGTCGGGGCGATCGCGTCCGCGCTGCTGGTCCGGGTGCTGATCGTCCTGGTGCCGCTGGCCGCGCTGGTCGCGGCGGCGGCCGGGCCGCTGGTGGCGCTGCTCGGCGTACCGGCGGGGGAGCGGGGCGTGGCCGTGCGGATGCTGTGGCTGTTCGTACCGCAGATCCCGCTGTACGGGGTGGGGGTGGTGCTGGCCGGGGTGCTCCAGGCGCACCGCCGGTTCGCCTGGCCGGTGCTGGCGCCGCTGCTGTCCAGCGTGACCGTGATCGGTGCGTACGCCGCGTTCGCCGCCGTCGCCGGCACCCGACCGCCGACCGTGCACGTCGGTACCCGGGCAGAGCTGGTCCTCGCCGGCGGCACCACCCTCGGCGTGGTCGTGCTGAGCCTGTGCCTGATCCCGCCGGTGCGCCGGCTGGGCCTGCCCTGGTCGGCCCGGTACGCGCTGCCGCCCGCGGTCCGCCGCGCCGCCGGCGGGCTGGCGCTCGCCGGGCTGGTCGCGGTCGCCGGGCAGCAGCTCGCGCTGCTGGTCGCGCTGAACCGGGCGAACGCCGGCGGACCGGTCGGCAGCGCCGCCCGGATCACCCTGGCGCAGACGGTGTACCTGCTGCCGTGGGCGGTGCTCGCGGTACCGCTGGCGACGGCGGCGTACCCGGCCCTGGCGGCGGCGTGGTCGCACGGCGACCGGGACCGGTACACCGGCACCCTGGCCGCGGCCGGCCGGACCGCGGCGCTGGCCAGCGCGCTGGGCGCCGCCCTGCTGGTGGCCGGCGCGCAGCCGGCCGCCGACCTGCTGCTGGGCGGCTCGCCGGAGTTCGCCGCCGCGGTCACCGGGCTGGCGCCCGGCCTCCTCGGCTACGGCGCGTTCGCCCTGTACTCGCGCGCCATGTACGCCCGCGGCGCCGCCGGCCGGGCCGCGGCGGTGACCGCCGCCGGCTGGCTGGCCGTGATCGCCGCCAGCGTCGTCCTGGCGGCGGTGCTGCCGGCCGCCGACCGGGCCCTGGCCTTGGCGCTCGGCCAGTCGGCCGGCATGCTGGTCCTCGCGGCCGCGCTGCTCGCCGTCGTCGCCCGGCTCGCCGGCCGGGCGGCCGTTGCCGGGCTGGCCCGCGCCGGGCTCGCCGGCCTGGCCGCCGCCGCGGTGGCCGCGGCGGCCGGCCGGGCGGTGGCCGCGGCGCTGGCCGGGCCGCTGGCCGGGCTGCCGGCGGCGGCCTCCGGCGCGGTCCGCGGGGCGGCCGCCGCCGTGGCGGTGACCGCGCTGTTCGGCGCGCTCGCGCTGCTGCTCGACCGCGGCACGGTCCGGCCCCTGCTGGACCGCGCCCTGACCATCGCCGGCCGCCGGCCGCGCGCGACCACTGGGAGGACGACGTCGTGACCGGCTGGCGGGGCCGCGTGGTACTGGTGCTCGGGTCGAGCACGGGCGGGATCGGCGCGCACGTCGCCGCGGTCGCCCGCGGGCTGCGGGCCGGCGGCGCCGCGGTGACCGTGTGCGCCCCGGCGGCCACGGCCGCCGCCCTCGACCTCGGCGGCGCCGCGCTGGTGCCGGTGGGGATCCCGGCCGCGCCGCGGCCCGGCGACCTGCGCGCGATCGGGGCGCTGCGCGCCGCCGTCCGCGCCGCCGCCCCCGACGTCGTGCACGCGCACGGGCTGCGCGCCGGGTTCGTCGCCGCGCTCGCCCGCACCGGCCGGCCGCTGGTCGTCACCTGGCACAACGCCGCGCTGTCCACCGGCGCGCGCAGGCTGCTGCACGCGGCCACCGAGCACCTGGTGGCCCGGGCCGCGGACGTCACCCTCGGCGCGTCCGCCGACCTCGTCGCCCGGGCCCGGGCCTGCGGCGCGCGCGACGCCCGGCTCGGCCCGGTCGCCGCGCCCGCCCTGCCGCCGCCGGCCGGCGACCCGGCCGCGGTCCGGGCCGCCTGCGGGGTACCGGCCGGGGTGCCGCTGCTGCTGTCGGTCGGCCGGCTGCACCCGCAGAAGCGGTACGACGTCCTGGTCGACGCCGCCGCCCGCTGGGCCGACCTGCGGCCGGCGCCGCGGGTGCTGATCGCCGGCAGCGGCCCGGCCGGGTGCGAGCTGGCCGCGCGGATCGCCGCCACCGGCGCGCCGGTGGCGCTGCTCGGCCACCGGTCGGACGTCCCCGACCTGCTCGCCGCCGCCGACCTCGCCCTGGTGACGAGCGCCTGGGAGGCCCGGCAGCTCTTCGCGCAGGAGGCGCTGCGGGCCGGCGTGCCGCTGGTCGCCACCGCCGTCGGCGGCATCCCCGAGCTGGTCGGCGACGCGGCGGTGCTGGTCCCGCCCGGCGACGCCGACGCCCTCGACCGGGCGGTCCGGGAGCTGCTGGCCGACCCGGCCGCGCGGGCCGCCCTGGCCGTCGCCGGGCGCGCCCGGGCCGGCGGCTGGCCCACCGAGCGGGAGACGCTGGACCAGCTCGCCGCCCTGTACGCCGGGCTGTCGGGCGGCGGTCCCGGGTGATCGCGCGCCGCCTGATCGCCGCCGCGGCGACGCTGGTGCTGGCCGTCCTGGCCGGCGCCGGCTTCCTCGCCCGCCCCACCGTCGCCGCCCGCCCCGCCGGGGTCGACTACGTCGTCGTGATCGGGATGGCCGGGCTGCGCTGGTCCGACGTGGACGCCGCCCGCACCCCGCACCTGTGGCGGCTCGCCGGCCGCGGGTCGATCGGCTCGCTCGCCGTCCGGTCGGCGCACACCCCGACCTGCCCGCAGGACGGCTGGCTCACCCTCGGCGCCGGCAACCACGCCGCCTGGACCCCCGGCACCGCCGGCCCCTGCCGGACCGACGCGGTCCGGATCGAGCGGCCGGACCGGATCGGCGCCCACCTGCCCGACCAGCGCGCCCTGGCCGCCCGCAACGCCGAGCTGCCCTGGGGCGCGGTCCCCGGCGCGCTGGCCGAGGCGCTGCGCTGCACGGTCGCCGTCGGGCCGGGGGCGGCGCTGGCCGGCGCCCGCCCGTACGGCCGGGTGGACACCTACGCCCCCGCGCTGCCGGCGGACCCGCGCGAGCTGCTGTCGAGCTGCGTGCTCAGCCTGGTCGACGCCGGCGACCTGCGCGGCGACGCCACCGCCCGGCGGGCCGCGCTGGACCGGCTGGACGCCACCGTCGCCGCGGTCGACGCCGCCCGCCCCGCCAACTCGCTGGTCGTCGTCGCCGGCCTCGCCGACACCGGGGCGGCGCCGCAGCTCCACGCCGTCCTCGCCGACGGGCCCGGCTGGGCGGGCGGCTGGCTCACCTCGGCGACCACCGGCCGGGACGGGTACCTCCAGCTCGTCGACCTCGCCCCGACCGTGCTGGCGGCGCTGGGCAAGCCGGTCCCGGCCAAGCTGTTCCTCGGCCGGGAGGCCATCCCGGTCGCCGGCCGCCCGGCCGACCCCGCCGTGGCGATCGCCGACCCGGTGGACGCCGACCGGGGCGCCCGGGCGCAGCGGCGCGCCGCCGGCTGGTTCTTCGGCGCGCTGACCGCCGGCCAGATCGTCCTGCTGCTGGCCACCGTCCCGCTGCTGCGCCGGGCCCGGGCGCACGCCGGCCCCGGCGGCCCCGCGGGCGTGCCCGCGCCGGTGCGCCGGGCCGCCGAACTGGCCCTGGTCGCCGCCGCGCTGGCGCTGCCGGCGGCGCTGCTGGCCGACATCCTGCCCTGGTGGCGGTACCCGCACGGGTCGTGGATCTTCCTCGCCGGGGTGGCGGTGGCGCTGGCCGGGCTGACCGCGGGGGTGCGGCTGCTGCCGCTGTACCGGCACACCTGGGGCCCGGTCGCCGTCGTCGCCGCGGTCAACGCCGCCGTCGTCGGCGCCGACGTGCTCACCGGCGCGTCGTTGCAGCTCAACGGCGTGGCCGGGTACTCGGCGCTGGAGGGCGGCCGGTACGCCGGCATCGGCACCGTCGGCCTCGGCGCGTTCACCGCCGGCCTGCTGCTCGCCGCGGGCTGCCTCGCCCAGCGGGTGCCGGCGCGCTGGCGGACCGCGGCCACCGCCGCCGTCGGCGCCGCCGGGGTGCTGGTGGTGGGCAGCCCGTACCACGGCGGCGACGCCGTCGGCGCGATCGCGCTGACCGCCGGCGTCTGCGTGACGGTGGCGCTGGTCACCGGCGGCTGGCTGACGTTCCCGCGGCTGGCCTGGTCGCTGCTGGCCGGGTTCGCGGTGGCGATCTGCTTCGCCGTCCTGGACGTGCGCCGCCCGCCGGAGGACCGGGGCGGCCTCGGCCGGTTCCTCACCCAGTGGGGCGAGGGGACCGGCGGGCTCACGGTGCACCGCACCGGCGTGGCGAACGTGATCGCGTTCGCCAGCAGCCCGCTGACGATCCTGGCCACCGCCGCGGCGCTGTTCTGCTGGCTCGCCCTGCTCCAGCACTGGGGCGGCCTGAAGCGGCTGTACGGCATCTACCCGGCGATCCGGGCGGCGCTCAGCGGCATCGCCGTGGCCGCGGTGCTCGCCGGCGTCGTCGGCGGCGCCGCGCTGAACGTGGCCGGCGCCGCGGCGGCGGTCGCGGTGCCGCTGGCCACGCTGGCGGCGCTGCGCGTCCTCGACCACGCCGCCGACCGCACCACGCCGCAGCGCCAGCCGGACGGCGATCGAGCCTGATCACTGTCCGGTGGTGCGCGGTCGGGCCGCCGGCGGCGTTTGTTACCGTGGAGTCCCGTGGGTCGCTCGGGCCGGATCCCCCGCTGGGGGCCGCACGCAGGGCTCCGCACGAATCGCCGCCGACCACGGGAGCAGGCCTTGGCCGCATCTGCACGTTCCACCCGGCACATCTTCGTCACCGGGGGGGTCGCCTCGTCCCTGGGCAAGGGCCTCACCGCGTCCAGCCTCGGCAACCTCCTCACGGCCCGCGGGCTGCGCGTGGTCATGCAGAAGCTGGACCCCTACCTCAACGTCGACCCCGGCACGATGAACCCGTTCCAGCACGGTGAGGTCTTCGTCACCGAGGACGGCGCCGAGACCGACCTCGACGTCGGCCACTACGAGCGGTTCCTCGACCGGGACCTGGGCGCCGCCGCCAACGTCACCACCGGCCAGATCTACTCGGCGGTGATCGCCAAGGAGCGGCGCGGGGAGTACCTCGGCGACACCGTCCAGGTGATCCCGCACATCACCAACGAGATCAAGGCCCGCATCTTCGCGATGGCCGAGCCGGACGCCACCGGGGTCGCCCCGGACGTCGTCATCACCGAGGTCGGCGGGACCGTCGGCGACATCGAGTCGCTGCCGTTCCTGGAGGCGATCCGGCAGGTCCGGCACGAGGTCGGCCGGGAGCGCTGCTTCTACCTGCACGTCTCGCTGGTGCCGTACCTGGCGCCGTCCGGCGAGCTGAAGACCAAGCCGACCCAGCACTCCGTCGCCGCGCTGCGCAACATCGGCATCCAGCCCGACGCGCTGGTCTGCCGGTCGGACCGGGAGATCCCGGAGACGGTCAAGCGGAAGCTGTCGCTGTACTGCGACGTCGACCAGGAGGCCGTGATCGCGGCCCCGGACGCGCCCAGCATCTACGACATCCCCAAGGTCCTGCACCGGGAGGGCCTCGACGCGTACGTGGTCCGCCGGCTCGGCCTGTCCTTCCGCGACGTCGACTGGCGCTCCTGGAACGACCTGCTGGAGCGGGTGCACAACCCCGCCCACACGGTGACGATCGCCATGGTCGGCAAGTACGTCGACCTGCCGGACGCGTACCTGTCGGTGTCCGAGGCGCTGCGCGCCGCCGGCTTCGCCCACCGGGCCCGGGTGCAGATCCGCTGGGTGCCCAGCGACGAGCTGATCACCGCCGCGGGCGCGGCGGCGGCGCTGGACGGCGTCGACGGCATCCTCATCCCCGGCGGCTTCGGCGTCCGCGGGATCGAGGGCAAGGTCGGCGCGGCCACGTACGCCCGGCTCAACCGCATCCCCACCCTGGGCATCTGCCTGGGCCTGCAGTGCATGACGATCGAGGTGGCCCGGAGCCTGGCCGGCCTGGCCGGGGCGAACTCGCTGGAGTTCGACGGCAACGCCGCCCACCCGGTGATCTCGACGATGGTCGACCAGGCCGACATCGTCGCCGGCCGCGGCGACCTGGGCGGCACGATGCGGCTGGGCGCGTACCCGGCGGCGCTGGCCGAGGGGTCGCTGGTCGCCAAGGCGTACGGCACGACGGAGACCAGCGAGCGGCACCGGCACCGGTTCGAGGTGAACAACGCCTACCGGGACGCGCTCGGCGACGCCGGCCTGCGCTTCTCCGGCACCTCGCCGGACGGCCGGCTGGTGGAGTTCGTCGAGCTGGACGCCGACCTGCACCCGTTCTTCGTCGCCACCCAGGCGCACCCGGAGCTGAAGAGCCGGCCGACCCGGCCGCACCCGCTGTTCGCGGCGTTCGTCGGCGCGGCGCTGACGTACCACGCGGGCAACCGCGCCGCCGCCGACGGGGGCGCGGAGCCCGAACCGGCCGAGCCGCTCGAGCCGGCCGCCGCCCGCCCGGCCGCGGCGCGCAAGCGCCGGTGACCGCCGACGGGTACGCCGTCCGCGGCTCGCGGACCCGGTACGCCGGGCCGATCTTCACGGTGGTCAGCGACGAGGTGGCGATGCCCGACGGCGGTGTCGCTGCCCGCGACGTGGTCCGCAAGCCGGGCGCGGTCGGGGTGGTGGCGCTGGACGACGCCGGCGCGGTGACGCTGGTCCGGCAGTACCGGCACCCGCTGGCCGCCGCGTGCCTGGAGCTGCCGGCGGGGCTGCTGGACGTCCCCGGCGAGGCCCCGGCGGCGGTGGCCCGCCGGGAGCTGGCCGAGGAGACGGACCTGCTGGCCCGGCGCTGGGACGCGCTGCTGGACCTGCACACCTCGCCGGGCTTCACCGACGAGCTGTTCCGGGTGTACCTGGCCCGCGACCTGTCGCCGGCCCCGCAGCGACACGCCCGGCGGCACGAGGAGGCGGCGATGACGGTCGAGCGGGTGCCGCTGGACGCCGCGCTCGACCTGGTCCGGACCGGGGCGATCACCAGCGGCCCGACCATCGCCGGCCTGTTCGCCGCCCGGCACGCCCGCGACCGCGGCTGGGCGGACCTGCGGCCCGCCTGAGCGCGGGAATCGACGCCCGGCACCGGCCGCCCCCGCCGGTCGGGCCGCTGAGCTGCGGGAATGACGGGGTCCCCGGGCGTGCGCCCGGGCACTCCGCGGCCGTAGACTTCCCGGCGGCGCACCGACACTGCGGTGGCAATCGGGCCACCGACCGCGCACCACGCGGTGAGAATTAAGGGGCAAGTTCATGGTCAAGGTCGGGGTTCCCCGTGAGGTGAAGAACCACGAGTACCGCGTGGCGATCACGCCCGCGGGGGTGCAGGAGTTCGTGCGCAGCGGTCACCGCGTCGTGATCGAGGCCGGGGCCGGGGGCGGCTCGTCGATCAGCGACGCCGAGTTCGTCGCCGCCGGGGCGACGATCCTGCCGACGGCCGACGCCGTCTGGGGCGAGGCGGACCTGGTCCTCAAGGTCAAGGAGCCGATCGCCGAGGAGTACGACCGGATGCGTCCCGGTCAGACCCTCTTCACGTACCTGCACCTCGCGGCGTCCAAGGCGTGCACCGACGCGCTGATCGACCGGAGGGTCACGGCCATCGCGTACGAGACCGTGGAGCTGCCGGACCGGTCGCTGCCGCTGCTCGCGCCGATGTCGGAGGTCGCCGGCCGGCTCGCGCCGCAGGTGGGCGCGTACCACCTCATGCGCTCCGGCGGCGGCCGCGGCGTGCTGATCGGCGGCGTCTCCGGCGTGTACGCGGCCAAGGTCGTCGTCATCGGCGCGGGCGTCTCCGGCATGAACGCCGCGGCGATCGCGCTGGGCATGCAGGCCGAGGTGCTGCTGCTGGACAACAACGTCAACAAGCTGCGCCAGGCCGACGCGATCTACCAGGGCCACATGCAGACCGTGATGTCCAACTCGTACGAGATCGAGCGGGCCGTCGTCGACGCCGACATGGTGATCGGCGCGGTCCTGGTGCCGGGCGCCAAGGCCCCGACGCTGATCCCGAACGAGCTGGTGGCGCGGATGAAGCCGGGCGCGGTGCTCGTCGACATCGCGATCGACCAGGGCGGCTGCTTCGAGGACTCGCGGCCGACCACGCACGCCGAGCCGACGTACAAGGTGCACGAGACCGTGTTCTACTGCGTGGCCAACATGCCGGGCGCGGTGCCGCACACCAGCACCTTCGCGCTCACCAACGTCACCATGCCGTACGCCCTCGCGCTGGCCAACCACGGCTGGCGGGACGCGCTGCGCCGGGACCCGGCGCTCGCGCTGGGCCTCAACACGCACGACGGCGCGGTGACGTACGGTCCGGTGGCGGAAGCGCACGGTATGACCAGCGTGGCGCTGGCCGACGTGCTCGCCTGACGCCGGCACTCACCGCGACGACAGCACGGGGATCGGGCGCACCGGCCCGGTCCCCGTGTCGTAGGGTCGACACGCCGGCGCAGCCGTGCGGCGGAGCAGGGCCGGTGGCGTACAGTCGCCGCATCGACATGGCGTGAGGCGGGGTATGGCGGGCAACGGCGAGCGGGCGGAGGCGTGGACGACGGCGCTACGCGCCGAGCAGTCTTCGCTGGACCTCAGCGCCCAGCTCGGCCCCGCCGACCCGACCGCGTACACGACCCGCCGGCCGATCCCCGAGCCGGTGCCGACCGACGCGCACGGCCCGGCCCGGATCATCGCGATGGCCAACCAGAAGGGCGGCGTCGGGAAGACCACCACCACGATCAACCTGGGCGCCGCGCTGGCCGAGTACGGCCGCCGGGTCCTGCTGGTGGACTTCGACCCGCAGGGCGCCCTCTCGGTCGGCCTCGGCGTCAACCCGCACAACCTGGACATCTCGATCTACAACCTGCTGATGCAGGACGACGTCCCGGTCGAGGACGTCGTGATCAAGACCGACGTGGCGGGGCTGCACATCCTGCCGGCCAACATCGACCTGTCCGCCGCGGAGATCCAGCTCGTCACCGAGGTGGCCCGCGAGATGGCGCTGGCCCGGGTGCTGCGGCCGGTCCGCAAGGAGTACGACTTCATCCTCATCGACTGCCAGCCGTCGCTGGGCCTGCTGGCGATCAACGCGCTGACCGTCGCGCACGGGGTGCTGATCCCGCTGGAGTGCGAGTTCTTCAGCCTGCGCGGCGTCGCGCTGCTGCTGGACACCATCGACAAGGTCCGCGAGCGGCTGAACTTCGACCTCGAGCTCGAGGGCATCCTCGCCACGATGTACGACAGTCGCACCACCCACTGCCGGCAGGTGCTGCAGCGGGTGGTCGAGGCGTTCGGCGACAAGGTGTACCAAACGGTGATCACCAAGACCGTGAAGTTCCCCGAGTCGACGGTGGCCGGCGCGCCGATCACCACGCTCGACCCGGCGTCCTCGGGCGCCCGCAACTACCGGCAGCTTGCGCGCGAGGTGATCGCCGCGCACGCCGAGCGGTAGCCGGCGGTGCTGTTCGCGCTCGGCGACCCCGCGTCGTTCGTCGGCCTGCTGCTCGGCTTCCTGGCCGCGCTGCTGCTGCGCGCCTCCGGCCTGCGCCTGGGCCGCCGGCTGCTCGGCCTGCCGCCGGGGCCGCGGCCGGCGCTGCGCACGGTCGTGGACCCGTTCGGCGCGGTCGCCGCCGCGGTCGCCGGCATCGGCTGGGGGAGCTGCGCGGACCTCGACGTGCGCGGCACCCGCGGCCGCCGGGTCCTGGCCGTCGCGTTCGGCCCGCTGGCGCCGCTGCTGGCCGGCGTGCTGCTGATGATCTGCTACGGGCTGCTGTTCGTCGACGTGCCGCTGGGCGCGGGCTTCACGCTCCAGGGCTTCGCCACCGGCGGCGGGGTGCTCGCGGACGTGCTGTTCGGGGTGGCGTTCGAGCTGATCTGCTTCGCGCTGCTGGACCTGCTGCCGCTGCCGCCGCTGGACGGCTTCTCCCTCCTCTGGGTGGCGATGCGCCGACCCGGCCCGAACGCGGCGAGGATCCGGCACACGCTCGTTGACAACAACGTGGGGCCCGTCATCCTGATGTTCCTGTGCTTCTTCCCGCTGCGCGGGCCGTACCTGCTGCTGCCGTTCGAGTTCCTCGGCGGCGTGCTGACGGCCGTCCTGCTGGTGCTCACGTGACCGCCCCGGCGGACGCGGCCGAGCCGGCGCCCGCCGCCGAGCCGGCCGCGGCGACCGGGTTCACCGTCCGGCTGACGAACTTCACCGGCCCGTTCGACGTGCTGTTGCAGCTCATCAGCAGGCACAAGCTGGACGTCACCGAGGTCGCCCTGTCGACGGTGACCGACGAGTTCATCGCGTACATCCGGGCCAACGGCGAGGCGTGGGACCTGGACGAGGCCAGCGAGTTCCTGGTCATCGCGGCCACCCTGCTCGACCTCAAGGCCGCCCGGCTGCTGCCGTCCGCCGACGTGGAGAACGAGGAGGACCTGGCGCTGCTGGAGGCCCGCGACCTGCTGTTCGCCCGGCTGCTCCAGTACAAGGCGTTCAAGGAGGCCGCCGGCGTCATCGCCGAGCGCGAGGCCGAGGGCGCGCGGCGCTGGCCGCGGCTGGTGGCGCTGGAGCCGCGGTACGCCGACGCGCTGCCCGAGCTGGTGCTCACCGTCGGGCCGCGCCGGCTCGCCGAGCTGGCGGTGCGGGCGATGACGCCGAAGGTCGCGCCGATGGTCTCGATCGCGCACGTGCACCAGGTCCGGGTGAGCGTGCGCGAGCACGCCGGCATCCTGCGCGAGCGGTTGCAGCGGCAGAAGGTGGCGACGTTCCGGGCGCTGTGCGCGGACTGCGCGAACACCCTGGAGATCGTCGCCCGGTTCCTGGCGCTGCTGGAGCTGTACCGGGAGGGCCTGGTCAGCTTCGTCCAGGCCGAGGCGCTGGGCGACCTGACGGTGCGCTGGACCGGCGGCGCGGATGCGGTCGAGATCGACGTCGACGAGTACGCGGGCAGCCCGGAGCCGGGCCCGGCGGGGGACGGGAGGAGCCAGGGTGAGTGACGATCGTTCCCTCGCCGAGCAGGTCGCGGCGTGGGTGCCGCCGTGGGAGCGGCCGGCCGGCCCCGTCCCGTCCCCGGCGCCCGCGCCCGACGACCTGCCCGCCGCCATCGACCCTCGACCCGCACTCGACCCTCAACCTGAACCGGAGGTCGAGGTCGAGGGTTCGACGCCACCGGCCGCACCGCCCCCGGCGCCGCTCGCCGCGCCACCCCCGGAGCCGCTGCCCGACGCCGTGCTGCGCGGGGCGCTGGAGTCGATCCTGCTCGTCGTGGACGAGCCCGTCACCGACACCGTGCTCGCCGGGGTCCTGGGGGAGCCGCTGGAGCGGATCGCGTTCACCCTGGCCGAGCTGTCCGCCGAGTACACCGCCGCCGGCCGCGGCATCGACGTGCGCCGGGTGGCCGGCGGCTGGCGGCTGTACACGCGGCCGGAGTACGCCGAGTACGTCCAGCGGTTCGTCCTCGACGGGCAGCAGGCCCGGCTCAGCCAGGCCGCCCTTGAAACACTCGCTGTGATCGCCTACAAGCAGCCCGTGACCAGATCGCGCATCTCGGCCATCCGGGGCGTCAACTGCGACGGGGTGACCCGTACCCTGGTGACCCGCGGCCTGATCGCCGAGTGCGGGACCGAGCCCGAGACGGGCGCGCACCTGTACGCCACGACGCCGCTGTTCCTGGAGAAGCTGGGACTGGAGTCGGTGGAGCAGTTGCCCCCACTGGCCCCGTTCCTGCCCGACGACGTCGAGGAGATAGCGGATGCCTGAGCCCGAGGGCGGGCCGGCGCGGCTGCAGAAGATCCTGGCCGCGGCGGGCGTCGGCTCGCGCCGGGCCTGCGAGGCGCTGATCGCCGCCCGCCGGGTCACGGTCGACGGCCGGGTGGCCGCGCTGGGCGACCGGGTCGACCCGGTCGCGGCCGAGATCCACGTGGACGGCCAGCGGGTGATCGTCGACTCCCGGCTGGTGTACCTGGCGATGAACAAGCCGCGCGGCGTCGTCGCCACGATGGCCGACGAGAAGGGCCGGGCGGCGGTCGCCGACTTCATCGGCAACCTGGAGCAGCGGGTTTACCACGTCGGCCGGCTGGACGCCGACAGCGAGGGCCTGCTGCTGCTCACCAACGACGGCGACCTGGCGCACAAGCTGATGCACCCCTCGTACGGCGTGACCAAGACGTACCGGTGCGAGGTCCCCGGCCCGCTGCCGCGCAGCGTCGGGCGGCAACTGCTGTCCGGCGTCGAGCTGGAGGACGGCCCGGCCCGGGCCGACGAGTTCCGGGTCATCGACGCGTACGGCCGCAGCGCCCTGGTCGAGATCGTGCTGCACGAGGGGCGCAAGCACATCGTCCGGCGGCTGTTCGACGAGCTCGGCCACCCGGTGCGGCGGCTGATCCGGACGGCGATCGGCCCGGTCCGGCTGGGCGACCTCAAGGCCGGGCGGACCAGGCGGCTGTCGGCGGCCGAGGTGGCCGCGCTGTTCCGCGACTGCGAGCGCGGCGCCGAGCACCGCGACGCCGCCGCCTCCTGACCCCGCCCCACGCCCGCCCCACGCCCGCGCGCGTTCGCGCCGCACCCACCGCCGCCCGCACCCGCCCGGCGCGCCGCGGTGCCCGATCGACTCCGGTGCCGGCGGTGCGACGCTGGCGGTCGGCTCCGTGCGAGTGGCGCGGTGCTGGCGCGAGTGGTGCGGTGCTGGCGCGGGTGGCCGGCCGGGGCCGCGCGGCGGCGGACCGCACCGCGCCCGCCGGCCGCCGCGGGTGACCCGGCACAATGGGGGGCGGCCGCGCGCCCCGGCGCCGCCCGACCCCCGAACTTTTCCGACTTTTCGCTTTTGCGAGCAGGGAGTGCAGGACGTGAGCGACCGGACGCGCGCAGCGCGGTGCGTGGTGGCGGTGGACGGGCCGTCCGGCTCGGGCAAGTCGACCGTCTGCCGGCGGCTGGCCAGCGCGCTCGGCGCCCGGTACCTGGACACCGGCGCGATGTACCGCGGCGTCACCCTGGCCGTCCTGCGCGCCGGCGTGCCGCCCACCGACGCCGCGGCGGTCGCCAAGATCGCCGTCGACACCGTGCTCGACTCCGGCACCGACCCCGACGCGCCGACGCTCACCGTCGACGGCGTGCCCGCGGAGCCCGAGATCCGCGGGCCCGGGGTGACCGGGGCGGTGTCCGCGGTGGCGGCCGTGGCGGCCGTCCGGCAGCACCTGGTCGCCCGGCAGCGGGAGATCATCGCCGCCGCCGGCCGGATCGTCGTCGAGGGCCGCGACATCGGCGCGGTGGTCGCCCCGGACGCCGACCTGAAGGTGTACCTGACCGCGTCCGCGGCCGAGCGGGCCCGCCGGCGCAGCGCCGAGGACGCCACCGACGTCGTCGCGACGGCCGCCGACCTGGACCGCCGGGACGCCGCGGACTCGAGCCGGGCGGTGGACCCGCTGCAACGGGCCGCCGACGCCGTCGTCCTGGACACCACCGCGCTGGGTATCGACGAGGTCGTCGCCGAGCTGGGCGCGCTGCTCGCCGCGCGGGGCGTCCGGTGACCGACCGCCACCCGGCGGACCCCGCCGGCCCGCCCGCGCCCGCCGCGGCCCCTGCCGCCCCCGACTCCGCCGCCCCGGCGAATCTCGACCCGACTGCGTTCGACCCCGCCGCGTTCGACCCCGCTGCGTTCGACCCGGCCGAATTCGAGTCCGCCACCGGCTTCGACCCGGACGACTTCGAGCCCGCCGACGACGGCGCCCCCACCGGGCCGCTGCCGGTGGTGGCGGTCGTCGGCCGCCCCAACGTCGGCAAGTCGACGCTGGTCAACCGCATCATCGGCCGCCGCCAGGCGGTCGTCGAGGACGTGCCGGGCGTGACCCGGGACCGGGTCGCGTACGACGCGACGTGGGCCGGCCGCGCGTTCACCGTGGTCGACACCGGCGGCTGGGAGCCGGACGCCCGGGACCGGGCCGCCGCGATCGCCGCCCAGGCCGAGGCGGCCGTGGCCACCGCGGACGTGGTGCTGTTCGTGGTCGACGCCGTCGTCGGCTCCACCGACGTGGACGAGGCCGCCGTCCGGATGCTGCGCCGCAGCGCCAAGCCGGTCCTGCTGATCGCCAACAAGGTCGACAACACCGCGCTGGAGGCCGAGGCCGCCAACCTGTGGGGCCTGGGCCTGGGCGAGCCGTGGCCGATCTCGGCGCTGCACGGCCGCGGCTCCGGCGACCTGCTGGACGCGCTGCTGGCCGCGTTCCCCGAGCCGGCCCCGCCGGAGGCGCCGGGCCCGCGCGGCCCGCGCCGGGTCGCCCTGGTCGGCCGCCCGAACGTCGGCAAATCCAGCCTGCTCAACCGGCTCGCCCGGGAGGAGCGGGCGGTGGTGGACGCGGTCGCCGGCACCACCGTCGACCCGGTCGACAGCCTGGTCGCCATCGGCGGCGAGACCTGGCAGCTCGTGGACACCGCCGGGCTGCGCAAGCGGGTCGGCCGGGCCAGCGGCACCGAGTACTACGCCAGCCTGCGCACCGCCGCCGCGATCGAGGCCGCCGAGGTCGCCGTGGTCCTGCTGGACGCCGGCGAGCCGATCAGCGAGCAGGACCAGCGCATCCTGTCGATGGTCGAGGACGCCGGCCGGGCGATGGTGATCGCGTTCAACAAGTGGGACCTGGTCGACGCCGACCGGCGGTACCACCTGGACCGCGAGATCGACCGCGAGCTGCGCCGGCTGACCTGGCCGCTGCGGGTGAACATCTCCGCCCGGACCGGCCGCGCGGTGGACCGGCTCGCCCCGGCGCTGCGCACGGCGCTGGCCTCGTGGGAGCAGCGCATCCCGACCGGGGTGCTCAACCAGTGGCTGACCGCGCTGGTCCAGGCGACCCCGCACCCGGTCCGGGGCGGCCGGGCGCCGCGGGTGCTGTTCGCCACCCAGGCCGGGACCCGGCCGCCGAAGTTCGTCCTCTTCACCACCGCGCCCATCGACGCCGGGTACCAGCGGTTCGTGGCCCGCAAGCTGCGGGAGGAGTTCGGCTTCACCGGTTCGCCGATCGAGGTGAGCGTGCGGGCGAAGAAGTCCGTCGGTCCGGGCGGCCGGGGTCGGGCGCACGGCTGAGGGGTGATCTCCGGTCGGCGACAGCCCGGTCACGGACCCGCATCGATCGAAGCTGATCACTGCGCGTAACCGTACCCGTATCGATAACCTTCTCTCCGCGACCGCTGCTTCGGTCGCCGCGGCCGACCGGCCGTGCCCGTACCGCACCAGGGTTCCGCAGCGCCCGCGTCGGTGTTCTCCGGGGGAGGAACCCGTATGTCACCCAGCGCTCAGCTCCCTGTCACGGCCGTGGGCGTCGTCGCCCTGGGCGTGCTGCTCGGCCGCGCCGCCATGGTCGTCGGCGCCGTCGTGCTCATCCTGATGTGCCTGCTGGCCATCCACGCCACCCTGCAGGACCGGGAGGCCGCCCGCTGGGACGCGGAGCGGCCCGCCCCGGTGCCGGTTGAACCGGACACCCTCGTCGAGCCGTACCCCCTGTCGCCGGCGCCCGGCGGGCGCCGCTTCCGGCGTGCCCGCGCGCGAACGCGAATGAATCCCGCATAGTCCCTTCGACCAGCCCCAACTCGGACCAACGCTCGATGGTGAGGGGCGCGGCGGCGCCCATAGGGTCGCCTTTCCCCTCGCTGTTGGTGCGGGCTCGACTCCCCTCGGGTTGGCCAATGTTGCTGTTCGCAACGCTCCTGGTGGCGGTGGCCACCCTCCTGGCCGCCGTGCTCGCCGGCGCGTTCCTGTACGGGTTCGCCCGGCCCCGCCGGGTCCGCCCGCGGCGCGCCGCGCCCGCGCCCGACCCGGTCGGCCACGACGAGGTCGCCGTGCTCATCGCCTCCTACAACGGCGCCGCCACCATCGCCGGGGCGGTCGCGGCCGCCCGGGCCAACAACGTCGCCGTGTACGTGGTCTCCGACGCCTCCACCGACGCCACCGCGGCGCTCGCCGCCGCGGCCGGCGCCCGGGTGCTCGACCAGCCGGTCAACGCCGGCAAGCCGGCCGCCCTGCACGCTGCGTACGCGCACTTCGACCTCGGCGCCCGGTACCGGGCGGTGGCCATCCTCGACGACGACGTACTGGTCGCCCCGGACTTCGTCGTCCAGTGCCGCGCCGCCCTCGGCGCCGGCGTCGCCATCGTCGTCGGCCACAACGTCACGTACTGGCCGCGCGCGCACCGGTGGAACCCGTGGCTGGCCGCCCGCGCGTACAGCTACTGGAACTACCAGCTCATCGTCCGCCGGCTGCAGAGCGCCGCGAACGTGATGAACTGCATCTCCGGCTCGAACTCCATGTACCGCACGGAGCTGCTCGACCGGCTGCTGCCGCAGCGCCCGCCGTACATCGTCGACGACACGTACTGGGTGCTGGAGACCCACCGCAAGAGCCTCGGCCGGGTCCGCTACGCCCCGCGCGCCCGGGCGCTGCTCCAGGACCCCACGACGTTCGGCGACTGGTACCGGCAGAACCTGCGCTGGATGTGGGGCACCTTCCAGGGCATCATCGGCCACCGCGTCGGCCGGCACGCGACCCGCTTCGACGCCGCGTACGTGCTGCTGATGCTGCACTGGCTCGGCTACGTCCTCGCCGGCCCCGCGACGCTGTGGATCGTCCTCGCCGCCGGCGGGCTGAGCCCGGCCGGGGCGGCGGTGCTGCTCGCCGGGCACGGCGTCTGGATGCTCGGCGCGGCGGTGCACCTGCGCCACCCGCGGCTGGTGCTGTTCATCCCGGCGCTGGCCGTGATCGATCTGCTGTACCGGGTGATCCTGGTGCACGCCCTGATCCGGGCGATCCGCCGGCCGGTCGTCGACCGGTGCGTGTGGACGTCCCCTGCCCGCCTGGCCGCCTGACCGCAGCGCGGCCGGAAAACCGGAGGAGAGAGACATGACGGGAAATCAGGAACTGCCGGTGACCGGCGCCTCGGGCGTGGTCCTGGGGGTGGTGGGCGCGGTGATGGTCGCCGTCGGCGCGCTGCTGACGTTCGCCGCCCGGGCGGGCGCGCGGACGCGCAACGCCCTGCGCTGACCCGCCCGCGCGCCGCCGGGGACCGCCGCGGGTCAGTCCCCGGTGGGCCGGGCGGCCGGCTCGTCGGCCGCCCGCGGCCGCGGCACGTCGACGACCTCGGCGACCCGCTCGGCGACCTCGCTGGGCAGGTCCTGCTCGTCGCGCAGCTTGGCCTCCTCCTCCTGCTTGACCTCGACCCTGGCGGCCTGCCAGGCCGACCAGTGCCCGGAGACCAGCGCCCAGAGCGAGAGCGCCGAGACGTACACCACGGAGTCCAGCCAGCCGGCGGCCAGGCTGATCGGGATCATGATGATCCAGAAGACGGTGAGCCAGCCGTTGATCCGGCGCATGAAGACGGGGTCCCCCTGAACCATGGCCCAGAGCGATTTGACGGCGCGCATGCGTGGCTCCCTTCGTCACCGGCGGTACCGGCAGACGGTTGTCATCGTGCAATAGTTGCCCTCGCCGGGCAACAGTGCTCCGCCGTTACCCCGGCCCGCCGCCGCGCATGCGTGGCGGCGGTGGGGGAAAGTAGCGGCTATGGATGACGTCATCGTCGTGGGCGTGGACGGCTCGGCCCCCGCCCGGCACGCGGCCCGGTGGGCCGGGGACCTGGCCGCCGCCGAGGGCTGCGGGGTCCGGCTCGTGCACGGCTACCTGCACCCGATGAGCTACGCGGTGCCGTTCGGCCCGTACCCGATGGTCGAGCCGGAGGCCGGGCGGGCCGCGGCGGCGCTGGTCGCCTCGGCGGCCGCCGACCTGCGGGCCGCCCACCCCGACCTGGTGGTCGAGGAGCGGGTGGAGCCCAGCGCCGGCGGCCCGGCCCTGGTCGACGCCTCGGCCGGGGCGCGGCTGCTGGTGGTCGGCCGGCGGGGCGTGGGCGGCTTCGCCCACCTGCTGCTCGGCTCGGTCAGCAGCGGGGTGGCCGTCCGGGCGCACTGCTCGGTCGCCGTCGTGCACGAGGGCGACGCGCCGGCGGACCCGGCCGCCCCCGTGGTCGTCGGCGTCGACGGCTCGGCCGGCGGGGCGGCCGCCGCCCGCTGGGCGGCCCGGGCCGCGCACCGCCGCGGCGCCCGGCTGGAGCTGGTGCACGCCTGGTGGGCCAGCCCGTACGTCGGCCTGACGCTCAGCGACGACGAGGCGCAGCGGGCGGCCCGGGCGCGGGCCGACGCGGTCCTGGCCGACACCCTCGCCGCCGTCGCGGCCGAGCTGCCGGAGCTGGCCGTCGGGGTCCGGCCGGTGCACACGCTGAACGCCGCCGAGGCGCTGATCGACGCCGGCTCGTCGGCGGCCCTGCTGGTCGTCGGCCCGCGCGGGCACAGCGCCCTGACCGGGCTGCTGGTCGGCTCGGTGACGCAGAGCGTCCTCCAGCACGCCGCGGTCCCGGTCGTCGTCGCCCGCGCCGACCCGGCGCCGCCCGCGGAGCCGGCCCCGTGACACGCAGTCGGGCCCGCCACCCCAACCGGTAGCGGGCCCGACGTCCCGCATCAGCGCGGGAATGGAGCGCGGGTCAGCAGGAGTCGCTGCCCTTCACGGAGACGGCGTCCCAGGCCTTCTGCACCGCGGCGCACTCGCCGCCGCCGGCGAACAGCTCCTTGGCCGCCGCCACCGAGGCCGCGCGGGCCTTGGCGTGGGTCCAGCCCGAGGTCTTGCGGGACAGGGCGCCCATGAAGATCTTGCCGGCCTTCTGGATGCCGATCCCGGTCAGGGTGCTGTTGTTGCAGGTCGGGGACTTCGGCTGCCCGTTGGTCGGGTTCGAGCCCTCGGCCAGCAGGTAGAACCAGTGGTTCTGCGGGCCCGCACCCTTGTGCACCTCCGGCGCCGAGCCGGTCCACATGCAGTTCGGGTCGCCCACCTTCGACGGCTCGTACATGTAGCGGATCGGGCCCTTGCCGACCAGGTTCGGCAGCTCGCCGACCTCGTACTCCGGCTTGTCATTCGGGTGGTTGGCGTAGAACTCGGTGAGGGCGCCGAAGATGTCGCCGGTCGACTCGTTCAGACCGCCGGCCTCGTTGCCGCTGCCCGAGCCGCCGGGCGTGTTCTGGAAGATGCCGTGGCCGTACTCGTGCCCGACCACGTCGATGTTGGTGAGCTGGCGCTTGTTGTCCTGCGAGTGGCCGAAGTTCGTGTACTGGCCGTTCCAGAACGCGTTCACCTGGCTCAGGCCGACCCGGGCGGGGAAGCCGCGGCCGTTGCCGTCGATGCCGTTGCGGCCCAGCCACTCCTTCAGCATGTCCCACTCCTTCTGCCCGGCGTACAGCGCGTCCGCGCAGCCCGAGGGCAGGTCGGAGCCGCCGCCGTTGCCGTAGGAGTCGTTCGAGCTGGTGAACGCCGAACCGTTCTGGCCGCCGCACTGGAGGCCGGGGCGGGACGGGTCGACCATCTTGCCGGAGGACAGGTTGCCCAGGTCCTGCTTGCCGTAGTAGCCGCCGTTACCGGTGGCGTGCACGACCTCGTTCCAGGTCCGGTCCTTGAGCACCTTGCCGGACTTGGCGTCGATCACCACGTGCAGGCGGGCCGGGTTGTTCTTCTTGTCCGCGCCCTCGACGAGGACCTCGTAGGCCAGCTTGCCGGCGCCGTCAGCAACGACGACCAGCTTCGGCGTGGCGGCGGTGTCGACCTTGCGGAGCTGCGCCCGGGCCACGCGGGTGGCCTCGGCGGCGGAGATGCCGGAGCGGGTCGAGGTGACGTTCAGCTCCCGGGTCTGCGCGACCCAGGTGGACAGGACCTCGCCGGCGGCGTTGGTCACGACCACCGAGTCGCCGCCGAGGACGGGCAGGCCGCGGTGGGTGCGCTCGTAGGCGATGTACTGCAGGCCCGCGCCGGCGACGTTCGAGCGCTGCTCGAACTCGTCGGCGGGGGAGGCGAAGAACCGGTCCGGGTCGCCGGCGACGAGCCGGTCGGCCGACGAGGCCGCCAGCAGGGCGGTCGGGCGGCCCTGCGGGGCGGCGCCGGCGGTGTCGGCGAAGCTCGACGGGGCGGAGAGGGCGACAGCCCCGGTCACGGCGATCGCCGCTCCCGTGGCCCACGCAACCTTGCGCATGGAAACGCTCCTTATCGGGGGGTGGGGGCGCCGGGGGATCGGACGGGGATCCGCGGCCTCCGGCCGGTGGCGGCACTCACCGCCGCCAGCGCGCGGTGGGTACGCGCGCGGGAGCGCGGTGAGCGGGGGCCCGCCGATCAGCCGTACGGGTGGTGCCCATCGATCGAAGCGGCAACATCGAACGGCCGAGCGGGTCAAAGTAAAGGCTTTACCGGAGGGCTGTGTCAACCCCGTGAACAACGATCCCGGTCAATGCACATCGGCCCGCGCAACGTGCTGGTGGCAGGTGTTGGCCTGCGGAAATGCGGCGGATACAGGAGAGATCACCATTCGGTGAACACCGTTCACAGGTCGGCGTGTGAATAGAGCGCCGCCCATAGTTCGGTTATCACTTCGCGGCGCCCGCGCCGAACCCCGCCGGCCCTGCCCCGCGCCCGCTCGGATCGACGGGGTACCGCGCAGCGGCCACCGCCGGTTGCCCGCGCCGTCGCTGTCGACGTTCGCCACGATCAGCCCGTCGGCCGACCGGCGCCGGGACGCGCCCTTGCCCGCGGTCGCCGTCCGGCAGCCGAGCTGGCCGTCCCGGAAGCGGTTGAGCGCCGGGGCGCCGCGTCGGCCTGCGCGCCGACCTCGCGGACGTTCGCGGTCCCGCTCGCGCCGCGGCGCGCACAGCACCGCCGCACCGGTACGGAATCGGATCGATCGGGCTCTCATCGCTCCGTCTCGTGCGCGATGATTCACCCCCTTCCTTGTCCCGCCGCCGCCCGGCCGAAGTGCCACCGCGCACGCCGCCGCCCGTCCGACCCCGGCCGCCGCGGCGGACCCGCGCACCCCACCGGCCCCGGCCGCCCGCCGGCCTCACCCCGGCCCCGCGCCATGATCGGCGTCGTGGCCGAGTGGGTCAGGGAAGAGGATTCGGTGATCGCCGGCGGCTTCGCCGCGGGGGAGCTGCGCCCGTTCCGGGGTCGCTGCTGCGCGGCCGCGACCGACCGCCCGGCGACCGCCCGGCCACGCGCGGGCGTCGCCCGGATGGCGCGTGCCGGTCACCGGTTGCGGTGACGTCCGCCCGCGACCCCTGCCGCCGCGCCGCCCGCCGTGCTCTGCTGTCCCCGGCCGTCCACTATGGACGGCCGGGATGGGAGGGGCAGACATGGATCGTGGGAGTCGGACCGGGCGGGCCCTCGCCGCACTCGCCGCGGCGGTCACGGCGGCCGGGGCGGGCCTGCTCGCCGCCGCGCCGGCGGCGGCCGCCGAGGCCGGGCCGTGGTACGAGATCCGGCCGCAGCACAGCCGCAAGTGCCTCGACGTCGCCGGCGGCGGCCGCGGCAACGGCACCAACGTGCACCAGTGGACGTGCGTCGACGCGCCGCAGCAGCAGTGGCGGCTGCGCCGGCTGTTCACCCACGGCCAGCCGGTGTACGAGATCATCGCCCGGCACAGCCGCAAGTGCCTGGACGTGGCCGGCGGCGGCCGCGGCAACGGCGCGAACGTGCACCAGTGGAGCTGCGACTCCCGGCCGGGCGTCGACGGCGTGTTCGGCAGCGCCGACGACCGCCTCCGGGGCAACCAGCTCTGGTTCACCCGCCGGGTGGCCGGCTACCCGCTGCGCCGGATGGTCGTGGAGATCCGCTCCCGGCACGCCAACCGCTGCCTGGACGTGGCCGGCGGGTGGGCCGGCAACGGCGCGAACGTGCACCAGTGGGCCTGCGTGGGCGTCCGCAACCAGCACTGGGAGCTGATCCCGGTCTGACCGCCCGCCGGTCGGGTGGCCCGGCGCCGCACCGGGTCACCCGATGGCGAAGACCGAGGTGACGCCGTTGCTGCCCGTGTACACCCGGCCGGTGATGGTGGGCACCTGGGTGGGCGTGGTCCGGTCGGTGGTGTTGCCCTGGCCGAGCGAGCCGTCGCCGTTCTCGCCCCAGCACCAGACGGTCCGGTCGGTGCGCGTGCCGCAGGTGAAGTTCTCGCCGCCGCTGACCCGCATCCAGGCCGCGGAGCCGACCTGGACCGGGCTGTTGCGCTGGGTGGTGTCGCCGAGGCCGAGCTGGTACTCGGTGTTGTGGCCCCAGCACCACAGCGTGTTGTCGGTCCTGATCGCGCAGGTGTGGTCGCTGCCGGCGTTGACGCTGCTCCAGGTGGTCAGCGAGCCGATCTGGGTGGGCACCTGGCGGGTGCCGGTGTCGCCGAGGCCGAGCTGGCCGTCGGCGTTGAGGCCCCAGCACCAGAGCGTGCCGGTGGTCTTGACCGCGCAGCCGTGCCGGCGGCCGAGCGAGACGGTGTCCCAGTTCGAGCCGGTGACCTGGACCGGGCTGTCCTGGTCGGCGGTGCCGTTGGTGCCGAGCCGGTAGTCGCCGCCGGCGCCCCAGCACCACAGGGTGCCGGCCGTGCGGGTGGCGCAGACCTGGACGTTGCTGGCGCTGAACTGCTTCCACGTGGTGTTGGACCCGACCTGGACGAGGCTGGTCCGGCTGGTGTTGTCGCCCACGCCGATCTGGCCGTACGCGTTCTGGCCGGTGCACCACAGCGTCCCCGTGGTCTTGAGCACGCACGTGTTGTAGTGCATGACGTCCACGTCGGCCCAGTCGGTCGCCGCCCCGATCTGGACCGGGCTGGTCGAGTCGGTGGTGTTGCCCCGGGCCAACTGGCCGTAGACGTTGCGGCCCCAGCACCACAGGGTGCCGGCGGACCGGACGGCGCAGGCGTGGCCGGTGTCGGCGTCGTACGAGCTGTCGGTGGTGCTGTTGCCGGGGTCGACGTCGACCCAGGTGGTGTTCGAGCCGACCTGTACCGGGCTGGTCCGGGGGCTGGTGGTGTTGCCGAGGCCGAGGTTGCCGGTGGTGTTGTCGCCCCAGCCGTACAGGGCGCCGGCGAGGAAGTTCGTCGACATGCCCAGCGACGAACTCTGGTTCCGGGTGGTGCCGGAGAACCCCGCCCCGACCGCCGGCAGGCCCAGGAGGCCGGCGAGCAGCGCGACGCCCGCCAGCACCTGTCGCCTGGCCGGGCGGGTGCCGGGCAGCATCATCCCGCCCCCGCGCACCGGCCCCGCGCGGGGGAGTCGGATCCGGCCCGCCGGTGAGCCCCGGGTGCCCGCTATCGGCATGATCTCCCCGGTCCAGAGTGTACGTCGCCGGCCTGTCGCGGAGGTGCCGTTCGGCGGGCCGCGTCCGGAATCGGACCCGGCCGGTCCGCCGCCGGGACGCGCCCGCCGGGCGCTTGACGCGCGCCCTGAATGGTGCTGATAATGCTAGCACTATGAGATGGGTAGTCGATCATTCGTCGCGCGAGCCGCTGCACCGGCAGATCGCCGGCTGCGTGCGGCTCGGGGTCGCGTCGGGCGAGCTGGCGGTGGGGGAGCAGCTCCCGCCGGCGGCCGAGCTGGCGGCGGCCCTGTCCGTCGACCGCAACACGGTGCTGGCCGCGTACCGGCAACTGCGGGACGACGGGCTGCTGGAGTTCCGCCGGGGCCGCGGCGCGCGGGTCGCGTCCGCGGTGACCGAGCCCGCCGGCGTGGCCGAGGCCGCGCGGGCGCTGGTGAGCGTCGCCCGCCAGCACGGGCTCGGCCGCACCGACCTGATCCGGCTCATCGAGCGACTGACCTGACAACCGAGAGGACGGTGCCCTGTGACGACTTCCACGCTCGCCGGCCGGGGCCGGCACGCGATCTACACCGGCCGGGCCACGAACTGGTTCATCGCGATCCTGAGCGCCGCCCTGCTGGCGCCGCTGCTGATCATGGGCGGCGCCTCCGGCGGCGGCTGGCTCGACCGGTGGGGCCCGCTGCCGGTGGCCTTCCTGCTCGGGCTGCTCAACCTGCTGACCGCCGCCAGCATCCGGACGACGGCCGGGCCCAACGGGGTCTCCATCCGGTTCGGGGTGCTCGGCTGGCCGCGCTGCACGTACCCGCTCGCGGCGATCACCCGGGCCGACGTCATCGACCTGCACCCGCTGGCCGTGGCGCACGGGTTCTGGTGGACGCCGCGCCGCACCTGCTGCACGGTCCGCTCCGGGCCGACCCTGCGGCTGACGCTGCGTACGGGCCGCACGGTGACCGTCACCGTCCCGGACCCGCACGCCGCCGTCGCGGTCATCCGCGAGGCGCAGTCGGCCTGACCCGGCCCGCTCAGCCGGTCGGTACGTCGTGCAGCGCCGCCAGCGGGTCGGCCGGGTCGTCGATGGCCGCGAAGGACCAGGTCAGGCCGGTCGGGCCGGCGGCCAGCAGGGTGAGCGAGCCCGAGCCGTAGGCCGTACCGTCGGGCAGCGTGTGCCGGCGGATCAGGGCGGCCGGGTCGTCCGGGGCGTGCGCGCCGTCGGCGACGATCGACAGCCAGGGCGCCCAGGCCGCGGCCGGCGGCACGCCGGGGGCCGGGTCCGGGCGGTCGGCGCGGGCGAGCAGCGGCGCCAGGTACGCGGCGCGCGGGTGGCCCGGGTCGAGCCCGTCGTTGGTGATCACCGTCAGGCCCGGCGGCACCGCGACGGTGTGCCGCCGTACGCCGTCCCACGTGGTCAGGGTGGCCGCAGCCGGGTCGGCGGTGAGCAGGTGGAACGGGGCGAACGCCCCCGCCGGCGGCGGCGCGCCGGCGGCCGCGCGCAGCGGCAGCTCGCCGCGGGTGCGCAGCGGGCCGTCCGGGGTGCGGCCGCGGCCGTTGAGCACGCAGGCCACCCGGCGCCGGGGCGGGTCGACGGCCAGCCAGGTGCCGCCGGAGCGCAGGTCCCGGCCGCCGCGCAGGCCGGGGTACGCCGGCCAGTGCGGGCCGGGCGGCAGCCAGGGGCGGGCCAGCAGCTCGTCCCGGACGGCGACCAGCAGCAGCGGCCGGGCCGCGCCGGGCTCCAGGCTGACCACGACGGTGCACACCGGCCGATCCAACCACGCCGGGCCGGCCGGCGCGGTCACGGCACCTCGACGACCTCCTCCAGCGGGGTCGTGGACGAGGCGGCCGGGGGCGGCGGCGCGGTGGTCGGCGTCGTCGGGCCCGGCGTCTGGTCCCCGGTGGGCAGGACGGGCGGGGCGTTCCACTTCTGCCGGTCGGACAGCGCGGCGTAGTTGAACGCCTCCGGCGGCGAGCGCCGCGTGGCGCAGGCGTCCATCCGGATCTTCCAGTTCCAGTTGGCGTGGTTCCAGTAGAAGGATGACTCCACGCCGTTCTTGTTGTCGTTCGGGTGGGTCATGCAGCGGCCGCGCGAGTCGAGGATCCGGTACATCGTGGCGTACGCGCCGGTGTCGCCGTAGAGGGTGAACGTCTGGTCGGCGGTCGGCGACCGCGGGTTGCAGGCCCGCTGCACGGGGAACTCGGTGCTCGCGGTCAGGCAGTACGTCCGGCCGGAGGTGTCGACCGTGACCAGCGGGCCGGTGGTGCCGGCCGGGCCGTCGACGGTCCGGGGTACCCGCCAGAGCTGGTTCCACCGGGTGTCGGTGAGCTGCGGCTCCTGGTCGCACTCCATGTTGGCGGAGAAGTCGTCGTACCGGTCCAGGCAGCGGGACGGGTTGATGAAGTTGACCACCTGGCGCAGCGTGCACGGGTACCCGGCCGCGGCGGTGCAGTCGGCCTGCCGGCGGGTGGCCCAGCCGGGGCCGGTCTTGGTGCTGAGGGCGAAGGTCTGCCGGGTGCTGTAGCTGCTGCTGTGGCAGTTGCCGCCGGTACCGAGGACCACGGCGGAGCCGGCGGTGCCGGGCGAGGCGACGTTCAGGCACAGGCCGCTCAGGGCCAGGTCGTCCGGCCCGGCGCCGGCCGCGGCGGCGAGTTCGATGTTGCTGTACTTGTTGTAGAACCAGCGCTGCCGCGGCGGCGCCGGCTCGGCGCACGGCTGCATCGTCGGGCTCCGCCCGGCCACCGGGGTGGCGCCCGCGTCGAGGCACATCGCCCGGCCGGAGAGCAGCGAGCCGACGGTGGCGATGGTGAGGTTCTCCCGGTAGTACCAGTTCTGCTTGTAGCCGGCGTTGCGGTGGTCCAGGCTGTCGCACAGGCGCATCCGCGGCGTGGCGTCGGCGCCGGGTACCGCGGTACCGGGGTCCAGGCACACGTCGGTGGAGCCGCTGCCCGGGCTCCACGCGAGAATCATCCGCGGCTGGATCGAGTAGTCGTTCTCCGGCCCGTAGGTGGGCGTCGGGTCCGGGCTGACGGTCGTGCGCCGCAGCGGGTACAGGCCGCGCAGGGCCCGCCGGGCGGTGCTCCCGCTCGCGGTCGTGCCGGTGGAGGTCAGCATCGCGTAGTCCGGGACCGCCCCGGTCCCGCGGGCGGCGGCGCAGCTCAGCGGGGTGCTGCCGCCGGTCGGCCGGTCCGGGTAGTAGTTGATCAACAGGGAGTAGGTCGCCCGGGCCTCGGCGCCGCCACTGCCGGTGACCGTGCCGCAGGGCAGCCGGGACCGGTCGCCGTCCCCGCCGCTCGCGCCGTACGCGGCGCGGATCCCGGCGACGCCCACCTCGAGGCCGGACTGGGCGGCCTGGAGCGCGTACATCCGCTGGAGGCTGCCCCGGGTCGAGCCGATCTGGGTGAGCGCGACCGGCGCCAGGGCCGCGGCGAGCCCGACACAGACCAGGACGATCAGCGCGGCCAGCGGCAGCGACCCGGTCTCCGGGCCGCCGGCGGCGCGGCTGTCCGCCGCGGGGCCGGGGTGCACGAGCCGGTCACCTGCCTCCCGGTTGTCGGCGGCCTACGGCCGGCATCGATAGCGGTATCCACCCCGGCCCTTCGGCCGGCGGCCGGCGGATCGGAGCACAACGGGAAATCCCTCGGGTCGGCCGCCGGCCGGCCGATCGGCACCCGTGACCAGCCCCCGCCCCGCCCTGCCGCCGCGCCCCGCGCGCCCGGCCGGGGATCATGGGTTCACCCTGGTGGAGCTGCTGGTGTCGCTGGCCCTCATCGGTACGGTAGCGACCGCCACGCTGTCCCTGGCCGTGTCGTCGCAGGCGACGACCGGCAGCCAGGCCGACCGGCAGCACGCGGCGCAACTCGCCACCCGGATGACCGACGAGGCCGCCGCCGCGGGGGGCGCGGCCCTGCTGGCCGACCCGCCGCCCGCGGACGCGGTCACCGTCGACGGCGTCCGCTACACCCGCACCTGGACGATTACCCAGTGTAATCAGGCCGGCCCCGGCGCGGCCTGCACGACCGCGGCCCCCGCGGCGGGCGTCGCCCGGCTCGTCCGGGTGCTGGCCACGGTCTCCTGGACCGAGCGCGGCAGCGCGCAGTCGGTGGCCAGCGCCGTGCTGGTCAGCGCCATGACCAACGAACCGTCCTTCGGCGCATGAGGCGGGCGGTCCGGCCGGGCGACGAGCGCGGCGTCACGCTGATCGAGCTGAGCGTGGCCATGGGGATCATGGCGGTCGTCGGCGCGCTCGTCACCGCCGCGGTCGTCGGCCTGAGCCGCTCGTACCGCAGCACCGAGTCGCTGGGCAGCGCGCAGGCCCGGGTGGGGCAGGCGTTCGCCCGGCTCGACGCCTCCGTCCGGTACGCCGCCGAGCTGGCCACCCGGACCACCGACGGCCGCCCGGAGCTGTGGTACCTCACCCCCGGCGACGCCCCGCGCTGCACCGTGCTGTGGCTGGCCGGCGACAGGCTGTGGAGCCGCACCCGGCCGCTCGGCGCGACCGCGGCGGCGCCGGAGACGGTGCTGGCCAGCGGCGTCGCCGCGCCGGCCGGCACCGCGCCCTTCGCGGTCACCGCCGGCGCCGACGACGAGTCGGCCGCGGAGTCCGCGCCGGCGATCAAGCAGGTGACCGTCACCCTGCGGGTGGCCGCGTCCGGCGGCGCCACCCGCACGCTCGCGGCCACCTTCCCGGCGCCGAACACGGTCGCGGGCGCCAGCGGGGCGTCCCTCGACCAGTGCGACTGACGGCCCTGATCACCCGCGGCCCCGCGCTGTGCGGCCCGGTCTCCCCGGCCCGGTCACGCGCGCGGCGCGGTCACACGCACGGCCCGATCACACGCACGGCCCGTCACGGGTACGGCAGCAGGTCCGCGTCGATCCGCTCCCACGTCGCCCGCAGCGCGGCGACGACCTCCGGCCGCTTCGCCGCGAGGTTGGCCGCCTCCCGCGGGTCGGCCGCGATGTCGTACAGCGCGTCGCCGGTGGTCGGCGTGGCCCGCAGGTACTTGAGGTTGCCGCGGCGCAGCGCCCGGGCGCCGCGGGTGCGCCAGAACAGGTCCCCGGCCGGGGCGGCGTCGCCGCGCAGCAGGTACCCGCTGAGGTCCCGCCCGTCGAGCGGGTGGCCGGCCGCGGGCGCCGCACCGGCGAACGCCAGCAGCGTCGCCGTCCAGTCCTGGGTGATCACCGGCTCGTGGCTGACCTGCCCCGCCGCGATGGCCGCCGGCCAGCTCAGCAGCGTCGGCACCCGGATGCCGCCCTCGTTCAGCCCGCCCTTGCCGCCGGACAGCGGCCACTGGTACGAGAAGCGCTCCCCGCCGTTGTCGGAGGCGAAGAACACCACGGTGTTGCGCTCCTGGCCGGTGGCGCGCAGCGCGGCGAGGACCCGGCCGATGCCCGCGTCGAGGTTCTCCACCATCGCCCGGTACGTCTCCAGCGACCCGCCGTCGGCGTGGAACAGCACGCCCTTCTCGCCGGCCCTGATCCGCGCGGTCAGCTCCGCGCTGACCGCGGTGTCGCCGGGCGCCTCCCACGGCCAGTGCGGGCTGGTGAAGTTGAGGTTCAGCAGCCACGGCGCGGCGTGCTCGCGGCGGACGAAGTCGACCGCCCGCTGCGCGACGGTGTCGGTGTAGTACCCGACCGACTCGACCGGCACCTCGCCCTCGTACAGGTCGTGCTGGCCGAGGTGGCTGAGCTTGGAGTAGTAGTCGAGGCCGCCGGAGAGGTTGCCGAAGAACTCGTCCCAGCCGGAGCGCAGCGGCCCGAACCAGGGCAGGAAGCCGGCGTGCCACTTGCCCAGCAGCGCGGTCCGGTACCCGGCGCCCTTGACCAGCGACGCCAGCGTCGGGTGCCCCGGCGGCAGTCCCTCCAGCTCGTTCGGGTTGGCGATCGGCTCGGGCAGGCCGCCGCGCAGCCGGCCGGGGTACCGGCCGGTGTAGAGGGCGAACCGGGTCGGCGAGCAGACCGCGGCCGCCGAGTAGCCGTTGGTGAACCGCACGCCGCTGCGGGCCAGCGCGTCCAGGTGGGGTGTGCGGATCTGCGGCGCGCCGTACGCGCTCAGGTCGGCCCAGCCGAGGTCGTCGCCGAGGATGACCAGCAGGTTCGGCCGGGTCGGCGCGGTACCCGGCCGGGCGCGGAACGGCCGCTCGTCGGGGTGCCCGGCGAACGCGGGCCCGCCCGCGAGCGCGGTTCCGCCGGCCGCGCCCAGCAGCCCCGCCAGCACCGCCCGGCGGCCGGTGCCGCCGCCCTGTTCGACCCGTCCCATGTCGACCTCCCCGGTATACCTATCGGATTGATAGGTATACCGGCGCGCGCGGCCCGGGCGGAAGGGTTGCGTTGGTCACTACCGCCCCACGCCGCCGCCCCACGCCGCCGGTCGGGCCGCGTCCTCGCCGGCGGGGCGGCCGCCCCGCTCCCGCGCCCACCACGCCCACATCGCCCCGGAAGCGCTCAAGGTCCTCGCGCTGGGCGGGACCGCCGCGCTGCCGCTGTCGGCCCGACGGCACCCGCCGGCGGGACGATCGGGGCGATTCCCCCGGCGGATCGGCGAGCCGCGAACGGGTGGGAACTTTCCGCCGCGCCGCGACGACTCCCGTGGCAATACCTGTCGAGCCGGCGTCCTCCGGTCGATGGGTACCGCGGCCCCCGCCGCCCCCCTCGGTGGCGCCCCCGCGTCCGCCGTTCGCTCGCGCCCGGCACCGCCAGGCCGGTCCCAGCCCGATGGGAATCGCCATGCCCGCTATCACCGACGTCTCCGACCAGCCCGGGGAGGCACCAGCGACCGCGGCGGCGCCGCGCTCGCCCGCCCGGCGGCCCTCGGCCATCGCCGGGCTGCTGCTGCGCCTGCACTTCTACGCCGGCATCCTGGTCGCCCCGTTCCTGGTGGTGGCCGCGCTGACCGGCCTGCTGTACGTCTTCACCCCGCAGCTCGACAACGCGGTCCACGGCCGCGAGCTGTACGTCGACCGGGTCGGCAGCGCGCCGCGCCCGCTGTCCGAGCAGCTCGCCGCCGCCCGCGCGGCCCACCCCACCGGTACGGTCGCCTCGGTCCAGCCCGGCCTCGGCGACACCACGACCAGGGTGTCGTTCGCCGTCCCCGAGCTGGCCGATGACGACAAGCTGCACACCGTCTTCGTCGACCCGTACACCGCCCGGGTCCGCGGCACCCTCACCACCTGGTGGGGATCGACGCCGCTGACCACCTGGCTGGACGACCTGCACCGCAACCTGCACCTCGGCGCGGTCGGCCGCTACTACTCCGAGCTGGCGGCGAGCTGGCTGTGGGTCGTGGTCCTCGGCGGCCTGATCCTGTGGGCCCGCCGCGTCCGCGGCGCCCGCCGGCGCGCCCGGCGGTTCCTGCTGCCGGACCTCGCCGCGGCCAAGGGCGTGCGCCGCACCCGCGGCTGGCACGCGACGATGGGTGTCTGGATGGCCGTCGGCCTGCTGTTCCTCTCGGCCACCGGGATGACCTGGTCGCTGCACGCCGGCGCCACCTTCGGCAGCCTGCTCGACGCCCTGTCCGCCCGCACGCCCGCCCTCGCGACGGACCTGCCGGCCGGCGGCCACCACCCCGGCCCGGCGGCCGGCGGCGGCGAGGTCGACCCCGCGGCCCTGGACCGGGTCGCCGCCGTCGCGGCGGCCAACGGCCTGGACGGCCCGATCGAGATCACGCCCCCGGCGTCCCCGGCCGCGGCGTGGAGCGTCAGCCAGGTCGACAACGCCTGGCCGGTCCGCCTGGACCGCGCCGCGATCGACCCGGCCGCCGGCAGCGTGGTGTCCCGCAGCGACTTCGCCGACTGGCCGCTGCTGGCGCAGGCCACCAAGCTCGGCATCCAGGGCCACATGGGCATCCTGTTCGGCGTGGTCAACCAGATCCTGCTGGCGGCGCTCGCGATCGGGCTGGTCTGCGCGATCGCGTGGGGCTACCTGATGTGGTGGCAGCGCCGCCCGACCCGGTCCGACCGGCGCGCGCTCGTCGGCACCCCGCCGACCCGCGGCGCGTGGCAGGGACTGCCGGACTGGCTCGTCGTCGTCGGCGTCCTCGTGGTGGTGGGCCTGTGCTGGGCGCTGCCGGTCCTGGGCGTCACGCTGGTCGCGTTCCTGCTGGCGGACCTCGCCGCCGGGGCGCTGACCGCCCGCCGGGCCCGCCGCGCGCCGGCAGCGGAGTAGCCGCGTACGGCGATCGGGGCGCCGCCGGGTGGTGGCGGCGCCCCGATCGACCGGTTGCGGGCGTACCGGGTCAGCGCGCGGGCGTACCGAAGATCGCCGAGTCGTCGGCGGGCGCGCCCGGGGCGGGCAGCACGGGCCGGTTCCAGAACCGGTCCACGGCCGCGATCTCGTCGGCGCTGGGCTGCGGGTTGTCGCAGGCCCCGCCGGCCATCACCTTGTCGCAGTTCCCGATGTCGGACGGGTGGTTCAGGCTGAGGATGTGGCCGAACTCGTGCACGATGACGCGGACGATGCCGGCCTTGTACTCCTCCGCTTTCCTCGGGTAGATCTTGATCACGCCGCTGGTGCAGCCGACGCAGGACGCCGTGCCGGGCGCGGGCCCGGTGCCGTCGTACACGCTGACGGAGATGCCGCCGCTGCCCTTGGCGAACTGCACGTTCTTCAGGACCTTGTTCCAGATCGCGACGGACTCGTCGATCTGCGCCGCCAGGTTCCCCGGCTGCGCCGTCTGATAGTTGATCGTCTTCGCCTCGGCGCGCGCCGGCTCGGCGGTCGCCGCGACCGACGTACCGGTCGTCAGGGCGAGGGCGGCGAGCGCGCACAGGGCGGTGCTGGCCAGTTTTCTGCGAAGCATGGATCGGCTCCTCGTGGGGCATCGATGGCCGTATGCCGTCGACGCATACTGCCGACGGTGCCCCCAGGCTGACCGCAGCAATTGACTGCTGTCAATGCGGCATAACCCCGGCTTCGCCGCCGGCCGGCGCCTCGGACCCGCTCACGCGGCGCCCACGCTCCGACGAACCGCCCCTGAACAGCCAAAACGCCGCGGTGCGGCGCCGGATAGTGCGTGACGCACAGGGAATGCGTTCGCCGTTCCCCAACGCGATCCATAGCGCGGGCCTATCGACGGCTATGCCTTTCGCGCAACGCCTCGGCGCAACGTCCGACGAACGCCGCTGCATCGGGCGGCACGGGTGAATGCGGCCCCCGGTCGGGTGGGCGGCAGCCTTCCCGAGCGCGCGAACCGGGCCGATGGCTGCTCTGAACGCCATCCTGTGCACCGAGGGCCGGGCCTTTCCCTCGAAAAGACTCAGGGCCGGCATCCCGCGAAGGGATACCGGCCCTGAGCTGCGTCTTCGATTGTCGGGCTGGCCGGATTTGAACCGACGACCCCTTGACCCCCAGTCAAGTGCGCTACCAAACTGCGCCACAGCCCGTGATCGCCCGGCAAGCCTAGCAAACCCCCCGGTCCCCGCCGGCACACCCCACCGCCCCGTCAGCCCCGGCGTCCGCCGCGGTCCGTAACGGCCCCGCCACCCACCGCTGCACGTCCACCCACCCGCCCAACCGGACCACGCACAACCCCGGCCGCTCCGCCGCCGCGGCCAGCACCCGCGCCCGGGTCCGCCCGTGGGTCCGCTGGGCCCAGCGCACGACGTGGTCCCGGTCGGTCAGGATCGTCCACAGGGGCGGCTCGACGTTGCCGTTCCACAGCTCGACCCGGCGCAGCCGCCGATGCAGCGTGCGGCGGATCAGTTGCCGCAGGACCACCGCGCGGGGCGGGTCGAGCCAGACGAGCAGGTCGGCGCGGGCGAGCAGCCGGGCGCGGACCGCGCGGTACTGCCACTCCGTCACCCAGCGGGGTCCGGCGGCGAACCGGTCCACATCCGCGGCGAACGTCGGCCGGGGCGTCCAGCCGGGGCCGTGGTAGAGCGCGTCCAGCTCCACCCGCGGCAGGTCGAGAGCGGCGGCGACGAGGGTCGCGGTGGTGGTCTTGCCGGACCCGGACGTACCGGCGACCAGGATCCGGCCCGGCCGGTGGGGCAGCGGGGCGGCGGGGCCGAGCAGGGGCATCGCGCCACCGTAACCACCGCCGCCCGGCCGGGCGAGCACATTCCGCCGGCAGCCGGTGCGACGGACCACTCATGTCGAATCGCCCGGGCCGGGCTCACCCGTCGGCGAACGGTACCCGCTCCGTACCGCCGACCCGGGGTACGGGCCGGGGGCCGCCGCTCGCCCGCATCGTCGATCGAGCTACTTGCTCTGGCTCGATCCCGTCCTGTTGCCGACGTGCCACGACTCGCAGAACCGGCACACGTACACGTGCAGCGTGCCGGCCCACGCGCCGCGCGAGATGCGGTACCGGCGCACGCCGAGCGCGTACTCGCGGGTCGGGTAGCGCTTCTTGCCCTTGCAGGACTTGCCGTGGCTCCGTGCTCCGGGATTGCGTGAATGGAACCTGTTGCCCATCTTGACCCCCTCGCCCGCGACGACCGGTCACCCTGTTCATCGCGGGTACCGGGCCGAAGGTGGCGGGCCGTCCGGATCGGACGTACGCCCAGCGGCTCGACCCGGTCGCCGGGCGGCCGCTCGGCGCGGATCGGGCGGCGGGGAAAGAGGCCGGGCCGCACTCACCCGCGGCGGCCGGGCTCCGGCAGGGGCAGGCATGCGGCGAGCAGTGCGACGACGTCGCGCCAGGCCCGCTGCGCGTGCCGCGGGTGGTAGCCGACGCCGGGGAGCGGGGTTTGCCCCGGACCCGCCGGCGGGTGGTGGAAGGCGTGCAGGGCGCCGCCGTGGACGACGAGGCGCCAGTCGACGCCCGCGGCCTGCATCTCGGCGGCGAACGCCTCCCGCTGCGCCGGCCGGGTACTCGACCGCGGCTGGTCACTGTCGCCATGGGACGCGACCGTAGCCACCGCCGAGCCCGGCCGGCCCGGTGTTCACCACCGGCGGAACCGGCGGGCCGACGCCAGCGGGTGAGCCCTCCGACGCCGGAGGGCTCACCCGCGAGATTCGCCGTGGCGCGGGGCTACTCGGTACGGCCCTGCCGGCGCGGGTCGTCGGTCAGTGGCGTCCAGCCGTCCAGGCCGGGAATGAAGGCGCTGCGGGTGGACAGCGACACGCCGGCCCACCGCCGCACCGCGGCCTGCGCGGCGCTGCGGTCGGCGGCCGCCAGGCCGCCGATGGTCGCGCCGTGGTTGCCGCCCTTCACCTCGTAGACGAAGGCGTCGTTCCCGCTGCCGACCCGGAACGGCTCGGCCGACCACGGGTCGTTCTGGCCGTAGACGAACATCATCCGGGTGCCGCTCTCCCGTACCCAGCCGTCGATGTCGGGCATCGCCGCCCGGTCGAACGCCGGCATCGGGATCGACCGGGGCACGTACGTGCGCGGGGCGGCGAGGTCCGGGTACTTGAGCAGGCCGGCCAGCTCCGGCAGGTCGTAGACGGGGTACCCGAGCTGGGTGCCGGCCTGGTAGTAGTACGTGACGAACCGCGCGCCGCCCTGGTCGGTGTAGTTGGCGAATCCGGCGGTGCCGTCCAGCCACTGGTAGATGGCGGTGTCGCTGGCCGTGCCGGCCGGGACCCGGGCGCAGTCGCTGGCCAGCTTGTACTGCCAGAAGGCGTAGACGCCGTCGACGACGGCCAACTCCAGCGACGCGTCGGCGCTGCCGGTGGTCTGGTCGAACGTCTCCCCGGCCGACTGCGCGCGGGCGGCGACCTTCGCGGCCAGCGCGGTCCGCTTGGGCCCCAGCGCGGCCTTCATCACGGCGGTGAGCCGCTGCCGGCAGGTCGCGTCGCCGACGGCGGCGAAGAACCTCGTGTACGCCGAGTCCTCGTCGTTGTCCACGTCGTTGGGCGCGACGTACGCGATGGTCGCGTCGATGTCGCCGGGGTGGAAGCGGCGGTGGTACACCGACGTCATCCCGCCCTTGCTGGCCCCGGTGGACAGCCACTTCGCGGCGTAGATCGGCTTGAGCGCGGTCACGAAGCGGTGGTGGTCCCCGGCGGCCTGCGCGATCGACAGGTCCGCCCAGTTCTTCGGCGACGGGGTGGAGTTCTCGAAGAACCGCTGCTCGGTGGAGAGCTGGTTGCCGTCGACGATCGCGGCCGGCTCGGACCGGTTGTCGCCCATCAGCCAGTAGCCGCTGGTGTGCAGGACCATCGGCCGCTGGACGTCCTTGTGCAGCAGCGTCGCCCGCTGGCCGAAGGTGCCCCTGCTCGGGTCGCCGTGGTCCACCGGCTGCCGGTAGACCAGCCGGAACAACCGGTAGCCGCCCGTCCCCGTGCCCTCGGTCACCTGCATGCCGGGGATCGCCGCGAGCTGGTCCTTGATGTCGGCCGGGGCCGGCCGGGTCGCCGGCGGCGGCGACCCGGCGGCCGGCGCCGCGGAACCCAGGGCCAGCGCACCGACCAGGAGCGCGGCGCGGATCGGGCCGGTTACAAATGGGCGAACGCGCACAAACCGCTCCATTCGGAAAGGGAATCGCCCGCACGACACCCACGGGACGAGGGAGCTGCGGCGCGACCGGGCTGACCAACTATGAGTGCTGACCCTCGGGTGTGGAAATAGACAATCCCATCAGTGCCGTGAATGGCGGCCGTCGATGCCGCATTGGCAAGTCGGACCGGCCGGTGCCAGCAGGGCATCCGGGTCAGCCGGAGCAATTTCTCTTCGGTCAACTCCAGGTAATTCGGGGGCCGCTCTGCTGGGATGGCCAGTGGGCGATGCCACACCGGCGTCGCCCAAAAACTTGAACTACTCCAGATAAGGGGCTAGGGTACGGGGTATGACGTCCGACTTCGGGGCCCAGCTCCGGGCGGCCTCGTTGCGGGTGACCCGGCCCCGGCTGGCGGTCCTCTCGGTGCTGCGGGACCACCCGCACATCGACACCGACGCGGTGATCGCGCTGGTCCGCACGGCGCTGCCCGCGGTCTCCCACCAGGCCGTCTACAACGTGCTGCGGGCCCTCACCGACGCCGGCCTGGTGCGGCGCATCCAGCCCGCCGGCGCGACCGCCCGGTACGAGGTCCGGGTGGGGGACAACCACCACCACGTCGTGTGCCGCTCCTGCGGCGCGATCGCCGACGTCGACTGTGCGGTCGGCGCGGCGCCCTGTCTCACCGCCTCCGACGACCGCGACTACGTGGTCGACGAGGCGGAAGTCGTCTATTGGGGTACGTGCCCTGACTGCGTCAGCGCCCGCACGTCCCCGCAAACCGCCAGTTCGGAAGGAAGCACATGAGCGACAGCCAGGACACCCCGTCCAGTGCGCAGGACCGGAGGTCAGCGGCCGGCTGCCCGGTGGCGCACGACTCCGCGACGACGCACGGCAGCGAGAGCGAGAACCCGGCGATCCACCCGCCGACCCCGCGGACCGGCGGCCGCCCGCACACCAACCGCGACTGGTGGCCCAACCAGCTCGACCTGTCGGTGCTGCACGCCCACTCGCCCAAGGGCAACCCGCTGGGCGCGGACTTCGACTACGCCGACGCGTTCGCCCGGCTCGACGTCGAGGCGCTCAAGCGGGACATCACCGAGGTACTCACCACCTCGCAGGACTGGTGGCCGGCCGACTTCGGCCACTACGGCGGCCTGATGATCCGGCTGAGCTGGCACGCCGCCGGCACGTACCGGATCCACGACGGCCGCGGCGGCGCCGGCGACGGCGGGCAGCGGTTCGCCCCGCTCAATAGCTGGCCCGACAACGCGAACCTCGACAAGGCCCGGCGTCTGCTGTGGCCGGTCAAGCAGAAGTACGGGCAGCAGGTCTCCTGGGCCGACCTGCTCGTCCTGGCCGGCAACGTCGCCCTGGAGTCGATGGGCTTCGAGACGTTCGGCTTCGGCTTCGGCCGGGCCGACGTCTGGGAGCCCGAGGAGATTTTCTGGGGCCCGGAGGACGCCTGGCTGGGCGACGCGCGGTACGTGGGCGACGCGCAGCTCGCCGACGAGGTCGGCGCCACCGAGATGGGCCTGATCTACGTCAACCCGGAGGGGCCGCGCGGCAACGCCGACCCGGCGGCGGCGGCCCACTTCATCCGGGAGACGTTCGCCCGGATGGCCATGAACGACGAGGAGACCGTCGCGCTCATCGCCGGCGGCCACACCTTCGGCAAGACCCACGGCGCCGGCATCGCCGACAACCACGTGGGCCCGGAGCCCGAGGGCGCCCCGCTGGAGGCGCAGGGCCTGGGCTGGCTGAGCACCCACGGCACCGGCAAGGGCGGCGACGCGATCACCAGCGGCCTGGAGGTCACCTGGACCGACCGGCCGACGCAGTGGAGCAACCGCTTCTTCGAGATCCTGTTCGGCCACGAGTGGGAGCTGACCACCAGCCCCGGCGGCGCGAAGCAGTGGGTGGCCAGGGACGCCGAGGCGATCATCCCGGACCCGTTCGACCCGGCCCGCAGGCACAAGCCGACGATGCTCACCACGGACCTGTCGCTGCGCGTCGACCCGGCGTACGAGAGGATCTCCCGCCGCTTCCTGGCCAACCCCGACGAGTTCGCGCGGGCCTTCGCCAAGGCCTGGTACAAGCTGCTGCACCGCGACATGGGCCCGGTCAGCCGCTACCTCGGCCCGTGGGTGCCCGAGGCGCAGTTGTGGCAGGACCCGGTGCCGGCCGTCGACCACGCCCTCGTGACCGACGCCGACGTAGCGGACCTCAAGGCCCGGGTGCTGAAGTCCGGCATCGCGACCGACCGGCTGGTCGCGACCGCCTGGGCGGCCGCCGCGAGCTTCCGGTCCACCGACAAGCGCGGCGGCGCCAACGGCGCCCGGCTCCGCCTCGAACCCCAGCGGAGCTGGGTGGTCAACGAGCCGGAGCAGCTCGCCGCCGTGCTGAGTGCGCTGGAGGGCATCCAGCGGGAGTTCAACGGGGCCGGCGGCGCCCGGATCTCGCTCGCCGACCTCATCGTGCTGGCCGGCTCGGCGGCGGTCGAGAAGGCGGCGCGCGACGCCGGCGTCGACGTGACCGTGCCGTTCCGGCCCGGCCGCACCGACGCGAGCCCCGAGCAGACCGACGTCGAGTCGTTCGCCGTGCTGGAGCCGCGCGCCGACGGGTTCCGCAACTACCTGCGCCCCGGCGAGAAGCTCCAGCCGGAGACGCTGCTGGTCGACCGGGCGTACCTGCTCGACCTGACCGCGCCGGAGCTGACCGTCCTGGTCGGCGGCCTGCGCGCGCTCGGCGCCAACGTCGGCGGCAGCCGGCACGGCGTGCTGACCGACCGGCCCGGCGTGCTCACCAACGACTTCTTCGTCAACCTGCTCGCGCCGGGTACCCGGTGGCGGGCGTCGGAGTCGGACGAGCACGTGTACGAGATCCGCGACCTCGCCACCGACGAGGTGCGCTGGACCGCCACCGCGGTCGACCTGGTCCTCGGCTCGAACTCGCAGCTCCGCGCCATCGCCGAGGTCTACGCCAGCGCGGACGCCCGGCAGAAGTTCGTCGCGGACTTCGTCGCCGCCTGGACCAAGGTCATGGAGCTGGACCGGTTCGACCTGCGCTGATCCCGACCGGACGGGCCCGGCCGCTCCCGCAGGGGCGCGACCGGGCCCGTCCGCCGCTACTCCTGCGGGCCGCGGGCGCGCAGGACGCAGAACTCGTTGCCCTCCGGGTCGGCCAGGACGACCCAGCTCACGCCGTCGCCCTGCCCCACGCTGACCCGGCGGGCGCCGAGCCGTTCGAGGCGGGCCACCTCCGCGGCCTGGTCGTCCGGCCGCAGGTCCAGGTGCAGCCGGTTCTTGCCGGCCTTGGCCTCGGGCACCCGCAGGAACAGCAGGTCCGGCGCGACGCCGTCGGCCGGGCTGCCGGCCGGCGGCTCCAGGACGACCTCGTCGGCGTCCGCGGAGGTCCGCCGCCAGCCCAGCGCCTCCTGCCAGAACGCCGCCAGCCCCGCCGGGTCGACGGAGTCGATACACAGACACTGCACGGTCAACGCCATGCCCACAGCCTTACCCGCGCCGCCCGCGCACGCCACCCGATTCCCCGGCTCGCCCCGGCGGGGGTTCGACGATCGAGAAATCCGAATAGCCCGATCCGTCGGGTGTGGGCGGCGCTCCTTCGAGTGGTGCGCGGCCGGCGCAGGGTCCGGCTGGCGTCCCGCCGCCCGGCGATCCCGGCGCACCGCCGGGCGGTCGAGGCCGCGGTGTACCGCGGCGCGCGAGAGGTCGGCGTACGGCTCGACGTGGTCGATCGCCCGGGCGGTCCGGAGCCGCCGGCCGACACGTGAGCACGACGCCCGCCCCGCCCGCCCGTCGGGTCACAGCCAGCCGTCGGGTCACAGCCAGCCGTTGCGGCGGAGCAGGCGGTGGACCACCAGCACCGCCGCCGCCATCGCCGCCAGCCCGAGCGGGTACCCCAGCACCCAGTGCAGCTCCGGCATGTACACGAAGTTCATCCCGTAGATCCCGGCGATCATCGTCGGCACCGCGATCAGCGCCGCCCACGAGGAGATCTTGCGCATGTCCTCGTTCTGCCGGACCGCCACCCGGTTCTGCCGGGTGCCGACCAGCGCCAGGTGGGCGGTGAGCGCGCTGCTCAGCAGCTCGTTGTGCGCGTCCACCTGCGCGTCCACCCGGAGCAGGTGGTCGAGGACATCGGCGAACTGCTCCCGGGTGTGGCCGCACAGCGCCACCCGCCCCTTGACGATCTCCTCCAGGACGGGGATCAGCGGGTCCTGCGCGCCGCGGAACTCCAGCACCTCCCGCTTGAGCGAGTAGATCGCCTCGGTAACGTCGTCGGCGGCCGGGCTGAACACCCGGCGCTCCAGGTCGATCAGGTCCGCCTCCACCTCGTGCCCGACCTGCGCGTACGTGTCGACGACCTCGTCGCAGACCGCGTACAGCACCCCGGCCGGACCGGCGGCGAGCAGGTCGGGGTCGGCCTCGATCCGCTTGCGCACGTCGGTCAGCGGGGCGGCCCGGCCGTGCCGGACCGTGATCACGAAGTCCCGGCCGACGAACAGCATGATCTCGCCGACCTCGATGTCCGAGGTCGGATCGACGTAGTGCAGCGTCTTGAGCACCACGAACAGCGAGTCGCCGTAGCGCTCCAGCTTCGGGCGCTGGTGGGCGTCGATCGCGTCCTCGACCGCCAGCGGGTGCAGCCGCAGCTCGTGGCTGACCAGGTCGAACTCCCGCCGGGTCGGCTCGTGCATCCCGATCCAGACGAAGCAGTCGCCGGCGGCGCGGGCGGCGTCGACCGCGTCGCCGATGTCGCCGGCGATGGCGTGCCGGCCGCCGCCGCGGTAGATGGCCATGTCCACGATCACAGCGCGCCAGCCTCCCGCACCGGGGCGAACCGCGCTGCCCGATCCGGATGGCGATCCGGTGATCGACACCCGAACACCGGGCGTCGGCGCGGAGCGGGTACCGGCGCGCGGCAAGTGGATAGATCCATTCCACCGCGCGGCCACCCCGGCCCGGGAGGCTGGCGGCAGGTATCGCCCGCGACGACGGGAGCCGACCATGCCCGGCAAGCCCCGACCGTTCCACGTCGACACCACCATCGCCGCCCCGCACAAGGCCGTGTGGCAGGCCCTCACCGAACCCGCGCTCCTCGGCCAGTGGTTCGGCTGGGAGCACCCGCACCTGGCCGCCGAGATCCAGCACCTGTTCGGCGACCACCTGATCGCCGAGCCGCCGGTACAACTGCGCTTCGACGACGGCTCCCACCTGGCCCTGCTGGCCAACGGGCCGCGCACCACCATCTGCGCCGTCATGCCCGGCGTCGCCGGGCCGCGGCCGGAGGTCGCCGACAGCGCCGAGGAGGGCTGGCGGACGTTCCTGGCCCAGTTGCGATTCTTCCTGGAGACCCAGCCGCCCGGCACCCGCCGCACCGTGCACCTGGAGGCGACGATCGTCCCGGCCGACGCACTCGCCGCCGTCGTCGGCCGGCCGTGGCTGGACAGCCGGCACCAGCGGATCGTCGTGGACCCCGCCGGGCACCTGCTCGCGCTGGTCGCCGACCATCCGATCAGTACGCCCGCGGCCGGGCCGGTCGCGCTCACCGTCACCACGTACGGGCTGGACGACGCCCGCTTCGACGCGGTCGCCCGGCGCTGGCGGCAGCGGTGGAGCGACGCCCCGGACCTGACCGTGACGCTGGCGGACGCGGCGCCGTACCCGAGCCGGGCGGAGCCACCGTTCGGCGAGGTGTCCCGGCCCGCGTAGCGGCGCCCCCGTCGCGATCGCCGCCCCGGTCCCACCGCGATCCGGCGGGACCGGGGCGGCGATCAGGCGGGTGCGTCCGGCTGCGGCCCGGGGTCGCGCCCGGCGGCGCCGGGGGTGGGCCGGTCGGCGGTGCGGTGCAGGCCGGGGACCCCGTCCTCGATGGCGAACGACGCGCGCGTGTGCACCGGCGCCCCCGGCCGGTTCACGTACGGCACCACCCTGAAGTCCGCCGCCAGCTCGCGGTCGGTGATCGTGGTCAGGACGTATCCGCGCTGGTTGTTGTAGAACCGCAGGTGCGGATTGAGCTGGAGCAGCGGGTTCGCCGACGGTACCGAGTCGGCGCCGTTGCCGCCGGAGGTCACCGACGTGCACACCAGTTCGCTGCCGACCGTGGCCGAGCCCGGGTCGTCGTAGTCCAGCTTGAGGTCGCTGGCCCAGTGCGAGTGGACGTCGCCGGTCAGGACGACCGGGTTGCGCACGCCGGCGTCGAGCCAGCCCCGGGTGATCCGGTCGCGGCTGGCGACGTAGCCGTCCCAGGCGTCCATGCTGGTCGTCTTGATCGGACCCGCGGTGTGGTCGCGCTGGGCGAAGAACACCTGCTGGCCGAGGATGTCCCAGCGGGCCCGGGACCGGTGGAAGCCGTTGAGCAGCCACTGCTCCTGCGCCGCGCCGGTGATGGTCCGGGCGGGTTCGGCGGCGGCGGGGCAGCTCTTCAGGCCGTCGCCGCACGCCTGGTCGTCGCGGTACTGGCGGGTGTCGAGCAGGTGGAACGTGGCCAGCCGGCCCCAGTGCACCCGCCGGTAGAGCTGCAGGTCGATGCCCTGCGGCACCGAGGTGCGGCGCAGCGGCATGTTCTCGTAGTAGGCCCGGAAGGCGGCGGCCCGGCGGGCGCGGAAGTCCGGCTCCGGGCGCTCCGGCGTTTCGTCGGCCCAGTTGTTGTCCAGCTCGTGGTCGTCCCAGACGACCAGCCACGGCGCGGCCGCGTGGGCGGCCTGCAGGTCGGGGTCGGTCTTGTACTGGGCGTGCCGCTGCCGGTAGTTCGCCAGCGTCACGGTCTCCGGGCCGAGGTGGTCGCGGACGTTGCCGCCCGGCGCGACGTAGTCGCCCTTCTTGTACTCGTACTGGTAGTCGCCCAGGTGCAGGACCAGGTCGGGGTGGTCCTCGGCGAGCCGGCGGTAGGCGGTGAAGTGGCCGTGCTCGTACTGGGAGCAGGAGACGAACGCCATGGTCAGCGCCCCGGCCGTCCGCAGCGGCGCCGGGGCGGTGCGGGTCACGCCGCCGGGCGAGGCGTGGCCCTCGGCGGTGAACCGGTAGTGGTACGTCCGGCCCGGCTCGAGCCCGTCGACCTCGACGTGCACGCTGTGCGCCGAGGCCGGCAGGGCGACGGCGGTGCCGGCGCGGACGACCCGGCGCAGCCGCTCGTCGGCGGCCACCGTCCAGGCGACCTCGACCGGGCGGTCCGGCATGCCGCCGAGGCCGTCCCCGGCCAGCGGCTGCACCGCGAGCCGGGTCCACAGCACCATGCCCCGGTCGTCGGGGTCCCCCGAGGCGACGCCGAGGGTGAACGGGTTGTCGCGCAGCGGTCGGGCGGCCGCCGCGGCGCCGCGGGGGAGCCCGGCGGCGGTGGCGCCGAGTGCGGCGCCGGCGGACAGCAGCGTGCGTCTGGACAAGACCATGATGGGGTACCCCCGGGGCGTCCGGATATCGACGCCCGCAGCCTCACCGGGCCCGGTGACCCCGGGTGTGCCGGCAACCCGGGTGCACGCGAACGGGGGGCGAACTCCGGGAGCGACCGGCGTCGATCCACCGGCGTGGGGGCCGGGGCCGGACGGCGCCGGCGCCGTCCCCGCCGCGCTAGCCGGGCGGCCGGTCCCCGCCGGGCTCGACGTTGTCGATCACCTGCTGGACGGCGTGCCGGGTGTAGGGCTTGTCGATGACGTCGGCCGCGCCCTCCTCGAAGACCAGCGGCTCGCCGCGTTCGACGTCGGTGAAGTTGAGCCCGGTGGCGACCACCACCCGGCAGTCGGGCGCCTCCCGGTGGACCCGGTCGAGCAGCTCCGCGGTGGGCATGTCGGGCAGCTCCTGGCGGTCCACGACGACCAGGTCGGGGACGAGGTCCCGGACGGACGCGACGACCGCCGCGGCGGACGCGACGTGCTCCACCCGGCAGCCGAGCCGCTCGAAGTGGTGGAGCAGCAGCGACTCCCGCACCGGGATCGATTCCATGATCAGTACCCGCCGGATCGTGCGCCGCCCCTCGTGCCGGGCGATCCTGTCATTCATGATCGCAGCGTAAGCACGTCGATGGCTGCGCCGGCGGCGAAGCGGCGGACACCACCTGTGCATCCTCCGCCGGCCCGCCACCCTGACCCGGCGCCGGCCGCCGGGCCCGGGCCCGTTCGGGCCGCGCCGACCGGCTCCGGTCAGGCCGTGGCCCGGTCGAGTTCCTGGAGCAGCTCGTGCGCGGCCAGCTCGATCTCCTTGTGCCGCCACTCCGCCGCCCGGTACACGCAGGCGATCAGCCCGCTGCGGTGCAGCCGCCGGAAGTCGCCGTGGGCGAACGCGTACCGCCCCTTCGTCTCCTCGGTGGCGCCGTCGGTGAGCCCGAGGAACCACTCGCCGTACGCCGGCCAGCCGTGCGACTCCAGGTACGCGTTCTCCGCGGCCGCCCGCGGCTGGACCGCGCCCCAGTCGCTGTCCAGGACGTACTGCCGGCCGGCGATGAGCCGCCGGGCGCGGTCGACCGCCACCTTGTTGATCGAGTACGAGGCCATGCCCCGGGCATTCCCGCCCGGCGCCCGGACCATGCGTACCGGCGTCGCTGACCCCCGCCGGCCGGCGCCGTGGCGCGCCGCACCCGACACCGACCGCCCCGACGCCCGCCCCGCCCGCGAGCTGCTCGACCCCCGACCCGCACCCCGTCCACCCCGGCCGGTCGGGGCAGCGGTGGCGGGCCGGGCGCCCGCGGGTGAGGATCGGGGCATGGAACTGGCCACCGCGCGCCTGCTGCTGCGCGACCTGCTGCCGACCGACCGGGCCGCCGTGCGGGCGCTCGCCGACGACGCCGACGTGATGCGGTACATCGACTGGGCGCCGCACTCCCCGGACGACCCCGACGGCTTCCTGGCCGCCGCCGCCGCGGCCGCCGCGGCGGCCGCGCCCCGGACCCGGTACGCCCTCGCCGCGGCCGACCGCCCCGGCGGCGCCTTCGTCGGCTACGTCGAGCTGGCCGTGACCAGCGCCGAGCACCGGCGCGCCGAGATCGGGTACGCGCTGGCCCGCCCGCACTGGGGGCGGGGCTACGCCACCGAGGCGGCGGCCGCGCTGCTCGGGTACGCGTTCACCGCACTGGGGCTGCGCAAGGTCACGGCGACCTGCGACCCGGCGAACGCGGCGTCCCGGCGGATCCTGGAGGCCGTCGGCATGCAGCGCGAGGGGTACCTGCGCGACCACTGCCTGCTGCACGGCGAATGGCGCGACCGCCTGCTGTACGCCGCCCTCGCCCCGACCCCCGACCCGGCTCCCTGACCCCCGCGGCCCCCGACCCGGCACCCTGACCCCGCGGCCGGCACAGCCGGCCCGCGGACCCGCCCGCCCCGCTGCGCCGTTCCGCCCCGACATGCCCGGATGTCCGGCATCCGGTCCGCCGAATCGCCGCCGGGATTTCCCTCATGGCCGCTGGCGGGGATCCGATGCTCCCGGTAGCAGGATTCGTATCTCGGTCACGGACGACCGGCCATACAGCCGTTCGACCCGAGGACAGGGATGCTGGGAACGATCTTGGTCGTCGACGACGACGCGGACAACCGCGAGCTGTTCGCCATGATGCTGGAGCGCGCTTCGTACCGCGCCCTCACCGCCGACTCCGCCGCGGTCGCCGGCCGGCTGCTGCGCGAGCTGCCGATCGACGCGCTGCTGCTGGACATCACGCTGCCGGAGCTGGACGGGCTGCGGTTCTGCGCCCAGCTCCGCGCCGATCCGGCCACCGCCACGCTGCCCATCATGATCGTGAGCGGGCACGCGCTGGGCAAGGACGTCGCCAACGGCTACGCCGCGGGCGCCAACGACTACCTGACCAAGCCGTTCCGCCGGGCCGAGCTGGTGTCCCGGCTGGAGACGATGCTGGGCGAGGCGGTGCACCCGCCGGCGGCGGCCGCGCTGTACGCCCGGCTGGCCGCCCGGGCCGCCGCGCAGGCGTCGTTCACCCCGTCCGCGCCGGCCGTGCCGGTCGAGCCGGTCCTGCCCGCGTACGCCCGCCCGGCCTGACCGCCGCGCCGGCCCGCCCGCGCCGCCCGGCCTAGCCGCCGGCGGCGCGGCGCGACCCCGCCGGCGTGCCGGCGGGGTCGGCGGCCGGCAGGACGATCGTGAAGCTGCTGCCCCCGCCCGGCCGGGACACCAGCGTGACGTCGCCGCCGTGCGCCCGGGCGAGCCGGCGGGTCAGGGCCAGCCCCAGGCCGGTCCCCGGCTGCCGCTGCGCCGGGTCGCCGACCTGCTGGAACTGCTCGAACACCCGGTCCTGCTCGGCGGCCCGGATGCCCACCCCGGTGTCGGTGACGGTCAGCGAGACCGTGGCGCCGCCGGCGGCGGCCGTCAGCGTGATCGTGCCGCCGGTGGGCGTGTACTTGATCGCGTTGGTCAGCAGGTTGTCGATCATCTGGCGGAGCCGCTTGCCGTCGGCCAGCGCGCGTACCGTCGGCGGGATGTCGACCCGCTGGGTGAGGCCCTTGCGGTCCAGCATCAGCCGGACCGCGGTCAGGCTGTCCTGCACGGCCTCGGCGAGACCGACGGGCTCGGTGTGCAGGTCCAGGTGGCCGGTCTCCACTTTGGTCAGGTCCAGCACGTCGTTGATCAGGTCGAGCAGGCGGCGGCCGCTGTCGTGGATGTGCCGGGCCCAGTCCTTCATCGGGATGGCCGGGTCCGGGTGGTCGTCGGGGGCGTCGAGCATCAGGTCGCTGAAGCCGATGATGGCGTTCAGCGGGGTGCGCAGCTCGTGGCTCATGTGCGCCAGGAAGTCGCTCTTGGCGTTGTTCGCGGTGCGCAGCGCGGCGATCACGTCGGCGTGGCCGGCGAGGATGCCGGCCTGGGCGCCGAGGGCGGCCAGCAGCCGTACGTCGTCGTCGCTGAACAGCGACGGGCGGTGGTTGAGCAGCAGGAGCGCCCCGGTGGCGTCCGGCGGGACGGCCAGCGGGGCGGCGGTGATGTACCGGGTGCGCTTCGTCGCCCCGCGGTACCGGGTGGTGAGCGTCGGCGCCGCGCGCCCCGGCCGGCGCACGTCGACGGGCTGGCGGGCGCGCAGCAGGGCGTCCAGCTCGGCCGCCGGCACGTCGGTCAGCAACTGCTCGGGCACGTCCACGTGCGCGGCCTGGGTGAGCCCGCCGTGGGTGCGCAGCACCGCGGCCACGGCGTCGGCGCCGGCGACCGCCTGGACCACCCGGCCGTAGTTGTCCCAGATCGACTCGGCGGACTGCCCGGCGGTCGCGGCGGTCAGCCGCACGCTGACCGCGTGCGCGGCGTGCCCGGACCATACGTCGCGCAGCCAGCGCGGCGGCTGGAACGCCAGCAGGTACCCCAGGGTGGAGAGGACGACGGTGACGGCCGACCAGGTCGGCGGGTCCGGCCAGGTGGCCGTGGTGACGATGATCCCGACGGTGAGCAGCGCGGTCGCCGTGGCGGCCAGGCCGAGCCGGACCCCGGACGAGCCGTGCCGCCGCCGCGCCTCGGCCAGCAGGTAGCCGGCGGCGGCCGCGCCGGGCAGCGCGAACGCCGTCTCGTACACCACCCGCCACACCGCCGGCAGCGGCTGCGGGACGAAGGTCAGCGGGACGAACGCCCCCACGCAGATCACCAGCGCCGCCAGCATCACCGGACGCGGTACGCCGTGCAGCCGATCGGCCAGCCGCAGCGCGAGATAGGGGATGAACAGAACGAAGGCCGACACCACCGACGACAGCGCGCCGGGCAGGTCCACGCCGAGCGCGGCCAGGACGTTCTCCAGCAGCACGATCGCCGGCGGCAGGAACACCAGGGCCACGTCCCGGTCCATCGGGTGCCGGTGCCGGATCCAGCTCCCGGCCGCCCGCGCGAAGATCAGCGTCAGGCACAGGCCGCTGAACAGCACCCATGAGTTCGCCATCGGTCACCGGTCTTTCCCGTCCTACCGGAAACCGTACGACCGCGCCGGGCCGCCCATGGGGCACAGCGGCCAACTGCGCCCGCCGGCCGCAAAGGTCAGGCGTCAGCGCGCCCGGCGCCGCCTGCCGGCCGGCTCGTGCCCGGCCCGGTGATCGCGCTCCCGGGCCGGCCCGACGCCGTGGATGGCGCGGGTCACCGGCCCCAGTGCCGCCCGGCCCGCCAGACCGGGATCTCCCGGTAGCTGAAGCCGCGCAGCAGCCACTCCGCCGGCCCGTACCGGTGGGTGCGCAGCCAGTGCGCGCTGAGGACGATCTGCGCCGCGAACAGGGCCAGCGCCAGCCCGGTCACCGCCAGCGGGCCGAGCCGGCCGGTGAGGCCGAGGCCGTACCCGGTGAAGACGAACGCGCAGAACACCGACTGGGTGAGGTAGTTGGTCAGCGCCATCCGCCCGGCCGGCGCGAACACCCGGGCGATCGCGGGCACGCCGTGGAACAGCATGATCGCGGCGGCGCCGTACCCGGCGGCGAGCAGCGGGGAGCCGACGAAGTCCAGCGCGCCGGCGATGTACTGGAGCGCGGTGTCGGCGTAGAAGTTGCCGGCGTACGCGTACAGCATCCCGCCGGGGAGGCCGACGGCCACGGCCAGCACGAGCAGCCAGCGCAGCACCGCCCGGTACCGCAGCGGGTCGGCGAGCACGCCCAGCTTGCCGGCGGCGAACCCGAGCAGGAACATCGCCAGCGCCGCCGGCCCCTGGAAGTCCAGCAGGATCGCGATCATGCCCATGAGGTCGTCCCACCGCTGGACGATGATCTCGTGCAGGCCGCCGCGGTACTGCTCCTCGATCCAGCCCACCCACTCGCTCGTCTCGACGGCGTCGACGCCGTTGGGCTCGCCGCTGTCCCAGACCAGCACGGCCCGCCACAGCCAGAACTGCATCGCGAGCACCAGCAGCGCCCCGGCGACGATGGCGGCGGTCCGCGGCGTGATCCGGCGCAGCGGTAGCAGCACGAGCCCGAGCAGCGCGTACAGCATGAGGATGTCGCCGTGGAACAGCAGCAGGGCGTGCAGCGCCCCGATCAGGAACAGCCCGAGCAGCCGGCGCAGGAACCGCGGCGTGAACGCCGCACCGCGCCGCGCCGCGGCGGTGATCTGGAGGGTGAAGCTGTACCCGAACAGGAACGAGAACAGCAGGTAGAACTTCGTCTCGAAGAGCGTGTCGATGAGCAGGTACGTCCACTTGTCGACCGGGCCCTCGAACCGGGGGTCGAGCACGCCGGTGCCGCGGTACTGGGACGCGAAGTAGGTGATGTTCACGACGAGGATGCCCAGCAGCGCCAGGCCGCGCAGCGCGTCGACGGTGGCGATGCGCGGGGCGGACTGGTCGGTGGGCGCGGGGGCAGCAGCGGTTGCGGTCATTCACCTGGTCCAGGGGAGCGGGGGCCGGGGGCCATGCAGCGGGAGGGCCGGCCCCTGGTGGGGGAGGGTGCGGCCGAAGGCGGCGACCGAGCCGCACTCACGCTAACGGGCGGCGCGGGCGAGTGCCACGGCCCGATGTCCGTTTGATAACGATCTTGTGCTGGTATTCACCCGTACGGCCGCCGTGACCTCGGCCGTCCGGGTGGTGTGAGACGTACCACGAACGGTCAGCAGACCTCGGCGAGCACGCTCCCGCGCAGCAGCGACCGCCCCAGCGCCGTCACGTGGTGCCGGGTGGTCCGGCCGTCCGGAGAGGTCCCCACCAGGCCGGCGTCGCGCAGCGTGCCGGCGTGCTCGCTGACGCTCGCGGCAGAGATGCCGAGCTGCCGGGCCAGGGCCGAGGTGCCGCAGCCGTACGAGTGGTCGGCCAGCGCCAGCAGCACCCGGGCCCGGGTGCTGCCGAGCAGCCGGGCCAGCGCCCGCTCGCTGTCCCCGGCGCCGGCGCGCAGCTCCCACGGCTGTTCGATCGGGTACACCAGCGTCGGCGCCGCGTCGTCGTGCCGGAGCATGGTCGGCAGCCGCCAGCAGAACCGCGACGGCACCAGCAGCAGCCCGCGGCCGTGCAGGTGCAGGTCCCGGTCCGCCGGGTACGCCACCTGGAGCACCGGCGGCGTCCAGGTGATCGACGGGTGCAGGTTGCCCAGCAGCGCCTCCAGCCCGCCGGTGAGCACGGTCTCGGCCCGCTGGCTGCGGTGCCGGGCCAGGTCGGCGGACAGCTCGGCCCACTCCGGGGCCAGGACGGCGTCGAAGTACGCCCGCAGCGTCGCGCCCAGCGCCCCCAGGGCGGCGGGGTCGCCGGCGCCGACGTCGCGCACCCAGCGCGGCAGCGGCCGCTGCGCGGCGAGGTGGCCGACGTCGGCGGCGAGCCGGGCGCGCGGGGTGGCGAGGATCGCGGCGACGCCGGTCTCGATGCTCGGCCCGGCGTCGGGCGGGGTGAGGAAGTCGGCGGAGTACCCGACGGGCGGGGCCAGGTGGACGAGCTGGCGCATCCGCGGCGTGACCCGGGCGGCCACCCGGCGGCGCCACGGCTGGAACCACAGCGCCTCCCGGTTGCCGCTCAGCATGTGCAGGCTGAGCAGGGTCTCCCAGAGCGGATCCGGCGCGGCGGCCAGCCGGACCCGGGCATGGTCGTCGCTGCTGAAGTGGATCCGGAGCACGCTCACCTCCCCCGGGGCGCCGGTCCCGGACCGCGCGCGGCCCGGGACCGATCGTAGGGGTTGGACACCACGCTGTGCATTGCCGAATTCACATCCTCGAACACCGAATCGGACAGGCATCGCCCGGAACGCCGCATAACCGGCGAGCGGTGCGGTACGGACGCTTGATTGCCCGGCCGGCCTGCCGATGGGTAGGCCGTGCACCCTGTTGTGCGTCGCCGGCTCGCCCGCCCGGTCGGCGGGGCCGACCCCGCCGGCGGCTTCACGCTGGTCGAGGTCATGGTGGCGGCGGCGCTGGTGGCGGTCGTGATGCTGCCGGTGACGATGTTCATGGTCCGGGCGATGCGCACCACCGACGCCCAGGGCGGCGTCCAGGAGGCCACCCGGATCGCCGCCGACAGCCTCGACACCGCGCGCGGCCTGCCGGTCGCCGACCTGGTCCGCGGCCGGGACATCGCCAGCGTCACCGCCCAGTGGGCGGCGGCGCCGACCGCGCTGCGCGACCTGCTCTCGTCGATGTCCGCGGCCAGCGACCCGGCGGCCGCCGCCGGCTCGGGCGCCTCGGCCGCGCTGTCCACCGCGCCGAGCCGGGTGGCGAAGGTCGATGGGGTGCCGTACGACCGGCAGTACTACGTGGGCCGCTGCTGGCAGGTCGAGGGGACGGCGGCGTGCGTCGGCGGCGGCACCGGCGTCGCGTTCTACCGCGTCGTGGTCGCGGTGGTGTGGCGCGGCGGCGACTGCGCGGCCGACGGCTGCGTGTACCGCTCCACGACCACCCGGATGGCCGCCACCACCGACCCGGTCTTCAACCCCAGCGCGCTGTCCATCGCCGAGCCGGGCGCGCAGACCGGTACGGTCGGCGCCGCCGTCTCGGTCCAGCTCGCCGCGGTCAACGCCTCCGGCGACGTGGCCTGGACCGCCGAGGGCCTGCCCGCCGGCGTGACCCTGAACCCCCGCACCGGCGCGTTCGCCGGCCGCCCCACCGCCGCCGGCGCTTACACCGTGCGGGTGACCGCCACGGACTCCGGCCAGCAGGCGGCCACCCGGCTCATCCCGTGGGTGATCCGGTGAGGGCCGCGCTCCGGGCCGTCCGCCGGGCGGCCCGCGGCGACGCGGGCGTGACGCTGCTGGAGGTCCTCGTCGCCAGCGGCATCATGCTGGTCGTGATGGTCACGGTCACCACCGGCATCATCCAGGTCAGCCGCGCCTCCCGGGTGGTGGAGACGGCCGCGGACGCGCAGGACTCGACCCGCCGGGCGTTCGCCCGCCTCGACGGCGAGGTCCGGTACGTGGCCGACATCGACGAGCCGGTGCAGCGGGCCGGCGCGTACACGGTCACGATGCTGCTGACCAACAGCGCCGAGCGGCGCTGCCTCCAGGTGCGGCTGTCCGGCGACCGGTTCGAGCGGCGCACCTGGCCGCTGGGCGTGCCGGGCGGCACCTGGGGGCTGCTGGTCCGCGGGGTGGGCGCGCCGGCCAGCGGGGTGCCGTTCCAGCGGTACGCGGCCGACGCGGCCTACCAGTACCAGCGGCTGCGGGTCCGGCTGCGGGCGGCGACGAGCGACAGCGCGCCGGTGCGCACGACGGACGCGACGTTCGCGGCCCTGAACAGCGCCACCCCGGCCACCGACCGCGCGACCTCCTGCACCGCCGAAGCCCCGTAGCACCGCGACCACCTGACCCACTGGCCATCCGGGGTCGCGCGAGGTGACCGAGAATCACCGCACGCTGGCTGGATGCCGCCCTGATCCGTGAGGTCGAGGAGGAGAGCGGCCTGAGCCGTCGGTTCCACTTCGCGGTGGACGTCGCCGCATCCGGACCCATCGAACTCCGGGAGCACGACGCCGACGCCCGGACGGCACTCACCGAGGAAGCGCCCGTGACCGACTCGGTGAAAGAGGTTCTGAGTGGGTACCGAGAGCTGCGGGGCGTGGTAGGCCGAACCCGGTCAGCGGGGCGGCAGGCCGGTGAGTACGAACCAGGCCACCGCTCCGCCGGCCAGGCACAGCCCGGCCAGCGCGAGTACCAGCAGCGCCGCCAGCGGCCCCCGACCCGGCTGCTGCGGCGCCGGCGGCGGGTACGCCGCCCCGCTGACGACGTACGCCGCGCCGCCCTCGGGCAGCCCGGCCGGCGGGGTGGGGTGGACGCCGGGCATCTCGGCGGTGGGGTTCATCGCGCTCCTTCGCGGCCGGGTACGCATCGACGCTAGTCGTGCCCGCATCCGCGGGTTGTCGGCCGACCGGCCGATCGAGACATGCGAATTGATGAACGTCCCGACCCGATCGGCGCGTTCGCGCGGCACACTGAACGGGTGAGCAACCTCGACCCGCGCCCCGCGGAGGTACCGTGCGCCGGCGCGCCCGCCCCGGCCCCCGCCCGCCGGCTGATCACCGGCCACGAGGTCGCCCTGGGCGGCCCGCGCGGCCTGCGGGTGACCCGGACCCTGCCCACCCGCGCCCGGCGGATGGTCGGCGCCTGGTGCTTCGTCGACCACTACGGCCCGCACCCGGTGGCCGCGGGCGGGGGGATGCGCGTCCCGCCGCACCCGCACACCGGCCTGCAGACGGTCTCCTGGCTGCTCGACGGCGCGGTCCGGCACCGGGACAGCCTCGGCCACGACCAGCTCATCCGCCCCGGCCAGCTCAACCTGATGACCGCCGGCGCCGGCATCGCGCACGCCGAGGAGACCCCGCCGGACGCGCCGCCCGTCCTGCACGGCGTCCAGCTCTGGGTGGCGCTGCCGCCGGACCGGCGGGCGGTGGCCCCCGACTTCGCCCACCACGCCGACCTGCCCCGGCACACCGCCCCCGGCCTGACCGCCACGGTCCTCGTCGGCACCCTGGCCGGCGCGACCTCGCCGGCCCGGGCGTACAGCCCGCTCCTGGGGGCCGAGCTGGCCCTCGGCCCGGGCGCCGACGTCCGGGTGCCGCTCGACCCGGCGCACGAGCACGCGGTCCTGACCCTGGCCGGCCGGCCGGACGTCGAGGGCATGGCCCCGCCCCGCGGCGCCCTGCTGTACCTGGGCACGGGCCGCCGCGACCTGCACCTGCGCGCCCCCACCGGCCCGGCCACCGCCCTCCTGCTGGGCGGCGAGCCCTACCCGGGCGACCTGGTCATGTGGTGGAACTTCGTCGCCGGCTCGCACGAGGAGATCGTCGCCGCCCGGGCGGCCTGGGAGGCGAGCACCCTCACGCCCCCGGTCCCGGACCACCCCGACCGCCTGTCGGCCCCGCCGATGCCGATCGTCCGCCTGGTCCCGCGCCCACCCGGCGGCTGACCCCGGCGGACAACGCCGCACGGCCCGTACGGACCCGCGGCGGGAGGGGCGGGTGGCCCAGGCAGGGGATCAAGCCCGACCGCCCCGGCCGGGGCACCCGCCCCTCCCGCCGCCCCACCGCCGAAGCCACCCAGCCCCACGCGCGGGAGAGCACCCCCACTGTCGGCCACTTCGCCCCGCTCCGGGCCAACCGGTTGATCCACGCATGAATCCCGCGCACCGTTCAACCGTTCACCCATCCGACGCGTACCTGTTGGCGTCCCACCGCGACAGGAGGAGTCGGCATGCCCCGTGCCCACCCCGGCGCCGACATCGGCGTCACCGGACTGGCCGTCATGGGCCGCAACCTCGCCCGCAACCTGGCCCGGCACGGCCACGCCGTGGCCGTGCACAACCGTTCGCCCGAGCGCACCCGCGCGCTGGTCGCCGAGTGCGGCGGCGAGGGTACGTTCGTCCCCGCCGAGTCCCTCGCCGACTTCGTCGCCTCGCTGCGCCGGCCGCGGGCGATCATCGTGATGGTGCAGGCCGGCGCGGCCACCGACGCCGTCATCGACGAGCTGGTACCGCTGCTGGACCCCGACGACGTCGTCGTCGACTGCGGCAACGCCCACTTCGCCGACACCCGCCGCCGCGAGGAGCGGCTGCGCGCGCACAAGCTGCACTTCGTCGGCTGCGGCGTCTCCGGCGGCGAGGAGGGGGCGCTGACCGGACCGTCCATCATGCCCGGCGGCTCCGCCGAGGCGTACGCCCGGATCGGCCCCATCCTGGCCGCGATCGCCGCCCGGGTCGACGGCGAGCCGTGCGTCACCCACGTCGGCCCCGACGGCGCCGGGCACTTCGTCAAGATGGTGCACAACGGCATCGAGTACGCCGACATGCAGCTCATCGCCGAGGCGTACGACCTGCTGCGCGAGGGGCTGTGGGCGTCGCCGCGGGAGATCGCCGCGATCTTCCGGCGGTGGAACGCCGGCCCGCTGGAGTCGTTCCTCATCGAGATCACCGCGGACGTCCTGGAGCACATGGACGCCGACACCGGCCGCCCGTTCATCGACATCGTCGCCGACGTCGCCGAGCAGAAGGGCACCGGCCGGTGGACGGTGCAGAGCGCGCTGGACCTCGGCGTACCGATCACCGGCATCGCCGAGGCCACGTTCGCCCGGGCGCTGTCGGGCGGCGTCGTCGCCCGGCACGCGGCCGCCGAGGCGTTCGCCCACGCCGGCGGCAGCTTCGCCCTCACCGTCCGGGACACCACGGGCTTCATCGAGGACGTGCGGCGGGCGCTGTACGCGTCGAAGGTCATCGCGTACGCCCAGGGCTTCGACCAGATCCACGCCGGCAGCGAGGAGTACGGCTGGAAGATCGACCGCGGCGCCATCGCGACGATCTGGCGCGGCGGCTGCATCATCCGGGCCCGGTTCCTGGACCACATCCGCGCCGCGTACGCGGCCGACCCGGCGCTGCCGACGATGCTGGTCGACCCGTACTTCGCCGGCGCGGTCGCCGACGGGGTGGCGAGCTGGCGCCGGGTGGTCTGCGACGCCGCCCAGGCCGGCATCCCGGTACCGGCGTTCTCGTCCTCCCTGGCGTACTACGACGGCCTGCGCCGCGACCGCCTCCCGGCGGCGCTCATCCAGGGCCTGCGCGACCGGTTCGGCGCGCACGGCTACCGCCGGGTGGACCGCCCCGGCAGCTTCCACACCCGCTGGTCCGGCGACCGGACGGAGACAGGGGCGTGACCGGCTCCCGCCGGGTGTGCACCGCCACCGGCCGGTGGCTGCGCTCGCCGACGGCGGTCCGGCCGCTGGGGCGCCCCCGGACGGCCCGGCTCGCCGGCTGCCCCGGCCGCCCCGGCTGACCCGCGGGGCCGGGAACGCCGCCCGCCGGCGGGCCCGATCCCCGCCGCTGGCATCATGGACCTACCATATGGGCAGTTTCATCCGGACTGGTTTTCCCGGACTGCCCGGACCGGTTCATCGGACTGTTGGTCGCGCCCGGCGAAAGGGGCATGTCGTGGCAGCCTGCAAGGCATGGGCCTGAGCTTGCGTACGGCGGTGGTGTCGGATCTCGGCCGGCGGCGGGGCAACAACGAGGACGCCGCCTTCGCGGGCCGCCGGCTGCTCGCCGTCGCCGACGGCATGGGCGGCCTCCCGGCCGGCGAGCTGGCGAGCGAGATCGCCATCCGGTCGCTGCGCGACGTGGACGACGCCACCGAGCCCGACCCCGACCTGACCGGCGCGCTGCGCGTCCGGATCGAGGCCGCCAACGAGGCGATCCGCGCCGCCGTGGCCGCCGACCCGATGCGGCAGGGGATGGGCACCACCGTCACCGCCATGCTCCTCGACGGTACCCGGGCCGGGCTGCTGCACATCGGCGACTCCCGCTGCTACCAGTGGCGGGCCGGGGCGCTGCGCCAGCTCACCCCCGACCACACGTACGTGCAGGCGCTCGTCGACCAGGGCGTGCTCACCCGGCAGCAGGCCCGCGAACACCCGCAGAAGGCGCTCGTCACCCAGGCGCTGCAGGGCGAGCCGATCGCGCCGTTCATCGGCGAACTCGACATTCACGACGGCGACCGGTACCTGCTGTGCAGCGACGGATTGTCGGACGTCGTCGACGACGACCGGATCGCCGACGCGCTCGCCGGAATCGCCGATCCCGACGAATGCGCCGCCCACCTGATCGGGCTCGCGCTGGCCGGCGGCGGCCCGGACAACATCACGGTCGTCCTCGCGGACATGCAGGTCAGCTAGGCGGCCCGGGTCGACCGTTCGACAAGATCACGCTGCATGGCTAACGATTTCGCAACGCGCTCGCCCCGCCTTGTCGCCCTTGTTCGCGATTTGCCCCGGGCAACCGCGCGAATGCCCGCGGTCGATTGCGCCCGCATTCGCGGGCGTCATCCCAACTGATCCGTTTGGCGGATCCCTACACATCGAAAGCGATGATCGGAACCGGCGCGGTCGGGTGCTTATAGTCAATCATGGCTTTCGATCGGTTGACGCTCGCCGCCGCCCGGCCGGCGGATGAGTCCGCGGATGCCGGACTCGACCTGTTCCTTCGGGCGGCCAGCGCCGACGAGCCGCCCCGCACCGGCCTGCGCGCCTACGCCCGCACCCTCGGCCGCGCCGCCGGCCCGCGCGGCGGCCGCGGCCGGGTCGTCGGCGCCGCCTTCGGCGGCCTCACCCTCGCGTACGGGGTGCTGCTCGGCCCGTACCTGATCGGCATCGGCGTGCTGTTCCGCTCGCCGCCGCCCGCCGTCGTGGCACTGGACGACGAGGCCGACTTCCGCCCGTCCGCCGAGCCCGGCCAGCGGCCCCGCCCCGCCGCCTCCCGGACCGCCCGCGGGCTGCTCCCGCCGCTGCCGGTCGACGACCGCATCCCCGCGTACGCCCGCGCGCTCGCCGCCGGGGCCCGCCAGCCCGCCGACCGGCCGGGCCGGCAGCCCGCCCGGCCCGGCGGGCGGGTCAGCGTGCCCGGCATCGCGGTGCCCGGCGGCGGTACCGGTACCGCCCTGGTCGACCCGGACGCGGCGAACCCGGTCGCCCCGCGCCCGGCGCCGGCCCCGCCGCCCGCGCCGACCACCCCGCCGACCGACCGCGGCGGCCCGCCGGACGACGAGGCCCCGAGCCCGGACGCCCCGAGCCCGACCGCGCCGGCCCCCCGGCGGTCGCCGGTGGCCCCGAGCCCGACCGCCGCCCCGGCCGACCTCGCGCCGCCCGCCGCCGATCCCGCCCCGGCCGCCCCGGCCCCGGCCGCCCCCGCGGCGCGCCGCGCCCCGGCGACCGCGGCCGCCGCCGCCCTGCGCTGCGCCCCCACCGCCCCCGCACCCGCGGACCCGGACGCCGCCGATCCCGCCGCGGCGCTCGCCGCCGCCGCGGAGGCCGCCCGCCGAGCCGCCGCCGCACCGGCGGACGCCCCGGCCGGGGCACCGGCGCCGTGCCCCACGCCCACTCCCACCCCGGCGGCGGCACCGGCGGCGGTGCCCCTCCCGGCACCCCCGGCCGCGAGCTGACGCCACCACCCCGCACCCGGCACCACCCACCGGGCCCCCACCACCCCGCGCCGCCCTGTCGCACGCCGGCACCGACCGCCCGAGCGCGCACTGCCGCCCGCCCACGCGATGATCGCGCGCCCCCGCCCAGCCGCCGCGCGCCCCGGGAACTAGGCTCGCCCCGACCCCTTTTCGTACGGACGAGGAGTGCCCCCATGCGCCCGGTCTGGTTCGCCGCCGCCCGCCGCACCCCCATCGGCCGCCTGCGCGGCGCGCTGGCCGGCGTCCGCCCGGACGACCTCGCCGCCGCGGCGGTCCGCGCCGTCCTGGACAGCGTCCCGGCGCTGGACCCGGCCCGGATCGACGACATCTACTGGGGCGCCGCCAACCAGGCCGGTGAGGACAACCGCAACGTCGCCCGGATGGCCGCGCTGCTCGCCGGCCTCCCCGAGCACGTACCCGGCGCGACGGTCAACCGGCTGTGCGCGTCCGGCCTGGAGGCGGTCACCTCCGGCGCCCGGGCGATCGCCGCGGGCGACGCCGACGTCGTCCTGGTCGGCGGGAGCGAGTCGATGAGCCGGGCGCCGTTCGTGCTGGCCCGCCCCGACGAGGCGCTGCCGCACGCGCTCGGCCTGGTCGACACCCGGCTCGGCTGGCGGCTGACCAACCCGCGGATGAAGGACCTGCACGGCGTCCTGTCCATGGGGGAGACCGCCGAGGAGGTGGCCCGCCGCTGCGGCGTCGACCGCGAGCGGCAGGACGCGTTCGCGCTGCGCAGCCACCAGCGCGCCGCCGCCGCCCGCGACGCCGGCCACTTCGCCGCCGAACTGTTCCCCGTCACCACCCCGGCCGGGGCGGTCACCGGCGACGAGGGCATCCGGCCGGACACCTCCGCGGCGAAGCTCGCCGCCCTCAAGCCGGTGTTCCGCGCCGGCGGGTCGGTCACCGCCGGCAACTCCTCGCCGATGAACGACGGCGCCGCCGGCCTCCTGCTCGTCTCCGACGACGCCCTGCGCGACCTGGGCGTGACCCCGCTGGCCCGGTACGTCGGCGGCAACAGCGCCGGCGTGCACCCCGACGTGATGGGCCTCGGCCCGGTGCCGGCCACCCGCAAGGCCCTCGACCGGGCCGGCTGGAAGCTCGACGACGTCGACACCGCCGAGCTGAACGAGGCGTTCGCCGCGCAGGCGCTCGCGGTCGTCGACCAGCTCGGCATCGACCCCGAGCGGGTCAACCCGGACGGCGGCGCGATCGCGCTCGGCCACCCGCTCGGCTGCTCGGGCGCCCGGATCCTCACCACGCTGCTGCACCGGATGCGCCGGACCGGCGCCCGGCGCGGCCTCGCCTCGATGTGTGTCGGCGTCGGCCAGGGCACGTCCGTCCTGGTCGAGGCCGCCTGACCCCCAAGGGAGTGCATGTGACCACGTTCGCCGGCCGGGTGGCCGTCGTGACCGGTGCGGCGCAGGGTATCGGCGCCGCCACCGCCCAATTGCTCGCCGCGCGCGGCGCCCGGGTCGCCGTCGTCGACCTGGACGAGCACCGCGCCGCCGGTACGGTCGCCGCGATCTCGTCCGCCGGCGGCGACGCCCTGGCGATCGGCGCCGACGTCACCGACGAGGCCGCCGTGGCGGCCATGGTGGAGCGGACCGTCGACGCGTACGGGCAGTTCGACATCCTCGTCAACAACGCCGGCATCACCCGGGACAACCTGCTGTTCAAGATGCCCCGCCCGGACTGGGACGCGGTGCTCGGCACGAACCTGACCAGCATCTTCCTGTGCTGCAAGGCGGCGCAGAAGGTGATGGTCCCGGCCCGGTACGGCAAGATCGTCAACCTGTCGAGCCGGTCGGCGCTGGGCAACCGCGGCCAGGTCAACTACGCCGCCGCCAAGGCCGGCGTGCAGGGCCTGACGGCGACGCTGGCCCTGGAGCTGGGCCCGTACAACATCAACGTCAACGCCGTCGCGCCCGGCTACATCGCCACCGCTATGACCGCCGCCACGGCCGCCCGGGTGGGCAGCAGCGCGGAGGAGCACCAGACGGCGGCCGCCCAGCGCACCCCGCTGGGCCGGGTCGGCCAGCCCGAGGAGGTGGCGTCGGTGATCGCGTTCCTGGCCAGCGACGACGCGGCGTACGTGAGCGGCCAGACGCTGTACGTCAACGGCGGCGCCCGCTAGCCGCGACCCCGCCCGGCGGCCACCGGGGCCCTACAGCATCGACAGGTGCACGTGGTTGGTGTGGTCGCTGGACGGGTCGCCGCCGCCCTCGGTGTAGTTCGTCCAGCCGGTCGACGGCAGCCACACCCGCCGGTACCAGATGACGTACATCACGCCCAGCCGGTCGGCGTTCTTGACCAGGAACGCGGCGAGGTTGCTGCCGTACACCTTGTCGCCGCCGGTGGCGTCGCCGCCGAACCCGTCGCCCTTCTGCACCGAGAAGTCGCAGGCCCGGCCCTTGGGGTGCTCGAACGGCCCGCCCGGCCGGAAGCAGGACACGAACCGCTTGAAGCCCGCCTTCTGCGACTGCTTCAGCGCGTGCAGCGTCCGGGCGGTGATGCAGCCGGACGTCGTCGGGTCGTCGCTGCTGCACCCCTGGCCGGGCCAGTTGCCGTCGTCGCCGCCGGGCGCCCGCTCGGCGGTGGCGATGTTCGCCGACACCAGGTTGCCGAACGAGTCGCCGCCGGCGATCGAGAACAGCTTCTGCGCCGCCTCCCGCTTCTTCGTCATCAGCGCGAGCTGCCGCTGCTGCTGCCCGATCTCGGCGTCGATCGCGGCCCGGGCCCGGGTCACGTCGGCCCGGGCGGCGTTCAGCTCGCGCAGCTTGGCGTTCTCCCGCTCGGTCATCGTCTCCAGCGCCGCCGCCCGGTCCAGGAACGCGTCGGGGGTGTCGCTGCGCAGCAGGGCCGAGGCCATGTTCAGCCGGCCGGCCCGGTACCCGGCGGCGGCCACCCGGGACACCTCGGCGCTCATCGCGTCCCGGCGGCGCTCCAGCGCCACCAGCTCCCGGCTCAGCCGCTCCTGGTTGTCCCGGGAGCGGCGGTACGCCGTGCGGGCCTCGATGAAGCCGCGGCTGGCCGACTCCAGCACGTCGCGGATCAGCGGCGTCTCGCCCTCGGTACCGGTCTTCTTCTTCGGGTCCGGGGCGGCGCCCGCGGGCGCGCCGAGGGTGGCGACCAGGAGAACGGCCGCGCCGGCGGTGGTGAGGCGGCGGAGCAGTGTGGTCAGCACGGGGCCAGGCGATCCTTCCGTGGGTCGCCGCCGGTGCCGGTGCGCTGCAGGGTCGGGGTACCGGCGCGGGGGACGCGCGCGGTGCTCGGGTGACCGGCGGCGGGCCCCGCCGGGCGCCGGGGGGACGCCCACCAGCGGGAACCGGGCGTAGCGTATCCGACCGGATGAAGGGTCCACGACCACCGGCCGGGCAGCCGGGCCCTGCCCGCACGTGCCGGTTACGCGCCCGGTTGGCCCACAAGAGTTGCGGTATCTGCCGATTCGCGCGCGGCCCGTACCGCCCGCCGGGGCCGTCCATCGACGGACCCCGATTCACCCCATCGATGTCGGCGACCGCCCGCCGGCCGGGGTCCGCGCCCCGCCCGGCGGCGCCGGGCCGCGGATCAGGCGGCGGCCGGCAGCCCGTCCAGGTTGGTCATGGCCAGCCGCTCGCGCAGGTCGCCGGCCGCGGCCACCTGCCGGTAGTAGTGCACCCGGCGGCGGGCCACGCAGCCCTCGCGCTCGTGCGCGTCGGTCATCAGCTCGGGGTCGAGCTGGCTGTTCAGGCCGTCCCGCAGCAGGGTCAGCGCCTCGGCCCGCAACTGCGACACCCGCGACTCGCTCACGCCCAGCTCGCGGGCGATGACCGCCATCGGCTCCTCGCGCAGGAAGTAGCCGTCGACCACGGCGCGCAGCCGCTCCGGCAGGGCCCGGATCGCGTGGTGCAGGTACCCGATCCGCTCCCGGTGCAGCAGCATCTCCTCCGGCCCGGCCGTCCGCTCGGTGACCATCTCCTCGGCCGTGCCGTACGCGAAGCCGTGCAGGCTCAGCACCATCGCCCGGTGCACGTCGCCCTCGACCGTGGCCAGGTCCGTCACCGGCACGCCCAGCTTCTCGGCGATCTCCCGCGGCTCCGGGCTGCGGCCCAGCGCCGCGGTCAGCTCCTGCCGCGCGGTGTCGGCCTGCCGGGCCCGGTGCCGCACCGAGCGGCTCGCCCAGTCCAGCCCGCGCAGCTCGTCGATCAGCGCGCCGCGCACCCGGGTGGCCGCGAACCGGCCGAACGCGATCCCGCGCTCCGGGTCGAACGACCGGGCCGCCCCGACCAGTGCCGCCAGGCCGGCGGAGGTGAGGTCGTCGCGGCTCACGTGCGCCGGTACCCGGGACATCACCTCGCGGACGAGGTGCCCGACCAACGGCATGTGCTCCCGCACGAGCGCGTCGATGTCGGTGCCCTGGGTGCGCTTCGCGTCCTGCGTCGCGTCTACGGTCATCGGGGGTCCGTCCCTTCGTTCGTCGGGGCGGCCGGGGGAGTGGCCGCGCTCGCCGATGAGGAAAGACTCCGGCGCGCCGGGTGCCCGGTCCGGTGACGCTCGGTTGCCGACCGGTTGCACCCGGGCGGAACCGCTCAGGGCCCGCGGGGCCTGCCGATCGAGCTGCTATCACCAGGCGGAACTCGGGGAGGCGCGCGGGTGTCGGTTACCGAAGTGCAGGCTCGAATGGGGCAGATCCAGTCGCTCATGGTCGCGGCGCAGTCCGCCGCGGTCGGCAAGACGTCGGCCACGTCCGCCACATCGGCCACCGGCGCCACATCGGCCAGCCAGTTCGCCGCCGCCCTTCAGACCGCCGTCGCCAAGACCGGCGGCACCACCGGTACCGCCGCCACCGCGGCCACCACCGGCACCGGCGCGGTCGCCCGCCCGGCCGGGATCAGCCAGAGCTGGACGCTGCCGGTCCGCGGCGCGAACGTGAGCAGCGAGTTCGGCCCGCGCTGGGGCACCGAGCACGAGGGCATGGACTTCGCCGCCGGCATGGGCACCCCGATCCACGCCGCCAAGGCGGGCGTGGTGAAGAAGGCGAGCTGGTACGGCGGCTACGGCAACGCCGTGATCATCGACCACGGCAACGGCGTGCAGACGCTGTACGGCCACGCCTCCAAGCTGAACGTCAAGGAGGGCCAGCGGGTGTCCGCCGGCCAGGTGATCGCCAAGGTCGGCAGCACCGGCGACTCCACCGGCCCGCACCTGCACTTCGAGGTCCACGTCAAGGACAAGCCGATCAACCCCCGACCCTGGCTGGCCAAGCACGGCGTCAAGCTGTAGAGCGGCGCGGCCGGCGTCGGGTGGCCACTGGTTATAGTGACTCGACGCGGGACCCGCCGGGCCGAACCGGCCACGCGGGGATCGGGCCGGGCGGCCCTTCCTCCCCGACCGCGGCGTCGTCCGCCGGTACCGGTTCGGAGGGGAGGGCGTGCGGTGAGTCAGCCCACCGACCGCGTGCTCACCGGCCCGAACCTCATCAGCTTCGCCCGCCTGCTCGGCGTGCCGCTGTTCCTGTACCTGCTGCTCGTCCCGCACGCCGACATCGCCGCGACGGTCGTGCTCGCCGTCGGCGGCACCAGCGACTGGCTCGACGGCTGGCTCGCCCGGCGCACCGGCCAGGTCAGCCGGCTGGGGGAGCTGCTCGACCCGCTCGCCGACCGGCTGTACATCGTGGCGACGCTGGTCGCGTTCACCGTCCGCGACGTCGTGCCGTGGCCGTTCACCGCCGCGCTGGTCGCCAGGGACGTGCTGATGCTGGTCGTGCTGGCGCTGCTGCGCCGCCGCGGCTACGCCCCGCCGCCGGTCCACTACCTCGGCAAGGCGGCCACGTTCGTGCTGCTCGCGGCGTTCCCGCTGCTGCTGCTCGCCGCGGCCGTCCCGGCCGCCGCGCCGGTCGCCGGCGCCGCCGGCTGGGGGCTGGCGTGGTGGGGGCTGGGCACGTACTGGCTGGCCGCCGCCCTGTACGCGGGCCAGGCGTACCGCGCGCTGCGCGCCCCGGCGGTACCCGGATGAGCCCGGCCGACCCGGCCGCGCCGCCGCCGCCGGACCGGCTGCCCGCCGCGCCGCCGCCGGACCGCCCGCCGGGCGCCGCCGACCCGGTGCGGCCCGCGGACGCCGCCGCCGACCCGGCCAAGCCCGTGTTCGCCCCCGACTTCCTCACCACGCTGTTCCGCTTCCCGCTGGACCCCGGCTACGCCGACGCCGCGGCCGCCCGGGCCGCGCGCGGCCCCCGCCCGCCGGGCCGGCGGCGGCTGGTCCGCGGCACGGCCGCCCTGGTGGCGTGCGCGATCGGCGTGCTGTTCGCCGTCGCGTACCGCAAGACCGTCGACGACCAGCCCGGCCGGGCCCGCATCCGCACCGGCCTGGTCGGCCAGATCGACACGCTGCGGGCGAAGACCGACGCGATGGCCCGCCAGTCCACCGACCTGCGGGCCAGAGTGGACAAGCTGCGCGAGGCCCGCGACTCCGGCCGCACCACCGCCCTGGACGCCGCCGAGGCCGCCGCCGGCCGGACCCGGCTCAGCGGCGCCGGCGTGGTGATCAGCCTGGCCGATCCACAGCGGACGCCCGGCGGCCGCGGCGACGCCCGCGGCCGGGTCCAGGACCGGGACCTGCGCCAGGTGGTCAACGCCGTGTGGTCGGCCGGCGCCCGCGCGGTGCAGGTCGGCGGGGTGCGGCTGACGGCCACCTCGACGATCCGGTTCGCCGGGCCGGCGATCCACGTCGACACGATCCCGATCCACTCGCCGTACGAGATCCGGGCCCTCGGCCCGGCGAACCTGCGCAGCGCCTACCTCGGCACCGCCGGCGCCCAGTACGCCCGCCGGCTGGCCGCCACCTACGGCATGCACTACACGGTCGAGGCCGACGAGGTGACGCTCGCGGCGGCGGCCGAGCCGACCCTCCGGTACGCCAGGCCGCTGCGCCCCGCCACTTCGTCCACGTCACCCGCGCCGGCCACCCCGTCGCGCGGGGCTTCCCCGGGAGGCCGTTGAATGATCCCCGTCATCGCCATGGTGGGCGGCGTCATCCTGGGCCTGCTCATCCATCCGACGGTGCCGATCCAGCTCCAGCCGTACCTGCCGATCGCCGTGGTCGCGGCACTGGACGCCGTGTTCGGCGGCATCCGCGCCCGGCTGGACGGCATCTTCGACGACAAGCAGTTCGTGGTGTCGTTCATCTCGAACGTGCTGGTCGCGGCGATCATCGTGTACCTCGGCGACCAGCTCGGCGTGGGCGGGCAGCTCTCGACCGGCGTGGTCGTGGTGCTCGGGGTCCGGATCTTCGGCAATGTGGCCGCCATCCGGCGGCACCTGTTCCGGGCGTAGGCTGGTGTCGATGACCGCCACGCCGCCGTCCGCCGGCCCGCCGGAGCCCCGCCCGGCCGGGTCGACCCCGCCGGCGGACACCCCGGACCCCCGACCGGCCGCCTACCCCGACCCCGACGTGGCCCGCGCCGCCGACCCCGCGCCGTCCACCGACCCCCGCCCCGGCGCCGCCCGGCCCGCCGATGCCCGACCCGGCGGTGACGCCGCCGCGCGCCCCGGCGCGGGTGGCGGGCACGGGGCCGGGCACCCGCGCGGCGGCGCGCACGCCGCGTCCGCCCGCCTCGCCGCCGCCGCGGCCCGGGCCCGCCGCGCGGCCGCCCGACTTGCCAGAACGGCCGCCGCGGGCTGGCCGGCGACCCGCCCCGCCGACGGCGGCACCGAGCGCCCGGCCAAGCGGCGGCTCTCCGGCGCCGGCGCCGCGATCGCGGTCCTGCTGGCGCTGCTCGGCTTCGGCCTGGTCGCCCAGCTCCGCAACGTCGCCAACGACCAGTCGCTGGACACCGCGCGCGAGGACGACCTGGTCCGCATCCTGTCGGACCTGGAGGCGCGGGAGCAGCGGCTGAGCACCGACGTCCGGCGGCTGGAGGAGAGCGAGCGGCAGCTCGGCTCCGGCGCGCAGCGCCGGGAGGCCGCGCTGGCGGACGCGTCCCGGCGGGCGAACGCGCTGGGCATCCTCGCCGGCACGCTGCCGGCGGAGGGGTCGGGGATGCACGTGCGGCTGTCCGGCAACCCCGACCAGGTCAGCGCCCGTACGCTGCTGGACACGGTGCAGGAGCTGCGCAACTCGGGCGCCGAGGTGATGCAGCTCAGCGGCGCCAACGCCGACCCGCTGCGGGTCGTCGCGTCCAGTTACTTCATCGATGCCGACGGTGGGGTCAAAGTCGACGGTAAGGCGCTGACCGGCCCGTACACCATCGATGTCGTCGGCGACGCGACCATCATGCAGTCCGCGCTGACGATCTTCGGCGGGGTGGTCGAGACCGTGTCCGAGGCCGGCGGTAGTGTGACGATGGAGCCAGCGGCGGTCGTCAAGGTCACCGCCCGGTACTCCGGCTTCAATCTGCAGTACGCGCGCCCGGCGTCCTGACCCGTTCGCGGGGGTTCGGGTCCGTACCGCGACACCCGCGTCGACCGGCCCGGTCGACCGGTCGAGAACGTGCCGCCGCGCGGGCGGCACCGCGAGTGAGGAACGTCGGCGTGGTCCCTGACGAGCTGCGGTACACCGAGGAGCACGAGTGGGTGGCGTCCACCGAGAGTGGCGCCGTCCGGGTCGGCATCACCGCGTTCGCCCAGGACGCGCTCGGCGACATCGTCTACGTCGACCTGCGTGAGCCCGGCACCGAGGTGGCCGTCGGCGACTCGCTCGGCGAGGTCGAGTCGACCAAGAGCGTGTCCGAGATCTACGCCCCGCTGGCGGGGACGATCGTCAACCGCAACGAGCAGCTCGGCGACCAGCCCGAACTGATCAACTCCGACCCGTACGGCGAGGGTTGGCTGGTCGAGCTGGACGCGGGGTCCGTCGATCTCGACAGTCTGCTGTCGCCCGAGGCGTACCGCGAACTCACCAAGGGCTAACCCACGGGGGCCAAAGCCGCCCCGTGTCCGCGCGCCTGGTTGACCCCCGTTTCGGGCGGTGACTAGGCTCGCACAGTCGTTTGAGGTTCAGTATCCGAATTCGGTGGCCGCCCCACGCTAGGGTGGTCATCCAGGGGCCGGTCGCCCGCGCGTCGGGGTGGCCGCGCGCCTGCGGTGTGGCCTCCCCACACGCCCGCTCGACGCGCCGAATTCCGTGAGGTGGTCCGATGACGCGCCCAGACGACGAGTTCCCCCCGCTCGACGTCACGTCCACGCTGAACCTCGGTTCGCTGGACGAGGTCCTCGACGGCCCGGACGCCGACGTGGTCCCCGGGCGGATCGCGGGCAACCTGCCGCCCGGCATGGCCCTGCTGGTGGTCCGCCGCGGGCCCAACGCCGGTGCCCGGTTCCTGCTGGACCACGACGTCACCACCAGCGGCCGGCACCCGGACAGTGACATCTTCCTCGACGACGTCACGGTGTCCCGCCGGCACGCGGAGTTCCACCGCGACCGCGGCTCGTTCACCGTCCGCGACGTGGGCAGCCTGAACGGCACGTACGTCAACCGGGAGCGGGTCGAGGCGGCCACCCTGGGCAACGGCGATGAGGTACAGATCGGCAAGTTCCGGCTGGTCTTCATCGCCGACCGGGAGGTCGGCCGCTAGTGGCGTCGTCCGGGGCGGCGGAGGCGCGCCCCGACCCGCGAGCCTCCGCGCTGATGAGCATCGGCGAGGTGCTGGCGGCGCTGCGCGGGGACTTTCCCGACGCCACGATCTCGAAGCTGCGCTTCCTCGAGGCCGAGGGCCTGGTCGAGCCGCAGCGGTCCGCCTCCGGTTACCGCAAGTACACGCGCATCGATCTGGAGCGGCTGCGCTTCGTGCTCACCGCCCAGCGCGACCACTACCTGCCGCTGCGGGTGATCCGCGACCAGCTCGCCGCGCTGGACCGCGACGGCCCGCCGCCGATGGTCCGCCCGCGGATGGCGCTGGCCCCGGTCGACGCGCCGCCAGCCGAGCCGGACCGGGTCGACCGGGCGACGCTGCTGGCCCGGTCCGGGCTGCCCGACGCGGTGCTGCGCAAGCTGGAGGCCGACAACCTGGTGGCCGCCGGCCCCGGCGGCTGGTACGACGCGGACGCCCTGGCCGTGGCCACGGTGGTGGCCGAGCTGGCCCGGTTCGGGATCGAGCCGCGGCACCTGCGCGCGTACCGGGCCGCCGCCGACCGCGAGGTCGGCCTCTACGCCCAGTTGGTCACGCCGCTGCTGCGCCAGGCCGACCCGGCCGCCCGGGCCAGGGCGGACGAGACGGTACGGGAGCTGCTCGCGCTGTCCGCGCGCCTGCACGGCGCGCTGGTACGGGCGGGGCTGCGGAGCACGCTGGGGCGATAGGGTGCGGGCGCCGGTGAGGGTGCACTGTCCGTCACGACGTGTACCGTGCAGAGAGGACACGCGCGACGCGGTCGTCGGGCCGGGCGACCGGTCCGTCGCCGGGTCGGGCCGGGCGGTTCGGGAGGAACTGCGGTGCGCGAGCTGAACGTCGTCGGGGTCCGGGTGGAACTCCCGAGCAACCAGCCGATCGTCCTGCTGCGGGAGGCGGACGGCGATCGTTACCTGCCGATCTGGATCGGCGCGGTGGAGGCGACCGCGATCGCGTACGAGCAGCAGGGCGTCAAGCCCGCCCGCCCGCTCACCCACGACCTGCTCCGCGACATCCTCGCCGCCCTCAAGGCCCCGCTGCGCGCCGTGGAGATCATGGAGCTGAAGGACAACGTCTTCTACGCCGACCTGCTGCTCGGCGAGGACGTCCGCGTCTCGGCCCGCCCGTCCGACTCCATCGCCCTGGCCCTGCGGGTCGGCGCCCCCATCCGCTGCGCCGAGGAGGTGCTCGCCGAGGCGGGCATCGTGATCCCGGACGAGCAGGAGGACGAGGTGGAGAAGTTCCGCGAGTTCCTCGATCAAGTGAGCCCGGACGACTTCGCGAGCTGACGCGCCGGGGCGGCACGCTCGCCTGCCCGCGGCGTGTCGCGGCGAAGCGTGCCCGCGGCCGGACCGGCTGCGCTATAGGGTGATGAGCGTTGGCAGCGCCAGGGGAGGTTGGCCGTCGCGGACGGCCGGGGGAGGTTGGTCGTCATGGACGAGCGAGTCCCACAACCGGAACCCCCGCCCGGCACCGGCACCGGCGAGCCCTGGACCGACGCCGACGGCAGCGTCGGGTACCGCGGTGTGACCGCCTGCCACGCGGTCGGGATCAGCTATCGCCAGCTCGACTACTGGGCCCGCACGGGGCTGGTCGTGCCGAGCGTCCGGGACGCGTCCGGCTCGGGCACGCAGCGGCTGTACTCGTTCCGCGACCTGGTCGTCCTCAAGGTCGTCAAACGGCTGCTGGACGCCGGCGTCTCGTTGCAGAACATCCGCCGGGCGATCGAGGCGCTGCGCTCCCGCGGGGTCGCCGACCTGGCCGGCATCACGCTCATCTCGGACGGCACGACGGTGTACGAGTGCCGCTCCGCCGAGGAGGTCGTCGACCTCCTGCAGGGCGGGCAGGGCGTGTTCGGCATCGCGATCGGCGGGGCGTTCAAGGAGATCCAGGGCTCGCTGTCGCACCTGCCGGCGGAGCCGGCGGCCGGCGTGGTGGAGCCGACGGTTCCGGCGCCCGCCGACGAGCTGGCCGCCCGCCGCGCCCGCCGCCGCGCCGGCTGACGGGCGATTCCTCCCGCCCGGACGGCGTCCGGGCGTTTCCCGACCGCGATTCCTCGGGGCATTCCTGCCGGCGCGACCGGTGCGGTTCGGCGGGGGTGTGCACCCGCTCGGCTCGCTTCGGATGGTGTCCGATTGGCCGGGTTCGCCGGTGGTGCGGGCGTGGCACGCTGGCTTGGTGCGCCTGCCGAACCGCTCCCCGCTCGCCGTCGGTCCGCCCCGCCGCCGGGGGCGGCTGCTGCGCTGGGTGCTGGCCGTCGGCGTCGCCGGCGCGCTGGCCGTGGCGGCCGCCGTGGGCGGTTCGGTGGCGTGGATCCGGCACGCCGCGGACGGGCGGGTGTACGACGCGGCGGCCGTACCGGCCGCGCCGGTCGCGCTGGTGCTGGGCGCGCAGGTGAACCCCGACGGGTCGCCGTCCGGCTTCCTCGCGGCCCGGCTGGCGGTGGCCGCTGACCTGTACGCCCGCGGCCGGGTCGGCGCCGTCCTGGTCTCCGGGGACCACGGGGGTTGGGCGTACGACGAGCCGGGCGCGATGGCTTGGTGGCTGACCTCGCGCGGGGTGCCGGCGGACCGGGTGGTGCAGGACCACGCGGGCTTCGACACCTACGACTCGTGCCAGCGGGCCAGCCGGGTGTTCGGGGTGCGCTCGGCGGTGGTGGTGACGCAGAGTTTCCACCTGGAGCGGGCGGTGGCGCTGTGCGCGCACGCCGGCATCGAGGCCACGGGCGTGGGGGACGACACGGCCCGGCAGTACCCGCGGCAGTGGCGCTGGGGGGCGATGCGCGAGTACGGCGCGGCGGTGAAGGCGGCCGCGGACGTCCTCTCCGGCCGCGACCCGATCTTCCTGGGCCCCCGCGAGACCGCCCTGAACCCCACGACCCCCTGACCCACCCGCTGTTCCGCCCCGGTCGGCCGCGGCCTACCCCACCCACCGGTGATTTATGGGGCCACGAACCCTTCGGGGGCGCCATGACGTCGCTGATCTCATGTTGACGCTCGTCCCGGGCCGGTGGTGGGTGGGTCAGTGGGTCAGGCGGTGGGGTTCGTCGGGTGGGAGAGGGAGGCGCCGATCACCCCTCCCTCGACGGTAGGCCGGTAGCGCAGCGTCAGCACCACCACCCCGAAAAGGGGCCGATCCGGCGCGCCCGCGTAACCCTCCGCACATCCGCCCGTCAGTAGGTCGATGTCCGGCGGCGGCGCTGGTACCGTGTGCGGCAGCCGAGTACCCCGCGCGGGAGAGTCCGCGTCCCGGTCGGCCAGCCAGCCTGGCCGCCGATCCGGCGCCGAAGGGGCAATTCCTCCCCGGAACCTCTCAGGCACCCAGGACCGCTGCGGGGCATGGCTGTCTGGAGCGGCGTGCCCCCGGGTACGGGCGACAGGTGGGGAGGGAACGCATGCTTCCCTCGTCGCAGGAGTTTCCCATGAGCGCAGCCCCCCGCCCGACCGGCGACCGCTTCGCCCGCCGCCACATCGGCCCGCAGGAGGCCGACCGCCGGCGCATGCTGGAGGCCATCGGCTACTCCGGCGTCGAGGAGCTGATGGACGCCGCGATCCCCGAGGTCATCCGCTGGACCGGCGGCCTGGACCTGCCGGCGGCCGCCACCGAGCCGGAGACGCTGGCCGAGCTGCGCGCGCTGGCCGGCCGCAACACGGTCGCCACGTCGATGATCGGCATCGGGTACCACGGCACCCACACGCCGCCGGTGATCCTGCGCAACGTGCTGGAGAACCCGGCCTGGTACACGGCGTACACGCCGTACCAGCCGGAGATCAGCCAGGGCCGGCTGGAGGCGCTGCTGAACTTCCAGACGATGGTCACGGACCTGACCGGCCTGGGCACCGCGAACGCCTCGATGCTCGACGAGGGGACCGCCGCGGCCGAGGCGATGACCCTGGCCCGCCGGGCGGCGAAGACCAAGAGCCCGGTGTACGTCGTCGACGCCGACGCGCTGCCGCAGACGATCACGGTGATCCGGAACCGGGCGGAGCCGCTGGGCATCGACGTGCGCGTGCTGGACCCGGCCGCCGACGCGCTGCCGGAGCACTTCTTCGGCCTGCACCTGCAGTACCCGGGCGCGTCCGGCGCCGTCCGCGACCTCGGCCCGCTGGTCGAGGCCGCGCACGCCCGCGGCGCCCTGGTGACCGTCGCCGCGGACCTGCTCGCGCTGACCCTGCTGCGCACGCCGGGGGAGTTCGGTGCCGACATCGCCGCCGGTACGACGCAGCGGTTCGGCGTACCGATGGGCTTCGGCGGCCCGCACGCCGGCTACCTGGCCGTGCGCGCGGGGCTGGAGCGGCTGCTGCCCGGCCGGCTCGTCGGCGTCTCCCGCGACGCCGACGGCGCCCCGGCCTACCGGCTGGCGTTGCAGACCCGGGAGCAGCACATCCGGCGGGAGAAGGCGACCAGCAACATCTGCACCGCGCAGGTGCTGCTGGCGGTCATGGCCTCGATGTACGCCGTCTACCACGGCCCGGACGGGCTGCGCGCCATCGCCGAGCGCACCCACGCCGCCGCCGCCCGGCTGGCCGCCGCGCTGCGCGCCGGCGGGGTGGCGCTGGGCGCCGAAGCGTTCTTCGACACCGTCACCGCGGTGGTGCCCGGCCGCGCCGACGAGGTCGTCGCCGCGGCCGCGGCGGCCGGGGTGAACCTGCGCCGGGTCGACGCCGACACCGTCGGCGCGGCCTGCGACGAGACGACCGTCGACGCACACGTGGACGCGGTGTGCGCGGCGTTCGGCGTCGCCGCGCCGCCGGCCGACGCGCCGGCCGCGCTGCCGGCCGCGCTGCGCCGCACCTCGGACTACCTGACCCACCCGGTGTTCACCGCGCACCACTCGGAGACCGCGATGCTGCGCTACCTGCGCCGCCTCGCCGACGCCGACTACGCGCTGGACCGCGGCATGATCCCGCTGGGCTCGTGCACGATGAAGCTCAACGCCACCACCGAGATGGCCGCGGTGACCTGGCCGGAGTTCGCGAACATCCACCCGTACGCCCCCGCCGCGCAGACCGCCGGGTACGCCGCGCTCGTCACCCAGCTCGAGGAGTGGCTGGCGGAGGTCACCGGGTACGACGCGGTCAGCGTGCAGCCGAACGCCGGCTCGCAGGGGGAGCTGGCCGGGCTGCTGGCGATCCGGGCGTACCACCGGGCCAACGGCGACGCCGGCCGCGACATCTGCCTCATCCCGTCCAGCGCGCACGGCACCAACGCCGCCTCCGCGGTGATGGCCGGCATGCGGGTCGTCGTGGTCGGCTGCGACGACGGCGGCAACGTCGACCTCGTCGACCTCGACCGGAAGATCGAGGCGCACGCCGGGGCGCTCGCGGCGATCATGGTCACGTACCCGTCGACCCACGGCGTGTACGAGACCGGCATCGCCCAGCTCTGCGCCAAGGTGCACGAGGCCGGCGGCCAGGTGTACGTCGACGGCGCCAACCTCAACGCCCTGCTGGGCTTCGCCAAGCCGGGCAAGTTCGGCGCGGACGTGTCGCACCTGAACCTGCACAAGACCTTCTGCATCCCGCACGGCGGCGGCGGCCCGGGCGTCGGGCCGGTGGCGGTCCGGGCGCACCTGGCGCCGTACCTGCCGGGGAACCCGCTGGCCGGCGACGACCACGCGGTGTCCGCCGCCCCGCACGGCTCGGCGGGGATCCTGCCGATCTCCTGGGCGTACCTGCGGATGATGGGCCCGGACGGGCTCGCCGACGCCACCGCGGTGGCGGTGCTCGCGGCCAACTACGTCGCGGCCCGGCTGCGGCCGCACTACCCGGTGCTGTACGCCGGCAACAAGGGCCTGGTCGCGCACGAGTGCATCCTCGACCTGCGGCCGCTGACCAAGGCGACCGGCGTGACGGTCGACGACGTGGCCAAGCGGCTGATCGACTACGGCTTCCACGCGCCGACGATGTCGTTCCCGGTGGCCGGGACGCTGATGGTCGAGCCGACCGAGAGCGAGGACCTGGCGGAGCTGGACCGCTTCTGCGACGCGATGATCGCGATCAGGGGGGAGGTCGACGCGGTCGCCGCGGGCACCTGGCCGAAGGACGACAATCCACTGGTCAACGCCCCGCACACCGCGGCGATGGTGACGGCGGACGAGTGGAGCAGGGCGTACCCGCGGTCGGTGGGGGCCTACCCCGGCGGGACGGCGGCGGCGGGCAAGTACTGGCCGCCGGTGCGGCGGATCGACGGCGCGTACGGCGACCGGAACCTGGTCTGCGCCTGTCCGCCGCCGGAGGCGTTCGCCTGAGACGGCAGCCGCGCCGCGGGGCCGCCCTCGGGCCGGGTCCGCGGCCGGTGCCTCGCCGCCACGCGCAGTGACCGGCGGGGCGGGGCGGCCGGGTCGGTCAGGCCGCGATAGCGTGCGGGGCGGGACCGCGGTGCGGGTCGATGATGCTGCCGTCCGGCAGCAGGTCGCCGGTGTCCTCGAAGAGGATCACTCCGTTGCACAGTAGGCTCCACCCCTGCTCAGGGTGGGCGGAGACGCACCGCGCGGCTTCCCGGTCGGGGGCCGCGGCGGTCGGGCAGGGTGGCTGATGCGTGCACATCGATGCCTCCGGGGGTCCGGCGAGCTGGGTGGGCTCGGTCACGCGTGAGTGGAACTTGTGTAATGCCTCACACGACGTGGCGTCACGCTAGCACTCCCGATCGATGCGTTGACCACCGCGGTTCCGCCGGTGCCCGGGATTTCGCTGAACGGTTGAGGTGGATCGGTCCGTTGGTTGTCCTGACCCCGCATTGGTACCCGCCGCCGGCTGCTAACGGTGGTCGACTTCTCACCGAGCGGGAGCGGTTCGCGTGGCGGCGCGGCGACCCCGGTGACCCGCTCGCCCTGCTCGCCGACTTCCTCGCCGCGCACGGCCTACCGGCCCGGGAGGTGGCCCGACCCGGCGGCGGCCCGGGCGCCGCCGCGGGCGCGGCGGTGTACGTGTCCGCGGCCGCGAGCGCCGCCGCGATCGGCGCCCCGCCGGGCCCGCCCTCGCCCGCCCCGACCCTCCCGGACGTCGTCGCCATCGCCTACGCCGCCCCCGACCACCCCGCCCCGCCGCCGGCCGCCGGCCGGCTCCTCCCCGCCGCCGACCACCCGGCCGCCGCCCGCCGGCGGGCGGCCAGCGACCCCGCCGGGTGGCTGCCCGCCGCCGGCCCCACCGCCGCCGCCCCCGCCGGGTGGCTGCCCGCCGGCCCGCCGGCCGGACCCCGCTGGCGGGTGGGGGAGTGGCGGGCGAGCTGGACCGACGGGCAGCACGCCGACGCCGTCCGCCGACTGCGCGCCGCCATCGCCCGCGGCGACGTGTACCAGGCCAACCTCGTCGGCCACGCCCGCGCCCGCTACGCCGGCGACCCCGGCCCGGCGCTCGCCGCGGTCGCCGCGCTGCCCGGCGCCCGGTACGGCGGGGTGCTCGCCGGCGCCGGCTGGGCCATCGCCTGCGCCTCCCCGGAGACGCTGGTCGAGGTCCGCGGCGGCGTCGCCACCACCCGCCCGATCAAGGGCACCCGCCCGGCCACCCCCGCGGGCCGGGCCGAGCTGCTCGCCTCGGCCAAGGAGCGGGCCGAGCACATCATGATCGTCGACCTGGCCCGCAACGACCTCGCGCACGTCGCCCGCACCGGCGGGGTGGCCGTGGACACGCTGTACGCCGTCCGCCGGTGGTGCGACCTCTGGCAGGCGGAGTCGGTGGTCCGCGCGGACCTGGCCGACGGCGTCGACCTGCCGACGCTGCTGCGGGCGCTCGCGCCCGGCGGCTCGGTCACCGGGGCGCCGAAGCTGGCCGCGCTCGCGCAGATCGCCGACCTCGAACCGGTGGGGCGGGGGGCGAGCATGGGCGCGCTGGGCTGGGTCGGCCCCGACCACCTGGACCTGGGCCTGACGATCCGGACGGTCGCCGCCGACCCGGCCCACCTGCACGTGTGGGCCGGCGGCGGGATCACCTGGGGCAGCGAGCCGGCCGCCGAGGTCGCCGAGGCCGCCGCCAAGGCGGCCCCGCTGCGCGCCGCCCTCACCACCCCGACCGGCCCCACCCCGACCGGATCCTGAGCGGCGACCCGGCCCGCCCGGGCCGCCGCCCTGACCCACCTGAGCGACGACCCGGGCCGCCGCGGCCGGGCCCGGCAGTGACCGCGCACCGCCGGCCGCCACCTGCCGCGCCGGACACTTGGCGTCCCGCCACCTGCCGCGTCGGCCACCGGGGCGGCCGGCGGCGAGCGCCGGCCGCCCACCCCGCCGGCCGGCGCGCTACAGCACCACCGTCGCCGGGTGCGGGTGGCGCAGGAAGTCGTGGTGGGAGATGTCCCACCCGTACGCCCCCGCGTTGCCGAACACCAGCACGTCCCCGACCCGCAGCCGCGCCACCGGCCGCGCCCGGCACAGCACGTCCCGCGGCGTGCACAGCTCGCCCACCACGTCCACCGCCGCGTCGCGCACCTCCGGCCGCTCCCACGGGTACGGCCACGCCGCCACCGGCAGCACCGCGCACGGGTGGTCGTACCCCCACGCCGCCGGCAGCCGGAAGTGGTGCGTACCGCCGCGCAGCACCGCGAACCACCGCCCGTGCACCCGCTTGAGGTCCAGCACCTCGGCGGCGTACCAGCCGGCGCCCGCGGCCAGGTACCGCCCCGGCTCCAGCACCAGCTCCACCCCGTCCGGCAGCGCCGCGTCGGCCTCGGCCAGCCCCTTGCCCAGCGCCGCCAGGTCCAGCTCCGCCCCGCCGGCGTGGTCCACCCCGAGCCCGCCGCCGACGTTCAGGTACGCCAGCGGCAGCCCGTGCGCCGCCGCGGCGCCCGCCGCCCACCGCGCCGTGTCCGCGATCCACGCCCCGTGCGCCGCCGCGTCCAGGCTGTTCGACACCGCGTGCACGTGCAGGCCGTCGATCCGCAGCCCCGGCGCCGGTACGGCCAGCGCCGCCGCCAGGTCCGCCTCGTCCAGCCCGAACGGCGTCGCCGCGCCGGCCATCACGTGACTGCCCACCGGCCCGGCCGCCGCCCGGTTGACCCGCAGCGCCACCGGCACCGGCCCGCCCCCGCGGGCCCGGGCCAGGTGGTCCAGCCGGCGCAGCTCGTGCACGCTCTCCACGTGCACCCGGGCGCCCGCGTCCACCGCCTCGGCCAGCGCCGCGTCGGTCTTGCCGGGCCCGCCGAACGCGATCCGCCGCACGCCCAGCGTCCGGGCCAGCAGCAGCTCCCCGCCGGAGGCCACCTCCAGCCCGTCCACCGCGTCGGCCAGCGCCTTGACCACCCGCGGGTCGCTGTTGGCCTTCATCGCGTACAGCAGCCGCGCCCGCGCCGGCAGCACCGCCCGCAGCCTCTCGGCGGCCGCGGCCAGGTCGGCCCGCCGGTACACGTACGCGCACACCGGCGCCGGCTGCGCGGCCAGCGCCGCGGCGACGTCAGCGGGGATGGGGGACGGTTCGGACACCACGGCCTCCGGGGTGCTGGGACAGGGGATTGGGGACGGGAACGTACAGGTCGGCGCCGCCGGCCAGGCGCATCCGCACCAGCGCCTTGTGCGGCACCGTCGGCGCCACCCACGCCGCGTGGTCGGCGTCGCCGGCGGACAGCTCGTCCACCACCGCCCGCACCCGCGCCCACGCCGCGTCCCCGCCGAGCCCGTGCGTGTCGCCCAGCCGCCGGACCAGCTCCGCCAGGTGCGCCTGGAACGCCGTGTAGCACACCTTCGCCCGCAGTACGCGCACGTCGTCGGTGCCCACCACCGAGCCCGGGTGCAGGTCCAGCGCGTACCCGGCCGCCGCCAGCCGCGGCCGGTGCAGCCGCAGCCCCGCCAGGTCGCGGAAGATCATCCGGTACGGGTCGCCGTCGCGGAACGTCGGCAGGCAGTTCTGCAGGTGCGCCTCCAGCCCCACCCCGTACCGGGTGGCCAGCCGCAGCACCGGCGCCAGCAGCAGCCGCGCGTACGCCGTCAGGAACCCGCCCGCCGCCGCGGCCCCCGCCACCCGGTGCCGCACCCCGTACGCGTCCACCAGCCCGGCCAGCACCGGCCGCCCCGAGCCGTCCAGCGCCGGCAGCGCCGTCGCCGGCCACACCCGCTCGCCCGGCAGCAGCCGCCCGGCCAGCGGCTCCCGCACCACCACCGACGCCGCCCGCCCGTCGCCCAGCCCCGGCGCCGCCGCGCCCGCCGGCTCCGCCAGCACCAGCGCCCGCGCCCCCACCGGGTCGCCGTCCAGGATCTTGCCCAGCACCGCCGAGATCCGCGGCCCGTTCGCGGCGCTCGCCGGCGAGATCGTCCGCCGGGTCGAGGTGATCTGCACGTCCAGGGACAGCTTCAGGTACCGCGCCGGCCCGGCCAGCAGCAGCGTCCGGATCGCCAGCGTCGCCGTCGCCGGCAGCCGCCCGTCCAGCAGCCGCAGCCCGGCCACCGGCGCCCGGCGCAGCCGCTCCCACTGCCAGGCGTGCACCGGCTGCACCACGTGCCCGGCCGGCGCCGCCGGCACCGCCGGGTACGCCCCCCGCAGCAGCTCGCCCACGTCGTCGCCGGCGTGCGCCGCCCGCGGCACCGCCACGAACCCCACCGCCGTACCGGTGCCCTCCAGGTCGTGCGCCAGCACGTCCGCCACATCCCAGCCGAGCCGGGTACGCCCGCACGGGTGCAGGTTGTGCCCCTCGACGGCCAGCCGCTCCGCCGCCGCGACCGCCGCGTCCGGCCCGCTGCCGGCCCGGCCGCCCGGCCCGCGGGCGTACGCGATGGCCTGGTTCAGCACCGCGTTCTCCAGCTCGGCCACCAGCCCCGCCGCCCCGGCCGGCAGCAGGTCGGCGAACGGCACGTCCGGCGCCGCGTGGAACGTCACGTGCCCGTACCCCGACCACCGCCCCGCCGCCCCGAACCGGCGCCGCGCGTCCCCCACGTCCTCCCGGCACAGCGCGGCCAGCAGCCGCCGCCGCACCGCGTCCGCCGCCCGCGGCCACGCCGCCGCCACGGCGTCGGCCAGCTCCGGCGCGTGCGCCGCCACCGTCACGGCCCCTCCCATCCGTACGGCATCGCCGCCCACCGCTCCGCCAGCGGATCCCCGGCCAGCCGCATCGCCGTCGTCGCCTTCACCGGCACCGGCGCCGCCAGCAGCGCCGCCCGGTCGGCGCCGGCGAACGCCGCCGCCAGCTCCCCGCCCACCGCCGCCCAGCACCGCCCCGGCTCCGCACCCGCCCGGCCCAGCACCGCGACCAGCTCGCCCACGACCACCCCGGCCGCCGCCGCGACCGTCGTCCGCAGCACCGCCGGGTCGTCGCAGGGCACCGCGCCGCGCAGCGGCGGCGCCGCCACCCCGGCCGCGGCCAGCCGCGCCGCCGACACCCGCACCCCGCCGAAGTCCCGGTACCGCAGCCCCACCGGCCGGCCGGCGGCCAGCACGACCAGCGTGTTCTGCCCGTGCGCCTCCAGCGCCACCCCCGCGCGCAGCAGCGCCGCCAGCGGCGGCAGCAGCACCCGCAGCAGCGCCCGCAGGAACGCCACCGGGTCCCCGCCGTACGCTGCCCGCGCCGCCTGCACCGCCAGCGGCGGCCGCCCCGGCGCCCCGTCCGCGCTCAACGCCGCCAGCGGCAGCACCACCGACCCCGCCGGCCCGACCGGCGCCGCCCGGCGCAGCACCGCCAGCGCCGGCACCGGCTCGCCGCCGACGCACACCGCCCCGCCCGCGTCCTCGGCCAGCACCCCGAATCCCGCCGGCGCCAGCCCCGCTACCAGCCCGCTCAGCAGCGGCCCGTTGTGCACCGCCGCCGCCGACACCCGCCGGACCGCGCTGGTCATCTGCACGTCCACCGCCAGCTTCAGGTGGGTGCGCCCGTCGGCGGCGACCGTCCGCAGCGACATCAGCGGCCGCGCCGCCGTCACCCGGTCGGTGGGGGAGAGGAGGCCGCCGTACCGGCCCAGCACGTGCGCCTCCTGCCACGGGTGCACCGGCAGCAGCGGCGGCAGCCCCGCCGGACTCCACCACCGCCCCGCCGGCACCGCCCACCAGCGGACGGGCACGACCGGCCGGTGCTCCGGCGCGTACGCCCGCACCTCCGCCGCGCTCATCCCCAGCCGGGTACGGCAGCCCGGGTGCAGCGGGTGCCCGGCCACGACGAGCTGCTCCCCGAGCACGGCCGCGTCCGCCGCGGGCATGGCCGCCAGCGCGCCGAGCGTCGGCGGCGGCGGCGCCTCGGCGTACGCCAGCGCCAGGTTGGCGACGCTGTCGCCCAACTCCTCCGCGAACCGCTCCCGCCCCGCCACCGGCAGCTCCCGCACCAACGCGGCGGGATCATCCAGCACCGCCCCGCCGCCGCTCGCGTCGGTCCGGTCGGACCGGTTCGGACCATCGAGCCGGTTCGGCCCGGTGGTCCGGTCCGGCGCGCCGGTTCGGTCGGCGCCCGCGGCGTGGTCGGCGGCGATGGCACGGTCAGTGGTGGCGGGGCCGGTCAGGGTCACCGCCAGGCCCGGCGGGTGCGGCCCGAACGGCGCCGGCGCCGGACCGCGCAGCACCCGCCCGTCCCGCAGCGTCAACTCCGCCGTACCGCCGGCCACCCGCACCCCGACCACGAAGTCCAGCGGCTCACGCCGCAGCGCCGACCACAGCCGGCCCAGCACCGCCGCCCGCGCCCGCTCGACCGGCCCGTCCACGTATGGTTCAGCCCCGCCCGTACGGTCAGCCCGCGGCCGGCCGCACGGTCACCTCGGTCAGGTGCGAACCGGCCGGCAGGTCCAGCGCCGTTCGCACCGCCGCCGCGACCGCCCCGGGCCGGATCCACCGCGCCGGGTCGTACGCCCGACCCTCCTGCGCGTGCACCGACTCCTGCATCGCGGTCGCCGTCCGCCCCGGGTACACGCTCGTCACCCGCAGCCCCGGCTCCTCGGCCCGCAGCGCGTCGGCCAGCGCCCGCAGCCCGAACTTGCTCGCCGCGTACGCCCCCCACCGCGGCCCCGCACTCAACCCGGCCCCCGAGTTGATCAGTACGACGTGCCCGCCGGCGGCCCGCAGCGCGGGCAGCGCGAGCCGGGTCAGCTCGGCGGGCCCGACCAGGTTGACGGCCAACGCCCGCTCCCACGCGGCGACGTCGGTCTCCCCGATCCCACCCAGGTCGACCACCCCGGCACAGTGAACGAGCACGTCCAGCCGCTCGGGCAGCACCCCGGCGACCTGCGCCGCGAGCCCCCCGGGCCGCCCCAGATCAGCAACGAGGACCCCGTGCCCGGGGGAGGGGTCGCCCTCACGTCCCGGATGACCGCCCCCCGCGCCCGCGGCGCCGCCGGGCGGGAGGGCGGCGAGGGCCGCGCGGAGCCGGTCGGGATCGCGGCCGCAGAGCAGGAGCCGGTCGCCGCGCGCGGCGAGGTCGGCGGCGATGGCGGCACCGATCCCACCGGTGGCACCGGTGATCAGGCTCGTCGTCATGCGGGGATGGTAGCGACCACATTGTCTTCCTAGGACGCTGTACGGGGTGTGGCCAATCTCCCAATCCCCCCACCCCCCAACCTCGAACACCGACACGAGCCCGACCGCTCGTTGCCGCAGCGGACGGGCCACTGGCGGGATGGTGCATTCGTTGTCGTGGGAGCGACAACGAATGCACCATCCCCGGGAGCCCGATGCCGCCAGCGCCGCCGCTGCTCGGCCGGCCAGGTAGCGCCGGCGTCCTCGGGGCGAGTGCGCGCGCGGTCGCGCACTCGCCCCGACCACGGCAACCAGCCGTCCTTGACCCGAGGCCGGGGCATCATCTGCGTCCTAGGACGCTCTAGGGGTGGTGCGGTCGGTCGTACTTGCCATTCCGGCAAAGGGCTATCTTCCTAGGACGCCTTAGCGGGTGTGCTGCGCACCCCCAAACCCAAAGCGGTGCTACGCACCGACCAGCCAAGAACAGATTTCGGTACCGTTTCGCGGTCGGGTTCCGGGCTGGGGGAAGGGCGGTACAGCGTGTCGGAGGTCAGCGTGCGGCCGCGGGCCGGCTACCGGTTCGATCTGGTGACGGCGTTGCTGAGCGGCTGGTTCGTCGCGGGCCTGCTGATCGACGGTTGGGCCCACACCAACCTGGCCGGGCTGGAGTCGTTCTTCACGCCGTGGCACGCGGTGTTCTACTCCGGGTTCGTCGCCACGGCGGCGTGGGTGGGCTGGCCGGTGCTGCGCCGGATGCAGGAGGGCCGCCGCGCGCTGGACGCCGTACCGGTCGGCTACGGGCTCACGCTGGTGGCGCTGCCGCTGTTCGCGATCGGCGGTGCCGGCGACATGGCCTGGCACCTGGCGTTCGGCGTCGAGCAGGGCCTGAACATCGCGTTCTCGCCGACGCACATGCTGCTCATCGGCTCGATGGTGGTGATCGTCACCGGGCCGGTGCGGTCGGGCTGGGACACCACCGTCGGCCGGCCGCTGCGCGAGCAGTTGCCGCTGCTGCTGGGCGTGGCGTTCGCGCTGGTCGTGGTGTTCCTGCTGCTGTCGTACGCCGAGGCGACGTCGTGGCCGCCGCGGGCGGTGGTGGCGGCGATGTCGGTGCCGGACCTCGGCGACACGTCGCTGATGCGCCAGTACGGCACGTCGGTGGTGGTGACGACGATCGCGCTGCTCGCGCCGCTGCTGATGCTGACCCGGCGCGGCCCGCTGCCGCCGGGCGCGGCGACGATCGTGTACGCGGTGGTGGCGGTGATGGGCGGGGCGGTGCGCGGGTTCGCGTCGCCGGGCGCGCTGCTGCTGACGGTGGCGTGCGGGCTGCTGGTGGACGGGCTGACCCGGCTGCTGCGGCCGGGACCGGACCGGGCCGGGTCGGTGATCGGCTGGGCCGCCGCGGCGGCGCTGGTGACGTGGTCGATCCTGATCGGGCACGCGATCGTCACGGCCGGGATGCCGGCGGGCGTCGAGTACTGGACCGGTACGCCGTTCGTGGCGGCCGGGGTGGCCGCGCTGCTGGCCGCGACGATGACGGCGCGCCGGGCGGCGGTCGCGCCGCGGTGACCCGGCTGGGGCAACCCCCGGCGCGTCGGCGGGCTGTCGGTGGCGGCTGCTATGAAGCTGTCAGCGACTTTTCGACCGAGATGAGGTTCCACACATGGCGACGCGCGTTGACGCCGGCCTGTCCACCGACGATCTGGCCGCCCTCCGTACGGCCCTGGAGGCCGGCCGCAGGCCGAAGGTGATGTTCACGGAGGCGGCCGGGCAGATCGCCGGCCAGTTCGGCCAGGTCGCCGGCGTGGAGGAGGCCGACGGCGAGACGACGGTGGTGGTCCGGTTCGGCCGGGACGAGCTGCCGTTCACCCCGGCCGACGTGGTGATCCCGCCGCGCGGCGCGGCCACCGCGGCGAAGAAGGCCGCGAGCGCCGCCCGGGCGACGGTGCCGGAGGTGGAGGAGCCGGCGGTCCCGTCGGGTGCGCCGCTGCTGCCGCCGGCGCCGCGGTCGGCTCCGGTGGAGACGCCGGTGGAGGGGGAGAGGCCGGTGCGGCGGCCGAAGGCGGCGAAGGTGAAGCCGGCGGCGGGGTTGACGGTGACGGTGTCGTGTGTCGACGGGGAGTGGTCGGTGGCGGCGGCGCAGGGTTCGCGGACGCTGGCGAAGCCGTGTGCGATCCGGCCGGCGGAGGCGCTGCGGGTGGTGGCGTTGCTGGATGTGCCGGCGTTGTCGGAGGCGGTGGAGCAGATCGTGGCGGCGGAGCGGTCGCGGGCGGCGGAGCGGGTGGAGCGGTTGCGGGCGGAGTTGGCGGAGGTGGAGGCGCGTCTGGCGGAGTTGCCGTCCGGGGCGTGAGTGGTGCGGGGCGGCCGCGGGATCGGGCGCCGTGGGTGTGGCGGGTGGCGATGGTGGCTGCCCGCCTGCTGGTGGCGTTGGTGGGGCGGTTGCGGGTGTCGGGCGGGGTGCGGGTGTCCGGGCCGGTGTTGTTGGCGGCGAATCATGTGGGTCCGGCGGATCCGGTGGTGTTGGTGGCGGCGGCGGCCCGGTTGGGGTTGGCGCCGCGGATCATGGCGACGGGTGGGGTGTTCCGGGCGCCGGTGCTGGGTTGGTTGATGCGCCGGTCGGGTCATGTGCGGGTGGATCGGCGGTCGGCGGCGGTGCGGGAGTCGTTGGCGGCGGCGGGGGTGGTGCTGGCGTCGGGGGCGTCGGTGTTGGTGTATCCGGAGGGTCGGATCGGGTTGGATCCGGGGTTGTGGCCGGAGCGGGGGAAGACGGGGGCGGCGCGGTTGGCGTTGGCGGCGGGGGTGCCGGTGGTGCCGGTGGCGCAGTGGGGTGCGCACGAGGTGTTGCCGTACGGGGTGCCGCGGCGGTTGCTGCGGACGGTGGGCCGGGCGGTGTGGCGGCGGCCGGTGCTGCGGGTGCATGTCGGGGAGCCGGTGGACCTGTCGGGGTGTGTGGCGGGTGATCGGGGGGATGCGGCGCGGGCGACGGAGTTGATCGTGGAGGCGATCGCGCGGGAGTTGGTGCCGTTGCGGGTGGCGGAGCCGGTGGTGCCGCGGTGGGTGGATCCGACGCGGCCGGTGAGTGTGGCGCGGTCGCGGCGGGTGCGGTCGGTCGGTGACGGGGGTGTGGCGGGTCGGTGACGGCCGCGCGTCCGGGGCGGGCGGTGGTGGTCGGGGGCGGGATACTGCGGCGTATGGCGGAGGGTTTCGCGTTCCTGGAGGCGCCGCGGCCGTTGGCGTTCGCGCATCGGGGTGGTGTGGTGTCGGCGCGGGCGGCGGGGTTGCCGGAGAATTCGGCGGCGGCGTTCGCGGCGGCGGTGGCGGCGGGGTACCGGTTCGTGGAGACGGACGTGCATGCGACGGCGGACGGTGTGCCGGTGGTGCTGCATGACCGGTCGTTGTGGCGGGTGGCGGGGGTGCGGGGCCGGGTGGCGCGGCTGCGCTGGGCGGATGTGCGGTCGGTGCGGGTGGGTGGGGAGCCGGTGGTGCCGCGGCTGGCCGAGGTGTTGGACGGGTGGCCGGGGGTGCGGTTCAACGTCGATGTGAAGTCGGCGGGGGCGGTGGAGCCGGTGGTGGCGGCGGTGCGGTCGGCGGGGGCGGCGGATCGGGTGTTGTTGGCGTCGTTCTCGGATGCGCGGTTGGCGCGGTTGCGGGCGTTGGCGGGTCCGCGGGTGGCGACGTCGTTGGGGGTGCGGTCGGTGGGTCGGCTGCGCTGGGCGGCGTTGCACGGCGGGCGGGTGCGGTTGCCGGGGTCGGTGGCGGCGGCGCAGGTGCCGGTGTCGTTCTTCGGGGTGCCGGTGGTGGGGCGCCGGTTCGTGGCGTATGCGCATCGGCTGGGGTTGCAGGTGCATGTGTGGACGGTGGATGACCCGGTGGTGATGCGGGGGCTGCTGGATCTGGGGGTGGACGGGATCATGACGGACCGGCTGGATGTGCTGCGCGGGGTGTTGGCGGAGCGGGGGTTGTGGCGGTGACCGCGGCGGGGTGGGCGGATCGTCGGGAGCGGGTGGGCTGGTACTTCTACGATGTCGCGAATTCGGCGTTCTACACGTCGGTGGTGACGGTGTTCCTGGGCCCGTACCTGACGGCGGTGGCGAAGTCGGCGGCGGGGTGTCCGGAGTCGGGGTGTGCGGGGCGGACGGTGTCGCTGGCGGGGGTGCCGGTGGCGCCGGAGTCGCTGTTTCCGTACATGGCGTCGCTGTCGGTGCTGTTGACGGTGTTCGTGCTGCCGGTGGTGGGTGCGGTGGCGGATCGGACGGCGTACAAGAAGTGGTTGATGGCCGGGTGCGCGTACGTGGGTGCGGCGGCGACGGTGGGGATGCTGTTCCTGACCGGGGACCGGTATGTGCTGGGTGCGGTGCTGTTCGTGGTGGCGAACGTGGCGTTCGGTTCGTCGGTGGTCGTGTACTACTCGTTCCTGCCGCAGTTGGCGGGCCCGGATGACCGGGATGCGGTGTCGAGCGTGGGGTGGGCGTTCGGGTTCGGCGGCGGCGGGGTGCTGCTGGCGTTGAACCTGGCGGCGGTCGTCCTGGCGCCGCGTTGGTGGGGTGTGTCGACGGGGGACGTGGCGCGGTGGTGCATCGTGTCGGCGGGGGTGTGGTGGGCGGCGTTCACGACGGTGCCGCTGGTGCGGTTGCGGAATCGGCCGCCGGTGGCGGGTCCGGCGTCGGGGCCGCTGCTGGTGGCGGGGTTCCGGCAGTTGTGGGCGACGCTGCGGTCGCTGCGGGCGTACCCGTTGACGCTGTTCTTCCTGATCGCGTACCTGGTGTACAACGACGGGATCCAGACGGTGATCGCGATGGCGTCGGTGTACGGGGTGGAGGAGTTGAAGCTGTCGCAGGACGTGCTGGTGCCGACGATCCTGATGGTGCAGTTCCTGGCGTTGGGCGGGGCGCTGGGGATGGGGTGGCTGGCGCGGCGGATCGGGGCGTGGAAGACGATCCTGTTGTCGCTGGTGCTGTGGTCGGTGACGGTGGTGGCGGCGTTCTGGCTGCCGGTGGGCGCGGCGGGGCCGTTCGTGGCGTTGGGTGGGGCGATCGGGGTGGTGCTGGGCGGGTCGCAGGCGCTGTCGCGGTCGTTGTTCTCGCAGTTGATCCCGCCGGGGCGGGAGGGCGAGTACTTCGGCCTGTACGAGATCTCGGACAAGGGGACGTCGTGGCTGGGTCCGCTGCTGTTCGGGTTGGCGATCCAGGCGACGGGCTCGTACCGGGTGGCGCTGCTGTCGCTGATGTCGTTCTTCGTGATCGGGTTCGGGCTGCTGGCGGCGGTGCCGGTGCGGCGGGCGATCGTGGCGGCGGGGAACACGCCGCCGCGGGTGCTGTGACGGGTCAGGTGTTGCCGCGGCGGGCGCGGGCGGCCCAGATGGCGTACGCGGGGTCGCGGTCGAGGTTGTGCCGGTCGCGGTCGTAGCGGCGGGTGGTGCGGGGGTCGGCGTGGCCCATGGCGTCCTGGACGTCCTCCAGGGGTACGCCCTCGTCGCGGGCGGTGGTGGCGAACGCGTGCCGCAGCGAGTGCGGGGACAGCGACGCCCAGTGGGGGATGCCGGCGGCGCGGGCGAGGTCGCGGATGAGCCGGAACACGGCGTGCCGGTCGAGGCGCCGCCCGGTCTTGGTGACGAGCAGCGGTCCGGTGAGGGCGTCGGGGCGGGCGGCTTCGGCGTGGCCGCGGGCGGTGAGGTAGGCGTCGACGGCGGCGGCGGTGCCGGGGGTGAGGGCGCGGCGGCGCTGGTGGCCGCCCTTGCCGGTGAAGCGGATGCTGCGGTGGCCGCGTTCGGTGCTGAGGTCCTCGCAGTTGAGCGAGGTGAGTTCGCTGACGCGCAGGCCGAGGTCGGCGAGGAGGGTGATGGCGGCGCGGGTGCGGTCGGCGGTGGGTCCGATGGCCTGCCGGGCGGCGGCGAGGAGGGCGTCGACCTCGTCGGCGCTGAGGCCGACGGTGGCGGAGTGGTCGCGGTCGAGGCGGGGCCGGTCGGCGCCGGCGACGGGGTTGACGGCGATGGCGTTGAGTTTGTGCAGGAACGTGTACCAGCTCGACAGGGCGGACAGTTTCCGGGCGACGGTGGTGGGGGTCAGCGGGTTGCCGGTGCGCGGGTCGAGGGTCGTCTCGAGTTCCCGGGCGTAGGCGTTGACGTGCAGGAACGTGGCGGTGCGGGGGTCGAGGTCGCGGCCGGCGCACCAGTGCAGCCAGCCGGTGACGTCCCGCCGGTACGCGGCCCGGGTGTGGGGGGAGAGGCGCCGGTTGAGCAGCCACGCCTCGACGATGTCGGCGGCGGTGCCGCCGGCGGCGGCGAGCGCGGCGGTGGCGGCGGGGACGAGGTCGACCACGGGTCGAATCTATCGGTACGGGCCCCGCTCCCGGCACCCGCCCGGATGTCGGGTTTCGCCGTTTTCGGTGTCGGCCGGTCGGGGTCGTTTCCGGGCCGGCTGGACGGCAACCGGGCCGCAACCGGTCGGCGCTCGCCCGGCTCTCGACGCCCTGTTAGCTGAGTCACATAGGGGGAGAGCAAGCGGGGGAGGGCACCATGAGCGACTCGATGCGGAACCTGGCGGAAGCCGTTTTCCTGTCGGACCTGCAGCCGTCGGCGAGCCCGGACGCGGCCGCGGTCGAGGCGGCGGTGGCGGCGACGCTGGCCCGGTACGGCTGGGACGGCTGCGGCCCGGCGGTGGCCGGCGAGTTCGGCGAGCGCGCCGAGACGGCGCTGCCGCGGCTGCTGTGGGCGCGCCGGCTGGTGGCGGAGCACGCGGCCGCCACCCCGGCCCTGGCCGCCTGACCCGCCCGACCCGTCCCGTCCTGATCAGGGCTGCGGGAGGTCGGCCGGGGCGTGCGGGTCCCGCGGCAGCCCGCCGTGTGCGGCTGCGCCGCAGACCGGTGGCCCGCACGGCGTACGCTGCCGGGATGGCGCTGCTCGACCTGTACCGCGGCGCGTTCGCCGACCTGGCCGCCCGCGCCCCCCACCTCGACCCCGACCTGCCCGTCCCGGCCACCCCCGGCTGGTCCGCGGCCGACGTGTACCGGCACCTGGCCGGGGTGTGCGCCGACGTCCTCGACGACCGCACCGACGGCGCCCCCGGCGCCGACTGGACGGCCCGGCACGTCGCCGAGCGCCGCCACCTCTCCCCGCCCGGGGTCGTCGAGGCGTGGCGGGAGCGGCTGCCCGACCTGTACGCGCGGCTGGGCGACCGCCGGTACGCGTTCATGACCCTCGACTGCTGGCACCACCGCCACGACATCGCCGCCGCGGCCGGCGCCGCGGGCGACCGCGGCGACGCCGGCGAGGTCCTGGCCCTGCACGTGGGCTGGCTGGCCCGCCGCTGGCCGGCCGGGCTGCCGCCGCTGGGCCTGCGCACCCCGGCGGGCACGGCCGTCGCCGGGCCGTCCGGCGCCGTCCCGGCCGCGACGGTCGGGGCGCCGGCGTACGAGCTGGCCCGGGCGGTGATCGGCCGCCGTTCGCTGGCCCAGTGGCGGCGCTATGACTGGTCGACGGATCCGGAGCCGTACCTGCCGCACCTGGTCGTGTTCACCCCGCCGGCCGCCGACCTGGTCGAGTAGCGGCCCGGACCGCCCCGATATGCGGTTGCCCGGCCGGCCGCGGGCGGGCACGGTCGGTGGATGCTGCCCACCGAGATCCTCGACTACTACCGGCGCGGCGGCGAGCGCCACCGCCTCGACCGCGGCGCCGGCCGGCTGGAGTACCTGCGCACCCGGGACGTCCTGCGCCGCGCCCTGCCGGCGGCGCCGGCCCGGCTGCTCGACATCGGCGGCGGCACGGGTGTGTATGCCGGGCCGCTCGCCGCGGCGGGGTACCGGGTCACCGTCGTCGACCCGGTACCCGACCACGTGGCGGCCGCCGCCGGCCACCCGGGCGTCACCGCGGTGGCCGGGGACGCCCGGCGGGTGCCGCTGGCGGACGGCAGCGCCGACGCGGTCCTGCTGCTGGGCCCGCTGTACCACCTGATCGACGCCGCCGACCGGCTGGCGGCGTGGCGGGAGGCCGGCCGGCTGCTGCGCCCCGGCGGGGTGGTCGTGGCGGCGACGATCAGCCGGTTCGCGTCCCTGCACGACGGCTGGGCGCACGGCCACGCCGACGCCCCCGGCTTCGCTGACCTGGTGGCCGGGGCGCTCGCCGACGGCCGGCACCGGCCGCCGCCGGGCGCGGACTGGTTCACGACCGCCTACTTCCACCACCCGACCGAGCCGGCGGCCGAGGCCACCGCGGCCGGGTTGGCCGACGCGCGGACGGTGTTCTGCGAGGGCCCGCTGTGGCTGCTCCTGGACGGCCTCGACCCGATCCTGGCCGACCCGGCCCGGGCGGCGGCGCTGCTGGACCAGTTGCGCCGCGTGGAGGACGAACCGTCGCTGCTCGGCGCGAGCGCCCACCTGCTCACCCTCGCCCGCCGGCCCGGCCCGGGCCGGTGACCTGGGCGACGGGCCTGACCGGGTTCGCGGCCGGGCTGCTGCTGTCGGTGGTGGCCACGCCGGTGGGGGTGTCGGGGGCGGTGTTCCTGCTGCCGGTGCAGCTCAGCGTCCTGGGGGTGCCGAGCCCGGCGGTGACGCCGACGAACCTGCTGTTCAACGTGGTCGCCGGGCCGGGGGCGCTGCTGCGGTACCGGCGGGCGGGCCGCGGTGGTGGGGTGCTGACGCGGTGGTTGTTGGCGGGGACGCTGCCGGGGGTGGTGGCGGGTGCGGCGATCCGGGTGTTCGCGGTACCGGGGCCGCGGGTGTTCCGGCTGGTGGTCGCGGCTCTCCTGCTCCCCCTGGGACTGTGGCTGTGCCTGGGCCGCCCCCGACCCCGCCCGGCCCCTGCCGCTGACCCGGCCGGCGCGGGGCAGGAGCCCCACGACGTCGCGGGAGCCGGATCCGGTACCTCACCCCATCCCGACGCGGCCGGCGCCCGCCCCGGTCCCGGCGCGAGTGGCGGTGCGGCGGTGGGGCCGTCGCGGCGGGTTGTCACCTCGTTCGCGGTGGTGGCCGGGGTGGTCGGCGGGGTGTACGGCATCGGGGGCGGATCGCTGCTCGGGCCGCTGCTCGTCGGGCGGGGACTCCCCGTCGGCAGGGTCGCGCCGGCGGCGCTCGCGGCGACGTTCGCGACCTCGATCGTCGGCGCCGCCACGTACGCGCTGCTCGGCCTTGCGGTCGACGACGCCGCCGCGCCGGACTGGCCGCTGGGCCTGCTGTGCGGCCTCGGGGGCCTGATCGGCGGGTACTGCGGCGCCCGCCTCCAACCCCGCCTGCCCGAACGCGCCCTGCGCGCGCTGCTCGGGGCGCTCGCGGTCGCCCTGGCCACCCTGTACGCCGTCCAGGCCCTCGGCTGACCGGGCGGTCACGCATCCGCAGCGGCCATGGCCGGCGGCCCGCCCGGGAGTCGGGCGGGCCCGGTGGATGACGGGCCGGCGGGTCAGGCGCGGTCGGCGTCGGTGACGCGGCGGACGACGCGGGCCGGGTTGCCGACCGCCACCACGCCCGCCGGCAGGTCGCGGGTGACGACCGCACCGGCGCCGACGACGGTGTCCGCGCCGATGCGCACACCCGGCAGCACGATCACCCCGCCGCCCAGCCACACGTTGTCGCCGATGCTGATCGGCTGCCCGGCCTCCCACCCCGCCCGCCGGGGCTCCGGCTCGACCGGGTGGGTCGGGGTGAGCAACTGCACCCGCGGGCCGAGCTGGACCCGGGCGCCGATGGTGATCGGGGCGACGTCCAGGGCGACCAGCCCGTAGTTGGCGAACGTACCGGCGCCGACGGTGATGTGCCGGCCGTAGTCGACGTGCAGCGGGGGGCGCAGGTCGACCCCGTCGCCGACGGCGCCGAGCAGGTCGTGCAGCAGCGCCCGCCGGCGGTCGGGGTCGCTGGTCGGCAGGGTGTTGTAGATGTCGGCGAGGTCGGTGGCGCGGCGGGTCAGGGCCACGAGTTCGGGGTCGTCGGCCCGGTACGGGTCGCCGGCAAGCATGCGTTCGCGCATGGTGCGGGGGTCGACGTCGTCCACCCCGCCGAGCCTAGGCGCCCCCACCGGTTCCCGCGGCCCGACGACGATCCACCACCGGGGGGCGGCCGCTCAGCGTCGCCGGCAGCCGAACGGCATCCGCAACCGTATGACGCGATGACGCGCACCCGCGGCCCCGGGCCGGCGGCGCTGCCGGACGGCCGGGGCGGCGGGTGCGCGGGTCTCAGGGGATGCGGCGGCCCAGGTACGCGGCGAGCCGGTCGGCCGGGGCGGCGTCGGGCGGGCACGGCTGCTCCGGGCCGAACACCGTGCCGAGGTCGCGGACGTGCTGCGGGACCTTCCCGTACCAGCCGTCGTGGACGGCGGCCACCGCGGCCGGGTCGCCGCCGCGGTCGGCGCCGATGGCGGCGGCGACGTCCCAGCCGTGGACGACCTGCTCCAGCAGGTAGATGTCCGCCAGCGGCGGCCCGTCCGAGCCGTCGGGCAGTTTCGCCGCCCGGCTCAGCGCGCCCGGCCCGGCGAACGCGGCCAGGGCGGCCCGGCCGCCGTCGGCGTACAGGTCGGCGGGGGTGGTGTCGGCGGCGAGGTGGTCGGCGGCGAACGCGGCCGGGTCGCCGGTCTCGCCGGCGGCGGAGGCGGCGAAGAACCGCTGCCCGCCGATGAGGTGGTTCAGCAGCGCCCGGACGTCCAGGTCGCGGCACGGGGTGGGGTCGGCGTACCGGTCGGGCCGGACGCGGCGGATGACGTCGGTGGTGGCGGCGACGGCCCGGTCGAGCAACTCGGGCAGCCGTTCGTCAGCGAGTGCACTCATGTCCCGGACGCTAACAGCGCCCCGCGACACCCGCTGAGCACCACCCAACCCGATAATTATGGGATTGCCGGTTAACGTAATCCATTAATCCAGGAAATCGGACAAATGAGAGTCGTCCTCACGTCAGGCTACTACACCATAATGACCGTTATGGTGTAGTGCTACGGAAGAGCGGGGCTTGCCCGGACAGGGGTCGGCGGGGGACCGTGGAGGGCATGGAGAACGGACCCGAGAAGAAGCCCGCGGACCAGTGGCGGAACCTGCCCGACCGGCCCCGCCACGAGGACCTCGTCGCGGAGACCGGCGACGCCGCCGCCGTCAACCTCGCCACCAGCGGCGAGAACCAGCAGGACTGGCAGCAGGAACCCCGCGGCTGAACGGGGCCGGCGCCGCGGGCGTCCGGCCGTACGGGAAGGGATAACTCCCCTGACGCGTAGAATGTCCGGGTGGTTACCCTCCCCGGCACCGCGCCAGCCGCCGCCCCGCCCATCCCGTTCCACCGCCCGCACCACGCCGCCCGCACCCAGCGGTACGTGACCGAGGCCCTCGCCACCGGCCACACCCACGGCGACGGCCCCTTCACCCGCCGCGCCGTCGACCTGCTCCGCCCCCTGGTCGGCGGCCGGCCCACGCTGCTCACCACGTCCTGCACGCACGCCCTGGAGATGACCGCCCTGCTCCTGGACCTGCGCCCCGGCGACGAAGTGATCATGCCGTCGTACACGTTCGTCTCCACCGCCAACGCCTACGCCCTGCGCGGCGCCGTCCCCGTCTTCGTCGACTGCCGCCCCGACACCCTCAACCTCGACGAAACCCGCGTCGAGGCCGCCGTCACCGCCCGCACCCGGGCGATCGTCGTCGTCCACTACGGCGGCGTCGCCTGCGCCATGGACACCATCACCGCCGTCGCCGACCGGCACGGCCTGCCCGTCATCGAGGACAACGCCCACGGCCTCGGCGGCGCCCACCACGGCCGCCCCCTGGGCACCCTCGGCGCGATGGCCACCCTCAGCTTCCACGCCACCAAGAACGTCCAGTGCGGCGAGGGCGGCGCCCTCGTCCTCGCCGACCCCGCCCTCGCCGAACGCGCCGAGATCATCCGGGAGAAGGGCACCGACCGCAGCCGCTTCTTCCGCGGCGCCGTCGACAAGTACCGGTGGCGCGACCTCGGCTCCAGCTACCCGCCCGCCGACCTGCTCGCCGCCGTCCTCACCGCCCAGCTCGAAGAGTTCCCCGCCATCCAGGCCCGCCGCCACCACCTGTGGGAGACGTACCACGCGGCGCTCGCCGACTGGGCCGCCGACCGCGGCGTCGCCCGACCCGGCGTCCCCGCCGGCGCCGCGCACACCGCCCACCTGTACCAGTTGCTGCTGCCCGACCCCGGCCGGCGGGCCGGCCTGCTCGCCGCCCTCGCCGCGGCCGGCATCGCCGCCACCTTCCACTACCAGCCCCTGCACACCGCCCCCGCCGGCCGCCGCTACGGCCGCACCGCCCCCGGCGGCTGCCCCGTCACCGAGGACGTCGCCGACCGGATCGTCCGGCTGCCCCTGCACTCGGCCATGACCGACGCCGAGCAGCGGCGGGTCGTCGCCGCCGTCCGGGACTGGCGACCGTGATCACCGCGTACGCGATGACCGCCAAGGGCGTCGCCGCCGTCACCGCCCTCCTCGACGCCGGCCTGGTCACCGCCGTCGTCGGCGCCGACGACGCGGGCGTCGCCGACGGCTCGCACGCCGCCCTGCGCGCCCTGTGCGCCGACCGCGGGATCCCGTTCGCCGACCGGGCCGCCGCCGGCCCGCCAGCCACGCCGTACCTGGTCGCGGTCGGCTGGCGGTGGCTGATCGACCCCGGACCGGCCACCCTGGTGGTCTTCCACGACTCGCTGCTGCCCCGGTACCGGGGCTTCAACCCGCTGGTCACCGCGCTCATCGAGGGCGACGACCGGACCGGCGTCACCGCCCTGCTCGCCACCGACGAGTACGACCGCGGCGACATCCTCGGCCGGGTCGAGGTGCCGCTGCCCCGCCCGATCCGGATCGCCGACGCGATCGCCCTGGTCGCCGCCGCCTACGGCGAACTCGCCGCCGCCATCGGCGCACGCATCGCCGCCGGCGGCCCCCTGGCCGGGGTACCGCAGGACGAGGCCGCCGCCTCGTACAGCCTGTGGCGCGACGACGCCGACTACGACCTCGACTGGACCGGCGACGCCGTCCGGCTGCGCGACACCGTCCTCGCCGTCGGCCCGCCCTACCGCGGCGCCCGGACCCTGCTCAACGGCACCCCGGTCCGGGTGTACGACGCGACCGTCGAACCGGACGTCACCATCGCCAACCGCACCCCCGGTAAGGTCGTGTTCCTGCGCGCCGGCCGACCCACCGTGGTCTGCGGAACGGGCCTGCTGCGCCTGGACGACGTGCGGCACGACGAACCGAACGCGGCGAGCGCCCTGCCACTGGCCCGGTTCCGGAGCCGCTTCGGGTGAGGCGCCCGGCCGGGGCGGGCCGGGTTCGGGGAGGCGGCATGGCCGACGTCATCGTGTTCCACCACGCCCTCGGGCTCACCCCGGGCGTGCGGGGGTTCGCCGACCGGCTGCGCGCCGACGGGCATCGGGTGACGCTGCCGGACCTGTACGACGGGGAGACCTTCGACACCGTCGCCGAGGGCGTGGCGCACGCGCAGCGGCTGACGTTCGACGCGATCACCGCCCGGGGTGTCGCCGCGGCGGCCGGGCTGCCCGAGCGGGCCGTGTACGTGGGGTTCTCGCTGGGGGTGCTGCCGGCGCAGCGGCTGGCGCAGACGCGGCCGGGGGCGCTCGCGGCGGTGCTGCTGCACGGGGCGGTGCCGGCGGCGGCGTTCGGGGCGGGGTGGCCGGTGGGGGTGGCGCTGCGGGCGCACGTGAACCGGGACGACGGGTGGGGTGACGTCGAGGTGGCGGGCGAGCTGGTCACGGGGGCACTGGCGGCCGGCGCGGACGCGGAGCTGGCGCTGTACCCGGGGTCGGCGCACCTGTTCACCGACGACAGCCGGGGCGAGTACGAGCCCGCGTCCGCCGACCTGGTGCTGACCCGGGTCCGGGAGTTCCTGAGCCGCTGGGCCGACTGAGACCGTGTCCGCTGGCCGGTCGAATCCCTGCGACGGCGGGCGGTGCCGGCGACGCGCACGGCCCGCTGGTCCGACCGGCGCGGCCCGTCCCGCACCCCGCCTGCCAGCGCGGCCACCCGTACGCGCATTCCGGGCCGCCACTCCCCTGCCGGGTTCGCCGATATCGTACCTATATGGACGCTACGGATATTCGGCAGCTCGCCGGGATCGAGGACGCGCACTGGTGGTTCCGGGAGCGGCGGGCGATCCTGGGCCGCTGGCTGCGGGGGCTGCGCCGCGCCGGTGTGGCGCCCGGTGCGGCGCTGGACATCGGGGCCGCCGGCGGCGGCAACACGCGGGTGCTGCGCGCCCACGGCTGGCGGCCGCTGGCGCTGGAGTACAGCGCCGCCGGCGCCGCGGTGGCCGCCGGGCGGGGGTTGGCGGTGGTGCGCGGCGACGCGACCGCGCTGCCGGCGGCGTCGGCGTCGCTGGACCTGGTGACGGCGTTCGACGTGCTGGAGCACATCGAGGACGACTACCTGGCGGCGGCGGAGGTCCGGCGGGTGCTGCGGCCGGGCGGTACAGCGCTGGTGACGGTGCCGTGCGACATGCGGCTGTGGTCGGCGCACGACGAGGCCAGCCACCACGTCCGCCGCTACGACCGGCCGGGGCTGCGCCGCCTGCTCACCAAGGCCGGCCTGGTGGTCGACGAGCTGTGGAGCTGGAACGTGCTGCTGCGCCCGGTCGTGGCGCTGCGGCGCCGCTCGGCGTCCGGCAGCGACCTCACCGCCCTCCCGACCCCGGTCAACGCGGCCCTGACCGCGATCATCACGGCCGAACGCCACCTGCCGGTCCGCTCCCTGCCGGGCGTCTCCCTGATGCTCCGCGCCCACCGCCCCAACACCTGACCGAAGACCGCGAGCGCAGACCGCGAGCGCCGTACGGGCGGTGACCGCACGGGGTGGGGAGTGGTGGGTGACCCGGCAGGGGCGGTCAGGCTTGATCCCCTGCCGGGTCACCCACCACTCCCCACCCCCACCGCGACCAAGGGCTCAACGCACAAAGACTCAACGCGCGTTGAGCCGGGCGGCCTGCCGCGTGAGGTGGTCGCGCTCGGGCAGGTTGGGCGCCGCCCGGGCCGCGTCGGCGTAGAGCCGCGCGGCGGCCGCCGGGTCGCCGGCCCGCTCGTGCAGGTACGCGGACGCGGCGGCGTACCGGGGCAGGGCGGGGTCGAGGGCGGCGAGCGCGGCCAGTCCGGCCCGGGGGCCGTCGGCCTCGCCGACCGCGACGGCCCGGTTGAGTCGGGCGACCGGGTTGTCGGTGAGGCGCAGGAGTTCGTCGTACCACTCGACGATCTGTACCCAGTCGGTCTCCCCCGCGGTGGGTGCGTCGGCGTGGAGGGCGGCGATGGCGGCCTGGGCCTGGAACTCCCCGAGCCGGTCGCGGGCGAGGGCGGTCCGGAGGATGTCGATGCCCTCGGTGATGAGGTGGGTGTCCCAGCGGCTGCGGTCCTGGTCGGCGAGGGGTACGAGGGTGCCATCGGCGCGGGTGCGGGCGGGGCGGCGGGCGTGGTGGAGCAGCATGAGGGCGAGCAGGCCGGCGACCTCCTCGTGGTCGATCGCGGCGGCGAGTTGGCGGGTGAGGCGGATCGCCTCGGCGGCGAGGTCGATGTTGCCGGAGTAGCCCTCGTTGAAGACGAGGTAGAGGACGCGCAGGACGGTGGCGACGTCGCCGGGTTGGTTGAGGCGGACGCCGGCGATGGTGCGTTTGGCCCGGCTGATGCGCTGGGCCATGGTCGCTTCCGGTACGAGGTGGGCGTCGGCGATCTGGCGGGTGGTGAGGCCGCCGACGGCGCGCAGGGTGAGCGCGACGGACGCCGCCGGGGTCAGGGACGGGTGGGCGCACAGGAAGTACAGGTGGAGGGTGTCGTCGGCTGCGGCGGCCGGTCCGGGCGGGGGTTCGTCGTCGACCCGGGCCTCGCGGCGGCGGCGGGAGGTGTCGGCGCGGGCGGCGTCGAGGAACTTGCGCCAGGCGGCGGTGACGAGCCAGCCCTTGGGGTCGCGCGGCGGGTCGTCGGGCCAGCGGCGGACGGCTTCGACGAGGGCGTCCTGGACGGCGTCCTCGGCCGCGGCGAAGTCGGCCCCGCGGCGGACGAGGACGCCGATCACCGCGGGGACGAGGTCGCGCAGCAGCGGTTCGTTCACTCGGTGGCCGCGGGGGCGTGGCCCAGGAACGGGCGGACCTCCAGCCATTCGTGGATGGGCTCGCCGCCGGGCCCGGGGGCGGCGGAGAGCTCGCCGGCGAGTTCGTGGGCGCGGTCCCGGGATTCGACGTCGATGACGTACCAGCCGGCGATCAGGTCCTTGGTTTCGGCGAACGGGCCGTCGGTGACCGGGGGGCGGCCCGCGCCGTCGTACCGGACGAAGGCGCCGTCGGGGGCGAGGGCGCTGGCGTCGACGAATTCGCCGGTCTCCTGCAGGCGGGTGGCGAAGTCGCGCATGAACCGGATGTGCGCGTCGACCTCGCCGGGTGCCCACTGGTCCATGGGGGGCAGCGCGGTGATGGGGGTGGGGCCGCCGCGGTAGTGCTTGAGCAGCAGGTACTTGGCCATGATGTCCTCCGTTGTTCGGGTGTCCACGGTGCGGGGACGGAGCTGGGGGCGGGTTCTCGACCGGATTATCGGCCGAGCTGTTCGGCCAGGCCCACGATGATGCCCTCGGGCCCGCGGACGTAGCAGAGCCGGTAGCTGTCGCCGTACCGGGCGACGCCGCCGAGGGTTTCGGCGCCGTGCGGGCGCAGCCGGGCCAGGGTGGCGTCGATGTCGTCGACGGCGAACATGACGCGGTGCAGGCCGAGGGTGTTGGGCGGGTCCTGCGGTCCGGTGCGGGTCGCGGCGGGGGTGTGGTAGCGGGCCAGTTCCAGCCGGCCGTGGCCGTCGGGGGTGCGCATCATGGCGATGTCGCAGCGGACGCCGTCCAGGCCGACGGTGCGGTCGGCCCAGTCGCCCTCGATCCGGGCCTCGCCCTCCAGTTCCAGGCCGAGGTCGGTGAAGAACGCGATGGTGGCCGGCAGGTCGCCGACGACGATGCCGACGTTGTCCAGGCGGTGGATCGTCACGGTGGGTGCTCCTTCTCGGTGGCGCGGCCCGTACGGCCACTGCTGTACCCGGGACGGAGCCGGCGACGCGTTCTCGACACCCCGCGGCGGGAAATCTAGCGGGCGGCGCCGGCGAGCGCCGGTTCGGCCGCGGGGCGGGCGGCGCCGTCGACGTGTTCGCGGATGACGTAGGTGGGGCGGCCCATGCCGCCGGTGTGGATGCGGCCGACGTACTCCCCCAGGACGCCGAGGGCGATGAGCTGGGCGGCGGCGAACAGGGCGACCATCGAGGCGATGGTGGTGAACCCGGCGACGGTGGTGGTGCCGCTGGCGTACTGGTACACGAGCAGGCCGAACAGGCCGAGGCCGAGCAGGCCGACGCCGAAGCCGAGCCAGGTGACCAGCCGCAGGGGGGTGGTGGAGTAGCCGAGGAGCATGTTGGCGGTGTACCGGAGCAGGGTGCGCAGGGTGTAGCCGGAGCGGCCGGTGCGGCGGCGGTCCATGGTGACGGTGGCGGCGGCGATGCGGGTGGTGGACCAGGAGAGGGCGACGTCGACGGAGGCGTGCGGTCCGTCGATGCGGTCGAAGCCGGCGACGAGGAAGGCGCGGAAGGCGCGGAAGGCGCTGAGGTCGCGGGCGTGCGGGACGCGCATGGTGCGGGCCATGGCGAGTTTGACCAGGCGGGAGGCGAGGCTGCGGGCGGGGCCGTGCTCCTCGCGGTCGGGGGTGCCGTAGACGAGGTCGGTGTCGGCGGTGAGGGCGGCGAGCAGGACCGGTACCTGGTCGGGGCGGTGTTGGAGGTCGTCGTCCATGGTGACGATGACGTCGTGGCGGGCGGCGCGGAGGCCGGCGACGAGGGCGTTGTGCTGGCCGTAGTTGCGGGCCAGGCGCAGGGCGCGGACGGTCGGGTGGGTGCGGGCGAGGGCGGCGGCGGTGTGCCAGGTGTCGGTGGCGCCGTCGTCGACGACGAGGATGATCTCGTGGCCGTCGGTGTGGGCGGGCAGGGCGGCGTGCAGGCCGGCGACGAGGTCGGGGAGGGTGCCGGCGGAGCGGAAGCAGGGGACGACGATCGAGACGTGCACGTGGGCCATCCTCGGGAGCGCCGGTTACTGATCTATTCCGGCAGTTGAGTGCTGATTATGCAGTATGAGGGTATCTGTACGATTGTTTCCCGCCGCTGTCGCGTCGACCCCGGGAGTCCCGATCACCGCCGCCACCCTCGCCCGCCTGGCCGCCGACCAGCGGGTCCGCTACCTGCTCGCCGGCGGGCTCAGCGCCGCCGTCTACTACCTGCTGTTCACCGCCGGGTGGCTGGCCGCCGGGCGGTGGCTGCCGTACCCGGCGCTCGCCGTGGCCACCTGCACGGCGACCGCGCTGGTCACCTACCCGCTGTACCGGCGGGGGGTGTTCCGCGCCGACGGGCCGATCGTCGCCGGGTTCCTGCGCTTCTACGCGGTGTGCCTGTGGGCGCTGCTGTTCGGCGTGGCCGGACTGGCGCTGCTGGTCGAGGTCCTCGGCGTGCACGTGCTGGTGGCGCAGGCGGCCGTCCTGGTCGCCGGCCCGGCGATCAACTACCGGCTGGGGCGCGGCTGGGCGTTCCGCCGACGGGAGGTGCGCGGTGCGCGCTGAGTCCACGTCCGTCCTCGACGCCCCCGCCCGCCCGGCCGCGCCCGCGGCCGTCCCGGCCCGCCCCGGCCACCGGTGGTGGCGGCTGCTGCCGGGGGCGCTGCTGGTCGCCGCCGCGGCCGCGGTCCTGTACCGGTACGGCGTCGACCCCGCCACCCAGGCCCGGTTCGGCGGCTACCTGGCCGGGGTGGTGCTGCTGCCCGGCGTGCTCGTGTGGCGGGCGCTGCGCGGCGGCTCCGCCGGGCTGCCCGCCGACCTGGTCGGCGGCGCCGCCACCGGGTACGCGCTGACCATCGGCGCCTACCTGCCCGGCCGGGCCGCCGGCTTCCCGTACGGGCCGGTGGTGCTGGCCGCCGCGGTCGTGGTGCTGTTCGCCGCGGCGCCGCGGCTGCGCCGCCACTGGCGCACCGACGCCCCGCCCACCCGGCCGGCGTGGGCGTGGTCGGTCGCCGGCCTCGCCGCCGCGGTGCTGGGCTGGGCGGCGGTGGCGTACTTCCGGCCGCACCCGCTGACCTGGCCGGGCAACGCCGACCCGTACCCCGACATGGTGTTCCACCAGGCGCTGGCCGGGGAGCTGCGGCACCACCTGCCCGCCCAGTTCCCCCACATCGCCGGCGAGCCGCTGCGCTACCACTGGTTCGTGCACGCCGAGTGGGCGGCGGCGAGTTGGGCGTCCGGCGTCGAACCGTACCTGCTCACCTACCGGCTGGGCCTGCTGCCGGCGGCGCTGCTGCTGGTCGTCGCCGTCGCCGCGGTCGCCCAGCGGGCCGCCGCCGCCCGCTGGTGGGCCGGGCCGCTCGCCGCCGCGCTGGCCCTGTTCGCGGTGGCCCCGGACCCGGCCGGCTGGTCGGGGACGGCGTTGCCGCCGGCGCACCTGCTGCGCACGATGTGGCCCAGCCCCACCCAGACGTTCGGCGGGCTGCTGTTCGCCGCCGCGATCCTCGTCCTGGTCGACCTGCTGCGCGGCAGCCGCCGCGGGCCGGGGCCGTGGCTGCTGTTCACGCTGCTGGTGGCCGGGGCGACCGGCGGTAAGGCCACCTACGCGCCGCTGCTCGTCGCCGGCCTGCTGACCGTCGCCGCCGTGGCGGCGCTGGGCCGGCGGCTGGACCGGCCGGCGCTGGCCGCGGCCGCCGTGACCGCCGCGGTGTTCGGGGTGGTGCAGGCCACGATGTTCCGCGGTACCAGCGGCGGCCTGTTCGTCGAACCGCTGGCCAGCCTGCGCACCACCCTGCCCGCCGCCGGCGGCAGCCGCCCGGTCGCGCTGGCGATCTGGGTGCTGTGCTGGGCGGCGCTGGTCGTCGCCGCCGCGGTCCTGGCCCGGCGCCGGCGGTGGGCCGACCCGCTGCTGCCGCTGTCCGCCGGCCTCGGCCTCGCCGCCCTCGCCGTCGTGCTCGGCTTCTACCAGATGGGCGGCTCGCAGCTCTACTTCCTGCAGTCCGCCCGCCCGTACGCGGCGCTGCTGGTCGCCGCCGCGCTCGCGGCGCTGCTGCCGGCCGGGCGGGCCCGCTGGCTGTGGCTGCCCGCGGCCGCGGCCGGCGCCGCCCTGACCGCCGCCGCCGACCGGCTCACCCCGGACCGGCCGGCCGCCGGGTGGGCGATCCTGGCCGCCTACGCCGTACCGGCGGCCGCGGCGCTGCTGGTGGCCGGGGGGCTCGCCGCGGCCCGGCGGACCCGGCCCGCCGCGGGGTTCGCCGCGCTGGCGCTGCTGGTCGGGGCGGCCGTCCCCACCTCGGCGGCGTACGCCGCGGTGCAGCTCTCCCCGGCCGGTACCGCCGTGTGGGCCCGGCCCTCGCCGCCGCCGGCCGCCCGGGTCGTGCCGGCGGGGGCGGACGCCGCCGGGCGGTGGCTGCGCGCCCACACCCCCACCGACACGGTCCTGGCCAGCAACCAGCACTGCCGGCCCCCGCAGCGGCGGCGGTCGGTGTGCGACCCGCGGCAGTTCTGGCTCGCCGCCGCCGCCCAGCGGCGGGTGCTCGTCGAGGGCTGGGTGTTCACCCCGCCGGCCAACGCGTACGCCAGCGCACACCGGCTCAGCTCCGACGAGATCCCCTACTGGGACCCGCCGAAGCTCGCCGCCAACGACGCCGCCTACACCACCCCGACGCCGTTCACCGTCGGGCTGCTGCGCGACCGGTACGGCGTGGGCTGGCTCGTCGTCGACACCCGCCGCCCGCACGACGCGGCGGCGCTCGCGGCGGTGGCGCCGCGGCGGTTCGCGGCCGGCGACGTGGCGATCCACGAGGTGCCGGCCGCGAGCGCCGCGGTCAGCGTCGGCTGAGGGGCCGCCACCACGCCTCGTGGTCGCGGTACCAGGCGACGGTGGCGGCCAGGCCGGCGTCGAACGGCACCCGCGGGGCGTGCCCCAGGGCGGCGATCTTGGTGGTGTCGACGCTGTAGCGGCGGTCGTGGCCGGGCCGGTCGGCGACCGGGCGGACCATGGACCAGTCGGCGTCGCAGGCGGCCAGGAGCAGGCCGGTGAGGTCGCGGTTGGTGAGTTCGGTGCCGCCGCCGATGTTGTACACCTCGCCGGGCGACCCCTTGGCCAGGACGGTCTGGATGCCGGCGCAGTGGTCGTCGACGTGCAGCCAGTCGCGGACGTTGCCGCCGTCGCCGTACAGCGGGACGGGCAGCCCGTCGAGCAGGTTGGTGACGAACAGCGGGATGAGCTTCTCCGGGTACTGGTGCGGGCCGTAGTTGTTGGCGCAGCGGGTGACCCGCACGTCCAGGCCGTAGGTGCGGTGGAAGGCGCGGCAGAGCAGGTCGGCGCCGGCCTTCGCCGCCGAGTACGGCGAGTTGGGCAGCAGCGGGTCGGTCTCCGGCCACGACCCGGCCTCGATCGACCCGTACACCTCGTCGGTGGAGATGTGCACGACGGTGCGCACGTCGGCGTGCCGGGCGGCGGCGAGCAGGCACTGGACGCCGAGGACGTTGGTGCGCAGGAACGCGGCCGGGTCGGCGATGGACCGGTCGACGTGGGTTTCGGCGGCGAAGTTCACGACGACGTCGTGGCCGGGTACGACGTCGGCGAGCAGCGCCGGGTCGGCGATGTCGCCGCGGACGAACCGGTAGCCGGGGTGGTCGGCGACGGCGGCGAGGTTGGCGGGGTTGCCGGCGTAGGTGAGCTTGTCCAGGACGGTGACCCGGGCGTCCTCGTAGCCGGCGTACCCGCCGGCGAGCAGGGTGCGGACGTAGTGCGAGCCGATGAACCCGGCGCCGCCGGTGACCAGGATGTTCACGGGCGCAGCCGCAGGGTGCACTGGTCGCCGACGACGAGCTGGTGGGTGTTGGGGGTGCGGGCGGCGCGGGTGATCTCGGCGTCCCGGCCGATCAGCGACGCCTCGATCCGCGACACCCCGCGCACGGCCGAGGACTCGAACATGATCGAGTATTCGATCTCGGCGTCCTCGACGGTGCACCGGTCGCCGATGGAGGTGAACGGGCCGACGTAGGAGCGGACGACCTTGCTGTCGGCGCCGATGACCAGCGGCCCGCGCAGCACCGCCTGCTCGACGACCGCGCCGGCCTCGACGACGACGGGGCCGGTGATGTCGGTGAGGTCGTCGACGGTCCCGTCGATGCGGGTGGTGGTGGACTGCAGGACCATCCGGTTGCACTCCAGCATGTCCCGGACCCGGCCGGTGTCCTTCCAGTACCCGGTGACCAGGTGCGAGTGCACCCGGTGCTGGTGGTCGATCAGCCACTGCACCGCGTCGGTGATCTCCAGCTCCCCGCGCGCCGACGGGCGGACCGCGCGGACGGCGTCGTGGATGACCGGCCGGAACAGGTACACCCCGACGATGGCCAGGTCGCTGCTGGGCGCCTCGGGCTTCTCCTCCAGGCCGACGATCTCGCCGCTGCGGCCGAGCTGCGCCACCCCGTACGAGCGGGGGTCGTCGACGGGGGTGAGCAGGATCTGCGCGTCGTAGTCGCCGGCCCGGAACGCGTCCACGATGTCGTTGATGCCGCCGACGAGGAAGTTGTCGCCCAGGTACATGACGAAGTCGTCGTCGCCGAGGAACTCGCGGGCGATCAGCACGCAGTGGGCGAGTCCCAGCGGCGCTTCCTGCGGAATGTAAGTCAGCCGCACCCCGAACGCCGACCCGTCGCCCAGCGCCGCCCGGATCTGGTCGCCGGTGTCGCCGACGACGATGCCGATGTCGGTGATCCCCGCCGCCCGGATCGCCTCCAGCCCGTAGTGCAGCACGGGCTTGTTGGCGACCGGGAAGAGCTGCTTGGCGGAGGTGTGGGTGAGCGGGCGCAGCCGGGTTCCCCGGCCGCCCGCGAGCACGAGCGCTTTCATGACGATTCGAGTCCTTACCGGAGGTGTCCGGCGCCCGACCGGGCGCCCGCAGTGTCATACCCGACAATCCGGATAACGACGGCCACAACCGCCCTGACACGCCCGAACCCCCGATCGCGCCCGACACCCGGGGTGCGCCGCCCCGAAGGATGCGGTCCCCGCACCCCGGGGCCCGGTAGAGTGGCCGCCGCCGGCGGGAACAGCCGGCCACGACGAGCGCCGGGGGAGGTGGGACCGATTCCCGTACCAGCGGTTCGGGCACCCCACCCGGGCGGCGCCGCGGCGACCCCGCGGTAGCCCCGGCGGCCGGGGCGCCCGCGACTCCGGAGGTTGTCGCCGTGTACTCCCCCGATCTGCCCGCCCTCACCCGCACCCTGCGCGCCGCCGGATGCGTCTTCGCCGAGGACGAGGCCCGCCTGCTCGCCGACCGGGCCCGCACCGCCGCCGAACTCGCCGACCTCGTCCGCCGCCGCGCCGCCGGCCGGCCGCTGGAGCACCTGCTCGGCTGGGCCGAGTTCTGCGGCCTGCGCGTCGCCGTCGACCCGGGCGTGTTCGTCCCCCGCCGCCGCACCGGCCTGCTCGCCGCCCGCGCCCTGGCCGCCGCCGCGCCGGGCGCGGTCGTCGTCGACCTGTGCTGCGGGTCCGGGGCCATCGGCGCCGTCCTGCTCGCCGCCGGTACCGGCCTGGAAGTCCACGCCGCCGACATCGACGCCGCCGCCGTGGCCTGCGCCCGCCGCAACCTCGCCCCGCACGGCCGGGTCTGGCACGGCGACCTGTACGCGCCCCTGCCGCCCGCATTGCGGGGCCGGGTGGGGGTGCTCGTCGCCAACGCCCCGTACGTGCCGTCGGCGGACCTGCCGCTGCTGCCGCCCGAGGCCCGGCTGCACGAGCCGCGCACCGCGCTGGACGGCGGCGCCGACGGCCTGGCCGTCCAGCGGCGGGTGGTCGCCGACGCCGGCGACTGGCTCGCCCCCGGCGGGCACCTGCTCATCGAGACCAGCGCCGGCCGCGCCCCGGCCACCGCCGCCCTGGTCGCCGCCGCCGGCCTGGCCGCCCGGGTGGTCGCCGACCCGGACCTCGACGCCACCGCCGTCGTCGGCGTCCGCGTGTCGGGGGGCCGTGACAGGATGCGGCCATGAGCGCACGCAGCACCCCGCGGACCGTCCCCGCCCGCGACGTCGGGCCGCTGCGCCTGGCCGCCCAGGGCCTGATCGGACCCGCCGCCGGCGACCCCGCCGACGCCGTCCGCCGGCTGCTCGCCGCCCAGGCCCAGGACCTGCCCGGCGCGGTCACCGCCGTCGCCCTGCGCACCGCCGGCCGCACCCACGCCACCGTCCGCGCCGCCCTCGACGACGGGCGGGTCGTACGGTCGTGGCCGATGCGCGGCACCCTGCACTTCACCGCCGCCGAGGACCTCGGCTGGCTGCAAGCCCTCACCACCGACCGGCTCATCGCCGGCGCCGCCCGCCGCCGCGCCGCCCTCGCCCTCGACGACGCCGCCCTCGACCGCGCCCGCGACCTGGCCCTGGCCGCGCTCGCCGGCGGGCGGCGGCTGCGCCGCGACGCCCTGTACGCGGCGTGGAACGACGGCGGCGTCGACACCGGCGGGCAGCGCGGCTACCACCTGCTGTGGCACACGGCGCAGACCGGCGCGGTGGTGTTCGGGCCGACCGACGGGCGGGAGCAGGCCATCGTCCGCGCCGACGAGTGGATCACCGCGCCGCGGGCGCCCGCACACCCGCTGGCCGAACTGGCCCTGCGCTTCTTCACCGGCCACGGGCCCGCCACCGACGCCGACCTGGCCCGCTGGGTGGGCCTGCCGCTGCGCGACGTCCGGACCGGGCTGGCCGAGGTCGCCGACCGGCTCGACGCCGTCACCGTCGACGGGCGGGTGCACTACCTCGACCCGGCCGTACCGGACCTGCTCGCCGACCACCGGCGCGCCGCCGGCGCGGTCCTGCTGCTGCCCGGCTTCGACGAGTTCGTCCTCGGCTACGCCGACCGCGGCGCCGTCCTGCCCGCCGAGTACGCGCAGCTCATCGTCCCCGGCAACAACGGCATGTTCCGGGCGACCGTCGTCGCCGGCGGGCAGGTCGTCGGCGTGTGGGGGCACGGCGGCCGCAAGAGCGCCCGGACGGTCGCGGCCACGCCGTTCACGACGTTCTCCGCCGACCGGGAGCGCCGCATCACCGCCGCGTACGGGGCCCTCCCGACCGACTGACCACCTGCCGCCCACCTGCCGCGCCGCCCGGCGGCGGGTTGCGGGCCGCTGCCGGGCGCGCCCGGGTGGGGGCAGGGCCTCGGGCCGGCGGCGCCACGTACAGCAGCCGCCCGGGGCTGCCCTTCGGGTCGCCGACGGTGTCGCCGGTGGCCGCCCCGACGAGCCGCTGCTCCACCTGCCGCGGGGTGAGGGCCGGTTCGCGGTGCAGCAGCAGCGCCGCGGCGGCGGCCGCGTGCGGGGCGGCGAACGACGTGCCGGTCCCGCCGGTCATCCGGTCGTCGGTCTTGTGCCACGGTCCGGCGATGCCGTTGCCGGGGGCGAACAGGTCCACGCAGCCGCCGGCGTTGGAGCCGGCCCAGCGCTTGTCGTCGCGGCTGGTCGCGGCGACGGTGATGGCCTCGCGGACCCCGGCGGGGCTGACGGTGCAGGCGTCCTTGCCGTTGTCGTTGCCGGCCGCGACGACGAACGTGATCCCGTCGGCGATGCCCTTGCGGACCGGTTCGTCGCCGGCCGGGTTCCTCGGCGACGCCATCGACATGTTCGCCACCGCGGGGGCGCCGTCGGGGTGCTGTCCGATCATCCAGTCGATCGCCCTGGCGACGTTGGCCCACAGGCCCCCGCCGCCGCAGTTGAGGGTGCGCACGGCGGTGACGGTGGCGTCGCGGGTGACGCCGACGGTCGCGCCGGTGATCACCCCGGCGACGAACGTGCCGTGGCCGTTGCAGTCCTGCGGCTGCATGTCGTTGTCGACCACGTCGATGCCGGCGGCGATCCGGCCGGCCAGTTCGACGTGGGTGGCGCGGGCGCCGCTGTCCAGCACGTACACGGTGACGCCGGCGGCGGGGCCGGGGGTGTAGGACCCGTCCAGGGGCAGGGTGCGCTGGTCGATGCGGTCCTGCCCCCACGAGCGGGCGCCGGGCGGCCCGCCGGCCCGGCCGGTGGGGTGGACCCATTCGTCGGCGGCGACGTACGCCACGGCGGGGTCGGCGGCCAGCCGGCGGGCGGTGCGGGCGTCGGCGAGGGCGAGGAAGCCGTGCAGGGCGCGCCGGTAGGTGTGGGCGACGCGGCCGCCGTACCGGGCGGTCAGGTCCGCCGCGACCGCCGGGACCGCGGCGGCGGCGACCCGGGACCCGGCGAGGCCGACCAGGTACCGGCCGGGCGCGGCGTCCGGCCCGCCGGGGAAGAACCGCCCCGCACCGGCGCTCTCCTCGCCGGCGACGGTCCCGCCGCCGGCCGCGGGCAGCGCGACGCCCGGGTCGGGCCAGCGCGGCCCGGCGGCGGGTTCGGCGGCGAACCCGGCCGCGGGCGGCAGGAGCAGCGTGCTGCCGAGGACGGCGGCGGACAGGCGGATGACCGGGTGCATGGGCGGCCCTTCGACGATCCGGGTGGGCGCTCGTGAACACGTCAGGACGCGCGTTCACGGACAGCGGGGCGATTTCACAGGAGCGGGGTGTGTATCCGTACTCCACATTCGCCACCGACGGCCCATACAGTCAACATCATCGATGGGTCATCGCATCGGGGTGCGAAACGTCAGCCCGCGGGCGACCACACGTACGGCGTCGTCGTCGTCAGCGCCGTGAAACCCAGCCGCTGCAGGATCGGCCGGCTGTCGTCCGACGCGTCCACCTGCAGATACGGCACGCCGGCCGCCGCCGCGAGCGCCGCCCGGTGCGCCACCAGCGCCCGGTAGACCCCCCGCCCCCGCCACGGCGCCGCCGTCGACCCGCCCCACAGCCCGGCGAAGTCCACCCCCGGGGTCAGGACCAGCCACGCCGCCGACACCAGCTCCGGGCCGGCCTCGGCGGCGACGATCCGCAGCCCGTCCGGGTTCGCCGTCCGGCGGGCGCGCAGGTCGGCGGCCAGCCAGGCCATGTCCTCGCCCCACACCGCCGACTGCATCGCCGCGATCCGGTCCAGGTCGGCGTCCGCGGACACCTCCCGCAGCCGCACCCCCGCCGGCGGGGCGGCCGGCGCGGCGATCGCCGCGGTGGGGGCGACCACCACCGTCTCCCGGTCCTCCGGCGCGAACCCCGCCGCCGCGAGCCGCCGCGGCAGGTCCGCCGGCCGGTCGTGGCCGTACGTCTTCCACTCGACCGCCTCGCCGCGGTCGGCGAAGAAGTCGCGCTGCCGGGCGATCAGCGCATCCAGGTCGGCGCCGGACAGGCCCGGGTCGCGGCGGGCGCACACGAACCCGCGGTGCTGGCCCACCACCCGCATCAGCGGCCCGTCCCACTCGGTCACCACCCCGGCGGGCGGCCGCGACTCGCTGGCGAAGCGGAGTTGGTCGTCGAAAGCGGCGAGCAGCCGCGCGGAATCTGCCACCCCACCAGCCTAGGAACCGGTCCGGGCCGCCGCGACCGACTCGCTGCCGCCGGGTCAGTCGGTGGGCAGGAGGGTGGCGAAGCCGCGGGTCGCCGCGTTCCCCGCCGACGTCCCGGCGTGGATCAGCACCGGATTCCCGGACAGGTGCTTGACCAGCAGCGCCACCTCCACCGACGTACAGCCGCGCAGCCGCTCGCGGGGCAGGTCGACGGTGTTCGTGGCCGACAGGTGGTGCTTGGCGGTGCTGATCCGGTGCTCCGGCGGGGCCAGGTCCGCGCCGCAGTCCGCGCCGTCCGCGGCCCGCGGCCGCACCTCGATGGACGTGTCCACCACGCTGCCGTCGACGTCGGCGGAGCCGCCCGCGCAGCCGGGGATCGACGAGTTCGCCTTGCAGGTACTCAGCGCCGCGTCCTGCCCCACCCGCACCGCCGCGTCGCCGTCCGGCAGCGGGTACACCGCCCTCAGCACCCGGGCCGACTCGCCGCCGGCGACCCGGGTCGCGTCGGCCGCCGGCAGCGTCCAGCGGCTCGCCTCCGGCGCCGCCAGCCGGGTCAGCCGCGCCCCGGCCGGGATCCGCATCGTCACCCTCCGGTCGCCGGTGATGATCGTCGAGTACGACGAGATGCGCAGCCGGCAGGTGAACTCCCCGTCCGCCGGCGCCACGAACAGCCAGCGCAGGTCGGGCTCCACGCCCTTCTCCCCCGGCGGGACCAGGTTCGTCGCCCAGTACGCCCCCTGCTCCGCCGACCGGTCCAGCTTCGGGCCGGCACACGACACCGCGAACGTGTTGCCCACGTTGTCGCCCGCCGCGAGCGCGGTCACCGGCCGGGTCGACAGGTCCGCGGCCACCAGCCGCGCCGCCCGGCCCGCCCGGGCCGGGAACGTGATCGCCGTACCCGGAATGTCCCGCAGCGCCGCCCGGCGGGTCACGTCGTACACGAACTCCGGCGCCCCGTCGCCGGCCGCCGCCAGCGTCGGCCACGCCACCCCCGCCGTCAACAGCAGCGCAGCCAGCGGCCACACCCGCCGCACCGTCCGACCACCGTTCCCGCGATTTCCGTGCCCGTGGCGCACGCCACCACCACCCCGCCGATCGACAGACGTGAATAGTACCGGTTCCGGCCCGCCCCGCCACCCCGCACGTTGCTCCCCGGCAACCCCGCCGGCGGCCACTAAACTCCGACACCGTGGACACGATCGGCGACACCACCGAACCCCCGGCGGCCGAAACCGCCGCCCGCCCGTGCGCCCACTGCGGCAAGCCCGTACCGCAGCGCCACGCCGCCGGCCGGCCGTTCCGCTACTGCCGCGACAACGACGGCGCCTGCCAGCGCGCCACCCGCAACACCCGGCTCCGCCAGCGCACCTCCCCCGGCCTCGCCGGCGACGTCGCCCGCACCCACGAACTCGTCGACCGGCTCGAAGCCGCCGCCGAAACCCTCGCCGTCGCCCTCGACGCCGAACTCTCCCCCACCGGCGTCGAACGGCAACTCGCCCGGGTCCGCGCCGAGACCGCCACCGCCGTCGCCGCCGCGCACACCGAACGCGACGACGCCCGCCGCGACGCCGACACCCACCGCACCGCCCGCACCGCCGCCGAGACCGCCGCCGAAGCCGCCCGCGCCGACGCCGACGCCGCCACCGAACGCGCCGAAGCAGCCGACACCGCCGCACACACCGCCAGGGTCGAGGCCGACGCGGCCCGCGCCGACGCCGCCACCGCCCGCGACCACCTCGCCGCCGCCGAACGCGCCCGGCAGGCCGCCGACACCGCCGCCGACAGCGCGCGCGCCGACGCCACCGCCGCCGCGGCCGCCAAGGACACCGCCGAGGCGCTCGCCGCCGCCCGCGCCGCCACCATCGACGAACTCCGCGCCGCCGCCGCCGCCACCACCGCCGACCGGGACACCGCCCGCGCCGACGCTGCCGCGGCCCGCACCGAACGCGACACCGCCCGTACCGCCGCCGACACCGCCCGCGAACAGGCCCGCGCCGCCGACAGCCGCGCCCACGACGCCGCCGCGGCCGCCGACCGCAGCCGCGCCGCCGCCGACACCGCCCGCGCCGAAGCCGACCGGGCCGCCGCCGACCTCACCGCCGCCCGCACCGAACTCGACACCCTCCGTACCGCAATCGACACCGCCCGCGCCGAAACCCGGCAGGCCCACGACGACCGGCACCGCGCCGACGCCGCCGCCACCGCCGAGCGCACCCGCGCCGACGGCCTCGCCGCCGCCCTGCACGCCGCCGAGGCCCGCCTCGCCCCCCTCACCGAACAGGTCGGGCAGCTCGCCGCGGCGCTCGCCGCCCTCGGCGCCACCCGCCCCGGCTGATCCCCGGCCGCCGCAACTGATCATCGGCGGCGCTCCGCCACGGCCGCCGCGCCGCCGGCGGCGTAGAATGGGCGTCCACGCCCGCCGCGGGACACCCGCCGGGGGCGCAGACCTCACCGCCGGCGGCGCGGGCCGCGCGGGAATCGCGGCGGCGGCACCGTCGTTGACACACGCGGACACCACGACCCGAAGGGGAAACAGCCGACATGGGCGAACGCATGCTGCGGGGCAGCCGACTGGGCGCGGTCAGCTACGAATCCGACCGCAACACCGAACTCGCGCCCAGGCAGACCCGCGAGTACCTGTGCGCCAAGGGCCACCGGTTCGAGGTGCCGTTCGCCGTCGACGCCGAGGTGCCGATCACCTGGGAGTGCAAGTTCGACGGCAGCGTCGCCCGCCTCGTCGACGGCAGCGAACCCGAGCAGAAGAAGGTCAAGCCCCCGCGCACCCACTGGGACATGCTCCTCGAACGGCGCTCCATCGCCGAACTGGAGGACATCCTCGCCGAACGACTCCAAGAGGTCCGCGCCCGCCGCGGCGGCGTCTGACCCTACGGGTCGACGACCTCACCCTCCACCACGCCGCCGGGCCGCGGCCGGGCAGCACCATCGCCCGGCGGCGGCCCGCTCCGCGTCCGCCGCACCCGCACCCGGCGCGGCCCGAACAGGCCCACCAGCGCCCCCGACCGGCCCGCCGCGAACCCCGCCACCAGCCGCCGCGTCGGCGGCAGCCACAGCAGCAGCCCCAGCACATCCCCGACCAGGCCGGGCAGGGCGACCAGGACCGCGCCCGCCAGGGCCACCAGCCCGGCCACCGCCTCGCCGCCCGGCGGGCGGCCCGCCGACGCCGCGTCCCGGACCCGACGCCACGCCCGGCCGCCCTCCCGGCGCACCAACCAAAGCCCCGCCAGCGTCGTCACCAGCGACAACCCGACCGGCCACAGCGGCCCCCACCGGTGCACCAGCAGCACGAACACCGCGAACTCGGCCGCCGCGAGCGCCAGCCCCGCCAGCAGGACCGCGCCCACCACCCGCCGCAGCACGGCCGTCCGCCGCTAGCCGGCCCGGCCGCGGCGCAACCGCGCCGCCACCTGATCCCGGCGCGCCGCCGCACCCCACACCGTCACCCGCCACAACGCCTCGCCGATCACCGACGACGACATCTTCGACGCCCCGCGCTCCCGCTCCGAGAACCGGATCGGCACCTCGATCACCCGGAACCCGGCCCGGAACGCCCGCCACGCCAGGTCCACCTGGAAGCAGTAGCCCGTGGACGCCACCGCACCCAGATCGATCTTCTCCAGCACCGGCATCCGGTACACCCGGTAGCCGCCCGTCGCGTCGTGCAGCGGCACACCCAGCAGCATCCGCGTGTAGAAGTTCGCCCCCCGCGACAGCACCAGGCGGTGCAGCGGCCAGTTCACCACCGAACCACCGCGCACCCACCGCGAACCCAGCACCACATCCGCGCTCTCCAGCGCGTTCAGCAGCTTCGGCAGCTCCTCCGGGGCGTGCGAACCGTCCGCGTCCATCTCCACCACGGCGTCGTAGCCGCGCTCGCGCGCCCAGCCGAAACCCGCGATGTACGCCGCGCCCAGGCCCTGCTTGCCCGCCCGGTGCAGCACGTGGACGTGGTCGTCGGCCGCCGCCAGGGCGTCCGCGATCTCACCCGTGCCGTCCGGGCTGTTGTCGTCGGCGATGAGGATGTCCACGTCGGGTGCCGCCGTGCGTACCCGGTCGGTGATCTGCCGGACGTTGTCGACCTCGTTATAGGTCGGAATAACGACCAGGACCCGACCCACTGCGGGGTACCGCTCGCTCACCCTCACGCTCCGTCCCTACCGCCGGCTCGCCGCCGGCGCACCACCACGGCGCCGCCGGCCAGTACCGCCGCGCACGCCACCAACAACAGTTCGGGCCAGTACCCCAACCGCGTTGCCAGGGTACGCCCACCACCCGGGCGCACCTCGTGTACCACCACCGCGTCGGTGTTGAATCCCGTCGCCCCCACCAGCCGGCCGTCCGCATCGGCGAACGCCGACACCCCCACCGTCGACGCCATCACCGCATCCCGGCCGTGCTCGATGGCCCGCAACCGCACCATCGCCAACTGCTGCTCCGCCTCCGCGGTGTCGAACGTCGCATTGTTCGTCTGTACCACCAGCGCCCCGCCCCCGCCGCGGACCGCGTCCCGGACCACCTCGTCGTAGGCCACCTCGAAGCAGATCACGTCCCCGATCGTCAGCGCCCCCGCGTCGATCACCCCCGCCCGGGTACCCGGCACGAACTCCGACCGCACCCGGTCCACCTCCGCGCTCACCGCCCGGGCGATCCGCCGCAGCGGCACATACTCCGCGAACGGCACCGGATGCCGCTTCACGTACAACTGCTCCAGATCCGGGCCCCGATCCGGCCACCACAGCAGGCCCACATTCCGGACCCGCCCCTCACCCGGGCCCCGCAGCACCGCCCCCACCAGGATCGGCGCCCCGACCTGCGCCGCCGCCGCCGAGATCACCACCGACGCATCCGGACTGCGCAGCGGGTCGATATCCGACGAATTCTCCGGCCACACCACCAGCGCCGGCCGCGGCTGCCGCCCCGCCGCCACCTCCGCCGCCAGCCGCCGCGTCCCCGCCGCGTGGTTGTCCAGCACCGCCCGCCGCTGCGCGTTGAAATCCAGCCCCAGCCGCGGCACATTCCCCTGCACCAGCGCCACCACCACCGGCGGTGCCGCCGGCCGCGACAGCGGCACCAGCGCCGCCAGCACCCCCAGCACCACACCCGCCGCCGCCGGACCCCACACCCCCGGCCGCCGCCACACCACCCGCAGCCCGCCGTCCGCCCACGCCCGGCCCGCCGCGAACAGCAGCGCCGCCAACAACCCGCCCGCCAGCGCCACCGCCGCCGTCACCAACGGCGCACCACCCAGCACCGCCAGCCGCAGCAGCGGCGAACCATCCTGCCCGAACGCCAACCGCGCCCACGGGAACCCGCCGAACGGCGTCCGATCCCGCAGCGCCTCCTGCGCCACCCAGCACACCGCCGTCGACGCCGCCGTCGCCCACCACGACCGCCCCGCCACCGGCCACACCCACGCCAACAACCCGCCCAACCCGGCCAGGTACAGCGCCTGCAACGCCGCCAACAACAACCACGGCACCAAACCCGTGTGCAGATTCGTCCACGACAGCATCGGCGTGAAGAACACCACCCCCGCCAGCAGCCCCGAACCCAGCCCCGACCGCACCCGCACCCCGGCCGTGCACACCGTCAACGCCGCCACCGCCACCGGCGCCAACCACGACCACCCGTACGGCGGGAACGACACCAGCAGCAACACCCCCGCCAGCACCGCCACCGCCGGCCGCCAACCCACCCGCACCCACCGGCGCACCCGCCACCCACCTCCGGACACACCGATGGGGGCGTGGCCGCCACCGCGACCACGCCCCGCGCTCCCAGATCCTCCCCAACCGATGTAGGCAGCCACCGCCCCGACGACCTTCGGACCGACCCGACGGGCACTGGCTGCACCCGCCGCGCCGTTGTCTACTGGCCGCGCGACCCGCCTGCCCCCGCGACACCCGAACCCGGGCACCGACACACCGGCAAGACGCGGCCGGTCCGCGCCGCCCCGCCGACCCCCGCCCGCTGGACCTGGGAATAGCGAGGGCCCGAGGACCCGCCACATGGCCAGCCGGCGAAGGGACGAAGCGAACAACAGCCGCTTCCCGTTGTGAGGACCACCAGACGGTACGCGACCCGCCCGCACATCCGTCAACCGGGACACGCCCACGCCACCCCGCCGTCACCCCACCGACGAGTGACCGCCACCGTGGATCACCGCCCCCCGCAACACCGTCCGCACACACACCGGCGCCGGCACCCCCGCCCCCACCACCGGGAACCCCGCCACGAACCCACCCGACACCCGCCACACCGCGAACGTCGCCGGCGCCCCCGGCGCCAACACACCCTCCCGCTCCCGCACCGACCGCGCCGCCGGATCCGCCACCGGACCCAACGCCCGCCACCCACCCCGGGTATGCGCCGCGAACGCCGACCGCACCGACAACCGCTGCGGCACACAGTGATGCCCCACCGCCGCCGCCACCGCCCCCCACGGATCCACCGGCGTCACCGGCGCATCCGACCCGAACGCCAACCCCACCCCCACCGAATGCAGCGACCGCAGCGGATTCGTCGCCAACGCCCGCTCCACCCCCAACCGCTGCGCATACATCCGCTCCGACCCGCCCCACCACGCGTCGAACACCGGCTGCACCGACGCCGTCACCCCCAACTCCACCAAACCCGCCACCAGCGACCGGTCCAGCACCTCCACGTGCTCCATCCGATGCGCCCCCGCCCGCACCCGGGCCAACCCCACCCGATCCGCCGCCCACCGGAACCCCGCCAACACCGCCCCGATCGCCGCATCCCCGATCGCATGGAAACCCGCCTGCACACCCACCTCCACGCACTCCACCACGTGCACGCCCACCTGCTCCGCCGTCAGATAGCCATGCCCGCAGCCGCCGTCGCGGTACGGCTCCGACAACCACGCCGTACCCGAACCCAGCGCACCATCGGCGAACAGATCCCCCGCCGCACCCACCGCCCCCAACTCCCGGGCCCGCCGCGCCCCACCCAGCTCACCCCAGTACCCGTACACCTCCGGCAAACCGGCACCCGACAACGCCAACAACGCCGTCAGATCCCCCTCCGACGAAATCTGCGGACCCGCACACTCATGCACCGCCGCCACCCCCAGCGCCGCCGCCCGCGCCAACATCACCCGCTGCGCCCGACCCCGATCCGCCGCCGACAACCCCCCGAACGCCGCCGCCCGCGCCACGTGATGCGCCTCCCGCCGCACCCACCCCGACCCCGACCAACCCGGCACATCCGCCGCCACCGCCGCCAACAACGCCCCCGACACCAACGCCGAATGCACCGACGCCTGCGACAGATACACCCGCCGCCCACCCGCCGCCCGATCCAACTCCGCCGCCGACGGCGGCACCCGCCCACCCGCCGGCCACGTCGACTCGTCCCAGCCATGCCCCAACACCGTCGCCGACACCGGCAACCCCGCCGCGAAACCCGCCACCGCCGACAACACCTCCGCGGCGCTCGCGGTGCCGGACAGGTCCAGGCCGGACAGCACCAGCCCGGTGTCGGTGGCGTGCACGTGGGCGTCGACGAACGCCGGCGCCAGCCAGCAGCCGTCCAGGTCGACCGTCCGGTCGGCGGCCGGTGCCTCTTCGTCCGGCCCCAGCCAGGCGATCCGGCCGTCCGCGCCGACCGACAGGGCCGTTGCACCGGGGGCGGCGGGTGAGTGGATGAACCCGTTGCGGTACAGCGTCGTAGCGTCCGTCATAAGGCCCCAGTCTGCCGCCGCCGGGCGCTGCGCCCAACCCCTCGGCGCCGCTGGTGACCAGCGTTACCGCTGGTGCACATCGGGTCACCCGAGCCGGCAATGTCACCGCAGATTGCCATAAGAACCGGACGATTTCCGGCTCACCACTTTATCTACCGGAGAATTTTCTATAACCTACGGGGATGACGATGACCGCTGATGCGCCGATCCGGGCTGCCTCGACCCTCGGGCAGCCGTACCGATACCAGCGCCGGCCGCTCGTCGAGCCGGACTGGACCCGCTTCCCCGGCTGGGCCGACGTCACCGACGCCCAGTGGCGGTCCGCCCAGTGGCAGCGGGTCAACTGCGTCAAGAACATCGACCAACTCCGCCGCGTCATGGGCGAGCTGCTCGACGAGCGGTTCTACACCGACCTGGCCGACGACCAGGCGCGGCTGGCGACGATGTCGATGCTGGTGCCGCCGCAGATGATCAACACGATGGTGCCGTTCGAGCCGATGACGACGGAGGCGTTCTACGCCGACCCCGTCCGGCGGTACATGATCCCCGTCGCCTCCGACCGGCAGGGCCGGTGGACCTCCCACCCCCACGCCACCCGCGACTCCCTGCACGAGCACGACATGTGGGTCGCCGAGGGGCTCACCCACCGGTACCCCACCAAGGTGCTCGCCGAGCTGCTGTCCACCTGCCCGCAGTACTGCGGCCACTGCACCCGGATGGACCTCGTCGGCAACTCGACCCCGCAGGTCGACAAGCTGAAGCTCGTCCTCAAGCCGGTCGCCCGGTACGACGCGCACATCGAGTACCTGGCCGCCAACCCCGGCGTCCGCGACGTCGTCGTCTCCGGCGGCGACGTGGCGAACGTGCCGTGGAAGAACCTGGAGTCGTACCTGACCCGGCTGCTGGAGGTCGACAGCATCCGGGACATCCGGCTCGCCACCAAGGCGCTCATGGCCGTACCGCAGCACTGGCTCCAGCCCGACGTCGTCGAGGGCCTCGGCCGGGTCGCCAAGCTCGCCCGCGGCCGCGGCGTCAACCTCGCCATCCACACCCACGTCAACCACGCCAACTCGCTCACCCCGCTGGTCGCCGACGCGGTCCGCGCCGCCCTCGACGCCGGCGTCCGCGACGTGCGGAACCAGGGCGTGCTGATGCGGGGGGTCAACGACAGCGACCGCGCCCTGCTGGACCTGTGCTTCGGCTTGCAGGGTGAGGCGGGGATCCTGCCGTACTACTTCTACA
>NZ_BMQB01000013.1 GCF_014647895.1 Pilimelia anulata
ACCCCGCGACGCAAGTTCATCATCGCCGACACCCCCGGCCACATCCAATACACCCGCAACATGGTCACCGGGGCGTCCACGGCGGACCTCGCGCTCGTCCTGGTCGACGCCCGCAAGGGGCTGGTCGAGCAATCCCGCCGGCACGCGTTCCTGTGCTCGCTGCTGCGGGTGCCGCACCTGGTGCTGTGCGTGAACAAGATGGATCTGGTCGACTGGTCCGCCGACGTGTACGAGGAGATCGCGGCCGAGTTCACCGCGTTCGCCGCGAAGCTGGAGATCCCCGACCTGGCGATCATCCCGGTGTCCGCGCTCAACGGCGACAACGTCGCCAGCCGGTCGGCGAACATGCCCTGGTACGAGGGCCCGTCCCTGCTGCACCACCTGGAGCACGTGCACATCGCCAGCGACCGCAACCTGGTCGACGTCCGGTTCCCGGTGCAGTACGTGATCCGCCCGCAGTCCAGCGCCCACCCCGACTACCGCGGGTACGCCGGCCAGGTCGCGTCCGGCGTGCTCAAGCCCGGCGACGAGGTGATGGTCCTGCCCTCGGGCTTCACCTCCACGATCACCCACATCGACACCGCCGACGGCCCGGTCACCGAGGCGTACCCGCCGATGTCGGTCACGATCCGGCTCGCCGACGAGATCGACATCGCCCGCGGCGACCTGATCTGCCGCCCGCACAACGCCCCGACATCCACCCAGGACATCGAGGCGATGATCTGCTGGATGGACGAGACCCGCACGCTGACGCCGGGCTCCCGGTACACGATCAAGCACACGACCCGCACGGCCCGGACGATGGTCAAGCAGCTCCACTACCGGCTGGACATCAACTCGCTGCACCGGGACGAGGCGGCGGTGGAGCTGGGGCTGAACGAGATCGGGCGGATCCGGCTGCGCACGACGCAGCCGCTGCTGGCCGACGAGTACCGGCGCAACCGCACGACGGGCGGCTTCATCCTCATCGACGAGTCGACGAACCGCACGGTCGCCGCCGGCATGATCGTCGAAACCTGACCCGCCGCTACGGCCCCGCGGCGCAGCCGGTCCGGGCGGAGTCCGGGAACCGCCGCGCCGCCAGGACGCACACCCGGTCCAGTGCCGCGGCCGGGTCGGTCACCCAGGCGGCGATGGTGCCGTCGGTGTCCCCGGAGTAGACGGTCCGGCCGGCCCGGTCGAAGGCGATCGCCGTGACCGAGGCCGCGTGGCCGCGCAGCGCGGCCAGCAACTCCCCGGTGGCCGCGTCGTGCAGCAGGACCACGTGGTCGTGCCCGCCGGTGGCCAGCAGCCGCCCGTCCGGGCTGTACGCGAGCGCCTCGACCCGGGCGGTGTGTTCGGCGTGGCGGGCGGTCTCCCGGCCGTCGGCCACCCGGCGGACGCTGATCCCGCCGGCCTCGTCGTTCAGGGAGAGGGCGACCTCGTTCCCGCCCGGCCGGATTGCCGCGTCGAGGACGGGCAGGTCGGTCCGGGCCTCGCCGCGCAGCGCACGCCGGGCGACGTCCACGACCGCGATGCCGCCGGCGGCATCCACCGCGACCAGCGTCCGGCCGCGGTCGGCGAACCGCACCGCCAGCAGTGCCGCCGGGCGGGCGATCCGCCCGACCGGGCTGCCGCTGCGCACGTCGACCAGCTCCACCTCGCCGCCCGGCCGGTCGACGGCCCGGGTGCCCACCGCCAGCAGTCCGCTCGCCCGGTCCAGGTCGACGCCGGTGATGTCGCCCGAGGCGGCGCGGACGCGCTGTACCGGCACCCCGCGGTCGGCGTCCCAGACCGTCGCCGCCCACCGGCTGTACGTGGCCAGCGGGGTGGGCGGAACGGCGGCCGGGCCGCCGCGGTACGGCGAGCCGGGCGCGCGATCCTCGAACACCCGGGTGTCGCGCGAGCCGACGTCCAGCAGCGCGGCGCCCTGCATCGTCCGGCCGCCCTCCAGCCGGGCGTTGGCCACCGCGGCGAGGGTGCGATCGTCGCCGCTCACCGCCAGGTCGGCCACCTCGGTGGGCGGGCCGACGTACGGCAGGTCGTCGCGCTGCCAGAGCAGGACCGACTGGCCGCGCCCGGCGGACGCGACGGTGCGGCCGTCGGGGCTCACGGCGATGCCGTAGATGTCGGCCGCGTTGCCGGTCAGGTCGGCCAGGCGGCGACCGGTCCGACCGTCCCGGACCGTCAGCGTGCCGTCCTGCGCGCCGGACAGGACGGTCCCGTCCCGCGGGTTGACCGCGAGCGCCCGGACCGGCGTGAGGTGGCCGCGCAGCGCGAGCCGCGACCGGTCGCCGCGGGTGTCCCGTACCTCGATCGCGCCGTCCGCGCCGGCGGTGACCAAGCCGGTGCCGTCGGCGGTGAAGCGCACGGCGTACCGGGGGCCGGCGGTGGCCGGGTTCCGGAGCAGCCGCCCGCGCCGGACGTCCCACAGCCGCACGGCGCCTGCGCCGTCGGCCACGGCGAGCAGGCCGCCGTCCGGCCGGAACGCCAGGTCCGAGCGGGGGCCGCGGGCGGTCCGGAACTCGCCGGCCGGGGTCAGGTCGGGGACGCGGCGCAGCCGTACCCGGCCGTCGGCGCCGAGGCTGGCGAGCAGGCGGCCGTCCGGGCTGAACGCCACCGAGTCGAGCCGCCCGCCGTCGTCGTGCACCAGCGGACCGGCCGTACCGGCGCCGGCGTGCCAGAGCCGGACGGTCCCGTCGAGGCCGCCCGTGGCGAGGAGGTCGCCGCCCGGGTGGAAGGCCACCGCCCGGGCCGCGCCCACGTGTCCGGTGAGCCGGTGCACCTCCCGGCGGGCGGCGACGTCCCACACGGTCACCGCGCCGTCCTGACCGGCGGTCGCCAGGCGGGTGCCGTCGGGGCTGAACGCCACCTCCTTGACCGCGTCGCGGTGGGGGAGGCGGCCGCTGTACGGGCGGTGCCCCGCGAGGCTGAGCAGGGCACCGCGCGCCTCGGTCGTCGGCGCGGCCCGGTACGACCGGACGGCCAGCCGCAGCGCCCGCGGCAGGTCCGACCGGGAGGCCGCGAGCGCCTCGGCGGCGAGCTGCCGGGAGCGGGCGAGTTCGCGCTCCGTCACCGCCCCGCGCCACTGCCGCAGCGCGACGCCGGCGCCGGCCAGGACCAGCACGAGCAGCACCGCCAGCGCGGTGTTGAGCCGGCGCACCTGGCGCGCCCGCCGGGCCGCCGCCGCGCGCTCGGCCCGCTCGGCCCGGTCGGCGGCCGCGAGGAACGCGCGCTCGACCGCGTTGAGGGCGGCAGTGTCGGCCGGCCGGTCCGCCCACTCCCGGGCCAGGGCCAGGCGGGGGCCCCGGTACAGGTCGCCGTCCTCCCGGCCCTGGGCGTCCCAGGCCGTCGCCGCGTCGGTGAGCCGGCGGTGCAGGCGCAGCGCGTCCCGGTCGCCGGTCAGCCACTCCTTCAGGCGGGGCCAGGTGCCGATCAGGGCCTCGTGCGCGATCTCCACCGTGTCCCCGCCGACGACGAGCAGCCGGGCCCGGGCGAACCGGTCGATCACCTCCGCCAGACCCGGCCGGTCCAGCTCGGCGGTGTACACCCGGCGGCGGGTGTCGGCGGTGCCCTCGCCGAGCGCGGTCAGCCGGATGAGCAGGTCCCGCGCCGCGTCCCGCCGCGCCGGTTCCAGCGCGGCGTACTCCGTCTCCGCGGTCCGGGCGATCGCGCCGGTCAGCCCGCCGGTCGACCCGTACGCCGCGAGGGTGAGCTGGCCGCCCCGGCACAGCCGCCAGGTCTCCAGCAGTGCGTGCGAGATGAGCGGCAGGGCGCCGGCCTGCCCGGCCGCGTCGGCGAGGACCTTCGTCACCAGCGCCCGTTCGACGGTCAGCCCGGTCAGCCGGGCCGGCGCCGTGATGGCCCGGGTCAGCTCCCCGTCGGTCATCGGTCCGATCGGGACGGTGGCGCCGGCCAGCGCCGCCGCGAGCCGCGGATAGCGGGCGCAGTGGCCGTAGAAGTCCGGCCGCAGGGCGATCAACAGCACCCGGCCGGGCAGTGCGGCCGCGTCGACCAGCGCGGCGATGAAGTCCGCCCGCTGGCCCTCGTCGCGGCACAGGGTGAACAGCTCCTCGAACTGGTCCACGGCCAGCAGGGCCGGCGGCGCGACCAGGCGGGCCCGGTGCTCGTCCATCGGGCGCTCGCCCGGCGTGATGACCAGCATGTCCCCGTCCGGCGCGCGCAGGGCGGGGAGCAGCCCGGCGCGCAGCACCGACGACTTCCCGCTGCCGGAGTCGCCCACGATCGCCAGGAAGCCGTGCGCCCGGGCGCGTTCGGTGAGCGTCGCCACCAGCGCCTCCCGGCCGAAGAACCGGCCGGCGTCGGCGACGTCGAAGCTGGTCAGCCCCCGGTACGGCGGCTCCTCCCGGCCGGCCGGGAGGGACGGCCCGGCGGGCTGCTGCCGCACCGCCGCGCGCCACCGCCGCTCCCACTCCGCGGTGTCGCCGGCACACGCGTCCACGAACGCGCGGACCACCGCCAGGCCGGGCAGGCGGCGCCCGCCGGCCGCGTCGGAGAGGGTCGACGGCGAGTACCCGGTGCGCTCGGCCAGCTCGCGGTAGCCGGGGTTGCCGGCCGCGCGCCGGACCTCGCGCAGCCCCGCGGCGAACTCCTGGACCGGCCCCGCGGTCGGGTCGAGCATCCGTTCCGGCCGTGCCATGCCACCCCCGATCGCCGGCGCGCCGCGGCGACCACCCTATCGACGGGCGTCCACCCGGTCCGACCGGCGGCAGTCGTCGGCCGGGTGGTCCGGGAAGTTGCGCAGCAGCGTCGCGCACACCCGCCGGCTCGCCGCGGCCACGTCGGTCAGCCACGGGATGACCACGGCATCGGCGCCACCGGTGTAGAGCGTGCGGCCGTCCGGGCTCCACACCGCCGTGGTCACCGCCGCGCGGTGCCCGCGCAGCGTGGCCAGCCGGGCGCCGCTGCGCAGGTCCCACAGGCCGAGGGTCATGTCGTGGCTGCCGCTGGCCAGCGTCCGGCCGTCCGGGCTGTATGCCAGCGCGTCGATCGGCCCGGCGTGGCCGGTGAGCCGGCGGACCCGCTCGCCGGTGCGCACGCTCCAGATCGAGATGTCGCCCGAGTCCTCGCCGATCGCCACTTCGGCGCCGTCGGCGCGGATGGCCACGTCCACGGCGCGGGCGCCGTTGGCGATCGTCCGGACGACCGCGTCCGCGCGCGGGTCCAGCACGGTGATCACGCCGTTGGCCGCGACGCTCACCAGCCGCCGCCCGTCGGCGGTGAAGCGCAGGCCGAACACCGTGTCGGGCTGCGCCGAGGTGGTGGCCACCAGTGCGCCGGTGCCGATGTCGAACAGGCGGATCTGCCGGTCCGCCCCGCCGATCGCGAGCAGGCCCGCCGCGGCGTCTAGGGTGCCGGTGAACTGGCGGTCGGGGAAGCCGCCGAACGTGCGCACGCGCTTGCCGCTGCCGCCGTCCCAGACGTGCGCCTGCCGCTGGTACCAGGTCAGCACCGGCTGCGGCGGTACGGCGATCGGCGCCGGCCGGGCCGGCGCGCGCGGCGGCCGGCTGACGTCGGCGTGGTCGGTGGCCCGCACGGCCCGGGTGGCCGTGTCCCACAGCAGGGTCTCCTGGACGGTGACCGGCCCGGACACCTGCGGCGGGTCGGTCGCCGCCAGCGTCCGGCCGTCGGGGCTCAGCGTGAGGTTGCCGATTTCGCCCTCCGGGCCCTGCATCGGCAGCTCGCCGCGGTGCCAGAGCAGCGCGCTGCGGTCCCGGCCGCCGGAGGCGATGGTCCCGCCGTCCGCACTGATCGTCAGCCCGTACGGGATGGCCGTGTTGCCGACCAGCTCGTGCATCCGGTTGCCGGTGTGCACGTTCCAGACGTACACCACGCCCGTGGCGTCGCCGCTGATCAGCTCCTCGGGGGAGCGCGGGTTGAAGACGATCGCGCGGACCAGGGAGACGTGCCCGCGGATCGTCCGCCGGACCGCGCCCGTCGCGGCATCCCGCAGGGTGATCGTGCCGAGCCCGCCGGAGCTGGCCAGCAGCGTGCCGGTGGGGTCGAACCGCACCCGCTCCTGCGCGTCCTCCGGCGGCGGCGCCGACCACACCGCCCGGCCCGTCCGCAGGTCCCGGACCGCGACCCGGCCGTTCCCCTCGGCCACGGCGAGGCGGTCGCCGCGGGGGTGGAAGTGGACGTCGGACCGGTCGCCCGCCGCCACCCGGAACCCCGCCGCCGGGGCGCCGTCGGCCACCCGCCACACCAGCGCCGCGCCGTCGGTGGTGATGCCGGCGAGGCGGCTGCCGTCCGGGCTGAACTCGACCGCGTTCAGCGGCGCCCCGCCGGGCCGCAGCAGCCGGGCGGGCGCCGCGGGGTCGGCGGCGTCCCAGATCCGGACGGTGCCGTCGGCGCCGCCGGACGCGACGTACCGGCCGGCGGGGTGGAAGTCGAGCGTCCGGATCGCCTTGTGGTGCCCGGTCAGCCGGGCGATCTCCCGGCGCTCGGGGACGTGCCACAGGCCGAGGATGCCGTCCTGCCCGGCGACGGCCAGCAGGTTGCCGTCCGGGCTGAGCGCCACATCCTTGATCACTTCGTGGTGGTCCAGCTTGCCGCTGTACGGCCGGTACCCGGCGAGGCTGAGCAGCGCGCCGCGCGCCTCGGGGGTGTCGGCCGCGCGGTGCGCGGCCGCCGCCAGCCGCAGCGCCTCGGGCGCGTCGGCCCGGACCAGCGCCATCGCCTCGGCCGCGAGCTGCCGGGAGAGCGCGTCCTGGCGCTCGCGGATGGCCCGCCGCCACTGCCAGATCGCGGCGACGGTACCGAGCAGCGCGAGCACGAGCAGGGCGGCCAGGCCGACATTCAGCCGCCGGACCTGCCGCGCCCGCCGGGTCGCCGCCGCCGCCTCGGCCGCCGCCGCAGCGGCGGACGCGCGTAGGAACTCGCGCTCGACGGCGTTCAGGGCGGCCCCGCCGGCTCGGTCGACCCACTCCAGCGCCTCGGTCAGCCGGGTGCCCCGGTACAGGTCGCCCGGCTCGCGGCCGAGCCCGTCCCACACCGTCGCGGCGTCGGTGAGCCGGCGGTGCAGCCGCAGGGCGTCCCGGTCCTCGGTGAGCCAGGTGCGCAGCCGCGGCCAGGTGCCGATCAGCGCCTCGTGCGCCACCTCCACGGTGTCCTCGCCGACCACCAGCAGCCGGGCCCTGGCGAACCGCTCGACGACCGCGGCGGTGCCCGGCCGGTCGAGTTCGCCGACGTACACCCGGCGGCGGGTGTCGGCGGTGCCCTCGCCGAGCGCGGTCAGCCGGATGAGCAGGTCCCGGGCGGCGAGCCGCTCGGTGTCGTCGAGGGCGGCGTACTCCTGTTCGGCCGTCCGGGCGACCGCCCCGGTCAGGCCGCCGGTCGCCTCGTACGCGGCCAGCGTCAACTGGCTGCCCTGCCGGTGCCGCCAGGTCTCCAGCATCGCGTGCGAGATCAGCGGCAGCGCCCCGGCCTGGCCGGCGGCGTCGGCGAGCAGGGTGGCGATCAGTGCCCGCTCGACGGCCACGCCGGCCCGGCGGGCGGGCGCGGTGATCGCCCGGGCCAGCTCCTCGTCGGACATCGGCCCGAGCGGGGCGGTCGCGCCGGCCAGCGCGGCGGCGAGCCGCTCGTGCGCCGCGCAGTGGCCGTAGAAGTCCGGCCGCAGCGCCAGCAGGACGACCACGTCCGGCCGGTCGGCCGCGGCCAGCAGGGCGTCGATGAAGTCGCGGCGCTGGCTGCCGTCCCGGCAGACGGTGAAGACCTCCTCGAACTGGTCCACCGCCACCACCCGCGGCGGGTCGGCGAGCCGGGCCCGGTGCTCGTCCATCGGCCGCTCGCCGGGGGTGATCACCAGGGCGGGCGGGTCGGCCGGGCCGCTGAGCGCGGGGACCAGGCCTGCCCGGACCAGCGACGACTTGCCGCTGCCGGAGTCGCCGACGACGGCGAGCAGGCCGTTGTCGGCGGCCCGCCGGGCGAGCGCGGCGACCAGCGCCTCCCGGCCGAAGTAGCGGTCGGCGTCGGCCACCTGGAAGCTGGCCAGCCCGAGGTACGGCGGCCGGTCGCCGTCGTCGGCGCCGGTCGCCGACTGCGCCGCCACGGTCGCGGCCGTCCGCCGCCACCGCTGCTCCCACTCGCCGGCGTCGCCGGCGCACGCCTCGACGAGGCTGCGCACGACGGCCAGGCCGGGGAGCCGGCGGCCGCCGGCGGCGTCGGACAGGGTGGACGGGGAGTAGCCGGTGCGCGCGGCGAGCGCGCGGTAGCCGGGGTTGCCGGCGGCCCGCCGGAGCTCGCGCAGTGCTGCGGCGAACTCCTGGACGGGGCCGGCGGTCGGATCGAGTACTCGTTCGGGGCGTGCCACGGCGACCCTCCCGGGCCGCCGCGCGGGGCGGGGGATGGCGGCGGCACCGCCGCAAACCCTATCGATGCGGGGCGGCTCAACCGATCCCGGCCCAACCCCGGCCGGCGCCGGCCCGGGCCCGGCCCATGCCGGCCCAGCCGCGGCCGATCCCGGCCCAGCCGCGACCGGTACGGGCGCCGGCGCGGTCGGCGGGAGCGGCGGTGATCGGGCGGCGGGCGGCGGGCTTCTGCATGGCGTTCATCTGATCCCCCAGGGCTGCTCGGGCGGTCGGAACTGCGATGCCGATGAGCCAATCCGGGGCGGCGATTGTTCGATAGCGGCGGTCGCGCCGAACAACCCGGGACGCCCGTCGGGACGGCCATCCGTGCAGCTCAGAGCCGTTGTCCGACCCGTTCCCGAGGGGTGAGACGCCGGTCACTGCGGCAGCCCGCGGGGCTAGATGCCGCGGCCCCGGCGGTGCAGCGCGCGCAGGACCCGGTCCGGGCCGACCGCCCCGGCGGCGACGGCGAGGGCCAGGTACGCCCGCGGCTCGCGCGGCGCCGACCGCAGCGTCCGCCCGACCCACCGCAGCGCGTGCCGGCGCCGCCCCGCGGCCGCCTCGGCGAACGCGATCTGGCCGCGGATGCGCCCCGCCCCGCGCGGCACGTCGGCGAACTCGGGGTACCGGTCCAGCAGCCAGCGCAGCGCCTCCGCGATGGTCGCCCAGCGGCGGGCGAAGAACGACTGCTCGTGCCAGCGCACCTCGACCAGCGGGTCGGCGACCGCCCGCACATCCGTGCGCCGCGCGGCGCGCAGCAGCAGCTCGTAGTCCTCGGCGTAGCTGCCGGGCAGCGCCTCGTCCACCAGCCCGATGCCGTCGACCAGCGCGGCGCGGCGGAACAGGAACGTGGACGGGTGCAGCTCGGTGCGCCGGTCGCGCAGCAGCTCGGCGAAGCCGACCCGGTCGGCGCCGACGCCGCGGTCGACGGCGTGCTCGGCGTACCGCACCCGGATGCCGCAGCAGACCAGCTCCGCCGCCGGGTCGGCGGTCAGCGCGGCGACCTGCGCCGCGAGCTTGCCCGGCAGCCAGCGGTCGTCGTCGTCGCAGAAGGCGAGTAGCTCGCCGGTGGCGGCGAGGATGCCGGTGTTGCGCGCGCCGGCCAGGCCGGGCACGCGGTCGTTGGCGACCACCCGTACCCGCCGGTGGTCGTCGCCGCCGGCCAGCGTCGTGTCCGGCGCGGACCGGTCGTACACGACGATCGTCTCGACCGGGCCGGGGTACGCCTGCTCGCGGATCGCCGCGAGTGCGCTGCGCAGCAGCCCCGGCCGGTCCCGGGTGGGCACGACGACGCTGACGGTGGGTGCGCTCACGGCTGCTCCTCGGGGGTCGGGCGGACCGGATAGCCGTACCGCAGCCGCAGCGGCCAGGTGGTGCCGGCGACGATCCACCGGCGCCGGCCGGTGTGGCCCGCCCGCCAGGCGTCGTCCCGGCGTACGGTCACCGGCCCCGCGGCGAAGCGCAGCGGGTTGCCGGCGATGCTGTGCACCGGCCCGGCCGGCGGCGCGGCGCCCGCCGGCGCGGGCCCGGGCAGCCCGGCGAACCGGTGGACCTCGGCCAGCGCGCCCGCCGGGTCGGCGGTGAAGTCCTCGTACCGCAGCCGGTGCACCGGGGCCCGCCGGGCGAGCGCGTCGAACGCCGCGTTCTGCGCCAGCCACCGCCCGCTCGCCCGGCCGGGCGAGAGGACCGGCATGTACTCGACCCGGTCGGCGACCTCGGGCCGGCGCACCCGCTTGGCCCACGAGTGGGCGACCGCGGGCGCGTCCCGGACCAGGTGCAGCACGCGCAGGTCGACGCCCTGGGCGAAGCGCAGCGCGAAAGCCAGCGAGGCGTGCTTGCTGGAGTCCACCACCAGCGCCGCGCCGGACACCCCCGCGGCGGCGGCGTGCAGGCGCCCGTACAGGTCGGTGTAGTCGGCGACCGCGCCCCGCCGGGCGGCCGGCGGGGTCCGCCGGGCCAGCCAGGGCAGGTGCCGGGTGCGGTCGACCCGGGCCTTCAGCGCCAGTACCGCGGCGGGGTCGAGCCGGTCCCAACCGCCGTACGCCCGCTCGCCGACCGCCGCCCAGAAGGCGCAGTCCCGGAACGGCGTACCGCAGCCGCAGCGCTCGTTGGCGCCGAGCCCGCGCTCCCACAGGTGGACGGTCTCGCCGACCGCGCACACGTCGGGACGGGCGGCGAGCAGCCGCTCGATCAGGGTCGAGCCGCTGCGCCCGAGCCCGCCGATGAACAGCACCCGCACGCGGCTCACCGGCGCCGCCGCGGCGCCGGGCGGTCGGCGATCAGCGCGTCGATGATCTCGCCGACCCGGGCGACGCCGGGCGGGACCCCGCCGGTGCCGGCCGGGGTGGCGAGCGAGTCGGGGTCGGCCAGCCCGGCGTCCAGCTCGGCGGCCAGGGCGGCCGCGTCCGGGCAGAGGCGGATCATGCCGGCGTCGGCCAGCCGGCGGGCGAAGAGCTGTTGGTGGTCGTCGACGTGCTCGCCGAGAGCCGGGTCGCGGGGGACGACCAGCGGTACCCGCCCGTGCCGGCGGGCCTCGGTGATGGTGGCGGGGCCGCCGTGGCTGACCACGACGGTCGCCGCCGCGAACGCCCGCTGGAGCGCGGCGTGGTCGAGGAACGGCACGGCGCCGGGCAGGTCGGGGCGGGCGCTGCTGCCGTACTGCACGACCAGCGGGGGCCGGTCGGCGCGGCTGCGGTACCAGTCGGCCAGCCAGCGCAGCGGCCGGTCGAACGGGTGCACGTCGGTACCGACGACGGTGACCACCGCGCCGGCGGGCCCGCGCCGCTGCTGGGGGATGTCCGGGCGCCCGGCGTCCCGGCTCACAGGAGCTGGCCCACGACGGTCGCGCGTGGGTACGAGCGGCGCTGCTCCTCCCACTGCACCAGCATCGCGGAGAGGAACGGCCGGCAGAGCCGGGCGGTCAGCGTCGGGGTGTCGATCCGGTCGTACACCTCGATGTAGATGGTGGGGATGCCGCGCAGCCGGGCGAGCGCGACGAACGGCAGGGCCACGCCGGCGCCGGTGGTGACGACGGCGGCGACCTCGTGCCGGCGCAGGAACCGGGCGGCCAGCCGCAGGTTGCGCAGCAGGTTGGGCACGTTGCGGGTGGTCGGGTGGTGGGCCCAGGTGACCGGCTCGTCGGCGAGCAGCGAGCGGGCGTCGGGGGTGTCGAAGGTGACCCAGTGCCGGGGCCGGTCGCGGTACCACGGGCGCAGGGCCACCAGTTGGGCCAGGTGCCCGCCGCTGGACCCGACGAGCAGGACCGGTGCGTCCGGTGTGGTGGTGGCGGCCATGCGACCCCTTCCGTCGGAGCGGCCGGATGGACGGTACCGCAAACCCGCGCCGCCGGGGCACCCCGGCGGCGTCGACCGGAGCGGCCAGCAGTACAAATTGGATATATCGGCCGCGGTCAGTCCGCGAGCTGCGCCAGGTGCGCGTCCAGCCGGTCCAGCGTCGCCGCGTCCCGGCCGGAGTCGAGCGGGCCCGCGAAGTGGGCGCCCGACGCGACCGCCAGCGCCACCGGGTCGGCGGCGCCCGGCGGCAGCACGAACCGCTTGCTGTCGTTGAGCACCGCGAAGCCGCCGCCGCGGACCAGCGTCGGCAGCACCGCCCGCTCCGGGGCGAGGCAGCCGCGGAAGTACCCGGCCACGTCCGGCCGGTCCCGCAGCACGTCCCGGACGTGGAGCGCCGCCCGCCAGCTCAGCGCCGCCGCGAACTCGCCGCCGTACAGCCGCAGGTCGGCCGGCGGCCGGACCGGCGTGCCCAGGGTCAGGCCGTACTCGGCGTGCAACTGCACCGGCGGGTGCAGCCGGTTCAGCCAGCGCAGCGGCCGGCGGACCAGCGCCGCCCCGCGCCCCGGCCCGGCCAGCCGGCGGTGCCGGGTCAGGTAGTGGCTGCGGGTGCGGTACCGCGACCACGGCGCCCCGGCGCCCGGCTCCCAGTGGGTGAACGCCGCGTCGACGCCGGCGGCGACCCATTCGTCCTCGGCGTGCCGCAGCGGGCGGATCGGGTATTCGTCGTCGCGCAGGTTGACGTACCAGTCGACCGGCCCGGCGTGCTGCTCGACCCAGTCGATCCCGCTGAGGTACCGGTCGACCGCGCTGAAGTCGCCCACGCCGCCGAGGTGGTGGGCGAGGCCCACGCCGGGCAGGGCCCGCAGCGCCGCGGCGTCGACCGGCTCGGCGTGGATGTCACGGCTGACGTGGACCACGCAGCCCGGGCTGTAGCGCTTGACAACCGTGACGAGTCTGGTCAGATGCTCTGCGGAGCCGTTGCTCTGCACGTGGTAGCAGAAGCGCATGGCGCTATTATCGACCTCCGTCGAGTCGAGTGGCGCCCGATGTGGATAGCGCGAAGCCCGGACGCACCGGTTGTGCGACGAAAGCGAGCGAAACACCCATGAATTCGTCCCACCCCGCGGAGCCGCCCGAGCCGGAGGGTCCCGACCTGGCGGCCTACCTGCGGTGGCTGCGGCGGCATTGGTGGGTGATCGCGCTCGGCGCGGTCGCGGGCGTCGCCGGCGCGTACGGGCTGATCCTCGTCCAGACCCCCGTCTACCGCTCGACGACGCAGGTCGTCGTCCGCGCCGTCGAGATCGGCGACAAGGGCAACAACAACCAGAACAAGGTCAATCTGGACACCGAGGCGCAGGTCGTCCGGTCGCTCGTCGTGGCGGAGAAGGCCCGCGCCGCGATGGGCTCGGCCATCCCCGCCGACGCGCTGGTCAAGGTCGTCAGCGTCGGCGTCCCGCCGAACAGCCAGGTCCTCAACGTCACCTTCGCCGCGCCCGACCCGCGGGCCGCCCGCGCCGGCGCCGCGGCGTTCGCCACCGCGTATCTCGACCTGCGCGGCGCCGAGGCGCGCAAGCGGGTCGACGACGAGCGCCGGGCGCTGGACAGCCAGATCAGCACGGTGACCAAGCGGCTCGACAGGATCGCCGACGAGATCGCCGCCGCCGGCCGGGACTCGTCCGAGCGGGAGCGGGCGATCGCCGACCGCAACGTCCTCACCGACCAGCTCCGCGCGCTGAACGAGCAGCGCAACCCGCTGATCGCCGCCGCCGTCCACCCCGGTGAGGTCATCTCCGAGGCCCGGCTGCCGGCCGACCCCAGCTCGCCCGACACCACGCTGTACCTGGCCAGCGGCCTCGCCGCCGGGCTGCTGCTCGGGCTGCTCGCCGCGCTGGCCGCCGACCGGTTCGACGGCCGGGTGCGCCGGCCGCGGGACCTGGCCGAGCGGTTCGACGTGCCGGTGCTGATGGAGGCGCCCGGCCAGGTCAGCGCCCTCGGCATCGTCGCCCCGAACCATCCCCTCGCCCGGGAGATCGGCCGGCTGCGCAACGTTCTGCTCGCCACCGGGCAGCCCCGCCCGGGCCGCGGCCGGCTGGTCCTGGTCACCGCGGCCTCGACCGGGCCGTCGGCGGCGTTCCTCGTGGCCAACCTCGCCGCCGCGTACGCCCGCACCGGGCAGCAGGTCGCCGTCGTCTGCGCCGTACCCCGATCCGCCCTCGCCGCCATCACCGGCACCCCCGCCGCCGGTCCGGGCCTGGCCGGCGTGCTGCGCCGCGACCTGCCGGTGCTCCAGGCCCTCACCCCGCTGGGCGACCTGCCGGCCCTGCGACTGCTGCCGCCGGGTGACCTCGACGCCGCGGCCGAGCTGCCGCTGGCGGTACTGCGCGAGGCGCTCGACGCGCTGCTCGACCGGTTCGACCACGTACTCATCGAGGCCGCCTCGCCGCACGTCAGCGTGGAGGCGCAGGCGCTGGCCGGGGACGCCGACGCGGTCCTGGTCGTGGCCGAGGCCCGGCGCACCCGGCGGACCGAGGTGGCCGCGGCCATCACCCGCTTCGCCCAGGTGGGCGCCCGGGTCACCGGCACCGTCCTCGCCCCCCGCATGCCGGAGGTCCCGCCGCCGCCGGCCGGCCCCGCGGCGGCCCCGCCGCCCGTCGACCGGACGGTCGCGCTGCCGCCGGGCCCCGCCGTCAGCCCGCCGCCGCCGGCCGACGACTCGACAATGATCCTGCCGCGGATGGTCGACGTGAAGCCGACACCGCCCGCGACGGAGAGCGGCGTGGCCGCCGCCAACGGGCGCCCCGCGCCGCGCCAGCTCGCCCCGGAGGCCGGCGAGGACGCGCGGTGAGCCCCGCGGGCCGCCCGCCGACCGCACCGGCGGCAGCGCGGCGATGACACTGGTCGTCCCGGCCGCCGCCGGGGCCGTCGTCCCCGCCGCGGTCGCCCGCGGTTGGCGGCTGCCGTACGCGTGGCCGCTGTTCGCGCTGCTGCCGCTGTACCCGCTGTGGTGGCTGCTCGGATTGGGCCCGTTCATCTTCATCCTGCTCGCCGTCCCGATGGTGCTCCAGCTCGCGCGGCGACCCCGGATCGCCGTACCGGCCGGCTTCTGGATCTGGCTGATCCTGGTGGGCTGGGTCGTGCTCTCGGCCGTCATGCTCGACCTGACCGCACCCGGCACGATGCCGCCCGGCGGCTCCGGCCGGTACGTCGCCTGGGCCATCCGCGTGCTCAGCTACCTGTCGGCGACCGTCGTGCTGCTGTACGTGCACAACCTCAGCGAGCAGCAGCTTCCGCGGCGCCGGCTCGTCCGCTGGCTCGCCGCCACCGCCGTCTGGGTCGTCGTCGGCGGGTACCTCGGCCTGCTGCTGCCGCGGGTGCGGTTCCCCGCCCCGCTGTCCCACCTGCTGCCCCACGGCATCGCCGCCGACCCGTTCGTCAAGCGGCTCATGCACATCGAGTTCGCCCAGGTCCAGCAGATCCTCGGCGCGGCCGCCTCGGCCAGGCCGGCGGCGCCGTACGACTTCACCAACACCTGGGGCGAGAACCTCGCCGTCCTGCTGGTCTGGTTCGTCGTCGGCTGGGTGGTCCTGGCCCGCGGCTGGCGCCGGCTGGCCGGGGTCGCCGTGCTGGGCGCCGCGCTGGTCCCGATCATCGGCTCGCTGAACCGCGGGATGTGGCTCGGGCTCGGCCTGGCCGCCGCGTACGTCGCCGTGCGGCTCGGCGCGCGCGGCCGGCTCCGCGCGCTCGTCGCCCTCGGCGGCACGACCCTGCTCGTCGGCGCGGTGATCGCACTGTCGCCGCTGGGCGAGACCATCGGCGGCCGGCTCGCGCACGGCCACAGCGACCGGATCCGGACCACGCTGACCAGCAGCGCGTACCGGGCGGCGAACGCCTCGCCCGTCCTCGGGTTCGGCGGCAACCGCGCGCTGGTCGGCAGCAACAAGTCGATCGCCATCGGCAAGACCGCCAACTGCGGCCAGTGCGGCAACCGGGAGATCGGCTCGGACGGCCAGTTCGGCAACCTGCTCGTCGGCCAGGGCTGGGTGGGGCTGATCTGCTACAACGCGTTCTTCCTGTGGGCGCTGTGGGCGTACCGCCGGCGGCGCGACGCGATCGGGATCGCCGCCAGCACCGGGATCGTGCTGCTGCTGTGGTTCCAGTTCGCCTACAACTCGGTCCCGATGACCCTGATCTACGCGATGGTCGGCCTCGGGCTGCTCGCCCGGCCCGCCCCCGCCCGCCCGGCGGTGGCGGCGTGATCGGCCCGGACCGCGGCGGGTACCTGCCCACCCTCGCCGACCAGCTTTGGCCGGCCCCCGCCGCGCCCGTCCTCGGCCGCGGCGGCCCGGGCTACGTCGTCGTCCCCGCCGCGGCCCGCCCGCGGCTGGTCGTGCCGGCCGGGCCCGGCCGGGTCGTCGCCGCGGCCGTCCGCGCCGCCGTGGTTCCCGCCGACGCCGCCGCCCGGCGCCGGCAGTGGGCCGTCGCCGCCCTGTTCCGCGCCGGCCTCGGCCGGCTGGTGTTCCGGGACCGGCTGCGGCCCGGCGACCCCGCCGGCGTCGGCCTGGACCGCCACCTCGCGGCCGTGCTCGGCGCGCCCGTGCTCGCCAGCGTGCACATCGGACCGGCCCGGGCCAACCGCAAGCCCGTCCTCCAGCTCCGCCGGCCCGACGGCGCCGCGGCCGGGTACGCCAAGCTCGGCGTCGACCCGCTGACCCGCCGTTTGGTCGCCGCCGAGGCCGGCACGCTCGCCGTGCTGGCCGGCCTGCCGCTCGGGCCGGTCGCCGTACCGCGGGTGCTGCACCACGGACGGTGGCGCGAGCACGAGCTGCTCGTCCAGAGCCCGCTGCCGGTCCGGCTGCCCCGGGCCTCCCCGGCCGCCGCCCGCGCCGCCGAACTGCGTGCGATGGTCGCCGTCGCCGGCTGCCGGGGGATCGCGGCGGCGCCGCTGGCCGACAGCCCGTACCGGCGCGGCCTGGCCGACCGGATCGCCGCGCTGGGCCCGGCGCCCGAGCGGGGCCGGCTCGCCGCCCTGCTGGCCGCCGCCGCCGACCCGGACCCGCGGGTGCCGTTCGGCGCCTGGCACGGCGACTGGAACGGCGGCAACAGCGCCGCCCTCGCCGACGGCCGGGTGCTGGTCTGGGACTGGGAGCGGTTCGCCACCGGCGTCCCGGTGGGCTACGACGCGCTGCACCACCGCCTCCAGCGGGCGCTGTCGGCCGGCGTACCGCCGCGGGCCGCCGCGGCCGACCTGCTCGCCGCCGCGCCGGCGGCGCTGCTGCCGTTCGGGCCGGGGGTGCCGGCCGCCGCGGTCGCGCTGCTGTACCTGGTCGAGCTGGCGACCCGGTACCTCGCCGACGGGCAGCGCGCGGCCGGGGCGGCGATCGGGGACGTGGCGAGCTGGCTGCTGCCGGCCGCCGAGGAGTACGCGAACGGGGAGAGGAACGGGCGACGGTGACGGTGCGGGAGTGGGCGTACGAGGCGGCCCGGCGGACCAGCCGTACGTACGGGCGGTGGACGGCCGACGCGCGGCTGGCGCCCGGCTTCCTCATCGTCGGCGCGCAGCGCTGCGGCACCACGTCGCTGTACAAGACCCTCGCCCAGCACCCCGCCGTCCTCCCGGCCGTGCGGCACAAGGGCGTGCACTACTTCGACACCGGCTACCACCATCCCCGCGACTGGTACCTCGGCCACTTCCCCACCCGCCGCCGCGCCGAGGCCGTCCGCGCCCGCTGCGGCGCCGCCATCACCGGCGAGTCCAGCCCGTACTACATGTTCCACCCGCTGGCCGCCGCGCGGATCGCCGTCGACCTGCCCGGCGTACGGCTGCTCGTGCTCCTGCGCGATCCGGTCGAGCGGGCGTACTCGGCGCACGCGCACGAGCTGGCCCGCGGGTTCGAGACGCTGCCGTTCGCCGGGGCGCTCGCCGCCGAGCCCGGCCGGACCGCCGGCGCCGCCGACGCCATCCGCGCCGACCCGCTGCTGCGCCACGACAGCCTCCAGCACCACGCCTACCTCGCCCGCGGCCGGTACGTCGAGCAGGTGGAGCGGCTCGCCGCGGCGGTCGGGCGGGAGCGGGTGCACCTGGTCGACTCCGACGACTTCTTCGCCGAGCCGCGGCCGGCGTTCGACGCCGTGTGCGACTTCCTGGGCCTGCCGCGGCACGCCGGGATCGCGTTCGGGCGGCACAACGCGCGCGACCGGGCGCCGATGCCGGACGAGCTGCGGGCGCGGCTGGCCGCGCACTTCCGGCCGTACGACGAGCGCCTCGCCGCCTGGTGGGGGCGCGTGCCGTCGTGGCGACGCTGACCCGGCCGCCGGGCGCCGGGCCGGGGCTCGGCGGCGCGGCCCGGCACAGCGTGGCCAACCTCGCCGGGGTGGGGCTGACCGCGCTGGCCGCGTTCGGCCTGAACGTCGTCGTCACCCGGGTCTGGTCGCCCGCCGCGGCGGGGCTGTTCTTCGTCGTGACCAGCCTGTTCCTGCTGCTGCTGGCCGTGGTCGGGCTGGGCAGCGGGACGGGCGTCGTGTACTTCGTCAGCCGGTACGTCGCGCTGCACCGGCCGGAGCGGGTGCGGCCGGTCCTCGCGGTCGGGCTCGGGCCGGTCCTCGGGCTCGGCGCGGTCTGCTGCGCCGCCGGCTGGGTGCTCGCGCCCCGGCTGGTCGGGCTGCTGCCGGGGCTGCCCGCCGGGGTCGCCGCCGGCGACGTCGTGCTCGCCGTCCGGGTGCTGCTGCCGTTCCTGCCGCTGGCCGCCGCCGCCGACTTCGCGCTGGCCGCCTGCCGCGGGCTCGGGGCGATGCGGCCGCTGCTGCTGGTCGAGCGGCTCGGGCGGTCCGCGCTCCAGGTCGCGGCGGTGCTGCTGGTCGCCGCGGGCGGCTGGGCGGCCACCGCCGCGCTGCCGCTGGCCTGGGTGGCGCCGTACCTGCCGGCCGCCGCGGCGGCGCTGCTGTGGCTGCGGGCGCTGGTCGCCCGGCTGGGCCGGGCCACCGCGGGCGGCGGCGGGGACTGGCGGGCCGAGTGGCGGCCGTTCTGGGCGTACACCGGGCCGCGGGCGCTCGCCACCGTCCTCCAGGTGGCGCTCCAGCGGATCGACATCGTCCTGCTCGGCGCGCTGCGCGGCCTCGGCGACGCCGCCGTCTACACCGCCGCCACCCGGTTCCTCGTGCTGGGCCAGCTCGCCGGGCAGGCGCTGTCCACGTCCGTCCAGCACCGGCTGGCCGCACACCTCGCCCGGGGCGAGCGGGCCGCCGCCGGCGAGCTGTACCGGGTGGCGACCGGGTGGCTGGTCCTGCTGGCCTGGCCGGTGTACCTCGGCTGCGCCTGGCTGGCCGGGCCGATGCTGCGGCTGTTCGGGCCGGGGTACGGCGACGGGCGGGCGGTCACGGTCCTGCTCGCGCTGGCGATGCTCGTCGCCACCGGCTGCGGCATGGTCGACGCCGTGCTCATGATGGCCGGGCGGACGTCGTGGACGCTGTACAACGCGCTCGCCGCCGGCGCCGTCAACGTCTCGGGGAACCTGCTGTGGATCCCGCCGTACGGGCTGCTCGGCGCCGCCGTCGCCTGGGTGCTCGCCATCCTGATCAACAACCTGGTGCCGCTGGTGCAGCTCCGGGCGGCGCTCGGGCTGCACCCGTTCGGGCGGGAGACGCTGGCCGCGGCGGGGCTCGCGCTGGCCTGCTTCGGGGTGCCGCCGCTGCTGGCCACGCTGGCCGGCGCCGGCGGCCCGGCGGGGGTGGCCGCGGCGCTGGCGGCGGGCGCCGCGCTGTACGGTGCCGGGGTGTGGCGGCTGCGCCGGGTGCTGCGACTGGACGCGCTGCGGGCGCTGCGCCGCGGCGGCCGGCAGTCGGATACCGGACAGTCGGTGGAGTCCCCGGCCGCCGATCGGTGACGATGCCCCCAGCACCCCGATCCCCGCGCCCGCCGGGGCCCGCCCTCACCCGGGAGACTCCGTGATCCGCGCGATCCGCCGCCGCGCCGCGTCCGCCGCCGCCGTCCTGCTCGGCGCCGCCGTCCTGGCCGTACCCGCGCCCGCGCCCGCCGACCCCGGCCCGCCGCCGGACACCCACGCGCTGGCGACCGTACCGAGCACGCTGACCCCGAACGTCAAGGACGGCGCGGTCAACGCGATCGCCGAGGTGGGCGACGCGGTCGTCGCCGGCGGCACGTTCGGCACCGTCCGGGACCCCGGCGGCGCGGACGTCGCGCGGCCGTACCTGTTCGCCTTCGCCCGCAAGACCGGCCGGCTGCTCGCCGGCTTCGCCCCGAAGCTCGACGGCGAGGTGCGCGCGGTGCTCGCCGGCCCGGTCGCCGGCACGGTGTACGTGGCCGGGCGGTTCGGCACCGTCAACGGCACCGCCCGCGGGCGGGTGGCGCTGCTGCGGGTCAGCGACGGCGCGCTCGTCGCGGAGTTCGCCCCGCCCGCGTTCGACGCGCAGGTCAAGGACCTGGCGCTGGCCGGCGGCCGGCTGCTCGTCGGCGGCGGGTTCGCGTCCGCCGGCTCGGCCGCCCGGCCCGGCCTGGCCTCGCTGCACGCCCGGACCGGGGCGCTGGACGGGTACCTGACCACCGCGCTGACCGAGCGGCACGGCACCGGCGACCACCCCGCCCCGATCGGCGCCGAGAACCTCGCGGTCTCGCCCGACGGCGGCCAGCTCGTCGTCATCGGCAACTTCCGCCGGGCCGGCGGCGCCGCCCACGACCAGATCGTCCGGCTGGACCTCGGGCCGAAGGCCGCGACGATCCGCGACTGGCACACCGCCGACTTCACCCCGCAGTGCGCGGTGGCGTTCGACCACTACGTCCGGGACGTGGCGTTCGCGCCGGACGGCGCGTACTTCGTCGTGGTGACCACCGGCGCCGCGTTCCCCGGCACGCTGTGCGACACGGTCTCCCGCTGGGAGACCGCGGCGACCGGCGCCGACCGCAAGCCCACCTGGGTGGACGCCTCCGGCGGCGACACCTTCCTGTCCGTCGCCGTCGGCCGGTCCTCGGTCTTCGTCGGCGGGCACTTCCGCTGGCTGAACAACCCGAACGGGCGCGACGACGCGCGGTCGGGCGCCGTCGGCCGGGCCGGCATCGCCGCGCTGGACCCGGCCAGCGGGCTGCCGCAGGCGTGGAACGGCGGGCGCAACCCGCGCGGGTACGGCGCCGACGAGCTGCTGCTCACCCGCGACGGCCTGTGGGTCGGCAGCGACACCGAGTACTTCGGCGACCGCGAGCACTACCGCGGCCGGATCGGCTTCCTCCCGTTCGGCGCGACCGCCCCGCACCCGCGGACCGTGGCCGGGCTGCCCGGCCGGGTGTACCAGTTCGGGGCGGCGAGCCAGGTGCGCGCGTACGACGGGAACAAGGCCGTCGGCAAGCCGGCCGCGATCCCCGGGATCACCGTGGACTGGCGCAGGGCGCGCGGCGCGTTCTGGGTCGGCGGCACGCTGTTCCACGGCGAGGGCGGCAAGCTGTACCGGCGCACGTTCGACGGCTCCAAGCTCGGCGCCGCCGTGCCCGTGGACCCGTACCACGACCCGAAGTGGGACAAGGTGCTGACCGGCTCGAAGCCGGACGAGCAGCAGACGTACGCCGGCGTCACCACGACCTTCCACACCCAGCTCGCGTTCGTGACCGGCGCGTTCTACGCCGGCGGCCGGCTGTACTACACGCTGGCCGGCAAGGCGGGCCTGTACTGGCGCTGGTTCGACCCCGACAGCGGGACCGTCGGCGCGCAGGAGAGCGCCGTCGCCGGCGTCGGCGGGCTGACCGACAGCGCGGCGGTGTTCGTGGCCGGCGGGTCCTTCTACACGGTGAACGACACGACCGGCGACCTGGCCAGGCAGGGCTGGTCGGGCACCGCGCCGACCGGGCGCCCGGCGGTGGTCAGCGGCCCGGAGCTGGACAGGGTCGACTGGCGCTCCCCGCAGACCTTCGTCGGCCCCTGACCGCCGAACCGCGGTACGGGCCGGCGGGCGGCCGCGCGGCGGCGGCCGGACCCGGCGGCCCGGCCGCGGCGCGGCGGGAGGGTCAGGCGGCGGAGGAGTCGGTGGCGCGGGCCCAGACCCGCAGGATGTCGCGGACGGAGATCACGCCGAGCACCTCGGCGCCGTCCAGCACGACCAGGTGGCGGAAGCCCCCGCGGACCATCGCGGCCGCGGCGGCCTCCAGTGTCCAGTCGGGGCCGGCGTAGACGACGTCCCAGGTCAGGTGGGCGCCGGTGCGCTCGGTGTCCGGGTCGAGGCCGGTGCCGATCGCCTTGAGGACGTCCCGCTCGGTGATGATCCCGATGCCCTCGGAGTCCGGATCGAGCACCACCGCGGAGCCGACCCGGCGCTCCGTCATCAGCGTCGCCGTCTGCCGCAGCGTGTGCTCCGGCCCCACCGTCAGGACCAGGGCCGCCATCGCGTCGCGTACCTGCATTCACATCACCCCTTACGCACGGTACGGACATCGTCGCCCGCTCGGTGCCAAGTCTCAAGACTTGTACTTTCCCGCGCGCTATGACCGACAATCCCCGCCCCGGGCCCGGCGCCGGCGGGGCGCCCGCGGGCCGGGAGATAGGATCGGCGGACCGTAACGGCGAGGGGGAGTACATGATCGGGCTCGTGCTCGCGGCCGGCGCGGGGCGCCGACTGCGCCCGTACACGGACACGCTGCCGAAGGCGCTGGTCCCGGTGGACGGCACGACGACGATTCTCGATATCTCGCTGCGCAACCTGGCCGCCGTCGGGCTGACCGACGTGACCGTCGTCGTCGGGTACCGGGCCGAGGCCGTCGCGGAGCGTCAGGCGGCGCTCGAGGAGCGGTACGGCGTCACCCTCACCCTCGTGCACAACGACCGCGCCGAGGAGTGGAACAACGCGTACTCCCTCTGGCTGGCCCGGGAGCGCTTCGCCGGCGGCGCGCTGCTCGTCAACGGCGACACCGTCCACCCGGTGAGCGTCGAGCACACGCTGCTCGCGCAGCGCGGCCCGGGCATCCTGCTCGCCATCGACAACGTCAAGGCGCTCGCCGACGAGGAGATGAAGACGATCTTCTCCCCGGACGGCCGGCTCACCCGGATCACCAAGCAGATGCCGCCCGAGCGGGCGTTCGGCGAGTACATCGGCGCCACGCTGATCGAACCGCACGCCGCCGCCGGCCTGGCCGACGCGCTCCGGGTGACCTGGGAGCGCGACCCGAACCTGTACTACGAGGACGGGTACCAGGAGTACGCCGACCGCGGCGGCGAGGTCCGCGCCGCGACGATCGGCACGATCGACTGGGTCGAGGTGGACAACCACGACGACCTCGCCCGGGCGCGGGGGATCGCGTGCCACTACTAGCCCGCACGGTCAACACGCCGCTCGCCATCGAGGTACGGCGGGGGGCGATCGGCGAGTTGGGCCCGCTGCTGGCCGACCGGCGGATCTCCGCCGGCGGCGACGTGGCCATCGTGGTCGGGCCGGGCCAGGGGGAGCGGATCGCCGAGCTGTGCGGCCCCGGCCTCGGCCGGGCCGACCTGTTCCACGTCACCGGCGGGACGCTGGACGCCGCGCACGAGCTGGGCGAGCGGCTGCGCGCCCGCAGCTACGACGCGGTCGTCGGGATCGGCGGCGGCAAGACCATCGACACGGCCAAGTACGCCGCCTCCCGGTACGCCGTCCCGATGGTCAGCGTCGCCACCTCGCTGGCCAACGACGGCATCGCCTCGCCGGTGGCCTCGCTGGAGCACAACGGCCGCAAGGGCTCGTACGGCGTGCACATCCCGATCGCGCTGGTCGTCGACCTGGACTTCGTCGAGAACGGTCCGGACGCCCAGACCCGGGCCGGCATCGGCGACGCGGTCAGCAACCTCAACGCCGTCGCCGACTGGGAGCTGGCCCACCGGGTCCGCGGCGAGCCGCTGGACGGGCTCGCGGTCACCCTGGCCCGCACCGGCGCGGAGGCGCTGCTCAACCACCCCGGCACGATCGCCGACGACGACTTCCTGACCGTACTGGCCGAGGCGCTGATCCTCGGCGGCATCGCCATGTCGGTGTGCGGGTCGAGCCGGCCCGCGTCCGGCGGCTGCCACGAGATCTCGCACGCGCTCGACGAGCTGGCGCCCGGCGCGGCGTCGCACGGGGCGCAGGTGGGGGTCGGGGCGCTCATCTGCACGTACCTGCGCGGGGAGTCGGCCCGGTTCGCCCAGCTCGCCCGGTGCCTGCGCCGGCACGGGCTGCCGCGCTCGGCCGCCGACCTCGGCGTGACCGACGAGCTGCTGGCCGAGGCGCTCGTCCGGGCGCCGGCCACCCGCCCCGATCGGTACACCGTCCTCGAACACCTCGAACTCGATGCGCCGGCCGCCCGGGCGCGGCTGGCAGACTACTCCGATGCCCTTGCCGCACTCCACGTCTGACGCCGCCGCCGCACCGGGTGCGGCCCGCCCGCCCCGGTACGCCGACTTCTACGCCGCGAACCGCGGCGGCGGCCTGTACTCGGAGGCGGTCAGCCAGCGGCTCGGCGCGCTCGTCGCCGCCACCGCCGCGCGGCTGCGCCTCACCCCGACCGCGCTCACCCTGGTGAACCTCGTCGTCGGGCTGGCCACCTCGGCGTACGCCGTCGCCCGGGCCGACGCGGTCGCGGCCGGGCGGGCGTCGGCGTGGGTCGTCGGCCTGGTCGCGCTGCTGGGCTGGCAGGTCGCGTACGCGTTCGACTGCGCCGACGGCCAGCTCGCCCGGGTGACCGGCCGGAGCAGCCCGCGCGGCGCGCGGCTGGACATCCTGTGCGACGTGGCGGCGCAGATCGCGCTGGTCACCGCGCTGGCGACGACCGCGGCGGCGCAGCGGCCGGGCGCGCCGGTGTGGCTGCTGGCGGCGTTCGCCGGGACGTGGATGGTGAACCTCGTGACGTCGGTGCTCGCCGCCGGGCCGCAGGCGGCGAGCATGGTCACCTCGACCGGGCTGCCGGTGCGGCTGGTCAAGCTCGTCCGCGACTACGGGGCGATCATCGCGGCGGCCGGGCTGATCCTGCTGGTCGAGCCGCAGTGGACGATCTGGCTGGTCGCGGTGTTCACCACGATCAACGCGGCGTTCCTGCTGGCGAGCATCGCCTTCACCACCCGCCCGGCGGCCTGACCCGCGGCCCACCGGCCGGAATGGACCGTCCGGGGGTGGCGATCACGGTACGGGCTCGGCCAGGCTGCCCTCAGCGAGTGACGTCGATGCGTCGCGGCGGTGGCCGCCGCGCGGTACGGGGGAGCCGGCATGGGGGCAGTCGGGCGGGGGACCGCCGGAGCGTTCGGCGTACGGGCGGGGCGGATCGGGCGGCGGGCCCTGCTGGCCGTGCCGCTGGCCGCGTTGGCCGCCGCACCGGCCCGGGCCGCGCCGCCGGCCGGGGATGGCGCCGGGTCGCGCGCCGCCGCCGCCGCCGGGCGGGCCGGCGCGGCCGCCCGCCGCCGCGCGGGGCCGGTCGCCGAGCTGTGGGCGATCCCCCGGCCGGAGGTGGTGTACCGGATGGTGGCCGACGGGCGGCGGCTGTACGTCCTCGACCCGGCGGCCCTGACCTGCCACGACGTCGCCACCGGCGCCCCGGTCTGGTCCGTGCCGAGCGTGCCGAGCCAGTCCGAACGCCACCTCGCCATCGCCGCCGACGCGCTGGCCGTCAGCGTCACGCCGAACCCGCCCGGGGGCGGCGGCCAGGGCGACCTGGCGCTGCGCGACGCCGCGACCGGCGCGCAGCGCTGGCGGCTCCGCTTGGACCCGGACGTGAACAAGATCGTGGCCGACCCGGCCGGGCTGGTGGTCGGCCGTGGGTACAGCACCGGCAGCGCCACCGGGCACGCCCTCGCCGACGGGGCCGCGCGGTGGACCCACCCGCTCCCGCTGTGCGGCCCGGCCGCCGCCGGCGCGGTACCGGTCGGCGACCCCCGCAACACCCTGCTGCTGGACGTGGCGACCGGCGAGCGCCGCTGGCGCATCCGGCCGGGCCGGTTCGGCGTGCTCGCCACGTCGCCGGACGGCGCGTGGTGGACCGGTTACGGCGACGCCGACGGCACCCCGCCCGCCGCCCGCCGGGTCGACGGCGCGACCGGCCGGACCCGGTGGCGGCGGCCCGAGAAACTGTGGGCGGCGGCCGACGACGGCACCGTCGTGGTCGGGCTCGCGTTCGGCGAGGGCCTGTACGGCTTCGCGCCGGACGACGGCGCCACCCGCTGGCACCTGCCGGGGATCGGCGGGGCGAGCAACTCCGGCTCGCTGGCCCTCGCCGCCGGCCTGGTGTGGACGAGCACCGCCACCGGGTTCGCGCTCACCGACGCCGGCACGGGCGCCGCGCTGGACCCGCCGGCCACCGTCGCGTGGCCGGTCACCACCCTGCTCGACGCCGGCGGGGTCGCCGTACTCCTGGACCGCACCCACCTGCGCGCCTTCCGCCGGACCGACGCCCCGCCGGCCTCCGCCGACGCCCCGCCCGGGTCACCCGCCAGTGCCCCGCCGGGGGCACCCGCCGACGGCGGCGCACCCACCCGGCGGCCGGCGTGAGCGCGCCGCGCCGGTGGGCGGCCCTGCTGGCGGCGGCCCTGCTGGCCGCCCCGGCCGGCCCGGCCCGGGCGACCCCGCCGGCCGTCGCCTGGTCGGTGCCGATGCCGTACGCCGACGTGCTCAGCCCCGTGCGGGTGCGCGACGGCCGGGTGCACGTGGTGCGTCGCGGCGGCGTGCAGACGCTGGACGCCCGGACGGGCGCGCAACTCTGGTCGGCGCCGATCGCCCCGGTCGGCCAGGGTCCCGCGGTGCTGGCCGTGGCCGGCGGCCGGGTCTTCGTCGCCCACCACCCCGGCGGCAGCCGCCCGACTCCCCACCGGCTGACCGCGCTCGACGCCCGCACCGGCGAGCCGCTGTGGACGGCGGAGATCCACCGGATCGCCGGCCTCGCCGCGGAAGCCGACACCCTCGCTGTCGACGTCCGCGCCGCCTCGCCGCCCGGCGGGGGCCGGGTCCGCGTGCTCGGCGCCGCGGGCGGGCAGCCGCGCTGGACCGTCCGGATCAGCAATCGCGGCGTCGCGGTCGCCGGCTCGCGGCTGGTCGCCGACGGGGGCGGGTTCGACCTCGCCACCGGCGCGCCGGTCTGGCCGACCACCGCCGACGGCATGACGGTGCTCGCGGTCACCCCGGACGGCGGCCGCCTGCTCGGCGCCGTCGGGCCGTCCGACGCGCTCGTCCGGCTCGACGCCGCGACCGGCGCGCCCGACTGGCGGGTGGACGCCGACAGCATCGAGGCCGGCGTGGACGACGGCGCCGCGGTGTACACGCTGACCTCGGCCCACGCCCGCGAACCGGCCGTGACCGCCCGGGACGCCGCGACCGGCGCCGTGCGCTGGCGCCGGCCGAGCGAGGCGTTCGGACACGAATTCGGGTACGGCATGGCCGCCGCCCGCGGCGTGCTGTACGTACGCGACGACATGTTCTGCTACCCGCTCGCCGCCGCCACGGGCACGCCGCTGCCGCGGCCGGCGCTCGACGGCGCCTGCGAGGACCTGGCGCTCACCGACGACCTGGTGCTGTACCGCGACGCCGAACGGCTGACCGCCCACCCGCTGCACTGACGCGGGCGCGGCTCAGCGGCGGCGCACGCCCCGGTACGCGTCGAGCAACTGGCCGGTCACGACGTCCGGGTGGAACGTGCGCCGGTACCGCTCCCGCGCCGCCGCCCCCAGCCCCGCCGCCCCGGCCCGGGCCACCGGCAGCGCCGCGGCCAGGTCCGCGGCCGCCGCCGGCACCACCCAGCCGGCGTCCCCCGCGGTCAGCCCGGTCACCGGGCTCGCCGCGCCGGGCGCCACCGCGGCGCCGACCCCGACCAGGTACGGCACCCCGCCCAGCGCCGTCCCGAGCACCGGCCGCCCGGCCGCCAGCGCCTCGATCACCACGGTGGGCAGCACGTCGTGCCACGTCGGTACGGCCAGCACCACCGACGCCGCGGCGAGCGCCGCCCGGACGCCGGCGCGGTCCAGCGGCCCGAGGTACTCGACGTCGGCGCGCGCGGCCGCGGCGGCCTCGGCCAGCGCCCGCTGCTCGCCGTCGCCGGCCAGCCGCAGCGGGCCCAGCGACCCGTCGGGGTGCCGGCGCCAGGCGTCCAGCAGCAGGCCGAGCCCCTTCTCCGGGGCGAACCGCCCGTAGAACAGGAACCCCTCGCCCGGCGGCGGGGGCGGCCCGGGGTCCGGGATGGAGTTGGGCTTGACCAGGATCCGGTCGGCGGCGATGCCGTAGTCGCGCAGGTGGGCGGCCATGCCGGTGGTCAGCGCCAGATACCGGTCCACCGACCGCCAGGTCGGCCGGTGCGCGGCCAGCGTCAGCGCCATGACGGCGCTCTGCGCCCGCGAGCCGCGGTAGCAGGCGTGCCGGACGCCCGGCAGCCCGACGGACTTCCCGCGGCACAGGGTGCACACGGCGCCGTCCCGGAAGTACAGCCCCGGCGAGCAGACCTGCCGGTAGTTGTGCACGGTCTGCACCACCGGCACCCCGTGCCCGTGCGCGGTCCGGACGACCCAGGGGGAGAGCAGCGGGTACGGGTTGTGCAGGTGCAGCACGTCGGGCCGCTCGCGGTCGAGCAGCGCGGCGAGGTCCCGCTGCGCCGCCCGGTTGTACAGCGGGGACAGCGGCAGCAGCGCCTTGTCCCCGGCGGGCAGCGCGGGGATGTCGTCGGAGTCGCGCAGGAACGGCAGCACGGTCACCCCGGCGGTGCGGAGTTCGGCGATGTCCTGCTCGACGATGACGTTCTCGCCCGACGGCAGCACGCTCCGGTACCGATTGTGCGCGACAACCACCTTCACCCCGCCACGCTACCGCCGCCCCCGGCGGGCGTCGCACCCGCCGCCCGCCGCCCGCCGCCCGCCGACATGAGCCGGCGCACCTGTCTGCGACTTCATTCGGTGCCGCATCCCGTGACCGCGGCCGGCCGCGGATGTTTCGGGCGGGTGGGGCGGGAGTGCGGTTCGTGGTGATCTTCGGGCCCCCGCCCCCGCTACGCTGGACGGGTGCCGGAGTTGCCCGAGGTGGAGGCGCTGGCCGCCCACCTCCGGGAGCGGGCGGTCGGGCGCACCGTGCGCCGGGTCGATGTCGCCGCGATCAGCGCGCTCAAGACGTACGACCCGCCCGTCACCGACCTCGCCGGCCGCCGGGTGACCGACGCGGGCCGGCACGGCAAGTTCCTCGACGTGAGCGTGGAGGGCGGGCTGCACCTGATCGTCCACCTGGCCCGGGCCGGCTGGCTGCACCACCGGGAGGCGATCACCGCCGGCCCGCTCAAGCCGGGCAAGGGCCCGATCGCCCTGCGGGTGGTGCTGGACGACGACTCCGGCTTCGACCTCACCGAGGCCGGCACCAAGAAGGGCCTGGCCGTGTACGTCGTGCCCGAGCCCGGCCGGGTGCCCGGCATCGCGGCGCTCGGGCCGGACGCGCTCGCCGTCGACCCGGCGACGTTCGCCGCCCGGCTGCGCGCCCGCAAGGGGCAGATCAAGGGCGCGCTCACCGACCAGACCGTCGTGGCGGGGGTGGGCAACGCGTACTCGGACGAGATCCTGCACGCGGCGCGGCTGTCGCCCTTCGCGCTCAGCCACAAGCTCACCGACGAGCAGTACGCCGGGCTGCACGCCGCCACCCGGGCGACGCTCGCCGACGCGGTGGAGCGGTCGGTCGGGCAGCGGGCGGCGACGCTGAAGGCGGAGAAGCGGTCGGGGCTGCGGGTGCACGCCCGGGCGGGGCTGCCGTGCCCGGTCTGCGGGGACACCGTGCGGGACGTGTCGTTCGCCGACTCCAGCCTCCAGTACTGCCCCGGCTGCCAGACCGGCGGGAAGCCGCTGGCGGACCGGCGTACGTCGCGGTTCGTGCGCTGAGCGTCGGTAACGGTCGCGTATCCATTCCGGGTACCCCGCATTACGGTCCCTATCGCCGAGCCCGACAGGAAACGGGCGTCGGTATAGTTGCTCCGGTCCCGGGTGCGGGATGAAATGCCCGTCCGGCCCCTGCCGCCGAGCGCGGCGGGAGAAGACTGTTGCGAGGGCGGTTCCCCCGGGAGGACACGGGTGAGGTGACAGCGAGCCTCGAACGGCCGGCCTCGCCCGATCGGAGCGAGCCCGTGCGGCACAGTGATGACGTCGACGAGCCCACCACGAGTGGTGTGGTCCGGACGGCGTGGTCCCGCGCGCGCCGCGCGGCCCGGTGGCACCGCCCGTACACCGGTGCGCTGATCCTGCTCGACCTCGCCGCCACGATCGAGGCGAGCGCCATCGCGCACGCCACGCTCGACCAGGTGTCGTCGGGTCTGGCCAGCGGCGAGAACGAGCTGTGGTTCTACACGGTCGCGTACATCCTGCTGCCGCTCGGCTGGCTGGCCATGCTCTGGGCGAACGGCGCGTACGACCGGCGGCACCTCGGCCTCGGCACCGAGGAGTTCAAGCGGGTGATCCGGGCGGCGGTCGCGGTCGCCGCCTCGGTGTCGTTCCTGGCGTTCTCCACCAAGACCGCGCTGTCCCGGCTGTCGGTGGCCGTGGTGCTGGTGGCGTCGCTGGTGGCGATCCTGATCCTGCGCCGGTGCGCCCGCGAGGTGCTGCACTGGCTGCGCCGGCGCAACGGCGCGGCCACCCACCGGATGATCCTGCTGGGCACGCTGCCCGAGGTGATGGAGGTGCACGCGGCGGTCACCCGCAACCCCGACGCGGGCCTGGTCCCGGTGGGGATCAGCGTGACCGAGGGGTACGCCGCGACCCGCGGCATGCAGACGCCGGTCCCGGTGTTCCCGGCCCGCGACGTGCCCGGGCTGGTCAACCGGCTGGGCGCGGACACGATCGCGGTGTGCGGCTCGGCCAGCACCGAGCCGGGCGAGCTGCGCCGGCTGGCCTGGCAGTTGGAGGGCACCGGCGTCGACCTGATCGTCGCGCCGCAGCTCACCGACATCGCCGGCCCGCGGGTGCACATCCGGCCGATCGAGGGCCTGCCGCTGCTGCATGTCGAGGAGCCGACCCTCTCCGGCCTGGCCTGGCTGGCGAAGAACCTGCTGGACCGGGTCGCCGCCGCCCTCGGCCTGTTCCTGCTGTCGCCGCTGCTGCTGGCCATCGCGCTGAGCATCCGGCTCTCCGACCGCGGCCCGGTGTTCTTCCGGCAGCCGCGGGTCGGGCTGGAGGGCCGGACGTTCCGGGTCTGGAAGTTCCGGACGATGTACGTCGACGCCGAGGAGCGGCTGGCCTCGCTCCAGCACTACAACGAGAGCGACGGCATGTTCTTCAAGATGCGCGACGACCCGCGCGTCTTCGGGGCCGGCCGGTTCCTGCGGGCCACCTCGCTGGACGAGCTGCCCCAGTTGATCAACGTGCTGTGGGGCGAGATGTCGCTGGTCGGCCCCCGGCCGCTGCCGGCCGACAACGGCGACTTCCTCGGCGACGTGCGGCGGCGGCTGCTGGTCCGGCCCGGCATCACCGGGCTGTGGCAGGTGTCCGGGCGCTCGGACCTGTCCTGGGAGGAGGCGGTCCGGCTCGACCTGTACTACGTCGACAACTGGTCGCTCACCTACGACCTGGCGATCCTCTGGCGCACCGTCGGCGTGGTGCTGGCCCGCAAGGGCGCGTACTAGCCGTGGGCGGGGCGATCCACGCCGGCGACCCGTTCGCGACGCCGCCGGAGCAGCGGTCGCCGGTCCGCCGGCTGCGCGGCCGGATCGCCGCCGGGGTCACGCTGTGGACGGCCCGCGACGCCGCGGGCGCGCCGGCCGGGCTGACGGTCTCCTCGACGGTGGTCGCCGACGGCGAGCCGGCCCGGCTGCTCGGCCTGGTCGACGACGAGTCGGAGCTGTGGGCGGCGCTGGCCGCGACCGGGCGGTTCGCGGTCGCCGTGCTGACCGACGCCGACCGGCAGCTCGCCGACCGGTTCGCCGGGCTGCTGCCGGTACCCGGCGGGCCGTTCCGGGCGGGGGAGTGGGCCGCGACGCCGTACGGGCCGGTGCCGGCCGGGGCGAGCATGGCCGGCTGCCGGCTGGACGCGGCTCGGCCGTACGGGTGGGCGATGCTGGTCGAGGCGACGGTCGAGGAGGTCGACCTGGCCGACGGCGGGGCGCCGCTGGTGCACCACCGCGGCCGGTACCGCACCATCAGCGACCGTTAGCGCCCGTTCGGGCCTTTCGCGCATGCGTCGTGCGTCGATGCGGCCTCGGCCGGACGTTGCCCCGCCCCGGGCAACCGGCCGGTCCTGATCCACGCACGGCGTTGAATGCGCCGGATCTGGCGTGCGGTACGTAGTCTGGAGCCATGTCGACGCCGCGCCGTCCCGCCAGCAACCCCGGCGGCTCCAATCCCGGCGGCTCGCCGGGCCGGTCCGCCGCGCCCCGACCCGCCGGCCGGGCGACCGTCGGCGCCCCGGCCGCCCGCGCGGCCACCGGCACCCGCCCGGTCCGCACGGTCCGCGCCGCGCCGGGCGGCAGCAGCCGGGTGTACGGCGGCCCGCCGCGCCGCCCCGGCCGCAAGGTCAAGCCGCGCTGGGGCCGGATCGCGCTGGTCGTGCTCGTCGCGCTGCTCGTGCTGGGCCTGCTGTTCTTCGCCGGCCTGTCGATGTACGGCAACCGGCTCAACAAGAGCCTCAACCGGACCGACCCGTTCTCGGCGCTGACCGGCGGGCGCCCGGCGAAGACCGTCGACGGTGTGGTCAACATGCTGCTGGTCGGCTCGGACTCGCGCGACCCCGACGCGAACCTCGACCAGGCGAGCGAGTGGCGCGCCGACACGATGATGATCATGCACATCCCGGCCGACCACAAGACGGCGTACCTGATCTCGCTGCCGCGGGACCTGTTCATCCCGGTGGTCGAGGCCGGCAGCGCGAGCTGCCAGGGCGAGCGGCGAAAGATCAATTCCGCGTTCGCGTTCGGCGGCCTGCCGCAGCTCGTGCGGACCGTGGAGTGCTTCACCGACGTCCGGATGGACCACGTCGTCGCGATCGACTTCGCCGGGTTCAAGGAGGTCACCAACGCCCTCGGCGGCGTCGACATGACCGTGGACCAGACCATCACGTCCATTCACAAGCCGTTCAACACCTACAAGAAGGGGAAGCGCCACTTCACCGGCTTCGAGGCGCTGGACTACGTCCGGCAGCGCAAGCAGTTCGCCGACGGCGACTTCACCCGGGTCAAGCACCAGCAGATGTTCCTCAAGGCGCTGATGGACAAGGCCGCGAGCACCGGCACGATCACCAACCCGGCCAAGCTGAACGCGTTCCTCAAGGCGGCCACCAAGGCGATCACCGCGGACAAGGAGTTCTCGCTGGTCGACATGGCCCTCCAGTTCCGGAACCTGCGCAGCAGCAACCTGACCTTCATGACCAGCCCGCACCTGGGCAGCCAGGACGTCGACGGCGAGTCGGTCGTGGTCAACGACCGGGAGAAGGCGCTGTCGCTGTACGGGGCGGTGGCCCGGGACCGGGTCGGCGAGTGGAAGAAGGCCAACCCCCGCTAGCCCTCCGGTTTGCCCACGCCCGCGGCTTGCGCCCGAGTTGGCGGATGGTCAACAGGCGGGCACCGGGAGTGGCCGTTCGGACCGGGTGGCACGCCGGCGACACGCCCGGCCCGCCATCCGCCGTTCGGCCCGGGCAATACCGGACGAGGGACCACCTAACGGGGCGAAAGCACCCCCTCGCCCCGTGCTCCCGCGCCGGCCGGGCCCGCCGCCGTCACCCGCGCGGGGGATGGCGCCCGGGTGCCCCCGCCGCGGGCGGCCGGTTGGACCGGATAACCGGGTCGGGTAGCCTTCGACAACCACGCTGGCCAGCCGGAACCGGCCCGTCCGGCGTGGGCTCCCGCGGTCGCGCCCGCCCTCCGGCGGTGCGCTGCGACCGCGGCCCGAGCGCCGACATTCCCGGGAAGGAGTGCCGCCCATGCGGGTCCACACGCCGCTGGACGCCCCGCGCTCCGGTGGCGCCGCGGGCCCGGTGGCCCCCGCCCGCCCGGCGCCCGCCGGCGCGACGTACGGCGGCGGCGCCCCGCGCGGCGGCACCACCTACGGCGCCCCCGCCCCGCCCCCGCCGCCCGGCCGCGGCGGCAAGCGGCGGGCCCGCAGGTCGCCGCTCTGGGCCCGGCTGGTCACCACGTTCGGCGTGCTGCTGGTGGTGCTCAGCGGCGCCGCCCTGGCCGGCAAGTCGTTCCTGGTCAACCGGTACGCCGGCAGCGTCAACCAGGCCAGCCTGCTCAGCGGCGCGGCCACCGCCCGCGGCGGCAACGACCTGCGCGGCCCGATCAACATGCTCCTGCTCGGCGTGGACGAGCGGTCGAGCAACAAGGGCGACATGCGGTCCGACTCGATCATCATCCTGCACATCCCGGCCAGCCACGACCAGGCGTACCTGGTCTCGGTGCCGCGCGACTCGTACGTGCAGATCCCCGCCTCGCCGCAGTCCGGCTTCGGCGGCGGGATGGAGAAGATCACCGAGGCGTTCTACTTCGGCTCCCGCAACGGTCGCGGCCGGGAGGGCGGCGCCCAGCTCGTCGGCGAGACGCTGCACCAGCTCACCGGCATCAGGTTCAACGGTGCGGCGATCATCGACTTCGGCGGGTTCAAGCGGGTCATCGACGCCCTCGACGGCGTCAACATGTGCGTCGACCACGAGGTCGCCTCGATCCACATGCGGTACGTCAACGGCAAGCCCAAGTGGAACGGCGAGGCCAACGGCGCCGGCACGCCCGTCGTGCACAAGAAGGGCTGCAAGCGGATGGCCGGCTGGGAGGCGCTCGACTTCTCCCGCCAGCGGTACGGCCTGCCCAACGGCGACTACGACCGGCAGCGGCACCAGCAGCAGCTCGTCAAGAGCATGGCCAAGGAGGCCATGTCCCGCGGCGCGGCCACCGACATCCGCAAGCTGGACGCGCTGGTCCGGGCCGCCGGCAAGGCGCTGACCATGGACACCGGCGGGGTGCCGGTCGCCGACTTCGCGTACACGCTCAAGGGCATCGCCGCCAAGGACCTGGTGATGGTCCGGACCAACGCCGGCACCTTCAACTCCGGCAAGGTCGGCGACACCTCGGTGGAGAACCTCAGCGACGACAGCCTGGCGATGATGCACGCGATCCGGGACGGCAAGCTCGCCGACTGGCTGATCGGGCACCCGCACTTCATCTCCCCCGGCAAGTGAGCCGGGCCCGGCGCGGATAGGGTGGTCCGGTGAGCCAGGAGATCGCCGCCGTGGCGGCCACCGCCGTCGACGACACCGTGTACCTCGTCGATGTCCGCGAGCCCGACGAGTGGGCCGCCGGCCACGCCCCGGCCGCCCGGCACCTGCCGATGATGGAGATCCCGGCCCGGATCGACGAGGTGCCGCGGGACCGCCCGGTCGCCGTCGTCTGCCGGTCCGGCACCCGGTCGGCGCAGGTCATCGCGTACCTCCAGGGCCACGGGTACGGCAACCTCAGCAACCTCGACGGCGGCATGCAGGCGTGGGCCGGCAGCGGCCGGCCGATGGTCAGCGAGGACGGCCAGCCGGCCCGGGTGATCTGACCCCCGTGGCCGCGCCGCGCGTCTTCGCCCACCGCGGCGCCTCGGCCGCCCACCCCGAGAACACCCTGGCCGCGTACCAGCGGGCGCTGGCCGACGGCGCCGACGGCCTGGAGTGCGACGTCCGGCTGACCCGCGACGGGCACCTCGTCTGCGTGCACGACCGGAAGGTCGACCGGACCAGCGACGGGCGCGGCCGGGTGTCGGCGAAGACGCTGGCCGAGCTGCGCGCGCTGGACTTCGGCTCCTGGCACGGCGCCGGCGCCCCGGCCCGGGTGGTGGCGCTGGCCGAGCTGCTCGACGTGGCCGGCGACGCCGGCCGCCCGGTCGAGCTGCTGGTCGAGACCAAGCACCCGAGCCGGTACGGCGCGGCCGTCGAGCGGGCCCTGCGCGACCTGCTGGTCCGGCACGGCCTCGACGGGGGAGCGGACCGGCCCGTACGGGTGACGGCGATGTCGTTCGCACCCATGGCCGTCCGCCGGGTGCGACAGTGGCTGCCGGCAATCCCGACCGTCCAGCTTCTCGACCTCCTCCCGCCGGGGATGCGCACCGGGCGACTCCCGTTCGCCGCCCCGATCGCCGGTCCGAGCGTCGCGCTGCTGCGCTCCCGCCCCGGCCTGGCCGGGGCGCTGCGGGCGGCCGGCAAGCGGATCTACCTGTGGACGGTCAACACCGACGATGAGATCGAGCTGGCCCGCACCCACGCCGTCGACGGCGTCATCACCGATCGCCCGGACCGGGTCCGGGATCGACTGGGGTAACTATCCGGAGCGAGGCACACTTGTCGGCATGGTCGAGCACACCGACGCGGTACCCGGGCCCACCGTCGCCGCCCGCCAGCAGGCCCGGCAGCGCCTCGACCGCGACCGGGACCTGTTCATCGCCGCCACCAGCCACGAGCTGCGCACGCCGGTCACGGTCATCAAGGGGTACGCCGACACGCTGGCCAACCACTGGGAGCACCTGCCCGAGGCCGACCGGCGCGAGGCGGCCCGGGTGATCAGCGAGCGGGCCGGCGACCTGGCCCGGCTGGTCGACCGGCTGCTCGCCGCCGCGAGCGAGGCGGACCCGGCCAGCGGCGCCCCGCCGGTCGCGTTCGACCTGGTCGACGGGCTGCGCACGGCCGTCGCGGCGCTGCCCGCGGACCTGGCCCGCCGGCTGGTGGTCCAGTTGCCGGCCGGGCTGCCGGGGGCGATCGGGGACCCGGCCAGCCTCTCCACGGTCCTCACCGAACTCGCCACGAACGCGGACAAGTACTCCCCGGTCGGCTCGCCGATCTGGCTGACCGCCGGGGCGACCGGCGGGGCGGTCTACTTCCGGGTCAGCGACCAGGGCATCGGGGTCCGCCCCGAGTACGCCGAGCGGGTGTTCGACCGGTTCTGGCAGGGCGAGCAGGCCCCGGTACCGGCGCCGCGCGGGCCCCGCTCGCTGGGCCGGGCCGACGACGACGGGTACCGCCGGCGGCGGGGTGGCGCGGGTCTCGGCCTCTATCTGGTCCGCCGGATCGTTGAACGGCAAAACGGATGGGTGTCCTTACGCCCCCGCGAGGGCGGCGGTACGGTCGCAGAGGTGCGCCTGCCGTGCGCGAGAGCCAACCCGTCCGTGGGCGGTGCGATACCCGGCCCTGCACCGGCGCAGGAGCCGTGAGCGATGCGGTATCGGGAGGCGGGAGCGTGACGATGATGGCCGTCGCTGAACGGGCCTGGTGCCTGGTCGTGCCACACCACGCCCGCGGCGCCCGGGTCGCCCGGCACCGACTGACGGCGGAGCTGACCGGCGCGGTCGACACCCCGCTGCTGATGGACGTGGTCGCGGTCGTCGCCGAGCTGGTCGGCAACGCGATCCGGCACGCCGAGCCGCTGCCCGGCGGCGTCGTCCGGGTGGCCTGGCGGCTGGCGCCGGCCGACGGCGACGCGGTGGTGGAGATCCGGGTGACCGACGGCGGGTCCGGGGCGGCCGTACCGCGGGCCCGGGCCGCCGAGCCGGAGGCCACCGGCGGGCGCGGCCTCGGCATCGTGGCGGCGCTGGCCGACCGCTGGGGCGTGGACCGCGACGGCCTCGGCCAGAGCGTCTGGGCCGAGCTGTCCGCCCTGACGGCGACGAACCGCGCGACGCCCGCGGGCTGACCCGCGGGTGCATTAGGGTGTGCCCGTGAGCAAGCGGCGGAAGAACCCGGTCGGCGCGCCGAAGCGCGAGAAGGTACGCGACATTTTCGTCGTCCGCCCCTTCGAGGGGCTGGCCGACGAGGCGGAGTGGATCGCGCTGCGCGAGCTGGTCCCCGCGGCCACCGTGCCGCTGACGCTGTCGGCCGAATTGTCCGACAAGTACGGCGACAAGGACATCCTCCTGGTCAGCGTCCTGCCGGGCGCCATCCCGGTGCAGGTCCGGCCCGAGGGGCAGATCGTGCTGGCGTTGCAGCGGCACCAGCAGTCCGGCGACGTCAACCGCGACCTGGCCTGCTCGCTGCTCGCCGCGCTGGAGACCGAGCCGGGCAAGCCGGTCGCCGTACCGCCGCTGCCGGGCGAGGGCCCGCGGCTGGCCGACGTCCTCACCGACGGGCCGCTGGACATCACCGTGCACAGCGGATTCGAGTTCTGGGCCGGGCCCGAGGGCGCCGACTCGCCGCAGTGGCAGGCCGTGCTCGAGCAGGCCAACGCGGCGGCGTACCCCACGCAGAAGCTGACCGCGGCGCCCGGCGCGTACTGGTGCAAGGCCACCGAGCGGGCGCACGTGCGCTGGGTGCTCACCGACGACGAGGACCGGGCGCTGGCCGCGCTGGCCCGGCTGTCCGCCGCGGGCGAGCTGCTGCTCGGCGAGGGCACGAAGTTCGCCGGGATGTTCCGGGTGCACGGCCGGCTGGCCCCCGTGTGGGACCTGCCGGTGGGCACGCCGGCCGGCGACTGGGACGCGCCGCTGGCCGCGCTGGTCGAGCGGTACCGCGCCGCGCTGGCCGACGGGGCGCCGCTCACCGCCGACCAGCGCCGGGCCCGGCAGGGCCTGCTGGGCCGTCAGCTCAGCCTGCGCTGACCCGCCGCCGGCCCGGGTCGGGGGTCGCCTCGGGCCGCGCAGCCGACCGGGCCGCGCGGTCGCGCCGGGCGACGCCGCCGGCTAGTCGGTGACCAGCGGGGCGCGGGTGATCGGGCAGGACATGCAGCGCGGCCCGCCGCGCCCCGAGCCCAGCTCCGATCCGGCGATCCGGATCACCTCGATGCCGGCCCGCTCCAGGTGGGCGTTGGTCTCGACGTTGCGCTCGTACGCCACGCACACCCGCGGGGCGATGGCCAGCGTGTTGTTGCCGTCGTCCCACTGCTCGCGCTCGGCCGTGACCGGGTCCAGGCCGGTGTCGATGATCCGCAGCCGGTCGATCCCCATCGCGCCGGCCGCGGCGACCACGAACGGCGCCGGCTTGCCCACGACGGGCTCGCCGTCGGGGCTTCGCTGGACCGGGTACGCGACCAGGTCGTCGGCGAGGTTCGGGTACATCACCACGGCGTCGACGTCGACCATCGTGCAGACGGTGTCCAGGTGCATGGTGGCCCGCTGCTGGGCGATCGGCACGACCAGGACGGTGTGCGCCAGCTCCCGGACGAACACCCGCCGGGCCAGCCGCTCGGCGCCGGCCGGGGTGGTCCGCTCGCCGACCCCGACCGCGAGCACGCCGGGGGCGAGCAGCAGGACGTCGCCGCCCTCCAGCAGCTCCAGCCCCGGCTCGTACAGCAGCGGGGTCCCGACGAACCGCGGGTGGTGCCGGTAGATGGCCCGGGTGATCGTGGTCTCCCGCCGCCGGGCGGGCATGGCCAGGCTGGTGACCGCCACGTGCCCGCGCACCCAGGCGGAGGAGTCCCGGGTGAAGAGCAGGTTCGGCAGCGGGTCGATGACGAACGAGTGCCGGTCCAGCAGGCTGTACACCAGGCCGCGGCCGCCCCCGGCGGCCAGCAGCTCCTCCCGGGCGAGCCCGGCGGTGAGCACGCCGGCCAGCTCGGGCGGGGGGAGGTCGTCGAGGTACTCGGCGACCTCGTCGCGCAGGGTGTCGCCGAGCCGGGGGTCGCCCAGGACCGCGCCGATCAGCTCGGCCCGGGCCCGGCCGACGGTGAGTACCTCGGCCAGGAGCTGACCCAGGTACAGCACCTCGACGCCGCGCTGGCGCAGCGCGTCGGCGAACGCGTCGTGCTCCTCCTGGGCCCGGCCGACCCAGGGGATGCCGTCGAAGAGGAGGGAGTCGTTGTTGCGGGGGGTGAGGCGGGCCAGCTCGGCCCCGGGGCGGTGCAGCAGCACGGTGTGGAGCTGCCCCACCTCGCTGTCGACATAGTGGGTCACAAGCCGCAGCGTAGATCAGATCACAGCGCTGCGCGCCGCGGACGAATAGCCTGGCACCGTTCCGCGCCCGCGTGCGGGGCCGGAGGCGAATGAGATACGCATTCACTTCCCTCATTCATCAATCGTTCGACGCAAGAACCTTGCCTGAAACGGGGGTTGGCGACTTACGGTGATGGAGTCACAACTCAATGCCTACACAACTGACGTAGCTGCCCGCCGGACGGTTCCGGCGTCCGCGGCCGATCGCTGAGAAGGACCATGACCGCCCGAACGACACCGACCGCCGCAGTCACCACGATCGCCACAGCCACGATCAGCGCCGGAGGTAAGCGATGACAGGGATCCCGAAGCAGCGCCGCGGAGACAACAGTGAGGAGGGGGCACCGACCTTGCCGACCGCTCAGGCCCGCCCCGCCACCCCGCTCGACTGGCTCCGCCGCCGCCGCGCCCGCCGCGACGTGCGCCGGACCGAGGCCGCCGGCAACCGCGCCGCCGACCGCCTCGGCGAGCTGGGCCCCGGCTGGCACGTCGTCGACTGGCCGCGGACCGACGACCTGCCCCACCTCGGCGAGCAGGCCGGGTTCCTCGTGATCGGACCCGGCGGCGTCTTCGCCGTCACGGTCGCCGACCACGGGCGCAGCACCGTGCTCATCGCCGGCGACGTGGTGCAGATCAACGGCCGCCGCCCCCCGTACATCCCGCACGCCCGCAAGGACGCCGCGGCGGCCAGCCGGGTGCTGTCCAAGGCGGTCGGGATGGACGTACCGGTGTTCGCCGTCCTCGCCTTCGTCGGCACCGGGCGGATCAGCATGCACGGCCTGCCCCGCGACTGCATGCTCACCAGCTACCGCGTGCTGGACCGGCTGCTGCTGGCCGGCGGCGACCGGATCAGCCCGCACACCGCGGAGAAGCTCGCCCACGTCGCCGGCGACCCGGCGACGTGGATCAACCCGCCGTACCGCTCGTCCGACGACGACGACCGGGACCGGCAGGACCGGGCCCCGAACTCCGCCCCGGAGCCCAGCCAGAGCTGAGCCCGCGGCGGTCCGCCGACAATTTCGCACCCACGGCGCTCGTCGGTGGCGTTCGGACCGGCTAGCGTGGCGCGTATGCCGCCGGAGTACCCGTGGGAGGTGCAGTGGCGCACGTCGAACTCTCGCTATCCGAATCCACCGGCCCGCCCCGGCACCGGGCCGGGGGGGCCGGGCCGTCCGGGGCGGACGGCAACCCGCCGGCGGGCAGCCTCGCCCGGTGGAGCGCCGCGGTCTCCGCGGCCGACGAACCCTGCCTGGTACTGGACGTCGACGGCGGCATCGTCGCCGCCTCGGCCGCCTGCCACACCCTGCTCGGCCTGGGGGCGCCGGGCAGCGTGGTGGGCCGATACCTGCTCGACGGGGTGCTGCACCTCGTCGATTTCACCGCCGAGCGCCGGCTCCTGCCCGACGCCGACATCGACGCGATCCCGCCGCTGCTCGCCCTCTCCTCGGGGCGCCAGACGCGCGGGCTCATGCGGGTGCACGACGGCGCGTACGACGTGACCGTCGACGGCATCGCCGTCCCGCTGCGCGACGCCGACCGGGTGGTCGGGTCGCTCACCTTCTTCAGCGCGATCTGACCTCCGCGTAGGCTGGCCGGCATGCCCGGCGTACCCCCGACCCGCTTCGTCTTCCTCGGCCCCGAGGGCACGTTCGCCGAGCAGGCGCTGCGCTCGCTGCCCGCCGCCGAGCGCGGCACCCGCACCCCGGTGCCGAGCGTGCCCGAGGCGCTGGACGCCGTCCGGGCCGGCGACGCCGACGCGGCCCTGGTCCCGCTGGAGAACTCCGTCGGCGGCGCCGTCGGCGTGACCCTGGACGAGCTGGCCGTCGGCGATCCGCTGATGATCATCCGGGAGGTCGTGCTCCCGGTGAACTTCGTCCTCGCCACCCGCGCCGACGGCCCGGCGGCCGCCGCCGCGCTGCGCACGGTCGCCGCGCACCCGCAGGCCGCCGCGCAGTGCCGGCGCTGGCTGCGGGCGTACGCGCCGGACGCCGAGGTCGCCGAGGCGCTGTCCAACGCGGCCGCCGCGGCCGCCGCGGCCGCGGGCGAGGTGGACGCCGCGATCTGCGCGCCGGTGGGCCTGCGCCGGTACCGGCTGCGCGCCCTCGCCGAGCGGATCGCCGACCGGCCCGACGCGCTGACCCGGTTCGCCCTGGTCGGGCGCCCCGCCGCGCCGTCCCCGCCGTCCGGCGACGACATCACCACGATGGCCGTCTTCCTGGACCGGGACCGGGTCGGCGGGCTCGCCGCCGTGCTGACCGAGCTGGCCGTCCGCGGGGTGAACCTGACCCGGATCGAGTCCCGGCCGACCGGCGAGTCGCTGGGCAGCTATGTGTTCTTCATCGACTGCGTCGGGCACCTGGCCCACGCCCGGCTGGGCGAGGCCCTGATGGGGCTGCGCCGGGTCTGCTCCGACGTGCGCTTCCTCGGCTCGTACCCGCGGCACCGGCTCACCGCGGCGCCGCCGTCACCCCGGCCGCCGGCCGGGCAGGCCGACGAGGACTTCGCCGACGCCGCCGCCTGGCTGGGGCGGGTGCGGGCCGGGCGCCCGTACTGACATCGGCCGCGGGACCGCCGCGCCGGCGGCCCCGCGACGCGGCCGGTCAGTTGCCGAGCAGGCCGCCGAGGCCGCTGCTCGAATTGCTCTGGTTGCCGGCCAGCCCGGCCGGCGGCTCCTCCGACGGCTGGACGACGACGAAGCCCTGGCCGGCGAAGCTCATCGTGAACGCCTCGCCGGTGGTCCGGCCGAACAGCGTGCCGATGCCGAGCTGGTCGGCCCGGTGGTACCCGGTCTGCAGCGTGGACGACCAGCAGATCGCCGCCTGCGGGTCCGCGTACGTCGGCTGGTCCACGTTCAGCACCACGGGCGTGCCCTTGCTGGTGATGGCGATCCGGCCGCGCCCGCTGAACACGCAGTTGAACATGCCCGCGGACGACAGCATCCCCATGCCCTGCACCATCTGGATGTCGTACTGGAGGCTCGGCTCGAACGCGAGCACGTTCTTGCCGTTGATCGACAGCGAGTCGCCCTGCTCCAGGTCGATCAGGTGGACGTCCGCGGCGGCGTCGGCGAGGAACACGTCCCCGTGGCCGGACAGCTTCATCAGCGGCACGCCCTCGCCGGTCATCTTCTGCTTGAGCCACTTGGTGACGCCGCCGGAGCCGAGCGCCTGGAACTGCACCTGGCCCTGGTAGGCGACCATCGAACCGGTCCGGGCCATGACCTCGCCCCGGAGTTCGATCTTCAGCATCTTGGAGTTCTGCAGCCGCAGGCCGGGCTGGTCCGACTCCTTCTCGAGGTTCTCGGCGGCGAAGATCGCGCTGCGCATGTGCTGCTCCTCCTGGCGGAACTATCGCGGTGACGGTGCCGTGGCCGCCACGCTACCGCCCCCGCGCACGCCCGCCCCGCGCGTCGCCCGCCCGGCGCGCCGGGGCGCTCGGCGCCGGCCGGTCAGCCCCAGCCCAGCTCGTGCAGGCGGGCGTCGTCGATGCCGAAGTGGTGGGCGATCTCGTGCACCACGGTGATGGCCACCTCCTCGACGACGTCGTCCTCGGTGTCGCAGACGGCCAGGGTGGGGTTGCGGTACACGGTGATCCGGTCCGGCAGCACACCGGCGTAGTCCCAGCCGCGCTCGGTGAGGGCGTGCCCCTCGTACAGCCCGAGCAGCTCCTCCTCGCCCGGCGGCGGGTCGTCCTCGACCAGCACGACGACGTTGTCCATCAGCGCCATCAGCGCCACCGGTACGTCGTCGAGCGCCTCGGCGACCAGTTCCTCGAACCGGGCCCTGCTCATCTCGACGGCCATGCGCCCCATTCTGCGCGCCGCGGGCGCGCCGGCGCCGCACGGCCGCGCGGCGATCCGTGCGCCGGGGGCGCGGCGCGCCCCCGGCCGCGCGGCTCAGCCCTGGCTCAGCGTCGCCGTCAGGGTGATCTCGGTACCCGCGGCGAGCAGGTGCGAGATCGGGCAGTTCTGCTTGGCGTCCTCGGCCCACTTGGCGAAGTCCGCGCCGTCGATGCCCGCAACGGTGCCCGTGGTCTCCAGCCCGATGCGGGTGACCCGCGGGCCGGCGTCGGTCTTGTCGAGCTGCACCGAGGCGACCGTCTCGATGCTGGTCGGCGGGTGCCCGGCGTCGGTCAGCAGCTTGGCCAGGAACATCGAGAAACAGCCCGCGTGCGCGGCGCCGATCAGCTCCTCGGGGTTGGTGCCCTCGCCCTCCTCGAACCGGGACCGGAACGAGTAGTCGCCGCTGATCCCGCCCTTCCCGGTCCGGATCGTCCCGGCACCCTCGACGAGGGTGCCCTCCCAGCGCGCTTGCGCAGTACGAATCGACATGCCCCCAACGCTAGCCGCTCGCCCGCCCGCCGCCGCGGGGTGACCACGTGATTTCCGGCGGGCCGGCCGGAAATCCCGCTGGACGGGGGCCCGACCGGGGAGGCTGGGGGGATGGGGTATGACGTCGTCATCGTCGGGGGCGGGCACAACGGGCTCGTCGCGGCCGGCTACCTCGCCCGGGCCGGCTGGCGGGTGCTGGTCTGCGAGCGCCGGCCGGTGGTCGGCGGGGCGGCGGTGAGCGAGCGGCCGTTCGGCCCGGACTTCACCGTGACCTCGCTGTCGTACGTGGTGTCGCTGCTGCCCGACGCGCTCGTCCGGGACCTGCGGCTGCGCGAGCACGGCTACCACGTGTACCCGCAGGGGCCGTACTTCGCGCCGCACGCCGACGGCCGGGCGCTGCGGCTGGCCGACGACCCGCGGCGCCGGCACGCGTACCTGAGCGAGTGGAGCCCGGCGGACGCCGACGCGTACGAGGAGTGGGACGCGTGGCTCGCCCGGCTGGGCGGCCTGGTCGCCCCGCTGCTGCACCGGGTCCCGCCGAAGCTGGGCAGCAAGCGCCCGGCCGACCTGCTGGACCAGGCGGGCCTGCTCGGCGTCCTGCGGAAGGTGGACGTCCGGGCCGCGGTGGACCTGACCCGGCTGTTCACCGAGAGCATCGCCGACCTGGTCGAGCCGCGGTTCGCCACCGCGGCGGTGCGCGGCATGCTGAGCGTGTCCGGCGTGATCGGCACCTGGGCGGGGCCGCGCAGCGCCGGCACGGGGTACGTCATGCTGCACCACCACGTCGGCGAGGTGGACGGCCGCGCGGCGGCCTGGGGCTTCCCGCGCGGCGGGATGGGCGGGGTGAGCAACGCGCTGGCCGCGGCGGCCCGCTCGTTCGGCGCGGAGATCCGCTGCGGCGCGGGCGTCGCCCGGATCCTGACCGCGGGCGGGCGGGTGCGCGGGGTGGCGCTCGCCGACGGCACCGAGATCGCCGCGCCGACGGTGGTCACGACGGCCCACCCGCGGGTGTCCTTCCTGGAGCTGCTGGACCCGGCCGAGCTGCCGGCCGACTTCGTCGCCGACATCCGCGGCTGGCACAGCCGGTCCGGCACAGTCAAGATCAATTTCGCGGTGGACCGGCTGCCGGCCCTCGCCGCCCACCCCGAGCCGGACCCCGAGGTGTACGGCGGGACGATCGTGCTGGCCGAGTCCCTGGACGACCTGGAGGGCGCGTACCAGGAGGCCGTGGCCGGCCGCCCGGCCACCGCGCCGTTCGCCGACATCTGCATCCCGTCGGTGCTCGACCCGACGCTGGCGCCGGACGGCAAGCACGTGGTCAGCGCGTTCACCCAGTGGGTGCCGCACGGGTACGCCGCCGCGCCGCACGAGGCCGAGCTGACCGCGTACGCCGACCGCCTCACCGCCCGGATCGAGGCCGTCGCGCCCGGCTTCACCGACTCGGTCATCGGCCGCCAGGTCATCGGCCCGCACCTGATGGAGACCGAGTACGGCCTGGTCGGCGGCAACATCTTCCACGGCGAGCTGACCCCGGCGCAGATGTTCCACGCCCGCCCGGCCGCGGGGTACGCGGACCTGCGCACGCCGATCCGCGGGCTGTACCAGGCCGGCAGCGCCACCCACGGGGGCGGCGGGGTCACCGGCATCCCCGGCCGCAACGTCGTGCGCCGGATCCTTGCCGACCGGCGACCCCGCCGCCGTTGACGCGCCCGCCGGCGGGACCCCGTGACCGGATTGCGGACCCCGGCGGCCCGCGCCGGGGGCGGGGACGCCGGTACCCCGATCCTCCATCCCGCCGCCGCGCGGAGCATCGGGGAAATCCCGCAATCGGAGCACCCGCCGCCGGCCGGGCGGCAACGGCGGGTCAGGCGGCGGTGGGCCGGGCGGCTGCGGGTTCAGGCCCCCGGTGGACAGGCGGCCGCGGGTCAGGCGGCGGCGGCGAGGCGGACGCGTTCGCGCAGGTCGGCCAGCGTCACCCCCGGCGCCACCCGGGCCGCCAGCGCCGGGTCCGCGTGCACCACCCCCAGCAGCAGGTGCTCGGCCCCGATCGCCCGGTGCCCCAGCCGGATCGCTTCGCGCAGCGACAGCTCCAGCGCCTTGCGCGCCGCCGGGTCCAGCGGCAGGTGCCCGCGGCGGAACCAGCCGCGCGGCGCCGGCGCCGGCTCGTCCAGCGCGCCCGGCCCGAACGTCGCCTCCGCCGACGCCCGGACCGCCGCCACGTCGATGCCGAGCCCGGCCAGCGCGTCCTCCTCGGCCGGCGACAGCCGGCCCCCGGCCGCGGCGAGCGCCGCCCGGGCCGCCGCCGCGGCGGCCGCCGGGTCGGCCCCGGCCGCGCGCAGCAGCGCCGCGGCCGGGCCGTCGGCCACGAGCAGCGCGGCCCACAGGCTCGGCGTACCGGCGGCGGACAGGTGCTCCGCCCGGGCCCGGTCGGTCGCCGTGACGACCACCTCGCGGGCGGTCTCGGTGAAGCGTTCGAACATGCGCTCATCCCTCCCGGTTCGGCGGCACGGCCGGGCGCCCGGCGTGCTTCTTGTGCACGGCCTGCTTGCTGACCTCCAGCACCGCGGCGATCTCCTGCCAGGACCAGCCCCGGCGCCGCGCGTTGTCGACCTGGAGTACCTCCAGGCGTTCGAGGAGCCGGCGCAGGGCGCGGACGGCGGTCAGGCCCGCCCGCGGGTCCGCGCCGCTGGCGGCCCCGACGAGGGTCGTGGTCTCGGTCATGTCGTCAACTTTAGTTGACAGTCGGGGCAGCGTCAACCTTGGTTGACGAAACCGGATGAGCGCGGCCCGCGGCTGCGGGTACGCTCGGACGTCGTGATTGACCTACGCCTGCTCCGTGACGACCCCGACGCGGTCCGCGCCAGCCAGCGCCTGCGCGGCGAGCCGGAAGCGGCCGTCGACACCCTGCTCGCCGCCGACGAGAAGCGCCGGCTGGCCGTCCAGGCGTTCGAGATCCTGCGGGCCGAGCAGAAGACGCTCGGCAAGCAGGTACCGAGGGCCACCGGCGACGAACGGGCCGCGCTGCTGGCCAAGACCAAGGACCTCGCCGCCGAGGTCAAGCGCACCGAGGGCGTCGTGGCCGAGCAGGACGAGGCGCTGCGCGCCGCCGCGCTCGCCCTGCCCAACGTCGTCCTCGACGGCGTGCCGGCCGGCGGCGAGGACGACTACGTCGTGCTCCGCGAGGTCGGCGAGCGCCCCGCGCTGGACGCCCCCCGCGACCACCTGGAGCTGGGCGAGCTGCTCGGCGCCATCGACACCGAGCGCGGCGCCAAGGTCTCCGGCTCGCGGTTCTACTTCCTGCGCGGCCCCGGCGCGCAGCTCCAGCTCGCGCTGTTCCAGCTCGCCGTCGGGCGGGCCGCCGCGCGCGGGTTCGTCCCGATGATCACCCCCGCGCTGGTCAAGCCGGCCGCGATGGAGGGCACCGGCTTCCTGGGCGCGCACGCCAGCGAGGTGTACCGGCTGGAGGCCGACGACCTGTACCTGGTCGGCACGTCCGAGGTGCCGCTGGCGGCGTACCACAGCGACGAGATCCTCGACCTGAGCGCGCCGGTGCGGTACGCCGGCTGGTCCTCCTGCTTCCGCCGCGAGGCCGGCTCGTACGGCAAGGACACCCGCGGGATCATCCGGGTGCACCAGTTCGACAAGGTCGAGATGTTCTCGTACTGCCGGCCGGAGGAGGCCGCGGCCGAGCACGCGGCGCTGCTCGCGATGGAGGAGGAGCTGCTGGCCGCCGTCGAGGTCCCGTACCGGGTGATCGACGTCGCCGCGGGCGACCTCGGGTCCAGCGCCGCCCGCAAGTACGACTGCGAGGCGTGGGTGCCCAGCCAGGGCCGGTACCGGGAGGTCACCTCGACCTCGAACTGCACCACCTTCCAGGCCCGCCGGCTGAACGTCCGGTACCGGGACGCCGACGGCCGCACCCGGACCGCCGCCACCCTCAACGGCACCCTGGCCACGACCCGCTGGCTGGTCCCGCTGCTGGAGAACCACCAGCAGCCGGACGGGTCGGTCCGGGTGCCCGCGGCGCTGCGCCCGTACCTGGGCGGCCGGGAGGTCATCGAACCGGTCGGCGTCACCCGGGCTTCGGGTTGAGTTCCGGCGTCGGTCGGCCGATAAGGGTGGTCCACTGCCGGTGACAGCGGTACGGTTGCTCCCCCGCTCGGCGCGGCGGACGCGCCGCCGGCGCCGGGCGGAGGGGTGAGGAGTCGCCATGCGCCGGCCCGGACTGCCGAAGCTCGTCGCCACCGACCTCGACGGCACGCTCGTCCGCAGCGATGACACCGTGTCCGCCTACACCCACGCGGTGCTCGACCGCGTGCGCGCGGCGGGCATCCCCATCGTGGGCGCGACCGGCCGCGGGCCGCGGCTGGCGGAGCTGACCCGCAACGACATCCGCGCCGCCGACTACCTGGTGATGGCCGGCGGCGGGTGGGTCGTGGACCAGAGCGACCCGGCGGGGCCGGTCAGCCTGAGCGAGCACCGGATCCCGGCGGGCGTGCTCTCGGCGTTCATCCTCGACCTGGAGGAGGCGGTCGGGCCGCTGACGTTCATGGTCGAGGCGCTGGAGGACCCCGGCGCGTCGCTGTGGGGCGACTACGACCCGGCGTGGCGGTACCCGGAGCGGTTCGAGGCCCGGCCCCGGCACGAGTGCGTGGCCGGCGATGTGATCAAGGCGTTCGCCCGGCACCCGGAGCGGCACGTCGACGACCTGCTCGCCGTCGCCCGCCGGGTGGCCGGCGACCGGGCCACGGTCACCCAGGCGGGCCTCGGCTTCATCGAGATCACCCCGGCGGGGGTGGACAAGGCGACCGGGCTGGCGCTGATCACCGAGGTGCTCGGGCTCGGCCCGGAGGACGTGCTGGTCTTCGGCGACCAGCCGATCGACCTGCCGATGTTCGACTGGGCCCGGTGGGGGCGGGTGGCGGTGGCCAACGCCCACGACGCGGTCCGGGCGGCGGCGGACCACATCGCGCCGAGCAACGACGCCGACGGCGTGGCCCGGTACCTGGACGAGCTGATCGCCCCGGCCGCCCGGGCCGCCGCCTGACGCCTCAGTCGACCCGGGCGAAGGCGGTGTCGGGCGCGCGGTCCGAGCCCGGTCCCCCCTCGGGGGTGTCGTCCGCGCGGGACACCGAGCTGCGGTAGTCGATGTCGGCGGGGTTCTCGATGCAGGACAGCGGGAAGCTGATGACGATGGTCCCGTCGCGGTAGGCGTCCGTGCCGTCGCAGACGGGCTCCACCCCGCCCCACTCCTTGTCCACCTTGTAGACAATGCTCCGGAATTCCTCATCGGCCGAGCCGTTGGCGATCACCTCGTACTCGTTCCAGTACGCGCCGCGGTCCGTATCGAGGTCGGCCCGCCGCCCACCCACGGCCACGATGTCGCCCGCGGGCCGGTCGATGATCTTGCCCGTCCGCATGTCGCGGACGTCGCCGGCGGGGTCGGGGACGGGGGCGGCGGGGCCGGCGAGGGCCGGTGCGGCGGGTCCGACGCCGATGCCGGGTACGGCCAGGGCGGCGATCAGCATGCGGCTGGTCAGCGATTTCACGGTGCTCTCCTTCGGGGGCGGGCGTCGATGACTATCCGCGCCCGGACCGAAGGGTGAACAATCCCAGAACACATAGCGCCACTCGATGTGCTCGAGCGGTGAATTCACGTTCCGATCAATTCCGGGTAATTGCGGGAAGGCGCATCACTGGTCGCCGGTGAGGTTGCGCAGCGGGGCCGTCGGCACCGGCTCGGGCGCCGGTGCCGGGGTCTCGTCCCGGCCGCCCCGGCGGATCTCGCCCGGCGTGTTCCACTTCTGCATCCGGACCAGCGACGGCCCGGCGAAGTCCTCGTCGTCGTAGCTGGGGTTGGCGCTGGTCCGGCACGGCTGGGTGGCGAGCTTCCAGGTATAGACATACCCGGTCCGGTAGATCTGCAGGGACTCCTGGCTCGGGTCGCTGTCCTGCTCCTCGGTGGTCAGCGCGGCCAGGCACTTGCGGTTGCCCGCATTGACGATCCGGTAGCTGGTGTCGTAGTCGCCGGTGTCGCCGTACCGGATCCACTTCTGGGTGGCCGCGCCGGTGCAGGACATCGGCCGGACCAGGCGGCCGGCGACGTCCATGCAGTACTCGGTGTTGCCGCTGCGGGTGTAGATCGGGCCGGGCGCGCTGCCGGCGCCGTTGGTGGGCGTGGCCGGGATGCGCATGAGCTGGGACCACGGGATCGCCGTCAGGTCGGGGTTCTGGTAGCACTCGGCCGGCGCGGCGAACGTCGGGTCCTCGACCTGCTCGGCGAAGTTGTCGTTGCTGCTGTCGATGGCCGTCAGGCAGAAGCTGTTGAGCGCGGCGTTGCGGAGCTGGGTCAGCTCGCAGGCGTAGCCGCGGTCCTCCGGGCAGGCGGTCGAGCGCAGGCCGGACTCGCCGGGCCCGAGGTACGGGAACGGGTCGAACTGCTGCCCCCGCTCGCGCGCGGCGAGGCTGCACCGGGCCTCGAGGTGGACGCCCGAGCCGGGCGAGTCCGGCTGGTTGATGGTCAGGCACAGGCCGGACAGGGTGCCCGCGGCGGTGCCCAGCTCCCACGTGTGGCCGCCGTTGTAGTACCAGCGCTGCCGCGGCGGCACCGGGGTCACGCAGGCGCGCATCCGGGGTACCGCGCCGACCGCGGGGGTGTCCGAGCCGGCGTCCAGGCACATCGCGTCGGCGGCGTCCGGCGCGGACCGGATCGAGCCGACGGTGGCCAGCGTCAGGTCGGTCCGGTAGTACCAGTACTGCTTGTAGGTGATCCCGAGGTCGCGCCGGAAGTCCTTCGGGCAGGACTGCATGGTGACCGCGGCCCCCTCGCCGGGCACCGACTGGCCGGGGTCCAGGCAGACCGCCTCGTAGTCGCCGTACGTGGACAGCGCGGCGAACGCCGCGATCAGCCGGGGCTGGGTGTACATGTCGTCGGCCGGCGTGAACGGCGAGGGCAGGTCGCCGCTGCGCAGCGGGTAGTAGCCGCTGAGCCGGCGGGTCGCGCTGCCGGCGGTCGCGGTGGCGGTGAGCTTGGCCCAGTTGCTGCCCCGGCAGGGGGTCGGCTCGGCGTCGGTCGCGGGCGGCTCGTCCTGGCCGACGGCGGTGAGGAACTGCGCGGCCACCCGGTACGACGGCCGCCCGCCGGTGACGGCCAGCGTCACGGGGTCGGTGCCGGTCTGGTCGCCGCACAGCTCGTCGAGCGTGGTCATGCTGCGGATCCGGGCCAGCGCGACCTCCAGCCCGGTCTGCGCGCCGCGCAGCGCGTTCGCCCGGTCGACGGTCTGCCGGGTGTGGCCGAGCTGGCCCATCGCCGCGGGCACGGCGGCCGTCCCCAGGGCGACCGCGAGCAGCACGAGCAGCATCGCCAGCGGCAGGGAGCCCCGCTCCCCGCCGCCGGGCAGCGCGTCCCGGTCATTCTCGCTGCGCACGTTTTCCCCCTCGGTCCCCACGATCGGCGGCCGGGGTCGATACCTGAAGCCGTCCCGCCGGGGCAAAATCAGACCCGACGGGACGAACGTCGCATCCGGGGGCAGTCGCCGCCGCGCGCGGGCGGCGGCGGAAAGGTCAGAGGTACTGGCCGGTACCCGAGCCGGGGTGCTCGCCGGGCGCGCCGGCGATGGGGCCCAGCGGGCCCGGCGGCAGGGCCGGGCGGCCGCGCATCTGCTCGAGCTGCATCCGGGCCGCCATCTGCTGCGCGACCAGCGTCGCCTGGATCCCGTGGAACAGGCCCTCCAGCCAGCCGACGAGCTGGGCCTGGGCGATCCGCAGCTCCGGCTCGCTGGGCGTGCTGCCCTGCTCGAACGGCAGCGAGAGCCGCTCCAGCTCGTCGCGCAGCTCGGGCGCGAGGCCGTCCTCCAGCTCGGTGATCGAGCGGCGGTGGATGTCCGCCAGCCGCTGCCGCCCGGCCTCGTCCAGCGGCGCCGCCCGGACCTCCTCCAGGAGTTGCTTGATCATGCTGCCGACGCGCATCACCTTCGCCGGCTGTTCGACCAGCCGGCTCGGGTCCTCGTCCTCGGCGTCGCCGGTGTCGACCGTCCCGACCGGGCGGCCGTCGGGGCCCACCACCACGACGGTCGGGCGGAGCTCGCTCGGTGCGGCCAGGGTCGCGGCGTCGTCGTCCTCGGCGGGTACGGCATGCTGTGCGTCGGTCATGTGGTCCATCTTGGCGTACCGCTCGGTCGACTGCCACCGGCCCGTCCGGTGCGATGACCGGGGGACGAATGCCACCTTTCCGGGTCGTGCCGTGAAGGGGACTCGCCTGTGGCACGGGTGTTCGGCTAGCGTCCGGGTGGTCAACCGGATCCGCACCGTACGCGGACCGGGTCCGACGTGCCGCGCCCGGCCGAACGCAGGGCGCGGACGCCGCGGTCAGCGCCGAGCCGCGGCGGCGTCGGGTCCGGCTGTACCCGGGCGGCCGTGCGGGGGTGGGGCCCCGTCGGCCGGGCCGTCGCGCCGAAGTCCGTCCCCGCGTCGTCCGCCAGTGGCGCCGTGGTCGGACCGCCGCCGACGTGCCGCCCGCCGGGGCCTGTTGACGACGGGTCGCGGGCGCGCACATGCGGGCGCCCCGGGGCGGGAACGGGCACGGAGACTGGGAGGACCCCGTGGCGCAGAACAACCGTCGGCGAGCCCTGCGGCTGCTTGTCGGCGTGGCCGTGATCGGTGCGCTCGCCGGCTGTGCCGGCACGCCCGAGGACGGCGACGACGACGCCGCCGTCAGCGACCGGGTGGTCCCGATCGGCCTGCTGCTGCCGGCCGGCGGCGCGAACAAGGCCATCGGCGACGACATGCGGCGCGGCTTCGACCTGTACCTGAACCAGCACGGCAACACCCTCGGCGGCCACCGGGTCCGGGTGGAGACCGCCGACGAGGGGGACACACCGGACAGCGGCCGGGCCGGGCTGGCGGCGCTGCTGGACAAGAAGGTGTCCGCGGTGGCCGGCGTCGCCGCGCCCGAGGTGCTGAGCGCGCTGCGCGATCCGATCCGGACCGCGCGGGTGCCGCTGATCGGCGTCAACGGCTCGCCGGCGAGCCTCCAGGGCGAGATCTTCATCTGGCGTACGTCCTATGTCGGCACCGACCCCGGCATCGCGATGGGCCGGTACATGGCCGAGAACGTCCCCGGCCGGGTCGCCATGGTCCTGCCCGACCTGCCCGCCGGGCAGGACGTCCTGGACGGCTTCCGGGACGGCTTCGGCACCGACGGGCGGCTGGACCGCGAGCCGGTGTTCGCCGGCACGGCGACCAACCCGCGCCGCGGCGCGTACGCGGAGCTGGTCGAGCGGCTGCGCGACCGCCGCCCGGCGGCGGTGTTCTGCGCGCTGACCGGGCCGGCGGCGGTGGAGTTCGTCCGCGCCTTCCGGGCCGCCGGGCTCGGCGCCGGCCTGTACGGCCCGGGCTTCCTCACCGAGGGCACCGGGATCGCCGAGTCCGGCCAGGCCGGGCTGGGCATCGCGACCGCGCTGAACTACTCCGCCGACCTGCCGCACGCGGCCAACCGGATCTTCGCCTCGGCGTACCGGAAGGCGCACGGCGCCTCGCCCACGACGTACGCGATGGCGGCCTACGACGCCGCGGCGGTGCTGGACCGGGCGATCCTGCTGGCCCGCGACGACCTGAGCGCGCAGAACATCAACCTGAACCTGGGCCGGGTCGGCCAGGTGGACAGCCCGCGCGGGGTGTGGCAGTTCAACCAGTCCCGGACGCCGCAGCAGAAGTGGTACCTGCGCGAGGTCCGGGCCGACGGCCAGGTCACGTCCAACGTGGTCACCCGCGAGCTGGCCACCCTGGGCTGAGCCCGCCGCGCGCCCGGGCCGGCCGGGCGCGCGGCGGCGTCAGCGGCGCAGCTCGGCGACGCAGCACTTGACGCTGCCGCCGCCCTTCTTCAGCTCGCCGAGGTCGACCGGCACTGGCGTGTACCCGGCCGCGGCCAGCGTGTCGGCCAGCCCGCCGCACTCGGTGTTGAGCACGACGTTGCGGCCGTCGCTGACCAGGTTGAGGCCGAACGCCATCGCGTCCTCCCGGCGGGCCACGACGCCGTCCGGGAAGAGCTGGCGGAGCACCTTCTGCGACGGCCCGGAGAAGGCGTCGGGGTAGTAGACGATGTTGCCGTCGTCCAGCGAGGCCAGCGCGGTGTCCAGGTGGTAGAAGTGCGGGTCGACCAGCTTGAGGCTGATCACCGGGCGGCCGAGCGCCTCCTGGGCCTCGCCGTGGGCGTCGGTCTCGGTGCGGAAGCCGAAGGCGGCGAGGATCAGCCCGCCGTGGGCGTCCGGCAGGTACGCGAAGTCGCCCTCGCCCTCGTTCACCACGGTCGGGGCGACGAACCGCCAGCCGCTGTTCTCGTAGAAGGTCTGGTGCGACTTGGCCTCGGCGGCCCGCTGCGGGTACTTGAACTGCGCGCCGTACGCCACGCCGTCGACGACGAAGGCGCCGTTGGCGGCGAACACCATGTCCGGCAGGCCCGGCTCCGGGGCCAGCTCGGCGACCTCGTGGCCCAGCCCGGCCAGGGTGTCGCGGAGCACGGTCCACTCGGCGACGGCGCGGGCGGTATCGACCGCGACCGCCGGGTCCATCCAGGGATTGATCACGTACTCGACCGTGAAGAACGTCGGTGGGCACAGCAGGTAGCTCCGTTGCCGCGCGACTCGTTCCATTCCGTCCTCCGCCCCGGGGCGACCCCGCTCTGACCTGCGCCGATACCACCCGTCGTCGGTTCGTGTCCCTTGACGGTACGGTCACCAAGCGTATGGATCCGGGGGCTGTACAAACAGCGGGTAATCTTGCTTCCTGTGAGCGAATCGTTGCGTCTTGACAGCATTGACCAGCGGATCATTGCGGCTCTCATGGCGAACGGGCGCGCTTCGTACGCCGACGTCGGGAGCCGGGTGGCCCTGTCCGCGCCGGCCGTGAAGCGCCGGGTCGACCGGCTCCGGGCGGCCGGCGTGCTGCGCGGCTTCACCGCTGTCGTCGACCCCGACGCCGTGGGCTGGGGGACCGAGGCGTTCGTGGAGCTGTACTGCTCCGGCCGGACCACCCGGGGGCAGATCGCCGCCGCCGTCGGCCGGCACCCGGAGGTCGTGCACGCCTACACCGTCTCCGGCGAGGCGGACGCCCTGGTCCACCTGCGGGCGGCCGACATCACCCACCTGGAGCAGGTGCTCCAGCGGCTGCGCGGGGAGCCGTTCGTCACCTCCACCCGCAGCGCGATCGTGCTGTCCCGGCTGGTCGAGGGCGCCCCGCCGGCCGGCTCCGACAGCCTGATTCCCGCCCCGCCTACCCGCCGGTAGCCTCAACTCGCCCGCCGTACTGCCGAACCAGCCGGCATGGGACGGATCCGGAACCTGCACATCGCGACCAAGCTCGTGCTCAACGCCTGCGCGACGCTGTCACTGCTGCTGATCGTGACCGCGATCGGCCTCCTGGTCTCCCTCAGCGGCCGCGACTCGGCCGACGACGTGGCGGACAAGTTCCGCGCGGCCGCCGCCGTCGACGACCTCAAGTACGACGCCGCCGACCTCAACGGCTGGCAGACCGCGTACGCCTTCGACGTGGCCCGGACCGGCCCCGCCGCCGCGGCCGACACCACCGACTCCCGGCGCAACTTCCTCGCCGTCGCCGACCGGATGCGGGCCAGCCTGGCCGACATCGCCGGGCAGGTGCACGCCGCCGACATCCGGGCGAAGCTGGACGCCCTGGCCGCCGCGTACGACGCCTTCATGGCCACCGACGTCCGGGTGGTCGCCGGCTACCGCGCCGGCACCCCGGCCGCCGCCGCGGAGGCCGACCGGCTCGTGCTGACCACGGCCATCGAGCAGTACCGCGGCATGGCCACCGCCGCCGACGGCGCCGCGACCCTGACCCAGCGGCACGCCACCGACGCCCGGGACGCCGCGGACCGGGACGGCCGGACCAGCCGGGTGCTGATCGTGGTCGTCTCCGCGCTCGCCGTCCTGCTCGCCGCGGCCGGGGCCGTCCTGCTCCAGCGCAGCATCGTGCCGCCGCTGCGCCGGGTCTCCGGCGTGCTGTCCGCGATGGCCGAGGGCGACCTGACCCGCTCGGCCGGGCTGACCAGCCGGGACGAGATCGGCGAGATGGCCGCCGCGCTGGACCGGGCCAACGCCCGCACCCGGGACACGCTGACCGAGGTCGGCGAGCACGCCCGGACCGTGTCCGCCAGCGCGGGCGACCTGTCCTCGACCAGCGAGCAGATCGCCGGCGCGGCCGCCGAGTCGGCCACCCAGTCCGACCTCGTGGCCGCCTCCACCGAGGAGGTCTCGGCCACCGTGCAGACGCTCGCCGCCGGCGCGGAGGAGATGACCGCGTCGATCCGGGAGATCGCCGAGAACGCCAGCCTGGCCGCCGGCGTGGCCGGCGAGGCCGTCGCCGAGGCGCACCGGGCCGGCGAGATCATCCAGCAGCTCGACGTCGCCTCGGCCGAGATCGGCGCGGTCCTGAAGGTGATCACCACGATCGCCGAGCAGACGAATCTGCTCGCCCTGAACGCGACCATCGAGGCCGCCCGGGCGGGCGCCGCCGGCAAGGGCTTCGCCGTCGTCGCCGCCGAGGTCAAGGACCTGGCGCAGGAGACCGCGCGGGCGACCGGCGACATCGCCGCCCGGATCGACGCCGTCCGCGGCGGGGCCGGCAACGCCAGCGCCGCCATCGCCGCGATCGCGGCCGTGATCGACCGGGTCAACACGTTCCAGCAGACGATCGCCGCGGCGGTCGAGGAGCAGACCGCCACGACCAACGAGATCAGCCGCAGCGTCGCCGACGCGGCCACCGGCGCCTCGGCCATCGCCGAGAACGTCACGAACATCGCCGGCGCGGCCCGGGACACCAGCGACGGCATCGGCGGCACCCGCCGGGCCGCGACCGAGCTGGCCGAGCGGGCCGCCCGGGTCACCGACCTGATCGGGACATTCCGGGTCGGGCACTGAATGGACCCCGCGCGCGGACGCCCCCTCGTCCGCGCGCGGACGGCGGCCGCGGGCGCGGCGGGGTAGGGATCGACGGCTCCCTCCCCGCCGCCCCGCGGCCGGCTTGCCGTTTCCCGGCGGCCGATTCCCGGTTCACGGCGGCGTCGGTATGGTGTGTGGATGGCTGTCGATATGGAGGATCCCGCCGCGATGAAGAATTCGGTCGCGATGGAGGATCCCGTGGTCCCGGACGGGGTCGGCGCGCCGCTGCTGCCGGTCGTCGGCGGCGGGATGCCGGTGCCCGTGGTCACCGGCGGCACGGTGCCGTACGCGAACCTGGACTACGCCGCCAGCGCCCCCGCGCTGCAGTCGGTGGCCGACCGGCTCAACACGGTGCTGCCGTACTACGCGAGCGTGCACCGCGGGGCCGGGTACGCGTCCCAGGTCACCACGTCGCTGTTCGAGGCGGCCCGCACGGCGGTCGCCGGGTTCGTCGGCGCCCGGCCGGACGACGCGGTGATCTTCACCCGCTGTACCACCGACGCCCTCAACCTGGCCGCCCGCGCGGTCCCGGCCGACGGCGAGGTGGTGTTCCTCGACGTCGAGCACCACGCCAACCTGCTGCCCTGGCGCACCCGCGCGCACCGCTGCGTCGAGGGGGCCGACACGCTCGCCGAGACCCTCGAGCGGCTCGCCGCCGCGCTGGCCGAGCGCCCGGCCGCCCTGGTGGCGATCACCGGCGCGTCCAACGTCTCCGGCGAGGTCACCCCGCTGCGCGACGTGGTCGCGCTGGCCCACGGCCACGGCGCCCGGGTGCTGGTCGACGCCGCCCAGCTCGCCCCGCACCGGCCGATCGACCTGGCCGCCACCGGCGTCGACTACCTGGCGTTCGCCGGCCACAAGCTGTACGCGCCGTTCGGCGCCGGGGCGCTGGTCGGCCGCCGGGACTGGCTGGACGCGGCCGAGCCGTTCCTGTACGGCGGCGGCGCGGTCCGCGACGTCACCCCCGACGCGATCACCTGGACCACCGGGCCGTCCCGGCACGAGGCCGGCTCGCCGAACGTGCTCGGCGCGGTGGCGATGGGCGCCGCGGCGACCGCGCTCGGCGCCCTGCCCGCGGGCGCGATGGAGGCGCAGGAACTGGCGCTGCGCGGCCGGCTGATGGCCGGGCTGGCCGACCTCGGCGCGCGGATCGTCCGGATCTGGGAGGACGCCCCCGACGTGATCGGCCTGGCCACCTTCACCCTGGACGGCCACGACCCGGCGAGGGTGGCCGCGTACCTGTCCGCCGAGCACGGCATCGGCGTGCGGACCGGCCGGTTCTGCGCGCACCCGCTGTTCGCCCGGCTCGGCTTCGGCCGGGAGGGGGCGCTGCGGGCCAGCTTCGGCGTCGGCTCGCCGGCCAGCGACATCGACCGGCTGATCGAGGCGCTGGGCACGTACCTGAAGGACGGCCCGCGCTGGCAGTACGCCGCCACCGCGCAGGGCTGGCTGCCCCAGCCGGACACCCGCGCCTGGCCGGCGTGGGCCGACGTGAACCCCGGCGCCGGGCCGGGCATGTCGCCGTGCGCGGCGAACCCGCTCGGCTGAACCTCCGTACGAAAACCCCGCCGCGCTGACCCGCGCGGCGGGGTTTTCCGTATCCATCGACAGGCGCGGCCCGGGCGGGCGGTGTCCGAAAAGTGCGCCACTGATCCGGCTATCCGAATGTTTTCGCAGCTCAGATGGGATGAGCTATCGACAATGACGGATTGATTGGGCCAGGATGACGGGGTACGAAAAAGAAGTCGCGCGAACGTTCACAGCGCTTCGCGGCGTCGTCTGTATCGTCCCGTATGGAGTCTGTTGTGAATCGTCGTACCGTGGGCGCGCTCGGCGCGCTCGCCACCGGTGTGACCCTCGCTCTGGTGGCCGCCAACGCACACGCCAGCCCCCTCCCGGAATTCCCCGCCGCGCCCGGCGCGCACGCCACCGGGGACCCGCCCGGATCAACCGACGACCCGCAGGGCATCGTCGGCGGCAAGCCCGCCGCCGAGGGCGCCTACCCCTGGATGTCCCACCTGGCCGTCCAGACCGCCGGCGGCACCTTCGTCTGCGGCGGCTCGCTGATCTCGCCCGACATCATCCTGACCGCCGCCCACTGCCTGGAGGGCGCGACCAAGGTCACCGCCAGCATCGGCAAGGTCAGGTTCAAGGACGGCGTCCAGCGCACCGGCACCAAGTTCAAGGCCGGGCCCGGCCCCGAGAAGGGCGACTGGGCCGTGATCCGGCTGGACAGCGAGTACAAGGCCCCGGCCTTCGCCGCGCTGCCCGCCGACGCCGGCAAGGACAAGGAGCCCAAGTTCATGGTCATGGGCTGGGGCGCCACGTCCGAGGGCGGCAAGACCAGCGAGACGCTCATGCAGGTCGAGGTCCCGCTCGTCCCGGACAGCAAGTGCGGCCCGGCCGCTCGGGTCGAGGTCTGCGCCGGCGACCTGGAGAAGGGCGGCAAGGACACCTGCCAGGGCGACTCGGGCGGCCCGCTCGCGGTCAGGAGCGGCAGCAAGTGGGTGCTGGTCGGCGTGACGAGCTGGGGCAAGGGCTGCGCCAAGCCCAACGAGCCCGGCCACTACGCGCAGCTCAGCGCCCTGCTCGGCCCGGTGAAGGCCGCGATCAAGGAGCTGGGCGGGGTGGCCCCGGCCGAGGAGGGCGATTCGCCCGCCGGGGCCTGAACCCCGTCCCGACACCGGCGACCCGCGGCCCCGGCCCGGGTCGCCGGTGCGCCCGTACCGCCGGGACTATCGACAAACGCCGATCCGTAGGGGCAAAATGGCCTGACCCCGCCCGCACCCGGTTTTCCGGGTCGGCCCGGACGGGTACCGCCTCCACCACCCCGGAGTCCGCCGCCGTCCCACCCGAACCCGCCGCGCCCGCGCCACCCGCCGGCCGGCATCGACGCCCACCGGCGCGCCCCGGCCGCCGGCGACCTCCCCCAGCCACGGATCGTGGGGTCCCGCGGGGGCCCGGCCAACGCAGCCGCGGGCCCCACGATCCGTCCTCCCCGCCGCCGCGCCGCGCGCGGGGGGCGGGTGGAACCTCGCGCGACACCGCCGCACCGCGCCCCGCCGCCCGCGGGGCCGGTTCACAATGCGGGCGACGCCGTCGCACCCGAGGAGAATCCATGCCCCGCCCCCTCCGCGCGCTGGCCGCCGCCGCGCTCGCCCTCCCCGCCGCCCTCGCCGCGCCGGCGGCCGCGGCCGCCGCCGGCCCCACCGGCACCGGCCCGGCCCCGCGGCTGCACATCGTCGGCGGCCGGACGGCGACCGACGGCGCGTACCCGTGGATGGCCCGCATCCGGGTGCCGCTGGGCGAGGGCGCGTACGCCGTCTGCGGCGGCACCCTGCTGTCGCCGGACATCGTGCTGACCGCCCAGCACTGCCTCGCCGGGGCGGCGAGCGTGGAGGCGTTCGTCGGCCGGGTCGACTGGCGGGCCGCCGAGCCGGCCGGGCTGCGCCGCACCGGCGCCGGGTACCTGCTCGGCGCCGGCCCCGGCCGCGGCGACTGGGCGGTGGCCCGGCTGAGCGAGCCGGTGCCGCTGCCGGCGTACCCGCTGCTGCCGGCCACCGACGCGCACGACAGCGGCCCGACGTTCCGGGCGCTCGGGTACGGCAAGACGTCGTTCGAGGCCGAGCGGGGCGAGCAGTACCTGCGCGAGGTCGACCTGCCGCACGTCCCGGACGTGCGCTGCGGCGCCACCTCGACGGTGGAGATGTGCGCCGGCGACTGGGACCGGGGCGGCATCGACACCTGCACCGGCGACTCGGGCGGGCCGCTGCTCAAGCGGGTCAGCGCCGGCTGGGTGCAGGTGGGGATCACCAGCCGCGGGTACCGGTGCGCGGTGGCGAACTCGCCGGGCCGGTACACCCGGGTCTCGCACTACAGCCGGGAGCTGCGCGCGGCGATCGCCCTGCTCGGCGGCCGCCCGGCCACCCTCCTGCCCTGACCGCGCCACCCCGGCCGGGACCCGTCCGGCGGCCCGGCCCGACGGCCCGATGAAACCGGCCCGGTCGGCGTCGAGGGGGCCGACGCCGGCCGGGCCGGTGGCTGCGCGGCCGCTGCCGGCCGGTGCCCGGACGCCGGTGCGCCGGGGGGTCAGTGCTCCAGGACGCGGCGGAGGAACTCCCTGGTCCGGGACTGCTTCGGGTCGCCCAGCACCCCGTCCGGCGGCCCGGACTCGACGATCGTGCCGCCGTCCATGAACGCCACCCGGTCGGCCACCTCGCGGGCGAAGCCCATCTCGTGCGTGACGACCATCATCGTCATGCCCTCGGCGGCCAGCGACCGCATGACCCCCAGCACCTCGCCCACCAGCTCCGGGTCGAGCGCGCTGGTCGGCTCGTCGAACAGCATCAGCTCGGGGCTCATCGCCAGCGACCGGGCGATGGCCGCCCGCTGCTGCTGCCCGCCGGAGAGCTGCGCCGGGTACGCCGCCGCCTTGTCGGCCAGGCCCACCCGCTCCAGGTTGGCCCGGGCGACCGCCTCGGCCTCCCGGCGCGGCCGGCGCAGCACCCGCCGCTGGGCGATCGTCACGTTCTGCAGGACCGTCAGGTGCCCGAACAGGTTGAACTGCTGGAACACCATGCCGATCCGCCGGCGCACCCCGTCGAGGTCGCAGTCGGGGTCGGTGACCTCGACGCCGGCCACCCGGACGGTGCCGCCGGTCGGCTCCTCCAGCAGGTTCACGCAGCGCAGCAGCGTCGACTTGCCCGACCCGGACGGCCCGATCACGCAGACCACCTCGCCGCGGGCGACGGCCAGGTCGACGCCGGTGAGGACGTCCAGCGCGCCGAACGACTTGCGCAGCCCGCGCACCTCGATCGCCGGCGCCGCCGCGGTGCTCACGTGCCCGGACATGTCACCGCCTCCCCGCGCCGCGGCGTTCGAGGCGCTGGACGAGCTGCGACAGCGGCAGCGTGATCAACAGGTACATGAACCCGGCCACCACCAGGGGCGTGGCGTTGACCCGGGTGTTCAGCGCGTCGCCGGCGAACTTGGTCACCTCGATGCTCGTGGCGGTCACCCCGAGGACGTACGCCAGCGAGGTGTCCTTGGTCAGCATGATGAACTCGTTGGTCAGCGGCGGGATGACGATCCGCAGCGCCTGCGGCAGCACGATCGACACCATCGCCCGGGCGTGCGACATGCCCAGCGACCGGGCGGCCTCCAACTGCCCGCGCGGCACGGCCTGGATGCCGGCCCGCAGCGTCTCGGCCATGTACGCCGCCGCGCACAGGCCGAGGCCGAGCGCCACCGAGCCGTACACGCCGCCGGCGATCTGCAGGTCCGGGAAGGCCAGCGGCACGCCGAAGCCGACCATGAACAGCACCAGCAGGGCGGGCAGGCCGCGGAACAGTTCGATGTAGGCGGTGGCGAACCAGCGGTACGGCAGGATCGACGACAGCCGCATCAGCGCCAGTGCCATCCCGGCCAGCAGTCCGAAGGCGAACGCCAGGACCGTGAACAGCAGGGTGTTGACCAGCGCCACCGTGATGATCTCGGGGAACATCGAGGCGGCGATGTCGGTCCGGGCGAACGCGGCGCGCAGCCGGGCCCAGTCCGCGCCGAACCCGATCGCCGCCGCCGCGGCGGCGAACACGGCGTACCCGGCGAGCCGGACGAGCCGCTGGCGCTGCCGCCGGCCGAGCCGGCGCCGCGGGGGCGCCGGGGGCGCCGCGGCCGGCGGCGCGGTACCGGTCGCGCTCAACTCGTCGCGATCCACTTCTGGTAGACCTTGTCGTACGTGCCGTCGGTGCGCGCGTCGAGCAGCACCTTGTTGATGGTCTTGAGCAGCTCGGGGTTGCCGCCCTTCTTGACCGCGAAGCCGTACTTCTCGCCGGTGTCGAAGGTCGCGCCGATCTTGTACTTGGCCGGCTCCTTCTTCACCTGCAGGGCGAGCACGGGCATGTCGTTGACGGCGGCCTCGACCTGGTTGGTGGCGAGCGCCTGCTGGAGCGCGGCCAGGTCCTTGTACGCGACGATCTCCAGGCCGAGCTTGCCGTCCTTGTTCTGCTTCTCGGTGTAGTCGGCGCCGGTCGTGGTCGCCTGGACGCCCACCTTCTTGCCCTTGAGGTCCTCGAGCGACTGGTGCGGGGCGCCGGACCGGACGAGCATCGCCTGGGTGGCGTTGAAGTACGGCTCGGAGAAGTCGAGCACCTGCTGCCGCTCCGCGGTGATCGTCATGCCCGCGGCGGCCACGTCGCATTGGCCCGAGTTGAGCGCCTGGCCGGACTTGATGCCCTCGAACGGCATGTCCTTGATCTCCTGGGTGGCGCCGACCTTCTGCGCCACGATGTCGATCAGCTCGACGTCGAAGCCGACCACCTTGCCGCTGGCGTCCTTGAACTGGAACGGCTCGTACGGCAGGTGCGTGCAGGTGGTGAGCTTGCCGGACGTGACCAGGTTGACCCCGGCGTCGGTGGTGGTGCCGGCCTCCTTCTTGGTGCAGCCGCTCGCGGCAACAGCGACGATCAGGGTGGATACGACCAGCGCGGGCCGCAGCTTGCTCCAGCGGGGTGTCATCGCCGGATCATCGCTGAGCCCCGGGCGGCTCCGCCACCCGGGGCGGGGAATCGATGCGTAACGGTGTCCGGGATCGGGTAAGGACGCGCCAACCCCCGCACCGCGCGGGTCGGTAGCGGACGAGGAGGCGGCATGGTGGCCCGGCAGCGCGACGCCCGGACCGTACCCAGTGGACAGCGCGACGCGGTGATGCCCACCGCGATCGACGGCCGATTGTCGTTCTTCGACCGGTGCGCCACTGGCGTGTCCCGGTTCGCGTCGCGGGCCACGTTCTTCGCCTCGTGCGTCCTGCTCGTCCTGGTCTGGGCGCCGTCGTACTTCCTCCTCGGCGACCTGGACACCTGGCAGCTCATCATCAACACCGCGACGACGATCGTCACGTTCCTGCTGGTGGCGCTGCTACAGAACACCCAGCGCCGGGCCGACGAGGCGGTGCAGCACAAGCTGAACGCGATCGCCGACGCCCTGGCCGACCTGATGGCCGACCGCGCCGAGGTGCACCCGCGCGGCTCGCTGACCCGCGACCAGGAGGAGCTGCGCGCCGCCGTCGGCCTGGAGAACCGCGAGAGCGCCTGACCCGCCCGCCCCGTCGCCCGACCGGCCCGGCCCCGTCGCCCGGTCGGGTGGTGCGGCCCCGGTCAGCCCGGGAACGGGCCCGTCGGGGCCTCGTGCCGGCCGCCGCCCGGCACGGCCGCCGCCGCGGCCAGCGCCGCCCCGCGCGCCCCGGCCATGTCCAGGTCCGGGACCAGCGCGAACGTCGACACCGCCCGCTGCTCCGCCCGCAGCGTCGTGTGCTCCCGGACCCGGTCCAGGAACCAGTCCCGGAACGTCGGCGCCGCCTCGACCACGCCGCCGCCGAGCAGGTACACGTCCGGGTCGATCACGTTCGCCACGATCGTCAGCAGCCGGCCGATCGCCGCCGCCTGCTGCTCGAAGATCCGCAGCGCCAGCCCGTCGCCCTGCTCGGCCAGCCCGCGCACCTGCCGGGCCGCGGTCCGCGGCGCCTCGCCGGCGAGCCGGTGCTCGGGGTGCCGCTCCAGCCAGTACGGCAGCAGGTGCTTCTCGATCGCGGTCAGCGAGGCGACGCTCTCGGCGTCGCCGGCCGTGCCGCACTGGCAGACCGGGACCGGCTGGCCCGGCTCCAGCAGCCCGTCCAGCGGGATCGGCACGTGCCCCAGCTCGCCGGCCATCCCGGCCGCGCCGGTCAGCACCCGCCCGTTGACGACCAGCCCGCCGCCCAGCCCGGTCCCGACGATCACCGACACCGAGGTGCCGCCGTCGGCGTGCGCGCCCAGGTGGTGCCGGTGCGCGTACAGCGCCGCGGCGTTGCCGTCGTTCTGGTACACCACCGGCACCCCGAGCCGCTTCTCCAGCTCGCTGCGCACGTCGTACCCGCGCCACGCCGGGTGGACGAAGTTCGTCGAACCGCGCTCGGAGATCACCCCGGCGGCGCTCGCCGGCCCCGGCGTGTCCAGGCCGACCGCGGCCACCCGGCCGGGGTCGACCCGGGTCAGGGCGAGGATCTGCTCGTACGCCGCGGCCAGCGCCGCCACCGCCGCCTCGGGCCCCTCCTGCACCCGGCTGGGGCTCTCCACCATCGCGTCCACCAGGAACCGGCCGCCGGCGAGGACGGTCGCGTTGTTGGTCGTCCCGCCGTTGTCGAGGCCGACGACCAGGGGCTCGGGCTGCATCGCGGTCATGGCCCCATCCTGGCGGCTGCCGGCCCGCCCGGCAGGGCGAATCGCCCCAATGATCACCCGCTGCGCCCTCCCCGGCGGAGCCGGGCAGTTCCCGTCGGCCAACCGGTCCGTCCGTTCGGCGGTGAACCGGGCGGGTGCCTCGTTCGTACGACCGGGCGCCGCACCGCCGGTGGTGCCGCCGGGCGCCGACAGCGGGCAGGATCGATTTCCCCGCGGGAGGACGATTCACCGACGTCCATGAGGAGGCCCCCATGCCACACCCCAGCGGCCGCCCCACCCGCCCCCACCACCCCACCCGCACCAACCCCGGCCACCCGCCCCGGCCGGCCGAGCACGGCGGCCACCCGCCGCACAGCCACCCCGGCCGGGCCCCGGCCAACCCCGGCCACCCCGCGCCGACCCCGCGGGCCGCCCGCCACGCGGCCCCCGAGGGCGGCGGGTACGGCCGGGGGCCGAGCCGGACCGCCCCCGCCCGGACCCCCGCGAACGGCACCCCGGGACCCGGCGGCCGGACCGGCCGCGCCCCGGCCAGGGGCCGCCTCCGGCCGGGCCGCGTCCTCCTCGTCGCCGTCCTCGGCCTGGCCGCCGCCGCCGGGCTCACGTACGCCGTGTCCGACGGCCGGGTGGCCGCCTCGCTGGCCCAGGCCGGCCAGCCGGTGAAGATCTCCGCCGCCCGGCTGGAGGGCGACCGGGTCGTCCAGTACGGCGACGGCACCACCCCCGGCACGGTCGCCACCATCGGCGAGGCCCGGCTGTACGACCTCTGCCAGTCCCTGCGCGTCCCCGGCCTGCCGCTGGTCCTCTCCGCCCGGTCCGGCCGCGGCGAGCCCGTCACCGCCCGCGACCTGACGATCGACCTGGCCGCGCTCGCCGGCCGGGCCACCCTCGACGGCGTCGCCGTCGGCCGGGACGCGGGCGACCTCGGCTCGGTCGCCCCCGGCTCGCTCGGCCAGTCCGCCGACCGGGTCGTCATCACCGACCTGCGCCAGGTCGCCCGCGCCAGCAGCGCCGGGAGCTTCCGGCTCAACGGCCTCGACGTCCGCCTCGGCCTCGGCGCCGAGCGCGAGTGCTTCTAGGGCGGGTGGCCACGATGGAGGAGTGCACGCGCTGGCGGCACCGCCGCCCGGTGGCCGGCGGGCTGTTCCTGCTGCTGGCCGGCGGGTGGGTCGCCGCGACCGCGCAGCTCACGGTCCCCGGCCTGCTGCTGGAGCGCGGTACCGCGGGCCTGGCCGCCTGGCTCGTCCCCGCCGCGCTGCTCGGCGCCGGGCTGCTGACCTGGTTCGCGCCCCGGCGGCACCTGCTGTGGGCGGTGCTCGGCGGCGGGGTCGCGCTGTACGCGCTGGTCGGGCTCAACCTCGGCGGCTTCTTCGTCGGCACGCTGCTCGGCGTCGTCGGCGCCGCGCTGACCGCCGGCTGGACCCCCGGCGTCGCCGTCGCGGCCCCGGCCCGGCACCGGGCCCGCGAGCAGGTCCGGCCGGCGACCGCGCTGACCCTGCTCGCCGTGTCGGCGGCGGTGCTCGCGCCGCCCGCGGCCCGGCCCGCGCTCGCCGTACCCTGCCCGCCCGGCGTCATCGCCGCGGGCGACGCCACCGAGGACGCCGAGCGCACCCCCGCCCCGATCCGCCCGTCGCCGGGCAGCGCCGAGGACCGCCGGCTGCGCGAGCGCGAGTGCAGCCCCGACGACCTGCGGCCGGGCCCGGTCGTCACCGTCACCCCGCCGGCCGGGCAGGAGCCGGTCGCCGGCCAGCAGGTCCGGCTGACCGGCGGCGCGGTCGACATGGCCGGCCTGTCGTACGCGGGCGTGGTCGAGCTGCCCATGCACGCCGGCACCATCCGGGCGCTGCGCTTCACCATGGACAGCACCACCGCCACGGACGTCGAGCTGCGGCTGCGCGGCCCGCACGGCGCGGCCGTGGTCACCGGCGGCGCGCTGATGGTCGAGGGCGACGTCGAGCTGTACGCGACCCGGCTGGCCGGCTCGATGGCCGGCGTACGGGTGGAGTACAGCCCGGCCGCGCCCCCGCCGGCCGCCCTCAAGGGGATCTCGCTGCGCACGCCCGCGCTGGACGTGGTGCTGATCGAGAGCGACCGGGTGATCCTGCCGGCCCTGTCGGTCCGGCACGAGCGGTAGCGCGCGGGGACTACAGCCGGGCCATCGCCCGCTGCATCGGGTCCAGGCCGAGCGAGCCGAGGTTGAGCGCGTCCCGGTGGAACGTGCGCAGGTCGAACGCCGCGCCCTTGCGCGCCCGCGCCTCGTCCCGGGCGGCCAGCCAGATCCGCTCGCCGACCTTGTACGACGGCGCCTGCCCGGCCCAGCCGAGGTACCGGTTCAGCTCGAACCGCAGGTTCTCGTCCGCCAGCCGGCAGTGCGCCCGCAGGAAGTCCCAGGCCAGCCGCGGGGTCCACCGCTCGCCGGGGGCGAACCCGAACGGGTTGTCCGCGGGGATCGCCAGGCCCAGGTGCACGCCGATGTCGACGATCACCCGGGCGGCCCGGAACGCCTGCCCGTCCAGCATGCCGAGGCGCTCGCCCGGGTCGGCGAGGTAGCCCAGGTCCTCCATCAGCCGCTCGGCGTACAGGGCCCAGCCCTCGCCGTGCCCGGAGCACCAGGAGAGCTTGCGCTGCCACCGGTTGAGCAGCTCGGCCCGGACCGCGGTCTGCCCGATCTGCAGGTGGTGGCCCGGCACGCCCTCGTGGTACACGGTGGTGACCTCGCGCCAGGTGGAGAACGAGGTGATGCCCTGCGGCACCGCCCACCACATCCGGCCGGGGCGGCTGAAGTCCTCGCTGGGGCCGGTGTAGTAGATCGCGCCGTCGCTGGTCGGGGCGAGGCAGCACTCGATGGTCCGGACCTGCTCCGGGATGTCGAAGTGGGTGCCCTGCAACTCGCTGATCGCCTTGTCGGCGATGACCTGCATCCAGTCCCGGAACGCCTCCTTGCCCTCGATGGTGCGGGCCGGGTCGGCGTCCAGCGCCCGGACGGCCTCGTCGACCGTGGCGCCCGGGCCGGCGATCTCCGCGGCCACCGCGCGCATCTCGGCCTCGATCCGGGCCAGCTCGTGGAAGCCCCAGGCGTACGTCTCGTCCAGGTCGATCTCGGCGCCGAGGAAGTAGCGCGACGCCACCGCGTACGCCTCCCGCCCCCACGCCTGGTCGGCCCGCCCGCGCGGGGCCAGCTCCTCGCGGAGGAACCGGCCGAACGCCGCGGTCGCGGCGGTCGCGTCGATCGCGGCGGCGTCCAGGTCGGCGCGCAGGCCGCCGGTCGCGGCCAGCCGCCGGGCCAGGCCGGGGAACAGGTCGTCGGCGGACGGGTCGGTCCAGGTGGCGCACTGCTGGGCCACCTCGAGGATCTGCGCCCGGGCGGCGACGTGCCCGTCGGCGGCCTCGGCCAGCAGCGTGGTCTGGAACGCCGCCAGCGTCGCCGGGACCGCGCGCAGCCGGGCGACGATGTTCGCCACCGCCGGCTCGCCCTCGGTGGGCATGAGGTCGAACACCGACAGGGTCTGGTGCAGGCCGCTGGCGATGACGTTCATCTGGCTGGCGAGCTGGCCGGCGTCCTGGCGCAGCACGGCGACGGTGAGCCGCTCGGTCATGGCGTCGGCGGCGACCCGCTCGGTCTCGGTGGCCGGGGTGACGGCGGCCAGCGCGGCCAGCGTCCGGCGGGTGTGCGCGTCCCGGGCGGCGTAGCCGTCCCGGGAGAGGTCGGTCAGCCGGTCGTCGTGCCCGGCCAGGCCGCAGTACGTCGCGCCGATCGGATCCAGCTCGGCCCACTCGTCGACGTACCGGTTGGCGATCTCGTCAATGTGTCCCACGCCGCGACCCTACGGGAGCGGCCGGCCGGGCGGGGGGCACGCCATCAGCCGTTCGGCCGGTGTCGGGCCCACCACAAACCGCGTGACAGCGGCCGGCGGCCCGGGGCAGCATGTCAGTGGTGAACCGCGAAACCGCTCCTGACACCACCCCTGCCCCGGCAGCCCCGGCCGGCGGCGACGCCGAGCCGCTGCCGGACGCCCTCTGCGCAGCCCGGACCGCCGACGACGGGCTGGCCGCGGGGACCGCGCCGGACCCGGCCCCGGGGGTCGGGGCGTGGCTGCCGGCGTTCCTGCTCGTGGCCCTCATCTGGGGGGCCAGCTTCCTCTTCATCGAGGTGGCGATCCGCGAGCTGCACCCGCTGTACGTGACCCTGGGCCGGGTCGCCACCGGCGCGATCACCGTGCTGATGGTGCTGAAAGTGACGGGCGGGCGACTTCCGCGCCGGGCCGCCACCTGGGGGCATATGGCGTTCGTCGGGGCGATCGGGGTGGCGCTGCCGTTCACCCTGTTCGGGTACGGCGAGCAGCGCGTCTCGTCCGTCCTGGCCGGCATCTGGAACGCCACCACCCCGCTGGTGGCGCTGCCGCTGGCGGTGCTCGCGTTCCGGACCGAGAAGCTGACCGCCCGCCGGTTGGTCGGCGTCCTGCTCGGCTTCGCCGGCGTGCTGGTGGTGCTCGGGGCGTGGCGGGGGATCGGCGGCAGCGCGCTGACCGGCCAGCTCATGTGCTTCGGCGCGGCCGTCTGCTACGCGGTGGTGATCCCGTACCAGCGCCGGTTCCTCACCGACGTGCCCGGCGGCGGCGTGGCGGTCCCGGCCGGGAACCTGATCATGGCGACGGCGCTGCTGGCCGTCGTCGCGCCGCTGGTGGCCGGGGCGCCGCCGTCCCCGGCGGGGCTGTCCGCGCCGGTGCTGGGCAGCGTGCTGGCGCTGGGCGCGCTGGGCACCGGGCTGGCGTTCGTCCTGCACTTCCGGGTGATCAAGCTCGGCGGGGTGACCACGGGCGCCTCGGTCACGTACGTGATGCCGGTGGTGGCGGTGCTGCTCGGCGCGCTGGTGCTGGACGAGCACGTGGACTGGAACCAGCCGGTCGGCGGCCTCCTGGTCCTGCTGGGCGTGGCGGTCTCCCAGGGCCTGCTGTTCGGCCCGCGCCGCCGCGCGACCTGACCGCCGGCCGGGCGCGCCCGCGCCCCCGCCGGCGCTCCGGCGCGTCCGCGCGCCCCCGGCGTCCGGCGCGGGGCGGTCAGGCGTGGCCCGCCGCCCAGGCCACCAGGTCGTCGGCCGGCAGCGTGTTGACCACCCGGTCCGGGGTGACGCCGCAGGCCACGGCCCGCTGCACCCCGTACGGCAGCCAGTCGAGCTGCCCCGGCGCGTGCGCGTCGGTGTCGATGGCGAACCGGCAGCCGGCCTCCACCGCGAGCCGGAGCAGCCGCTTGGGCGGGTCCAGCCGGTCCGGCCGGGAGTTGATCTCGACGGCCTTGTCGTGCGCGGCGCAGGCGGCGAACACCGCCGCGGCGTCGAACTCGCTCGGCGGCCGGGTCCGCCCGGCCCGGTGCCCGCGGTCGCCGGACCCGGCGAGCCCGGCGTCGGCGGCGCTGACCTTGCGGCCGGTGCAGTGGCCGAGGATGTCCAGGTGCGGGTTGGCGACCGCGGCCAGCAGGCGCGCGGTCATCTTCTCGCTCGGGTCGCGCAGTCCGCTGTGGACCGAGCCGACGACCACGTCCAGCCGGGCGAGCAATTCGTCGGACTGATCCAGCGACCCGTCGGCGAGGATGTCGACCTCGATCCCGGTGAGGATCCGGAAGCCGTCCGGGAGCTGGGCGTTCAGGGCGGCGACGTGGTCGAGCTGCCGGCGCAGCCGGTCGGCGGTCAGGCCGCGGGCGACGGTGAGCCGGGGGGAGTGGTCGGTGAGCACCAGGTACTCGTGGCCGAGCCCGACCGCGGCCAGTGCCATCTCCTCGATCGGCGAGCCGCCGTCGGACCAGTCCGAGTGCAGGTGGCAGTCGCCGCGCAGGGCCGCCCGGAGGGCGGCGGCGGCCTCGTCCGGCGGCGTCCCCTCGGTGGCGTGCAGCCGGCGCAGGTACACCGGCACCTCGCCGGCCAGCGACTCGCCCACGCAGCGGGCGGTGACGTCGCCGACGCCGGGCAGCTCGGTGAGCGTGCCGGCGGCGGACCGGGCGGCCAGCTCGCCGGGGTCCAGCCCGCCGAGGGCGGCGGCCGCCGAGCGGAACGCCTTCACCCGGTACGTCGCCTCGTTGGCCCGCTCCAGGAGGAAGGCGATCTCCCGGAGGTCCGCGATCGGATCCCGCATGGCCCCCAGCCTAGGGTCGGCGGATCGGCGGAGTCCGGCTCACCCGTCCGCCAGATTCGTCCTGATAACTAGCTAAAAAAGGCAAATATTCCCACCAGTACCGCCTGCGTCTTCCGTGTTTCATCCACTTAGAGCGGTTTGGTCGGCTTACGGTTTATCGGTGATGAACAGCCTGACTGTGCGCCCGCTCCTGAATAGTCCGTTTCTGCGGTCAGCGGTCGCGTGCGGCGCAGCGCTCCTGGTAGCCCTGCCCGCGGCCCCGGCGATGGCCCTGGTCTCCGCCACGCCGATGAGCAACACGCCCGACTTCAACGGCAGCATCCACGCCGTCGTGCACGCCGGCGACACGGTGTACGTGGGCGGCGACTTCACCGAGGTGCGGGTCGGCAAGACCAAGTACAAGCGCACCCGGCTGGCCGCCATCGACGCCGACACCGGCGCGCTCAAGCCGTGGCACCCCGACGCGAACGGCCGGGTCCGGGCGCTGACCGCCGCCAACGGCTCGATCTACGCCGGCGGCGCGTTCTCCGCCGTCGACGGCCTGAACCGCGACGGCCTGGTCCGGCTCGACGCCGACAGCGGCGCCGTCGCCGGCGACTTCCGCCCCAACGTCGCCGGCCAGCCGTACGCGCTCGCCGTGGCGAACAACAAGCTGTACCTCGGCGGCACCTTCGGCGCGGTCAACGGCCGCGAGCGGACCCGGCTCGCCGCCGTCGACCCGGTCACCGCCGCGCTCGACCCGGACTGGACCCCGAGCGCCGACGACACCGTGCACACGATGGTCGTCGAGGGCGGCCGGGTGTACCTGGGCGGCAGCTTCCACCGGATCAACGGCACCGGCGGCACGCTGCGGATGGCCGTGGTCAGCCCCGGCACCGGCACGGTCGACCCGACGTTCCGGTCCGGCGCGAAGTACGTCGCGTACAGCATCGCCGTCGGCACCCTCGGCGTCTACGCCGCGCACGGCGGCCCGGGCGGCACCATCGCCGCGTACAGCTTCGGCGGCACCCCCCGCTGGGGCCTGACCACCGACGGCGACGCGCAGGCCGTCGGCGTCAGCAACGGCACGGTCTACTTCGGCGGGCACTTCGACAACGTCTGCCGGACCACCCGGGTGTCCAGCAGCAACGGCGACTGCGTGGACGGCGAGGTCCCGCGGGTGAAGCTCGGCGCGGCCGGCGAGGACGGCCAGCTCACCAACTGGGTCGCCCACGGCAACGGGATCATCGGCGTGAACGCGCTCAGCGCCCAGGCCAGTCGCGACCGGCTCGCCGTGGCCGGTGCCTTCACCGTGATCAACGGGGCCAAGCACCAGCGGTTCGCCCAGTTCCCCTAGCGGAACTGCGGCTGGGTTCCCCCAGCGGACCCGCGGCCGGGTCCCCTGGCGGACCTGCGGCCGGTTCCCCCAGCGGACCCGCGGCGCCGGAACCGGGTCGCCGCGACCTGCGCCCGGACGGGCCCCGGACGGCACGCGCGCGTGTCATCCTGGGCCCGTCCGGCATTTTCGGGAGGGCGGGTTGACCGACGGGTACCGCGAACCGCACCCGGTGCGGCTGCCGAGCGCGCTCGGCGGCGCCGCGGCCGGGATGTTCTGGCTGTGGCTGTGGCTGACCCACACACCCCCGTCCGTGGGACCCCGGACGGGGGTAGCGATCGGCTGGCTGCTGGGCGCGGCTGCGACGATCGGCCTCACCCGGTCCGGCGACCGCGGGGTGGCCGTCGGCACCGCCGTCGGGCTGGCCCTGGGCGGCGCGATCGCCGTCCTCAACGGCTGGATCACCGGCGGATGACCAGCGTGTCATCACGCAGAGTGTCGTACTTGTGACCGATAAGGGATGACCGTTCGACCGATTGCGCCCACCCGGACGAGTGCGGCGCCGTGACTTGACGGTGGACGGGCCCAATCGGCACGCTCCCCACATGGCATGGACGTTGGAGCGCCCCGATCCGGACCGTCACCGCCGGCGGCTGAAGCTGCTCGCCGAGCTGGCGGGCGCGCGGAGCGTGCGCGACCTGCCGGCGCCCCGGCGGGTCCGGGCCAGCCGGGTCAACAACCTGATCGCGGCCCGCCGCCGGCTGGTCGGCTGACCCGGCCGGCTTCACCCGACGGGATTCCCGGCGTTGCGCGCCGCACCGCGCCCGACAGCCACTAGCGTCACCCTGCGAGGGTTGCGCCGTCCCGTCATCCGTGGCCGGTACGGTCGTTGATGCCGGCGGTTGCCGCAAATCGGTTGGGGGTGTGGTGTCGTACTTCGCTGCTGCGGCGGTCCGCCGGAAGGAAAAGTGGTGGGCGGCTGAGCTGAGCCTGTCCGGGGTCTCCGACGTCGAGGACGTCGCCGACCGCCTGCGCGACGTCGACCCCGACGCCGACCTGTCCCTGCTGTTCGTCGAGTCCGACGACGCGTACCTGGTGATCATGCGGCTGGACGAGGGCGAGGACCTCCGGGTGTTCGGCTCGGACTCCGTCTTCGCCGCCGAATCCCGGCTCGGCGCCCTGCTGCTCGGCGACGTCGAGGTCCCCGCCCTCGACCTGGACGAGGCGGCCGAGCCCGCCGGCCCCGACGAGGACGCCCCCCGCGCGGTCGAGCCCGACGTCGACCCGGTCGGCGACGCCGACCTGCTCGCCGACCTCGGCGTCAGCTCGCACCAGCTCCTCGCCCTCTGCGCCCACGACGGCATGCTCCCCGCCGACGTGACCGCCAAGGTCAGCCACTCCATCGGCTGCGCCGACGAGGTCGACGAGCTGCGCGAGGCGTGAGCGCCGTGAGCGCCGCCCCGCTGCGCCGCGCCCGGCACGAGCAGTGGATGCGCCGCGCCCTGTCCGTCGCCGCCCCGCCCCCCGCGGACGAGCACACCATCGCCGCCGACATCCCGGTCGGCGCCGTCGTGTACGGCCCGACCGGCACCGAGCTGGCCACCGGCCGCAACGAGCGCGAGCGCCGCGCCGACCCCACCGCCCACGCCGAACTCCTCGCCCTGCGCCGCGCCGCCGCCGCGCTGGGGAACTGGCACCTCGACGGCTGCACCCTGGTGGTCACCCTCGAACCGTGCACGATGTGCGCCGGGGCGATCGTGCTGTCCCGGCTGGCGGTGGTGGTGTTCGGCGCGTGGGAGCCGAAGACCGGGGCGGCGGGCTCGCTGTACGACGTGCTGCGCGACCCGCGGCACAACCACCGCCCCGAGGTGTACCCCGGCGTCCTGGCCGGCGACTCGGCGACCCTGCTGCGCGACTTCTTCGGCCGCCCCCCGACGAGCTGACCGGCGCTGCCGCCGGTCCGGGGTGCGGGCTCAGGTGAGGGCGGCGTCCAGGGCGACCGCCACCATGTCGGTGAACGACCGCTCCCGCTCGTCCGCCGTCATGTGCTCGCCGCGCGGCAGGTGGTCGCTCACCGTCAGCAGCGTCAGCGCCCGCGCCCCGGCCCGCGCCGCCTCGGTGTACAGCGCCGCCGACTCCATCTCCACCGCCAGCACCCCGTACGCCGCCAGCCGCCCGTACAGGTCCGCCCGGTCGCTGTAGAACGCGTCCGTGGCGAACACCGGCCCCACCCGCAGCGCCACCCCGCGCGCCGCCGCCGCGTCGACAGCCGCCCGCAGCAGCCCGAAGTCCGCCACCGGCGCGTAGTCGACCAACCCGTCGAAGCGCACCCGGTTCATCTGCGAGTCCGTCGCGGAACCGCTCGCGGCCACCACGTCCCGCACGGCCAGGTCGTCGCGGATCGCGCCGCAGCTCCCCACCCGCAGGATCGTCGTGACGCCGTACTCGTCGAGCAGCTCCCGGGCGTAGATCGCCGCCGACGGCATGCCCATGCCGGAGCCCTGCACCGAGACGGGCTCGCCCCGGTACCGCCCGGTGAATCCCAGCATCCCGCGGACGGTCGAGTAGCACACGGCGTCGGACAGGAAGGTCTCGGCGATCCACTTGGCCCGCTGCGGGTCGCCGGGGAGGAGGACCCGGGGGGCGATGTCGCCGGGGGCGGCGCCGATGTGCGTACTCATGCGGCGATCCTGCCAGGCGGGGGCGGTTTGCGGGGGGCCAGCGCGCCGGGGGGTGGGGGGTCGGGTAGCGTAGGCGGCGGTGGTGTGTCCGAGCGGCCTAAGGAGCACGCCTCGAAAGCGTGTGAGGGTTTACGCCCTCCAAGGGTTCAAATCCCTTCACCACCGCCAATGAACAGGGCGGCGCCCGGCGATTTCGACATTGTCGCCGGGCGTTTCCTCATTCCGTTCGGGTGCTGCCCACAAAGGGCTGTCAGGCATCGTCGACCGATCGGCGGTCGTGCCCACCGGGAGCGCGATGACCGCACCCGAGGCGGCGCGGGACGCCGCCGGGAAGGGCCCGGGGGCGATCATGCTGGAGTGGGCCGGCGACGAGATCCGGTCCTGGGGCCGGCGGTGGCTGAGGATCGACGTGCACCGCCACAACCACGATCTTCAGCGCTACTACGAGCGCCTGGGCTTCGCCAAGGTCGCCGAGCTGACCGCGCCCGACCCGTCCGTACCCGGACGCACCCGCGGCTCGGGCACGCTGGCCCGGTGCTGGATCCGCTGGATCGCCTCGACCTGTTCTTCGCCCTGGCCCTGCCGCTGACCGCCTTCGCTCCGATCGCCGTTGCGGCACTGGGCGCCATCGTCCTGCTGCTCCGCTGGGCGACCGGGCTGTCGGCGCCGCCCGTGCTGTGGGTCTTGCTCGGCCGGGCGGCGGAAGTCTCCTCCTGATAGCCGCCACCTCCACCGACGCCGGAGCTTTCTCGTACTTGCGATACCGATGCAGTACCGGTCGTTCGGCCCGATGTTGGCGTCCGCCGGCTGCATGATCGCCCTGCTGATCACGTGGTTGCGTCAGGGAAGAACAGTTCCTCGATCCGCTCCCCGAACACCGCCGCGATAGCGAAGGCCAGCGGCAAGCTCGGGTCGTACCGGCCCGTCTCGATCGCGTTCACCGTCTGCCGGGAGACGTCCAGCCGGTCCGCCAGGTCGGCCTGGCTCCACCGCCGGGCGGCGCGCAGCTCGCGCAGTCGGTTCCTCACGCGCGCCGGGTCCGCCACCACAGCGTGACCATCCAGGCCAGCAGCCCGCCGATCCACGCCACCAGGACGGACTGCCGCAGCTCGCCCACGCCGGCCGCGTCCAGCAGCCCGGCCACGTACACGCCGGTCATCACCACGCCGAAGCCGACGCTCAGCGCGGTGAGCCAGGCCCGCCGCTGGTACTCGTCGGCCCGCCGGACGGTGCGCACCAGCGCCCGCACGATCCACGCCGCCGGCAGCAGGTTCGCCAGCGACCACGGGACCCGCCACCGCCCGTCGGCCCCGAACAGGCCGGCCTCGGCGATCACCGCCAGCAGGACCAGCGCCAGCACCGCCGGCCACCAGTCGCGCCACTCCGCCCGGCTGCGTCGCCGGTCACTCGCGCTCGCGCGCCGCTCGATCGTCGTCATGCCATCAAAGTAAAGCTCCTTTTACATCGTGTCAAGCACGCTTTACTTCGAGCCGGTCACCGGGCCACCGTCGCGGCCGTCGTCCCCCAGTGCGTCGCCGTCGCCGTCGTCCGGGCCCGTACCGCCGTACCGGCCGGCAGCGTCCACGCGTGCGCCGGGATCGCCCCGCCCGCGCCCGTCCGCGTCGCCGGCGCCGCCCGCCAGGCGCCCGCGACCCGGTACTCCACCACCACCCGCACCCCGGCCCGGCCGGCGAAGCCGCGGGCCCGCGGGGAGTAGCCGGCGACCGTACCGCGGACCGTCACCCGCCCCCGCGCGCCCCGCGCGGCGACCAGCGCGGCCCGCCCGGCGAGCCGGACGGCGAACGCGTCGTTGGCCTGCGCCACCGCGCCCGCCGGGGCGTACGCGCCGTTGCGCAGCAGCCGGTACCCGCCCGGCCGGGCCGCGTCGGTCAGGACCAGCGTGCGGGTGCGCCCGGCCCGGGCCGGGACGAAGTCGAGGGCGCCGACGTAGCCGCCGGGGCCGTACACGAACCAGAAGGCGTCCACCGCCCCGCACGTCTGCGCGAGCGTCGCCCGGACGATCTTGCGGGCGGCCCCGATCGCGACGTTCGGCACGGCCACCCGGGCGGGGCAGGGGGCCGGCGCGGCGCGGGCCGGTGCGGGCAGCAGCGCGGCGCCCAGTGCCGCCGCCGCGGTCAGCGCGCCCCAGCGGCGCGGCGTCGTGGTGTGCGGGTACCGCACCGGTGCTCCTCCCGTCGGCGCGGGCCGGCGCTCCCGGCCCCGGCCCCGACTCTGCCGCCGAATCGCGGGGGGAGGTGCCGAATCGTCGGACCGATCGCCGGGGCAACCACATTGCACCCGACGCCTCAGACGCGCCGGGCGGCCGCCGAACCCCACACGCCGTCGGTCGGGAGGACCTCCAGGCGCAGGTACGTGGTCCGGGAGAAGTGCCAGCTCCGGGCCGGGACGCGCCCGGCGGCGTCGGTGCGCACCCGGGTCAGCGCCCGCCACGGCGCGGTCGGCCGGGACCGGGTCAGGATCGTCACGCCGACGCCGGACCACGCCACGTACCGGCCGGCGGCCGGCGCGTACCGGGTGACGGTCCCGGCGACCGTGACCGTCGTGCCCGCCCGGCTCGCGGCGATGCCCGTCCGCGAGCCGAGCACGCCGGTGCCCGCGCCGGGGGTGGCCGCGGCGGCGGCCGGTGCCGGTACGGCGGCGAGGCAGCCGGCGGCGGCCAGGGCGAGGGCGGCGAGCTGGCGCAACGGCGCTCCTTTCGGGAAGAGGGGGTGGCGCCCCGCGGCCGCCGGGCCGCGGGGCGCCGGGGTCAGCGGCCGACCTGCGCGCTGGTCGTCGACCAGGTGCCGCTGTTCTCCGCGACCGTGAACCGGAACAGCGCGGGGCGGGAGAAGCCCCACGTGCGCGCCGGTACGGCGCCGGTGGCATCGGTGCGGACCATCGTCAGGTTGCGCCACGCGCTCGTGTTCGTCGGGCGCCACTGCATCGTCACCGCGGCACCGCGGAAGCCGGCGTACCGGTTGGCGGCGGGGGTGTAGCGGGTGACCTTGCCGCCCAGGGTGACCCGGCCGCCGGTCCGGGTAGCGGTGATCTTCGCGCTCGCGCCGGCCTTCACCCGGAACGTGGTGCTCGCGATCGGCAGCGAGATGCCGTCCAGGTTCGCCGGGTCGGTGCTCGGCGCGAACGCGGCGAAGCCGAGCAGCGTCTGGGTGCCCAGCGGGACGTCGTCGCGGATCCGCAGCGGCTGGGTGATGCCGGCCCGCAGCGGCGCGGTCGGCTCGGCCATGATGTCGGTCGGGAAGGTGATCATGCCGCCCATCAGCTCGCCGTACGCGCCCTGGGTCTCGTCGAACGCGCCGGTCGCGTCGCGCAGCAGCCACAGCGCGCCCCACGCGTTGCAGGTCTGCGTGAGCTTCATCGGGATCTTCCGTGCGGCCGGGCCGGTGAGCTTGACGTTCGGCACCGACGCGCGGACGGGGCAGGACGTCGGGGCGGCGGCGGCCGGGGTGGCGGCGACGCCGGCGAGGGTGCCCGCGGAGGCGACGACGACCAGGGAGCGCGCGAGGAAGCTCTGCACCGTTGACCTTTCGGGGTGGGGGAGCGGCGGCGCCGCGTTCGATGCAAGAAGCTTCGCGAATCCGGGCATATGGGCGCGTCGGCCCGCGGCGTGTACGCGATCCGCAAGGGTATGAGGCGATTTGCCGGATCGATTCCGATGGACGCAATTCGGCGATCCGGGGTAGCCGGGTGGCCGACAGCAAAACGCCGAAATCGGATCCTCGGCTCGCCGGCGGATCAATCGACCTCAGCCTCGGCCGGCGCTCGCGACTGCGGTTCGGGGGACCGGCGGGAAAGCGTCAGCAGGGCCGGCCCGGCGCGGGCGGCCCTGCTGCGTCTACCTGGTCTAGCTGGCGGAGGATACGAGATTCGAACTCGTGAGGGTGTGAACCCAACACGCTTTCCAAGACTAGATCCCGTCGTTCGCGGCGATGCGCGGACGTCTGTGAACTGCGCTCCCGTGACTTGGCGGTGGTGGTCGGACGATCCCGTACACCGAGGAACGAGACCGCAACTGAGACCGACCGCCCGGGAACCTGGATGACGCGCCGTGGTGCTTTCCTCGCTTGTGGGCAGTCACGTACAGTGCTGATGTGACGCCGGATGCCGCGTGGTGGGACCTAAGCTGGAACGACTGGGTCGGGACAGCCTTGACGGTGGTCGGCTTTCCGCTAACCCTGGTGGGACTCTGGCTAACATGGCGCCAAGCACAGGAAGCAAAGAGCGAGGCGAGCCGTGCGAGGAGCGCCGCTGAGGCTGTCGTAGCCGCCGTGAGGCGCACGCAGGCGACTGCCCGCGCGCGGCAACTCTTGGTCTTGGTTCCGCAACTCCGCTGGCTTTCGCTCGAATTGGACCTAGCCATACATGAGCACAATCCAAACTTAGCGAAACGTCATTTAGAAAGCTGGCGCTTTCAAGCCAACGAGATTCATGGAATTCTGACGCGGATAAATCCGAGACCACGTGGAATTCTCAGGACTCTTCAAAACAGCGTGATGCAGTCAGCCTCTGCTGCGAGATCCTTGATGGTAGAGAGTGAGGATGGCATCTTGGTGCGATGTGATCAAGCTAGAGAGGCTATCGGAACTGCGTGCGATGAGTTGGTGAGATGGACGGGGCAGAACGTGCATGAGCCGGAAGGTGACATGGATGAGTGACGTCATGGACGTTCAGGGTCGACTACTAGACCTTGCAAAAAAATTGAGGGATCGAACCCGCGCCGGTCATATTGACTGGGTCACGACCCCCCATTCTTCTGAAGTGACGGCCTCCGGTCCAAATTCAGGCTTTACGCTACGTTCAATGATCGACAGCGATGGTGACGAGGTGGTAACGCTCGCGCTTTTGAATCCACGAGGGCAACGTGTTGCATCCCTCGAGTGCGAGTGGTCCGGGGGCGAGGAAGCCCCTCAGAATGAAGTGTTGCGGGAGCTGTACGACCTTGCAAAACGGAAGGCATTGAAGATTGACGAGCTAATCGAATCGACGCTACATGACCTGGACCAGGGAGATTTTGGTCCCTCTGAACTTCCTTTTTAGCGGTGCCAAAGCAGTCGACTGCTGGCCATCCCCATGGGTAGGGCAGCCGCCGCAGTCGCGCTACCTGGACCAGGTAGCGCGACTGGGCCTTCCGCGTCGCGGCCTCGCCTGCCTCGTCGGCCCATTGCTGAATCTCGGTGATGTAGCCCTCATGCTCCGCCACGGGGAAGATATCGAAGTGCAGGAATGTACTAGTTGACATCCGCTTCAATCTCTTAGCCGCTTGTCCAGTCTATCGAGTTCGTAGCAGGCTTCCTCGAACCGCCACTAATTGAAACGCTTTGACGTTCCTTATACTGAGCAACTGGCCTACGGCTCGTCCGGTGCTTGCCACGAGCCGGATGCGATGATTAATAGTTTCCCTGGATGAATCGCTCACGGCGCCCTCTTGCCGTTCATCGGGCGGTAGTACATTCCGTTTGCCTGCTTGATCTCGCACGCGCGGCGCGCAAGGGTACGTGCGGCCTGGTCGAGTGCTACATTCCACGGGTCGACCACGTCCGGGACGGGATCCTGCTTGAGCGACTCCACGAGCCGTGCCGCCTCGAGGTACGCGCCGGCTGTGCCGCCTGGGTCCCAGTTATGTTCGGGCATCGGCTCCCCCTCCGCTAACGTGCTGCGCTGCATCAGCGTGCCGGACCCCCGCGTGCGGCCGGGTACCGTCAGGTCCGGTGCGGTCAACTCACCGACCCGGACGAAACCATGGCGTTCGTAGTACCGCTGGAGCTGCCTATTGTGCCGGTGCACATCCACCCGTAGCCAAGGGCGACCCCAGCCTCGGACCGTGGCGGCCGACCAGTCGAGGATCTGGCCGCCGACATCCTGACCGGCCGCCGCGCGGCTGACCGCCATCCGGAACACGTAGCCGCCGGAGTCGGGACCGTCCGGCCACCCGTGGGCAAACTGCGGATCTGCCGATTTCGTCAAAGTGAAAGTGCCGATCGGGTCAGCATTGCGACGGACGAGATAGGTGTCGCCGTGCTCGATGTACGACCGAATGCGGTCGATACGCCACGTACCGTCGTTCGAGAATGACACTGGCCACTGGTCGATGTCGCGGGTCTGGAGCCAAGCTGCGGATTCGTCAAGGAGGGCCAGCACCAGCGGTAGTTCCTCCGGCTCGGCGCGGGAGATCTCCAGGTCAGGCGTCATTCGGGTTCACCTCGTACTCCAGCGTCCAGCGGTCGCCGGGCAGCGTCGTCACGGTGACGCGGCACGCGGCGCCGTCTCCGTCGTACGGGGTGCGTACGTGTTCGGCTACGGGGACGCCAAGCGGTAGCCGCAGGATGTCGCGTTCCTCTGGGGTGGGCATCCGCAGATGAATACGGTCCACGATGCGGGCGGTCCCGTGACCGCACTGCGCCATCAATGCGGCTGGCCCCGGTTGGAGATCGATGGGCAGCGCGAGATCAGGGATCTTCGCGACGGCCCACGGCGGGAAGTAGGCGATGGAAATCGCGTATGCCTGGTCGTCCACCAACCGCAGCCGCCGCCGTACCGCCGCCTGATCGCCGGCGTCCATGCCTAGCAGCTCTGCCACCTCGTTTGGCGGCGTGTCCATGTACACGCTGAGCGAGATCGCCGGCCGACGACCGGCCTCGATGACGTCGGTCATCCAGATGTCGAGCTTGGCGTCACGCCGTCGGCTGACCTGCTCGGACCTTGTGGCGTGGTAGGTCAACGGCTGCACATCACGAACGCGGTAGCCCTGCTGGCGGCCCAGGGACTCCACAAGTCCCTCGTTTACCAGCAGTAATACGCCCTTACGGGCGACATCGCGGCTTACGTCCATCTCTGCGCTGAGCTGATTCTCTGACGGCAAGCGGTCGCCGGGCTTCAGTTCGCCCGATGAGATCCGCCCGCGAAGCCGTAGCGCGACCTGCTCATAGCGCGGCTTGTCATCCATGCCACCACTGTCCCGCGCCGGGGCCGCAAGTGCAACAGCGGGCTCCTTGTGGCACAAGCGGCCTCATGGGGCTTGACAGCCTCAGGGGTGGTTGTGTTTGCTTGTGGCACAAGACGCCTCAAGTGCAACGGGGGCGATCGCCAAAGTCGTTGGCTGGCTGGGCGGCGGTGTGGCTTCGGCTGCGCTGTGCGCTACAGCGGCCTGCGTGCAGTCGTTCATTGAGATCTCCATAGCGACAGGAAGACAGCGCGGCGGGTCCGTCGTTGCGGCATCCCTGCATTGAGCCACCTGTGGTGGTCGACCCCGGTAGGTCCCGGGTGAGCGGGGCGAGCAGGCGGGTAGCGCGCGCTGATGAGTCGAGCCGGCCGGGCTGTCCTGGCTGGTGTTCTGCCTAGCGCCGTTGGCGTGAGGTTGGCGGCGCCCTGGCCGGTGTTGGCGCACCGGCCGGGGCTGCCGCGACTCCCGATCCGATCCGGGTCGGGGTTCGGCTGTGGCGGGTCGTCGTTGGCGCGGCGGCTCGCCTGTGTGTCATCGAAGGGATGTGCGATGAACAGGATGAAGTTTACGGGCCGCCGCCGGCTGGCGCTGGTGGCCGTGCCCGACCCGGTCCCGGTTGAGGGGCCGTCGTTGGAGGAGTTGGCGGCGATCGAGGCTGAGGAGCCGCTGATCCTGGCGGAGTTGGACGTGGTCGACGCCGAGTGCCGGATCGCCCGCCGCGATGTGGTGACGGAGTGGGATTGGCGTCGGCTGCGGCGGGCGCAGGACAAGGTGACGCGGGTCGCCGCGCAGTTGCGCCGGCTGGGGGCGTGTTCGTGCCCGCCCTACCGGTGGACCGACACCGAGGTGCGGATGTCGGACTGCCGGTACGGGTGCAAGGTGTGGCGCTGCCGCTGCGGTGCCGAGCGGCTGTTGCACAGCGCGATCTACGGCTGCCCGACCGGCCGCGCCGCACTCACTGCCGCTGCGGCGGCGGTGGCGTGATGGCCGCCGGGACGACGCTGGTTCGGCTGGCGTGTGCGGCGGTGGAGCTGCGATCGGGTGATGAGGTGCGGACGCCGTCGCGGCGGTGGGAGCGGGTCGTCACGGTGGCCCGGTCGGGCCGGCAGGTTCGGGTGGTCACCGACGGCACCGGCCCGGACTTTCCGTGGCTGTGGATCGTGGGCCACCGGCTGCCGGTCCGCCGCCGCATGGCCGGCGCCGCGCCGGGGCTGGTGGCGGCGTGAGTACCGCCGAAATCGTGCTGGCGGCGGTGGTGCTGTCGGCGGTGGTGACGCATGCGGTGGATGTGTGGTGGTGGCGTGGCGCTGCCTCCCGGACCGCCCGCCGCCTCTCGGTACGCCGGGGTCCGTCGTGATGCCGGGGCGGCACGTGGACGTGCAGGTGACGGGTACGCCGGATGAGGTGGCCGAGATCCTGCACCGTCAGCAGGCGGCCGGGGATCTGGTCCTCGTGTCGGCACCCCGCCGGCTGAACAGCGGGCAGATCGCGGTGACCGTCCGCACCTACCCCGCCCCCGCGGCGGCGCCGGCTACCGGCCCGGCCGGGTCCGGCTGGCGGTCGGTGGTCCGGAGCTGCTGGGCCCCGGCGCTGGTGGTCGTGATGGCCCTGGCCGCGCTGGCCACAGTCGGGTTCGTGGTGTGGCAGGTGGCGTTGTTCGTCGCCGCCTGGTGGCCGCTGCTGCTCCTGGCGGGCGGCCTGTTGGCGTGGTGGTTGTTGTCGTCCGGTGGCCGGTCGTGCTGCTGACCCACCCCCTCCGCTCTCCTCTTCTTCTTTCTGATCTTTCGGCTCCGGATTGGAGTGCTTGATGGGCAAGCCAGTGAACCCGTTCACGGAGGTCCCGCCCCCGCAGGTGGCGGACTACCTGGTGGAGATCGCCGCCCGGCTGCGGGTGGTGGATCCGGTGCACATGGTGTGGGGGTCGATGTTCCTGCACCCGAAGGGCCTGCGGGTCGGGGCCGAAGGTGAGGCCGCGGCGGTCGGCGCGGTCGACGCTCACGCTGCCGCCCTCGGCGTGCCGGCGGCGACGGGGAAGGAGCACGGTACGTGGAAGCACGGCGTAAGCCGGAACTGGGACGGTTTCGGTATCGACGTCAACACCCGGGTGGCGGGGCCGCGGGTGTGCGCGTGCGGGGCCACCTGCACCCACCCGCTGACCGTCGGGGTGGGGGTGGGTGGATGACCGCCACGGCCACCGCGCCCCCGCCGGCCGTATCGCGGTCGGGGCGTAGTGCGTATCCGCGTCCGGTGGACCGGCTCCTACCGGCCGCCCGGCGGCTGGCGACCGAGATGGCGTGTCTGCCGTCGCGGAACCGGCTGATGACCGAGTTCCGGATCGGGGCGGCGAAAGCCGACGCCCTACGCGCCGCCCTCCGGACCGCCCTGGCCGCCGACCCCGACCCGACCAACAGACCGGACCCGAACCCGGACCGGGATGCGGTCTCCGGTCCGGGTCCGAATGACCCGGACCCGTCGGCCGACCCGGACCCTACGGTCCCGACGGCGGAGCCAGACCGACCGGCGCCACCACCCGATGACACCAGCGGGACCGGCGACCCCGGTCCGGTCGAGTCCACCCCGGCAGCATCGGCGGACACCGAGAGCAAGAAGCGGCACCGGTTCCGGCTGCGCCTGCGCCGCCGGACCAGCCGCCGGGTATCCGGGCAGGTCAAGCGGGTCGGGCACCCAGGCACAACCCCACCCCCGATCGGGGACGTGGCGCAGCTCAAGCGGCTGCGCTGGGCGGTTCGGGCGGTGCTGGCGTTGGGGGTGGCGGCGTCGATCGCGGGCAACGTCCTGCACGCCCGGGACAACATCGTCAGCCAGGTCATTTCCGCCTGGTCCCCGCTGGCCCTGCTGTTGACCGTCGAGCTGATCTCCCGCGTCCCGGTCCACCGCCGCGGTCTCGCGGTGGCCCGCTGGGCGGCTACGAGCCTGATCGCGGGGATCGCGGCGTGGGTGTCGTACTGGCACATGGCCGCCGTAGCCGCCCGCTACGGCGAAACCGCAGACTCCGCCCACCTGCTCCCGCTGTCGGTGGACGGGCTGATCGTCGTGGCGTCGATCTGCCTGGTCGAACTCGGCGGCCGGATCACCACCAACACCACCCGCATGTCCGGTTTTGTCAAGGAGGTTGCTCGATGATGCGCGGAAAAATTCTCGGCTACGCGCTCTTGGCGGCGCTGCTGTTCCTGGCGTTCAAGGACCCGACCGGCGCCGGCGGCACCGTCCGGGACATCGCGGACGCGGTCGGGGAGTTCCTGTCCGCCCTCACCCGCTGACCTTTCACGCACCCTTTCCTGCTGCTCAGACCTGACTTGAAGGAGATCGATTCCGTATGTGTAGGAGTAGGGCCAAGGGTGGCCGTCGCTGCCCCGGCCGCCACGCTGCCGGTTCCGCTTCCGCCGCTTCGGGCGGTCCGTCCCCGGCGGCGTCTGCCGCGGGTGGTGGGCGGTTGGGGGTGCCGTCGCGGGCCGACGCTGACCGGCTCGCTGCGGCGTATCCGGCGGACGCGACGGACGCGTTCGGCAACCGGCTCGATGATCGGGGGCGGCGGCTGTTCGCCCTCCGCGATTCCGGCTACACCGGCCCGATCGATTCGGATGGGTATCCGGTGACCAGCGGCGACGCCGCGGACATCCTCGCCCGCATGGCCCGCCAGCGCGGCGAGAACACCGACTGGCACCTGCTCGACGCCGAAACCCCGACCCCGGCTCCGGCGGCGTCGGCGAACCCCCGCCGCACGAAGACCCCCGCCAAGGCGAAGACACCGAAGGCCAAGAAGCCGACCGAGGCGAAGACCCCGACCAAGGCGAAGGCTGCGACCAAGGCGAAGGCTGCGACCACGGGGAAGACCTCGGCCAAGGTGAAGATCCCGGCCGAGGGGAAGGCGGCGGCCCGGTCGAAGACCTCGGGCAAGGCGAAGCCTTCGGCGCGGTCGGCCAGGTTGAGGCGGGAGGGTTTCACGCCGCTCTACCCCGACGACATGGTGGTGTCGCTGCCGTCGGCGGCTGAGGATGAGGCCCTGGATCGGCTGGTGGCCACGTTCCGGCAGCCCCTGCGGCGGCCCGAACGACGGACCTACACCCCCACCACCACCCCCAGTGCCACCCCCACGGCTGGGGCTGCGGCTGCCGGTGGTGGTGGGTCGGTGCCGCGGGTGGATGTCGGCCCGACCAACTACGCCGGCCGGGGTGACCGGGTGGCGATTCAGGTCGGGCATGTGCACGGCCGTATCAACACCGGCAGGCCCGGCCCCGGTGCGGATCGGTCGGCGGCCGGTGGGGCCCGCCCGGAGCAGCCGGCGGCCACGGCCGCCTCGCCCGTTCCGCCGACGCCGCCCGCCCCGCCTGGTCCGACCACGGTGCGGGTGGTGAACACGACCATCGGTGACGCGCGGGTGGGGATGCGCGCTGACGTGATCGTCGGTGACGTGACCGTGAACCTGTCCCGCTGATAGCCCCCGGCGGCGCGGCCCTCTGGCGACCAACCTCACGCCGCGCCGCCGGGTTTCCCCTCCATCACTTGTCTCCGCTGTCGCGGATTCCTCATGGGAGAGACCGTTGATGCTGCCACAAACCCCCACCCCCATCCCGCCCCCGGCTGTTGTGGCTGTGCCCGATGCGCTGCGTCCGTGGTCGACGCCGTGGCCCGGCTACCGTCCGACCGACGTCACACCGCCGGAGCTGCGCCCGGGCGGGATCGCGGCCAGCGTCGGTCAGGGTTGGGTGAGCGACCCGACCCCGGATCCGGCCACGATCGAGTGGCCGGCACGGCAGGCGGCGGCGCTGCTGCCGTTCGACGTGGTCGGCGGGCTGCCGTTGAACCCGTCGGGCCGGACCGGTAGGGCGGGCCGGAATCTGGGCGGTTGGGGCGAGAACCAAGCTGTCGATCCGATCGTGGTCGCGGACACCCCGGACGGCTGGCATGTCCTGCTGATCAGCCGCGACGACTGCGGGCGGTGGGCGATACCCGGTGGGATGGTCGACCCCGGCGAAACCCCGACGGCGGCGCTGGTGCGTGAGCTGCGGGAGGAGACCGGGCTCGGTCTCGACGCCCGTGCTGCCGCGCTGCTGGGCCGGTTCTACGTGCACGACCCGCGCGCGAGCGATCACGCGTGGGTGTGCACCACCGCCGCTCTGTTCCGGCTCCCGGCTCGGCTGCCCGTGGTGGCCGGGGACGACGCGACCGCCGCCGCCTGGTGGCCCCTGGATGAGCTGACCGTCCGGGTGGAGGCGGCGGGGGGCCGGTTGTATGCGGCGCACCGGCCGCTGCTGTTCGCCGCTGTCCACCACCTGATCACCCAGCATTCCTGACCCCTCATAGGGAGGCCCTTTGTCTGATCAACAACAGCAGCCGTGCGGGGTGTGCCCCGCCCTGCGCGCGCACATCCACGTCCTGACCGTGGCGAACGTCCAGCTCAACGCCGCTCTGGCCCACCTACAGCAACTCTTCGCCGCCGTGGTCGGTGGGGTGCGGGCGACGGTCGTGTTCGTAGAGAAGGAGATCGAGCAGCCGACCATGCCCCGCCGGGAGCTGATCCCCGCCGTGGTGCTGCGGCTGACCCATGTTGTCGACATCGCGGAAGGACGTGCCCGTTGACTACCGGCCTGAACCCGCCGCGTCTGCGGCTGATCAACACCGACACCGCCGACCCCGACGACCGGCCCCCGGTGGGGGACGCCGAGACGGTGATCGTGGACGCCGCCGGCCATCAGGTCCCCCCGACCGACGCCGCACCGGCCCCGGACGGCGACGCCGAGCCGGAGCCGGTCGAGGCGCCGGCCGACGGCGGCGAGTACGGCGGATGGCAGACCACGTCGAGCGCAGACCGGCCGCCGGTCATCCCCGCCTGGCTGCGGTCGGCGCGCGCCCGCCGGCAGATCCTCGCCCGAGCCGCCGACGCCGCCGCCTACACCGTCGCGTTCCACGGGGTCCGGTCCCCGAAGTACCTGGCCAAGACCCTGTTCTACGCCCCGGTCGGCGTGCGGCGGACCGCGTGGAGCCTGCTGTACTGGGCGACCGCCGAGCAGGGCAACTTCGAGCTACGCCAGCACGCCGCCGGCAAGGGGGATGCGTTCACGTGGCAGGCGTTGAACCGGACCCGGTCGAAGGAATCCCGCGGCCGCTGGTGGGCCCTCGGGCTGGGGGCGATGACGTTCGGGATCGGCGCGACGTCCCTGGCCGCTTCCGGGGTCGTACCGGACTGGGGATGGTGGGCAGCCCTCGCCGCCGTCGTCCCCCTCGCCGCCCGCGCCGGGCGGCCGGCGGACGTGCCCATCACCGACCGGCTGACCAGCGGCCCGCGGTTCACCAAGCTGACCGCGGACATGGTCCGCGATGCCCTGGTCGCCCTGTCCCTACCCGGGCTGCGGGAGCGGGGCGCGGTGGACTTCATGCACCCGGGTATTCACCGGGACGGGCCGGGCTGGCTGGCCCGGATCAACCTCCCCGCCGGCCTCGAAGCGGTCAAGGTGCTGGAACGCCGCGGCGCACTGTCCAGCGCCCTGCGGCTGCCGGTGGACCAGGTATGGCCCACCGCCGGCCCCGACCACGCCGGACAACTCGACCTGTGGGTGGGCTACCGGCCGGCATCCAAGATGGGCCAACCCGCCTGGTCCCTGGCCGAACCCAACGCCCGCACGTCGTATTTCGAGGCGGCGGAGTTCGGCACCGACCAGCGGCAGCGGCCGGTGTCGGCGGTTCTGTGCGCGAACAATTTTTTGATCGGCGGGCGTCCGGGGTCGGGGAAGTCGTACGCGGGGCGGACGATCGTCACGATCGCCGCCCTCGACCCCACCGTCGAACTGAAGATCGCCGAGTACAAGGGGACAGGGGACTTCCTGGACCTGGCGCCGTTGTGCTCCACCTACATCTGCGGCCTCGCTGATGACGACTTCGCCGGCGGCCTGGCCATCCTCAACTGGGGGTTGGCCGAGGCCGAGCGGCGGGGGAAGCGGATCAAGGCCGCGTACGAGCGTGGGGAGGCCCCGGAGCGGAAGGTGACCCCGGAGTTGGCGCGTCGGCCGGGGTCGGGGCTGCACCCGATCGTGATCGTCATCGATGAAGCGCACGAGCTGTTCGGCGACGCCACCGTCGGGAAGGAAGCGGGCGCAGCGGCGGAGCGGCTGGTCAAGCGCGGGAGGGCGTTGGGTATCACGGTCGTCATCATCACCCAGATCCCGGACAAGGAATCCCTGCCCACCGGGATTACCCGCAACGTCGGTATCCGATGGTGCCTGGCCGTCCCCGACCAGGTCGCCAACGACATGATCCTCGGCACCGGCGCCTACAAACGCGGCGTCACCGGCACCGTCTACCGACCCGGCGTCGACGCCGGCTGGGGCGTCCTCACCGGGCTGGCCGAGCCTACGGCGACCCGCAGCCACTTCCCCGAGGCCAAAACCACGGCGTCCATCGTCGCGCGGGCGACCGCGCTGCGCGGCGGCGTGGTGGTCGGGGACACCGTGCCGGTGGCCAGGGCACGGGACTTGGCCGGGGACCTGGTCGCGGTCGCGGCGCGCAACGGGCAGCACTGGACCACCGCCGCGGCGACGCTGGTGCAGCGGTGGCCCGAGGCGTACCCGACCATGACCGGTGAAGCCCTGTCCGAGCTTGCGCGGGCGCAGGGCGTGGTGTCGACCGATGTGAAGATCGGCGGCCGGACGTTGAAGGGCTACCGGCTCGGCCAACTGCGCGAGCTGATCGCCCACCGCGACACCGCCACCCCCACGGACGGCCCGGACGGCGGCGTCAACGGCGCCGACGGAGGCGCCGAAGCGCGGTAGCGCGCCCGGTAGCGGCACCGACCGCGGTAGCGGCGGCGCTACCCACACCGCAACCCATGATCCGACCCGCGACCAGCAGCAATACCCGCTGGTCGCGGGTCGCCCCCTGCCCGAAACCCCCACCGAACCCTTCCGAGAGGCGTGTTCGATGACCCTCGCCCTGATCGCAACCATGATCGCCACCGCCTACGGCCTCGCCTGCTGGCTCCTGCCGTTCGGCACCTGCCGGGCCTGCCGCGGCGCCGGCGCCCGTCCCCACCGGCTCACCGGCCGGCTGCGGCCCTGCCGCCGCTGCCGCAGCTCCGGCATGCGCCTACGCGTCGGCCGGGCGGTATGGAACCACGCCGCCCGCATCCACCGCGACGCCACCACCACCCGCCACGGCCGCGAGGGGGGACAGCCGTGACCGCCGCGCAGGCTGCCGGGCCGGTCGGCCGGCTGGACGCCCGACTACGCCGCGGACTGACGGTCACCGTGGTGGATCTGGTGGGGGTGTTCCTCACCCACCACCACCCCGACCAACCCGCATGCGGCGCGTGCGGGCACGCCTACACCACCGCGGCCCGGTGGTGTCCCTCCGAAACCGTCGCCCGCCGGCTACTCGGCCGCCGCCGGCATGAGCGGCCGGATGCGGTGGTCGCGGGTGCTGCGGCGTTGGACGCCAGGGACACCCGTTGCTTGCCCGATCCGCCGCCGGCACCCGCGCCCGTGGGGACGGGCGAGTTGTTCCCGGTCGACCCCGGATGGCGCACCACCAACCTCCGCCCGCCGCGGCGGCCGGCGGCATGACCGGAACCCCGCTGCTGGCTGCTGCTCTGGACTATGCCGGCCGGGGTTGGCCGGTGTTCCTGCTCGGCCGGCGTAAGCGCCCGGTGGGCAACTGCCGCCGGTGTCGGGGGGCGGGGCCAGGGCATGATCGGACAGCCTGCGGCTGTCTGACTTGTCATGGCCCTTACGCGGCCACCGTCGACCCCGACCGGATAGCGGCGCTGTTCACCGCCGTCCCCGGCGGGCTGTTGGCCCTGGCGACGGGGGCGGGGGCGGGGTTGGTGGTGGCCGACATCGACCCCCGCCACGGCGGCCGGGTCGACCCGACGCTGATGTTCCCGACCGCGCACGCCGTCACCGGCTCCGGCGGCCTGCACTTGTACTACCGGCATCCCGGTGTCCCCGTCCTGAACAGCCAATCCAGGGTGGCCGCGGGTGTGGACATCCGCGGGGAGGGCGGCTACGTCGTCGCCCCGCCGTCGATCCACCCGGACACGGGGCGGCCGTATCGGTGGGTGCCGGGTCGGGGTGTGGATGAGATGCCCCCGCCCCTGCTGGACGCGTGCACCCGCCGTCCGGCCGTGCCGGTTGTGTCCCCTGCCGGGGTCGCCCCGCCGACACCGGCCACCCACAGAGGCGGGGGCGGGGGCATCTCATCCCCCCACCGGCTGCTCACCGCGCACCTCGACGCCGTAGCCCGCGCACCTGCCGGCCGGCGCCGTACGACCCTGTACGGCGCCGCCCGCGGCGTCGCGCGGATGGTCGCCGCCGCCGCGCTCACCCCCAACGACGCCGTCGCCGCGCTCACCGCCGCGGGGCGGGGGGTCGGGCAGCCCGAACGAGACATCCGTAACGCCATCACCGGTGGATTCCGAGACGAAGGAGTGACCCTGTGACCAGCACCATCACCCCCAATGAGCTGTATGAGCTGCAAATCGCCGTCGATGTGGAGGCCGGGCGGACGATCGGCGCCGCGCTGTCAGTGGCCCGCTACCGGTACACCGAAGCCGACACCCCACCGGCCGGTGAGGAGTTCGCGCAAGAGCTACTGTCCCTGCACGCTCGGGACCTGGCCCGCGCCACCGACGCCCTTCCGTTGGGTGAGCGGCCCGCCGGATGGGACACCCCGCCCGAGGATGTAGAGGACCCGTGGGCGGTCAGCACCGCCAGGTTCGATGTAGTGCGGGCCGCCATGACCGCCGCCCGCTACGACTTCACCACCCCGACCATGACCGTTCCCGAAGCGCAGCGGGCGCGGCGGCGTCTCGCTCTCGCCGCCCGCCAGCTCGCCCACATCGTGGACGGGCAGGCCGCCCATAACCAGCCGATGGGGTGGGACGAACCGGCGGACACGGCGTGGTGGCGGCAGGGGTGCTGCTGATGACCCCATCCGAGAAGTCCCCGCCCGCGGTGTGCGCACCGGATGGGGCGCTGCTGCTGGATCGGCTGCACGCGATCCTGACCCGCTACGTCGTGCTTCCCTCGGCCGAAGCCGTCGACGCGGTAGTCCTGTGGATCGCCGCGACGCACGCCCAACCGGCGTGGGCGCACGCGCCGCGGCTGGTGATCCGGGCCCCGGAAAAGCGGTGCGGGAAGTCCCGGCTGCTGGACGTGGTGGAGGGCTGCTCCCACCAGCCGCTGATCACGGTCAACGCGTCCCCGGCAGCGGTGTACCGGGCCATCGGCTCGGATAGCCCGCCGACGCTGCTGGTCGACGAAGCCGACACCATCTTCACCGGCGACGGCGCCAACGAAGACCTCCGCGGTCTACTCAACGCAGGCCACCAACGCAACCGGCCGGCTATCCGCTGGGATCACACCGCCCGCAAGCTCGAACAGATCCCCACCTTCGCCATGGCGGCCCTGGCCGGTATCGGGGCCATGCCCGACACCATCGAGGACCGGGCCGTCGTCATCCGCATGCGCCGCCGCACCGGCGGTGAGAAGGTGGCGCCGTATCGGGTTCGGCGTGACGGGCCGCCCCTGAAAGCCCTCGCCGCTGACCTGGCGGCGTGGGCCGGCGCCAGCCGGGCCGTGTTGGAGGCGGCCGAGCCGGACATGCCGTTGGAGGACCGGGCCGCCGACACATGGGAACCGCTCATGGCCATCGCCGACCTCGCCGGGGGGCACTGGCCCGCCCGCGCCCGACGGGCTGCCGAGGTCCTCAACGCCGAACGTGACGGCGACACCGTCACCTCCGACCGGGTGCGGCTGCTGGTCGACTGCCGGACTGCGTTCGGGAAAGCCGACGCCATCCCGACGAACATCCTGCTCGAACGCCTCAACAAAGATCCCGAAGCACCCTGGGCCGAAACCGGCCCCAACGGGCTCACCTCGATCAAACTCGCCGCGCTGCTGCGGCACTACGAGATCAGCTCGACAACCATCCGGTTCGTCCCGCCCATCGGCCAAGCCAAGGGCTACGTACGGGCCCACTTCACCGACCCGTGGCGCCGGTACTGCCCGACACCCGACACCGAGACCGACCCCGAGCCGTACCAGCCGTACCAGCCGTCCCACAGCAGCTCAGAGGCGGTACGGGTCAACGACGTGGTACGGCTCAAGCCGTACCAAGACGCCCGCGACCTCACCACCAACACCACAACCCCACCCGTCCAACCACCGCCGGATGATCTCACCGGTACGGCTTAACCCGTACCAGCCCACCAACCCGTACCGCCCCTGACCTGCACTGATACGGCTGGTACGGCTGGTACGGCTCACCCCCACCCCAACCGCCCGCACTGCCAGCAACGCAGTCGACCAACAACCACCTAGAACGCGGCCCGCTGAGAAGCCCTGAGCCGAACCCATCCATCTGACTACACCAGGCACGTCAGGATCTTGGCTTACAACGTCTCTCGGCGGGCCGCTCTGCGCGCCGCCAGTACATCGCAAGATGCACCCACCGTCGAATGACCAAAATTGAGAAAGTGCCGCCACTGTGCGAATTGGGCTCCACGGAATGCCCACTGAGATTACTTCGGTAACAACCGAGAGGAGCAGTAGTGGATGAAGCACCAAACCTTGTCTTAACGATCGAGCAAGCGGCTAAGCGATTGGGCGTCGGTCGCACCACGATGTACGGACTCGTTATGTCCGGCGAGGTTCGTTCGGTAACAATCGGCCGGCTTCGCCGCGTGCCGGCCCGGTGTTTGGACGAGTACGTCAGCCAGCTACTAGACCAGCACACTGACCTTCCGGTCGCTGCATAAGGAGAGAAAGCCGAGCGTGGGGAAGAGAAAGCCCAACCTTGCATCAAGCATCTACGAGGGCGCCGACGGGTCGTGGCACGGTCGCGTGACCGTTGGGGTGAAGGATGATGGCCGGCCGGACCGGCGACACGTAAGAGGAAAGACAGAGGCGGACGTCACCCGGAAAGTCCGTGACCTGGAGCGCCAGCGTGAAGCAGGATCGGTACGGAAGGCTGGCCGCGCCTGGAGCCTTGAAAGATGGCTGACCTACTGGCTGGAGCACATCGCTACACCCCCGAACGTCCGCCAGTCCACCCACGACGGGTACGAGGTTGCCGTCCGAGTTCATCTCGTGCCCGGCATTGGTGCCCACCGATTGGACAAGCTGGAGCCGGAGCATCTGGAAAAGCTCTATAAGAAAATGCAGGCCAACGGAAGTAAGCCGGGAACTGCTCACCAGGCGCACCGCACGCTGAAAACCGCGCTTAACCACGCGATGCGCCGAAATCACATCACCCGAAACGTGGCGAAGATTGCGCAGCCGCCGCGGATCCAAGAGGACGAAGTCGAACCCTACGGCATCCAGGACGTGAAGCGCCTGCTCGCTGAGGCCGGCAAGCGTCGAAACGGCGCGCGCTGGGCTATCGCGCTAGCGCTGGGACTTCGCCAGGGTGAAGCACTGGGCCTACGTTGGGAGGACATCGAGCTGGACGTGGGATATCTACGAGTTCGCCGGAGTCGGGTGCGACCGAAGTACGCGCATGGATGTGAACCGACGTGCGGCCGTAAGGCCGGCTACTGTCCGAGTCGCATTCAGACCAATGCGGACGACGACGATACAAAGTCCAGGGCAGGCCGTCGCGGAGTCGGTCTGCCGCCAGAGGTAGTCGGGTTGTTGAAGCGGCATCGCAAGGCGCAAGAGGAGGAGCGGGCAACCGCCGGACAGCTCTGGCAAGAGTGCGGCCGAGTCTTCACTACTCGTCTCGGCCGAGCCATATCCCCGAACACCGACTACCACGAGTGGAAAGACCTAGTAAGGGCGGCGGGCGTACGGAATGCCCGACTTCACGATGCTCGCCATACTGCTGCCACGGTGTTGATGGTGATCGGTACTCAGCAGCGGGTGACGATGGACGTGATGGGCTGGTCCAGCGCCGACATGGTGAAGCGGTACCAGCACGTCACTGATCCGGTGAGGCTGGCGGTCGCCAAGCAGGTTGGTGACGCTCTGTGGTCAAGCTCGGCCGACGGCACGCCAACTGCGGGGGTCACGGCTGGGGGCCGGAAAGCTCGAAGGCGGGGCCGCTCACGACGGAAATGAGACCAGAACTGAGACCGCACGGCTGTTGAGACGCGGAAGGCCCGGCCCCGAGGTGGGGTCGGGCCTGGCGTTTCGCCTGGTCAGGCGTTGCGGAGGATACGAGATTCGAACTCGTGAGGGTGTGAACCCAACACGCTTTCCAAGCGTGCGCCCTAGGCCTCTAGGCGAATCCTCCGCGGGAGAGCTTACCGAAGTCCCCACCGCCCCGGCAGCCGCACCCCGCCGGTGGGCCGACCGTCGTTCGCGGGGCGGGGCCGGGGAGGTATGGTGGTGCTGCCCCTCGTGCGGCGTCCATCTTGTGAACCTCCCCAGGGCCGGAAGGCAGCAAGGATAAGCGAGCTCTGGCGGGTGCACGGGGGGCCTTTTCGTTGGCCGGCAGGTCGTGCAGGAGGCTCCCCGGTGACGCTCGCGCTCTACCGCAAGTACCGGCCCCGCACGTTCGGCGAGCTGATCGGCCAGGAGCAGGTCACGGAGCCGCTGGCCCGCGCGCTGACCAGCGGCCGGCTGAACCACGCGTACCTCTTCTCCGGCCCCCGCGGCTGCGGCAAGACCTCCAGCGCCCGGATCCTCGCCCGCTCGCTCAACTGCGAGCGCGGCCCCACCCCCGACCCGTGCGGCACCTGCGCGTCGTGCCGGTCGCTGTCCGGCGACGGCCCGGGCTCGATCGACGTCATCGAGATCGACGCGGCCAGCCACGGCGGCGTGGACGACGCCCGCGAGCTGCGGGAGCGTGCGGTGTTCGCGCCGGTCAACAGCCGGTACAAGATCTACGTCATCGACGAGGCGCACATGGTCTCGTCGGCGGGCTTCAACGCGCTGCTCAAGCTGGTCGAGGAGCCGCCGGAGTACGTCAAGTTCATCTTCGCCACCACCGAGCCGGACAAGGTCCTGGGCACCATCAAGTCCCGGACCCACCACTACCCGTTCCGGCTGATCCCGCCGGGGGTGCTGCGGCCGTACCTGGAGCAGTTGTGCGCCGCCGAGGGCGTCACGGTCGACCCGGCGGTGTACCCGCTGGTCGTCCGGGCCGGCGGCGGCAGCGCGCGGGACACGCTGTCCGTCCTCGACCAGCTCATCGGCGGCGCCGGGCCGGAGGGCGTGTCGTACGCCCGCGCGGTCGCCCTGCTCGGCGTCACCGACGCCGCCCTGCTGGACCGGATCTGCGACGCGCTCGCCGCCGGCGACGGCGCGGCCGTGTACGCGACCGTGCACCACGTGGTCGAGGCCGGGCACGACCCGCGCCGGTTCGCCAGCGACCTGCTCGAACGGCTGCGGGACCTGATCGTGCTCCAGCAGGTCCCCGACGCGGTGGCGCAGGGGCTGATCGACGGCCCCGCGGACCAGCTCGCCCGGATGGGGGAGCAGGCCGGGCGGTTCGGGCCGGCGACGCTGTCGCGCTGCGCCGACATCGTGCACGAGGGCCTGGTGGAGATGCGGGGTACGACGGGGCCGCGCCTGCTCCTCGAACTCATCTGCGCCCGGATGCTGCTGCCCGGCGCCGAGGAGTCGACCGGGGCGCTGTTGCAGCGGGTGGAGCGGCTGGAGCGGTCGGGACCGGTCGGCGGTACGGGCGGCGGGTCCGGCGACGGCGGGCCGTCGGGTGGTGCCGGTCCGGGGCCGACCGGCGGGCCGGGGCCCGCCGGTGGCGGTCCCGGGCCTGCCGGTGGTTCGGGCGGGGTCGGGTCGGGCGGTGGGTCCGGCGGGTCCGGGTCGGGCGGGTCCGGGTCGGGCGGGCGCAGTGCGGCGGCCGAGGCGGCTCGGGCGGCGGCGCGCGCGGCGACCCGGCGGGCGGGCGGCGCTCCGGCGACCGGCGGCCAAGCGGCGGGCGAGCCCGCGCTGAGCGGGTCGGCGCCGGCACCGGTGTCCGCACCAGCAGCGCCCGCACCGACCGCGTCCGCGGCGGGGGTGAGCACGGCCGGACCGGCCGGCCCGGTACCGGCATCAGCGGCGTCCGCGAGCACGGCGCGGCCGACGCCGGTCGAAGCGGGTGCGCCGGCGGCCGCGGTGGCGGCGACGGCCGCCCGCGCGTCGCGGATCACCGTTTTGGTACCAGCCGACGCGGCGACGCCAGCACCGACACCGGAACCGGCAGCACCGACACCGGAACCAGCCGGGTCGACGGAATCCGCATGGGATACGTCCGGCGTAACCGGCGCGGCCGCGCCGGACAGCCCCGGACCCGACGGCGTCACGCGGGACGACCGCGACAGCGGCACCAGCGCCGCCACCCCCGACACCGGCCCCGCCCCCGCGCCCGGTGTGGGCACGCCGGCGGCGGCGGAGTCGGCGCAAGCCGGTGCCGCGGGCATCGCGGCCATTCCGGCCGCAGTCCCCACCCCGGCCGAGCCGGCCAGCGGGGGAGCGGAGCGGAGCGAGTCGGTGGGGTCACCCGCTGGTTCCGCCGCGCCGGTCGCCGTGGCGGCGGGTACCGACGTCGGCGAGGAGGTCCGGCGGGCCTGGCCGGAGATCCTGGACGCCCTGCACCGGACGAACAAGCGGGCCGCCGGGCTGGCCCGCGACGCCGCGGTCCGGTCCGCGCTGGACGGCACCCTGACGCTCACGGTCAAGTCGCCGGTCCTCGCCCGCATGCTCAACGACGAGATCACGGCCGTCGTGGACGCGGTGTACGAGATCCACGGCACCCGCTGGACCATCCACTGCGAGGTCTCGGGCGAAACCCGCCCCCTCCCGACCCAGCCCTCCCGCTCCGCCACCCCACCGGACCCCACCCGCCCGGACGCCACCCGGGCAAGAGATCCGGAACCCAATGACCCCCCGACTAGGTACCCCACCCCCTCCTCACCGACCGGACCGTCGGCTGCCGGCGAGAGTGACCCGGGTGCCGGTGGAGTGGGTTCCGGCGGGCGGGGCGCAGGTTCGCCGGACGGCGGGTCGGGCGCTGGCGGGCACGGTACAGCCTCGTCGGCCGGCGGGCCCGGCGCCTCGGTCGGTGGATCGGGTGTGCGGGGGCAGGGCGGTGGTGCTCCGGGAGGCGCCGGCGGCGGATCGGCCGGCCGGCTGAGTGGGGGGAGCGGCGGGGAGGTCGAGGAGGACAACTCCTGGCCCGAGCCGGTCCGGCCCGGTACGGCCGCGCCCCGCGCCGAGGCGCAGGCCACCGGCCCCGGGGTCGGCGGCGGCGATCACGACACCCCGCCGCACGGTGCCCTGGCCGGCGCCGTCCTGCTGGCTCTCCCGTCCGACCAGCCCGACCCGACCGTTCCGGCTGCCCCGGCCCACCACCCCGTGCCGGCTCACCAATCCGCCCCGGCTGACCTCGCCCCCGCTACACCCGCCCCGGACATCATGCCGGGCGCACCGGCGGCCCTCGGCGCAGCGGGCACGATGGCGGTGCTGTCCAGCGTCCCGCCGGACGCCGCCGCCCGGTTCACGCCGCTCGACGGCCACCCCGCAGCAGCCGCACCCCCCGCGGCGCACTCGACCGCGCCGCCGCAATCCCCGACCACCGCGGCACTCAACGGAGCTGTCCTGCTCAGCGCCCCGGCGCCGACAGACCCGCTCCCCCCGGCGGCGACGGACCCGCCCGCCCCGGTACCAAGGGACCTGTCCGCCCCGGCAACGGCGCCCACCGCCGCACCGGCACCCACCCCCGCGCCCACCGCACCGGCGCCCACCGCCGCGCCGGCCCCCCCGCGTACCGGCCTGGATGCCGCCCGTGCGGCCGCCCGCGCCGCCGCCACCCGCTCCCCCCGCACCGACCCCCAGCGCCAAGCCCCCGGCCGCCAACCCCACCCCCGCCCGGACGCCCCCCAGCGTCCCGCCACCAACGACACCGCCTGGGCCGACGGCTCCCCCCTGGACGAGCCCCCCTACGACCCGGAGTTCGACGGCCCGACGACCGGCACCCGCCGCGCCGCCCCCGGCGCCGCTCCCCGCACCCCCGCCCGCACCGCCGCGGCGAGCACCCCCGCCCGTACGGCCGGAGCGAGCACCCCCGACCCCGGCGGCGGGAACTGGGACGGCTTCGACCCCGGCGATGGTCCCACCGACGAGGTGATCGACGAGGCGACGGCCCGGCAGAGCAGCGAGGAGCAGGCGATCCAGCTCCTGCGCGATCGCCTCGGCGCCGAGGAGATCACCAGCCCGCAGCAGTGATCCCCGGGCGATTCGCGATGACAAATACGTAAATACTGCTATTGATGAGTCGTGAACCGACTCACCCTCCTGCGGCCCCTGGCCGCGGTGCTCGCCGGCGTCGTCCTCGCCGGTACCGGCGCGGTGCCGGCGGCGGCCCGGCCGGGCCGCCCCGACCCGGATTGTGACCTGGTCTGCGCGATCGACCGGCACATGTTCGACCTGTCGCTGAACGCGTTCGTCGCCGCCCGTACGGCGCACGCCGACCCCCGGCTGGACTACACCAGCGACGGCTGCTCGGTCGTCGGCGGCGGGCCGTTCGACTTCACCGCGGCGTGCTGGCGGCACGACTTCGGGCACGAGAACTACCCGCTCGCCGGCAAGCGCGGCGGCGCCCTGCGGCTGCGGGTCGACCGGCAGTTCCACGCCGACCTGCGGACGCTGTGCGGCCGGCAGCCGGCGTTCCTGCAGTACGCCTGCGACCTGCTCGCCAGGGCGTACTACGTCGCGGTCCGCCGGCTGGGCCAGGGCCGCTTCGACGGCCGGCGGTAGACTCCCGCCGGCACCGCGACCCGAACCGGTGCCGGCGGGCCCGCCGCCCGACACCACGCCCGCCGCCCGACCACGCCCGCCCGATACCGCATACCGCGCCCGCCGCCGGACCGTCCGGGCCGCCGCCACACCACCCGACGGCGGTGCGTCGCGGGCGCGCCGTCGGACCGGACCGCTACGCTTGCGGCCGTCCGTCCCCGCGCGGGGTCGGGCCCCTGCCGTACGCGAGGTGCGGCCGGTCCGGGAGGAGCGCGCGCGTGGCACAGCCCAACCTGCAGGAGCTGATGCAGCAGGCCCAGCGGATGCAGCAGCAGGTCGCCGACGTCCAGGCCGAGCTGGCCGCCGCCGAGGTGACCGGCAGTGCCGGCGGGGGGCTGGTCCGGGCGGTGCTGGCCGGTACGGGCGAGGTCCGGTCGATCCACATCGACCCGAAGGCGGTCGACCCGGCCGACACCGAGACGCTGGAGGACCTGGTCGTCGCGGCCCTGCACGCGGGCGCCGACCGGGTGCGCGCGCTGACCGAGGAGAAGCTGGGCCCGGTCACCGGCGGGATGGGCGGGCTCGGCCTGCCGGGCTTCTGATGTACGAGGGGGCCATCCAGGACCTGATCGACGAGCTGGGCCGGCTGCCCGGCGTCGGGCCCAAGAGCGCCCAGCGGATCGCCTTCCACATCCTGCAGACCGACCCGGCGGACGTGCACCGGCTGGCCGGCGCGCTGCAGCGGGTGAAGGAGCTGGTCCGGTTCTGCACCACCTGCTACAACGTGGCCGAGGCCGAGCAGTGCCGGATCTGCCGCGACCCGCGCCGCACCGACGAGGTGCTGTGCGTGGTGGAGGAGCCGAAGGACGTCGTGGCGATCGAGCGGACGGGCGAGTTCCGCGGCCGGTACCACGTGCTCGGCGGGGCGATCAACCCGCTGGAGGGGATCGGCCCGGACCACCTGCGGATCCGCGAGCTGCTGGCCCGGCTGGGCACCGGTACGGTCCGGGAGCTGATCCTCGCGACCGACCCGAACACCGAGGGCGAGGCGACCGCCACCTACCTGGCGCTGCTGGTCAAGCCGCTGGGCATCCCGGTCACCCGGCTGGCCAGCGGCCTGCCCGTGGGCGGCGACCTGGAGTACGCCGACGAGATCACTCTCGGTCGCGCGTTCTCCGGCCGCCGCGCCCTGTAGCCGCCCCTGGCCACAGGGCGCGGGGTCCGGCCGGAGTGCCGGATGGGAGCCCACCCCGCCGGTACCGCGTGCGGAGCCGTCCGGCGGGGCCGGGTGGTCCCGCTAGGCGGCGGCCGTACGGCGGCGGCGCAGCAGCCCGAACCCGACCAGCGCGGCCGCGGCCAGGCCGCCGCCGATCAGGCCGGGGCCGGCGAACCGGTCGGACCCGGCCGGGCGGGTGCCGGCGGCGTCGTAGCCGCCCGCGGTCCCGTTCCGGTCGTACGCCGAGCCGGGCAGCTTGTCGCCGTACCGCTCGTTGACCAGCCGCTGGTACGCCGCGACCGGCAGGCCGGCCGCGCCGACGGAGCGCCGGGCGTCGTCGTTGAGCGGCAGCACCCGGCCGCCGCGCAGGGCGTACCAGGCATTGATCTGCGGCTCGCGGAACGCCGGGGCGTCCCCGGCGGCCCGGGCGAACGTCCGCTCGACGTCGCCGCTGGCGATGTTGGCGATGCTCCACCCGCCGCCGGCCGCCGGGGTCAGCCAGACCGACGCGAGCCGGCCGTCGGCCGACCGGGCGGTCGAGGCGAGGTAGAGCTGCTGGGTGACCGGCGCGTCGGCCCGCCGGACGAAGTCCGGGTTGAGTTGCAGCACCGGTACCGGGTCCCCGACGATCCGCGGCGCGGCCGCGCGGGCGGCACCGGGCGGCGCGTCGGGCGCGCTGGCGAAGAACTCGCGGATGAGCGCGCTGCCGTCGGCGGAGGTGACGGCCCGCTGGACGGCGGCCGGGTCGGCGGCGGGCGCCCCCGCGGCCGCCGGGGCCGCGGCGACGAGCACGCTGCCGAGGCCGGCGGCCGCGACGAGCAGGCGGTGCGTGTGGCGTACGGTCATGGCGGCTACCGTCCGATCCCGTAGAGCGAGTGGGTCCACGTCCACTGGTTGTTGGACTTGTAGAACGCGAGCGTGCCCTGGTTGTAGCGGGAGTTCGCGCCCCAGGGGTCGGCCCACTTGATCACGCCGCGGCCGCTGTCGTACCCGTAGATCGTCATCATGTGCCCGCCGCCGGAGGTCCAGCCGATCCGGGTCATGACGGCCGAGCCGGCGTCGATGTCGCCGCTGATCGTGCTCTGGTTGAGGGTCTGCCCGACGTAGCTGCCCGGCCGGATGTTCAGCGCCCGGTACGCGGTCTGGTCGTTGGCGAGCGTCGCCTGGTCGTTGGGGCACTGGCTGTCCCGGCTGCGGCCGAACGCCAGGTTGCAGAATTGGTTCTGGGTGGTCCGGGTGTCGCCGAGCAGCCGGGCGACGGACAGGCCGGTGGCCGCCCAGCACCAGTTGCTCCGCTCCTGGGCGTCCAGCGCGTACTGGCCGGGGGCCGACAGCGATTCGCGGGCCGGGGCCGATTCGCGGGCCGGGGCCGCGCTCGCCGGCGCGGCGCCGGCGAGCAGGGCCAGGGCGGCCGCGGCCAGCACGATCGGCGTACCCCGGCGTCGGGCGAGGGATGGGGGGGATGGGGCCATCCTGCTCACCTCCCTTTCGGTGGAGTGAGGGGAAGGGAATTGATGCGCATCACATTGATGGCCATCTCCTTGACAGGACAACGGGCGGGACGCTCACGCGGCGGTCCCCGTGAAGTCCGATGGACGCGTGAACAGCGCCGACGGGCTCCGCTCATCCCCGGGGATTGCCATAACGTCCATGGACGCGGTTAGATAACTGCGAATATTCACGTTCATGGAGAAGTCATGGATCCTGAGCTTTCGGCGACGCTGCGTACCGGGCCTTTTCACCATGCGTTACGGGCGGCCATTCGGGCGCGCGGCCTCTCCCTGCAACGGCTCCAGCACCGGCTCAACGAGGTGGGCCTCCACATCGGCCTGGGCACCCTGAGCTACTGGCAGTCCGGCAAGCGCCGCCCCGAGCGGGCCGACTCGCTGCGCGCGGTCGCCGCCCTGGAGGGCGTGCTGGAGCTGCCCGAGCGGTCGCTGCTCGTCCTGCTCGGCCCGCCGCGCCCGCGCGGCCGCGCCGCCGGCCTGCCCCGCGGCGCCAAGAGCTACACGGACCTGATCCGCGGCGCCCAGCCGCTCATGGACGTCATCGACGACCTCGGCCCGCACGACGGCCGGCTGCACACGATCAGCACCTTCGAGTCGGTGTACTGCGGGCCGGAGCGCAGCGCGCACACCGCCGAGTACTCGCAGATCGTCCAGGCGCACCAGCCCACCGACCGCACCGTCGTGGTCTACCAGGGCGAGGACGGCGCCAACGCCGAGCACTTCACGGTCACCGCCATGGAGAACTGCCGGATCGGCCGGGTCCGGATCGACCCGGACACCCCGCGGCTGGTCGCCGAGGTGCTGTTCGACCGCAAGCTCATGGTGGGGGAGACCCAGCTCTTCAAGTTCCGGTTCAACGACCCGAGCGGCATCCAGAGCAACCAGCACTATCTGTGGGTGCGCTTCCCGGCCCGGCAGGTGGTCATCCAGGTCAACTTCCACCCGGACGCCCTGCCGGCGGTCTGCTGGCGGTTCCACCGGCGGCACGAGGGCGGGCCGGACCTGACCCGCGAGGAGATCACCCTCGGCCCGCACCGCAGCATCCACGTCGTCGCCACGGACATGCAGCCCGGCCTGGTCGGACTCGGCTGGGACTGGAGCTGACCCGCGGCCGCCCGCGGGCGGGGTAGCACAGGGCCGGGCGGGTTCGAACCCTCCCGTCGATCACAGATTTGTCACGGCAAAGCGCGGGTTCGGTCACGAGAATGGTCGGGCCTTGACCCGGATGGGTGACGAACGGAACTGTTTCTGACTGGTGGCACACGCCACACCACTCGAACCTGCGCCGGTGCCACGACCGCGCTGGTCGGGTTTCACGCACGGACAACTGAGCGGTTGTCGGGCGGCGGCCGGGCCGGGGCCGAGGGGTGACGATCACCCTGTTGGTTTCGCGTACCCGCCCGCCGGGCGCGCGACGACCGGGAGGAGGATCGGGGCGCACATGGGCATCGGGCCAGATCCGTCGCAGTCCAGCGGTGCCGTCGCGCTGGCCGAGCCCGAGCCGCCGGCGGCCCCGAAGATCGAGGGCCGGTCACTCGGGCGGATCGCCTGGACCAGGCTGAAGCGGGACAAGTTCGCCATGGGCGGCATCATCGTCATCGGCGTCCTCGTCCTCATCGCGGCGCTCGCCACCCCGATCACCAGCGTGATCGGCGGCAACCCCAACGAGTCGCACCGCGACCTCATCGACAAGCTCTCCCAGGCGCCGATCGGCTCGTTCGGCGGGATGAGCCTCGACCACCCCTTCGGCCTGGAGCCGCAGAGCGGCCGGGACCTGTTCAGCCGGGTGGTGCACGGGGCGCAGGTGTCGCTGCTGGTCGCGTTCGCCTCCACCCTGCTGTCGGTCCTGATCGGCGCCACCCTCGGTGTCGTCGCCGGCTTCTTCGGCGGCTGGGTCGACGCGGTGATCAGCCGGCTGATGGACGCCTTCCTCGCCTTCCCGCTGCTGGTCTTCGCGATCTCGCTGGTCGGCGTCGTGCCGGACCGGGCGTTCGGGCTGAGCGGCCTCGGGCTGCGGCTGGCCATGCTGATCTTCGTCATCGGGTTCTTCAGCTGGCCGTACATCGGGCGGATCGTCCGCGGCCAGACCCTGTCGCTGCGCGAGCGCGAGTTCGTCGACGCCGCCCGCAGCATGGGCGCCCGCGGCCCGTACATCATCTTCAAGGAGATGCTGCCGAACCTGGTCGCGCCCATCCTGATCTACGCGACGCTGCTGATCCCCACGAACATCCTGTTCGAGGCGGCCCTGTCGTTCCTCGGCGTCGGCGTGCCGCCGCCCACCCCGAGCTGGGGCGGCATGCTCTCGGACGCCGTCCAGTACTACACGCTGCCGCACTTCATGCTGTGGCCCGGCCTCGCGATCTTCGTGACGGTGCTGGCGTTCAACATGTTCGGCGACGGCCTGCGCGACGCGCTCGACCCGAAGGCCAACCGCTGACGGCCGGCCGGGGCGAGATCGAGACTTCCACCCCATTCCGCGGACCGTGCACACGGCCCGCACCATCAGGGAGGTTGCGAGAGTGAACCACAAGTTGAAGGGCATCCTGGCCGGCTCGGCCGTCCTTGCCCTCACCGCGAGCCTCGCGGCCTGCGGTGACAAGAAGAACGAGGGTGGCGAGGGCGAGTTCAACGCCGCGCTGACCGCGGTGTTCAACCCGTCCACGGAGAAGGGTGGCACCGTCAAGGTCGCCAACGCCGACGACTGGGACTCGGTCGACCCGGGCGACACGTACTACGGGTACTCGTGGAACTTCCTCCGCCTGTACGGCCGCGCCCTGCTGATGTTCAAGCCGGCCCCGGGCAAGGAGGCCAACGAGCTGGTCCCGGACCTGGCCGAGGACCTGGGCAAGGCCAGCGACGGCGGCAAGACCTGGACCTACAAGATCCGCAAGGGCCAGAAGTACGACGACGGCACCGAGATCAAGGCGCAGGACGTCAAGTACGCGGTGCTCCGGTCGATGGACAAGGTCGTGCTCCCGCACGGCCCGCAGTACTTCGAGCAGTTCCTCGACATCCCGCGCAAGGATGACAAGATCACGTACAAGGGCCCGTACAAGGACCCGAAGGCGAACACCGACTTCATCCAGACGCCGGACGACTACACCGTCGTCTTCAAGCTGCGCCAGGCGTTCGCCGACTTCGACTACCTGGCCATGCTGCCGCAGACCGTGCCGGTGCCGCAGGCCAAGGACACGGGCTCGAAGTACAAGGAGAAGATCGTCTCCTCCGGCCCGTACAAGTTCGAGAAGTACGAGTCGACCAAGTCCTTCACGCTGGTCCGCAACGACCAGTGGGACCCGGCCAGCGACCCGAACCGCAAGGCGCTGCCGGACCGCTGGGAGGTCAGCCTCAAGGTCAACGCGGACGACCTGGACAACCGGATCCAGTCCGGCGACGTCGACTTCGACGTGCAGGGCACCGGCGTGCAGACCGCCATGCTGGCCCGGGTCGTGGGCGACCCGAAGCTGAAGGCCCGGACGGACAACCCGACCCTGGCCCGCCTCTGGTACACCTCGATCCCGTCGACGGTCCCGCCGTTCGACAAGATCGAGTGCCGCCGCGCCGTCCTGTACGCCGCGGACCGGACCGCCTACCAGGCCGCGTACGGCGGCGAGCTGGCCGGCGGCGAGCTGGCCTCGACGATCCTGCCGCCCATCGTGCCGGGCTACCAGAAGTACGACCTGTACCCCGCCGGCCAGGACAACAAGGGCGACGTGGAGAAGGCCAAGGAAGAGCTGAAGAAGTGCGGCCAGCCCAACGGCTTCGAGACGAACATGGCGTTCCGCTCGGACCGGGCCAAGGAGAAGGCCACCGCCGAGGCGCTCCAGGAGTCGCTCCAGCGGGTCGGGATCAAGCTGAACCTCAAGCCGTTCCCGAGCGGTGACTACTTCGCGCAGTACGCCGGCAACCCGTCCTACGTGGTCAACAACAAGATCGGTCTGGCCACGAACGGCTGGGGCGCCGACTTCAACACGCCGTTCGGCTTCCTGTCCCAGATCGTCGACAGCCGGGTGATCCTGCCCGGCGGCGGCTCGTCCAACGTCTCCGTGCGCAGCAAGGAGATCGACAAGATGATCGACGAGGCGCTGGTCGAGCAGGACAAGAACAAGCAGTACGAGCTGTACTCCGCCATCGACAAGAAGGTGATGGAGGAGGCGTTCATCCTGCCCGGGGTGTACGCGAAGAGCCTGCTGCTGCGCCCGCAGAACCTGACGAACGTCTTCGTGAGCGACTCGTACAACATGTACGACTACGTGAACCTGGGCGTCGCCAAGAAGTAGCCGCCGCGGACGCGACGGCACGTCGTCCGCTGGCCCGGATCACTCGCTGGTCCGGGCCAGCGGACCACAACGGGACCCGCCGGTAGGCCGTGACCGGCGGGGGAACGGGGTCGGGGAGTTGAGGGAATTGTGATCGCCTACATCATCCGGCGGCTGCTGGCCGCACTGCTCCTGCTGTTCGTGGTGAGTGTGGCCACGTTCTCGATCTTCTTCGTGGTGCCGCGCATCCTGGGCAACAGCCCGGAGACCCTGGCGAGCCGCTACGTGGGCCGCACCGCCGGGCCGGAGATCGTCAACCAGGTCGCGCAGAAGCTCGGCTTCTTCGACCCGGTGTACGTCCAGTACGGACGCTGGGTGAAGGGCATCTTCGTCGGCGCCGACTACGACATCGGCGGCCGGATCGAGCACTGTCCGGCGCCCTGCCTCGGCTACTCGTTCATCACCCAGCAGCCGGTGCTGCCGGACCTGCTCGACCGCCTCCCGGTCACCCTGTCGCTGGCCATCGGGGCCGCGGTCATCTGGCTGTTCTTCGGCATCGCCACCGGCGTCGTCTCCGCGCTGCGCCGCGGCTCGGCGCTCGACCGGACCGCGATGACCATCTCGCTGGCCGGCGTCTCGCTGCCCATCTTCTTCACCGGCATGGTGACGCTGCTGCTGTTCAGCTACCACCTGGAGCTGACCGCGTCCGGCGGCAGCTACACGAACTTCACCGACAACCCGGCGGAGTGGGCATACAACCTGATCCTGCCGTGGACGACGCTGGCGTTCCTCTTCTCCGCCCAGTACGCCCGGCTGACCCGCGCCGGCATGCTCGAGACGATGGGCGAGGACTACATCCGGACCGCCCGGGCCAAGGGGCTGGGCGAGCGGGCGGTCACCATCAAGCACGGCCTGCGCGGCGCGCTGACGCCGATCCTCACGATCTTCGGCCTGGACTTCGGCCTGCTGATCGGCGGCGCCGTCCTCACCGAGAAGACCTTCTCGCTCCAGGGCCTGGGTAAGTACGCGATCGACGGGATCGTGGCCAACGACCTGCCCAAGGTGATGGGCGTGACGCTCACCGCCGCGTCGTTCGTCATCCTGGCGAGCCTGATCGTCGACCTGCTCTATGCGGTCGTCGACCCGAGAGTGAGGTTGAACTGATGGGCGAACCCTTCCTCCGGCTCAACGACCTGCGGATCCACTTCCCGACCGACGACGGCCTGGTGAAGTCCGTCGACGGCCTGTCCTTCACGCTCGAACGCGGCCGGACGCTGGGCATCGTCGGCGAGTCCGGCTCCGGCAAGTCGGTGACCAGCCTCGGCATCCTCGGCCTGCACAACCGGCGCAACGCCCGGGTCTCCGGCGAGATCTGGCTGGACGGCAAGGAGCTGGTCGGCGCGGGCGCCGACGAGGTGCGCAGGCTGCGCGGCCAGAAGATGGCGATGATCTTCCAGGACCCGCTGTCGGCGATGCACCCGTACTACACGGTCGGGCAGCAGATCGTCGAGGCGTACCGGGTGCACAACAAGGTCAGCAAGAAGCAGGCCCGGCAGCACGCGATCGACATGCTCGGCAAGGTCGGCATCCCGCAGCCGAGCCGCCGGGTGGACGACTACCCGCACCAGTTCTCCGGCGGCATGCGGCAGCGCGCGATGATCGCGATGGCGCTGTCCTGCGACCCGGAGCTGCTCATCGCCGACGAGCCGACGACCGCGCTCGACGTGACCGTGCAGGCGCAGATCCTGGACCTGATGCACACGCTGCAGCAGGAGTTCAACTCGGCGCTGATCATCATCACGCACGACCTCGGCGTCACCGCCGAGCTGTCCGACGACGTGCTGGTGATGTACGGCGGGCGGTGCATCGAGTACGCCTCCGCGAAGGAGATCTTCGAGGAGCCCGAGCACCCGTACACCTGGGGCCTGCTCGGCTCGATGCCGCGGATGGACCGGCCGGTCGCCGAGCGGCTGACCCCGGTCAAGGGCAGCCCGCCCTCGCTGATCAACCTGCCGACCGGCTGCGCGTTCCACCCGCGCTGCGTGTACGAGGAGCGCACCGGCGGCGCCGCCCGGCGGGACACCCCCGCGCTGGCCGACGCCGGCGGCCGGCACCTGGTGCGCTGCCACCTGCCCACCGAGCAGCGGCGCAGGATCTGGACCGACGAGGTCAAGCCGAAGCTGGAGGCGTCATGACGGCGAGCAACGGTGAGGCGCTGCTCTCGGTCCGCGGGCTGCAGAAGCACTTCCCGATCACCAAGGGGCTGTTCAAGCGCAGGGTCGGCGCCGTCCAGGCGGTCGACGGCCTGGACTTCGACGTGCGCGCCGGGGAGACGCTCGGCCTGGTCGGCGAGTCCGGCTGCGGCAAGAGCACGACCGGCCGGCTGCTCACCCGGCTGATCGAGCCGACCGGCGGCCGGGTGGTGTTCGAGGGCACCGACATCACCCACCTGCGCCAGGGCAAGCTGCGGCCGCTGCGGCGCGACCTGCAAATGATCTTCCAGGACCCGTACTCGTCGCTGAACCCGCGGCACACCGTCGGCACGATCGTCGGGGCGCCGTTCCGGATCCAGGGGGTCAAGACCGAGCACGGCGTGAAGCGCGCGGTGCAGGACCTGCTCTCGCTGGTCGGGCTCAACCCCGAGCACTACAACCGGTACCCGCACGAGTTCTCCGGCGGCCAGCGGCAGCGCATCGGCATCGCCCGGACGCTGGCCCTGCGCCCGCGGCTGGTCATCGCCGACGAGCCGGTGTCCGCCCTGGACGTCTCGGTGCAGGCGCAGGTCGTGAACCTGATGGACGACCTCCAGCAGGAGTTCGGCCTGACGTACGTGGTGATCGCGCACGACCTGTCCGTGGTCCGGCACATCTCCGACCGGGTCGCGGTCATGTACCTCGGCAAGATCGTCGAGATCGCCGACCGGAACGACCTGTACGCGCACCCGCGGCATCCGTACACCGTCGCGCTGATGTCCGCCGTACCGGTGCCCGACCCGGCCCGGCGGGAGGCCGCCGCGCGCGAGCGGGTGCTGCTCACCGGCGACGTGCCCAGCCCGATCGACCCGCCGTCCGGCTGCCGGTTCCGCACCCGCTGCTGGAAGGCGCAGGACATCTGCGCCGCCGAGCCGCCGCCGCTGGTGCCGGGGCGGGACGGCAGCACGTCCGCGAACCACCTCGTCGCCTGCCACTTCCCGGTGAGCGACGACGAGCAGCAGGCCCGCGGCGGGCGGCCGTCGGCCGCGGCGGCCACGGCGGCCCGGGTGGCGCAGTCGATCGAGATCGCGGCCGGCGTACCGGCGGAGGCCGCGGCCGCCGTCCACGCCGCCACCCTCGCCGGCGCCCCGGCCGCCGACCCGGGCCCGCCGCCGGGCGCGGCCACCACCGCCGACGCGGCGGCAGCGGCCGGCGACGACGGCCCGCCCGCGGGCGGGCCGGGCGCCCCGCGCCCCTCGGCCGCGGTCGCGCCGGGGCTGGCCGACGCCCGCCCGGCCGCGCCGGGCGCCGCGCCGGCCGACCGGCCGGATGCCGCGGCGCCGCCCGCCGGGCCGGCCGCGGCGCCGCCGGGGGACCGGCCGGGCGCGATCCCGCCGGACTCGGCCGCCGAACTGCCGGGCGACGGCGGCGAGCCGGTCGCCCGCGCGGCCGACCGGGACCTGACCCGCGCGCCGGACGCCCCGGCCGTGGTCGTCGAGAAGCCCTCCCGGGAGTACGGCGTCCACCGCCCGCGGCACGCGGCCGACGAGTAGCGCGGCGGGCGGATAGCGGGCCGGGCGGGGACGGCCGTGGACGCGCGGGTACACGCGGTTTCGGCGCCGGCGGCGGGCCGCCTCCCTGCCGGACCGGTCGCGCCGGTCGGGCCAGTCGGTTCGTTCGGGCCGGTCGGGCCGCGCGGCCCGCGCGGCCCGGGTACGTTCACGCTGGGCTTCCTGCTGCCGGACGGCCGGTGCAGTACTGGGCGGGGACGTTCGACCCGGCCGCGGCGCGGCGGTTCACGCTGGCGCTCGGGCAGGAGCGGGACGTGACCGACCGGGTCGTCCCCGGGGCCGCCCGCCCGGCCGCGGCCGTCGCCGCCCGCGCGGCCGCGGTCAGCAGGTCTCGAGCATCTGCTCCAGCGCCCGGCGCTCGGCCCCGGTGACGCTGAGCTTCCAGTACGCCTTGACCGTGACCCAGTTGACCGCGTAGCGGCACCACTGGGCCTGGTTCGGCGGCTTCCACTGGGCCGGGTCGCGGTCGCCCTTGGCCCGGTTCGTCGTCGCGCTGACCGCGCGCAACTGCGGGCGGGTGAGGTCGTTGGCGAAGGCGCCGCGCTGCCCGTCGGTCCACCCGGCGGCGCCGCTGCGCCAGGCGTTGGCCAGCGGTACCACGTGGTCGATGTCCACTTCGGTCAACTTGGTGAGGGTCCGCTCGTCGTACGGGCTGATCCACCGGCCGCTGGTGACGTTGCAGCCGCGCGAGCGCACGGTGGCGCCGTCGCGGCGCAGGACGGAGTCGCGGACGTCGCAGCCGCGGCCGACCCGCTTCCAGTGCGGGAACCGGTCCCGCGAGTACCCCCGCATCGAGCCCGGCGCGGCGACGGTGAGCCGGTCCAGCGCCGCCCGGGCCGGGGTGGCCGCGGGCGGCCCCTCGCTCGTGTGGTCGCCGCCGGCGCCGCCGCCCGGCGTGCCGGCCGGGGCGCAGCCGGCCGCGGCGAGGACGGCGGTGAGGAGCAGGACGGCGAGGACCGGCTTCGACCGGCGAGCGGCGCGCACGCGGACAGCGTGCACCCGATCCGACCGGCCGCCGCGGACCCGCCGCTATTGCGGCGTTTCCGGACACCCGCCCGGGGGATTGCCGCCGCGATCCGCCGCCGCCGGCCGCGGACGAGGGGTGCTGCCCGCGGGCGGTCCGCCGCGGTGGTCGGGGACGAGGCGGGCGCGGTCCGTCAGCCGCGGCGGGTCGGGGACGGGGCGGGCGCGGTCAGCCGCGGCGGGTCGCGGACGGGGTGGGGGACGGGGCGGCCATCGGGAGCGGGCCGCCGCTGACCGGGCCCGGCAGCGTCACGGCCGGCGGCGCGGTGGTCGGCTCGCCCATCAGCGCCAGCGTGCCGAACTCCCACTGCCCGCCGGTGAGCAGCCCGTCGGCCCGGTAGCAGTACACGCCGACGTCCAGCGGCGCGGGCAGCGAGGCCGAGGTGGACTGGACGTCCCAGCAGTCGCCGGCCACGCCCGCCGGCGGGGTGGCCGGGCCGACGGCGATGGCCGGCTGCCGGTCGGTGAGCACGGGCAGCCACTCGACGAACACCCGCTGCACGCCGGGGTCGTACTCCTCGGGCAGCGCGTCCCGCGGCCCGCCGGCCCGCGCGCACCGGGTGGGCACGCGGTGGTCGGCGGAGGCCAGCGCGCACTGGAACAGGCCCTGCCGGGACCGGACCACGGCCACGTCGACGGTGCCGCCGAGCGCGCCGTCGGCGATGTCCGCCCGCCAGGCGCCGTCGATGGCCCGGGTGAGCACGATCGTGCGCGGCTCCCGGCCCTCCTCGGTCAGTCGGTACACGACCACCTCGCGCCGGTCCTGCGCGGCGGCCGCGCGGGCGGCGAGGTCCGCGCGCGCGGTGGCCGGGTTCAGCGGGTCGGGCGACGGCGTGGCGGGCGGGGAGGTGGCCGCGGTGGCCGGCGGGGCGCTGTCGCGGCAGCCGCTGAGTGCGGACAATGCGGCCAAAACGGCCAGCATCAGCCCGCCGGCGGCGGGGGCGCGGGAAATCCTGCTGCGGGGCGGGGTCGCGGAGGGCACGGCCCCATTCCACCGCGTGCCGTACCGCGATCCGCGCTGATCCGGCCCGCGACACGCCGGTCGCGCCGGGAACATCCGCATCGAGAAGCGACTCTTCGGACGGATCGGGCGGCCGGGCCCCGTGGCCCTGGCGCTGTCGGGGTGCGCCGGTACCCTGTTGGGGACCTGTCGTGGGCGGTGCCGGGGGCGAGCCGGTGCGGTCGACGGCTGCCGAGACCACCGGGCCGGCGCTGCGAACCTCAGAGTTTGCCCGGGCACCGAAAAATTTTCGGGCGCTCCCGCATCGGGTGCCTATTGATGATGTTTGATTGGCGGGCGCGTCGCCGTCGTGGGCGCGCGCGGCCCGGACCCCGGGCCCGTCCGGGACCGTGGCGCCGCTGCCGCGCCCCGCGCCGGGCAGGTCCGGGCGAGGACCATGGGGGCGGATTTGGGGAAGGAGCCGCTGTGGCACTGATCGTGCAGAAGTACGGCGGATCGTCGGTCGCGGACGCGGAGCGGATCAAACGGGTCGCCGAGCGGATCGTGAACGCGCGCAAGGGCGGGGACGACGTGGTGGTCGTCGTCTCGGCGATGGGGGACACGACCGACGAGTTGGCGGACCTCGCGTCCAGGGTCAGCCCGGTGCCACCCGGGCGCGAACTGGACATGCTGCTGACCGCCGGCGAGCGCATCTCGATGGCGCTGCTCGCGATGGCGATCCACAACCTGGGGTACGAGGCCCGCTCGTACACCGGGTCGCAGGCCGGGGTGATCACGACGGCCGCGCACGGCCGGGCGAAGATCATCGACGTGACGCCGGGCCGGCTGCGCTCGGCGCTGGACGAGGGCGCCATCGCCATCGTCGCCGGTTTCCAGGGCGTGTCCCAGGAGACCAAGGACATCACCACCCTCGGGCGGGGTGGCTCGGACACGACGGCGGTCGCGCTCGCCGCGGCCCTGCACGCCGACGTGTGCGAGATCTACACCGACGTGGACGGCGTCTTCACCGCCGACCCGCGGATCGTGCCGAACGCCCGGGCGATCGACGAGATCACGTACGAGGAGATGCTGGAGCTGGCCGCCAGCGGCGCCAAGATCCTGCATCTGCGCGCGGTGGAGTACGCGCGCCGGTCGGGGCTGCCGATCCACGTGCGTTCGTCGTACTCGCTGAAGTCCGGCACGCTGGTAACGGGATCGATGGAGGAACTTTCCGTGGAGCAGGCACTCATCACCGGGGTCGCACACGACCGCGGCGAAGCGAAGATCACGATCGTGGCCGTACCGGACGAGCCGGGCGCGGCCGCGCGGATCTTCGACACGGCGGCGGCCGCGGAGATCAACATCGACATGATCGTGCAGAACGTGTCGACGGAGGGGACCGGGCACACCGACATCTCCTTCACCCTCCCGCGCTCCGACGGCACGCTGGCCATGGCCACGCTGAACCGGATCAAGGAGCAGGTCGGCTTCAAGGAGCTGCTCTTCGACGACCACGTCGGCAAGGTCTCGCTGATCGGCGCCGGGATGCGCTCGCACCCGGGCGTCGCGGCGAAGCTGTTCTCGGCGGTGGCGGCCGCCGGGGTCAACATCGAGATGATCTCGACGTCCGAGATCCGGATCTCCGTCGTCTGCCGCGACAGCGACCTGGACGCGGCCGTGCGCGCGGTGCACGACGCGTTCGAGCTGGGCGGCGACGAGACCGCCGTGGTGTACGCGGGCACCGGGCGATGACCATGACGCTCCCGCCCACCGTGCCCGGGCGGCTGGCCGGGGGCGTCTCGCACGTGCGTCCGCGGGCCCCGCGCGGCCTCCCCACGCTCGCCGTGGTGGGGGCCACCGGGGCCGTGGGCGCCGTCCTGTGCGACCTGCTCTCCTCCCGCAAGAACGTGTGGGGGGAGATCAGGCTGCTCGCCTCGTCCCGGTCCGTCGGGCGGACCGTCCGGTGCCGGGGCGAGGCGCTGACGGTCCGGGCGCTGGACCCGGCCGAGTTCGACGGCGTGGACGTGGCGGTCTTCGACGTGCCGGACGAGGTGTCGGCGCACTGGGCGCCGGTCGCCGTCGGCCGGGGCGCGCTGGTGATCGACAACTCGGGCGCGTTCCGGGCCGACCGGGACGTGCCGCTGGTCGTCCCGGAGATCAACCCCGAGCAGGCGCGCAACCGGCCGAAGGGGATCGTCGCCAACGCCGACTGCACGACGCTGTCGATGATCGTGGCGGTCGCGCCGCTGCACCGCGAGTACGGGCTGCGCGAGCTGGTCCTGTCGTCGTACCAGGCCGTCTCCGGGGCCGGCCAGGCCGGGGTGGACGCGCTGCGGTACCAGCTCGCCCGGGTCGGCGACGACCTGAGCCTGGGCTCGCAGCCGGGCAACGTCCGGCGGGCGATCGGCGACGAGCCGGGGCCGTTCCCGGCGCCGATCGCGCTCAACGTCGTCCCGTGGGCCGGCACCGTCGCCGACGGCGGCTGGTCCTCGGAGGAGCTGCGGCTGCGGGACGAGACCCGCAAGATCCTCGGCCTGCCGGACCTGAAGGTGGCCGCGACCTGCGTCCGGGTACCGGTGGTGACCGGCCACTCGGTCGCCGTGCACGCGGTCTTCGGCGCCGAGGTGGACGCCGCGGACGCGCAGGAGATCCTGCGGCACGCCCCCGGCATGGTCGTGGTGGACGACCCGGCGGCCGGCGAGTTCCCGATGCCGATCGACGCGGTGGGCACCGACCCGATCTGGGTCGGGCGGATCCGCCGCGCGGTGGACGACCCGCGGGCGCTGGTCCTGTTCGTCACCGGCGACAACCTGCGCAAGGGCGCGGCGCTGAACACCATCCAGGTGGCCGAGCTGCTCGCCGCCGAGGTGACCGCCCGCAACTAGCGGGCATGCACCGCCGCCGCCACCGCGACCCCGCCCCCGACCCCGCGACCCCGACCCCGACCCCGCAGCCCCGGCGCCCGGCCGGCGCCGGCTGCGGGCGTCCGGTGCGGTGGCGGGTGGCTGATAGCGTGGCCGGCAGCGTCGCGTGCCGGTCACCGGCCGGGTGAGGCATGGAGGCGCCGGAGGCCGGGAGGCCACCATCGCTGTCCAGTTCAACCACACCATCGTCCACGCCACCGACCGGCGGGTCTCCGCCGAGTTCCTCGCCCACATCCTCGACCTGACCGTGGGCGCCCCGTTCGGTCCGTTCCTGCCGGTGGACACCGCCAACGGCGTCACGCTCGACTACGCGACCGTCCCGGCGGGGACCGACATCGTCATCCAGCACTACGCGTTCCTCGTCTCGGAGCCCGAGTTCGACGCCGCGTTCGACCGCATCCGGGCAGCGGGGATCGCGTACTTCGCCGACCCGCACGAGCGGCAGCCGGGGGAGATCAACCACCTGTACGGCGGCCGCGGGGTGTACTTCCGCGACCCCGACGGGCACGGCATGGAGATCATCACCCAGCCGTACCGCCGCTGACGGGCGCTCAGACCGCGGCCGGCTCCTCGAACAGCCGATCGAGGCCGGCCGTGGTGAGCACCCGGCGCACGTGCCCCGGCGCCCGGCGGACGACGAACCCCACGCCCGCCTCGGCGGCCGCGGCCTCGGCCGAGAGCAGCGCCGCCATCCCGGCGGCGTCGATGAACGGCACCTGGGCGAAGTCCACGGCGACCCGGGCCGCCCCGCCGCGCTCCTTGATCGCCCGCAGCAGCTCGTCCCGGACCATCCCGGCGGCGTCCCGGTCGATCTCGCCGGTGACGGTCACCGTGACCACCGCCGGGTCGACGGCGGTCACCCGGGCGGACGGCACGGTGCTCGCCGACGACTCCGGCCAGGCCGCCGGGGCGTCGCTGAGCATCGCCGTCCGCAGCCAGGTCAGCGCCTTGGACAGCAGCCGGGACACGTGCATCTGGGAGATGCCGAACTGCGCGGCGATCTCGTCCTGGGTGTGGTTGCCGTAGAAGCGCATGGCCAGGATGCGCCGCTCCCGGGCCGGCATGCGCCCGATCAGCGTGGTCACGGTCAGCCGGTCCTCGACCAGGCTCAGCTCGCCGTCCGGGGCGCCCAGCAGCTCGCCCAGCTCGGCCCGGCCGTCCTCGGAGACGGGCCGGTTCAGCGACGTCGCCGTGTACGCGGCGGCCAGCTCCTGCCCGGTCCGGACGTCGGCCTCCACCACCCCGAGGTAGTCGGCGATCTCGGCGATGTTCGGCGCCCGGGACAGCTCGCTGGTCAGCACCGCCGTCGCCTGGGTGACGTCCAGGCTCAGCTCCTGGAGCCGCCGGGGTACGTGCACGCCCCACGAGTGGTCCCGGAAGTGCCGGCGCAGCTCGCCGGTGATCGTGATGACCGCGAACGCGGTGAACGAGCCGCGCGCCGGGTCGTACCGGTCGACCGCCTTCACCAACCCCAGCCGGGCCACCTGCTCAAGGTCCTCCAGCGGCTCGCCGCGGTTGCGGTACCGGCGGGCCAGCCGCGCGGCGAACGGCAGCGCGGCCGCCACCATCGCGTCCCTGGCCCCGCGCCGGGGTGCCCCATCGGGCAGCTCGCCCGCCCGGCGGGCGTAGGTCTCCGCGGCGGCGTCCAGGTCGAGCAGGTCGCCGGAGTCGGTCCGGCAGCCGGGGCCCACGGCGGTGCGCATCGCGGCTCCCTCCCGTGGCTGGCGGCCGATTCCTCATCCGGGGTGGATGTGATCACTCGAACGTGAGACCAGGTTTAACACGAATTTTCGGGGTTAGTCCGGTGATTCAGGAATCAGCCGCCCTCCCGCGCGCACCCCTGCGCTCAGCGAGCCCCGGGCGGGAAAGGTCAGTCGATAACGAGGCCGAGCGGCTCCCCGTACCGGCGCAGCCGCTCGACGGCCGTCCCCGGCGCCAGCGCCGGCGGCAGCGGCAGGTCCTCCCGCAGCTCCGCCAGCACGCTGGTCGCGTGCCGGGTGGGCAGCGTGCCGTACGGGTAGCTGCGGGTCCCCACCCGGTCCACCGCGGCCCGCTGGCTGGAGAACCAGGCCACCGCGTCCCACTGGCGCAGCGGCGCCACCACCGCCGACGGCCGCCCCGGCGGCTCGATCAGCACGTCGATGCTCCGGAACGCCGGCGATCCGGCCACCCAGCACTCCGCCTCGGCGACCTCGGCCCGCAGCGGCGCCTCGCACCAGTACGGCACCAGCCCGCAGCGCAGCACCTGCCCCGGGTCCAGCAGCCGGCCGCAGCCGACCGCCAGCCGGTCCCCGGCCTTGCCCGACTCCACCAGCCACGCCCGCACCGCCTGCGCCACCGCGGCGCTCAGCGCCCCCGGCCGGGCCACCCCGACCCGGTGCTGGCGCCGCCCCGGCGCGCAGGCCCGCAGGTCCGCCTCGAACTCCGGCTCCAAACCGTGCTCGCCCAGCGCCCGGGCCGGCGGCATCGCCGGCGGCAGCCAGGTGTGCGGGTCGCCGTCCGCCCGGCGCAGCGCCTGGACCAGATCCGGGCCCGGCCGGACGTACTCGTCCGCGGCCAGCCCGCTCGCCGGCCCGCCGAGCTGGAAGCTGTGCCCGCCGCCCGGCCCGAACACCGGCCAGGTCCGGCAGTCGGCCACCGTGATCACCGGCGCGCCGGGCCGCAGCCGGTCGAGCAGCCGCCGGTACGCCGCCGGCACCCGCCGCCACCGCGCGAACAGCGTGATCGTCGTCCCCGCCGCCGGCCCGCGCAGCACCGGGTCGTGCACCTGCCGGACGGCCAGCGTCGGGTTCGCGCTCAGCAGCGCGCTCGCGCACGCGGCCCCGTGCCGCTGCGCCGCCTCCGGGTCGTCCACGGCCCCGTCCGGCCACCGGACGGTCACCTCGAACCCCGCCGGCAGCCACGGCACCCCCAGCGTCGCCGCCAGGTGCGCGGCCGCCCCGTGCGGCGACCCGATCAACACCGCCGGGTACGCCCGCTCCGGGTACCGCTCGACCAGCCAGGCCGCCACGGCGTCCGCGTCGACCCGCTTCAGCTCGTCCGGGGCCAGCGCCACCCGGGCGGCCCCGCGGGCGAGCGCGTCGTCCTCGGCGGTGGCCGCGTACCCGCGGGCGCGCGACACCGCGGTCGGCTCCGCCAGGTCGTCGGCCACCTGCCCGGCCAGCGCCCGCGCGGTCACCGCGACGAGGACGCCGCCGATGCTGTCGGCGGTGACCACCCGGTCCGCCGCGACCGCACCGTCGCCGGGGTCACGAACCTCGTCGTACGACATGCGGCCGTGCTTCCCGCGAGGGAAATCCCTAAACGCCTGACCGAACGCGGACCGGTTCAGACCGCCACATTCGCCCGCCGCCGCAGCACCGCGACCACCAGCCAGACCAGCCCCGTACCGGCGACCAGCCCCGCGGCCAGCAGCACCGCGCCGACGCCCCACAGCCCGCTGTCGTCCGCCGCCGAGGCGGTGACGGACCAGGCCGCGGTGAAGCTGACCGGTACGACCGCCAGCGGCAGCCACGGCCGCACCCACCACGCCGCGGCCGCGGCGAGCGCGAGCAGGGTGAGCGCGCACCCGGCCACCTGCCACGGCGCGTACGCGACCGCGCCGGTCGCCGGGTCGGGCGGGGTGGCCCAGCCGCACCAGGCGAACCAGCTCAGGGCGCTGAGCGCGGCGAGCGCGAGGGCGGCGGGGGCGACGACGGTACCGGGTCGGTGGGCCATGCCCCCCATCCTCGCCGCCGGATCGACCGGAGCGGATGAGCCCCGGTACTCATTCGCCCGGATCGGTCCGGCGGCCGCCGGACGGTGGTTACCGTGAGGTGACGCGAATTCGGGCGGACGCGGGGGTGTACCGGATGTCGGACGGACCGGGCGACGCGCAGCGCCCACCGGCGAGCGACCCGCCCCCGGACCCGGCCGCGCCGGACCCCACCGCAGCGGAGCCCACCCCGGAGGCCGCCCCGCGGCTGCCCGACGGGGCTCCCACCCCGGGTGACACCGAGCCGCCGCCCGCCGGCGCGGAGCCCGGCCCGCAGTCGGCGGACGGTCCCGCGCCGGCGGCGGACGGGTCCGGGGTGGCGTCGGATGCGACCGAACCGGTGGTGGGCGCGCCGGAGCCGGTGGCGGGTGCGGCGGAGGCCGGGGGCGCGACGCTCACCGCGGGCGAGCCGCCGGACGCCGGGTACGCGGCCGGGCCCGACGGGGAGGCGCCGCCGCCGATCGAGGGGTACCCCGCCGCCGGCGGGCTGCCGAGGCCGGCCGAGCGGTCGCTGGCCGCCCTGGGCGCCGTGGTCGCCGGGGTCCTCGGCCTGGCGACGTCGTTCTGCTGCTTCGTCGGCGTGCCGTTCGGCCTGGCCGCGATCGTGGCCGGCGCGTTCGGCTACCGGGACACCGGACCCGGCCGCCGGGCCGGCCGGGGGATGGCCGTGGCCGGGATGATCCTCGGCGGCGTGACCCTCGCGGCGGTCGCGGCGATCACGCTGGTCGGCGGCGTGCTGCGCAACCGCTGACCGGCCTCAGGACTGCGGGTCGCCCCGCTCCAGGTACACCGCGCCGCCGGCCCGCCGCGCCGCCAGCGCGGTCCGCAGCCGCTGGGCCAGCCGCGGCACGGTGACCGCGTCCAGCTCCGCCTCGGGGACGAATATCGCCTCGGCGATCTCCCCGTCCGCGAACCGCAGCCCCGCCAGGTCGTCGTCGGCCAGCCGCCCGCCGTCGAAGACGAACATCAGCTTGTCGCCGTCGGCGGTCCGCGGCGCCCAGTCCACGACGAGCAGCGGGCCGAGGGCCAGGGCCAGCCCCAGCTCCTCGGTCAGCTCCCGGACGCAGGCGGCCCGCGGCGACTCGCCCTCCTCGACGAGCCCGCCGGGGATCTCCAGGGCGTCCTTGTAGGTGGTCCGCAGCATCAGCACCCGCTCGGCGTCGTCCACGAACAGCACGCCCGCGGCCAGCCCGGTCCTCGCGCCCTCACTCATCCGCCCACCGTACGGCGCCCGCCCGCGCGATCCGCCCGGCCCGCGCCCGCCGCGCCGGCACCCGTCGACGCTCCCCGCCCGACCTGCCTCCTCCGGCGCGATACGCGCCCGTCCGCGGTGCGCCCGGGCCGATCCCGTGCGGCCGGATCACCTTGATCCCGGCGGTCGGTCCCCTGCGGCGCGCCCCACCCTCCGCGGTGCGCCTCGACGCCGCCCGGCGCCGACCCCTCCCGCAGCCGCGAAGCTCGGCCGCCGCGGAAATCGCGTTGCCGGCGGTCCGGCGCCGGTGGCAGGCTGGTGGGATCCGGGCCCGGTGGGGCGGCCGGCGAGCGAGGTGGGGTGCGATGAGGATCCGCGACGGAGTTGCGCAGCCCGCGCGCTGACCCCCGTTCGACCCGGCCCGGCCGGCCCGGGCGTCGGCGCACCCGCCGACCCTCCCGGGAGCCCCCATGCCAGCCGCCCGCGCGGACCTCCGCGACGCCGCCGTCGTCCTCACCGACGTCGGGCTGACCCGGCCCGACGGCACCGTCACCCTGTCCGGCATCAGCGCCGCGCTGGGCGCCGGCCGGACCGGCCTGGTCGGCGCGAACGGCGCCGGCAAGTCCACCCTGCTCCGGATCGTCGCCGGCGACCTCACCCCGACCCGCGGCCGCGTGCACACCTCGGGCCCGGTCGGGTACCTGCCGCAGGCCCTGCCGCTCGCCGTGCGCAGCACGGTCGCGGACCTGCTCGGCGTACGGGAGAGGATCGCGGCCCTGCGCGCCCTCGAGGCCGGCGCGCCCGACGCCGACCGCCACCTGGCGGCGCTCGCGGACGACTGGGACGTCGAGGACCGCGCCACGGCCGCGCTGCGCCCGCTCGGCCTGGCCGCCGCGGACCTGGACCGGCCGGTCGGCGGCCTGTCCGGCGGCGAGGCGATCCTGGTCGCGACCGCCGGCCTGCGCCTGCGCGGCGCGCCGATCACCCTGCTGGACGAGCCGACGAACAACCTCGACCGGACCGCCCGCACCCGCCTGTACGACCTGGTCGCGGCCTGGCGCGGCGCGCTGGTCGTGGTCAGCCACGACCCGGCACTGCTCGACCTGATGGACGACACGGCCGAGCTGTACGCCGGCCGCCTCACCGTCTTCGGCGGCCCGCACGCGCAGTGGCGCGCCCACCTCGACCGCGAGCAGGCGGCCGCCCGCCGCGCCGAGCGCACCGCCGAACAGGCCCTGCGCACCGAACGCCGCCAGCGCGTCGAGGCGGAGACCAAGCTGGCCCGCCGCGCCCGCTACGCCCGCACCGACTACGTCAACAAGCGCCGGCCGCGGGTCATCATGAAGCTGCGGGCGGCCGAGGCGCAGGTGTCGGCGGGCAAGCTGCGCACGGAGTACGACGAGAAGGTCGCCGCGGCCCGCACCGCGCTGGAATCGGCCCGGGCCCGGCTGCGCGAGGACCACCGGATCCGGATCGACCTGCCCGATCCCGGCCTGGCCCGCGGGCGCCGGCTGGCGGAGCTGTGGGGGACGAACCGGACGTACACGATCCGCGGCCCCGAGCGGGTGGCGCTGGTCGGCGCGAACGGGGTGGGGAAGACGACGCTGGTGGAGCGGCTGGTGTACGGGGTGGAGGTGCCGGCGCGGGCGGTCGCCGTGCGGGCGGTGCTGACGACGGAGCGGGTGGGGTACCTGCCGCAGCGGCTCGACGGGCTGGACGAGGGGCTGAGCGCGCTGGACAACGTGCGGGCGGCGGCGCCGGGGGTGGCGCCCGGGGTGGTGCGGGGGCGGCTGGCGCGGTTCCTGCTGCGCGGGGACGCGGCGGAGCGGGCGGTGGCGGGATTGTCGGGCGGGGAGCGGTTCCGGGTGGCGCTGGCGCGGCTGCTGCTGGCGGAGCCGCCGGCGGAGTTGCTGGTGCTGGACGAGCCGACGAACAATCTGGACGGGGAGAGTGTGGATCAGTTGGTGGATGCGCTGACAGCGTACCGCGGGGCGCTGCTGGTGGTGAGCCACGACGACGCTTTCCTTGCCCGCCTGCACCTGACCTCGGTACTGGAATTGGGTGCCGACGGCGCGCTCGCCGATTGCGGCCCGGTGGCCTGATGTGTGTTCGGTCCACTGCCGCCGCCGACGATGTCGTCCGTCGGCGAGTGGGCCGGGGCGTCGTGAGGGACCGCCGCCCCGGCCCTTGACCCGCGCGCTCCGGGCGGCGCCGCGCTGCTTCGCCACCGCCGCCAGGGCGCCGTGCGTGCGAGTCATCCGAGAGCTTGCCGGCGCGCGTTCGGCGGGAACAGCGATTCTCAACAATTTGCAGGTTGACCTGTCGGCTCGCTGTATCCACGATGGAGGCGAAACCAATGCGTTCGGCAGGACGGGGCTTTAGTGAAGATCGAGTTTCTCGGCAAGGATCCGGATTCTTTCCCCGAGCAGTGTCCGAGCCTCTATCGCACCGATCGGGGCAGCTATCTCGTGCAGGGTTGGGTGGTGACCGATCCCGAGGCGCTTTCCGCGATGCGTATTCCCGAGGGCGAGACCGTAGTGGAGATACCGGCGCGCCTGATGCCGCTCTTCCACGCCCAGCCGAGCACTCGATGAGGGAGGTTCCGTACAGCACACTGCGGAGCCTTGTCGCCGGTATCGATGACAACTTCGTTCATCTGGAGTTGCGCGATACCTACGGCACCGACGTGGAGATCCCCAAGCTCCGCGCGTTCCTCGACGGGAAGCCCGACGATCATGTGTGGCTGGAGCAGTACCTGTCGGACATGCGACGGCACACCGCCGCCGGGCGGCGGTGTCGACGACTGCGGATCGTGTCCGAGCCCCTCAGCGACTATCAGCGGTGGGGCGCGACTCTGGTGCCGCTGTTCCGGCGGGCGGGCGAGGACGCGCGTTACCTGCCCCGGCGGCAGACCTCGACGCTCCTGCTGCCGGGGAACGACTTCTACGTCTTCGACAGTCGAACCGCGCTGTTCCTGCACTACTCCGGTGGCGGGAGCATCGTCGGACGGGAGCTGACCACCGAGCCCGACGTGGTCCGGACGCTACTCGACGCCTTCGAGCGGGCGTGGGCGCTGTCCGACGTTGAATACCTCCCCGAGTAGCGTCGCTCGGGCACGCCGTGAACTGGGTGCCCGCCTCCGCCGGATCAGGAAGGACGCCGGTCTGACGGGGCGGGCGCTCGGCCTGCTCACCGCCCAACACCTGACCCGGATCTCGCGGATCGAGAACGGCATCCAGTTCCCCACCCGCCAGCAGATCGTCGACTGGTGCACGGCGTGCGGCGCGGCGGACCGGATCGAGGATCTGACCACGATCGCGGCGAACATCGAGTTCTCCTACCAGGAATGGCAGACCGAGGCCCGAGCGGGCCTGCGGCGCTTGGGTGGGCATCGGGTCAACAATCTATTCCGGGACACCGTCCATTTCAGGATTCACGAGGTCGCCATCGTGCCGGGACTGTTCCAGACGGAAGCGTACACGCGGCGAATGCTGGATTTCTGGCACCGCTTTCTCGACGACGTGCCGCCCGACATCGAGGAGACGCTCGCCGTCAAGCAGCAGCGGATCTCGTGGGCGATGCGACCGCGCAACCGGATCATCGCCATCCTGAACCAGCAGGCGCTCGAACCCGGTGGGGCGGCGTCGCGGAGCACATCGAGCAGCTCGAGGACGGCATCAAGGCGGACCTGACCGGGTCGTCACCGCCGTCTGGGACTGACTGATCGTGATCATGTGCCGATCGCGCTCCCCAGCGGCTCCCGGGCGGGCCGGGAACGACGTCAGGGCCGATCCCCATCGCTGGAGAACCGGCCCTGAGCTGGTGTTTCTGTGGTCGGGGTAGCCGGATTTGAACCGACGGCCTCTTCTTACCGGCCATCATGACCATTAGCTTGTGGTCGGTTGTCATATCTGCGCGCTGACCTGCCGAAACATTGAACCGCGCTGATCAACGGTCGTCACTTCTTGTGAACGCTTCGCAAGGGTTTTCGGGGGGTAAACGGGGGGCGTCATCCGGCCGTGTCGCCTGGCCGACGACCCACCGTGGCAGCAGAGGCGGGTACGGCGCCAGCGGCCGGGCTAGGACGAGGGCAAGGCGGCCACTGTGAAGCGGCTGGGGCTTCCGGGTGCACACAGATTTAGCCAGTTTCGGCCGGCCAGCATAGCAATTGAACCGACGAACTACGCTTGCCAACGTTGCCGTCTAAAGCTCGTCACTGATCGTCAGAATTGGGCCATTGACTTTGGTAAACGTGGGCTCGGGCTGTTCATCGGTTGTCGCTGCTTGTCAGTCCGTGGCAGGTTTTTCGGGCCGTAAGCGGGTCACCCGGTTCGTCCTGCGGCGTTTGCCGACCGGCAAGCGACCATGCTGATTGGACCGACAACGCGGCCGGTCGTCGAGCGGCTGCTGGTCCACAGAGTCTGTACTTCGGCCGCCCGTGGGATGGGCAGCACCGCGCAAACCCACAGGTTGACCTTGGGCTGTAGCGGGTTGTGCCGATGCCCCGCTCGTCGTCTGACCGCCAAGACGTCCTCCGTCGACTGTCTGCCCTGCGCCGGTACTAACAAGGCGGTCGCCGTTCGCCTCACAAGCCGCTACCGCCACCCAGGGTCACCGCTGTTGCCGCATGGTGGACCCGCCCTCGCCAGCCCTCGCGGTGATGCGGCATAAGCCCTTCCGAACGATGATTGGCGGAAGACCGGCCGCCCGCACGCCCCGTCGGCAGGCCCGTAGAGTGCGAGTCCCAGACGTAATGTGATGCGGGTCACAAATTGCAGCAATGCTGGTTGCTGGGGTGTCATAGGGACATGGCGCAGTGGGAGGCACCGGACAGTTTGCCGGGTATGTGAGGGTACGTCATCCCGAGTTGTTGCGTTTTGCGTTGGCTCTGAGTGGTAGCCGGTACACCGCTGAGGATCTGGTGCAGGAGGCGTTGGAACGGGCGGCGCTGCGGTGGCGGAAGATCGAAGGCGATGATCCGGAGGGATACATCCGTCGGATCATCGTCAACCAGAATCTGAACCTACTGCGGTCACGGCGGCGGGAGCGTCTCGTTGGTGAGGCGCCCGAACCGTCCACCGATGGTGCAGAGAGCCCGCACGATGAGGCGTTGGAGCGGGCGTTATCCAGTCTGCCGCGACGGCAGCGGGCGGCGGTGGTTCTGCGGTACTACCTGGACCAGTCCGACGAGCAGATCAGCGACTTGCTCGGCATCTCCGCTTCCAGCGTCCGCAGCAGCATCTCCCGCGCGCTGCTGAAGATGCGCAGCAGCGTTACCACGACTTCTCCTAGCGAGGCGGTGCTCGATGTCCACTGAAGCCCAGTTGCGCAGGCACCTGCGAGCGTTGACGGCGCCGACCTGGAACGACCCGGTGGCCCGCGTGGAGTCCGGTGTGAGGCGGCGGATCCGTCGGCGCCGGTACCAGGTTGCTGCCGCCTTCGTTGCTGTGGCAGGCGTGGCAGTGACGGGGCCGCTCGCGTGGTCTGCCTGGCCATCTCGCACGGCGCCTGCGCCGGGTGGTGACGTAGCGATGCCGTGGGTTGCCGCTGCGGCGCAGCAAGCGCCAGCGCTAGCCCGGCGTGAGCCGAGACCGGCCGCGCGACCGTGCGCGCCGACGGATCTCGGCAAGCTCGCCTGGGTACAGGAATCGGTGACCGACCGCCGCCCGGTGACGGTGACGGTCCTGGTCGGAAATGGCAGCGACAGCCGGTGCACGCTCGAGGGGCGACCGACGGTACGGGTGGGGGACCGGCCCTTGGTGGTGTCGGCCTCCGATCCGCGTGGTCCGGCGGTGCAGTACCCGGCCACGGTCGACCCGGGCGAGCCCGCGCGCGTTACGTTGACCCTCCGTGATGGGTGCGCCGCAGGCCGCACGGGCGGGGCGGTGGCGATCGTGGAGGGCGGACGGGAGATTCCCGTGTCCGGGCTGCGACTCGACGGCGGGTGCGTGCGCGCCGCCTCGGCTTGGCACGTCGAGCCGCCGCTGCTCAACCTTCCTGGTCTGGTCGCCACCATCCACGCGCCGGACAGCGCGGCGCGCGGCGAGGAGATCTCGTTTCTCGTCACGGTGGAGAACACCTCGGACAGACGCCAGGACTTTGGCGGGTGCCCGGCGTACGTCGCGGGCATCGGAGGCTGGTCGGAGAGCAGGAAGGTCAACTGTCAGATGACCTCGATCGAAGCAGGCTCGCGGGTGGACTACGCCATGAAACTCGTTGTGCCGACGAAGGGCGTTCAGGGCAAGGTGACACTGACGTGGACGCTCGTCGCCCCGGACGGTCGCGTCGTGGTGGCTGACCTCGTCGGTGGTGGCACGCCCATTACTGTGGTTTGAGAGGGGTGTGCCGCCGCTCCCTGTCGGATCGCCGACAGTGGATGGTTTCAGGGCGACTCCTGCCGGCGTCGCTGCCTATCCTTTGCGCGTCAGATGTCCTTCAGATGGGGAAACGCGTGCAGTGAGGTCCCCCCGCTTTCCCGGAGTCTTCTGATCATGGTCTGATGGCCGTGGGGAGGACGTTCT
>NZ_BMQB01000014.1 GCF_014647895.1 Pilimelia anulata
GTCCCGAACCGCCTGCTGTACGTGCGGCTGTCCTAGCCGGACGCCGTACCGGTTCGCCGGGCGGTCATCACCGCGGGTGGATCCGGCCACCGGCCGTTTCCTCTCCCGCCGACGGGGAAAGGGCTGCTGGAGCGGCGGCATCGGCCGCCGCCGGGAGCAGGGAGCGCAGCACGATGACGACGAAGAGCGCGAGCAGCACCGCCGGTACCGGAAAGACCTCGCCGCGGCAGGTGTCCCGCTCGGCCGACGCGCCGGCGCCGGCCGACGACGCGACCCGGCCGCCGGCCGACGAGGCGGCGCCGGGCGCCGCGCTGGCGGCCGCGGCGGCGCAGCGGTGGCAGCGGGCGCGGCAGGCGACGACGGACGGGGTCGAGCGGATGCGGACGGCGGTCCGGGAGGCGGACCCGGCGACCCGGCAGCGGTGGCGGCGGGCGGCGGTGGCCACGGGCGCGGCGGCGGTACCGGTGGCGGTCGCGGTGGCGGCGGTGGTCCGGCGGCGCCGGCGGCGTCCCCGCGCGCTGCTGCGCCGCCTGCTGGCCAGCGCCTCGGTCCGCTAGCCGACCGGCCCGCTGGTCGAGGTCATGGCCGGCGCCGGCCGGGGTGGCTGGGGAGGCGCAGGTGGCCGGGACGCACGGCCCGCCCGCGCACCGGTGGCCGGGCGCGGGCGGTTCGGGTGTGCAGGGCCGGAGGTCCGGCCGGTTCGAGCGGGCCGGCGGCTCACCGGCCGGGAGCCGGGTCCCCTGCCGGTGCGGGCGGGGACCCGGTGATGATCACCAGCCGGCGGGCAGCGTGCCGCCGAGGCTCTGGATCGCGCTCTTGATCTGCGGGATGAACGAGCTGAGCTGCGCGTAGTGGCCGGGGTTCTTGGCCCGGGCGCAGCCCACGCCCCAGCTCGTCATGCCGACCAGCACCCAGCGGTCGCCGTCGCGCGCGGCCAGCGGCCCGCCCGAGTCGCCCTGGCAGGTGTCGATGCCGCCCTTCTGCAGGTCACCGGCGCAGATCTCGGCCTTGCCGACGGAGTCGGGGCACTTCTCGTCGGCGATGTACGGCAGGTCGACCTCGCGCAGCAGCGTGGTGCCGCTGCCGCCCTCGCTGGTGGCGCCCCAGCCCATCGCGCGGAAGGTCGGGGTGGCGTCGTACTTGCTGTCGGTCGGCACCGCGACCGGGGCGATGTTGGTGATCGGCTGACTCAGCTTGATCACGGCCCAGTCGGCGACGTTCGACGACGGCGTGTCGCCGTCGCCCGGGCCGCGGCCGTACTTGACGCCCGAGCTGGACACCTTGGTGCCCTGGTTGTAGTTGACCTTGCCGATGCTGACCGTGGTGCGGCTGCTGCCGCCCTCGAAGCAGTGGGCGGCGGAGAGCACGACGTCCGGCGAGACGAGCGAGCCGCCGCAGCCCATGCTGAGGTGGCCCACCCAGGGGTAGGCGCCCTCGGCGGCGGCCTTGCCGCCGACGATGCGGGTCTGGCCGGGGTCGGCCGAGGCGGGGGCGCCGACGAGGCCGGCGGCGAGGGCCACGGCACCGGCCGCGGCGAGGGTGGCGAGGAAACGACGATTCACGATGACTCCCGGGTGGATGGGGGCAGCGGGGGCCGCGCGTGCGGGTGATACCCGTGCCGGGTGCGCGGTGGCGCCCGTCACATGGCTGGGCTTCGATATTCTGGTCGTTCGATTCGAGTTTGTCGATAGAGGGCGGTCCGCAACGCACCGTGATCGCACGGGTGCGGATCGTTCGGCCGCGCTCGCGTACTGTCCATCCGCGCGCCGACCCGGTACGGGCGGCCCGAGCCGGGCAATCCCGGGAATTCGCGCCGTGGCTGGCATATCGTCGCGCAGAGAAGCCCCGCCGGAATCTCACAGGAATTCCCCGGGCGGGGCACGGCTGACTGCTGAACAGCATCGCCACTGTGGGTACCGCAAGCGCCATTCCCGACCCACGATCGGAGCACCCGATGCCGCGCCATTCGCCGCCCATGCACGAGGGTCGCCCGCTGCCCCGGCCGGACGAGGAACTCGTCGACCAGGGGCTCGCCTTCGACCTCGCCACGCTGCTGGACCGCCGCCGGATGCTCCGCGCCGCCGGCCTCGGCGCCGCCACGCTCGGGCTCGCTGCCTGCGGCGACGGTACCGACAACACCGCGGCGACGCCCTCGGCCAGCGCGAGCGCGAGCACCGGCGAGATCCCGCAGGAGACCGCCGGGCCGTACCCCGGCGACGGCTCCAACGGCCCGAACGTCCTCACCCGCAGCGGCATCGTGCGCAGCGACATCCGGTCCGGTTTCGGGACCGCGAGCGGCACCGCCGCCGGCGTGCCGATGACGCTGGATCTCACCATTCAGGATCTGTCGAACGGCGGCAAGCCATTCACGGGCGTCGCGGTCTACGTGTGGCAGTGCGACCGCGAGGGGCGCTATTCGATGTACTCGGCGGGGATCACCGGCGAGAACTATCTGCGCGGTGTACAGCTCGCCGACGCCACCGGTCGGGTGCGGTTCACGAGCATCTTCCCGGCCTGCTACTCGGGGCGCTGGCCGCACATCCACTTCGAGGTGTACCCGGACCGGGCGTCGATCACCGACGCCGACAGGGCCCTCGCCACCTCGCAGGTGGCGCTGCCCGAGGCGGTATGCAGGCAGGTGTACGCGCAGGCCGGCTACGCCGCCTCGGTCACCAACCTGAGCCGGGTCACCCTGACCGACGACAACGTCTTCGGCGACGACGGCGGGACCAGCCAGCTCGGTACGGTCACCGGCGATGTCACCCGCGGCTACACGGTGTCGCTGCTGGTCCGGGTGGACCCGACGACGACCCCGGCCGGCGGCGGCAACGCCCCGCCGGGCGGGCCGGGTGGGGCGCCGCCGAGCGGGGCTCCCGGCGGCCCGCCGCCGGGCGGCACCCCGCCGGGCGGCGCACCGGGCGCCCCGCCGCCGCCGGGCGGCACCCCGCCGGGCGGCTCGGGCTGACGGTTGGCGCGAAAGGGACCCGCGCCCTTCGGTGAGGTCAGATTCGGGGTCGGTAGTCGTGGTGGTCGGTGGCCAGCGGCCAGACGTCCTCGAACACGGCCCGGCAGAACCGCACCAGTTCGGGATCCTCGGTCACCAGGCGCTTGCTCACGACGCCCTGCCCGTCGTAGTGCAGGAACATCGCCGTCCGCTGGTCGAGAACGTAGAAGTCGGTGGCGGGCAGGCGGAGCGCCGTCAGCTTGTCCCGGCCGCACCAGCGGGTGGGCTCGCCCGCCCGAACGATGTCGTCGATCGTTTCGTACGAGAACCGGTGGTACTCGCCCAGCGGTTCGCACACCACCTTGATGCGGCGCAGCGACTTGCCCTCGCCCGACAGGCGCGACACGAGGGCGTGCCAGTCGTCCAGGTACGAGTTGTCCACCGGCTCGCCGCGCCTCCACTGGGCGAACGCCTCGAAGTCGCCGGGCACGCCGTAGAAGTCCCGCAGTTCCATGTGGACCCATTCGCGCTCGATGGCGCTGTAGCGGGCGACGAACTCGTCGCGGTCCACCTCGTGCAGCACGTGCGCCCTACTTCTCGATCTGGAGGTACCGGAGCATCCGGGACGGGATCTCGATCGCGTCCTCGTGGGCCGGCATGTTCAACGACGCAAGGGTACCGGCGTCGATTTTCCAGCCCTGGATCACATAGCTGTCGCGGTCCGGGCAGCGGTACACGGTCGGCGAGTCCCCGCCATTCGAGTCAGGGTCCTTGCCGATGAACTCAAGCTTCACGGCGCCTCCACGATCACCGGATGTGCGTGCCGTTTCCGGTTTCAGAATCGTCGGCGACCCTGTACGGGGTCAAGGGAAAGCCGGCCGAGAGGAAACAGCGGGCAACGAGTGCCGTGGTGGTCGGTCGATCGTATGACGGGTCAGCGGGCGGCGCTGCTGCGGGCGGCGCCGGTCGGGCGGAGGAGGAACAGCCCGCCCTCGATGGAGCTGACCGCCACCACCGACCCCTTGCCGAACCACGGGATCGCCGTCCACGCGCCGTGGAAGCCGCTGCTGTCGTCGGCCGGGTGCACGTCGAAGAAGCCGACCTCCCCGTACCCGCCCGGCAGCTTGCTGCTGTCGTGGATGCGCAGGCCGGCGTTGTAGGCGCCCTGGTACATCCGGTTGCCGAGGTTGTACTGGTTGTGCCGGGTGGCCCTCATCCCGCTGATCCGGTCGGTGCGGACCATCCGCGGGTTGTCCAGGTCGCTGATGTCCCAGACGAACGACGGGGAGCCGGACGAGGTGGAGATCAGTTCGTCGTTCTGCACGACGTACCGCCAGTCGGGCGTCCGGTCGCCCTGGTGGATGAAGGACGCGCCGGGGTACGTGCCCTTGCCGATCGGCTTCGGCGACCTCGGGTCGGTCACGTCGACGATCGTGAAGTTCTTGACCGCGTAGTTGAAGGTGATGTGCTTGCCGGTGTGCTCGGTGTCGGGGCCGGCGTACTTCTCCGGGATGTTCTCGTGCACGTACCCGTCGCCGCTGTAGCAGCCGAGGTTCTTCGGCTTCAGCGGGTCGGCGATGTCGATCATGTGGTTGCCGCCGCTGCACGTGTTCGAGCCGACGGCGTGCAGCACGTTCGCGGCCGGGTCGACGCCGATGGTGTGGATGTTGCCGATCCTGTCGTACCGGGCGTCGGCGGCGAACGTCTGCGGGCTGGTGACGCCGCGCAGCCGCTTCAGGTCGAACACCTGGAGGCCGTGGGTGTTGATCCCGTCGGCGCCGACGTACGCGGTGTCGCGGTGCACGCGGACGTCCCGCCAGCCGCTCGTGGTCCCGCCGTGCGAGGGGAGGTTGCCCAGGTACTTCGGGTTGACCGGGTCGGTGACGTCGACGAAGCCGACGCCGTTGTCCCGGGTGACGACCGCGTACTCCCGGCTCGTGCTGCTGTCGATCCAGTACCACATGCTCAGCGCCTCGGTGCCGCCGCCGAGCGCGCTGACCGGCAGGTGGCTGAGCAGGTCCACGTTCTTGCACGGGTAGTCGCCGGCCCGGCCGTTGACGCACGGTACGGCGGCGCCGGTGCTGCGGTCGGCGTGCAGCCAGGCCGGCTGGTAGCCGGCGACGCGGGCCCGGGCCTCGGCCCGGCCCTCGGCGGTGCGCAGGTCGTGGGCCGCCGCCGGGGCGACGGCGGTGACGCTGAGGGCGAGGACGCCGGCGGCGATGCCGGCCGCGGACGGGAGCGGGCGCATGGGGACTCCTCGGTTCAGCCGGGTGGCGGGCTGTCGCGGAACGGGCCGGGCCGGGGGCGGATGGCTGAGATGCTCCCACCTTCATCGAGCTGTGTCGATACCACGGCGCCGCCGCCGCCGCATTCCGCCGGGGGGATGTCCGCTGTTCGTGCACACCGGCCCGCGCTGCTACGCGGTGGACGCCGACACCGGCGCCGACCGGCACACGCCGGCGCTGTCCGGCGACCGCGCCGGCCGGGTGCTCGCCGGGGACGTGGTCGTCCACCGGGACGGCGGCGGCCTGCGGGCGTTCCGGGTCAGCGGCCGGTGATCGCGCGGATCCAGGCCCGGTTGCGGGCGATGCTGGCGTGCCAGGAGAGCCCCCGGTACTCCATCGACGTGACGCCGACCAGCTTCCCGTCGTGGAACATCGGGCCGCCCGAGTCGCCCTGCGCGACCCTGCCGGTCCCGGCCTCGCTGCCGATGGCGGGGCCGCGCTTGTAGTCGGTCCCGGCGGTGGTGGTGACGCGCATCGTCGCCGTCTTCATGACCGTCGTACCGGGGCAGTCGGCGCAGGTCCGGCCCCAGCCGTAGACGCGCACCTCCGCGCCGACGGGCGGGTCGGCGTCGGCCAGCGGCACCGGGGTGGCCCCGGCGACGGGCTCGGCCAGTCGGTACAGCAGGAGGTCCCGGGTGTCGGTGCCGACGCCGCCGTTGAACGCCTCGGCGGCGACCACCCGCCGGCCGCGGCTCTTGTCCGCCTCGCCGACGGCGAACTCCGGCTGCGGGCCGAGGAAGCAGTGCGCGGCGGTGAGCACCCACCGCGGCGCGATGAGCGTGGCGGTGCAGATCTTCAGGGCGGCGGCCCACGGCACGGGGCCGGTGACGGTCTCGCCGCCGATGATCCGGCCCGGCCCGGCGGTGGTGCGGTCCGGTGCGGCGACGGCGCGGTCCGGGCCGGCGGTGATGTGGTCCGGGGCGACGGTGACGGCGCGGTCCGGGCCGGTGGGTGGGGCGGCGGCGGCCGGGGTGGGGAGCTGCCCGAGGCAGAGGGCGACGGCGAGTAGGGTGGCGCGGCGGCGCATGATGACTCCTCTCGTCCTGCGGTGGCTGACATGATCGCCGACCGGGTCGGGCGGCGTCGACATTTACATTTGCGCAGTCGGCGCCGGCAAGTTTCCTTGCCGAATTCTTAGCCGGCCCGAATGCGGGGCATAGCATCTTGCGGGGCGGGCGCATAGCGCGCGGCGGGCAGCGCGTCCGATTGGTCCGGCGGGCCGTGTCCGTATTGCCGATGAACGTGAACGCATGGTTCCCATCGGCCGGGCGCACTATCCGTCGCCCTGCTCGCGACGTGCCGGTGTCGGGCGCGGCGGCCCGTATTAGCGGGGCGTTAATTGCGCGCCGCGGCACCGTACGGCATTTGATTTCCGTGCGCTGACCTGCCTACGGTTTCGCCACACCGTGCCGCCCCACCTGCCGATGGTCGGCGCGTTCGATCCCAACCGCGCATCGATCCCCGTGGCCGACCGTCCCTTTCGGATGAGTATTCGGTCGCTTCTGCGCGGCCGAGAGGAGAATTGGAAATGAATCGAGCCTTGCTGATAGCCACCCTGGTTGCCGCGGTCGCGGCGCCCGCCGTCGCGACGGCCGCGTACGCCGAATCGGCCGCGCCCCGGGGCGGGGCCGTCGACGACCGGATCGTGGGCGGCAAGGAGGCGGCCGCGGGCGACCACCCGTGGATGGCCCACCTGACCATCGCGTTCACGGGCGGCTCCAAGGGCTGCGGCGGCACGCTGCTGTCCGCGAACATCGTGCTGACCGCCCAGCAGTGCGTCGCCGAGGACAAGGCGTTCGGGAAGCCGACCGGGGTGACCGCCGACATCGGCCAGCTCGACCACACCGCCGCGGCGGAGGCGGGGACCCGCCGGCAGGGCAACCGGTACGTCCTCGGCGACGGCATCGGCGCCGGCGACTGGGCCGTGGTCAAGCTGACCAAGTCCATCAAGGTCAAGAGCCACCCGCTGCTGCCCGCGGACGACGCACTCGACACCAAGAAGACAATGCGCGCCCTCGGCTGGGGCAGCACCAAGGAGGGCGGCAAGCCGGTCAAGAACCTGCGCCAGGTCGACCTGCCGGTCGTCACCGGCAAGATCTGCGGCAAGGACGCCGACAGCGAGATCTGCGCCGGCAACCTGGCCGACGGCGGCGTGGACACCTGCGTCGGCGACGGCGGCGGGCCGCTGCTGGCCGCGGCCGGCAAGGAGTGGGTGCAGGTCGGCGTCACCAGCCACGGCGTCGGCTGCGGCCGCGAGGGCAGCCCCGGCCACTACACCCGGGTGAGCGCCTTCACCGAGAAGATCCGGGCGGCGATCACGCTGCTCGACGGCGCGCCGGCGCAGACCACCGAGTGACTCCCGCCGCCTCCGGGACGGCGTGGGGGTCCGCCCCCGCGCCGTCCGGGCCGGCGACCACATATGCACACCGGGCGGTGCCGGCACCGCCTCGTCGACAAGCTTCTGACCAGGGCTAACACGGTCCGCGCGCGCGGCTCGCCGCGGCGTCGGGCCGGCGCCGGCCGGCGCCGGTCGATCGACCGGGCACCCCGCCGTACGTATATTGACGGCCCTGGATCGGCGCCCCACCGCCACCCACCCACCAGCCCGCCACCCCTCGGAGGTCGCGCCATGGGCCGTGTTCCGCGCCGGACACTCGGCATGCTCAGCGCCGTCGTCACCGGCGGTGCCCTCCTGGCCGCGCCCCCCGTCGCGGCCGCGCCGGCCGCCGCCCCCGGGCAGGCGGCGGCCGGCGCTCCCGGCACCCCGGCTGCCGCCGGGGCGCTCGCGGACGCCGCCCTGGCCGGCCTGCGCGCCGCCGACCCCGACCGGGCCGTGACGCGGCTCGGCGTGCAGCGCGGCCCGTCCGGCACCTGGTACGCGGCGTACGGCACCGCGCACCGCGGCCTGCCCGTGCTCGGCGGCGACTTCGTCGTGTCGGTCAGCGCGGCGGGCGCGGTCCTGGACGCGCCGGCGGCGCTGCCGCGGCTGGCGCTCGACACCGCGCCGCGGATCAGCGCCGCCCGCGCCGCCGCGGTCGCCCGGGCGCGGCTCACGACCGTCACCCGGGCGGGCGCGCCGGAGCTGTCGGTACTGCTGCGCGACGGCGTGCCGACGCTGGCGCACAAGGTCGTGGTGGAGGGCGCCGACCGGGACGGGCCGAGCATCCAGCACGTCGTCGTGGACGCCCGGACCGGGCGGGTGCTGGCCGCGTCCGACCAGATCGCGCACGGCACCGGCAGGGGCCACTACCACGGCGACGTACCGCTGGACACCACCGCGACCGGCGGCGGCTTCGAGCTGGCCGACCCGAAGCGGCGCGGCCTGTTCTGCTCCGCCGAGGGCAACGGCCCGATCAAGGGCGCCGACGACACGTGGGGCAGCGGCGGCGCCGGCGACAAGGAGACCGGCTGCGTCGACGGCCTGTACGCCGCGCAGCGGTTCTGGGACATGCTGCGCGACTGGCTCGGCCGGGACGGCTTCGACGGCACCGGCCGGGGCTTCCCGATGGTGCTCAACGTGCGCGACGTGAACGCGTACTGGAACGGCCACAACACGGCGTTCGGGGTGACCAAGGACAAGCAGCGGCTGCTGACCGAGATGGACATCGTCGCGCACGAGTTCGGCCACGCGGTGTTCCAGTTCACCCCCGGCGGGTTCAACGGCGTCGCCGAGACGTTCCAGCTCAACGAGGCCAACGGGGACATCTTCGGCGCGCTGACGGAGCACTACGCGAACAACCCGAAGAACAGGCCGGACTACGACTACGCCGAGATGTCCGACCCGTTCGGCCGCGGCCCGGAGCGCAACGGGTACGACCCGTCGAAGGCGCCGCGCAAGATGCCGAACTGCTGGTCGCCGACGCTCAAGGATGTCGAGATCCACGACGGGTCCGGCCCGGCCAGCCACATGTTCTACCTGATGGCCGAGGGCTCGCAGCCGACCAACGGCAACCCCGCCAGCCCGATCTGCGCCGGCGGCCCCGAGCGGGTGGCCGGCCTGGGCATCCGGGACGCCGGCCGGGTGTGGATGGAGTCGCTGCTGCTCAAGACCGAGAACTGGACGTACGCCGGCGCCCGGTCCGCCGCGCTGCGCGCCGCGACCCGGCTGTTCCCCGGCGACTGCGCGCGGTTCGCCAGCGTCAAGGGCGCCTGGGACGGCATCGCCGTACCGGCGCGGGCGGACGAGCCGACCTGCCGCCCGGCGGCCGGCCCCGCCGCGGGGTGATCAGGACCGGCCGAGGTCGAACCGGGCGATCCGCTCGCGCAGCGCGTCGGTGGCCGCGGCCACCTCGGCGCCCGCCCGGTTGGCCTGCTCCACCCCGCCGGCCGAGCTGACCGCGCCGCCCGCGATCTCGCCGATCCGGGCGGCGATGCCGTGCACGCCGTCGGCGACCCGGCTGATGCTGTGCGTCATCTCGCCGGTCGTGGCGCTCTGCTGCTCGACGGCGCTGGCGATCGTCGTCTGGTGCTCGTTGATGGTCTCGATGACGCCGCTGATCCGGTTGATCACCTCGACGGCCCCGCCGATGTCCTGCTGGATCGCGGCGACCCGGGCGCTGATGTCCTCGGTGGCCCGGGCCGTCTCGCCGGCCAGGTCCTTGACCTCGCCGGCGACGACCGCGAAGCCCTTGCCGGCCTCCCCGGCCCGGGCGGCCTCGATGGTCGCGTTCAGGGCGAGCAGGTTCGTCTGCTCGGCGATCGTGGTGATCATCTTGACCACGTTGCCGATCTCGGCCGAGGAGGCGCCGAGCTGCGCGACCGTCTGCACCGCGCGATTCGCCTCGGCGACCGCGACGCCGGCCACGCCCGCCGCCTCGCCGGTCGACCGGGAGATCTCCCGGATCGACTGGCCCATCTCCTCCGCCCCGGCGGCGACGGCCTGCACGCTGCGGTTCACCTCGTCCGCCTCGTCGGCCGCCGACGCCGTCTGGTCGGTGGTGGCCCGGGCGGCGTCGCTGAGCCCGGCGCCCGCGCCGGTGAGCTGCGCCGCCGCCGCGGTCAGCCCGGCGGCGTGGTCGGCGATGGCCCGCAGCGAGGCGCGCATGCTGGCGGTCGCGCGGTCCAGCGCCCGGGCCATGGCGCCCAGCTCGTCCCCGGAGTGCAGGCCCGCCTCGGGGGTCAGGTCGCCGTCGGCCACCCGGTCCAGGACGGCGCCGACGGCGTGCAGCGGCCGGACGATCGACCGGATGGTCGGCAGGACCAGCGCGAGCAGCAGGGCGAGCCCGCCGACGATCGTGAGCGCGGTCCACCGGTTCGCCCGGTCGACGGCCCGGCGCAGGTCCGCCGCCGCGGCCGCGGCGGCGGCGGCGACCAGGTCGTGGATCGCCGACAGCTTGTCGTCCACCGCGTCGTTGCGCTCGGCGATCTGGCCGACCCGGCCCAGGACCGCGGTCCGGGACTGCCGCGCGTCCCGGACGAAGTCGGCGACGAACGTGTTGAACGCGGCGACGTCGCCGCGGACGTCGTCGACCGCGGCCCGCACGTCCGCGGGCAGCGCGATCGCGTCGACCGCCGCCAGCGCCGCGTCCACCGAGGCGAGGTCGTCGGCCAGCTCGCCGGTCGCGGCGGCCGGGTCGGGGTCGCCGAGCGCCCGGTAGGCGTCGACCTTGAGCTCGGCCTCCCGGGTGTCCAGGTGGCTGACCGCGGCCTTGGCCCCGGTCATCGCCCGCTGCCGCTCGGCCGCCGCGGTCACGGCGGCGCTCGTGCCCAGGCCGACCGCGGCGACCGCCCCCACGGTCAGGACGGCGGCGCCGAGGATCAGCAGCAGCCGCTTGGTGACGCTCAGGTCGGCCAGCCTCATCGCGTACCCCCGCGCGCCGGTGCTCGTGTGCCCACCGGTAGCTATTGCCCGCCCGGCCGCACTCCATGCCGCGCCGGGCCCGCCGCGCCGAGCCCGGCGATACGTCTGACGATCCGCCGGGCGGCTCGGCCGAGGGTCCGCCGGGGCGGGTCAGCCGAAGGTCAGGGCGTACAGCCGCAGGCCCGGGGTCGCCGTGACCCGGAGGGTGGCCCGGCGGGGCTCCGGGTGCACGACCAGGGTGTGCGCCCGCGGCGTGCCGGCCACGGCCACCGTGCTGGTGGCGCCGCCGCTGTCGACGGTGAGCCGGCCGGTGCCGGCGGCGACCAGGTGCACGGTCCGGGCGCGGTAGTTCAGGTCGAGGACGGCGGCGGGGCCGGCGGTGGCGTACTCGTCGCCGTGGGTCCAGGTGCCGGTGAACGCGACGGCGTCGTCGGGCAGCCGGCCCGGCGGGTCGTACCGGGTGGCCGCGTTGTGCCGCAGCCCCGGCGTCGCCGTGCGCCCGCGGACCCGGATGAAGTCCAGGTACGTCTCCGGGGTCCGGTCGGCGGTCAGCCGGTCGTCGCCGGTGCCGGTCGGCGGCGGCAGGGCGGCGCCGGGGCGGTCGCGGCCGAGCAGCTCGCGGATGAGGTTCTCGGTGTGGTCGTACCCGCCCTCGCCGAGGTGCAGGTACCGGACGGTGCCGGCGCTGTCGATCAGGTACGCGGCCGGCCAGTACCGGTTCCGGTAGTTGGTCCACGTCCGGTAGCTGTTGTCGACCGCGACCGGGTACGTGATGCCGAGGTCGGCGATCCCGGCCCGGACGTTGCCGAGGTCGCGCTCGAAGACGAACTCGGGGGTGTGCACGCCGACGACGGTGAGGCCGGCGGCGGCGTACCGGTCGTGCCACGCGCGCACGTGCGGCACGCTGCGCTGGCAGTTGATGCACGAGTACGTCCAGAAGTCGACCAGGACGGTCCGGCCGCGCAGCCCGGCGAGGTCGACCGGGCGCCCGCCCGGCGTGTTCAGCCACGCGGTCGGCTCGATCGCCGGTGCGGGCCCGCAGTCGCGCAGCTCCGCCGCGCCGCTCGGGCAGTTGCCGAGCCGCTCGTTGCTGCCGTCGGTCAGGCCGGACAGGGTCGGCCGGAACGCGGCGCTGTCCTCGATCCGGCGTTGCAGGCTGTCGGTGTAGCCGGGCAGCGCGCGCTGGAGCGCGGCCGGCAGGTCCAGCGCGAGGGCCGCGGCGAGCACGATGAGCAGGCCGCCGGCGACGGCCCGGACCAGCCGGGCGCGGCGGCGGAAGGCGCGCACCCGGTCGGCGAGGCGGGCCCCGGCGAGGGCGAAGCCGAGCAGCGGCAGCGCGGCGCCGACGGCGAAAGCGAGGGTCAGGGCGACGGTGTCCGGCCCGATCCGCCCGGTGGCGCCGGCGACGGTGATGGCGGCGAGGACCGGGCCGGCGCACGGCACGTACAGCAGGCCCAGGCCGAGCCCGAGGGCGAAGCCGCCCCGGTCGGCGCCGAACCGGCGGGTGGGGAGCCGGGCGAACGGGCGCTCCAGCAGCTCCTCCAGCTTCGGGACGATCAGGCCGAGCCCGACGGTGACGAGGACCGCCAGGCCGACCCAGCGCAGCAGGTCGGCGGGGAGGCCGAGGGCGGCGATGACCAGCGAGCCGAGCAGGGTCATCGCGCTGAAGCTGAGCACGAGCCCGGCGATCACCAGGTACGGGCGGGCACTGCGCCGCCGGCCCGGGGCGGCGGCCTCGGCGGGCTGGTCGGGGCGGCGGGCGCCGCTGGCCAGGAGGACCACCGGGAGGACCGGCAGGATGCACGGCGAGATGCCGGTGATCAGCCCGCCGAGCAGGCCGATCAGGACCAGGGTGAGCATGGCGTCCTCCGTCCGCGGCCCCGGTCGGGCCGACACCCGGGATTCGGTGCCGACGGCCCCGCGGATGGGCGCGCACGCACGGCGGCCCGCACCGGAGTCGATCCGGTACGGGCCGCCGCCGTCGCGCGCGCCGGGCGTCAGCTCGGCGGCATCAGCACGGTGTCGATGAGGTACACCGTGGCGTTGGCGGTCTGCACGTTGCCGCAGACCACCCCCGCGGTGCCGTTGATGGTGAAGTCCGTGCCGCCGCCGGTGACGGTGACCTCCTTGCCCTGCATGGACTTGTGGCTGCCGGCCAGCGACTCGGGCGTCAGCTTGCCGGGCAGCACGTGGTACGTCAGCACGCTGGTCAGCATCGCCCTGTTCGCCAGCACCTTGTCCAGCGTGGCCTTCGGGATCTTGCCGAACGCGTCGTTGGTCGGCGCCAGGACGGTCACCGCCGGCGCCGCGTTCAGCGTGTCCACCAGGCCGGCCTGCTTGACGGCGGTGACCAGGGTGGACAGCAGCGGGTTGCCGGACGCGGCGGTGGCCACCGGCACCCGGGACATGGCCGGGAAGCTGCCCGGGTTCGCCGGGTCCGTCGGTACGGCCGCGCAGCCGGGCCCGAACCGGGCTACCGGGTCGGCGGTCATCGCGCCGGTCGGCGCGGTGGCCGCCGGGGCGCTCCCGGTCCGGTCCATGCCGCAGGCGGTCAGGGACAGGCAGACCGCGGCGGCCGCGGCGGCGGTGACGATCGGGTGTACGCGCATGGTGGAACTCCTTCGTGTGGCGGAACGGGACGGGGTCAGCGGCGGCCGGCGAGCAGGCCGGTGCCGGCCAGGGCGAGGCCGAGGAGCAGGTGCAGGACGTTGTCGGCGCCGTTCAGCGCCAGGATGTTGGCCGCGGTGCCGATGACGGCCAGCCCGACCGCGAACACCGCGAGGTACACCAGCCCGAAGACCGTGTTCGCCAGCGCGGCCGCCCGGTTGCCGGCCATCGCGGCGCCGAGCAGGACCGCGCCGCCGGCCAGGTGGACCAGGTTGTGCAGGACGTTCACCCGGAACAGGCCGAGCAGGTCGCCGCCCCCGGCGCCGGCGACGTGGTGCCCGCCGGAGACCAGGAAGCCGGCCAGGCCGACGAGGACGAAGACCGCTCCGAACGCGAAGGCGACCGGGCGGTTGAGGGACCGGAGCGCGGTCCCCTCGGCGCGAGCAGTGCTGGACATGGGCCTCTCCCGACGTACCGGGCGCCGCGGTCGCGGCGTCTCACCCGGTATTCGGTGCCCGGCGGTATCCGGATGGGTGTCAGGTCAGCGGGATTCCGGCGCGGACCGGCAGCGTCGGCGTCGCCGACCCGCCCGCCGGCTCCACCGTCACCCCGAGTACGTCGACGCCGCGCGCGCCGGGCAGCAGCCGGGTGGAGGCGTGCTCGCCCTCGCCCAGCACCGCCGCGGAGGCCGGCGCCGCGCCGGTGATCCACCAGTACTGGTACACCCGCCGCTCGCCGGCGGGCGGCGCGTCCAGCACGACCACGCTCCGGTCCCGCTGCGCCGACGCGACGATGGTGACCCGCCCGCCGCCGACCAGGGCCCCGGTGCGGATCCGCGCGTCGGCGGCGGCGAGCACCGCCCGCACGCCGTCGGCGGTGGCCCGCGCGTCGGCGGCGGCCGCCCGCTCGTCGCGCAGCTCGCCCCGCTGCCACGCGTACGTGGCCAGCCCCGCGCCCGCGGCGCACACCCCGACCGCGGCGGCGGCCGCGGCGAACCGCTGCCAGCGCGCGGCCGCGCCGCGCCGCCCGGCACGCGCGGCGACCGCCGGCGGCTCCTGCCGGGTGGTCGCGGCCGCGGCGAGGACCCGCTGGCGCAGGCCGGGCGGCGGCACCGACCACGTGGGCTCGGCCAGCGCGGTGGCCGCCTCGGCCAGCTCGGCCACCTCGGTGGCGCAGGCCGGGCACTCCCGCAGGTGCCGTTCGAACGCGGCCCGCTCCGGCTCGTCCAGCGCGTCCAGGGCGTACGCGCCGGCCAGCGTGTGAATGTCGGTCATCAGCGCACCCCCGCCGGGTCCATGCAGTCGCGCAGCCGGATCAGGCCGTCCCGCATCCTCGTCTTCACCGTGGGCAGGCCGGCGCCGAGCATCGCCGCGACCTGCTGGTAGGTGTGGCCCCCGTAGTACGCGAGGCTGATCGCCTCCCGCTGCACCGGGGTCAGCGCGTCCAGGCAGCGGCGCACCTGCTGCCGCTCCAGCCGGCCGATCGCCCGGTCCACCACGTCGTCGTACGGCACGTCCACCGACGCCGCGCCGACCCGCCGGGTCCGCTCGGTGCTGGCCTGCTCCGACCGCACCCGGTCGACCGCGCGGCGGTGCGCGATCGTCAGCACCCAGCCCTGCGCCGACCCGCGCGCCGGGTCGAACCGGCCGGCCGTGCGCCAGACCTCCAGCAGCGCCTCCTGCGCGACCTCCTCGGCCTGGGCCGGGTCCCGCAGCACGCGGCGGATCAGCCCGAACACCCGCGGCGCGAGCACGTCGTAGAGGCGGCCGAACGCCGCCTCGTCCCCGCGCGCCACCCGGCCGAGCAGCTCGGCGCACTCCGGCGCCGGCTCGGCGTCGCCGGGCACCGCCCGCAGCCGCGCCCGCCCCGGTACCGCACCGCCGGCATCCGTCACCATGCCATCCTCCACCGATCCGTACCGCGGGCGCCGGCGACCGGCCGGCATACGGGTACTTCGGTGCCGCACCCGGTCCGGATGGGTGACGGGGTCCCGGGAGTACGAACGGCCTGGTCAGGGGCCTGATGTGACACCCGTGAGCCACAACGTCCGCTTGCAGTAATAAACCGAATCGCCGCCATTATTGTTGGCAGACACTTGTTGGCGACTTCTGGGCGACCGGCGAACTGGATAGCATCGGATAATTCCGCCGGGTCCCGGGACCGACGCGGCTCGGCGGCGGCCGTGCGCTCCACCCGATGCATGGAAAGAGTGCTGCCGTGCCGAGATCACACCCGCCCGAGTTTCGCGCCAAAGTGGTGGCGGCGGTCCGGCGGGGCGAGCACACCATGCGCCGGATCGCCAGAGACCACGGCATTTCCGAGTCCTGCCTGTACCGCTGGGTGCGGGAGGCCGTCGCCGACTCCACGCACATCCCCCCAGGTCAGCAGCCGGGCGGCGCGTCCGCCGGCGCCGCCTGAACCTGTCCGCGGGAGTCTTCCACAGTATTGATGCACATCAATGCAGACTGATTGGAAAGGGTCTGTTCGGCGGGCGGGGATCGGCCTAGCGTCGGCCGTATCAGCAAATCGGTCGGGCCCGTCCGGCCGACGGAATACCGCACCTTTCGGAAAGCGCGAAAGGCCCCGCCCCCAGTCGAGGAAGTGCTCCACATGCGAAAGTCACTGACCCACCTCGTCGTGACGGCAGCGATCGCGGCGGGCAGCAGGTGAGCACGCCGCTGCCCTGGATCTCCGCCCTGCACACCAACGGGCGCTTCACCTGCACCTCGTCGATCATCGCGGCGGAGTGGGTGATCACCGCCAAGCACTGCGTCGACCAGCCGTCGCTCAGCGTCCGGGTCGGGTCGCTGACCCGCTCCTCCGGCGGCAGCACGGCGAACGTCGCGCAGGTCGTCCGGGCGCCGGGCAACAACGACGTCGCCCTGCTCAAGCTGGCCTCGGGCGTGCAGGCGACGTACCTGACGGTGGCCGCGCAGGGCAGCCTCAGCGTCGGGATGCAGGAGCGGGTGTACGGCTGGGGCTACCAGAACTCCGACTGGACCAACCTGGCCGAGAACCTCCGGACGTCCAGCGGCACCGTCACCGAGCTGGACTGCGCCAGCGACTTCGGCGACGTCGCCTGCATCCGCAACGACGGCGACACCGCCGGCGGCGACTCCGGCGGCCCGATGCTCAACTCCGCCGGCGACCTGGTCGCCGTCTGCTCCATCGGCAACAAGCCGACCGACGGCTCCGGCTTCGGCGGCTACAACACGATCGTCAGCTCCGCCGTCCGCTCCTGGATCCAGCAGACCGCCGGCGTCTGACGCCGCCCAACCCGGAAGGTTTCGCCATGTACACCTCCGTTCTCGCCGCCGTCGGCGCCGTCGCCCTGGCGACGACCGTCGGCGCCGCACCGGCCGCCGCCGCGCCCCAGCGGGTCGCGCTCACGGCGCCGCAGTACGCCGACGCCTGCAACCTGGACGTCCACCGGTTCTGCGGGTACCCGTACCCCGACTTCCGCGGCCGCCCGATCGTGCTGCCGAACCACGCGGCCACGATGGACCTCAAGGGCATCCAGTTCTTCGGCAGCCTGCGGTTCAAGCGCGGCTTCGGCTTCGCCCGGTCGCGGATCAACGGCCACATCGTCGCCCTGTGCCTGCGCGTCCGGAACCCGCAGGCGACCTTCGAGCTGCCCCGCACCGGGCTGGCCGTGTCGACGGTCAGCGACGGCTCGCTGACCGGGCACGAGGACCGGTACGACGGCTGGCGCGTCCGCGTCGACTGCGCCCGCGACCTCGGCCGGGACGAGGCCGCCGTGGACGTCTACCCGCGCGGCGGGGAGCCGGAGGGCGACGCCCAGCGCCTGCTCGCCGACCTGCACGCCGCCACTGACGAGGGGACGCCCCGGTGACCCACCGCACCCCGGTCCGCCGCGCGCTCGCCGTGGCCGCGGCCCTCACCCTCGCGCTGGCCGTCGCCGGTACCGCCGAGGCCGCCGCGCCGGAGGGCCACGTCCGCACGGCGGCCGCGCGCCCGGTCCCCGGCTCGTACATCGTGCTGCTCGACGACGCCGGACCGGCGCCGGCCGCGGCCGGCGCGGCCGTCACCGCCGCGGCGACGACGCTGGTCCGCCGGTACGGCGGCCGGCTCGACGCCGTCTACACCGCGGCCCTGCACGGCTTCAACGTGCGCGGCCTGCCGGCGGCGGCCGCCCGCCGGCTGGCGGCCGACCCGGCCGTGGCCGAGGTCCGGCAGGACGGCACGATCCTGGCCGCCGACACCCAGGACAACCCGCCCAACTGGGGCCTGGACCGGATCGACCAGAAGGACCTGCCGCTGGACCGCAAGTACACCTACGACCGGACCGGCGAGGGCGTCACCGTCTACGACACCGACACCGGCGTGCGCCCCACCCACCGCGACTTCGAGGGCCGGGCCACCGCCGGGAAGGACTTCCTGGACGACGACACGGGCAGCATCGACTGCAACGGCCACGGCACGCACACCGCCGGCACGATCATCGGGAAGACGCTGGGCGTGGCGAAGAAGGCCACGCTCGTCGCGCTGCGGATGCTCGGCTGCGACGGCTCGGCCCCCGACTCCGACGGCGTCGAGGCGATCGACTGGATCGCCGGGGAGGGCGTCAAGCCGTCCGTGGTGAACATGAGCTGGGGCTTCGACGACGCGCACATCGGCGACCGGGCGTTCGAGAACGCCATCAAGGCCGGGTACGTCTTCGTCGCCGCCGCCGGCAACAGCGGCGCCGACGGCTGCACGTTCGGCCCCGGCGGCGTCATCCCGGACGTCCTCAACGTCGCCGCGACCGGCCAGCGGGACGCCCGGGCGGGCTTCTCCAACCACGGCACCTGCGTCGACATCTTCGCGCCGGGCGAGGGCATCGTGTCGGCGTCGCACAGCAGCGACACCGGGACGACCGGCATGTCCGGCACGTCGATGGCGACGCCGCACGTCGCGGGGGCGGTGGCGCTGTATTTGCAGAGCCACCCGCAGGCGACGCAGGCGGAGGTGAACAGGGCCGTCACGGGGGCGGCCGTCAGCGGCAAGGTCACCAACCCCGGTTCGGGGTCGCCGAACCTGCTGCTCAACACCGCCGGCATCCAGTAGCCCGCCGGGGGCGTGCACGGTCCGGTCTCTCCACCGGGCCGTGCACGCGCGGCGGGCCGGTCGGGGGCGTCAGGAGTCGGCGCAAGGGTCGTCAGGCGCAGGGGTTGTCGGCGGGCTCCGGCTCCAGCTCGGGGCCGGCGAGGAGGCCGGGCTTGTCCGCGAGCGGGTGGAGTTCCGGGTGGGCGCGCCACCACGGGCCGAAGTCCGGGCTCGCCAGCGCCGTCCGCTGGAAGATCCGCGCCGCCATCCGGAACACCCGGTCGGCGTCGTCCTCCGGTACCCGGTCGCGCCGCCAGACCAGGAACACGCGCAGCGACAGCGGCTCCCCGGCCAGCAGCGCCAGCTTGATTCCGGGGTAATTGCCGGTCGGCTCGACCAGCCGCACGGCCTTGCCCGAGGAAATGAGGTGCGTGCCATTCCCGGACGGTATGTCGAATCGAATGCGCGGCCGATATCCGGCCCGCCGGCAGGCGGCGTGCAGTTGGGTGAGGCAGCCGTCGTCCGAGCCGGACGGCGCGATCCAGGATTCGTTGGCGAGGTCGGCGAGTTCGATTTCCGGCGTGGCCGCGAGCGGGTGGGATCGCGCGATCGCCACGGAAATGGGCAGCCGGGGGAGGAGCATTCGGCGGCCGAGGCTGGCGTTTCCGGGAATCGCGTCCTCGTACGCCAGCGCGATCACGGCGATGTCCAGGTGGCCGTGCCGGATCGCCTGGGTGAGCTTGCGGCTGGACGGCTCGACCAGGACGCTGGAGTTCGGCAGCTCCACGTCGAGCTGGTCGATGAGGGCGTTCACCCAGCTCACGGGCCAGATGCCGAGCCTGATCGGGCGGTGCTGGTCGGTCCGGACGAAGTCCGTGCCGAACGTGTCCAGCTCGCCGAGGATGAGCCGGGCGCGGTCCAGGACGACCGAGCCGAGGGGCGTCGGCGTGGCGCCGGATCTGCTGCGCTGGAAAAGCCGCCCGCCGAGCACCGTCTCGACCCGCTGGAGCAGCAGGGTCAGCGACGGTTGCGTCAGTCCGAGGACGGTCGCGGCTTTGGAAAGGCTCCCCTCGTCGTCGATTGCGCAGATTGCGCGCAGATGCCGAATCTCAAGATTCATGGGCAGTCATCATACGCGCGCGGAAGCCGTTGGCCAGAGATCGGGGGTGTGTTGTCCGACGCTTCTATTCCGATGCCGACATATAAGTGGGACCTATCGCATAGGACTATGGGACGCGCGCAATTCTGCGACCAATAAATCGAAATGGCCGGCCGCGGTACCCCGCCCGCCCGCGGGGTCAGCGCGGCGGGCGGGCGAAGAACTCCACCTCGGCGAGCGCCGGCCGGCGCCCCGGCTGCACCCCGTAGCTGGCGACGATCGTCAGCTTGACCGCCGCCACGTCGGCGATGACCGGGTGGAAGGTCTGCGGCCCGGCGGCGTCGGCGAGCGAGATCCGGCGGGTGGTCCAGCGGCCGTCCGGGTGCCGGGCGGCGAGGTCCAGTTCGGCGGGGCGGGCGTGCCGCAGGTACTCGTCCGCCCGCGGCGACGCCCCGGTGTGGATGACGACGGCGACCAGCCGGAACGGCCGGGCGAACGCCAGGTCGACGTGCTGGCCGCGGCCGTCGCCCGCGGCGCGCGGCGCCCAGTAGCGGTCGCTCAGGCCGTCGACCACCAGCGCCGCCGGGTGGCCCGGCGCGGCGCTGCCGGCGGTCGCCGCGATCGGGCGGACCGGCTTCGGGGCGGTGGTCCGGTCCCGGACCGCGTCCACGACCCACTGCCCGGCCCGGGCCGCCGCCGCGCCGATCGCGACCAGCAGGAGGACCGCGAGCAGGACCGCGATCAGCCGCTGCGCGCGCGGCCACCAGCCGCGCTCGCGCCGGAGCAGCCAGGCGAGGGCGCGGCGCAGGGCGGCCAGGAAGCGCTGCCAGCGGGACGGGCGGGGGGCGGCGGCGGGGGCGGTCGCGACCAGCGGTTGGCCGCAGCGCCGGCACAGGCGGCGGGCCGGTGGGTTGCCGGCCGCGCAGGCCGGGCAGGTGATCCCGGCGGCGGCGTCGGGGGCGGTGGGCAGCGCGCGGACCGGCAGCGGCCGGGGCCGGGCCGGCGCGGGCTGCACGGCCCCGACCGCGACGGCACCGGGACCGGCACCGGCACCTGGACCGGGGGTCGGCGTTGCGCCGGGCGGCGCCGTGGGCGCCGGGGTGAGCGGCTCCGCGGGCGGCGCCGCCGGGTCGACGGGGGACTCCGCCGGGGCGGCCGGTTTCGCGAGTGTCGCGGGTGTCGCTGGTGCCGCCGGGGCGGGCGGGTCCGGGTCGGACCAGCCGAGGAAGGCGCCGCAGGCCGCGCAGAACGTCCCGCCCGGCTCCGCCGGCACGCACCGGTCACAGGTCCCCACGCGCGGCCTCCTCGACGATCCGTACCTCGTACGCCACGTGCGCCGGCCGGTTCGCCGCGACCAGCGCGCGCAGCCGGTCCGCCGGCACCGCCGCCGCGTCCGGTACCCGCACCGTCACCGTGACCCGCGCCCGCGCCCCGCCGGGCAGCGGCGTGCCGGGCTCGGTCGACCAGGCGGTGCCGCCGCTGTCGACCACCTCCGGCCGGACGCCGAGGACCGTCTCCACCTGCGCGGCGAGGCCGGCGGCGGTGCCCCGGCGGCGGTGCAGGGCGACGGCCTCGGCGACGGCGGTGCGGCGCTGCTCCACCGTCCAGCCCGGCCCGGTCTCGGCGGCCACCCAGCCGGCGAGCCAGTCCACGAAGTCCGCCGGCGCCAGCCGCGGGTCGACGTACGCGGCCAGGTTGTCCAGGGTGCCGTGGACCGCGGCCAGGACCTCGTCGAAGCCGGCCAGCAGCCGCCCGGCCAGCTCGTCGGACGCGTACACGGCCGGCAGGCCGCGGTGCAGCGGGTGGGCCGTGCCCAGCCCCGGTACGGCGGCGCGCATCGCGGCTCCTCTCCGGTCAGGGCAGCTCGACCCGGACCTGGTGCTCGTAGGAGAAGACCAGCGCGTGCCGGTCCAGGTCGATCCGGGTGGCTGGCGCCCCGCGGGTGCCGGTGACCGGGTCGGCGGGGAAGAGGAGGACCTCCTCCACCAGCGCGAGGCCGGGCAGCGCGTGCAGGACGGCGAACACCTCGCCGGCCTGGACCGGCCGGCCGAACTCCCAGCCGGCGCCGTCCGGGCCGCCGGTCAGCGGGTTCAGGTGGGCGTACAGGGCGTCGAGGGCGGCGGCGGCGAGCGCGGCCGGGTCGGCGCCGGACCGGGCGGTGAGCCGGGCGACGACCGTGACCCCCTGGTAGTACGGCGGCTCCACGACCAGCCGGACACCGAGCGGGCGGCGGGCGTCCAGGTACCCGGCGATCGCCGCGAGCAGGTCGGCCGGCGGGATGAGCTGGGTGAACCGCAGCCGGTCCCCGGCGTCGGCGGTCGCCCCGGGTACGACCAGCAGCCGGACGCCGGACTCCTCGTCGGCCGGCAGGCAGCGCAGCCGGGCCGCGGCCGGCGCCGCCCGGGCGGCCAGCAGCTCGTAGTCGCGGGCGGTGACCGCCCGGTCCTGCGCGCGCAGCTCGACCGGGCCGCGGTGCTTGGCCGCCTCGACCGTCTCGCCGTCCACGCCGCCGCGGGCGGCCTCCCGGTTCGTCACCCGGCTCACCGCCGGCACGGCGCTGCGCAGGGTGCGCAGGGCGCCGCGGGCGACGTTGCCGGCCCGGCCGCCGCCGGTGCGGTACCGGCGCACCCGCAGCGCGGCCCCGGCCGGCGGGACGGCGCCGTAGTGCCGCAGCGTCCCGTCCGGCTCGCGGACGGCCGGCGGGAACGCCACCTCGCCGGTGCTGCGGTCCAGGGTGACCGCGCGGGCGGCCGGGTCGGCGTCGGCGAAGCCGGGCACCTCCGGCCACTCCCGCCAGCCGTCGTCGCCGGCGACCTCCACCACGAACGGCACGTCGTCGGGCAGGACCGGCGGCCGGGCCACCCGCCACCGCTGGCCGGGCACGCCCTCGGACTCGCCGAGCAGCTCGTGGGTCACCGTCTCGGCGTGCACGGCGTCGACCGTGCCGCCGATGGTGAACGCCTCGGCCGCCCGGACCGTCGGCGACGCGGTGTACCCGGGCTGCCCCGGCTCGGCCTCGACCACCACGCAGCGCAGCCAGCCGGCCCGCCGGTCCTCCACCCTGGACGCGACGTGGCCCGTCGGGACGTGCAGGACCACGTCGCCGGGCCGGTTCAGGCCGCCGGTGCCGTCGCTGTCCACGGCGCAGTCGGCCCAGTCCCGGCCGGTCCACGCCTGCCATCGCAGGGGCGGCTGCCGCGGGTCCACGCCGATGCCCTCGACCCGGCTGTCCAGCCGCAGCACCACCGCGCAGCCGGGCACCGCCGTGGTCAGCCCGACCAGCAGGGCGTCGCCGACGGCCGGCGGGTCGGCGAAGCAGCGCGCGTCCCGACCCGCCCCGACCGCGTCCGTGAGGTCGGCGGCCGGGCCCGCGGCCGGGCGGCCGCGCAGCGCGGACAGCGCGCACGGCGGGACCGTGCGGTCGGCGGTGGTGGCGAAGACGACCGCCTCCTCGGTCTCGGTCCGGACCGTCGCCACCTCGGTGCCGGCCCGCAGCACCACCGGCTCCGGCTGCGGGCCGGAGAGCCAGAACGTCACGTCCGCCCGGGCCGCGGTCGGCGGGAACAGGGTCACCCCGATCAGGTCCAGGAAGGCGAGGTAGGTGCGCTCCGGAACCCGGTTCAGCCGGTACAGGAGCTGGTCGACCATGTGCGCGAACGCCTCGATCAGCGTCACGCCCGGGTCGGAGACGTTGTGGTCGGTCCACTCCGGGCAGCGCTGCGCGATGAACCGCTTCGCCTCGTCCACCAGGTGCTGGAAGCGGCGGTCGTCCAGGTTCGGCGCGGGCAGGGCCATCAGCGGGCGTACTCCTCGGCCGGCGCCTCGTGCGCCGGGATCGTGTAGAAGGGGAAGACCAGGTTGCGCGGGTCGTTGGTGCCGCGGATCGTGTACCGGACGTCCAGGTAGAGGGTGCCGGCGTCGACGGCGTCGAAGCTGACCAGCACGTCGGTCACGTCGATCCGCGGCTCCCAGCGGCGCAGCGCCGCCCGCACCTCGAAGGCGAGCTGCCCGGCGGTCGTCTCGTCGGCCGGCGCGAACACGTGGTCGTGGATGCCGCAGCCGAACTCCGGCCGCATCGGCCGCTCGCCCGGCGCCGTACCGAGAATGAGCCGGATCGCCTCGGCCACCTCCCGCTCGCGGCTGACCAGCGCGAACCCGCCGCCGGCGTCGATCCGCAGCGGGAACGCCCAGCCGGCCCCGACGAACTCCTCGGCCACCTCAGCCGCCGATCAGGACGGTCGGGGCGCCGGCCAGCACGATCGCCGAGCAGGCCAGCTTGTCGCCGAGCCGGGCGGCGGGGAAGCCGCCGATCAGGACCGGCCCGCGGGGCGGCGGCGGCCCGGGCAGCAGCAGGTTGGCCGGGCCGAGCGGGGCGTGCGGGGCGCAGGTGCCGACCGTACCGACGACCGCGGCCGGCAGGCCCCCGATCCGGACGGTCGCGACGCCCCGCACCGGCGCCCCGGCCGGTACCGGCGCGGCGCCGGCCACGGCGGCGCCCGGCGGGCCGAGCACGCCGGTCGGCACGGCGTGGCCGATCGGGTCGCCGACGCGGGCGGCGGGGGGCATGGCGGCTCCTTCAGTTGATCCGGACGATCGTGCCGGTGACCGCGACCTCGCCGGCGCCGGCCAGCCGCACCGAGCCGCCGGACAGGGTCAGCGCGCCGGCGCCGGCGTCGAGGTCGATGCCCCGGCCCCTCACCGCGACCGGCCCGGCCGCCTCGACGCTGACCCCGCCGGACCGCGCGGTGACGGACACGTCGGTACCGGCCTCGACGACCACGCTGCCGTCGCTGCGGACGATCACCGACGTGCCGCCGCGGTCCAGGTGGACCAGCAGCTCCTCGCCGCCGCGGCGGGTGCGCAGCCGGACGCCCTGCGGGGCCCCGGCCGGGCCGTCGAGCAGCTCGACCCAGTTGCCCGCGGGCACCCCGCGCTTCGGGCGGGAGGCGAGCGAGCGCCGGTTCACCGCGCCGGTGCGCGGGTCGACCAGCGGCCCGTCGTGCGGCGCCGGCCGGTCCACGCCGTTGTACAGGCTGCCCAGCACGTACGGCCGGTCCAGCAGGCCCTGCTCGAAGCCGACCAGCACCTCGTCGTCCACCTCCGGCGAGATCACCCCGGCGCCGCCGGGCTGGACGGTGCGCACCCAGTCCGACTCGTACGTGTCGGACAGCCACGGGAAGCGCAGCTTCACCAGCCCCCGGTCGCGGTGCTCGGGGTGCGCCGGGTCGCTGCCGGCCTGGGTGTCGGTGACGATCCCGACCGCCACGCCGGGCACCCGGGCGGCGCGGGCCGGCGCGGTCGCGCCGGTGACCAGGCCGTGCAGCGACCGCTCCTGCTCGCCGCTGACGGTCAGCCACGTCTCGTAGAACCGGCCGGGGCCGAAGACGTGCCGGGACGCGGTGACCGTGTACTTGCCCTCGAACGGCTTGCCCACGTCGGTCAGCGCCACCGGTACGCCCGCCACCAGCCGCGGGTTGCCGCGGATGCCGACCTCCAGCTCGGCCAGCCCGCCGGCCACCCCGGCGGCGACGGCCGCGGCCACCGCCCCCACCTCGGCCTGCGTCCGGTACGGCACGTCCGCGACCAGCAGCTCCGCCGCGCCGAACGGCGCCGCCGCCCGGGCCGGGTCCAGGCCGAGCTGCGCCCCCTCGCTCGGCCGGACGGGCTGCCGGGCGGTCAGCGGCTGCCGCCGCCGGACGTCCCAGCCGCGCACCTGGACGGCCGTCTGCTGGCCGACCGAGGTGACCGTGGAGCGCAGGGCCAGCAGGTTCTCGTCCATCTGCACCACGTACGGGCTGCGCTCGGCGGTGCTGCCGGCGCCCGGCGCCCCGGCCGCGCGGACGGTCCGGCGGAAGCAGAACCGGCCGTCCACCATCCGCACCTCGGCGTCGTTGTCGACGGCGAGCATCCCGAGGAACTCCCAGTCGGTGACGTTCGGCTGGGTGACCATCTCGTACACGGTCCGGGTCGGGTCGACCGTGCCGATACCGAGGCCCGCGCCGGCGGCGACCTCGCGGGCGATGTCGGCGGCCGTCCGGTTGCGGAAGCTGCGCACCCGGCGGCCGCGCATCAGCCGGTGCGACCGGTCCAGGGCGCGGATCGTGGTGAACGTCCCCGCGCCGTCGAACTCCGTCTCCACCGTCACCACCTCCCCGGCGAACAGCGGCACCACCGCCGGCGAGTCGCCCGGCCGCACGCCGACCGTCAGCACGGTGCCGATGGTGATGCCGGTGCGCTCCAGCACCCGCGCGCGCTGGTCGCGGTAGCGCAGCGTCGCCGCCGCCGGCAGGTGGGCGCTGTCCTCGATCGACGCGTGCGCGAGCTGCTCGCCGATCGCCGGCGGCAGCGGGGCCGGCGCCGCGACGACCAGCAGGTTCGTCCGGTTCCCCTCACCCATCGGCGGCCTCGCCCGCGGCGGGGATGAGCAGCGGCGTACCGGGGCGCAGCCGCATCGGGTCGTCGATGCCGTTGGCCTCGGCGATCCGGCGCCAGGCGGTCGGGTCGCCGTACTCGCGGTGGGCCAGCAGCGGCAGGCTGTCCCCGGCCACCGTCCGGTGCACCCGGCGCGAGCTGCGGGCGCCGGACGTCGGGTTCTGCCCGGCGACGGGCACGCTGATCTCGGTCAGGGTCAGCGAGCAGGTGGCCCGCAGCGGCGTGCCGGCGGCGTTGAACAGCGAGTACACCGCGTTGACCGAGCTGGCGTACGCGTAGAAGGACACCGACCGGAACTGGCCCCAACTGAACCGCACCCACGGCGGCGACGGCGCCTTCGCGGCCACGCTGGCGGCGGTCGGCGAGCAGCAGGACAGCAGCTCCTCGACCCGCTCGGCGACCGTCCGGGCGTGGCTGTCGGTGACGTCCAGGAACACCTCGAGTTGCAGCGTCCGCGGCTCGGACCCGCTGAACTCCGGGATGCCGACGTCGCTCGCCGACCGGACCACGTGCGGGATCCACGACGCCGCCTTGGACAGCGTGAGCTGGTTCGGGTTGAACGAGAGCACGATCGGCCCGCCCAGCGGCCCGCCCGGCCGGCTCCCGCCCGCGGCCGGCGGCTGGTACCGCTGGAGCCGCGCCGCCACCTTGCCGGTCGGCCCGGGCATCACGCCACCTCCAGGAAGCCGTGGTACGCCAGCTCGATGCTCTCGCTGGCCACCTGCGACTGCTGCGGGTCGAACGACGGCCCGCTCCACCGGACCAGCACCACGTCCGCCAGCCCCCACTGGACGAGCACCTGCCGGTCCGGCCGCAGCGCGGCCACCTGCGCGGTACCGCGGCGGACGCCCTGCGGCAGCGCGGCGAGGAAGCGGGCGACCTTCGCGGTGTCCGGGGTCAGCGGGCGGCTCAGCGTGACGTTCGGGTACCGCACCCGGGACGGCAACTGCCAGACGAACCCGTTGTTCCCGCCCTCGGCGTGCTGCTCCACCTCGACCTCGCAGCCGAGGCCGGAGCAGGTGTTCCAGTCGCCCAGGTCGATCCCGTCGACGCGGAGCCGGAAGTGGACGCTGGTACCGGGGTCGCGGCCGGTCATCGGGCACCGTCGTGCCAGCGGCCGGCGCGCTCGCGGCCGAGGCGCAGCTCGGCGCGGAGGAGGCGGCCGACGGGCTCGATCAGGCGGTGGGCGAGGGCGTCCAGCGCGCGCCGGTCCAGGTCGGCCAGGGGGTCGTTCGCGCGGGGGTGAGTGGTCGCGTGCCGGGTTGTCGGCGGTGGGGTGGTGGCCGGTCGGCTGGTGGGCGGGGGGCTGGCGGGCGAGGGGGTGGAGGCGCGGCGTTGGACGGCGGTGTTCGGTGTGGGGGTCGGCGTGGCTGCCGGGGGTGCTGTCGATGCCGGTTGCGGCCGGGTCGCCGGCGGTGGTGTGCTGGCCCGCGATACCGCCACCGGTCGCGGTGCCGCTGTTGCCGGCAGCGGTGTCGTGGCTGGTCGTGGCGCGGCGGCTGGCTGTGGGGCCGTCGCCGGGAGGGCAGTGGCTGGCCGCGGTGCGGGGGCCGGGTGGGTGGTGGTCGGCCGTGGCGCGGTGGCGGGCGGCGGTTCAGTGGTCGGGCGGGTGCTGGCTGGCCGCGGTCCGCGGGCTGGCTGGGGCGGTGCTGCGGCGGGCGGTCGGTATGCCGGGTGCGGCGGATGTGGTGCTGGCGTCGGGGGCGTCGGTGTCGGGGCCGGGTGGTGGTGTGGTGCCGGTGCGGCAACCGGCGTGCCGGTCGGTGGGGTATCGCGCGGCGGGACCGGGATGCCGGGTGCAGCCGGGCGGGCCGGGGCGGCGGCGCGGTCGGGTCGGTGGGGGGTCGGGCGAGCGGCCGGCGTCGCCGGCGCCGCCCCGGGACGGGAGCGGGCCGATGTGGGCGCGGCCGATGTGGGCGCGGTCGGGATGGGTACCGCGGGGAGCGCGCGGCGCAGTACCGCGGTCAGCCGGGCACCCACACCCCGCCGCGTAGGACCCGCCGCGGCCCGCGCGGCGAGCCGGCCGGAGTCGTGGGCTGTGTCCCGCCGCTCCGGCGGCGCGCCGGTCGGTGGCGAGTCGGACCCCGGTTCGGTCGAGTGCCCGGGCGCATCGCCGGTCGGACCGGGGCGCGGCCTCGACGGCGGGGTGGGCTTCGCCGTCCGCGGCAGCCGGGCGACCCGGGTCGGGCCACTCCGGTCCGCTGTGGACCGCTTCGCGGTTGCGGGCGCGGTGGTGAGCCGGTCGGTCGGGGGCGAACCATCGTGCGGGGCGCCGCCGGTCCGACCGGTCGGGGGTACGGGTGGGTGGGCCGGTGTGGGTGGGTGCGCCGGCCACCGGAGCGGGGCGCGGGGCGGGCCGGTGAGGGGTTGGCCGTTCAGCACCGGGGCCCGACGCGGGGCCCGGGTAACCATCGGCGCGGCGGACCCGAGGAGGCCGCGTCGAGCGGCTCCCGGTCCGGCGGCGGCGACCCGGGTTCGTTGGAGTCGCACCACCGGCAGGTCGGCCGGGCGCGGCGCGGGTCGCCGCGGCGGCGGAGCCGGCAGGGGAGATGCGGGGGTGGGCGTGCCGCTCGGCGTCGCGGGTGCCCCGATTCGCGACGGCGGTCCGGTCGGGACGCCCTCGGCGCGGGCAGTGGTGGCGAAAGGGTGCCGCGCTGGCGGTGGGTTGTGCGCGGCGGAGGGGCGGGCGGAGGCGGGAAGACCCTCCAGCGGCGGGCCGAGACCGAGGGTAGCGCCCGACCTGCCGGCCGGGGCCGGGCCGCTCGACCGGGCGCTCCGCGCGGGCGGGGAGGCGGGCCGCTCATCACGGGCAACCGGCGCGGAACGTGGGCCGGCAGGCGGGCCGGCCGGCCCGGCCGGCGAGCCGCCGCGACCGGCAGGCGGCCCGATCTGCTGGCTCGGGATCTCGTGGTTCGGGGTCCCCCGGCTCGCGGGCCGTCGCGGCGCGACCGGTGGGCCGGAGTGGTCGACCGGGCCGGCACGGCCGGGCCGGTCACCGCCAGCACCCGCCGACGCCGATCCCGGTGGGGCTGCCGGCGGTCCGGAGCGGCCGGGGGCAACCGGCGATGTCGGTCCCGGCTGAACCGCGGGCGGGCCGGACGGTGCATCCGCGCGCACGGCCGGCCGGTTCGGGAGCGCTGCTCCCGCGCCGGTGCGGGGCGCCGGCCGCGGGGCGGGGGGTGACCCGGTGGGCGGTGCCGCGGCCGCCCCCGGCGGACCGGTCCGCCGGGCGTCCGTCGCGGGCACGGACTTGGCGGCGTCGGCCGACGGTCCGGGATGCGGGACCGGAAACGCAGGTCCGGCGGCGGCGGACCCGTCGGCTCGCGCGGCCGGCGACGGGGAAGGGGTGTCCGAGATGGACGACCGCTCCGCTCGGCGGGACACGATCGGGAGTACCCGTGGAGCTTCGCTCGGATGTGCGCGCACCAGGCTCGACGGCACGGGCAGGCGCACGACCGGTCCCTCCGCCGACCCACCTGCCGACGTCGGGGCCGCCGGGGGTGTCGGGCGCGCCAGGGGCGCGGGCGGTGTCGTGGTGGAGCGGCGGGTGGGGTCGTCCGCCGCGGCCGGTGTGTCGGCAGCGGGCGGCCCCTCGGCCGGCCGGGGACGCGGCAAACCGGTGCCCGCCCGCCCCGGCGCGGTCGGGGAAGGTCCGCTGTCCGCTGCCGAGGGCACCGCAGGGTCCGCGGGCACCACCCCGGATGAACCGTCGCCGGGCGCAACCCGGGCGGCCGGGCGCAGCAGGACCGTCGCCGGGGTCGGGGACCACGAGCGGGGGGCGACCGGTGCGGCGATGGCGTGGATCACCCCGCCGGCCGCCGGGTCGACCAGGTGCGCGGGTGCGGTCCAGCGGCGCGGGTCGGCGTGGGTGGCCAGCGTCGTCCGGAACGCCGCCGGGTCCGTCAGCCGCGGCTCGACGCGGGACAGCGCCGTCGGCATCGGCGCCGCCGCGCGCCAACCCGCCTCGGGCGAACGAGCGCCATCGGCCGCGTCGGCGGGCGCGGCCGCTCCGCCGGACCGGACCGCATCGGTGGAGGCGGCCGCGCCGGCGGACCCGACCGCACCGGCGGAGGCGGCGGGCGCGGGACGCCGGCGGCGGCGGAAGTTGCCGAGGGCCATCTCACCGGCCCTCGGCGGCGCGGGTGTTCAGGGCGGCGACCTCGGCCACGTACCGGAGGCGCTCGGCGTGCGGCAGGTCCAGGATGGTGTCCCGGGACCAGTGCAGGTGGTACGCCACGTACGCGACCTCGCCGTACAGCGCGTCGGCCGCGTACGTCACGATTCCCCCGGGCGACCACCGGCGAGGTCCACCTCGAACGCCCCGGCGCAGTGCGGGCAGGTCACGGCCGCCCGGGTGTGGCCCTCGGCGTTGATCCGCCGGTACATGTCCTGGAGGAACGCCAGGTCCGAGGCGAACAGCCGCTCGACCTGCTCGGCCCGCACGTCGGTGATCGTCCCGAGCCGGGTCAGCACCATGCTCAGCAGGACCACGGACAGGTACGCCGGGTTCTCCCGCACCCGCAGGTCCGCCAGCGGCGCCAGCTCGTCGCGGGCGGTGGCCAGCCGCATGCTGCCGTCGCGGTGCAGGGTGCCGGCCTCGTCCACGTACCCGCGCGGCAGGGTGAACGGGAAGTCCGTCCGCAGCCGCGGCGCCGGCGCCGCGGCCGCGGCTGCCGGCTCGGCCGCCGGCGGGGTTCCGCCGCGCCTCATGAGCTGGTGATGTCCTCGAAGACGACGGTCACCTTCTCGGTGGCCGGGGAGGCGTCGCCGGCCTTGAGGTTCGGGCCCTCCCACTTGCTGACCCAGGCGTTGCTGAGGTCGAACCGGCGCTGCGCCTCGTTCTTGCTGTCCACGATGATGATGCTGATGTTCTGCCGGGCGGTGTCGATGGCGCCCTTCTCGAACGTGTCCTTGATCCAGTCGGTGAAGGCGCTGCTCTGGTCCAGGCCGCGGGTGATGGTCACCTCGCCGCCCTTGCGCGCGCCGGGGATCTTGCGGATCAGGTACTCGCCGGTCGGGGTGACCTGGTTGACCTCGATCGCGTCCAGCTCCACGGTCAGGCCGCTGACCTCCTGCACCGACTCGACCCGGGCCTTGCCCAGCTCGACCTGGAAGCGGTGGGTGGCGAAGGTGTCGCCGGTCTCAGCCACGATGGCCGCCTTTCAGTCGGTGCGGACGCGTTCGTCGGTACGGGCGCGTCACTCGGCGAGGACGCTGGTGCTGTCGGAGTACTGGGAGAGCCGGAACACGACGAACTCGGCCGGCTTGACCGGGCACACCCCGACCTCGCACACGACCCGGCCCAGGTCGATCGACTCGGGCGGGTTGGTCTCGGCGTCGCACTTGACGTAGAACGCCTCGCCGGCGGTGCGGCCGAGCAGCGCCCCGGACCGCCACGCCTCGGTGAGGAACGCGGTGATGTTGCGCCGGATCGTGCCCCACAGCCGCTCGTCGTTCGGCTCGAAGACCGCCCACTGGGTGCCGACGAGGATCGACTCCTCCAGGTAGTTGAAGAGCCGGCGGACGTTGATGTACCGCCAGGCCGGGTCCGAGGAGAGCGTGCGCGCCCCCCAGACCCGGATGCCGCGGCCGGGGAACGCCCGGACGCAGTTGACGCCGGCCGGGTTGAGCAGGTCCTGCTCGCCCTTGGTCACCGTGTTCTGCAGGGCGATGGCGCCGCGCACGACCTCGTTCGCCGGGGCCTTGTGCACGCCGCGCTCGGTGTCGGTGCGCGACCACAGGCCGGCGACGTGCCCGCTCGGCGGCAGGAACCGCTGCTGCCCCGTCGCCGGGTCGAGGATCTTGATCCACGGGTAGTAGAGCGCCGCGTACCGGGAGTCGAAGCCGGTCGTCCCGGTCCGCCAGGTGAGCGCCTCGCGGGCGGACAGGCCGGGCGGGGTGTCCAGGATCGCCATCCGGTCGCCGAGCTGCTCGCAGTGGCTGATCAGCGCCGCCTGCACGGCCGTGACCGCGTCGGCGTCGAGCCGGCCCTGCTCGTACGTGGCCATCAGGTCCGGTACGGCGACCATCGTGATCTCGTCGATCGCGGCCAGCCCGCCGAGGCCGGTGCGCTCGTCGGTGTCGCCGACGTACGCGGCGGCCGAGGTCGGCGTCTCCGGGCCGGTGCGCAGCGCGGGCGCGGCCGGTACGGCGACCGTCTGCTTCGCCGGCCGGGCCAGCGCGCCCGCCGCGGCGGCCTCCTCGACCACGATCACCTTGGACTGCTCGCGGACCTGGCTGACCACGTACGCCTTGGTGTTCTTCTTGGCCGAGACGTCCAGCGTCTCCAGCACCGCGTCGCCGCGCCGGACGACCAGCCGGAACCGGTCGTCGGGCGCCTCGCCCTCGGCGTCGGTCACCTCGACGCTGACCGGGCCGGCGCCGGGCAGCGCGGCGACGGCGAACGTGCCGAGCGGGACCTTCTCGCCGGGCGGCAGCGCCGCCGGGCCGTCGGCCGGGGCCGCGGGACCGCCGCCGACGCGGACGACGTAGCAGATCCCGCCGCCGTTGCTGAAGTAGCCGTACACGGCGTGCGCGAGGTAGGCGCCGTCGACCACGTCGCCGAAGGTCTGGACGTACTGGCTCCACGTGGTGACCAGCGTCGGCGTGTCGAACGGGCCCTTCTCGGCGACCCCGACGAACGCGGCGACGGCCGTGCCGACCCCCTCGATCGGCCGGGAGCCGGTGGGTACTTCCTCGACGTAGACGCCGGGCGACAGGTACGAGGGCATGCGGGGACTCCCGGGCAGCGGGGCGCTGGAACGGGGCCAAGTCTGCGCACGCCGGCGACCCGCGGCCACCGACGCGAGGGCGCCGCCGCGGGTACCGCCGGCTACCCGAAGAGGCAGCGCCGACCCGCCGCCCGCGCTGCCCGGCGACCATCCCCTTCGGGCAGGCGGGCCGCTCGCGCGCGGGCCACAATGGAGGGAGTCGGAGCGAGGGGCGGGGAGCGGGTGCGAGCGCGCGCGGAGCAGGTCGTCACCGGGGCCGACGCGCGCCTGCCGGCGACCGCGCGCCGCCGGGCGGCCACGACCGCACCGGCGGGTCCCGCCGTGGGCGCTGCGCCCCACCCCTCGGCGACGCTGGCGGCCGCGGGCGGGGCGTTGACGCCGGCGGGGGCCGTCGCGTTGCAGCGCGTCGCCGGGAACCGGGCCGTGCACGAGGCGGTCGGCGGCGCGGCCGCGGTGCACGAGGTCCTGCGGCGCCCCGGCCGGCCGCTGCCGGTACCGGTCCGGGCGGAGATGGAGGGCCGGCTGGGCGCCGACTTCGCCGACGTCCGCGTGCACACCGACGGCGCGGCGCACGAGTCGGCGGTCGGGGTGGCCGCGCTGGCGTACACCTCGGGCAGCCACATCGTCTTCCGGCGGGGCGCCTTCGCCCCCGGTACGGCGGCCGGGCGGCACACGCTCGCGCACGAGCTGGCGCACGTCGTCCAGCAGCGGCACGGACCGGTCGGCGGTACGCCCACCGGCGACGGCCTCCTGGTCAGCGAGCCGCACGACCCGGCCGAGCGGGCCGCGGACGCCGCCGCCCACGCCGCCCTGGCCGCGCCCCCGCCGGGCGCACCGACCGCTGACGCCGTCTCCGCCTCCGCCGATGCCGGCGCCGCGTCCACCCCCTCGACCGAGCCGGCCCACCCGGCCGCGGGTGTCGAGGGCGGCCCGGCCGCCGGCGAGCCGGCGGCGCGGTCGGCTCACTCGCCCGGATCCGCCGCGGCCGGCGGGGGGACGGTGGTGGCGCGGGTGCCGTCGCCGGCCGAGTTCCGGCGGGCCACCTCGGTGTTCGGCGGCCGCGACCAAGCGCTGACCCTGGTCGACACCGCGCTCACCACCCTCGACGGCACCCACCGCGACCAGATCGTCCCCCGCCGGGACGCGCTGCGGGCGCTGGTCCAGCAGTGCGGGAACACGCACGTCGGCAAGGCCGGCGGCCGGCGCGCGACGGCCGTCGCGCGGCTGCGCGCCGAGGCCGCCGAGGAGCTGACGATCTTCACCGCGCTGGCCGACGCCGAGGCCGCGGCGGGCGTACCGAAATTCCTCGCGATCGCGGCGGCCGGCGAGGCGGCGCTGGCCCTCGCCGACCCGGACCCGGCGCTGCACGCCTGGGTGGTGAACCGGCAGCTCGGCGCCGCGTTGCAGCAGCACTTCCAGACCCTCACCGCGGCCGAGGCGGAGCAGGTAGGCGCCCACCACGTCGGGCAGCTCGCCGCGCTGGCCGCCGACCCGGCCGTGCCGGCGGTGACCCGGGCGATCCTGGCCGACCTGGTCGGGCACGCCGGCGACATCCGGTTCGCGAACCGGGTGCGGTCCGGGACCCGGCGCACCGAGCCGCGGGGGCCGGGCGACCCGAAGTACACCATCGGGATGCAGACCGACTACTACGACGGGGAGACCGGCCGGCTGGGCTTCGTCGCGCACGAGATGACGCACGTGGCCGCGGGCGAGGCGTACGACAACACGGCGGTCCTGCTGCTGTTCGCGGGGAGCCTCAGCGACGACCGGGTCGCCGCGCTCGCCGCCGCGCGCCGGCAGACGATGGCGCAGCTCCGGGCGCTGCTGGCCGCGCACGCGGACGCCTTCACCCCCATGCAGGTCTCCGACCTGCGCGGCAAGATGGCGTACGGCGAGTCGGCCGGGCGGCTGACCTACTACGCCGACGGGTTCCACCGGGCCGGGCGGATCGACCGGGCCACGCACGACCGGATCCGGCACTGGGAGACGCTCGCCGGCGGCAGCGGCGGGCTGCTGGTCGAGTACGACACCGTGATCAACCAGATGCTCGTCTGGCTGCACCGGTGGGGCATCCCGCCGGCGCACCCGCTGTACGCGCGGCTGCTCCAGGAGGGGCAGCGGGAGTTGACCGCCCGGACCGCCGCCCGCGCGGCCGCGGCGCCCGCGCCGGCCGCCGCCACCACCTCCACCGCCGGTACCGCGCCCGCCCCCGCGCCGACCGGCGGCGGCGTCACGGAGTGAACTCGGGGCCGGTGGTGAGCCGGCCCAGCTTGCGGTACTCGGCGTGGACGGCGGTCAGCAGGTCGGCCATGGCGACCGGGCGGTCCGCGGCGGCCGCCCGGTACGCGGCGGTGATCGCGCAGGCCCGGATGCTCCCGCCGGCCAGCGGGAACCGGTCCGCGCACCGGCCCGGGTCGACGTCGTCGGCGAGCGGGAGCGGCGGGCGCAGGCTGCGCTCCCACAGCGCCCGCCGGGCGGCGGCGTCCGGGACGGGGAAGTCGACCACCACGTCGAGCCGGCGGATGAACGCGTCGTCGACGTTGGCGCGCAGGTTCGTGGTGAGGATCGCGACGCCGTCGAAGGTCTCCAGGCGTTGCAGCAGGTACGCGCTGGCCACGTTGGCGTACCGGTCGTGCGCGTCCTTGACCTCGGCCCGCTTGCCGAAGACCGCGTCCGCCTCGTCGAACAGCAGGACGCCGTTGACGTCGGCGGCCTCCACGAAGATCCGTTCGAGGTTCTTCTCGGTCTCGCCGACGTACTTGTCGACGACCGTGGCCAGGTCCACCACGTACAGCGGCAGGCCCAGGTCGGCGGCGAGCACCTCGGCGGACATCGTCTTGCCGGTCCCGGACTCCCCGGCGAACAGGGCCAGCACGCCGCGGCCGCGGCCGCCGCCGGGGCGCATCCGCCACCGGCCCAGCACCCGGTCCCGGTGCCGGACGCGGTCGGCCAGGGCGCGCAGCTCGGCCGGCAGCGGGTCGGGCAGGACCAGGTCGGACCAGTCGACGCCCGGCTCGATCGCCCGGGCCAGCCGGGCCAGGCCGGTGCCGTTCTGCGCCCGTACCCCGGCCCGGAGCAGGTCGGCCGTCACCGGCGCGCCCGCCGCGAGCCCGGCCGCCACCTCGGCGGCGCGGCGGATCCGGGCCGGGCCGAGGCGGTACGGCGCCCAGGCCGCCGGCGCGTCCAGGTCCGCGGCCGGCGCCGCGCCGGCCGCGGCGAGCGCCGCGGTCCAGCGGTCGGCGCGGGCGGCGGCGTCCAGCGCGGGCGCGGCGAGCGCCAGCGGCCCGCGGCGGGCCCGGGCCGGGTCCCACGGCCGGGCGCCGGTGAGCAGGACCGGTACGGGGGCCTCGACCAGCAGCCGCAGCGCGGCGCCGCGCTCGGGGTGGTCGGGCGGGTCGAGCGCCTCGACCGGGCCGGCGACCAGGCCGGCGCCGCGCAGCCGGGCGGACCGGACCGCGTGGCGGGCGGCGCCGGCCGGGTCGGGCGCGGCGGCGAGGCGGTCGAGGTCCAGCGGGTGCGCCGGGCGGCCGGCGGCGGCGAGCGCCGCGGTCGCGAGCCCCGCGGCGTCGCCGCCCGGCTGCTCGTGCAGGTAGACCAGCGGCGCCGGCCCGCGCAGCGCCACCGCGAGCGCCCCGACCCCCGCGGGCGGCCCGGCCGCGGCGGCCGCGGGCCGCACCGGTCCGGCGGCGGCGGGCGGGGCGACGGCGAGGAGGTGGGCGGCCACCTCGTCCGGGACGCGCAGCGGGCGGCCGAGGAACGGCGGCGCCGGGTCGTCCACCACCAGCAGCCCCGCGGCCAGCAGCGGCGCCCCGCCCGCGAACCGGTACCGGGCCGCCGGGTCGCCCGCCCGCTGCCCGCACAGCCGCAGCGCCAGCCCGATGGCGGGGCGGCGCCGGCTGACGTCGTCCTGGAGGTACGCGTAGCTGCGCTCGTACCGGTCGTCCACGTCGGGCAGCAGCGCCACCAGCAGCAGCTCGACGTCCAGCGCGGACAGCCCGCACGCGGCCGCCGCCCGGTCCAGCGTGGAGCCGGGCCCGGCGTGGGCGGCCTCGACCGCGGCGAGCCGGTCGGCGTCCACCGCGGCCGGCGGGCGCGGCACGCGCAGCCGGTCCAGGTCGGCCGGGCCGAGGACCAGGCCGCGGAACGGGTCGTCCGGGCTCGGGTCGCCGCGCCGCTGGGCGTCCACCGCGGCGTCGACCCGGTCGGCGAGCAGGCCCAGCCGGGCCCAGAGGTGGTCGCTGTTCACGTCCGGCGCCGGTGCGGGCGGCGCGGCCCGGGCCGTTCGCGGACCGCCACCACCCGCTCGGTCACCGGCGGCGGCGCCGGCCGGCGGGCCGGGGTCAGCGGCGCGGTCACGACCAGGTCCAGCGACGGCTTGAGCTGCCCGCCCAGGGCACTCCAGATGTCGGCGAGCGCGCGGCCGTCGCCGGGCGGCGAGGCCACGCTCATCGGTACCGCGAGGCCGAGCGCGGCCAGCGACCCGGCCAGGTGGCCCGCCGGCAGCTCGTCGTGCGCGGCGAGCCCGGCGAGCAGCGTGGACAGCAGCCGGTGCTCGTCGGTGGGGTGGCTGGTCCAGGCCGTGATCAGGTACGACAGGGCGAAGTACCGCGGCGGGTCCCGCCGGGCCACCGGCCGCCCGTCCGGCGCCCGCTCGACCACCTCGCCCTGCCGCTGCCGGGCGAGGTCCTCGCGCACGTCGTACAGGAACAGGTTGACCACCGGCCCGGTCCGCCGGGCCGCCCACTCGGTCGTCGGGGCGTCGAACGCGACGGTCGCGCCCGCGCCGGCCAGCAGGTCCTCGGCGACCAGCGCGCGCAGCGCGTCGTCCACGTCCGGGATCACGCTGCCACGTCCGGGATCACGCTGCTACCAGCTCCGCTGGTGCAGGCCGGGCGCCTGCTGCCCCGGCTGCACGACGAGGTACGGCGGCGCGGCCACCGGCCCGAACCCGGTACCGCGGGCGACGGCCGTCCGGGCGCCGAGCGGGTCGCGGTGCAGGACGAGCAGCGGCGCGCTGAACGTACCGTCGGCGGCCGGCACGACCGGGCGGGCGGCGGCGGTGATCCCGCGGTCCCAGGCCAGCCGCACCGGCCGCCCCGGCGGGAAGTCGACGCCGACCAGGACCGGCGCGAAGCCGGGCGGCCCGGTCGCCGGGGTCAGCGCCAGCCGCGGCTGGCGGATCCGCAGCGGCGCCGCCGCGGCGTCGTTGGCCGGGTCGGCGTTGCCGCCGGTGGTGGTCACGACCCCGGCGACCTCGCCGGCGCCGGGGCCGGCGGCGTGCAGGACGAGCCGGACGGTGGCGGTCGCGCCGGGGGCCAGGTCGGGCACGGCGCACCCGTCCGGCGGGCAGCCGCCGGTCCGCACCGGCGCGTTGGCCGGCAGCGCGGTCCGCACCCGCAGGCCGGTCGCCGGGCTGCCGCCGGGGTTGCGCACGGTGTAGACGGCGCCGACGGCGCCGCCGACGTACGCGGGGTCGGGCGCGACCAGCACGTCCAGCGCCGGGTCGGCCGGCCCGGCGGGCGGCGGGTCGACCCGGACCGGCTGCTCCGCCCGGTTGTCCGCGGGTACGGCGTCGGCCAGCTCGGTCGTCACCGACCAGCGCAGCGGGTGCGTGCCGACCAGCACCCCGACGACGAGCGCCCGCACCGGCACCCGGCCGCCGGGCCCGAGCGTGCCGAGCGCGCAGGTCGCGGTCGCCGCGGCGCACTCGCCGACCGGCGCGGCCAGGCCGGTCAGCCGCAGCCCCGGCGGTACGTCCAGGGTCAGCCGGACGCCCGGCGCCGGCGTGCTGCCGCGGCCCTCGACCGTCAGCGGCACGGCCACCGCGGCGCCCTGGCCGACGACCGGCGGCGGCCCCTCCGGCGCGGTGGCCACGTCCACCGCGCGCTGCCAGGTCGGCTCCTTCTGCCGGCCGGGCAGGCCCGCGGTCAGCGGCGTCACCGCGCCCGCGGCGGGGTCGTACCGGTACAGCGCCTCCGCGGCGGCCGGCGCCGCGCTGCGCCGGGCGGTGAACACGACCGCCCGGCCGTCGGGCGCGAACGTGACGTCCCGCGGCTGGTACGGCCCGGCGGGCTGGCCCGGCACCGGCCCCCGGCAGTCGCCGCCGGGCGGCAGCAGCAGCCGGCAGCCGGACCCGTCCGGCCGGGTCTCGACCAGGCCGTCGGCCTCCCGGTTGAAGACCAGCCGGGTGCCGTCCGGGGCGTACGCGGGGCTGTCGTCGAAGACGGCGCAGTCGCCGCCGCAGGCCGTGGCGGTGACGTCGCGCTGGTCGGTGCCGTCGGCCGCCTCGGCGCTCCACACGTGGGTGCGCTCGCCGCTGCCGTACGTGCCGCGGGTGAACGCGAACCGCGCCCCGTCCGGCGACCAGGCGGGCTGGGTGTCGTCGAGGCCGTCGACGCCGGCCAGGGTGAGCAGCCGCTGCCCGGTGTCGACCCGGACGACCTCGATCCGGCCGGGCGTGCGGGCGTCCCCGGCGCCGGCCGTGCTGCGGGACAGGGCGAGCCGGCCGCCGTCCGGGGACCAGGCCGGGTCGGTCTCCCGGTCGCCGGGCCGGCGGCCGGGCAGGTCGAGCAGCCGGGCGGCGCCGGTGTCGGCGTCGACCAGCCAGATCCGGGACGACCGGACGCCGTCGACCGTCTCGAACCGGACCACCGCGAGCTGCCGGCCGTCGGGGGAGTAGACCTGGCGGACGAACCACGGGTCCCCGTCGACCGGGTGCCAGAGGAACCGCGGGTCGGCCGAGGCCCGCGGGTCCTCGCGCAGCACCGGGACGCGCAGGCTGCGCGGGTCCGTCCCGTCCGGCCGGACGTCCTGGAGCAGCGCGGTCAGCCTGTCGGCGGCGCTGAGGCGGCTGACCAGCAGGTGCTCGCCGGGCTCGCCGGGCACGGTGTACCAGGCGGGGTGGCCGACGGCCCGGTCCTCGGCCAGCCGGGCGACCATCACGCAGGTGCACGGGTCGTCCCGGACGAGGACGCTGTAGATCCGGTCCACCGGCTCGACCCGGCCGGCGGCGCCGACGGTGGCGCTGCGGAACGCCAGCGTGCCGCCGTCCGCGGTCCACGCCGGCTGGTCGCCGCGCCAGCCGGGCGGCAGCACGTCCCGCCGGCCGGTGCCGTCCGGGGCGACCAGCGCGAGCTGCGGGCCGGCGGGGGTGGCCGCGGTGTACGCGATCCGCCGGTGCCCGGCGACCGGGTCCCAGGCGGGGTCGGTGGCACCGCCGGGCTCGGCGGTGACCCGGCGGGCGCCGCCGTCGGCGAGGTCGACCCGGTACACCTGCGGCGGGCTGCCGTCGGCCGGGCGGGCGGCGTACGCCAGCTCGCGGCCGTCCGGCGACCAGGTCGGCCAGGTGAAGTCGGCGCCGCCGCCGGTGACCCGGCGCGGGGTGCCGCCGCCGATCGTGGCGACGACGATGTCGTGGCCGCCGTCGGCCCGCCCCTCGGTGCTCGCGTACGCCAGCCACCGCCCGTCCGGCGAGATCGCCGGCCGGCACTCGTCGGCGGCGTTGGTGGTGACCCTGGTGGCCGGGCCGCTGCCCCGCCGCACGTACACCTCGGTGGTCGGCGCGTCCCGCCGGCTGACCCAGGCGACCAGGTCGCCGCGGGCGGTCACCTCGTCGTCGAGGTGGTCGGGGCCGTCGGCGAAGAAGGGCACGGCGGTGGCGTCGGCGCCGGTGCCGACGATCCGGCCGAGGCTGCGGTGCTCGGTACCGGCGAAGGCCACCCGCTGCGGCGCCGGCGCGGCGGGCTCGGCGGCCCGGCCGGCGCCCCGCGTCGCGACCAGCGCCGACCCGGTCAGCAGCGACGCGGCCACCAGGGCGGCGGCCCACACACGCGGCAACTCGACCTCGCCAGGGGAGTGCGGGGTGCGCCCCGCGGACGTCATCGGCGCGGTCCACTGTGCCCGAGCGTCCCCGCGCGCGGGGCGCGGGCGCGGGCACCGGGCCGGGCAGGCCGGCCCGCCCGTTCAGGCAGCCGCCGGGCGCCCGGCGCCGGGGCTCAGATCAGCCCGTTGCGCAGCGCGTACGCGACGGCGTGCGCCCGGTTGCGCAACTGGAGCCGGCGGGTCACGTCGTGCAGGATGTTCTTCACCGTGCGCTCCGAGTACGCCAGCTCGGCCGCGATCTCCCGGGTGTCCCGGCCGTCGGCGACCAGCCGGAGCACGTCGATCTCCCGGGTGGACAGCCCGAGCAGGTTGAGCCCGCGCGGCTCCAGCACCTGCCGCTGCAGCCGGCCCATCTGGGCCATCAGCCGGGCCAGCAGGTCCGCCGGGAGCGCTCCCTCGCCGCGGGAGACCGCCATGATCACGTGGGCCATCCGCTCGGCGCTGGCCTCCCGCCGGCGGACCAGCGCCACCACGCCGTGCTCGACGGCCGAGGACAGGCCCACGTCGTCGATCGCCGCCGGGACCAGGATCAGCCGCCGCGTGCCGCCGCGGTGCAGCTTGCGCAGCAGCGTCGTCCCCTCCTCGTCCAGCCGCTCGACCACGACCAGGCCGATCCCGGTATCGGCGGTGTCGTCCTCGGCGATCCGCAGCTCGGGCCGGGGGCGCAACTGCGTCTCCATCCCCAGCCGGGAGATCGGATCCACCGCGTGCACGCTGACCGCCACCCGCTCCATCGGCATTGCCTCCTCAGCCCCCTCGCCTTGCCCCCACGTCCACTGAGGATAGAAGGCCGTCGGTAGCCGAACGGGCCTCGCGTGGCCCATGCCACGTCGCGCGGGCAGCCGGACTGCCCGCAACTGTTCCCGCCCGACCCGTAACCCGCCGCGCGCGGGCGCCTACCGTCGCTGCCCATGAGCATCGTCGTGGCCGGCCCGGCCGAGGCTGCCGCCGTCGTGGCGCCGGGCGCCGCCGTCGAGGTACCGGTGACCGTCCGCAACCCGGGCGACATCGTGATGGCCTACCGCCTGGAGATCGTCGGCGTGCCCGCCTCCTGGGCCGCGTTCAGCCCGCCCGAGGTGTCGCTGCTGCCGGGCGACACCGCCGAGGTGGCGTTGGTGCTGTCGCCGCCGCGCTCGGCCGACGTCCGGGCCGGGGAGCTGCCGTACGGGGTCCGGGTGGTCCCGCAGGACGCCCCCGGCGCCGCCGAGGTGGCCGAGGGGCTGCTGGCGATCGCGCCGTTCCACGAGCTGGCGGCCGAGCTGCGCCCGCAGGTCCGGCGCGCGCGGCGGACCGCCCGCTGGCGGGTGGCCGGCACCAACCTCGGCAACGCGCCGACCACGGTCGTCGTCGCCACCGAGGCGGACGGGCTGCGCTGCCGCGCCCGGCCGGACACCCTGGACCTCGCCGCCGGCGAGCTGTTCGAGTCCACCGTCATCGCCCGGGCCGAGCGGCTGCTCTGGCGGGGGCAGCCGCGGCACCACCCGGTGCGCACGACGGTCGTCGGCGTCGACGGGCAGGCCGTCCCGCTGGACGCGACGTTCGTCCAGTTGCCGATCCTCTCCGGCTGGCTGTGGCGGCTGCTCGCCCTGCTGCTCGCGCTGCTCCTGGCGCTGATCGCGCTGTGGTACGGCCTGCTGCGCCCCACCGTGCGCTCGGCCGCCCGGGAGGCCGCCGACGCCCGGGTGGCGACCGTCGCCGACCGGGCGGAGCAGGCGGCCGACGAGGTGGCCCGGACGGCCGTCCAGGACGAGCTGGCCCGCACGGCGCCGTCGCCCGGCGCCTCACCGTCGCCGGGCCCGCGGGCGGCGCCGGCCCGGCCGTTCGCCACGTCGCTGGCGGTGCGCGCGGACCAGGGCGCGACGGCCAGCACCCGGTACACCGTGCCGCGCAAGCGCACGCTCCAGCTCACCGACTACCTGGTGGACAACCCGCAGGGCGACACGGGCGTGCTGACGGTGACCGTCGCCGGCAACACGGTGACCACCCTCGGCCTGGAGAACTTCCGCAGCCAGGACTACCACGCGGTGACGCCGATCCGGGTGCCCGCGGGGCGCGAGGTCGTCCTCACGGTCACCTGCCGGCAGGTCGGCGCCCCGCCGGGCGCCCCGCGGCCGGGGTCCTGCCGGGCCGGCCTGTTCCTCGGCGGCCTGCTCACCGGCTGACCGCGCCCGATCGCCGGACCGACCGCTCCCGGATCGACTCGCTCCCGGAGCGGCCCGTTCCCGGAGCGGCCCGTTCCCGAGCGGGCCGCTCCCGACGGGCCGCTTCCGGACAGACCCGCTCCCGAACTGGCTGCGGACCGTGGTCGGCCGCCGGGCCGGGCATCCGTGGGTGGTGGGCGGCGCGGTCGGTGCGGCTCACCGGCGGGTGCGGGCCGGGTCGTCGGTGAGGGGCAGCGCGCCCGCCTCCGGGTCCGGCGGGCGGGGGCGGGTGTAGTCCTCCCACTGCTTGCCCTCGCCGGCCATCTTCGCCAGCAGGCCGGCGCCCTGGACGGTCCAGCCCGCGTACCGGGCCGCCGGGATGCCCGTGGCGGCGCCCGCGGCGGTGATCGCCGCCCCCGCCGCGGTGAGGCCGCCGCCGACCACCTTGCCCCAGTTCACCGTGCCGGAGCGGCGGTACTTGCCGTACTCGCTGAGCGCGTCGCCGAGGCCGCCGAAGCCGGACAGGCCGGTGCCGACGTGGCTGACGGTGCTGGTGGCGGCGCCGTACCCGACGCCCTGGAACAGCGGGCCGAGGCTGCCGCCGGCGGCGCCGGCCATCTTGTACAGGTCCCCGTTCCAGAACCGCCGGCTGAAGAACGGCGCCGCCGCGGGGGTGGTGCCCGGCGCCGTACCGGCCGCGGCGTTCGGGTCGAGCACGGTCGGATCCAGCACGGTCGGGTCGAGGACCGTCGGGTCGGGCACGGTGGCGGGCGGCGGCGTGCCGGTGGTGGTGTTCGGGGCGATGGCGGGCGGCGTGCCGGTGGTGGTGTTCGGGGCGAGGACGGCGACCGGTGGCGGGAGGGGGTCGGGGTCGAGCGGGGCCGGTACCGCGGGGGCCGGCGCCTCGACGGCGTCGAAGTAGATCGACGCGTCGTCGTCCGACTCCGCCGCCACCGGCTCCGGCACCGCCGGCGTCGGGCGGGCCCCGTCGAGCAGTCGGTGGACCGCGGCGTTGCCGGCGGCGCGGTGCAGGGCGAGCAGGTCGTCGGGCCGGCCGCCGCCGCCGTGGCCGGCGGGGTGGCGGGGGGTGCGCTGGGCGGTGCGGTGCCGTTGGGTGTACATGGTGGTCCCTCGGCGTGAAGGGGCGGGGCCGCGCGAGGGGAATCTACGGAGCGCCGCCCGGCCCGGGCAACGGATGTAGCCGGACGGTCGCCGACTGTTCACCCGGCCCGCTCCCCGCCCTCCCGCGCCGCCCGGCTCCCGGCCCGCGGGCCGGGCCCGCCGTCCCGACCCCGCGGCCCGAGCGCCGCCGCGCTGCCGGCCGCCGTCGTCACGGGCTCGTGAGGATCACCAGCTCGCCGGTCGCCCGGGTCATCGCGACGTACCGGTCCACCGCCCCCTCGATCCCCCCGCCGAACGCGTCGGGGTCGACGAGCACGACCAGGTCGAACTCGAGCCCCTTCGCCAGCTCCGGGGTCAGCGACCGGACCCGCGCCGTCGCCCGGTAGCCGGGGTCGCCGATGACGCAGGCGGTCCCGTCCGCGTGCGCGGCCAGCCACGCGTCGAGGACGGCGTCCCGCTCCGCCGCCGCCCCGTACCGCACCGGCACCCCGCCGGTGCGGATCGACGTGGGCACGTTCGCGTCGGGCAGCGCCGCCCGGATCACGGGCTCGGCCGCGGCCATGATCTCGCGCGGCGTCCGGTAGTTGATGCCCAGCGACGCCAGCTCGACCCGGTCGAGGCCGGTCCGGCCGAGCCGCTCCCGCCAGGACCCCGCGAACCCGTGCCGGGCCTGCGCCCGGTCCCCGACGATCGTGAAGCTGCGGGACGGGCAGCGGCGCAGCAGCATCCCCCACTCGGCGTCGGTCAGCTCCTGCGCCTCGTCGACCACGACGTGCGCGAACGGCCCGGCGAGCCGGTCCGGTTCGCCGGCCCGCAGCGCCGCCTCGTCGACCAGGGCGTCGCGCAGGTCCCGCCCGTGCAGCATCGTGATCGCGCCCTCGCCGTCGTCGTCGGCGTGCAGCAGGTCGGCGACGACCCCGGCCCGGTACGCGTGCTCGGCGGCCACCGCCGCGTCCGCCCGCTGCCGCCGCCGGGACTCCGCCGGGTCGCCGAGCCGCTGCCGCGCCGCGTCCAGCAGCGGCAGGTCGGACACCGTCCAGGCGCGCGGGTCGGGCCGCTGGAGCGCGCGGACCTCGGCGGCGTCGAGCCGGGGCGCGCACCGGCGCAGGTACGCCGGCACCGACCACAGGTCGGCGACCAGGTCGGCCGCCGCCAGCAGCGGCCAGGCGCGCCGGAACGCGGCCCGCAGCTCCCGGTTGCCGTGCAGCGACCGGCGGAGCGGGTCGGGCGGGGCGTCGCCGTCGTCGCGGTCCAGCAGGATCGAGATCAGCGCGGACCACACGACGTCCCGCGCCTCGTTGTGCGGGGTGCCGGGCTCGGCCGCCGCGAACGCCGCCGCCCAGTCGTCGGGGCCCAGCGGGATCCGGGACCAGTCGGTCTCCACGACCATCGCCCCGGCCGGCGCCTCCTCGTAGAACGCGACCGCCGCGTCGATCGCGCGGACCAGCTCCGCGGACGACTTCAGCCGGGCCACCGCCGGATCGGCCTCGGCGCCGGCCCCGGCCCCCTCGGCGACCAGGTCCCGCAGCGTGCAGGTCTGCACGCTCTCCTCGCCGAGGCTCGGCAGGACGTCGGCGACGTACGCCAGGTACGGCTCGTGCGGGCCGACGAACAGCACCCCGCCGCGCCGGTTGCGCAGCCGCGGGTCCGCGTACAGCAGGTACGCGGCCCGGTGCAGCGCCACGACCGTCTTCCCGGTACCGGGGCCGCCGTCCACGACGAGGGCGCCGGCCGAGCCCGCCCGGATGATGGCGTCCTGGTCGGCCTGGATCGTGCCGAGCACGTCGCGCATCCGGGCCGACCGGCTGCCGCCGAGGCTCGCGACGAACGCGGACTGGTCGTCGAGCGCCGCGTGCCCGGCGAACCCGTCCGGGGTGAACACCTCGTCCCAGTAGTCGGCGACCCGGCCGCGGGTCCACCGGTACCGGCGGCGGCTGGCCAGGCCCATCGGGTTGGCGTGGGTCGCGCCGAAGAACGGCGCCGCGGCGGGCGAGCGCCAGTCGAGCAGCAGCCGCCGGCCGGCGCCGTCGGTGAGGCCGAGCCGCCCGACGTACACCGGCGCGGCGCCGTCGGCGCCGACCATGCGGCCGAGGCACAGGTCGAGGCCGAAGCGGCGCAGGGTGCGCAGCCGGGCGGTCAGCCGGTGCACCTCCTGGTCCCGGTCGAGCGCCCCGCCGCCCCGGCCGCCGGGGGCCCGGCGCGCGGCGGCGAGCCGGTCGGACAGGTCGGCCACCGACGTGTCGAGGCTCGCGGCGATCGCCGCGAACCGCCGCTCGTCGTCGGCGATCATTGCCGGGTCGGCTTTCGCCGCCAGGTGGTCGGGCAGGTCGAACGCGCTGGTCGTCAGGGAGTTCACCGCGGTCACTCCGATCCGCTTTTCGCTTTCCGCATTGTGGCGCGGGGGCGACGAATTCAGGTCCGACCGGCGATTCTGCGGCATCACCCGGGCCTTGCCGCAAGCCCCGGGGTGCGCTATACATTAAGAATGGAAGGGAACGATTTTCCTATTCCATGCCCCCCTTTCCGAGCCGGCCTTGCGGAACCGGTCTCACGGAACCGGTCTCGCATCGGGCCGTCGTTCATTCTTCCGTTGGATTTTCCCGCCGGGTGCCCCGGCGCGGCGTAGAGTCCGCGCTGGTTCGTGTTGCTGGTCCCCGGCGTGGAGGTACCGATGTTCATCCAGTTCATCTTCGGTCGGGCCGGTGACCCGGCTGCGCTCCGGGAAGCGTTCGCGCGCTGGGAGGCCGACCTGGCGCCCGGCGCCGCCGGCTGGCTCGGCAGCACCGCGGGCATCGCGGCGGACGGCACGTTCGCCGCCACGGCGATGTTCGAGTCGGTCGAGGCCGCCCGGCGCAACGGCGACCGGCCGGAGCAGGGCGAGTGGTGGGCCCGGACGGCCGGCGCGTTCGCCGGCGAGCCCACCTTCCTCGACTCCGCCGCGGCCGGCACGCTCGGCGCGGGGGCCACCGGCGAGGCCGGGTTCGTCCAGGTCATCCGCGGCAGCAGCACCGACCCGGCGCGGGCGTACGAGCTCATGGCCGGCTCCGAGTCGCTGATGCGGGAGTTCCGCCCGGACGTCCTCGGCTCGGTCTACGGCTACACCGCCGACGGCGCGACCGTCGACCTCATCTTCTTCTCCTCCGAGGCCGAGGCCCGGGCGAACGAGCACCGGGAGCCGCCGGCGGAGGCCCGCGAGCTGATGGCACAGATGGAGGGGCTGTCGAAGGTCGACCAGTTCATCGACCTCACCGACCCCTGGCACCTCTCCCCGCGCTGACCGCCCGGCCCGAGCGGGCCGGCCGAGCGACGGGGCCGTCGGGGCGACGCGGTTCGCCGCGCCGCCCCGGGTGCCCGGCTCAGCCGACCGTCAGCCAGGTCGCGGTCGTCGGGCCGACGTTGCCCGCCCGGTCCGTCGCCCGCAGGTACACCGGGTGCCGGCCCGGGGCCAGCCCCGCGGTGGGCACCGCGCCGGTCGCCGTCGCGGCGCCGCCCCGCACGTCGACCGCCAGCGGGGCGGCCCCGCGGAACGCCGGGTCCAGCGCGTACTCGACCAGGGCCACGTCGCCGGCGGCGCGCACCCGGCCGGCCGCGGCCAGCTCGTAGGCGTGCGCGTCGACCGTCGCGGTGAGCCGCCCGCCGGCGGCCGCGGCGTCGCGGATGTTCGGCCCGAGCGACGCGGCGTACGGCGCCCTCGCGGTCTTGCCGAGGTACATCAGCACCTTCTGGTTGGCGTTCCAGTAGGTGTCCACGCAGGAGTACGGCGGGTGGAAGTTGTTGCCGCCGCAGCTCCCGCTGCCGCCCAGCTCGATCGTCGCCGCGGCGACGCCCAGCTTTTCGTAGATCCAGTCGTCGTGGCCGCCGGAGAACGAGTACAGGATCTGCGGCCCCTGGCCGGTCCGGTAGCCGTTGTACGACTTCATCTGCTCGCCGATCGCCTTCAGCGGCTTGTCGTTCGGCGTCGGCGTGTTGGCGTACTGCCACGGGATCAGGTTCATCCCGGCGACGGTGTGGATCGACAGCATGAACCCGGTGGCGGTGGCCGGCGCCGGCTCGTTGCCCTCGCGCTGCTTCTTGAACAGCTTCTTCCACAGTCCCTGCAGCGCCTGGTTCTCCACCTCGCTGTCCGCGCGCGGGCCGAGATACGTCTCGCCGCACGGGTCCTTGACCGTACCGGCGCCGCCCCAGTGGGTGCCGTTGTTGCGGTTGAGGTCGACGCCGACGTCCACGCCGCTGCACGAGCCGTTGCTCGGGTTCCGGTTCTTGCGCTGCATCGCCGGGCGCGAGCCCTGGGCGACGATGTCCAGGCCGTCGGGGTTGTGCACCGGGATGACCCACACCTCGGTCGAGTCCAGCAGCGCCGTCACCTCGGCGTCGGTGCCGTAGCCGTCGACCAGCTTGTCGATGAACCGGTACGACATCTCGCCCGCGGCGATCTCCCGCGCGTGCGTCTGGGTCATCAGGAAGAAGCGCGGCTTCTTGGCGTCGGTGCGCTGTTCGCAGTCGCCGGCCGCGCGCTTGGTGAGGCAGAGGACCTGGAGGTCGTACTTGCCGGTGTACGACTTGCCGATGCTGTGCAGTGCGGCCAGCTCGGGCTTGGCCCGGGCGACCGCCTCGACGTGGTTCTTGTGGCCCATCGACGTGTGGTACCCGCCGTAGAACGTGTCGTCGACCGGCGGGCGTCCGGTGTGGCCGATCAGGCCGCCGGGGTTGGCCCACGCCGGCGTCAGCGTCTGCGACACCTCGGCGCGGAACCCGGCGCGGCGCAGCCGGTCGCCGGTCGCCGCGTCGCCGGCCACGAAGAGGGTGTCGCCGACGCGCTCCTCCAGCAGGTCGAACCCGCCGGCGGCCAGGTTCTCGGCCGCCGCGGGGGTGGGCGCGGGTACGGCGTAGATGTAGTGGGTCGCCCGCCCGGCGGCGCGCGGCTCGCGCTCGGCGACGTCGATCCCCGCGGGCCGCGGCCCCGCCCCGGCCGGCTGGGTGACCGTGGCGGCGACGGCGGCGATCACCGCGACGGCCAGGGCCAGGCTCTTGCGCTGATCGGTCATCGGTGTCCCTCCGCGGCGGCCGACATCGCCCCGGCGGGCGCGCCCGGGCGGGCCGTATCAATCGACCCACATCAATTCAGCGGGACCGCTGCGCGGACGTCAACGCCGCTTCTGGTTCCGGCCAACCGGCGCACCCAAAACTGTTTACTCGTTGAATCGGCGGCCCCGCCGGGCGGTATCGTCGGATCAGCGGGGCATCGATATCGGGTCCGTTTCTTGATGGGGTGAGGGCGTTGACCGAGGAGTACGAGCCGAGCGCGCTGCCGTGGGTCCGCCGCCACGTCGAGCGGATCGTCCGGGCCGGCACCACCGACGGCGTCACGATCCGCGGCCTGCCGATCGTGCTGGTCACGTACCGCGGGGCGCGGACCGGCCGGCTCCGCAAGACGCCGCTGATGCGCGTCGAGCACGACGGCCGGTACGCGGCGGTCGCCTCCATGGGCGGCCAGCCGAGAAACCCGCAGTGGTACGCCGGCATCGTCGCGCGCCCGGACGTCGAGTTGCAGGACGGCCCGGTGACCCGGCGGTACCTGGCCCGCGAGGTCTTCGGCGACGAGAAGGCCGACTGGTGGCGGCGCGCGGTGGACGCGTTCCCGGACTACGCCGACTACCAGCGCAAGACCGACCGGCAGATCCCGGTCTTCGTCCTCGAACCGGCCGGCGCGTAGCGACCCCTCAGGGCGTCGCCGCGAGCCGGCGCGCGCCGGGTCCGTCGAGTCGGGCCAGGGCCGCGGCGCGCCGGCCGGTGATCAGGAGCAGCAGCGCCGCCAGCGGGCCCTCGACCAGCTCGCCGTCGCCGGCCGCCCACGGGTGGTCGGTGGCGCGCAGCCGGTACCCGCGCAGCCGGCGCGCGGCCCGGAACGGGAACAGGTTCGGCCACACCCGGTCGACCGCGGCCGCGGCGGCGGCCAGCGGCATGTCGCGCGGGCGGCCGAGCGGGACGGCGATGTCCTGGCCGTGCACGAGGGCGTCCAGCAGCGGCTCCAGCGGGCTGACCCCGGGGGCGCGCCGGCGCGAGCCGATCATGGCGCGGAGCAGGGGCGCGTACCGGTCGGTCGGCAGCGCGGCCCGCCGGATCGCCGTGTCGCGGATCATCCGGTCGAAGCTGCCGCCCGCCCGGACCAGGTCGACCACCGCCCGGCCGGGGCCGGTGTGCGCCAGGGTGAGGTGGGCCGCGACCTCGCGCACCCGCCAGCCGGCGCACAGCGACGGCGTCGCCCACTCCCGCTCGGACAGGTCGTCGAACAGGTCGGCCAGGCCCGCCCGCTCGGCCTCGACGGCCCGCCACACCTCGTCCGTGTCCATCGCCGGCTCCCCGCAGTAATGGTCAGTCTCTCTGACCATTATCGGTCAGATAAGCTGACCATCGTCAAGGGGGTGGCATGACGGAACCGAACCTCGGCCTGCTCTGCTTCATCGCGTACCGGGCGATCGAGGCGCGGGTGTTCGAGGCGGTGGCGGCCGCCGGCCACGGCGACGTGACGCCGGCGCAGGGGCGGCTGTTCGCCCAGTTGCGCCCCGAGGGCAGCCGGCTCACCGAACTCGCCGCCCGGGCCCGGGTCACCAAGCAGACCGCCGGCTTCCTCGTCGACCAGCTCGAACGCGCCGGGTACGTGGTCCGCACCCGCGACCCCGCGGACGCCCGCGCCCGGCTGGTCCGGATCGCGCCCCGCGGTGAGGCGGTGATCGCCGCCGCCCGGCGCGCGGAGGCGGCGGTCGAGGCCGAGTGGACCCGCCACCTCGGCGCCCGGGCCGCCGGGCAGCTCCGCGGCGCGCTGACCCGGCTCCGCGAGATCACCGACCCGTACCGCGAGGAGCCGGCGGACGACTGATCGTCCGCCGGCCCGGGTCCCGCGGACCGCGCCGCGCACGGCCGCCGCGTCAGCGCGGGGCGGCGGGGAAGCGCAGGTCCGCGGTGGCGGTGCCGGTGGCCGGTACCGCGATCGGGGCGGCCGCCGCGTACGAGTCGGCGTTGTCGTGCCAGCCCCGGCTGCGGATCTCGACGCCCTCGACGGTGCTGGCCTGGACCTTCACGCTGCGGCCGCCGAGGACCGGGTGGGCGTAGGTGGCCTCGGCGTTCGTGAAGAACACGCCGGCGACCAGGCCGTCCGCGGCATCGGCGATCAGGTCGTGCCGCTCGGTGCCGGCCGGTCCGGTCACCGCACCGCCGAGGACCACGCCGGGGGCGAGCGTGAAGTCCCGCTCCACCTCGGCGCCCGCCTCGATGCGGACGGTCGCCGCGTCGCGCTCCTCCCGCGCCCCGCCGCCCCACTGGTCGGCGCCGGGCGTGCGCGTCCAGCTCGCGCCGATCCGGAACGACCAGTCGTACGGGCCGAGCGCCGGCGACTCGTAGTGGCCCGCGGCGTCGGTGTAGTAGTACCAGACCAGGTAGTCGTTGTAGCGCAGCGATTCGTTGCTGATGGCCCCGCCGACCAGCGGCGTGCCGTCGGCGAGGTGCACCGTCCCGCGGACCGTCCCGCCGGGGTCGAAGCGCACCGTCGGGGCGGTGGTCTCCTCGCCCTCGCGGACGGTGATCTGCGCGGCCAGGTGCTCGCGGCCGGTGCCGCCGTCCGGGCCGACCCACTGGTCGCCCAGGTCGTAGCGCGGGTCGGCGCCCGCGAGGATGCGGTAGGTGCCGGGCGGCAGCGCGTCGGTGTGCACCCAGCCCTCGGCGTCGCGCTCCTCGGCCTCGACGAACGCCCACGAGCGGTCGGGGCCCACCGTCCGGACCCACAGGTACGAGCGGTCGTCCAGGATCGCGCCCGTGCGGCCGTCGGTCATCTTCGCCCGGATCGTCCCGCCGGCGCCGAACCGCGCCGTCACGGCCGCCGGCTCGCCGGCCCGCGGGGTGGCGGCGACGAAGTCGCCGAGGCGGGAGCCGCCGCCGTCCGGCCGGACCACGATCGGCAGTGGTACGCCGACGGCCAGGCCGCGCAGCGCCACCACGCCGTCGGACGTGCACGCGCGGCTGCCCTCGTCCCCGGCGACGGTGGCGCAGAACCGGGCGACGGGCGCGCCGGTGCGCGCGTCCCGGGCCGACACGGCGAGCGCGCCGGCACCGCCGACGGTGCCGGTCGGGGTGCCGGCGCGCGGCCGCTCGGCGCTCCAGCGCGCGTACCGCGCGAGCGCCGCCGACGACAGGCCGCGGGCGGTCGGGTCCGCCGCCCCGGCCGGGCCCGGCAGCGCGGGGGCGAGCCGCTTCGCGGTCGCTGCGGTACCGGTCGCGGCGGGTGGGGCGGGATCGGCTGCGGCGGGGGCGGCGAGGGCGGCGGCACCGGTCACGGCGATCGCCAGCCCCGCGGCCAGCACGGCGGTGCGCTTCACGGGCGCTCCTCAACTATCGGGTGGGGAACCTGTCGGAACATCGGGGAAACAGCCGGCTACGGCCGGTAGCTGCCGACTATCGCGCCCGCCCCGGCGCGTGAGTAATCCCAAGGATCCATAGGGCACCTCTATGAGATGTCCGTACTTGCGAGCGATGCGCGTTCTTCGACCAATTACATGTATTCGTCGACGCGGCGCCGGGCCGGGTGACGTAAATCGCTGGACCTCAACCGGGCCTCAGGATCTAACGTTTCCCTTCATGAGCATGATCCAGGGCGACCGGCGGACCTTCTACCAGCTCCTGGTCAGCACCCTGGTGGTGGGCGTCATCAACTTCACGGTGTGGTTCGCCATCACCTTCTACGTCTACCTGGAGACGGGCTCCGTCTTCGCCGTCGGCGTGGTCTCCGGCATCTTCCTGGTGCTCACCGCGCTGACCGGCATCTGGTTCGGCAGCCTGGTCGACCACCACGCCAAGAAGACGATGATGCAGGTCTCGGCGCTGGTCTCGCTGGCCGCGTACGCGGCGGCGCTGGTGCTGTACCAGCTCACCCCGCGGGCCGAGTTCCGGGACCCGGGCAGCGCCACCCTGTGGACGCTCATCGTGCTGCTGATGGTCGGCGTCATCGTCGGCAACATCCGGACGATCGCCCTGCCCACGCTGGTGACGGTGCTCATCGCCGAGGAGACCCGGGACCGGGCCAACGGGCTGGTCGGCAGCACGTCGGGGGTGTCGCTGCTGGTGACGTCGGTGATCAGCGGCCTGCTGGTGGCGCTGGGCGGGATGTTCTGGGTGCTCGTCCTCGCGGTCGCGGTCCTGGTCGCGGCGGTCGTCCACCTCGCCCTGGTGCCGGTGCGCGAGCACCCCGCGGCGTCCGCGCCGGGGGAGGGCGACGCCGGTACGGCGGGGGCCGTGCGCCTGCCCGCCGTGGCCGACGCGCCGGCGGGCGCCGCGGTGCCGGCCGCCGCGGCGGGGGCGCCGGCCGCGGGCGGCGGACCGGCGGACGGCGGGCGGAAGGTGGACCTGCGGGGGACGCTGCGGGTCGTCGCCGAGGTGCCGGGCCTGATGGCGCTGATCCTGTTCTCGACGTTCAACAACTTCCTCGGCGGCGTGTTCATGGCGCTGATGGACGCGTACGGGCTGTCGCTGATGTCCGTCCGGTCCTGGGGCCTGCTGTGGGGCCTGCTGAGCACCGGCTTCATCGTCGGCGGCCTGCTGATCGCCCGGACCGGCCTCGGCCGCAACCCGCTCCGCCTGCTGCTGATCATCAACGTGGTGCTGTGGGCGGTGACGATCCTGTTCCCGCTGCGCTCGTCGATCATCATGCTGACCGCCGGCATGTACGTGTACATGCTGCTCGCCCCGTACGCCGAGGCGGCCGAGCAGACGATCCTGCAGCGGGTGGTGCCGTACGAGCGGCAGGGCCGGGTGTTCGGCTTCGCCCAGAGCGTCGAGCAGTCGGCGTCGCCGCTGACCGCGTTCCTGATCGCCCCGATCGCCGACTTCGTGATCATCCCGTTCATGACCGACGGCACCGGGGCGCGGCTGATCGGCGACTGGTTCGGCACCGGCAAGGACCGCGGGCTGGCGCTCGTCTTCGTCCTCACCGGCGTGCTCGGGCTGATCGCCTCGATCCTGGCCCTGCGCAGCCGCCAGTACCGCCGCCTCCGCGACCGCTACACGGCCGCGGACGGCGACCCGCCTGCGGCCGGGCCGGGCACCGACGCCACCGGGCCGGACGCGGCCGGGGTCGGCGCGGAGCCCGCCCCCACCGCCCGCGGCTGACCCGCCGACCGGGGCGGCTCCGGCCGGCAACGGGCGAGCCGCCGACCGGAGCGGGCGCGTGCCCGGCTCCGGCCGGCGGCTCATGGGGCGCCGGCAGTGCTAGTCCGTCGGGAACCGCAGGTCGATCGTGGCGGCGTCCTGCTCCGGGATGGCGACGGGTGTCGCGTCCTCGACGGTCCGGGCCTCCCGGTGGAAGCCGGCGAACCAGGTGCTCTCGTCGATCACCGTGGTCGCCTGCACCGTCACCGTGGTCCCGCCGACGACGCGCGCGGCGTACTCCGTCTCCGCCGGCGTCCCGTTGATCCAGGCGGCGACCTGGCCGGTGCTGCTGTCGAAGAACAGGAGCTGCCGCAGCTCGCCCTTGTCCGCCGTCGGGTTGACGGCGCCGGTGACCCGGGTGCCCGGGACCAGCCGGTTGGTCCACTCCCGGGTCGTACCGGCCTCGACCCTGACGGTGGCCGCCCCGGCCGGGTTCAGCGCGCCGCCGGACCACTGCTGCGTCCCGCCCGCGGAGTCGAACGTCAGGAACCGCAGCGACCAGTCGTACGGGCCGAGGTTCGCGGCCTCGAACCGCCCCTCGTCGTCGGTGACGCCGAGGTTCAGGTTGCTGCTGTCGAAGTACCGGCTCGACTCCGCCGACGCCATCGCGTGGGCGGGCCGGCCGTCCGGGTCGAGCACGGTGACGCGCAGGCTGCCCGCGGGGTCCAGCAGGACCGGCGGCGCCGCCGCGTTCTCGCCCTCGCGCACGGTGATCATGGCGGCCAGGTGCTCCCGGCCCACGCCGCCGCGCTCGCCGACCCATTGGGCGCCGAAGCCGCCCGGGTACGGGTTGACCCACAGCCGGTACCGGCCGGGCGCCAGGCCCCCGCTGCGCACGACGCCCTCGGCGTCCGGGATCAGCTCGGCGGCCGGGACGTCGCCGTCCACGCCGCGGACGTAGACCTCGACGTCGCCGTACGGCTTGCCGGTGGCGCGGTCGGTCACGGTGGTGGACAGCGTGCCGGTCGCCGCCCGGCCCGGGCCCCCGGGGTGCGGCGCGGCCGCGTCCGACGGGCCGGCGGGCGCGTAGACGGACGGCCCGAGCGGACGGGGGGAGCCCCCGCCGGCCGGCGCGGCGCCGGCCGGCGAGGGCGCGGTCAGCAGCACGGCCAGGGCCGCGCCCACCGCGGAGTGGTGCAGTCGCATGGGTGTCCTTCCCGGATGATCGGATCAGCGGGCCGACGGGCAGGACTCGCCGGTGCCGGCGGGCACCGAGACGGCGTCCCACGCCTTCTGTACCGCGGCGCACTCGCCGCCGGTCGGGAACAGCTCCTTCGCGGCCGCGACCGACGCGGCGCGGGCGCTGGCGTGGGTCCACTCCGAGGTCTTGCGCATGAGGGTGCCCATGAAGACCTTGCCGGCCTTCTGGATCCCGATGCCGGCCACGGTGCTGTTGTTGCAGGTCGGGGACTTCGGCTGCCCGTTGGTCGGGTTGGAGCCCTCGGCGAGCAGGTAGAACCAGTGGTTCTGCGGACCGGCCGCGGCGTGCACCTCGGTGTTCGGGATCTTGCTGGAGTAGCAGTTCGGGTCGCCGACCTTCGACGGCTCGTACATGTACCGGATCGGGCCCTTGCCGATCAGGTTCGGCAGCTCGCCGACCTCGTAGTCGGGCTTGTCGGCCGGGTGGTTGGCGTAGAACTCGGTGAGCGCGCCGAAGATGTCGCCGGTGGACTCGTTCAGGCCGCCGTTCTCGTTGTCCTCCCAGTCGCCGGCGCCGCCGGGGGTGTGCTGGAAGATGCCGTGGCCGAATTCGTGGCCGACCACGTCCATATTCGTGAGCTGCCGCTTCTTGTCCTGCGAATAGCCGAATTCGGCGTAGTCGCCGGTCCAGTAGGCGTTGACCTGCTGCAGGCCGACGCGGACCGGGAAGCCGCGGCCGGCGCCGTCCATGCCGTTGCGGCCCAGCCAGTCCTTGAGCATGTCCCATTCCTTCTGGGCGCCCCAGAGCGCGTCCGCGCAGCCGGACGGCAGGTCCATGGCGCCGCCGGTGCCGTACTCGTTGCTCGCGCTGGCGTACGGGGCGCCGTTGCGGCCGCCGCACTGCAGGCCCGGCCGGGACGGGTCGACCATCTTCCCGGCCTCGAGGCCGCCGAGGTCCTGCTTGCCGTAGTACGCGCCGTTGCCGGTGGCGTGCACGACGTCGTTGCGGGTCCGGTCGTCGATGACCCTCCCGGACCTCGCGTCGACGACGACGTGCAGCCGGGCCGGGCGGTTCCGCCGGTCGGCGCCCGCCACCGCCACCTCGTACGCGAGCCGGCCGGCGCCGTCGGCGACGACGACCAGGCGCGGGGTGCCGACCCGGTCGACCCGGCGGAGCTGCGCCCGCGCGGTCCGGGTCGCCGCGGCGGCCGGGATGGCGGCCCGGGTCGAGGTGACGTCCAGTTCGCGGGTCTGAGCGACCCGGGTGGACAGCACGGTGCCGGCGGCGTCGGTGACCACGACGGCGTCGCCGCCGAGGACGGGCAGGCCGCGGTGCGTGCGCTCGTACGCGACGTACTGCAGGCCCGCGCCGGTCAGGTTCGACTGCTGGACCAGCTCGTCCGCTTCGGACAGGCGGAAGGCGGCCGGGTCGGCGGCGACCAGCCGGTCGGCGGCGGCGCCGGCCAGCAGGGCCGGGGCGGGGCGGTGGGCGGGCTCGCCGGCGGCGGCTGGGGCGGACGGGGCGGTGAGGGCGACGGCGCCGGCGACGGCGATCGTTGCTCCCGCGGCCCGCATGGCGGTGCGCTTCACGGGTGCTCCTTGCGGGTGGGTGGGGATACCGGCCGGACCCGGCCAGCGCCGCCGACTATCGCGCCCCGCGCCGACCGCGGAACAATCCCAGTGATCTATAACGTTCGGCTATACGACGCGGTCATAATCATGGGCCGGTCAGCGATCCGCCCTTCTATTCGGACCGTCGCCGCCGCAAGCAATTCCATGGAATTCCGGGGCATGGATATCCACAGGTATGGATGTAGCCTGTGCGGGTGGAGCTGGACTTCCGGCACTTGCGACTCATCCGGGCCGTCGCGAATGGCGGATCGCTGGCCGCCGCCGCGGCGGCCGTCGGAATGGCGCAGCCGTCGGCCGCGGCGGCGCTGGGCCGGGCCGAGCGCATCGTGGGCGGTCGGCTGTTCCGCCGTACCGCCGACGGGCTGGTGGCCACCGAGCTGGGCGAGGTGGTGACCGCGCACGCGCTCACCATCCTGGGCGCGCTGGAGCAGTTCGAGGAGTGCGCCGGGCAGGACGGCCGGCCGACGGTACGCATCGGCGCCACCCCGGGGCCGCTGGCCGCGGCCCTGCCGCGGATCATCGACCTGGTCCTCGACGTCACCTCCGACGTCCGGATCGGCTTCAACGGCCGCCGCTGGCTGACCATGGTGGCCGCCCGGCACCTGGACGCGGCCCTCGTCGTCGACTACCCGGCCGCCGAGCTGACCAGCCCGCACACCATCCGTCGGGTCGTCGCCGTCGAACCGCTGTTCGTCGCCCTGCCGGAGCGGCACCCGCTCGGCGACCGGGTGGAGGTCGACCTCCGCGAGCTGGCCGACGCGACGCTCGGGGAAATGTCCGACGCCGGGCCCAGCGCCCACGAGCACCTGGTCGCCGCCTGCGCCGAGGCGGGGTTCACCCCCGCGACCGTCACCCTCGGGCTCGCCGAACTCCGCTCCTTCGCCCGGCGCCGGCACGCCGCCCTGCTGCTCCGGCCGACCAGCCAGCCGCCGCCGGGCATGGTCGCCGTGCCGCTGGCCGGTACGCCGCTGCGGATGACCACGAGCCTGCACGTCGGCGCCGACCACCCGCTGATCGCCGAGCGCGGCGCGCGGTTGTGGTCGGAGCTGGTCGCCGCGCAGCACCGGGTCGTCGACACCAGCCGCGTCTACCGCGCGTGGCGGGAGCGGCACCCCGACTGGCGGCTCACCCCCGGCGCGCCGCGGCCGCGCGGTACCGCCGCGCCCTGACCCGTACCGCGCCCCGGCCCCCGGACCGCGCCCGACCCCGTCCGCGTCCGGCCCCGGACCGCGCTCCGGATCGGTGAAAGCGCGCGCGAGGTGCATCGCGGTGGCCCCGCTGGGTAGGGGTGGGGGTGAGGTCCATCGACGGAAGGGGAGAGACGTGACGACCGCGAGGGAGATCATGACCGCCGGGGCGGCCTGCGTGGGGGAGCAGGAGCCGGTGGCCGAGGCCGCCCGCCTGATGGCGGAGCTGGACGTGGGCTCGCTGCCGATCTGCGGCGCCGACGACCGGCTCACGGGCATGCTCACCGACCGGGACATCGTGGTGAAGGTACTGGCCGGCGGCCGCGACCCGAACACGGTGCGGGCCGGCGAGCTGGCGCAGGGCAAGGCGGTGACGATCGGGGCCGACGACGACGCGGCGGAGATCCTGCGGACGATGGCCGAGCACCGGGTACGCCGGCTGCCGGTGATCGACGGCCGCAAGCTGGTCGGCATCGTCGCGCTGGCCGACGTGGCCCGGGCGCTGCCCGACCGGCCGGTCGGCGAGCTGCTGGACGCCATCTCCGCCGACTAGCACCCCCGCCGGGCGGCGCCGCCGGACCGAGCGGCGGCGCCACCGCCGGCGGCCGACCGAGCCGCCCGCCACCGCCCGGCCGAGCCGACCGCCAACCGCCCGGCGGCGCCCGCCGGAGCCGGACGCCGTCGCCGTCCGAAATGGCGGGTGGTCGGCGCCCGGACCTGCGGCGGAGCGGTCCCGTGCGGGTGTTTGCCCGGTCGGGGGCCGGGTACGGGTCGGCAGTCAGCACGCCGCCCGGGAGGAGCCACCGAGATGGACAGCAAGCGCACCGATGACAGCAGCGAGGCGAACGGCGCCGGCCCACCGACCCCGGAGGTGCCCGGCGCCCCCGGTGCGGAGCCGCCGGCGCTGGCGGAGCCGACCGAGCCCCGCGACCCGCTGCCGCCGAGGCCCGAGCAGGGCGCCCCGCAGACCCGCACGCCGACCGGCGCCGCCACCGATGTGCCGCGGGCCGACAGGGGCCAGCAGGGGGCGTTCCTCACCACCGCGCAGGGCGCCCGGCTGCGCGACACCGACCACTCGCTCAAGGCCGGGCCGCGCGGCCCGGTGCTGCTGCAGGACCACCACCTGCGGGAGAAGATCACCCACTTCGACCACGAGCGGATCCCGGAGCGGGTCGTGCACGCCCGCGGCGCCGGGGCGCACGGCCACTTCACCGCGTACGGCACGGCGGAGGACGTGACCTGCGCGGCGTTCCTGCGCCGGGACCGCCGGACGCCGGTGTTCGTCCGCTTCTCCACCGTGCTCGGCTCCCGCGGCTCCGCCGACACCGTGCGGGACACCCGCGGCTTCGCCACGAAGTTCTACACCGACGAGGGGACGTTCGACCTGGTCGGCAACAACATGCCGGTCTTCTTCGTGCAGGACGCGATCAAGTTCCCCGACATCATCCACGCCGCCAAGCCGCACCCGGACCGGGAGATCCCGCAGGCGCAGAGCGCGCACGACACGTTCTGGGACTTCGTCTCCCTGCACACCGAGGCGCAGCACCACACCCTCTGGAACATGTCCGACCGGGGCATCCCGCGCTCGTACCGGATGATGGAGGGCTTCGGCGTGCACACCTTCCGGCTGGTCGACGCCGCCGGCGGGACCGTGCTGGCGAAGTTCCACTGGAAGCCGAAGCTCGGCGTGCACTCGCTGGTCTGGGAGGAGGCGCAGCTCCTCGCCGGCGTCGACCCGGACTACCACCGGCGGGACCTGTACGACGCGATCGAGTCCGGCGCGTTCCCCGAGTGGGAACTGGGCCTGCAGGTCTTCCCCGACGTACCGGAGGAGACGTTCGCGGGCATCGACCTGCTCGACCCGACGAAGTTCGTGCCGGAGGAGCTGGCCCCCGTACAGCCGGTCGGCCGCCTGGTCCTGAACCGGACGCCGCGCAACTTCTTCGCCGAGACCGAGCAGGTCGCCTTCCACCTCGGCAACCTGCCGCCCGGCATCGACGTGACCAACGACCCGCTGCTGCAGGGCCGCCTCTTCTCGTACCTGGACACGCAGCTCACCCGGCTCGCCGGCCCGAACTTCCCGCAGCTCCCGATCAACCGCCCGCACGCCCCGGTCAACGACATGCTGCGCGACGGCTTCCACCAGCACGCCGTGCACGCCGGCGTCGCGCCGTACCGGCCCAACTCGCTGGACGGCGGCAACCCGTTCCCGGCCGGCGAGGGCGACCACCCGTTCGTCGACCTGCCGGTGACCGTCGCCGAGGCGCCGAAGGTGCGGGCCAGCCCGGTGTCGTTCGACGACCACTTCAGCCAGGCACGACTGTTCTGGGCGAGCATGTCGCCGGTGGAGCGGGAGCACATCGTGCACGCGTACACCTTCGAGCTGGGCAAGTGCGTCCACCCGACCATCCGGGAGCGCCAGGTGCGGTGCCTGGCCAACATCGACCCGGTGCTGTGCGAGGAGGTGGCGGCCGGGCTGGGCCTCCCGGTACCGGAGCCGACCGTGCCGCCGGCCGAGGTGACGCCGAGCCCGGCGCTGTCCGTGGTCGGCGCGCGCTGGCCGGTCGACGGGCGGGTCGTCGGCATCGTGGTCGGCGACGACCCGGCCGGGGCGGACGCCGCCCGCGCGGCGGTCCGGGCCGCCGGCCTGGTGCCGCTGCTGATCGCCGGCCGCGGCGGCCGGGTCGGCGAGCTGCCGGTGCAGCGGACGTTCGCCACCGCCCGGTCCGTCGAGTTCGACGCGCTGCTGCTGACCGCGGCGCCGCCCCCGGCCGCCGACGCGGCGGGCGTCCGCGACGCCAAGGCCGGCGTACCGGTGGCCGCGCCGGTGGACCCGCGGGTCCTGCTGCTGGTCGAGGAGTGCTGGCGGCACGGCAAGGCGATCGTCGCCGACGGCGCCGGGGACGCGGTGCTGGAAGCGGCGGGCGTGGCCGGCACGCCGGGGGTCGAGACCGCCGACTCGCCGGCCGCCGCGGCCGCCGCCGCGGTGGAGCTGCTGGGCGCGCACCGCGCCTGGGAGCGGTTCGACCCGACCCCGGCGACCGCCGGGCGGTGACGCCGGCGGGTCCCCGGCACCACGCTGCGCCGGCACCCCTAGTGGTGCCGGCGCAGCGCCGGCTGCCCCGACGCGCGCCCGCGGGCCGCTGACGTGGAGGAATGAGCTTGCGCCGTACCGGGTAGGGCCGGCGCATCCGCCCCTCCGGCGGTGTCCACTGTCCAGAGAGCGGAAGTGACATGACGGATTTCTCCGAGAATCGATCGCCGGGGTCGGGTGCGGACGGCACCGGGTCGGACGCCACGGGCGCGGTCGCGGACCGGGTGCGGCCCGTGGTCGAGACCGCCGCCGGTGCGGGCGCGCAGGTCGCCGAGTCGGTACGGGAGCAGGGCGGCGAGGTGGCCGCCGAGGCCGGGCGGCAGGCCCGGAACCTGGCGCACGAGGCCGGCGGCCAGCTCGCCGAGCAGGCCCGGGCGCAGCAGCAGCGGGCCGCGGGCGGCCTGCGCACGCTGGGCGAGGAGCTGGACGGGATGGCGCAGGCGTCGCCCCGGGAGTCCGGTACGGCGACCGAGCTGGCCCGGCAGGCGTCGGCGAAGCTGACCGAGCTGGCGGGCTGGCTGGAGGAGCGGGAGCCGGGCGCGGTCCTGGACGAGGTCCGCCGGTACGCCCGCCGCAAGCCGGGCACGTTCCTGCTCGGCGCCGCGGCCCTCGGCGTGCTGGCCGGCCGGGTCACCCGGAACCTCGGCGACCCCGCGGACGGGTCCGCCCGCCCGGCCGCCGGCCGCGCGCCCGCGACGCCGCCGGCCCCGCCGGTGACGCCCGCGCCGCCGGTGCCGGCCGAGTCGCCGGCGGCGGCGCCGTACGTGCCGGCGCAGCCGACCGCGACCGGGGTCGCGCCGGTGCCCGCGGGCAGCGCGGGGGTGCCGCCGGTGCCGCCGCCGTCCGGCCCGGGCCCCGGCAGCGCGCCGGGTCCGGGCGAGTACGCGGTCGGCCGGGTCGAGGGGAGCGTGCGGTGAGCGGCGACTTCGAGCCGGAGCCGCCGCTGACCGACCGGTACGGCGACGTCGGTTCGCGGTCGCTCGGCGACATGCTCGGCGCCGTGACCGAGGACCTGTCGCTGCTGGTCCGGCAGGAGATGGAGCTGGCCAAGGCCGAGCTGCGGGCCGAGGCCGGCCGGGCCGGGCGGGCCGGCGGGCTGTTCGCCGGCGCCGGCGTGGCCGCGCACATGACCCTGCTGTTCCTGTCCATCGCGGTGTGGTGGGGGCTGTCCAACGTGATGGACGGCGGGTGGGCCGGGCTCATCGTCGCCGTCCTGTGGGGCCTGGGCGCCGCCGTGCTGTACGCGGCGGCCCGCGACCAGGCCCGGAAGCTGCGCGGCCTGCCGCGCACCGCGGAAACCCTGGAGAAGATCCCGAACGCGCTCAACCCGAACCGAGGAGCTGCCTGATGACCGCCCAGCCCGAACAGATCCGCCGGGAGATCGAGCGCACCCGCGCCTCGCTCAGCCACGACGTCGACGCGCTGGCGTACAAGGCCAGCCCGACCCGGATCGTCGAGGAGCGCAAGCAGCGCCTGACCGGAACCCTGCGGGGGATCCGCGACACGGTGATGGGTACCGCCGACGACGCCGGCGGCGGCCTGAGCCGGGCCACCGGCGCCGTGGGCGACACCATCGCCGACACCGCCCACGCGGTCGGCGAGGCCGCCGCGGACGCCCCGGCGGCGATCCGCCGGCAGACCGAGGGGAACCCCCTGGCCGCCGGGCTGATCGCCTTCGGCGTCGGCTGGCTGGTGTCGTCGCTGGTGCCGGGCAGCGACCCGGAGCGGCGGGCGGTGGCCGCCGCCGGGGACGCGGTCGAGGAGCACGCCCCGCAGTGGAAGCAGCAGCTCGGCGAGGCCGCCGGCGACCTGACCGACAGCCTGCGGGCGCCGGCCGCCGAGGCGGTCACCGCGGTCCGGGAGACCGCGACCGAGGCCGTGGACACCGTGCGGTCCGACGCCGGCGACGCCGCGCACGCGGTCCGGGCCGAGGCCGGGTCGGCCGCCGACCGCGGGGGGCGGCACGCCAGCGACCCCGCCGGATGACCCCGGGCGGGACGGTCCGGACCGGAGTGGCGCCGATTCGCCGGAATTCCGGCGCCACCTCCCCCGGTCGGCGGTGTGCGCTGTGCGCACACCGCCGACCGGGGGAGGGGCCGGCGGCGCGCGGTGCCGTAGGGTGCGCGTGGTGTCGACGCTGCAGGACGCCATCCCGATCTCGTACGTGCGTGACCTCGACGCCGCGCAGGTCTTCTACGAGCTGCTCGGGCTGAGCGAGCTGCGCCGCGGCGACAGCCCCGCCGGCGGCTACCGGTACCTGGGCCACGGCGAGTGCTCGCTGCTGCTGGCCCGGGTCGACCCGTGCCCGGTGACCGCGGCGCTGCCGATGGGCCTGTACCTGTGGTCGACCGACGTCACCGCGGTCGGGGAGGCGCTGACCGCGGCGGGCGTGGCCTGCGAGCACGTCGGCCACCCGCCGCACGCGCCCGGCGGCGAGCTGCGGACCGCGGACCCCGACGGCAACGTGGTCGTCCTCGGCCAGCGCGTCCCCACCGGACCGGCCGGGCCGGCGGGCGAGCGGCCCGACGCGGGCTTCTCCATCCTCGCCGAGGCGGCCGCCCGGGTCGCGGCGCGCGGCGACGCCCCGGCCGGCGGCTGCGGCATCGGCGGCCCGCACGGGGCGGCGTGCGACCAGCCGGCGCAGGTGAAGCTGGCCGACACCTGGGGCGACACCGCGTGGGGCTGCCTCGCGCACGCCGAGGAGGCGCTGTTCAACGCGCGCGGCGCGTTCCTGGCCGCGAACGAGGGCGACGGCCTGGGGCCGTGGCTGACGGCCCGCCGCCGCTGAGATTTCTTTTCGTACACCTGTACTAACCCGGGGTACGGTGTCGGGGTGACGTTCCAGGGCTCGCTGCTGGCCGGCGGCGCGCGGACCCGGCCCGGGCCGCTCGGCGACACCGTGCGGCGCCTGCCGCTGGGCGCCGGCGCCTGGCTGGACCTGCGGCCGAGCTGGCTCGCCGGCGCCGACGCGCTGTTCGAGCGGCTGCGCCGCGGCGTGCCGTGGCGGGCGGAGCGGCGGCAGATGTACGACCGGGTGGTCGACGTACCCCGGCTGCTCGCCCACTACGGCCCCGGCGCGGCGCTGCCCGACCCCGCGCTGGACGCGGCCCGCGCGGCGCTGGACGCCCACTACGGCGCCGAGCTGGGCGAGCCGTTCGCCACCGCCGGCCTGTGCCTGTACCGGGACGGCCGGGACAGCGTCGCCTGGCACGGCGACACCGTCGGCCGCGGCGCCACCGAGGACACGATGGTGGCGATCGTCTCGCTCGGCGCCCCGCGGGCGCTCGCGCTGCGCCCGCGCGGCGGCGGCCGCGCGCTGCGCTTCGACGTCGGCCACGGCGACCTGCTGGTGATGGGCGGGAGCTGCCAGCGCACCCGGGAGCACGCGGTACCGAAGACGACCCGGCCGTGCGGGCCGCGGATCAGCGTCCAGTTCCGCCCGGTCGGCGTGCGCTGACCGGCGGTTTCGACCGGCCGCCCCTCGTCGGCGGGCCGGCGTCCGGCCGCGGCCTCACGACGGCCGGCCCGGCGGCGAACCGGGGCGGTCCCGTGCGCCGTTGGGCCGGCGGGGAGCGGTGGGCCGTGGTGGGATCGGCTCATGACGGAGGAGCGCGCCGGGGTTCCGCTGACCAACCTCGACCAGCCGCTGTTCGACGGCGCCGACGCGACCAAGCGCGACCTGGTCGAGTACCTCGACGCCGCGCACGAGCAGCTCGTCGCACAGCTCCGCGACCGCCCGCTGTCGGTGGTCCGGGTGCGGCCGGGGCAGCCGCCGTTCATGCAGAAGAACCTCCCGCCGTACGCCCCGGCGTGGATCCGGACCGCGCGGGTGTGGGCGGAGACGTCCCGCCGGTACGTGTCGTACCCGCTCTGCGACGACCGCCGCACCCTGATCTGGCTGGCCAACCAGCGCGCCGTCGAGTACCACCCCACCCTGTTCCGCGGCGACGGCGCCGCCGGCCCGACCCACCTCGTGCTGGACCTCGACCCGCCGGCGGACGCCGACTTCGGCACGGTGGTCCGGGCGGCCGGGCCGGTCCGGCAGGCGCTCGCCGACGCCGGCCTGGCCGGGGCGGTGAAGACGAGCGGGGCGAAGGGCCTGCACGTGTTCGTCCCGCTGCGGCCCGGCCTCGCCGCCGCCGACGCGGCCGCCGCGACCCGGGCCCTGGCCGCCCGCGCCGAGCGGCTCGACCCGGCGCTGACCACCACCGCCTTCCTGCGCGAGGACCGGGCGGGCCGGGTGCTCATCGACACCTCGCGGGCCGGCGGGGCCACCGTCGTCGCGGCGTACAGCCCGCGGACCCGGCCCGGCCTGCCGGTCTCGTTCCCGGTCGCCTTCGACGCGCTGCCGGACGTGACGCCGGCCGACTTCACCCTCCGCCGCGCGGCCGCCCTGCTCGCCGGCGCCGACCCGTGGGCGGCCGCCATGCCGGCGCCGCAGGACCTGCCCGCCGACCTGGTCGCCGAGGGGCACACCATCCCGACCGCGCGCGTGCAGGCGATGCACGAGGGCAAGCGCCGCGCCCGCGAACGCCGCTCCTGATCGCGCCGCGTCCACACCCACGGGCGTATTCCGTACATTTCACGGGCTCGGCGGCGGTAGTCGGTGATATCCGTTCACCCGGCCGCCGACTATTGATTCACACAACCTATTCCTTGAACATCGCGAATGAGTTCAGTCAGAAACGTCGGGCACCCGGGCAGCGCCCCGGCTCCACCCCACCCCGGAGGTTTCCGTGTCCGCACCCGCACGCCAGAAACTCCGCCATCCCCGCACCGCGGCCCTCGCGGCGGCCGCGGCCGCCGCCCTCGTCGTCGTCGCCGCCCCCGCGTCGGCGGACGCGACGCTGGTGTGGGACGGCAATCCCGCGCAGGGCACCAACGTCTTCGGCAACGTCGAATGCGCATCACCCGGCAACCTGCGCACCACGCCGGACGCCGACGGCCGCGGCACCGTGTTCCAGTACAGCAAGTCCGTCGGCGTCTACCGCTGCGAGTCGCGCGGGGCGAAGGTCAACGGCTCCCGGTACAAGTTCGCCGCGGACAGGACCTACTGGCTCGGCTGGGAACAGAAGTTCTCCGTCGTGCCGGGCGGCACCGACTGGGTGCCGTGGCAGTGGAAGTCGTACCCCAACGCGGACCAGAACTACCCGGTGCTCATGACCGTGGGCAAGGGCAGGGTCAGCCTGGTGTACGTGGGTCCGGGCGGCGCGAAGTGGCAGTACGTCTGGTCCCGCGCGGTGCGGGCCGACGAGTGGCACCGCGTCGCCATCGGCATTCACACCGCGAAGTCGGCGTCGAGCGGCTGGATCGAGCTGTACTACGACGGGGTGAAGCAGAACTTCGCCAACGGCTCGGCCCGCCTCACCGGCCGCACGTGGGACTCCGCCAACGAGCCCAAGTGGGGCGCGTACGACCGGGGCAACACGAAGACGGCGATCACCAACCGGGTCGGCCGGCTCCGGATCGGCACGACGTACGCCGACGTGTCCTGAATCCGCCGGTACCGATGGTCGCCGGCCCCCGGTGCCGAACGGGTCGGCAGCGCAGTTTTCCGTTGGGATCCAATGGTGCTATGGAAAGAACGATGTGCTGCCGCACCGTTGTCGCGGTGCGTTTCGGCGCTGTCGCGACGGGTTCGCGATGCCGTTTCGGCGACCGTTTCCGCCCGGCGTCCCGCCCCGGGTACCGGACGACGGAATGCTGTCGAATCGGCCGTAATCCCAGCTCACCCACGGGCTGGCGGGGTCGGTACCACTCGTGGGCCGCGGTGTCGGTGCCGTCCGGTGGGCGGCCGGGTTTCCGGGGCGACGACTACGCAAAGTCAGTGACGTCGCTCGATGGGTTACCGATGCGCGGGTGGCCCACTGCCCCGCCGGGTCGCGGGGTTCGGTCGGCGTTGTCCGGACGGATTGACGACTATAGATTGATGACCTGCCTGCCGTGACTCACATCACGAGTCGCGGCCCAGTCGACCAAGGAGTCCCCCTATGCGCAGGCGTGACGTGCTCCGGATCGCCGCCGCCGGACTGACCGCCGCGGTCGCCGGCGTCACCTTCATCGCCCCCTCGGCCTCGGCACAGAACACCAGCGCCGCGCCCGCCGCGGTGCGCGTGATCAAGTACGACCCGAAGGGCGCCGGCAAGTACACCGACGTCGTCAACCAGGCCGCCGAGGTCTGGAACAAGCACGTACCCGAGATCAAGCTGGAGATCGGCTCGCCGCCCTCCATCACGTTCACCACCGGCTCCGGCTGGCCGAACACCCAGATGCAGGGCTTCGGCCGCGGGGTCATCCACATGGGCAACCAGGCGATCGACCCGGGCCCACAGGGCGGTCACGACCCGCTGCGGGTGGCCGTACACGAGTTCGGCCACGCGCTCTCCCTGCCCGACTACCGGCAGAAGCCGTGCGAGTGGGTGATGTCGGGCAGCGCCCACCCGAACACCTGCCGCCACTCGGAGCCGGCACCGGAGGAGGCGGCCGAGGTGAAGCGCAAGGCCGGCGGCGGCGTCCCGGTGGCCCCGCACCACTTCACCCACGACGAGTACTCCTACCAGCACTGAACCCTTCGAAATGGGGTGAGGGGCGGCGCTAAGCGCCGCCCCTCACCCCATTTCACGGTCGTCGTGCTCGACCTGCCGTTGCGCACGTGCCTGCGCGGGCTCGCCGCGCGCCGGCTGCGGCACCCGCGGCCGGCACCGTGACGGCGTGCACGACCACCTCACGTGGTTCTTCGTCCGCTACGTCCTCGGGTACCGGCGCACGACCCGCGACCGCGTCGACCGCCTCGTCGCCGGGCACGAGGGGCACGAGGGGCACCCGGACGTCGTGCGGCTCACCGGCCGCCGGCAGGCCGACGCCCTCGTCCACCGCCTCCGCCGCGACGCCGGCAACCCCGCCGGCAACCCCGCCGGAGCGACCCGACCGCGACAGCCGAGTGCCGACCACACCGGGCCGACCACACCGGGCCGACCACGGCGCCGGCCGCCCGCGGCGCCGGGGGGAATGCGAGCGCGGCCCGGTCGGGAACGACCGGGCCGCGCCACCGCGTGCCGGGGATCAGGTACCCGGCGGGAACGGACCCGTGCCCGCGCCCACGGCCGGGCCGGTGGGCTTGAGCAGGTACAGGCCGATGCCCATGTTGCCGACCGGGATGGCGCCGTTGCGCAGCGGGCGCAGGATCATCCAGGTGTTGCCCATGCCGCTGTCCACCGTCGGGGCGGTGTCGAAGAAGCCGACGTCGACGATCTTCCCCGCCGGGATCTGGCTCGCGTCGCGGATGCGCAGGCCGGCCGAGTAGGACGCCTGGTACGCCCGGTTGCCGACGGTGTAGCAGTTGTGGTTGACGGCCTTGTGCGCGTCCTTGGCGTTGGTCACGAACTTCGGCGCGTCGAGCTTCTCGATGTTGAAGATGATGTTCCAGCTACCACTCGCGGTGGACGCCGTCTCGTCGTTGATGTTGAGGAACTTCATGTCCTCGGTGAAGCAGCCCTGGTGGGTGAAGCTGGCCCCGGTGTAGCTCGTCTTCGACAGCACCTTGATGCTCGACTTGTCGGTGACGTCGAGGACCGAGAGCGTGTGGCCCTGGCCGGTGAAGTTGAACGCGATCTCCTTGCCGGTGTACCGCGTGTCCGGGCCGTTGTAGTTCCAGACCAGCGCCTCGTGCGAGTAGACCTCGGACGAGTAGCAGGCGACCTGCTTCATGTTCTTGGGGTCCCTGATGTCGATGATCGTCAGACCCTTGTTGCAGCTACTGGCGCCGGACGCGTACAGGAAGCCGGTCTTCTGGTTGATCCAGAGCGTGTGGCTGTTGGTGAGGCCCTTGTAGTGCGCGTCCTCCTTGAAGGTCTGCGGGCTGGTGACGCCGCGCAGCTTTTCGAGGTTGAACGCCTGGATGCCGTTGTTGACCGAGTCCTTGCCGGTGAACATCCAGTTCTTGTACACCCGCACGTCGGTCCAGACGGCCTTGACGCCGTTGTACGAGGGCAGGTTGCCGACGTAGACGGGCTTGAGCGGGTCGGTGACCTTGACGAACGAGATGCCGTTGTCCCGGCCGAACAGGACGTACTCGTCCTTGGTCTGCTCGTCGTACCACTCCCACATGCTCGACGAGCTGTTGCTGCCGCCGATCGTGTTCTGCGGGGTGAAGCTGAGCAGCTCGACGTTCTTGCACGGGTACTTCTCGATCATGCCGTTGGTGCAGGCCACCGGGCCCCGGATGGCCTGCGGGGCCGCCCAGCCGGGGCTGTACGCCTTGAGGACGGCGGCGGCCTCGGCCCTGCCTTCCTCGGACTTGGTGTCGTGGGCCGCGGCGGGGCCGGCGGCCGCGACGGCCAGGGCGATCGCGCCGAGCACGACGCCGAGGTTTCGGGTTCTCATGTCCATGAGCGGGGACTCCTGTCCGGGCGTCCGCCATGCTTGTGGGGGGCGGGGCGGGGCGCCCTGAAGGTCTGTGGTCCGGGCGTGGGTGGGGGAGTGGGCGCACGGCCCGTCGGGACGCGGGGCACCGAGGGCTGTGTGGGGGACGACCCTCGGCTGTCGGGGTGGCCACAGCATGCGGGCTGTGGCGGGCATTACATAGACAGCAGTTAATAGCAGACCGACCGGCGCGTCAACCTGCAGGTCAGCCGATCGGCCCATCCGTATTCATCGATTCGCCGGGCGCATGCCGGACCGCTCGGCGGCGCCCCGGCGCGGTCCGGTGCCGGGTTCGACACTGGTAGCGGCGGGGCGGGCGGACGTTCGACGGATGTCGGCCGCGAAACGCGGCGGGCGCCGGAGGGCGGTTGCCCCTCCGGCGCCCGTCAGCGCCCGCCGGTGCCGCCCGCGGGCGGCCCGGAGTGCCCGGTCAGTCGAGCGCGCTGCGCCGCCGCAGCCAGCCGGCCGCCGCGTACAGGCCGAGCCCGGCCAGCAGCCAGCCGGCCCCGACCGCGACCAGCTCCCCGACGTACCGGGTGCTGGTCACGGGCAGCTCGTCGGCCGTCGCCGCCCCGGCGACCGTGACGACCAGCTTCATCGAGTGCGGGTTGCCGTCCGGGTCGACGCCCGAGGCGATGATCGTGTGGACGCCCGCCGCGAGCGACGTCGGCACGATGACCGCCTTGCGGAAGCTGCCCGAGCCGTTGGCCACCGCGTTGCCCAGGACCACCGGCGCCGAGTAGAGCGTGATCGACACCGTGGAGTAGGGCGCGAAGCCCTCGCCGAGCACCACGATCTCCTGGCCCGGTTCGGCGGTGGAGATGTCGCCGTCCTCGGTGGTGAGCAGCAGCGTGGTCTCCGGCGGCGTGGTGGGCACGGCCGGCGCGGTCGGGATCGCGGCGTTGGACGCCGCCGACGGCACCGAGTTCATCCCGCTGGCGTGCGCCACGACCGTGACCGTGTACGACGTGCCGGCCACGCCGCCCAGCACGCAGTCGTGCTCGTCGCCGTCGGCGGTGCAGGTCGCGAGGCCGGGCGAGGCGTACGCGGTGTACCCGGTGATCGGCACGCCGTTGTCGTGCGGCGCCGACCAGGTGACCGCCAGCGACGAGGTCTGGCCGAAGATGGCCACCTCCTCCGGCGGCAGCGGCGTACCGGGCACGACGCTGGCCGGCGCGGAGGCCGGGCCGTTGCCGCGGGTGTTCACCGCCCGCACCCGCACCTCGTACGAGACGCCGTTCATCAGGTTCGTCAGCGTCGCGACCCGGGTGCCGCCGGCGCCGGCGGTGGTGGCCGACGTGGCCCAGGTGGTGCCGCCGTCGGTGGAGAACTCGTACCCGGCGATCGTCGCGCCGCCGTCGCTGGCCGGCGGGGTGAAGGTGACCTCCGCGGTGTTGTTGCCCGCGGCGGCGCTGACGCCGGTCGGGGCGCCGGGCACCGTGGACGGGGTGCCGGGCTCCGCGGCCGAGGCCGTGCCGGCGCCGACGCCGTTCACCGCGCGCACCCGGACCTGGTACGTCGTCCCGTTGGTCAGGCCCGTGACGGTGGCGGTGCGGGTGCCGCCGTTGCCGGCCGCGGTGGTGACCGTCGACCAGGTCGCCCCGTTGTCCGTGGACACCTGGTAGCTGGTGATCGCGTTGCCGCCGTTGTTGCCCGGCGGGGTGAAGGTGAGGTCCAGGCTGCTGTCGCCGCGGACCACGCCGAGCTGGGTCGGCTGGCCCGGCGTGGTGGCCGGGGTGACCGTCTGGCCGCCGCTGGCGCCGCCGTTGCCGGCCGCGTTCACGGCGCGGACGACGAACGTGTACGGCGTGCCGTTGGTCAGGCTCGACACCGTGCCGACCCGGGTCCCGCCGGTGCCCGCGCTGGTGGTCAGCGTGTGCCAGGTGCTGCCGCTGTCGGTGCTGTACTGGTACCCGGTGATCGGGCTGCCGCCGGTGCTCGGCGGGGTGAGGACCAGCTCCGCCGTGGTGTCGCCGGGGTTGGCCGTCTGGAGGGTGGGCGCGCCGGGCACGGTCCGCGGGGTGCCGTTGATCGGCCCGACCGCGGCACCGTCGCCGTTGGCGTTGACCGCGCGGACCCGGATGCCGTACGTGGTGCCGTTGGTCAGGCTGCTCACCGTACCGGTCAGCGGGTTGGTGCCGGCCGTGGTGAGCGTGGTCCAGGTGCCGCCGTCGACCGAGACCTCGTACCGGATGATGCCGCCGCCGCCCGCGGGCGGGAAGCTGAGGTCCAGCGCCCCGTTGGCCGGCGTGACGGTGAGGCTCGCCGGCGCGGTCGGCGGGCCCGGCGCCGCCGGCGTGACCTGCGCCGACGGTGCGCTGTTCGCGGACCGGCCGGTGGCCCCGCCGTTGTTGGTGCCGGTGACCGTGAACGTGTACGCCTGCCCGTTGGTGAGGCCGGTGACCTCGCAGGTGGTGGCGCCGCTGGTGCTGCACGTGTGGTTGCCGGGGTTGGACGTCACCGTGTAGTTGGTGATCGGCTTGCCGCCGTGGGTGGCCGAGCCGGTCCAGCTCACGGCCACCTTGGTGTCGCCCGCGACGCCGGTGACCACGGTCGGTGCCGGCGGGACGGTGCTGACGGCCAGGCCGATCGGGCTGTTCAGGCCGGTGACGATCGCGGACGCGTTGCCGCCGGGGAAGTCCGGCGCCATCTTGTAGACGCTGGAGCTGCCGTTGCTGCTGGCGAAGAGGTTGCCGCCGCCGTCGATGGCCAGGCCCCAGGAGTACTGGATGCCGGTGGCGAACGTCGTCTTGGTGCCGTCGGTCGCGATCCGGTACACGCTGTACGCGGTGGCGCTGGTGACGTACACGACGCCGTTGGAGTCGGCGACGATGCCGGTCGGGAAGGCGATGCCGGTGGCGTAGACGCTCACGACGCCGCCGCTGGTCACCTTGATGATCCGGTTGCGGGTGTAGTCGGAGACGAAGACGTTGTCGCTCGGGTCGACCGCGATGCCGTACGGGGTGACGCCCCCGCTGACGGTGATCGTCGACTGCACGCCGTTGACGACCTTGAGCAACTGGTTGCCCTGGCCGACGTAGATCGTGCCGTTCGAGTCGATGTTCACGGCGTTCGGGTAGCTGAGCCCGGTGACGGCGGTGGTCTGGGTGCCGTCGGCGGCGATCCGGACGATCCGGTTGTTGCCCGCGTCCGCGATGTACAGCGAACCGTCGCTCGCGCGGGTCAACTGGTACGGGTCGCTCAGGCCGCTGCCGACGTTGGTCTCGCCGCCGCCGGCGGCGATCCGCAGCAGCGTGGAGTTGTACTGCCCGACGATGTACAGGTCGGTGTTCGGATCGGAGCCGGTGGCCGCGGCGGCGGGCGTGGCCGACCCCCAGGACACGAGCGCGCCGGTCGCCAGGGTCAGGACGACGACCGCGGCGACCCGCCGGCAGGCCGCCCATGCGGCGGCGACCCGGCGGCGGCCGGGCGGAGTGTGTGAACTGTGGGCAGTGTGAATCGCGTGCACCGTGGGACCCCCGTACCTGACAGTGACTCCCGACAATGTAGCGAACCAACGCCTGATATGCGCAGCTTCATACCATTTGTGACTCGGGAGTGGCTCTCGGGCGACGGGCCGGGATCAGTCGCGGATTCGGATCCCGAGAGCACCGGCGAGGGTGTACGAGAGGGCGATCAGGTCGTGGCTGTCGATGGTCGCGCCGGCGAAATGGGCGATGCCGTCGATGTCGGCGAGCGTGCAGCGGGAGAATTCCGCGCCGGCGAGCCGCGCCTCCGGGAATCGGGCGCCGGTCAGGTCGCAGCCGACGAACCGGGCGCCGCCGAGGTGCGCGCCGGTGAAGTCCGCCCCGGTGAGGACGCAGTCGTCGAACAGGACGGCGTGGAACGAGGTGAACCGGAACGACGCCAGGTCGATCCGCGACTCGGCGACGGTGACGTCGCGCAGGCCGCCGTCGACCCAGTGCAGCCCGGTGAGCCGGAGCCCGGTCAGCCGCGTGCGCAGCAGGGTCGACCCGGTGGTCCGCAGGTTCGCCCAGTCGGCCCGTTCGGCGACGCAGTCGGTGAACCGCGACCGGTCCAGCACGGTCCCCGCCAGGTCGGTGCGGGCCAGCCGGCACTCCGTCCAGTGCACGCCGCCGGTGCGGCGGCCGGTGAGGTCGACGCCGGTGAAGTCGACCCGGTCGAACGACGCCCCGTGATCGAGGTCGTGCTCGGGCAGCACCGCCGGGGTGTACGCGGCGGGGATGCCGGGCGGCAGCGGGGGCCGCCAGCGCGGGGTGCCGCGCCGCGGGGAACGCACGACCATGCCCCCACCGTAGCCAGCCCCGCCCCGGGCCGGCCGCCGGGTCGGGATCGCCCGCCCCACCGGGGCGGGTCAGGAGATGGCCCCCATGGCGCAGAACCCCGCCGGGTCGGGGCCGTCGACCGGCTCCGGCGCGAGGCCGAGCGCGCGTACCTCACCCGCCGCCGCGACCAGCCCGGCGGCTCGTGATCCCCCGCGGCGACGCCCGTCAGCGCATCGGCACGCCGACCGGCGCGGTGCGGAACGGCCCGCCGACGTACGCGTGCACCGGGTCGGCGGGGTCGGGCTCGCCGAACCGGGCGACCAGCTCCGCCGCGTACGCCTCGGAGTCGTCGCGCGGGGTGAAGCCGAGCGCCGCCATCCCGCCCAGCGACCACCACCGCCGCGTGTTCGCCGACAGGCCCCAGACCACCCGGCAGAGCGGGCCGGGCGCGCGCAGCGCGGCGTCCACCAGCCCGGCGCAGTCGTCCGGGCTCAGCCAGCCGGGCAGCGCCACCGTGTCGGCGGGGTACTCCCGGCAGGTGCCGATCCGCAGCGAGACCACGTCCAGGCCGTACCGGTCGTGGTACAGCGCGCCGAGCGCCTCGCCGGCCGCCTTGCTCCAGCCGTAGAGGGTGTCGGGCCGCGCCGGCAGGTCGTCGGGCAGCCCGCCGGGCGGGGCGTCGGCGCGGCGGTAGCAGCCGGCGGCGTGGTTGCTGGACGCGAGCACGACCCGCCGCACCCCGACGTCCACGCAGCCCTGCAGGACGTTCCGGGTGCCCGCGACGTTGACGTCCAGCAGCCGGTCGAACGCGTCCTCCCCGCTGATCCCGGCCAGGTGGACGACGGCGTCCACGCCCGCGAGCGCGGCGGCGACGGAGGACGGGTCGGTGATGTCGACCGCGGCGACCTCCTCGCCCGGGCCGGGCCCGGCGAGGGCGGCGGGGAGGTCCGCTGTGCGCAGCCGCCAGCCGTACCCCGGCAGGCGGGGGCGCAGCAGGTGCCCGACCTGCCCGGCGGCGCCGGTGACGAGCAGCCGCCCGGATCCGTACCGCTCCGACGCCATCGCGACCCCCCGACCGGGTGCCGCGGCCCGGACGGCGCGGCGCTCCCACGATCGTCCCGCCGACCCGCCGGCCGGCGCGAACCGGGGTCGCCCGCCGCTGCCGTTTGACAGCGGCCGGCGCGGGCTGTGGTGGGTTCGGTCGGCCGGTAGGTTGTCGGTATGTCGCGGATCGAGACTGAGCTGCTGCCCGGTACCCGACGCGCGCTGCTGCACCGGCTGGCCACCGGCCAGGTGCAGGGGCGGGCCCCCTCGGTCGTCGCCGCGGTGGTGCGCGGCGGCCGTCCGGTGTGGCTGGACGGCCGGGGCGGCGTGGACGGCCGGGTGCCGGACGGCGACGTCCAGTACCGGATCGGCTCGATCACCAAGACGTTCGTCACCGTGCTGGTCCTGCGGCTGCGGGACGAGGGCCTGCTCTCCCTCGCCGACCCGCTGGACGCGCACCTGCCCGGTACCAGCGCGGGCCGGGCCACGATCGGCGCCCTGCTGGCGCACACCAGCGGCCTGGCCGCCGAGACGCCCGGCCCGTGGTGGGAGCGCACGCCCGGCGCCCTGCGCCCGGAGCTGGCCGACCTGTTCGGCGCCGGCGCCATGGTGCACCCGCCCGGCGAGCGGCACCACTACTCCAACCCCGGCTACGCGCTGCTCGGTGCCCTGGTCGAGCGGGTGCGCGGCGCGGCGTGGGGCGAGGTGCTGCGGCGCGAGGTACTCGAACCGCTCGGGATGACCCGGACCACGCTGGCGCCGGTCGCGCCGCACGCGGCGGGCTGGGCGGTGCACCCGTGGGCGGACGTGCTGCTGCCGGAGCCGGCCGTGGACACCGGCCGGATGGCCCCCGCCGGGCAGCTCTGGTCGACGGCGACGGACCTGGCCGCGTTCGCCGCGTTCCTGATCGGCGGCCACGGGCGGGTGCTGTCGGCGGACTCCGTCGCGGAGATGCGCACCCCGGCCTGCCCGCCGGAGGCGGCGGAGTGGGACAGCGGGTACGGGCTCGGCATGGAGCTGCGGCGCCGGGACGGCAGGCTGCTCGCGGGCCACACCGGCTCGATGCCGGGCTTCCTCGCGACGGTGTGGACGAGCGCCGAGGACGACCTGGGCGCGGTGGTGCTGGGCAACGTGACCGCCGGCCTGGCCGTGGGCGCCCTCGCGGCGGACCTGCTGCACACGGTGGCCGAGCGGGAGCCGCGGATCCCGGCGCCGTGGCGCCCGCTGGACGCGGTCGACTCGCTCCTGCTGGACCTCGCCGGACCGTGGTACTGGGGCGCGGCCCCCCACGTCCTGCGCCCGATCGCCGACGGCTACCTGGAGTTGGCCATGATGGCGGCGGAGGAGCGGGCCATCCGGCTGCGCCCCACCGGCGACGGCGGGTGGGTGGGGCTCAACGGCTACTTCGCCGGCGAGCCGCTGCGGGTCGTGCGCGACGCCGCGGGCGCGGTGAGCCACCTCGACCTCGGTACCCACGTCTTCACCCGCGAGCCGTACGGCCCGGCCGCGGCCGTTCCCGGCGGCGTCGACCCGGCCGGCTGGCGGGCCGGCTGACCGCCGGCTACTCGGCGGTGGTCGTCCAGGTGACGGCGAGTTCGTTGCGCTGGCCGAACCGTTCGAGGTGGCTGCCGAGGACGTGGGCCGCGCGGGCTACGCCCTCCTCACTCGGGCCGGCGGCGACCATGATCAGGACGTTGTCGCCGACGGTGATGCTGGCCGTCGTGTCGTCGAGGTTCGTGGTGGAGGTGGCGCCGTCGGTGGTGAAGGTGAGCTTGCGGCCGAGGTGGGCCACGAGCTGCTTGGCGTAGCGGGCGGGCGCGTCGGTGGCCACCTCGGCGCGGCTGGTGTGGGTCGTCATGCGCTGCTCCTCGCGGTCGGTGGTGATTATTTCAGGACAGGATCTCGACGTACCCGTCGCTGCCGTGAACGCGGATCCGCTGGCCGTCGGCGATCAGCCGGGTGGCGTCCGGCACGCTGACGACGGCCGGCAGGCCGTACTCGCGGGCGATCACCGCGCCGTGCGTCATCAGCCCGCCGACCTCCGTCACCAGGCCGGCGACGGCGACGAACAGCGGCGTCCAGCTGGGGTCCGTGTGCGCGGTGACGAGGATGTCGCCCGGTTCGAGGTCGGCCCGGGCCATGTCGGCGATGACCCGGGCGCGCCCCTCGACGGTCCCGGCCGAGACCGGCAGGCCGACCAGGGCGCCGGCCGGCACGCCCTCACGTCGGTACGCGCCGGTGATCACCTCGCCGTCCGAGGTCAGGACCCGGGGCGGGGTGAGCGCGTGGTACGACCGGAACTCCGCCGCGCGCCGCCGGACCAGCCCGTCGTCCACCCGGTTCGTGCGCGCGGCGTCGTGGAACTCGGCGAACGTCAGGTAGAAGGCGTCCTCCCGCTCCCGGAGCGCGCCGGCCCGGACGAGGCGGTCGGCCTCCGCCAGCAGGGCCTGCTTGTAGACGAAGTAGCGGCTGACGATGGCGTACTTGGGGTACTCCCGGTAGCCGATGAAGGTCCGGACCCGGTCGATCATCCGCTCGGTCTCGTCGGCCTTGCGCTGCCCGTCCGGCAGGGCCCGCAGGCGTTCGAGCACCTCCGTCGCCTTCGCCGCGGCCGTCCGCCGGCCCTGTTCGAAGCGGCGCGCGGCGGCGCCGTGCGCGAACAGCTTGATGTTGTCCAGGAGCACCGGCACGAGCGTGCCGGGGCGCTCCCGCCAGCGCGGCCGGGTGATGTCGATCTCGCCGACGCAGCGCATGCCGTACCGGTCGAGGTAGTCCTCGATGGCGTCGCGCGCCCCGGCCCCGCCGGGGAGCTTCGGCAGCTCGCCCGGGAAGTCGTCGTCGCCGACCCGCCGGAGGTACGCCACCACCTCCGGGTGCGGGCGGATCACGTCCGCCACGTCGAGCAGCGCCAGCCCCATCTCGGAGGTGATGTTGCCGGGGGCGGACAGCGTGAGGGTGTCGGCCGCGTTCTTCTCGCCGAGCCACTCGGCCAGCCGGTCGTTGAGCCACCAGGTGGCCTCCATCCCCGCCATGATCGCCTGGAGGTTCAGCGGGTCGCCGAGGAGTCGCTTGTGCTCGGCGAAGGCGTCCAGCAGGAAGTCGAACAGCGCCGGCCCGGTCCGGGTGCTGATGTCGCGCCGCAGGGCGGCCAGCGCCGCCCGGCTGCGCTCGACCAGCTCGGCGACGATCGCCGGGTCGGTCGCGATCGGGGCGGGCGCCCCGCCCGGCGGCGGCCCGGCGGGCGCGGCGTCCGGCAGTGGCGGGACGAAGTCGCGGTCCAGGACGGTCTCCAGCGCGTCCCGGATCAGCGGGTCGGAGCGCCCCACCATCTCCAGGAACCCGGCGCGGCCCGCGGGCGCGGCCAGCAGTCGGGTGGCGTCGACGAACAGCCGCCCGCCGGCGTCGAGCATCGGCGCCATGGCCGTGAGCTGCCAGACGGACAGGCCCAGCGGCTTCATCGGGTCGGTCATCATCTGCTGGTGCCCGACGGACAGGTACACGCGGTTCGCCCGGTCGGGGGCCGCGGGGACCGGGAACAGCGTGGTGATCGGGCGGCTCTGCACGATCCGGAAGTCGTCGCCGTCCAGGCACCACTCGATGTCCTGCGGGCGGCCGAAGTGCGCCTCGATCCGCCGGCCGAGCCGGACCAGCCGGAGCACCTGCGCGTCGGTCAGGGCGGGCTGCTCCCGCTGCCGCGGGTCGACGGCCACCTCGTGCGTCCCGCCGCCCGGCAGGGCGTGCACCGCGCGCTGCTTCGCGGCGATCGCCCGGCTGACGATCTCCTCGTCGCGGACCCGGTGGGCGTCCGGGGTCACCAGGCCCGAGACCAGGGCCTCGCCGAGCCCGAAGCCGGCGTCCACGGTCGCGACCCGCCGGTTGCCGGTGACCGGGTCGGCGGTGAACAGGACGCCGGCCGCCCGGGGCAGGACCATCCGCTGTACGACGACGGCCATGCTCACCGCGCGGTGGTCGATGCCGTGGCGCAGCCGGTAGGTCACGGCCCGCTCGGTGTACAGCGACGCCCAGCACCGGCTGACGTGCCGCCGGACGGCCGCCGGGCCGACGACGTTCAGGTACGTGTCCTGCTGGCCGGCGAAGGACGCGGTCGGCAGGTCCTCGGCCGTCGCGCTGGACCGCACGGCGTACGCGGCGTCCGCGCCGGAACCGGCCAGCGCGGCGTCGACCGCCGCCGCCACGTCGTCGGGGACGGCGGCCTCCTCGACGGCCCGGCGGATCCCCGCGCTGAGCGTGCGGATCGCCGCCCGGTCGTCCGGGTTCGCGCGGGACAGCGCGTCGAGCCGGTCGGCGTACCCCGGCACCCCGGCCGCGGCCCGCCGGAAGGCGGCCGTGGTCACGCAGAAGCCGGGCGGTACGTCGACGCCGTCGATCCGCGCCAGCGCGCCCAGGTTCGCCGCCTTGCCGCCGACGGCCGCGATCCGCGACCCGTCGACCTCGCCGAGATCCAGGACGTACTCGGTCATGGGATTACCTCCGATGCAGCCCGATCGGTCCGGCCGTCGATTCTGCGGCAGGGCCCGGGTCTTGCCGCAAGCCCCGGGGTGCGCTATACGTTGGAAATGGCAGGAAGTAGATTCTTCCTGCCATTCTCGTGCGCTACCGGCCGTTCCCGTTTCGCGACCGGCTCCGCTGTCCGGTCAGACCTCGACCAGGTCCCGCAGCGGGCCGGCCGGGACGGTCTCGGCGGGCTGGTCGCTGTCGTCCGGCAGGACCGAGCCGGGGCTGTTCCACTTCTGTAGGTTCACCAGCGACGGCTTGTTGAAACCGTCGTCGTCGTTCCGCGCGGTCGCCTCGCGGCAGGCAATGGCCATCACCTTGAAGTTGTCGGCGTAGCCGTGCCACTCGATGTGCTGCTGGGCTACGTCCGGGTCGCGGTCGATGTCCTCCGGGCCGGTCCGGGTCAGGCAATTCCCGCTGGCCGCGTGGACCAGCCGGTACTTGGTGCGGTAGACGCCGGTGTCGCCGTACCGGATCCAGTTCTGGGCCGCGCCGCCGGTGCAGGTGACCGGCCGCACCACGTTCCGGGCGCCGGGCTGGAGGCAGTACCGGGTCGTGCCGTGGACCGTGTAGACGGGCGCGGGGCTGCCGGGGGCGGCGTCGGTCGGGGTGGCCGGGATGCGGAACAACTGGGCCCGGTCGATCCGCTGCAGCGGCGCGAAGTGCTGCCGCGTCTGCAGCGTGGTGGCGCGGCCTCGACCGCGTACCGGGACCGGCCCGCGCTGGCGACGAAGCCGACCGGCGCCGTACCCGGCCGGCCGGCGCACAGCTCGGCGAACGTGCTCATGCTGCGGACCCGGGCCAGGGCCGTCTCCAACCCGGTCATCGCCTGCCGCAGCGCGCGCTCCCGCGCCACGGTCAGGCGGGTCCCGTCGATCCGGGCGAGCGCCGCCGGGACGGCCGCGGTGCCGAGGCCGACGGACAGCAGGACCAGGAGGAGCGCGAGCGGCATCGCGCCCCGGTCGTCCCACCGCCCCCGGGGTCGCCCGAGCGGCGGGCGGGCGGGGCGGTTCCCCACGGCGGCCGGACCGACGCCGGCGCCGGGCGCGGAGTCGGTCATGCCACACCCCGAGCGAGACGCTGCTCCCACCGTTCGGCCGGCGTCGCCGCGACCCGACCGTTCCGGCGACCCGTTCCCGCCGGGCGGCCGGGCGGCGGGTTGCCGCGGCGGGTGACGCGCCGCACGCCCGGCGGCCGATAGCGGATCGACGGTCGGCGTGGCACGGTGGTGCCTGTGGATGCCGAGGCGCTGGTGGGAGCGTGGGTCGCCGCCGGCGCGCTCGCCGCGGCGACCGGCCTCGGCGTGTGGCACCGGGCCCGTTCGCGCCGCTCCTGGCGCCCGCGCCCGCCCGCCGCCGCAACCCCGCCCGCCGCCGACCACGGGTATCCGGCCCTGATCACGGCGGCGCCGGCCGGCACCGCGGCCCCGGCCAATACCCCGGCTGCCGGCGCGGCGTCGGCTACTACGGCAGCCGGCACCGCGGCGCCGCGCACCGGCCCGGCGGAGCCGGGTGACCTCGCGGCGCTCGGCGCCGAGCCGGGAGCGGTGACCCTCGTCCAGTTCTCGTCGGCGTTCTGCGCCCCGTGCCGGGCCACCCGGCGGGTGCTGGCCGACGTCGCCGCCCGGGTCGACGGGCTGCGGCACGTCGAGATCGACGCCGAGTCGCACCTCGATGTCGTCCGGGCGCACGGCATCCGGCGCACCCCGACCGTGCTGATCGTCGACCGCGCCGGCCGGCTCGTCGGCCGGGCCGTCGGGCAGCCGAGCCGGGACCGGGTCCTGGCGGCGGTCGCGCCGCTGCTCGCCGACGGGAGTGCCTGATGGAGCTGGACCCGCGCGGACCGCGCTTCAACGCCGCGGTCACCGCGGCCGTGTTCGTGGCGATCCTGCTGGTCACCCCGGCCGCGCCCGCGGTCGCGGGCGGGCTGGCGGCGGCGCAGGCGGTCGTCTTCGCCGCGACCGCCGTCGATCCGCGCCGCGGGCCGTACGCCCTGCTCTACCGCGGCCTGGTCGCGCCGCGGCTGGGGCCGCCGGCCGACCGCGAGCCGGCGGCCCCGGTGCGCTTCGCGCAGGCGGTGGGCTGCTGCTTCGCGCTGGCGGCGGCCGCCGGCTTCCTGCTCGGGGCGGCGACGCTCGGATACGTCGGCGCGGCGTTCGCGCTGGTCGCGGCGTTCCTGAACGCCGCGTTCGGGCTCTGCCTCGGCTGCGAGTGCTACCTCGCCGCCCGCCGCCTGACCGCCGGGCGGCGTCACCCCGGCGCATAGCTGAGGTTCAACACTCCGCTGCGCCGTCGCCCGTCCGGGAGGCTAGCGGCATTTACTGACAATTCAATGACATTCACCCCATACGATGCTGAACGTCGTAATGCTTCTTCATCGAACGGGGATCAGCGTGACCGCGAAGCAACCGGGGCGCCGGCGCATGCGCACGATCGGCCGCGCGGCAGCGGCCGCGGCGCTGGCCGGGGCCACCCTGCCGACCGCCTTCGCCACGCCGGCGCTGGCCGTGCCGCAGTGCACGCCCGAGTCGGCGTACGAGCACTGTGTCCCGTTCGCCGCCACCGGCGCGGACCAGACCTTCACCGTCCCGGCCGGGGTGTACAGCCTGCGGGTCAAGCTGTGGGCCGGCGGCGGCTCGACCGGCGCCTCCGCCGGCGGCGGCGGTGGCTTCACGGTCGGCACCGTCGCGGTGACGCCGGGCCAGCAGTTCACGGTCACCGTCGGCGACGCCGGCCAGGGGGCGTCGATCGCCGCCACGTACGGCGGCGGCGGCGCGGGCGGCCTCGGCGACCGCGACACGGTCAGCCGGTGGACCAACGGCGGCAGCGGCGGCGGCATGTCGGCGCTCTGGAAGGGCAGCTACGGCACCCACCCGCTGCTGATCGCCGGCGGCGGCGGGGCCGGCGCGGCCACCGCAAACGGGTACCCCGGCGGGGCGGGCGGCGGCGCGACCGGCGAGAGCCCCGCGTACCCGGTCAGCGGTCGGGGCGCGACGCAGCAGGCCGGCGGCGCGGCCGGCGTGATCAACGACTGCACGTCGGCCACCGCCGGCGGCCACTACACCGGCGGCACCGGGGCCGACGGCTACGACGGCGGCGGCGGCGGGGGCGGCGGCTACTACGGCGGCGGCGGGGGCGAGTGCCAGGCCACCGACCCCGGCACCAACCGCGAGGGCGGGGGCGGCGGCGGCTCCGGCTACGTGGCCAGCGCCGGCGTGTCCGGCGCCAGCACGACCGCCGGGTCCGGCGCCGTGACGGGCGGCAGCGCCGACGCGCAGTGGAACAGCGCCGCCGGCAACGCCGCGGAGGGCGGCATGGCGACCATCCAGTACAACGTGAGCAGCGTGCCGCCGGCCCCGTCGGCCGTCACGGCGGTCGCCGGCGTCTCCTCGGTCAAGGTGTCGTGGCACGCGCCGAGCGGCCCGACCGTGACCGGCTACACCGCGTACGCGAAGCCGGGCCCGGCCACCTGCACGACGGACGGCGCGACCACCTGCGTGCTGGGCGGCACCGCCGGGGTCGCGTACACCGTCACCGTCGTCGCGCACACCAGCGGCGGGGACTCGCCCCGCAGCGCGGCGTCCGACCCGGCCACGCCCACCGCGCCCGCGCCGCCGGACAGCCCGCCGAGCACCAGCCTGGAGCTGACCACCGACGAGGGCGACATCACCACCGCCGAGCGCGGCGAGGAGATCGTCTTCATCGGCACCGGCTTCGCGGAGCACTCGACGGTCGTGATCAGCGTGTACTCGACGCCGGTCGTGCTCGGCACCGTGGTCACCGACGGCAGCGGCAACTTCCGCAAGGGCATCGTCGTGCCGGCCGGCCTGGCCGCCGGCACGCACACGATCATCGCGCAGGGCGTCGGGCCGGACGGCCGGCCGCGCGCGATGAAGCTCACCGTCACCGTCACCGATGCCGCGATCCTCGCGGTCACCGGCGCGCGCACCACGCTGGTCGCCGGGGCCGGGGTCGCCCTGCTGCTCGCCGGTGCCGCGGCGCTGCGCCTCACCCGCCGCCGGCCGCTGGCCTGACCGGATCGCAGTGCGGGGGAGTCGCGTGCGCGGTTCCCCCGCACTGCGGCAGCGGGGTCGGCGCGGGTGCGGCGGCCCGCGCGGGTGGAGACGCCGGCTACGGGGCGGCGAGCAGTTCGCGGCCGTGCCGCCGCTGCTGCCAGGCGTGGTAGACGCCGTTGGCCGCGACGATCTGCCGCTGCGCCCGGACCAGCTCCGCCGCCAACTGCTCGACCTGCTCGGTGACCGCCGACCGGCCGACCGGGGCGTGCAGGCTGGTGACCATGTGCAGGGGCGTCCCCGCGAGCGGGACCGCGACCATGCCGGGCGGGGGCTGGCTGGTCGGCTTCATGAGCAGGACGGTGCGCGGCCGCTGCGCCAGGCAGTGCACGTCGTTCAGGTCGAGAATGGCGGTCGCCGGGGTGAAGCCCGCACCCGCGCAGGCGGCCGCCAGGTGACTCTGGATGCTCGGCCCGGCGTCGGACATCTCCGCGAACACCTCGCCGGCCAGTTCGCGGAGGTCGATCTGGGCGCGGTCGGCGAGGCGGTGCCGCTCGGGCAGGCCGACGAAGACCGGCTCGACGGCGACGACCCGGCGGACGGTGTGCGGGCTGGACAGCTCGGCCGCCGGGAAGTCGACGACGAGGGCGGCGTCCAGGTGCCCGGCGACCAGCAGGTTGAGCCAGTAGCGGCCGTTGAAGCCGATCCGCACGTCGGAGACCGCGCCGAGGGCCAGGTCGATGATCCGGGGCAGGACGGCGGCCAGGGGACCGGGCGTCGCGCCGACGCGCACCGTCGCCCGCGCCGACCGGCCGTGGTTCTTCCTGGCGGATTCCTCGAATTGTTCGAGCGCGCCGAGAATCGTCAGCGCGTGCGCGGCCACGGTCGCGCCCAACTCGGTGGCCACGAGACCGTCGATCGTCCGGTGGAACAGCTTCCCGCCCACGATGCGCTCGGCCCGGCACAGTGCCGTCGAGGCCGACGGCTGCGCCATTCCCAGCACCGCCGCGGCGGCCGTGAGCGACCCGCACCGCGCGACGGCCCGGACGAGGCGCAGATGCCGGAAATCGAGTTCCATCACCGCAGGCTACAACAAGAATATCGATGGGTGTCCGGGCCGATTCGGCAATTTTTATCGTCGGGAATGGTCGCGGCCGAATGAGTCGCGGGCATAACATTTCGCTGTTATGCCGAACCCCTATTCGAGCGGGAATTAGCCGGCCGAAGCCGGCGCGACGGCGGCGGGCCCGTCGGGATTGCCGACGTCCGTACCCCGGCCCGCGTCGGACGGGGCCGGGGTACGGGGGCTGCCGCTACCAGCCGGCGGGCATGGTCCCGCCGAGCGCCCTGATGCCGCTCTTGATCGGGTCGATGAACGCGCTGATCTGCGCGTAGTGGCCGGGGTTGTTCGCCCGGGCGCAGCCGACGCCCCAGCTCGTCAGGCCGACCACGACCCAGCGGTCGCCGTCGCGCGCGGCCAGCGGACCGCCGGAGTCGCCGCCGCAGGTGTCGATGCCGCCCTTGGCGAGGTCGCCGGCGCAGATCTCGGCCGGGCCGACGACCTCCGGGCAGGAGGCGTCCGGGATGTACGGCAGGTCGACCTCGCGCAGCAGGTTCGTGCCCTGCCCGCCCTCGCTGGTCCGGCCCCAGCCCATCGCGCGGAACGTCGGGGTGGCGTCGTACCCGGCATCGGTCGGGAGGGCGACCGGGGCGATGTCGGTGACCGGCTGGTCCAGCTTGAGCACCGCCCAGTCGGCGACGTCGTCCGGCAGCGGGCCGCTGGGCGGCGGGGGCTTGCCGTACTTCACGCCGACCACGTTGCGCTTGGTGCCCTGCCGGTGGTCGACCCGGCCGAGGCTGGCCGTGCTCCCGTCGTGGCCGTCCTCGAAGCAGTGCGCGGCGGACAGGACGATGTCGCGGGAGACGAGCAGCCCGCCGCACTGGTAGATGCCGATCTTGAGGAACGCCATCCACGGGTAGGCGCCCTCGGCGGCGGCCTTGCCGCCCACGATCCCGCGTGGCGGGTCGGCCGCGGCCGGGGCGGCGAGCAGCCCGGCGATCAGGGCCGCGGCGCCGGCCGCCGCGACGGCGGACAGAATACGAAACTTCATGACTACTCCCGGAAGGAGGGGTGGCGCGACGCCGGGTGGCGCCGCGGGTCTGCGGACGTCCGGCAAGACGTCGGGCAGGGGCTCACCAGCCGGCGGGCATGGTCCCGCCGAGGGCTCGGATCGCCTCCCTGATGGGGTCGATGAACGCGCTCACCTGTGCGAAGTGGGCCCCCGACGGCTGCGCGCAGCCGTACCCCCAGCTCGTGATCCCGACCACCACCCAGCGGTCGCCGTCGCGGGCGGCCAGCGGGCCGCCGGAGTCGCCCCGGCAGGGGCCGATGCCGCCCTTCGCCGGGTCGCCGGCGCAGATCTCCGCCGCCCCGACCACTCCCTGGCACTGGTCGTCGGCGATGTACGGGACGTCGACCTCGCGCAGCAGCGTCACGCTGTTGCCGTGCTCGCTGCGGGCGCCCCAGCCGATGGCCCGGAACGTCGGCGCGGCGTCGTACCGGGCGTCGGTCGGCACCGCGACCGGCGCGATGTCGGTGACCGGCTCGTTCAGCCTGACCACGGCCCAGTCGGCCACGTTCGGCACCGGCTCGCTGCCGGTACCGGGGCCGACGCCGTACTTCACGCCGGCGGCGGTGCGCTTGGTGCCCGCGGTGCGGTTCACGCTGCCGACGCTGATCGCGGTCCGGCCGCTCTCGCCCTCGAAGCAGTGCGCGGCCGACAGGACGATGTCCGGCGACACCAGCGATCCGCCGCACAGCATGCTCAGGTGCGCCATCCACGGATACGCGCCCTCGGCGGCCGGCTTGCCGCCCACGATGCCGCGCGGCGGGTCGGCCGCGGCGGGCGCGGCGAGCAGCCCGACCGACACGGCGACGGCCGCGGTCGGGGCGAGGACGTAGCGGAGACGACGATTCACCAGGACTCCCGGGGAGTGTGGGCGGTGCGGGCTGCGGCTTGCGCCGGCCGGCCGGGGCCGGGGCGATGTCGGTACGGCGGGCCGCGGGAGCGGTGGGGCGGGTCCACCCAGCATTTCCCGCCCCACCGCCCGGCTCCCGGTGCCCGCCGTCCGCCGTGGACGGTGGCTCAGTCGACCTTGGCGTAGCCGCTGTCCGGCGCGGCGTCGAGGCTCAGCGGCGGCTCGTCGGCGTCCTCGCGCGGGTACGCCAGGTTGGCGTTGTAGCCGAGGTCGCTCGGGCTGTTGATGCAGGACAGCGGGAAGGTGAACGTGTTGGTGCCCCCGCTGAACACGGCGTCGCCGTCGCACATGGTGGTGATCGTCCCGTCGTCGTGGTTCTCGAAGACGCGGGCGACGACCCCCTCGGCGGTGTAGGTGCCGTAGAACAGGGTGTACTCGGGCTGGCCGTCGCTGTTGGTGTCGAGGTTGATCCACGCGCTCGCCACGCCGTCCTGCCACGCCCCGTCCGTCTGCGGGTCGGTCGGCTTCGCGGCCTTGAAGCTGAACTCCAGGCCGTCGCCGGTACGGCGCCCGTTCGCCGCGACGAGGTCGCCCTCCGGCTGCTCCACGGGCTCGTTGGTCGTGGCGTCGACGGTGTCGCCGGTGGGGTCGACGACGGGCGACGCGCCGCCGGCGAGGGCCGGCGCGGCGGATCCGACGCAGAGCGCCGGTACCGCGAGGGCGGCGATCAGCAGGCGGCTGGTCAGGTACTTCACGATTGCTCTCCTTGTGTTGATCGGGGTGCGGGACGGATCGGTCACCAGCCCGCGGGCATGGTGCCGCCGAGCGCGGTGATGGCGTTCTTGATCGGGGTGACGAAGCCGCTGACCCGGGCGTAGTGGCCCGGGTTGTTCGCCCGGGCGCAGCCGTGGCCCCAGCTCGTCAGGCCGACCAGCACCCAGCGGTCGCCGTCGCGGGCGGCCAGCGGGCCGCCGGAGTCGCCCTGGCAGGTGTCGATGCCGCCCTTGGCCAGGTCCCCGGCGCAGATCTCGGCCGCGCCGACGGTGTCCGCGCACTGCTCGGGCGCGACGTACGGCACGTCGACCTCGCGCAGCGCGGTCACGCTGTTGCCGCCCTCGCTGCGGGCGCCCCAGCCCATCGCCCGGAAGGTCGGTCCGGCGTCGTACCGGTTGTCGGTCGGCACCGCGACGGGAGCGATGTCGGTGATCGGCTGGTCGAGCTTGACCACGGCCCAGTCGGCGACGTTCGCCCCCGGCGGGTCGGTCGGGTCGGGGCTGACGCCGTACTTGACGCCGGCGGCGGTGCGCTTCGTGCCCTTGGTGCGGTTGACGTCGCCGACGCTGACGGTGACCCGGCCGCTGCCGCCGGCGAAGCAGTGCGCGGCCGAGAGCACGATGTCGGGGGAGACCAGCGACCCGCCGCACAGCATGGACAGGTGGGCCGCCCAGGGGTAGGCGCCCTCGGCGGCCGGCTTGCCGCCGACGATGCCGCGCGGCGGGTCGGCAGCGGCCGCGGGCGCCGCCGGGATCGCGACCAGCGCCGCGGCGCCGGCCGCGGCGAATGCGGACAGCAGGGTACGAGAGTTCATGGCGGACTCCGGGTGGGGACGGGCGCACGGGGATGATGAGGACGCCGACCGCACTCGATCGACGTCAATCACTATCGCCGTTCGGATCGGGGCGCGGACAATCCCAGCGGTGTATAGCCACCGGCTATAGCGGTTAGCTATGCGAGGTTATGGCTCGCGCCTTCTAGCGCGGCATTTTCACGTCGACCAATTCTGTTTGCCGATGACAAGGCCGGCGCCGGACCGCGGCGCGGCTCCGCTATTCGGGCTCGGCGCCGTTGAGCAGGGCGAGGCCCGGGTTGCAGTCGGCGAGGACGACCTGCCGGCCCGACGGCGCGTTGTCGACCAGGATGAACGCCGTCTCGGGCAGCCCGAGAATGCGCTCGGGGTCGACCGTGAACTCGTGCACCCGGCTGGCGGTCCAGGAGGAGTCGACGCTGCGCCCGGCGTTCCACGTCCGGGTGCCGGTCCACGCCTGCCCGCGGGAGTCGGACACCCCGTCGATCCGGCGGGCCATCGGCCACGTCTCCGGGGAGCCGTGGGAATCGCGGCCCGTCGAGACCGCGAAACCGTCCCGGCCGCCGTCGCTGAAGCTGCGCCCCACGTTGACGGTCGTCTCGCTGAGCACGAAGGTGTGCTCGCGCCCGATGAAGCTCGCCGCGGCCTCGGCGTCCCGGTGGTTGTACATCTTCATGACGCACACCGCACCGCCGGTGCCGATGGCCGCCTCGCCCGTGCCCTGCGGGTGGTCGATCATCAGCACCAGCCGCACGCCCGCCCGCCGGGCGTGCCCGGCCAGCAGGTCCAGCGTCCCCGCGCCGAGGTGGTCCACGCCGGCCACGACCAGCACCCGGGGGCGCCGCGGCTGGTCGCACAGGTGCTGGGCGAGCTGGACCAGCACCTGGTCCAGCAGGCGCTTGTCGTCGCCGCGGCCGTCCGGCGTCGCCACCACGGCCAGCGGTACCTCCGGCCACAGCGGCCCGGCCCCGTCGGCCGGCCGCACCCGCTCGGCCAGCGTGCCGAGGTGGTGGTCGATGAGCCGCACCCGGCGGCCGGTCCAGTCGTCGGTGCCCAGCGCGCCGAGCTGCTCGGCGAGCCGTTCCAGCTCGGCCGGGGCGAGCACGTCCGGCGGCGCCGCCCGGCGCAGGACCCGCATCCCGGCGGCCAGCCGCTCCAGGGTGACCGGGCCGTCCAGGGCGCGCACCAGGCCCTCGAGCACCTCCTTGGTCAGCGCCCGCTCGTGCCGCTGGTCGGCGCCGGCGGTGGCGGCGGTGAACGCGTACGTCAGGCACTCCACCAGCTCCGGCTCGCCCAGCCCGGCCAGCAGGTCCGCGTCGGAGCCCGCCCCGGACAGGTGCACGTGCCGGGTGTCCAGGCCCCGCTCCGCCGCCAGCGCCAGCAGCCCGCCGGCCACGTCGGCGCCGGTCAGGTCCAGTACCGCGAGCCGCTGCCCCTCGCCCAGCACCGACGTCCCCAGCATCACCAGCAAGCTGGCCCAGCCGTGCCGCCGGGCGTCGCCCCCGATCACGTCCACCCGCTGGGTGGCCACCGCCGGCGCCACCGGCTCCCACCGCGGCCCGGCGCTCCGCCGCGTCGTCATCGCGTGCAGCCGGCGGGCGTGCTGGTCGACGGCCTCCTGCCACGCCGCGAAGGCCCGGTCGTACGCCGCGCGGGAAGCGTCCGCCCGCAGCCGGTACGGGCCCAGGAACCGCGCCAGGTTCCGGCGCGCCCGCAGCCACGCCTCGGTCCGCGGCAGGACCGGCAGCGCCAGCACCAGGAGCAGCAGCCACCCGTACGTCGCGTACGCCTCGTACAGCTCCGGCTCGAACCCCTGCCCCGCGAGGAACCGCTGTACGCCGGGGCGGGTGATGACGTACACCGCCGCGGCCGCGCCGGCGAACGCGACCCGCGCCAGCAGGTGTCGCCGGGCCCAGTTCCGCTCGGCCACGAGGTTGCTGGTGTCGGGCGGCATCGGCTCCACCCACTCCGGCGCGGCGCCGGGGTCCGGGTCGATGGCCGCCGCGGGCCGGACGGGCTCGATGGCACGCCAGCCCCACCGCCGCTGCGTCGCGAACAGCGCGCCGGCCAGCCGACGCGACCAGGAGGGCTCCGACGGGGCATCGGGTGCCAGCACCATGAAGAGTCCCGGGGGTATGTGGACGCGGAACACCCATTGTGGAGGACGGACCGGGCGACCGGTACGAACATCGCATGATCCGCCACATATCCCGGCCGAACGGGTACCCGCTCGTCGGGGTCAGCGGCGGCGGTCCGCCGCCGGCCGCCCCAGTTCCCGCTCCACCGCGCGGATCGAGCGGGCGCGCTGGAGCAGGCAGAGCCGATCGGGGTCGTGTACCTCCCGGCCGAGCACGCCGGACAGCCAGTCCCGGTCCCGGTGGGCCGCCCGGTCGGCGCGGACCCGGCCGGCGGAGGTGAGATTGGAGGCGAAGATTCCCGCGGCCGACTTCGGCAGGAAGTCCGTACCGCCGCCGCCCCGCCGGCGTGGTCGCGATCCCGCGCTGCTCGACCTCGCCGAAGCGGATCCGCAGCGCGCCGGGGCTGAGCGTCCCGTCCGCGCCCCGGAACGCCGCGGGCTCGGCCAGTGCCCGGAACGAGGTCTGCCGGAGCAGCAGGTCGGGCCCGTCCCACCGCGGCGGCCCCTGGATGCGGTCGATCATCGGCACCCCGAGCTGCCCCATGCGGGCGTAGAGCGCGTCGATGTCCAGCACCCAGCAGCCCCATGGCACATTCGCGCACGCGTCGTGCGGATGGGCATCCGCGAAGCACGAGGCGAATGCTCGCAGCAACAGCCCCCCGGTTCCCGCGTTTCTCAGGGGTTGGTGGGCTCGCCGAACCAGCGGGCGAGGTGGTCGTCCAGGCCCTGCTGGTCGTCGCCGATCCACGCGACGTGGCCGTCCGGGCGCAGCAGGACGCACGGAGCGTCCAGTACCGCCGTGGCGTCCGCGAGGTGGTCGACCCGGTCCGACCAGCCGCCGACGCCCAGGCGTTCGGTGCGATCCAGCAGCAGGCCCCGGCCGCGGTGCAGCAGGTCGTAGAGGCGGCCCTGTCGCACGTCCAGGTCGCGCATTCGGCGGCCGAGCAGGTCCGGGCCCGCGCCGAGGTCGTACCGGATGTCGATCGCGGTGATCTTCTCGATCAGCCGGCGATTCACCTCGTCGATGTCCATCAGTTCGGTGAGCAGCCGGCGGACGGCCCGCGGGCCCGGTCCGGTGGCGAGCAGCTCCGTCTGGGCGCGGGTGTTGTCCAGGACGTCCCCGGCGACCGGATGACGTTCGGCGTGGTACGTGTCCAGCAGCGCCCCCGGTGCCCAACCGCGGACCTGTGCGGCCAGTTTCCAGCCGAGGTTGAACGCGTCCTGGACGCCCAGGTTGAGGCCCTGTCCGCCGATGGGCGGATGAATGTGTGCCGCGTCGCCGGCCAGCAGCACCCGCCCGACCCGATAGCGCTCGGCCAGCCGCGTGGCATCCCCGAAACGGGACAGCCAGCGCGGGGAGTGCACGCCGAAGTCGGTTCCGGCGATCGCGCGCAATTGTTGCGCGAAGTCCGCGAGGGTGGGCGGCTCCGCGCGATCGCTGACTCCCGCGGCGGGGACCACGACGCGGTACACCCGGTCGCCGAACGGCTGGAGGCTGAGTCGCCGGTCGGTCCGGTGGACCTCGGCCACCCCGGCGGCGATCTCCTCCCGCGGCACGCCCACTTCCATTTCGCCCATCAGCGTCTCGGTCCGCGAGGGCTCGCCGGGGAAGCCGACACCGAGCAGTTTGCGCACCGTACTGCGCCCGCCGTCACAGCCGACGAGATAGCGGGTACGCAGCCGCTCCCCGTCGGCCAGCTCGACGGTCACGCCGTCGTCGTCCTGCGCGAAGGCGGCGACCGCGCAGCCGCGCCGGACCCGGGCGCCCAGGTCGATCGCGTGCTCCTCGAGAAGCTGGACGATGACCGGCTGGGGAATGCCCAGCAGGTAGGCGTGCGCGGTGTCCAGGCCCGCCGGCGCGGGCTTGTCGATGGCGGCGAAGAAGCCGCCGGCCGGGCGCCGCCGCCCGCGTTCGAGAACGCGCTCCAACAGTCCGCGCATCGCCATCAATTCGATGGTGCGGATGTGCAGCCCGACGATGCGGACGAACGATGCGGGCTCGGTGTCCTTCTCCAGGACGAGTACCCGTACGTCGTGCAGCCGCAGTTCGGCGGCCAGCATCGCCCCGGTCGGGCCGCATCCGGCGATGATCACGTCGTACGTGCGGGGCGCACGGTCGGCGCCGGATGTCGGCGCGTCGCCCGCGGTGTCGCGCTCGGCCGTATCGGTCGACGACGGCTCGGTGGTGAACTGCGCAGGGTGCATGGGGTACTGCCTTTCGGGAGGGCCTTGTCGGCATGGCGCTCCCGGCGACAGTTACGTCGATCGCCCGACCGTGGCGGGAAGGGGGAGCACCCACATCGATACAGCGTTCATGGGTCTCACCTCCTCGGGCGGTGTCACGGCCGACTGCTGAAGCTATAAGCCCGGGCGCCCACTCGTCCAGTCATTTACCAGCCATCCCTCGCGGGGCCGGCCCGGCGCGTCTCGTCGGCGCGTTGCGGGTCCCAAGTGCCCGGTGCGCTGCCGGAGGCAGAGGAGAGACGGGTGCCGGATTCGAACCGACGTTCGCCGCTTTGCAGGCGGCTCCCTAACCACTCGGGCAACCCGTCGTGCACAACACGCAGCACCGCTGACCCATCAGCGGGCGACGCCGACGAGCAGTGTACGCCAGATTGAGCAACTTGGATACTTGGCGAGGTTGGGGCGCGGCGCCGACCCCGACGGGGCGGAGTTCGGCGTCGCTGCGGCGAGCCTCCCGCCAGCGGCGGCAGTCCGGACGACCGCCCCTCGCGAGCACCCGCCGGCGATGATGGAGGCATGATGGCCGCCCGTGCGGGGAATGCTGTGGGCGTCGTCCGCACACCACCGGTGACCGCAGTACCCATCCGCAGCCGCGACCCCGCAGTTCCGCGGCCGACCCCGACGCAGCGCCGCGCGGCCGAGCCGCACCGGCGACGATTCTGGAGACCGGAGCATGGCCGAACAGCAGCAGCCCGACAGCGGTGACACCATCCCCGGCGAGCTGACCGCGCCGATCGCGAACAACGGCGGCGGCGTCATGACCGATGAGGTCGGTGCCGTCACGGGCGAACTGACCCTCGGTACGCGGGTGGACAAGGGCCGACTGGTGCTGCGCGTGCAGTATCGCGACGCCGACGAGTGGTACGCGGTGACGGGCCCGGCGCTCGACGTACCGGACCCGGCCGTACTGCCGCTGCTGCACGCGCTCGCCGCCGGCCTGCTGCACCGCCCCGAGGGATAGGGGTCACGCCCGCGGCCCGGTGACAACGCCGTCGGCGAAGTCGGCGCGCATCCGAGAGGCTGCGCTATCCGTCCGTCCCCGCGGCCGGGGGCGGGTGGTCGGCGGGCTCCCAGGCGATGCCGAGGCAGCCGGGCGGCATCGGGCTGCGGGCGATGTGCACCTCGCCCTGTTCACCGACCTGCACCTCGGTGTGTACCCGGTCCGGCCAGCCCTGCCGCTCTCGCTGGAAACGCCAACACCGCTGCGGGCGGGCGTCCGGGGCGAAGGTGACCGTCACGGTGACGTGCGGTGTCGACATGCGGGCGAACCGGCCGAATTCGGTGTCGGGAATGCCGCTGGTATCGGTGATCCGGAACCGGGCCAGGGCGGTGTCGCCGGCCGGGATGGTCCGGTCGAACAGCAGTTCGGCGACGAACAGCGGGTGTGCGGGATCCCGGCGCACCCGGCCGAGCCGGCAGTGGGCCAGGGCCTCGAAGCGGAACGTCCGGTCGGGGTCGGGGCACTCGACGCCGTGGTGCGCGGTCACGTACCGGTCCACGTCCTCGACGGCTTCCAGTACGAGGAAGGTCTCGATCGAGGCCAGGCAGCTCCCCGCCGTCACGTGGATCTGGTCCCAGGCGCTGATCACCCGCATCCGGTCGTCGGGCCAGGCGAGTTGTTGGGTCAGCGCCGCGTCCGGCTCGGCGAGCTGGATGTAGTCGGCGAACCGGCGCGACGGGGTCGTGCTGCGCGGGCCGGGCCCGCGCGGGCGGGGGGTGCCGAGCAGGGTGATCAGGGAGCCGGACGGCACGTCCAGGATGCATTCGAGAACGCCGACCGCGCTGATCGACTCCGGCCGCTCCGGCCGGCGCCGGCCGGACTGCCACGAGCTGAGCGTGGCCACTCCGACCGGCGAACCGGCGGCGTGCAGGCGCGTCCGGAGGCGCTCCAATGACAGCCCGCGCGCCTTGATCGCGGCGCGCAGCGCCTCGTGGAAGGGCCCTTCGCGCAGGGCCGTGGTGAGGTGCGGCTGCATGGTGTTGGCTCCGGGACCGGGTGGGCTGCCGACGCTACCCGAGAAACTGATAGTTGTGAATGCCTATCGGCTTTCGGGTGCGGACAGGTGCTCCCGCGAATCCGGTCCCGGCGCATATCCGGTTTCTTGCTCTCGGACGTCGATGTCCGCGTCGGTGTTCGAGAGGCGGCTCGCTCAGTGGGCCCCGGTGCGAACAGTGATGCGGACGGTGGCGCTGGTCGCGGAGGCCGAGACGGTCTCGATGACGGTGCCGTTGTCGGTGATCCGGGCGCCGACGTCGAGGTCGGTGTCGCGGTCGTCGGTGGTCGCCGGCGAAGGGTCGACGAGGTCGGATCGGCCGTACCGGCCCTGCTCGGTCAGGTGGAGCTGCACGCCCTCACCGACACCGACGTCGATGGTGGTGCCGTTCTTCCGGTAGGCGACGGTGATCCGCTTGCCGGACGGGTCGCGCGGGATCTCCAACACCCGGGTCCCGGTCACCGAATCGGCCGCGTGCAGCGGTACCAGCGTGTAGGTTCCCGATTCCGCTACGGTGACGTGCTGCGCCGGCGCCAGCCACCCCTTGTGCAGCAGCTCCGGAGCGGCCAAGCCGCTTTGATAGCCGCCGCCGCCCATGGGCGAGGAGCCGCGGTAGCCCGCATCGGCGCAGTTCGACAGGGTGCCGGCCGAACAGGTGACGGTGCCGAGGTGGTCGAAGCCGAAGTTGTGGCCGAGTTCGTGGACGACCCCGCTGGGGTTTCCGTACTCGTCCGGCATCCACGTGGTCGACCCCGGCATTTCACCCAGGCCGCCCCAATCGCAGCGAGCCAGTCGGTTGGGGAACCAGACGGCCAGTGAGTCGAACTGCGCGATTCCGTTGGCGGACAGGATCTCGCGGGTCTTGGTACGCATCACCCCGGCGTCGCACTTCGCGGCCGCGTTGATCGTGAACGGCCCGAGCACGTCGGCCTGCCCCGGCAGGGGAGCGAACCGTACCGCGCCGTTGCTGGCTTCTTCGTAATAGCGCGCGAGCGACGTGCCGGAGCCGAAGTACATGTCGCGGACCTTGGTTCTGAACGCGCTCGACGAATCAATCTTGTCGTCCGTGAAGTTGATCAGAACGACGGCGATCTTGTGGTCGGCGAATCCGGCTGCGGCGGCGCCGGCTGCGGCAGCCGACAAAGCCAGCAGGCCGCCGAGAACGGCGGCCGCAACAGTCCTACCGGTAGTGCTCAGTCTTTGCACATTCATGATTTCGTCCTTCCGTCGGGCGAGCTGATGTCGAGTGGGGACCCAGCCGGAATCCGGACGGCGGCGATCGCACCGGTCCGGCGGATGACCGGGATCGCGGTGGCCCCCGGCCCGCAACGCCGGGGACCACCGCCCGGGAACGTCGCGGTAGTACCGGACCGTTCTCGATGAGGAATGCATGAGCCGCGGCGCTGCCGCCGGCGGGTGGGCTGAGTCGCCGTGTGGTTCGGGGCCGCCCGGCCCGCTGGGGCGGTAGTGGGGTGCGGGCCGGGCGGGGTTCCTCGGGTGATGGCCCCGGCCGGTGGTGAGGCGCCGGCCGGGGCCATCGGGTCCCGCGGGTGGGCGGGACTGTCAGGAACCGACGCCGACGTAGAGCAGCTTGTTCGGCGTCCCGGTGGGTGGGTTGGTGACCACGTTCGGGGTGGTGTTCGCGAGCAGCTTCTCCGCGATCGTGGCCGGGGTTGCGGTGGGGTTGGCCTCCAACAGCAGCGCGATACCGCCGGCGACGTGCGGGGTGGCCATCGACGTGCCGGTGATGGACTTGGTGGCGGTGTCGCTGTCCTTCCACGCCGAGGGGATGTTCACGGCCGGGCCGAAGAGGTCGGTGCAGCGGCCGTGGTTGGTGTTGTTGTACTTGGCGTCGTCGATTTGGGTACCGGCGACGGTGATCGCGTTGGGGGTGCGGGCGGGGGAGACGCCGCAGGCGTCCTGCCCGTTGTTCCCGGCGGCCACGGCGAACACGATCCCGGCCTGGATGCCCTTGTTCACCGCGTCGTCGGTGGCCTGACTCGCGCCGCCGCCGAGGCTCATGTTCGCCACAGCCGGCTTCGCCGCGTTCTTGACGACCCAGTCGACGCCGGCGATGACCGCGCTGTTGGGCCCGCTGCCGCTGCACGGCAGGACCCGGACGGCGTGGATGGCGGCCGCCGGTGCTACTCCGTAGGTGGTACCGGCGGCGGATCCGGCGACGTGGGTGCCGTGGCCGTTGCAGTCGTTGGCGGAGCCCCCGTTGTCGACGGCGTCGAAGCCGGTCTTGGCCCGCCCGCCGAAGTCCCGGTGGGTGAGGCGTACGCCGGTGTCGATGACGTACACGTTGACGCCGGCACCCTTGCTGTTGGCGGCGTACTTGCCGTCGAGGGGCAGGCGCCGCTGGTCGACGCGGTCCAAGCCCCAGGCCAGCTCGTCGCCGCGGGTGTCGGTGACGGTGTCGTCGTCGAGGGTGATGGTCTGGTCCTGCTCGACGTACGCCACCGCCGGGTCGGCGGCCAGCCGGGCCGCGGCTGCCGCGTCGCCGGTGAACTGGAACCCCGACAACGCCGCGGTGTAGGTCCGGGCCACGGTGCCGCCGTGCATGGCGGCGAGGCGGGACGCGGTGGCGGCAACACCGGCGCGGGCCGTCTGCTGCTCGTGGAGCTTCACGATGAAACTGCCCGCGATCGCGTTCGGCGCACCGGCGCCCAGAACAATCCCGCTCGCGGCCGCGGCGGACAGCGGCGGCAAACCCGCCGCCACCAGCGCAGCGGCACTGCCGCCGACGCCCAGCGCCACAACAAACCTTCGGTACATCCTGTCTCCCTGGGTGGGGGTGGGCCCGCTCCGAGGGGTGGGAGCGGGGGTCGGACGATCGTGGCCGGATGGTCCCGACTCGACCACCCCGATACGTCCAACACCGGGTGACATCGATTGTTATCGACGTTCGGGAGCCTGCGCCGCAGGAACAGAAAATGCAACGTTTACATATGCGCGTTTCGATCAATTCCATGTAATTGTGTTTCCGCGAGTGACGATGTTGACGGGCGTCGCTGTATTGGCAACCCCCGTCGCCGTTGTATCGGTGAATATCCCGGCCCATAACCGAACGCGGTTGATGATCGGGAATCGTTGCTCAAGAATCGGCCGCCTTTGCGGCCCGGACAGTCGTGTACGTGCGGTACCCCGGGCTCGGGCCGAGACGGCGCGGCAGCCCGGCCGGCGCCGGGAGAGCGTGCCGAATGGCGCACCCGGTCCGATCTCGCCGCCCGACGTGCGCCGGGACCGGGACGGGCGATGAGTCGTCGCGCCCGCGCCCGTCACACCCACGACAGGACACGACGAGGCGGAGGATGGCGTGATGGGTGCAGGCATGTGGCTGGGGGAACCGGGCGTGAGCGGACTGCGGGAGGTGGACGAGCCGGCGTTCTCGGGGCTGGCGCAGCGGCACCGGCGGGAGCTGCACGTGCACTGCTACCGGATGCTGGGGTCGTTCGAGGACACCGTGCAGGAGACGCTCCTGCGTGCCTGGCGGCGGCGGGAGACCTTCGCCGGGCGGTCGACGTTCCGGGCCTGGCTGTACCGGATCGCCACCAACGCCTGCCTGGACCTGCTGGCCAAGCGCCGCCCGGAGCCCGCGACCGGCGGCGAGGTGCGCTGGTTGCAGCCCTACCCGGATCGGCTGCTCGACGAGCTGCCCGCGGGCGACGCGGACGAGCCGATCGCGGAGATCGTGACGTTCCACGACGACCGGTTCCCGCGACTCGGGCTGCCGGAGCGCATGCCGGCGGACGGCACGCCGTAGCCCCGGCGGGGATCAGTGGCGTTGCGGTGGCGCGGTGCACGGTAGCGGTCGACCATGGGGTGGTGACCCCATCATCGGATCTGCCGGACCCGAGCGGTGTGCCGGCACCCGCGGCGGGCGGGGCCGGTGCGGGGGCGGTTCCCGCGCACCGGTACCTGCTGGACAACGCGCGGGCCGAGGCGGGCGAGCGGTTCGTCTGGCTGGCGGAGCTGTTCGACGGGGCCACGCTCGGGCACTTCGGCCGGCTGGGGGTGGGCCCGGGCTGGCGCTGCTGGGAGGTGGGGGCCGGCGGTCGGAGCATTCCGGGGGCGCTGGCGGCGGCCGTCGGCCCGTCCGGCCGGGTGTTGGCGACCGACATCGATCCGGTCTGGCTGGACCCGGATGGCGGGTACGAGGTGCGGCGGCACGACGTCGCGGTGGATCCGCCGCCGGAGCCGGGGACGTTCGACCTGGTGCACGCCAGGCTGGTTCTGGTTCACGTGCCCGACCGGGCCCGGGCGCTGACCACGATGGTCGCGGCGCTGCGGCCGGGGGGCTGGCTGCTGGTCGAGGACGCGGACACCGCGTTGCAGCCGCTGGCCTGCCTCGACGAAAGCGGCCCGGCGCAGCGCCGGGCCAACCGGGTGCGCGCCGCCGTCCGGGAGCTGATGCGCCGCCGCGGCGTTGACCTGCGGTACGGCCGCACGCTGCCGGGGGAGTTGCGCGGTGCCGGCCTGGTCGATGTCGCGGCGGCGGGCTGCTTCCCGGTGGGCGGGGTGGCCTGCGACCGGCTGGAGGCCGCGACCATCCGGCACGTGCGCGCCGAGCTGGTCGCCGCCGGGCTGGTCGACCGCACCGAGATCGACGCACACCTGGCCGCGGTCGACGCCCGCGAACTCGACCTGACCCTCGCCCCGCTGATCTCGGCGTGGGGACGCCGCCGGAGCCGGGCAGCGCCGGAACGCGGAACCGGCTCCCGCGGCCCGGACCCGGGCGGGCAGTACCCGCCGTAGGGCGCCGGGGCACATCGCCGCGCCGGCCGAGCGCGGACCGCGATGACCCAACGGGGTCCGCTACGGTTCGCGCGAGATCCTGCGGGCCTGCACCACGCCCAGGACGGCAGCGGCGGCCAGCGCGATGAGCCCGAGGATCAGCAGCCATTTCACGGCCTTCAACAGCAGGCCGAGCAGGATGAGTACGACGGCCACGATGCCCACGGCCACCAGCAGGGCGCGCATGAGGTCTCCGTTCGCGGTTCGCGAGCCGCGGCGGGCTCGGCTGCGTTCGTCATACCCCGCACCGGCTCGGGCCAGTCCTCGGACGGGTTGCCGCGCTGTCGACCCGGGCCCGGGAGTGCACGCCGCCGAGGGCTGTCGTTCCGTCGGGTCAGTTCACACCGGGGGTGAGCATCCACGGGCATTCCCGCGGGGTGCTGGTGGGTCGGGGTGGGCGGTGGCGCGTACCGTAGAAATTCACTAGTGTCGATGGCGCTGGGCTTGGGCAGCCACCCCTGCCGCGCGGCGTACCGTCGCGCGCCCACCCCATCCCCACAGCGGAGCACTCGCGCGCGGCTTCACCGCACCATCCTCCTTCCCTATGTGGCCGGGTGTGCTGCTCCAGAAACGGAGTGTCGACATGTCGCGTCGCCTCATTGCCGCCGCAGCCGTAGCGCTCGCCGCTACCGCCGCGGTCGGTGTCCCCGCGTACGCCGATCGGTCCGCACCGGCAGACCCCATGCCGGCCGGGCTCGCCGAGGCGGTCCAGCGTGACCTGGGCCTCACCCCCGATCAGGCGCGCGCCCGCTGGGCCAGCGACCACCGGGCCAGCCTGCTCGAACACGAACTCACCGACCGGCTCGGCGCGGCCTTCGGCGGGGCCTGGATCGAGGGCGACGGCCTCGTCGTCGCCGTGACCACCGAGGCCGCCGCCGCCGAGGCCCGGGCCGCCGGCGCGCGGGCCCACCTCGTCGCGCGCAGCGCCGCCGACCTCGCCGGTGTCGTCGCCGACCTCGACGCGACCCGGGCGCCGGCCAGCGTCGGCTCCTGGGGTACGGACGTCAGGCGCAACGAGGTCGTCGTCTCCGCCACGTCGGTCCCGGCGGCGGAGTCCTTCGTCGCGGCGGCGGGCGTGCCGCTCGCGGGCGTTCGGATCGAGCGGACCACCGAAACGCCGAAGACCATCGCCGACATCATCGGCGGGAACGCCTACTACCCGCAGGGTTCGCGGTGCTCGGTGGGCTTCCCGGTGGAGGGTGGCTTCGCGACCGCCGGCCACTGCGGCAAGACCGGTACCGCCACCACGCAGCCGACCGGAAGCGTCGCGGGCTCGACCTTCCCCGGCCGGGACATCGCCTGGGTCCGGATCAGCTCCGCCGACCGACCGGTCGGCGCGGTGAACGACTACAAGGGCGGCCGGGTACCGGTCGCGGGGTCCACCCAGGCGTCGGTGGGGGCGCAGATCTGCCGCTCCGGGTCCACGACCCAGTGGCGTTGCGGCAGCATCCAGGCCTTCAACGAGACGGTCAACTACCCGCAGGGTTCGGTCAACGGCCTGGCCAAGACGTCGGCCTGCGCCGAGCCGGGCGACTCCGGCGGCTCGTTCCTCGCCGGCAGCCAGGCCCAGGGCGTGGCGTCCGGCGCGTCGGGCAAGTGCCCGAGCGGCCAGAGCTGGTACCAGCCGCTGAACCCGATCCTCCAGGCCTACAGCCTCACGCTGCTCACCAGCGGCGGAGCGCTCTAGCCCGGCGAACCTCATCGGGAGCTGCCACCCCTCCGGTGGCAGCTCCCGATGTCGTTCAGCGCCCACCGGCGCCCGCGGCGTCGCGGGCGGCGTGCGGTGCGGGGCCGGCGTACAGCAGCTTGTTCACCGTGTCCCGCGCACCGGTGATCACGTCCGGCGTGGCGGCGGCCACCAGGGCCTCGGCGACCCGGGCCGGGGTGGCGGTGGGGTTGGCCTCCAGGTACAGGGCCGCCGCGCCCGCGACGTGCGGTGCGGCCATCGACGTGCCGCTGCTGCTCTCGGTGGCCTTGTCGTCGCCCTTGCCCCGGGCGCCGCTGGTGATGTCGACGCCCGGTCCCCAGATGTCCACGCAGCCACCCCAGTTGGTGAACGACGCCGCGGCGTCGGTCCGCTGGCTCGCCGCGACCGTGATCGCCTCCTTCGTGCGAGCGGGAAAGGCGCGGCAGGCGTCCTTGCGGTCGTTGCCGGCGGCGAGTACGAACACGACGCCGGCGGCGATGCCGCGCCGGACCGCGTCGTCGGACGCCTGGCTGACGGGTCCGCCCGGGCTCATGTCGGCCACCGCCGGCTTGACGGCGTTCTCGGCCACCCAGTCGACGCCCGCGACGACGACGCTGCCCTGGCAGCCCAGCACCCGGACGGTGTGGATCCTCGCCCCCCCCCGGGGGGCCATGCCGCAGGTGGTGCCGGCGTAGCTACGGACGACCCGGCCCCCGTACGCGCCGGCGATCCGGCGGGCGGCCGCGTCGACCCCACCGCGGGTGGGGGCGTCGTCCCTGACCTTCACGATGTAGCTGCCGGCGATGGCCGCCGGGCTGTCAGCGGCCAGGACGCGACCGGCGGCCTCCCGCGCGAACGCGCCGCTGCTGTCCACGGCGGAGGCCGCTGCGAAAGCGGTGACGGCGATGAAGGATCCGGCTAACCGGTGGGTGGAACCGGTGAAGTGGCTCATGGTCGTGTTTCCTGGCGGACGGCGGGTGGGTCGCGGCGCACCACTGAAGACAGTGGCAGTGAATGCCAAATCGTATGTTCGCGAGGTCGGCGTGAGGCAGTATTGAAACGTCGACGGCAATCGTGGTAATTGCGGCGCGCAAACGTGGTTTTCCGCCGCAGTCGAGTCGTCCTGACCCGAGTCGAATGGGTAGCGGGCAGCCACGACAGGAAGCGGCATCTGTAAATACTTGGTTCTTCAATGCGCGGGCTCCGTCGGGGTAGCGTCGGGCGGCGGTAGGCCCGCTCGCGGGCTCGCCGCCCCGCCCGGCACCCGCCCACGCCGGTGGACGCCCACTCCGCCAAGGAGGCGTCGTGCCCCTCCGCCACGCCCTGTTCGCGGCCCTCGCCGCGGGCCTCACGGTGACCGCCACGGCAGCCGCCGCGGCGCCGTCGCTGGTCACCCCGCCCGACGCCGCTACGCCCGCGCCCCGGATCATCGGCGGCGCCGAGGTCCCCGACGACGCCCGGTACCCGTGGATGGCCTGGATCCAGCTCCATGTCCCGAAGGGCGTGGCGATGTGCGGCGGCAGCCAGGTCTCCCCCGACATCGTCATCACCGCGGCGCACTGCTTCCTGGAGACCACCGGTGACGGCAAGCCGGACAGGGTCGTCCTGGACATCGGCAAGATCGACCCCACCACCGCCGAGGCCGCGGGTCAGCGGCGCACCGCCGCCGGCTACCGCTACGGCCGCGGCGTCCGCAAGTCCGACTGGGCCGTGATCAAACTGGACCGGCCCCACCGGGCCGCCCACTACCCGCGCCTGGCCGACGACGCCGCTCAGGACGCCGCACCGGCGTTCCGCGCGATCGGCTGGGGCATGACCTCCTACGGCTCCCACCAGGCGAAGATCCTGCGCGAGGTGGAGCTGCCCCTGGTCCCCGACGCCGACCGGAGCTGCTCCGACGATCCCGATTTCGAGCGTCCCGACCTGCACATCTGCGCCGGCGACGACAAGAGGACCACCTGCATGGGCGACTCCGGCGGCCCCCTGCTCGCCGGTATGGCCGGCAACTGGACCCTGGTCGGGATCACCAGTTGGGGGTACGGCTGCGGCAGCCGCGGCACCCCCGGCTTCTACGCCCAGGTCAGCGTCTACGCCAAGGAGATCCGCGCCGCGATCACCGCACTCGGCGGTCAGCAACCCGGCCGCTGAGCACCGGCGCGGCGGTGCGAGGCACGCCATCCACGACGGCCTGCGCGCCGGTTTCGCCGCCTCCGCGTCGGGCCCCGGTGCCGGGAAGACCTGTCACGCCAGCGGAATCGGGGTCGCTCCGCCCGGAGTGTGTCGTGCTCCGAGGGTGGCGCGTGCGTCGGGTGTCGCGACGTACGCACCACCCTCGGGATCTCACGGGTCAGGTGTTCGACGTGGGCAACTGTCAGTAGGGGTGCAGGGTGACCCGGCTGACGTAGCCCGGCCAGGGGCACTTGTAGTGGACGTTCTTGTCCTTGTGGTAGGTCTCGCCGACCGGGATGTCGACGTCATCGACGATGGCGCCGGAGCTGCCCTTGTTGCAGTACGCCAGCACGTAGAAGCGGCGTCGCTGGCTGTACGGCGTGCAGTCCAGGTGGAAGGTCTGGTTCCCGAAGCCGAGGGTGCACGCGGGAACATCCGCGGCGGGGGCGCTGATGGCGGACGCCGGGCCAGCCGCCGCGACGGCAGGAACCGCGGTGATGGCTGGAGCAACGATCGCCGTCGCCAGCGCGAGGCTGCGGAGGAGTTTCAGGTGTGACATGGGTCCCCTTTTCATTGTGCCCATAGGGCAACGCGGTTCCGAACGTATTCGGCGGAGGGTCCACTTAACATGGATGAGAACCCTCACCCCGAATTCACAAACCCGGACCACAATAGACAAATGTGCCAACGTACAGTCTTTCGCGATAGCCGACTATCGACCGTGGACTTTCTGGTTGCTTCCGGACATTGCTCGCCGGGTTCGCTCAGACGGCCGACTCAGTGGGCCCGTCCGACGGTTGCGGCACGCCTTGGTCGGCGCCGACAATCGGCGCCGTGAGTCGAACGGTGTCCGGTGGCCCCGCGGAGCGGGTATCAGCCGTCGAACGACGCGACGGCGGGAGGTCAATGCCGGATATCACTACCGGTGGCGCGGCTGCGAGGGCGCCGTTCGTGGGTAGAGAGCGCGAACTCGCGCTGCTCTCCGACGCGGTCGGGACCGGAGACGGCCGGGTCGGCGCGGTCGCCGTCGGCGGTGATCCCGGCATCGGCAAGACCACGCTCCTCGACCGGCTCGCCGGGCACTGCCGCGGCCGTGGCGGCCATGTCTGTGTCGGGCGTGCCGCCGAACGCGATCGGCAGGTGCCCTTCGGACTGCTCAGGGCCGCTCTGGACGACCCCGCCATCCACGCCGCTCGCCGCCGGCTGGGCACCGCGGAGCAGATCCTGCTCGATGCTGTCCTCCCCGTGGTCGGCGCGATGGCCGGGACCACAGCAGAGATCGAGCGGTACCGGCTTCACCAGGCCTTGCGAACGCTGCTTTCGGCAACGGCCGGCACACACCCGGGTGGTCTCCTGGTATGTCTCGACGACGTCCACTGGGCGGACGAGGGAACCGTGGCGGCCGTGGACTACCTGCTGCGCCACCGGTCGGCGGCAGGCTTCGTCCTCGCCATCGGGCTGCGCCCTCGGCAGTGCCCTCCCGGGTTGGCGGCCGTACTGGCGGAAGCGTCGCGCCACGGCCGGGCCGTCACGGTGGAGTTGAAAGGGCTGGAGGCGCCCGCTGCCGAGGTGCTGTTCGAACACTGGGGAACCGACCCGGGGCACCGAACCGCGCTCTACACAGCCAGCAACGGCAACCCCCTGTACCTGGAAACGCTGGCCCGGCACGGTGACGCCCCGCCCGCAGCGACCCCCGCGGACGGCACGTGGGCAGCACTGCACCATCGCTTCATCGGGGAGTTCAGCGCGCTACGCGACGACGAGGCACTGGTCGCGGCCGCGGCAGCCGTGGCCGGCGATCCGTTCGACCCCGGCCTCGTGGCGGCCATCGCACCGCTGGACGCCGACCGCACCGGCGCCGCCCTCACCGGCCTGGCGCGCCGCGACCTGATCCGAGCCGACGGCGCGGGCTTGCGGTACCGCCACCCACTGCTGGTCGGCGCCGCCCATGCGACCGCGGACCCGGTCTGGCGCTTGGGCGCCCACCAGCGCGCATACGAGGCACTCCGCGCGCGGGGAGCCGCTCCGACCACCCTCGCCGGGCACGTCGTCCGATACGCCGTGCAGGGCGACGCGCGGGCCGTCGACGCGCTGGTCGTTGCCGCCCGCAGCGCGATGGCGACGGCGCCGGCCACCGCCGCTCACTGGTTCGACGCGGCCGCTGGCCTCCTGCCGCACGACCCCGCCGCCGCACCGCAGCGCCTCGACCTGCTGGCGCACCGGGCATACGCCCTGGCCGTCAGCGGGCAGCTCGCCGAGGGCCGGCAGGTCACCGAGGCGGCCCTGGCGCTGGTGCCCGCCGGCGCGCCCACCCGGCGGGCGGACCTCGTCCGCCTCGCGGCAATGCTCGACAGCCTGCTCGGCCACCACGCCGAGGCGTTGGGCCTCCTGAACCGCGAGCTGTCCACCCTTGCCGATCGGCACAGCGCGCTCGCGGTGCAGCTACAACTCGAGTACGCCAATGCCCGGCTCAACAGCGGCCAGTTCATCCCGCCCGACACCGAAACGCTGCGGACCGCCCGCGACCTCGGTGACCCCGCAATGCTGGCGCTGGCCGCCGCCCAGTCCGCCACGTTGGCGCTGTGCGCCGGCGTCACCGGCGCCCGGGTCCGCGAGCTCGCGACGGAGGCAGCCGAGATCATCGATGCCCTGTCCGACACGGATCTGCACCGGCAGGTCAATGCCACGACGTGGCTCGGGCTGGCCGAAATGTTCCTGGAACGCTGGCCCGCGGCCCTGCGCCATCTCGAACGGGGTCTGCGCCTCGCCCGGGCCTCCGGGCAGCAACACCTCACCCCGTACCTGCTGCTGACCAAAGGCGTCGTCCTCGCCTTCAGCGGTCGGTTGGCCGCCGCGGACGAGGTCCTGCACGACGCCGCCGAAGCGGCCGCGCTCACCGGCAGCGCCGAACTGCGCACCCAGGCCGGAGCCCAGCGGGCCTGGGTCGCCGTGTGGCGCGGCGACCTGCCGGCAGCGCGCGGCTACGCCAGCGAGGCGATCTCCGTCGCCGGTGACGAACGTGACTGGAATCGCGCCTTCGCACACGCGGCCCTGGCGCTCGTCGCCCTCTTCGAAGGCGATCCCGAACGCTGCGCCGCGCTGATCGCCGACCTCGACCTGACCCGTATCGACGCACCCACCCGGCCGACCTGGCTGTACGTGCGCACCCGGGCCCTGGCGCTGCTCGGCGACACGGCCGGAGCGGCAGCCTGCGCCGATCAATGCCGGCAGACGGTCTCGGGCCTCGACCTGCCGATGCGCCGCGGCATCGGACTGCTGGCCGAGGCGCTCGTGGCCCCCACACCCGAAGCGGCGCTGGCGGCGGCCGAGCAAGCCGCCGACCTTCTGGACGCCGCCGCCGCGCCGGTCTTTGCGGGACAGGCGTACCTGGCCATCGCCGCGACTGCTGGTTCCACCGGTGACGACACGACAGCGCGCGCTGCTTTCGCGCGCGCCCGAGAACTCTTCGACGGCGCTGGAGCCGAGCGGTTCTACGCCGAAGCCGTGCGCGCCCAGCGCCGGATGAACGCCAGCCGCCCGCGGGCGCCACGCACCAGCGACGTACCCGCCGGTCTGGAGGCCCTCACGCCTCGCGAGCGGGAGATCGCCGATGCCGTCAGCGAGGGCCTGACCAACCGGGAAATCGCCACGAGGGCATTCCTGAGCGTGAAGACCGTCGAACGGCACCTGCACCGAATATTCGCCAAGCTCGACCTCAGCGGCCGCGCCGCCCTGGCCGCCATCGTGGCATCCACCGAACGCTGACCACCTCGGACGAGCGCCTGCCTGGACGGCGACGAGCCCACAGTGGCCGAGGCCCGGTGCGCGTGAGCAGCGCACGCGTTCATGGGCAACAGCGCGGCGCTCGCCAGCGCCGGCCCGGAATCCCTGGGCTGCCGCTTCTTATCGGGCGCGTGGACCACTCGGTCCCATCGCGTCGCCCGACGCGGCGCGCCCCGTCCGGGCCGCGAGCGTCCGGCGGCGCGAGCACACCGGCGGGTCAGGTGACCGGCAGTCCGGCCAGGCCCGCGGCCAGGCCCAGGGCGGCGCAGGTGCCCAGTACGCGCAGCACCGACCAGTTCGCCTTGAGGACCAGCACGCCGGCGATCACGGCGATCACCGCCGGAACCGGTCGTACGGTGCCCGGGTCGGGCAGGTCCAGCCGGACGGGCCCGGCGGTGACCTCCCGGGCGGCGCCGAACAGGGTGTGGACGGCGAAGTAGCACCCGAGGTTGGCGATGACGCCGACCACGGCGGCGGTGATCCCGGTCAGCGCTGCCGACAGCGACCGGTTGCCCCGTAGCCGCTCCACGTACGGGGCGCCGAGCAGAATGAACAGGAAGCACGGCACGAACGTCACCCACGTGGTGAGCAGCGAGGCGACGACGCCGGCGGTCCACGGCTCCAGCGGGCCGGGGTGGTGGTAGGCGCCGAGGAACGCCACGAATTGCACCACCATGATCAGCGGCCCGGGCGTGGTCTCGGCGAGGGCGAGGCCGCGCACCATGTCGCCGGCGGACAGCCAGCCGTAGTGCTCGACGGCGCGTTGGGCGACAAAGGCCAGGACGGCGTACGCGCCGCCGAAGGTGACCACCGCGGTGCCGGAGAAGAACAGGCCCTGCTGGGTGTAGGCGCTGCCCACCCCGGTCGTCGCGGCGACCAGCGCGACCGGAGCGAGCCACGCGAGCAGACCGACGGCCAGGATCGCGGCGGCCCGCCGAGCCGAGGTCCGGCCGTGGTGCAGCGCATCGTCGGGGATCAGCGGGGCCGGACCGTCGGCGTTGCCGTGCCCGCTGCCGGCGGCAACCCGGCCCGGCCGCCAGCGGTGCACCGCCCACCCGGCCAGCCCCGCCACCGCCACCGCGATCGGGAACGGCACGGCGAACGCGGCCAACGCCACGAACGCGGCGACCGCGAATCCGACCAGCAGCCGGCTGGTCAGGGCGCGCGAGGCGACCCGCCATACCGCCTGCACGACGATCGCCACGACCGCGGGGCCGAGCCCCGCGAACAGCGCGGTCACCACCGCGGTATCGCCGTAGCGCACGTACACCGCTGACAGCAGCAGCAGTGCGACCAGCCCGGGCAGCACGAACAGCGAGCCGGCGATCAGCCCGCCGCGCAGGCCGTTGAGCAGCCACCCGACGTAGATCGCCAGCTGCTGGGCCTCGGGGCCGGGCAGCAGCATGCAGTAGTTCAGCGCGTGCAGGAACCGCCGTTGCCCGATCCACCGGCGCTCGTCGACCAGGTGCCGCTGCATGACCGCGATCTGCCCGGCCGGGCCGCCGAAAGTCTGCAGCGAGATGGCCGACCACGCCCGCATCGCCTCGCCGAGGGGGACGACGTCCCCGGGGCGTGCAGTGGGCGGGGTGCCGTCATCGGTCGTCACTGCTGGCTCCCTGACTACGTGGGGGGATGCCCGAGCAGCAACGCCCGGCGGTGGTACCCCCGGATATGAGGAGGGCGTCGACCGGGGGCCGGGTGCAACCGGGCGTGCCCGCCGCCAGACCCGGTGGCTGCTCGTGCGCCGGCGTCAGCCCGTGATCACCGATCGAAGAGGCTACGGCTGCGCGTCCGCCGGGAATGCCGGGACCGGCACCCGCGACGGCGGCTCACCGGCGAACCGCTGGTGAGCCGCCACGCAGGTCGCCCTCAGCCAGCCGGCTCCAGGACCCGGCTACGGCCGGCGCCGCCGATCGGTACCTGCCGGGGCTTGGCCCGCTCGGCGAGCGGGATCGTGACGGTGAGGACCCCGTCGTCGTAGCTCGCGTCGATCCGGTCCAGGTCCAGGCCGTCGCCGAGGGAGAACTGCCGCTGGAAGGTGCCGATGGACCGCTCCTGGCGCAGCCACTGCACGTCGTCGGCCTGGCCGGTCCGCCGGGCGCTGATCGTCAGCGTGCCGCCATCGACGTTGACGTCCACCGACCCCGGGTCGACGCCGGCCAGGTCGCACTGCAGGACGTAGCGGTCGCCCGACCGATACAGGTCCGTGGGCATGGCCAGCGGCACCCGCCGTCCCTCGGCGAGGAACTGACCGGTAAGGCGGTCAAGGTCGCGGAACGGGTCGAAACGGAGCACCACAGCAACCACCTCCTTGGGTGACGCCGGGCGGCGGTTCCGCCCGGCCAGCTACCTCAACTATTAGCACTCGACCACGTCGAGTGCCAGTACTTCGGTCGGGGTCGGGATGTGACCCGGACAACGGTCACCCGCAGCGAGCTTCACCGAGTACTGCCGTACGGTTCCCGACCGATGGACAGGGCTGGCCCGTTCACTCGCCGGGTCGCCGTGCCGGGCGGGTACGCCGGCCGCCGCGGCGGTACAGCAGCCAACCCCCGACCAGCAGCAGCACCCCGAACGCCAGGAATGCCAGGTCGTAGGCCAGCTCGTACGGCCCCGGTCGGACGTGGTGCACGCGCAACAGGTGATGATCGACAACGCCCTCCACCACGTTGAACCCGCCCCAGCCGGCCAGCACCAGCCCCCACCAGCGCCCGCCCCGCGGCAGCGGCACGCCCGCGGCCGCCCGCCGGTACAGCAGGAACAGCCCGAGGCCGAGCAGCACCAGCGTCACCGCGTGGAACAGCCCGTCGGCCAGCGTGTTCGCCTCCAGGCCCGGCACCGTACCCGGCGGGTAGCGGTCCACCTCGGAGACCAGGTGATGCCACTGCAGGATCTGATGCAGCACCACCCCGTCGACCAAGCCGCCGAACCCCACCCCGATGAGCAGGCCCGCACCCACCGGCGTTCCGCTGCCCCGACTCGTCTTGCCCGTCGCGCTCGTCTTCTCGGTCACCGGCCCGCCGTACCCCTGCGGCGCCCCGGTCATGCGCGGGCCGGCCGGTCGGATCGTTCCCGACACCCTCCGCGCCACGGCCGAGGACCTTCGGCCGGCGGAGTCCGTGGCACCCACCCGACCCACCCGGAGCGGGAGGCGCCACCGCCGACGTCATCACCGGTCCACCCGCGGCGGCGAGCGGCGGGTGGACCTGCGTGAGCAGGCCCACCCGCACTCCGTCCACTGGATCGTCAGATCGACGGCCGCTCGTCGGTCACCCGGCCCTGCCGGACCTCGCCGCGCCAGGCGCCGCTCTCGGCGCCCTGCGACTCGATGTACTCCTTGAACCGCTCCAGGTCCCCCTCGACCCGGTGGTCGACCACGCCGAGCTTGTCCCCGACGTTCTCCACCAGCCCCTCGGGCTCGAACGTGATGTCCGCGGTCACCCGCGTCCGCGCCGGGTCCAGCTCCTCGAAGCTGACCTGCCCGGCGTGCGCGCCGTCGGTCGACCGCCACGCCACCCGCCGGTCCGGTACCTGCTCGACGATGTCCGCGTTGAACTCCCGCGTCACCCCGCCGATCTTCGTCCGCCATGCCGTCGATGTGTCCGACAGTTGCCGCACCTCCTCCACACCGCCCATGAACCGCGGGAACGACTCGAACTGCGTCCACTGGTCATAGGCGGTACGGACAGGAACGTTGACCTCGACCGACTCGCTGACCTTACTCATCCCGAATCCTCCAGAACTCGACAACCGGCTACACCGCCACCGTGCCCCCCAGGGCCGGTCCGAAACGCCTGCGCGCGCATCGATGTCCAGCGGCGCGGCCCGCTGCGCCACGTCAGGATGATGAATCGTGCGGCGCGGTCGGGATGCCGTCGCGGTGCGTCCCCGGTCGTCTGTGATGGACAGATCGTGTGGTGCGCGTGGTCGAGGGCCAGCGGCGGCCCGCAATGTGAAGTGAACGGACGCCGGCCGCCCCGGTGTGGGTCCGCCCGAGCGGATGCCCCTGCCGCCGCTACGGCGGTCGCTGCGAGGGGTGGCCACGGCCACGACCCTGTGGCGGTGAGTGTGCCGTACCTTCATGAAGTCTCCCCGACCGAGCCGAGCCCGACCGAGGAGACCCTTCCAAGGGCAATTGGATCACTTCAATGCGTACCAACCCTTACTCAAAGGCGGAGGTATGTACGAAACATCTGTCATATTGACGGGGCATTGTGGTGACGGGACGGGGCGGGCTCAGGCGGACTGGATCGGCACCGTGTGCGCCGCCGGCATCGGCGCGCGGCCGATCGCCGGGCGCCGCGGGCCGAAGCGGCGGGTCCGGTCCATCGCCCGGCGGTAGACCGCCTCGTACCGGTGGGCCATGAGGCCGGCGCCGAAGGCGGCCCGCACTCGGGCGACGCAGGCCGCGGGGTCCAGTTCGGCGGTGCGGTGCAGGGCCGCGGGTAGGTCGTCGGCCGTGTCGCAGATCCAGCCGGTGACGCCGTCGACCACCACCTCGGGGACCGAGCCGCGGCGCAGCGCGACGACCGGCCGCCCGGAGGCCATCGCCTCGATCATCACCATGCCGAACGGCTCCTCCCAGCGGATCGGCAGGATCAGGCAGCGGGAACCGCGCGAGCCGAGGGCCTGCGCCCGCACCAGGATGCCGTCGAGCGTCCCGCGGTCAACAATGATCTTGTGCAGGATCATCTCCGCTGTGCGCGAATGTTGCTAGCACTTCTCCCAGCGCAGGCCGAAGGTGGTGCTGGCCGCGTCGGCGTCGGTCGAGTCGATCGTGAGGGAGCTGCCGATCGTGCTATCGCTCTTGCCGGTGACGGCGATGTCGGTGTCGACCCGGAACGGCTTGTGGGCGTCGCAGTCCGACCACTGCTGGGTCGCCGGCGTGGTGTCCTGCCAGGGGGCGCTGCCGGGCTTGAAGGTGCGCTCGGCCCGGTACAGGGGAGTCGCGCCGGGGTAGCCGTAGACGGCCGCGAGGGAACCCGCTGCCCCGTCGGCCAGGTCGGCGTAGCCGCGCTGGACGACGTTGGTCACGACGTACCTGTTGCCCCGGGGTGCGCGGATCTTGAGCATCAGCTTGCAGTCCTTGCGCGCGTCCTTGACTTTCTGGGTCACCTCGGCGGTGAACCCCGCGTACAGCACGGTCACGGCCAGGTTGTCGTTGGACAGGGCTACTGCCGTGTCCTTCTTCCGGCAGCCCGACCCGTTGATGTTCTGTACGTCGATGCCGTACTCCCGCGCCGGCCGGGGCTGCCCCGGAGCTCCGCCGGCGGACAGGCCGGCGACCAACGCCACGATGACCCCTGCTGATGTCGCGGTTCCGATCTGCATCACAGTCGCCCTCTCCGGAGGTCATGAAGCCCGGTGGAGGGCAGCATAGATGCCGACCGATGACAGTGCATGGCTGTCGGACCGGATGACCGCGGCAGTCTGCGCGGGTTGGCAGGCGGCGTCCTCCCCATCGCAGCCCGGGTGGTCGCCGTCATGGCAGCCGGCCCGGCCCGCCGCATGCCCGGCGGCGGGGCTGGTGGCAGAGGAACACTTGGGCGGCTGCTCGCCGGTCGGGCGGCGTAGGCGGCCAGCTTCGCGCACTCGGCGGCGTGCCGGACACCCGCCGGGACGTCACGGCGGTACGTGCATGAGTCCCACGGCCGCGGCTCCGGCTCACCGACAGGCTGCACCACGCCGCTGAGTCTGACCGGCACTGCCCGACGTCGTCCATCGCTCGTGAGCGTAAGCGAACGCCCGGGCAAGCGCGCTTATCGGCGTCGGAGCGACCACGTGAAGTAGTTTTGAACAAGATCACGACAGGGGAGCACGCCAGGAGAACATCTGGGCCCACATTGGACGGCAACAGCAACGCCATGACCAGCGTTTCCGCAGGTCATGGCGTTTTGATCTTGCGCGCCCGAAGGGACTCGAACCCCTAACCTTCTGTTACCGGCGTGATGACCGCTAGCTTGTGATCGGTTGTCATACATGCGCACCGACCTGCCGAAACTCTGAACCGTGGTGATCAATTGCTGTCACTGTTTGTCAACGCTTCGCAGGGGTTTTCGGGGGGTAAACGGGGGCGCCACCCCGCCGTGTTCGCCCGGCGGCGATCCACCGTTGCAGCAGAGTCGGGTACGACCTCGGGGTGCTTAGGGTGAGGCAGGGCAGCGGTTGTGAGGCGCCGAGCCTCCGGGCGGCACGCAGACCGAGCTAGTGCCTTATCTGTGAACGTTGAACGGGCAATCCGGTAGTCGGGGGTTGGTTCCGGCATCCT
>NZ_BMQB01000015.1 GCF_014647895.1 Pilimelia anulata
CCAAGTCGGTACGCAACTCGGTACCTAACTCGGTAGCCGCGTGGGGGGAGTGAGGGTCGTACAGAAGTGATCTTTATAGATCAGTCGGCGTCGCGGCGCCGGGTTGAACAACCGCCGCTGAGCTGCGTGTTCAACCCGCCCGAGGGCGAGCGTTCTCACGAGTCCTGGTGGCCGCGTGAACGCTCGGACGAACGCTCGCCCCAACTCACGGTCCGGGGTGCTCTCGGCGTCGCACGGCGCGGCCGCCGTCGCGGCTGAGCCTTGCGCTCAGCGCGACGTGGAGTCCTCGGGCGGTTCGGCCAGGCCGGCGTCGACGAGCTGGCCGAGTGCGCGGCGTACGTCGGCGTCCGGCAGGCCGGTGAAGGCGGCCAGGTCCTCGACGGGGTACGGCCCGCCGCCGTGCCGCTCGACGACGCCGCGGATGGCGGCGACGACCGCGACGTCGTGCAGCTGCTGCGCGGCCGCCTCCAGCTCGACCAGCATCCGGTCGACCTGCGCGCAGTCCTGGCCGGCGGCCGCCCGCCGCGCGCGCTCCTGGCGCATCGTGGCGACCAGCTCGACGGCGTGGGCGTGCAGCTGCGCGCTGTCCGGCTCGCTCACCTCTCCAGCGTCCACCCGGCCGACCTCGCGTGTCCAGGGCGGGCCGGTACGGACGCGCGCGCCGCGGCCGCCGTCGTGGTCGGGGCGTCCGGCTGCCGCGCCGCTTCCGCTCCTCGCCGCTGCGCGGCTGCGGTGCGGGTCGGCTTGCCCACGACGGGACCGCTGCCGCGGCCGCCGTCGTGCGCCGGACGCGAGCGCCTGGTGGTCGCGCGCACCGCGCGGCCGCCGTCGCCGGTCACTGCGACGCCACGTCCGCCGGACGCACGTCTGCCGTCACGCGCAGCGTCGCTGACGCGACGACTGCAGCGCGCCGCCAGCCGCACGCCCGGCTAGCCAAGATCACACCCGCCACAGTCAAGAGCACTAGGAGTACCAAGGTATCTTCGATACAAGATCCAGAAACCTAGATGCGCGAATGTGTGCAATCTGGATCAATCGTCGGTCGGCCTGGGGAGGTGAGGGCGTGGCGTGGGTGACGACGCTGGGCCCGAACATGGACCAGATCGAGTACCGGCTGCAGGCGTCGGGCTGCTCGCTGGAGCGCGACGTCGACGGGCAGGTCGAGTACCGAATCGACGGTGGCGACCGGCCGCTGGAGTGGGTCGGGCAGGGCCTGCGAGAGGTCGGAATCGAGCCAGGGGCGGTCCTGGACGACGCCGGGAAGGACGCCGCCCGGGCGCTGGCCGACGGGGTCGATCCGCGTACCGGGCAGGTGTTGGTGGCGCCGAAAATGGCCGTCGACCCGCGCGCGAAGTTGCCCGCGCGGCCGCTGGTCGAGGCCGTCGCCGCGGCCGCGCAGCGCGCCGGGGTGAGCGTGCCGAAGCTGCTCGACGACGACCGGGTCGCGGCCCGGTACGCGCGCGCAGCGCGCGGCGTGACCGGCGAACGTGAGGGCGCGGCCGGCTCCCATCGGGTGCCGGTGCGGGACCTGGAGCGGGTCGCTGCGGCCGCCGGGATCGACCTCGCCGAGGTCTACGACGGCGCGCAGCTGGCGGCCGCGCGCGAGCACGCCGACGCCCGGGTGGTGGTCGGCAACCGCGGCTATGACCTGACCCTGGATCTGCCCAAGTCGTACTCGGTGCTGGTGGGCCTGGCCGACGAGCAGCTGGCCGCGCAACTCGAGGACGCGTACCTGGCCGCGGTGCGGGAGACCGTGGCCGCGGTGGAGCAGTGGGCGGGGTACGGGCTGGCCGGGCATCACGGCGACGGCCGCCGCGCCCAGCGCGTCGAGACCTCGGGAATGTTGGGGTGGATGACGGTCCACCGGACCGCCCGGCCGGTGCCCGGGGCGGCCCCGGACCCGCACCTGCACGCCCACGTCACCCTGCTCAACCTTGTGCGGTGCGAGGACGGGAAGTGGCGCACGGTCGGCGCCGGCGGCCGCGACATCCACCGGCACGCCCGCGCCGCCGACGCGTTCCTGCGGACCCGGCTGAGGGAGACCACGGCGGCCCGCTGGGGCCTGCGGTGGGAGCGCGACGAGCGCACCGACGTGTGGGAAGTCGCCGGCGTCGACGAGCGGCTGCGCACCCTGTTCTCCAAGCGCGCCCAGCGGATCAGCGACGAGATCCGCGACGCCGGCGGCGACCAGGAAGCGATGACCGCGGTGGAGCAGAAGGTCGTCGCCGCGCGCACCAAGGAGGCCAAACTGCCGCCCGGCGACGGCCGGGATCTGCGCGCCGACTGGCGGGCCCAGGCCACCGCCGCGGGCATCGACCCGGCCGGCACCGCCGCCGCCGCGGCGCCCGGGCCGGGCCGGGAACTTCCCGCGCGGCTGGACACCGACCAGGTCGTCGCGCACGCCTTCCGGCCGGAGAAAGGGCTGACCGCGCACCGCAAGACCGCGACCCGGGCGGACCTGTTGGCCGAGGTGATGGACGCCCAACCGGCCGGCGTGCCGTCCCTGGCGGCCGCGGAGCGGGCCGCCGACGACGCCCTGGCCCACCCGCACCTGGTGCCGCTGCCGCCGGCCGGCGCGGTCCACCTGACCAACTCGACCCGGTTCTCCTCCGCCGACGTCGTCGACGCCGAGCGCGCGGTGACCGCCGCGGCCGCCGACCGGGCCGGCCGCGGGTACGCCACCGTCGCCGCCCCGATCGTCGACCTGGCCATCGCCCAGTTCGAGGCCGCCAACGGCTTCGCGCTGTCGGCCGAGCAGCGCGCCGTCCTGGACCGGGTGCTGCGCGGCGGGCACGGCGTCGACGCCGTGATCGGTGTCGCCGGCGCCGGCAAGACCACCATCATGGCCGCCGCCCGCGCCGCGTTCGAGGCCGCCGGGCTGCGCGTGGCCGGCACCTCCACCGCCGCCGTCGCGGCGCAGAACCTGGCCACCGAGGCCGGTATCGAGTCGCGGACGGTCGCCGCGTGGCTGACCAACATCGGCGCCGGCCGGGGCCTGTCCGGCGCCGACGTCCTGGTCGTCGACGAGGCCGCGATGGTCGACGACCGGCACCTGGCCCAGCTCCTGTCCGCGGCCGGCCGGGACACCAAGGTGCTGCTGATCGGCGACCCGCTGCAGCTCAAAGCGCCCGGTGTCGGCGGCGCGTTCGCCGAGGTCCACCGCATCGTCGACGGCCTGGTCCTGGCCGAGAACCGGCGCCAACGCGACGACGTCGAACGCGCCGCCCTGGCCCAGTGGCGTGAAGGTCAGCGCCGCCAGACGCTGCGCGCGTGGGCGGACTCCGGCCGGCTGCACGTCACCGGCACCGCCGCGCAGGCCCGCCAGGAAATGGTCGCCGCGTGGCTGGACGCCCGCGGGCAGTGGACCGACCCGCACGACCGGATCGGCCAGCTGCTGATGATGGCCCACCGCAACGCCGACGTCGACGCGCTCAACCTCGCCGCCCGCGCCCAGCTACTCGCCGCCGGCGAGCTACCGCGCGAGGGCCGGCAGTACCGGTGCGACGACGGCCGGCAGATCACCCTCGCCGAGGGCGACCAGGTCCTCATCCGCCGCAACGACTACCGGGCCGGCGAGGGCGTCGACGTCCTCAACGGCTACCGCGGCCGCGTCAGCGCCGTGCTTTCCGACGGGCGGGTGATGGTCGAGTGGCGCCGTGACACTCCCGACGGGCCGCGCCTGGACCGGCAGTGGGTCGACCCCGATTTCGTCACCAGCGGCGGCGTGACGTACGGGTACGCGATCACCGCCGCCAAGGCCCAGGGGCTCAGCGCCACCCGGTCGCTGGCGTACGGCGTCGGTATGGACTCGCATGTGCTGTACCCGGCGATGTCCCGCGACCGCGACCGCGCGGACCTGTGGCTGGCCCTGCAGCCGCTGGAGACCGACGCCGACCGGGCCCGCCACGGCGACCCCGTCACCGCCTACGACCGGATCGGCCGGGCCGTCGACGCCTACGCCGCGGCGCTGGAGAACGACCGGCCCGACGGGATGGTCACCGCCGAACTCGACGGCGACCGCGTCGACCCGCCGGCCGACGCCGAGGTGGCGCTACGCCGCGCCGACGTCGTCACCGAACGCGCCCGCGTGGACCTGGCCGCCGCGACCGAACGCATCCAGCCCACCGACGCGGAGCTGGCCGCCGCCGACACCGGCCGGCCCGGCTGGGTCGCCCGGATGGTGGCCCCGAGCCTCGGCCTCACCCCGCAGCAGACCCGCGAGGCCCGCGTGCAGTCCCTGGCGCAGCGGATCGCCGCCGCCGAGGCGATCGCCGCCGGCGCCAAGCCGACCGACTGGCAGGACCGCCCCTACGGCCGCGTCGTCGACGTCGACCAGGCCGCCGTCGACGCCCAGCGTCTCGCCGGCGACGCGGTCACCGCCGCACAGGACGCCGCCGCGCAAGCCGCCCGCGCCGCGGCCGCGGCCGCCGGCGACCAGGGCGAAGCGGTGGCCAGGCTGCGCGCCGAGACCGAGCAGCTGCACGCCCGCGCCGCCGCCGCCCGCCAGGTCGAGCAGGAACGCGCCGCCGAGCAGCAGGCCCGCCGCGACTACTACGACGCCAACCGGCAAGCCGCGCGGCTGGAGCAGCAGCGCACCCAGAACCCGGTCCGGCTCCTGCGCGAGGGCACCACCCGCGCCCGCCTCGACGCCCAGATCACGCAGCTACGGGCCGACGCCGCCGCCCACCAGGACCGGGCGCAGCAGCACCAGCAGGCCGCCCAGGCCGCCGCCGAACAGGTCGGGCACCCGTCGGCCCGGTACGTCATCGACCAGGCCGCCCGCCACGACCAGCAGTACCCCGACCGGCTCCGCGCCGCCCAGGCCCAAGACCTCACCACCGCCGACCACGCCACCCGCGCCGCCGGGACCGCGGCCGCGGACGCCCGCACCGCCATCGACGCCGCCGGCGGGCTGCGCGCCGAGGCCGCGCGCCGGCACACCATGCCCGCCTTCGACCGGATGATCGAAACCGTCGACCGTCGGCAGGCCGAACTCGCCCAGCAGCGCGCCGAGCGTGCCGAACGCGCAGCGCAGGCCCGCCAGCTCGCCGAACGCCGGGCCCGCAACCTCGAACGCGACGACTACCACCGGCGCGGCCCCGACCCGGGCATCGACCGCGGCGGGCCGACACTCGGGCTGTAGGGGGCGGCCGGGCGCCGGGCGCCGGAAGGCCGCGGCGTGGGATCGTCGCAGCCAGCGCGTAGCGTCACTGTGGAGGGAAGGAGGTCGTCTTGCCTGAGCGCCACCCCTTGATCGTGGAGACCGTGATCCGCAAGAAGAGCGGCCGGACGCAGTCGTACACCGAGTTCGACGCTCACCACTACGGCGTGCCGCGGGTGGGCGAGACGCTGGTGATTCACAAGGATGCCTGGCGGGTGCTGGATGTGCGTCGGATCATCAAGGGCTCCGACGACGACCCCGCCGGCCACATCCAGGTGCTGATCGAGGAGATCAGCGACGACGACTACCGCCCGTACTGACGACGACGGACCCCCGGCCTGCAGGCCGGGGGTCCGTGTGTTCGGACTGGTCAGGCGGCGATGAGCAGCGCCGCGGCGCCCACCCAGAAGTGGTGCCAGGACTGGTCGAGTGCTCCGGGCCCGGTGCCGAGGCAGGGCCGGTCGTCGGTGCCCGGCCGGGCGACCCCGAGGTCCAGGAACTCGCGCATCCCGAGCTTGCGGGCCAGCCACAGCAGCGGGGCGCGCCGGTCCACCACGTAGTGCGTCACCCCGGACAGTGCCAGCGCGGCCGTGGCCTGCACGGGCGTGACCGGCAGGTGCAGGACGGCGACGACAGCGGCCAGGGCGACCGCCTGGGTGGCCAGGTAGGTGGTCACGTGCGCGGCGCAGGCCCGCCGTCCGGGCCAGCCCGGCTGGCCTTTCGCGTTGGCCTGGTGGTCGGTCTGGACCCAGTAGTCGGCGACGCTGTGGGAGACGTGCAGGGCGATGTACGCGGCGGCGAAGGTGGCGGCTGCGGTGGTCGGGTCGTTCAGCACGAGGTGTCCCGCTGCGCGAGGACGTGCAGGGCGCGGTGGACGAGCTGCTGCAGGTCGGGCACCGTCCAGAGCCCGTCGCAGGTCTGCTCGCCGAGTAGCCAGCTGATGCGGACCAGCGCGGTGGGCAGCGGGTGGACGGGCTCGCCGGCGGGCAGCTCGGCCAGTTCGTCGAGCATGGTGTGCAGCTCGTCGACGGTCAGCGGTTCGGTGTGCGGGCGGATCGCGCCGGCCTGCAGGTAGCCCAGGGTGCGGCGCAGCAGGTAGTCGTGCGCCGGGTACAGGTCCCCGCCGTGGTGTTCGATGGCGCGGGTCAGGGTGAGGAACGCGTCCCGGTCGTGGTCGTGACAGGGCCACCAGCGGGCCTCGGCGGCGTCGTCGCCGGCGACGACGGGCACCGCGGCGGGCAGCCGGTACAGGATGGCGGTGGTGGTGACCCAGGCGTGGTCGGTGGCGCGCGGGTCGTCGACCACCGTGGTGGTGGCCGCGGCCGCCGGCACGCCGGCCAGGTCCACGCCGGCCTCTTCCCACAGCTCGCGGCGGGCGGCGACGTCGGCGGACTCGCCGGCCTCTCGCATTCCGCCGGGCAGAGCCCAGTCGCCGCAGTCGCGCCGGCGGACCAGCAGCACCTGCGGCCCGTCGGGGCTGTCGGCGATGACGATCGCGTCCGCGGCGGCGTTCTCACCCCAGCAGCCGAGGTCGCGGCCGGCGCGGCCGGTGCGTCCGTCGGGGTGGCGCGGCACGCCGTCGACGACATCGAACGGCACACCCGCGACGGCCTGCCGCGGCGCCCAGTCGATGACGGTCGGGTCGGCGGCCGGTTCGGCCCAGCCCGCGGCGACGCTGTCGGCCAGGCCGCCGTCGGCGCGCAGCTCGTGCGGGGTGATGTCGACCGGCGCGTACGACCGGTAGGCCCGGCGCCAGGGCCGCAGGTGCTGCGGCACGGCCGGCGCGCTGGTGGTGGGGTCTGTCAGCATGGTGGTCTCCTGACGGTTCGAGGAAGGGCTGGACAGGAGCCGGAGCGCGCGACGTTCAGGCCGCGAACCGTGCGCCGCGCGCTCCGGGTCGAACAGAGGTTGTCGGGTGCTCACAGCGGCAGCGTGGACAGCCGCGCCCACGCCCAGTCGGTGGCCGCGCGGAACGAGTCGGGGTCCACGGCCCACCACAGGCCCAGCAGGACCAGGCCGATGACGAGGTCGCGGGCGATCTCTTCGTTGCTGCTCACAGGGGGTCTCTCCCTACGTCGAGGACGGGCTGGCTACAGGTCGTCGAGGCATTGGGCCAGGTCGTCCGGGGCGACCAGGACGTCGCGGGCCTTGGAGCCCAGCGACGGGCCGACCACGCCGCGGTCGTGCATCAGGTCCATGAGCCGGCCGGCCTTGGCGAAGCCGACGCGCAGCTTGCGCTGCAGCATCGACGTCGACCCGAACTGCGAGGTCACGACCAGCTCGACGGCTTGGCGCAGTAGCTCCGCCTCGGCCGGGTCGAGCCGCGGCCCGTCCTCGCCGCCGCCGGCTACCGGCGCCGGGGCCGGGGCCGGGTCGGGGTGTAGCGGGATGACCGGCGCGACCGCCGCCGTGGGCGCCGTGGTGGGGTCGGTGGCGGCCGGCGCCGGGGTGGCCTTGGCGGCGGCCACGGCGGCGGTGATCTGGGCGTCGGTGACGTTGACGCCCTGGACGCGGGTGGGGGTGGAGGTGCCCATCGGCAGGTACAGGGCGTCGCCGCGGCCCAGCAGTTTCTCGGCGCCGCCCTGGTCTAGGACGACGCGGGAGTCGGCGTTGGAGGCGGTAGCGAACGCCAGCCGCGACGGCACGTTGGCCTTGATCAGCCCGGTGATCACGTCCACGCTGGGGCGTTGGGTGGCCAGCACCAGGTGGATACCGGCGGCGCGGGCGAGCTGGGTGATGCGGACGACGGAGTCCTCAACCTCGTCCTTGGCGCAGAGCATCAGGTCGGCCAGCTCGTCGACGACGGCCAGCAGGTACGGGTACGGGGTCAGCCCGGACCCGGGCCGGGCCGCCCGGACGTTGTACTCGTCGATGTGGCGGACGCCGGCGCCGTGCATGGCGTCGTAGCGCAGGTCCATCTCCCGGCACACCCAGGCCAGCGCGTCGGCGGCCTTCCGCGGGTTGGTCACGATCGGCGTGACCAGGTGCGGCACCCCTTCGTAGGCTGCCAGCTCGACCCGCTTGGGGTCGATGAGCAGCAGCCGCACCTGGTCCGGCGTCGTGCGCGACAGCACCGTGGTCAGCAGCGCATTGAGGGCCACCGACTTGCCGGCGCCGGTGGCGCCGGCGATGAGCAGGTGCGGCATCTTGGCCAGGTTCGCCAGGACAGCGGCGCCGGCGATGTCGCGGCCCAGGCCGGCGGTCAGCGGGTGCGCGTCGGCGGGGATCGCGGCCAGCATCTCGGCCAGGGTGACCTCCTGCGGGTCCGGCCGCGGTACCTCGACGCCCATCGCGCGGCGGCCGGGGATGACGTCGAGGATGCGGACCTGGTCGGTGCCCAGCGCCAGCCCGATGTCCTTGGTCAGCTTGGTGACGTCGGCGACCTTCACCCCGACCCCGGGCCGGATCTCGTAGCGGGTGATCGTCGGCCCGCTGGTCGCCCCGGCCACGACAGCGTCGACGGCGAAGGTGACGAACACCTGCTGCAGCGCCTCGGCCTGGTCGTCGGCGAGGTCGACCGCGGCCGGGACGACGTCAACGACCCGGCCGGCGGTCAGGCCGGGGCGGGGGCCGCGGCCGGTCAGAATCCACACCGCCCGCGACGCCCCCGGCGAGGCGGCCAGCCGCCGCGCTGCCGCGTCCCAGCGGCGCCGGCCCGCGTCGGCGGTCAGGATCAGGCCGGCGCGCACGCCGGGGACCTGCCACCACGCCAGCGGGGCGACCAGCAGCGGCAACCAAGACCCGGCCGCGATCGCGGCGCCGGTGAGGGCGATGCCCCCGGTCAGGATCGCGACCGGGGGCATCGGGTCGGGCAGGCGGATCACTGGTCGTCCTCGCCGGCGGGCCGGCACCCGCCGGCCGGGCCGGGCCGGTAGATGGCGCGCTTGACGGTGGAATCCGAGGCCCCGAACCGGCGCGAGCCCTCCCGGCGCAGCGCCGCCGGGCGCATCCGGTCGCGGTTGGTGGCCACCCACGCCGACAGCGCGGCCCGCTTGCGGTCGCCGGCGGCCCCCTTCTGCGGCCCCTTCTGAGTCGGGGCCGGAAGTGGGTCAACAGGGCCAGTGACCTGCGGATTGACCCTGTCCTGGGTGACAGCCTCGTCGGTAGGGGAGGGGCTGGCGTGCAGCGTCTGCCACCGCTGGTGGGCCTTGGTGGCGACCCAGAACAAGCCGCACACGATCAGCAGGGCGACGAACTTCCCCCAGCCCTGCGGCGCCGGCGGCGGCGGCGGAACCTCGGCCAGGTACGTGGTGACGGCAGCAGCGTTCATCAGTTCACTCCGAACAGGAACGAGGGAAGGAAGGAGACGATGGAGCCGAGCTGGTTGAGGGTCCAGCGCAGGGCGCCGCCGAGCCAGCCCTGCGGCAGGTCAGACATGAGGCCGAAGATCGCGGCCAGCACCCACAGCTTCCAATTGATCTTGTAGAGGCCCGTCTTGGGCAGCTCGACCTCGGCGAACTTGCCGAGCTTCTTGCCGATCCGCTTGGGCAACATGCACCCGATGCAGTACAGGAGCAGCATGGACAGCAGCACGCCCACGACCAGCAGCGATGTCGCCCCGGCGATGTAGGCGTCACCAGCGGCCTTCTTCAGCGCGTCGATGATCGCGACCAGCCAGCCGACGGTCCACGAGTCGATCTGCGACCCGTCGAACCCTTCCCGGATGGCCACGATGCCGAGGCAGAACGCGATCCGGTCGCCCAGGCCCTTGCCGATGTCGAGGTAGTCGACGACCAGGGCCAGCAGCAGCAGCGCTGCCACGCCGGTCGGGGAGAGGTGGTGCACCATCACGCGGTCCTTTCCAGAGCGTTATCGGTGGTCTCGCTGTCGGCGTCCCCGGCCAGGACGCGCAGCACCTTGCGGACAGTGGGGGCGGAGTAGCCGGTGGCCTCGGCCAGTTGCGGCGCCAACGCGCCCGGGTTGGCGTGCCAGGCCGCCATCACCGCGGCGACTTTTTCCGGCCGCACCCCGTCGACCTCGGGCACCGTGACGCCGGCCGGCAGCGCCGGAATTTCCGGCACCGCGGCCAGGCGGCGGCCGCCCGGGGCGGAAATTTCTCCCCGGACGGCGCCGCTGATTTCCGCCTCGGCGGTGCTGCGAGCCGCCCGGCGCAGCTCGGCGTTTTCCGCCTTGAGCCGGGCGATTTCCGCATCCGCCAGAGCGCCCCACTGGCGGGCCTGAGCCTCGATGTCGGCCCGGTGCGCTTCCGCGGCTGCGGTGGCCTGCCGGGTGACCTCGACCTCAGCCCGCAGCCGGCGGGCGGTCTCGGCGTACTCGTGGATCTGCTCCTGGCCGCGCGCCGCGGCGGCCCGGGCGGCGGTCAGGTCGCCTGCGAGCCGGTCAGCCTCGGCCCGCGCGGCGGCCGCGTGGGCGACCGCGGCCGCCGTTGTGTCCTTGGCCTGACCTGCGGCGTCGGCGTAGGCGCGGACCTGGGCGTGCGCGGTGTCCGCGGCCTGGCGAGCCTCGGCCAGTTCGGCCTGCAGCCCCGCCGCCGCCTCGGTCGCCCGCCCGGCTAGTGCCCGCGATTCCGCGGCATCGCAGCGCGCCGCCGCCGCGGCCTCGGCCTGCGCAGCCGCGGTCTGCCGGGCCGCGCCCAGCTCGCGTCCGACCGCGTCCAGTTCGGAAAGCCGGGCGGAAATTTCCGCGGCGTGCTCGGCCGTGGCGGCGGAAAGTTTCGCCGCCACCGCGGCCCGATTTTCCGCCTCGGCCGCCGCCCGATTTTCCGCCACCGCGACCGCTGTGGCGGAAATTTCCGCCTGCCCACGCAGCTCGGAAATTTCTGCCCGCGCGTCAGCGAGGGCCTGCGCCTGGCGGACTTTCTCCGCCTGCCGGTCGGCCTCGGCGGCCGCCGCCGCGGCGGTGGCCTTCTTTGCGGAGTCGACCTCCTTCATGATCAGCTTGATGAGGACCATGAACGCCAGCGCCGGCAGCGCGGCCAGCAGCTTGGCGTCCCACCCGGCGTCCCAGCCGACAGAGTGGATCTGCGCGCACAGCGACAGCGCCGTGCCGCCGATCATCACCGCCAGCGGCCCGCCGTAGCCCTCCTGCCGCCGGATGCGCCGGCGTAGCAGCAGGAACCCGGCGAACATCAGCAGCTCGCTGATCACGGCGTTGGCCCAGCCGAACCACTCGTCGGTGCCGGCGGGCATTAGCGTCATGGTCCAGTCGCGCATGTGCGTGAACGCCGCCGCCATGCTGGCCCCGACGATCGGCACGAGGATGCCGACCAGCAGCGTCGACTCGACCCGCTCCGTCGACCACTTCCCACCAGCGCCGTCGGTCTTGGCCGGGGCGGCCGCGGGGGCGCTCATCGCGCACCCCACGGCCACCACCAACGCCGCCGCGGCCGTACGGCCTCGTAGACGTCGACCATGAGCGTGTCGACCTGGGCGATCGCCTCGCGCATCTCGGCGAGCTGCCGGGCCAGGTTGGCCTCGCGCAGCTCGGCCAGCAGGTCGGCCAGCAGGTCCGCGGTGCGTTCCTGCGCGGCGGCCGCCCGGTCGAGCAGGTCGTGCGTGCGCGCCGCTTCCACGGCCAGCCGGTACGCCCGCTGGCCGCTGGTCTCCAGATCGACCTCGTCGAGGCAGAACCGCGGCCACCCGTCGGCGGCCAGCACCGGCTGACGCCGCGACGACGCCGGCGGGGCGGTCATGCCCAGGCCAGCCTCGATCTGCTCGACCGCGGCCTCCAGCACCACGTCCGCGGCGGTGATCGGCCCGCCGGCGTTCGCGGGCTGCTCCTGCCGGATCAGGGCCATGACCTCGGTGATCGACCCGTAGCGGTTCACCCGTTCACCCCCGCGGCGCGCAGCTCGGCCAGCTCGGCGATCAGGTCGCCGCGGTGCTGGCACTCGGCCATCGGGCCGCGGCAGGGCTGGCACCAGCCGAAGCCGTGGACCGGGTTGGCGTGCTCGGGGTCCAGGCCGCAGTCCCACATCCACGCCCGGTGGCTGTGGCAGGTCACCCGCTCCGCTTCATGCAGCTCGCCCAGGTCTTCCAGCTCGTCCTCGAACGCCGCGTGCGCGGCCAGGTGCCGGTCGTCCAGGTCGGCGTACCGCTCGGCGGCCGCCGCCCGGGCCGGGGCGCCGCGGCGGCGGCGGATGACCGCCTTGCGCCACGCCGCCGTCAGCTCGGGCAGGTCGATGCCCCACGGCGGCCGCTGCGGCCGCGGGTCGAGCATCGCCGCCGGGTCGGCGATGAACCCGCACCCGGCCGCGGTGTCGACCGTCATCGGCGCCGCGTACACCGAGCCCAGAACCTGGCCCAGCACGCACCGCTTCGGGTCCTCCATGTCCAGCAGATCCACGTCGATCTGCTGCGGCCAGTCCGCCACGTTGGCGTCCAGCCACACCATCCCGTGCCGCACGGAGCACACGGCGTCCTCGCGGCGCATCTGCGCCTCGAACGGCGAGTCCTTCCACACCACCGGCGTCGTCATCGCGCACCCCCACCGCGGCGGGCGCGCAGCAGCTCGGCCCGCCGCGCCCGGATCAGCTCGATTCGCTCGTGCGGGGCCAGCCCGCCGACCAGGCCCTGGATCGCCGGCCCGGGCAGGCTGGCCTCCATCCGCAGCGCCAGCTCCCGGCACGCCTGCAGCGCCGGGCAACCGGCGCACGCCTCGCGCGCCAGCTCGGCCAGCACGTCGGGGATCTCGGTGGCCGGGAACCACGGGTCATCGGTCGCGGTGACCTGCGCGTTCGCGCACACGCCATGCGCGCCGACCACGGTGGCCAACGCCGACGTCGACGCCTGCGCCGGCACCAGCGGCGCCGGCGCCGCGACCTTGCTCAGCTCGGTGATCACTGTCCGATCACCGCCTGCCGCACCAGCTCCCGCAGGTCCGCGATCATGTCGTTGGCGACCGTGACCCGGTCGACGGCGGTCGTGCGCAGGCGCTTCTCCGCCGCCGCGCACACCTCGGCGATGTCCCGCGGGACGATCACCTTGTGGTCGAGCTGGCGGAAGCCGGTGACCGCGAGGTCCAGCAGGCGGTGCTGGTCCCGCAGCGCGGTCGTGATGTCCTGCAGGTCCGAGCCGTACAGGATCGGCCGGTTGGTCGGCACCACGTTCCACGACGGGTACCAGCCCACCACCTCGGCCTTCTGGCCCTGCCAGAACACCACGTAGCGCAGCGACCCCTTCGGGTCGATCAGCGTGCCCTTGACCGCGTTCACCGCCGACCACCCCGCCCACGGGCGCCGATAGCCAGCAGCACCGCGGCCACGACCGCCAGCACCCCGGCCAACGTCCACACCGCCGCGTCCGGCACCGCGGCCAGCACGCGCCCGGCGGCCGGCGCGCTGTACAGGCCAGCCACCACCAACGCGGCCGCGGCCACCAGACCGGCGGCGACCGCCGCCACCCGGCGACCCACCGGCACCCGGCTCGCCGATGGCCAACGGCCGTCTAGGCCCCGAGCGGTCCACGACGCCCCGCAGTCCTGGCACACCAACTGCACGCCGACCAGCACCAACGACTGCCCGTCGTGCGGGCACCGAGGACCACCAGCGACGAAGCTCTCCACGTTCCGCGGGCGGTCCAGAGCCTCCCGCGCCATCAGCGCTCGCGGACTCATGCCGCCACCGCCTCAACGTCACCGCGCGGCCCGGCGAGCTGGGACACCCGCTGTGGGGACACACCCAGCAGCTCGGCGACTTCGGTACCGGTCATCGGGGTGTTCAGCAGTTCGCGGACTGTCGACCGGCGCAGCGACCGCAGCGCGTCCACCACGCCGGTCAGCACCGCCAGAACGTCGGCGACCTGCACCGCCCGCTCCCGCGGGTCGGCGATTGCCGCCAACCTCTCGTGTTCCAGCGCGCCGTCCGGTGGCTGTCCAGGGATGATGTGCATGGGTCGTGCTCCTTCCAGGTGAGCGACCTGTCCAGAGCCCTGGCGGGGTGCGATCCCGCCAGGGCTCGTCTCGTCTAGCCAAGGGCCGTATTGATCTCTAGGACCAGATGAGCCACATGGACTAGTCAATGCAACTGCTGTTGATGCTGGCGTCTCTTGGGGCTGGAGTCAAGAGATATGGCGCCCATTGACTAGACAATGTTTCGGACGCTCTGTAGAACTGGGAGCGTGGAGCCGACCATCAACCGGGCGCGCGGGCCGGTCTATCAGCAGATCGCCGATGCCCTCCGTGCCCGGATCACGTCGGGGGAGCTGGCCCCCGGCCAGCAGATCCCGACGGAGGGTGAGCTGGCCCAGAGCTGGGGCGTCGCTCGCCAGACGGTGGTCAAGGGCATCGACGTCCTGGTGGCCGAGGGTCTGGTGGAAAGGCGCCGGCCGATCGGTGCGTTCGTACGCGCCCGCCAGTCCATGACCTACCGGCCCCAGGCCGAGTCAGAGGCGGAGGGGCACCCGCTATCTCCGGAGATGGACCGCTTCTCGCGGGACATCGCAGCCGACGGCCGTACGCCGAGCCAGACCATCGAGGTGTCGCTGGTGCCTGCGGCCCCGGACGTTGCCAGCCGGCTGCAGGTCGACGAGGGCACAGTGGTTGTCGTTCGGCGCCGAGTACGCAGCATCAACGGCGAGCCGGTCAACATCAATGACTCGTACTACCCGCTCGACGTCGCGCAGGACAGCGACGCGATGACACCGACGGACATCGTCCGCGGCATCAACAAGGTCATCGCCGAACGGGGATATCCGCAGGTCAGGGCGATTGACGAGATCTACGTGCGGATGCCAACCCCCGAGCAGGCAGCGCGCCTGCAGCTCACTCCCGGTACGCCCGTGGCAGTCCACTACGTCACCGGCTACACCGCGAAGGGCCGACCGGTGCGCTGCGCGGTCAACGTCCTGCCGGGCGACCAGCACGTCATCGTGTTGGAGCGCCCGTTCGAGCGGACGTGGGAGTGACCCCCGCCCGCCTCGCCATCCGAGTGGCGACGGCCACAGACGCCGACTCTGTCATGGCGCTGCTCAAAGAGCGCGTGGCCTGGCTCGCGGAGCGCGGATCGGACCAGTGGTCTACATGGACGCGGTGGCCAGCAAAGTTGCCGGGCCTGATCGCCGACGGCGCGATCTGGGTGCTGGAGGACGCCGACACGATGGTCGGCACCATCACCTTGGAGACCAGCGGCGATCCCGATTTCTGGACGCCCACCGAGCTGGCTGAGCCAGCCCTCTACCTGTCGAAACTCGCCACTCTGCCCAGCCGCGCGGGTGAGGAGCTGGGCGCGCTGCTGCTGGACTGGGCCTGCGACCACGCCTACCGCCGCGGTGTCCCCGAGGTGCGCCTTGACGCGTGGCGGACGAACCCCGCGCTACACGACTACTACCGGCACCGCGGCTGGACCTACCTGCGCACCGAGGTCACGCCCGGCCGCCAGTCCGGGGCGCTGTTCGTGCGGGCGGCGCGGCCCATGCCCCTGGCCGCCGCAGACCGGCTGAACCACTCCGGCCTGGTGGCTGCTGGGGCAACGGCGCCCTGCTCGCCGGACGTGCCCAACGAGGACCGGTACGCGGTCGGGCGGAGCTGGGCGTTCGTGCTCGACGGCGCGGGCCGGTACCCGGGCCGGACCGGCGGGTGCGTGCATCCGATCCCGTGGTTGGTCGACCGGCTCTCCCACCACCTCGCCGGCGAGCTGGACCGCGAGGACGACCGCTCGCTGAGCGCGGTGCTTGCCGCGACGATCGCCGCGACCTGCGCAGATCACGCCGACACGTGCGACCTCAGCGACCCGCTGTCCCCCGGCGCCGCGGTGGCCGTCGTGCGCCAGCGCGCGGGCGTGCTGGAGTGGCTGGTCCTGGGCGACTGCGCCGTGGTCCTCGACCCGGCCGAGCTGGAGCCGGTCTCGGTCGTAGACGACCGGGTCGACCGGCTCGCCGACGCCCCGGTCACCGATGCGGAGGTCCGCACCTACCACCCGGACTACGTTGCCCAGGTCCGCAACCAGCCGGGCGGGTTCTGGGTCGCCGCCGCGGTCGCGGCCGCCGCGGAGCACGCCTACACCGGCCAGCTGGCCGCGCGGGGCGTGCGTCAGGCCCTGGTCGCCTCCGACGGCGTCACCCGGCTGGTGGAGCGGCATGGCTGGTCCTGGCGCCGGCTGCTCGACACCGCCGCTGAGAACGGCTCCCGGGCGCTCATCGACGCCGTCCGTCAGGCCGACGAGGCGGACCCGGACCCGCGACGGTGGCGCGGCAAGCGGCACGACGACGCGACGGTCATCCGCGTCCTCTGTGGAGGGCAAACGACTTGACCAGGTGCGGAATCGATCATTGTCTAGGACGCGGGCCGGTCACCGGCGTGCGAAACGCCGATGTGGTGAGCGCGCGTCGGGGACGGCTCGCTGTGCCCGCGCGGCGTACGATCAGCCGCAGACGTGACCTTGGAGGTGTTATAGACAGCATTTAGCCCCGCATCCGACAACTTTGCTTGGCCGCGAGGTTCGGAATGCAGGGCTTGAGAGCCCGGAGCTGTTAGTGCCGCTGCCCTGGCTGGGCCGCGGAGGCTCCGTCATGTTCAGTTGTACGTGCAACGCCTGTGGAGGCCACGATAGCACTCGGCCCGCGGGTGCGCGTAGTGCTGTCCACGCGCCGTTGGGCGTGTTGGTTGGCGAGTGCGTATCCGTTCACGTCACCGACTCCACGTCGGTCCTGTTACCCCAGCTCAGCGCGCCCATACGCCCGGGCAGGTAGCGCCGTTCTACGGCGCTGCGGAGGCCCGGTTCTGCGCGTTGTTTTCGCCGTTCCCCCGATCGGGGATGCGCGGTGAGCGCGCGTCTGCTGTCGGCGGGTGTGCGGGCCCTGCCCGGGCTGGGGTGGTGTGTGCCGTGTTCGGAGCGCGGTGTGATCAGCCTCGCGGTCGGCGATTCGGACGTGTGTTCGGCGCACCTGCCGCCCGGCGTGAGCGTGGGCCGCGGCGGGCAGCTCGGTGTGCGCGTCGACGAGCTGCCCCGCGCGCGTTACGTCACGGGTCAGCAGGAGGACTGCGCGGCGTGTACGTCCGCGGGTGTCCCGCGGCCGCGGCAGGGCCTGAGCAACCGGTTCCCCGACGATCCGCGGCCGCTGTGCATCCCGTGCTGGTCGGCCGAGCTCCGGGAGCGGGAGCGCGCCGAGCTGGCCGCCGACGCGGTCGCGCGGGCGGCCCTGGACGAGCTGGTCGCCGCCGGCGGCGACCGGTGCGAGTGGTGCGGCCGGTCGGACCGGCCGACCTCCTGCCGGTGCGGCTACGGGTACCTGGCCGAGGCCCGGGCGGTGCACGAGCGCGACCAGGCCGCCGCAGCCGCGCAGGCCGCCGCCGCGGCGGCGCGGCTTGCGGTACTCGAGGACGCGGAGCTGGACGCCGCGGGCGCGGTGTGGGCGGCGCAGGAGCATCTGGCGGACGTGTCCGGCTGGCGGGATCGGCTCGGCGAGTGCCTGCAGGCGCTGCCCCGGATCACCAAGACGGGGCCGCGCGGTGCGCTGGAGCTGCGCGGCCCGGCCGGCGGGAAGGCCCGGCCGGCGTTCCTGCTGGCGGCGTTCCTGCACATGGCCGCCGGCGAACGGGCGGCGGCGGGCCGGTCGGGGCGGGGCCGGCCGTCGGCGGCCGCCGACGTCGCGGCGGTGATGGCGGTGGACTCCGACTGGCGGGCGGGCCGGCGGTCGATGGCCGGTCGGACCCGCACGGCGATGCTGGCCGGGTGTTCGGAGCGGGCGGTGTCCTCGGCGTGGGCGTACGCCGTGGAGCTGCGGTGGGCGCACCGCACGGAGGCCGGCGGGCTGTGCACGCGGGCGCAGCGGCGGGTGACGGGCCGGCACCGTAACCGGGCTGTGTACGACTTGCGGCCTCTGCACCGGTGCGACGGCGCCGGCGTGGCCGGCCGGTTGGGGGAGGCGGTGGCGATCCTGGCCGGGCTGGCCGAGCACGCCGACCGGCTCGTCGTCGCCGCCGCCGCGGACCTCGCGGCCGCGCAGGAGGCGGCAGATGCGGCGGCGTGCGCGACCGCGTCGGTGCGGGCGGAGGCCGCCGAGGACGCCGCAGCGGACCTGACGCTGCTCGCCGAGCTGGACCCCGCCTACGCCGACGACGCCACCGCAGCCCGCGACCGAGCGGCCCGGCTAGCCGTGGCCGCCGGCGCCACCACGCCCCCCAGCCCGCCGCTGACGGCCGCCCAAGCGCGGGCCGGGGAAACCGGACAGCGCGGCCCGACCGCCGCGGAAACCGCCCATGAGCAGGCCAAACGCCTAACGAATATCTGCACCCCCCCCGGAGGGACAAAAGGTGAGTACTTAAGTTCCGGTTCGTACTTGGGTTTGCTCTTGATCTCCCAAGCGAACGTCACCCCGAGCCGGCGGCAGCGGCCGGCAGCCGCCGGCCGGGGAGCAGAGCAGGATCGGCGCCCTTCGGGCGCTGCTTCGACAAGAAGGGTTCCGCGGCGGTGTGGATCACCACCGGTACGGCATCCTAGGACGGGTAGGGGTGGTGGCGCGGCTGGACCGCGTCGTGGGCCCGGCCTGGCGTACGCAGACTGGCGGCCGACAGCCGAGGCACTACTGGACGAGTTCGAGTTCCTGCACGACATCGCCGACGAGCCCGGCAGGGTGCGGGTGGCGAAGATCGCGGCCACGATCGGCAAGGCCGCGGTCGGCACCCGCTGGGTGAAGGCGACGCCGGCGGAACTGGCCGCGCAGATGCGCGCCGCCTGGGGCAAGCCGATCTACGGCCACGCCGGCAGCTACTCCCCCCTGAGCTACCTGCGGGCGCTCGTGCGGGCCGCGGTCGCCGACCCGCTGGAGGCCGTGCGGGCCGCGGCCGTGGCCGCCGCGGAGGCGGACAAGTCCCGCCAGCGCGACCGGGCGGCCGCCGACACCGCCGTGCGGGCCGCGGCCGCGCCGGCCGGCGCCGGCCGCGCCCACGCCACCCTGCAAGCGGCCGCCGCCGAACGGGCCGCCCGCCACGCCACCGCGGCCGACCAGGCCGCCGCCGACCGGCGGCAGCTCGCCGCAGCCGAGGCCGAGCTGGCCACCCTCCGCACCGCCCAGGCCGAGCCCGGACCGGCCGGAAACGGGCCGTCCCGGGTCTGACGGCGCCCGCCGCGAGCTCGGCAGCGGCCCGCAGACCCGCCGGGAAGGTCGAAAACGGCTCAGCGCCACCGTGCCACCGGCCGGCCCCAGACCCTTACTAAACCATTCGGATCGAGATCAAAAACCCTCAGCGTGGATCTGAGAGCCACTAAATCGCGTAGAAAATCTGATCGCTCATTCTACAAGTTACCACGATCAACTAATTATGATTATACAAAACTCAAAATCAATTTGGATTATGCATAATTAATATGGTAGGATCATGGCATGACTTCTGAGGTGAGTGAGACCGGATTGAGCCCCGTGGGGGCTGTGGGGGCGGCCGGCGGCGAGCAGGAGCGGCGCTGCGGCTACAGCCAGTGCCCCGACCCGCTGCCCGCGGTCGTGGGCGCGGGCCGGCCGTTGCTGTACCACCGCGAGGCCCGCTGGCCCGGCGGCCGGACCTGCAAGCAGATGGCCGCCGACGAGCGCGCGGCGGTGGAGGCGGCCGGGCTGGACGTGCCGCTGGTGGCCCTGCGCGGCTTGGCCGACCAGGTCGCCGGGCCGGCCGGTGCGCTACGCGACGTCCTGGTCCGCGTCCTGGACGAGCTGGGCCGCCTCGACGGCGCCGCCGTGGCCCGCATCGAAGAGGCCGAGACGCTGATGGTCGACGCGCAGCAGCAGGCCCGCACCGCCGCCGCCGAGCGGGACCAAGCCCAGGCCGCCGCGCGGGCCGCCGACCGGGAACGGGTCGAGGCGAACACCGCCAAGACCGCCGCCCTCTCGGCCGCCCGCGACACCGAACGCGCGGCCGCCGAGGCCACCGCCCGGGCCGCCCGCGACGTCGCCGACGCCGCCCGCGCCCAAGGCAAGGCAGAAGAAGCCGCCACCGCCGCGCACGCCGCCCGGGACCGGGAGGTCGAGCGGCGGCGCCGGGTCGAGGACGAGCTGGACGACCTGCGCCCCCAGTTGCGCGAGGCCCGCGCCGACGCTAAGCGCCTCACCGGCGAGCTGCGGGCCGCGGAGAAGACCGGCCAGCAGCAGGCCGCCCGCGCCGACACCGCCGAGCGGCAGCTCGCCACCGCCGCCGCGAAGCTGGAAAGCGTCACCGCCGACCGCGACACGCTAAGGGCCGAGCTGGCCCGCGCCCGCGCCCAGGCCGACACGGCCCGGGCCGACCTGGCCGCGGCCCGGGAACACGGCGCCGCCGAGACCGCCCGCGCCGACCGCGCCGAGACCGCGGCCGCGGCCGCCACCGACCGCGCCACCACCGCCGAGCAGCAGGCCCGCGACCTGGCTGCCCAACTCGCCACCGCCACTGTCCAGCGAGACGCCGCGGCCGCCGACCGGGACCGGGCCACCGCGGCCGCCGAGCAGGTCCGCGCCGCGCTCGGCGACGAGCAGGCGGGCCGCCGCCAGGACCAGGTCGACGCCGCCACCGCGGCCGCCGAGCTGCGCGCCCAGCTCGCCGCCGCCACTACCCGGGCCGACCACGCCGACGCCGCCGCGGCCGCCGCCACCCAGCGGGCCGCCGACGCCGAGCAGGAGACCGCTACCGCCCGCGCCGAGCTGGCCGACCTCAGCGTCCGCCTGGCGGACCTCGGCTCCCTCCTGGCGGCCGCGGAGGCCACCGCCGTCGCCGAGCGGGAGCGCGCCGAACGGGCCGAGACCGCCGGCCGGGAGCGGTCGTGAGTCCGGCCCGGGTCCAGATGAGCCGCCGCACCCCATGGCGGCCCCAGCACCCCGACGCCGTCCGCGTCGACCGAGCCACCCGCTGGGGCAACCCCTTCCCCGTCGACCAACACGGCCGCGCTGAGGCGATCGCCCGGTACCGAGCGGCCCTCCTCGCCGGCGAACTCGCCGTCACCGTCGACGATGTCCGCACCCACCTCGCCGGCCGAGACCTCGCCTGCTGGTGCCCGCTCGTCGACGCCGACGGCCACCCCGTGCCCTGCCACGCCGACGTCCTGATGGAGGTCGCGGCGGCGCCGGCTGCTCCCTGATCTTGGCGGTGTGTACTCCGTGTGTACTGGTGTATGGGTGTGTTTACCTCGTGTAAACACACCCATACACCGTGTGGAGACGTGTGGACCTGCGTGTACACGGGAAGATGTGTATACAACGTGTTTACACAGATAAACACTGCGTGTACCTGTGTGTAGGCGGTGTATACCTCGGCACGGTTGTACCGTGCGACCCATGAATCACAACCCGAACCGGGCCGACTGATGCCCGGGCTGGCGATCCTCAACTACAAGGGCGGCGTCGGCAAGAGCACGCTCGCGCGCGAGCTGGCGGCGTCGCTTGCACGCCGCCAGCAGCGCAGCCTCGCCGTCGACATGGACCCGCAAGCCAACCTGTCGCGCCGGCTGGGCTTCCAGTCGAGCCTCGCCGATCCGCTGCCGACATTGGCCGGGGCGATCAAAAACGACGTCACCGGCGGCGCCGCCGACATCCTCACGCCGTGCTCGTGGAACGACCCGCTGGCCCAGTACATCGACCTGCTGCCCAGCTCGTTTGATCTTGAGAACCGCATCAGCGAGGCCGGCACGGTCGGGGCGGTCGTCCGGCTGCGCAACATCATGACCGGGCTCGGCGGGCACCACTGGCGCATCTACGACTGCGCTCCGTCGTTGGGGCACCTGACCCACATGGCCCTGGTCGCCGCCGGCGCCGAGGAGGAGTGCGGCGTCCTGCTGGTCACCGAGCCGGAGCAGGACGGCCTGGAGGGCTGCATCAAGGCGTACGAGTTCATGGAGGGCTACGCCGCAGTCCTGGGAGTGCCCCACCTGCGGGTACTCGGCATCGTCATCAACCGGGTCCGCCGCACCGAACTCCACCAGGAGAACATCACCAAGCTCGTCGACCGGTACGGCTCCCTGGTGTGGGAGCCGCACGTGCCGCTGTGGACCACCCTGGCCGACGCCCACAACTCGGCCGTCCCGCTGCACACCATGCCGGGCCCGAAGGCCGACGAGCTGGTCACCAAGTTCGAGACCATCACCGACCGGGTCATCAAGGAGATGGCCGCGTGAGCCCAGGCAAGGGCAAGCCGACCCGCCCAAACCTGCCGGCCGGGCGAGAGGCAATCATGGTGCCCGGCCTGCCGGCCCCGCAGGCTGAGCAGACCCGCACCGAGGCCGCCGCCCCGGCCGAGCCGCCGCCGTACCCCGGCGTGCGTGGCTACGGCCGCGGCGGTCGGAGCAAGAAGCCGTCGCCGTCGACCCGGCCCGCCCCGGCCGGGATGTCGCGGACGTCGTACTACATCACCGCGGAGGCCCAGGCGGCGATGGACACCGCCGTCGACCAGGTGCTCGCCACGCTCGGCGACGACGTACCGAAGCACGTGGCACTGTCCGCCCTCATCGCGGCCGGCGCCGCGCAGGCCGAGCAGGTCGCCGCCGCCCTCGTCAGCGAGCGAGCCGACGCCTTGACCAGACGCCTGGAGTCGCTGGGCATCAAGTCGCCGTACGCAGAACACTGATCCGTGTGTACTCGCGTGTGCGTCGTGTAAAGACGTGTATGGCTGTGTATACACGGTGTTCACTGAGTGTATACACAGCCATACACGAGTGGGCTTAGGCCAGCATGGCGCGTACGGCCCGCTGGATCGGCGGGCGCTGAGCCGGGTCGAGCAGGCCCTGCCGGTGTCGGCGTACGAGCCGGTCCAAGGACAGCGCCTTGACCTGATCGCACATGGCGAACCCGGCGCGGCCGTCCAGGGTCACCGGCGGCTGGAACGGCAGCCGGCGGTCGGTGCTGGTGCAGGGCACCAGGAGGACGAGGCCGTTCGGCAGGCCGCAGGCCAGCGAGGATCCCACCACGATCACGGGACGCTCGCCGGCCTGCTCCCGGCCGACCTGCGGATTCAGCTGGGCCCACCAGACCTCCCACGGCTGCACCCGCAAGGTCGGATTCGTCATCGATGGGTCACCTCGGTGTCGGTCTCCGCCCACTCGTGGGCCTCTGCTTGCCAGTCGGCGATCTGCTCGGCCGACAGTCGCTCGACGGCCTTCATGGAGTCGTAGACGAACAGGACGTCGTCCAGGGCATCATCCAACGTGACGCCGCCCAGGGCGGCCGCAATCGTGGACAGCGCGTCGCGGTGCGACGTGCTGATCTTCATCGTCGTCGGCTTCTCCGGTGCGCTTCCCGGGGTCATCACTGAGCTACTCATACTTGAAATATACGACTGGTATACCAGAGATCCAATGGAAAAACCGGGCGGAATCTTTTGGCCGGTGTGCGTTAACGTCACTGGACATTCGTGATGCTATTGCCTTCCACACCATAAATGGAATTATGGAGTTCACATTTCGGGCAGAATTTTGTCTGGACGGACCGCTAGTTTGGAACTACCTTCAAAGTATGTCTGTGGACGTGGCGAACTTCTCCGACCTGGTCAACAAGCCCCGGGAGACCCTGGCCGGCCTCACCGGCGCCCGGGCCACCGCGGTGCGCCTGCACCGCCGCGGCGGTGACGCCGACCTGATGCTGACCACCGCCGAGCGGTACGAGCGCGACCAGGTCGTCGTGGCCGCCGCCGCCCGGCTGCTGGCCGAGCTGCTGCGCGACGTCGACGCGCTCACCGGCGCCCAGCTGCGCCGGGTGCTGCAGGCCGTGTTCGCCTGGTCGGCGTTCCTCGACGACGAGGACCTGCGCGAGTTCGCCGGCGAGCTGACCGACACCGTGCGCGCCGCCGCCGAGCTGGACAACCTGGCACCGGTCACCACCGTCATCGCCGCCTGGCGGCACTCCGCCGAAATCTCCGCCGACCCGGAGCTGGTGAAGATCCTCACCCAGCCCGCCGACGACCACGGCGTCATCGCCGCGCCCGACGCGGCGTGAACCTCAAGCGCGACCAGCCCATCCCACCGCCGCCCGCGGAGGGGGAGTGGCTGATCATCTGCGGTACCCGCGAAGCCCGCACCGGCTGGCCGGACCTGCAGCGGCAGGCCGGCGCCAACCTCGCCCGCGCACACGAGACGCTGCGCACCGACCCGGCACCGGTCCCCGAGACCGACCGCCAGCACCGGCTGCGTGGCAAGCAGCTGCGCAGCGGTGAATACCAGGGCCGGACGCTGCCGCGCTGGCAGTACGAGGTCACCGGCGGCGGCCGGATCTGGTATCTCGTCGACGCCGAGCACCGGCAGGTCATCGTCGTACTCGCCTCGACCGGGCACCCCAAGGCCACCGAGTAGCCGCCGGCCGGTCGCCGCGCGCGACCGCGCTCCATAAGGTGCTCGGCATGACGACACCCGACGAGCAGGACGGCCCCGCGCAGATCAGCCTCAACGAGCACCCGCACCTCCTCGCCACGATCACCGGCCCGACCGAGGCGGCGGTGCTGCACAAGGCCGCCGAGTGGCTGGAGAGCTTCGACGGCTGTGTCGTCGTGCTCGCCACCAGCTGGCGCGGCGACGTCGCCGAACTCACCTCGGAACCCGACGCGCCGCTCTACCAGCTGGACCTGACCGTCGACATGAGCATCGCGGCCAGCGAGGGCCGGTGGCCACGCGACTGGTTCCACGGCCACGGCTGAGCGCGCAGTTCCCCGGCCTGGTCCGCCGCCGCGTAATCCGTTACGGCTCCCGCCGTCACGCTTCACCACTCGTCGTCGCGGTCGCGGCTCCACTGCCGTACCCGGCCGCTGGTGGGCTGGTCGATCCAGTCCAGCGAGCCGCGGTCCAGGCGCGCCTTGGCGCGGCTGACCGACACGTAGGCCAGCATGGCCTCGTCGCGGCGTACCGGCTGGCGGAAGCCGTCCTTGTCGCAGGGGGGCTCCCGGAAGTCGTCGGCGATGGTGACGGTGTCCCACTCGCGGCCCTTGGCCTTGTGGGCGGTGGAGATGACCAGCGGCGCGGTGCGTTCGTCGGCGAGCCGGTACGCGGCGGTGATCAGGTCTTCGGGGCCGTGCTCGTCGACCAGGCGGACGAACACGGCCAGGTCGCGGCCGCCGGCGTCGTCGCGCACGTATTGCTGCACCTCGCCCCAGGACTTGAACATGAACAGCTCGGGGTGGTCGGTGCCCTTGCCGGCCTGCAGCGCCTGCGCGGCCTCGGCCATGCGGCGGATGGCGGTGGCACCGCCGACCAGGCCGGGCTTGAGTCCGGCGTCCAGGGCGATCATCGCCTGGCGCAGAGCCTCGGCGTTGGTGCGGCACAGGATCGCCCGCGGCCGCTCGACCGGGCCGACAGACGAGCGCAGACCCGGGTTCCCGGTCAGCCGCAGCCGGGCGTCGAGGACGGCCAGCCATTTGTTCGCCTCGTCGGCGATGAGCTGCCCGAACCGCCAGGACTGGGTGAGGGCGAGGCGGTACTTGGCCGGCCACTGCGCGATGGTGTCCACGGCGCCGCGCCAGCCGTAGATGGCCTGGCACTCGTCGCCCACGGCGATGAGCTGGCAGGACTGGGCCAGCAGCACCGAGGCGATCAGCGGGTCGGCGTCCTGGGCCTCGTCGAACAGCACGTAGTCGGCGCGCAGGTCCGGCCGGCTCAGCGCCCACATCTTCAGGTAGTGGTCGTGGGCGAACCGCAGCTTGCCGTCGACGTCGCGCAGGTCCGCCCACGCCGCGGTCGCCCACTCGGCGAGCCGGCCGGCGAGGAACGCGTGCGCCTGGTCCTCGACGCCGTGGACGTCGGGGGCGTGCTGCGGGCCGATCTGCTCGTCGGCGGTGCGGCAGTACCGGTCGACGGTCTCCATCGTCAGCCTGGCCAGCTGCGTCGGGTCGACCAGCACCCCGTCGCCCAGGGCCAGGCCCGAGTCGATGCCCAGCCGCGCCGCGACGTCGCGGGCCGGTAGCCGCGGCCCATCGAGGCGGTGCTTGTAGGCGTGCCCGACCGCCCGGAACGCCAGGCTGTGCGCGGTCGAGCACTGGACGGTCTTGGGGAACGCGCGGCGGGCGTCGGCGGCGATGGCCCGGTTGAACGCCACGTACAGGCCGCGGCCCTTCATGAGCGTCGCCGCCATCCGCAGCGTGGACGTCTTGCCCGTGCCCGCCCCGGCGGTGATGACGGCGTTGTCGCCGGAGCGGCACGCGTCGATCACCGCGGCCTGCTCCGTGGTCGGGGTGAGCCCGCCGATGACCTTCCGTACCGCCGTCGACGGCGCCGGCACCGGCTTGCGCGGCGGCGAAGCCGGCCACACCGCCCGGTCGGATTCCGTCACCGGCGGCGCCGTGACAGTAGCGGCGGTCGGGGGAGTCAGTGCGAGCTGGGCGCCGTCGTCAACGGCCGGCGCCGGCCCGCGCAGCGCACCCGGGGCGGCCTCGGCGACCGCCTCCCACGCCCGCCCGACGGCGTCCAGGTGCCGGCGCACCTCGACCAGCTGCGCCGGCGACAGCTTGCTCACCAGCGCCCGCAGCGTCGGCATGTCGACCCGGGCGTCCAGCCAGCCCAGCCGCTCCCGGATCGCGTTGCGGTCCGCCGCCGGCGTCGGCGCCGACCGGGTCCGGTAGGCGCGGGTGCGGCACGCCGGCGAGCAGTACCGGGCCCGCCGACCCGGCCCCGAGTGCCGCACCCGGAACGGCTTCTCGCACACCTCGCAGTCGAGCACCACCGGCGAGCCGGCCAACACCGTCGCCTGGCTGCTGCGCCGCGGCGCCCGCTTCCCAGAGTTGGTTTCCGTCACGACACTCACTGTGACGGAAAGCGTCTAGGAGGGGAAGGCGGCGCGGCGCGATTGGCAGATGGCGTCACCCGGACCACCCGAGCCGGGCCGGCGTGCGCTGTTACCCGTGGCTACCCAACAGCCACGCCATGACAGCGGGCTCGTCTACCCAACAGCGAAAGCGATGGTCGGCCCAATCCCCGGCCGGACTCCGGCCCAACCCCCGGCCTGGCGGCCGCGCCGTCCGGCCGGGTCCAGGCCGCCCCCCACCCACCCAACAACCCAGGTCAAGCACCACATGCCGGCGGGGGACGGAACCCGACACTCTCCTAGTAGGGGAGTTCTAGACGGGGGTGATCGCTTAGGGGAAGAGGAATGCAACCTCCCACAGGGAGGAGTCTGGGCCCGGCCGGCCGGTTGTCAGCCCGCTGTCAGCGGCCCGACCTGCACGAACACGAGTGTCAGCGCCACCTCGGTCGGTTCGTCGGGGACGCGGCGAACGAACCCAGCAACGAACCCACCAACGAAGGGGGCAACGAAATCGGACATCCGCGTTTCTGCCACCGCCGCCCGGCCACGTTCAGCCCGGCAGCCACCGCCGCAACCACGTCCAGCGCGGCCGCGGGGGTGGGGGCGTGACTTCCAGGATCTCCCCGTCGTCGTAGTGCTTGACGACCTCTACCCGGTACCCGCGCGCGGTCAGCGTTTCAGCGTGCTGACGCATCTTCGGCGGCCACACCCGGAACGGGTCGATGCGGAAACCGCCCACGAGATGGGGCCCTCCCCGTTTCCCGACCGAGACCTCGAAGCCGCCTTCGTAGTCGTCGTCTTCGCGGTCAGGGTCGTACTCACGGCCGCCGTGCTGTCGGAGCAGGCTGCGTATCTGTTCGGCCTCTCGGTGGGCGTCGCGCTGCTCCTGCCGGCGAGCCGTGTCGCTCATGGCGGTCACAGTAGCCGGGTGAAGCGCGCCGGCGCGCCCCGTGCAGTCCCCGGGCGCCGCCGTGACGCGGGCGCCCGGCCCGCTGTGCGCCGCCGCAGCGGCCCCAACGCCGCCCACGCGCTCATGCCCTTGGG
>NZ_BMQB01000016.1 GCF_014647895.1 Pilimelia anulata
GCTCATAACGACGGATCACACCTCACATCATCCGACACCACCACACTTTGAAGACACGCCCTAGCCCGGCGGCCACCCGCGCGTGACCGCCGGCGGCCCGCCCCGGCAGGGCGGGCGACCGGCGGTCGGTGTCGCGGTGGTGCGCTAGTTCGGCGTGCTGCGGCGCAGGCCGCCCGGCTGCGGGTCGGCCGGCTTCGGGTCGCCGCGCAGGCCGTCCGGCTGGCCGGCGGAGCCGCCCACGCCGCTCGACCCGCTCAACCCCGTCGGGCCGGGCCCGACGTCGGAGCCGGACGGTCCGGTCGTACCGCGCGGCTGGCCGCCGGCCGGTCCGGTGTTGCCCGGTGCGCCCGCGGGGCCGCGCCCCGCGGGGCCGGTGCCCGGGCTGCCCGGCCGGCCGGGTGCGGTACTGCGGGCGGGGTCGATCCCGCCCGGCCGCGCGCCGGGGCCGCCGGTGGGCGACCCGGCCTGGCGGTTGCCGCCGTCGCTGTGGCCCAGCCCGCTGCCGGACCGCGACCCGAGGCCGTTGTCCGAGCGGCCGGCGCTGCCCGAGCCGCCGACGCCCGCGCCCACCCGGTCGGTGTCGCGCAGCGCGCCGTTCTCGGGGCCCAGCTCGCGATCGGCGTCGAAGTCGTCCCACGCCCGCTGCTGCTGCCGGCGCCGGATGATCGCGGCGCCGATCGCGCCGACCGCGGCGCCGGCCGCGGCCAGCCCGACGATGCGCAGGCCGCGCGAGCGCCTGCCGCTGGCCTTCTTCGCCGCCCGTACTGTCTGCTTCTTGGCCTTCTTACCCTTTTTCTGGGCGGCCTTCACGCCCTCCCGCGCGGCGGTCGTCGCCGACGCGGCGAGCGGCGCGAGCGCCGCGGCGGTCGTGCCGATGCCGGCGGCGGCCGCGGCCTTCACCCGTTCGGTGGCCGGGTTGACCTTCTCCCGCGCCGCGTGGACCGACGGGCCCACCGCCGCCCCGACGCCGCTCGCGGCGTGCTCGGCGGCCCGGGCCAGGTGACCCAGGCTCTCGCCGAGCTCCTCCCTGAACAGCTCAGCGTGCTTCTTCGGCGTGCGTCGCCTCAGCCTGAACACCTCTCGCCCACCTCCCGGTAGTTGCCGTCAGCCTCACTGCCCGGCGCATACCCGCGGAAGGCCACGCCGACACATGGCAGGATTCCTATGCACCATGCAGCGTCCGTCCCCCGCTGGGGTGCGGGCGAACCCGAACGACGAGGAGTACCCGTGGCCGAGGCCCGCTACGCCACCCTGCACACCAACGTCGGACCGATCCGCATCGAGCTGTTCGGCGACCACGCCCCCAAGACCGTCCGGAACTTCGTCGAGCTGGCGGAGGGCACCCGCGAGTACACGGACCCGACCACCGGCCAGCCCGGCAGCGGCCCGTTCTACGACGGGGTGATCTTCCACCGGGTGATCTCCGGCTTCATGATCCAGGGCGGCGACCGGACCGGGACCGGCCGTGGCGGCCCCGGCTACACCTTCGCCGACGAGTTCCACCCGGACCTGCGGTTCGACAAGCCGTACCTGCTGGCCATGGCCAACGCCGGCCCCGGCACGAACGGCTCGCAGTTCTTCATCACGGTCGGCCAGACCCCGCACCTGAACAACAAGCACACGATCTTCGGCGTGGTCGCCGACGACGCCAGCATCAAGGTCGTGGACCAGGTCGCCGGCGCCGAGACCGACGGGCAGGACCGCCCGAAGCAGGACGTGCTGATCGAGCGCGTCGAGATCACCCGGGACTGATCCCGACCGGCCGGGCGGGTTTCCCCGCGGGGTCCCGCCCGGCCGACGGGGGCGCCGCCGACCTGCGGCGATGCCCGGTCCGGGCGGCCGGCCCGGGCCCCGCCGCGGGGGTCGGTCCGGGCCCGCCCGGGCGGTGGGCGCGGGGCCGGGGCGGGGGCGGCGGCCGGGTACGTTTGCGGGATGAGTGAGGCGGCGGGCGTACCGGTCTGTTATCGGCATCCGGGGCGGGAGACCTGGGTACGGTGCACGCGGTGCGAGCGCCCGATCTGCCCGGACTGCATGACCACGGCCGCGGTCGGCCACCAGTGCCCGATCTGCGTGGCCGAGGGGCACCGGACGCAGCGCGCCGGCCGGACGGTGTTCGGCGGCGGCCCGGCCGGCGAGCGCGGGTACGCCACCAAGGCCCTCGTCGCCGCCAACATCCTCGTGATGGTCGCCTCGGTGCTGTCCGCCAGCGGGCAGGGCCTGTTCGGCGGCGGCTTCGGCGGGCTGGGCGGCTCGTTCACCCCGTTGATGGAGGCCGGCGCGGTCCTCGGCCGGTGGGCGGACCCGAACGTGGACGCGGTGTTCCGCGACGGCATCGTGCACGGCGAGTACTACCGCCTGTTCACCGGGATGTTCCTGCACTTCGGCCTGGTCCACCTGGTGCTGAACATGTGGGCCCTGTGGGTGTTCGGCCGGTACCTGGAGACCGCCCTCGGCCCGCTGCGCTACCTGGCCCTGTACGTCCTGGCCGGCCTCGGCGGCAACGTGGCCGCCTTCCTCGTCTCCCCCGACGGCCCCACGGTCGGCGCCTCCGGGGCGGTGTTCGGGCTGTTCGGGGCGCTGTTCGTGATCCAGCGGCGACTCGGCAAGGACACCTCGGCCGTCCTGGCGGTGCTCGCCATCAACCTCGTATTCACCTTCGCCATCAAGGAGATCTCCTGGGCGGCGCACGTCGGGGGCCTGATCGTGGGTGCGCTGGTGGCCCTCGCGTTCGCCCACGCGCCCCGCTCGCACCGGACGTTGGTGCAGGTCAGCGGGTGTGTGATCGTGGTCGGCGCCCTGCTGGTCCTGACCGCCGTCGGGGTGGGCCTGGCGACCTGATTCCCCGGAAAGTGTGAGGCAGGAAGTCCGCTCGTGGAAGTTGCGCGCCCGACCGTTTCATCCGCGGCAACGCTGTCGTTAATGTGACATGAACGTCTTCTCCCGCACGTTCCTCCCCGCCGCGCACGAGGCGGGGCTCCCGGTGTCGACGATCAGCCGACACCTCCCGGTCCTGCGGCAGTGCGTCGCGGCGACCGACGCGGTCAGCCTCGTCGCCCGGTGCTCGCGCCCCGACCGCCCCCAGCGGGAGGACTTCCTCCTCCTGCTCACCCGCCGCCGCCTGGTCGTCACCCGCCAGGGCTGGCCGCTGCAGCGACTGCGCCTGCACCTGAACGCCGAACTGCGCCACCTGCGCCACGTGAGCTGGGCCGCCGACCCGCGCGAGTGCGCGATCGAGCTGGCCGCCACCGCCGTCGACGGCGTCCGCGAGCGGTTCCGCGCCCGGGTACCCGGCCCGCAGCAGCTCTGGCGCCTGGACGACCTGTTCACCCGCGTCTTCCGCGGCGACGCCGCGGCGGCCGCCCGCCGCCCCATCATGGCCAGCGCCGTCGCCGCCGAGTCGGCGTTCCTGCGCCGCGACCCGGTGCCGTCCTTCGGCCTGCTCGCCACCGCCTGAGCCCGCGGGCGCCGGTCCGTCGCGGCTCCCCCGGTCGGGGAGCGGGTAGGCTGAGCCGGTCTCACCAGCCCCCAGACGCGGAGACCGCGGTGAAACTCTCGATCCTGATGCCGGTATTCAACGAAGCCGAGCGCATCGGCGACGCATTGAAACAGGCGTTGGCCGTGGACTACCCGTGCCCCGTCGAGCTGCTCGTCGTCGACGACGGCAGCCGCGACGGCACCCCGAGCATCCTCGAAACGGTGGACGACCCCCGCCTGCGGGTGATCACCCATCCGCGCAACGCCGGCAAGGGCGCCGCCATCCGCACCGCGGTCGACAGCGCCACCGGCGAGTACATGGTCATCCTCGACGCCGACCTCGAGTACGACCCGCAGGACATCCCCCGCCTGCTCGGCCCGGTCCTCGACGGCCGCGCCGAGGTGGTCTACGGCAACCGCACGTTCGGCAGCCACAGCGCGTACTCGTTCTGGTACGTGATGGGCAACAAGGCGGTGACCCTGGCCGCGAACGTGCTGTTCAACTCGTACATCGGCGACCTGGAGACCTGCTTCAAGCTGATGCCGGTGGCGCTGTACCGCTCGCTGGACGTCCGCTCCCGCGGCTTCGGCATGGAGGCCGAGGTCACGGCCAAGCTGCTCCGCCAGCGGATCCGCCCGTACGAGGTGCCGATCTCGTACAACGCCCGCACCCGGGACGAGGGCAAGAAGATCACCTGGCGGGACGGCGTCGAGGCCATCTGGATCCTCGGCCGCGAGCGCGGCCGACGCCGCCGCCCGCCGGTCAAACCCCTCTGACGGCCAGCACCACCTTCCCGACGTGCTCGCCGCCGGCGAGCACCCGGTGCGCCTCGGCGGCCGCGGCGACGGGCAGCACCCGGTCCACGACCGGCCGCACCCGCCCGGCCGCGACCAGCGGCCACACCTGCTCCCGCACCCCCGCGACGATCGCCGCCTTCTCGGCGGCGGACCGGCTGCGCAGCGTAGTCCCGAGCACCGTCGCCCGCCGGGCCAGCAGCGCCCCGAGGTCCAGTTCCCCGGTCCGCCCGCCCTGCAACCCGATCACGGCGACCCGGCCGCCGGTGCGCAGCGCGGCGACGTTCCGGTCCAGGTAGGGCCCGCCGATGATGTCGAGCACCACGTCGACCCCGCCGTCGGCCCGCGCCACCTCGACGAAGTCCTCGACCGTGTGGTCGATGACCCGGTGCGCGCCGAGCGCCCGCAGCCGGTCGTGCTTGGGCGCGCGGGCGGTGGTCAGGACCCGGGCGCCGAGGGCGGCGGCGAGCTGGATGGCGAAGGTCCCGATGCCGCTGCCGCCGCCGTGCACCAGCAGGGTCTCCCCGTACCGCAGCCCGGCGGCCTTCACCACAGTGGACCAGACGGTGCAGGCGACCTCGGGCAGCGCGGCGGCGCCGACGGCGTCGAGGCCGGCGGGGACGGGCAGGAGCTGAGCCCCGGGTACGGCGACGAGTTCGGCGTACCCGCCACCGGCGAGCAGGGCGCACACCGGTTCGCCGGTGTCGGCGCGGGTACCGGCACACTCCAGGCCGGGGTACGGCGGGGCACCGGGCGGGGGCGGGTACTTGCCGGCGGCCTGGAGGAGGTCGGCGCGGTTGACGGCGGCGGCCTCGATCCGGACGAGGACCTCGCCGGGGGCGGGGGTGGGGTCGGGGACCTCGGTCCAGTGCAGGGTGCCGTCGGGGGCGATGGTGGTGGCGTACATGCGCCCAGTCTCACCCGCGGACGGTGAGTGGCGCCGCCCGGGCGGGTGTGGCGTTCGGGCGGGTGGGGGTCGGCGGGTGTTGGCGGTCCGGCGGGGTGGCGTTCGGGTTGGGAGGGCGTTCGGTGGGGATGGCGCTCCCTTGGGGTGGGCGTCGGGCGGTGGTCTCGGTCGGGCGGGGTGGGCGGGGGTCTGGCAGACTGGGCGTTCGGCCCGCGGCGCGACCGCGGCCGTGGAGGGTTCGCCTAGTGGCCGATGGCGCTGGTCTTGAAAACCGGTAAGGGGGCAACCTCTTCGTGGGTTCGAATCCCACACCCTCCGCCCCTGTTTCTACCGGTCAGACCATTGTGACCCTCGCCCATAGAGGCGTGGTAGGGGCATCGGCTCCCCCGCCGCCGTAGCAACGTCGGCCGCGCATCACGCCGCCGACACCCCGCTCCTCGTGACCCGACGTATCGGCACCGCAGCGCATTCAGCTCCTCCCAATCGAACATATGTTCGATAGGATCCGTTCATGGTCCTGCTGGTGCACTGGTGGAACGGGCGGTTCGAGCACGCCGCCCGCCGCGACGTCTTCGTCAGGCGCGACGCCGACGCCTTCACCGTCGAGCTGCGCTCCGGCGGCCCCCGCGGTACCACCACCAGCACCACCCACCCGACCGCCTGGGCGGCCGTCACCGCCGCCCGCGCACACCTCGTACCCCTCGCCGATTGGTCCGACGTGACCGACGCCCACCGCCACGCCCACCCGGAGCGCTGACCCGTGCCGCTCTCACGCCACGCAGAACTCGTTCCCCTCCGGGTCCGCCATCTGCACCGCGTAGTGGTCGTCCTCGGTCGTCTGCCCGAGCCGCCGCCCGCCGAGCGCGATGAGCCGCCCGGCCTCGGCGTCCACCCGGGCGCGGCGCTGCGGCAGCGGCACGGCCCGCCCGCCGCTGACCCGCAGGTCGAGGTGGAGGCGGTTCTTCAGGACCTTGCGCTCGGGTACCGGCTGGAACCAGATCGCCGGCCCCGCCCCGGCCGGGTCCTCCAAGCGGTCCTGGCAGTCCCCCGGCGGCAGCTCGGCCGCGGGCACGCCGACGGCGAGGTACCAGTCGCGCCAGGTCGCGTGCCCCTCCGGCGGAGGGGCGGGCCGGTAGCGCAGTGCCGCGGCCCAGAACGCGACCAGCGCGTCCGGGTCGTGGCAGTCGATCACGAGTTGCCACTGCATGTGCCCGATCCTGCCGGAGCGGGCCGACATTCCCGCGGATCAGCGCCCGATCAGCCGCTGCACGTCGTCCCGAACGCTCGGCAGGGTGGGGTGGAAGAGGGTGCCCGGGCAGTCGGTGGCCAGCCAGTCGGCGTGGCCGGAGATGGTCGGCACGGTGCGGCGGCGGCCGTTGACCGGGTTGGCGTAGCCGACGGTGCCGCCCGGGTCCAGGTGGGTGGCGGCGGCGAGACCGGCGAGCACGTACACGAGGCTGCGGCGCTGGGCGGGCGTGGGCAGCCGGGTCTGGAAGGATCCGATCAGCGCCACCCCGGCGTTGCCGATGTTGTGGTCCCGCACGTGCCCGGCGGTCACCACCGCCGGCCGCCCGTCCGGGCCGGGCCGGTCGCCGAACACCGGCAGGCCGTCGCCGCCCGAGACCCGCCCCTCGTACACCAGGCCGTTCTCGTCGACCAGCAGGTGGTAGCCGATGTCGCCCCACCCGTTGTCGACGCAGTGCACCCGGTACACGAGGCGGACCCGCTCGGCGGGCTCGCCGTCGCTGTCCGGCGCGTGGGTGTGGTGGACGGTGAGCGCCTGCGGCGGCGCGTACTCGGTCGGCCAGATCTCCACGCCGTCCCGGTAGCGCAGGCTCTCGTCGGCGCCCCAGCCGGCCCGGGTCACGTACGGGTACGGGATGCGGATGCCCCCGAGGACCAGGTCGTTGCCCGCGGCCGCGGCGGCGGCGCCGGGCCGGGCGGCGATCCCGCCGGCGATGCCCGCCGCGAGGAGGGCGCGTCGCTTCAGCTTGAGGTCACGCATGCCCGCACTGTACGGCCAGCGGGCACCGTCCGAATAGGCCGGCGCGAGCGGGTCAGTCGCCCTCGGGGCGCAGGCAGCAGCTCGCGCAGACCTTCGGCTTCGGGAGGGTGAAGGCGAGGCAGCAGGTCCGCCGCTGGACGGCCCAGGTGCCGTCGGAGCGCCGCTCGACGCTGACCAGGTCCGGTACGTCGAGCGCGGTCAGCAGCGTGTCGATGGTCCGCAGGGTGGGGCCGGGCAGCACGTCGGCGGCGGCGAGGATGCCGTGGGCGACGCCGGAGGCGAGCGAGCCGAGCAGCGTCCGGGCGCTGATCCGCACCTGCCCGCGCAGCGTGGCGACGACCGGGTCGACGTGGGCGACCCGCAGGCTCTGCCGGAGCGCGGCGAGCAGCGCGTCCTCGTCGGCGACGACGGTCACCGAGTCGGGCGCGGTGAGGGCGAGCGGGTCGCTGGGCAGGACCGCGACGGGGATGCCGTGGCGCAGCCCGATCCGGGGTACCTGCTCGCCGCGGTCGAGGCCGACCAGCACGTCGCCGGGGTGCAGCAGCGGCACCTGGCGGGCGCCGGCCCAGCCGAGGACGGCGGGCAGGGCGAGCCAGTACCCGTACGACTTCCAGGCCAGCGCGACCGCCGCCGGCGGGGCGGCGGAGAACCGGGCCCGGCTGAGGGCGACCAGGTCGGCGGTGCGGCTGCCGTCGGTGAGCGCGGTGGCCGGTACCCAGCCGTCGGTCTCGTCGTCGACGGTGAGGCCGTCGGCGAGCCCGACGAGCGGGCGGGTCCGCCCGACGGCGCGCACGGCCTCGCGGGCCGCGGCCAGCGGGTCGGGGACGCCGGTGCGGGCGGGCGACGGCACGATGAAGCCGGGTGCGACCACGTGCACGTCGTTCACCTCCTGCGAGCGCCGGGGATGGTGCGGGGAATGCTGGTGATGTGAGAATGGCCGGGCGAGCACGCGCCAGCGGTAGAGTCGGTCCCACACCGGGCAGCCGCCGGCACGTCCGGGGACGCGGCGGCGACCGACCCCTTCGGCCGCGCCACCCGCCGCACCACCAGGGGTGCCGGGCGCCCACGTACCCCGCCGGGACCGAAACCAATCGTACGGCGCTAAGGCTAGCCTAACCAACTTGATCACGGTCTACCGACCATCGTGTTGTTGTCAAGAGAATTGTCGGTAAGACATCAGATACCCCCGTTGAGCCGGCTCAGGCACCACACTGACAGGTTCCGCGACCACTGCCCGGAGGCCCCTGACGCGCCATGGCCACCGCCACCCCCCGACCCAGCGCCGCCCGCTCCCCCGCCGACCACCACGACGACCCGCACCGGGCCATCCACGAGGCCGCCCACGCCTTCGCCGCAGAGCTGGCCCGGTGGCGGCACGTCCGTGGGCTGAGCAAGAAGCAGCTCGCCCTCCGGATGCGCTTCGACCCCTCGTACGTCAGCCACATCGAGCGGTGCCGGCACCGCCCCACGGCCGACTTCGCCCGCCGGGCGGAGGCGGTGCTGCTGGCCGGCGGCAGCCTGTGGCGGCGGTTCGAGGAGTACGACCGGCTGCGCCGCACGTCCGTCGACTACCGCCCGGCCGGGCCGCCGCCCTGGCTGCCGCCCACCGCCGGGCTGGTCGTGGAGCGCGAGCTGGCCCGGCTGACCGTGGACGTGGACAGCTACCGCTGCATGATCCGCCGGGACCTGTACAACGCGGGCACCGAGGCGGTGACCCGGTTCGCGGTGAAGGTCGGCGTGGACCGCTGGCCCGAGGACCCGGCCCGCTCCCGGGCACACCACCACGACCACCCGCTCACGTTCGACTCGCTCGGCCTGACCGCGCACTGCACCGTCGGCGACCGGCGCGAGCCGATGCAGTGGCAGCCCGGCCGGGACCGGGACGTGACGAAGGAGGCGTGGCTACTGTTCCGCAACGCCACCTGCGCCTTCCCGCTGGAGCCCGGCGGCCAGGCCACGCTGGAGTACGAGATCCGGATCAACGCGGCGAACGACGGCCGCTGGTTCCAGCGCATCGTCCGGCTGCCCACCGGCCACCTCACCCTGGAGGTGGACCTGCCGGGCCCCGCGCACGTCCGGGGTACGGTCACCTCGCCGGTGACGGCGCCGGTACCGATCCGGCTCACCGCGACCGCCCTCGACGACGAGCGCATGCGCTACCGCGCGGTCAGCGAGAACCCGCCGTTGCAGGCCAGCTACCGACTGGAATGGTGGGCGGACGGGCCGGTCATCCCCCGCCCGCGCGTCACACCTCGGTGAGCGCGTCGTACCGGATCCGCGTCGACGGCACCTTCAGCGTGCTCAGCGTCCGCATCGTCGCCCGCACCATCGGCGAGGGCCCGGAGACGAAGAAGTCGTGCTCGGCCCACGGCCCGTACCGGGCCATCACGTCGTTGACGTGCCCGCGCTCGCCGGTGAACGTGTCATCCTCGCTGCACGCCGGGACGACCGACAGCCACGGGTAGCGGGCGGCGAGCCGGGTCAGCTCGTCCAGGTGGTACAGGTCGTCGCGGTCCCGGGCGCCGAGGAAGACGTGCACCCAGCGGGTCCGGTTGTAGCTGGTCAGCTCGTCGATGAGCGCCTTGATCGGGGCGAGCCCGGTACCCCCGGCCACGCAGACGATGTCCCGGGCCGACCGCCGGTCCAGGACCATGTCCCCCATCGGCGCGGCGACGCGCAGCGAGTCGCCGCGGCGCAGCCGGCGCACGAGCGCGCCGGACACCCAGCCGGCGCCGAGGGCCCGGACGTGGAATTCGAGGATGTTGTCCTTGCGGGGGGCGTTGGCGATCGAGTACGACCGCCAGAGTCTGGGGTGGTACTCGGTCTCCAGGCTGACGTACTGGCCGGGCCGGTAGTCCATCGGCGTCGAGGTCCGGCAGGTGAAGACCGCCATGTCCTTGCCGTACCGCTGGTGGTCGATGACCTCGGCGTGCCAGTACGGCGGGTTCCGGTCCTCGGCGGCACCGGCCTGCATCTTGCGGGCGATGACGTCGTACGCGTCCTTCCACGCCTGCTCGTACTCCCAGCCCCACTGCTCGCCGGCGAACGTCCGCAGCGCCTCGACCAGCGCCGCGCCGACCACGGCGTAGTGCTCGCCGAGCACCTCGAACTTGCGGTGATCGCGGCCGAGCGCCCGCAGGTAGCTGTCGAACTGCTCGGGGTCCTCCAGCGTCTGTACGGCGTGCACGATCGCGCCGAGCAGCCGCGCGCGCTGCACGTCCATCTGGACCGGGAAAAGGTCGCGCAGGCGCGGGTCGGTGAGGAAGAGCCGCGCGTAGAAGTAGCCGGCTACCTTGTCCTGCTGGTCCTCGACCAGCGCCCAACTCTCCTTCAGTAGCCGCGACAAGTTGCCCATGAGCTTCCCCTTACCGTGACGGTCCGCTCGATCGCGTGAGGGCTTCCCGCCTGGCGGGTTCGTTCTTCACGCAGTCATCTACATTGCACGCTCCGTCAGCGTGACGCATCACTCCGTGTGGCATCGCACTGGCTGTGCGATGAAAGTTGCATGTAGACGATCGGACGGTGGTTGGCTTCCGTATGACTTACCACCCCGGTTTGTTCAACGTCCATATTCGACTTACTACGTGGCGCGGAGAGCGAAATGTCGGGGCTTGCACCTGATGATCGACCGCGGTGGCGGGGTCTGCCGGGTCGGACCTGCTGTGACTTCGGGTGAGCGGTCGCCGGGATGGGTGTCCGGCGGGACTGGGTCGGTGCGCGGGGCGCGGCCGACCCTACGTGCAGCTCGGCGGCCCGGTGGGTGGATCGACGCGGAACGGGGGGTCGGCTCGATGCCGGGGTGGGTGGTGCCGTGGGTGTGGGTTATGTGTGGCGCCGGGAGGACGGGCCGGCGGCCGGGTCCGGTGGGTGATCGGACCGTCCAAGGTGATCGTAGGGCGCGGCGGAGCGTAGCGGTAGGCGGGGCGGGTTGTGTGATTGGCGGCAGTTCGGGTGCTTGGTCGGCCGGGGGTCGCTGCGGCGCGGAATGAGGGCTTCCGCGGGTCGGGCGCAATGAGGTCGACGATGCCGGACGGCGGGTCGTCGCGGGCTCGGCACGGCGGTGATGGCCCCGTGACGCATTGATGGACGACGAGGTGACTCGGTCGACGCGGAGCTGTTGAACGGTACGGAACGACGGCCTGCTCCTCGCGGACGACGGTCAGCACCGGCGGGTGGGCGGGGGGCCGGGGCAGCCGGGCCGGGCTGGCCCTCGCGGGTGGGGCCCGGGCCATGGCCGGAGAGCGGCTCGTGGGCGGTGGATAGCGCTGACCGGGTCGCGTGGAGGTCGGTCGGGTGGGATCTCGTCGGTCCGACCGCTGCGGTCCGTCGCGGGGTCGATGCCGCGCGGCGGGGAGCACGGGGTCCGGGGCGCCGCCGTGGCTGTGGCCCGACCGGGGCGGATGGTGCTCGGCGGCGGGTCCGGCAGGCCCGCTCGCCTGCGTGACTCGGTGGTTGAGCTGGGGGAAACGCCCGGCGGTGTCTGATGGGTGAGGTGCTTTGCCCGGCGGCGGGGCGCCCCTGTAAGCTCGGGCACGGTGGTCTCCAGCGACCATCGGGGGAGACTTCGCCTAGTCTGGTCTATGGCGCCGCACTGCTAATGCGGTTGGGGTTAACCGCCCCTCCCGGGTTCGAATCCCGGAGTCTCCGCTGCTCGAGCCGGCATGTATGCTGGCTCGGCACCTGCGCCCGTAGCTCAATGGATAGAGCATCTGACTACGGATCAGAAGGTTAGGGGTTCGAGTCCCTTCGGGCGCGCAAGCACAAGGGCCCTGACCAGCGGAAACGCCGGTCAGGGCTTTGATTCTATCTATGTAGATTTGAACTGCCCCCCGAAAACCCCCCGAAAACCCGGTGTGAGGTTCGGGTTCGGTAGGCGTCTACCGCGTGACCTGCCAGCCGCCGACTAGCGGATGGCCGGTGCCCTGCGGGTTCATCCGTCGGGGCGGTTCAGCAGACCGGCGGCGAGCGCGTGCAAGAGCGGTAGTACCGATGGGTCGGGGACGTCGATTGCGGCGCCTGTCACCGTGTACCACTCGTCGGCGTCGCGGTGCTGCACCCGTAGCGCCAGCCGGCCGTCTGCGATTCGGATGCCCAGGGTCAGCTCTCCGGTCACGGCGCCGACTTCGTCGGTCATGACGCCGCCACCGTTGTTCGCTATCGGCGCGGTCAGCCCACCCGGAGTGGAGCCGCCGCCGGGCTGCTGCTCGGCCATGCCCACACCCTCCAAGATCGTCGTCGCACGACTCGGCCGTACGTCGGTACGTCGTGGTCAGCCCGCGGAGCTGCGTGGGTCGCGGCTGCGCGGGTAGGTGTTGCGTTCGCCGATGGTGCCGTCCTGGTGCTCGACGCCGCGGTCGATGGCCAGCTCGCGGCCGGCAGCGACGGCTTCGGCTTTGGTGTCGGCGGTGTTGGTAGCCCGGTCGTTGCCCTCGGCCCGGTTGACCCCGCGGCCGTGTTCGTGGCTGGTGTGGATGTCGCCGTGCGGCATCGTCGTGCTCCCTTGCTCGCTCGGCACCGCTGGTGCCGTCGGGGTCCGCGGGTGCGCCGCGGTGTCGCCGAGGAGCTTTCCCCGCGCGGGAAGCAGTCATGCCGGTGACTTTCGACGCCTTCCAGTGGCGCCCGGAATGCTGTCTGCCCGACCCCACCAGGACCTCTTGGCTGGCCAGAGCCATCCCGATGTGCCTGCCTGGTCGAGGCAGCGGTCCGGGGGTTGAGGAGGATCGGTACAGGATCCTCCTCTAAGGGGGCTGCACGGTTTGATGGCATCGGCGTACGTTGATGACCGTACCGGTGGATTTCCTGAGTGATGAGCAGGTGGCGGCGTACGGGCGGTTCGTGGGTGAGCCGAGCCGACCGGAGCTGGAGCGGTTTTCTTCCTCGATGACGTGGACCGGGAGCTGGTCGGTGGGCGGCGTGGTGATCACAGGCGTTCGCCGAGTACGGGCGCATCGCCAAGACCCTGCACCTGCTGGCGATGGTCGACCCGGTCAACACCGGCTACCGGCGCACCGTCCACCGCCAGCTCACCGTGCAGGAGTCGAGGCACCGGCTGGCCCGCAAGCTGTTCCACCGCCAACGCGGCGAACTACGCCAGCCCTGCCGCGAAGGCCAGCTCGGGCGCTGGGCCTGGTCTGCAACGCCGTGGTGCTGTGGAACACCCGCTACATCGACGCCGCCATCGCCGCACTCCGCGCCGCCGGCCATCTAGTCCGCGCCGAGGACGTCGCCCGGCTCCCCGCTCGGACACGCCCACATCAACGTCCTCGGCCGCTACGCGTTCACCCCACGTCCGGATGCGGTGCTGCGACCGCTATGCGATCCGAACGCTGGGATCGACGGTTGAGACGTGCCGATCCGTCTTGGCCGCTGAGGCGGCGGCTTCACTGCCGACGGGATGGTCGGCGTGGCGACACGCCGCGGCCAATGATCACAGTGGACGCGTGTGGTGGGGTCGAGAACACTGGCGGTCATGACGGCGCGGCGCGGGAACATCGTCGGTTCGGTGGCGGCGGTGGTTGTGGGTGCGGTGGTGGCCGGGGTGGGGGTGTTCTTCGTCGTCACGGGGGTGAAGGACGCCAACCAGTGGGCTGGTGTGCTCGGTTTCTTCATCGGGGTGGCGGGGTTGGTGGTGTCGGGCTATAGCGCGGTCCTGACCCGCAGGTCGCTGACCCGGCAGGGCACACCGTCCGCCGGTGTTGGTGGGGTATCCAACACCGCCCACGACGGGACGTACCACGGGCCGGTGATCATGGCCGGGCGTGATGTGAATACCGCAGCGGCGCCAGCACCTGCGCCGTCGCCGGGGGCAGACGGCGGGGCCGGTGCGGGGAGTGTGACTAGCACGATCAGCGGGGGTACGTTCCACGGCGAGGTGAACCAGGGCCGCGATTTCACCTCCCACCAGCCGCCGGGCTCGACCGAAGGTACGGCGGCGCCGGCGGGTGGGGACGCTTCGGCGTGAGCGCAGCCGGGCAGCCTCACACGCAGAACACGATCACCGGTGGGGTGTTCTTCAACACGGTGGTGCAGGGCAGCAACGTCACGGTGGTGTTGCCGCCGGCGGTGACGCCGGCGCTGTCCGGGCTGCCGCAGGCTTCGACGTCGTTTACCGGCCGCGACATCCAGCTCGGTGAGCTGCTGCAGGCGCTGGTCCCCGCCGGTGAAGGCGGTGGGGCGCCGGTGTTGGTGTCGGCGACGGTGGGGTTGGCGGGGGTGGGTAAGACCGAGCTGGTGGTGCAGGCCGCCCACCGGGCGATGAGTAGGCCCGGCTGGTTTTGCGGTGGGGTGCTGTTCGTGGACCTGTTCGGCTACGACCCGGACCCCGCCGGCGACGCGTCCAGCCGCAGGGTCTCTACCGGGGAGGTGCTGGGTGGGCTGCTGCAGGCGTTGGGCATGCCCGGCGAGTACGTGCCCGCCGGTGTGCAGGACCGCAGTCGGTTGTTCCGTAGCGTGCTGGCCGCCTACGCCGGGCAGGGTAAGCGGATCCTGTTGGTGATCGACAACGCCGCCACCGTCGGTCAGGTCGCGCCGTTGCTGCCCGGCGACGGGGTCACGGCCACGCTGGTCACCTCCCGGGACAACCTTGACATCGAGGCCCGCCGCCATGAGTTGAAGGTGCTGGACCGGGAGGCGTCGGTGCGGTTGCTGGCCGATGTTCTGCGTCGGGTGGACCCGGCCGATACCCGCATCCGGGATGAGGCCGACGCCGCCGGCCGGGTCGCGGACCTGTGCGCGGGGTTGCCGCTGGCGTTGCGGATCGTGGCCGCCCGGCTGGCCAGCCGCCGTACCCGGCCGGTGGCCGACCTGGCCGAGGCGTTGGCGGCGGAGCACACCCGCCTGGACCAGCTGCAGCGGGCGGATCGGGCGGTGCGGGCCGCGTTCGACTTGTCCTACCGGACCCTCACCCCGCGGCACGCGACGCTGTTTCGGCGGCTGCCGGTCAACCCCGGCCCCGACATCAGCGTGCAGGCCGCCGCCCGGCTGGTCGACCTCGACCCGGCCGCCACGGATCTGGTGTTGGAGGAACTGTCCGACACCCACCTGATCGAACCCGGCACGGTGTGGAATCGGTGGCGGATGCACGACCTGGTCCGCCTCTACGCCGCGCAGCACCCCGACAGCAGCGACGACCAACACGACCAAGCCCTAACCCGGCTGTTGGCCTACTACCGCACCACCACCGAAGCCGCCAAAACTCACCTGCAGCAGCCCCCGCCCGAGGCCCTGTCCTCCCGGTTCGGTGACCGGGCCGCTGCCCTGGCGTGGCTCGATAGTGAACGCGTCAACCTGATCGCCGCCTGCACCACCGCAGCCACCCACACCGACCACCACACCACCAGCATCCGCCTCGCCTTCGACTTGGCCCAGTTCCTCGACTTCCGCCGCCGGTTCGATGACTGGATCACCATCACCACCACCGCCCTGCACCTTCTCCGCCAGACCGGCGACCGGCACGGCGAAGGCACGGCGCTGAACAACCTCGGCCTGGCCCTGCAGCAGGTGCGGCGGTTCCAGGAGGCAATCACCGCCCACCAGCAGGACCTGGCGATCTGCCGCGAGATCGGGCACCGGCACGGCGAAGGCACGGCGCTGAACAGCCTCGGCCTGGCCCTGCGGCAGGTGCGGCGGTTCCAGGAGGCAATCACCGCCCACCAGCAGGCCACCGACATCTACCGCGAGACCGGCGACCGGCACAGCGAAGGCACCGCGCTGAACAACCTCGGCCTGGCCCTGCAGCAGGTGCGGCGGTTCCAGGAGGCAATCACCGCCCACCAGCAGGACCTGGCGATCTGCCGCGAGATCGGGGACCGGCACGGCGAAGGCCGGGCGCTGAACAACCTCGGCTCGGCCCTGCAGCAGGTGCGGCGGTTCGAGGAGGCGATCACCGCCTACCAGCAGGCCGCCGGCATCTTCCGCGAGATTGGGGACCGGCACGGCGAAGGCACGGCGCTGAACAACCTCGGCTCGGCCCTGCAGCAGGTGCGGCGGTTCGACAAAGCCCGCAGCAGTTGGACCAAGGCGGTCGAGGCATTCACCGACACCGGCGATGCCGAGTCCGCTGCTTTGGTCAAGAACTGGCTCACCGAGATGGATGGCGAAGACCCGGCCCCCTCAGCATGACCATCCAGGCCAGCAGCCGATCTTCACAGCCGTGTCGGGAAACGATCGTTTCCCGACAACATCGGCAAGTGGTCCCCCACCGGCCATCACAACGTCGACAACGCGCGTCGACAATCATCGTCGGCAAACCCCCTGGTCGGTACAGTTCGACACCACGCTGATCGGCTACGCCCGCGTCTCCGCCCAAGAGCGGAACCCGGTCCACCAGATCGACGCGCTCACCCGCGCGGGTGTCGACCCGGCCAACATCCACATCGACACGCCTCCGGTGCCAATGCCTCCCGGCCGAAGCTCGACCTGGTGATGCGGCTGCTGCGCGAAGGCGACACGTTGAAGGTCACCCGGCGGGACCGGCTCGGCTCCGTCCTGCTCCTCGTCTTCGAGGGCGCGGAGGACGGCGGTCGTGACCGTGGCCTAGGGAGCGTCTTATGGATCAGTGGGTCGTTGGGTGGGCATGGCTGCTCGTCGGTGGGTCTCT
>NZ_BMQB01000017.1 GCF_014647895.1 Pilimelia anulata
TCAGCACCACCCCGACGCCAACCGGCGGCAGGTAACCCCACTCCGGGAAAGCGGGGGGACCTCAAGCAACGAGGCTCCACGGCGCGAACAGAGGTCTTGGTCGACTGCTGTTCCTGCCGAGAGCCTCGTCCCATATGAATGATCGACACGCCATCGCCCCAGGTCAGCCCACCCCACCCGCCTGCTATCCGCCGGCTGGAATGGCTCTATCAGCGCTGTCGCCGTTCGTGGTTGTTGTTGGCAACGTCACCCACGCCCTCGTCGGCACCGTTTGCGGCATCATCGTCACCAGCGGCCGCCTTGGCGTCGGCCAGGCGGATACATGCCTCGAGCAGGGCCTGCTGGGCGTCAGCGACCGCCGGGTCGCCCGCAGCCTGATCCTGGTCCTGTTGGTCCTCGTTCTGCTGGTCCTGTTGGTCCTGGTCCTGTTGGTTCTGGTCCTGTTGGTTCTGGTCCTGGTTTTCCTGGTCCTGATTCCGGTTCCGGTCTCGGGCGAGTTCCTGGCGTCGCTCCTTCATCGCGGTTCCGGTGGACATCGAGGAGTCAGCGACAGCTCGTTCGCCAGTTTCCCGGTCCCCGCCGGCTCGGTCGTCTTCGGCGGCGTCGCCCGCGGCGGACTGGTTAGCGGCAAAGTCGTCGCAGGCGGCCTCGAGCGCCTGTGCGGCGGCGTCCGCCGCCTCCTCGGCGCCTGCGTCGAGCTGCTGGCCGTTCCTGTCGATGACAGCGCCGTTCGAGGTTTCACTCGCCGAGGCGAACTGCACGCTGCCGATACCCCCGGCTACGAGCACGCCAGCGATGATCGCCGCGCCGATGACCTTGCGGTTGCCGTTGATGCCGCGCCGTTGTCGCAGTCTCATTGCCACTCCTCGTCGTCGGGCCGTGAACATCTCGTAGTGCAGTACGCGGCTCGGACGTCCAGCGGTTCACCCGGCTACAGAGTTGTCGACGGGCGAATGCAATTGATCGATCAAGATGGATTGAAAGTCAGCCGGCCACTACCCGAGCGCCTGCACAATCTCGGCGCTGACTGCACAATGACGCTGGCACCCCTGTGAGACTGGATCCTCAGGAGTGACGGGAGCGCGCGACGGTCGAGTCCGCCGTGGCGACCAGTCAGTCCGGCTCACCGCCAGGGTCAGCATCGGCCCGCACGCGGCGAGCAACCGCTGCCACGAGCCACCCAAAGGTTCACCTTCGGAAACGGAACAAGCTCGGGGGTGTACCAGCTCGGTCTTGAGGGTGGAGAAGAAGTTCTCCATCAGCGCGTTATCGAACGAGTCGCCGACTGAGCCCATGGAGGCCAGCACGCCGTGGTCGGCCAGGGTCTGCCCGAACCGGAATGATGTGTAGGTCGACCCGCGGTCGCTGTGATGCACCAGTTGCCCGTGGCGGACCTGCCGGGTCCAGATCCCGTACTCCAGCGCGCCGAGCACGGGGTTGGTGTCGCAACGGTCGGAGGTCTTCCAGCCGACGATCCGGTTGGAACGCATCCCGGGCCGCGGCCAGCCAGAACGCTCATAGCGGCGATAGGTGACGGGTTTGCCGCCGGCATACCGCAGCAGAAGGCTGTCCAGCGCCGGGTCGTTGCTGGTGCTCGCCGCGACCTGGTTGATCTCCGCCAACCGGGCGTTCGGCAGGGGCGGGCGGGTACTGGCCGCCGGCGCGGCTTGGCGACTTTCGCTGCCGGATTCTCGGCCTCGGTGAGGTGCCCACAGGCGATCGCCCGCATATAAGGCAGCGCATCGCCAAGACGTAGTTTTCCTCCGCCCCAGCGCCGGTGCGGCCGTTGCGGCGAATCACCCGCTGCGCGCAGCCGCTTGCCGAGCTGTTCGATTTCCAACGGGGTCGGCTCACTCAGCTGACGGCTACCCCATTGCTCGACGACCGGTTCCAGTACGTGCCATACGCCTTCACCGGCTCCTGACTGGTGACCTTTGCGACCTCGGGCACGAACTCCGAGAACGTCGGCACCGCAGGCCGGGCCGCCGCCGCAGGCGCCAGCAGATCCTTGGACTGACACCGAGCTTGGTCAACAGCAGCAACGCCGCCTGGATCTCCGCCTGCCCCACGGCAGCGCCAGCGCTCATGCCGCAGTCCCGTCGAGAATCTTGGCGTAGCAGTCTGCGAGCAGCGCGTCCAGCGAAGCGGGTGGGTGGGTGGATGGATGGATGGGTGGATGATCAAGCGCCGGTTGTCGACGGCGGCCACAGCCAGCACCCGGCAGCCGTTCGCGATGCCGCACCGGCGCCGGACCCCGGCCAGCAGCCGCAGATGGCCCTGCGGCGTCACCGCCTCGGCGCCGCCCGGGTCGGCCGTCACCGCCACAAGGCCGGCCCGAACGTTGACCGCCAGCGCCGTTGCGGGTGGCCAGCTCATCGAACGCAGGAGTCAGCGAACTGACCGGAATCTGAAATGGCTCATCGCAGGCGCATCTGCCGGGAAGACTCGGCCCGCCCGCGCACCTCATCCTCGGCTGGTGCCCGACCGGCTGCGCCTGCAAGGGATCTTGTTCGTGCTGCATACGGGATCGGTTGGGGATTTGCCCCAGGAGTTGGGGTTCGGCTCCGGGATGACCTGCTGGCGCAGGTTGAAGCGCTGGACCGTTGCTGCAGTGTTCGACCAGCTGCATCCGGTGGATTCATTCTGGTCATGGGCTGGTCGTTGACGGGCCGTGGTGCACCCGACCCAAGCTGTCCACGATCGAAGGGTCGTGCGGGCGTTGGCGTACTCGTGCGGCATCCCGCTGCGCTGAGCCGATCGCCGCCGACTGCGGGAACTGTCAACGGCCAGTTGGATCTCGTGGGCGGCCAGTGAAGGGACTGCCCCCGCTTTGGTTGACTCGCGGGGTTGAGGGTGGTTCAGGCGGCGTTGGTGGTGGTGTGGAGTGTCTCAAACGCGATCGGGGTGAGGCGTCCGAGGCGGCGTTGTCGGCGTCGGCGGTGGTAGGTGCGTTCGATCCAGTAGGTGATCGCGATGCGGAGTTCTTGTCGTGAGGGCCAGCGGCGGCGGTCCAGGACGTTGGCTTGGAGCAGGGCGAAGAATGATTCCATCGCGGCGTTGTCGCCGCAGGATCCGACTCTGCCCATCGATCCGATCAGCTGGTGGCGGTGCAGCGCGGCCACGAATTTCCGAGACCGGAACTGGCTGCCTCTATCCGAATGGACCACGACGCCCGGCGGTGGGCGGCGCAGTGCGGCGGCGTTGTTGAGCGCCGACACCGCCAGGGATGCCTTCATCCGACTGTCGATCGAGTAGCCGACGATCCGGTTGGACCAGGCGTTCTTGACCGCACACAAGTACAGCGTCCCCTCGCTCGTGGGGTGTTCGGTGATGTCGGTCAGCCACAACCGGTCCGGTCCCGCGGCGGTGAAGTCCCGGCCGACCAGGTCGTCGTGCACCGGCGGGCCGGACCGGCGCACGCTCTTACGAGCCCGGCGGGAGAACACCGACCAGATCCGCTGCTGAGAGCACAACCTTTGCACCCGGTTCTCACCCGTGGCCACACCACGGTCAGCCAGTTCATCGGCGATGAACCGGTACCCGAACGCCGGGTCGTCGGCGTGGATGTCGTAGGCGGCGTTGACCAGGTGGGCGTCGTCCCAGTCACGGTGGCTGACCGGATCGCTTTCCACTGGTAGAACGCCTGCTTGGAGAACCCCAACACCCGGCAGGTCACCGCCACGGGGATCCCGTCGGCGGCGCAGTCGAGGACCAGCGGGTAGATCATTTTGGGGAGATGTCGCGGGCGAAGAACGCCGCCGCGCGCCGCAGGATCTCGTTCTCCTGCTCCAACAGCTTGTTACGGCGGCGCAGCTCACGCAGCTCCACCGACTCCGCCCCGGCCTGGCCGGGGCGGTTGCCGTCTTCGATGTAAACCAGCTTCAACCAGCGGTGCAGACACGACTCGGAAATCCCGAAATCCTTCGCGATCTGCGACAGCGGAGCCCCGCCGCGGCGGGCGACCGCGACCACATCAGCACGGAACTCGGGCGGGAACGGCTTGGGCACGATGAACATCCTTCCAGGAGGACCAAGATCCTCACAGGTCAGGAGTCAACCAAACCAGGGGTAGTCCCCCCGGGTCGCCGGTCGACGGTGGGCCATCGAGGAGTGCTTCAAACAAGCCAAACAGGAAACCGGCCTCGACCATTACTAGGTCCGCACCCGGCGCGGCTGGTACGCCCACATCACTCTGTCGATGCTCGCCCTGGCCTGGCTCGCAGCCATCCGCGCCGCCGAACAAAAAAGAGCGAAACGACCGGCAATGAGAAACTCATCCCGCTCACGGTCCCCGAAGCCCGCAGGCTGATCATCGCCCTGCTCCCGGACCCTCACCCACCAACTACTACACCATCGCCTGGTCACGCTTCCGCCGACGACGACAATGGCAAGCCCGACAGAGCCACTACCACCACCGACACACACGACCATAAGTGCCGTTGCAGTATTAGTGCCGTGTGAGAATTGTCGGACGAAGAATCTGGGGCCAGCCTATATATCAGCGGCCGCGCCGAGACTCTTAGCTTCGCGCGAAACCGACATATTGGCGCGGCGGGTACGGGCGGTCGATTATCTTCGTTTCCATTTAGGAATAGTCTGACAGAATGACATCCAGAATCAGCATGTTTCGTATGTGGGCGGCGTAGGCTTCGGCGGGGAACTGCTTCGGGGGTGTGTCATTTCTTTTATGCCGGATTCGCTGGTGGGTCAGCTATTACAGGCCACGCCGGATGCCGCTATCGCTGTTGATGAGTGTGGTCGGGTTCGGGTGGCCAATGCGATGGCTGAGGACATGTTCGGCTATCCGGAGGGCGGGCTGGTCGAGTTGTCTGTGGAGGACCTGGTTCCGCCGGGTGTCCGCGCCCGGCATCCCCGGCTGCGTTCGGCATACATGGCCGATCCGCGGCGGCGTCCCATGGGCGCGGGCATGACCTTGAGGGCGCAGCGCCGCGACGGCACCGAATTCCCCGTGGAGATCAGCCTCGCTCCACTGGACACCGGCCGCGGCATCTGGGTGGCCGCCGCCATGAGGGATGTCACCAGCCGGCACCTGGAGATGGAGGCTCGGGCGCTGCTGGCTTCCATCGTCGAGTCGGCCCATGACGCCATCGTCAGCCACACCCTCGACGGAACGATCACCAGCTGGAACAAGGCCGCTGAAAACCTCTACGGCTTCCCGGCACAAGCGGTCATCGGCAAGTCGGTGTTCTTGATCATGCCGGAAGCCCACCACCGGGTCGAAGTGGAGCTCCTCGACCGGGTCGCCGCAGGCGAGGTGATCGCCCGGTCCGTCAGACCCCGGATGGACGCCCGGGGAAACACGGTCACCGTTTCGGTGAGTATGTCACCGGTGCGCAGCAACGACCGCGTCGTGGGTGTGGCGACGCTGTCCAGTGACCTGAGCCGGATCGAACAAGCCGAGGCAAAGTTCAAAGGACTCCTGGAGGCCGCGCCGGACGCCACCATCGGCGTTACCTCCGGAGGTCGCATCGTCATGGCCAACGCGCAAGCCGAGCGGCTCTTCGGCTATGCCCGCGACGAACTCATCGACCAGCCCATCGAAATACTGATACCACCCGAAACGCGCGAGCGCCACCTCACCCTGAAAGAACATTACTTTCGCAACCCCCAACCGCGACAGATGGGTGACCTGCGGACCGAACTACGCGCCCAACGCAAGGACGGCAGCCAATTCCCGGCCGAGATCGCGCTCAATTCTTTCAAGTCCGGTGACGGGCTCCTCGTCTCAGCATCCGTCCGCGACATCACTGACCGGGTCGCTGTCGCTACCGAAAACGAACGGCTTCGTTCTCGAGCCGAACGCGAGCGGTTGGAAGCCCAACTACAACAGGCGCAGCGATTGGAGAGTCTCGGACAGCTCGCCGGTGGCGTCGCTCACGACTTCAATAACCTGCTCGGCATCATCCAAACCTGCTGCGAATTCGTCCGTGAGGAACTGGCCCACCCCATGGCCGGCGGGGATTCCGCTGCCAGGACGGCCGCGCTTCGCGAGGACATCGACCGCATTCACGGCGCCGCCAAACGGGGTACTGCCCTCACCCGACAGCTGCTCACCTTCGGGCGCCGGGATGTCGTCCGCCCGGAGGTACTCAATATCAATGCCGTCGTTCGCGGCTTGGAGCCACTGCTACGTCGCGCCGTCAGTGAGCGGATCGACCTACGCACCGACCTCGACGGCGACCTCAGCGGCGTCTACATGGATCCGGGACAGCTCGAGCAGATCCTGATGAACGTCGCCGTGAACGCCGCTCACGCCATGCCCGACGGCGGCACCCTGCGCATCACCACCGCCAACATCACCGTCGGCGAGGAGTTCCGCGCCCAACACCCGGCCGCTCAACCCGGTGACCACGTGATGGTCACGCTCATCGACAGCGGCACCGGCATGCCGCCGGAAGTCATCGCCCACGCCTTCGACCCCTTCTTCACCACCAAGCCCGCCGGTGAGGGCAGCGGACTGGGCCTGGCGACCGTCTACGGCATCGTCAGCCACTACGGCGGGCACCTCTGGCTCGAATCCGAACCCGGCCACGGCACCACGGTCGCCTTCGTCATCCCGACCGCCCGCAAAGGCACAACCTCGACCGCACCCACGCCCGCAGCACTCGGCCAGCCGGGCGCAGACACCGGCGCGGGTGAGACCATCCTCGTGGTCGAGGACGAAGCCGCGCTGGCAGCGGTCCTCACACGGATGCTGGAGAACAGCAACTACCAAGTCATCCCCGCCTCGAACGGCACCGAAGCCCTGGATATCGTCCGCTCCGCCCACACCATCGACCTCCTCGTCACCGACGTGGTGATGCCCGGCATGCAGGGCCCCGAACTCGCCACCGCCTGCCGCCGAATCAGACCCACCATGCCCGTCATCTACATGTCCGGATACGCAAAATCACTCCTGACCGAACAGGGCACCCTCCCGCCCGGAGTACAACTGATCAGCAAACCATTCACCCAACCCGACTTCCTCAACACCGTGAAAGCCGCACTCCACACCCACCAACCCACAGACATCAAACCTGGCCTCGAGGTATAGCAGGTGTGATGGCCCTGCCCGGACGCGCAATGCCGCCGCGAGTACCGCCTTCTTGGTCATCGGGACGGTCCGCCGACAGTTGATCCATGTTGCCGGCGGAATCTGATCAGTGTCATTCAGGACGCAGCAGCCGCGCGATCCGGCCAAATTGCGAATCAATATGCGCCCGGCACCGTAGGGACGACGAATATCGATTCCTGATCAGACACGAGTAACCGCTCCACGCAAGCCGACCATCCGACAATTTTCGCCCGGCAAACCTTCCGCTGACGACCCACGCGAGGAGCGTGACGGTTAACCTGAGCGGCAGGTCCGGCCCGGCCGGAGGACGTGGGGCGATTGCGGTTCCGCAGTCCGACCGGCTGGTCGTAATGGTCATACAGGAGGGGGGGGTTCCGATGAGCTGGACCGTCAAACGAAGGCTTGCCGCCCTCGGTGTATTGGCGATCACGGCGGTCGGCGCCGTGGGTTCGATCGCGATCACCCAGGCGCGGACATCTGCTAGCCGCGCCGAGCACGCGGTCGACGTCGGGCAGGCGCTCTCGACGACCATCGACGCTCAGCACACCGCCTCGGTCATCCTCGCCGCTGCCAGCATTCTCACCGACTCCTTGACAGCCGCGCGGCGGGCCGAGGTCATCGACCTGATGAATGAGCACGCCGATGAGCTTCGTGACCAGTACGCGACACTTGCAGCAAGCGGACATCGGACCGGAGTTCGCCAGCCTCAGGGACAATTCCTGCCGACCATCACGGCGCTGCTCGCTGATGCCCAACGTGTTGTCGGCAGCTCGAGCCCGCTCTCCGAAGCGGGCTTTGAGACCGTTCGGGTGCATTGAGCCATTTTCATCGTGGTGTGTGCGGTGGATGACCCGGTCAGGCGCGGCGTGTCGGTTCTCCACCTAGGGCGAGGCTCCCGGTAGGA
>NZ_BMQB01000018.1 GCF_014647895.1 Pilimelia anulata
GCTCACCCTCGCAGGCATACTGCTCTGGACCAAACCATGATCCAAGAGACGCTCCCTAGCCGGGCTCACCACATTGTGACGTGGCCGCCGAGCGGGCTGCCTCACTTGGTGGGCCCCGTCATCGTGCCTGTACCGGTGAGCGCCTCGGTGGTTAGCGCTTGCGTCATGCAGTACGACCCGGCAGTGGAGCCTTGCCATGGTGCAGAGCAGTCTCGGCGACCGCCGGACACCGGGCGGTCAGCTCATGACCCTGGTGTCGGGACCGTGTCGAGTGTGATTTCGTCCAAGCCCCGAGGATCGGTGCTGCCACGGTCGGTCAACTCTTGCAGGATCAAGGTCCGCAGGACGGCGCGCATTTGGGCGACGCTCAGACGTGGACTCTCGCCAGCGGGTCGATCCGCAGCCACGACAGTCGCGAACACGTCGCCAGCAAACGAGATCGCCCGCTTGCCCGCGTGCAGGAACTGAGACCGAAGCTTGTACGCAGTCTTCAACGCCGCCTTCAGGACCGCCGGATTCTCAGCGAACACCGCGCCGCGCGGCTGCGGATCAGACCAGGAGCCCTCCAGCGGCGAGGCGCTCATCGCGTCCACACCCCAGGTGTAGACGCGCACAGGCTCTTGCCAGAAGGCGTCCGGCAGCCGCGTCATGGCGTAGGTAGCGGAGGTCTCCGCGAGCTTGATGTGCTTGTCCTTCATCAGGCGGGCGCGCAGAGCTGCGGCTTGGTCCTCGGTGAAGGCCTGGCCGGCGATGAACTTCTCCCAGCTCGCCGACTCGTCCCAGTAGGCCCACTCCGTTGGGGGACTGCCGAAGTGCTGCGCCAGACATTCGATACCGCCGACCATCAACGCGTACGCGCCGACAAGATCACGCGGAATCAGCAGCGAGGCACAGTAGTGCATGTGGATCGCCGCGCTAAGGGCCCGCATGTCATCATCGGGAAGACTGGTGAGTCGCGCTACCGCGTCGCGGAACGCTGCATCGACCTGCGGCCAGGCGGGCAGGGGCGCACCGAGATGGGTGTCCACTGACCCGGCCAGCGGCAATGTGAAGGGATGCTCCTGGCCCTCGACCCTTGCCATGACCTCCGGAACGACCTGGCAGCGACGGTCCGTCACCAAGGTCAGCAGGGCGCCGAACATCGCGTCACGGCCGACGATGTCAAACTGATCCGACGGCGACCCTGCGCGCAGGTAGTGCAGGACGGTCACCGACTGGATGTGCTCACCTGGAACGCCTAGCAGTCCCTGACCTTCTGCGGCGAGCGGCCCGTCCCCGTCCGCGGGAACTATCCCCGGGTGGATCATCCGTTGGTACTCGAAGGGCGGGGGTGTGCCGGGCGGGAGCTCGCGCAAACCGTTGGCCCATTCCTTCAGCCGGGTAGCGCCGGTCGGGTCCTTGTCGTCAAGCACTCCCACGTGTCCCCCGAAGTCCAACTCGCCACCGAGTGGCCATCGTCGCGGTGTACGGGTACGGCTGACAAGCCGAACACACCGCCCAGCAGGCGACTACCCCCGCTGGGTCCGCAGTGAGCCCAATGGCGGGGCCGCGGCGGAGGGTGAGCGATAGCCGCGGCGTGACCTTCAAGCGGCGTAGCTGCCTCCACAGCGCGGGCCGGCGGTTGGAGGAATGCCGCCCGCAGCCGCTCGAACGCAGCCACGGCAGCTGGCACTTCCAGTACACGGCCACCAACCTGCTCGGCCGCCGCGAGCAGATCGAGTACATACTCGACTCCGACCTGTTCGTGAACGTGGCCGAATTGCTGCCATTTGCGGAGGAGAGTGGCAGATAATCAGCGCGTCAAGCGATCAAATACTGGATCGAGCGGAAAAAAGTCGGCCGCAGCCTCCCGAAGGGCCGTAGCCGTGGCATGCTCCCAGAATACGACAGTGGTCGGAAAACCACGGTCTGCCAATCGGCTGATCGCCGGCACGAAATCCTGATCTCCTGAAACAAGCACAACCTTGTCGCCCGGCTGCATGAGATCCCGTGAGTCATCACTCATTTGGAGCGCGACTTCCACGTCGACCTGCTTCTCTCCGTATTGCCGCTCGAACAGCACGACGTCGAATCCAGGGCGTTCTGCGAACTTCCAAATAACGTCATCTTTAGGTGGCTTGTAGGAGCCGAACAAGGCCGCGCGACCGATTTCAATCAAGTCAGCGGGACAGACCGCCTCGTACAGGCCTCCAAAACTATAATTCCAAGAGGAATCAGTCACGCCGCGCTCAGAAGCCTCAGCTATGTCGGCCACCAGACCCTTCCGTACTGCGCTAATCCGCATACCTTCGATCCACACGTTGGAGTTGTCCACATAGGTAAACAGAGCCATTGCAATCAGATCCTTCCGGTATACAGGGACGGCGTACGCCTGGCCATTGCAGCGTGTGAGCATGGCTAGGCGCGCAGCCCTAAGGGGAGTCAACCACGCTTCTGTGGAACTCGAAGAGCGGTGTTGCTCGGCGGTGCGCCTTCTGGCTTTGCAGCGGCCACTTCATTTGAATCTCTCTAGAAGTGAATGTTCGTATGCGATTATTGCATACGAACGAAGCTCACAACTCCCTTATCGAAGACATTTGATTCTATGACGAACTCCGTGAACAGTTATCCCTGATTTAGTCGCCCGCAACGCAAGAAGAGGGCGAGATCACTAGCTGATCGCCAAGGGTGACCGAGCATGAAACTGCCCGACGTGGCGTGACCTGATCGGCACTTCGGGAGTCTCGCTCCTCAGGTCTGGCCGTAGTCCTGCCTGGTCGAGTGTCTGCGCTGGCCGCCTTCTCGGCGGTCACTGATCGCCTCAACTGTCGCCGACGGCGGGAGACGGACCACCCTCGTCACCGCAGGTGGGCGGACGGGTGGGACGGGAAGGCGGCCGCCGCGGGCGGTGTGTAGGCCGGACGCCAGACATCGACGCCGGCCGCCTCTGCTGGCGTCCGAACTTGGCGATACCTGCCGTCCCAACCGACCGACCGAGCTACCGCTTGGCTCGCGGGTTCTGAGGAGCGATATCGGCCGGGACGAGTTCGGTTGCGCTACCGCGCTGCGTTCCTGAGGGAGCTGGCGGTGTAGGGCAAGTATCGGACATCTACTGCGAGTCCACGTAGGAGTGTCCCGAGGAGCCGCTGTACCACGTTCTCGGAACTGTCCGCCAGCTCGGCAGTAGTTGTCTCCGTGGTGCGCACATACTCGTCCCGGCTGTAGGCGGTGCCGCCGTGCCAGCCCGACTGGATTCGGTCAGACGGCTCCGTGGCCTTTAGCCGGTCAACAAGGAGGCCGACCGCCCATGCACCCTGATAGGCCGTGTGGCGTTCGGCCAGCAGCCCAGCCAGCATAAGTGCGCTGTGGGTTAGCCCGAGCAAGACGACCGGCACGACCACCCGGATCGGGTCTAGGCCGCCGCGGCTCATGATGTCGGTGCCTCGACCGCAGGTCATGGCGATGCCACCGTCCTCGCGGAGCACCAGATCGATGAGACCGCCTTCGTAGATCCGGTCATCCGGACTATGTGAGGAGAGTGCGAGTCCGTCAGCGCGGCGACTGGCGCGGATCGCGGTTGCGAGCGTCGGCGAGTACGTCTGGGGAAGGCGTTGCACAATTTCGTGGACCATCGGCTGGAGGGTCGACTGCGGGGAGGGGTGCGCGGTCAGGGCTACCATCGCCTCGGCGCCGCTGGCTAGCGGTTGCGCGACCAGGTATAGGTGCCCCGCCTTGCGGCCCTCGCCGGTCGGGTCTTCGTCGCGTAGCCGCCCGAGCTGCTCTTCAACGTCGTGTGGCCGGCGATCGCGTGCGGCCATGGCACGGCGTACTTCTTCGTCGCTGAGGCGGTGGTTGGCCTTGTCTCCGCGGCCGTAGTAGATGTTGTCAACCATGTGCGGTGCCTGTGAGCTGGCCGGCACCAGGACGAGCACACATCCCCACCCGGCCCGGTTCGGATCCGGGATCTCGATCGTGCGGACCAGCACGGGCGGGTGAACCTTCGAGCGGGCGACCTGATCGATCCGCTCCGCGAGCCCGGCCAGTTCCACGCCGCACACGTTGATCGCGCGGCTTTCCCGGTCCTCCATGCCGTATAGGAGTTGGCCGCTATCCAGCGCCATGGCCGCGATGTCGACGGCCAGGTCCTGGTTGCCCTGCCGACCCGGGGTGAGTTCACGTTTGAGGTCTAGCCAGTGGGACTCGTCCAACAGTCCGCCCTGCTGAGCATCGACGACGTCCTGCCACGCCTTGGGCCGCCACATACCGTGGTCGGGACCGAGATACACACTCGGCAGGTGGGGGGTGCTCATGTCGCTGCTCCAGACGGCTCGCGCCTCACGCCGGCTACCCAGACGAGATCGGGCACGGATCAGCGTACCGACGCGCGGCGCGGTTCTCTCGGACGACACTGCCCCGCCGCTCGTGTGGCGCAAGCGCCGACCACGGGCGCCAGAGGGAGACGTCGGCGACACATCTGTCCCGCTCAGAACCCTGTCCAGTGCGGCAATTTACTAGGAGTAGTCGCGCTCGAAGTGCTGGATCCTAGCGTTCGACAAGATCACGTCAATGGAGCAGCGCGGGAGCAACAGCGGTGGCTGGTGAGGAATGCGTCCGGCTAGGCTATAGATGTCTTCGCAGGTCAGCCGCCATGCCAATGACCACAGGGGACCGTAACGGAGCGTCAGGTAACCGATTTTCAGTCGGACGCTCGTACCAACTGAGCTACCTGGCCGTGGCGCCATGAGGCGCCCAAAAAGAGTAGCAGGATCGGCTCGCCTGCCTCACGTCGGGGCCCGTCAGTCGTCGCGCGGCGAATAGCCTGATTTGGCCTGCCGACATCGACGGATAGTGATCGATGATGGCTGGTTCGCTCACCTTAAGTAATGTCGTGGCTGGCGTGGCGGGTGCGTGTCCGCCGCTACGCCCGCGTGTTCTTGGGACCGCGTTGCAGGCGTGCTGTGCACTCCCGCCCTTCGGTGCCCTCGGGACGCCCGTGCGTGTCAGTGCGGGTGGGTGCGGGTGGGTGCGGGTGAGTGCGTCGACATCCGAGCGATCCGCGAGCGAACACGCGCGGCTCTCCCGCTACATATTATCGTCACTGTGCGTGATCTTCGCTGGTTAATGCCTGTCGAGGTGTCGTGGTCGCACGTGACGCGGTGCCGCGGGTCTAGCCGCGCGGCGCCGTGGGTCGCGGTGCGCTGCCGGTCGTGCCGCGGTACCTGCGCGCGCCCGCAGCGGTGGGTGCGTCCGGGGGTCGTCCTCGTGAACGGGCGTTGCTTCAACAGCACCCCCGAGGACGCGGCTGACGCGGCACTGCGGTGGTTGCGGCAGGGGCACGTCGACGCTGGCCGCCACACAAGCGAAGGGCGCTCATGTCGCTGATGGCGCAGCCGTCGCCGTCCGCTATTTCAGCTGCTCGTGCGGTGCCGCTCGGACGGTGGGTGGGCGGGCAGGAGCGCCCGCCGGGTCTGCGTCGCTGGTTCGGTACAGGTGATCCCGTCCGCGGTTACGATCGGGACATGCGGAACGATCTGGTGAGTGGCGGCGCGCGCCTTTTTCGCGTCGGTGGGGGGATGGAGTGACTGCCGGCTCGCAGGCGATGTTCGTCGTCGAGTATCCCTGTGACCTGTTCTGCCGTATCGAGGTTGACCTAAGTGGTGAGAGTGGCCAGGTCACGCTGCGGCAGTTGCGGGAGAAGGCTGATGGGTTGCACCGTCGCGTGCACGAACCGGAACTCGCCGATGCTGACGTGGCGATCGCTGATCAGGAAGCAGTGGGGCGCCCCTCGACCACCGTGTTCCTTTCCGCGCCGGGGCGCGGCGGTGGCCGGCGACGGTGAGGCACCTCTACCGCGTGCGCGCAATGTAGCCGGCCCCCGCCGAGCCGGGGAACGAGTCCCGGAGCTGTGAATGGCCGGCCGCTGGTCGGAGCACGACCCACCCGAGCGGCGTGATGTGGGCCTACTCCGCAGGTAGCGCCCGCGGGCGCGCCTTCGATGCCGTGTCGGCGACGCCCGGGCTGGCGGCGATCGTCCTTGGGGCCATCCCCGCACGTGCGGGGAGTCTCCCAGGCTTGGATGCCTCCATCAAGCTCGGTACGCGACACCCCGGGCGTACCGCCCGACCCGCGGAGCAGGGCGATTACGATCATCGGCCATGGACAATGTGACGCACACGCTGATCAGCATCGTGGTTGGCGAGGCGCTGCACCGGTCCATCCGGCCGTCAACGGGTGCTGAGCGACCGTGCTCGCCGGAGCGTGGCACTCACGGTCATGGCCGTCGGCGGCAACCTGCCCGACATCGACGTGGCATATACCGGCTGGGCCGGCACGACGATGGACTACCTGCTGCACCATCGCGGCCACACTCACACGATCCTCGGCGCGCTCGGCTTGTCAGTGTTGCTGTTCCTGGCCGTCCGGCTCTGGTGGCGGCTCAAGAAGGTCACGCCGTCGCGGGCGGACCTGCTGTTCGTCGCGGGGGTCGCCGTCCTCGCCCCACTGCTGCACATCGGATTGGACTTCACCAACAGCTACGGCGTACATCCGCTGTGGCCCGTCGACAACCATTGGTACTACGGCGATGCCGTCTTCATCCTCGAACCGGCCCTGTGGGCGAGCGCCGCGGTCCTGCTGTTCGTCCTGCCGAGCCGGGTCATCCGTGGGCTGATCGCGTTCTTCCTGCTCGCTGGGCTCGCCGCCGCCTGGTTCACCGGCCTCGTTCCGGTCTCGTTCGCCCTGATGCTGACCGCACTGATGGTGGGACTGGCCGCCGTGAGTCGGTTCTGCCCACCGCGGGTCGCCTTGGCCAGCGGGATCGCGGCCTGGCTGCTCGTGACCGCGGCCTTCGTCGGCACCAGCTGGACCGCAAAGGGTGACATCGAAACCGCGCTCACCCGCAGTTTCCCGACTGCCCGCACCCTCGACACGGTCCTCACACCGATGGTCGTGAACCCGGTGTGCCGGGAAGTCCTCACGGTGCAGGTGGATCAGGACCGTCACGTTGTCCGCCGCGTCTTCCACTCCCTGGCCCCCGGCTGGATTCCCGCCAGCCGGTGCGCATCGTTGGTCCGCCGTGACACCGAAACCACGGCGCAGCTCACACCTGTCGCCTGAGGTCCCCCCGCTTTCCCGGAGTCTTCTGATCATGGTCTGATGGCCGTGGGGAGGACGTTCT
>NZ_BMQB01000019.1 GCF_014647895.1 Pilimelia anulata
CCAAGGAAATCAAACTGCAACCAGCCGACTCTAACACATCACCCGCCGGGCGCTCGCGGGACGGGCGAAACGAAGCCACCATCAGGACCGGTCCGAGTGGACCGATGTTGGTCCGGGGACGGTCCACGGGCGTACGGTGCGGATTTCCCTGCGGCATCTGGCCAGATGGGCGATCATAGCGACATCCAGGTTACAGTAGCTGTGGCTAGCTCTCGGGCCAGGCAAGGAGTTTGACGATGGCGTCACCGAGTCCCTCGACCGCTACTCCACTGTCGGCTCAGGAGACGTCGATGCTGCAAACGGTGGCCGCACTGGAAAACCTCCTAGTCTTCATGTATCGTGCGGTGCTTAGTTCGGTGACGGCAAAGAAATTCTCGTCTGACCTGCGGCAATTCTTCGGGATCGCCGTTGACCATCACGTCGTGCATACGCGCGACATGAATGGCCTACTGACGGCAGCCAAGAAGAAGCCGCAGGCGAAGGTACACCCCACCTACGAGGCGTTTGTCCGCAAAAGCCTGGCCAAGCATGACCCGAACGAAACGGTCGCCTTGGCACTGCTGCTGGAAGATGTCATTGCGCAGACCTATACCAAGTTCGCTCCGCGGACTTCGGATGAAAGCGTCCGCTTGGTCATGGCCCGCACCGCTGCGGTCGAGGTGCAGCATCGGGTGATCCTTTCCGCCGCTCAATCGCTGTCCGCTGCCCACCTACCGGGCGGCATCCGACCAAAGGACCTGGGAAGGTTGCCCGAGTCCTTCGTCAACGCCGTCCTCCCCACGAGTACCTATCCAACCGACAAGGCCGCCGATCCGGAGAGTGGGAGCGTCCGATGATCTCAAGGCGCCGCGCCCTCGGGCTCGCCGCTACGGCGGCGGCAACGGTCGCCGCTGGCGCATCTGGATGTACGTCGTCGGACAAGAAGGCAATCAGCGGCGCGGACTCTGACGCTGACCGCTCCATTCGGCTTCTTATGGCGGTGGAGAGCACCGCGATCGGCGTCTACGAACGGCTGCTAAGTGAGGAGTCGCAGGCGAGGAGGTCGTTGGCGCGCGTTTCCAAGGATGTACTCGAGCGGTGTCGGCAACATCACCAGGAGCATCTCGAAACGTGGCGTAAGCGATTCGCTGATCTCAAGCGCCCGGTCCGGGCTGACGTTCTCAGTGTCGCCGAGGACTTCTTCAGGCAGGCAGAAGCAGCGGGGACGGAGCGCGATGTTCTCTTGGTCGCGGGACGTGTTGAACGGGTTGCCGGCCAAACTTGCATTGGCCGGCTCGCCGGCATGCCTTCTGCCGCGGACACGGTGCTCGTTGCCGGGATCGCGCCTGTGGAGTATATGCATGCCGCAACGATCGGCTTGCTTCTCAACGATAAGCTTGCAGCCCAGCCGTTAGCTCCGATGGATGCGGCGTTGGCCGTCAATCTGTAGGCACACCGTGACCAGGAGCCACTCAGGAGGTGAGCGCTCCTAGCGGCAAGGCCGTACGGAAGGCGGCCTCCAGGGGTGCGTGGATCTGCACCAAGTACCGATGTCCGACAGAAAAAATCACGAAGAATACCGATTGTCACGCGGTTGAACCATGCGCGGCGGTTTCTATGGGGCGGTCGGCGCAGCCGGCCGCCATCTGGGTGAGCGGGCAGTTTGCGGCCCCGCCGTTATTACCATGGCTTCACGCCTGGCGTTTCGTGTCGATGAGGACTGCGTGCAGGTCATGTCGGTGGCTCAAGCCAGGTGTGGAATGTCAGAACTCTGGTGTTGGGTGGGAGGGTCATGAACGGCTGTGTGTCACCGCCGTGCATGTCGGTGGTGCTCATCGTGATACCCCTATTGGGGGTGTACGACGCCGCGCCTGGGAAAAGCCGGTCGCCGAAACGGGCCGTAGGAATTTTGCTCGACCCATCGAGGACTTCGCGGCTGCCGTCTTCGGTATTGAGGATGTTCCGTCCTCCTCCCGGCTCGTCCCACCGACACAAGACGCGGCGGTTGTCGAGCCAGGCGCTGTTGCCGCTGGACGGCAGGAGGGTCTCGTCGAAGTACGCGAGTTTCCGGCCGGCGCTGTCGAGTACGACGGTGCCCCATCCCGGCCCGATGCCGTATGTCGCGGCGAGCCGGCTGCCGTCGGGGCTCCAGGCGACAACGCCTTCCAGTACCGCTGCCAAGCCTGGTTCCTGCCATACCTGGCGCCATCGGCCGGTGGCGACGTCCAGCAGGTGGATCGTGGCAATGGGCTTCCCGCTAATGTCGCCCGTCAGGGTAGCGATGGTTCGGCCGTCGGGCGACACCGCCGCACAGTCTGGGTGTGTGATATCCGGTGGGTCGAACCTGACGTGCTCGGCGGTGGCCAGCGTGTAGAGGTAGAGTCCGTTGTCTGGTCTCCTCGGACCGTACAAGTCCAAGTAGAGGAGCTGCGTGCCGTCCGGGCTCAGCGATAGTAGGGACCACCCAGAGCCGTCGGGCATCGACGGCGGCCGGACGAACTCGTCTCGCTCGATGTCGTACACCACGCAGATTTGCCGATCTTTGTCAGGTGTTATGCCCAGCGCCATGCTTGCCCGACTCACTGGCCGGACCGGCAGCGCTGTGACATCCAACTCGTAGACACGACTCACGGTGTCGGCTCCTACTGTCTGTGGGTGGCACCGTTTGATAGTGGACTGGTGGTGCTGTCAAGCAGACCACCTTGTGGTCCCGTACGCTGACGAGACTACAAGCCATGCGCCGTTGCTGTCGCATATTGCGGAGCTGTGTATGCCACGCGCGATTTCGATCTGTGGGCGTCCTGTCGGCCACAACCGCGGCCAGCCTGCCTGTGTGGACGACGCGCCAGATATTGGGCAATCGCTACAGTTTATGGACGCGTGCGTAGTTTCGCTGGTAGCTTGTGGAGTACGGTCGGGTGCAGTAGACATGCCGCCTGTCCCAAAGTAGCGGCCGGGAAATCGGGGGATTCGAATGCGTTGTCGCTATTTTGCTGCGCTCATTGCGGTTCTGATGGTGGTAGCTAGCTACATTGTCGTCGCTAGTGCTCCCAGTTTTGCGGACCCACCACCGTGCGCGAGCGAGTCAGGCGACATCCAATCGCATCGTCGATGTATCAAAGGGGCGAGCCTGTATGCTCGGGGCTATCTGAAAGGCCCGAAGTGTCTGGACGGCACCAAGCCCGCGGTGTATGAGCAAGTAAGGCAGTGTGGTCTCAAGGTTGAGGCTATCGCCCAAGCCCGCGCCATCGCGCACATGAACCAGAACGGGTTTGGTTTTTCTGGCCATACGACTCCGGCTGCTGACCCTCCAGAAGGCCAGTTAAGTATTTCTCCGGACCTGGAGTGGGAGGTTCGCGTCAATCCCAATGTTCCAGTGAAAAGTAGTACTCGTGCAGACGTCGTCTATTACAATCGCAACAATCCTACCGTGCCGGTTCACGTGTGGGAGGCCAAGGGAGCATGGAACGCTCCAGTGTCCAACCCGAGGGCCAAGGCTTTGGGTGAAGTTGACGGCTACATCACCGCGTTAAAAGGGGCGCTGGGAACTCAGAATATCATTCGCGGCTCCGCTCTCGGCGTGAACGGCATAGATTCGCAGCCCTATACCGACAGTTTCAAGGTGAGAGCGTGGGATACGAACCAGAAATGCGTCGACGGCAGGACTCCGCTACGCACCTTTGACGTCGACGTGCCCGAGAATGGGTTGATCTGGGTCAGAGAGACGCACCACGAGTGCGAAGACAACAGCTCGCCACCAACCTTCCCGAACATGGAGAAAAGCGAAGAAACCCCGGAGTTCTATCAGGAACCTGTAGTGCCGGGCTTGACCACTTCCTCGATTTCCGGTGATCCTCATTTGGTAACCGTTGATGGCCTGAGTTACGATTTGCAGTCGGTAGGGGAGTTCACCTACGCTAACTCCGATCGCTACGATCTGGATATTCAGGTGCGGTTCACCGCTGGCGGCAATAACTGGTCGGTCTTAGATCGAGCCGCGATGTGGGTCAATGGGCATGTCGTCGAACTGCGCCGCCCCGGCACCGTCCTGGTAGACGGGGTAGTGCGGACTATCGTTGCGGGAACGCCTTACGACCTCGGCAATACCGCGTCCATCATTCGCAGCTCGCACGGCGGCGATCACTACTCTGTGGTATGGCCGGGCTTCGGCGACAACCCGTATTTCAACTGGGCAATCGCCGGCAATTCGTCTGCTGGATTGCATTTCCCCACCGGAAGCGACCTAAAGGGTCTCGCCGGCGATGCCGACGGCAACCCGATGAACGACCTGAAGTTGTCGAATGGGGCGCAGCTTTCTGCCAACGCCCAGGCTGGCACCCTCCATGGCGCTTACGCCGACTCCTGGCGGATCGAAAATGACATTTCCCTGTTCGCGTACGGGGCTGGGCAGAACACCTCAACGTTCACTGACCTGAACTTCCCCACGAACCTGACCACCATCCAAAGCCTGTCCCCGAGCGAGTTCGCGGTGGGTAGTCAGGTCTGTGCAGATCATCATGTGCCTGCCGGGCCGCAGTTCGAGGACTGCATCCTCGATATCATCCTTACCCAAAACAACGACTTCGCAGCCATGGCGGCACAGCGCACGACTGTGTCCATTGATCCGAACGCGGCGGCCCTCAACGCCTCCGGCAACATGTCGGTGAACTTCGAGCAGGCCCAACTCCCCACCAACGTCTTCCCCGGGCAGGTGACCACCGACCCTGCGACGGGATCCTTCGCTGGGCCGTTCAGCGGCCAGGGCAACTACCGACTGCACGCCTCGACACAGTCACCGCACCTGCGCGGTGAAGTGACCTTCGACGTCGTCGCTGTCGGTACCTGGACCGGCAGCCAGACTGTGAAGCTGCAGGTCGACCGGTCTCAGACCTGGTCGCACACCTTCACGGCAAGCGACACTCCCTCCCGGTCTGGCACGCTAGCCAACGGACAGCCTTTTGCGGTCTACCCGGTCACCGTGCCGTTCGACCACGTCGAAGAGCAGATCGAGGCCCTGTGGTCGGCCACCAACGTCAACGGCGTCCTCGACCAGGGCTTCGGGATCGATAACGTCGCCCTCCACCTCGACCTGGTCCCACCGCAGGTCTTCGACATAACTGTGCCCGCGGCGGTGAGCAACGGGAACCCCGGAACGGGCGCAGGCAACCTCGAAACACGCGCCGCGGTTGACATCTACCGCTTTTCCCTAGCGGAGAACGCGGCGATCTATGTGCACATGGCTGGCTGCGCGGGAAACACCCTGAGCTGGAAGCTGATCAACAGCGACGGCGCCGCGGCGGCTTCTGGTTCATGCGCGGACGCGGAAGTCAGAAACCTTACACCTGGCAACTACCAACTGAAGGTGACGCCGGGTACGAACAGTGTGGGCACCTACTCCGCGAGCCTGCAGTTCATTCCGGACATGGCTACCGGTGCCCTGACCGCCGGCGGCCCGACATCAACGCTGACCACCACTGCACCCGGTCAGAACGGCGAATGGACCTTCACCGGAACCGCCGGGCAACGAG
>NZ_BMQB01000020.1 GCF_014647895.1 Pilimelia anulata
GTGGGGGGTGGAAAGCTTTTGTGATCGGGGATGGACTCGCGGCCTATCAGCTTGTTGGTGGGGTAATGGCCTACCAAGGCGACGACGGGTAGCCGGCCTGAGAGGGCGACCGGCCACACTGGGACTGAGACACGGCCCAGACTCCTACGGGAGGCAGCAGTGGGGAATATTGCACAATGGGCGGAAGCCTGATGCAGCGACGCCGCGTGAGGGATGACGGCCTTCGGGTTGTAAACCTCTTTCAGCAGGGACGAAGCGAGAGTGACGGTACCTGCAGAAGAAGCGCCGGCCAACTACGTGCCAGCAGCCGCGGTAAGACGTAGGGCGCAAGCGTTGTCCGGAATTATTGGGCGTAAAGAGCTCGTAGGCGGCTTGTCGCGTCGACTGTGAAAACCTGCAGCTCAACTGTGGGCTTGCAGTCGATACGGGCAGGCTAGAATTCGGTAGGGGAGACTGGAATTCCTGGTGTAGCGGTGAAATGCGCAGATATCAGGAGGAACACCGGTGGCGAAGGCGGGTCTCTGGGCCGATATTGACGCTGAGGAGCGAAAGCGTGGGGAGCGAACAGGATTAGATACCCTGGTAGTCCACGCTGTAAACGTTGGGCGCTAGGTGTGGGGGGCCTCTCCGGCCTTCTGTGCCGCAGCTAACGCATTAAGCGCCCCGCCTGGGGAGTACGGCCGCAAGGCTAAAACTCAAAGGAATTGACGGGGGCCCGCACAAGCGGCGGAGCATGCGGATTAATTCGATGCAACGCGAAGAACCTTACCTGGGTTTGACATGTACGGAAATCCTGTAGAGATACAGGGTCCTTCGGGGCCGTTCACAGGTGGTGCATGGCTGTCGTCAGCTCGTGTCGTGAGATGTTGGGTTAAGTCCCGCAACGAGCGCAACCCTCGTTCCATGTTGCCAGCGGGTTATGCCGGGGACTCATGGAAGACTGCCGGGGTCAACTCGGAGGAAGGTGGGGATGACGTCAAGTCATCATGCCCCTTATGTCCAGGGCTTCACGCATGCTACAATGGCCGATACAAAGGGCTGCGATACCGTGAGGTGGAGCGAATCCCAAAAAGTCGGTCTCAGTTCGGATTGGGGTCTGCAACTCGACCCCATGAAGTCGGAGTCGCTAGTAATCGCAGATCAGCAACGCTGCGGTGAATACGTTCCCGGGCCTTGTACACACCGCCCGTCACGTCACGAAAGTCGGCAACACCCGAAGCCGGTGGCCCAACCCTTGTGGAGGGAGCCGTCGAAGGTGGGGCTGGCGATTGGGACGAAGTCGTAACAAGGTAGCCGTACCGGAAGGTGCGGCTGGATCACCTCCTTTCTAAGGAGCTTCCTGGCCGCGGTGACGTGGTCCAGGGTCCCCTGACCGCCCGAGTGTGGTGGTGGGGTGGCTCGCTTGGCGGAGACACTGGCGTAGTTCGGCCTGCTGGTCGGTTCTGTGTGGTGAGTACGCATCGCGCTTCTTCGGGGGTGTGGTGGTGGAAAGCTGGTCGCGGTTCTGGTTGGTGGTTGGATGTTGGAGAAGACACCCTGTTGAGTCCTGAGGGAACAAGCCTTGTTCCGCCCCGAGCGTGTGAGCGTGGTGGGTGGGGGGTTGTTGTCTTGGTGGTGCCGATCACGGCCCGTGCATCAAACGACCGTTACGCAGCGTGACACACCGGAAGTTTTGCCCTCGTTGGTGGGGGTGGGTTTTCGGGGGTGGGGGCTGGTGGCGGGGTTGTGGTGTGGTGGTGGGTTTGTGGTGTTGGTTGTTTGTTGAGAATTACACAGTGGACGCGAGCATCTTTGTGGTCAAGTTGTCAAGGGCAAACGGTGGATGCCTTGGCACCAGGAGCCGATGAAGGACGTGGGAGGCCGCGATAGGCCTGGGGGAGCTGTCAACCGAGCTGTGATCCCAGGGTGTCCGAATGGGGAAACCCGGCACCAGTCATGTGGTGTCACCCGCACCTGAACACATAGGGTGTGTGGGGGGAACGCCGGGAAGTGAAACATCTCAGTACCGGCAGGAAGAGAAAACAACATGTGATTCCGTGAGTAGTGGCGAGCGAAAGCGGATGAGGCTAAACCGGCTGCGTGTGATACCTGTCAGGGGTTGCGTGGTCGGGGTTGTGGGACCCTACTGGATCAGCTGACACTGGTCCGAGAAGTTATCAAGCATGCTGCTAGTCGAATGATCTGGAATGGTCGACCGTAGACGGTGAAAGTCCGGTAGGCGAAAGTGGCATGGTCTTCTGTGGGTGTTCCCGAGTAGCAGCGGACCCCTGAAATCTGCTGTGAATCTGCCAGGACCACCTGGCAAGCCTAAATACTACCTGGTGACCGATAGCGGACTAGTACCGTGAGGGAATGGTGAAAAGTACCCCGGGAGGGGAGTGAAATAGTACCTGAAACCGTTTGCCTACAATCCGTCGGAGCCTTACGGGGTGACGGCGTGCCTTTTGAAGAATGAGCCTGCGAGTTAGTGGTATGTGGCGAGGTTAACCCGTGTGGGGAAGCCGTAGCGAAAGCGAGTCTGAATAGGGCGTTTGAGTCGCATACTCTAGACCCGAAGCGGAGTGATCTAGCCATGGGCAGGCTGAAGCGCGGGTAAGACCGCGTGGAGGGCCGAACCCACCAACGTTGAAAAGTTGGGGGATGACCTGTGGTTAGGGGTGAAAGGCCAATCAAACTCCGTGATAGCTGGTTCTCCCCGAAATGCATTTAGGTGCAGCGTTGCGTGTTTCTTGCCGGAGGTAGAGCTACTGGATGGCCTAGGGGGCCCACAAGCTTACCGAAGTCAGCTAAACTCCGAATGCCGGTAAGTGAGAGCGCGGCAGTGAGACTGCGGGGGATAAGCTTCGTAGTCGAGAGGGAAACAGCCCAGATCACCAGCTAAGGCCCCTAAGCGTGTGCTAAGTGGAAAAGGATGTGGGATCGCACGGACAACCAGGAGGTTGGCTTAGAAGCAGCCACCCTTTAAAGAGTGCGTAATAGCTCACTGGTCAAGTGGTTCCGCGCCGACAATGTAGCGGGGCTCAAGTACACCGCCGAAGCTGTGGCATTCACATATGTACTTCGCATGATTCTTTCGAGGGTTGTGTGCAGGTGTGTGGATGGGTAGGGGAGCGTCGTGCCGGGGGTGAAGCAGCGGGGTGACCCAGCTGTGGACGCGGCACGAGTGAGAATGCAGGCATGAGTAGCGAAAGAAGGGTGAGAAACCCTTCCGCCGGATGACCAAGGGTTCCAGGGCCAGGCTAATCCGCCCTGGGTGAGTCGGGACCTAAGGCGAGGCCGAGAGGCGTAGTCGATGGACAACGGGTTGATATTCCCGTACCCGCGAAGGAGCGCCCATGACGAACCTTGCTGTGCTAACCACCGGAAGGGATGGAGGTCTTCGGATCGATATTCTGGACGCTGGGAACCCGGTGGGTAGTAGTCAAGCGATGGGGTGACGCAGGAAGGTAGCTGATCCCGGCCGGTGGTTGTGCCGGGGTAAGCGTGTAGGCCGTGGTGTAGGCAAATCCGCACCGCATGAAGGCTGAGACGTGATGCCGAGCCGTTTTGGTGAAGTCAGTGATCCTATGCTGCCGAGAAAAGCCTCTAGCGAGCTTCTAGCGGCCCGTACCCCAAACCGACACAGGTGGTCAGGTAGAGAATACCGAGGCGATCGGGCGAACTGTGGTTAAGGAACTCGGCAAATTGCCCCCGTAACTTCGGGATAAGGGGGGCCGGACACGTGAAGCAACACGCTTGTGGAGCGTGGTATGGCCGCAGAGACCAGGGGGAAGCGACTGTTTACTAAAAACACAGGTCCATGCCAAGTCGTAAGACGATGTATATGGACTGACGCCTGCCCGGTGCTGGAACGTTAAGGGGACCGGTTAGCCTTTCGGGGCGAAGCTGAGAACTTAAGCGCCAGTAAACGGCGGTGGTAACTATAACCATCCTAAGGTAGCGAAATTCCTTGTCGGGTAAGTTCCGACCTGCACGAATGGCGTAACGACTTCCCTACTGTCTCAACCACAGGCCCGGCGAAATTGCATTACGAGTAAAGATGCTCGTTACGCGCGGCAGGACGGAAAGACCCCGGGACCTTTACTATAGCTTGACATTGGTATCCGAATTAGCTTGTGTAGGATAGGTGGGAGACTGTGAAGTCCACACGCCAGTGTGGGTGGAGTCAACGTTGAAATACCACTCTGGTTGATTTGGGTATCTAACTTCGGACCGTGATCCGGTTCAGGGACAGTGTCTGGTGGGTAGTTTAACTGGGGCGGTTGCCTCCTAAAGAGTAACGGAGGCGCCCAAAGGTTCCCTCAGCCTGGTTGGCAATCAGGTGTTGAGTGCAAGTACACAAGGGAGCTTGACTGTGAGACTGACAGGTCGAGCAGGGACGAAAGTCGGGACTAGTGATCCGGCACTTGCGAGTGGAAGCGGTGTCGCTCAACGGATAAAAGGTACCCCGGGGATAACAGGCTGATCTTCCCCAAGAGTCCATATCGACGGGATGGTTTGGCACCTCGATGTCGGCTCGTCGCATCCTGGGGCTGTAGCAGGTCCCAAGGGTTGGGCTGTTCGCCCATTAAAGCGGTACGCGAGCTGGGTTTAGAACGTCGTGAGACAGTTCGGTCCCTATCCGCCGTGCGCGTAGGATACTTGAGAAGGGCTGTCCCTAGTACGAGAGGACCGGGACGGACGAACCTCTGGTGTGCCAGTTGTCCCGCCAGGGGCACGGCTGGTTGGCTACGTTCGGAAAGGATAACCGCTGAAAGCATCTAAGCGGGAAGCCTGCTTCAAGATGAGGTATCCCACCCCTTTGTGGGGTAAGGCCCCCAGCCAGACGACTGGGTTGATAGGCCGGAGATGTAAGCACGGTAACGTGTTCAGTCGACCGGTACTAATAGGCCGAGGACTTGACCTACAAACATGCTACGCGTCCACTGTGTAACTCTGAACAAACAACCCCTGACTCCCGTGATGGGCGGGTGAGGTTGGGTGTGGTTGACATGTTCATAGGGTTACGGCGGCTATAGCGGAGGGGAAACGCCCGGTAACATTCCGAACCCGGAAGCT
>NZ_BMQB01000021.1 GCF_014647895.1 Pilimelia anulata
GCTCTTGTCGCCGATCCAGAATGTGACGGTGCGGTAGAGCCGACCTTGCTCGCGTGCGGCCGCTGCTGCGGCGTGCACGGTCGGCCGATGGGATCGCACTATCAGGTGCGTTCTACGGTCACTTGCGGATCGCCGCAGGGTCTCGCGAATCGGCGCAGCGCTTCCGGCTCCGGTCGATCGACGGTGAGTGTCCATCGGTGTTTGATGGCGACCCACTCGGTCAGGTAGCGGGGTCGGCGTCGCCCTTGGTCTGGGTGAGGGCTTCGGTGACCGCGGCCAGCGGCCGGTCATCTCCGAGGTCGTTGGCGTACCGCTCCCGGCGGTTGGTGTCCCGGGTGTGGGCACCGGAGTGTCACGGCCGGAGTTGCCGTGACCGACGCCCAGGCCGCCGCGCTCGACCCGGTGGGCCGGGGTCGCGATGTTCGACGCCATCGCTGAACGCAACGACCAGATCACCGCCTGCCGAGACAGCCGAGACGAAGCCAAGCGGGCCCCGGTGCGTGGGATGCGGACAGTGGGACCGGCAACCATGCAGCGGATTCGGGCCACGCTGCGGGTGGTGTTGAACACTGCCATCAAGCGGCGGCTCATCGACTTCAACCCAGCCAGCCACGTCCAACTCCCCTCAGCCCGCTCCCCCAAGGCTTTGGTCTGGACGGCCGAGCGGGTCAAACGGTGGAAAGACACCGGCGCCGTGGCGTCGCCGGTCATGGTGTGGACACCTGCCCAGACAGGGGCGTTCCTCGACCGCGCCGCCGCAGCCGACGACCCCCTCTACCACCCAGTGGCGCACATCGGGCTACGGCGCGGGGAAGCCTGCGGGCTGCACCGGGCCGACCTCGAAGCAGGTCACCGTGCAGTGGCAGATCACCCAACTCGGCTGGGCCACCCAACTCCGCACACCCAGGACCGCCAGCAGTGAGCACAGCATCGCCATCGACACCGGCACCATCGCCGTCCTGCGAACGCACCGGCTTCATCAGCACAAGCTGCGCCTCACCGCCGGTCAGGCGTGGGCCGATAGCGGGTTGGTCTTCACGACCCCGATCGGGTCGGCGCTGCACCCGGCCGACGTGACCGATCACTTCCAGCACCTGACCCGACAAGCCGCGCTGCCGCCAATCCGCCTGCACGACCTACGCCACGGCGCCGCGACCCTCGCGCTGGCTGCCGGGTGGGCATGAAGACGGTGCAGGAGATGCTGCGGCACTCCTCCTACAAGGTCACCGCTGACACCTACGCCAGCGTCCTGCCCGAGATCGCCACCGCCGCCGCAGAGAAACCGCCGCGATCATCCCCCGCCGAGTCCCACCTCTGGCCGAGGACCGCATAGCCGGCTGACGCCCCGCCCACCCCAGGAGTAGGGCAGGCCCGGCACTACGGCCCCCGGGCCGTGGGCGGGCAACGAACCCCGCGACCGGCCCGAACCGCGCCCGGGCCCCCTGCCAGGGGGTGTCCCGAACCGTCGATCACACAAAGATCCACATACGACAAAAACAGGCCCCGACCGCGGGAGTTTCCCGGGTCAGGGCCTGATTATGTCTGTGCGCCGCCAGGGACTCGAACCCCGAACCCGCGGATTAAGAGATTGCTAGATTGTTATTAGCTGATGTTGTGTAGTGGCACCCGATGCCATTCTGGTCGCAATACCAGGCACAGCCTCGTCGTTGTCTACCATCCAGCGTCGTCCTGTGTCAGGACCATCGATCACACGTCGATCACAGCAGCAGCGGCACCACCGGCCACCGACGACCTGATCCGATGGCCAGCACGATGTCCGGTCATGCCGATGTGAGTGTGCAGACTTCGCACGGCCTTCGCGCTGAAGCTTCACCGATGGCCTAACTAAGCCAGCTCAACACCGGCCGCAGCGGTCAGTAAACCGGAACATCGAGTTCTCCTGCTACAGCCGTACGAGCCCGGTACCGTTACGAGAGCCGACCGGTAGGCCGCATGGACACAGGTGCTGCAGATGCATGAGCTGCTGACAGGTACGCCGTGATCGACGCAACGGGGTGGCCAGTCGTAAATGAGGAGGCCGTCGGTGGCGAGGAAAAGTATTGGCTAGCCGAACCGGACACTCAGAGGCAGTGGCTATTCAAGCCAAACAATACCCATACCGGACCGAGTGGTTCGTGGTCCCAACGCGAGGACTTTTCCGAGAAAGTTGCATCAGAAATTGGAATACGTCTGGGTATTCCTTGCGCCCACGTTGAGCTTGCAGTAAGAGACGCTATCGCTGGATGTCTTTCGCTAGACTTAAAGCCGGCCGATTGGGAACTTCAGCATGGCCAAGTTCTACTGAGCGGAATGATTCCAGACTACATCCCAGGTTCGGACCTCGCCAGCAAGGCCGCAAGGGGCATTCTGTCCAAAACATCAAAACTGCCCTTGAGGAGTACGCCAGTCCGCCGCAATCGTGCCTTCCAGGCGACTTCGACGCTTTCGACACTTTCACCGGTTATCTGGTGTTTGACGCGGTCGTCGCAAATCGCGATCGCCATGATGAAAACTGGGCGGTAATGCGACCCCCTCAAAGCGCTTCTGGTGGAACACTTGCTGGATCGTTCGACCACGGGCGCGCCCTCGGCTCATCATTGCACGACGACGCGGCCATGGCCGAACAGTTGGACCGAGGGATCGAACTGTGGGTGGCGAAGGGTACGGCTTGGCGCTTCGAACATGCTCGCCCTCCTGGTCCATGCACACTCGTCGAACTCGCAAGTCAGGCCTTAGACATGGTTCGGACCCCCGTGAAGACGTACTGGCTAGACCGCGTCGACAACCTGGACCCGTCAGACGTCGCCGACATCACGGCTCAGATGCCAGGGATGTCAGAGGTAGCCAGTACCTTCTTCCAGAGGGTGGTAGAGGCGAACCGGAGGAGGGTTCTCGATGACTGCTAGCAGCAGGTCAGCGAGTCTGACCGAGCCACAAGTGGGGGAAGCCGCGTCTCCACGACGACGACTTGCTGTTGCCTGGCAGCACAAGGAACTGCGCTCGATCCAGCCGGTTGGCGTCTTGACGCACGATAGCGAGACCTATGAGTTCCATTACATCCGCAATGCAGCAGAATTACCAGAGTTTTCCCCATTTGTAGGGTTTCCTGACCTTCATCGGAGCTATCGGTCGAATCGTCTCTTTCCCCTATTTGCGCAGCGGGTGATGGACCCTCGACGGCCCGATTACCCGCGTTTCGTAAAGTCACTCGACCTGTCGGTTGAGGCTACGCCGTGGGAACAATTGGCTCGCTCCGAGGGTCGCAGGGCCGGTGACACTATTATGCTTTTCCCGCAGCCCTCTATCGAGGCGAACGGAGCTACCACCTGTAACTTTCTCGTTCATGGGATAAGCCACGTTCTGCGTGAAAGTCCAGAAACGGAAGAACACATTCGAGCGCTCGTGCGCGGCGATCGATTGTTTATGGTTAATGAGCCCGATAACCCCGTCAACCCTAGGGCGATTGTCGTAGCCGACCGGGGCAAATTCCGGCTCGGCCGGGTGCCTGACCTCCTCCTGGATTACGTCCACGCCGTTCGTGTAGACGGGGAATGTGATCTTCGTGTTGGCCAGGTCAATGGCCCTAACGTTCCCGTACATCTGCGCCTACTCGTACGTTTGTCAGGTAGAGTCCCAGCGGAATTCACCCCGTTTTCTGGCGATCGATGGGAGCCACTGGCCTAGCTTAAGAGCTTCGCAGCGGCACGTTGGGATCTTCATATCAGATAGATCAGCCGCGCTATACGTTCTTTCCGGCTGAGGGCTGTCATCTCGCGCCGTCTCACTCATCTGCCGCGCGGTTGACTGCGGCCAACTGAGCGGAAACCGAACCTCACCGAGTGCGGCGCCGAGGGCTTGGCGCAGAGGCACTCTTCTGCCGCGGACGGTGCGCCCCTGCCGGCTGGAGGGGGCCTGCCTACCCGCTGTCGACAGCCGGGAATCATGGCGGTGGTGGGTGGAGGACGGGGACGACCTGCTCAGGCGGGTGGGTTAGGTTCATGACCATGTCTTCGCAGCTAAGTAGGTGTTCGGTAAGCGTGTCGGACGGCGTGTCCGGTGGTGGTTGGCCGCTGGTCCGGTTGTTGGGGTGTGGGTAGACAGCGGACGTATCCGACGGACTTGACTGATGCGCAGTGGGAGATCGTCGAGCCGATGCTCCCGTTGATCAAAGAGTCGGGCAGGCCGCCGAAGTGGCCGCGCCGGGATGTCGTGGACGCGATCTTGTTGTGGTGCGTGGTGGGGTGTCGTGGCGGCAACTGCCCGCTGACTTCCCGCCCTGGTCCACCGTGTACGACCAGTTCCGCAAGTGGGAGACAGCCCGGGTCACCGAACGGATCGTGGAGCTACTGCGCGAACAGCTACGCGTAGAGGCCGGACGTGACCCGCAGCCCTCGGCGGGGATCATCGACTCCCGGAGCGTGAAGGGCGCCGACACCGTAGGCGCCGACTCGCGCGGCTACGACGCGGGCAAGAAGATCAACGGCAGGAAGCGGTTCATCGTCACCGACACCTGCGGGCTGCTGGTCACCGCCTGGGTCCTGGCCGCATCGTGGCAGGACCGCGATGGCGCCAAAGGCGCCCTGATCGCCGCGACCTTCGCCGCGCCGAGCATGCGGTACGTGTTCGCCGACCAGGGCTTCGCTGGCCGGCTGGTCGACTGGTGCGCGCAGGCGCTTCGTACGAGGCCGCACATCGTGCGCCCACCTGCCGGCCAGCGCGGCTTTCACGTCCACGCCCGCCGCTGGGTCGTCGAACGGACCCTGGCCTGGCTCGCCGGCCACCGCCGCCTGGCCCGCGACTACGAACGCACCACCAACATCGCCGAGGCCATGATCCGATGGGCGGCCATCAACCAGATGCTGCGCCGCCTGCGGGGTGGATCGCCCGCGGATCTCTCGGTCACCCCATGCTGGAGGGGCTCGATTACTGAGCCATTTTCATCGTGGTGTGTGCCGGTGGATGACCCGGTCAGGCGCGGCGTGTCGGTTCTCCACCTAGGGCGAGGCTCCCGGTAGGA
>NZ_BMQB01000022.1 GCF_014647895.1 Pilimelia anulata
GCCCGATGAGGGTGGACTTGCCGTCGTCGACCGAGCCGGCGGTGGCGAAGCGCAGCAGGTCCATACCGCCGGGACGCCCTTCCCTCGCGGCCGGCACGGCGGGGCGCGCGTGCGCCGGGGCCACGTCGGTCATCAGAAGTACCCTTCCTTCTTCCGGTCCTCCATCGCCGCCTCCGACGCGCGGTCGTCGCCGCGGGTGGCGCCGCGCTCGGTGATCCGGGTGGCCGCGACCTCCTCGATCACCCGCTCCACCGTGTCGGCGGCCGACTCGACGGCCGCCGTGCAGGAGGCGTCGCCGACGGTGCGGTACCGGACCCGGGCGGTGAACGGGGTCTCCCCCGGCCGGGGCTGGATGAACTCGTTGACCGCGTACAGCATGTCGCCGCGGCGCAGCACCGTGCGGTCGTGCGCGAAGTAGATCGACGGCAGCGACACCCGCTCGCGGGCGATGTAGTGCCAGACGTCCAGCTCGGTCCAGTTGGACAGCGGGAACACCCGGATCGACTCCCCCGGCGCGTGCCGCGCGTTGAACAGCGCCCACAGCTCCGGGCGCTGGTTGCGCGGGTCCCACTGGCCGAACTCGTCCCGGAAGGAGAACACCCGCTCCTTCGCCCGGGCCTTCTCCTCGTCCCGGCGGGCACCGCCGAACAGGGCGTCGAACCGGTACTTCTCCACCGCGTCCAGCAGCACCGGCGTCTGGATCCGGTTGCGGGTGCCGTCGGCCGGCTCGCGGACCGCGCCGGACTCCAGCGCCTCGGGGACCGAGCCGACGATGAGCTGGAGGTTCAGCTCGGCGACCCGGCGGTCCCGGTACGCGAGCACCTCGGGGAAGTTGTGCCCGGTGTCGATGTGCAGGACCGGGAACGGGATCCGGCCCGGCGCGAACGCCTTCTGCGCCAGCCGGAGCATGAGGATCGAGTCCTTGCCGCCGGAGAACAGCAGCACCGGCCGCTCGAACTCGGCGACCACCTCGCGCATGATGAAGATCGCCTCGGCCTCGAGGGCGTCGAGGTGGGAGAAGCGGTACGACGCGATGCTCATCCGCCGGCCACCTCGCCCGCCTTGATCAGGTCGGCGAGCGCGCCGAGGAGTTGGTCGGCCAGCTCCGGCCGGCAGACGAGCAGGTCGGGCAGGCTGGGATGGTCCCGGTTGTACTCGAGCGGGGTGCCGTCGACCCGGGAGCAGTGCAGGCCGGCGGCGGCGGCGACGGCGACGGGTGCCGCGGAGTCCCACTCGTACTGGCCGCCGGCGTGCACGTACGCGTCCGCGTCCCCGGTCACGACGGCGCAGACCTTCACGCCGGCCGAGCCCAGCGGCACGGCGACGCCGCCGACCCGGTCCAGCAGCGAGCTGACGAAGCCCGGCGGGCGGGACCGGCTGACCGCGATCCGCAGCGGCCCGGCGGCCGGCGGGGCGGCGGTGGCGTCGGTGCCGAGGACCAGCTCGCGGGCGGGCAGCGCCACGGCGCCGGCGGTCAGCCCGCGGCCGCGCTCCCACAGCGCCACGTGCACGGCCCAGTCGGTGCGGCCCTGCTCGCCGTACTCGCGGGTGCCGTCCAGCGGGTCGACGATCCACACCCGGTCGGCGGTGCGCCGGTCGGCCGCGGCGGCGCCGCGGGCGTCCTCGTCCTCCTCGGAGAGCACGGCGTCGCCGGGGCGCAGCCGGGCCAGTTCGCCGCGCAGGACGTGGTGGGCCTGCCGGTCGGCCGCGTCGCGCAGGGCGGCCGGGTCGGCGAACCCGCGGACGTGCCGCAGGTCCAGCAGCCGCTCGCCGGCGAGCCCGGCCAGCCACGCCGCGACCGTCTGGTCCCGGTCGTCGGCCGGACCGTCGACAACGCCGCGCCGTCCCGGATCGTCGAATCCCACCGCAATACCTCGCTCCCACAGGCGTGACTCATCAATCTAGTACGCCGACCCGCCCCTTCCCCGGGTCGCGGCCGCGCATGGCGCCGCATCCGTACCGGTAATGGTGATTTGCCCTGCGGGACTTGCGCCCGGGTGCCCGGGTGTGCCCGGGGCCGCCCCTCTACCCTCTCGAATATGAGCCCTCAGGACCTGATCTCGTTCGCCCGCGGGGCCCCCAGCCTCGACATCGTCGACATCGACGGCCTCAAGGCCGCCGCCGTCGCCGCGCTGGAGGCCGACCCGGCCGGTGCCACCGCATACGGCACCTCCGTCGGCTACGGCCCGCTCCGCGCGTGGGTCGCCGACCGGCACGGCGTGCCGGTGGAGCACGTGCTGCTCACCAACGGTTCGCTGCAGGCGGACGCGTTCCTGTTCGACGCGCTGATCAAGGCCGGCGACGACGTCGTGGTGGAGAACCCGACGTACGACCGGACCCTGCTCGGCCTGCGCAACCGCGGCTGCACCGTGCACCAGGTGACCCTCGACGCCGACGGGGTCGACACCGCCGCGCTGCGCGCGCTGCTGGAGTCGGGCGTGCGACCGAAGCTCGCCCACATCATCCCGAACTACCAGAACCCGGCCGGCGTCACGCTGTCCGTGGCCCGGCGCCGGGAGCTGCTCGCGCTGGCCGCCGAGTACGGCTTCACGATCTTCGAGGACGACCCGTACGTCGACATCCGGTTCCGCGGCGAGCCGCTGCCGTCGCTGCAGGAGCTGGCCGCGGACGTGCCCGGCGCGGTCGTGGTGCGAGCCGGCTCGTTCACCAAGACCGTCTGCCCGGGCGTCCGGGTCGGCTACCTGGTGGGCCCGCCGGAGCTGATCGGGTCGATCGCCGGCACGGCCACCAACCTGTACATCTCGCCGAACATGTTCGCCCAGGCCACGGTGTACCGGTTCTGCGCCGCGGGCGCGTTCGACCGGTCCATCGCCACGGTCAGCGCCGCCCTCGGCGAGCGGGCCGCGGCGCTCGGCGACGCGCTGCGGGAGAACCTGCCCGATGCGACGTTCACGGCGCCCGACGGCGGCTACTTTCTGTGGGTGGAGTTCCCGCCGGACGTACCGGCGGAGAAGCTCGCCGCGGCGGCCGCCGAGCGGGGCGTCGCCGTCGTGAAGGGCAGCGACTTCGTCCTGGACGGCGGGGAGCACGCGCTGCGGCTGGCCTACTCCGCGGTGTCGGTGGAGCAGATCCGCGCGGGCGTGCGCCGGCTCGCCGAGGCGGTCGCCGCCGTCCGCGGCTGAACGGAACGGGAGGGGTCGGGTGGCCGAGGAGGACGTCCCGCCGGTCGACCCCGCCCGGCCCACCGCGCTGCGCTTCGCGGGCGGCCGGTGGTGCCCGGTGCCGCCGCCGTACGGGCCGGCGCTGGCCGCCGCGGACCGCGCCGGCCTGCTCTGGCTGCTCCTGCCCGGCCCCGACGACCCGGCGATGGCCGAAGTGGAGCAGCACCTCGGCCTGCACGAGTCCGACGCCCCCGGCGCCGACCCGCTGGCCTTCAGCGTCGGCACGGTCCGCCGGGACGGCGGCGCCCTGCGCACCGGCCGGGTGACGGTCATGATCGGACCGCACGTGGTGGTCACCGTGCAGCACGGCGCCGGCGGCGACGCCGCCGCGGCGGCCCGGGCGCTGGCCGCGCACCGGCACGCGCAGGTGGACCGCTGGACGGTCGTGCACGCGGTCGTCCAGCACGCCGTGGCCGGGTACGCGGCGGCGCTGGAGGCGGTCGCCGAGGAGATGAACGCGCTCGAGGAGCAGGTCTTCTCCAGCCAGCCGGACGGCCGGGCGATCGGCCGCATCCACCGGCTCAAGCGGGAGCTGGTCGAGCTGCGCCGCGCCATCGTGCCGGTCCAGCGGCCGCTCGGCGCGCTGATCGAGGCCGACGAGCCGGGCCCGCCCGGCCGGGCGCGGCGGCACCTGCGGCTGACCCGGGAGCTGGCGGTCCAGGCGGCGGAGCAGGTGACCGGGTACGACGACCTGCTCAACTCGATCCTGCAGGCCCGGCTGGCCCAGGTGTCGATCGAGCAGAACAACGACATGCGCAAGATCGCCGCGTGGGCGGCGATCGCCGCCGTGCAGACGGTCATCGCCGGGATCTACGGGATGAACTTCCGGCACATGCCCGAGCTGGGCTGGTCGCTGGGGTACCCGGGCGCGCTGGGCCTGATGCTCGGCGCGGGCGCGCTCCTGTACTGGCGCCTGCGCCGCGCCGGCTGGCTCTAGGGTGTGTCTTCAAAGGGGTTTGATCCATTGGAGTAGCGCGGCGATGGTGACCGTGGCCCGGTAGGAGGTGGCGGTCTTGTCGTAGCGGGTGGCCACGGCTCGGTGTTGCTTGAGTCGGTTGAAGCAGCGTTCGACGACGTTGCGGCGCTTGTAGAGGTGGGTGTCGAAGGTCGGTGGTCGGCCGCCGGCGCCGCCGCGGCGGCGTCGGTTGGTCTGCTGGTCGGCGCGTTCGGGGATGGTGTGGGCGATGCCGCG
>NZ_BMQB01000023.1 GCF_014647895.1 Pilimelia anulata
ACGCGGTCAAGTCCAAGATCCGCCACCCGGATTACTCGTTAAAGGTTGCATGACGAGGCACTAGAACCGTTCACGACTACAAGGTCTAGCGCGCACTGCACGGCAGTAGCGTCATGATCATTTTGGGGGCTGTGCTGTTGGTTGCGCGGTGGGGCCGCGCCGGTCCGCGGGTGTGCGCGTTGGTCTGTCTGGTGGCGTTGGTCGGGTTCGTGATTCTGGTGCGGCCGTCGCCGAGTGTGCTGCGCGCCGGGTTGATGGGGGCGATCGGGCTGCTCGCGCTGGCGGTCGGTCGGCGGCGGGTCGCGGTACCGGCGCTGGCTGCCACGGTCATCGCGCTGGTGATCGCCGATCCGGCGCTGGCGGTGCGGGCCGGGTTCATCCTGTCCGTGGTCGCCACGACGGCGTTGATCCTGCTGGCGCCCGGTTGGCGGGACGCGCTGCGGCGTCGCGGTGTGCCCGCCGGGGTGGCGGAGGCGCTGGCGGTCCCCGCCGCGGCCCAGCTCGCGTGCGGGCCGGTGATCGCGGCGCTGGCCGGTACGGTCAACCCGGTCGCGGTCGTGGCGAACCTGCTCGCCGCGCCCACGGTCGCCCCCGCGACCGTGATCGGCGTCGTCGCCACGCTCGCGGGTCCGTTCGCCCCGCCGGTCGGGGGGCTGCTCGTGTGGGTCGCCCAGTGGCCGGCGTGGTGGCTGGTCACCGTCGCGCGGGTCGGTGCCGATCTGCCGGGCGGCAGCACTGGGACGGCATCGCCAAGGCCCTGAAGCCGGTCTACACGGCACCCACCGAAGCCGTCGCCCGAGCCCGCTTCGACGATTTCGTCGAGGCGTGGGGCAGCAAGTATCCGGCGATCGTGCGGCTGTGGACCAACGCGTGGGCGGAGTTCGTGCCGTTCCTGGCCTTCGACCCGGAGATCCGCACTGTCGTGTGTTCCACCAACGCCATCGACTCCGTCAACGCCCGTATCCGGCCGCGCGGTCCGCGCCCGCGGCCACTTCCCCAACGACGCCGCCGCCCTCAAGTGCGTCTACCGAGCCGTGATGAGCCTCGACCCCACCGGGCAAGGCCGCCGCCGCTGGACGATGCGCTGGGAAACCCGCCCTCAACGCCTTCGACATCGCCTTCGAAGGACGCCTGTCCGCAGGCCGCAAGTAGTCCCGCCAACCCTCGTTACACCGTTCGTTTTGACAGACCCGTGGGAACCGCGTCGACCACCTCTGGAAGGCGCTCGATACCTCGCTGCGATCCCAGTGAGCTGGCAGCGGCCATGAGCGTGCGGTAGGCGACGGCCCGTTCCGGCTGTGGGTGGCGTGGCGCGTAAATCGGTGGCGGACGGTCGTGACGGGTTACAGCCTGTTGGCTGTGACCCGTAGTGATTTGCGGGACGAGGATGCTGCGCAGCGATACGACGCCGCGGCGGCGGCGATGTTCCGCCCAGCGGTCCTTGATCCAGTCGTCGATTTCCTGGCCGGGCTCGCCGACGGAGGCCGGGCCTTGGAGTTCGCCATCGGTACCGGGCGGGTGGCCGTTCCGCTCGTCGAGCGGGGAGTGCCGGTGTCCGGGATTGAGCTGTCGCAGGCGATGGTGGATCAGCTTCGTCGGAAGGCGTCGGCACAGCAGATCCCGGTGGTCGTCGGTGACATGGCCACAGCGACGGTGCCGGGCACGTTCACGCTGGTGTATGTGGTGTGGAACAGCATCGCCAACCTGTGTACCCAGGCTGAGCAGGTCCAATGCTTCCGCAACGCTGCACGGCACCTCGCGCCCGGTGGCGGCTTCGTCGTGGAGCTGTGGATTCCCGGCATTCGACGTTATCCACCGGGGCAGGCGGCTGTGCCGTTCTCGGTCACCGATCGGCACGTCGGGTTCGATACCTTCGACCTGGCGACCCAGACCGGCACCTCACATCACTACCAGCGGCTCGACGACGGCAGCATCCGCTACGATCACAGCAACTTCCGCTACATCTGGCCAGCCGAGTGCGACCTCATGGCGCAACTGGCGGGCCTGACCCTGCAGCAGCGCACCGCGGACTGGACAGGCCCTCCGTTCACCTCCGACAGCGGGAACCAGTCTCGGTCTGGCGCAAGTCACCGCATCAGCCGTAATCCCCGCCGGACGACCGGATCGCGGCAAAGTCGGATGGCTCAGCTTCGTCGACGGGCGAGCAGGACGGCTTGTGATGTCGGCTCGGCGCCTTCAGCGCAGCGGTGCAGCTGGGCGTGGAGGTCGAATCCCGTCTCGGCGAGCACAGCGATCAGGTACTGCGGGTCGTGGCGATAGCTGGTGAGGGTCACCGGGTGCCCGTAGGCGCTGGTGCGCTCTACGCGCTGGCCGTCACCGGCCTGGAAGGCCGTCAGCAGCCAAGCACCGGGCCTGAGCACGCGGGCGAAGTCTTTCACGCAGGTCGACAGCCCGTCCGGGGCGGTGTGGATGAGGGAGTACCAGGCCAGCACGCCGCCCAGGGTGGCGTCAGGGACGGGGAGATCCTCCAATGCGCCGACGTCGAAGCGCAGGTGAGGATAGGTTCGCCGGGCTACCTCGATCATGCCGAGGGACAGGTCGGTGCCGAAGACGTCGAGGCCGCGGGTGGCGAGGTGGGCGCTGACGCGACCAGTGCCGCAGCCGGCGTCGAGGACAGGGCCGAGCGAGACGGCTGCACACCGGTCGGTGAAGTCGTCGATCATCGCGATGTCGAGGGTCGTCTCCGCGTTGAGCCCGGGCAGGAGCCGGGCGTAGTCCTCGGCGACGGTGTCGTAGCCCTGCTTCGTCTGTGGGCGGTGGTCGGTGGCGGTCACGAAGGGACACGGTACGGACGGCACGGTCCATGATCCGTGGTGGGCTGCGAACGCACTCACCTCGGCATGGCCGGACGCCGACCCGGCCGGACCCGCATAACGCAGCGTGACGCGCGGTCGGCGGCATGAGGGTGCGTCCGGCTGCATGCGCGTGGCGTGGCGTACTGGCAAGCTGTGGTCGGTTCTGCTTGGTGGTGCAGCAGACCCGGACTAGCATCGGCCGGTGAGCTTGGTGCTGGCGTTGTTGCCGAGCCCGCTACTGGGTCCAGCAGTGTGGGAGCCGGTCGCCGCCCTGCTGGCCCGTGCTCGCTGGTCGACCGTCACGCCGGCCGCTTGGTCGAGCGCGCCGACCACGGCCGAGGACGTGTTGCAGTCGTTCCTTGCCGTGCTTCCGGCCGCCGCTGACATCGTCGTGTTGGCGCACAGCAACGCGGGCCTCTACGTTCCTGCTCTTACCACCACGCGCCGAGTGGTCGGATGCGTGTTCGTAGACGCCGGCCTGCCAGCTGGTCACGGCAGGGTTCGGCTGGCCCCACCCGCGGTCGAGGAGTTCCTCCGAGACCGGGCAGACGAGCACGGGTTGCTGCCGCCCTGGACCAGGTGGTGGTCCGAGTCGGAAGTCGCGTCGCTGTTTCCCGACGACGCCACCCGCCTACGGGTGGAGCGGGAGCAGCAGCGGCTGCCGCTGTCGTACTTCGCGCAGTCGCTTGCCGTGCCGTCAGGCTGGGACAATCGCCCAGGCGCGTACCTTGCCTTCGGCGACACCTACGCCGCCGAGCGGCACGAAGCAACCCAACGCGGCTGGCCGGTTACCACCCTTGCGGGTAGGCACCTGCACACCCTCACCGCCCCCCGCCAAGTCGCCGAGGAAATCAACGCCCTACTTGGCCGGATGGGAATCAAGCCGCCACCATGACCAAACGCGCTGACCGCGGCATGTAAGTGCACGACGGGCGTGGTCAGTAGAGCTGACACTCCCATGGCTCAAGGTCTAATTCGCCGGGGCGGAAGCTCACCGGTGCAGTACCGGTAGAGCCAGGTGGCGGCGCGACGCTCGGCGTACTTTTCGTTGATTGGCTCGCCCCGTTCGTCCAACTCGAGGACGTTGGCGAAGATCGCAAAGCAAGTTTCCATCTGGGATGGCGAGTCCTTGAGATCGTTCCAGTGAGCCCTTTTCATCGTAAGTAGCGGTCGGCCTCGGCGGTGTGGAGGACGAGGATGGCCTGCAC
>NZ_BMQB01000024.1 GCF_014647895.1 Pilimelia anulata
TGCATGCTGGACGACGTCACGCTGCCCGACACCGGCACCTACAAGATCACCCTCGACCCACAAGGCACAGCCACCGCAACCCTCACCGCTAAGTTCACTGATCTGCGGACTCCTGGTTCGGTGCAGGCGGTGGCGGTGGATGCGCAGACGGTGGATGTGTCGTGGGTGCCGGTTGCCGGCGTGAGCTGGTATCGAGTGTTCCGCGACGGCGTGGCATTGACGGACACGGCATCGACGTCGCTGCGCGATACCCAGCTGGATGACGGGCGCGCCTACTCCTACCAGGTGGCCTCGCTCGACGGGTCGTCGGTGGAGTCCGCCAAGAGCGCCCCGGTGTCGGTGACCACGCCGCAAGGCGCGACAGGGCTGGTCAACTACGCCCGCTGCGGCGCCGCCAACGGACAAGACGGCTGTGCATACACCGCCAGCGTCGCGGCATCGCCCTACCACCCGGACACCGGCGGTCGATCGTTGACCGACGGACAACGGGGCAGCGTGTCCTACGGTTCGCAGTGGCAGGGCCGCGACGGCACGGGCACGTACTCGTTCGTCGTCGATCTCGGCCAGAGCCGGTCGATCAAGGAGATTAGCAGTGGCTGGTTCCAGGTGAAGTCCGACTTCGTGTTCCTACCGACGAAGGTGACCTACTCGGTCTCCACCGACGGGCAAACCTTCCAGCCCGCCGGAGCGGTAGACAAGCCGCTCGTGTCGGACGCGAACCAGGCCAAGAACTACCGGGCCATCGGACTGAACGCCACCGGCCGGTACGTCAAGGTCGTCATCGACGCCGGCAGCGCCTGGACCATGACCGACGAAATCCAAATCATGGGCCAGTAGCGCACAACGCCCGCCCCCCTCTTAATCCGCGGGTTCGGGAGTCGAAATCCCTGGCGGCACACCAGTTCTGTTCAAGGCCGTATAGCCAAGCGGCTATACGGCCTTGACCTTTGTGGGGCGTCGGTGGGACGTATGTTGGTGGCGTCGTATCGCCCGCTTGTGGTGTCTGCCGGTCTTGGTCACGGCCGGTTTCGGTGGTTGCGGGTGGCCGCACGGATGGAACGGCTCCAGATGCCGGGATGGCACCAGCTCAGCCGGTGGAGTCTCGCAGACAAGACCACGGGCGTCACGGTGCCGACACAAATGGCCAGCCTGATCCCACGGTTAATCGACCCATGCAGGTAGCCTGCACTCGGTGCATCCATCCCGGGCATCCGAGCGGTCATCGCCTCGCATAACATGGCCGATCTCGCCGCACTCAAGGAGTACGACAGAGGAGCAAGCATGAGGCGGTCGTGGCGGTCCTGGTTCTGGAACGTGCTGCTCATGCTGCTGACAGCACTCATGGCTGCTATCCTCACGATGGTCACTTTCGATCACGTCAGCAAAGGCAACTGGGCAACAGTCGCATTATTCGGCGTCATGTCGTTCATCGGCTGGGTGGGCGCAGTACGCGCCCTCACGATCGGGGTAACGACGACACCCCAAAAAGTGGTGAGCCGCGGCTTCACCAAGACGACGACCATCGCCTGGGCCGACGTCCAGGCCATCGTCGACCCAACCGAAAGCCCCGGTCCAGCCGGGACGCTCGGCGCGACAGCACCGAGCATTCTGCGCAAACGCCCCGGCAAGCCGAACGACATCGTCATACTCGACGGACTCGCCAACTACGGAATCGGCCGCCGCCGACCCAGCCTCGGCGAACGAGCCATCGCAGACTTGAACGAACACTTGAGCCAATGGCGGCGCACCCACCAGCCCGGAGGCTGACAGTCACCACCAAGTGTGAATAGCAATGCTTCCCCAAGCCCGAGCCCCGCATTGCCGCGCTACCGGGCGACCGTTCCTGACTGTGAGCCTGCCCACATACTCCGGTTCAGGCGGCACCGTCGGCGGGAACTGATGAGCGTCCCACGCTGCGGCACGTCGGCTGGTCAACCGTGGCGCCGCAGGTACCGACCTGATTCGATCGCCAAGTGCTCCGTGCCGCCGTTGGGGCTGCGGGCGATCAGCTGCCACGACTCGGGGTGGGCGTTGGCCACGACGGTGGGGGTGGGCCGAATGCCCGCCGCCCGGCCCGTACGGCGAGTGCAGCAAGGGCGGCGTTGGCGCCGCCGCCGATCACGGCGCCGATACCGAACGGCGCCACTCGTCCGAGGACGAGGATTCCTTGCTTGGTCCCGTACTTCACGACGAAGTTCTGCCCCAGCACCCGGTTGATCCGACGCAGCGTCTCGGTGGGTACCTTGGCGACGACCTGGCGGCCCCAGTGCTGCCCTGTGCGCTCGGCGATCTTGGTGATGGTGGTGGAGCCGCTTCCGCCGAGCAAGATTCCCAGCACGATGGTCCGGCGGCGCTCAAGTTCGTCGATCGGGACTGCGTGGACCTCGGCGATGGAGAGCGCGTAGAGAGCGCTGAGCTCCATGGAGGAGAGAGCCTCACCCGCGGACAGTGCGAGGGCGACTCCCGTACCGACGCCGGGCGCGGCGGCAACCCCGCCGACCGCGGCACCAGTGCCCGTCAGGGCGCTGACGTACATCCGCTCCAGATTGCGGATCACGCTTGCTGGTGAAGCTTCCGGGTCGCGCTGACGGGCCCGGGCGATGTTCTTGCGCACCAGCTGACCCTGGACGCTGAGGGGGCTGTCCAGGAGATCGAGGACTCGCTGCCCGGGCGCGGTCGCTGTCGGAGTCAGTCCGCCGGGCGCCGCTGTCATCATGCTCGAAGTCCTTCGGTCGTCGCGTCCGAATACTCTCCCACTCGATCCGACGCCCGGGTCAGCGGCTCAGCCGCGCGCCGCGGGTGAGGTCAGCGGCCGTACGGGGGTACTTCGGGCTGGGCTCCCTTTGTCAACAGCACACCGGCAACGGTGCATCGGCGGCTACCTGTTGATGCCGGAAGCGCGACGCTCGCTCGGCCTCGGCACCTTAACTAGTGCCTTATCTGTGAACGTTGAACGGGCAATCCGGTAGTCGGGGGTTGGTTCCGGCATCCT
>NZ_BMQB01000025.1 GCF_014647895.1 Pilimelia anulata
CTTTCCTGAATTTCCAAGTCTGGACGATATCTCTTCAAGCTTCTGGGACGACATATTTAAATAGATTTAAATATTTAGTGCTCTTGTATTTAGACAGAATAGGTGTCATTTCGCTTAACAATGTAATCAGAGCTGTACGTTTCGCAACAGACAAATCATATGTAAATTATGTACTTGAGAATCATGAAATAAAATATAAATTTTATTAATTGGTGATCGAATCATAAAAATAGATCCGAATTTTCAGAGTAGCATACACGGGATTTGAGGCATGAGTACATGCCATATACAATAATAATGCGTTCTCAGTATGATTCTCGTACTTCCCTGCTTCTTGATGGTTGTAGACTACATAATTATTCACCTTCCAAAAACGTTTGACCAATGCCTGTTCGTTGCTAGCATATTGTCCACCTGTCACCTTTCCATAGAATTTATGCATAACTTGAAAACGATCACGAAGATCGTTCTTAACAGTAGCAGTACTGGGTTCATTGTCGAACATATTAAAAACTTGACCAAAGTCCATAGGAGAACTATACGGTCTACGATCTCTGACTAACCAAAACATCACACTGTTCGTGTGATTCTTCACCTTGATATTCTCGTCCATCCATATCTTACCTAAAATATAAACAGACTTAACACAAAAACGTTTTCCTACACGATGGGTAATACCATTACCTCTTGTTACATCAGATATACACATAACCTTCCCAACATGTGACACATCATGTCGTTGTTCATAAGACTGAACCTTGCACGGGCCTTCACAACCCCGTGGAACATCAGGGCCTCGTATAGTTCGATATATCCTGGGCTTCCTATACATAGGCCTGTTAACCCATTCAGCGGCCTTGTTGTATTTAGGCCCATTTCCCCCACGAGGAGAGAAATTAGCCGAACGGCTAATTTTTGACGTACCTGCCATGTGGCGCCATTGAGCATCACGCTTAGGCATTTTGAATTAAAGATCATAGTCCATATAAGATTAAATTTATAGTTTAGTAAAGAACTTGGTCGCCAAGTTCAAAATTAACTAAACCCGTCAGAACTAAAGTTATTGGTCAGAATAAATGACTTTACTTTAATTCAAATAAAGAACGGCCCAAGCGGCCCAAAATGAATGGGCCTTAAAAAAAATCGCGCGGCCATCCGGTAATATTATAACGGATGGCCGCCACGTGTCTCCAGATCCTTAAAGAACTTCTTACTATATATTGGCACCATTACACCGATTCATAGAGACTTTTGAACGAGAGCTCAATCGGGGTACACCCTCTTATTTACGAGTATGCCACCACCAAAGCGTTTTAAAATAAACGCAAAGAATTATTTCCTCACATACCCACAATGTTCAATTACAAAAGAGAGTGCAATTGAACAACTTCAAAACCTACAAACACCGGTGAACAAGAAATACATCAGAATTTGCAGAGAAATTCACGAGAATGGGGAACCACATCTGCATGCTCTTATCCAATTCGAAGGCAAGTTCCAGTGCACGAATTGCAGAGTGTTCGACCTCAAACACCCAACAACCTCTTCCGTCTCCCATGCCAATATACAGAGTGCAAAATCATCCTCTGATGTCAAGTCCTACATCGAGAAGGACGGTGATTACATCGAATGGGGTCATTTTCAAGTCGACGGAAGATCTGCTAGAGGAGGTCAACAGACAGCTAATGATGCGGCATCCGAAGCATTGAATGCTTCTTCAAAGGAAGAAGCCATGCAAATAATCAAAGAGAAACTGCCGGAAAAGTTTCTCTTCCAATATCACAACTTATCCAGTAACCTGGATAGAATATTCACAAAGGCTCCGGATCCGTGGTCACCTCCGTTTCACCTCTCCTCTTTCACTAACGTGCCAAGAGAGATGCAAGAATGGGCGGATGATTATTTCGGGAGAGGTGCCGCTGCGCGGCCGGAGAGACCTATTAGTATCATCGTCGAAGGTGATTCACGAACGGGAAAGACAATGTGGGCACGTGCATTAGGGACCCACAATTATCTAAGTGGTCACCTGGATTTCAACTCAAAGGTGTTTTCAAATCATGCTGAGTATAACGTCATTGATGACATCGCACCGCACTATCTAAAGTTAAAGCACTGGAAGGAATTGATGGGAGCTCAAAAGGACTGGCAATCAAACTGCAAATACGGGAAACCCGTTCAAATTAAAGGTGGAATCCCATCAATCGTGCTTTGCAATCCAGGTGAAGGAGCGAGTTATAAATGTTTCCTCGACAAAGAGGAAAACGCAGCTCTCAAACACTGGACAATACATAATGCGAAATTCATCTTCCTCGACTCCCCCCTCTATCAAAGTTCAACACAGAGCTGCGAAGAAACGAGCAATCAGACGACGTCGCGTTGATTTAGAGTGCGGCTGCACAATTTACGTACACATAAATTGCTACGGTCATGGATTCACGCACAGGGGAACGCATCACTGCACGTCAAGCGGAGAATGGCGTGTATATCTGGGAGATATCAAATCCCCTCTATTTCAAGATGTACAACGTAGAAGATCTACAATACACAACGACCAGAGTATACCACCTCCAAATACGGTTCAACCACAACCTCAGGAACAAACTGGATCTACACAAGG
>NZ_BMQB01000026.1 GCF_014647895.1 Pilimelia anulata
GAGCTCAATCGGGGTACACCCTCTTATTTACGAGTATGCCACCACCAAAGCGTTTTAAAATAAAACGCAAAGAATTATTTACTCACATACCGCATTGTTCAATTGAATAATAGAGTACAATTGAACAACTTTAAATTAATAATTACCTTTATGATTTCTACTTAAATAAACTCCCATTACTTTCCCATGCTGTACGTAAATAATCTTGTCTATTTAAACATTGCAAGAGCGCCCATTTGAGATAAACAACAGCACCTCTTACTTGCTTTCTCTCAATTTGTTCTTACGCAAGAACATAGCTCTTTTATAGTCTTTGCTTCATAAACTTCCGAACGCATTCCGCTGCGCGGCCATTCTTTCTTATCTTCGCTTAACAATGGAGTCTCAATTAGTTAATCCACCAACAGCGTTCAATTATGTCGAGTCTCATCGTGATGAATATCAACTGTCTCATGACTTGAATGAGATAGTATTACAATTTCCTTCTACAACAGCTCAATTAAGCGCCAGATTAAGTCGTAGCTGTATGAAGATTGATCATTGCGTCATTGAATACAGGCAACAAGTTCCTATAAACGCAACAGGAACTGTAATTGTGGAGATTCATGACAAAAGAATGACGGATAACGAGTCATTACAAGCGTCGTGGACATATCCTATAAGATGTAACATAGATCTCCACTTCTTTTCATCTTCATTCTTCTCCCTCAAAGACCCAATTCCTTGGAAATTGTATTACAGAGTTAGCGACACGAATGTTCATCAAAGAACACATTTCGCCAAATTTAAGGGGAAACTGAAGATATCCACTGCGAAACATTCGGTGGATATTCCTTTCAAGCCCCCAACAGTGAAAATATTATCTACACAATTCACTGAAAAAGATGTGGATTTCTCCCACGTTGGTTACGGGAAATGGGAAAGGAAATTGATAAGGTCCGCATCCACTTCAAAATATGGGCTTCACAGCCCAATAACATTAAAACCCGGAGAGACATGGGCAACAAGAAGTTCAATAGGAACCGGTACTTCAGATGCGGACTCGGAATTAGACAATACAGTACTTCCATATAGACAGCTTCATAGATTGGAAACAAGTATTCTAGACCCTGGAGAATCCGCATCTATAGTTGGAGCGCGGAGAACCGAGTCAAGTATCACCCTTTCAATGGCCCAATTAAACGAATTGGTAAAGACTGCGACCCAAGAATGTATTAACAGTAATTGTACTCCTGCTCAACCAAAGTCGTTGAAATAAAAATATTTTATAAAAATTTTAAGCAAAGAGAATGCGGAAATAATCATGACTTATTCGAAACATTATTATTATTCATCCAACATAATCAAGATCAAATGATACAAACGTAGATGCTTTGGACATAGCATCTGACATCCAACAATAATAGACTAAGAGGGCATTCTTGCTTATGTTAGCATAAACGCCATTACACGAGTCACGTTCATCATCTTTAAATGTAGCCCAACAATTAAAACGCTTATTAGACAAATATGTGCTTCCTTCGACGTCAACCATCATGCTATCCTTCTCCACTGAGAGCACACGCTTATAAACATGACGAATATAGAAACGGTCTTTCAATGTGGCGATAATGGCTAAATTACCGTGACTATGTATCCTTGCACCAAACAATTCATCAAATGTATGTAGACATCCAGAAGATCCCAAGTGAGGTTTTCGGTCGACAACAACGACCATGGAAAATACGCCTTCAATCTTAGGAGTTGAACCATCCATATTCAAAACACGTTCAATTTTCACGGTACCCTTAAAACGTAAACGTTTTAACTTAATAAAACTCTTTGATCGATTCGGTTCACTCTTACCAAGATTAGGGAAATTAATAAACGTTGAGATCGCTGAATTATGGGCCATAACAAATTCAGGCCCAAACTGATTCTCATGTAAACGTTGGGCTGACATTCTAACATCATCATTGGCCTTTCTATGAATATTCGATCCACGTTTGGCATTGATTCTATTCACACTATACGAACGCCTAGACAAGGGATACCTTGAATAGCTTCGTCTCGAAGTAGTAGTAGCACCACGTTTGTTTCGCGAAAAATACATTTTCAAATACACAGGTTTCCTTAATAAATATGAACACAATATATACACAATATATCTACACAATTAATTAAATAGGCACGAAACAAAGCATTTAATTGGTCCATCTAAAACATATAGTACAATGTCAGAAATATAAAGGGCCAATTTCTGACAACTCCTCACATGATTCAAAATTTGAATCAAATATAGCCGTTGGATAAACATTACCAATTAAATGCAACATTGTAAAACGCGCCACGTGCAAAACTAAAGTTGGTTTTTGCATCAAATGACAAAAGAGACCCTATATAGAACACGTGTCGACACGACAACAACGGATTTCAAAAACACGCTCAACTAGTTTTGCGGAACTGAAATACACGGCCAGGATTTCAAGGGGAAAAAAATCGCGCGGCCATCCGGTAATATTATAACGGATGGCCGCCACGTGTCTCCAGATCCTT
>NZ_BMQB01000027.1 GCF_014647895.1 Pilimelia anulata
CTATCAACGCAACAGGAACTGTAATTGTGGAGATTCACGACAAAAGAATGACGGACAACGAGTCATTACAAGCATCATGGACATATCCCATAAGATGTAACATAGATCTCCACTTTTTTTCATCTTCATTCTTCTCCCTTAAAGACCCAATTCCTTGGAAATTGTATTACAGAGTTAGCGACACAAATGTTCATCAAAGAACACACTTCGCAAAATTTAAGGGGAAACTCAAGATATCCACTGCGAAACATTCGGTGGATATTCCTTTCAAACCCCCAACAGTGAAAATATTATCTACACAATTCACTGAAAAAGATGTTGATTTCTCCCACGTTGGTTACGGGAAATGGGAGAGAAAATTAATAAGGTCCGCATCCACATCAAGATATGGGCTTCACAGCCCAATTACATTGAAACCCGGTGAGACGTGGGCATCAAGAAGTACAATAGGCACCGGTACATCAGATGCGGACTCTGAATTGGACAACGCGATACATCCATATAGACAACTTCATAGATTGGACACAAGTATTCTAGACCCTGGAGAATCCGCATCTATAGTAGGGGCGCGGAGAACAGAGTCGAGTATCACCCTTTCAATGGCCCAATTAAACGAATTGGTTAAGACTGCGGCCCAAGAATGTATTAACAGTAATTGTACTCCTGCTCAACCAAAGTCGTTGAAATAAAAATATTTTATAAATATTTTAACCAAGAAGAATGCGGAAATATTCAGAACTTATTCGACACATTATTATTATTCATCCAACATAATCAAGATCAAATGATACAAACGTAGATGCCTTGGACAAAGCATCTGACATCCAACAATAATAGACTAAGAGGGCATTCTTGCTTATGTTAGCATAAACGCCATTACAAGAATCACGTTCATCATCTTTAAATGTAGCCCAACAATTAAAACGCTTATTAGACAAGTATGTGCTTCCTTCGACGTCAACCATCATACTATCCTTCTCCACTGAAAGCACACGCTTATAAACATGACGAATATAGAAACGGTCTTTCAATGTGGCAGTAATAGATAAATTACCGTGACTATGAATCCTTGCACCAAACAACTCATCAAATGTATGTAGACATCCAGAAGATCCCAAGTGAGGTTTTCGGTCGACAACAACGACCATGGAAAATACGCCTTCAATCTTAGGAGTTGAACCATCCATATTCAAAACACGTTCAATTTTAACAGTACCCTTGAAACGTAAACGTTTTAATTTAATAAAACTCTTTGATCGATTCGGTTCACTCTTACCAAGATTAGGGAAATTAATAAACGTTGAGATCGCTGAATTATGGGCCATGACAAATTCAGGCCCAAACTGATTCTCATGTAAACGTTGGGCTGACATTCTAACATCATCATGGGCCTTTCTATGCATATTCGATCCACGTTTGCCATTGATTCTATTCACACTATACGAACGCCTAGACAAGGGATACCTTGAATAGCTTCGTCTCGAAGTAGTAGTAGCACCACGTTTGTTTCGCGAAAAATACATTTTCAAATACACAGGTTCCATTAATAAATATGAACACAATATATACACAATATATCTTCAAAATTAATTAAATAGGCACGAAACAAAGCATTTAATTGGTCCATCTCAAATATATAGTACAATGTCAGAAATATAAAGGGCCAATTTCTGACAACTCCTCACGTGATTCAAAATTTGAATCAAAAATAGCCGTTAGATAAACATTACCAATTAAATGCAACATTGTAAAACGCGCCACGTGCAAAACTAAAGTTGGTTATTGCCTCAAATGACAAAAAGACCCTATATGGAACACGTGTCGTCACAACAACAACGGATTTCAAAAACACGCTCAACTAGTTTTGCGGAACTGAAATACACGGCCAGGATTTCAAGGGGAAAAAAATCGCGCGGCCATCCGGTAATATTATAGCGGATGGCCGCCACGTGTCTCCAGATCCTTAAAGAACTTCTTACTATATATTGGCACCATTACACCGATTCATAGAGACTTTTGGACGAGAGCTCAATCGGGGTACACCATCTTATTTACGAGTATGCCACCACCAAAGCGTTTTATAATAAAATGCAAAGAATTATTTACTCACATAACGCATTGTTCAATTGAATATAGAGTGCAATTGAACAACTTTAAAGCAATGATTACTTTTATGATTTCCACTTAAATAATCTCCCATTACTTTCACAAGTTGTACGCAAATAAGCTTGTCTATTTAAACATTGAGAGAGCGCCCATTTGTGAAAAACAACAACAGTTCTTACTTCTTTTCTCTCAATTTGTTCTTCCGCAAGAACATAGCTCTTTTATAGTATCTGCTTCTTAAACTCCCGAACCGATTCCGCTGCG
>NZ_BMQB01000028.1 GCF_014647895.1 Pilimelia anulata
ACGCGGTCAAGTCCAAGATCCGCCACCCGGATTACTCGTTAAAGGTTGCATGACGAGGCACTAGTTCACGAACCGTTGGAGCTGAAGCTTGACTCCAGCGTCTTTGGCCAGCTTTCCGAAGGTGAGCGAGTCATAAAGCAGGCGCAGCCCGTGCGCAGCCGCCATGGCGGCCTGCCAGTCGTACCGATCTGCCGTATCGGCACCCGAGTCGTCGGGCTGCGCAGTCGATGCGACCAGCACAGCGGCGCTGATCGCGGTCGCCTGCTCATCGTCTGGCACCTCGGGATGATACGTGAGGTGCGCAACTCTCGGTGTCCCATCATCCACCAGGCGTGACGTCGCAACGCGGCGATGATCACCATGGGTGTGTTGTCGTAGGCAGCCGGTAGCGTCCCGGCCGCCGGCTCCGGGTGTCGAACTCGCTGCTGGCTTCCCGTCGTCGAGCGAGCTGGAGGCAATTCGTGGGCCGGTTGAAGCTGACGCCGAAGGTGGCCGGCACGACTTCCGGTCTGACGATCCGCCACTGCTGATCAAGGAGATGCCTAGAGGACGTTGTCGATTGGTGTCAGTCGGGCCAGTCGAAGGTGCGTTGTTGTTGGCGTCGGGTGGGGTGGCCGCGGGTGAGGCGGCGCAGCATCTGGTTGATGGCCGCCCAGCGGATCATGGCTTCGGCGATGTTGGTGGTGCGTTCGTAGTCGCGGGCCAGGCGGCGGTGGGCGGTGAGCCAGGTCAGGGTGCGTTCGACGACCCAGCGGCGGCGCTCAACGGGGGCGACGCTCTGCGGCCGATACAACGACGCAGGGTGAGTGCTATTTCACGATCGGGGCGGGCCTGGAGTCGACCACGACGAACGGCACCGAGGCGTTGATCGCGCTCTGCGCCGTTGTGAGCAGGCCACCCGACGTGTGGATCCAGTCGTGCGTCCAACAGAAGATCCAGACCAGGATGGTGCAGCCGGGCCAGGCGGTCACGCTGAAGTCGCGTCGGCTAGCCAACAACACGGTCGGGGTGATGAGCCCCTGACCCTCGTGGTATGCGTCCTCCCACTGGATGACCGGATAGCCGAGCGTGGATACCTCGGACTTGTAGGTAACGTGCGGGTTCCAGACCGTGACGTGGGGATCAGCGCGGCTGCTCAGCCACACGGTCGCGCGGTCGACCCGATACGGCGACGCCTGGTTGGCGACGTACGCCATGATCCCGACCCCGCCAGAGCTCAGCGAACTGGACGAACCGTTGCCGCTGTACAGCGTGTTCCACCACTGGTAGGCGAACGGCGCCTGTGGTTTCACGTCGACGATCGAGGTCACCGGCACGTCGGCGGTAACGAAGAAGCCGACCGCAGCCGCGGAGTATTCGGACAGGTCGGTGGACACGCCCCCGGCGGCCACGTTCATGGTGCCGTTGATATTCGCGCCGGCGCGGCCGGTACTCCACGCCACGTCGTACGGCGGCGCGACTACCTGCAAGCCGCCCGCCGCCGGGATGGCGAGCTGCATCGTTTCCGGCCAGATAGGACTGTGGCGAAACTCAGCGATGCGCTCCTTCACCCGGGCGTGCTGGTGCGCGCGGAGGGCTTCGATCGCCGCCGAGGCTTCCTCGTCCACAGCGGCCGGCCGCTCGTGCAGACCGGCCACCCGCGACCGCAGGCGACCCAACTCGATGTCGGCCGCCAGTTGGTCCTCGATGAACCGTTCGATCGCTTGCTTGACCAGGGCCGTCGACTGTTCCCGCATTTCGTCGGAGAACGCGCCTCGCCGCATCAAACCGAGCGGTCCGGCCGGCGTTTTCGCTGGTGAAACGTCACGCATTTTGCATCATCCTTCGACTGGCGGCTTCACATCATGCGGTCATTGAGAACGCTAGGCCGACGGCGCGTCGTCGACGGCCGGATCTCCGAAAGTGGCCAGCATCTACCGATTCAGCAAAGCCGGCTGGCGGCGCATCGGCCGCAGCACCGCGGTTATGCTCGGCGTCGAAGTCACCTTCCACCCACGTGTAGGTGGCGGGGACGCGCTGTTCGTCTCCCAGACGCATACCCGCGGCGAGGGCACCCACACCGATGTGACGTTGTGGTTCGTCGTCGCGGCGGCGCCTACCGGTGACCCTGCGGAGTTCCGCCGCACCCGCCTGGTGCAGCCTCGACGAGCTAGTGCCTCGTCATGCAACCTTTAACGAGTAATCCGGGTGGCGGATCTTGGACTTGACCGCGT
>NZ_BMQB01000029.1 GCF_014647895.1 Pilimelia anulata
AAAAAAATATGAATGAGAAATCCCGCTGAATTGAATTGGGTCCATGAATCTAAGAAATAGCGAGAATTCTTGATTTCTTTCAATATCTCTCTCAATTCGAAAATCCAGGATTTGAATTGATGTCCTTTCATCGAATCCTCCTAATTGCATTGATTTATCCGAAAGATTTCACTTCAATTGGAATTTGGTTATTCACCATGTACGAGGATTCCCGCTAAGCATCCATGGCTGAATGGTTAAAGCGCCCAACTCATAATTGGCGAATTCGTAGGTTCAATTCCTACTGGATGCACGCCAATGGGACCCTCCCTCCAAAAAGTCTATCGGATTTTTGTTCAAGAATGAAATCTTATTGGAACTGTCCAATTCATCCTTTGGAACCATATCACATCCTCGATAGGATGAAATAGGATGAATTGAGACGGTATTTTGTAAGTACATAATTATCTTGAATAAATTCACTATTTCTTTCTTTTCCGATCGCCTGGAAAGAGCAAGATGTTTCTTTTGTTCTTTTTTCAACAATTTCTGATCTCTAGTAGACCTATCAGTAGGATTCGAACCCAGATGAAGTTCTGACCATCTGTCAGAGAAAAAAGAACGAGTGGCTCTTGCAGGATTCCCAAGAAATTCTTCGATTTCTTCCGGAAGCAGATGATTATTCATCTGCTTCTCACGTTCCATGAATAGTCGGCACATTGAGGAATATCCAGAAAGGTTTTTAAGGAATCGCTCTGATTCTATCTCTGTTCGTTCCGTTTGAAGAAAGGAAGGATCCCAACAAAGAATCGATCTTTCTTTTAGTTGTTGAATCTCTCTTTGATTGATCAATGTGTGATATTTCGAATCCTCATTCCTAATGGAATCGAAAGAATCCTTGGATTGATCAGAAGATCCTTTCAATTGGCTAGAATCCGTTACTTGAATGAAACTAGATCTCGTGGAATCATATTGAAGATTTGATGATACATTCCGTACCTTGCTAAAAAACCGATCCTTGTTTCCCAACCACACATTGTCTAACCAAATCCAATTCTCTTGTGACATGTTCCTCAAAAAATCCGATTCGTGCGGACTCTTCCCCCAACTAACGAAGAGATCTTGACGGAATTGCCACATATGAAATTGAGCACAATTTTGCAAAGAAATAGCCCGCTTGTTTCTCAAGAAGAGATGCGAAACATGCTCAATATCATTTGATTGAATAATTGACCCAGTCCCTTGTTGTTTGAAGAAACCCTCCACTTCCTTTGGTATTTTTTCACGAAAAGCAAACATGAGATAATAAATCCAGTCTTTCACTAAGATTTCGAATAGCTGTCCCGAATTCAAGTTGATTATGTTTCGCCTCTTTCTCGGGGAAAGACGATCAAAAAATTCCCAATCATGGTCCTTACGGATCGGATCATCCATATAATATACAAAAAGGAACTCCAGATATTTGATATCTTTCTCTTTGAATGAGATCTCAATTCCAGCGATGGTTTCATTAGATATCTTACAACTAGAATAGCTCTTTTTTCCTATCCAGTTCCTCCACCACCGCGAACCCCAGTTAAATTCAGGCATGATATACTTTTTAGTTATTGGGAGAACCCGAGTACTCTCTTTCGGATCCAGGAAAGAACTCTCAGAGATCTTTTTTCCTTTTGGAAGATACAGGAGCGGAACAATCAACCTATTGATATTGGAAGACTCAGATGATTCTTCCAATGTATCATTTTTGGGTCCAATGGAATTCATAGGTATAGGAAGAAGCCTTGTCAAATAGGGATTTTTTCTTTCGACCATTTTTCGATTGTTAATACGATATATAAGGACCGCTACTACAAAGAGTACTACATACTTGATCGTGAAATATCGATTGCTTGTTGAACCCTGTGAATTGCGTGAAAGTAGGATACTCCAAATTCGGGAGTCCAAGAGTTTTATAAAACTCTCTTGATGGAAAAAAATATGAATGAGAAATCCCGCTGAATTGAATTGGGTCCATGAATCTAAGAAATAGCGAGAATTCTTGATTTCTTTCAATATCTCTCTCAATTCGAAAATCCAGGATTTGAATTGATGTCCTT
>NZ_BMQB01000030.1 GCF_014647895.1 Pilimelia anulata
CCTTCGAACAACTCGTCCAACACCTCCAACCCACCCGCACCACCAACCGCCACCCCCTCTTCCACATCGCCATCGCGCACGCCGACCGGGCGCCCGCGATGACGCCGCTGCCCGGGCTGGACTGCACGCCGGTGCCGACGCCGCTGCAGGTGGCGAAGTTCGACCTGGAGTTCACGGTGTCCGACGAGGACACCGACGGCCCGCTGATCATCGACATCGGCTACGCCACCGACCTGTTCGAGCACGCCACCGTCGAGCTGCTCGGGCAGCGCCTGGCCGCCGTACTCGAACAGGTCGCGGTCCGGCCGGACACCCCGATCGGGCGGATCGACATCATGACCGCCGACGAGCGGCGCCGGCTGCTCGGCGCCGCCGCGCCCGCCGGGCCGGGCGCCCCCGCCACCGTCGTCGGCGCGCTGGACGAGCAGGTCGCCCGCCACCCCGACCGGATCGCGGTCACCGACGGCACGACCGAGCTGACGTACCGGGAGCTGCGGGAGCGGGCCGAGGCGCTGGCCGGGACGCTGCGCGCGGCCGGGGTGCGCACCGAGACGCCGGTGCCGATGCTGCTGCGCCGCTCGGTCGACCTGGTCGTCGCGATCGTCGCCGTGCTGCGGGCGGGCGGGGCGTACCTGCCGATCCACGCCGCGTACCCGGCGAACCGGATGCGCGCCGTGCTCGCCGCGGCCGACGCGCCGGTGCTGCTGGTCGACGACGCGTACCGGGGGCACGAGGTGGTCGCCGAGCGGGCCGCCGCCGGCACGCTCGTCCTGGACTGCGCGCCCGACCCCGCGGCCCCGCCGCCGCCCGCGCCGGCGATCCACCCGGACCAGCTCTGCTACATCATGTACACGTCGGGCTCGACCGGCGAGCCCAAGGGCATCCAGATCACCCACCAGGGCGTCGTCGACCTGGTCCGCGACCCGTCCTGGGCGATGCACGCCGACGACCGGGTGCTGCTGCACTCCCCGCACGCGTTCGACGCGTCCACCTGGGAGATCTGGGGGCCGCTGCTGGCCGGCGGCCGGGTCGTCGTCGCCCCGCCGGACGAACTGGACGCCGCCGCGCTGCACCGGCTCATCCGCACCCACGGGGTCACCCGGCTGAGCCTCACCGCCGGGCTGTTCCGGGTCGTCGCCGACGAGCTGGTGGAGGCGTTCGGGGAGCTGGCCGAGGTCACCACCGGCGGGGACGTGATCGCCGCCGCGGCGGTCGAGCACACGCTGCGGCACTGCCCCGACATCACCGTGCGCACGACGTACGGGCCGACCGAGATGACGCTGTGCGTGACGCAGTACCCGTGGCGGTCCGGGGAGAAGGTCGGCGCGACGGTGCCGCTGGGCCGGCCGCTGGAGGACACCCGGCTGTACGTCCTGGACGACCACCTGCAGCCCGTGCCGCCCGGTGTCATCGGAGAGCTATACCTCACCGGCGCCGGACTCGCCCGCGGCTA
>NZ_BMQB01000031.1 GCF_014647895.1 Pilimelia anulata
CCTTCGAACAACTCGTCCAACACCTCCAACCCACCCGCACCACCAACCGCCACCCCCTCTTCCAGATAGCGTTCGCCGTCGACCGGGGCCTCGCCCTGGACCTGACGCCGTGGTCGGTGACGCCGGTCCGGCCGCCGTTCGAGACCGCGAAGTTCGACCTGTTCTTCGGCTTCGTCTCCCGCCCGGACGCCGAGCTGGAGCTGACCCTCACGTACGCGACCGACCTGTTCACCCGGGCCACCGCCGAGGGGCTCGCCCGCCGGCTGGCCGCCGTGCTGGAGCAGGTCGCCGCCGACCCGGAGCTGCGGCTCGACGAGATCGACGTCCTGCTGGACGGGGAGCGGGAGCGGCTCGTGGCCGCCCGCGGCCCGGACGTGCCGCCGGCGACGCTGCCCGAGCTGTTCGCCGAGCGGGTGCGGGAGCACCCGGAGGCCGCCGCGATCGCCGACGCCGCCGGTACGGTCAGCTACCGGGAGCTGGACGCCCGGGCCAACCGCCTCGCGCACCACCTGGCCGGCCGCGGCGTCGGCCCGGACGTGCCGGTGGCCGTGTCGATGCGCCGCGGCCGGGACCTCGTCGCCGTGCTGCTCGCCGTCGCCAAGGCCGGCGGCTGCTACGTGCCGATCGACCCGGCGTACCCGGCGGCACGGCAGGCGCTCATCCTCGACGGGGTCGCGCCCGCGGTGGTCCTCGCCGACGGCAGCGCGACCCTGCCGGCGCACCCGGCGCCGCGGCTCGCCGTCGACGACGCGCTGTGGCGGGCGGCCGCCGACCTGCCGGACACCGCGCCCCGCCCGGCGCTGGCGCTCGACCACGGCGCATACGTGATCCACACCTCCGGCTCGACCGGCGCGCCCAAGGGGGTGCTCGTGCCGCACCGCGGGATCAGCCGGCTGGCCCACCGGTACCGGCAGGACTTCCGGGTCGCGCCCGGCAGCCGGGTGCTCCAGCTCGCGTCGATCGGCTTCGACGGGTCGGTGTGGGAGATGCTCATGGCGCTGCTCGCCGGCGGCGCGGTGGTGCCGTACGACCCGGAGCTGCTGTTGGTCGGCGCCGACCCGGAGCTGATCGCCGGTACGACGCACGCCACGGTCACCCCGTCGCTGCTCGCGGCGCTGCCGATCGACCGGCTGCCCGCCACCGCGATGATCATCACGGCCAGCGAGGCGTGCCCACAGTGGCTGGTCGACGAGCGGGGCGCCCGGCACGAGCTGGTCAACTCGTACGGGCCCACCGAGACGACCGTGTGCGCGACCGGCGGCCCGCTGCCCGCCGGGGAGCCGGTGACGATCGGCCGGCCGGTCGCCGGCACCGGCGTGCTCGTGCTGGACGAGCGGCTGGAGCCCGTGCCGCCCGGTGTCATCGGAGAGCTATACCTCACCGGCGCCGGACTCGCCCGCGGCTA
>NZ_BMQB01000032.1 GCF_014647895.1 Pilimelia anulata
CCACTGAAAGCACACGCTTATAAACATGACGAATATAGAAACGGTCTTTCAATGTGGCAGTAATGGATAAATTACCGTGACTATGAATCCTTGCACCAAACAACTCATCAAATGTATGTAGACATCCAGAAGATCCCAAGTGAGGTTTTCGGTCGACAACAACGACCATAGAAAATACGCCTTCAATCTTAGGAGTTGAACCATCCATATTCAAAACACGTTCAATTTTAACAGTACCCTTAAAACGTAAACGTTTTAATTTAATAAAACTCTTTGATCGATTCGGTTCACTCTTACCAAGATTAGGGAAATTAATAAACGTTGAGATCGCTGAATTATGGGCCATGACAAATTCAGGCCCAAACTGATTCTCATGTAAACGTTGGGCTGACATTCTAACATCATCATGGGCCTTTCTATGAATATTCGATCCACGTTTGCCATTGATTCTATTCACACTATACGCACGCCTAGACAAGGGATACCTTGAATAGCTTCGTCTCGAAGTAGTAGTAGCACCACGTTTGTTTCGCGAAAAATACATTTTCAAATACACAGGTTCCATTAATAAATATGAACACAATATATACACAATATATCTTCGAAATTAATTAAATAGGCACAAAACAAAGCATTTAATTGGTCCATCTCAAATATGTAGTACAATGTCAGAAATATAAAGCACCAATTTCTGACAACTCCTCACATGATTCAAAATTTGAATCAAAAAATAGCCGTTAGATAAACATTACCAATTAAATGCAACATTGTAAAACGCGCCACGTGCAAAACTAAAGTTGGTTATTGCCTCAAATGACAAAGAGGCCCTATATGGAACACGTGTCGTCACAACAACAACGGATTTCAAAAACACGCTCAACTAGTTTTGCGGAACTGAAATACACGGCCAGGATTTCAAGGGGAAAAAAATCGCGCGGCCATCCGGTAATATTATAGCGGATGGCCGCCACGTGTCTCCAGATCCTTAAAGAACTTCTTACTATATATTGGCACCATTACACCGATTCATAGAGACTTTTGGACGAGAGCTCAATCGGGGTACACCCTCTTATTTACGACTATGCCACCACCAAAGCGTTTTATAATAAACGCAAAGAATTATTTACTCACATAACGCATTGTTCAATTGAATATAGAGTGCAATTGAACAACTTTAAAGCAATGATTACTTTTATGATTTCCACTTAAATAATCTCCCATTACTTTCACAAGTTGTACGCAAATAAGCTTGTCTATTTAAACATTGAGAGAGCGCCCATTTGTGAAAAACAACAACAGTTCTTACTTCTTTTCTCTCAATTTGTTTTTCCGCAAGAACATAGCTCTTTTATAGTATCTGCTTCTTAAACTCCCGAACCGATTCCGCTGCG
>NZ_BMQB01000033.1 GCF_014647895.1 Pilimelia anulata
GGCCGACGACGGACATGGCGCAGGAGAACCGCCAGTTGCGGCGGGAGAACGCTGAGCTGCGCCGGGTCAACGAGGTCCTCAAGGCCGCGTCGGCGTTTTTCGCCTCGGAGTGCGACCCGACCCGGCGTCGGTCATGAGGTTCGTCGACGAACACCGTGGCCGCTACGCGGTCGCGCTCCTGCTTCGGGTCCTGGGTATCAGCGAGTCGACCTACTACGACTGGGTCCGCCAGGTCGAGCAGCCGTGCGACCGAGACGAGGTCGACCGCGGCCTGTTGAGCAACATCTACGACATCTGGCAAGCCCCGGGCGGCACCTACGGCGCCGACCGGGTGCACCAGCAGCTGCGCCGCGACGGCATTGGTGTTGCACGTAAGCGCGTCGAACGGCTGATGGCCGCCCGGGGCTGGCAGGGCGCGTCCTGCGCCGCGGCTGGCGTAGTGGATCCACCCGCCGCGACCCGCGCGCGGTGCCGGCACCGGATCTGGTCAACCGGCAGTTCACCGCTGCGGCGCCGAACCGGTTGTGGGTCGCTGACGCCACCCGCATCCCCTGCGGCGAGGGTGTGTTCTGGCTGGCCGCGGTCCGCGATGTGTTCTCCCGACGCATCGTCGGCTGGAAGACCTCCGACCGCTGCGACACCAACCTCGTCCTCGGCGCCCTGGAGTACGGAATCTGGTCCCGCGACATCCGCGCCGGCGAGTTAATCCACCACAGCGACCGCGGATCGACCTACACCGCGTTCCGGTTCGGCGCCCGACTTGCCGACCACGGCATCGCTGCCTCGATGGGCTCCGTCGGCGACAGCTACGACAACGCCCTGATGGAAAACTTCTTCTCCACCCTGAAGATCGAACTCGTCTACCGCACCACCTGGCGCACCCGCGAGGAAGCCGAGAACGCACTGTTCGCCTACATCGACACCTGGTACAACACCCGACGCATCCAACACGAACTCGGCTACCTCAGCCCCGACGAATACGAGACCACCTGGCACCAGACCAACATCGGCCAGCCAGGATCAC
>NZ_BMQB01000034.1 GCF_014647895.1 Pilimelia anulata
TGCTAATTTCTTGAAAACCAATGTCTATCACTACTGTAGAGAGTCATCTATGAAATATATCAATAAATTCATGCAACTACCAATAAAAAACTAGTTTCAACTCTTTTCTTCCTAATTACTTGAAAACCAATGTTTATCACTACTAGTGAGACTCATCTATCAAATAAATTCATGCAGCTACATAAAAAAAACTAGTTTCGAGTCTTTTCATGGTAATTTCTTGTAAATCAATGTCTATCACTATTATAAACTATCTAAAGACACATGTGTCAAATATATACAATATATTCATGCAACTACCACAAAAAACCTAGTTTCAAGTATTTTCATGCTAATTTCTTGAAAACCAATATCTATCACTACTATAGAGACTCATCTATCGAATATACACTGTAAATTCATGCAACTACCGCAAAAAAACTAGTTTCATCTCATTTCATGCTAATTTCTTGAAAACCAATATCTATCACCACTGTAGAGACTCGTCTATCAAATATATACAATAAATGCATGCAACTACCACAAAAAAAAACTAGTTTCAAGTCTTTTCATGCTAATTTCTTGAAAACCAATGTCTATCACTACCATAGAGACTCATACAATAAATTCATGCAACTACCACAAAAAAACTAGTTTCAAGTCTTTTCTTCATGCTAATTTCTTGAAAACCAATATCTATCACCACTGTAGAGACTCGTCTATCAAATATATACAATAAATGCATGCAACTACCACAAAAAAACTAGTTTCAAGTCTTTTCATGCTAATTTCTTGAAAACCAATGTCTATCACTACTGTAGAGAGTCATCTATGAAATATATCAA
>NZ_BMQB01000035.1 GCF_014647895.1 Pilimelia anulata
GATCGAATGTGGGTGCGGTTGGAGCCGTTGCTGCCGGACCGGTCGCCGCAGCGCGGCGGCCGGTGGTCTGATCACCGGCTGGTGATCGAGGCGATCGCGTGGAAGTACCGGACTGGTTCGCCGTGGCGGGACGTGCCGGAGGAGTTCGGGTCGTGGAAGGGCGCCTACTCGCGTTTCCGCAGGTGGACCCTGGACGGCACCTGGCAACGGCTGTTCACCGCGGTCCAGGCCGACGCCGACACCGGCGGAGAGTTGGACTGGTTGGTCGCTGCCGTGGACTCGACCGTGGTTCGTGCTCATCAGCATGCTGCGGGGCTGCGTCCGGCAAAGGGGGGCACCGGCGTCACGAGCCCGCTGACCATGCACTCGGTCGCTCCCGCGGCGGGCTGAGCACCAAGATTCATCTGGCGGCCGACGCCCGGTGTCGGCCGTTGAGTCTGCTGGTCACCGCCGGGCAGGCCGGTGACGCGCCGCAGTTTGAGGCGGTCATGAACGCCATTCGGGTACCCCGCCCGGGTCCGGGCCGGCCGCGGCAACGACCGGCCCGGGTGCTGGCCGACAAGGCCTACTCCTCGAAAGCGATCCGCGGCTGGCTGAGCCGCCGCGGTATCACCGCCACGATCCCTGTTCCCGCCGATCAGCAAGCGAATCGGCTACGACGCGGCAGCGCCGGTGGCCGACCGCCAGCCTTCGACAAGATCGCCTACCGGCAACGCAACGTCGCCGAACGCTGCATCAACCGCCTCAAGCAATGGCGCGGCTTGGCCATGCGCACCGACAAACTCGCCGTCCACTACCAA
>NZ_BMQB01000036.1 GCF_014647895.1 Pilimelia anulata
CCTCCACCAACCCACACTCACCGCCACCCGCTTCACCGCCAACCCCCACACCCCCGGCACCCGCATGTACCGCACCGGCGACCTCGCCCGCTGGGACACCAACGGCAACCTCACCTTCCACGGCCGCACCGACCACCAAGTCAAAATCCGCGGCTACCGCATCGAACTCCCCGAAATCGAAACCACCCTCACCAACCACCCCCACATCCGCCAAGCCGCCGCCATCGTCCGCGAAGACCAACCCGACAACAAACAACTCGTCGCCTACCTCATCCCCCAACCCCACACCACCATCAACACCACCGACCTCCGCCACCACCTCACCACCCACCTACCCGACTACATGATCCCCACCACCCTCATCACCCTCGACCAACTCCCCCTCACCCCCAACGGCAAACTCGACCACCACGCCCTCCCCAAACCCGACCACACCAACCACCAACCCACCCAACCCCGCACCCCACGCCAACACGTCCTCTGCCAACTCTTCGCCGCCGTCCTCGGACTCCCCCACATCGGCACCAACGACAACTTCTTCGACCACGGCGGACACTCCCTCCTCGCCACCCGCCTCATCAACCGCATCCGCACCACC
>NZ_BMQB01000037.1 GCF_014647895.1 Pilimelia anulata
GCGGCGCAGGTGGGTGCGGATGGCCTTGGAGCTGTAGCCCTTGTCCGCCACGACGTGGTCGGGACGCACCCGGGGTCGACCCGGGCCGGGTCGGGTCACTTTGATCGCGGCCATGACCTCGGTGAAGCGGCTGCAGTCGTTGACGTTGCCACCGGAGAGCACGAACGCCAGTGGCCGGCCGTCGCCGTCAGCGGCGAGGTGAATCTTGGTGGTCAGTCCACCACGGGATCGTCCGACGGCGTGATCTGACGGTTCGTCCGTTCCCCGCCACCCCTTTTGGGGCCGGCGGCGTGTTGATGAGCCCGCACGATCGTGGAGTCCACCGACACCAGCCACTCGATATCCCCGGCGGCGTCAGCGTCGGTCTGCACCCCGGCCAACATCCGCCCGAACGTTCCGTCCAACGCCCACCGGCGGAACCGGGTATAGACCGACTGCCACGACCCGTACCGGCCGGGCACATCCCGCCACGGCGCACCCGAGCGGACCTTCCACACGATCCCGTTGAGGACCCGCCGATCATCAACCCGCGGCCGGCCACCGGTCACCGCCGCCGGTAGCCACCTCGACAGCATCTCCCACTCAACATCAGAAA
>NZ_BMQB01000038.1 GCF_014647895.1 Pilimelia anulata
ATCGTGGTGTTGATGTCCGCGCAGGGCCAACCGGCGCAGGACATCGCCCATCTGATGCGGGTGACCGGGGACTATGTGCGGGACGTGATCCATGCGTTCAACGAGCGGGGGTTCGACGCGTTGGACCCAAAATGGAGCGGGGGCGCACCGAGGCGGATCGATGAGCAGACCCGAGCATGGATCTGCGCTATCGCCGGGTGCGACCCCCGTTTCCTGGGCCAGCCTTTTGCCGGCTGGTCGCTGTCCAAACTCCGCGAGTATCTGATCACCTCACGCCGGGTCGAGGCGGTCAGCGTGGAGGCGCTGCGGCGGATCCTGCACGCCGGCGGGATCTCCTGGCAGGCCACCAAGACGTGGAAGGCCAGCAACGACCCCGACTTCACCGCCAAGATGCGCCGCGTGCTGGACCTCTACGACCACCCGCCCGCTGGCGGCCGAGTGATCTGCGTGGATGAGTTCGGGCCGCTGAACCTGCAACCACGCCCCGGCCGTGGCTGGCGCAGGATCGGCCAGCCGGCCCGGCTACGCGCACCTACACCCGCGACCACGGCGTGCGGCACATGATCGCCGCCTTGGACCTGTCCACCGGGAAAA
>NZ_BMQB01000039.1 GCF_014647895.1 Pilimelia anulata
CCCCTCGCCAACGACCTCTCCACCGCCTACACCCACCGCCACACCCACCAACAACCACCCACCTGGACCCCCCTCCCCCTCCAATACACCGACTACACCCAATGGCAACACCAACACCTCGGCAACCCCACCAACCCCCACAGCCACCTCCACCACCAACTCACCCACTGGACCAACACCCTCACCAACCTCCCCACCGAACTACCCCTCCCCACCGACCACCCACGACCCCCCACCCCCACCCACCACGGAAACCGCACCACCCTCACCATCAACCCCACCACCCACCACCAACTCCAAACCCTCGCCCGCCACCACGACGCCACCCTCTTCATCACCATCCACGCCGCCATCACCACCCTCCTCACCCGCCTCGGCGCCGGCACCGACATCCCCCTCGGCACCGTCACCGCCGGCCGCACCGACGAAGCCCTCGACCCCCTCATCGGCTTCTTCGTCAACACCCTCGTCCTACGCACCACCACCACACCCACCACCACCTTCACCCAACACCTCCACCACACCCGCGACACCGACCTCACCGCCTACGACCACCAAGACCTCC
>NZ_BMQB01000040.1 GCF_014647895.1 Pilimelia anulata
AAATGTTTGCAACTTGTTCTTTTCGCTATTAATTGATTGAAAACACTTATGATATCTTTGAAAAACAATTTCATGTGTTAAAATTGTGTTTTGATATGTTTAATACTTCTTTTACAATCTAGGTCTATTAATTGATTGAAACACTTATGAATATCTTTGAAAAACAATTTCATGTGTTAAAATTGTGTTTTGATATGTTTAATACTTCTTTTACAATCTAAGGTCTATTAATTGATTGAAACACTTATGATATCTTTGAAAAACAATTTCATGTGTTAAAATTGTGTTTTGATATGTTTAATACTTCTTTCATTTACAATCTAAGGTTTTATAACCTAGGAAACTATAAGAAAGTGAATGTTCTGTATAATAATAGTTTAAAAGTATCTTAACTATTGAAAACAAGCGTATTACTTAACTAAATGTTTGCAACTTGTTCTTTTCGCTATTAATTGATTGAAAACACTTATGATATCTTTGAAAAACAATTTCATGTGTTAAAATTGTGTTTTGATATGTTTAATACTTCTTTTACAATCTAAGTCTATTAA
>NZ_BMQB01000041.1 GCF_014647895.1 Pilimelia anulata
CTCAACGCCGAAATCACCGTCCGCCACCTCTTCGAAAACCCCACCGTCACCACCCTCGAACCGCTGCTGCGCGCCGGCACCGCCCGCCCGCCGCTGGTCGCCGGGCCGCGCCCGGACCCGCTGCCGCTGTCGTACGCGCAGCGCCGGCTGTGGTTCATGCACCGGTTGGAGGGGCCGTCGGCGACGTACAACATCCCGGTGGTGACCCGGCTGCGCGGCGAGCTGGACGTGCCGGCGCTGCGCGCCGCCGTCGGCGACGTGGTGGAGCGGCACGAGATCCTGCGGACGATCTACGTCGAGGTGGAGGGCGAGCCGACCCAGCGGATCCTGCCGGCGGACGCGGCCGGGGTGCCGTTCACCGAGCACCGGCTGACCGAGGGGGAACTCGACGGGGCGCTGGCCGCCGCCGCGGCGGAGCCGTTCGACCTGGGCTCCGAACCCCCGCTACGCGTGCGCCTCTACTCGATCGCCGACGACGAGCACCTGCTCGCCATCTGCCTGCACCACATCGCCGGCGACGGCACCTCCATGACA
>NZ_BMQB01000042.1 GCF_014647895.1 Pilimelia anulata
TGCATGCTGGACGACGTCACGCTGCCCGACACCGGCACCTACAAGATCACCCTCGACCCACAAGCCGCAGCCACCGCTAGCCTCACCGCTCGACTCCACGCCCCGGCCGCGGTCACCGGAACACTCACAGCCGGCGGCTCCCCATCGAGACTGACCATCGCCGAGCCCGGCCAAGACGGGACGTGGACCTTCACCGGAACCGCCGGGCAGAAAGTGTTCGTCGACTTCACTGACGGCACCTTTGCCGAAGCGGCAAACGCGCACATTTACAAGCCCGACGGTAGCCACCTCACCGGAGTCGGCTGCAGCACGACCTGCCGAATCGACGCCACGACCCTCCCCGCCAGCGGCACCTACAAAATCAACCTCAACCCACCAGGCCTCACCACCGGCGGCCTCACCGCCAAACTGTCCAACGTGCCCGACCCGGTCGCCGGCACTCTCACCGCTGGCGGGCCGGCGTCGACACTGACCACCACTGCACCCGGTCAGAACGGCGAATGGACCTTCACCGGAACCGCCGGGCAACGAG